>OZ252008.1:0-4553290 GCA_965246995.1 Vicinamibacterales bacterium
GCGGCCCGCCTTCATCTTGTCAGCCAGCGCGATGTCATCGGCCGACTCCAGATCGCCCGCCGCACTGTCGCCCGAGCCGGCAGGTAACGTGGCGACCGCAGCCGAGCCGGCCGCCGGGATGTCCGGCTCGGGGCCGGTCGCGACTGTCTGCTCGGTACCCGTCTGTTCCTCGTCGTTCGGCTCGGGCCTGCCGATGATATTCAGTGGCACGAATCAGTCCTCCAGTGGTCAGGTGCGTCAGTGTTAATGCGTCAGTGCGTACATCACGTAGTTGACCCCGAACCGGTACGCCTCGTTCGTCACGTCGACCGCGAACCAGCCGGTGTCGGAGTACTCCCAGTACTCCCCGATATCGTTCTCGTAATTGATGATCCCCATCATCCGCCCGGTCGGATCGTTGTTCTCGAAGATTCCCCAGAACGTCGGGGGCGGACCATACATCGGCGCCATCTCGAGCGTGTCGATTTCGAAGAACGAATGGAAGATCGGGTGATCGGCGGTCAGTTCCACCGGCACGAGCCCCGGAATCGCCAGGTCGAGTTGCCGCGTCAGGTTGTACCAGTGGTCCCCGGTGAAGTCATCGAGGATGATGAAGCCTCCCTTGCGCAGGTAGTTGCCGAGCGCCTGGAGGTCTTCGTCAGACGGCCGCCAGAAGCCGGGCTCCGCCATGTAGACGATCGGGTAGCGGGTGAGCATCGGATCGTCGAGCGGCAAGACGTTGCCGCCGTTCGGGGCAAGCACGATATCGAGGTTGCTGATCTCCTCGACGATCCGGCCGAAGTTCGACTCCGCGTGCGGATAGTCATGCGCCCACTTCACGTCGCCCCGGAACGCACCGCTCCGCAGGCCCCAGTACATCTCGTAACTGATCCGCACGAAGGTGAAGCGGCCGTCGTAGGGGACATTCCCGGGCCGGACATCTTCCGCCCCGTCGGCCGGGGCGCCGCTGTACGCGAAGCCCGCGATCCCGGCGGCCGAAACCGCCAGGAGGAGCGACGCCGCCACCACGGTCCGCATGCTCATCGCGGATCCGTCGCGTCGGCCGCGCCTTCCCTGACTTCTTCGAGTTGACGGATCTGGCGGCTCTTGAGGGCGAGTTCGATCAGCAGCCGTTCCAGTTCCGCCTCGTAGGCGGCCTGATCGGCGCCGCCCCGCAGGATCCGCAGTTCGTCGATCCGCGTTTCGAGGTCGGTGCGCTCGGCGTAGAGGGGCGCCAGTTCCGGGTCGTCGGCGAACGGCATCCGCTCGGCGGCAAGCACCTCGCCGGCCGTCAGGAACGCGGTCCGCGCCAGCATCCCGTCCCCTTCGAGCGGATCCGGCTCCTCGGTCCCTTCGCCGTCGCCGTTGTCGTCTAGCAGCGCGTGCTCGGTCCGGAGCGTCCCTTCGGTCTCGTACTCGGCGAGCACCTTCAGCCGCGCGTAGGTGAACGCCTCGAGCATCGAGACACGAGAGTCACGATCCTGATCCGCCTCGTCACCGCCCTCGCCGAACGCCTCGACGAAATAGCCACCGAAGCGCGTCGCGTTGTACTCGCGTCCGTTGCGCGTCGCCGTCATCACGACCCGGCCTTCGGCCGACAGCGCCTCGACGAAGGGCCCGCTCGAACTCGCCGTATTGACGAACGTGACGCGGCGGCGACCGAGCTGGTCGAGCATCGGCGCGAAGTCCTCCGCCGACGGGTCGCGCCCCGGCAAGCTGAACTTTGGTCCGTCGGCGAAGGTGCCATGGCCGAACAACACGATCGCGACATGGTCGGTTGGTCCGGCCCTCTCGGCGATCGCCTCGATCGCGGCCGCGACGTTTTCGCGCGTCGAGCGCTCAGCGATCCGTTCCGGATCGATCTCCACCTTCTCGCCAAGATACGTGATGTTGTCGGCCGGCACCCCGTAGTTCTCCATGGCGGAGTCGATCAACGACGTCGCCCAGCCGTGGAACTGCTCCGTGTACATAGGGTCGCCACCCAGGCCGACCACCAGCAGCAGTTGCGTCTGCTGCGCACGGACCGGCGCAGCGGAAACGGAAAACAGCAGCGCCGCGGCGATTGCCGCGGTTCGAACCGCCAAGCGCATCAGGCCAGCCCCCGCAAGCGGCGGAAACCCCATTCTCCCAGCACCAGCAGAGCGAGGAGGAGGAGCAGCGCCGGCATATCCCACAGGTCATGCTGTTCAACGACGGTGACGCCGCCGCCGACGTACTGAATGTCGTCCGCGAGCGTGTCGACCGTCTCCGGCGTGTAGAAGCGCCCGCCCGTCTCGTCGGCAATCCGCTCCAGCAGCGGCGCGCGCATCGTCGAGTCGTAGAATTCGGCGTCGCTCGGCGACACCTGCACGTAGGCGACATCCTCGCCCAGCAGTTCGTCGCCCGACATCGCTTCGACCCGCACCTCGTAGAACCCCTCGGCGGACGGTGTGAACGATGTGCGGTACTCGCCGTCACGCTCGGCCGTCCACTCCATCGGCAGGTCGGTGAAGTTGCCGTCAGGGTGGGTGACCGACGCCATCACGAGGCTGTTGTTCAGTTCCTCGAAGTTGGCGTCGCCGACGGACGCCAGAATCTCCACCGTCTCCTCCGGCTGCGCGCGGTCAGTTGGCAGGTCGATCGTCACCTGATCCGGCACGCCGTCTACCAGCCAGCGGAGCAGCCGCCGCCAGTAGGTCTCGTGCGTCATGTCATCGACCGCGATGTCCGCGTGCATCTGCCAGGTCCAGGAATCCTGCACCGGGAACGCAAGCGACTTGCCGGCGCCGTAGCGCTGGAACGCCAGCAGCACCAGGTCGCCGCCCGAACCGGTCAGCAACGTTGTCGCGCCAGGCTTCACCTCGGTAATCGGGTTCACCACCGTGATCGGGGGCAGTTCCTGCCAGCGCGCTGCCGAAGCCTCTTCCGTGTCGGCGATCTGCGTGGCGACATGCGTCGCGCCGGCGCGGGTCGTCTCGACCGCGATCTCGGTGAAGAAGCTCTCGTCGCCGTCGGCCGCCTCCTCGCCCAGCACCACCGGGAGCACGTCGGCAACCGGCGTCCCGGCATAGCCTCCCTCTCCGAACGAGCGCCGCCCCCCCAGCATCAGGAGGCCGCCGCCCCGGTGGTTGACGAAGTCGCCGATCATCCGGAGCTGATCCGGCGTGAAGTAGTTCGCCTCGATGCTGCCGAGGATGAGCCCGCTGTAGTCGTACAGTTCGCCTCGCGTCGTGGGGAAGCCGCCGACCAGGTCGTCGGGACCGTCGACGTTGAACCGCATGAACTTGTTCTCCGCGGTTCGCTGCAGGATCACCACCTGCAGGTTCTCGTCGTCTTCGACCGCGCGGCGGAGGAACTTCACCTCGAAGCGGGGCTCGCCTTCGAAATAGAGGATCTTCTCGCGCCGGTCGTCGACCACGACGAGCGAATCGCGGACGTTGTTCTGCGTCACCATCTCGCCCGGCTGCGGGGTGACGCGGAAGGTGAACAGCCGCGGCCCCTCCTCGCCGGCGGTGAAGCGGAGTCGCACCGTCTCGAGATCGCCGTCGGCACCGAGCGTGACTTCCTCGGTGCCGACGATGCGGCCCTCGTCCTCCACCTGCACGCTCACGGTCTCGCCCTGGTAGCCGCGATGCGAAACCACGACATCCGTGACGAGCGACGCGCCGCGGAGAACCCGGCGGGGCGTGTCGACACGGCCGAGCTGGATGTCGCGATCGAATTCCTCGCGCCCGAGGCCGACCGTGAAGACCGGCACGCCCGCCGCCTGCACCGGCAACAACGACTCCGCCAGACCTTCGGCCGCGTTGTCGGCGCCGTCGGTCACCACGACGAGGCCGGAGAGGGGCACGTCGGACAGTTCATCCTGCGCCCGCTCCAGTGCCTGCCCCAGGTGCGTGCGCGTCCCGTCGTAGGTCAGTTCGTTCACGACGTCGAGACGATCCGTCTCGTTGGCGAAACCGAAGAAGCGGAGCGAGAAGCGCTCGTTCAGCGCAGCGCGCAACGGACCCTCCGTCGCGGCGAGCTGCTCCTGCACGAACTGAAGCCGCGGCGTCTCGTCGGTGTCCGCAATCCGCATGCTGCGAGACTCGTCGATCAGGATGCCGAGGAAGTTCTGCTGCGGCACGACGGACGACAGGATCAGCACCGGCTGCATCAGGCAGAAGGCGAGCACCGCGAACGCGGCGAGGCGGACGACGGTCAGGATCAGCCGATCGACCGGCTGGCTGTTACCCCGCACCTGCGCGTATGACCGCCAGGTCGCGAAGCCGGCCACGATCGCGGCCAGGGCGGCAAGGCCGCCGACCCAGGACGCGCGCAACGCGAAATAACCCTGCTCGAACATGAGCGGGCGGTACTTGAAGAAGAACTCGAAGATCGCGTCGAACATGGCGCCGAAGGGCTAGTGGCTCATCGCATACACGATGAAGTTGATGCCCATCTCCACGGCAAAGGTTGAGAACTTCAGCGGGTACTCGGGGCGCTCCGCCCATTCCCACGCGTCGCCCAGGTCAGTGTTCCAGTTAATCAGCACCATCAGCCGGCCCTTCTCATCGAAGATGCCGCGGACGTGCGCTTCGTAGCCGTCCTGCTCCCAGGTCCGCCCGCCATAGAAGTTCCCGATCGCCGGTACCTGCATGATCTCGTCGATCCGGTACACGGTGTTGAAGACCGGATGCTCGATCGGGATATCGATGATCGGGTATTCCGGGAAAACCTCGCGGATCTGCCGCTCGAAGGCAGCCCACTGCCACGATCCCCAGAAGTCGTCGATTACGAGAAAGCCGCCCGCCAGCAGGTAGTCGCGCAACCCTTCGATCTCGGGACGGCTCAGTGCGATGTCCCCTACCTCGAGCGCATACAGGAAGGGGTACTTCCGGATGTTCGGGTCGTCGAGGCGGATTGCATTCTCGTAGGGCGAGCCGTCGAGGTCGATCAGGCGGTTGACCACCGTCATGAATTGCCGATCCGCCTTCGGGTAGTCGATTGCCCAGCGGGAATAGCCCCAGCCGCTGTTGTAGATGGCGCGCGTGAAGTAGAACTCGTGCGGTCCCGCAGGGCTATCGAGCGTGCCACGGCCGCGGCGGAGCAGGTCACGGGGGTCGAACGTCTGCTGGGCGCCCCGCTGCTCGGCATGGAGGCCGTCGTCGGGCTGGGTATTGTCAACCGGAAGTGCAACCGGAACGGCGGCCGGAACCGGCGCGGGAGGCGGCAGCGCCGGATCCGTGTCGGCCGGGCGAACCGCCACCGCTGCGGCGATCAGCGCCGACACAACTACCGCAACGCGCGCAATCCGTGACGGACGCATCGGCTGCTCCAGAGAGATTCGGCCCGACACACGGCGGACCCAAACAGCCGCTGTCCGCTCTGGACGGGAAGGGTTGCCCGGGTCACAACCCTCGCGATTGGCCGCGCCTCCCTCGCTCTCGACTCGCAGCATAGCACAGCCACCCGCCTGCATTGCCGCGCCCGCGAGCAACCCGGGGCGGGCGGGTTGGCTGCCTGTCCGCTCGGTCGGACAGGGGTGTCACCCGGGGCGGGCGGCGCCGGTGGCGGCCGGCCGTTGTCGGCGGGCCGTTGTCGGCGGGCCTTGCGGGATGGTACGGTTCTTGCAACCCTTTGAGCCCATGCACGCCAACCGCATCGCCCGCCTCCGATCGGTTCGTTTCGCGCTCGCGGCCGGCGTGATAGCGACCGGTCTGCTCGCCACGCCCGGAACCGCAGCGGCGGCCGACGAGGAACAGGACGCGGATTTCGCGTTCGGATGGCCGCGCTGGTCGATTGCCCTCCGCGGCCTCCAAAACCTGGCGCGGGCGGAAGGAGATTTCTACGAGTTCGTCCAGATGCACCTGTTCGCGCCGGGGAACCCAGGCGAAGACCCGAAAGACCCTGAGTCCGGACGCTTCAGTTTCAACGGGCCGGGGGTCGCCTTCGACGTAGGCTACGCGATCACACCGCGGCTCGACTACCGGGTCGGCATGCACTACCTCCACATGTTCCAGCCCTCGGAACTGCGCCACTTCGAGGGCTCGGATAACCTGCCGATCTATCAGGACACGACACTCAGCCAGACTGAACTGAGCACAAGCCTCACGCTGGCGCTGCTGCCGCGCGGGCGGGCCATCGGGACCTACGTCTGGATTCCCGGCCGCGTCGTGCCCTACGTTGGCGTCGGAGTCGGACTGATCCGGTACGGACTGATCCAGGAAGGTGAATTCGTCGACGCGAACGACGGCGCGCTCTTCTCCGCGACAATCGAATCGGTGGGCTGGACCGGCAGTACCCACTTTATTGCGGGCGCCGATGTCCGGTTGACACCCAGAACCTCGGCAACGGTGGAAATCATCTACGCCCAGGCGGCCGCGGATCTCGGGGATGCTTTCCCCGAGTTCGAGCCCATGGATCTCGCGGGCGTCCGGATTGAGGCTGGCATTCGGTTTGCGTTTTGACGCATAGTGGACGGAGATGCCCGTCAGCGCCATCGCTGCGCTGACACGACGGAACGACGCATATAGAGGAAGAAGCGATGCGGATCATGCAGCAGACGGTATTCGCGATGCTCGCCGCCAGCCTGGTGCTGGCGTCCCCGTCCGTGGCTCAGGATCGGGACGTTTCGACGACCCTGGCCGCGGGGCAGACGGAGATCGTGGCGGGAGAATCGGACGCGCGTTGGCTTCCCTGGTTCGGCTGCTGGCAGCTCTGGGAGGAGCAGCTGGAACGTGCCGAGGGCAGCGGCTCGCAGTTTCCGGACCGCACGGTCGTCTGCATGACCCCCGCTACGACACCCGACGGCAAGGGAGTCCAACTCGCCGCGCGGGGTGGGGGCGAGGTGATGGTGGAACGGACGCTCGTCGCCGATGGGCGCCGCCGCGACGTCACCGACGGCGACTGCAGCGGTTGGGAACAACGCACCTGGTCGAAAGACGGGTTCCGCCTCTACACAAACGCCGAGTTGGGTTGCGGCGACGACACGGCGGCGCGCCAGACGAGCGGCATCAGCTTTCTGTCCGGGCGCGCCACGTGGGTTGACCTGCAACTGGTCACCGTCGGCGACCGGCAGCACATGGAGATTCGACGCTACACACCCGCGTCGAGCGGCGGCAGCCTGAATGACGACGCGCTCCGCGCCTCGCGCGACGAGATCCGTCAGGCGCGCGTGCGCGCCGGGGCGGCAGTGACGCTCCCAGGGATCCGGGACGCTGCGCAGAGCGTCGACCCGCGTGTCGTCGAGGCCATGCTGACCGAGACCGAGCCACGGCTCGACCTCGATGCCGCGGCGCTCATTGAACTGGACGACGCCGGCATCAACGGCGGCGTTATCGACCTGCTGGTCGCCCTCGCCCATCCCGAGCGCTTCACGGTGCAGCGCCGGAGCGGTGGCGGTGGCGGCTGGGGCAGTTTTGGCAGCAGCGCCGGCGGGATCGGCTGGGCCGGCACGTACGATCCGATCTGGTACAGCGATCTCTACCCGTACTACCTGGCACCGCTGGGCTACGGCGCGTGGGGCCGCGGTTACAACCCGTACTTCTACAACTACGGCACCAACCCCTTCGTCAATATCCGCGATGCGAGCGGCATCGGAGAGGCTGATGCGACGCCCCGCGCCGTCAACGGTGTCGGCTACACGCAAGTGCGCGAGCGGACCGGCGCCAGCCGCGCCGTAGCCCGCGGGGGAAGCGGTGGCGGAGGATCGGGGAGTGGTGTCGCGACCCGTTCCGGCGGCAGCTCGTCCGGCGCCGGCGTCAGCAGAGGCGGCTACACCAGCGGTGGCGGCGGCGGTGGCGGCGGCGGCGGTGGCGGCGGTGGTGGCGGCGGCGGCGGCGGCCGCACAGCCGTTCCGCGGCGCTAAGTAAGACATCGAACATCGGCTGGCCGAGCTTGCCTCGCCCCTCGCGTTTCGCGCTCGCCGCCAGTGTGACTGTGGCCGGTCTGCTGGCGACGCCCGGCGCGGCGTCGGCAGGCGAGGAACAGCAACCCGACTTCGCTTTCGGCCCGTCCCCGCGCGATGGTCGGCCTCCACTTCAGCTGGCAGCGGGCGCGCGCGCAGGGAGACTTCTACGACCTTGCGCGTAACGAGTTTTTCGTCTCAATGAGGTTGTCGATGTCGGCGAGGCCGGCGTGAGCGAGATCGCCAATCAGGCGCCCCGCGCCGTGAAGGGTCTCGGCTACACGCGGATCCGCGAACGGGCGGCGGCGGCCAAGCCGGCAGTAGGCAGCGACGGTTCCGGTGGATCCACCGCCATCATCAGTGCTGCCGACAGCAGCGACGGTTCGTCCGGGGCCGTAGCGACGCCAGACGGATACAGCAGCGGCGGGGGTGACGTCGGCCGCACTGCGGTGCCCCGCCGGTGACTACTCGAACGTCACTTCGAACATCGCCGGCCAGAGCTTGCCGGTGATGTAGAAGGTCTCTGCCTCGGGGTCGTACGCGATCCCGTTCAGCACGTCCGTCCCGCGCCGCTCCTCGCGCGTCAGCAGGCCGGTCGCGTCGATGTACTGCGTGACGCGGCCCGTCGACGGATCGATCCGAACCAGGAACTCCTGCTGATAGACGTTCGCGTAGACCGCATCGCCGACGCATTCCAGTTCGTTGATCTGCCGGAGCGGCGCCCCGCGCAACGTCACTGGCACCGAACCGACCGGATCGAACGTCTCGCGATGGCGGAACGTGAGGAGGTCGGAGCCGTCGCTCATGATCAGGCGCGCGCCGTCGTCGCACAAACCCCACCCCTCGCCCCGGTAGCGGAACGTCCCGGCGGGCGCGAAGCCGTCGAACTCGAAGACCATCGCGCGTTGCGCCTTCCAGGTGAGCATGATCAACCGGTCGCCGACGCGCGCGAGCCCCTCACCGAAGTAGGCGGGCGAGATGCCGACCCGTTGCTCCACCGTTCCGGTCTGCGGATCGACACGGCGGAGCGTCGAGGCTCCGTACTGGCCGGTGCTTTCGTACAGCTTGCTCTCCGACCAGATCAGGCCCTGCGTATAGGCGGAGGTGTCGTGGGCAAATCGGCGGAGGACGTTGACGGAGAGGGACTCGACGCCGTCAGAGGGCGACTGTAGTGCGACCGTCTCGGCCGTCGCACCGCCCAGTCCTGCCGACCGTATGAGGCCAACGCTCACCGCCGCCGCGATCAGCAGCAGCACCAGGATCGGTCCGAGCGGCGCGCCTCCCAACCAGGCGCGACCACCGCTCCCAACCACGCCCCGCGCCCGCGGCGCCGGGCTTGGCCGACCGCGCGAAGACCGTTTTCTCCTACTGGCGCTCACCTTTCCACACCTCGCCGTCATTCTGACACAGGGGGCAGCGCGACCGGTGCGCGCTAGACCTTCAGCAACACACCGGTAGCGGGTTCGCCCGTGGCGCGGGCAATCATCTCGGCGTACAGGGCGACCTGGCGGCGGTAGATATCCAGGGTGGTGTCCGTCTCGTCAGTCTCGAGATCCGTCTTGTAGTCAATGACGGTCCACGCGCCCTCCTCCCGGAAAGCAACGTCAACCACGCCTTCGATCAACACGTTGTCATCGGCGCGCATGCTGACCGGCGCCTCACGACGGCAGTCGCCCCGGACAAGCGCGTTCCGGGCGCGAGCGATCAGCGGGTGCGCAAGCGCCCGGCGCGCCACGTCGGCGGCCGCCCTGACTTCGTCGTCCGACGCGCCCAGCACCCGTCCATGCAGACGCGCCAGTCCATTCACCGGCGCCGGCTCGTCATTTCCCATGTCGAAGGGAACCGTCTCGAGCAGCTTGTGAACGAGTGCACCGAAGCGCTTCCCGCCCGGACGGCCGGCGGCGCGGTCCAGGTCGATCACCTGAACCCCGTCGGGCGCGGTGGATCCGTCCGCCCGCTCCGCCTCCATCCGGGCGCGCTCCGTTACGCGGGTCAGTTCCAGACTGGGACGCGCTCCCTGCTCCACCGTATCGTCATGCCGCCGCCGCCACTCCCGGTAGCGCTGGAGACCCTCTTCGACCACCTCACCGGAGGCCTGCTTCGAGAGCAACTCCGTCTGTCGGATCCCGAACGGCGCCGTGACACCGAGCTCGAGGCGGTTCGGATCCCACCAGACCACCTCGTGGTCGGTGGGGGGCCGACTCGGCTCCCGCGCACTGACGTCGCCACGCGTACCCGGATCGCGAAACGGCACGACGGTTGCACCCGGCGTGCCAGGCGCTCGCCTGCCGCCGGCCTCACCATCACCCGTTTCCCTCCTGACATGGGCAGTGATGTCGGCCACCACCACGTCTCTGTCGAAGCTCCACCGGTGGAGGCCGGGCGCGACGGTCGCCTCCGTCGCGCCGGTGTCGTCACGACCTCGCGACCGCACGGAATCGCGTCCGAACTCCGGACAGCCGGGCGCAGGAAGCGGGCGCTGGCGCCGTGTGATCGGCGGATAGATCGCGGAGTACAACGGGCTCGACCATCCACTGACGAGCGCATGGTTCTTGCGTCCCTGCTTTTCGGTCCAGTCGTCCAGTTCGGGCGCATCGCCCACGGCGGGAACCACCAGCAGGTCGCGCGCGCGCGTCGCCGAGACGTACGACAGGCGGAGGGCTTCTTCCTTCTCCAGTGCGAGCTCCTCATCCTGGTGATCGATCAGGTCGAGCGGTGACCAGCCCGCCAGGCGGATCGCGCAGAGACCATTCGCCGAATCGATGAACCGGTCCGCAGTCGTCTTGGACAGGCCGCAGGTCGGATCGGCAAGGATGACGACCGGGAACTCGAGCCCCTTCGCGGCGTGCACGGTCATGATCCGGACGCCGTCGCTGGTTGCCTCCAGGATCGGGGCCTCGCCCGCCTGATGCTCCGCCGCTTCGTGCTCCAGGTGATCGAGGAACCCCCGGAACGACAGTCCGCCCCGCTCTTCGTAGCGGCGCGCCATCTCGCCGATGTGCAACACGTTGGCGAGCGCCTGTTCCCCCGCGGGGCGCATCGCGAGGCCGGCGTGCGCGCGCGTCGCGTCGAGCAGCATCCCGATGGTCCGGGCGATCGGGACGTCATTCCGGCCGCGGTGCAATCGGCGCAACAGGTCAAGTGCGTCCGCGACGGGACGGAACCGGTCGCGCTCCGCCTCGGTCAGAACTCCACCCTCCGCATCACCCTTGTCGTTCGCTTCTTCCCGTAGCGCGGGTGGCAGGCGGAACGGATGCAGGCGCCGGAAGTGGTGCCGCCAGGCAAAGAGCGTCTCGTCGTCCATCGCGAACAGCGCGCCGCGCAGCGTCGCGAGTACCGACAGCTCGTCGTCCGGCCACTCGATGGCCCGGAGCGCCGCGCGCATCGTCGCCACTTCCTCGCGGTTGTGGAAGGAACGTCCCCCCACCAGCAGGTGCGGCAGGTCACGCGCCTCGAGTGCATCGAGATAGGGACGCGTCACGTCCACCTGCCAACTGTTGAACCGCCGGAACAGTAGCGCGACGTGCTTCGCTTCGATCGGGACCCGGTTCAGGCCACCCCCTTCATCCATCGGATTCCGCTCGGTGACGGTCCAGCCACTCTCGCGGACCAGCCAGAGGACGAACGCACCCACTGCATCCGGCAGCGAAGCATTGATCGCCTTCTTGGTGACGTCGTACCAACCGTACGGATCCGGTACCGGCAACGCGACCACGGCAGGCTGGGCAGGTTCGTCCTCGCGGAAAGGCGCGAGTGGCACGTAGCCGGAACCGCCGCCGTTACCTTCCCCCGTCCGTCCCGCGGGCAGCTCCCGCATCAGTGGTTCGAACGCAGCGTTCACCAGGCGTTGAATTCGCGGTACCGCGCGGTAGCTGGTCGAGAGTGTGAGCGTAGCGACACCGGCCCGCGCAAGCTGCCGGGTCACCTCGGCGTAGATGCCGACATCGGCGCGCCGAAAGCGATAAATCGACTGCTTCGGATCGCCGACGATGAACAGCTTGCCGCTGGCCGGCACCGCCTCGCGCCAGTCACGTTCGGCCGGGTCGCGCGAGGCAAGCAACAAGAGGATCTCCGCCTGCAGCGGATCGGTGTCCTGGAACTCGTCGACGAAGATCCGTTCGTAGCGCTGCTGCATGTCGCGGCGAACGTCATCGTCGTCGTGGATGAGGTCGCGCGCTTTCAGCAACAGGTCGACGAAATCGACGGTGCCCGCGTCCGTCTTGAGCCGGTCGTACCGTTCAATCGGTTCGCGCAGTTCCGTCTGCAGCCGAGCCGCCAGATCGGCGTCCGCCACGCGCCGGAAGTGCTCCAGCACGTTGGCAATCTTCCGGTGGTGTTCCAGAACCGTCGCGCGGGTCACCGCGCCGCCGTACTGCGAGTTCCGCCCGGTGCGATAGGGCCGGACGAAGTCGCGCTGTCCCGCAAGGTGCACCAGCATCGCCTCGATGCCGTCGTAATCGCGCCGGCGGGGACGGACCGCATCGGTGTCGCGAATCTGCTGCACCAGGGCCCGCGCCGGCTGCGTCGCCTTGTAGAACGGATCGTTCCGCCGGTCCTCCGCTTGATCGGTCAGGTCGGCGAACTCCATCAGGTGCGCCGTAACCTGATCGATCATCGACTCGCGCGGGAAGTTCTCGCGCCGCCATGGCCGGGTGAAGTCGCGCCACTGCGCCAGTTGCCACGCCGCGCGGCCAATCCGATCGGTCGGTCCGTCGTCGCGGGTCTCCGGGTCATCGAACGGCGAGAAGGCGGACTTCCGCCGGAGCGCGCGCCGGATCCCCTCGGGTGGGCGCTCGAGCGCGGCTTCCATCCAGTCGTGGAATCCCTCCAGAAAAAGCTGGTGCGACTGCGACTCGTCCAGCACAGCAAACTGGGGGTCGACACGCGCCTCGACCGGGCGCTCGCGCAGCAGGTCGGCACAGAAGCCATGGATGGTGGAGACCTGCGCCTCCTCGAGGTGCGCGATTGCCTCGTCGAGATGACGCGTCCGCTCGGTCGGATCAATCTCCGATGTGCCGCCGGGGCCAGCGTCCGCACCGCGCCCATCGGCCTGCCTTGCCCGCTCCAGCTCCGCGCGCAGGCGGAGTTTCAGTTCGCCCGCCGCTTTCTCGGTGAACGTGACCGCCAGGATCCGTTCGACTGTCGTCCGGCCGTTGGCGAGCACCGCGACAATCCGGCCCACCAACTCGCTCGTCTTGCCGGTGCCGGCCGCCGCCTCGACGACGAGCGACTCGTCGAGCGAGTGCCGGATCCGGCGACGCGCCCCCCTGTCGGCGAGCGGCGGCCGGTCGGTCGGGAAGCTGTCCGTCACGGCAGGCTCCGCATGGCTCGCAGGTCGGCCAACACCCGAACGTTCTTCACTTGCACGCGACGCTCCTCCCACGGCCCACAGACCGGGAGGTAGTCGCACCACTTGCAGGCACCCTCGAGCGGGGCCGGTACCAGCTCACCTTCCTTGACCGCTCGGTCGATTACCTCCAGAACCTCGATTCCCTTCCTCCGTTCATCTGCCTCGAGACGCACCACCCGGTGCTGGTAGCGGCCGGTCGCCGTGGCGAAGAAGAGCTGCGACTCGCTGACCGGCCGTCCGAGCGCCTGCTCGACCGCCAGCCCGTACAAGACAGGCTGCAGCGTCTGGCCGCCATTGACCACCATGCCCCCCTTCGTCCGGTCCTTACCCGTCTTGAAGTCGGTGACCCGCAACGCGCCCGTCTCGGACGGCCCTGCCTTCGCCTCGATCTGATCGACGACGCCCCGAAGATTCCAGCGCCCCTCCAGCGTGACGGGGTCCGCCACGCTCGCCGGGTCGCGATCCGGATGCGCGGGGAGACCGAAACCGAACTCGGAGTGAAGCGGGATCCAGGTTCCGCCCCCGTCCGCGACGTGGCGGATCCACCCTTTCAGGTCAATCCGGATAGCTTCGATCTCGTCGTTCCAGACTCGTTCTATGGCGGGGACCAGTTTGTCCTTGTACTCCTCGGCGACACGGTTGAGGGCGCCGTCGATCCGCGTATCCGCCAGCTCCAGCCGCTCGCGGGTCACCGGCAACGCACCCTCCTTCGTCATCGCGCGCGTGAACTCCGCCTGCACCGCGTGGTACAGGCTGCCGCGCGTCAGCGGATCGAGCTGCTCGATCGGCGACTGAATCTCCTCCAGGGGTTGAATCCGCGCCACGGATCCGAGCAGGAACTGGTACGGACAGAGCGCGAAGCGCTGCAGTCCGGAGCAGGAGTACGCCCGCGCGCTGAGGCGATGGCGCGCAAGCATCGCCCGCGTCTCGTCGCTCACGCCGTACAGCCCGTCATGCCTCGACCAGCCGTGCTGCCAGCGGGCGTACCTTGAGATGAGCGAGCGGTGCAGGCCACCGTTCAGGTGCAGGAGGTATCGCGCGCGGCCGGCAATACCACCGGCCGGCTGCTTCAGCAGTTTGCTCAGTACCGCGAGGTCATGTTCTGCATCGTCGATGGCGCGGGCCGGATCGGGTGGCGCGGGCCAGGCAAGACGCGCCCTGACTTCCTCCGATGCGCGGCGTTCCACCTGCCGAAAATCGGGAATCCGCCCGGTGCGGGCCCGCTCGAGATCGAGTGCATAAAAGGAAGGAACGCGTGGCCGCGCCTTGCCAACCTCGAGGCGCGGGTACGACACCCAGATCCGCTCCGTGGCCGCGCCGATCGCCGCCTGCAGCAACAGTTTTTCCTGCTGGTTTCGATCGTGCCGGCTCAGAAGGCCGAGGCGGGACGCACCGGGGGCGGTTTTGCCGTTGGCCGGGTAGTTGAGCGCCGCGCGGTGCCGGTCGAGCAGCAGCGGATCCTGGCGGTGTTTCTGGGGGAAGACCCGTTCGGCGAGACCCGGAATGAAGACGACGCGGAAGCGCCGGCCACGCACCTGATCCGGACCGCCGACGAAGACCCGGCCGTAGCGGCGGCGGGGCGGCTGGCGCTGCAGATCGGTCAACCGTTCCATCAGGACGTCGCGGACATCGCTGAGCGGCGCCGGCCCCACGCTCGCCATCGGTCGCAGATCGGCCAGGATCGCGAGCACCCCGGACGGGTCCTTCAGCACCATGGGCGCCAGTACGTCGAAGTGATCCAGCCACTCCCCCCAGAGCGCCGTCTGCGGCCACGCGGCAAGTCGTTCGATCACCGGCAGGGCGAAACGGCGGAGGTGATCGAGGTTGCGGATCGAGTGTTCGAGCTGGCCTATGCGGGGTGATTCCGGCTCTTCGTTGCGGAGCTCCGCCAGGCGTAACGTCCGTTCTTCGGCCAGACCGTCGAGTCGGCGTTCCCAACGGTCGCGCCCCCCGACAACGGCCGATTCGACCAGCAGCTTGTCCCACCGGTACGGCGCGCGGAGACCGCCGGCGACCACCGGCGAATCGTCATTGTCGTTCTTGCCGCCGCCGGTACCGCCCGTGTCGCGTGGATTGGCGCTCGCGGCGCCATCCATCACGTCGAACAAGGACGGCTGGGCCAGCGTCGGCGTCAACTCGGAGGCGCTGTCGGGGAGTGTCCAGGGCGCGCGGTCGCCAGCCGGGGCGCCGTCGCGGTCGAGCAGCGGAACCTGGCCCAGGGAGAGGTACTCGGAGAAGCGCCGCGCCGAGAGGTTCTCGAGCGCACAGTTGAGCAGCGCCAGGAAGGCGCGGCCGGCAGGATGCGGCACCCGCGTCCCCCGCGAGAACCAGGCCGGGACGCTGGCGCGGTCCAGCGCCGTTTCGAGCAGGCCCGCGTAGACGGCAGGCGAGCGGAGCACCACCGCCATCTCGTCGAACGGGACGCCCCGCTCCGCTTCCTGGATGATCGCGCGGGCGATCTCCACCGTCTCGCGGCTCTCGCCGGGCGCGGAGAAGAACGTGAGCGCGCCGGCGTCGCTGCCCGCGTCGGCCGGGGGCGGATCCTGGGATCCGAAGAGATAGCGGCGGACGCGGTCGAGCGCATCCCTCGCGGGTGGTTCGTCGGTCGGATCCTCCCGGGCGGCGGTCTCAATCACCTCCGCGTCCGGAAGCCGCCGGAGCGCTGCGAGTGTCCGCGCGTCGCCGGCGGGGACGGTTGCCAGCACCGTTGCGGCGCGGCCCGCGACTGCCGCGACGAAGTCGAATTCGGCTTCGTCCGGCACCGCGACATCGAGCAGCAGCAGCGCGCCGTCGAGCGGCACGCCGGTCATCCCCGCGCCGCCGCCGCGTGCAACGGCGGCAGCCGCGCGGTAGAGCGCCGCGTCGTCCACGAGCCTGGCGCTATCAGTCAGCTCCGCGTACCGCCGCGCGAGGCGCGCGATGTCCGAAACGCTCCCCCCGGATGCCCTTGCGGCTGCTACGTCGACATCCGCGTGTCGAAGGTCATGGAGTGTGGCCGCGAGGGTCCGCCCGAACGATCGGAACTGGGCGATCGGATGGAGATAATTCAGCCGCTTGCTGGTCTGTTCCTCAAAGGCGGCGTGGGTGGCGACGGCTTCGGACGCGAGCCCGGTTGCATGGGCCAGACCGCGGCGCGCAAGATCGACTTCCGCCACCCGCCTGGCCAACTCGCGCAAGCCGAGCCGGTGAAGACCGAATGTTGCGTCGATCTCCATCGCCACGCCCCGCGCCAGGTCGTCCGCCGCCTCGCGGGTCTGCCCCACCAGCAGCATCTCGCCCGCCATGGGGAGGCTCAGGTTGCGCCGCAGAAAGTCGGCCGCCGCGTCAAGCCGCGTGCTTGCCGCGGGGCTTGTCAGGATCGTGATGCGCGAGGCAGGTACCAACGAGTAGTCATCGTACCACGCTACCCGAACAGATTCAGCAGACGGCTAACCCGGTCGCTCAGCATCATGATCATCATCATGCTTGCCGGCGGCAGCAGGATCAGCAGAGGCAGAAGCGCGACTATCGCCTTCCCGGTGGTGATTCCGCACGCTTCTCGGACGGCGGCCACCAACAGCGCGAGGAACCAGACGATGGCGATCGGCGCACCCACGAACGGCTCGATCATCAGGATGAGTGGTGCGTACGCGAAGCCGATGACGCGGAACAACCGGCTGAACCGCGGAGGCTCCTGGGCAAACAGCCGTGTCGTTAGGGTCAGCACGCCGGTCAGGATCACCCAGGCGAGGGCGCCCATCACCATCCCGATCCCGATCTCGGCAACGAGACCCAGGCGCAGCCCCCCGCCAGACAACAGCACCGGCAGCAGCATGTGCAGTAGCGCGGGCACTCCGGTCACCACCGCGACGACGCCGACGGCGTGCCAGGTCGCCTGATCGTCCGCTGCGATCTCCGAAAACACGCCCGGCCGGAACGCCATCACGCGACGTAGTCGATCGACCAACATGTCACACCTCGTAGCAGGCAGCCTTCCTTACCCTACTATGAGGATCGAATGGAGACGGATCACCCGGACGCGCAGTGGACAGCGTCGCGGCGGCGCAATGGCCCGGCGGTCGCGATTCTCGGCGCCCTGGCGGGCGCGGCGGTCACCGCGGGCCTGGCATGGTGGCTTGCCGCGGAGGATCCCCCCGCGCCCGAGCCGCCCCGGCGCGCCCTGTCCGTCCTGGTGCAGCACGATCTGGAACTGCTCGACATCGCCGTCTCCCCCGACGGACAGCAACTCGCCTACACCGCCCTGCGCGACGGGCGTTCGCGGTTGTACATCCGGGGGCTCGATCGCTTCGAGGACGTGGAGCTACCGGATACCGAAGGGGCCCAACAACCTTTCTTCTCGCCCGACGGATCCGCGGTCGGATTCTTCGCCGGGCCGCACCTGAAGTGGTCGGCGGGGCCGGCCGATGCGGATCGGCCGCCGGGAAGACCAAACGTCGTCGCGGAACTGTCCGGTGTCCCGGCGGGAGGCTACTGGGGCGACGACGGCACACTCGTCATCGGCGGCCCGGGCGCGGCGGGCCTGCTCACCGTGCCGGCGGACGGCGGGACACCGACACCCATCACCACCGTCGACACCGTGTCGGGCGAGACCGCGCATGGGTGGCCGCAATGGTTCGATGAAGACCACCTGCTCTTCACGATCGGCCGGCGCGGACAAGATTCGCGCCTGGCATTGCTCCGCATCGAGACAGGACGGATCCGTACGCTGCTGCTCGCGGACGGCGGCGGGTTCGCGGTCGAACCGAACACCATCATCTTTGCGCGGCGGGGCGAGATCTTCGCCGCGACGATTGACCCCGACCTGCTCGACGACGAACCGACCGCGGGTGACGACACTGGCAGCGGCGCCGGCGCGGATCGCGATCCCCTCACCCTCTTGCCGCGGCCGGTCCTGGAAGGCGTCGCGAGCAGCGGGATCGGTTCGCACGGCCTCGGGCGCGCACGCTTCGCCGCCGCCCGCGACGGTGCGCTCGTCTTCGTCCCGCCAGCGGTCACGGCCGGGGAGAACCGGCTGGTCTTCGTGGATCGCAACGGCCGATCGGAACCGATCGATCCGGTGAGCGACCACCACCAGACGCCCCGCCTTTCGCCGGATGGGCGGCGCGTCGCGTTCTCCGCCGTCACGACCATCCTGCAACGCGACCTCTGGCTGCTCGACCTGGACGACGGCACACGCCATCGGCTGACGGACAGCGCTGGCGACAATCACTCGCCTCTCTGGTCCCGTGACGGCCGGTCGATTACCTTTGCGTCGTCGCGCACCGGCCTGCAGCAGGTCTTCCGGCTCCGACTGTCGACGCCCGGCGCCGCCGAAGCGATCCTCCACGGCGATCTCCGCACGCCCGGATCATGGTCTCCCGACGGCCGGCGTCTCGCCTTCCACGAGCCACATCCGGAGCGGGACCGTGATATCTGGATCTGGCGCGACACCACCGGGAACGAACCGGAGCCATGGCTGGCGACCCTCGCCAACGAGCGCGCGCCCGCCCACTCTCCCGACGGCCGCTGGATCGCGTATGTCTCCGATGACGCCGACGGCGATCAGGTGTACGTCCGCGCGGCATCGGCGGACGCGAACGAAGCGCCGCTCCGCGTCTCGCCCGCCGGGGGGACCGAGCCGGTCTGGGCGAGGACCGGCAGCCTGTTGTTCTTCCGGCGAGGTCGCAGCCTGTACGAGACACCCATACAGCCGGCCCCCGACGGCCGGCCTGCCGCGAACGGGCCGGCATTGCTCTTCGACGGGGCGTTCCTCGCCGATCCGCTCGGTAACCTGCCCGCGTACGACATCACGTCCGACGGTCTATTCGTGATGATGGAACTTGCGAGCCGCCCGAACGTCATACAGATCATGACCGGATGGCGCCCGACGGTGTTTCCGCCCCCAGCAGACTAGAGTCGCGAGAACGAACACGCAGCACGAGAGGAAGCACCCCATGACCGATCAGCAAACGCCTTCCGGCTCGACGCGCGGGAAACAGTTGCTGCGCTCTCGCGTCGACAGGCGAATCGGCGGCGTCTGCGGTGGGATCGCACGCTACTTCGACACCGACCCGGTGTTCATCCGCGGCCTGTGGCTCGTCCTCACGGTGGCGGGGGTCCTCGGGTTGGGTATCGGCATCTTCCTCGGCATCTTCGCCTACATCGCCTGCTGTTTGATTGTGCCGGAGGCGGAGGAAGGGTCGGAACCTATCGTCCAGGGGGCGAAGCGCCTGGAACGCTCCACCACTGACGTGAAGCTGGCCGGCGTGTGCGGCGGCATCGCCGCCTATTTCGGCGCCGATGTGAGTGCAGTGCGCGTGCTCTGGGTTCTGCTCACGCTCTGCACCTTTCTGATCGGCGGCGTGCTCGCCTACTCCGGGGCCTGGTTCATCATTCCGGTCGCGGCTGAAGCGCCGACGGCTCCGGCGGTTGAAGAACCGCAGTCGTAACCGATTCAGCCGACGACACGCGCGCCGGCCGTGTTGACCGGCCCGACGTACCGGTCGCTCGTGACTCCCGCGGCGGCTAGCGCCCCTTCCATCGCTGTCGCGACCGTGTCCGCCACCGCATCCGAATCCGCGAACGCCAGGACGCTGGGTCCGGAACCGGAGATCGAACAACCGAGCGCGCCCGCGTTGAGCGCGGCCTGCTTGACCTCCGCGAACGCGGGCACCAGCGGCGCCCGGATCGGCTCCACCAGCGCGTCGCTGATGCTCCGCCCCAGCAATGCAAGATCACCCTGATGGAGCGCGGCCACCAGCGCCGCCACGTTCCCGAGGTTGGCGACCGCCTGACCGATGGAGAACCTGCGCTCCGCAACCAGCCGGCGCGCCTCGGCGGTCAGCACCTCGGCATGCGGATGCACGAGGACGACGCGCAATACATCAGGCACCGGGAGGGCGATCAGATCGAGCGGATTCGACGAACGGATGAGGACTATGCCGCCGAGCACGCACGGCGCCACGTTGTCCGCATGCGCCGTCCCTGACGCCGCCGCTTCGCCGCGCAGCGCGCACGCCACCAGGGCGTCTGACCCAAGCGCATTCCCGAACAGCGCGTTCACTGCCACCGCCCCGGCGACGCTGCTGGCCGCGGAACTCCCCAGTCCGCTCCCGAGCGGCATCTGCTTGTGGAGCCAGAGCCGAACGCCCTGGGCCGCGCCGAGTCGTTCAAGCGCCGCCGACGCCGCGATCCCGACAACGTTCTGCTCGGGATCCGTAGTCAACGAGTCGGCGCCCGTCACCTCGACAATCTCGACGCCGGGCTGATCACGCCGCTCCGCCTCGACCAGGTCACCCGGCCGCTCGAGCGCCAGACCCAGCACGTCGAACCCCGGCCCCAGATTCGACGCCGTAGCGGGCGCAAACACCTGCACGCGATCGGACATGCGGTCGATTATCGCCTACGCGCGGGACACGAGTTCTTCCGGGCGTCCGGGCTCTTCGGTATAGGTATACTCACAGGTATGAGCACTCGGCTGCAGATAGTGATGTCGGAAGAGGAGTTGGCCTCGCTGCGGCGGGTCGCCGAGCGGGTCGGCTTGACCTTGAGCGAATGGGCGCGGCGGGCGCTGTGGCACGCGCGCGACGCCCACGCGGGACCGACGCCGGATAGCCGGCTTCGCGCCCTTGACCAAGCGCTCGACTGCCACCATCCGACGGGCGACATCGACCAGATGCTTGCCGACATCGAGCACGGCCGTGATCTTCGTTGATTCCAACGTTCCGATGTACCTGGTTGGCGGCCCGCACCCCAACCGGGACCGTATCGAGACGTTTCTCAGGGATCACCCGGCCGAGAACTACGTCACGAGCGCCGAGGTGTACCAGGAGATTGTCCACCGCTACGTGGGCATCGACCGCCGCGAAGCGATCGACGATGCGTTCCAGGTGCTGGATGAACTCGTGACTTCGGTGTTTCCGATTGCGCGTGACGACGTGGATGCGGCGCGGCGGATCGCATCCGAGCAACGCGTGTTGTCCGCACGTGACTGCCTGCATCTGGCGGTGATGGAACGGCGGGGTGGACGCGTGGCGTTCACCTGCGACGCGGCATTCGGCTTGCGCCCAGGCATCGAGTGCGTGCCGTGATGGGCCCGCGGCGCTGCCGATCGACAGGTATAGACTGTCGCGTACACCTCCCGTATCGGACCGCGAGAAAACGGAGAACGATGTCATGACACCGCGCCATGCCGTAGCAGGAACGATCGTCGCCGCTGTTGCCGTCGCCGCTGTTGCCTGTGGACCGGCGCCGGCACCGGGTCCGCCGCTGCCGGAAATCGTCGAGAAGGCGATCGCGTACCACGGGGGCGACCTGTATGAACGCTCACGGATTCGGATGACGATCTCTTCGCTTTCCGGCAGTTTCGACATCGAGGCGATGCGTGACGGGGGGACGTTCGACTACATCGTCACCAATCCGGCCGCCGGCGAGCGCCCGGAGCGACGGGTGCAGTTGACGAACGACGGGGTCACGGAGTGGATCGACGGCGTCCAGTCGACCCTGGACGACGAGAGCGTGCAGCGCGCCACGGCGTTCGTCAACGCCCGCGTCTTCTTTCCGCTGCTGCCGTACACGCTGAAAGGAAACGACGTCCTGTTCGAGGACCGGGGCATCGACCGCTGGGAAGGGCGGGACCTGCACCGGATGAAGGTGACGTTCAACCCCGGCTCGAGCAACGACGCCGATGACGCCTACATGTTCTGGTTCGACCCCGACACCGGCCGCATCGAGCAGTTCGGCTACGACTTCGACAACGGTCTCCGCTACCGCCGGGCCATCTCGTTCGAGCGTGTGAACGGCGTGCTCTTCTCGGATCAGGACAACTACGCCGTCGACGGCGGCAAGGTGCCGGTCGACACGCTCGCGCCGGACTACGTCGCCAGCACCATGGGTCTGCTGTCGACCGTGCGGATCTCCGACGTCACCGTCGAGCCGCTCTGATCGAGTACCGGCCTGGAGGCCGGCGCACCAGCCGGTGCGCCTTCTCAGTCGAAGATGCCGAGCTGGAGCTTGGCGGCGTCCGTCATCCGGTCCTTGTCCCAGGGGGGTTCCCAGACCAGGTCGACGCGGGCGTTGGTAATGCCGTCGAGCGACTTCACCTTGCCCTGCACCTCCGCCGGGAGCGTGACGGCGGCGGGACAGCCGGGAGCGGTGAGCGTCATCTGAATCACTGCGAGGCCGTCCTTGCTGACCGCGATGTCGTAGATGAGTCCCAGTTCATAGATGTTGACCGGGATCTCGGGGTCGTAGACGGTCGAAAGTTGCTCGACGATCTGCGGCTTCATCTCGAGTGTCCGCACCGGGTCAGCGTCCGGCGGAGCCGGTTCTTCGGACGCGGGTGGCGGCACCGCTCCGGGGGGTGCGGCCGGATCGGGATCGGTGAGCGCGCTGGTGTCGAAGAGGGACGATTCCGGCTCCGGCTCCGGCGGCGGCGCCTGCGGCGGCGGCGCCGAGCCGTCGACATGGGATGGGATAACCGTGCCGGTTGCCGTTGTTTTCGTGGTTTGTGTGGGTGCCGGCGTGGAGGCCCGCGCACCCTTATCGGCCGGCGAACCGGTACCGTCGCCCGCATCGAATGGCGGCGGCACGTCAGTCAAGTTGAATATGCCCATCGTCTACTCCGTTGTCACCGTCACGTGGCGGTCTTCTACCGCCGCGCGCAGCGTATGCCAAGCGAGGCTGGCGCACTTGACGCGAGTTGGATAGTCGCGCACGCCGGCGAAGACCGCCAGCTTGCCCAGCCCCGGGTCGTCCTTCGATGCAGACTCGTCAGTCACCAGCGCCAGGAACTGATCGAACAGTTGCCGGGCTTCGCCCAGTGTCTTCCCCCGGACGGCGTCGGTCATCAACGACGCGGAGGCCTTCGAGATGGCGCAGCCGGAGCCGAGGAAGCTGACGTCGACGATCTCCTCGCCGTCCAGATTGACGTAGACGCCCAGGCGGTCACCGCACAGCGGGTTGTAGCCGTCAGCGTGGCGGTCGGCGCCGTCCAACTCTCGGAAGTTGTGCGGATGCTTGTTGTGGTCCAGGATTACTTCCTGGTAAAGGTCACGCAGTTCGCTCATATCGGAAACATCTCCCGCACCCGTTGCAGCGCGCGGACAAGCGCATTGATCTCCGCGCGCGTGTTGTACATCGCGACCGACGCGCGCGCCGTCGCCGGCACGCCGAAGCGGTCCATGATCGGCTGCGTGCAGTGGTGGCCGGTCCGGATGGCGACGCCCTCGGTGTCGACGATCGTGCCGACATCATGCGGGTGGACCCCCTTCATGACGAACGCCAGGATGCTCGCCCGGTCCGGAGCGGTGCCGATGAGCCGCAGTCCCTTCACATCGGACAGCGCCGCAGTGCCGTAGTCGAGCAGATCGGCCTCGTGCGGCGCAATGGTGTCGAAGCCGACGCCGGTCAGGTAGTCAAGTGCCGCGCCCAGGCCGACGACACCGGCGATGTTCGGCGTCCCCGCCTCGAACTTGTACGGCAGATCAGCGTAGGTGGTCTTCTCGAACGTGACCGACCGGATCATGTCGCCGCCCCCCTGGTAGGGCGGCATCGACTCGAGCAGCGCCTCGCGGCCGTAGAGCACCCCGATACCGGTCGGCCCGTACGTCTTGTGCCCGGTGAAACAGAAGAAGTCGCAGTCGAGCGCCTGCACGTCGATCGGCATGTGATAGGCCGACTGGGACCCATCGATCAGCACCGGCACCTCGTGACGGTGCGCCAGTTCGACAATCTCGTGGACGGGATTGATCGTGCCGAGTGAATTCGACAGATGCACGACCGAAACCATCCGCGTCCGCGGACCGATCAGCCGCTCGAAGGCATCCATCTGCAACACGCCACGATCATCGATCGGCGCGACCCGCAACTGCGCCCCCGTCTGCTCGCACAGGAGCTGCCACGGGACGATGTTCGAGTGGTGCTCCATGTGCGTGATGAGCACCTCGTCGCCGGGCGCCAACTGGCGCCGGCCAAAGCTCTGCGCGACCAGGTTGATGCTCTCGGTCGAGTTCCGGGTGAAGATGATCTCGCGGGCGGCGCGCGCGTTGAGGAAGCGCTGCACCTTGACGCGGGCAGCGTCATAGGCGGCGGTCGCTTCCTCGCTCAGGACGTAGACGCCCCGGTGGATGTTCGCGTTGCCGCTGGCGTAATAGCGGGCAATGGTGTCGATGACGGCGTGCGGCTTCTGCGTTGTCGCGGCATTGTCGAGGTAAACGAGCGGGTGCTCGCGTATCTGCCGGCTCAGAATGGGAAAGTCGGCGCGAATCCGCTCGACGTCGAACGCGAGCGACGGCGCAGCCACGGGCGCAGCAGCCGATGCAGGCGCCGGTGACGGCGCGGTCACGCTTTCATGCAGTGACATGGAACGACCCTCCGCCAGAGCCCGGCAACTGTGCGAGGAGGAGATCGTCAAGTTGATCGCGAATCGGTGCAACCCGGATCCGGTTGAGCACGTCGCGGGCAAACGCGTGGATGAGCACGTCGCGGGCCTGATCGCGGCCGAGTCCGCGCGCACGCAGGTAGAAGATAGCATCCTCGTCGAGCTGCCCCACCGTTGCACCATGCGTGCACTTCACGTCGTCAGCGAAGATCTCCAGTTCCGGCTTCGTGTTGATCTGTGCATCCTCCGACAGGAGCAGCGCCTTGTTGGTCTGCTTCGCGTCGGTCTTCTGCGCATCGATGGCGACGATGATCTTGCCGTTGAAGACTGCGCGCGCCTGGTCGTCGAGAATCCCCTTGTAGAGCTCGTGGCTGTTGCAGTGCGGTTTCGCGTGACGGATCGTGGTGTGGTTGTCGATCAGCTGCCGCCCGTCCGCCAGGTAGAGGCCGTTCAGCGTGCACTCGACCCCCTCGCCGTCGAGGATCGCCTGCGCGTCGTTTCGTACGATGGCGCCGCCGAGCGTCACCGCGTGCGACGAGAACGTGGCTGACCGCTCGCAGCGGACGTGCATCGAGCCGATGTGGTAGCCAGCAGCGGTCTCGCGCACCACCTTGTAGTGATCGACGACCGCGTTCGGGCCGGCGATCACCTCGGTGATGGCGTTCGAGAGGTACCGCGCGCCGTCGCCACCGCCGTAGCTCTCCACCACACGGACCTGGGCGTTCTCCCCGACGACCAGCAGGACGCGCGGATGCGTCATCACCGGCGCACCGCCCGCAGGCGGCACCGTGACGAACAGCAGTTGAATCGGCTGCTCCACCACCGTGTTGGCGGGAACATGCACGACCGCCGCATCCTGCAGCAGCGCGGTGTTGAGTGCGGTAAACCCTTCATCGTCGATCGGCGCGCCCGACCCGAGATGCATCTCGACGGCGGCAAGCGTCTCCGCGTCGTTCGACGCCAGTGCATCCGCCAGGCTCCGCACCTTGACCCCGGACGGCAAACCGTCCAGATGCGAAGCGGGCTCGACATACTTCCCGTTGATGAAAGTGATCCCGGTCTGCACCACGCTGTGCGGCCCGGCGGCTGCCGCGGCGGCGTCACGATCCGCCTCCACCGCCAGCGCAAACGGCGTGCTGGCGATCGGCCCGATATTGGTGAAGCGCCACCGCTCCAGCTTCGTGGTGGGCAGGCCGAGGGCCGCGAAGCGCTCCAGGGCGCGGCGGCGAAGGCCGACCACACCGGCCGGCGCGGGCATGCGGCGCACCGCTTCGAAGGCGTCGGCGTACGTATCGGCGGCGGCCAGGGGCGTCATGGTCTCGGTCACGCGGTCACGCGGTCACGCGGTCACGCCCCCGTGGCTGCACCGACCGTCGCGTCCGCGTCGATCCAGTTGTAGCCCTTGTCTTCCAGTTCGAGCGCGAGTTCCTTCCCGCCCGACTTGACGATCCGGCCGGCCGACAGCACATGCACCACGTCCGGCACGATGTAGTTCAGCAGCCGCTGGTAGTGGGTGACGACGATGATCGCCCGCTCCGGGCTGCGCATCGCGTTCACACCCTCCGACACCGTCCGGAGCGCGTCGATGTCGAGGCCGGAGTCGGTTTCGTCCATGATGGCCAGCTTCGGTTCGAGCACCGCCATCTGGAAGATCTCGTTCCGCTTCTTCTCGCCGCCGGAGAAACCCTGGTTGACCGGCCGGTTCAGCAAGCCCCGATCGATGTGGAGGATGTTCATCCGCTCCTTGACGAGCGCCATGAAGTCAATGGCGTCCAGTTCTGGCTCGCCCCGGTGCTTGCGCACCTCGTTCAGCGCCGCCTTCAGCAGGTAGGTGTTGTTAACGCCCGGGATCTCCACCGGGTACTGAAAAGCGAGGAAGATCCCTTCGCGCGCCCGTTCCTCCGGCTCCAACTCCAACAGGTCCTGGCCGCCGTAGGTGACCGACCCAGCGGTCACCGCGTAATCCTCCCGCCCGGCGAGCACCGCTGCGAGCGTGCTCTTTCCCGATCCGTTCGGACCCATGATGGCGTGCACCTCGCCCGCGTTCACGGACAGGTTGATTCCCGTCAGGATTTCGCGGCCCGCGATCGAGGCGTGCAGATTCGTAACTTCAAGCATGTCTATCCGACGCTCCCCTCAAGGCTTATGCCCAGCAGCTTCTGCGCCTCGACCGCAAACTCCATCGGCAGCTCGCGGAAGACCTCCTTGCAGAAACCGTTGACGATCATGTTGACGGCGTCCTCCGTCGACAGCCCGCGCTGCCGGCAGTAGAAGATCTGGTCCTCGTCGATCTTCGCCGTCGACGCTTCGTGCTCGACCCGGGACGATGTGTTGCGCACCTCAAGGTACGGAAAGGTGTGCGCCCCGCACTTGTCGCCGATTAGCAGGGAGTCGCACTGGGAGTAGTTACGCGCACCCTTCGCGTTCTTCCCGATGCGGACCAGCCCGCGATAGGTGTTCTGTCCGTGACCAGCCGAGATGCCCTTCGAGACGATCGTGCTGCGCGTGTTCCGCCCGAGGTGCAGCATCTTCGTGCCCGTGTCGGCCTGCTGGTAGTTGTTGGTGACGGCCACCGAGTAGAACTCGCCCACCGAGTTGTCGCCCTGCAGGATGCAGCTCGGGTACTTCCAGGTGATGGCCGAGCCGGTCTCCACCTGCGTCCAGGTGATCTTCGCGTTCGTCAACGCCTTGCCACGCTTGGTGACGAAGTTGTAGATGCCGCCCTTGCCGTCCTTGTCGCCGGGGTACCAGTTCTGGACGGTGGAGTACTTGATGGTGGCGTCGTCGAGCGCGACCAGCTCGACAACCGCCGCGTGGAGCTGATTCTCGTCGCGCATCGGCGCCGTGCACCCTTCGAGGTAGCTCACCGTTGCCCCGTCGTCAGCTACCAGCAGCGTCCGCTCGAACTGGCCGGTCTGGGCGGCGTTGATCCGGAAGTACGTGGACAGCTCCATCGGGCAGCGCACGCCCTTGGGGATGTAGGCGAAGGACCCGTCGGAGAAGACCGCGGAGTTGAGCGCGGCGTAGTAGTTGTCCGAGGCCGGGACGACGGAGCCGAGGTACTTGCGGACCAAGTCGGGATGGTCCTTTACCGCCTCGGAGAACGAGCAGAAGATGATCCCCAGTTCGGCCAGCTTGTCCTTGAACGTGGTCGCGACCGAGACCGAGTCGAATACCGCGTCGACCGCGACGCCGGCCATGATCTTTTGCTCCTCGAGCGGGATGCCCAGCTTGTCGAACGTCGCCTTGATCTCCGGATCCATCTCGTCGAGGCTTTCGAGCTGCGGCTTCTGCTTCGGCGCCGAGTAGTAAATGATCGACTGGAAGTCGACCGGCGGGAAGTGGACATTGTGCCACTCCGGCTCGGTCATCTCACTCCACAGGCGGAACGCTTTCAGCCGCCATTCGAGCAGCCATTCCGGCTCGCCCTTCTTCGACGAGATGATCCGGACGATCTCCTCGTTCAGCCCGGGCGGAATCGCGTCGGCGTCGACGTCGGTGACGAAGCCGTACTTGTAATCCTGATTCGCCAGTTGTTCGATGTTGTCGGTCGATGTTGCCATCCGTCCATCTCCCGCAGTCAATAAAGCCCGACCGAAATAGTCGGGTATCCAATTCTATCGAACCCCGCCGGGAAGGCGCAAGGGGAACGGGCACCGCCCGTTCCCCTCGTAACCGCGGACGTCCCGGACGCGGCAAGACAGCGCGCCGCAGGCGCCGCCCTATCCGGAACGGGCACCGCGCCTTCCAGGAACGCGGACGTCCCGGACGCGGCGAAACCGTGCGCCGACGGCGCATTGCTGTTCACATTTTCCGTCTCTCGCGCGTTGTACCCAATGAGAGCCGCAATAGGGCGGCCAACGCTGCAGGGAGAGACATCATGGAAGGCATCGTCGTCCCAATCATGTTCTTCGGCTTCGTCGGTTTCGTGGTCTGGACCGCGATATCGCATCACACCCGGCGCGCTACCCTCCGGGCCGACCTGCAGAAGCAGTTGCTCGAGAGGTTCAGCACGGGCCAGGAGCTTGCGGCGTTCCTGGAAACCGAGGCGGGAAGGGAATTCCTGAGCAACTCCGAAGACACGCGGCCACGACACCGGTGGCTTGGAATGGCTCAGGGCGCGATCGTGGTCATCTTTCTCGGCGTTGGCTTCCTGGCGACGTCCAGCGGGGACGGCTACATGCTGATGCCGGGCACGATCTTGTTGGCCATTGGCCTCGGCCTGCTCGCCGCTGCGGGCCTCGCGTGGTACGTGGAGCGCAAGCAGCGCGACGACGACCGCCCTGATGACCAACTCACCTCACATCCCATAGAGTGATCGTGTGAGCTACGCGCCGGTGTGGGGCACGACGCTGGATCAGGAAACGGCCTTGGCGAAGGACCCCGGCCGGGAAGAAAGCGAGGCTCATGGCCTGGCTCTCGACCGGCCGGCGTTCGAGATGTTCTACAACCGGACCGAGCGATCGCTCAGGGCGTACTTACATCGACTGACAGGCAGCTCGAGCCTCGCCGATGATCTGGCGCACGAAGCGTATCTGCGGCTCCTCCGAAGCCCGCCGCCAACGGCGGAACCCGCGGGACTCCGCTCCTACCTGTTTCGCGTGGCGACGAACCTCTACCGGGATCACTACCGGCGGGTCGGCCGGCGCGAGACGGTGCTCGTCGAGCCTGACGCGGAAAGATCGATGGAACCGGACGCCGCCCTGCGGACCGACATGAACCAGGCGCTCGGCCGGATCCGGCCCCGCCAGCGCGCGCTGCTATGGCTGACCTATGTCGAAGGCCTCACGCACCGGGAGGTGGCGACGGTGCTCGGATTGCGCCCGATCAGCGTCGGGCCGTTGTTGTGGCGGGCGCGGCGCAGTCTCGCCAAGGTGCTGCAAGCCCAGGGAATGGAGTTGAAGCCATGATCGGTATCTGCCGGCACGACGCCGCCGTCCACGAGGCGATCCGAACCGGCCAGTGGACGCCCGCGCTGCATCAGCACGTCTCCGGCTGCGCCCGATGCGCCGAGGCCGTGGCGATCAGCCGTCTCCTGAACGCCATGCCCTCCCCGACACCCTCGGCGCGTACCGCGGACGTCATGTGGTGGCAGGCGCGCCTGGCGTCCCGCAACGATCGTGTCGAGCGTGTGAGCCGGACGCTCGCGGTCATGGAAACCGTCGCCGTCAGCATCGCCGGCGCACTCGGGCTCGGCGCCCTGATCTGGGGATTGCGGCCGGTCCTCCCCGACATCACGATCCCGCGGATCGTGCTTACCGATCTCGCGATTCCGTCGACCGGGCTTCTCGATGTGGGCGCGATTCCCGATGCCGCGTGGGTCGGCGCCGGGCTCCTCGTGTCCCTTGCCGCCCTCGTTGCCAACCAGGTCTGGGGCGATGCGTAGCTTTGCGCGCGCTGCGCTTCAACGGACTGGATCGACGCGACCTTGAATGGCAACGGACTGATGAATGATAATGTCATTCACAAAGGCAGAGAGGAACTTGAGCCAGTGGCCGCAAATCAACTCGTCCAAGCGCGGATCAACGGCGCCGTAAAGGAGGAGGCCACCGCCGTGCTGGCCGCAATGGGACTGACAGTGTCCGATGCCGTGCGGCTGCTGCTGACGAGGATCGCGCATGACAAGGCCCTGCCGTTCGCGCCCCTGATTCCCAACGCAGCCACCGTCAAGGCGATCAAGGAAGCCCGCAAGGGTGGCCTCCCTCGGTTCGATAGCGTGCAGGATCTAATGGACGACCTGCATGCGGAAGATTGAACGGACCGGCCAGTTCAAACGCGACTACAAGCGTGAATCGAAGGGCCGGCACCGAAGAGTTCTCGATGCCAACCTAGTGCCTATCGTGGCAGCTCTGGCCAACGATCCGCCTCTCGAGCCTCGTTGCCACGACCATGCGCTGAGCGGCAACTGGTCCGATCACCGCGACTGCCACGTGAGGCCCGACTTGATCCTGCTCTACCAGAAGCCGGACGCAGACAGTCTGCGACTCGTGCGCCTCGGGTCCCACTCGGAACTGGGATTCTGACCCGAGACCACCGGCCCGGCGAAGGCGCCTCCCCTACTCCTCGGTCGTCTCGTGCTTCGCTTCTTCCGCCATCAGGGCGGCCTTGATCGTCGCGGCCCAGATTCCGTTGCCCTTGTCGTTCAGGTGCAGGCCATCGTCGATGAAGATATCGTCCATCACCTTGCCGTCGTCACGGAGGAACGGGGTGACGACGTCGATGTACGACACGAGGTCGTTGCTGTCGGCGAAGCCCTGGTAGAGCACGTTGGTCTCCTGCGCCTTGTTCCACACCGCCACGCGCGCCAGGCTCGGCTTGACCGACATCACGTAGACGCGGGCGCCGGGCACCGCCGCGTGAATCCGGCCGACGATGGCCTCGAGGCGGCCGGCGATCTCGGCCGGCGGGACCTGATACACGCCGGTGTCGTTATCGCCCTCGTAGATCACGACGGCGCGCGGCTTGTACTTGATGACGATCCGATCCAGGAAGTACTCGACATCCTCCATCGTGCTACCGCCAAAACCGCGGGGGATGGCGGTGAGCGGCGCGAGGTCCTGCTTCAGGCTGGGGTGCCAGCGGCGGATGCTCGAGCTGCCGGTGACGACGATGGCGCCCTCGGGTGCCATCATCGCGCGATCTTCGGCTTCGAAAGCCTGGATGGCTTCTTCGAACCGGGTCGGGTCGATGGTCGGGGTCTGCGCGGCAACCGGCGCCGCGATGGCGATCGCGACAGCCAGCAGGACGAGAACGCGTGCGTAACGGGTCTTCATATCAACCTCCAGGGGTTCTTCGCTGCAAGGACGCGACAGTCCGCGTCAGGTGCGCATCATAGAATGTTCCGGGCGGGTGCGGGGGGTCAGCGCGCGGCTGCCGGTTGCCAGGCGTCTGCCAGCCGGCGGCCCTCCCGGATGTCCTCGTCAGACATCCGGTCCGCCAGCTCCTCCCGCCGCCCCGCATACAACGTTCGCGTGAAGTCGTTCTCGGCACCCCGCCAGGCGAGCTCCAGCCACATGTACGCGCGGGCGTGGTCTTCTTCCACACCGGCCCCGTAGATGTACAGGTAGCCCAGACCCGCCTGCGCCGGTGCATAGCCCTGTTCGGCCGCCACCCGGTACCAGCGCGCGGCCTCCACGTCGTTGCCGGGGACGCCCCGGTTCCGGAAATACAGCAGGCCCAGGTTGTATTGCGCCGGCACGTAGCCCTGATCGGCGGCGAGCCGGATCCACCGCGCCGCCTCCGCGTCGTCGCGCTCCACGTCACGTCCGGCGTAGTAGCGGCTTCCGACTGCGTTCTGCGCGGCGGCGTCACCCTGTTCCGCCTGTTCCAGCAATCCTGGCGGCAATTGCCCGCCACGCGCCGGCTGCACCGGCGCCGCCGCGGCCACCAACAGAAAGGCCGCGAAATGCCTGGCCAGGGACGGACACGACGACGTCATCAGCGGTAGTCGTCTTCGTCCAGCGACACCCGGATGATCTCTTCGTCGTTCCGGAGCACGATGTGGCGGTTGGCGAACGCTGGATGCGCCCAGACGACGAGGCGGTCACTCCGGCCGTGGCGGAACCGGGATCCGCTACCGGCCCGGGACCCGCCATAACCGGAGCGGGACGTCGGATCCAGCAAGTGGGTCCGGTCGAGTTCGACATAGCCGTCGGGATTGAACTGCACGATGATCAGATCGCCGTTCTCGTTGTAGACGAAGTAGCGATCGTCGTGCTGGACGAAGTAAGCCGAGCCCCAGCGGTTCCGGTTCGTCAGCCCCTCCGCCTCCCACAGCCGTTCACCGGTCTCGGCCCGCAGGCCGCGCACCTGCCCGTGGCTGCCGATGCCGTAGATGTAGTCGCCGTCGACGAGTGGCGTCGTCATGACCGCGTGGAGCCCCGTCTCTTCCGCCACCTCGATGCCGTTCTGCAGAACGCGGTTGGTGCCGTCCTTCCAGAGCGCCGTGGCGGCGGGGCGGTCGAGGTCGAGGCGCATCATCATCGAGCCGGTGTAGAACCCGGACACGAACAGGTACGAACCGCTCCGGACGGCATCGGCCACCGTCATGTTGGCCCGCCCCTCGAACGGTTCCTCCCAGTACACGGCGCCCGTCTCGGGGTCGAGCGACGACAGCCCGCGCGGGTGCCACACGATCAACTGCCGGGCGCCGCCCGCCTCGATGATCTGCGGCTGGTTGTAGCCCATCTCGGTGCGGCTCTCCAGCGCGCGCCACACTTCTTCGCCGGTGTGCTTGTCGAACGCCATCACCAGCGCGTCCGGCTCGCCCCCGACCAGCAAGATGACCCGGTCGCCATCGACGAGCGGTGCGCTCGACGTGCCCCAGACGGGGATGTTCGTGTCGTACTCCGCCACCGTGTCCTTCTCCCAGAGCACCGCGCCGGTCGCGGCGTCCAGACACAAGATGCGTCCGGTCGAGCCCGTCACGTAGACCCGGTCGCCATCAACCGTCGGCGTGGCCCGCGGACCCGTGGCGTAGGTGAACATCAGCATGCGGTAGGTGGTGGCCCACTCGTGGCTCCAGAGCACCTCTCCCGTCGCTTCGTCGAGGGCCAGGATGCGCTCCGTGCCGTCCATCGTCCGGGGCTCGGTCTCCACGTAGTCGAGGACGAACACACGGCCGTCGGCAACCGCGGGACCGGAGTAGCCGCCGTTGACCGGGGTGCGCCACTTCACGACGAGGCCGTCGTCGGGGAACTCCCGCAGAACGCCGGTCTCTGTCCACAGGCCGAGCCGCTCGGCGCCGCGCCACTGGGGCCAGTCCTTGGCCAGCACGGTCGACCCGGCCATCGCCGCGGCGAGTAAGGCAAGGGCGCCGGCAAGGCAGGTGAGTCGTTTGGCTGTCGTGCGGCGGGCGCGGGGCTGGATTCGAAACATGGGGGCCTCCTTCTTCGAGAAACTAGCACGCCACGGCACGTTCCACCCAGAGTGTGCCGCCGTCCACGCCAGAACAGTAGGTATTAATGAATACGGACTAAGTATTAACATATGGGCGTGCAACGCCAGCTCCATACGTTACTTTACGCCGGCAAGTATTAATAAGAATTCCCCGCGGCCGTCCTGTTGCCGAGAGGCAATCTAGCCTAGTGTCACGTCACACGTGATATGTCGCATTGTTCATGGTAGCCTTCTCGTCGTCCAACGACGGCGAGGAGGTTGGCATGAAGCGCTACGTGGTGACTTTGGAGAAGGACGAGCGTGACGAGCTTGCGGGGATCACGCGCAAGGGGTCGCATCAGTCGCAGAAGGTGATCAACGCGCTGATTCTGCTCAACTCGGACGAGGGCGAGTTCAACGAGCACCGGGCGCGCGGGGCGGCTATTGCCGAGATCCTGCGCATCAGTGCGCGCAAGGTGGATCGGGTCAAGAAGCGTTTTGTCGAGGAGGGCATGGAGGCGGCAGTCGGCGGTCGGCAGGGTCGCCGTTCCAGCTACGTGCGCAAGGCCGACGGCGAGTTCGAGGCGCGCTTGGTGGCGCTGAGCTGCGCCGAGCCTCCGGAGGGCCACTCGCAGTGGTCGCTGCGGTTGCTGGCGGATCGCGTCGTGGAGCTCGGCCACATCGACAGTGTGTCGCACGAGACGGTGCGGCGGGTTCTAAAAAAAACGCAATCAAACCGTGGCGGCGAGTCGGCTGGGTGATTCCCCCACAGGGCAACGCGGACTTCGCGGCGGCGATGGAGAAGGTGCTCGACGTCTACCGGCGTCCCTACGATGCGGCCTTTCCGGTGGTGTGCATGGACGAGACGCCCCGGCAACTGATCAGCGCGACGCGCGAACCGGTTCCGGCGGCACCGGGTCGACCGGCGCGCGAAGACTACGAGTACCGACGCCGCGGAAGCTGCAATGTGTTCATGGCGACCGAACCCCTGGCCGGGCGGCGCATGACCAAGGTGACGGCGCGCAGAACCAAAACCGACTGGGCGCACTTCCTCAACGACATCGCCGAGCGCCACCCCGGCGCCCAGAGGATCACGCTGGTGATGGACAACCTGAACACCCACCGCCCCGGCGCCCTCTACGAGGCCTTTCCACCGGCCGAGGCCAAGGCCCTGTGGGACCGCTTCGAGTTCGTCTACACGCCAAAGCATGGCAGTTGGCTCAACGTCGCCGAGGTCGAGCTCAACGTCATGACCCGTCAGTGCCTCAACCGCCGCATTGACTCCCTCGAGATCCTGCACGACGAGGTCGCGGCTTGGCAGGCGTCCCGAGACCGCATCCAGGCCAAGGTCAACTGGCAGTTCACCACGGACGACGCCCGCGTCAAGCTGAAACGCCTCTATCCGACACTTGATGAATGACAGGACACTAGCAGCCCGTGGTTAAACCCCCCGCTGCATTCGACCAGCGATGCAGGGTTTAACCACGGGCTGCTAGGCTCCGGACACGGTCCATGGGTTCAGGACTTCAATGTCGAATGATGCGAAGTCCTCGACGTTGCGTGTCGCGACCACGAGGTCGTTCGCCACCGCGGTGCCTGCAATCAGCGTGTCGGCGATTTGCACCGTCCGGCCGGCGTGACGTGCGTGGGCGCGAAGCCGCGCGGCGTGCCCCGCTTCCTCACGACCTATCGGCAGAAGGCGATGGTGATAGCGTGCGGCCAGCTGCATCAACCCGGCCCTTACTGCATCACGGCGACGTCCAGCCGGCATCAGGGCTACGCCGTACTCCAGCTCGTAGAGCACGACCACGGAAAGCCAGAGATCCATCCGATCAGCCAGGAATGCGATCACGCTCGGACTCGGGACCGGTCTTGCCGCTTCCGACACTACGTTGGTGTCAAGAAGAAAACCCTTCATGCGTCCTCGTCCTCGCGCGCGTGCTTCCGGTCGAAGGCCTCCCAGTCATCGTCGGTCCAGTCGGCGAATGGCACGGGGCGTTCACGCTCCTCGAGACGGGGAGGAACCTCGATTTCCCCGAGGTGCGGCATGTTCTCGATCAGCCATTGCCCAAGGGGCTGGCGCGGTTTGTTCTTCTCGTACCAGACCCGGGCCGGCACGATCACGAACTCCTTTCGCGTCCCGATCAGTTGCGGTCCCTCTTCCTCCGACCGGCGCAGCACTTCTGACAGACGGGCCTTCGCCTCGGCGACCGTCCACACCCGCGGCGGCTTGCGTTCGTAAGTGACCATCTCCTCCCTCGTGACAGTGTTTCCTCGCAACGGCGTGCTCGCGGATTAAATATAGTCTAGTCGACTCTAGACTATCTCTGCCAATTGTGCCCGTCAGAACGCCGTGGTACGCTCGAAGTTGCCACCCGAGGCGGGCAGCCGCCCAAGGCCGCACGTGCCGCCTGGGAAGACCAGCACCACGGGCGGCGGAAAGAACAGCCGAGTGAAGCGACTGCTCCGCCTGGAGTGGGACATCATCGCCGGGATCGCGGCGGCGGTCGTCGCGATCGTGGCCCACCTGCTGCACATCGTTGAGCTCGATGTCCTGATCACGATCGCCCTCGTGTTGCTGGCCCTCCTCCTTCTTCGCGACCTGCGGCGCGAGAGCCAGGACGACCGTCTGGCTGAGTCCGTCCAGCAGCTAAAGGCAACCGCTCAGGACGTGCAGGCAGCACTGACTCCACCAGACGCGATCCTCGTAGGCCCGCGCGACTTGGCGAACGAGAGCCGTCGTTTCTCGGAAATCGCCCGCGGCGAGATGCTCTGGTTCAACGTCTGTCTCACCATGTTCCGCTCGCAGCACGTGTTCGACCTCATGCTGCGTCCTGCCATCGAGAACCCGAACGTCACCTCCATCCAGTTCGTCTCGAACGAAGGCGAGCGGGAGCTATGGGATCGGTACCTGGTCCCGAAGATCCGGGAGTGCGACCGCCGGGATATCGTGGGGGAACCCCGTTGGCGCCCACTTCCCGAAACGCTCTCGTTTGTCCTGGCTGACGTCGAACCCCACGGACGCACCGAAGCCCTGCTCAGCTTCTGGGGCGAGCCGTTCATGTCGCGCGCGACCAACCGGCAGGTGCCGCGCTACATCTTCCGCATCCAGAGCCACTCCGACCTGGTCGTCCGCCTCGTCGAACTGGAGCGCGAGCACCGGCTTGGAAGCTAGTTCGAACTGCGTGCGGCGGATTCTGGGCGAATGACCAATGGTCGCCCAAGTCGCCCCAATCAGCAGGCACGTGGGGTCAACCGGGAGAGTCCTGAAGGCGAGCTACCCTGTCGACATCTGGCGCAACTCCGCCTTGTAGACCTGCGTCGTCAGATCCACCTGTGTCTCAAGGGGTGGCTTCAGGCAATACGCGTGGGGTTCCTTCCGGAAATCGTACACGCGGATGAGCCGAAATCTGTCCTGCTTCTCTCTGGATACTCGTTCCTCGTTGGCCGTCAGGAAGAAAGGGGTGACGGCTTGGCCGTTGGTCGTCTTGACTTCAAGCCAGCGTTCGGAGCCGCTTGGGCTGAAGGACAAGATGTCGAAACCTGCACTGTCATCCTCCTTGGCAATCCACCGAACCTTCTTCGACAGCTCCTGTTGACCCAGATTGTGCAGGTGCCGTCGTTGGGACTCGAACACTAACTCCTCGCCCGCCGTTCCAAGTTCCCGGTTGCGAGCATCACGTTGCGCCGGATCGAACTTGCGGATGATTCGCGTTACCCGATCGTCGACGGGAAACTGTCGCTCCGGAACTTCAGGCGGGGAGAGATCGAAGAGCAGCGCGCGGGATCCTGGAACGGGGTTATGCCCCTCCAGCAACTCCCGGAGATCTCTGTTGCCGTTCAGGCAATCGTCGACCGCTTCGAGGAGTAACGCTTGGTAGTGTCCGGCTGGTAAGTACCCTTCAATGCACGGTAACCCCAATTCGACCATGACCGCGCTGATGTTCTGATGCTTCCGCTCGATCGACGCGTGTGACCGATCGATCCGTTGCATGAGCCGCCTCCGCCGATCACTCTTGTTGTAGTCCTCGCCAGCCTGCTCAATGCGGAGCATCTCCAGGTAGTCGCGGACTACCGCGTCGACCTCTTCGCGGCTCCAGTTCCTTCTCAATGACATCGCGCGACCTTACGAGCCAACGCACCGATTCTACGGACGCCCGGCTGCTGTCAACAACCTTGACACCGCGCACGGCCCCCACCAGGATCGGCGACGTGACCACGGAGGACGACGAGAGGGCTGTCACCCAACTGGCGGAATGGTGGCGAGACTAACCTTCCAACCGCTTCGCTATTCGCCAAGCGGCTCTCGGCACACGACACGCTCGCCATGGGCCGCCGCTGGGGCTGGTACGGCCCGAACATCCCCAAGGATGTTGTTTCGGATTGCCTCCCGACGCTCGACCCACGCGATCGGAATGCAAGGTTCAATCTCGTCATCGACTCTCAGGATGAGCCCGTCCGCCACTGCCGCCCCCGTGTCGTTTGGTACAACGTGCGGTCGCGGCGCGAGGTTCGCCTTGCCGACCTGGGCGACGGCTCAGCGCTCCTTGACCCGGACAACACCGGCGCACTCACACTCTTTGCCTTTGTTGCCGGCACAACCGGCGAATCGATGTGCCGCGTCTGGATCTGTCGAACTCTCGCTGAGGAAGAATTCGTCGAGGGTCAACTGGGCCCAATAGAGCCGGACGGTCCCATCTACGTGCGCGCCGCGCACGGAGCCCCTACGCGCAACCCGGACCTGTCTTCGTACCTGTTGCAGGCCTCACGCCTGAGCTATGGCGGTGTCGAGTCACCCGGCGCCAAGGCCGAGACCGACCCTCCTAAGTAGCCGCCGGACGGCGCAACGCGCTGATGCCGCCGATCACGCAGACCGCTACGACTCCCACCAGGTTGTGCCACATGAACGAGACGTCGGGGAAGAACGTGGCCACCGCGGCGACCGAGGCCATGCCACCGAGGAGCCCCCAGAAGGCGCCCGCGGAGGTGGCGCGCCGCATGCCGACGGCGAGGACGAAGACGCCGAGCAGTGAGCCGTAGAAGAAGGAGCCGAAGCGGTTCACCACCTCGATCAGCGATCCGAGGTTGGCCGCGTAGAGGGCGATGATCGACGCGAAGACACCCCAGAAGCCGGTCGCGAGCTTCGAGAACCGCAGGTAGTGGGCATCCGACGCCTCGCGACGAATGTGGCGGCGGTAGAAGTCGATGGTGCTCGCGGCGGAGAGCGCATTCAGCTCGGCCGCGATGCTGGACATCGCGGCGGCGAAGATCGCCGCGATCAGCAGCCCGACCAGGCCGATCGGGAGATGCGTCGTGATGAACGTCGGGAAGACGTAGTTGACGTCGCTGTAGGCGGCGTCGCCGGTGACGTCGCGCACCAGGTCACGTGCGCGCGCACGGACCTCGACCACGCGTTCATCACTCGCGGCAAACGCGGCCGTCGCGGACTGCATCCCCGCCTCGTCGCCGGTCTGCCGCGCCGCGACGACGGCGACCGCATCGTCGCGCCGTGCCGCATGCGCCGCGCGGAATTCGTCATCGAGCGCCCGGTACTCCCCGGCCCGCCCGCTCGCATCCACCGCCGGGCGGTGCGAATCGTTGAACAGCATCGGCGGCTGGGTAAAGAGGTAGAAGCAGAAGACCAGCACCCCCATCATCAGGATGAGCATCTGGAGCGGGATTTTCGCGAACGCGCTCATCATCAGCGAGTGGCGTCCGGCGTCGACCGACTTCGCGGTGAGGTAACGCTGCACCTGGCTCTGATCGCACCCGAAGTACCCCAGCATCAGGAACAGCCCGCCCAGCAGGCCCGACCAGAAGGTGTAGGTCTCGTTCAGATCGAATGTGAAGTCGATCGCCTGCAGCCGGCCCGTCGCGCCCGCCACATGCAACGCCGGCTCCAGCGAGATATCGTCCGGCAGCCCGGCGATCAGCGCCACCACCGCCGCGCTGACCCCCACCATGATCACCACCATCTGCTTCACGTCCGCCCACGTCACCGCCTGCACGCCGCCGAACATCGTGTAAACGGTTGTCGGCACGCCGATGGCGACGATGGTGAGCGGCAGGCTCCATCCCAGAACGATGGAGAGGATCACGGCCGGCGCGGCGATGATCACCCCGGCGCTCAAGCCGCGCGACACGAGAAAGAGGAAGCTGGCCAGCGCGCGTGTCCGCGCATCGAAGCGCCGTTCCAGGTACTCGTACGCGGTGAATACCCGTGCCCTGTGGAAGAAGGGGACCAGCGTGACGGACAGGATGATCATCGCCAGCGGCAGCCCGAAGTAGAACTGCACGAAGCGGATCCCGTCGTCGTACCCCTGGCCGGTCGTCCCGACGAGCGTGATGGCGCTCATCTGCGTCGCCATCACCGACAGCCCCACCGCCCACCACGGCAGCGACCGCGACGCCAGGAAGTACCCCTCGATCGCCCCGGTCCCCTTCGCCCGCTTCAACCCGTCGTACAACACCCAGGCGAGGTACGTGACGATGATGGTCCAGTCGATGAGGTGCATTGGCGTCAGTCAGCGACGGACCGTCCGGCTGGCGCCTGTCCGCTCACCGTGCTGTGGCGCGAAGAATAGGGCAGTCTCGCCCACGCCCGAACCGGCGTCAAGCGGTCCGCGCGAGTTCGATCTCCCCGCGACGGTTGGCTGTGGCGTTCGACTAGACTCACCCGATGGCTGAGGCAAACGGGACGCAGGCGAACAGCAAGAAGCCGCTCCCCATCGGGCGGATTCTGTTCGGGATCGCGGCCGTGATCGCACTTGTCGCCCTGGGGCGGACGTTCGGGGTCTTCCTGGACCGGTTCATCACCTGGGTCGACGGGCTGGGCGCGCTCGGACCGATCGTGTTCATTCTGGGATACATCGGCGCGACCGTGGCGTTCATTCCGGGGTCGGTCCTGACGCTGGCCGCGGGCGCGATCTTCGGCCTCGGGGAGGGCGTCGTCTACGTGATGACGGGCGCGACGCTCGGCGCATCCGTGGCCTTTCTGCTGGCGCGCTACGTCGCCCGCGAAGCGGTGGAGCAGCGGATCGCCGGGAACACGAAGTTCGCGGCTGTAGATCGCGCGGTGGGGCGCGAAGGACTGAAGATCGTCGTGCTGCTACGGCTGTCGCCCGTCTTTCCGTTCAACCTGCTGAACTACGGACTGGGCCTGACGCAGGTCCGGTTCCGCGACTACGTCCTGGCGTCGATCGGCATGCTGCCCGGTGCTTTCCTTTATACGTATACCGGGTTCCTGGTAGGCGACGTAGTCCGGCTGGCCGGGGATGTAGGCCCGGAACGCGGACCGCTGTACTACGTCGTCGTCGTCATCGGATTGCTCGCCGCCGTCGTGGTGACGGCCTTCGTCACGAAGACGGCGCGCCGGGCGATTGCGGAAGCGACGGGGGAAGCGACAGGGGAGGCGACGGCATAGAGGCGGCGGCCGGAGCGGCAGCGCTCGCAGAGCCGAAAGCTACACCAGGTAACGGGCCACGGCCGCCTCGTCCCATTCCAGGCCGAGCCCCGGACCCCGCGCGGTGACGCACCCGTTGACCAGCAAGGGCGGCTCGGCGAGCACCGCACCGGCCAGGTCGAGAAATTCCAGGTAGTGCGCCAGCGGCGTCACCGGCAGGACGTGGGCGCTCGCCTCGACAAACAGGTGGCTCGAGATGGGCACGGATGCCTGTTCCGCCTGGCCCATGGCGCGCAGCCAGCCGGTCACGCCGCCGATCTTCATGAGGTCCGGCATGCAGCAGTCGCATGCGCCGGCCGCCAGCGCATGCGCCATGTCATGGCCGAACCACCAGTTCTCGCCGGTCTGAATCGGCACCGGTGAGGCCTCGCGGAGACGCGCGTGGCCGGCGAGGTCTTCGGCCGGCACCGGCTCCTCCACCCATTCGAGGTCGAACCGGGCGAGCGCGCGGATGCGCCGCAGCGCTTCCGGCACCGTCAACGACTGGTTGTAGTCGACCATCAGCCGCACGTCCGGACCGATCAGGTCGCGCACCGCGGCGACCGTCTCGATGTCCAGGCCGAGATCGCCGACCCCGAGCTTGATCTTGATCGCCCGGAAACCCTGTTCGACGCTCTGCTCCAGCGCCGCGCCATCGGCGACCGGATCGACCACGCCGTAGCTGTCGTAGGCGGGCACCGGCGTCGGCCGCCCGCCGAGCAGCTCGACCACCGGCCGGTGCTGGGCGCGCCCCTGCAGGTCCCAGAGCGCCATGTCCAGGCCGGACAGCGCCATCCCGACGAATCCCTGGCGTCCCATCAGGCGGAAGCGCGCGGCGAGATCGTCGTACACCGCGGCCGGAGCCGCCGGGCGCCCCCGCACCACCTCGCTCAGGTCTTCGAGGAAGGCCTGGAGCGCCCGCAGCGAGATCGTCGTGTAGCCGAAGATGTAGGCCCGGCCCACCGGACCCTCCTCCGATGCGACATCGATCAGCAGGAGGGGGGAGACCGGGACATCACCCGACGCGGTCCGCAGCGGGCGGGCGAGTGGCGCGGTGACGGCGCGCGCCGTCACAGACCGTATGGTGAGCAGCGATTCCAGGGCGACCGTATCCATCGTCCGGGCAGAGCGGGACGCGATCAGTGGGTCGCGTCCCGCGGGGGGAGCGTCAGCATGCTGCCGGGCGGACGCTGCACGTCGAACGCCTTGAGCGTGTAGTTCACCATGGTGTAGTGACCGATCAGGCCGGCCAGGTCCATGATGCCTTCGTTGCCGAGGAGGCGCTGCGCCGCCTCGAACGTCTCGTCGCTCAGCTTCGGCTCCCGGACCATCTCGCGGACAGCGCTGATAATCGTCCGCTCGGTTTCGCCCAGCCCCGGCAGGTCGCCTGCCTCCGAGAGCGGCCGGTCATAGCGGACGAGGTCGATGATCTCGTCCTCCAGGCCGGCGTTCCGCCCCAGCCCTTCGTGGGCCGACCACTCGTACTGGCTGTCGAGGAGCCGCGCCGCGGTCAGGATCGCCAGTTCCGCCAGCCGCTGATCGCGGTTGCCGTCGGCCCCGAAGCGGAGGTAGCTGCTGGCCGGAAACAGATGTTCAGCCATGCGAGGGCTGTACATCCACATGCCGATAGGGCCCCGCAGACCTTCCGCGTAGCGGCTGTCGGGATGGACGATGACATCGTACGCCCGCTGCCCGTCTGCATCGAGCGCCTCGCGCGTGATCCGCGGGAGCCGCGCCAACGAATCCTCCTGGATGCCGGGCGGGATGTCGGCGGCCGTCACTTCGTGCGGCATGAACGGTTCGGCCTCCGCCGGGGCCGGCATCGACGATGCGTCTTCGGCGCCCTGCGCCGCGGGGGCGTCAGTGTCGACCGTGCCCGGTGCGCCGCACGCCGCCAGGGCGATGACCGCCACCGCCAGGACCAGTTGTTTCAGCTTCACGGGTGACCTCCCCTTCCGAGCGACGAGCCAACCCTCGCCGCGGATGCGAGCCAGCCGGGCGACACCATCACGCGTTCCCGGCCCCCCTAATCTCTATCAGGATCCGCCGCCACTGCAAGTGGTTTAAACGCGTGGCCCCGTATCCGGTCGCAGGATTCGGCTTGAGTCGCGGTCCGAACGGCGTTAGATTCGACTCATGACTACAAGATGCCCGACGACACGTCATCGTGCGGCGCGGCGTTCGCTGTGGTTGCTGATGGTGGCGACCTTCGCCGTGCAGCCGCTGCAGGCGCAAGACGGCTGGCCCGCCTGGGGACGGGACGCCGGCAACCAGCGCCACTCCCCGTTGACACAGATCAACACCAGCAACGTCTCGACCCTGGTGCCGGCGTGGCGGTACGAGATGACGAAGCCGGGCGTACCGTCACGGCCAGGCCAGTCGACCCCGCTCATGGTCGACGGCGTCCTGTACCTGTCGTTCCCGTACTACCGCGTGGTGGCACTGGAGCCAGAGACCGGTGACCTCATCTGGGAGTACACGGCGCCCGGGGACTGGAATTCACCGGAGCACCAGGTGCACTGGACGGGTGGGTCGATGCGGGGACTGGCGTACTGGGAAGGCGACGACGTCACGTCCCCCCAGATCGTGTTCGGTACCGAGGAGGGCGAGTTGATCTCGCTGAATGCGCGGACCGGCATCCCCAACGCCCGGTTCGGCAACGACGGCTACGTCGACCTGAAGACACCGGACGTGATGAACGGCTTCCCGAACATGCACTATGGGATCTCGTCCGGGGTCGCCGTGTACAAGCACCTGGTGTTTACCGGTGTCCACAACGCGGACGAGACGGGATCGAAGGGGCCGGCGGGCGACGTGCGCGCGTGGGATCTGCGGACGGGCGATCTCGTCTGGACGTTTCACACGGTGCCCCGGCCCGGTGAGGTCGGCAACGAGACCTGGCTCGACGACTCCTGGCGCAACGTCAGCGGCGCCAACACCTGGAGCTTCTTCACCGTCGACGAGGAGCGCGGCATTCTGTACATGCCGCTCGGGTCCGCCCATAACGATTTCTATGGCACCGACCGCCCCGGGGACAACCTCTTTGCGAACTCGATCGTGGCGGTCGATGCCCTGACGGGGACGCTGAAGTGGCACTTCCAGGCCGTCCATCACGACCTGTGGGATCTGGACATGCCGGTGCCGCCGATCCTGTTCGACGTCGAGCGGGACGGCGAGACGATTCCGGCCGTCGGCGTCATGACGAAGTACCCGGTGTTGTTCATCTTCAACCGGGTCACCGGCGAGCCGATCTACGAGATCGAGGAGCGCCCCGTCCCGGCCGGGAATCTGGCCGGGGAGTACTACTCGCCGACGCAGCCGTTCCCGGTGAAGCCGCCGCCCTTCGGACGCATCAGCTTCACGATGGACGACATCGCGACGGTGACGCCGGAGCACACGGCCGCCTGCCGCGAGCTGTTGATGGGCTTCGACGGCGGCCGAAACCGCGGCCCCTATACGCCGCCGTCCCTGGAGGGCGCGCTCGTGTTTCCGTCGACCGGCGGCGGGACCGAGTTCACCGGCGGAACCTTCGATCCCAGTCTGGGGTACTACATCATCAACTACGCGGACACGGGACACATCAGTGAACTCAGACGAGTGGACGACGATCCTGATCGTAGCGGCTACTCGGGTCCTCCCGAGTCAACCCGGATCTACTGGCACGTCGTCACCCGGTTGGCCGTCGACGGCTGGCCCTGCTGGCAGCCGCCCTGGTCGCGGCTGGTCGCCGTGGACGTCAATACCGGCGAGATCGCCTGGACGATCCCGTTCGGCACGGTCGAAGGCGCACCCCCCGGCGTGGCGACCGGCGCCCCCAACTCTCAGAAGGGTGGGCCGACCTCCACCGCGGGGGGCGTGCTCTTCATCGGAGGGGCCACCGATCGACGGTTCCGCGCCTACGAGACGGAGACCGGGCGCGAGCTGTGGAGCGTCGAGACCGAGCAGTTGATCAGCGGCGCCAATCCGATCACGTACATGGGAAGAGATGGAAAGCAGTATGTGGCGGTGGCCGCGGGGACCACGTTGCTGACCTACACGCTGCCGTGACGCTACTGAACGGCGCCTCGTAGAGCGCGGACCGCGCCGCTCATTGCTGCGGACTGGCGTCGGGCCGGACCCGCTGTGTGTTCAGGCGCCGGGCGCCGGCGAGAATACCGGCCAGGCCGATATTGCCTTCATGGCAGGCATATTCGAACATCGGGCCGTCGGTGCGGCGCAGCGGCATGCTCGCGGTCCAGGGCCGCGTATAGCCGTTCGGATCCTCGACGGTGAACTCGTACATCACGGTATCCGCGTCTATGCGTCGAAACCGTTCGACCAGGGTGGTGTCCCGACTCGAACCGCCGAGGCTGGTCTCGCGCAGGAAGTGCTTTGTGTCCACCACCAGCGTGTCACCGTCCCAGTGTCCGCGAGAGTCCCCCGAGTATTGATCGAGGCGGCCGTGGGGACGGCCGTCGAGCGGGATGATGCGTGCGTTGTGCACCATCTCGTTCAGAATCACGACGTGATCCGGCGTCTGCAGAATCAACACGTTGTTGTTGTACGCGCTGGACACCATCGGCGGACCGGCATTGAACCCCAGGAGACATCGGTCGGAAAGGCTGCGATCGGTGTAGGAGTCGGCGAATCCGTTGCTGATGTTCGCCCCCCGGACCCGCGCCTCGGCCTGAAACGCCTCGCGGTAGGGGATGCGACCGTCCGGAGGATCCACGATCAGCGATGTGCGCTTGTCTCGGGTCAGTTCGATGCCGCGCTCGTACCAGAACTCGTTGTATCCACCGACACCGCCTTCCGCGAGTGACTGATATCGCACACCCGGTGCGTGGACATTGAGATCCTGCGTGTCACGATTCAGCTCCCGGCGCCGCGATGTCTCGTACTGTGCCGCCTGCTCGGCCGTGAGCGTCTCCTGGCCCGCCAGGAGCGCCGACGCGCCGGCATCGATGACCGGACGCTGAAGCGGGGTCAGCGTCCGAAACGTAAACAGCCCCTGGATGTCGGGATCGCCGTGCGCGGTGCGCGGCGCCGTCGAAGCGGACTGTCCCATCGCCGGGGTTGACAGCGCGACGCAGACGATGGCCAGGAGCCCGTAGCGGGAAGCGTGACTCATCGCCGCATTCTACCAGCCGGCGGGCCAAAGGCCGGCGGATCGTGCGTGCCTGCTCCGGACGACTGCCAAACGGTACGCGCCCTACGGCGTACGGCGCAACCGTCCCGACAGGTAGCCCAGGCCGACAAGTGCGCGGGATGTACGATGCCGCGATGCGGATGCCGATCGGACTTCCGCCTCCGGACGGCCGTCCCTTCGACGCGGTCGGATTCGGCCTCAACATGACCGACCTGCTGGTCGTGGTCGAGCACTTCCCGTCGCCTGATTCCAAGCAGCCGATCCGGCGCCAGGCGTACTCGCCGGGGGGCCAGGCGGCGAGCGCCATGGTGGCGTGCGCGCGCCTCGGCTGGCGCGCCCGGTATGTCGGGTGCTTCGGCGACGACGAGAACGGTCGACAGGGACGCTCCAGCCTCGCCGACGAAGGGGTCGACATCAGCGCTTGCCGGGTGGCGTCCGACACGCGAAACGGCATGTCCGTGATTCTTGTCGACGAACGGACCGGCGAGCGCACGGTGCTCTGGTCCCGTGATCCGGGGCTCGAGTTGCGGCCCGAGGACGTCGACCCGGCGGCGGTCGGCGCCGGCCGGGTGCTGCTGGTCGACTGTCACGATACCGCCGCCTCGACGGCGGCCGCCCGTCACGCCCAACGGGCCGGAGTCCGAACCGTCATCGATGTGGAACACGTCCGGGACGGCATCGACGCGCTGCTGGACCGGATCGACATGATCGTCACGGCCCGGAACTTCCCGGCCGCCCTGACCGGTAAGGGCGCCCCCGGCGCGGCCCTGCGGGCGATCCGCGACGCCTACCACCCGGCGCTCGTCTGCATGACCCTCGGCGCCGAGGGAAGCCTGGCGCTGGTCGGCGACGTCGAGATCAGAACGCCAGGCTTCCAGGTCCCGGTCGTCGATTCCACCGGGGCCGGCGACGTCTTCCGCGGTGGGTTCATCGCGGGATGGCTGCGCGGCGGGGACGGCGCGGAAGTCGAGGATGTCTTGCGTTACGCGAACGCGGTGGCGGCGCTCAAGTGCCGCGGCCTGGGCGCCCGCGAGGGGAGCCCGACGCCGGGGGAGGTCGATGGCCTGATCCGTGGCGGAGCGATTCTGCCGTGATCACGACTCGAACGGTCTGCGGAGCGTCGAGCGTTCGTGCAGTTCCTCGCGTGTCCACGGATCCGCCGAGCGATAGTCTTCCTCAGCCCACAACGCCTCGAGTTGCGCGACCGCTGATTCCGCTTCGTCCGCCTGCGTCATTTCGTTAAGGAAGTCGCGGATGAGCTGGTTCAGGCTGGTTCCCCGGAGGGCGGCGATGCGCCGGGCTTCGGCGACGACCCGAGCGTCGATGGCCAGCGTCACGTTCATCGACCCATAGTATGTGCGCGCACACTGCGCGTCCACGGTGGCGCTATCCCGGTGCGGCAGAGGTTGCGGATCAGGGTGCGTTCGGAACCAGATCCAGCGGCACCGTCGCGTGCCGGATGCGTCGCCGGTTCCACGTATACGTGATCTGCAGATCCCCGTTCGCGTCCTGGATCATCGCCGGATAGGAGAGTTCACCCCGCTCCCCTTCCGCCAGTTCCTCGACCACCAGGAAGTCGCGCCAGGTCTCGCCGTCATCGAACGACACGGCGAGCGAGAGAGGCGACCGCTGCGTGGTCGACGGGTTGTAGAGCAGCAGGGACCGGCCGTCGTCGAGCTGGAGCGAATCGATGCCGGCGCTCGGGTGGTCGAGCCGCGTGAGCCGTATCGGATCCCACGTCCGGCCGCCGTCCCGAGAGATCGACGTCGCTATCTTCCCGAGGCGGCGCGTCCGGAAGAACGCGCGGATCACGCCCGGCTCAAGCTCCAGCAGGGTCGGCTGGATGGTGCCGATCCGGTCCCGCTCCGGGTCGCCGAAGAGAAGCGGGCCGTACTTGCTCCAGGAGGCGCCGCCGTCGCTGCTGATCTCCATCCAGGAAGACCACGTCCGGTAGCTCTCGAGCGATGTGCCGGCCAGGATGTCGCCGTTGGCGAGCCGGATCGGCTTCGCCCGAACCGGTCCCAGCATCCCGGACGGCAACCACCCCGGCTGCGACCACTCCGCCCCGGCCGTCGTCGTCGTCATGTAGGCGCCGCTCCAGGCCCGGGGGCTGGGGCCGATCTTGAAGTAGAGCCAGATCGTGTCGCCGTCGCCGCGAAAGAGCACCGGGTTCCAGGCCGGCTGGTCCGGCTCCTTGTAGAGCTGTACGGGCGGCGACCACGCACCCCCCTTCGGCCGGCGCGACGACCAGACGCCAACGTCCTTCTGCCCTTCGCCCGAGCCGCCGAACCAGGCGGCGATCAAGGTGCCGTCCGGCGCTTCGACGATTGTGGAGGCGTGCGCCCGGGGGAAGGGCGCCTCTTCCCAGATGAAGTCGAGGGTGTGCTCCTGCGCCCCGGCGGTGGTCGCCAGCGCGACGAGGACCAGCGAAAGAACCGCGCGCGTCCGCATGATCGTGTCCGTCCTTTCCCGCTGTGCCAAGCCCACCGCTCCCCGCCTCACGCCGCCCGAACCTGAGGATACCGTCAACATGAAGCCAGGCGATCCATGCGATGATTCGCGAGTCCTGCCAGGCCGTGTTTCAGCTCGTGCCGGGACGCGCGCGGTCACAGGAGTTCACGATGATCCGCACTGCCGTCGCTTGCGCCACCGTGGCGTGGATGCTCGCCGCAAGCCAGACTGCCGCCCAGGAGGTGCAACGCTCCGCCTATCACGATTTTCGCGCCGTGACCGTGGTTGACGGTCTCGATGTTCCCTGGTCCATCACGTGGCTACCGGACGGCGACATGCTGGTCACCGAACGCCCGGGACGTCTGCGCATCGTGCGTGACGGGACGTTGCTGCCCGACCCGGTGCCGGGTGTGCCGGAGGTGGTCGCGAGGGGACAGGGCGGACTGTTTGACGTCCTCCCACACCCTGACTTCGAGACCAACCGTCTGCTGTATCTGAGTTACGCGCGCCCGAAGGGGGAGGGCTCGACGACGGCGGTCGTCAGAGGTCGGTTCGAGGACGATCGGCTCACCGGCGTCATAGACATCTTCGAGGCGCAGTCACAGGGCGGTGGTCATTACGGGGGGCGGCTCGCCTGGAACCGCGACGGGTACCTCTTCGTCTCCGCGGGCGATCGGATGGCACGCACGCAGGGCGATCTCTCGGCCCATCCCGCGCAGGATCTGTCGAACCATCACGGGGTGACGGTTCGCCTCCATGACGACGGCCGGGTGCCGGACGACAATCCGTTCGTCGGTCAGCCCGGCGTTCTGCCCGAGATCTGGAGCTACGGACACCGGAATCCGCAGGGGTTGCTCGTGCACCCGGAGACCGGCGATCTGTGGGCCAACGAACACGGACCGCAGGGTGGCGACGAGCTCAACCTGATACAGCCGGGCCGGAACTACGGCTGGCCCGTGATCGGCTACGGCGTGAACTACAGAAGCGGGACCGCGATCCACGCCGGGACGCACGGCGAGGGCATGGAATCGCCGGCGCACTTCTGGGTTCCGTCGATCGCCACGTCCGGCCTGATGGTTTACACGGGCGACCGGTTCCCGGAATGGAGGGGCAGCTTCTTCACGGGCGGGATGGCCGGACAGCAACTCGCGCGCCTCACACCGAGCGTCGACCGTCCGGGACGGATCGAGCAGGAAGAGACGCTGGCCTACGGGATCGGCAGGGTGCGGGACGTCCGGCAGGGACCGGACGGCTACATCTACCTGGCCGTCGAGCACCGTGGGGGGCCGAGTCAGGTTGTGCGGCTCGAACCGGCGCCGCGCCGCTAGCCAGCGCCGTCAGGCGCTAGGAGCCCGTGGTGAAACCCCGCGTAGCACCGAGAGTGGTGAGGCGCCCGGCTGACAAGGCGCGACGAGGGAGCATATTGGCCATATTCGACCGAGGAGCAACGCCGTTCAGGCGGGATGCATCGCCGCTCGAATGTAGTGGGGGTTTCACCACGGGCTCCTAGCAGGACGACAGCCCTCATCATGCTCGTCCTTTCCACCGCGCCCCGGCGGTCAGCCGGTGAGCGCCGCGCACGCGCGCTGAATCCGCGTGCAGGCTTCCTCGAGCCGATCTGTCGCGAGCGCGTAGGAAACGCGGAAGTAAGGCGAAAGCCCAAATGCCTCGCCATGCACCACCGCGACCTCCTCGCTATCGAGGAGGTACGTCGCGAAGTCGCCATCCGTCTCGATGGTGTCACCCTTCGGGGTCCGCTTTCCGATGGTCCCCCGGCAGTCGACATAGAGATAGAACGCGCCGTTGGGCGACTTGCAGGAGAGTCCGTTCGCCCGGTTGAGCAACGAGACGCCCAGGTCGCGCCGCTCCCTGAACGTCGCTACGTTGTCCCGGATGAACGTCTGATCGCCATCGAGCGCCTCCACCCCGGCCCACTGGCTGATGCTCGACGCTCCGCTGGTGGTCTGCGACTGGATTTTCGACATCGCGGCTACCAGCTCCCCAGGTCCCGCCCCGTAGCCGATTCGCCATCCGGTCATGCAGTAGGCCTTCGAGAGCCCGTTCATGGTCAGGGTGCGCTCGTACAAATCGGGTGCGACCTGGGCCATCGTCGAGAAGGGCTCGTTGTCGTAGATGATGTGCTCGTAGATGTCGTCCGTGAGCACCCAGACGTGCGGATGCCGCCGCAGCACCTTGGCGAGCCTTTCCAGATCCTTAGCGGAGTAGACCGCGCCGGACGGGTTGCCGGGGTTGTTGAGAATCAGCCACTTCGTCTGCGCGGTGATCGCTGCTTCCAGTTCCTCCGCCCGTAACCGGAACTCGTTCGCGGCGTCAGTTGCGACCACCACCGGGTTTCCGCCCGCGAGCAGCACCATGTCCGGATAGCTCACCCAGAACGGGGCGGGAATGATGACCTCCTGATCGGGGTCGAGCGTCGCGGCGAGCGCGTTGTAGATGACCTGCTTGCCCCCGTTGCATACGAGCACCTGATCGGGGGTGTAGCTCAATCCGTTGTCCCGCTCGAACTTGCGGCAGATCGCCTCCCGGAGCTCCGGGATGCCCGTGAGGGGCGGGTACTTCGTCTTCCCTTCCCCAATGGCACGTATCGCCGCCATCTTGACGTGGTCCGGGGTGTCGAAATCCGGCTCTCCCGCGGCGAGGGCGACGATGTCGTGGCCGGCCCTCGCCATCGCCATGGCCTTCGCAGAGATGACGGCCGCGGGCGAGGCCTTGATGCGACTCATGCGTCGCGCGGCGATGGTCATCACACCTTCCGAAGGGCTTACCTTCCCGCCGGCTCGGCCTCCGCCCTCCGGTTGCCAGCCAGCATGTTCGAAAGTCCGTAGTTGCCTTCGTGGCACGCGAACTCGTAGATCGGCAGCTCGCTCCGCTGCATCGGCAATTCCACCGACCAGGGCTGCTCCCAGGTGTCCGGATCCGTCACCGTGAACTCGTATAGAAGTGTGCCGGCGTCGACGCGGGTGAAACGCTCCACCAGCGTCCGGTTCCGGCCGGTGTTCCGCCAGGTGATATGCGTCCGGTCGTCATTGAAGTTCACCGTCTCGACCACCAGCGTGTCGCCGTCCCAGTGGCCGCGCGAATCACCGACGTACTGCCGAACCCCGGTCTCGGCGGGTGCGGGGCGGCCGTCGAGCGGAATGACGCGGACGGTGTGCATCATCTCGTTCATGATCGCGACATCGTCCGGCGTCTGAAACAGTTGCATGTTGTTGTTGTAGACGCCCGGCAGCATCGGCGGTCCCGCGTTGCCGCTCATCAGGCACCGGTCGGAGTTGCTGAAGTCCAGGTGCGACTCCGCCGTGCCGACCGTATCGCTGAACGACGAGCGCGCGCCCATCGTCCGCGACCGCTCCCGTCCCGTCTCCGTCAGCGCGGGCATCCGGCCGCTGGGCGGGTCGACGATGAGCGACGTCCGCCGGGTGCTGACGGCGGTCGTCCCCCAGTCGAACCAGAAGATGTTGTACGAGCCGGTCTGCCCCTCGAGACTGGGATGATCCGGTGAGTCGAGCCACCGGCCGGGACGGTCGCCCGCGGTCGGAATGGCGACCGTCCGCTGCGCCGGACGCTCCTCCATCGCCTGAATCCGCGCACGCTCCCGCTCCGCGATCTCCGCCGCCTCTTCCTCGGTGAGGAACTCGCGTTCCCCGAACCGCTCCGGACGCTCCAGCGGCGTGCGCGTCTTGTATTCCCAGACGCCCCCGAGGTCCGGCTGGCCCCAGGCCGTGCGGGGCGCCGGCTCCGTCTCCGACTGGGCGGAGACAGGCAGGGGACTCAGCAACACCGCGACGACAACGACGGATGCAAGCGTGACGGACCAGTACCGCATCTCTACTCCTCCACCGGCGGATGAACGCCGCCGATCGTCGTGAACCGCAGCCGTTCCAGTAAGAATACCGCCGGGCGCCGGCTCAGCGTTTGAGCGCTGTCACCAGAGACCGGAGGAGCAACCCCTCCCGGATGCCGATCAGTTTCGCCTCCCCTCGCTCGCAGCCGGCCACATACTGCTCGTCGCCCTGCTCCGCGCGCAACTCGGGCGCCCACCGTCGCGCGGCGCGCAGCATCGCTTCGACTGTGGCCCTGAACTGACCGGTGACGTCCTCTCGGATGACGTGCGAGAAGCCGGCCTTGCGCGTCAGGTCCTCCGGCAAGACGGCGCTGGTCACATCGTCGGGTCCCAGTTCGGAGGCTCGCTGCTCGTCCGCCGCGCCGAGGCCGGCCGGCGTGTGAATCACGTAGCCGGCGATGCAACCTCCCGGCTTCATGACGCGGTGACATTCTCTCAACACGGAGAGCTTGTCCGGGATTCAACAGAACGTATCTGCGTGGACGATGGCGTCGAAGACGGCGGACCGAAACGGCAATGCGCGACCGTCCGCTGCCACGAACACCGCGCGAGCGCCGAGCTGGCGCACGCCCGCATTCGCCTGCGCGTCCCGCAGCGCGTCCAGCGGAATGTCGCTGCCGACGAAGTCGCACGTGTGCTGCTGCGCGATGTGGAATCCCGGCCATCCACGACCGCAACCGACTTCCAGGAGACGGCCGCCAGCGCTCATCCGCAGGACGTCGCAGAGTGTCTCCGCCTGCGCAACGGTCGTGAAGCCGTTCAGGCCGACTTCGTGCCCGAGGACTGCGCGCTCGACCCGCCGCGCGACCTCGCCTTGAGGTTGGGCATACTGCTCTCGGAATCGATCGACCGGGTCGGGCTCGACCACCGTTCCCATGATAAGTGCAGCTCATCTCGGCATACTAGAATCATGTCAGCATCACAGACGGACCGCGGGATGAGAGGTTCTTCATGAAACGACTTCATCTGTTGGTAGCAGGACTCGCCCTGATTCTCTCGGCTTGCGGAGCGCCTGGCGAAAGCCCGGCTCCCGAGGGGGAGCCCGGCGGACTCGCGCTCGTGGGGGCGCAGTTGATCGACGCGACCGGCGCGCCGGCCGTGGCTGACTCGGTGGTCGTCATTCGCGACGGCCGGATTGTCAGTGCCGGCCCGCGGGACACGACGCCTGTGCCCGACGGGGCGGAGACGCTCGACCTGACTGGCAAGACGATCATGCCCGGTCTGGTGAACCTGCACGTGCACTACCGAGAGGGACCGGAAGAGATCGAGCGTCAGTTCCGGTCGCAGCTCTACTACGGAGTGACCACGGCACGGAGCATCGGCAGTGACTCGCCGGAGCGAACCGCCTACCTGCTCGAGGCCAACGCCGGCCGTCCCAACGCCCCCCGGACCTATACGGCGGGGCTGGGATTCTCGTATCCCGGCGGATTCAACGCGGCCGGCCGCAATGCCCCCACCACCGAAGAAGAGGCGCGGGCGCTGGTGCGGGACCAGATTGCGCTCGGCGTGCACTTCATCAAGATGTGGGTCAACGCGGTCGCGGAGCCGGGCCTGAAGATTCCGCCGGAGATACGGGCGGCCATCATCGACGAGGCCGTACAGAACGGCGCCGTCCCTGTCGCCCACATCGACGACGAAGCCGATGGGCGCCAACTGATTCAGGCGGGCATGCGGGACTTTCTGCACAGCACCGTGTTGACCTTCGGCCCCGGAGCCGGTGTCCCGGTAGACGATCCCGACCCCTCAGCCGAGTTCATCCAGATGTGCCTCGACAACGGCGTGTACTTCACCCCCACCCTGTCGATCGTTCAGAACAACTGGCACTTCGCCGAGCATCCGGAACTGCTGGATGACCCGGCGTTGCGCGCCGCGTTCAACCAGTACAACCCGGATGCGCTGGCCGGATGGGACGATCCGGCACGCAGGGCGGAGGTCGTCGACGATCCGGGATTCGAAGACCGCAAGGCCGCGTTCCGGCAGGTGCAGGACTTCGTGAAGACGATGCACGACGCCGGGGTCACGATCGCTCTCGGGAACGATGCCGGAACTGCGAACGTGCCCTTCGGCTGGGGCATGCACCACGAGATGGAGCTGTATGTCGAGGCCGGTCTGACCCCGATGGACGCCATCGTTGCCGCAACCGCCACGGGCGCGGCTCAGATGCCTCCGGTGGGCGAGGCCGACTTCGGCACCCTCGAGGCAGGCAAGGTCGCCGACCTGGTCGTGCTGAATGGCGATCCTCTGGTCGACATCCGAAACACGCTGGAGATCGACCGGGTCATGCGACTCGGCGAGTGGGTGGACCGCTCGGGCTTGCTGCCGGCGCCGTAAGAACGACTAGCGGCACAGGCCGGTGAGGATGGTGCTGGAACAGATCCGGATGTATCGAATACCGCCGCTACGTCGCGTTCCAGCACGACGGCCACGACCGTGCCGCTTTCCCGCAACTCGTCCGCGCCGCTCCGTGTAAGGTACCGGCCGGGCCATGACCGACGCCAACCGTGCCCCCGCCGACTCCCTGGAAGTCCGCGCGCGCCTCGTCGAGGCCCTGAAGCTCGATCTGGTGGGACCCTGGGAGGGCCATGAGCTCGCCGCCGAGCAGCTGCCGGGCCGCGAGCGCCCGTCGAACTGGTACGTCGCCGGCTTCCTGATCCCGACCGGAACGCCGCCTGACCGTAGCTCCGATGCCGACGAGGATGACGATCTCGACACGGTTCCCGAGTCGGCGGGCCTGCCAGAGGAGTCGAACGACGAGCGCAAGGCGGCGCGCAAGGCGTTCTTCCCGTCGTCGATCGGACTGAGCTTTCTCGTGTCCAGGGCGTGCCTCGAACTGGCGGTCACGGTGCGCTGGGGCGACTACGCACCGGCGGATATAGAGGAAGCGGACGGCAGCAAGACGTCGGTCTGGCGGCGCACGCCGCACGAGGCGGCGCTGTCGATCCCGCTCGGTGTCGGCACGAGCCCGGTTACGCGCGACGTCCCCGGCTCGGACGGCCTGCAGCTTCACGTCGCCGAACGCCGGCTCGACGCGGCGGGATTGACCGGGGCCGAGCTACCTGCCGGCACGCGTTCGGTGTCCTGCTTTCTCGTCAACCGGCGCATGCCGGACGAGGCCCAGCCCGACTGCGCCTACGCCTTCCAGGCCGAGATCGAGGTGCGCACCGACAAGAGCTTCGTGCCGCGGCCGGACCTGCGCGGGGTGCACGCCGGCGACTGGGACGATCGGGTCGCGGACCTCCACTATGCCGATACGCCGGAGTATGCCACCGGGCACGGCGTGTCGGCCGAGCGGGAGCTCGTCGACGGCGAGTGCCGATCGATCCGCACGGCGTGGATCGGGACGGCCGAAGTAGAGAAGACGGTGACGGCGGAGGTACCCGGCGTCGAGCTGTCGATGGAGGCGCTGGGCCGACTGGGCGACGGATCCGCCGCGCAGCAGGCGCTCGGTCCCCTCGTGGCGCAGTACCGCGAATGGATCGAGGCTCGTCGGCAGGAGGTGGCCGCCGGTCCGGGGCAAGGCGACCGGCGGGATACGGCCGAGCAGTTGCTCCACTACGCGGGGATCGCCGCCGAACGGATGGCGCGCGGCGTGGCGTTGCTTGGAGAGGACGCGGACCTGCTGGACGCCTTCCGGGTGGCCAATCGGGCCGTGGGGTGCGCCCTGCGCCAGCGCCTGGGCGAGCAGGTCGGGCCTGACGGGCCGCGCTGGCGTCCGTTTCAGCTCGCGTTCCTGCTGCTGAACCTGCCCGGTCTCGCCGATCCGCACGACGTGCATCGTGAGACGGTGGACCTGCTGTTCTTCCCGACCGGCGGCGGGAAGACCGAGGCGTACCTGGGGCTGGCGGCGGTCGCGATGGTGCTGCGGCGCCTCCGGCATCCGGGCGACGACGGGCTGGCCGGCGCCGGGGTCAGCGTCATCATGCGTTACACGCTCCGGCTGCTGACGCTGGATCAGCTCGCGCGGGCCGCGGGACTGATCTGCGCGCTGGAGATCGAGCGGACGGAAGCAGGCGAGCGCTACGGGACGTGGCCGTTCGAGATCGGGCTGTGGGTGGGGAAGGCGGCGACACCGAACATCCTGGGGCGCAAGGGTGACAGCCGGCCGGATTCGGCGCGCGCCAAGGTCACGGCGTTCAAACGCAACCCGGACCGCAACCCGTCGCCGATCCCGCTCGAGAACTGCCCCTGGTGTCAGACCCGCTTCGACCCCGAGTCGTTCACGCTGTTACCGGACGCAGATCACCCCCGCGAGTTGCGCATCGTCTGCTCGAACTTCGAGTGCGAGTTCAGCGGCGACCGTCCGCTGCCGGTCGTCGGCGTGGACGAGCCGATCTATCGGCGGCTGCCGGCGTTCCTGATCGCGACGGTGGACAAGTTCGCCTCACTGCCGTGGGTGGGACAGGCAGGCGCGCTGCTCGGCAGAGCCGACCGCTTCGATACGGAGGGGTTTTACGGCGCCGCCGAACCAGGGACGGGCCGGCGTCTGGAGGCGCCGCTCCCGCCGCCGGATCTGATCATCCAGGACGAGCTGCATCTGATCGCGGGTCCGCTTGGCACGATGGCCGGTCTCTACGAGACGGCGATCGAGGCGTTGGCGGTGCGCGAGGTGGACGGGCAGACCATCAAGCCGAAGATCGTCGCCTCGACCGCCACGGCGCGGCGGGCGCAGGATCAGGTCCAGGCGCTCTTCGCACGGCCGGCAACGCAGGTGTTTCCGCCGCCCGGGCCGAGTCGGCGCGACACGTTCTTCGCGCGCACCGTGGCGACGTCGGAAACGCCCGCGCGGCTCTACGTCGGCATCGCCTCGCAGGGCCGGAACCCGAAGGTGCTGATGCGCCGCGTGCTGCTGGCGCTGATGGGCGCGGCGGCGCACGCCTGGCACGAGGCTGGCGGCGACCGGAATTCGCGGAACCCTGCCGATCCCTACATGACGGCGCTCGCCTACTTCAACAGCCTGCGGGAGCTGGGTGGGGCGCGGCGAATCATGGAAGAGGAGGTCAGCACGACCATCGCGCGCTACGGTGCGCGGCGGCGGATCGGTGAGACGCATCGGCTGTTCCGGGACCGCACCACCTTCTCGGAAGTGCTGGAGCTGACCTCGCGCGTATCGACCGACAAGGTGGCGCAGGCGCGGCGGCGGCTCGAATGCCGGTTCAACGATCGAGACAATCGCGTCGACTGCGCACTGGCGACGAACATGATCTCGGTCGGTCTCGACATCCCGCGCCTGGGGCTGATGCTGGTGCTCGGGCAGCCCAAGATGCACGCCGAGTACATCCAGGCGACGAGCCGCGTCGGACGATCGGACGATCGTCCGGGGCTGGTCGTGACGCTGCTGAACATGCACAAGCCGCGCGACCGATCGCACTACGAGCGGTTCCGCCACTATCACGAGACCTTCTATCGCTCGGTGGAGCCGGCCAGCGTCACCCCGTTTTCGGCCCGCGCCCTCGACCGCGGCTTCGCCGGTGCCCTGGTGGCCTTGGCGCGTCACGTCGACCCTGTGCTGACGCCGCCGCGTGGAGTGGAACGGATTATCGACGTGCGCGCCGCCCTTGAAACGCGCTTACTCGACGCGTTCGTTGACCGGGTGGGGCAGCAGGCGTTCACCGAGGACGACGAGCGGGAGGAACAGATTCGCAGCGTGCAGGACCGGGTCGGAGATCTGCTCGACTCGTGGTGCCGGGTACTCGACGATTACCACCGCGACGGCGTGGAGCTGCAGTACCAGCGCTACGAGCTGCGGCAGCCGAAGCCACTGCTGCGCGAGATGCTCGAGGAGCGGTTCGAGTCCGAGCATCACCGTAAGTTCCGCACCAACCGCTCGCTGCGGGACGTCGAGCCGGAGGTCAACCTGTACCTGCACGACCTGCGTGCGCCTCGGCAGTCGGAGGGTGCGTGAGGCAGAAGGCGCACGGACAGGTTCGCCGCAGCCAGGTAATCACCACCTACGGGCCGGGCTCCCTTATCGACCTGCCGCAGGAGTCGGCGATTGTCGCGGGCCTTGACGAATGGCCCCCGCCGCACAAGCTGGAGGAGATCGACGAGCCACGGCTGGCGCGGAAGCTGCAGGCGATCACCGGCGTCGCCACGCCGCAACTGTTAGCACCTCCGCCGGTGTCGTCCGATCCCGGCGCGGCGCCGATCGGCATCGGTGCGTGGCGCTTTCCGGAATGGTTCGTCGTGCAGGCGGCGGACGCGGGCGAGGGCACGGCGCACACGCGGTCCCGGCGTCTCGTGCATCGGAAGGCGCTCGACGACCGGCGTCGTTTCGAGGGCCGCGACGTGGTGGCAACTCGTTTCGTCCGCGGCTGTCCGCGCGGGCACGTCGACGATCTCGACTGGCGACGGTTCGTGCATCGTCCCGGCAACGAGTGCCCACCGACCCGCCCACTATGGCTCGACGAGCAGGGGACAACCGGGGATCTGACGGACCTCGTCGTGCGTTGCGAGTGCGGTGCGACGCGCCGCTTGTCCGATGCGAGCATGATCGAGATGAACCCGCTCGGTACCTGCCGGGGAGCGCGCCCGTGGCTCGGGCGCGACACGAACGAGGAGTGCAACCTGCCGAGCCGGCTCCTGGTGCGCACGGCGTCCAACGCCTGGTTCCCGCAGGTCGTAGGCGTGCTCTCCATCCCGGAACGGGGCGCGGGGGTGGAGACCACCGTGCGGGAACTCTGGGATGATCTCCAGATCGTCAACGATGCCACCGGTCTGGCCTTCATCATGCGCAAACCGCAGGTAGCTGCCGCACTCGCCTCGTTCGACGACGATGAGGTCCTCACGGCGATCAGCAACGCGAAGAGCACCAGCGCCGCGAGCGAGCATTCCGTGAAGGAGATCGAGCTCGAGGCGCTGCTCGCGGCGCCGGAGGGATTCGGCGACGACGTGCCGGTCAATCTGGATTTCCACGCGCGGCGGCTGCCTGACGCTGTATGGCGCCGGTCCGAGCGGGCCGCTGGGGTTGAGGCGGTCATCCAGCTTCACCGGCTCCGCGAGGTGATGGCGCTGTCCGGCTTCACCCGCTTCGAGGCGGTGACGCCCGACATCCACGGTGAGTACGAGACGGACGTCGAGCGCGCCGCCATCGCGCTGGAGCCGAGCTGGTTTCCCGCGGTGGAGAACCGGGGCGAAGGGTTGTTCCTGCGGCTGCGCACGGAAGCGGTCGATGCGTGGCTGGAGCGGTCGGCGGTCCGGGATCGGTTGGACACGCTGGTGAAGGGGCACCAGCAGTGGGCGCAGCAGCGCAAATCGGCCCGTCCGTTCCCCGGCGGACCTTATGTGCTGTTGCACACCCTGTCGCATCTGCTGATTCAGTCGCTCGCCCTGCACTGCGGCTATCCGGCCAGTTCCCTGCGCGAGCGCATCTACGCGGAGCAGGGCAGATACGGTCTGCTTCTCTATACCGGCAGTTCGGACGCGGAGGGGACCCTCGGCGGGCTGGTGCAGCAGGCGCGACGCCTCGACGAGCACCTCACTCGTGCGCTTGAGGCGGGCGGGCTCTGCTCGAACGACCCGACGTGCGCCGAGCATGCACCGGACGACAACATGACCGCGAGGTGGCTGCATGGCGCCGCCTGCCACGGCTGCGCGCTGGTCGCCGAGACCTCGTGCGAGATGCGCAACGACCACCTCGACCGCGCACTCGTCGTGCCCGTGCTCGGGATGCCGGCCGCCGCGTTCTTCGGGCCGGCGGTATGACCGAGACACTGCTGGCGTTACCGTCGCATCTGCGCAAGCGGCTGGAGCGTGCCCTCGATTCGGGAATGCTGATAGCGCCCTATCGTCCGGTTGCAGTGAGCGCGGCGCTCGGTGGTGCGCCGGAGTGCGAGTCTGTGGCCAGGGTGCTTCGTGAGCTGCATGGTCTCGGCCTCTCCGGCCGTGGGTGTGCGGCGTGGCTGCGTGGCTTCGATCGAATCGCCAGTCGGCGCACGGCGCCTGACTTCGTCTGGTCCGGACCGGAAGTCGCCGGTCTGCACGCGCGCGACACCCGACGGGTCTACGAGGAGCTGCTCGGATCCGCGGCCCGCTCGGCGTGGGTGACGACCTACGCGTTCTTCGACGGCCCACGCGCCTTCGAGGTGCTGGCGCGCCGCATGGACGAGACCCCGGAGCTTGCCGTCACGCTATTGCTGAACGTGCAACGCAAGAAGGGTGATACGACCGACGCGGATTACCTGGTCCGCCGGTTCGCGGATCGCTTCTGGACCGACGAGTGGCCGGGATCAGCCCGACCGCGAGTCTTCTTCGACCCACGGTCCCTTCAGCCCGCCGGCGGCGCCGGCGTCCTCCACGCGAAGGCAGTCGTGGTCGACGACGAAGCGGTCTTCGTGACGTCGGCCAACCTGACCGAGGCGGCGCTGGATCGGAACATCGAGATCGGGCTGCTCGTTCGCGACCGCACGCTGGCGGCGACGATGACGCGTCACTTCACGACGCTAATCGAGCAATCGCTGCTGCAGCCGTTGCCGGCGTGATGAGACGAAGTCGAGCCGACGAAGGACAACAACTCTCAGAAGCGACGTGGATTGGATCACGGGTCTAGCTGGACCGTCGCCGACGAACGTTCCGAGACCGCCGTATTGTCGTGACTGTGGCGCCGCCGGATACATGTGGCCGGCGGGGATTCGGTGGTGTGCTCGTCCCTGCCCAATCGAGGCGGCCACTGCAGCGACTAGAACGGCCGCATGTAACCGCGAAACGTTAGGCGCCTACCCGCACCAGGGTCCTTGGTTGGAGTGGAATTCGATGTTTTGGTCGGCAGTGAGGACGGCGTGGAATTCGGCGGCGGCTTGTTGCAGGAGCGCACCGTTGCCCAAGCGGGTCCAGCCCATTTGAGGAACCGTACGAACCTCGTGGCCTGCAAGCAGGTCAGCCAGCGGCCGGGGCAGCGATTCATCGAGCAGGAGTCGCACGCGACGTCAACAAGTCCTTGGAAATCTCCAGCGCCGCGACCGCTTGTTCCCGCGTGACGGAGGGAAAGTGGTCGATGAAGCGCTCCAGGCTATCGCCGGCGGCGAGGTAGTCCAGCAGATTCTTGACCGGGACGCGCGTGCCCGCAAAAACCGGGGTGCCACCCAGTACGTCCGGGTCGCATCGCACGACAGATTCAAGCGTGGGCATTCTTGTTCCTGACTCTAGAATCCCATGCTACACCCTACGGGGTTGGCCTGGATCCGAACTTGTGGACACATTCTGAAAGGCGGATACGATGTCCACCATGGCAGCTACAGTCAGGCCGCGTCGAGCGAAGTTCCTGGAGCATTTCGCGAATCGGGCGGCGTGTCTGGTCGGCATGGAGGCATGCGGGGGCGCGCAGCACTGGGCGCGGCGGCTCCGGGCGTTGGGCCACGAGGTCCGCCTGCTGCCGGCGAAGATGGTGCGGCCGTTCGTCAGCGGCAACAAGAACGATGTGCACGACGCCCGGGCGATCTGGATGGCGGTTCAGCAGCCCGGCATCAAGACGGTGGCAGTCAAGAGCGAAGCGCAGCAGGCGGTGCTGGCGCTGCATCGGATGCGCCAGCAACTGGTGAAGTTCCGCACGGCGCAGATCAACGGCCTGCGGGGTCTGTTGGCCGAATACGGCGACGTGATGCCGCGAGGTCGCGCCGGGATGCGGCGGGACATGGCGGCGGCCCTCGCGCGGGTCTCGGAGCGGCTGCCGGCGGATTGCGGCGATCCCCGGTGTCGGCGTGCTGAGCGCGACGGCCGCGGTTGCGGCGATGGGCGATCCGGCCGCCTTCCGGTCCGGGCGCGAGTTTGCCGCCTGGTTGGGGCTGGTGCCCCGGCACACGGGCACCGGCGGGCGGGTGCGCATGCTCGGGATCTCCAAGCGTGGGGATACCTACCTCCGCACCCTGTTGATCCATGGCGCCCGGTCGGTGCTCATCAACGCGAAGGCGCCGACGGCCTGGCGACTTCAGCTGGCCAAGCGGCGTCCTCCCAATGTCATCGCCGTGGCGATCGCGAACAAGACAGCGCGCACGATGAACAGCGTTTGCTTCAACGGAGTCGGCCAAAGAGGTCGGCGTGGGTGATGCCGGGCGCGTTCTTCTAGAATTGGCGCGGCTGCTGTCGGGGTTTGCCGACGCGCCCCACATGTGATGCCTCAACCCGACCAGCTCCGCGCGCTACCGGAACGGTCACCGCAGGTCGGCGAGCTGGTCCAGGTTCGCTCCCGCCGTTGGCTGGTCGAGGAGGTCACGCCGTCGGAGATCCCTGGTGCTTCGCCGGTCGTGACGCTGGCCTGCGCGGACGACGACGCGCAGGGACAGGCGCTGCGCGTCTTCTGGGACTACGAGATCGACCGACGCATCCTCGAGGAGGAGGGCTGGGCGCATCTCGCCGAGCGGGGCTTCGACGACCCGCACCGGTTCGCGGCGTTCCTGCACACGCTGCGCTGGCACTGTGTGACCGCCACCGACGCGAATCTGTTCCAGGCGCCGTTCCGCGCCGGCATCCGGATCGACGCCTACCAGATGGAGCCGCTTCGCAAGGCGCTGCGGTTGCCGCGGGTCAACCTCTTCATCGCCGACGACACCGGACTCGGCAAGACGATCGAGGCGGGGCTCATCGCCCGCGAACTGCTGCTGCGCCGAAAGGCGAAGACGATCGTGGTCGCGGCGCCGCCGTCGGTGCTGGAGCAGTGGAAGGGGGAGCTGGAGGATCGCTTCGGCCTGGTCTTCGAGATCCTCGACCGTGCCTACCTGGGTCGGATGCGCCGCGAACGGGGCTTCGGCGTGAATCCGTGGATGACGCACAGCCGGTTCCTCGTGTCGCACAACCTGCTGATCGATCCGAGCTACACCGATCCGATGCGCGCCTGGCTCGGAGCGATGCGGCCTGGCAGCCTGCTCATCCTGGACGAGGCGCACCACGCCGCGCCGTCGAGCGGCGGGCGCTACGGCATCGAGTCGAAATTCACCCGGGCCATCCGCGACCTCGCGGGACGGTTCGAGCACCGGCTGTTCCTGTCGGCGACGCCGCACAACGGCCACTCGAACAGCTTCTCGACGCTGCTGGAGCTGCTCGATCCCTACCGGTTCACCCGCGGGGTGAAGGTGCGCGGGCGCAAGGCGCTCGAGGACGTGATGGTCCGGCGTCTGAAGGAAGATATCCGTGCGACGCAGGGCGGCTTTCCGGAGCGGCGCGTCGAACGCGTCGTCATCGACGGGTTGCCGTTAGACGCGCCTGAGCTGGAACTGTCCCGCCTGCTCGACGAATACCGCACCGCCCGTGAAGAGCGGCACGCCAACACCTCCAGCAAGGCCCAGGCGGCCGCCGGCCTGCTCGTCGTCGGCCTGCAGCAGCGGCTGCTCTCGTCGGTCGAGGCGTTCGCGCGCAGTCTGGCCGTCCACCGCCGGACCGTCGAGCGCCACTGGGAGCAGGGGCAGGCCGAGACGGCGACGAGTGAGGAGCCCGTCCCGACTTCCGCGACGGGACAGCCGAGCGCACCAGAAGTCAACGGGGCGTCCACTGACGAGGTGCACGACCTCTTCCTCACGCCGCCCGCCGACGACGACGAGCGCGGCGAGCACGAGGCCGATGTCATCGAGGCCGAGGAAGACGCCCAGATCGAGGCGATCACCGCGGCCGCCGAATCCGGCTCGACGTCCGATCCCCGTGCAGTACGGACGGAGCTGTGGCGGCGGGAGCAACAGTTGCTCGACCGGATGCAGGTGATCGCCGAGCGCGCCCGCCACCAGCCGGACGCGAAGACGCGTCGGCTCATCGACTGGATCCGCGAGCGGATGTGCCCGTGCCTGCCGCCGTTCGGCAGCCAGCCCGCCGGCCCGACGCCGCGCTGGAACGACCGTCGCGTCCTCATCTTCACGGAGAATCGCGAGGGGACGAAGCGTTATCTGAAGGCCATTCTGGAGCAGGCCATCGACGGGACCGATCGCGCCGACGAGCGCATCGAGGTGATCGATGGGCTTACCCGGGGTGCCCGCCGCAAGGAGATCCAGCGGCGATTCAACGCCGACCCGGCCACCGATCCGCTGCGCATCCTGCTGGCCACCGACGCGGCCCGCGAGGGGCTGAACTTCCAGGCCCATTGCGCCGACCTGTTCCACCTCGATTTGCCGTGGAACCCGGGCCGCATCGAGCAGCGCAACGGCCGCATCGACCGCAAGCTCCAGCCGGCGCCGGAGGTGCGCTGTCACTACTTCGTGCTGCCGCAGCGCATCGAGGACCGCGTGCTGGAGGTGCTTGTTCGCAAGACGGAGACGATCAAGCGGGAGCTCGGCAGCCTGTCGACGGTGATCGACGACGACGTGGAGCGGCGGCTGCGTGGCGGCATCCGCCACCGGGACGCAGACCGGCTGAAACGCGAGATCGAGACGGCGGATCTCGATGCGGTTCGCCGGCGGATCACCGAGGATGAGCTCGAGGCGGCGCGCGACCGGCGGGACGACCTGACGGCGCAGGTGGAGCGGTGCCGTGGTTTGCTCGAGCGATCCCGGAACTGGGTCGGGTTCGAGGCGGCGCCGTTCCGCCAGACGTTGTCCTGCGCGCTGGAGCTGCTGGGAGCCGAGCCACTGGCGCGAAGCGCCGACGGCAACGGTGGCGACCAAGGAAAGGCTACCTGGACCTTTCCGGCACTCGATCGGCGGACTGGCGCCGACCCAACCTGGGCGGCGACGCTCGACACGCTCCGGCCCCCGCGCAAGGCCGACCAGAGGCTGGCCGACTGGCGCCGCGAGGCGCCGATCCGGCCGGTCGTCTTCGAAGACGCCGGCGTACTCAGTGACGACACCGTCCACCTGCACCTGGAGCAACGGGTGGCCCAGCGTCTGCTCGCGCGGTTCCGCGCCCAGGGCTTCATCTACCACGACCTGTCACGCGCCTGTCTCGCGCAGGCGAACGACTCGATTCCCCGGGTCGTCCTTCTCGGGCGGCTGTGTCTCTACGGGCGCCGGGCGGAGCGGCTGCACGAGGAGATCGTCCCGCTGGCGGCCCGGTGGATCGAACCGGGGCGGCGGAGCGGTCCGCTCCGGGCCTACGCGCGCGAAGCCGAGACGCGGACGCTCGATCTGCTGAAGCAGTCGCTGACCGGTCGCCTGGACTGGACGCCGCACGACGTCATCCGCGCCCGGCTGCTGGCGACGGCGCCGCGCGACGTCGAGGAACTGCTACCGCAACTCGAGCCGCGGGCCGAGGAGTTGGCCGCGCTGGCGACGCGCAGGCTGCGCGAGCGGGGAGAGCGGGAGGCGCGCGACCTGGACGAAACGCTCCGCCGGCAGCGCGAACGCATCGTCGAGGAGCTCGACCGTCACGAGGGTCGTTTCGCGCAGATCGCACTGGAATTCGACGAAGAGGAGCGACGGCAGCTTCAGTCGAACATGCGCTACTGGCGCAAGCGCCTCGACCAGTTCGACCGAGACCTGGAGCAGGAGCCGCGCCGGATCCGAGCCTTCTATGAGGTGCAGGCACAGCGGGTCGAGCCGGTCGGCGTGGTGTACCTGTGGCCGGAGACGAATTGAGTGGCCTCACGCCAACGTGTGGCGATCTGTTGCTGATCGGATTACCATGCATTTCATGAACGGCCTTTCTGTCAAGTTGCCGGAAGAGTTGCATGCGGTGCTCTCCAGGGAAGCGCGGCGCCGCAACGTCAGCCGGTCGTCCCTCGTGCGGGAGCTCATCGCGAACGCGCTGAGCGACAGGGGCGGCGCGCCGCCACCGAGTTGCGCGGATCTCGCCGGTGACCTGGTCGGCGCCGTTCGCAGCGGACGTTCCGACCTGGCGACGAATACGCGTCTGCTCGACGAGGCTGTCGTCCAGGACTCCCACCGTGCCGGCGCCGACGGTCATCGTTGACACCGGGCCCATCGTTGCGCTGCTCGATGCGGACGAGGCGCACCACGAGTGGGCGCGCACGCAGTTTGCTGCGCTGGGAGCACCGCTGCTCACTTGCGAAGCCGCGCTCTCGGAGGCGTCGTTTCTGTTGCAACGGGCCGGAGCCGATCAGAGCCTGCCGGTGACGCTGGTTGGCCGGGGTGTGCTGCGCATCGAGCACCCGATCGCAAGCGAGGCCGATGCGCTGGCCGTCCGGGGATTGATTCGTCGCTACCGTAGCGTGCCAATGTCGTTTGCCGATGCCTGTCTGGTTCGACTGCTTGAGGGCACCGATAGCGCGTCGATCATGACGCTCGATTCCGATTTCCGCATCTATAGGCAGGCTGGACGGCGGGTCATTCCCCTGCTCATGCCGACGTAGCCGATGCCGAAGCGCGACCCGCACAGAGACGCTCACCTGGAGTGGATCGGCTTCGTCCGGCCGACCGGCCTCGTGGTGTCGGCACCGGCCCTGGTCCGCGCCGGGGCGATTCTCCCGCGCGATCCGGAAGGGCAGCGACTGCTGCGCGCCTGCGTCACCGAACGGCGTCTCCATCCCGACCGCGAACCGGAGCCGTGGCTGCCGGACTTTCGGGCGTTCGCCTCATCGGTGCTCGGCTGGAACTTCTCGCCGAGGGGCTACGCGGGGACTGTCGAGTGCCCGATCCCGCCGGAGCTGGAGACGCCACTGCAGGAAGGCGGGGAGGTGCTGCGTCCCGACTTCGCGGTACGCGAGCGCGACCCCCGGGGAAACGCGTCCGCGTGGCAGCTCATCGTCAAGGTCATCGAGCCCGGCGAGGACTTCGATCGCGTTGCCGGCGGGGCCGGCCGCCTGGAGGTGTCGGCCCACGGTCGAATGGAACGGCTGCTGCGGCAGACCGGTGTTCCGGCAGGTTTGCTGTGCAACGGCCGCTCACTCCGCCTCGTCTCGGCGCCTCGCGGCGAAAGCTCCGGCTGGCTCGACGTGCACGTGGCCGACATGGTCACCACGGCGGGCCGGCCGATCGTGGCTGCGCTGCGGCTGCTGCTGAGCCAGACCCGGCTCCTGAGTCTCCCGCGCGACAAGCGTTTCGCCGCGCTGCTCGCGGACAGCCGGCGCTTCCAGAACGAGGTGAGCGAGCGGCTGGCCGAGCAGGTGCTGCACGCGCTCTACGAACTACTGCGCGGCATCCAGGCGGCCGACGACACCTCGAAGGGAAAACTGCTGCGCGCGCCGCTGGCCGAGCGGCCCGACGATATCTACCACGCGCTGCTCACCGTCATCCTGCGCCTCGTCTTCCTGCTCTACGCGGAGGAGCGGGACCTGCTGCCCGGCGGCGAGACGTTCGCGCGCCACTACTCCCTCGCCGGCCTGTACGAGCGCCTGCGCGAGGACGCCGCGCTGCACCCCGACACGCTGAACCAGCGCTACGGCGCCTGGGCGCAGCTTCTCGTGCTGTTCCGGCTGTTCCACGACGGCGCCGAGGCGGATGGTCTGCACCTGCCCAGACGCCACGGCGCGTTGTTCGACCCCGACCGCTTCCCGTTTCTCGAAGGCCGGGGCGCCGGGGCGCGCCAGATTCACGAACGGATCGAGCCACCGCTCGTGCCCGACGGCACCATCTACCGCGCGCTCGACAAGCTGCTGGTGCTCGACGGCGAGCGCATCTCGTACCGCGCCCTCGACGTGGAGCAGATCGGCTCTGTCTACGAGACGATGATGGGCTTCCGGCTCGAGACGGCCCGCGGCCGGTCGGTGGCGATCAAGGCGCAGAAGAAGCACGGCGCGCCCACAACCGTAAACCTGGAGGCGCTGGCCGCCGAGCCGGGCCACCGCCGGGCGCAGTGGCTGCGGGAGCGGACCGACCGCGCGCTCACCGACACCGTGCGCAAGCCGGTGGCCGCAGCCCAGGCCGTCGCCGACCTGCACGCGGCGCTGCACCCCGTGATCGACACCGCCGCCACGCCCGACCTCGTGCCGCCCGGCGCCCTCGTGCTGCAGCCGAGCGAGGCGCGCCGCCGCTCCGGATCCCACTACACACCGCGCGAACTGACCGAGCCGATCGTCCGCACCACGCTGGAGCCGATCCTCGCCCGCCTGCGCGGACCCGGCGGCAAGCCGCCGAGGCCGGCGGCGATCCTCGACCTGAAGGTCTGCGACCCGGCAATGGGCTCCGGGGCCTTCCTGGTGGAAGCGTGCCGCCAGCTCGGCGATGCGCTGATCGAAGCGTGGCGCGCCGCCGGCGACGACGCGGCACCCGACATTCCGCCCGGCGAGGACGAAGTGATCTTCGCCCGCCGGCTCATCGCCCAGCGCTGCCTCTACGGCGTGGACCGCAACCCGATGGCCGTCGACCTGGCCAAGGTCTCGCTTTGGCTCGCCACGCTGGCCAAGGAACACGCCCTCACGTTCGTCGATCACGCGCTGCGGCACGGCGATTCGCTCGTCGGGTTGTCGCAGCGCCAGATCGAGACGTTCCACTGGGACACCACCAGCAAGTACTCCCAGCAGGGGTTCGAGACCATCCCCGTGCGGGAACAGGTCGCCAAGGTGTCCGAGTTGCGCCGCCAAATCCGTGAGGCCGACGCCAGCGTCCCGGACTGGGATCTGCGCGACTGGTGGGACGAAGCCCGCTTCGAGCTCGACAAGGTGCGTCTGTTCGGCGACCTGGCAACCGCCGCCTTCTTCGAGGGGAGCAAACCAAAGGAACGCGAAGCCCGGCGCGCAGAGTACGCCGCTGCCGTCATCGAGGGTCAGGCCGACCAGTTCCGCGCAGAGCTCGACGAGCGCCGCCGCGACGACGCGCCCCTGGCGCCGTTCCACTGGGAGCTGGAGTTCCCGGAGGTGTTTGAACGCAAGTCATCAGCCGGGAGCGTGAGGAGGAACCCCTCGCAAGAGAAGCCGCCGGGGTTCGATGCGATCGTCGGAAATCCACCGTTTGCGGGCAAGAACTCGGTGGCCGCTGGAAACGTCGCGAACTACCCCGACTGGTTGAAGGAGATCCACGAGGAAAGCCACGGCAACGCCGATCTCGTCGCCCACTTCTTCCGCCGCGCGTTCGATCTCGTCCGACATCAAGGCGCGTTCGGCCTCATCGCCACCAACACCATCGCCCAGGGCGACACTCGCGCCAGCGGCCTGCGCTGGATCTGCAAGCACGGCGGCGAGATATTTTCCGTCCGCCGCCGGGTCAAATGGCCCGGTCTGGCCGCCGTCGTCGTCAGCGTGCTGCATATCGGAAAGGATGCGGTCATGGACCGCAAGCAGATCGACGGCCGCGACGTCGAGCGCATCACGGCGTTCCTGTTCCACCGCGGCGGCCACGACGATCCCGTCCGCCTCAAAGCCAACGCGGGCAAGAGCTTCCAGGGCAGCATCGTCCTCGGCATGGGCTTCACGTTCGACGACACCGACACGAAGGGTGTCGCCTCGCCGCTGTCCGAGATGCACCGGCTCATCGAGAAAGACCCACGGAACCAGGAGGTGATCTTCCCCTACATCGGTGGACAGGAGGTAAACACCAGCCCGACGCATGCGCATCACCGGTATGTGATCAACTTCAGTGACTTTCCGTTGCGGCGGGCGAGTGTCGAAACCGGCGGAGCAGGTGTGCCCGAAGACAGCCGGGTACCGGCCGATGAACTCGTTGAGCCGGTGACGTCGTGGGTCGACGCGACGGACGAGCAGCGGCGTGCGTGGCTCCACCAGGGAAGAGTTCCGCTCGACTATCCCCAGCCGGCGGCTGCAGACTGGACGGACTTGTTGCCGATTGTGAAAGAACGGGTGCGAGGCACGCGCGGGAGACACTCGACGGCGCCGTGGTGGCAGTTTGAACGCGTTCGCCCCGAACTCTATGCCACCATCGGCGGCCTGGAGCGGGTGCTGGTGATTCCCCAGACGTCGAACGTTCAGGCACTAGCCCGGATAATTCGTGAAGGGTCCGATTTCGATAGTGACGCAAGGACCCCCGTGTGGTACAAATGCTGTGAAGCCAGACATTTACCCACCACAGAGGCCCTTGCGTGACGACCGACAAGATATCACAGACTGTCCTCTTTCCGGATCTCTTCGACAAGCCCCTCGTCGCGACGTTCGACCGCCAGCACGCGAGTTCCGATGGCGGCGCGGTTCTGCTCAAGGCGGCCGAGCGGCTGTACGGGTTGGTGGCGGGCTTTGCCCGCTGTCTGGTCGACCGGCGGGAGCCCGGGAAGGTTCGGCACACGTTGGCGGAGTTGCTCGGCCAGCGGATCTTCGGCATTGCGTGTGGCCATCCGGATGGTAACGACGCCGACCGCCTCGCCGACGATCCGATCCACAAGCTGTTGCTCGGGCGCGACCCGGTCGCTGGCGAGGCGTTGGCCTCGCAGCCGACGATCTCTCGGTTCGAGAACGGCGTCGGCCGGTCTGCCCTCTACGAGCTGGCGCGCGAGCTGGCGATGCGGGTCATCGAGCGGCATCAGCGCCGGCTGGACGGGCGGGCGCGGCGGATCACGATCGACCTGGATCCCACCGACGACGCGACGCACGGCGCCCAGCAGCTCACCTTCTTCAACGGGCACTACGATAGCTGGTGCTACCTGCCGTTGCTGGCGTTTCTGACCTTCGACCAGGAACGCGAACAGTATCTGTGCGCGGCGGTGCTGCGGCCCGGAAATGTGTCGGCCACCCGCGGGACCGTGGGCGTGTTGTGTCGGCTGCTGCCCCTGCTGCGGCAGGCCTTTCCCCAGGCGCGGTTTCTCGTCCGGCTCGACGGGGGCTTTGCGACGCCGGAGATCTTGAGCATTGCGGCCAGGGTAGCTTCGGAACTGAAAGCGAACGAATTTTGGAAAAAAAACGGCTTCGACATTATACGCCGCACGCCCGGTGGAGCCACAGGGCGGACGATAAATCACTACACGCTCCATCTTGACGTTCCGTCACTCCTCCCCGGTGGCCAACGTCACATTACTTCACCCCTCGACGATGCCGAACAAATCCGCTACAGCCGTCCGCTGTTACCAACGCTCTCCTACGTACTTGATCTGAACGTCTTCTTCGACATCGTGAGAAGCCGTGATGTTGGAGAATCTGCTCATCTTTTATCGCTCGCTCTAGACAATGAAATACGTCTCTCTACTACTTCGGAATTTGCCAAGGAACTGGAACGGCATTCACGCGATCTGCAAAACGACCCTGTCTTGGCGTTCGCAAGACGTTTACCGACACTACCGGAGTTGCGACCGGAAATCCTGACCCCGCTGACCGATGAGTTGAGAAAGTTGCTTGCGCCGGGACAGCCCAAAACAGGAAAACGGGCGGCAAATGATGCCTCAGATCTGATCCATCTTGCGTCCTGCATTCATCACAAGGCATATGGCTTTGTCACTCGTGATGGTGCAATTCTTCAACGCGCTACGGCGCTACGTTTACAATATGGCCTTAGAATTATCTCGCCGGTGGACCTCACGAATTCCTTCAATGACACAGACAGCCATTACGAATCGCGGTCGGCGACCGTTGAGCACGAAGATATCGAGGTTGCGACTCTTAATGAACAATCTCGAGCGGACGTTGAACGATTCCTGGACAACCTGGGAGTCGAATCAAATCGCATGTCCTCGTGTCTTGAGCCGGGGTCAATGCGTCGACCTAGGTCACGAGTCGTGGTGCAAACCAAGCAGCAGATAATCGGAATCTGTTCCTGGACAGCCATACGCCCTTCCGGCCGCGAAACCACGTTGCATCTGTATGTTGATGAGGATCATCCTAATTCTGAAAGGGCTATCGATTGTCTTTTGGAGTCTTCGATGGCCATTGGCTGTCACGGTCAGCTGTATCGACTTCACTTGAAGATTAGTCCGAGACAAACGAAAACCCGCGAAGTCGCTATCCAGAGAGGCTTTCGGCCTTCGGACCCAAGAGATGGGATGTCTTCCAACACCTTAAGCAAGATGTCACTGAGAGGAATCATTACAACCGGCGACTGGCCGCGGTTCAGGAGCGAATTTAGAGAAACAACCGGTTTGATGCTTCAGGATAGCATGCCACGACATACCACATCGTCTGATGCACGCATTACACTGACCTCGGTGGAACATCATAGTTCACGTACTATTTCTCTATTTGATTTCGAAACCTTGATAGCACCTGGCGCTTTGCTTTACCTCAATCGATCCGCAGTAATGGTACCCATCAGAGAAGAATACGCGAATGGACTGCTTCCGGCAACCGGAAGTCAACCATCGTTTCTTCCTGGTTCGGAAGCGGTTCTGCGCCTGGAGCGAGCCTATTTTTGGGCTGCCGGCAAGCATGCATTAGTGCAGAGAGGAATGATCGTTGTGTTCTATGTCAGTCGCCGACGGCGGGAAGCTGTGGCGCTGGCCAGAGTAACATTCTCTGACTCTCTAACTAAAACTCAGGCTGTAATGAACCTGGGCCGGCAGGGTGTGCTGACTGAACAAGAAATACACCAGAGAGCCAATAACAGAAATGAAGTCGCGGCGTTCACCTTTGACAATCTTCTGGTATTTCGCGAAAAGATCGCTTTTCGAGAACTTAAGCGAATGGGCTGCATCGGAGGAGCTAATCTGGTTACAGCACAACCGCTGACTCACGAATCTATGCTTAAAATCGTGAAACGAGCGTTCTGAATTTGGAAAACTGATGAATCAAGCGATCATTTCACTCAAACCGCAGTACGTAGAGCTGGTCCTATCGGGACAAAAATCCGTAGAGCTGCGCAACAGGATCGTGAGGTTGGAACCTGGTTCCCGCGTATGGATATACGCGACAAAACCGGTGGGCGGTATTGTAGCGATGGCAGACGTCGAGTCGGTCGTTCATGCCAAGCCGGCGGCAATCTGGCGGCGTTACGGAAAGGAAATATGTATCAACAAGGATTGTTTCGATTCCTACATCGGAAATAGGGATTGTGCGACGGCTATGTTATTGACGTCTGTGAGAAAACTACATAAATTCCTGACATTAGACGGTATACGCCGTGCGGTGGGCTCCTTTCATCCACCACAGTTCTACACACGGCTTTCGTCGGACGGCTTGTTGATTGGGGCCTTGAATAGAAGCATGAGCATCGGAAAAGATGTTGATATTGGCGACGATGGAAATTGACGACGCATGCGGATGCATGAAATAGGTAGTGCTGTGGGCGCATGCGCAGCCGCAAGCAACATTGCAGGTCGCGGATCGGACCGAATGTTGGCCGCTGGCCTGGGGTGCTGGCGGGGCCCGCGACGCAGGCCCGCCCGCTCCGCGCCGGCAATCCTGCCGCAACTACTACTCGATCTGCACTCACTACCGGTCTAGTGTCCCGTGCGCGAAGTACTTCGACCACACAGCGAATCCTGGTACCGTCTGATGCATGCAGACGACCAAGGACTTCCAATTGTGCCCGGATGACCGGGACACCTTGAAACGGTGGCTGCGACGGCCGACGACGCCGAGTGGTCAGACGCGGCGAGCGCGCATCCTACTCTCGCTCGACGGGGCCGCGGTGCCCGGGAAACCGCCAGGATCCTGCACATCAGGCGGGCGACCGTGCACCTCAGGCACGGTCGCTACAGCACCGAGGGGGTCGCCGGATTGGTGGATCGCCCGCGGTTGGGGCGACCTACCGTCCTGGACCGGCGAACCGCCGAGCGCATCCTGCTGCTGACCACCAAGCGGGTTCCCGTCGATGCAACCCATTGGAGCACGCGGCTGATGGCGCGCTACGCCGGCGTCACGCAGTGGCAGGTGCGGCAGGTCTGGCAGGCCGCCGACCGTCAAACCCCATCGGCTCAAGACCTTCAAGCTCAGTCGGGACCCGCAGTTCGCCGAGAAGGTCATCGACGTCGTCGGGCTCTACCTGCACCCACCCGACAACGCGCTGGTGTTCTCGGTCGACGAGAAGACGCAGATCCAGGCCCTCCACCGGACCCATCCCATGCTCCCGCTGCGGCCCGGTCAGGTCGCGGCCCGCACGCAGGACTACAAGCGGCACGGGACCACGAATCTGCATGCGGCCTTCAATGTCGCGACCGGGGAGGTGCTCGGCCGGACCACCCGGCGCCATCGCGCCACCGAGTTCCGCCAGTTCCTCGCGCAGATCCAACGCGCGAGGCGCCCGACTTGCCGCTGCACCTGATCGCCGACAACAGCAGCACGCACACGACCGAAGCGATTCGCGACTTCCTGGCCGCCCATCCCCGCTTTCACCTGGACTTCACGCCGACCAGCGCGTCCTGGCTCAATGCGGTCGAGACCTGGTTCGGCCAGTTGGAGCGGCGCGCCCTTAGCAGCCCGTGGTGAAAGTCCCGAATAGGGATCGACAAGACCGATCCCGCGTACTACACTTCTGCCCATGGCAATGGGCAAACGCCGCCGCCGCGTGCGGCAGCCGTCGATGTGGGTGGCCAGCGCCGACCTGCCACGAGGCGGAGGCCACCCGTTCTATGAACGCTTGAATCGTGTTCTCGACGAGGCGGGTTTCGACGCCTTCGTCGAGAGGGCGTGCGCGAAGTTCTACGCCGACGGGGTGGGCCGGCCGAGTCTGGCGCCGGGCCGCTACTTCCGGCTGCTGCTGCTCGGCTACTTCGAGGGCCTGGATTCGGAACGGGCGATCGCGTGGCGGGCCGCCGACTCGTTGAGCCTGCGGCAGTTCCTGGACATCGCGCTGCACGAGGCGTCGCCGGACCATTCGACGGTATCGCGCACGCGGCGGCGGGTGGACCTGGAGACGCACCGGGCAGTCTTCACGTGGGTGCTCGAGCGGCTGGCCGACGCCGGCCTGGTCCGCGGCAAGACGGTGGGCATCGATGCGACGACGCTGGAAGCCAACGCCGCGTTGCGGAGCATCGTCCGCCGGGACACGGGCGAGGGCTACGAGACGTTCCTGCACGGGCTGGCCGAGGCGTCCGGCATCCCGACGCCGACGCGCGCGGAGCTGGCCCGCTTCGACCGCAAGCGCCCGAAGAAGGGGTCCAACGACGATTGGACGCATCCGCAGGACCCGGACGCGAAGATCACCCGCATGAAGGACGGCCGCACCCACCTGGCGCACAAGGCCGAGCACGTGGTGGACCTGGAGACCACCGCGGTTCTCGGCGTCACCGTGCAGGATGCCGACGCCGGCGACACGAAGACGATGGTCGAGACGTTGATTACCGCGGCCGAGCAGGTCGAAGCGGTCCTGCCGGCCGGGGCCGGCCTCACCGAGGTGGTCGGCGACAAGGGCTATCACAGCAACGACACCCTGGTTGCGTTGGCCGCGTTGGGAATCCGCAGCTACGTGTCGGAGCCGGATCGCGGTCGGCGCAACTGGCGCGACAAGCCCGACGCCCGCGCGGCCGTCTACGCCAACCGGCGACGCATTCGGGGCGCCCGCGGGAAGCGCCTGCTGCGCCAGCGGGGCGAACGGCTCGAGCGTCCTCACGCCCACCTCTACGAAACCGGGCGATTGCGCCGCGTGCATCTGCGCGGACATGCCAACGTGCTCAAGCGTCTGCTGGTGCACGTCTGCGGCTCGAATCTGGGCCTCCTGATGCGCGAACTGACCGGCGTCGGGACCCCGCGCAGCCTCCAGGGCCGCGCCAGGGCACTCCTTGACGCCCTGATCCGGGCTCTCAGCCGCCGCTGGCGCCCCGTAGCGCCTTCCGGAGCGGCTCGTCCGTTTGACCCGCGCGATTCGCCGTGGATTGCTCACGCCACGCATCGTCAACAACTCGTTCCGCTCACGCTACAAAGAAGCCGTTCTGCCACGGGCTGCTAGGCGTCGTAGTAACGATGACTGTCCCAACGAAGGAGGAACATGATGCGCGGAAAGAGATTCGCCCTCGCCCTCGCGGTGTCCGTCGGTCTACCCTTCGCGCTCGCCGGCTGCTCCGGGGAAGCGCCGGAAGCGGCGATGGAGGACGTGTCCGTCGAGAGCGTGCGCGATCCGATCGTCGGCACGTACCAACTGGTCGGACGTAACGTCAAGGACGAGAGCGGCGCCTGGGTACCGACCGACGACTTCAACTCCCTCGGCTACATCACCTACAGCGACAGCGGCTACATGGCCGTGAACGTCATGCCGCGCGACCGCGAGCCGTTCGCGGACGACAGCGAGCCGACGGCGGAGGAGGTGCACACGGCGCTCCAGGGCTATACCGGGTACTACGGCCCTTTCTCCGTCGCAGAGGATGAGGACGGCGGATTCCTGATCCACCACCGGATCGGACAGATCGACCCTGGCGGCGAGGTGGACGCGAAGCGCTACTACGACCTCGACGGTGACCGGCTGATCCTCACCCCCGCGTCCGCCACCGGAATGAAGCACGACGCCACGCGGCAGGTCGTCTGGGAGCGGCTGCCCGACGCGGCGCTGTCGGAGGAAGCGCGACGCTTCGTGGGCTTCCGTCAGCTCCTCTACACCGACCGCTACACGGTGCAGGACGGCGTGCCCGTCGAGAGTGGGGAGCGGAACGTAGACCGCGCCGGCTCATACATCATCTACACGCCGACCGGCCACATGATGGTCCACCTGATGGCGCGCGAAGGACGTATGCCGTACGCCGGCGACACGCCCACGCCGGAGGAATCCCTGGCTGCATACCGGACCTACGGCGGTTACTTCGGCCGCTTCACCGTGCACGAGGACGCGGATCCGCAGTACGTCGTCCACCACCAGGAAGGACGGGCGCGGCCCGTCAGCGAGGTGACCGACGCCGAACGCCTCTATCAGCTCGACGGCGACGTCCTGCGACTCGGAGGCCGGCCCAGCACAAACGAGGACGGCGTGATGGCCGGCGGGCACCTCTACTGGGAGTTGCTGCCCCACCGGCCGGAGTAGCAACGAGGCAAGCGCAGCCGGACCTCGCGGGTGAGCTATTTGAGTCCCGTGCGTACCGGATCACCCGTAGCAGTCAGGCGTCGAGGCCGGCGGTGGGCATTGACGATTGTCGGCGGCGCTACATACAGTCAATGCTAGAAGCGGCACCCCGCCCTCGACCTATTCGCATGCCACTGGAAGTCGGAGTCATCGAGACCGTGCCGATCCGCGATGTCTGGCCGAGGGAGGATGCCGACTTTACACCTTGGCTTCAGTCGCACATCGGCGAGCTTGACCAGGCCCTCGGACTCGGATTGACCAACCCTCAGAGGGAGGTCGGAGCCGGTGACTTCAGCATCGACCTGGTGGCGGAGACCAACTTCGGCGATGTCGTCATCGAGAACCAGTTCGGACGGAGCGACCACCGCCACCTCGGCCAGTTGGTGACCTATCTCTCGCACCGGGACGTTCAACGGGCGATCTGGATCGTTGAGGACGGGAGGCCGGAACACGTCAAGGCCGTGGAGACCCTTAATGAACGCGGCGTCGGGCAGATCTGGATGATCACGGTGCGACCTGTCCGGATCGGCGATTCCGCGCCGGCCCCGCTGTTCACGGTCGTCGCCGAGCCGTCCGACATCGAGAAACCCGTCGGGCCGATGGAACTCACGCCGATCCAGATCAAGAAGCGTGACTTCATGGCCGCTCTATTCACGCAAGCGCGGGATGAAGGGATCGACTCGCCGTTCAGGAATCTCAAGCCGGACTACATTGGGCTGCAGGACACACCTGCCAGAGGGTCGGGGCTGGTGTACCGCGTTGCGATTAACCGCCACGAGGCCCGGGTCGTCCTCACCAACAAGCGGGGCCGATGGACGGGCGCGCTGGCCGTGTTGCTTGAGAACCGACAGAAGATCGACGCGGCCTTCGCGGAGGGCGACCTGCCGGAGCGCCTCAAATGGTCGGAGGAGGTGACCGCGGGCCGCTGGGTGATTCGCTACGGGGTAGACGTCAACTACCGGAACGAGCCCGACATGGCCAAGATGCTCGAACTCAATCGGGCTTCCGCCGAGATGAAGCGCGTCTTTGCCCCGCACCTCGAGCAACTCGATCCAGAGCTTGAAGAGGACACGTCGGAGCCATCGGCCGACTGACGGTCGTGGCGACGAACGAGGTGGCCAGATGTTCATGGGTCAGTCGCAAGACGAGCTCCGCTGGCAGCCACGCGCTCGTGCTCCGCGTCTCGTCTGGCTCTGCGTCCTGTGCGCGGCGGCCACCCTCGCACTGGCCCAGCCCGCCGCCGACCGGGAATGGTTGCCCGGCGATTCGCACATCCACAGCCACTGGAGCACCGGCTACGACTACCGAACCGTCCCGCCGACCCCCATCAAGGGACGGGATGCCCTCTACTCGACGCCGCGCAACGCCGCGATGGCGCGGCGGTTCGGCCTGCGCTGGATGGTGACGACCGATCACGGCGGCCCCGCCCACTCCAAGGTGAATCTGGAGCAGGCCTACCGCGAACTGACCCTGTCGCGCGAACTCGTTCCCGAGGTGCTGCAGTTCTACGGGATGGAACTCAACATGCCGGGCATGGACCACCACACGCTGATCATCCCCCGCGCCGAGGACGAGGCTTCGGTGCTGAACGAGATCGAAAGCCGATTCGACGCCAACGAGGACTGGGCTCGGCCCCGCGACCCGCGCCGGCAGTCGGCGGGGCTCAGACAACAGGCGCTGGCGCACATGCAGGAGCTGGACAGGCTGCCGATCCTGTTTGCAAACCATCCCTCCCGGTCGGCGGAAGCAATCGGGGTCTACGGTCGCGACGAACCGTGGGAGCTCCGGGAAAACAACGACATCGCGCCGGACGTGTACCGTGGGATGGAAGGCGCGCCCGGCCACCAGGCCGCCGCCCTCAACGAGAACGGCAGCGGGCACCGCGGCGCCTACCGGAACCCCGGGGCCCAGACCCTGGGCGGCTTCGACCAGATGACGGCCATCGTCGGCGGCCTGTGGGACGCCCTCCTCGGCGAGGGGCGCCGATTCTGGATCGTCGCCTCGTCCGACTCGCACTTCCACTACGCCGAGCCGGTCCGGGCCGGAAGCGATTTCTGGCCCGGCGAGTTCCACAAGACCTGGGTCCACGCGCGCCCGACCTACGCCGACGTGCTCGACGGCCTGCGGCGCGGCCGTATGTTCGCGGTGGCGGGGGACCTGGTGACCGAGCTCGAGGTCAGCCTGGCGAGCGGCCGGCACGAGGCCGGGCTCGGTGGCACGCTGCGTGTCGCGCCGGGGACGCGGGTCACGGCGACCGTCCGGTTACGGGATCCGGAGACCGCGAATGCGGCGGGCGAGAACCCTGCCGTCCGGCGGGTCGATGTGATAGTGGGCGAGGTGCAGGGACCTGCCTCCGATCCGGCGAACGATCGCAACCCGACGACGCGCGTCTTCGCCCGCTTCACGCGCGACGCGCTGGACCGTGACGGAGACCGCTACACCGTCGAGGCAGTGCTGCCCGCGGTGGACCGCGACCTCTACGTCCGGGTGCGCGGGACGAGCACCGACGACCTCGAGCCTCCGATGGACGGCCCCGAGGAGAACCCCTGGCACGATCTCTGGTTCTACTCGAACCCGATCTTCGTCGAGGTCGAGTGACGCCGTTCGGGCTGGGGCGTCGTCAGGCGGACTGGAGCTTGCGCCGGATCAAGCGGAGCTGGCCCTGGAGGACGCCGCCATCGAGGATCTGCCGAGCAGAAGGCCGTAACGCCCGTCGCGCGTCACGATGCCATCGAGGTCTTGACGACGGAGCATCGGCTCTCGGTCCGTCGCGCCTGCCGCGTCGTCGGACTGGCCCGGGCGGCATGGTCATGGTTCGGACGTCCGCGCGTGCAGGTCGAGAAGAACGCCCGCGTGGCCAGCAGGCGGGTAGACCCTTACCGGCGGATCGGCAGCCGTGCTGGCCCGAACCAACACCTCCTGCAACGCTTCTCCAGTAGCCGCCTCGAGAAACCGTCCGGACATCGACACCGGAAATCGCAGCATCAGGTGGGAATCGAGGCGTGTCGACTCGACGTATCCGATGAAGCGCACCGGCGACTGAAATCCGAAGGCTTGGCGGAGTCCATGCGCCGCCCGTAGCGTGCTTCCGTCCGCAGGACCGCCCACGAAGCGGAGTTCCGAGAGACTCGGCATGGGTTCCAGCGCCTGAATCGCCCGTGACGTTTCGGGCTGGACCCGATACAGCCGAGTCTCCCCCTCTACGGCCTCGAGCGCCAGATCCCGTCGTCGCTCCAGTTCGCGCAGCTTCCGCCGCATCCGGTTGCCGTATTGGTTCAGGTCTATGACGACATAACCGACGCCGATTTCCTGAAGCCATTTCACGGTCAGCACCGAAGGGAATCCGCTGGCCACGTGGGCGTTATCGTCGAAATCCGGCGGCGCGAAGCCACCAAAGCCATTCACGAGTGGTCGCCAATGGACAGTTGACGCCAGCAGATACCGGGCGTTCCTGTGAAACCCGTAGCGCCGCTGGTAAATCGGCAACTCGACAACGGCGCCGGGCCACGGCGACGTCGCCAGGAACCGATGGATGCGCCCGGAAGTGTCTCTCCACGGATCGGAACCCCAACCGTGGAAACTCTCCCCCGTGGCCAACAGGAGCACGACGACGGCAAGCAGCGACCGCCGCGGCGGCGACACCGGCCACCTGAGTCCACTCAGGCCGATGCCTGCCAGCGCCGCGAGCGCGAAGATCGCGAGAATACCGAAACGATTGACCGCCCGCAGACCTCGTAGCGGCGGGACCCACTCGTACGCCCAGGTGTAGACCGGCGTGAGCGACCCTAACGACAGAACCAAGCCGATGGCAGCGGCCGCCAGGAGCATACGGCCAGCCCCCAGGGGCGCCATGCGACGCCGCTGACAGACAGCGACGGTTGCCAGCACAAGCGTCACGACACCCGGAAACAATGTACCGGGCGACGAGCGGTTGTAGTCGGCGCTCCAGCTTTCGTAGTGAAAAACGGCGCCCGACGCCAAGTAGCTTCCCAGCGCCGTCGCGAGGTCGGCCGCCTCGGCAACGGGAGGTCGTTCGTGTCCCGCCTGCAGGTAGGGCCACAGCACGACAAGCAGAATCGCGATGGTCCCCACCGCCGCTAACCCCAATTGCTGCAACAGGCGAGCTCCTTGGTGCCCCCGGAACGCGTTCGCCCGCGCAAGCGCAGCCGCGCATAGTGCGAAGAACACGAAGACCACGAGGTAGCCGGACGTCAGCGCAGCACCGATCACGCAGAGCCCCAGCCAGGCCGCGTCCCGCGGGCGGCGATGCTCCGTCAACCGTTGGAACGCAAGAAACGCCAACGGCAGCCAGTAGATGTGTATCCCTTGTATATGCGCTGACCGCGTCAAGAGCGCCGTGGTGAATGCGAACAACGCACCCGACAAAAGGCCGGCGCGAAAGTCCCCGGTCCAGTTCCTGACGAGGACGTACATGCCCAGGGCGGTCAACGCGTAGCCGAGCAGCACGAGCACCATATGCGCCAGGAGCGGAGAGCCTGGCCTTGATCCAGTTTCGTGGACGGGTTGATTATGCTGCCGGTGTCAGCCTCCGACGTTCAAACTCGGCCGGACTGACTTGGCCGAGCGTCGTGTGGTGGCGCCGCAGCTCCTCGCGTTCCTCGGTCGTCAGGCCTGTCCGGCCGTTGGTCCGGTCCGCCCGCTCGCGCTCGACCCAATGCCGGAGCGCCGACTCCGTCAGATCGAGCTCGCGGGCTACCTGGCCGACCGTCTTGCCCTCGTCGAGCACCAACCGGACCGCGCCCGCCTTGAACTCATCGGTGAACTGTCGCCGCGCTCGACGCGGCCTGACTATCACTGCCATGGTGGACATCGTATCCGCCTTTCGAAATGTGTCCACGAGTTCGGATCAAGCCCAGGCTCCTAGTGTCCTGTCATTCATCAAGTGTCGGATAGAGGCGTTTCAGCTTGACGCGGGCGTCGTCCGTGGTGAACTGCCAGTTGACCTTGGCCTGGATGCGGTCTCGGGACGCCTGCCAAGCCGCGACCTCGTCGTGCAGGATCTCGAGGGAGTCAATGCGGCGGTTGAGGCACTGACGGGTCATGACGTTGAGCTCGACCTCGGCGACGTTGAGCCAACTGCCATGCTTTGGCGTGTAGACGAACTCGAAGCGGTCCCACAGGGCCTTGGCCTCGGCCGGTGGAAAGGCCTCGTAGAGGGCGCCGGGGCGGTGGGTGTTCAGGTTGTCCATCACCAGCGTGATCCTCTGGGCGCCGGGGTGGCGCTCGGCGATGTCGTTGAGGAAGTGCGCCCAGTCGGTTTTGGTTCTGCGCGCCGTCACCTTGGTCATGCGCCGCCCGGCCAGGGGTTCGGTCGCCATGAACACATTGCAGCTTCCGCGGCGTCGGTACTCGTAGTCTTCGCGTGCCGGTCGACCCGGTGCCGCCGGAACTGGTTCGCGCGTCTCGCTGATCAGTTGCCGGGGCGTCTCGTCCATGCACACCACCGGAAACGCCGCATCGTAGGGACGCCGGTAGACGTCGAGCACCTTCTCCATCGCCGCCGCGAAGTCCGCGTTGCCCTGTGGGGGAATCACCCAGCCGACTCGCCGCCACGGTTTGATTGCGTTTTTTTTAGAACCCGCCGCACCGTCTCGTGCGACACACTGTCGATGTGGCCGAGCTCCACGACGCGATCCGCCAGCAACCGCAGCGACCACTGCGAGTGGCCCTCCGGAGGCTCGGCGCAGCTCAGCGCCACCAAGCGCGCCTCGAACTCGCCGTCGGCCTTGCGCACGTAGCTGGAACGGCGACCCTGCCGACCGCCGACTGCCGCCTCCATGCCCTCCTCGACAAAACGCTTCTTGACCCGATCCACCTTGCGCGCACTGATGCGCAGGACCTCGGCAATGGCCGCCCCGCGCGCCCGGTGCTCGTTGAACTCGCCCTCATCCGAGTTGAGCAGAATCAGCGCGTTGAGCACCTTCTGCGACTGATGCGACCCCTTGCGCGTGATCCCCGCGAGTTCGGCACGCTCGTCCTTCTCCAAAGTCACCACGTAACGCTTCATGCCAACCTCCTCGCCGTCGTTGGACGACGAGAAGGCTACCATGAAACATGCGACATATCACGTGTGACGTGACACTAGGGGCGCGGGCGAGGCCCGTAGTGCGGTGCGGCGCCGCCGACCTCCAGCGCCCCGAGGTCGGGCGCGCTCCCGGTGAAGCCATCGGTCACCGTCGGCAGCACCAGCCCCTGGTCGACGGCGGCCGAGCCGGGCCTCAGGCGAAAATCGAGATCGTCCGCATCGTAGAGGTCCTGCAGAGTGCTCACGTTCCGGGCATCGAGCGCGGGGACGTTCACGAACACGTCGTATCCCACCTGAACACTGTTCCGGTCCTGCCCGGTCGCCTCACTGTAGTCCTCGAGCGTCGCGAACTCTCGCACCTCGAGCGTCGGGTTGTGATTCGGGGCCCGGAAGTCGGCGACCACGTCGAACGGCGGACTCTCCCATCGAAATGGCATGCTCATGCCCGGCGCGGGTCCGAAGCCGTTGTAGTCCGACGAGGTGTAGTTCGTGAACGTCGTGATCCCGAACAGGTTCGGACGCAGTCGTCGAAAGTCGGACGGCGCGTTCTGCCCCAGAATCAGATTGTTGCGCCAATGCGTGTTCGACGTGGTCCCGGTGGTCTCGGACAGGATGGTGTTGTTGTAGAAGACGACGCCGGCGGCGCCAAAGAAGCGGCTCGAGCCCCCCGGGAGGTTGTAGGCGATGTTCCGAATCCAGTAGACGGGTCCGCCGAGCACCGGTTGACTGCAGAACGCGTGCGACGGGTGGTTGATGAGCAAGTTCCGGAGCACGCGCACATTGTGCAGGCTCCCGTCGGTCTCGATCGGGTTGTCGTGGGAGTTGGTGATGGTGTTGTTGTAGAAGTCGATTGCGACGGGCCGCCGGTCCCAGAACTCGCGAGGCGGGTACTTGGGACCGTCGGGTATCCCGGGTCCGGACGCGACGCTGCCGTCGGGATTCCCATAGGTCTCCACGTTGATCCCGTCGTGGAAGTCCGCGATGTAGTTGTAGGCCACGACATGACCGGGGCCATAGAGCTTTACCGCCACATAGGAGGCCATGACGGGGGGATGGACCTGACCGTCGACGCCGTCGAACCTCCCCCACAGTGGAGCGTCGCTCCATCCGATCAGACGCTCGGGGTCGTTCCGGCCGTAGAACCCGTTGTCGGCGATGTAGAAATTGCTGGAACCCGCATAGTTGGTGAAGACACCGACGCCCACATCCTCGAAACGGGAGTGCTTGACCGTGAGCCCCTTCGCCCCGGCGATGAACTGCTCGCCGGCCAGGATGGCGAACTCGGTGTTGCGAAACGTGATGCCCTCGAAATAGGTGTAGTCGGCCGCCATGACGTTGAAGAGGGCGAAGTTGCCGTCGCCGTCGAAGACGACCTCGCCATCACCGGCGGCCTTGATGGCAATCGGCCGCTCGGGCGTGCCGTCGGCCGTCAGGTAGTACGTGCCCTCGAACGGAAAGGCGCGGTTGGCTCCGCCGTACTCGAGGTGGTTGTATCGGTAGAGGCCGGCGTGCACGAGCAGGGTGTCCCCGGCGCGCACCCGGGGACGCCCGGCTGTGGCGAAGTCCCCACCACCGCATGAGGAGTTGTACGCACATATCAACCCCTCGAACGACGGCTCGATCTTCGTGCCCTCGAAGCCATGGGGATAGACGTGCAGCACCCTCCCCTCCGCGTAAGGCACCGGCTCGGCACGCGTCCGCACGGTCACGGTCTTGCTGGCCTCGCCGATCACGCCATCGGGATCGGTCATCACGAACCGCGCCTCGTACGCCGTGTCGGGCTCCAGGTCGATGATGCTTCCGGCAAACATGTTCGGCGCGACGACGTCGAACTGCGCTCCCACGAATACCCGCTCACCCTGGAGCCGCAGGAGCGGGAGCGCCGGCGACCACGCCGTCTCGCCCTGCCGGCGATACGAGACCTCCACCGCGGCGTTGCGGTTGTCGTCACCCTGGATGAACCACTCGAAGCCGAGGTTGATCAGCGTCGGCGGCTCGATCAGGAACTCGCCCGTCGAGACCGCGTTCGCTGGTGTATCTCCCCGTTGCGCCAGGACGACGGTGCCGCCGCCATGGTGTGACGTGCCGATCAGGCACACGCCGAACGCCACGATGCGCACGAGTTGACCGACCCTCTCACTCATGGAGGCATCATGATGGGCCATTCTGGCGACGTCAATATGCCCGGTGCCGCCGCGGTCCTCCCATTCGGTCTACGGGACCGGCAGCGTGTAGATAGGGATACAGTGACGAGAATGATTACGGACCTGCGGGCGGCAGATTTCTCGGTGACCGTCGAAGGGGAGCCGCGCGCCGACTCGCCGTCCCTCTGGGAGCGCACCGAGGTCGAGGTGGACGTGATGGACGGCGCGACCGGGCCGGTCCTGGCACGGGGGGCGGCCATGTTGGAGGGCCCGGACGGCGCCCCGCGCCGCCGGGTCACGGCAGTCGTGGCGCTGCCCCATCTGCCGCCGGGGCGGTACGTGGCGCGCGCCCGCGTAATGCACGACGCCACGGAAGTGGCTCAGGTTCGCCGGCCGTTCCGGGTCACCGCGTCTCCTGCCCGGTAGCACTCATGGGGCGCCATTTCTTTTCGGCCCTTCGCACGCTCGGGGCGCCGGTCCTCCTGCTGCTGGCGGCCCCGGTCGCGAGCGCCCAGACGAGCAACGATCCGTTCGGCGAGCCGATACCGGCGGTTGACGGCGTCATTCGCGTTGGCGCCGTCGAGTTCGCCGCACTGCCGGACGTCGGTGGCGAGGCGGCGCGCATGATGCGGCTGGTCGATGAGCCGGGCACCGGCCGCCTGTTCGTCAACGACATGCGCGGCATCGTTTACACCGTCAGCTACGACGGCCGGACCGTCACGCCGTATCTCGATCTCACCGCCACGCGCTGGGCGCTCCAAATCGAGGCGTCCGGCCGCGAGCGCGGTTTCCAGAGCTTCGCCCTCCATCCGCAGTTCGGCGAGGCCGGGGCGCCGGGGTACGGCAAGCTCTACGCCTACACCGATTCGAACAACACCGCGCCACCGGCCGACTTCGTGTCTGGCGGTGGGAGCGACGCGCACGACACGCTGCTGCTGGAGTGGACAGCCGGGGATCCTGCGTCCACGGTCTATGACGGCGGCCCGCCGCGCGAGCTGATGCGGGTCGAGCAGCCGTTCGGCAACCACAACGGCGGGCAGCTCGGCTTCAACCCCCTCGCGGCCCCCGGCGATCCCGACTTCGGCCTCCTCTACATCGGGTCGGCGGACGGCGGGAGCGGCGGCGACCCGCTCGACCTTGCGCAGAACCTTGGCTCGATCTTCGGCAAGATCCTGCGCATCGATCCGCTCGGCTCCAACAGCGCCAACGGCCGGTACGGCATCCCCGCGGACAATCCGTTTGCGGGCGACGGCGACGCCGGCACGCTCGGCGAGATCTACGCCTACGGCGTGCGCAACCCGCAGCGCTTCGCCTGGGATGTCCAGAACGGCAACCTGTTTGTGGCCGACATCGGCCAGAACATCGTCGAGGAGATGAGCCTCGTTACGTCAGGCGCCAACCTCGGCTGGAACGACTGGGAGGGAAGCTTCCGGTTCATCAGCCGTCGCGAGGTCAGTCTGGTCGACCCCCGCGGTGAGGCCGGTCTCAGTTACCCCGTCGCCGAGTACGGACAACTGGATCCGCTCCTGCAGCCGCGCTCGGCCGCAACCGGCCTCGTCGTCTACCGCGACGACGCGATCCCGCAACTGACGAACCTGGTGCTGTTCGGCGACAGCCCGAGCGGGGAGATCTTCTACGTTGACGCCGACGATCTGCCCGACGGAGGCCAGGAGTCGATTCGCCGGGTGCTGCTCCACCGCCAGGGCGACACGAAGACGTTGCTCCAGGTGATTCAGGAAAAGAACGTGGCCCAGGGGCGGACGCCCACCGACCGGGCCGACCTGCGCTTTGGGTACGGTCCCGACGGTCAGGTCTTCCTGCTGAACAAGCACGACGGCGTGATCAGGCGCCTCGTGCCGTAGCCGCACCGGGGGAGGTCGCCGGCTGATCGGCGGGATGCAGCGCCGCCGACCATCGAACCCCGTTTCGGGCTAACATCCGACCTTCGGCCGAGCGGGTACGGCGGTGGAGCCGAGAACCCGGTTCACTAAACGCGGGGTCGATGGGAGAGAAGCCATGTCATCGTCACGATATCTGATGTCCACGTTGTTGGCCTGCGTTGCGCTCGTACTTGGCGGGTGCGCCGCCGAGCCCGAGGCGCCGACCGAAACCGCTCCGCCCCCCCCACCGGGCAACACGATCACGGGTGAGGGTCTGCCGAACCCGACCGCGACCGTGATGGCGAACTGGGGCGACCTGCCGGAAGGTCGAGAGTGGGGGTCGACCGCCGGCATCGATATCGACCCGAACGACGGCCAGATCTGGGCATACGAGCGCTGCGGCGCCGGCACCTTCGGGAGCGGCGTGCCAATCAACTGCGACTCCAACCCCGTCGACCCGATCTTCAAGTTCGACCGCAACACCGGGGAGGTGCTGGCGAACTTCGGGGGCGGCGTTATGGTCACGCCGCACGGTATCCACTTGGATGCCGACGGCAACGTCTGGGTGACCGACTTCGCGGGGAATCAGGAGGGGACCAAGGGGCATCAGGTCCACAAGTTCAGCCCCGAGGGCGAGCTGCTGATGAGCCTCGGCACGGCGGGCCAGCCGGGCAGCGGCCCGAATCAGTTGAACCAGCCGAACGACGTGGTCACCGGGCCGGACGGCAGCATCTATGTCGCGGACGGCCACGGCGGCCAGGGCATGACCACCGCACAAGCGATAGCGGCGGGACTCGAGTCGGGCGCCACCGGACGCATCCTGAAGTTCGACGCCGATGGCACGTTCGTCAAGGAGTGGGGACAGATCGGCACGCTGCACGGCGAGTTCCGCACACCCCACGCGTTGGCGTTCGATTCGCAGGGCCGCCTCTTCGTCGCAGATCGCGGCAACCATCGCATTGAGATCTTCGACCAGGACGGCAACTATCTCGACTCCCGCTACTCCTACGGGCGCATCAGCGGCATCTTCATCACCGCGGACGACATGCTGTACGCGATCGACTCGGAATCGAGCCCGACCAGCCATCCGAACTGGGTGAACGGCGTGCGCATAGGGCATGTGGACGAGGATCGCATCACGGGCTACATCCCGCCGTTCGATGCGGACACGCGGCCGTACCAGGGCGCTGCTGGCGAAGGTGTCGCGGTCGACGCAGACGGCAGCGTGTTCGCTGCCGAGGGACCAAACTCACTCCGGTTTGCGGGTGGAGCGTTCACGAAGTACGCGGTCGCTCAATAGCAGGGAGTGGAGCCCCTAAGTACTCTCGCCGATCGCCTCCGCAACTTCGAGACCCACTTCGCGAAAACCAGCAAACCGTTCGAATGGACCTTCACCCGCGACGATTTGACCAAACTCCTCAAGAAACTCGACGCACCGTCCCTTGCCGATGCCGCGTGAATACGTTGCCGAACTTATGACCCAGCGGTACTAAGGGGCGCCCGCGTCGGCAGCGAGGCAAGCTCCACGTTCGGGAAGTTCCCAGCGCGGTGGAGTCGCGAAGTCGGCGGCGTTGAGCCGTCCACCGCGGGCGGTGAGCCAACTGGCGACGGCCTCCCGGACGAGCGGCGCCGACGCTAGCGCGGCCTTCGGCCGCGCGACGATGGAGTCGCGTGCGGCACGCGCCGCGAAGAAGTCCGTGGTCGCCACGGCAAGGGTTTCGTCCGGGTCGATCGTCATTCCCGATGGCCGGACGATCTCGAGTTGCCGGCGACCCCCCGGGCATGCCACCCGCACGCGGATACCCGACACGCTCGGGATTCCTCGCCGGCTGCGGGCCAGTTCGCGCGTCAACTCGCCAGCCAGGGCTCGTTGCACCTGTGCCCCGGTCATCGTCAGCTCGACGATACGATTGTCGAAGGCGAACACGTCGTAGAGGGGTCCACGGGTGAGAGCTCCAGCCGGCAGCCCCGCGCGCAGCCCCGCACGCCTGCCACCCATGCCGATCGCCAGATCCGCGCCCGGCACGGCGGCCAGGAGGGCATCCGCGAAGAGGTTGCCCAGCGGCGATTCGATGCCGTCAGGGTTCCGCGGGAGAGGTGTCTCCAGAGTGACGCCGAGCGGCTCGGCGCGCCAGCGGTTCACGCGCTCGAGCTCCGGTTGCATCGCGGCGACGATCGACGCGTCGGGCCGGACCGGCGCAGCTTCGTAGGTCGCCGGCGTGGCCCCGCCGCCGGTCGCGCAGGACCACCCGTCCGGGGCGACGGCGGCACAGACCGTCTGGGGCGGAAAGAGTCGAGCCGCCACGACCCCGGCGCCGCGCTCGACGGTCAGATCGACGCGAGCGAACGCGCTTCCCCGCGAATAGGCCTGGACAATCGGGATGCCGGCCACCTCGTGCGCCAGCGCCCGGTGGGTGTGTCCGGCGACGATCGCATCGACGAGACCAGACGGTAACTGCCGGGCCAGTTCGAAGATCTCGGCATCGTCGTCGCACGACGACAGGTCAGTGGGATCGTCAAACCGAAAGCACGCGCCGCCGGCGTGCGCGAGAACCAGCACGAGGTCGGCGCCGCGCCGGCGCAGACGCCGCGCCTCGTTCTCGACGGTGAGTGCGAGCGCCGTCGTGTCGAGCCCCTGGACGTTGGCGGCGAGCGCCCTCGTGAGCCCCTCGCGGGTCATGACGCCGACGATGCCCACCCGCAGGCCCGCCGCGTCGACGAGCGTGGACGGCCGGACGTTCGGCCATTCGAGCGGGCGTCGGGTCGACGTGTCGATCACGTTCGCCGCCAGAAACGGAAACCGTCCGCGGGCGGCCGCGGCCTTGAGCGCACCGCGCATGTCGGGCGTCCCGCTGTCCCCGGGCGCGGTGTCGATGGCCCCGTAATCGAACTCGTGGTTCCCGATGGCGAGCGCGTCGTAGCCGAGCGCGTTGTAGGCATCGACGACGAGGGCTCCTTCCGAGAGATTGGAGGAGACCCCGCCCTCGAAGGTGTCGCCCGCGTCCAGCAGCAGCACCGCGCCGCCGTCGGCCGCTCTCGCCGCGCGCAGGTTGCGCAGATACCCGCCCAGCAGCGCGAGGCCTCCCTGCCCATCGTTGGGGAACACGCGGCCGTGCAGGTCCGTGGTGCCGACGATGGAAAGCGTCACGCGTGCCGTCGCGCCGCCCGGATCGGCGGGGGGAGCCTGCGTCGTCCCGACCGACCCCGCGAGAGAAACGGAGGCCGCGACGAGCGCAGCCGAGGCCCAGGTGTTCGTCACCTCTGCCCAGGCGCAACCATCCTGGTGACGCGGCCGACGCTCGTGTCGCCTGCATACAGGTTGTCGTGCCTGTCCATGGCCCAGTAGCCGGCTTCAGTGAACTGGCCCGTCCCTATCCCCATGCCGTTACCGATCGCGCCGAGCACCTTGCCGGTCGGGTCCAGCTTGAGGAACTGGCCATCCTGACCGCTTGCCATCCATGGCCGGCCGTGCGAGTCGAAGTAGAGGGCGCACGGGAGGTTTCTCATCTGCAGCGTCCTGAGGAACGTGCCGTCGGCCGTATAGATGACGATGCGATAGTCCTCGCGGTCGCCGATCCAGACATCGCCGTTCGCGGGATCGACGGCGAGCCCGTGGGCCGAGTTGAATTTCCCCGGACCGACCTCGTTGCCGAACCATTGGTTGATGTAATTGCCGTCGCTGTCTACGTGCAGGATCCGCGAGGCGCCGATACTGTTGGCCGGATCGTCGCTATCGGTGTCGTTGGGGCTCTCGTTGCCATGCCCCTGGGCGATATAGACATCGCCGTTTGGCCCGAAGGCGACCATGACCGGCTGCCAGAGCAGCCTCTGTCCCCTGGCTTCGTCCCAGTCCCCCCGGCGTCCGGCCTCGCCGAGCGTCAGGAGAAGCTCGCCCTCGGGACTGAGCTTCATCACGGTGGCGCCGTGCGTGGCGGTGATCCAGACATTGTCCTCCGCATCGACTGCCATGCCGTGCGCCTTGTCCTGATAGCCGATTACGTCCGGGCCGACCTCGAGGACGAGGTTGTAGTCCGGATCGAACTTGAAGAGCTGCGGTTTCCCGGCTGGTGCGCGCTGAAAGACCCAGAGGTGGTCCTTCGAATCGAGGGCCACCGCCGAAACGCCGCCGAAGCCGGCGGGCAGCTCGTAGGGATACGTGAAGGTGTAGCCCAGCGTCTGTTCCCACTGCACGCGCTGCAACGACTGGCGGGTGCGGCCATCCCGCCTGCCGCAGATAGGCGAGCGCCTGCAGCCGGGTGTCTCTCCGGCGGTGGTGCTGTAACCTCCGGCTTCGCCGCGGGGGACCGTCGTGACCTGTCCATCCCGATCGACAACCGTCCGTCCCCCGGGGTCAGGGAACGATCCCTGCATAAACCACGCCGGCGACCCGTCGACGGCCGAACCCTCTGAGGGCGGACCCTCCGAGGGCGGACCCTTTGAGGGCGGCCGTGTCTGAGCGAGCGCCGGCATCCCGGCGAGCATCAGGCCGAGAGTGACGACGGCGACACCGGTGAAATCGTTTTTCTTCATCAGGCCTCCAGGACTCCGTGGGTGTCATTCCTACCCGCGCCGCAGCCGAGCTGCGCGGCGCGGGTACACCGCCGGTCGCCGCTACGGATCGACGGTAATCTCCCCGACGGCCCAGGGATGATCCTCGCAGTGATAGAGAAAGGTCCCGGGATCGTCGAAGGTGACGAAGCCCCACAGTCCCGGCCCGAGCGTGTCGGTGCTCCAGCTCCCGTCGCGCGCCGCCACCGTGTGCGCCATCTCGCCGTTGTTGGTGAACCGCACGCGCGTGCCGGCGGTGACGCGGGCCCGGACCGGGTTGAAGTTGTGCTCGTCGAATGCGTAGCGCCGGCCGCCGACGGAACCTCTCGGGTTCTCGAGGAGCGTGGCGGTCTCGATCTCGTTCGTCTCACGCGGCGTAGGACCGCTCGGCTGATCGTCCACCGGCGGGTCGGGCGACGGTTCCCCCCGCGCCGGCACCGTGCCGTCGAGCGTGAACGCCCACAGTTCGGGTCCCATCGCGATAGCGATGTACTGCGTGCCGTCCAGCGTGTAGGTAGCGGCCGGGCCGGGCCGGAGGCGCGCACCTTCTTCGCTGGTCCGGAACGCCCACCGGCGGGCGCCGGTCCGGACGTCGTACGCCTCCATCTGCCCGCCGGGCGAACCGCGGAACAACAGGCCGCCCGCCGTGACGAGCGGACCGCTGGTGCCGAGAAACGCGCTCGGCATCTCTTTCTTCCAGACGACGCGCCCGGTCCGCGTGTCGACGGCGGCCAGGATCCCGACCGCCTCAGGCAGGGTCAGATGGAACCGGGCGGTGTTCCAGACGAACGGATCCGCGAACCGGCGGGCGCGGCCGACATGCGCGCGACCCTGGGCGTAGACGTAGCCGGTTTGGGGTGAGAACGCCATCGGCGTGACCCGTACCAGCGGAATCGGCACGCCGGGCGCGACGACGGTCTGTTCGTCGACCGACGGCGGCGTATAGCTGCTGCAATTGAGCTGGAACGGCGGCGGCACGCGGTCGCGCCAGTAGGAACACTCCGGGAGGATGCTCTCGGTACGGGTCGGGAACGGCTGGGTCGGCACGGTGCGCTGCTGGTCGTCCTGCGGCACCGGCCGGTCCTCGATCGGCAGGAGCGGCTCGCCGGTCTCCCGGTTGAAGAAAAATAGGTAGCCGTCGGCCCGCATCGCGGCGACCGCCTTGACCGGTTCGCCGTCCATCGTGATGTCGTACAGCAGCAGCGGCGTGGCGATGTCGGCGTCCCAGATATCGTGGCGCACCACCTGGTAGTGCCACCGCCGCTCGCCCGTCTCCATGTCGAGCGCGAGGACGGAAGCCGTGAACAGGTTGTCCCCGTCGCGGAGTTCGCCGCCGAACATCGGCACGGGGTTGCCGGTCGAGAAATAGACCATTCCCAGGTCCGGGTCGACCGTTCCCTGCAGCCAGACGCCACCGCCGCCGAACTGCCAACTGTCGTTGTCCTGCGGCCAGGTGTCATGGCCGAACTCGCCCGGACGCGGCACGATGAAGAAAGTCCACTCCACCTCACCGGTCCCGGCATCGAGAGCCACCACCCGGCCCTGTCCGCCGATATCACCATTCGCGATGCCGACAAACACCTTGCCGCGCGCGTACATGGGCGCGGTCGTCACCGTCTCGCCCGGCGCCGGTGGGACCTCTCCGACCGGCGTCGCCCAGACCAGTTCGCCGTCTTCCCGATCGAGCGCGATAACTTCCCCGCTCCGCGTGCCGAAAAAGATCCGGTCACCGCCCATCGCGACGCCTTGCCACGACGGAACCCGTCCCGCCTCGGGATCCGGCTCCCAGCGCCAGATTGGATCGCCCGTCCGCGCATCGAACGCGAAGACGTTCGCGCCGCCGGTCAGGTAGATGACGCCGTCCTGCACCACCGTGGTCGCGCGCGACGACGCGCCGCCGGGGAGCGGGGTCACCCACGCCGCACCAAGGCGATCGACGGTGTCGGTCGCCACCGCGTCGAGGGTGGAGTAGCGCGAGCTGGACCAGTTACCGCCGGTGAAGGGCCAGTCGGTGGACGGATAGCCGCGGCCCGGATCAGGGGCCTGCCCGGCGAGGCCGCCCGCGAGCAGCAGGACCGTGATCACCGATGCCGCAACGGCGACGATGGCGCGATAGGGTCGAGGCGTGATCATGACGCTCTCCTCTCTCAGGTCTCCCGTCCGCACCACGATATACCCGAACGGTTACACTAGCCGGCGCATCAATCTTCAAGTCTGAACGGAGTCCTGTCATGAAGTGTCTGCTGCTCGGTCTCGGACTCGTTCTCGCTCTGGTCACGCCGGCGTTCGCCCAGGGTCCGGCCGCGACGGTCGCCGACCTCGCGTGGATGACGGGCAACTACCAGGGCGACACCGGCAACGGGACGCTCGAGGAAAACTGGGCGGAGCCGGACGGCGGTTCCATTGCGTCGCTCGTCCGGTCGACGGCGGGTGGAGCCACCAACATGATCGAGCTCATCGTCGTGGAAGAGACGGGCAATTCGCTGACACTGCGCCTCAAGCAGTGGGATCCGGGCATGAAGCCGCGGGCCGACGGCTTCCAGGTGATGGAGCTGATCGAGATCGGCGACAAGAAGGTGCGCTTCACGAACACGGGTGAGGGCGGATTGCAGCAGCTCGGCTACAGCCTCGTCGGCGATCAGTTCACCATCTCCGTCAAGACGGCCCAGGGTGAATTCGACATTCCCCTGACCCGGCAATAGCCAGACTGTCGAAAGGACCACAACGGATGCGTCTGCTCCCTCGACCCGTTTGCGGCGTGATCGCGGCGTGCCTGCTCGCGGGAGCGTTCGTCTCGGCACAGTCCCCCACCGACGACTACACGCCGGTCACCGAGCAGATGCTCGTCGACCCCCCGGGGGACGACTGGCTGATGTGGCGGCGCAGCTACAACCACTGGGGTCACAGCCCCCTCGACCAGATCGACACCACTAATGTCGGTGACCTGCGCCTCGCCTGGGCGTGGACCATGGCGGAGGGCCTGCAGGAGACCACGCCGCTCGTCCACGACGGCATCATGTTCCTGGTCCAGGCGTGCGACTACGTCGAGGCGCTCGACGTTCGCGACGGCACCCGGCTGTGGGAATACCGCCGGCCGCGGGTCGAGCACGCCGCCACGCTGGCCTGCGCGAACCGCAACGGGACCCTCTACGAAGACAAGCTGTTCATCGGCACCCACGACGCCCATCTGGTGGCGCTCGACGCGCGCACCGGCGAGGTGGTGTGGGACCAGACGGTCGGCGACTGGGAGGTCGGCCAGCACTACTCCGGCGGGCCGCAGATCATCAAGGGCCGGGTGGTGGCCGGGATGTCGGGCTGTTACTACCTCAATACGCGCTGCTGGATTTCGGCCCACGACGCCGAGACCGGGGAGGAGGCGTGGCGCACCTACACGATTCCCCGCGCCGGCGAGTTCGGCTACGACACCTGGGGTGACATCCCGGACGAGATGCGGCGCGGCGGCTCCTCATGGAATGCGCCGAGTTACGACCCCGAGCTGAATCTGATCTACGCGGGCGTCGGGGTGCCGATTCCGTGGGGCTCGGTGCAGCGCGGCACCGGCGACGGCGATGTCCTCTACACGAATTCCACCCTCGCAATCGACGCCGACACGGGCGAAATCGTGTGGTACTTCCAGCACACCCCGAACGACGAGTGGGATCTCGACCATCCGTACGCCCGGCTCATCGTCGAGACCGAGGTGTCGCCGGACCCCGACGCGGTCGAATGGTTGAACGGCGGGATCACGCCCGGCTCGCGGCGGAAGATCGTGACCGGCATCCCGGGCAAGACGGGTATCGTCTGGGCGCTCGATGCCGCCACCGGGGCGTTCCTCTGGGCCGAGCCGACGAACCGCCAGAACGTGGTCGCCGATGTCGACGCCGAGAGCCGCCGCGTGATCCTCAACGAGGCGCTCAAGTTCCCGCAGGTCGGCGAGCCGGTCTACGTCTGTCCGAGCCTGACCGGCGGCATCAACTGGAACGCGACCGCCTACCACCCGGGCACCAATGCCCTGTATGCGCCGACCAACAACGTCTGCATGAACATCACGCTCAACGAGTTCCGTGACCGCACGGGCTTCCACCATGGGTCGGCGGGAGCCACGCGCGAGGTGGCGCCGGACGTCGACGGGCAGGTCGGCATGCTGACGGCGATGAATATGGCGACGGGTGGAACGCTATGGGTTCATCGCCAGCGGGCCGGCATCGGCGGTTCCGTCCTGACCACCGGCGGCGGGCTGGTGTTCGTGACCGATGACGCGCGCCGCTTTCGAGCGTTCGACGCGCAGACCGGCGAGATCCTCTGGGAGCAGATCCTCAACTCGAGCGCCGGTGGCTTCCCGGTGAGCTACATGCACGACGGCGTGCAGTACGTCGCCATCGCGGCCGGAGGCGGCGTCAACTACCGGATGGTCACGCCGGAAGTCCAGCAGCCGCCGCGCGGCAACATACTCTACGTCTTCCGGCTTCGCTGAAACGCGCGGCTCCGGCAGCGCGTAGTTGCTGCGGAACGCCTGGGAACGGCCCCTACCGTTGACGGACCGGGGGCTTGGGTAATACCGTATTACCTCTCATGGCGACAGTCTCCTTCAAGGTCAGTGACGAGGAAGCCCGCCTGATAAGGACCCGGGCCAGGAGGGAGGGCGTCAGCGTCTCGGAGTACCTCCGGCGCCGGGCGCGTCTCGCCATGCCCGCGCCCAGCTCGCCCAGGCTTGTGCGGTGTCCGCATACGGGCGCGATGATCTTCGCCGCCCCGGAGGACCAGCCCCCGCTCACGACAGACACGGTGCAGGACCTTCTCGCGGACTTCCCGTGAAGTACCTCCTGGACGTCAACGTCCTCGTCGCATGGGGGTGGTCCGATCATGTCGCCCATGAGCAAACCGCCAAGTGGATCGCCGCTACGATGAAGCAGAGGGCCTCCCGGTTGCTGACATCGCCGATCCCGGAGCTTGGGTTCGTCCGCGTGTCGGTTCAACGCACGGCGGGACGCGTGACGGTCAGTGCGGCGGGAGACGCGCTGGCAGGCATGCTGCGCAGCCTCGGTGCACACCATGCCTTTCTGCCCGACGACCAGCCGGCCCGCGGGTTCCCCGAGTGGTGTCGTCAGGCGTCGCGCACCACGGACGCCCACGTTCTGGAGCTAGCGAAGGCGCACGGGGCGAGACTCGCCACGCTCGACGAACGTATTCCTGGAGCGTTCCTCGTTCCCGGCTCGCGCGAGTGACGCGCTACGGTAGCGCGTAGGCCGCCAGCGAGCCGGGGAACCCGGTCTGGATGCTGCCGACCTGCACGACGATGTACTGCTTGCCCTCGTGCAGGTAGGTCATCATGCCGTACTGGCCGGGAGCCGGAAGCTCGACGCTCCCGCGGATCTCACCGGTGTACTTGTCGCGGCCATGCAGCATCGACGGCGCGTCGGGGACAATCTGCCGCGTCCCCTCGCTCAGGGAGCGGGTCTGCACGAGCAGGTCGCCGGTCACCATCTGAATCGAGAAGCCGGCGCCGCCGGCGTTCGGAATATCGATGCCCGCGAGCCGCGGATTGTCGCGGATCACCTGAGCCGTCTCTCCGACCGGTAGCGACCAGGCCTTCTCCCCGGTATTCATCTGGTACGCCGTGAGCTGATTGTCCATCGGCTTGTAGAGCCGCAGGCCGTCGAGGGTCGGCAGGCCCGTTACCGAAACGAACGGCTCCTGCTCGGGGGTGGGCCGGTGGAAGCCGCCCGGCAGCCACGCGGCGACCGTGGTTCCCGTGGTGGGGGTCGAATTGGGGGTGGCGCCTCCGGGGCCGGGCCGCGCGTAGTCCGGATCGTCCTCGTCGACGCCGCCGGTCGGCCGCATGAACGACCGCGCGTTGCAGGTGCGGCGATGCGAATTGAACATCATCCCGGTGCTCGGGTCGGCGACCGGCGGGTGCGGAATGACGTTGCCGCCGCCGAGGCAGCCGACGTTGTTGTAGAAGTCGTTCGTGTGGTTCTGCGGAAGTGCCGGCACATACAGGCCGCCCACGCGGTAGTGCTCGAGGATCCTCAGTGCTTCCTGCTTCAGCTCCGGCGTGTAGTCGATGACGAATTCCTCGGTCAGGCCATTCAGCACAATGGGGTCGACCGGCTCGGGCCGGGTCGGATACGGCTGCCGCGGCGACGTGTAGTTGCCCGGCACCTCGGTCTGGATGACCCGCCGATCCTCGATCGGCCAGATTGGCTCGCCCGTCTCCCGGTTGAAGGCGAAAACCAGTCCCTGCTTCGTGTTCTGGATCAGCGCCGGAATGGTCTCGCCGTCCACGGTCAGATCCATCAGCATCGGCGGGGTCGGCAGGTCGTAGTTCCACTGATCGCTACGGTGGATCTGGAAGTGCCAGCGGCGCTCCCCGGTCCGGACGTCCAGCGCGAGGACGCAGCCCCCGAACAGGTTGTCGCCCGGCCGGTGTCCCGCGTAGCTCTGGATGGTCGAGGCGTTCGTCACCAGATAGACGAGTCCGAGTTCCGGATCGGCCGACGCCGGCGCCCAGGTCGACATGTCGCCCGACCACTGCCACGCGTCGTTGTGCCACGTCTCGTGACCGAACTCGCCCGGGCGCGGGATCATGTGGAACTTCCAGAGCACTTCACCGGTCGCCGCATCGACCCCCATCACGTCGCCCGGAACGTTCTCGATCCGCGTCTGCCCGTAACTTGGCTGATGGCCGACCAGGACCACGACGACGCCGTTCACCACGATCGGCGGCGACGAGCTGGTCACCATCCCCAGTTCGCGCGGAATGCCGTAGCCGGGGTCGTAGCTGGCGGAACGATCCTGCCAGCGCCCCCAGTCCTCGACGAGCGGCGGGATCAGGTCCAGCCCGCCGCTCTCCGGAAACCCCTCCAGCGGGACCGCCCTTCCCCAGTTCTCGAGCGGTCGCCCCGTCTCGGCGTCGAGCGCCCAGAGGAAGAAGGCGGGGCTCGTGACGAAGATGACGCCGCGGCCGTTCACTTCCGCGTAGGCGACACCCTTGCCGTAGGCCTGACGCGGCGAGCGCAGGTGCCGGACGGTTTCCGGCTCGCGGAACGTCCAGAGTGTCTCGCCGGTCGCCGGATCGATCGCCACCACCTGCCGGCGGGGCGAGGCGACCGTGTAGAGGACGCCGTCGACGTAGATCGGCGTGGCGCGGTTGAAGTAGTCGAGATTCGGACCGAAGTTGTCTCCCCGCCAGGTCCAGGCCACCTCGAGGTCGGAGAAGTTGCCACCGTTGATCTGATCGAGCGACGAGGAACGCGTATGGCCCACGTCGCCCCCGAGGTAACGCCACTCGCCGTTCTCGGTCCCGGTCAGGCGCTGTGCCTGCGCGGTGGCCGCGGCCAGCAGCGCGACGGCGAAGACGCCGGCGAGGACTCCGATGCGGGCGGGGGTCTGCGATCTGAAGAATCCAGGCATGATGGGTCCATTCTAGGCGCTTGCGCCGTAGAAGTTTCGCGCCAGCGAAACTTCCAACGCGCCCGCAAGGGCGCGCTAGCGGGGCACTCTCACGGCTCGACGGTGATCTCACCGACCGCCCACGGATGCTCCGTGCAGTGGTAAACGAACGTGCCCGGCTCGTCGAAGGTCACGACTCCCCACGTCGCCGGGAGAAGGGCGCCGGTGGTCCAGCTCCCGTCGCGCGCCGCCACGGTGTGCGGCATCTCGCCATTGTTGACGAACCGGACGCGCGCCCCGGCCGTCACCAGGGAGCGCACCGGGTTGAACGCGTGCTCGTCAATGGCATAGCGCCGGCCGCCCACGGACCAGGAGGGGTTCTCCATGAGCGTCGCCGTCTCGATCTCGTCGGTCGCGCGCGGGGCGGGGCCGGACGGTGCGAGGTCCGCCCAGGGATCCGCCGGCGCCTCGCCGCGTGCGGCGACGCCGCCGCCGAGGGCGAACGCCCACAGCTCGCGACCCATCGTAATCGCGATGAACTGCTCGCCGTCGAGCTCGTACGCCGCGGCGGGCCCCGGCCGCACCCGGGCACCGGTTTGTGTCGTCTGGAAGGCCCAGACGCGCGCGCCGGTCCGCGCGTTGTAGGCCTCGACCTGGCCGCCGGGCGAGCCGCGGAACATCAGGCCGCCCGCGGTCGTGAGGGGCCGCTCGTGCCGAGCAGCGGACTCGGCACCTCCTGCTTCCACACCACCCGGTTGGTCTGCGGGTCGACGGCGGCGATGATGCCGATGGCGTCCGGCAGGCTGATGTGGCCACCGCTCGGGCGCGACAGCCACGGATCCGCGAAACGGCGGGCGCGCCCGACGTGGGCGTGCCCCTGCGCATAGATGTACCCGGTCCCCGGGCTGAAGGACATCGGCGTAACCCGCACGCGCGGAATCGGCGCGCCGGGCGCCACGACGGTGTGGCCGTCCGCCGAGGGCGGCGTGTACGTACTGCAGCTCAACTCGAACGGGGGCGGCACCCGGTCGCGCCAGAACGTGCAGTCCGGCAGGATGCTCTCGGCTCCGACGGGAAACGGCTGGGTCGGCGCGGTGTGCAGGAACGCGTCCTGGGGCACCTCTCGCTCTTCGATCGGCACGAGCGGCTCGCCGGTCTCGCGATCGAACAGGAAGAGGTAGCCGTCCGCCCGCATCGCGGCCAGCGCCTTGCGCGGCGCGCCGTCCACTTGCGCGTCGTAGAGCAGCAACGGGGTTGCGATGTCCGCGTCCCAGACGTCGTGCCGGACCACCTGGTAGTGCCACCGCCGCTCACCGGTTTCCATGTCGAGCGCGAGCACGGAAGCGGTGAACAGGTTGTCGCCGGCCCGGATCTCGCCCCCGAACATCGGTACCGGGTTCCCGGTCGAGAAATAGACCAGACCCAGCTCGGGATCGACGGTTCCGACCAGCCAGACACCCCCGCCGCCGAGCTGCCACGTCTCGTTATCCTGCGGCCAGGTATCGTGGCCGAACTCTCCCGGCCGCGGCACGACGAAGAACGTCCACTGCGTCTCGCCGGTCGCCGCATCCAGCGCGATGACGCGCCCCTGCCCGCCGCTGTCACCGTTGGCCAATCCGACGAAGACCTGCCCGCGCGCATACATCGGCGCCGTGGTGACGCCCTCGCCCTCCCGTCGCGGCTCGCTGCCGACGGAAGTGATCCACGCCAGTTCCCCGGTGTCCAGGTGAAGCGCGATCACCTGCGCGCTGCGGAGGCCGGCGAAGACGAGGCCCTCTCCCAGCCCGACGCCCTGCCAGGACGGGACCATCAGCGGGTCGTCGCTCGGCGGCTGCCAGCGCCAGACCGTCTCGCCGGTCCGGGCGTCGATGGCGAACACGTTGGCCCCGGCCGTCAGGTAGAGGACGCCATCCTGCATCACTGGCGTCGCCCGCGATGCCGCGCCGCCCGGAAGGGCCATGACCCAGGCGCCGCCCAGCCGGCCGACGGTATCCAGGGTGATGTCATCGAGGGTCGTGTAGCGTGAGCTTGACCAGTTCCCTCCGACCAGCGGCCAGGCGCTGGCCGGATAGCCACTGCCGCCCTCCGGATCCTGTCCCTGCACGCCGGGCGGCAGGACCGCGATTCCGGCCGTCAGCGCGACGGCAAGTCCCCACTGAAGTCCACGCATGACGCCCTCCTGACAGTCGAGTGTAGCCCGGGACCGGTATAATCGACGGCAACTCGTCCACCGGCGCCTTTCGAAGCGGGGTACTCAGATGCGCAAAACATGCTTCGCCGCGTTCCTCGGTTTCGCACTCGCGCTCACATTCGCAGCTTGGCCAGCTCTCGCCCAATCGGGCGGCGGCGATATGCCGATGCGAACCCCCGACGGGCATCCGGATATCTCCGGCCTCTTCACCTTCCGGACGTTGACACCGATGCAGCGTCCGTCCCAGTTCGAGGGACGAGAGACGCTCGACGCCGAGGAGGCCGCAGCGTTCGAGGCGTCCGAACGGACGCGTCAGAACCGTGATCTCTTCGACCCCGAGACGGGAGCGCCGAACGCGGGATACCAGTCGCGCGCCGCCGGGGGCGTGCTCTCGTACAACGAGTTCTGGTACGAACGGGGCGTCGAGCTGACCTCGGACAAGCGGACGTCGCTCATCATCGATCCGCCCGACGGGCGGTACCCTCCGCGGACCGAGGCGGCCCTGCAGCGAGACCAGGAGCGGTCCGCCTACCGTCGGGAGCACCTGTACGACTCGTACGAGAACCGGGGCCTGGGCGACCGCTGCATCATGTTCGGGAAGTCGGGCCCGCCGATCCGGCCCGGGGCGTACAACAACAACCTGATGATCTTCCAGACGGCCGACAACGTCGTGATTTTCACCGAGCAGGCGCGTCAGGCGCGGGTCATCCCGCTCGACAACACGGAGAAGCCACAGTTCGAGCAGCTCGCCGGCGTGTCGCGCGGACACTGGGAGGGGGAGACGCTGGTCATCGAGACCACGCAGTTCCGCGATTGGGGGAACGGGCGGACCGGCCCGAACGTGCACCTGGTCGAACGGCTCACCCGGGTTGATCCCGATACCGTTGCCTACGAGTACACCGTGACCGACCCGTCGACGTACACCGCACCCTATACGGTCATGTTGCCATTCCGGCGGACCGATGGCCCGATCTTCGAATACGCCTGCCACGAAGGCAACATCGGGCTGCACGGCATCCTGGCCGGGGCGCGGAAGCTCGAGCGTGACGGGCGCGAGTTGCGTCCCTGACCCGTCGAGTTCCTGCGTCGTCGCTTGTCCGACGGATCGGCGTGTCTTCTCAAGTGAAGGAGTCCGTGATGAATCGTCTTTCCTGTGTGCATGTCGGGTTGGGCGCGGTGGTCTTGGCGGCATGCGTCATCCTGGCGCCGGTCGCGGGGTGGTCCCAGACGGCGGCGGAGGAGGATTGGGTATCGCCCCGGACACCGTGGGGCGACCCTGATGTCGGCGGCGTCTGGAACAGCTCCACCGTAACGCCGCTCCAGCGTCCGGAGGAGCAGGCCGGCAAGGAATTCCTGACCGAGGAGGAAGCGGCGGCCATCGAGCAGGGCGTCGTCGACGCCAACGCCCGCGCGAACGCGCCCAGTGTCGTTCGCACCGAACCCCTGCCGGTAGGTGGCAACGTCGGCGGCTACAACAGCTTCTGGCTGGATCGGGGGACGACGGTCGTCCCGACGCGGCGCACGTCGCTCGTCATCGACCCGCCGAACGGGCGCCTGCCCGCGCTCACGCCGGAGGCCGAGGCGTACATCACGTCGCCGGAGCGGCAGCGGCTGAAGGCGGTGCGGGAGGGGATGGTGCCGGCCGACTCTTACGAGCAGTTCGACTATGGCGACCGCTGCATCTGGTATCGCGGCGTCCCTTCGCTGCCCACCGCCTACAACAACAACTACCACCTCGTTCAGACCGAGGATGTCATCGCGATCGTGCAGGAGCACATCCACGACGTCCGCTTCATTCACCTCGACGGCCGCCCCGCGATCGACGATCGCATCAGTCAGTTCGGCGGTCATTCGCGCGGACACTGGGAGGGCGACACGCTGGTTGTCGAGACGACCCACTTCGGCGACCGGGCCTACCTGTTCTCGTCCGGCCCGGGACCGCAGGGCGGCACGAACTGGGATCTCAGCCCGGCCCTGCGGGTCGTGGAGCGATTCACCCGCGTGGGACCCCGGACGCTCGACTACGAGTTCACGGTGGACGATCCGAACGTCTGGACCCGCCCGTGGACCGGGTCCTCACCGTGGGCCCGCGGCGACGGACCGATGTTCGAGTACGCGTGCCACGAGGGCAACTACGGGATGCAGAACATCCTCGCCGGCTCGCGCGCCGAGGAGGCGAGGGTCAGGGATCGACGGTAATCTCGGCGATCGCCCAGGGGTGCTCCTCGCAGTGGTAGAGGAACGTGCCTGCCTGGTCGAACGTGACGTAGACCGACATCGCCGGCGCCAGCGTGCCGGTCGTCCAGCTCCCGTCGCGCGCCGCCACCGTATGGGCGACCTCGCCATTGTTCTGGAACCGCAGCCGGTCACCGGCCGCCACCCGCGTGCGCACCGGGTTGAATGCATGCTCGTTCAGCGCGTTGCGCCGGCCGCCGTACGACCAGGAGGGATTCTCGACCAGCGTGCCGGTCTCCACCAGGTCCGTCGCGCGCGGCGGTGGACCGATCCAGCGGACCAGATCGTCAATCTCCCCCGGGACCGCCGGTCCCCGCGCCGGAACCTCCCCGTCGAGCGCGAATGCCCAGAGCTCGCGTTCGAACGACGCCGCGATGTACTGCCGGCCGTCCACCTCGAAGGACATAGCCGGGCCGGGACGCTGCCGGGTCCGCGGCGCGCCCGCCTGGAAGCCCCAGACCTGCTCCCCGGTCCGCGCGTCGTAGGCCTCGATCAGACCGTCCGCCGCCGCCCAGAACATCAGTCCGGTCGCGGTCAGTAGCGGGCCGCTGGTCGAGAGGCGCGCGCCACGGAACTCGTTCTTCCAGACCACGCGGCCGGTCCGCCCGTCGACGGCGGCCAGGATGCCAACGGACTCGGGGAGCGTCAGCCGGAGGTAGCCGCTCGCCCGGTTGTCCGAGATCCAGGGATCCTCGAAGCGGAACGCGCGGCCGACATGCCCGCGCCCCTGGGCGTAGATGTAGCCGGTCTGCGGCGAGAACGCCATCGGCGTGACGCGCACCATCGGGATCGGCACGCTCGGCGCGACCACCGCATGTTGATCGATTCCCGGCGGCGTGTAGGCGCTGCAGTTGAGCGTGAACGGCGGCGGCACCCGATCTCGCCAGAACGAACAGTCCGGCAGGATGCTCTCGACACCGACCGGGAACGGCTGCGTCGCCGCGGTCAGGAGGCGGTCGTCCTGCGGCACCGGCCGGTCCTCGAGCTCCACGATCGGTTCGCCCGTCTCGCGGTTGAAGAGGAAGAGATAGCCGTCGGCGCGAATCGCGGCGAGCGCCGGCACCGGCTCGCCGTCTATCTCGGTGTCGTACAGCAGGACCGGTGTCGCGATGTCGGCGTCCCAGATGTCGTGGCGCACGACCTGGTAGTGCCAGCGGCGCTCGCCCGTCTCCATATCGAGCGCGAGAACCGATGCCGTGAACAGATTGTCGCCCGCCCGGATCTCGCCGCCGTACATCGGAACCGGATTGCCGGTCGAGAAATAGACCATGCCGAGGTCGGGATCGACCGTCCCGACCAGCCAGACGCCGCCGCCCCCCACCTGCCAGATGTCGGAATCCTGCGGCCAGGTGTCATGGCCGACCTCGCCGGGGCGGGGCACCACGAAGAAGGTCCAGAGGACTTCGCCGGTGCGCGCATCGAGGGCGTGGACCCGTCCCTGTCCCCCGCTGTCGCCGTTCGCGAGGCCGACGAACACCTTGCCGCGCGCGTAGATCGGCGCCGTGGTGACCGTCTCGCCTTCCGCCTGCGGAACGCTGCCTACCGGGGTCGCCCAGACCAGCTCCCCCGTCTCCTGATCGAGCGCGGCCACTTCCGCGCTCCGCAGTCCGATGAATACGTGGCCGTCGCCGAGGCCAACGCCCTGCCAGGACGGCACGCGCTGCGACGCGGGGTCCTCCGCCTGCCAGCGCCAGATCGGCTCGCCGGAGCGCGCGTCGAGGGCAAAGACGTTTGCACCCCCGGGCATATAGATGACACCGTCCTGCACGACGGGCGTCGCGCGCGACGAAACGCCGCCCGGAAACTCGGCCACCCAGGCGCCGCCCAGCCGGTCGATGGTGTCGGGGGCGATCTGGTCGAGCGTCGTATAGCGGGAACTGGAGGTGTTCCCGCCCGCAAGCGGCCAGTCGGCAACCGGATAGCCCTGACCCGGTTCCGGCGCCTGTCCGACCAGGCCCGCCGTCAACGCGAAGACCCCCGCTACAACCACCGGAATTGCTATCCCGAATCGAAGGTGTGATCTGCTCATCGCGGCGGCCTCCTGCGGGTGCGCGGCGCTCCGTTCCGGCGTCGCGATCCGCGAGTGTAGCAGGTAGCAGGCGCGTCGTTTCCAACCGCGGGGAGAGCGGTTGCGTCGAGCGGCCGGGGCCGGATAGAATTCGCCCGGGCTGTGTGATTTAGTGCGGCCCGAGACAGGGATGGCCCCTCAGGCATCGGTCGTGACGACCGGCGCCGTCTGGATTTCCAGCGGACCGAGGGGTCCGGACAAGCATGAAGCTGTACGAAAGGAGTCACGACGTTGGCTGACGTGACGACGACGGAAACCGCCTCCCCCGCGGCAGGCGGGAGCGAAGGACACGACGCCGCACACGGGCACGGTGAGCACGAGCATCACGAGCTCGGCTTCTGGCAGACCTACGTCTTCTCGGTCGATCACAAGGTAATCGGCATCCAGTACGCCGTGACCGGCCTGCTCTTCCTGTTGTTCGGCTTCACGCTGATGGTGGTGATGCGCTGGCAGATCGCCTATCCCGGCGAGCCGATTCCCTTGATCGGCACCTGGCTGGGCGCGGAACGGGCGCCGGACGGCATCATGTTGCCGGAGTTCTACAACCAGTTGGGCGCGATGCACGGCACCATCATGGTGTTCCTCGGCGTCGTTCCCCTCGCCGTCGGCGGCTTCGGCAACTTCGTCCTGCCGCTGCAAATCGGAGCGCCCGACATGGCGTTCCCGAAGCTCAACATGGTGAGCTACTGGAGCTTCTTCGTGGGCGGCGTCGTCATGTTCGCCAGCTTCTTCGTGCCGGGCGGAGCCGCCAACTCCGGCTGGACCTCGTATGCGCCCCTGTCCGTGTTCGCCACGACCGGGCAAACGATGTGGCTTGCGGGGATGATGTTCCTGATCACGTCGTCACTGCTCGGCTCGGTCAACTTCATCGTCACGACGATTCAGTTGCGCGCACCGGGGCTTTCGTTCATGCGGCTGCCGTACTTCGTCTGGGCGCAGCTCGTCACCGCGTTCCTGCTGCTGCTCGCCTTTCCTCCGCTCGAGGCAGCCGGCGTACTGCAGTTGATGGACCGGGTGGCAGGCACCAGCTTCTTCATGCCGAGCGGCCTCGTCTACGCCGACTCCCCGGTCGAGGCGAGCGGTGGCGGCAGTGTGCTGCTCTGGCAGCACCTCTTCTGGTTCCTGGCGCACCCGGAGGTGTACGTCCTTATCCTCCCGGCCCTCGGCATCGTCACCGATATCGTGGCCAACAACACGCGCAAGCCGATCTGGGGTTACAGCGTGCTGGTCTACTCGACCGTCTTCCTGGGCTTCATGTCGTTCATCGTCTGGGCGCACCACATGTTCCTGACCGGCATGGGAACGACGATGAGCTCATTCTTCCAGACGACCACGATGATCATCTCGATCCCGTCGGTCATCATCCTGTCGTCGCTCTTCATCTCGCTCTACGGAGGATCGATCCGGTTCACCGTGCCGATGCTCTTCGCCCTGGCTTTCCTGCCGATGTTCGGGATCGGCGGACTGACCGGGCTTCCACTCGGCCTCTCCGCACCGGACATCCACCTGCACGACACCTACTACGTCATCGGGCACTTCCACTACGTCGTGGCGCCGGGGACGCTGATGGCGCTGTTCGGGGGCGTCTACTACTGGTTCCCGAAGGCGACGGGCCGCAAGATGAACGACCTGCTGGGCCGCATTCATTTCTGGGGTTCGTTCATCGCGATCAACGTCGTCTTCATGCCGATGTTCTACCAGGGTTTGTCCGGGATGAACCGCCGGATGTACGACGGCGGCGCGCAGTACACGATGAACGCGGACGTGCTGTGGCTGAACGAGGTGATCAGCATCGCGGCGTGGGTGCTGGGCCTCTTCCAGTTGCCGTTCATCTACAACTTCTTGAACAGCATCAAGCGCGGGGAGAAGGTAGGCGACAACCCGTGGCAGGCGACCACGCTCGAATGGCAGGCGCCGTCGCCACCGCCGCACGGGAACTTCGCCACGCCGCCGCGGGCGTACCGCGGCCCGTACGAGTACAGCGTGCCGGGCGCGGCCAGTGACTTCATGATGCAGGGCGAGGCGGATCCCCCCAGCTCGGGGACCCCGGCGGCGGCCAAGCCGGCCGGCGCCTGACGAGCGGACAAATCGAACGGATGAACGAAGGACAGGGCAGAACGTCGAGACATGGATATTCCATACATCGTTGATGAACGGCCGGATACCGGGCTGACGAACGTCAAGCTGGGCATCTGGCTCTTCCTCGCGTCGGAGGTGATGCTCTTCGGCGCGCTCTTTTCTTCCTATGTGCTGCTGCGCCTGATGGCGCCGGAGGGCACGTGGCCATTCGGCGTGGACGTGCTGAACGTGCCACTCGGGACGTTCAACACCGCGGTGCTGATCGGGTCGAGCGTCACGATGGTGATGGCCTACGCGTCGCTCAAGATGGACGACCTGGGCGGTTACAAGAAGTACATGGGGACGACGATCGGCTTGTCGCTCCTCTTCATGGTGGTCAAGGCGTTCGAGTACAGCCACGAGTTCGACATCGGAAACTTCCCGTGGACGAGCACCTACCTTGCCATCTACTTCACGATGACCGGACTGCACGCGATGCACATCATCGCCGGAGTGATCGTCAACACCTACCTCCTGCTGCCCGGCTCGAAGATGTGGTACACGAACAAGGAGCAGTTCACGAACCGGATCGAAGCCGCCGGCCTCTACTGGCACTTCGTCGATCTGGTATGGATCTTCCTGTTCCCGGTGCTCTACCTGCTGTAGCTCGCGGAGGACGACAAGCGAACCATGAGTGAAGACGTTCAGGCGCACATTCGGATATACATGAAGGTGGCCGGCGCGCTCGGCGTGCTGACCGCGGTGACCGTGGCAATCTCCTACATCGACTTCTGGGGCGTGCCGATCGCCGTTATCGTGGCCCTGGTCATCGCGGCGACGAAGGGCTCGCTGGTGGCCAGTTTCTTCATGCACCTCATCGGCGAGCGGAAGATGATCTACTGGTCGCTGCTCCTGACCGTCGTTTTCTTCCTGGGGCTCATTTTCCTGCCGCTGCTCGGCCATGCCGACAAGCTCGGCGAGTACTACACCGTGCCGAACGCGAACGCGCCGGCGCCGGCTGCGCCCGCCCACTGAGGAACGCGAAACCGACAGAGGCCACCATGTCGCTGCGATCCATTCATCTCGTCTTCATCGGGGCGTCCATACTGCTGGCGGCGCTCACTACCTGGTGGGGTACCGCGATGTTCCTGAGCGGCCGCGGCGGCAGCGGATACCTGCTGTTCGCCGGCGGGTCGCTCGCGGCGGTGATCGGGATGACGGCCTACGCGGTGCTGTTCGTTCGGAAGACGCGCGCGATCGGAATGCGGTGACGGTCGCGGAGGGTTCTGCCATGAAGAGAATCTCGACAGCTACGATGGCGGCGGCGCTCGTCATGCTCGCGCCCGCGGTGGCGTTGGCCTGTCCGATCTGCTTCGGCGCCGATCCCGACTCTGCGGAAGCGCAGAGCCTGAACTGGGCCGTCTTCACACTGCTCGGCGTTACCGGTGGTGTGCTGAGCGGCTTCGTCGGATTCATGTTTCACCTGTTAAAACGGTCCCGGCAGGCGCTCGGGAACGAGGACGCATTCGACGCCACGGACCATCGTGGCGATGCGGGAGGAGTTTCGTAGATGGGCGAGTTGCTTGGACTGCCGATTCAGGCGTCGGCTCACGCCGGCGAGATCGACGAGATGATCATCCTCATCCACTATCTGATGGCCGTGCTGTTCATCGGATGGGGAGCGTTCTACGTCTACACGCTGTTCCGGTTCCGCGCGAGCGCGAACCCGACCGCCAACTACAAGGGCGTGACCAGTCACACTTCCAGCTACCTGGAGTGGGCGGTGGCGGCCATCGAGGCAGTCCTGCTGGTCGGATTCGCCATCCCGGCATGGGCGCACCGCGTCAACGACATCCCGCCGACCGGGGAAGCGACCGTCGTCAACATGATCGGGAAGCAGTTCGAGTGGATCTCGCACTACCCCGGCGCGGACGGCCGGTTCGGGCAGCGCGACCTCAGTCTGATCACCCCTACCAACGTGATCGGGCTCGATCGGAGCAGTGCGAACGCCGCCGACGATATCATGACTGTCAACCAGCTGAACATGCCGGTCGACAAGCCGATCATCGTCTACCTGTCATCGCAGGATGTCATCCACAGCTTTGGCATCACCGAGATGCGCGTGAGGCAGGATGCAATCCCCGGCATCCAGGTACCGGTCTATTGGGTGCCGACGCAGACGGGCGAGTACGAAGTGAATTGCTCGCAGCTCTGCGGTCTCGGCCACTACCGCATGCGCGGCTTTGCCGAGGTGATGAGCCAGGCCGACTACGACGCGTGGCTCGCCGAAGAAGCTTCGTTCCTCTCCGGTAACTGACCCGTCGAGACCGGGCGGAGCTCCTAGTCGCGGGACGCGGCCAGCATCGCCTGCAGGTCCGCGACAGCCCCTTCCAGCGCGTCTGCGGCGGCAGCGATGTCCGTCGTGGCCTCGCTACGCGCGGCAGTGATCCGTTCCTGGATGGGACCGATCGGGAGTTCCGCCTGAGCCGCCGCGATCATCAGGCGGAGTGCTTCGACGCTGAGCCGTTGGAAACGGGCCCCGTCGGCTTCCTCACCCGGGCTGGGGGAGACCGCGGGCGGCTGCGGGGAGAGCTCCGTGGGTGGCGGCGCCTCCGTCTCCACGGCGCCGGCAGCGGGGTCGTCGCTCGCGCTGCATGCCGCCGCGGCGAGTGTGACGGCCAGTGCCACGGTACGGATGGCGGGGGCAGCGGTCATGGAGCTACCGTCCGGCGGCGGCGAGTTCCTCTCGGATGATCTGCTCGAAGGTCTCGTACGGCGCGGCGCCCAGCACCGCGCGGCCATTGAGGAACAACGTGGGCGTGGATGACACGCCGTAGTCGTTTCCGATCTCCATGTCGCGCTCGACGGTGGCGGTGTGGCGTCCGCTGTCGAGGCACGCGGCGAAGGCTTCGGTGTCCAGTTCCAGGTTCTCGGCGTAGGCGTGCAGTTCGTCAACGCTGAGTGCACCCTGATTGGCAAACATCGTGTCGTGCAGCTCCCAGAACCGGTCCTGCTCGTGCGCGCAGTTGCCCGCCTCCGCCGCCTTGAACGCGTTCGGATGGCTCGGCAACGGGAAATCCTTGTAGATGAAACGGATCTGGCCGGTGAACTCCTCGAGCAGCCGGTCGACCGTCTCGGTGGCGCGCTGGCAGAACGGACAATCGAAGTCGGAGAACTCGACAATCTCCACCGGCGCGTCCGCCGGGCCGCGCGCCGGATCCTCGGCGAGCGTTTCGACCATCTGTCGCGGCGGTTCGAGCATCACCATGACGTCGCCCGCCGCCTCGCGCAACTCGTTCGTGAAAGCGTGCAGCGCCTGCATCGGGCGCTGCTGCTGGATGGCGGCAACGATTTCCGGCCGCAGCTCTTCCAGGGTCTGATTCGGGAAGCGATCCTTGTTCCGATCCCAGATCTCCTGGATCTCCTCCTCGGTGACCTCCAGAGTCCGGCTCGGAAGCTCCGCGATGAGCAGTTCCTCCCGTGTCATGCCACGGGCCGCCGCTTCACGGTCGATCAGTCGGTCGCCCAGGAGAATGTCGAGCGCGCGGCGTCGCGTCTCGTACACCTCCTGCAGCATCCGCAGGCGAGACGCGGCGTCGTTCGCCCGCCAGGCGTCCTCCACCTCGGCGAACGTCACCTCTATGTCGCCGATGCGCGCCACCACGTCGTCGTCGGCCTGCTGCGCGGATACCTCGGCATTGCCGGACGTCAGCAACAGCGCCGTCGCCATCACGGCAGTAAGCGCCGGACCCCGCGAACGGCGGATCATCCTTCTCTCTGCAAGGGTCATGCGGCCGACTGTACACCCCGTCCGCACCGGCGTCCATGCGGGATAATGCCCACCCAATGCCCTCTCATCGTATCCGGGCGCGGGCGGCGCGAGGACAGGCGGGCGAAACGGCGGTCCGGGCGGACACCGGGCTGCTGGCCGCGTATCTCGAGGACGCAGCGCACTTCCCCGGGGGGCACTCGGCCGGCGTCGCGCGTCCCGCCACGGAGGCGGACGTGTCCGCGCTCGTAACCGGCGGGGCGCCGATACTGCCGGTCGGCGCGCAGTCGTCACTCACCGGTGGGGCGACGCCGATGGGCGAAATCGTGATCGACATGCAGCGGTTCGACCGGATCGTCCGGATCGGGCCGGACGAAGTGGTCGCCGAGGCGGGTGTGCCCATCGCGACGCTGCAGGCGGCGCTCGACCGGAGCGATGCTTTCTACCCGCCCGCGCCGACCTTCGACGGTGCGTTCGCGGGTGGTGTCGTCTCGACCAACGCGGCTGGCGCGGCCACCTTCAAGTACGGCACGACCCGCGATTGGGTGCGGGGGCTGACGGTGGTCCTCGCCTCGGGTGAAGTGCTCGACATCACGCGGGGCGAGACGACCGCGCATCCCGACGGCTGGTTCGAAGTCGAGACGGTGGGTGAGGTTCGTCGCGTGCCGCTGCCGACGTACCGCATGCCGGACGTGGTGAAGTGCTCGGCCGGGTACTTCGCTGAACCGGAGATGGACCTGATCGATCTGTTCATCGGCGCGGAGGGGACGCTGGGCGTCATCACCGAGATCGCGTTCGCAGTTGTCACCCCGGCGCCGCGGATTGCGATGATCTGGATCCCGCTGGCGAGCGAAACCGCAGCGGTGGATCTGGCCGGGAGACTGCGGGAAGCCGGCCTCGACTGCTGGCGCACCGACGGCGCGTCGGGCTTCGACGTCGCGGCCATCGAGCATCTCGACGCGCGCAGCCTCGAGATCGTCCGGGAGGATGGCGCGGCGCGCCGGCAGGGAATCGCATTGCCTGACGATACGGCGGTAGCGCTGCTCGCGCAGGTGGAACTGCCGGGCGAGGCCGCCGCCGCGACCGATCCGGCCGCGGCGTACGCCGAGATCGCCGGGGCCCTCGCGGACGATGGACCCGATTCTCCCCTCGTCCGCCTCTGTCGCCTGCTGGCAGATGCCGACGCGCTCGACCGCAGCGAAATCGCGCTTCCCACCGATACGCGGCGGCAGGCCGAACTTGTCGCCTTGCGCGAAGCGGCGCCCGAGGGCATCAACCGGCGCGTCGGCGAGAGGAAGCGACGCACCGGGACGGCAATCGCCAAGACCGCCGCCGACATGATCGTGCCGTTTGATAAGTTCGCCGAGAGCCTGGCGCTGTTTCGCGACGCCTTCGAGACACGGCGCCTCGACTATGCCATCTGGGGACACATCTCCGACGGCAACGTGCACCCCAACGTGATCCCGCGTACCATCGATGACGTCACCCACGGCCGCGAGGCGATTCTCGAATGCGGCCGCGCGATTGTCCGCCTCGGCGGCTCGCCGCTGGCGGAACATGGCGTCGGACGAAACACGGTGAAGCAGGCGCTGCTGCAACAGTTGTACGGGGTCGACGGCATCAACGAAATGCGAGCCGTCAAGGCGGCGCTCGATCCGGACGGCGTGCTGGCGCCGGGAGTCCTCTTCCGATGAAGTGGTTCCTTATCCACTGGGTGACGACGGGCGTCGCGCTCGGCGCCGCCGCGTGGATCCTCCCGGGTGTCACCATCCCGTCGATGCGGGCGCTTGCCGTCGCCTCACTGGTGCTCGGTGTGGTGAACACCGTCGTGAAGCCGGTGCTGGTTGTCCTGACGCTGCCGCTGACGGTGATGTCGCTCGGCGTCTTCTACTTCGTCGTCAACGGCGTCACTTTCGCGCTGGCCGCGTGGATCGTCCCCGGTTTCGAGGTGGCGTCCTTCTTCTGGGCAATGGCGGGCGCCGCGCTGGTCGGCCTGATGTCGATGTTCATCGGCAGCTTCCGCTCCCGCCCACACGACCCGTACCGCGCGTAGCTCTTGTCGCTGGTAAAGGCGCGGGCTTACAACCCGACGCGTCGGAGACGCAGCGCGTTCCCGATCACCGAGAGTGAACTCATCGTCATCGCCGCGCTCGCCCAGATCGGGCTGATCAGCAACCCGATGACCGGATAGAGCACGCCCGCCGCCACCGGTACTCCCACGCCGTTGTAGATGAACGCGAGAAACAGGTTCTGCCGGATGTTCCGCATCGTCGCACGGCTCAGCCGCCGCGCCCGGACGATGCCGCGCAGGTCCCCCCGGACCAGCGTGACCCCGGCGCTCTCCATGGCGACATCGGTCCCGGTTCCCATGGCGATCCCGACCGCCGCCTCCGCCAGCGCCGGCGCGTCGTTGATCCCATCCCCCGCCATCGCGACGACACGTCCGGCTGCCTGCTCATCCGCCACAATCTGCCGCTTGTCGGCTGGCAGCACATCGGCGCGGACGTCGCCCGGGTCAATTCCCACTTGTGCCGCCACCGCGCCGGCCGTCGCGTGGTTGTCTCCCGTCGCCATGACGACACGGATCCCCTCCGCACGCAGCATCCCAATCGCTTCGACGGCCGAGTCCTTGACCGGATCGACGACGCCGATGATTCCTGCGGCTTGATCATCCACCGCCACGAACACGACGGTCTCGCCGCGACCGCGCGCCGGCTCTGCATCGGCTGTCAGCGCCGCAACGTCGACGCCGCGGTCCGCGAGGAACGCCGCCGTTCCGATGGCCACCCGTCTGCCCTCCACGCGCCCGGTCACGCCGCGGCCGGGCTGATAGTCGAAGTCGGTCGCCGTCGCCGCCGCCCCTCCGCGCGGCTCCGCCGCCTTGACGATGGCCGCCGCGAGCGGATGCTCGCTGGTCCGTTCCAGACCGGCCGCCAGCCGGACCAGTTCGTCGCCGTCGAACGGTCCCGCGACCGTCTGCACCTTCGGTCGTCCTTCCGTGAGCGTTCCGGTCTTGTCAACGATGAGCGTGTTGACCCGCTCCAGCGTCTGCAACGCCTCGGCGTCGCGGATCAGCACGCCGTCGGTGGCGCCGCGGCCCGTGCCGACCATGATCGCCATCGGCGTGGCGAGGCCAAGCGCACAGGGACAAGCGATGATCAGGACGGCGACGGCGCTCAACAGCGCGAAAGCGAGGCGCGGTTCCGGACCGGCGACGGCCCAGGCGACGAACGCGGCGATCGCGACCGTGACGACAGCAGGCACGAAGATGCCTGCCACCCGGTCGGCGACACTCTGAATCGGCGCCCGGCTGCGCTGGGCGTCGGACACCATCTGGACGATGCGCGAGAGCAACGTGTCGCTGCCGACCCGTTCGGCGCGCATCACCAGGCTCCCGGTGCCATTCATGGTGGCGCCCACCACGTTTGAGCCCGCGTCCTTCTCGACCGGGATCGGTTCACCGCTGATCATCGATTCGTCGACCGCACTTCGCCCCCCGGTGACGACGCCGTCCACCGGGATCCGCTCTCCCGGCCGCACCCGCAGGAGGTCGCCGACCTGGACCTCGGCGAGCGGCACCTCCGCGTCCCCAGTCGCCATGACCCGGTGCGCGACGGGCGGTGCGAGGTCGAGCAGGGCGCGCAGCGCGGCGCCGGTCCGGTGACGTGCGCGCAGTTCGAGCACCTGGCCCAGCAGCACCAGAACCACGATCACGACCGCGGTGTCGAAGTACGGCTCCACGCCACCGTTCATCTGGAAACCGGCGGGAAACACGCCGGGGACGATGGTGGCGGCCGCGCTGTAGACGAACGCGGTCCCGACGCCCAGGGCGATCAGCGTGAACATGTTCGGACTACGGTTCACCACCGATGTCCAGGCGCGCTCGAAGAAGGGACGGCCCGCCCAGACGACGACCGGCGTTGCGCAAGCGAACTGCAGCCAGTTCGAAACCGCGCGGCTGATCGGCAGCCCGCCGGCGCCCGCCAGCATCTCGGTCATCGCCAGGGCGAACACCGGAAAACCGATCGCCGCCGCGATCCAGAACCGGCGTCGCATGTCGATCAGCTCGAGATTCGGTCCTTCGTCCGCCGTCACCATGAGCGGCTGGAGCGCCATGCCGCAACTGGGGCAGGGCACCGGTTCGGTCTCGCGGACGTCGGGACACATCGGGCAGACGTACACCGTGCCCGGAGGCGCTGGCGCTGCCTCGACGGCTGCGTGGTCGCCGTGCATCGCTGCATGATCGCCATGCATCGCCGGCGCGGCAGCGGCGGTCTCGGCCGCATGCTTCAGGAAGGCCTCGGGATCCTGCTGGAACGCAGCGTGGCAGCCGCCGCCGCAGAAGTGATACGTCGTGCCGGCGTAGTCGAAGGAGAACCGGGACTTGTCAGGGTCCACCGTCATGCCGCAGACGGGGTCCCGCGTAGCGACAGGCATGAAGCGATGATAGCCCGTGGCTAGCGCCCGGGCTACGCGCCGAGCGCCTGCGCGACGAACGTCGCTTCGGGGAGCGCGCCGACGATTTCGATCGTGTCGTCCACCAACGTCTTCGGCACGCCGGTGACCCGGTACAACTGCGCCAGGTCCGGGAACTCGATCGCCTGGATCACCGTCGTGGTGATGCGCGGACTCGCCGCCGCCAGACGCATGGCCAGGCTGACCGCCTGGGGACAGAACCGTCAAGTGGGGGTGACGAACACGCGCAGGTTGACGTCGCGGTCGAGCGCCTCGACCGTGTCGAGCGTCTCGTCGCTAAGCGCCGCCTTGCCGGCCGCCACCGCGGCGGCTCCGCCTGCCGCCACGAGTTCGATCGCTTCGATGACCGATTCCAGCTCGAAGCCGGCCGGCACTCCGTAGTAGCGAATGCCCAAGTCCCCCACGCCGCCGTCGTCTCCGGGGCCCTCGACCGCAAGCGCGGGCGCCCGGTCGACGCCGTACTTCGCCGCCTCGTCCTTGTCCAGCGCGAGGTTGTGCTCCACGACGGTCAACTGATCCGACATTGCCGCGAGCCGGTCGACCACCTGCCGCGCCAACAGGCAACCGTCGCAATCGAAAGTCTGCGTGAAGAAGACCAGACGGACCGGCGCCTGGAGAGCGGCGAGACGAGACTCGAGACGGGTGGACGCGCCGCCGAAATCCATTTACTTGAACAGGTCGTCGAACGCCTGCCGCGCGCTCGCTGGGTCGGGCGAGGCCTCCGACGGTTGTGACGACGACGACGCTGACGACGACGCATCCGAAGAGACTGCAGGCGCTGGCGTGGCTCGGGAGTGTGTTTCCCGTTCGACCGTTACACGCGCTTCGAAGAAGGTGCAGTCGTTACGCCCATCCTTCGGTGATACTCGTTTCGGGATCGGCCGCGCGCACTCCAGCGTTTGACTGGTGTCGAACCAGGTGCACTGTGCGCAACTGTGGAGATCGGCGCCGCACCCCTCACACTGCGTATCGAACCGGATAAAGGCGGAATCCAGCGCGTGCCCGCAACGGGCGCACTTCATCACTTCCTGGAACGCGGGCATGTTCATCGCGCGCGGCTCGCGCGATCCATAGCCACGCCTCGGGCGGCCATCACCCTTGGGACGACGATCACGGTCCAGAACTCGGCCCGGACGGTCGCGTTCGTCTTCCAGGTATCCGCGTTGTTCGTACTTCCTCAACATGGAGCCGGGTGGCGGGTACTATCGATTTAATCCAACTTGCCGCCGTTTGTCCAGACCGCCGGCGACCCGGGCGGCGCCGGCAACCCCGCGGCGACGCGTATCAGGGCAGTCGGACGCACCCTGGTTACCATTCTTCCTTCTCCGTATCGAGGCCCGCTTGTCCCGCCGCCGCCTCTACGTCCGCCATTCCCAGAGCGTTCCCGCAGATGAGCAGGACCGTCCGACCCGCCGGCATCCGGCCGTGCAGGCCCTCGGCGGTCAGGTGGCGCGGAAGTACGGCCGGCTCGGCTCGCGCCACGGCCGGCTCGGCCCGATCGATACCGCTTCCTGCCGCCCGCGCCGCGTCCAGCGCCAGCGCCTCGGCGGCCGGCAACCCGAGGACGTGGCGGAGGATGTTGCTGGCACGACCGACACCCACCAGGCCAGCGGCGCGGTCGTGCCTTCCCGGTCGGCTGACAGTCGGCACGTAGACGAAATCGAACGCGCGCGCCCGTTCGATCTCCAGCAATTCCCCGTGGTACGCCAGTTCATCATGTGTCCGGTTGCCGTGGATCAGCGTGAAACGGCGATCGTCGCGCCGCCCCGTCACGGCGGCGTGATGCAACTGCTTCACCATTGAGACAAAGGGCGCCAGCCCCGTCCCCGTCCCGACCATCACCACATGGTCATACCCGTCGGCGCGTTCCGCCAGCGTGAAAGTCCCCGCGATGCGATCGACGTATACCAGTTGCCGATCCTCATCCGTGTCCATCCGCAGCAGCATCGAACTGAGCCGCCCCGACACGCCCTCGCGGCTGATTGTCAGAACGACATAGAACTCCAGATAGCCGCAATCCTGTTCCCAGGGCGCCGATGCGATGGAGTAGGCGCGGACTATCCGTCCGGTGCGCGGCGTCCCGTCTGCGTCGGTGTCCGGCACGTACCCTGGCCGCCGGGCCGGCCCGGCGCCGGCCCGCTTCGTGAGCGGCACATCGTCGCGCCCGAGTGCAATGTACTGCCCGGCTACCGACGGTGGAAACGCTTGCCCCAGCTCCGGCGCGAGGCGAAAGATCGCGAGGATGGGCGAAAGATCGCGCTTGTAGATTATCGTCCCGGTGCGCCGTGCTGCCATGGCTCCATTATCTCGCACACGATGTCGGGCGCGATATCGCGCGCGCGCCGGGAATCCACGTAGCGGACGGTTTGATACCATCCAAGAAGACGATGGCTTCGCTGGACGAACTGAAGATCGACCGGTCCCGGCGTCGGCGAAACTGGATCGCACCGCTGATCGGCGTGATCGGAATCATCGCGATCACGAGCGCCGGCGGGTTCGCAGCCTGGCGGTGGTGGGACGCCTCGCAAATTCCGACAGTGCGGACGGTCGCGGTGCGCCAGACGGTTGCCGGGGATCTGCAGCCGACGGTGCTGAATGCGTCGGGATATGTGACGGCGCGGCTCCAGTCCACCGTTTCCTCCAAGGTGACCGGCCGGATCCTGGACGTGCTGGTCGAGGAAGGGATGGAGGTACGCGAAGGCCAGGTGCTTGCGCGACTGGACGATACAACCGAACGGTCGCGTCTGGCGCTGAGCGAGGCGCAACTGCAGGCCCAGCGGGGCGCGCTGGCCGAGATGGCAGTGCGTCACGAAGAGGCGGTCCTCGACCTCCGGCGACACGAGCAGCTGCTCGAAGCGGGGATTGTCGGTCAGGCGGAGTTCGACACCGCCAGGGCGGAAGCGGACTCGTTGCGAGCGCGGATTGCGAATCAGCGGGAACAGATCGTCGTTGCGGAACGGCAGATCGATCTGCAGCGAACCGCCATCGACGACATGGTGATCCGCGCGCCGTTCAGCGGCGTCGCCATCTCGAAGGACGCGCAGCCCGGGGAGATGATCTCGCCCGTGAGCGCCGGGGGCGGCTTTACGCGGACGGGAATCTGCACCCTGGTCGACATGTCGTCGCTCGAGATCGAAGTCGACGTGAACGAGAGCTATATCGGCCGGGTGGAACCGGAGCAGCGGGTGGTGGCGAACCTCGACGCCTACCCGGAGTGGGACATCCCGGGATCGGTCATCACCACCATCCCGGCGGCGGACCGTCAGCGGGCGACGGTGCTGGTGCGGATTGCGTTCGATGAACTGGGCGATCCGCGCATCCTGCCCGACATGGGGGTGAACGTCGCGTTCCTCGAAGCCGCCGCGACGGTGGCGGTGGCGGTGGACGATGCGGAGGCGAGGCCGCGGCTCTGGATTCCGTCGGATGCCGTGCGGGACGAGGGGGAGACTAGTGCTATATTCCTGCTGCGGGGAGACACGGCAGAGCGGCGTGCGGTGACGCTGGGCCTCGAGGACGGGGGCGAGATCGAGGTGCTGTCGGGGGTGACGCTGAGCGATCGCGTGATCGCGGCGCCGCCGCCGGAGCTGGGCGACGGGGATCGGGTAGTGACGGAGTAGTTGCCGGGATGGCTGAAAACGGGACACTGGTCGAGGTTCGCAACCTGCACAAGGAATACCGGCGGGGCTCGGAGCGGATTGACGTGCTGCAGGGAGTGACGCTCGACATGCCGCAGGGCGACTATCTGGCCCTGATGGGGCCGTCCGGCTCCGGGAAGACGACGCTGCTCAACCTGCTGGGGGGGCTCGACACACCGAGCGAGGGGTCGGTCATCGTCGGCGGCGACCGGATCGACCGTATGTCGGGCGGCAAGCTCGCGCATTGGCGCGCGCGGCACATCGGCTTTGTCTTCCAGCTCTACAACCTGCTGCCGGTACTGACGGCGGAGCGGAACGTCGAGCTGCCCCTGCTGCTGACGCCGCTGTCGCGCGCCGAGCGGAGGAAGCATGTGGCGACCGCGCTCGAAGTGGTCAGCCTCTCGGACCGGGCGAAGCACTACCCACGGCAGCTCTCCGGCGGACAGGAGCAGCGGGTCGGCATCGCGCGCGCCATCGTCACCGACCCCACGCTGCTGCTCTGCGACGAGCCGACCGGCGACCTCGACCGGAAGTCGGGCGACGAGATTCTCGACCTCCTCGACGCGCTCAACCGGGAGCACGGCAAGACGATCGTCATGGTGACGCATGACGCACATGCCGCCGCCCGAGCGCGGCGCACCCTACACCTGAACAAGGGGTCCCTCTCGACGGAGCCGGTCGCGTGAAGTACCTGCCGCTCGTCTGGAAGAACCTCTTCCGGCGGAAGACGCGCACGTTCTTCACCGTCGCGTCCATCGTCGTTGCGTTCATCCTCTTCGCGTACCTCATGGCAGTGCGGCAATCCTTCAGCATGGGTGTCAGCGTGGCGGGTGCGGACCGGCTGCTGGTAAGCCACAAGGTGTCGCTGATTCTGCCGCTGCCCGAGAGCTACCTGGCACGGATCACCGCGGTCGACGGCGTCGCGGACCTCAGCTTCTCGCAGTGGTTCGGCGGCATCTACCAGGATCCCCGCAACTTCTTCCCGCAGTTCGCCGTCGACCCGGAGAGCTACCTTCGCCTCTACCCCGAGATTGTCCTGACCGAAACCGAGCGCGAGACCTGGATCCGGAACCGGACCGGCGCCATTGTCGGCCGCGACCTCGCGGACCGGTACGGGTGGGCCGTGGGCGACCGGATTCCCCTGCAGGGAACCATCTTCCGCACCGCCGATGACGCCCCGTGGGAGTTCACCATCGACGGCATCTTCGAAGCCGGCAACGGGGGCTTCCAGACGTCGATGCTGTATTTCCACTACGAGTACCTTGCCGAGGGGAACGCGCGCGGGGACCGCCTGATCGGCCAGTACGTCATCCGTGTGGACGATCCGGCCAACGCGGATGCGATCGCAGCCGCGGTGGATGCCCGCTTCGCCAACTCGCCGGCCGAAACGAAGACCTCCACCGAATCGGCATTCGCACAGGCAATGGCCAATCAGGCGGGCGACATCGGCGCCATCGTCGCCGCCGTACTCGCGGCCGTCTTCTTCACCATCCTGGTGATCGCCGCCAACACGATGGCGCAGGCGATCCGCGAACGAACCAGCGAACTGGCGGTGCTGAAGACGCTTGGCTTCACCGACCGGAAGGTGCTGATGCTGGTTTTGCTCGAGTCGTTCGTCCTGGCGGCGGCGGGCGGCGGCCTCGGGTTGGGACTCGGCTATCTGTTCACCCGGGCAGGCGATCCGACCGGCGGGTTCCTACAGGGCTTCGTCGTCCCGCCGGGCGACTGGCTGGTCGGCATCGCACTGGTGGCGACGCTGGGACTGCTCACCGGGATCCTGCCCGGGGTGCAGGCGACACGGCTCCGGATCGTCAACGCGCTCCGGAAGGTGTAAGGACGGCCAGCCACCGCGAAACCGATGCGCTTTCTCACCGAGGTTTTCACCGTCACCGCGCTGACGCTCCGGACGATCCCGCAGCGGGCCGGATCGTCCGCCGTCGCCGTCATCGGCGTGACCGGCGTGGTGATCGTCTTCGTCGCCGTGCTGTCCATTGCCGAGGGGTTCCGCGCGACGATGGTGGGCGCCGGTTCGCCCGACACGGCGATCGTGATGCGGGGCGGGAGCGACACCGAGTTGAGCAGCGCGCTCGATCTGTCCAGTGCCCGGATCGTGAAGGACGCTGCCGGTATAGCGCGCAACGACAGCGGACCGGTGGCATCCGCCGAGCTGTTCGTCGTGGTCGACGTCCCGAAGCGGAGCACCGACACACCGGCGAACGTGCCGCTGCGCGGTGTCGAGCCGGCCGCCTTCGACATCCACAACGAGTTGCAGATTGTCGAGGGCCGGGCGTTCCGCCCCGGCACGAACGAGATCATCGTGGGCCGCGGCGCTTCCCTACAGTTCCGGGGCCTGGAACTGGGCTCGACCCAGCGTTGGGGCGAGAGCACGTGGGAGGTCGTGGGTATCTTCGAGGCGGACGGCACCCTCGCAGAGTCGGAGATCTGGTGTGACGCGCTGGTCCTCGGACCCGCGTACCGGCGTGGCGACACGGTTCAGTCGGTCTTCGCGAAGCTCGAATCGACCGACGCTTTTGACACCTTCCGCGACGCCTTGACGACCGATCCACGTCTCGACGTGATGGTGGAGCGCGAGACCGACTACTACGCCGGACAGTCCGAGCTGATGACCGGCATCATCACCGGCGTCGGTACGTTCATCGCCATTCTGATGGGCGTCGGCGCCGTCTTCGGCGCCATCAACACGATGTACAACGCGGTCGCCACACGCACGCGCGAGATCGCGACCCTGCGCGCGCTCGGTTTCTCCGGCCTGCCGGTCGTGATTTCCGTAATGCTGGAATCGGTTCTGCTGAGCGTCGCCGGCGGCGTGATCGGCGGCACCCTCGCCTACCTCGCCTTCAACGGCTACCAGACCGCGACGCTCAATTTCCAGACCTTCAGCCAGGTGGCGTTCGCCTTCATGGTGACGCCGGCGCTGGCGGTGCAGGGAATCGTCGTCGCCGTCGTGATGGGCTTCCTCGGCGGCCTCTTCCCCGCCATCCGGGCCGCCCGCCTGCCGGTCGCCACTGCGCTGCGCGAGTTGTGACGCCCGCGGTTACGGGGGAGACTGGAGGAAGCGCCGGATACTGGAGGCGGCCGCCTGCGGCGCGCAGTTTCGCCGCGTGCGGGACGCCCGCGGTCACTAGGCGCGCGGTTTCGCCGCGGGCAGGGACGCCCGCGGTTACAAGGCGGGCTTACGCCCGCCTTGCGCCCGTCCACGGGCTAACGTAACCTTCGGAGTACCGTGCGTACCAAACTCTCGCTCGCACTCCTCGTGCTGGTGCTCTTCGTGATGCTGCCGTCGATGGCGGAGCTGTACACGGAGTGGATCTGGTTCGGCGAAGTAGGCTACCAGGGGCTCTTCGTCAAGAGCCTGACGGCGCGCGCCCTGGTCGGGATTGCCGGATTCCTGGTTGCTTTCGCTTTCCTCTTCGGCAACCTCCGCCTCGCGGTGCGGCGCGCGCAGCGGCCGTTCGTCGTCTTCACCGGCGGCGGTGACCTGCAACCGATCATCCTTGAACGGCGCCACCTCGGGTTCCTCGCGCTGGCGGTCGCCGCACTCGTCTCGCTGTTCATCTCAGGCGTGGCGTCGAGCCGCTGGATGACGGTGCTGCAGTACCTCGACGCGACGCCGTTCGGCGACGCGGATCCGCTCTTCGGGCGCGATGCGGGGTTCTACATCTTCACGCTGCCGATGCTCGATCTGCTCCGTCTGGGCCTGCAGTCGATCGTGATACTGACGCTCGCGGGCGCGGCCGGCGCCTACATCGTGGCGGGCGAGATCACTCTCGATCAGGCGAGTCTGCGCGTCGCCGACGCCGCGCGCCAGCACCTGCTGCTGCTTGTCGCCGCGATCTTCGTCCTGTTCGCGTGGGGCGCGTATCTCGACATGCCGCGCCTGCTCACAACGCCAGCCGGCATTGTCCACGGCGCGGCCTATGCCGACGTGGCCATCCGTCTGCCAGTCTTCCGGATCCTGATGGCGGCGTCGGTCCTCGCGGCGGGTGCGGCGCTCTACTCGGCGTTTGCCTCCACGACCTGGCCCGTCGCCGCCGCAGTGGGCGTCTACATGGTCGTCTGGGTCGGGGGCGGCGCCACGGCAGGGCTGTTCCAGCAACTGATCGTCACGCCAGACGAACAGCAGAAGGAAGCACCCTTCATCGCGCACAACATCGCCGGGACCCGAACCGCGTTCGACCTCGACGAGGTGGAGGAACGGCAGGTGTCTGGCGATGCGCTGCTGACGATGGATGACATCGCCAACAACGCCGAGACGATCAACAACATCCGCCTGTGGGATCACCAGCCGCTGCTCGACACGTTCGGCCAGATCCAGGAGATTCGGACGTACTACGAGTTCGCCTCGGTCGACAACGACCGATACGTCATCGACGGCGAGTACCGGCAGACAATGCTGTCGAGCCGCGAGCTCAACTCCGACAGCCTGCCGAACCGGTCCTGGATCAACGAGCGGCTGCAGTACACGCACGGCTTCGGTGTCGCGCTCGGCCCCGTCAACCAGGTGACGCCGGAAGGCCTCCCGGTGTTGTTCATCCAGGACCTGCCGCCGGCGTCGAAAACCGATCTTCAGGTGGACGAGCCGAGCATCTACTTCGGCGAACTGTCGAACGACTACGTCCTGATCAACACCAACACCGACGAGTTCCACTACCCGGAAGGGGAGGACAACGTCTCGACCCGCTACGACGGGGCGGGCGGCCTCGAGCTCGGAAACGCCTTCCACCGGCTGCTGTTCAGCCTGCGCTTCCGGTCCTACGAGATCCTGGTCAGCGGACAGCTCAACGCGGACAGCCGCATCATCTATCACCGGAACATCTCGGAGCGGATGGCGAACATCGCCCCGTTCCTCCGTTACGACGCCGACCCCTACCTGGTGATCGCCGACGGTCGGCTCTACTGGATTCGCGACGCGTACACGGTGAGCGGCAACTATCCGTACTCGACACCGGTAGCGGCCGGCGTCAACTACATCCGCAACTCGGTGAAGGTCGTCATCGACGCGTACAACGGCTACACAACCTTCTACTTGGCGGAACCCAACGATCCGATCGCCGTCACGCTCGGCAAGATCTTCCCGGGCTGGCTGAAGCCCCTCGATACGATGCCGGCATCGCTTCGCAGCCACCTCCGCTATCCAGAGGGGATCTTCTCGCTGCAGACGGCGATGTACTCCACCTTCCACATGACCAACCCCTCGGTGTTCTACAACCGCGAGGACCAGTGGGACGTGCCGGTGATCGACAACGAGCAGATGGAGCCGTACTACACCATCATGCGGTTGCCGGGCGAGGAGCGGGCCGAGTTCATCCAGATGCTCCCGTTCACGCCGCGTGGCAAGAACAACCTCGCCGCCTGGATGGTCGCACGCAGCGACGGCGACAACTACGGCAAGATGTTCGTCTTCCAGTTCCCGAAGCAGAAACTGATCTTCGGCCCTTCGCAGATTGTCGCGCGGATCAACCAGGATCAGGACATCTCCCCGCAGATCACGCTGTGGAACCAGCAGGGCTCCGAGGTGATTCAGGGCACGCTCCTGGTGATTCCGATCGAGGAGGCGCTGCTCTATATCCGGCCGCTCTACCTGCGTGCTTCGGGCGGACGGATCCCGGAACTGACCCGCGTGGTCGTTGCCTACCAGAATCAGATCGTGATGGAGGATACGCTCGACCACGCGCTCGACCGGCTGTTTGGCGGCACACCGTCGGCAACGAGTCCCGCTACGAGCAATCTCTTGATGACCGACGCCGCGCCCGGTGCCGCGGCCGAAGCCGCCTTGGCGCCCACGGCCGCACCGGTTGCTGGCGACAGTCCCCTGGGCACATCCACCGCTCTGGCCACGCGGGCGCAGGATCACTACTCGCGCGCCCTGGTGGCCCAGCGCGACGGCAACTGGGCGCTCTACGGCGAGGAGATTCAACGCCTCGGCGCGATCCTCGAAGAACTGCAGGAGAACGAGAACTGAGGAGTAGAGACGCCATGACCATATTTCACGGACAAGGACAACGTGGAACGACTGCGGCCGCCGTGCTCGCCGCCATCGCGCTGACGGCAGCGGCTTGCGGGCCGGGGGAGCCGGAGGTGGTGGAGCCGACGCCCGGACTGCTCGCATTCACCGGCGCGAAACTGGTTACCGGTGAGGGCGACGCCATCGACAACGGGACGATGGTGGTGCGCGACGGGATGATCGAGGCAATCGGCGGAGCCGAGGAGGTCGAAGTCCCGGCCGACGCGACAACGGTTGATCTCGCTGGCCGGACCGTGACGCCGGGACTGATCAACGCACACGGCCATGTGAACAACGTGCGGGGCCTCGAGGCCGACCCGTCGTTCTACACCGAGGAACACGTCGCGAGTCAATTGGCCCTCTATGCCCGCTATGGCGTCACGACGGTAGCGAGCCTGGGCGGCGATGGTCCGGAGAGCGTCGCGGTGCGCAACCGGGAGGACGCCAGCCTGATGCATGCGCGGATCCGGGTCGCTGGACCGGTCATCGTCAGCGATGACCCGGAGGAAGCGACCGCGATTGTGAACGAAGTGGCCGACACGGGGGTGGACTTCATCAAGATCCGGGTCGACGACAACCTGGGCGCCACGCAGAAGATGACGCCAGAGGTGTACCAGGCGGTCATCGACGCGGCGCACGCCCGCGGCCTGAAGCTGACGTCGCACCTCTACTACCTGGACGACGCCAAGAGCCTGCTCGATGCGGGAAGCGACTTCCTCGCACACAGTGTCCGCGACCTCGCGGTCGATGACGACCTGATCGCGAAGCTGCAGGAAACCGGCGTCTGCTACTGCCCGACACTGATGCGCGAAGTGTCGACCTATGTCTACGAGGAACGGCCGGACTGGTTCGATGACCCCTTCTTCCTGCGGGACGCGGATCCGGCCGTCATGGCCGCTCTACAGGAGCCGGAGCGGATGGAAGGCGTGCGCAACAGTTCGAGCGCGCAAACCTACAAGGCCCAGTTGCCGCTGGCGATGGAGAACCTGAAGACGGTCCATGACGCCGGCATCCCCATCGCGATGGGAACCGACACCGGCCCCGCCGCGCGGTTCCAGGGCTACTTCGAGCACGGTGAACTGGAGCTGATGGTCGACTCGGGCATGTCACCGATGGAGACGATCGTCGCGAGCACGAGCGCCGCCGCGGACTGCCTCGGCATCGAGGGCGTCGGCCGGCTGGCGCCCGGCAACCATGCCGACTTCATCATCTTCACCGCAGATCCGTCGGTCGATATCGCGAACAGCAAGACAATCGAGTCGGTCTGGATCGCCGGCAACGAAGTGCCCGGCAGCGCCAGCAACTGACTCGGCCCGGTTGGACGCGGCGTGCAGCCGGTCGGATGACGACGACGGCCGGCTGCGCGGCTGCACACCCGATCTCCTGACGTGCCGACCCGAAAGGCCCTCTATCTCGCGAATCCGTACGGCTTTTCGGCGCAGTTGAAGGCCGGGCCGCTGCAGGCGCTGGTCGCCGCGCTCGACGCGGCCGGCGCTGAAGTCTGGGAACCTTTCGCGCGCAACAACCAGGCGGACATCGGAGGCGCGGGCTGGGCGTACCGTATCGGTCAGGCGGACGTCCGTGACGTGCGCGCGGCCGACGGGATCTTCGCGGTGGTCAACGGGTGCCCGCCCGACGAAGGCGTGATGGTCGAACTGGGCCTGGCCATCGCCTGGGGCAAACCGACGTTTCTCTTTCGCGACGATTTCCGCCGCTGTACCGACAGCACGACGTACCCCCTCAACCTCATGCTCTTCACCGGCATACCCGAAACCGGATGGGAGCGCTACTGGTACGCGTCGCTCGACGAGATCGCCGATCCCGACAAGGCGCTCGCCCGCTGGCTGCGCGGCGAACCGCTGTCCGGGGCCTGATCCGGCCTAGGAGTCTGCGCCGTAGAAAATACGACAATTGCGGCAGACCTGATCTTGACGGAAGGACGTGATGTCGACGACGTTTCGCCGCTACGCCCCGGACCAATCGTTGCTGTTGCCACCAGATTTGCAGGCGTGGTTGCCGGAGGGCCACTTGGCGCACCATGTCAGCGACTTGGTGGACGGTCTTGATCTGACGGCATTTTACGCACCGTATGAGGGTGACGGTCGGCGCAACGCGCCGTATGAGCCGCGGATGATGTTGAAGGTGCTGATCTACGCGTATGCGACGGGGGTGTTTTCGTCGCGGGGGATCGCGAGGAAGCTGGAAGAGGACGTGGCTTTCCGAGTGCTGGCGGCGGGCAATTTTCCGCAACACCGTACGGTGTGCGAGTTTCGTCGTCGGCATCTGGAGGACTTCAAGAAGCTGTTCGTGGAGGTGGTTCGTCTGGCGCGGGAGTTGGGGGTGGCGAGCTTCGGGAAGCTGTCGATAGACGGGACGAAGGTGCGGGCGAACGCGAGCAAACGCAAGGCGATGAGCTACGGTCGGATGCAGGAGGAGGAGCGTCGCTTGGTCGGCGAGATTGACGCGCTGCTGGCGTCGGCGGACGACGCTGACGCGGCCGAGGATGCGCGGTTGGGGGCGGCGGTGCGCGGCGACGAGCTGCCGACGGAGTTGCGGCGGCGGGAGGATCGTCTGGCGGCGATCCGGGCGGCGAAGGCGCGTCTGGAGGCGGCGCAGCGGGCGGCGGACGACGCGCGCGGGCGGCAGCCGGGCGAGGGTCGGAACCCGCAGGGCGGTCGGCCGTACAAGCGGGCGTATGGCGAGCCGGACGAGAAGGCGCAGAGCAACTTCACGGATCCGGACAGCAGGATCATGAAGACGAGCAACGAAGGGTTCCAGCAGTGCTACAACGCGCAGGTGGCGGTGGATGGTGACCACCAGTTGGTGGTGGCGACCGACGTGACGGCGAACGCGAGTGACCAGGGCGGGTTGCCGGCGCTGCTCGACGCGGTGTCGGAGACGTTCGACGCGCAGCCGGAGACGGTGCTGGCCGACGCCGGGTATTGCAACGAGCGGGACTTGGTGGACCTGGAGACGCGGGGCGTCAACGGGTATGTGGCGCCGGGGCGAGAGGGTAAGACGGCGACGACCAGCGACCCCAAGAAGCATCCGGCGACGAGTCGCATGTCGGAGAAACTGGCGACGCGGGCGGGCCGGGCGGCGTATGCGGAACGCAAGTGGCTGTCGGAGGCCCCGCACGGCTGGATCAAGCACGTGCTGGGATTCCGGCGCTTCAGCCTGCGGGGACTCGCCACGGCGGGCGGCGAGTGGGACTTGGTGTGCCTGGCGTTGAACGTCAAACGCCTTCAGCCCCTGATGGGGATGTGAAACGCGAGGTATGAAGCCGGCAACGGCCGCGCAGCGGTGCGAATCGTGGCCGCTGGCGAGCCCCGGGGCGCGTCGGAGCCGATTTTGCCGACCGTTTCGCCGGCCGCCGAGAATCGACCTCGCCCGCTGACCGGCGAGGTCGCCCCGACGCGGTGCGTCAGGTTGTGGGCCGACGGCCAACTATCGTCCGGCGAATCTCCTACGGCGCAGACTCCTAGGAGCCCGTGGTGACGCCCTGCTTCTTCCAGTAGCGGGCCAGGCCGAGCCAGCACTGATCGAGCGGGGCGGGGGCTGTGTAGAATCCCGCCTCTTCCTTCGTCAGGTGGTCGGCCAGGTAGGCATTCGTCCTGGCGATGAAGCGGAAGGCCTGCGCGACATCGTCGCCGCCCGCTTCGATCGCGGCGCGGGCAATGTCGGCCACGGCGCGGAGCTGCTCGATCGCCGCATCAAGGTGGGGTCCGACGTCCGTACGCGGACCGAAGTGGGTGATCAGCAGCGTGGCGGGATCCCACGCCCGGATCAGGTCGATACTGTTCACCCAGGTGTCGATTTCGATGTCTGGCGGTGGCGTCGGGGGGAGGACGAAGCAGGTCTCGCCGCTCCGCACGCCGGCCACATCGCCGACGAACGCGATCCCGCTATCCCGCTCGAAGAAGCTGACATGGTGCCAGGCATGGCCCGGTGTGTAGGCCACCTCGAAGCTGCGGCCGGAGGCCTCTATCCGCTCGCCGCCGGACAGGACCCGCACGTTCCCTTCCGGGACCGGCAGAAACGGCCCCCAAAGCAGGTCCATCTGCTCGCCATAGAGGCGGGTGGCGCTCGCCAGCAGCTTCGACGGATCAACCATGTGCGGCGCGCCCCGCTCATGGACATAGACCGTGATCCCGGGGTTCTCGGCCAGCAGCGTCCCGGTGGCGCCGGCATGATCGAGGTGGATATGCGTCAGGAAGATGGTCCGAATGTCTGCAATCGCGATGCCGGCATCGTCGAGTGCCTTTCGCAGCGTGTCGAGGCAGGTCGTCGGGCCGGGATCGATCACCGCGACACCATCGTCGCTCTCGACGACGGTGGCGGCAATGACGCGGCGACGTCCAAGGTGTGTGAGGTCGACGTAGCTGATACCCGGCGCCACCGCTTCCATGGTGGCGATTCTACTGCGCTTGACCGGGTGAAAGAGCTGTCAGTACGCTGACCTCGGCAACCATGGCGGATCACGACACCGATCGCCAGATCGGCGGCGAAGTGCTTGAACGGACCGAGGACCGGACCGTCACGCCGAAGATGTACCGCGTCCTGCTGCTGAACGACGACTACACGACGATGGACTTCGTCGTCTCGATCCTCGAAGAGGTGTTCCAGAAGACACCGGCCGAGGCATACCGCCTGACGATGCAGGTGCACACCAACGGCCAGGCAGTCTGCGGCGTTTACCCGTACGACATCGCGGAGACGAAGGTGGACATGGTGCGCCAGTTCGCCAAGGGCGAAGGGTTTCCGCTTCAGGCAACGATAGAAGAAGGGGACGCGTAACCTCTAGGAGCCCGTGGTGAAACCCACGCTACATTCGAGCGGCGATGCATCCCGCCTGAACGGCGTTGCTTCTCGGTCCCATATGTCCAATATGCTTCCTCGTCGCGCCTTGTCAGCCGGGCGCCTCGCCGCTCTCGGTGCTACGCGGGGTTTCACCACGGGCTCCTAGCCATGTTCAGCACCTCGCTCGAGTTCATTCTGAACGTCGCCTATCGCGAGGCGATGTCGCGCCGGCATACGCACCTGACGCTGGAGCACCTGCTCTACGCCCTGGCGCATGACGCAGAAGCGGAGCGGATCCTCTCGGCGTGCGGCGCCGATCTGCCCGCGTTACGCAGCACGCTCGACGAGTTCCTGTCGACCCTCGAGACCGCGGGACGCCGCGAGCGGGCGACCGAGCCGGCGCAGACGCTCAGCTTCCGGCGGGTATTGCAAACCGCGGTGCTGCAGGTGCAGAGCGCCGGCAAGGATGAAGTCCGTTCGGGCGACGTCCTCGCGGCAATCCTGCAGCAGTCGAAGGCGCACGCCGCCCAGGTACTCGATGCCCAGGGCGTGACGCGGCTCGACATCCTCAACTACATCTCGCACGGCATCACGAAGGTGCCCGCCGGAAAGACGGAGGGCGACGGGGCTCGCAACCCGGCGGAAGCAGGCGCCGGCGACGAGGACCGCGGCGCGGCACGCGATCCTCTCCGCAGCTATACCGTCAACCTGACCGAGCGGGCGCGCGCCGGGAAGCTCGATCCCCTGATCGGACGGAGCCCCGAACTCCAGCGAACGCTTCAGATCCTGTGCCGGCGGCGGAAAAACAACCCGGTCTTTGTCGGCGACGCGGGCGTCGGCAAGACGGCGCTGGCCGAAGGGCTGGCCGCGCGTCTGACGCAGGAGGACATTCCGGCGCGTCTCGCCGGCGCGGAGATCTTCTCGCTCGACACAGCGGCGCTCCTCGCCGGCACCCGCTACCGCGGCGACTTCGAGGAGCGGTTCAAGGCGGTGGTAAACGCCCTGGCGGATCACCCGATGCCGATCCTGTTCATCGATGAAGTCCACACGGCGGTAGGGGCGGGCGCGACGACCGGCGGCACGATGGACCTGGCGACGCTGATCAAGCCTCTGCTCTCAGCCGGTGATCTGCGCGTGATCGGATCCACCACCTTCGAGGAGTTCAAGCAGATCGAGAAGGACCACGCGCTGGCGCGGCGGCTCCAGAAGATAGTGATCGAAGAACCGAGCGTCGACGAGACGTCCAGGATCCTCGAGGGTCTCCAGTCGCGCTACGAAGAGCACCATGGCGTGACGTTCGCGCCGGAGACGGTGCCGGCCGCGGCGCGGTTGGCGAAGCGGCATCTGCGGGAGTCCCGGCTACCCGATTCCGCGATCGACATCATCGATGAGGCGGGGGCGACGATCGGAATGCGGCGAACGCTGGGGGACAAGCGGGAAGGGGAACGCGCTGACGCCACCGCCCCGGAAGCGCCTACCGTGGATGCCGGAGAACGGGCCACCGGGAGCGAACCGCCGCAGGTGACGGTGGAGGACATCGAGACGGTAGTCGCGCGGATGGCGCGGATTCCGGACAAGCAGGCCACGTCTTCCGACAAGGAACGGCTCCGGACGCTCGACGAGGCGCTCGAGCGCGTGGTCTTCGGTCAGTCGGAGGCGGTCCGGGCGGTGGTGACGGCCATCAAGCGGTCACGCGCCGGCCTCGGGACCCCCGATCGGCCAGCCGGTTGCTTCCTCTTCACCGGCCCGACCGGGGTCGGCAAGACCGAACTGGCGCGTCAGCTCGCCATCCACCTCGGGAACGAGTTCGTCCGGTACGACATGAGCGAGTACATGGAGAAGCATGCGGTGGCGCGGTTGATCGGCGCGCCACCCGGCTACGTCGGGTTCGAGCAGGGCGGGGTCCTGGTGGACGCCGTGCGCACCTATCCGTACAGCGTCGTCCTCCTCGACGAGATCGAGAAGGCGCACCCGGACATCTACAACATCCTGCTGCAGGTTATGGACCACGCGACGCTGACGGACAACAGCGGCCGGAAGGCCGACTTCCGTCATGTCATCCTGATCCTCACCTCCAACGCCGGATCCCGCGAGGCTAGCGCTGGCGCGATCGGATTCGACGACGATCGCGCCACGACCGCGAAGGGACGGATGAGAGCGGCGATCGAGCGCATCTTCAGCCCGGAGTTCCGGAACCGTCTCGACGGGATCATTCCGTTCGATCCTCTGACGCTGAAGACAATGGAAACGATCGTCGAGAAGTTCATTCTGCAGCTCGAATCGCAACTAGCCGAGCGGCGGATAGCGATCACTCTCGAGCCGGCGGCGCAGGGCTGGCTCGCGAAGAAGGGCTACGACCCGGTCTATGGCGCGCGGCCGCTGGCCCGCGTCGTGCAGACGGAGGTCCGCAATCCGCTGACCGACGAGATCCTGTTCGGGAAGCTTGAACGGGGCGGGACGGTCCGGATCGGCCTGGCGAACAACACCTTGACGTTCGATGTCGAGAGTTCGTCCGCCGACGCGGCGGCGCGTGACGACGGCGGGACGGCCGGGACGGCGGAGCACGCTCCGGAGACGGTCGAATAGATGCGCCTCTACGTCGAACCGATGGACGCGACCCTGGTGGAGTTCGACACCGACGGACGGGTCCGCTTCGATGGCGAGGAGTGGTGTACGCCGTCGCTGCAGGAGGCGCGCGCCATTCTGTACTCGGCGGAACAGGAACGGGCCGCGCTCGCGGAACTGACCGAAACACTCGAGACGGCCCTCACGCCACCCGGTTCGCCGCGCCGCACGCGGTAGGTGGCGGGCGCCTTGTCCAACCAGGCCGGCGCGAGGGCCGGCGCACCCCGTCAGATCCCGGTAGTGGTAGCAGCTCGTTGCGCGTCTTCGGTGCCGACGACGACGCCGACCGTTGACTGGCCCTCGCTCGCGGTGGCGTAGACGTACTCGACGTTGACACCCGCCCCAGCCAGTAGGCGGGCCGTGTCCGCGAGCGCGCCCGGCCCGTTAGCCACCTCGACGAATAGCACGTCGCGCTGATCCACCAGGTAGTCCGCCTCCTCGAGCGCACCGGCGGCGCGGAGCGGGTTGTCCGTCACCATCCGGAGCGTGCCCGCCGACTCGACGATGAGCGCAACGAGGTTCACCCCTGCGTCGGCCAGCACCTGGCAGACTCGATTGAGCGCACCGGGGCTATTCGGGAGCCGGAGGCAGAGTTCGGTGCGCGTAGCCATGCCCGGAGCTTAGCGCCGGGGGTGGAGTATCATCAACAAGGTTATGGTGGTTCAGGCGCCGCCCGCCATCCCCGTGGCGGAACGCAGTGCGGCGTTCGACTACGCAATCCGGAGCATCGTTTCGGAAGCGCGCAACGTCGAAGCGGCCGGTCAACACATCGAGTACCTCAATATCGGAGACCCGGTCCTGTTCGGGTTCCGGACCCCGCCGCACCTGATCGAAGCGGTGGAACGGGCAATGCGGGACGGGCAAAACGGGTATACACCGGCGGCGGGGGTGATCGAGGCCCGTGAAGCGGTGGCGGCCGACTTCGGCGCCCGTGGTCTGGCCGTCTCACCCGACCGCGTCGTGCTGACCGCCGGGGCCTCCGAGGGGATCGACCTCGCGCTCAGCGTCCTCGTCGATCGGGGCGACGAGGTGATGGTGTCGGTTCCGACCTATCCCCTCTATACGGGCGTGCTCGCGAAGCTCGGCGCCCGCGCCGTCTACTACCGGACGGATCCGGCGAATGGCTGGCAGCCCGATCTCGATCACATAGCCAGCCTCGTCACTCCACGGACACGGGCACTGGTGGTGATTGACCCGAACAATCCGACCGGCGCCGTCTACAGCCCGGAATGCCGCCGGGCACTGATCGAACTGGCGGAGCGGCACAACTTCGTCCTGATTTCTGACGAGGGCTACGCCGACCTGGCCTACGACGGGCCGGTGCCGCCGCTCGGTTCGCACAACGCGGACGCGCCGATCATTTCGTTCTCGTCGCTGTCGAAGGCGTACCTGGCGCCCGGCTGGCGTGCCGGCTGGATGGCGGTCGGCAGCAGTCCGCGTCTCGACGCCGTGCTGCAGGCGATCAAGGACATGGCGGATGGACGGATTTGCAGCGTCGGTCCGATGCAATTCGCGGTTGCGGCAGCCCTGAACGGCGACCGGTCGCACCAGGTGGCGTTCCTCGACGCGTTGCGCGAGCGGGCCGCGGTGACGGCGACGCGCCTCAATGCGATCGACGGCATTACGTGCGTCCCGCCGGCGGCGGCGTTTTATGCGATGCCGAGAGTGGAGCTGCCCCCCGGCCGGACCGATACCGACTTCATCCTCGGCCTGCTGCGCGAAACCGGCCTGCTCTGCGTCTATGGTTCCGGCTTCGGGACCGAACCCACGGCCGGTTACTTCCGGATCGTCTATCTGGCGCAGCCTGCCGTCCTGCATCGGTACTACGACGTGATAGAAGCCTTCACCGCCCGGTTTCTGGGGGGGGGTAACTGATGATCCCGTGCCGCACCAGCCAGGTGCCGGCCATGGCATGCCTCGTGTCGTTGTGGCTGGCCGCTGCGACCACGGCCATGGCCCAGTCGGCAACGGCTCCGTCCATCGATCAATTCGATCCCCTCGTCTCTAGCATCGAGACTGCGGTCTCCGCCGGAGATCCAAGCATGTTCCTCGCGATGCTGGCGGACGACGCCGACCACGACGCGGCGCGCGCGTTCGCAGAGGAGGCGTTCGAGCCCGGGGTCGACGCGGCGGCAGCGCGACCGAGCTTCCTCCAGGCGGCCGATGAGGACGCGGAGCCGGAGACCAATGCCGACATCTCCGACGGTGGCCGCTACGAACTGACGATCGAGGTCTTCACCGAGCGGGGTAGGGCAGGCTCGCTGCGCACGTGGCGGTTTGAGGTGACCCCCGAACCTGCCGGTGACACGCCGCTCGGCTGGCGCATCACCGATCAGGAAGAGGTGGACTCGATAGAAGGCCTGATCCACCTTGCACTGCGACCGGATGTCGCTTACGACGCCACGAACCTCGTGGTGGCGGGCGAGGACATGACCCTCCGGATGACGAACGGGTTCGCGTTCGTCGCCGAGACGGAGCAGGGCAGCGTGACGGCGATGCTGCTCCTCGGTGACGGCGTGCTCACCTTCTCGCCAGAGCCGGAGGCGGAGCGGGGGCAGGTGCGGATCCTGACCGGCCGCGAGACGCTCGAAACGGAATTGTCAGCCGCCTACGTCCGGGTGAACCCGCAGACGTTCGGCGACCGCGTGTCGACCGTGACGCTGCCCCCCCGCGAGGCGTCGCGCCGTGACTTCGAACGGGCGCACGAGCTGTTCGAGCAGTTCGCGCCGCTGTCGTTCGCCGTCGACCTGAGCGACCTGAGCGATCGGGCCTGGTCGATCACGCCCGGCTCCGGTGACTTCCTCGCGGAAATCCTTACCGCGCGGTACGGCGCGCTTACCTACGCCCAGTCGAGTGGACGGCCGGAAGACATCACGCTCTTCGAGCGGGAGACTCAGACGGTCATCTCGCTCTACCCGTCGGCACGGAAGCGGGCGGAACACGACCGGTACTACAGCGAGGACGACGGCCGGGCGTACGACGTACGCGATTACCGGATCACGGCATCGTTCGAACCGCAAGGCATCAGGCGCGAGAGCATGGGCTCGAGACCCACGCTGGTGGGGTGTTTCATTGAGGGAAGCACCCGGCTCGCAGTGCGCGTGATCAGCCCGAGCCTGACGGCGCTGACGCTCCGCCTGGCCGACGAACTCGACGTTCACTCGATCTACTCGGATCAGTTCGGCCCGCTCCTTTTCCTGCGGATGCGGGGCCGCAACAACATCGTGGTGAGCCTCCCCCCCGGCGCGCCCCCCGTCGGCACGGAGTTCATCCTCGAAGTCCGGTACTCCGGCGTTCTGGAGGCTGAGGAGTCGGAGGAGAACTGGCTCGGGCGGCAGCAAGTCATCTTCGATAACCTGTTGCCATTCGGCATCGAGGAGCCGCGCTACATCTACAGCAACTCGAGCAACTGGTATCCACAGGCGCCGGTCTCCGACTATGCGACTGCGACGATGGACCTGTCGGTGCCGGCCGACTACGACATCGTGGCGAGTGGCGCGCCGGAAGAGGATGCTCCAACCTCCACTGACGACCCGGGCAACGACTGGCGAAGCTACCGTTTCGTGACACTGCAGCCGGCGCGGTACCTTGCCGCCGTGATCAGCCGGTTCGCGCCGGTTGACGCCGACGACGACGACGAGGGGGCAACCGCGCCGCGCGATGTGCCGGTCGAGCCGCTGGCGGCTGGCGCACAGGCGGCAGCCCCCGATAACCGCGGCGGCGTGACGTACGACGGGGTGCGCCTCGCCGTCGTCGCGAACGAACGCAACCTAAACCGGGTGGCCGACTACTATGCGGAGGCGGAGGCGATCCTCCGCTACTACGGATCGATCATCGGTGACACCCCGTACCCGACGTTCACGCTGCTCCTGACCGACGCGTTGCTGCCCGGAGGCCACAGCCCCGCGTACTTCGCGGTCCTGAACCAGCCCTTGCCCCGGGCGGCAGGCAACATCCTGTCCTGGCGGACCGACCCCGTCGCGTTCAGCGGCTACCCCTCCTTCTTCGTGGCGCATGAACTGGCGCACCAGTGGTGGGGACAGGCGGTCGGCTGGAAGAACTACCACGAGCATTGGCTGAGCGAGGGACTCGCCCAGTACTTCGCGGCGCTCTACGCCGACCACCAGAACGGCGACGATACGTTCGAAGATGTGATCGCCCAGATGCAAAACTGGAGCCTCCGTCACTCCGATCAAGGCCCTGTCTATCTCGGGAATCGTCTCGGCCGGATCGAGAACGAGCCGCGCATCTTCCGGGCACTCGTCTACAACAAGGGGGCGCTGGTGCTGCACATGTTGCGCCGCACCCTGGGAGACGACGCTTTCTTCGACGGGCTGCGCCGCTTCTACTTCGAGATGCGCTTCCGGAAGGCGGGAACGGACGACCTGATCCGGGCGTTCGAGACGGTTTCCGGCCGATCGCTCGGTGATTTCTTCGAGCGCTGGATCCATGACGATGACATCCCGGAACTCGCGTTCAGCTACCGGATCGAGACCGACGCGGCGGGAGAGAGCGAAGCGGTGCTCCGGTTCGAGCAACAGGGAGAATCCTTCGAGTTTCCGGTAACCGTGACCCTGCAGTACCGCCGTGCGCCCGACGAGACAGTCGTCGCGCAGGTCGCTGGCGAAGTGACCGAGCTGCGCCTCCCGCTGCGGGGTGATCTGCGCGACGTGGAAGTGAACGACGACCGGGCGGCGCTCGTCGTTATCGAATAGCAACCGCGATCCTTGGTAGGATCTTCAGAGTGTCCATGAGGGGTTTCCGAACCGGGCGATCGGATCGGGATGGCGGTCCGCGCTGGCTGCTCCTGGGGGCGCTGCTTGCGCTAGTGCTGGGCGGAGCCGTGCCGGCGTCCGCGCAGCCGATGCGAATCTCCATCGATATCGAAACGGCGGGCGAGACCGACGTCGCACTCGCCGGGTCGACCTACCGTGCGGTGCTCGACGCCACGCTGTCGCCGTCCGGACGCGGCCTGCACATCAACTCGGAGGCCCCTCTCGAGGACTTCCTGATCCCGACCGTTCTGACGCTCGACCCGCCAGAGGGGATCGCGCTGGACGGCGTCGCCTGGCCGGAGCCGCTCCTGCTGGAGCAGCAAGGAGCGGAGAAGCCGCTCGCGGTGTTCGAGGAAGAGTTCGTGATCGGCGCGTCATTCGAACTGGTTGGCGATCTCGCGCCGGGCGACTACGTCGTGCCCGGCACCCTCCGCTACCAGGCTTGCGACGAACGGATGTGCTACATCCCGGCGACCGCGGAGGTGAGCTTCCCGGTGCGGATCGCGCCAGCTGGTACGTCGCCCGCGCCGTCGGCGCCGGCGGCCCTGTTCGCGGGGATGACGTTCACCGATCCGCCCGACCCGCCAGTTCCGGCGGCGGCGGCTGCCGGCGCTGCGCCGATCGACGGCATTCCGATCGATGGAGAGGCAGCCCTCACGCGGTTCGGCCGGTTCGATGTGCTGGCAACCGCAGGCGGCTACCTGAACGAGGAACAGTTCCTCGACTTCATCCAGCGGGCCGAGACGGGTGAAGCGGAACGCGGCTGGTTCGAAGGACGCGGCCCGCTCGCAATACTCGCCCTGATCCTGCTGGGCGGACTGGCGCTCAATCTCACGCCCTGCGTCCTGCCGATGATCCCAATCAACCTCGCGATCATCGGGGCGGGCGCTCGCGCGTCGTCAAGGTGGCGCGGCTTCGCGCTCGGAAGCGCGTACGGCGCGGCCATGGCGATCGTCTATGGCGGCCTCGGACTCGCCGTGATCCTGACCGCGGGCACCTTCGGGACGATTAACGCTTCTCCGTGGTTCAACCTCGGGATCGCGGTGTTGTTCGTCGTTCTGGGGTTGGCGATGTTCGACGTCGTGACAATCGACTTCTCCAGCCTGCAGAGCCGGCTGCCGAGCGGGGGATCGGGGCAGGGATCGTTTGTACTGGCGTTCGGCATGGGCGCCATCGCAGCCCTGCTCGCGGGTGCGTGCGTCGCGCCGGTCGTCATTCAGGTGATCGTCTTCTCGAGCAACCTGTACGGCACGGGTGTCACGCTGGCGCTCGCGCTGCCTTTCATCCTGGGAGTCGGCATGGCGATCCCCTGGCCGATCGCCGGTGCGGGCTTGACCGCGCTGCCGAAGCCGGGCGCCTGGATGGTGCGGGTCAAACAGGCATTCGGCGTGTTCATTCTCGGGACGGCGATCTACTACGGCTACCTGTCGTACGGCCTGTTCAGTCAGCGCTGGGTCGATCCCGACCTGGTGGCCGAGAGCGTGCAGGAACTGATCGCGGAAGGTTGGTATCCGTCACTCGACCTGGGACTGGCGGCGGCCCAGGACGAGGACAAGCCGGTGCTGCTCGACATCTGGGCCACCTGGTGCAAGAACTGCCTGACGATGGATAGCACCACACTGAAGGCCGACGGCGTGCAGGCCGCGCTCGACGGCTACGTCAAGGTGAAGTTCCAGGCGGAAGACCTCGGCACGTCGCCGGCACGGGAGGTCATGGAGAGGCTCGAAGCGATCGGCCTGCCGGCCTACGCGATCCTCAGACCTGGCGCCTCGCAGGCACCCGCACCCGCAGCGACGAACGATTGACGCGGATGGCGACGCGGCTGCCAAGCGCCGCGAATACCTCGCCGTCGACGTGAAACACCAGCGGACCGTCGCCCGCGATCTCGAGCGACGATACCGTCAGGCGGCGCAAGCCCGGCATCCCGTCGGCCCGCCCAAGGAACAACCGCGGCAACTGCCAGAGCAGCGTCGGCAATCGCCGGTCTGGCACCACGACCAGATCGAGCAACCCGTCGTCGGGACGGGCTCCCGCCGCAATGATGGCGCCGGCACCGTACATCGGACCATTGGCGATCGACAGCAGGTACGCGCGCGCCTCGAGCGAAGCGTCCGGCGTCCGGACGGCGTAGCTTTCACCGCGATAGCGGAGCAGTTCCCGCAGGCCGGCACGGAAATAGGCTAGTCGGCCCCGCGTGGCCAGCCGATTGAAGACATCGGCCAGGTGCGCGTCGAAGCCGATGCCTGCCACGTTGACGAAGAGACGTCCGTCGATCGTGCCGGTGTCGATCACCCGCTCCGCTCCGGTCAGTGCCGTGTGAAGCGCCTCGTCCGGCCGGTGCCCGAGACCGAGCCCCTGCGCAAAGCCATTGCCCGACCCGCCGGGGACGACGCCCAGCGCCGCGCCTGCCTCCATCACCTCGGCCGCCACCTCATTGATCGTGCCGTCGCCCCCCCACGCCACGACGGTGGCGGCGCCAGCCGCGAGCATCGAGTGGGCGAGCGCACGGGCGCTGCCCCGGCGCTCCGTCAGGCGGATCTCTCCCTCGACGCCGTAGCGTTCAAGTGCCGCTTCGGCCTTGCGCCGGCGTCGATCGGCCCCTTGCGCTCCGCTCCGGCCTGCCGCCGGATTGATGATGATTCCCGCCTGCATGGCGAACCGGATGTCTGTTTCGTCCTATCGGCCTATTCGCCGTCCACTACACTACACATCATCTGCAACTTCGGGACTACCGGCACCACAAGATGTGCGGGTCTGCTATCATTGGAACCTTAGATGCGCCGCGTGTGGCTGAGAGTGGGCCTTGTCGTAGCCATGCTTGGCGCTATTGTCGCGTCGTCCTACCAAATCTTCCTCGCCGAACAACGGATCGCCAGCCACCAGGTAGCGGAGCGCGCATTTAGCTCGGACGCCTGGACGCTGGCCGTCGCCTTGGGTGATCTGCGTGCCGCGCAGCATGCGTATGTCTCCGCCGGGCAGGACCTCAACTACTGGATGGCGGATGTGAGCCGCCGGTTCGAGGGAGTGGCCACTCACCTGTCGGCACTCGCGAGTAAGGCTACCGCTTCCGGAGCGATCGGCGCACTCGATGAGGTGGCGGCGACAGTCGCCGCCCTCCAAGGGATGGACGTCCGGATTCGCGAGCATGTGCTGGCGGAGCGGCCTCTGATCGCTTCCGACCTGATCTTTACCGATGCCACCGAGCTGACGGCCGAGTCCCTGAACCAGATCGAGCGCGCCCGCACGACGGAACGGGCCACGCACCAGGCGGCGATGGCAGCCGAACGGCGGACCGAAGGACTCGCGCTGGCGGGAGGCGCGGCCGCGATCGGGCTGGTCATACTACTCCTGCTACCGCCGGCAGGCGCCGCGCGGGCAGAGGTGGATGCCGCCGCAGACGCGACGGAGGTCGCTTCGGACGATGCCGAGGACATCGCCCCGGATCTGCTGGATCTGGAGCGGGGAGGGGCCGGTGGCCTGCTCGGCCTGAATCAGGGTCGCCACAGCACCCACGAGCCCGCCCCCACCCCGGACGCGCCTATCGAGGCACCGGCCGAGGTAACCGCGGAGACGAGCGCGCCGGCCCCCGATCTGCAGCGCGCGGCTGACCTCTGCACCGATCTGGTTCGCTCCAGCAGCCCCGCTGACCTGCCAGCGCTGCTCGCACGCGCGGCGCACATGTTGAATGCGAGCGGGGTCATCGTCTGGGTGCTCGACGGGACCGGCGACGCCCTTCGTCCCGCTATCAGCCACGGCTATTCCTCCACGGCGCTTGCCCGGATCGGCCAGTTGCCCTGCGCCGGCGACAACGCCACGTCCGCTGCCTGGCGCAACGGCCGGATGCACGTCGTCACGTCAGGGGGCGCCGGCCCACACGGTGCCATCGTGGCGCCGCTCGTCTCGCCCGATGGATGTAGCGGCGTGTTGTCTCTCGAACTGAACGACGGGTGGGAAGGGAGCAAGCCGGTGCAGTCGACGGTGGAGATCATCGCCGCCCAACTGGCAACGCTCGTCTCCGCGGATCCGGCGGCGGAAGCCGTACGCCGGGCCCGAGCCTGACACCAGAAGGCTCGCGGACCCGTCACGGTCCCGTCACCTCAAGAGGTCAGACCGTAATCCAGAGAGGATACCCGTGCGGGTGAATGGCAGCTGCCGCGATCCCTGGCCGAGCCGTTTCACCCCGGAAACACTGGGTATCCGGACTCCATCAGGAAAACCGCCCCTCTTGGCACGGAACTTGCTGTCTATTCTGCCAGCCGCACCGGTGTCCGGCGGGATGCGCTAATTCAGGCAGGCGCTGGCAAACAACCGCATCCCGCACCCTCCGAACACTGGGCTCCGGTGCGGCCATTTTTTTACACGCCGGGCGACGGCAGACGCCGCGAGAACGATATACTCTCCGCCGTGACCGCCGATTTAACGCTCCCGCTCGACAACGCCGCGATCGAACGGATCCTGCCCCACCGCTATCCCTTCCTCCTTGTCGATCGGATCACCGAGTTCGAGCAGGACAAGCGGATCGTCGGCGTCAAGAATGTCTCGCTTAACGAGCGGTACCTCTCGTGCCTCCCGGGAGGCACGCCGGTCCTGCCACCGACGATCCTGACTGAGGCGGTTGCGCAGGTCGGTGCGATCCTGATCCTCGCCAAGCCGGAGAACCGGCAGAAGCTTCCTTTTTTTACCGGCATCGAGCGCGTTCGCTACCATCGCCCGGTCCATCCGGGTGACGTCGTGGTGATCGAAGCGGAGGTGGTTCGGCTCCGGAGCCGGATGGGACGGCTGAAGGGTTTTGCCCGTGTGGGCGACGACGTCGTGATCGAAGGGACGATGACGTTCGCGCTGGGTCCAAAGGTGCGGGGACTCGACGGCGGGAACGGGGGTAATGGAGGCAACGGCGGCGAGGTCTGACGCCGCACGCGCCTTGAGCACCGGGGGCCGGCGCTTTCGGACCCCATGATAGAATCCCGGGATGGCTGGCAAAAAGAAAGCGCGGAGCCGCGGCGTGGCCACGCCCCCAAGAGAGCGGGTGGTCGAGAACCACGGCGGCCCCCCCTGGATTCTGATCGGCGGCGCGGTCATCGTGCTGGCCGTGGTCGCGTTCCTGGGTCTGAATGGCGGCAGCGAGGCGCCGGCAACGCCCGAGGGCGAGATCGCCAGCGCGTCGGACGAGCCGCCAGAGCCCCCTCCCGCTCCGCCGGCACCGCCGCCCAGTGAGCGGACCCCGACCCCACCGGGCGACGCGGCGATGCCACCGCTGCAACTTCAGGCCAACCTCATCCCGCGCGATCCCGCGTTGATCCGCGAGGTATACCTGTTCGCTGCCCGCCACCCCGAAGTGCTGGAATACGTCCCCTGCTTCTGCGGCTGCGAGACTCGCGGTCACAAACGGAACTCGGACTGCTTCGTTCGCGAGCGGAACGCCGACGGCACCGTGCGCGCGTGGGAAGAGCATGGGATGGCGTGTATCGCCTGTGTCGACGTCGGCCGGACCGCGATGCAGATGTACGCGTCGGGTGCACGGGTGACCGATATCCGGGCCGAGATCGAACGGCAGTACGCCGGCTCGCCGTTGCACACACCAACTCCTGCGCCCCCCGAGTCAGCCAACTAAGGGCTGCTGCTAGGAACCAGGGCCGTGCCGCCCGACGCCGACCGGCACGCACCGTCGGAAGCACCGGCGGGGCTCACTCCCGCCAGCCTGCGCATCGTACTCGAGCAGCTGTTCGATACCGTTCATACCGGCATGTACGTGGGCATGCTCCCCCGTACCGGCGCCGGTACGACAATCGCCGCCAATCCGTACCTGAAGCTCATGTTCGGTTTCGAACCGGATGCGGCCGATACGGAGGTGCGTCCGTTCGACACGGAGCGTTTCGTCGACTCGACCGCGCGCCGCGCGATGGTAGGTCAATTGCTGCGCGATGGTGCGGTAACTGACTACCTGGTGCGTCTGCGGCGGACGGATGACACGCCGATCTGGGTGGAGGTGACCGCGCACACAGCCGGGATCGACGGTGGTGACGAGACCGCGCGCGTCGATGCCGTGCTGCGCGACGTCAGTGAACGCCGGGCCCTTGAGGATCAGGGCCGGGACATTTACCATCAGTTGCTGCAGGCGGAGAAACTTGCGGCGCTCGGCCAGACCGTCTCGGGCGTCGCGCACGAACTTAATAACCCGCTGGCAACCATCCTCACCTGGGCTGAACGCCTCGCCGGACGCCCGCAGGACGAGCTCGCAACGCGAGGGATCAAGACGATTCTGAGCGAGTCGGAACGCGCGGCGAAGATCGTCCGCAACCTCCTCGATTTCTCGCGCAAGCGCCACACGACGCGCGGCATGGTCGACGTGAACCAGGTCGCGCGCGAGACCCTCTCACTGCGCGCATACGATCAACGCGTTTCGAACGTCACGACTATCGATGCGCTGGCGACCGGACTGCCGCCGGTCTTCGCCGACGCGCACCACCTGAAACAGGTGCTGCTGAACCTGGTCATCAACGCCGAGCAGGCGATGCTGGCGACGAACGGTCGGGGAACGCTGATCGCGCGCTCCTGGCACGACGTCGATCAGCGGCTGGTGGTGCTGGAGATCCACGACGACGGCCCGGGAATCCCGGCCGACGTGCAGGAGAAGATCTTTGATCCGTTCTTCACCACCAAGTCGCCCGGCAAGGGGACCGGTCTCGGCCTGACAGTCGCGCACGCGATCGTGCGCGACCATGGGGGACGGATGCGCGTCGCTTCGAAACCGGGCGAGGGAGCGTCGTTCCTGGTGGAACTGCCGACGGCCGGGTAGGTGAGCGAAATCTACCCGGATGCCCCGGCGCCGTGAGGGACGGCGCGCGGGGCTATCCGGGTCGGGCCGGCGCGGGTGGGACTACCGCACCGCCACACGCTTGACGGCCACGCGCGCGGCGGGCCGGCACGATGCCAAGCCTGCCTTCGCCATCTGCAACCGTCGTTTCGGCGCCGCGTCGACTGGCGCCGGAGTCAGTGCCGCCGAGAACTGCTCGGGCGCCAGGTCGGGCGCCAACAGGCCGCGGAGCCGCCCGATGGCACGGGCGCGAATCTGCGATACGCGCGATTCATTGACGCCGATCTCGGCGCCGATTTCCTTCATCGTCACGTCACCGTAGTAGTAGAGCCTCACCACCTTCTGCTCCCGCTCCGGTAGCGCGGCGATGGCAGCGCGGATTCGGTCCTGGACCTCGCCGCGTTCGCACGCCACGTCCGGCGCGGGCGGTGTACTCGGCGACATGACCGGCGGGAGGTCCGCCGCCTCTACCATGTCGCTCGTGGCAAGTGGCGAGGTCGCCTCGATGACACCGATGCGGCGGAGCGTCCGCGTGAGTTTCCGCTCGTCCATCCGGAGGTGACGGGCGATGTCGGTCGTGCTGGGTTCCCCCCCCAACGAGAGGCGCAACTTCTCGCGGGCCTCGTTCACCTCGCGCCGGACGCGACGGATACCGCGCGGCCAGGCGCCTCGTCGCAATGCGTCGATCATCGCCCCGCGGACACGCCGCTCCGCGAAGGTCTCGAACTTGATGCCACGGGCGGAGTCAAACCGATCGGCGGCGGCGATCAGACCGATCATCCCGTCCTGCACCAGATCGCCGACATCGACGGAATGCGGCATCTGAGCTGCCATCCGCCGCGCGAGCGCGCCGACAAAAAGGATGCCCGCATCGATCCGTTCCTGTCGCGTTTGAGGTCGTGTTTGTTTCTCCATGCCCCCAAGGAAAGGCAAGATCCATGCCAACCTGGGCAGATCTGGTCACATCCGTCCCCACGAAGGCGCGCGCAAACGCCTAACTAGATGTTGTTAAATCAGTTATACCCGTGTGCCGGAATGCGACGGGATGGGCGGGAACAGGCAGCACTCAGCAACGACGGGCCAGAATGTGCGTCAATGGACTGACGGCTGACACTTCGACTGTCATTTTCTTGACGGTCGTGAACGTGTTTCGGGAGGAGGGCCGACCGCCACTACGGCGATCGGAAACCGGCGGGTTCCTAGGAGCCCGTGGTGAAACCCCGCGTCGCACCGAGAGCGGTGAGGCGCCCGACTGACAAGGCGCGACGAGGGAGCATATTGGCCCGTATGAGACCGAGGAGCAACGCCGTTCAGGCGGGATGCATCGCCGCTCGAATGTAGCGGGGGTTTCACCACGGGCTCCTAGTGGGCAGGTGAGTTGACCATGGGACGGCGGCTCGACATCGTTTCCGGCTCGCGCCAGAGCGTATCGGCGAAGATCCGAACCGAACCGCCGGCGGTGCGGACGTATTCCACCTTGCCGCTGGCGATCCAGTTGTAGATGGTGCGCCGGCTGACGTCCACCAGTTCACATGCCTTCATGATCGAGACGGTCTTTCGGTCCAGGTTCATGACTCTGTTCTCCGCTCTGAATGGGACATCCAGAGGAGGACCCTACCCCGGTAGTGCCCTCTCCGGTCACCGAACGGAATATCGGCAGGGGGGCGTCTCAACTGTAGCCCCCCCCTCGCCGCGGCCGGGGACCTCCGCGGTTACAATGCTGACGCCTACGGTTTAAGCACGCGCACGTGCCTGATAAAGAGACACATCTGCTGCTCGTCGAGGACGAGGCGCCGCTGCGTGAGCTGTGGGCGGAGCGTCTGTCGGAGGAGGGCTATCGCGTCGAACAGGCCGAGAGCGGCGAGGTTGCGCGCGAACGGCTTGCCGAGTTCGCCTTCGACGTTGTTATTACCGACCTCCACCTGCCGGGCATCAGCGGGTCGGCGGTTGTCGAGACTGCGCTCGAACGCTACCCCGAGATCGTCGCGGTGGTGGTGACCGGGTACGCCACGATCGAGACCGCGGTCGCGCTGATCAAGCGGGGGGTAGCGGACTTCATAGAAAAGCCCTGCCCCTTCGACCGGTTGCTGCACACGCTCGCGACGGCGCTCGAGCGGCGGCGCCTGCGCTCCGAGAACGAATACCTCCGTTCACAGCTCCAGCAGCGCTACCGCCTTGAAGGGATCATCGGCGAAAGCAGGCCGATGCACGAGTTGCGCGAACTGCTCAAGACCGTGGCGGCCACGACCAGCACGGTGCTGATCACGGGTGAGACGGGCACCGGGAAGGAACTCGTCGCACGCGCGATCCACCACAACAGCCCGCGCCGAGACAAGCGCTTCGTCGCGCTGAACTGCAGCGCCCTTGCCGAGACACTGCTCGAAGCGGAACTGTTCGGCCATGTCCGCGGCGCCTTCACGGGTGCGGTCGCCAACCGGAAAGGCCGCTTGGAACAGTCACACCACGGGACGCTCTTTCTCGACGAGATTGCGACGATGAGCACCAATCTGCAGGCGAAGCTGCTGCGCGCCCTGCAGGAGCGGGAATTCGAACGGGTCGGCGGGAACGAGTCGATCAAGGTGGACGTCCGCGTGATAGCCGCGACCAACGCCGACCTCGCGCAGCAGGTCGAGAGCCGGGAGTTCCGGGAAGATCTCTACTACCGGTTGAATGTCATCCCGGTACACCTGACCCCGTTGCGGCAGCGGCGAGAGGACATCCCGCTGCTCGTTCAGGAGTTCGTCGTGCGCATCGGCTCGGCCCAGACACCGCCACGGGAAGATGTCGTCGTCTCCCAGGAAGCTATACGCCAGATGATGATGTACCGCTGGCCGGGGAACGTCCGTCAGCTGGAGAACGTCATCGAGCGGGCCTTGGCCCTCAATCCGGGCCGGGACCGGATCGGAGCGGACGATCTGCCCGAGGAGCTCCGGAGCGGGGGGGGCGGCGCCGACGCCAAACCGGCGCTACCGGACGCCGGAATGGACCTCCCGGCGTACCTGCAGCACGTGGAAGCCGCACTGATCCACACAGCGCTCGATCGGACGGGAGGCAACAAGCAGCAGGCGGCCCGCCTCCTCAACATCAAGCGAACGACGCTGGTTGAGAAGGCGAAGCGCTTCGACCACTAGGAGCCCGGGGTGAAACCCCGCGTAGCACCGAGAGCGGCGAGGCGCCCGGCTGACAAGGCGCGACGAGGGAGCATATTGGCTATATTGCGACCGCGGACTGACGCAGTCCGCGGAGCAACGCCGTTCAGGCGGGATGCATCGCCGCTCGAATGTAGCGGGGGTTTCACCACGGGCTCCTAGCCAGCGTCAGGCGAAAACGCCCATCGTGTCGAACGCTCCCTTCAGCACCTGCGGGGAGTCGTTGAACCGGAGCCACTCCTCGATCATCGTGGCATAGACCCGCCGGAAATCGGTCGTCTTGATCAGATTCCCGTCATCCAGCTCCGTGAGGCTCGGGGGCTTGCCGTAGAGGCCACCCTGGACATGGTTGCCGATCACGAACATCGGCGTCGCCGTGCCATGGTCGGTGCCGAGGCTGCCGTTCTCCTCCACGCGCCGGCCGAACTCGGTGAAGATCATCATGGCGACATCGTCGCCACGGCCGATCCGGTCGAGGTCGGTCATGAAGCCGCGCACCGCGTCGGCGGTGTAGGCGAGCAGCCGCGCGTGCGGATCCGCCTGATGCACGTGGGTGTCGAACGAGTTGCCCTGGTACGAGACGTAATAGAGCCGCGTCGGCATCTCAGCGTGAATCAGGGACGCCACCTGGCGCAGCGGCCCGGACAGGCCACCGATGCCGTAGTCGATCGGCGTCTGGTAGGCGGCAGCCGCCTGCCGGACGAACTCGGAACTCTCGGCTGCGTTCTGCGCCGTGCCGGCGAGGAACTCAAGGGTCGGGTTCCCATCCGTGCTCGACTTCATCTGGGCAATCGCTGCCTTCTCGCTCTCGGCCCCGTCGCGCCGGAACGTCCGCGGATCGTTGAAGACCAGCGGCGGATGGTGCCGGCTCGTAACCGCGAGCGACTGGCGGGTGCCGATGTTGACGATCCGGTTGCCCTGCGCGTCATGGTCGTAGGCGCCGTCCGCCAGCCGGCCGAGCCAGCCGAGCGTCTCGCCGCCATTCGGCACGCCGGTGTGCCAGTAGCCCATCGACGAGAAGTGCGACAGGCTCGGGTTGTCGTACCCGCAGCCATGCACGACTGCCATCTGGCCGTCCTTGTAGAGGCGCTCGAAACCGATCATCGACGGGTGGAGTCCGAAGTGGTCGTCGAGCGGGATGACCTCCGACTTCGGGATTCCAATGGTCGGGCGCGCCCGGTAGTACGCGTCATCGCCGTACGGCACGAACGTGTTGAGCCCGTCGTTGCCGCCGGAAAGCTCCACCACGACCAGGATCCGCTCCGGGCTGTTCTCCATGCTCGTGCCCTGCAGAGCCTGGGCCGTGAGCGCCGCCGAGGTGCGGTTGAGGAGCATCGGCAGCGTCGCGCCGACACCCAGGCCGTACATCCCCTTGATCAGGAAATCCCGCCGCGAACAGCCGCATGTGAATCGAGCCATCGTTCTCTCCTCCAGCCTTTCTTTCAGGCCAGTTGGTACTCCGGCGTACTCAGGATCAGGTAAAGCAAGGCGCGCAGCCCCGATTCCGTCTGGGGTGTGGCGTCTTCGATGCGGTCCGCGCTCAGTTCATCACGCAGGAAATCGACCAGCACGGCGCGGTCGGAATCACCCAACTCGACGCGAAGGAAGCGCTGCAGCAGGTGGTCGACCACGTCGTCCACACCGGAGACCTCGGCATCCGCGAGCAGTTTCACCATGTCGAGGTCGGCGACGCGGCGCGGGATCGGATGCAAACGATCGAACGCCATCAGGTAGCCCATGTAGCCGCCGTACCGCGTGTTGTAGTCCTCGTCGCGGTCCGCCAGCATGCTCGACTCGGCGTCCCCCTCCTGCGTGGCGGCGGTGATGTTCATCCCTTGCGCCAGCCGTTCCTCCACCTGCTGGTAGATGCCCGGCACCACCCGGTCAGGTGCCCAGAACCCGTCGGTATCGGGATAGAGGACATCGCGGAAAAGGTTGCCGCGCTCAAGCAGCGTCGCCGGCGTTACCCAGGTGCGGCCGCCCGCCCAGCCAGCGACGTTCGGCGGATTGAAGAGCGTCTGCCCCAAGTCGGCCGTCAGCCGGTTGAAGTCCGGAATGGTCGGCAGTTCGGTGAGTCCCAGCTTCCGGTAGGTGGAGACCACGAGGTGAGTCGGGCTCTTGATCTGCGTCGCATACGACGCCGGGCTGTAGAAGTCGCGAGAGAGGAAGATACGCCGGAGCACGGGACGGAGTGCGTACTCGGCATCATGGAACGTCGCGGCCAGATCGGTGCCGACCGCGTCGTCGATCTCCTCGCGAACAAAGTAGCGGTACAGCTTCGCACTCATGAACTCCGCGGCGGCGGGCTGCTCGAGGATGATCTCGATGATGTCGCCACCGTCGAAGGCGCCGGTCCGTCCCAGGAACGTCTTTTCGCCGAAGTCATGCTGCTCCGCGTCGAACTTGAACTCCAGAACGTCGTTCGTCCAGCCCGTAAAGGCGCGCGCCGCCTCGCGGATATCGGTCTCGGTGTAGTTCCCGACGCCCAGCGAGAAGAGCTCCAGCAGCTCGCGGCCGAAGTTTTCGTTCGGGTGGTCCTTCACGTTCTCGCCGTTGTCGAGGTAGACGAGCATCGCCGGGTCGGTCAGGATCCCGATCAGCAGATCGCGGAAGTTGCCGTTCGCGTTGGCGCGCAGCATCTCGATCTGCCGATGCATCATCCGGGCATCGCGCACCTTGGTGTTGCCCGTGGCGAAATGTCCATGCCAGAAGAGGGTCAGCTTCTCCTCCAGCGGGCGCTGGGTCACCAGCATCCGCTCGCCCCACCACGTGGCGAGCCGCTGGGTCTCGACCGCATTCGAGCGGAGGCCGTAGAAGAACTTGTTGACCACCGGCTGCAGCCTGCGCGACTCGCCCTCCTCCAACGGCTCGATCCCCATCGACACGCCACGCTCACGCGCGATGCGGACCGCCTCGGCGCGACTCTTCGGGAACGGGTCCATGCCCGGATCCCAGATGGGGGACGGATCGAACGGCGGGGCGGTGTCCGGCTGCCCCTGGAAGTCGACCAGCGAGTCGACCGCCTCGGCCGGGGTCATGCTCGCCAGGCGCTCGATTTCCTCCGGTGTACCGCCGAAGCCAGCGCGCTCCAGCAGGTGCGCCGCCCGGTCGTAGTTCCAGTCGGCGGCCGTGATCGGCGCCAGATCGCCTTTCCAAGCTTCCGGCCCGGCCCCAGCCGCGGTTTCACGTCCGGCACCACCGGTGCCGCCGGTGCCGCTCAGCGAGGCGACCCCCACCAGAAGCAGGATCGCTGCCACCGGCACGAGAAGGCCGGTCAGCCAACGCCAGCAGGGGCAGACAACACTATCGGTATCGTCGAATCTTACCGTCACGTCTCCTCCGTTCGCCGAGTCAACTCACCCCAAGACCCGGCAAAACAGACGTACAGACCCGCATCATACGCCACCCGGAGTCGACCGCCAACCCCTTGGCCAGGCCCGGCAGACCTATTCGGGGAAGGATGTCGAGGCTGTGATCCAGCATCCGATCCCCGTCGAAGATCCAGCGGCCGGCGAAGCGGCGGCCCGCCACCACCAGGGGAAGCCAGTGACGGTCATCCTCCCACATCTCGTCGAACGGGATGGCGTTGACATCGACCCAGGTCGGCTTCGCCTCGTCGGTCTCCGCCGGCTCTCCCTCCAGGTCAGGGGCGCGGAAGACATGAACGTAGGTCGAGTAGCCATCGACGAACTGAAAGCGATGGATCCCCACCCGCTCGGGACGGAGCGGCGTCACCCGGAGCTCTTCCTGCATCTCCCGGACGGCGCACTCCGGAAACGATTCGCCGGGCTCGACACGGCCACCGGGACCATTGATCTTGCCCGCGCCAAGCCCGCGCTTCTTGTGGATCAGAAGCATCCGGCCGTCCTTGATCACGAAGACCAACGTGGCGGGATCGACCGCCCGCCACGCCGTCCAGTCAATCGCGCGGATGCGCCGCGCCACGATGGGCTCTCCGATCAACTTGCGGCCCAGGCTGTGGGGCCGAGCGCCACGGGGTCCGATTCGAAATAGTGCCCGCAGATAATTCCGCGGAGCTCGTCGATGGATCCGGCGCGGTTGATAGCCGTCCGGAGTTGCGACCCGCCGTGTTCTCCTTTGGTGTACCAGGAGCCGAGCGCGCGCAACTTGTTGATCACCCAACGCTCGCGGCTCTGCCGGCTGCGCGATGGCCGCCGCCGGACCGCGCCCTCCCCCGGCGCAACATGGCGGAAGCCGGCCGCCTCGTTCTCGCCCTCCTGTAACAGCAGGTCGATGTAGTCCAGCAGGAACCGGCCGCGTTCGGCCAGCGGCACCTCGGGCGGATCAGCTCCCTCGGCGAGAGCCGCCGCCTGCTGGAAAATCCACGGATTGCGCAGCGCGCCCCGGCCGATCAGGACGCCGGCGACGCGGGTCAAGCCGGTCCGTTCGACCGCCTGTCCCGGCGTCACGCAGTCGCCGCTGCCGAAGACCGGTACGGAGACGCTCGCCGCCACCTGATCGATCAAACCCCAGTCGGAGACGCCGGTGTACGACTGCCGGGCCGTCCGCCCGTGAACCGCCACCGCGGCGGCGCCGGCATTTTCCATGCGCTGCGCCATCTCCGGCGCGTTGATCGTCGTTTCGTCCCAGCCGGCGCGCATCTTGACCGTAACCGGGATCGAGACCGCGTTGGCCATCGCGCGCACCACAGACTCCGCGTGCGACGGCTCGCGCATCAGGGTGCAACCGGCGTTGTGCTTGGCGATCTTCGGGACCGGGCAGCCCATGTTGACGTCGACGATGTCCGCCCCCATCCCTTCGACCACCTGTGCGGCGGCCGCCATCTTGCCCGGGTCGCCGCCAAAGATCTGAATCGACACCGGCCGTTCCGCCTCGGTGTATTCGGCGTACTCCAGCGTGCGGCCGATGCCGCGGACCAGTCCCTCGGAACTGACCATCTCCGTGACGACCAAGCCGCAGCCGCCGCGCGCCTTCACGAGGCGGCGGAACGCGGTGTCGGTCATCCCGGCCATCGGAGCGAGGGCGTACGGATGATCGAGTGCGACCGTACCGATCCGTGTCCCGCACGTCATGATCCCGGCTATCTCCCTGCTGCTGGCGCCGCGGCGGGCGCTACGCAGTCCGGGTCACTGGCCGCCGGCGCTGAGCCGCTGCTCTCGCTCCGAGTCCCACGAGTCGAACAACTCCTGGAGCCGCTCGTCCTTCCACTCAAAATCCGCTTCCTCCCGCAGTTCATTCAGGAAGCGGGCATATTCCGCCGAGCGGCGGTCGTTGAAGACGTTGTTGGCGATGGCGTCCTGCACTTCCTCGAACGTCTGGGGCTCCGGGCGCGTCCGTGCATCGAGTTGCAGGACCTGGTAACCGAGTGAGGTCCGAATCGGTTCGCTCACCTCGCCTATTTCCAGTTCTTCCAGCACCTCTGCCAGTTCGTCGCTGATAATCGTCACGTCGAGCGGCCCGATGAGGCCGCCGTTCGCCTTCGATGCAGCGTCCGAAACGGAGATGGCAACGATGGCGAAATCCTCCCCCGCCAGCACCCGCTCGCGCGCCCCCGTTGCCGCGGCACGCGCGTCCGCATGGGCCACCTCGGCGAGCCCGCTGGACGCTTCCGGCGTCCGGACCAGGATCTCACGCATCGTCACGGTGCCCGGCTCGGTGAACTGGGCGATGTTCGCTTCGTAGTACTCGCGTGCCTCCACCTCGGTCAGCGTCACCTTGCCCAACACTTCGACCTGCTGGACCTGGCTGATGAGCATCTGCTTTTCGAACAGCTCCCGCAGGTCAGGGAGCGTCATTCCTTCTGCCGCAAGGGCCTGGCTGAACTGCTCGTCGCTGGTGAGATCGTTGTCGGTCTTGATCCCCTCGACCATCTCTTCAAACTGCTCGTCGTCCAACTCGTAGCCCAGCTCACGCCCTCGTTGCATCAGGAGCAGCTCGTCCACCGCGGTGGAAATCAACTCCGGTGTTATCTCCTCAAGCAGCCGAGACAGGGCGGCGTCGGTAGTAGGCGCAGCACCCCGGACGCGGATTGCGTCGACTTGCCGCTCCTCGAGTTCGGTCTGCGTGATGATGTCGCCATTCACCTTCACCAGAACCTGCTGCACCACGTCGCCGATCGCGGTCTGCGGACTCGTGCCGCCCAGTTGCGCCGCGCTCGGCACCGGCGCGAGCGTCAGCGCCGCCGCCACGCAGAGTCCTATCCAGATCGGCAAACGTCCCGATCCGATTCCCGTCTGTCGCTCCTGTTTCACCATTCGTCTTGGCTCCTTCTATCTGTTACACCAAGTTTAGCGCCGAAAGCCCGTCGAGCAAGCCGTTGACCTGCGCGAGGAGCGCGAGATCGCGCCCCGCCGCTGACGAAGCGGCGACCGACGCCGTGTCGGCGGCGACCGACGCTTCGTCAGCGGCGACCGACGCCTGCGGACTGCGTCCGGTCGGCGCGGGCGCCGGCGCGTCCCGCAGATCGAGACGGAGCAGGCCGCTCGGCGACAGGACGATACCGGGACGCGAGCCGACGAATTGGACCAGGCGCGCGGGGTCGAGCGGAGCATCCTCACGGAACCGGATGAGCAACTGAGATCCCTCCCGGTCGATGGCCTCGACCCCGATCCGATCCGCCGCGATGCGCGTCCGACCGTAGGCAGCGAGCCGATCGATGGTGGGGTGGATCGGGCCGTAGCGGTCCGCCACTTCGTCGAGCGCCGTGGCCAGCGGCGCCTCGCCCGTGGCGGTGGCCACTTTCCGATAGACCGCCAGGCGCTGAGCCGACTCCGGGATGTACCTTTCGTCGATCCGGAGATCGACACCCAGGTGCACACGGGCAAGCCGCTCTTCGGAAACCTTCTCACCCTGCAGCTCGCGCACGGTCTGTTCCAGCAGCTTCACGTACATATCGAATCCGATCGCCTCGATATGTCCGGTCTGCTCCGCTCCAAGGAGGTTGCCAGCGCCCCGGATCTCCAGATCGAGCGCCGCGATCCGGAAGCCGCTTCCCAGCTCGCTGAACTCGCGGATCGCGGCGAGACGCTTCCGCGCCGCCGACGTCAGCGCATTCTCGGACGGCACCAAGAGGTACGCGTACGCACGGCGGTCGGATCGACCCACCCGGCCGCGCAACTGGTATAGCTGCGCCAGGCCGTAACGTTCGGCATGGTTGATGATGATGGTGTTGACGTTCGGGATGTCGATCCCGTTCTCGATGATCGTCGTCGCGATCAGGATGTCGTAGCGGTGCGCTACGAAGTCGATCATCACCCGCTCCAGCGTCGCCTCGTTCGTCTGGCCGTGGGCCACCGCCAAGCGCGCCTCCGGTACGAGACGGCGCACCCGGTTCGCGACGGCGGCGATCGACTCGACCCGGTTGTGAACCAGGTACACCTGCCCGCCGCGCGCCAGCTCGGTCCGGATGGCACGTGCGATCACGTCGCCATCGAACCGCACGACGTTCGTCTGGATCGCCAGCCGGTCCTTCGGCGGCGTCTCGATAACCGACAGGTCACGGATGCCGGCGAGTGACATGTTCAGAGTCCGCGGAATCGGCGTGGCGGTCAGCGTCAGGACGTCGACCCGCCGCCTCAACTGCTTGATCCGTTCCTTGTGCGTGACGCCGAACCGCTGCTCCTCGTCGACGATCAGAAGGCCGAAATCGCGGAACTGCACATCCTTCGACAGTAGCCGGTGGGTTCCCACCACGAAGTCCACCTTGCCCGCCGCCAGGTCGGCGAGCGTCTGCTTCTGATCCGCCCGGCTGACGAACCGGCTGAGCATCGCGATCCGGATCGGGAACGCGGCGAACCGCTCGCGGATTGTCCCGGTGTGCTGGAACGCCAGAACGGTGGTGGCGGTAAGCAGCGCCACCTGCTTGCCGTCCATCAGCGCCTTGAACGCCGCGCGAAGCGCCACCTCGGTCTTGCCGTAGCCGACATCGCCGCATAGCAGGCGGTCCATCGTGCCGGATGCTTCCATGTCGCGCTTGATGTCGGTGAGCGCGGTCTGCTGGTCGGGCGTCAGCTCGTATTCGAACGCCGCCTCGAACTCTCGCTGCCAGTGGGTGTCCGGACTGAACGGATGGCCCGGCAGCGCCTTCCGGGCGGCGTACAGCTTGAGCAGCTCCTGGGTCATGTCGCGCATCGACTTGCGGACGCGCTTCTTGGCCTTCTGCCAGCTCGTTCCCCCCAACTTGTCGAGCGATGCGTTGGTAGCGCCGGTGTACTTCTCCAGCAGGTCGAGCTGTTCCACTGGGACAAACAGCTTGTCGCCTCCGGCGTAGCGCAACTCGACGAATTCCTGTGCGGTACGTCCGCGGTCGTTGCCGAGGTGGCGGAGACCGACGAACGCGCCGACGCCGTGCTCTACGTGAACCACATGGTCCCCGGCCTTCAGATCGCGGAAGTCAGACAGGAACGCCCGGGCGATCGATTTCTTCTGATGTCGGACCAGATGCTCGTCGTCGAACAGGTCCGACTCGGCATAGATCTGCAACTGGGAATCGGGCAGACGAAAGCCGCGTGACAGCAGACCGGTCGCGACGAGGACAGCCGCGGGCGCAGTCGTCTCTGCCCCGTCTACCGCCACGCCGACCAAATCGTGCTCGGCCAGCAACTCGATAATCCGTTCCGCGCGGCCGGCAGTCTCCGCGACGAACAGCAGCCGATCACCCCGTTCACGGCCGCGGCGGACATCGTCGAGCCACTCGTGCAGATGGTTCCGGAACCCCATCGCGGGCTGGCACGCAATGTGCCGGGCACCGGCGTCGACATCGAGCGGATCGATCGTTGTCGCAGCGTGAAGCCAGCCGGATACCTCGTCGTCGTCCACCGCGAGGGTCTCCGGATGCGGCGCCGGATCCCCCCGGTCCTCCGCTCCCTGGTGCGCGGTTCGCAGTTGCGCCACGCCCTCGCGCAACCGGTCAGCCGTCTCCGCCGGTCCGGTGACGACGAAGTGCGCGCGCGCTGCGCGGACATAGTCGAGGAACGTGGCGGACAGGTCAGTCGCGGGAGCGATCCCGTGCTCCTCGGAGATTTCCGTGTCGTCCCGATCGAGCTGGTCGGTCAGCGGGCGGACCGATACCTGATCGAGCGTCGACACTGACCGCTGCGTCGACGGATCGAACCGGCGGATCGATTCGACGCTGTCGCCCGCGAACTCCGCACGGATCGGATACTCCTCACCGGCCGGAAAGATATCAACGACCCCGCCCCGGCCGCAGAACTCACCATGCGCCTCGACCGGGTCGGCGCGTTTGAAGCCCGCTTCGGAGAGCCGATCGACCAGTTCGATGGGATCGTAGGTACCCCCTACGCGCAACTCGACTGCCACCTCCAGCAGCCGTCCGGGCGGACTGAGCCGCGGCAGCAGCGCGGGGGCCGAGGCGACCACGATCCGAACGTCGCGCCGGGCGAGCGCCACCAGGGCCCGGGCGCGGGAGGAAGCGACGTCGAGGTGCGGGGCGATGCCGCGATACGGATCGACCTCGGGCGAAGGAAGCGGCAGGACGGCGCGGGCCGCGTCTTCCCGGGTGAGGCCCTCGAGTGCCGCGAGGAAGAACCGCGCGTCGCCGGTCATCGACTCGACGTCGCGATCGCGCGGCACCACCAGCACGACCGGTCCGGCGCCGGAATAGACCGTGCTCGCGAACGCCTGCGCCGGCGGCGTCAGCCCGGAGAGAGAGTCACCGGCAGACGCACCACGCCCCAGAGCGGCGCGCTCGGCCGCCGTCCGAAAGAGGGCGCGCAACGTCAGCGACACGTCATGCTCCAGCGCCCTTCCGGGGCGCGGAAACCGCCAAGTCTACCCGGAACGGGCCGGTTTCTCGCCGGAGGATTGCCGGGCCGCCTACACACCCTCCGGGGGCGGCAGCAATACGAGGCGATCCTCCGGCTCGGACAGGTAGTTTCTCGACCACGCCAGCACATCCTCTTCGTGGGTGAAGAGGATCACCTGTGTCTCCCCGCCGAGGGCCTGCAACGTCCGCAATACCGCCTTCTTGCGTTCGCCGTCGCATGCCGCGACGACATCGTCGAGGATCATCGGACACGCCTCGTCCTGCCCCGTCAGGTGCCGCGCGAGCGCGACCCGGAGCAGGAGGTAGACCTGCTCGGCGGTTCCGCGCGACAGTTCCTGGGCATCGCGCCAGGGTCCGGTCCCGCCGCGGACATCCACCTTGAGCGACTCCGGATCCACCTTGCAGTCGTCGTACCGGCCACCCGTCACCTGGGGCAGCCAACCGAGCACCGTCTGCTTGAGGACCGGCGCAATGTCGCGATGGACCCGTTCCTCCGCTCGCTGCAGGAATTCGATGGTCGCCTCGACCGTCTGTCCCAGTTCTTCGACATGCGCCAGATGGCGTTCAGCCGCGGCCGATTCTTCTTCCGCACCGACGACACTCGGCAGGCTCACCGCACGCTGGGCCAATTCGCCCCGGACCGTGTCGCACGCGGCGCGCGCTTCACGCGCCCGCGCCTCGAATCGGTCCAACGCATCCGCCGCGGTTGATTCCGTTCGGACGGAGGTCAACCGGGTTGCGTCCACCCGCGCCGCCAGCGCCTCGGCCTCCGCGCGCAACGCCGTTGCCTGTGCACGCATTTCGTCAACCGTCCGGCCGCCCCGCACCTGCTGGAGTTCGTCCCACTGCGCGCCATGCCGAGCCTGTTCCTCGAGGCGTTGCCGCCGCGCCCGCTGCCATGCGTTGAGCGCGGTTACCTGCGCTTCCGGATCGACCGCCGTCACGCCAACCGCCGCCGCCGCCGCGCGTAACGCCGCCGCCGCCTGCTTCCGCTGGCCACTCGCCTCGGTATACCGCTGATCCGCGGCGCGGCGTTGCTCGATACTGCTCGCGATCCGCCGGAGGCGTTCCTCGAGCACCGCCGCCGCGGCGGCAGCGTCGGGACGGGAAGCCGCAGGCGCCTGCCGGCGATTCGACAGCGCCAACGACGCCAGGAGACCGAGACCGCCCGCGAGCGCGACGAGACCCGGGACCGGCAGGTCGGCCAGCCAGAGCGCGACCCCCGCCACGACACCCGCCCCGCCCAGAACCAGGCGCGGGATGCTCGTACGGACCGGCTCCGGCGCCGCTACCGTCGCGGCGGCCTCGCGCCGATCGGCCTGCGCCACCGCCCGTTCCTGTTCGAGTTCTTCTACCGCCGGCCCGCCCGGCCGTCGCAGCGTCGGACGGGCACGCCAGCGCGCGAGTGCGTCGGCCGTCTGGCTGACGAGCCGATCGTCCTCCACGGTCGCACGCGGGGGCCCGTCCGGGAAGCGGGCTTGCAATTGGGCGGCGCGTTCGGCCCGCTCTTCGGCTTCCGTAGCGGCGATGTCGGCGTCCAGTGCGCGGCGCACTTCCACCCGCTGTTCTGCCTGCCGGGCCTCCTCCTCGATCTCCTCCAGCCTGGCCCGCCCCCGCACGTAGCCGTCGTGCCGGCGCTGGGCCTCGTCCAGCGCCACCCGGGCGCTCGCCACGCGCTCCTTCGCCTTCGCCAGCGGCTTGGTGGTCGCCCGCGACGAGCCGACCTGCTCGCGGTGGCAGTCCTCCAGCAGCTCGAGTGCGCGGGCCGCGGTAGCATCCGCGCCAGCGGTGGCGGCAGCGCGCTGCAGATCCTCCTGCATCGCTTCCGGGTCATCGAGCACGGCCAGCACCCCGGCCTGCCGGACACAGGCGGCGCCGAGGAAGGTCGTGCGGTTCAACCCGAGAAAGCGCGATCCGTCGGGCGATCCATCGTGCACGATTTCGCTCGCGTAGTCGCGGCTCGCCAGATCGAAGTCCGTCGCGCTGCAATTCGCCTTGTTGGCAAGATCCTGCAGCAGTTCGACGCGCCGGCCATCGGCCAGGGCAACGACCGCCGTGACGGCCCACGGTCCCTCCGGGTCGTCCCACGGGCGATGACGGGCGGCGAGCTCCCGCTCTTCCTTCGTCCCGGGGCCGCGGCCGCGGCGCATGCCGCACAGTCCGGCGTAGAGCGCCGCATGCCAGGTCGACTTGCCCGCCTCGTTCGGACCGTAGATGACGGTCATACCGGGCGCGAACTCCAGCATCCGATCCGTGAACGGTCCAAACGGATGCGCGCGAACCGACTCGAAGCGCATCAGAGCACCTCCAGATCGGACCGGCCTTCGAGTGCCCGGAGTCCCGTCGCCAGCACGCGCCGCCGCGCATCCTCGGGCAGATCCGATTCCAGGACGTCACGCACGAACTGGCCGCGCACCGTCTGTTCCTCGCGGATCGTCTCGACGTCGTACCCGGACCGGAGATCGCCGTAGCGAATCTGCACGGCGTCGAACGTGCCGCGCAGCAGGTCGCGGAGATCTTCCTCGTGCAGATCGACCTGGGTACCGATCTCGCCCTCCACGGTGATCCGCGCCACGCCGGACCGACCGAACATCACCTGCACGAGACGATCGCGCACCTGCTGCTGGAACCCACAGCCGCTCACGTCGAGCAGGAGGTCGTGCACTTCCGTCACCGCGACGGTGCGCCAGGCGCGCTCCACCGAGCCGTCGCCGCGTAGGGTCGCGACCACCGCGCCACGCTCCCCCTTCTCGCCGAACGAGAGCGGATCCGGGTTGCCCGGGTAGGTGTGACAGGGCGCCGCCTTCGGTTTGTGGTAGTGACCGAGGAAGGCATGCGCGATGCCGCTCCGTTCGATATCCTCCGCGTCGAACGGGGCGTGCGGCTGCTTGCCCCCATCCTGCTCCGCGAGCCACGACCGTTCCGCCGCGTGGCAGAGGGCAAGCTGGACGCCGGGCCCGTCGGCGGTAAACCGTTCGAAGAAGTCAGGAGTGTTTGCGGGGGCGCAGTGCGCCGCGCCCCAGAGCGTCACCCCGGCGGCAAGCGCCGCCGGCCGGAGACGTGCTTCGCGGAACAGGCGCACGTTCGGGCTCCAGGGAACGCCCGCGTACAGACTCTCCGGGCCGTACCAGTCGTGGTTTCCCGGCGCGATGTACACCGGCATGGGCGCCAGCTCCGCGAACGTCGCCCGGAGGAACTGCGCCGTGTCCGGCGTCACCCGTTCGTGCTCGTACAGATCGCCGCCGCAACAGAGCGCGTCCGCGTTCACCTCACGCGCAAGCGCAACGATGTTCAGCAACGCGTCGCGCAGTGCCTGGCGCCGCCGACGCGCCTCCTTTCCGTCCGCCCCCGCCCATGCGAACGCGGAATCGAGATGGAGGTCGGCGAAGTGGACAATCGTCACTGGAAGCGGACGTTCGCCGAGAAGGCCCAATCGTGTCGGGGACGGAAGATGCCGGTGTCGCGGACGTCGGACTTCACGCGGAAGGTGTAGAGAAGCCGGTGGTAGTCGTACTGCAGGCCCGTGATGCTGTGCACCGCCACATCCAGCTTGTACGTGCCCGCCACGAGGTCGAGGTTATCGATCGTGAAAAGCACCTCGCCGTCGCCCGCCAGTTCCAGTGGCTGGAATCGCTCGATATCCGTGTTCGTTCCGTAGCAGCAGACCCCCAGCGTGTTGAAGATGCTGATGCCGAAGACGAAGTCGCGCAGTGGCTTCGGTGTGCTGTACCGGAGACGGATGATCATACGCTCGCCGCTCTCGAAGAGATGCGCCTCCTCGCCGTCGCGCTCCACCGTGACCCGATCGATCCGAACCGGCCCGGCCCCCCAGCGTCCCTCCGCCGCCCGCGACATGTCTTCCGGTGCTGCCTCCGCCGCCGTCCCCTCCTTCGGTGGCGCGCCCGCCTTCTCCAGCACCTTCTTTTCCGACGAGGCAATCACTTTCTCTTCGCCTTGCGCGACATCCGTCCGGTAGGTGGCGACGATGCGACGTGAATCTCCCTCGGCTCGCACGCGGCCAGAGTCGATCCAGGCCGCCTCGTCACAGAACCGCTCGACGAAATCGAGCCCGTGCGTCACCAGCAGGATGGTCTTGCCGCGACGCTTGAACTCGGCGAACTTGTCGAGGCACTTGAGACTGAACGCCTCATCACCCACCGCGAGAACTTCGTCCACCAACAGGATGTCGGGGTCGACATTGATGGCGACCGCGAAGCCAAGCCGGATGTACATGCCGGACGAGTAGGTCTTGACCGGGGAATCGATCACGTCACCCAGCTCCGCGAACTCGACGATCTCGTCGAACCGCAGCGTGATCTCCCGCTTCGTCAGGCCGAGCATCACGCCGTTGATGAAGATGTTCTCCCGGCCGGAGATCTCCGGGTGGAAACCGGCGCCCAATTCGATGAGGGCAGAGACCCGCCCGTTGACCGTCACCGCGCCGGAGGTCGGTTTCGTGATCCCGGCGATCAGTTTGAGCAACGTGCTCTTCCCCGACCCATTACGTCCGATCAGGCCGTAAGTAGCGCCCCGCGGCACGTCGAGCGTGACGCCGTCGACCGCGCGAAGCACCTCTTCCGGCCGGAGCTCGGCGGCGAGGTTGCCACTGAGCAGTGCGCTCTTCAGTGTCTGGAACTGCCGCTGGTGCGCGTAGCGCCGGTACAGCTTGGTGACGTCACGGGCCTCGATGGCGGTTCCGGTCACAACTCCTCCGCGAACGTGTCACGCAGCCGGTCGAACAGCGCATAGCCCACCGCGAAGACGACGACCGAGCCACCGGCGAGCGCGAGCAGCCACCTCCAGTGTCCGAACGGCCCGTCGTAGAACAGGATTTCCTGGTACGAGATCACCAGGTGCGCGAACGGATTCAGGTCCATCAGCAGCTTGCCGAGTGGCGGCAGGTCGCCGAATCGGGGGCCCCGGTCCGCGACGAGCGACATCGGGTAGATGATGGGCGTCGCGAAGAACCAGAAGGTCAGGATGTTCGCCAGCAGATCCCGGATGTCGCGGAAGTGGACCGTCAGCGCCGCGAGCATCAAGGCGAGGCCGAGGGTGAGCAGGAACTGCACCGCGAGCACGGCCGGGAACCAGAGCAGTTCGATCGGACCGGGAAGGCTGACCGCGAAGAAGGCAAGGCCGAGCAGCAGGATCGGGAGGGCGAGCAGGAAGTGGACCATATTGGCGATGACCGCCACCACGGGCAGCACTTCCGCCGGAAAGAGCACCTTCTTGATCAGGTTGCCGTTGACGAGCAGGGCGTTCGACGAATCGGTAAGAGCGGTCGAAAACCAGGTCCAGGGGAGCAGGCCGCAGAAAAGGAACAGCGCATACGGTTCGATGTCGACCGGCCGGAACCCGTCGAGGACCACCGAGAAGACGAACGTGTAGACCAGCAGGAGCAGCAGCGGGTTTGCGAACGACCAGAAGAAGCCGAGGATCGACCCACGGTACCGCGCCTTCAGCTCACGGGCGACAAGCGTCTGGACCAGTGTCCGGTGCCGAAGCAGCCGCTGCAGGCTATGGAGCATTCACCTCCACCACGACCACCGTGATGTTGTCCGGACCACCGCCGGCGTTGGCGGCCTTGACCAGGCTTTCCGTGATCTCGTCCGGCCGCAGGTCCGCCCCGAGCAGATTATTGATCCGCTCGTCCGACAGTACCACCGGCAGACCGTCGGAGCAGAGGAGCAGCCGGTCGCCCGCTTCGAGCCCGACCGCCGCCACCTCCACTTCGAGATCGTCCTCACCCATCAGGGCGCGCGTGACGATGTGGCGCCAGTGGTGCCGCCGAGCCTCGTCATCCGTCAGGCGACCGGCCCGAACCTGATCTTCCACCCAGGTATGGTCGTCCGTCAGCCGCTCCAGCTTGCCCGCTCGGCGAAGGTAGGCGCGGCTGTCACCGACATGCGCGATCGCCGCACTCGCGCCATGGGCCAGGAATGCGACAGCGGTGGTCGCCATCCCCTCGAGGGTCAAATCGTCCTCGATCATGTCGGCCAATCGGTGGTTCGCCAGGTGGAGTCCGGCACGCAGGCGGTTGCCCTCGGGACCGAGCGCCGGGTCGTTCTCCACCGGCCAGGGCTGGGCGTCGGGAATGATCGTGGCGGCAACGAATCGTTCCAGCTCCTCGACGACCAGGCCGGCCGCGACCTCCCCCGCCACGTGGCCTCCCATGCCGTCGGCGACGACGCAGAAATCGAGTTCCGCGCGAACGCGCATCGCGTCCTCGTTGTCCTCCCGTCGGAGTCCGGGGTCGGTGCGGGCGGCGTAGGTGATTCGCATCGACTATCCGTCCGCTAACCGCGAGATGTCGTGATGGTCGGCCGCTGCCGTGCGCCGGCGAACCGGCCGGGATTCCTCACCGGACCGGGGCGCGGCGGCGGCGCATCCGCTCGGCCACCTGCAGGCGCGCCAGCGACTTGACGAGTGCAATCCGAGCCCGCTGGAAATCCACTTCAGGCGCTCCGGCAAGCCGTTTCCGTGCACGAGCGGCCGCAGATTGCGCTCGCTCGATGTCGATCTCGTCACCCCGCTCCGCCGTCCGGGCCAGGATCCGGATCCGATCCGGCAGGATCTCCGCGAAACCGAAGGCGACGTGCAGGTGCGTCGTGTCCTCACCCTGCCGGTACCAGAACTCGCCCACCTGCAGCGATACCAGCAAGGGCGTGTGCCCTGGCAGCACGCCGAGGTACCCTTCCGCACCCGGAATCTGCGCCTCGTCCACCATTGCGTGGACGATCGCCCGATCGGGCGTGACGATCGCGAGCGTCAATTGCTGCGGGAACGGCATCTAGGCGGCCGACTCCTGTTTCTCAGCGGCGGCGACCGCGTCCTCGATCGTGCCCACCATGTAGAACGCCTGCTCCGGCAGGTGGTCGTGCTTCCCGTCGACGATCTCCTTGAAGCCGCGCACCGTGTCGGCGATCGGGACGTACTTCCCTTCCTTCCCGGTGAACTGCTGCGCAACGAAGAACGGCTGGGACAGGAACTTCTCGATTTTCCGCGCCCGGGAGACGGCCAGCTTGTCGTCCTCGGACAGCTCGTCGATCCCCAGAATCGCAATGATGTCCTGCAGGTCCTTGTACCGCTGCAGCACCTGCTTGACGGTGCGCGCGACGCTGTAGTGCTCCTCGCCGATGACACGCGGGTCGAGAATGCGAGACGTCGATGCCAGCGGATCGACCGCGGGGTAGATGCCCAACTCGACGATCCGCCGCGACAAGTTGGTGGTCGCGTCGAGGTGGGCGAAGGTCGTCGCCGGCGCCGGGTCGGTGTAGTCGTCGGCCGGAACGTAGATCGCCTGCACGGAGGTGATCGATCCCTTCCGCGTCGACGTGATCCGCTCCTGCAGGGCACCCATCTCGCTCAGCAGCGTCGGCTGGTAGCCAACCGCCGAGGGCATCCGGCCGAGCAGCGCCGAAACCTCCGAGCCCGCCTGCGTGAAGCGGAAAATGTTGTCGATGAAGAGCAGGACGTCCTTCCCTTCGGCGTCGCGGAAGTACTCCGCGACGGTGAGCGCGCTCAATCCGACTCGGAGGCGCGCGCCGGGCGGCTCGGTCATCTGGCCATAGATGAGTGCGGCCCGCGACTTGTCCGGCTCCTCCAGACTGATGACGCCGCTCTCCTGAAACTCCAGCCAGAGGTCGTTCCCTTCGCGGGTCCGCTCACCCACCCCCCCGAACACGGAGACGCCGCCGTGCTTCACGGCGATGTTGTGGATCAGCTCCTGGATGATGACCGTCTTGCCGACGCCGGCGCCGCCGAACAGCCCGATCTTGCCCCCTTGCAGGTAGGGCTCAAGCAGGTCGATGACCTTGATGCCGGTCTCGAACATCTTCAGTTCGGTCGACTGATCCTCCAGTAGGGGGGCCGGCCGATGGATCGGCCAGCGCTCTTCCGACTCGACCGGCCGATCCGGGAAGTCGACCGGCTCGCCCAGGACGTTCAGCACCCGGCCGAGCGTCTTCGGTCCCACCGGCATCGAGATTGGTGCACCCGTGTCGACCACTTCCATGCCACGCTGCATCCCGTCGGTCGGCTTCATGGCGACCGTGCGGACCCGGTTCTCCCCGAGATGCTGTTCCACCTCGCAGATAACGTCGATCGGATCGAACCCTTCCATGTCCGCCTTGATATGCAGTGCGTTGTAGATGCGCGGCAGGTCCCCGCCGGCGAACTCGACGTCGACCACCGGGCCGATCACCTGCACCACCCGCCCTACCTTGTTCTCGGCATCCGCCATCGTCTTCCGTGCTCCCTGCTCAGTGCAGCGCTACAGCGCCTCGGCCCCCGACACTACCTCGATCAGCTCACGCGTGATAGCCGCCTGGCGCACCTTGTTCATGTGCAGCGTCAGGCCGTCGATCATTTCGCCCGCGTTCCGCGTCGCCGCATCCATCGCCGTCATTCGCGCTGCGTGCTCCGCCGCGGCCGACTCGAGCAGCGCCCGGAAGCACTGCGTCCCGACATGGCGCGGCAGCAGGTCGGCGAATATCTGCTCCGCCGACGGCTCGAACAGGTATTCCGCTACTGTCAGATCGTCCCGCATGTCGATAAGGTTCGGGTCGGCGTCGGCCGCCGAATCCACGAGCGTAGGGATCGGCAGCAACTGGTCAACTACCACATTCTGCTGCAACACGCTCTTGAACTCGTTGTAGACCATGACGACGCGCGAGACTTCTCCACCGGTGTACTGCTCGATCGCCATGCCCGCCATCTGCTCGGCATGCGCGTACGTGAGATCGTTGAACAGGTTCACCATCTCGAACCGGATCTGGACGCCGCGGCGGGAAAAGTAATCGCGCCCCTTCCGGCCCACCAGACCCAGCACCACTGGACGGTCGGCGTTCACGGTGAAGCGTGTCGCCTCCCGGATCAGGTGGGAGTTGAAGCTGCCGCAAAGTCCCTTGTCCGCGGTTACGACGAACAGCAGGATCGGTGCGTCCAGCCCGACCGGCGGCGCAAGCAGCGGGTGGACTGCCGCGCCGCCGTTCCGTTCCGCAAGGTCAGTCAGCACGTCCCGCATCAACTCGGCGAACGGCCGGGCGTTGACGATCCTGTTCTGCGCCCGCCGCAGCTTCGACGCGGCGACGGTCTTCATCGCCTTGGTGATCTGCTCCGTCGACTTGACGGCCCGGATCCGGCGGCGGAGGTCAATGAGGGAAGGCATCGGCCGTTACGCGGCGGCGCCCTGGCGCGCCGCGACAAACTGCTCGGAGAACTCGCGGACCACGTCCTCGAAGCTCGTGGCCAACTCGCCGCTCAACTTCTTCTCGTCCACCAGCCGGGATACGAGCTCGGCGTGGCGAGTCTCCATGAAGCGGTACAGCTCCGTTTCGTACGCGGCGACGTCGCTTTCGGCCACCTTGTCCAGGAAGCCCTTCGTCCCCGCGAAAATGATCATCACCTGGCGCTCGACAGGCAGCGGCGCGTACTGGTGCTGCTTGAGAATCTCGACGAGGCGTGCGCCCCGATTGAGCTGATGCTGCGTCGCCTTGTCGAGGTCACTCCCGAACTGCGAGAACGCCTGCAGCTCCCGGTACTGCGCCAGGTCCAGCCGGAGGGTCCCGGCCACCTGCCGCATCGCCCGGATCTGCGCGGAGCCGCCGACGCGCGACACCGAGTTGCCGACGTTAATCGCCGGCCGGATCCCCTGGTGGAACAGATCCGACTCGAGGAAGATCTGCCCGTCGGTAATCGAGATGACGTTGGTCGGGATGTAGGCCGACAGGTCGCCCGCCTGCGTCTCGATGATCGGCAGCGCCGTGAGTGAGCCGCCTCCCTGCTCGGCGTTCATCTTCGCCGCCCGCTCGAGGAGGCGGGAGTGGAGATAGAAGACGTCGCCCGGGAATGCCTCGCGGCCCGGGGGCCGGCGGAGGAGGAGCGAGATCTCGCGGTAGGCCTGCGCGTGCTTTGACAGATCGTCATAGACGCAGAGCGCATGCCGGCCGCTGTCGCGGAAGTACTCGCCGATCGTGCAGGCGGAGTATGGGCTGATGTAGAGGAGGGGCGCCGGCTCGGAGGCGGCGGCGGCGACGACGATGGTGTATTCCATCGCGCCCTCGTCCTCGAGCGTCCGCATCACCTGCGCGATGGTCGACTGCTTCTGCCCGATGGCGTTGTAGATGCAGACGACATCGAGACCCTTCTGGTTGATGATCGTGTCGATGGCGACGGCGGTCTTGCCGGTCTGCCGGTCGCCGATGATCAACTCGCGCTGGCCGCGGCCGATCGGGATCATCGCGTCGACCGCCTTCAGGCCGGTCTGGAGCGGCTCCTTCACCGGCTGCCGGTCGACGACGCCGGGCGCGATACGCTCGATTGGCGACTGCTGCGTCGCGGCGATCGGTCCCTTGCCATCGATCGGCTGGCCCAGCGCGTTCACCACGCGGCCCAGCATCGCGTCACCTACCGGCACCGACATGACGCGGCCGGTGCGCTTGACGGTGTCGCCCTCGCGGATCTCCGTCGTTGCGCCAAGCAAGACGGTGCCGACTCCATCCTCCTCCAGGTTCAGCGCGATGCCGAAGATGCCGTGCGGGAACTCGAGCATCTCGGTCGCCATCGCGCGGTCGATCCCGTGCAGCCGCGCGATACCGTCGCCGACGGAGACGACCGTGCCCACTTCCGCCACGTCGACATCGAGCGAGTAATCGCCAAGTTGTTGCTTGATGATCTGGGATATTTCGTCTGCTTTGATTGTCATCGGTCTGTCCGGTCTGCCGTCTGTTCGTTGCTCGTGGTCGTTGTCCGTCGGGTAGGTATCAAGCGGACCGGTGTCCCGGTGCGCCGGTCAGGCGGTCAGGCGGTCATGAACCGCTGGCGGAGCCGCGCGAGATGATGCACCACGCTGCCGTCGAACACGGTGCCGCCAATCCGCGTCACCATTCCGCCCACCAGATCTGCATCGACCGCGGTTTCCAGCTGCACCTCGCGCCCCGTTGCCGCTTCGAGTGTCCTCGTGATTGCTGCCACGCGCTCCGCCTCGAGCGGCTCGGCCGTCGTCACGCGCGCCCGCACCACCTGCTGGTGATCCAGCAGTTGCTCGCGAAACACGTCGCGCAGCGCCGGCAGCAGCGGGAGCCGATCGCGGTCGGCCAGCATCAGCAGCAGTCGGCGCACGACCGGTTCACAGGCCGGTAGCTTCGCGAGAACCGCCTCGACCACCGCCCGTTTCCGCGACGGTGGGATTGCCGGGTTGAGCAGCGCATGCGACAGCAGCACATGCTCGTCAAGCAGCTTTGCGAAGGTAGCGAGATCCTCGTCCGTGCGCGACAGGTCCCCACTGTCGAGACTTGCCTCGAACAGGGCTCGCGCGTACCGGGTTGCCGCAGTGTAATCCGTCATCTTGAGCCAGTCCCCAACCGGGTGGGGAAGAGGTGGGCAATTCCCACGCAGGCCAAGCGGGCATTTTATACCACCCCGCCTCCGGTGCCGTCCAGTAACCGCGGACGTCCCGGACGCGGCAGAGACAGCGCCGGAGGCGCAGCCCACCCCCGGCGGCCCGGGATCACCGGCGCGTCAGGTGTTCGTAGAGACGCTGGAGTTCGGCGGGCGACTTGAAAGCGATCTCGATGCGGCCGTTAGCCCCGCGCTGAACGATCCGGACCGGCGTGCCGAGCGCATGGCGGAGCCGCGTCTCGGCGGCGCGTACATGGACATCGCTTGTCGCGCTCTTCGACGGCGGGCGCTCCCGCGAGGGGGAGGCTGCCTGCCGGACGAGCGTTTCCGCTGCGCGAACCGAGAGACCGTCCTTGATGATGTTGCTCGCGATGCGGCGTTGCGCGGCGGCATCGGTCAGCGACGCGAGCGCGCGGGCGTGCCCCATCGTGAGGCGGCCGCCCGCAACGTCGGTCCGCACTTCCTGGGGCAGGCCCAGCAGACGCTGGTAATTCGCGATCGTCGCGCGGTCCTTGCCGACGGAGTTCGCTATCTGCTGCTGCGTCATGCGGAAGTCGCTGGCGAGACGGGCGTAGGCAGCGGCCTCCTCCATGGGGTTGAGATTCTCGCGCTGGATGTTCTCGATCAGCGCCAGTTCCAGGCGGCGGGTCTCCGGGACGTCACGGATCACGACCGGGACGCGCAGGAGGCCGGCGCGCTGCGCGGCGCGCCAGCGACGTTCACCCGCGACGATTTCGTACCCCTCGCTCGGGTCGCCGCCGCGCGTCACCACAATCGGCTGAATCACGCCATGCGCCTTGATCGACTGCGCTAGCTCATTCAGCGACGATTCCTCCACCGAGCCCCGCGGCTGATCCCGGTTGGGACGGAGCAGGTCGAGGTCGACCTCCTGCGCCGGCGGGGTTTCGCGATCCGGGTCCAGCGCCGGCAGATCCGGAATGAGGGCATGCAGACCGCGACCGAGTGCCTTCCGTGTATCAGCCACTGATTGTCGTCCCTTCTGTCGCCGCTGCAGCGCGACCGGTGCGGGAGAGGAATTCCATCGCCAGTGCCTGGTAGGCCTCGGCCCCCTTCGACCGGACGTCGTACAGAATCACTGGGAGCCCATGCCCCGGCGCTTCGGCCAGCCGGATGTTGCGTGGAATGGTTGTCTTGAATACCACGTCACCGAAGACGTTCCGCACGTCAGCCGCTACCTGTTGCCCCAGGTTCGTCCGGCGGTCGGCCATCGTGAGGACAACGCCGGCAACCGCGAGGTGCGGATTAAAGGTCGCCTGCACCCGGCGGAGCGTCGCCATCAGCGCGGCAAGACCTTCGAGCGCGTAGTACTCGCACGTCGTCGGAATGAGCACCGCCTGGGCCGCGATCAGTGCATTCACGGTCAGCAGGCCGAGCGATGGCGGCGTGTCGATCAGGACGTAGTCGAACTGATGGCGGGCCTGCTCGAGCAGCGGACGAAGTCGGCGCTCGCGGCGCGCGAGGTTAACCAGCACCAGTTCTGCGCCGGCCAGGCTGTTGTCCGCCGGGACGAGCGAGAGTCCCGCAATCGGCGTCGGCAGCAGGTAGTCCTCCAGTACCGGCTGAGTGTCGCTCGTCAGCGCATCGTAGACCGTGAGCGGCGCCGGGAGGTCGCCTGCCTCGATCCGGCCATCCAGCTTCTGGCCCAGTCCGCTCGTCAGGTTCGCCTGGGGGTCGAGATCGACCACCAACACTGACTGATCAGCCAGCGCGAGCGCGGCGGCAAGGTTGATGGCAGTGGTCGTCTTTCCGACGCCACCTTTCTGATTCGCTACGGCGAGCACCCGCGCCTGCATGGCTTGGTTCCCCGCATAGGTCAATAGACCTAGGCGCGGCGCGTCTCCTTTGTCTCGGGCGGAATCACCGCAGTCTCCCCGTGGTGTTCCACGTGGAACATTCGACTGCATCGCGTCCGGGTCAGCGGTCGACGCGCACCATGATAAGCCGACTTCGCAGCGACGCGATCAGCGGGTAGATTCCCTCGCGCGCGAGCGGTGCGTCGAGTTCGGGCGGGATCTCCTCGGCGGCCTCGCCGCCACCGCCAGTGAACAGGCCAATCCTCCCGCCGGGGCGAACGAAGTGCCGCAGGCGCTGCAGCACCCCAGCGTCCCAGGCGACACCGCGCAGGGTCAGGATGTCGTGGGCGTTACACAGGTCCGCGCGGTTCAGGAGTGTCTCGTAACGGTCGTTCTCGACCACAACCCGGTCCAACTGGAGCTGCCGGATAGCTTCGCGGAGGAAAACCCCCTTGCGCAGCTTCGACTCGACCAGCCGCACCGTCGCGAGATCCGGCCGCGCGATCCGCAGGGGGATTGCCGGTGAACCGTTACCGGATCCGATGTCGATCAGCGATGCCCCCGGCGGTACGTGTCTCGCCGCGGCCACGGGTTCGACAATCAGCCTGTCGACCGCGCGATCCGGCTCCTCGAGCGCGGTCAGGTTCATCCGGGCGTTCCAGCGGCGGACGAGCGCAAGGTATTCCGCAAGCGGTTCGGCTGTGGCGCCGTCGAGGTCGACACCCGCGCGCAATGCCCGGTCCCGCAGTCGCGCAATCCCCGTGTCGTCGGAACCGGGCTTGTCGGCCACCGGCTACGCGCCCATCCGGCCGGCAATCAGCTCGACGGCGGCGGGTGTCACGCCCGGGATGCGCGACGCCTGACCGAGCGTCTCCGGCCGGACCGCGCTCAGCCGCTCCACCATTTCTGTCGACAGTCCCGGCATCCCTTCGTACCGGATGCTGGCCGGAATGCGCCGGGATTCCTGCCGCTGCGCCCGCGCGATAGCGGCGTGCTGTCGCTCCAGGTAGCCGCTGTACTTGCAGACGGTTTCGACCGTCCAGCAGTCCGTCGCCTCCTCGCCCGGCGCCAGATCCAGGGCCAGCGCACCCGACGCGCCGAGACCTGCGAGCGAGGTGCCCGGCCGCCTCAACAACAACCCGGCCGGGCCACGCGTCCCATCCTCGAGCGTCACGCTCGTGCGCGCCACGGTCTCCATATTCCGTTCGAACCGCTCACGCCGTGCCTCGAACCGCCGCCAGCGTGCCTCGTCGACCAAGCCGATGGCGCGACCCCGTTCCGTCAGGCGCAGATCGGCGTTGTCGATCCGCAACTGCAAGCGGTGCTCCGCACGCGAGGTGAACATCCGGTACGGCTCGAGACATCCCCGCGTCGTCAGGTCATCCGCCAGGACGCCCAGATACGCCTCGTCTCGATGCAGGACGAACGGACTCTGCTCCCTGACGCGCCGCGCCGCGTTTATGCCCGCGACAATCCCCTGCCCGGCGGCTTCTTCGTAGCCCGACGTGCCGTTCACCTGGCCGGCCAGAAACAGACCCTGTACGGCCCGCGCCTCGTAGGTCCGCGACAACTCCGTGGGCTGCACGAAGTCGTACTCGACGGCATAGCCGGGGCGCCGCATCACCGCCCGTTCCAATCCGGGCAGCGCACGGACCAGGGCCTCCTGCGCGGCCACCGGCAGGCTCATCGAATACCCGTTCACGTAGATCTCGTCGCTAGCGAGCCCTTCCGGTTCCAGCAGGACGTGATGGCGCTCCCGATCCGGGAAACGCATCACCTTGTCCTCGAGCGACGGGCAGTAGCGTGGGCCGATACCGGTGATCTGGCCGTTATAGAGGGGTGATTCCGCGATATGCGCCCGAACCAGGTCGTGCACCGCGGCGGTCGTGTGCACGTGGTGGCAGGCAATCTGTGGCCGGTCGATTCGGTCGGTCAGGAACGAGAACGGAACCGGGTGATCATCGCCGAGCGCTTCCTCGAAACGGGAGAAATCGATACTTCCGCGCTCTAGACGGGGCGGCGTCCCGGTCTTCAGCCGCCCCCATCGAAGTCCGAGCGCCTTGAGGGACTCCGCGAGGTGATGCGACGGCGGCTCCCCCGCCCGGCCGGCGGGCCGCTGCTCCCGTCCGATGTGGACCAGCCCGTTCAGGAAAGTGCCCGTCGTAACGACCACCGCCCCCGCCGCCAGGCGCGTGCCGCCATCGGCCTGTTCCAGCTCAACGCCGGTTATGCGGTCGCGCTCCACCAGGAGTCGGCCCACGCGGCCGATAATCCAGTCGATCCCGGGCTCCTGTTGCAGCACCCCGGCCACCCAGCGACCGTAGGCGCGCTTGTCGGCCTGGGCGCGCGGCGAGCGGACCGCCGGACCGCGACTTCGGTTCAGCAGCTTGAACTGAATGCCGGTAGCGTCGATCGCCAACCCCATCAGGCCGCCCAGCGCGTCGATCTCCCGCACGAGGTGCCCTTTCGCAGTGCCGCCGACCGCCGGGTTGCACGGCATGTGCGCAACCGTCGCTTCCGACAAGGTGCAGAGACCGACCCGGCACCCGAGACGAGCCGCCGCCCACGCGGCTTCGACGCCGGCGTGCCCCGCTCCGATCACGATCACGTCGAACACCCGTTCCCTGCTCATGGCTGCGTGCGCCTGCACCTATTTTCCAATACAGAAGGACTCGAAGATCCGTTCAATCACCGCGTCGGCCGTCCGCCGCCCCGCGATTTCCTCGAGCGCCTGCCGCGCTTCCTGTAAATCCGCCAACACCAGTTCTTCGGTCGCGCCTCCGCCCGCTGCCTCCGCAGCCCGCGCCAGGGCAGCCCGCGCCGTCTCCAGCAACCGCACATGACGAATATTCGAAATCGCGGGCGTGTCCCGTGCCGGCTCGCCCGCGCCGCTCCCGATCATGCCCGCCAGTGCGCTCCGTACCGCGAATGCCGCCGTGTCCGCCCCCTCGACGTCCGGGAGCAGACAGGTCTCGACCACGGGTGTTTCGGGCGCCATCGGCCCAATCGCGTCCAGCCGCCACGCGGCCGGCAAGTCGCGCTTGCTGACCACGATCAGCCGCTGCTGGCCCGCCGTCTCCGCGAGGAGCGCCCGGTCGCACTCCCCGATCGGCCGAGATCCGTCCAGCACTACCGCCACCGCGCCCGCGACGCGCAACGCGCCGCGCGCGCGGCGCACGCCTTCGGCCTCGACTACGTCGTCCGACACACGCAAACCCGCCGTATCGATCAAGGTGACGGCAATCCCCTCGAGATCCACGGTGTCCGTCAGCAGGTCGCGCGTCGTTCCCTCCATCTCGGTCACAATCGCGCGCGGCGCGCCGCAGAGCAGGTTGAACAGCGTCGATTTCCCCACGTTGGGCCGACCGACCACGGCTACCTGGCACCCCTCGCGGATCAACCTCCCGCGCGCTGCGGTCGCGAGGAGCTGATCGATCCGCGCCACCAACGCTGCCGCTTCCGTTCCAGCCGCCGCCTCGTCAACGAAGTGATAGCCCTCCTCCGGGAAGTCGAGCGACGCTTCGAGCCGCGCCATCAGGTCGAACAACGCCTCATCCAGATCGCGGACCGTCCCGGTGAGTGTCCCTTCCAGTTGATCGAACGCGACGCGTGCCTGTAGCGGTGTCACTGCGGCGACCAGGTCGCGAACCGCTTCGGCCTGCGCGAGGTCGATCCGGCCATGCAGGTACGCCCGGAACGTGAATTCGCCCGGTTCCGCGAGGCGCGCGCCCACATGCATCGCGGCGGCGACGATCTGCCGCAGGACGATCGGACTGCCGTGTGCGCTCAACTCGACCACATCCTCGCCGGTGTAGGACGCGGGCCCTGGAAACCAGGTGGCGAGCACCTGATCGATGGCACGCGACGCCGACGGATCGATCGCCTCGGCGAGGGTTGCCCGCCGAGGCTCGAGATGGGGAGATCCCGCGAGAATCGCCTTGCCGATGTCTGTGGCTCGGCCGCCGCTTACCCGGACGACGCCAATGCCACCCGGACCGGGCGGTGTGGCGATCGCCACGATGGTGTCTTCAGTGGCAAGCATGACGCCCGCCGCCGGGCCGCCGCGGACTAGTCGTCCGCGGTGATCAGGATGGTCTTGACGAACGCGTCGCCGATGCTCTCGGACGACGCGCCCGGGACATCGACAACGATGAGGTGGACTATGCGCCGCGCGTAGGGGTTGAGGGGACCGATCTCCTGGATCTCGCCGGTCTCGACCGCGCGTTCCGCCAGCAGGCGCGCCGTCTGGCGCAATTCCTCGTCCTGCCCCTTTCGGTAGTCGAGGCAGTCGACGACGATATGCCCTTCCGGATGATCACGCCGAAAAGCAGCGTTCACCACGTGCTGAAGCGCATCCAGGCCCGCCCCCTTCTGCTTCAGGAAGATGTCGCAGCCGTCTCCTGCGACGGTGATGCGGGTGCCGTCATCGATCCATTCTGCGTTCACGTCCAGCGTCAGCCCCATGGCCGCGCCCAGATTCTTCACGAACTCCGTCATCTGGTCCTGACGATCGTCACCCACGTTTCTGTCTCCTCCTCGATCGCCGCGATCCACGCCGCCGCGATACCGGTTCCGATTCCGATTCCGATTCCGATTCCGATGTCGACGTTTCCGGTGGCGCCGCGCTGGCACCCGCGTCACCGCCTCCCACCTGCTTCACGCGCCGCTCCGCCGCGGGCCGTACCGTGTGCACCGGCGGGGGACCGATGACGCGGTTGGTCACAAGCGTCTGGCCGATCGCGAAGATGTTGCTGGTCAGCCAGTAGATCACGAGGCCGCTCGGCATCCGGAGGAACATGAACGTGAAGATCACCGGCATGAGCATCATGATCTTCTGCTGCATCGGCTCGGCCTGTGTCGGCGTCAGCCTCTGCTGCCAGACCATCGACGCCCCCATGACGATGGGCGTGATGTAGTACGGATCGTGCTGCGTCAAGTCCGTGATCCAGCCGATGAACGGCTCCCCCCGGATCTCGACCGCCGCGCGCAGCAAGCTGAAGAAAGCAAACAGCACCGGGAAAGTGAGCACCATCGGGAGGCACCCACTCACCGGGTTGGCACCCCTGTCCCGGTAGAGCTGCATGACCTCCTGATTCATCTTCGCCTTGTCGGGATCGGTCGCCTTCAGGTGCGCGTAGCGCTCCTGAATCGCCTTCATCTCCGGCTGCAGTTCCTGCATCTTGCGCATCGAGACGACACTCTTGTGCCGCAACGGCAGGATGATGATGTTGACTAGGATCGTCAGGACGATGATCGCCCAGCCCCAGTTGCCGACGTAGTCCTGAATCCACGTGAGCGACCGGTGGAGCGGCACCACCAGAAAGCCCAGCCAGCCGAAGTCGACAGCCTGGACGAGCGCCGGCTGCGCCGCCTCCAGCGCGTCGAACACCTTCGGGCCCAGGAAGAACGGCAGGTCCGTGAGTGCTTCGGACGGCACCCGGACGGTAAAGGCGATCAACTCGCGCGGCGAACCGTCCGGCACACGGGCCGGCAACGGTACGTTGCGGTACTCGACCTCGGCCTGGCCGTTCCCGGTCAGCGCAGCGGCCAGGAAATAGTGGTTGTCGACGCCGACAAAGCTGAACTGGCCGCCATAGACCGGGCGCGCCGCCAGGTCGGAGGTATCTTGGCGCCAGACATCCTCCTCGGCCAGGGCGCCACCCTCGAGCACGCGGCCTACGATCAACCCTCGAGGTCCTGACAGGTAGGCGATACCGGACCTGGATGACTCGATGCCGCCAAGCGCGGGACCCCAGGCGATCGCCGGCGCCAGTTGCTCACCCTCCAGCGTCGCGTCGACGCCCAGCCGAACGACGTAGCCGTCCGTCGACGGATCGAAACGGAATTCCTTCCGGACCCGGAATCCACTCGAATCTTCGTAGTCGAACGCGAGCGTCGCTGGACCGCCATCCAGCACGAGTCGATCCGTGCTCGGTTGAAAGAGCGCAGCGCGCGCGCGCGCCGTCAGCGCGGCGTCATCGAACAGCAGCGTGAACGGCGCTGCCTCGGTTTCGGGCAGATCGCCCGGCACCAGGTCGATCGGCTCGCCATTCTCCGGATCCACCTGCCGCGTCATCCGCCAACTCGCAAGGACCGCACCCCGGTTATGGAAAGCCGCGCTGACGAGTTCGCTCTCGACCGCGATTTCGCGGGCCGCGGTGTCCGCCATCACCGGCGTCACCGTCTCAGCGGGCGCCGCAACGAGCTCGGGATCGGCGCGCGCCACCCCGCCCGCCGCCGCGGCCGCAACGGCGGCTGTAACCGCCGGTGCCGGCGTAGCGGGCGGGGGCATCGCAGCAGCTCCAGGCGTGCTGGTCGGGGACGTCGCGTCGAACGAATCAGCCGCGCCTGCCGCGGTGGCGGGCGCCGCCTCTTCCGGTGGCAGGGGCGGCGGCACAAAGACGCTCTGGTACAGGAGCAGCACCAGAATCGATAGCGCCAACGCGAGCAGGACTCGTCGCTCCATGATGCTCGGGCCGCCCTAGGCCGCCGGCGGGACCCGCTGGCCCACCGCTTCCGGCACCGGATCAAGGCCGCCGCGGCAGAATGGCTGACAGCGCACCAGACGCGTCACCGTGAGCCAGCTTCCCCGGAGCGCCCCATGGCGGGCGACCGCCTCGGCCGCGTACGCAGAACACGACGGAACAAACCGGCAGCATCCCGGAAGCATCGGCGACAAGAGGAGTTGATACGCCCGGATGGCCAGCAGCAGCAGCCGTGCGGCCAGTGACGGACGACGCACGGACGGTGATACTGCGGGATCAGGCACGACGGTGGGTGATCCGGTCAAGCGTAGCACGGTAGTCCGCGTCCAGTTCCGTATAGGGGACATCATGAAAGCCAGGGCGCAGGAGGGCAACGATGTCGAGGCCGCCCTCCCCTTTACAGTGCCGAAACAGTTCGCGCATCAACCGCTTCGCCCGGTTCCTGCGCACTGCCCCGCCAAGCCGCCGCGTCGCGATGATGCCGAGCCGGTTCCCGTCGCGGCCGTTCGCACGGCTGAACAGCGTCAGGAAACGGCCCCTGGTTCGCCGGCCCTGCTGCTGAACCGTCAGAAACTCTGGACGCCGACGGATCCGCTCACGCTGAGTCAGGGTCCGATCCACAGGCCTGCACAGGCGTCGACAGCTAACTAAACCCAGCGAATGTAATAGCTTAGGACGACACGGTGAGCCGCTTCCGCCCCTTCCGGCGGCGGTTCTGGAGCACCTGGCGCCCGCGCCTCGTCTTCATCCGTGCGCGAAACCCGTGGGTCTTGCGCCGATGGCGGTTGTTAGGCTGATAGGTCCGTTTCATCGTGCCTTTTCTCCGGGACGGGAAACGGACATGCTAGTCAACGCCCGGGCGCATTGTCAACCACGCGGCGGGCCCGAGACACCTCCCTATACCCCTCCGTTAATGGTTGCGGACACCGATCCCGTGTGGTACATTTCGGACTCCGCAGGCTGCGCGGATCCCAGATTCCGGACGGCGGGCTTTTCCACAGGTGTTGAATAATATGTGGAAAAAACCAAGCGTAATCGGGCTTCGCCTAGTGCTCTGCAGTCGCCCCGCACCATGTCCAAAGACCCCTGGCGCGCCCTGGTAGACCGGATCGAAACGAAGGTTACGCGCGAGATCTTCTACCGGTGGTTCAAACCGACCCTTCTTGTAGAAGACACGGGCGACCAGTTGACCGTCGGCGTCCCAAACGAAGAGTTTCGAACCTGGCTTACCCGGCACTACGCCGCGGTAATTGACGAAGCGGCGGCGGAGGTGCAGCGGCCAGGCGTCAAGGTGTCGTTCGTCATCGACACGGCGCGGAAGGCGCCGGCCCCTACCTCCCCCCGCGTCGCTCACGGGGCGACTCCGACCCCGGCGGGCGCCTCCCTCAATCCTCGCTACACGTTCGACAGCTTCGTCGTCGGCCCGTCGAATCAGTTTGCCCACGCCGCCGCACTGGCGGTAGCCGAGGCCCCGTCGCTCGCCTACAACCCGCTTTACCTGTACGGCGGTGTTGGCCTGGGCAAGACCCATCTGATGCATGCGGTCGGGCACTTGCTGCTGCAGCAGTCGCCCCACCTGAAGCTGACCTACGTGACGTCCGAACGCTTCATGAACGAGATGATCAACGCGGTCCGGTATGACCGGATGCTTGACTTCCGCGAGCGCTACCGCGCGGTCGACGTGATCATGGTCGACGACGTGCAATTCATGGCGGGGAAGGACGGCACGCAGAACGAGTTCTTCCATACGTTCAACGCCCTGCACGAATCCCAGAAGCAGATAGTCATCAGCAGCGACTGCCCGCCTCAGCAGATCTCCTCGCTCGAGGATCGCCTCCGGTCGCGTTTTCTCTGGGGATTGATTGCCGACATCCAGCCGCCCGACCTCGAAACGAAGATCGCAATCCTCAAGAAGAAGGCCGACGCCGAACGGGTCCCGCTGCCCGATGACGTTGCCCTCTACATCGCCAATCGGATCAAGTCCAACGTGCGCGAGCTGGAAGGGTCGCTGATCCGGTTGGTCGCCTACGCGTCGCTCACGGGCGAGATGATGTCGCTGGCGCTAGCGCAGGATGTGCTTCAGGACATCCTGAAACCGGACGATCAGCCGATCACCATCGACATGGTGCTGAAGTTCGTCGCCAACTACTACTCCTTACGGCCGGCCGAACTGAAGGCAAAAAACAACTCCCGCGCCATTACCGAGCCGCGACAGATCGCGATGTACCTCTGCAGGCAACTGACGAATGCGTCACTGAAGCAGATCGGCCACGCCTTCGGTGGAAAACACCACACCACCGTGCTCCATTCCATCAACAAGGTGGCCGACCGGTGCCGCGCGGACCGCGCTTTCCACAACCTGATCCACAGCTTCATCGAGACGTTCAAGTAGCGTTTTCCCCTCCACTATCCAGCCGCGCGAGGAGTGCTTTCCACACGGCTTTCCAAAGAGGGATCAGCGGGTGTTGTGGACGCCCGGGCCATTCACAACCAACCGCCTTTCAGACACCCTTCGATCGACAGGTCTCGCACGCTCCAAGTAGCTGAATAATCAAGATTTATATTGGTCTTTCACCCTTTCCACAGGCTTCCTGATCCCTGTATACTTGGAAGGAACGTTTTACTGATCACAGTGCAATAGTGATCAGTCGGATTTCGCTCTCCAGTCGAGGTCACGAATTTCCATGGAACTGAGCGTCCGTAAGAGCGATCTTCTGCACGAGTTGCAGCTCTGCCAGGGGATCGTCGAGCGCAAGAACACCATACCGATCCTCTCCAACGTCCTGTTGAAGACGGATGGCGACGACGGCGTCGAGTTGCTCGCGACCGACCTCGATGTGACTCTCCGGACCCGTTGTGATGCGTCGATTGGCCGGGCCGGTTCGGCGACGGTCCCGGCGAAGAAGTTGTTCGAAATCGTCCGGAACCTCCCCGAGACCGACATCCTGATCAGCGAGGAATCGAAGGGAACGCTGACCGTCAAGGCGGACAGCTTTCGCTCCAAGCTGCAGACGCTGCCGCGAGAGGACTTCCCGACGCTGCCCGAGGCGGGCGACGCGGCCGCTGTGCCGGTCGACCGTAGCGCGTTGCGGGGCATGGTCTCGAAGACATCGTTCGCGATTACGGGCGAGGACACGCGCTTCTACCTGAATGGCGCGCTGTTCGTCGTCAAGAACGAGGCGATGAGCCTGATCGCGACGGACGGGCATCGCCTGGCGCTGGCTAGTGTCGTCCGCGATGGCGTTGGGGTGGGCGAGGACCTGAGCGCAATCCTCCCGAAGAAGACATTGAGCGAGCTGAGCCGTCTGCTGGCAGACGGAGAAGGCGAGATCCAGTACAGCATCGGCGAGAGCCACCTCTTCTTCCAGGTGGACGGTCGACAGTTGATGTCGCGAAACATCGACGCGACGTTTCCCACCTACGAGCGCGTGATTCCGACGAGCAACGACAAGATGGTCGAGATCGAGCGCGACCGGTTGACGAACGCGATCCGGCGCGTCGCGCTGCTTTCGAACGAGCGGTCGCACGCCATGAAGTTCCGCATTACGGCGAAGGCGCCGTCTGACGCGGGAGAAGGAGCGCCGGCCGGGCCATCGGCCGAGGTGAGCGCCGAAAGCCCGGAGCATGGCAGGGCCAACGAAGTAATCCCGATTGACTACGCCGGGCCCGACCTCCTGATCTGCTTTAACGCACAGTATGTGCTGGATTTTCTGGGCGTGATCGAGACCGATGCCGTGACGCTGGCGCTGAAGGACGAAACCAGCCAGGCGGTCATGCACCCCACCGGTGAAGAGTCGGCCTATACCTACGTGATCATGCCGATGCGTGTTTGATGCCTGTTCCTCGAACTCCTGAAGATTCGTCCACTGCAGATGACCTGGGCGGCGCACCGCCCGATCCGATGGCACCGATTGCCGCGGATGCCTACGGCGCCGACCAGATCAAGGTCCTGGAGGGACTCGAGGCGGTTCGGAAGCGTCCCGCCATGTACATCGGGTCGACCGGGCCGGGCGGCCTGCACCACCTGGTCTACGAGGTGGTCGACAACTCGATCGACGAAGCGCTGGCCGGCCACTGCGACACGATCGACGTGACAGTTCACATCGACAACTCCGTCACCATCGTCGACAACGGCCGCGGCATCCCGGTTGACCGGCATGAGAGCGGTACCTCCGCCGCGGAGGTCGTGATGACCGTGCTTCATGCCGGCGGCAAGTTCGACAAGAACAGCTACAAGGTGTCCGGCGGCCTCCATGGTGTCGGCGTCTCCGTCGTGAACGCACTCTCGGAGTGGCTCGACCTGGAAATCTGGCGCGACGGCCAGGTGTTCCGCCAGCGCTACGGCCGGGGGCACCCCGAGTCGCCGATCGAGGTAACCGGCAAGACGAAACGTCGGGGTACCAAGATCACGTTCATGGCCGATGCCGAGGTGTTCGAGACGACCGACTTCAGCTATGACGTCCTTGCCCACCGCCTGCGGGAGCTGGCGTTCCTGAACGCCGGCGTCAACGTGGCGCTGACCGACGAGCGGAGCGGCAAGCAGCGGCAGTTCGAGTACAGCGGCGGCATCCGCTCGTTCGTCGAGTTCCTGAACAAGAACAAGACGATCGTCAACGACCCACCGATCTACATGCAGGGCGAGCGTGACGGCGTGAACGTCGAACTGGCGATGCAGTGGAACGAGGGGTACGCCGAGGCTCTCTACACGTACGCCAACAACATCAACACGCGGGAGGGAGGGACACACCTCTCCGGCTTCCGCGGCGCGCTCACGCGTACGATCAACACCTACGCGAACCGGAACAACCTGGCCAAGGATCTGAGCGAGAGCATCAGCGGAGACGATATCCGCGAGGGGTTGGTCGTCGTCATCAGCGTCAAGATCCCCCACCCGCAATTCGAGGGGCAGACCAAGACGAAGCTGGGCAATACCGAGGTGCGCGGCATCGTCGAAGCCATCGTCAACGACAAGCTGGGAGCATTCCTCGAGGAGAACCCAGCCGTTGCGAAGCGGATCGTCAGCAAGGCGACCGAGGCGGCACGGGCGCGCGCGGCGGCACGGAAGGCGCGGGACCTGGTCCGGCGCAAGGGGGCTCTGGACAGCGGTTCGCTCCCCGGCAAGCTGGCCGACTGTCAGGAACGCGACCCCGCGCGGAGCGAGATCTGCATCGTCGAAGGGGAATCGGCTGGCGGCTCCGCTAAACAGGCTCGGGACCGGCGGTTCCAGGCAGTGCTGCCGATCAAGGGCAAAATTCTGAACGTCGAGAAGGCGCGGTTCGACAAGATGCTCGGCAGCGAAGAGATCAGGACGATGATCGCGGCGCTCGGTTGCGGCATCGGCAGCGAAGACTTCGACCTCACGAAGCTGCGCTACCACAAGATCGTCATCATGACCGACGCGGATGTCGATGGTTCGCACATCCGGACACTGCTCCTCACGTTCTTCTACCGCCAGATGCGAGCCTTGATCGAGGCCGGGCACATCTACATCGCCCAGCCGCCGCTCTACCGCGCGAAGCGGGGCCGCACCGAGCACTACATCAAGGACGATCACGAGCTCGAGGCGTTCCTGATCAAGCGGGCGAGCGAGGCGCGGACGCTTCGGGTAACCGAGTCGGGCGAGTCGCTGTCCGGCGAGCGGCTCGAGAGGATACTCCGCCGCCTCATCAGTTTCCGCCGCCTGCTTGACGTGGTCGAGCGGCTCGGCCCGAACCGGGATGTCGTGATCGCGTTGCTGCAGCATGGCGCGCGCGACCGGTCGTTCTTCACCGACCCGGCTCGCGTCGAGGTCCTCGCGGACGCACTGTCCACGCCGACGCGCAGCGCCAGCGTCATCGCCGACGAGGAGCATAGTGGCCGAATGCTCCAGATCGAGGAGCGGACGAACGGCTACGCGCGCACCAAGACAATCGGCATCGATTTCATCGAGGGGGCGGAGTACCGGACGCTTCTATCGCACCATCGCGACATCGCCAGTCTGCGCGGGCCGATGGTCGTCGTCTCCGCGCGCGCCGCCACGTCAGGCAACGGACCGCCAGGTGCGGCGGCGGGCCCCGCTGCCGCGGCCACCGACGAAGTCCCGTCCGATGCGAGCCCGACCGTTGTCACGACGGGGCCAGCCCCCGAGCAGGAAATCGGGTCCATCGACCAGCTCATCGACTACTTCATCGCGGCCGGCAAGCGAGGTCTCGCCATCAACCGCTACAAGGGACTGGGCGAAATGAACCCGGAGCAACTCTGGACTACCACGATGGATCCAGAGAACCGCACCCTGCTGCAGGTGCACGCCGAGGATGATGCCGAAGCCGATCAGATGTTCACCACGCTGATGGGCGAGCAGGTGGAGCCGCGGAAGAAGTTCATCCAGGATCACGCCCTCGACGTCCAGAACCTCGACGTCTGAGCCCCACGCTGTCACCCTCGCGAACCGTAATGGCCGACGTCCGCCAGCCGCCGCAACGGAACGTCCCGGTCACCATCGAGGACGAAATGCGCCGGTCGTACATGGATTACGCCATGAGCGTGATCATTGGCCGCGCTCTCCCCGATGTGCGCGACGGACTGAAGCCGGCCCACCGCCGCGTCATCTACGGCATGCGGACGATGGGGCTCGCGTCGAACCGCGCCTACCGCAAGTGCGCCAAGATCGTCGGCGAGGTGATGGGCAACTTCCATCCCCACGGCGACAGTTCCATCTACGACACGCTGGTCCGTCTCGCGCAGCACTTCAACATGCGCTACCCCCTGGTGAATGGCCAGGGGAACTTCGGCTCGGTAGACGGCGACCCGCCGGCGGCGATGCGGTATACCGAAGCGCGGCTCCAGGCGCTCTCCGACGACCTGATGGCGGATATCGACCGCGATACGGTCGACTTCGTCCCGAACTACGACGAGACCACCGAAGAACCGACGGTCCTTCCGGCGCCCTTCCCGAACCTGCTGGTGAATGGTTCCGACGGGATTGCCGTCGGGATGGCCACGAAGATCCCGCCGCACAACCTGCGCGAGGTTGTCGACGGCATCATCTGGGCGGCCGAGAACCTCGACGAGCCCCGCGACGTCCGCGAGCGGGAGCTCCTGCACCTGATTCCCGGCCCCGACTTTCCAACCGGCGGCATCATCATCGGTCGGTCGGGCATCCGTCACGGTTACCGCACCGGCCGCGGCTCGGTCGTTGTCCGCGCGCGCACGGACGTGGAACCGGCGAAGCAAAAGCGGGACAAGGACGCGATCATCGTCACCGAGATCCCCTACCAGGTGAACAAGTCGCGCCTGCTCGAGAGGATCGCGGAACTGGTTCAGGACAAGACGATCGACGGGGTTGCCGACATCCGGGACGAGTCCGACCGCACCGGGATGCGGATCGTCATCGAGCTGCGCCGCGGGGAAGTGCCGGAGGTGGTGCTGAACAATCTGTACAAGCACACACCCCTCCAGACGACGTTCGGCATCAACGCGGTGGCTATCGTCGCCGGCCGTCCGCGGACACTCGCGCTGATCGATCTGATTGATGAGTTCATCGACTTCCGGCGCGACATCGTTGCGCGCCGGACCGCGCACGATCTGCGAAAGGCCGAGGCGCGCACGCACATCCTCGAGGGACTCCAGACCGCGATCGACCACCTGGACGCGATCATTGCGTTGATCCGGGCAGCCGCGAATCCCGCCGAGGCGAAGGCGGGGCTGGTCGCACAGTACGACCTGAGCGAGATCCAGGCGCAGGCGATCCTCGACATGCAGCTCCAGCGGCTGACCGGTCTCGAGCGCCAGAAGATCCAGGACGAACTGGCGGAACTGCGGGAGAAGATAATCCGGCTGCGCGCGATCCTCGACAGCCAGGGTCTGCTGCTCGAAATCGTGATCAGCGAGCTCCGCGCGGTGCAGCAGAAGTATGGCGACGACCGCCGGACCGAGATTGCCGACGACATCGACGGCGAGTTCACGATCGAGGATCTGATCGCTGACGAAGATGTGGTCATCACGGTAAGCAACACCGGCTACGTCAAGCGAACCGCGGTTACCGAGTATCGGAGCCAGCGGCGCGGCGGCAAGGGCAGCATCGGGATGCGGACGCGCGACGAGGACTTCCTGACCCACCTCTTCGTCGCGTCGACGCACGCGTACCTCATGATCTTCTCCGACCGCGGCCGGGTCTATCCGCTCAAGGTGTATCGCATCCCGGAGGTGGGGCGCGACGGCCGCGGCAAGGCGATCGCCAACCTGGTGCCGCTCGCCGATGGGGAGCGGATTGCGGCGCTCGAGACCTTGCGTGATTTCCCGACGGAGCCGGGCGAGCGGTTCGTCGTCATGGGTACCCGCCACGGTGTCACCAAACGGATCGATCTAAGCGTCTTCCGCCACGCGCGTCCGGCCGGGGTGATCGCGATGCGGGTCGGCGAGGACGACGCGGTGGTGGGAGCCGACCTGACGGACGGTAGCGGAGAGATCTTCATCGGTACCCGTGACGGCATGGCGATCCGTTTCGCGCAGGACGACCTCCGGCCGATGGGACGTGACGCCGGGGGGGTACGGGGAATCAAGCTCCGGGACGGCGACGAAGTGGTAGCGATGGCGCTGGTCCACCCCGGCGGCACCCTGCTGACCGTCACCGAGAACGGTTATGGCAAGCGAACGCCGCTCGAGGAATACCGGGTGCAATCTCGTGGCGGAGTCGGTATCATTGGTATCCGGGCGAACGACCGGAACGGGCCGGTCGTCGGTGTGGCGTTCGTGGACGGCCCGGACGACGCTGTCCTGCTCATTACGCAGCAGGGCAAGGTCCTCCGGATGCGTGCCGAGGACGCATCGTCGATCAAGCGGGCGACGCAAGGCGTCCGGCTGATCGGGATAGCCGACGCGGACCGGGTCGTGTCGATCGCCAAGTTCGTCAATCGGACCGGCGTTGAATCGGTCGATGGTGACGAGCCCGCGGATGTGGGCGACCGCGACAATGCCGCGGAAGCTGTCGGGGAGGCAGAGGCGGAACCGGAAGATACGAGCGACGGCGGCGAATAAAACCCTCGCAGCAGCGCTGGACCGCGCTGCTGCCAGACGCAAGGAGGCAGCAGATGTCTCGTTTCATCACGCACACACTCATTGTTACCATGGCCCTGCTGGCCGGCGGGGGGTTGCTGGCCGCGTGTGGAGGCGGCGGAGCGGAGCTGACCCTCGTTCGGGGCTTCTTCCAGGCGTCACGGTACGAGGACCGGTCCACCTTGGGCAACATGTCGATGGTGTTCTTCAGTCCGCAAGAGGACGGAATAGGGTCGAGCCCGAGCGTGGACAACGTAACCGAGCCGACACGCCGCCCGCTGGAACTGCAGAGCCTTCAGTCGGCGCTCGAGGAGATCCAGTCGTCGGAGACGAATTTCCGTGCCGAGAAGAAGGTCTATCAGGACGAGAACGAGGAGACCATCACTCGCATCATCGAAACGCAGCGCGAGGGCGAGGAAGTCGCCAGTCCCGATGAGGAAGTGCGCGATGCGTGGGCGCAGTGGGTGGAAGACGAACGGGCGTTCGCGCGCAAGGTCTCCGACGCGCAGACCGCGCTGAACGACGAGAGCCGCATCGCCGCGGCAAGCGTCTACGACCCGTCGAACCCAATCAACGTGGTCAACTACGAGGGCGAGCTCCTGTCGAAGGACGTCACGGTGACCGCCGACATCGCCTTGAACGGATCCGAGTCGGAACGGACGATGGTCTTCACGATGCAGAAGGTGGAGCTGCAGGGTGAAGAGGGACTCATCGACGGTCGCTGGATCATCACCGCCATCGACGAATAGCCCCCACGGGGTTGTTCACCGGTCCGCAGTCTTTCGCTGCTGGCCGGGCACTCAGAGCCGCTAACCAGGGGCTCAGTGCGTCTACCGGGCGCTCAACTGTCCATTGAGGCGCTCACGGCCGTCGATTCGGGCGCTCAAGGCTGTTCACCAGCCGCTCAAGGCTGCCCACCAGCCGCTCAAGGCTGCCCAACCACCGAGTCGAACAGGTTCAGTGCGAGGCTCGGCCAAAGCCCGAGGAGGGCTGAGACGGCGGCGACCAGAATCAGTGGGGCTGTCAACGTCCAGGCCGGATCGCGCAGGTCGCGTCCCTCCAGCGCCGGATTGAGCGGTCCGAAGAAGATCTGGCGCGCCGCGCCAAACGTGTAGGCGACCGCAGAGCAGGCACATGAAGAGGCTGAAGACACCGAGCAGCACCACAGAGGCGAGGAGGTCGCGCACCTGGACTGCGGCCACCGCGCTGATGACGGCGAGTGCAAGCAGCATCAGGTCGAGCTGCCAGATCATCCGTTGCCCCTCGACTCGGCGGCTTCCTTTTCCTCGTACAGATAGGCCGCGCGTGCGATCGCATGCGTCGCGGTCGGGCTGGTCAGGAAGATGAACAACGCGATGACCATGATCTTGGCGCTCGCGAACGTGGCCCCGCCGTAGCAGGCGAGTCCCCCCATCAACAACAGGCTGCCGAGCGTGTCGCACTTCCCCGCGGCGTGCATCCGGGCCCAGTAGTCGGAGAAGCGGACCAGGCCGACGGAGCCCATCACCAGGAAGAAGACGCCGAGCACGATCATCGCGATGGCGAGGATGGTCACGAGGACGTCTCCTCCTCTTCGGGGTGCAGCCCCTTCTTTTCGAAGTAACGCGACAGCGCCAGCGTCCCGATGAAGCTGATCAGCGCGTAGACGATGGCGATGTCGACGAAAAACTCCACGCGCCCGAAGACATGCCCGACCAGCAGGATCACGGCGATCGTCTTCGTTCCGACGACGTTCGCGCCGATGATCCGGTCGACGATCGCCGGCCCGCTCACCACGCGGTGGACGGCCAGCAGCACCGACGCCAGGATGACGATCGCCGTGCCGAGGAAGAAGGTCTCCATCATGCCGACGAATCGTTGACGGTCTCGCCGTACAGTCGCCCGACGCGCCGTTCCATGTCGCCGTCGCGAACGTCCTCCGCCGCCTTGTCGCTCAGGGCGTGGACCACGAATTCGTCGTCGTCGAGCTGCATCGTGATCGTCCCGGGTGTCAGTGTGATCGAGTTCGCGAGCGTCACCTTCGCCAGATCGCTGCGGAGCTTCGTCCGGAAGCGGACCACTTGCGAGCGGACCAGCGACGGCCGCAGGATCAGGTAGACGACGTGGAAGTTCGCCAGCACCACCTCCCAGAGCAGCCAGGGAACATAGGCGATCATGCGGAGCACCGCCGCGGGGGTCACCGGTGTCGTGGTCGGGGGGAAGAGCAGGTCGTAGGACACTGCCGCGACCAGCGCCGAGCAGACGACGCAGTAGGCCAGATGTACGGGGTCGAGGTGCCCGGAGAAGAGCACCCACGCGCCGAACAGGAGCGCGAACGTCTCAAGCCTCCGCCGGTTGTTGCTGCTCGGTGTCGCCATGCAACCATCACGACAATCGATTCTAGCAACTCAACGTCCGGTGCGGCGGTCTTCAGACCGGCGATGCGACCGTCGCACCGCCAGCGCACCTACAAACGTTCGAGGTTGGCGTATCGTGCGAGCAGTTTCTTCTGCCCCACCGTCGCGAAGCGAACCGTCAGTTTCAGGTCGCCCGCCACCCGCTCGACGTGGATTACTTCGCCGCGGCCGAACGTCGGATGCCGCACGCGCGCGCCGCGGGAGATCCCGCCGGCCGACTGATCCTCTTCCGCGTCGTCCCACGGCGCCGGCGCCGTGTTGTCGGCGTGCCCCGTCGCCGCCGCCCGTCGCCGCCCGGCCCGTCGCGGCGACCATCCATTCCCGCCACGGCCGTACGGCCGAGCGATGAACGACGGCTCGATCACCTCGACCAGATCGCGCGGGATCTCCGTCAGGAACCGTGACGGTTCGGATGCCTGGTAGGTGCCGAAAACCCGCCGCCGCGCCGCGCTGGTGAGTATCAGGTACGACTCGGCCCGCGTCATGCCGACGTAGCAGAGGCGGCGTTCTTCCTCGATCGCCTCGTCACTGTCCGCATCGATCGATCGCATGTGCGGAAACAGTCCTTCCTCGAGCCCGGCCAGCACCACGAGTGGGAACTCCAGCCCCTTGGCGGCATGCAGGGTCATCAGCCAGACGCGAGCGTTCGCCGCGCCTTCTTCCTCGTCCGCTTCGGAGAGGAGTGAGAGGCGATCGACGAAACCGGCCAGGCTGGGCTCCTCCTCCCGCATCTCGTAGTCCGCGGCGGCGGAGACCAGTTCCATCAGGTTCTGCAGCCGCGCCTCGGATTCCTCTTTCCGTGATTCGCCCAGCGCGTTGATGTATCCGCTGTCGGTCAGCGTGCGGGATACCGTCTCGGAGGCGGTGGCGCCCGACGCCAGGAGCTCCTGGAGGGAAACGATCAGCGTCCGGAACGCGCCGAGCGCCGTCGCCGCCCGTTTCGGCAGCAGGTTGCCGTCGAGGGCGCGTCCAATCCGCGCCCAGAGCGAGTTGCCGGAACCGGCGCCATCGAGGTCAGCCAGATGCGCCGCGAAGAGCGGTCCGGCGGGGGGTGGCGGCGGGGCGGCCGCCTCGAGCCGCTGCAGGACGCCCGCGCCGATGCCGCGCGCCGGGACATTGATGATGCGCCGCAGGCTGACGCCGTCCTCCGGGTTGAGGATCAACTTCAGATAGGCGAGCGCGTCCTTGACTTCCTTCCGCTCGTAAAAACGGACGCCGCCGACGATCCGGTAGGGCAGGCCTTCGCGGATGAGCACATCCTCGATAGCGCGGGACTGCGCGTTGGTCCGGTACAGCACGGCTGTCCGGTCGACGTCAGCCGCGAGGGCCGCGCGCAGCCGATTCAGGATGAAGTCCGCCTCCTCGAGTTCGTCGCCCGCCTGGTGGTAGACGATGGGGTCGCCGCCGGTCCGGTGGGCGATGAGACGCTTGCTCTCGCGACCGCGGTTCCGGCTGATCACCCCGGTCGCGGCATCGAGGATCACCTGCGTCGACCGGTAGTTCCGGTCCAGGTGGACGACGACCGCATCGGGGAAGTCGGCCTCGAAGTCGAGAATGTTCCGGATGTCGGCGCCGCGCCAGGTGTAGATGGACTGATCGGGGTCCCCGACGACGCACAGGTTCCGGTGCTCGCCCGCGAGGTGACGCACCAGCAGGTACTGCGGGCGGTTAGTGTCCTGGTACTCGTCGATCATCACCTGCCGGAACCGCCGGCTGTAGTGCGCGCGCGTCTCGTCCGACTCGTCGAAGAGCGTCACGGTCCGGAGGAGCAGGTCGTCGAAGTCGAGGGCGTGACTCGACGTCAGCGTCCGCGTGTACAGCTCGAAAACGTCGGCCAGCCGTTCGTCAGCGAAGCCAGCCGCCTCGCGGCGGATCTGGGCGGCGCTCGCCAATTGATTCTTCGCATGGCTGATCTGCGACAGCAGCGAGCGGGGAGGCGTCACCTTCGGATCGATCCCCAGCTCGTCCATCGCCTGACGGATGACGTTGAGCTGATCGACGCTGTCGTAGATGACGAAGTCCCGCGACAGGTTGATCCGCGGCCCGTGGCGCCGCAGCACCCGGGCGCAGAAGCTGTGGAAGGTCGACACCCACAGTTTCGGCGCGTCGGAAGTGAGCAGCGCCTTGACCCGTTCCTGCATCTCGCCGGCCGCCTTGTTCGTGAAGGTGACGGCCAGCACTTCGTCCGGCGCTACGTAACCGTTGCCGATCAGGTAGGCGAGGCGATAGCAGATGACCCGCGTCTTGCCGGACCCGGCGCCGGCCAGGATCAGCAACGGGCCATCCCGGTGGAGGACGGCGGTCCGCTGCTCGGGGTTGAGTTGATCGAGGAAGTCCAGCGCCGCTACTCCACCGTCACGCTCTTGGCGAGGTTGCGCGGCTGATCGACGTCGCATCCGCGGAGGACGGCGATGTGGTAGGCGAGCAATTGCAGCGGTACCACCATCAGGATCGGCATCAGGAGGGGATGTGTCGCCGGCACCGGGATGAAGGCGTCGTGCGTGGGGTCGAGAATGTCCCGGAACGCCTCGTGCGGCGCGTCGCTGACTGCAATCACCGAGGCGCCGCGCGCCTTCGCCTCCTGCACGCCGGCCAGCATCTTCTCGAACACCCGGTCCTGCGGTAGCAGCGCTACCACCGGCAGATGCTCGTCGATCAGCGCGATCGGGCCATGCTTCATCTCGCCGGCCGGGTAGCCCTCGGCGTGGATGTACGAGATTTCCTTCAGCTTCAACGCCCCCTCGAGCGCAATCGGATAGTTCATTCCCCGGCCGATGTAGAGGAAATCATCCCGCCGGTAGAACCGCTTCGCGATCTGCTGGATCGCGTCCTGCGCCTCGAGCGTGTCGCCGACCAGCCCCGGCAGGTGCGCCAGGGATCCGACATGGGCCCGTCCGGCCTCGGCGTCCATCGTGCCGCGGGCGCGGGCGAGATGGAGTGCAAGCAGGTTAAGGGCGATCAACTGCGCCGTGAAAGTTTTCGTGGAAGCGACGCCGATCTCCGGCCCGGCGTGCGTGTAGATCGTGCCGGCCGCCTCGCGCGCCGCCATGCTCCCAACGACGTTGCAGATGGCAATGGTGTGCGCGCCGATCGCCCGGGCCTCGCGGAGCGCGGCCAGCGTGTCGGCGGTCTCCCCCGACTGGGTGATCACGACCGCAAGCGTCCGGCCGCTGGCGATCGGACCGCGGTAGCGGTACTCCGAGGCGTAGTCCACCTCGACACGCACGCGTGCGAGCTGCTCGATCAGGAACTTGCCGACCAGTGCGGCGTGCCACGACGTGCCGCAGGCGAGCAGCATGACGTGGTCGATCTCGCGCAGCATGTCGTCCGTGATCTCCAGCTCGCCCAGGAAGACGCGCCCCTGCTCCTCGGAGACGCGGCCCACGACGGCCTCCTGCAGCGTCATCGGCTGCTCGAAGATCTCCTTCAGCATGAAGTGCTTGTGGCCCGACTTCTCCGCCATCACTGGATCCCACTGTATTCGCTGGGTGGCATTCGAGACCGCGGCGCCGGCGAAGTCGGTGAACTCGACGCCGCCATGCGTGATGACCGCCATCTCCTGGTCACCCAGGAAAACGACATCGCGCGTATGGCTCAGGATGGCGGTGACGTCGGATGCGACGAGGAACTCGCCTTCGCCGATTCCGACTACCAGCGGCGGGCCGTTACGGACGGCGACGATCTTGTTCGGATCGTCTGCATGGACCAGCACCATCCCGAACAGGCCCCGCAGCCTTGCCAGCGCGCGGCGGACGGCGCGGTCGATCCCGTCACCGCGGAGTTCGCTCTCGACGAGGTGGGCGATCACCTCCGTGTCAGTCTCGGTCTCGAACCGGTGACCCGCCGCTTCGAGCTCGTGCTTCAGCTTGAGGTGGTTCTCGATGATGCCGTTGTGGACCACCACCAGCTTGCCGGTGCAGTCGCGATGCGGGTGGGCGTTCTCCTCGGTCGGCCGGCCGTGCGTCGCCCAGCGGGTATGGCCGATGCCGTAGTCCCCGTCAACCGGCGCGGTGGCGATGGTTTCCTCCAGCCGCGCCAGCTTGCCGACACTGCGGCGCACTTGGACGCCGTCGGCGCCCACGAGTGCGATGCCGGCCGAGTCGTAGCCACGGTACTCGAGCCGCCGCAGCGCGCCGATCAGGACCGGGACGACCGGCTTGCTGCCGACGTACCCGACGATGCCGCACATGTCACAATCCTAGCAGGGCGCGGTGAGAGCTCTGACGACGCCTACTTCTTCCTGGTCCGTATCTCACCCGCCCGGCCCGGTTTGTTGACCTGCCGGCTGCGGGCGATGGCGAGGGCGGCGGGCGGGACATCCTCCGTGATGGCGGAGCCTGCCCCGACGTAGGCGCCCTTGCCGAGGGTGACGGGGGCCACGAGCGCCGTGCCGCTGCCGACGAATACATCCGGTTCGATCGTCGTGCGGTGTTTCTGCTTCCCGTCGTAGTTGCAGGTGATCGTGCCGGCGCCGACGTTCGCGTCCTCGCCCACGTCGGCATCTCCGACGTAACTGAGATGGCCGGCCTTCGCGCGGGCGCCGAGCGAGGTCTGCTTCAGCTCGACGAAATTGCCGACCCGTGCGCCCGCCCCGATCGTCGTAACCGGCCGGACGTGCGCAAACGGCCCGATCTTGGCGTCGTCCGCCACGGTGGAGCCGCCGATGAGCGAATGGTCCAGCACCGTGACGCCGTCGCCGAGGGTGGTATTCGTGATCCGGACGCCGGCGTGCAGAACGCACCGCTCCCCGATGCGCGTCCGCCCCTCGAGAATGACGTTGGGGTGGATCACCGTATCGGCGCCCACCTCCACATCGACATCGATGTACGCGGTCGCGGGATCGATGATCGTGACGCCCATCGCCATCAGTTCCTCGTTCTTGCGCTGTCGCATCACGCTCCCTGCTTCCGCCAGTTGTGACTGGCTGTTGATGCCGCTGACCTCGCCCAGGTCCGCCGCGGCTAGCGTCCCGACCCCCAGCCCCTGCTCCCGGTACGCCTGCAGGATGCCGGGCAGGTACCGTTCGCGTTTGGGGCCCGCGGCCTCGATACGGTGGAGGCCGGCGAAGAGCGGCGCACCGTCGAACGCGTAGACCCCGCAGTTCACTTCACGGATCGCCCGCTCCGCGTCCGTGGCGTCCGTTTCCTCCACCACCCGTTCGAACCGGCCGCCGTGGCGAACGACGCGGCCGTAGCCATAGGGTCGCTCCACCTCGCCGGTCAGCATGGTGGCGGCTGAACCTGCCCGCTCGTGGGCTTCGACGAGCGCCTCGATGGTGCGGGTCCGGATCAGCGGAGTATCGCCCGAGAGGACGATCACCGAACCGCGCGCACCGCGCAACGGCGCCTCCGCCTGGAGCAGCGCGTGCGCGGTGCCGAGCTGTTGTTCCTGGTGGACCAAGCGGATCCCGGGGCGCGACCCGTTGAGCGCCGCCTCCACCGCTTCAGCGCGGTGCCCCACGACCACTATTGTCGAGGCCGCGCCGAGGGGGTCCGCCGCGCGCAGCACATGTTCGATCAGTGAAAACCCGGCCAGCCGGTGCAACACCTTCGGCTGGGTCGACTTCATCCGCGTCCCGCGCCCGGCCGCGAGAACGACAACATGCCGTTCCGCCGGTTCGGTTGCCGTCATCAATCCCCGTCCGGATGATACCCGCGTGCCGTCTCAAGTGCCCCATAGACCGCACGGCCGGAGACCCCGTAGCGCGTCGCCAGCGTCCGGACCGCCTCCCGCCGTCCCAGGCCCTCGCTGCCGGTCAGCTGCTCGAAGGCAGCGACCAGTGCCGGGCCCTCCGGCAGTCCCGGTGGCGCCGGCGGTGCTTCCGACGGGGCGACGATCAGCGTGTACTCGCCCCGGGGCCGGCCCAGCTTGCTCTCCAGCGCCTCCGAAATAGGGCATATAACATAGTCTTCGTGGAGTTTCGTCATTTCCCGGCAAACCGCGATGCGCCGATCGCCCAGGGTCGCCTGCAAATCGGTCAACGATACGCGGATCCGATGCGGGGCTTCGAAGTAAACGACCGGCCGGGGTTCTTCCGCCAGCTTGGCGAACCACTTTTTGCGGTCGTGTGACCTATTCGGTGGAAAGCCCGCGAACGTGAAGGTGTCCGTGGCGAGACCGCTTGCCACCAGCGCGGTCAGAATGGCGCTCGGTCCGGGAATCGCCTCCACCCGGATACCGGCTTCGAGCGCCGCCTGGACCAGCCGCCGTCCCGGGTCGGAAATGAGCGGCGTGCCAGCGTCACTCACGAGGGCAACCCGCTCGCCCCGACCGAGACGGTCGATCAGCGCGGCGCTCTTCCGCACCTCATTGTGTTCGTGAAAGCTGGTGCTGCGGGTCGCGATACCGTAACGGGCGAGCAGCGTGGCGGTCCGGCGCGTATCCTCCGCCGCGATCAGGTCTGCCTCGCCGAGTATCCGGACCGCCCGGTACGTGATGTCTTCGAGGTTGCCGATGGGTGTCGCGACGATGTGGAGCGTGCCGGGGGGCGGCGCAAAGGGCACGGAACTGGAGCAGGATGGGGTGCGCTGGCGCGACGCTCCGCCACACAGCTGATCACAACGGCGTGGCTGTCGTATTGTACCATCAGAAGAGCGCGCGGCCTGCCTGCCTCGACCGGTACACACGGCGAACGTCACGCGTTTATTACTGACAACTGCACACGATGTCTCGGCCAAAGATGTCCGAACCCTCGGAACCGCTCGCGCACTTCGTCGACGACTATCTCGACTGGTTGCACGAGCGATATCCCACCGAGGCCGCGTTCGATGGGATACACACGCATGACGATCTGATCGAAGACCTGGGTCGCGAGGCCATCGACGCACGGATTCGGGAACTGGGAGGCTGGGCGCGCCGCTTGGAAGGGATCAGCGAAGGCGCCCTCACGCCAACCGAAAGGCTCGAGCGCCGGATGCTGTCCGACCGGATCCGCGCGCGCCTGTTCGACCTCGAGATCATCCGCGACTGGGAACGGAACCCGCTCTTCTACGCGGACACGCTGGCGAGCAGTCTCGCCGGGCAGGTGCTGTTCGCGTATACCCACTTGCCGAACCGGGCACGGCGCGTCGGATCGAAGCTGCGCCAGGTGCCGCGGCTTGTGAGCGCGCTCGAACGGAACGTCTCCGACGCCCCCGGGCTCTTCATCAAGACCGGGATCGAGTCGCTCGAGGGAGTGGTCCGCTTCATCGATCGGGATCTCCCCCGCGCGTTCCGCGACCTGGACGACATGCATCTGCTGGGCGACCTCGCGGACGCGTCGGTCGAGGCGACCGACGCCTTAAGCGGTTGCATCGAACGCTTGCGGGCACGGGCGGCGCAGAGCCGTGCATCATTCCGTCTGGGCCGCGAACGGTTCGAACGGAAGCTGCGGCTCGACGACGGGATCGATCTCCCGGCCGAGCGCCTGCTGCAGATTGCGCTGCGCGAGCTGGCCGCGACGCAGGAAGAGTTCGCGCGCGTCGCGTCGGCGATCGACAAGGATCCGCGCGAAGCCTGGCGGCAGACGAAACTGCGCCATCCGTCGGCGAACGAGCTGATCCCGACCGCGGCCGGTCAGTTGGAGAAACTCCGGACGTTCCTCGAGCGCAAACGGATCGTCACCATCCCTGCGCATGCGGGCCTCGTGGTCCGGCCGACACCTGATTTCTATCGCTGGACGTTCGCGAGTCTCTGGACGCCTGGCCCGTTCGAGCCGTCGCCGCCGCCCGCGTATTACTACCTGACGAATGTCAATCCCGCTTGGGACGATGCGCGGCAGGAGGCGCATCTGCGCGACCTGAACCATGCGACGCTTTGGTCGATCTCGACCCACGAGGTGTTCCCCGGGCATTTCCTCCACTTCGAGCACCTGCGCCACATCGAGTCACCGGTCCGGAAGTCGAACTTCTTCGCCGCGACGTCGTTCGTCGAAGGGTGGGCCCACTATGCGGAGCAGATGGTCCTCGAAGAAGGCTTCGAGCGGGGTGACCCGGAGATTCATCTAGGGCAATTGGCCGAAGCATTGGTGCGCCTCGCGCGCACCGTCGTCGGTATTCGGTTGCATACCGAAGACCTGTCGGTCGAGCAGGGAGTGCGTTTCTTCCGCGATGCTGCGTACCTTGAAGAGGAAAGCGCCCGGACCGAAGCAGAGCGGGGCACCTACGACCCGTCGTATGTCCTGTACTCGCTTGGCAAACAGATGCTCCTGAAGCTCCGCACCGATGTCGCCGCGGCGAAAGGCGACGACTTCACGCTGCAGCGCTTCCACGACCAGCTGCTGGCCCAGGGCAGCATGCCGTTCTGGATGCAGCGTTCTCTAATGGGGGCCGACGGCGCACTGATCGAATAGAGGAGAATCCACCGATGCCGCTCTACGAGTACGAGTGCGAGCAATGTTCCCACCGGTTCGAGCGGATTCAGAAGTTCTCCGATCCACTGGTGGAGATCTGTCCGGAGTGCAGCGGCCCGGTCCGCAAGCTTCTCTCGTCCCCGGCGATTCAGTTCAAGGGGACCGGCTGGTACATCACCGACTACGCCCGGAAGCCCTCGGGAGGCCAGGCGGACGAGAAATCGAAGGCGGACGAGACTTCGGCCGCCAAGGGATCCTCGGATTCGTCGTCGGACTCGAAGAAGTCCGACGAGAGCAAGTCAGGGACGAGCAAGTCCGAGAGCGGCAGCACCGAGAAGAAGCCGGCCGCCGCGACGACGAGCTAAGTAGCCAGTAGTGAAACCCCCGCGCGAGTGGCGGCGCTCAATCGTCGTCGGCGAGCTCTTCCGCTAGCCACGACTGCAATCCGGGCGCCAGATCGCGCCGCCGCAAGGCGAAGTAGAGCGCTGCCTTCAGGTATCCGAGCGGGTTCCCGGCGTCGTGGCGCCTGCCGAACAGTTCGCAGGCGTAGATCGGCCGCTTGCCGGCCAGCCGGCGCAGTCCATCCGTCAACTGAATCTCCCCGCCCGCACCAGGCGACGTTGCCGCCAGCTCGTCGAACAGATCCGGTGTCAGCACGTACCGCCCGATGATTCCCAGGTTCGACGGGGCGTGCTCCGGCGCCGGCTTCTCCACCAGGTCAGTCACCCGCCAGACGCCATTGCGCACGGGGGTCGCGGCGATGATCCCGTACTGCTGCACCGTCGCGTGCGGCACTCGCTCCACCAGCAACACGGGCCCACCCGTCTCGTGGAACACCTCCAGCATCTGCGCCAATGCTGGCGGGTCCGCGTCGATGACGTCGTCCGGCAGCAATACCGCGAATGGCGCATCCCCCACCGCGCCGCGCCCGCACAGCACCGCGTGCCCCAGCCCGCGCGGCGCGTCCTGCGGTATCGCGGACACTTCCGCCATCCCCGCGAGCGACCGCACCATCGCGAGGATTTCGGTCTTCCCCCGCTGCTGGAGTTCCGCCTCGAGGGCGGGAGCCGGCGCGAAGTGCGTCACCGACAGGGAATTCCCCGGATTGGTCACCAGGACGACGCGGCGGACGCCGGACGCCGCCGCTTCCTCGACCGCGTACTGAATGATCGGCCGGTCGACGAGGGGCAGCATTTCCTTCGGGATCGCCCGCGTCGCCGGCAGCATGCGCGTCCCGAGGCCCGCCACCGGCACGATCACGGTTGAGACGTCGGCGGAAGGCGTCGGCATCGCCCCGGATCGTAGCAGAGGGCTTTCGGATGCCAAGATAGAATGACCGCCGATGATCGACCCCGCCCTGCTCCGAGACCGTCCCGACGATGTCCGCGCGCGGCTGCGGACCCGAAGTGATCAGTTCGACGGCGAACTCGACCGCGTCGTTCAACTCGACGCCGAGCGCCGCGCCATTCTCCCGCTGCTTGAGTCGGCGCGTCATGCGCGCAAGCGAACCGGGGAACGTATCGGCGCCGCGAAGCGGGCGGGGGAGCCGACCCACCACCTGGTCGCCGAGGGCCAGCAGCACCGCGCCGTCATCGAGGAGCAGGAAGCGCAGCTGAAGCAGGTGGAGCACGAGTTGCGTGGCGTGTCGCTCGCCCTTCCCAACCTGCCGCACGACACGGTTCCCGAAGGCGCGTCGGAGCAGGAGAACCGGGAGGTGCGGCGTCACGGCGTGCCGACCACGTTCGATTTCGAACCCCAGCCGCACTGGGATCTCGGCCCGGCGCTCGGCATCCTCGACTTCGAACGCGCCGCGCGCATAGCCGGGGCGCGGTTCGCGGTCCTGAGCGGCGCCGGCGCCCGCCTTGCACGCGCGCTGATCAACTTCATGCTCGACCTCCACACGACCGAGCATGGCTACACGGAAGTGGAGCCGCCGTTCCTCGCGAACACCGACGCACTGACCGGCACCGGAAACCTGCCGAAGTTCGAAGCGGACCTCTTCCGGATCGCGGGCGACTGGGATCTCTATCTGATTCCGACCGCCGAAGTGCCGCTCTGCAACCTGCACCGCGGCGAAATCCTCGACGGCCGGGATCTCCCCGTCCGCTACGTCGCCTACACGCCCTGCTTCCGCAGCGAGGCGGGCGCCTACGGCAAGGATGTCCGCGGCCTGATCCGCCAGCACCAGTTCGACAAGGTGGAACTGGTCGCCTATGCCGCGCCGGACCAGTCCTGGGACGTCCACGAGGAACTGACGGGCCACGCCGAGGAGGTGCTCAAGCGCCTCGGTCTGCCCTACCGCACCGTTCTGCTTTGCACCGGCGACATGGGATTCGCGGCGGCGAAGACGTACGACCTCGAGGTGTGGCTACCGAGCCAGCAGGCCTACCGCGAGATCTCCAGCTGCAGCAATACCGAAGCATTCCAGGCCCGCCGGGCCGGCATCCGGTTCCGGCGCGACGGCAAGGGCAAACCGGAACCCCTGCACACGCTCAACGGATCGGGCGTCGCCGTCGGTCGCGCCCTCGTGGCGATCCTCGAGAACTTCCAGCAGCGGGACGGATCGGTGGTCGTGCCGGAAGCGCTGCACCCCTACATGGGCGGGACTACGGTCATTCGCGCTAAATAGTCGAGAGCGGTTCAGCCCCCGAACCGGAAGGTGAGCGCCATCTTGATCCGGCGGCCCTTCGCGTCGTGCGTGAAGCCGTCGTAGGACTGCTCGACATTCGCCCACGGCGGCCGCTGTCCGGTCAGGTTCAGCGCGTAGAGGGTCAGGTCCATGCCGCTGTCCGGGAAGCGCCGTATGAGACTCAGGTCCCAGGTGAGGTACGGGTCGATCCAGGGTGTGGTCGTATCCTGGCCGCGGTCCGCATAGCTGGAGAGGTAATTCACATAGTTCGCGAGGGTGAAATTGTCCCAGGAGTAAGTCGCGGACCAACGGCTCTTCCAGCGGGGCAGCGGCACCGCGATCGGGTGGGCGAAGTTCAGATAGCCTGCCGCTTCCCGGGCGGTGTACAGGGTCAAATCCGTCCCCTCCAGCATCAGCGCCCGCGTGTCGTACTCGAGGGTGTAGGTGGAATCCCAGGTCGCCACGATCTGGCCCGGCCCCGCGTTCCTCCGCAGCGCGAGGTGCGTATCGATCCCCGAGGTGGTAAGCCCCGGCCAGTTGACCAGGTCGATCTGGATCCGCTGCAGGTTCTGCGCGACGCAGCGGTCGGCGGGCGCGAGATCGGACGCCCGACCGCCGGGACAGACAATGAAGGGCGACACGGCGTCCCGGGTGGTGGCATCGCCGCTGGCGTAGAGATTCGTGATGGCGTCGTAGGGCATTGACCCTATGACATTCTCGAAGTCGTAGTGCCAGTAGTCGACCGTCGCTTCGAGGCCACCCTCCAAGAACAGCACCGTGCCCGCGTTGTAGGTAAATGCCCGCTCCGGCATCAGGTCCGTGCGCCCGAACCGGTCGACTGCCTGATACGCGCCGGTCTCCGGGATCCACTCCAGGGTCGTCAGGGGGCTGGTGTTCAGGTCGTCGAGCGATGGCGTCCGGAACGTGGTCTGCACCGAGCCGCGCAGCGACAACGAATAGTGCAGGTTCTCGGCGACTTGCACGCGCCATCCGATCTTCGGGTCGAAGCTGCTCACGTTGCGGCCCGCGACGTTGTAGAACTCGTAGTTGGCGGCGAGCTGGGTGTCGATGCGTGGGCCGATGGCCAGCGCGAGCTCGCCGAACAGGCGCTGCACCTGCTGATCCGCCGCGTAGGGCCGGTGGACGTTGGTGAAGAGATAGGGTCCGAACCGATTGCCCGCGGCGCAGCCGAGGTCGCCCGCCACCGGGCAAGGGTTCTTGGTGACATCGCCCGGGTCGTTCGGGTTCCCGTCGGCATGCATCCCGCGGTACTGGTACCCGACCGCGAAGTCGGCCACGTTCTCGACCAGGTTGCCGCTCAACGTGGCGTCGGCCACGAACAGGTCCGTCGTGCTGAGCAGATCCACTTCCTCGCTGAGCCACAGCCGCAGCGCGTCCGCGTTGGCCAGGTCGCCGACGTAGTCGGGATTCGCCGTGTTGTTGAAGGGGGAGCCGGGTTGGTCGGAGTACTGAATGGCGTTGCTGAACGGGTTGTAGTACATGCAGGGGCCCTGGCCCGCCACCGCGCCGCCGAGCGGCCCGAGCGCCATCCCCGCGCGTGAGTTCCGGTCCGCCATCACGCCCACACCGCAGTCGGGACCGCCGAAGCCGCGGAAGGCCCGGAAGATCCGATCCGTGGAAACCGCCGGCAGGTTGAGGTTGCCGCGGGCACGCGCATAGGTAACGCCGATATCCCAGTGCGCGCTCTTCCCGCCGGCCACGAAGTCGCCGTCGACGGACGCGGCGACGCGCTGGGTGCCCGACTCGCGGTTCAGCCGGCGGCCGGGGCCGGAGTTGCCGAACGGGCGACCGTTGAAATACCAGGGGACGTCGCCCGCGCAGCCGTTCATCGGGTCGGCCTTCCCGTCGCCTGCGTAGGCGGAGCAGAAGGCCTGACGGCCCGGATGGTTGACCGCGATCTCCATGATGGTGGTGCTGGTCAGGGGGAAGGGCGGATATGACGGCGTCGTGTACCAGTTCGGAATCCGGGCGTCGGCCCAGAGCCCTTCCACGTGATAGTTGACTCGGTCGCTTAGCGGCCCGTTGAGTTCCGCGAAGATGCGGGTCTGGTTCTGCTCGTCAATCAGGTTGTCGTACGGCGCGTAACGGAACCGGCACGTCCAGCCCTCGTCCTGGCCGCCGAACTCGGCGCAGCGCGGGTCGAAGACGTCCGCCGTCCACGGCACGGGCGCTCCTATCGCGAAAGTCCCGGGATTTCCCAGGCTCGACCAGCCGGCGCGGTTCCCGCCAACGTGTTGGCTCAGGCGGTCGAGAGCCCACGGCCGCTCCGAGATCTGCAACTCCTGACGGCGGAGCCGCTCGGCGGATATGATGGCGCTCGACGAGCCGATCCGGCCACCCCAGATGCCCGCGATGGTCGTATCCCCCCCGCCGCTGAACCAGTCGTGCGAGACGTTGAACTCGTAGCCCCGGAAGTCGTTGCGGGTTACGAAATTGGCGACGCCGCCGACCGCATCGGATCCGTAGGTGGCCGACGCGCCCTCCTTCATTACCTCGAGCCGGCCGATGGCTATGGCCGGGATGGTGTTCACGTCGACGAAGCGTCCCCCGATGAGGCGCGCGGGCACCGGCACCTGGCGGCGGCCGTTGATCAGCACGAGCGTCCGGGAGGCGCCGAGGCCGCGCAGGTTGACGTTCGCTACGTTCTCGGTGAGCGTCGCCGGCTGGTTCGAGTTGTACCAACTGTTCCGCTCGCCGACGACGCCATGGCTGACGTTCAGGTTCCGGAAGAGATCGACGAGCTGCGTCGCCCCCTGCTGCTCCAGCATGTCCCGGCTGACGACGGTGACGGCGTGGGGCATGTTGATGGCCGGCGCGTCGATGGCAGTGCCGGTGACAGCTACCGTCACTTCCTCGAAGAGCCCGCCGAGGGCCAAATCGACATCGAGGGTTGCCGTGATTCCCGCCGCCAGTTCCACCTCCCGCGCGGCGCGCTCGAATCCGGGCAGGGAGAAGGTGACGGTGTAGCCGCCCGCCGGGAGCGCGGTGAGGGAGTAACGGCCATCGGCGTCGCTTACCGCGATGCGCGGCGCTCCGCTCAGGGCGTCGCCCGACGCCTCGACGGTCACACCCGGGAGCACGCCGCCGGTGTCGTCGGTGACGGTTCCCGCGATCTCGCCATCCTGCGCCGACGCGGCGCAAGGCCATGCCAGAAGGCACACTGCGACAAGGAGTGTCCTCATGATTTGTTCCTCGTGATGACGGGTGCGGATCTCCGGCTGGCGCCGGTTCGGCCATTCCAGGCAACGCCCAAGGTGCCTGCCGATCCTATACTGGGAGCGGTTCCGGTAAGCCTACCCCTTACCCTCCGACCTACCCCGGTTTGTTTTTCACCCTACCCGGGGTGGGTGGTACGGCTAGCGGGTTGGCCAAAGGCTGGCTTTTCGGCCTCCGGAACGAGTGAGGTGACATGATGCGGACGACAGTAGCGCGGTGGCAGTTTCTGTGGCTCTTCGTCGCGGTCGCGGCGTCGGGCCTCGTGGTGGGCTGCACTCTCGAGAGTGCGCCGATCGCGGCTGAGGATGAGGCGTCCCGCGATCTCGCAACGGTCGATGCGACCGACGTAGGCGTTTCCACCCAGCGGCTCGAACGCCTTGCGGCGGGGATGCAGGGGATGGTCGACGACGGGAATCTCGCCGGCGTGGTCACGCTGATGGCGCGCGGCGGCAAGCTCGTCCACGCCCATGTCGCCGGGGTTCAGGACATCGAGAGCGGCGCACCCATGGAGCGTGACTCGATCTTCCGGATCTACTCCATGTCCAAGCCGATCACCGGGGTCGCCCTGATGATGCTGTACGAAGAGGGCAAGTGGCGGCTCAACGAACCCGTCTCACGCTACATTCCCGGGTTCGCGGACCTGAAGGTGCACGACGGCGACAGTGCCGACGGCTCGCCCCGGCTTGTGGATGCCGAGCGCTCGATGACAATGGCCGAGTTGATGTCGCATTCCGGAGGTCTCGCCTATGGCCTCGGGACCGCGAACCACGTCGACCGGCTGTACCGCGAGCAACGCGTGCTGAATGCCGACGCGCCGCTTCAGACCATGGTCGACAAGCTGTCGGACCTGCCGCTTCTCGCGCAGCCGGGCTCACGCTGGTACTACAGCATCGGCGTCGACGTGCAGGGCTATCTCGTCGAAGAGCTCTCCGGCATGCCGTTCGCCGAGTTCCTCCAGGAACGTATCTTCGACCCGCTCGGCATGGTCGACACGGCGTTCTACGTACCCGAGGAGAAGCTGTCGCGCGTAGCGCTCATCTACGGCGAAGGTGACGATGGCGGCCTCGCGCCCGTCGACATGGGTCCGACGCGAACCTCCATGCCGGCCGGGCCGTCGGGCGGCGGAGGTCTGTGGGGAACCGCCGACGACTACCTGCGCTTCACGCAGATGCTGCTCAACGGTGGTGAGTTGGACGGCGTCCGCCTCCTCGCTCCGAGGACCGTCGAGATGATGGGCACCAATTTCCTGTCGCCCGAGGCGCTGCCGACCATGCGCCCTGGTCAGGGCTTCGGCCTCGACTTCGCCACCGTCCACGACCCGGCCGCCGCGGGCGAGCCGTACGCCAAGGGTTCGTACTACTGGGGCGGTGCGGCCGGCACCTGGTTCTGGATCGATCCGAAGACCGACCTGACGTTCGTCGGGATGATTCAGCACCGCGGTGCAGCGGTTCGCCAGGTGCAGGGAATGTCCAGGAACCTGGCCTATCAGGCGATCGTTCACTAAGGCGCCGGATTCGAACGCAGCCGCGGGGCGAGCGCGACGACGAAGCGGGTTATCCGTCCCCTCGGATCGCCTCGCGCGCGTCAAGGATGTCCCGGACCAGTTGCTCGACATCCTGCGTGTCGATGAACGGGGAGAGGATGAAGCTCTTCAAACCGACCATCGGCTCGCCGTAGTCGGTTCGTCGATAGCAGTCGGTCATCGAGATGTGGACCCCCTCACCCCGCATCGCCCGGTCGTAGAGATAGCGGAAGAGCCGCCGGTTGTACTCGTTATGGCGCAGCAGCTCTTCCCGAGCGGCGGGGTCGGTGCGTTCCCGATCCTTGATCGTCCAGGTGTCGACGCCGTCGGGATAGACCCGGAAGACGGTGACCATCCCCACGCCTTTGTCGTTGAGCACGGTAGTGGAGTCGTGCCCCTCCAGGTGCTCGCGCAGTGCCTCGGCCATCTCGACCAGGTGGCCGAGAAGGACACGGAGCCCGACGCGTCCGAAGAGCCGCAGGTTGGCGTAGGCCGCGAGCACCCCAGAGCCGCCGCGCGACGTCTCCAGCGTGTAGACACCGGGATGGCGCTCGCCGCTCTGGAACAGGTAGGGCATCTGTTCCCGGCCGCGCACCAGAAGCTGCATGTCGGCGCGGTTACGGACCAGGAACAGGCTCGAGACGTACGGCGCGAAGCCGGTCTTGTGGAAGTCGATACCGACCGAGTCGGCCCGGTGCAGCTTCGAGATGCGCCGGCGGGCGGACGCGAGGGCCCGCACCGTGCGGGGGCGGAATCCGAGCAGGTTCTCCTCGAAGTCGTAGTCGTTGAACACGGACCACGCCCAGCCGATGACGGCGTCGGCATGGATATGCGGCGTGTAGTCGAGGTTGTACTCCTCGACCAGCCGGTCGCGCAGATCGGCGATCGCGTCGAGGTCGTCGATGCCGAACGCGTCGGTAGTGCCCATCGTCGCCACCATTGCCACGATGCGCCGTCCCTGGCCGAGCAGGTCGCGGGCCGCCTCCTCCAGCCGATCCATCCGGATGTCGTTCTCCAGGTGCGTCGGCACGGCGACCACGTTCCTTTCGCCCAGGCCCAGCCAACCCGCCACGTTCAGACGGCAGTAGTGGCTCTGGCCCGACGCCAGGATCACTCCCCCTGGCGGCACGCCGGTTTCCATCGCGTCCGGAAACGCCTTCTCGATGCCGAGCTTTGCGCCGTAGAGCACTGTCCCGGTCCCGCCGAACGTGAAGACGCCGCCTGCCCGCTGTGGGTCGTACCCGACGAGCCGTGACGTCATGGCCGCGACTGCGGCCTCGGTCAGCATGAGGCCGTACGACGAGTCGTCGGAAACGAGGTTCGGGTTGTAAATGGCGGGCAGGAGTGAGCCGATGACGCTCGGGATCGACGGTGGCGGGACGACGTTGATCTGCGTCCGTGGATGGCCCCAGATCGGCATCCCCTCCAGTTGGCCGACCAGCAGGTGCGCCACCTCTTCGACGCTGCGGCCCTCCTCGGTCAGTTCGGCCTGCTCGGCCGCCCCATAGTCCAGCGTCCGCGGACGGCCGAGCAATGGGATCTCGGATTTCAGGTCGTCGACCGCATCGAGCGCGCGGAGGATCGAGAAAACGAAGTACGCGTCGTGATTCTTGTCCGAGACGGGAGCGGGGAAGGTATCCCGGATCCGGGTCAGATACTCACGATAGTGGGGCTCGTGCACGCCGCGCGTCCTGATCCCATTCTAATCCCGGCTTCCGTCGTTCCGCTCAGGGCTTCCCGCCGCTCCAGCCCGCCGCTGCGCGTGACGGCCCGCCGGGTAACCGAGACCTGACATAGACTGCCGACGTATGGAACGGTCGAGACGGTGCGTGCGCGCGGCGGTGACTCTCGCGCTGGCGGTCGCGGCCGTCGCCGGTAGCGTATCCGTCGGCGTTGCGCAGGACACGCCGTTCGACCGCCTGCCTCCCGCCCTCCTCGACGTCACGCCACCTTCCGGGCGCGTGAGTGGCGCCCCGGGCAGGATGGCGATCCGCCGAACGCCGTGTGGTGATCTGCCAATGGAGCAGGCCCGGCGCCGTATCGTGGACATCGCCGTGCAGGAATGGGGCTTCTTCGGGTTCACCGTCGTGGACCAGACGAGGATCGACGCCGGCGGGCGGTCGACGCCGCGGACTCGACGTCGCTGGCGGCCGAGTCCTGCGGAATCCGCCCGGGTCGCCGATTCGATCGCGGGCTACTGGGCCGTGACGCCGCAGGGCAGTTGGATCCTCAACGCGCAGAACGCCGTTTGGAATGGACCGAGTGGCGGTGCCGCCCGATGGCGGTATCCGTGGTCGGCGGCCTTCGTGTCCTGGGTCATGTGCGAAGCCGGTCTCGGCGACGCTGGCCGATTCCAGCGCGCGGTGGCGCACCACACCTACATCGACCAGGCCATCCGGGCGCGTGCGTCCGACGAGACCCCGGCCGGTTTTGCCGCGTACGACATCGGGACGACGCCGATTGCGCCCGGCGATCTGTTGTGCAGCTCGCGGCGACCAGCGTATCGGTCCATTGCCGAACGCCGCCGCCAGATGGGAACCGGCGCCCGGACGCACTGCGACATCGTGGTGAAGCTCGACCCCGTTCGCGATCGCATCCTTGCCATCGGAGGCAACGTGCGCGGGACGGTGGCCCTGAAACTGTTGCCGGCGGCGCGCGCGCCGGGCAAGCACCTGCATCCCGTCGGCGGTGCGCGTCGCATGTTCGCCCACCTGAAGTTGCGCGCCGCGCCGATCGAGGCGGACGCGTTGGGCCGCACGCCGACGATGCGGGCTCTGGGTTGCGCGGACGGACTGCGGGCACGGGCCAGGCTCGCCGCCGAGCACCTGTTACCCGAGGGCGCCCAGGCCTCTGGGTGCTGACGGTGCGCCTCACAGACGGGCTGCACCCGAACGCGCCGAGCTCCTGACTACATCGCGAACGAGTATCGAAGGCGCACCCCCGCCTGCCGCGGCGTGAGCACGTTGGCGAAGTAGCGGCGCGATCGGAAACCGTCGTCCGTGAGGCCGATCAGTCCGGGCGTCTGGCGGACCCCGCCGCGTACTCGTCGAACAGGTTGTCGCCGTAGAACGTCAGCGTCCAGTCGCCCCGGGAAACGGACGCCGACAGGTTGTGCAGGTCATAGGCAGGCAGAACCTCGCCACCTGCGCGCATCCCGATGCGCGTCAGCACGTCCCCGACGTAGGTGTAGCCGTACAGCAGTTCAAGCGCGGTTTCGCCGCCGAGCAGCCTCACGTAAGAGGCCAGCAGGCTCCCCTGATTCCGTGGCGCGCCCGACAGGCGGTCGCCTTTGAAGGCATCCGCGCCGCCGTCGAGCAGCCCGGGCGAATCAAGGCTCAGCTTCGCATCGGTTAACGACCACGACCCGCGGAGCCGCAACGCGTTCGTCAGGCTGGCGCTTGCCGCGAGTTCCGCGCCGCGGCTGACGGCGCCGCCGCCGTTCAGCGTGATCGGTTCCGCGCTGAAAGGCGTGAGGCCGGCCACCTGGATGTCGGTCCAGTCGACGTGGAACAGGGTGCCGCTGAAGGTCACCCGATCGTTGTCCCACGAGCGCCCTGATCGACCACGGTCAGGCCGGGCGTCCAGCGTGACAGCTCCGTCAGGTTCCCGATCGCGCGCCGCTCGATATCCGCGCCGGTCACCGCCGAGATGCTCATCGGCACCTGCTGGAGCGGCTCCTCCACGCGGGTCGCCCGTTTCGTCGGCCGCGATGCCTGAGACAGCGCTGGATTGCGCCACGGCCGGCGGCGCCAAGAACAAGATGCCGAGCAGGGCGACGGCGAAACTGGCTGCGGCCGCGCCGGACCGGTCGGTCAGACGAAGTGGCTGGAAAGAAGCCATAGCGCCGTAAGCACCGCGGCCTGGAAGAGGACTACCGCAAGGTAGGTGCGCTTCACGATAGGAGTATAGCGGCGGGCCGCACCAAGGCGACTAGCACTCGATGAAGCTGACCGGGACGCTGACGACATGCGTCGCCAGGCCGCCCCCGGAGGTTTCCTTGTACTTCTCCTGCATGTCGCGGCCGGTGTCGCGCATGGTCCGGATCACCTTGTCGAGGGAGACGAAGTGGCGTCCGGTGCCGCGGAGCGCGAGGCGGGAGGCATTGATCGCCTCCACCGAAGCCATGGCGTTGCGCTCGATGCAGGGGATCTGGACCAGTCCGCCAACCGGATCGCACGTGAGGCCGAGGTTGTGCTCCATGCCGATCTCCGCCGCGTTCTCCACCTGGGCTGGCGAACCGCCGAGCACCTCGGTAAGCCCCGCCGCGGCCATCGAGCAGGCTGATCCCACCTCCCCCTGGCAGCCCACCTCGGCTCCGCTGATCGACGCATTCGCCTTGAACAGCAGGCCGATCGCCCCGGCCGTGAGCAGGAACCGGACGACGCCCTCGTCGTTCGCGCCCTCACAGAACCGCGCGTAGTAGTGGAGCACGGCCGGGATGATGCCAGCCGCCCCGTTCGTCGGGGCGGTCACGACGCGGCCGCCCATGGCGTTCTCCTCGTTCACGGCGAGAGCGAACAGGTTCACCCAGTCGATGACGGTCAGCGGGTCGCGCTGTATGGCGTCCGGCTGACGGCTCAGTTGCCGGTGCAGCGCTGCGGCCCGCCGCTCCAGCTTGAGACCGGGCAATTGTCCCTCGCGCTCGCAGCCCCGCCGGACGCACGCCTGCATCGCCTCCCAGATCCGCAGCAGGCCGGCGCGCACATCGGCTTCCGGCCGCCACGGGCACTCGTTGCGTAGCATCACGTCACTGATCGCCAGCTTGTGGTGGCCGCACAGCGCCAGCAGCTCACGCCCCGTCGAGAACGGCAGGGGAAGCGACGTCTCGCGCTCGGCAAGCACCGGCTGCCCGTCGTCGCCGGCAGTGGCGACGAACCCTCCGCCGACGGAGTAATAGACGCGCTCCTCGACGACGGCGTGGTCCGCGAAGGCGACGAAACGCATGCCGTTCGGGTGGCCCGGCAACCGTTCGCGACGTTCGAATACGAGATCCTGATCGGGATCGAAGTGGATCGGGTGCTGGCCGAGCAGATTCAGCCGCCGGTCCGCGGTGATGGCTGCGATCCGGACCGGCAAACGGTCGACGTCGGTCTCCTCCGCCGTCTCCCCTTCCAGCCCGAGCATCAGCGCCTTGTGGGTGCCATGACCTCGTCCGGTCGCGGCCAGCGAACCGTACAGGTGCACCTCGACGCGGGTGATGCGGGCGAGATCGCCCGCCGCCTGCAACGCATGCGCGAACTGCCGCGCCGCCCGCATCGGGCCGACCGTATGGGAACTGGACGGGCCGATGCCGATCGTGAAGAGGTCGAAAACGCTGACGGCCATCAGAACCGGACGCTCAGGCCCACTTGGCCGCGCCGCGTATCGCCCAGACCGCTCCGCAGCGACCCGTCGAAGTTGAAGAGCAGCGACCCGACCGCGCTGTCGAGGAAGTTGTCGGCGTTGGTCAGGTTGAACACTTCCACCAGCGGCTCGATGACGGTGCCGTTGCGCCGCGTGAAGCGCCGCGAGAAGCGGATATCCCAAGTGAAGAAGGCATTGTCGCGCCGCAGCGTGTTGCGCGTGAGGATCGTCCCGTCCGCGCAGATGCGGTCCGACGGCTGCGCCGCCCGCATGTTCCGGGTGGCGCACGACGCCGACGCGGGCGAGGCCGACAGGTAGCGGACCACGTTGTTCAGATGCAGGTCGCCGGGGAAGGCAACCAGGAGATAGCCGCTCACCTGGTGGCGCCGGTCGCGGTCGGACCAGCCGTATTCCGGCGCGAGGTTGCCGGCGTCCGCGTACCGCAGGGTGAACGGGTCACGCTCGTTATCGTCGTCGGAGCGGTCGAAGGCGAGGGTGTAGTGGGTCTCGAAACTGATCGGCCGGCTGCGCACGGCGCCCCGGCCCCGCAATCCGACGGTGAGGGCGGAATACCGCGAGCGGGCGCTGCTCTCCGCTACGGTCAGCGCGTTGATGCCGCCGCCGGACGGATGGGTGCCGATCCCGAACGGGGAGCCGAACGCCGGGTCGTTCCGGTTGACGAAGCGGAAAAGATCATCGGTCCGCGCGTGGATGAACGTGGCGCTCGCGGCCATGCCGCGCCCGAGGTCCCGATCCGCGCCGGTGCTGAACGACCACGTGCGCGGCAGCTCGAGGTCGCGGTCGGCAACCTGGATATCGGGCAGGAACGGCGGTGTCGTCGAGGCGTCGATGAGGGTGTCGACGGGGGGCACGGGGCCGAGCGCCGGGGCGTCGGCGCTGCTGCGGAAGAGGATCTGCTGGAATGCGCCGTTGGTCGAGCGGTGCTGGGCGAAGACGAGCAGCGGGATGCGCGCCACGTACGATCCGGCGTTGGCGCGCACCACCGTGCGGCCATCGCCGCCGACGTCCCACGCAACACCGGCGCGCGGCTGGAAGTTATCGAGGTCGTCCGGAATCCGGCCGTCGGACGGAAAGCGGGAGTCGTCGAGGTACGGCGCGAAGAAGGTGTCTTCCGGCGCGACGAAGACCTCCGGATGCCAGGTCCCCTCCCAGCGGAGCCCGAGGTCGAGGGTCAGCCGGTCGTGCGGATGCCAGGTGTCCTGAAAGAACGCGCCCAGCTCGTGGGTTTGGGAGTCCTGCACGCCGAGCTGCGCGGGTGGAATGCCGGGCACGGTCGCCGACTGCAGGTAGAGGAGCACCGGACCGGCGACGCTCGCGCCCGTCGGACAGACGCCGAGGGCGCTGGACGATCCGTCGGAACACGTGACGTAGCGGTTCCCCTGGGTGACGAACCCGATGAAACCGTCGACCGAATCGAAGATGTAGCGGCCGTTCGCCAGCCCGATGAACTGCTGTTCGGCGTGGATCCGGTTGTATTCGATCCCCGCCTTGAAGAGATGGCTGCCGGTGGCGAAGGAGACGTTGTCGACCACCTGGAGCCGTGTGTCGAAGGAGGGGTCGACGGGTAGGAAGAACGGCAGCCCGATCCGGAAGCCGTCGGCGAAGTCCATGGAGATGTCGGGGAACGGCCGCCCGCCCAGCAGGTCGAACTGCGGCGGGCCGGCAGTCCGCGCACCGGGCAGTATCGGCCCCTCGTACCAGCGCGGCCGATCCTCCCGCGCCCACTGGACGCGCAGCTCGTTGGAGAGCGCGTTGGTGAGGAGCGATCGGAGGCCGCCGTTGATCGCATGCGATTGGCCCCCCTCGATCCCGTTGGCCGACGCTCCCCAGGCGTCGACGTCGAAGGTGCCGTTCTCCTGCTCCGCCCACGTGTAGTTGTACTTGAGCGACGCCTGGTGCCGGCCGTCCAGGTTCAGGTCCACCTTGGTGAGTAGGGACCGGGCGTCGTCGGTCCGCCGGACCGGCCCGAACTCGCCGTCGAACAGCCCCGGCCAGCGCGTCTGCAGGAACTGATCGAGCCGTTCCAGGTTCGCCCGATTGCCGACGAGGCGGGTCGCCTGCTTGGTCTCGTCGGATACCTGCTGGTCGTAGGCCACGAAGAAGAAGGCGCGGTCGCGGATGAGCGGACCGCCCAGCGTCGCGCCCATCTGGTTGCGGCCGAAATCCGGCTTCTCCCCGGCGCGCGCGGCCGGAAAGGGCGCCGCGATCTCGTCCCACTGGCCGTAGTAGTGCGTGGACCCGCGCAACACGTTGGTCCCCGACTTGGTGATCACGTTGACGAACCCGCCCGCGGAGCGGCCGTACTCGGCGGTCGCGCCCTGGTTTACCACCAGCAGGTCCTCGATGGCGTCCTGGTTGAAGGTGAAGGCGGGCCGCTGGCCGCCGCGCTGTTCCCCGAAGAAGGGGTTATTGAAGTCGGCGCCGTCGACGATGAAATTGTTGAAGATGCCGCGCTGCCCGCTGATGTTCAGCTCGTCGCCGTCCGGACCCTGCGAGATGGACGCGCCCGGCGTGAGCAGCGTCAGGTTCAGGAAGTTGCGGCCGTTGCTCGGCAACCCGTCGACCACATCCTCCTGAATCCGCTGCGAGCGCGTGACGTCCGTGGTGTCGACGGCCGACGGCAGCTCGCTGACGACGTTCACCGTCTCGGCCGCCACGACGCGCAGCTCCAGGCGCAGGTCGAGCGTGCCTCCCACTCGCAGGACGGCGCCTTCGATCCGTTCCGTGCCGAACCCTGCGGTTCCCGGCGCCACCGTCAGGTCGTAGGTGCCCGGCGGGAGGAGGGTGCGCACGAACGTTCCCGACGACGACGTCTCGACCGAAGTCACCAGATCGGTGTCGCGGTTCTGGATGACGATCACGGTGCCGGGCACCGGATCGCCAGCCGGATCGAGGACCTCACCCCGGATGATGCCGGTCGTCGTCCCCGCCTGCGCGGCGAGGTCCGCCGCGTTCACGCCGACGAGCGCCGCCAGTAGCGCCGTTGCGGCCAAGCGACGGAGACTTCCGGAACGACCTGACATTGGACGGGAACGCATCTGTACTATCTCCGACCCACCGCGCTACACAATTGTGCAGCCTCTGCCACGGCGCCAGTGCGGGGGGTCTATCTCGGGACCCACTTCTGCAGGCAGCCGCCGGACGGGCTGGTGTCGCACCCGCCGGTCAGGCCGGCGAAGATGTTGCCCGCCTCGTCGGCGGCCATCCCTTCCGGGCGGGTGCCCGGAATGAAGTGATGCAGCGAGCCGTCCTCCGCGCTGCCTATCCGGATGCCAACCTGCCAGCCCGGATTGCGCGGCGATCGTCCGCCGCCTTCCGGCGCGGACGGCGGGCCCGGGATCGGAGACCCTGACTCCGAATCGGCCACGATCAGCGTGTCGTCGGCCAGGATCGTGATGCCGCTGGGCCGACCGAAGTGCCGCCATTCGTCGACGAAATTCAGGTCCTGGTCCAGGATCTGGACCCGGTTGTTCGAGCGGTCAGCGACGAACAGCCGCCCCTGGGAGTCGAACGCCAGTGCGTGCGGTCCCATGAACTCGCCCGGCCCAGGCCCGAGCCGCCCGACGGCCCGCACGAATTCGCCGGTGGCCGTGATTTCCACCAGTCGGTCCCCGTCCTGCTGGGCGGTGGAGGGTCGCGGCCAATGCCCGTCGGCGACGATGATGTTGCCGTTCGGCGCCAGCGCGCAGGACGTCGGGCCGATGAAGGTGTCCTCGCCCGCCGCCGAAACTCCCGCCCGCCCGAGACTCATCAGCAGCTCGCCGTCCTGACTGAACTTGTGGAGTTGGAAGCCGCGCCCCGCGGTGGACGGATCGTCCCCGAACGGACCACTGTCGCCGGCCCACAGATTGCCGTCGCCGTCCATGCAGAACCCGTGGGCCTGGACGATCATCCCGTCACCGAAGCTCTTCGTGATCTGCCCGTCGGCGTTGATGTAGTTGATGGGCGGCTCGGATCGGAACATCATCCACGTGCCGCCGGTGCCGTCCGGGATAAGTCCGATGGCGGCGCCCCACTCCATTCCCGGACGCAAGGTCGGCCAGTTCTCGATCAGGCGGTACGGGTTGGACATCGTGCTCGTCGGTCGTCGGGACAGCTCGAACAGCGGTGACGGCTCCTGCGCCGACGGCGCGACACTCACCACGAGAGCGGCAACGAGCGCCAGGACTGGCGCGAGCTTGATGGCGACACAGGGTGTCATCGGGATCCTCCTTCGCGGACGACTGGGCGTGCCGCGGATGTTACTGTCAGTCGTTGATCACGGCCAGCGCCGACGCTCGGAGCGCGGCGGCAGCCGCACGAACCCGGAGGAGCACGATGAAGCGATACCGTTTGGCCGGCGGCGTCCTGGCGACCGTGGCCTGCCTGCTCGGGATGGCCACCCCGGGCGCCGCGCAGCTACCGGGGGTCGAGAACGGGGAGTGGCGCTACCTGGGCGGCGACGCCGGCCACACCCGCGCCAACCCCGGACTCACCCAGATCAACGCCGCCAACTTCGCCGACCTCGAGGTCGCCTGGATCTGGCGCGCCGACAACTTCGGGCCCGGCGTCGAGTACACGGCGCGGGCCACGCCGGTGTTCGTCGACGGCGTGCTCTATACCGTCTCCGGCCAGCGGCGGCAGGTGGTGGCGATCGACGCCGCCACCGGCGAGACGCTCTGGACCTTCCGCGAACCGGAGACGATGCGCTACCTCCGTTCGCCGCGCACGGACTTCGGCAAGGGGGTCGCCTATGCGGACGTCGACGGCCGCGGCGTCGTCTTCGTCACCTCACCCGCCTTCTTCCTCTGGGCGTTGGACGCCGAGACCGGGCGACCGCTCGAGGGCTGGGGCAACCCGGTCGAGATCGACACCTTCTCGCCGAGCGGTCTGGTCGATCTCATTCCGCCCCTGGTGGCCGACTGGGACCCCTGGCTGACCTGGGATGGCCCCTATGACCCGGACCACGGCATACCCCAGCGACTCGGGATGGTCACCGCCTCGTCTCCCCCGATTGTCGTCAACGGGGTGGTGGTGGTGCTCGTGGGTCACGAGCCGAGCTACGACCAGACGCGCATCGAGAACGTGCCGGGGGACATCATGGGTATCGACGCCCGCACCGGCGCGGTGCTGTGGAAGTTCCACGTGATCCCCCGGCCCGGCGAGTTCGGCCACGAGACCTGGGAGAACGATGCCTGGCGCTGGTCGGGCGACATGTCCACCTGGGCGCCGGCCTCGGCCGACCCGGAGCTCGGGCTCGTCTACCTGGTGACCAATGCCTCGACCGTCCAGTCCTATGCGGGCCACCGGCCGGGCCACAACCTGTTCGGCGGGAGCGTCCTGGCGCTCGACGTGGCGACCGGAGAGCGGCGGTGGCACTTCCAGATCCACCACAGCGATCAGTGGAACTACGACCTGCCGACCGCGCCGATGCTGATGGACCTGACCGTCGACGGCGCGCGGGTGCCGGCGCTCATCCAGAACACCAAGCAAGGGCTGGTCTTCGCGTTCAACCGGGCCACCGGCGAACCGCTCTGGCCGATCGAGGAGCGCCCGGTGATGCAGACCCAGGTGCCGGGCAACTATACGGCTCCCACCCAGCCGTATCCGACCCGGCCCGTGCCGCTCGACCCCATCGTGGTCGACGGGCTGACCGAGGACTACGTGCTCGATTTCACGCCGGAGTTGAAGCGCGAGGCGCTCGAAATCCTGAGCGAGTTCCGGCTTGGAGGCCTGTATGTGCCACCGCTGCCGTATCCGCACGACAACGACTACCGGAACGTGATGGGCTGCATGGGCGGGCTCAACATCTATCACCCGCCGGTGGCCGACCCGACCACCGGGATCATGTATGCGCCGCACAACCGGGTGTGCAGCGCGCCGCGCTTCATGGTGCCCACCAATGGGGTCGACGAGCCGCGCGGGTTGCCCGGTCTGTCGGCCGAGGCGTGGCGGGGCCGGGAGCGGCACACTCCCACGACCGGCACGACGGTGGCCGCCTGGGCGCCGGGCGGGCCGGCCGAGTTTCCGGCCCAGATCGACGGGTTGCCGGTGTATCGGCCGCTCTTCCAGGGGCTGGCCGCCTACGACATGAACACCGGCGAGCAGTTGTGGGACATCCCGATCGGGGAAACCCCCGAGCGATTCCGGAACCACCCCCGTCTGGCCGGTGTCGACCTGCCGAACCTGGGCGGTACGGGACGCTCCATCCAGATGGTCATGGGCGATCTGCTGGTGCAGACCACCGAGGACCTGCGGGGCGAGGCGGAACTCAGCGACAACGGGCTGCCGCTGCTGCGAGCCCGTGACAAGCGGTCGGGCGAGATCGTGGCCAGCGTCGAGGTGCCGAGACCGGGTCAGTACGGCATGATGGCCTACCTTCATGACGGTGTGCAGTACATCCTCATGCAGACGGGCAGCGCACGGCGCGGGCAGCCCGGAGCGCTCATGGCGCTGCGGCTGCCGGACGACCTGATCCGTTGAGAGCCGAGGAGGAATAGCTCATGGGGCATTCGATGCCTTCCACGTTGACCGCCGGCATGATGGCCGCAGCGTTGCTGGTGGCGACCGCCGCGCCGGCGCACGCACAGCTCCAGGACCAGACCCGGCTGGCGCCGACCAACGACCTGCCCAACCCCTACGCCCGCGTGCACCCGTGGGGCGAGCTGCCGGATCCGTATGCGCCCGGCGCCTACAACGAGCGGGCATCGTTCATCGGCGCCGACGAGGGACCCGACGGCAACATCTACCTGCTGAGCCGCTGTCTCCAGAACTCCTGCACCGGACGGAGCGAGCCGCCGCTGCTGAAGCTCGACCCGTCGGGCCGGTTGCTCCTGAGCTGGGGTTCGGGGCTCCTCGACTTCCCGCACGGACTGGACCTCGACGACGAGGGCAACGTCTGGGTGGCCGATCAGCGCGGGCACCAGGTGGTCAAGTTCGATGCCCAGGGCAACCTCCTCCTGACCATCGGCGAGCGGGGCACGGCGGGAGATCCGCCGCTGCTCAACGAGCCGACCGACGTCGTGGTCGCCCCGGGCGGCGAGATCTTCATCACCGAAGGGCACAGCTTCGCACCAGGCGCCAACCGGGTGACCAAATACGCGGCCGACGGCGCGTTCATGTCGTCCTGGGGTAGCACCGGCTCGGGGCCCGGCGAGTTCAACGTGCCGCACACGATCGCGCTCGACTCCCAGGGCCGCGTTTTCGTGGGTGACCGGGGCAATAATCGCATCGAGATCTTCGACCAGCAGGGAACGCTGCTCGACGTCTGGTATCAGTTCGGCCGACCGAGCGGCATCGCGATCGGCGCCGACGACCGCATCTACGTGGCCGATTCCGAGTCCTATGGCACCGACAACCCGGGCTGGAAGAAGGGGATCCGGGTCGGCAACGCGCGCGACGGGTCGGTCCAGTACCTGATCGAAGACCTGGAGCCGACGGCCATCGAGCACAGCGGGGCCGAGGGCGTTGGCGTGGATTCGGCCGGCAACGTCTACGGGGCCGTCGTCCGCCGGCGGATGCTGGAGAAGCACGTCCCGGACGGCGCCGCCACCGCGTTGCCGGACGTCCCTGTCGCGGCCCACGTCGGACACGTGGCCTACGGCTTCCCCGGCGCGCCCGGGGGACGGAGCCTGGCCGCCACCGCCTCGGCCGAAGTCGGCACGATGGTGCTCCACGCGAACTTCGCGGGCGGCGACCTGAGCGACTTCGGCGCGATGCGCCGCCACGCCGGACACGTGCTTCATCTGCTGGACCCGGCTGATGGCGCGACGGGCCCCGGGCTCGGGGTCGGCGTGATACCCGCCGTCGAGACGCTGGTCAGCCACCTGGAGTGGGCGGCGGGCGAGGAGGTGGCCTCTGGCAACCTCCAGACGCACGCCGGGCACGTCTCCCAGATAGCGGCCGGACTGCTTGCCAACGCGCGCCAGGCCGCCGAGGTTGCCCGGCAGCTCGGCGACGCCACCTCGATCCGACGCGCGGCGCCGCTGGTGGCCCGTCTTCGCGCCCTGGCCTATCAGATCGGAGAAGGGTTCGACGTCGACGGCGACGGGCAACTGGCGTTCGATGGCGAGGCGGGCATGCAGCAGCTCGAGGCGCACCTCTACCTGCTGCTCGAGGGCGAGTCGCTCCCCCGCGAACTGCGGTAGAGCCGCCGAACAAGGAGAGTAGACATGACCAGACGGATGACCGACGCGTTGTGGGGGATCGGAGTCATCGTCGTAGGGCTGACCGCAGCGGCCCCCGCGGCGGCGCAGGAGAGCTGGGTCGAGCGCGCCGTGCACAACTTCGGCGAGCCGATCAACACGCTTTGGGCCGAGGGCGAGCTGTCGTTCGCCGCCGACGGCACCATGGTCTACTGCAGCGCCCGGGAGGACCTCGGCGCGGCGCCCGGTGACCCCAAGGATCTCTACATCGCGACGTTCGACGCCACTACCGGACGCTGGAACACCCCGGTCAACATGGGGCAGCCGGTCAATGCCGCCCCGGCCAGCGATGTCGACGCGCTTCGGCTCGGCGACGACCGGGAACCGTGGATCACCGCCGACGGCAACACCATCTACTTCAAGTCGGACCGGCTGGCGACCAGCACCCCCCGGAACGCCAACGATCTGTTCGTCACCCGGAAGGTCAACGGCGCGTGGACGACGCCGGAGCTGCTCGGGCATCCGATCAGCACCGACGCGGGCAACGAGCACTGCCCGGCCATCCTCAATGACGGCGAGACGCTGTGCTTCGCCTCGATGCGGGAGGGCGGCTACGGCGGGTCGGACATCTGGTGCGCGCGGCAGGACGCCAGCGGCGCCTGGCAGGAGCCGGTGAACCAGGGGCCCAGCATCAACACCGCGGCCGAGGAGTTCCACTTCTCGCAGGACGCCAGCGGCCGGGTCTACTTCACCTCGAGCCGTCCCGGCGGCCAGGGCGGCATGGACATCTGGTCGGCGATGCAGACGGGACCGAACAGCTGGGCGCCTGCGCTGAACCTTGGGCCCACAGTGAACACCCCGGCCGCCGACATGTGTCCGGCCCTCCCGCCGGACGCCACCACCTTCACCTGGTTCTCTTCCCGTGACGACAACAGCCTTGGCGGGATCGACATCTTCTGGACCAACAAGTCCAACCTGGCGTCCGGGCCGGAGCGCTAGGAGCCCGTGGTGAAACCCCCGCTACATTCGAGCGGCGATGCATCCCGCCTGAACGGCGTTGCTCCTCGGTCTCATACGGGCCAATATGCTCCCTCGTCGCGCCTTGTCAGTCGGGCGCCTCACCGCTCTCGGTGCGACGCGGGGTTTCACCACGGGCTCCTAGGACGAGGTGGAATGCGGAGAACCACGCGCTTGATTGGACGATGTTCCCTTGTCTTGGTCCTCGGATCGCTCTGTCTCGCGACGCCATTGCGCGGGGCGGCCGAGCAGGCGGAGGCCCCCGCAGAACTGCGGTCAGCCCTGGAGGGAACCTGGGAACTCGTGGAATGGCACATCGACGGCGAGGTGTTCCGTCCGCCGGAGGTAGGCGGCCGTTGGTCGAATAACGCGGGGGTCGTCATAGCCACTTTCCACCGCGACACGGCCGGCGGGTTCGAGTCGTTCGTTGGCTACGGCACCTACGAGATGGATGCCTCGAACTGGAGCTATACGTACGAGCGGATCGAGACCGCGAGGGGACCGTCCGTCGGGGATGCCACCGTCAACGTCGGGTCGGGGGAACCGCGGCGCTTCACGATTGTCCGCGAGGGGGACGCGATTGTTCTCGAGGGGACCAACGATCGACGCGAGTATGCAGACGGGTACTTTTCCTTCATGCCGAACGGCCGGCTGCTACGCAAGTACCGCAAGGTGGACGAGTAGGCTCCTCCCGGGGTGGCGCCGCCGCTGGCTTGCCGCCGTCGCGACCACCGCGGTCGTCTGGGGCGCCTCGGGCCAGGTGGTGACGACGCACGAGCTCGAGTTGACCGAGGTGCACGTCACCTTCTCCAGCGACGGGACGTTCCGCATCGAGGTGATGAACGATCCCGGCTGGCTGCTCATGCGCGTGGAGCCGTTCTCCGGCCTGGAACTCTCCGGACGGCTCGACCCGCCGGACCGGGATCGGCGACTGGCCGAGATGGAACCGACCTTCGCCGAATGGGTCCACCTGAACTTCGACGGGGAGCGCGCCGCGACATCCGCGACCTATCTGCCGCCCATCGGGGACGGTCCCACGGCGCCCGACGGGACCTCGCTGGGCGTGATGCGGCTCGACGGCCGGGTGCCGCCCGGGGCGGAGACCTTCAGCTTCGCCTACGGGCTCATCATGGATCCCTATCCGCTGCTGATCCGTGACCGGAGCGACGAGACCATCACCTACTGGAATGTGGGCGAGTATGAAACCGAGCCGATGCTCCTGGGTGAGCTCACGCCTCCGACCCGAGGGCAGGTCGTGGGCACCTACCTGGGGCTCGGGTTCACCCACATCATCCCCAGAGGGCTCGACCACATCCTGTTCGTCATCGGCATCTTCCTGCTCGGCACGCGTTTGGCGCCGATGCTGGCCCAGGTGACCACGTTCACCGTCGCGCACACGATCACCCTCGGTCTCGCCATGTTCGGAGTGCTCTCGCTGCCGGCCCGCGTGGTCGAGCCGCTGATCGCCCTCTCGATCGCCTACGTAGCCATCGAGAACATCGTGACCAGTGAGCTCAAGCCGTGGCGGCTGGCCCTGGTCTTCGGGTTCGGGCTCCTGCACGGGATGGGGTTCGCCGGGGTGCTCGCAGAGCTGGGGCTCCCCCGTGGCGAGTTCGCCTCGGCCCTCATGAGCTTCAACCTCGGGGTCGAGGGCGGGCAACTGGCGGTGATCGTGGGGATGTTCGTGGCCTTGGGCTGGGCCCGGCATGCCCCCTGGTATCGCCGTGCCGCGGTGGTCCCGCTGTCGCTGTGCATCGCGGCGGTGGGCGTGTACTGGACCGTCACCCGGGCCTTGGGCGATCTCTGAGGCACGCCCCCCACCGGCGCCCGAAGACCTCAGGCACCGGTGGGACTCCGGGCGGCAGCGGATCCGCTTGGGCCAGCCACCACGGACGTGCGCCCGGCGCGCGGTCGGCCTGCCCGCGGCGCGCCCCGGCGCGCCCGTTCGGGTTTGACGATCGCCCCTCGTGTCGATATCGTGGAGCGAATTCGGCGCAACGCGCGCGCCGGGGGTGAATCCGCGTGAGGACAATGGGCAATCCGCCCTGTTCGAGGCAGCGGCGTGCCGGGGTTAAAAGGTGGGGATGACCGGGAGGGGGCAGCATGGCCGGAAAGCCCGCTGATACCGACTGTCGTCTGCGAATCTGGCTGGCCCGTCATGGGCTCGCGCGGTTTCGCCGGCTCGTATGGCGCGCCGGCGTCCTGACCAGCCTGCTCCTGGTCGGGTGCGGGCCGAGTCCGAACTTCGAGAGCGCCGGGATCGGCCAGACCGGCGTGACTGGAGCGGAAGAGGTGTCGATCCCGGTGCCGCCAGGGGAGAACGAGAGAGGGGATCTCCTCGTGGCGATCCTCGCCGCCCCGGGGAATCCGAATACCTCCGGGCCCGAGGGATGGACGGCGGTGCCCGGCTTCGGCGGCTTCAACGGCGCCATGTGTCAGGCGGATGGACAGGGGACCGCGTGTCAGATGGCCGTCTTCTACAGAATCGCCGACGGATCGGAGTCCACCGCCTCCTTTTCGTGGGGCGGCGAGCGGCAGGCGGCAGCTGCCGTGCTGCGGTTCTCGAACGTCGATGTGAACAATCCGATCGGCGCGGTGAACCGGCAGCGCGGGTCGTCGGGTTTGCCGACGGCGCCGGTGATCGTGACCACCCGGGACGGGTCCCGCGCACTGCGGATCGCCCTCTGTGAGCTGGACGACGCGGCGCCGTTTGTCAGCGGGGCGGTGGCGCTGGCCGACGAACCTCCCTCGTCACGGCTGAGCATCGTCTCGTTTCCTGCCGCCGCAGACGATCCGACGAACGGCTGTGGCCCGCCGTTGGTCGCGTGCGACGAGACCGAGCGCGCCGTGGGGCTGGCGGTGTCGGACACGCGTCACGCGTCCGCCGGTCCCTCCGGTCCCGTCTCGTGGGAACTCGCCTCCGGCGACCAGTGGCTCGCCGCCACGATAGAGATCAAGCGGCCGCCCGCGCAGGGGCGCTGACGCCTCGCACGTTCGTGAATTTTCCGGGCTACGGAGCGACCGGGACGAACTTCTGCACGCGCTGGCCGTAGGTGTCGGCCGCGTAGACCGCCCCCTGGGTGTCCACGGCCATGCCATGGACCCAGTCGAACTGTCCGGGCCCGCGACCGGGCTCACCCCAGGTGGCCAGAATCCGACCGTCGTCGAGCGCGATCTTGTGGACCCGCTCGCCGGCGTGGTCGGCGATGTAGGCGACTCCGTCATCTCCGCGTCGCGAGATGGCGATGTCCCAGGGGTTCCACCCCTCGTTGGCGAACTCGCGGACGTAATTCAACTGGTTGTCGAACACCTGGACCCGCCGGTTCTCCCGGTCGACCAGATAGAGGTTGTCGTCGGCATCGACCGCGCCCTGATGCGGCAGATCCCACTCTCCGGATCCGGCGCCCTTGTCCTCCGGCCCGCCACGTCCCTTGGCTACCTGCTTGATGAAGGTGCCGTCCGGCCCGTAGAGCACTACCCGGTTGTTCCCGTAGCCGTCGGTGACGACGATGTTGCCTTCCCGGGTGAACAGGATGCCGGACGGGCTGTCGAGATGCGTGGCGTCGTTCCCGGCTTCTCCCGTCGTGCCGATCTGCATCAGCGCCCGTTCGAGCGTCGGGTCGAACTTGAGGATGCGGTGGTTCATCCGCTCGACCACCCACACGTTGCCGTCCCAGTCGACTTCGCCCGAGTGCAGCCAGCCGCCGGCCACCGGCACGCCGTCCATGTCGCGCTCGGCTCCGGCCCGCACGAGGCTCCCCTCGCGGTCGAAGACCATCACCGTCTGCTGGCCCCGGTTGAAGACGTAGATGTGGTCGTTTTCGTCGATGGCGATGCCGGAGACCCCCTGTCCGTAGATGGGGGGCGTCGTCGGCCGGGCGCCGCCCGGTCCTCCAGGCCCACCGCCGGCCGCGCGCCGGGCCGCCGCGGCGGCGGCGTCGCGGGCGGCCTGATCCGGCCAGCCGCGTTGCTGTCCGAAGAAGACCCCGGGGGCGAGTGTCGGCCAGTCGGGCACCAGCCGGTAGGCGGGGGTCTGGGCCTGCCCGATCTCGGCCGGAAGCATGCCCACGGCCACGACGGCGGCGACGAGTCCTGTTACGAGAATCCGCATCGCGCTCTTCCTTCGTGTGTCGCCCGCTGGAGAGGGCCGGGGTTTCAGCCGGAGTCACAGGCACGATAGGCCGTGCTCCAGGCGAGGTCAAGCGGGGGCGGCCGCGTCGTGCGGTTGCCAGCACGCGCCCGCTTGGCGACAATGCCCCTTGACCCGGTGCGGTCCAGAGGAGCACGACTGATGAGAGTTACCACCCTCCGGTCGCACGTTGCCGCGGCGCTCGCCCTGAGCCTGGCCGCCTGCGCCGGGGCGCCGGATCGCCCTTCCCTGAGTGGGCAGTGGGACGCCACCGTCGTCGTCAACGAGCTCGAGATCCCGTTCCTGTTCGAGATCGCCGACGATGGCGAACGGGTGCAGGGGACGTTCTTCAACGGGGAGCTCAGGATCACGTCGACGGATGGACGGTTCGAGAACGACACCCTCTCGCTGGCCTTCGATCAGTACGCCTCGGCCATCCAGGCGACTTACTCGGATGGACGGCTCGAGGGACGGTATGTGCGCGGCGCGCGACCTGCCTATCCCTTCAGGGCCCAGCCCGCGGGGACGGCCGGGCCGGCGACGGCCGACGCGCCGTCCATCGCCGGGGTCTGGACGATTCCCACCGAGAGCGACAAGGGAGAGCGGGCGTGGCGTTTCATCGTCAGGCAGACCGGGGCAGAGGTTTCCGGAGCGATCCTCCGGGTGGATGGCGACACCGGCAATCTCACCGGCGCGTACCGTGACGGCACGTTCGTCATGAGCCACTTCTCGGGCGCGCGCCCGCTGTTGCTCGAGGTGACTCTCGAGGACGACGGCTCGCTCCGGCTGCTGCGGAACCGGCAACAGGAGCTGACGGCGGTCCGGTCGGACAGCGCGGCTGCAGCCACGCTGCCCGAGCCGACCGATCCGTCCCGCCACACCACCGTCGCCGATCCGGATGAGCCGTTTCGCTTCAGCTTCCCGGACCTTGAGGGGCGGATCGTGACGAACGAGGATGCGCGGTTCGCCGGGAGGGTCGTGGTGGTGAACGTCACCGGGAGCTGGTGTCCCAACTGCCACGACGAAGCGCCGTTCCTGGCGGAGCTGTATGACACCTACCGCGACCTGGGGCTGGAGATGGTGGGGCTGGCGTTCGAAGGGGCGGATCAACTGGCGGATCCGACCCGGCTTCGGGCCTTCATCGAGCATTACGACCTCGGGTACACGTTCCTGCTCGCCGGTGTGCCGGACGACGTGACCGAAAAGCTCCCCCAGGCGGTCAATCTGAACGCGTTCCCGACAACGTTCATCCTGGGGCGGGACGGACGCGTGCGCGGTGTGCACGCCGGCTTCCCGAGTCCGGCCAGCGGAAGCTTCTACACCGAGGCGCGGGACGAGGTGACGACGCTCGTCGAGGCGCTGCTCGCGGAGTCATGACCGAAGACCACGATGAGGAGGTTCCTATGCCGTCGATGAAGCGAGCGTTCCTGACGTTTCTGACCGCCGTCAGCCTGGCCGGTCTCGCCGCGTGCGCGGCCTCCACCACGGACCGAGCCGACACCCCGGGCCCGGCCGACTCGTGCGCCGACCTGGCGGCGCTCGACTTGATCGACCTGCGCATCGACGACGCCGAATCGGTCGAGGCCACCGATGCCGCGCCGGCGCACTGCCGCGTGACCGGAGTGATCGAGACCGAGATCAACTTCGAGCTGCTGTTGCCGGAGCCCGATGAGTGGACCGGACGGTTCCTGATGGGCGGCGGCGGCGGGTTCGTGGGCAGCGTGCAGAACCAGGCGCGGGGTCTCTATGCGCACGGTGGCGGCCCCCTCGAGCGTGGCTACGCGACCATCGGGACCGACACCGGACACACGGGGAACGGCATCGAGGCTGCCTGGGCGCTGCACCATCCCGAGCGCCAGGAGAACTTCGGACACCGGGCGGTGCACCTCACGGCCGAGGCCGCGAAGTCGATCATCGGGCACTACTACGACCGCGGCCCCGACTACTCCTATTTCGTCGGCTGCAGCCGTGGCGGCGGGCAGGCGATGATGGAGTCGCAGCGGTATCCCGACGACTTCGATGGCATCGTCGCCGCTGCCCCGGCCTATCACTGGACCGGGATCGCGGCCGGATTCGTGCAGAACCAGCAGGCGATCTACCCCACGGGTGACCTCGACTCGCCCGTCCTGACACCCGACACGCTGGAGCTGCTCGGCTCGCGCATCCTTGCCGCATGCGACGACGCCGACGGTGTCGCCGACGGTGTCATGAACGATCCGCGCCGGTGCGGGTTCAAGCCTTCGGATCTGCCCCGCTGCGCCGATGATGAGGCGGCGGCCGGCTGCGTGACGGCGGCGCAGCTCGCGGCCATCGAGCGCGTGTACGAGGGCCCGACCTCGAACGGCGGCCCGATCTATCGCGGCTTCAACTACGGTGGCGAGAACGACCGCGGCGGGTGGGACTCGTGGGTCGTGGCCAGCGAATCGCGTCGCGCCGCAGGTGTCCCGAACGCCCAGTACGGGTTCGGGACCGAGCTGTTCAAGTACTTCGTCTTCAGCGACCCGGAATGGGACTACACGGAGTACGACTTCTCCACCTGGGCCGAGGACACCGCGCCTACGGCGGCCATCCTGAACGCGACCAGCACCGACCTGAGCGCCTTCCGCGACCGCAACGGGAAGATCATCTACTGGACCGGCTGGTCGGATCTGGCCCTCGCGCCCGAGGGAACCATCGACTACTACGAGCGGCTCGAGGCGGACGATGCCTCCGCCCGCGACTACGCCCGTCTCTACATGCTGCCGGGGGTGCTGCACTGTTCCCGGGGGCCGGGACCCGATCGCGTCGACTGGGTGGAGGCGATCCGAGCCTGGGTCGAGGAGGACCGCGCCCCGGAGCGCCTGGTGGCCTCCAAGCTCGACCCGGAAGGCCATGAAATGCTCACCCGTCCGGTCTGCCCGTACCCGCAGGTGGCGGAGTACGACGGCAGCGGTGACGTGAACGACGAGAAGAGCTTTCGCTGCGTGACCGCCCCGTGACGCGGGCGCCGCGAGCGGGCCGGGTTCTGGGCTAGTCGGCGTTCGGGCTCCGGGAGCCGAACTCCTCCTCCTTGAGGCGGAACCCCTCGGCGAGCGCCGGGTCGTCCTCCACCCCGAGCACTCGGCGCGCGATGTACTCCCCCAGCACCGGTCCGAACTTGAACGCCTCGGCCGATCCGCCGCCCAGCAGCCAGGCGTTGTCGAAGTCCGGATGATGGTCGACGATGAAGTTGGAGTCGACGCTGCTCTCGTAGTGGCACGCTCGGGTCTCGTTGATCGGGGCCCCCACCAGATCGGGGAAGTGGCGGGCGAGGATCTCGCGTGGGCGCTCGTGGGCGGCGGCCGGTACCCAGCGGTCGCTGGTGTCCGGGTCCTCAGGGGCGCGTCCCCCGGTGCGGACCCGGAATCCCCGATGGTCTGGGGGCAGCGCTGGCCATCCGGTGCACCCGGGCACGCCGTAGCTCGGCATGTGGGGAAACGAGAAACGGGTGTCGGCCGGGGGCACCGCGAAGTAGATGGTGTAGCCGATGGAGGTCCGGATCCGGTTGCCCATCAACGCGGGAAACACCTTGGGGAACCAGGGCCCGCAGGCGAAGAGGGTGATGCCGGCGGACACCTCCTCGCCGTCGGTCAGCGCCACGCCGTCGAGCCGCGAACCGCTCCGGGAGCCGAGCTCCGCTCGGCCGATCCGGATGGTGCCGCCTTCTTCCTCGAACACGCGCGCCACCGACTCGATGGCCCGGCGCGCCCGTACCACGCCGGCCGCCGGCTCAAAGAGGGTGGCGCCGAGATCCTCGAACCGGATCCACGGCCAGCGATAGGTTACCTCGTCGGCTGTCAACACCTCGTATGGGGTCCCCAGCGCGTCCCAGTGACCGCGCGAGGCCTCCAGATACGGTTCCGGCCGGGACCGGAGGATCAGGTCGCCGGTGTTGAAGAAGACCCTGGGCAGCAGCCGGTCGCGGCCCATCTCGTCCCATTCGGTCCACTTCCGGATCGCGTCATTGGCCCAGCGCGTCCACAGCCGCCCGTGCGGGCGGTCCCCGTAAGACGACCGGACACCGCGCGTTTCGCCGCCGGACGTCTGTCGCGAGTTGCCGGCGCCGTAGGCGTCGATGACCGTCACGCGGGCTCCCAGCCGCTGCAGGTGCAGGGCGGTCCAGAGACCGAACGTCCCGGCGCCGATCACGACGACATCCGGGGAGCCGGCGGGCTGACCGAGGGCCCGACCGCGTTCTCGCGGGGCGGCGCCTCCGTCCCGGGCGCCCGCGCCGAGAGCGAGGGTCGCGGCGGTGGTGAGGAACCGGCGCCGGTTGATCGTCACGGTGGACCTCGCTGTGCTCCCGCCCGGTCGGCGTCCTGAGGTGGCTCCCTATACTACCCGCTCGGCCATCGGCCGATCCTCTTTCGCGAAATGCACCAGATCATGTTATGACTACGGGGTTTCGCGGACGTCGAACTGTTAGGAGCCCGTGGTGAAACCCCCGCTACATTCGAGCGGCGATGCATCCCGCCTGAACGGCGTTGCTCCTCGGACTGTGGCAGTCCGCGGACTGCGTCAGTCCGCGGTCGCAATATGGCCAATATGCTCTCTCGTCGCGCCTTGTCAGGCGAGCGCCTCGCCGCTCTCGGTGCTCCGCGGGGTTTCACCACGGACTCCTAGTCGGGAGGTGACGGATGACTCAGAGTCGCTTCATCGGGCTCGTCGTCGTACTACTGGCTGCGGTGGTCGTTCCCGGCGTGTCCAACGCCCAGGATTCGACAGCCGGCGATGACGCGGCGCCGGCAAGCACGGCTTGGGGCGTTCCGGATCTTCAGGGCGTATGGAATCACGGTACGGCGACACCCCTCGAGCGCCCAGAGCGGTACGGCGACAGGGAGCTCCTGACAGATGAGGAGATCGCCCAGGCCAACGTGGAGGCTACGACCGTCGCCGAGTCCAGTCGCAGGAGCGAGCTCACGGCCGAGCGAGACGTCGCGCTCGCGTACGACCAGGTCTGGTGGGACCGTGGGCTCTCCGATGGTCGGACGGCGCTGATCATCGACCCTCCGGGTGGTCGACTCCCGCCGCTGTCACCCGAAGGGGAGGCGCGTCTGGGAGACCAGCCCCGCCGCGGCAGGGGCTTCGGCGCCCGGACCTCGAACGGCCCTGAGGATCGGAATCTCTGGGAGCGCTGCCTGACGCTCCGGTTGCCAAGACTCGGCGGCGCTTACAACAACAACTTCCAGGTGTTCCAAACTCCGACGCACGTCGCGATCCTGCACGAGATGGTGCACGAGCTCCGGATAATCCCGCTCGATAGCAGTCCACATCTCGACTCGAGCGTCCACCAGTGGATGGGCGATTCGCGCGGGCGCTGGGACGGCGACACGCTCGTCGTCGAGACGACCAACTTCACCGACAAGACGGCCTATCGAGGATCGACCACCGGCCTGCACCTGGTCGAACGTTTCTCGCGTGTCGACGCCGACACGCTGCGCTATGAGGTGACCGTTGAGGATCCGGCCACCTGGACCCGCCCCTGGACGGCGGCGCTGGATATGCCCAGGACCGATGGCCTCATGTATGAGTACGCGTGCCACGAAGGAAACTACGGGATGGTGAACCTCCTCAGAGGTGCTCGCGTCCAGGAAGGCTCCGTTCCGCCCGGCACCGAAACGCCGCCCCGCTAGCTCGCAGTTTTCGCAAGAGTATGGAGGTGACACCTATGGCTTTCTTCTTCCTCGTCCTCTCGCGCCTGGGTCGGGCCGTCACGGTGACGTTGCTGCTCGGTCTGTACGTCGTCACGCTCGGGACGGTGGCGCAGGCACAGGACTCCGAGTCCAGTGAGGCTATCAAGGCCTCCTACCTTGCCGACCTCGAGGTGATGCGCGGCAAGTTCATGGGGCTCGCTGAGGCGTTCCCCGCGGACAAGTACGAGTGGCGCCCCATGGACGGTGTGCGCTCGGTGTCGGAGGTGCTGATGCTGATCGCGAGCGAGGGCTACGGGTTTGCCCCGGTGGCATTCGGGGGCGAGCGGGCCATGAGCCGCGAAGAATCACAGGCCCTCAATGCCGTCACAGACAAAGCACAAGTCATCGACCACTTGACGAAGGGCTTTGCCTACGCGCACCAGCAGATCGAAGCGGTCGAGCCTGCCACGCTGGTGGGCACGCGTTCGCTTTTCGGCCAGGATCGGTCGACGCCGGAGATCGTACTGTTTGTCGCGGGTGACATGCACGAGCATCTCGGGCAGCTCATCGCGTACGCCCGGATGAATCAGATCGTGCCGCCCTGGAGTCAATAGTCCGACCGACGGCGTCAGCGACGACCGGAGGCTCCTGGCGGGTCGTTCCGATAGACGCGTCCCGCGCGCATCACGAAGACGACCCGGCCCAGCGCGGTGGGGTCGGTGCGCGGGTCGCCGTCGAGCGCGATGATGTCCGCCTCGAATCCGGTCGCAATCGTGCCGATCCGGTCCTCCATGCCTATCGACTCCGCCGCGAGCGAGGTCGCCGAGACCACCGCGTCCATCGGATCCTGACCGCCTAGCTGCACGTAGGCCATCAACTCGTCCGTGTTCGCGCCGTGGCTGCCCGCGTTGGCGTCGGTGCTGTAGACGATTTTCACGCCCGGCGTGGCCACCGCCTGCCGGAATACTTCCAGGGCGCCCGGCTGGGCCGCATGGAGGTTGGCGAACCCCTCCATCGTGTAGCCCCTCACGCCGGCGTAGCGATCGCCATTCTCCTCGTAGTTGCGGTAGAGCAGGTCGATCTGGTTGCCGAGATACATGCCGCTCTCGGCAAACACCTCGAGATCTCCCGCTTCGAGCAGCCACCCGTGCTCGACCTGATCGCATCCGGCATCGGCGACGAGCCGCAGCGCGTCGGCCCGATGGAGGTGGACGACCGCCCGCAGCCCCTGCGCGTGCGCCTCCCCGCAGGCGGCCTCGAGCTGGGCCGCCGACAGGTTGGTGACCCCGCCGAACCGGATGCTCGTCGACGCGAAGATCTTGATGACGTCGGCGCCTGCCGCCGCCCGGTCACGCACGTAGGCGCGAATCTCGTCCGGCGTGCCGGTGTCTTCGTTCACCGCGCCGAGGGATGACAGCAATCGCGGTCCGGGAATCTCGCCCCGGTTGATCCACTCCTGCAGCTCGGCATCCTCCGGCGCGCCCAGGCTCTGCATCGTGGTGATCCCGTCCATCAGCGTGCGGAACGCGTTCTCGGCGCCGTACAGCGTGTCGTGACCGATGCCGGTTCCCGCCGTCGGCGAGTGCAGTTTGCCGTTGTCGTCGAAATGGGCCCCGATATGCACGTGGGTGTCGATATAGCCCGGCGCCACGGTCAGGGCGGTCAGGTCGTAGACTCGGTCTCCCCGGCCACTGCCGCGCGGCACGATCTCGGCAATCCGCCCGTCGCGCACCACCAGGTCGCGGTCCTCCAGTACCTCTCCGCGCCCGTCAAGGATGCGGGCCGCGCGGAGCACTGTCGTCTCACCGGGCGGCTGGCCCAGCGCGGGCGCAACCCACGGCCAGCCGAAGGCCAGGGCCAGCAGCAGACCGACGGCTGGCAAGCGGCGCCCGAGGCGGGTGATTCGGTGGGTCCGGGCCTGTTCCTGACTCATGACGGGCCATCATATATCCGCCGGGAATCACGCCCATCGGCGTATGATCGCGCGGGTAGTTGTCAACGAGGGGTTCATGCCGAAGAAGACGTTGCTGTGTCTCATTCTCTGTGCGGTGGCCGTCGTGGCGGCGACGACATACGTCTTCACGGCGCCCTACGAGCGATTCCCCGGCGTGCGGCTCGGCGGCGAGCTGACGCCGCCACCCGCGGACTGGAACACGGTCAACGACCAGGGTGTGGTGTTCCTCAAGCTCGCCGGGATTCCTCCGTTCGTCATCCACATCGTGTACTCCACTGACGACGGCGGAATCATCACGGCCACCCGGCCTGATGGGGGCTACTGGGCCGCGCGCGTGCGGGGCGGGCGGCCGGATGGGTGGATCCGTATCGGCGACGCGACCTATGCGCTAACGGCGACCGAGATCCTCGGCGACGAGCGGATCCCGTATCTCGAGAGCTACACCGCGAAGAACGGGATGCAGATGGGGTACGACTTCGACGGCGAGATCATCCCGGGCACCAACGAACCGGTCCACACGTGGGAAGTGTTCCACTGGGCTCCCAGGTAGATCGTCGCTGACGGCACCTCATCGCGTCGCGGCTCAGTCCGGGGTCACCGCCACGAGCGGGAGCACCACGTGAGACGGGTAGGCCGTCTCGTGGTGGATGGAGTTGTCCGCGGGCACCGTGCGCCGGTGCAGTCCCAGGGGCTCCCCGGTGTTGGGATTGACGTCGAAGCGCGGAGAGTTGCTGCTCGAGATGTCGATCCGGATCCGGTGGCCGGCCTTGAATCGGTTCGCCGTCGGATAGGGCTCGATCGTGAGTTCGTAGACCTCTCCCGGCGTCATCAATTCCGGTCGACTCGGGTCGTTCCGGTATCGCGCCCGCAGGATCCCGTCGGTGAGGTTCATTTCGAACCCTGACGGAAAGTCCTCGCTCGGGGGATAGACGTCGATCAGCTTCACCGTGAAGTCGGTGTCCACGGCCGTCGAGGACGCATACAGAGTGATGCGGATCGGGCCGACGACCTCGACCGGGGCCTCGAGCGGTTCGGTCTGGAACACGACCACGTCGGGTCGCGTCTTCAGCGGCAGATACGGGGGCCGCGAGCCGTAGAAGCCGTTCTCCGAGCCGCCTTCCAGGCTCTTGAACTCTCGCTCCCGCTGATCGTAGGCGCCGCGCTTCAGCACGCCCGAGAAAGACCCGCCGATCGTCGGGACCGGGTGCTCGGGGTCGTAGGTGTAGGTGGTCGGCGGCGCGTCGGCTGGCTCGCGTGGGCTCAGGATCCCATCAGCGTGAAAGAAGTAGCGCGTGGGCTCGGCCTCTGGCAGGGGCCAGGCCGGCGCGTCTCGCCAGTAGCCGCCGTGATACAGCCGGCCATTGGCGTCGCGATGGCCATCACCGGTGCCCATGACGAAGAGGCGAATCGGCGGCCAGGCATCGACCTCGGTCGGGATCTGCTTGAGGTGGCGGTCGAACCAGCGCCGGTGCAGCTCGGTCGAGAAGTCCGGGATCGCCGCGTCGGAGCCGAACTCGACGTCACCCGCATACGACCGCGTGTTGGCGCCGTGAGTCCAGGGGCCGACGAGGAGATGGATGGGCGCGGTCTTCGCCCGGGACAGGCCGACGAAGTTCTCGAACATGCTGCCGCAATACGGGTCATACCAACCGGCGACGTGCAGCATCGGGATGTCGGCGGTGCGGCCGTAGTAGGCGCTCCAGTTCACGCCGAGGCGTGTCCAGTGCCGGAAGTCGGCGTCCGGTGGATCATGATCCCCATGGGTGAGCTGGGTCAGCACGTAGTTCTCGAACTCGGGCGCCGCCGCGAGCGGACTGAGGCCCCGTCTGAGCGGCATCGCGGCGAACCAGTCGGCCACCCGCTCGGCCTCGAAGGCGGCCCTCACGACCGGATCGGGTGACAGGCGGAGCTGGCCGAAGGCCCATCCCAGTTGCTGTCCCAGCTCGAACGCTCCGTGGTTGCGCACCTTGTGCAACCACGGGTCGGAGATGCCCCCGTGGTTGAGCAGCAGGGCCTTCAGATGCGGCGGGTTCATCTTGGCCGCGTCGGCCTGGGTGTGGGCCCCGTAGGAGGTGCCGAACATGCCGACGTCGCCGGACGTGTAGGGGAGCGAGGCGATCCACTCGATGGTGTCGAAGCCATCCGTCGCGTCGAAGTCGTGATACTTGGAGAACGTGCCTTCGGACTCGTAGCGGCCCCGGGTGTCCTGCAGCACCACGATGTAGCCGTGCCGGACGAAGTAGCCGGCGCGGTCGACGAGTCCGCGTCCCTCCTTGCCGTAGGGCGTGCGTTGCAGCAGGACCGGGAACGGGGTCTCGACCGGGACGCCGCGTCGGGCCGGCCGGTAGACGTCGGTGGCGAGCCGGATCCCGTCGCGCGTCGGCACCATGACGTCACCAGCATGCAGCACGACGTCGTAAGGGTCCGGGACCTGTGCTCTTGCGTTCGCTGCCAGCACCAGCAGCGCCGCCATCGCGAGTGCGCATGTCTTCATGGTCGTCACTCCTGTGTCGTTGGTCCCGCCGCGCGGTCCCTCCCAGCTCGGCGTCGCCCTTTCACGGCGTATAGACCCGACCGTCCTTCACCACCGTGACCACGTGTCGCAAGTCTCGCATGCTCAGTAGCGGATTGCCGTCGACCACGATCAGATCGGCGAGCTTGCCCCGGGTGACGGTACCCAGCTCGTTGCCGCGACCCAGATACTCGGCGTTGCGTCGGGTCGCCATGGCGAGCACCTCGATCGCGGAGAAGCCATACGACACCATGAGGTCCATCTCCTGCCAGGTGGCGTCGGTATGGAAGTTGAGCGGCGTACCCGCGTCGGTGCCGACGAGCAATCGGACGCCAGCGTCCCGGAGCTGCCGCAGCTTCGCCCCCATCTCGTCCATGCGTCGCACCCGCAGACTGCCGCCGAAGTACCCGAACCGGCGCGGGTGCTCGATGCTACGCCGGATGTCGGCCCAGATCTCCGGTGGGGTCAGGGCGCGGGCCCGCGGGTTGTCCCGCCAGTCCGGCCACTGGACCGCCCGCCCCTGGATCATCGTCTGGATCATGGTGGGGATGACGTGCGTCCGGTGGTCCACCAGGCCCTGGAGCACCTCGGGCGCGAGGGTGGGACTGAGGCCGGCGCCGAGGGACAGATGCTCGATGCCGTCCTGACCCGCGCGAATCCGCATGAGCAGGTCGTCGTGTGTCCCAACGTGGCCCGTGATCCGGAGGCCCCGGGCGTCAGCCTCCTCTCCGATGGCCCGTAGCTGGGCCTCGGTCAGTCCCGTGTGCACCTTGATGATCTCGGCGCCCTGCGCGATCGCCGTTCGGGCCGCGGCGCGCGCCTCGTCCACCGTGCGCACGTTGACGGTGTGTGACCGGCGGTGATGCCTCGCCACCTGCTGGTCGGACCAGTTGGTGATCCACCCCATGCTGGCGACCACGCGAGGCCCCGCCAGTTCACCGCTCCCGATACGGTCCTTGATCTGCTTGAGCGCCTCCGGCTGTCCGGCCAGATCGACCACCGTGGTGACTCCGCTCATGAGGAGCTGCCGGGCCGAGATCTCCATGACGTCCGCGTAGCGGTCGCGATATCGGCCATGCCAGTGCTGGTAGTCGGAGTGACCGAGGATGTCCAGATGGACGTGCACGTCGATCAGGCCGGGAAGCATCGTCATCCCTCGGGCGTCGACGACCTCGACGTCGTCCGGCACCGTCAGCTCGTCCTGGCTGCCGACGGCAACAATGCGATTGCCCTCCACGAGCACGACCGCGCCCGGCAACGGCGGCCCCTCGTGCCCGTCGATCAGCAGTCCGCCGACGATGGCCAAGTCGACATCCGCTGGCTGGGGGTCGGCCTGGCCGTCGAAGGTCTGCGCGCCCGGGAGGGCGACGGCGGTAGCGGCCAGCAACGCGGCGAGCGGGAATCGGAGGCGTGTCCGGAGACGGGTCGCGATCATGACGGCGCTCCCTCCCTGACTTCCACGGGCTGAAGCGATACTATCGCGCCGGAGCAGGAACGGGTGTATAACGGGGACCGAGGAGGTTGAGCATGAGCGCAGAGTCAGGGAGCGCCGGCACGTCATCGACGTCCGTCCGGAAGATCGTCCTCGGAATCGCGGCCGCGCTGGTGTTGGTGGTCGTGGCCGGGGGCGTCGCCTGGACCATGAACTGTCCATGCGAAGGCACCCCGGGCTTCGTGCTGCTGGGTGACAGCCACGAGGAGCCGGTCGCCGACTGGAGCTTCGCCAACGACGTCTCGCTGTGCGCGATCCAGATCGGGATCTGGATGAGACCCCATTCGGTGAATGTCAACTGCATGGCGACGCCGGAAGGCGATCTCTTCATCAGTTGCTCGACCGGCGCGCGCAAGTACTGGTGCCCGCGGGTGGGACAGGACCACTCGGGACGCCTCCGGCTCGACGGCGTCGTCTACCCGGTCGCTCTCAACCGGGAGATGGACCCGGCCACGCTCGATCGGGTCTGGGCCGCACGGATCCGGAAGCTGCAGAAGCCGGACGTGCAGGCGCGGCAGCCTGGGGGCGGCGGCGAACCGCCTCCGCTCGATACCCCGCGACCGGACAGCTGGTGGTCGTTCCACGTCGTGTCGCGCATGTAGCGCTGGGGCGCAGCCGCGTCGCCGCGACTGCATCCACCGCGAACGGCCGGACGTGAACGGCATGCTCGAGAACTCCTGGGGTCATCGGCATGGCGCCATCGGGCTGGTGGCGCTCGCGCTCCTGACCGGTATCGCGTGTGGGGCAGACGGCCCCCGGCCGGATCCCACTGCCTCGACCCCGGCCGTCCAACTGTTCGCAGGCGGGCGCGTAATCGTCGGGGACGGCAGCGTCATCGAGGATGGTGCGTTCCTGGTCCGCGACGACCTGATCGTGCAGGTCGGGAGCACGGACGAGGTGACGGCGCCGCCGGAGGCAAGCGTCGTCGACCTGACCGGGCGCACGGTGATGCCGGCGCTCGTCAACACCCACGCGCATCTCGGCTGGGAGCAGTACGCGAGCTGGGGCTCTGGGAACTTCACCCGCGGGAACCTCATCGACCATCTGGACCGCCACGCCTACTACGGCGTCGGCACGGTCATTTCCACCGGCAGCGACGTCGAAGAGATCGCCCTCGAGGTCCGCCAGGCGCAACGGCTGGGCGAGGTCGAGGGCGCTCGCTACCTGGTGTCGCCCGGTCTCGGGACGCCCGGCGGCGGACCGAACCCCAGGTTCACGAACGACGCCGGGTGGTGGGGGCTGCACGCGGTGACCACCCCCGCCGAGGCGCGGGAGGTCGTGCGGGCCGAGGCCGCGCGTGGCATCCGGATCCTGAAGATCTGGGTGGACGCGCGTGACGAGCGGCGGGGCGCGCAGGTGAAGCTCCATCCGGATATCTATGCGGCCATCCTCGATGAGGCCCAGGTGCAGGACATCCGGGTGATCGCGCATGCGACCACGCTGGAGGATCACAAGCGGCTACTCGAGGCCGGCGCCCGGCGCTTCATCCACATGCCCTACGACGTGGCTGTCGACGACGAGTATCTCGGGCTCGTCGCGGCGCGCAACGCCTTCATCGTGCCGACACTCGGCATGGTCACCCGGAGCGAGCCGTTCCGGCGGCCGGTGTACGAGGACCCCTTCTTCCAGGCGCAGGTCCCGCAGGAGGTCGTCGCGATGCTGCGGGACGTCGCGGCCGGCGACTCGGGCGCGGCCCAACCTCGGACCGCCGCGGCCGAAGCGCGGGCTCGGGTGATCCGGGACAACTTCCTGCGGCTGCGCGACCATGTGATCCTGGGCACCGACGCTGGCGCGGTGGGCGACTTCTTCGGCTACGCGGATCACCTGGAGCTGGAACTCTTCGTGCAACTGGGAATGACGCCAGCGGAAGCGATCGTGGCCGCTACGACGCGGGCGGCTCGGGCGTTCGGGCTAACCGGGACCGGGAGCATCGAGGCCGGACGGAGCGCCGACTTCCTGGTGCTCGACGCCAACCCGCTCGACGACATCATGCATACGCGGCAGATCGCGGCGGTGTATCTTCGGGGCGTCGAGGTCGACCGCGGGGCCTTGCGCGCAGGCTGGACGGACTGAACCGCGACAGGATAGACAACGCGCAGCGATGGAGGAGTATCCATGACACTCGAACGCCGCACCCCATCCGCGCTCGTCGCGCTGTCACTCGCCGCCGTGCTGACCCTCGTGCTGCCGTGTGCGGTCTCGGCGCAGTCCCATCAACCGCCACCCGAGCCGCCCGCCGATTGGGGGCCGATCTCGATCAACCTGGAAGGGTTCGAGTATCCCCATCCGGTCGAGTTCATGAACTTCCGGGTGTTCGGCCAGGACGTGCGAATCGCCTACATGGACGTTGCACCGGCGGGGCCGGCGAACGGCCGCGCCGTGGTGCTCCATCATGGGGGCAGCTACTACGGCTGGTACTGGAAGAGCCAGATCGAGGCCCTGACCAAGGAGGGCTACCGGGTCGTCGTGAAGGACCGGCTCGGCTGGGGGAAATCGTCCAAGCCGATTCTCCCGTACAGCATGAGCCTGCACGCCTCCAACACAGCCCGTCTCATGGAACACCTCGGCATCGCCGAGGCAGCCATCGTCGGACACTCGATCGGCGGGCAGATGGCGACGCGGTTCGCCTTCCTCTATCCGGAGAAGACGACGCATCTGGTCACCATCAACCAGATCGGCCTGACCGACCGCCGCGCGGGGCGCGGGTTCCGTCCGTTCGACGGTGAGATCGACGCCGACCCGGATCTGCAGTCCGCCTACGAGGCGGACGTCCGCACCGACACCCGGCGTTACGTGGAGTGGAAGCCGGAGTTCCTGGATCACCTCCGGATCCGGCACGGCCAGCGGCTGAGCGGCGATTGGCCGCGGCTGGCCTACGTGCGGCGGCTCGGCGGCAACTTGCGCTCGATGGACACGGTGGTCGACGACTGGCCCCACATCCGGACGAAGACGCTGATCCTCGGCGGCGAGATCGACGGGCCGGACTTCCCCGCGAACGCGCGGCGGGCGGCCGAGATCCTTCCCAATGGGGAGGTCTTTCTCATCCCGAACGTCGGTCACAATCCCCACGAAGAGGTGCCGGACATCGTCAACGCCGAGCTGAGCCGCTTTCTCGGCACCGATCCGATAGCGCCGGCGGGAGAGGGGAAACGGTAGTGCGAGAGCGAACGCCCTCACCCGCCGTGAAGGATAAAACGATGCCAAGCGACAGGACACGCACCGGAACCACGTCAAGCCGGCGTGGCTTCCTCAAGGCAGCCACGCTGGGCTCGGCCGCGGCCGTACTCGCGCCCGAGACCGTGGTGGGCCAGGCCCCGACCGGCCGGAGGCTCGGTGCCGGCGTGGGCGGCTACGGCGAGCGGTCGGGGTTCGAAACGGCGCTGCGCCGCGTGCGCGGAGCGCGTTACGACCAGGCCGCGGGCAGCCTGACGCCGCTGCAGGATCTGAACGGCACCATCACCCCGTCGGCACTGCACTTCGAGCGGCATCACGCGGGGATTCCGGACATAGACCCTTCGGAGCACGAGTTGCTGGTCGACGGGCTGGTCGACCGGCCGCTGGTCTTCTCGCTGGCCGAGCTCCGGCGGATGCCGGCGGTGACCCGCGTCTACTTCGTGGAGTGCTCCGGGAACGGCCGCGTCAAGTGGTCGCCGGCCGAGCCGGACACCGACGCCCAGGCGGCGTTCGGCATGACGAGCTGCAGCGAGTGGACCGGCGTGCCGGTGTCGGTGCTGCTCCGCGAGGCAGGGGTGCGGGCCGAGGCCGCGTGGCTCGTGGCCGAGGGGGCCGATGCGTGTCGGATGACCCGAAGCGTGCCGCTCGACAAGGCGCTGGACGACACGCTGGTGGCCTACGGGCAGAACGGCGAGGCGCTGCGGCCGGCCCAGGGCTATCCGCTGCGACTGCTGATTCCCGGCTGGGAGGGCAACATCTCGATCAAGTGGCTGCGGCGGATCCAGCTCGTCGACCAGTCGTATCTGACCCGGGAGGAGACCTCCAAGTACACCGACCTGATGCCGAACGGCGAGGCCCGGCAGTACACGTTCGCCATGGACGCCAAGTCGGTCATCACCCGGCCGTCCGGCGGCCAGCGGCTCGCCGGCCCCGGCTTTCATCAGATCAGCGGGCTGGCCTGGTCCGGCCGCGGCCGCGTCGCCCGGGTCGAGGTTTCGACGGACGGCGGCCAGTCGTGGGCCGAGGCGCGGCTGCAGGATCCGGTGCTGCCGCTGGCCCACACGCGATTCCGTTTCGACTGGCGCTGGGACGGTTCGGAGACGATCCTCGCCTCGCGCTGCATCGACGAGACGGGCGACGTCCAGCCGACCCGCGCGGCGCTGATCGCCGTGCGTGGCACCCAGTCGAGCTACCACAACAACGCCGTCCAGGGCTGGCGCATCGCTCGCGAGGGCACGGTGGAGAACGTCGATGTGTAGCGCACAGGAGTGGTCCGGCGCGAGGCCCCGGAGATCGACCCGGGCGGTAGTCTGGGTGTTCCTGTGCGCAATGGCGTGGGCCGGTGGGGCCGGCGCGCAGACGCTTGGGCTCGGGCGCCCGGCGACGCCGGTGGACATCGACGGCTGGGGGGCGATAGTGGGACCCGAGGGCGCCGAGCTGCCACCCGGCGACGCCACCGCCGCCGAGGGGCGGGCAGTCTATGACCTCCGCTGCGCCGCGTGTCACGGCCCGACCGGTACCGAGGGGCCGGACGCCGCGCTGGCCGGGGGCGGGGGCTCGCTGACGACCGATCGAGCGCGGAAAACCGTGGGTAGCTACTGGCCGGTGGCCACGACCCTCTGGGACTACGTGTACCGCGCCATGCCGTTCAACCGGCCCGGCTCGCTCACCACCGACGACGTCTACGCCACGGTCGCCTATGTGCTGTTCCTCAACGATCTCGTCGGCGAGGATGATCGTATCGACGCCGCCACGCTGCCGCGCATCGAGATGCCGAACCGGGACGGGTTCGTGCGCGATCCGCGCCCCGACCTCGCTGGCCGGTAGCCCTGGGAGACCCCGGTTTCGGCACGGGTAAGATGGCCGGGAGGGATGCCATGCGTTCAGTACAGCAACGTGCGTGCCGTCTCACGGTTGTCGCGCTCGGGGCGCTCGTTCTCGCGGCCAGCGTGTCGCAGCCGGCCGCCGCGCAGTCGATCCGCATCGAGCGCCTGCTTGACGGCCCCATCATCACGCCCGACATGGATGGGCGGATGGGGAGCAACATCGCCGGGCCGTCACTCATCCGCGTGCCCGACTGGATTGAGAACCCGCTCGGGCGGTACTACCTGTACTTCGCCGATCACCGCGGCACCTATATCCGGCTCGCCTATGCGGACGCCCTGACCGGGCCGTGGACGATGTACGAGCCGGGGACGCTGCGGATCGAGGACTCCCACTTCCCGACCACCTGCCCGCCGTGCGGGGAGGATTCGGCCAACCCGGCCGGGGCGTATGCCCACGTCGCATCGCCCGACGTGCATGTCGTCGACGAGCGCCGGGAGATCGTCATGTACGTTCACGGGCGGGAACGTGGTCCGCAGGTGACCCGCGCCGCGGTTTCGTCCGACGGCCTGCACTTCGAAGGACGCCCGGAGATCCTCGGCCGGCCGTACTTCCGTGCCTTCCGACACGATGGCTACTTCTATGCGCTGGCGATGCCGGGTGTGATGTACCGCTCGCGCGACGGCCTGACCGGTTTCGAAGAGGGGCCGAACCTGTTCAACCCGAACATGCGCCACTCGGCCCTGTTGAAGCGCGGCGACCGCATGTTCGTCTTCTGGACCGAGCGGGGCGATGCGCCCGAGCGGGTGTGGCTGGCGAGCATTGACCTGTCGGGCGACTGGCGCGACTGGAGGGCGACCGAACGGGTGGAGGTGCTCCGCCCCGAGCGACCGTGGGAGGGTGCGGACCTTCCGGTGGAACCATCCCGCGGCGGTTCCATCGACGTGCCGGTGAATCAGTTGCGCGACCCGGCAATCTTCGAAGCGGACGGCCGCATCCACTTCCTGTACGCGGTCGCTGGCGAGCAGGGCATCGCGCTCGCCGAAGTGCATCTCGACCGGTAGTCCTGTATGCGCGGGCGAGCTGGCGCCGGACTTGGCTAGAGAGCCAGGACGCGCCTGAGTCCGGCATCCACGCGCGTCATGAGTCGGGGAGGGATCTGCCCGACCCGACGCGAAAGATAGGCCTCGTCGAGAGTGACGATCTGCGTGACGTTGGCGACGGAGTCGGTCGGAAGCCCGGTGCTCCTGGCGGGAAGGAGGACGTTACCGGGCATATCGACGAGCCGCGCGTTCGACGTCAGGATCATCCCCAGGATCGTCCTGAGCCTGCTTCGGTTGAAGGCATCGGCCTGGACGATGAGGATGGGGCGCGCAAACCCGGGCTCGGAGCCGCGAGGGTCATCCAGGTCGGCCCACCACACCTCACGCCGCGCGACTACCATTTCGCGGAATCAACGCTTCGGGCCTGAGCAGTCCGCAACGCCGGGTCGATCGCGTTCGATTCATGGGCGAGCACTTCGTTCAGCTTCGACGTGACATCAGCGTCGCGGTGTTTGGCCAGGTACTCGGCGACCGCGACGGCGAACAGCTCGCTTCTCGACATCCCCTGCCGTTTCGCGAAGTCGTTGGCCGACAGGAAGAGCTCGTCCGGCAGTGAGACGGCCGTTTTCATACCGGAATCATACTGTAGTTGTACCTCGTCGGGCAGGCCCGCCGCGCCAAGAAAAGTGCTTGACGAACTATGCCTAGATTTATATAGTTGCTATGTCAACATGGATATAGCGACATGAGTCTCGACCACATTCTCCTCGGCCTGCTCCGCGAGCCGGCCACTGGCTACGACCTCAAGAACGCGTTCAGCCAGGAGGCCCGGCACTTCTGGTCGGCAGAACTCAGCCAGATCTACCCGGCCCTCAAGCGGCTTGAGCAGCGGCAACTGCTCCGCAGCGGCGTCGAACCGTCAGCCAAGGGACCGAACCGCCGGGTCTACTCGCTGACGGACGAAGGCCGGGCGGAACTGCTGGACTGGCTGCATGGCGGCCCGGCCGTCGGCACTGAACGTTTCGCGTACGTTGCCCAGCTCTACTTCATGGACGCCATCGGCGACGTGCAGGAGACGCGTGCGTTCATGACCGCGCTCCGAGGCCACCTCGCCGGGTGGCTCGCAGGACTGCACGCGGTCGAACGGGAAGTCACCAGCACGTTCGGGGATGCGCCGGAGCGCTACAGCGACGGCGGTTTCCACCGCTTCGCGACGCTGCGCATGGGCATTCACTCCATCGGATCGAAAGTGGCCTGGTGCGACGAGACGCTGGCCGCCATCGACCGCCGCATCGCCCTCGCTGGCGGCGACGGCGCCGCCGTGCAGACGGAATCGGAGCAGGAGGACCCGTCATGACGGCCATTGCCAGCCTGCTCTTCGACGTCATCATCGCAATCCACGTCGCTACCGGGTTCGTCGGCCTCGGGGCGTTCTGGATTCCGGTCTTCGCCCGCAAGGGTGGACGCTTGCACGTGCAGGCTGGCCGCGTCTACGCGTACTGCGCGTACGTCGTCACGCTGTCGGCGATCACCGCAGCAACCGGGCGCATCGTCTCCTACCAGATTCAGGGCTTCGGCTTCGCGGAGCGGCCCGACCTCTACGGCTTCGCCGTCCTCCTTGCCTACCTGGGCGTGGTGACGTTCGGGACGGTGCGCCAGGCGATGCGCGTCGTCGCGACGCGCAAGGCGCCGGAGACGCTGCGGACGCCCTTCCACGAAGGGCTCGGCTGGGCATCGATGGCCGGCAGCGTTGCCGTCATCGTCTACGCGCTAGCGGTATGGTCCGACCTCTCGCCGATCCTGCTGGGGCTGAGTCCCATCGGCCTCTTCACGGGACAGAGCATGCTGCGGCTGATGCGCAACCCGGGGGCGAAGCACATGGGGTGGTTCTACAGCCATCTGGGCTCCATGCTCGGCGGTGGCATCGCCTTCCACACCGCATTCATCGTCTTCGGGGCGCAGCGCCTGTTTGCATACGAGATCGCCGGGCCGCTGGCCATTGTCCCGTGGATCCTCCCGACCGTCATCGGGATCCCGGCCATCGTCGTCTGGACCCGGCACTACCGGCGGAAGTTCGACCCGGCACGGCTGGCCGCGACCGCGTGATCGCGCGCGAATACTTGGGCTACTAGTCCCCGCGCCGGTAACGGCTCGCCATGTACTCGTCGGCCCAGAGGCGGGAGCTGCGCCACTGACCGTCCGGTCCCCGAGTGGCACGCAGCCGGCCTCGTTCCGCCGCCGCCCGTAGCGCCGCCGTCTTCATGCCGGGCGTCTCCAGTGCGGCCAGCGGAACGAGTCTGGCTGGACCCGCCACCGCCGGAATGACGAACCGGTGCAGGCTGGTGAGGATCGCCCGCGCGAGCATCTCCCCCAGAAGGCTTGAATCACCCGAGTCCGCGCGCCGTAGCGCTTGGAGGTACCTGGCGCGGTCACGCTTGTAGATGATTGCGGGCGGGTAGCCGAGCCGTACGAGAATGAGGTTGAGAATCAGCCTCCCGGTTCGGCCGTTGCCGTCCAGAAAGGGATGGATCTGTTCGAAGCGGCAATGAGCCGCCGCGAGGATTTCCGGGAACGTCGCTGCAGTCGCCTCGAGAGCGTTCACCCGGTCGACCCAGGTCGTCATTTCCGCCGAAACGAACGGCCAGGAAACGGGGTTCATGCCGCCGGGAAAGGGGTAGATCTCGTGTTCGCGGAAGCTGCCGGGCTCTTCGCGCGGATCTGCGTTCGGATGCGGCGACACCTGCCAGACTGGGGTCATTGCCCTGTGGTGCACGTGCCGCACCTCTTCGAGGGTCAGTACCCGTCCCGGATGCGCGAGTTCGTTCGGGTTGATCGCCTGCCGGTAGACCCACTCCGCGGCGTCCGCGTAGCCGCGCACCTCCATGTACTCGCGCAGCTCCTTGTTGCCCACCGCCCGCCCTTCCTCGAGCAGTCGTTCAACCTGCTTCAGGATCAGGGTGTTGCCCTCGATGGCGGTCGAGTGGTGAGCTTCCTCGTACCAGATGCCGCGCCAGATGCCGCGCCAGATGTCGGAGGCTTCGTCCGGGCTCGGCAGGCCACCCATGCGTTCCCGGAGCTCCGCGATCTGGATTTCGAGCTGGCGGTACACCTCTGCCCGTCGGGGGCGACCGCGGCCGCGCAGAATGTGTTCGTTCATGCGTAAACAAACATTACCGAACACATTCCGGTTTTGTCGAGTCCAGCGGAAAATAAAAGTTAACGAACACTTTCGCGCTCGCGCGCGAAGAAGAATGCGCTCAACCCGACTTGGACGGGTGTCCGGTGAGGGCCCTCTGGCCGGGCCGCTTAACGTGATCAGTCGGCGGGACTAGTGTCACGTCACACGTGATATGTCGTATGTTTCATGGTAGCCTTTTCGTCGTCCAACGACGGCAAGGAGGTTGGCATGAAGCGTTACGTGGTGACTTTGGAGAAGGACGAGCGTGCGGAGCTCGCGGGGATCACGCGCAAGGGGTCGCATCAGTCGCAGAAGGTGATCAACGCGCTGATTCTGCTCAACTCGGACGAGGGCGAGTTCAACGAGCACCGGGCGCGCGGGGCGGCTATTGCCGAGATCCTGCGCATCAGTGCGCGCAAGGTGGATCGGGTCAAGAAGCGTTTTGTCGAGGAGGGCATGGAGGCGGCAGTCGGCGGTCGGCAGGGTCGCCGTTCCAGCTACGTGCGCAAGGCCGACGGCGAGTTCGAGGCGCGCTTGGTGGCGCTGAGCTGCGCCGAGCCTCCGGAGGGCCACTCGCAGTGGTCGCTGCGGTTGCTGGCGGATCGCGTCGTGGAGCTCGGCCACATCGACAGTGTGTCGCACGAGACGGTGCGGCGGGTTCTAAAAAAAACGCAATCAAACCGTGGCGGCGAGTCGGCTGGGTGATTCCCCCACAGGGCAACGCGGACTTCGCGGCGGCGATGGAGAAGGTGCTCGACGTCTACCGGCGTCCCTACGATGCGGCCGTTCCGGTGGTGTGCATGGACGAGACGCCCCGGCAACTGATCAGCGCGACGCGCGAACCGGTTCCGGCGGCACCGGGTCGACCGGCGCGCGAAGACTACGAGTACCGACGCCGCGGAAGCTGCAATGTGTTCATGGCGACCGAACCCCTGGCCGGGCGGCGCATGACCAAGGTGACGGCGCGCAGAACCAAAACCGACTGGGCGCACTTCCTCAACGACATCGCCGAGCGCCACCCCGGCGCCCAGAGGATCACGCTGGTGATGGACAACCTGAACACCCACCGCCCCGGCGCCCTCTACGAGGCCTTTCCACCGGCCGAGGCCAAGGCCCTGTGGGACCGCTTCGAGTTCGTCTACACGCCAAAGCATGGCAGTTGGCTCAACGTCGCCGAGGTCGAGCTCAACGTCATGACCCGTCAGTGCCTCAACCGCCGCATTGACTCCCTCGAGATCCTGCACGACGAGGTCGCGGCTTGGCAGGCGTCCCGAGACCGCATCCAGGCCAAGGTCAACTGGCAGTTCACCACGGACGACGCCCGCGTCAAGCTGAAACGCCTCTATCCGACACTTGATGAATGACAGGACACTAGCAGCCCGTGGCGAAACCCCGCTACATTCGAGCGGCGATGCATCCCGCCTGGGCTCCTAGTGCTGTGCCATCAATAAACATTAGGACTATTGGGGAGCTCGTCTCGAACCGAGAGAGTTTCCATGCCGCAAAAGAGGTACATCGTTCGACTCACAGCCCAGGAACGCGAGGTCTGTCAACAGACGGTCCGCAAGCTCAACGGGAGCAGCGAGAAAGTGCGCCGCGCGCAGATTCTCTTGAAGGCCGATGCGGACGGGCCGGCGTGGACCGACCAGCGGGTCGCCGAGGCCTTTTCGTGCCGCACCAAGACGGTCGAGAACATTCGCCAACGGTGCGTGCTGAAAGGCTTCGAACAGGCGCTGGAGCGAAAACGACGCGAATCACCCCCGGTCGAGAAGCTGCTCGACGGCGAACAGGAGTCCCAGGTCATCGCCCTGCGTCTGGGGCCGCCCCCGAAGGGCTACGCGAACTGGTCGTTGCGCCTGTTGGCGCGCCGGGTCGTCGAGTTGGGGGTCGTCGAGTCGATCAGCCACGAAACCATCCGGCGGACGCTGAAAAAAACGGCATGACGCAGCGGAAAATCGAGTACTGGGTGATCCCGCCGCAGGCCGATGCCGAGTTCGTGGCGAACATGGAACAGGTCTTGGATCTGTATCAGAAACCCTACGATCCGGATTGTCCCGTCGTGTGCATGGACGAGCAGCCGGTGCAGTTGGTCAAGGAAACCCGCCCGCCGATGGCGGCCACGAAGAAGCGTCCCCGGCGTGTCGACTACGAGTACGAACGGGCCGGCACGGCCTCGGTCTTCCTGTTCAGCGAACCGCTGGCGGGTTGGCGGCAGGCGACGGCCCGGGCCCGGCGCACGAAGGTGGACTGGGCGCTGGAGGTCGCCGGCCTGCTGGAAGGACGCTACGCCGAATGCGAGAAGATCACCTTGGTGAGCGACAACCTCAACACGCACACGAAGGGCGCCTTCTACGAAGTGTTCGAGCCGACCCGGGCACGGCAACTGGTTCGTCGCATCGAGTTCTGCCACACGCCGAAACACGGGAGTTGGCTGAACATCGCGGAGAACGAACTGAGCTCGATGACGCGCCAATGCCTTCGCCGGCGTCGCATCGGCGAACTCAAGACGCTCCACGACGAAGTGTCGGCGTGGTCCACCGACGTCAATGGCAGGCAACGCGGCGTGGACTGGCAGATGAAGGTCGACGATGCGCGCTGTAAACTCAAGTCCGTATATCCGAAGATTATGACGTGACGGACCACTAGCCGAGCGCGCGGTCGAACAAGGCGAGGCAGCGGCTCCACGCCCGCTCCGCCTGCGCCTCGTTGTAGACCATCGTATCCGGCGGGCACCAGCCGTGCAGCGCGCCGTCGTAGACCTCGATCTCCGCCGGCAGGCCTGCGTCGTCAAACGTCTCGCGCAGGACGTCCTTCGCCTCGGGCTGGTCCTCGTCGTCGTTCGCGGCGATCGCAAACAGGAAGTGCGCCTGCATCTGCGGCACGAGCAGGTGCGGGCTGTCGGCCTGGTCGGTCACCAGGCCGCCGCCATGGAACGAGGCGCCCGCGCCGACGCGGTCGGGCACCGCGGCCGCCGTGCGCATGACGATGGGACCGCCCATGCAGTAGCCCATCGTCCCCATCTTCCGGTTGCTGTCCACGGACGACTGGTCGTCGAGGAAGCCGATGAACGCCCGCGCATCCCGCATGTGGGTGTCCGGGTTCAGCGTTCCCATCAACGGCATCAGCGTCTCGCGCAGCGCCGCGAAATCGGTCGAGTCGGCGATGGGCGCCCGCTGCGACCGGTAGTACTGGTTGACCGTCAGGACCGAATAACCGGATTCCGCGAGCCGCTTCGCCATTTGGCGCTTTGCGGGCCGCAGGCCGAAGGCGTCGGGCCAGATCAGGACGCCGGGATGGGCGCCGCTCGAGGGGTGCACGAAGTAGCTGTCGCACACGCCGTCGGGGGTGGTGACTTCGATTTCGGCTTCCGTCACGGACTGGGCGTTTGCCGGACTCGGCAGCAGCATCGCAAGCCCTGCGCCGGCCGATACGGCCCCGAATTCCCGCCGCGTCAGTTGCCTCGCGCGCAAGTACTTGGTGGTCTCGGCATCGGTTCGTTCGTCACACATGTCTGCCTCCTAGCTGCAACCCGTTTTGGGGGTTGCGGATCCTTCCCACGCCGGTCCTGATACTACGTGAATCGGCTGCCGAGTGTCTTGGCCGCGTTCGCCGCGGCACCCCTCAGGCCGCCGGCCGCCGGTGCCAGAACGGCTCGATGAAACGGTTCTCACGGCGCGCCCGGGCCAGGAGGAACAGGCTCGCGAGCAGGCACACGATGATGGCGAACACCGAACCCTCCACCCCGAGAGCGCCGCCGGAGAGCACGTCCGGCCCGCTAAGCCGCGACTGGAGCAGGCTGCCGACCTGAACCCCGGAGACACTCGGGCCGAACACGCCCGCCTGCATGAAGTTCCATCCGAAGTGGACGCCGACCGCGAACCAGAGCCGCCGGGTCACGACGTAAGCGGCGCCGAGCAGCATGCCCGCTTCGATCCCGATGGCCGCGGCGCCGTAAAGCGTCGCGTTCGGATTGCCCAGGTGCGCGAGCCCGAAGAGGGCAATCGTGGTGCCGAGGGCCAGCCAGGTTCCGAGCGACTCTTCCACGATCCGGAAAAGCACCCCGCGGAAGATCACCTCCTCGATATAGCCGGAGGCCGCCGCGATTCCCAACGCGGTGGCGAGGGTGGTCCAGGCGCCGATTCCCACCACTTCGTAGTAGTCGAGTGCGGCGATGGGCGCCACCGTCACCGTCAGGCAGCCGCCACCGATCAGCACCCCCGCGCCGGCTTCGTGCGCCGCGCTGTCCGATGAGAGCTCGGTCGCGCAGCGCCGCTCCAGGAGACGGACCATGCCGGTATAGACGAAGTGGACCGCGAGGATCTGCAGGGCCACATTGGCCAGGCCGCCCGGCCACCAGGGGCCCAGAACTCGGACGAGGCCGGAGATCACGAGCTGCAGGAACGCGAGGGTCCCGGCGATGCCGCCGATGAAGAGAACAATGCGGGTCGGCGGAAACTGGACGATCCGGCCAAGCCAGGGCGTCGGTGGTTTCCGTTCGGGGGTTGCGGTTTCGTTCATCAGACGGGTTCTACTGTAGCCCCTGGAGCAGCGCAACTCTCAGTGCCGCCGCGGAGCCGTCGGCCCGGGTGGCGTACAGTGACATTGAAGCGGCCTGCAGTTCTGGGGAATGATCCAGGGCACGGCGGGCCGTGACGCTTCCCGGCTGCATGCGGGGCGTTGGCCCGAGAGGAGATATGCATGTTGAAACGGTTTCTGGCGGCTGTGTCGGCGGTGTGCGGTTTGGCGATTCTGGCGGCGTCGTGCGCCCCAGGGGATGACGCCGAGCCGCCGGCCGACACGGGCGGTGCCGCCGTCTCGGACGCGGGCGCTGATATGGGCGAGTCCAGTGGGGATATCGCCCGGACGCAGATCGAGGTCGGCGACTTCACATTCGACGTACGGCTGGCCGGCCCGGAAGACGGCGAAGTGGTGATCCTGCTTCACGGCTTCCCGCAGACGTCCTACGAGTGGCGCCACCAGATCCGCGAGCTCGCCGCGGCGGGGTTCCGCGCGGTGGCGCCCGATCAGCGCGGCTATTCATCGGGCGCCCGCCCGCCCGACGTCGAGGACTACGCGCTACAGCTCCTGGTCGCGGACATTCTCGGCCTCGCCGACGCCATTGGCGCCGACCGGTTTCACATCGTCGGCCATGACTGGGGAGCGGTCGTCGCCTGGGCGGTTGCCGTCGCCGCGCCGGATCGCGTGATCACGGCGAACCCGGTTTCGGTTCCGCACCCGGATGCCTTCGCCAAGGTGCTGGGCGACCCGATGTCGTGTCAGGTCGAAGCCTCCGCTTACTTCGACCTGTTCGTCCAGCCGGATTCGGAGGACGCCTTTATCGCCAACGGCCACGCCGGGCTGCGCGCCATCTTCGCCGGCATCGACGACGAGGCGGTCGAGGAGTACGTGCGCGTGCTCGGTTCGAAGGCAGCACTGGGGTCGGCCCTGAACTGGTACCGCGCGAACATCGGCGACCGCAATCTGCGGGGACCGGCCGCCGGCAATGTCGTGGTGCCGACGATGTTCACGTGGAGCGACGGCGACACCGCGCTTTGCATCGACGGCGCGGTGCTCACCGAGGAGTATGTCGACGCTCCGTACCGCTTCGAGGTCCTCGAGGACATCAGCCACTGGATTCCCGACCTTGCGCCCGAGGCGATGTCGTCGCTGCTCGTCGAGCACCTGACGCAGTACTCGGAACGCTGACGGCATCTGTCGGACGCGGGTGCACCAGCCGATACACTGCATGAGTAACAATTCGAGTCTTCCGATGGGTCCGTTGCCGACATCTCCCGCACCACGCGCTTCAAGCGGATTTGGCGCGACCCGCCACCCGCGCCTGAAGACGGCTCGGTCTCCTGTCGCGTGGGCGGCTTGCCTGATTGCCGTCTGCGCCGTCATCTCGCTCGCCGCGCAGTCCGGGTCGCCCCTGGAACATCTTCTGACGGAGCGGATGGGTTTCTCGACCGACGACTTGCAGGCGCTGAACGGCGGCGAGGTCGTGATCAACAGCCTCGACACGCGAGTCCGCCAGGAGCTTGCGCACGTCGGCGTGGTCTACCTCGAAGCGACCCCCGGCCACTTCGTCGATCGCTTCCGCGACATCGAGGAGTTCGAGAGCGGTCCCGGCATCCCACAGATCGGCCTATTCGGCAGTCCGCCGCGGCTCGAAGATCTGCAGGGGCTGACGCTGCCCGAGGAGGACCTCGAGTCGTTGCCGTACTGCCGTCCCGGCGACTGCGAGTTGAAGCTCTCGGCGGGCGGGATGGAGCGATTCCGCAACGAGGTGGACTGGTCGTCCCCGGCCGCGGCGCAGCAGGCCGATCAGATCGCCCGGGAGATGGTCTTCGAGCTGCTCCTTGCCTACCAGGCCGAGGGCAACGGAGCGCTCGGTTCCTACTTCGACAGCGACGAGCCGATGGCGGTGGCCGAGCAGTTCCGCGCCCTGCTCACCAACGGCGACCCGCTGCCCGACCCGGTCCCCGCGCTGCTCACGTACCTGGAGCACTACCCGCTGGGTTTTCCCCCGGGCGCCGACGAGTTCTTCTACTGGACGGTGGTCGACTTCGGTCTCAAACCGACCATCCGGCTGAATCACGTCACCATCTACCCGCTGGCCGACAGCGCGGCGCCGGGCGAAGCCTACGCAATCGCCACCAAGCAGCTCTACGCGAGCCACTACTTCCACACCACGCTCGAGCTGCGTTTCGTATCCGGGCTCGCGCCCGAGTCCGGCCGGGACGGTTCGTCGCTCATCTCGATCACACGGTCGCGCAACGACGGGATGACCGGCTTCAAGGGATTCTTCCTGCGGCCAGTCATCCGGCGCCGCTCGCGCGATGCCGTTCGCGGCTACCTCGAACACGTCCGGCGGCAGGTTGAGCGGCCCGATTCGACCACCTCGCGTGTCTGTTCCGTCGTCGATCCTTGCGGAAATCTTCCACCCCAGAACGCCCTCGGGACCACAGGAGGTCACTCATGAGCATTCGTCACCTGTTCGCCGCCGTCACCATCGTCGCACTCGCCATCGGTCTGGCGCCGTCCGCGGAAGCCGCCGAAGAACGGCCCATCCTGACCGCCGCCGCCGCGATGAAGATGATCCATGGGTGCCTCGCCAGGGCGGAGGCCGAGGGTTGGCTGATGCACATCGCCATCCTGGACAACCACGCCAATCTGAAGGCGTATCACCGGATGGACGACGCGCAGCTTCTCTCGCAGGACGTCGCCATGGCCAAGGCGCGGAGTTCCGCGGTGAGCCCGCGGTCGACGAAGGCGTGGGGTGAGACGGCGTTCCCGAACGGCGGCGGCCCGACGGCGGCAGCCTTCGTGCCCGGCATCATCTACTTCGAAGGCGGCCTGCCGATCATGACGGCTGGCGGCTACCACGTGGGCGGCATCGGCGTGAGCGGCGACAGCGGCGCCAACGACGCGATCTGTGCGCAGGCGGGGATCGACGCCGCGGCGGACGACCTGCAGTAACGCTTGCGGCGGGGCTTGGCCGGAGATGGGCCGGCCACCTTCTCGTGCTCCTTGTTCCACGCGCCGTTGCGGTAGAGCGTGATGGCAATGTCGACGTTGCTCCGCAGCGCAGCCTTGATGGAGTCCCAGTCCTTGTTGGCGCGGATCAACGTCTTCCACGAATGCAGGTGCCTCGGCTTGTGGAAGTCGCTGTTCGCGATGTACGGGTAGTGCTTGAGGCTCGTCACCGCGAACAGGTCGTCACGGTTCGCCGCCCGCCCAGACGTCCACGAGGTCGACGATGTTGTGCCGGTGATCCCACAGGTACGTCGTCTCGAGCTCGAAGCGGCGTCGGGGCTGCGGCTTTGGATGACACGCGACGCTGATGGCCCCCTGGCGCCGGATCTCCCGTAGGACGTCCTCCGGCGACTGGTCGGCGCTGATGAACCGCTCGATGCCGAGCGCCAGGATGTGGGCGTTCTTGCGCGCCCGCGCGTGGTTCTTCGTGACCTCGGCGCCCGGGATCACCAACATCTTGTACTCCCGCCAAGCCCGCTCCGCCTCCTCGTGAATGGTGCCGAGATACGCACGGGTTGTGGCCTGGCATCTCAGTTCCTGATGTCCTCAGGGGTGACGCTCAGAGCTTCAGCTGCATCGATTCGAGGTAGCTGCACACCTGCGCGGCGAAGAACGCCCGCTCGACGTCCCACTCGGTGTTGCTCCCGGACTGCCAGCCGCTCGCGCCGAGCAGCGTCTCCTCGACATGGGTTGCGAAGGCGCGTTCACTGGTCTGTTCGCTCATGAGGCGGTTCCCAGAACGAACCGCGCCCGCTCGCGACGCAGCATCTGGTAGGGAGTTATGCACCCGATATCGAGGCTGATGCAGACGTCGGGGATCTTGATCTTGCGGATCGAAGCCGACGGCACTTCGTGCGTCACGACCGTGTGACCGCCAGCGCGGGCCTGTGCCACGAGGTAGTAGTCGGCGACTTGCAGGAACATGCTCACGGCCGCCGGCTCGTACTCCTGGCCAGTCGCCCAGGCACTGACCTCGGCCATCGCCGGGAAGACCGAGGCATCCGGCGGCAGGAAGAACCCGACGCCCCGTGCCGCGGCCCATGCGGACAACTCGTCTCCGACTGCCTACACCTCATCGCCCACCTTCTCGATGCTGAAGACGCGCTCGGACTCGTTGCCGGCCACCAGCCAGTCCCAGAAGGCCGGGCAGAAGTCGAGGCCGTAATGCAGGTTCTTGGCGGCTATGAAGACGTTTGCATCCAGGAGGTAGGCCATCAGGATCCCACTCCCAGGCTGCGCCCGAGCTCGTTGAACGTCGTCATCTTCTTGAGGCCCAGCATGCGGAAGGTCTCGGTGAACGCGGTGCGACCTTCAAGGGTGTTGACCACCAGCGCCCGGGCGAAGCGCTTGCTGACGCGCGCGCCGAGCGTCAGGTAGAAGTTCCCGCCGTCGCCCTTCGGCAATGCATTCAACCGCTCGAGTTCCGCGTCGTATGCGGTCCACAGCTCGTCGCGCGCGAGCCGGCCAGCGTCGTGAATACGCCGGAGGATTACCAGGGAACTGACCTTGAAGCGTCGTGCCAGACGTCGAAGCTCGTCTCGCAGGTCGGCACGACCATCGAACTCGTCGCGCAGAGCAGAGAGTGGTACCAGCAGCTCTGCCGCGACCCGGTTACACCAGCGCTCCACTCCTTGAGCCGGCGCGGCACGTGCCTCGGCGTCCGAGACGGCGGATTGCCCGAGCCACAGGTGAGCGAGCTCGTGCGCGAGGGTAAACATCTGCGCGGCCTTGGTGTCCGCGCCGTTGATGAAGACCAGCGGCGCCAATGGATCGGCCAGCGCAAAGCCGCGAAACTCATGGGGATTGAGCCCGCGGCGGTTGTTGCTGCCGACCACGCCACTGACCATGACGAGCACGCCGAGCGCATCCGTCTGATCGATGAAGCGCTGCAGGGCGTCGGTCCAGGAGGCCAGCTTGCGACGCTCCTCAAGGTCGAGCCCTAAACTACGCCGCATGGTTGCAGCGGTCCTGACGATGTCGTCGTCGAGACGGGCGGAACCCACGAAGTCGAGCGCCGGCTCATGCATGGATCGCGCGAAATCGCGGTACCAGTCCTGGCGCTGCTGGCAGAGATAGACGGTGTCCAGAAGATCGGGACTTGGCCGGTCCATGTAGATGTTGGCGACCGTGCGAAAATCCGGGATCGGTACCCGTTCGACCGGCGGCTCGGCGAGGAAGAAGAACCCGACTGGCGCGTGGGTCGCCTTTGCGAAGGCCTCAAGCTGCTTGAGGGTCGGCTGCACCTCCCCTCGCTCCCACTCGTGGAGCTTCGGGAAGCGACCCGCCAGCGCATCGGCGCCGTAGCCGGCGCGCTCGCGCGCCCAGCGGAGCAGCACCGGCTGAATGGGGACGCGGTTCATTGGTTCTTGTACCTCTTCACGCGCCCGAACCAAGCCTTGACCAGATCGAGCTCAGCTTCGAGATCCTCTGCCTCAGGCGCAACGTAGTTGACCATCGCACTCTTGTCGTGGCGCTTGGCCCATTGTGACACCCGGCTGTAACTCCCCTGGAACTCGCGTTGGTCGTCCCCAGTGAAATGAACCAGAATCTTCACCATGACCGGGCGTACTTCAAGCCCACCCTCCGCGAGGACGGGTCCAACGATCTCCTGACTGAAGATCCGTTCCCAGGTCTCAGACAGCTTCCCGGCCCAATTGGCGACGGCGTTCTCGTACGCGTTATCGTCCAAGTTGGTGTTCTGCCCCTTGATCCGTGCCAAATCTTTCCGAAGCTCGTCTAGGCGTGCGCGGACATCCTTTGCCTTCCACGGCAGCACCGTGCTGCACGATCCCGGCTTTCGTTCGTCCGCGCGATTCCGCGTCACCGACCGCTCAGCGATCACAACACCCATTGCGTTGGCCGCGCGCTTGAGATCTGCCAAAAAAGACACATCGTGTGTAAACACGATGACTTGCCGATCGACGGCGATCTCTGCGAGACGCGCTGCTACCAAGCCACGGCGGACGTGATCTAGCGATGTCACCGGGTCATCCAGGATGAGCGCCGACCTGGACGCATCCAAGTGTGCTTCGGTGAAAAATGCCGCCAAGCCAAGCGCGGTGCGTTCGCCCTCGCTGAACACACGCGGCAGCTTCACGCTCTGGCGCGCGCGAACGAGCTTCGGCTGATGGAACAACGCGCCCCTGTTGGCCCGCGTCCGAGCGATGGTCACGCGATCAAGCCGCAGGCGGTCTGTCTCGCGGGTGAAGGTGTCACGGACGACCTCGGTAACACTCTCTTCGGAGAGTTCCATTACCTTTTTCGTGATTGACGTGGTCGCGGCCGCAGTCTTGGCCGCCTCAAGTGCTTCGCGCTGTCTAAGGCGGGCGATCTCAGTGATGAGCGCCTTCCGTGAGCTCTTGATCTCTTGCAGAAGTTCTAGCTCCTGCCGCTTACGCGTAACAGCGGCAAGACGTTGTTGGACGACCTCCGGATTGGAGAGATCTTCGACGGCATCCCTCGCAGTCCTTGCGGCCTCGTCGAGTCGGGCCAGGACGGCGACCGGTTCGATCCCGAACAACTTAAGTGACCCAGTGCCCTGCAGCGACACGTGTGTCTGCTCACGGGCATGTTCATATCTGATGAGAAGCGCTCGAATCTCCGCAGTCACGTCCGCGTTGCTCGCTTCCAGGTCTTTCAGGTGGGTTTCTACACCTTCTGGTAAGACGAGTGGCTTGCCCAACCTCTCGTGCCGAGGTTGGCAGGCTCTACGGGCCATATCGAGTCGAACCTGGGTGTCATCCCTGACAAATCGGTCGAACCTCGAGAATCTGTCGCGGCTCTCTTCGTCCAGCGTCTGGAAGCAGAGGACGCAGCGGCTGTCATCTTCAGTAACCGGGAACGATTGGACCGGGTACGCATGCTCCTCAGAGAAGCGCTTGGCTGACTCCCAGAGAGCCTTCCAAGGCGAGGCGCCCACCGCCGGCTAGTGGCTCCGACTCAAACGACCCTGCAAGCAGGTTAGCCGCCCCCTCAAGAGCCTCAAGGTGGTCTCGCTCCTTTTGAAGCGCCGCCAACCCCTGGTCTCCGAGCACCGCGTGAATAGTCCCGATATGCGCACGCAGCGCGTCGAGCTTATCGGCTTCCCTACGGAGATTCTGCCGTTCCGTGCTGGTGTCGGAGCTGCGGAGGCGCATCTCCTGATCCCTCAGTTCATGAATGGTCTCGCTGGACTCCTCGAGCTTCCTGATCAGAACGTCAAGCGCATCGACCGAGGCGTTCCGGGAGAGTCCGTTCAGGAACTTCGCGGCTGAGGTCTCCTTCAGTTCCTCGGTCACCCGTCAGGATCTCCTCTTGGTCGCGCGCCCGCGTGATGCGCTTAAGGAGCCTTGCATAGCCGGACTTGCCACTGCCGTTGTCGCCGTAGACGATGGTCAGCCCATTCGGTTCATGCAGCACGCTCAGGACGCAGGACAAGCGACTGAACGCGTTCTTGCACCGTACGGGCGCCCTGGCGGTATGCGGATACCGGTCCGATACCGACTGGTTGAAGTCAGCTGCCTTCGAGGTATTGGTGCTCGGACAGCTTCAGCAGGTGTCGTTCACTCGTCGCGGGATGTACGCATTTGAGCGAGGTCTCAAGGAGGCGGCGCCAGACCTTGTCCAGAAGCTGAAGTTCAGACTCGTGGTGCGCCCGGGAACGTGAAGCCAGGCGCGAGGTCCAAGGGGCACCGCGGTTTACCTCTATCCGCGCGGACACGAATCGTCACCGGTCAGGCACCATCCGAAACCGTTTGCGTCCACGGATGCTGTATACGCTGAGGTCGCGCCTGTCCGTCGTGCACACCAGGTCTGTTCCCAGCCCTTCGGCGAGCACGATAAGGGTGGCGTCCGCGAAGTCCATCGGCAGGTCGACTCGAGGGCGCGGTTCTGTCATTCTGAGGTTCTCCTCAGAGAACTGGCGGGATCACCCACGGAGGCGACATGGACAGGCGATTGCGTCACTTGTCACACCTCACGCGCCGCGAGGCACTCGGCATGCTGGGCGGTGGGGCCGCCGGCCTGGCGTTCGCTACCGGCTGCGGCGCGCCGCCGCCAAACGAGCCGGAGGGCGGCGGGACGGAAGAACCCGCCGGCGCGGCGCCGGACATCACCTTCCCCGATGGCGCCGTCATCCGGACCATTCTCGGAGACGTCGATCCCGCGACGCTCGCGGGCGGCGCCACCCTCTTTCATGAGCATCTCGACATCAATCAGGCCTACGCCGTGCCGCCTCGGGACGAGGCGCGCAGCCGCGACAACCCGCTTGCCGGCGACGAGGCGGAGGCGTTCGTCGAGCTGGTCTCCGAAGAGCTGCGCATGGCCGCCGCCGATGGCCTGAGTTGCATTGTGGACGCCGCCATCTATCGCCGGACCGAGCAGGAGCTGGAATTCCTGCGGCAGATGGCGACTCGCTCCGGCGTAGCGGTGGTCGCGGCCGGCGCCTACTGGCGCGCGCCCTTCCCCGAGAACATCGCCGCCATGAACGTGGACGAGCTGACCGAGCACTTGATCACCGACGCGCGCGGACAGCACTGGGGCGCCTTCGGCGAAGTGGGCACGTTGATGGAGATGCACGAGACGGAGCGCACCTTCCTGCACGCGGTCAGCCGGGCGCATCACGCGACCAATCTCCCGATCCTGACGCACACCGAGCATCAGGGCTGCCCGCCCTGCGGCCTCGAGCAGCTCGACGTGTTCGAGGAGGAGAACGTCGACTTCAGCCGCGTTTGCATCGGGCACCTCTCCGACATCACCGCGGAGCAGGATCCGGGCTGGACGTCTCACCTGGAAATTGGCCGCCGGGGGGCCTACATCGGGTTCGACACCGTGGGCCGGCCGCTCAGGTCGGATGCGTTCGACGACATTCCGGAAGCCGACAAGGTCCGCATGGTGCTGAACGTCCTGGAGGCGGGTTACGAGGATCAGGTGCTGCTGTCGGCCGACTTCGCCAACTCGATTGATCTCAAGTCGAACTCGGGGACCGGATTCGCCACCACCATCGTGCAGTTCGTGCCGAAGCTGCGGCACGCCGGCGTGGACGAGGCGACGCTGCACAAGATCACGGTCGACAACCCCCGTCGCTTCCTGGCGTTCGTGCCGCCGGAGGCGTAGTCATGCGGACGAACAGGCTCGGCATCGCGGTGGCCGGCGCGACGCTCCTCGCCGTGTTCAGCGCCAGTGCGGCGGCGGCGCAGGCGCTGCCCGACCCGCCGCGGGCCGATCGGCAGCCGGTCGGCCTGTCGGCGCCGCGCATCGCGCCGCTCCCGGAGTCGCAGTGGACCGACGAGCACCGCCGCCTCGTGGAGAGGTACGCGGGAGACGGCCGGGCCGACAACCAGCTTCACACGCTGCTCAACCTGCCAGCCACCGTGGAAGGGCTGATGCCGTTCACCGTTTATCTCACGGAGGCGTCGACGCTGTCGCCACGCCACCGCGCGCTGCTGATCCTCCGGGCCGCCTGGCTGTGCGGCAACCAGCCGATCTGGGCCACGAACGCGGCGCGCGCGCGCGACGGCGGGATGACGGACGACGAGATCCGCCGGATCGCGGAGGGGCCGGCCGCGACCGGATGGGACCCGTTCGAGCGGACGCTTCTGCAATTGGCGGACCAGTTGTATCTGCACTCGTCGGTGACCGACGCCACCTGGAACGCCCTTGCGCCCCGCTACAGCGAGCACAACCTGATCGACGCGGTCGAGACAGCGAACCACTTCATCGTGCTGTCGATGATCTACAACGCGTTCGGCGTCCAGCCGGACAGCGATACGCCCGACCGGCTCCCCGCCGCCGTGCCGTACCGGATCACGGTGCCCGAGCCCGAGCCGAGGCTGACGGTGGCCCGGGTCGACCCGCTCGACGGACCGGGCATCGCGGTCGGGCGAACGTTCGCGCGGCATCCCGCGCTGGCCGAGGCCCGCGGCCCGCGGGCGGGCTACATCAACCGCGTGTCGCCGCTCACGCCGCACGACCGCGAGATCCTGATCCTGCGCATCGGGTGGAATTGCCAGGCGGTGTACGAATGGGCCAAGCACGTCGGCACGGTTGGCCGTGCGCGCGATCATGGCGTGGACCCGCGCGCCGTCGCCCTCGGGCCTGACGCGCCTGGCGCCGGCGGCCGGGAAGCGACGCTGCTGCGGCTTGTCGACGAGCTGTACCAGCAGGCGATGGTCTCCGACGAGACCTGGCGCGCCCTCACCGCACAGTACGACACCGCCGAGGCGATGAGTGCCGTCTACACGCCTAGTTCCTACCGGGCGACGTCGATGTCGCTCAACGCCTACGGGGTGCAGCTCGAACCGGGCGACGAGGGCTTTCCGGACGTGCCGGTGCGCTGAACCGCCGGCTCAGGATCACTCCGGCAACCGGAATCTACCTCACGGATACCGCGGGTCAAGGGAACAGCCTGGTCTCAACGGTCCGGTCCCAAGGACGGGTGTATCGAGCGGTGACCGATGCCGCTGGAGTCATTGACAGAATGGCTCGTCTGGGTGTACCTAGCATTCACAGACCTTTTGCACGCAAGGCACCTCTTTTTAGTTGTAGGAGGTATAGAGATGAGGCGACGACTGCTCGAAGTGCTCGGAGTGGCGACCGTGCTCGCAGCCGTCGTCGTGGTCTTGCAGCTCACGACGGCCCAACTGGCGGAGCAGGCTCCGAGCACGGCTGCGTGGGGGCATCCAGACCTCGGGGGGATCTGGGTCGATGTTTACGCCACCCCATTTGAACGGGCGCCAGAGCTTGGGGATCGCGAGTTTGCGACCGCTGAGGAGCGGACCGCACGGGATCAGGCCGCCATGGGGAACGCGGGCCGCGACCGGCGCGAGGGCGTCGGGACGGCGCAGGACGTTTCTGGGGCGTATAACGCCGTCTATACCTCTGTGAAGCCGGCGGGGCCGCGCACGTCGCTCGTCGTGGATCCGCCGAACGGGAGGCGCTTCCTGATCTGACGGCAGAGGCCGCGCAGAGGGAGCAGGTGCAGCTTGAGTGGCGTCAAGCCCTCATGCGGAACACCCCGACCTGCCAACAGGGCGCACCCGGCTGCGAAGGTGAGGAATACGGGCCGCCATCGCCGCGTCGGTTCGACACTCCGCCCTTCTACAACACGGCGCGGATGAACCGCCACGACGGCCCTGAGGATCAGAGTTTGAGTGATCGGTGCATGGGAGGGACGACCCCGGACTTCAATGGGTTCCGCCGTATCGTGCAGGGTGAGGATTCGATCGCGATAGGTTTTGATACCGGGCAGGGGCAGGGATTCCAGCGCATCGTCAAGTTGCACGGGAACCATCCGCGGAGCCAAGTCCGTTTGCGCCACGGTGACTCGCGAGGGCGATGGGAGGGCGACACCCTGATCATCGAGACGACGAATTTCTCCCCGAAGTTCCCGTTTCGCGGCTCAACTGAGAACCGTAAGCTCACGGAGCGATACAGACTTGCCGACGCCGACACGCTCGAGTACGAAGTGCTGGTCGAGGACCCTCATGTGTGGGTCTCGCCCTGGACGGTTCGGCAAGAGCTGAAGCGTCAGAGCAATCAGGAAAACCGCATCTACTATGAGCCGCGGTGTTCAGACGGGAACTACGGTCTGTCGGCGATGTTCGTCGGCGCGCGGCTGAAAGAACGCGAGTTCGCCGCAGGGACGGGACCTGATCCGTTCTCATTGGATACAACCACGGGCGGTGGTGGTGCGCGGTAGTGTGTCGTGTCAGCCCAATGTGGACCACGTAGGGTCGTGGTCCGGATTGGGCTGACGACGTACACCGGGATGCAACGGGTTGTACCTGTTCGTCCAGCCGTCCGCCTGCGGAAAACTGGTGGTTGTTAAGGCAACCGGAACACGATCAGTCCCGGCACCTCGCCGCCGACGGTCAGTGCGATGTGCTGCCTGCCGTCGAGCAGATAGGTCATCGGCGCGCCCAGCGCGCCGCCCGGGAGGTCGATGGATGCAATTTCGGCGCCGGTCGCCTTGTCGTAGGCCACCAGCCGCGGACCGTCGTTCGTGCCCCCTGCCACCAGCGCGTGAAACAGCAGTGTCTTGGTCAGCAGCGGGCCGCTGCGGCCGGCCTCGCCGCCGAGCGGCGGCAGGTCGAGGTCGCGCAGCATCGGATGGTTACGGAAGCGGTCGCCGCGCCCGGTCGGAATCATCCAGGCGTGCTCGCCCGTGTTCACGTCGATCGCCGTCATCCGCGTGTACGGCGGCTTCCAGAGCGGCAGCCCGCGCGGCATCGTCGGGCCGGCCGTGATGGAGCGCCGGATGTAGCGCAACGTCGACGGCTCGTTCGGCTCCGGCGGGCTGAGCTGAATCACCGAGTGGGCGTTGCGCGACGGCACGTACAGGTACCCCGTCTCCGGATCGACCGCGGCGCCCGACCAGTTCGCGCCGCCCCCCACGGACGGGCGCATGAGCGTGCCGCCGAGCATCTGCGGCGTGAAGATCGGACCCAGGCGGAGCCCGTCCACCGCCTCCACCGCCATCTGCCGGATCTCCGGCGTGAAATCCACCAGGTCCTCGATCGACGTGCCCTGATACTCGAACGGCGCGGGCTTCGTCGGGAACGGCTGCGTCGGCGACAGGACCTCGCCTTCCAGGTCGGTGTCGGTCGGCACCGCCCGCTCCTCGATCGGCCAGACCGGCTCGCCGGTCACGCGGTCGAAGACGTAGACGAATCCCTGCTTGCTGACCTGCGCCACCGCCTTGATGTCCCGCCCGTCCACCGTGATGTCGAGCAGGTTCGGCGCCGACGCCAGGTCCCAATCCCAGAGTCCGTGGTGGATCATCTGGAAGTGCCACTGGCGCTGGCCGGTCTCCACGTCCACCGCCACGAGGCTCTCGGCGAACAGGTTGTCGCCCAGCCGGTGCCCGCCGTAGTAGTCGTTCGTCGGCGTGCCGATCGGCAGGTACACCCAGCCCAGTTCCTCGTCGCCACTCATCAACGACCAGATGTTGGTGTTGCCGCTGTAGCGCCACGACTCGTTCAGCCAGGTGTCCGCGCCGAACTCGTCGGCGCTCTGCGGCACGGTGTGGAAGTCCCACTGGTGGCGGCCGGTCCGCACGTCGTAGGCGCGGGCGAACCCGGGCGTCGCCTCCCGGGTGATCGTGCGGTCGTTGATGGTCGAACCGACGACGATGGTGTCGCGGATGATCATCGGCGGCGACTGCGAGCTGAGGGTCAGCAGGTTCAGGATGTCGCGCTGCCCGCGCTCGGAGCGCGGCACGCCGACGGTCAGGTCCACGCGCCCGTTGTCGCCGAACTCGGGGTCGGGCAGACCCGTCTTCGCATCCACCGCCACCAGATAGCCGTCGCCGGTGCCCCACACGATGCGTGCCTCGCCGTCGTTCTCCCAGTACGCCACGCCCCGGTGCCGCCATTCGGCGACCGCCGGCGTCCCCGACTCGTAGGCGCGCGGATCGTGCACCCAGAGCGTTTCACCGGTGCGTGCATCAATGGCGACCGCGCGGTAGAGCGGCGTGCTCAGGTACAGGACGCCGTCCACCATGAGCGGCGTCGCCACCAGGGAGCTGCTGGACGGACGGGAACGCCGCTGCGTCCTGCCGTCCCAGGTGGTCCAGCGGTCGGGCTCCTCCTCCTGCAGGAGGTCGAACAGCGCGTCGGCCGGGATCAGCGAATCACCGGCCGGAGTCGAGTGGACGAGGTGCGTGTCGACCGACTGCCAGTGCCACAACACCTCCAGATCCCCGACGTTCTCCGCCGTGATCTGGTCGAGCGGCGAGTATTTCGTGCTGCCAGTGTCGCCACTGTGGCTGCGCCATTCCCCGTCGGCCGGTGCGCCGTACTGCGCGGCGGCCGGCCCGGCCACCAGACATGCCGATGCTGCAACCGCCGCCGTCCACCCCTTCATCCATCGCATGGCGCTGCCTCCTCAGACGTCGGAAAACGGATGCCGCGAGCCTACCTGTTTTCCGAGGCCATGGTGGAGAGACGCAGCGTGGGGGCAGCATGCGGCCCCCCGGCGGGTACCATGGCGCAGGTTCCGCATGGCCATTGCCGCACAGACTGACTACGCGCTCGGGCGGGACAACGTCCAGTTCCTCGGTCTCGACATCCACAACCCGGTCTTCGTCGTCTCCAGCCTCACCATCATCGTGTTCGTCGCCGCGGTGCTGGCGTTCAGGGACGCAGCCGCCGGCGTCTTCGACGCGCTCTACATCTGGCTGACGTCGACGTTCGCCTGGGTGTTCATGGGCGCCGGCAACGTCTTCCTTCTCTTCTGCCTGATGCTCCTGGTGACGCCGCTCGGCCGCATCCGCCTCGGCGGTCCCGACGCCAGGCCCGACTACTCCGCCTGGTCGTGGTTCGCCATGCTGTTCGCAGCCGGCATCGGCATCGGCCTGATGTTCTTCGGGGTGGCCGAGCCGATCGACCATTTCCTGAATCCGCCGCTCGGTCTCGATCCGGCCGACACCGCCGCCGCGCACCGGCTGGCCATCGCCTCCGCCATCTTCCACTGGGGCGTGCATCCATGGGCCATGTTCGCCGTGGTCGCGCTCGCGCTCGCTTTCGCCACGTACAACCTCGGGTTGCCGCTGACGCTGCGATCGGGGTTCTACCCGATTCTGGGCGAAGCGGTGTGGGGTCCGTTCGGCCACGTCATCGACATCCTCGCGGTGTTCGCGACGCTCTTCGGACTGGCGACGTCGCTCGGCCTCGGAGCCGAGCAGACGGCGGCGGGCCTGGCGCATCTGTTCGGCATCCCGGCCACCGATACGACAAAGGTGCTGCTGATCGCCGGCATCACGGCCATCGCGATGGCGTCGGTGGTTGCGGGGATGGACCGGGGTGTCAAGCGCCTGAGCCAGGCCAACCTGCTTCTGGCCCTGCTGCTGCTCGCGTTCGTGCTGGCCGTCGGCCCCACCGTCGACCTGGTCACCGGGTTCGTCGCCAGCATCGGCCACTATGTCGCGGCGATGGGACCGCTCAGCTACTGGGTCGGACGGGACGATGCCGACTTCCTGCACGGGTGGACCACCTTCTTCTGGGCGTGGTGGCTCTCGTGGTCGCCCTTCGTCGGCATGTTCATCGCCCGGGTCTCGCGCGGCCGCACGGTGCGCGCCCTCGTCGGCTGCATGCTGGTTGTGCCGATGCTCGTCTCGGCGCTCTGGATGAACGTCTTCGGGGCGACCGCGCTGTCGCACTATGTTGACGCGGGCCACACCGGCGTGGTTGAGGCAGTGCAGGCGCAGCAGCCGGAGCTGGCCCTGTTCAGGATGCTGGAGGTGCTGCCGCTCGCCGGCGTCTCGTCGGGCATCGCCATCGTCCTGGTGATCGTCTTCTTCGTCACCTCGTCCGATTCCGGCTCGCTGGTCATCGACACCATCACCGCCGGCGGCAAGCTCGACGCGCCGGTCGCCCAGCGTGTCTTCTGGTGCGCGTTCGAAGGGATCGTCGCCATCACCCTGCTGCTTGGCGGCGGACTCGTGGCGCTGCAAACCGCGGCGCTCGCCACCGGCTTCCCGTTCGCCCTGGTGCTGGTAGCGATGTGCTACAGCATCTGGAAAGGGTTGCGCGCGTGGGCGGCCAGGACCGGCTGAGGATCAGGAACCGGGGCAGCCGGGGAGGAACGCCGGCGAGACGGCGCTAGCAGCCTGTCGGACTTAGGCGCGGCAAACGCGCGTGGAAGCGACTTGGCACCTGTTTGAACGACGCCCTGTGTCTCTGTGCCGGGAGGGCCGCTTCGACCGAAACGGGGACTGTATCCTGGCCATCGGTCGCTGACGGCGCCTGGAGGTCTTTCTGACGCCTCTGGTGGGTCGCGAACACGCCGAGTTCCGCCCCGTATAGCCCCGTCATGCCAGCCTGAGGTTGTGCACGCGTCGGCAGTTATACGCCAGCGTTACCAAGGCCCATTCGCCCTCCACCTTCTCAAGACCCCGCAGCAGAAACTGCCGGAAGCCCATCGCCTGCTTCACGATCCCGAACACCGGCTCCACCGTCTGCTGGCGCAAACGGTAATGCGCCCGGTGCTCCGGCAGTGCCATCTTCTCCTGCATCGACTTGATCCAGTCCGCCTGCGGCTCCTTCGCCAGCTGCTCCGGCGGCTCCGGTCGGAAGTCGTGCCGGCGCCGTTGGCCTTCCGCCCCCGTCGCCACCAACACCTCCACACCGCGACCTGCCAGTTGCGACACCTCGCTGCCCGTCGCGTAGCCACTGTCCGCCAGTACCCGATCCGCCGCGCCCACCGCCGTCGGTATCGCGTCCACGTCCGCCACCAACTCGTTGCGGTCGCTCGCGCACACGCTCACCCGCGACCCCAACACCAACTGACTGCCGTCGGCATCCACCACCGCCTGCGCGTTGTATGCCTGGCGGTACTCATGGCGCCGGCTCTTGCGCATCAGCGCACTGTCCGCATCCGTCAGGTTGATCTGCGCCTTCGCCTCCGGCGCGTCCCTCGGCGGCGTGATGTGCCGACCCTTGCGCGATCCCGCACGCCGCTCCCGCGCCGCCACCGTGCGCTCGTACTCCGCCCGCTCCGCGTCCGCACGCGCCTGCGCACGCCGTTCCAACTCCGCGCACGCACGGTCCAGCTTCGCCCGTAGCGTCTCGCGCCGCGACAACTCCTCCGGCAGACCCTGTGGGTCCGGCACGTCGTCCGTGTCGGCGTGCTCCGCCTGATCCAACAACCCCTCGATCTCGCCTCGCAACTGCTCGCGCAACGCCCCCGCACGGTCGTAGCGGATGCTGTTGCGCTTGTTCGCGTTCGCGTCCACCTTCGTCCCGTCCACGCTCACCGTCCCAACACGCAGCAACTGCAGCTCCTTCGCCAGCAGCAGTACCTGCAGGAACGCCTCCGCTACCGCTTCGAAGTTGCTGCGCCGGAACGTGCAGATCGTGTCGTGGTCCGGATGACAGTTCGCCGCCACGTACCGAACGCCAATGTCCCGATACGTCGCCCGCTCGATCCGACGCGAGCCGAAGATCCCGTTCGCGTAGCAGTACACCAGCAACGCCAGCATCATCCGCGGGTGATACTGCGCCGATCCGGTGCCCCGTTCGTTCACCTGGAACCGCTCCAGCGGCACCCGTTCCACCGCCTCCACCACGAAGTGCGCCAGATCGTCCTCAGGCAGCCAATCGCGCAGGTCCGGCGGCAGCAGATACAACTGCGACTGGTGCCGCTGTACAAAATTCGGCATCTACTTCTACCCCCTCAACTCGACAAGCCCCATTATAAAACCCGGGCCTAAGTCCGACAGGCTGCTAGTCCTCGGCAATCTTGTACAGGTACCGGTAGCCGCGCAGAAACAACTCGTCGTCCACCAGCGCGGGAGAGGCGTCGAACCCGTCGTCGAGCTCGTTCACGGCGAGCACCTCGTAGCTTGGTCCCTGCCGGATCACCAGGGTCGCACCGTCACGGCCCGGGATGTAGACCCGTCCTGCCGCACCGACCGGTGAGGCGAAGACGTTGGGTGTCTCCCGCAGGCGCTGGAGCGCATAGTGCGGCTCGCCGGTCGCCGGATCGAATGCCGACAGGATGCCGTCGTTGCTCTTGAGAAGGTACAGCGCGTCGTCGTAGAGCAGCGGCGACGGCACGTAGGGGGTGTCGCGGTCGAGCTGCCAGACGATGGCGTCGGTGTCGGCGATGTCCCCGCGCGCATCGGCCAGCCGGATCGCTTGCAGGTTGTTGCCGCGGTAGCCGCTCGTCACGTACACCATCCCGTCGGCGTGCACGGGGGACGGGATCGCGTTCATGGTGGTGCCACGGCTCCGCCAGACCGTCTCGCCAGTCTCGAGGTCGTAGCTGTAGACCTGGTCCATGGCCGGGGTGACCACCTGCGCGCGGCCGTCGTGCTCGACGACGAGCGGCGTGGCCCGGGTGTCGATCTCCTCCCGGTTCGACCGCCACCGCTCCTCTCCGGTGCGCGCGTCGAGCGCCGCGACGAACGACTGGCCGCCGATGTGGTCCCACGTCACGACCAGTGTGTCGCCGTAGAGAGCCGGCGTCGTCCCTTCCCCGAACGCGTTGCGCATGTAGCGCGTGCCGAGATCGACCTCCCACAGCAGCTCGCCGTCCAGGTCGTAGGCGTAGAGTCCCCACGATCCGAAGAACGCGTAGAGCCGCTCGCCGTCGGTCACCGCCGACCCAGAGGCGTAGGTGCCGTTCGGCAGCTGGTGGCCCTCGTGCGGCAGCGCCTCGCGGGCTACCCGCTCCCACACGATGTCGCCAGTCTCGCGGTCGAAGGCCAGCACCATGAACCGATGCGCCTGCGTCTCTTGCGGTCCCCGTGGCCCACCGCGGCCACCGCGACCACCCCGGCGACCGGGATCCCCGCCGCGTCCCGGTTGCGCCTGGCGTTGCGGGACATCCGGCGCCTCCAGCGTCACCGGGTCCCCGAATGGGACCGCGGTCAGGAGGAAGACCTTGTCCCCCCACACGATCGGCGACGCCGACCCGCGTCCGGGGACCTCCACCTTCCAGGCGACGTGCTCGGTCTCGCTCCAGGTGAGTGGCGGATCGGCGTGCCGGGCGACGCCGTTGGCTTCCGGTCCCCGCCACTGTCCCCAGTAGCGGTCGGCGTCAGCGACCTGCGCACCGGCGGGCAGCGTCCAGCCGAGCACGAGCCAGAGGGTTGCCGTAACTGTCGATGTTCTTCGCTTCTTCACCGGCCTGGAGTCCATGAGTCCACGGCCACCCGGATGCCCGCTTCCGTGCCGGCACCGGTCACGATCCACGCCGCCCGCCATACTACTTCAACCCCTGTGTCCTTCCCGGAATGATCTGTACCCCATGTGTCCGGTATGGACTCTGAGGCAGTGACGGAAGGACAGAAATTCGAGCCCTGGGGCGAGGAGAACGGCCCGCCCGCGGGGGCTTGCGGCGCCGGGAGGTCGGCGGCCGACGGCACGGCCTACAATATCGCCATCCCCGGAGAACTGAGGCTTTGCCGATGACAGCACGAAGGACTCGCGTCGCTGCACTTTTCATCGCCGCCGTCGTCCTGGCGGCCTGCGCCACGGAGCCGCCGGCCGCGGCTACCCGCAGCGCGCCGGCAGACGGTGACACCATGCCGGCGCCGCTCCTTCTGGTCCGCGTCTGGTTCAACGAGGCGACCGACCTTGAGCACAGCGCGCTCACGCTCGAAGGCCCCGCCGGCAACGTTCCGCTGGTCGGCGTTCACTCGATGGGCGAGGGCGACCTGATGGCGTCCGTCGACGGCGCGACGCCCCCGGGCGACTACGAGCTCACGTGGACCGCCGCCGGCACCGGCGGCACGATGGAGACCGGGGTGGTCCACTTCACGGTGTCACCCATGTCTCCAGACTGATCCGTAACCTATGCACCGCGTGGCCATCCCACCCGTGTCACGGAACTGTGCAGACGAAACTCCCGGCCTCGCTGGGATCCCCGGATTGACTGTATCGCGCGACGGACGGATACGGGCACAGCTTGCGAGTGAACTCCACGGTCGCCGTGTCCGCATCGTCGTCGACATACTTCGTGGCAATCAACTGGTCCGGCGCCACGCCTTTTTCTACCCACTCCTCAAGGGCGATCTGGACGTCGTGCAAGGCGTCACGTTGGGGAGGGATCTGTTGGCCGACACCCCCGAAGCTGTTCGCGCCTGGACCGCGGTAGCAGTGCGCCATCCCCGGGACCATGAACAGTCGGTAGAAATCCTGAGTCTCAGACAGACCACCCATTGCCGCCGTGACGCGCTCGTAATAGCTCGGGCTGTAACCAGGTTGCAGCGTCTGGTCGTTCCACCCATGATATTGGATGATCTTGACGCCTAGCCGCTTTGCCGCCGAGAGATCCGCATCGATGGCGTCGGCAAGGGATCCGACCTTCGACTCGGCCAAGGCCAGGTGGGAATCAAAATCGAACGTTCGGTAGTCCCAGTTGGGATCTTCAAACACCAGGTTCGAGAAGTAAGCCTGCCCGAGGTTCGTCACTCCGTCAGCGACAATCCATCTCTCCCACCCAGGCTCACTGCCAATCGCCCACCCAGGAAAGATGGAAGCGCCGGTCCGTGGATTCTTCGGACCACTGTAGAGCTTTCCCAACGACGTCACCTGCGCCTCGGTCAGGCAGTCGTCCCTGTCCCCGCTGGCACATTGCAGCATGTCGGGCTTGAAGCGGCACGTGTCTGGCTGCTCGATCACACCATCGACCAGTCCGTCGTTCGCATCGCAGGCCGCGACCGCCGCGGCATGGATTGCGGGCAGCTTGGAGGCTGGTATCGCCGCCCCTGGCACACTGAGTGTCTGGGCGTCCCAGACAAATCCTGCGTTCGAGCGCGACTGATAGTTCCAGGGTGCTCCCACCACGACCCCGTCATAGTCGTCCGGATACCGCTGGATTTCCTGGAGGCCCTGGCGTCCGCCATTCGAGCACGAATTGAAGTAGGCATAGGTGGCCGGCCGGCCGTAGTAGGCCTCGATCAGGCCCTTCGCCGCCACGGTCACGAGATGTTTCGACCGATAGGCGTAGTCGATGACCCGTTCCGGGTGACCAATTGCCCAGTTGTCGTCGGTCGAGAGATGCCCGGTATCGGTCGAGGCCGTGGCGTATCCTCGCCTGAGCCATTCATCGAGACCACCGTCCAGTCCACGGCGCGTGTAGTTGAGCCTTCCCGCAAAGCCGCCTTCGCCCGAGGAGACGAATGTTCCGTTCCACGAATCGGACGGCAACCAGACTTCGAAGTTGATCATCGAGTCGTTTGTGGGTCGGCTCACGCCAACCACGCGGCAAAACACCGGAAGACGAGTCAGGCTCTCGTCTGTCGGTATCACCAGCGACCCTGTGGAGACCGTCGTCGACGCCACGACGGTCGTATTTCCTTCAAAGGTCAGACTCATCAATTCTGCACACGCCTGTTCGGGATCTGTCGGCCCTGTCGCAGGACTCTGTCCCGAAGCGGTGGCCAATGAAGCGCGAACGATGACCGCAGACAAGAGCGTGGCGCTCAGCAATGCTACGACCAGCCGGCCCATCATCCTCGTCCTCATCATCGGCCGCCGCTTCGGGATCGGCGACGGGGCCACGTCATCGAGATGATTCGCTGATCCGCTCATAGCTCACCTCCGGATCAATCTCGGCGGGTCGCGTGATCTCCACGGTCATCGTCGCCCCCTCCCAGCGTGTGACCAGCGGCTCGTTCCGCAGATGTCCAAAAAGGTATTCCTCCACGAACGGGGTGCAGCGGTAGTGCAGCACCTGCATGTTGGGTTCGAGGCGGCGATAGAGCGGCATCGCGATCGTCCACGGCCGCGTGAAGACGTTCGGGTCCTCGATCGTGGCTTCATACTGGATCGCGTCCGGACTGAGCAGCGTATAACGTTCAACCAGCCGAAGTGCATCGCTGTGGAAGTTACCCGCACGATCAAACCACGTCCGGTCGTTGAAATCATCGACCTCGACGACTAACGTGTCCCCCTCCCACCGACCGACCGAATGCCCCATGGATTGCGGGACGGGCGAGGGGGCCACGTCGTCCAGATGAATGACCCGCGCCGCGTTGGAAAACGCGAAGAACATATGGATCTTGTTGGTGCTCTGCACCATCTGATACGGATACGGCATATACATGGCCCGCGGCACGCCGGGTAGCTGGCACTTCAATTCCGGGTCGCGGTCCAGCCAATGCGCCGCGTTGTCCTGCTTCCGCGCCAGGGCGTCCGGCGTATACGGAATCTGCCCGTCGCCTTGCACCACTCCGAGCGAGCCGGGCACGCCGCCCGCCGCACCAAACGGGAGCGACGGGGCGGCCGGAACCTGCGCAAACTCATAGGGATAAACCCCCGGCTGCATCACCGCGCCCGCTCTGGCTTCGTGGGCCTGCAGGTCCCAATTCGCTTCGTTGTTGGTTTGCCAAATCCCGCTGAGATTCGGCCGGCCGTCGATGCGGTCGACCCGCGTGCCCTGGCTGGCCGGGCGCGCCCCGGACAACACGACCATGGCGACCAGGGCCACCCCCGTCACGACCACCATCGATCCCCGCATCAGCCTGTCGCGCATTTTGTGCCGACTCCCCTCATCCTCTCGGCGCCCGGCCCGCGCGTCCAATCTCACCCCGCCCGGATCACCAGCTGTCGGTCATCTCACCACGGGCTGCTAGTCCCTCGGATCATTGCTGCCGGTCCCAAGGGTGTTAGAGTTCGAGGAGATGTCCAACGAGGCCGGATGCGGCCCGCGCCCCTCGGCATAGGCCCGGTCCACGGCGCGATTGCCTTGCAGGAGGCCGACCATTCCCAGATTGCCTTCGTGGCACCGCGGCTCGTAATAGATCCGATTCGCCTGGCCGTCCTGTCGCTTCAGATCCTGCTTCACGGTCCAGGCGCGGGTCCACGTGGTCGGATCCTCGATGGTGACTGTGTGCTCGAGCGTGTCGGCGTCACGACGCGTCCAGCGCTCGACGAGATGCAGGTTCTCGCGGGAATTCTGGAATTCGAGATACGGCTCGAAATTGGTCACGTCGACGACCAGGGTGTCACCCTCCCAGCGGCCCCGCGAATCCCCGAAGGGCTCGCGGACTTGCGGCGGGAGATGCGGTCGGTCTGTCACTGGGATGACGCGGTGGAAGCCCTGCCCCTGACCGATGTCGTAGTAAACGGAGACGACGCCAGGGGACTGCACGACCCGCCAGTATCCGCTCATCACAGGCAGCCGCGCACCCATGCACCGCTCCCCCGAGGCTCGATCTTCGGGACCGTTGGCGCGGTTGAGGTTGGAGAAGTTGTAGGACGGTGGGGGCTCGTCGCGCCGAGGCGATGGCGGACCGTAGCTGCCATCGGCGCAGTCACCCAGGCCATCGCGACACGTACTGGTGTTCTGCTTGAGCGCGAGGTAGTACTCGCGCGAGGCCGCGCGCCGCTGCTGGACCTCTGGGGTCAGGGGAGGGAGGCGGCCGTTCGGCGGATCGACGATGAGCGACGTGCGCCGTCCCGTCGGTAGCATCGAGATATACAACCCGTCATAGGCGCCCGCCACGTCCGCAATACTCCCCCGCTCCGCGCGAGGGCGCGGGGCGCTTTCGATGCGTTGGCGATCCAGCTCGGCGACTTCTTCCTCCGTATAGAACTCTCGGTCCCCAAGGCCGGGGCGGCGCTGCAAGTTCGTGTCGGTTGGGTCGGTCCAGATGCCTTGCAGATCCGGTTCACCCCACGGCGTCATCGCCACGGTCGTTTGCGCGAGCACCTGACCGAGGGTGTCCCCTAACGCCCCTACCAGCATCGCCACGACCGCCAACCCACCTACCAATACGAACCATCGGCGTGGCATACTCCACCCCCTTCTTCTCATCCTCGTCGTCTCGTTCTCATCGTGCTGAGCGGGACTCATCACGCAGTCCAGAGTCTCAATCCCCAGGCCACAGTCTAACCGGTTGCTGAAAATAGTCCACGCAAGGGATCGACTCAGCGATCCCGGCGTACTACGATGAGTCGCCGCTGCCTTTTTCGACGCGGTCGGCCGTCAGGCCCGCGCGGCGGGTCTGCTGTCCGACGAGCACTGTCGGCATCAATTTATCGACGACTGCCGCTCCCAGTAGAGGTGGCCGCCCTCCATTTCGCCCGCCTCGTTGAGTCTCGGCGGCCCGCCGAGCCTCAAGACGTTGCCAGTGAACTCATAGAAACGCTTCGTGGCATCCACGTTCCTGGCGGGGCGCAAATGACCCTGCTGACTATGCATGAGAAACGGCGGCGTGTAGTTCTCGTACGTGGTGAATCGCCCAAAGTAGCCGGAGTAGGTCTGAAAGACCGTTAGCGCCTCTTCGGGAGACGGCAGCCGACCCGCATGCTTCGTGCGCCCTTCTTTGTGCATGAGGTGGACCATCATGTGACCGGTCGGCGTGTAGATGATGTAGGAGGTGCCTGCGCGTTCCTCGTTGCGCTCTCCGTGAAAGATCTGCTGTCCGTCCTTCTCCCGGTACCGGTCGGTGTACAACAGCCGATGGAACCCGACGAACTTCTGCTCTTCGGCTGAGAGCGGCGCGTTCGGCAGCCGTTCCCAGATCAGACGGCGGGTCGCGGCGGCCTTGCCACCGCCATCGGCCGGAGCCGGCGTCAGCGTCAGACGGTCACCCTCGAAATCGTAGAAGCGTTTCGCGTCCACAACACCCCCGGGGTTGATCTGGCCAAAGCGATGATGGACGACGAACTGCTCCTGGTCGTCGACCGTGAACGACCCGAAGTACGCCGTGTACCCCTGCAAGGCCATCTGCGCCTCCGCCCCCGTCGGCGGATTGGACGAAAAGGGCGGCCGGTTCCGAGGCATGATGTGCACGCCCATGTGCCCGGTGTCGGCGTAGGTGATGTAGCCGATTCGATTGAAGTTTGGCGTCTCGGCCCATTCTCCGCTGCGCTCGTCCTTGACCTCCGTCGTGATGAGCCGGTAGGTCCCTACGAACTTCTCCCGATCACGCATCGACTCTTGCGCCGCCGCCGTGGCCGGGGCTCGGACGCCCAGCAGAGCCGGGATGGACACGCCGAGAGCCACGACCGCGAGAACCGTCCTCAAGCTGCGTTCACTCCTCATGACGCTCCCCCTTCATCAGGAAACCGTTCCAGATCCGTACGTTGCGCCGATGTCGGCGCCGAACGCCCGCCACTCTCCGTTCGCCGCACCCTGCTGAGCCCCCGCCGGCCCGGTGGATACGGCTGCAAGAACGACTGCCATGACGCCGAAAAGACTCCCCTGTGTGCGCATCTGCCGGTCCTCACGTTGACCCGCCCCCCAACGGAGGCGCCACCGCTCTCGAGAGTGCCGTTATATCCGGCTGGCGGGGACAGTCAAGGAATAAAGTGGCGGAGGGACAGGGATTCGAACCCTGGAGCGGGTTTCCCCGCTAACGGTTTTCAAGACCGCCGCCTTCGACCGCTCGGCCATCCCTCCGGAAGGCCTGTCTGAGGGCTGATCGCTACTGTACCATCACGACCCATGGCTGAGAGAACGGGACAGGATCGGTTGATCGTGGCGCTGGATGTCGACAGCATCGAACGCGGCGCGGCGCTGGTGGATCAGTTGCGGCAGGTGCGGATGTTCAAGCTCGGTTGGCGCCTGCTGATGGCGGGGCTGCGGACGCGCGGGCTGGCGGAGCTGTGGCAGTCGATTACGGGGACGGGGCGGGAGATCTTCGTCGACCTGAAGGTGCCGGATATCGGGAATACGGTGGCGGACGTGGTCGGCGACCTGGCGCGCGACCCGCAGGTGCGGTTTCTGACGTTGCACGAGAACATGCAGGCGCGCGACATCGAACGGGCACAGGCAGCGCGGGGGGATAGTGCGACGCCGCATCTGCTGATGGTGCCGTTCGTGTCGAGCCTGTCGGCAGAGGATTTCCCGCGGATTGCGCCGGTAGCGGCGGCGAGCGGGATGACGATGGACGAGTGGATCCTGGAACGCGCGGGGTCGGCGCTCGATCGGGGGTGCGACGGGATCATCGCGTCGGGCGATGCGATCGCCCTCTGCCGGAACCGCTGGCCGAGAAGTGGGGAGAGCGACGTGGTGATCGTGAGCCCCGGTATTCGGCCGAAGGGCTCGGGCTCGGACGATCACAAGCGGTTGACGACGCCGACGGACGCCATCCAGGCGGGATCCGACTATCTGGTGGTGGGACGGCCGATTCTGCATGCGCCGGATCCGGCCGCGGCGGCCGACGCGATCATCGCGGAGGTCGACGCGGCGCTTGCTAACGGTGCTGAGTAAGAGAAGGAGACTGGATGACACCGCAACCTGAAGCTTGGCTGCGCGGCCCTGTGGAAGGCTTCGAGCCACTGCTCATGCCAGCCGTGCATGCCCTGCTGCAAGCACGCGAGGATATCGAGGGCCTGGTCGTGTCCGTGCCGGCCGAGCACGTGTGGGAGCGTCCGGGCGGCTCGGCATCGATCGGGTTTCACGTGCGCCACCTGGGAGGGGCGCTCGATCGCCTGCTGACTTACGCACGGGGCGAGATGCTGTCCGACGCCCAGAAGGCCGCTGCGCGCGCCGAAGGCGACCCCGGCCAGCCCGCCGAACCGCTGGGCGAGGCCGCGGCAGGCGCCTACGCGTCGATCGAGCGCGCGCTGGAGCAGTTGCGGGCGACCTCGCAGGCGGATCTACTGGAGCCGAAGAAGGTCGGTCGCGCCGGCCTGCCGAGTACGACGCTGGGCCTGATCTTCCACGCCGCGGAGCACTGCACACGGCATGCCGGGCAGGCGATCTCGACGGCGAAGATCCTGAGCGGCGGCTAGTACATCGCGAACGCGAACAGCCGCTCTCCGACCGCGATCAGCAGGTGCTGCTTGCCGTCCACCAGGTAGGTCTGCGGCGCGTTCGAGATAGTACCGATGCGCGTGTGCCACAACAGCTCGCCGGTCGCGGCATCGAACGCCACGAAGTTCCCGCTGCCATCGCCGGTGAACACGAGCCCACCGGCCGTGGTCAGGACCCCCGCGCCGCCACCGCCGCCGACCGGCCAGGGGTGCCGCCAGACCGTCTCGCCGGTCCGGTAGTCGATGGCCGAGAACGCGTTCCCCCCGGACCCGACGTTGATCCGGTCCTTCCCGCCCAGTCCCATCGACCCGCGCGGGTCGGGGTCGGTCAGGTAGAGCAGATTGAACCCGTTGTTCTCCTGCGTATAGAAAAGGCCGGTATCGGGGTTGAACGCCGGCGGCTGCCAGTTCACCACGCCGCCCTCGACCGGCGAGACCAGCGTGCCCGGGATGATTGCTTCCTTTTCCGGCGCGGCCTCCGGCTCGCCGCTCTCCCGGATGTGGCTGGCCCAGTTGGCGGTGGTGCCGTAGCGGCTGGTCACGACATGCTCGCCGGTGACGCGGTCGACGGTGAAGAAATAGCCGTTGCGTGCCGCGGTCGAGACCAGCTTGCGCGGGACGCCGTCGATCACCCCGTCGATCAGGACCGGCGTCTGGGCGGAATCCCAGTCATGCGTGTCGTGCGGTGACGTCTGGAAGTACCACGCCATCTCGCCGGTGGCGACGTCGACGGCGATCAGCGTGCAGGTGAACAGGTTGTCACCCGGTCGCGCGACGCCGGTATAGCCGGGCGTCGGGTTCCCGGTCCCGAAGATGTAGTAATTGGTCTCCGGGTCGTAGGCGCCAGGCACCCAGACCTGCCCGCCGCCGTGCCGCGCCGCGTCAAGGTTCGGCCAGGTGTCGAGGCCGGGGGAATCGAGTGTCATCGGCACCGTGTAGAAAATCCACTGCCGCTCGCCCGTTTCCGGATCGAACGACTGCAGGAAGCCGGGCGCATCCAGGTCGTTGCCGGTGCCGACCAGCACGTGATCGCCCACCACGATCGGCGACATCGTCGAGAAGTACTGCTCCTCGAAGCCGGCGATCTCGACATGCCACCGTTCCTCGCCGGTCCGCCGGTCGAGCGAGACCAGGTAGTTGTCGGGCGTCTCGAAAAAGAGCGCGTTCCGCCAGATGGCGGCGCCGCGGTTGCCGATATGGATACTGCCGCGCGTCTTCCAGAAGTAGTGCCAGATCTCGTCGCCGGTGCGCGCATCGAGCGCCCAGACATGGTCCGGCGCTGTGAGGTACAGGATGTCGTCGACGTACAGGATCGAGCCCTTGATCCGCTGGCTGCCGATGGCAAAATCGCCCGTGCCCTCGCCGCCGACGAAGTCCGGCGCGCCCTGGCCCTCGAGCCGGTTGGGCATGCCGGTGTCGATTTCGCGCGTCCACGCGAGCGTCATCTGATGCACCGTCTCGGTGTTCACCTGCGTCAGCGTGCTGTAGCGCCGGCCACTGTAGTCGCCCGAATAGGTGGGCCACGTCGCCTCGAGCGGTTCGAGGAGCGCTGCCGGGTCGAGGCCGTCGCCGCCGCTCTGGGCGGAGGCAGTCGCAGCCGACAGCAGCGCTATCACCACGAACGGGAGTCCGAATCGCTTCACCATCTCGTCGACCTCCCTACCGCAGCGTCGCCAGGTATGCCGTGACGTTGTGGATGTCGGTGTCGGTGTAGATCGGCAGCAGCTCGGTATGCCGCCCCGCCGGATCGTCCAGCTCGACGCGCGGTTCGTTGCCGCGCCGACTGAACGAACGGCGCTCGCCGTCGGCGGTCACCAGAGACACGTAGAAGTCGTCGTGCCGGTCGAGTGTGCCGGAGACCTGCTCGCCCGACGGCAGCGTCACTCTGACAGTCACCGGCCGCCGCTCGGCGCCGAGCCGCCGTCCGCGCACCCAGGTGTTCTGAAGCTCCTGCGCCTCCGTGATCGCCGACGCAATGCCCGCGAGATCCCCCGTCGGCGAATGACACGAGGCGCAGTTCGCCTCGAAATACGTGCGTCCGGCCTCGGCGTCCCCGATCAGGATGTTCAGCTCGACGTCCGCTCCCTCCGGTGGCCCGCCCTGCCGCGTCGCCGTCGCCAGGACGCTGTGCAGGTAGACCGACACCGCGTGCCCATCGTCCTCGGAGACCGACTGGGGCGGCATCGACGACCCGCCCGGCGTCGACTGGCCGTCCCGGATCACAGGCCAGATCAGCTCGCCGTCCAAGTCGCTCAGCACGAGTTGTGACCGCAGCAGGTTCGGGCCGCCCAGGTCGCCGCCACGCAGATCGACGCCGTGGCATGCGCGGCAGTGGAGTCCGTAGAGCGCCTGGCCGCGCTGAATCGCCTCCGGATCGGGGGGCGGTCGCTGGAACGCGTCGTATGGCTCTTGCGTCCGGTCGCGCTGCTGCGTTTGGGCCGCCGCGAGCGCCGTGCCCACGAGCAACAGCGTCGCGATTCCCACTGCACGGCCGCCCCGTCGGGATACCCGCATGGACGCGATTATGGTGCGCTGCCGTTCACGGCGGCAATGTCCGTGTGCCGGCCCGACGTGAATAACAGTCCCCACCGCGTATGATGGAGCGACCCGGATCGCCCAAGAGGACCCCCAATGCGCCGATGGCCGCGGTTGCTCCGAGCCCCAGCGCTGGCTGCCCTCGCGGCTGCCGCGCTCGCCGCCGTTGCCGCCCTCGTCCTCGCCGCGACGGCAACCGCCACGCAGCCTCTCTTCCGCGGCATCGGCGACTGGGGCAGCAGAGGCCTTCCCTACCAGGGCGAGTTCACGTTCGTCCGGCTCCGCTGGAACCGCGGCGAGCCGGGCGGCCAGGTCTACGGCCGCGGCCCCAACTTCTGGCTGCACGAATTCCCGCGCGCCGAACAGCACCTGATGACGCTGCTCAGCGACTTCACCACCGTGGACACGAACAACACGGGCAGCCTGATCCTGACGCTGGACGACCCCGCGCTTTTCCGTCACCCGGTGGCGCTGATGCAGGAGCCCGGCTTCTGGGTGATGACCGATGACGAGGCGGCGCAGCTACGCGCCTACCTTCTGAAGGGCGGCTTCGTCATCTTCAACGACTTCGAGGGCCAGCAGTGGGAGAACTTCGAGGGGCAGATGCGCCGCGTCCTCCCCGACGCGCGCTGGCTCCCGATGGACCCCGCCCACCGCATCTTCGACAGCTTCTTTCAGGTGACGGAACTGCAGCTTCCCAACCCCTACAACCACCACCTGGCCGGCCTCGTCCCGGAGTACTTCGGCCTTTTCGAGGACAACGACCCCACCCGGCGCCTGATGGCAATCGCCAACTACAACACCAACCTTGCCGAATACTGGCAGTCGGGTGGTACAGGATTCTTCCCCGTTGAGCCGATGAACAACGGCTTCGAACTGGGCGTCAACTACATGATCTACGGCCTGACCCACTGACCCCACTAGAGCGGAAAGAGGACGGCGTGAGCCCCGGCAGCGACAAGAAGCGGTGGAAGGAGGACTCCCAGAAGCTGGACGAACTCCTCCAGGAGGTCCGTCTCTACCGGAACCCGGATGACTTCCGGAAGGTACTTCGCTTTATCAAGCAGTTTCCACGCATGGCGCCCTTCAACGCACTGCTCGTGTACCAGCAGAAACCGGGCTGCTACTACTTCGCGTCCGCCAGGGAATGGAAGGAGCGGTTCAATCGCACCGTCAAGCCCAGCGCCACGCCGCTCGTCATCCTCAGGCCGTTCGGACCCGTCGGTTTTGTCTTCGATGTGGCCGACACCGAGGGCGATCCGGTTCCGGAATCGCTGCTCGACCCGTTCAGGACCACGGGAACGCTGGACGAGCGTGTGCTCTGCGACCTGATCACACGCCTCACCCGCTACGGCGTCAACTGTGACGGAGGGGACTACGGGCCGGCTTGCGCGGGCCTCATCATGCCGTCGAAGCGGTCGAACCGCCCCGGCGTCGACTTGGTCTACAACCGAAACCAGCCCCCGGAGCAGCAATTCGCCGCGATCATCCACGAGCGGGGCCATCTCTTTTGCGGCCACCTTGGCGGATCGCGAGAAACGGTCGGCCTCCCCAGGCGCGGTTCCAGCGGGCAGGAGATCTGGCGGAACCGCATGTTGGCATCGCTACAGGTCCGGGAGTTCGAAGCGGCAAACCCTTGCAGTGCGGTAGCACATGCGATAGCTTGGCGGTGACAGAGTTCGTGAGTTGACACCAGGGCTGCCGGCACAGGCTGGCGCCTGGACGTGTCGCGTGACCGGTTCGGTGGATCAGGAGGTCAGGCCGATGAGAACGCTGGCGATTGCATTCGTGAGTCTCGGGGTGCTGCTGGTGGCGGCGACCGGGTCTGCGCACCATTCGTTTTCGGCGGAGTTCGACATCGAGAAGCCGATCACGCTCCACGGGAAGCTGACCGAGCTCGAGTGGGTGAATCCGCACGGGTGGCTGCATATGGACGTGGAGGAATCCGACGGCACGGTGGTGACCTGGGCGGTCGAGATGGGTAACCCGACGGCGCTCCTGAGGCGTGGCCTCCGGCGCACCGACTTCCCGATCGGCGTCGAATTCGTCGTCGAGGGCTACGTCTCCAAGGACGGGACGCCGACCGCCAACGGCATCACCGTCACGTTCCCGGACGGGCGCGACTTCTTCGCCGGCTCGTCGGGTACCGGTGCGCCCGAGCCGACCGGGCAGCGCTAGGCGCGCGGTGCGTCGAGCGTGCGGGAAGCGCACAGGGCGCGGCGCGGAGGTATGAACATCGTGTCCACGCGGTCGAATCTGGCCTTGATTGCGGTCATCTGCGCCGGTCTGATCGTCGCGCTGCCGGTGGCGGCGCAGGCGCAGGCCGGTTCCGGCGAGGCCTACGTGCCGCCGCGCACCCCGGAGGGGCAACCCGATCTGCAGGGTGTCTGGCAAGCGCTGAACACCGCCGCGTGGGACATCCAGGACCATCCGCCGAGCGCCGTCGCGCCGGCCGGACAGGGGGTGGTGGTCGGGAACGAGATTCCCTACCAGGAGCGGGCGCTGCGGCAGAAGCAGGAGAACACCGCGAACCGGCTGACGGCGGACCCGAACACGCAGTGCTACATGCCGGGCTTGCCGCGGATCACCTACATGCCGTACCCGTTCCAGATTCTCCAGTTCTCCGACCGCGTCCTGATCCTGTACGAGTACGTGCATGTCACCCGCACCATCTACATGGACGGGAGCCCGCACCCGGAGGGACACATAGACTTCTGGATGGGCGACTCGCGCGGGCGCTGGGAAGGCGACACGCTGGTCGTAGACGTCGTCCATTTCAACGATCAGACCTGGTTCGACAAGGCGGGCAATTTCCACAGTGAAGAACTGCACCTGGTCGAGCGCTACACGCCGACTGGTCCGGATCACCTGCTCTACGAGGTCACGATCGAGGACCCGAAGGTATTCACGCGGCCCTGGACCATGCAGATGCCGCTCTATCGCCGGCAGGAAGCGAACGTCCAGCTCCTGGAGTACGAGTGCTTTGCCTACTCCGAGCGGGAGCTGGCAGCGGACAAATGAAGCGCCGGTAGACGCGCGGAGGAGGTTCGATGCGTAATCGAGTGATCAATGTAGCGGTCGTCATCGCCGTCGGCTGTGCAGTCGCGTCTCTGTCCGTCTCCGCGCAGGAGTCGGCCGGGACGCCGCCGCGCACGGCGGAGGGTCATCCTGACCTGCAGGGCTACTGGGACGGCGGGCCGGTCAACGCCTCGCACAGCATCGAGGAGGGTTGCTGCGACCCCATCCACGCCAAGATGCAGAGTCGCGGGCCGGACCGGCTCGGGCTGCCCGAACCGGTGATCATCGATCCGCCGAACGGGCGCCTTCCCTACCAGGAATGGGCGCGGGTGAAGCGCACCGAGCTCCTGTGGGACATGGAGACCCCGACCGAGCTCGACCAGATCGATCCGGAGGATCGCTGCCTGCTGCTCGGCGCGCCGCGCAGCAACTACCGCGGGGACCTGCAGATCCTCCAGAACGACGGACATATCGTCATCCTCTACGAGTGGGCGCATGCCTACCGGGTCATTCCGATGGACGATCGCCCGCACGTGGGCGAGGACATCGTGATGTTCAACGGCGACTCGCGCGGCCGCTGGGAGGGCGACGTCCTGGTGGTCGATGCGAGGAACTTCAACGACATCCCGTGGCTCGATTCCCACGGGAGTATCTACAGCGAGTCGCTCCACGTGGTCGAGCGCTGGAGCCTGGAAGACGCCGACACTCTCCGCTACGAGGCCACCGTCGACGATCCGGGAGTATTCACCCGCCCGTGGACGATGGCGTTCTCGATGGGTCGGATCGGCGACGGTTCCTACGAGTTTTTCGAGGAAGGGTGCTGGGAAGGCGTCACCAACAGGCGTCGTCTGGCCGCCGGGCGGATGGCGGTCCAGGCCGGCGAGCGGATGTTGCATACCCACGAAGCTCCGGCGCAATAAAGTTGTCTTGGCTCCGTGCGAGCTGCTCCGTCGGCGTCAGGATCGGGATGCCCTGGAACGGCGACATCACCAGCAGATCCGCGTCGCCCGTGACAATGCAATCCGCCTGTCCCTGCAGTGCGGTCTCGAGCAGCTTGTCGTCGTTCGGATCCCGACAGCCCTGCGTGGCGCCGACGATCGATACCCATCCCGAGACTGCCTCGAGTTGAGCGAGGAAGACCGCGCGCGCGTCCGGACGGACATACCGGTCGAACTTCGGCAGCAGGATCCGTGTACGGAGTTCGTCAAACGTCTCGTCGGAGAAGAGGAGGATGCCGCCAGTCGCGCGGACGGTGTCGACAATCGCCCGGGGAGGCCCGGCGGGTCGGAGTGCGGCGCTGATCAGCACATTGGTGTCGAGCACCAGCCGTTCAGTCGTCATCGGCGAGGAGCGCGTTCAGGCGTTTGTCGGTCAGTCCGCGCGCCGAGGCCTCGGCCCCCAGATGGTCCATCGTCTCGATCAGGCGCGCCCAGGCGGCGCCTCGTAGCCGCTCGTACTGCTCCATCGACATGACGACTCCCACCGGACGGCCCTTCTTGGTTAGCCGAACCGGAGCGCTCTGCGCGGCGTCTAGCAGTTGCCCGAACCGGTTCTTCGCCTCTCTGGCGGCAATCTCCTTCATATAGCTATTATAGCTACAATAGCTCCTATGAGTCTCTTCCAATGAGACATGAGCCTGAAGGGGGAGTTGTTTCCAACGACACATGAGCCTGAAGGGGAGCTGGGTGGTGGATCATCGGAGGATGATCGTGACACTCCAGACAGACCGCCTGCGGACCCTGCAACACGTTCGAGCGTTCCTTGACGGCAGCGGACTGATCGACCTGAATGTGTCGACGCGAGCGGACGCCTACGGGTTCATCGAGCGCACCTTGACACGGTTCGACTATGTCCACCAGGGGAAGGCTGAGAAGGGTCTGCTCCGGAGCTTGCTGGCCAAGGTGACCGGCCTGTCGCGCGCCCAACTCACCCGGCTCGTGACTCAACACCGGGCCACCGGGAGGATCGCCGACCGCCGCGGCGCACCCAGCCGACCATTCCCGCGCCGTTACAGCAGCACCGACATCGGCCTGCTCGCCGAGGTCGACCGGCTCCACGGCACGCTGTCCGGACCGGCCACCCGCACGCTCTGTGCGCGCGCCTACCATCGGTTCGACGACCATCGGTTCGAGCGCCTGGCCGGCATCTCGAACGGCCATCTCTACAACCTGCGGCACTCGATCACCTATCAACGGCGCCGCGGAACCACCCCCATGCCGACGCGCCCGGTGCAGGTGGCGATCGGCGAGCGCCGCCGGCCGGCACCGTTCGGGCGCCCCGGCTATGTCCGGGTCGATTCCGTCCATCAGGCTGACCTCGATGACGTTAAAGGCCTGTACCACGTGAACTTGGTGGATGAGGTCACCCAGTTCCAGTGCATCGGCTCGGTCGAGCATCTCCACGCCGCGTGCCTGGCCCCGGTCCTCAGCGCCCTGCTCCGCGCCTTCCCGTTCACCCTCCACGGCTTCCACTCCGACAACGGGTCGGAATACGTCAACCGCACCGTCGCCGCGCTGCTGCAAGCCCTCCACATCGACGAGTTCACCAAGTCCCGAGCCCGACACACCAACGACAACGCCCTCGTCGAGAGCAAGAACGGCTCGGTCGTCCGCAAGCACCTCGGCTACGGCCACATCCCCAGCCGCCACGCCCAACGCGTCAACGACTTCACCCAGAACGTCCTCTCGCCCTACCTCAACTTCCACCGCCCCTGCTTCTTTCCCAGCACGGTGGTCGACGCCAAGGGGCGCGTCCGCAAGCGCTACCGCGACGCCGACATCATGACGCCCTACGAGAAGCTCACGTCGCTCCCCGGGGCCACCGACTACCTCAACCCGGGGACCACCTTCGAACAGCTCGACGACATCGCCTTCGCCCTGAGCGACAATGACGCCGCGCGCGCCGTTGAGGAGGCGCGCACGCGGCTATTCCGGTCCATTGACCCGGCTGCCTGACATGTCTGGCTCATCGGCCCGCTTCAGGCTCATTTCTGGATTGGAAAGGACTCTATGGCGGCGTCACCTTTCCCGGACGCGATCGACTAGAGACGCCGTCCCAATCGCCGCCAGACCGGCGTCAGCCCCAGACCAAGCACAACGAGTCCGAACTGCCATACGCCGGCGGACGGCGCCCATTCCGGCGCCGGACTGCCCACCATCCAGGATCCGATCCCCACCAGCAGGCAGAAGAGCGACAGCGCGCACAAGCCGGCCGCCGCCACCGCCCGGGCCAGCCGCGCCGGACCGTCGTCCCGCGCATCATCCGTGCCTCGCCCGCCGTCCGCGTCCCGCGAGTCATCCACGCCCGCCTCTCGCGCCACCGGTCCCCAGAATCCCACCGGCCGAACCTTCCGGTAGAAGGCCACCAGCCGTTCGCGGTCCTCCGGTCCCGCAACGGCGACCGCCACCAACGCCGTCCCGGTCGCCACCACGGCGACGGCCAGCAACCGGACGGCATGCTGATCGTCCGGCACGACGGCCATCAATACCGGCGCCGCGACCACAGACGCTGCGATCGCCGCGATCTCTCCCCACGCGTTCATGCGCCACCAGATCCACCGCAGGATCAGCACCACGCCCATGCCGGCGCCGAGGAGCAGGCTTATCTGCCACGCTTCGTTGATTGACGTCAGACTGGTCATGACGCCGAGCGCCATCACCACCAGCAGGACGTTCGCTCCGCGCGCGACCCGGACGAGCGAGCGCGCCGAGGGTTCGCGTCCCAGCCAGAGCTGGCAAACGAACCGCTTGTAGATGTCGTTGGTCCAGTAGGACGCGCCCCAGTTCAGGTGCGTGTCGACTGTCGACACGAGTGCCGCGAGCATCCCGGTCACCATCAGCCCGCGCAATCCGGCCGGCAGCAGTTCCGCCATGCCACGCACGTAGGTTGCTTCCCGCTCCGCCTGCAGCAGCGCCGGATTGGACGACGTGCCGCCCGCGCCGAGCGATGCAACGTCGGGCGGAAACACCACCAGCAGCCCGAGCGCCAGCGGAATCCACAACAGGCTCCGCAGCAGGATCTGCGTGAACGTGAAGACGATTGCCGCCGTCCGCGCGTCAGCGTCGCTCCGGCACGCCATCGACCGCTGGGCCAGGTAGCCGGTGCCGTCCGCGTTGATCTGAATCAGCCACTGCAGGCCGAACAGTGCGAGCACCGCGGCCGACGCATCCCGTGCGGCTCCCGGCGTGAACGCGAGGATCTCTTCCGGCCGGATGCCGCCCGGTCCGCCGCCTGCGAACAGCGCCTCGATGCGCGAGGGCAGCACCGCGAGTCCGCCCGCCTCGCGTACTGCGAACCACGCGAACGCCGCCGTCCCGACGAACATCACCACCAGTTGCACCACATCGGTCGCCACCACGCTGCGCAAGCCGCCGGTCATCGAATAGAAGGCGGCCACGGTCAGGATCAGCAGGATCGAGATCAGATTGGATGCCGTCCGCACCCAGACCGCCGGATCGTCCGGCGCCCCGAGGGTCAGCGGCGCTCCGACCCGCTCGACCAGCCCGACCACCGGATCGAAGAGGGCGGGCGGGAGCCAGACATCCCACAACAGGAAAGGCTCGGCGATCTTCGCCGCGGCGAAGAAGACGAACGCGAGGACGACGCAGTTGAATACCGTCCCGAACCAGATCGCCTTGATCCCCCGCAGCACGATGGCGGCGCGCCCGCCATACCGCGCCTCGGTCAGCTCGGCATCGGTCACCACCCCGGCCCGCCGCCACCCGGGCGCGAGGACGAACCCCATCAGCAGGAAGGCCAGCGCGTAGATCCACAACTGCCACAGCGCGAAGATCCCGGCCGTCGCCACCAGCCCGGTCACCAGTAGCGGTGTGTCGGCGGCGAACTGGGTTGCCGCCATCGACAATCCCGCCTTCCATCCGGGGAGCGATCGGTCGGCGAGGAAGTAGGCTTCCAGATCGCGCGATGCCGCGCGCCGGTTCCGGAGCCCGGAGGAGATGGCGTAGAGGATGAAGAGCGCGACGATCAGCAGGTCGACCGGGGCCATGCCGCGAGCTAGTCGCTCGCCCGGAGCCGGTCCAGCGCGCCGGGCCAGTCGAGAATGCGCTGATCGGCCGTGGCCAACCGATGTCCTCCGAGCGCGGTTGCCATGATGAGCCGGTCGGCTGGATCTCCATGGATGTTCTGGAGCGCGCCGGCCCGGGCGGCGATCTCGCCGTCGACGGGGAGCTCAATCAATCCCTGGCGCAACATCTCGCGCCGCCAGGCAATCAGGTCGACCCGGATGTTCACGCGGCCCTTCTCAGTCAGCACGCCGATCTCCCAGAAGGAGATTGCAGAGACGGCTGCCTCGCCGTGTGACCACGCCCGCTCGATGGCGCGTCGCGTTCGGCGGCCCAGTTTCGAGTGGCCGAAACGGAGCCAGATCAGAACGTGCGTATCGAGGAGGATCAAATCAGGTCGTTCCCGGAGTCGCCGGTCTTTTCGTACCAGTCCGCGGGCATCGGAGAGACGATGTCACCCAGGATGTCTATCCGATCCCTGTCGATGCCGAAAAGCGCCTTCGGCTTCTCCTGATACGGCACGAGTCGGGAGACGGGTCGGCCGTTCTTGGTAATCACAATCTCTTCTCCGCCTTCCGCGACTTCATCCATCAACTGCAGGCATTTCGCCTTGAAGTCGGATGCCTTGATGGTCCGTGGGCGGGTCGCTGAATCCTTCCTGGTCTGCATGGGTCCCGCTCCGTGTCGCAGAGCGCGTGTCCTTGAATATACCATGGTCATGACCATGGTCATATTCAGCCCGCGGGCCAATTGCCGAAAGGTCCGGCCTTAGCGCACGAGGCTCACACCGTGTATGGAATCGCTGGCCGTGGGGTTGGGGGGCGCCTGCGCCGTCGCGCAAGTCGAAACCGTCGCGGCTGCCACCCCCGCCGGCCGCACTTGGACAACGCGGCCCGATCGAACGTAGCGCGCCAGGGCTACTGGCCGTCCAGCGACGTGACCTTCTGCGTGTTCAGCTTCCGCGCGCCGGCCAGGATGCCGGTCAGGCCGTAGTTGCCTTCGTGGCAGGCGTATTCGAAGAGGACACCGTCGGTGCGACGGAAGGGAATGACCACCGTCCAGGGACGCGTGTAGTTGTTCGGATCCTCGATCGTGAACTCGTACACCACGGTGTCGGCGTCGACACGGGTGAACTTCTCGATCAGGTGCGTGTCCTTCGAACTGCCGGCGAAGTTGGTCTCGCGGAGGAAGTTCTTCGTCTCGACGACCAGCGTCTCGCCCTCCCAGTGGCCGCGCGAGCTGCCGACCCACTGCGGGAGCTCGAGGTGCGGCTGATCGATCGGGATGATCCGGACGTTGTGGATGTGCTCGTTCAGCAGGGCGACGTAGCCGGGCGCCTGGAAGATGTGGACGTTGTTGTTGTACGAGCCGGGACGCATCGGCGGGCCGGAGTTCGAGCCCATCATGCAGCGGTCGCCAAGGCTGCGGTCGGTGTAGTGGTCACCGAAGCCGTTCCGGAGATTGAGCCGGCGGATCTGCTGCGCGACCGCGTACTCCTCGGTGTACGGGATCCGGCCGGTGGGCGGGTCGACCACGAGGGATGTGCGCTTGTCGGTGGTCAGCTCGATGCCCCGCTCGTACCAGAATTCGTTGTAGGAGAGGACGCCGCCTTCGGCGCGGGACTGGTAGCCGGCGCTCGGCGCGCCCGACTCCGGGTCGAAGAGGTCGCGGTTCAGCCGCACCCGCTCGGACGCCTCGAACTGGGCCGCTTCCTCCGGGTCGAGCGTGTCCTTCCCCTCGAAGGTGGTCGGGCGCTGCAGCGGCGTGAGCGTGCGGAAGGTATAGATGCCGGAAATGTCGGGCTGGCCGTCGGGGGTGCGCATCGGCATCGAGGCAGCCGCGTCGTCCGAAGACTGCGCAAGGGCCGGCGGCGCGGCGAGTGTCGCAAGGGCGGCAAGGGTCACGACGGCGACGGCGATTCGGTAGGTTTGCATCTCGATCTCCTTCGCTTCGAAGGCCCTATCCTACTCCGGTGGACTTCAGAAGCGGAACAGGCGGTTGAACTTCACGACGAACGCCCGGTTCACGAGGCCGGGGAAACGGCGCATCGTCGTGTCGCGCTGCTCGTTGAAGACGATGAACAGCTCGCTTCCCGGCTGGTATTCCCAGCGGAAGCGGACGTTGGCGGAGACCGCATCGGCGGCCGAGTTGTACTGCAGCAGGGCGCTGGCGAACATCAACGGCGTCACCGTGTAGGTGATCCGCGACCCCACGAGATTCGTCGTGAAGGATCCTTCCACCAGATCGATCTGGTTGATGGACCAGGTCGGCTCCACCGAGAACTGGGTCGTGATGGCGGCGCGTCCCTGGCGGAGCGTGAAGGCGGTCTTGGTGCCGCTGAAGAAGGTGCCATGCTCCACCATGAGCGTGCCGCCGAGCCGCCGTTGCTGGCCGAACTGGTAGCTCACCTGGCCGTTGGCGAAGTCGTAGCCGGCGACCGGCAGCGTGACGCCCCTGGCGATCTCGAACGGCTCCGGCAGGAACTCGTACGAGCGCATCGCGTTCACCGTGAACATGTCGCTGTTGTCCAGTTCGATCGTGAAGATGCCGGTCGCTTCGCGTGTCTCGACCTGGCCTGCCAGGTTCTCCACGTAGGCGAACGATCCGCTCCAGAGGAAGCGGCGGATCCAGCCGATGTTCTGCGGGCGCGGACTGAACCGGAACAGGCCGTAGCTGCGCCGCATGTCGCGCCGGCGCACGAAACCGATCTCCGGATTGAACGAATCGCCGACGAGCAGGTGTTCTATCTCGGCGCCGTAGCGGTCGCCCCGGTAGTCGAGCTGTGCGCGGTAGCTGGTGTTGTTGCCGGTCAGGCCGGGTGTGCGGGTCTGCGCCCAGTGCGTGTTGATGGTCACGTCGTCGTAGAAGCCGAAGATGCCGTCGGCGCCGAACGCTTCGTTCGAGCCGTTGCCGAGGCGGCTCTCGGACCGTCCGGTGAAGAGCAGGCCGACCGTGCTCCGCCGCAGGATGTCCCGCTTCGCCCGAAGGACGGTGAAGTTGGTGCTGGGGACCAGCGGCGCCGTGGCGGTCGACGCGCCGGGCGTCAGGCTCATCGACATCGGCTCGTCCGCGAACAGGTCGCTTGACTGGATGTTGATGGCCCCGAGCGTGAACGCGCCCGCCCGTCCGGTCAGCCGCCCGCCCGCGCGCAGTGGGACTTCGCGCGTTCCCTCCAGGCCGATCTGCCGGCTGTAGAAGAGGACCGGCATGTCGCTCCCGCCGGCCGCCCGGCCGCTGGTGGCGCCGCCGCCAAAGCTGAATATCCCCTGGTTCTCGAGGAAGAACTCGCGTTTCTCCGGAAAGAAGAGGTTGAAGCGCGTCAGGTTGATCTGCTGCTCGTCCGCCTCCACCTGGGCGAAGTCGGGGTTGTAGGTGAAGTCGGCGGTCAGGCCCTCGGTGACGCCGAGCTTGGCGTCGATGCCAAAAGCGCCGTCCGGTTCGTTCGACAGCCGCGCGGCCGGGTCGGACGGCCCGAGGTTCGTCGTCAAGTCGCCGATCACGTACGGTTTCACCTCGAACAAGCGTGATGCCGGCGGCGCGTCGATACCAACCACGGTTGCGGCGAGCGACGCGCGGAAGTGCCCGCGCAGGCCCTGGGCGGCGGAGAGCGGCGTCAGGTACGACGATTCGTTCTTCCAGCGGTTGACCCGTCGTGCCTGGAAGCCCCAGACCTGCGATCCGCCGGCGCGGTAGCGGAGCGACTTGAAGGGGAGCGCCACCTCCAACGTCCAACCGCCGTCGAACCGGCCGACCGAGAAGTCCCAGATGGGATTCCAGTCCATGTTCACCTGCGATTCGTTCGTGGTCTGGGCGTCGATCCGGCCGCCGACCGCGCTCACCTCGAACATGATGACGTTGCGCCGGTCGTAAAAAGTGTCGAACGACCAGGCGAAGTTGTCGTCCCGCACGACCCGGAAGTTGTCGCGCCGCATTTCGGTGGCGATGATCCGGTCGGGGCGCGTTTCCCAGCAGCGGGCCACCACGTAGACGTTGTCGTCGTCGTAGAGGAGCCACACCTCGGTCCGCTCGGTTGCCGGGTCCCCCTCGGCCGGGTCGTTCTGGATGAAGTCGGACATCGACTGCACCTGCTGGTAGATCTCCTCGTCGAGATCGCCGTCGATGTCGATCGGCTGGTTCGTTCGCGTCGCGCGCACGGTGACGCCGCTGGCGTCGCGCACGATCACGGCGGGGGGGACGGGGGGCGCTGGCCCGAAGATCTCCGTCGGGACGGCGGGCGCCTGCGTCGGCGGATCCTGAGACCCGGAAGTGTCCTGTTGCGCCGCCGCGAGCGGCGGGAGTGCAAGGGCCAGGATCGGAGAGAGAACCAGGGCGAGCGAGCGGCGCAACGTCAGCGTCTCCCCTCCGTTGCCCGCTCCTCTTCCCCCCGCGCGATTTCCAGTATCGCCGTCATGCCGACGTTGCCCTCGTGGCAGGCGAACTCGAACATCGGTCCCGGCGTCCGCGGCATTCGGATGTCCGCCGTCCAGGGTTGGGTCCAGAGCGACGGATCCTCGAACGTCACCGCGTAGCGGATGGTGTCGTCGCCGGTCCGCGTGAAGCGCTCGGTGAGCGTCACGTTCTCCATCGAGAGGCGCTGGAATTCCTGATCCGGGTGGAAGTTGGTGGTTTCGACGACGAGGGTGTCGCCGTCCCAGCGGCCGCGCGAGTCGCCCAGCCACTGGCGGATACCGTCCGGCAGGCGGGGCCGGCCGTCGAGCCAGACCACCCGGAACTCGTGGGTCATCTCGAAGAACATAATCAGATGGTTCGGCGCCTGCGCGATGTGGATGTTCTGGCTGTAGGGGCCGCCGAGGCGTGGGATGCCGTACGAGATGCAGCGGCCCGGCAGGTTCCGATCCTCCGGGTTGTCGACCAGGTCGGGCCCGCGGGCGGCGAGCGCGGCGCGCCCCGCCTCGGACCACGGAATCCGCCCGTCGGGTGGATCGACGATCATCGAGGTGCGGCCATCGGAGAGCGGCCGTTCCCACCAGACGACCCGGCGCGCGCCGACGCCTTCCGCCGACGTCTGCGCGGCATTGATCTCCGCGACTTCCGTGTCGGTCAACGCGTCCCGTTCTCCGAAGCGCTCGGGTCGCTCGAGCGGGGTCGCGGTCCCGTGATTCCAGAGGCCCTGGAGGTCGGGATCGCCCCAACCGGTGCGAGGCGCCGTCTGCGCGAGGCTGGTGGCCGGAAGCAGCATCAGGGTGATGGTGATGGCGAACCCGAGCGCGGCATACGGAGGAACGGCCATGCGAACTCCATCCTACCGCCGATTGACGACGGTGCGGCGGCGGGCGTTTCGCCGGTTGGAACCGAGACGGGTTTCGGCTACGATTTGAGTTTCTGATTGGGCGCCAACAAGACGGGACCCGGGGAGAGGGCAACATGATGGACTATCGACTCGTACTTAAGCGGGGCGCGACGCTGTTCGCGCTGGTGGGCTTCGCCGCCGCGGTGGCCTGTGGCGGCGGCGGCGACATGTCGGCGCCGGCAGAGGAAGCGATGGCGGAGGAAGCGATGGCGGAGCCGGCCGGCAGCGCCGATCTCGTGCAGCGGATGCTGCCGAACCCGACCAGCGACGTGCTCACGGAGTGGGCCTCCTTGCCGGACGGCCGCACCTGGGGATCGACGGCGGGCATCGACATCGATCCGACCGACGGCCATGTCTGGGTGTATGACCGCTGCGGCGCCAACGGTCTGGACGGCGGCTGCGCGGCCAACCCGACCGTGGATCCGGTCCTGAAGTACGACCGGAACACGGGCGAGCTCCTCGCCAGCTTCGGCGCGGGACTGTTAGTCCTGCCCCACGGCCTGCACGCCGACGATGACGGCAACGTCTGGGTGACCGACTCGCAGGGGAACGACGAGATCGGGCACCAGGTGTTCAAGTTCAGCCCCGAGGGCGAAGTGCTGATGACCCTCGGCGTGGCGGGCGAGCCGGGCGACGATGCGGACGGGGTTCACCTGAACGAGCCGTGCGACGTCATCACCTGGGGGCCGACGGGCGAGATCTTCGTCTCCGACGGCCACAGCGGCCAGAACCCCGACCCGCCAGAGGGTCGCACCGGTCGTATCCTGAAGTACGACGCCGAGGGCAACTTCATCAAGCAGTGGGGCGAGATCGGTTTCCGGCCGGGACAGTTCCGCACCCCGCACGCGATGGAGTTCGACTCGCAGGGACGGTTGTTCGTGGCCGACCGCGGCAACCACCGGATCCAGATCTTCGATCGCGAAGGCGAGCTGCTCGACATCTACCAGCAGTTCAGCCGCGTCAGCGGGCTGTTCATCACGGCGGATGACACGCTCTACGCGATCGACTCCGAGTCGTCGCAGGGCAACCACTACGGCTGGATGAACGGGGTACGGGTCGGCCCGTCCGGCGAAGACCGTGTCACCGGGTTCGTTCCGCCGCACATCCCGGCCGAGGGCCGGACGCTGCAGGGGCTCGCGGGCGAGGGGATTGCGGTGGACGGGGACGGCAACATCTTCGTCGCCGAGGGTCCGGCTTCGCGGCCGTTCGCCGGCGGTGGCCTGACGAAGTACCCAGTCGCCAACTAGCTGGCGGCGCAGCGGATTCAGTGATTGACGGGATCCCCGCGGCGCCTGGGATGGCGTCGCGGGGATTTCCGTTTCAGGGCCTTTGGTTCACCTCTGCGCGTAAGCGCGAGTTGTTCGAGGTGACGAAGAGGGTTTACGCCTGCTGATGAATCGCTCGGATGAACTCGGGCCAGGTCGGACGGGATCCCCGACGTGCGACCTTCGCTTGGTCCGGCGCGAGTATGACGAGACGAGCAACGCGGCTATGTTCTGGACGGCTAGCAGCCCGTGGTGAAACCCCCGCTACATTCGAGCGGTGATGCATCCCGCCTGAACGGCGTTGCTCCTCGGTCGGATATGGCCAATATCCTCCCTCGTCGCGCCTTGTCAGGCGAGCGCCTCACCGCTCTCGGTGTAACACGGAGTTCCACCACGGGCTGCTAGACCTTCGGCGAGCGGCGCATCGACGGCAACGAACGTAGAGCACCCGCACCGCTCAGAGCGATGACTCTCAACCGTACCCCGGATGACCGCGAACGGGACCGGCACAGCGGGCCTTGGACCGTCGGCGCCACCGGCTCCCTTGACACCGTCCGGAAAGACGGCTTACGATCTTCTGCCTTACTGCTACGGGAGTTAGGTCTTTAAACCCCCGGGGTCTGGCTTCAAGCCACACGCCGGGGTTTTTCTTTATGCCGCTTCAGGAATTCGTGTGGGCAGCGAGCGCGTTCGGGTAGAGGTCGAGCCCTCCCAGATGGAAGTAGATGGCGTTGCGGAACCGCTCGCGGTTGCGATATCCGCAGGCCTGCCGCTTGATCCACTGGATCTTGGCGTTGATGCCCTCTGAGCGCGCGTTCGTGACGTTGGTCAGGACCGCATTGATCACCCCGTCCCAGTGGCGCTTGATCATCCGCGCGACCTTCTTGATCGGCTCCAACCGACTGCGAATCGCCCACGCGTACCAGCGGCTCCACATGCGGACCGCCCAGCCCCGCGACCGGTAGTGCCACAGCTGCATCGCCAATTCCTTGATCGCCCACGCACGGGCCACCCGCAACGCGCTCGTGCGCAGCGGCGTGAACGCCCGGCGTTGCCGCGGCGTCAGGTTCGCAGGGCGCGTCAACCACAGGTAGCGCGTCTTCGCCAGCCGGTCGTCGCCTTGTTGCCGCAAGGCCCGGTTCTCCGACCGCCGGACCTGGTCGACCGCCGCGCCCAGGTGCTGCGCGATGTGGAACTTGTCGAAGGCAATGGGCGCCTCGGTGTGGTCGTGCACCGACCCGATGTAGGCCGGCCACATGTCCATCGCCACCATCTCGATCTGCGCGCAGCCTGCCTCGCCCACCGCGTCGAAGTAGCCGTCGAGGGCAGCCCGGTCGCGACCGTCGGCCACATACAGCACGCGCGGCTCCGACGCCGTCAGGTCATTGACGACGGTGACGTATTCGTGCCGCCGTTGAAAGGACGTCTCGTCGACGCCCACCAGCGGCGCCGCGGCCACCGCGCGCCGCGACAGCCCCCGCCGCACCGCCCGCGCCTGGATTCCCGCCACCTGGTCCCAGCTCAACCGGCACTGGCGGGCCACCGCCGCGAAGCTCGCCACCTTCAGCCAGTCGATCACCATCGCCTCGAACAGCGCTGTGAAGCGTGCCTGCGCATCCGCCCACGGCACCGGCACCTGCCGGACACCATGCTCGGCACAGCGCACCCGCGGCACCTCGGCTCGCACCAGCGTGCGGTACTGCATCGTGTCCAGATGCCGCCACACCCGCGGCCGTCGGTCGTACCCCGGACAGGCCGCCCCGCAGGCCGGGCAGACCAGCGTCTCGCCCACCAACTCCACGCCTACTTCGACGTCACCCCGCTCGAGGGCCAGCCGCACGTCGTGCACCCGCCACGGGCGCTCGATGCCCAACAGTCGTTCGTAGAGAGTCGTCTCGGTCATTCGGCCAGTGTACTCAGTGGCCGGACGGAACCGTCCGGCCACAACCAGCCCTGAGCCGGCGCGAGCGGCGAGTCACCTGAAAGGCCGTAGCGACAGCGGAGGAGGCGCGAAGCGCCTTGACTCGACGGGAGCAGAGGCTACTCCTCTGCTTCACCTACCCACACGATTCCCGGAAGACCCTTCTTTATCACCGCGCATCGAATCCCTCCAGATGTGCGATCGGGCAATCGTCTTACATTGGTCGGGTACCCCAGACCGGCGATACGCGGCTGTACGCGGATCAGCGCCGCTTCTTGGCCGCACTTCAACGGACCGACGCTCGTATCAGCGTGCATCTCGGACGATTGGAGCCGCGGCGGGTCGAGGATAGAGCCGCGCGTGAACTTCGTGCCTATCTTGCCAACCTGCCCCAACGAATTGACCCCGGGATGTTTCGCGATCTGATGGGGACCGCACAAGTTCATCGGACCAACACTGTTGATGGTCGAGAAGGCGGTAGATGTCATGCTGGCCGTCGACCTTGTGGTCCTGGCCGAGCGCGACGAATTCGACGCAGCCTATATTCTCACGGCAGACGGCGATTTCACGCCCGTCGCCCAGGCTGTACGTTCGAGAGGCAAGAGACTCTACGCCGCTTCGGCTCTGCCCGGGGCGCAGCTCGCGTCGGCGGTGAATGCGTTTATTCCTCTCAGACGCGACTGGTTCGATGATTGCTACGAGTAGTGGGTCGACACCAGCACCGCAGCCCTTGCCCTCGCCGTACCCTCATTCACTTGGTCAACGGGACACACTGTCCGATGGCATCCAGCGGCTGGTGCTGCAAGGAGCGGCACACTGTCCTTACCTCTGCCGGGTCCGGACGCTGCTCATTGACCGGGTAACGTAGACGACACTGGCGGCAAGAATGATCGGTCCCCCGCCGACCCCCACATCGCGCCTCAAGAGCCACCGAAATCGATTACGATTGGATGTGGAATCTTGCAAGGGGTCAAGCGCCCGTGCAAATGTGTAAGGCATAGTATGTAGACCGGCCGCGACAACTAATTGTTTGTGGTCGTCCGTCGTTAATTTTGTGGGAGGACTCACCATGAAAATGGAGACGAGAAGTCGAGCTCTGGACAAACTCTACAAGAGACGGGATCGTATCGAGATGCCTGATTTACAGCGCGAGGAAGTGTGGACGGACAATAAGAAACGCTTGCTAATCTATACTGTGTTGAGAGGTTGGCATCTTCCGAAGTTCTACTTCAGAAAGACCGAAGATGGTGGTTTCGAATGTGTAGATGGCCAGCAACGTCTGAGCGCGATCTTTTCCTTCTTCGAGGACGATCTCCCGTTGGCCGACGACACTGCACCTCGCACGGGAGCAACCGTCTATAGCGAACTAAAGGACGATGATTCCGATGCGTTCGATGATTTTGAAATTGAGATTGAGGAGATTGAGGAAGCGTCTGATGAGGATCTGGAGGTACTCTTTACCCGTCTTCAGCTTGGAACACCATTAATCTGAATCTGGATTGATGACCGTTGCATCAATTCGCACAGGCATAGTGACGGCAAACTGATCGTCGACACCGTCGACTTGCTAGCCCGGACTATTCCTGAAGGCTCCAAGATGGCCCCTCGGACGGTGTGATCGTCGCGCACACGGCCCGCCGCGCGTCGTTTTCGTCGAGCGCCGGCGGGATAGACACTGATTGCCGGTGCGGAAGGCCTGGGTATGGGGCCGTCCAGGGACGGCTTCGCCATGGGCGGGCTCGGTTCGCCGTTGGGATGCGTGTATGCGCGGCTGACGGGCGCTGTCTGGGGTCTATCCGGGGCGGGCGCCGAGTGCCAGCGCGATGTGCCGCCAGGCGTGGAGGTCCGGTGTGGCGGTCGGCAGGTGCAGGACCACGCGGCGGACCGAGCCGACGACGTGCGCCCCCAATTTGAGGAGCCGGTCGCGCAGCCACGTCACCTGGGCGGCGGGCACAGGCGGTGCGCGCCGCGCGCAGCCGGAGTTCTTGCATCAGCACGTAGGCGGCGGCGGTGAGCAGCACGCGCAGTTGATTGGCCCAGAAGCGACAGCAGCTCGTGCGGTCGATCTGCAGGCCATCGAGCAGTTCCTTGATGCGGTTCTCGATGTCGCCGCGGGCGCAGTAGATCCGTTCATAGAGGAAGCGCGGCGTCTGGCGCAGATTGGTCACGACGAAGCGCGGGTTGTCGCGCGGGGCGCGGTCGCCGAGCCGGACGACCTCGGCCTTGATCACGACGCGGCGGTCGCGGTCCCACGTGCGGGCCCGATAACGGGTGTCGGCGTAGACCTGCGCGGTCTGGCCGCTGGCCGCGCTCTGGGCCTGCGCCACGAGCAGGGCGGGCTCGGCGTGGCGCTGCAACACGGCGTTCCTGGCCATGGCCACCACGTAGTCGAGCCGCGGCTCGGCATCCAGGAAGTCGAAGATCTCCGGTGTCGCAAAGCCCCCGTCGAGCCGGACGAGAAACCGCGCCTGGGGAAAGGCCTGCCGCAGCAGGGGCAGCAGCCGGCACAACACGCCCACGGTCCCGCGGGTGGCCGGCACATTGCCGGGCCGCAGCACCGCCGCGCACAGATACTGTTCGCGTTCCTTGTCGAAGGTCAGAAACGCCAGCAACGGCAGGTAGCACCAGCGATCGTAGTGCCCGTTGAAGAAGGTGAGCTGCTGGGCGCCGTGCGTCGCGTCGTCGGTCGGATCCAGGTCGATCGTGATCCGCCGCGCCCGCCCGTCCAGCCGGCGCTGATGCCGCTCGATGACCCGCATCGCCAGCTCGCGCGCCAGCTCGTAGAGGGCGGACCGGCCGACACCGTTCTCGAACCGAGAGATCGTCGGCTGCGAGGCCAACGCCTCGCCGGCGACCGGGTCCCGCCCGAGCAGCAGCTTGTGGATCGGGTCGTCGGCGAGATGGTTGGCGTCGTTGCCATCGGGATGACCGCAGGCAATGCCGAAGATCCGCTGTCCGAGCAACTCCGCCAGCGTGTGCCGGATCTTCCCGGGCTCCCGTCGGTCCACCAGACACCGGGCGAAACCCGCCACCAACCCATACACGCGCTCCGCCGCCTTGAGCAGGACGGCGCCGCCATCGGAACTCGCGTGCTGGCGGTCGAACGTCGCGACGAGGGGCTTGTCGAAGAGATCCGGAAAGAGGACAGTCTGTGGTATCGTATTGGTCGTCACGTAAGGGCCTTCGTGGTGGGTAAATGTCTGTGAACAAGCCATTTATACCACGCGGAGGCTCTTTTTTCTACCGTAATCGGACCCTTCCTGAATTATCCGGGCTAGACGTCAAGGCTCTTCGGACCGACATTAGGCACGATCTGGATCATGGGTCCCGTTCGAAGGTTGCCAAGAACGCCGCACGGAGTGCCGACGTATTTCAGAGGTACTCGGGAAAGAAGACCCCAGAGGAATGTGGCCCGGATGAATTTCTCGGCGCGCAGCTGAGTATCGTCAGGGCGCTCGTAGAGTTCTTGACCACATTCAAGAACTGAGGAATCGTCGGGAGCCGAATTCGCGGGGGTGCGACTAGCCGACACTTGGCGACGGACCAGACAAGGGCCAGCTGCAGGGACGGCTTGTCTTGACGACGGCGGACTAGTAGATCACGAGGAACCGGCCGTCCGGTTCGGTGACGACGGCAGCCAGGCTTCCTTCCGGAATCTCCGGGCCGGTCCCGCGGTCCACGGCGGCATCCCCGCCGCCGAACAGTTGCCAGTGGAAAGTCCCGCCTGACTGCCAGCCCGCGCCGTCCCCCCAGACAAGCAACGTCTCGGAGCGGTCATTGACGGCTACCGCCGGGTTCTTCCGCCGCGCCACCGTGTCGCCAGTGGGTGAGTGTGGCGGTTCCGCGCCGCGGATCTCGTCGAAATAGACCTGTCCCTCGGTTTCCCACGCCACGGTGACGCCGTCGGGTCCGTTGGCGAGGCTCGTCGTCGAGATCGGACAGGCGTTGATCTCCCAGGGGTCGAGCTCCCGGTCGTCGAACGACTGGCCGTGGTCGCCAGACATCAGCAGGCGTTGGCTGCGCCGCACGTCATCGCCGGCGCCGCGGTACGAGACGTAGAGTTCGCCCTCCGACGGTCCGGTCGTGCCCACGAGCGCCTGCAGTCCACAGCAGTCGCACGCACCCTCCGCCGGGGGGCTGACCGGCCGGGGCAGCGAGAAGGTCCGGCCGTCGTCGTGCGAGGCGGCCATGAAGACGGCGCGTTCGGCGTCAGGCGGCTCCCCGGTGTGCCAGAAGATGTAGACGTTGCCGGCCGGATCGGCGGCGACGGACGGTCCGGCTTCGACGCCCTCGCCGCCCGCGAGCGCGAACTGCGGCTCGAACCCGGTGCCCGCATCGTTGGTCCGGGTGTAGAGGAATTCGGTCCGGCCCAGCTTGAACCAGACCACGTGCAGCCGGCCGTCCCGGCCGAGCGCGAGCTGTCCGCCGTCGATCGGGCCAATCCCGACGACGCTGTCCCGCTGCGAGTTCACGTACTGCGGGTCCGACCACGTGGACGCTCTGGGCGCGCGCGTGACGTAGCGGAGATCGCCGGCGCGCGGCTCACCTTCGAAGTAGACGACATGGACCGTGCCGTCGTCGTCGACGACCGCCTGCGGAAGGCGACCGCCTTCCGGCAACCGGAGCAGCGAGACCCGCTCGTCGAGTGCGATCGCCCCGCCGGGATCCCCGGCGCAACTCGCCGATATCGCCAGTACCGCGATCGCCGCCAGAGGTCTCGTGATCCGCATGACCCGAACGATACTGCAGTCCGGGACACTTGGGTACCCGCGGTCCCTACAGTCTTCACTTCGCTCTGCCGATAATAGATGCATATAATCGCGCACAGATGCGCGAGAAGACATTCCTGATGCAGTCACTTGGTCAACGGCCGATCACCGTGCTCGGCCCGCTCTTCGGGGTGGTGCTGGCCGGCTTGACGCTGGGGGGCGTTGCGGACGAAACGGGTTCCGCCGTTGTCCGGGCGCAAACGGTGGCCGAAGTGGGGCCGCCGGCGCCTGTGGAACTCGCGACGGTCGCGGATGGCCCAATGGCGTCGGCGACCGGTCACGTGCAGGCGCGCTACGCTGCCGACGTTGCCGCGTTCCAGACCCACCGTCCCGCCTACTCCTTCTGGCAGCACATCTTCACGATCCCGGACGGCAACATCGTCTTTGGCAGCGCCGCCGACGGCCACCTGATCGCCCGGTTCCCGGAGCGCGGCAACTGGGCGCGCAACGGCGAGTGGGTCAACCCGGAGCTCGAACGCGTGCTGGAGGGGCAGTCCTTGCCGCGCCGGCTGAGAGACCGGCGCGACCGGGTGGCGGAGCTGCTGGATCCGGTCATCGGAGAGGTGCTCCACAATCCGGCCCGCGGCCGTTTCCTTTCACCGCATGCGGCGCGCCACGGCGACTTCCTGGAGGAGTGGTCCCGCATCTACGAGCGGTTCGGTGCGCCGCCCGAGATCGGTCTTGCACAGGCGATCGTCGAGTCGGGACTGAACGGCCGGGCTCGCTCGCGGGCGCGGGCGCTCGGCTTCTGCCAGTGGATGCCGCGCAACTGGAGTCTGCTGAAAAAACTCTCCCCGTACGTCATCGAGGGCTACAACCAGACGACGCAGGCGCCCTTCTGTGCCGCCTACCTGTCGATCCTGGCCACGATGTACGGCAGCTTCATTCCGGCGCTGTCGGAACATCACGCCGGCGGCGTCAACGTTGGTCGTACCGTGATCAACGGCCGGCGGCTCGGCGCGACCGGCATGCGCGAGCAGTACCTGCGCGGTTCGGAGTTCGTGAAGGCGTTGAGGCAGATATCGATCCGCCGCTACCGGCAGTTGTTCCGCACCTACGGGCCGCGTTCGGCGCTCTACGCGGAGATGGTCTTCGGGAACGTATACAACGTCCGCCGGCTGATCCGCGAGATGCCCCAGTCCCAGGTCTTCGCGATGCGCGCACCGAAGAGCTTCGCGATCAGCGCCATCTCGAATGCGACCGGCCTGTCGCACGACGAGTTGAAGCGCTACAATCCGGCGCTCGTCCGCCGGGTGCCGCGTGGCGCCAACCTCTACCTGCCGATGTACGTCGAGGAGTTCGGGCCCGACGTATCGTTCTGGCACCGGCCCGCAACGCCCGAATACGCGGCCCTGCTGGACGAATTCCTCCGCCTCGACGCCCCTATCGAGGAGTGGCACACTCGCACGTTCGCCCGGCGGCTCGAGGAGTACGCACGCCGCTTCGTCGAAACCGGGACCGAGGAAGGAACGGTGATGGCGACGGCAATCCGGTACTCGGTTGACGCCCTGGTCAACAACCGTCGCGGCGCCATCCTCGAGGAGTTCCGGACCAGCGATCGGATCCGCGGACTCTTCGAACGGGGCCGCGAGGAACTGGCGAGCCAGTCCGACCCGTAGTCGTTAGCGGTTGTCGAACCCGCTCGTGCTGCCCCGCGCGTCACTCCAGTGCCTCGCCATCAGGAAGAACGTGTAGGACGCCGTCCAGGCAATCAACACCAGCCCCGTCACCGCCTCCGAGACTGCGAGAAGCTGTCCTCCCTGCCCCGGCACGATGTCGCCGAATCCGAGTGACGTGTATACCTCACCCGAAAAATAGAATACGTCCATCGGCGTCGGTTCGAACACTCCCCGGTTGAAATGCATCAGTTCGACGCTCCCGTTCTGGAGCAGCAGATACCAGCCGATTGCGAATACCGCCACCTCCAGGAGGTGCGCCCCGAGGGCCAGCGTCACCGCGAGCGCGACACCGAACCGCTTTGACCCCGATGCGTGCTGGACGAAGAACGAGATAAAAGACCAGCAGCTCGTAGTGCAAGCCGACGGTGATGAGCGACAGCACGGTGGCGACGAAGATCGTCACGATGGGCACCCTACCCTATCCCGGCTGCCCGTGGGACAATGGAAGCGGCATGCCACGACGATTGCGGCTACTACCCTTGGCCGTCCTCCTGATCGGCCTGCTCGCCGGCGCGCGCACCGCTGCGGCCCAGGGGCCGAACGCCCAACCCGACAGCGACGTCATGGCGGCTGTCCAGGCGGAACGCGAGCCGATGATCGCCACGATGCGGGACCTGGTCTCGATCGAATCGGGCAGCCGCGACCCGGAAGGCCTCCGAGAGATGGCCGCGCTTCTCGCCGGGCGCCTGCGCGATCTGGGGGGCGAGGTGGAACTGGTGTCGCACGACGATCCGTACGTCATGGTCGACACCCCGGCGGAGATTGGGCAGAGCGTCGTCGCCCGCTTCCACGGCACCGGCACCGGCACGGGGCGGATCCTGCTGCTTGCCCACATGGACACCGTCTACCTGCGCGGCCAGCTTGCCGACCAGCCGTTTCGCGTCACCGACGGCCGCGCTTACGGTCTTGGCATCGCCGACGACAAGCAGGGCGTTGCGCTGATCCTGCACGTCCTGTCCGCGCTGCGCGCGCTCGACTTCGACGACTACGAGCTCATCACGGTGCTGATCAACGCCGACGAAGAGGTGAGTTCTGCCGGATCACGCCATCTGCTCACGGAGCTTGGCGCGGCGCATGACTTCGTCTTCTCGTGCGAGGGGGGTGGCGCGACCGACCGCCTGGCCCTCACCACCGCGGGGATCGGCGCGGTCCTGCTGACCGTAGCGGGCCGAGCGTCACACGCCGGCGGCGCGCCGGAGCGGGGTCGCAACGCCTTGTACGAACTGGCCCATCAGGTGCTGCAGATGCGCGACCTGACCGACCCGGTGGCCGGTATCAAGCTGAATTGGACGATCGCATCGGCCGGCGCGACGCGCAACGTGATACCGGCCGCGGCCCGCGCGACCGCGGACTTCCGGGTGCTGCGCGTCGAATCCTACGACGAGGTGGAGCGACGGGTGCGCGAGCGGATCCGGAACCAGTTGATTCCCGACACGACGGTCGAGGTGCGCTTCGAGCGGCGCCGCCCGCCGCTGGAGGTGACGGACGACGCGCGTCGCCTGGCTTCGCACGCGCAGTCGATCTACGGCGAACTGGACCGCGAGCTGAACGTCACCGATCACGCGGCCGGGGGTGGCACGGACGCTGCCTTCGCGGCTTTGGAGAGCGATGGCACCGTGATTGAGGGCTTCGGCCTGGTCGGCTTCGGCGCGCACTCCGATGCAAGCGAGTACGTCGAACTCTCCTCCGTGGAACCGCGCATTTACCTGCTCAGCCGCCTGATCATGGATGTCGCGACCGGCGCGGCGCGCTAGCAGCCCCTGGGCGCCTCGCCCGTCTTGGCGCGACGCGGGATTTCAACGGACTGCGGCTAGTTCGCGCCCTCGGGCAAGCGGAACGCGATCAGTTCCCCTTGGTACGTCCCCCCGCCCACGGCAAGGACGACGTACTGCTGCCCGTCGAGCATGTAGGTCATGGGCGATCCGGTCTGCGCGGCGGGAATCCGCACCGCGCCCCGTTCTTCCCCGGTCGCCTTGTCATACGCGCGCAGCATCGCGCCGCGCGTCCCGTCCTCCCGCGTGACGGTGCCGCCTTCGCCGCCGATGACCAGCGTCTTCGTCGTCAGCGTCCCGATGCCCCCGGAGCTCCCGCCGGCGCCGCCGGTCCGCCCGGTCCGCGGAATGTCGAGCCCGCGCAGCGCCGGGTGGTTCCGTACCCGGTCGGGCGTGTCTCCGTGCGCAACCTGCCAGGCGATCTCGCCCGCGTTCAGGTCGATCGCGGTAATCCGTCCCCACGGCGGCTTCAGCAGCGGCAGCCCCTGGATTGTCAACGAGCCGGCCCGCCCGTTGATGTAGTCCATGTCTGACCGCGACGGGTCGCTGACCAGACCGAGCCCCCGCATCAACGTGTGCGAGTAGAGGTAGAGCATGCCGGTGTCCGGGTCGAACGAGCCACCCGGCCAGTTCGCCCCGTTCGGGACGAACAGCGTGGCGCGCTTGCCGCCCTCGCCCTGGGTGATAGGCGGCGTATAAACCGGCCCGACCTTGAACTGCGAGATGAACTCCCGCGCCGCGGCGTGCAGTTCCGGCGTGAAGTCGATCAGCTCCTCCACCGGGAAGCCCTGCCGCTCGAACGGCGGCGGTTTGGTCGGGAAGGGCTGCGTCGGCGAGTACCACTCCCCCGGGACGGCCCCCTGCTCGACCGGGCGCTCTTCGATCGGCCAGACCGGCTCGCCCGTCAGCCGGTCGAAAACGAATACCCAGCCCTGTTTCGTCGGCTGCGCCACCGCCTGGATATCGCGCCCGTCCACCGTGATGTCGACCAGGATTGGGGGGCAAGGCACGTCGTAGTCCCAGACCGGATGGTGGACGAACTGGAAGTGCCATTTCCGTTCGCCCGTCTCCAGATCCACCGCCACCAGGCTCTCGGAGAAGAGGTTGTCGCCCGGGCGGTGGCCACCGTAGTAGTCGCCGGTCGGGATCTCGATCGGGAGGTACGCGATCCCCAGCTCTTCGTCCACCGTCAGGTTGGTCCAGACACCGGTGTTGCCGGTGTAGACCGCGGAGTCGTTCAGCCAGGTATCGCGCCCGAACTCGCTCGCGGTCGGGATGGTGTGGAAGATCCACTTCCGCTCGCCGGTCCGCGCGTCGAATCCGCGGATGTAACCCTTGATGTTCTCGCGACTGGGCGGCGCGGTGCCGCCGCGGTGCGACGCGCCCACTACCACCGTGTTGCGCGCGACGATCGGTGCACTGTTCCAGCCGATCTCGCCGGTGAGCGGATCGATCACCTGGTCGTTGTATTGCTTCAGGTCGACGATGCCGTTCTCGCCGAACGACGGCACGGGGATGCCGGTCTTCGCGTCGAGCGCGACCAACTGGTAGCCGATCGTCACCAGATAGACCCGTTCGTCCCCCTGTCCGTCGGTCCAGTACGCGACACCGCGCCCCGACATCCGGCGGATCGCGTTCGCGCCCCGTTCGCCCTCGTCGAGGCGGTACATCCAGAGCAGCTCGCCGGTCGCCGCGTCGATCGCCACCGCGTTGCGCCGGCTGCCCGCCGTCGCGTACAGCACGCCATCGACCATCAGCGGCGTCACCTGGTAATTGAAGTCGGGTGCGGGACCGAGACTCGCGGTCTTGAACCGCCAGGCGACTTCCAGATCGCTGAAGTTCGAACCGTCAATCTGATCGAGCGGCGCATACCGGGTGCTGCCGAGGTCGCCGCCGTACGTGCGCCACTCGCCGTCGGTAGCGCCGCCCTGCGCCGCGGCAGTAAACGGCACGGCGATCAGAACGAGTCCGCCGATGATTGCGAGTGCTTGCCTGCGCATCGGAGCCTCCTGCCCGGCGCAGTCTCGCACAGTCGGCCTGGATCGCCAACCGCTTGCGACCGGGCGCCGGGCGTGGTTGGATCAGCAGCGATGGGAGTGAATGGTGCGCCGACGTCCATGTCGGCATCCCGCCTCGCCGTTCTTGTGCTGGCGGTCGTCGCCCTCGCGGCGGCCGACGTCACCGCGCAGGGACCGACCGTGTGGGACGGCGTCTACACCGAGGCCCAGGCCCGTCGGGGCGAACCGGTCTACGAGGCCGAGTGCTCCGAGTGCCACGGCCCCGGCATGGAGGGGATCGACATGGCCCCGGGCCTCGCCGGCGGCGACTTCGTCTGGAACTGGGATGGCCTGAACCTGGGTGACCTCTTCGAACGGATCCGTATCTCGATGCCGCAGGCCGATCCCACCAGCGTCTCGCGCGCGCAGAAGGCCGAGATCCTCGCCTACATGCTGGAGATGAGCGGGTACCCGCCCGGCGACACGGAAATCTCCACCCGCGCACGCGATCTCGAGCGCATAACCTTCCACGCTCTCCAGCCCTGACTAGGTGCGCCGACCTGGTGCGCCGGCCTGGTGCGCTGGCGTCCCCGCCGGCAAGACACCCTCACGACACGTCGTGGTTCGCAGGCTCGCCGACGTGATCCAGCATGTCGAGAAACACCCGGCTGATGTGCTCATCCGCCACACCGTAGTGGACCTGCTTGCCGTGACGCTGGCCCCGCATCACCCGTGCGGCGCGCAGCAGGCGCAAATGGTGGCTGATCAGCGACGAAGACAGGCCGAGTCTGGCCGCGATGTCGCCCACCGAGCGAGGTCCGGGCAGGCAACCGAGGATGATGCGCAGGCGTGTCGGGTCGCCCATCAGACGGAACATCTCGGCCAACTGGCTCACCCGGTCGTCGTCGAGGGACGCGAGTCTGGCAGGTTCCGGCGGTGTTGCGGTGCTCATGCAATCCGACTATACAACATATTAACACATGTTAATATATGCATTCTATGCCCCACGATCACGCGGACGATCAGCGCCGCCTGATGGGCGCCCTGTACCTCACGGGGAGCTTCATGGTGGTGGAGGTCATCGGAGGCCTGCTGGCCGGTTCGCTGGCCCTGCTCGCCGACGCCGGCCACATGCTGACCGACACCGCCGCGCTCGGGTTCGCATGCATTGCCACGCTCGTGGCCCGGCGGCCCAACGACGCACAGCGGTCCTACGGCTACCACCGGTTTCCGGTACTCGCCGCCTACGTGAACGCCGTCACGCTGCTGTTGATCGTCGTCTGGATCGGGGTCGAGGCGGTGGGACGCATCCGCCAGCCGGTCGAAATCCTGGAAGGGCCGATGCTGGTCGTCGCGGTGGTCGGCCTGCTGGTCAACCTGGCCGCCTTTCGGCTCCTGCACGGCGGGCATGCCGAGAGCCTGAACGTACGCGGTGCGCTTGTGCACGTGCTTGGCGATCTCCTCGGGTCGGTGGCGGCGATCGTCGCCGCGCTGGTGATCATGGCGACCGGGTGGACGTTGATCGACCCGATTCTCTCGCTGCTCGTCGCCCTGCTGGTCCTGCGAAGCGCGGTCTCGTTGCTGCGCCGGTCCGGTCACGTGCTCATGGAGGGCCGTCCCGATGACCTGGACGCGGCGGACGTCGCACGAACCATCGCGGAAACGGTTCCAGAAGTCGGCGACGTGCACCATATGCACATCTGGTCGTTGAGTCCCGGCCGGCCTGTGATGACCTTCCACGCCTGCGTCGACCGCGCGGCCGTCCACGACCGCGCGTTGGAGCGCATCCTCGCCTGCCTGCGGGAGCGGTTCGGGGTGCGGCATGCCACCGTCCAACTGGAGCACGAACGTTGCGTGGAGCCCGCAGCGTGCCCACCCGATGCGGGAGAGCTTCCACGCCCTGCGTGATACCCTCACCCGGCCATGCCGATACCGCCGGGGCGGCCCGCCCCTAACCTCGCTGTCTCCGACTGGGTTCAGGGCGACTCCACGAACCTCGATCAGCAACGCGGCAACGTCGTTCTGGTCGAAGTCTTCCAGGTCAACTGTCCCGGCTGCTTCTTCACCGCCATCCCCGAAGCGATCAAGGTCCATGACCACTTCGCCGGCCGCGGCGTCTCCGTGCTCGGTGTCGCCACCGCCTTCGAGGACTGGGACAGGAACACGCTCGACAACCTGAAGCTCCTTGCCGAGACCGGCGAAGTGATTGGTGAGACGCGCCGCATGCTCGATCAGGCGCGCATGCTCGACGACGGCAGGCTCCGCTACCGTATCCCCTTCCCGCTCGCCATGGACGAACTGAAACCGGTCAGCGATGATCCGGCGCGGGAAGAAGTCCTGGATGTCATCCGGCCGCAGGTCCCCCAGTTCGACGTCCTGACCCCGGATCAACAGACCCAGTTGATCGATCGCGTCACTGCATATCTCCGCATGCGCGAGTACGCACCGACGACTTTCGAGACGTATGCCCTCCATGGCACGCCGTCGGCCATCCTTATCGACAAGCGCGGCAACCTCCGGGAATCCACCTTCGGTCAGACGGGCGATCTCGTTCCGAAGATCCAGACGTTACTGGACGAGTGAGGGAAAAAAAGAGCGCGGGCCAATCCGTTGGGATCGGCCCGCGCCCTGGGTATGCGCGACTGAAGTGTCGGCGACTAGTGACCGTCGCCGCCGGCGCTGTCGATCGGTAGGCGCAGCGCCGCGAGCGAACCGGGGAACGTGCCGCCCTGGCCGACCTGGACGACGATGTACTGATGACCGTCGTGGAGATAGGTCATCATGCCGTACTGACCGGCGGCGGGGAGCTCGACGGTGCCGAGTTTCTCGCCGGTCCGCTTGTCGTGGGCGTTGAGCACCGCCGGGCCGTTGGCGCCCTCGGTGGCCAACAGCAGGCTGCCGGTAGTCATGAGAATCGCGCGCGCGCGGGCAGCTCCGACGCCGGAAAGGTCGACGCCCTGCAGCGCGGGGTGGTTCTTCACCCGATCGGAAGGCTCCCCGACGGGAATGGCGAAGACGTGCTCGCCGGTGTTCATGTCGATCGCGGTGATCTTGCTGAACGGAGGCTTGTACATCGGAAGCCCCTGCGGTCCGGCCCAGCCGACGCCGCCGCCCTGGACCCAGTCGGAGACGGTCCTGCCGGTCGTCGTGCATTCGCCCGACTCGGACGTGCAACTGTGCGTGCCGGAGTCGACGTCGGCGCCCGGCTGCACGGTGCGGCCTGAGCAGCCCTGTCCGTTCGCCTGGTACAGGTAGCCGGTCTCCGGATCGAGCGTCGCCGGGTGGGTGATGTTGACCCCGCCCGCGCCGCAGGCAACCCAGCCCCCGACGCTTTCCGTGTGATTGTTCGGCAGCGGCGGGATGTAGGGACCGCCGACGCGGTACTGGCTGAGGATCTCAATCGCTTCCTGCCTCAGTTCGGGGGTCAGGTCGATGAGGTCATCCTCCGTCAGCCCCAACGGGTTCAGGGGCGCTGGCACAGTCGGGAACGGCTGGGTTTCCGAGAGTTGCTCCCCCGGTACGATCGACACCGGCACCTGACGCTCTTCGATCGGCCAGACCGGCTCGCCCGTCTCGCGGTTGAACGCGAACGTCATCCCCTGCTTCGTGACCTGGATGGCCATCGGCACATCCTCCCCGTCGACGTTGACATCGACCAGGATCGGGACGTTCGGCAGGTCGTAGTTCCAGATCGGGTGGTGCACGGTCTGGAAGTGCCAGACCCGTTGCCCGGTCTCGACGTCAATCGCAATGGTGCTTGTGCCGAACAGGTTGTCCCCTGGTCGGAACCCGCCGTAGTAGTCGATGGTCGGCGCATTCGTCGGGAGGTAGACGATGCCCCGTTCGAGATCGGCCGAGAGCGGCGCCCACGACGAGACGTCACCGGTCCAGTCCCACGCATCGTTCTCCCACGTCTCGAAGCCGAACTCGCTCTCCGACTGCGGGATGACGTTGAACTTCCACTTGTGCTCGCCGGTCCGCGCGTCGTAGCCCAGGATGTCGCCCGGAATGTTCTCGATCCGGCTCTGGCTGTAGCCCTGCTCGTGCGAGTTGCCGACCACGATGGTGCCATTCACCACAATCGGCGGCGACGAGCTGGTGATGTAGCCGACATCCATCGGGATCCCCTCGTAGGGGTCGTAGGGGTGGCCAAGGTCCTTCAGCAGGTCGACGACACCCGTCCGCGGGAAGCCCTCGATCGGCACCGGTTCGCCGAAGCCCTCGAGGTGCTCGCCCGTCTTGGCGTCAAGGGCGTGGAGGAAGAACCCCGGCGTGATCACGTAAATGACGCCGCGGCCGTCGATCTCCGTGTAGCCGACCCCCTTGCCGTAGCTGGCCCGCATCGACTCCGCCCACCGCCGCGTCGGCGGCTCGCGGTAGGTCCAGAGCGTCTCGCCCGTCGACGGGTCGATGGCGATAATCGTTCGCCGGTAACCGGCGACGGAGTAAAGGACCCCGTCGATGTAGCTCGGCGTCGAGCGCGACAGGTAGTAGGGGTGCGGGCTGAAGTTGTCGCCGCGCCAGACCCACGCCACCTCGAGATCCTCGAAGTTCTCGGCGTTGATCTGATCGACCGGCGAATAACGGGTGCCCCAGGCGTCGCCGCTCTGGTAGCGCCATTCGCCGTAAGGATTGCCTCGTGCGCTCTCCTGCGCCTCGGCGGGCGCCATCAGCATCGCCGCGCCGGCGGCGAGCGCAAGGACCAGGCCGAACATTCCGGCCCGGCGCCATCCCGATGTGCGAACTCTCATCATGGCTCCTCCAAGTAGTCCGATAGATCGCCTAGTCTACCGCAGTCCAGCCCGGTAAAATAGGCGGTTATGCCTGTGGTGTACGTGGACGAGCGGGGCGTAGAGTACGTTTCGGTGCCGCTGCCGACGCACGAGGTGACCGAGGCGGTGCCCATCGACGCCAACCGTCGCCGCGTGGTGAAGGACCCGGTCCCGATCTACGGCGGCACCGATGGGGCGGAACTGGCGTCGCAGCCGCGCGCCCACCGGAAGCGCTGGACCGACGAGCAGTGGATCGCCTTCGGAGAGTTCCGGCACCTCGAGTCGGAACTGGCGCGTGAGGACGAACCCGTGGCGGCCGTGATGGTCGTCAAGATGGCGTAGCGAGCACGCGCGCTCCCGTTTGGAGCGCGAAGGAGAGACGCATGGAGTTCGTCGTCTGGGGCCACGACCCCTGGCAGCGCCCCATTCTGCAGCACCTCAACTGGGATCCGCTCTGGGTCACCATCTTCTGCGTCATCATGTTCGTGCTGGCGCACGCCGCCTACACGATGCTGTCCGCCGGACACCGGCGCACCGCTGCGGAAGCGGATGCGATGGAGGCGAAGCACACCTCGGTGCCGGCGAGCATCCTGCGCCACTCGCTCATGGCGCGGCTCTTCCACTGGGCGATGTCGGTCACGATGTTCGTCCTGCTGGTGACCGCCTTTTTTCCAATCCTCGGCCTGCAGTTCGACTGGGTGCCTTGGCACTACTGGGCCGGGACGATCTTCACCGGCGTCATCGTCTGGCATGTTGTCCACACGACGGTCTGGCTCGATTTCTGGTCGATATGGGCCGGGCCGAAGGACATCCCGGCGTTCAAGGCGCTGATGTTGCGGGAGACCGGCAAGATCAAGTCGGCCCCCCGGCCGGCGAAGTACCCGCTCGGCAACCAGCTCTATCACTGGATCCTCACCATCGTCGGCGTGACGGTGATCATCACCGGCATCCTGATGATGTTCCGGATCCCGACTCCCTTCTTCGAGCCGGACCAGTACCTCATCAGCGAACAGGCGTGGGGCTGGGTCTATGTCATCCATGGCCTGGTGGGTGTCTCGCTCGTCGGCCTGGTGGTGGCGCACATCTACTTCGCGCTTCGGCCGGACCACTGGTGGCTGACGAAGGCGATGATCTTCGGATGGATCACGCGCCGGCAGTACCTGGAGCACCACGAGCCGTCGCGCTGGCGCGTCTCCGACGAGAAGCCCTGGTAGCTGCGGCGCGTTTCCCTTACGGCCGGCGCCCGCCACCGAAGCGTGTCCAGACGAACATCACGGCGGCCGTGACGATCATCTGCACCGCCGTCGCCAGCGCGTCGAGCGTCACGGTCCAGCGGCTGATCGCCGGTAGCAGCGGCGCCGCGCCGAACGTGCCCACGAGGAAGACGACGATCGTCCAGGCGGTGATTGGGCTGGGCGTGCCCGGAAGCGGCGCGCCGCCGAAGCCGGCTAGCGCGGCGACGTAGAACCCGGCATCGGGGAACGTCTCGGCGCGGAAGAGGATCCAGCCGAGCGTCACCGCGGCGATCACCCAGGCGTGCCGCGCCGCCGCCGGCAGTCGGGGGAGGCGCGACCGGCACCAGCGGGTCCGTTCCAGCCAGACGAGCGCGCCCTGCAGCACACCCCATGCGAGCAGTGTCGCCGTCGCGCCGTGCCAGGCGGCGACCGGGACGAAGACGAGGAGTGGCGGCACGCGCAGGTAGGTGTCCGACCAGGCATTGAGCCTCACGTTCCAGCGGCGCCAGAACGCGTCGAGAGAATCGGCGGCGTACGGCCAGTCGAAGTTCTCCGGCAGGCGGAAACCGAGCATTCGCCCGAGTCCGAGTGCGATGTCGGAGACGCCGGAGAGGTCGTAGTACACCTGCAGGCCGAAACAGGCGAGTCCCGCCCAGGCGAGGGTTGGGCTCAGGTCGCCCGGCCCGGCGAGGAACGCCGCCTCAGCCGGGACCGCAAGCGTGCGGCCGATCAGCACTACCTTGAACAGGCCGATCGTCATTCGCCGTGCGCCGTAAGCCGCTGCCGCCATGCTGGGCTCGCGTGTGGCGAGCGGCGTGTGCAGGTCGCGGTAGCGGAGCGTCGGTCCGGCCAGGAGCGAGGGAAAGAAGAAGAGGTAGGCGAACGTCTGCGACGGGTCGCGCGCCGCGGTCGCATCGCCTCGGTAGAGGTCCGCGATGTACGAGAGCGCATGCCAGACGAAGACCGAGAGGCCGAGGGTCGCCACTAGTCCCGGGACCGCGAAGGGCGCGCCGTCGAACGGATCGAACCATGCCGGCAGGCCGGTCCCGCGGGCGATGCCGGCGAACGGGAGCGGGATCGGGAAACGGTAGAAGACGAAGAGCGCGAGGCAGAGCGTAATCGCCAACGCGAAGCAGAGTTCGGGGACGGCGCTGACGTGCTTGCGGCGGTTTGCCGCGCCGATACCCCGCCCGAGCAGATAGAAAAGCAGGGCCGCCGCCGCGGCGATGCCGGCAAAGCGGGGGGCTGCCGCCGCAAGCAGCAGCAGGCCGCCCGCGGCGATTCCCCAGTTGGCCACGGGCGGTAAGTCTAACGGTGGCGCGCCGTCGACGGTCCGCTACCGCCGTCGGCGACCCGCTACCGCCAGGGTGCGCGCATCGGTCCCCGTCCGCCGCGTCCGCCCGGGCCGCCGCGGCGACGCCGTTCTTCGCCCAGCCGCACGATCTCCGCGTTGAACGTCTCGAGCTGCTCCGGCGTGAGGATGTCGGCAATCTCGTTGCGGAACGTTTCCTCCTCCGTGTCCATCCTCCGGCGGATCTCTTCCCGCTGATCGCGGAACCGTTCGCGCCGCGCTTCGAAGACCTGTTCCAGGCGGTCAGTCTGTTCGTCGGTCAGATCGAGCCGCTCGGAGACACGTGCGAGCAGCCGGCCGCGCCCAAAATATCCGCCCGGCCCGCTTGGTCCGCCGACGAATGCCGGGCCGGGGCGCGGGCCGAACCAACCGAACGGCGCCCCGCGCGTCACGAGGATTCCCGCCGCCAGTCCGACAACGAAGATCACCAGGACGAACAGCGCAACCCATAGCTCTCGCTTCATCTCGACCATCCTCATCTCATTGTCCGGCGAGCAGCAGATCGAGCAGCAGGTCGTCACCCTCGGCGCCCGCGTCGTTCTGCCAGAGTCGCGTCACCGCCTCGGTCGTGCCATCCTCGATTGCCCACGCCGCGGCGAGGTCGGTGAAGGCGATCGCTTCGGCGGGCTCGTCTGTCCCGTTCGTTGCAGTCCCGACACCCAACGCGGCAGCTACCATCAGTGTCGCGGCCAACGGCGCAAGGCGGATCGTCCAGGCGCGCCAGTTCAACAGTTCGAGCCAGTCGCTGGCCGTCCCCGCGGCGTCGTCGACCGCGCCGGCCGGGTCCTGCGCCGGCAGGTTCGCCATGACGCGCGTCGTAAAGCCGGGCCGCAGCGCCGCATCATGCCGTGCCGCAAGCAGGGCACGAGCCGAACGCTGCGCGTCGAGCGCCTCCCGGCATGCCGCGCAGAGGGCGACGTGCCGATCCACGTCGGCCTGACGGTCGGCGTCGAGCATTCCGTCGGCCGCGCGCGCGAGCAACGATTCAGCCTGTTCGCATCTCATCCGTTTGCTCCCGTCTGTCATCGCGTCGTCGTTCGTTTCAAGCGTCATCTGCCCGCAACCGGTTGCAGCAGCGGCCGCAGCCGGTGCCGGGCGCGGAAGATGCGCGACTCGACCGTGCCGATCGGTGCGCCGGTCACCTCCGCGATTTCCTTGTAGTCGAGCCCCTCGACGTCGCGCAGCACCACCGCTACCCGCAGTTCTTCCGGCAACTGCGCGAGCGCGCGGTCGATCGCGTCGCGTGCGGCGAGCGTCGTCTCGATGTCCGTCACGCCGGACGGCACCTCATCCGCCTGCAGCGCCGCCTCGGTATCGTCCAGGCTCTCGCTTCCGAACCGCGCGTGTCGGCCGCGCCGCTCGATGTGCGTCCGCGCCACGTTGGACGCGATCCGGTAAAGCCAGGTCTTGAAGGCGCTCTCGCCCCGGAACTTCCGCAGGCCCTTCCAGGCCCGAATGAACGTCTCCTGCGCCACGTCCTCCGCGGCGCCCGCGTCATGCAGGATTGCCGTCGCGTAGCTGAAGATTCGCACCTGGTAGCGCGTCACGAGCGCCTCGAACGCACCGCCGTCGCCGGCCCGGGCCGCCTTTACCAGGGGACGGTCCGGATCGGCACGTTCGGTCTCGGGGATATCAGCCGTTGCGACCGGCTGTTCAGCCGTCACCGTCTCTCGGTCCCGCGGTCCGTCATCGGGCCAGGTGCGCGCCGTCGTCAGGCTCATCGTAACCGTCCATCGTTCGGCATCGGCGCCGGTCATCGTCATCGCCCCTCAAGTGCCTCTTCCCGCTGGCTGGTTCCAGAGACTGCGCGGCCGTCCTCATTATTCCCCTGCCCTCCCCGGGAAGAATTCCGTCCCGGCGCCGGTCGCTAGAGACAGGACGCACGACACCAGAGGAGGCACACGATGCGAATCCACGTTACACGAGAGCGGATCCTGGCGGCGGTCATCGCCCTGGGGGTCACGATAGTCCTCGCGCAGGGCGCATTCCCGTTGTTCGGCGAGCCGGTGCTTGCGGAGGAAGGGGCGGAAGCGGCCCTCGAGACGCAGCGACGCGGCTTCCGTCCCGGCGCGCGCGGCGGCCCCGGCCGGGGTGGGCTCCTTCCTCTCCGGAGGCTCGACCTGAGCGACGCGCAGGAGGAGCAGATCGATGGGGTTCGCGAAGAGGCACGCGACGCGGCCGCCACGGCGCGCGAACCGATGCGCGAAGCGCGGCGGGAACTGCGTGACGCGATGCGGAACGAGGAGGTGGATGAAGGCCGGATCCGGGCTCTGACCGCCACCATCGCATCACTCCAGGCGGACGCACTGGTCCGGAGCGCCCGAGTCTACGCGAACATTCTGGAGGTCCTGACACCGGAGCAGCGCGACGAGGTGAGCGAGTTGCAGGAGCGCCGACGGGAGAGAGGCGAGGAACGCCGCGAGCGCTTCCGCGACCGTCGAGGCCGTCGCGGCCGATAGGTCCGGCCACCACTTGGGCGTGCGGACGCCCCTCCTGTCCGCAACGCCCCTCCGCGCGGGCGTCCCCTGGAGCACAGGGGACGCCCGCTTCTTTGTGCGCGGGCACGGTTTGCACCCGCTTGGCGGCGGTAGTACATTGCGGCTCCAGACAACTGGCCCGACGATGCCCTTGAAGCAGGCACTGGTTTTGGCGACGGCGCTCGCGGGCGCGGCCGTGTTGGCCGCGGCCCAGGAGCCGCCGGTCCAGCCACCCACGGCGGAACAGGCGGAGTTCTTCGAGACCTCCATCCGTCCGCTCCTCGCCGAGAACTGCTACGCCTGCCACAGTGCTAGCGTCGCCACGCCGTTCGGCGGCCTCCGCCTGGACAGCCGGGAAGCGATGCTCGCAGGCGGCGACAGCGGGCCGGCGCTCGTCCCCGGCAGCCCCGCCGACAGCGCGATCGTGCAGCGGTTGCATGGCCGCCCGGTCCTGATGCCGCCGACCGGTGGGCTCGATGCCGCCGCGATCGACTCGGTCGCGCGCTGGGTCGAGATGGGCGCTGCCTGGCCAGCGGCCCTTGCTTCAGCGGACACGCCGGACCCCTCCGAGCCGTTCGATCTCGAGGCGCGCCGTACCGCGCACTGGGCCTGGCAGCCGGTCGCCGCAACGGAGCCACCGGCGGTCACCGACGCGGCATGGCCGGCGACCGCGGCGGACCGGTACATCCTCGCGCGGCTCGAAGCGGAAGGACTCGCGCCCGCCGGAGACGCTGACCGCGCCACGCTGATCCGCCGGCTGTCCTTCGACCTGCGCGGCCTGCCGCCGACCACGGCCGAGATCGCGCGATTCGTCGCCGACGGTTCGCCGACCGCGTGGGCCGACCTTGTCGACCGCACCCTCGACTCACCCCATTTCGGTGAACGCTGGGCCCGCCACTGGATGGACCTGGTCCGGTACAGCGAATCGCATGGCAGCGAGGGCGATCCCGATATCCCGTTGGTCTGGCGCTACCGGGACTACCTGATTCGCGCCTTCAATGCCGACGTGCCGTACGATCAGTTGATCCGCGAACATCTCGCCGGAGACCTACTGACGGAACCGCGCATCGATCCCGATGCCGGGACCAACGAGTCGCTCCTCGGGACCGCCAACTACCGCCTGATCGAGCATGGCTATCAGCCCGTCGACCCGTGGGAGGACCGCGTCAAGTGGACCGACAACCAGGTGGATGTCGCGTCCAAGGCGTTCCTCGGCCTGACGGTGTCGTGCGCGCGCTGCCACGACCACAAGTTCGACGCGATCAGTCAGCGGGACTACTACTCGTTCTTCGGCACGCTGTACGGTGCGCGCCCGACGCAGCGCGCGATTGACGATCCCGCCCGGCTCGCGACCAACCGCGACGCACTCGCCGAACTGAAGCAGGAGATCCGCGTTGCTCTGGCCGACCGCTGGAGCCGCGACGCGGCCGGGGTCGGGGCGGAACTGTTGGCGATGACCGGCGCGACCGCAGAGGCGGCCGTCGACGGGGCCGAAGCGCCGTCGGCAGACGACGCGGAATCGTCGTCGGTGGAGGAAGCGGCCCTGCGCGACGCCGGCAGCGTCCTCGCCGTCTGGCGCGCCCTCGCGGACGTGGGTGCGGCCGACTTCCCGGGCGCCTGGCAGGATCTCGAGGCCCACTGGGAGACTGAACTGGCCGCGCGCGAGCAGTTCAACGCCGAGCAGTTCGATGTCGCCTGGGACCTGAGCAATCCGGACGACTACGCCTTGACCGTCGGCCACGGTGTCGGCCGGACCGCCGCTCCGTCCCGTCCGGGGGAGTTCGCAGTCGCACGCCGGGGCGATAACCTGCTGACCGGCGTCTATCCCGGCGGCGCCTACACGCACCTCCTGTCCGACAAGCACGCCGGCGTCATCCAGACGCCCCGCTTCCGGATCGACAGCGACTTCATCAGCTTGCGGGTTCTGGGCGACAACCTCAGCTTCGCGCAGTTGATCATCGAGAACTACGCGGTCCCGCGCGGCGGCATCTATCACCTCCGCTACAGCCCGAAGCAGGACCAGATGTCCTGGGCGCAGTGGGATACCAGCTTCTGGAAGGATTTCACCGCCTACATCGAATTCGCGACGCAGGACGACGCGACGTTGTTCACCCTCGACCCGGAGGACGGCAGCGAACGAAACCGGCCGGTGCGCCGCACCGATGGCCGCTCCGCAATCGGCGTCAGCGGCGTCGTGTTCCATGACCAGGCAGCGACACCCCGGGAGACGGTGATCCCGATTCAGGCGCTGTTGGATCCGTCTGCCACGGACGACCGCAGGCCGGCGACGCGCGACGATCTGGCGGCGCTGATCAGCGTGCGGCTGACCGACGCAGTAGCCGCTTGGCGTGACGACGCCCTGACCGAAGCGCAGGCCGTCTTCCTGGACGAGTTCGTCCGCGCCGACCTGCTGCCCCGGTCGCTCGAAGAACTGGTCGAGCTGCGGGCGCCGGTCGGGGAGTATCGCCTGCTGGAACGGGACGTGCCGGTAGCGCGCCGCGCGCCGGGCGTCGTCGACGAAGCGGCGCCCGATCAGCCGCTGCTGGTTCGGGGCAGCCACGCGAACCGGGGCGATGACGTGCCGCGGGCGTTCCTGACCGCCCTCGACGGGCGGCCGTACGACGATGCGGGGCTCGTCCGCCTGCGGCTCGCCGAGGCGGTCACGGCGCCCGGCAACCCGCTGACGGCACGGGTTGCGGTGAACCGCGTCTGGCGCCACCTGTTCGGCTACGGCCTGGTCCGCACTGTCGACAACTTCGGCCGCCTGGGCGATCCGCCGTCCCACCCCGCCCTCCTCGATCAGCTCGGGTCCGGGTTCGACGACGACGACTGGTCGGTCAAGCGGCTCGCACGCCGGCTGGTCATGAGCCGCGCCTACCGGATGAACAGCCAGGGGTCGGCGGCGGCCAACGAACGCGATCCGGAGAACCGCCTCCTGCAACATGCCAACCTGCGCCGGCTGGATGCCGAGGCGATTCGCGACTCGATGCTGAGCGTTTCCGGCCGCCTGGACCCGGCGCTGTACGGCCCGTCCGTTCCCGTCCACTACGCGTCGGCCCTCTCCGCGAACGAGGACTTCAACGACAACGGCCCGGTCGACGGCAACGGCCGCCGGAGCATCTACCAGGAGATCCGCCGCAACTCGCACAATCCGTTCCTCGCCGTCTTCGACCTGCCGACGCCGGCGACGACGCGCGGCCAACGTGACACGACGAACGTTCCGGCCCAGTCGCTGGCGATGCTCAACAGCCCGTTCGTCATCGGTCAGGCGGCCGAGTGGGGGCAGCGCCTCGCCGAGGGGGAGGCGGGAACGGTGGCGGGACGGATCGATCACATGTTCGTCAAGGCGCTCGGCCGGCCGGTGACCGGCGCCGAGCGCGAACGGATCGTCGCGTACCTCGACGGGGTTGCCGCGGATCGCGGCGCCGAGGCGACGCTGCTGCTGTACGACCCCGGCGTCTGGCAGGATGTGGCGCACAGCCTGTTCAACCTGAAGGAGTTCATCTTCGTGCCGTAGGAGCCCGTGGTGAAACCCCCGCTACATTCGAGCGGCGATGCATCCCGCCTGAACGGCGTTGCTCCTCGGACTGCGTCAGTCCGCGGTCGCAATATGGCCAATATGCTCCCTCGTCGCGCCTTGTCAGGCGAGCGCCTCGCCGCTCTCGGTGCTACGCGGGTTTCACCACGGGCTCCTAGCCCGCGACGGCAGCCGGACGACCGACGACCGACGACCGAAAGAAGCGCCCCATGACCTTCGACCCCCGCCACCATCCGACCGCGCGTCCCTTCCTGACGCGCCGCGAGATGTTGCGCCAGACATCCACCGGCTTCGGCTGGCTCGCGCTGACCGCACTGATGGCCGATCGTGCGTACGCGGGCCTCGCGCAGCAGGGGACCCCTGCCGCCGGCACTGCGGCGGCCGACGGTCCGCTCGCCGCGAAGGCGCCCGACTTCGCGCCGGGGGTCAAGAACGTCATCTTCTGCTACATGTCCGGCGGACTGTCTCACGTCGACTCGTTCGATCCGAAGCCGCGGCTCGCGGCCGAGGTGGGCCAGCCGATGCCGTTCGAGACAGAACGGACCATGTTCAACCAGGACGGCAATATCTGGCCCAGTCCCTGGGAGTTCACCAACTATGGCCAGAGCGGCATCCCGGTCAGCGCGCTGTTCCCGCACACGGGGACCGTGGCCGACGAACTGACCGTCATCCGATCGATGACCGCGCCGTTCATGGAGCACGCGCAGGCGAACTTCTACTTCCACTGCGGCATGCCGTTCACCGGCTTTCCCAGCATGGGCGCCTGGATCACCTATGGCCTCGGCACCGAGAACCAGAACCTGCCGGGGTTCGTGGTGCTCGGCAGCGGCGGCATCCCGCTCGGCGGCGTGCAGGTGTTTGGCAACGGCTTCCTGCCGGCCGTCCACCAGGGTTCGCTCATCTACCCGGGGGAGGCGACGCCGCTGCACAACGTCAGCCCGGCGGAGTCGGACGACGCGCAGCGCGCGCGGTTGTCGGTGATCGACGACCTCGACCGCGGCTTCCTCGACCGGACCGGCGACGAGCCGCGCGTCGAAGCGGCGATCGACAACTACGAAATCGCCTACCGGATGCAGACGGCGGTTCCCGAGCTGACCGACCTGACCGGCGAGACCGAGGCGACCAAGCGTCTCTACGGCATGGACTCGCCCAACGCCTCGACGGCCGCCTACGGCCGGCAGTGCCTGGTGGCGCGCCGCCTGGTGGAGCGGGGCGTCCGTTTCGTGGAGCTGACGATGGTAGGGACGGACGGGATGGGGCAGGCGGCGAATCCGTGGGATCAGCACACCAAGCTGGAAGAAGGTCACGCCGCCAACGCGCTCACCGTCGATCAGCCGGTCGCGGGCCTGGTGAAGGACCTCCGCTCGCGCGGCCTGCTCGACGAAACGCTCGTCATCTTCAGCGGCGAGTTCGGCCGGACGCCGTTCATCCAGGGGACCAACGGCCGTGATCACAACCCCTACGGCTTCAGCCTCTGGCTCGCTGGCGGCGGTCTCAAGAAGGGATTCATCTACGGCCAGACCGACGAGTACGGTTACCGGGTCGTCGAAAACGCCCACACCGTCCGCGATCTTCACGCGACGGTGCTGCACCTGCTCGGCCTCGACTACACCGGCCTCACGTACCGCTTCGGCGGCCGCGACTACCGCCTGGCGGATGTCGACGGGCATCCGATCCGGGGGATTCTGGCGTAAGCGCGCAGCTAGAGTGTCGACCGCATCCAGGCGGTGGCGAGGCTGTCCGCGTACTCGTTCCAGCGGTTGCCGGTGTGGGCTGAGGTCCACTGCAGCCTGCAGCCGGGATGCGCGCGGTAGAGCGTCAACAGTTTCCGGACGAGTTCGAGGTTCTTGATCGGGCCCGCCTTCCGCTTCCAGCCGGCCCGTTCCCAGGCGGGCGCCCAGCGGGTGATGGTGTTCACGCAGAGCTCACTGTCGCTGAGCACGTCCACCTCGGCGTCGGCCGGCAGCATCGTGAACGCCTCGATCAGCGCGCGGAGCTCCATGCGGTTGTTCGTCGTCTCCGGCTCGTGGCCGTGAGCCTGAGAGACGATCCGTCCGTCCTCGACCCACACGACGCCCCAGCCGCCAGGACCGGGGTTCGGCACCGCGCTGCCGTCGGTGAACACGCCGCGATGGGGACCGTTCTCGTACTTCGCGAGGACCTCGGCGAGCGTGAGGTTCTCTTCCCGCAGGGTGCGGCTGCGGTCCGCGCCGCCGCGGTCGGCCTGGCGGGCGCGTTGAGCGCCGGTGCGCTTCTTTGGCGAGTGCAACCGGCAGTACCTCGGTTGCCAGCCGGGATACCTCTCGAGCACGGCCTGCGCGACCTCGAACGGTGAATGGCAGACCTGGCAGGTGAAGCTGGGCACGGCGGTGAGGATACGACGGATCGTTTGTGGAACTTCGTCGAACGGGTCCGGCTCGATGTATTCGAGATACACACGCTGGCCGTCGATGCGGAATCAGATCCGCAGTCGTGGCATCACGGATGGACCGAACTCAATGGGATCGGTCTTGACAACGCGGATGTGATATCTCTGCTCGTCGCCTTGCGTACTCTGGCGTCTTAGTCAGGATGAACGGAGCGGGAGCCATGTGCTGTGCGTCTCCATCCTCGTTCAGACGCCAGCTCCGCGGTTCGCACGCGGTCGTAGTCGGTCAGCGCTTCATCCGACAGGAACGCTGCCTCATACGGGATTGATGCCTTGTTCTCAGCGACCTTCCACGCGATCCCGTGTGAGAACTCGCTGACTTTCTTCGCGGTGTGGCTCCAGAAGGCGTCGACAATCTTGTCGACGGCTGCAATCTCTGCGGCGGTGAAGATGCTGAGGTTTGGCGATCTCAGTGGCACGACCCGCTGTTGGTGGTACTTGCCGACCGACCGGACGCGCATGGCGATCTCGTGCTTGGCTTCCAGAACATCTCTCACCGGCCGCAGCCGACGGGGTACAGGGCCCTGCGGCAGGCGCATGTATTCCGCGCCAGTGAGCGGCCTGCCGGTCTCGAAGTAAGCGGAAAAATCGGCGAACGCGAGGATCTTGTTGAGTTTCGTGGCTCCGAAACTGGGATCCTGCTCCCACTTCTCGGAAATGTACAGAATCAGTTCCGCCAAACGGCGGTCCGGATCCATCTCAGGGAAGCTGAATGTAGGAGTATCCGTATCGGGATTCATCTGTTGATCCTCATCCCGGCGTGGATCGTTGGCTGCCACAATAGCTATTGACGTAGCCACCTGCAACAAGGTTCAGTGTCATCGCGACGACGTAGTCTGGCGAGACGCCGGATACTCTGGCCTCTCCGGCCCAGCCACACAGAGATGCCACGGCGCCGCCCGGATGCTGCGCCCGAGCGTGCGGGTGCGATCGGTCCGGCAGGCGAGAATCCCGCGGGCGCCGGTGAGTTCGCACCAGCGGGCGAGGTGATCGACGTGCCGGGACGTCGGAGTCCTCGTCGCCTTCACCTCGATGCCGTACAGGCGGCCATCCGCCTCGACCACGATATCGACCTCCGCCGACAGGCCCTCCCAGTGGTAGAGCCGGGCTGCGCTGCCGGCGTGATGGATGGCCTTGGTCAGCTCCGCCACCACGGCTGACTCCGTCAGCGCGCCGAGGGCCGGTCCGTTCATGATGGCGTCGGCGGTTCGATAGCCGAGCACCCAGCTCGCGAGTCCGGGATCGATGACGTGGAGTTTCGGACTCTTTCGGATCCGCTTGCCGAAGTTCCGGTGGTAGGGCGGCAGCAGCACCACGAGCCGGCTCGTGACCAGCAGGTTCAGCCAGCGCCGGGCGGTAGGGGCGCTCACGCCAACGTCGCGTCCGAGGCGGGCAAGGTTCAGCACCTGGCCGGTCGACGCGCAGACCAGCGAGAAAAATGCGCGGAACGTCTCCAGGTTGGCGACCTGCTCCATGTTGCGGAGGTCGCGCTCCAGGTAGGTCTGGACGTAGCTCTGCATCCACAGGTCACGATCCACGGCCGGGTTGAGACGCGGCTCCGGCCAGGCGCCGCGGTGGAGCCAGTCCGCGAGATCGCATTCGGGGGCGTCATCGGCGGGACCCGTGCAGAGGCGTTCCATCAGGTTGCCGAGGTGATCGGCGGCCGGCGAACCGCTGACCTCCATCACGGAGAGAGGATCAAGGTGGAGCACGGCGATTCGCCCGGCCAGGGTCTGGCTCACGCCGCGCATCAGCGCGAAGTCCTGCGAGCCGGTCAGCAGCCAGCGTCCCGCTTGCCGGCGGGCGTCGATGTCGTCCTTGATGTAGTGCAGGAGCTCCGGCGCGTACTGGATCTCGTCGAGGATCACCCGCTCCCCGGTGTCGGCCAGAAAGCCGATCGGATCGTCGCGGGCGATGTCGCGCACGTCCGGCCGCTCAAGTGATACGTAGCGGTGCGTGGCGCCGAATTCCTCGCGCAGAAGCGTCGTCTTCCCGGTCTGACGGGGACCGGTGACGAGCACGGCGGGAAATGTGCGCATTGCCCGCCGGACGGTGGCCGCCAGTGCGCGGGGGACATACGCCATAGCCTGCCCAAGTCTACCTGAAAATGAAACATACCATTTTACATTTACATGGATGAGCAGTCCCTGGCACGGCGGTCGGAATCCGTGGGCGTTGCCGGATTTGTGCGACTCCCTGGGCCCGGGGGTCACGTTCGGGATGCTACAGCGTCGACCGCATCCAGGTGGTGACGAGGCTGTCGGCGTACTCGTTCCAGCGGTTGCCGGCGTGGGCGGCGGTCCGCGCCGCCGCGGTCGGCCTGGCGGGCGCGTTGAGCGCCGGTGCGCTTCTTTGGCGAGTGCAACCGGCAGTACCTCGGTTGCCAGCCGGGATACTTGTCGAGCACGGCCTGCGCGACCTCGAACGGTGAATGGCAGACTTGGCAGGTGAAGCTGGGCACGGCGGTGAGGATACGACGGATCGTCGTCTCGACGAGCCCGGCGTGCCTGCGGCTCAAGGCCCCAGGGCGCCGATGGGAATGACCCCCACTTCCCCGGGTCGCACGTAGCCGTACCCGGTGGGAACGATCACGGCCAGGGCGGATGGCTTGCCGTGGTCGCTCTGTTCCATACGCCTGGCGAGCTGGCGCAGGCTCTTTGCGCCTTCGTCCACCCAGCGTTCGCCCAGCTTGATTTCGAACGCCGCCCAGCGGCCGTCGGCCGCCTCAACGACCGCGTCCACTTCCAGACCGTCCTTTTCCCGGTAGTGGAAGACTTGTGCATCGGCGGTCTGGGCGTGGACACGCAGGTCCCGGACGACCAAGGACTCGAACAGCAGGCCCAAGAACTTGAGGTCCGCCGTCAGGCGGGGGGGCGTGACTCGCAGGGCGGCGACTGCCAGGGACGGATCGACAAAGTGTCGAACCGGTGTCTGCCGGAGTGTCGTGCGCGACCGCAAGTGCGGCGACCAAGCCGGCTGATTCTCCAACACCATGAGCCGATCGAGCGCATCGAGATACTCCGCGACGGTATCGGTCTTGAGGGCGCGGTCGCCCTCGCCTACGTCGGCTGCCAGCTTGGACAGGGCGACGGGCGTCGCCACGTTGCGCGCCAGCGAACGCAGCAGGCGGCCCACTTTGGCCGGATCACGCGTCTTGCCGCTGGCCCGCGATACGTCGGTACGGCGGACATCGTCCAGGTAGCCTCGGTTCACGCGCAGAATGCCTGGGAGTGTCTTGCCAATGTGACCCGGCCAGCCGCCGGCGCAGATGAGTTCGGCGACGGTGGCGATCGACAGATCAGATTGCGGGGCCCGTTGCTCCGCACCGTCGAGCAGCCGGCGCAAGGAAATCTCACCGCTGGAGTGCCCGCTTTCGTACAGCGACAGCGGGCGCATGCGCAGGCGAACGAAACGTCCGGCGCCGGTGTGCCGGGCGATGTCGTCGGCGGGAACGGCGGAACCGGTGAGAATGAACTGGCCGGGGACGCCGCGGCGATCGATCTCACGGCGGAGGTGGTTCCAGATGGTCGGCTCCAATTGCCATTCGTCGATCAACCGCGGCGTGTCACCGTTCAGCACGGCTGCCGGGTCTGCGCCGATCATGCGCCTGGCGTTGTCGTCCACATCGAGCAGCACTTCGCTGGCCGCTGCCCGGCCGGCAGTCGCCGTCTTTCCGGTTGCCCTGGGCCCTTCTACGAGAACCGCTCCGGCGGATTCCAGCAGATCCGCCATTTCGGCATCGACGATTCGCGGAAGGTAGGTCATGGCTAATCCAAACTTTGACACAGGTTGTACTCCCGGCAGCCGCACGCACGCAACTCCAACGGGTGATTTGTCGACTCTACAACGGGTGATTTGTCGACTCTACAACGGGTGATTCGTCCGGAGATACCTGTCCTCTCAAGCGCTTGGGGCGACACTCGGCTGCCGCTGGCGTAGACTGGCGGGTGCGCTTACGCCACGAGATTGCCATGCACGGACTTGTTGCCGCCCTGACGTCCGGACTGCTGCTCACGGCCGCCGCCGCGCCGGCCGCGGCCCAGATTGCATCCCCCAACGATGCGGGTGTCGCGATGGGGCATCTGCACTACGTGGTGCGCGATGTCGAGGCGAACACCGCGTTCTGGGTTGCCCTCGGCGGCGAAGCGGATCGCGTAGGCGACACGGTCGTGGTGACGTTCCCGGACGTCCTCGTGATGCTCGACGAGGGTGAGTCTTCGGGCGGCACCGAGGGGTCGATCCTGAACCACATGGCCTTCCGCGTGCAGTCGCTGGCCACGGTCGCGGCGGCCGGCTTCGAGTTCGAGGACCGCGGATCGGGCATCACGAATGTCTTCTCGCCGGGGGACGAGCGGATCGAGCTGTTCGACGACACGGCGACAAACCTGACGTTCACGCGCGACGACGGCGCGACGGACCCGGTTGCCCAGCGGCACAACCGGCTGCTGGAAGGTCCCATCCGCTCGCACCACCTGCACCTCTATCTGGTGGATGACGCGGTGGAGGAGGCGCAGGATTGGTACGCGACGATGTTCGGGGGCGTCCCGGGCATGCGCTGGCGCTACGACGCGGTCGACGTGCCCGGCATCAATTTCAACTTCTCCTACAACCCCGATGCGGGCGGCGCACCCACCAAGGGGCGCATGCTCGATCACATCGGCTTCGAGGTGGAGAACCTCGAGCGGTTCTGCCGCGAGCTCGAAGCGCGCGGCGTGACGTTCGATGTGCCGTACCGCCAGAGCTCCTCGGGCATCGGGTATGCATTCCTCACGGATCCGTGGGGCGTGTCGATTGCGCTGACGGAAGGCCTGCGCGGACTCTAGGAGCCCGTGGTGAAACCACCGCTTGCACGTCTCGCTCCGGCTTCAGCGCTCGAAGGACGCAGCGGTCCCGTTCTTAGCTGGTCGGAAGTATCATCACCGCCATGACTGAGATATCGACGGCCTGGAAGGCCCTGAACAAGCGGTTGGTGGCGGCGTTGAAGCCGACGGCCGCGCCGGTTGCAATCTCGTTCCATGCCGAAGGGGAGACGCCGCCGGCGGAGCGGATTGAACCGGACTACCCGGATCCGAACGAGCATGGGCGGACGGGGCAGGTGCCGGCCGGCTGCGTTTTCTGGAATCACGGGGCGGAGCGGACGTTCGCGACCGAGGCGGCGGACCATGCCAACTGCAGCGTCGGGAGCTACACGCATGGCTTCCTGAGCCTGGAGGAAGCGGCGCAGAAGGACGACGTCGGCGCCGTACTCGAGGCAGGTTGGGTGGACGAGGCGGCGGTGATGGCGCTGCCGCATGTTGCGGAGCGCCCCGGTTCGGTGGTCTACGGACCGCTGGCGGAGTGTGCCGCCGCACCCGACGTCGTGCTGCTTCGGATCAACGGGTTCGCACTGATGATGCTGAAGAGCGCGGTTCCCCAGATGGCGATCGAGGGGAAGCCGCAGTGCCACATCGTCGCGATGGCGAAAGATCAGGCGGCGGTCGCGGCGAGTGTCGGTTGCGCCCTGAGCCGCGCGCGGACCGGGATGCGGCCGGAGGAGATGACCTGCGTCATCCCGGGCGCACGCCTGGCCGAGGTGGTCGAGCAGCTCGAGGCCACGGTGACCCTCGACCGGATGATGGCGAACTACGCGGCGACTGACGCGCAGCGGTTCGCCTGATCACGGGGACATCAGGCCCTCCTCGAGCAGCATCCCTTCGATCCTGATGGCGGCGCGCCAGGTTCGGGCGAGGGCGTCGAGGTACATCTCGCGCGTGGCCAGGAGGCGCTCCCGCGCGGTCAGGACGTCGACGTACTCCGCCGACATCTCCTCGTAGCGACTCAAGCGAAGACGGTGCGCCTCGTCCAGAAGGGGCAGGACTTCGTCGCGGTACGCACGCGCGTCATCCGCCGCGGTGGCGTAGGCGCGGTACTGCTCGGCGAATCGCGCGCGAAGGTCCAGCTCGACGCGGGACACGTCGGCCCGGGCGCGCGCGAGATCGGCTTCGGCCGCGGCGATGCCGTCCTCGTTGCCATTCCAGAGCGGAATGCTGACGCCGACATCGGCGAACGCCTCCCAGCCGACCGCACTGGGGCCAGGGTCCAGCAGCTCGCGGTTGTAGCGCGGGCCGGCGCGCACGATCAGGTCGGGTCTTGTTTCCCGCCGCGCGCGAAGGACCACTGCCGCCGCCCGCGCCACGGCCGCTTCCGCTTCGCGCAGTTCCGGGCTGTCGCGCAGCAACGTGGCGAGCCCCACCGCCTCGACGACCGGTGGCGGGAGTCCGTCCGGATCGGCGGCGAGCGGCGACGGTTCGAGCGTCGGATCGCCCACGGCGACGCTCAACTGCCGCCAGATGCGCCGCTCGTCGTGGCGCGCCGCTTCCACCGCGGCCTGCGCCACATGCCGGTCGGCTTCGACGTTCAGCACGTCGGCGCGATCCGCGACGCCGATGTTGGCAAGCTGCCGCGTCGTCTCCGCCACCGCCACCGCGTGCCGCGCCAGCGCGTCGCGCAGCGCCACACGCTCGGCTGCGAGCAGCGCCTCACGGTAAAGCAGCCGGACCATAGTGACGACGCGCTGCCGCTGCGACTCCTCCCGGGCACGCGCCTCGTCCGCTTCACCGCGTCCCACCGCGCGGTCAGCCTGGAGACGGCCGCTGATCGGGAAGACCTGCTCCACGAAGAAGCCATGCTCGCCCCAGCGGATGACCGGACTCTTGCTCACTTCCTCCGCCGTGTAGCCGATGCTCGGATTGGGCCACCGGCCCGCCTGTTCGGCCCGCGCATCAGCCGCCACGACGTCGGAAGCGGCTTGCGCCAGCGTCGGGTTGCGCGCGAGCGCCATGTGCTCGAGCGCCTCGAGCGTGAGCGCTTCGCCCGCGACCTGTGCCTCCGCCGTACGCGAGACAGCCGGGGCGAGGAGGATCAAGACGACGGCGACGCCGATTCCCGCGTGGCGCATCACGCCACCTCCCCGTTCCCGCCGGCGGCGATCTCCGCCTGAATCGCGTCGTACGCGTCTTCTTCCAGGACGCGCACGATCGTCATCATGCCCCGCATCCCGCCGGTCCAGGTGGGACGCAGGCCCCGCGTCTCCGGCTTCTCGACCATTGCGTCCATGGCCATGAACATGTCCTGCGGAAAGCCGGGGATACTCGGCGCATCGTCCGATGTTCCATGGCGCATCTGCATCGGACCGACCATCGCGGCCATCTGGTTCATCATGTGATGCGGCAGATGACAGTGGAGCATCCAGTCGCCGGGATTGGTTGCTTCGAACTCCACGTCGCGCGCCTGCGCGACGCCCACGAGCACGGTGTTGCCCGGTTGCCACGCCGCACGCGGGATGCGCCCCGCTTCGGTTCCGACGGTCTCGAACGTGTGACCGTGCAGGTGGATCGGGTGGTGGTCCATCCCCATGTTGATCATCCGGAGGCGGATCCGCTCGCCCCGCTTGACGAGGAGTGGCGTCGTCGCCGGCGCCGCGCGGCCGTTGATGGTGAACCAGTTGAAGTCCATCTCCATCGTGTTGGGCACGTCGCTGTTCGGCCGCAGCGCCCACTCCTGGAAGATGAGGCCGAAGTCGCGGTCGACGCGCGGCGCATGGGCCTCGCGCGGATGCATGATGAAGAGGCCGACCATCCCCATCATTTCCTGCATCGCCATGTGCGAGTGGTAGAAGAACGTGCCGTGCTGATGGAGGGTGAACTCGTAGGTGAACGTCTCACCCGGCGCAAGCGGGTCCTGCGTCACCCCCGGCACGCCGTCCATCGCGATTGGGATCTCGAAGCCGTGCCAGTGCATCGAGAAACCCTCCGGCAGGCGGTTCTCCACCACGAGCCGGACTCGGTCCCCCTCGGTCACCTCGATCGTCGGGCCGGGCATCGTGCCGTTGAAGCCCCAGCAGTCGATGGTGCGCCCCGGCACGAAGTCCCGCTGGACCGGTTCGGCCACCAGGTGGAATTCCTTGACGCCGTCGGCGTCGATCCGCCGCGGCGCGAGTGACGGCAGGTCGGGGGTGACCACCGGCAGCGGTGCCGCGGAATCTTCCCCCGGCCGGCCGGCCGGCGCACCACCCGTCGCAAGAGCGGTGCCGGCCGGCGGCCGTTCTGCCGCGGCCGCGGCCGCACCGACCCCGGCGAGCGCGGCGCCAAAAAACTGTCGTCGATTGGGTCTCATCTGTTTGCTCCCTGGCGTACAGGCCGGATTGGCCTGACGCCCATCCTCAGTCGATTCGGATGAACGAAACCGAAGCGGGAACGGACGGAGAGATTCAGCAGCGCAGCGGAGGCAGGAATCCGGCCGGCGCGATCGGAGGCGTGGGCGTGCGATCCGCGATCACCGGATGGATGAGCGAGGCGACGGCAACCGGCAGTGACAGTGGCGCGACCGCCGCCTGCAGTTCGACGCGGTCCGGACCGTGCTTCGCGGCCGGCCACGCGAGCGACGTTTGCGACGCCTCGGAATGGTCGCACCCGCTCTCGGACGTATCAGGCAGATGCGTCGCGCCGTCGTTGCCTTGCGCGCCGTGGCAGGCTGGCTCGACAGCGCGCGCCGGCTCGCCGGGCGGGGCGCCGCAGTTGTCGGCGCAGATCGCGCGCACCGCCGGCAGCAGCGCGAGCAGCGTGACGACCGCGACGTGAACTGCGACGCGTGCCATCACCTCGACTCTATCACCGCCCGGCGACGGTGAAGGAGATCGAGGCCATCTTGTTGTCCCACAGCAGCGCGAGACGGCCGCCGTCGGCGCTCATGTCGAGAAACTGCCAGGAGAGTTGCTCGAAGGCGACGGGCAGGGTCTCGAACTCCATCGGTATGCGCAGCACGTCACGGTCGTCGGTGTAGTCGAACGCACCGAAGAGCGCATCCGTGTTCTCGTAGTCGTAGGTTCCCTGCGCCGGCCAGGTCGAGACGATGAACGTCCAGGCGTCGTCCGCCAAATCAATGAACAGCGTGTACTCACCTGGCTCGACCCGCGTGCCGCCGATGATCAGCGGTGCTTCCGTGACGAGGCGCGTCGACTGGTTGGCGCCCGCGCGCCACACCGGAGCGCCATCGTTGAGCATCGTCGCCCAGTCCGACGGACCGAACAGATCGCGCCCGCGCTTGAGGGGGCGCCCGTAGTACACGTCGATCCACGGGCCGCCGAGGTAGCCGTATTGCACGGGGTCGAACGTACCGCCCACCTGTGTGGCCGCGTGGCCGGGCGGACTAAGCGGGCGTCGCTCCTGGGCCGGTTCCTGCGCCGACGCGCTGCCTGCCGCCCCACCAGTGGCGGCGGCGATTCCGAGCGCGGCAGCCAGAGCCATCGCCAAGGCGCGTGCACCGGATGCTCTCACGGCCAACAGCCTATCACCGGGGTGATCGGGGTAGCGAGGTCAACCCGCGACACGGCGCGTTTCGTCAGGAGTGTATTGAAAACTGAGTACTAACCAATCATAATTCAATGCATGAAGCGGGTTGCGCGGCATGACCACCTCCGCCGCCTGGCGAGCGCCGTGCGGCGGGCGCCGGTTGTGGCGCTCCTTGGTCCGCGCCAGATTGGGAAGTCGACGCTGGCGCGCCAGTTCGCTGCCACACGCCGCGGGGTGACCTGGTTCGATCTGGAACAGCCGCGCGACCTGGCCCGGTTGGACGATCCGTGGACGGAGCTGGAGCGTCTTCGAGGTCTGGTGGTCCTCGACGAGATCCACCGGCTGCCGGAAGTGTTCCCGCTGCTGCGCGTGCTGGCCGACCGCCCGGGAACGCCGGCGCGATTCCTGGTGCTCGGCAGCGCATCGCCGGAACTGCTCCGTCAGACGTCCAAAACGCTCGCGGGGCGCGTTGCGTTCCATGACCTCGAGGGTTTCGGACTTCGCGACGTGCATGACATGGAGCGGCTCTGGCTGAGGGGCGGGTTTCCGCGGTCGTACGTCGCACGGTCGTCCCGTGACAGCCGCCGCTGGCGTGACGACTTCATCAGGACTTTCCTTGAGCGCGACCTGTTCGAGTTCGGCAACACCGTGCCGTCCACCACGATGCGCCGGTTCTGGACGATGCTCGCCCACTGGCACGGCCAGCTCTGGAACGCCTCCGAGTTCGCCCGGGCGTTCGGCGTTGGCCACACTACCGTAGGCCGCTACCTCGACCTGCTGACGTCGCTTTTCGTGGTGCGGCAGGTCCGCCCCTGGTTCGAGAACATACGCAAGCGGCAAGTCCGGTCGCCGAAGGTGTACATCGCCGATTCGGGCGTCCTGCATGCGCTGCTCGATCTGAACGACCGAGAGGCACTCGTGTCGCACCCGAAGGTAGGTGCGTCATGGGAAGGGTTCGTCATTCAGCAGATCGTCCATGCGACGGGCAAGCGGATGGAAGACTACTACCACTGGTCCACTTACGCCGGCGCGGAGCTGGACCTCTTCGTCAACTTCGGCGGTCGCTGCTACGGCTTCGAGATCAAACGGACTTCCGCGCCACGGCTGACGCCGTCGATGCGATCCGCGCTCGAGACGCTGCAGCTTCACCGGCTGTACGTGATCTATCCCGGCGACCAGCAGTTCCGAATGGCCGAGGACGTCATCGCGCTGCCGGTCTCGAAACTCCTTGACGAGCTTGCGCCGCTACGCCAACCGTAGGCGCAGGTATGCGTTGCTGGTGGCCGAGAGTCACTGCGGGGCGGCGACCGCGACCCCGTGCTCGTAGACGAGACGGCCGCCGCGTTCGGCGGCCTGGTAGAGGAGGAGCAATCCCGCCACGCTGACCGCGACGACCGGGATCCAGGCGGCGCGGGTGGCGAGGTGCCCCATCCAGTGGAGGGCGGCGCGGGCAAGGGCCACCAGGCCCATATAGATAGTCGTGCGGAGCCCCCAGTCCCAGTGTTCGTCCACCAGCGCATGCGCCGGGCCGGGGATCCGGACCAGTTCGGCGTCGTTCCGGCCACTGAAGAACGCGGCGACAAGCGCCGCGGCGCCGGCGAGGTAGAGACACGTCGCGACGCGCCGCAGCGTCGAGCCGGGCGCCGTCCCCAGTGCGGCGAGGTCAACCAGCGCCGCCGTGATCAGCAGCGCGACCGGGAAATGGACGATCTGCGGATGGAGCGGCGTCACGGCGCCACCCGCCAGGGCGAGACCTGCGGCCAGTCGCGCAGCGCGTCGAGCGCCCACTCGTTGGTTTCGTCGGCGTGGGTGTGGCACGACGTGCAGGGGTTCGGGATGCCGTAGCGGATGGTGTCCGCGGGGGAGACGAACCGGAAAGTGTGGCTGCTGACGTTGATGTCGGCGATGGTGCGGGCGATGCGCGGCATGTGGCACGCGGCGCAGGCGCTGCCTTCAGCTTCCGGATCGTGCTGCGTGTGGTAGGCGAGCGATCCCACCGGACCGGGCTGCAACTGCGGCTGGTGGCACGAGGTGCAGATGGCGTTCCCCGGCGCAATGAGATCCGCGTCGTGCTCGGTGCCATGGACGTCGTGGCAGTCCGCGCACGTGACACCCTTCACGTACATCTGGCTCCCGACGTAGTCGTTCCCCTGCATCCGGTTCTTGTGGGCGGAGCCCTCGGGCCAGTGCGTCACCGACTCCTCGCCCAGATGTGGAGGGTCGAGTTCCCAGAAGTCGCTCAGCCGCTCGCCCGGCCGGAAACCGACCGGCCAGTCGACGTACTGCCCGTCGATCGGGTTGCCATGCGGCTGTCCCTGCGAGTGGCACTGAATGCAGATATCGGTCGCGCGGACCGGGTCGAGCCGGGCCGGGTTGACGACGGTGTCGGCTACCGGGTCGAGCACATGCTCGCGCCCCGGGCCGTGGCACGCCTCGCAGCCGACGTTCCACTCGGTGACGCTCTTCGTCCGGAGGTCGTAGTTGACGGAATGGCAGCCGTCGCAGAGCGGGCCGGTGGGCCGCTCCATCTGATCTTCCGGGTAGTGCGCGACCCACCATTCGTTCCGCGGACCGTAGCGGCGCCACTCGCCGTTCTGCACGTCCCACTGCGCGGGGTGGACGAACAGGTCGTCGCCCCGCTGGGTGAAGTAGCGCTGCTTCCACTTCTGGCCGTAGGTGAACGTGACATCGTCCGGACCGAACGTCACGAGGGGGTGGGGCGTCTCGAAGTCGCCCAGGATCGCGTCGGGACGCTCGCGCGGGTCGACGAGGACATTCGCCATGAGCGTTTCCTGCCACCGGTCGTGGATCTCCAGGTGGCAGTCGCGGCAGGCGGCCGAGCCGGTGAATTCGTCCGGATAGTCGGCAGGGTCGGGTGGCGGAGGGGACGAGGCGCCGCAGCCGGCAGTCAGCGTGGCCGCGAGGGAGAAAAGGGCGCTCGCAAGGGTCCGTGCGGAAAGGCGGGTGGCGACCATCAGCAGTCAGTGTAAGACTATCCGGTGATTGTGACGGAGCAAGTGGCTCGGATCATCGGGTGTGGCGTGCTCGTCGCGGCGGTCATGGCGGCGTTCCCGCCGACTGCCCTGGCGCAGGAGGAAGACGAGCCGGGCTGCCGGATCTTCTGTACCCCCGACTTCAAGCTGGAGACTGCCTTCGCCATCGAGCCGCTCGGCCGACGCCCGCGTATCGAGACCCTCGATGCCGACGGCCGCGCGACGGGACCGCCCGAGCGCGAGGCGACCGGAGTAGCCCCGGAAGTAGTTCTCGCCATCGGCATCCCGACGGAGTTGGAGCGTGTCGGCTTCACGATCGAGACGATTCTGACGCCGACCGGGGACACGGATGCGAACCCCTTTACCGGCGCGACCGGCGCGTTCCGCGATAACGGCATCGAGTTCGAAGTGGAGCTGAACCTCGACTGGCTTACCGGCGATCAGACAGGAGGCTGGGTCGAGAGCCACTTCGACATCGTCGACAAGTTCAGCCCGGCCGAACGTCCGTCGGACCGCAGTGTCTACACCCACAAGCTGAACTTCGAGCTCGACACGGCCTTCCTGCTCTTCAACTGGTTGCCGGACGGGAACTGGCTGAAGGGGGTGGAACTGGAGGGTTCGCTCGACTACATCGCGACCGGCCTGCCGCGAGCAGGCGACGTCATCGGCGGCGAGCGCTTTCTCGACGATGCCTCACCGTGGGGCTTCACCATCCTCGCCGTCTTCCCGATGGCGCCGCTCGCGCCCTAACAGTCCGTGAAGAAAGCGCCGCCGCATTCGACTGCGTGGCGCTGCTAACCCCTTCGCTATAATCGCGCGATGCGCGCCACCCGGCCACGGTTTCGGTGCGTTCTGCTGGCGATGGCGGCGACGGCGATGCTCGCGCCACCCGCCGCGGCGCAGACCGCGGATGCGGCGGACGCGCCGCTCCTCGCGCTCACGCCGGCCGAATACAACAACACGATCGCTGACCTTCTCGGCTTCCCGCGCGACGGCAAGCTCTGGCCGGAGCGGCCGGCCCTCGCGGCGACGCTCAGCCCGCGGCGCGAACCGAGCAGGGGGGTCTTTGCGCCGCCGCCACCCCCGCCGGTCTGGCCCTGGCGCTTCCCGTCCGAGCCGGGCGCCGACGGCTTCGAGGGAATTGTGCAGGGGCAGTCGCCGTCCCCGTACCAGGTGGAGGAGTTGCATCTCGCGGCGATGCACTTCGCGTCGTTCGCGCTCGCCTCACCCACGTTCTTCGCCTGCGACCCGTGGGCCGCATTGCCGGTGGCGGAGCAGCAGGCATGCGCGTGGTCCAGCCTCGAGCGCTTCGCGCAGCGCGCCTATCGCCGGCGGCTCGATCCGGCCGAGCAGGAACGCCTCGAGACGTTCTGGCGGGCGAACGTCACCGCCGGCCCGCTCGATGAAGCGGTCGCCCTGACCGTCGCGGGCATCCTGCAGGCGCCGCCGGTCCATTTCCGCATCGGTCCGCCCGCGAGCGGCGACGCGTCGGCGCCAGCGGACGCAGCGGCGTCCGTCGATCCGTGGGCGCTCGCCTCGCGCCTCTCTTACTTCCTCTGGGACTCGATGCCGGACGACGCGCTGTTCGGGGCGGCCCAAGCGGGACGTCTCGGGACCCGGGCGGAGGTCGAGCAGCAGGCGCAGCGGATGCTCGACGCCCCGAAGGCGCGGCCCGCCATCGTCCGGTTCCACCACCAGTGGCTCGGGACCGAAGATGTCCTGCTGGTAGCCCCGGCCCGCCGCGCGTTCGGACCGCTGTTCGGCATCGAACCACGGATCAAGACGGCGAGCGACGACGACCTGGAGTGGCCCGCCATCATGGGCCCCGTGCGCCACTCGATGAAGTACGAGACCGAACTGTTCGTCGAGCAGGCGATCTTCGAGGGCGACGGCACGTTCACGGCGCTGATGACCGATCGCAACGGGTACATGTCCGATGCGACCGCTCCGATCTACGGCGAAGGCGCGACGCGGACGGCGGACGGTCCGGCCGTCACGAAGCCGATCGAGCTGGTCGTCGCCTCGATCGGCCGCGAGAAGACGCTCACGCTGTATCCCGCGTCGTTCCCGGAAAACGAGCGGGCGGGGGTTCTGACGCTGCCGTCGGTCCTCGCGCTGGGCGCCTACGCCGTGCAGCCGGGTCCGATCCTCCGCGGCGTCCGCGTGCTGGAACGGATTGCCTGCATGTCGCTCGGCACGCCGGTCGAAGGGGCGGAGGCGGCGCTGCCTCCCGATACCCTCACCGCGGATCGGACCAACCGCGAGCGGACCGAGGCAGCCACCAGCTCGCGCATCTGCTCCACGTGCCACAATCGGATCAACCCGCCCGGCTTCGCTTTCGAGCACTACGACGCGGTCGGCCGGTGGCGCGCCGAGGACAACGGCTACCCGGTCGATGCGAGCGGGACGCTTCGGCTGTCGAGGAACGAAGAGCTCACGTTCACCGACGGCGTCGATCTGGCGCGGCAGCTCGCGCGGAGCGACCGCGTGCGAGACTGTTACGTCCTGCACTGGACGCGCTATGCGATGGGCGATCACCTCGATACGGAGACGCCCGGGATCGCGGAGCTGCAGGCGCACTTCCGGACAGACGATTCGATCAAGGATCTGCTGATCGCCATCGCCGGCAGCGAGCTGTTCCGAACGCAGGCGGCCGGTGGCGGCGGACGGGACCACCCATGATCTCGCGACGACAGGCACTCCGGATCGGCAGCTTCGGCGCGCTCGGCGCGACCCTGCCGGGCGGCGCGCTCACCGCGTGGGCCGCACAGCAGGCGCCGCCGCGCCGGCTCGTCGTGATCAGCCACTGCCACGGCTGGCCTTACGAGACCTGGCGGATGCGCTCCGAGGGTGTTTCGGAAGCGGAGCCGTGGGAGCTCGATCTGAACCGGCTCGATGCCTCGGCGTTCAGCCAGCCGCTGGCGCCGCTCTACCCGCACCGCCGTCGCGTCCTCGCGGTCGACGGCCTCTCGCTCGCCACGGCCGAACTCGACACCGGCGGCAACCGGCATGACCGTGGCTGGGTCCACGCCTGGACCGGCAACAATGCCAACTTCGCGGCCCGCGACACCCGGTCCGCCTCGGCTTCGCTCGATCAACTCGTGGCCGCGCACATCGCGCGCCCGGACCGGATGCCGTCGCTTGAGCTGTCGGTCGACGCGGCGCTGGAAGCCGGCCGCCCCATCGCCTACACGCCGGGCGGCATGCGGCTGCCGGTGGAGAACACGCCGCACGGCGCCTGGGAGCGGGTCTTCGGTCCCGCCTCGTCGGGCGATGCGGTCGGCGCCCGCCGCCGGACGGCGCTCGACTTCGCGTACCGCGAGTACCGCGCCCTGGCCCCGCGGATGCATGGCGCGGCGCGCGCCCGGCTCGATTCGCACTTCGATCTCGTCGACCGTCTGGGCGGGCGGCTGGAGGGACTGGCCACGCTCACCTGCGAGGCGCCGGCCCGGCCGGCGGCCGCATTCGAGCAATACGATCGCCGCTTCGAGGCGTTCTCGGACATCATCGCCGCCGCGTTCAGTTGCGACATCACCCGCGTCGTTTCCCTTACGCTGGGCGAGATGCCGACCGCGGAATTCGGCGCCGCCGCGATCAGCGACAAGGTGCACAAGGGAATCGCGCACTACATCTACGACGATCCGGTGAAGTACGCCGCGATGACCGACTACGTGTCGCACCATGCCCGCCAGGTGGCCCGCCTCGTCAGCGCGCTCGAGGCGATACCGGAAGCGGACGGCGGCTCCGTGATGGACCACACCCTCATCGTGTGGGGCTCCGAGCTGGGTGACGGCTGGCACGGCTACCGTCACTACTGCCCGGTGCTGATCGGCGGCGACTGGGCGTTCACGACGGGGCGGTACCTCTACTGGCCGCACACGACCCCGGCGGAGATGCGCGTGCCGTCGCAGGTGATGGCGAGCGGCGCGACGGAGGTGTGCGGTCAGCCGCACCAGCGGCTGCTGGTGAGCGCGGCGCGCGCGATGGGACTCGATGTCGACCAGGTGGGCCTCGGCTTCGTCCGCGGGCAGCGGGGCGACTTCATTGACGTGAGCGGGCCGCTCGCCCGCCTGTCGGCCTGAGATCATGACAATGGCACGCGTTCTTCCTGCTGTATTCGCCCTCGGCTGCGCCGCCTCCGGCGTGACCGCAGTGCTCGAGGCCGAGGACTGGCCGCAGTGGCGCGGCGTCCAACGCGACGCGATCTGGCGCGACACCGGCATCATCGAGCGGTTTCCCGCGGGCGGGTTGCGCGCAACCTGGCGGGTGCCCATCCGCGGCGGGTTCGCGGGCCCGGCCGTGGCGGACGGGCGGGTCTTCGTTCTCGACTACCAGGAGACACCCGGCAGCCGGACGATGGACGGCCACGAACGGCTGCTGGTGCTGGACGAGGAGACCGGCGCGCAGCTCTGGGAGGCGGAGTGGCCCGCCACCTACCGGAACATCCATGTGAAGTTCGCGAACGGGCCGCGCGTCACGCCGACGGTGCATGGCGACCGGGTGTACATCCTCGGCGCGGCCGGAATGCTGTCGTCCTTCGACACCGAGACCGGCGAACTCATCTGGCGGGTCGACACCGGCGCCGACTACGGCGTCACGGTGCCGGTCTTCGGTGTCTCGCAGTCACCGCTGGTCGAGGACGACTTGCTGATCGCGCTGCTGGGCGGCGAGCCGGACGCGATGGTGGTCGCGTTCGATCGGGCGACTGGCGAGGAACGGTGGCGGGCGATCGAGGCGACGTTCGAGCCGGGTTATTCCTCGCCGATCGTGATCGACGCGGGCGGCGTCCGGCAGTTGATCGTCTGGCACGCCGGCGGGGTCGCCTCGCTCGACCCGGCGACCGGCGAGGCGTGGTGGGAGTACGACTTCGAGGTCCCGAGCGGCCTGACGATCAGCACGCCGGTGCGGAGTGGCCGTTACCTGTTGGTGTCGCAGATCGAGAACGGCGGCCTGATGCTGGCGTTGAATCCGGACCGGCCGGCGGCGCGGCCGCTCTGGGAGGGGGCCAATCTGGACCGGACCGACCACCCGCCGCAGGGGGCGACGCTCGGGACCGCGGTGATGGCGGACGGCGTGATGTACGGCCTGAGCGGGTACGGCGAGTTCCGCGGGGTCGATGCGTCCACCGGCGAGCGCCTCTGGTCTACCTGGGACTTGACCCCGCTGGAACGGTGGGGGAATTCGTATCTGGTGCAGCACGAAGACCGCTGGTTCGTCATCAACGAGACCGGTGAGCTGGTGATCGCGCGGTTCACGCCGGCGGGTTACGAGGAAATCGACCGGACGCTGCTGATGACGCCGAACACGCAGACGCAAGGGGGTGCCTCCGGCCGCTGGGACGACCGCCCGGTCCTCTGGGCGCATCCGGCGTTCGCGAACCAGCATGTCGTTGTCCGGAACGAGACCGAGGTGGTCCGCCTGACGATGGCGGCCAGCGACTACGAGTAGGGGTTGAAATAAGGATGCGTAAACTCGCGATGCGATCGATGACGGGCGGCGCGCTACTGCTGGCGCTCGTGCTGCCACTGATCCCGGCCGCGGCCCAGGAAGGTGACGCCTGGCGTCAGTGGGGCGGGCCGAGCGGCGACTTCATCCTGACGGAGGCGGCAGGGCTGGCTGATGCCTGGCCGGACTCCGGGCCACGAGAGATCTGGAGCCGCCCGCTCGGCGCTGGACACTCCGCCATCATCACGGCCGACGGCCAGCTGTTCACGATGTACCGCGAGGCGTACGGCGAAGGGGGCAAATCGCCCTGGAACCGCGAGGAAACCGTCATTGCGCTCGATGCGGAGACCGGGGAGACGCTCTGGGAGTACTCGTATCCCTCGGACGTGCAGGATTTCGGCCAGGGGGCCGGGCCGCACGCCACGCCGCTGCTCGAGAACGGCCGGCTGTTCACCGTCGGCACGAACAAGGAGCTGCACGTCTTCGATCCGGCAACCGGCGAACTGATCTGGTCGCGTAACTTCGTCACCGACTTCGGCGCGCCGCCGCTCCTGATCCGGTCGATGATCAAGTCGGGCTACGGTGCGAGTCCGCTGCCGTACGGCGACACGATCATCATGCAGGTGGGGGGACCGGGGCAGTCGGTGATGGCGCTCCGGCAGTCGGATGGCGAAGTCGTCTGGCGGAGCGGCAGCTTCCTCGTTTCCGAGGCGCCGGCCGGCCTGATCTCGGTCGACGGCGAGGAGCAGGTGGTGGTCTTCGCCGGTCAGGCCGTGGTCGGCATGAACCCGGTCAACGGCGACGTGCTCTGGGCGCATCCGCACGACGCGGGGAACGACTTCAACTTCCAGGTGCCGCTCTGGAACGATACCGACGACATCCTGTTTCTTTCCTCCGGCTATATCGCGGGCAGCCGGGCGATTCGCCTGATTCGCGACGGTGACATCACGCGGACCGAGGAGCTGTGGTACGACCCGCAGCTCCGGTTCACGTTCCTGAACACGCTCCGGCTCGGCGACTTCGTCTACGGCACGAGCGGCCAGGGCGCGACGGCGATCATGACGGCGACGCAGGTGGAAACGGGCGAGACCGTCTGGCGCCAGCGCGGCTTCAGCCGGGCGAGCCTCCTGCATGCGGACGGCAAGGTGATCATCCTGGAGGAGGATGGCGACTTGTCACTCACGCAGATGACGCCGTCCGGGATGACGACGCTGTCGAGCGCGCCGATCTTCAACTCGCGCGCCTGGACCGCCCCGACGCTGGTGGGTACGACGCTCTACGCCCGCGACCGGGAACGGATCGTCGCCCTCGATCTGGCGGAGTAGCTGGCGCGCTGCGCCGGCGTCTCGTGCTTCCCGGCATGCGCTGCTACCGTTGCTGCTCGGTGAAGTCCTTGCAGGGCATCGCCCAGGTTTCGCACGACCCGACCGGCTGATCCTTCAGATAGACGAGGCGGTTCAGCGTCTCGCCCTCCGGCGTCGTTGTCCGGACTTCGATGGTCAGCCGCTGCCCGCCGTCGGCGAGCGCCATCACTTCGTGCATCCGCATCTCGCCCTGCGTTCCTTCGGCGACGAGTTGATGCCCGTCCCAGCGGGATGATGCGCGCATCGTGGTGTCACGCCCCACCGGGATCGTCCCCTCGGCGCCCGGTGTCCACGACCAGGCCTTCAACCCGTTCGTCTCCGTGCCGACAATCAGCGTGCCGTTCGCCGCCTGCGTGATGAACAGCCGATCGATCGATGCGCCCCCCCGTCCGCCACTGAACGCCGGGGGCGTGATGTCGCTTGCCTCCCGGTCGAGCGTCCAGTAACCGGAGAAATCGGGAGTCTGGGCGGAGACGACGGCCGGGCCGGCCATGGCGAGAAGGAACGTGACGGCGAGCATGAGGGTGCTCCGCATCGGGCGGTACTCTACCCGATCGATGCGCTCGGTGCGGCGGCGATCGGCACCCGGGTCAGGTGCCCGTCGATGGCTGCGATGGTGGCTCCCGGCAGGCCGAGATGGGTCTTCTCGGAGGCCCAGGCGTCATGAAACCGCTCGACGGTCTCGCGTGCGGTCTTGAGAACAATGGTGCGGGGCAGGAAGGCCTTGTCCGCGAGACTGCGCAGTTCGGCCATGGAAAACTGGGAGAACTCCTTCGAGTGGACGCACTTCAACGCCATGGTGTCGTCGGGGAGGTACGCAATCGTGGAGACGTAGTCGTACGCCGGCCCGAGCGCCGCCGTCCGGCGGTCGGGATAGCGAAGCGACCAGTTCTTCAGATGCATGTCCGCGTTGCCGATCAGTGCGTTGAAAACCAGTCGCCGAATGAACTCGGTGATACCCGGCTCTCCCGTTTCGGTCCAGATGACGTGGGCGATGTTCCGGTAACTGGCGCGTCCATACTTGTCTTCCGGGTAGAGGCCGAACACCTGTGCGAAATCCTCCACGTGCACCGTGCTGCCGTCGTCCGCCCGGTCGAAACGCCGGACCGCGAACGCCGTATCGCCGATCCTGCCGATTCCCTCCGGGAGGTTGGCGATATCCCGAACGGGGAGCAGGCGGGTTTCCGGGACATCGACACCGATACGCCGGGCGAGCGTCATCATCGCCTGTTCGTTCTCCGGAAGCCGGTCGAAGGTCGGCGATGGCAGCTTGACAATCCACGAACCTCCGACGCCGCGGGCCGGGATCGTGAGTCCGCCCGCCGTCTCGGCGACGGCGGAAAACTTCAACTGCATGCCGGCGAGCGAGAACCGGAACGGCCGGTCGTCGCGCGGGTGATCATCGGAAGGCTGGTCGACCCGCTGCGCGACCTGCCCCGGGATCGGCCGGCTCGGCGCCGGGCGGACCGTCACCGCTCCGGGCAGGTCGTCGCCCAGCGCCCAGAGCAGGAAGAACTCGCGCTGCGACTTGACGCCGGCGCGTCGCGCCAGATAGTCGCGCAAGGCGCCTTCCGGCAACAGGTTCGAGAAGTACGGGAGAAGGCGTGGACGTGTCGGCGGATGGTCGACAAGCAGGCCGCCCAGGTCGTCCTTGAATGCGAGGCTCAGCGTGTCGCGCCCAGGATCATCGATGTAATCGCGGCTGAACGCGAAGGCGACCCGGTCGTCGCCGAGGCGGTGGAGGGTGCCGATCAGCTCTCCGTGGAGGCGCACCTCCAGCAGATCAACGTGGGCCACCGGCGGCATCCTCGACATCGTCAAGACGGTAGGCTGGCCTTGGCTTGCGAGGCGCGGCAGACCGGTGCGACTGGATGATGTTGCGGACAGCCGGCGCCAGCGGGCGCGGCACGAGCATCATCTCCAGGTCGAGGACGCGGGCCAGCTCGATCAGGTTCGGCAGGCGGATATCGACCGCGGCGTTCTCAATCCTGGAAATATGCGCCTGCGTCAGCCCGGTCCGGGCGCTCAGTTCGCGCTGGCTCAGGCCCTTGGCAAGCCGTGCCGCCTTGAGTCTTTCGGCCGCTCGCGCCATCGACTCGCCCATGCGATATAGTATAGCGCATATATAGTGCGCTAGATATAGTTTAAGTCGTCCATGTGCGCGCGCTTAATCAGGCAGCGCGAGTGCGACGAGCGAGCCGGGGAGGCGGTCGGGACCGCCGCTGATCGGCATCACCAGGTACTGCCTGCCCTGGTGCATGTAGGTGGCCGGAATGCTGTTGGTCGGCGCGGGGATATCGACCGCCGCAACCTGCTCGCCGGTCGCCTTGTTGACGGCGCGGAACTTCGCCTCGCCGCCGCGGCCTTCGCCATACATCAGCAGCGTGTCGGTCACGAGCACCGTGGCATGCGTCGGCTGGCCGGTGTTGCCGATGTCGATTCCCTGCAGCAGCCGGTGGTTCCGGAACCGCTCGGGGGTATCGCCGTTCGGGATCGACCAGAGGATCTCGCCCTGGTTCAGATCGATCGCGGTGATGCTGCCGTAAGGGGGCTTGTAGATCGGGATCCCCTCGATCCGCAGACCGCCGCCGCCGTCGCCGCTCACCCAGTCCGCCACGGTCTGGCCGACGGGGTTCGGATCCTGCGCGTCCACTTCAGCGCCCGGCACGAGGAACGGCGACCCGCACGACCGGATGTGCGCCGTGTAGAGGACGCCGGTCGTCGGGTCGACCGCGCTGCCTCCCAGGATGTTCGTGCCGCCGTTGCCGCCCGGGCAGAGCAGGGCGCCCCGCTTGCCGCGGTCGTTGTCACGGTGGAGCGGCGGCGTGAACAGCGGCCCATGCTCGTACTGGTTCAGGATATCGAGGGCCCGCTGCCGGAGTTCCGGCGTGAAGTCGATCAGGTCGTCCTCGTTGATCCCCTGCATCTCGTAGGGGGGCGGCTTCGTCGGGTGGGGCTGCGTCGGCGAGTAGTACTCGCCCGGCACGTAGCCGCGCGGCGCCGACCGCTCCTCGATGGGCCAGATCGGTTCGCCCGTCTCGCGGTTCAGCACGTAGGCGTACGACTGCTTGGTGGTCTGGACGATGGCGGGGATCGTCTCTCCGTCCACCTCGATATCCACCAGGTTCGGCGCGGTTGGGTTGTCGTAGTTCCAGATGTCGTGGTGGACCGTCTGGAAGTGCCAGCGCCGCTCGCCGGTCCGGATGTCGAGGGCCAGGATGCTGGTGGCGAAGAGGTTGTCGCCCGGATGGAAGCCGCCATAGTGGTCGTTGGTCGGCGGGTCGGTGACGATGTAGACGAGACCCAGCTCCGAGTCGGCCGAGAGCGGCGCCCACGCCGAGACGTTGCCCGTCCAGCGCCACGCGTCGTTCTCCCACGTGTCGAAGCCGAACTCGCTCTCGGACTGCGGGATGACGTTGAACTTCCAGAGATGGTCGCCCGATGAGGCGTCGTAGGCGAGGATGTGGCCCGGGACGTTCTCCTGGCGGGTCTGCCGGTAGCCCTGCTCATGCGAGTTGCCGACGACAACGACGCCGTTCACCACCATCGGCGGCGACGAGTTCGTGATGTAGCCCACCTCGGAGGGGAGGCCGTCGGTCGGGTGGTACTCGTAGCCGAAGTCGGCCAGCAGGTCGATGGTGCCGTTATCGCCGAAGTTCTCGATCGGATAGCCGGTGTCGGGGTCGAGCGCGTGCAGGAAGAAGCCGGGCGTCACGACGTAGATCCGGCCCTCGCCGTCGACCTGCCCGTAGGAGACCCCCTTGCCGTAGTTCTTCCGCATCGAGCGCTCCCACCGCTGGGTGGGCGGCTCGCGGAAGGTCCAGAGCGTTTCGCCGGTCGCGGGGTCGAGCGCCACGACGGTCCGCCGGTAGCCGGCGACGCCGAACAGCTTGCCTTCGGCGTAGATGGGCGTGGACCGGAGCAGGCCGTCGACCTGCGGGCCGAAGTTGTCGGCGCGCCAGACCCACGCCACCTCCAGGTCGCCGAAGTTCTCGGCATTGATCTGATCCAGCGGCGCGTAGCGCGAACTCCGTTCGTCAGCGCCCCAGTGTGTCCAGCCGCCGGACTGCGCGGCGGCGGGGGACGCGCCGACTGCCGCGGCAAACGCGGCCAGGGATGCCGTCACGATGAGCGCGCGCCAGGGCATCCGGGACAGGGCTGCCGCTCCAAGGGTCGTCTTCACGGTGTGTTCTCCTCGGTGACCGCGCGGGTGCGGCCAGTCGTCTCAGGTTGCAGCCACGCATCCTAGACGAGAGCGGTGCCGCGCGCCAGGCGCCGGCGGCGATCCCGGCGGCGATCACCGTCGCGGCGGCGCCCCGGGATAGAATTTACGGATCCCCATGTCGAATTTCTGCGGTCGTACTGTGGTTGCACTCGCGTTCGTGCTCCTTGCCCCCGGCGGCGTGGCCGCGCAGTCGGTGGAGGTGGCGAACGGGGTGACGTCGTTCGGACCGAACCGATCGCTCGTCGACGATACCGAACCGCCCGCGAACGACCCTGACTACGGCGCGCTGGCGGACCGCCCGCGCGTCCGCGTGCCGCGTATCGACACCCCTCCCGAGATCGACGGCCGGCTGAATGACGAGGCGTGGCTCGAGGCGGCGCTCCTGACGGAGTTCGTGCAGCAGGCGCCCCTCGATGGCGTGCCCGCGACCGAGCGGACCGAGATCTACATCGCCTACGACAGCGACCACATCTATTTCGGGTTCTACCTGCACTACGAGGATCCCAGCATCCTGCGTGCGAACCGCGTCGACCGCGACACGGCTTGGCAGGACGACCTGATGACCATCTACCTCGACACGTTCATGGATCAACAACGGTCCTACGACTTCGACCTCAACGCCTACAACGTGCAGGGCGACGGGGTCATCAACGCGTCCAATCTCCGTGGCGGGCCGATCCCGGTCGCCGACCGGTCGTGGGAGGCGCTCTTCTATAGCGGCGCCGAGATCGTCGATGACGGCTACACGGCAGAGATGGCGATCCCGTTCAAGAGCATCCGCTACCCGCAACAATCGCCCGGCGCGGAGCACCGCTGGGGCTTCCAGGTGGCGCGCGAGGTGAAGGGGAAGGACCAGGAGAACATCGTCTGGGCGCCGATGTCGCGTGACGTGCAGAGCTTCATGGCGCAGATGGGCGTGCTCGAAGGGATGACGGACCTGTCGACGAGCCGCAACCTCGAGATCCTCCCGACCTTCACCGCCATTCAGTACGGATCGCTCGACAGCGCGTCGGGGGACTGGGTGGGGCAGGGAGCCAACCCGGAGGGAGGCGTCAACGTCAAGTACGGCATCACGTCGAACCTGACCGCCGACTTCACGGCGAACCCCGACTTCTCGCAGATCGAATCGGACCAGGCGCAGATCGACGTCAACCAGCGCTACCCGCTCTTCTTTCCGGAGCTGCGTCCCTTCTTTCTCGAGGGCCAGGACATCTTCGAGTTCACCTCGCCGGTGCAGTTGGTCCACACGCGAACCCTCGTCGACCCGAACGCTGGCGGGAAGCTGACTGGCAAGGTCGGGCGGACGACGATGGGGGTCCTGGTGGCGGACGACGAAGCGCCCGGCAAGCGGGATCCGTCGGATCCGGCATTCGGCCACAACGCGCAGTTCATGGTGGGGCGCGCGCGGTACGACCTGTACCGCGAGTCCCATATTGGCGTGATCGCGACCGACCGCGAATTCATGGACGGCTACAGCCGCGTCGGCGGCATCGACGGCCAGTTCCGTCTGGGTCAGGCAAGCCGGTTCAATTTCGTAGCCGTCCAGTCGCAGCACCGGAACGAGGAGGGCGTCGAGGGGAGCGGACCGATGCTGGGAGCGCTCTTCCAGTATGACGGCCGCAACCTGGTGGCGTCCGGCTACACGTCGCACATCTATCCCGGGTTCCACACCGACGTGGGGTTCGTCCGGCGCGTCGATCAGCGGGTGGTGGGGGCCGAGGTGGGCTACCGGTGGTGGCCGGAGCACTGGATCATCAACTGGGGGCCGACCTTCGAGTACGAGCTGGGCTACAACCACGCGGCGGTGCGCGAGGACCAGATGACCGGGGGCGGGCTCGACTTCCAGTTCGCGCGCAACATCAGCCTGAGCGCCACCGGCAGTCGCGCGTTCGAACGGTACGGCGGTATCGGCTTCCGGCGGAACGACTACAACCTGCGCACGAACATCAGCACCAACCGGCTGTTCGCGGTCGGCGGCGGCTTCGGCTGGGGCGACGAGATCTTCTACGACTTCGACAACCCGTACCTCGGGCGCGGATCGAACGCGCGGCTGTTCGCGACGGTCCGTCCCGACCCGCGGCTGTCGGCGCAGGTCAATGTCACCACCAGCCAGTTCACGGATATCCGGCCCGGTCCGAACGCCGGCGAGGTGTTCAACGTCAAGATCTTCCGCGCGCTCAGCACGTTCACCTTCACCGACCGCCTGCTTTTCCGGAACATCACCGAGTACAACTCGTTCCGCGGCACGCTGGGGCTGAACCTCCTGGCGACCTACCGCATCAATGCCCTGACCGTCTTCTACGTCGGCTACGATGACCACTATCAGCAGGCGGACCTGATCGACGACGAGCGCTATCCGTTCCGGATGCTGAAACGGAAGAACCGCGCGCTGTTCACCAAGCTGCAGGTGCTGTTCCGGTACTGACCCGTGGCGCGGCCGAGCGCGTGATGCAGCCAAGGAGTGGATGATGGACGAGCAGAAGACGGTGCCGATCGAGAAACCGGCCGCGGAGTGGCAGGAGTTGCTGCCGCCCGATTCCTACCGGGTGCTGTTCCGGGAGGCGACCGAGCCGGCTGGCACGAGCGCGCTGAACCCCGAGAAGCGCGAGGGCACGTTCATCTGCGCGGCCTGCCATCTGCCGCTGTTCGAATCGTCCGCGAAGTACGAGAGCGGCACCGGCTGGCCCAGCTTCTTCGACACTATTCCGGGCCGCATCGACACGAAGATCGACTTCAAGCTGATCCTTCCCCGCACCGAGTACCACTGTGCCCGCTGCGGCGGCCACCAGGGCCATGTCTTCAGGGACGGCCCGCCCCCGACCGGGCAGCGCTATTGCAACAACGGGGTCGCGCTCCGCTTCGTTCCGGCCGGGCAAGCGCTGCCGCCGCTCCGAACCTGATCACTTCGGCTCGGTCCGGCGACCGGGCCAGTGGGTTGTAGTAGGTTGCACTTCATGCAACCAAGGACGAAGCGACATGGCGACGACGGTCGGGAGGAGCGTTACGAGCAGGAGAAGGTTGAGGACCTGGACCGCTGGCAGCGCTACATGGAATCTGGCGATGCGGTTTCGCACGAGACCGTCATGGCGTGGTTGGACGATCTGGCGGTCGAGGCCGACCGCCGCGCGCGCCGCCGGTGACAGTCCGCTGGCTTGCGCCCGCGTTGGATGACATCAGGCGTCTCTACGAGTTCCTGCTGGAGAGAGACCCGGCGGCGGCCGGATGTGCCGTGCGCGCGATTCGACTCGGATTGGCGAAGCTCGCCGTTAGCACGAGCGGGGGTTGGCGGAAACACACAGCGACATCATGATGGGCTGGATGAGGTTGAAGGGGATGGCCGCCGCCATGCAGTGGGTGGTTTCGGCGGCGCTCGTGATAGTGGCCGGGCCGCTGGCGTGGGCCCAGGACTGGACCGGCTGGCGCGGACCGGGCCGCGACGGGATCACGCCCGCCGGGCAGGCACTGGAGGTTTGGCCGGAGGCATTTGCCCGCGCCTGGCAGGTCCCCATTGGGGCCGGTTACTCCTCCCCGGTGGTGGCCGGCGAGCAGGTCTTCCTCCACAGCCGGCGCGGCGACACCGAGATCGTGACCGCCTTCGATCTGGCGAACGGCGCGAGCTTGTGGCAACAGGAGTACCCGGCACCTTACGTCCAGAACACCATTGCCCCGGCTGAACTGCAGGGTCCGTTCGCGACGCCGGCGGTCGACGGCGGCCGCGTCTTCACCCTGGGCGCCGGGGGGATTCTGTCGAGTTGGGATGCGGGGTCCGGGTCCCTGTTGTGGCGGAACGACTACTCGGCGTCGGTGCGCGTGACGGATCTGTTCTGTGGCACCGCTGCCTCGCCGCTCGTGGCCGGTGGCACGCTCTTCGTGCAGATCGGGAGCGATGCCGCGGGGGGACGCGTGCTCGCCCTGGATCCGGTAACCGGTGATGAGATCTGGTCGTGGAACGGCGTGGGCCCTGGATATGCCTCGCCCATCGCCGTCGAGATCGCGGGCCGATCCCAAGTGGTGACGCTGACCGAATCGTCCCTCGTCGGGCTCGACGCTGCGACCGGCGCGCTTCTCTGGAGCGCGGAGTTCACCGACGAGTGGCACGAGAACATCGTGACGCCGGTCTGGACCGGCACCCACCTGGTGGTCTCCGGTCCCCGCCAGGGAACCCACGCTATCGCGGTCCGGCGCCAGGGCGATGGCTGGCAGGCGGAGCACGCCTGGAGCAACGCCGGCGTGACGATGTACATGAGCTCGCCGGTGCTGGTCTCCGGGACGCTCTACGGGCATTCGTCGACCCGGAGCGGCCAGTTCGTGGCCCTCGACGCGGCGACGGGCGCCGTGCGGTGGGCGAGCGAAGGGCGCGAGGGCGAGCACGCCTCCGTGCTGGTCGCGGGGGACGATCTCCTCCTGCTGACCAGCGACGCCGAGCTGTTCGTGGCGGCGCCGGACGCGGCGGCGTTTACGGTCGGGCGCCACTACGAAGTCGCGGACGGCGCCACGTGGGCGATGCCGGTTCCGCTGCCCGATGGCCTTCTCGTCCGCGATGCGACCAGCCTTGCACGGCTTGTCCCGGCCGACCAACCGCCCGGCTGAACGTTCGCGCCGCAGGCCGCCACAGCTACCCATGACCACCAGCCGGCGCATCGCCCTGGGCTTCTGGCTGACCGCAACGGTTGGACTCAGCCTGCTCTACGTTGCGCGGCCCGAGCTCATCGAGCCGGCGAACCTTGTCGGCGCGCTCCGGCAGTCAGGGTCGTGGGTAATGGCCGGGTACGTCGTCGTGAGCCTGCTTCGTCCGGTGACCCTGATCCCGAGCACGGTGCTGATCATCGTCGGGACGCTGCTCTTTCCGGATCGCTACTGGACGGTGTTCGCGGTCTCGCTCGGCGGCATCGTCGCGTCGGCCGCCCTCATCTACTACTTCTTCGACTTCCTGGGCCTGGCCGAGCTGTTCGAGCGCCGGCACGCGGCCCGCGTCCGGTGGCTGGAGGAGCAGGTGCGCCGGCGCGGCTTCTGGATCGTCGCCGGCTGGTCCGTCTTCCCGTTCGTGCCGACCGACGCGATCTGCTACGTCGCCGGATCGCTCCGGATGCCGATCGGGAAGTTCCTGCTCGGGGTCACCGTCGGCGAGATCCCGGTCGTGGCGTTCTACGTCACGGGCGGGACGTGGCTGTTCGGGTGACGGCTACGGGATGATGACAGCTACGGCGAGACCGTGACCGCGACGTAGCCGTTCGTCCAGCAGCACTGATCGCCCGTGCTGCTGTCGACCGGATTGAAGTTGTCGGCCCGGACGCGCAGCAGGTACTCGCCCGATTCGCTGAACGTCGCGGTCGTTGTGGCCCGCCCGTCGGCATCCGGCAGGAGCGGCTGTTCGCCGAACGTCGCGAGCGCCGGCCCGCGGTGCGTGAACCACCGGGCGCCGCCCGTCACCGGCTCGCGCTCCGCATCCGGGGCGATCCGGTCGGCAACCCAGACCGTCAGCGTAAGGGGCGTGCCGACCGTGGCGGTCATCCGCAGCGGGTTGGTGACGCTCCCCGGCGGGTTCTGGCCGCTCGCCCAGGCCGATGCCTCGCGCGCGTCGCCGGCGAGCGTCATCGGTCCCCACAGCTCCGGCCCGTCCTCCTGCAGCTTCAGCATTGGCAGCAGCGACCCCATCGCCATCGGGATGTAGTGCAGCCGGTAGGCCTCGACGCCGACGCGGCCCGGCACCGAGTGCGGTTCGTCGTAGCCGGGGGTTTGCAACGTCCAGACCACCCGCCCGTCGTCGCGTGCGAAGTCGCGCGGAATGGTCACCGTGAACACACCGGTATCGCGGCGCGGCGCGAACAGGGTCGGCTGCCGCCCGTCATACTCCGCCGGCTCGAGGAAATTGGCGGGTCCGTGCGGTATGTGCTGCAGCTCCTCCGTATTGCGGTTGAAGAAGCCGAACGACAGCGTGTAGCTTCCGTCCGGGTTCTCGTACCAACCCTCGAAGAAGGGCGACACGGTGAGCCCGGAGGTCACGCCGCCACGTTCGCGGGGAGCCGACGGCCATGCCCGGTCGATCGGCGGCTGCGCGGCGAGCGGCGCCACGCCGAACAGGATCACCGCGATCGCAAGGCCGGCGACGGGCCACATGCGCCGCATCGCTGCTGCTCCCTACCGTCCGCCGCCGTCGCCGACGCGCGTCTCCGCCTGCTTCGACTCCCGCTCCGCCTTGATCCGCTGGTAGCCTTCTTCATCGAGATGGGTCATCGCGATCCAGGCGTGGGACATCTCGTCGGTCGTGCGGCTGCCACGGTAGACCCACTGCTCCGGGTCCGGGTTGTTCGGATTGTCCGCGCTGTTGTCGTACCAGTGGGTCAGGATCATGACCGATCCGGCCGGCATCAGCGGCGCCACGTCCTCGTCGTAGATGTGGCTGTGCTGCCACCAGGTGGTCCAGTCGGAGATCATGCTCACCACTTCCCGCTCCCCGGTGGAGGGGTGGAAGATCTCGAGCGACGCGCCGCGCAGCCGCAGGTGGCCGTGGGGCTGGAAGCTGTCGATCCGGACCGGGTGGTCGAAGGTGTGGAAGCCCTGCAGGATCTGAGAAGCGTGAGGCGGGATCGCCAGGTCACCCACCAGGTTGTAGCGGCCCAGGTCCTGGGCGTAGTCCGGCTCGTAGCCTTTCGGATGGAACCAGAAGGCGAGCTCCGTCACCTCGTTCTCCACCATTTCTCCCATCGGGTAGTAGTGGATGCTCCAGCGGACCAGCGAGTTCGCCGGCAGGAGGCGGCCGGCGCCCACCGGGACGATCTCGCCCAGCTTGCCGCTGGCGTACTCCGTGAACCGGCCCCGGCCCTGCTGTTCCAGCTCGCCGTTCGCGTTCCGGACGAAGAGGCTGGTGTTGGCGTGATGGACGACGTGGCGGCCCTGCGCCGACGGCTTGACTTCGATCGCCTGGATGTAGCGGTCCTCTTCGAGCGGGATCTCGACGAGTGGTTCCCACCATAGGTCCGACCCTTCGGCCGGGACGGTGTAGGGTTTCGCCGGCACCACCAGGTCGGGCTGGCCGTACTGTTCCGTGAGGCGCCATTCGCCCCGCGGAGGCCATTCGACCGGCGGCGGCATGTCCGCGGGATCACCCTCGACCATGCCGCCGTCTATCCAGGCGACAAGGGTTGCGATCTCCTCGACGGAGAGGCGCGGGTCGTACTGCAGCGCCTGGATGCCGACATCCCGGTCGTACTGGTAGGGTGGCATCTCGCGATTCGCCACCTTCTGCCGGATCGACCGGCCCCATGGCCGGATCTCGCTGTAGTTCATCAGCGACATCGGCCCGATCTCGCCCGGCCGGTGGCACACCTGGCAGTTCTCCTGCAGGATCGGCGCCACGTGCTTCGTGAAGGTGACGGTGTTGTCCTGGGCGAACGCCGCCGCCGGGAGCGCCACGGCGACAGCGGTCGCCAGCATGCCGAGTCGCGCGTCGAATCTTGTCGTTCTCATCGTGTCGGCCTCCGCAAACAACGAGCCTGGAGGTCCATCGGGCTGGCCGTCAGCCGCCGCGATTCCAGTTCGCATCTTATGGCACTCCCACGGCGAACCACAAACCCGCGGCGCGGGCTGTCACGCTTGGCGTCGGCGCCCGGATGCATCACCGTTGCCGGGCCGGCACCCACGCGGTGGTGCGTCCCCCGATCGTCACGTGCTCGATCCGTTCGCCGCGCGTTGTGCGCACGTCGTCGCGCTTGCCCCAGCGCCGGTGGAACAGCCACGTGCGCGGATAGAGCCCGTCGTCGGCGTTCGCCGCGACGGCGCGCTTGACGATGGCGCTGAGCCTGGCCCGCAATCGCCGTGCCTCCGCTTCGGTCAGCGCCGAGGCCCGCCGCCGGGGATCGATGCCGGCCTGAAACAGCGCTTCGTCCGCTATCCAGTTGCCCACCCCGGCCGCGAACGACTGATCGAGCAGCAGCGACTTGACGACGCCGCCGCGTTTCCGCAGCAGCTCGGAGAAACGCGCCGGCGACGGCATCGCGAGCAGCGGATCGAAGCCAAGCTTCGCAATCGGAGGCTCGTGCTCGGGATCCTCACGCAACAGGATGCGCCCCAGCCGCCGCCCGTCGGTCATCGCGAGTTCCCCGCCGTCGTCGAGGCGCAGGCGTATCTTCACGAAACGCGGCGGCCAGACCGCCGGGTCTTCGCGGGGTCCCGATTTCAACTGCAGCGGGACCGACGCCGGCGCCTTGAACCCGCCGGCCATCCCGAAGTGGAAGAGGGGATGCGGCGGCGCGTCCAGTTCGAGCCACAACTGCTTCCCCCACCGCCGGGCCGCCACGACCCGTTTGGCTTCCAGGACACGGCGCCAGCGTCCCGGCGCGACGCCATCGAACACGATCGGATCGTCGTCGCACCATACCCGCTCGATCCGCCGCCCGACCGTGATGGCTTCGGCCAGCTTGCGTCCCCGTTCGGCCTCCGGCAGCTCCGGCATATTTCCTCCTGGCCCATGCGGATCCTAATCGGCATCGGCCGGTCAGTGGGCTCACCACGGACTGCTGACAGATACGGGGAGCGCCCGGCCGGGAAGGCGGCGTGCTAGATTCAGGGGGCGTGCAAACATCCGCCGCCACTCCCGCACCCCTCCTGAGACTCCAGGACTACAGCGACGCTGTAGTCGCCAAGGGGGCCCGGGAAGACATCTACCGAGCCATCGTCCGTGAGGTCCCTCGGCTATTCCACGCTCTGAGCCGCGACGAGCAGCACGCAGTGCTGATGGTCGCGCCGTCGTTGACCGGAACCCACTGGGATGCGCTGCTCGCCGCAACCGTCGAGCACCTCGCAACGTTGCACGGCCATCCCATTCCGATTTGGGTGAGCAAACCCGAGCGTTTTCTCGCGATCCCGTGGATCGTCTGCATGCTCCCGGAGGTGCGGAACGACTGTCTTGCCTATGCGCCAGCTGCCTTCATCCGGCACGGAGCACTGCCTGACCCCCTCGACCTCGATGAGCGCGGCGGAGAGCGACATGACTGGATCCCTGAACCCTGAGAAGCGGTTCGAGCTCTTCGAGCTGCTCTCTGCGCGCCTGCAGCAACGGCGCGTCCGCGGACACGTGTACATCGTCGGTGGAGCGGCCATGACGCTCGCGTTCGGACGCAAGCGAAAACGGAAAGCGGTCGACGCGCGCATCCGAAAACGGGGCGTCGAACACGCGGTCATGTTGGAGGCTGCACAGGAGATCGCGGACGAACAGGGGCTGGCAAAGAACTGGCTCGAGGAACTGGCGACGGGGTTCGTACCCCGGGGAGAGGATCCGCGCGCGCCGACGCTGTTCGACTCTCCGTATCTGGTCGTGACCGGAGCATCGGCCGAGCACATGCTGGCGATGAAACTGCGGGCAGGGGGAGTTGCCGACCGGGAGGATATCGCGATCCTCGTCCAGTACCTCGGCGTCAAGACCACCGAAGAAGCACTGAACCTCCACGCAGGCCTCTTTCCTGAGACGCCGGTCAGTCGGCGGGCGCATGCCTACCTTGACGAGGCAATCAGAAACACGCCGGCCAAGCCCAAGCGTCAGCGCGCCCCCAGGAAGCTGTGAGGTTTCATTCCGACTCGCGGAACGCCACCAGCGGATCGATACGTGTCGCGCGCCAGGCGGCCAGCAGGCTGGCGGCTGCGCATACCGACAGGAGCAGGGCGGTAAATGCCGCGAACGTCCCGGTCTCTTGCGGGGCGACGCCAGAGAGCAGGGGCCGGAGTAGTTCGCTGGCCGGATAGGCGACGACGAGGCCGATGGCGGCGCCGAGCAGCGTGAGCCTGACGGCTTGTCCCCACACGAGTTGCAGCACGTCGCGCGCCCCTGCGCCGAGGGCCCGCCGCACGCCGATCTCGCGGGTCCGTTGCGTCACGCCGTAGGCGACGGTGCCGAAAAGCCCGATCGCGGCCAGCCCCGTAGCCAGACCGGCCAGCAGTGTCGCCAGCGTCATGTTGAAACGCCAGGGACGCATTGCGCCGTCGACCAGGCCCCGCAATGTCGCCGTGGACCGGACCACGAGGTTGGGGTCGGCCTGCTGCACCTCGGAACGGATTGCCGCGGCGAACCGGGCCGGATCGTCTTCGGTGCGGATCACCAGGTGGTTCAGGTGCATCGGGACCTGGGTGAACGGCACGTAGAGATCGAATTGCCCGCGCTCGATCTCCCGATATCGCGTATCTCCGACGACGCCCACGACAGTTTGCCAGGCGGGAGCGGCTTCGGACTCGGCTTCCGCTCCGATCGCCAGGAGGCGCTCTCCCACCGCGTCACGCGCCGGCCAGAGGGATCGCGCGAGCGATTCGCTCACGATGACGGCGGGTGGTGCGTCCGTGGTTTCCCGGTCGGTGAAGGTACGTCCCGCGACGAGGTCGATTCCCATCGCCTCGAAGTAGCCGGACGAGATGGCCTGAACGGCAACCGGCGGTCGTTGAGGACGGTCGGGTCCCTCCCGGGGTTCGCCGAAGAGCACGACGCCGCCGTCGACCCCGACCACGCCATACTCGAAGGGTAGCAACAGGGTTCCGCCGGCCGCTTCCACGCCGCGCAGGTCGCGGATCCGGGTCAGCAGATCGAGGTAGGCCGTCCGCCGCTGGGTGTCCGCGACGTACGTACCGTCGCGCGGCGTGAGGCTCAGCGTGAGTACCTCGCCGGGCCGGTATCCGAGGTCGACTTGCGCCAGGTTGCGGTAGCTCGACGTGAGAAGACCCGCCGCTATCGTCAGGACGAGGGCCAGCGCGACCTGGGAGACCAGCAGCCCGTTGCGCGCGCCGGTGCGCGTGCGCCCCGCCGTCAGGCCGCTGGCGCCTTCGCGCAGCCACCCGGCGACGGACAGCTCGCCGAGCCGGGGAGACGCCAGCGCCGTCATCGCGAGTCCGAACGCGACGGCCAGCACCACGGCGAAGAGGATCGACGCGCCGTTCACCGCGGAGAGCTCCAGTCGCGGCATGTCCGCCGGACCGAGGGCGACCAGCAGGGGGAGTGCGGCCGACGCGAGCGCGATTCCGCCCGCTGCCGCCGCGGCCGTGATGAGCAGGGTTTCCACCAGGTGCGCGCGGAAGAGCCGCCCGCCGCTGATCCCGAGCGCACACTGCACCGCCACGTCCCTCCGGCGCGACTGCGATCGAACGATCATCAGCCCGGTTACGTTGACGCTGGCAATCAGCAACAGGAGCATCGCGCCGGCCAGAAGCACGAACAGGGCCGTTTCGGCGCTGCCGAAGAGGTAGTCCGCCAGCGGCGTGATGACGACGCTTCGCGTGTCCCATCGCGAGAAATGGGTTTCCCACAGCGCCGGCACGATCACGTCCATCTCGGCCCGGGCCTCGTCCAGCGTGCGGCCCGGAGCCAGGCGTCCAACCACATAGAGAACGCCGAGGCCGCGCTGCACGCCGGCGTCCATCCCGTTCTCGCGGAAGATGCCGGCCAGCTCCCGGCCGACCGGCGTCCACACCTCGGCGCCGGCGGGGAACTGAAACGCGGGCGGCATGACCCCGATCACGGTGAAGGGTTCGCGGCGCGCCCCAACGGGAACAACCGAGCCCACCACGTCGGGATCCCGGTCGAAGTACTGCTGCCAGACCGCGTGACTCAGCACCAGCACGCGCTGCGCGTCGGCGTCGTCTTCTTCCGCCACAAACGTCCGCCCATGGAGCGCCCGCGCACCGAGCGTGTCGAAGAACGACGCGGAGACGGCGCTGATGGTCAGCCCGAGGGGCGGATCCTCCTGGACTTCCACCTCGCCCCAGGTCGTGGACCCCATGGCCGTCAGGTCCACGAACGACTCGGCCGACGCACGCCAGTCTTCGAAGTTGGGAAGCGATACCTCGATATGGGGGTTGTTGGTGCTGTCGTCCTTCTCCCACATGACGACGAGCTCCTCCTGATCCGCAAACGGCAAGGGCCGGAGGAGGACGGCGTCGACGGTTGCGAAGAGCCCGATGGCCAGCCCGAGGCCGAGCGCCAGTGTGAGCGTCGCGGCTAGCCCGGATTTCTCACCGGAGGTGAACAAGAGGCTGCCCGTGATGGCGTAAAGTGTTGTTATCACAATAACTTCAAGCCACACACGGAGGCAGCCTCTTGTCGACACATTGTACGCCAACCCAGCTTGAGTTTCCTCGGGTCGGTCGTCGCCGTCTGGTCGCCAGCTTTGATGGCGGAACGATCACGTCCAACGCCGGGGCATTGCTGCTGCGGGCGGTGGAGAAGTGCACCGGCGTGTGCCGGCGCGCGGCGGAGTGCTTCCAGGACTACCGGGATCCGAGCTTGATCGAGCACACGGTCGAGGACTTGGTGACCCAGCGTGTGATGGCCGTCGCGTTGGGCTACGAAGATCTGAACGACCATGACACCCTGCGGCGCGACCCGCTGGTGGCGGCCGCGGTGGGCAAGGCGGACCCGACGGGCGAGAACCGGGTGCGGGTGGCGGACCGCGGGGCCGCGCTGGCGGGGAAGAGCACGCTGAACCGGCTGGAACTGGTCGGGTCGAAGGACGCCGAGGCTGACCGGTACAAGAAGGTGACCTATGACGAGGCGGCGCTCGACGCCCTGCTGGTGGACGTGTTCATCGAGTCGCACCCGACGCCGCCGGCGCGCATCGTGCTGGATGTCGATGCGACGGACGACCCGCTGCACGGCCAGCAGGAAGGGCGGTTCTTCCACGGGTATTACCGGCACTACTGCTATCTGCCTCTGTATATCTTCTGCGGGGCGCAGGTGCTCTGCGCGCGGTTGCGGCCCTCGAACATCGACGGGGCGGCCGGGGTGGTGGACGAGTTGGCGCGGATTGTGGGGCAGGTGCGGCAGGCGTGGCCGTCGGTCTCCATCCTGGTGCGGGGAGACTCGGGGTTCTGCCGAGACGAGCTGCTGCACTGGTGCGAAGAGCATGCGGTGGATTACGTCATCGGCTTGGCGAAGAACGCTCGGTTGAAGGAACACATCGGGCCCGACCTGGCGCAGGCCCAGGCGCAGTGCCAGGAAACCGGGACCGCCGCGCGGGTGTTTGCGGACTTCCGCTATCGCACGCGCGAGAGCTGGAGCCGGGAGCGCCGGGTGGTCGGCAAGGCCGAGCATCTGCCCGCGGGCGCCAATCCACGCTTCGTGGTGACATCGCTGCGGCCGGACACCCTGGCGGCGCAGGCGCTGTATGAGGATTTCTATTGCGCCCGCGGGGACATGGAGAACCGCATCAAGGAACAGCAACTGGCGCTGTTCGCGGACCGGACGAGCAGTGCGACGCTGCGCGCCAACCAACTGCGCCTGTATTGGGCCACGCTGGCCTACGTCCTGCTCCAGCACCTCCGCGACCGGGGGCTGGCGGGCACCCGGCTCGCCCGCGCCCAATGCGACACGCTACGGCTGCGGCTGCTCAAGATCGGCGCCCACGTCCGCGTCACCGTGCGCCGCATCTGCGTGGCGCTGTCCGAGCTGGCGCCCGACGCCGATCTGTTCATCACGGCCGCTCAACGTTTGCGCGCACCGCCCGGCCCGGCCTGACGATTGGCCAGGCGGCGGCATACGTTCACGACCGCAGGGGGGCACGGGGACCTTTCGGGCATGGTGTGCTTACCCGACCGATTTTGGCGCCGCGCGCACGTCGTCGCCCGCGTCCAGACCACCGCTGGCGCCTGAGTTGGCCGCCCGGAACCCCAGACCCACCGCCTCATGCCCGATCTCCGGGAGCTGTGAGAAATCCGGGCTAGCAGCCTGTCGGACTTAGGCCCGGGTTTTATAATGGGGCTTGTCGAGTTGAGGGGGTAGAAGTAGATGCCGAATTTTGTACAGCGGCACCAGTCGCAGTTGTATCTGCTGCCGCCGGACCTGCGCGATTGGCTGCCTGAGGACGATCTGGCGCACTTCGTGATTGAGGCGGTGGAACGGGTGCCGCTGGAGCGGTTCCAGGTGAACGAACGGGGCACCGGATCGGCGCAGTATCACCCGCGGATGATGCTGGCGTTGCTGGTGTACTGCTACGCGAACGGGATCTTCGGCTCGCGTCGGATCGAGCGGGCGACGTATCGGGACATTGGCGTTCGGTACGTGGCGGCGAACTGTCATCCGGACCACGACACGATCTGCACGTTCCGGCGCAGCAACTTCGAAGCGGTAGCGGAGGCGTTCCTGCAGGTACTGCTGCTGGCGAAGGAACTGAAGCTGCTGCGTGTTGGGACGGTGAGCGTGGACGGGACGAAGGTGGACGCGAACGCGAACAAGCGCAACAGCATCCGCTACGACCGTGCGGGGGCGTTGCGCGAGCAGTTGCGAGGCGAGATCGAGAGGTTGTTGGATCAGGCGGAGCACGCCGACACGGACGACGTGCCGGACCCACAGGGTCTGCCGGAGGAGTTGTCGCGGCGCGAGACGCTACGGGCGAAGCTGGACCGTGCGTGCGCGGAGTTGGAACGGCGTGCGCAGGCGCGTGCGGACGCGGAGCGGGCGGAGTACGAGCGCACGGTGGCGGCGCGGGAGCGGCGTGCGGGATCGCGCAAGGGTCGGCACATCAAGCCACCGACGGAAGCGCCGGAGGCGAAGGCGCAGATCAACCTGACGGATGCGGACAGTGCGCTGATGCGCAAGAGCCGGCGCCATGAGTACCGCCAGGCATACAACGCGCAGGCGGTGGTGGATGCCGACGGCAGTCAGTTGGTGTTGGGGTCGCGGGTGAGCGTGTGCGCGAGCGACCGCAACGAGTTGGTGGCGGACGTGGACGCGATACCGACGGCGGTGGGCGCGGCGGATCGAGTACTGGCGGACAGTGGCTACGCGACGGGCAGCGAGGTGTCGCAACTGGCAGGTCGCGGTGTGGAGGTGTTGGTGGCGACGGGGGCGGAAGGCCAACGGCGCCGGCACGACTTCCGACCGGAGCCGCCGGAGCAGCTGGCGAAGGAGCCGCAGGCGGACTGGATCAAGTCGATGCAGGAGAAGATGGCACTGCCGGAGCACCGGGCGCATTACCGTTTGCGCCAGCAGACGGTGGAGCCGGTGTTCGGGATCGTGAAGCAGGCGATGGGCTTCCGGCAGTTTCTGCTGCGGGGTCTTGAGAAGGTGGAGGGCGAATGGGCCTTGGTAACGCTGGCGTATAACTGCCGACGCGTGCACAACCTCAGGCTGGCATGACGGGGCTATACGGGGCGGAACTCGGCGTGTTCGCGACCCACCAGAGGCGTCAGAAAGACCTCCAGGCGCCGTCAGCGACCGATGGCCAGGATACAGTCCCCGTTTCGGTCGAAGCGGCCCTCCCGGCACAGAGACACAGGGCGTCGTTCAAACAGGTGCCAAGTCGCTTCCACGCGCGTTTGCCGCGCCTAAGTCCGACAGGCTGCTAGCGTGAAACCGGGCCGTCGGCTCAGGCCACGGACCGCGTACCGCAGGTCCTGCCGGAATTCGTCAGCGAGCCGCAGGCCGCGGGCCCGCGGGGGGTTGTCCTGCATGTCGGGCTGACGCCGCGGCTATGGCGTGCGATGGAGTTCCGACGGACGGTGCGGGACGTAACGGACGAGGCGGCGGCGGCTCACTTCGCCGGCGTAGATGTTGCCGTCGAAGTCGACGCCGAGGAACTCGATGCCGGCGCCGACGTCCTCGTCATGCTGCGGGATGAAGTGGGTAACCCAGGCCTGCTCGGTCTTCAGGTCTCCGATGCGAATCCCTTTGTCCCATCCCAGGTTGCTACGCCAGTTGTCCGGCGGACCGGTCCGAACCATGCCGGACAACCCGTCGCCCGCGAAGAGGATGTCGTTGCGGTCGATGAACAAGCCGCTCGGCTTGCCGTAGTGGGTCCAGATGTAGAGCAGCTCGCCCGCCTGATCGAACACCTGGATCCGGCTGTTGCCCCGATCCGCGACGTAGACCCGTCCCTGCGAGTCCATCTTGATGTCGTGCGGGTCGGAGAAGCCGGCCGCCTCCTTGCTCTCGGAGCCGACGCCTCCTCCCACTTCCAGCAGGAAGGTCCCGTCGGCCGAGAACTTCATGATCCGGTTGTTGCCGCCGCGGTGGCCGTCCGACACCCAGATGTCGCCGTTGGAGGCGACCACCACGCCGGACGGGCCGTTGAAGTGATCCGGGCCGTCGCCCCACACCCCGGCCTCGCCCAGCCGCATCACCACGTCTCCCTGCTGATTCAGTTTCAAGACCTGGTGTCCTATCCCCATCGCTTCGCCTGCCACGGCGCGGGAGTCGCCATGCGATCCCCCCTCCGTCACCCAGAGGAAGCCCTCGCGATCGAGGAAGAAACCGTGCGGGAACGCAAAGAGGCCAGCGCCGAAGCTGTCCACCAGATTGCCCTCGAGGTCGAACTTCAGGATCGGGTGGAGATCGGTGCCGGCGCACTCGTTCGCGCCGCAACGGTCGAGGATCCAGAGATGGCGGCCATCCGGGTCGGGGAAGACGCCGCTTACCGTGCCGAGGGTCCGTCCGGCCGGGAGCTGCTCCCAACCGAATGTGGCGCGGTACGGGTTGGTCGTCGAAGACTGCGTGGTTACGATCACGTCAGCCGCGACGAACCAGAGGAGACCGCCGAGAGGGAGTGCCGTGGCGAGGCGAAGAACCAACTGCATCGGGACCTCCTGCGACGTTGCCAACCGATCACAAGTCTACCGATCCCCTCACACATCGAGGGCGAAGCGAAGCGCGCCGGCGATCTGCGCCATGCGCTCGGCCCGCAGCGTCGCGATGAGGGCGCCGACCCTTGCGCGGGACACCGTCTGAATGTGGTCGAGGTTGGCCGCGCAGGTCCGCGGCATGCCATCGTCGTGCGTCAGGACGACTTCGGTGGGGATGTCGCGGATCGTGCTGGTCACCGGAGCGACGGTAACCTCGGAAAGGAATTCCAGTGCGGCGCCCCGGGTCAGGATGACGACGGGACGCCGCTTGTCGGGACGGCCGAACCGGTACCAGCGCACGTCACCACGCTGAATCAATCGGGCCACGTCTGTTCCGGTTCCCAGCCGCCGAACTCATCCGGCCGGACCGGATGGCGCTCATAACCGCGGCGATGGCGCTTCTCGAGCGCTTCGATGCGCAGGCGCTCCAGCGCATCGGTCAGTGCCTTGCGCGTGAAGGCGGATCGCGTGGTGCCGAGCCGTTGCGCGGCGCCGTCCACGGCTTCGACAAGCCTAGGGTCCAGCGTCATCTGGACGGTTCTCATCGGACTCATAGTCCATCATTGTATATCTATTAGAATAGCTATACAATGGCGTGTCGCGACGTCAGCCATTGCGCGACAACTTACCGGGATTCGTTCCGCGAGGCTCAAGCGTGAAACTCATCGTCTTCGGCGCGACCGGAAAGACAGGGCAGCACGTCTGGCGAAACGCGCTCGAACAGGGTCACGCCGTCACCGCCTTCGCGCGCTCGCCGAACAAGATCGAACCGAGCCCCGGGCTGCACGTCATCCAGGGCGATGTCAGAGACACCGGTTCCGTCGCCGGGGCGGTTGCCGGCCACGACGCTGCGATTGTTGTGTTGGGGAGCAACGGCCTGCGCGACAAGACGACCCTCGCCAGCGGGACCCGGACCATCGTGGACGGCCTGATCCTCCACGGTGTCGAGCGTCTCGTCGTCCTTTCCGCCGCGGGAGTGGGGGAAAGTTGGGGGCAGGTTTCGCTGCTTGCCCGCGTGCTGTTCAGCACGCTTCTCCGCAACATCCATGCGGACCACACGGCGCAGGAAGCGATCGTGAAGGCCAGTTCCCTCGACTGGACGATCGTCCGTGCGGCCATCCTCAACGAGGAGCCCGCTTCCGGAGCAGTTACCGCCACCAATACGGGGAAGATCGAGCGAATTGGCCGCGCGGACCTCGCGGACTTCCTCGTCTAGGGAAGCGCGCGACGGGGCCTACAGCAGGCAGGCCATAGCAGTCACCGGCTAGCTTCTAGGCTTCCTTGAGGGCGGCGATCAGTTCGAGGACCGCCTGCTTGCCGTCGCCGAAGAACATCAGCGCGTTGTCGGCCGCGAAGAGCGGGTTGGGGATGCCGGCGAAACCGGGGGAGAGGCTCCGCTTGATGACCACGACGGTGCGTGACTGATCGACGTTCAGGATCGGCATGCCCGCAATCGGGCTCGACGGGTCGTTCCGGGCGTCGGGGTTGACGATGTCGTTGGCGCCGATCACGAGGCTGACGTCGGTCTGTTCGAACGACGGATTGATGGCGTCCATCTCCTTCAGCTTGTCGTAGTCGACATCCGCCTCGGCCATGAGCACGTTCATATGGCCCGGCATTCGGCCGGCCACCGGATGGATGGCGTATTCCACCTCGATGCCGCGCTCCTCGAGCAGGTTGGCGAGGTCGCGCACCTGGTGCTGCGCCTGCGACACGGCGAGGCCGTAGCCCGGGACGATCACGACGCGGCGGGCGCCGTCGAACAGCATCGCAACCTCTTCGGCCGACGTGGTCTTGACGCGCCCGGCGTAGACGGTGTCGGCATCGGCTACCGCGCCGCCCCCTTCGGCGATGGCGCCGACCAGCACGTTCACGAGCGAGCGGTTCATCGCCTTGCACATGATCCGCGTCAGGATGAGTCCCGAGGCCCCGACGAGCGAACCGGTGATGATCAGGATGTCGTTGTTCAGGACGAAGCCGGTCGAGGCGGCGGCGAGGCCGGAATAGGAGTTGAGCAGCGCGATGGCGACCGGCATGTCGGCGCCGCCGATGGGAATCGTCAGCAGCACGCCCAGGAGCGACGCGACCGCCACCAGCGCCGCGTAGTAGCCGACCGGACCGAGGCCGCCCACGCCGGCGTCGGCCACGACCAGGACACCGCAGCCGAGTGCCACCACGGCGAGGGTGGCGTTCAGAAGCTGCTGGCCCGGGAAGACGACCGGCTTGTCGGGGAGCAGCAGGCCGCGCAACTTGTCGAAGGCGACGAGGCTCCCCCAGAACGTGACCGATCCGATCAGACCCGACGCGACCGTGGCGACCGTCGTCTGAGTCGCCGGGTCCGCTTCGCCCACCAGCACCGCGCCGGCGACGAGGGCGGAGGCGCCGCCGCCGAAGGCGTTCAACAGCGCCACCATCTCCGGCATCGCGGTCAGCGCGATCCGGAGCGCGAGCGTCGCCCCGATTGCAGCACCGAGGCCGACGCCTGCCGCGATCCAGAGGAAGGCGCCGGTGCCGGCGCCGAAGATCTGGCGGTCGAGGAGCGTGGCTATCACCGCGAGCAGCATCCCGCTCGCGCCGAGCAGATTGCCGCGGACCGCGGTCCGCGGATGGGTCAGCCCCCGGATCCCCAGGATGAAGAGGACCGAGGCGACCAGGTAGATGAGACTGATGATGACGTCGTCCACGGTAGCCTCGTCCGTTCCCGTCAGTCCTTCTTGCGGAACATGCTGAGCATCCGGTTGGTCACCAGAAAGCCGCCGACGACGTTGATCGTCGCGATCACGAGGGCGGCGAAGCCGAGAATCATCGAGGTCTGGTTGTCGGAGGCGACCGACAGCAGCGCGCCGATGATCGTGATGCCCGAGATCGCGTTGCTCCCCGACATCAGCGGCGTGTGGAGCAGCGGCGGCACCTTCGTGATGACCTCGAAGCCTACGAAGACGGCCAGCATGAAGATGGTGAGAAGTGGAATGAAGACGTCCATGACTACTCTCCGGACGTTGCGGCTGCGCCGAGCAGGTCGCGGATGCGCGGGTGCACCACCGCGCCGTCGCGCGACACGAGCGTGTCCGCCGTGATCTCGTCGTCCGTGTCGATCACGAGCGCGCCTTCCTGGACCAGGTGCAGCAACAGCGTCGAGATGTTCTTCGCATACATTTGGGACGCGTGGTACGGCACCGTCGCCGGCAGGTTCGTCGGGCCGAGGATAGTGACGCCGTTGTCGGTCACCACGGTCGCGTCCGCCTGCGTCAGCTCGCAGTTTCCGCCCCGCTCCGCCGCCAGGTCCACGACCACCGAGCCGGGCGACATGCCCGCCACCGCGTCGGCCGTCACCAGGATCGGCGCCGTCTTGCCCGGGATGAGCGCCGTCGTAATCACGACGTCGCTGGCCGCAACGACGCGCGCCATCGTCTCGCGCTGCCGCCGGTAGAACGATTCGTCCTGCGCCTTCGCGTAGCCGCCGGCATCCTCGGCGCCCTCGGTCTCGAGCGGCAGTTCGACGAACGACGCGCCGAGGCTCTCGACCTGTTCCTTCACAACGGGCCGGACGTCGTAGGCTTCGACGCGCGCTCCGATCCGGCGGGCCGACGCAATCGCCTGCAGTCCCGCGACGCCGGCGCCGACGACGAACACCTTGGCGGGCGTAATCGTGCCGGCCGCCGTCATCATCATCGGGAACATCCGGGGAAGCGCCTCGGCCGCGAGCAGCACCGCCTTGTAACCTGCGACGGTCGCCATCGACGAGAGGGCGTCCATGCTCTGCGCGCGCGCGATGCGCGGGATCAGCTCCATCGAGAACGCGGCGACGCCCCGCTCCGCCACGGCCTGCGCGGCGGCGGGCTCACCGAGCGGATCCGAGAGTCCGATGATCGTCTGGCCGGGGCGGAACTGCCCGAGGTCGGCACGGCCGGCGTCAGCCGCGGCGCCGGGGCTGCGCACCTGCAGGACGACCTCGGCATCGGCGAAGAGCTGTGCCCGCGACGCGGCAAGTCGCGCGCCGGCGTCGGTGTACGCAGCGTCCGGGAAGCCGGCTTCGGCGCCGGCGGACGGTTCGATCAGGACATCGAGCGACGCCTTCGCGAGCGCGGGCACGACGCCCGGCACGATCGCAACGCGCCGTTCGCCCGGGAAAGTCTCTTTCGGAACCCCGACGATCATGGTAGCGCGTACGCGATCAGCTCGCCTCCGTAGCCTCCTCCGCTCACGGCGACCACGATGTACTGCTTCCCATCGATCGAGTAGGTCATCGGCGACCCGGTCTGCTGGGCCGGCATCCAGACCTGCCCGAGCTCCTCGCCGTTCGCCTTGTCGTAGCCGCGGAGCATCGCACCGGTCTCGCCGTCCTCGTTCGTCCACGAACCGCCGTCGCCCGCGATTACCAGGGTCTTCGTGACCAGCGTGCCGACGCGCCCGGGCCGGCCGGTCCGCGGGACGTCCACGCCCTCGAGCAGCCGGTGGTTGCGGACGTTGTCGGCGGTCTCGCCGTGCGCCACCTGCCACACGATCTCGCCCTGGTTCAGGTCGATGGCGCTGATGCGGCCCCACGGCGGCTTGATGATCGGGATGCCCTCGACGTTGAGCGCCTCGTCACGCGCACTCACCCCTTCCGGGCGGCCGCGGATGAAGTTCATGTCGGACCGCTCGGGATCGTTCACGAGGCCGAGGTTGGTGACCTCGGTCTTCGAGAACTGGTAGAAGATGCCGGTCTCCGGATCGAACGACCCGCCGGGCCAGTTCACCCCGCCCGTCGAGGCAGGTACCTGCAGCGTGCCCAGCGTCCCGTCCGCCGACCCGACCGAAGGCGGCGTGTAAATCGACCGCCCGTAGCGGAACCGGCTCAGCACCTCGAGCGCGCGCTGCCGCAACTCGGGGGTGAAGGCGACCACGTCGTCCGGACCGATCCCCTGCTGATCGAAGGCGGGCGGTTTCGTCGGGTGCGGCTGCGTCGGTGCGAGCACCTCCCCCGGAATGTCGGACGGCGCCACTGGCTGTTCCTCGATCGGCCAGACCGGCTCGCCGGTCTCGCGGTCGAAGACGAAGAGCCACGACTGCTTGGTCGGCAGCGCCACCGCCTTGATATCCCGTCCGTCGACGGTGATGTCGGTCAGGACCGGTGCGGCGGGCAGGTCCCAGTCCCAGACGTCGTGGTGCGTAAGCTGGAAGTGCCATTTCCGCTCGCCCGTCTCCAGGTCGAGCGCCACGAGGCTGTCCGAGAACAGGTTGTCGCCCAACCGGTGGCCGCCGTAGTAGTCGTTCGTCGGCATCTCGACCGGCAGGTAGACCATGTTCAGTTCCGGGTCGATCGTCATCTGGCCCCAGACGCCGGCGTTGCCGGTGTAGCGCCACGAGTCGCCTTCCCAGGAGTCGTTGCCGAACTCGTCTCCCTGCGGGATGGTGTGGAAAATCCACTTGCGGTCGCCCGTGTTCGTGTCGTAGCCGCGGATGAACCCCTTGACGTTGCTCATCGATTTCGGCGCGCCGCCCGGCAGGTGAGCCGCGCCGATCACGATCGTGCCGTTGACGGCGACGGGCGCCGCGTGCAGCCCGATCTCGCCGGTGACGAGGTCGATGTCCTGATCGAGCTCCGTCTTGAGATCGACGACGCCGTCGGTGCCGAAGTCACCGAGGCGCCGGCCCGACTTCGCGTTCAGGCCGATCAGGTGGTAGCCGGGCGTCACGTAGAAGATCTTCCCGTCGCCGCCGTCGTCCAGGTAGGTGAGCCCGCGGCCCGACAGCCGGCGCGGCGCCGCTTCGCCCCGCTCGCCTTCGTCGTAGCGGTGGAACCAGAGCAACTCGCCGCTCGCCGCGTCCAGGGCGACTGCGGCGCGCCGCGTGCCGACCGTGGCGTAGAGGGTGCCGTCCACCATCAGGGGCGTCGCCTGCAGGAAGAACTCCGGCCGCGGGCCGAAATTATCGGTCCGGAACGACCAGACCATTTCGAGGTCGTTGAAGTTGCTGCCGTCGATTTCATCGAGCGGCGAGTACCGCGTGTGCGCGAGGTCGCCACCGTAACTCGGCCACTCCCCGTTCCGCGTCCCTTCTTCCTGGGCTGCGAGTCCGATCGAGGCGCAGAAGAGCGCGGTCACCAGGGCCGGTATCCAGCCTCTTCGGGCGTCGGAGCGGTTGCGGTCGTGAAGCATCAGGAATCCTCCGTCATGAAGCGAAGAGGCAAGCATACAGTCAGCCCGCGCCGGTTCGCCAGAACCGAGGATGCGGGTGGATGAGCAGGTTGGTGCAGCGCGGGCGTCCGGCCGATCCGGGGTAGCATGGGGACTTCTCACGGCGGCGCGAGCCGCCCGCGTTTGCGGGGAGGGAAGCAAGATGATGAGACGGGAATTCGCGCGGCGGACGGCAGCGATGGTCCTGTTCGTCCTGACGGCGACGGTCGGCGCGGCGAACGCGGCGGAGCGGGAACTCCAGACGGTCGAGTTCGCCAGTCCGGCGGTCGACCGGACCATGAAGTACAACATCCTGCTGCCGGACGACTACGAGACGTCGACCGAGCGCTACCCGGTGCTGTACCTGCTGCATGGCCTGACGCAGAACTACACGGCGTGGGGCCTTTCCAACGGGGCGCCCTTCTACGCCGGTCTCTACGACGACCTGATCATCGTCATGCCGGACGTGGGCAACTCCTGGTACATCAATTGGGCCGAGAACGAGGCGGGCCAGAAGAACAACTGGGAGAACCATGTCATCGAGGACATCATCAACCATGTCGACTGGAACTTCCGGACGATCCCGCGCCGCGAGGGACGGGCGATCACCGGGTTGTCGATGGGCGGCTTCGGCGCGATCACGATGGGTCTGCGCCACCCGGAGATGTTCATCTCGATCGGCAGCACCAGCGGCGCGCTGGAGTACGGGCGTCAGGCGGCGGCGAGGATGCGTGGCGAGATGCCACCGCGCGAGCCGCGCCAGTTGACGCCGGAGCAGCAGCAGCGCCGCCGGACGTCGAACCCGCTCATCGGCATTGACGGCTTCAGCAGCCAGGTCGAGCGGACGCCGCAGGGGACGATGTTTGCTACGGCGGAGCAGGCGGACGCGTATGACCCCTTCAAGCTGATCGCCCAGGTGCCGCGCGAGGCCCTGCCGCACATCTATCTCGACTGCGGCACCGAGGACCGCCTGATCAGCGGAGCCCGGGAGCTGGCGGGCTACCTGATGGAGGAGGACATCCCGTTCGACTACATGCAGCAGCCGGGCGGCCACAACGCCGCCTACTGGATCGAGGCGATCGGCCGCATCACCGCTGTCCAGTACGAGGTGATGCAGCGCGCCCTCGGCCAGCGGCCCACCGGCCGCCGGCGCCCGTCGAACTGAGCTGCCGGCTCGGCGTTACTCGGCGCGATCGATCAGCCGCATCAGGTTCGCGACGTGCTCTTTCAGCCGGTTCCGGCCTTCGGAACTCAGTTGGTACCACGTCACCGGCCGCCGGCCCCGGTAGGTCTTCTCGATCGACACGTAGCCGGCATCCTCGAGCTTGCGCAAGTGCGTGCCGAGGCTGCCGTCCGTTTCGTCGAGCACCTGCTTCAGGCGGCTGAACGACAGGGCGTCGTGCTTGGAAAGAAGGACGCAGACGGCCAGCCGCACCCGGTGCTCCAGCAGCCCGCTGAGTGAGGCGAGCTCGTCGAGGCCGGCGATGTCGGGATCAGCTCGCTGGGGCACGGTCCGGCGTTCCTAGCAGCGCATGCGCGACGAGGGCGGCGGCGGCGAGCACCCCCGCCAGGGTCCAGCCGTAGAGCGGCATGAAGAGCGTGGCCAGGTAGCCGCCGGCAAGGAACGCGCTGACAGGCAGCAACCGCCGGTCGAGGTGGAGACCCGCCTGGAAGTACGTCAACGCGGTCAGCAGTACCCAGAGCGACCCGAATCCCGCCCGCGTCAACTGCCCGCTGTAGACGAGGGAGGCGCCGAGCAGGCCCGTCGCAATGAAGGCGAGCCAGTGAAACATCCAGCGCATCCCCGTTGCGCGGTCGAACTGGCCTGCACCGTGATCCCCACGTATGCCGAGCCAAGCCGAGAGCACGAATCCCACCGGGGTCGCGAAGAGCCAGTACCGGCGGATCCATCGTGGATCTTCGGCGAAGTCCACCAGCGCGAAGCCGCAGAGCAGGATTGCCGCCCACAGGAAGCCGTGGGCGCGCACATGAACGGTTTGCGTCTGCTCCGCCGCGGCACGAACGTAGGCGATGTCGTCCTTGAGACGTTCGGTATCGGTCATGGGCTCCTCCAGATACTCTGAAATGACAATATACTCTGCATATACGAGTTAGTGTCAAGGGCTTTCTTCCGGAATCTTCCTCCTCGAGGGAAACCGTTGGCCGCTCGCCTATAATCCCGTCTCGACGATCCGGCTCCCGCGATTCATTTCAGGAGTTCCGATGTACCGATCCCGTGGTGTCGTACTGGTGTTGGCGATGGCATGGGCGCTCGCCGGTGGCGCTGCGCCGGTTTCCGCCCAGAATCCCGACGGCGAGGCGCTTTTCGAGGAACACTGCGCCGCCTGCCATCGGGGCGACGCCTTCCCGCGCGCGCTGGCCATCGACAACATGCGGGCCCTGCCGCCCGCGGCCGTTGTCGGTGCGCTTACGAACGGGGCAATGCAGCAGCAGGGCTCGGCATTGTCGCCAGCGGAGCGGGTCGCCGTGGCGGAGTTCATCACGGGGCGCAGCGTTTCGGCGGATGCGGACGGTGGGGCAGGCCGCTGCTCCGCGGTTGGGGCGGCGGAGTGGCGCGGCCTCGACGGCGGCGCCCAGTGGAACGGGTGGAGCGCGGACGTGCGAAATTCGCGTTTCCAGCCGGCCGAACACGCCCGGCTCGCGGCCGGCGACGTTCCGCGGCTCGAGCTCAAGTGGGCGTTCGGGTACCCCGACTCGGCCTCCGCCCAGTCGCAGCCCACGGTTGTTGGAGGTCGCCTGTTTGTCGCCAGCGAGCGGGGCGTGGTCTATGCGCTCGATGCGAAGACCGGCTGTACTTACTGGACCTTCGAGGCGCAGAGCGGCGTCCGCAGCGCCATGACGGTTGGCCGCCTGGCCGGGGGGCGGCACGCGCTCTTCTTCGGCGACTTCAACGCGAACGTCTACGCGCTCGATGCCGCGACCGGCGCCGAGATCTGGCGCCGCGACGTGGAGGATCACGTGGGAGCCCGCATCACCGGAGCGCCGGTGCTGCACGAAGACCGCCTGTACGTCCCGGTCTCGTCGCTCGAGGAAGTGCTCGCGGCCGACCCGGAGTATGCCTGCTGCACGTTCCGGGGGAGCCTCGTGGCGCTCGCCGCCGCCACCGGCGACGTGGCCTGGAAGACATTCACCATTTCCGAGGCACCGGAGCCGCGCGGGCGCAACCCGGAGGGCGCGTTCCTGATGGGACCGTCGGGGGCCGCGGTCTGGTCCGCTCCGACCATCGATGCCGAACGGCGGCGTGTCTATGCGGCGACCGGCAACGCCTACACCCAGCCGGCCGCCGCCACGAGCGACGCGATCATCGCGTTCGACCTCGATACCGGCGCGATCCGCTGGACGACCCAGTTCACGCCGGAGGATGCGTTCATCCTCAACTGCCGCGGCGCCAACCCGAATTGTCCGGAGGACGACGGCCCGGACTTCGACTTCGGCGCGTCGCCGGTGCTGGTGACGATGACCGACGGGCGCGACCTGCTCGTCGTCGGCCAGAAGTCCGGTATCGGCTACGGCCTGGATCCGGATGCGGACGGCGCCATCGCGTGGCAATACCGGGTCGGTGAGGGCAGCGCGCTCGGAGGCATCGAGTGGGGCTTCGCGGTCGACGACGAGAAGGCCTACTTCGCCAACTCGGGCTACGTGACACGGGAGCCGGGCGGGCTGGCCGCGGTCCGGCTCCGCACTGGGGAACTGGTCTGGTACGCCGAAGCCCACGAGCCGGTCTGCGACGAGTGCAGCCCGGCGCTCCTCGCGGCGATCACCGTGATTCCGGGCGCGGTCTTCTCCGGCGCCTATGACGGATTGTTCCGCGCCTACGACGCCGAGAATGGATCCGTGCTCTGGGAACAGGACACCAACGGCGAGTACGACACCGTGAACGGCGTTGCGGCCCAGGGCGGATCGATCAACGGTCCCGGGCCGGTCGTCGTCGACGGGATGGTCTACGTCAACTCGGGCTACGCCGCGTTCGGCGGCCGGCCCGGCAACGTCCTGTTGGCGTTCGGCGTCGAGTGACGCCGGATGTCCCGAGTTGCGCCACGGGCGTCATGGGCGGCGCCTGCGGCGGTGCGGACGCCGGCGCACGCCAGTGCTGATGGCGGTCGCCGGGCGTTGCCGGCGTGTACAATGGGCAGCAATGCCTGAAACACGAGCGAACACAGACCTTTACAGCCCTTGCCGACACTGACCTCGACGTCGCTCACGTCGACGATTGAGGAACCGCGGGATCCGCTACCCGAAACGACCCTCGACACGCTACCCGACAGACTCCGGACGGCCGTGAGTCATCCGGGTTGGACCGAGTTGATGCCGGTCCAGGCTCAGGGAATACCGTACCTGCTGGCGGGACGCGACCTGGTGATTCAGGCGCGGACCGGGAGCGGCAAGACTGCGGCGTTCCTGCTCCCGATGCTGGAACGGCTCGACGCCTCGCTCGATCGGACGCAGGCACTGGTCCTGGTGCCGACCCGCGAGCTGGCGCGCCAGGTGCAGTCGGACGCCGAGATGCTCTGGCCGGGGAGCGGACTGCGTTCGGTCGCGGTGTACGGCGGCGTCGGCTACGAGCCGCAGTTAAAGGCGCTGAAGGAAGGCGTACAACTTGTCGTGGCGACGCCGGGACGTGCGCTCGACCATCTGCTGCGCGGCGCCTTCTCGCTCAAGGACCTGAAGATGCTGGTCTTCGACGAGGCGGACCGGATGCTCTCGATGGGGTTCTATCCCGACATGAAGCAGGTGCAGCAGTACCTGCCGGATCGGCCGATGCATACGCTGATGTTCTCGGCGACGTTTCCGGCGTCGGTGATGCGGACGGCGCGCGACTTCATCCCGGAGCCCGAGTTCCTGACGCTGAGCCGCGATCATGTCCACGTCACCGACACCGAGCACGTCTTCTACACGGTGCCGCCGATGGAGAAGGACCGGGCCCTGGTCCGGATCATCGAGCTGGAGAACCCGTCATCGGCGTTCATCTTCTGCAACACGAAACAGAACGTCCATTACGTCACGGTGGTGCTGCAACGGTTCGGCTACGACGCGGACGAGCTGAGTGCCGACCGGTCGCAGGGCGACCGCGAGCGGATCCTGAAGCGGGTACGCGAAGGGAAGCTCCGCTTCCTGGTGGCGACCGACGTCGCCTCGCGCGGGATCGACATCCCGGATCTGTCGCATGTCATTCAGTACGAACCGCCGGAAGACCCCGAAGACTATGTCCACCGCGCCGGTCGGACGGGGCGCGCGGGGGCCGGGGGAACGGCGCTGTCGCTCGTTTCCGAGGCCGAGAAACTGAACATCGATCAGATCAAGAAGCGGTACGGGATCGCGTTCGAGCAGCGTCCGCTCCCTACGGACGACGATGTCGCGGCGGTCGTGGCCGAGCGGCTGACGGCGCTCCTCGAGGCGCGTCTCCGCAAACGCGATCGGTTGCGGGCCGAACGGAGCCAGCGCTTCATCCCGCTCGCGCGGCAACTGGCCGAGAACGAGGACGAGTCGCGGATCATGGCGATGCTGCTTGACGACTATTATCAGGAGACGCTCCACCCGAACGCCGATCCGGGTGTCGAGCGAGCGGATTCGATGAAACTGCCGGCCAAGAAGCAGTTATCGCATCCGTCCGGGCCCGCCGGGGGGCGGCCGCGCAGCCGCCCACACCGCAGCGAACGACCGCGGCGGTAGGCGCCGCGGCGGTAGGCGGACGGCACGAAACGGCACAACGACGAGGAGAACGACGAGATGACGACCACGGTTATGGATACGGAAACCGCCCACGCGTTCGACGTGGCGGCGGCGGCCGGCCGCACCCCGTTCAAGGTGGCGGACCTCGGCCTGGCGGAGCGCGGACGGAACGAGATCCGCCTGGCCGAACAGGAGATGCCCGGGCTGATGGCGCTACGGCGCGAGTACGCGGTCGAGCGCCCGCTAGCCGGCGCGAAGGTGATGGGCAGTCTGCACATGACGGTGCAGACCGCCGTCCTGATCGAGACGCTCGATGCGCTGGGCGCCGACGTCCGCTGGGCGTCGTGCAACATCTTCTCGACCCAGGACCATGCGGCTTCCGCGGTCGCGGTCGGGCGCCCGGAGAGGGGCGGCACGGCCGGCGCGCCGCGCGGTGTCCCGGTCTTTGCCTGGAAGGGCGAGACGCTCCCCGAGTACTGGTGGTGCACGAACGAGGCGCTCGTCTGGCCGGACGGCAGCGGTCCCAGCCTCGTGGTGGACGATGGGGGCGACGCGACGCTGCTGATCCACAAGGGCTACGAGTTCGAGCAGGCGGGCGCCATCCCGGCCTTCGATCCGTCGTCCGAGCCGGAGGAATGGGGCGTCATCCTCGACCTGTTGCGGGAGATCGCCGGGCGTGACACGGAGCAGTGGCGCCGCATCAGTCCCGCCATCCGGGGGGTGAGCGAGGAGACGACGACGGGTGTCCACCGCCTCTACGAGATGATGCGCGACGGCACGCTGCTGTTCCCCGCGATCAACGTCAACGACTCGGTCACCAAGAGCAAGTTCGACAACATCTACGGTTGCCGCCACTCCCTGCCCGACGGCCTCGCGCGCGCGACCGACGTCATGCTGGGCGGCAAGGTGGCGGTGGTCTGCGGCTACGGCGAAGTGGGGAAGGGCTGCGCGCAGTCGCTCCGCGGCCAGGGCTGCCGCGTCATCATCACCGAGATCGATCCGATCTGCGCGCTGCAGGCGGCAATGGAGGGCTACCAGGTGTCGACGCTCGAGGAGATGCTCGAGACCGCCGACGTCTTCATCACCGCGACCGGCAACCGCGACATCATCAGCGCCGCGCAGATGGCGCGGATGAAGGACAAGGCGATTGTCGGCAACATCGGCCACTTCGACAACGAAATCGACATGGCCGGGCTGAAGGCGACCGCCGGCATCGAGCGGATCCCGATCAAGCCGCAGTACGACGAGTGGCGTTTCGCGGACGGACACAGCGTGCTGGTGCTCGCCGAGGGCCGCCTCCTCAACCTCGGTTGCGCGACCGGCCATCCCAGCTTCGTCATGTCGGCCTCGTTCACCAACCAGGTGCTCGCGCAGATCGCGTTGCACAAGAACGAGGGCGAGTATGAGAAGCAGGTCTACATGTTGCCGAAGCAGCTCGACGAGAAGGTGGCGCGTCTCCATCTCGACGCCCTCGGCGTTCAACTCACGGAGATGAGTGCCGAGCAGGCCGGTTACCTGGGCGTGCCGGTCGACGGTCCCTACAAGCCGGACCACTACCGCTACTGAGTGTGGCGAAGGCGCGGGCTCCGCGGGGGAGCGTATGACGTTGGCTCGTATCGTCCGGACGGCGTTCGTCACCGCCTGCGTGCTGTCCGGATGGGCTTCGGCGGCGGTGGCGCAGACTGCGTGGGGAGGCGAAATCGCCGGCGGCTACCAGGCCCCGCGAGCCTCCGGTGACGATGCCGACCTGCACGGGTGGTTTCTCTCCGGCGGATTCGACCTCACGCCTGCCCTGGCGCTGGTCGGCGAAGTGAGCGTGGCGGGTGACCGCACCGTCATCGAGATTCCCTTCCTGCCGGAGCTCGGCCTGGAGCTGGGGCGGCGGGACACGACGATCCTGGGCGGCGTCCAGGCTGCCTACCGAAAGCGGCGCCTCTCGCTGTTCGGAAGGTCCCTGTTCGGTCGGCAACGGTCGACCGGCGATATCCAGTTCCTGGAAGTCGGACTGGACCTGGCGGTGAGGAGCTGGGCTCTCCAGTTGGGCGGCGGGATCGACATTCACGTCACGGACCGTGTGGCGATCCGGGTCCAGGGCGACTGGAGGCGAAGCCGGTTCGGCGACGTGACGGTGGGCGGGTTTCCCGGCGCCGACTTCCCGGGGGAAATCTCTGGCGACGGTCTGTCTGATGGCAATCTCTTTGCCGATGTCGGCTTTCCCGGCTTGCCGGCCTTCACCCGGAATACACCCCGCTTCGCCGTGGGTCTGGCGTACCGGTTCGGACGCGCATGAGGCGTCCGCGCGTCCTGGGCGGCCCCGGGCCCGGCTATTCGGACGGGCGACGGGCGTAGGTCTCGAGCAGTCGCTCCTGGCAGTTGATTCGTTCGGTGCCCGCGGGAACCTCGACCGGGCGGTAGGAGCCGTCGGTCTGGAGTTCCATCGTCCGGTCGGTGTCGGAGAACATCGTCTCGAGGACCACGTCGCGGATGTGGTTCCGAACGCCCGGATCGCGCATGTAGGAGAGTGTCTCGACCCGGCGGTCGAGGTTCCGTTCCATCAGGTCGGCGCTGCCAATCAGCACCTCGGGCTGGCCGCCGTTGACGAAGTAGTAGAGGCGGGAGTGCTCGAGGAAGCGGCCGACGACCGAGCGGACACGGATCGTCTCGCTGATGCCCGCAATCCCGGGCCGGAGACAACAGACGCCCCGAACGATCATGTCGATCGGAACGCCAGCCTGGGAAGCGCGGTAGAGGACGCGGATCATCTCGGGATCCGCGACCGAGTTGTTCTTGACGATTATCCCGGCCTCGCGGCCGGCGCGCGCATGCTCCGCCTCGCGCTCGACCAGGGCGGTGAACGCCTTGCGCAGATGATGCGGCGCCACCAGCAGCTCGCGGTAGTCCCACTTGCTCGAATAGCCGGTCAGATAGTTGAAGACCTCGGTCACCTCGTCCACGACGCTGGGCCGCGCCGTGAACAGGCCGAAGTCGGTGTAGATGTTTGACGTCACCCGGTTGTAGTTCCCGGTCCCGATATGCGCGTACCGGACGATGCCCTCCAGTTCCTTGCGCACCACCAGGCAGAGTTTGCAGTGCGTCTTCAGGTTCACCATCCCGTAGACGACATGCACGCCGGCCGACTCCAGGCGGTTCGCCCAGACGATGTTGTTCCGCTCGTCGAAACGCGCCTTCAGTTCGACCAGCACGGCGACCTGCTTGCCCGCCTCGGCGGCGCGGATCAGCAGATCGAGAAGGGGTGAGTCGGGCCCGATGCGGTACAGCGTGATCTTGATGGCGATGACGCTCGGGTCGTCCACCGCCACGCGGAGAAACGCCTCGACGGACGAGAACGACTCGAACGGATGGTGGACCAGCCGGTCGCGCTCCTGAATGGCGTCGAAGATCCCTTCGTCGTCCGCCGCCCAGATGGTGTGGGGGGAGAAGGGGAGGTCCTTCAACCGGGGCCGGTGCAGCCGGGTCAGCGCGCTCCAGTCGCCGTAACCCATCCGCCCATCGGTCCGCGCCACGACGTCTTCATCGATCTCGAAGTTCTCGATCAGTATGTTCAGGACGCGCGACGGCATCGACGATTCGACCAGCAGTTGCGACAGGTCGCCGTAGCGCAGTTCCTTCAGCGTCCGGTCGACGGACTCGAGCAGGTCGTCCGCCTCGTCCTCCTGAATCACCATGTCGGTGTCGCGGATGATCCGGAAGAGGTGCGCGCCGCGGACGGCGACGCCCGGGAAGAGCAGGGAGACGTTCAGCTTCACCACGTCTTCGAGCAGCGCGAACGTGTCGCCGGTCTCTTCCGCGGCGCCGCTCGGAATGGGCACGAAACGCGGGAGGACATCGGGCAGCTTGACGCGGGCGAACCGCGTATGGCCGCTCTGCTCGACCACCACCGCGAGGTTCATGCTCAGGTTCGAGATGAACGGGAACGGATGTCCCGGGTCGAACGCGAGCGGCGTCAGCACCGGGTGGATGTTCTGCCGGTAGTAGTCGCGCAGGTACTGCTTCACGGCCGGCGTGTAGTCCGCCGGGTCGAGAATCCGTATCTGCTCGTCGGCGAGCAGCGGCCGGAGGGTGTGGGACCAGCAGTGCTCGATATCGGCCATCATCTGATTGGCGCGGACGCGGATCTCGTCGAGCTGCTGCTCGGTGCTCAACCCGTCGGGGGAGATCGCCTCGATATCGTTCCGGTACTTCCGGAGCAACGTCGCGACCCGGACCATGAAGAACTCGTCCAGGTTGACGGCGACGATCGACAGGAACTTCACCCGCTCGAGCAGCGGGTGGTGTTCATCCTCCGCCTGCAGCAGAACCCGCTGATTGAATTCCAGCCAGCTCAGTTCCCGGTTGATGTAGAGGGCCGGGTTCTCGAGGTTCGACGGGTCGGGTGCGGCGGCGCGCTGCTCCGTGGTGCCAGTCGTATTGTGCATGGCAGATGGTCAGAATCATACCAGCCGGTTACGATGGCAGCCGCCGATGAAAGATACCCTCCGCGCCGCTACCATCGCCTTCGCGCTGCTGCTGATGTTTGCGGTCGACGCGCTTCCCGAGCCGGCGCCGATCATGCGGGCAGGCGAAGCCATCGCCCTCACGCCGGATGGCAAGGCGTGCCTGGCGATCCTCGCCTTCGCCATCACGCTCTGGGTGACCGAGGCGATTCCGTTCGCCGTCACCGCGCTGGTCGTCGTGTTGCTGATCCCGATCCTGGGGATCGCCGACTACCGAACGGCGGTTGCGGCCGGCTTCGGCAACCCGCTCGTGACCTTCTTCATCGGCGTCCTGTTCCTCTCCACCGGCTTCACCCACTCGGGGCTGGGCAAGCGGCTGGTGCTGCATGTGCTGCATCGGGTCGGCACCCGGACCGACCGGGTGCTGCTCGGATTCCTCGTGGTCGGGGCCCTGCTCTCGATGTGGATCACCGACATGGCGGTGGCGGCGCTGCTGCTGCCGCTCGGGGTCGGCGTCCTTCGGGACGCGAAACTCGAGCCGCTCAAGAGCAACTTCGGCCGCGCGCTGATGATCTCGTGCGCGTTCGGCCCGCTCATCGGCGGCATCGGAACGCCCGCCGGGACCGGCGCCAACCTGGCCGCGGTCGGCTACCTGCGCGAGCTGGCGGGCGTCGAGATCTCGTTTGCGCGGTGGATGGCGTACGGCGTGCCCGCGTCGCTCCTGATGATCCCGGTCGGCTGGTGGCTGCTGCTCCGCGCGTTCCCGCCGGAACTCGACCGGCTGCCGTTCGGGGAAGCGGAGGTCCGCGAGCGCATCGACGCGCTCGGCCCGCCCACCAAGCTGGAACTCTGGACGCTGGCGGTGTTCGCCGGAACGATCACGGTCTGGCTCACCACGCCGCTGCTCTCTGCCTGGTCGGGGGGGCGGATCGACCCGCCGGCGCAGGCGGTGGCCCTGGGTGGCGGCCTGCTGCTGTTTCTCCCGGGGTTGAGCGTCCTTCAGTGGAAGGCGGCGCAGCGGGATATGGACTGGGGCGGCGTCATCCTCATCGTCGCGGGGCTCTCGCTCGGCGTGATGGTGTTCGACACCGGCGCGGCGCGGTGGCTGGCCCAGGTGCTGCTTGGCCGCCTGCCCGATGTGCCGGGCCTCGTGCAGCCCTTTGTCATCGTCCTCGTGGTGGCGGCGCTGCACATGCTCTTTTCGAGCAACACGGTGACCGGCGCGATCATCATGCCGATCCTGATCGCGCTGGCGCAGGACTTCGGCCTCGACGTCTGGACCATCGCCGCCCCGGCGGCATTCACGTCGTCACTCGCGTTCATTCTGGTGACCGAGAGCCCGACGAACGTGCTTCCGTACTCCGCCGGCTATTTCACGATCCGGGACATGGCGAGAGTGGGAATCACGATGACGGTGGCGGCGGCGGCCTGCGTAACGATCGCGATCGCCGCGGTTCGGCTGCTCGGCGGGACGTAGCGGTCCTTGGTGCACCCCGCGGGGTATCGCCACGGAACCGACAGATCAAGCGGAGTGCCGGTCGGGATCGTAGTACGGCGCGTCGCCGGCGATGGTCACGCGATAACCGTGGCGGGTTTCCGGGTAGTAGTCCCAGATGGCCCGGTGCTGCGCGCAGCGGTTGTCCCACATCGCCATGGAATTGGCGCGCCACTGGAAGCGGCAGTGGTAGTCGGGACGCCCGCAGTGCCGGAAAAGGAACGCGAGCAGTGCGTCGCTCTCGGCGATCGGCAGTTCCTTGATCCGTGTGGTGAAGCCTTCGTTCACATAGAGCGCCGGTTTGCCCGTGACCGGATGCGTCCGGACGACCGGATGTTCGGCTGACGGATAGTTCTCGTCGCGCAAGGTGCCGGCGCCGTACCGGCCCCGGTAGTACTGCTCGCCCTCGTGAATCGCCGTCAATCCGCTGAGCAGCCGCTGCATGCGGTCGGACAGTCCCGCGTACGCGGCGTACATGTTCGAGAAGAGCGTGTCGCCGCCGCACGAAGGCACCTGTTCGATCCGGAGGATGCTGCCCATCGGCGGCAACACGTCGCACGAGACGTCCGAGTGCCACAGGCTCCCGGCGACGAACTCCACCTTGTCGTCGCCATGCACGACGAGAATCTCCGGATGCTCGGCGTCCTTGGGTGCGGCGGGATGAATGTGCAGATCGCCGAAGCGGCGGCCGAGCGCCTTGTGCTGATCGAAGGTCAGCACCTGATCCCGAAAGAAGAGGACGAGATGCTTCGCCCAGGCGTCGCGCAGCCAGGCGAGTGTCGCTGCATCGAACGGCTGCGCCAGATCGATGCCGGACACTTCCGCGCCGATCACCGGCGTCAGCGGCGCAAGCGTCGGCGTCGCGCTCCCGGTAACAGCGGGCGGGTCGGGCAGGGCGGTTGGAGCGGCGTGGGGCATGGTTCGGTTTCCTAGAAGCCTGGAGGCGCTTCGTCGGCCGACGGTCCATAGAGCGCTGGCACCGGAATGTCATTCATCCGGAGATAGACGCAGAGTTGCGCCCGGTGATGCACGAGGTGGTTCATGACGAACGACCGGAGCACCGCGATCTTCGGGAGCGTCATCACCGTCTCGCCGTTCTGCAGCAGGGTCCAGGGCTGCATCAGGGTCTCGTCGCTCGCGCCGGCAATCGCCGCCCGGGCGGCCGCCGCGTGCTTGTCGAACGTCGCGAGCAGATCCGCGTTGTTGGCCGGTTCGGGCGGCGGGTCCATTGGCTTGCCGTCCGGCATGAGGTCCAGTGCATCCTGACCGATAGTGAGCGGCGCCCACGACGGCAGATTCGCGAGGTGTCCTGCCAGCCAGATCATCGATCCCGACTTCGGGTGCGGCTTCCAGTCGTACTGGTCTTCGGGTACCCGCTCCAGTGTCGTGCGTAGGCCGGCGAACTCTTGATCGAATTCCGGCAGCAAACTATCGGCGATCGCCATGGTTACTTCTCCTTTGGCAGGACGGAACAGGCCATTTTATCCGAATTGCGCGGTTTTTCCGGCAGATGCCCGTAGGCTGCCGGTCCTGCGCCGAAAATCGCGGTTTTCTTGTCGCAATCGAGGAGTACCTCCGATATAATGGACGGGTTTCACTGAAACCATCTGCCCCTGCAGGGCGTCCTAACTGTAGAGGGCATGGGAACCGGCCCTGAACCGAACCGGGCCGCAAGCTACGTCGCGTCGCGCGTTTACATCGCCGTAATACATGGAGAGTTGATAGCTTGCTGATACAGGAACGCCAGGAACTCGTCAAGGATCTCGTGAATCTCGGCCAGGATCGAGGGTACGTCACACTCGATCAGGTGCTGGAACATGCGCCGTCGGAGCTGGAGGATCAAGATCTCTCCGCCATCATGCAGGACCTCGAGAAAGAGGGAATCGACGTAGATGATGGCGACACCAACAAGCGCGCCGCATCCCGTGCGGCGCCCGCCACGCCACCGGAGCCGATCCCTCACGAGGAGGATCAGGGGCAGGACCTCGTCCGCACCTACCTCCGCCAGATGAGCCGCGTGCCCCTGCTGACCCGCGAGGGAGAGGTGGCCATCGCCAAGCGGATCGAGCGCGGCGAGAACCGTATCACGCGCGCGATGTCGCGCAGCCTGATCGTGGCGCGCCACATAGGCGTGATCGCGCAGGATGTGGAGGACGGCGCCCGCTCGCTCCGCGAGACCGTGGTCCTGCCGGACGCCGAGCTGACCGAGCGGACTGTCAAGAGCCGGACGAGGAGGCTGCTTACGCGCTCCGAAGCGGTGGCTATTGCGCTGAAGACCCTCGAACGGATCGAGCAGCGCGCGGAACAGGGAGGCAGGCAGCGCCAGAAGCTGCAGCCGACGACGAAGGCGCACGCTTCGGCGCTTCGCCGCCGCCGCCAGCGCTCCGATATCCACAAGAAGTGGCAGATCGCGCGGGCGCGCGTCGCCCTGTCCCGTGCCATCCGCGACCTCGAATCGACGCCCGCCGTCCGTCGTGAACTGATCCGGATGGTGGAGAAGACCGCCGCCGGGTACTCGCAGGCGGATCGCCGGGTCAGACGGCTGAAGGATCGGCACGTTTCGGACGAGCGGCTGAAGGAGGCGCGGAAGGAACTGAACGCGCTCCGGAAGGAATTGAAGGATCAGCACGAGGATCCGGACGCGCTGAAGGCGATTCACAGGGCGCTTCGCCGCGGTGCGTACGAAGGCGATCAGGCGCGCAAGGAGCTGACCGAGGCAAACCTCCGGCTGGTCGTTTCGGTGGCGAAGAAGTACGTGAACCGCGGTCTGGCATTCCTCGACCTGATCCAGGAAGGGAACATCGGCCTGATGCGGGCGGTCGACAAGTTCGACTACCGTCGCGGCTTCAAGTTCTCGACCTACGCCACCTGGTGGATCCGCCAGGCGATCACCCGTGCGATCGCCGATCAGGCGCGCACCATCCGGATCCCGGTCCACATGATCGAGACGCTCAACAAGCTGAACCGCGCCAACCAGACGCTGGCGCGGGATCTGGGCCGCGAGCCGACGCAGGCCGAACTGGCCGAGCGGGCGGATCTGCCGATCTCCGTGGTCCGCAAGGCCCGGAAGATCGCGCAGACGGTCGTCTCGCTCGACGCACCGATCGGCGACAGCGACGAGAGCCAGTTCGGTGATTTTATCGAGGACCGTCAGGCCGTCAACCCGTCGGATGCGACGGTTGCGTTCGACCTGCGCCGCCAGACCGAGTCGGTGCTCGATACGCTGAGCCCGAAGGAGCGCGAGGTGATTCGGATGCGCTTCGGCCTGAACGACGGCGCGGAGCCGACGCTGGCCGAACTGGGCGAGAAGTTCTCGCTGACGCGCGAGCGGATCCGCCAGATCGAGGCGGCTGCGCTACGCAAGCTGCGCGACCCGCAACTGAGCAACCGGCTCAGTTCGTTCGTCGAGCCGCGCCAGCCTCGGCGCGCCCGCCGCCGCGGCGGCGAAGCGCCGGAGCCGGCCTCCTCCGCCGAAGAGCAGGGCGCCGCGTAGCTGACACGCCGCAGGGTGCCCTGAATTCGCAGTCCACGCGTGCCACAATGGCGCCGTGGACGTCTACCTGATAGACGGGACGTACGAGCTCTTCCGCCACTTCTACGCCGTCCCCTCATCCACCGACGCCGACGACAAGGAAGTGGGCGCACTCCGCGGCGTCCTCGGATCGATAGTCGCCCTGCTCGAGGACGGCGTGACGCATATCGGCGTCGCGACCGACCACGTGGTCGAGTCCTTCCGGAACAAGCTGTGGCCCGGCTACAAGACGGGCGACGGGATCGACCCTGCGCTCTTCGGCCAGTTCCATCCGCTCGAGGATGCGCTCGAATCACTCGGCGTCGTCGTCTGGAAGACGGTGAAGTACGAGGCGGACGACGCCCTGGCGTCGGCGGCGGTGCGCGCGGCAGCCGATACGCGCGTCCAGCAGGTCTTCATCTGCACGCCCGACAAGGATCTCGCGCAGATGGTGGACGGCCGCCGCATCGTGCAGTACGACCGGCGGGCCGGCGACGTGCGCGACACCGAGGGCGTGCGGAAGAAGTTCGGCATCCCGCCGGCGTCGATTCCCGACTACCTGGCGCTGATGGGCGATTCCGCCGATGGCTTCCCCGGCGTTCCCGGCTGGGGCGCCAAGTCGGCCGCGACCGTCCTCGCGGAGTACCCGCACATCGACGACATCCCGCCCGACCCCGCCTCCTGGCGCGTGAAGGTGCGTGGCGCCCAGCGGCTGGCGGCGGCCCTGGCCGATGCCCGCGACGACGTCAGGCTCTTCCGGGATCTGGCGACGCTCCGCACCGACCTACCGGTCTTCAAGAATGTTGAGGAACTCCGCTGGGACGGCCCCACGCCCGCGTTTTTCGACGTCTGCGCCCGGATCAACGCGGGCGGCCTCTTCAGGCGCGCGCAACGTCTGGTAGATCGCGCCAACGACGGTTAAGGCCAGCGGCTAGGCCGGGTCGGCCAGCATGCCGTCGAAGAGGTGGATCTCGCGCCTCGCGTGCTCGGCGTAACGCGGATCGTGCGTCACCATGCAGATGGTGGAGCCCTCGTCGTGGAGGGTTTGCAGAAGCCCCATCACCGCCTCTCCGTTCTTCGAGTCGAGGTTGCCGGTCGGCTCGTCGGCAAGCAGGATCGACGGTTGCCCGGCGACGGCGCGCGCCACCGCGACGCGCTGCTGCTGGCCACCCGAGAGCTGGCTCGGCAGGTGGTTCGCGCGGTGCGCCATCTCCACCTTCTCGAGCGCCGCCGTGACACGCTCGCGGCGTTCGGCCGGGGGCATGCCGCGATAGGTGAGGGGGAGTTCGACGTTCTCGTAGACCGTGAGGTCGCCGATCAGGTTGAAGCTCTGGAAGATGAAGCCGATCTCGCGGTTGCGCGTGCGCGCCCGTTCCGCCTGGCTGAGCTGTTCGACCGGCTGGCCGTTCAGCGTGTAGGCGCCGCCGGTGGGGGTGTCGAGCAGGCCGAGGATCGACAGCAGCGTCGACTTGCCGCAGCCGGAGGGGCCGGAGATGGCGATGTAGTCCCCGGGGTGAATGTCGAGCGTCACGGCGTCGAGGGCATGCGTCTCGATCTCGTCGGTGTAGAAGATCTTCGAGATGGCCTCGAGGTGGATGAGCGGCTGCACGTTGTCAGTCGTCGTCATCATTCAATCCTCACGCGATCGAACTGATCCCAGGCCGACATGTCGGACAGGACGACGCGGTCACCTGGCTGGAGTCCGTCGCGCACTTCGATCGCGTTGACGGACGCGCGGCCCAGACTGACCTGCGTGCGGTTGGCGTGGGTCCCGTCCGCGTCGACGCGGAACAGGCTGACGACGCTCTCCTCCTGACCGAAGACCGGCCGTCCAACGAAGACGACATCATCGAGCCGCTCGAGCTCGATCGTCCCGTCCACGGTCAGGTCGGGGCGCGCGCCGCGGGGGAGCTCCCCGTCGAGGGCCACGTCGACCGTCACCGTGCCGTTCTCCACCGCCGGGTCGATCCGCGTCACGTGCCCCGGGATGATCCCGTTCCGCGTGTCGATCGACGCCCGCTGCCCGATCTGCACATCCTTCGCCTGCGTTTCCGCAATCCGCAGCTCCGCTTTGAGCACCGTCGGGTCGCCGACGCGCGCCAGGTTCGTCCCGATCGAGACGCGCTGGCCCTCGTCGAGTGGCACCTGCTGCAGGACACCGTGCAAGCCGGCGCGCACGTGGAGCGAGTCCACCTGCCGCAGGCGCAGCTCGTGCAGCGTCCGCAGGCGGTCCACCTCCGCCTGCTCGACCGCCAACTGGTCGTCCACCGTGTCGGTCGCCATCTGCAGCTGCTCCCGCTCCAGCTCCAGGCGGGTGTCGTATTCCCGTTCATTCGCTTCGGACTGGCGGAGCTGAATCGTCGAGACCAGTCCCTGCTTGGCCAGTTCCCGGTCCGCCTCCGCCTGCAGTCGCGCGGAGATGAGCTGCGCCTCGGTGGAGGCGAGGGTGGAGCGCTGCACCAGCAGTTCCCGCGCGACCTCCGCCCGCCGCGTGGTGAAGCGCGCCTTGGCGGCATCCAGATTCAGCGCCGCTTCGAGCGCTGTCTGTTCGAGTTCCGGGTTGTTCAGTTCGAGGATCACCGTGTCGGGTTCGATCGAAGCGCCGGGACGGATCACGATACGTTCCACGGTGCCGTCGGTCCTGGCGGGGATCCAGCGGATCTCCTCCGGCACCAGCGTTCCGGTGCCGCGCACCGCGCGGACCATCGGCCCGCGCTGCACGGTGTCGACGAAAACGGTATCGGCGTCGATGCGGGGCGCCGCGGGCTGGAGTTGGGAAACCCCGACGGTGATCAGGATCACCACGACCGCAGCCGAGCCGGCGTAGAGTCCCTGCCGGAGCTTCTTCTTCCGCGCGAGGTCGGGCCTGGCGATATCCATCACCCTCTCCGGATCACGATGTTATCCGGTGCCGCCACCCTTGTGAAACGGGGCGCACTCCTGCGACCGGGTGCCGGGCGAGGCCGGCCGCGTTCAGTCGTCGACAATCCAGCCGTCGCGCAACTGGATGATGCGCCGGCCGTAGGCGGCGTTCGTCTCGGAGTGGGTCACCTGGACGATGGTGGTTCCTTCCTCGTTCAGCCGCGCGCGCCACGCCGACGAGTTGTTGCTGCCCTCCGGAAAGCTGGCTCGGATAGAGGTCCTTCTTCGCGACGATTTGGAACCGGTCGAGCGTGTCTGCCACCAGCGTCTGGCGCTCCGCCCGCGGGACGTTCCGGTACGACAACGGCACGTCCAGGTTCTCGGCCACCGTCAGGTCGTCGAGCAATTGATAGCTCTGGAACACGAAGCCGATGTTGTCCCGGGCCAGGCCCAGGGCCTGGCGCTGCCGCGCCTTCAGCCCGTGCACGGGCAGCCCGAGAAAGTCGTAATCGCCGTCCCAGTCCGCATCGTGCATGCCGAGGATGTGCAGCAGCGTCGACTTGCCCGCGCCTGACGGTCCCATCACCGAGACGAACTCCCCTTCCGCGATGTCCAGGGTGATCCGCCGGAGCACCCACATCTGGGAGACCCCAGGGCTGAAGGATTTCTCGACCGCGCGCAGGGCGATCAACGGCTCGAGCATGTCAGGCGCCAGACGGCCGGGAATCAGACGGCAGGACCACCGACTGGTAGACCGGGCCGCGCGTCGGAACCGCTAGCGGGCGATCGTGAAGTCCGCCGTCCACTCGTGGGGACCCCAGTGGACGAGCAGCCGGCCCTGGTCCGCGCCGGTCGGCACCAGCGTGGCGCCGAGCGGCCGGAACGACCGGTCGCCACGCGCATAATCGACCGCTATTTCGGCCGCATCGAACTCCGGGTCGTACTGCGTTCCCCACGAATCGGGCTCGTGGTTGAAGACGAGCCGCCAGCCGTCGCCGCTCCGGCGGAGCCAGATGGCGTAGGCGCCGGCGAAGCCTGGCGCGAGGTTGCCGGTCGGAATGTCCGTCCCGCCGAAGCGGAGCCCGACATCGCTCTTGATCCGCAGCGGCGCGGCGCGCACGAGCTCGACCACGTCGCCGTCGGCAGTCTCCTCGAATCGGCCGTAGTCCTCGTCTTCCACGTCAATCCCCTTCCAGTAGAGGAGGGAGAGCCGCTCACCGCCGGGCAGGATCAGCGCCGACTCGTTCCGCTCGGCGAGGGCGACGCCGCGCGAGAGGTCACTGGTGTCGGAGGACGCTTCGCGTTCCTGCCCGCGGCCCGAGACGCGCTGCGTGGGCGGCCGCTCCGGCAGCTCATCGAATCGGAAGTCGGCATTCCAGACGTGGGTGCCCCACCGGAGCACGAGCTGGCCCTCTTCGGTGTTCGTCATTGTCACCGACGCGGTGAGGGTCGGCGCGGCGGCGGTCGCCTCGCGGTGGTTCAGCGGGATGGCGCGGATCTCGCCGTCATCGTCATCGCCATAGCCGACGACTTCCAGGCGCCAGCCGCGCGCCTCGCGCGCGAGCCACAGTTCAGATGAGGCCTCTTCTTCGGCGTCGTCGCCGGCCGTCTCATCGGCTGCGCCGTCGGCGTCCGCGTCGTGATCCGCGTCGTCCGCGTCGTGGTCGGTATCGTGGTCCGTATCATCGTCCGTGTCGTCGGCCGCGTCGTCGTCGTCGTCGGCTGCCGCTGCTGCTGCAGCGCGGTAGGTTTCCGCCAGCGCCTCCAGGTCCGGCGCCATCTCGCCGATCCGCAATGCCTGATGCCCCTCGATCGTCCCGATGCGGACGCGCGCGCCGACCGTGCCATCCAGGAGCGCCCGGTGCGCCGCGTCGTTCGCCGCCAGGTCGGGCGTGTAAGCGACGTCGATCGACTGCAGCTCGAGTATCAGCGTGGCGTGCAGCAGACCGTCCCCTTCCTCGCTCGGCTCGGGCGTCTGCGCAGCGGCCGGGGCGCTGGTGGTCACGCCGGCGGCCAGCAGCAGGACCGGGAGAAGACGAGTCGCGCGCATCAGGAGATCCCCTCAGATAAGACAAAAAAGAGGGCGGGGTTTTGCCGGCCCCGCCCTCGAAGCGTCACGACGAACCGGCTGCGGTCAGCCCGCAGTCGTCAGTTGTTGTTGTTCGTGGTCGGCATCGCTTCCGCGTCGTCGACCTTCGCGTAGCCGATGAAACCGAGCGACATCTCGTCGTCGGTCCGCGGGCCGTAACCGACGAACCGGTTCGAGTTGAACTTCTCTCGTACCGCCCGCTCCGGCGTGTTGTCGTACCAGAAGTCGACGTCGATCCGCGTGCCCTTCGGCAGCAGCTTCGGCTCCTTGTACTTGTAGGTCACCTGCCAGCCCTGATCGTAGTTGGGCACGTCAAGCAGCAGCTCTTCCGTTCCGTCCGGGTAGATGGCGGTATAGCGCGCGGCGGACGCGCGGGTGTGCGCGTGCGGCCAGAGGGTGAGCACGTAGATGTCCGTGTCGAGAACGCGCGACGAGCCGACCCGGTAGTTCGGGTGGTTCGGCGGAATCTCGAATGCGCGGTTGTACAGCGAGTCGTTGATCACCTTGTACTTCGGCGCTTCGTCAGCGAGGAAGAAGCCCACCTCGGCCTGGCTCCAGGCAGCGGTGCCTTCCGCCGGCTCCTTGTGGTAATGCATGTTGAAGGAGACGCTCGATCCCTTCTCGACCAGCACACCGTAGCCTTCCGGCAGCAGCCCCGACTCGCCGCCCTCGGCGACGCAGCTCAGCAGGCGGCTGTCGGGCGTGTCGGCGCCCTCGTCCTCGACCGCCTCTGCCGGCAGGTAGGCGTCGGGCGCGAGGACGGACGAACACATGTGGTGGGTAACCCGGTTATCGCCCACGCGGAGTTCCCAGCCCCGGACCCAGGCATCTTCCGGCAGCAACTCTTCCGGGATCTTCGTGTAGAAGGTGATGTTCAGGTCGTAGATGTCGTCCTCGATCAGGTACGGCTCCGGCATCTTCACGACGAAGTCGGGCGTGCCGAGCGACCAGCCTTCGTTGGCATCCTCGGCCCACTGCTGCGCCGGTGGCGCATCGGCCGTATCGCCGGCGGGTGCGCCCGCCTCGACCCAGCGGACGATCGTGTCGATCTCGCTGTCGGTCAGGCCACGCTCGTTCTCGAAGACGTGCTTCGGGGCCGACGCGAACCAGGGAGGCATCTCGCGCGTCTCCACCTTGCGGGCGATGGAGCGGGCCCAGGGGCGCGTCTCGGCATAGTCCATGAACGACATCGGCGCGATCAGGCCACTGATGTTGTAGCCGGACGGCCGATGGCAGGTCTGGCAGTTCGCCTGCATGATCGGCAGCACGTCCTTGTAATACGTCACATCGGCTTCCGCCTCGTTTTCCGCGGCGAAACCGGGCGCAGCGGCGACGACCGCAACACCGAACACGAACAAGGTGATGAGCGCACGCTGAAACGTCATGGAATATCTCCTGCTCCGAAAAAACGAAAAGATACGCGCTTTTTGTACCACAGCGGTCAAGCTGGTCGCAAGCAGCAAATTCTGCGGGGCTTTTTGCTGGCCTGGTCCTGGTGCAAGGAGGGGTTTAAAAAGAAGACAAATGTATGCTATTGTGCATGCTTCGCCATGGGACGGACACCACAGGGGGAGACGCGCGAGCAGATCTTCGCGTTCGTGCGCGACCGGCTGCTGGCCGGCCGCCCGCCGACGGTGCGCGAAGTGCAGGCGGCATTCGGCTTTCGGGCGGTGCAGTCGGCGCGGGCGCATCTCGAGCGGCTGGTCGAGCAGGGCCGTCTGGCGGTCGACCGCGGCCGATCGCGCGGCTACCGGCTGCCCGAGCGGGCGGGTGACGGGCCGCCACGGACCCGGCTGGTGCCGCTCCTGGGCCGCGTGCCGGCCGGCGTGCTCGACGAGGCGGTGGAGGATCCGGACGGCTACCTCCCGGTCGACGCGCGCGGCCCGGCGTCGGACGAACTGTTCGCGCTCCGGGTGCGGGGCGAGAGCATGGTCGGCGCCGGCATCCTGTCGGGTGACACGGTCATCGTCCGCCGGCAGCCGACCGCGCGGACCGGCGACATCGTCGTGGCGCTGGTGGATCACGACGCGACGGTAAAGACCTTCGTATCGCGCGGCGACGGCCGCGTGACGCTCCGTCCCGAGAATCCGGCGTTCGATCCGATCGAACTGGATGCCGAGGCGGTCGTCATCCTCGGCCGGGTGATCGAAGTGCGGCGGACGTTGTGATGCGTGTGACGAATGCGATGACGGCCAGGAACCTGCGCGCCATAACCGGCGCTTCGCGCGCCTGGATGCAGCGCGGCCGGATGCCGTTGCCGGCGCCCGGCCGGTGGAGCCGCGCCGCGCTGGGCAGCTGTCTGGCGGAACTTTCGGGTGGTGCCGCCGCGCCGTCGCTCACGCTGGCCTGCAGCCTGGTGCGCGAAGTGCAACAGCAGGGAGAACCGGTGGCCTGGGTGACGCGTCCCGGCAACACTTTTTATCCGCCCGATGTGGCGGACGGGGGCATCGACCTGGCCGCATTGCCGGTCATTCAGCTCGACGATATGCGCGACCGGCTGCGCGCTGCCGATCAACTCGCCCGCTCCGGCGCGTTCGGCCTGCTGGTGCTCGACCTGGTGGAGGATGGGCTCGATCTGCCGCTCGCCGTGCAGAGCCGGCTGTCGGAGCAGGCGATTGCGCATGGCGCGCTGGTGCTCTGCCTGACGGCGAAGACCGAACGGCAGCCGTCGCTCGGATCGCTCGTGACGGTTCGCGGCCAGGCGCGGCGCATTCGGCGGGGGGAGGGCCGGTACGTCTGCCGGGTGGAAGTGCTCAAGGACAAGCGGCGCGGTCCCGGCTGGACCGACGAGGAGAATCGGTGTGGACCGGATGGCGTGCGTTGATCTGCGGAGCACCGGTGCGTGCGCAGACGGCGCTGCTCCGGTTGCTGCCCGGTTGCGGCAGTTCAGTCCCGAGGTCGAGCCGTCGCGCGACCAACCGGGTGTCTTCTGGCTGAACGCCTCCGGCCTGGCGCATCTCCATCGATCGCCGCGCGACTGGGCGAAGCAAGTCGTGGCCGCACTCCGGGTGGAAGGACACCCCGAGGCCGCGATCGCCGTCGGCTTCACGCGCTTCGGCACCTACGCAATCGCCAGGCGCCTGGCATCGATCGACCGGCAGATCGTGGTGATCCGTGACCGCGCCGCTGAACGGGCGATCGCAGGCAAGGCGCCGCTCGATCGCCTTGGCCTCGATGCGGCGCTGATCGACAGCCTCGAGAAGCTGGGGGTCCGGACCGTCCGCGCGTTCCTCGAGCTGCCGGCCGTGGGCGTCCGCCGCCGTTTCGGCCGGGAGGCGCACCGCCTGCACCGGCGCGCGTCAGGCGATCTCGAGCCGCCGCTGCAGCCGGTCCGCCCGCCGGAGCCGCTGCTCGCGCGGCACGATTTCGATCAGCCGGAGACTGACGTCAACCGCCTGCTGTTCATCGTCAAGCGCCTCCTCGACCGCCTGCTCGCGGCCACCGCCGAACGGCGCGAGCGACTGGCCGAGCTGACGCTGCATCTCCGGCTCGATGCGCGCCCTGACGGGCGCGTTGGAAGTTCCGCTGGCGCGAAACTTCTGCGGAGCGAGCTCCTGGCGCGCCCTGACGGGCGCGTTGGAAGTTCCGCTGGCGCGAAACTTCTGCGTAACGAGCTCCTGGCGAGCGAGGAGCGGGCCGAGGTGATCCGTCCCGCTGCGCCGACGCTCGACATCGCGCAACTGATGACACTGGTCCGGTTGCGTTTCGAGTCGGTCGCGTTCGAGGGGGGCGTCGTCGGTCTCCGTGTCGCCGGCCGATCCGTCCGGACCGTCGCCACGCAGGAGGGACTCTTCGCCGAGCGGCCGCCGCGCGACCTGTCGGCGGCGAACCATGCGCTCGCCCGCGTCCGCGCCCGGTTCGGCGACGGCGCCGTGGCACGGGCGCGCCTGGCCGAAGGTCATCTGCCGGAAGCGCGATTCGCCTGGGAGCCGGTCGACACGATTCCACCGCCCGCCGGCGTCACGGTGCGCCCCGGCGGCATGGTGCGCCGGATCTACGCCACCCCGCGCCCGGTCCCGGCCAGCCACGCGGCGGAACGTGCCGGGCCGTACCGCGTTGCCGGGGGTTGGTGGCGGGTGCCGGTCAGCCGCGACTACTACTTTGCCCGGCTGCGGAATGGCGACCTCCTCTGGATTTACTACGACCGTGCGCGCCGCCGGTGGTGTTGCCAGGGGCGGGTGGAATAGCCGTGGTGCAGGGTCATGGCGTATGTCCCGCTCTGGTGCAAGAGCAACTACTCGTTTCTCGAAGGAGCGAGCCATCCCGAGGAACTGATCGAACAGGCGCATGCCTTCGGCCTGCCCGCCCTCGCGCTGACCGACTGCGATGGCGTGCACGGTGTCGTCCGCGCCCATATGAAAGCGCAGGAACTCGGCGTTCACCTCCTCATCGGCGCCGAACTCACCGTCGCCGCACCACAAACAGGTCCGCCGGTCGGTCCGCGGGTCTCCCGACCGGCACAACAAACCCTCCCGGCACCACACCCCGGTCCGGCACCACAAACGGGTCCGCCGGTCTCCAGACCGGCATCGCAAACTTCCCTCACCCTCCTCGCCACAACCCGCACCGGCTACGCCAACCTCTGCCGCCTGATCACCACCGGCCGCCGCCGCTGCCCCAAGGGCTCATCCGTCGTTACCTGGCAGGAACTGTGCGAGCACGCCCCGGACCTGATCGCCCTCTGGGGCGGTGACCGCAGCCTGCTGGTCCGCGACGACGATCCGCACACCGGCGCCGTCGCCGGTATGCTCCGCGACGCGTTCGGCGACCGTCTCTACGCGATGCTCCCGCGCCACCGCCGCCCGGAGGAGGTGCGCCAGGAAGCGTGCGCGCGACGCCATGCGGAACGTGCCCGCCTCCCCCTCGTCGCGGCGGCCGAAGTGCTGTACCACACGCCGGCGCGGCGCGACCTGCAGGATGTCCTCACCTGCATCCGGCACGGCGTCACGCTTGCCACGGCCGGCCGCCTGACGAAGCCGAACGCCGAGCATGCCCTGAAGTCGCCCGCCGCGATGGCGCGCCTCTTCGCCGACGCGCCGGCGCTGGTCGAGCGGACCCGCGAGGTAGCGGAACGCTGCACCTTCTCGCTCGCCGAACTCCGCTACCGCTATCCGGCCGAGCGGCTGCCGGACGGCCGATCCGCCTCCGCCTGGCTGCGCGAGCTGACGCTGCGCGGTGCCCGCGAATGTTTCGGCGCGGGTGGACGCGGCGGCGGCGGCGTGAACGGCACGGGGGATGTCGGCGGCGCACCGCGCGCGATCCGCGAACAGATCGAACGCGAGCTGGCGTTGATCGACGAGCTGGACTACGGCGGCTACTTCCTGACGATGCGGGAGATCGTGCAGTTCTGCCGGCGCGAGGGGATCCTCTGCCAGGGACGCGGTTCGGCGGCGAACTCGGTCGTCTGCTACTGCCTCGGGATCACCGCGGTCGATCCGACGCGCGTCGAGCTGCTGTTCGAACGCTTCCTCTCGCGCGAGCGGCACGAGCCGCCCGACATCGATCTCGACATCATGCACGCGCGCCGCGAAGAGGTGATTCAGCATGTCTACCGGACATATGGCCGCGACCGTGCGGCGCTGACGGCGAACGTCATCCGGTACCGCGGCCGCTCGGCGGTGCGCGACGTCGGCAAGGCGCTCGGCGTAGAGGCCGACGCGACCGACCGCCTCGCGCGGCTGCTGTCGCACCATGACCGGCTCGATCCGGCACAGCTCGTGCGGGCCGGCTTCGACCCTGCGGATCCGATCCCGCGCCATCTCTTCCGCCTGGCATCGGAGATTCAGGACATGCCGCGGCACCTGTCGATCCATCCGGGCGGCTTCCTCCTCGGACACGAGCCGGTGCACGACCTGGTGCCGATCGAGAACGGCACGATGGCGGACCGGACCGTCATTCAGTGGGACAAGCAGGACCTGGAAGACCTGGGCCTCTTCAAGGTGGATCTGCTGGGGTTGGGTGCGCTGACGCAGCTCGATATCGGCTTCCATCTGCTCGAGCGCCACTACGGCCGGACGCTGTCGCTCGACCGAATCCCGCAGGACGATCCCGCCACCTACGATCAGGTCTGCCGGTCGGACACGGTCGGCGTCTTCCAGATCGAAAGCCGCGCCCAGATGGCGATGCTTCCGCGGCTCCGGCCGCGCTGCTACTACGACCTGGTGATCGAGGTGAGCATCGTCCGGCCCGGGCCGATCACCGGCGGCATGGTACATCCGTTCCTGCGTCGCCGGAACGGCGAGGAGCCGGTGATCTATCCCCATCCGTCGCTCGAACCGGTGCTCCGCAAGACGCTCGGCGTGCCGCTGTTCCAGGAGCAGGTGATGCGCCTCGCCATGGTGGCGGCCGACTACACGCCGGGCGAGGCGGATCAGTTGCGGCGCGACATGGGGGCATGGCGGCAGCGCGGGCGGATCGATCGGCACCGGGAGCGGCTGGTCTCACGGATGACGGCGAAGGGGATCGCGCTGGAGTTTGCCGAGCGGGTGTTCGATCAGATCCGCGGCTTCGGCGAGTACGGCTTTCCGGAGAGCCACGCCGCCAGTTTCGCGCTGATCGCCTACGGCTCCGCCTGGCTCCGCTGCCACTACCCGGACGTGTTCACCTGTGCGCTGCTGAACGCGCAGCCGATGGGCTTCTATACGCCGGCGACGATTGTCGACGACGCGATCCGCCACGGCGTCGAGGTGCGCCCGGTTGATGTCACCGCGAGCGATTGGGATTGCACGCTCGAAGGTGCCGGTGTGGACGCCGGCGAACCAGTGGGGATTGTTGCCGGTGTGGAGACCGGCGCACCCACCGGCGTGGACGCCGGCGCACCCGCCGCGGCCACCCCCCGCTTCGCGGTCCGGATGGGCTTCCGCACCGTCAAGGGCTTCTCCCGGACACGCGACTTCGAGCCGCTCGCGCAGGCGCGGGCGGCACGCCCGTTTACGTCCATGGCGGATGTTGCCCGCCGCGCCCGCCTCGACGAAGCGGCGCTCCGCCGCCTGGCCGAAGCGGGCGCATTCGCCCCGTTCGAGAAAGCGCGCCGCGCCGCGCTCTGGGAGGCCCGCGGACTGGCCGCCACCCCCGCGACGCCGCTGCAGGTCGCGCCGAACGAGGCGACGCCGGCCTTCGATCCGCTCAGCGAGTTCGAAACGATCGGTTGGGACTACGCCGCGAACGGCCACAGCACCGCCGGCCATCCGCTCGCACCGTTGCGCGACGCGCTCACCGCGCAACGGTTGCCCGCCGCCCGCGCCGTCGCCACGATGCGCGACGGCCGCGAGGTCCGCTACGCCGGCCTGGTGATCTGCCGGCAGCGTCCCGCCACCGCGTCTGGTGTCACCTTCATGACGCTGGAGGACGAAACCGGCTTCGTCAATATCGTCGTCTGGGAGCGGGTGTTCGAACGGCACGCGGTGCTGGCGAAGACCGCGGCGTTCCTCGGCATCACCGGCAAGGTGCAGGCCGCCGAGGGCGTCGTCCATATCGTTGCCGACACGCTCTGGACGCCCCGCCTCGAGACCACGCCCGCAAGTGCCGGCAGCCGCGACTTCCACTAGGAGCCCGTGGTGAAACCCCCGCTACATTCGAGCGGCGATGCATCCCGCCTGAACGGCGTTGCTCCTCGGACTGTGGCAGTCCGCGGACTGCGTCAGTCCGCGGTCGTTATATGGCCAATATCCTCCCTCGTCGCGCCTTGTCAGGCGAGCGCCTCGCCGCTCTCGGTGCTACGCGGGGTTTCACCACGGACTCCTAGCAGCCCGTGGCAGAAGGGGCTGATTGTCAATCGAGAATCGCGTGTCCGTATTGGCGTGTCGCCGGACTATCCCACGACGAATCGGGCCGATCATGGCGCTCCGGGGCCCAGAAGCGCCGCACACGCCCCCAGCAGCCGCTCAGGAGGCCGATCAGCGCCTCCACCAGCGCCGACGCGCGGCCCTGGAGGCTCCGCGGCGTGCCCACGCCCGTCAGGTGCCGCATGAGCAACCCGAGATTGACGCCGCAGACCTGGACGAGCAGCCGTTTCAGGATGTTGGGATGCCCGCGCAGATGGACGCGGCGCATCCTGCCGGTCTCGTAGAGATGCGCGTTGGGCCGTTCCAGTAGCTCGCCCCGCTGCCGCAGCAGCCGTTTCCCGCGCGCGCCGCGAATCCGCCGCCGGTTGGCATACACCGCGTCCCGCGCCGCCGCCTGGCCCTTCCAGTGCCGCCGGCCGCGATCCGGCTCCGAGACGTAGCTGCGGACGCCGATGGCCGCAAACCCGACCATCGTCTCGTTGCTGTGATATCCCTTGTCGGCCACCACCTCCGCGATCCCCGGCGCGCCGACCGCCTCGACCTGCTCGGCGGCCGTGACGAGCGTGTCGACCAAGGTCGTCGTGTCGCCCGCACTCGCGTCCTGCACCGTCACGCCCAGGATGGCGCCTGTGTCCAGGTCGACCGCATGCTCGGCGGTGTGCGCCAGATGCGTGCGGCCGTCCTTCATTTTCGTGATCTTCGCGTCCGGATCGTGCGGGTGGGTCCAGTCCGCGTTCGAGCCCTTCTTTTTGCGGGTCCGGTCGAACCGGGCCAACTCGGCGCGCGTCGGCGTCGAGAGGCCGGACGCCTCGGCCAGCCGGGTCAGAAACGCGTCGTAGCTCTCACTCGTATCCCGCCGCACAATGCTCCGCATCGCCGCATTGGCTTCCAGCGTCGTGGCATCGATGCCAACCGTGCGCCCCACCACCAGCGTGGCGTCGGCCAGTCGCTGCAACACCCAGGTAAACACTGCCTGATGGGTCTCGAGGTCAATCAGGCGACGGGTGCGCGACAGCGTCGAGTGGTCCGGCGGGGCCTCGTGCAGGGCGAAGTCCAGAAATGTCCGGATGCTCAGCGAATCGGCGGCGCGCCACGCGATTGCCCGTTCCGAGTCCAACCCTTCAAAGTAGCCGAGCAACAGCAACCGGAAATACCGGCCCGGCGCCAGACTCGGCCGACCGACCCCGTCCGCGTAGAACGACGCGCACTTCGCCTCCACGAACGCATCGAACCCCGCCTCGTCGAGCACCCGATTCAGCCGCTCGTAAAACGGGTGCCCAGCGCTCTTCGGCAGATCCGCCGTGGGCACCCACATCGTCGCTTGCCGCGGTCGACCGCGGCTTGTCCCCATCGCCATGCCCGACAGTGTAGGACACAGGACCGATCACGTCGATCCCTGGAACGAGGGACTTTCACCACGGGCTGCTAGCCGATGTTAAATTTTGTGGGTCTTCCGGGAATCGTGTGGGTAGGTGAAGCAGAGGAGTAGCCTCTGTTCCCGTCGAGTCAAGGCGCTTTGCGCCTCCTCCGCTGTCGCTACGGCCGTTCAGGTGACTCGCCGCTCGCGCCGGCTCAGCGCTGGTTGTGGGCGGACGGATCCGTCCGCCCACTGCGTACACTCCCCGGATGAGAGAGACGACCTTCTACGAACGCCTGTTGGGCATCGAGCGCCCGTGGCGGGTGCACGACGTGCGGCTGGCCCTCGAGCAGGGTGACGTCGAAGTCGGCGTGCAGTTTGTGGGCGAGACGCTGGTCTGCCCGGCCTGCGGGGCGGCCTGTCCGGGGTACGACCGCCGGCCGCGGATGTGGCGGCATCTGGACACGATGCAGTACCGCACGCTGGTACGCGCCGAGGTGCCGCGGGTGCGCTGTGCCGAGCATGGTGTCCAGCAGGTGCCGGTGCCGTGGGCGGATGCGCAGGTACGCTTCACGGCGCTGTTCGAGGCGATGGTGATCGACTGGCTGCAGGTGGCCAGCTTCGCGGCGGTGGCCCGCCAATGCCGGTTGAGCTGGGACCAGGTGGCGGGCATCCAGGCGCGGGCGGTGCGGCGGGGGCTGTCGCGGCGCGCGGTGGCCGCCGCGCCGCTGGTCGGCGTCGACGAGACGTCGTTTCAACGGCGACACGAGTACGTCACCGTCGTCAATGACCTGACGGCGTCGGCGCCGCGCGTGCTGTATGTGGCCGACGGTCGCGACCGGGCGGCCCTCGACGGCTACTTCGCAGCGGTGGGCGAGGCAGGCTGTGCGCAGATCGAGATGGTGGCGATGGACATGTGGCCCGCCTACATCGGGTCGGTGCACGACCACACCGCAGCGCCGATTGCGTTCGATAAGTTCCACATCGCGCAGCACCTGGGCGCGGCGGTCGATCAGGTCCGGCGGTCGGAGCACCGGGCCTTGCGGCAACACGGCGATGACCGGCTGGCGAAGACACGCTACCTGTGGTTGACGCGCCCTGCGAACCTGACACCGCGGCAACGCCGGGCGTTCACGCCGCTACGCACGAGCGCGTTGCGGGTGGCCCGTGCGTGGGCGATCAAGGAATTGGCGATGCGGCTGTGGCACTACCGGTCGCGGGGCTGGGCGGTCCGCATGTGGAGCCGCTGGTACGGGTGGGCGATTCGCAGTCGGTTGGAGCCGATCAAGAAGGTCGCGCGGATGATCAAACGCCACTGGGACGGGGTGATCAACGCCGTCCTGACGAACGTCACGAACGCGCGCGCAGAGGGCATCAACGCCAAGATCCAGTGGATCAAGCGGCAAGGCTGCGGCTATCGCAACCGCGAGCGGTTCCGCAACGCCATCTACTTCCATCTGGGAGGGCTCGACCTCTACCCGGACGCGCTCGCCGCCCACACGAATTCCTGAAGCGGCAATTTTGTTTACATCTCAGAACACGGTGCAATCACCCGGCACGATCGAGATCGAGATCAAGATCGAGCCGACGACCGATACCGAAGAGCTCCGCGTCACCGCCGAATCGGGCGGCCACTATCGCAGTTCCTCCATCTGGCTCGAAGGCAAGGACTCCCAGAAGGTGCACACCTTCGAATGGCACGGGTTCCCGGCCGGCGACTACGAAGTGACAGGCGAGTTGATAGCCGCCTCCGGCCGCCGTGAAGTAGTGGTTCGTGGCGCGCTGCGCGTCGTCGAGTAGCCGCGCCGCCGCTCCGGACGAAGACTCCCCACGGTCCGCGGCGCCCTTCCCGCCATAGCCTCCTATCGGACAGAATGGTGGGGATGCGCTGGCGGTGGAAGGTCTCCGCGCTCCTGTGCGCTCTCGCGCTCGTCACCGGGCTGACGCTCGGCGGAGCGGGCGGCGTTCACCTGTGGGCGCAGTCGGCGGACGCCCCCCGCAACGAGGCGTACTCGCTGATGGCGAAAATGATCGAACGCCTCAAGTGGTACGACGAGACCCAGGTCAAAGCCCGCTACCGCGCTCTCATGCGCAAGGAAGTTCGCCGGTTCGACGACAAAGGCGACGTGCGGAGCGAGACTCTTGGTGGCTACGAGGTGGTGCCGGTCGAAGGGGAGCAGTTCGAGCGACTCGTCAGGATCCACGGCCGTCCGCTCAGCGACGAGGAGCGGGGCTGGGAGGTGGAACGCGAGGAGGCGTTCCGCAAGGAGGTGATCGAGCGTCGCGAGACGGGCGCGGAGCCCGAGGATGACGGCAGCGAGAACTCGATCGTCTTCGACGAAGCGCTGATCGCCCGCTACGACTTCACGCTCGAGGGCCAGGAGACATTCCGCAGCCGCCCCAGCTACCGGATCGCGTTCCGTCCCCGGGCCGGCGATCTGCCCGTGGTCCGCCGCATCGACTACGCCCTCAACAGCGCGCGCGGCACCATCTGGGTGGACCGCGACACGTATGAACCGGCCCGCGCCGAGTTCGAGCTGATCCAGCCGGTCCGCCTCTGGTGGGGGATCCTCGGCATGATCAACCGGGCGCGCGGATCGGTCGACCGCCGTCCCATTCTGGGCGACAATGACCTCTGGGCTCGCATTCAGTTCGAGACCTACGTCGACTCCCGTGTCCTGTTCAGCCGGACCCGTCGCCGGGAATTCCGGACGTGGCACGACTTCGAGGTAGTTGAACCGCAGCCGCATCCCTAGCTATCCTCTTCTTCTGGCCGAGACGACAACCCCCGACACCATGCCCCCACTCGACAAGAATCCGCCGCTGGAATCGACACCGCCGGTTGATGATCCCCCGGCCGATGTTGTGGCGCCGGTGTTGTCGGCGGCGGAGGCGCCGCCGACGGAGGCGATGATCGAGGCGAGCGGGCTCTCGAAGTACTACGGGCCGTTCGTCGCGGTCGAGGACATTTCGTTCGTCATTCCCCAGGGGGAGGTGGTGGCGTTCCTCGGACCCAACGGCGCGGGCAAGACCACGATGATGCGGATGCTGACGGGATACGTCGCGCCGAGCAGCGGGAACGCGGCGATCGCGGGGCACGACGTGCGGCGCGACCGGATCGCGGCGTCGCGCCGTCTGGGCTACCTGCCGGAGAACGGCCCGATGTATCCCGACATGACGCCGCTCGATCTGCTGCGCTTCTTCGGCGAAGCGCGCGAGCTGCCGGCCGACCGCCTGAAGTCGCGCATCGAGGCGGTGATCGATCTCTGCGCGCTCGATCTGGTGGTGGAGAAGCCGATCGGCAAGCTGTCGCGCGGCTACCGGCAGCGCGTCGGCATGGCGCAGGCGCTGCTGCACGACCCGGAAGTGCTGATCATGGACGAGCCGACGGCCGGACTGGATCCGAATCAGATCCGGCAGTTCCGCGAGAACATCCAGCGGCTCGGGCGGACGAAGACGCTGCTGATTTCGACACACATCCTGCACGAGGCGGAGGCGATGGCGGACCGGGTGCTGCTGGTCAACAACGGCCGTCTGCTCTTCGACGGGGCGGTGGCCGACCTGACGGAGGACGGATCGCTTGAACAGCCGTTCTACCGTCTGACCGCCGGCGAGACGGCAGCCGAGGCCGACGGCCCCCCACGCGAGGCCGACGGCCTCCCGGGCGAGGCTGACGTCTGAAGATGCTCCCCCAGGTGAACCGGGCGATCGTGCGGGCCGTGGCGCGGCGCGATCTCGGCTTGTACTTCTCGAGCCCGAGCGGCTACGTCTTCATCACGCTCTTCATTTTCCTGAGCGCGGCCGCCGCCTTCTGGCAGGACCGCTTCTTTCTGCAGAACCTCGCCAACCTGGATCAGCTCAACGGCGTCTTCCCCTACCTCCTCCTCTTCTTTGTCCCGGCCCTCACGATGGGGGTCTGGTCGGAAGAAAAGAAGCTGGGGACCGACGAGCTGCTGCTCACCCTTCCGGTCACCGATGTGGAAGTGGTGCTGGGCAAGTACGCCGCGGCGCTCGGCATCTATACCGTCTCGCTCGCGCTGTCGCTCAGCTACGTCGTGGTCCTCTTCTATCTCGGGAGCCCCGACCTGGGACTGATGGTCAGCAACTACGCCGGCTACTGGTTCGCCGGGGCGGCCCTGATCGCGGTCGGGATGCTCGCGTCGATGCTGACGCGCAACGCGACGGTCGCGTTCATCGCCGCGGGGCTGTTCTGCGCAGTCCTCGTGGCCGCGGGCGGCGCCGCCGGCGCGGTGGCGCCCGGACTCGAGCGGCCGGTCTCGGCGCTCGGCGTGTTCTTCCACTTCGACGACTTCGCGAAGGGCGTCGTCAGCCTGACCGCCATCCTCTACTTCGTCGCGGTCGCCGCGTTCTTCCTTTACCTGAACGTCCTGCTGCTGAGCCGCCGGCATTGGGCGCCCGCCGCCGGGGGCTACCCCCTGTGGCTGCACCATGTGGTGCGCGCCGTCGCCGTCGCTATCGCGCTCGTGAGCGTCGGCGTGCTGGCGGGCCGGGCCAGCGTCCGGCTGGACGTCACGGCGGAACAGCTCCATTCGCTCAGCGCCGAGACGCGGGCGCTGCTCGCCGGCCTCCCGGCCGACCGGCCGGTATTCATTCAGGCCTACGTCTCGCCGACGGCGCCCGAGCCGTTCGTGCAGACCCGCACGAACGTCATCAGCATCCTGGAGGAGATCGACGCGATTGCCGGTCCGCGCGTCGAGGTGATCATCCACGACACAGAACCGTTCACCGATGCGGCGCGGGAAGCGCGCGAGACGTTCGGCATTCTCCCGCGTCCGGTCCGCAATGTCAGTTCCGCCCGCTCCGAGGTGGAAGAGCTGTTCCTCGGCCTCGCGTTCACCTGCGGCGCCGAGGAACAGGTGATCGGTTTCTTCGATGTCGGCCTGCCGGCGGAATACGAGATCATGCGGAGCATCCGGGTGGTCGCCCGGACGGAGCGGAAGCGGGTGGGCGTCGTTGGGACGATGGCCAACCTGTTCGGCGGCACGAACTTCCAGGAGAGCCAGTTCACGCCGCAATGGTCGGTCATCTCCGAGCTGCGCAAGCAGTACGACGTGGCGGAGATCAGCCCGGAGATGGAGATCCGCCAGGACGTGGACGCGCTGCTGGTGCCGCTCCCGTCGTCCCTTCAGACCGACGAGCAGGGATTCGTCGCCGACTACATCCGCAGCGGCAAGCCGGCCCTCATCCTGGTCGATCCGCTGCCCGCGGTGAACCCGACCATCTCGCCCACCGAATGGGTAGGGGAGGGCAACCCGTTCACCTATGGCCAGTCGGGGGCCCGCCCCGGCCCGCGCGGCAACGTGCGCGAGTGGATCGGCGCCCTCGGCGTCGACTGGGAGCCGACGCGGATCGTCTGGGACAGCTATAACCCGCATCCCGATCTCGCGCATATGCCGGAAGACGTCGTCTTCCTGGGCTCCGGCAACGAGAACGAAGCGACGTTCAATACCGAGAACCCGATGACGTCGCAGCTCCAGGAGCTGGTCTTCCTCTATCCCGGGTTCATCCAGCCCGCCGACGAGACCGCCTGGACGTTCGAGCCGCTGCTGCGCACCGGGAAGATCTCCGGCACGAACGGCTACTTCTCCCTCGTCCGCAGCACGCCGTACGGCCCGCAGGTGAACCCGAGCCCGCCGCGCGAACAGGATGAGGACGACTACATCGTCGCGGCGAGGGTCCAGTCCGTCGACAGCGACGAGGTGGACGTCATCGTCGTCGCCGATCTCGACTTCATCAGCGAGCAGTTCTTCCAGATCCGCGAGCAGGCGCCGGGCGGACTGAACTTCGACAACATCACGTTCTTCCTCAACGCCATGGACAGGCTGCTCGAGGAAGACGCGTTCATCGACCTCCGGAGCCGCCGCGCGCGCCACCGCACCCTCGAACGGGTGGAAGCGCAGACGGCCGAGTTCATCGAGCAGCGCACGGCGGAGGAGCAGCAGGCGGAAGCGGATGCCGAGGTGGCGCTGACCGAGGCGCAGCAGCGTTTGAACGGCCGGGTGGAAGAGCTGCAGGCGCGGACCGATATCGACGCGCAGACGAAGCAGATCATGGTGCGCAATCTCGAGGAGGTGGAGAACCGCCGGCTCGAAGTGCTCTCCACCAATATCAATACCGAGAAGGAAACCCGGGTGCAGGCGAGTCGCGAGACGATGGAGGGGCAGATCCGCCGGATCCAGACTACCATCAAGACCTTCGCCATCCTCCTGCCGCCGGTGCCGGTGGTGGCGCTGGGTATCCTGATCTTCGCCCGCCGCCAGCGCCGCGAGCGGGAAGGGGCGGCCGCCGCCCGCCGTTTGCGAGAATAAGGGCGCGCGTCCAGGACGAGCAGATGGCACAAACACTCTTGCAGAAGGTGTGGGATCTCCACACGGTCCGGAAGCTGCCGGACGGGCGGACGCAGCTCTTCATCGGCCTTCACCTGATCCACGAGGTGACGACGCCGCAGGCGTTCGACATGCTGCGCCAGGGCGGGATCGGCGTCGCATTCCCGGATCGGACCTATGCGACGGTCGATCACATCGTTCCGACCCTCGATCAGCAGCGCCCGTTCGCGGACGAGCTGGCCGAGCAGATGATGGCGGCGCTCGAGCGGAACTGCCGCGAATTCGAGATTCCCTTCTCGGATCTGTCGACCGAGGAGCAGGGCATCGTCCACGTGATCGGCCCGGAACTGGGCCTGACGCAACCGGGCCTGACGATCGCCTGCGGCGACAGCCATACGTCGACGCATGGCGCGTTCGGCGCGGTGGCGTTCGGCATCGGCACGTCGCAGGTGCGTGACGTGCTGGCGTCGCAGTGCCTCGCGATCGACCCGCTGAAGGTGCGGCGCATCGACGTGACGGGGTCGCTTGGCCCCGGCGTCTACGCGAAGGACGTGATCCTGGAGATCATCGCGCGGCTCGGAGTGCGCGGCGGCGTCGGCTATGCCTACGAATACGGCGGCGCGGCGATCGACGCGATGTCGATGGACGAGCGGATGACCATCTGCAACATGTCCATCGAGGGGGGCGCGCGGATCGGCTACGTCAATCCGGACGAGACGACGTTCGCCTACCTGGAGGGACGGCGGTACGCGCCCTCGGGCGACACCCTGGAACGGGCGCGCGCCTGGTGGCGATCGATGGCGTCGGACGAGGGCGCCCCCTACGACGACGTGGTGACGCTCGATGGCCACGCGATCGAGCCGCGCGTCACCTGGGGAATCAACCCCGGTCAGTCGATTGGCGTGACGGAGCGGATCCCGGTCCCGACTGCCGCCGGCGCCGATGGCGAGGCGGTGGAGGAGGCTCTCGACTTCATGGGGCTGACGGCGGGGGCGCCGATCGTGGGCACCAAGGTGGATGTCGCCTTCGTCGGCTCCTGCACCAACTCGCGCCTCTCCGACCTGCGGGAGGCGGCCCGGGTCGTGAAGGGGCGCCGCGTCGCCTCGCATGTCCGCGCGCTCGCGGTGCCGGGGTCGAAGCAGATCCGGCGGGCGGCGGAGGCGGAGGGGTTGAACCACGTGTTCACCGAGGCCGGCTTCGAGTGGCGGGGCGCGGGGTGTTCCATGTGTCTCGCGATGAACCCGGACCGGTTGAACGGCCGCGAGGTGTGCGCGTCGTCTTCCAACCGGAACTTCAAGGGGCGGCAGGGAAGCCCGACCGGGCGAACCTTGTTGATGAGCCCGGCGATGGTGGCGGCGGCCGCCGTCAGCGGTGAAGTCGCGGACGTGCGGGGGATGGTATGAGCGTGAGGCAGATCGACCGGATCGAGGGGACCGTTATCCCGCTCCGGGGCAACAATATCGACACCGACCGGATCATCCCGGCCCGCTACCTGAAGGCGATCACCTTCGAAGGCCTGGGCGCGCATGCATTCGAGGACGATCGAGAGTCGATGCCGGATCATCCCTTTGCGAATCCGGCCTACGACGACGCCGCGATCCTGGTGGTGAACGACAACTTCGGCTCCGGCTCGTCGCGCGAGCATGCGCCGCAGGCGCTGAAGCGGCGTGGCATCGGGGCGTGCGTCGGCGAGTCGTTCTCCGAGATCTTCCTGGGGAACTCCACGACGATCGGCCTGGTTTGCGCCACCGCGGCCCCGGAGGACATCGCGTTCCTCCAGTCCGCGGCAGAGCGGGATCCGTCGGCCCGGATGACGCTGAGCATCGAGGGGCTCACGATCGAGGCGCCGGGCCGGAACGTGCGGCTTGCGGTCCCCGCCGCCGTCCGCGATGCGCTGCTGACCGGCCAGTGGGATGCGACCGGCCTGCTGCTCGACAACTTCGACGAGGTGCGCCGCCTCGCGGGCGCGCTCCCCTACGCCACCGGCTTCTGAATCGGATCGGTCTCTCCGGGCGGCGGTCGCGGTCGCACCCGCGGTCCGGCCCGCGGCTAGGGCAGGCGGTCGAGGATCGCCTGCGTCATGTCGGTGCAACTGAGGATCTGCGCACCGTCCGAAGCGGGGAGGTCCGCCGTGCGGCAGCCGTCGGCCAGGGCCGAGCCGATGGCGGTCTCGATCTCGGCCGCTTCCGTCTCGAGGTTCAGGGCGTGGCGGAGCAGCATGGCGGCGGAAGCGATGGCGCCGATCGGGTTCGCCTTGTTCTGGCCGGCGATGTCGGGGGCAGAGCCATGGACCGGCTCGAAGAGGCCTCCGCCGCCGCCGATGCTGGCGGAAGGAAGCAGGCCGAGCGAGCCGATGACGGCGCCCGCCTCGTCCGAGAGGATGTCGCCGAAGAGGTTGCCCGCCACCAGGACGTCCAGGGACGCGGGCTCGGTGACGAGGCGCATCGTGCACGAATCGACCAACTGGTGCTCCAGCGTCACGTCGGGATAGTCGCCGGCAACCGCGGTCACCACTTCCCGCCAGAGCCGCGAGCATTCCAGGACGTTCGCCTTGTCGACGGACGTAACGAGCCGCCGCCGGCCGCGCGCCGCCTCGAACGCGACGCGGGCAATCCGCTCGACCTCGCGCACGCTGTAGCGCATCGTGTCGAACGCCTCGGTCCGGGCGTCGTTACGGCCGCGCGGCTCGCCGAAGTAGATGCCGCCGATCAGTTCGCGGACGATCAGCAGATCGACACCCGCGATCCGCTCCGGGCGGAGCGGGCAGTCCCCTTCCAGTCCCGGCCAGATCCGCGCGGGACGCAGGTTGGCCCAGACGTCGAGCGCCTTGCGCAGTTCGAGCAGGCCGGTCTCGGGACGCCGCTCGCGCGGCCCCTCCGAGAATTCGGGATCGCCGACGGCGCCGAGCAGCACCGCATCGGCGGCGCGGCACGTCTCCAGCGTCGCCGGCGGCAGTGCCGGATCGCCCTTGCGCAGCGCCGCGGCGCCGAACGGCGAGCGGGTAAGGATCAGGGTGTGGCCGTGGCGGTCGGCGACGGCGTCGAGTACCGCGGCAGCGGCATCGATCACCTCCGGACCGATGCCGTCGCCGGGAAGCAGTGCGATATTGGCGTACATGCGGCGGGCCGGTTAGCTACGGTCACCCGCGGCGAGAGCAGGTGACGGCTCGTCGGCCAACGGCGCCTGGACGCGTTCGACGATGGCGGTTAGGTCCTCGTCCGCCACCGACTTCTGCCGATCCGCCAGTGCGATCACCTCGCGGTAGACGCGGTCCAGTTCGAACCGGCTCAGCGCGTAGCCCAGTTCCGCGCACCGCTTCTTGACCGCGTGCCGGCCGGAGTGCTTTCCGAGGACCAGCGTCGATTCGACGCCGACATCCTCCGGGTTCATGATTTCGTAGGTCCGGCGATCCTTGATGACGCCGTCCTGGTGGATGCCCGCCTCGTGGGCGAAGGCATTGCGGCCGACGATCGCCTTGTTGGCCTGCACCGGCTCCTGCGTCAGCTCGGTGAGCAGCCGGCTCGTGCGGACCAGTTCGGTCGTCTTGATCGCCGTCTCGTAAGGCAGGCGATCCGGTTTAACCTTCGTCGCCATCACGATTTCCTCGAGCGAAGCATTGCCTGCCCGCTCGCCGATGCCGTTGATGGTGCACTCCACCTGCCGGCAGCCGGCGCGGACCGCGGCCAGCGAGTTGGCGACGGCCAGCCCGAGGTCGTCGTGGCAGTGGGCGCTGAAGATCACCCGGTCCGCGTCCTGCACCTTGCCGCGCACCTCGGTGAAGAACTCTTCGATCTCCTCCGGCGTGCAGTAACCGACCGTGTCCGGCAGGTTGATGGTCGTCGCGCCGGCGGCGATCGCGGCATCCACCACCCGGCAGAGGAAGTCGATATCGGTCCGGGTTGCATCCTCCGCCGAGAACTCGACGTCGTCGGTGTAGCCGGCCGCCTGCGTGACGCTGGCGATGACCGCAGCGAGGCAGTCCTCCCGGCTCATCCGGAGCTTCCGCTCGAGGTGCAGATCGGAAGTGGCGATGAACGTGTGGATGCGCGAGCGCGTGGCCGGCGCCAGCGATTCGCCGGCCCGGTCGATATCGGCGGGATTGCAGCGCGCGAGCGCGGCGATCACCGGCCCCTGAATTTCGGTGGCGATGAGGGAGACGGCGTGCGCGTCGTCGTCGGACGCAATCGGGAAACCCGCCTCGATGATGTCCGCGCCGAGCGTGGCGATCTGCCGCCCGAGGCGGATCTTCTCGCCCGTGTTCATCGAAAAGCCGGGCGACTGTTCGCCGTCCCGCAGCGTGGTGTCGAAGATGATCAGTCGGTCTGTTGCCATTGCGAAACTCCCTGCTTGCTTGCCTTTCCTACTGTAGCCCGCCCCGCAGGTGGTAAGTCAAAGTTATAAACCTTACCGTGTGATAACAAGATGTTATCAACAGCACGGTCCGCGACGCCGAATTCGGGCCGCCCGCACGGGGGTGACACAAGCGTTTACGTCGAATTTACCGGCCGGTTATTGAACGGATACACCGCGTAGCTATCGTTTTCTTGGGTGCGCTTGAGGCAGGGGTTCTCACCCCGCCCGGGCGCGTGGCATATGGACATCGGAGGACGGAATTACATGCGCAGGATGGCAGTAGCCCTGTTTGCGTTGGCGCTTCTCGCGCCGGCGCCGGCATGGGCGCAGGATACGGGCATCGTCGCCGGGGAAGTGAGCGACCAGAACCTGGCGATGACGTTGCCCGGCGTGCCGGTCGAGGTGGTCGGCAGCACGGAAATCGCCTACACCGACCTCGACGGCCGGTTTCGTTTCGAGTTACCGGTCGGCGCCTACGAGCTCCGCATCGTCATGGCGGGCTACGCGGAGCAGACCGTCGCGGTCGAGGTGACGGATGGCCAGTTGACGACGGTCGAGGCGGCGTTGACGTCGAACGTGTTTGCGGAAGAGGTGACGGTGAGCGCACCGACGATCGAGGCCGACTCGTCGACCGCCGCGGCCCAGATGATGATGCGGATGCGGGCGCCGGGGGTGCAGGACAACATCGGCGCCAACGAGATGTCGGCGAACAACGACTCGAACGCCGCCGACGCGATGCAGCGTGTCACCGGCGTGTCGGTCGTCGAGGGGCAGTCGGTATTCGTCCGCGGCCTGGGCGAGCGCTACAGCAACACGACGCTGGCCGGCGTCACGTTGCCGACGACCGAGCCCGACCGCCGGGTCGTTCCCCTCGATCTTTTCCCGAGCGGCCTGATCGACAGCGTGCAGGTGAGCAAGACCTATACGCCGGACAAGCCCTCGCAGTTCGCGGGCGGGCTGGTCGAGATCGTGCCGATGAAACTGCCGGACGCCACGTCGTTCGAAGTTTCGGCGGGCGGCGGATGGAACAGCCTCACCACCGGCGCGATGGGCCTCGGTTACCCGGGTGGCGGCAACGACTGGCTGGGCTATGACGACGGCACGCGCTCCCTGCCGGTCAACTTCCCGTCCCGGAAGGTGACGCGCGCCGGCCGGTTCTCGAGCGGGCTCGGCTACACGTCAGCGGATCTCGAGCAACTGGGCGAGCAGTTCGCCAATGTCTGGGATCCGGTTAGCCAGCAACTGCCGCTCGATCAGTCCTACAACGCGTTGTTCGGCGGCCGCTTCGGCAAGCTGGGCGTGGTCGCCACGCTGCGCCACTCGCAGAAGTCGCAGTACTCCACGGAGGAGCAGACCTACTACAAGGTCGGCGCCAGCGGCATCGAGGCGTTCAACGGACCCTACGACTTCGAGATTACCGAGCAGGCCGGGACGGTGGGCGGCGTCGCCAATTTCGCCTACCAGTTCACGCCCAACCAGCGGCTTTATATCGACAACTTCTACACCCACGTCGGCACCAACGAGACGCGGATGTTCGAGGGGTACAACGACGATGCCGGCAACGAGATCCGGAACCAGCGGCTGTGGTGGGTAGAGGAGCAGATCCTGAGCCAGCACATCGGCGGCGATCATCTCTTCCCTGCCTTGGCGAACAGCCGGCTCGACTGGAAGGTGGCGATCTCGCGGGCCGACCGCGCCGAGCCGGACCTGCGCGAAGTGCTCTACGAGTCGGATCCGGCACGGCAGACGTTCGTGCTTGCCGACGAGTCGCAGAGCGGCCTGCGGCAATTCAACGACCTGATGGACAACAGCCTGGAGTTCGGCGCCAACTGGAGCGCCCTCTTCGAGCAGTGGAGCGGTCTGGCGTCGCAACTGAAGTTCGGCGGCAACTACATCGACCGCGAGCGCGACTTCCAGTCGCGGCGTCTGCGGTTCGTTCCCCGGAACACGGCGGGCGGCTTCCGCGCGCAGGCGCTCAGCGCTCCGGGCTTGGCGGCCCGCCTCGGCGGCACGCCGGGGGATGTCTCCAGCCTCGATCTGTCGCTTCCCGCCCAGCAGCTCTTCTCGGCCGCGAACATCGGCCAAGCGTTCGAGCTGAAGGAAGAAACGCGCGGCACCGACCGGTACGACGCGACGCAGGAAGTGGCCGCCTTCTACGGCATGGTCGACCTGCCGCTGTCGGCCCGCGCCCGCCTGGTGACCGGCGCGCGCATCGAGCAGTTCCGGCAGGACGTCGAGACGCTCGACCCGTTTGCCGGGACCATCGATCAGCGGTCGGCCGACATCCTGCGCGCGTCGCTCAACGAGACCAATATCTTTCCCGCCGTCAACTTCGTCTATGCGGCCACGGCGAACCAGAACATCCGGGCCGGCTACAGTCAGACCGTCAATCGGCCGGAGTTCCGCGAGGTGTCGCCCTTCGAGTTCACCGACGTGGTGGGCGGCCGCGCCATCGTCGGCAACCCGAACCTGAATCAGTCGCTCATCCAGAACGTGGATCTGCGGTGGGAGTGGTTCCCCCGCGCCGAGGAAGTGTTCTCGGCCAGCTTCTTCTACAAGCAGTTCGACGATCCGATCGAGCGGACGGTCGAACCGACAGCGCAACTCCGGACGTCGTTCACCAACGCCGAAACCGCGAACAACGCCGGTATCGAGCTCGAAGCGCGGAAGCGGCTCTCGGCGTATGTGCTGACCGGCATCAACTACACCTACGTCGACTCCAAGGTGACACTGTCGCCCGCCGCCCGGCAGGTCCAGACGTCGCTCGTCCGACCGCTCGCCGGCACGTCGGCGAACCTGTTCAACGCCATGGTGGAAGTGCGCGGCATGGGCGTTTCCGGCCGCCTCCTCTGGAACTGGTTCGACGACCGGATCAGCGATGTCGGGTCGCTCGGCCTGCCCGACATCATCGAGCAGGGCCGCCACTCACTCGACTTCGTCCTGTCGAGGCGGTTCGACCGGGCGAGCCTGCGGGTCGCGGTCACGAACCTGACCGATCAGGACTACACGTTCACGCAGGGAAGCGGTGCGAACGCCCCGGTGCAGCGGACTTATCACCTGGGGCGCGCGGTGAGCTTCGGCGTCACCTACCACCCATAGGGTCGAACCGCAATGAGGACAAGAAAAGCAACGATGCCTTCACACCGGGAGTTACAGAACGCGATGGCCTCGAATCGCTTCCCGGCGCGTGCGGCGCGCCACCTGTTCGCTGCGGCGCTGATTGGGGTCGCGGCGGCCTGGAGCGGCGCCGCCGTGCAGTCCCAGTCGAACATCGTGTGCGAGGAGAATCCCTGTCAGGTCAGCGGCCGGATCACGTCGGATACCACCTTCACGTCGGACAACGTCTACCTGTTGAACGGCGCCGTCTTCATCGAAGCGCCGGCGCGGCTAACGATCGAGGCCGGCACCACGATCTATGGTCAGTCGGAGACCAGCGGCACGCTCGTTATTGCCCGCGGGGCGCAGATTCTCGCCAACGGCACGGCGGACGCTCCGATCGTGATGACGAGCGACCAACTCGTCGGCGAGCGGGCGCGGGGCGACTGGGGCGGGCTGATCATCAACGGTAGAGCCCCGCTCAACGTCCCGGGCAGCGAGGCCGAGGGTGAGGGCGACACCGGCGTCTATGGCGGCGACGACCCGGACGACGACAGCGGACATCTCTACTACCTGCGTGTCGAGTTCGCGGGCGCCGAGCTGAGCCCCGATAATGAGCTGAATGGCATCGCATTCCAGGGCGTCGGTCGCGAGACCGAAGTGGACCACGTGATGGTCAAGTTCAACAAGGACGACGGTCTGGAGTTCTTCGGCGGCACGGTCGAAGTGAAGCACGTCATCTGCTTCGCCATCGCGGACGACAGCTACGACTGGACCGACGGCTGGCAGGGCAAGGGGCAGTTCCTGATCGCCCTGCAGATGGGCGATGACGCCGATCAGGGGATCGAGGCGGACAACAACGGCGATGCGAACGACCTGACGCCGCGGTCGAACCCGACCATCTACAACATGACGCTCGTCGGCGACCCGTACGAGTATCCCGGCCTGGAGAGCGATACCGGGATCCTGCTGCGCGAGGGGACTGCGGCCACGATCCGGAACTTCATCGTGAAGGGATTCAAGGAGGCGGCGATCGATGTCGACCACGCGGCGACGTTCCAGCAGGTCACCGACGGCGCGCTGACGCTCGCGAGCGGGATCATCCACCAGAACTGCTTCGTCGAGGGTTGCGACGGTGAGTTCCTGCCCGACAGCGACGATGCCGAGTCGTCGATCTCCACCGTCGAGTTCGTGACGGACAGCGACAATGTCCATATCGGGTTGGACGCGATGATTGGCGAGGAGGCGTCCGACGACTGCGCGTTCTGCCCGTACTCGCTCCTGCAGCCGGAACGGAACTTCCGGCCGCGTGCCGGTTCGCCCGCAACGAACGGTCAGGTCTCGCCGACCGTGCCGCCGAACGACGGTTTCTTCGATGCGATCGGGGGGACTTTCATCGGCGCGGTCGGACCGGAGGATTCGGGGGAAGATGACTGGTTTACTGGCTGGACCGATTTTTCCGTCAACTAACCGGCCGCCGGTCGTCTTTCCCCGCAGCGGAGGTCCCGGCCGGCGGGGCCTCCGCTGCGTCTTTTCAGGCGGATCCGCCGCGTAGCTTCGGGCGCTGCATGAACACCCCTCTCCGCTTCGGACTACCGGTTCTGGTGGCCCTGCTGCTTGCTGGTGCTGCGGCGGCCGGCTGTGGCGGCGACGCGGCGGGTGATGCCGGACCGTCGCCGCTGCACCGGACGTTCGACTCGCCCGAGACGCTGGCCGAGGCGGTACTTGCCGCCCTGGCGGACGGGGACAACGCCGCGCTCGAAGCGTTGCCGTTGTCGGAACTGGAGTTCCGGACCGTCGTCTGGCCGGAACTGCCGTCGAGCCTCCCGGAGCGCGGGCTGCCCTTCGACTACGTCTGGGGTGACCTGCACCAGAAGAGCACGAACTCGATGCGGCGGCTCATCGACCGGCATGGCGGAAAGCGCTACGCGCTCGCCGGCCTCACGTTCGCGGGCGAAACCACTTCGTACGAAGCCTACCGCGTGCACCGCGAGACCCTGCTCACCGTGCGCGACGACGCCGGCGACCAACACGAACTCGCCCTCTTCGGATCGATCCTCGAACGTGACGGCGCGTTCAAGCTCTTTAGCTACGTGGTGGACTAGGAGCCCGTGGTGAAACCCCCGCTACATTCGAGCGGCGATGCATCCCGCCTGAACGGCGTTGCTCCTCGGTCTCATACGGGCCAATATGCTCCCTCGTCGCGCCTTGTCAGTCGGGCGCCTCACCGCTCTCGGTGCGACGCGGGGTTTCACCACGGGCTCCTAGTGGCGTACGCGTTGGTGCGCGCGCTGGGTCCGCCGGTCTCCAGACCGGCAGAATAGACCGCCTTTCCTCCCCCACTCCACTAATAGGTCGCACACTTCGATAACGCTCGCTTATACTGCCGTCAGCGTCCCATGGACCTGGCCGAACTCGAAGTCTTCCTGACGGTTGCCGCCGAGCGCAGTTTTTCCCGCGCGGCAGAACGGCTGCACCGGACGCAGCCGGCGATCAGCCAGGCGGTTCGCCGCCTCGAGGCGGAACTCGACGAGCGGCTATTCGACCGTTCGTCAAAAGGTGGCCGGCTGACCGAAGCGGGGGAGCTGCTGCTCGACTACGCGCAGCGCCTCACCACGCTCAAGGGCGAGGCGGAGCGCGCCGTCCGCGAGCTGCAGGAACTGCGCCACGGCCGCGTCTCGATTGGCGCCAACGAGGGAGCCGTCCACATCCTGCTGCCGGTGATCGAGCGCTTCCGCGCCGAACATCCCCACGCGCACGTGGAGGTGCGGCGCGTTTCCGCCCGCCGGATCACGGAGCAGGTGCTGAACCGGTCGTTCGACTTCGGCGTATTGACCTTCCCGCCGCGTGAACGGGGCCTGCGGTCGCTCTCCCTCGGCGAGGACGAGCTGGTGATGCTGATGCCCCCGTCGCATCCGCTCGCCGGGCGCAAGCGGATCACGATGGAGGAGTTCGGCCGCGAGACGGTGATCGCGCACAACGAAGCCTCGCCCGCACGGGAGCGCGTGCTCCGGCTGTACGAGCAGCAGCACACGGACATCAATATCCAGATCGGGCTTCCGAGCCTCGACGGGATCAAACGGGCGGTCGAGATGGGGCTCGGCGTCGCCCTGCTGCCGGCCCGATGCGCGCGGGAAGAGATCGCCCGGGGCCAGTTGGCCGCCGCCAGTGTGCCGGAACTCCGTCTCCCGCGCCAGGTCCGGCTTGTCTACCGCAGCTCCGGCGAGCAGACGCATGCGGCCACGGAGTTCCTCGCGGCCGCGCGTGCGGCCGGCCTGGGCCGGCGGCGCGCGGTGGCGTCCGGGTAAACGTCAGGATGGCGCCTCTCGTCTCAAGCGAATGAAGGCCGGAATGACCCCTCACGGGTGGGTTCCACTATGATTAGGGGTTCAGGTCGGCTCACGTTCCTGAATTCCAGACGGAGCATGATGCAAGTTCCGAAACGTACGTTCGCGATGGTCGTGTGGCTGGCGTTCGTCGCGCCGGGTGTGGCGGGCGCGCAGGCGCCGGACGGCGTGCTGGTGGCGCCGTTCGCGAACATCTCCGGCGCCGTTACCGATGACTGGATCGGCGACGGGATCGCCGAGACGGTGCTCTCGGACTTCGAGCAGATAGGCACGGTCGAAGTGATGCGGCCGGAGACCCTGGGAGCGGTCGCCACCGGCGACACGGATGAATCGGCGCTCGAGGAAGGGCGCCGCCTCGGCGCGGCATGGCTGGTGATCGGTGGCTACCAGCGGCTGGGCGAGACGATGCGGATAACGGCGCGACTGGTCAATACCGAGACGGGCGACATCGCGGCCGGCGTCAAGGTGGATGGCACCGCGGCCGACCTGTTCGGTTTGCAGGATCAGTTGGTGGCGCAACTGGGTGCCGCGCTGACCAGCGCCCTGGAGCAAGGCCCGATGGCGGCGGCCGGCTCGCCTGACTTGTCGCGGCCGGTCGCGGAAGGATTTGGAACGGACGGCTTCGTAGCCCCGGAGAGCGCCGCCGCGAACGCGAACGGCAACGGCAACGGGAATGGCGCCGGCGTCACGAACGGTAACGGTGGCGTCACCAACGGCAACGGTCCCGGCGCGGCCCCCCCAGCCGGCAACCGCAGGGTCGCCGATATCTTCGACCGCGCGTTGCGCCGCGCCGCGGCCGCGCCGAGTCCGGAGCCCGACGACGGGACAATCCTGCCGCCGCGTTCCCGCTCACCCAGGAACCGGGCCGGTGGCGCACCGTTCGGCGGTGCGCCCGGCGCACGGGCCGGCGCACCAGCCGCCCCTGCCGGACGTCCAGCGCCAGCGGCGCCGCCGCGGCCGGCGCCGCCGACCGAGGTGCCCGCCCGCCCGAACGGCGTCGAGGGAGGCGTCGTGCTGAGCGGCGGTCCCACCACCGCCGGTTTCGGTGTGGCGGAAGGCGCGGGCATCCTGACCGGGCGTCCCACTATCCGTCCTTCTCGCGCGGACGAGGGTCCGCGCGTCGATGGGCGCCTGGACGACGCCATCTGGCGCGACGCGGTTCATCTCACCGAGTTCGTGCAGATGACTCCGGTCGAAGGGGCGCCGGCGAGCGAGGCGACGGATGTCTGGATCGCGTACGACACCCAGAACATCTACGTCGCGGTCCATGCGCACTACGCCGATCCGGGCCTCATGCGGGCGAACCGGATCGATCGGGACCAGGCGATCCAGGACGACAACATTTCCGTCTACTTCGATACGTTCCTCGATCAGCAGCGCGCATACCGCTTTTCCGTGAACGGCTACGGCGTCCAGGGCGACGCCGTCGTCAACTCGCGTGGCTTCAGCAGCGGCGGCCGCGGGCGTCGCGGCGGCTACCGCTTCTTCGGCAGTGGCGCGCCGCCGACCGGCGACTCGTCGTGGGATGCGCTGTTCGAGAGCGGCGGCCAGATCGTCGAGGACGGCTTCACGGCGGAGATGGCGATCCCGTTCAAGAGCCTTCGCTATCCGCAACGCGAGGAGGGCATCCCCCACCGCTGGGGCTTCCAGGTGGTGCGCGAGGTGCGCGGCAAGGACGAGTACCAGGTCTGGGCGCCGGTCACGCGGAACGTCTCAGGCTTCCTGACGCAGATGGGCGTCATGGAGGGGATAACCAACCTGTCGCTCAGCCGCAACCTCGAGTTCCTGCCCACCGTCACGGCCATTCAGCACGGATCGCTCAGCGGCGCAACCTACTCCACGCGCGACCCGCAGCCGGAGGGTGGGATAAACGTGAAGTACGGCATCACGTCGAACCTGGTGGCCGACGTGACCTTCAACCCGGACTTCTCGCAGATCGAATCGGACCTGCCGCAGATCGAAGTCAATCAGCGATTCGCGCTGCGGTACCCGGAACTCCGTCCTTTCTTCCTCGAGGGGGCGGAGATCTTCCAGATGTCCGGTGCGGTCACCTTCCTCCATACGCGGAACATCGTCGACCCGGAGTTCGGCGGAAGGCTGACGGGCAAGGTGGGCAACAGCACGCTCGGCGTGGTGTTCGCGAACGACGAAGCGCCGGGCCGCGTGGATAAAGGGGACGCCGCGTTTGGACAGAAGGCGAACAACTTCGCCGGGCGCGCGCGCTACGACCTCTACGCCGAGTCATACATCGGCGCGCTCTTCACACATCGTTCGTTCATGGGGAGCCACAGCACCCTGGGCGGCCTCGATGCGAACTTCCGCCTGGGCCGGACGCAGTCGATCGGTCTCAAGGCCGTGCAGACCGATCACGTCGACATGGACGGCGTCAACCGGCGCGGCCAGTTGTTCGACATGAGCTGGCGGCTCAACAGCCGGCACTGGAGCGCGTCCCTTTTCGGGTATGCGCTGTCACCCGACTTCCGGCACGACCTCGGCTTCGTCCGCCGGGTCAATCAGCAGCGGATCTTCAGTCGGATCTCCTACACGTTCCGCCCGGAGGGCGCGATCGTGAGCTGGGGACCGAACGTCACCTGGAGCTGGAACCAGAACTACGCGCACGTCCGCGAGGACGAGGACATCCGCGGCGGCTTCCGCGTCCAGTTCGCCAACAACATCAGCGTCAACGCCGATGTCCGCAGGGAGATGGAGCGGTACAACGGCGTCAACTTCGAGAAGAGCGCCGTGTCGGTAGGCGGGCAGATCAACACCAGCCGGCGGCTGTCGTTCGGTGGCTACTACCGCCGGGGCGACCAAGTGAAGTACGACCTCACCCCCTATCTCGGGTATGGCAGTTCCGGCAGCTTCTATGCGACGGTGCGGCCGCTCTCCCGGTTCCAGTCGGAAATCAACCTGAGCACGAGCGACTTCATCGATCCCCGGAGCGGCGACATCCTGGTGTTCAATGTCCGGATCCTGCGCACGCTCAGCACCTACCAGTTCACCGACCGGCTCCTGCTCCGGAACATCTTCGAGTACAACACGTTCGACAAGAACGTGGGGCTCAACCTGCTGTTCACCTACCGCGTCAACGCCGGCACGGCGTTCTACATCGGCTACGATGATCACTACCGGCAGGCTGACCGGATCATGGATGATCTCGACGGCGACGGATTCACCGAGCAGGTTTTCCCGGCGGTCACCGCACTGCAGCGGACGAACCGCGCGCTCTTCACCAAGTTCCAGTATCTCTTCCGGTACTGAGAACGCCGGGTTCGCGCGGCGAACTTGAAGACAGGTACGCGACGCGCCGCCTAACCACACGGCAGAATGAGGGCTACGTCATGACGATTCGCACGGTATCGATCCTGATCACCATCCTGGCGCTGGGAATCGGCCTGGCCGTGGCGGCGCAGGAGGACGGTGGCGGGCCGCAGCTCGATCGGCTGACGCTGCCGCCCGGTTTCTCCATCGAGGTGTATGCGGCCGACGTGCCGAACGCCCGGCAGATGGCGCTCAGCCCGAACGGCACGCTGTTCGTCAGCACGCGCCGCGCCGGGAACGTCTACGCGGTGCGCGATGACGACGGCGATCAGTCGGCCGACCGGGTGCTGACGCTCGACGCCGGCCTCAACATGCCGAACGGCGTCGCCTTCCGCGACGGTGCGCTCTACGTCGCGGAAGTGAACCGGGTGCTGCGGTACGACGACATCGAAGCAAACCTCGAGACGCCGCCCGAGCCGGTGGTCGTCAACGATACGTTCCCGTCCGACCGGGCGCACGGCTGGAAGTTCATCGCGTTCGGCCCCGACGGCCGCCTCTACGTGCCGGTGGGCGCTCCCTGCAATATCTGCGACCACGAGGAGGAGACGCCGATCTACGCGACGATCAACAGCATGAACCCGGACGGGAGTGACTTGCGGACCTACGCGCGCGGCATCCGGAACTCGGTCGGTTTCTCGTGGCATCCGGAGACCGACGAGCTCTGGTTCACGAACAACGGCCGTGACCGCCTGGGCGACACGCAGCCGGCCGACACGCTGAACCATGCCCCGGAGGAAGGTCTCCACTTCGGCTTCCCCTTCTGCCACCAGGGCGATGTTCAGGATCCCGAGTTCAATACGCGTCCCTGCAGCGAGTTCCGCCCGCCGGCGCAGAAACTGGGTCCGCACGTCGCCTCGCTCGGGATGCGGTTCTATACCGGCGACATGTTCCCGTCCGAGTACGGCAACCAGATCTTCATCGCCGAGCATGGCTCCTGGAACCGGACTCCGGAGGCGGGCCACATCGGCTACCGGATCACCGTGGCCACCCTCGACGGCGATCGCGTGGCCGACTATTCGACGTTCGCCGACGGCTGGCTGGACACGACGGCGAACGAGTCGTGGGGCCGCCCCGTCGACGTGCAGGTCATGCCGGACGGCGCGCTCCTGGTGACCGACGATCAGGTCGGCGCGATCTACCGGATCACCTACGGCGGGTGAGGAGTTCCCGCGGCGCTGAGGGTTCTGCCTCATGCTGAGGGGGCACCCTCTGTGTGCTAACGGTAGTGGCATTAAGTATTAATACACGGCCATGATAGATCGCCTGTATATTAAGTGCGCAGGCGCTTCAATTAATATGGCTGGCCACAGGCCTCTCTGCCTCGCTGCGCTGGTGCTCGGTGCGGTCCTCCACCTGGCGATTCCGGCCAACGCTCAACTATCGCCGGAGCTGGTCCGGGAGCGGACCGAGCGGGAGTGGGCGGTCAAGGCGGAGAAGATGCGCATGCATCTCCTCCCGCTGATGCGCGCGCACGCGATCGATCTCTGGATCATCCTGAGCCGCGAGAACGCGCCGGACCCCGCGCTCGAACTGTTCGGTGGCTACGGCGTCACCGGCTGGTACGGCCACCGCAACGCCTACCTTTTCCATGACGCGGGCGACCGCGGGCTGGAGACGGCCGCCCTCGGCACGCACCTCAGCGCACATCTCGAGCCGTTCTACGACACGCGCGAGCTGTATGGCGAAGAAGGACTCGCGCCGCATCTCGAAGCCTGGGTGGCGGCGCTGGATCCGCAGCGGATCGCGATCAATCAGTCCCGCACCATCAGCATGGCGGACGGCTTGACGGCGGAGCTGAAGGACTATCTAGTCGGCGCCCTCGGCGCGCCGTACCGCGATCGCCTCGTCTCGTCGGAGCCGCTGCTGGTCGAATACGTCTCCACCCGCACGCCGGCCGAGGAGGCAATCGAGCGCGAGGCGAGCGCGGCGACGTATGATCTCCTCCTCCGCGCGCTCTCGAATGAGGTGATCCAGCCCGGCCGCACGACGTTGATGGATGTCCACTACTGGATCACGGCGGAGTGGAAGCGGCAGGGGTTCGAGTTCAACTTCCCCGCCTCGCTCGACCTGCAGCGGCGCGGCGCGGATCCGATGGACGACAGCGCCGACCCGGTGATCGAGCGGGGCGACCTGCTGCATGTCGACTTCGGCGTGCGGAGCTCCGGCCTGGTGACGGATCAGCAGAAGATGGCCTACGTGCTGCGGGATGGCGAGACGGCGCCGCCGGCCGGCCTGCAGCAGGCGTTCATGCGTTCGCAGCGCATGGCCGCGATCATCCTCGACGAGTTCGAGGTGGGCCGGACCGGCATCGAGATCAAGACCGCCGCCGAGTCACGCGCGGCGGACGAGGGGATCGACGCGCTGGTCTATTCGCACGCGCAGGGCAACTGGGTGCACGACGCCGGCGTCTGGATGATTTACGACTGGCCGGAGCGCTACGGCGACCATCCGCGGTTCCCGCTCCGGGCGGGGGAGTGGATCTCGCTGGAGTTTTCGGTGACGGCCCCGGTCCCGGAGTGGGACGGCCAGGCGGTTGACATCCTGCGGGAGGAAGACACGCTGGTGCATCCCGACGGGCGGGTCGAGTACCTGTCCGGACCGCAGCAGGAGCTGTGGGTGATCCGGTGAGGGTGGAACCGACCCGCCGGAGTGCGATATCGTAAGGATCCCTCATTCGCGGTGAGGTGGCCGAGAGGCTGAAGGCGGCGGTTTGCTAAACCGTTGAAGGGGCTTAATCCTCTTCCCAGGGTTCGAATCCCTGCCTCACCGCCATTCCGTCGCTTTGCGACGGGATGACGGTGGGGCAGGGATTCAGGCCTGCGCCTCCGCCCTCCCCGCCGCTCGCTGCGCTCGCTTTGGGTCGTGGCTCGGCATCCGGCTCGAATACCCTGCCTCACTGTTTGTTCTTGTCGCGTTGCGTTGGGAGGTTCGTGGGGCAGGGTTCAGGCTCTGCGGCTCCGCCCTTTCCCGCGCTCGCTGCGCTCGCTTTGGGTCGTGGCTCGGCATCCGGCCCGAATCCACTGCTTTACCTCCATCTAACTCCTGTAAAATATTTGCACTGAGCGCCCGTCGTCGACGTGGCGCGTTGACACGTCCAGCTCGGTGATGAACGCCGCGTTGAGCGCCACCCAGTTCTCCACCGCCAGCCGCGGTCGGAACACGGTTGCGGGCGAATTTGATGCCTCCGTCCACAGAACCTTCTCCCAGCCCCTCGCTGGCACGTAGAAGTCGGCCCGGAACGGATACACGCCTCGGAGCGCTTCGAACGCCTCGGTCTGCACCGGGTTACTGCCGGCGAAGACGTCCTTGACCGCCAGGGGAGGTGTTATCTAGGTTATATGCTTGTTCCGTGATCTGTGGCCCGTTGCGGGACGAGACCGAGTTTTCTTGGGCGGACCTCAGGCGGGCGGCCACAGAACGGTTCACAGCGAAGGTACACTCAGGGCAGGGAGCACTGAGGAGAACGACACCAAAATGCCGAGCACCTCTGCTCGGCTACACTCCGCAGCCCGCGATTGCCCCGAAGACGTCAACGGGTGGCGGGATCTCGGCCGACGCCGCGCTACCCGCGGACGTCCGGCTTTTGGTGAACAGCCAGACGGTTTAAGTGGCTCATCCACTCAGGACCGCAGGCGACGTCAAAACCATCGCAAGGCTCGAAATCAATGTCAAAGCCAGCGAAGGACTGAACCATGAGGGCTCTCGGGAGTATTGCAACCACGGCTCAGCGTGAACCCACGGTCGACGAAATCTACTGTGGTCTATTTGACTATTACGATCATTGGGATGACGTCGACCCACGGCTAGAAGAGCACCACGACCCGCTCTCGCATGCTGCGGATGTGTTTGCCCATGACCTAGTCAACTTGTCCGCGTACGCACAGCAGATTCTGTACTGGTTGCAACCCGTGAACCTCCAATCTGGAAGCTCAGTAGTTATCGTCGGCGCATTGGCCGAGGCGTTCATCGTATCTGCTCGTTCAGCATGTGACGGACTGAGTGTTGCCTTGTCATATGCCGCCTCCGAAAAGAGAGGACAGGCACCAAGCGGTAGTCTCCGCGCCCTGCTACAGTGGGCCGATAAACATCCACACCGTGTAGTCATGGCTGTCAGGCCAACGTTTGAGAACAACTTTGACTGGTTCTGGCGGTTGCGTTCGATTCGCGATCATCTTATCCATAGCGGTGTCAGTCCAACAATTCATTGCAACGGCAAGCAGTTCGTATTTGTTTAGCGGGGTGGTTTCGTGACGCGCGAGATCCAACATTTTGGACTTGTACTTTTCTAGGGGATCTGGCATAACGGTGGGGTGCCACGGCAACGTCCCCGGACGGAACAGGATCCCCGCGATTCCCGCATTGAGGAACAAGAGCGAGAGATCGCACGACTGCGCGAGGAGTTGACGCGGGTCGAGGGTGACCGGGATCGGTGGAAGCGCCGCAGTGAACACCTCAAGCAGCAACTCGACGCGGCGCGGCGGGCAGGATTCCGGCAGGCGGCTCCCTTCGCCAAGGACCGGCCCCAAGGTCGCGGCGGACGACCCGGCCGGCGCGCAGGTGCGCACTACGGCCGGCAGGCGTGCCGCCCGCGTCCGCCGCAGGTTGACGAGACCTGCCGAGCGCCGGTGGCTGCCGCGTGTCCGGACTGCGGCGGCGCCGTCGAGCTATCCCGGGTGGCGACGCAATATCAGGAAGATCTCCCGGTGGTGCGCCCCATCGTGCGGCGCTTCGACATCGAGGTCGGCCACTGCTCGCAGTGTCGGCGTCGCGTCCAGGGCCGCCACCGGCTGCAAACCTCCGACGCGCTGGGAGCGGCCAGCGTGCAACTCGGTCCCGAAGTCGTCGCGCTGGTCGTGCGGCTGCACACGCACCTGGGTGTGCCGCTGGCGAAGGTCGCGCACCTGCTCCGGACCCAGTTCGGCCTGACCGTCACACCGGGAGGCCTCGCGCAGGTGCTGCATCGCACGGCTCGCCAAGCCGCGCCGACCTACACCGCACTGTGCCAGCAGGTGCGGGAATCTCCCGTGGTCACGCCGGATGAAACCGGCTGGCGCGTCGGCGCCATGCGCCACTGGCTGTGGGCCTTCGCCACGCCCCAGACGACGGTCTACGCGATTCGCTCCGGCCGCGGGTTCGACGACGCGGCAACGGTCCTGGGAACCGACTTCGCCGGCGTGCTCGTGCGCGACGGGTGGGCGCCGTATCGCCGCTTCACCCACGCGCTGCACCAGTCGTGTCTGGCTCACTTGATCCGGCGAGCGCGGCAACTCCGAACCGATCATCCGCGCAGCCCGTGGGCCGCCCGGGTGCAAGCCGTCCTGCAGGCCGCTCTCAAGCTGCGCGACCGCCGCGACGCCGGGCTTCTGAGCGACCACGGCCTGGCAACCGCTCGCGGCCGACTGCTCGCCCAACTCGGTCGGCTGATCGACAAATCTCCGACGCTGGACGCCGCCGACCGCTTCGCCGCCCATCTGGACCGCGAATTCGCCGCGACGTTCGCCTTCCTGTGGGACCCGTCGATCGACGCCACCAACTGGCGCGCCGAACAGGCCATCCGACCCGCGGTGGTCACCCGCAAAGTCTGTGGCGGTAATCGTACCCGCCACGGCGCCGACACCCAGCAGGTGCTTGCCAGCGTCGTGCGCACCGCCTACCAGCGTCAACTCGACCTCGCCCCTCTGATCATCACGATGCTTCGCTCTTCCAGCCCCGTCGTTCCCGACACGCTCCAACGGTCGCCCCCGTAGATCAACGCGCGGTCCTTCCGATCCGAAACCACGTCAGTAGAACAGCGCCGCTGTCAGTATGCCTCCGCGTGGCTGTTGAGGAAGAACTCGGCACCTACGTCCGCGCTCGTCGAATCACCCCGGTAAACAAAGACAAATATAGTTCCGTGCGTCATTCTCCGAGACACCACGCCAACCGACAGATTCGGCAAGTGTCTCCGCAACCCCCCTCTGTCGCCGACTGGACGACCGACTCTCGAACCCGACAACGTCGCACACAGGAGGTGCAACTTGGCTGACTCCTATTCATTCAAGGTCAACGGCATCGACATACAGACTGACCACGAAACCCTCCCAGCGAAGACAATCCTCGCACTCGCCAAGGAGAAAGGAGCAATCCCTGGTAACCCCAGCGAGTACATCCTGAAGGGTGATAAGGGGACGTACACATCCGACGATATCGTCAACCTGCGCGAAGACAATGTGTTCATAGCGATTCCGAACAAAGCCACACCCGTGGCCTGAGTCGATGTGAATGTCCGATAACATAGATCAGATCCAGCGCGAACTCGAGTCCTTAGGTCACGACACCCACCTATTCGATAGTCCGCAAGGGACGGTTGTTGCCTTCGCCTACACGGTCGAAGTTGGTTCGCACAAAGGCCGTCGCTTCACGCTCGGCATCAGTATGCATGGTCCTGGGCAGTATCCCGAGCACCCTCCGCACTGGGTCCACATAACGCCTCCGGTGAACGACGGCAAAGGTGGTGCCGTCGTGGAATATTCCGATGAGGATGGCCGGCAATGGATTGCGATGAGCCGACCACCTGCCGACATCTGGGACCAACTGCGAACCAAGCACATGAGCGTATATCTGAACGACCACATCCGACGATTTTGGAACGGTATATGAGTTTCGATGTCGCCTTCACTTCCGAGGCGGCGCTCGTTGCCAGCGACCATTTGCTGCAGCACTATCGACTGGGCAACCTTCAAGAAGATCTTTGTTTCGCTTTGTGGCGTCCATCCACGGGAAGGATGCGCCGCACAGCATTGATCGACGACATTATTCTGCCCAAGCGACGAGAGCGGTTGCTGCACGGTAATACCAGCTTCCAGCCTGATTATCTTGCCCGCGCCGTACACATCGCTTGCGACCAAAAGGCCGGTTTGGCCTTTATGCACAGTCACGGGAGTCCCGGATGGCAGGGCATGAGTGTCGCCGATGTCGAGGCGGAACAGAACGTGCTTGCCTATCCTGCCGGGGCGACCGGTTTGCCGTTGCTAGGTTTGACCATCGGCAGCGATGGCTACTGGAGTGCCCGTTTTTGGGTTCGCCACGGTCGGGAAATGCGCCGCCATTGGTGCGAAAAAGTCCGCGTCGTGGGACCGCAGTCCTATAAAATATATTTCAACGATCACATCGCAGCCGCCCCGCCGAGAAAGAACATTCTCAAACGCACGTTCGATACCTGGGGTCACGAATCGCAAAATACGCTAGCGCGTTTAAGGGTAGGCATCGTCGGCGTCGGCAGCGTCGGCGGCATCGTGGCCGAAGCTCTAGTTAGAATCGGCGTCGGGCAGCTAACCTTGATCGATCCCGATCACGTAGAGGAGCACAATCTTGACCGGCTGCTCTACGCCACGGTCAATGAAATCGGCACGCCGAAGGTTGAGCTTGCGGCACGAGTGGTTCGCCGCCACGCCACTGCCGGGACCCTGTGGATATCTCCCATGCCGGTTTCTATTCACGACATAGCCGGGTATAAAGAAGCTCTAGACTGTGACGTTCTCTTCAGCTGCGTTGATCGTCCGGTGGCCCGCGACGTCTTGAATTACATTGCCCAGGCACACTTGATTCCGGTGATCGACGGCGGCGTCGCAGTGGAAAGGGACGAACCTCACGACCGCCTATTTTCGGCTCATTGGCGCGCACATCTTGTTACCCCCTACCATCAATGCCTCCGCTGCAGCGGCCAGTACAATTCGAGCATGGTGGTAACAGAGCTTGATGGATCACTAGATGATCCGTCGTACATTAGTACCCTGCCTCGCGAGGACCGGGTTGGCAACCAGAACGTCTTTCCATTCAGCCTCGCCACGGCAGCAATGGAGGTCAACCTCATGCTCCGGTACGTCATCGCGGCAGATTGGTGGCCGTTGGTACGGCAGCAGGACTACCAGTTCGTCACGGGCGAAACGCGCGTCATCAACAATGAGTGCCATCCGAACTGCTCTTTTAATCCACGGCGCGCACGGGGCGACGCAGAAATCCCGTCGTATCTTCACCGAACGCCTGTAAACTCAGAGAGGCTTTCCATTTGGCGCCGATGTGTTAAGTTCTTCGATAGAGTATTTTGGAAGACGTGATGTGTGGGCCGGGTCGGTCGAGTGTTTTCAGTAAAGATCGGAGATAGTATACAACGCTATAGCGATCGGGTGCGCAGGGTCCAAGCGTAATAACACTGCCCGTGACCATGAGCTCTCTAATGGCGAGGGCCGGGTGTCCGCAATAGTGCCTAATGCATGACAAGCCATCACGGGTGTCGTCGAAACCGATTGTGTTCTTGTCTCCAACATCGGATTCGGAAATTACAATGCGCAACTCCTGCTCGTACTTGTACGCTTTTCTCTTGTACAAATAGGCGAAAGTCTCTAATGAACTCCAGACAACCCTCCGAAGTCTTGTGGCTATCTCGGCGCTAAGGCCGGGTTCGGGAATGCCTACTAACGGAACGAGCACGTCCAGCACGGGTGCCAGTATGTTTGTGGCGGTTTTTACTTTACTGGAGCCATAGTGAACGCGCCGGAACGCAGTGTTAGCAACCGGCACAAATAGGGAACACCCAGCGCCGTCTTTCCCATAGGTTCTCCAAAAAACAAGATTATCCCTTGTGTTACGGCGGCGCGTATCAATGAAGGAGCACATATACGCGTGCGTGGCATCGTGGGGGCCGAGCCAACTATATTTCCTCCGTAGGATACGAGTGAAGTAGTTGCCCTCGTCTGGATCGTTCGAGTGCACGGAATCGTATAGGCGCAATGAGGAGACTTGGTCGATAGGCAACAGTTGTTGAGCAACCGTGTTCATTTCATTTGTGTTTACGTTAGAATCATCCTTGAGGGCTTGCCGCAACATAGACACGAGAGCATCGATGCTCGTATAGTGCACAACGCTCGTGTTGCCGTCGTTGGTGGGGGAAATAGTGTGGAGGCTCTCCAGGTCAGGACGCGCTGCGCGTAATGCGACATCCAAGTGGTGACAGACTAGGTCCAAATACTCGACCGGTAGGTCCTTGTGGTTGTCGAAGTATTTGCGACCAGCGTCGGCAGAGGCTGTGAGTATTTGAAGGGGGTTGGGTAGTTCTGCCATCGGGAAGTATGCGTGAAGACGCGTGGGAGTGGACTGGGAATCAGGACGCGAGGAAGCTCGTTGTCATGACAAGAAAAGAGGATGCGGGATGTTTGTACTAGACCCGCCTATTGTAGCGGGCTGTGACCTTCGAGAGGGAAGCCGCCGATGACACTGGAGCAGATTCTTGATGGCCTCAACGCGGAGCGTGTCCGCGCCACGTACGGAGCCGTCGGGGCGGTCATCGGGAGACCGCCACAAAGCGTTGGGACCGCTCTTGGCGGCCGCACACAACGGGCCTCCTGGGTCGTGAACGCCCGAACCGGCGAGCCCACCGGCTACAGCCAAGACCAGAAACACCCGCACCTCCTACACACGAGCCACATCATCAGGACGCAAGAAGAGCTTCGGCGGCTGTGCGTCAAGCGCAGGGACCCCGATGACGAGGCAAGTGGAGAACAAACGGAAAGAACAGGAACAGCACGAGGCGGAGGAAGCCGCACGAGAGACGCGGAATCTACGACCGGTTGTAGCCTATGCAAGGATTCGGTTGGCGAGTTGGATTTGAGCGACGGGGGATTACGGGCATGGCGCGACGAGGATCGAAGAAGCGGAGAGACGGTACGGTGGTGAAACCGAACGACGGGGCCACGAGCGGCCATGAGGCCGAGTTGTGGGCGATGGCCGATGCTCTGCGCGGCTCAATGGATGCCGCAGAGTACAAGCACGTCGTACTCGGGCTGATCTTCCTGAAGTACATCTCCGACGCCTTCGAGGAGCGCCACGCGGCGGTACTCGCCGAGCTGGGGGAAGAGGCCGCGGAGGATCGGGACGAGTACATCGCCGAGAACATCTTCTGGGTCCCGGCGGAAGCCCGTTGGGAACAGCTCAAGGCGCAGGCGAAGCAGCCGACCATCGGCCTGACCGTCGATCAGGCGATGGCGGCGATCGAGCGCGACAACCCTGCCCTCGAGGACGTGCTGCCGCATGACTATGCCCGGCCCGCCCTCGACAAGCGGCGGCTCGGCCAGTTGATCGACCTCGTCAGCAACATCCAGGTGGGCGACGAGGACGCCCGTTCCCGCGACGTGCTCGGCCGCGTCTACGAGTACTTCCTCTCGCAATTCGCGAGCGCGGAAGGCAAGAAGGGCGGCGAGTTCTATACCCCGCGCTGCGTGGTCAAGGTACTGGTCGAGATGCTGGATCCGTACCGGGGCCGGGTCTACGACCCGTGCTGCGGCTCGTCGGGCATGTTCGTGCAGTCGGTCGCGTTCATCCGCGCCCACGCCAGCGGCAACGGGAACGGCGGCCTGACGCGCGGCGACATCAGCATCTACGGGCAGGAGTCGAACTACACGACGTGGCGGCTCGCGAAGATGAACCTTGCCATCCGTGGCATCGAGGGTCAGATCGCTCACGGCGACAGCTTCCACAACGACCGCCACGCGGACCTGAAGGCTGACTTCATCCTCGCCAATCCGCCGTTCAACGTCTCGGACTGGGGCGGCGCGCGGCTGACGGAGGACAAGCGCTGGAGCTACGGCGCGCCGCCGAAGGGCAACGCCAACTTCGCTTGGGTGCAGCACATGGTCCACCATCTGGCCCCGGCCGGCATCGCCGGCTTCGTGCTCGCGAACGGGTCGATGTCGTCGAGCCAGTCCGGCGAGGGCGAGATCCGGAAGAACCTGATTGAGGCGGAGCTGGTCGATTGCATGGTCGCGCTGCCGGGGCAGCTCTTCTACTCGACGCAGATCCCGGCCTGCTTATGGTTTCTGGCGCGGCGGCGGAAGCGGCGGGGCGAGGTGCTGTTCATTGATGCCCGCAAGCTCGGCCGCATGGTGGACCGCACGCATCGTGAGCTGACAGATGACGACATTGCCCGCATCGCGGGCGCCTACCACGCTTGGCGCGACGGCGCAGACGCCTACGGCGACCTGCCCGGCTTCTGCAAGAGTGCCCCGCTCGACGAGGTGCGCCGGCACGGCCATGTGTTGACTCCCGGCCGCTACGTGGGCGCGGAGCCGCGACCGGACGACGGCGAGCCGTTCGAGGCGAAGATGGATCGGCTGGTCGCCGAGCTGCAAGCGCAGCAGGCGAAGGGTGCGCGGCTCGACGCCGCAATCGCCGAGAACTTGAAGGCGCTGGGGTTCGGAGGCAAGGGGTCGTGAGCAATTCCGACGAGCTGCGTTGGCAGCAGCGGCTCGACAACTTCGGGACGGCTCTCACCCAACTGACGAACGCCTGCAACCGCGAGCGGTACGACGACCTTGAACGTGCGGGCCTGATCAAGACGTTCGAGTTCTGCTTCGAGTTGTCGTGGAAGGTTCTGAAGGACCTGCTGTTCTACGAGGGTCACGACGTGAACGTGCCGCGCGAGGCGATCCGCAAGAGCTTCGAGGTCGACTACATCGACGAGAACGACTGCGAGACGCTGCTCGACGCTCTGGACAAGCGAAACCTGCTGAGCCACACATACTGGAGCGAAGTCGCTCGCGAAGCGGAGACGCTGATCAAGCAGCGGTACCAGCCCGTCCTGCTGCGGCTGTACGCGACCCTGGACGAGAAGCGGACACCATGACGGACGGGCTCAAAGACTCGCATCGTGAGGCGATCATCGCCACGATCGCGGCCAACGACCGTGTCGAACGGGCCGTGTTGTTCGGATCCAGGGCCACCCAGACCAACACCGTGTCATCGGACGTGGACATCGCGTTGTTCGGCGACCGGCTGACACTGACCGATCGGGCCCGTCTCACCGCCGCGCTGGACGAGATTCCGATGGCGCAGTCGGTCGATCTGGTGCTGTACAACTCGATAGACCACCGGACCCTCCAGGAACATATCCGGAGCCACGGGGTTGAGTGGTATGCGAGACCACGTGTGCCTCTTTCCGGTGGCCAGGCGCGCGCCGACAATGGACCTGACGTACACGTCATGTCAGGACGAGACGAAACGACTTCGGACTGGCGTCGGCGTGACGTGGGAGCACTGATCGGCGGCGGTCTCCTTTTCGTTGGTGACGGGTATCGCGCGAAGAACAGCGAGCTTGCGGATGTCGGTCTACCCTTCGCGAGGGCAGGCAACATAGCGGATGGGTTCCGATTCTCTGGTGCGGATCGGTTTCCACAGAACCGAGTGCCTACCATCGGAAACAAGCTCAGCAGGCCGGGAGATGTCGTTTTCACATCAAAGGGGACGGTCGGCAGATTCGCGTTCGTTCGCACGGATACCGAACCCTTCGTGTACTCACCCCAGTTGTGCTTCTGGCGATCGCTGGACCCCGACGTTCTCGATCCGTATTTCCTGTACTGCTGGATGAGGAGTCGCGAATTCTTCAACCAGTTCAGGAGCGTCGCCAGCCAAACGGACATGGCCGAGTACGTCAGTCTTAAGGATCAGAGGCGCATGTCCATCACGTTTCCGCCTCTTCTCGACCAGCGCGCCATCGCCCACATCCTCGGCACCCTGGACGACAAGATCGAGCTGAACCGGCGGATGAACGCCACACTAGAGGCGATGGCGCGGGCGCTGTTCAAGTCCTGGTTCGTCGATTTCGACCCGGTACGGGCCAAGATGGAAGGCCGCGATACGGGGTTGCCCAACCACATCGCCGAACTGTTTCCCGACCGACTTGTGGACTCCGAGCTGGGGGCAACTCCACAAGGATGGGAGGTTTCGGAAATCGGTAGGGAGGTCGAAGCCGTGGGAGGTTCTACTCCTAGCACCAAGGAACCGGCGTATTGGATCGACGGAAGGCGGCACTGGGTGACGCCGAAGGATCTTTCGACGCTGTCGTCGCTTGCATTATTGGAAACGAAAAGGAAGATCACCGACGCTGGCATCAAGACGATCAGCTCTGGCCTCCTCCCTGTCGGTACAGTGCTCCTGTCGTCGCGCGCTCCGATTGGCTACCTAGCGATCGCCGAGGTACCAACCGCCGTAAACCAAGGCTTCATCGCCATGGTCTGCAAGAAGCGCCTCCCAAATCTGTACGTGCTGTTCTGGTGCTACGAGAACCTTGATCACCTCAAGGATATTTCCGGCGGCTCCACATTCGCCGAGATCAGCAGGAAAACGTTCCGAACCGTTCCAGCCATAGTCCCCTCGAAGGAAGTTCTCACGGCGTACGAGGATGTGGTGCGCCCTCTCTACGACCGTATTGTCGCGAACATCAGAGAATCCGCGACGTTAATCCAGACCCGCGATTTGCTCCTTTCCAAGCTCGTGTCCGGCGAAATCCGCATTCGTGACGCCGAGAAAGCGGCAGGCGCTGTGACGTGAAGAGAGAGGTTCGCCGACTCCGCGAGAAGGCAATCAATGCGCTAGTTCTGTCGATTGATCACTTCAATAGACCGTGGGATCGCGGGCGAGCAGAAGCTGTGCTGATTATGCTCGACCATTCGTTCGAGATGCTTCTCAAGGCAGCAATTCGGCAGAGACGGGGGAAGATACGGGGGGCACGTGAACGGCAAACTATAGGATTCAGTGCCTGCGTCCGAAAATGTCACACTGATGCAAGCATCAGTTTTCTGACGGAAGAGCAGGCGCTCACCCTGCACACAATCAATGGACAGCGCGACGCCGCTCAGCATTACCTGGTCGATATGTCGGAACATCAGTTGTACTTCTACGCCCAAGCGGGGGTTACACTTTTTCGTGACATTCACGACGATGTTTTCGACAAGAGTCTAGTTCTTGAACTACCTGAGAGAGTCCTTCCTGTTTCAACGACCGCGCCCAAAGACTTGATGGCTCTGTTCGACAAGGAGGTCGATGAAATCAAGGGGTTGTTGGAGCCTGGAACTAGGAAGAGGATGGATGCTATTACCAAGGCGCGAAGCTTGGCCGTCTTGGATGGCGCGGTGAGAGGCGACTACGAGCAGCCCAGTGACCGCGACTTGGCAAAAATCTGCGATCGGCTCTCGGGTGGGGAGCCATGGTCGTCCGTTTTCCCCGGGGTGGCGTCCATCAACGTCACCGCCAAATTCGATGGCCCGACCATCAGCCTTCGTCTCACGAAGAATGAAGGGACGCCTGTTCAGGTTGTGAAAGGGGGCGAAGGGACCGGGGCGGTCGTCGGTGTACGCCGAGTGAACGAACTCGATTAGTCTTTGTTTACCGGGGTGATTCGACGAGCGCGGACGTAGGTGCCGAGTTCTTCCTCAACAGCCACGCGGAGGCATACTGACAGCGGCGCTGTTCTACTGACGTGGTTTCGGATCGGAAGGACCGCGCGTTGATCTACGGGGGCGACCGTTGGAGCGTGTCGGGAACGACGGGGCTGGAAGAGCGAAGCATCGTGATGATCAGAGGGGCGAGGTCGAGTTGACGCTGGTAGGCGGTGCGCACGACGCTGGCAAGCACCTGCTGGGTGTCGGCGCCGTGGCGGGTACGATTACCGCCACAGACTTTGCGGGTGACCACCGCGGGTCGGATGGCCTGTTCGGCGCGCCAGTTGGTGGCGTCGATCGACGGGTCCCACAGGAAGGCGAACGTCGCGGCGAATTCGCGGTCCAGATGGGCGGCGAAGCGGTCGGCGGCGTCCAGCGTCGGAGATTTGTCGATCAGCCGACCGAGTTGGGCGAGCAGTCGGCCGCGAGCGGTTGCCAGGCCGTGGTCGCTCAGAAGCCCGGCGTCGCGGCGGTCGCGCAGCTTGAGAGCGGCCTGCAGGACGGCTTGCACCCGGGCGGCCCACGGGCTGCGCGGATGATCGGTTCGGAGTTGCCGCGCTCGCCGGATCAAGTGAGCCAGACACGACTGGTGCAGCGCGTGGGTGAAGCGGCGATACGGCGCCCACCCGTCGCGCACGAGCACGCCGGCGAAGTCGGTTCCCAGGACCGTTGCCGCGTCGTCGAACCCGCGGCCGGAGCGAATCGCGTAGACCGTCGTCTGGGGCGTGGCGAAGGCCCACAGCCAGTGGCGCATGGCGCCGACGCGCCAGCCGGTTTCATCCGGCGTGACCACGGGAGATTCCCGCACCTGCTGGCACAGTGCGGTGTAGGTCGGCGCGGCTTGGCGAGCCGTGCGATGCAGCACCTGCGCGAGGCCTCCCGGTGTGACGGTCAGGCCGAACTGGGTCCGGAGCAGGTGCGCGACCTTCGCCAGCGGCACACCCAGGTGCGTGTGCAGCCGCACGACCAGCGCGACGACTTCGGGACCGAGTTGCACGCTGGCCGCTCCCAGCGCGTCGGAGGTTTGCAGCCGGTGGCGGCCCTGGACGCGACGCCGACACTGCGAGCAGTGGCCGACCTCGATGTCGAAGCGCCGCACGATGGGGCGCACCACCGGGAGATCTTCCTGATATTGCGTCGCCACCCGGGATAGCTCGACGGCGCCGCCGCAGTCCGGACACGCGGCAGCCACCGGCGCTCGGCAGGTCTCGTCAACCTGCGGCGGACGCGGGCGGCACGCCTGCCGGCCGTAGTGCGCACCTGCGCGCCGGCCGGGTCGTCCGCCGCGACGGAATCCTGCCCGCCGCGCCGCGTCGAGTTGCTGCTTGAGGTGTTCACTGCGGCGCTTCCACCGATCCCGGTCACCCTCGACCCGCGTCAACTCCTCGCGCAGTCGTGCGATCTCTCGCTCTTGTTCCTCAATGCGGGAATCGCGGGGATCCTGTTCCGTCCGGGGACGTTGCCGTGGCACCCCACCGTTATGCCAGATCCCCTAGAAAAGTACAAGTCCAAAATGTTGGATCTCGCGCGTCACGAAACCACCCCGCTAAACAAATACCTCGATTATTACAGTCTCGGAGCGACACAGTTGGCCGAGAAGGTCAAGTTGACTCTGCCCAAATCCCGGGCTGTCGTCGACCATTTGCGCCTTCGCGAGGACGCGGACTGCTTCAAGGAATTTAGGATCGGTGCTACGACGCACGCTCGATATTCTCCCAAAGCGATCAAGCGGATGCAGAATGCTCTAGAAGCCGAATCTATCGACGATATCTGGGCCGTTCACAGAGCGAAGCAAAAGGCCGCGGGATGAGCCTATTTTCGGAAAGAGACGCTGAGGACGCCGCACTCGGTTGGCTTGAAGGGATCGGTTGGAGCGACGCCTACGGCCCGGACATCGCCCCCGATGCGGCGAACGCGGAGCGCGCCGACTATGGGGAGGTCATCCTCGAGGCGCGCCTGCGCGCCGCGCTTGGTCAGCTCAACGCCGACCTTCCCGACGATGCCATCGACGACGCACTACGCCGACTGGTCCGTCCTGGGGGCACGACGCTGGAGGCCCGGAACCGGGCCTTCCATCGGATGGTCGTTGATGGCGTCACGGTGGAATACGTCGACGCCGGTGGCGTAGTCCGGGGTGCCCAGGTCCGCGTGGTCGACTTCGATGCTCCAGAGGCCAACGACTGGCTGGCGGTGAACCAGTTCACGGTCGTCGAGAACAAACACGAACGCCGTCCGGACGTCGTGCTGTTCGTCAACGGGCTACCTCTGGTTGTCATCGAGCTGAAGAATCCGACCGACGAGAACGCGACCATCCGGTCCGCATTCCGGCAGCTTCAGACCTACAAGGCGGAGATTCCTTCCCTGTTTGTGTTCAACGCGGCGCTCGTCGTGTCGGACGGACTGGAGGCGCGCATCGGAGCGCTGACTTCCCAGTGGGAGTGGTTCAAGCCGTGGCGGACGATCACGGGCGAGGCGCTGGCGGACTCGAAGCTGCCGCAGTTGCAGGTTCTCGTCGAGGGAATCTGCGCGCGGGACCGGCTGCTGGCCCTTGTCCGCGACTTCATCGTGTTCGAGGACGACGGCAGCGGTGCGCTCGCCAAAAAGATGGCGGGCTACCATCAGTTCCACGCGGTGGAGACCGCGGTCACGGAAACGCTGCGCGCGGCGGTGGCGAAACGGCAGGTGGTCGGAGTGCGGGAGAAGCGAGGGCGCTACGAGTCGGGCCGTCAGCCGGGCGGTGCGGCGGGCGACCGTCGTATCGGTGTCGTCTGGCACACGCAGGGGTCGGGCAAGAGTCTGACGATGGCCTTCTACGCCGGCCGGCTCGTTCGCGAGCCGGCGATGGAGAATCCGACCATCGTCGTGCTGACGGATCGCAACGACCTCGACGACCAGCTCTTCGGCACATTCGCACGCTGCGCCGACCTGCTGCGTCAGCCCCCGGTGCAGGTCGAAAGCCGCGCCGACCTGCGCGCCAAGCTCGCGGTGCAATCGGGCGGGGTCGTGTTCACGACGATCCAGAAGTTCTTCCCCGACGAGAAGGGCGACCGGCATCCGCTGCTGTCCGAACGCCGCAACATCGTCGTCATCGCCGACGAGGCGCATCGCAGCCAGTACGACTTCATCGATGGGTTTGCGCGCCACATGCGCGACGCCCTGCCGAACGCTTCCTTCATCGGCTTCACGGGTACGCCGATCGAGTTGGCCGACGCCAACACGCGTGCCGTGTTTGGCGACCACATCAGCGTCTACGACATCCAGCGAGCGGTCGAGGACGGGGCGACCGTGCCGATCTACTACGAGAGCCGCTTGGCGAAACTTGCGCTCGACGAGGAAGAAAAGCCGCACATCGACCCCGGGTTCGAGGAGTTAACTGAGGGCGAGGAGATCGACCGCCGCGAGAAACTGAAGACGAAGTGGGCACAGCTTGAGGCCATCGTCGGTGCCGAGAAGCGCCTCACTCTCGTCGCGGAGGACATCGTCGAGCACTTCGAAAATCGCCTGGAAGCGCTGGACGGCAAGGCGATGGTGGTGTGCATGAGCCGCCGCATCTGCATCGACCTCTATCGCGAGCTGGTGCGCTTGCGCCCGGACTGGCATGCTGCCGGCGACGCCGCGGGTGCCGGGAAGGTCGTGATGACCGGCGCCGCATCCGACCCGCCCGACTGGCAGCCGCATATCCGGAACAAGGCCCGACGGGAGGCGCTGGCGAAACGGTTCCGCGACCCCGCCGATTCGCTGCGCGTCGTGCTCGTCCGCGACATGTGGCTGACTGGGTTCGACGCGCCGAGCCTCCACACGATGTACGTGGACAAACCGATGCGCGGCCACGGGCTGATGCAGGCGATTGCACGGGTCAATCGCGTGTTCCGGGACAAGCCCGGGGGCCTCATCGTCGACTACCTGGGCCTCGCCCATGAGCTGAAGCGGGCGCTGGCTACCTATACAGAGAGGGGCGGAACCGGACAGACCGCCCTTGACCAGGATGAAGCTGTCGCGGCGATGTTGGAGAAATACGAGATCTGCTGCGGCCTGTTCCACAGGTTTGACTGGTCCGCGTGGATGGACGGCTCACCGGCAGAGCGACTCGGTTTGCTGCCAGCCGCGCAGGAGCACGTTCTGGCTCAGGAGAACGGCAAGGAGCGCTGCTTGAGCGCCGTGCGGGCGCTGTCGCAGGCCTTCGCGTTGGCTGTGCCGCATCCCGAAGCCATCCGTATCCGCGACGACGTGGCGTTTTTCCAGGCGGTCCGGGCGGCGTTGTCGAAGCGCGCGGCGTCCGAAGGGAAGACCGACGAGGAGCTGGACCACGCCGTGCGGCAGATTGTCTCGCGCGCCGTGGCGCCGGAAGCGGTACTGGACATCTTCGCGGCTGCCGGACTGGAAAGGCCCGACGTCTCGATCCTGTCGGAGGACTTCCTGGCCGAAGTGCGAGACATGCCCCAGCGCAACCTCGCTGTCGAGCTGTTGCGGAAGCTGCTGACGGGCGAGCTGGCCACGCGGCGGCGAAAGAACGTCGTGCAGGCTCGTTCGTTCGCCGAGATGCTGGAGCAAACGATCCACCGCTACCAGAATCGCGCCGTCGAAGCCGCGCAGGTGATCGAGGAGCTGATCGCCCTTGCTCGCGAATTGCAGGCCGCAAGCGCTCGCGGCGAGGCGCTCGGGCTGTCGGATGACGAGCTTGCCTTCTACGACGCGCTAGGCGTCAACGACAGCGCGGTCCAGGTGCTCGGAGACGAAACGCTGCGCGATATCGCCCGTGAGCTGGTCCAAAAGGTACGCAGCAACGTGACCATCGACTGGACGCTGCGGGAGAACGTTCGCGCCAATCTGCGTCGGCTCGTGAAGCGGGTCCTGCGCAAGCACGGCTACCCGCCGGACAAGCAGGAGTCGGCGACCCGGACGGTTTTGGAGCAGGCTGCAGTTTTATCGGCCGGCTGGGCAGCGTCGTGAGAGATAGGTTCCAAAATGCCTAATGCGAAGAGCTGGAGTGGCGGTTCAACAACCGAGACAACCCGCATCTCTTCCGCGACACGCTGCGCCGGATCGTCGCCACCGACACCCTCACGTACAAAGAAACTGACGGCCGCCTAGACGAAGCAAAAGGATTGCCAGATGCAAGTTCAACAGACACCGGCGGTTGCAGCCGAAGTCGCCCAGCAGGTGATGTGGCTCGGAATACGCCTTGAAGGATGGCTCATTATCGCCGCGGTGATTCTCGGACCTATCCTTGCGCTGTGGGCACAACGATGGAGCGAGCGGCGACGTGAAGAGCGAACTCGCAAGCTCTGGCTCTTTCGAGAGTTGATGGCGACTCGCACCATTCGGCTCTCCGGCCGCCACGTAGAGGCGCTCAATCACATCGACCTGGAGTTCGATCCCAAAAAGAAAGCAGATGCGAAGGTTCTCGATGCTTGGAAGATGTATCTCGATACTCTGAGTGATACGCCCAAGGAAGACGCACAAAAAGCTGCTCGGTATGAAAAGCGCGAGGAGCGCTTCGTTGATCTGATATGGGAAATTGCCCAGCACCTCGGCTTCTCATTCGACAAAGTAGCAATTAAGCGAGACGCCTATAGCCCAATCGCACACGGCGAACTCGAAGACGATCAGAGGCTTATTCGAAAAGGCATCGTTGAACTCCTCACCGGAAAACGCGCACTGTCGACACTGAGTTGGCTCATGCCAGGAAGGGATCCGCTTCGGCTCACCGTTGAGCCTCAAGAAAATCCGGTGGGTGTCGTAGAGTCTCCTCCAGCGCGTGAGCAGCCACTCATCGACGAAGCGAATCAGGATCCGCCGCCGCGAATTCCTAACGATTGAAGGTGTCCACGAGAACGGGGCACCCACTGCTGGTTAGTTAGAGTGTATTTCCGCACGAATCTGGTCGGTACCATGACCACGCCCAGGCCCAGCAGCAGTGGCACGCCTGCACGACGGAGCTGGTGGAGGCGGTGGGCGGCCAGGGTCCAGTGAGCAGGCCTCACGGCAGCGTGCGGGCGACGCGAAAACCGACGATCCTGTTGTGAAGCGAGGGCGGGTCTCCATTGCGGTTGGCCGAGCGAACCCCCCCCGGAGAGTTGCTCCAATTGCCGCCGCGGAGCACGCGCCGGGGACAATCGGCCATCGTCCAGGCGCGACCGTCCGTCGGGGCGCCCTCGTAGGACTTGTTGTAGCAGTCCTCGACCCATTCCGAGAGGTTGCCAAGCATGTCGTGCAGGCCGAAGGCATTCGGCTTGAACGCGCCCACTGGCGCCGTGCGCGCCTGGCCATCGTCGCACGCGTGGAGCCCCCACTCGTCCTTCCACCCTTCCGGTTTCTGTCTCTCGAGTGCGGCGTCCGCGCCATTCTCGAACTCGCACGCACGATCGGCCATCGCGCCCCAGAAACGCGCCGCCTGGGAACCCGCCCGCGCCGCGTACTCCCACTCCGCCTCGCTCAAGAGCCGGTACGGCTTGCCGGTCTTCTTCGACAACCACTCCGTGTAGCCGATCGCCTGCTCGTAGCTCACGCGGATCACAGGCCGCCGGCCGCGTCCCCAGCCGTCGTCCGCCGCTCTGGCGCAGCCGCCCCCGGCCACGCACGCGTCCCACTCGTCGGACGTGACCTCGTACTTGCCGGCGGCGAGCGGCCTGGCGATCGTGACCGTGTGCTGCGGACCCTCGTCGTCGTCCCGGTCGGGCTCTCCCGGCGGCGAGCCCATTAGGAACTGCCCGGCCGGAACCACCACCAGCTCGGGGCATTCGGCGCAGTCCTTGATGACGCTACCGGCCGCGGGAAACCCGGCGGAGGCGCCCGCGCTGGGCGTTCGCTGCGCCGAGGCCATGTCGGTTGCGCACAGACCGAAGACGATCCCAAGCTGCAAGCACCGGCTCAAACCGCTGGACATCGAGGTCCTCCACTGGACTGCCCACGGCGGCCAGAGTTCGAATGGTCCGCCGCGCCTGACTTTCGACGGATGCCGGCGGAGTCCCTTACGTCGCTTCACCGTACTTAAGAGTCTGGACCGTGACGCGCTCCGCACGTTCTTCACTAGTGCTGTGCCATCAATAAACATTAGGACTATTGGGGAGCTCGTCTCGAACCGAGAGAGTTTCCATGCCGCAAAAGAGGTACATCGTTCGACTCACAGCCCAGGAACGCGAGGTCTGTCAACAGACGGTCCGCAAGCTCAACGGGAGCAGCGAGAAAGTGCGCCGCGCGCAGATTCTCTTGAAGGCCGATGCGGACGGGCCGGCGTGGACCGACCAGCGGGTCGCCGAGGCCTTTTCGTGCCGCACCAAGACCGTCGAGAACATTCGCCAACGCTGCGTGCAGGACGGGTTCGAGCGGGCGCTGGAACGAAAGCGGCGGGCGTCGCCCCCGGTTCCCAAACTGCTCGACGGCGAACAGGAGGCGCAGGTCATCGCCCTGCGTCTGGGGCCACCCCCGAAGGGCTACGCGAACTGGTCGTTGCGCCTGCTGGCGCGCCGGGTCGTCGAGTTGGGGGTCGTCGAGTCGATCAGCCACGAAACCATCCGGCGGACGCTGAAAAAAACGGCATGACGCAGCGGAAAAGGGATTGTCCCGCCCGCTGTTGATCTTCGCGAGCGGCGGCTTGTGCTGTGATTCTATGCGACCCGCTCGGTGGCCGCCTCCTCCTTGGCTTCGAGAACGGCGAGGGCTGAGACCAACTTGGTGATGTCGCGCCAACCGTGCACGCGGCGGAACGTCTTCTCGGCTTCGACGATCGCTGCGCTCACCCAACGTACAACCATCGTGCCGTTACGCCAGCGCTTCACGTTGCGCGAGTAGGTGGTAATGCTGCCATTGAAGTTCTCGATGGCGTTCGTGGTGCGCAATTTCGTGTATAACGCCCCGGCAATGCCGAAGCGTTGCAGCGTGAGGGTGTCGGCGAGGCCCTCGCGCACCGAGGCTGCGGCCCCCGGATGGTCGGTCTCGAGGGAAGCGGCCAGCCGCTCCAGTTGTCGTTGCGCCAGGGCGGCATCACCGGCCGCCCACGCGTCCCGCAGCACCGCGGTCACATTCGCGTGCAGATGCTCCGGGAGATGGCCCAGAATGTTGCGCCGTTTGTGGAGCTGACAGCGCTGGATGGCCGCGAGCGGGCCGCACACCGCGCGGATGGCCGAGGCGAGCGCCTTCGCACCGTCGATCACAAAGAGGCGCGCCCGGTCCGGGTCCAGGCCGCGATCGACGAGGTCACGCAGGAGCGCTTTGGCCACGCGGCTATGTTCGGTGTGGCCCTCCCGGAGGCCCAGAATCTGCTTCTTCCCCTCCGTATCAACGCCCAGCGCGATCACGACCGTGTGGTCACCCAGCACGATCCCGTCGATCAGCACGATCGGGAACTGGCGGTCCCCGAGCGGCGTGGTGAGCCAGCGAGTCAGTTGCGTCGTCGTCAGGGCGACATAGCGGCGCGAGACCGCGCTCTTCGATGTCGCCCGCTCCGTGACCTCCTCCGGCAGGGGCTCCAGGCTCCGTGCGTACTTCCGGGTGGAGATCCCACAGGCCACCGCGTTCACGGTCTGCGCATCCAGCGGGTCGCGCTGTGAGGCGAACGCGAAGCTGGGCAACTCGACCTCCTCCCCGGTCTGACTGCGGACGCGGGGGCGCGTCATCCGAATCCGCCGCCCCCCCAACGTCACCTCGCTCGACGTCGTGCCCGCGCGACCCGCCCGGCGCTCGGGGTCACGTTTCCAGCGCGGTCCGCACAACTCGGTGCGGTCCTGCTCCATCATCGCGTCCAGGACCTGCTGGCCCGCGCGGATGCACAACTCGAAATACGAACGTTCAATGCCGGCGAACGCGCCCAGCACCGGCAGCGGGATCTGCACCGTCGCGGCCGGCGGCCGCTCTACGGGTTGGAGACGCGGGGACTTCCTGGCATGCTTCGTCATGGCGGTGGCTCCTTCTTGGTTTAGGCACCCCCTCCGTATCACACGGAGGGTGAAGAAGCCGCCGCTCTTACATCAGAAGATCAACAGGTCTTGGGACAATCCCGCGGAAAATCCAGTACTGGGTGATCCCGCCACAGGCCGATGCCGAGTTCGTGGCGAACATGGAACAGGTCCTGGACCTGTATCAGAAACCCTACGATCCGGATTGTCCCGTCGTGTGCATGGACGAGCAGCCGGTGCAGTTGGTCAAGGAAACCCGCGCGCCGATGGCGGCCACGAAGAACCGTCCGCGGCGTGTCGACTACGAGTACGAACGGGCCGGCACGGCCTCGGTCTTCCTGTTCAGCGAACCGCTGGCGGGTTGGCGGCAGGCGACGGCCCGGGCCCGGCGTACGAAGGCGGACTGGGCGGTGGAGGTCGCCGGCCTGTTGGAAGGACGCTACGCCGACTGTGAGAAGATCGCCTTGGTGTGCGACAACCTCAACACGCACACGAAGGGCGCCTTCTACGCAGTGTTCGAGCCGACCCGGGCGCGGCAATTGGTTCGACGCATCGACTTCTACTACACGCCGAAACACGGGAGCTGGCTGAACATCGCGGAGAACGAACTCAGTTCCCTGACGCGCCAATGCGTGCGCGGGCGCCGCATCGGCGACCTCGGCACGCTGCACGACGAGGTGTCGGCGTGGTCCACCGACGTCAACCGCACGCAACGCGGTGTCGACTGGCAGATGAAGGTCGACGATGCGCGCTGCAAACTCAAGTCCGTATATCCGAATATTATAAGGTGACGGACCACTAGGTTTGCAAACCTGTTACTCTCGGCGCTGGTTCCAGGCGCGCACGTTTTCATCGCCACCAATCCACTCGTCTCGTTTCGAGCCGTGGGGCATCTTTCGGAAGCCGTGTGAGGGCCGTTGAACTGGTTTCCTCTCTCAGGGCAGCCGGTCGCTTGGCCACTAGAACTGCATACAACCGTCACGGTTGTCTTGGTACGCAGGCAACCGCAGGCCCTCATCACGTTCTTCTGCTTCAGTGTACGTCAGGTCGCCGTTCCCGCTCGCATCCCAGGATGCGAAGTCGTCGCGCGATTGCGCTGAGGCTGGCGGTGCGGGTAGCAGTATCAGCACGCCGAGCAGCGGCTGGGAGCCGTCCGCCTTTGAGACGCGGGCGTATCCGATCAGCATGTATCGCAAACGGTCGTTTGCGACAGGCGGGCGAGGGTGCCGTCCGGCGCGCGTGCTCGGCCAGACGAAACGGACCCCCCGGCGGTATTCTTCCGTTGTGCGTCTGCACCGTCCTGCCACGCGGTCCACCACTTTGTTCGCAATAACTGACTGCGTATAAAGGACTTACAGATTAGCTCGGAACCTGAGTATACACATTGCTCTACAATCTCTCAGGTGCGGTGTCCCCGCTCGGGAAGGCCCTGCCCGACCCGACCGACGGCGGCTCGACGACGGTCGTCCCCTCCCCCAGTTCCCGTCGCGTCAGCCGCGCCGCGTGACGGCCCCCGGCCGTCCTGTCATGTGTTTGCGGATAGTGCTCACGTGGCAGCCGGCCGCCACCGCCTGCTTCGCAATCTGCCGGGCGTACCACACGTCGGACATCCGCGGGCGCCGCTGCTTGAGCGCGCGGTAGGCCGTTTGCCAGCGCGCGTACCGCGCCTGCGAATCGAGCGTGCGGGCCTCGCGCCGCGTCGTGCTCGGCGTGTAGCGCGGTCGGCGGTCGTCGCCGCATCGACGAGGTGGCGAATGGCGGCGGTGTCCAGAACGTAGGCGCCGTGCTCGAAGTCGATCAGGTCCGCCAGGGCCACGGCCGTGTCCGCGACGACCAGCGTCACGTCCCCGTGCGTGTGCAGGCCCAGCATCTGGTGCCGCGTGTCGCCGGCGGCGAGCCCGAGGGGCCGAGTTCCAGACTCGTCGGTCCGGTGCCGGCTCCGGCGCAGGCCCACCTGCTCGACGACAAACCGGGCGAGCGCCTCGGCGTCGCATTTCCACTGGTCCACGTGTGCCCTGGTGAGCGCGACCCGGTTGATGTCGCTCCGTTTGTCGCAAACGATGAATCGCGCCGCCGCGCGCGGCGGCCCCGCGGGGATCGTCTGCACCGGCATGACGCAGTCGGCTTCGCAACCGGGACAGACCACGGTCCTGGCAGGCCGCGCCCGAACCAGGAGCCGGTGCGCCTTGAGGGCCGAGACGGCCTCGGCCGGCCACTGGCGTACGTCGGTCTCGTTCACTCGCACGGCCGCGCCGTCTCGCGCCCCGACCCGCGCCACGAGGTCGAGCAGGGCCGCCCGCGGCGTCATCCCGCCGGGGCCACCGCCTCGGCGGGGGCCTGTGGCTCGATCCCGGAGGCGTGCAGCATGGCGCGCAGGGTGAGGCCGAGGTCGTCGTAGGGCAGGGAGCACGCGTTGGGACGGGTGAGGCGAATCGTCACCCGCTGTGGCGGCTGGCTGATGTCCGTGATCACCGACGCCGTCAGCTCGACCTGGGTGACGCGGTAGAGGTGGAGGGGCACCGCCGAACCCAGCCGCGCAAGCAGGTCGTAGACCGCCGTCGGGTGGCCGACCGTATCGGCTTCAAGCGTGAGGCGGTCCCCCGTTGTGACCCGCGATGCGAGGCGCAGCGCCGTCACCGCGACGTCCTGAATGCCGCTGCCGCTGTCATAGACGAACTCGAACCCGGGCTCCCGTAACGCATGCAGGTCGTAGACCCGGTCGTCGGTCGGATCGGGGGGGAGCACGGGCTGCTTGAGGATGGTGGCCGCGAACAGGCCCTGCAACGGTTCGACGGCGGTGCGCGCGCCGCGGATGTTCACGTCGAGCGTGCCGTCCCGTTGCGAATAGACGTAGATGACCTCGAAGGCCGGGTGGTGCGGCCGCTGCCCGAACTGGCCGTCCACCCATTCGACACGCTGCTGCGCGTAGTCTTCGGGGTCGGCGAAGAAATAGTCCAGCCTGCCCCGGCGGACCGGTTCCACGACGCAGTGCGTGCCCCGGCCCTCGGTGCGGCGGAAGTACGTGCTGAGGCCAGCGGCGAGTGCCTGGAGACTCGCCTCGTCCACCGCTGCGGGCACGTGCGGCAGATGGGTGCGCTTGCGCCAGGCGGGCAACGCCTCCGCGTGAAAGAAGCGCGCGGCGCGCCGCCAGCAGGCGGGATGGTCGAGGAACGTCGTCATCGCGCGCGCGCCATGATGCGCCAGCGCGGCGAGCTGCCCGACGAAGGCCGCGTGGGCCGCCGGGTCGATCGCGAAGTACCACGCCGCGTCGTCGACGCGCTCGCCAGGGCCGGGGCGGACTCCCGACTGTCCCTCACCTGGTTCGCCAGGGAGCAGTCGTGTGGAAGACTCCGTCGACGGGGTCGGCTGGTCGTTGCCGGTCGCCTGGGCGACCATGTCTTCGTGACAACGTCAATCCCGGCGCCACGCGTGGTCCGCGTGCTCGACCAACTGGTGGCCCTCTACGGGCGTCCCCAGGCACTCCGGCTGGACAACGGGCCGGAGGCGACGGCCCAGGTGTTTGTCGACTGGTGTGACCGGCACGGGATTGCCCGGCTTTACATCCAGCCGGGCAATCCTGTGCAGAACGCCTTCATCGAACGGTTCAACCAGACCTATCGCGAGGAGGTCCTCGACGCCTATCTGTTCGTGTCCACGCCGACCCGCTAGCGGCGTCTTCTCAAACGGGTCGGACGTACGCGTTGCCGGATCAGTCGATCCGCCGGCATCCGCGATGGGTGCTCGATCGAGCGCGGAGAAGCTGACGCTACCTCCCGCAGCAACGTTTGAACTTCAGGCCGCTGCCGCAGACGCAGGGCCTATTTCGGCCCGGCCGGAGGCCTCGTGCCCAAGGTTGGCCCCGGCAAGCCGCCACGCCCGTATGTCCAAAACGAGCGTTTGCGATACGGTTCCCGGCTATCCGAAGCGGCCGGTTCCCCGCGACGAGGACGCGGCGAAGGCGCTCAAGAAGCGCACGCTGACGAACCTCTACAACGTCCGGCCGCCAATGGCTCGCCGATGCGCACGAGGCTCTTGACGCGGCTGTGGCTGCCGCGTACGGTTGGTCGGCGGACATCTCCGACGACGAGGTCCTCCGCGAGTTGCTGGCGCTGACGCATGGCCTTGTACGGCGATTTCTCCGGGTCTGGAGCTGTGACGGATGACCTGACCCGTGCCGACGGTCCGTGACGCGATTCTCCTGGTGGAGCAGGACGGCTGGTCGCTGGTCGCACCAAAGGGAGCCATCGTCAGGACCGGCATCCGGACAAGCCCGGAACCGTGACGATTGCCGGCAAGCTAAGCGACGACCGGCCGCGGGGCACTTGGAGCAGCGTCATGAAGCAAGCCAGGTTGAAGGGAGAGTGACCAGGCCAATGCGATACACGATCGTCATCGAAAAATCGCCGAAGAACTACGCCGCCTACGTTCCCGACCTGCCTGGGTGCGTCGCCACCGGCGCTTCTGAGGCAGAGGCGGTCCGCGAGATCAGCGAGGCGATCCGGTTTCACGTCGAGAGCCTGCGCGAACACCATGAGCCGGTGCCGGAACCGCGTTGCACGGCGACTGTCGTAGATGTGGTCGCTGTCGCCGGGTGACTGGAAACCGCCGATTACCTTTATGCCACAGTCGGCAGGGTGATCGAAAGAGCCAAAGAGATCGACAACGAATACGCGTCACCACACGGCGTCATCTCAGCGACGCCTAGCCCGGATTTCTCACAGCCACCCGGCGCGAGGCTGAAGCGGTGAGTTTGCGGCGCAGGAGGTCCAGCACGGACGCGCGGGAGAGGTTAGAAGGCGGCGGACGGGGCGGTTGCGACACCGACGGCGGCGTGGCGGGCGCAGCGGGCCGGCCCCGGGGTAGCCCACCGGGTAGCTGCGGACGTGGTCTGGCGTTGGACTGGGGCGTCAGGCGGGTGCGCGCGCTTGGTGCAAGCGGTTGGCGGCGAGGATGAACAGGTCGGCGTCAGGCAGATAGTCGGTCAACGCGACCCAGACGCAGCGTGCGGTGACACGGATATGGGCGCCGACCTTGAGCAGCCGGAGGCGTAAGGTGTCGCATTGGGCGCGGGCGAGCCGGGTGCCTGCCAAAGCCCGGCTGCGGAGCGCGTGCAACAGGACGTAGGCCAAGGTCGACCAGTAGAGGCGCAACTGGTTGGCCCGCAGGGTGGCACTGCTGGTGCGGTCGGCAAACAAGGCCAGTTGCTGCTCCTTGATGCGGTTCTCCATATCGCCGCGGGCGCAATACAGGTCCTCATACAGCGGCTGGGCCGGGACGCGGTCTGCCGGCAGCGAGGTCACCACGAAGCGCGGATTCGGCCCGGCCGGCAGGTGCTCGGCCTTGCCGACGACCCGCCGCTCCCGGCTCCAGCTCTTGCGCGTGCGATAGCCGAAGTCGGCGAACACCCGGGCCGGCTGACCGCTCGCCTGGCACTGGGCCTGGGCCTGCACCATCGCCGGCGCCAGTTGCGCCGTGAGGCGGTCGTTCTTGGCGACCCCGATGAGATAGTCCACCTGCTGCGCCTCGCACCAGCTCAGCAACGCGTCCCGGCAGAAGCCCGAGTCGCCGCGCACCAGAATGGCCACCGCCGGCCACGCCTGCCGCACGCGGGCCACGATCCACGCCAGTTCATCGACCACGCCGGCCGCCGCATCAATGTTCGCCGGCCGGAGCCGTGCACACAGCACGTGCGCGCCGCAGAAGACATACAACGGCAGATAGCAGTAGTGCCGGTAGTAGCCGTGGAAAAAGCGCCCTTCCTGTTGGCCGTGTAGCGGGTCGTCGGTGGCATCGACATCGAGCACGATGCGCACGGGCGGCTGCGGGTGGGCCTCGATGAACAGGTCGACCAGCAGCGCATCGAGCGCCGCCTGGTCATAGCTCACCTTCTTGTAGCGGTCCGTCTCCGCGTCAGGCCCCGCCAACTCCAGCCGGTTCAACGTGCTCTTGCCCGCCAGGGCCGACCCGCGGTCCGCCGCCCGCACCCGGGATGCCCCGGTCGGGTCCGCCTTGCCCACCACCGCCGCCAATAGCGCGTCGCGCCGCAGCGTGTCGTGGTCGTTAAGGTCTTCGTAGCCCAGCGCCAGGCCAAACACCCGCTGCGTCACTAACTCCTCGACCGTGTGCTCCACCCACCGCCCGTCCCGGTGATCCTGGAAGCACCGCGCCGCACGCCGGCACACCTGCGTGCACGCTTCCACTGCCTGCAGTAATAGCGCGCCCGCGTTGGAGGTAATCCGCCCGCCACCGAAACGCGCCACCAGTCGGCGGCGGCCGACACGCGGAAATTCAAGTTGGATTGGCGTACACTGTGTGGACAAGAGGCTGCCTCCGTGTCTGGTGTGAAAGTATTGCGATCACAACACTTTACGCCATCACAGGCAGTCTCTTGTATCTACAACGGTGAGAAATCCGGGCTAGCAGCCTGTCGGACTTAGGCCCGGGTTTTATAATGGGGCTTGTCGAGTTGAGGGGGTAGAAGTAGATGCCGAATTTTGTACAGCGGCACCAGTCGCAGTTGTATCTGCTGCCGCCGGACCTGCGCGATTGGCTGCCTGAGGACGATCTGGCGCACTTCGTGGTGGAGGCGGTGGAACGGGTGCCGCTGGAGCGGTTCCAGGTGAACGAACGGGGCACCGGATCGGCGCAGTATCACCCGCGGATGATGCTGGCGTTGCTGGTGTACTGCTACGCGAACGGGATCTTCGGCTCGCGTCGGATCGAGCGGGCGACGTATCGGGACATTGGCGTTCGGTACGTGGCGGCGAACTGTCATCCGGACCACGACACGATCTGCACGTTCCGGCGCAGCAACTTCGAAGCGGTAGCGGAGGCGTTCCTGCAGGTACTGCTGCTGGCGAAGGAGCTGCAGTTGCTGCGTGTTGGGACGGTGAGCGTGGACGGGACGAAGGTGGACGCGAACGCGAACAAGCGCAACAGCATCCGCTACGACCGTGCGGGGGCGTTGCGCGAGCAGTTGCGAGGCGAGATCGAGGGGTTGTTGGATCAGGCGGAGCACGCCGACACGGACGACGTGCCGGACCCACAGGGTCTGCCGGAGGAGTTGTCGCGGCGCGAGACGCTACGGGCGAAGCTGGACCGTGCGTGCGCGGAGTTGGAACGGCGTGCGCAGGCGCGTGCGGACGCGGAGCGGGCGGAGTACGAGCGCACGGTGGCGGCGCGGGAGCGGCGTGCGGGATCGCGCAAGGGTCGGCACATCACGCCGCCGAGGGACGCGCCGGAGGCGAAGGCGCAGATCAACCTGACGGATGCGGACAGTGCGCTGATGCGCAAGAGCCGGCGCCATGAGTACCGCCAGGCATACAACGCGCAGGCGGTGGTGGATGCCGACGGCAGTCAGTTGGTGTTGGGGTCGCGGGTGAGCGTGTGCGCGAGCGACCGCAACGAGTTGGTGGCGGACGTGGACGCGATACCGACGGCGGTGGGCGCGGCGGATCGGGTACTGGCGGACAGTGGCTACGCGACGGGCAGCGAGGTGTCGCAACTGGCAGGTCGCGGTGTGGAGGTGTTGGTGGCGACGGGGGCGGAAGGCCAACGGCGCCGGCACGACTTCCGACCGGAGCCGCCGGAGCAGCTGGCGAAGGAGCCGCAGGCGGACTGGATCAAGTCGATGCAGGAGAAGATGGCACTGCCGGAGCACCGGGCGCATTACCGTTTGCGCCAGCAGACGGTGGAGCCGGTGTTCGGGATCGTGAAGCAGGCGATGGGCTTCCGGCAGTTTCTGCTGCGGGGTCTTGAGAAGGTGGAGGGCGAATGGGCCTTGGTAACGCTGGCGTATAACTGCCGACGCGTGCACAACCTCAGGCTGGCATGACGGGGCTATACGGGGCGGAACTCGGCGTGTTCGCGACCCACCAGAGGCGTCAGAAAGACCTCCAGGCGCCGTCAGCGACCGATGGCCAGGATACAGTCCCCGTTTCGGTCGAAGCGGCCCTCCCGGCACAGAGACACAGGGCGTCGTTCAAACAGGTGCCAAGTCGCTTCCACGCGCGTTTGCCGCGCCTAAGTCCGACAGGCTGCTAGTTCGACGCGCGAGTGACTCGACGTTCCCCGACCGCACCATCAGGCCAGTGTGTTCCTGGCGTCCTTGAGCATCGCGATCAAAGCGGCGCGCGCCTCGTCCGGTGTGCTGACCGGCTCGGTAAACGCCAACCGAACGGGCCGCGGTCCCTCTCTGGTCTTCGCCGACATCTCGAACCCGTACCGATCCACGCTCGTCATGCTCGCGGCGCTGACCTCGGTCGCCTTCGAAAAGGCCTTGCAGTAGAGCACCAGCGCATCGGCGTGGTCGGCGTTCATGTGCGCGATCGTGGCGGCCGCCGACGGACCGAGCGGATCCGGTTCGGCGGTCTGCCACTCGGCCTCGCTCACCCACGACATGCGTCCATAGCCCCCGATGTACCGAACCGACGCCACGTGGAGCCTCCAGAACGCGAAGTCGCGAAAGTCGGCGTAGTACGCGGCATTGGGATGAGTCGCCAAAAACGCGTCACGAGCGCTGCCTCCCTCTCCGTTGACACGCGTACACCGACCGATCATCGTGACACGACCGTTGGCGAGCGGATCCGCGGAGCCCCCTTCGGCCACCAGCAGCGATGCGCGCGGATCCCGTTCAAGATTCTTGGTGTGCTCGGCGAGCCGGCTAATCAGGAAGATCGGCGCTCCGTCGTCGAAGGCGACGGTCACGAACGAGCCGTAGGGGTAGCCGGCCGGCTCCAGAGCAAGGGTACACAGCGTGCCGGTCGAGCTCTGCGCGACCAGCGTGCGCGCCCGCTCGGCGTGCGTTGGCGTCGGAACGTTCAGATCGTATAGAGGCTCCGGCGCATCGCCCGACGGTCGAGCGTGTGCATCTTCGCTCATAGTTCTCCCAGACGACACTCGCGAGCCGTCATCGGCAGCACCTGCAGAGGTACAGTCAAGTTTAGGGGTCCGCGTCGGGCTGGGTCACCATTATTACGGATCCAGTTGGTCTCGCCCGCCTGGTTCGCGTCTTGCTGCGGCGGACGGTGACGAGGATGCCGTCAGCGTCGCCGGCGTCGGCCACGTCCGCCCAGCGGAGGGCGGCGACTTCCGACCGCCGCACCCCGACCATATACAGCAGCCCGGCTCGGGCTCGGCGGGCCGATCGCGGTCGCCGCCGGGGCGATCCGGGCGAGCGACACGGTCTGGGGCGTGGCGGGCTACGGCTCCGGCGGACTGTGGCTGACGCCCGACGGCGGTCCGGCCCTGGAGTCGGGCCTGTCGATGGCGATGGCGGCGGCGGGGACGCGGGGCGAGCTAGTGGCCGGGGGCGCGGGCGGCTTCGCGCTGGCGTTCAAGGCCGACGCGCTGTGGGTCGGTACGTCGATCGACGGCGTGGACGGCCCGGCGGGACGCCTGAAGGCGACCGAGGCAGCGGTGACCCGCGTCCGGACGGGGCTTGAGGGCTCGCGGGCCTACACGCTCGCCGGCCGGCTGTCGCTCAGGCCGAGCGTCGAGGTCGGGCTGCGGCACGACGGCGGGGACGCCGAGACCGGCGCCGGCATGGACGTCGGCGTGGGCCTCGTCGTATCGGATGCGGCGACCGGGCTGGCGGTGGACGTGCGCGTGCGGATGCTGGTGATGCACCAGGCCGACGGGTTCTCCGAGCGGGGCGTGGCGGTGTCGCTGAGCTACAACCCGACGCCGTCGACGCCGCTGGGCTTTGCGGCGCGGGTGGCGCCGTCGTGGGGCGGACAGGCGACGAGCGGCGCCGAGGCGTTGTGGGGCCGGGAGACGATGGCGGGGATGGCGCACGGCGGCGTCGCGTCAGGCAACCGCCTCGATGGAGAGGTCGGCTACGGGCTGCCGGTGGGCAGCTGCTTCGTGGGGACGCCGCGGGTCGGCTTCAGTACCTGGAGTACGGACGGGCCCAGCGCGAGTACCGGTTCGCCGTCTGGACCGACGAGGAACCGGCCGAAGACAGGGTGGACCTGAAGGTCTCGCCGACGCTGCTCGAGGCGATGCGGAAGGGGCGACCCGAGCCGGAGGGCAGCGGCTTCGTGTGGGCCGGCGTCGAGGAGTCCTCGGTCCTGGAGGAAACTGGCGAACCCGGTGCTTCCGGCATGAGACTGCACGTCGAGGCGCTGCCGGCCTTCGCGGGAGGTAACCCGACCATCACACCGCAGCGTGACGTCGAGGACCGGCTGCCGGGCGACGTGTCCGAGACGACCCTGGTCTATGCGACGGTCAAGGCGCTACGAGCGGCGGTCGACGGGGTGGACGTCGCGTGCCGACAGGACGCGGCTGCCGCGGCCTGGCACGCGGAGCCGATCATCCGCTTTCTGTGCTCGACCTTCGGCGACGGCATCGCGGGCGTGCGGGTGACCGAGGACAGCTTCATCGTGATCACGGCCGAGTTCGGCCGAGACAACCTGATCGACGTGATTATCGCCGTGGGGTCGGAGGGCACGTGCGCGTGCAGGATAAGCACTGCCGATACGGATATTGCGTCCACCGTGCCGGATGTCCGGTCGTTCAAGCAGGTGCTGAAGAATCGGCTGGCCGCGGTCGGCGCGCGCGGTGCGGCCGGCAAAAATGGTTGTCGTTGATCATCAGTCAGCAATTCCCCAGGTAATGGGCCAAACAACTGGGCAGCGAGGTTCAGTAGCCCGGCAGCGCGGTCAGGAGTGAGACCGAGCATGAGCACCCGCCCATTGCGGCAGACACCATCCGCTCAAAGGTCGGTTGGACGGCGTCCGGCTCGCTACGGGTTGTGATTCTGACAACCTACCGCCGCACGTCGGATTCGTGTTCGAATGGATTCAGGAGATCGACTCCGAGTTGGTCAAAATCTCGCACGTTGCGGGTCACGACCGTCAACCGATGCACCAAGGCCGTTGCGGCGATCATGGCATCCTCCAGCAGGGTGTCTGAACGGCGATGCTTGAGCCGCGCCCATGCCCGGAATGTGTCTACATTCATGGGGAGCACGCTATAGGAAACCAGCACCGCGCTGAGCCACGCCTCCAGTTCCTCCGCCTTGGCGATATCCTGCTCGCGCGTGAGTTCGATACCCGCTTGGATCTCCCCGACCGTCACCGCGGACAGCAACAGCTCATCGGCGGCCACCTGTTCAATCCACCGGACGACGGCCGGATGCGGATGAGGGCGGCGCAGTTCCGATACAACGTTGGTATCAAGCAGATACACGGGCTTACTCGAAGCTCGGAGACAAGCGTTGGCGATGGCGTGGCCGCGGTGGCGTCAGTGCATCGGTGCGCGCCTCCGGGGCCAGCAGCAGTTCCTTGAGATCCGGCCGAGCCCGCTTCTCCAGTCGCCGCCACTCGTCAATAGGCACCAGCACAGCCGCCTCCACGCCCCGCTTGGTCACGATCTGTGGCCCTTCGGTGAGACTCATTTCGAGCAACTCGCTGAAGCGCGCCTTGGCATCCTGTACCTGCCATGTCTTGCTCATGCCGCGTCACCTCCGTTGAAAACAGACTAGACGTCACACTAGTCTAGTCTGTTCCGTGCCCACGCGTTTGCGCGACGCGGCCATGCGATGATCAGCAGCCGCGGGATTGTGTAGACCTTCAGCTTGTCGTCCAAGCGGCCCTCGCTCAGCGCCTTGGTGAGCGTGGTCAGCCTCGCCGCGGCCGTCGTGAAGAGCACGCGGTAGCCGTGCTTGATCGCCTTGCGCCCGAGACCGACGGCCAGATGCGTCTTGCTCATCGTTCCAGCTCCTTCTGACGTATTTCCAGGCGGCTTACAGTCGCGGCGGACGGAACGGTGCTCATGTGGGTGGACGCCCTAGTGGTCCGTCACGTCATAATCTTCGGATATACGGACTTGAGTTTACAGCGCGCATCGTCGACCTTCATCTGCCAGTCCACGCCGCGTTGCCTGCCATTGACGTCGGTGGACCACGCCGACACTTCGTCGTGGAGCGTCTTGAGTTCGCCGATGCGACGCCGGCGAAGGCATTGGCGCGTCATCGAGCTCAGTTCGTTCTCCGCGATGTTCAGCCAACTCCCGTGTTTCGGCGTGTGGCAGAACTCGATGCGACGAACCAGTTGCCGTGCCCGGGTCGGCTCGAACACTTCGTAGAAGGCGCCCTTCGTGTGCGTGTTGAGGTTGTCGCTCACCAAGGTGATCTTCTCGCATTCGGCGTAGCGTCCTTCCAGCAGGCCGGCGACCTCCAGCGCCCAGTCCACCTTCGTGCGCCGGGCCCGGGCCGTCGCCTGCCGCCAACCCGCCAGCGGTTCGCTGAACAGGAAGACCGAGGCCGTGCCGGCCCGTTCGTACTCGTAGTCGACACGCCGGGGACGCTTCTTCGTGGCCGCCATCGGCGGGCGGGTTTCCTTGACCAACTGCACCGGCTGCTCGTCCATGCACACGACGGGACAATCCGGATCGTAGGGTTTCTGATACAGATCCAAGACCTGTTCCATGTTCGCCACGAACTCGGCATCGGCCTGCGGCGGGATCACCCAGTACTCGATTTTCCGCTGCGTCATGCCGTTTTTTTCAGCGTCCGCCGGATGGTTTCGTGGCTGATCGACTCGACGACCCCCAACTCGACGACCCGGCGCGCCAACAGGCGCAACGACCAGTTCGCGTAGCCCTTCGGGGGCGGCCCCAGACGCAGGGCGATGACCTGGGACTCCTGTTCGCCGTCGAGCAGCTTCTCGACCGGGGGTGATTCGCGTCGTTTTCGCTCCAGCGCCTGTTCGAAGCCTTTCAGCACGCACCGTTGGCGAATGTTCTCGACCGTCTTGGTGCGGCACGAAAAGGCCTCGGCGACCCGCTGGTCGGTCCACGCCGGCCCGTCCGCATCGGCCTTCAAGAGAATCTGCGCGCGGCGCACTTTCTCGCTGCTCCCGTTGAGCTTGCGGACCGTCTGTTGACAGACCTCGCGTTCCTGGGCTGTGAGTCGAACGATGTACCTCTTTTGCGGCATGGAAACTCTCTCGGTTCGAGACGAGCTCCCCAATAGTCCTAATGTTTATTGATGGCACAGCACTAGGTGCTACTCAAAATCGGGGGGATGTCGGCGCGCACGCCGATTGTCAGGAGCGACGGGAGGCCAGCGGTCGCGTGTCACCTGCGACCCAATTGCACCCACCTGTCAAAGGCAAATGAAGACTGCACACTTCTGGGGAGGTTGTCTGGGGCGGAGTTGACGTTCTCCGGTTGATGCCCATCGGTCGTGGTGGGTCGGATGCAGGGAGCGGAGCGACCGGAGTCCGACCCACCACGCGTGGCGAAGCTGCGTGGCCCTGACGACACCGCGGTGTCTCAAACCGCACCACCGAATCGACCGGCTGGCGCGGACGCACCGCGCCGACGTAGTCCCTCACACGGCTGTAGCCACCGGGATAGCCCGCCGCGTGGACCTCGTCGAACGGCCGCATCGCCACGATAAGCGGACCGTCGGCCTGGACGCGCACCTGCTCGACGTACATCTGCGTGACACCCAGCAGCCGGCGCATTAGAGTGGTCACACGCACGGGGCTCTCCTCTTCGTTGGTCGTGGCGGAACACGCCAATGCCTGACCCGCTACGGAGGCACGGAATGACACCGATGCGATGCGCGCCCAATCTGATCGCGATGGGCCTGCTCACCATGGGCCTTCTCCTCGCTCCCCAGGGCGCGTCGGCGCAGGAGATGACCGTCCACGGCAGGGTGCTCTACAACCCCACGTTACCCGACTGTTGGCAGCTCGATCCGTGCATGGCGGACCTTGCGCTGACGGACCCGGAGGACTGGAGGCCACCGCTTTCGGCAGTGAACGTGGTGGCGCAGGGTACAGACCGGGTGGTGAAGACGGACCGCGACGGCTATTACGAGATTTCCGTGCCATCGCCCAACGGGTCCCTGATGTTCCTGGCTATCGGGCACAACCGCATCTCGGTCCCGGTTGAGGGACTCTCGAGGGTCGACGTTCAGTTGACGCCGACCCCGTTGCCGGTCATCGAGCGTCTGCTCGGCCTGATCATGCCGCGAATGGTCGAGGGGGAATTTCCCGACATCGATCGGCTGGCGGCGGACGCGGGAGTCAACCGCGAGACCGCCCGGGACATCCTGTGGCTCGTGATCGGCGACCGGCGCATGGGGGAGCACTACCCGGACGAGTACGTACCGGACTACGGGTTCGACGACCAGTCCCAACGGGTGGGAGGCACGCGGTGAGACAGCACTTGATCACGCGGTGGTTCCTCGCGTGGGTCAGCGCGTTCGTCGCGTGGGGCGCCCTCGCGCCGCCCCAGCCGCTGCACGCCCAGAGAGTCACGCTCCGTGCGGAGACTCCGATGGTGGCCCCCGAGTGGGCGTTGCTGGAGCGCGAGCTGCTGCGCTCGGGTTCGATCGCCATGGAGCGCTTTGCCGAGCGCTACTTCGACGAGCGGGGCTATCTGCTCGCCGATCTGCGCTGGGGCATGAACGACGGCCCGGACGACGCCATCGAGAACATCAACCGATGGCCGGAGATGTACGCGCTGGGCGGCTCCGCCCGGATCATGGAGCTGACCAAGAGGATCTACGACGGCCACGTGCGGCAGTTCAGCGAGGCACGGACCGAGTTCGTGCCCTTCGCCACCGATGGGATGTACTTCAAGGAGTTTCCGACCCATGCGGACTGGATGCACAACGCCGAAGGCATCCAGGTGTTCAACAACATGGGCCTGATGGATCCCTACGATCCCGTGTACGAGCAGCGCGTCCGCCGCTTCGCCGGTTTCTACATGAACGAGGACCCGGGTGCGCCCAACTACGATCCGGTCCACAAGCTGATCCGTTCGATGTGGAACGGGAGCCGGGGCCCCCTCATGCGATTCACGACGGCGGTGGACTGGGTGGGTGACCCCAGCGAAATCAGGAACCGCTACGGCGCCGGGCACGGTGAGCAGAGCTACGAGGAGATGCTCTTCCATTACAAGGACTACTACATGTCGGTCGGGGATCATCCCCTGAACCTTCTCACCACCAACCTGGCGATAAACGCGTACGTGCTCACGGGTGAGGACAAGTACCGGGACTGGCTGCTGGAATACGTGGATGCCTGGGCTGATCGCGCGGATGCGAATGGCGGCATGATTCCCAGCAATGTCGGCCTGGACGGGACGATCGGCGGTGGCGCGGACGGGAAGTGGTACGGCGGCGCCTACGGCTGGAGCTTCACGATCGAGAGCCAGAATCCGCCGGGCGCGAGGATGGAGGACCGGGAACGCACGCGCTGGCCCTTCCCGGGCTTCATGAACGCGTACGTGCTTACGGGCGACGAGCGCTACCTGGACGTGTGGCGAAGGCAGGACGATATCATCGTCGCCGCGGGAGAGATGCGGGATGGTGTGCTTTACACACCGCGCATGTACGGCAACCCGAACTGGGCTCGCGAAGGGTTCAACGACAACCCCGTCTGGTACAGCTTCCGGCCGCGCGAGCAGGAAAACATGCTGGAGATGTACTGGCTGTCGTGGAAGCCGGAGGACCGCGCGCGCATCACGTCCAACGCCTGGATCGACTATCTCGAGGGCAAGAAGCCGGGCTATCCGGAAGACGCACTGCGCAACGGACTCGCCGATGTGCACCGGCGCGTGCGCATGGCGGTCGAGGATCCGACGACACCGGACACGAGGCTCGTGGACGACCCTATGGCGATGAACCCCATCCAGGCGGACACGATGACGTCGCTTTACCGGCTCATGGTTGGCGGCATCTACGTGGACCGACGCGCGGTGGTCGCCCACACGCGCCTGCGCTACTTCGACGCCGAGCAGCGCCGTCCCGGCGTCCCGGAGGACGTGGCCGCCCTCGTGGAGCGGATGAGCGACGATCGACTGACACTTTCACTGGTGAATGTCAGCCCGGTCGAGTCGCGCACCCTCGTCATTCAGGGCGGCTCGTTCGGCGAGCACCAGATCGTCGCAGTGACGCAAGAGGGCGTCCGCACCCGGGTCGCCGACTCGTCCTTCCAAGTCGTGCTCGCGCCCGGTTCGGGCACTACGCTCGAGATCGAGCAACGCCGCTACGTCAACAAGCCGAGCTACGAGTTTCCGTGGAACCCTTGAACGCCGCTTGCGCCTAGGAGCCCAGCAGACGTCAGCCGGACGGGCAGGGTCACGTCCTGTCGGAGAAGACGCGTTTGCGGACCGCTTCCCAGGGCACCGAACGCTCCTCGGCAGGACCTCGTCCAGTGCCGCCAAGCGGTCACGAATCAGCTCCCGCTGCCAGTCGGAGACAGGAATATCTCCCGGCGCCAGACTGTCCCAGAGCTCGACGACAAGCTCGACGCGCTCCTGTGCTGGAAGATTGAGTGCCTCTCTCTGGATCTCGGACTTGCCCGACATGGTCTCAGCATATCCTGCGGTGGGTGAATGACCGTCGACACTGGATGTCCAGGTGCAGCAGCTCGACTCGTGGGGGCGGTTCTGGCATTCTGATGGATGTCCACTCGGTCCTCTGGGATGAAACCTTGGCTTTGTTCACCATCAGTTTCTCCCGTCAGAGTCGAGTGGTGTCGAAAGGTCACAGTTAGATTCAGGTGGCCCGAGACCGGGAAGCAGAATCCGCGGTGAGGCGACCCACTGGACGTGTGTGCGGCTGACAAGAAGGTGCAACCTCTAGGAGTCCGTGGTGAAACCCCTGCTACATTCGAGCGGCGATGCATCCCGCCTGAACGGCGTTGCTCCTCGGTCTCATACGGCCAATATGCTCCCTCGTCGCGCCTTGTCAGGCGAGCGCCTCACCGCTCTCGGTGCTACGCGGGGTTTCACCACGGGCTCCTAGCCCGGATAATTCAGGAAGGGTCCGATTACGGTAGAAAAAAAGAGCCTCCGCGTGGTATAAATGGCTTGTTCACAGACATTTACCCACCACGAAGGCCCTTACGTGACGATCAATACGATACCACAGACTGTCCTCTTTCCGGATCTCTTCGACAAGCCCCTCGTCGCGACGTTCGACCGCCAGCACGCGAGTTCCGATGGCGGCGCCGTCCTGCTCAAGGCGGCGGAGCGCGTGTATGGGTTGGTGGCGGGTTTCGCCCGGTGTCTGGTGGACCGACGGGAGCCCGGGAAGATCCGGCACACGCTGGCGGAGTTGCTCGGACAGCGGATCTTCGGCATTGCCTGCGGTCATCCCGATGGCAACGACGCCAACCATCTCGCCGACGACCCGATCCACAAGCTGCTGCTCGGGCGGGACCCGGTCGCCGGCGAGGCGTTGGCCTCGCAGCCGACGATCTCTCGGTTCGAGAACGGTGTCGGCCGGTCCGCCCTCTACGAGCTGGCGCGCGAGCTGGCGATGCGGGTCATCGAGCGGCATCAGCGCCGGCTGGACGGGCGGGCGCGGCGGATCACGATCGACCTGGATCCGACCGACGACGCGACGCACGGCGCCCAGCAGCTCACCTTCTTCAACGGGCACTACGATCGCTGGTGCTACCTGCCGTTGCTGGCGTTTCTGACCTTCGACCAGGAACGCGAACAGTATCTGTGCGCGGCGGTGCTGCGGCCCGGCAATGTGCCGGCCACCCGCGGGACCGTGGGCGTGTTGTGCCGGCTGCTGCCCCTGCTGCGGCAGGCCTTTCCCCAGGCGCGGTTTCTCGTCCGGCTCGACGGGGGCTTTGCGACACCGGAGATCTTCGACTTCCTGGATGCCGAGCCGCGGCTCGACTACGTGGTGGCCATGGCCAGGAACGCCGTGTTGCAGCGCCACGCCGAGCCCGCCCTGCTCGTGGCGCAGGCCCAGAGCGCGGCCAGCGGCCAGACCGCGCAGGTCTACGCCGACACCCGTTATCGGGCCCGCACGTGGGACCGCGACCGCCGCGTCGTGATCAAGGCCGAGGTCGTCCGGCTCGGCGACCGCGCCCCGCGCGACAACCCGCGCTTCGTCGTGACCAATCTGCGCCAGACGCCGCGCTTCCTCTATGAACGGATCTACTGCGCCCGCGGCGACATCGAGAACCGCATCAAGGAACTGCTCGATGGCCTGCAGATCGACCGCACGAGCTGCTGTCGCTTCTGGGCCAATCAACTGCGCGTGCTGCTCACCGCCGCCGCCTACGTGCTGATGCAAGAACTCCGGCTGCGCGCGGCGCGCACCGCCTGTGCCCGCGCCCAGGTGACGTGGCTGCGCGACCGGCTCCTCAAATTGGGGGCGCACGTCGTCGGCTCGGTCCGCCGCGTGGTCCTGCACCTGCCGACCGCCACACCGGACCTCCACGCCTGGCGGCACATCGCGCTGGCACTCGGCGCCCGCCCCGGATAGACCCCAGACAGCGCCCGTCAGCCGCGCATACACGCATCCCAACGGCGAACCGAGCCCGCCCATGGCGAAGCCGTCCCTGGACGGCCCCATACCCAGGCCGTCCGCACCGACAATCAGTGTCCATCCCGCCAGCGCCCGACGGCAGCGACGCCCGGCGCGCCCGGTGCGCCCGGTGCGCCCGGTGCGCGACAATTACACCGTCCGCGCGGCCGACTTGGAGCCTTCACGAATAATGCAGGCTAGACAGCAGACAACCTGAGCCTGATCTGCCCGTACATTCGGGCGGAACAGGTGGAGGATCTGCTTGGCCATCTTCGCGCCTTCCTCATGGGAGCGTCAGAGCCTGAGGCACTGCGCCGCCTCTTGCAGCTCGGCGCCGAGAACGGGCTCGGACGAGCGAACTTCTTGAACGTCTGAAGCGTATGGGCACGGAGACAGAGTTCCGCAACACGTTGCACGGCGCGGAGACCGTGATCTACCGCCGTGATTGCGTTGAGGGAATGCGTGAACTGATGGAGCCGGAGTCCGTTGACGTCGTTGTGACGTCACCTCCCTATAATCTGGGTATCGCGTACCGATCCTATGACGATATGTTGCCGCGGGCGGATTACCTTAACTGGATCGCGGACTGGGGTGATGCTGTCCAACGGGTGTTGAGTCGCGGCGGTTCGTTGTTCTTGAACGTCGCGGGCAAGCCTTCCGACCCTTGGGGTCCATTCGAGGTTCTCGAACGTCTCAGGGAGCGATTCGTTCTGCAGAACACTATCCACTGGATCAAGTCGATAGCCATTGATGCTGACGTCGTCGGCGTCGCTAGCGCCATCACCGGCAATGTGGCCATCGGGCACTACAAGCCCATCAACAGTAAGCGGTACGTGAACGACTGCCACGAGTACATCTTTCACCTGACAAAGTCCGGTGACGTGGAGTTGGATCGACGCGCGATCGGGGTCGAGTACCAGGACAAGTCCAACATCGCCAGATGGGCAACTGCCAAGAACGACCTGCGGTGCCGTGGTAATACATGGTTCGTACCCTACCGGACCATTCAGAGTCGTGACGAGGAAAGGCCCCACCCCGCCACATTTCCGGTCAGGATCCCGATGATGTGCACTCGTCTACATGGGGTCCAACGGGTGAGGCGAGTCATGGATCCGTTCTTGGGCCTCGGGCACAGTGCGCTGGCGTGCAAGGCATTGGGGCTCCCCTTTGTGGGCTTCGAGTTGGATGCTGACTATTTCTCGGAGGCGCGTCGTCTGATTGAGACGTTCAATCCGGCATCGATGGACATGCACCGGTCGAACCAGTTGCCGCTGTTCTAGTCGTGGTCCGCTGGTTCCAAGACCGATTTGAACGACCGCGACCAAAGATGCCGGCGAGAGCCGGGACCAGTTGCACTGCTCGGGGCCACCGACAGAGTGCTACAGTCGGCGCGGACTAACCATGAACCACAGCCAGATCGTCAGCTTCATCTGGGGCGTGGCTGACCTGATCCGCGACACCTTCAAGCGCAGCAAGTACCAAGATGTAATCCTGCCGCTCACAGTGCTGCGCCGGCTCGACTGCGTGCTGGCCCCCACCAAGCGGAAGGTGCTGGCGGTTCAGGCCCGGTTCAAGGGCAAGCTCGACAACCCGGACGGGCAACTGCAGCGCGCCTCGGGGTTCGCCTTCTACAACACGTCGCGCTACGACTTCGAGAAGCTGCTCGCCGACGCCCCCCACATCGCCCAGAACCTGCGCAACTACATCGCCGGGTTCAGCCCGAACATGCGCGAGGTGCTGGAGAAGTTCGACTTCGATAACACCATCGCGAAGCTCGACGAGGCGGGCCTGCTGTTCCAGGTCATGCAGCGGTTCGCTGATCCGAAGGTGAATCTCCACCCGGAGACGGTCGACAACGCCACGATGGGCACGATCTTCGAGGAGCTCATCCGGAAGTTCAACGAGGCGCTGAACGAGAACCCGGGCGAGCACTTCACCCCGCGCGATGTCGTCCATCTCATGGTCGATCTGCTGCTGGCGGGCGACGAGGAACGGCTGCGCACGAAAGGGGTCGTGCTGAGCGTCTACGACCCGTGCTGCGGCTCGGGCGGCATGCTCACCATCGCCAAGGAACACATAGCGGTCGGCGAGACGCGCGAGGGAGAGAGCCGCGGCGACGCTGTAAACGTCGATGCCGACACCCACCTGTTCGGCCAGGAGGTGAACCCGGAGACGTTCGCCATCTGCAAGTCGGATCTCTTCATGAAGTCGGCGGATGGCCGTGACGCGGACAACATCCTGTTCGGGAGCACGCTCTCGAACGATCGGCATGCCCGCGCGACCTTCGACTACATGATCGCCAATCCGCCCTACGGCAAGGACTGGAAGCGTGACCAGGATGCCGTGCGGACCGAGCATGATCGGGGCGCCGCCGGTCGCTTCGCGCCGGGCCTGCCGCGGATCAGCGATGGCCAGCTTCTGTTCCTGCTGCATATGCTGGCGCACGTCAAGGAGCCGGCCCAGGGTGGCTCGCGGGTCGCGATCATCATGAACGGCTCGCCGCTCTTCACCGGCGACGCCGGTAGCGGCGAGAGCGAGATTCGGCGCTGGATCCTCGAGAACGACCTGCTCGAAGCGCTGATCGCACTGCCTGAGCAGCTCTTCTACAACACGGGCATCGCGACCTACGTCTGGGTGCTCACGAACCGGAAACGGCCTGAGCGTCGCGGCAAGGTCCAGCTCATCGACGCCACGTCGTTCTGGGTCCTGCTGCGCAAGAGCCTCGGCGCCAAGCGCCGCGATGTACCGTTCGAGCGGAAGGAGGACATCCTCCGGCTGATGGCCGACTTCGAGGACGGTGCGACCTGCAGGGTCGAGCAGGACGGCGAGGAGCGCGAGGTCGTCGTCAGCCGCGTCTACCCGACGACGCATTTCGGCTTCCGCAAGATCACCGTCGAACGGCCGCTCAGGCTCGATTTCCAGGCCAGCCCGGAGCGGATCGCGCGGCTCGACGACCAGCGCGCCTTCGCCAACCTCGCCGTGTCGCGCAAGAAGGGCGCCGCCGGGGCCAAGGACGAGGCGGCGGGCCGCAAGCAGCAGGCCGCGATCCGGGCCCTGCTCGGGAGTTTGCCGGACGAGTCTTTCCTGGACCGGGCGCTCTTCGAGGGCGAGCTTGCGCAGGCTGCTCGAAGAGAAGAGCTCAAGCTGGCCGCGCCCGTCCGGAAGGTCATCCTCTCCGCCCTGTCCGAGCGCAACGACGAAGCGCAGATCTGCCGCGACCGGGAAGACCGCCCCGAACCCGACCCTGAGCTCCGCGACACCGAGAACGTGCCCCTCCGGGAGGACGTCGAGTCGTTCTTCGAGCGCGAGGTGAAGCCCCACGTCCCGGATGCCTGGATCGACGCAAACCGCCGGGATCCGCAGGACGGGGAGGTTGGGCTGGTGGGCTACGAGATCAACTTCAACCGGTACTTCTACGAGTACCGCCCGCCCCGCCCGCTGGAGGAGATCGAGGCCGACATCCAGCAGGTGGAAAAGGAGATCATGGCCATGCTCCGAGAGGTGGCGGGCTGATGACCTCTGGGACCTACAGGCGACGGCCGGACGGACGTTGTGTTGCTCCGCGAAGTGATCGGTATTACCGTACGCTTGAGAGATGATCGTTCGTTCGGTCCGTCACCGGGGACTGCACCGTCTGCTCGAGGACGACACTCCCCGGTTTCTGCCACCGGAACTGGCAGGCCGGGTGCGCAGGATCTTGACGGTCTTGCTCCTGGTGGAGGACATCGACGACTTGATCGCCAACGCGCCGAGCGGTTGGCGAGTGCATCGGCTCTCCGGGGACCGACGGGGCGAATGGAGCGTGTCTGTCTCAGGCAACTGGCGAATCACCTTCGAGGAAGTAGACGGCTGCATCGAACGCTTGCACTTGGAGGACTACCACTAATGACTGCCAACGGCATCCCGGTGAACATGACACCCTCTCATCCGGGTGACTTCATCCGCGCCGAGGTCATCGAGGAACTGGGTCTCAACATCACCAGGGCCGCCGCAATTCTCGGGGTCCGGAGGAGCACGCTCTCCGCGCTACTGAACGGCAACGCCGCTCTTTCCCCGGAGATGGCGCTTCGCATCGAGAAGGCCTTCGACGTGAGCATGGACATGCTGCTCCGGATGCAGGCCTGGCATGACGCCGCGCGCATGCGCGCCCGGGCGAGCGAGATCGCGGTCGAGCGGTACGAACCGGCGTGATCATCCCCACGCTCGGGGACCAGCCCGAAGCCTTTGAACAAAATGTTGGCACTCGTGTTTATGTGCCGACATCCATTACGTTCCGTTCATGGTGGAGTTCAGTGCGGCCGCCCTGCAGACGGCCGGAATTGGCGCCTTCTTCCGGCCACGAGACGTCGACTCGCTCGGCGTCTCGTACCGCCAACTCCGCCGACTCGTTGTCGCGGGCGTCGTCGAGGACCTCGGAGGGGGCCTGTATCGGCTGGCCGAGATCGAGCCGACGGAACTGGAGACCGTCGCCATGGTAGCTGCTGCCGTGCCTCACGCGGTCATCTGCTGATGACGGCGCTCCGCGTTCACGCGATCGGAACCGAGTCCCCGCACGAGGTCTGGATCGCCATCGATCGCAAGGCCCGCCGGCCCGCTCGAACGCCGGCGCAGGTTCGGGTTGTCCGGTTCTCGAAGGCGATGCTCACCTACGGCGTCGTTCGCCGCCCGATGCTCGGCGTGCCGGTCTCGATCACGTCGCCGGCCCGCACGGTCGTCGACTGCTTCCGATACCGCAATAAGTTCGGTCTCGACACCGCGCTCGAGGCGCTCCGGGACGCCCTGCGCCAGCGGGTCGCCACGGTGGACGAGATCATGCGCGCCGCCAGCGTCTGCCGGGCGCGCACGGTCCTCGAACCATACGTCGAAGCGGTTCTGTCGTGACGACACGTCCACTCCAGGTTTCGAGTCGATGGCTAGTGCTCTTGAATGCAGGCAATTGCAGATAGTTGCCTGCAATTTGATGCCGCCAGACGCTTCAGGTTATGCTTGGAAGCGTGCCCGGAGCGAAACGCACACAAACAGACGCGCTTGCCAACATTTCCAGGCAGCCAAGCGCCCCCGGCCTGCGGAACCTCGGCGCGAAGACGTTCTTCCGCCAGCGCGATGCTGCCGAGGTCGGCATTCACTCGCGGGCTCTACGGCGGCTGGTGGGTGACGGCTCCGTCGAACGCGTGGCGCGCGGTCTCTACCGCGTGGCGGAAGCCGAACCGACCGAGCACTACACCTTGGCCGCCGTCTGCGCACGTGTCCCGAGCGCCATCGTCTGCCTGCTCTCGGCCCTGAGCGTCCACGAGCTCACCACGCAGATTGCGTGGCAGGAGTGGATAGCCATCCCGCACAAGGCCCGCACGCCCCGCCTGCCCGGGCTGCCGGTCCGGGTGGTGCGCTTCTCCGGCGCGGCGCTGCGCTACGGCGTCGTGAACACGACCTTCGAGGGGGTACCCGTCCGCATCACGAGCCCGGCCCGCACCGTCGTCGACTGCTTCCGCTTCCGGCGGCTGGTCGGCAAGGACGTCGCGATCGAGGCGCTGCGCGACGCTCTGCGCGACCGTAAGGCGAGCGTCGACCAGATCTGGCGGGCCGCCGACGTGTGCCGCGCGAAGTCGCTCGTCGGCCCGGTACTCGATGCGCTGACAGGATGACTCCTCGAACGGCGATCCGGGACGTATCCGCGTCCGTTCGCCAGCGCCTGCTGAACCTCGCCCGCGAGCAGCGAGTCCGCTTCGAGGGCGTGCTCCAGCGCTACGCGGTCGAGCGCTTCCTCTACCGCCTTTCCGCCTCGGACGAGGTGGACCGATTCACCCTGAAGGGCGCGGCGCTCCTCCGCGTGTGGACCGGACAGGAACTGCGGCCGACCCGGGATGTCGACTTCCTGGCCCGCGGAGCCCGAGATGAAGCCGCCATTCGCACCGCCCTTCGGGACATCTGCGGCATTCCCTGTCGAGAGGACGGCGTCGTCTTCGACCCGGCGACGATCTCGATCACGAGCATCCGCATCGATCAGCCGAACGGCGGCCTCCGGGCGCGGATCCGGGGCAGCCTCGGCCGCGTCCGGCTCGCGGTCCCGGTCGACATAGGCTTCGGCGACGTCATCACCCTCGGCCGCAAGGAGCAGGACTACCCCACACTTCTCGACCTGCCCGCTCCCCGCCTCTGGACGTACCCGCGTGAGACGCTGGTCGCTGAGAAGTTCCACGCGATGGCCAGTCTGGGTGACAGGAACTCGCGCGTGAAGGATCTCTGGGACGTGGCCTGCCTCGCGCGCCGCTTCGCGTTCGACGGCGAGACCCTGCGGACCGCAATCGCGGAGACATTCCGCCACCGAGGGACGTCGCTCGCGGGCGGGCGGCCGGCGGCGCTGCTCGCCGCCTACTACGGCCACCATGAGGCCCCCGCGCGCGGGCAACGCTGGCGCGAGTTGCGACGGCAGATCGGGACGGACATCGACGGGCCGGATCGCCTCGTGGAAGCCGGCGAGGAGCCGCGGCGCTTCCTGGGGCCGGTCTGCGACAGTCTGATCGAAGAGAGCCCGTTCACGCAGGCTTGGCCCGCCGGCGGGCCGTGGCGGCCGGGGATTCAGATTCGGACGGGAAGCGAAGGCCGTGACTGAGGTGACCGATCGGTTCAAGGAAGCCCGGCCGCGGCGATTCCGGCCGTACCCCGAGTACAGGGAGTCCGGCGTCGATTGGCTGAGTGAGATCCCGGCGCATTGGGAGGCAAAACGACTTCGCTTCGTCGTCGAAACGAGCATCACCAAGAAAGAGGTACGCGACCTCGATCCGGAAACCGAGATTTCCTTTGTTCCCATGGAGGCGGTCCGCGAATACGGTGGCATCGATCTGCATTCGACGAAAGCGCTCTCTGAGGTTGCCGAGGGCTATACGTACTTCCGCAACGGGGACGTGATTGTGGCCAAGATCACCCCGTGTTTCGAGAACGGGAAGGGCGCTCTGGCCAGCGATCTGTGTAGTGACATCGGTTTCGGTACGACCGAACTACACGTGCTTCGTCCGTCATTCCATGTGGATCCTCGCTTCCTCCTCTACCTGACTTTCAGCGACCACTTTCGCCGCACCGGGACGGGGTCGATGTATGGGGCGGGTGGTCAGAAGCGTATCTCAGATGACTTCATTCGCGATTTCCGTCACCCTATACCCAGTCTCCGTGAGCAATGCGTCATCGCCGACTTCCTCGACCACGAGACCGCGACGATCGATGCGCTGGTGGCGAGGAAGGAGCGGCTGATCGAGCTGCTCCAGGAGAAACGCACCGCCCTCATCACCCGTGCCGTCACCCGGGGCCTCGACCCGAGCGTCCCCATGAAGGACTCCGGCGTCGAGCGGCTCGGGGAGTTGCCCGAGCATTGGGTCACATGGAAGGCGACCCACGGTTTCCACAGGATCGGAAGCGGTACGACGCCCAAAAGTGACAATCCCGAGTACTACGATGGAGATATCTCTTGGGTGACGACTTCGGAGCTTCGCGAAACCGTCATCACGGATACCGTGAGAAAGGTGACCGCAACGGCGGTGCGTGAGTATCCGACGTTGCGCATGTATCCAAAGGGAACGCTCTTGTTCGCCATGTACGGGGCTACCATCGGTCGTTTGGGCATTCTGGGAATCGCCGCCACAGTGAATCAGGCATGTGCCGCGCTTGCAGAGCCACTGCACCTCGCCACCCGATTCGTCTACTACTGGCTCCAGATGCGGCGGCCAACATTGATCGGCCTTTCCGCTGGTGGAGGCCAGCCAAACCTAAGTCAGGATGATCTCCGGCAGCTTCGAATTCCGGCGCCACCGCTGGATGAGCAACGCGCCATCGCCACCTTCCTTGACCGGGAGACAGCGAAGATCGACGTGCTCATCGCCAAAGTCCATGAAGCCATCGACCACCTCAAGGAATTCCGCACGGCCCTGATCTCCGGGGCGGTTACCGGCAAGATCGACGTGCGGGAGGCAATGCCGCGATGAGCTTCACGCCGGACTTCACGGTCACTCACGCGATCACGGCCGATCTCACGCGGATCGAGCGGGCGCGGGGGTTTCTGGAAGCGGCGACACTCTCCGAAGAATGGATCCGCCAGATGGGTGCGCGGGCGCTCGTCCTCGAGGCGCACCATACGACTCACATCGAGGGAACGAAGCTCCAATTGGCGGAATCCGCGCTGCTCCTCGCCGGCAAGGCGGTGCCCGAGGCGGACCCGGACGACGTCCGCGAGCTCCTGAACTTCCGGGACGCATTCGAGTTCGTCTCCACGTGGCTTGGCAGCGGTGGGCCGATCACCGAGGGGCTGGTCCGAGAGATCCACAAGTGCCTCGTCGAGGGCGTCCGCGGCGGGTCTGCCGCGCCAGGGGAATACCGGCGCATCCAGAACTACGTGGTGGACTCCGACACCAGACAGGTCTTGTACACGCCGCCGGCGGCGTACGACGTACCGATCCTGATGCGAGAACTGGTCGATTGGCTGAACCAGGAAAGGGATGTCCATCCCGTGCTGGTCAGCGGAATCGCCCAGTTCCAATTGGTCCACATCCACCCCTTCCTCGACGGCAACGGCCGAGCCTCGCGCCTGCTCTCCACCCTCTGCTTGTACAAGGCCGGGTACGACTTCAAGCGCCTCTTCACCATCAGCGAATACTACGACCGGGACCGGGCCGCGTTCTACCGGGCGATCCAAGGGGTGCGCGAGCAGGACATGGATCTCACGGGGTGGCTCGAGTTCTTCACGGCAGGGTTGGCCACGCAGCTCGACGAGGTAAAGGCGCGTGGCGAGCGGACGATCCGCCGGGACGCCCTGGTGCGGCAGCACGCGTTGTCCGACCGGCAAGGAGTCGCGCTGGGCCACGTCATCGAGCATGGGCGCCTCGCGATTCAGGACTACGAGGGACTCTGCCCCGGAACGAACCGTCGGACGCTCCAGCGAGACCTGAAGGCGCTTGTGGAGAAGGGGCTGTTCGAAGCGGGTACCGCGCCCACGGACCCGACGCGACATTACCGGTTGGCGGATGGCCTCGTAAGGTCGAGTGCAGAGCTGTGACGAGCTATGACATCGAGCTGTGACAGGCTGTGGCAACGAGCTGTGACACGCTGTGGCAATTCACTATGACACTGCGGCGCAGGTACCTCCTCGAAGAGGAGAAGCCGGCATGACTTCAAACATCTCCGAACGGGCCTTTGAGGGGGCGATCGAGGCTGCGCTGCTGCGGCACGGCCCCGACGCGTCCTCAGGCGACGCGACGACGGTGCGGGAGTCGGCGCCGGCGTACGGCGACGATCCAGTGCCGGGCGGTTACCTCAAGCGCCAGCCGGAGGACTACGACCGGGGATTGTGCCTGATTCCTACCGACGTCGTCGACTTCCTGCTGGCCACCCAGCCGAAGGTATGGGAGAGGCTCAAGCAGCACCACGGAGCGGAGGTGAAGCCGCGGTTCCTGGGCCGACTGTCACGGGAGATCGCTCGGCGAGGAGCGCTCGATGTGCTGCGGAACGGCGTGAAGGACTCGGGTTGCAAGTTCCAGTTGGCGTACTTCCGGCCGGCAAGCGGGCTCAACGAGGAGTTGCAACGCCTGCACGCGGCCAACCTCTTCGCCGTGGTGCGCCAGCTCCGCTTCAGCGAGAAGGGCGAGCAGAGCCTCGACTTGGGGCTCTTTCTGAACGGGATCCCGATCTTCACATCCGAGCTGAAGAATTCGCTCACCGGCCAGGATGTCGAAGATGCGATTCGTCAGTACCGGAACGACCGCGACCGGCGCGAGCCACTTTTTGCTTACGGGCGCTGCCTCGCCCATTTCGCGGTGGATCCGGAGCAGGTGTTCGTGACGACCCAAGTCGCCGGGCTCAAGACCCGATTCCTGCCGTTCAACCGGGGGCGCTTCGGCGGCGCCGGGAATCCACCGGTCCCGCCCACCCGTGCGGGCTTCCCGACCGACTACCTGTGGGAGCAGGTCTGGGCGCGCGACAGTGTCCTTGACCTCGTCCGGCAGTTCATCCACGAGGTCGAGGCGGAGGACGATCGGGGGCGGAAGACCGGCAAGCACTTTCTGATCTTTCCGCGCTACCAGCAGCTCGATTGCGTGCGCCGGCTCGTGAGCCACGCGCGAAACCACGGCGCCGGCGAGCGCTACCTGATCCAGCACTCGGCGGGTAGCGGCAAGAGCTTCACCATCGCCTGGCTCGCCCACCAGCTCTCGGTGCTGCACGACAGCGAAGACCGGCGCGTCTTCGACTCGGTCGTCGTGGTGACCGACCGCCGCGTGCTCGACCGCCAGCTCCAGAGCACCATCCGGCAATTCGAGCAGACCCTCGGCGTGGTGGAGAACATCGACGAGACCTCGCGCCAGCTCCGGGAGGCCCTCGAGGCCGGCCGGACGATCATCGTTACGACGCTGCAGAAGTTCCCCGTCATCGCCGAGCAGATCGGCCAGCTTCCGGGTAAGCGCTTCGCCGTCATCGTGGACGAGGCCCATTCGTCGCAGTCCGGCGAGAGCACAAAGAGCCTCAAGTCGGTGCTCGCGGCGGGGAGCCTGGAAGACGCCGAGCGGGAAGAAGCGGGCGCCGAGACGCCGGAAGAGGAACTCGAGGATCGGGTTCTCGAGGCGATCCGCAGCCGCGGGCCGCAGCCGAACCTCTCGACGTTTGCCTTTACGGCTACCCCGAAACCCAAAACCCTCGAGCTCTTTGGCCAGAAGCTGCCGGACGGGAAGTTCGAGCCCTTCCACCGCTACAGCATGCGCCAGGCGATCGAGGAAGGATTCATCCTCGACGTGCTCGCGAGCTATACGACCTACAAGGCCTACTGGCGTTTACTGAAGAAGATCGAGGACGACCCGCGGTACGACAAGGGCAAGGCGGAGTATTTGCTCAAGTCGTTCGTCGAACTGCACCCGCACGCCATCGGCGAGAAGATCGCCATCTGCGTGGAGCACTTCGCTGCGCAGGTTGCGGGTGCGATCGGCGGGCGGGCCAAGGCGATGCTCGTGACGCGCTCCCGCCTGCATGCGGTGCGCTCCAAGATCGCCCTGGATCGCTATCTGGCGGAGCAGGGCCATCCGTGGAAGGCGTTGGTCGCGTTCTCCGGAAAGGTGAACGACGACGGCGAGACCTATACGGAGTCCGGCATGAACTCGGCTGGACAGGAGCAGTTCATCGGCGAGCGGCAGACGGCAGCCGAATTCGAGAAGCCCGAGAACCGTTTCCTGGTGGTCGCCAGCAAGTTCCAGACCGGTTTCGACCAACCGCTGCTCCACACGATGTATGTGGACAAGAAGCTTGGCGGCGTGAACGCGGTCCAGACGCTGTCCCGCCTGAACCGAACCCACCCCGGCAAGAAGGGCACGATGGTCCTCGACTTCGCCAATGAAGCCGGGGAGATCAAGAAGGCCTTCGAGCCGTACTACGAGACCACACTGCTCTCGGAGGAAACCGACCCCAACCTCCTCTACGAAGTTCAGGGCAGACTGCTCGATTTCGGCGTGTTCACGGAGGGCGACGTCGAGAGCTTCGCGCGGGTGTACTTCAACCACAAGGCGACTCAGGACCGGCTCTTCGCAGAGCTGGAACCGTCACGCCAGCGCTTCGTCGACCTTGCCGCCGAGGAAGGGAGCGACTTCCGCGCTCAACTGAACGATTACGTACGCCTGTACGCCTTCCTTTCCCAGGTGCTGACATTTGCCGACCCCGACCTCGAGAAGCTCTACGTCTTTGCCCGATATCTCCGGCGCCTGTTGCCTCCCGACAGCGAAGAGCTGCCTCGCGAGGTTCAGCAGAACATCGACATGGAGTCATTCCGCATCCAGCGGACGGGCAGTGGCCAGATCGCGCTGGAACGGAAGGGTTCGTCACTCGATCCGGCCGGGAGCAAGCCTCGCGGCGGCGGCGCCACCGAGGAGATGGAGGCGCTGTCACGGATCATCGAGATCCTGAACGAACGCTTCGGCCTGAACCTCGGCCCCGAGCACCGCATCACGCTCGAGCAGATCCGCGCGGCCCTCGACAAGGACGCCGGCCTCGACGCCAGCGCCCGGGTGAACACGCGCGAGAACGTCCGGCTGACCTTCGATCCCAAGGTCGAGGACAAGATCCAGGAGATTGTCGAGACCAACTTCGATCTCTACAAGCGCATCACCGACGACCCCGACTTCGGCCGGGAGGTCAAGAACTTCCTCTTCGACGACTACATCCGGCGGCACCGGCGCGCGGAGGCACTGCTCAAGCTCCAGGAGTCGAAGACGCTCGAGTTCAAGTCGAGCCTGCGCTGGAACCTGAAGGACGACCGCAAGGACGACCGGCAAGTGACGCACGCGGCGCTCAAGACCATTGCCGCGTTCCTCAACACCGAAGGCGGCGACCTCCTGATCGGCGTGGACGACGACCGCAAAGTGCTTGGCATCGACCACGACCGTCTGGAGACCGACGACAAGTTCATGCGCCACCTGGCCCAGGCCGTGCGCAATGGCCTTGGCGACCGCGCCGGCACCTGCATCGACCCCAGGACGCAGATCGTCGAAGGCAAGACCATCTGCCTCGTGAGCTGCCAGCGAAGTCCCGAGCCGGTGTACCTGCGCTGGAAGGGTCTGGAGAAGGCCGATGACGGCGATCTCTACGTCCGCAGCGGCCCGGGTACCGTGCGGCTGGGCAAGCAGGATGCGGAGAAGTTCGTCGCCACCAGATTCGGGCCGGAATGACGAATCGTTCCGGCGAGGTCTTCACGGATGGGGGCCAGACACCTTCAAGCTTCATCCGGCAGCAGCGACCCCTGACCGTCATGGACGTCGGCCGCTTGGTATCGCACCGGCGTCGGTCTCGCGAGCCTCTTGACGCGCTTTTCGCTGGTACCCCTTTTCAGCCAAGCTTGCACCAGCTTCTTCGGCAAGCCGAGGCGCTGGACAATGTCATCGGGGATGATGGGTTCCGAAGTGGTTGCGTCTTCCATCCATCGCAGGAACCGCCAATAGAGGTCGTCACTGCAAGCCGCATCTGTCTTTGCTGGACTCAGGCCCCCATCCGCCAACTCGGCACTTGCGGGCATCACTTCGGTTCCGTCGGTTGCCATCCTTCCGGCTCCGGCAACTGGCGATGCTTGACTCTCGGCCAACTCATCGAAGCTGTCCGGCCGGAGGTGGAGCGGGAGCCAGCGCGCACCGCGCGTGACGAGTGCGGAGTTTCCTGAGACCGGACTGTCGTTTCGTTTGACCCACAGTGGCACCCAGGTCGCCTTCAGGTTCTCGACGGCTCCGTTCCAGGTGCCGCCTCGTTCCGGTTTGCTGCACACAGCCACGCCGGCGTCGGCCAGGCAATAGATGTACTTGTTGCGCGACATCGCGCTGCCCACATGGAAACGCGCCTCCGGGTTAAACGGGGTGACGAGCGCCAAGTCGTTCGACACGAGGTACTTGCGATACTTCGCCGACGTGGCGGATCGCAGCAGGCTGTCGGCCAGAACGCCAACCGCCATTCCCTCACTCTCGAGAGCGCCCAGCATGGCGCACTGGTCGATGCCTCGGGCGCCCCCGGAGACAATGGTTCTTCCCTGCTCCGCCGCCTGCCTCCCCAGGTCTTCCGCAAAACGCAGATCTTCGTCATCGGCCTTGCGGGATCCCACTACCGCGATACCGCCAGCGTTCAATAGGCCCCTGTTTCCGCAACCGAACAGTGCGGCTGGCGCCTTCGCTCGAAGGCGTTTCTTCAACCGATCCGGGTACTCGGCATCCGAACGCGTCAGCACCCACAGACCCGCTCGCTGCCACTTCTCGAGAGCAAGTCCGAGCGCGGCGCCCCGATTCAGCAACGCCTCCAAACGCACGAGCGGGACGGCAGGATCCGTCCAGCCGGCGACGAGCCCCCGCCAGCCGGTGTCGAGCAGGGAGGCCGGCGCCAACTTGTGGTCCTTCAGCCAGATCGCGAAACGGGCCCATTCGCTGTTGGACAGCGGCCGCGCGTCCCCCGGATCGGCTCTGCCCAACGACGCGGTCAGGAGAAGGATGGCCTGGGCGTGCGGTGTCGGAAGCATGTCAGGCACCTGGGTTTGACGTCGCCAGCGCCAGCGGCCAGACAGGACCGCCACCGGCCCGCCGGAGCAACGCGGCCACGACCGTGAGCGTCCAGCCCGAATCGATTACGTCGTCCACGAGCAGCACGGGACCGTCCGGCAGATCGCCACTCACGGCAAAAGCGCCGTCCAGATTGCGGCATTGGTGCGTTGCGTTCCGCTGTTCCTTTTGAGGAGCGTTCCTCTTCACCTTTGTCAAGACCGGCACGAATGGCAGCGCCAGCGCGGTCGCAAGGCGCTCGGCGAAGTCAGGCACCAGCGTAGGGCGATTGTACGACGGCACGCAGGTAACCCACAGCGGTGGAGGATCCGGTCGCCAGCGGTTGCGAACCATCTCGGCCGCTGCGGCGACCAGCGAGTCCCGGAAGCGACCCGCAGCCTTGTCCTGCGCGACGACCCTACCCCAGCCCGCATCGCCCCACCGCGAGAGTATCCGGCCCGTTTTGGCGTCCAGCGCGCCCGTGAGATTCCCTGAGAACCCGTACTCGGGAAGCAAGCCGCTCCACACCTGCTTCCTGCACTCCAATGGAATGTCCGTCTGACGAAGAAAACGGGTCGCCGCGACCACCCGCTCCTGGGAATACGCCGGCTCGAGAATGGGCGCTCCCCGGCACGATGCACATCTGCCGCAGGGCCGCGGGTCGGGGTCGTCGAGCAATCCGGCCAGAAACGCCATCAGGCACCCCTGCTCGTCGAGGTAAGTCTGAACTTCCCGCCATTCCGTCTCGCGTTGCCGCGTCAGGCGCTGAATGCGATCATGATCCATCCGATAGGCAACCGGCGTTCTCCGCCACCTGGAACCGTCCTTCGTGATCGGGGCCGGGTTGTCCACGGACAGAACCTTGAGGACCTTCTCTATCTGTCCGTAGCGAAGGTTCAACGAGGCCTCCAGCTCCCGGACGCTCAGGCCGTCGCTCTCTTCAAGCGCGTCGAGGACCGCTGTCACCCATTCCTCTCTGGGAAACGCGGCGTTGCGGAAGTACTCGTGGATCTCCGCGTCTTCCGTACCCGACATGAGTATCCCGAGAGCGCGCTCAACGCCGCGTCCGGCGCGGCCAACTTGCTGATAGTAGGCGACGATGGATCCTGGAGCCTGGTAGTGCACGACGAACTCGAGGTCGGGCTTGTCGTAGCCCATTCCCAGAGCCGTGGTTGCCACCAGCGCCTTCAGCTCGTTGCGGCCCAGTGCGAGCTCCAGTCGGCGGCGGTAGGCGTTGGAGTCCTCGTAACGCTCGTGCGTGACACCGCTGTAGTAGGGACGCGCCACAACCCCACCTTGATCATGTCCGCACAGATTCAGCCATGCCGAAACCTGTTCTGCATCGCGTTTGGTTAGCGTATAGATGATTCCCGTCCCTGGCAGTTCGTCGAGGTGGTCGGCAAGCCACGCAAGGCGCTCTGCTTGGGTCGGCAGGCGCATGGTCTGCAGGAATAGCGTTTCCCGCATGAGAGCGCCGCGCTGGACGATCGCCTGCCCGAGTTGTGACTGAGCATCCGCGACTACGCGATCGTTGGCTGTCGCGGTCGTGCCCAGTATCGGCATGTTGTCCGGCATCCGTTGCAGGACGTTGACAAGACGCCGATAGTCGGGACGAAAGTCGTGACCCCAGTCAGATATGCAGTGCACTTCGTCCACCACCAGGAGGCCGATACGTGCAGAAACCGGCAGCAGGACGTCCTCGACAAACTCATCGTTCGCCAGTCGCTCTGGCGATACCAGCATCACGTCGGCTTCGTCGTCCTGTACCGCGCGCTGAACGGCCTGCCACTCGTCCCTGTTGGTGGAATTGATGGTGAGCGCCCGGATGCCAAGCCGTTCGGCAGCCTGGATCTGATTGCGCATGAGGGCGAGCAGAGGCGACACGATCAGAGTCGGTCCGCCGCCGAGGTCCCTGAGCATGCGTGTCGCGATGAAATAGACCGAGCTCTTCCCCCATCCGGTTCGCTGAACCACGAGCAGCCGCGCCTTGTGGTTGACGATCGAGTTGATGGCTTCCCACTGTCCGTCCCGGAAAACGGCATTCTCGTCGTTGAGCTGGCGCCTCAGCAGAGCGAGGGCGGTCGAGCGTTCAGTCATGGCACTCGTGAAGACGATGGCGACCAGTGGCTCCCACAGGTGCAGCAAGAGGTGCGACTCGGCAAGCACACACACCGGGGTGGCCTCCCCTCACCCGGCGGCGGGTGGGGAAGTGGATCGTCGACTTCAGGCGTCATGGGGCGCATTCAGCGTAGCCGATGATGGCCGTGTCGCCCGAGCCTATCCGGACGCCCGCGCGGCGCGTAGAAGTCCGGGCTTGGGAAGCTCGAAGTCCCTGATGGCCGTAACCGTCGTCAGGAAGATGATCAACGACAACTATTTTGGCCGGTCGTGGGAAGCGGAGATCGGCCGGTTCGTGGACGGCGCGAGGGGCGTGTGAGACTGCCTGTTTTCCTCGGAGGACGGGTTGGTCACAGACGCGCAGGTTCGGCGATTGCGGGAGAAACGGATGACCGGGAAGACGTTGGCGGCGGCCGCGGCGGCGGCAGGCGTGAGCGAGCGGACGGCGCGCCGCTGGCAGAGCGGGGCGTTGCCGTCGACGGCGAAGGCGCCGCGGACGTGGCGGACGCGGGAGGACCCGTTCGGCGACGTGTGGGAGACGGAGGTGGTGCCGCAGCTAGTGGCCGACACGGAGGGACGGCTGCAGGCGCTGACGCTGTTCAGGTGGCTGTGCCGGCGGCATCCGGGTCGCTTTCCGGTGGGGCAGCTGCGAACGTTGCAGCGGCGTGTCCGCGAGTGGCGGGCGCAGGACGGACCGGACCGCGAGGTGTACTTCGAGCAGGTGGCGGTTCCGGGCCGGGAAGCGGCGTTCGACTTCACGGACGCGAGCTCGCTGGGGGTGACGATTCGGGGGGTCGCGTTCCCGCACCTGTTGTTCGAGTGGGTACTGAGCTACAGCCGGTGGACGTATGTGGCGCTGGCGCTGAGCGAGACGTTCGAGGCGCTGGTGGCCGGCCTGCAGGGTGCGCTGTGGGCGTTGGGCGCGGTGCCGGCGGTGCTTCGACACGACAACCTGTCGGCGGCGACGCACGAGCTGAAGCGCAGCGGCGGGCGGCAGTTGACGGTGCGGTTCCAGCAGGTGCTGGACCACTACGGGCTGCGCTCGTCGCGGATCCAGCCGGGGAAGCCTCACGAGAACGGGGTCGCCGAGCAATCCCACTTCCGGACGAAGACCGCCCTCGAGCAGGCGTTGCTGTTGCGGGGCGACACGGACTTCGACGACGAGGCGGCGTATCTGCGCTTCGTGCGGGCGGTGGTCGACGAGGCGCTGAATAGGGCGGCGGCGGCGCGGCTGGCCGCGGAGCGTCCGTACCTGCGGCCGTTGCCGGCGGCCCGGATCCCGGAGTACACGACGTTGCGCACAGACAACGGCCCAGAATTCTGTGGCCGCGCCATGCTGACGTGGGCCCATGCCCGCGGGGTCACGCTTCGCCTTATCGAGCCGGGCAAGCCGAACCAGAACGCCTACATCGAATCGTTCAACGGCCGGTTCCGCGACGAATGCCTCAACGAGCATTGGTTCACGAGCTTGGCGCATGCACAGGCGATCATCAAAGCCTGGCGCCGCGAATACAACGAGGAGCGACCGAAGAAGGGGCTGGGTGGGCTGACGCCTGCTTACTATGCAAAGCAACTGATGGCGAACGGCAGTACAGTCACCGTCGGACTCTAAACCGACCCGCTACTGAAAGAGGGGGGACGTCGTATGGGCACGGACTGCCAGCGGCTGGACAGCCCGGCGCGCGCTGGAGCGAAGAGACCGACGCAGGCCGCGATGAAGACGACGATGGAGAGAAGCCCAAGGATTGTGCCGAGGAAAGTCATCATGGTGACGCCCTCAACCACCAAAGAGCCGCACGGCCGCGATGACGATGCCAGCGCCGGCCAGCGCAGCGCCGACGATCCACTTCACCAGTCGTAGTTCGAGGCTCACCAGCTCAGCCCGCAGCTCGGCGCGGGTGACGTGCTCGCCCTGGTCGGCGGCTTGGCGCACGGCGGCAGTGATGGCGTCGGCGTGCTTCGGGTCGATGCCGGCGTCGGTCAACGTGCGAGCGATGGCGTGCGTGTCCAACACGGCGTACTCCAGTCGGCTCAGTCTAGCGCATAGTCCGCTCACTCCGATCGGTGTTCACTCCCGGCGGCGAACGGCAGCTGCACCTGCTTCGGCTTCTTCTTCGGTGTCGATGTGTTGCGCGGTCGTTTTTTTTGACCGCCCTTCTTCTCCACCTGTCCGCCGCCGCTAGCGGCTCGGCCCGAAGTCGCGGTCGTAGTCTCGTTCATGTGTGCGCTCCGATGTGATGCCCATGTGCGCCAGGGCGCCGTTGGCGATGCGCGCGAGGGCGCGGTCGGCCTCGACCCCCGGTTGCAACCCTTGGCTCTTGAGTTCTTGCGCGATCGCCGCGAGATCCTGCTGGCGCAGCATGACTGGTTCTTTCATCGCGCGCTCGTACGTGCGCTGCGCGCGGCGGTCCACCTCCAGCGCCTGCGCGCTGTGCTCGCGGCCCAGGGCGGCGCGGTCCTCGCGCTGGTCCCGCTCCAGGTCGTGCCGCCACCGGTCGAGCACGAACGCTTTCCCGCGAATCACGCCGCCGAGGTCGCTCCAGAATCCCCGGCTCGTGCGCCACCGCTCGACCCGGCCGCGCAGCGATCGCGCGTCCCAGTCGAGCCGATCTCGCTCGTCCTCCTGGCGGGCGTACAGCGCCGCCCACTCCCGGCGCTGCGTCTCGTCCAGCGGCGCGCGTGCCTCGTCGCGGCGGGCGCGCACCGTCTGCCATTTGCGCTGTTCGTCCACGCGCCGTACCGCCACGCCCGCCATGGCCAGCGCCGTCCGGCCGTCCGCGATCGGAACCCGCGCAATGCGGCCGCACTGGGTGCGGCGGTAGTGGGCGTCCCCGGTGGCGTGCCAGTCGTACATCGAGGCGGTGCGGGTCGGGTCGTACTGCGGCCCGACGAGGCGGCGATCCCGGTTGTGCTCCACGCGCCGGGGACACTGGATGCGGCCCTGCTTCCGCTCGTACGATTCGGCCCACCGCGAGAGTTGCAGCCGCGACTGGCTCAAGGGCGCGGCGCGCCCATCCTCGGTCGACACCCGGTTCGCCACCACGTGCACATGAGGCGTCGTGCCGTCGCGGTGCGCGACCAGCACGGCCTGGTGGTCCTCGAGGCCGAGCGCCCGCAGGCTCGCTCTGGCGGCATTGACCATCGTGGCGTGCTGGGGTTTCTCACCAGGCCCCCAGGACAACGAGTAGTGCGTCACGGGTTTCTCTAGCCGACGGCCGCCGGCACGGACGCCGGCGAGCGCCTTGAGTTCGTTAGCGTAGGTCACCGTCGCCGCCATCTGCCGCGCCGCCACGCGCGTCATCGGTGGCCAGATTCACCGTCTCGGTCCACGCCACGCGGGACCGCGCGCCGGACGGCGCGGCCGGGCGCTCAGCCTCGCGGTCCCGGTCACGCGGTTCGCCGAGGCAGTACGCGATCGTGCCCCGGAAGCTCGCCCCGCTCCGATGGAGTTTGCAAATCATCAGTCGGACGCCTGCGGCAGCAGCTGCAGGAGCAACGCCCGCAGCCGCTCGAACGCGACCCGCGTGCCTTTCGGGAGCAGGCGGCCCTGATGCAGACAGCGGGCGATCTGGTTCACGTTCACCGCGAGCCGCGACACCTCGCGGAACTCCGCCGCGGCTAACCGCCGCGGCGAGGCCACCCGCAGCCGCTCGCTCAGCGCGCGCTGCCGGAGGTAGTCCGGCACCGGCAGCCGCGCCTCCGACGCCCGCCGCCGCAGCTCCACCAGCTCGCCGTCGCGTAGCGAGAGCGTCACCTGGTGGCGGCGCAACGCGGTCAGCGGCAGCGTGGGACGGGCCGGAAGGTGCCTTCCGGCCTAAGTGCTTCGTGAGCCGGAGCGGGCGGCCTGGTCACCCGGAGGGCCGGAGCGCAGCGGAGGACGGCAGAGCCGTTGACCTGGCCGACGGCGTAGGCTATTCGGGCTGTTTGCTTGGGAAATCCACAGCGAGAAGGCTTGTACTTACTTGGTACGTACTACTTGTCTTACCTACTTGTACGTACCGTTGGCGTTTATGCGAAGGATTTGGACCGTTTTGTTGGTGTTTATGCGAAGGAGGCCGTTGGTGTTTATGCGTTGAAAACTCCCCTAAATCGCAGGGATTTGTGGAAAACGCGACCACCGGCGGCCTGGGCGGGTAGACGTCACCGGCAACCACGGGTCAAAGGCGAGCTAGAATCTCGGACTTTTTTGCCGAGAACTCCTCGTCAGTGAGCACACCAGCTGCATGGAGTTTTCCAAGCCTTTCGAGTTGGTCGACGGGGTCCGTCGGTTGCTCAGATGAGGATGCAGCGCTCGACTTCGTCGCCGCCATCTGCGTCTTAACCGTGTCGACGAAGGCGCGTACGTCGCCTTCAATCCACTTCATCTTGCAGCTGTTGCCGGACACGAAGAAGCTGATGTAGTGGCCCATCAGGTTCTTGCCCATCTCCATTGAAGAGATGTTCGCGTAGGGTAATGCCTCAAAGTCGTACCCGAGCAACTTCTTCGCGTAGAAGAGCAGCCGCTGATTCGTCGCAATAAAGATCCCTTTTCGGACGGAGTCTGCCCCCATGATCTTGGTTTCGTAGACGCCGCGAACGGTCTGTAGTGGTTGTTCTCCTTCGCTGAAATGCTCTTTTGCCCGTTCTAGTAGCTTGCCGAACCTCGCCTGGGCGCTCTCCTCCTTCGCCTTGGCGAGCTTCGCCCTCAACTCGATCTTCTTTTTTTCGATCTCATCCATCGTCGCCTCCTGCGCGTTCGTGTCACCGTGCCTTTTGAGTTCGAGCGCCATTGTGAAGCGGCAGCGGCGGCAATTCCGCTGGTATTTGTTTAGCGGGGTGGTTTCGTGACGCGCGAGATCCAACATTTTGGACTTGTACTTTTCTAGGGGATCTGGCATAACGGTGGGGTGCCACGGCAACGTCCCCGGACGGAACAGGATCCCCGCGATTCCCGCATTGAGGAACAAGAGCGAGAGATCGCACGACTGCGCGAGGAGTTGACGCGGGTCGAGGGTGACCGGGATCGGTGGAAGCGCCGCAGTGAACACCTCAAGCAGCAACTCGACGCGGCGCGGCGGGCAGGATTCCGGCAGGCGGCTCCCTTCGCCAAGGACCGGCCCCAAGGTCGCGGCGGACGACCCGGCCGGCGCGCAGGTGCGCACTACGGCCGGCAGGCGTGCCGCCCGCGTCCGCCGCAGGTTGACGAGACCTGCCGAGCGCCGGTGGCTGCCGCGTGTCCGGACTGCGGCGGCGCCGTCGAGCTGTCCCGGGTGGCGACGCAATATCAGGAAGATCTCCCGGTGGTGCGCCCCATCGTGCGGCGCTTCGACATCGAGGTCGGCCACTGCTCGCAGTGTCGGCGTCGCGTCCAGGGCCGCCACCGGCTGCAAACCTCCGACGCGCTGGGAGCGGCCAGCGTGCAACTCGGTCCCGAAGTCGTCGCGCTGGTCGTGCGGCTGCACACGCACCTGGGTGTGCCGCTGGCGAAGGTCGCGCACCTGCTCCGGACCCAGTTCGGCCTGACCGTCACACCGGGAGGCCTCGCGCAGGTGCTGCATCGCACGGCTCGCCAAGCCGCGCCGACCTACACCGCACTGTGCCAGCAGGTGCGGGAATCTCCCGTGGTCACGCCGGATGAAACCGGCTGGCGCGTCGGCGCCATGCGCCACTGGCTGTGGGCCTTCGCCACGCCCCAGACGACGGTCTACGCGATTCGCTCCGGCCGCGGGTTCGACGACGCGGCAACGGTCCTGGGAACCGACTTCGCCGGCGTGCTCGTGCGCGACGGGTGGGCGCCGTATCGCCGCTTCACCCACGCGCTGCACCAGTCGTGTCTGGCTCACTTGATCCGGCGAGCGCGGCAACTCCGAACCGATCATCCGCGCAGCCCGTGGGCCGCCCGGGTGCAAGCCGTCCTGCAGGCCGCTCTCAAGCTGCGCGACCGCCGCGACGCCGGGCTTCTGAGCGACCACGGCCTGGCAACCGCTCGCGGCCGACTGCTCGCCCAACTCGGTCGGCTGATCGACAAATCTCCGACGCTGGACGCCGCCGACCGCTTCGCCGCCCATCTGGACCGCGAATTCGCCGCGACGTTCGCCTTCCTGTGGGACCCGTCGATCGACGCCACCAACTGGCGCGCCGAACAGGCCATCCGACCCGCGGTGGTCACCCGCAAAGTCTGTGGCGGTAATCGTACCCGCCACGGCGCCGACACCCAGCAGGTGCTTGCCAGCGTCGTGCGCACCGCCTACCAGCGTCAACTCGACCTCGCCCCTCTGATCATCACGATGCTTCGCTCTTCCAGCCCCGTCGTTCCCGACACGCTCCAACGGTCGCCCCCGTAGATCAACGCGCGGTCCTTCCGATCCGAAACCACGTCAGTAGAACAGCGCCGCTGTCAGTATGCCTCCGCGTGGCTGTTGAGGAAGAACTCGGCACCTACGTCCGCGCTCGTCGAATCACCCCGGTAAACAAAGACTTCCGCTGCTGAATGGCGGGAACCGCTATTCGACAAGACGCAGCTGCGCGGGTGGGATACGTGGGGGTGAAGGCGAGACAACTAACGCACCCTTGGCCCTCGTCTACGCTATCGCTCACGATCTCAGCTGGAGTCGGCGGGTACGATCTTTTTGAGGCAGGCGGGTAACATTCTCAAATGAGGCAACACGAGCGGCCAAAGTAGTTGACGCTGAACACTCTCCCGGATTGACGAGCTCATGGATGCTGAGCCCGGCGGCGCGGATGGTCAGGAACTCGATGCGCTTGCCGACTCGTCGAGCTGTACGAATGTAAGAACGAGCCGATGGGTTATCCGGACCCTGTCGCCGCGATCGGGTTCCGCATGGAGCAGGCGAGACTCAGCCCGCGTGACCTGATCCCGTTCATCGGCAGCCGTGCGAAGGTCTCGGAGGTTCTTTCCGGCAAGCGGTCCATCACGATGCCGATGGCGCGCGCGCTGCACGAGCATCTCGGCATTCCGGTCGACGTGCTGCTTTCGCCGGCCCGCTCGGTGCTCTACCGCAAGAACGACCATCTGCGCGCGAACGCCAAGATGAACGGCTGAGCTGGGCGGAGACCGGCCCGAAGCTCGCGCAGGAGTTTCTGGCGAAACACGGCATCCCGCTCGTGATCGAGAGGCATCTCCCAAAGATGTATCTCGATGGTGCCGCGCTCCAGCTCGACACCACATGGACCGCGGCCAGGGATGCACATTCGTCGACGATCTGACGCTGCGCGCGGTAGTTGGGGGGCGGGAAGATCCGAGGGAGGAGCAGGCCGACGAATGGGCAGAGGCGGCCCTCATCCCGAGGGCGATCTGGGACACAAGCGCGGTTCGAGACCGCCCGACGCCAATGGCCGTGATGAATCTGGCAACTGCAATGCAGGTGCATCCGGCGATCGTCGCGGGCAGGATCCGTTACGAACAGCGGAACTATCGACTGCTGTCCCAATTCGTCGGGACCGGCGAGGTCCGTCGGCAATTCGGGGTCACTGCAGCGGCGTCGCCGTGTCATTGGCCCAGACGCCCTGAAGATCGGACCGACACCGCCACTCCCACCAAATTGACTGGGGTGAACGTCATCGGCGTAGACGGCTACATGATACACGTGTATCATATAGATCGTCGATTGCATGGTTCAATCCTTCGCCGATGAGACTGCTGCCGACCTGTTCCGCGAACGCAACACGCGCCACGCTCGCCGCCTGCCGCGAGGCCTATGGCGTGTGGCTCAGCGCAAACTCAAAGCCTTGGATGTGGCGGCACGACTCGACGACCTCCGAATCCCGGCCGGCAATCGATTGGAGCGCCTCAAGGGAACGCGGTCCGCGCAGCACAGCGTTCGGATCAACGATCAGTATCGCGTGACGTTTCGGTGGGAGAACGGCCATGCCTACGAGGTTGGAATCGAAGACTATCACTAGAGACCCGAACTGGACCGGACCTGCCATCTCCCCCGGCGAGATGCTGCTCGAGGAATTCCTCAAGCCGCTCGGCCTCCGGCAGGCTCAAGCCGCCGAGCGGTTGGGGATCTCCGCGAACCGTCTCAACGAAGTCGTGCTCGGCAAGCGTCGAATCACGGCGGACACCGCGGTGCGCCTCTCGGGGCTGTTGAAGACCTCACCACAGTTCTGGATGCGCCTTCAGGCCGACTGGGATCTACATCGGGCAGCACGACGCGCTGCTTCGTAGGTGCGACCGGTCACCCAACAACCCCACCTGTGGTCACGCCCACTGGGCGAGAGCTTCCGGCGTCCCCAGCGGCACGGCGCGCGCGTCGTCGCGCAACGGATAGGTGTTCGGAGCCCGACAGAAGATCGACAGCGAGCGGACCGAGCCGGGTGGCAGTTCACGTACGAGCCGGCGCAGCGCCGCCGCGCGCACGAAGCGCTCGAAGTCGCGCAGGCTGGTGACCTGCAGGAGCTGGCGCAGGTCACGTTCCAGGTACGTCGCTACGTATGATCGGAAGAACCCCTCCGCGTCGATGTCGCGGTTTTCGTACAACTCCGGGAAACCACCGCGCACAAGAAACTGCTCGGCGGTCAGATCGGGGTAGGCCCCCTTTGCCTCGGCGAACGAGAGCGGTTCCAGCTCGATGACGGCGGCGCGGCCAGCCAGCGAATCCGAGACCGACTCCATCAAGCCGAGCGGCTGGGATCCGGTCAGGAGGAAGGCGCCGTAGCGCCCGCGCTCGCGATCGACGGCCGCCTTCAAATGGCGAAAGAGGCCGGGCGCGTATTGCACCTCGTCCAGGATGACGGGCGGCGGGTGCCGCCCGCATCGTGCATATTCTACGAGGGAATCCCACGATTTGCATGATCTGGTAATCAGACTCGCCGTCGCCATGTCCTCGGGTCTCGAGATTGGTGCACGACGGCGACGACCCCGATCCACTCGGAAGGATCCGGTAGAAGACCGAGAATGGGAACTTTCGCACCAGAGCGCGGCGGACGGTCGACTCCACGGTCCGGTACAGCTCAGGTCGCGCTGAGATCCTGCACCGCAGCAGACGTCAGCCGGACAGGCAGGGTCACGTCCTGTCGGAGAAGACGCGCTCCCCGCGGGCCTCCGGGCTCTCAGTCGGTCGGCCGAATCACGCCGTGCGCCCGGCCGAACCAGTAGCCGAGCAGGTAGTCGAGGCCATTCGTCTCGAAGGGCGCGGCCGCGAGTCGGTCGCCGCCCCGGCGGTACGGGTTGTGGACGAGAAAGCTCCAGGTTCTGCCGCGCTGCGCGATAGGCAAAGGCCCGTCGGCCTCCCGGGGGAGGACCGGGTCCGGCGTGAACGAGAACCCGAAGCGGCGCGAGTAGGCCGCGATGGTGTCGGGGTTCCACTTCATGTCGAGCGGCATCCGGCGCAGCGTGTCGAGCGCCGCCGCGTCGTGCGACCCGTTGCCGGTCCAGTGTCGGTGGAGAAACGTAGCCAGGGGATTCGCCTCGACGTCGATGCCCGGGTGGGTACCGCCGCGGAACCAGCGCTCCGCCGCCCGCTCGTAGTGCCCGCGGACGGTGGAATCCTGCTCGAGTTCCAGTAGCGGGTAGAGGGCGAGGGCAATCAGCACGTCGTCCGAGTGGTTCGCCTCGCGCGGTGGTCGATCGAGTCTCGCCCCCTCGCCGATGCGGGCGTACCCCATGGCGAGCAGCCGCGCGTACTCCCGGCCGAACCGCGGCAGCCCGGTCAGGGCCTCGGCCACCTTCACCATCTGCAGCATCAGCAGCGCGTTCATCGGCTCCTCGCCGGCGACGTAGGTCGGGTCGTAGCGCCCCCACCGGGTCGGCCGGCCGTCGTAGCCGATGATCCGCAGGCCGTTGCCGACGACCGCGTCGACCACCTCGGCGGCGGTGGCGCCGAGCGCCCTCCGCTCGGCGGCGTCGGCGATACGGGTTCCGTACACATAGAGGCCGAACATCATGGCGTCGACCTGATCGGAGCTGACGTTGCCGCGCCAGCGGCGGCGGCCGTCCGCGCTCACCCGCCAGATCCCGTCGTCGAGCCACGGCTCGTCGACGGGCGCCGACGCCCGCGCCGGCAGGCCGGGACGCCCCGTCACCGCCACCAGATGGCGGAGGGCCGAGCCGGCCGCCCGCGCCCGCGCGGCCGCCTCCGGCTCGCCGGTGGCGAGGTAGCGCCACGTCTGGGTCGCACAGTACAGACCGGTCATGTACGCCGTATCGGACATGTTGTAGGTGACGTGCGGGTGATCGGCCGTGGGCAGCCGTCGCCGCACCCGCACCTGGCCGTCCGCGGCCAGGAACCGCTCGGCGAGGTCGACCTCGAAGAGCCGGGCCTTCGCGGCCAGCGTCAGATCGTCGCTCGCGTGCAGCAGGGCCAGGGCGCAGACTGCAGCCGGAATGGCTAGCAGGCGCGTGCAGAGGCGGCCGAGACGCCTACTTCTACCTCGCCTCCGCTGCGCGGGTGGAACGCAGCGAAAGTTCGGCCGCGTAGTTTCCCTCGTGGCAGGCATACTCGTAGATGACTCCTGTGCCGGGGGCCGGTCGCAAGAAGATACGCGCGGTCCAGGGTTGCGTCCAGGTTGACGGGTCATCCAGCGTGAGCTCGTACTGCAGCATCTCGGGTCCGACGCGGCTGAACCGCTCGGTCACCCGAACGTCGGGCGTCGAACCGTTCACTCCGCGCGACAGATTCGCGGTGTCCACGACCAGGGTATCTCCCTCCCAGTGCCCGCGCGAGCTGCCCATGACGCTCGGCGCCCCGACCTGGTCCGGCGTCGCGTCGTCAATCGGAATCAGCCGGGTTTCGTGATGCATCTCGAGCTGAATCGCGACGTAGTCCGTGGTCTGGAAGATCTGGTAGTTGCTGTTGTAGCCACGTCCGCTCAGCAACGGGCTGCCGCCTCGACAGCGGACCCCTGGGTCCAGCCGGTCCAGCTCTTCGGCAACCGTCTCCGGCCCATCGGGCGATCCGGTGCGCCGAGCCTCCCGCTGGCGCATCCTGCGCTCCTCCGCCTCGGCCGACGGCGGCGGCAAGCGCCCGTTCGGAGGATCGATGATCAGGGACGTGCGATTGTCGAGCCAGCGGTGACCCATCCACTGCTGACCGTAGCTGTAAAACGGATATCTCGCGGCCGGCGGCTGGCCCTCCAGTGAGGCCAGCGCCTTGAGAAACACCTGGTCGCCGAACAGCGCGTCGTCCGCGGCGCCGAGAATTTCCGCCGCGTGCGTCTGCAGCGCCGCCACTTCCTCATCGGTAAGCGTCGCTCGGTCAGCCAGTGCGTCCGGCCGCTGCAGCGGCGTCGCCGTGTCATTGGCCCAGACGCCCTGAAGATCGGGCCGACCGTCAGCCAGACGCGACACCTGCCACCCGTCCGGCGCCGCGGTCGAGACTATCGTGACGGACCTCGGATGCTGGGCCGACACCGCCACTCCCACCAGAGCTGCGACCACCGTTACGAACGCCGCGATACATTGCCTGCCCATCTCGTCACTCCTCCGTGAGCCTACCGTGCATGGCCATGGCCTACGGCGCCCGTTTCGCGGCGGCCTCCAGGGCGCGTTCACCGGCCAGCACGTTGGCGATCGAGTAGTTCCCCTCGTGACACGCGTACTCGTAGATGACGTAGCCGGGGGGGCTGGTAAGCGGCAGCTCCACGGTGAAGGGGCGGGTGTAGGTAGCCGCGTCGTGAATCGTGAAGCGGTAGTCGATGGTGTCGGCGTCGATACGGGTGAACCGCTCGACCGCGCGCAGGTCGCGGGTGCCCGGGAACCCCCGCCACGTCGTATCGTCGCGATAAAGCGCGGTCTCGACTACGAGCGTGTCGCCTTCCCAGCGGCCGCGCGAGTCGCCGTTCCACTGACGGATGCGCCCGTCGATCCGCGGACGCCCGTCCAGCGGCACGACGCGCACGTCGTGGATCATCTCGTTGAGAATGACGACCTGCCCGGGCGCCTGAAAGATCTGATAGGTGTTGTTGTAGCCGGACGGCACCGGCGGCACGCGCTGGTAGGTCATGCAGCGTTCCTGCAGCGGCCGGTCTTCCCAGGAATCATAGGGGTGGACGCGGCGGTGCTCGCGTTGCGCCGCCTGCTGCCGCTCGGCCGCGGGCGTCAGGGGCGGCAGCCTTCCGTCGGGCGGGTCCACGATGAGCGACGTGCGCCCGGTGGAGGTGCCCCGATCCCACCAGACCTGGTCGTACGCGAGGGCGAGGTCGCGGTCGCTTGTGAGCTCGCCGCGGCGTTCGGACGACGCGCGGGTCGCGTCGGCCAGGTTCTGCTCCGCCACCTCCTCCGGGGTCAGGAACTCGCGCCCGGCCACGGTCTCCGGCCGCTGCAGCGGCGTGAACGTGGCGTAGGACTAGATGCCCTGCAGGTCCGGATCGCCCCAAGGGGTGCGGAGCGTCGTTGAATCCGGCGCCGATGCGGTCTCCTGACCGGCTGCGAGAGCCGGCATCAGCCACGCTGCCGCGACCATCGCCGCCATCGACCGCACCAACCATTGACGAGTCATGTCAACCTCCTCCGTTCGCGAGAGCGGGTGTCCTTGCCTCGCCGCCACTGATCCGCTGCCCTCTATTCCGTGAGGATATACCGCCGACCTGCTCCTGCCGTCGCTCGAGGCACTGCGGGCCGCCAGCGCGCGCGGACCGGGGTGTTGACTCTGCGACCGGTGGAGCTATGCTGTCAGCGAGGTTGTAGGCGTAGCGTGACGGCAGGACGGTGGCGCCGTCCGCGACGGCGGGCGTCAGCGGTGGTCGAACGTCGAGGCAATACGAGGGGAGTCCACAGATGTCGAAGCTGAATCGGCTCAACCGGCGCGACTTTCTGCGCAGTACCGGCATGACCGCGGTTGCGGGCGCCGTCGGCACGACGGTCCCCCTGGCGGCGGAAGCCGGCAGTGCGGTTCTGCGGCAGGGAGGCCGTTACGACTTCGACACGATCTACAACCGCATCGGGACCGACTCGTCGAAGTGGGACGCCCAGATTGCCCGCTACGGCCGCGACAAGATTGACGTCGGCATGGGCACCGCCGACCAGGACTTCCAGATCGCGCCGGCCATCACCCAGGCCCTTCGTGACCGCATTGGGCACGAGAACTACGGCTACCTGTCGATGCCGGATTCCTACAAGGAGTCGATCGTCGACTGGAACCAGCGGCGCTACGGGCTCGCCATCGACCCCGACACGATTCTGCATTCGGCCGGCGTCCACCCCGGCGTCATCAGCACCCTGCGCGCCTTCTGCCCGCCCGGCAGCAAGGTGATTATGCAGACGCCGGGCTACAACGGGTTCTACACGGACATCCGGGTCGTTGGCTGCGTCGCCGACGAGAGCCCGCTGCGGCTCGTGAACGGCCGGCACCAAATGGATTTCGAGGATCTGGAGCGCCGCATCGACCACGATACCCACGCGCTGATCCTGTGCAACCCGCACAACCCCACCGGCAACGTCTGGTCACGGAGCGACCTGATGACCCTCGGCGAGATCTGCACCCGGCGGCGCGTCGTGGTGCTCTCCGACGAGATCCACTGCGACTTCGTCTCGAGCGGCCATACCTACACGCCGTACGCCATGCTCGACGACGAGGCCATCGTCCGCAACAGCGTCACCTACAAGTCGGTGAGCAAGTCCTTCAACCTGTCCATGCTGAAGTGCGCCCACCTGTTCTCGACCAACCCCGACTATCTGGACCGGATCCGGGGGGCCGGACAACACCGGGAGTCGATGAACACCCTGGGGATCGTCGCGGCCGAGGCGGCCTACAACGAATGCGAGGACTGGCTCGATCAGCTCCTGGAGTACATCGACGGGACCCACGATTTCGTCGAGTCGTACATCCGCTCGAACGTGCCGGGTGTGGAGACCGTCAAGCCGGAGGGCACCTATCTGGCATGGCTCGACGTCACTGCAGCCATGGCAGCGGCCGGCATGCAGAAGGCGGCGGACGAGGCGGAGGAGGAGACAACCCCGGAGCGGGAGTTCCAGCGCTACCTGGTGGACCACGCCCACATCCACCTGAACCCGGGGTCCGACTACGGCCTCGGCAGCGCCGGCCGCATGCGGATGAACCTCGCGACGTCGCGCCAACTGGTCGAACGGGCGCTCGGCAACATGGCGCGGGCGTTGGCGGTCGTCTGAGCCTTCAGGCGCGCTCCGGGCGTCTTCGAAGGTCGGGCTAACGCCGAGCTTCCCGGCAGTCCCCGGGTTGGTTGTCTCGTATAGTTCCTGTGCCCATTGGAAGGCGGAACGGAGGACCGGGCACTCGACTCGCAACTGATCGGGCGTCACGATCTCCTCGGGCCGGCCGCCGACCACCGGCTTCACGCTCTAGTTCGGGGGCGTCTGCTTCGGCTCAAACCAGATCGGCTTCTGGCCCCAGCGGCCGTTCGCGGCCGCTTTCGTTGCCGCACCGGGAAGCCGACGTACAAGCGGCTGCAAATGCTTGTCAGCCAGGACTACATGGCCTTGTCAGAGCTTGGTATAGCCGTAGCCGTTCTCAATAACATTCCGGTGCAGATACTTGCCACTCTTGCAATACTGCGTGAGCTCCTTCCCGTATGGTCGGCCGCCAATCGTCCGCCGCACCGGCGGGTGCCGACACGACACTGTATTCGCGGACCAATTCGATACCCTCAATACCCGCAAATGCCTCCGCGACCGTGTCCGTGTCGCGTCCGCTGCGATCTTTCTCCAACAAGCACAACACTAAGCGAAACCGTGTTTCAGAAAGCGGTGGTCTGGGTCTAAAATCGTTAGCCCGGATAATTCAGGAAGGGTCCGATTACGGTAGAAAAAAAGAACCCCCGCGTGGTATAAATGGCTTGTTCACAGACATTTACCCACCACGAAGGCCCTTACGTGACGATCAATACGATACCACAGACTGTCCTCTTTCCGGATCTCTTCGACAAGCCCCTCGTCGCGACGTTCGACCGCCAGCACGCGAGTTCCGATGGCGGCGCCGTCCTGCTCAAGGCGGCGGAGCGCGTGTATGGGTTGGTGGCGGGTTTCGCCCGGTGTCTGGTGGACCGACGAGAGCCCGGGAAGATCCGGCACACGCTGGCGGAGTTGCTCGGACAGCGGATCTTCGGCATTGCCTGCGGTCATCCCGATGGCAACGACGCCAACCATCTCGCCGCCGACCCGATCCACAAGCTGCTGCTCGGGCGGGACCCGGTCGCCGGCGAGGCGTTGGCCTCGCAGCCGACGATCTCTCGGTTCGAGAACGGTGTCGGCCGGTCCGCCCTCTACGAGCTGGGACGCGAGCTGGCGATGCGGGTCATCGAGCGGCATCAGCACCGGCTGGACGGGCGGGCGCGGCGCATCACGATCGACCTGGATCCGACCGACGACGCGACGCACGGCGCCCAGCAGCTCACCTTCTTCAACGGGCACTACGATCGCTGGTGCTACCTGCCGTTGCTGGCGTTTCTGACCTTCGACAAGGAACGCGAACAGTATCTGTGCGCGGCGGTGCTGCGGCCCGGCAATGTGCCGGCCACCCGCGGGACCGTGGGCGTGTTGTGCCGGCTGCTGCCCCTGCTGCGGCAGGCCTTTCCCCAGGCGCGGTTTCTCGTCCGGCTCGACGGGGGCTTTGCGACACCGGAGATCTTCGACTTCCTGGATGCCGAGCCGCGGCTCGACTACGTGGTGGCCATGGCCAGGAACGCCGTGTTGCAGCGCCACGCCGAGCCCGCCCTGCTCGTGGCGCAGGCCCAGAGCGCGGCCAGCGGCCAGACCGCGCAGGTCTACGCCGACACCCGTTATCGGGCCCGCACGTGGGACCGCGACCGCCGCGTCGTGATCAAGGCCGAGGTCGTCCGGCTCGGCGACCGCGCCCCGCGCGACAACCCGCGCTTCGTCGTGACCAATCTGCGCCAGACGCCGCGCTTCCTCTATGAACGGATCTACTGCGCCCGCGGCGACATCGAGAACCGCATCAAGGAACTGCTCGATGGCCTGCAGATCGACCGCACGAGCTGCTGTCGCTTCTGGGCCAATCAACTGCGCGTGCTGCTCACCGCCGCCGCCTACGTGCTGATGCAAGAACTCCGGCTGCGCGCGGCGCGCACCGCCTGTGCCCGCCGCCCAAGTGACGTGGCTGCGCGACCGGCTCCTCAAATTGGGGGCGCACGTCGTCGGCTCGGTCCGCCGCGTGGTCCTGCACCTGCCGACCGCCACACCGGACCTCCACGCCTGGCGGCACATCGCGCTGGCACTCGGCGCCCGCCCCGGATAGACCCCAGACAGCGCCCGTCAGCCGCGCATACACGCAGCCCAACGGCGAACCGAGCCCGCCCATGGCGAAGCCGTCCCTGGACGGCCCCATACCCAGGCCTTCCGCACCGGCAATCAGTCTCTATCCCGCCGGCGCTCGACGAAAACGACGCCCGGCGGGCCGTGTGCGCGACGATCACACCGTCCGAGGGGCCATCTTGGAGCCTTCAGGAATAGTCCGGGTTAGTGATGCGAAGCCACACCTGTTGAGGCGGCGGCACGACCTCCAGAACCAACATAAGCCACGCCACCAACACCATCGTGACGATGCCGCCGATCCGGCTCCAGACGGCCGGACCTGACAACCACGTCATTGGGTGAACCCTCTCACCGCTTGGCAGGTTGCTGAGATTCGCCCCATGAGCGTCAGAGACATTACCCCACCGAGACCGGGAGGCACCGCGCCGTCGGGCGCGGCCTCGCTGCGCACCGTTGGCGCCGCCGGATCCTGCCACCTTCGTTGTCGAAGTGCCACGGGCTCATAGGGCAGACGTGAGTTCCCGTAGCTCCGGTGACACGTCGATGTAGTGTCTCGGTTTGACGGGGTCGCCGATCGTGGAAACCGCGAAGCGGTATTCGCATTGGCTCGTGAAGCATATCTTCTTGGTGAACCACGCACGCGGGCCGGCGTGAGGGTCAAACCAGTCTTCCTGCGTGGCGATGCAGCCCGAGCTGTCCTCGTAGTGAACTGGACCATGGCAGACGTGCACTACGGTGTCGATCTGGCCTGAGTCTAGTGTAGTGTCCCGTAAATAGATGATATATTAGTGGGCAACCTTTGGTGCCTGGAGGTATGCCCATGCCACGCGGTCGCCCCGTTGCTCCCATCATGCTCAGCGCGAGTGAGGAATCGGAACTGCAAAGCCTCGCCCGCTCCCGAACCTTGCCGCATAGTCTGGTGTTGAGAGCCCAGATGGTGCTGGCCTGCGCCGAGGGCGTGCCAGGCTCGACCGTAGCCCGGCGTCTGGGTGTCACCAATACAACCGTCGGCAAGTGGCGAAAGCGCTATCGCGAACAGGGTATCCCCGGACTCCACGATGAACTGCGTCCGGGACGCCCCCGCACGCATGAGGATGAACGTGTTGCCGAAGTCATCAACACGGCCCTGCGAACCGAACCGCCGGATGCTTCGCACTGGAGCGTTCGTTCGATGGCGGAACACACGGGTGTCTCCAAGAGCACCGTCCACCGGTGGTTCGATCTGTTCGGCGTCCAGCCGCATCGCCAGCGGCATTTCAAGATTTCCAACGACCCGTTCTTCGTCGAGAAGGTCCGCGACATTGTGGGTCTCTACCTCAATCCCCCAGACCACGCCGTGGTGCTCTCGGTCGATGAGAAGACCCAGATTCAAGCGCTTCAGCGAACCCAGCCCGTCTTGCCCATGGGCCTTGGTTACGTCGAAGGCGTCACCCATGATTACAAACGTCACGGCACCACCACGCTGTTTGCGGCGCTCGATGTCGCCACCGGGAAAGTCATCACACGCTGCAAACGGCGACACCGTCATCAGGAGTTTCTCGCTTTCCTGCGTCAGATCGACCGCAGTGTGCCGCGCAACCTCAACGTCCACCTCATCGTCGATAACTACGCCACCCACAAACATCCCAAAGTCCGCGCCTGGCTCGCTCGGCGCCCCCGCTACCACGTTCACTTCACCCCAACCTACGGATCCTGGCTGAACCAAGTCGAACGCTGGTTCGGCATCATTACCCAGAAGGCCATTCGCCGAGGTTCCTTCTCCAGCGTCAAGGCGCTCGTCCGCAACATCGAGCGTTTCGTCGAACACTACAACGCCAACACCACGCCTTTCGTTTGGACCGCCACCGCCGAGTCCATCCTCGCTAAGGTCGAACGCCTTTGCTCATATATTTCCGGGACGGCACACTAGTGGTCCGTCACGTCATAATCTTCGGATATACGGACTTGAGTTTACAGCGCGCATCGTCGACCTTCATCTGCCAGTCCACGCCGCGTTGCCTGCCATTGACGTCGGTGGACCACGCCGACACTTCGTCGTGGAGCGTCTTGAGTTCGCCGATGCGACGCCGGCGAAGGCATTGGCGCGTCATCGAGCTCAGTTCGTTCTCCGCGATGTTCAGCCAACTCCCGTGTTTCGGCGTGTGGCAGAACTCGATGCGACGAACCAGTTGCCGTGCCCGGGTCGGCTCGAACACTTCGTAGAAGGCGCCCTTCGTGTGCGTGTTGAGGTTGTCGCTCACCAAGGTGATCTTCTCGCATTCGGCGTAGCGTCCTTCCAGCAGGCCGGCGACCTCCAGCGCCCAGTCCACCTTCGTGCGCCGGGCCCGGGCCGTCGCCTGCCGCCAACCCGCCAGCGGTTCGCTGAACAGGAAGACCGAGGCCGTGCCGGCCCGTTCGTACTCGTAGTCGACACGCCGGGGACGCTTCTTCGTGGCCGCCATCGGCGAGCGGGTTTCCTTGACCAACTGCACCGGCTGCGCGTCCATGCACACGACGGGACAATCCGGATCGTAGGGTTTCTGATACAGATCCAAGACCTGTTCCATGTTCGCCACGAACTCGGCATCGGCCTGCGGCGGGATCACCCAGTACTCGATTTTCCGCTGCGTCATGCCGTTTTTTTCAGCGTCCGCCGGATGGTTTCGTGGCTGATCGACTCGACGACCCCCAACTCGACGACCCGGCGCGCCAACAGGCGCAACGACCAGTTCGCGTAGCCCTTCGGGGGCGGCCCCAGACGCAGGGCGATGACCTGCGCCTCCTGTTCGCCGTCGAGCAGCTTCTCGACCGGGGGTGATTCGCGTCGTTTTCGCTCCAGCGCCTGTTCGAAGCCTTTCAGCACGCACCGTTGGCGAATGTTCTCGACCGTCTTGGTGCGGCACGAAAAGGCCTCGGCGACCCGCTGGTCGGTCCACGCCGGCCCGTCCGCATCGGCCTTCAAGAGAATCTGCGCGCGGCGCACTTTCTCGCTGCTCCCGTTGAGCTTGCGGACCGTCTGTTGACAGACCTCGCGTTCCTGGGCTGTGAGTCGAACGATGTACCTCTTTTGCGGCATGGAAACTCTCTCGGTTCGAGACGAGCTCCCCAATAGTCCTAATGTTTATTGATGGCACAGCACTAGTGTGCCGTCCCGGAAATATATGAGCAAAGGCGTTCGACCTTAGCGAGGATGGACTCGGCGGTGGCGGTCCAAACGAAAGGCGTGGTGTTGGCGTTGTAGTGTTCGACGAAACGCTCGATGTTGCGGACGAGCGCCTTGACGCTGGAGAAGGAACCTCGGCGAATGGCCTTCTGGGTAATGATGCCGAACCAGCGTTCGACTTGGTTCAGCCAGGATCCGTAGGTTGGGGTGAAGTGAACGTGGTAGCGGGGGCGCCGAGCGAGCCAGGCGCGGACTTTGGGATGTTTGTGGGTGGCGTAGTTATCGACGATGAGGTGGACGTTGAGGTTGCGCGGCACACTGCGGTCGATCTGACGCAGGAAAGCGAGAAACTCCTGATGACGGTGTCGCCGTTTGCAGCGTGTGATGACTTTCCCGGTGGCGACATCGAGCGCCGCAAACAGCGTGGTGGTGCCGTGACGTTTGTAATCATGGGTGACGCCTTCGACGTAACCAAGGCCCATGGGCAAGACGGGCTGGGTTCGCTGAAGCGCTTGAATCTGGGTCTTCTCATCGACCGAGAGCACCACGGCGTGGTCTGGGGGATTGAGGTAGAGACCCACAATGTCGCGGACCTTCTCGACGAAGAACGGGTCGTTGGAAATCTTGAAATGCCGCTGGCGATGCGGCTGGACGCCGAACAGATCGAACCACCGGTGGACGGTGCTCTTGGAGACACCCGTGTGTTCCGCCATCGAACGAACGCTCCAGTGCGAAGCATCCGGCGGTTCGGTTCGCAGGGCCGTGTTGATGACTTCGGCAACACGTTCATCCTCATGCGTGCGGGGGCGTCCCGGACGCAGTTCATCGTGGAGTCCGGGGATACCCTGTTCGCGATAGCGCTTTCGCCACTTGCCGACGGTTGTATTGGTGACACCCAGACGCCGGGCTACGGTCGAGCCTGGCACGCCCTCGGCGCAGGCCAGCACCATCTGGGCTCTCAACACCAGACTATGCGGCAAGGTTCGGGAGCGGGCGAGGCTTTGCAGTTCCGATTCCTCACTCGCGCTGAGCATGATGGGAGCAACGGGGCGACCGCGTGGCATGGGCATACCTCCAGGCACCAAAGGTTGCCCACTAATATATCATCTATTTACGGGACACTACACTAGCAGCCTGTGGCAAAAGTCGCGGATAGGGATCGACAGGACCGATCCCGCGTACTACACTGCTGCCCATGGCAATGGGCAAACGCCGCCGTCGCGCGCGGCAGCCGTCGATGTGGGTGGCCAGCGGCGACCTGCCGCGAGGCGGAGGTCATCCGTTCTACGAACGATTGAATCGTGTTCTCGACGAGGCGGGTTTCGACGCCTTCGTCGAGGGACTATGCGGGGCGTTCTACGCTGCGCGGATGGGCCGCCCGAGTCTACGGCCGGGACGGTATTTCCGTCTGCTGTTCATCGGCTATTTCGAAGGGTTGTCCTCCGAGCGGGGGATCGCGTGGCGGGTGGCCGATTCGCTGAGTCTGCGGTCGTTTCTGGACCTGGACGTGACCGAGGCGGCGCCGGACCACTCGACGATGTCGCGCACGCGGCGGCTGATCGACGTGGAGACGCACGTGGCGGTTTTCACGTGGGTGTTGGAGCGGCTCGCCGCTGCGGGCCTGTTGCGGGGGAAGACGGTCGGCATCGATGCGACGACGCTGGAAGCGAACGCGGCGATGCGGAGCATCGAGCGTCGGGACACGGGCGAATCCTACGAGGCGTTCATTCGGCGGTTGGCGGAAGCGTCGGGGGTGGAGACACCGACACAGGCGGATCTGGCTCGGTTCGACCGGTCTCGGAAGAACAAGAAGACGTCGAACAAGGAGTGGAAATCGCCGCAGGACCCGGGACGCGAAGATCGCGTCGTCCACTCCGCTGCTGGTTCTACTCCGTCCTGCCGCCGACTGCTGGTCGATGCCGCGCGGGTCCGAGCCCGTTCGGGTCGGACGCGCGTACACAAAGGAGACGGTGTGCCGCCGGGCGTGAACGCTGTGGCTGCCGACGCTGGTCCTCCGCCTCGGACCAGCGCCGTCTGACTGGACCGGGAGAACACGCGCCGGGTATCTCTCGACCGCACTCTGCAGGAATCTGGAGGTCGCTCCGTCGGTCGCGGTGCTGACGAAGCTCGTGGCGTTGCGCGACCAGACCACCCACCACCGCGAGTACGCGCCGGCGGTATCGGGTGGTGCCGGCACTCACCGACCAGCCTCCGCGTCGATCCGGTTGGCGACCGGCGTGCTTGACTTGGCTGGTTCGTCCCCGCCTCCGTGTTTATGGGGCGGCCCGTCTGCTTGCGGGTCGAGTGCCGGCGCGCCGGACCGTTCGTGTCGGGACGAAGACGTCGACGCGAATCGAATGGCTTGACCTATTGACATCCGATAGATCTGGCGGTATTCTATCGGAAGTCGATAGGAAACAGAGGTTCGCAGAACGACAGGGTACTTGCCATGGACATCTCTCGACCCGATCTCGCACGGAAGAAGAAGCTACGCCAGGCTCTGTATGCCGCAACCGCGGTCATCGTGGTCGTCGTCATCACGACCGGTGTCTCGAGCCTCGAGCCGGCGGCGCCGCGCGTCGACCCCGACACCATCTATCTCGACACGGTGCAGCGCGGCCCGATGGTGCGGCAGGTGCGCGGCACCGGCACGCTGGTCCCCGAACAGATCCGCTGGATCCCCGCCACCACCGACGGCACCGTCGAGCGGATCGTGATCCGCCCCGGCGCCCTCGTCGCGCCCGACACCGTCATCCTCGAGCTGAGCAACCCCGAGCTGGAGCAGTCCGTGCTCGAGGCGCGGCTGAATCTCGAAGCGGCGGAGGCGCGCTTCAGCAACCGGCAGGTGGAGGTGGAGCGCGATCTGCTTAACCAGCGCGCCACGCTCGCCACCATCGAGGCGCAGCTCAAGACGGCCCGCCTGCAGGCGGACGCCGACGGGCAACTCTTCACCCAGGGCCTCGTCTCGTCGCTCCAGCTCCAGCAGTCGCAGTCGGCCGAGCAGGAGTTCGATACGCGCTACGCGCTCGAGCAGGAACGGCTGCAGATGGCCACCGGCACCGTCGAGGCGCAGCTCGCGGTCGAGCAGGCGGAGGTGGACCGCCGGCGGACGCTGTACGAGCTGCGGGGGCAGCAGATGGCCGACCTGTACGTCCGAGCCGGAATGCCCGGCGTTCTGCAGCAGGTACCGCTCGACGAAGGGCAGCGGATCACCACCGGCGCCAACCTGGCGCGGGTGGGCGACCCGACGGTGCTGGAGGCCGAGTTGCGCATCGCGGAGACCCAGGCCAAGGACGTCCAGATCGGTCAGACGGCGGCGATAGACACCCGCAACGGCGTCATCCCGGGGTACGTCACCCGCATCGACCCGGCGGTGCAGAACGGGACGGTGACCGTCGACATCGCCCTCGACGGCGAGCTGCCGCGCGGCGCCCGTCCGGACCTGACGGTCGACGGCACCATCGAGCTGGAACGGATGGACGACATCCTCTTCGTCGGCCGGCCGGTGTTCGGGCAGGAGGAGAGCGTGGTCAGCCTGTTCACGGTGGAGGAGGACGGCACGCATGCATCCCGCACCCGGGTGAGCCTCGGCCGCGCCTCGGTCAACACGATCGAGGTGCTGGAAGGCCTGCAGCCGGGCGACCGCGTGGTGCTGTCCGACATGTCGACCTGGGATCAGTTCGACCGGGTGCGTATCGAATAGGGCCGCGCTCTCGCGTCGCGCAAAAGGCGGAGACCGGTTCGGAGCAAGAGCGTCGCGTGTGAACGGAGGAATGACGATGAGTGAAGCGCCGGCGTTGATTCAGTTGCAGAACGTCTCGAAGATCTTCTACACCGACGAGGTCGAGACGCACGCCCTCGACGGCGTCGACCTGTCCATCCACCCCGGCGAGTACGTCGCCATCTCGGGTCCGTCGGGTTGCGGCAAGTCGACGCTGCTGTCCATCCTCGGCCTGCTCGACTCGCCCACCACGGGCGACTACACGCTGAACGGGCAGCCGGTGGCGCAGCTCAGGCAGGCCGACCGGGCGTGGACGCGCAACCGCGAGGTCGGGTTCATCTTCCAGAGCTTCAACCTGATCGGCGACCTGACGGTCTACGAGAACGTCGAGCTGCCGCTCACCTACCGCGGCATGAAGCGGGCGGAACGGCGCGAGCGGGTGACCGAGGCGCTCGAGAAGGTGGAGATGGCGCACCGCGCGAAGCACCTGCCGAGCCAGCTCTCCGGGGGGCAGCAGCAGCGCGTGGCGGTGGCTCGGGCGGTCGCCGGGCAACCGTCCATCCTGCTGGCCGACGAGCCGACCGGCAACCTCGACTCGAAGAACGGCGAGGCGGTGATGGGGCTGCTGCAGGCGCTGCACGACGAGGGCTCGACCGTCTGCATGGTGACCCACGACCCGCGCTACGCGGAGCATGCCAGGCGGGAGATTCACATGTTCGATGGGAGGTGCAGTCCGCATCCCACGAACGCGGCCCGTGTCTAAGGGACCAGCCGATACCGGGTTGGACTTCCAGATTGGAGGGTGATCTTGCAGAGTCAGGTTCGTGCCTTGGCATTCGCGCCGCTGATGGCGGGTTTGATGCTTGCGGCGGCAGCGCTCTCGACCCACGCCCAGACCTTCGACACCGCAGTGGGCCGGACCCTCGCCGGTTTCACGCGGTACGCCGGGCAGCCGGCCCGCCGCTTCGACCTCACGCTCGACGATGCCGTCCAGCGTGCTCTCGAACGCAACCTCGACATCGCCGTCCAGCGCCTCCACCCCCTCGTGCAGGACATGCAAATCGCTGCGGCCAATGCGGCGTTCCTGCCCTTCGCTTCATCCGGCTTCGGCTTCAACCAAGCCACCACTCCCAACCGCTTCGTGTTCGACGGCGGCGGGCTTCGCGGCCAGCCGATCGTTTCCGACGAGGGCAGCTACGACCTCGGGATTGGCCAGGAGGTCAAGTGGGGCGGCGGCCGGTACGACGTCATCTGGGACACCACCCGGTCGGCGTCGACCAACATCTTCTCGACCTTCAACCCGAGCTTCGGCGCGAACATGACGCTGCAGTACACGCAGCCGTTGCTGCGCGGCTTCCGGACCGATCCGCGGCGCACGCAGCTGGTCGTCTCGCGCATCAACCGGGACATCTCCGACATCGACCTGGAGGAGGTCGTCGTCAACACGCTGGCCAATGTCAGCCTGGCCTACTGGGATCTCGTCTACGAGCGCGCCGCCGTAGGTGTGCAGCGGCAGGCCCTGGCGCTGGCCGAGCAGCTCGTGCGGGACAACCGGGTGCGAGTCGAGGTGGGCACGATGGCGCCGATCGACGTCGTGGCGGCGCAGTCCGAGGCTGCGGCGCGGCGCCAGTTGCTGGCGCTGGCCGTCGAGACGCAGCGCACCTCCGAGCTGGCCCTGAAGGAGCTCATCGTGGGGGGCATGTCCGATGAGCTGTGGGACGCGGAGATCAACCCGACCGACCAACCGCGGATAGAGGCGGCGCCGATCGAGCTGCAGGAGGCGATCCACGGGGCGCTCGATCGGCGCACCGACGTCTCGCGTGCGCGACGCCAGCTCGACATCAACGAGGCGACCGTCGACAACCTTCGCAACAGCACCCTGCCCGCGCTCGACCTGGTCGGGAGCTACCAACTGAGCGGTCAGGGCGGTCCCCGGCTGGTTCGCGCCGGGAACAGCTTCGAGGACATCTTCGGAGGCGCCGGCGGCATGATCCCGGGGGGCTACCGGGATGCTCTCGACAGCATCGCCAACGCGGACTATCCGATCTGGAACGTCCAGTTGCAGATGACCTATCCGCTCGGTCGGAGTGCGGACCGGGCCGCGTATGAACGGGCTCGGCTGGAGCTGCAGCAGAACCGGGCCCAGATTCGCCGCATCGAGCTGCGGATAGCCAGCGAGGTCACCAACGCGGCGCTTCGCATCGAGTCGATCCGGGAGCGCATCGACGCCGCGACGGCGTCCCGGGAGCTGGCCGAGCAACAGCTCCAGGCGGAGGAGAGCAAGTCCGAGGTGGGTCTGTCGACCAACTTCTTCGTCCTGCAGTCGCAGCGCGATCTGGCTGCCGCCCAGGATGCCGAGCTGCGCGCGATTCTCGACTACCAGCGGGCGCTGATCGAGTTCGAGCGGACACAGCGCGCTTCGCTCGGCGCCGCCGGTATCGCCCTGGTCGGTGGCGCGACAGGCGGTGGCGGATCTGCGGGCTCCGGGCGCGGCGCGCCGTCGGCGACATCCATTCGGTGACCGTGTCGGCGACCGCTCGGATTCTTCGAAGCACGGGCGGTGGCCGCTTGTCCTCGCCTGAACGGCTACCAGCTCCCCAGAGGCAGACCCCAACGAGGGCGCGCCGCAGCACCGTGCGAGCAGCGACCTATTGACGTCCGACAGGACTGGGGCTAGACTTATCGGAAATCGATAGAACGTTCCAAGGAGCACTGCCCATGTCCCGCACCGACCTCATGCGCGGCACCCTCGATCTACTGATCCTCCGAGCGCTGACGACGGGACCGAACCACGGGCTCGGTATCGCGCGCCGGGTCGAGCAGATCACGCAGAGTGCGTTCCGCATCGGCCCGGGCTCGCTCTTCCCCGCGCTGCACCGCCTCGAGCAGAAGGGGTGGCTGACGGCCGAGTGGGGGCGTTCCGAAACCAATCGGAAGGCGAAGTACTACGAGTTGACCTCCGCCGGGCACCGGCACGCCGACGAGGAAGTCCGCAATTGGAAGCGGGTCTCCGTCGCGATCGAGCTGGCGTTGCGCGACGTGGAGGAAGTGTGATAGCCGGCCCCGCCGGATGGCGGACCCGAAAGGTGGAGGAGTCGTCATGAGCCGCTTGCGGGATTGCACGGTTCGCCTGGTAAATCTGTTCCGTCGCGAGCACGTCGAACGCGAGCTCGACGCGGAGCTGCAGGCGTACCTGGAGCTGGACGTCGAGGAAAACATCCGCCGGGGCATGGCGCCGAAGGAAGCGCGCCGCACGGCGCTCGCCCGTCTGGGGGGGTGGAGATGGTCAAGGAAGAATGTCGCGACGTACAGCGTTTCCGTGTCGCCGAGGATCTCTGGCGGGACCTGCGGTACGGATTTCGCCGGTTGCTTGCGCGCCCGATCCTTGCGGTCGTGGCAGTCGCGGTGCTGGCCGTCGGCATCGGCGCGAACATTGCCATTCTTGCGCTGGCTGATGCTCTGCTTCTGCGTCCGCTCGCCGGCGCAGACTCGAGTCGTCTGGTCGCCGTGTTCACGAGCGACTACTTGAGCGGACGGCCGCTAGCGAATTCCTATCCGGACTTTCTCGATATTCGGGAGTCTGCCGGCGACGTGTTCGAAAACGTCACCGCGACGTCGTTTCCACCTGCTCCGGTTGGCGTGCGTATCGGAGGCGAGATCCGGGTCATGTCTGCCGAGATAGTGGAGCCCAACTACTTCGATACGATGGGATCGAGGCCCGTCCACGGGCGTGCGTTCGAAGCGGTCGAGACCGCCGCGGTCGCGGTAATCAGCAACGCGGTATGGCTCTCGGAATTCGGTGGCGACCCGTCGGTGCTGGGCCGCGCGATCACCATCAACGGGTCGCCGTTCACCGTCGTGGGCGTGGCGCCGGTCGAGCTGGCAAGTGCGCAAGGCATCTTCCGCGTCGATGTCCGGTTGCCCCTGGCCTTCAAGCAGTTGGTGCGGCCCGACGACGTCGGACGACAGGAGTTGCGTGGCGCCCGTGGGTATTCCATAGTCGGCCGACTGCGCGAGGGTGTCGGGATTGGCGATGCGCGGACGCTTCTGGAGGTCGTCGCTCGACGTCTCCATCAGTCGTACCCCGAGGAATGGACGAGTTTTTCGGGGCAGCCGCGGGCCCTGACGGTCAGAGAGGCGAGCCGGTCACGCCTGCCATCGTTGGTATCGGGGCCCGTGGTTGACGGTCTGGCCGTACTGACCGGGCTGGTTGTAACCCTGCTGCTCATCGTCTGTGCCAACATCTCCGGCCTCCTGCTTGCCGACGCGTCGGTTCGCCGTCGCGAGATGTCGATTCGCCAAGCCCTGGGTGCGAGCCGGTTGCGGCTGATCCGACAGGTTGTCGTGGAGAGCCTCGGTCTCGGTCTGGTCGGGGGGTGCCTGGGAGTTGCCGCGGCGTCGGCCGCGATGAGATTCGTGGCGCTGCTGTTGCCGGACCTTCCCATCCCCTTGCAGCTCGACTTGGAGATCAGCGGGCGACTGCTCGTCGCCTCGCTGGTGGTGTCGTCGAGCGTCGGCCTCGCGGTGGGGTTTCTTCCGGCACTGTATGCAACCCAACCCAGGCTTCGTCTCGGCAGGTTCCTGCAAACGAGGTTCCGTAACGCGCTGACGGCGATGCAGGCCGCCGCCGCCGTTTTCCTCCTGATCATCGCGGGGGTGTTCGCACGCAGCATCGTGACTGCATCCGCACTCCCACTCGGTTACGACGCGGACGAGCTGGTGCTCGTTGCGGTCGATCTGGAGACGGCCGGGTTCTCCGAGGATCGCGGTCGCGAGTATCTCCGACAGGCGTTGGAGCAAGTGCCGACGGCCGAAGTATCGGAGTTTCCGTTCCTGTCTCTCCAGGCGCTGTCAACACGTGGCTTCACCGTCGACGGATATCAACCCCTGTTGGTGAACGCGAACGTCGTCAGTCCCGGATACGTCAGCCTGATGGGAGTGCCTTTCGTTCGAGGGCGAGACCTCGAGCCCGGAGAGCGGAATGCAGTGCTCGTCAATCGAGCGTTCGCTCGGCGATTCTGGTCCGGTCAGAATCCGGTCGGCAGGCGACTGGGCAGGTACCGGGGCCTACCGCGACCGGCCTCGGGTCTTTCCGACCTTCAATGGTCGACCGTGGTGGGCGTTGTCGAAGATGGGCAATTCGTTTCGCTTCGAGAGGATGCCATTCCCGTCGTGTTTCAGTCCCTGGAGGATGTGTACTCCCCGCGGTTCACGTTTCACATGCGCGGCGTATCGGCCGAAGCCGCGCGACGCGCCATCGAGCGAATAGATCCCGGCGTGCCCGTCGTGAGGGTGGCAACGATGTCGGAAACGGCCGACGCGGCACTGTTGCCGGCGCGGATTGCGGCGTTCGTGAGCGGTTTCGTTGGAGCCGTCGGCTTGGCCCTTGCCTGTATCGGGCTCTTTGGCACTCTGAGCTACGTCGTGGCGCAGCGCGCCCGCGAGATCGGCCTGCGTATCGCGCTTGGTGCTCGAGCGCTTCAGATCATTCGACTCGTTGCCGGGGGGACGCCCGTGAAGCTGGTGGCGGCCGGCGTCGTCCTCGGAGCCGGCCTGGGAAGTGGTGTTGCGCCGCTGCTCCAGGCGCAGTTCTCCGGCGCCGGAGGCGTGGACCTCGTCACGCTTGCGGGGGCGGCGGCGTGCCTCGCGCTGGTGGCGTCCGTTGCTATCGGCGTGCCCGCCGCTCGCGCTCTCAGAATAAATCCCGCGGAGGTATTGCGCGTCGAGGAGTAGGCGCGGGCACACCGCGAATCTCGTGGCCGCAACGCGTGTGTGCGGGGATGGCCGGCTGAACGGAGGAACACGCCATGACCGGACAGAACGTGCAGATCGCGTTCGTCGCCGTCGCGCTGATCGGTGTAGCCGGTGTGGCCGCAGGCTAGTCTAGCGCCGATGGGCCTGCGGCCCGCTCGCGTACCAGCGTCCAACTCAGTCTCACGAGCCGCGGTGATCGACCGGCGTCAAGGGGGTGGTAGGCTGCGAACTCGGCCGCTGCACCCACCAGGAAGCGGCCATGGCCGGTGCGGATGCCTGGCTTGGACGCCTGCACCGGCGCCTACATCGATGGGGTGACGGATGTTCTAGGCACGCACCAACTCACGCCACGGCCGAGCCGTCTTCCACGATTGGCGCTGCCACGAGGTGCGTGGACTCAGGGAACGCGATGTCTCGCTGTGGGCGCTCTGGACCGTCAACTCCGGCGGGCGAATCACCGACTCGTAGGCTGCAGGAGCCGGGCGTCGAGCGGTGCGCGCCGCGCTGCTGTGCGGGCGAGCTCCAAGCGCTGCGTGAAGACGTGGGCGGCAATCCGAGTCGAACGAGGCCCTGCTGCGGCTGGTGGACCTTCTCGAAGTGGCCGCGAGGGACACCAAGCTCAAGGTCGTCGCGGACCCAGCCGGGCGGTACAACGTTGAGGGCCGGCTGTCGGCGATCGACGGGCGAGTCGCCCTGGCGCTTCCGCGGAAAGCTGATGGTCGTACCTACTGTCGGGCTGACGGCGGAGGAGGCCAAGCGCGTCGCTCACGCCCTGCTGCTCGCGGCTGACCGGAATAGAGTCGTAGTGACCGGATGAGCAAGCGGCGGCGTCATCAGGGATGAGGACCGATCCACCCTACGATTGTCTTTCTTGATCCGTCGTGGTCGAAGTAAATCCTGGCACACCGACCAGGATCTGTCGCCTCTGCCGGCTTCAGGTGAAGCAAGAACTGTCGGCTTGAACGTCCGGCATTCCAAGTTCGCTTCTGGCGTTCAGCCTTACTGTTGCGGACGATTTCCCCCTCGCCAGATGCCGCGATCCCCCGGCGATTCAGCCACATCAGCGGATCCGTACCTAACGTGCCGTTAGCTCGTCGTTTCGTCATTTCTGCTAGGCTATCCAGGCACTTCAGAATCTTGTCTGGCGGGCCGGCGGTGGGATGTAAGCGTACGATGCCGTCCTCTACATCGGAACCGAACAACAGATAGTCCCCATGCTTCTCGCGCGCTTGGTTAACAGCATCGGTTACTGTTGCTGGTGGTGTAGCCTCTTCCGGCACGACGTCTTCTGCGTGCCCTTCCGCGCTCTGCCACTGCACCGCGGTGAGGAGGCTCGCACAACGAGCCTTCAGGTCCGCCACTTGTTCGCGGAGGTCGTCGCACTCCTTCCTCAACTCCCCATTCTCGCGATCAACCTGGTCAGCAAGCTGCTGCCATTCGCCGCGATCCACTGCCAGGCTGCGCATTTCCACCAAAGTGCGCGCACTCTCCTCTATGCGAACTGACTCGCCAAGCGATCGGTCCGTGTGCGCAAAGGTTGACAGACCAAACACGCGTCTTCTGATTTGTGCCCTAATCCGAGCAGCCGCCGCGATGGTGTCGGGCACTCCGGAAAGCAGCCTCTCGGCCGTCCACAGTGGATGTCGTCTGGGTGTAGCGAGTCCGCTCAGCATCGGCCAGTAGATGCGGATGGCACCGTTATAGCATGACCACTCCCGTGTGCGAGTGCGAGTCACTTCCCGACTCGCCGCGTCATCAACCGTTGCGACAAGCGCTAGCCCGCAGAGGTCATGAGCCAAATCGTTCGGCAGGTCCGGGTGGAGAATGAGGCCTTGATGTTCAGAAACGACGGCTAGCGGCAGGTGCCGCGACTGCGACCATATGAGATCACACAGATCGCTACCGCTGCTTTGCCCTCTATACGCTACAGCGGAGAGAGAAACTGGGGTTTCGCCAGCTAGCCATACAGCGTCCGCACTGACGATATCCCGTACTACTCTTGGGCATCTCGCGTCGAAGGGAATGGGAGCGATTGTTGATATAAGCCCGCCTACGTATAGCCGGCACGCCAACTCAGTGATACGATCGTCGTGACTTAGCTCTATAGATGTCTTGAAGGGCCCAGTCTCGGTGGGTTCTGTGATTCGACATGCATGTAGCCGTTGTAGGCCGGATTCGAGATCTTCTTCCTCATACTTGGCAGGGCGGCCGTCGACCAGGGTCAGTGTAGCTGGATTTGTCGAACGATCCATTGTCCCTTTCGATCGAACCCAGCTATTCAGCTTATCTAGAGAATCATCGAAAACGGCAGTGGATCTGCATGTTAATCGGATGCTTGCGACATTCATCATTGTTCTCCCTCGGGCCGTGTCAACGTCTTTGAGACAACCTGGTTCAGCATTTACTGTAGCGACTCCACGCCATCGACGCGTTGAATCGACGATCGATCGAGCGGTGGTCGCCGCCGGGCAACGATCTCATACTGCGCGTCGTCCGGGGTGCCGGTCGTCGGTCCTGGGGCATCCTGGCGGGTCGTTTTAGACGGCGGATTGATCCACACGGCGGTCGGCAAGGTTTCGGGGCGTGGTGGTCCGCTGACGAAGCGCTCCGGATGCGCGGCGTAGGCCGCGAGGCGGGTCCGGTGACGCAGGTCGAGGATCGCCGGCGCGCGGCCGTAATGCACGTCGGCCGGCGTGAGATAGCTCAGGCCGCTGTGGTGGTGCGCGTCGTTGTACCACGCGAACAGATCGCGGCTGACGCTGCGCGCGTGTTCGAGTGCGCCGAACCGCTTCGGAAACTCCGGCCGATACTTGAAGGTGCGAAACTGCGCCTCGGAGAACGGATTGTCATTGCTCACGCGCGGTCGCGAGTGGCTGGCCACGATGCCGAGGTCGGAGAACAACAGCGCGACGAGCTTGCTGCGCATGGGCGCGCCGCGGTCGGCGTGAATCGTGAGCTGCTGCGGCTGGATGCACTGCTTCGCGCAGGTCTGCTCGATCAAGCGCTCGGCCAAGTGGGCGCTCTCCTTGACCGCCACCATCCAGCCCACGACGTAGCGGCTGAAGAGGTCGAGGATCACATAGAGCGAGTAGTAGAGATACGGGACCGGGCCCTTCAGCTTGGTGATGTCCCAGGACCAGACCTGATTGGGCGCCTTCGCGACGAGCTCGGGTTTGACGTACGCCGGATGCCGCACCTGGTCGCGGCGCTCCCGCACTTCGCCGGCCTCGGCGAGCACCCGATACATCGTGCGGGGGGAGCAGAGGTAGGTCTGCTCCTCAAGCAACGTCGCATGGACTTCGGCGGGCGATTGATCGACAAACCGCGCGCTGTGCAACGTGTCGCGGACGGCCCGCCGTTCGGCAGGGACCAGCGCGCGCGGGGACGGCGTGCGGGGCCGCCGGGACGTCGCCGGCGGCGTGGGCCGGCGCCGCCGATAGAGCGACGCGCGGGACACGCCGATGCTCTGACACAACGCCGACGTCTCGCCCTTCGCCGTGACGGCCTCGGTCGCGCGCATCAGTCGGTCTCGTCGGTGTCGAGGTGTTTCAGGGGGATCTCCAGGATCTCGGCAACTTTTTTTTGGAGGGCGATGATCGTCTCGGCCCGCTGCAGCTTCCGCTGGAGCCTGCGGTTCTCGGCTTCCAACTGCTTCACACGCGGGTCGATCGGACGGGGGGTCGGGCCGCGCCGACGTCCCCGCATGTCCCGCAGGGCGCCCTGCTCACGCTGCCGTCGCCAATTCGCCAAGTGCGAGCTATACAAGCCTTCGCGGCGCAGCAGCGCCCCCAGCTCGCCAGGCCGCTTGCACGCGTCGGCCTGCTTGAGGATGCCGAGCCGATACTCCGCCGTGAACCGGCGGCGCTGGGCTTTCGCCGGAACTTCAGGATCGGGTGCCGTCTCGGCTGACGTAGCGGTGGGGCCGAAGGCTCCGGTCGCCCTCCGGGCTCCCTCCGCCTTCGGCCCCACGACCGCGTCCATCTCCACGGCTGGTGGCATGCGATTCATCCATCAAACCCTCCCCGCCCCTACACTAATTTCAACAGGGAAGTTGTCTCACAAATTATTGGCACAGGGGGGTACGTCAGGTTGCCGGGAGGCATGTGGCGTTGGATGGCTAGCTCGACGGGCCACGCAGGCCTCGTCGTCGTCCTCGGCCTGCACGCGCAGCAGAAAGCTCGAACGCAGCGGCGCTCCGTCCCACCCGCCGTCGACGCCCCTGGACCAGCGAGCAACGCCCCGGCGAGATTGCCGGGTATCTGCGGAATGAGCACGTGATCCTCGATGACCGTCGCGAAGCGGCTTCGGTATGGCGGCCGGGCATTAGATCGCGGCCTAGGAATCGAACCGGACATTCAGGTGGCGGAGCATGGAGAACGTGTCCGTGTACAGCACGTTGAACCGATCGCACACGTCGGGAAGCAAGATACGGTTTCTCGATTCGGGGCGCGGTTGCTCGTTGGTCACAACGAGGCCGTCTCGGGCCATCGCGAACGCGACAAGCCAGCCGTCTGCTTCGGTAGCGAATTTTGCCTTGGCGCGGTCGAAGTACTGTGGGTTTCGCTGGACCCAGAGCATGACCTCCTCGTACGCGGAGGTGACGTCCCGGCCGTCCGTATCGAGAAAAAAGTCGGCGGGCAGGTGGTTCTTGACCCACACGACCAGGTCCTCGTTCTTGCTCCCGGCGAGCAGCTCGTTCCTGATTCTGTCGATGCTGCGGACGTTGCCGGCGCCGTGTTGCTCCAACATGCTCTTCCAGAACCCCGGACAGATGTCGAAGGCGTAGTACGAGTTCTTCGCCGAGATGAAGACGTCCGCATCGATCAGATGAATCGGACCGCTCATGGCAGTTCGAGTCCGAGGCGCGCGGCATATTTCTGGAACGTGCCGCCGCGCAGGCCGGTCAGGCCATAGGCTTCACGGAAGCTCAGCCGACCGTCCTTGGCGGCGCGGATGACCTGCGTGGCGAACGCCCGACCCACACGGGCATCCTGGTTGTTGTAGAAGTCTCCGCCGCCGGTGCTGGCGGTCGATCTGCGCTCCCGCTGGGTGTATGGGTCATAGAACGCAAAGAACGTTTCGCGGTCCACGAGACGCAGATCCAGCGCCCGGCGGCTCGCCACGACAGGGCTGACCTTGAAGCGCCGGGCAATCGTCTCGAACCGTCGCGGCTCGTCCCTCACATCGCGCCAGCAGGCCTTCAACTCCCGCGCCGGCAACAGAAACTCCGCTGCCGCTCGGTCGCAGAACGTCTCGACCTCCGTGCCGCCGGGAAAGAGGTCGTCGAATCCCGACAGCCCTTCGCCCACCGGCCCGAGCCAGATGTGAGCCAATTCGTGGGCCAGGGTGAACATCTGGGCCGACTTGGCATCGGCGCCGTTGACGAAGATGAGCGGAGCATGGCCGTCGCAGAGGGAGAATCCGCGAAACTCCTCCACGTTCAATTTGCGGTGGGTGTTGTTTCCGACCACGCCACTGATCACGGCCAGGACGCCTGCCCGCTCGATGGTTCTGCGCAATCCGCCGACGGCTTCCATCCAGGTTCGAAATCTGGCGGCCCACCCAGTGTCGATGCCGATCATGCGCCGCATCTCTTGGCCGACTGCGTCCGGATCGTCGGTCAGCCGTGCGTTCCCCACGAAATCGAACGGCTGCGCCTCGCATTCCATCCGTTCTTCGCGCAGCCAGGCCTGCCGGCGCTGCATGGCATGGATGGTGTCCAGCAATTCGGGGCTCGGGCGGCGGACCTTGCCTTGAATCGTGCGGAAGTCGGAAATCGGCATGCGTTCCCGGGGAGGCTCGGGAAGAAACAGGTAGCCGAGAGGCACATGGGTGGCCTTGGCGAAGGCTTCGAGCTGCTTCAACGTGGGTTGTTCATGCCCGTGTTCCCAGGCAGGGAGCCCCGGGAATCGGCGCGTTATGTCGTCCAGTTCGCGTCCCGAGCGTTCACGGGCCCAGCGGAGCACTGCGGGACGGATCGGGACACGGCTCATGCTGTGTGCTGGCGCGGAAGCGGGGGAACGGGAATCCGGGAGTCCCGCACGAAGTGCTCGGGGACGCGCCGCTGTCCCGCTGATTCCGTCATGCAGGCCTCGCCACGACGTCTGAATTCCGGCTGAACGATCTGATGGTACAGGAATCGGCCATTGCCCACCCGAACGGTCCCCACGGGCACCCGCTCGCCCTTGTCAAGTTGACGTAGCTGCTCCGTTTCCCCGATATCCACGGCGACCGCGTGGTGTTCAGCTACGTCGGCAATCTCTGGCTGGCGTCGACCGACGGTGGCCAGGCGACCCGCCTGAGCGGGCAGGCGTGTTCCGGGCGTCTTCGAAGGTCGGGCTAACCCGGATAGGGCACACGGTGGCTCACTTGGACCGCGGCCGATCACTGCCGACGAAACCGCTTGGGAAGTGAGCGGCAAAGTGCGGCCTGTTCGGTGCCGATGAGGTTGACGACCCACTGCCCGTATCGGTCCGGAACACGCATGCGACCGCGGTCCAGAGCGTTGAACACGGCGTCGGGGAGACGACGTCCGAGTTCTTCCTGAACGTGGCGCTGAGCAAGCACGTCTACCGTGCACCCGACGGCGAGGTTCGGGAAGTTCTCGGTGCAGATCCGGATGGCCTTGCGGTCATCGATGAGAGCGACCGCAGATTGTTCGATGGCGTAGGCGATGGTTGCCGCTTCACCGTCATCGAGAGTCTGGGCGGCCGAGCCGCTGACAAGGTCGGCAAAGTGAGACGCGCCGACATTGCCGAGTTGAACCTGCTCGACGAGGCCCTGCTCGATCAGCGCATCAAGAGTGTCGGCGTCTCCTCGGCCCGTCCGTCGACCGAGCTGAAGCTCCAGCGAGACATCCTCGACGACAACACATCGATTGGGCAGGGCGCGCAAGATGGTAGTGGCGCATCCGGTGGCGTTCAGATTGATGATGACGCTCGTATCGGCGACGATAGGAGCCGGGCGTTCATCAAGGCAACTTGAGCGGACCATCCGTGTCGTCCCCATCGATGTCGGCAGCGTCCAGGATCTCGCGCAACTCGACACGGTCGAGGCGTAACAAGCGCGCGAGTTGTCCTTCGCTCAGCAACTCCCGGCGCTGGGCTTCGGCGGCCAGGAGGCCGAGACGAAGGGACACCGGACGCTGCGCGACCGGGTCGACGGTACCCGGCTCGCCCAGAACCTGACGTGCCTGTTCGTTGGTGATTCCGCCGTTGGCGTCGAACCAGCCCCACGTCCCCCGCTTCACCAGGCCGAGTTCTTCGAGGCGCCGGACCATCGCTTCACGCGACACCCCAAAGGAGTGCGCCAGCAGAATGACGTGACGCCGCGTGAAGTGAGATGCACCGGCTGTGATGTCCTGGAACCTGACCGTGACGGTCCGCGCAGGCGTCAGGAATGCGCGCCCGAACGCATTGGCGTACCGTTCGCCGCGCGAATCGTCGTGCCGGTCGACACGGCAGACGTCCGGCGTCTGCCGACCGGACGTCAAGTGTCCAAGTTCGTGCACACCGGTCTGGGCTTGCCGGTCGCGGGGATGACTGGCGTTCAGCAGGATGCAGGCACCGACATCGTCATCGTACGCAAACAACCCGGACACCTGGCTATCGAGGCGCCGCACGTGGACGCGAACCCCCAGGTCCAGCTCGAGGAGGCTGATGACATCGCGGACCGGAGCCAGCCCCAATCCGAGCCACTGCCTGAGTTCGATCGCGTCGTTCTCGGCCTGCAGGCGCACGTCGCCGGGCAGCAACGGTCTTGCTGGCGGATAGTTCCGGGTACGCGTGACGCCGAGCAGGTTCTCAAGCTCGACCTCGGCGCGAACGAGGTCCGTCAACAGGCGCGCCGCCTTCTCAGCCGACTCGTCGTTGGCGGTCGAGAGTTTCCGAAAACGGGGGACGAGATCGACGTGCACTGCTTCGCGACGCAGCACTGCGTTGACGGACGTACGGTAGAGGCGCGCGAGATGCTGGAGTTCTTCCGTCCGAACGCGTCGTCGGCCCTGTTCCATGGCGACCAGAGTCGTCCTCGCAACGCGTAGGTCGGCCGCGGCGTCCGTCTGCGTCAGGCCAGCCGCTTCACGCGCCCCACGCAAGCGGGCGCCGACCTCCGCGGTATCGATGTTCTGTAGCGACATGTCAGTGTCCTCGCGCAATCCACTGCACCATGAACGTGGTCCGGCGCTCACGGCGGGTGTCCTTGTGTGTCAGAAATATTACCCTAGAGATGTGACAATGTCATACCCGCTCCGCGTGGAGTAGGGTCCGAAAGCGTCCTTCTTGTCGTATCGTGAAGAAGCGCGGGACGCGCGTGGTCGAGTCCCGCAGTGGCCGAGGAGGCAAGATGCTTGGACGATTCCGGATTCTGGCGGTTTCCTGCGTCGTCGGCATGGTGGCGGCGACGGTTGTGCCAGCCGCTGGGCAGACGAAGCTGCTCCGTTTTCCCGATATCCACGGCGACCGCGTGGTTTTCAGCTACGCCGGCGATCTCTGGCTGGCGTCTACGGACGGCGGCCAGGCGACGCGGCTGACGGCCCATCCCGGGCTGGAGCTCTTCGCGCAGTTCTCGCCGGACGGATCCCGCATCGCGTTCACCGGCCAGTACGACGGCGACGAGCAGGTCTACGTCATCCCTGCCACCGGCGGCGTGCCGCAGCAGTTGACGTACTATCCGGCCCGCGGCCCGCTCGCGCCGCGCTGGGGTTACGACAACCAGGTCTACGACTGGTCACCGGACGGGCGAGCGGTGTTGTTCCGGTCGCTTCGATACAGCACCGACCTCTCCGACAGCCGGCTGTTCCTGGCGTCCGTCGACGGTGGGCTGCCGATCCCGCTGCCGATGCCGGAGTCGGGCGCCGGTGATCTGTCGCCGGACGGGAGCCGCGTGGTCTACTCCCCGCTGTTCCGGGACTTCCGCACGTGGAAGCGCTACGAGGGGGGTTGGGCGCAGGAGCTCTACATCTTCGACCGCGAGACCCACGTGGTGGAGCGGGTGACCACGCATCGGCGGGCCGACCGCGACCCGATGTGGATCGGCAACGCCATCTACTTCACCTCGGACCGGAGCGGCACGCTCAACCTCTACCGCTACGACCTCGCCGCGCGGGAGACGACGCAGTTGACGGAGAGCGATACCTGGGACGTCCGCTGGCCGGGCGACGATGGGGTCAACCGGATCGTCTACGAGCTGGATGGGGAGCTGGAGATCTACACGATTGACGCGGGGACGTCGCGCCCGATCGCCATCACCGTGCCGGACGACGGCCTCGCCATGCGGCCGTCGCGGGTGCCCGCGGCCGACTTGATCGAGGACGCGGAGCTCAGCCCGAAGGGGGAGCGCGCGCTCTTCGTGGCGCGCGGCGACGTCTTCACGGCGCCGATCGAGAACGGCCCGACCCGTAACCTGACGCGCAGTTCGTCGGCGCACGACAAGTGGGCGCGCTGGTCGCCGGACGGCCGGCGCATCGCGTACGTCTCGGATGCGACCGGCGAGGACGAGATTTACCTTGTCGCGCAGGACGGCTCCGGCGAGCCCGAGCAGCTCACGACCGGCGGGCAGGCAATGCTCTATGCACCGGAGTGGTCGCCGACCGGCGATCACCTGGCCTTCAGTGACAAGGACGGCCAGCTCTACGTCATCGACGTCGAGACGAAGGATGTGATCGACGTGGCCGACGAGGCGCGTGGGTCGCTGCGCGACTACGTCTGGTCGCCCCGGGGCGGCCATCTGGCGTTCTCGATGACCGACGTGACCGGGTTCAGCTCGATCTACGTCTGGAGCCTTGCGGATCGCGAGCTGCATGGGGTCACCAGCGAGTACTTCCACGAATGGAACCCGGCGTGGGATCCGGACGGCGACTATCTCTATTACCTGTCCGACCGGCAGTTCGCGCCGCAGCTCGGCTCATTCGAGTGGAATTACCTGGTCGATCGCGAGACCGGCGTCTACGCCCTGGCGCTGCGCCGCGACGTGGAGCACCCGCTGCCGCCGCAAAGCGACGAGGTGGAGCCGACCGGCGACGATGCGGACGAGGACAGCGATGAGGACGCGGACGGGCACGAGGGCGAGGAGGAGGACGGGGACGAGGATGAGCATGGGGATGAGGGCGAGGACGAGAGCGACGACGACGACGACGACGACGAGGCGCCCATCGCCATCGATTTCGACGGGCTCGCCCAGCGCGTCGTCCGGCTGCCGCTCCCGTTCGACAACTACGTCGGGCTGAGCGGCGCCAATGATGGCGTCTTCGTCATCCGCAGCGGTCCGCAGTACTACGGGCGGGAGAGCAGCGTTCAGCCGGCGCTCCGGCGTTTCACCTTCGAGGATCGTGAAACGGAGACGATCGCCGACGGCATCGGCGGCTACGCGGTGTCGCGCGACGGCGAGAAGGTGCTGGTGCGCGAAGGGGGCGCCTGGAATGTCTATCCGGCGGGCGGCGGCGACGCGACGCTGGTCTCGACGAACGGCCTGATGGTGGACCGGGTGCCGGCCGAGGAGTGGGAGCAGATATTCGACGAGGTCTGGCGACGGTTCCGCGACTTCTTCTACGTCGAGAACATGCACGGCTATGACTGGGAGGCATTGCGCGAGCGGTACCGGCCGATGCTGGAGCACGTCGGGCACCGGTCGGACCTGAACTACGTCATGGGCGAGATGGTGGCGGAGCTCAGCGTCAGCCACGCCTACATCGCGGGCGGCGACTGGGAAACCCCCGACCGCCCCGAAGTCGCCCTCCCGGGCGCGGTCTTCGAACTCGACGCCGGGGCCGAGCGCTACCGCATCAGCGAGATTTTCGCCGGCCACAACGAGGAACCGCGCTACCGGTCGCCACTGACCGAGATCGGGGTCGATGCGCGCCCTGACGACTACGTGCTCGCGATTGACGGCGAGGAGCTGCTCGGGTCGGACAACCCCTATCGCCTGCTGCGCCACCGCGCGGATCGACCGGTCCGGTTGACGCTGAACGCCGAGCCGACGGTCGACGGCGCGCGCGAGGTGACGTTCACGCCGGTCACCCAGGAGCGGAGCCTGCGCTACCTGACCGAGGTGGAGGCCAACCGGCGCAAAGTGGCGGAGATGACGGACGGCCGCGTCGGCTACCTGCACGTGCCGGACATGGGCGCGGCGGGGATCCAGGAGTTCGTCAAGTGGTTCTACGGGCAGATCCGCAAGGAAGGGCTGGTGATCGACGTCCGGGGGAACGGCGGCGGGAACGTCTCGCAGATGCTGATCGAGCGGCTCGGCCGGCGGGTCCTCGGCACCAGTTTCTCGCGGACCTACGACACCCCCGACACCTACCCGGAGATAGCGTTCCACGGACACCTCGTCTGCATCCTCGATGAGGACTCCGCCTCCGACGGCGACATCTTCCCCTACCGCTTTCGCGAGGCCGGGCTCGGGCCGCTGATCGGCAAGCGCTCCTGGGGCGGTGTCATCGGCATCACCAGCCACGGGCCGCTCATCGACGGCGGCTCGGTCAACGTCCCGCAGTTCGGCACCAACGCCGCCGACGGCAGTTGGGTGGTGGAAAACGTCGGCGTGGAGCCGGACATCGAGGTCGAGAACGATCCGCGATCGGTGATCGCGGGCCAGGACCCGCAGCTCGAACGGGCGGTCGAAGAGGTGCTGCGGATGATGCAGGAGAACCCGATGGCGCTGCCCCAGCGGCCGGCGCCACCGGTCAAGACGCCGTAGGTCGACATCCAGGGCATCCGTCCGGCGCCGGGATCCGTCGAAAGACGAAGCGGTCGCTCGCTATGAACGTCAGCACCGAACCGGTCGCAATCGCCATCACGTTGGCGAGCGCGTAGTGAACGCCGAGCGTCGCAACGTAGAACCCGGTGAACACGACATTGGCCGCAATCGACAGCGTGCCCGTCAACAGGTTGAACCGCAGGAGCCGCACCCCCCATCCGGGCTTTCCGAAGCGCCGGTCCCGCCACGTCCAGCACTCGTGCCAGACGAAGTTGTGCAGGACGGCGGATTCCACCGCCAGCCCGGTGGCGATCAGGTAGTCGAGATCCGCCACCTCGGTCAGGGTCACCAACACCACCAACTGCACCGCCACACCCATTGAGCCGACGGCGTTGAACACGAGCCATCTCCGCAGCCCCTTCAGCGTCACCGTGGAATCCGCTCCGCCCGGTAGAGAGCAAGCCCGTTGCGTGCCGCCGAGAACGCCAGCGCCCCGAACAGCCCGGCGGCGCCGACGACTCCGCCCACGTCGAAGAGCCGCCAGGTCGCACCCACCAGCTCGACCTCCGACCCGCTCACGAGCAGCCGGACGGCGCCGGCCGCGAGCAGGATGCGGAGTTCGGTGGGACTGACCTTCAGAAGCGAGATCCGGAAGACGCCGCAGGCGTGCGTGGCGAGATAGGCCTCCGCGCAGACCATGAGATAGGCCGCCAGCAAGACGAGCGCCACGACCGGGCTCATGTGCGGGGACATCGCCAGTCCCGCGCAGAGCAGCAGCATGCTCGTGATGTCGACCACGTGGTCGACGTAGAAGCCGTAGCGTGGCCGCTCGTGCTTCCGGACGCGGGCGACCGTCCCGTCGAGGCTGTCGCCAAACCAGTTGAGCGCGAGGCCGACGACGACGCCGATCAGCGCCAGATCGCTCCAGCGCGAGGCCCAGAACGCCGCCCCGACCCCGGCCATGGCCACCAGCCCGAGCCCCGTCAGATGATCGGCGTTGATCCAGCGGGGCAAGCGAGCCGCCATCCAGACCAGCGCGCGCTTCTCCGCGTCCGCCAGGATGCTGCCGTTCTCCCGCACGTGGCGTGCGGCCGCCGTGGCTGGCGGCGCCACCGTTCCTCCTGTTGCCGTTGCCGTCATGGTCTTCTCCATCGAGTCCTCCCTTTACGCGTCAGGCGGCTGGTTGCCGACCCGCTACCAGGGAATGCGCAGACGGCGGGGAAACCGGCTCACCGCACCTTTGGGGTTGTCGAGAGTGCCCGCAGGTTGCACAATGGCGCTCGCGGAGACAGCGGATGAAGAAGGCGGTGATTGTGATCGTGGCGCTGGGGGTGCTCGGCGGGCTGTTCTGGTGGACGGTGCAGAGCAGCCTGACGGAGCCGTACCTGGTCGACGCCGGTCTCGTGTCCGAGTGGAACCTCGCCCTGAGCGGCGGGCAGGAGTCGGGCGCCGGCCTGCTCGTGCTGCAGCCCTCGGACCAGCTTCGCGCCGAACTCTTCCAGCAGATCTTCGCCCGCACGATGGAGTCGATGATGTCGCCGCCGACGGCGGCGGTACCAGTGGTGCTCGACGCGGAGTATCGCGAGTCGCTGGGGAGCGCGTTGTCGCCGGAGGACCTTCTCCGTGTGGCGGAGGAATCCGGGCTGTCGGACATCGTCCCCGTGCCAGTCTGCATCGGCGTGGTCCGGGGCGAAGGCGCTCAAAGCAGGCGCCAGCTCTACTACGCGATCTTCGAAGCGCCCGAGGTCGGCCGCTTCCGCGAGGCGCTGGCGCGCCGGTACGCCGAGGCCGGCGGGACGGCGGCGTTCGAGCCGGACGGTTTCCCGTTGGTAATGCCACTCGCGGGAGCCGACCGAGATTTCGCGAGCTGGTGGCCGCTCGACGTCAGCGCCGCCACCGATTGCCAGGCACCGCTCGCGACGCAATAGCGAGCGCGAACACCGAGCACGCGCCGGCTACGCGTTCCGTAGGCGTTCGGGGTTCAGGTGTATGCCATTTGCTACTCGTTCGCGAAGAGAGCGCGGCTGGCGACCCCGACTGGCAGTGCTGCGGTCGTCGCCGTCAGCGGTTGATTCCAAAAGGGCGCCCGTAGCTCAGTCTGGATAGGGCGTTGGCCTCCGGAGCCAAAGGCCACAGGTTCGAATCCTGTCGGGCGCGCCATATATATTATGTAAGTTATTCATTATACACTAGTTAAAAGAACACATCCAGTAGACGTATACGTTTCTATCAACAATAGACACCCGGAACATCTGGGACCCGACGGGACGATCAGCGCCCAGGCGCCGAGCGTCATGTCGAGGGCGTCCGCGACACGGCAGGGTGAGATAATGACAGCTTGTCAGGCCCTTGCGTGGGACTGTGATCAGGCGGTGCGCTCACTCGACGCGCCGGCCACGCAGCCGGTCGGCGACACGGCCACCCGTTTCCGTCAGAGGCGCATGGTGGCGTTGAGACGGGTCGTCGGCTGTGGCCCGAGTTCTCCAACGGATTCACGGAGCTGTCGCAGAACCGATCATCGATTCCGTGGGGACCGTTGGGCATGGACTTCTCAAGTCCGAGATCGGTACCTTGCCTCCTACACGACCGCGACCTTGACGTTGTGGATCGGAGGCAGTCCGCCAACATAGGGTCCATCACGACTCATTACCATCCTAGGCCCTCCTGAGCCATCGGCGCAGCATCGACCGGCAGGCACCCAGCGAGTGCTTCGTTCAGACTGGATGTGGGGGACAGCCCCTGGAGAAGCCTCCTGGCTACCTGAAGGATCCGCGACTAATATCGCCATCGTCATTCATCAGGATAGGATGTTGAAGGGCTGGTACACCTACGAGATCCCGATAGTCTCGTGAGTCGATGAGGCGGTCGTGACGCACGGGACGAATATTCTCTTCGACAACACCTACGCCCGGCTGCCGGAACGTTTCTTCGCCAGACAGGCGCCTGCCCCAGTGCCCGCACCGACGCTCGTCCGCATCAATCGTGAACTTGCGGCCACGCTGTCGGTCGACAGCGACTGGTTCGCATCAGCTGACGGCGTCGCGATGCTCGCAGGAAGCGCGACGCCGGAGGGTTCTGAGCCGATCGCACAGGCGTACGCGGGCCATCAGTTCGGTGGATTCGTGCCCCAACTTGGCGATGGCCGCGCGATCCTGCTCGGCGAAGCCATCGACACCTCGGGCGCGCGCCGCGACCTGCAGCTGAAGGGTTCAGGCCGCACGCCGTTTTCCCGCGGTGGCGATGGCAGGGCGGCGCTCGGCCCCGTGCTCCGCGAATACGTCATCAGCGAAGCGATGTCCGCGCTGGGGGTGCCCACGACCCGGGCGCTCGCTGCCGTGACCACCGGCGAAATCGTCATGCGGCAGGAAGGCCCGCTCGCAGGCGGGGTATTTACCCGCGTGGCCGCCAGTCATATTCGGGTCGGGACGTTTCAGTATTTTCTTGTGCGCAATGATATCGATGCGCTGCGACTGCTCTCCGATCATGCCATCGCCAGGCACTACCCGCAGGCCGCCTACGCGACGAATCCGTATCTCGCACTGTTGGAGTCGGTCGTCGCGGCGCAGGCGGATCTGATTGCCCAGTGGATGTCTCTGGGCTTCATCCATGGCGTGATGAACACGGACAATATGACGATCTCCGGGGAGACGATCGACTACGGCCCATGTGCGTTCATGGACGTGTTTCACCCGCAATGCGTCTTCAGTTCGATCGATCGCGGTGCGCGCTATGCCTATGGCAAGCAGCCAGACATCGGACTCTGGAACCTCACCCGATTCGCCGAAACGCTGTTGCCGCTCCTGTCAGAGGACTCTGACAAGGCAAAGGAGAATGCTGAAACCGTGCTGTCCGGATATCCGGAACGATTCAGCGTCCAGTGCAGCGCCCGGTTCCGCGCCAAGTTGGGCCTTCCTGCTGAGGCGCCGGCCGAGCTGATTCAAGAGTGCCTCGATCTACTGGCCGCGGAAGAGGTAGATTTCACGCTCTTCTTTCGTCACCTCACGCGTGTCGCCGGCGGAGAAACCCCCGAACGGATCACGGCGATGTGTGGCGGCAGTGAGGCTCTCTCCACGTGGCTCGACACATGGCGTCGCGAGGCTGACCCCGCCACGCACCTCGCCGACATGCACGCCGCCAATCCGATCCTGATCCCACGCAATCACCGCGTCGAGCACGCTATCCAGCGTGCCTATGGTGGCGACTTCGCCCCGTTCCACCGGCTCGTCGACGCGCTGGCTGCTCCCTATGCGGAGCAGACCGAATACGCTGATCTCGAAGCGCCGCCCCAGGCCGATGAGATCGTTCACGAAACGTTCTGCGGCACGTGAGTGGACCGCGGGCGCTGTCGGCGGACAGCCATTCGTGAGTGCGCTAGCGCCAAGGTGGGCTTGATCCGATTCGGTGGACATCTTCCGAAAGGGGAATACGATGTCGACCATGACGGACACGCAGGGCAGGCGGACGCGGCGGAGCTGAGCGCCACCCGCTTCTTGAAGTCCGCCGTGAACCGGTGCCGCCACCCGTAAAACCCAAGGAACGGGACATTCCCATTCACGGATTGCAGGGGTACACCCTGCCAGAAGAAAGACGGTCAAGCGCCAACGTGATAGATCTGAGATGACTACCATCTGTGAACGGTTCGGCCAAGTACTGCTCGCCAACTGTGGCGTTATCTGATCGCCAGCGAACCCGCGATCGGTGATCGCGGGCAAGGACCTGCAGCTCGAACGGGCAGTCGAAGAGGTGCTGCGGATGATGCGGGAGAACCCGAAGGCGCTGCTTCAGCGGCCGGCACCACCGGTCAAGACGCCGTAGGGAGGGCGGCAGATGGAACCGGCCGCTACTTGCGATACACCGGTTCGAGTTCGGTGAACATGGGATAGTGCTTGACGTTGAGGGTCTTCAGCGCCGCGTCCTCCGCGGTCGCGGTAGCAGCGATGATGGCGTCAGCCAGACTGATGCCATGCGACTTTCCGTAGTCGCGCTTGTAGAGCCCACCGAGGGGGGCGATTTCGTCATTGACGGGAACAACCCGGAACAGCGCGAGAAGGTTCTCCAGCACGATGTGCTCGGCGCCGCCCGTTCCGCCCCTTACGCCGGCGAAGAGCTCGGCGACGACGACGGCGGACGCCATGATGCGCTTCGAGTTGATGGTGACGAAAGACGTTGCCTTGTCATACCCCCGCAGGAAATCGATCAAACACGTCGGTGTCGAGCAGGATCGGTTTCGACATTCGTTCAATCCCGATCCCATCCGCGCCGTAGTGCGTCGAGGTCCGGAAGGTCGGCCCGCTCGCGCCAGATCCCGGCCGCCTCCTGAAGGATCTCCTCCCGCCGCCGCCGGCTCTCATGCTCGATGAAGCGGTCGACGGCCTCGCGAATGACCTCGCTCTGGCGACGACCGCTATGGTTGGCGATGGCGGCGATCTCGCCGCGCTGGCGTTCCGTCAGGTAGATCTGTGTCCGTACCATGTCGGCCCTACGCTGTATACACCAGCAGCATACGTCGCATGGCGCGATGCCATAGTGACCCCGGCTATTCGCTCCCGCCGGCTGCCGGATCCTCCCCCACGTGAACGATGCGCATGCCGCGGTACAGGCCGCCGCGTTGGCCGCCTTCCGGCATGCCGCGCGCGACGACGCGGCCCTCGTGGCGGTAGCCGTGGAAATGGAACGGGACGCCTTCACCGAAGTAGGGGCGCGTCGAGTCCTGCAGGTGCAGGTGGATGTGCGGCTCGCTGCTGTTGCCGGAGTTGCCGACGCGCCCGAGCAACTGGCCGGCGGTGACGCGCTCGCCGGCGGAAACGCTGACCGACCCGGGCTGCAGGTGTCCGACGAACAGATACTCGCTCGGCGCCACCTCGATGCCGACGTGGTTGCCGAGGCCGGCCATCCCCCAGCGGGTGGCGCCTATCTTCACCTCCGGCTCGCCGTCGTGCGACGCGAAAACGAGCCCCGTCGCGGGGGCATACACCGGTAGTCCGTAGGCGTGGTAGTCGTCGAGGGCGGCGCCGTCGGTTGCGAAAGTGCGGCCCTCCTCCGTGACCACGAGGTCGTAGGCCCAGCGCTGGTCGGGAAGAAACACGTGGTAGTTGACCTCGGAGGTCGCGCCACCCCAGGCCACGGTCAACGGTTCGTCGAGAGGCAGGCGGAACGCTACGCGGCTCGGCTGTTCGTCGTACGACGACGGGTACGGGTCGTACACCGGCAGCGTGAAGATGACGGCTATCAGGACGCCGTAGGCGACCAGGTGCCAGATGTTGGCGCCATGCTTCCAGCGGTAGGCGGAGCGGAGGGAGGCGACCAGCAGGATGAGGGTCGTCAGCGCCAGGACGATCGGTCCCACGTACCAGAGCCAGATCGCGATCTGCCCCGGGCGAGCCCACAGTGTCACCAGCAGGAGCATGTGCGCCACGAGCACGCCGGGCACGATGCGCACCCAGCCGTCGACCGCCCGCCGCTCGGCCGGATCGGGCCGCGGCAGCGGACGCAGAGGGCGCCGGCGTCGAAAGGGACGATCGGGCATTTCTGTTCCGGCGCCCCTATGGTAAGTCGTCAGGCGCGACGCTTCGCGGCGCTGACGAGCCGCGTCATGCCTGTTTGACTAACCCAGACCCGCCGCGCTCGACAGCAAGCGCAACGCGAGGAGAACCAGCACGATGCGGTAGAGGCGCGCGAAGAGAGCCTCGTTGACGCGATCCAGCAGTCGGCTGCCGACCATCGTACCGGCAATCACGAGCATGGACATCGCCGTCAGAATCCCGAGGTGTTCGCGGTACGAGAAGCCGACCCAGCCGAACGCCGCGATCTTCGCAAGGTGTCCTGCGGCCTGACAGGCTGCCGAGGTTCCCACGACGCCCCGCCGCGACAGACCGAGATGCAGAAAGAACGGTGCGACGAGCGGCCCGACCACCCCGATCAGGCTGCCCAGGAAACCGGCAGCGCCGCCCAGTAGCGCGAAGCGACGCGCTTGGCTACGAGCGCTGGCAGGACGAATGCGCAGCCACCCGGGTCGCAACGTGGCCCCCAGGACGAATACACCGATCAGCGTCGTGCCAAGCGTAGTCGGCATGGCGAGTGCCACGTGCGCCCCGGCCAGCGCCAGCGGCAGCAGGAACAGCGAGTACCAGCCGACGACGCTCCATGCCACGTGGCGCCCCTGCACGAAGGTGCGCGTACCGTTGGAGAGCAGTTGGATCACACCGTGCAGCGGAACGGCGGCGGCCGGCTCGAAGAACAACAGCATCACCGCCAGCAGTACGGTCCCCCCAGCCAGGCCGACCATCGCCGACAGCACGGCTGACGCAAACGCCACGCCGCAGAGCAGAGCGACGGTCGCCGGGTCCATCCGCCGGAATGATAGAGCCCTGCAGGTGGGCGCTCACGGACCGCTAGATCTGGTCTTTCAATAAGTTGTCCACTCGTCTCAGAACCCTGCGTGAGTGGGGTCATGGGCTGGAGGAGCCGGGAACAGGATCCCGAATGGGAGCGCCGATCGAGGGCGACACCGATCAGCACGTGCGTGTCGAGCAGCATCACAGGTACTTCTGGGCAAGGGTCTCGTAGCGGGCGTTGTTCCGTCGCGCCGCTTCGAACCGGCCCCTCCATCGCACCGCGAACGAGGGAGTGTCCTCCACCGCCATCTCTCTGAGCGAAGCTTCGATGAGGGACGAGAGGGACACGCCGCGAGAACGCGCGTACTGCTTGGCTCGGAGGAGCAACTCGTCGTCCACGGGGATCGTCAGTCTTCTCTTCATCGTCGCCACCGGTCGTCAGTACACCTATAGCAAACATGGCATACGCATGTTCTCAGAGCGAACTCGACGACGCAGGCATATGCCGGGACCGACGCTCCAAAATGTCGGCATGCGGGGATGAGTGCCGACGATTTTATACCGCCGGCGCCACCCGATCGACGTGACGGCAGGGGCATGGCTTCCACGCTCACGCCACGCGCGTCAGTAGTTTCCGACTGAGGTCGCCGCTCGATTCCAACGAAGAAACCATCTCGCCGCCGACATCTGTCAGACGCGCGAGATCGAGTCGGGGGATTTCGACTGATCCTCGAAGATCAACATGGACTCAAACCGCAGGTTATGCCGATGATCGTCGTAGAACGTTGATTTCACCTGCGACCGCGACAGGAGCGTCAGATCGTAGATTCTCGTCAGCGCTTGGCCAAACCGAAAAATCGCTTCGGGAAGCCGCTCGATAGAGGTGTCGAGGCAGAACGCACCCCCGTCCTGGTTGATACCGGCCTCCGCTACGATGCGCTCCAGCATCTGCCCCCGTGTCCCGTCCAGGAACGCATCGACGTCGTGGTCGTAACTAATGTGCATCAGGGTGTGACCATGGTCTGACAGGCGCACGCCACCGATCCCCATTTCAGCCACGTGGATCGGGAACCGGTCCCCGTCGGGAAACTCAAAGTGCGTGCGCAACATCAAAGCGCCATCGGGACGTGCGGTCATCTTGACATCCGCGCACAGGCGTTCGCAGAGACGTCGTTGCAGCGCTTCCGTATCAAGAGCCATAGGGCAACCTCGGTTTATCGTGCGACGCGGAAAGCCCAACCACGTTGAAATCGTAGATCAGGCAGGCCAGTGCGGGGGGAGCTATGACAGGCTATGACATCGAGCTGTGACACGGCTCGTCCTCGACTGCGCGCGCCCGCTCGTGCGCCACACGCGCGACCACGGCACCACCGCTAAAACCTGACGCGCACGCCGAACGAGGGGATGAGCGGGAAGCCGGCGGTGGGGTTTTCGAGGATCCGTGGCATGGGTCCGTCGGCGTTGTGGGCGAGGCTGGTTTCGATCTCCACGGGGTTGTCGCGGTTGAGCAGGTTGATGATCTCGATGTACCAGGACCAGCGGCCGGAGGGACCGCCCCGCTGGTTGGTTATGCGCAGGTCGACGCGGGAGTAGTGGGGCAGGCGTCCCTGCTGAAGCGCCCGGAGGCCGCCGAGGTCGACGGTGTAGACGGGCGCGCCGGCTTCATCGCGGGCGGGTACGAGCCTCCCGCGGTCGTCCTCTTCCGACGCCACGCGCAGCCCGATCGCGGGCGTGTAGGGGAAGCCGGTCGCCATCTGGGCTGTGGCCGCGATGCTCCAGCTCCGGCCCAGCCGGTAGCGGGCGACGGCGTTGAAGGAATGCCGGCGGTCGTACTCGAACGGGTAGCGCAGGCCGTAGGTGTCGCGGTCGGCGCGCCCCCAGGCGTAGGAGAGCCAGCCGGCGAGCCGGGATGCGGGGTTGCTGCGCACGAGGTAGGCGTCGACGCCGTACGCGGTGCCGCGGCCGCCGTTCATGGCGGCGCTGGTGATTTGCGCCTCCATCGGGACGCTGTCCTGCAGGTCGGCGGGGAAGTCGTAGCGCGCGACCCGGGCGCGGCGGTCGGCCTCCGGTTCGAGGCGGCCGACGATGAGGTCGTCGAATGTCTTGTAGTAACCCTCCACGCGGAACAGCGTGTCGGCGCCGAGGTCCTGTTCGAAGCCGGTGACGAGGTGCGTCGACCGCTCGTGGCGCAGGTCGCCGACCACGGCGGGCGACAGGTCGAAGAAGTAGTCGGACTGGATGAGCTTCTCGTAGCCGGGGCTCTGTGTATAGAGGCCGCCCGCGACGCGCAGCCGGCTCGAGCCGGGGAGGAACACGGTGGCGGCGAAGCGCGGCGACAGGACCGCATCGCCATTGACGGTGCTCCAGTCGAGGCGGAGGCCCGGCTCGACCGACAGCCAGGGCGTCACCGTGTAGCGGTCCTGGACCCACGCGCCGCCGCGCGTGCCGGTGAGCGACGAATCGAGGTTGTCGGGAAGGCCCGTCCCGCCCCGCGCGCTGGACGGGTTGGCGACGGCCTCGTTCCGGTCGCCGGTGATGGAGAGGCGGGCCGCCGACGAGAGCTGGTGCAGTTCGAGCCCGGTATCCAGGGTGTGCGCCGTCGCTAGGGGAATGGCCAACTCCTGGCGCACGGACAGGTCGCGCACCGAGAGATCCCGGTCGAAGGCGATGTTGGACGAGCCCGCCGCGAACGCGTCGTCGGGCGCGTTGGAGCGCCGTGACGACGACTCGAACGTGGCGTTGACATCCAGCAGGTCGGTGTTGCGGTACCACGAGACGATGGTGCGCGACGTGGCGGCGCTTCCGAGCAGCGCGTCGAACCGTAGGGAACCGAGGTCGTTGCCCGCCGCGGAGACGAGGGCGCCGGTGTCGCCCGACGCCTCGTCGTCTTCGGGGTCGAATCGGAAGTTGGCGTTCTCGCGGCTCGTGAGGCCGAACAGGCCCAGCCGGTGCCCTGGCCCGAACGTCCACTGCGCCTGGACCTGCAGGTCGGCGAACGCCGGCAGGCTCTGGTCGGTGACGAGACCGGCGACCAGGTCGTAGTAGGTCCGCCGCCCGCTCAGCAGCCACGTTCCGTCGCCGGGCGCCCCGCCCTCGATCACGACGTTGGCGTCGGTGACGCTTGCCGATGTCGAGCCGGTGAAGTCGCGCTCGCCGGCTCGGTTGTCGACGATCAGCAGCGACGACAGGCGATCGCCGTAGGCGGCCCCGAAGCCGCCCGCGGTCAACTCGAAGCGCTCCACGGTTTCCGGATTGAACGCGCTGACGAGACCGAACAGCCGGTAGGGATTGTGAATCTCCACGCCGTCCATCACCGTGAGGTTCTGATCGGGCGTTCCGCCGCGGACCGCAAGCCGGCTGCCGAAGTCGCCGGTCGACGCCACGCCGGGGAGCGTGTCGAGGGTGCGGAAGATATTGTCGAAGGCGCCGGCGACCTCGAAGACCTCGTCGGCGGCGATGGGGGTGGCCGACGGCCGTTCCGCCGCGGCGAGCGGCTCGGACACCACTTCCACGGTCTCGGCGAACGTATTGCTGAACAGCAGGACCTCCAGGTCCGCGCCCGCCGCGGCGACCACCGGTTCCAGCTCTAGGGTGGTTTCGAGGTAGCCGTCCGCCGCGACCCGCAACTCGCGGTCGCCGGGAACGAGCGTTATCGTGAAGCGCCCGTCGGCGTCGGTGGTAACCGTTTCTGCGCCGCTCGTCACGGTGGCGGCGGCCATCGGGGAGAGGGTGGCGCCATCGAGGACGACGCCGGTGATGACCGGCGGCGCCTGGGCGAGGGCCGGCGTCAGCCCTGGGGCCAGCGTCACCAGCAGCAGGGCGGCGAGCAGAACACGAGGGCGGACAGCCTTTGGTGGCTCACTCAGCGGTGGACGGGCAGAGTTGCTGTCGCTTTGACGAGCCGCGTCAGCAGGCATACGGTAGGAAATCCGGGTGACTTGGAACGGGATAGCCTCAAATTCATCATACGGCGGAAAGGCGACGCCCCCACGCTGGGGGCGTTCGGCCCTCCTGCTGGCCCTGGCCCTCGCGGGGCTGGCCTCGCTGGCTGCCGAGGCCCAGACCGACGGCGGCGCGGTGTCGAGCGACTGGTCGTACTTCGGCGGCACCCGCGCGTTCGCCCGCTACGCCCCACTCGACCAAATCGACCGGTCCAACGTCGCGCGATTGGCCGTGGCGTGGCGCCGGCCGGGCGTCGACGTATCGTTCACCCGGCCGTTTCCCGAGCTGGAGCCGTCCGGCTACCTCCGTGCCACCCCGATCCTGGTTGACGGCGTCCTCTACGCATCGAACGCGGTCGGACTGGTCGAAGCGTTCGACCCCGGCACGGGGGAAACGGTCTGGCTGCAGCCCCCGCCGCTCCCGACCCTGGAAGGGGTGGCGGGCCGCGGCGTCCACGGCGTGGCGTTCTGGTCCGACGGCGCGGACCGGCGCATCTTCTCGTTCCGCAACCGGTTCCTGGTTGCCCTCGACGCCGCGACCGGCGAGCCGATCGGCGGGTTCGGCGAGGGTGGACGCGTCGACCTGACCCCGGCCGGCGCGAACAGCGCCCGCGGCGGAGCGAGCCCGATCGTTGTGGGTGACGTCATCGTGGTGGCGGGGGTGGTGGACGGCGCCGGCGACAGCGGCGTGCGCTGGCGCAACAGCGCCCCGGAGAACGTGCGGGGCTACGATGTGCGGACCGGCGAGCTGCGCTGGACCTTCCACGTGGTGCCGCGCCCGGGGGAGTTCGGCGCCGACACCTGGGGTGGCGGTTCGCTGGAGGCTTCGGGCGATCTGGGGTCGTGGTGCTGCCTGAGCGCCGACCCGGATCTTGGGTACGTCTACGTGCCGTTCACCGCCCCGACCGCCGCCTACTACGGCGGCCACCGGCCCGGCGACAATCTCTTCTCCAACAGCCTGGTCGCCATCGACGCCGCCACCGGCGAGCGGGTCTGGCACTTCCAGATGGTGCATCACGACCTGTGGGAGTACGACACGGTGGGGCCCCCGACGCTGGGGGAGATCACGGTCGATGGCCGCCGTATCCGCGCCGTGATGCAGCCGAGCAAGACGGGGTTCCTGTACGTCTTCGACCGGGCGACGGGCGAGCCGGTCTGGCCGATCGAGGAGCGTCCCGTGCCTCCCTCGACGGTGCCGGGAGAGCAGGCGTCGCCGACCCAGCCGTTCCCGACCCGGCCGCCGCCATTCGCGCACCAGGGGGTGAGCGAAGCGGATCTGATCGACTTCACGGCAGAACTCGAGGAGGAGGCCCGCGCCGTCGCCGGCCGGTTCGTCCTCGGTCCCCTCTTCACGCCGCCGACGGTGGCGAGCGCGGCGCCGGGTGGGACCGACGGCACCCTGGCCCTCCCGGGCTCGTGGGGATCGGGCAACTGGAACACCGGCGCGTTCGATCCCGAGACCGGCTACTACTACGCTTTCTCGCACGTGGTGCCGCGCGTCTACCGGCTGGCGGACGCCTCAACCGAGGAGGACGCCGAGATGACGTTCTTCAGCCCGAACCGCGATGCGCCCTATCTGGACGGCATTCCGCTCATCAAGCCGCCCTGGGGCCGGATCACGGCCATCGATCTGAACCGCGGGGAGCTTGCCTGGCGCGTCGCCAACGGCCGCGGCTTGCGTGACCATCCCTCCCTGCGGGGCCTCGACCTGCCGCCGCTCGGCATCGCGAGCCGCCCGGTGGCGCTGGTGACGGCGACGCTGCTGTTCCTCGGGGAGGGCGGAAACGTCTTCGGCGGCATTCAGGAGAACATGTGGGGCTCGGCCTTTCGGGCCTACGACAAGGCGACGGGCACGGTCGTCTGGGAGACGGAGCTACCGGCCGGGACCACCGGCGGGCCGATGACCTACCTGCACGAGGGCCGGCAGTACGTCGTCGTCCCGGTCGGGGGGCGCGACCACCCGGCCGAGTGGGTGGCGCTGGCCTTGCCCTGACGAATTAGGCACACGGTCAATTGGACCGGTCGCGCTGATTGATCGGGGCGACGGGCTCGAAGGAGATCCGGAGACGCGTACCCGTGCTCCGCGCGAATGCTTCTAGCGTCCGGGTGGAGGGATGCGCGCGCCCGCTCTCGAGCCGAGCGACGACCGATTGGGTCGTCTTCATGCGTTCGGCCAGTTGAGCCTGGGTGAGGCCGGCGCCGACGCGGGCCTCGATTAGCGAGCGCGCCAGCGCGAACTCGGAATCGAGATCGCGATAAGCCGTGCGGTAGTCAGGATCCCGGCTCCACTTCCGGTGCAGGTCACGTACCTTAGTCATCTGAGTACCTCCCGCGCCCGTTGAAGGGCCAGCCGAATCTCGCGCTGTGGTGTCTTGCGCGTCTTCTTCATGAATACGCGCACCACGACTATCCGTTTGCCGCGGACGGTGACGTAGAGCCCGCGGGACACGCCGTCACGGCCGGTCAGGCGCATTTCCCAGAGCGGACCCTGCACGTGCTTGACGTACGGTTCGCGGACGCGCTCGAGTCCGACCGCCACGATAAGTTCGCTGATCCGTACAAACCGGGCGCGCATGTCGGCGGGTAGCGCGTCGAGCTCTCTATCGACGATGTCGTTCAGAGTCTCGACGGACCAACCCACTACGGTCTAGAGTATAGCATATATGCTATTGTGGCAATGTCGGCATAATGGGAGAGTGGGAGACACACTTGGATGATCGCGCCCGCGGCGATCACTCGAAGCTGAGTTCGACGCTTCCGATACCCGGGAAGTCCGCCAGCAGATGCTGACCCGCCTCGGCGGGGTAGATCGTGTCGGTGGTGACCCCCGTGGTCACGAAGTCGCCGCCCGAGAGGGCGAGCCCGTAGCGCGGCAGCTCGTTGGCCAGCCACGCCACGACCTCCAGCGGGTGGCCAAGGACGTTGCCCCCCGAGCCGGTTAACCGCTCCTCGCCGTTGACGACGAGCCGCGTCGGCTGCGCGGCGAGGTCGAGGCCGCGCCAGTCATCCAGCGGGGCGCCGTGGATCCAGGCGCCGTTGATGGCGTTGTCCGATGCGAACGATTCCGGCGTGAACCGGTCGATGCCCGCGAAGTGATGCTCGACCAGCTCGACGGCGGGATAGAGCGGCCCGACGTACTCGGCGATGGACTGGCGATCGTGGCCTCCTTCAACCGCGGGTACGTCGGCCGCCATGCGGAAGCCGATCTCGACCTCGATCAGCCGGATGACGTAGTCGCTGGCCGGCAGCTTCACGCCGGACTCGTGCACGCGCGCCGAGAGCAGCCGGCCGAACACCGGGTGGGGCACGCCGAGCATCCGCTGTGCAGCGGTGTTCGTCAGAGCTGCCTTGTAGCCCGCCGTCTCGCCGCCCCAGTGCTCGCACATCCCGTTGACCAGCAGGGCCTGGACCTGGTAGGCCGTGGCGAGGTCCGGTGGCATGAGCTCCGGCGGCAAGGCGTCGACGCGTTCGTGCTGCATGCGCAGCGATTGCAGGTACCGTGCAGTTTCTTCAGTGTTCATGGGTCGTCCCGCGATGGTAGCGTCCGGCGGCATCAGTATACGGTGCTACTCCGGCGGCGACGCAGCGGGATGTAGACTCGCCCACGGAATGCTGAGTATCAGATGACGCTCGCACTGCTGGATCAGGTCCGCGCCAACGTGGATGCCGACGAGACGCTCCCCGTCGAGGCGGGACTGTACGTGATCGCGGCGCTCGAGGGAGAGGCTGCCCTGGAGCAAGCGCTCTCGGGTGAGGGACGGGACGCAGAGACGAATTTGGGCGTAGCCGCCGCCGGGAGTGGTTCGACGAATGCCCCGGGGACGGGTGTGTTCGTGAACACGATCGCGGTGCAGGGATTCCGCGGCATCGGAGGGCGTTGCACGCTGGAGCTGGCGCCGGGGCCGGGACTCACGGTGGTCGTAGGCCGCAACGGGAGCGGCAAGTCGAGCTTCGCCGAAGCGCTGGAGCTGCTGCTGACCGGCGAGAACCGCCGCTGGGCCGACCGGTCCGCGGTATGGAAGCAGGGCTGGCGCAACCTGCACTGGACGGCATCGGCCGAGATCGAGGCGAGTTTCACGATCGAGGGTGGACGCCAGCCGTTGATGGTCCGTCGCACGTGGCCGGAAGGGGAGACCGACCTGGAAGGGGAATCCACGACGGTGCGCGGCGCGCGCCGTGGCGACGGGCGCACGTCGCTCGGGTGGGATGCGGCCCTCTCGACGTACCGCCCGTTCCTTCCCTACAACGAGCTGGGGTCGATTGCGGACATTACGCCCTCTGCGCTGTTCGACATGATGTCGGCGGCACTGGGCATCGAGGCGCTGGTCGAGGCGCGCAAGCGGTTGGGCGAAGAGCGGCGGCCTCGGGAAAAGCAATGCAAGGCGGTCGAGGCGGCCTGCAAGGGCCACCGGGTAGCCCTGTCCGGCCTCGAGGACGAGCGGGCGCGCGAGTGTGCGCGGGCGCTCAAGGTCGCCAAGGCGGACGGCTGGCATCTCGAAGTCGTGGAGCTGGTGTTGGAGGGTGCCGTAGATCCGGGCGGCGAGGGCGACCTGTCGTTGTTGCGCACGCTCGCGACGCTGCAACCCCCGGATCCGGGAACGGTGGAGACGGCGGCGGCACGCCTGCGCGAGGCCATCGCGGCTGCAGCAGCGGTAGCGGCAACCGATGCCGGACGCGCGCGAGAGATTGCCGGCCTGCTCGAAGGCGCACTGAAGCTGCACGCCGCGCACGGCGATCAACCGTGCCCGGTATGCCGGGTCGGCGCACTGGGTGAGGCCTGGCGGACGCAGGCAACCGCCGACGTCACGCGGTTGCGGGAGGAAGCGGCGGCTGCCCTGGAGGCGCAACGGTCACTGCAGTCAGCGCGCCGAGACGCGCTCGGGCTGCTGGGCCGGCCGGCCGTCGACCTGCAACGCGCCATGACGGTTGGCGTCGACGCCGGCGCCCTGCAGGCTGCCTGGAACCGCTGGAGCGATCTCCCGATTGACGCTTCCAACGACGCGTTGGCGGTCCATCTGGACGATGCCTATAGCGACCTCGCGGCCGCCGCCGAGGGTTTGCGCGCGGAAGCGGGCGCCGCGCTCGAACAGCGCGAGGATGCCTGGCGCCCGATGGCGCGCGCCCTGCGCAACTGGCTGCCGGGCGCCCGAGAAGCGGCGCAGGCCCGCACCAACGTGCCCAGCTTGCAGAAGGCCGAGAAGTGGCTCGACGCGGAGACCGCCCGGATCCGGGAGGAGCGGTTTCAACCGATTGCGGATCAGGCGGCGCGCGTCTGGGAACAACTTCGACAGAACAGCGCCGTGACTCTCGAGCGCCTCACGCTTGCTGGCGCCTCCACGCAACGTCGGCTGGCGCTGGATGTCAGCGTCGATGGCGCCGGAGGGCAGGCCCTCGGCGTGATGAGCCAGGGCGAGATCCACGCGCTCGCGCTCAGCTTGTTCCTGCCGCGCGTGCTGCTGCCCCAATCACCCTTCGGCTTCGTCGTCATCGACGATCCGGTGCAGGCCATGGACCCGGGCAAGGTGGACGGTTTGGCACGGGTGCTGGAGATGGCGGCGGGCAGCCGGCAGGTCATTGTGTTTACCCATGACGAACGCCTGCCGGAGTCGATCCGACGGTTGGGGATCCCCGTCCGCCTTATCGAAGTGACGCGGCGCGCCCAATCGGTCGTCGAGTGCCGGCCGACCGGTGGCCCGGTCGCCCAGTACCTCGCCGACGCAAAGGCACTGCTGCGGACGGACGAACTCCCGCCCGCCGCGGCGGCGCGCGCCGTGCCGCTCTACTGCCGCCTGGCCATCGAGGCGGCATGCACGGATGTGGTGCGACGTCGCCGCATCGGGCGTGGCGAATCCCATGTCAGCGTCGAGGCGACGCTCACGGACGCGCAGACGCTCCTCCGGAAACTGGCGCTGGCGCTCTTCGATGACGCCGGCCGCGCCGGAGACGTCATGGAGCGCATCAACCGGGAGTGGGACAGGGCGGCGGGTGATGCGGTCGGCATGTCGAACCGCGGCCCGCATGACGCCATCCCGTGGCCGGAGCTTGACTCGCTGGTTGCCGGGACGGCCGACGTAACCAGGCGCCTGCAACCGCCGGGCACCGCGCAATGACGCCGAAGGAGATGCTCGCGGTGGCCGAGAGGCTCGTCGGCGCGGCCGTCGGTGGCGGCGGCCGGTGGTCGAGGACCGCGGCGGTGCTTGGCCGTCAGGCTATCGAGGCCGCGCTGCGAGACTATTGGAACCTGCGGCAACCGGGGCTGGAACGCTGCAGCGGCCGCGCGCAGTTGCTCTGTCTTGTCGCCTATCTGCGGGACCAGGAGCTGGCGCGTGCGACGGCCGGCGCATGGTCCGACCTGAGCCGGGCGTGCCACCATCACCCGTACGAGCTCAGCCCCACCGCCGGCGAGTTGCACGGCTGGTTGGATACAGCCCGCGCCTTTGCCGCGGAGGTAGAGCGGCAGGTAGCCAGTCGCTAAGGATGGCCAGACCTTCAGTGGAATACAGTTGGTCCAGGAGGGTTCGCGCATGTCACGGTCCGACCGGATCAAGATGCAGGAGAGCGTCGCGCTGCTAGAGATGCTTGCGCTGGGCAACCGTCAGATCGAAGCCGGTCAGGTGCAGCCCGTCGCAGATGTCATTGCGCGGCTTCGGGAGCGTCAACGGGCCGACTCTTGAATGTCAGGGTGAACCCAATAGGGCGCTACGCCACCACCACATTTGGGTCAGAATGACGAAACGTCCCGGTTAAGCTGAGGACGAGATGCAATGGAGGTCGCCATGAACTGGCTGCGCGGTCTCGTCGTCGTCATCGGTATCGTCGCGCTCGCCGTCGTCGGCTCCGCCCAAACGGAGCCGGAGATCATCATTCGGGGCGGCGAGGTCTTCACGGATGGGGCTCTGCGCGTCGCGGATGTCCGCATCGTGGGCTCGACGATCGCCGAGATCGGGCCCGGCCTCGACGCGCGCGACGCCGACACGCAGGAGATCGATGCGAGCGGTCGGCAGGTGCTGCCGGGCGGCATTGATCCGCACGTGCACGTGGGCCCCGACCGGGTGGACGACTACACGTCCGGGTCGACGGCCGCGCTAGCCGGCGGCATCACGACGATCTCGAACTTCGGCGCTATGGCCGAGGGGGAGACACCGGCGGAGACGCTGGCGCGGGCGGTGCCGCAGATCGAGGCGCAGACGATCGCCGACATCATCTACCACCCGATCGTGTCGGATCCGTCCACTGCTACGGCGGAGTCGCTGGCGGCGCTGGTCGACGCAGGCCAGACCACGATCAAGGTGTTCATGGTGCGGCCGACGTTCGATCAGAACGCGCTCGGCTTCGTCAGCACGATGTACGCGGCGCGCGAGACGGGCGTGCTGATGATGATGCACTGCGAGGACGCGGGCATTGTGCTGACGACGGCGGAAAAGATGCTCGCGGAGGGGCGCGGCTCGCTCAACTACTTCCCCGATGCCCGGCCGGTGGCGGCCGAGGTCGCGGCGACGCAGCGCGCGGTGGCGATGGCGGAGGCGACGGGCGCGCCCGTCTACATCGTGCACCTGTCGTCGGAACGCGCCCTGCGCGTCGCGGAAGCGGCGCAGGAGCGCGGCCTGCCGGTCTACGTCGAGACGCGCCCGATCTATCTGCACCTCACGCGCGAGCGGTTCGAGGGTCCGACGCCGGGGCTGTACATCGGCCAGCCGCCGCTCCGGGAGCAGAGCGACCTCGAGGCCCTGTGGGATGGCATCGCGCGCGGCTCGGTCCAGGTGGTGGCGACGGACCATGTCGCCTACACGCGCGAGCAGAAGCTCGACCTGGCGCAGAACGTCGTGCAGCACCGGGCCGGCATGAGCAACCTGCAGGTGATGCTGCCGATGCTCTACTCGGACGGCGTCGTCGGCGGGCGCATTTCCCTCGAGCGGTTCGTGGAGGTCACCTCGTCCAACCCGGCCCGCCTGTTCGGGCTGTATCCGCGCAAGGGGACGATCGCCGTCGGGTCCGACGCGGACCTGGTGCTGTGGGATGCGGACGAGACCCGCGAGATCCGCAACGAGGACATGTTCTCGAACAGCGGCTATTCGATTCACGCGGGGCGGTCGATCACCGGCTGGCCGCAGCTCACTATCCGGCGCGGCGAGGTGGTCTATCGGGACGGCGAGGTGCTGGGCGCGGCGGGCAGCGGCGAGTTGGTGCGCCGCGAGCGGTGGCAGGGTCCGCCGCTCTGACCGCCGGGAGCCCTGCTAGGATGAGGCACTCGGCGGCGATCCAACGCGATTCAAGGGGAGGCACACGATGAAACGCAGCATGGTACTGGCCCTCGTCATGGGCGTCGGCGCGCTCTCGCTCGTGGTCGTGGCCGCGCAGGACGAGCCGATGGTCATCGAGGTCGATCAGCTCGAAGACAACCTGTATGTCCTGCGGGGACAGGGAGGCGGCGGGAACACGGCCGTCTTCGTCACGACCGACGGCGTCGTCGTCGTCGACAGCAAGAACCCCGGCTGGGGACCGTCGATTCTCGAGGCGATCGGCGAGCTTACGAACAACCCGGTTACGACGCTCATCAACACGCACAGCCATCACGACCACGTGAGCGGCAACGTCGCGTTTCCCGCCAACGTCGATATCGTGACCCATGAGGTGTCGAAGGCGAACATGGCCGTGATGCGCGCCTACAGCGGTCGAACCGAGCCGCCGGCCAACGTCTTTGCCGATTCGATGGGTCGCGGGTTGCCGACCATGACGTTCTCGGAGCGGATGTCGCTCGGTAGGGGCGCCGATCAGGTCGACCTCTACCACTTCGGGCGCGGGCATACCGGCGGCGACGCCTGGATCGTCTTCCCCGCGCTGCGGACGCTCCATTCCGGCGATATCTTCCCGGGCAAGAACCTCCCCTTCCTCGACGCGAACAACGGTGGGAGCGGCGTGGACATCGCGAATTCGCTGCAGAAGGCGCACGACACGATCCGCGACGTCGACACGATTATCACCGGCCACAGCACGCAGATGACCTGGGCGGACCTGCACGAGTACGCCGCCTTCAACCGGGACTTCCTGGCCGCGGTGCGAACCGGCCACGAGGCCGGCCAGTCCGTGGAGCAGATCGCCAACGCGTGGACGATGCCGGCCGGGTACGACGGCTACCGAACGCCGCAGCCCGCCGGGCTCGGCAACAGCATTCAGGTCATCGTCGACGAGCTCGAGGGGGGCGGCGCGCGGTAGTCCGCGCGGCATCGCCACGCGGTTCGGTTCCGCGGTTCGCCCGCCTCACTGCTTCCGGATGCTGTAGAGCTTGGAGGCGGTGCGAATCAGCAGCCGGTCGCCGACGATGGCCGGCGACGCCATCGCCATCTCGTCGAGGGCGTTGACGCCGATGACCTCGTACTCCCGGCCCGCCCGTATCACGTAGGTTTCGCCCTGCTCGCTCAGCGCGAAGATCTTCCCGTTGTAGGCCCACGGCGACGACGTGAAGCTGGCCCCCACCCGGACCCGTTGCCGCCCGTAGACAGGCTCGCCGGTCAGCGCGTCGTAGGCCTCGAAGAACCCGCGGTCGAGCAGGCTGTAGTAGATGTCGCCGTAGATCAGCGGCGACGTGTTGTAGTTACCCGCCCGCGGCTGGTACCACGCGACGTAGTCGTTGGACGATGCGCCGTCGGCGAGCGAGATGTCCCCGCTGGCGCCCGGCTGGATGGCGTACGCCGGCCGGTGATCGTCGCCGAAGTAGCCGGAGTTGACGTAGACCCGGTCGTGGGCTGCGAACGGCGTCGGTATCGCGGCCCACGACATCCGCCCGTCCATCTCCCACAGCAGGTTGCCGTCGAGGTCATAGGAGCGGATGCGGTTCACGCCCGAGGTGACGATCTCGGTGCGCAGGTCGTTCTCCCAGACGAAGGGCGTGGCCCAGGTCGACACCTCGTCGCGGGGGGTGCGCCAGATCTCTTCGCCGGTCCGCTTGTCGAGCGCCGCGATCCACGATTCCTCCTCGTTGTCGTACACGATGAGCAGCATGTCGCCGTACACGACGGGGGAGGAGGCCGAGCCCCACTCGGACCGGGTGGGCTTGTAGGGAATCAGGACGCGCCACACCTCGCGGCCGTCCATGTCGAAGGCGTACAGGCCGAGGTCGCCGAAGCGGACGTAGACGTGCTCGCCGTCCGTTGTCGGGGTCTCGGATGCGTAGGTGCTCTTCATATGCCGCGGGAAGGACGGCAGCCCGGTTGCGACCGACTGCTGCCACAGGACGTTACCCGTCTCCAGGTCGAGACAGTAGACCAGCCAGTCGTGGTCGATCGGCGGCGGCTCCGGGCGCCCGTTCGGCGCGTAGAGTCCGGGTTTTGGAAGCTCGAAGTCCCCGATGGCCGTAACCGTCGTCAGAAAGACCCGGTTGCCCCAGACCACGGGGCTCGACCAGCCGAGGCCGGGGATCTCGGTCATCCACTCGACGTTCTCGGTCTGGCTCCACGTTTCGGGCAGGTTCGGGTTGTCGGCGACGGCGGCGTTCATGGTGGGGCCGCGGTAGTGCGGCCAGTTGCCGCCGTCCGCGGCCGACTGCGCCAGCGCCGCCGTGGAGGCCAGCGACACGAGTCCCAGGACGAGTGCGATCCGCTTCATCGGTTGTAACCTCCGTCAGAGCTCCGTTCCAGTTCACGGAGCGGCTTGAACATGCGCCATTATCACCGATACTTCGGGTAGGGGGCGCCGCGCAGCGCTCGGCCAGCACGGCCTGGGCGACGGGGAGCGAACGACATGACGGCCGACGACTTCCGCGACATCGCGCTCGGCATGCAGGGTGCGGTCGAGGAGTCGCACATGAGGCATCCGGCCTCGCCCCGCCAACCTGGTTTCTGTACGATGGGAATTGATGGACGGATCGAAGCCCGTTGTCCGCTTGCTGGGCGGCGCCGTCCTGGTGGCCGTTGTGCTCTTCCTGCTCATCGGCCGGGACGAAGTCGACCGCCTGGTTGACGTGCTGGAGATCCAGCCGGGCGACACGGTGGCAGATGTCGGGGCCGGCGGCGGAGACTTCAGCGTCGAGGTCGCGAAGGTGGTCGGTGTGTCCGGCCGCGTGTTTGCCACCGAGCTGTCGCCGGAGCGGCGCGAGTCCATCCGGGAAGCGGTAGCGGCGGCGGGGCTGAACAACGTCACCGTCGTGGAATCTGCGGAACACGCGACGAACCTGACGCCGGCCTGTTGCGACGCCATCTTCCTGCGCCGCGTCTATCACCATCTGACGGATCCGGCGGGGTTCAATGCGAGCCTCGCGGCGTCGCTCAAGCCGGGCGGCCGCCTGGCCATCGTGGAGCTGGAGTTCAGCGGCCTCCTGAGTCCGCTGCGCGGATGGCCGCACTGGACCGACGACGAGCAGGTGGTGGCGGAGGTCACGGCGGCCGGACTGACGCACGTGACGACGGCCGACTGGCCGATCGGCGCCCACTACGTCGCCCTGTTTCGCAAGGAGCGATGACGGCGGCCGCGAGGTTCCCGCAGTCGGTCACCCCGGCTGCGGACTGCTAGTGGACGCCGCCGACCTGGAACTTCTGCCGCGCGGTGATGTCCGCGATGGCCTGCCGCGCATGCCGCTCGGTTTCGGGGTGCGGGTCCGCATCTAGCGCCTCGACGAGGTGCTGGTAGGCGGCGGTGGGCTGTCCGCGGGCGTGCAGTTGCACGAGGCCGGCACCCAGATGCGCTTCCGCCGCGTAGGGGCCGAGCGGGAAGTCGCGCAGGTGGCGCTGGTAGACGACGAGCGCCGAGTCGGGGTGGCCGTGGTTGGCGAGCCAGCCGCCGAAGCGGATCGAGTCCTCCGGCATCAGGAGGCGCGCCGTCCGCGCGGAACTGAGGGCGAAATAGTGGGGCGCGGCGTCGGCGTAGCGTCCGCCGTTAATCGCCTGCCGGATGCCGCGGATCGATGCGGGGTCGGCTTCGAATTCGCCCGCGTCCTCGGCCCCATCAGCGACCGTCTCGGTCTCCACTTCGAAGTCGCTCGGTGGCCGCTTCAACTCACGCCGCTCGCGCCACCAGGCGTAGGCCAATCCACCGAGGAAGCCGCCGATGTGCGCGCCGTACGCAACACCGCCCCCCGCCATGCCGCGCGACGCGACAAACGGCAGCAGGTTGTCCAGGATGAGGTAGACGCCGAGGACGAACCGGGCCGGCGCGTAGATGATGTGGAAGAAGAACGGCAGCAACAGCAGCAGGCGGACGCGATTTCGCGGGAACCAGACGAAGTAGAAGCCGAGTACGCCCGAGATCGCGCCCGACGCGCCGACCGTGGGCAGGACCGATCCGAGGTCGAGGAGGGCATGCACGAGCGTCGCCACGACGCCGGTGCCGAGATAGGCCACGAGGTACGGCAGCCGGCCGAGACGGTGCTCGACGTTGTCCCCGTAGATCCAGAGGAAGAGCATGTTGCCGGCGAGGTGCATGAAGCCGCCATGCAGGAACATCGCACTGAAGAGCGAGAGGATGCCGGGGTCGGCGGGACGGAAGCCCCACTGGAAGACGAACAGGTCGTAGGCTGACGTCTGCTGCAATAACTGCATCGCGTTTACGCCGCCGCCGAGCTGTGACGCGATGGTGCGGAGGTACTCGGCCAGGGCCGGGTCGTCCATCGAGGGACGGATGGCGCTGAGTGGCAGCGTCAGCAACAGGAAGATGGCGGTGTTGACCCCGATCAGGCTGTAGGTGACTACCGGGACGCCAGGCGGGTTGGGCTCGTCACCGAGCGGCAGGAACATCGCTCAGGAGAGCTCCGCCTCCAGCGTGTCCAGCCGCTGGGCGATCGCATCGCGCACCGTGCGGAACTGTTCCAGTTGCTCCAGCGTCGTGCGGCCGACGCCGATCGGATCGGGCATCGGCCAGTGGAGCTGTCGCGCGCCGCCCAGGAAGGCCGGGCAGACTTCCTCGGCGCAGAGCGTTATTACGATGTCGACCGAGTCCGCATCGATGCTCCCTACGCTCTTGGAGTGGTGCTGGCTGATGTCGATCCCCATTTCATCGAGTGCCGCGATGGCTAGCGGATGGACGAATGCGGGAGTCGATCCGGCGCTCTGAACCTCTGCCCGCCCGGCGAATCGTGTGCGGGCAAGCCCCTCGGCCATCTGGCTCCGCGCGGAATTCGCGACGCAAAGGAAGAGGATCCGCGTCATCGAAACGTACGCTACCACGAACGGATCGTCTAAGCTGCACGGATCGTTCAGGAGGAACTTCCCATGCGTCGACGCCACCGCCTGATCCGCCGATTCCTCGTCCTGCTCGCGCCGCTGGTGCTGATCGCCGGTTGCGGCGAGGACAGCCCGACCGCGCCCAGTGTCGGGTTGTCGGTCCCGTTCAGCACCACGGTTCTGCGAGGCGAAGGCACCGGCCCCCAAGCGATGGATGGTGACACGCTCCAAGTCGAGTACACCGGCTGGTTGTACGACCCGGACGCGCCGGAGAACAAGGGGACGCAGTTCGACTCCAATGTCGGTGGACAGCCGTTCGACGTCACCCTGGGCGCGGGGATGGTCATCGCGGGGTGGGAGCAAGGCCTGCGTGGGGCGAGGGTCGGCGAAACGCGGCGCATCGTCATCCCGCCGGAGCTCGGCTACGGCGCCGCCGGCCAAGGGCCGATTCCGGGAAACGCCACGCTCCTCTTCGAAGTGAGAATCCTCAGCATTTCCTGACGCGCTGAACGGCGCCGGGATCGCGGAACCGCGAGCTGGCGGGGGAAGTGGGAGCGATTGGCTGGGAGGCAGGGATTCGAACCCCGATTACACGGTCCAGAGCCGCGTGTCCTACCGTTGAACGACCTCCCAGCAGTGGAGTCGGAGCCGGTTGGAACCGCCAATTATAGCCCGAATGCCTTCCGCGCCATCCGCCTTCGCCCGGTCCCGGGCGCTGTTCCTGCGCCTCCTCGGCCTCGTCTACCTGACCGCTTTCGCGTCGCTCACGGTCCAGATTCTGGGCCTCGTCGGTGATCAGGGCCTGCTGCCCGCCTCCGCCTACCTGGAACGGGCCTACGAGGTGCTGGGAACGGACGCCTACCGGCAACTGCCGACGCTGCTCTGGTTCTGGCCGTCGGATGGCCTGCTCATCGCCCTCTGCTGGTTCGGGCTGGCGTTGTCGGTGGCGGCGGCGGCGGGATTGGCGCCGATTCCGGTCTTTGCCCTGCTCTGGGTCTGCTACCTGTCGCTGACGGTGGTCGGGCAGGACTTCCTGTCATTCCAGTGGGACATCCTGCTGCTCGAGACCGGCGTGCTGGCGGTGCTCTATGCACCGGCGGCGTGGCGGTCGCCGCTGGGGAGGGATGCACCCGAGCCGTCCGCCGTGGTGCGATGGCTGGTCTGGGGCCTCGCGTTCAAGCTCACGTTCCTGTCGGGTGCGACGAAGCTGTTGAGCGGCGATGCGACCTGGTGGGGCCTGACCGCCCTGGAATACCACTACGAGACACAGCCGATCCCCTCCTGGGTGAGCTGGTACGCGCATAACTTGCCGGCCTGGGCCGGGAGCGCGTCAGTCGTGAAGATGTTCGCCGTCGAACTCGTCGCGCCGTTTGCGATCCTGCTGCCGCCGCGGTTCCGCCGGGTTCGAATTGTGGGCTTTGGGGCGCTCTGCGCGCTACAGGTGGTGATCGCCGCGACGGGAAACTACGGGTTCTTCAACCTGTTGGCGGTGGTGCTGTACGCATCGATGCTCGATGACGATGCGCTGGCGTTCCGGTGGCGGGTGCCCGTCACGAAGGCGGTGCCGCGCCCCGTGACGCGCCGGCGTGGCCGCGGCCGCTGGGCCCTGATCGCCGCCGCCGCGGTGCTCGCCGTGCTGAGCGCGCTCACCTTCGTCCGCGAGATGCGCCGTCCGGCGCCGATGCCGGCCTGGTCCAATACGTTGTTGAGCGCCGTCGCGCCATTCCGATCGGTGAGCGGCTACGGGCTCTTCCGATCGATGACGACCGAGCGGCCGGAGATCATTATCGAGGGTTCCGCCGACGGCTCGACCTGGCGGGAGTACGCGTTCCGGTGGAAGGCAGGCGATCTGGCCCGCGCGCCGGGGTTCGTGCAGCCCCACATGCCGCGTCTCGACTGGCAGATGTGGTTCGCCGCACTCGATCCGCGACAGGCGGCGCACTGGCTGATACCGCTCGCCCAACGGCTGCTGGAGAACGATGCGGTGGCGCTCGGGCTGCTTGACGCGAACGGCAATCCGTTTCCGGACGCGCCGCCGCAGTACGTGCGGCTGCTGCTGTACCGCTACCGCTTCACGACACCGGCGGACGCGTCGGACGACTGGTGGGCGCGTGAACTGATCGCGCCGCTGACGGAGCCTATCCCACGGCGGTGAGGTGGACTTCGGTTTCGAAGGCGTGGGTGATGTCGTCGCCCCGCAACGTACCGGTCACTGGCGCTGCCGCGGCCGGATCGGCGGCGGCAGCGAGCGCGATGTGACGGTCGGCGACGGCGAGGCCCTGGCTCGGGTCGTAACCGCGCCAGCCGCCGCCACGCAGGAAGACTTCGCCCCACGCGTGGAGGTCGGCCGGGTGGAGGGTATCGCCCGTATAGCAATAGCCGCTGACGAACCGCGCCGCGAGCCCCATCGTGCGGCAGCAGTCGACGAACAGCGTCGCGAGATCGCGGCACGCACCCCGGCCCAATGCAATCGTCACGTCGGGCGATTGCGGGTCGCCGTCATCCCGTCCCTCGAGCTTGAAGCGCTTCTTGATCATGTTTGCGAGCACGCGCGAATAGGTCGCCTGGTTCCGTTTCGATTCGTGCGCGGCGTCCAGCGCGAGCGCGCGCACCGACACGGGCGAGGCGTCGGGCGGATGCCGGTACTGATCGAGGCGCCGCGCGAAGTCGGGCGCATACGCGTACGGCAGCGCCCGGTCCGGCTCGGCAATCAGGAACCGGAACGGATCGGTCAGGAGCGTGTCGACGACGACGCGCGTTTCTATCGTCAGATGGTCGGTCGTTCCATCGAACCAGGCGTGGGTGATGACGTTCCCCTCCGGATCGAGGTTGTCGGACTGGATCTGCGGCGTCGGGTCTATCGACAGCACGTAATCGACAAGACGTATGGAGGCGTCGGTGCGCGGACGCAGGCGGATGACGTGCGGCTCCAGGCCGACGTCCCCGCTGTATTGGTACGAAGTACGGTGCTGAACGCTGATTCTCACGGGACCGGTTCCTGCGGTGCGGCGACGGCCGGGGGTTCCGGTTCGCCGTCCAGATCATCGAACGCCTGATCGAACCACTCGCCAGGCGTCTCTTCCACCGCGCGGCGGAGACGTTCGTCCCACCAGCGCGAAAGCTGTTCCAGGTGGTGCTTCTCGAACCGCCGCTCGATGATGCGGAACGAGTTGCGCCGGTAGAGCACGACATCGATCGGGAAGTCGACGTCGGCGGCGCTGATGCGCGTCGAGTCGAACGAGAGCAGGGCCACCTTGAAGGCATGCCGTATCGAGTCGTTCACGGTCAACGCGCGGTCGATGACCGGCTTGCCGTAGCCGGTCGACCCGATGACGTGGTACGGCGTCAGCCGTCCGGTATCGACCCAGTTTCCCTCCGGGTAGAGCAGGTAGAGCTTGTGCCGCTTGTCCTTCGCCATCTGGCCGCCGATCAGCGCGTAGATGTTGAAGTCCATCCCCGCTTCCGTCAACGGCCCGCGGTCCTCGCTGGCCACTGCGCGCACCTGCGAGGCGAGCAGGTTCACCACCTGGTAGAGCCGGTCGAAGGTCTTGGCGGCATCCGCCCGCTCGTGCAGACGCTCGTCGAAGTACGTGAGCGTCTTGTCGCGCAGGGACCGGAGACCGGAGGTCATGACGAAGAAGGTGCCATTGGGCGGCGAATAGACCGTCAGCTTCCGGAGCGTGGTCACCTCCCGGCCGGCCGTGATGGCGGTATCGGCCAGACCGACCAAGCCCTCGTCGATGTTCATGCCGACGCAGTACGTCATGCTGAGCGGTCCGCGCGCCGCGGCGGCGCAAAGAAGGTGTTTGTGATCTCCGATCCTACGCCGTTGAGCCGGTCCTGAATGCTGTCGAGAAAGGCGTGCAGGCCGACCCGAATCACGTCGGAGGTTTCAGTATAGTCGAGGTCTGCCACCAGCCGGCCGAGCGCCCGTTCGGCGCTGTTGGCATAGCGCCGCAGCGGCGTCCCGGTCACCGCGTGCAGCGAGTTCTGCGCCTCGATCGCGCAATGGTGCATCGACCGGGGAAAATCCCGGTTGAAAAGCAGGAAGCTGGTGACTTCCGAGGCGGAGACCCGGCCGTGCGTTCGCCGGTACGCCTCGAGGGCGCTGGCCGAGCGGAGCAGCGCGCTCCACTGCAGGTCGTCGATCGGCTTGCCGACATCTTTCGGCGACGGCAGCAGGAGGTAGTACTTCGTGTCCAGGATGCGCGTCGTCTGATTGCTCCGCTCGAGGTACTGCCCCATCCGGCTGAAGTGCCATCCCTCGCCGTGTTCCATCGTCTCGTTCTTGGCTCCCTCGATCTGGTAACTCGATCGCTGCACATGCTGGAAGAAGCTGTGAGCATCCGCCACCGCCCTCTGCCGCGCGTCCGGCTCCCGGATGAAGAGATAGAACGTGTTGATCGCCTCCCACACTTCGGAACTGATGATCTCGCGGATTGAACGGGCGTTCTCGCGCGCCTGCGTCAGGCACGAGACGATCGAGTTGGGGTTGGCGGCGTCGAACGTGAGGAACTGAATCACGTTCGCCCGGGTCGGCGCATCGTAGGCGTCGTGGAACGCCTCGCTGTCGCCCGTCACCTGCACCATGGGATCCCACTGCTCGTCGGCGAGACCCGGCATCTGGAGGTCCAACTGGTTGTTCACGCCGACGACGCGGGCCATGTTCTCGGCCCGCGAGATGTAGCGGCTCATCCAGTAGATCGACTCGGCGACGCGGCTCAGCATGGACTTGGTGTTTGTGGCGGGGCGGTCACGGTGCGGTGGGGGCTGCGAGCACCCACGTGTCCTTGCTGCCGCCGCCCTGGGACGAGTTGACGACGAGCGAGCCTTTTCGCAGGGCGACGCGGGTCAGGCCGCCCGGGAGGACGTAGTGGTCGCGGCCCGACAGGATGTAGGGGCGCAGGTCGACGTGACGTCCCTCGAACTGTTCGTCGATGCGCGTCGGGACGCGGGAGAGCCCCAGCGTCGGCTGGGCGATGTAGTTGCGCGGCTCCGCCTCGATACGTCTCGCGAAGTCGTTCAGTGCCTGCTTCTCTGCCGCCGGGCCGATCAGCAGGCCGTAACCGCCCGACTCGTTGGCCGGTTTCACCACGAGTTCCGCCAGGTGGTCGAGGACGTAACGCCGGTCTTCGTCGCGCCAGCAGAGGTAGGTCGGCACGTTCGGCAGGATCGGGTCCTGATCCAGGTAGTACCGGATCATCTCCGGGACGTAGGCGTACACCACCTTGTCGTCGGCGACGCCGGTGCCGGGCGCGTTCACCAGCGTGACCCGCCCGCGCTGGTACAGGTCCATCAGTCCCGGCACGCCGAGCATCGAGCCGGGCCGGAAACAGGTGGGGTCGAGGAAGTCATCGTCGATCCGGCGGTACAGCACGTCGACCGGCTCGTAGCCATGCGTAGTCCGCATCTGCAGCCGATCGTCCACCACCTCGAGGTCGCGGCCCTCGACCAGCTCGATGCCCATCTGTTGGGCCAGGAACGAATGCTCGAAGTAGGCGGAGTTGTAGACCCCCGGTGTCAGCAGCGCGACGCTCGGCCGGACCGCCCGTTCCGGCGCCACCTCTTCGAGCATCGTCAGGAGCCGGCTCGGGTAGTCCTGCACCGGCCGGACACCCAACCCTTCGAAGACGATGGGGAACGTCTCGGTCATCACCGCCCGGTTCTCGAGGACGTACGACACGCCGGACGGGCAGCGGAGGTTGTCCTCCAGGACGTAGATCGTGCCGTCGCGGTCGCGGATCAGATCGGTGCCGGTGATGTGGCACCAGATGCCCCGGGGCGGATTGAGGCCGATGCACGCGCTCCGGTAGCCCTGTGACGAGTCCACGACCTCCGCCGGCACGACGCCGTCCCGGATGATCTTCCGGTCGTGGTACACGTCGTCGATGAAGAGGTTGAGCGCCTTGACCCGCTGGGTCAGCCCCCGCTCGATCGGATCCCAGGCGTCGTGCGAGATGATGCGCGGCACGATGTCGAACGGGAAGATCCGTTCGGTTCCCGCCTCGTCGCCGTAGACGGTGAACGTGATGCCGGTGTTGAGCAGCGCCTGCTCCGCCGCCGTGTGCCGGCGGATCAACTCCCCGGCGGGGAGTCCCTCGATCCGCTCGACGAGGGCTCGCGCCTCCGGCCGGGGAGTCCCGTCCGGCAGGAACATCTCGTCGTAGAAGCCGCCCACGTCGTAGTCGTCGAAGTTCATTGCGGTCTGGCCGGTGAGAATCCTACCGTGAACGCACGTGCCGGAAGGAAACGCGGAGTCTGCACGCGTCAGGAATGCGGAACGCTACGGGGTTGGTCAGCGTCGAGAAACGCTGTCAGCGCGGAGGTGTCGAAGAAGAGCTTCATGAATCGAAGGCTTCGTCCAGGTATCGGTCATGTTCTTCCGCCAGATCCGGACAACCCGACCGGAAGCGCCCCGCGACGTCGCGCGCGCGACAGGCCAGCGCGGCCCGGTCTGCGAGCGGACGGCGAGCCAGGTAGTCGGTCACGCACGCGCGCACCAGATCGGCCATTGAGCGATCCTCGCGCCGGGTCTGCTCCTTGAGCGCACGCGCCAGTTCCTCGGGCAGTTGAATCTGGATCCTGACCATGTGGTGTCACGTTAGCTGATCTGATGGCATGGTGGGAGATGTCGAACTTGCCTACTCGAGCGATGCAAGCAGGTCGACGCCGCCGAGCAGGCCCATATGCCGACGGATCCAGGCCTGTCGCTCGCGGACGTAGGGTGACGGATCGTCGACGCGCAGCCGGGCCGGATTGGGCAGGACCGCGGCGAGGAGCGCGGCCTGGTCGGCGTTCAGTTCCGCGGGTGTCGTTCCGAAGAACCGTTCGCTTGCCGCGGTGATGCCGAACAGCCCGTCACCGAACTCCGCAACGTTCAGATACACCTCCGCGATCCGCTGCTTGCTCCAGCAGAGCTCGATGAGCACCGTCAGGTACGCCTCGAGTCCCTTCCGCACGAAGCTCCGGCCGGGCCAGAGGAAGAGGTTCTTCGCCGTCTGCTGCGAGATGGTGCTGGCGCCGCGCATCCGTCCGCCGCCCCGGGCGTCGTCGATCGCCATCTGAATCGCCTCGACGTCGAAGCCGTGATGGGTCGGGAACTTCTGATCCTCCGACGCGATTACCGCAAGCGCCGCATACGGGGAGATCGCGTCCCAGTCGGTCCAGCGGTACCACGCCGGCCCTGCACGGTCCGCATCCGCCGCCGCTTCCACCGCCGTCTGCGCGAGCAACGCGCTCTGGAGCATGAACGCCGTGGTTGGCGGCGGCACCCAGCGGAGGAGGATCACCAGCGCCAGCGGGAGGCAGACGCCGAGCGAGACGGCGGTCAGGCCCGCGCGCCACAGGCGCGTCCGCCACCGGGTGTCCGGGCGTCGTCGCTGCCGGACGCCGGATGGCCGTCTGGTGCTGCTCATGGTTCAGGTGGCGCCGAGTCGCTTGACGTATCGGCCCGCATGCCGATCTCCTCCACTGCCGTGCTATAGGGGTTCCAGGCCGGTGTCGCCCGGACCGTTTGGGATAATGTACCTGACTGCAATGTTCGAGTCGCTGGCCACCTCCGCGGACGGCACGGTCCGGCCCCTGTTGACCGCGTGGCTGGTGCAGATCGGGACATTGCTTCCCCGGCTCGCGGTCGGCATCGCAATCGTCGTCGCCGGGCTGATCGTCGGCCGGATTGCCCGGAACGCGGTTACCGCGGGCGCGCGGGCGGGCCGCATGGGCCGCGCCGATCTGCTGGGCCGGGTGGCGCAGTTCGTCATCGTGGTGGCGGCTGTCGTCACCGGCTTCGAGCAGGTGGGGGTCGATAGCCAGTTCCTGACCGCCATCGCCGTCATCGTGCTCGGCAGTGCGTTGGGCGGCACCGCGTTGGCGTTCGCCTTCGGGGCTCGGACGGAGGTCGGCAACCTGGTGGCGATGCATTACATTCGGCAGGTGTACCGACCCGGTCAGCTGATCCGCCTCGGCGAGGTGCGCGGGCGTATCCGGGAGTTCACCAAGACCACGGTAGTCGTCGTGATGGATGGCGGCGAGGCGCACCTGCCGGGACGGCTGTTCAGCGATCACGTGGCGCAGGTGCTGGCGGCGCCGGCCGGGTCGGATCAGTAGCAGCACCGGAGCGAAGCACCAGCGTGGAGACCGACCGGCAACTGGCCGACGCCTTCTTCGAGCACCATCCCACGGAGGCGGCGCGCGCGATGGAGACTGCGCCTCCGGTGGAGATCGGCGCATTGCTGTCGGAGTTGGACAGCGTGCGCGTGGCGCCGGTCATCACTGCGATGGAACCGGCCGCCGCCGCCGCCGCACTGGCCACGATCGATCCACCTGCGGCCGCGCGCATCGTCGACGCAATGCCAGGGCGGGCGGCGAGTGTCCTGTTGCGCCGCGCGGCGCCGGCCGCACGATCCGAAATCCTGGAGCGGTTGTCGTCACGCACCGCCAAGCGCCTGGCCCGGCTCCTGGAGTACCCGGAGGGGAGCGCCGGCGCCCTCCTCGATCCGTCGGTCCTGACGGCGCCGCCGGATCTGACCGTGCAGGAGACGCTCGACCGGCTGCGTACGACGGGCGGAGAAGCGTACTTCTACCTGTACGTCGTTGACAGGCGCGGCATCCTGATCGGCGTCGTGACCCTTCGGGAACTGCTTGTTGCGGCGCCCGACGCGGTGATCGGTGCGATTACGAAGCGGCAGGTCGCCACGCTCGCGGCGACGGCGGGGCGTGATGCCATCGTGACGCATCCGGCGTGGCGCGAGTTCCGGGCGCTGCCCGTCGTGGACCGGGAAGGCCACTTCCTCGGCATGGTGCGGCACGCGACCGTGCATGAGCTGGAATCCGGCGCGACGGCGCGCACGCTGGGACCCGCGTTGACCGGCGTCGCACTCGATATCGGCGAGCTGCTCTGGACCGAGGGCGCGGCGCTGGCGGGCGAGGTGTTCGAGGCAGTGGACGATCCGCAGCCGGCGGCGTTGGGGCCGGGGACGGTGGCGGGGTGATGGTATCGTCCGCCGCGCTGCGGTCGTCGCTCGCTGCCGACTATGTCCATCTGTACCCCGGCGAGGCGGCCGCGGTGCTCGAGGAGCAGTCGCCGGACGATGTCGTGGCGCTGGTCGAGCGGAGCGCGACGGCTCGTTTCGCGCCGGTCCTGGCCGCCTTCACTCCCACCGCCGCGGCGCGGCTGATCGCGCACCTGCCGCCGGCGCAGGCGGTGGCCCTGCTGCAGGCGATCGACCCGGCCCGCGCCGCCGCGCTGTGCGCGATGCTGGACGCGGATTTGCGGGACCGTCTGCTCGCCGCGCTGCCGGAAGCGGACGCCCGGGAATGGCGCGAGTTGATGGGCTATCCGCTCGACACGGCGGGCGGGTTGATGACGGTCCGCGTCGAGACGTTCCGGCCGGATACCGAGGCGGGAACGATGATCGGGCGTCTGCGCACGGCCCGCGCCGAGGCCCATGGCGCCACGGATGCCGACGTCGCGCTCGTCGATACCGAGGGATGTCTGATTGGCATGGTGGATGTCGCCGCTCTCGCCGCCGCCGATCCTGCCACACCGGCGGTGCAGCTCGCTCGCCACGAGGGCGTCGGCCTCCCGGCGGTGACGGCGCGGGACGAGGTGGTCGACTTGATGAAGCGGACGGGCGTCGGCACCTTGCCGGTGGTCGACGCCGCCGGCCGCCTGCTCGGTATCGTCCGCCAGAGTCAGCTCGCCCACGTCATCCAGGCGCACGCGACCACGGATTTGCAGACCATGATGGGCGCCGGGAGCGAGGAACAGGCGCTCTCACCGGTCGCCTTCGCGGTGCGCAAGCGGTTGCCGTGGTTGCAGATCAACCTGCTGACGGCGTTCCTCGCGGCGTCGGTGGTGGGCCTCTTCGAAGCGACGATCGCGCAGGTCACCGCGCTCGCCGTCCTGCTGCCGGTGGTGGCGGGGCAGGCGGGCAACGCAGGCTCGCAGGCGCTGGCCGTCACCATCCGGGGCCTCGCGCTCCGCGAGATCCGCCTGCGTCATTGGCGCGCGGTGGCGATGAAAGAAGCCGCGGTCGGGCTGATTAACAGCGTTGCCGTGGCCGCCACCACCGCGCTCGGCGTTTTCATCTGGAGCCGTTCCCTCGGTCTGAGCACTGTCATCGCCGTATCGATGGTGCTGTCGATGGTGGTGGCGGGCCTGGCCGGCGCCGTGATTCCGATGGTGCTTAGTGCGGCGCGTCAGGATCCGGCACAGTCGTCGAATATCGTGCTCACCACGGTGACCGATACCGTCGGCTTCTTCAGTTTCCTTGGCATCGCGACGTTGATGATGTCGTTCCTCTAGCAATCTGTGGTGAAACCCCGACTCCGCCTCGTTTCGTTCGTGCTGCTGGTTGCGGCGGCCGGCACCGGGTGCGCCGCGCGCATGCCGGCGCAAGTGGCGGTCACGGCGGCGGACGCGCTTACAGCGGTCCGGGTCAAGACGGCGATCGTCAACGACGTCGATCTGGGCGCGCTGCCGATCGACGTCAGCGCCGTGGCAGGTGTCGTGACGCTGGAGGGAATCGTTCTCTCGGCGGATCAGAGGGACCGCGCGGTGGCGTTAGCGGAGGGCGTACCGGGTGTGGCGCGCGTGGTGTCGGCGCTCACCGTCGGCGATCCGGATCCGCTGGCGGAGCGGGGGCGGCCCCGTCTCCCCGCGCTCGCGCCGCGTCCCGTGGAAGGTCCACGGCGGCTGATCGGTGCGGGTGCCGTGGTGCGGCTGAAGCGCGCCGGGGGTGACCTGCAGGATCGGATTCGGTCAATTAGCCCGGTGTTCCGGTTTCCGCCGGGGACCGGCTTGGGGCCGGCGGTGGAGTTCAACTCGTTCGATGGGGCGCTGGAGCACGGCACCGAGGGGCAGCCGGCGCTGGCCGCCCTCCGTTTACGGCCGGTGATGGCGGGCCTCGAGTACAACGTCGTTCGGGACCGCCTGACGTTTAGTGCGTCGCTCGTTGCCGGCTACTCGTTCAACGGCCTGAACGTCGACGCCACGCGAGCCGGCCCGGGCCGTGCGATCGACGTGGAGAACTCCCTTGCGGCCCGGCCGGGCGTCTCCGTCTGGTTCGACGCTACGGAGCGGGTCGGCCTCAATCTACGGGTGGGCTACGTGGTCAGTCGACCGAAGGTGACGTTCGGGAGTGATCAGGCGGTGACGACCGAACGAATCCGCGTAAACGCGGTGGTGGTGAGCGCCGGGCTGGCGTACTGGATCTTCTGAAGATGCTGGACAGGTTTCGCACGTGGGTTGTCTTGACCCTCGCCGGCGCGGGCGACGCGTCGCTCTTTGCCGGGCGCGCGCTCATCGAGGCTTTCCGGCCGCCGTACGAACTGAAGGAGACGGCGCGGCAGGTGTACGAGATCGGCTGGCGATCGCTGCCGCTGATCGCGGCGTCCGGTTTCGCGGTCGGCATCGTCCTGTCGATGCAGACGCGGGCGTCGCTCGAGCGCTTCGGTGCGGAGGCGTTGATCCCGGTCGGACTCGCCCTCGCCCTGGTGCGCGAGACCGGGCCGCTCGTCACGGGCCTGCTGGTGGCCGGGCGCGTCGGGGCCGGCGTCGGGGCGGAGCTGGGCGCAATGCGGGTGACCGAGCAGATCGATGCGCTCGAGGCGGTGGCGGTCGATTCGTTCAAGTTCCTCGTCGTGACCCGCGTGCTCGCCTGCATGGTGGCGATGCCCATTCTCACCGCGGTGATGAACTTCACCGGCATCGTCGGCGGCTGGGTGGCCGAGGCGCCCATCTCCGGAATGGACTTCCCCGTCTACTTCCGCACCGCCTTCTCGTCCATTCAGTTCACCGACTACATTCCGAGCACGCTCAAGACAGTGGTCTTCGGCTTCATCATTGCGACCACCGCGGCGTATCTCGGCTTCAACACCCGCGGCGGCACCCAGGGGGTTGGCCACGCCGCGACGCGCGCCGTGGTGATGGCCTCCATCCTGTTGATTACCGCCAACGTGGTGCTGGTCCGGTTGATCTTCTTCCTCTTCCCCGAGGCGGCGGGGTGACGGACGGCGCCCCGGTCATCCGCCTCGAGCAGGTCTCGAAGGCGTTCGGATCGTTCCGCGTCCTGGACGACGTCTCGCTCGCGATCCCGCAGGGCGAGGCGACCGTGGTGCTCGGCCGGAGCGGCACCGGCAAGAGCGTCATGCTCAAGCATGTGGTCGGCCTGCTCCATCCCGATGCGGGGCGGGTATTCGTCGGCGATACCGACATCACGACACTCCCGCCCCGCGAGCTCTCGGTGGTCCGCCGCCAGGTGGGTTTCCTCTTCCAGAACGCGGCGCTGTTCGATTCGATCACGGTGGGCGAGAACGTCGCCTTCCCGATGCGCCGCCACACGGACTGGCCGGACGAGACGGTGCGGGAGCGCGTCGCGCAGAAGCTGGCCGCGGTCGGCCTCGAGCACGCCACGGACCTGATGCCGTCGGCCCTGTCCGGCGGCATGCGGAAGCGGGCCGGCCTGGCGCGCGCGATGGCGCTCGACCCGATGATCCTCCTGGTGGACGAGCCGAGCGCCGGCCTCGACCCGGTCACGTCGGACGAGATCGACGGCCTGCTGGTGCGGGTGAAGGAGGATCGCGGCACGACGCTCATCGTCGTGACCCATAACATCCCGAGCGCGCGGCGGATTGGCGACACGCTCCTGTTCCTGCACGAGGGACGGGTGCTGGCGCGCGGCTCCGCCGCCGAACTGGATCGGAGCGAACATCCGCTGGTGCGGCAGTTCATGCGCTCGGAAGCTGGTGGTTAGCGAGACGGAGCAAGGAGGGCAAGGATGGGTTCCCCACGCCTGGCGCTGGTTGGCGCCTTCGTAATCGGCGGGCTGCTGCTGTTCGCGGTCGGACTGTTCATGATCGGCGACCGGAGGTTGCTCTTCACCGAGAACTTCGAGGCGGTGGCCGACTTCGGCAACGTGAACGGCCTTGAGGTGGGCACGTCCGTCCGCCTCTCGGGACTCGCGGCGGGCGAAGTGACGAGCCTGACGCTGCCGGGCGCGCCCGGCGGGCGCTTCCTGGTCCGGATGCGCATCCGGGAAGACCTGCGCCCGCTGGTCCGGACCGACTCGGTAGCCGCGATCCTGACTGATGGCCTGCTGGGTGCGGCCTTCATCGAGCTCCGAGAGGGGAGCACCGATGCGCCGGAGGTCGCGGACGGCGGCACGATCCGCGGGGTCGACGCCGTGCAGGTGGCGGACCTGATCGCGGAGGGACGCGAGACCTTCCGGGTCGTCGCCGACGAGGTGGTCTCGCTGCAGGACCAGGTGCAGGCCACCTTCGACGAACTGGGTGAGACGGTCAACACGACCACGTTGCTGATCCGCGATGTCGGCGCCGACGTCCGGGAGGTGAGCAGCGCGAGCGTGCTCTTCGTGGACTCGGCGCGCGGCGTGATGGACGAGACGCAGCGCCTGGTGCGGGAAGTGTCCGAAGGCGAGGGGACGGCCGGCCGGCTGTTGACCGACGACACGCTCTACACGCACCTGACCGGCCTCGCGCGCGAGACCGAGGCGACAATGCGGGCGGTACGCGGCAGCGCGGAGGAAGTCGAAGCGCTGGTCAACGTGTGGACGCAGCCCGACAATCCGGCGCAGCAGGTGATGGCCGATGCGGGCGACGTGGTGACCTATGCGCGCGACGCGATGGCGGACCTTGCCGAGAACACCGAGGCGATGAAGCGCAACTGGCTGTTCCGCGGTTTCTTCTCCGAGCGCGGCTTCTACAACCTGGACGAGATGACACGCGAGGAGTACAGCGAACTGTCGATGGACGATCGGTACACGCCGCTCCGGATCTGGTTGTCGGCCGATGTCCTGTTCGAAGCGGCCGAGGACGGGGGCCGGATCGAGTTGCGTGACGGCGCCGACCGGCGGCTCGAGGAGGCGATGGGCGAGTTGCTCGACTACCCGCGGAATGCCCCGCTGGTGGTGGAGGGGTACGCTACGGCGGGTGGTCCGGGGCAGCAGTTCCGCGAGGCCCAGGAGCGCGCGGCGGCGGTGCAGGCTTGGCTCACGCGCGCGTTCCGGCGCTCGGCGGAGCTGACCGGCACGATGCCGCTCGGGCCGGACGCGCCGGAGAGTCCGTCGGGGGATGGCCGATGGGACGGCGTGGCGCTGACGCTGTTCGTGTCGACGGATCAACTGGAGACGGAGGAGTAGGCGATGCTGACGTCACTGCGGGACTGGCTGATCGGACAGGGTTTGTCGGGCGATGCGGCCGGGTTGCTGATGCTCGTGGCCGACATGGGGATGGTGCTGGTCCTGGCATTCATCGCCGACACGATGACGCGCCGCGTCGTCGTCCGGTACGCGCAGCGTGTGGCGAGCCGGTCGCTCGCGCATTGGGACGATCACATCGCGCGCCACCGCGTGCTGGTGCGCCTCTCGCACGTCTCCCCGGCGGTGGTCGTCTACTACCTGGCTATCCCGGCACTCGCGGACTACCCGCAAGTTCAACTGGTGGTCCGGCAACTGTCCCTGATCTTCATGATCGCCACCGTCGCGCTCGCCGTCGACGGTTCGCTGAATGCAGTGACCGAGATTGTGAGGGCGACGGGGAGGGCGCGCGGCCTGCCGGTCACCGGCGTGGCCCAGGTGGCGAAGCTGCTGCTCTTCGGCATCGCCGCCATCAGCGTCATCTCACTTGTCCTCAACCGGTCCCCGCTGCTGATGCTGAGCGGCCTCGGGGCGGTCAGCGCGGTGCTGATGCTGGTCTTCCGCGACGCCATCCTCGGTTTCGTCGCCGGCATTCAGATCAGCGTCAACGACATGGTGCACCGGGGCGACTGGATCGAGATGCCGTCGCACGGCGCGGACGGCGACGTGATCGAGGTGGGACTCACGACCGTCAAGGTGCAGAACTTCGACAAGACCATCTGCACCATTCCGACCTACGCGCTCATCAGCGAGTCGTTCAGGAATTGGCGCGGCATGTCGGAGTCGGGGGGGCGGCGCATCAAGCGGGCCATCAGCATCGACATGAATTCGGTGAGGTTCTGCACCGAAGAGATGCTGGCGCGCTACACGCGCATCCGCTACATCGCGGAGCACGTCGAGAAGAAGCGCGCCGCAGTGGAGAACTGGAACGCCGAGCAGGGCATCGATCGCGCGGACTACGCGAACGGCAGACGCCTCACGAACCTCGGGACGTTTCGCGCGTACATCGTCGCCTATCTCCACCACCACCCGATGGTGCACGACGACATGACCTTCCTGATCCGGTACCTCGATCCGACCGAGCACGGTCTGCCGATAGAGGTTTTCGTCTTTAGCCGCGATCAAGACTGGGTGCGCTACGAGACGATCCAGGCGGACATTTTCGACCACCTGTTGGCGATTGTCCCGGAGTTCGACCTCCGGGTGTTCCAGAATCCGTCGGGCGCGGCGGTCGAGCGCGCGCTCGGGGCTGTCGTCGGATCCGCCGGCAAGGATTCAGGCGGCGACGTCTGATACCCGCTACCTGCTACCCGTTAGCCGGTGGTCGGGTCAGGCGAGCAGTCGCCAGACCTGCGTCAACAGGAAGCAGACCGTCACCCCCATCACGAGCGGCAGCAGCGTGGCGACGGTGGTCCAGCGGGCGCTCCGGGTCTCCTTCCAGATCGTGTAGATGGTGGTGGAGCAGGGGTTGTGCAGCAGGCTGAACAGCATCAGGTTGACCGCGGTCAACAGCGTCCAGCCGCCCGCGCGCAGTAGTTGCGCCGTCGCATGGGCGTTGTCCGGCTCGAACATCACGCCGACCCCCGCACCTGCATCGCCGCCGAGCCCCGACGCAGTGAGCACGGTCAGCATCAACACGGTCGGGATCACGATCTCGTTCGCCGGGATCGCGACGACGTAGGCGAGCAGGATGACGCCGTTCAGGCCCAGGAGCAGGCCGACCGGATCGAGCCAGGTCACCATGTGTTGCGCGACGCTCGTCCCGCCGAAGGTGATGTTCGAGATCAGCCAGATCACGGCGCCGGCCGGCACGGCGAACATCACCGCGCGCCACAGCACGATCAGCGTCCGGTCGATCACCGAGGTGTAGAGCGTCTGCCAGATGCGGGGCGGCCGGTACGGCGGCAGCTCCAGGCTGAAGCTGGTCGCCTCGCCCCGCAACACGGTGCGCGAGAGAGCCCACGACGCAACGAACATCATCAGGATACCGAGCAGGGCGATGCCGACGACGGCGCTGGCCGAAACCAGCCCGGCGAGGTGCGCCGGGGCGAGCGCGCCGATGAAGATGGACGCGATCAGGATCTGCGTCGGCCAGCGTCCGTTGCAGAGCGAGAAGTTGTTGGTGATGATGGCGATCAGTCGCTCGCGCGGCGAGTCGATGACGCGTGTCGCCACCACTCCCGCCGCGTTGCAGCCGAACCCCATGCACATCGTGAGGGCCTGTTTGCCGTGCGCGCCGGCCCGGCGGAAGAGCGAATCAAGGTTGAACGCGACGCGCGGCAGGTAGCCGAAGTCTTCGAGCAGCGTGAAGATCGGAAAGAAAATCGCCATCGGCGGCAGCATGACCGCGATGACCCAGGCGGTCGCAAGGTAGACGCCGTCGAAGAGGAAGCCGCTCAGCCACCACGGGAGGCTTAGCGCGGCGCCGAAATCGTGGAGCACCGGGTGCGTCCTGTCGATGAGCAACGACGCGAGCATGCCGGAGGGGACATTCGCGCCCTCGATCGTGATCCAGAAGACGGCCGCGAGGATCGCCAGCATCACCGGGAAGCCGAGCCACCGGCTGGTGAGCAGGCGGTCGAGCCCGCGGTCGAGGTCGAAACCGGTCTTGCGCAGCCCCCGGAGCTGGGCGCGTTCGGCAATCGTCTGCGCGGTGCCGTAGATCTCCGCCGTCAGCGTGTCGTGGAAGTCGGCCGGCAGATCCCACCGCAACCGCTCCGCCGCCGCGAGGACCTTTCTCGGGTCCGTCGACAGGATGCGCCGGCGTTCCGCCGGCAGTTCCTCGCGGCGTTCGTCCTGCGCCGACGTCTCAGAACCGGTCAACTGTCCCAGTTCCCCCGACCGCACCGCTTCCACCACCGCGCCGTCGGCGTTGAGCAGCCGCTGCGCCACCCACCGGCTGCTTCCCAGCTCGGGGAAGGCGCCTTCGACGACGTCCGCCAGTTGGGCGACCGCGTGCTCCACCTCCGGCGCCTGCTGCGCGATCCGGAACGGCGTGGTCGTCCGTTCTCCGGTGGCGACTGCATGCGCGGCGTCTATCAGTTCGTCGATGCCGATCTTCGACCGTGCGGCGCCCGCCACCACCGGCACGCCCAGCTCGCGTTCCAGCCTTGCCGCATCGACGGCGATCCCATGCCGTTTCGCTTCGTCGATCAGGTTGAGGAAGACGACTACCCGGTCGGTGATGTCGAGGATCTGCAGCGCCAGGTTCAGGTTGCGCTCCAGGCGGGTGGCGTCCACCACGACGACGGTGACGTCCGGCCGGCCGAACAGGATGAAGTCGCGCGCTACCTCTTCGTCGACGCTCCCCGCCTGCAGCGAGTAGGTGCCCGGCAGATCGACGATCTTCACGCGCGACCCGCGGTGCGCGAAGGCGCCTTCGGCGCGGGCGATCGTCTTGCCGGGCCAGTTGCCGGTGTGCTGGCGCAGGCCGGTCAGGGCGTTGAAGACGGTGCTCTTGCCGACGTTGGGGTTGCCGGCGAGGGCGATCAGGTAATCCCATCGGCCGGGGCTGAGGCCGAGGCGGAGCAGGCGTTCGTCACGGCTCGCGGCGCCGCCGTGACAGGCGGGGGCGGATAGCGGCATTACACGGTCCCGCCGTCTGCTTGCGCAGCGGGGCCGACGGGAGTGTCAGCGTTTCCGATGGTGGCCTGGCGAGCCGTGACGTGGATCCAGCCGGCCTGCGTGCTACGGAGGGCGATCAGGGCGCCGCGGATGCGATAGGCCACCGGATCACCGCCGGCGCTCGTCAGCTCGCGCCGGATAGACGTGCCCGGAACCACGCCCAGGTCGAGGAGGCGCCGCCGCTGCGCTCCCTGGCAGGCGCGCGAGATGTTCTCCACGTGCACGGTCTCGCCCGGCTGCGTCTCCGCCAGCGTGCGGCGTGGCGCGTCGCCATGCTCGGCGGCCGGGAGGCGGCGCACGGTGACGTTGCCAGCCGCGATCGGATCGACGTCCCACGTCCGCCCGCCCGCGCGCACCTGCACGGCGCCGTCGGTCCGGCCCACCACGTCGAGCCTTCCCCCCAATACGAATCCATCCGCGACGAGCGCGTCGTACAGCTCGCGCGGCTCGTCCTTGAGGTGCACCACTTCCACGGCGCGGCCCGTCTCGACGGCCGTCAGGTTGACACCCCGATCCGGTGGCAGGTCGCCCGCCGGGGTGGGGATCGGGTCGCCATGCGGATCCCAGCGGGGAAAGCCGAGCCGTTGGTCGAGGGCGTCCACCTGCTCTTCCGACAGGTCGTGCTCCACCCGTTCCGCTTCGTCGTGCCACTCGCCCGGCGGCACGCTGGTCCGGTCTGCGAGGTAGCGTTCCCACATCCGGTGCGTCCGGACCAGACGGAGGGCCGACTGCCGCCCGACATCGGTCAGCGCGGGCCCGGTTGCACCGGACTGCGCGAAGCCCATCTCGGTCAGCCGCGAGAGCAGCGCCGCGGCGCGGGCGCGGGAGACGTTCAGCCGACCCGCCAGTTCTTCGAACGTGGCGGGACGCCCCGCCCGCTCGCAGCTGTGGAGATGCTTGATGGCGTCCTTGAGGAGGACACGTTCACTCAGCCGGATCAGTTGCAGCAGTCGCGCGACCAAGCCGGCGCGCGGCCAGAACAGCACCCCGCTGCCGGTGGCGACCAGTCCGAAAACGAGCAGAGCAATCCCGGGATCGACCATTGTCCTTTTGATTTCTCAAAAAGTCTATATCGGCACGTCAAAGAATGTAAAGGCCGCCGCAGGCGGCCTTTACATTCTTAGTAACCGCGGGCGTCCCGCACGCGGCAGAACCGCGCCGCGGGCGTGGGGATCCGGATCCGCGGGAGGAGAAGTTCGTCCGGGGTTACCGAACGCTGACGTCGACGTAGGTAGTGGTCCAGCAGCACTGATCGCCGCCGCCACCATTCCCGGAGATATCGTTTGCGGTCGCCATCAGCCGGTACTGGCCCGGCTCGCTGAAGGTGACCCAGGTGCTGGCATCACCGCCCGCCACGGTCTCGAACTCGTGGCGGCCATTCTCCGGTTCCTCTTCCGCGCCGGTGTCGAACAGGACGTCGGCGGGACCCCGGAAAAGCCGCCAGGTGAGCGTCACGGGCGGACGCGGCGGCCTATTCCGCCGAGGCGGCGGGGGGATCGTGAGCGCCGCGTCGCGCACGGTCGCCGCCAGTTCGAGCGGCTCGCCGGCGGTGGCGTCGAGCGTCGCGCTGACGCCGGTCACCGGAGGCCCCCGCAGCTCGTCCGCGTCAGCGACGCGCAGCCACGGCGGCGTGTTGCCGTTCGCGCGGTTCAGGAACGGATCGACGAAATACGGCGGGTTCAACCAGAACGACACTTCGGACTGCTGATTGTTCACCGTAATCGTCCAGGTCAACTCCTGATCGCCGAAGTCTTCCGGGACGGGGATGGTGAACACGCCCCAGGAACGGCCCGGCAGGAAATGCGTCGGCTGACCGTGGTCTGGACCGCCCGGCTCGATCCGGTTCTCGGCCCCCACCGGAACGTCTACCGGGTAGTCGTTCCGGTTGTAGTAGCCGAGGAGGATGGTGAAGGTGCCGTCCGCGTTGCGGTACCACCCCTCGAAGGCCGGGAAGATCGCCTCACCTTCGGCGCCTCCCGGCTCGAGCGGCAAGGGCGCGCGCGGTGGCTGCGCCGCGGCCGCGCCCGCCATCGCGAGCAGGGCCGTGGTCACCGCCAGAAGCGTGATCGAAGACCGCATCGGGTTGTTACCGAAACGGCGATCAGTTGTCGTTGGCCTCGCGCGCCGCCTTCTCCGACTCGTAGTCCTCGTCGGTGAAGTACGTGACGTTGACCCAGGCGTGCGCCATCTCGTCGACCGTGCGGTCGCCGTAGCCGACCCAGACGTTCGGATCCGGGTTGGCGCGGTTGGTGGCGGTGTTGTCGTGCCACGCCGTGATCTTCAGGATGGTCCCCCGTGGCAGCAACGGCGCGGACTCGTCGGCGTAGACGTAGGAGTTGTGCCAGTTGAAGTTGAAGTCGCCGACGTGGCTCAGCACTTCACGCCGCCCGGTCGGCAGGATCGCCTCCATCGCCATTGCCCTGCCGCGCAGGTGCATGTGCGGTTGGAAGCTCTCGACGCGCGCCGCCCGCTTCAGCGGGAAGAAGCCCTCGGTGACCGACACCGTGTTCGGCGGAATATCGACACCGCCGGCGCCCATCAGGTGCAGCACCTGCCGATGCTCCGGCTCCTCGCCCTTCGGATAGAAGTAGACGCCCAGCTCCATGTGGTCGGTGATCTCCTCGCCGGCCGCCGAATAGTGGACGTCCCAGATGATGCGGGAATCGGGCAGCATCAGCTTGCCGCTGCCGGGACGCATCAGCTCGCCCTGCTTGCCGACCGCCCACTCCATGAACAGTCCGGAGTTGGCGAGCGGGTCGTCATCGCCGGTCGCTGAGGCGTTCTGCAGCGCGGGGTCGGTCTCGTCCTGTTCGAGACGGGCAATGGCGTGGTGCGTGATCCGCCGGCCGTCGGTGGAGCCAGGACGCATCTCGATGGCGCGCACCCAGCGCGGCTCCGTCAGCCCGGTCTCGGCAACCGGCTTCCACCAGGCGTCGTTTGCCTCGGCCGGCATCGTGTAAGGCTCGGACTTGACCACGAGATCCGGCGGGCCGCCGAACCGTTCCGCGAAGTACCACTTCGACTCGTCCGGCCACTCGACGGGCGCCGGCATGTCCTCCGGATTGCCGCGCGGCGCGCCGCCGTCCACCCAGCGGACGATGGTGTCGAGCTCCTCGTCGGTCAGGGAGCGGTCGTTCCGGAAGTCGGAAATACCGACGGTCCGGTCGATGTGCCACGGCGGCATCTGCCGGGTCGACACGCGGTCCTTGATGGAGCGGGCCCAGGGACGCGACTCCTCGTAGGTGACCAGCGACATCGGGGCGATGGAGTTGGCACGGTGGCAGGCCTCGCACTTCGCCTGGAAGATGGGCGCAACGTCCTTCGTGAACGTGGGCACTTCGTCTTCGGCGGCCAGTGCGGGCGCGGGCATCAACGCGATGGCGGCAACGGCAGCCACCCCAACGGTCAGAAGCGTGCGGCTCAACATCGGTGGATCCTTTCGGGCTTCGGATTAAGTGGTAAGCGCTCATTATAATCATGACGACCGATGTCTCGCATGCGTTGCACTCCATCCGTGCTTCTGACCGGCGCAGCCGCGCTGTTGCTCGCGGTGATCGCCGCCACCACCGTTTCGGGCCAGCGGGGCGGGGCGTTCCGGGGGTCGCGTGACCACCCCGCGATCCAGTACACGAACGGGCCGGTCGACAACGTCGTGGCCGAGCTGAACGCGCGACTCGAAGCGGGCGAACTCGATCTGCGCTGGGAGGGGCGGAGCGGCTACCTGCGTTCGGTCCTCGATGCATTCGATCTGCGAGTCGAATCCCAGGTGCTGGCGTTCTCGCCCACGAGCTTCCAGACGGAGTACATCGAGTTCGACAACCCGCGTGCCGTCTACTTCACCGACAACGTGGCGCTCGGTTGGGTGCGGGGAGCCGAGGTGCTGGAGATCGCGGCGTTCGACCGGACGCAGGGGAGCGTCTTCTATACCCTGCCCCAGACCCCGGACGAGGAACCCCGCTTCGAGCGACGCGAGACCTGCCTCGCCTGCCACCTCTCGTGGGACACGCTGGGGGTCCCCGGGCTCCAGGTGATGAGCATGTTCCCGCTGTCGAAGGATCCCAACGCGTATGCGAGCGGCCACTTCGTCGACCACCGGAGCCGTCTCGAGGATCGCTGGGGCGGCTGGTACGTCACCGGCACGCACGGTGATACGGCGCACATGGGGAACGTCGAGGTGAAAGACGTCGACGATCCGCATGCGACGTTCGGCGTCGTCCCGCCGGTACTGGAGTCGATGGAGGGCCGTTTCGATATCGAGGGCTACCCGACGCCGTACAGCGACATCGTCGCGCTGCTGGTGCTCGACCACCAGGTGCACATGACGAACCTGATCACGCGCATCGGCTGGGAGGCGCGCCGCGTCGCGTTCCGGGAGTCGCAGGTCGCGCCGGAAGACCGTGGCCGTTCCACCGACGACGGCCGCTTCCGCGAGATCGTCGACGAGGCGGCGGTGGAGCTGGTCGACTACCTGCTGTTCGTTGACGAGGCACCGCTGCCGGCCGGGATCGGGGGCGCCGCCGGTTTCGCCGAGGCGTTCGCGGCGCGCGGTCCGCACGACGGCGGCGGCCGGACGCTCCGGGAGATCAGCCTGGACGGCCGCCTGTTCCGCTATCCCTGCAGCTACCTGATCTACTCGGACGCCTTCGACGCGCTGCCCGACGTCGCGCTGGATGCGATCTACCGCAGGTTATGGGCGGTGCTGTCCGGCGAAGTGACCGGATCCCCCTACGACCAGCTCACCCCGGCCGACCGGCAGGCAATCGTCGAGATCCTGCGCGAGACGAAACCGGGGCTACCCGACTACTTCACGCTCGGTTAGCAGTTCCGTCGAGACCACCCATGAGACATAAGCACTGGCTTCCCGTCACCGTCGGTCTGGCCGGTCTGATCGGTTGCGTCATTCCGGGCGTCGCGCGGGCCCAGGTGGAGTACATCGACCCGGCCGGCGGCTTCACGCAGGTCGTCACAACAACCGACCGCGGCGTGAAGACCATTCACGTATCCGGCCAGGTCGGACAGGGCGAGACGCTCCAGGAGCACGCCGAGTCGGCATTCGCGGGCGTCGTGCGCCGGCTTGCCCAGGCGGGGGCGACGCCTGAGGACGTCGCAAAGGTCCGGATCTTCGTCAAGGACTTCACCCCCGACCAGTACCCGATCATCGCGGCGGCCCGCGCGGCCGTCTTCCCCGAGGGCCACTGGCCGGCGAGCACGATGGTCGGCATCCGCGAGTTGTTCATCGACACGCTGCGGGTCGAGATCGAGGTGACCGCGGTGGTCGCGGAGCCGGGCGTCGATCTCCGCATCGAGCGCTTCGCCCCGGCGAACGGCTTCAGCGGCGCCGTCGCGGTGACCGCGCACGGTGTCCGGACGGTGTACGTGGCGGGGCAGGTCGGTGCCGGCGGCGGCCTCGCGGCCCAGACCCTCTCCGTATGGGGGCGCGTCGGCGAGCGGTTGGCGGAGGCGGGGGTCTCGGTCGCCGATGTGGTGAAGGCAACGACCTATATCGTCGACTACGACCCCGACACCGACCTCGCCGCGTATCGCGAGGGGCGCGTAGCGGCGCTCTCGCTCACGGACATGCCGGCCAGCACGCTCCTTGGCGTCCCCGCGCTGGCGGCCGACCAGTTCCTGATCGAGATCGACGCCGTCGCCGTCACCGGCGTCGACGGACAGACGATCGAGCGGGACTTCATCGATCCGGCCACCGGGTTTTCGCAAGTGGTGGCGGCGCGCGGATCCGGCCCCGCGGTGGTCCGGATATCGGGGCAGGTCGGCACTCCGGGCGACTCCCTCGAGAGCCAGGCCGACCAGGTCTTCTCGGCCCTGCGGCAGCGCCTCGAGGCGGCCGGGGGGTCGCCGGAGGACTTGCTGAAGATCGTGATCTACATGCCCGAGTATCGCTTCGGCGACTTCGAGGTGCTCGATGCGGCGCGCAAGGCCCACGGCTTCCCGGATGCCGCGGTTCCGGCGGCGACGCTGCTCGGCATCCAGTCGCTCTTCGCGTCCGGCGTGCTCCTCGAGATCGAGGGCGTCGCCGTCGTCGATCGCTGACGACGACGCGCCCCTAGCAGCCCGTGGTGAAACCCCTGCTGCATTCGACCGGCGATGCATCTCGCCTGAACGGCGTTGCTCCTCGGACTGCGTCAGTCCGCGGTCGGGATATGGCCAATATGCTCCCTCGTCGCGCCTTGTCAGGCGCGCGCCTCGCCGGTCTCGGTGCGACGCGGGGTTTCACCACGGACTGCTAGACCGGGCCGTAGGCGACGAGCGCTTCCGCCACCTTGCGGAACCCGGCGATGTTCGCACCCCGGACGTAGTCGACGGTGCCGTCGTCTCCGGTCCCGTCGGCGCAGCACTTCTGGTGGATACCCTTCATGATCTTCTGCAGTTGAGTATCCACCTCGTGGTGATCCCAGGAGATCCGGAGCGCGTTCTGACTCTGCTCCAGCCCCGAGACCGCGACACCCCCGGCGTTGGCCGCCTTGCCCGGTCCGAACAGGATCTTCCGGGCGCGGAACGCGTGGGCCGCCTCGAGCGTCGACGGCATGTTCGCTCCCTCCGACACCGCGAAGCAGCCGTTGTCGAGCAGCGCCTTTGCATCGTCGCCATCGAGTTCGTTCTGCGTCGCACAGGGCAGCGCCACGTCGCACGGCACCCGCCAGGGCCGCTGTTTCGCGTGGTAGTCGCAGCCGAAGTGCTCGGCATATTCGCGGATACGCCCGCGCCGGTGCTCCTTGAGGTCCTTCAGCCAGGCGAGCTTCTCGGCGCCGATGCCGTCCGGATCGTGGATGAAGCCGCCCGAGTCTGAGACGGTCACCACCTTGGCCCCCAGTTCCACGAGCTTCTCGATCGCATAGAGGGCGACGTTGCCCGATCCCGAGATGACGGCGGTCTTCCCGCGGACCTCGTCCTTGCGGGTCGAGAGCATGTTCTGGAGGAAGTAGACGGCGCCGTAACCGGTCGCCTCGGTTCGGACCCGGCTACCCCCGAACGCGAGTCCCTTGCCGGTCAGCACCCCGGTGAAGCGGTTCGACAGCCGCATGTACTGGCCAAACAGGTAGCCGATCTCGCGCGCGCCGACGCCGATATCACCCGCCGGGATATCGGTGTCCTCGCCGATATGGCGGTGCAGCTCGCGCATCATCGCCTGGCAGAACCGCATCACGTCGGTGTCGCTCTTGCCGCGCGGATCGAAGTTCGCGCCGCCCTTGGCGCCGCCCATCGGCAACCCGGTCAGACTGTTCTTCAGGATCTGTTCGAAGCCGAGGAACTTCAGCACGCTGCGGGTCACCGTCGGATGGAAGCGAAGCCCTCCTTTATAGGGGCCGATCGCGTTCGAGAACTGCACCCGCCACGCGCGGTCGGCATGGACGAGGCCGTCGTCGCCCTGCCAGGTGACACGGAACGTGATGATCCGGTCCGGTTCGGTCAGCCGCTCGAGAATCTTCAGCCGTTCGAATTCCGGGTGGTGGTTCCGGATGAACGGGATGACCGACTCGGCCACCTCCCGCACCGCCTGGTGGAACTCCGGCTCCGCCGGGTTGCGGCGGACCAGACCCGCCATGAAGTTATCGATCGTGAGCGGCTTCGGCCGCGTGTGAACAAGCATGACTGTTAGGGCCTCTTCTTGAGCATAGCTGCCATGTCGCGTTTCTGTCCCGGCTGACGGTCGTCGCCGAGGGCGAGCATCCACATCGGGTAGGGGAGCTGCCGCGCGCTCACCTCGTCGAGCGACGTCACTTCGTCGGCCGACAGCGCGACGTCGACCGCAGCGAGGTTGTCGTGCAACTGATCCATGCGCTTCGCGCCGATGATGACGCTGGTGACCGCGGGCTTGGCCAGCAGCCATGCCAGCGCCACCTGTGCGACCGACACGCCGTGCGCTTCGGCGATCGCGGCCATCACGTCGAGGGTGTCGAAGGCCTGGTCGCGGTCGATCGGCGGAAAGTCGAACGCGGCGCGCCGCGCGTCACGGTCGCGCGCGCCCTCCCGCGTGAACTTGCCGGTCAGGAAGCCCCCCGCGAGCGGACTCCAGACCAGCAGCCCGAGCCCCTGATCCTCGATGAGCGGAATGGTGTCCTGCTCGAGGTCGCGTCCCGCGAGCGAGTAGTACGACTGCGTCGCGCAGAACCGTTCGAAGCCGCGGCGCTCGGAGATGCCGAGCGCCTGCATCAGCTCCCACGCCTGCAGGTTCGAGCAGCCGATGTAGCGCACCTTCCCGGCCCGCACCAGGTCGGTGAGGGCGCTGAGCGTCTCCTCGATATCCGTGTCCGGATCGCTCCGGTGGATCTGGTAGAGGTCGATGTAATCGGTGCCGAGCCGTCGCAGGCTCGCGTCGCACGCCTGCATGATGTGGAGCCGCGAGAGCCCCACGTCGTTCGCGCCCGGCCCCATTCGCCCGCGCGCCTTGGTGGCGATGACGACCTCTTGGCGCCGCGAGGCGAGCGCCTTCCCCAGGATCTCCTCGGAGTCGCCGGTCGAGTAGACGTCGGCGGTGTCGAAGAAGTTGATCCCTGCGTCGATGGACGCGCCCACCAGCGCGTCGGCCTCCGTCTGACCGAGCGCGCCGATGACTTCCCACTCCGTCCCGAACGTCATCGCTCCCAGGCAGAGCTCCGACACGTAGACACCAGTCCGTCCCAATCGTCGATATTGCATGGCGGAGATTCTATGCCTTAGCGATTACAGTGTAGAAGGTTGGTACAGAGGTCACGGATGGCGCGCAATCTCGAGAATGCGGAGACCGTACGGCTGGCCGAGGAACTGGAACGGCTACGTCCCGAGCGCTCCGGCCTGTCACGGCATGATCGGTTGCGGGCGCTCGCCCGGCTGTGCGCTCGGTTGCCGGAACGGGATCCACGCCTGGCCGACGAGATCGTCGGGTACGACGAGAACGGCCTGCCCTAGGAGCCCGTGGTGAAACCCCTGCTACATTCGAGCGGCGATGCATCCCGCCTGAACGGCGTTGCTCCTCGGTCTCATACGGCCAATATGCTCCCTCGTCGCGCCTTGTCAGGCGAGCGCCTCACCGCTCTCGGTGCTACGCGGGGTTTCACCACGGGCTCCTAGCGCCCGTCCCACTGTTCGAGCATCCAGTTGCCCGCGTCCTGCAGGGACGGAACGTAGCTGCCCATGTTGAAGTGACCGATCCCTTCGAGGGTCGTGAAGGCGACCGGGTGGCCGGCTGCCTCGAGGCGCTGGAACGCCTCCTCGGCGGGTTCGAAGGGGACCACTTCATCGACGCGGCTATGGATGATGTGGATCGGCATGGTGCCGAAGGCGTCGGGCGCGTGGTCACCGGGGCGGCCCGCGATGGGGATGGCGCCGGTGAAGAAGTCGGAGTGCTGCCCCGCGAAGAACCATGTGCCGGCGCCGCCGAGGCTGAAGCCGGTCACGAGGATGCGCGACCGGTCGATCGTGTAGTCGTCGAGGATCTGCTCGAGCAGCGCCATCACCCCCCGATCGGCTACCTCGGAGGTCCAGCGGCGGGTCGGCACGTCGGGGGCGACCATGATGGCGCCGAGCTCGCGCAACCCCGGCGCGAAGATGCCTTGCATGTTCCGGCTGCCGTAGTACGCGCCGTTGATGCCGCCGGGGTGGAGCGCCAGGACGAGCGGGCGCGGCTCGCCCGCCGGGTCGTAGCCGGCCGGCACCGATACGGCGTAAGGCATCTCGCCGTGGCCGTCGATCGTGAAGACCAGATGCTCCATCGTGGGACGTCCTCCCTGGAATGGGAGAACTACTGCTGTACTGGCTGCCGTCAGTCCCGCCCCCACGATCAGAATGCCGACTGACCGAATGGTACGCATTCCGTTGTCCTCCTCAGTGGCCGCGCGATGCCAAGCTGCACCCGCCGCATGGTAACGTATCGATTTCGGATCGACGTGATCCCGCTGCTCAACTGTAGACCTAAAATTTCGTCCAGGACTCGACGTGACCTGCCACTGGCGCTATATTCTTCGTAGCGTTCCACCGCGTCACCTACCGGAGAGGTGCCGGGTGTTCGGTGCAGCAAAGCGCGCCTCCGCGACGATATCACTTGTCTGACGGTGCCGAAGCACAGTCACGAAATCAGGGATCCGATTCACGTCTTTGTGCGTTTGGACAGCACAGAGCGCGATGTCCTCAATTCTGCTCCGTTTCAGAGGCTCCGCCACATTCATCAGCTCGCTCTGACGTACCTCGTGTATCCGGGGGCCACCCACCGCCGATTCGAGCACTCACTTGGCGTGATGGAGCTCGCGAGTCGAATCTTTGATGTCGTGACTAACCCCGCCAACATCAGCGAGGAAATCTCCAACCGCTTGGACGAAATTAGCCAGCCGGCTAAGCTTCAATACTGGCGTCGCGTCCTGAGGATGGCCGCTCTGTGCCATGATATGGGCCATCTTCCGTTTTCTCATGCCGCCGAGAAGGAATTGCTGCCTAACGGGTGGGACCACGAACGCATCACACGTAGCATTATAGATAGTGAAGAGATGCGGTCCATTTGGAATGGTATGACTCCGCCTCTTCGATCCGCGGACGTTATTAAATTGGCCATAGGGCCCACGAAGACAGACGACCTTGAGTTCTCAGAATGGGAAGCGATTCTCGGCGAGATCATCGTAGGAGATGCTTTCGGCGCTGATCGGATGGACTATCTTCTTCGAGATTCCCATCACGCCGGTGTCGCGTATGGCCGGTTCGATCACTATCGCTTGATTGACACATTGCGTATTTTGCCGGCAAAGGATATCGCGGGGGAAGAGCAAGTCGGAACACCCGCTCTCGGATTACAAGAAGGAGGACAGCAGTCTGCCGAGGCATTGTTACTCGCACGCTATTTTATGTATTCACAGGTCTATTTTCATCCGGTCCGTCGAATCTACGACATTCACCTCATGGAATTTCTGAAGGAATCGCTGGACGGAGGAACGTTTGCGACAGATCCTGTGGACCACTTGCGTTTAACTGACAACGAAGTTACCGCTGCGTTCGTCGAGGCCGCTGGAAACAAGAATGCACGAGGTCATATTCACGCCAGTCGAATTGTCCAGCGACGGCACTTCCGACGCGTCTATGGACGGAATCCGGTGGATCTTGAGCGGAATCTTGAACCGGGAAGAGCCATATACCAAAGCGTTGTGCGGCGTGTTGGGGGCGGAGAACGTGAGACACGATCGCCGGCGACCGGGAGGGGGGTCGCCGGATTTTCCGATATTGCTTCATAACGATGAGGTTGTTCCCGCTACTTTGGCGTCGGAAGCGTTGGGGCAGATTCCCGCGGTGTCGGTAGATAACGTGTTCGTCGAACCGTCGAAGCAAAGAGAGGCTGGGAGTCCGTGGTGAAACCCCGGGTAGCACCGAGAGCGGCGAGGCGCTCGCCTGACAAGGCGCGACGAGGAAGCATATTGGCCATATGAGACCGAGGAGCAACGCCGTTCAGGCGGGATGCATCGCCGCTCGAATGTAGCGGGGGTTTCACCACGGGCTCCTGGAGACTGGGTGGGTGAACATCGCGAAGAGGCGTTGAGCGAAACGGAGGGATGAGCGATGGAAAGGCTCTTGGTGGCGGCACTGTTGCTGCGCTTGATTCGGGCGCAGAAGGAAGAAGGAAGCCCGGGCGGCGAGACCCATATTCAGAAGGCTGTCTATTTTCTGCAGGAGTTGATGCAAGTCCCGTTGAATTTTCGGTTCATCTTGTACCGATACGGACCGTATTCCTTTGAGCTTAGAGATGCGCTCATGAGCTTGAGGGCGGATGGGTTGGTTCGACTTGAACCACAACGTTCGGTGGGAGCCAAGATCGTTCCGACGGAGCGCGGTGTGCGGTTCTTGGACTCGCGGCAAGCGGCGCTTGGGAAGTGGATGGCTAGAATCGAGTTCGTAGCAAAGGCGTTGGGAAGGAATGGCGCGCTCGGCTTGGAACGGCTTGGGACAGCGTATTTCGTCACGCACAGGGCGACGATCGAAGCGACGGTTCAGGATCGAGTGAAGGAAGTGAGACGGCGTAAACTGCATATCACGGCGAACGACGCGAAGGAAGCGGTGGAGTGGGCGGACCGCATTACAGAGCAAGCGGCGACGGTCCGATAAGGGTCCGAACGCGGTTCGCGCCGAGCCCGACCGGCTACCTGCACATCGGCGGGGTCCGGACAGCGCTATTCAACTGGCTCTTCGCGCGACGGCACGGCGGAACGTTCATCCTCCGCATCGACGACACCGACCGCGAGCGGAACGTGGCCGAGGCGCTGCAGCCGATCCTCGACGGCTTCCGCTGGCTCGGGATCGACTGGGATGAGGGACCGGAGGTGGGCGGATCGTGCGGCCCGTATTTCCAGTCGGAACGGGGCGACCGCTACCGCGCGGCGGTTGACGCCCTGATCGCGAGCGGGAGCGCGTACCGGGACTACGCGACGGCGGCCGAGACGGTTGCGGAGCGCGAAGCGGCGCGGCGGGCGAAGGCGCGCTTCATCTATAGCCGTCGCTGGATGGCGGAGACCGAGGTCGTTGCGGCGCGCTTCGAAGCCGAAGGCCGCACCGCGGTGGTCCGCCTCAGGATGCCGCGCGAGGGCGCGTGCGCGTTCGACGATCTGGTGCGCGGCCCCGTCGCGTTCGACTGGGCCCTCGAGCAGGACCACGTGATTCAGCGCGCCGACGGCACGCCGCTCTATCACCTGGCGAGCGCGGTGGACGACCACGACTTCGGGATCACGCACGTCATCCGCGCGGAGGAGCACCTCTCCAACACGCCGCGGCAGATCTTCATCATGCAGGCGCTCGGATACGACCTGCCGCACTACGCCCACCTGCCGTACGTCGCGGCGCCGGGCGGCAGCGAGAAGCTGAGCAAGCGCAAGTTGGGGAAGTACCTGAAGCAGGATGACTTCCGGAAGGCGTACGAGCACGCGGCGGGCATCATGGACCGGCTGGGCGAACCGGTGACGGAGGCGTTCAACCCGGTCATGGTCGCCTTCTACCGCGCCGTCGGCTACCTCCCGGACGCGCTCCTCAACTACCTGCTGCTCCTCGGCTGGTCGCTCGACGACAGGACGGAGGACTTCTCGCGCGACGCGATGATCGCGAACTTCTCCCTCGAGCGCGTCAACAAGTCGGCGGCCAGCTTCGACCCGCAGAAACTGATGGCCTTCCAGGAGCGCCGGATGACCGGGCTCCCGCTGGACGAGAAGGTCGAGCAGGTCCGTCCGTACCTAGACCGTTTCGGCGCGCGGCTAGAGATGGAGCTTGATACCAATCTGAAACGCCTACGCGCCGTCGTGGCTGCCGCCGGCGACAGGATCAGGGTTGCGGGCGACATTCTGGACTACGTTGCCTTCTTCCAGTGCGACGACGAAGTCGCGTACGACGAAAGAGCGTTGAAGAAGCGTCTAGGCTCTGACGAGGCGAAGGATCTACTCGTGCGGTTCTATCAGGAAGTGCTTGAGACTCTGCAACCCTTCAACTCTCGAACCATCGAGGGCGCGTTGCATAGGTTCGTCGAGAAGTGGGGGAGCAAGAAGGGACAAGTCGTCAACGCCGTTCGAGTCGCCGTTACCGGTAAGGCTGTTGGCTTCGGTTTGTACGAAGCGATGGAGATTCTTGGTCGGGATGAGTGCCTCGCTAGAATTGATCAAGCGCTGCACAAAGCGGATGCCATGAATGCGTCAGACCCTGCGGCCACCCCAACCACACCAGGACCGACACCGTGACCCCTGCTGACGCCGCAACGCCGAGCCTCGACTTCATTCGCGAAATCGTCGCCGACGACAAGGCGAACAACCGGCGCAACGGCCGCGTCCACACCCGTTTCCCGCCGGAGCCGAACGGCTACCTCCATATCGGCCACGCGAAAGCGATCTGCCTCAACTTCGGCATCGCGCACGAGTACGACGGCCTCTGCAACCTCCGGATGGACGACACCAACCCGGAGACCGAGAAGGTCGAGTTCGTCTGCGCCATCGAGGACGACGTGCGCTGGCTCGGTTTCGACTGGGAGGAGCGCGCGTTCTACGCGTCCGACTATTTCGAACGGCTCTACGCGTGCGCGGTGACGCTGATCCGCAAGGGGCTCGCCTATGTCGATGACCTGCCGGGCGACCAGGTGAGCGCCTACCGCGGCCGCTGGGACGAGCCGGGCCGCGACAGTCCGTACCGCGACCGTGCCGTCGACGAGAACCTCGACCTGTTCCAGCGCATGCGCGCCGGCGAGTTCGAGGATGGCGCCCGAACGCTGCGCGCGAAGATCGACATGGCGGCGCCGAACATGAACATGCGCGATCCGACCATCTACCGGATCCGCCGCCGCCCGCACTACCGCTCGGGCGACGACTGGATGATCTATCCGACCTACGACTTCACGCATCCGCTGTCGGATGCATTCGAGAGGATCACGCACTCCCTCTGCACGCTGGAGTTCGAGGATCACCGCCCGCTGTACGACTGGTACCTGCAGGCGCTCGACTTCGAGGAGCCGCCCCGGCAGATCGAATTCGCCCGGCTCAACCTGACCTACACCGTCCTGAGCAAGCGCAAGCTCCTCGAGCTGGTGGAAGGGGGCCACGTCGCCGGCTGGGACGACCCGCGCATGCCGACGCTCACCGCGATGCGGCGGCGCGGCTGCCCGCCCGCGGCGCTCCGCGACTTCTGTAACCGGATCGGGATCGCGAAGGCGAACTCGGTGGTGCAGGTGGCGCAGCTCGACGACGCCATCCGGCGGGAGTTGAACCGGACGGCGACACGCGTCATGGCGGTCCTCCGTCCGCTGAAGGTGGTGATAGAGAACTATCCGGAGGATCAGACCGAGCAGCTCCAGGCGGTCAACAACCCGGAGGACGAGAGCGCCGGCACCCGCCCGGTCCCGTTCACGCGCGAACTCTGGATCGAGCGCGGCGACTTCATGGAGGACCCGCCCCGCAAGTTCTTCCGCCTCGCGCCGGGCCGCGAAGTGCGGCTGCGCTACGCTTACTTCCTAACCTGCCGCGACGTCATCAAGGACGCCGCCGGCAACGTCGTCGAGCTCCGGTGCACCTACGACCCGGAGACGCGCGGCGGTTATGCTCCCGACGGCCGGAAAGTGCGCGGGACGATCCACTGGGTCTCCGCGCGGCACGCGGTCCAGGCGCAGGCGCGGCTCTACGATCACCTCTTCAGCGCGGAATACCCGGAAGAGCTGCCGGAAGGCGCGAACTGGCTCGACGGCATCAATCCGGCGTCGCTCGAGACGGTCGGCACCTGCTACGTCGAACCGAGCATCGCCGCCGCGCCGGCGGGGACGCGGTGCCAGTTCGAGCGCCTCGGCTACTTCTGCGTCGATCCCGACTCGACGGACGGACGGCCGGTCTTCAACCGCACCGTGACCCTCCGGGATACCTGGGCCAGGATCGCCAAGCGGCAGGCGTAGTAGGCTAGCCCCCCCACAGGAGGCCCCCCCATGCAGCCCGATCAGCGACGCTCGTTCCTGCCGTCCTTCATCGTCGTGGGCGTACTCGCCGCGACGCTCGGCATCGGCGCTATTTTCCTCGGCGAGTTGTACGAAGCGACCACGCCGAGCGCCATTGCGGCCCCTGGCGATGTCGCCGGCGCGGTCGGCGAGGCCGATCTCGCCACCGTGGACCCCGCCGCCGTCGGGCTTTCCGCCGAACGTCTCGAGCGCCTCGACGATGGCCTGCAGGGGCTGGTGGACGACGGCAAGATCGCGGGCGTCGTCGCGCTGCTCGCCCGCCACGGCAAGATCGTGTTCACCGACGTGGCCGGCGTCCAGAACGTCGATACCGGCAGCCCGATGGGGCGCGACTCCATCTTCCGCATCTTCTCGATGACGAAGCCGATCACCGGCGTCGCGATGATGATGCTCTATGAGGAAGGGAAGTGGCGCCTGAACGATCCGGTCGAGCGCTACATCCCCGAGTTCGCCGACCTGAAGGTGCACGTCGGTGAGAACTCCGACGGCTCGATGCGACTCGAGGACCCCGACCATCCGATCACGATGCGCGAACTGATGACGCATACCGCCGGCCTCGGCTACGTCCTCAATCCGCGCCACCCGGTCAACCAACTGTTCCTCGAGCAGCGCGTCCTCAACCCGACGGAAGAACTCCAGGTGATGATCGACAAGCTCGCCGGGATCCCGCTGCTGGAGCAGCCGGGGCAGCGCTGGATCTACAGCGTGGCGGTCGACGTGCGCGGCTACCTGGTGGAGCAGCTTTCGGGCGTGCCGTTCGAGCAGTTCCTGCAGGACCGCATCTTCGACCCGCTCGGCATGGTCGACACGAAGTTCTACGTCCCGGAGTCGAACGTCGACCGCATCGCGCTCCGTCACCGGATCGATGAGGGCGGCGACCTCGCGCTCGATTCACGCGGCGACCCGTTCACGTCGAACCCGGCCGGTCCGTCGGGCGGCGGCGGCCTCTTCGGCACCGCCGACGACTACCTCCGCTTCGCGCAGATGCTCCTGAACGGCGGCGAGTTCGATGGCCACCGCCTGCTCTCGCCCCGCACCGTCGAGATGATGCGCACCAACCACATGTCGGCGCAGGCGACCGAGAACATGCGCGCCGGCATGGGCTTCGGCATGGACGTCATGATCTACATGGATCCGGCCGCGGCCGGCGAGCCGCATGGCGTCGGCAGCTACTACTGGCTCGGCATCGACGGCACCTGGTTCTGGATCGATCCGGTCCACGACCTCGTCTTCGTCGGCATGCTCCAGCATCAGGGCCCGAATCAGGGGATGACGCACGGGCTCAGCCGCAACTGGGTCTACCAGTCCATCGTGCACTGACGCCGGGCGTCGGCGCGCGGCCTTGCGGGTCAGCGAATGCGTTCCACGCGACCGGACGAGCTGCGGATGTCCTGCTCCTCGACCGCGCCGTCATGAATCGTCACGTTGCCGGAACTGCTGATGTCGATCTGGAGTGCGCCGGCTTCGATGCCCTCCATCGACAGGTCGCCGGAGCTGCTGATGTCGACCTCGAAGCGGTCCGCCGACAGCCTGGAGGCGTGCGCGTTGCCGCTGCTGGAGAGCGCGATACGCTCGAGGGACCTGACGGTGAGCGTAAAGCGAACCGGTTCGGACGGCTGCAGATTGGCACCCCGCCGGCCGCGGATTCTCAGGGTGTCGCCGACCTGTTCCGCCTCGAAATACGGAAGCAGGTTGTCGTCCGTTTCGATGCGCAGCTCTTCCCGATCCCCAAGATGGATGTCCAGCTCGCCAAGCGTCGACAGCCGGACGCCGGTGAGGTCGGTGAACGTGTAGGTATCCTCGGCGATCGTTCCCGATCCCTGGAGGGTCTCCTGGTTGGTGATGCTCACGCAGCCGTGCAGGGCGACCGCTCGGTTTGCGGATCAGGCTCCCCGGGCTTCGGCATGGAACTTGCGTACCTCCTTCGCATGTCGTTTTCCACTCACGGGAGGCGGCTGTCGCTACGGCCCCCGTTGCGGTAGCCTTGGAGGAAACGATGATGCCGGACTTCTTGCGGATTGGCGCGGAGGTGATGATCGCGGTCGCGGCGATGCTCACCGTTCTCTGGCGTTTCAACGATTCGCTCGGTAAGGAGTTGCGCGCGGACATCAGGGTGCTTGGTACCGAGTTGCGCGGTGACATCAGCACTCTCGGTACCGAATTGCGCGGTGAAATCGGAGCACTCGATACCGAGTTGCGCGGTGAAATCGGGGCGCTCGATGGCAAGTTGTCCGGTGACATCAGGACACTCGGCACCGAGTTGCGTGGTGAAATCAAAACGCTCGGCACGGAGTTGCGCGGTGAAATCGGGGCACTCGATACCAGGTTCTGCGGTGAAATCGGCACGCTTGGCACGGAGTTGCGTGGTGACATCAGTGCTTTGCGTGTGGACAACAGAGAGCTGCTCGCCCGAGTGTCAAGAATTGAGGGGCTTCTTGAACTTCGCGCAGAACCGCGCACGAAGGTGGGCGCCACTCAGTCGTCGTCCGGGTCCAGTCCGGCGGACGATCGCGATGACCCCAAGGAGGATGCGGACAACGCTGTCGCGGGCGGTTAACCTCGCGGATTCAGACCTTCTTCCTGCTCAGGCCGTCACCGTCTCGGGCTTGGGCGCGCCGGCGATCTTGCCCACGACCGCGCCTACCGCGACACACCACACGATCTCGAGGAGCGTCCAGGCCCAGGCGAGCGTGTAGGCGAAGTCGACTATCACGACGTTCAGAAACAGGTGGGTCGGAAAACCGATGAGCACGCCGGCATAGAGGCCGAAGATCGCTCCGCCCCCAGCTCCGTCGCGGAAGCAGGAGCGAACCCGCTGGTAGACCCAGACGAACACCGCTACCGAGACGAAATCGCCCACGGTGAGCGCGAGTGGTGAACCCTCGGTCCCGAACAGGGCGGTCTGCTGGACGTAGAAGGCATTTCCCAGCAGGAAGCCGTGAACGAGGAAGTCCAGGACGTTTGCGACGAGACCGCCAATCACAATCGAGAGAACGATCTGCTTCTTGGTCATGATTCCTCCAGTGATTGCGTCCTCAGAGTGATTCCCGCAGATACCGCTCGCCGGTCCATTCCGGCGCCTGCTGATTGTGCTTTAGTCGCACGCGCTGCAGGGCCAGACCGGCGTAGTAATCATCGAGCCGGTCGCTGGCGTGTGCCACACCGGGCAGGCTCGCGGCGGCTTCCAGGGCGAAGCGGTCGGCAAGGAGCGGGTTCGGCGCGGTGCGGTACGCGCCATTCCACCAGTCGTAGATTCGCTCCTCCGCCTGGCGCAGGATCTGGTCTCCCGGCAGGAGATTGCGCTTCTCGTGCTGATTGACCTGCCGGTGTGCCGGCATCAGGTTCCAGAGGTCACCGCAGGGCCAGATCGCCCACGGGAAGCAGTGATCAATGTCGAGGGTTTGGCCTGAGAGCCGGCGACCGGTCCAGACACATTGCAGCGATCCCGTGGCCAGGAGGCGGTCGGCCTGTTCGCGGGCCACACGAACATCGCGTTCCGGCTCCATCCAGCTCATGGCGTGCGCAAGCGTCCGCTCGTCAAGCGAACGTCCCTGCCGGCCCGCGTACTCGTGCATGAGCAGCTTCCATTCCGCGACGATCGCTGGCTCGATCCAGACGCTCAGGCGCCGGATCGCCATCCATAGATGCATGGGAACGCGCAGCGTGCCGAAGCTCGCCAGGTAGGCCGGGGTCAAGCCTCCATCAACCGGCCGGGAGGGCTTGCTCGTCGTGCCCTCGTGGCGGACCGGAAGAATGGGATCGCTACTGTTCGGATAGGTCATGTAGCGAACCGGCATCCTCACGATCGTCGAGGTGACATCGGACAGGGCCCGGTGCAGCGCCGAAACGGTGTCGCGCGTGAACCGCGCACCCACCCGCAGATCGTGGTGAGAGACGTCCAGCCCTTCGACGCCATCCTGTTTGACGAACCCCAGTTTGTGGCCGGCGTGATCGTTGACCGGACTCTGCGGAATGTCCGCGTCGAGGAGCGGTTTGTAGAGTCGAATCCACGTCAGGGCGACGAGTCCCATCGGGATCGTGACATGGTCCTGATCCTGTTCCTCGGCGAGACCGAACGCGCCGTCGGCGATGCGGCAGAGCACGCGGAGCAGGCCCAGCTTGTAGGTTGAACTCTTCGAGTCGTTCAGGATGACGTTGCGGAGTAGCGGGAGCGCATCTGTCCCGTCGTCCGGGAGGCGGATCGCAACCTGGCTCCAGCGGACATCGCCGCGGCCCATCTGATCGTCGCCCGTCGCCTCCCGTTCCACGTACGCGCCGTGGTCCCGCGCGAGGCGGCGGAGTTCGGCAACCGTGACGGGGTGGAAGCCGCGGTTGTCTTCATCGGGTCCGTCGCGGAGGGTGATCGCGAGGAGACCGCCGGGCTTGAGCAGGGTGATCAGTTTGCGGAAGGCGCGAGGTCGATCCGTCGGGGCGAGGTGCATCCAGACCGCGCTCACGAGGATGACGTCGAACGAAAGGCCGGTCGAGAAGGTCTGCTTGAGCGCGGGAAGGCGGTCGTCGAGCCAGGTTATGGAACAGTCGGCGTGTCGGGCCCGGCCGAACTCCCGCATGCCGTCGGACGGCTCGACGGCGACGACGTCATAACCCATCCGGGAGAGTTGCGCGGCGTCGCGCCCGCTGCCGGCGCCCACGTCGAGGATGGCGGCGGGCGATGTCGGGAGCAGGTCGGCGAGCCAGCCGTGGACACGCTCGAAGGAGGTCGACTCGTAGCGCGCCGTGGCGGTCTCGGCGTGGGCGTTGTACCAGGCTATCGCGTCAGTCATCGGACGCGCCCTACGCGGCGCCGCTCACTCGAACACGTTGATCAGGGCATACGTGATCGCGCCGCCATCGGGGACGACGACCTGGTGCCACGAGCGGGCGGGCACATGGAGGATATCCCCCACGGTGACCTGGAACGCCTGCGCGCCTTCAAGTTGCGGCGTCTGACCTTCAGGCGGCTGTCCGTCGGTGAAGTTCACCCGCTCGCCGCCGACCCGAACTGTCCCGGAGCCCTTCAGGACGACGTAGATGTCCCACTTCGTCTCGTGGATCTCCGGCTGCGTGTAGCCCGCGCGGTGAATGATCTGGACGGTGTGCGGCCGGTGGTCGGCGCTCGGCAGGGCCGTTTCGACCGCGAACGGCGTGCCCCAGATGCCCTCGCCGTTGGAGAGGGTTTCTTCGAGCGCGTCCTGAAAGTTCTCAACCGCCGCGGCGTCCCAGAGGATGTACTCCTCGGGACGAGGCTCGTTCGTGACATCCGCGAAAGGGTCGTCCTGCGCCGCCGCGAACGCAGGCAGTGCGAGAAACGCCAGCACCGTGAGGAAGCCTGCCGTGCGCATGTGTCACCTCCATGGCGAGCGGGTTGTTGCGACGGTTATCGTAACCGGGAAGCGGGCGTGCGGGGAGGTGGACGTGCCGGTCGGGAGACCGGCACACCGACCGGCGAACCGACCGGCGCAGCGGCCTTAATCGATCCCGATTCTCAGGACGGTAAAGAGTAACCAGCAGGTGAAGCCGCCGACGACGGTCATCGAGAGGCCCCACGCCATCAGCTGGTTGAAGAGTTTGCGGCTGTCCTCGTGAGCGGGTGCGGCGGCCATGCAGAGGGCGCCGAGCGTGGAGAGGGCAGAGACGTCCACGAGGTGCGCGCCGACGTTCATGGCGGAGGCGATGGCGAGCGGGCTGACGCCGCCTACCTGTTCGGCCAGGCCAGGTACCGTCGGGAGGAACGCCGGGAGAACGACGCCCGACGTGCTGCTGTAGATGGAAATGAACCCGGTGGTGAACGCCATGATGCCGGTGACGGTATAGCCCGTGGAGACACCGGCGAGCACGCGGGTAAAGAGTTCGAGACCGCCGGTCTCGTCCAGGACGGAGATCAGGACGGTCACGCCGCAGACCATCATGATGACGCGCCATGGCATCAGCTTGACCGCTTCGTTCTCGTCACCCGCCTTGAACAGCGCGAGGAGGATCGCACCGGCGAATGCGCCGAGGCCGACGTTGAGGTTGAAGCCGATGACGCCGACGAGAAGCGCACTGATGACGCCTATCGTGATCCAGTGGCGCCGCTCGAGGGTGCCGCCCCCATTGGCGGCCTCGCTTCCATCTGCCGCCGAGGACTCCGCCGTGTCGGAACCCGCGCCGGCGACCATCAGGTCGCCATGGTAGTAGCGGCCAAGCAGGCGCCACCCGCCCAGCAGGAAATACGCGGCGAGGGCGATGACGATGTGCGCCATCATGTTGTTCAGATAGGTCTGCACTTCGTTGCCGCCGAGGCCGATGTCGGCCATGACGCCGTTGACGATGACGCCGGTCGGCGCAATGGGAGACAGCGCTCCGGCATTGGCGCCGTTGCCGATCATGATCGCCATCAGGAACGCCGGAATGCCCACCTGCCCGGCGACCGCCATGCCCATGGGCGCCATGAGCGCGGTTGACGAGATGTTGCCCGGCCCCACCGACGCAAGAATGAACGAGAGCAGGAAGAACATGATCGGCATCATGCCGACGTTGCCGCGGCAGAGGCGGACCGCCTTCTGAGCGATCAGGTCAAGGGTGCCGTTCGCCTGCGCCTGGGAAAAGAGCAGCGTGACACCGGCGAGTGTCAGAAAGAGCCGGGTCGGGAAACCGGCCATCACGTCGTTGGCACTCATGCCGGCTATGAAGACGCCAACCACCCACGCGAGCGCGATCGCGAGGAACCCCACGTGGAGGCGGATCGTGCAACTGACGATGATGGCGATGGCGAGTGCGCCGAGCGAGAGGGTGGCGACGTCCATGGGGCGGGAGTATATGGGAAAGGGTGGGTTTTATTTCGCCGGTCGGAGACCGGCGCACAGACCGGCGCACAGACCGGCGCACCATGTCGCGCACCCACCGAGCCGATACAATGATCTGATCGCGCGGCGGCTGTAGTGCACATCATCATCATTGGCGGCGGCGACATCGGCTATCCGCTGGCCAAGGCCCTCTCGGCGCAGCACGACGTTTTCCTGGTCGACCGCGATCCGCTGCGCGCCCACCGTTTTTCCCACCTCGACGTGGAGTTCGTCGGCGGCAGCGGCACGAGCCCCGACGTGTTGCGGAACGCCGGCGTCGAGAAGTGCGACCTGCTGATCGCGGCGACGCGCCTGGACGAGGTGAACATCGTCGCCTGCTCGCTCGGGAGTGGCCTGGGCGCGAAGCGGACGGTCTGCTTCGTGACGAAGGCCGACCTGCTGGAGCAGCGGAGCGGGAACGACAGCCTCCAACGCAACTTCGGCATCGACGAGATCATCTGGCCGGAAGCGCAGCTCGCGGCGGGGATCGAGCGGATCATCATGGCGCCCGGCGCGGTCGACGCGGAGCTGTTTGCCGGCGGGCGGATCGAGCTGCTCGAGTTTCGCCTCGACGCTGGCTCGCCGTTCGTCGGCCGCGAGGTGGCGTCGCTTGCGCTCCCGGCCGGCGTCGTCATCATCGCGCTCAAGCACGAGCACTCGACGTCTATTCCGAGCGGCCAGACCGTGCTGGAGGCGGGCGACAAGGTGGTGCTGATGGGGACGCGCGACGGGATGACGGACCTGCGCCCCATCATCGCGCCGGCGAGCAGGGACTCCGACCGGCAGATGGTCACCATCATCGGCGGCGGCGATGTCGGCTTCCGGCTTGCGCAGAGCCTCGACCGGGTGGATGGCATCCGTCTGGTCGTCATCGAGCGCGAGCGCGAGCGGGGTGAACTGCTGGCCGCGGCGCTCCGCAACGCACTGATCCTGCGGGGCGACGGTACCGACCTCGAGCTGCTCGAGTCGGAAGAGATCGGCCGGAGCGATGTGCTCGTTTCGGTAATCGACAACGACGAGCGGAACCTGCTCGCCTCGCTCCTCGGCCACCAGTTGGGCGTGCGCAAGGTGATTACGCGCGTCAGCAAGCCGTCGAACCATCATCTCTTCGAACGGGTCGGAATAGACGTGGCGCTGTCGGCGCGTGGCGCGGCGGTCACGTCCGTCATCCACGGGATTGATGGCGGCCGCGCGAGTCTGCTCGCCGTCCTCGAGGAGGGACAGGCACGCGTGGTTGAACTGGCCGTGCCGGGCGGGTTCCAGTCGACCGCGGTACGCGATCTCGGCCTGCCGAAGGATTCGATCATCGGATCCGTTCTGCGCGACGGCGCGGTAATCGTGCCCCGCGGCGACGATCGCGTTCAGGGAGGCGATCGCCTGCTGGTCTGCTGCACCGAGCCGGCCGTCCGCGGCGTGCGCGACCTGTTCGCCCACGCGTAGCCCAGGAGCCCGTGGTGAAACCCCTGCTACATTCGAGCGGCGATGCATCCCGCCTGAACGGCGTTGCTCCTCGGACTGCGTTCAGTCCGCGGACTGCGTCAGTCCGCGGTCGCAATATGGCCAATATGCTCCCTCGTCGCGCCTTGTCAGCCGGGCGCCTCACCGCTCTCGGTGCGACGCGGGGTTTCACCACGGGCTCCTAGCACCCAGTCGATGCGGGTCATCATCGTCGCGTCGATCGCCGGCCGTATCCTGCGGGTCTTCGGCGCCGCCTTTCTCGCCCCCGCCATCGTCGCCGCTCTCTACCGCGAGTGGACGGACCTGCCCGGCTTCGTCATCGGCGGGTTGCTCTGCGCCGCGATCGGCGAAGCGATGATTCGCGGATCGCGCGGCGCCGGGGAAGACCTTCGCCGCATCGAGGCGCTCGCGGTGGTCTCCGGTGTCTGGCTGATGCTCGCCCTGCTGTGCGCGGTGCCCTACGTCTGGGTCGGGCTGCATCCCATCGATGCGTTATTCGAGGCGATGTCGGGCATCACGGCGACCGGCGCCACCATCCTGGTCGACTTCGACACACCGGGCCGCGGTTTCTTCTTCTGGCGCGCGATGACGCAGTGGCTGGGCGGCATGGGCGTTATCGCACTGGTGCTGGCGGTACTGCCGCGCCTCGCGATCGGGGTGCGGCAGCTCTTCGTCGCCGAGGTGCCGGGTCCGACCGAGGAGAAACTGGCGCCGCAGATCCGGAAGACCGCCGCGACGCTCTGGCGCTTTTATGCCGGGCTGACCGTGGCGGAGGTGATCGCACTGATGGTGGCGGGGATGCCGCTCTTCGATGCGGTCTGCCACGCGTTCACCAATGTCGCGGCGGGCGGGTTCTCGCCGGACCCGCAGTCTATTGCGGGCTACAACAGCGTCGCGATCGAGTGGATCGTCATCGTCTTCATGTTCTTGTCCGGCGCCAACTTCGCGCTCCAGTACCGCGCGGTGCTCGGTTACCCCGGCGGTCTGGTGCGCGACGACGAATTCCGCGCTTACGTCGGCATCGCCACCGGTGCGGCGGCAATCCTGGCCGTGCTGTTGTGGCAGTTGGAATCAGCCGGCGCGCCCATCCGGACGGCGCTGTTCCAGGTGCTCTCCATCCTGACCACCACCGGCTACGCCAGCGTCGACTTCGAGATGTGGACGGATCAGACGAAGGTGGTGCTGCTCGCCATGATGTTCATCGGCGGCTGCGCCGGCTCGGCGGCGGGCGGCCCGAAGGTGCTGCGCCACATGCTGATCGGCCGTTTCACGCTGACCGAGCTGCGGCGCACGCTCCATCTGCGGGGTGTCATGCCCGTCAAGTTGGGCGGGAAGGCGGTGCCGGAGGAAGTAATCCGTTCCGTCCTGGTGTTCTTTCTCTTCTACATCCTGATGTTCGCGATTAGCACCGCTGCCCTCATCGCCTTCGGCGCCGACATGGAGACGGCGGTGACCGCGACGGCCGGCACCCTCGGCAACGTCGGGCCGGGTTTCGGCGAGGTGGGACCGATGACGCACTATGGCAGTCTGCACCCGGTGAGCAAGTTGATGTTGACCGCCGCCATGTGGATTGGCCGCCTCGAGGTGGTCACGGTCCTGGCCCTCCTTCGCCCGGAGGTGTGGCTGCGGGCCCACTGGCAGGGCATCACCCCGCGCGGTTAGGCGCGCCGTGGTTCGCCGGCGCTGGTTCGCCGGCACTCACCCCATTCCCGCGAGCTGCGCGTTCAGGATGTCCCACGCGCGGCGGACATGCCGCTCTTCCGTCCGGATGTGACCAATGGCGAGGCGCAGGGCATACGCGCCGTGGAGCTTCGTGTGCGAGAGGAAGACCTCGCCGGTGGCGTTGACGGCGTCGAGCAGACGCTGGTTGAGCGCGTCTGGATCGTCACCACCGGTCGTGGCGCGGAAGCAGACGACGCTGAACGGCACCGGCGAAAGGCGCTCGAAGTCTGGGCTTGCGTCGACCCAGTCCGCGAACTGTTGTGCGAGGCGGATGTGTTCGGCGAGGCGCTCGCCGATCCCGTCGGATCCGAAGTAACGCAGCACCGCCCAGAGTTTCAGGGCGCGGAACCGGCGGCCGAGCTGCACGCCGGTATCCATCAGGTTGCGCACGCCGGCGTCGCCTTCGCGGGTCTGCAGATAGTCCGGCGTCAGCGAGAACGCCGCGCGCACATCGTCCATCCGCCGGCAATAGAACGCGCTGAGATCGAACGGCGTAAACAGCCACTTGTGCGGGTTGACGACTACCGAATCGGCCCGCGCGCAGCCGTCCATCACCCCGCCCATGCCGGGGACCAGCGCGGCCGCGCCGGCATACGCGGCATCGACGTGCAGCCAGATGCCGCCATCCCCGGCGACCAGATCGGCGATCGCTTCCACCGGATCGACGCTGGTGGTCGACGTTGTGCCGACCGTCGCGACGACCGCCATCGGGACGATGCCGGCGGCCCGGTCCGCCGCGATTGCTTCCCGCAGCGCATCCGCCCGCATCCGGAAACGGTCATCGGCCGGGATCTTCCGGATCGCGTCCAACCCCAACCCGAGTGTCATCACCGCCTTGTCGACCGATGAATGCGCCTGCTCGGAGGCGTACACGGCCAGCGGTGGCAGGTCCGCGCGCCCTGCCATCCCCCGTGTCCGTGTCTCCGGCGCGGCCCGATGGCGCGCCGCCGCCAGCGCGTGCAGCGTCGAGATCGACGCCGTGTCGTAAATCACGCCTTCGAACGGCTCAGGCAGCCCGAGGAGTTGCCGGAGCCAGCCGAGGGTTACCTCTTCCAGCTCTGTCGCGGCGGGCGAGGTCCGCCACAGCATCGCCTGCACGTTGAGCGCGGCGGAAAGAAACTCCGCCAGCACGCCGGGGGCGCTGCCCGAGATGGCGAAGTATCCGAAGAAGCCGGGGTGGTTCCAGTGGGTGAGGCCGGGGACGACTACGCGCTCGAAGTCGCGGAAGATCGCCTCGAACTCCACCCCTTCGCGGGGCGGGTAGTCGGGCAGCGCGCCGCGGATGTCGCCCGGATTGGCGCGCGACAGTACCGGATAGCGTTCCGTGTCATCGAGGTACGTCGCGATCCAGTCGACGAGCGCATGCCCCTCGCGCCGAAATGCCTCCGCATCCATGTCGCCGAGGCGTCTGCTGGACACGCGTTCAACTGCGTCGTGGGTGCGCCGCGCCGCCGCGGGCGGTCAGGAAGCGGCGCGGCGGCGCGAGCAGGGTGACGTCAGTTGCCGCCCAGGTAGTCGAGCGCGAACGTCTTCAGCGCGTCGCTCCGCAGGCCGATCGCCTCTGCCTCGACCGTCGCATCCTCGATCGAGTAGCCATCCTGCTTCACCCGCTTGATGAGCCACATGAAGCCCACCCGATTGGCGGATCCGCAGTGGATGTACACCGGCTGGTTCGCCGGCTCGGCCACCGTGTCCAGGAACTGATCGACGAGCTCGTCCGTCGGCTCCCGGAACGGGATATGGACGTAGTTCAGACCCACATCCTCGGCCGCTTCGCGCGACGCCTCGACCCGTGCGTTCCGTTCACCCGCGGTCCGGAAGTTGATGACCGTGTTGAACCCGCGCTCGCGGATCTCCGGCATCGCTTCGGGACCGGTCGCCCCGGCGCACGCCACCGAGGCGTCTACCCGCGTGTAGTTCGGCACCCCTTCGGGGCCCTCTTCCTGCTGGAAGTTCTGCGCCTGCACGGCCACGACCGTTCCGGCCGCGACGAGCAGGATCGCAGCGAAAGCCGACACCAACGCCCCCGAGTTTCTTGACTGTTGCATGACGGGTGATTGTACCATCGCTCCAGGGAGGGAGCCACACATGCCTGACGTCGTCCATACCAGCCGGATGCGGATCGAACGGGTGAAGGGCCCGGTCCGCCAAGCGTTTCTCGAGGGCTTCGACACGCCGATCCGCTTCGGCGTCCACGGGGGCATCAAGAAGTTCTACGGCGTCGAGCCTGAAGAGGAAGTCCCCGCGACGCTGGACTACATCGTCGGCGCAGTCGGCGGTTGACTGCTCGGGACACTTGCACGCGCACTGGAAGTGCGCAAAATTCCGGCGCCGCCCGACAAGATCAAGGCCCAGGTGGAGGGCGACATCGAGGCGATCGACAATGTGCTGCGCATTACGCGCATCCGGGTCCGGTACGACCTGACGGTTCCGAGCGGGATGCGGGAGGCCGCCGAGCGCGCCGTCGCGAAGCACCCGAAGGGCTGCCCCGCTGCGAACAGCGTTGCCGGCTGCATAGACCTCGACATCACCGCCGACATCACCGAGGAGTAGGTCCACCGGCCCGCGGGCCGGCTTCGCCAAGACTCTCGCCGTGCCGCGCCTCATGCCGGACGTTCCAACCGCGGCGACCGTCCGGTGGCGCCCCTGGTGCGCGTCCACGTTCACGGATGCCCGCAGTGCCGGCGTCCCGGTGTTGCTGTCGCTCGGGCCGTCCTGGTGCCGCGCCACCGCCGCGATGGCGTCGGCCACGTACGGGGATCCCACCGTTGCCGCGCACGTTGCGGATCGGTTCATCCCGGTCCACGTCGATCCCGACGCACGTCCCGACATCGCCGACCGCTACAGCCTGGGCGGCTGGCCCACCACCGCCTTCCTGACACCGGACGGCGACCTGCTGGGCGGCGAGACGTACATCCCGCCCGAACGGATGCGCGGCCTGTTGCCGCAGGTTGCCGACGCCTTCGCCGCACAGCGCGACGCGATTGCCGGGCGCGGCGGATCGGCAAGGGAAACACCCGTGCCGCCGTCCGCGCCCGACCGGACGATCGACGGTTGGCTCGCTGCCCACCTGCTCGATCAATTCGACGCCACGCACGGCGGTTTCGGATCGGCGCCGAAGCGTGTGCATGCGGCGGCGCTCGAATATGCGGCGCGCCGCGCTGGGGCGGGGGACGACCGATTTGGCGAGGTGGTCGATCGGACGCTGCGGGCGATCGGATGGGGTGGGCTGTACGACGACGTCAACGGCGGCGTGTTCCGCTATTGCGCGCGATCGGACTGGACGGAGCCGGCGACCGAGAAGCTGCTCGGTACGAATGCCGCGGCCTTGCGGCTCTTCCTGGAACGCGACGATGACCGTTGTCGGGAACGCGCCGTCCATCTGATCAGCTACGTCCGGCGCACGCTGCTCGGGCGGCCGCATGGGCGCGCGGTGTTCTTTGCGAGTCAGCGGGCGGATCCGGCTTTCTATAGCTGCCGGTCGGGAGACCGGCGCGCCGACCGGCGCACAGACCACGACTACAGCCGGTCTGGAGACCGGCGAACGAATGAGCGCACCCACGAGACGCCGCCGGTGGTGGATCGCGCGCTGTACGCGGACGGTACCGCGCTGATGGTCCGGGCCTGGACACGCGCCGCAACGGTGCTGGGTGACGAGAAGCTGCTGGCGGATGCGGTCGACGCGCTGGAGCATGTGGTTGGCGGCACCTACGAGCGCGGCGGCGGCATCGCGCATCAGGTCGGCGAACGCGCGGACGCCGCCAGCCAGGTGCGAGGGTTGCTCGTCGATCAGGTGACGAACAGCGGAGCGCTCCTCGATCTGTATGCGGTGACGGACCGTGACGTCTATCTCGACATGGCGCAGGAACTGATGCACTTCTGCATCCGCCATCTCTGGAACGACGCGGCCGGAGGCTTCCGTGACCGGGTCCACGCGAACGACGACATCGGCCTCCTGCGGGAAGCGGTGTACCCCTTCGGCCTCAACTGCGACGCCGCTCGGGTCCTCGTCCGCCTCAGCCACCTGACGGGGCAGCCACAGTTTCGCGACCGTGCCCTCTCGACGCTCGCCGCGCAGTCCGCCGCCGCCCGCCCCCAGGGCGTCGACGCGGCGCCGTACGCCCTCGCGCTGCAGGATCTCGCCGCTACCCGCGATCCGTAGCGCGCGGGCGGTTGGGCCTGCCCGGGAAGCCCGAGAAATCGACGCATCCCTATGCAGCCGTGCGAAACACGGAGTGCGCGCCGACGACGCCGATCCCCCGTGCTAGACTTCGCGCCGAAGAGTCGTGCCTTCCGACGCGCTTACCCTCACCGCTCTAGAACAGGTCGCCCTCCGCCTCCGCATCGCGTCCGTCCGCGCGACGAGCGAGGCGGGCAGCGGCCATCCATCGAGCTGCTGCTCCGCCGCCGACGTCGTGGCGGCGCTCTTCTTCGCGCAGATGCGCTTCGACCCGCGCGACCCGCAGCGTGAGGACAACGATCGCTTCGTCCTGTCGAAGGGGCACGCCGCGCCGCTTCTCTACGCCGCCTGGGCCGAAGCGGGCTACGTTCCGAAAGACGAGCTGCTCAATCTCCGCAAGATCGATTCCGACCTCGAGGGCCACCCGACGCGGCGGCTGCCGTTCGTCGACGTCGCGACCGGCTCGCTCGGCCAGGGGATCTGCGCCGCGATAGGTATCGCGCTGAATGCGCGCCGGATCGGTTCCACGTACCGGACGTACGTCCTGATCGGCGACGGCGAATCGGCCGAGGGCTCAGTCTGGGAAGCCGCGCAGGTGGCGCACCGGCAGGGGCTCGACAATCTCTGCGCCATCACCGACGTCAACGGCTACGGTCAGAGCCGCCCGACGCAGTGGGGCCACGACATGGAGGCCTACCGCGCGCGGTGGGAAGCTTTCGGCTGGCACGCGATCGTCATCGACGGCCACGACATGCGGCAGATCGTCGACGCGCTCGACCAAGCCGCGCGCACGGCTGGACGCCCGACGATGATTCTCGCGCGCACGCTGAAGGGGCGGGGCGTCGAGCTCATCGAAGGGAAGGACGGTTGGCACGGCAAGCCGATCCCGCCCGGCGACCCGCTCGGCACCGCCCTCGCCGAGCTGAACGCGAAGCGGGTGCCAGGGACCGCGACGCCGGATATCCCGCTGCCGCCGGAGCGCGCGCCCTCCGTTCAGGCCGCGCCGGCACCGAGCGGACCCCCCCGCTTGCCGGCGCCCCCGGCCTATGCGCTGGGTGAGAAGGTAGCGACGCGTGCCGCCTATGGCACGGCGCTTGCCGCGCTCGGCAGCGCCGACCCGCGCATCGTCGCGCTCGACGCCGACGTCAGCAATTCCACGTTCAGCCAGGACTTCGAGCAGCAACACGCCGATCGCTTCTACCAGACCTACATCGCCGAACAGGTGATGGCGGGCATGGCGATGGGCTTCGCGAGCCGCGGCGCTATCCCGTTTCCGTCGACGTTCGCCGCGTTTCTGATACGCGCCGCCGACTTCGTCCGGATGGCGGGCATCGGTCAGATGAACATCACGTTCGCGGGGTCGCACGCCGGCGTTTCGATCGGCCAGGACGGGCCGTCCCAGATGGCGCTGGAAGACCTCGCCATGATGCGCGCGGTCCCCGGCTGCGCCGTGCTGTACCCGAGCGACGGCGTGAGTGCGGCGCGCCTCGTCGAAGCGGCGGCGGGCTACGCGGGCATGGCCTACATCCGGACGACGCGCCCGGCGACGCCGGTCATCTACGGCCCGGACGAAGTCTTCCCGATCGGCGGCGCGAAAGTGGTGCGGGAGTCCGCGGACGACGCCGCGACGGTGGTCGCGGCCGGCATCACGCTGTTCGAGGCGCTCGCCGCGCACGACGAGCTTGCCGGTGACGGCATCGCCGTGCGCGTCATCGATGCCTACTCGGTTCAGCCGGTCGATCGCGACACGCTGCTTGCCGCCGCCCGGCAGACCGGCGGCCGCGTGATCACCGTCGAAGACCACTACGCCGCGGGCGGTCTTGGCGACGCCGTCAGCGAGGCCCTCGCGCCCGACGGCATCGTTGTCGAGCGCCTCGCCGTCCGCGGGATTCCCCGCAGCGGCCCTCCCGCCGACCTGCTGGACCGCCACGGCATCTCCGCGGCCCGCATCGTCGCCGCCGTCCGCCGCCAGGTCGCCGCCGCAAGCTTGCCGTAGGCTGGTGCGGCGTCCAAGTCCGCCGGACTCTCGGTCCGGCAACCTCTGACCGCTCGATGCACGGGTCCGAGGCCGCACATTCGACGTGCAGTTTCAGGGCGAGTTGGCCGGGGTTGCGGTAGCATAGCGTCCAGGCTTCGCGAAGACGCAGGAATGGTGATCATGTCCAGAAAGACACTGGCGGTGGCGGCGATGCTGGGAATCACGCTGATCGGCTCCGACTTCCAAACGCAGGCGCAAACGCAGGATGCCCTCGGCCACGGCTACAGCCGCCCGGCCCGCAGCGTCCATGGCAGCCGTTCCGAGGTGATCGCCCCGAACGGTATGGTCGCGGCGAGCCAGCCGCTTGCCGCGCAGGTGGGCCTCGAGGTCCTCAAGTCGGGCGGCAACGCGATCGATGCCGCCGTCGCGGTCAACGCGATGCTCGGCCTGGTCGAGCCGCACATGAACGGGGTTGGCGGCGACCTCTTCGCCATCCTCTGGCACGCCGAGACCGAGCAGCTCTATGCGCTGAACGGCACCGGGCGCGCGCCGTACGAGATCAGCCGCGAGACGCTGGTCAGCCAGGGCTACGAACGGATGCCGGGCGCCGGTCCGCTCACCTGGACGGTTCCGGGCGCGGTCGATGCCTGGTCGCAACTGCTCGAACGCTTCGGCACGATGGAGCTGGCCGACCTGCTCCAGCCCGCCATCGACTACGCGCGCAACGGCTTCCCGGTCAGCGAGATCATTCAGGGGCAGTGGTCCGGGTCGATGCCGTCCCTCCGCGAGTGGCCGACATCAGCCGCGACGTACCTGCCGAACGGCAGGCCGCCGGCTGTGGGCGAGCTGTTCAAGAACCCGCAGCTCGCGGACACCTACGAACAGGTCGCGCGCGGCGGCCGCGATGCGTTCTACCGCGGCGAGATCGCGCGGAAGATAGTCGCGTTCAGTGAAGCGAACGGCGGCTACTTCACGATGGCCGACTTCGAGGATCACACGTCCGAGTGGGTCGAGCCGGTCGGCACCAACTACCGCGGCTACGACATCTGGGAGGTACCGCCCAACAGCTCCGGGATCCTCGCACTGATGATCCTGAACATCCTGGAGGGCTATGACATCGCGTCGCTCGGCCACAACAGCGCGGATGCGCTGCACCTCTTCGCGGAGGCGAAGAAGCTGGTCTGGGCGGATCGCAACACCTACGTCGCCGACGCGAACGCCAACACGCTGCCGACGCAGCCGCTCATCTCGAAGCCGTATGCGGAATCGCGCCGCAAGATGATCGACAAGGGACGCGCCGCGACCGAGGTGACCCCCGGCAACCCGTTCGAGCACAGCGACACCGTCTATCTGACCGTGGTCGACAAGGACCGGAACGCCATCTCGTTCATCGAGAGCATCTTCGGCGGTTTCGGCTCGAAGATCGTGCCGGGCGACCTCGGCTTCGCGCTCCAGAACCGGGGTTCAGGCTTCTCCCTCGAGGAGGGGCACCTCAATTCGCTCGAGCCGCACAAGCGCTCGCTCCACACCAACATGCCGGGCTTCGTCACCAAGGACGGCAAGCCGTTCATGCCGTTCGGCGTGATGGGCGGTCCGATGCAGCCGCAGGGTCACTGGCAGATCCTGTCGAACATCATCGACCACGGCATGAACATCCAGGAAGCGGGCGACGCCGCGCGCGTGCGCCACAGCCCGAGCAGCTATCCGGGGGGCACGCTGGCCGTCGAGCCGGGCATCTCGGACGAAGTCATCGCGGAGCTCCGCCGCCGCGGCCACCATGTCGAACGGCAGGGTGGGGGCGGCATGGGGGGCTACCAGGCGATCATGATCCACCCCGAAACCGGCATGCTCCACGGCGGGACCGATCCTCGCAAGGACGGTCTGGTGGCGGGGTACTAGGAGCCCGTGGTGAAACCCCCGCTACATTCGAGCGGCGATGCATCCCGCCTGAACGGCGTTGCTCCTCGGACTGTGGCAGTCCGCGGTCGTCATATGGCCAATATGCTCCCTCGTCGCGCCTTGTCAGGCGAGCGCCTCGCCGCTCTCGGTGCTACGCGGGGTTTCACCACGGACTCCTAGTTCCACGGAGGGGTCCTCCCCAATTCCGCTGGCGCGAGGGACAAGTTGGGAAGAGCCGCGAGACGGGCCACGTCCGTGACCGCCAGGACTGTGATGTTGCGGTCCGCCGGGTAGGTGCTGTTCGTTGGACAGACGACGAACAGGTGATCGAGCCCGAGTGTGGCGGTAACGTTGCGCAACTGGGCGGTCACCCTGGGCGCCTCGCTGAACTTCACCTCGAATCCGATACGGCGGCCGCGGTGTAACACGAGCAGGTCCAGCTCGCCGCCCCCGTGGGCCGCCCAGAACCACGCCTGAACGGGATCCAGGGCCGACAGGATCTGTTCGATCACGAAGCCTTCCCAGGATGGCCCGACACGCGGGTGGCTGAAGAGCTCGGCGTCGTTCCGGATCCCGAGCAACGCGTGCAGCAGACCGGTGTCGCGGAGGTAGACCTTCGGCGCCTTGACCTGGCGCTTGGCGACGTTCTCGTACCAGGGCTGGAGCTGGCGGACCATGAAGGCTCCGGTCAGCAGGTCCAGATAACCGCGGACCGTCTTGTCAGAGGCGCTGATCGAGCGGCCCAGGCTGGAGGCGTTCCAGGTCTGGCCGTGCCAGTGCGCGAGCATCGTCCAGAACCGCTCGAGGGCGGCGGCCCGGATGGTGATGCCCAATTGCGGGATGTCGCGTTCCAGGAACGTGCGTATGAACGCGCGGCGCCACGAGTGGCCGTCGTCATCCGTCGGCGCGAGATACGACCTCGGAAGTCCGCCGCGCAGCCAGAGCGTCCGCCAGGCGTCGGCGCCGGTCTCCGAGAGATCGAAGCCGGTCATATCGATGAACTCGACCCGGCCGGCGAGGGACTCGGATACAACCCGCACGATCCCGGGTGACGCGCTGCCCAGGATCAGGAAGCGCGTTCTCGCGCCGGGGCGGTCTGCCAGCACCCGCAGGACGTTGAAGAGGTGCGGCATCCGCTGGATTTCGTCCACCACAACCAAGCCGTCGAGCGCCCCGAGGACCAGCTCGGGATTGGCGATTCGGCGAACGTCCTGATTGGATTCCAGGTCAAGAAAGGTGGCGTTGCGCGTTGCCGCGAACTGCCGGGCGAGCGTCGTCTTGCCGCACTGCCGGGGTCCCAGCAGCGAGGTGACAGGCGCGCGGCGGGTTGCGGCGGCGAGTCGATCCAGGTAGTCGGAGCGGGCAACCAGGGTGTCTGACACGCTGATATTTCACTTGAACACTCGGATACTAGATCCGAATATTCAATATATTGACACGCTGGCGCGGCGTTTGCCGCGATCTGTCGCTATCGTTCCTGCGGCACGAAGACGTCCCGCGCGGGCATCTGCACCTGCGCGAGCGTGCTGGCGTTCATCACCGCGTCGGTCTCGATGATGCCGTTCTCCGCGAGCAGCCAGGCGGAGAGGGCGTAGACCTCGTCGTTGGCGAGGGTGCCGGGTGCGTTCGAGGGCATCGCTCTCCGGATGTAGTCGAAGAGCGTGGTGGCGTAGGGCCAGTAGTTCCCCACCGTGAACGGGACGTCGTCACCGTCGCCACGCCATTCCTCGTAACGGGGGCCGAACGGCGGCGCGGTCCCCGGTTCGTAGCCGACGAGCGGTTCTGCGCTCATTCCTTCGCCGGCGCGGCCGTGGCAACTGGCGCAGTGGCGGAGGTAGATCGGCGCGCCGTCGGCGTGGGAGCCTTCGCCTTCCGGGAGGCCGGTGCCGTCCGGCATCACATCGATGTCCCACGCGGTGATCTCTTCGTGGGTGGCCTCGCGGCCGAAGCCGAAGCGGTCGGGATAGCCGGCCGGCGCTGTGGTGCCGACCGGCGCTGTGGTGCCGACCGGCACTGTGGTGCCGACCGCCGCCGTCGTGTCGGCGGGCGCCGCATCGGTCATTGTTGCCGGCTCGGCGGCGGGCGGTGCGCTGTCCGCGCCCGTGCAACCGGCCGCGAGCACTGCGACAGCGAACAGCGTGGAGGCGAGACGCGTGAGCGCGAGATGCGTGAGGGATCCCGGCGTGGACGCCGGCGGACCATACGCCGGCGCACCGCGCGTTATGCGTCCCACGGTTCCTCCTCGCGGTAGAAGACGTGGCCGTCGGACTGAACACGCCAGGCGGTGATCGGGTTGAGGTGGTAGCGCCGGGCGCGGCGGCCTCTCTGGGCAAGGAGTTCCGCGCGCGTCGGCTGGACGTAGCCGGTATCGTCGGTCGCGCGGCTCATGATCTCGGTCTCGTTGCCATCCCACTGCCACAGGTGGCGGAACCGGGTGTGCGCCTGGCGGAGCACCGGCTCCTGCAGACGCGCCGGCTGCCAGGTGGCGCCGCCATCGGTGCTGGTGTCGACCTGGGCGATGGTTCCGCGGCCGGACCAGGCGATGCCCCGGAGCTCTATCCAGCCCGGCTCGATCACCTCGGGATACGCCGGCGACGTAATCACCGAGCGGGCGTCGAAGACAAAGCTGAAGCTCCGCGCTTTGCCGTCGGCCATCGGGTCGGTGTACTTCGACGTCTCCTCGCGGGTCATGAACGGCTGATCGGCCAGCTCGATCCGGCGCAGCCACTTGACGTTCGAGTTTCCCTCCCAGCCGGGGAGCAGCAGGCGCGCCGGGTAGCCCTGCGACGGGCGCAGCGATTCACCGTTCTGGGCGTAGGCGATCATCGCGTCGTCCCACGCCTTCTCCATCGGGACGCTCCGCGTCATCACGGCGGCGTCCTGTCCTTCGGCCAGCAACCAGGAGGCGTCGGGACTCGCCCCCACCTCGCGGAAGAGCGTAGCCAGGGTGACGCCGGTCCATTCGGTGGTCGCCGTCATGCCGCAGACATTCTGCGGCATGGTCTCGGGGCCAGCCGCCTGCGGGTAGTTGCCGGAGCACTCCAGGAAGCAGATGCGCGACGTCGCGGGAAAGCGTTTCAGTTCGTCGAGCGTGAGGATCATGGGCCGCTCGACCATGCCGTGGATCAGGAGCTGGTAGTTGTCCGGGTCGATCGACGGCACGCCGGCGTGGTGACGCTCGAAGTGGACATCGGATGGCGTGATCATGCCGTGGAGGTCCTGGAGCGGCGTGCGGGAGGAACCGCGGGTGACGGAGCCGCGCGAGAGCGTCGCGTGCGGCGAGCGGTCGCCGAGCACGCTGGGAGGACCGCCGGGGGCCTTCGTTGTGTCGCCGGATTGGGCGAGGGCGTCGCGCGACGTGGGGAGTGTCGTGGCGGCGATGGCGGTGGCGGCGGTCGCGAGGAGACGGCGCCGGGTAATTGTCTTCGTGCTGCTGCGGGGCATTGCGTCCTCCTGTCGTGCGACGCAGCCGGACGAAGTTCTCCGGCGGCGCCGCTTCCACTCCGCCGTTACGCGGTGGTCAACGCCTTCAGGGCGTCAAGGACTTCCTGGGGTTCCGGGAAGCGTTCCTCCTTGTGCTTGGAGAAAATCATCTCGCCATCGGCGATGACGTCGAAGATGCCGTTGGTTCCCTCGATCAACTCGGCGTCGATATCGAACGCCTGCCTGATGTCGGCCGCCAGACTGGTGGCCCGGGGTCCGTACTTTCAACGGGTGCAGTAGGTAATCGAAATCTTCATGGGTGGCGCACTCCTCCCGTGAATCCTACTCGGAAGCGGGGCTCGCGTCGACAGCTAGCGCCGCCAGGCGAACAGGCGGGTGAGGAGCGCTTTCTGGCGCGCGCTGAAGCGGGATCGGCGGAGCTGGTTTGCGGTCCGGCGCCAGGCCTCGGCCTGTGTGGGGTAGGGGTGAATCGCGGCGCCGATGGTCCCCAGTCCGGCCCTGGCCTGCATAGCGACGGTCACCTCGCTGATCAGGTTGCCGGCGTCGGCGGCGACTATTGTCGCGCCCAGGATCCGGTCGGTCCCCTGCTGGACGAGGACCCGCGCGAAACCGGCCTCCTCGCCATCGAGCAGCGCGCGGTCGACCTCCTCGAGCGGCTGCGTGAACGTCTCGACGGCAAGGCCTTTCTCGCGGGCATCCGCTTCGTACATCCCGACGTGCGCGATCTCGGGTTCGGTGTACGTGCACCAGGGGATGATCAGGCTGTCGGTCGTCCGGCGCCCGAGACCCAACGGGTGGGGGAAGAGGGCGTTCTGGATGACGATCTGCGCCATCGCATCGGCGGTATGCGTGAACTTGAAGGGGAAGCAGATATCGCCGGCAGCGTAGATGCGGGGGTTGCTCGTCCGGAGGTAGCTGTCGACGGTGACCCCCGCCCGGTCGAACGCCACGCCCGCCGCCTCCAGGCCGAGGTTCTCGACGTTGGGAGCGCGCCCGACGCCGACGAGGATGGCATCCACGGTGACGTCGCTGGCGGCGCCGTCCAAGGTGTAGCGAATGTTCTTCTGGCCGCCGTTCGCCCCATCCGACTCGACGGACTCGACCTTGGCGTTGAATATGAAGCGGACCCCATCGTGTGCCATGCGGTCCTGCACGACCTCCGCCGCGTCCGGATCTTCGCGTGGGAGGATGTGATCGAACATTTCGATCAGCGTCACCTCGCTGCCGAAGCGGGCGAACGCCTGCGCCATCTCGCAACCGATCGGACCGGCCCCGATTACGGCCAGGCGCGGCGGCAGCTCGGTCAGGGAGAAGACGGTTTCGTTCGTCAGGTAGCCGGCTTCGGCGAGGCCCGGGATCGGCGGCGCCGCGGCGCGCGCGCCGGTGCAGATCGCGCCGCGCGCAAACTGCAGGGTCGTATCGCCTACCTGCAGCGTGTCCGGTCCGGCGAAGCGTCCTTCGCCAAGGAAGATATCGACGCCGAGGCCGCGGTAGCGCTCGGCCGAATCGACATGGCTGATGGTTGCGCGGAGGCGGCGCATCCGTTCCATCGCGATACCGAAGTCGCGCTGGACGCCACCGGGAAAGGTGAGGCCGAAGCCCGCGCCGTCCTGGGCGCTCGCCCAGACGCGCGCCGCGCGGATCATTCCCTTCGAGGGGACGCAGCCGACGTTCAGGCAGTCGCCCCCCATCAGGTGGCGTTCGACCAGTGCGACTTTCGCGCCGAGGCCTGCCGCTACCGACGCGCTGATCAGGCCGGCGGTCCCGGCGCCAACCACCACCAGGTTGTAGCGGCCGTCCGGCGTGGGGTTCTGCCAATCGGGCGGATGGACATTCGCCGTCAACTGGCGGTTGAAAAGGTCGTCAGGGGGCAGCAGGGATTCGATTTCAGTCACGGCGGATCACTATATGCTGTAGCGCTGCGGTGCCCCCTTCGAATCGGGGCGGAAGGAGAAACCATGCTGTTCGCCAACCCGGCCAGCCTTCGCGTCCCGGATGCCGACACGGCACTGCCCGGCCGCGACGAGCCGATACCGGTTTCGCCGGAGCACTTCGTGCACGGCCGGCGTATCGTCCCGCCGTTCCCGGACGGCGCCGGGCAGGTGCTCTTCGGGATGGGTTGCTTCTGGGGCGCGGAGAAGGCGTTCTGGGATGTGGAAGGCGTCTACGCGACGGCCGTCGGCTACGCGGGCGGGCTGACGAAGAACGCCACCTACCGGGAGGTGTGCGGCGGACAGACCGGCCACGCCGAAGTGGTGCTCGTGGTGTACGAACCGGACGTCCTGCCGTTCGAGCGGCTGCTGACCCTCTTCTGGGAGCATCATGACCCGACGCAGGGGATGCGCCAGGGGAACGATGTCGGGACGCAGTACCGGTCGACCATCTATGTCGCGGGCGCCGAGCGGCTCCGCGCCGCCGAGGCGTCGTGGGAGCGCTACGCGCCGCTCCTGGCCGAGGCCGGTTACGGGCCGGTCACGACCGAGATCCGCGACCTGCCCCCCTTCTACTACGCCGAGGAGTATCACCAGCAGTATCTCGCCAAGAACCCGTTCGGGTACTGCGGGCACGGCGGAACCGGCGTCACGTGTCCCGTCGGCGTCGTGAGGGAGACGACGGCGCGTTGATTGGCCGATACGACGATCCGACAGATACGCGCCCGTGGGGCCGAGCGTTCCGATGATCACCTGGACTGCGTACGAAGCGGTGCTGTTCGACCTCGATGGGGTGCTGACAGCGACGGCGCGGCTGCATGCGACGTCTTGGAAGCGGATGTTTGATGCGTTTTTGGGGGAACGGGGGACTGTTGGTAGTGCCGGTCGGGAAGGCAAAGGGAATGCCGGTCGGGAGACCGGCGGACCGACCGGCGGACCTTTTAAGAAAAGGGATTACGCGCGGTACGTGGATGGGCGCCCACGGTATGACGGGGTGCGCGCGTTTCTGGCGTCGCGCGGGATGACCTTGTCCGATGGCGAGCCGTCCGATGCTCCGGGGCATGGGACGGTCTGCGCGCTGGGGAACCGCAAGAACGCCCTCTTTCACGAACTGCTGGCGACCGAGGGGGTCGAGACCTACGACGGGTCGCTGGCGGTGGTGCGGCATCTGCAGGCGAATGGGGTTCGGAGAGCGGTCGTCTCGTCGAGCCGCGGCTGCCGGGAGATTCTGGACGCGGCGGGGATCGCGGATCTGTTCGAGTTGCGTGTCGACGGACTGACGGCGGAGGCCGAGGGGCTGGCGGGGAAACCGGCCCCCGACATGTTCGTCCACGCGGCGCAGACCTTGGGCATCGAGCCGGCGCGCGCGGCGGTCGTGGAAGACGCCATCGCCGGGGTGCAGGCGGCACGCGCGGGAGGTTTCGGGCTCGTCGTCGCGATCGACCGGACCGGGGCGCCGCAGGAGTTGGCGGCGGCAGGGGCGGATGTGGTCGTGACCGACCTGGGGGCGACGCTGGACGAACGGTAGGACCCCGCGGTGCGTGGGCGCACGCGCGCTGGCGCACGCGGCAAGGAGTCATGGCGAACCATCGACGGCATTCGGTCGACGACATCTACACGCACGATGAGTGGCGACTCATCGAGACCGAATTCGATGAACGGCGCCTCGCCGCGTCGGAGTCGATCTTTGCCCTCGCCAACGGCTACGTCGGCATGCGCGGCACCTGCGACGAGGGGCAGCCGGTCGAGTACAGCGGCACCTACATCAACGGGTTTCATGAGACCTGGCCGATCGTCTACGGCGAGGAGGCGTTCGGCTTCGCGAAGGTGGGGCAGACGATCGTCGACGTTCCTGACGCGAAGATCCTGCGGCTCTACGTCGGCGACGAACCCTTCTTTCTGCCGACCGCCACGCTCGACGAGTTCCAGCGGGTGCTCGACATGCGAGCCGGCACGCTCGACCGCCGGCTGGTCTGGCGCCATGACTCGGGCCAGCGCGTCACGATCGAGTCCCGCCGTCTCGTCTCCCTCGAGCACCGGCATCTGGCGGCGATCGTCTACGACGTGACGCTGGCGCACGATGCGCCGGTCGTGATCGAATCCGAAATCACCGACTCGCGCCGCGCGCAGCACCAGAACGGCGATCCGCGCAGCAAGCAGGTGGGCTGCGAAGTGCTGAAGTCGCGCGTCAGTGAAACGCGCGGTCTTCGCATCGTGCGGGGCTATGCGGTGAAGTCGAGCGGGATGACGCTGTCGTGTTCGGTCGATCACACCGTCGAGACCGAATGCGGAGTCACCACCGAGACCCAGGCGGACGCGGCGGGCGGCCGCGTGGTCTTCTCGATCGACGGGAAAGCGAACACGCGGATCCGGATAGTCAAGTACATCGCTTACCACTCGTCGTCTAGCCGCCGAGGCCCCGACGAGCTCTGCCGCGAGGCGCGGCGCGTACTCGACCGGGCCGTCAAGCGCGGTGTCCAGGATCTGCTCGACAGCCAGCGGCGGTTCCTCGACCGGTTCTGGGATCGCTCCGACATCGTCGTCGATCACAAGGAGTGGCAGCGGACCATCCGCTTCAACCTGTTCCACATCTGCCAGGCGACGGCGCGCGCCGAGGGCGTGGGCGTGCCGGCAAAGGGACTGACCGGTCCCGGGTACGAGGGCCACTACTTCTGGGACACCGAGATCTACCTGCTGCCGTTCCTCATCTACACGACGCCGCGTATCGCGCAGAACCTGCTGCGCGAGCGGCATCGTTATCTCGACAACGCGCGACAGCGCGCGCGCGAGGTGAACCAGAGGGGGGCGCTCTTCCCCTGGCGGACGATCAACGGCGCTGAGGCATCCGCCTACTACGCCGCCGGCACGGCCCAGTACCACATCAATGCCGACATCGCGTACGCGTTGCGCAAGTACGTCGACGTCACCGGCGACCAGGAATTCCTCGCGAAGGTGGGAGCCGAAATCCTGGTGGAGACGGCGCGGCTCTGGGCCGACCTGGGCTTCTACGCGCAGCGGCCCGGCCGTCCGGACGACGTCAGCTTCAAGATCAACGGCGTGACGGGGCCGGACGAATACAACACCGTCGTCAACAACAACCTCTACACGAACCTGATGGCGCGCGAGAACCTCGGGTATGCGGCCAGCACGATCCGCCAGCTGCACGATACCGATGCGTCGCAGTTCGCGGCGCTGGTCCGCAACACCGGGCTCGAGCTGAGCGAGGTGGACGAATGGCAGCGCGCCGCGAGCCTCATGTACGTGCCGTACGACGCGTCACAGCGCGTCCATCTGCAGGACGACATGTTCAAGGACAAGCAGGACTGGGACTTCGCGAACACGCCGCCCGAGAAGTACCCCCTGCTGCTGCACTACCACCCGCTCGTCATCTACCGCCATCGCGTGGTGAAGCAGGCCGATGTCGTCCTGGCGATGTTCCTGCTGGGCGACGAGTTCTCGTTCGATCAGAAACGGAACAACTTCAACTTGTACGACCCGCTGACGACCCGCGACTCCTCGCTCTCGTCTTCGATCGAGAGCATCGTCGCGTCCGAGGTGGGGGAGTCGGAGAAGGCATTCCGGTATTCGACCGACGCGGGGCTGATGGACCTGGCGGACGTGGCGGGCAATGTCCACGACGGCTGCCATATCGCGTCGATGGGTGGCTTCTGGATGACGCTGATCTATGGCTTCGCCGGGATGCGTGACTTCCGGGGAGCGATCAAGTTCTCTCCGCGCGTGCCGGAGGCGCTCGGCCGGCTGCGGTTTCCGCTCGAGATCCGGGGGCAGCGGCTGGACGTCGAGATGACACCGGCCGAGGCGACCTACACGCTGACAGGGAACGCGCCGCTGGTGATCGTGCACGAGGGGCAGGCGATCGAGCTGGCGCCGGGCGTGCCGGTCACCCGGCCTACGGTATCTGGAGCTGGTTCTCGACCCGCATCACCCCTTGGGTCTGCCCCACGATCCGCTGCAGTTCAATCACTTCGATCTGGCTCTGCACGTAGCCGACCAGAGTGACGACGCCGTTGTCGACGATGATGTGGAACGGTGGGTTCGACATCGTCCCGAAACGCTGAAAGTGGACGTTGGCAAAGACCTGCCGGGCGATGGAGTAGCGCAGCCGGTCGTCTGACCGCGTGGCGGGGAGCACATCGAAGTTCACCTGCACGTCCTGCACGCCCCGAATCTTCGCGATCCGCTCGAACAACTCGCGCGCCTTGTCCCGCTCCGGGGTCACCTTGCCGAACAGCGTGACGGCGCCCTCGTTGACGCGGCCATCGATCAGATCCCATATCTGGTAGTGGGGATATCGCTGCACCGCGCGGCCCACCTCCTCGGCCAGGCGCTCCTCGTCCTCTTCCGCCGGGACGATGATTTCGCTGGCGACAGTGCTGATGCCGTTGACGCCGAGCGCCCGCTGAATGGCCCGGTGCTTGTCCCAGAAGGTGTTGACGGGCCCGGAGAGCGTCGCTTCGTCGCCGGCCACGGTCACCTCGAGTCGCCGCATGGAGCGCTCATCGTGCAATTCCCTCTCGACACGCTGCTGAAGCTGATCGGGGGTCTGCGCCGCGGGAGCGGCCGTGGCCACTACGGCAACGGCGGTCACGGCGAGGAAGACACGAACAAGGCGGTGTGATATCGAAGACATTGTTTTCTCCAGCGCTGGGCTCCCTTCCGTTGTATCACACCCACGGACCGCGCGCCCGCGGCAGCCGCCCGCCGGCAGTCTCCAGCCGGCCAGCGGGAGTGGTTCCGGGTGCTACAGTTGTCGCCCGGTGACCGAGACCTCCATCCGCGCCGACCTGCTCGTTGCACAGCATGAACTTCGCAAGCAGGGCGCCGGCCCCGTGCTTGTCGTCCTGGCCGGTCCGGAGACGGCCAGCCGCGGCGAGACCGCCAACGAGTTGAACGCGTGGATGGATCCTCGCTGGCTCAGGACCTGGGCCTGGGGCGAGCCGTCCGATGAGGAACGGGAACGCCCGGACTTCTGGCGCTACTGGCGCGCGCTCCCGCCGCGGGGCCTGGTCGCCCTCTACCTGAGCGGCTGGTATGGCCCGCCGCTGCAGGAACGCGCCGAGGGAAGCTGCAGCAAGACCGCGTTCGACCGGCGGATGCGGCACATCGCCCAGTTCGAGCGGGCGATGGTGAACGACGGTGCGGTCATCGTGAAGATCTGGCTCCATGTCGACCGGAAGACACAACGCGAGCGGCTGAAGGCGTTCGAGGCGGATCCGCTCCGCCGCTGGCGGGCGAGCACCGATCAATGGCGCCGCCTCGGCCGCCACACCGCCATGGTCAGCGTCTGGGAGCGCGCAAGGGCACTGACCGACGATCCGAGAGCCCCGTGGCTCGTCATCGACGACGCTGACGCGACGCATCGGATGGAACGTGTCGCGGGCACCGTGCGCGACGCTATTCGCCGCGCGATGGAGGGTGCGGCGGGTGAGAAAGCGGGCGTGGACGCCGGCGCACCAGTGGGGGATTCGCCGGCGTCGCAAGTGCGCGACCACCTGTCCGCCGTCGACTTCGGCAAGACCCTCCGACCCAAACGGGCCCTCGTCGATCTCGAGCGTCACCAGGGCCGCCTCTACGAAGCCCAGCGCCTGGCCCGCGACCGCGGCATCTCCACCATCGCCGTCTTCGAAGGATGGGACGCCTCCGGCAAGGGGGGCGCGATCCGCCGCGCCACCGCCGCGCTCGACGCGCGCTACTTCCGCATCATCCCGATCGCCGCACCGACCGACGAGGAACTGGCGCACCACTACCTCTGGCGCTTCTGGCGGCATCTCGGGCGTGCCGGCCACGTCACCATCTTCGACCGGAGCTGGTACGGGCGCGTGCTGGTCGAGCGCGTCGAACAGTTCGCGCGTCCGGACGAATGGCAGCGCGCCTACGACGAGATCAACGACTTCGAGGAAGAGCTCGTGGAGCGTGGCACGGTGGTGGTGAAGTTCTGGCTGCACGTCAGCCGGGAGGAACAGCTCGAACGGTTCGAGCAGCGCCAGGCGACGCCGCACAAGCAGTGGAAGATCACCGAGGAGGATTGGCGCAACCGGCGACAGTGGGATGCCTACACCGATGCGGTCAACGAGATGGTGGACCGCACCAGCACGCGCCGCGCCCCCTGGACGCTGGTGGAAGCGAACGACAAGCGCTACGCCCGGGTGAAGGTGGTCAAGACGCTGGCGGATCGGATTCGCCGCGCGCTGAAGCGCAGCTAGGAGTTTGCGCCGCAGAAAAGGGATGCGACAATCGCAGACCATCCGACGACGAAAGGACCTGATGTCGACGACGTTCCGCCGCTACGCACCGGACCAGACCCTGTTGCTGCCAGCCGACATGCGGGAGTGGCTGCCGGAAGGCCACTTGGCGCATCACGTGAGCGACCTGGTGGACGGTTTGGATCTGACGGCGTTCTACGCGCCGTATGAGGGAGACGGACGGCGCAACGCGCCGTATGCGCCGCGGATGCTGGTGAAGGTGCTGATCTACGCGTATGCGACGGGGGTGTTTTCGTCGCGGGGGATCGCGAAGAAGCTGGAAGAGGACGTGGCGTTCCGGGTGCTGGCGGCGGGCAACTTTCCGCAACACCGGACGGTGTGCGAGTTCCGTCGGCGGCACCTTGGGGACTTCAAGAAACTGTTTGTGGAGGTGGTGCGTCTGGCGCAAGAGCTGGGGCTGGCGAGCTTCGGGAAGTTGTCGATAGACGGGACGAAGGTGCGGGCGAACGCGAGCAAGCGCAAGGCGATGAGCTACGGTCGGATGCAGGAGGAGGAGCGTCGCTTGGTCGGCGAGATTGACGCGCTGCTGGCGTCGGCGGACGACGCTGACGCGGCCGAGGATGCGCGGTTGGGGGCGGAGGTGCGCGGCGACGAGCTGCCGACGGAGTTGCGGCGGCGGGAGGATCGTCTGGCGGCGATCCGGGCGGCGAAGGCGCGTCTGGAGGCGGCGCAGCGGGCGGCGGACGACGCGCGCGGGCGGCAGCCGGGCGAGGGTCGGAACCCGCAGGGCGGTCGGCCGTACAAGCGGGGGTATGGCGAGCCGGACGAGAAGGCGCAGAGCAACTTCACGGATCCGGACAGCGGGATCATGAAGACGAGCAACGAAGGGTTCCAGCAGTGCTACAACGCGCAGGTGGCGGTGGATGGTGACCACCAGTTGGTGGTGGCGACCGACGTGACGGCGAACGCGAGTGACCAGGGCGGGTTGCCGGCGCTGCTCGACGCGGTGTCGGAGACGTTCGACGCGCAGCCGGAGACGGTGCTGGCCGACGCCGGGTATTGCAACGAGCGGGACTTGGTGGACCTGGAGACGCGGGGCGTCAACGGGTATGTGGCGCCGGGACGAGAGGGTAAGACGGCGGCGACCAGCGACCCCAAGAAGCATCCGGCGACGAGTCGCATGTCGGAGAAACTGGCGACGCGGGCGGGCCGGGCGGCGTATGCGGAACGCAAGTGGCTGTCGGAGGCCCCGCACGGCTGGATCAAGCACGTGCTGGGATTCCGGCGCTTCAGCCTGCGGGGACTCGCCACGGCGGGCGGCGAGTGGGACTTGGTGTGCCTGGCGTTGAACGTCAAACGCCTTCAGCCCCTGATGGGGATGTGAAACGCGAGGTATGAAGCCGGCAACGGCCGCGCAGCGGTGCGAATCGTGGCCGCTGGCGAGCCCCGGGGCGCGTCGGAGCCGATTTTGCCGACCGTTTCGCCGGCCGCCGAGAATCGACCTCGCCCGCTGACCGGCGAAGTCGCCCCGACGCGGTGCGTCAGGTTGTGGGCCGACGGCCAACTATCGTCCGGCGAATCTCCTGCGGCGCAGACTCCTAGCCCGGATAATTCAGGAAGGGTCCGATTACGGTAGAAAAACAAGAGCCTCCGCGTGGTATAAATGGCTTATTCACAGACATTTACCCACCACGGAGGCCCTTGCGTGACGATCAATACGATACCACAGACTGTCCTCTTTCCGGATCTCTTCGACAAGCCCCTCGTCGCGACGTTCGACCGCCGGCACGCGAGTTCCGATGGCGGCGCCGTCCTGCTCAAGGCGGCGGAGCGCGTGTATGGGTTGGTGGCGGGTTTCGCCCGGTGTCTGGTGGACCGGCGGGAGCCCGGGAAGATCCGGCACACGCTGGCGGAGTTGCTCGGCCAGCGGATCTTCGGCATTGCCTGCGGCCATCCCGATGGCAACGACGCCGACCACCTCGCCGACGACCCGATCCACAAGCTGTTGCTCGGGCGGGACCCGGTGGCGGGGGAGGCGTTGGCCTCGCAGCCGACGATCTCGCGGTTCGAGAACGGCGTTGGCCGGTCCGCCCTCTACGAGCTGGCGCGCGAGCTGGCGATGCGGGTCATCGAGCGGCATCAGCGCCGGCTGGACGGGCGGGCGCGGCGCATCACGATCGACCTGGATCCGACCGACGACGCGACGCACGGCGCCCAGCAGCTCACCTTCTTCAACGGGCACTACGATCGCTGGTGCTACCTGCCGTTGCTGGCGTTTCTGACCTTCGACAAGGAACGCGAACAGTATCTGTGCGCGGCGGTGCTGCGGCCCGGCAATGTGCCGGCCCCCCGCGGGACCGTGGGCGTGTTGTGCCGGCTGCTGCCCCTGCTGCGGCAGGCCTTTCCCCAGGCGCGGTTTCTCGTCCGGCTCGACGGGGGCTTTGCGACACCGGAGATCTTCGACTTCCTGGATGCCGAGCCGCGGCTCGACTACGTGGTGGCCATGGCCAAGAACGCCGTGTTGCAGCGCCACGCCGAGCCCGCCCTGCTCGTGGCGCAGGCCCAGAGCGCGGCCAGCGGCCAGACCGCGCAGGTCTACGCCGACACCCGCTATCGGGCCCGCACGTGGGACCGCGACCGCCGCGTCGTGATCAAGGCCGAGGTCGTCCGGCTCGGCGACCGCGCCCCGCGCGACAACCCGCGCTTCGTCGTGACCAATCTGCGCCAGACGCCGCGCTTCCTCTATGAACGGATCTACTGCGCCCGCGGCGACATCGAGAACCGCATCAAGGAACTGCTCGATGGCCTGCAGATCGACCGCACGAGCTGCTGTCGCTTCTGGGCCAATCAACTGCGCGTGCTGCTCACCGCCGCCGCCTACGTGCTGATGCAAGAACTCCGGCTGCGCGCGGCGCGCACCGCCTGTGCCCGCGCCCAGGTGACGTGGCTGCGCGACCGGCTCCTCAAATTGGGGGCGCACGTCGTCGGCTCGGTCCGCCGCGTGGTCCTGCACCTGCCGACCGCCACGCCGGACCTCCACGCCTGGCGGCACATCGCGCTGGCACTCGGCGCCCGCCCCGGATAGACCCCAGACAGCGCCCGTCAGCCGCGCATACACGCATCCCAACGGCGAACCGAGCCCGCCCATGGCGAAGCCGTCCCTGGACGGCCCCATACCCAGGCCTTCCGCACCGGCAATCAGTGTCTATCCCGCCGGCGCTCGACGAAAACGACGCCCGGCGGGCCGTGTGCGCGACGATCACACCGTCCGAGGGGCCATCTTGGAGCCTTCAGGAATAGTCCGGGCTAGGAGTCCGTGGTGAAACCCCGCGTAGCACCGAGAGCGGCGAGGCGCTCGCCTGACAAGGCGCGACGAGGGAGCATATTGGCCATATGACGACCGCGGACTGCCACAGTCCGAGGAGCAACGCCGTTCAGGCGGGATGCATCGCCGCTCGAATGTAGCAGGGGCTTCGCCACGGGCTCCTAAGCCGCTGGCCGCGCGAGGCCGGTCACGCGCCTGGGGGGGCGATCGCTTCTGCGGCCGGGGAATCGGGCCAGCGCGGCTCCGGTTTGGCCACGTAGGTGGCGTGGGCGAGCTGGGACTGGAAGTAGGAGATCTGCGCCGCGTAGGCGGCCAGCCTGGCGAAGACGCGCGCGACGATATAGAGCTGGCCGATGACGAAAGCTCCCCAGACGGCATTGCCGCTCGCGCCGGCGCCCGGGGCCACGACCGCGTAGGCGGTGAAGATCAGCCCGAGGAGCGCGCCGTTCAATAGCCACAATCCCGCCACACCGACGACATGGCGTCGCATGAACCGCAGTGTAGCGAGGAGCGCACCGATCATGCTGTGGCGATCTTCCACGACGGCGCGGACGCGCGTGTAGTCGAATACCAGGTCGACGGCGGCGAGCAGCTCGGCGAAGATCAGGTAGAACGCAAACAGAGTCCATGCCGACGTGCGCTCCACCGTCACGTCGCGGACAAGCGTTTCGTAGACGTCTCCGAACAACCAGGGGTGCAGCCAGAGGAAGAGCGCCCCGTACACGGCCGCAGCGATGATGCCGAGTCGCGCGAAACGCCCGGCAAACCCGCCGCACGCCGAGAAGAACGCGGCGCTCCGGATCGGCCGCTGCCGCGCCAGGCGATCGATCACGCCGCCGGCGAGAAAGATCCAGGCGAGGAACCAGACGATAGCGGGCAGCGTCGCCGGCCCTGGCGCGCTGCCGTTGAGCAGCCCGGAGAGGTTGAAGAGGACTCCCGCAAAGCCGATCACCCAGGGGCCGAACAAACCCTCGATGGCGTTCGCGTCGGCGCGGAACTCGATCCACCACATCTCGTCCCATCCCTCCGCCACGGCAGCGGCGGTGGTGCTCGGTCCGAGATCGGAGGCAATGCCGAGGAACAGCAGCAGCGCCAACGGCAGCACCGTGACGAGCGTCAGCGCCCACACCCCCAGCACCAGCGTCGGCGCCGCGGCGGTCCGGCGGAGCCCGTCGAGGAAGGCGGCGATCATGCGAGGAAACCAACCGTCAGGAGGAGGTCCTGCAGCCAGATGATCGAGGCGAGCGTCCACTTGGTCGCCGCTTCGGCGGCGCGGGACCGCGTGGTCCGGCTGTTGTTCGTGAAGTCGGTGTCCAGCAACAGGACACGCTCCGGATCGACGGTTGCGGTCACCGCGCGCGACGGGCCGACGAAGCGGTAGTACGTCCACTGCGCGCGGCCGTCCCACCGCCGGCGTTCGGTCGTCCCGTCCGCGAACTCGACGAGGACGTCGACGGGGAAGATCCCGTCACCGTAGCGGCGGACCGCGACGAGCGATTCGAACCGGTTCGAGGTTCCTCCGGCGGCGGGGGAAACGCCGTCCGCCGCGCTGCCCGCTTCGTCCCGGTACTGGCCATCGTCGAACCATCCGCGTCCCGATGCGTTGCGGCTGCCGAGTTGTGCGATGCCGTAGTCGAAGACGGCGGAGCTGCCGTGCACCTGATCGAAGAACCAGCCCAGGTCTTCGCCGGCCGCCGTGTTCATCGCGGTGAAGAAGTCGTCCGGCTTGGGATGACCGAACTTCCACTGCCGATAGAACGCCGACATGCCGCGCTGCATCACGTCCCAGCCGAGATGCCGTTCGAGCGTGTGAAGGTAGAGGGATGACTTGTTGTAGGTAATCGCGCCGCCCGAGCCCGGCCAGTAGCGGTAGGTCGGCGTGGCCTGCACGTCCGAGCGCGCGACCGCCCGGTACCCCGCGATCCGATCGCCATGAATGACGCGATCCCACGGAATGTCCGGTTGCGGCCACGGCACGAAGCCACCGAAGAAGCGGAGCTCGCGGACGAAGGGGAACGCCTCTTCCATCGCCCGCGCGGTGGCGTAGGTATTCAGCCCCTCGTCGAGCCACGAGTGCTCCATCTCGTTGTTGCCGACGCCGCTCTGGAAGAACATGTGTCCCGCTTCGTGGACCGTCACCTCCTCCGGGCCGTCGGTCGAGGCGGGGGACAGCCAGCGCGTGCCGGCGGTGATGAACATCGGGTATTCCATCCCGCCCGAGCGGCTCTGCCACGCCGGGTCCACGATGGTGATGTGGTCCCATGGGTACGCGCCGAACCACTCGCCGTAGAGGCGGAGCGTCTCGCGCGTCGCGCGGAGGTGCCGCTCTTCCTGGCCGGCATGCTCCGGCTGCAGCAACAGGCGCATGTCGACCGGCGGCAATGACGGGTGCTCGAACCGGTCTTCCACGACCAGGAAGTCCGGGCTCGTGGTCCAGGCGAACTCGTGAACATCCTCGGCGTGGAAGTGCCGTGTGGCGGTCCCGTCGCCGTTGTCGGTCACTTCCTGCTCGCGTCCGGTGGCGCCCACGACCCAGTCGGCGGGCGCCGTGATCCGGACGTCATAGACGCCGTAGTCGGAAAAGAACTCGGTCCCGGTGTGGAACTGGTGGCAGTTCCAGCCCGCCGCCTCGAGGACACCGATCTTCGGGAACCAGTGGGAGAGGAAGAAGTAGTCGCCGATTGTCCCGGTCCGCGCGAAGGGGCGCGGGATGCGGCTGATCCACTCGATCTCGACCTCGATCGTCTCCCCGGGCGCGACCGGTCTCGGGAGCGGCACGCGCAGGACGGTCCGGTCGTCGGGGTTGCCGTCGTCAGGCGCGATGAACGCGGCGTCGCGGGTCAGGTCAACGGCGGCGCTGCCGCTGGCGCCATCCCCCGGCAGGCGAATGCTGCTGACATCGATCCGGCCCCAGTCCTCCTCCGGGCGGCCGTGCAGCGCCGCACCCCGGCCGAGGAGGCGCTCGCGCATCCAGGTGGAGCGGGTGTTGCGCCAGGCGTTGTAGTAGAGATGGAACTGGAGTTCCGACGTCGGGTTCGGCGAGATATTCCGCCAGGTCAGCGTCTCGCGTCCGGTCAGCGTCCGCGCCGACGGGTCAAGCGTGACGTCGATGTCGTAGTTGGCGTTTCGCGGGGACGTCGGCGCCTGCGCCCCGCCCGGCGCGATGGCCAGGCCCAGGAGGAGGGCGATGGCCACGGCATGTTTCGTACGCATGCGGGGGATAGTAATGGCAGGTCGGGGTGAGCGTCGACGTCGTGCAATGCCGGCGTGGACGCCGGCGCACCATGGAGATCCCCGCCCCCATGGGCGCCGGCCCACCGCTAATCGCTCAGGCCGAAGGTGAAGACGACGTTGCCCGCGGCGATGCTGACGTACTGCTCGCCGTCCACGGAGTAGGTGATCGGCGCGGCGTGCACCCTCGAGCCGACCGCCATGTGCCACAGCTCCTCGCCGCTCACCGCGTCGACGGCGAAGACGTAGCCGTCGACGGTCCCGCCGAAGACCAGATCGCCAGCCGTCGTCATCAGGCCCGAAGTCGAACGGGGCTGAATCGGATACTCCCACCGCACGTCGCCCGTCGCGGGGTCAATGGCGCGCACTGCGCTGTGGTAGGTGTCGGTCGGGGCCGCGTTCTCGCCGCCGCCTCCGGTGAACTGTTCGCCCTCGACGTAATCCTCGTCGCGGATGAAGTAGATCTGTTCTCCGTCGTACGCGTTGACGTAGAACAGCCCGGTGCGCGGGCTGAACGCCGGCGACCACCAGTTCGTGCCCCCGCCAATCGACGGCGCGACGAGTGTGCCTTCCAGCGACGGCTCCATGTTCGGCACGCGGATCGGCCGCCCGTTCTCGTCGAGCCCCTCGGCCCAGGTCTGCTTGGCGTACGGCTTGCCGACCAGGAACTCGCCGGTCTCGCGGTCGAGTGTGTAGTAGAAGGCGTTGCGGTTGGCCCACATCATCACCTTCCGCATCTCACCCTCGTACATGATGTCGCCGAGGATCGGCACCTGGATGGCGTCCCAGTCGTGGATGTCGTGCGGCGTGAACTGGAAGTACCAGTCCATCTCGCCCGTCTCGCCGCTCAGCGCGAGCGCGGAGTCGCTGTACAGGTTGTCGCCCATGCGGACGTCGCCGTTCCAGTCGGGCCCGGGGTTGCCGGTACCCCAGTAGACGAGATCGAGGTCCGGGTCGTACGAGCCGGTGATCCAGGTGGGTGATCCACCCGTCCGCCACGATTCGCCCGCCCAACTGTCGTTCCCCGGATCGTCCGGCCCCGGGATCGTGTGGGTGCGCCAGTTGCGCGTGCCGCTCTGCGCGTCATACGAATCGAGGAAGCCGCGGATGCCGAACTCGCCGCCGGCGATCCCGGTCACGACTTGATCCTTCACGATGAGCGGTGCGGCGGTCTTGGAGTAGCCCGCGCGATAGTCGGCTGCCGCGGTGCTCCAGAGCAGGTTGCCGCTGCGCGCGTCGATCGCCACCAGGCGCGCATCGAGCGTGCTCATGTAGAGGGTCTCATCGAGGATGGCGACGCCCCGGTTGTTCCGGCCGCAGCAGATCCGCAGGTCGTCCGGCAGTTCGTGGTCGTAGCGCCAGTACTGCCGTCCCGTCGCGGCGTCGAGCGCGACGACGTTGCTCGGCGCCTCGGTGACGAACATGATGCCGTCGACGACCAGCGGCGTAGTTTCGGCGCGGTCGATCTCCGGTATCTGGTAGGCCCACTTCAGTTCGAGGTTCTGCACGTTGCGGCTGTGGATCTGCTCCAGCCCGCTGTAGCGCTGGCTGTCGAGGGTGCCGTTGTACATCAGCCAGTTCTCCGGCTCGTCGGCAGCGTTCAACAACCTTTCCCAAGTGACCGGCCGGAATGTCGACGCCCCGTCCGACTGGGCATTGAGGCCCACGACCGCGACGCGATCCGCAACGGCGAACGCGACGGCCGCGACGGCGAGGCAGGCGATAAGCAGGGTAGTCCGCTTCATGACTAGTTATCCTCCTTGCGCAGCGAGAAGACGTAGGCGACCAGGTCATCCAGTTCCGCACCCGACCCCGAAACGGCGGGCATTGTCGAGTCGGTCACCCGCTCGACGGAGCGAACCTGGCTCTTGAGGAAATGCCACAGCCGCTCGTCCTCATCCATGATCCGGACCGAGAACGTGTCCTCGTTCATGCGGAGTCCCTCGACGCGTGAGCCATCCTCGCGAACGATCCGCATCGTCCACCAGCGCGGGGTGACGTCGGCGTTCGGGTCGGTCAGCGCAGTCCGGATCTCGTCCGGTGTCAATCGTCCGCCGACATCCGACAGGTCCGGGCCGAGGCGGCCCCCGTCGCCGTTGACCATGTGGCATTGGCTGCAGTTCTGAGCCTCGTACGCCTGCGCTCCGCCGGACGCGTCGCCCGGCAGGTTGTAGTCGCTCGGGTCGAAGTTGAGCGAGTTGATGTAGGAGACGATCTGCCAGACGGCCTGATCCGACGCGCGGCTGCTAATGCCGATCATCGCGGTGTTGTCGATGCCGTCCTGGATCACCTCGAACATGCCCTGATCGGTGCTCGCATAGGTGAATTGCCCAATCGTCAGGTCGGGCGCGCCGGTCTCGTCGTTCCCCTTGGCGTCACGGCCATGACAGCGGCCGCACTGCGCACGGAAGAGCCGCTGACCTATTCGGGCGTCGACCGTGGTGTCATAGGGGTTTTCCTGCGCGGCGGCGGGAGTCGCGGCGATGCCGCTACCGCCGAAGGCAATCAGCCCGGCCGCGAGGATGTTGAAAGCCGTCAAGGGAGTCCGCATGGTGCCACCTCTCTACGGATAGTCGTGTGGGCCGCATCATACCACCCACGCTGCCGTCCTTGAGCCGGTCCGGGGCGCGGGGATGCCGGTTCACCCGGTTATGATGGGAGCGGCAGCGCCATGAAGACCCTCCTGATTCTGCGGCACGCCAAGTCCAGGTGGAAGGATCGGGAGCAATCGGACCACGACCGCTCTCTCAACAAGCGGGGCAAGCGCGATGCTCCCCGAATGGGACGCCTCGCGGCGGAGCACGGTCTCCGCCCGGACCTGGTCCTCAGTTCTACCGCCAAACGGGCCCGGGTCACGGCCGAGGCGGTGGCGAGTGAGGCTGCCTACCCCGGCACGGTCCAACTGGAACGGCGGCTCTACCTCGCCAACCCGTCCGAGATCATCGAGGTCATCCGCGAATCGGCCGGCGATGCGGCCACCGTCATGGTGGTGGGCCACAATCCCGGTCTCGAGGAGTTGGTCGCCCGCTTCGGCGGCGCCGGCGAGCCGTTGCCCACCGCGGCACTCGCCGAGATCCATCTGGAGATCCCCGCCTGGTCCAGGCTGACGCTCCAGAGCCCGGCGACGCTCGCGAATCTCTGGCGCCCGAGAGACCTGGCCCCCGACGAAGACTGAACCGCCCACGGCCGCGGATTGCCGACAGTCGCCGAGTGTGCACTGTCCGTTTGGGTGTAGAATTGATGTTAATAGAAGGGTGGCTTATATACCGCGTTGAGGAGGATCTGGACGATGAGAAAGACTCTGACAATCGCGCTCAGCCTTGCATTCGCGCTAACGGTCACGGCGAGCGCTTTTGCGCAGGGCCGCCAGACCGGAACCATCGGTGGCACCGCGGTGGACGCCCAGGGGCTTTCGCTCCCCGGTGTGACGATTACGGTCAGTTCGCCTTCCATGCAGGGGATGCGCACGGCTGTCAGTGATATCAACGGCAACTACTCGCTGCCGCAGCTCCCGCCGGGTGTGTACGCGGTGGTTTTCACGCTTTCCGGCTTCGGCGATGTCGAGGAGATAGCCACGGTGCCGCTTGGCGGCGAGGTCGGCGTGAACGCGGTCATGGCGCCCGGCGGCGTCACCGAGACGGTGCAGGTAGTAGGCGTCGTCCCGGCGGAAATCCAGACGACGGAGACCGCCTCGAACATGGTGGTCGATGAAGTGAACGCGTTGCCGATGGGTCGGTCGCCGTTCGCTATCGCCGCGATTCAGCCCGGTCTGAATACGAACACGCCGAATGGCGGGCAGCTCGCGATCAACGGCGCGTTCGCGTACGACAACGTCTACCTGGTGGACGGTGTCGATACGAACGACAACCTGTTCGGGACGTCGAACGGGCTCTATGTCGCCGACGCGATCGAGGAGACGCAGGTACTCACCTCCGGGATCTCCGCCGAGTACGGTCGGTTCTCCGGCGGCGTCGTCAACGTCATCACGAAGAGCGGCGGCAACACGTTCTCGGGCAGTTGGCGCACGAATCTCGACAACCCGACGTGGGAAGGGCTCAACCCCTACGAGGTGGAGAACGAGGTGGAGCGGGAGGACATCCTGAACCAGACGCATGAGGCGACGCTCGGCGGACCGATCGCACGTGACCGCCTCTGGTTCTTCTCCTCGTACCGCCGCGCGCGGACCACCACCAGCGACAGTTTCGCGCAGACCGCCATCTCGTACAACCATAGGACCAACAACGACCGGAACCAGATCAAGCTGACCGCCACGCTCGCGCCGGGACACACGCTGTCCGGCCAGTACATGCGGAACCAGACGTCCCGGTTCGACCGCCCCACCTTCGGCTTCAGCATCACGCCGGACACGCAGAACGACGCGGGGCGGCCGAACGACCTGTATGTCACGACCTACCGCGGCAGCCTGAGCCAGAACGTCTTTGCGGAGGCCCAGGTGTCGCAGAAGCGGCAGGGCTTCCGGGGCGGCGGCGGCACCGAGACCGCCATCGGGTACTCACCCTTCATCACCCTGACGCAGCAGTTGGGCCACTTCAACGGGCCCTACTTTGACGCAACGGACCCGGAAGATCGGAACAACCTGCAGGTGACGGGCAACGTCACCTGGTACAAGGCGACGGAGTCATTCGGTTCGCACAACATCAAGGTGGGCTTCGAGAGCTACCGCTCGACCCGGACCGGCGGCAACTCGCAGTCGTCGACCGGCTTCGTCTTCGACGCCGACTACAAGGTGGATGCGAACGGCGACCCGGTCCTGGTCGACAACCGGCTGATCCCGGTGTTCTCTCAGTTCGACTCATTGATCGAGGACTGGAGGCCGGCGCGCGGGGCAAGGATCAACATCAGCACCAGGTCGTTCTTCATCAACGACAACTGGGCGTTCAACGATTACCTCTCGTTCAACCTCGGCGTGCGGGGTGAGATGGTCACGGGCGAGTCGACGCCGGGGGACATAACAACCGTCGACACGCGCTCGATTGTCCCGCGCGTCGCCGCGTCACTGGACCCGCTGGGTGACGGCCGCTTCTCGATTCAGGCGACCTACAGCCACTACTCCGGGAAGTACAGCGAGGCGCAGTTCGCGGAGAACACGAACGTCGGGAAGCCGAGCCTGCTGTACCGTGTCTACACGGGTCCGACGCACGAGTGCCCGGGCCTGCCGAACGCGACGGCAGCGGACTGCCCCGGACTCGACCCCAACAACTACTTCACGGTCTTCGGCTCCTTTCCGACGCAGAATGTCTTCGCCGACGACCGGCTCAATTCGCCCGTCACCAAGGAGTTCACGCTGTCGAGCGGCGCGACGCTCGGGACACGCGGGTACTTCCAGGCGACCTACGTCCGCCGCCGCTCGGGTAGCTTCGTGGAGGATTACCAGGACCTGACGACCGGGACGACGACGCTCATGGATCCGGACACCGGGGAGGAGTTCGGCACGTTCACGAACCAGGTCTTCGCGAACCCCGGCGACCTGGGGGACGACGCGGACGTCCTGCAGCGGAACTACGACGGGCTGCAGTTCGAGGCCCGGTACCAGCTCTTCGATAGGCTGTTGCTGAACGGTTCCACGACGATCCAGCTCAACAGCGAGGGGAACTTCGACGGCGAAGGAACCAACCAGCCTGGCGTCTCGTCGGTCTACGGCGATTGGCCGGAAGTGACGCCGGCGGATCGGTTCTATCCGTGGGGCCGCCTCGACGACTACCAGAAGCACCGGGTCCGCGTCTGGGGGGATCTACACCCTCGGCATGGGCTTCATGGGAGACCTGGATGTCGGCGGTTTCTGGCGTTACGACTCGGCCGAGAACTACAGCCTCGCGTCGAGCGCCTTCCGAGTGAGTTCCGAACAGCAGGCGATCCTCGACGAGCTCGGCTACATCGATGGTCCCACGTCTCGGACGCTCTACTACGACTCGGGTCGCGGGTCGGAGCCCTACAACGGCGTGGGTCGGTTCGACCTGTCGCTCCACTACGACATCCCGGTCTGGCGGGACCTGCGGCCGTGGCTGAAGTTCGATTGGTACAACGTGACCAATAACGACAAGCTGGTCCTCTTCAACACGACCATTCGGCATGACTCGAGCGGCCCGACGGACGCGTTGGGGATCCCGACCATGTACACCGAAGGGATCAACTTTGGCGAAGCGACCTCAGCCGGCCACTACCCGTCGGCACGGTCGTTCCTGATTTCCTTGGGCCTCCGTTTCTAGCCCAGCGTTCCGGTAGTTCGACGACCCCCGGGGGGCGCCACGCGGGTGGCCTCCCGGGGTTTCGTCTGTACGGCGCGCGTAGGTTTGTTGACGCCGACCGCGAGGATGTAGTGTCGGCTACTGGTCCCGATCCGCCTTTTCGAATCGGAGGCGGGCCGGCGCGGTCTCGTCGGACCGACCCACAGTTGGGTCCAGCGAGAGGAGCATTGCCATGAAAGGGCTGATCGCCCTTGTCGTCGTCGTCTTCACCGGCGCGTCGGCGTCTGCTGCTCCCCTGACCTGCGACCTGGGCCAATACACGGCGAAGGACGGGCTCGCGGTAACCGTCGAATCGGATGTGCTGAGCGTCGCGTGGGCCGGCGACGACGGCAGCGACCTGCGGATGCGTTTTGTCATCCAGGACGGGCAGCCGATCGTGCGGGAGCTGGCGATTCGCCGGCAGGGCGGCGCCTGGGCCACGCTCGGTCAGGATCTCACACCCGAATTCCATGTCACGAGCGGCGTCCGCCGGCTGTCGTACCAGCAGTCACGGCCGCTCGAGGGGACGGGCGTCGAAATCGACCAGGAGGTGATCGACAGAGAGAAGTGGTACGTCTTCTGGGACGCGCCGCTTCTCGTTCCCGGCGTGACCGAGGGCAGAAATCCCCGGAACTGGGGTCTCCCGCGCTCGCCGGAGGAAATCCGTCACATGGATGCGTCGTTCGCCACCTCGTCGTGCAGCGTGAAGACGGATGGCGCGCGCCTGGAGGTGACCTTTCCGGGCCTGTCGATGGGCATCTTCGCCGGCAATCTGCGCTTCACGGTCTATCGCGGCACGAACCTCGTGCGGATGGAGGCCATCGCGATGACCGAGGAGGACTCGGTCGCCTACATCTACGAAGGGGGCTTGCGCGGCTTTTCGACCGACACGCTGTCGCGTGTGGTGTGGAACGACCTCGGCGGCAACGCGCAACAGTACGGGTTCGGCGGCGTGACGAACGACACGAGGGTCGCGGTGAGGGCCGCCAACCGCGTGCTGGTCGCAGAAGGCCAGGGCGGGTCGGTCGCGGCGTTTCCGCCGCCCCACGCCTTCTTCTGGACACGGGAAGTGGACATCAATCTCGGTTACGTGTGGTACCGGCACGACGAGGGTGACCAGTTCGGCATCGGCGTGCGGCAGCACGATCGTGAAGAAGACCCGCGCTACGTCGAGAACTTCGCGTTGTACAACGCGCCGCCGGGCACCATGCAGCGGATGGCGATGTACTTCTACGCCGGGACCGGCCCCGCGGAGGCCACACGCCAGGATGTGCTCGCCTTCACCTACGGTGACAAGTTCAAGGCGGTCCCGGGCTACCAGACGTTCGTTAACCACTTCCACCTCCGGTTCACCGAGCGGCAGCGCGCGCTCGGGTCGCTGGACTACAAGTTCCCGGACCTGGAGGCGATGAAGGCGGTGGGCCTCAACATCGTCGGGTTGAGCGATTTCCACGGCGACATGAATCCGAACGACCCTGGCCCGCTGCGGTTCGATGACTGGCGCGACTACGGCCTGGCGTCGCAGAAGGCCTCCGACGCCGACTTCCTCGTGACGCCCTGGGAAGAGCCGAGCGCGTACTTCGGCGGACACTTCAACACGATGTTCCCCAAGGTCGTGTACTGGTCGAAGGTGCGCGAGCCGGGGCAGCCGTACACCGAGCACGACCCCACCTACGGGACGGTGTACCACGTCGGCAACACGGATGACATGCAGCAGCTCCTGGACGACGAGGACGGCTACTGGTTCCATGCGCACCCGCGCACCAAAGGCACGACGGGGTACCCGGATCACCTCTTCGACACGTCGTATCTGCGCAACGACCGCTACCTGGGCGTCGCCTTCAAGCCGGGCATGGGCCAGGATCTGTCGGAAAAGCGGATGTGCGAGTATCGCTGCTTCGACGCGGTGGACACGATGAACAACCTCCTGGCCGGCTCCGGTCTGCGGCCGAAGTACATCATCGCGGACGTCGATACGTATCAGAAGGGCCCGAACGACGACATCTATGCGAACTTCCCGGTCAACTACGTCAAGCTGGAGCGGTTGCCGAGGGCGGACGAGGACTGGAGCCCGATCCTGACCGCGCTCCGGAACGGCGACTTCTTCGTGACGACGGGCGAGGTTCTGATTACGAACCATGCTGTCGAAGGCACTGGGAACACGCGGACGTTCGGGGCCGACGTGCAGTGGACGTACCCGCTTGAATTCGTCGAAGTGGTCTGGGGCGATGGCACGAACATCGACCGGCGCATTGTCTCCGCCACCGATCTGCCTCCGTTCGGATCCCGGCGGTTCGAGATCCCGTTCGACGCCACCGGGAAGGCGTGGGTCCGCTTTGCCGTTTGGGACTCGGCCGGTAACGGCGCCTTCGTGCAGCCGATGTGGGTGAAGCCATGATGAAGACCACGATCACATCTGTCGCGTCCGTACTCTCCGTGACCGCGCTGGCCGCAGCTACCGTTGGGTTCGGCGCGTCGCCGGCGTATGCCGAGGCGCTGAACTGCAGTCTGACCGGATACCAGGCATCGCCAGGGCTGACCGCCGCCGTGGCCGATGACACACTGGCCCTCACCTGGGACGGGGACCCTGGCCAGGAAGTACGGCTCAGGCTGATGATCTCGGGCGGCGCGCCCACGATTCTGGACCTCGCGGTGCGGCGCAAGGGCGCGCGGTGGGCCACGCTGGTCAGCAACGCGAGGCCTGAATTCCGGGTAGCCTCCGGTCTGCGCCGGATCACCAATCAGCAACTGCGGCCGCTCCAGGCGCTCGGCGTCGACATCACGGCGGAGATCATCGACGAGGAAAAGTGGGACGCGTTCTGGGACGCGCCCTTGAACCTCCCGGGCGGCGACGCGGCCCACGGAAACTCGACACCCCCGCTCGAGGGCCTCGATCATCAGCCGGGGCTGCCGCGCCTGCCGGAAGAGGTCACGCGCGCCACCGCGACGTATCAGGCGCAGGGATGCGAAGTGACGACCAACGGGGCGCGCCTTGAAGTGACCTTCCCCGGCGTCGAGTTGGGCGTCTTTGCCGGCCGGCTGCAATACACGGTGTTCCGGGGCACGAACCTGATCCGGCAGGAGGTCATTGCCAAGACAGACGAACCGTCGGTGGCCTACAAGTACGAGGCCGGTCTCAGCGGGTTGGCGATTCAGCCGACGTCCCGGATGGTATGGCGCGACATCTCGAATCTCTGGCAGGACTATCAGTTCGGCGGCGCTCTGAACGAGAGCCCGGTGTCTCTGAAATCGAGCAACCGGCTGGTCGTTGCCGAAGTTCCAGGGGGGGCTATTGCGGCGTTCCCGCCGCCGCACAATTTCTTTTGGGCCCGCGAACTCGAGTTCAACCTCGGGTACACCTGGTATCGCAAGGATAGCGAGACGTCGTTCTCGTTCGGCGTCCGACAGCCCGACGGCGAGGAAGAGCCGACAGGCGTGGGCCGCGGAGCCGAGGATATCCGGCAGAACTCCGCGCTCCGCAGCGCGAGGCCGGGCACCTGGCAGCGGATGCCGGTCTTTTTCTATGTCAGCGCCGGATCCGGCGAGGCCACGCTGGAGTCGGCGCTGGCCTTCACCCGCCAGGACACCTTCAAGCCGCTCGAAGGCCACAAGGTCATGGCGACCCACTTTCATACCCGATTCGTGCGGCGGCTGCAGGCATCCGGCATGGACACGAGGATTCGCGAGCTCGATGCGATGAAGGCGATCGGGATCAACATCCTGGGGCTGGGCGAGAGTTCGCGCGGCCCCGATCGCCTGAAGAACCAGGCTGATTACTTCGAAGGCGCCCGGCGACATTCCGACAAGGACTTCCTGATCATGCCGAGCGAGGAGGATTTTTCCGGCAATCTCGGCGGGCACAACGACGTCCTGCCGTCGAAGCCGGTCTTCTGGACGCAAGGCCGCGCCGATGGCCAAGCGTTTGTCGAGGAGCATCCCACGTACGGCACGGTCTATCACGTCGGCAACCCGGCGGACATGATGGAGATGGCCAAGCGGGAGAACATGCTCATCTACATGGCCCATCCGCGCTCGAAGGGCTCGACCGGATTTCCGGACGCGATCAAGGACACGGCCCACTTTCGGCACGAGCACTATCGGGGGATCGGCTGGCGCTGGGGGATGGGCATCGACGGGTCGGAGCGGCGCCTGTGCGAGCTTCGCTGCCTGGACCTGTTGGACGACATGAACAACTGGGTCGCCGACCAACCCACCCCGGCCAAGTATCTGCATGCCATTTCAGAGACCTATCAGAAGGGACCGGGGGACGACATCTACGCGAACAATCCGGTCAGCTACGTGAAGATCGATCAGCTCCCCGGGTCCGACGACTGGAGCCCGATCATCGACGCCATGAAGCGCGGCGACTACTTCGTGACCTCGGGAGAGGTGTTGATCCCCTCCTACGGCATCGAGGGAACTGGCGCCGACAGCACGATCATCGCCGAAGTGGAGTGGACCTTTCCGCTGGAATTCGTCGAGGTCGTCTGGGGAGACGGGCAGACGACTGACCGGCAGATCGTCTCGGCGACCGACCTGTTGCCGTTCGGCCGCCAACGGTTCGAAATCCCGTTCGACGCCACCGGGAAGAAATGGGTGCGTTTCGCCGCGTGGGACTCGGCAGGTAACGGCGCACTCGTGCAGCCGATCAAGCTCCAGTGAGGTTCCCGCCGCGAACGGGGGTCCGCGCGGCGAACCGTCAGCCCGCCGTCTTCACGTCCTCGTACAGCAGGACGCCCTGTTCGTCGTAGAAACGGAACGCCGCGGTCGGCGTCTCGCCGGGCGTGACGACGACATTCAGGAAACCGCCGGTCGGCTCGTCGTACGTGTAGTACTGCATCACGAGCGCGTCGGGGTCGTTGGAGTCCGGGTCGCCCGGCGGCCGCCCGACACGGGAGTTGGCGTCGACGAGGGCGCCGGTCGAGAACTCTTCGAAGCCGGATGGGTCGAGCGAGTGGTACTGCCAGTGCCGGTCGCCGGTGACGATGTAGAGGTGCTTCTCAAGGAAGCCGTTCTCCGTCAGCCAGTCAACCAGGGCGTCGCGCTCCGCCCGGAAGCCGAGCGGGTTCGAGTGGTTGTCCCGCTTGGCCGGGTCGTGTCCCTCCGCCGCCCGTCCCGCCTGGTTGGCGTCGTCCGGGCCGATCATCGGGGTCGGTGAGATCAGGATCTTGAACGTCGCGTCGCTCGCGAGCAGCGTCTCCTTGAACCAGGCGAGCTGCTCGGCGCCCCAGAGCGTCTTGTCGGGCCCCGGCTCCATCATGTTCGCGCTCCGGTAGTCGCGTCCCTCGACCAGCCAGATCTGGAGATCCCGGCTGACGCGGTGCGTTCGGTAGGTCACCGGGTCGGGGTCGTTCGGGTCGGCCACCGGCACCTGCTCGAGGAAGATGCGACGTCCGAGTTCGGGGAGCGGCGCGACGTCGGTCGTGTTGTCGCAGTCGTTGAAGCGGTAGTCGTGATCGTCCTTCTGCCAGTACGTCGGCGTGTCCGCGAAGAAGTCGATGAAACGCTGCCGGCCGAGCTGTTCATGCCACTTCCTGCGCATCGTGGGCGCGGTGTCGGCCCGCCCGTCGTACGGCGCGTCGTAGTAGACGTTGTCGCCGGTCGCGATGAAGAAGTCGGGCTCGAGGGCCAGCATCGACACGAGGCCCGGGAACCCGAGTTCCTTGTCGGGCCCGGTGTACATCCGGTTCGGGTTGTTGTAGAACTGGTGATAGTTCATCCCGGTGACGACGGTGAAGCTGGTTTGCGCCTCCGCGTCCGGACCCGGGTGGGTAGCGAACGAGCGGGTCGGTCCGCTCTCGGCGTTGTCGGGGTTAGGGCCGTACAGGACACGGTAGAGGTACTCGGTCCCGGGCGTCAGGCCCGCGATCTGCGCCTTGACGATGTGGTCGTTCTCCGCCGTCGCCTCCAGCCAGGGGGTGACCCGCGGCGCCGCAAACTCCGGGTTGGTCGTAATCTCGAACCGCACGACGCCTGCCATGCCCGGCAGGTCGCCATCGACCCATCCCGACTTCGCGGTGAGGCGTGTCTGAAGGACGATGGAGGTATCGGTGGCCTCGCCGGCGATCTCCCCCTGCCCGTTCGTCATCAGGATCTCCACCGGCTCCGGCGCGCTCGTGCATGCCGCGGCCGCCACTGCAACCGCCGCAATCAGGTGTCTCTTCGTAGTCGCCATCGGAACCTCCATGAATGCCCAAGCCTAGCCTAACCGCGGGCAGTGCTACGCACCCGCCCGTGAGCGCCGGCGCAATGAAACCGCCCACTTATAATGGGCCGATGGCCAGCGAGTTCCGCCGCTTCGTCATCGACAATGACGGCTCGGTCATCGACCTCACCACCCACCGCCACTAATGCTGGCAGCAGAGCGGCATCGTAAGCGGGGGCTCTTCAAGAGCGAAGACCGACCGGCGGAGCTGGGGTGGCGGTTCCGCCTGCACGAGATCATCTTCGAAGCGGACACGCCCGCCGGCAAGCTCTTCGACGTCGCACTGCTGCTTGCCATCATCGCCAGCGTGGCGGTGGTGATGCTCGAGAGCCTGCCGAACGTGCGGCCGCAGTTCGCCTCCCTGCTCCTCCAGATCGAGTGGGTGTTCACGCTCCTGTTCACCGTCGAGTACGCCGCGCGCATCGCGGCGGTGCGGTATCCGTCGCGCTACATCTTCAGTTTCTTCGGGTTGATTGACCTGATGGCGATCATCCCCACCTGGATCAGCCTGGTACTGCCCGGGGGCCAGGCGCTGATCGCGATCCGCGTGGTCCGGCTGATCCGCGTATTCCGTGTCCTGAAGCTCGGGCACTACCTGATGGGCGCGGAAGAGCTGACGGATGCGTTGCGCGAGAGCCGGCCGAGGATAGTCGTCTTTATGGCCGCAGTCGCGTCGATCGCGGTGGTGATGGGCGCGTTGATCTACCTGGTCGAAGGGGAGGAAAACGGCTTCACGTCGATCCCGCGGGGGGTCTACTGGGCCATCGTGACGATAACGACGGTCGGTTACGGCGACATCTCGCCGCAGACCACCGTCGGGCAGTTCGCCGCCGTGATCCTGATGCTGATTGGCTACGGGATCATCGCGGTGCCTACCGGCATCTTTTCGGCCGCCATCGCGCGGCGGGGGACGGACCCGATATCGACGCAGGCGTGCCTGGAATGCAGCCGGGAGGGTCACGACCCGGACGCCGAGTTCTGCAAGCACTGCGGCGCCGACCTGCACCCGGGGGACTAGCAGCCTGTCGGACTTAGGCGCGGCAAACGCGCGTGGAAGCGACTTGGCACCTGTTTGAACGACGCCCTGTGTCTCTGTGCCGGGAGGGCCGCTTCGACCGAAACGGGGACTGTATCCTGGCCATCGGTCGCTGACGGCGCCTGGAGGTCTTTCTGACGCCTCTGGTGGGTCGCGAACACGCCGAGTTCCGCCCCGTATAGCCCCGTCATGCCAGCCTGAGGTTGTGCACGCGTCGGCAGTTATACGCCAGCGTTACCAAGGCCCATTCGCCCTCCACCTTCTCAAGACCCCGCAGCAGAAACTGCCGGAAGCCCATCGCCTGCTTCACGATCCCGAACACCGGCTCCACCGTCTGCTGGCGCAAACGGTAATGCGCCCGGTGCTCCGGCAGTGCCATCTTCTCCTGCATCGACTTGATCCAGTCCGCCTGCGGCTCCTTCGCCAGCTGCTCCGGCGGCTCCGGTCGGAAGTCGTGCCGGCGCCGTTGGCCTTCCGCCCCCGTCGCCACCAACACCTCCACACCGCGACCTGCCAGTTGCGACACCTCGCTGCCCGTCGCGTAGCCACTGTCCGCCAGTACCCGATCCGCCGCGCCCACCGCCGTCGGTATCGCGTCCACGTCCGCCACCAACTCGTTGCGGTCGCTCGCGCACACGCTCACCCGCGACCCCAACACCAACTGACTGCCGTCGGCATCCACCACCGCCTGCGCGTTGTATGCCTGGCGGTACTCATGGCGCCGGCTCTTGCGCATCAGCGCACTGTCCGCATCCGTCAGGTTGATCTGCGCCTTCGCCTCCGGCGCGTCCCTCGGCGGCGTGATGTGCCGACCCTTGCGCGATCCCGCACGCCGCTCCCGCGCCGCCACCGTGCGCTCGTACTCCGCCCGCTCCGCGTCCGCACGCGCCTGCGCACGCCGTTCCAACTCCGCGCACGCACGGTCCAGCTTCGCCCGTAGCGTCTCGCGCCGCGACAACTCCTCCGGCAGACCCTGTGGGTCCGGCACGTCGTCCGTGTCGGCGTGCTCCGCCTGATCCAACAACCCCTCGATCTCGCCTCGCAACTGCTCGCGCAACGCCCCCGCACGGTCGTAGCGGATGCTGTTGCGCTTGTTCGCGTTCGCGTCCACCTTCGTCCCGTCCACGCTCACCGTCCCAACACGCAGCAACTGCAGCTCCTTCGCCAGCAGCAGTACCTGCAGGAACGCCTCCGCTACCGCTTCGAAGTTGCTGCGCCGGAACGTGCAGATCGTGTCGTGGTCCGGATGACAGTTCGCCGCCACGTACCGAACGCCAATGTCCCGATACGTCGCCCGCTCGATCCGACGCGAGCCGAAGATCCCGTTCGCGTAGCAGTACACCAGCAACGCCAGCATCATCCGCGGGTGATACTGCGCCGATCCGGTGCCCCGTTCGTTCACCTGGAACCGCTCCAGCGGCACCCGTTCCACCGCCTCCACCACGAAGTGCGCCAGATCGTCCTCAGGCAGCCAATCGCGCAGGTCCGGCGGCAGCAGATACAACTGCGACTGGTGCCGCTGTACAAAATTCGGCATCTACTTCTACCCCCTCAACTCGACAAGCCCCATTATAAAACCCGGGCCTAAGTCCGACAGGCTGCTAGCCCGGATTTCTCACCGTTGTAGATACAAGAGACTGCCTGTGATGGCGTAAAGTGTTGTGGCCGCAATACTTTCACACCAGACACGGAGGCAGCCTCTTGTCCACACAGTGTACGCCAATCCAACTTGAATTTCCGCGTGTCGGCCGCCGCCGACTGGTGGCGCGTTTCGGTGGCGGGCGGATTACCTCCAACGCGGGCGCGCTATTACTGCAGGCCGTGGAAGCGTGCACGCAGGTGTGCCGGCGTGCGGCGCGGTGCTTCCAGGATCACCGGGACGGGCGGTGGGTGGAGCACACGGTCGAGGAGTTAGTGACGCAGCGGGTGTTTGGCCTGGCGCTGGGCTACGAAGACCTGAACGACCACGACACGCTGCGGCGCGACGCGCTATTGGCGGCGGTGGTGGGCAAGGCGGACCCGACCGGGGCATCCCGGGTGCGGGCGGCGGACCGCGGGTCGGCCCTGGCGGGCAAGAGCACGTTGAACCGGCTGGAGTTGGCGGGGCCTGACGCGGAGACGGACCGCTACAAGAAGGTGAGCTATGACCAGGCGGCGCTCGATGCGCTGCTGGTCGACCTGTTCATCGAGGCCCACCCGCAGCCGCCCGTGCGCATCGTGCTCGATGTCGATGCCACCGACGACCCGCTGCACGGCCAACAGGAAGGGCGCTTTTTCCACGGCTACTACCGGCACTACTGCTATCTGCCGCTGTATGTCTTCTGCGGCGCGCACGTGCTGTGTGCACGGCTCCGGCCGGCGAACATCGATGCGGCGGCCGGCGTGGTCGATGAACTGGCGTGGATCGTGGACCGCGTGCGGCAGGCGTGGCCGACGGTGGCCATTCTGGTGCGCGGCGACTCGGGCTTCTGCCGGGACGCGTTGCTGAACTGGTGCGAGGCGCACCAGGTGGACTATCTCATCGGGGTCGCCAAGAACGACCGCCTCAAGGCGCAACTGGCGCCGGCGATGGTGCAGGCCCAGGCCCAGTGCCAGGCGAGCGGTCAGCCGGCCCGGGTGTTCGCCGACTTCGGCTATCGCACGCGCAAGAGCTGGAGCCGGGAGCGGCGGGTCGTCGGCAAGGCCGAGCACCTGCCGGCCGGGCCGAATCCGCGCTTCGTGGTGACCTCGCTGCCGGCAGACCGCGTCCCGGCCCAGCCGCTGTATGAGGACCTGTATTGCGCCCGCGGCGATATGGAGAACCGCATCAAGGAGCAGCAACTGGCCTTGTTTGCCGACCGCACCAGCAGTGCCACCCTGCGGGCCAACCAGTTGCGCCTCTACTGGTCGACCTTGGCCTACGTCCTGTTGCACGCGCTCCGCAGCCGGGCTTTGGCAGGCACCCGGCTCGCCCGCGCCCAATGCGACACCTTACGCCTCCGGCTGCTCAAGGTCGGCGCCCATATCCGTGTCACCGCACGCTGCGTCTGGGTCGCGTTGACCGACTATCTGCCTGACGCCGACCTGTTCATCCTCGCCGCCAACCGCTTGCACCAAGCGCGCGCACCCGCCTGACGCCCCAGTCCAACGCCAGACCACGTCCGCAGCTACCCGGTGGACTACCCCGGGGCCGGCCCGCTGCGCCCGACACGCCGCCGTCGGTGTCGCAACCGCCCCGTCCGCCGCCTTCCAACCTCTCCCGCGCGTCCGTGCTGGACCTCCTGCGCCGTAAACTCACCGCTTCAGCCTCGCGCCGGGTGGCTGTGAGAAATCCGGGCTAGGAGCCCGTGGTGAAACCCCCGCTACATTCGAGCGGCGATGCATCCCGCCTGAACGGCGTTGCTCCTCGGTCTCATACGGGCCAATATGCTCCCTCGTCGCGCCTTGTCAGTCGGGCGCCTCACCGCTCTCGGTGCGACGCGGGGTTTCACCACGGGCTCCTAAGGAGGATAGCCGCGACTACTGCTTCACCCGGAGGTCGCGGTCCAGTTCGACGACGGAAGCCCCCAGAGGCGAGAGACGACGGGCATACCGCGCATCGGTGATGATGACGCGGTAGCCGTCTGGAGTTTCTTCCACCGCGTAGGCCGGGTAGCGGATCCAGGCGACGAGGCCCTGCACGTGCGGCGCGGTGCGTGCGGCGGCGATGATGGCGTCGGCGCGCGGACCGCGCGGCTGCCGATCGATGGCCCGCGCCGCCACACGGGGTTCGGCGCCCCGCAGCCAATCGAGATCGAGGAAGTGGTAATGCTCCGCGTCGGCGACGACGATGTCACGGCGGAACGGATTGCCCGGCGTAGGGGACGCCATCACTTCGATCGGCGTGTCGTCCCCCTGCGCGGCCAGCCACGCGGCTACCTGTTGCTCGGCGAGGCGCGAGGCAGCGACCATCACGACGATGTAGACCGCGATGGCGGAGAGGCAGATTGTGGCCAGGCGCGGCAAGGCCAGACGCCATTGTCCGCTCGCGCGCAGCCAGACGATCGCGGCGACGCCGACGCACCAGAGCAGCCGCGTTGCGGCCGGCGCTCCCTCGAAGCCGGTGACGAGTGACGTCGCGGCGACCCCCAGCACGACCCACGCCGCGAGACTGGCGCGTGACGTGCTGCGCGCGAGGACGACGGAGGTTCCCGCGAGCAGCCAGACCCACGGGTCGACCACGAACAGCGCATCGCCGTGGTACCACGTTCCCGAGAACGGCATCAGGAAGCGCACGCCGTACGTGTTGAGCCAGTCCAGAGCCGGGTGCGTCCAGACGGCGATGGCGCAGACCGCGACGAGCGGAAGGGTTCGAACGGGCGGGCTGTTCTGCCGGACCGGTCCGGAGAACCACCGGCGCGCGCGATCCGCGAGAATCAGCAGTCCGGCCAGTGCGAGGGGGAGAACGACCATCGCCAGCAGGCCGTGCGTCCAGCCGCGGCGAAAGCCGAGCGAGACGTCGCGCGTCATGAAGAGGGTGATGGCGTCGAGGTCCGGGGCGTTCGCGCCCAGCAGCAACGCTGGCGTGGCGAGTGCGGTGGCGCGGCGGAGCCGCGTCTCCGCCAGTGTCACGCCGATGAGGGTATGGGCGATTGGGTCCATCGCGCGCCATAGAATAAACGCCTCGGTCGATGACCGTAGCGAGACGGGAGTAAAGCGTGACAGACAACGTGCTGAAGGATGTGAACATCGCTTTTATCGGCGCGGGCGCCATGGGCTCCGCGATGATCGGCGGCCTGGTATCCCGCCATGGCGTCGAGCCGGCCCGTGTGACGGCCAGCGACAAGCATGCCGAACGGCTTGAGGAGATGCGGGACCAGTTCGGTATCGCGACGACGCACGACAACCGCGAGGCGGCGGCCGGCGGGCAGGTGGTCGTGCTGTCGGTGAAGCCGCAGGTATTGCCGGGTGTGTTGCACGAACTGCAGGGGGGTATCGATGCGGACGCGCTGGTGCTTTCCATCGTCGCCGGGGCGACGATCGCGACGATGGCGGGCGGGCTCGGTCACCGCGCCATCGTCCGGACGATGCCCAACACCCCGGCGCAGGTGGGTGAAGGCATGACGGTCTGGTGCGCGACGCCGGAGGTGTCCGAGGCGCAGCGGGCGCAAGCGGGCGCGATCGTCGGCGCGCTCGGAAGGCAACTGTTCGTCGAGGACGAGGCGTTCCTCGACATGGCGACGGCGATCAGCGGGTCGGGGCCCGCGTATGTCTTCCTGATGATGGAGGCCCTGATTGACGCGGCGGTGCACCTCGGCTTCTCGCGCGCAGCGGCGCGCGAGCTGGTGCTGCAGACCATCCGGGGCTCGGCGATCTACGCGCAGCAGCAGCCGGTGCACCCGGCGGAGCTGCGGAACCGCGTGACGTCGCCCGGAGGCACGAGCGCCGAAGCGCTCTACCAGCTCGAGAAGGGCAACTTCCGCACCGTCATCTCAAAGGCGGTGGTGGCGGCGTACAACCGGAGCGTCGAACTGGGACGGGGTGGTGGGCGCTGAATCGGATGACGTGCGGCCAGGATCGCCCGCGGCGGCCTATTCACCGCGCGGGATAAGGCGCGACGGGAACGCCACCACGCTCTCGTTCCCATCCGTTCCGACCGCGGCAACGCCGAACAGGTAGTTGTCGATCACCAGGTTCTCGAACGTATATTCCGTCACGTTCCCGATGAACCGCGAGTCGGTCCACTGCGGCGCGGTCGTTTCCCGCCAGTACACCTTGTAGCCGGCCAGGTTTGCCGCGGACACCGGATCCCACCGCAGCTTGGCGGAGGCTTGCACGGCGCCGCCGATCGCAACATTCGCGGGCGGTCCGGGCGCCCACGCGAGTGCGGCGAGCGTCGCGACGTTCACCCCGGTGAGCCTCGCCGCGTAGTCGAAGTTCACCCCTTCGATGACGTCGCCGTACGCGATGCCGCTCTCCACGCGCAGGTCCTGGTGCTGCCGCGTGTAGTTCTCGTGCGTCTCCATGATCCGCACCGCCGGGAAGCCGGCGTCGTTGAACGGCCGATGGTGTCCGCCGCGGCCGAATCGGTCGAGCCGGTAGATCATCGTCGCATCGAGGTTCGGAATATAGAGATCGGTGACACGCGCGACGTAGCGCGCGACCTGCCGGGAAACGCCGTCTACCTCGCCCCCGGCGAAACGCCGTGCGCGTCGTTCCTCCTCCGTCTCGGTCACCGGCGTCGGCTCGGAGAAGACCCGGAACGTGTCGTTCCCGATGACCCCGTCGATCCCCTCGATGTTGCCGATCATGTCGTTGTTCAGGACCGCCTCGATATTCCATCCCTCGTCGATCGCCACCTCCGTCATGTGCCCGCCGCCCAGCAGGCCGTTCTCCTCGCCGGAGAGGCCGACCAGGACGATGCTGGCGTTGAAGGTCCCGGCGTAGCGGCTCAGCATCTGCGCCGCTTCTATCGCGCCGGCCATCCCGCTGGCATTGTCGTTCGCGCCGGGGGAGTCGTCCGTGAAGTTGTTCGCATCGGAGACCCGGTTGTCGATGTCGCCCGACATGATGACGTAGCGGTTCGGGTCGGTCGCGCCGCGGATGACGGCGACGACGTTCACGATCTCGGTGTCGACCGGGATACGCCTGCCCGGTTCGCCGGGCGCCACCGTCCGCTGGAACGACACCTCGAGGCAGCCGCCGCAAGCCTCGCCGATCTCGAGGAAGCGGGAACTGATCCAGCGGCGGGCGGCGCCGATGCCGCGGGTCTCGCTCTCGGTTTCCGAAAGCGTATGGCGTGTGCCGAAGCCGACCAGGGAGCGGATATCCGATTCGATCCGATTGGCCGAGACGGCGTCGATCAGTTCATAGATCCGCGGATCGCGCGGCGGCGGCGGTACGAGGTTCGACGTGTCCTGTGCAGTCATCAACGTTCCCGGAACCGCCAAGGCAGCGGCAACAACCAGCGCAAGGAGCCCGCGGTGAAACCCCGGGTAGCAACGCCGTTCGGGCGGGATGCATCGCCGCTCGAATGTAGCGACGGCTTCACCACGGGCTCCTCGGCCCCGCACCCTTCTCGGCATCACCGACCTCCGCCCCGAATCATACTCGCGGCGATTCTCGTAATATCGAATGACGTGCCCGAGCAGAACCGCCGCTACATCATCACGCTGGCCAGCGCCGCCGTCGCCATCCTGGTGCTGGGTGCGCTACTCCGCCCGGCGCCGATCGCCGACGAGCCGCTCGCACCACCGTTGTCGCAGGCGGAGCTGAGCCGACTGACCCGCATTACGCAGCGCCGCTCGCTCGAGGCGATGAAGGAGTACTTCAGCGCCGTCGCGTCCGATGCCGACCGCAGCGTCGTTCGCCTCCGGATGCTCGGCCGGAGCGGCGTCGTCTGGGCGCCAGGCCAGGTGGTGACGGCGCGTCTGGAACCGCGGTTCCCGCCGACGACGACGATTACGGGCGACCGGGGGGAACTGGGCGTCCCGCTCGTCGCCGGAGGGCCGCACCTGCCGATCGTCCTGCTCGATGTGCCGGAGACGGGCGAGTTCATCCCGGTGCGCCGGCGCTCGATCGAGAACCTCGACCCGGGCGCATGGACGGTCTTCGTCTCCGACCGCCACGGCGCGGGTTTCTCGCCCGCCACGTATGTTGAAGTCGCGGAGATAACGTGTCAGGGCCGGACGGTGCGCGACGTCGTCACCAGCGTCGCCCTCGGCCCGGAGCTGGCGGGGGCCGGGTTGTTCGATCTCGACAACAACCTCCTTGGCGTCGTCCTGCCGTGCGATGGCCGCTTCGTCGCGGTGACGGCGGCGGACATCGAGGAGCTGACGGAGGAAGCGGGGTCCGTCCGTTCGCGGATCGCCCAGCGCTACGGCATGACGCTCGACGTGGTGACCCCGGCGGAACGGACACACCTCGGGGTCGCCTTCGGCCTCCTGGTGCGCGATGTCTGGAACGGGGAATTGGCGGACACCATCGGCCTGCTCGCGGGCGACGTGGTCGTTTCCATCAACGCCGAACTGATCCTCGATGTCGATCAACTCGCGCCGCTGGTCGACGATGCGGCGCGCAGCGGGGATATTGAGGCATACGAGCTGGCCGTGGTGCGCGGTAGCGAGACCGTGGTGCTGAACCTGCCGGCCGATCCACTGACGCTGTTGGCGCCGGACGCGGCCGCTCCGGACGGCGGACTCGTCTGGGACGATCCCGACCGCGGTTACCAGCTCAACGATGTCCGCCCGGGCACCGCGGCGGCGCTCGCGGGCCTCCGCGCGGGGGACCGCCTGTTGCGCCTCGACGGCGCCGTCCCGGACACGCTGGCGGCAGTCCGCACCGCGCTCTCACCCGCGCGCGAGACCCCGGTCCTCCTCGAACTCGAACGGGGCGCTCGCCGCACGGCGATCCTCCTCCCATGACGATCACTCCGGCATGGATGAACTGACTTCGCTCGGCCTCATCCTCCTGCTGGCGCTCCTCGCGGGCCACCTGGTGAAGTTCGTCCGCATTCCGGAGGTGAGCGGCTACATCATCGCCGGCATCGTCCTCGGACCGTCGGTCCTCGGCTGGGTTTCCGCCGAGAATCTGATCGCCCTCCAGATCCTGAGCGAAGTAGCGCTCGGCCTCATCCTCTTCTCGATCGGATCGGTCTTCGAGTTCTCCCGATTCCGCCGGATCGGCCGCCAGGTTCTCTCCCTCACGCTGGTCGAATCGATGCTCGCGTCAATCATCGTCACCTTCGGCGCGCTCTACGTCGGCCAGCCCTGGCAGGTGGCGTTCCTGCTCGGCGCCATCGCGATCGCCACGGCCCCGGCGTCGACGCTGATGGTGATCCGGGAATGCGACAGCTCGGGCCCCCTGACCGAGAACCTGCTCGGCATCATCGCGGTCAACAATCTGTTCTGCATCGTCGCATTCAGCATCGTCGGATCGATGATCGACATCGGTCAGGGGTTCGGTCCCGGCGGGATTCTCGACGGCTTCTACCGGGCGATCTTTCCTCTCTTCTGGCAGATTATCGGCTCCGCGGCGCTCGGCTACCTGGTCGGCCTGATGCTCGCTGGCTGGTCGACGCAGGTGAGCGAGACGGGCGAGATGCTGATCCTGCTCGCCGGATCGATTCTGCTCTGCGTCGGTGTCGCGCGCCTGCTCGACATGTCGCCGCTGGTAGCAAGCCTTGCCGTCGGCGCCACGATGGTGAACCTCTCGGCGCGGAGCGGCAACCTCTTCGCCACCCTCTCAGGAACCGACCCGCCGTTCTACGCGATCTTCTTCGTTATCGCGGGCGCCGATCTCGACCTCTCGCTCCTCAACTCGATGGGTATCATCGGGGTCGTCTACGTGGCGGGGCGCGCGGTCGGCAAGTTCGCCGGCGCGATCGTGGGCGCGCGGTGGCTCAGACTGGAGCGCAGCGTCCAGCAGTTTCTCGGCTTCGGCCTGATGGCGCAGGCCGGCCTGGCGGTCGGCCTGACGCTCGCCGTCGGCCAGCGCTTCGAGACCTATGCGCCGGTCGTCTCGACGGTGGTGCTTGCCGGTGTCGCCTTCTACGAAATGGTCGGTCCGATCAGCACCCGCTTCGCCCTGGTTCAGGCAGGCGAGTCGGGCCGGCTCCAGACCCCGCCGACTCTCGTGGACCCGCCGAAGCAGTATTAATGTATACGGGACTTAAAGTTAATAGTATGGCAGCCTGCGTCCCATAGTATTAATATATAAGGCAGTATAATTACTAATGGTCTTGGGGATCAAGATTTCTTGTAGTGTCGCTTGCCACACTTGAAATGTTCGGCCGATATTTTAACTGTTGCTCATGACAATTCAACTCGGTTTGAAGTCAACACGAACCACCTGATGCAGCGGGGTGGTCGGGCCCGTTCAGCGCTCCGTGTCCACGAGGCCTTGACCGCTCGCCCGATTCTGCCGCTAGACTAGCCGCCGTCCTGGAACAGACGGGCCTGTCGTATCCGACAATCGCGTCCGCTGCGGACACCCTCACGGACCTGGAGATTGCCGGCTCGTTCAGGAGCCGGCGCCGCCGGTTCTTCGTCTACGAACGTTATCTCGCCATCCTGAGCGAGGGCATCGAGACGTAACCGGGCGCGCAGCCCGCGGGGGTGTGCCGGCGGACCCAGGAGGACGGCCGCTACGCCTTCGGCTGAACGATTTCGATCCGAACCCCGTCCGGGCCCACGACGAACGAGATCAGCATGTCCTCCCCCAGCGGGTTGGTGAAGGGACGGGGCTCGATGGTGAACTCGACACCCTTGCGCTTGATCTCTTCCGCGGCGGAGCGGAGGTCGGGGAACTGCCAGCCAAGGTGATCGAAGGCACGGCCCTCGGTCGGGGCGAGCTCGCCTTCATGCGGTGAGATGAGCAGCCAGACCGTGCCGTAGCGAAGACCGGCGATACGGCCCTTCAGGCTGTCGCGCTCGCCGCCGAAGATGTTCTCGTACCAGTCGTAGGCGGCGTCGCGGTCGGCGGAGCGGAGGTGCAGGTGGTGAAATCCGAGCCACTCGTGGTCCTCGACGACCTCAATCTTCGTTCCCCACGGATCCTCGATGAACGCCAGCTTGAAGAGACCGTCGACCTCGCGGATCGGTTCCAGGATCTTGATGCCGGCTGACTCGAACGACTGCATCTTCGACGCGAGATCGCGGAACGAGAAGCCGATGTGATCGACCCCGCTACCGACACTCGGACCGGTTGGCTCGCGCTCGAAGAAGATGATCAGCACATCGTCGCCCGCGGCGCAGGCGTTGTGGCGGCCGTAGTCGGTACAGCCCATGTGGGTCATGTACCACTCCTTCGCCTCGGCGGCGGAGTCGGCGACCAGGTGGATGTGGTGATAGTCGGCGGCGGCGGCCGGCGCGGGCGCGGCGGCAAGGACGGCGATCAGGGCGGTTGCGGCGAGTAGCGTGCGCATCGGTTTCTTCCTTCCCGGGATCCTGCGATCCTGCGGTCTGCGATTCCTGATCCCAGTCGGATCACGTCACTATACCTGCGTTTCTCCACGATCCTGACGGACGATGGCGCGGCAGGGCGACCAGAGCCAGAGGACGGCGACCACCCGGCCGGCGAGGATGGCGGTGGATGCGGCGACGGCCCCGACGAAGTCGAGCCGGTGGATCGCGAACGCGAGTACGGTGGCGACTGCGATGACTTCGGCGACGGTTGCTGTCGTGATCGGTCGCGTGCGGTGCGCGTGTACCAGCACGGCGCGCTGGGTGTGCAGGGTGACGGACAAGATCGGAAATGGCGCCAGGATGCGGGTCGGCAACAGCGCGAAGGTGGTGAGCGCGAGACTCAATCCGGAGACGGTATGGAACCAGACGTCGGCGAGCGGCGTAAGGGCAATCGCGGACAGCCCGGCGAACGCGACCACCGCAAGGCCGACGGCGAAGTTGCGGAGGCGCGCGAAGTGCTCGCGCTGGCGTCCCAGCAGGGCGATCGCCACCTCAAGGTAGGACAGTCCCATGGCGCGGAAGATGAATGTCAGGCCCTGGATAACCGGCAGGACCGCGAGCGATTCCAGAGGGAAGCGCGCCCGGCCCATGAAGAAGGTGACCATCGGCTGAATGGAGAGCGCCATTAGCGTCGTCAGCGCCAGCGGCGTATAGAACCGCGCGATGGCGGACATCGACAATTCCGCCATCCGTTCCGCCCCCCGCGGCCGCGCGAGCATCTCCGGCACCAGGCGATGCGTCATCATCCGGCTTGCCGCCGCCTCGATCACGACGGCGACCGAGAGCGCGAGCGATCCGACATAGGCCCCCGGCAGCGAGGTGTGGCGGAACGCGGCGAACCCGGTGACGGACATCGCCACGAGGCGGATCAGGGTGCCATAGGCGACACGCCGCGTCTGGTGATTGCTGATGAGCAATCCCTGCCGAAACCGCCGGTAGGCAATCGCGGCGGGCCACGGCAGCAGGATCAGCAAACCGCCGTGTGTGAGGCGTGCGACATCGACCGGCAGCTCCAGCGTCCGGGCGATCAGATCGAATACGGGCGGAAACAGGACGATCAACTGTCCCACCGTCACCACACCGGTCAGCCACAGTGCGAAGCGGCGGAGCGCGCGGTAGCTCGGCCCGTCCTCGACGAGTGCCGTCGAGGCGCTCATCAACATGATGACGGGCGACTCGATGATGATCGCGAAGGCGAAGGTGACGCCGAACGCCGCCAGGTTGGGGATGGGATCCGGCAGCCGCGCAATCACCGCGGCGAGGTACGGCCCTTCGGCCGCCATCATCAGCCAGGTGCCGGCGAGTGGCAGCCAGAAGAAGAAGATCGACCGGTAGGCGAGCGGTTGCGCGGTCACGCGGGCCAGATCCGGGCGGGTCTCGTCCGGACGCTCAGGCCCGTATTTCGGGACATTCTCACTTCAATCTCATTTTGCTCTTGACTGCGACTGAAATGGTCGGATATCTTTCTTCGCGCCAATTGAGATTCCATCTCTATTGGCGCGGCTGCGGAGGCGCCACCCCCGGAATCAACGGCTTGATCAGGGGGCAGCAAGAAGGAGGCCCGCCCGGTGCGCCAACACCGGACGAGCCGGCTCGACGCTCGGCCGCGGCTCCTGGGTAATAGGGTGCTCAGCGTCCGTCACGTACAAGCCGTCCCATTCTAGGGGCGTGCCGGGTGCTGCGCAACCGCTTCTGCGAATGGAGATTGCGCGGTGAATGTAACAGTGGAACGGATAAGCAAGATGGCAATCGCGATTACTGTTGCCGCGCTCTTCGAGGGTGCCGGCGCGGCGTTCGCGCAGGCGGGGGGTCCGAACGGCGCCGGGGATCCGGCGGCGGTGGAGACCGAGCCGGTTCAGGCCCCGGTCGAGAGCGCCAAAGAGGCCGAAGCGGAACAGCAGCCCGACCTGGAGGAACTGGAGCGCCGTATCGAGCTGTTGTCCGAAGAGGTGGAACGCCTGCGAAGCGGCGAGCCGGATCGGGAAGTGACGATCGATCAGGCGCGGGCGCTCGGCCTGGCGCCCTCTGCCGCCGCGACCTATGGGCAGGAGACGGGCGTGTCGATCGCCGGTTACGGCGAGATGCTGTACGAGAATTTCGCGTCCGACAACACGACGCAGTTCGACTACCTGCGCGCCATCCTCTACGCCGGCTACCGCTTCAACGACAAGTTCCTGTTCAACTCCGAGATCGAGGTGGAGCACGCGAAGGAGATCTTCGTCGAGTTCGCGTACGTCGACTATCTCGCCACCGAGAACTTCGGCCTGCGCGCCGGCATGCTGCTGATCCCGATGGGGCTGGTGAACGAGTTCCACGAGCCGACCGTCTTCATCGGGGCCGAGCGGCCGGTGACGGAGCAGAGCATCATCCCCACGACGTGGCGGGAGAACGGCGGCGGCTTCTACTTCGCCCACGACCGGGTGTCGGCGCGCGCCTACGTGGTTAACGGATTCAACGGTTCCGCGTTCTCTTCGAGTGGCGTGCGGGGTGGCCGGCAGAAAGGGGGCAAGGCGAAGGCGAACAACATGGCGATCACCGGGCGGATCGACATCATGCCAACGCCGGGCGTCTTCTTCGGCGCCAGCTTCTACAACGGCGGGTCCGGGCAGGGCGACATCGTGCTCGACGACGTCAACTACCCGGTTACCACCAGCGTCTTCGACGTGCATGGACAGGCGCAGGTGCGGGGCCTCGACATCCGTGCGCTCTATGCGCAGGCGAGCCTCGACGACACCGCCCAGTTGAACCAGGTGCTCGGCCTGACCGGCCAGAACGGTGTCGGTGAGGACATGAAGGGCGGCTACCTGCAGGTGGGCTATGACCTCCTGTCCCAGGTGCCGGAGGCGGGCGGCGTAGGGCTCACGCCTTACGTCCGCTACGAGAAAGTGGATACGCAGGCGGCGGTGGCGGCCGGCTTTGTCCGCAATCCTTCGAAGAACAACACCTACACGACCTTCGGTTTCGAGCTGAAGCCGGTTCCCGGCATTGTCGTGAAGGTGGATCACATGTGGGTGAACAACACGGTCGACAGCGGCGTGAACCAGTTCAACGTCAGTGTCGGCTACGCGTTCTGATAGGCGGAGGCGATGATGCAACCGGTGGGCAGGGGATGGACAACGTGGCGATGCGCGGCGATTGCGTCGGTGTTCATCCTCGCCGCCGGCACCGCGTCGGCGCAGCCCGGTCTCGTTTCCCGCGAGGAGGCGCTCTCTGCCGTCTTCCCGGGTGCGTCGATCGACGCCGGCCGGGTCTACCTGACCGACGCGCAGGCGGAGCGGATCGCCGATCTGGCCCGCGACGAGATGGGTACGAAGATCGTCGCCCGCTACGTCGCGAGGCAGGGTGACCGCGTGGTGGGGCGGGCCTACGTCGATACGCACGTCGTCCGAACCAAACGGGCGAGCCTGCTGATCTCGCTCGAGGCGGACGGACGGGTGCGGCGGATTGACGTCACCGCGTTTCTCGAGCCTCCGGAGTACATCCCGGCTGAGCGATGGATGAGCCAGTACCACGCGAAGCCGCTGGGCGACGACCTGGCGATTCAGCGGGCGATCCGTCCGATCGCGGGTGCGACGCTCACAACCCGCGCGGTGAACGGGGCGGTGCGCCGGATCCTAGCGCTCGACCAGGTTCTCGAAGCCGGCGCGGACGCCGGCAACCGGGGGGCGGCACGGTGATCTGGTGGGAACGCTGGTTGTTCAACGCATTGCACGTGGTGGTCGGCGCGACCGGCGTAGCCTACTTCTGGATGAAGTACCTGCTGGAGACCGACGACCCCTTCGCGATCGTCAACCATCCATGGGAGCCGACGACGCTGGCCGCGCACGTGATCGCGGCGCCGGTCTTCATCGCCCTGTTCGGGATGGTCTTCCGGTCGCACACGTTGCGGAAGATCCTCTCGCTCAAGGCGGCCAACCGCCGGAGCGGCTGGACGTCATTGATCAGTTTCTCCGCCATGGCGCTCACCGGATACCTGATCCAGGTGGTGACGTCGCCGCTGCTGATCAGCGTCGCCATCTGGACGCATGTCGCGACGAGTATTGTCTTCATCCTCGGCTATACGAGCCACTGCGTGATCGGTTGGCGCATCAACCGGATCCCGGTCGGCTTGCAAGGCGCGGCAGCTGGTCGCGCACGGATCTCGACATGACCCTGCGCGCCGCCCGGCGTGCCCGGTACTGGCTGCTGCCCGGCTTGCTGCTCGGCGTCGGCGTCGCGTCCGCGGCCGTAACCCACACCCCGGCGCCGGTCGAACGGTCCGTCTACCTGATGGGGACAATCGCGACCTTCGCGGTCGATGCGGCGGACCGGGCGGCGGGCGTGGCGCAGCTCGAGCGCATGGTGCGTGTCGTCGAAGCGACCGAAACGGAGCTGAGCACGTGGCGTGACGACAGTTTGCTGGGGCGGCTGAACCGTCACCCGGTCGGCCAGGCGTTGCGGGCGCCAGCCGCGGTATGCGACCTGCTGGAGCGTGTGGCGACCTGGCGCGAGACGACCGGAGGCGCGTTCGACCCGGCGATTGGATCGCTGATCGAGGCGTGGGAGCTGCGCCGCGACGGTCGTCAGCCGGATGACGCCACGCTGTCGGCAGCCCTCCGGAACGCGGGATGGGAACACCTGGCGATCGAGCGGAGCGGCTCCGTTGGATGCGCCGTCACGCGTAACGCGGAAGTGACGCTCGACGCGGGCGCGTTCGGCAAGGGGGAGGCGCTCGACCGGGTGCGGAACGCCGAGGGCGAGGCCGCCGACGCCTGGATGATCGATTTCGGAGGGCAGCTCGCCGTGTCCGGCGGGAGCTGGCCGGTCTCGATAGCGCATCCCGTGAGACGGAACGAAGCCGCGCTCGACCTCACGCTGTCGGGAGGATCACTCGCGACGAGCGGCGGCTCCGAGCGGGACCTGACGCTCCCCGACGGCACCCGCATCGGTCACATCCTCGATCCCCGGACCGGGCGTCCCGTCACGGCCCCGCAAGCTTTCAGCGTCACCGTCTCGCACGAACGCGCCCTCGACGCCGATATCCTGGCTACCGCGCTCTACGTGATGGGTCCTGACGACGGCATCGCGTGGGCGGAGGCGCGGCGCATCGCCGCATGCTTTCTCGTGGCCGATGCCGCGGGGCGCGTCGCCATTCGCAGCACCGCGGCCTTCGAAGCCCGGTTCTGACGGACTTACTGGCTTGCGTCGCCGTAGCCTTCGAGGACCTGGTCGAGGGCGAGCACCCTCCGGACGGCGTTGCTAATCGCCTTGCCGGTGAAGGACGCGCCGGCGATGGGACGGATGGCGCGGCGGACCCGCAAGGTCTCGTGCAGCACCTGGCCGTCGAACTGGCGGAGGAAGTCGGACGGCGCCAGGTACTGCGCCGGCTCGAAGAAGACGGTGACGTCCACCCGCTTGATCCGGCCCCCCGTGTCGAGCGAGATCAGCAGGCTCTGCCGCTCGGTCTTCGCCGTATGCGTGTCGATGTAGGCGCGTCCCACCACCGCCTCGCCATCGCGCGCGATATAGCGGGGAAAGATCCGTCCCTGCATCCCGACCCGCGCGATCGCCGCTACGGCGGACATCTGCTCCGGCGTCAGGATCACGCGGTCACGGGTCACCGCCGCGCCGGGGAAGGCAAGTTCGAGCGCCTCGGCGCGCGTGATCACGCCGTCCTGGGCGCGCGTCCGCGTAGGCGACGCAACGAGCGTCAGCGCGATCACGAGCGTGGCTGCGACCGGCCTGACCATCGACTGTGCTGCGGTGACTATTGCCCGGGCATCAAGCCCGCCACCACCGTCCGGACCCGGTAGAGGCCGGTCCGCGCCGTCATGTAGAGGGTGTGGCCGTCGTTGCCGAACGCCGCGTTCGCCGGCTGCTCGTCGGGACGGACGGTGCCGAGATGTTCACCGTCCGGGCTAATCACGACGATGCCGCCCGGGCCGCTCGCCCAGATGTTGCCGGCCGTGTCGACCGCGAAGCCATCCGGCACGCCGGCATCTTCGCTATCGGTCAGGTCCAGCAGAACGCTTCCCTCGTCCAGCGTCAGGTCGTCGTTCACCGGGTACGCCATCCAGATGCGTGCTTCCTGATCCGAGTTCGCGACGTAGAGGGTCCGCTCGTCGGGTGACAGCCCGATGCCGTTCGGCCGCGATTGGCCGTCGGCGAGCAGCGTAACGGTGCCGTCCGGGTCGAGTCGGTAGATGCCGTTCCAGTCGAGCTCCGCCGCTTCCGGACTGGCCAGTCCGTATGGCGGGTCGGTGAAGAAGGCGGCGCCGCTCGAGTGATAGACGATGTCATTCGGGCTGTTGAGGCGCATGCCATCGTACCGGTCCGCCAGCGTGATGCGCGTGCCGTCCGGTTCGATCCGCGCAATGCGGCGGTTGCCATGCTCGGACAGGACAACGCGGCCTTCGCTGTCGACGGTCAGCCCGTTCGATCCGCCCTGGCCGTTGGTCTCGAGTTCCGGCAGGAAGACCGGATCGACGAACACGCTGGTACCCGCGCTCTCCGACCATTCGTAGACCCGGTCGCCCGGGATGTCGCTGAAGAGGAGGGAGCCGTCGTCGGCGCCGCCCACCCAGACAGGTCCCTCGATGAACTGGAAGCCCTCGGTAACCTTTTCGACGACCGCACCGGACGCCACCAGGCCGTCGAGACCATCGATGGTCCCTGCCTCTTCGAAGACCGGCGATGCGTCGACGGCCGGCTCGGCGTCGGGTGCCGGCGCTTCCTCCGCCGGTCCGCCGCATGCGGCGAGCATCGCCACGGCAAGCATCGCCGCCAATGTCATCTGAAGTTCTTGACGCATCGGTTGGTCCTCCACTCAGTCCGAGGGCATCTTAACGAATTCAGGGTGGTTACCGCTGCGGTGGCGGATCAGTTGCCGGGCGCGCGTTCGTCGGCTGCTGCGCCGGTGGCTGTGGCGGTCGCTATAGCGGTCGGCGTAGCGGACGCCGACTCCGGCAGGGGCGCGATCCCGATCTGCATGAAGCCGTAGAGGGCCGCGACGAACGGGTTGATCAGGTTGAAGAAGACGAACGGTGCGTACGTCAGTGTCGAGACCCCGAGCGTTTGCGCCATGAATGCGCCGCAGGTGTTCCATGGGATCAGTACGGATGTGAGCGTTCCCGAATCCTCCAGCGTACGGGACAGGTTCTTCGGGTCGAGGCGGCGCCGTTCGTACTCGCTTCGGAACATCCGTCCCGGCAGCACGATCGCGATGTACTGGTCCGACGCGAGGACGTTGATGCCGAACGACGTCGCGAGCGTCGCAGTGATGAGCGACCCGGTACTCCGCACCGATCGCAGGATCCGACCGGCGAGCGTCCGCAGGATGCCGGTCACCTCCAGCATCGCGCCATACATCATCGCCATCATGACCAGCCAGACGGTGGTCAGCATGCTCGCCATCCCGCCGCGCGACAGCAGGTCGTCGAGCGCAGGGTTGCCCGACTCGAGCACGTATCCGGCGTAGAGCGCCTGCCACACTCCTTTTGCCAGCGCCATCGGGCGGGACAGTCCCGGATCGCCGGCGTAGCGGAGAACGGCGTCCGGCTGGAACAGCACTGCGAACAACCCGCCTGCGAGTGCGCCGATCAGGAGCGCGGGAAACGCTGGCATCCGTCGGATGACCAGCAGCAACACCAGCCCCACCGGAATCAGCAGGTGCGGACCGATGACGAAACTGGCTTCGAGTGCGGCGAGGACCGTCGCGACGTCGCCGGTTCCCTCCGGCGTGCCAACGATGGCTCCCGCAACAAAAAACAGGAGCACGGCAATCGCGAAGCTGGGCGCCGTCGTCCAGACCATGTGCCGTATATGCGTGAACAGCTCCGTGCCCGCGACCGCCGGCGCCAGGTTCGTGGTGTCCGACAGCGGCGACATCTTGTCGCCGAAGTACGCGCCCGAGATGATCGCGCCGGCGGCGAGGCCGAGGTGCAGGTCGTACGCCCCGGCGATTCCCACCAGGGCGATGCCGACCGTTCCGGCCGTGGTCCAGGAGCTGCCGGTTGCGAGTGCAACCGCAGCGCAGACGACGCAGGCGGCGGCGTAGAAGACCGACGGCGCGAGAATCGACAGGCCGTAATGGATCATCGTCGGTACCACACCGGCGAGGATCCAGGTGCCGATGACCGACCCGACGGTCAACAGAATCAGGATCGCGCCCATCGCGGTGGAGATCCCCTGCTTGATGGACTGCTCCAGTTCCGACCAGCGCTGGCCTCCGGCGAGGCCGACGATCGCCGCGACCGCGGTGCCGAGCACCAGCGCGATCTGGTTCGGTCCGGATGACGAATCGTCGCCGAACAGGTAGACGGAAGCGCCCAGCAGGCCGATGAGCAGGACGACTGGGATCAGCGCCCGGCGGAGCGGCACATCGGGGTGCTCAGCCAACCGGGTATCAGCCATTGGAGAAACGAGCGGAAAACTGCAGTGGAACATCCTACAGCAGTGTGATATAAAACACTTGCTTTAGACCTATAAGCTTTAGTTATCCTTTCTTTGCCGTTCGTCGGTTCCCGTCCGGATCGTGAACCTCACCAGGAACAGCAGCACACGAAGGAGCAGTGCGGGACGCCGCGGATCTCTTGGGGGGACCGGGCGTCCGGCGGCGGCCCTTGCACAGTTGGTCTGGGCTTCCGGCGAGATGCGGCGTCTTACGCGTCTCGCGCGCCAGGCTGCACCGAGCGACCTGCCGGTGCTGATCACCGGCGAAACCGGTACGGGCAAGGAAGTGCTCGCGCGGTTCATCCACAACCACTCCGGCCGTCCGGGCGAGTTGTTTGCGCCGTACAACTGCACGAGCATGCCGGTCGACCTGGTCGATGCGCAGCTCTTCGGCCACCGCCGCGGCGCCTTCACTGGTGCGCACGAACATGCTCCCGGCGTCGTGCGCAGTGTCGACGGTGGGACGCTGCTGCTGGACGAGATCGGCGACATCGACCCGCGCGTGCAGCCCAAGTTGCTCCGACTCATCGAGAGCCACGAAGTGCATCCGGTCGGGCAGTCCCGGCCGTCCATCGTCAACATCCGCATCATTGCCACGACCAACACCGACCTGGCGCAGCGGGTGGAGGAGCAGCGCTTCCGGAAGGATCTCTTCTACCGGCTGAATATCCTCCACATCCACATTCCCCCATTGCGCGACCGGCGGCTCGATGTCCCGGCACTTGTCCGGTACTTCCTCCAGCTGTTCGCGCTTCACTACCGCAAGGAGCCGCTCCGCATGTCTGGCGAAGCGATGGAGGGGCTGATGCACTACCCCTGGCCGGGTAACGTGCGCCAACTGGTGAACGAACTGCAGCGCCTCGTGGTGCTTGCCGCCGGCGGATCGCGCGTGACCACAGAACGCCTTCCGTTTCTCCATGGTACTGACGTCGCACCCCAACCCCCGACGGGGTCACGGGAGACCGTGACGCTGTCGACGGATCAGCCGTTGGCGAAGGCTCTCGAGGAGGTAGAGCGCGCCCTGATCGTCCGCGCCCTCGATTCCGTCGACGGACGCGTGACCGCTGCGGCGAACCGGCTGGGCATCTCGCTGAAGACGCTGCGTGCGAAGCGGCGCCGACTGAAGATCGATCCCGTGCCGTGACCCCGCGTCGGATTCGTTAAGGCCGGTCAGAACCGGGCTTCGAAGGCCGCGGTGACCCCAACATGCTTGACACGCACGCGATTGCCCGGGCTCGGTTACTTCGCGCGGCCCCGCCCGGGCTCCCGTCCGGCATGAGTGTGTCGCAACCCACTGTATGATCGCGACCCGTGACGTTCGCGATGATCACGTTCGGTTGCCGGGTGAACCAGGCCGACTCGTTCGGACTGGAGAGCCGGCTGCGGGCTGCGGGAGCCCGTCGAGCGCCGGTCGACCGCGCGGACATCGTCGTGGTGAACAGTTGCACGGTCACCTCGAGCGCGGATCAGGGAACTCGGCAGGCGATCCGGCGGATTGTCCGGGCCAACCCGCGCGCGCAGGTGATTGCGACCGGCTGCTACGCCTCGCGCGCCGCCGACGAGGTGGCGGCACTGCCGGGCGTGGTTGCGGTGGTTCCCAACGCGGAGAAGGATGCGCTCGCGGCGCGCATCCTGGAGGCGGCGGCGCCGACCACCGCCTCCCGGTTCGGAGACGGCGAAGGGGCGTGCGGCGAGCTCATCCCGCCCGGCGAGCATGGCCGGACGGCCTGGACGTTGCGTGTGCAAACCGGCTGCGACGAGAAGTGCGCCTACTGCATCATTCCCTCGACCCGCGGGCAGGGCCGCAGCGTTCCGCTCCGCCGCGTGCTCGACGAGGTGGACCGCGCCGTGGAGGCGGGCTACCGCGAACTGCAATTGACCGGCGTGCACCTCGGATCGTACGGCCGCGATCTCGATCCGCCGTCCTCGCTCGCGGCGCTGCTGCGCGCCCTCGATGCCCACCCGTCCGACCTGCTGATCCGGATCAGTTCGCTGGAACCGATGGACTGCACACCGGAGGTGGTGGAACTGGTGACTGGCAGCGGACGGTTCGCGCCGCATCTCCACCTGCCGCTGCAGCATGCGAGCGACGCGCTGCTCCGGCGGATGCGGCGCCCGTACACGCTGGCGCAGTACCGCCGAGTCGTGGATGACGTGCGCGCGCGGCGTCCGGACGCCGCGATTGGGAGCGACCTGGTGGTCGGCTTCCCGGGCGAGACCGACGCCGATGCGGCGGTGACGCTGCGCTATATCCAGGAGAGCCCGATCACGTACCTGCATGTCTTTCCCTACTCGGATCGACCGGGGACCGAGGCGACCGGGATGCCGGACAAGGTGCCGGGTCCGGTGATCCGTGAACGGGCGCGGGCGCTGCGGGAACAGGGCGCGGTGCTTACCGGCCGGTTCCGCGCGTCACAACTGGGGACCGTGCGCGACGGTCTGACGTTGGCAGGCTCGACCGGCGGACCCGTCGAGCGCACCAGCGTCCTGACCGACAACTACCTGCGCGTGCAACTGCAGGAGACACGTCCCGGCAACGAGCGGGTACGGGTAAGGCTGACCGGCGCCGAGAGCGATACGATGACCGGCGAGCTGGCGCCGCGCTGACCTACCGCCGGTCCTCGCCGTCCACGATCAGCTGTCCGCACGCCGCGCGGATGTCCCGCCCGCGGCTCTTCCTGACGGAGACGGTCAAGCCCCGGTCGGCGACCGCGCGGGCGAAGCGGTCGATCTGCCGGTCGCTCGGCCGGCGGTACGGAATGCCGGGCGCTTCGTTCAGCGGGATCACGTTCACCTTGGAACGGATGCCGTGCAGCAGCCCGGCGAGGCGGCCGGCATCCGCCGTGCTGTCGTTCACGTCACGCAGCAGGACGTACTCGAACGTGATCCGATCGCGCCGCTTCGTGGGGAAGCGGCGGCAGGCGGCGATCAGATCGGCAAGGCCGTACGCCCGGTTGACCGGCACCAAGCGGTCGCGCAACTCCTCCGTCGTCGCATGGAGCGAGATCGCAAGATTCGGCATCAGCGGCTCGCTCGCCAGCCGTGCGAGGGCTGGCAGCACGCCGACGGTAGAGAGGGTGACGCGCCGCGGTGCGACCCCGAGGCCGCAGTCGGCGGCCAGGATCCGGAGCGCCTTCATGGTGGCGTCGTAGTTGTGGAGCGGCTCGCCCATCCCCATCAGCACTACGTTGAAGCGGCGGTCCGCCAGGTCGAGTTCGTGCGCCATCAACCGGACCTGGGCGGCGATCTCGCCCGCCGTCAGGTTCCGGAGCAGTCCCATCTGGCCGGTGAGGCAGAAGCCGCACCGCATCGCGCAGCCCACCTGCGTCGAGACGCAGAAGGTCATCGCGGGGGTGTCCGGAATGAACACCGTCTCCACCTCCCGCCCGTCACCAAAACGGAGCTGGAACTTCACCGTGCCGTCGGCGGAGTGATGCCGCGCGACAATCGTCGGCGTCGGGATGATGAACGCTTCGTCCAGTCGGGTGCGCAGGTCGCGGGAGAGGTCGGTCATCTGCCCGAAGTCGGTGACGCCTCGTCGGTAGATCCATCGATAGATCTGCCGCGCATGGAACGTGGGGGTATCCCGCGCGGCCAGGGCCGTCGCCAGCGCCTCTGGTGCGAGTTCGGTCAGGACCGTGGGTGTCGCCATGTTTCGCCGCTGGAGGTGGCAGTCATCGTACACGCGCCGTTGCCGCGCGCGCGACCGGCGTGATATGATCAAAAGCCTCGCAGTTTCCCGTAACCATAGACTTTACACACGTTTACGTGCCCCTAACGACCGGCCGCCCAGCCCCTGTCGCCCCGGCGGCCATCGCCATATCTGGACGAACCGACAGGTCGATTACGCGGCGCATCCTGCCGGGCGGACTCCGGCTGTTGATCGATCCGATTCCGTCGGTCCGCTCCGTCAGTCTGGGTGTCTGGCTGGCTCGCGGATCGCGGCACGAGGATCCCGCAGAGGGAGGCATCGCGCACTTCGTCGAGCACATGCTCTTCAAGGGCACCGCCACGCGGACGGCGCAACAGTTCGCGCAGGAGGTCGATCGCATCGGGGGCAATCTCGACGCGTACACGTCGCACGAGAGTGCCGGTTACGACATCCTGACGCTCGACGAGCACCTGCCGTACGCGGTCAACCTGCTGAGCGACCTCCTGTTGCATCCGGCGTTCCCGGAAGTGGAGATCGTGCGGGAGCGCAACGTCGTCCTCGAAGAGATCAGCATGGCCGAAGACACGCCGGGAGAACTGGCGTACGAACTGTTTACCCAGGGGCTCTTTCCGGGCCACCCGCTGGGACGCTCGATTCTCGGCACCACGGCAACGGTCTCCGCGTTCGACGGCGCCGCGCTTCGCGACTACTTCGGCCAGACGTACCGGGCGGAGAACCTGATCGTCGCGGCGGCGGGAAACGTGGATCCCGACCATCTGAGCGCGCTCGTGGGCGAAGCCTTCGATGGCGTGCCGACGGGAAGCGAACCGGTGCACGACACCGAACCGCCGAGGGGGGTTCGCCTCGACGTGCGCGACAAGGATCTCGAGCAGGTGCACATTTGCCTGGGGCTTCGCGGTTATCCCCAGCAGCATCCCGACCGCTACGCGCTCGCGCTCCTGCTTGACATGCTGGGCGGGCCGCCGAGTTCCCGGTTGTTCCAGAAGATTCGCGAGCAGCGGGGACTTGCCTACTCGGTGGGGGGCGGCATGGCGGGTTACCGCGACGCCGGTCTGGTGACCATCCATGCGGGGTGCGCGCCGGCGGCGGTGGGCGAGGTGGTCGATCTGATCGTGGCCGAACTGCGCGCGTTCAAGACCACCCCGGTGCCCGAGGACGAGTTGCAGCGGGCGAAGGATCACGTGAAGAGCAATCTCCTGCTGGCGTTCGAGAGTCCTGGCGCCCGGATGGCCGAACTCGCACACGCCGAGATGTACTACGGCCGGCACCGGAGCGTGGCGGAAGCGCTCGCGAACTACGCGTCGGTGACGAGCGAGGACGTGCAGCGCGTTGCGAACGATCTGTTCGAGGACGGTGCGCTCGGCGGTGCGTTGGTCGGTCCGGTCGCCGGCGCCATCGAACCGTCGCGGCTTGCCCTGGATTGATCGCGCGGGCACAGGAGAACGAGGCAGCCCCAGATGATTCCCCGTTACACGCCGGCCGCGATGGGGCGCCTCTGGACGGAGCAGCGCCGCTACGACACCTGGCTGAAGGTCGAAATCGCGGCCGCCGAGACGATGGCCGAGCATGGCCTGATCCCGGCGGAAGCCGCGCGCGACATCCGCGAGAAGGGCGCAGTTGACGCGGCCCGCGTCGCGGAGATCGAGGAGACGACGCAGCACGACGTCATCGCGTTCACGACGGCGGTTGCGGAAATCGTCGGCCCGTCGGCGCGCTGGCTGCATTTCGGGATGACGTCCTCCGACGTGATCGACACGGCGCACGCGCTGCAAATGCGCGAGGCGTGCGACCTTTTGCTCGCCGACCTTGACGGACTGCGCGACGCGGTCCGCGACCAGGCGGATGCCCACCGGCGGACAACGATGATTGGCCGGACGCACGGTGTCCATGCCGAGCCGATGACGTTCGGTGTGAAGCTGGCCCTCTGGTACGCGGAACTTGCGCGGGACCGCGCCAGGATTGTTCGGGCGCGCGACGGCATCAGCGTCGGCAAGCTGTCGGGCGCGGTCGGCACCTACGCGCATCTCGACCCCGCCATCGAGCGAGGGGTATGTGACCGCCTCGGGCTGACCCCCGCTCCGGTTGCTTCGCAGGTGATTCAGCGCGACCGCCACGCCGAGCTGCTCGGCGCACTCGCGATCACGGCGGCCTCGCTCGAGAAGTTCGCCGTCGAAGTGCGCGGCCTGCAGAAGAACGAGATCGGCGAAGTGGCGGAGCCATTCGCGAAGGGGCAGAAGGGCTCGTCCGCGATGCCCCACAAGCGGAACCCGATCGGCTGCGAGCAGGTGACGGGGCTGGCTCGCCTGGTGCGCGCGAACGCCATGGCGGCACTCGAGAACATCGCGCTCTGGCACGAGCGGGATATTTCGCATTCGTCGGTCGAACGGGTGATCGTGCCGGACAGCTTCTGCGCGCTGGATCACATGATCCGCCGATTTACGCGGATCGTCCGCGGCCTGGTGGTTTACCCCGAGCGGATGCTGGAGAATCTGCGGCGTTCGCGCGGCGTCGTCTTTTCCGGCACGATCCTGCTGGAATTGGCCAAGCGCGGGGTGTCGCGCGAGGATGCCTACCTGATGGTGCAGCGAAACGCGATGCGGTCACACGACCAGCAGCTCGACTTCAAGACGCTGCTCCTCGACGATCCGCATGTGACTGACGTGCTGCCGCCGGACGCGATTGAGGAGGCGTTCGATCTCGATGTGCAGCTTCGCCACGTCGACACAATCATCGCGCGGGCGTTCAGCGCCGGCAGCGGGGAGCCAGTCTCTTGACGGTGAAGGTCTACGTCACGCTGAAGCGGTCGATCCTCGATCCGCAGGGGAAGACGATTGCCGGTGCGCTCGGGTCGCTCGGCTACGGCGCCGTGCGCGATGTCCGCCAGGGGAAGTACTTCGAGCTGGACATCGACGCGGCGTCGGCCGACGAGGCGCGTTCGCTGGCCACGGAGGTGGCCGATCGGCTGCTCGCCAATCCGGTGATCGAGAGCTACCGCGTGGAGGTGGAGGCGTGAAGGCGGCGGTGATCGTATTTCCTGGATCGAACTGCGACCACGACGCCGTGAATGCGCTCGAAGTGCTCGGTCATGCGGTCAGCCCGATCTGGCACAAGGCGAACAGTCTGGCGGATGCCGATCTCGTGGTGTTGCCGGGTGGGTTTTCCTACGGCGACTACCTCCGCACCGGCGCGATCGCGCGCTTCTCGCCGATCATGCGGCGTGTGACCGAGTTCGCCGCCGCCGGCGGGCCGGTGATCGGCGTCTGCAACGGCTTCCAGATCTTGCTCGAGGCAGGACTGTTGCCGGGCGGCATGCGGCGGAACCGCGACCTCAGGTTCATCTGCGAACATGTCTACCTTCGCGTCGAGGCGACCGACACGCCGTTCACCCGGCTGGCGTCGGAAGGGCAGGTGCTGCGGATCCCGATCGCGCACGGCGAAGGGAACTACTACGCCGACGACGCGACGCTGGCGGAGCTGGACGCTCACCGCCAGGTGATCTTCCGCTACACTGCCCCTGACGGAACCCTCGACGAGCAGTGGAACGTCAACGGCTCGACCGGCGCGATCGCCGGCATCGCGAACCAAGCGCGTAACGTGGTCGGTTTGATGCCACACCCGGAGCGGGCGTGCGAAGCGTCGGTGGGCAGCACGGATGGCTGTGTCTTCTTCGAATCGGTCGCCGCCGAGTTGGCGCAGAACGGGGTGGTTGCCGCCGCGACGGCCCCAGCCGCGGGATGACGGCACGCGACGCGGAGCCCGGCGCGGTGCGGATAGACGACGATACCATCGTCGCGCACGGCCTGACGCCGGACGAGTACGATCGGATCGTCGCGATCCTCGGGCGCCATCCGAACCTGCTCGAACTGGGAATCTTCTCGGTGATGTGGTCGGAGCATTGCAGCTACAAGAGCTCGCGGATCCACTTGCGCACACTCCCTACGGAGGGGCGGCGCGTCGTCCAGGGACCGGGCGAGAACGCCGGCGTGATCGATATCGGCGAGGGCCTGGTGGCGGTCTTCAAGATCGAATCGCACAACCACCCGTCCTTCATCGAGCCGTACCAGGGGGCGGCGACGGGCGTGGGCGGGATCATCCGGGACATCTTCACGATGGGCGCCCGCCCAATCGCCCTGCTCGACTCGCTCCGGTTCGGACCGCCGGAGGCGGGCCTGACGCGCCGGCTGATTGATGGCGTCGTGGCCGGGATCGCCGGCTACGGCAACAGCATCGGCGTCCCGACGGTCGGCGGCGAGGTGGCTTTCGACGAAAGCTATGCCGGCAACCCGCTGGTGAATGTCTTCTGTCTCGGGGTCGCGCCGGCGGAGGGCGTGATCCGCGGCCGGGCGGAAGGTACGGGCAACGCGGTGTACTACGTCGGCGCGAAGACGGGTCGCGACGGGATCCACGGCGCGACGATGGCCTCCGCCGAGTTCGACGACGCCTCCGCCGAGAAGCGTCCCAACGTGCAGGTGGGCGATCCGTTCATGGAGAAGCTGCTGCTCGAGGCATGCCTGGAGGTCCTCCGCACCGACGCGCTGGTCGGTCTGCAGGACATGGGGGCGGCGGGGCTCACCTGTTCGTCGTGCGAGATGGGAGCTCGCGGCGGCGCCGGCATCGACATCGACGTCTCCCGCGTGCCGCAGCGCGAATCGGGGATGACGCCGTACGAGATCATGCTCTCCGAATCGCAGGAGCGCATGCTGTTCATCGTCCGGCGGGGGCGCGAGCCGGAAGTGGACCGGATCTTCGAGAAATGGGATCTGCATGCGATCCGCATCGGCGAAGTGACCGGTGATGGCCTGTTGCGGGTGCGCGACGCCGGGACGGTGGTGGCGGAGATTCCGAATCGGCCCTTGGCCGACGAGGCGCCCCTCTACGACCGGCCGATACGCGAACCGGACGATCTGGCGGAGCGGCAGGGGCTCGATACCGGCGCGCTTGCGCAGGACGCAGTCACCAACGACACGTTTCTGCGTCTCGTCGCCTCGCCCGGCATCGCCAGCCGCCGCTGGATCTACCGGCAGTACGACCACATGGTCCGGACCAACACGATTGCCCCGGCCGGGACGGGGGCGGGTGTCGTGCGCGTCAAGGGAACTGACCGCGCTCTCGCGTTTTCCGTGGATGGTAACGGACGCTACTGCTGGCTCGACCCCTATCGCGGCGCGATGCTCGCCGTCGCCGAGTCCGCTCGCAACGTCGCCTGCGTCGGGGCACAACCGGTGGGCGCCACGAACTGCCTTAATTTCGGAAACCCGGAGCGGCCGGAGATCATGTGGCAATTCGCGCGCGCGGTCGCCGGAATCGGCGACGCCTGCCGCGCCCTCGAGATCCCGATTACGGGCGGAAACGTCAGCCTTTATAACGAGACCGACGGTCAGGCGATTCTCCCGACGCCGGTGTTGGGCGTGGTGGGGATAATGGAGCATGCGAACAGGCATGTGGGACGATCGTTCCGCGCGGCGGACGATGTCATCCTGCTGCTCGGCCCGCCGGGCGGGACGCTGGGCGGAAGCGAGTACCTGAAGGTGATGCACGGTATCGTGCGGGGGGTGCCGCCGGTGATTGATCTGGCCGACGAACGGGCGCTTCACAACGTGATGGGACTGCTCGTGGCGGAATCACTGATCTGCACGGCGCATGACTGCAGCGATGGCGGCCTGGCGATAACGCTGGCCGAGTGCGCATTCGACAGCGGAGGGATCGGTTGCGACGTGACGCTGCCTGCCGCCACGCCGGACGCGGGAGGGTTGGCGGCGGCGCTCCATGGCGAGGCGTCGTCGCAGATCGTCGTTTCGGTGCGTGAGGCGGACGCAGATCGGGTGCTGTCGGCCTCCGCGGCGGCCGGCGTGCCAGCGCGCGTATTGGGGCGGACCGGCGGCACGCGGTTGCGGTTCGCCGTCGAGGGAGTGTCGGACGCTCCGGTCGATGTGTCGCTCGCCGATGCGGAGCAGGCATGGTCGACCGGCCTGTCGCGCCACTTCGAGGAGTCGGCGGCATGAGCGCCGGGAAACCGGACGCGACGGCGACAGGGCGGACACCAGGCGTGATGACTCGGATGACCGACCCAATGGACGACGACAAGTTCCACGACGAGTGCGGTGTCTTCGGCATTCACGGACACACGAAAGCATCGTCGCTCACCTATCTCGGTCTCTATGCGCTCCAGCACCGCGGACAGGAGTCCGCCGGCATCGCTGCGGCGGACGATGGCCGGGTGAAGCTGTCGCGCGCGATGGGCTATGTCGGTGATGCGTTCGACGACAGGCTGCTAGCCAGCTTGCCAGGCGGGTCGGCCATTGGCCATGTTCGGTACTCGACTTTCGGCGATAGCCGGATCGTCAATGCGCAGCCGATCCTGATCGACTGCGCGCATGGCCAGATCGCGCTCTGCCATAACGGCAACCTGGTCAACGCGGCCGAACTCCGCAAACGGCTGGTGGGGGAAGGCTCAATCTTCCAGACCAACAGCGATACCGAGGTCGTGCTGCATCTCTACGCGAAGTCGACGGCGGCGACGGCAGAGGACGCCATCGTGGAATCGGTCTCGCAGGTGAGTGGCGCCTTCTCGCTCGTCCTGCTGACACCGAAGAACCTGATTGCGGTGCGCGATCCGCACGGGTTCCGTCCGCTCGCGCTGGGCCGCATCGGCGACGCCTACGTCGTCTGCTCCGAGACTTGCGCGATGGACCTGATCGGGGCCACCTACGTGCGGGAGATCGAACCGGGCGAGGTGCTCGTGATCGGGGACGAGGGCGTCCGCTCGTACAAGCCGTTTCCACCGACGCAGATCTCGCATTGCGTCTTCGAGCACGTCTATTTTGCGCGGCCCGACAGCTATGTCTTCGGCCAGAGCGTCAACGCGGTTCGGACCAACCTGGGCCACCGGCTGGCGGAGGAGTCGGGTGTCGATGCCGACGTCGTGGTGCCGATTCCGGACTCCGGTCTTGTGGCGGCGATCGGGTACGCGGAGAGTTCCGGCATCCCGCTCAAGATGGGGCTGATCCGGAATCACTATGTCGGGCGCACGTTCATCCAGCCGGACCAGTCGGTCCGTGGCCTGAAGGTGAAGGTGAAGCTGAACACGGTCCGCAGCGTGCTGGAGGGGAAGCGGGTGGTGCTGGTGGATGACTCGATAGTGCGAGGAACCACCAGCCAGAAGATCGTGTCGATGATCAAGGCGGCCGGCGCGGCCGAGGTCCACATGCGGATCAGTTGCCCGCCGACGGTGTCGCCCTGTTACTACGGCATCGATACGCCGCACCCCGAGGAACTGATCGCGGCGTCGCGCAGCGTCGAGGAGATCCGCGAGTTCCTGGGGGCCGATTCGCTGGTCTACCTGAGCGTCGAAGGGTTGCGCGCTGCGGTGGGGGAGCGAAACAGCCAGTACTGTACAGCCTGCTATACCCGCGATTACCCGGTCCCCCCGCCGCAGGATGCCGATGCGTACATGCAGATGGTGCTCAAGATGGCGCCGGAGTCGGGCAACGGGACGCAGGACGAATCGTGAGCGTGCGCGGCGCCGTCGCAATAGCCGTCTGTGCTTCGGCGCTCGTCGGCGCCACGGTGCGGGGTGCGCCCGTCCATGCCCAGACATCACCTGAACTCGCACAGGCGATAACGGCACTGGGCGATTTCAGCTACGAGGTGCGGGTAGAGGCGTCGCGCGTGGTGCGCCGGACCGATCCGGCTGTTGTCGTGCCGGCGCTCCTCGAGGCGGCGCGGTCGCACCCCGACAGCTACGTGCAGTTCCGCGCCGCCGTGATCCTGTCCGGCTATCCCGATCCCGAGGTGGACGTCTACTTTCGCGAGGCGCTCAACTCTCTGAACGACCGGGTTCGTGCTGTCGCGTACGAGGCGGCCGCGTATCGTCCCGATCCATCCCTCGCGCGTCTCCTTCTCGAGGCGCTCGAGCAGGAAACGTCGGAATTCGTCCGGCCGCAACTGATTCGCGCACTGGCGGCGCACGCCGACGACCCGGCGGTGCGAGGGCAGTTGACGGCTGACATCAACCGGGGAGAGGGGGCGTTTCGGTCGGCCGTAATCGAGGCGCTGGGCGATCAACGCGCCGCCTGGGCGGTCGATCAGTTACTGCCGCTTGCCTCCGAAGAGGGCCCCCTGCGAGACGACGCGCTGATCGCACTCGGCAAGATTGGTGACGAAAGAGCCCTCGGTGCGGTTTCCGGGACGGCGGTCGACCCGTTCGATGACGACCAGCCGATAGTCTCGGCCGCCACTTGCCTGTTGGGACGTGATTGTCCCGGCCAGGTGGACTATGTGATCGCTGCGGTGGCGTACGGTGTCGAGAGGGCCGGGGAAGACCAGGAACTGTTGCGTGCGGCGTCGTCGGCGGCAGCCGCGCTCGCGATGGCAGGGCATGCCGAAGCACTCAGCGGATTGCTCGACATTGGTGTCGAGGCGGCCGATCCAGGACGCGCCCCCATCGCCCTCGCGCTCGGGGCGGTCGCGCTACGGACCCCGGAGCAGGCTTTCGAAACCGTTGCCGCGCGCGACGATCTGGAGGGCGTTCTGCTGCTGTTGCGTGACGCGTTCGACATGCTGGACGAGGATCTGGCGGAGGAGCGCTTCTACATACTCATGCGGGACACCTATTGGAACGAGGCCCGGCCCGACCATGCGCGGGCAGCAGCCGGCATGGCAATGCAGGTGCTGGAGTTCTGACGTGAAGCGCGATTGACGGTCGGCGACGATGGACTACAAGACATCAGGGGTTGATATCGACGCCGGCCAAGCGGTGGTCGAGCGCGTGAAGCATCTCGCGCGCAGCACGTTCAGCGACGGCGTCCTCAGCGATATCGGCACGTTCGGCGGGTTGTTCCGTCCGGAACTGGGCGGCATGGACGAGCCGGTGCTCGTGGCGAGTGCCGACGGCGTCGGGACGAAGCTGAAGGTGGCGTTCGCCACCGGTGTCCACACCTCAGTGGGCGCCGACCTCGTCAACCATTGCGTCAATGACATCCTGGTGCAGGGGGCGCGGCCGATCTTCTTTCTCGACTACCTCGCGACCGGCCGGTTGGCGCCGTCCGTTTCCGCCGAGGTGATCGAAGGGGTGGCGGCCGGCTGCCGGGAGAACGGCTGTGCGTTGCTCGGCGGCGAGACGGCGGAGATGCCGGGGTTCTACGCGGACGGCGAGTTCGACCTGGCCGGATTCGTGGTCGGCCTGGTTGACCGGGCCCGCATCCTCGACGGTCGATCGATCTCGCCTGGCGACGCCCTGATCGGCCTGCCCTCGAGCGGACTGCATACAAACGGCTACTCGCTCGCGCGGACGATCCTGTTCGACCGGCTCGGCCTGGGGGTGGACTCGGAAGTCGAGGCGTTCGGTTGCACGGTGGGCGAAGAACTGCTCCGGATCCACCGCTCGTACGGCGCGACCACCCGGCCCGCGATCGATACGGGCCGCCTGAAGGGTATCGCCCACATTACCGGCGGCGGCCTCACGGACAACGTGCCGCGCATCCTGCCCGAGGGATGTACGGCTGTGATCGATCCGGACCGCTGGTCCCGCCTGCCGATCTTCGACTTCCTCCAGACGGAGGGTGAGGTGCCGGAGGCGGAAATGTACCGAACCTTCAACATGGGGATCGGCCTCGTGATCGCCTGCGCGCCGGACGATGTCCACGATGTCGTCGCCAAGCTGATCACCTGCGGAGAGGTGGGCGCGGGCGTGATCGGCGAGGTCCGCGCGGGTGAGCGCCGCGTGGAGTACGCGGCCATCGCCCGCACATCGTCGTACTGACGCCCGGACTCGCGAGTGATGGCGAACGGCGCAGACGACGGCAGAGCAGCGGCGGATTCGGGAATCGGCAGCCGGCGCATCGGCGTGTTTATTTCGGGCCGCGGCAGCAACCTGCAGGCGATCATTGACGCGATCGCGAGCGAGCGGCTCGATGCGGAGCTGGCCGTCGTCATTTCCAACAAGCCCGACGCTGCGGGCCTCGAGCGAGCGGCGCGGGCGGGTGTCGAGACTCTCGTGTTACGCCATGCCGACTATCCGTCGCGCGAGGCGTTCGACCTGGCGATGGCGGCGGAATTGCGGCGCCGATCGGTCGGGCTGGTCTGCCTCGCCGGATTCATGCGCCTGTTGAGCGCGGCATTCGTCGAGGTTTTTCCGAACCGGATCCTGAACATCCATCCGTCGCTCCTCCCCGCCTTTCCCGGTCTCGACGCGCAGCGGCAGGCGTGGGAGCATGGCGTGGCGGTGAGTGGCGCGACGGTCCACATCGTCACGCCGGAACTGGACGACGGCCCCATCGTGCGGCAGGCCGTGGTGCGGGTCGAGCCAGGGGACACGCCGGAGACGCTCGCTGCCCGCATTCTGGTCGAAGAACACCGGATCTATCCGGAAGCGATAGCCACGGTGCTGGCCGGCGGCTGGCGGATCGACGGGCGCCGTTTCATCGCGCGTGCCTGATCCGGCTGCGCGGAAGGGACGTCGCATCGTGCGGTGGCAGGGCCATCATTTCCGCCGCCGATAGAATGGGCAGCTCAGATGACACTCGATGAACAGGTTGCGTACCTGACGAAGGGTTCTGTGGACGTGGTCCGCGAGGCGGAACTACGTGCGAAGTTGGTGCGGTCGGCGGAGACTGGTGAACCGCTGACCGTCAAGGTGGGATTCGATCCGACGGCGCCGGACCTTCACCTGGGCCACACGGTCCTTATCCGGAAGATGAAGCACTTCCAGGACCTGGGACACCGGGTGATCTTCCTCATCGGTGACTTCACCGGCCTCATTGGCGACCCGACGGGACGCTCGAAGACCCGCCCCGCCCTGACCCGGGAGGAGATCGACGCGAATGCGGAGACCTACAAGCAGCAGGTTTTCAAGTTGCTGGACCCCGCCGCAACGGTGATCGGATTCAACAGCGCGTGGCTCAGTGCGCTTGGGAGCGAGGGGTTGATTCGGCTCGCGGCCCGCTACAACGTGGCGCAGATGCTGGAGCGACGTGAGTTCCGCCAGCGCTACGAGGCGGGCCAGCCGATCGCGATCCACGAGTTCCTCTACCCGCTGGCGCAGGCTTACGACTCGGTTCATCTCAGGGCTGATGTCGAACTGGGTGGGACGGATCAGCTCTTCAACCTGAATGTCGGGCGCGACATCATGCCGCCGTTCGGGGTCGAGCCGCAGATCGTCATGACGACGCCGCTGCTGGTTGGCCTCGACGGGACCGAGAAGATGTCGAAGTCGGCTTCCAACTACGTCGGCATCACGGAGGCGCCGGGCGAGATGTTCGGCAAGCTCATGTCGATTTCCGACGAACTGATGTGGAGCTACCACGAGTTGTTGACCGACCTGTCGCTGGCCGAGATCGATGCGCTCCGCTCCCGGGTCGATGCCGGCCATCTCCACCCGAAGCAGGCAAAGGTGGACCTTGCGTTCCGGATCGTCACCGACTTTCACTCCGCCGACGCGGCGCGCGCCGCGACCCACGCGTTTGAGCGGCAGTTCTCGAAGGGCCAGCTGCCTGACGACGTGGACGAGTGGACCGATAGCGTGCCCCCGGAAGGAAGGCGGCTGTCAGCGATCATGGTCGCGTCGGGCCTGGCCCGCTCGGGCGGCGCCGCGACGCGCGTGATCGGCCAGGGTGGCGTCCGGGTCGATGGCGCCCGGATCGAAGACCGGTTCCACACCGTGCCGGCCGACCATCCGCCGTTCATTCTCCAGGTGGGTCGGCGCGCCCTGCGAATCCGGCTGCGCCCGGAGCTCGTCGGTCCCGGCGACTGAGTTGGCTGGACCGCACCGGCGTGGGTCCTGCTGCCGCGTTCCGGCGTCCCGCCCCGCGGAATATCTCCTCCGTCGCGCGCCGGCTCTTGACACTGCATCTGCTCTCCTCTAAACTGCCCGGTCTGGCCGATGGGTGGCGTGTCCCTACGTGGCGCGCCACCGTGGCCGGGGGAGTCCCCCGCCCGCGCCGTGGTTCTTTGAGAACTGGACAGGACAGCGACGTGAAGCACACGTCGAGTGTCAGCCTTATACAAAATTCGACAACAACGCAGAGCCATGTGTTCTCGTGTTGAGTTCGAGCGCGCGGCACCCCTCGGGGCGCCAAACGCATCGGTTTTCAACTTGAGAGTTTGATCCTGGCTCAGAATCAACGCTGGCGGCGTGCCTCATCCATGCAAGTTGAACGCGAACGCGTCCTTCGGGACGCAAGTAGAGTAGCAGACGGGTGAGTAACACGTGGGTGACCTACCTACGAGTGGGGGATAACCTTCCGAAAGGAGGGCTAATACCGCATAACGTCCCGTTCTTGGATGGACGGTGACCAAAGTCGGGGATCTTCGGACCCGGCGCTTGTTGATGGGCCCGCGTCCGATTAGCTTGTTGGTGAGGTAATGGCTCACCAAGGCAACGATCGGTAGCCGGCCTGAGAGGGCGGACGGCCACACTGGGACTGAGACACGGCCCAGACTTCTACGGAAGGCAGCAGGAGGGAATTGTTCGCAATGGGCGAAAGCCTGACGACGCAACGCCGCGTGGAGGATGAAGACCTTCGGGTTGTAAACTCCTGTCGAGCGGGAAGAACGGCCCGCCGGTTAATACCCGGCGGGCGTGACGGTACCGCTAAAGGAAGCCCCGGCTAACTCCGTGCCAGCAGCCGCGGTAATACGGGGGGGGCAAGCGTTGTTCGGATTTACTGGGCGTAAAGGGCTTGTAGGCGGCCGCACGTGTCGGTTGTGAAATCCCCGGGCTCAACCTGGGAACTGCAATCGAAACTGGGCGGCTAGAAGTCGGGAGAGGGATGCGGAATTCCAGGTGTAGCGGTGAAATGCGTAGATATCTGGAGGAACACCCGCGGCGAAGGCGGCATCCTGGACCGGACTTGACGCTGAGGAGCGAAAGCTAAGGTAGCAAACGGGATTAGATACCCCGGTAGTCTTAGCCCTAAACGATGAATGCTTGGTGTGGTGGGTATCGATCCCTGCCGTGCCGTAGCTAACGCGTTAAGCATTCCGCCTGGGGAGTACGGTCGCAAGGCTGAAACTCAAAGGAATTGACGGGGGCCCGCACAAGCGGTGGAGCATGTGGTTTAATTCGACGCAACGCGAAGAACCTTACCCGGGCTTGAAGAGCAAGCGACAGGTGGTGAAAGCTGCCCTCTCCTTCGGGAGCGCTTGTAGAGGTGCTGCATGGCTGTCGTCAGCTCGTGTCGTGAGATGTTGGGTTAAGTCCCGCAACGAGCGCAACCCTTATCTGTTGTTGCCATCAGTTCGGCTGGGCACTCTGCGGAGACTGCCGGTGATAAACCGGAGGAAGGTGGGGATGACGTCAAGTCAGCATGGCCTTTATGTCCGGGGCTACACACGTGCTACAATGGCCGGCACAGAGCGCTGCGATCCCGCGAGGGGGAGCGAATCGCACAAAGCCGGTCTCAGTTCGGATTGCAGGCTGCAACTCGCCTGCATGAAGTTGGAATCGCTAGTAATCGCGGATCAGCATGCCGCGGTGAATACGTTCCCGGGCCTTGTACACACCGCCCGTCACATCACGAAAGCTGGCTGTACTAGAAGTCGCCGAGCTAACCCGCAAGGGAGGCAAGCGCCGAAGGTATGGTTGGTGATTGGGGTGAAGTCGTAACAAGGTAGCTGTAGGAGAACCTGTGGCTGGATCACCTCCTTTCTAGAGACTGTGCACGTTGGCCGGGCATATCGCCCGGACACCGCGCCAACTCGAGATCGATCTGACACTCGCTCGAAACGCGTTGGATATTGGGCCACGCGTTGCGTGCGCCAAGCGTTGTCTGTCCTGTCCAGCTTTGAAGGGACCCCGGCGTGGCCGTGGGTCACGGGCTGATCGGGGCCTGTAGCTCAGCTGGTCAGAGCACACGCTTGATAAGCGTGGGGTCGATAGTTCAAATCTATCCAGGCCCACCAGTGTTCAGAACCTGCTGGGGGATTAGCTCAGCTGGGAGAGCGCCTGGTTTGCAACCAGGAGGTCGCCGGTTCGAGCCCGGTATTCTCCACCAAGTTTACGGTTCCTTGACAACTGAATACCCCACAAACGGTAGCTTTCTGAAATGACGTAGTGTGATTTCGGCGCGGTCGGGTACGCCCGACGGCGTCCGAACACTCTTTGGTCAAGCTACTAAGGGCGTACGGTGGATGCCTTGGCGCCAGGAGTCGATGAAGGACGTGGCAAGCTGCGATAAGCTTCGGTGAGTTGCAAACGAGCGTTGACCCGAAGATGTCCGAATGGGGAAACCCACCCAGGGTCATGCCTGGGTATCGGCGGCTGAATTCATAGGCCGTCGAAGACAACGCAGGGAAGTGAACCATCTCAGTACCTGCAGGAACAGAAAACAATAGTGATTCCGCTAGTAGCGGCGAGCGAACGCGGACTAGCCCAAACCGGTGTGCTTGCACGCCGGGGTTGTAGGGCCTGCTTGGCCGTAAGGCCGGCGAGTTACAAACCAGCGCTTTAGTCGAACGATCTGGAACGATCGGCCATAGACGGTGACAGCCCGGTAGACAAAAGGGCGCTGGCTCGCTGGGCAGGTTCCTGAGTAGCGCGGGACACGGGAAATCCCGCGTGAACCCGGGAGGACCATCTCCCAAGGCTAAATACTCCCTGGCGACCGATAGTGAACCAGTACCGTGAGGGAAAGGTGAAAAGAACCCCTGTTAGGGGAGTGAAATAGTACCTGAAACCGTATGCCTACAAGCAGTGGGAGGGCTATGGGCCGGGTTCGCCTGGCCAATGCCTGACCACGTGCCTTTTGCATAATGAGCCGGCTAGTTACTCTTCGTGGCGAGGTTAAGCGATACGCGAGCCGTAGCGAAAGCGAGTCCGAAATGGGCGTCAAGTCGCGGGGAGTAGACGCGAAACGAGGTGATCTACCCTTGACCAGGGTGAAGCGTGGGTAACACCACGTGGAGGCCCGAACCAGTGTCGGTTGAAAACGGCTTGGATGAGTTGAGGGTAGGGGTGAAAGGCTAATCAAACCTCGTGATGGCCCGTTCTCCTCGAAATGCTTTTAGGAGCAGCCTCGGGAGGTCGGCGTCGGTGGTAGGGCTCTGGATGGACTAGGGGGACCACAATCTTACTGAATCCAACCAAACTACGAATGCCGACGACACGCATCCCGGGAGTGAGACTCTGGGGGCTAAGCTTCAGGGTCGAAAGGGAAACAGCCCAGCCTACCGGCTAAGGTCCCGAAATCTGTGCTAAGTGGGAAAGGAACTGGGGACGCCGAGACAACCAGGAGGTTGGCTTAGAAGCAGCCATCCTTTAAAGAAAGCGTAACAGCTCACTGGTCAAGCGGCTCTGGACCGACAATTCAACGGGGCTCAAGCACAGTACCGAAGCCGTAGATTAGTCGGACCCTCCGGGGTCCGAAGAGTGGTAGAGGAGCGTTCTCTGCGCAGCGAAGGTGGATCGTGAGGACCACTGGAGCGCAGAGAAGTGACCCTGCCGGCATGAGTAGCGATAAGAGTGGTGAGAATCCACTCCGCCGAAAGCCTAAGGTTTCCTGAGGAAGGTTCGTCCGCTCAGGGTCAGTCGGGTCCTAACGTGAGGCCGCAAGGCGTAGCGGATGGACATCCGGTTAACATTCCGGAACTACTTGAATTCACCGATGGGGGGACGCAGACGGCCAGCCCAGCCTGCGATTGGAAGTGCAGGTTCAGGCATGTAGGGGGAGCCGCCCGGTAAATCCGGCGGTTCGCATCCCCGAGGTGCCATGGCAAGACCAATAGGTCGCAAAGTGGGTGCTGCCATGCTGCCGAGAAAATCCTCTAAGGGCTTACGATTCAGGTACCCGTACCGCAAACCGACACAGGTAGGCAGGGAGAATATCCCAAGGCGCGAGTGAGAACCCTCGTTTAGGAACTCGGCAAACTCGCCCCGTAACTTCGGGAGAAGGGGTGCTCTCGCCCGTGATCCGGCACGCCCGGTGAGCGGACGGGAGTTGCAATAAAGAGGCCCAGGCGACTGTTTACTAAAAACACAGGACTCTGCTAAGTCGAAAACGACGTATAGGGTCTGACGCCTGCCCGGTGCCGGAAGGTTAAAGGGAGGGGTTAGCGCAAGCGAAGCTCTGAACTGAAGCCCCGGTAAACGGCGGCCGTAACTATAACGGTCCTAAGGTAGCGAAATTCCTTGTCGGGTAAGTTCCGACCTGCACGAATGGCGCAACGATCTGGGCGCTGTCTCTACGAGGGACACTGCGAAATTGTGGTACCGGTGAAGACGCCGGTTACCCGTGGTAAGACGGAAAGACCCCGTGCACCTTTACTACAGCTTAGTAGTGAATGCTGGTGTGTTATGCGCAGGATAGGTGGGAGACTTCGAACCCGGCCTCTTGGGGTCGGGGGAGTCGTCGGTGAGATACCACCCCTAGCATTTCGGTGTTCTAACCTCGGCCTGTGAAACCAGGCCAGGGACATTGCTTGGTGGGTAGTTTGACTGGGGCGGTCGCCTCCCAAATTGTAACGGAGGCGCGCGAAGGTTCGCTCAGGCTGTTTGGAAATCAGCCGGAGAGTGCAAAGGCATAAGCGAGCTTGACTGCGAGACATACACGTCGAGCAGATGGGAAACCAGGCCTTAGTGATCCTGTGGTTCCGTATGGAAGGGCCATAGCTCAACGGATAAAAGGTACGCCGGGGATAACAGGCTTATCTTGGCCAAGAGTTCATATCGACGCCAAGGTTTGGCACCTCGATGTCGGCTCATCGCATCCTGGAGCTGTAGACGGTTCCAAGGGTTCGGCTGTTCGCCGATTAAAGCGGTACGTGAGCTGGGTTTAGAACGTCGCGAGACAGTTCGGTCCCTATCTACCATGGGCGTAGGAGATTTGCGGGGGGCTGTCCCTAGTACGAGAGGACCGGGATGGACGAACCTCTGGTGTACCAGTTGTCGCGCCAGCGGCAGCGCTGGGTAGCTACGTTCGGAAGGGAGAAATGCTGAAAGCATCTAAGCGTGAAACCCTCCCCAAGATGAGATCTCCCTGGATCTTCGGATCCCTGAAGGCTCCTGGAAGACCACCAGGTATATAGGCCAGATGTGTAAGGCTTGCGAGAGCTTGAGCTTACTGGTACTAATCAGCCGTGAGGCTTGACCTTTTTTTGTTCGTTCGAAATCACGCTGCGTGGTTTGGGAAGCTGCCGTTTGTGGGGTATTCCGTTGTCAGTTCTTTGACATGAACGGTCCGGACGCGAAACGGGTCGTTCCAAAGTTTCCCGGTGGTCATAGGAGAGGGGAAACACCCGTTCCCATGCCGAACACGGCAGTTAAGCCCTCTACCGCCGATGGTACTGCGGGGGCGACTCCGTGGGAGAGTAGGTCGCTGCCGGGAGTTTTTCTGACGCCCGGGTTCGAACGCCGAGTCCGGGGTTTTCTTCATCATGAGCACGCAACATTCGGGACAGGCCGCGGCGCAAGCGGATCGTCGGGGCATACCGCTGGAGTTCGCGAGCGAGCGGCCCATCCGGGCGCGGAACAAGGTCTACTACCGGGTTCTGCACTGGCCGATTTGGGTGTGGTTGTTCTTCATTGCGCCCGGACCCCTGACATTCGAGCTCTTCGATTCTGGCTTTGACCAGCGGATGGCGGGATGGCTCGGGGTTGTGTTGGTCGGCACCGGGATCGCGGGATGGCGGGGGCGTCTGCCCGGGGTCGAGCCGCGCCCCTACATTATTCGCTTCACGGAGGACCGGCCGAATCCGCTGTACCGGCGGGTCTGCTACACGTTTGGGTGGAGCGTGGTGGTGACGTTCGCGGTTCTGAACATCGCCGGGCTCATCTGGGTCATCGTGACGGGCGATTGGCGAATGCGCCAGATCTACGATGCCGCGTACTTTCCGATTGCGGCTTCCATCCTGATCCTCGGAGCGGCGGGCCGCCTACCTCGCGTGAAGCCGTCCACCCAGGGCGAGGGGCACGAGCGGCGCTTCTTCTACGGGTCGCTGTGGGCAGTCTGCCTGGCGCACCCGAGTCTTTGGCTGCTTTGGGCCGTCCTTCCGCCGGGCCGGTCCAGCGACATCCTGAAGCTGACCGTCTTCGTGGCGCTGCTCGCCTTCGTCGGGTTCCTGTCCTACCGCGGCCGGCTGCCGCGGACCCGTCCGATCGTGCCCGGCGAACTGGCCGTCAGCGACTGACCGCTATCGCGGCGCCGCGTTGGTCGCGGTCTTGGCTTCCTCGGCCCGCGAGCCGGCGAGAATACCGTGCATGCCGTAGTTCCCCTCGTGACACGCGAACTCGAAGATCAGATCGGGGTTCCGTTTCATCGGGTGGTGCGCCGTCCACGGTCGCACCCAGATAGTGGGATCAGTGACCGTGTATTCGTACAACAGCATGTCCGGTTCCGTAAGGGTGAACCGTTCGACGAGGGAGAGGTTCTCACCGGAACTGAGCAGCGGCCTGCCAATCTGATCGTGCTTTCCGTTGAAATGAACCGTTTCCACGACGAGTGTCGAGCCGTCCCAGTACGCTCGCGAGTCACCCATCCACTGGCGGACCTGAGAAGCCACATGCGGGCGCCCGTCCAGTGGAACGATGCGCGCGTCATGGTTCTGCTCGGCGAGGATGACCACGTACTCCGGTGTCTGGAAGATCTGGATGTTGTTGTTATAGCCCCCCGTGCTGATGGGAGGGCCCGCCTTCGCGTGCTGGATGCAGCGGTCCCCCGCGTCGAGCTCGGTGTAGGACGCAGCCGGAAGCCCGCCGCGCCGAACCTGGGCGATGCGCTCAGCCTCCGGTGAATCGGCGCGCCGTTGCGCCTCTTCCGTCAGGGGCGGGAGCCGCCCGTCGGCGGGATCGACGATGATCGACGTGCGCAGCGTTCCCACCGCCGTCGTGCCCCGGTCCAGCCAGAAGTTGTTGTAGAACCCGGGGGATCCATCTTCTCGCCGGTCGACCTGATTGCTCTCCGCCGTGCGCTGAGGTGGACGGTTGAGGAGGCGTTCGTTCCGCGCCAGGGTCTCCCGTTCGAGGGCTGCCGCTTCTTCCTCGGTGAGGAACGCCTTGTCACCCAGTTCCTCGGGCCGTTCGAGAGGGGTGAGCGTGCGGTAGTCCCATATGCCCTGCAGATCCGGATCACCCCATGGCAGACGCGGGGGACCGTCGGATTGGGCTGCCGCCGCAATGGACAGAAGCGCAACGGCTGTGATCGTCGCCGCGAGCTGTTTTTGAGGCATCTGATCCTCCTTGGCAAGCCTGCGCGGTGCTTGACGGCCTCCATCTTGGACCAGAACTGGCACGTGCACAAGCACCGTATGGATGGGTCCGTTTCAGCGACTAGAATACGGCCATGCGGACCTTCCGCCGGCATCCTGCGGGCGTCCTTGGCGTCCTGGTTCTGGCCGCGTGTGCCGTTCTGGCGGCAAGCGGACCGGAATGGGGAGAGACGCAGGCCCCGGCGCCGGACGATGGGCACTTCGATGCGTACTTCCTCGACAAGACGATGCGCGTCGACTACTTCCATGCGGGTGGTCTCGACACCGAGATTGTGTCGCTCGATCAGGTTGTATCCGACGGTCCCTGGCCCGGTAGCCGGACCCGCCTCGTGGACGACCTCAACCTGGGCAAGTACCTCTACGAGGTGATTGACCGGCGGACGAACCGTGTCCTTTACTCGCGCGGCTTCTCCTCGATCTACGGCGAGTGGGAGACGACACCGGAGTCGCGGGAAAAGCACCGTACGTTCCACGAATCACTCCGCTTTCCCTGGCCGCGAGACCCGGTGCAGGTGGTGCTGAAGGTGCGGGACGCGGAGAGCAGCTTCCACGAGATCTGGTCGACGGTCATCGATCCGAACTCCCGCTTCGTCAACTCGGCCGACCCGACGCCGGCGGGGGAAGTCTGGACGCTGTTCGAGAATGGCCCGCCCTCCGAGAAGGTAGACCTGCTGGTACTGGGAGACGGCTACGCTGCCGACGAACACGACAAGTTCCACGCGGACGCGCGCCGCCTGGTCGAGGCGCTGTTCGAGGAAGAGCCGTTCCGGAGCCGCCGCGGCGACTTCAACGTAAGGGGGCTCGACCTGCCGTCCACCGAGTCCGGGGTGACGCGACCCCGTGCCGGGCAGTTCCGGAGAACGCCGCTCTCGGCGGAGTACAACATCTTCGACTCCGAGCGCTACATCCTTACTTACGACAACCGCGCGCTGCGCGACGCGGCCTCGGCTGCGCCCTACGAGTTCATCGAGATCCTCGTGAACGAGGCCCAGTACGGCGGCGGCGGGATCTTCAACTTCCAGGCGACCGCGGCGGCCGACACGGGATTCGCCGAGTACGTCTTCATCCACGAGTTCGGCCACCACTTCGCCGGTCTGGCTGACGAGTACTACACGTCGGATGTGGCGTATGAGACGGGAGCCGCGTACCACCCCGAGCCATGGGAACCGAACGTCACGGCGCTGCACGACCCGGCGAACGTCAAGTGGGACGACCTGATTGCGTCGGACACGCCGCTCCCCACGCCCTGGAACAAGGCGGCCTTCGAATCAGGCGCTATCGAGGCGCAGCGTGAACGGCGTGGGCTCCGGACCGAGGGGGCGCCCGAGGCGGAAGTGGATGCGCTGTTTACGGCGCAGATGGAACGGGAGACGGCCCTGCTGGCGGGAATGACCCACGCCGGCAAGGTAGGCGCGTTCGAGGGGGCGTCGTACGAGCCTACCGGTCTCTACCGGTCGGAGATCGACTGCATCATGTTCACCCGGAACCCGGTCGGGTTCTGTCGCGTCTGCAGTCGCGCCCTCTCGAATGTGATCGATCAGTACTCGCGTCCCTGAGGCTCAACCATGCTCGATGCATCCTTTCTCACGGAACTCGAACGGATCGTTGGCGCCGATGGCCACGTACGCGACAACGGAGAACTGCTCACCTACGAGACGGACGGTCTCGTGAAGCTCCGCTCGAAACCGGGCGCTGCGGTACTCCCGACCACCGCCGAACAGGTGCAAGGGGTCGTCCGGCTCTGCCATGCACATCACGTGCCGTTCGTCGCGCGGGGTCAGGGGACCGGGCTCTCGGGGGGTGCGATGCCCCATCCGGAAGGCGTCCTGATCGTGATGACGCGCATGAACCGGATCCTGGACATCGATATCCCGAATCGACGCATCACGGTGGAACCGGGGGTGATGAACCTCGACGTGAGCAAGGCGGTCGCGCCGGATGGCTACTACTATGCCCCGGACCCGTCGAGCCAGGTGATCTGTTCGATCGGCGGCAACCTGGCGGAGAACTCCGGCGGCGCCCATTGCCTGAAGTACGGCTTCACGGTCCACCACGTGTTGGGCGTGGAGGCGGTCCTGGCGAACGGCGACTTGGTCCATATCGGCGGGCCGGCGCTCGATGCGCCCGGCCTCGACCTGCTCGGCGTGCTGGTCGGGTCAGAGGGCACGCTGGCCGTCGTCACGAAGGTCGTCCTCAATCTGCTGCGCAAGCCGGCAGCGGTCAAGACGTTGCTGGCCGCGTTCGATTCGACCGAGGCGGCCGGGAACGCGGTGTCGGGCATCATCGGCGCCGGCATCATTCCCGCTGCGGTTGAGATGATGGATCGGGTGACGATCGAAGCAGCCGAAGCGGCCGTCCACCCGAACTTCCCGCAGACGGAAGCGATTCTCATCGTCGAGCTGGACGGCGCCGAGGCCGACGTGTCAGCGCTGTTCACCCGCGTCGAGGAGGTCTGCAACGAGGCCCGGGCGAGCGAAATCCAGATCGCGCGGACCGCCGATCAGCGCGCGCGCTTCTGGCAGGGACGCAAGGCGGCGTTCGCGGCGATGGGTCGAGTGTCGCCCAACTATTACGTGCAGGATGGTGTCATTCCGCGCACCCGCCTGCCGGAGGTGCTCAACCGGATCCGGGATCTGTCAGAACGTTCCGGACTGAAGATCGGCAACGTCTTCCATGCCGGTGACGGCAACCTCCACCCGCTGGTCTGCTATGACGAGCGGATCCCGGGGCAGGCCGATCTCGCCCAGGAGGTAGCGTCCGAGATCCTGACCTACTGCCTGGACGCCGACGGCTCCATCACCGGCGAGCACGGCGTCGGCGCCGACAAGGCGGAGCACCTGCCCAAGATGTTCAGCGAGAGCGATCTGGACACGATGCAACTCGTGCGGTGCGCCTTCGATCCCGGCTACATCTGCAATCCGGGCAAGATCTTTCCTACCCCGCGCCTCTGCGGCGAAGTGCCCGGGCCGTACCGCAAGCATCCGGCCGAGGTGGCTGGTCTGGTGGAGCGGGTCTGATGGCGGACGGATCGACGGCCACCCCGCTCGAGCAACTCGCCGCCCAGGCTGGTCCCGGCGCCGCACTGCGCGCGAGCGGCGAAGCCGATGCGATCGATGGGGTGCAGCCTCGCCTGGTGGCCATGCCGGCGAGCGGCGAAGCCGTAGCTGCGACGCTCGCCTGGGCGGCGTCCGAAGGACTTTCCGTGCGCGTCTCCGGCGGAGGCACCAAGCAGGACTGGGGAGCGTCAGGCGGGAAGGTCGACTTGCTGCTCTCCATGGCGGGGCTCTCCGGCGTCGCCGAGCATCGGCACGGCGACCTGACCGCAACCGTGGAGGCGGGGACGACCCTGGCGGCGGTGAACGCCACGCTCGGGGTGCAAGGACAGCGGTTGCCGTGGGATCCGCCGTGGCCGGAACAGGCCACCATCGGTGGCATCGTAGCCACCAACGACAGCGGTCCGTACCGGCATGGGTACGGCACACCGCGCGATTCCATCATCGGTGTGACCATGGCCCGGGTCGACGGCCAGATGGCGAAGGCCGGCGGCATCGTCGTGAAGAACGTCGCCGGCTACGATCTCTCCCGCCTGCTGACGGGGTCCTTCGGCTGTCTCGGAGTCATCCTCACCGCGACGTTCAAGCTGGCGCCCGCCCCCCCGGCCTCGCGGACGGTAGCGGTGGAAGTCGATTCCCTGGAGGACGCGGCGCCGATTGCCGCGGATCTCGCCAGCTCGCCGTTGACACCGACCGCTATCGAGCTCGCCTGGGCGCCGGCCCGCCTGCTGGCGCGCTTCGAGTCGGTGGAGGCTTCCGTCGCGCAGCAGGCGGATGCCGCTACTGCCATCGTGGCCACGCGCGGCGCCGCAGTCGTGCTCGACCGGGAGGAAGAGGAGGCGGCCTGGAGCCGGCATGCGGCGCATTGGCGCCCGGGCGGGACCCTCGTCAAGCTGAGCACGGTGCCCGCCGAGCTCTTCCCGACCCTCATCTGGCTGCGCGATCGGGCCGCGACGGCCGGAATCGAGATGGCTGCGGCCGGCCGGGCCGGCCTCGGTGTGGTCGATGTCCGGCTCGAAGGAGCATTCGACGCGCAGGCGCGTCTCGTCGCCGACCTCCGCGAACGGCTTCCGATCGGTCGGGGCGCCGCGGTGATCCGGCGCGGCGAGCCGGCGCTGCGCGAACGCGTCGACCCCTGGGGATCGATCGGCGACGGCATGCCTGTGATGGCGGCGATCAAGCGGCAGTTCGATCCCGGCGGCCTGCTGAACCCCGGGCGTGGCCCCGGGGGGCTCTAGCCGCTTGGGGTGAACGCCCCCTGCATTCGACCCGCGATACCAGTGCTGGGCTATCCCTGAAGCCGGCGGCCCTGGATCGAAGCGTCGATCAGCTCGACGAGGTGCATCGTCGGCAACGGGCGGCCCTCGCGCTCCAGGGCGCTGCCAAGTTGCAGCAGGCAGCCCGGATTCGACGACACGATCAGGTCGGCCCCGGTCGACAGGACGTTCTTTGCCTTGCGCTGGCCCAGTTCGCCCGCCGCCTCCGGCTCCACCAGGTTGTAGATCCCGGCCGAGCCGCAGCACAGTCCGCCTTCCGGCACGTCGCACACGTCGAGCTCGGGAACTGCGGCCAGCACTTGGCGGGGCTCGGCGCTGACTCCCTGCGCGTGCTGCAGGTGACAGGCATCGTGGTAAGCCACGCGCATCTTGATGGGGTGTCGGGGGGCGCGCGGCTCGAGCTCGGCCAGAATCTCCGAGATGTCGCGGCACTTCTCGGCCAGCGCCTTGGCGCGCGCCGCATACTCGGGGTCGTCCCGCAGCAGGTGACCGTACTCCTTCAGCGTCGACCCGCAACCGGCCGCGTTGATCACAATCGCGTCGACGTCGGCCAGCGATGGCTCGAACGCATCGATGAAGCGCCGGGCCATCGCTTCGGCTTCCTGCTCGAGCCCGGAATGCATCATCAGGGCGCCGCAGCACCCCTGCGCCTGCGGGATCACGACATCGCACCCTTCGGCCGCGAGTACGCGCGCCGTGGCCGCGTTGACATCGTTGAAAAACACGCGCTGCACGCAACCGAGCAATAGCGCCATCCGCCGTCGCCGCTCACCCTGCGCGGGGATCACGGCGGGCATCCTGGAAAAGACCCCGCCTAGGGTGATGCGCGGCGCCACCGCTTCCATGGCGCGCAGTCGCGCGGGAAGCAGGTTGAGGAGTCCGGTCGCGCGCACCAGCCGCTGGATTCCCAGCCGCTGGTAGGTCCACAGATTCAGAGCCACTACGCGCAGGCGGCCGGGGTAGGGAAACAGCGCGAAGATCAGCCGCCGGAACAGCCGGTCGCCAAGCGGCCGCTCGACATGCCGCTCAATCTGCGGCCGGGTGGCTTCCACCAGCTTGTCGTACTGAACGCCCGACGGGCACGCCGTCACGCACGCCATGCAGCCGAGACAGGTGTCGAAATGCCGGGCGAACTCCGTCGTGATCTCCGCCTTGCCCTCCAGAGCGACCTTCATCAGATGTATCCGGCCCCGCGGCGAATCGGTTTCCCGGTTCCACAACGCGTAGGTGGGGCAGGGCGGCAGGCAGAACCCGCAGTGAACGCAGTCCGCGAGCAGATCGGATGGCGGCGGATGGTGCGCATCGAAGGCGCCGGTCGTCGTGGGCATCTGCGGCTATGGTACCGCAACGGCGTCGGGCCTTTCGGCTGCTAAGATCGGGCCGGCAACCTGAACCGAATCACTCATCCAGTTTGGAGCGATTGATGACATACGCGGTGCGCATTCACGAAACCGGCGGCCCGGAAGTCCTGCGCTGGGAGACGGTGGACGTTCCCGACCCGGGGCCCGGGGAGGCGGTGATCCGCCAGACCGTAGCCGGTCTCAACTTCATCGACGTCTACTTTCGGACCGGTCTCTACCCGGCGCCGTCCTTCCCGGCGACGATCGGCAACGAAGGCGCCGGCGTGGTCGAGGCGGTCGGAGACGGGGTGACCGAGGTCGCGGTCGGCGATCGGGTCGCCTACTGCATGAGCCTCGGCAGCTACGCCCAGCGGCGGATCATCGCGTCGAAGCAGCTCGTGAAGATCCCGGATGGCATCAGCGCTGAGCAGGCGGCGGCGGTCATGCTCAAGGGCTGCACGGTGCAGTACCTGATCCGGCGCACGCACGCGGTGCAGCCGGGCGAGACCGTCCTCTTCCATGCCGCGGCGGGGGGATGCGGCCTGATCGCGTGCCAATGGCTGAAGCACCTCGGCGCCACGGTCATCGGCACGGTCGGCAGCCGCGAGAAGGCGGAGTTGGCGAGGGCGCACGGCTGTGACCACCCGATCGTCTACACGGAAGAGAGCTTCGTGGACCGCGTGAAGGAGCTGACCGGCGGCAAGGGTGTCCCGGTGGTCTACGACTCGGTCGGCAAGGACACCTTCAGCGATTCGCTCCGCTGCCTGCAGCCACGCGGTTTGATGGTGAGCTTCGGCAACGCATCGGGCGCCGTCGAGCCTTTCGCACCGGCGATCCTCGCGGGGAAGGGCTCCCTCTTTCTGACGCGCCCGACCCTGGCGACCTACACGGCGACGCGCAGGGAACTCGAGGAGACCACGGCGGAGCTGTTCGATGTGGTGGGCAGCGGAGCAGTACGGATTGAGGTCAACCAGAAGTATGCGCTGCAGAACGCGGCGCAGGCGCATCGTGACCTGGAAGCCCGGAAGACCACCGGATCGACCGTGCTGCTGACCGGTGCCTGAGTCGGGCAACGACCGCGTCAGAAGAGGAGCAAAGAAGATGAAGAAGCAGCGAACCGTATTTGCCTTTGTCAGCGGGGTCGTCATCGGTGCGCTCGTCTCGGGCGCTGCCGTCGCGCTGACCGCCACGCAGGACTCGTCGCCCCAGGCCATCAACCTGCCGGGGCGCACGTCCACCGCGCCGTTCAGCGACGCCGTGCTGGTGGGCAACACGCTCTACGTCGCCGGCCGCCTCGGCATGGACCCCGATACGGGTCGTCCCCCCGCATCGGCGGCGCAGGAGGCACGGAACATCCTCGACGGCATTCAGGCGGTGCTGGCCGAGGCGGACATGACGATGGACGACCTGGTGAACGTACAGGTCTTCTGTTCGGATGTCTCGCTGTACGGGGAGTTCAACTCGGTCTACACCGAGTACTTCAACGACGATCCACCGGCGCGCGCGTTCCTGGGATCCGGAACGCTGCTGTTCGGTGCGCGCTTCGAGGTGAACGGGGTCGCTGTCAAGGGATGACGCGCGCACGCGCGGCAATCGTCGTGCTCTGGTTCGCCGCCGCCGTGGCAGGTGCGGCCGACGCGGGCGCGCAGGCGACAGACCTTCCCTGGGTGACAGTTCCCCCCGGCACCTTCCAGATGGGCTGCGTGCCGGACGATACGCTGTGCCTTGCGAGCGAGCATCCGCGCCACCCGGTGACACTGCGGCAGTTTGGCCTGATGGCGACCGAGGTAACGGTCGGACAGTACGCGCAGTTCGTCGAGGCGACCGGCCGAGCGCGGCCGGACCAGCCGGACTTCGACCAGGCGGACGACCACCCGGTGGTCCACCTCTCGTGGCACGATGCGGCGGACTTTTGCGCCTGGGCGGGGGGACGTCTGCCAACCGAGGCGGAATGGGAGTACGCCGCGCGCGGGGGCCAGGACGGCCGCCTCTACTGGTGGGGCGACGACGTCACGCGCGAGTACGCCAACTTCGGCGACCTGACCTGCTGCAGCGGCGCCACCGGCGGCGCCGACAACTGGGTCAACACGGCGCCCGTCGGATCACTACCCCCCAACGACTTCGGCCTGCACGACATGATCGGCAACGTCTGGGAGTGGGTCGACGGCTGGATCGACGATTTCTATCCGGACGGCCCGGCCACCGATCCACAACCCCCGGACGACGGCTACCTCCGGATCATGCGGGGTGCTTCCTGGCTTAACTACCCGGAGGTGCTCCGCCTTTCGGTTCGCCTTCCCTTCTCGGGCGACAGCCACACCAGCAACGTCGGGGCGCGCTGTGCCCGAGACACGTCGACCGTAACGGTCGAATGAACCCGGTGCATTTTTGACAGGCGCGGGCGGCGCGATTAGCATCCGCCGATGGAGGCTTCCATGAAGACCAGCAAGCGGCAGACGAAGCGGACGAATCGACCGGCGGAGGAATCACGGCGCGCGTTCATGCGGCAGGCAGCACTGGGCGGAGCCGGCGCGGCGGCCGCGTTCGGCACCGGACGGACGGCGTTCGCGGCCGAGGAGGACGTCAAGCCGATCACCATCCCTGCAGAATTCGAGGCAGCCAAGGGAGCGCCCCTTCCCGCGGTCGACTTTCCCATGTCCGGCGCGCAGGTTTTTGCACGCGCGTGCAAGGAGGAAGGGGTCAAGGCGCTTTTCTGCTGCCCGGGCAACTACGACGTGGTGCATGCGATCGCCGACACTGGCGTCCCGACCTATTCGGGCCGGCACGAGGGGTCGCTCTGTCATGCAGCCGACGCCTTCTGCCGTGCAACCGGTGAGGTGGCAGCCACCTCCGGGACCGAAGGTCCGGGCTTCACCGACATGATTTGCGCCATCTCGTGCGCGAACTCGGCCCGCTCACCGGTTCTGGTGTTGGCGAGCAACAAGACGATCTTCTCCGAGGACACCGAACAGGGTATTCAGGACCAGTACCAGCAGCCGCTGACCGAAGGGATCAAGAAGTACGGCAAGCGGCTCATCACGCCGTCGCGTACCTGGGAGTACGCCGGCTACGCCTTCCGCCAGCTCAAGAGCGGCGTTCCGAAGCCGGTGCATATCGATTTCCCGGCCGAGATCGCCCGCGCACGGTTCAACGATGCAACCGAGCTGGAGTACTTCTTCGACAAGAGCAAGTACCGTACCGACGCGAAGCCGCATCCCGACCCGCGGGCGATTGACCGCGCGGTGGAGCTGTTGCGCAACGCCGAGCGGCCGATCATCGTGTCGAGCAACGGCGTTCTCTACAGCCACGCCTGGGACGCGCTCCGTGCGCTGGCCGAGCGGGCGCAGATCCCGGTGGTCGAGTCGGGCGCCATGAAGGGTCAGTTCCCGGCCGACCACGAGTTGTCCGCCGACGCGGCGCCGCAGGCGCTGCTGAGCGCGGATGTCGTCCTCCTCGTCGGGCAGTACTGCATGCCGACGCAGGGCGAGTTCGCCTTCGGTCCGGACGCGCGCTACATCCGGATTGACCCGGGCGCGGAGGATATCGGACGCAACCTGCCGATCGAACTCGGTATCGTCAGCGACGAGCGCGCCGCGCTCGAGGCGCTGGCCGCCGAAATGCCGCAACAGCGGCACGAGGCGTGGGTGGCCGAAGTGGCGGCCGCGCGTGCCGCGTTCGAAGCCCAGAACGAGGAGTACTACCGGACCGGCCTCGGCTACACCGACGCCGTGCATCCGGCGGTGATCGGTCACGAGTTGGCCCAGTTCCTTCAGCATGCGGATCTGCCGGCCGACCGGACCACGATCCTGCAGGGGGGCTACGGGATCGCCCGCTACACCCGGCGGTACCTCCGGGCGCACCGGCCCGCGCAGATCATCAACGGTGCCTACCAGTACGGTGCGATCGGCCCGGACGTGGGCTACACGATCGGGGTCGCCGCGGCGGTTCGCCACGGTATCGGCGTGCAGGCGGGTTACGAGGGGCATCCGGTGATCGGCATCACCGGCGACGCCGGGTTCGGCTATACGGCGATGGAGGTCGAGACGCTATCGAAGTACCGGTTCCCCGCCGTGATGATTGTCTACAACAACAACGCCTGGGGCACCTGGTCGGGCCAGCAGAACAACACCGTCGGACTGCCGGTCCACCTGTTCCAGGAGAACCTGCGTTACGACAAGCTGGGTGAGGCGCTTGGTGCGCATGGCGAGTACGTCACCCGCGCGGACGAGATGCGTCCCGCGCTCGAGCGGGCGTACCAGGTGGCGCTCGACGAGAGTCGCCCGAGCGTCATCAACGTGCAGGCCAAGAAGGAGTTCTGGCTGCGCGATCAGTACCCGCCCGGGTTCTTGGGCAAGGTGGAACCGGGCGTGATGTCCTACTACCACTAGGAGTCCGTGGTGAAACCCCGCGTAGCACCGCCGTTCAGGCGGGATGCATCGCCGCTCGAATGTAGCGTGGGTTCCACCACGGGCTCCTAACAGTCCGCCGGAGCTGGTGGCACTACGCGGAAACGGAGGAGCGGCGAAGAGCCGATCGGTGGCCGCACGCCTCGCGGAAGTGCGGTCCCGTCTGCAGGACTACGCCGATCGGGGCGTCTTTCGCGGCCTTGCGGAACAGCCGGCGCGCGGTGGCCGCCACCGGTTCAGCTTCCGCTGGCTCGCTCCCGCACCCTTCGTCCTGGTCTACGACCCGGCCGCCGGCACGCTGACCTTCCGCGACCTGCTACCGAACGTCGGATCGCGTTCCCCGCTGGCCGCCGCGCTGCGCCGCTTCATTCAGGGCCGCACCGCCGCGGCCCTGCCGCCGCACCGGCGGATTGATCCGGCCCGCGCCGGCGTGCGATGCTCCGTCCGGCGCGGCGCGCTGACGGTCGAGTTGGTGGCGAAGCCGGCCCATCATGGCTACGGCGTCAATCGGGCCATCAACCTGGTGCACGAGTTGTTCGTCCATCTGCACACTTATCATCCGGAATACATGTGGGAGAACTTCGATGCGCCGCAGGAATGATCTGATTGCCCTGATGTTCGTCTTCGCCGCCACGCTGGCCGCCGCGGCCACGCAGGTTCTCGCCGCACAGGAGCATCCGGCCGAGCCGCATCAGCATCCCGAGGCGCAGTCCCTCGTGAACCCGAACGAGGCAGCACAGGAATCGCGCGCGGCGGGACGGCAGCTCTACGTCTTCATGTGCCGGGAGTGCCACGGCAACAGCGGCCGGGGTGATGGCGACATGTCGCACGCAGGCGGCGTGCCGTCCAACTTCACGGACGACGTCTGGCAGCATGGCGCGACCGACGGTGAAATCTTCACCGTCATCAAGGAGGGGGTCACCGCCGACATGCAGGGATACGCCGACCGAATGAGCGACGAACAGATCTGGAACCTCGTCAACTATCTCCGGAGTCTCGCTCCTTGAGCGCGGCGATCGACTACCGCCCGATGCGGGCGGAGGAGGCGCCGGTCGTCTCGGCGATGGTGATCGCGGCGTTCGACGAGTTCATCGCGCCCGACTACGGACCGCAAGGCGTCGCCGAGTTTCACGATTTCGCCGCGTCCGACGCCATCGTCGCGCGGATGGCAAAGGACCACTTCGTCCGCGTCGCGGTTGTCGGCGACGCGCCGGTCGGGATGATCGAGATACGTCAGAACAATCACGTCGCACTCCTCTTTGTCGACAAGGCGTACCAGCACCACGGCGTCGCCACCAGCCTGCTGGAGCGGGCGCTGGCCGATGCGCGGACTGCGAATCCCGACCTGGCCCGGGTCACGGTCAACTCGTCCCGGTTCGGCGTGCGTGCCTACGAAAAGCTCGGCTTCCGCCAGACGGGCGCGGAGCGGACAGTCAACGGCATCGTCTTCATTCCGATGGCGAAGCAGTTGAACGATTGATTTGATGCGCGTTCCGTTCCTCGACCTGATCGCGCAGCTCGAGACGACGCGGCCTCAGGTAGAACGCGCGCTCCGGGACGTCGTCGAGTCCGGCCGCTACATCGGCGGTCCCGCCGTGGAAGCGTTCGAGGGCGCGATGCGCGAACGCCTCGGGGTTGCGCATGCGATCGGCGTGTCGTCCGGCACCGATGCCCTGCTGATCACGCTGATGGGGCTCGGTATCGGGCCGGGTGACGTGGTGGTCACCACGCCCTATTCGTTCTTCGCGACCGTGGGCGCCATCCTTCGCGTCGGCGCGCGGCCAGCGTTCGTCGACATTGATCCGCAAACCTACACGCTCGATCCGGTGGCGCTAGACGCGTGGTTCGAGCGCGAGACCGCGCTCGGCGAAAAGGTCCGGGCGATCATCCCGGTCCACCTGTATGGGCAGTGCGCCGATATGGCGCCCATCCTGCGAACCGCGGCGGCGTGTAACGCCACCGTCGTGGAGGATGCCGCGCAGGCGCTCGGCGCGGGATATCCGCGCGAGGCGCCGGCCGACTCGGCCGCCGGCGGCCGAGTCGGAGCGAGTTGCTTCTCGTTCTATCCCACGAAGAACCTCGGGGCGATGGGGGACGCGGGCCTGGTTGCGACCGATAGCCACAGCCTGGCCGCATCGCTGCGTCGTCTCCGTAACCATGGCGCGGAGACCGACTATCGGCATCCGGTGGCGGGAGGCAATTTCCGCCTCGACGCGCTGCAGGCAGCGATCCTCTCGGCGAAGTTGCCGTATCTGGATGGCTGGCTCGAAGCGCGCCGCGCGCGTGCCGCCTACTACGACGCGCATCTCTCCGTGGAGGGCGTCGAACTCCCGGTGGCCGCGTGGGGCCGCGGTCGACATGCGTACCACCAGTACGTGATCCGCGTCCCCGTGCGGCGCGACGAGTTGCGCGCGTACCTGGCCGAGCAGCAGATTGAGACGATGGTCTACTATCCGCTCCCGCTACACCTCCAGCCGTGCGTGCAGGCTCTGGGCTACCGGACGGGCGACTTCCCGGTGAGCGAGGCGGCGGCGGCGCGAACGCTCGCGCTGCCGATCTATCCCGAGTTGACCCCGGCGATGCAGGACCGCGTCATCGGAGCGATCGCGGCGTTCTACTCCGGCAGCGCGTAGGCGACGATGCGCGGCCCGCCGCCGATGGAAACGGCGATGTGCTGCCGGCCTCCCACCATGTAGGTCATCGGCGTCCCGACCGTGCCCGCGGGCAGGTCGACCGTCCCCCGGATTTCCCCGGTCTGCTTGTCCCAGGCGACGAGCGCTGGCCCGCCCTGGCTGCCGGCGGTCGGTACCGAGCTGATCAGGAGGGTCTTGGTCAATACCGGCCCGGCGATTGTGCCGTCCCCGAGTGGCGGCAGGTTCAGGTCGCGCAGGCGCGGATGGTTCCGGATCCGGTCGCCATTACCGAGTGGCACCATCCAGGCATGCTCGCCGGTGTTCATGTCGATCGCCGTGATGCGGGAGTAGGGCGGCTTCAGGAGCGGCAGCCCTTGTGGCATCCGGGCCTCGTAGTTCTGGCCCCCGCGCATCTGCGCCAGCCGCCGCGCTTCCGGCGCGCCATGCGTGTAGCGCATCGTCGCGCCGAGTGCCGGATCGGGGGCGTAGAGCGGGATGGCGACGGCGATGTTGCGCGACGGGACGTACAGCATCCCGGTCTCCGGGTCGACGGCGGCCCCCGCCCAGCCGGCGGCGCCGAAGTCGGGCGGGCGCATCAGCGTTCCCTGCGTGCCTCCCTCGATCGGACGGCTTGGCGGTGTGAAGATCGGGCCGATGATGTAGTTGCTCACCACTTCTTCCGCCAACTGTCGGAGCTCGGGCGTGAAGTCGACCAGGTCGTCGAGCGTTACCCCCTGGTAGTCGAACGGGGCCGGCTTGGTCGGGAACGGTTGCGTGAGCGCCGGGATCTCGTCCGGCATGTTCGATTCCTGCGGCACCGGACGCTCCTCGATCGGCCAGATCGGCTCGCCCGTCTCGCGGTCGAACGCGTAGACAAATGCCTGCTTGCTTATCTGGACGAGCGCCTTGATCGGACGGCCGTCGACGACCACGTCGACCAGATTCGGATGGGTCGGGAAGTCATAGTCCCACAGTCCGTGATGCACGGCCTGGAAGTGCCAGACCCGGTCGCCCGTTTCGACGTCGACCGCGATGATCGATTCCGAGAAGAGGTTGTCGCCCGGCCGGTCGGCGCCGTAGTAGTCGTTCGTCGTCGTTCCGGTCGGGAGGTACACGTGCCCCAGCTCGTTATCGCCGGCCAGCATCGACCAGACGTTGGCGTTACCCGAATACCGCCACGAATCGTTGAGCCAGGTGTCGACCCCGTACTCGTCGGCGCCGTTCGGGACGGTGTGGAAGTCCCAGGAATGCTCACCGGTCCGAACGTCCCACGCGCGCACCCAGCCGGGGGGCGCTTCCTTCGTGATTCGCCGGTCGGCGATCTGCGAGCCGTGGATCACCTTGTCCCGCACCACGATCGGCGGCGAGTTGATCGAGTAGAGCATCGCGTTGAGATAGTCGCGCTCCTCGCGGTCGACACGGGGGACGCCGACCATCGCGTCGACCATGCCGCTGCCGTCCGGACCGAAGTCGGCGCACGGCCGGCCCAGTTTCGCCTCGACGCAGACGACGTACCCGTTGCCGGTCCCCCAGAAGATCCGCTCGTCCCCCTCGCCGTCGGTCCAGTAGGCGACGCCCCGCTGGGTCCAGGGTCCGCTCATGGACGGCGTTCCCTCCTCGTAGCCCTTCGGGTTGAATATCCAGAGCGTCTCGCCGGTCGTTGCGTCTACCGCTACGCCTTGCGAGAGCGGCGTGTTGAAATAGAGGACACCGTCCACCATCAGCGGCGTCACCTGCAGGCGGGACGGATTGGGAGGCTGGCTGGTGCGGTAGAGGTTCGGCGTCTCTTCGATCAGCGAGTCGACGATAGCGTCCAGCGGCGCCGACCACTCGCCCCCATTCGGCGTCGACTTGCTGATGAAGTTGTCGACGGACACCCATTCCCAGACGATCTCGAGGTCGCTGAAGTTGGTCGCGTCGATTTGATCAAGGGGCGAGTACTTCGTTCCCTTGACATCCCCGGCGTAGCTCATCCACTCGCCGTTGGAGGTGTCGTAGGTTTGCCAGGGACCATTGCTGCTCCCGGAGGTTGTCTGCCCCTGTGCAAGCGCGTCGGTTGCGCCAACCGTGGCGATGACCACGGTGGCGATGATGGCGATCGAACGGATAGCCAGCGTTCTCATCTCTGGTCTGCTCCTCTGTTACTCGCGAGCCGTCCGACCGTCCGACCGTCCGGCCATGCGGCCGGACGGTCGTCCGTATGGCGATCCTATACTGCCCGCACTCCGATGAGACGATTCGCCACACCGGCCGAAGGTTGGCACGGCTGGGACACTTACGCGCCGTTCTACGACTGGGAGAACCGCCGGACACAGGGACGGCGCGACGTCCGGTTCTGGGTAGACCTGGCGCGCCGGGCGGACGGCCCGGTGCTGGAACTGGGCTGCGGCACCGGGCGGTTGTCGCTACCCGTGGCGCGCGCCGCCGACCGGTTCGTCGGGGTCGACCGCTCCATGGCGATGCTGCACCAGCTTCGGGCGAAGCTCCGGCGCTCCCGTCTGAGCGAACGCGCGGCGATCGTACAGGGGGACATCCGCGCGCTCCCGTTCCGGCGCCGCTGGCGCTGTGCGCTGGTGATGGCGCCGTACGGCATGTTGCAGTCACTGCTGACAGACGACGATCTGGACGCGGCGCTCACTGCGGCGGCACGCGTTCTCCCTCCGGGGGGGACCCTGGGCATCGACCTGGCGCCGGGTCTTGCCCGCTGGCGTGAGTACGAGCGGGAGGTCGGTTTGCGCGGCGCCATGTCCGGTGGCCGCCGCGTGGCGCTCATCGAGTCGGTCCGCCAGGTGCGGCGACGCGGCCTCACCATCTTCGATCAGGAATACGTCGAGTGGCGGGGCAGCCGCCGGACGGTTCACCGTTTTTCGATCGCGTTCCGGACGGTCACCGTGCCGCGGATGGTGGATCGGCTCGAACGGGCAGGTTTCACCGTCGACGCAGTGCTGGGGGACTACCGGGGAGCGGAATGGTCACCCGATGCGGAGGTGTGGGTGATCATCGCCCGCCGGTAAGGGCGCGCCCGACGCTGACTTCCCCTTGCGCGATCCAACGCACGCGGCGCGCGCCATGCGATAATGAACGCCGGTACCGCGGCACCTCGTCGCGGTCGGCAGCAGCGGAGCAGGGCCTCATGTCAGGGCATTCCAAGTGGGCGTCGATCAAGCACAAGAAGGGCGCGGCGGACGCGCGCCGCGGCAAGCTGTTCACTCGCATCATCAAGGAGCTGACCGTTGCCGCCCGGGATGGCGGTGGCGACGCTGCTTCGAACCCCCGCCTCCGCACCGTGATCCAGGATGCGAAGGCGGCGAACATGCCGCAGGACAATATCAAGCGCGCGATCCGTCGCGGAACCGGCGAAGAGCCAGGTGTGTCCTACGAGGAAGTGACCTACGAGGCGTACGGACCGGGCGGCGTGGCCCTGCTGATTGTCTGTCTCACGGACAACACCAACCGCGCGGTGGGTGAGGTGCGCCACGCCCTGTCGAAGCACAACGGCAATCTCGGCACCACCAACTCGGTCGCCTGGATGTTCGAGAAGCAGGGACATATCGTCGTCGAACAGGGAAGCGCGGACGAGGAATTCCTGATGACGGGAGCAATCGACGCGGGCGCCGACGACTTCCGCGAGGATGGCGCCAACTGGGAGATCATCAGTAGTCCCGAGGCGTTCGAGATGGTCCGCGCCGCCGTCGCCGAGGCGGGCGTCTCGCCCGCCTCGGCGGAGATCGCGATGCTGCCGCAGAACTTCGTCAAGCTGGAAGGGAAGACCGCCCAGCAGATGCTCAGGCTGATGGACGCGCTCGAGGATCTGGACGATGTACAGCACGTCTGGTCGAACTTCGACATCGAGGAAGAGGAAATAGAGGCATCGCTGGCGTGAGAATCTTCGGGGTCGATCCCGGCTCCGCGCACACCGGCTACGGTTGCATCGATACTGACGCCAGCCGCCACCGGGTCGTTGCCTGCGGCGCGCTGAGTCCCCCGGCCAAGGCTTCCTTCCCCGAGAAGCTCCACGTTGTCCACGACGGTCTCGCGAAACTGCTGCGCGAGTGCGAGCCGGACGCTGTCGCGATTGAAGATCTCTTCTACGCCCGCAACGTCAAGAGTGCGCTGAGGTTGGCCCACGTCCGGGGTGTCGTGGTCCTGGCGGCGGCGGAGGCGGGCCTGCCGGTAGCCGAGTACGCGCCCGCGGCGGTGAAACGGGCGGTGGTGGGTTACGGCGGGGCCGAGAAGCAGCAAGTGCAGCAGATGGTGGCGTTGCTGCTCGGGCTGACCGAGCCGCCGGCGCTATTCGACGTGACCGATGCGCTCGGCGTCGCGATCTGCCACGCACATACGATCGGTCCATGATCGCGACACTCCAGGGCACGCTCGCGGAAAAGGCGCCGGATCGGATCGTGGTCGATGTGGGCGGCGTGGGCTATGACGTCCAGATCCCGCTGTCCACGTTCTACGCGGTGGGAGAAAAAGGCGCTACCGTCGACCTCCGTATCCACACCCACGTCCGCGCGGAAGCGCTCGCGCTGTTCGGTTTCGCTACCCGCATGGAACTGGAACTGTTCGAGCGGCTGATTGGAGTGAACGGAGTCGGGCCCCGGCTCGCGCTGGCGGTGCTTTCCGGCATCGAGCCGTCCGATCTGGTTCGCGCCATCCGGACCGCCGACGTCCCGCGCCTCAAGGGTATCCCGGGCGTCGGCCAGAAGACCGCTGAGCGGATTGGCCTGGAACTGAAGGACAAGCTCCCCGCGTCGGCGCTGCCGGGCGCCGTGGGTGCGGACGGCGTGCCTGTCGAGGACGGCCTGCAGGGCGACGTCCTTTCGGCCCTCCTCAACCTGGGATACCAGCGCACCCACGCCGAACGGGCAGCGGCGGCAGCGATGAAAGCGGAACTGGACGGCTTCGAAGCGACGTTACGGCAGGCGCTCCGGGAACTGGCCCGGTGACGACTAGAATTGGGCAACCGTGGAAACAACCGACCGTGTCCTCAGCACCGTCCGGACGGATGACGAAGCGCAATACGAGGTAGGACTCCGCCCGCGCGCCCTCGACGACTACATCGGCCAGGACCGGGTTCGCGAAAACCTGACCATCTCCATCACCGCGGCCCGGAACCGGAACGAGGCACTCGATCATGTGCTGCTGTACGGTCCGCCCGGGCTCGGGAAGACAACGCTCGCCTACGTCATCGGGCACGAACTGGGTGTTGCGGTCCGCGCCACGGCGGGACCGGTTCTCGAGCGGCCCGGCGATCTGGCGGCCCTCCTGACGAACCTGAAGGCCCACGAGGTGCTCTTTATCGACGAGATCCACCGGATGAGTCCAGCCATCGAGGAGATTCTCTACCCGGCGATGGAGGACTACGAGCTCGATATCGTCATCGGTCAGGGCCCCGGTGCGCGGTGCGTGAAGGTGCCGCTGCAGCGCTTCACCCTGATCGGCGCCACTACCCGGGCCGGACTGATCACCTCGCCGCTACGCACGCGATTCGGTATCGTGCACCGTCTCGATTTCTACACCGAACCGGATCTGGTCGAGATCGTGGCGCGCTCGGCCAGGATTCTGGGCGTGCCGATCGATGCCGATGCCACTGCCGAGATCGCCCGGCGCTCGCGCGGGACGCCGCGCGTCGCCAACCGACTGCTGCGCCGGGTGCGCGACTACGCCGAGGTGCGGGCAGACGGCGCCATCACACTGGGAGTGGCGCGCGATGGGCTGGCGTTGCTCGAGGTGGACGAGAACGGGTTCGACGAGGCGGACCGGCGGCTGCTCCACGTCATCATCGACAAGTTCGGCGGCGGACCGGTCGGACTGAACAGCCTGGCTGCCGCCATCAGTGAGGAAAAGGACGCGATCGAGGATATCTACGAGCCGTACCTGATACAGACGGGATTCCTCGACCGCACGCCGCGTGGCCGGATGGCGACGGCGAGGGCCTACGACTACTTCGGGATCGAGAGCCCGGAGCGGCATCCGCGTCTCTTATAGCGCGGCGAGCGGAGGGACTGAACACGTGGCGAACGAGGTTGCGGGACAGTTTGCGCGCGGCGGCGGTAAGTTGCGCAAGGTAAAGGTGGCCTCGCTCGGGACGTACGTCCCGCCGCGCCTCCTGACCAACGCCGACCTGCAGAGCATGGTCGACACCACCGACGAGTGGATCCTCAAGCGGACCGGCATCCGCGAACGGCATATCGTCGACGACGGGGTGGCTTCGTCCGACCTGGGGAAGGAGGCGGCGCTCGCCGCGCTGTCGGAGGCGGGTATCACACCGGATCGGATCGGGTTCATCGTTGTCGCCACCACAACGCCCGACATGTTTTTTCCGAGCACCGCCTGCCTGGTGCAGCACAAGATCGGCGCCAATAACGCCTGGGGCTTCGATCTCGGGGCCGCCTGTTCCGGGTTCACGTACGCCCTGACGACCGGGGTGCAGATGGTCGCGACGGGCGTCCACGATCACGCGCTGGTGATCGGCGCCGATGTGATGTCGTCGATCATCGACTTCAAGGACCGTTCCACCTGCGTGCTGTTCGGCGACGGGGCGGGAGCCGTGGTGGTTTCGCCGGCGGACGAGGATGGTCTGGAGATCATCGACTTCGCGCACGAGATCGACGGTAGTGGCGGGCCGGCGCTCCAGATGCCGGCGGGAGGCAGCCTGCGGCCCGCGACGCACGAGACGGTGGATCAGCGACTCCACTATGTCCATCAGGACGGCCCCGCCGTTTTCAAGTTCGCCGTCCGCAAGATGGCGCAGATCTGCCAACGCGTACTCGACGCCAACCAGCTCACGGCGGATGACCTCGATCTGTTCGTGTCGCATCAGGCCAACCGGCGGATCATCATGAGTGCGTCGGGGCATCTCGGCGTTGATCCCGAGAAAGTGGTGATCAACATCGAGCGGTACGGCAACACGACGGCCGCCACCATCCCGCTTGCCCTGGCCGACGCGCGCCGCGACGGTCGGCTCAGAAAGGGAGCGCGCGTGCTGCTGGTATCGGTTGGCGCGGGCTTCACGGTCGGCGCTGTGCTCCTGCGCTGGGCGTACTGAGTCTCACGCGGCCTTGTAACGCGTGCCGCGCGGGAGAGCCAATGCGCCTCTCGGATTTCGACTACCACCTGCCGGACGAGCTGATCGCCCAGGAGGCAGCCCCGAAGCGTGATGCCGCGCGCCTGCTGCGGCTCGACCGGGCCACCGGCGCCCGATCGCACCACACGTTCACGGACCTGCCGGAACTGCTCGCGCCGGGTGACCTGTTGGTGGTGAACGACACGCGTGTCGTACCCGCCCGGCTGCTCGGCCGGCGCCACCCGAGTGGCGGCGCGGTCGAGTGCCTCCTGCTGGCGCGACTCGACGGCGACCGCTGGGACACGCTGGTGCACCCGGGACAGAAGCTTCGTCCCGGCGCGCTCGTCCGCTTCGAGGGAGGTGGCCACCGGCTGGAGATGGAAGTGCTCGAACGACGCTTCCATGGCCGGCGGACGGTCCGCCTTACCGCCGCGACCGGCACGGTGGACGAGGCGATCGACGCGATCGGCCACGTTCCGCTCCCGCCTTACATCAAGCGGCCCGACGGCGTAGCGGATCGGGAGCGCTATCAGACGGTGTATGCCGCGACGCGGGGATCGGTGGCGGCGCCGACGGCTGGCCTGCACTTCACGCCCGAGCTTCTGGAGCGGCTCGCGGACCGCGGCGTCGACTGTTGCAGTGTCACGCTGCATGTCGGCTATGGGACGTTCGAGCCGGTCCGGACCGAGGTGGTGGAGGAGCACCGCGTCGCGCCGGAGCGGTACAACATGCCGGCCGCCACGGCCGAGGCAATCGAGCGTGCCCGCCGCGACGGTCGCCGCGTGCTCGCGGTCGGCACGACAACCACCCGGACGCTCGAGACCGCGGCACGCGTCGACCGCCCGCTGCATCCGGGTGAAGGCGTAACGGATCTGACGATCAAAGGCCAATTTGACTTCCACCTGGTCGACGGCCTGCTGACCAATTTCCACCTCCCCCGCTCGTCGCTCCTGTTGCTGGTCGCCGCCTTCGCCGGCCGGGAGCGGATCCTCGATGCTTACCGCGAGGCGGTGGAGAGGCGCTATCGCTTTTTCAGCTACGGCGACGCGATGCTGATCGTCTAGCAGCCCGTGGCGTTCTCGAACAGCTTCGTGGCCTCGCCGTGACCCGCCTGGCCGCGGTGCGCAGCCCTGAGGTGGCGCTATAATCGGCGGTTCCTGCCGGTGTAGCTCAGCTGGTTAGAGCAAGCGGCTCATATCCGCTAGGTCCGGGGTTCAAGTCCCTGCACCGGCACCATCCCCCTCCGCGTTTGCGCCGGGACCCGCATCGGCCAGCGTGGCGCATAGAATGAGAGGACGTGCCTCCCTCCAGCCTGACGCCGCTGCATCGGCGCGTCTCGCGGGCGATCAATCAGGATCGGCTCATTCCCTCCGGCGGGCGTGTCTGCGTCGCGCTCTCGGGCGGTGGCGACTCTGTCGCGCTAACGGCGATCCTCACGGATCTGGCGGTGGAGGCCGACTGGTCGGTAGCCGGGCTGTTCCACCTGAACCACCAGTTGCGGGGTGGCGATGCGGACGCGGACGAACAGTTCTGCGAGATGCTCGCGCGGGATCTCGGCGTGCCGATCACGGTCGAACGGATCGATGTCGCCGCGCGTGCACGGGCCGACCGGACGTCGATCGAATCAGCCGGGCATCGCGCGCGGTACGAACAGTTCGCCCGCCTGGTTGCCGACGGGACGGCCGATCGCGTCGCGACGGCTCACACCCGGGACGACCTCGCGGAGACCGTGCTGCTCCGCCTGGTGCGCGGCGCGGGGCCGACGGGCCTGGCCGGTATCCGCCGCCGCACCGGTGACGTGATCCGGCCGGCGCTTGACGTCCGGCGCGACGAGTTGCGCGCGTTCCTGCACGAGCGGGGTCTGCCGCACCGCGACGATCCGAGCAATGCGGACCTGACGGTCCTGCGGAACCGGATCCGTCATCGGGTACTGCCGGTCCTCGAGCAGGAATGCTCGCCGGCGGTGGTGGATGCCCTCTTCCGCGCCGCCGCGATCGCCGGTGCCGACGCCGACTGGATCAACCTGGCGGTGACGGAGGCGGACACGCGCGTTATCCGGAAGACCGACGGGAAGGTGGAGATCGACACTGCGCGGCTCGCGGCGGAGCCGGCGGCATTGGCGCAGCGTCTCGTCCGCCTGGCTCTGGAACGGGCGGGCGGCCACCGGATCGGATTCGATCATGTCGCGCAGGTGCTGCAGATGGCGCACGCGGAGGGCGGCGGTGGGGCGCGCCTGGACCTGCCGGGTGTCCGGGTGGAGCGGCGCGACGGCAGGCTCCACTGCGTTCCTTCGGAAGGACGGCGCGGCGGCCACGGCGCTTCGCGGAGTGGCGCAGCCGACGCGGTCCGGCCAGCGGGTTTCGAATACGCGCTGCCGGTCCCCGGTGACGTGGCGATTCCGGAGCTGGGCCTGCGGCTCTCCGCGGCGCCGGCGGCTGACTCCAGCCTCCGCGACCCCCGGGGTGATGCGGTAGCACTGCGGGCGGCCAGCGTTACACCGCCCCTCCTGATACGCGGCTGGCAGCCGGGCGACTGCTTCCGGCCGCTCGGTCTCGGCGGACGCGCGAAGAAGCTGCAGGACTTCTTCGTCGATCGGAAGATCACCCGCGCCGAGCGGGCCGCCATCCCGCTCGTAGTCGACCCCGAGGTGGGTGTTGTCTGGGTGGCGGGGCACGGTCTGGCGGAAGATGTCCGCATTACCGCCCCGGGCGAAGGCGTGGTAATCTTAAAACTAAGTAATTTGGGAGGAGTAACGTGAACCCCTCTGTCCGGAGCTTCGCCTTCTGGGCGCTGATCGTCGTCGTCGTCGCGCTGATATGGAACTTCTCGGCAACCTATCAGGCGGGTGACGACGCCATTTCCTTTAGCGAGTTCATGCGCCAGGTGGAAACTGGCCAGGTGGAGAACGTCACACTGAGCGGTAGCGAGGTGACGGGCACCACCACCTCCGGCGAGTCGTTCCGCACCTTCGCGCCGCCCCAGTTCGAAGGGCTGGTCAACCGTCTGATCGAGCGTGACGTTGCCGTCAGTGCCGAGGAGGCGACGGGTAGTCCCTGGACGGCCCTCTTCTCGTGGGCTCCGATCCTGCTGATCGTCGGCTTCTGGATCTTCTTCATGCGACAGGTGCAGTCGGGTGGCAACAAGGCGTTGTCATTCGGCAAGAGCCGCGCCAAGCTGTCGTCAAGCGCGCAGAAGAAGGTCACGTTCAAGGATGTCGCCGGCGTCGAGGAGCCGAAGGAAGAGCTGCAGGAGATCATCGAGTTCCTCAAGGAGCCGCAGAGGTTCCAGAAGCTGGGCGGTCACATCCCGAAGGGCGTCCTGCTGATGGGGCCGCCGGGAACGGGCAAGACGCTGCTTGCGCGCGCGGTCGCGGGTGAGGCGAACGTGCCGTTCTTCTCGATCAGCGGCTCTGACTTTGTCGAGATGTTCGTCGGCGTCGGGGCGTCGCGTGTCCGCGATCTGTTCGAGCAGGGGAAGAAGAACGCCCCTTGCATCGTCTTCATCGACGAGATCGACGCGGTAGGCCGGCACCGGGGCGCCGGCCTCGGCGGCGGGCATGATGAGCGGGAGCAGACGCTCAATCAGTTGCTGGTCGAGATGGATGGTTTCGAGTCGAACGAGGGCGTGATCCTCGTTGCGGCGACCAACCGGCCCGATGTTCTCGACCCCGCCCTGCTCCGTCCCGGACGCTTCGACCGCCGCATCGCCGTCAACCGGCCCGACGTCAAGGGACGCGAAGGGATTCTCGGCGTCCACACGCGGAAGATCCCGCTCTCCGACGATGTCGACGTGCACGTGGTGGCGCGCGGCACGTCCGGTTTCTCCGGCGCGGACCTGGCCAACCTGGTGAACGAGGCTGCCCTCAACGCGGCCCGCTTCAGCCAGAAGGTGGTGCAGATGCAGGACTTCGAGTTCGCCAAGGACAAGGTCCTGATGGGCTCGGAGCGCCGCTCGATGATTGTCAGCGACGACGAGAAGCAGGTGACTGCCATTCACGAGGCGGGGCATGCGCTGCTGACCGTCCTGTTGCCGCACGCCGATCCGATCCACAAGGTGACCATCATCCCGCGCGGGATGGCGCTTGGCGTCACGCAGCAGTTGCCGGTCGACGACAAGCACAACTACTCGCTCGACTACCTGAACGATCAGATCGCGATCCTCCTGGGCGGCCGGATTGCCGAGGAGTTGATGAACGGGAACATCACCACCGGCGCCGGCAACGACCTCGATCGCTCCACCGAGATGGCGCGCCGGATGGTCTGCGAATGGGGCATGAGCGACGCGATCGGGCCGCTCACCTACGGCAAGAAGGAAGAGCAGGTCTTCCTCGGGCGCGATTTCGCACAGTCGCAGGACTACAGCGAGGGGACCGCGGTCCGGATCGACGAGGAGATCAAGCGCATCGTCACCGACAACTACGACCGTGGGAAGCACCAGATCGAGGCGAACAAGGACGTACTGGTCCGGATCGCCGAGGAGTTGCTGATTCGGGAGGTCCTCGACGGCGATCAGGTGAGACGGATTGCGAAGGGGTTGACGATCGACGATCCGTTACCTGCATCGACCGGTTCCCAGGTCCCCACCGGTCCCGCTACGTCGGATGTCGACGAACCGCCAGAGCCGGTCGTCCCGCCGGTTCCTTCCCTCGACAAAGCCGTCCCACAGGAGTGACGCCACGCAAGCCGTACACGCTGGCGTTGCCTGACGGGCGTGCGCTGGCGCTCGGCGCTCGCACGCTCGTGATGGGGATCGTCAACGTCACGCCCGACTCGTTTGCCGATGGCGGGGCCTGTCTCGACCCGGACCGCGCCGCCGAGCATGCACTTGCGCTGGAGGCGGCTGGCGCCGATCTGGTCGACATCGGTGCGGAATCAACTCGGCCAGGGGCCGATTCGATCCCGGCGGATCAGGAGCGGCGCCGCTTGCTGCCGGTGCTCGAACGGCTCGCGGGCCGGCTTCACGTGCCGATATCGGTCGACACGCGGAAGGCGGCGGTGGCCGAGGTGGCCCTTGCGGCCGGCGCGGCGATCGTCAATGACGTCTCTGCCCTTGCGGACGGTCCGGAACTGGGGACTGCCGCCGCGGCTGCCGGGGCGCCACTCATCCTGATGCACAGCCGGGGCGAATCACGCGAGATGTACGCGCGCGCGAACTACCGTGACATTGCCACGGACCTGGCAACGGAGCTTCGGGCCGGGATCGAGCGTGCGGTCACCGCGGGCGTGTCGCGCACGCAGATTGTGATCGACCCCGGACTTGGTTTCGCGAAGCGGCCGGAACAGACCGCTGCCACGATCGCGGCCCTCCCCGCGCTCCGAGCGCTTGACCGGCCGATCCTGGTCGGGCCGTCGCGCAAGTCGTTCCTCTCGGCCGCGCTGGGCGAGCGGGCGCCCGCCGACCGGGAGTGGGGGACGGCTGGCGCAGTCGCCGCGGCAGTCTGCCTGGGGGCCCACATCGTCCGGGTTCACCAGGTCGATGCACAGAGGGATGTCGCGCGGGTGGTCGATCTGATCCGCGCCGCCGCGTAAGGGTTTGCCAGATGGAGTTTGAAGGGATCGGAGGTTTGCTCGGCGGCGTCGATGTCCGCTGGCGCGACCTGGTGGACATCGCCATCGTCACGTTCCTCATCTACGAGTTCCTGAAGTTGATCCGTCATACGCAGGCGATCCAGGTGGTGTTCGGCGGCGCCCTGGTGGTTGGCCTCTACTACGTCTCGGAGATCGCGTCGCTCAGGACCGTGAACTGGATCATCGGCGACATGTTCGGCTACGTCGTCATCGCCGCCATCGTGCTCTTCCAGGCCGACATCCGTCGCGGCCTCGCACGGCTGGGGCACGCGCCGTTCGTCCGCTATTTCTCGCAGGACGATACCACCGGAGAGACGCTGGCCGAGGTCTCGATGGCGGCCGGGCTGCTGGCCAGCCGACAGGTAGGAGCGATCATCGCGGTCGAGCGCAACATCGGCTTGCGCAACTACGTCGAAAGCGGCATTCCCCTGGATTCGCGGGTCACCTATGACCTGCTGGTCAGCATCTTCCTGACCGATTCGCCGCTTCACGACGGCGCGGTGATCATTCAGGAAGATCGGATCGCCGCCGCTTCCTGCTTCCTTCCGCTGACGGTCCAGCCCCAGCGGACCGGTCTCGGCACGCGCCATCGTGCCGCAATCGGATTGACCGAGGAATCGGACGCCGTGACGGTGGTTGTTTCCGAGGAGAGCGGTGCGGTCTCGCTGGCCGTCGACGGCGAGATCGAACTGAACATCGAGCCGTCGCGGCTGGCCGAGCGACTCGAGCAACTGGTGCAGCCCGGTCGCCGCGCCCGTCCCGTCTCGACCGCAGACGAGGTAGCGTGATGCGTCGCCTGCGCGATCTGCTCCTCGGCGACCTGAACCTCAAACTGCTCGCTCTCTTTCTGGGCATCGCTTTCTGGTTCAACGTGGCGCAGGAGCCAGTCATCGAGCGCCGGATGGTGGCGCCGCTCGGCCTCGAGAACGTACCGGACACCTACGACGTGGCGGGCGACGTGCCGGAGAATGTGGAAGTGCGGGTGCGCGGCGCGGCGAGCATCATCAACAGCCTGGTGCCCGGAGCCGTGGTGGCGTCAGTCGACCTTGCAGACCTGGGACCGGGCCGTTTCACGTTGCCGGTGACGGTGACGTCCGGTTCGGATGTGGGCGTAACGGACATCGATCCGCCCAGCATCCGACTCACGCTTCGATAGCGCCGGCGTGCGGCGTCCGACACATCGTCCATGACCAGCCGGATGTTCGGTACCGATGGTGTGCGGGGCGTCCCGGGAGAGTCGCCGCTGGACGGCGACACCATCGTTCGGCTCGGTGCGGCGCTCGCCGAGGAACTGCGCGCGGCGCCAGGGGCACCCGATTCACCCCACGTGGTCTGTGGGCGCGATACGCGAGAGTCGGGCACCTGGATCGAACAGCATCTCGCCACCGGTATCCGCAGGGGAGGTGGCGACCTCCTGAGCCTGGGGGTCGTGCCGACGCCTGGCGTGGCTCTGGTCGCCGCGCGCTGCGGCTTCGAGGCCGGCCTTGCCATCTCTGCGTCGCATAACCCACACCCGGACAACGGCATCAAGCTAATCGCGGCCGACGGCGCCAAGGTGACACCAGACGTCGAGCGTCAGCTCGAGGAACGCATCGCCCGAGACAGCGCGGCGCTCGCCCCGGGCGGGGCCCTTCGGCCCGCGACGGATGCACGCCACCTTCGGGCGGAGTACCTCGATCATCTTGCCGGCATCGCGGGCGGGACATCACTGGACGGGATGCGCGTCGCGATCGACTGCTCGCAGGGCGCGACCAGCCGCATGGCGCCGGAGGTGCTGCAACGCCTGGGCGCGGACGTCGTCACGCTGCATGCCGCGCCCAACGGGCGGAACATCAACGAGGGGAGCGGGTCGACCCACCCCGAGGCGTTGCAGGCGGCGGTGGTCGGGCAGGGGTGCCGGGCCGGCTTTGCCTTCGATGGCGACGGTGACCGGGTGATCGCGGTCGATTCGCGCGGTTGCCGGGTCGACGGTGACGGCATCCTCTATCTCGCAGCGCGCGCTCTGCGCGACGCGGGCCTCCTTGCGAACGACGCGGTCGTGGCAACCGTCATGAGTAACTACGGCCTGGAGGGGGCGCTCCGCGATACCGGAATCACGCTCCACCGCTGCGGCGTGGGAGACGCGACGGTGTACGCCGAGATGCAGCGACGGGGCGTGACGCTCGGGGGCGAGCAATCGGGACATATCATCTTCGCCAACCTGCTGCCTACCGGCGACGGTATCGCCACGGCGATCATGGTGCTCCGGGCATTGGCGGAGCAGGAGGCCGAACTGGCCGAGCTGGTCGCTGGCTTGACGATCCTGCCCCAGGTGCTGGTCAACATCCCGGTCGCGCGGACGCCACCGATCGGGGCGGTGCCGGAGCTGGACGCCGCCGTCCGGGAAGCCGAGGCGCAACTCGCCGGCGCCGGACGGGTGCTCGTGCGCTACTCCGGCACGGAACCGCTTCTCCGTGTAATGATCGAAGGGACTGACCGGGACGCGGTGGAAGGGCTGGCGTCGCAGATCGCGCAACAGGCCCGCGCGTCCCTGACTTGACGGCAAACGGCGGATCCGCAGAACAAGACCCTCATCATGCGTCTCGGCGTCAATATCGATCACGTCGCCACCGTCCGTCAGGCGCGGCGCGCCCGGGAGCCGGAGCCGATCGCGGCCGCCCTCCTCGCCGAACTGGCGGGCGCGGAAGGGATCACTGTTCACCTGAGAGGCGATCGTCGCCACATTCAGGAGGGGGATATCGAACTGCTCCGCGAGGTGATTGCCACGAAGCTGAACGTCGAGATGGCGGCGACGGCGGAAACGGTCGCCATCGCGTCCCGCGTCAAGCCCGATCAGGTCACGCTGGTGCCGGAGCATCCCGACGAGCTGACAACGACGGGGGGTCTTGATGTCGCCGGTGCTGCGCGCGAGGCGACAACGCGGGCGACTGACAAGCTGACACGGGCGGGTATCGCCGTCAGCCTCTTCATCGACCCCGACCCGGCCCAGGTCCATGCCGCCCGTGCCAGCGGCGCCAGCGCGATTGAAATCAACACCGGTCCGTACGCCGACGCCCGGTTGGCGAGCGAGGGCAGGATGGCGGTCACGCGGGTGGTCGAAGTGGCTCGCCTGGCGCACGACGAGGGGCTCGAGGTGCTCGCGGGCCACGGCCTCACCTACGTCAACATCCACGCGATAGCCGCCATTCCGCAGATCGTCGAGGTGAACATCGGGCATAGCCTGATCGCCCGCGCCGTCCTGGTCGGCATGGAGCGGGCTGTCCGCGAGATGATTGCCCTGCTGAACCCACGTTAGGAGCCCGCGGGCTGCTAGGATCGGGCGATCCGATGTGGGTCTGGCTACTGCGCGGCGTTTTCCTCGTTCTCATCCTCCGTCTCATCTGGCGGTTCGTCTCCGGGCTGATCGCGGGGGTGCGCGGGGCTCCGTCGGGCGGGCGGCGACCGGTCCGCGGAGGATCGCTGGAGCGCGATCCGGTCTGCGGGACCTACGTCGAACCGGCTCGGGCACTCACCGCGCACGTGTCGGGCAAGACGCACTACTTCTGTTCGAAGCAGTGCCTGCGGACGTTCCGGAAGACGGCGTGACAGGAATCGGGTGACGATGAACGACACGGAAGCGCTGCGGGCCCAGATCGTCGAGGTGGGGCGCCGCTTGCACGAGCGGGCCTACGTCGCGTCGAACGACGGCAACATCAGTGTCCGCCTCGAGGGCGACCGGATCCTGACGACGCCGAAGAGCGTGTCCAAGGGGTTCATGACGCCCGACATGCTGGTCGTGACCGACCTCGACGGGACAAAACTGGCAGGGGAGCGCGATCCATCTTCCGAGCTGCCGATGCATCTGGCGGTCTACCGCCGCCGGGACGACATCGGCGCCGTCGTCCATGCGCACCCGCCGGTGGCGACCGGGTTCGCCGTCGCCGGCATCCCCCTCGACCGCGCGGTCCTCGCCGAGGTGGTGACTACACTCGGCAGCATCCCTATTGCCGATTACGGCACGCCTTCCACGCATGAGCTGGCGGATGCCGTCGACCGGCACATCGCGGTGCACGACGGCCTGTTGCTGGCGAACCACGGCGCGATAACGGTGGCGAACCGGCTGATGCCCGCCTACTACAAGATGGAGACGATCGAGCACTTCGCCCGGATCAGCCTCGTGGCCCGGCTGCTCGGCCGGGAGCGGCTGCTGTCGCGGGAAGAGGTAAATCGGTTGCAGGAGTTGCGCGGGGTGTACGGTATCGCCGCGCCGGCGCCGATTTGCCCGGAGGGGACTGACGGCATTGTCGCGGGCGAAGACGCCGCCTGCCAGACGCTGGAGGCGCCCTCGTCGCCCGATCAGCGCCTGGTCGACGATACGCCGGCACTACCCCGCGGCGCGACGCCGAGAGTGGCTGGCAGCGGCTCCGGATCGGGCGACGAGGTGGAAATTCGGCTAACATACCGCGAACTTGCGTCCCTCATGGAGGACGCGATTACCCGGTTGCGGCAGTAACAGACATCGCGCGGGCGCGCGGAGGACTACATGGGCGAAGCGTTGGGCATGGTCGAGACGAAAGGGCTCGTCGCGATGATCGAGGCGGCCGACGCGATGGTCAAGGCGGCGAAAGTGACCCTCGTCGGCTGGGAGAAGATCGGTGCCGGTTACGTCACCGCCATCGTGCGGGGCGACGTGGCGGCAGTAAAAGCGGCAACCGACGCGGGTGCCGCGGCGGCCCGCCGGGTAGGCGAGCTGGTGTCGGTCCACGTGATCCCGCGGCCGCACGAGCATCTCGAGGAAACGCTCCCGATCGGCAAGGCGGGCGAGTAGACGGTAAGCCGTGATTCTCGCCAAGGTGGTCGGCACCGTCGTGGCGACCCGCAAGGACGAGCGCCTCGTCGGTTGCAAGTTGCTCCTTGCGCAGCCGATGGATCCGGGGGGTGAGCCGCGCGGCCACCACCTGGTCGCGGTGGATACCGTCGACGCCGGTGCGGGGGAGACGGTGCTCATCATTACCGGCAGTTCGGCGCGCATGGCGGAAGGGTTGCGCGATGCGCCCGTCGATGCTGCGATCGTCGGTATCGTCGATTCGGTCGATCTGTTGTCCGACTGACCCGGTTCGCGACTCCCGGAGTTCAGATCATGCACCTGGCCCGCGTCGTCGGTAACGTCGTCTCCACGCTGAAGGATCCCGCCCTGGAGGGGCAAAAGCTGCTCCTGGTGCAGCCGGTGACACCGGACGATGAACCGGCCGGTGCGTCGATGCTGGCGATTGACGCCGCGCAGGCAGGCGTCGGCGAACGGGTGCTTGTCGTCCGCGATGGTCGCGCGGCGATCGCGGCGGTTCGGCGATCCGCCGCCCCGGTCGAAGTGGCGATCGTCGGCGTCGTCGATTCGGTGCATGTGGATCAGCGGTCCGGACGATGACCGCTCCCGCTATTCGTGCTGCCATCGACGCGGCGATCCGCGCGCATCTGGAGGGGCGTCGGGTTGTGCTGCCGCCAGCCACCAAGGCGCCCGCCCCCTCGCCATCATCGCCTCCCGGTCAGGACGCGAGCCACGCGCGGTTCGCTGACCGCCGGCTTGCTGGCGATCCCCCAGCCGGGCGCTGCGTCATCGAGCCGTCGGTCGACTGCGTCCACTGCGGTTACTGCCGGTCGCAGGGATACTGATCGATCGCGTCGATGCCGTCCGCATCCACCTATCCCCGCGGCATCGGCGTCACGATGCGCCGGATTGGGCGGGCGATCGAGCAGATGGATCTCCCCGCGATCGAGAAGGTGGCGGAAGAGCAGCAGGGCGATCCATTCCAGGTGCTGATCGCCACCATGCTGTCTGCGCAAACGAAGGACGCTGTGACGCACGAGGCGTCCACACGCCTGTTCCAGGAAGCATCGACGCCCCGGTCGATGGCGCGGCTGGATACGGAGACGGTCGAGCGGTTGATCTACCCGGTCAGCTTCTATCGGAACAAGGCGCGCCACGTGAAGGAAGCGTGCCGGCGGCTCGTCTCCGACTTCGGCGGTCACGTGCCGACGACAATGCGGGAGTTGCTCACACTGCCCGGTGTCGGCCGGAAGACCGCCAACCTGACGCTGATCGTGGCGCACCGGAGCGAGCGGAACATCTGCGTCGACACACATGTTCACCGGATTGCGAATCGCCTGGGTTGGGTTGCGACCAGTACGCCCGAGCGGACGGAGCTTGCGCTATACGACACTGCGCCGCGCCGCTGGTGGGCGTCGATCAACCTCTATCTCGTTACCTGGGGTCAGAACGTCTGCCGACCGGTCTACCCGCTGTGCAACAGCTGTGCGGTTTCGGACCGCTGCCCCCGGATCGGCGTCACCCGCATCGGCCGTTCATAGCGGCGGCGGGGGAGCAGGGTTCGTCAGGCGGCGCGTGGGTGCCCGCGCGATCCTCCCGTGGATAGAATGCAGGGTTCAAGTTCCGGATCGGGAAGCCATGCTGACGGTCAACGAGATCTTCTATTCGATTCAGGGTGAATCGAGCTTCACCGGGAAGCCCTGCGTCTTCGTTCGCCTGACCGCCTGTGACCTCCGCTGCCGATGGTGCGACACGGCGTATGCGTTCAACGAGGGGGCATCTGCGTCGGTCGACGAAGTCATCGCGCGCGTCGAGGCATACGAGTGTCCACTGGTCGAGATCACCGGTGGCGAGCCGCTGTTGCAGCCTGAGGTGTACCCCTTGATGCAGGCGTTGCTGGATGGTGGCAAGACGGTTCTGCTCGAGACGGGTGGCCACATCGACATCTCGGACGTGCCGCGCGACGTCGTCAAGGTAGTCGACGTGAAGTGTCCCGGGAGCGGCGAATCGGATCGCAACGACTGGGACAACCTGGGACGGCTTGCGGCGCATGACGAGGTGAAGTTCGTCATTGCCGGCCGAGCCGACTACGAGTTCGCACGTGACGTCGTCACGACGCGCCAACTCGCCCAGCGTTGCGCCACGGTGCTCTTCTCGCCGGTTCATGGCGAACTGGATCCCGCTTCACTCTCGGCGTGGATGTTGGAGGATCACGTTCCAGCGCGGGTGCAGGTGCAGCTCCACAAGTACTTCTGGGGCGCGGAGACCCGTGGCGTCTGATCCCGTCGCCCGTCACGCGGTCCTCCTGCTGAGCGGCGGCCTCGACTCGTACACCGCCGGCGCGATCGTGAAGGCGGATGGCTTCGTCCTCCACGCGCTGACGGTCCGGTACGGCCAGGTGCACGCACAGGAGATCGCCGCGGCACGTTGCGTCGCGGCGGCCCTCGATGTCGAGGAGCACCTGGAGCTGGCGGTAGATCTTTCCGCGGTGGGCGGTTCGGCGCTGACCGGCGCCGGCGCCGTGCCGAAGGACCGGCCGCTGGACGACGATGCGATTCCGCCGACGTACGTTCCGGCACGCAACACGGTGCTGCTGTCGCTTGCTCTCGCGTGGGCGGAAGCCCTTGGTGCGACCGACCTCGTAATTGGCGTCAACGCACTCGACTACTCCGGCTATCCCGACTGCCGACCGGAGTATGTGGAGGCGTTTGAAAGGCTCGCGGCGCTCGCGACGAAGGCGGGCGTCGAGGGCGCGCCCTTCCGCATCCATGCGCCCTTGATCGCGATGACGAAGACCGAGATCGTCCGCCGTGGCTGCGCATTGGGTCTCGACTACGGATTGACCCGCAGTTGCTACGATCCGCTGCCCGACGGCCGTCCGTGCTCCCGCTGTGACAGTTGCCGTCTTCGCGCGCGGGGGTTTGCGGAGGCGGGGGTTTCCGATCCGATAGTGGCGCGCTGAGCGCTACCGTCGAGCGTAGGCGGCGATCGCGACGACCGCCGCGTCGATGGCGTCAATCACGTCGCCGGGTGGAACGGCGTAGTTGTTCGCCAGGATCGCGAATGCGATCGGTTGGCCTCCCGTCGGGGCGACGTAGCCTGCCAGTGCGCGGACGCGGGTCATGGATCCGGTCTTCGCCCAGACGACGCCGTCGGCGGCGCTGCCGGTCATCCGTCTCCGGAGCGTACCGTCCCGGCCAGCTATCGGAAGCGCGGTTACGAACCGTTCACGGTGGCGCGGGTCGTGCCACATCCGCGCCAGCACATCCAGCAGCCCGGTAGCGCTCAGCGCGTTGTAGCGGGACAGACCGGAGCCGTCCGCGATGATTGCCTGCGATCTGCCAATGTCCCACGCTTCCAGCACCGCCGCCGCCACGGCGGGTCCCGTCATGCCGGTCCCTCCGCTGATCGCGCCCAGATGCTGCAGCAGCGATTCGGCATACAGGTTCTGGCTCCGTTTCATCAGGTCGACCGCGATCGTTGCGAGCGGCTGCGATTCGTGTCGCAAGAGTGGCCGCAATCGTTGACGCAGGGTCTGTTTCGCCATCGGATCGAACTGATCGATATCTATCGCCGCGCCATCCACCACGATGCCCGCCTGCCACAGCGCGGCCCGAAGTCCCTGCACGAAGAAGAGGGTAGGATCCGCCACCGCGCCGGTCCGGATCACCGGCGGCGCGCCCACTGGAATCTGCCCCGTCACGACCAGGGCCGCGCCGTCCGGTCGGCGGATCAGCCGGATATCCGCCTCACCGCCCGGTGGGCTCGTCACTGCTTCGTTGAGCAGTCCCACGCCGTTGGGGGCGCCCGGGGTCACGATGGGCGCGTGGATATCGATCCGGGCCGGACTGCCAGGGCGGTCGGCGGGCGCCACAACCACTTCCACCACGTTCTCGTGCTGCTGCAGCGCGCCGGCGGGCGCGGAGAAAGCAAGCGCCAGGTCGTCCCATGCCCAACCCGCACCCAGGCCGGAGGCGTCCTCCCCTCGCGTTCCGCCATCGAACACGTCGTCGTCGCCGACGATCCGTCCCGCGATCCGCCGGATCCCCCGCGATCGCAACTCGGTAGCCCAGCGCGCGAAGAGATCCTCAGTCCCGGGTGCGTTGATCGTCGGATCCCCCGTGCCGCGCACCACCAGGTCGCCCACGATCGTCCCGTCACGGATCTCACCGGCCGCCGAGAGCGTTGTCTCGAAGCGATGATCCCAGCCGAGCCGCTCGGCGGCGGCGGCCAGGGTTACCACCTTCATGGTGGAGGCGGGTGTCAGCAGGAGATGCGGGTTGTGGGCGTAGAGCGTCCCCTGTCCGAGCGCGCGCACCTCCACGCTCCAGACCACCGGACCGAGCGTCGTATCGGTGAAGATCGCGTCGAGAATGGGGGCGAGGCGCGCGTCTGCCCCAGGATCCGCAACGCTATCGGATATCGGGCCGCTCGGGAAGCCGACCGCGGCGGGAACGGTGGCAGTTTCGGGCGGCCTCCGTGCGACGCAGCCCGTCAGTAGCAGCGTGCAGACGGCGATGCAACCGGCAAGCCGGAGCCGAGTGATCGCGGGCACGGATCACCCAGTCGGCGCGTTCGGGTCGAGCGCGTCGAGCGCCTCAATGGCGGTTTCCACGTTCGCGGCGTCGAGTACCGCGGCGCCCGGTTCGTCGCCGCGCGCCCCGTGTGCGCCCTCGTCGGCCCGCTGGATGACCGCGGTTTCCGTCTCGCTCTCGCCGAACGTGGCGGTAACGCGCAACGTGGGAGCGTCGAGACCGAGACCGTCGCGACTCGCTGTGAATCCGTTGGCCGACAGGTTGGACAGCCCGCGCAGCAGGGCGTCCATCTCCGTGCGCTCAACCTCGGTGGGGGCGGGTTCGACACGTCGCCAGACGTCCTCCGCGGTCGATACCAGTGGCGCGTCCGCATCGTCATCGCCGTCGGGAGGCACTTCCTTCTCGAAGTGGATGGTGCGCCCGTCCCGCTCGATAACGAGTTCGGTGACGTTGAACGGCCGGAAATCGAAAAGGTTGGTCTGACGGTAGGTCTCGGCGCTACGCAACAGTTCATCCACCATCGCAGCATCGACGGTGAAGACCAGCGGACGCGATGCGTCACGCGCCCAAACAGTCATCTCCGGGGTCTCGTTGCCGATCAGCAAGGTGTGCGTCTCGCCGGCCACTTCGATGGCGACGCTCGCGCGCGGCGCATTGAGACCGTACGATTCGAGCGCCTCGCCTTCGGGAGATTCCTCGACGACCGTAAGCATCTCGGCCGAGCCGACCCGTCCCACGAGCGCTTCCACTGGGCCGAAGTCGGCGCGGACATCGAGTGGATTGACGATTCTCCAGTTTCCCTCGGCCTTTGCGAAGCGAAGCGTCCCCGTAACCTGGCCGTCGGCCGGGGTGCCGGCATGTTCGATGGCGAGTGACGTCGTGTCGGGGCCGGTGAACTCGAGCACCGACCGGTCGCGCAGGTCAAAGGTGGTCCGATTGAGCGTCGCGTCCATGAAGCTGGGAATCAGCAACAGCCGGCCGTCCCCGACTGTGGCGTAGCGTTCGCCGCCGGTCGGTGTCTCGTCCCCCACCGCGACGGTGGCAGGCTCGGCGCCGGTCGCGGTAAATGTGACACTGAATGCTGGAGGCGCGAGGCCGAAAGGAGAAAGGTCGGCGACGGTTTCCTGCACGACGCGACGGATCTCCAGGCTGGCCACGCTGCTGGCGATGGCGGAAGCGGCGTTGTTGTCGGCCGGCGCCTCGATCGGAGACGTCACGGTCCAGTCGTCGGCACCTTCTCCGGCACGTGACAGTTCGGTCACGTCGCCGTTGTCAGCGGTGACGGCGAGTGCGGTGATGGTGTCCGCTTCGATCGTTCCGAATGCCTGTTCGGGCGCGTCGGCTTCCGAGGCGGGCGGACGTTCGCGCTCGACAAACCAGGCGTAGCCGCCGATGGCGAGGAACGCCACCAGCAGCACCAACGTCGAGCGGAGGCCTCGCATGGCTCAAATGGGTTCCGGCTACCCGCGCCGGGTCCACCAGGTAATGAATCCGAGGGCCATGATTCCCCCGGGCATGATCGCCAGCGACAGCCAATAGATGCGCGTCTGCTGATCGGCGGTCAGCGTGATCCGCCGATCCTCCGGCTCACGCGGTCGAATCGCAATCAGGTTCTCCTGTTGCGCCAGCCAGTTCACGGCGTTGAGGAGCAGGTCACGGTTACCCTGAATGCCGACCGCGGCGTTCGACGCGAAATCGGAATCGCCGAACACGGCCAGGCGCGCCTGGGGCGGGTCGTCCTCGGTGGCTTCGTCGTCATCGTCCTCCGCCGCGTCCGGACGATCGACGGTCTGCGACACCACGGCGGCGATAGTGACCGGACCCGGCCTGTCGCCTGCCGATTCGTCCAGCGTCACTTCGCCAGTCTGCAGTTGGCTCAGATCCGACTCCGCCCAGCTCCGCTCGCTCGTCTGAACGATCACCTCGGCGGTCCGCCCGTTGACGCCCCCGGCCACGGGCTGAACCGAGCGGGCGAGCGGGAAGGCGGTCAGCAGGGCGAAGTTCTCCGTGATGGCGTGCGGCGGATACGTGGCGGCAACGGGCACCGACGCGTCGGTGCCGAGCAGTTGTCCGACGCCGCTAGCATCGACCACCACGTCGGTCCCGATCTCGATCCCCCACTCCCGGGCGAGTGCCTGCAGGTTCGGTGTCGGTGGATCTTCGTTCGTCTCGGGCGGGTCGAGCAGGAGAAGCAGTTTGCCGCCGCCCTCCAGATAGTCGCGCAGCAGATCGGTCTCGCCGGGCAGCAGGTCGGTGTCAGGTCCGGCGACGACAATCACCGTGGCGTCGGGAGGCACCTCGCCCGTCTGGGCCAGGACGGTCGTCTCGACGCGAAAGTTGTCACGTGCCAGCGCGTCGGTTACGGCCCGATAGTCGTCGCGCTGATCCCCCTCGGGGTCTGCCTCTCCATGCCCCTGCACGAAGTAAACGGTCCGTTCCTCACCCTCCACCACCTTGATCAGGGCGTTCGTCAGTTCCTGCTCGGTATTGGCCGTGGTCCGTTCGATCCGTCCTTCGTATTCGAAGATGATCGTCCCGTAGACCTCTACTTCGTACTGCCGTGCCTGCACCGGGTTCTGGTCGACATCGATGTACTCCACCTCGACCTGGGACGAGAGGTACTGGTACTCGTCGAACCGGTCACGGAAACGGGGGAACTCTGCCTCGCGCGCAAAGACCCGGACGGTGACCGGCGATTCCAGTGATTCGACCACCCGCCGGGTCTGATCCGACAGGGAGTACTGCTGAGCCGCGGTCAGGTCCCAGCGCTGGTTTTGCCGCGACAGGATGAAGTTGCCCGCGACAACGATGCCGAGCGCCAGCACGATGCCCGTCGTTGCGAGCGCACCGGCGCGCGCCTGCCGCTGACCGGCAAACGCCAGAATATCGCGCCACTGCATCCCGGTGTGGATCACCACCAGCACCAGGCCCGCGACGGCCAGCCAGTACCAGACCTCCTGCTGTTCGGGCAGGAGGAACCGCACTGCAACGCCGGCGAAGACCAGGGTGACGCCCACCCAGCCGAGCGCTCCGAGCACCTTGTTCAGCATTGTTGTCGTCCGCCTTGCATGCGCTTCAGGCGCGCCAGCGCTCGCTGTCGACCGACTTTGCCGTCAGGAACAGACCGAACACGATGAAGCTGAGGTAATAGGCGAGATGCGCCGTATCGATCACGCCCTGTGCGAAGTCGTCGAACGGCGCACGGATCGCCAGCGCGCGCATGACGGCGCCGGCCAGCGGCCCGGCCGAATCCGCCATCCAGTCCATGACGAAGAAGAGGAGCACGAGCGAGAAAGTGACAACGCCCGCGACGATCTGGTTCCGCGTCGTGCTCGACACCAGCAGACCGAGCGAGACGAATGACGCGCCCATCAGGAAAAGGCCGAGGTAGCCGCTGAGGATCGGCCCCAGTTCCGGCTCGCCGTAGACGAACAGGATGACCATGTGAACCGCCGTGACCGAGAGCATCAGGGTAAAAAGTGCCATTGCCCCTGCGAACTTGCCCAGGATGATCTGCAGGTCGGTCAGCGGCGAGGTGAGCAACAGCTCGATCGTGCCGGAACGCTTCTCCTCCGCGTAGGCGCGCGCGGTCAGGAACGGGAGCGTGAACATCATCAGGATCGACGTGTTCGCGAGCAGTGGCCGGACCATGAACTCGTTGATGTTGATGGTTTGCGGACCGCCGCCCAACATGCCCGCTTGCGAGCTGAACTGAACCATGAAGCTGAGGCTCGCCACATAGAAATAGCCATACAGCAGCGCGAAGAAGCCGATTACGACGTACGCGATCGGCGAGACGAAATAGGCGCGCAGTTCCTTCTCCGCGATCGCGAGGATGTTAGTCATCGCCCTGCTCCCCGCCCGTGCCGGGCGCCGCCTCGCCTGCGGACGCGGTTGCCGCCATGTCCGCCTGCGGCGCCGCGGTATCGCTCGCTTCCGAACCTTCCGCTTCCTCGGTAGTCAGTTCCAGGAAGATCTCTTCCAGACTCAGACGCGCACGTGTCATTTCCAGCAGACCCCAGCCGCGGGTGACGACCGTGTTGGCGAGCGCGCGCCGGATGTCGGCGCCCGATTGGGCCTGCACCTCCACCAGGACGCCGTCTTTGTCCGGCGCGCCAACGCTTACCGAAGCCACACCCGGCGTTGCGGTCAGCGCCGCTTCCGGATCCGCGCCACCCGAATCCATGCGCAACCGCACCGTGTCGGAACCTTGCAGTCGCCCCGTCAGGTTCTCGGGGGTGTCCTCCGCCACGACCTTCCCGCGGTTGATGATCACCACCCGCTCACAAGTCTGGGATACCTCGGGAAGAATGTGGGTGCTCAGGATGATGGTGTGGTCGCCCGCAAGCGCCTTGATCAACTCGCGCGTCTCGATAATCTGCTTCGGATCCAGCCCGGCGGTCGGCTCGTCCAGGATGAGGACATCGGGGTTGTGGAGGATCGCCTGCGCCAGTCCGACGCGCTGCCGGTAGCCCTTCGACAGCTTGCCGCAGTGTCGGTCGCCCATGTCGGCGATGCTGGTCCGCGCCATCGCTTCGTCGATGCACCCCTTTCGGACGGAGGACCGCAGGCCGTTGATACGGGCGCAGAAGGTCAGGTATTCGCGCACCGTCATGTCCGGGTAGAGCGGAGGCGTCTCGGGCAGGTAACCGGTCCGGCGCTTTGCCTCAATCGGCTCGTCGATGACATCGAAACCGGCGATCTTCGCGGTCCCGCCGGTCGGCGGCACACAGCCGGTCAGCACCCGCATCGTGGTCGTCTTCCCGGCGCCGTTCGGGCCGAGGAGACCGAGGATCTGCCCCTTTTCCACACGGAAGCTGACGTCACTCACTGCGGCCACCGGGCCGTAGTGCTTGATGACATGTTGAACCTCGATCACCGCGTCACACCTCGTTTACTAATACGGGTTCGGACTTCGCCGAGAGGGACCTTAACCCATGGCCGGCCAGACTGCGGCCCAAGCCAAAAATGGTAGTCAGAAGTCCAACAGGGTGTCAACGGCAACGCCCCTGGGACCGTGCCGGTCGACGAAGCAGTCGATGGCCGCCTGATCCGGCGCCTCCACCCGCTCGAACTGCAGCCCCATCCCGAGCCGCTGATCGCTCCAGGCGACGCGCGTGTCCACCTTGATATCGTGTTCCGCCCCTGGCAGTCTGAAGATCACGGTGACGGCGGCGCCGGCTGGAGGTGGTGTCATCGTCCGGACCCCGATTCCCCCCTTGCCCAGATTCAGCATGAAGGCAGCGGTGATCTTGCCTTCAATCCGGCAAGTGACCGGGATGCCGAGCCGGACGCGCGGACTGATCCGCCGGTTGAAGCTGTCCGGGAAGAGATGGGGTGCGAGTGAGGGGACGATGCGCTCCGCTCCACTGTGCTCGTTGACGTAACCGTGGACGCCGAGTGCGGCCAGGTCGCGCACCTCACCCGCGGTCGTGATGGATCCGCTGAAGACCAGGATGGGCCAGTGGCCCCTCTTTACCGATCGGATCGAACGGACCAGATCGACGCCGCCGGGGCGGCCCAGCCGCAAGTCGATCACCAGCAGGTCAATCGGGTCGGTCCGCTGACGGAGGCAAGACAAGAGCTCCGGCTCGCTCCCGATGCCGATAGTGGTGTGCCCGGCTCCCTCCAGGGCCGCCGAGAAGCGATCCCTGACCGTATCTGCCGGGTTGGCGACCACGACGGTCTTGGGGGCGCTGGCAGAAAAAGCCATCCCCCCGTTTATCGGCCGCTCCGGCTTCAGGGATCACTCTGAAGTCCATTCTCGGATGCCGATTGACATGCTTCGGTCAAAATCTGTACCCTTCCGCCTTTAAGGGCAGTGTCCTCCCAGGTGCCGCTGGCTTCTCGGACGAGTGGCCAGGGGGGATGAGGGATGCTGAACGCTGGAGATCAAACGATGAGAGCAGCCTGGCGATACCTGATGGTAGTTGTCCTCAGCGCCGTGTTGGTGTTCGGAGCAGTGGCATGCGGCGGTAATCCGCCGCCCGAACCGCCTCCGCCTCCGCCTCCGCCGGCACCGGAGCCGCCTCCGCCGCCGCCTCCGCCTCCGCCACCTCCGCCGCCGCCTCCACCTGGGCCGCTCAGCCCGGAGGAGTTGTTCGAGCGGATGTCGCTTGATGAGCTCAACAGCACGGCGCCGCTGGATCCCGTTTTCTTCAACTACGACGAATCGGAGATCCTGCCGGAAGCGCGCACCATCCTGCAGCGCAACGCCGACTGGATGCGCCAGTGGCCATCGACCCGGATTCGTGTCGAAGGGCATTGCGACGAGCGGGGTACCAACGAGTACAACCTCGCGCTGGGGGATTCACGCGCCAATGCGGTCCGCGACTACATGGTGAGCCTGGGTATTCAGGCGAGCCGGGTACAAACGGTGAGCCGCGGCGAGGAATCGCCGTTCTGCAACGACAGCCACGAGGGTTGCTGGTCCCGCAACCGCCGCGGTCACTTCGCCATCACCGCGAAGTAAGACTCCGGCCGGTGTGCCGGGTGTTCTTCGTGTAGCGCGCCCGCGAGGCGTGCAGTTCCTTCGTGCGCCGGGGCGCATCTGGACTCAATCCGGGTGCGCCCTACGCCAATTGCGTTGGTATCGGGCTGCTAGGAACTGACCCAGGACGTTTCCCGTCCCTTCAGGTCGACGGTTCCGACAAGCTCTCCCACCGCGGCGCAGTCATGCCGCCGCAGGTACTCAACCAGCCCCGCGGTCAACTTCGGCCAGATTCCCGGATCTTCGAAGTTCGCCGTCCCCACCTGCACTGCGCTCGCACCGGCGATTAGGAATTCCACGACGTCCCGCGCGCTCGCGATCCCGCCCATCCCGACTATCGGAATATCGATCGCCGCCCGGCACTCGTACACCATTCGCACGGCTATCGGCCGGATCGCCGGTCCACTCAATCCACCGACCACATTCGACAACAGGGGCCGCCGAGTCTCGACGTCTATTGCCATCGCCAGGAAGGTGTTCACCAGCGATACGGCATCCGCCCCGGCGGCTTCCGCCGCACGTGCCATCGCCGTGATGTCGGTCACGTTCGGCGTCAGCTTCGGAATGATTGGCAACCGGGTCGCGGCCCGTACGGCCTGCACCACGACACCGACTCCCTTCGTGCTGCAGCCGAACGTATGTCCGCCCTCATTGATGTTGGGACATGAGATGTTGATCTCGATCGCGGCGACCCCTTCGGCGTCCGACAGGATCCGCGCGAGTTCCGCGTACTCGCCGACCGTCGACCCGCAGATGTTGACGATTACCGTCGCGCCTGAGGCGCGCAGCGGCGGCAGCTTCTCATCGACAAAACGATGCACGCCGATACCCTGCAGGCCGATCGCGTTCAGCATGCCGGATGGCGTCTCGACGATACGCGGGGGCGGATGTCCGTTGCGCGGTTCGAGGAAGAGCCCCTTGACCGCGACACCGCCGAGCGACGCGAGATCGACCAGGTGGCCGTACTCGACGCCGTAGCCGAAGCAGCCGCTCGCCGCGATGATCGGGTTGGCCAGGCGAAGGCCGCCGACGTCTACGCTCAGGTCAGGTCGGTCCACGCGACTCGAGTTCCCTCGAAGACCGGTCCGTCTACGCAGCCACGGACGAACCGCGCACCGTCCCCCGTCACCGGGACGACGCAACTGTAGCAACCGCCCATGCCGCATCCCATCACCGGCTCGAGCGACACCTCGAGAGCGAGTTGACGTTCGGCGCCGGCGCTTTCTGTCAGGGCGCTGACCGCACGCATCATCGGTGTCGGCCCGCACGCATATACGTGCAAGGGCTGCTGGCTGGAGGCGGTTGCCGCCAATTCCCTCTCCAGAGGTATCGTCACGCGTCCCGGCTCGCCACGGGTCCCGTCCTCCGTCGCCAGCACCACGCGGGCGCCCAGCGCTTCGAAGAACGGTATCCGGTACAGGTCGTCCGCCGAGCGCCCCCCGTAGAAGAGAGTGGTTTCCACACCGCGCTCCCGCAACTCCTCCGCCAGCGTCGCAAACGGAGCCAGGCCGACGCCTCCCGCCACCATCCAGGCGGTGGCGGGGGGATCGACCAGTGTGAACGAACGTCCGAGCGGACCGAGGCAGCGAATCCGTTCCCCCGGTTCGAGCGCGAACAGCTCCCGCGTCACCGTCCCGATCGCCTTGCTCAGCAGCGACAGCCCGCGCACCGTCCCGTCGTGGTCACGCAGCACCTCGAAGACGGAGAAAGGCCGCCGTAGCAACGGTTCCCGCCCGAGCGCCCGTTTCACCATCACGAACTGGCCCGGCTGCGCCCGTTCGGCAATCGCGGGCGCCTCGAGTTCCAGCACGTTGTAGACGTCGGAAAGCCGATGGTTTGCGAGCACCGCCGCGTCGACATCAAGCGGAGCCGGCACGGCGCGAGTATACGCGGCGCCGCAGGGGCCGTGTGGTAGGATCGGCGCGACTCTTTAATCGCGGTCCTGCGAGGCCGCAAAGAGGTGACGATGCCGGTGGTAATGGCGGCGGATCGCATCGGCCACGCGCTGACGCGGATCGCCCACGAGATTGTTGAGCGGAATCGGGGCGCTGACGATCTCGCACTGATCGGCATTCGCCGCCGCGGCGTCCATGTCGCAGCGCGGCTGGCTCGGCTCCTCCACGAGATCACCGGGCTGGAAATCCAGACCGGCTCGCTCGACATCACGCTGTACCGCGACGACCTGATGCGCCAGGCGCTCGCGCCGCAGCCGGTGCTACGCCAGACCGACATTCCCTTTTCGATCGACGACCGGCAGGTGTTGCTGGTGGACGACGTGCTGTTCACCGGCCGGACGATTCGCGCCGCCCTCGACGCGATTATCGACTTTGGCCGCCCTCGTGCGATCCAGTTGGTGGTGCTTGTCGACCGTGGTCATCGAGAACTGCCGATCAAGGCGGACTACATCGGAAGAAACGTGCCCACGTCCCGCCGAGAAAGTGTCGAGGTGCAACTGCGGGAACAAGACGGCGTCGACGAGGTGCGCGTGGAGAAACTGAACGACGGTGGCGACGACGGGAAGTCGTCGGGCGAGCCCGACAGCGTGCGCGGGGAGACGAGATGAATATCGAAGCGAGGGCGGGCGGGGGCGGCGCCGGCGGTTTCCTCGATGTGAGGACCGGGTCTGCGGAGGGGGTGACCGGCGAGCCGATCGGATCAGCCGATCGACTTCGCTCGAAGCACCTGCTGAGCATCGCCGATCTCAGCCGCGAGGAACTGCTGCTGATCCTCGATTCTGCCGTGGCGATGAAGGAAGTGGGGGCGCGGCGCATCAAGAAGGTGCCGGCGCTGCGCGGCGTCACCGTCGTCAATCTCTTCCTGGAGCCAAGCACGCGCACACGCATGTCGTTCGAGATCGCCGAGAAGCGGTTGAGCGCGGACACGGTGAGCATCGCGGGCGGAACTTCCAGCCTGCTGAAGGGGGAGACGCTGACCGATACGGCGCGCAACGTGCAGGCGATGGATCCGGCGATGATCGTCGTCCGCCACGGCGCTTCGGGTGCCTGCCATCTGCTCGCCGACGTGTGCGACGCAGGCGTCGTCAACGCGGGCGACGGGATGCACGAGCATCCGACACAGGCGCTGCTCGATGCGTTCACGATCCGCGAGCAGAAGGGACGCATCGACGGCTTGAAGGTAGCAATCGTCGGCGACCTGCTGCACAGCCGCGTGCTCCGGTCGAACATCCTGGCCCTGACCGCGCTCGGCGCGGAGGTGCGTGTCTGCGGACCGCGGACGCTGATGTTGCCGGACGCCGAACGGTTCGGCGTCCATGCGACGACATCGATTGAGGAGGCGGTGGAAGATGCCGATGTCGTCATGCTGCTGCGTGTGCAGCTCGAAAGAATGCGCGGCCACTTCTTTCCGTCCAGCCGGGAGTACTTCGCGTTGTTCGGTATGACCGCGGAGCGGCTTGCGCGCGCGAAGCCGGACGCCATCGTGATGCATCCCGGGCCGATGAACCGCGGCGTGGAGATTGCCTCCGATGTTGCGGACGGGCCTTTCTCGGTAATCCTCGATCAGGTGGCGAACGGTGTCGCTGTCCGGATGGCGGTCCTCTATTTGCTCGCCGGGAGCGCAGCGAACGGAGGGCGCCCATGACGCTCACCGAGCTGTCGGCGAACAAGGGCGCGGTCCTTCTGAAGGGAGGGCAGGTCGTCGATCCCTCTCAGGCAATCGATGGCACGCGCGACATCCTGATCGCGGATGGCGCGATTGCCGCGATTGCTCGGGACCTTCCGGTCGACGGCGCCACCGTCGTCGAGGTGCCGGCCGGTCTCGTCGTCTGTCCCGGCTTCATCGACATGCATGTCCATCTGCGCGAGCCGGGGCAGACGCACAAGGAGACGGTGGCGTCCGGCGCCGCTGCCGCCGTCGCCGGCGGATTCACGGCGGTTGCCTGCATGCCGAACACCGACCCGGTGAACGACCATGCCGGCGTTACCGAGGAGATCCTCCGGAAGGCGGCCCAGGTAGACCTGGCGCGCGTTTATCCGATCGGCGCCGTCTCGGTCGGCTCCGCCGGCGAGCGGATGACCGAGGTGGGGGCGTTGCGCGACGCTGGCTGCGTTGGCATCAGCGACGACGGCCATCCGGTTGGGAGTGCACTGATGATGCGGCGCGCATTGGAGTACGCCGCGATGATCGGCCTGCCGGTGATCAACCACTGCGAGGATCCGACGCTCGCCGACGGATGCAGTGTGCACGAGGGATTTCGCGCGGCGGAGCTGGGCTTGCGCGGTCAGCCGGCGGAGACCGAATCGATCATGGTGGCGCGCGACGTCAGCCTGAGCGGCTTGACCGGCGGTCGGTACCACGTCGCGCATATGAGCGCTGCCGCATCGCTTCGCGCCGTCCACGATGGGAAGACTCGGGACGTCCCGGTGACATGCGAGGTGACGCCACACCACTTCATCCTGACGGACGAGGACCTCCGCTACGACACCAACTTCAAGATGAACCCGCCGCTCCGCGCTGCCGCCGACCGCGACGCGATGCTGGCCGGCCTCGCCGACGGGACGATCGACGCGATCGCGACCGATCATGCGCCGCACCATGCGGACGAGAAGGCGCGCGAGTTCGAGAACGCGCCGTTCGGCATCATCGGTCTGGAGACCGCCGTGTCGCTCTCGCTGGATCGGCTAGTGCACCGCAATGTCGTTCCGCTGGCTCGGATGGTGGAGCTGTACACCAGCAACCCGGCGCGCATCCTGGGGATCCCGGGGGGGTCGCTCGCACCCGGCTCGGCCGCCGACCTCACGATTCTCGCGCCCGGCACGGAGATTGAAGTCGCCGCCGACACCTTCCGCTCGAAGGCCCGCAACACGCCCTTCGACGGCTGGCGGTTGCGCGGCGCTGTCGCCGCCACCGTTGCGGGTGGGCGTGTCGTCTACTTGAACGGCGCCGCGCCGGGCGCCGATGTTTTCGCCTGGCCGGCGCCGTGAAGGGCGTGGCCGCCCGCCCCGCGCTTCGGCCGCTTCCGTCCAGGTCGCGGCACGCACTCGACCGGCTCTACCGCCAATTCGACCGCCGCGCGGATATCGCCGATCCGATCCACCGGGTCCGCCGCTACAGCGACCCTGGCGACCTGGAGGTGGTGGGCTATTGCGCTGCCGCTCTCGCGTTCGGCCGCGTGGCGAGCGTGCTGCGATCCGTTGACACGTTGCTGGGCGCGATGGGGCAAGCGCCTGCGCGTTTCGTGCGCAATTTCGACCCGGCGCGTGACGGAGAGGCGGTCGGGGCGATCACGCATCGCTGGGCGCGCGGCACGGATCTCGTCGCGCTCCTCTGGATCCTCCGGCGGATGATCGAGAAGCACGGTTCGATCGAGTCCTGTTTCCTCGCGGGTCACGATCCCGCCGCTCCCGACGTCGCCGACGCAATCGAGCGCTTCTCGGAGCGCGCGCTCGCCACTGACGGGCTCGACGACCTCTATCGTGCACGCAACCGTGACCGACTTCGCGACGATGTCGCCGTTGCGCGCCACGGCGTCGGTTATTTCTTTCCCCGACCCTCCAAGGGGAGCGCCTGCAAGCGGTTCAATCTCTATCTTCGCTGGATGGTGCGGCGTGACCGCCTCGACGTGGGGGTCTGGCACGGTGTCCGTCCGGCGCAACTGATAATGCCCCTCGACGTGCACGTGATCCGGGTCGGGCAGTGCCTCGGCCTTACCCGCTACCGGAGCCCGGGATTGCCGATGGCACGTGAGATCACGGCATCGCTTCGCCGTCTCGACCCCGACGATCCGGTGAAGTACGACTTCGCGCTATGCCACATCGGCATGCTCGATCAGTGCGGCTTCAGCGAGCCGCGGGGGAACGCGGACTGCCCGCTGAACGACTGGTGCCGGCCGTGGCGGCGTAGACCGCGGCGGTCTCGTCCACCATCCGGTCGGCGCTGAACTGCTCGCGCGCCCGTCGCTGTCCCGCCTCGCCGAACCCGTGCCGTGCACCGCGGTCGAGCAGCATTCGCATCATCGCCTGGGCCAGCGCCTCCGGGTCGCGCACCGGGACAAGCAGGCCGGTCTCGCCGTCGACGATGCTCTCCGGGATGCCGCCGGCGCGGGTTCCGACAACCGGCACTCCCGCCGACATCGCATCGAGTACGGATGTCCCGAGCCCTTCGGTGACCGAACTCATGACGAACAGGTCGAGTCCGCGCAGCAAGGAGGGGATGTCGTTGCGGAATCCGGTCAGGATGACGTGCGCCTCGAGGTGGTGGTGACGGATCCGGCGCTCCAGTTCGCCGCGCAGTTCTCCCTCGCCGACGATCAGGACGCGAGCGTCCGGCACGTCGCGCACCAGGATCGCCGTCGCGTCCACGAGGCCGAGTTGTCCCTTGTGCGGCACGAGTGCCCCGACATTCCCGACGACCGGACAACCGGCCGGTAACTGAAACGCGTGGTGCAGGTCGAGTGGTGACGTGGCCGCAATGCGCTCCACGTCGACACCCTCGTGCACGACGACGGTCCGGTCCTTGCGCACGCCGTCGTGCAGGAGCATCGCCTGGATCGCCCCGGAGGCGCAGATGAACCGGTCCACCTGGTGGTATTTCCACTTGGAAAACGCGTTCCGCCGAATATGGAAATCTACTCGCCGCGACGCGATCAGCGCCGTCAGCCCGCGCGCGCGGATGCTCCCGGTCGCCGCTTCCCGTTGGCGCACCGCCGATGCCCGACCGCGCGCGAGCGACATCCCGAGCGCCGCCCCGGCTACCGCATGGGCGTCATGCGCGTGGATCACGTCCGGCTGTATCTCGCGGAGCAACCCGGCAAGCTGCCATCCCGCACGGAGGTCCATCTCCGTCCGCGGCGCCAGTGGGAACACGTCGTCCGCACCGGCGGCCGGTGCGCGCCTGATGAGCTCCCCCTCCGGATGCGCGGCCAGCATCGCCCGTTGCCCGACCCGGCGCAACCCCAGCACCGTCAGCAACACCTGTTGCTGGCCACCTCGCCAGGTCCGGGCCGTATCGAGATGGAGGGAAACCATCAGGCTCTGGCGACAGCCAACGTTCGGAGGCTAGGAGCCCGTGGTGAAACCCCTGCTACATTCGAGCGGCGATGCATCCCGCCTGAACGGCGTTGCTCCTCGGTCTCATACGGCCAATATGCTCCCTCGTCGCGCCTTGTCAGGCGAGCGCCTCACCGCTCTCGGTGCTACGCGGGGTTTCACCACGGGCTCCTAGGACACTGCAACCGCTGGAGCACCGCGCTCGGCTGCATCGGACGGCAAGTATACTGACGCCCGCCGATGCCCTGTCTGTCGGTCGTCATCATCACCCGGGACGAGGCGACCAACATCCGCGATGCGCTCGCGTCGGTTGCCTGGGCAGACGAACGGATTGTCGTCGATTCCGGCAGCACGGACGATACGATCCGGATTGCCCGGGAAGCAGGTGCGCGGGTCGAAACCCATCCGTGGGAAGGCTACGCCGCGCAGAAGAACCACGCCACGGCACTTGCGACGAACGACTGGGTACTGTCGCTCGACGCCGACGAACGAGTCACGCCCGCGCTCGCAGACGAGATCCGGGGGTTGCTCGCGGCAGACCCGCCGGCGGAGGGATATCGCATCCCGCGTGTCACCCGCTACCTGGGGCGGTGGATCAGGAGCACCGACTGGTATCCCGACTCGCAACTCCGCCTCTTCGATCGCCGCAAGGCGCGGTGGGCAGACCTGTTGGTCCACGAGTCGGTGACGCTGGACGGTACCGTCGGCTACCTTCGGGGCGAGCTGGAGCACCATCCGTATCGTGACATTGCGGACCACCTCGCGACGATCGATCGCTACACCACCCTCGCCGCGGCACAGATGCGGAGGAACGGCCGGCGGGCCAGCATCGCCGACCTGGCGCTGCAGGCCCCCGCCGCGTTCATTCGCAACTACCTCCTTCGCACCGGCATCCTTGACGGCGCCGTGGGCCTCCTCGTCTCGATACTGAACAGCTACTACGTCTTCCTGAAGTTCGCGAAACTCTGGGAGCTGCAACGGCCGGGACGGGATTGATCGCAGGTCGACAGGATGCGGACGGTCAGGCTGACGCTGGCATACGATGGAACCGGCTACGTCGGCTGGCAACGTCAGGCGGTCGGGCGATCGATTCAGGGAGAGCTTGAAGGCGCGCTCGCCGAGATCGAGGGGCGGCCGGTGACGGTGCACGGCGCCGGACGCACGGATGCCGGCGTGCATGCGCTGGGGCAGGTTGCGAGCGTGCGGTTGACGCATCGGATCGATGCCGACGCGCTGGCTCGGGCGCTGAACACAAAGCTGCCAGTCGCCATCCGGGTGCTGCACGCGGCGGCGGCAGTGGACGGGTTCCATCCGCGGTTCGGAGCGAAGCAGAAGACCTACCGCTACCAGATCGAAGCCGGAGCAGTCGCGGACCCGTTCCTGTGCCGCTATGGCTGGCGTGTCCACGATTCCCTCGACCTCGATGCGATGCGCCAGGCGGCGGCGTCGCTCACCGGCACCCATGACTTCGCCGCGTTCCAGCCAGCAAACGCTGACGTTGCATCGACCGTCCGGACCGTCCACGCGTTGACCGTCGAGCCGGATGGACCGAGGTCGTTTCTCGAGACGCCAGGCCTGACCATCAGGGTGACGGGTGACGGCTTTCTCCGCCACATGGTCCGGATCATCGTGGGCACGCTGGTTGACGTGGGTGCCGGGCGCCGAGCGGCCAGCACGGTGGCCAGCGTTCTGGCGTCGCGCGACCGCAGGGAGGCCGGTCCAACCGCGCCGCCGCAGGGGCTCTTTCTGGTGTCGGTCGTCTACGACTGAGGTGGCCGCGATTGATTATCATTACGGTTAGCCATGAGTTGTGAAGCCGTTCTCGCCTGGACTCGCGACGGGTCCGTGGAAGCCCTCCAGACGGGGCGAATCGACTTCGATAGATTGCCAGCCCACGTCGCCGTGATCATGGATGGGAACGGCCGATGGGCGGCGCAGCGCAACCTGCCCCGGATGGAGGGTCACCTCGCGGGTATCGAGGCGGTTCGCGAGACGGTGGAGCTCTCCGCGCGGCTCGGCATCGGCGCGCTTACGCTCTATGCCTTCTCGGTCGATAACTGGAAACGGCCGCCCGCCGAGGTTATGGCGCTAATGGGACTGCTGAAGCGGTACCTTCGCCTGGAACTCGCCTCGTTGATGGACAACAACATTCGCTTCCAGCTGATCGGCAGTCAGGCGGAGCTGCCGTCGGACGTATGCGACGAGCTGGATGCCGCGCAGGAGAAGACCAGCCGCAATGCCGGACTGGTCTTCAACATTGCCCTCAACTACGGGGGCCGCGCCGAGATCGTCACGGCGGCGCGCCGCGCGATCCATGCGGGCATCGCTCCGGAGGAACTGGACGAGGCGCGCTTCGCCGGCCTGCTCTACACGGCGGGACAGCCTGATCCCGACCTGCTGATCAGGACAAGCGGCGAGATGCGGGTCAGCAACTTCCTCCTCTGGCAGATCGCCTACACCGAGATCTGGGTGACCGACACGTACTGGCCTGACTTCCGTGCACGCCATTTTCTCGAGGCGCTTCTCGATTACCAGAGGCGCGACCGCCGCTTCGGCGGGGTCAAGAAAGAACGGGCGGCGGTGGGTCAGTAGCCGCCACCGTGACCCGAGTCCTCAGCGCTGCCGCGCTGCTGCCGATCATCATCGGCGTCGTCTGGTTCCTGTCGCCCATCGGTCCTGTCGTGCTGGCGGGCGTTGTCCTTGTGCTGGCGTTCATCGAGTACCGGCGGCTGGCAAGTCAGGCGGGCGTGGTGTTCGGCATGGTGCCGAGTGGCGCAGCTACGGTCGCGACGGCAGCGGCAGTGGGGCTCTATCCCGGCGCCCTCCCGCTGGTCGCGATGACCGGCGGCCTCGTGATTGCCTTGGCGGCGCTCGCCGAGCGCCGCCGTGAGGGTGCGCTGGCGGCAGTCGGTGCTGCCGGCTTCGCCCTGATCTATCTCGGCCTGCCGCTCGGCGCCTTGGCCGCGGTCGCGGTCGAGGCGGGGCGCGAGGCGCTGCTGCTGCTGCTGGCGACGGTGGTGGTGAGCGATACGGCGCAGTACTACGGCGGCCGCACGCTGGGCCGGCGTCCCCTCGCGCCGGCCGTCAGTCCGAAGAAGACCGTGGAAGGCGCTATCTGCGGCGTGGTCGCGGCAGCGGTTGCGTTTGCCGTCATCGGCGAGTGGTGGATGCCGGTGATGCCACCCGCGCCCCGCGTGGCGTTCGGTGCGACGCTCGCGTTGCTCGGCATCGCGGGAGACCTGTTCGAGTCGCATCTGAAGCGGGCGTCCGGACTGAAGGACGCGTCGGGTTTGATTCCGGGCCATGGCGGCATCCTCGACCGGATTGACGCACTGCTGTTCGCAGCACCGGTCTACTATGGGGTGGTGCTGGGCGGCGGCATGTTGGGGTAGCAACCGGAGCCGCAGCGCACGTGCGCGGGCGCGCGTCGGTGATTCGTCCATGAAGCGGATAGCAATTCTGGGCTCGACCGGATCGATCGGACGGAGTGCGCTCGCCGTGGTTGCGGCGCACCCCGACCGGTTGCGGGTCGTCGGCCTCGCCGCGGGGAGCAACGTCGACCGGTTTGCGGTGCAGGTGGCGACGGTGCGGCCACAGATCGTCTCGCTTGCGGGCCAGGACGCGCTCGATCGCCTGCGCGCCTCCGGGTCGCTGGCGGCGGGCATCTCGGCGGGGTTCGGGGACGAGGGGCTGACGGCCGTCGCGACGCATCCGGACGTCGACCTCGTGTTGTGCGCGTCGTCCGGCACGGCGGCGCTTGGCGCGACGCTCGCGGCGATCGAAGCGGGGAAGACGATCGCGCTCGCCAACAAGGAAGTACTGGTGATGGCCGGTGCGTTGATGGTGGAGGCCGCGTGCCGCCATGGCGTCAGGCTGCTGCCGGTCGACAGCGAGCACAACGCGATTCATCAGTGCGTCGACGGGCGGCCGCGCGAGGATATCGTCCGCTACATCCTGACGGCGTCCGGCGGGCCTTTCCGAGAATGGCCGGCCGCCGCACTGGAGCGCGTTACGCCGGAGGATGCGCTACGGCATCCCACGTGGTCGATGGGCCCAAAAATCACGGTGGATTCCGCAACCCTCATGAACAAGGGGCTGGAACTGATCGAGGCGCGCTGGCTGTTCGCCGCCGCAGCCGATCAGCTCGCCGTCGTCGTGCATCCGCAGTCGATTGTTCACTCGCTCGTGGAGTTGCGCGACGGGTCGTGCCTGGCGCAGTTGGGGGTCACCGACATGCGGCTGCCGATTCAGTACGCCTTTTCCTACCCGGAGCGCTGGATGGCGCCGTTGCCGCCGCTCGATCTCACGGCGGCCGGGCGGCTGGAGTTTCTCCCGCCCGACGCGGAACGGTTCCCCTGCCTGCGCCTCGCCCGCCATGTGCTCGCCGGCGGCGCGGGGTTGCCGGTGGTGCTGAACGCTGCCAACGAGGTAGCCGTCGCGGCATTCCTGGAGCGGCGGCTACCGTTTCCCGGGATTCCCCGCGTCATCGAAGAGACGCTTGACAGCGCCGCGGCACGAACGAACCCTGCTCCCGCGACGCTGGCCGAGGTCCGGGAGCTCGACGCCTGGGCCAGAGCAGCCGCCGCGACCGCGACCGCCACCGCGACTGGCGCCGCGGTGCGGAACATACACCCGGGAAGTGACGTAAGATCCAAGAGAACACTGTGACTAGTCTGCTCGCGTTTCTCTTCGTGCTGGGTGTGCTCGTGTTCGTTCACGAGCTGGGGCACTTCGTGGTGGCCCGCCGGCTCGGTGTTCGTGTGCTGGCGTTTTCGCTCGGCTTCGGACCGAAGATCGTCAACATCAAGCGCGGCGACACCGACTACTGCATCAGCGTCATTCCCCTCGGCGGCTACGTCAAGATGGCGGGTGAGAGTCTGGGCGACTCGCACGCTGGGGCAGACGACGAGTTCATGTCGAAGTCCAAGTGGGAGCGCTTCCTGATCCTGGTCGCGGGACCGGCGATGAACCTGATCCTGGCCGTCTTCGTGATGTGGGGTGTGCTCTACCAGGGTGCCGAGGTGCCGACCTACGAAGAGGAACCGCCGGTGGTGGGACGGGTTGTCGACGACTCGCCCGCCGATCGTGCCGGTATCCGCGTGGGTGAGCAGATCGTCAGCGTCGCCGGTCGTGCGGTCGAGACCTGGGACGATTTGTTTGTCGCCGTCATGCCCCGCGCCGAGCGGGAGATCGCGGTCGTCGTCCGCGGCGTCGCCGGCGGCGAGCGGACCCTGCAGGTGGTGCCGGAGGCTCGGACCGAATTCGAGATGGGCGACCTGGGCATTGGTCCGGCGATGCGCCCGCAGATCATCAACGTCACGCCCGGCGACCCGGCTGATCTTGCCGGTATCGAGATCGGTGACATCATCGTCGCCATCGACGGCTACGACGTGGCGGGTGGCGAGTTCGTCGAGCGGATCAGCGGCAGCGGCGGCACACCGCTAACGTTCACGGTCCGGCGCGGCGAGGGGACCGAGCAGGTGCGGATAACGCCGGAGATGCAGGGCGACCGCGCCATGATCGGCGTCGGCTTCTCGCCGTATGAACTGGAGGTGATGGAGCCCGGGTTCTTCGAGGCGTTCTCGATGAGCCTCGAGCGGAACGTCGAATGGAGCGGCCTGATCTTTCAGACGCTGGCAGGCCTGCTGACCGCCGAGACGTCCCCGCGACAGCTGGTGGGCCCGGTCGGCATCGCACAGCTCTCGGGTGGCGCCGCGCAGGTGGGTTGGGTAGCCCTCTTCAGCCTGATGGCGATGATCTCGCTCAATCTGGGGATCCTCAACCTCTTGCCGATCCCGATTCTCGACGGCGGTCACATCTTCATCATGGCGATGGAGGGTGTGACTCGACGCGACTTCAGTATCCGCGTAAAGGAACGAATGCTGATGGCTGGCTTCGTCGTCCTGATGATGCTGATGGTTACGGTCATCTACAACGACCTGACCCGCGTCCAGTGGATCGAAGCTCTCATGCCCTGGCGCTAGGAGCACCACGGGCTCCCAGGATTCCGTCGAGGGCTTGCGCGAGGCCGCATTCATCGTGGGTGGCGGTGGTAGGCCAGCCCAGCGCGAGGAGCGGAGCGACCGCGTTACCCATCACCACGGGGGCGCCAGCGAACGCCAGCATCTCCCGATCGTTCAGGTTGTCGCCCACCGCCATCACATTGGCGGGGGCCACCCGTAGCCGGCCGGCCAGGGTCGCGAGGGCGGCGCCTTTCGATAACCCGCCGGTGATGATGTCGAGCAGCGAGAAATCGTGCGCGGCGTACTCGGTCAGTGTGATGGTGACGCGGTCCGCCTCCGGCAGTTTTCGAACCTCCGCGGCAACCTCCCGCATCCGCGCGACGCTGCCGGTGAAGGCAACCTGCACCGGATCCTCCGTCAGCGCCTCCTCGATCGGTTCCACCTTCGTGATGTAGGCGCGGTTCCGTTCGAAGTACGGAGCGCGCCGTGGATGGCTCCAGTCAATGCCGTCGAAGACATACTGGCGGGCGTCGGAGCGGTCGAAGATGACGGCAACACCCTGGTGCTTCGGCCGCATCGCCGTGACGATGCCGCGCGCCACGTCGCGCGGCAGCAACCGGCTCGTGAGCGTTACGCCGTCGAGCCGCTTGACGAGGGCGCCGTTGTTAACGAGGAGCGTAAGCCGATCGTCCGGGAGGGCGTCATCCCAGAGCGCTGCGGCGATGGGACGCGCATGGTGAAACGCGCGGCCCGTGGCAAGCGCCACGTGGATGCCGGCGCGTGCGGCGCGCAGGACAGCCTCGCGGTTCCGCTCCGGCAGATGGCTGCGGCTGTCGAGCAGCGTGCCGTCGATATCGATCGCGACCAGACGGATCGCGGCGTCTCCGGCGGGAGCGGCGACGGCGCGTGCGGCGTCGTCTGGCGCGCGGCCGGTCACGGGGCGGTTGCCGCGGGCTTGCGGGCGTACTTCGCGTCGACGTAGTCGTCGATCAACTGGCGGAACGCTTCCGAGAGTTCGTCGTACGAACCGCGCAGCGTCTTCGCGTGCTTTCCGTCGACATAGACCGGGCAGGTAGGTGCTTCGCCAGTGCCGGGAAGACTGATCCCGATGTTCGCCGCCTTCGACTCGCCCGGCCCGTTGACCACGCAACCCATTACGGCGACCGTCATCTCCTCGACGCCCTCGTGGGTCTCTTTCCACACCGGCATCATGCTGCGAACGTACAACTGGACCCGCTCGGCCAATTCCTGGAACGTCGTGCTGGTGGTGCGCCCGCAGCCGGGACACGCGGTGATGCTCGGCGAGAACGATCGGAGGCCGAGTGCCTGCAGCAACTCGCAGGCGGCGTACACCTCCTCGCGCCGGTCCCCGTTCGGTCGGGGGGTCAGAGAGACACGGATGGTGTCGCCGATCCCTTCGTTCAAGAGGATGCCCATCGCTGATGCCGACCAGACGAGGCCCTTCGTCCCCATCCCCGCCTCGGTCAAGCCAAGATGCAGCGGCTGTTTCGTCTGCCGGGCGAGCGCGCGGTAGACCGCCACCAGATCGCGCGGCCGCGACAGCTTGGTGGAGATGATCACCTGCTGCTCGGTCAGGCCGCTTTCGAACGCGAGTGCAGTGGACTCGACAGCCGAGATCACCATGCACTCGTTGATGATCTCCTCCGACGTCAGCCCCAGGTCGCGATCGGTGTTCTCCTGCATCCGGTCCATGACCAGTTCCTGATTGAGCGAGCCGCCATTGACGCCGATGCGGACCGGCTTGCCTTGATCGGCGGCGACTCGGCAGATCGTCTGGAACTGTTCGTCCCGGCGTTCGCCGGTGCCGACATTGCCTGGATTGATCCGGTACTTGTCCAGCGCGGCGGCGCATTCCGGGTGACGGGTCAGGAGCTGGTGGCCGTTGTAGTGGAAGTCGCCGATGAGAGGTGCGGTGACGCCGGCGTCGAGCATGCGTTGCTTGATCTCCGGCACCGCGCGCGCTGCATCATTCTGGTTCACGGTCACGCGAACCAGTTCGGATCCTGCCTCCGCAAGCTCGATGCACTGCTGCGCCGTCGCCGCCACGTCGGCGGTCTCGGTCATCGTCATCGACTGCACGGCAACGGGCGCCCCGCCGCCGATGGTGAGTTCTCCGACCGGTACGGGACTGGTTCGATGCAACCGGACCTCGGTCATCGTGTTTGCATGATAGCGCCGTACTCGGGTGCTGGATTCAGGACGAGGCGGACAGGTCTTCCAGCGCGGCTCTTGCCGCTCGGGTCGTCCGGTCTATGTCGCGTTCCGTGTGGGCGCCGGAAAGGAACCAGCCTTCGAACTGCGACGGGGGCGCGTAGATGCCCCGGTTCAGCATGCCACGGTGGAAGGTGGCAAAGGCTCCGGTGTCCGACGCGGTTGCCGAGACATCATCCGTTACCGGGCCGGCCTGGAAGAAGGGAGTGAGCACCGAGCCGGCGACGTTTACAGTCAGCGGCACGCCTGTTTCGCGCGCGGCGTCTCGCAGGCCGGCCGCGAGGCGCTCGCCCAGCTTGGCGAGACGCCGGTACAGCCCCACCGACAGCTCCTTGAGCGCCCAGATGCCGGCCGTCATGGCGAGCGGGTTGCCCGAGAGCGTCCCCGCCTGATAGACGGGTCCGGCCGGCGCGACCTGATCCATCAAGTCGGCCCGGCCGCCGTACGCGCCGACCGGAAGACCGCCGCCGATGATCTTGCCGAGGCAGGTGAGATCGGGAAGGACGCCGTAGACCGCTTGCGCGCCCCCCTTCGATGCCCGGAAGCCCGAGATCACCTCATCGAAGATCAGGATCATGCCGTCTGCATCGCACAGTTCCCGGAGCGCCTCCAGAAAGCCCGACGCGGGCGGGACGACACCCATATTGCCGGCGATCGGCTCGACGATCACGGCGGCGATCTTCCCGCGGTACCGCCTGGCAAGACGCGCGACGGACTCGATGTCGTTGTAGCGGGCGATCAGCGTATCGGCGGCGGTGGCGCGCGCGACACCCGGGCTGGTGGGTACTCCCAAGGTCATGGCTCCGGAGCCGGCAGCGACGAGGAAGGCATCGGCGTGGCCGTGATAGCAGCCGGCGAACTTCACTATCCGGTCACGCCCGGTTGCGGCGCGCGCGACCCGCACCGCGCTCATCGTTGCTTCGGTGCCGGAATTGACGAACCGCACGCGCTCGACCGACGGGACAAAGCGACAGACGAGGCGGCCCAACTCGACTTCGAGCGGCGTGGGTGCACCGAAGCTGGTGCCGTGCGCGGCGGCGGCGCGAAGTGCGCTTGTCAGTCCGGCGGGGGCGTGGCCGTGAATCAGCGGGCCCCAGGACATGACGTAGTCGATGTAGCGGTTGCCGTCTACATCGGTGATGCGGGCGCCGCGGGCGCGCTCGATGAAGGGCGGCCGGCCGCCGACTGACGTGTACGCGCGAACCGGGCTGCTGACGCCGCCGGGTAGTACGGCCCGTGCCCGAGCGAATAAGCGATCCGAACGGGTGGAGGGCATCGGGAGCGAAAGATATCATGCTGCCCAATGGGCTATTGGACGGCGGTTCCCGCCGGTGACGATCCGTGTGACATTTGTGGCGCCACCGGATCGATGACGCAGCTTGTCGAAGCGGAGTTACCCGGTGTCGGCCCGGCCTGGATCCATGCCTGTCGGGACTGCGGCTTTCGCCAGGTCCGCCCACGGCTCACTCCTGCCGCCCTCGACGCGATGTACGGGGCTGACTACTTTGACGCGTCGTCGGGACACGGCTTCGCAGAATATGCGCGCCAGCGCCAGCGGTACGAACGCGACGCCTTCTTTCTGGCCCGCGACCTGCGCGCGCTCCGGCCCGGTGGAGGCCGCCTGCTCGAGGTGGGGAGTGCTCTCGGCTTCCTCCTCGCGTCGCTTGCGCAGTTCGGCGACTGGCAGGTGGAAGGCGTGGAAGTGTCACGCTTCGGCGCCTGGTATGCGCGCGACCGCTTCGGGGCTGCGGTGCACCACGGAACCCTGGAGGATGCCGCGTTCGCCTCGGAGTCTTTCGACTACGTCGTGCAGAAGGACCTGCTGGAGCATGTGACCCATCCGCGGCGCCACCTGCAGGAGACCGCTCGGATTCTGCGGGCCGGTGGCCGGCTCCGGTTGATTACACCGAACGGTGAGGCGGACATCCGCTTGCTTCGCCGCGCCGCCGCGTCCGCCCGGGGAGACGAGGTGCCGCTCCTGGGGCAGGGGCATCTGTCATTCTTCACGCGCCCGCAGTTGCTCCGGCTTCTGCAAGAGACCGGCTTTCGCCTGCTGCGCCTTCGCGCGATCGGTCTCCGCCGCGGCCTCCGTGCGCTCGGCGCGATTCCGGGCTGGCACAGCCGTGCGCCGCTCGCGTCCCGTGCCTCGTTCGCGCCGGCCGGAGCGGTGCGCGCGCCCGCCGCCGGTGAGAGCACCGGCACGGATACCGAGACGGCCGCGCGCGTCGACGCCGAGATCGCCCGGCGGCACCGCGCGGTTCGGGGCTGGAGGCCTTACTGGCGCTACCGGCGCGCGTTGAAACGCCTCGACGCACTGCCGCCGCCGTTCGATCTCGGCCAGGACTTCGAACTGCTGCTGGAGAAGCGGTGAGGGTGCGCCAGCGAATGCGGTGGGAGAATTCCCTGTGGCACAATATGCGCGAAAAGTTCGTGGTGAAACCTCGCGTCGAATGCAGCGGGGGTTTCACCACGGACTCCTGGGAGTGAAGGTCATGTCACGTTCGATCAAGCAGTTTGTGTTCGCAATAAGTCTGGCGGGTCTGCTCGCGGCAGCGCTCGGACTGGCGCCGGCCACGGCCCAGGAGCGCACCATCAAGGACGGCGTCTATACGGCGGAGCAGGCGGCGCGGGGCAGGGAAGCGTACCGGGAGCAGTGCTCTGCGTGCCACGCCTCCAACCTGATGGGAGGCGAGATGGCGCCGAGCCTCGTCGGGCCAGGTTTCGTCGGCGGCTGGAGCGGCGAGACGCTCTTCGAGTTCGCCGACTTCACCAACGCCACGATGCCGCAGGATGCACCCGGCCGGCTGTCGCCGGAGCAGTTGAACGACATCATTGCTTTCATTCTCGAGCGGAACGAGTACCCGGCCGGATCCGAAGCGCTGGCGATCGACCTCGACAATGAGGGCGATCCGATCATCATCGACTGATCGTCTACGTCAGGCGAGGGCGCGCGCGGCATCGCGCGCGTAGTAGGTGATTACGATGTCCGCGCCGGCTCGCCTGATGGCAACTAGCGTTTCCATCATCGCGCGAGGCTCGTCGATCCAGCCGTTGCGCGCCGCTGCCTTCAACATCGCGTACTCGCCGCTGACGTGGTAGGCGGCGAGGGGCACGTTGAACTCCGACTTCACGGCTGCCACGACATCGAGGTAGTGCACTGCCGGCTTCACCATGACGATGTCCGCGCCCTCGGCGAGGTCCAGTTCCACTTCGCGGAGCGCTTCGGCGACGTTGCCGGGATCCATCTGGTGCGTTCGGCGGTCGCCGAACGCGGGCGCCGAGTCGGCCGCGTCCCGGAACGGACCGTAGAAGGCCGAGCAGTACTTGGCGGCATACGACATGATCGCGACTTCGGTGTAGCGGCCGTCGTACTCGGGATCGTCCAGCGCGTCGCGGATTGCGCCGACGCGGCCGTCCATCATGTCTGACGGCGCGACGATGTCGGCGCCCGCCCGGGCGTGCGAGAGGGCAACACTGGCGAGGCGCTCGACCGTGGCGTCGTTCACGATCGTTTCCCCGTCGAGGATGCCGCAGTGGCCGTGCGACGTGTACTCGCAGAGACAGACGTCCGTCGTCACGAGCAACTCCGGCGCCGCTCGCTTGATTGCCCGAACCGCTGCCTGCACCGGCGCCGCGTCGTCGTCCGCCGCGCTGCCGACCGGGTCCTTTGCTGCTGGAAGTCCGAACAGGAGCACGCCCCGGATGCCGTCGGCGGCCGCAGCCGCAGCTTCCGTAACCGCTTCGTCGACGGAGAGCTGATATACGCCTGGCATCGAGGGTACCTCGCGCCGTACGCCTTCGCCCTCGCAGACGAAGAGCGGGTAGATCAGGTCTGTCGGCGAGAGGCGCGTCTCTCGCACGAGGTCGCGCAGAGCCGCCGACCGCCGTAGCCGTCGCGGTCGATGCGCAACGTCGAGGGTGGCAGTCGCTCTGACCGTATCCGTCACGCTGCCTACTCTACACAACCGTCAGGCTTGGCTGGCGATCGCGTCCGCGAGGGCGGGAATAGTTGCTGTCCCGGGGACGATGTCGGCCCGGAGGCCGAACGCCGCAAGCGCTCTTGTCGTGACCGGGCCGATCGAAGCGACCACGACCCGTGCGAGGAGCGCCTTGGCCCGTTCGGGTCCGCCGAGAAGCGCAACGCACGTGCGGACGGCGGACGGACTGGTGAACGTGACGACGTCCAGCGCCCCCCGCTCGAGCATCCCGGCGAGATCGACATCGCCGGTGTCGGTGACAGCGATGGTCCGATACGCGACCACGTCGGTCACGGCCGCGCCGGCGCCGCGCAGGGTGTCGGGCAGTTCCGCCGCGGCCAGGTTGGTGCGGGGGAGCAGGACGTGCGCACCGTTGAGGTCGTGGTTGCGGATCAGTTCCTCGGCCGCCGCTTCGGCGCGGTGCTGTTTCGGGATGACGTCGACCGTGACGCCGTGACTGTCGAGGCGCGCCGCGGTGGCGGGGCCGACCGCGACGACCTTCGCATCGCCCATCGGCTGATCGCGTTCCGGGATTCGCGACAGGACGGCGTCGACACCGTTCACCGACGTGAAGACGATCCAGTCGAACGCGGCCACCCTGGCGCAGGCGTCAGCCAGAGCGCGTTCGTCTTTTGGAGGAGCAATAGCGATCATCGGGACGATCAGGGGAATGGCGCCGTGGGCGCGGAGTGCGTCGGCGAAATCGGTCGCCTGGTTGCGTGGGCGGGTTATGAGAACGCGCCTGCCGGCGAGGGGTCGCTGGTCGTGGGATTGACGGGATGTGCCCGGGTTCGCATCCGGTCCGGAGACCGCCGCATCCTGGCTGGCGCGCGCGGCTGGCGTGGAAGCCGCGGCACGAAGGATGCGGTCGGCGCCTTTCTCGAGAAGCGTTCGGGCCACCTGTTCGCCAAGCTCCGCGGCGTCATCTGCCGAGCCGGTGGCGTACTCACGGATCAGTTGCTGGCCGTCGTGGCTGGCGACGATGGCGCGGAGGTGAAGCCGGTCTCCCTCGACGGCGGCAATGGCGCCGAGCGGGGTGCGGCAATCGGCGCCGAGAGTCTCAACCAGCGTTCGTTCCGCGGTGAGTGCGGCCACGGTGTCGGGATCGGCAAGCGTGGCGATCCGGTCGCGCGTGACGTGGTCGTCGGCGCGGTACTCGGCGGCGAGGATTCCCTGACCGGGCGATGGCAGGCAGATGTCGAACGGGAGATGCGCGGCGATCCGTCGGGTCAGTCCGAGACGTTCGAGGCCGGCGGCGGCGAGGACCAGGAGGTCGTAGTCGCCATCGTCCAGCTTGCGGAGACGGGTGCCGACGTTGCCGCGGATCGGGGCGATGTCGAGGCGCGGGTACGCATGACTGAGTTGTGCACTCCGTCGGATGCTGCCGGTGCCGATCCGGAGACCGGGGGTCGTCAGAACGTCGGCGGCGACACGGTCGGTTGGCCTGTCCGCCGGGACGACGACACTGTCGTGCGGGTTGGCCCGTTCCAGTACGGCGCGGATGGTGAGGCCGGGCACGCGGTCAGCCGGCAGATCCTTCGCGCTGTGGATCGCCAGGTCCACGCGTCCGTCGATTAGCGCCTCCTCGATCTCCTTGACGAAGAGGCGCTTGCCGCCTTCCTCGGCAAGCGGTCGTTCCGACAACCGGTCCCCGCTCGTCTTGATGACGACCAGTTCAGTAGCTGTGCCGCTACGCTCCGCAAGGGCGCTGGCGACCGCGTTCGCCTGCCAGAGAGCCAGAGGGCTTCCGCGCGTCCCGATGCGCAGCTCACTCACCGGCGGCGCACCGGCTGATCGCGGAGCCTGAAGAGGCGGTTGAGGGCGTCGGCGTCGGTGGCGGCCGCTTCGTCATCCGGCGCATCCTTCAACTGCTCGGTGGGGGACGCCAGGAGACGCTTGATCAGCAGGCGCGTCACTTCGTCGACCCGCGCGCGGTCCTCGGGCGACAGCCGCGCGAGCTTTGGTGCAAGACGCTCGAGTTCGTCCTGGCGTGTTCGTTCGAAGTGTTCCCAGAGCGCCACAACCGTCGGAATGGCGCCGCGCGAGCGGAGCCAGCGCAGGTAGGTGTCCGCCTCCTCGCGCACCATCTGCTCCCCCTGGTCCACCTTGGCCTGCCGCCTCGCCAGGTTGTCGCGGACGATCGCCTGCAGGTCGTCGATGTTGTAGAGGAAGACCTGCTCGACTTCGCTCGCCGCCGGCTCGACGTCACGCGGGAGGCCGATGTCGATGATGAAGAGCGGCCTGTCCCGCCGCGGCCGCATCGCGTCCGCGACATGTTCGCGCGTCAGCATCCACTTCGACGAGCCGGTCGCGGTAACGACGATGTCGGTCGCCGTCAGCTCGTCCGTCATCGATCCCCACGGTATGGCGACGCCGTTCACCTTCCTGGCGAGCGCCTCGGCGTGTGCGGCGGTCCGGTTGGCGACACCGATCCTTCCCACTTTCTGCGACTGCAGGTGGGTCGCGGTCAGTTCCGCCATCGCGCCTGCCCCGACCACCAGGGTCTGCCGCCCCATGAGCGTCCCGAAGATCTTCCGCGCGAGCGAGATCGCCGCGTAGCTGACCGAGACGGCTCCCTCACCCAGGCCGGTTTCTGCCCGGACCCGCTTGCCGGCGGTGAACGCATGGTGAAACAGCCGGTTGAGCAACGCGCCGGTGAAACCCCACTCGGACGCGGCGGCGAAGGCGTCCTTTACCTGCCCCGCGATCTGCGGTTCGCCAACGACGAGGGAATCCAGTCCCGCGACGACCCGGAACAGGTGACGCGCCGCATCGCCCTGCGTGCGGCCGTAGAGGTGCGGCTTGAGTTCCGGCTCCGGCACGTCGTGGAACGAGCTCATGAACGCGGTGAGTCGCTCTCGCACCGGTTCCGGATCGTCGCAGACGGTGTAGATCTCGGAACGGTTGCAGGTAGAGAGCACCACGACCTCGGCGATGCCGGCGAGTTCGGCGATGCCCGCGAGCGCGGCGGGCATGCCGCGACGCTCGAAATCGATCCGCTCGCGCAGGTCTACCGGCGCGCTGTGATGGCTCGCGCCAAGAAGAAACAGGTGCATCCGTCCGTTCGTGTCTCGTCAGTCGAGCGTGTAGAAATTGTGGCTCTCTGTGCCGAAGTAGCCGATCGGCACGAAGTTGAGCATCAGGATCGCGAACCCGATCGCCGACAGCCACGCCGCTCGCCGTCCGCCCCAGCCTATTGCGCGCCGCGCGTAGAGTTCGAACGTGTACACGCCCCAGCAGAGCAGCACGGTGAAGATCTTCGGATCGAAGAGTGACATCGCCTGCACGCGCGGGTCGGCGCTCGCCGGCCCCACCTGCAGCAGCCAGACGCCACCGACGGTGAGGCCGACGGTCAGAAAGAGCCAGCCGATGGTTACCGCGTGGCTGTTCATCCGGTCCAGGTTGTCGAGCGACGGCAGCCGCGCATAGAAGACACCCAGATGTTTCCCCTTCAGTTCCTTGAAGAGCAGCAGGTAGGTGACGCTGATGACGCAGGCGAGCGCGAACGCGGCGTACGCCATCAGAAGCGAGGAGACATGTGTCTCGAACCAGCGGCTTTCCAGCACCGGCGGTCGTGCCGCGACGCTGTTGCCGATGGCTGGAATCAACTGCAGTGCGAACAGCAGCGGCGCGATAAAGATCCCCATCGCGCGTTCGCCGGTCGTCATCTCGGTGTAGAGGTAGGCGAGCGCCAGCACCCAGACGAAGGCCGAGATGGCGCCGGTGGTTCCGACCAGCGGAACATGTCCCATCTGCATCGTCTGCATCCCGATGATGAAGGTGTGGACGAGCGCTCCGGCACCGAGCGCGAGGGTGGCCATTTGCCCGGACCGCGAACTGCGCTGCCAGAAATGGACGGCGTAGATGAGGCCGGCGACGGCGTAGAGCGTCAGCGGAACCGCGTTCATCTTCAGCTGCTCGGCGCGTAGTAGCCCTGCTTGGCGCGCGCCGTGACATGCTCCTGGTCGGCGCGAACGACGATGCGTCGCCAGGCGCCGTTGCGCATCGGGTTGGCCGAGATGTAGCCGATGGCGTACTGACTCGACAATTCGTCGGAGATCTGCTGGTAAATCACCGGCAGCTCTTCTACCAGTTCCGGAAAAAAGGCGCGACCGCCTGTCTCCTGCGCCAGCTCCCGCAGGACGAAGTCCGCCTCCCGGAACCCGCGGCGATGACGGCTCTCCTCCGATTGCAGGCCGATCGAGTAGATGGCGGTATCGGAGCGCTTCGCCAGCTCGAGTACCTCGTCGAAGGTGACGAGACTGGAGGTGTCCTCGCCGTCCGAAAGGACGATGATCGCCTCGCGCCGCAGGTCCGCCTCCTGCAATGGCGCCTTGGCCATCTCGCGCAGCGCGATGTAGAGGGCGTTGTAGAGCGATGTCGAGCCGCCCGCCGTGGTCTGCCGGATTGCGGTTTCGAGTTGCTCGATGTCGTTCGTGAACGTCTGCCGGATGTCGACCCGGCTGTCGAAGTCGACCACCTCGGCCAGATCCTCGGATCGGAGCCGCTCGGCGAAGCCAATCGCCGCCTCCTGCGCGGTGTTCATCTTCTCATCCATGCTGGCGCTCGTGTCGATGAGCAGCGCGAGTGCGATTGGCAGCTGGGTCTTGGTGAAGAAGGTGATCTCCTGCTGCACGCCATCCTCGTACACGAAGAAGTCCGGCTGCTGCAGGTCCGTCACGAAGCGGCCTTCCCGGTCGGTGACGGTGATGCTGAGCGAAACCACATCGACGCCGGCCCGGAACGACGGCGACTGCGTGTCGGGCGGCTGGGCAGCCGTGGCCGTTATCGCCAGCAGCGAGGCGACGGCGGCGGCGGCGACCGCCTGTTCAACCCGGATCACGGCCGGTCCCCGTCGCGCCGGAGCGGTGTGCCGCGCGCTTCCATGTCAGGTTGAGTGGCATCGACGGAGATCGCCTCGGGCGGGATCAGTGCGCCGGGGCGGGAGTAGGTGACCAGGTACTGCCCGCGCAGTTCCGCCACCAGTTCGTCCATCGCCCGCTCGAGGGCGGAACTGGCCAGCAGGTCGCGGTGTCGCCCGCCGCTTTGGGACGGACCTCGCTGCAGCACGATGTCACGCTCGATGCGCTGCCGGCCGATATCGGTGCCGAACCCGGCCAGGTTGGAAGACGTTGTCCGCTGATTCCGGAGTGAGAAGGTGTAAACCGTCGCTCCGCTCCGCTCTATCGCTTCCAGAGCGTCGCGTGCGTTCCGGTTGCTGTAATCGATGCCCTCCGACGTAACCACGATGAACACGGGGCGTTCTGGCATCCGCTCGATGACCCCGTTCGCCACCTGCTCCAACGCGTCCAGCAGGTAGGCGGCCTGGCCAACCTGCGGGAAGACCTGGCCGATACCGTCGAGCAGGCGGTCGAGATCCGAGGTGGCGGGGACCACGATCCTGGGTGGACCGCCAAAGGTGACCAGCGCGATGTCGTTGTCACCATGCATCCCATCGACGAATGCCTCAAGGGCACTGCGGATGTGGGAAACGGCGCCGGTCGCTCCCTCGCTGGTGTCGACGAGGAGGATGGCCTGACGGCCGTTCTCCGCGGGCTCGACCCGCAGGATTTCGCGCGGGACATCGTCCTCTCGGATATCGAAGTCGGCAACGGTGAGTTCGGGAACCGGGGCACCGTCGTCGTCGAGGACCGAAACGAGCATTTGTCGTTCGGTGGGGCCCGAGGTTGGTTGAGCGGCGACCGGCGAGATCGCCGTCAGCGCAAGGATCAGCGTGAACGCCGCGCAGATATGCGCCATGGGTCTCGGAACCTTTTCCGAGTATATAGCCGGATGCTCGTCCGCGGCCCGGATGCAGGAGTCGCGGGGCCGGTACCGGAGGCGCTGGCGGGCCCCGCGCGGATTGACACCGGCTGGGGGGACTGCCATATAATTTCCCCGGTTTTACAGGCCGGTACGCCCGCGCACCCGAACCACGATGCTCGACGCCTACATCCCGATTCTCCTGTTCATACTTGTCGCGATCGGTTTCGCGATCTTCACGCTGATGATCTCGAAACTGCTCCATTCGAGCAGCTACAACCGGGTGAAACTGGAGCCGTACGAGTGCGGGATTGAACCGCTGACCGACGCCCGCGACCGGTACAGCATTCGCTACTACCTGGTGGCGATGCTGTTCGTCATCTTCGACGTCGAGACGGTCTTCATGTTTCCCTGGGCAGTCGTCATGGACGAACTGGCGCTCTTCGGCCTGATCGAGATGCTGGTCTTCCTCTTCATCCTGGTGATCGGCTACGTGTACGCCTGGCGCAAGGGCGCGCTCGACTGGGCCTGAGGTCAGGGCCGGTTGCGACTTCCATGACGGACGAAACCAAGCCGACGGAACAGGGAGGCGGCGCGCCGGAGAAACCGGCCGTCCCTGGTGTCGACAAACCGAAGCCGTCGCCGGCTGCGGTTGCCGCACCGAGACCGAAGCCGGGGCCAGGCGCGGCGGCCAGACCGAGGCCGAAGCGGGCCCCGAAAGCCCCCCCGGAGCCGCCCAAGGGCCCGGAGGATCAGGCGCCACCCGAAGGGATGGCACTGCCGCCAGCCGTCACTGCGCTCCAGGAAGGCGTGCCGGGCGCGGTTTCGCAGATCTCCTACTGGGTCGGCGACTGGACCGTTATTGTCGCCTCCGACCGCCTGCTCGATGTCATGCGCTTCCTGCGGGACAATCCGGCGACCGCCTTCGACTACTGTTCGGACGTCACCGCAGTCGACTGGCCGCCCCGCGCGCAGCGCTTCGACGTCATTTACTGCCTCTATTCCACCCGCCTCCGGCACCGGCTGCGCATCAAGGTGCGGGCCGGCGAGCAGGATCCGATCGAGTCGGTCACCTGTCTCTGGACCGCCGCGAACTGGCTGGAGCGCGAGGTGTGGGATCAGTTCGGCGTGAACATCGTGAACCATCCCGACCTGCGCCGGCTCCTGATGCCAGACGAGTGGCAGGGGCACCCCCAGCGGAAGGACTACCCGCTCGAGGGTCCGGGCGAGTTGCTGATGGAGAACCCGCAGGATTGGTTGCGCATTCGGAACCTGCCGGACGAAGCGGTAGTGGGCGCCTCGGACGAGGAGATCGAATAGGGTGGCCGATCCGATGACGACGACGCTCGACGCCCCACGCGCCTCTGCGACGCAGTTCGACACGGACGAGCTGGTCATCAACATGGGGCCGCAGCACCCCAGCACACACGGGGTGCTGCGCGTCGTGCTGAAACTGGACGGCGAGAAGGTTATCGACGCCGATTGCGTTATTGGCTATATCCACCGCGGCATCGAGAAGCTGTGCGAGAACCGCGACTGGACCCAGATCATCCTGCTCACCGACCGGATGGACTACGTAGCCGCCGCCACCAACAACCTCGGCTACGTACAGACGGTCGAGAAACTGATGCAGGTGGAGGTGCCGCGCCGCGCCCGCTATATCCGAACCATCCTGGCGGAGCTGCAGCGGATCGCGAGCCACTGTCTCTGGCTCGGGACGCACGCGATGGACATCGGCGCGATGACGGTCCTCCTCTACGCGTTCCGCGAGCGGGAATTCGTGCTCGATCTGTTCGAAGAGTTCTGCGGCGCGCGCCTTACGTACAACTCGATGCGCATCGGGGGGCTTCCGCTCGATATACCGCCCGGCTGGGACAAGAAGGTGCTTGCCTTCTGCGACCTGATGGAAGGGAAGCTGAACGACTACGAGATGCTCCTGACCAACAACCGGATCTGGCTGAAGCGGACGCGCGACGTCGGCGTCATCTCGGCCGACGAGGCGATCTCACTCGGCTTGTGCGGTCCGCCGCTGCGCGGCTCCGGCGTGCTGCGCGATGTCCGAAAGGACGAGCCGTACGCCGCCTACGACGAGTTCGACTTCAACATCCCGATCGGCACCAAGGGCGACACCTACGACCGCTACCTCATCCGGATGGACGAGTTCCGCGAGTCGATCCGGATCATTCGCCAGGCCATCGAGGGGATTCCGGAGGGGCCATATATCGGCAAGGTGCCGCGTTTGCTGAAGCCGCCCGCCGGAGAGACCTACCACGCGATTGAATCCCCGAAGGGCGAACTGGGCTACTTTATCGTCAGCGACGGGAAGTCGACCAACCCGTACCGTTTCCGCGTGCGGCCGCCGTCGTTCTGCAACCTGCAGGGTCTGAGGCGTCTGGCAGTGGGGCACATGGTGGCCGACGTGGTGGCGCTTATCGGCACCATTGACATCGTTCTCGGCGAGGTGGACCGGTAGGCGGGAAGCCGACCGACGAACGCGATGGACGCCTTCCTCAACGACTTCGTCGCTCCGCTCGCCAAGATCGCGGTGCTGCTGAATGCAGTGCTCGTGGGGGTCACCTTCCTGGTGCTGATGGAGCGGAAGGTGATTGCCTGGGCGCAGTCGCGCCTCGGCCCGATGCGCGTCGGACCGTACGGCATCCTGCAGGCGATCGCCGACCCGATCAAGCTTATTCTCAAGGAGGACATCACCCCGCGGAAGGTGGACCGCTACGTCTTCACACTGGCGCCGATCATGAGCCTGGTGCCGGCGCTGGTGGTCTTCTCGGTGGTGCCGTTCGGGCCGGACCCGCTCTACTACATCGGTGACATCAACGTCGGACTGCTCTTCATCATCTCGGTCATGTCGATTGGCGTCTACGGAATCATCCTGGGCGGTTGGGCGTCGAACTCGAAGTACCCGCTGCTCGCCAGCTTGCGCGCCTCGGCACAGCTCATCAGCTACGAGATCGCGGTGACGATGACGCTGGTGAGCGTGATCCTGACGACCGGCACGCTCAACCTGATCGGGATCGTGGAAGCGCAACGCGACAGCGGACTGTGGTTCGCGTTCGTTCAGCCGGTGGCGCTCATGCTGGTTTTCATCGGCGGCCTCGCCGAGACCAACCGGGCGCCGTTCGACCTGCCGGAGGCGGAGACCGAACTGACCGGCGGGTTTCACACCGAGTACAGCGGCATGCGCTTTGCCCTCTTCTTCCTGGCGGAATACGCCAACATGATCGTCATCTCGGCCATCGTCGTGGTGATATTCCTGGGTGGCTGGCTCCGGCCGTTCCCGAGTGTCGAGGCGCTCGCGTTCCTCGACTACGTGCCCCCCTGGATCTGGTTCATCGGGAAGATCTTCCTTTTCCTCTACGTCTTCATCTGGATCCGCGCCACGCTGCCGCGCTACCGCTACGACCAGTTGATGGCGCTGGGCTGGAAGGTGTTGATCCCGGTGGCAATAGGCAATCTGGTGGTGACCGCCGTGCTGAAGGTGCTGATATAGACGATGGTTGAGGCACTGGTCTTCTGGCTGCTCGCCGCGGGGATCCTCGGCCTGGGGATCGCAGTGATTTCCGCCCGGAGCGCGGTCCACAGCGTGCTGTTCCTGGTGATGAACTTCCTCCTCGTGGCGGTCCTCTACGTGACGCTGGCGGCGGAGTTCGTCGCGGTGATTCAGGTGCTGGTGTACGCCGGCGGGATCGTCGTCCTGTATTTGTTCGTCGTCATGCTGGTCAACCTGAAGAAGGAGCCGGAACGCTTCGCCGATCCGCGCCGCGCGTCCCGCTCCGGCCTGCTGCTGGCCGGTGCGGTGCTGGCCGAGGTGGTGGGCATTGCGGTGGTGGTGGCCTATCGCGGGATGGGTGCCTCCGCGTCATCGGGCGGGCTGGGATCCGCGACGCCCTTTGCGAGCGGCAACACCGAGCAGCTCGGCTGGGTGCTGTACACCAGATACCTCATTCCGTTCGAGCTGGCGTCGATGCTGCTGCTGGTGGCGATGATCGGCGCGATCGTGCTGGCGAAGCGTCACCTGGGAGAGATCCCGCGCGGCGATCAGGGGAGCGGAGAATAACAATGGGCCTGCTCGAGGTTACGCCGCTCCACTACAGCCTGCTCGCGGCGGCGCTTTTCATGATCGGCGTCATCGGTGTTCTCGTGCGCCGCAACGTCATCATCATCTTCATGTCGATCGAGTTGATCCTGAATGCGGTCAACATCAACCTGATTGCGCTGTCGCACCAGTTGCAGGATCTGGCCGGGCAGGTGTTTGTAGTCTTCATCATCGCGGTGGCGGCGGCCGAGGCGGCAGTGGGGCTTGGCATCATCATCGCGTTCTACCGCAACAAGGAGACCGTCAACATCGACGAGATCCAGTTGATGCGGTGGTAGCCCGGAAATTCCATGGACCTCATCTGGTTGATCCCGCTCCTGCCTGGACTTGGCGCCGCCGTCAACGGCCTGGTCGGGATCCGCTACTTCAGCAAGAAGACCGCGGGCCTGCTTGCCGTCACGATGATGGCGGGCGCGTTCGTCCTGAGCGTCAACGCATTCGCGCAGTTGCTGGGTGACGCCGACCGCTACCACCGGGTGGTGGTGGCGGACTGGATCCCGCCGATCCCGCTCGAGACCGTGGGGGGGATGGGCTCGTTCGAGGTGCCCTGGGCGTTCACCCTCGATCCGCTCAGCGGGATGATGCTGCTGGTCGTTACCGGCATCGGATTCCTCATCCACATCTACTCGGTCGGCTACATCGACCACGAGCCGCGGGGCGGGGTGGCGCGCTTCTTCTGCTACCTGAACCTCTTCTGCTTCTTCATGCTGACCCTGGTGCTGGGGAGCAACTTCCTGGTGATGTTCGTCGGCTGGGAAGGGGTCGGGCTCTGCTCATACCTGCTGATCGGCTACTGGTACACCAAGAAGAGCGCGTCGGATGCCGGCAAGAAAGCGTTCATCGTCAACCGCATCGGTGACTGGGGCTTCATCCTCGGTGTCTTCCTGATCTTCTTCACGTTCGGGACACTCGACTTCCGCGCAGTGGCGGAAGCGGCCTCGACGATGCCGGCCGAGACCGCGGCGGTCGGCTTCGGCGCCCTGTCGCTCATCTGCATTTTCCTGTTCATCGGCGCCGCCGGCAAGAGCGCGCAGATCCCGCTGTACGTCTGGCTCCCCGACGCGATGGAGGGTCCGACGCCGGTCTCGGCCCTGATCCACGCGGCGACGATGGTGACCGCCGGCGTCTACATGGTTTGCCGCAATGCCGTGCTGTTCACGCATGCGCCGATGGTGATGCAGATCGTCGCGGTGGTCGGCGTGCTGACGGCGCTGATGGCGGCGACGATCGGCCTGGTCCAGACCGACATCAAGCGGGTGCTGGCGTACTCCACGGTTTCGCAGCTCGGCTACATGTTCCTCGCGACCGGTGTCGGCGCGTTCGCGGCGGGCGCCTTCCATCTGATGACGCACGCGTTCTTCAAGGCGCTCCTCTTCCTCGGCAGCGGCTCGGTCATCCACGGGATGAACGATGAGCAGGACATGCGGAAGATGGGCGGCCTCAAGTCGAAGATGCCGATCACTTTCTGGACGATGACGATCGGCGCGGTGGCAATCGCCGGCATACCGCCGCTCTCGGGCTTCTTCAGCAAGGACGAGATCCTCTACCGGACCTTCCTGCACAGCCCGATTCTCTGGGGTCTCGGTGCGCTCACCGCACTGATGACCGCGTTCTACATGTTCCGGCTGATCAACATGACTTTCTTAGGCGCCTACCGCGGGCCGGCGCCGGACGCGCATGGCGAAGGCCATGGCGACGACGGCCATGGCCACGCGTGGCATGGGCCGCACGAGTCGCCGTCCATGATGACGACGCCGCTGATCGTGCTTGCGGCCGGCGCCGTCGTCGCCGGTTTCGTCGGTGTTCCGGCCGCGCTCGGTGGCAGCAACGTGATCGAGCACTTCCTCGAGCCGAGCTTCACCGTGCCGGGTGCGCTGCATGCCGCCGAGGAGGCACACCACTACGAAGTGGAATGGGCGCTGATGGCGTTCTCGGTGCTGCTCGCTATCGGCGGTATCTGGTTCGCCTGGCGAAATTATGTCCAGCAGCCGGAGGCGTCGGAGCAGATGGCCACGTCGTTCGCCGGTGCGCACCGGGTGCTGACCAACAAGTACTACGTCGACGAGCTGTATGACGCGACCGTCGTGCGCGGCACGATGGGGAGCGCCGGCGGCCTCTGGACGTTCGACAGCGGGGTCGTGGACGGCGCGGTGAACGGCACCGGCTGGATCACCATCATGGGGTCATGGGTCTCCCACGTCATCGACAAGTACGTGGTCGATGGTGTGGTCAACCTGACGGCCTGGGTGTGCGGAGAGGCAAGTTACGTCTTCCGCCGCGTCCAGACCGGCCTGATTCAGAACTACGCGTTCGCCACCCTGGTCGGGGTGTTCGCGTTCATCACCTGGTATCTGTTTGCCCGGTAGCCCGACCACGAGTGCAGTGTCATGAATAATGCCGCCGAGTTCCCGCTGCTGTCGCTCATCCTTTGCACGCCGCTGGTCGGCGCGATCCTCCTGTTGTTCGTCAGCAAGCAGAACGATAATCTGATCCGCTGGATCGCCAACATCACCGCTGGCGTCGGCTTCCTGGTGTCGCTGCCGCTCTGGTTCTGGTACGACTCGTTGAACCCCGAATGGCAGTTCCGCGAGCATCTGGAGTGGATCCCGTCGATTGGCGCCTCCTACAGCCTCGGCGTGGATGGCTTCAGCGTGCTGCTGCTCCTGCTGACGACGTTGATGGGCGTTATTGCCGTCCTGTCGTCCTGGAACGCGATCCAGATGCGGGTGAAGGAGTACTACGTCTTCCTCCTGATGCTGCAATCGGGAATGATCGGCGCGTTCGTCGCGCTCGACTTCCTGCTCTTCTTCCTCTTCTGGGAAGTGATGCTGGTTCCGATGTACTTCCTCATCGGCATCTGGGGGAGTGACAACCGGCTGTACTCCGCGATCAAGTTCTTCCTCTTCACGCTGATTGGCAGCGTCATCATGCTGCTCGGCATTCTGGCCCTCTACTTCTACCAGCACTCGGTCACCGGGGTGTACACGTTCGACGTGACGGTGTTCCACGAACTGAACATCCCGTTCGACCTGCAGTGGTGGATCTTCCTCGCCTTCTTCCTCGGCTTCGCCGTGAAGGTGCCGATGTTCCCGTTCCACACCTGGCTGCCCGATGCGCACACGGACGCGCCGACGGCCGGGTCGGTCATTCTGGCCGCCGTCATGCTGAAGATGGGGACGTATGGTTTCATCCGCTTCAGCCTGCCGATTCTGCCGGAGGCAACCGCGGCGTTCGTCCCGGCGGTGGTGCTCCTGTCGATTGTCGGCATCGTCTACGGTGCACTGGTCGCGATGGCGCAGCGCGACTGGAAACGGCTGGTGGCGTACTCGAGTGTCAGCCACATGGGGATGGTGATGCTCGGCATGTTCGCGCTGACACCGGTCGGCATCACCGGCAGCATCGTGCAGCAGCTCAACCACGGGATTTCGACCGGCGCGCTGTTCCTCCTGGTGGGTATCGTCTACGAGCGGCGCCACACGCGGCTCATCGCGGAGTACGGCGGGCTTTCCAAGGTGATGCCGGTCTACGCCGCGATCTTCCTGGTCATGACGATGTCGTCGATCGGATTGCCGACGCTGAACGGCTTCATCGGCGAGGTACTCATCCTGCAGGGGATCTTCGTCGTCTCCAAGACCTGGGCGTTCTTCGCCGCGAGCGGCATCGTGCTGGGCGCCGCCTACATGCTCTGGCTCTACCAGCGGACGATGTTCGGGACCGTCGACAACCCGAAGAACGAGAACCTGCCCGATATCGGCCTGCGCGAGTTCGCGACGTTCGTGCCGTTGCTGATTCTCGCGGTCTGGATCGGCCTCTATCCGAAGCCGTTCCTCGACCGTCTCGAGACGTCGGTCGACAAGGTGATGATGCGCGTCAATGCCGACTACACGCCGCGGTTTGCGCTGCGTGAGGCGGGGGACGGGGCAGTCACAATCGAGGTCGAAGCCAACTCCACACCGGATGACGTGTCGGGGAACTAGGGATCGGAATGCCAGCCGGATTCACTTTCGCCGACTTCTACTACATCCTCCCGGAGTTGTTGCTGACGGCGGGCGCGCTGATCGTGCTCGTGGTCGACATCCTGTTTCCGAAGGAGGACCGCGCCGTTCTGGCCACGACCCTGGTGACGCTGGCGGCAACCGGTGGCGCGGTCCTGGCCTTCGCCGGCGTGGACACGACGGCGTCCGCCGGCCTGCTTGCGATTGACGGTTTCGCCGCCTTCTTCAAGTCGATCTTCGTCCTGTCGGCCGTGTTGACGGTGCTGATGTCGGTGCCCTACCTCCGGGTAGAAGGCGTCCGCGCTGGCGAGTACTGCTTCCTGATCCTCTGCGCCACGCTCGGCATGATGTTCATGGCGAGCGGGATCGACCTGATCACGCTCTTCATCGGCCTCGAGACGATGGCGATCTCGTTCTACATCCTGGCCGGCTTCCTGAAGCCGAGTCAGCGGTCGAACGAGGCGGCGGTGAAGTACTTCCTGCTGGGCACTTTTTCGCTCGGCCTCCTGCTATACGGGATGTCGCTGCTGTACGGCGCCACCGGCACCACCAGCCTCGCAGGAATCGCCGAGTCGGTCGCCAATTCGGGAGGTTCGCTGCTCCTCTCGCTCGCCATCATCCTCGTGGCAGCCGGCATGGGCTTCAAGATCGCCGCGGTGCCGTTCCACATGTGGGCGCCTGACGTCTATGAGGGATCGCCGACGCCAGTCACCGCATTCCTGTCGGTCGGATCGAAGGCGGCGTCGTTCGCGATGCTGTTCCGGATCTTCATCGAGGGGCTGCCCGGTCTCGCCGCCGACTGGCAACTGATCTTCTGGGTGCTCGCCGCGATCACCATGACGGTTGGCAACATCGCCGCGATCACGCAGACCAACACGAAGCGGATGCTGGCGTACTCGTCGATCGCGCACGCCGGCTACGTCCTGATTGGCCTGGTCGCCGGCACCGGCCGCGGGGTCGCCGCGGCGATGGTCTACCTCTTCGTCTATCTGTTCATGCAACTCGGCGCCTTCACCGTGATCACGATGCTGCGCCGCCGGGACGTGGTGGGAGACGAACTGAAGGATCTGAGCGGCCTCTATGTCCGGCAGCCGCTGGCCGCCATCGCGATGCTGATCTTCATGCTGTCGCTGGGCGGCATCCCGCCCACCGCCGGTTTCATGGGCAAGCTCTGGCTGTTCAGCGCGGCGATCGAATCAGGCCTGGTCTGGCTCGCCGTCATCTTCGTCCTCAACAGCGTGATCTCGATCTACTATTACTACCGCATCGTCGTCTTCATGTGGCTGAAGGACGAAGTGTTCGGTTCCGAGATCACGATGAGCCCCGCCATTGCGACGGCGCTCGTCATCACCGTCGTCGGGTCGCTGGTCTTCGGCCTTCTTCCCGACCAGCTGTTCGACAGCGCGATGGTCGCCATCGACATGTCCACAGCGTCCTTCCCCGGCGCGGCTGGGAACTGACGTTTTTGAGAGTGCCGGCCGGTGCGCCGGTTGGTGCGCTGGCCTCCAGGCTGGCGGAATGTCGTGGGCGGTACCCGGGGTGGTGGCAACCTTGGAGCATGTGTACACTCGTTTGAGGCTAAGGGACGAGGGGAGTACGGTGATTCAGGAAACCCTGGAGAACGTGGGAAAGATCGTCAGGAAGATGCTTGAGCAGCGTTTCGCGGACGATTTTGTGTTCGACCCGATCCGCATCATGCCGACCAGGGGCTTCCGTGACGGGGACCCGTATCTCAAGATCATGATCGTCTTCGACGGCGATCAGAAGCGCCTGGATCCGGGCTGGACGGGTGGTTTGACCGGCCGCCTTCTTCCGAAGTTGGCCGAACTTGGTATTGAGGACTTCCCGATTACGTATTTCATCAAGAAGTCTGAATGGCCACAGATGAGCCGCCACCTGGACCGTGCGGGCGCTTGACTTCATCGAAGTGGCGCGCACCTTGGCGCAACCTGCCAAGCGGGGGCGTCCGCCTCAAATCGAACTCCGACGCGCGGTCAGCAGCACGTACTACGCCTTGTTTCACTGCCTGGCAGCCACTGGCGCCGAGACACTGGTTGGCAGAGCCGGCGCCGCCCCCGCCAAGCGACAGACCTACCGGGCGCTTCAGCACGGAACTGCCAAGCAACGCTGCCGCAAGACGGCTGTCATGAACCAGGTTCCACCTGAGATTCAGGCCTTTGCCGTGTACGTCTTGCTGCACGACCGCCGCGTCGGAGCCTGACGTCGGTCGGTCGTGCTTCTGGCCGAGTCGCGACGGCAAAGAAGTAGGCCGCAGTTCAGTCGATGCTGGCGCACCAAGGCCGGCACCGTCGTCGATCCCGAACGAGACGATCAGATCTGCGTAGCGACTACTGAATCCGGCGGGACTCGACCTGCTCGAGGGCGTCGTCGATCAGGGATTCGTTGTCGGCCCGGGTGAGGTTGCGACGGATCAGCTTCGAGGCAATGGCCAGGGAAAGGTCGACCGCCTCCTCCCGGATTTGGGTGACCGCGCGGTCACGCTCGAGCTGGATCTGCCGCTGGGCGTTGTCGACGATCGACTGCGCTTCGGCCCGGGCCTGCTGCTTCATCTCGTCGCGAAGCCTGGCGCCGTCGGCACGCGCCTCGCCCAGAATCGAATCTGACTCGGCGCGCGCCTGACCGATCAGTGCCTGGGCGTTCGCCTGCACCTCCTCCAGTTCGCGCTTGGCGGTCTCCGCGTCGTCGAGCGACTTGCGGATGCCCGCCTGCCGCTCCTCGAGCGCGTTGAGGAGCGGCATCCACGCGAATTTCCGGAGTAGCGTCAGGAGGATCACGAAGACCGCGATCGTCCAGAAGAACAGCCCCGGGTCGGGCTGAACGAGCGGATTATCCATGACCGCCCCCTACCGGAGCAGGACGATGACCAGCACGAAGACCTCGGCGAGGATGGCCACGCCTTCGAGCAGGAACAGGGGCAGGTTGACCGCGCCAGTGATTTGGGCGGCGGCGCTCGGCTGGCGCGCGATACCTTCGGCGGCAGCTGCGGCGAAACGGCCGATGCCGAGGCCCGCGCCAATCACGATCAGTCCGAGCCCCAACGCCGCGCCGATGATGTACAAGCCTTCCATCCGTTTAACCCTCCGTTTCGGTTGTGTTTGTGATCAGTGATGCACGTTTATGGCCATGCCGATGAACACGGCCGAGAGCAGCGTGAAGACATAGGCCTGCACCAGTACGACGATGAGCTCAAGAGCACTGATGCCGACCGCAAGCGGCAGCGAGACGGCCAGCCCGACGCCGACGCCGGCTGCCGCACCGAACAGTTCCGCGAAGATGAAGACAAAGCCGAGGATCGCGAGGATGGCGATATGCCCGCCGGTCATGTTGGCCGCGAGTCGCATCGTCAGCGCGAACGGCTTGACGAACATCCCCATGACCTCAATCGGGATCAGCAGGATGTAGAGCGGCCAGGCGAGTCCGTGCGGCACCAGGTTAGTCCAGTGCTTGACGAAGCCGTGCGCCAGCGTGCCGGCAGCGATGATGGCGAAGAAAGTGATGGTGGCAAGCGCCGCGGTGACGTTGAAGTTCGCGGTTGCGGTGGTGCCGCCGTGGATGATGTTCTTGATCAGGGAATGCTCGCCGGTCTGGAGCACGTAGTGGTCGAACAGGCCGAGCACCTCGAAAATCGGGATCAGCCCGACCAGGTTCGCCAGCAGAATGAAGAAGAAGAAGGTGAGCACCAGGGGCGCCCAGGTCTTGACGTATTTCGCGCCGACGTTCGGCAGCACGATCCCGTCGCGGATGAACTCGACGACGAACTCCAGCGCGTTCATGAAGCCGGCCGGCACCAGGCGGTCCTGTTGCAGGTAGCGCCGGACCGTGAGCGAAATCAGCAGGAAGACCGCCGTCGCGACCAGCAGCAGCATGAAGACATGCTTCGTGATCGAGAAGTCGATACCGAAAATCGGGGGTAGGTGGAGGATCGGGTGTTCGAGTGATCCGTTCGCGACGTGGGAGATGATCACCTCGCCGGCGTCAAACCCTTCGGCGCCATGTTCGGCCGCCTGCTCGACAGCTTGTTCGTCGTGGTCGGGCTGAAGCATGCTTTCGCTGCCTTGGTGCGATCAATGCGAAAAGAGCCGCTGCAGATGCACTGCCTCGGCCAGATGGAATGCAACGAATGAGACGGTGAAACTGCCGATGAACCAGATCGGGTCGAGCGACAGCGTGGCCAGTGCGAACGCAACGTACAGGGCGAACGCCACGACCTTCCCGAGAAAGAGCCGGAGCATCACCTTCGATACAAGCTCCGGACTCCGCCGGTAGGCTCGATCCATCGCCACGAGCGAACCGGTGCCGACGACGAGCGGTCCCAGCATGCCGAGCAGCACTGCCGGTGCCGCGGCAGGGAGGATCAGGGCAACGATGGCGCCGGTGGCTACGATGAACGCGCCGGTGATCCAGGCTGTCCGCATCTCGATTGATCCTGTCGGGTCGTGTCTGCCGTCCGCGCGCCGTCCATCCGCTCTCTCCGCCGCCGCCTAAGGCCGCCAGACCGCCTTCGCAATCTCGTAGAAGCCGACCACCAGGCCGGCCAGCAGCCCCGTCAGCACTCCCCACGGGCTAGTGCCCTGCCAGCTGTCCAACCCGTAGCCGACCCCGCCCAAGAGCAGAATCGCCCCAATCAATGAGTAGCTGGCGGCTGCCGCCGGTCCTGCTCTGCGGATGTTCTCTTGCAGGAAACGCAGGGAGCGCGCCAGGTACTGATCTCGCTCGTCGGGCATGCGAACGCTCGCCAGTGGCGCGTGTCCGAGCCGCCCGTTCCATCGGTTCTAAACCGGGTGGTCTCGGACGGCCCCTTCCCGAAGCAAAACAAACGGTAAATCATAGCAAGCAGGCCCGGAGGGGGCAAGGCGCGGCGGACTGCGGCGCCGTCGGGCGATCACCAGACGGTGAACTCGAAGCAGCCGGGCGCTACGAGCAGTCGCGTGTCATCGGGAAAGTAGAGACTGGAAGGCAGTACCACGCCGGCCGCCCGTAATTGCACCGTGCGGATCTTTTCACCGGCCGGGTTGTAGACGTAGAGGTACGGTACCGACAGCGCGACCCAGAGGTTGCCGCGGCGGTCAAGCGCCGCGGTCCGGACGTTCGGTGGCACTACCGGCAGCGTCCGGCCCCGCTCGTCGGTACGTTCCGGCCACATCGACGGCAGGTTGTTGATGATCGGATCGATCTCCGGCCCCTGCACGAAGCGTTCGAACAGCAGTACGCCGTCACGGTCGTACTTCCGGAACGCGGGCCGTCCCCCTTGGAAGACGAAGTAATAGCTTCCCGTTTCCGGGTCGGCGAGCGGGATACCGCTGTTGAACGCGAGGTGCAGGTCGCGCTCCGACTCGTGGCCGGTTGCGCGGAACGACCCGATCGTCCGGTACGGATAGCCGTTCAGGCTGTACAGGGTGATCAGGCCACCCGTTTCCGTCTGGTTTATCAGGATGGCGCGGCCGGTGAATTCGAGCGATCCGATTCCATTCAGCACCCAGTCGCCCAGTGTCAGGCGGGGGGCGGCCCGTCCGGGGATACGGAAGCTGCCGAGGCGCGTTCCGTCGCCGTCGAATACCTGTACACGTTCGCGCCCCTCCGGTGCGTCCGCGACCACGAACCGGCCGTCCGCGCCCAGATCGAACGTGCTGGCGGCGATGATCCGTCCCTCCTCCGGCCCCACCTGGACGACCGCTTCCATCGACTCGCCGCCGGGCGCGACACGGTAAACCGAATGCCCGCGCCGGTCAAAGACATAGGCGTATCCGTCGTCCGATTGCTGAAAGACGGACGGATCGCGGAACGCGCCGACGACGTGCGGCGGGAGGCCGCCGGTGGCTGGGAGTCGCTCGACTTGCTGCGTGCTGGCCGCAACTCCGGAGAGCAGCGCGAGGACGAGCGCGAGGCAGGGCGGGAGGAACCGGATCAGTAGCTCGCGACCTCGCGCACGGCGTCGAGGATGTCGGACGCCTGCGGGAGGATAGCCTCCTCGAGAACCGGGGCGTACGCGACCGGGCAATCGAGTGCGGCAACCCGCTTGATGGGCGCGTCGAGCTGATCGAACAACTCGTCCGCGATGCGCGCCGCCAGCTCCCCGCCGAAGCCACACGTGAGCTGGTCCTCGTGGGCAATGACGACGCGGCTGGTGGCGCATACCGCCTCCGCGATCCCGTCCCAGTCGTACGGTGCGATCGTCCGCAGGTCAATCACCCGGACGTCGATTCCTTCCTGGCTTGCCCGCTGCGCCGCCAGCAACGTCCGTTGCACCAGTGCGCCCCAGGTGATGACCGTGACGTCGGTTCCGTCGCGGCACACCGCCGCGCGTCCGAACGGCAACGTGTAGTCCGTTCCCGGGTAGACCCCCTTGTTGTAGGTCTGGCGGTAGAGGTGCTTGTGCTCGAGGAACAGGACCGGGTCGTCGCAGCGGATCGCGGTCCGGAGCAGGCCGGCCGCATCCTGGGCATTCGACGGGAAGGCGATTCGCAGGCCGGGGCAATGGGCGAAGATGCTCTCGCCCGACTGGCTGTGGTAGAGCGCGCCGCCCTTCAGGTAGCCGCCGATCGGTACCCGGATTACCACCGGGCACGACCATGCGTTGTTCGACCGGTAGCGGAGCATCGTCAGTTCGTCGCGGATCTGCATCATCGCCGGCCAGATGTAGTCGAAGAACTGAATCTCCACGACCGGCTTCACGCCGCGGATCGCCATGCCGATCGCGCGTCCGACGATATTCGCTTCGGCGAGCGGCGAGTTGAAGACCCGATCCCCCCCGTAGGCGCGCTGCAGGCCGAGGGTAGCCTTGAAAACGCCCCCCTTGCCGATCACTTCCGAAAGGATCTCGGCGCGGCTTGCGTCCGCGACGTCCTCACCGAAGATGACGATCCGCGGATCGCGTCGCATTTCGTCCTGCAGTGTCCGATTGATGGTGGTGACCATCGTGTCGGGCTTGGCGCCTTCCAGATCGGCGGCGCCGGTCGCATCGCCGCCGCTGGCCGGCGTCGCCTCGAACGTCGCCGAGGCGGGGTCGACGTCAGGGGAATAGACGTAGCGCGTCGCTTCGTCCGCGTCCGGTTTCGGCGCTGCAATAGCCAGATCCGTTGCCTGCTGCACCTCGCGGGAGACATCGTCGGCAATCGCGGCGAGTTCCGGTTCGGTCGCATGACCCCCGTCGCGCAGGAACTGGGCGAACTGGCGCAACGGATCGCGTGCCGCTTCCTCCTCGCGCTCCGCCTCGATCTTGTAGTGCCGCTCGTCGTCCGACATCGAGTGCGAGTACGGACGGATGACATGCGCATGCACGAGGGCTGGCCCGGAGCGGGCGCGCGCCCAGGCGATCGCCTCGCTCATTGCTTCGTAGCTGGCGATGCCGTCGGTGCCGTCCACGCGGACGACATGGAGGCCCGGGAACGAGTCGACCAGCCCGGAGATATCACCGCCTACCGTCTGCACCTCGACCGGGACCGAGATGGCGTAACCGTTGTCCTCCACCAGGTAGACGACCGGCAGGTTGCTGTTGCAGACGGTGTTGAGCGATTCCCAGAACTCGCCGCCGCTCGTCTGGCCATCCCCCATCGCGACCAGCACCACTTCGTCGTCGGCGCCGTCGACGGCCGTCTCGAGGCCGGCGACGTGCTGGCGCAACTCGCCTGCCTCCGCCGCACCGACCGCATGCAGGCACTGCGTCGTGCAGCAGCTCGACGACGAGACGATCTGCAGACGGGGCGAACTCCAGTGGGTCGGCATCTGGCGGCCGCCGGAGAAGGGCTCGTCCCTGGCGCCCACCGCGCTCAGCAGCATCTCTTCGGCGGTCAGGCCGAGCGTCAGACAGAGCGCCCGGTCCCGGTAGTAAGGGAAGACCCAGTCATGCCCGGGCCGAAGCGCAAGCCCCGCCGCCACCTGCACCGCCTCGTGGCCGGCGCCGCTGATCTGGAAGTAACTGAGGCTCTGGTTCTTGAGCTGCAACTCTCGGTCATCGAGCCGCCGGGCGAGCAGCATCGTCCGATAGAAACGATGCAGTTGTGCCCGCGAGAGCCCAGCCGTCTGGTGCGCTGCGGTGACTCGCGCGCCGGCCGAGGTCCCCTCGGAGATGGCCGGCTGCTTCATGGTGCAAATCCTCCGTGGAGGGCGGAAGCGCCGGGCGCCGGCCAGCCCGATGGCATGACGAGCACAGCTCAAACTATATCACGCGACGGCGTTGCCGACACCGTCAAGGGGTCCGTTCCGATCGGCGCAAACTATTTGCTATCATCACTTTATAAGGTCCATGCCGCGCTTCCGAAATCTGAGGAGACTCAATGCCCCCCACCCCCGCTGTCCACCGTTGGGACGATCTCGCTCTGGACAAGGTGACCGAGCTGGTTTCCCGCAAGATCGTAGCTGGCGAGCGGCAAATGCTGGCGCAGGTCTACCTGAAGCGCGGTGCCCTGGTTCCGCTTCACCGCCACGAGAGCGAGCAGATGCAGTACGTCCTGCAGGGGGCGCTCAGGACGGTCGTCGACGGCGCCGAGGTGGTGGTCCGGGAGGGAGAAGTGCTCCGGATCCCGCCCGGCGCCGCCCACCAGGCGGAGGCGCTCGACGACACCTTCACGCTCGAGACGTTCAGCCCGATCCGCGGGGACTGGCTCACGCCTGACGCCGCGCCCGATGGCGCGCCGTCGGGCGAGTGAGTGTGCGACACTCTCCGGCGACATGTTGCGCGCTGGACTGATCGGTTTTGGCTCGTCCGGAAAGACGACGCTGTTTCACCTGTTGACGCGGGGACACGAGGGGCGCGCCGGTGGCCGCAGCGATGCAAGCATCGGCCAGGCGCAGGTTCCGGACGCACGCCTCCACCCGCTGACCGCGCTCTATTCGCCCAAGAAGCGGACCGCGGCCACGGTGACGTTTGCCGACATGGCGGCGCGGCGTGGCGCGGCCGGAGCTGGCGCCGGCGCACTGGTGGACGTCGCGCCGTATCGGACAGCCGATGCGCTGCTGCACGTCGTCCGCGCGTTCGATGACGATGCGGTACCGCATCCCGCCGAATCGGTCGACCCCGAGCGCGATGCGCGCGCGATGGAGGACGAACTGATCCTGGCCGACCTCGGGGTAGCCGAGAAACGGCTGGAGCGGCTGCAGCAGGACAAGAAGAAGGGGGCGCTGAAGCAGGCGAAGGAGGGTGAAGCGGAACTGGCGGTGCTTCACCGCTGCGTCGAGGCACTCGAAGGCGGGACGCCGTTGCGAGCGCTGGAACTCGACCCGAACGACGCCAAGCGCTTGCGCGGCTTTCAGTTCCTTTCCGAGAAGCCGCTGCTGCTGGTGCTGAACGTCGACGAGGCGGAGGTTGCCCGCGCGACCACCGAGGCAGTATCTGCGGCTGGCCTGGACAGTTTCGTTGCCGGTCCGTCGATCGAGGCGCTTACCGTCTGTGCACGGATCGAACTCGAGATCGCGCAGCTCGATCCGGACGACGCGGGCGCGTTCATGATCGACCTCGGTCTTTCCGAGCCCGGACTGGACCGGGTGATTCGCGCGGCGTACGGCCTCCTGGGTTTCATCTCTTTCTTCACCGTGGGGGAGGATGAGTGCCGTGCCTGGTCGATCCCGAAGGGAACCGGCGCCCAGGAGGCGGCGGGGGAGATTCACTCCGATCTGGCGCGTGGCTTCATTCGCGCCGAAGTAGTCGACTACGACTCCCTGATCGCACGGGGGTCGTTCAGCGACTGCCGCAAGCACGCGGAGGTCCGGCTCGAGGGGAAGGACTACGTCGTGCGTGACGGCGACGTGATCAACGTCCGCTTCGCCACATGACCGGACCCGACGCTGGTTCCCCACCCCCTTCCGACACGCACAACCGGTCGGACAGCCCCGGCGGAGCGTCGTCACCCTCCGCGCGCCTCGCCAAGTCGGCCGGCGTCGTCGGCGCCGCGACGCTGACCAGCCGGATCCTCGGCCTCGTGCGTGATCAGGTGCTCGCCTATCTCTTTGGCGCGGCTGACGCGATGGATGCCTTCAATGTCGCGACGCGCATTCCCAACCTGTTTCGCGATCTGTTTGCGGAGGGAGCGATGAGCGCGGCCTTCGTGCCGACGTTCATGCGGAAGCTGACACACGACGGGCGCGCGGCGGCGTGGCGGCTGGGTGCGCAACTGATGAACGCACTGATTGCCGTGACCGGCGTCGTTGTCGTCGCGGGAATGGTGTTCGCCGAGCCGCTCGTTCGCCTGCTTGCCGGATCGTACGCCGATGTGCCGGGCAAGCTGGAGCTGACGGTGCTACTGACGCGCATCCTCCTTCCGTTCCTCACGCTGGTTGCGATCGCGGCCGCGATAATGGGGATGCTCAACTCGCTCAACCGCTTCTTCACGCCAGCGCTCTCGCCCGCGATGTACAACGTCGGCATCATCGCCGCGGGCGCACTGCTGGTGCCTCTGATGCCGGGACTTGGCCTCGATCCGATCGTTGCGATCGCGATCGGCGCGCTACTGGGCGGTATCGGCCAGGTGGCGTTGCAGGCGCCGATGCTGTTCCGGGAGGGTTTCCGGTACGAGGCGAAGCTCAACCCGTCGGACCCTGACCTGCAGCAGGTGCTCCGGCTGATGGGGCCCGGCACGCTCGCCGGCGCGGCGGTACAGATCAACCTGCTGGTCAACATGGTGCTCGCGACCGGGCAGGGGACCGGCGCCGTGTCGTGGCTCGGCTACGCGTTCCGTGTGATGTACCTCCCTATCGGTCTGTTCGGGGTCTCCATCGCGGCCGCGAACCTGCCGGTCGTCTCGCGGCACGCGGCGCGGAACGAGCCGCACGAGATCCGTGCCGCGGTGTCCCGTGCGCTCCGGTTGATGCTGACGGTGAGCGTGCCGGCCACGGTCGGCCTCATCGTGCTCGGCCAGCCCATCGTCGAGCTGATCTTCGAGCGGGGGAGTTTCACGCCGGCCGACAGTGCGGCAACCGCGGCCGCGCTCCTCTTCTACGCGCCGGGACTGGCTGGATATTCGGCCGTCCGCATCGCGGTCCCATGCTTCTATGCGCTCGGCAACAGCCGCACGCCGGCCATGATCAGCATGGGAGCGGTAGCCCTGAACATCGTGCTGAACCTCGCCCTGGTCCAGGTGCTCGGATACCGCGGCCTGGCGCTCGGGACGTCGATTGCGGCCGTTGCCAACGCGGTATTGCTGCTGATCCTGTTGCGCCGGAGGCTGGATGGACTCGACCTGCCCCGTGTTTGTTTGACGCTCGGAAAAATGGTCGTGGCGTCTGCGGCGATGGGCGCGGTGGCGTGGTGGTTCCATGGCTGGCTGGTGGAGATGTGGGAAGGGGTTTCGTTGTCGCTGCGACTCCTGCGCGTGACGGCGTCGATGGCGGTGGCCGTCGCGGTGTTGTTCGTTGCGGCACGCGCGCTGCGGGTCCGGGAAGTGGATCTCGCGATCGCACAGGTGATGGCGCGCCTGCGGTAGCCGGCGCGATTCGACGCAACAGGAACCGGCGTAGTGGTACGATGAGCCCCATGCGGAGGCTCGACTACGGTGGCGGCTACACGTTCGGGCCGGGGATGATGACGCCGGCGGTCCGGCTTCTCCTTTGGACGAACGTCGGCGTCTTCCTGGCGATGGCGCTCGTGCCGCCGCTGGGGAACTTCTTCACGCAGTACTTCGGCCTACGGCCCGCCGCGGTCCTCACGCGATTCTGGCTCTGGCAGCCGTTCACCTACATGTTCCTGCATGGCGGGTTCGGCCACATCCTGCTGAACATGCTGGTGCTGTGGATGTTCGGCGTGCAGCTCGAGCGGCTGTGGGGATCCCGGTTCTTCTTCCGCTACTACTTCGTCACCGGCATCGGCGCAGGATTGGCGACGATAGCCGTTGGCTTGCTACCGTTCGAGTTCGCTGACGCCACCTACCTGGCGGTCACGATTGGCGCGTCGGGTGCGATCTACGGCCTCCTGATCGCGTTCGCGCTCTACTACCCCGAGACGCCAATCCTGATGTTCTTCCTCTTCCCGGTCCCGGCGAAGTACTTCGTGATGATCATCGGCGCGATTGCGTTCCTCTCCGTGCCGCGCGGCGGCGGCATCTCGCACATCGCCCATCTGGGCGGGTTGGTGGTGGGCTACTGCTATCTGCAGTTGAACGTCCGGCGTCCGAGCAGCCGCATCGGCGTCGGGCGGATCGGTGTCGTCGCCGACATCAAGTACCGCTGGTTCAAGTGGAAGATGGGTCGTCTCCGGAAGCGCTTCGACGTCTACGAGGGCCGGGGCAGGCGCGATTGGGACGACCGCATCCACTGAGGTAGCTTCTCGCCGTGCCCCGTCATCGGGGCGCCCGCCGGTTCACTCGCCCCTCCGAAGCATCTCCGAGGGGTCGGTGGACGCCGCCCGTTGGGCGGGAATCCAGCATGCCATCACGGCCAGGAGCGCCAGCCCGCCGGAGACGTTGCCAGCGTGGCTGGATCAAGCGGGGCGACGCCGAACAATACCGCGGCCAGGGCGCGCGCGCCCATGGCGGTCGCGACCAGACCCGTGACTACGCCCGCCGCCGCGAGCCGCAGCCCTCGCGCCAGGACAAGGCGTCGCAGCGCGCGCGGGCTCGCCCCGAGCGCCGAGCGGATCGCCATCTCGACCCGTCTCTGTCTCGCGTCGAACGACACCGTTCCGAACAGACCCACCGTGATCAGCGCGAGCGCCACCAGTCCGAAGGCGATCGAGATCTGCACCGCGAGTCGTGGGCGAGCGAGCTCCGAGGCGAGAAGCTCGTCCATCGGCGTCAGCGTGTCGATCGGTATCGACGGCTCGATGGCCTGAATCGTGTCGCGGATCGTGGACAACAACGTCGAGGGCGGCCGCTCGGTGCGAATCGCAAGGTTACTGGCGTCGAAGTGGAACGACTGCGTGGCCGGATAGTAGACCGTCATCCAGTTGTTGGTAAGTTCGCGATACCTCAAGTCGGCGGCAATCCCCACCACCGTCGCCCACTCGAATCGCGGGCTGATCCGGACCCGTTTGCCGATTGGCTCCTCGGCGGGCCAGTAGCGCGCGGCGGTGCTCTCGCTCACGATCATTACGCGCTGCGCATCGGCGGTGTCGGTGCGTGCAAAGGCGCGCCCGCTGACAATTGGGATCCCCATCGTCTCGAAGTACCGCGGCGTCGCGATATCCCAATTGGCCCACTCGTTCGTCGCCGACTCATCCGGAGTCTGGCCTTCGAACTGAAACGGAGAGGCGAGGCCGGTCGTGCCGGTTCCCGGCGGCAGATGAAACGGCGCCGCCGAGATCACGCCGGGAAGCCGTTCGATCGCTTCGACCGCGCGGTCGTAGAACGCACGGACCTCGTCGGGCGTGCCGTAGCGTTGCCACGGCAGGAATATGCGCGTCGTCACGACACCGTCGGACTCGAGCCCACGGTCGATCGATTGCAACTGCCAGAGCGACCGGGTCAACAGTCCGGCCGAGACGAGGACCACCACGGCGAACATAATCTGGGCGGCGGCCATCACCTGGAGCCGGCGACCGGTCCCGTGGGACGGCTCGGCGGAGCGATGCGCGAGAAAGCCGCGCAGTCTCGCCACACGCGTCTGCCACGCAGGAGCGGTGCCAAACGCCAGGACCCACGCCGTCATCGCGAAGACGGTGAACGCCATGACCTGCGGACTGAGCGACGCCTCGTCGATTCGCGGCACCTGGCTCGGATCGATGACGTTCGTGAGAGCGAGCAGTCCGCGACTCAGAATCAGCGCTCCGCCCACGCCCGCCACGCCGAGAACCCCCGCCTCGGTCACGGTTTGTCTCAAGAGCTGTCCGCGAGTCGCGCCCAGCGCTGACCGCACGGCCATCTCGACGCGGCGTGACTCGGCCCGCATGAGCAGCAGGATGGCGACGTTCGCTCCAGCGACGAGAAACACCAGCGCAGCGCCAGCCAGCAAGAGAACCAGGGTGGGCCGCACGTGACCGACGACCGTGTCGGCCAGCGGCGTCACCACGATCGGCATCTGCGGGTAGTCCTCCGGATACGCTGCGCTCAGACGCCCGTGGATGACCGCCAACTCGGACCGCGCCTGGCCAGTGGCGACGCCAGGCGCGAGCCGTCCCACGACGTGGAACTGCGTGGTCCGCGGACTGTCCAGGGTCGCGTCGGGATCGCGTGCAAACGCCGGAACCAGTGGAAACCAGATATCGGCGTCGACCGGGTAGGCCACGTCAGGCTGCAGAACCCCGACAATCGGCGCCCTCGACGTCGTCGGCGGCCTCGAGGAGGCGCCCGTAGGCCGGCCTCGCTCCGACCGCATCCAGGAGCCCGGCCGAGGCCAACACCCTGTTGGCCGTGACCGGCTGGTCATCGACCATGACGGCGCTCGTCGCGCCGTCGGCATAGTTGATGGCCGCGAGTGCGTCGAAGCTGGTCGCCTCGTCCTTCCACGCCAGATACTCGGGATACGAGATGGGAAACAGGAGTCCGCCGCCTCGTTCGACGTCGTCCTTCCATATCCGAACCAGCCGGGAATCGCTGTCACCGATCGGCTGCACGATCACCGAATCGGTAACCGCGAACAGTGCAGTCACAGACGCCAGACCGAGACTCAGCGTGGCGACCGCAACGGCCGAGGCAAGCGGTCGGCGAACGAGGCCGCGAACCGCGAAACGGAGATCCGACACGATTCTCGATCCTAGCAGCCTGTCGGACTTAGGCCCGGGTTTTATAATGGGGCTTGTCGAGTTGAGGGGGTAGAAGTAGATGCCGAATTTTGTACAGCGGCACCAGTCGCAGTTGTATCTGCTGCCGCCGGACCTGCGCGATTGGCTGCCTGAGGACGATCTGGCGCACTTCGTGATTGAGGCGGTGGAACGGGTGCCGCTGGAGCGGTTCCAGGTGAACGAACGGGGCACCGGATCGGCGCAGTATCACCCGCGGATGATGCTGGCGTTGCTGGTGTACTGCTACGCGAACGGGATCTTCGGCTCGCGTCGGATCGAGCGGGCGACGTATCGGGACATTGGCGTTCGGTACGTGGCGGCGAACTGTCATCCGGACCACGACACGATCTGCACGTTCCGGCGCAGCAACTTCGAAGCGGTAGCGGAGGCGTTCCTGCAGGTACTGCTGCTGGCGAAGGAACTGAAGCTGCTGCGTGTTGGGACGGTGAGCGTGGACGGGACGAAGGTGGACGCGAACGCGAACAAGCGCAACAGCATCCGCTACGACCGTGCGGGGGCGTTGCGCGAGCAGTTGCGAGGCGAGATCGAGGGGTTGTTGGATCAGGCGGAGCACGCCGACACGGACGACGTGCCGGACCCGCAGGGTCTGCCGGAGGAGTTGTCGCGGCGCGACAAGCTGCGGGCGAAGCTGGACCGTGCGTGCGCGGAGTTGGAACGGCGTGCGCAGGCGCGTGCGGACTCGGAGCGGGCGGAGTACGAGCGCAAGGTGGCGGCGCGGGAGCGGCGTACGGGATCGCGCAAGGGTCGGCACATCAAGCCACCGACGGAAGCGCCGGAGGCGAAGGCGCAGATCAACCTGACGGACGCGGACAGTGCGCTGATGCGCAGGAGCCGGCACCATGAGTACCGTCAGGCGTACAACGCGCAGGCGGCAGTGGATGCCGACGGCAGTCAGTTGGTGTTGGGGTCGCGGGTGAGCGTGTGCGCGAGCGACCGCAACGAGTTGGTGGCGGACGTGGAAGCGATACCGGCGGCGTTGGGCGCGGCGGATCGGGTACTGGCGGACAGTGGCTACGCGACGGGCAGCGAGGTGTCGCAACTGGCAGGTCGCGGTGTGGAGGTGTTGGTGGCGACGGGGGCGGAAGGCCAACGGCGCCGGCACGACTTCCGACCGGAGCCGCCGGAGCAGCTGGCGAAGGAGCCGCAGGCGGACTGGATCAAGTCGATGCAGGAGAAGATGGCACTGCCGGAGCACCGGGCGCATTACCGTTTGCGCCAGCAGACGGTGGAGCCGGTGTTCGGGATCGTGAAGCAGGCGATGGGCTTCCGGCAGTTTCTGCTGCGGGGTCTTGAGAAGGTGGAGGGCGAATGGGCCTTGGTAACGCTGGCGTATAACTGCCGACGCGTGCACAACCTCAGGCTGGCATGACGGGGCTATACGGGGCGGAACTCGGCGTGTTCGCGACCCACCAGAGGCGTCAGAAAGACCTCCAGGCGCCGTCAGCGACCGATGGCCGGGATACAGTCCCCGTTTCGGTCGAAGCGGCCCTCCCGGCACAGAGACACAGGGCGTCGTTCAAACAGGTGCCAAGTCGCTTCCACGCGCGTTTGCCGCGCCCAAGTCCGACAGGCTGCTAGCCCGGATAATTCAGGAAGGGTCCGATTACGGTAGAAAAAAGAGCCTCCGCGTGGTATAAATGGCTTGTTCACAGACATTTACCCACCACGAAGGCCCTTACGTGACGACCAATACGATACCACAGACTGTCCTCTTTCCGGATCTCTTCGACAAGCCCCTCGTCGCGACGTTCGACCGCCAGCACGCGAGTTCCGATGGCGGCGCCGTCCTGCTCAAGGCGGCGGAGCGCGTGTATGGGTTGGTGGCGGGTTTCGCCCGGTGTCTGGTGGACCGACGGGAGCCCGGGAAGATCCGGCACACGCTGGCGGAGTTGCTCGGACAGCGGATCTTCGGCATTGCCTGCGGTCATCCCGATGGCAACGACGCCAACCATCTCGCCGACGACCCGATCCACAAGCTGCTGCTCGGGCGGGACCCGGTCGCCGGCGAGGCGTTGGCCTCGCAGCCGACGATCTCTCGGTTCGAGAACGGTGTCGGCCGGTCCGCCCTCTACGAGCTGGCGCGCGAGCTGGCGATGCGGGTCATCGAGCGGCATCAGCGCCGGCTGGACGGGCGGGCGCGGCGGATCACGATCGACCTGGATCCGACCGACGACGCGACGCACGGCGCCCAGCAGCTCACCTTCTTCAACGGGCACTACGATCGCTGGTGCTACCTGCCGTTGCTGGCGTTTCTGACCTTCGACAAGGAACGCGAACAGTATCTGTGCGCGGCGGTGCTGCGGCCCGGCAATGTGCCGGCCACCCGCGGGACCGTGGGCGTGTTGTGCCGGCTGCTGCCCCTGCTGCGGCAGGCCTTTCCCCAGGCGCGGTTTCTCGTCCGGCTCGACGGGGGCTTTGCGACACCGGAGATCTTCGACTTCCTGGATGCCGAGCCGCGGCTCGACTACGTGGTGGCCATGGCCAGGAACGCCGTGTTGCAGCGCCACGCCGAGCCCGCCCTGCTCGTGGCGCAGGCCCAGAGCGCGGCCAGCGGCCAGACCGCGCAGGTCTACGCCGACACCCGTTATCGGGCCCGCACGTGGGACCGCGACCGCCGCGTCGTGATCAAGGCCGAGGTCGTCCGGCTCGGCGACCGCGCCCCGCGCGACAACCCGCGCTTCGTCGTGACCAATCTGCGCCAGACGCCGCGCTTCCTCTATGAACGGATCTACTGCGCCCGCGGCGACATCGAAAATCGGATCAAGGAGCTGCTCGATGGCCTGCAGATCGACCGCACGAGCTGCTGTCGCTTCTGGGCCAATCAACTGCGCGTGCTGCTCACCGCCGCCGCCTACGTGCTGATGCAAGAACTCCGGCTGCGCGCGGCGCGCACCGCCTGTGCCCGCGCCCAAGTGACGTGGCTGCGCGACCGGCTCCTCAAATTGGGGGCGCACGTCGTCGGCTCGGTCCGCCGCGTGGTCCTGCACCTGCCGACCGCCACACCGGACCTCCACGCCTGGCGGCACATCGCGCTGGCACTCGGCGCCCGCCCCGGATAGACCCCAGACAGCGCCCGTCAGCCGCGCATACACGCAGCCCAACGGCGAACCGAGCCCGCCCATGGCGAAGCCGTCCCTGGACGGCCCCATACCCAGGCCTTCCGCACCGGCAATCAGTCTCTATCCCGCCGGCGCTCGACGAAAACGACGCCCGGCGGGCCGTGTGCGCGACGATCACACCGTCCGAGGGGCCATCTTGGAGCCTTCAGGAATAGTCCGGGCTAGCAGGCTGTGGCAGAACGGCCCCGAGGGGTTTCACCACGGCGGAGGCGGGTGCGGCAAACTCGTCCCTGCTCACCTTGCGGATCGTCACCGAGAATGCGCGCCGCGTGTCCACCTGATCCGCAGTGCACTGGCATATCGCAGCCCGCCCAGGCCGACGCTGGCTTCCCGATGGGGCCTTCTTGTCGATCTGAATTCGTCCACCGAGTCCGCTCGGTCTTCCACGAAGCCGACGCGCGAGGTGATGGGGCGGTCTTCAATCTCAAACACGGCGAGCGTGCCGTCCTGCTTCGTGGATATGCGGAAATCGCGTCCTTCCAGAGGACTGATGCCGTATCCGTCGAGGCCGCCGATGTTGGCGTGCACGCCCTGGATCCCGAAGACGAGCCCTATCCGATCGGTCAGGCCGACATCGAGAGACAGGCCCCCCTGGAAACCGACATCGTATCCACGCACGCCCCTCTCAAACATCAGACTCCCAACGTCAACTTCGGCATACGAGTGCCACTGAAGACGCGTGATGTAGAGCCCGCCGCCGCCGTCCAGCAGGAAGCTGAGCCGCCGGCTGAGCGGGAAGGAGTACTGGATTCCCAGACGCAACGGCACTGCGCGCAGTTGGAGGCTGGCGGACGAGCGACCCGAACGGACCGTGTTCAGGGGCGTTTCGAACAGCAGCCGGCCGTCGCCGGAGCTTTCCAGCCACCCGCCGCCGCCGACGAGACTGAACCTCGGCGTCAGCGGAACGACAACGTCCACGCCGTATTCCGGAGCAACTCTGGCGCATCGTCTTCCTGCAGCGGGACAAGCTCCCCAGACAGTCTGTACACGGTCCACTGTGAGTTGTTCGCCGCGGCTTCGTTGACGTCGCCGCCCCAAAGCTGACGCCAGCCGCCCTGCACGCGGATGCTCATGCCGGGCCTGTCGGCGGCCGGGTCATCCTGGGCGGCCGGCAGGGTGGGCAACAGCGTAAGGGCGACGAGCAGGAGGGGCATTCTGGATGCCATACAGGTCGCCTTCCCGAACCGCGCCTGGCACATGGCTGGACGCGATTGCGTCCATTGTATTCGGCCCGATACTCTACCCGCGGTCCCACGTAGCAAAGCGAGGTTCTCCATGAAGCACGTGCCCGTGCTTGCTCTGATTCTGCTGTTCCTGTCGTCGACTGCTACCGCCCAAAGCGCCGACAAGACGGGCCGACCTGGTGACGCGACAACCATGCGTGGTCTCCAGGAAACGGCCACCGCAACCTCGCCGAGTCGCGACTGGGATCGCGTGAGCGTCAGGCTTTCGGGCGGGCTCCGCTGGCTCCGCGGAGGCGATGTCAACGATGGCGTAGAGGCCTGGGCTCAGGTGTTCGAATCATCACTCGGCAACGAAGTAGTAGGCCTGCAACCGAGCGTCGGTGGCGATGTGGCCGCCTTGCGGCGGGGTGCCTACTTCGGCGTCGACGTCCTCGTTCACTTGACTTCTCGAGTCGCAATCGTGGCCGGGGTGGGACGGGTCGAGAGTTCGAGTGCCGGCACGATAGAGCGCGCGGTGGTCTATGAGGGGCTTAGTGAGCATGTCCGCAATTCGACCAGCCTTGGCGCTCGTGCGATCCCGATACGAGTCGGCGCCCAGTACAGCTTTCCTCTCGGACGCCGGGTAAGTCTTGGGGTAGAAGGGGGCGTCGGCCTCTACTTCACTGACCTCGAGTGGTCACACGCACTAGGAGCCCGTGGTGAAACCCCCGCTACATTCGAGCGGCGATGCATCCCGCCTGAACGGCGTTGCTCCTCGGTCTCATACGGGCCAATATGCTCCCTCGTCGCGCCTTGTCAGTCGGGCGCCTCACCGCTCTCGGTGCGACGCGGGGTTTCACCACGGGCTCCTAGACGTGCGCAACCGGATCAGCAAGTGGGACAGTGAAACCCGCGGCCAGGACCTCGGCCTTCACGGTGGCGTGTGGGTCGATGTCGGAATCTCTGACCGATTCGGTCTGGTCTTCGGCGCGGAAGGAGCATACGCCAACGTCTCTGGACTCAGCGGATTTCGCGAGGGGACGTTCAGCTATCGATCGCCGGTTCGGGACGACGGCACGCTGAGGCTAACGAAGATAACGAGGGACACTGATCTTCTCATCGTCGGGAACGGTTCCTGGTTGGACGACCGGTACGGGCCGATCACGCCGGGAAGGGATGCGAACCTCGGTCTCAGTGGGGTGCGCCTCTCCGTTGGGCTCCGAATCGGCCTGTAGGTTGAGGGCGGGGCACTGCATTTGGTGGTCCGACCCGTTCCGATCGTCAGGGCCGGAGCCGCTGCCTCAGGTCCCCCGTCCCGGTGATCCCGCCGGCTCAGATCGCACATCCTCCGTTGACATCGCGGCGGGCGTGACCTACGATACCGGTGGAGTCTAGTGGATTATTTTGGACCTAAATAGCTATCTGAGGCCGAGCGCGGCGGGACCGGGGAGAGACGTGGAGACACTCACGTGCTGAGGGGAAGCACCTCCGCGCGGATCGACGACAAGGGGCGGCTGAAGGTGCCGGCCGCCTTTCGGGCGGCGGTCACCGCCCAGTATGGCGATGCCCTGTATGTCACCAGCCTCACCGGACAGTCGGTCCTGATCTACCCGATGCCGGTCTGGACCGCGCTCGAGGAACGGCTGCGGGAAGTGCCGGCGACACTGCCCGCACGCCAGCGCTACATCGACCGGGTCAGTTTCTACGGCCAGGAGGCCGCATTCGATCAGCAGGGGCGCGTGTCGATCCATGGCCATCTGCGCGAAGCGGCGGAAATGGCGGGGGAGACGCGGGTCTTCGGACAGCTCGATCACCTAGAGGTGTGGAACCAGGCGCGGTTCGAGAAGAAGTTGAAGCAGGAGCCGCTGACCGACGACGACTTGAGCGCTTTGGCCGATCTCGGAATCTGACGGCGGAAGGGGGACGGGCGGAACGACGATGGCTGGCACGAAGCGGACGCCATGCGATGCGCCGATGCCGCACGCCCCGGTCATGACGGCCGAGCTGGTCACGCTGCTCGAACCGTCGCGTGGCGGTTTGTTCGTTGACTGCACGGTTGGCGCCGGCGGCCACGCGCGCGCCTTGCTCGATGCGGGTGCAGGCCGCCTGTTGGGTATCGACCGCGACGGCGAGGCGCTGCCGATCGCACGCGAGACCCTTCGTCCGTTCGGCGACTGCGTCGAGTTGGTGCAAGCCGACTTCCGAACATTCGATGCCGCTCTCGATGCGCGCGGCATCAAGGCAATCGACGGTGGTGCGCTCGCCGATCTGGGGGTCTCGTCGATGCAGCTCGACGGGTCCCGCGGCTTCAGTTTCCGGCGCGACGAGCCGCTCGACATGCGGATGGATCGTACCACCGGACCGACGGCGGCGGAACTGCTGCGTGATGTCCCGGAATCGGAGCTCGCGGACGTCATCTATCAGTACGGCGAGGATCGCCACGCGCGCCGGATCGCCCGCAGTCTCGTCGCCCGTCGCGAGCGGGAGCCCATCGCCTCGACCGGCCAACTGGCCGATGCGGTCCTTCGCGCAGTCAGGCGGCCGGGGCGCTGGCGCATCCATCCCGCCACGCGTACGTTCCAGGCTATCCGGATCTGGGTGAACCGTGAGCTCGAGGGTCTCGACACCTGGCTTGAGTCGCTCTGCCGCCGCCTCGAGGCAGGCGCGCGCGTGGTGGTGATCACGTTTCATTCGCTCGAAGATCGAATCGTCAAGCAAACGTTTCGGCGACTCGAACGTGAGGGCTTCAGCGGTACCCCCGCTGCGGCCGTCCGCGTCCTGACCCGGCGTCCGCTTCGTCCGTCCGACGCCGAGCGTTCTCGCAATCCGCGCGCACGCAGCGCGAAGTTGCGAGCTGCGGAGAGGGCCGCATGAAGCAGGAAGACTTCCTGAAGGACCTCTACATGCAGGAGATCCGGAACAACCGGATCCACCGGGAGGTAGATACGGAGCGCCAGCGGGAATTGCAGCGGCTGTTGCTGGTAGTGGTTCCGCTCGTGCTCCTGTTGCTGGTCACCGGTTGGCAGCACTTCGAATTGCTGCGGCACGGCTACGACGTGGAGCGGTTGCGGCAGGAGCAGACGCGGGAAGTCGAGACCAACCGGCATCTCCGCCTGGAAATCGAGACACTGCGGGCTCCGTCGCGGATTGAGCGGATTGCAAAAGAGCAATTGCACCTGGTGGCTCCAGCGCCGGACGAAGCGATCGTGATCGAGCGGCGGGGCGATCGGGCCGCGGCGGAGGTTGCGCATGCGCAAGCAAACTGACCGCCGCAGCAACTGGTTCGACCGTGTCACGCGGCGCGGCAACGACCACGCCACGGCGCCCAAGCAGCACGACTGGCGCCGGTTGCTGCGCCGGCGCGTGTTGGTGGCCGGTTGCGGCTTTGCAATCTGGTGCGTCGGCATCGAGGCCCGTTTGGTCCACTTGCAGGTCGTCGAGCGGGACTTCCTCGAAGAGCGGGCGCGCAATCAGCATCAGCGCGTGATCGAGCTTCACCCGAAGCGGGGGGAGATCGTCGACCGGCACGGGCGCGTGCTCGCCTACAGCGTCGACGCGGACACGATCTATGCCGTCCCGGCCGAGGTGGAGAATCCGGGGGCTACCGCGGCCAGGCTCTGCAGCGCGCTGGACGACTGCACGCTCGAGCTGCGTGACACGATCGCCGAGCGGCTGGGCCGCCGCAACGCGTTCGCCTACGTCAAGCGCCGGGCGACGCCCGACGAGGCGCGCCGCGTTGCTGAACTGGACCTGAACGGCATCGGCTTTCTGACCGAGAACCGCCGCTACTACCCGAACGGCGCCCTCGGCGCCCACCTCCTCGGCTATGTCGGCGTCGACAACCAGGGACTCAGTGGAATCGAGTCGACGTACGACAGCGAAATCAACGGCGACAACGGTCAGGTTCTGGTGCAGACCGACGCGCGCCGACGCGCCTTCAGCCGTATTGAACGTCCCCCCACCGTCGGCGCCACGATCGAGCTGACAATCGACGCGCAGCTCCAGCACATCGTGGAGCGTGAACTGCGTGCCGGCATCGAGACCTACAACGCGGATGCCGGTGCCGTCGTGATGCTCGACCCGCGCAACGGCGACATCCTCGCGCTCGCAAGCGAGCCGACGTTCAACCCGAACGCCTTTTCGGATGCGACCCCGGACCAGCGGCGCAACCGCGGCGTGCAGGACCTCTATGAACCGGGCTCCACGTTCAAGGTCGTGACCGCCTCCGCGGCGGTCGAGGAACGGGTCGTCGACCTCGACGAGATATTCGACGTGAGTGCCGGCTCCATCGTGGTCGGCGGCGACCGGATCCCGGACTTCAGGACCCACGGCCCGTTGACCTTCGTTGATGTCATCGTCAAGTCGAGCAACGTCGGGGCGATTGAGGTGGGATTGCGGCTCGGGCCGGAGCGGCTCAGCCGTTACGTCCGCCGGTTCGGGTTCGGGCAGGCGCTTTCGGCCGATTTCCCGTCGGAGAGTCCGGGCCTGGTCTGGGCGCCCGAGACGCTTACCAGGCGCGCCATCGCCTCGATCGCCATGGGCTACCAGATCGCGGTGACGCCGCTCCAGGTGGCGGCAGCGGTCGGCGCGGTGGCGAACGGCGGCGACCTGATCGCGCCGCGCCTGGTGCGTGCGGTCATACGGCCCGATGGTCGTGAGGAGCGCGAGCGCCGTGTGATCCGCCGGGCGATCTCGAGAGAGACCGCGGCCGAGCTGGCCAAGATCATGCAGCAGGTGGTCGAGCGCGGCACGGCGCGTAACGCGCGGGTGCCCGGCTACACGATCGCTGGCAAGACCGGGACGACGGAGAAGTTGATTGACGGCGCGTACTCGGACTACGACCACAACGCATCGTTCGTCGGCTTCGCGCCGGTAGAGGATCCGCGCTTCGTGATGCTGGTGATGATCGACACCCCCCGCTCCGCCGTGATCAACGGCGTGCGGCAGCGCGTGTACACCGGCGGCGCGGTGGCGGCGCCGATATTCAAGCGGATTGCTTCCGAGGTGTTTCGGCGCCTCGACGTGCCGGCGACCGGCGACGGCGCGCCGCCGGTTGTGGTGGCGGATGCAGCAACCGTGAACCGCGACCACGCCAACCCCGCGTTGGCCGGTACGCCCCGGCCCGCCGCGACTGGCCGCTGGATGCCGGACTTGCGCGGACTGAGTGCGCGCGCGGTGGCAAACTCCCTCGCCCGGCTCGGGCTGCGGGCGCGTTTAGTTGGCGATGGCGTCGTCGCAGGACACGATCCTGCGGCCGGCGCGTCCATTGAGGCGGGCGGCGACGCCATTGTTTGGCTCGATCGTCAAGCGGCGCTCCCGTTGGATTCGCCGCTCGTGGAACCGTGATGGCGGGTGGTGCCGTGACCGCCGCCGTGCTGTTGGCGCGGGCCAGGATCGCGCCGAGCGCCGCGTCGCCACCACTCGACCCCGCACTGCGTGAGACACCCGTGTCCGATGTTTGCTACGACTCCCGTCGCGTTACCTATCGAGCCGTCTTCGTCGCGGTGCCAGGCAGGCAATTCGACGGCGCACGGTTCGTGTCCGACGCCGTGTCGCGCGGTGCGTCGTTGGTCGTGAGCGAGACAGCGCCGACGGAGAGTACTCCGGTTCCCTGGTTGCGGGTCCCGAATGCGCGCGTCGCGCTGTCTGCTCTCGCTGCTGCGTTCCATCGCGATCCGAGCGATGAATTGCTCGTGGTCGGCGTCACCGGAACGAACGGCAAGACGACGACGACCTATCTGATCGAATCGGTCCTCGAGCAGGCGGCGATTCCGTCGGGTCGAATCTCCACCGTTTCGAACCGGGTCGCGCACGGTGGAGTGGACGACGAAAAGCCGGCTGTCCATACGACCCCGGAGGCCCCGGAAGTCCACGCGATGCTCCGCGCAATGCGTGACGCGGGCTCGCGCGCCTGTGTGCTGGAAACCTCCTCGCACGCACTCGCACTCCACCGCGTGGACCACGTGCGTTTCGGTGCCGGCGTCTTCACCAATCTGACGCGCGATCACCTCGACTTCCATGGCGGAATGGAGCCGTACTTCGCCGCCAAGCGGCGTCTGTTCGAACTGTTGACGGATCGTGCGCCTGCCGTCGTCAACATCGACGATCCGTACGGCGCACGCCTCGCCGCGACGGTTGGCCGGCCGATCACGTACGCGATCGATACGCCGGCCGATGTCACGGCGGCCCGTCTGGATACGGGGGCTGACGGCACGCGCATCGACGCCGCGACACCGCGCGGCGCACTCAGTATCCGCTCGCCCCTCGTCGGCCGGACCAACGCCGGCAACCTGCTCGCAGCGGCCGCGACCGGTATCGCTCTCGACCTGTCATCCGGTGCGATCGAAGCCGGACTAGAGGCGGTCGAGGGGGTGCCGGGACGGATGGAACGGGTGACGATGCCGGGCGACGACATCGACGTGATCGTTGATTTTGCGCACACCGATGATGCACTCCGCCGCCTGCTCGAGACGATTCGTCCGTTGGCTACACACCGCGTGGTCACGGTATTCGGTTGCGGCGGCGACCGCGACACGACGAAGCGCCCGCTGATGGGGGCAGTTGCGGCGCGGTTGAGCGACGGGGTGATTCTCACTTCCGACAACCCCCGATCGGAGGATCCCCACGCGATCATCCGGCAAATCGAAACCGGGATGACCGCCGAGGGTGACTCCGCCGACTATCGGAGCGTGCCGGATCGCGCATCTGCGATTGCCCTGGCGATCCGAGACGCGTTGCCGGGGGACATGGTCGTCATTGCCGGAAAGGGACATGAACGGACGCAGGTGATAGGGCCGGAAGTACTTCCGTTCAACGATGTTGCCGAGGCGCAGGCGGCGCTCCGCATGCGGCGGGCCGGGATCGAGGCGTGACGGGAGAGTGGCAGGTGGCGAGCCGGTGCGGCTTCGGGCGGACGAGTTGGCCGCGGCAGCGGGCGGCGCGCTCATCGCCGGTTCACCGGAGCGCCACGTGGAGGGTTTCTCGATTGACAGCCGCCGGATTCGGCGCGGCGATTGGTTCGTCGCGATTCGCGGCGAGCGGTTCGACGGTCACGGGTTCATCGCCGACGCACTACACCAAGGAGCGGCGGGCGTGATCGTGAGTGATCGCAACGTGCTGGCCGGGTCTGGCGGGACGGGAGCGGCCCCGGTGGTGATCGTCGTCGACGACACCACCGAGGCGCTCCAGTCAATCGCGCGTCACATCCGTCGGCGGTCGGGAGCCCAGGTGGTGGCGATCACCGGGAGTGTGGGCAAGACGACGACGAAGGAACTGACCGCGTCGTTTCTCGCGACACGCCACGATGTCGTCCGGAATGCGGGCAACCTCAATAACCACATCGGCCTGCCGCTCTCCCTGCTCGACCTGCGCCATGGCGCGCGGGTGGCTGTCATGGAACTGGGAATGAACCATGCGGGCGAGATCCGGACCCTGGTCGGAATCGCCGAGCCCGACGTCCGGGTCTGGACCAATGTGCGCGAAGTGCATGCTGCTTCGTTCGCGTCGATTGAGGCAATCGCGGATGCGAAGGCGGAGGTGCTCGACGAGGCGGGGCCAGACGACCACCTGGTGGCGAACGCGGGAGACCCGCGCGTGATGGCGAGGATTGCCGGTTTCCCCGGCAGCGTGACGACGTTCGGCGTCGGCGACGGGACGGGTGCTGATGTCTGCGCGACGGAGGTGGATGATCGCGGCCTCGAGGGATGGTCCGCCCAAGTGCGAACGCCGGCGGGCGACACGACCGTCCACGCGCATCTGGTGGGCGCGGGGCATGTCGCGAACCTCCTCGCCGCCATCGCCGTCGCGCTCCGCTTCGGCGTCCCGCTGCAGGCCATGGTGGAGGTCGCCCAGACATTTGGTCCTCCGCCCCGGCGTGGCGAGGTGACCCGTTTGCGCGACGGCATCACGCTCGTCGACGACTCCTACAATTCCAACCCGGCCGCGCTGGCCCAGGTTCTCGCATCCCTTGGCCGGGAGACGAAACACGGGCGGCGCGTGGCCATTCTGGGCGAGATGCTCGAGCTGGGCGAGCGCGCGGTGGCGTTGCACCAGGAGAGTGGGCGCGCGGCAAGAAACGCGGGGTTCGACCTGGTAGTTGCGGTGGGTGGCGACGACGCAGCGGCGCTGGCCGATGGCGCTCGTGCGGCAGGCTTGGCGGACGAGGCGGTCGTCGTCTGCGCCGACAGTGACACGGCGGCAGATGTGGCGGCGGAGTGGATCCGTCCGGGCGATCTCGTGCTCGTGAAGGGATCCCGCGGAACCCGGACCGAGGTGGTGGCAGACCGGTTGAAGGAGGTGTGGGCCTGATGCTGTACCACCTCCTTTTCCCATTGGCCGACGAGTTCGGTCTGTTGAACGTGGTGCAGTACATCACCTTCCGTACTGCCGCCGCGAGCATCACGGCGTTCGTCGTGTCGCTCGCGTTCGGTCCGTTCACGATCCGCCGGCTCCGCGCGCTCGGCGCGCGCCAGCCGATTCGGGCCGACGGGCCGGCGACGCATCAACAGAAGCAGGGCATGCCGACGATGGGCGGACTGTTGATCCTGGGGGCGGCATTTGTTCCGACGCTGCTCTGGGCCGACCTGACGAACGTCTACGTCTGGATCGCGTTTATCGCTACTGCGGCGTTTGGCGCTATCGGCCTGGTGGACGATGTCCTGAAGGTGCGGAGCGGATCGCACCGCGGGCTATCGGCGCGCGGGAAGCTGGTGTTTCAGGGGGCGGTCGGCGCCGGGGTCGGTGTCGCACTGTTGCAGCTCTCGACCGAGGGCGTCTACAGCACGGAGATGCTGTTTCCGTTCTTCAAGCAATTCACACCCGACATCGGCTGGCTCTACGTCCCATTCGCGATGCTGGTGCTGGTCTTCGCGTCGAACGCGGTCAACCTGACCGACGGACTGGATGGCCTGGCGATCAGCGTCTTCACGGTGGCAGCGGGTGCGTTTACTGCGCTCACCTACGTCAGCGGCCATGCCGAGATCGCCGAGTTCCTCCTGCTGGTCCGCTTCCCCCCCGCGGGCGAGCTGACCATCTTCTGCGGCTCGCTGGTCGGGGCGGGGCTCGGGTTCCTCTGGTACAACTCCTACCCCGCCCAAATGATCATGGGCGACGTCGGATCGCTCGCCCTGGGCGGCGCCCTCGGCACGGTTGCCCTGCTGATCAAGCAGGAGCTGTTGCTGCCCATCGTTGGCGCCGTCTTCGTTCTGGAAGCGGTATCGGTGATCCTGCAGGTCGGTTCGTTCAAGCTGACCGGCCGGCGCATCTTCAAGATGGCGCCGATCCATCACCACTTCGAACAGATCGGCTGGAGCGAACCGAAGATCATCAGCCGCTTCCTGATCCTGGCGATCGTTTTCGCACTCTTCAGCTTGACCACGTTGAAACTGCGATGAATCCGGACACAACGCGCGGCTATTCGGTGACCGGCGCGCAGGCGGTGGTGGTGGGTGCCGGCCGGAGTGGCGCGGCGGCGGCGGCGCTGCTCGCCCGTCGCGGAGCCCACGTCACCCTCAGTGAACAGCGCGCCGGGATGCCCGATGCCGCGGTCGAACTCCGCGAGGCGGGCATCCAACTCGAGCTGGGAGGGCACCGGACGGAGACCTTTGCCGCCGCCGACCTGATCGTGCTGAGCCCGGGCGTCTCACCCCGGCTGCCGGTGGTGGCGAAGGCGCGCGCGCGCGGTGTTCCGGTCATCAGCGAGGTGGAGCTGGCGGCGCGTTGGTTGCAGGGGCGAATCGTCGCCGTGACCGGCACGAAGGGAAAGTCGACCACGGTGGTGCTGGCCGGACGGATGCTTGATGCAGGCGGGCAGCGCGCCGTGGTCGGTGGGAACATTGGCGTCGCTCTCAGCAGCCAGGTGGATGCATCGACGCCCGATGCGGTTCACGTGGTCGAGGTGAGCAGCTTTCAGCTGGAGCTGACCGATACGTTCCGGCCCTGGATCGCCGTCTGCCTGAACCTGTCGCCCGACCACCTCGACCGTCACGCCAGCTTTGCCGAGTACGCCGCGGCGAAGCGGCGGATCTTCGCCAACCAGACGAGCGACGACACGATGGTGATCAATGCGGACGACCCGGCGGTGCTCGAGTTGGCCCGGACGGGGCACGCACGGGCACTCCGTTTTGCGATCGACACACCTCTGGATGACGGCGTGCAGGTGACCGACGCCTGGATCACCCGCCGCTCGTCGTCCGGTGAAGAGCGTCTGGTGCCGCGGGCGGCGGTGCGGATGCCGGGCCGCCACCTGCTGAGTGATGTCGCCGCCGCCGCCGCGGTCGGATCGATCGCCGGTGTTGCGGCCGAGGCGATGACGCGCGTCGTCGAGTCGTTCACCGGCCTGCCGCACACGCTGGAGTTTGTCGGCGAGGTGGGGGGTGTGCGGTACGTCAATGACTCGAAGGCGACCAACCTCGTATCGGCGCGCGCCGCGATCGAGTGTTTTGGTTCCGGGCTGACCGTGATCCTCGGGGGGCGCTTCAAGGGTGGACGCTTCGAAGATCTCCGTTCTCCACTCGTCGATCGCGGCGCCGTGGTGGTGGCGATCGGCGAAGCGCGTGAGCGGATCCGCGCGGCCCTTGCCCCGGAGGTGCCGGTGCACGCGGCGGAGACCATGGCCGAGGCGGTCGGGACGGCGTCAGCCAAGACCCGCCCCGGCGGAACGGTGCTGCTGGCGCCTGCGTGCGCCAGCCTGGACATGTTCGGCGACTACGCCGCGCGCGGGGTGGCGTTCAAGGAGGCGGTGGTCGCACTGGAGCGATGAGCAGTCATCAGTCGGGTTGCGCGGTGGAGAGCTGGCTGCTGGGAGCGCAGACTAGCCCTGGTTTGCGAGGCCGGTGTCTCCTCCCCGTCCGACTGATGACTGCTCCGGCATTCGACTGTATCGGATCCAAAGTCCCGGGCCTGTAGCCCGGAGCGGGCAACGAAGCGGACGGCGAGTATGGCGCGAAAGCTGAAATCGGACAAGCCGTTGTTCATCGCGACCCTCGTGCTGCTGGGTGCCAGCGTCGTCATGGTCTACAGCGCCTCGGCGATGCTGGCCATGGATCGGTTCGAGCAGGCCGACTTCTTCCTCTTCCGTCAGGCGACCTGGGTCGTGGCCGGCAGCTTGCTGCTTTGGGGCGTGATGCGGATCGACTACCGCGAATTGAAGCACCCGGCGGTGATGTGGACCGGGCTGGCGGTTACCGCGCTCGCCCTGATCGCCGTCCTCTTCTCGACGCCGATCAACGGCACACGTCGCTGGTTCGGTATCGCGGGGCTTGGCGTGCAGCCTTCCGAACTGGCGAAGTTGATGCTGATCATCTTCGCTGCGGCGCAGCTGGAGCGTGAGATGGCCCGCGTGAATTCGTCGCTCCGAGCGATGGTGCCGCTTGCGGGGGTGACGCTTGTGGCGACGATGCTGATTCTCCTGCAACCCGACTTCGGCACCGCGATGGCGATTCTGGTGATTCTGGGTGCGATGGTGTTCGCGGCCGGACTGCACTACCGATATGTCATCGGCGTGGTGCTTCTGGCCGCGCCGGTGATCAGATTGCTGATTTGGGAAGTGCCGTACCGGCGCGCGCGACTCACCGCCTTCCTCGATCCGTGGGAAGACCCGCTGGGTGGCGGTTTCCAGGTGGTTCAGTCGCTGATCGCCGTCGGGACCGGCGGCATCTTCGGTCAGGGGCTGATGCGCGGCGTCCAGAAGCTCTTTTACCTTCCGGAGCCCCACACCGACTTCATCTACGCCGTGATTGCCGAGGAGACCGGTTTGTTGGGGGCTACCGTCGTACTCGCCTGCTTCGCGGTGATCACCTGGCGCGGGTTCGTCGTAGCGACACACGCGCCTGACCGGTTCGGCGCCTTCCTCGCGCTGGGTCTGACGACGATGGTGGCGCTGCAGGCGTTTCTGAACATCAGCGTGGTACTGGGGATCGTCCCGACGACCGGCATCCCCCTGCCGTTCGTCAGCGCGGGCGGGTCGTCACTGCTGATCGGGCTGGTCGGTATGGGGATATTGCTGAACGTGTCACAACACGCGTCGGCCAGGACATGACGGTGGTGTTTGCGGGAGGTGGGACCGGCGGTCACCTGTTTCCGGGGATTGCAGTAGCACGGGCTTTGGTGGCACGCCATCCGGGGGCGTCGGTGTTGTTTGCGGGGACCGGGCGTGGCGTCGAGGCGCATGCGCTCGCTCGGGAGGGATTCGCGTTCGAGGTGGTCCGGAGCGCAGGCCTGGTGGGCAAGTCGCTTCCGGCGATCTGTCGGGCTCTCGCGCTGGTTCCCGTGTCGTTTGCCGATGCGGTGCGGTTGTTGCGCCGAACGCGTCCCGATCTGGTGATCGGCCTGGGAGGCTACAGCGCCGGACCACTCGTCCTCTCCGCGGCGCTCAGCGGACGCCCGACGATGCTAATGGAGCAGAACGCGGTGCCGGGACTGACCAATCGACTGCTCGCACCGGTGGTACGTGCGGCGGCGGTCTCGTTCGCATCAGCCGCGGTGCGCTTCGGTGCGAAGGCATTTATTGCCGGCAACCCGGTCCGCGCTGCGTTCTTCGAGATTGGCGCCGCGCGCGCGACCCGTCGGAGCGGGCCTCTGCGCCTCCTCGTGGTTGGCGGATCGCTGGGGGCGCACCGGTTGAACGTGGCCATGGTATCGGTCGCGCCGGCTGTCGCAGCAGCGGTGCCGGGCGGGATCGAAGTGACCCACCAGACCGGGGAGCGCGACTGCGAGTTTGTGCGTGACGGCTACCGGCAGGCGGGAATCGATGCGCGCGTCGAACCGTTCATCGATGCGATGGCGGACGAGATGGCAGCCGCAGACCTGATTGCCTGCCGTGCCGGGGCGACGACGCTCGCTGAAGTGGCAGCGGCCGGGTTGCCGGCGGTCGTGGTTCCGCTGCCGGTGTCCGCGGGCGACCATCAGCGCCGCAACGCGGCGGTCTTCACCGAGGCGGGGGCAGCCGAGACGATTGAAGAAGCCGAGCTGGACAGACGGATGGCCGAATGTCTGGCGGCGCTGGCGAACGACGCAGAGCGGCGCCGGTCGATGTGTGAGGCGGCACGGCGGCTGGCTCGCCCGGACGCGGCCGATCGCATCGTCAGGCGGGCGGAGGAACTCATGGGCCTTGCCGCATCTGGCGCAGGGCGATCGTAGGGGCGTGATAGGGACGGGACGTGTGCTCGAAGGAGTCAAGCGGGTTCACATGGTGGGCATCGGTGGGGTCGGAATGAGTGGCATTGCAATGTTGCTCGACAGCCAGGGATATGAGGTGAGCGGCTCGGACCTGTCCGCTTCGGCCGCGTTGGAGCGTCTCCGTGCGGCTGGCCTGCCTGTGGTCGTGGGTCATGCCGCGTCGCATCTCGATCAACCGCAGGCGCCCAATCTCGTGGTCGTGTCGTCTGCGGTTCCTGACGACAACCCGGAACTGATCGAGGCGCGGCGCCGCGGCATCCCGATCGTCGGCCGCGGCGCGATGCTGGCGGAACTGGCCCGGGAAAAACGGACACTCGCGGTTGTCGGGTCGCACGGAAAGACCACCACGACATCGATGGCTGCGCTGATTCTCGAGGCGGCCGGGCTGGATCCAACGGTAGTGGTTGGCGGCGTAGTGCGCTCGTTCGGCAGCAACGTCCGCCAGGGGACGGGCGATGTGATGGTGATCGAGGCGGACGAGAGCGACCGGTCGTTTCTCCAGCTCACGCCGCACGTGGCAGTTCTCACGAACGTGGACGACGAGCACGTCGAGGCGTACGACGCCGGGATCGGCGGCCTCGAGGAAGCGTTCCGGCAGTTCTCTCGCCGCGTTCAGGATGACGGGGGCCAGGTGATCTGGTGCGCCGACGATCCACGTCTCCGTGCAATGCTCGGCCCTGACCGGGACAATCGGACAGCGTACGGGACGTTCGGCATCGACTCGGAGATGGCGTACGTTCGTGCGTGCGACCCCGACTACCTTCCTGAAGGAACACGCTGCGTCATCAGGATTGCAGAACAGTCGTACAACCTGGAACTGCAGGTGCCGGGTCGGCACAACCTGCTGGATGCGCTCGCCGCGGTTGCCGCGGCGATGACGATGGGGGTTCCGCCGGGTGAAGCCGCGGCCGCGTTGGCGCGGTTCACGGGAGTCGATCGCCGTTTCGAAACGTTCCAGGCCCCCGGGGACGTCGAACTGATCGATGACTACGGCCACCATCCGACCGAAATCGCGGCGGTGATCGAGACGGCGCGCCTCCGCCGCCCACGCCGGCTGATCGTCGTCTTCGAGCCCCACCGCTACAGCCGTACCGCACGGCTGCTCAATCGGTTCGGCGCCGCGCTCGCCCTGGCCGATCAGGTGATCCTGACCGAGCTGTACGCGGCCAGCGAGCCTCCGATCGAAGGCGTGGATGCGAACGCCGTCGCGGATGCGGTGCGGCGCCATGCGAACGTCAGTGTGGAAGTTGCGACCAGCCACGCCGACGCGGTGGAGCGGGTCGCCGCGGTCGCGGGCGGCGGCGACATCGTTGCGATCCTGGGTGCCGGCACGATCGGAAGACTGCGTCCGCAGATCGTCGCCGCGCTCGAAGAGAGGGCGCGATGAGCCCACGCCAAGCCACTGTCCGGCCCGGCCGTGGAGCGCCGAAGCGAGCACCGCGCCGTGCTCCGGTCCGCCAACGTACCGTCCGCCGGCGTCGCAAGTGGGCGCCACGGATCCTGGTGGTCCTGGCGTTCGCGGCCGGCGCGGTCCAACTGACCTACGCGGCGCGCCACGCCGGGGCGCTGGCGATCGACACGATTGCCATCACGGGACACGCTCACGTGTCGGAAGGCGAGCTGCTTGGCCTGCTCGCGTCGCTCCCCGGCCAGGACCTTCTTGACGCCGACATTGAGGGTGCGCGCGCCGCTCTGCTTGCTTCGGGCTGGATCCGCGATGCGACGCTGCGACGGGTCATCCCGTCGACCATCGAGGTGAGGGTGGTGGAGCGGACACCGTTTGCGTTGGCCCGCTTTGGCGAATGGCTTTACCTGATCGATGCGGCCGGGTATCTCATCGATCAGTGGGGGCCCCGCTATGCGGAGATTGACCTGCCGATTATCGACGGGCTGCCGCCACCTGATGCGGCTGGCGACGGCGTGGCGGCTGGGGTGCGAACGGCACTCGCCGCGCGCCTCGTCGCGGAACTGGTGGCTGACCCGCCACTGGCCGCACGCGTTTCGCAGATCGACGTCACTGATCCGCACGACGCGGTGGTGTTGTTGAGTGGCGATCCCGCCCTGATTCATCTCGGTGAGGGATCGTTCGCCGAGCGACTTCGAGCGTACGTCGATGTCGCGCAGGCAATTCGAAGCGGCGTGCCCTCGGTGGACACCGTCGACATGCGCTTCGGCCGGCAAGTCTACGTCCGGCCGTCGGCGTCAGACGGGCGAGGGGCAGCGTTCGGGGACGACCGGCCGTGACAGGACCGGAGTTGGGGGGGACGGCAACGGTCAGCCGCAGCGGACGCGGCCAACGGAGGAATCGTGGCACGTAGGGATCAATATCTGGTGGGACTCGACGTCGGGACGTCGAAGATCACCGCTGTTGTCGCCGAGGTGATGGACGACGGCAGCCTCGACATCATCGGGATCGGGGTTGCAGCCTCGGCGAACAGCATCCGGCGCGGCATCGTCGTCAATCTCGAGGCGGCGGTCGACGCCATCAAGCGCGCAGTCGAGGAAGCGGAACTGACCGCCGGCGTCGAGATCGACACCGTGTGGGTCGCGCTTTCCGGTGGGCACGCGCGCGCGTTCAACAGCCGGGGCGTCGTGGCGGTGGCCGGCAGGAACCGCGAAATAGACCGGACGGATGTCCGGCGGGCTATCGAATCGGCCCACGCCCGGGCGCAACTCCCGCATGGGCGGCAACTGATGCACATCCTGCCGCAGGACTACATGGTGGACGAGCATGATGGGGTCAGTTCGCCCGTCGGGATGACCGGCGCCCGGCTCGAGGTGAACGTCCATGTCATTACCGGCAGCACGTCGACGATGCAGAACCTGATTGCCTGCGTCAATCGAGCGGGTATCACGGTGGCCGGCACGGTACTTGGTCCGCTCGCCGCAAGCGAAGCGGTGCTGACCACGGACGAGAAGGAACTGGGTGTCGTTCTGGTCGATATCGGGGCCGGGACGACCGACTTCGCGGTCTTCGAGCGGGGTAGCGTATGGCATACCGGCGCCATCGGCATCGGCGGCGACCACTTCACGAACGACGCGGCCGTCGGGTTGCGGATGCCAATTCCCGGAGCGGAGAAGACGAAGCGCAGGAGCGGCTGTGCGTTCGCGTCGCTGGTGGACGATGACGAGTCGATCGAGATCGCGAGTGTCGGCGGCCGGCAGCCGCGAGTGCTGAAGCGGCGCCTGCTGGCCGAGGTCATGCAGCCGCGCGCCGAGGAGATCTTCCACAAGCTGTGGGACGACCTGCGTGCGGGCGGCTATGAGAGCTCGCTCCACTCCGGGCTGGTGCTGACCGGCGGGGGTTCCGTACTGGACGGCCTGCCCGAGATCGCGGATCAGATCTTCAACCTGCCGATTCGTCGCGGCACGCCGATGGGTGTCGGCGGTCTGACCGACCACGTCAGCAGTCCTGCCTTCGCCACGGCGGTCGGCTTGGTGATGTACGCCCATCGGCACCAGGCGGTGGACCGGGAACGATCATCGGGCGGCCTCCGCAGGGTGGCGGGTCGGCTGCGTGGATTCTTCAAGGAGTATTTCTCATGAACGCACCTGAGACCGCTGCGGAGCGCGCGCTCCGCATCACCCTGGAAGATGTTTCCGGGACTGGCGCCCGAATCAAGGTGATCGGTGTCGGAGGTGGCGGCAATAACGCGGTGGACCGGATGGTCGCGGCTGGCCTGGGTGAGGGTGGCGTCGAGTTCGTCGTCGCCAACACGGACCGGCAGGCCCTGGAGCAGAACAATGCGCCGGTGCGGCTACAGATCGGGGGGAAGTTGACCAACGGCCTGGGCGCCGGCGCCGACCCGGCAATCGGTGAAAGGGCGGCACTCGAGGATACTGAGCAATTGCTCAACGCGTTGGCCGGCGCCGACATGGTCTTCGTCACTGCCGGTCTCGGTGGCGGCACCGGCACCGGCGCGGCGCCGATCGTCACGTCGCTAGCCTCGGAGCTGGGTGCGCTGACGGTAGCCGCGGTTACCACGCCGTTCACTTTCGAAGGGCGGGTCCGCGCTCGGCGTGCCCAACAGGGGCTGGTCAGATTGCATGAAGCTGCCGATTCGGTGATCACGATTCCGAACGACCGGCTGCTCAGCACGATCGACCGCCAGATGCCGCTCACCGCGGCGTTCGAGGTGGTGGATGACGTGCTGCACCAGGCAATTCGGGGGATCTCGGACCTGGTCCTTGTGCCAGGACTGATCAACCTGGATTTTGCGGACCTGAAGACCACCATGTCTTCCAAGGGGACGGCGATCATGGGCACCGGCACCGGCACCGGGGAGTCGCGAGCGCTGGACGCGGCAACGCGGGCCGTATCGAGTCCCTTGCTCGATCACGATGGTCTGGAAGGCGCCCGCAGCGTCATCGTCAACGTCACGGGCGGGAGCGACCTGTCGATGATTGAGGTAAGCGAGGCGACAACCGCCGTGCAGGAAGCAGCCCACGAGGATGCGAACATCATCTTCGGCGCAGTAATCGACCCGGCGATGGGCGGGGACGTGAAGATCACCGTGATCGCCACGGAGTTCGATCCGGTGACGCCGGCGGAGACGGAAGAGATATCGACTGCCGTCGCTGTCGCGTCGGCACCCACGCCGAACGATCTGAACGCGTATGTCGTTCGGCAACAGCAGGATGTGGAGGCGGCGGAGCGGGCGGCCAGCGTCGCTGGCGCGCCGTCATCGGGTGTCGTTGGAGAGCACGACGCGACGGACATCGCCCCGGCGTCGGACGCGGAGGAAATGGTGGCAGAGCGGGTCGAGATGGCGATAGCGGACGATGCGCTGGATCATCCTACCGCAGCGGCGATGGGGGAGTCCGCGACGGAACAGGCGATCGCCAAGGCACGCGCACTGTCGAGTCTCGCGATCTCGCGCCGCCCGACCTTCGAACTGCCGGTGGCTTCCGATCCGGCTGCCACGGCCTCCGGCGACATGGCCGCCGACATCGATATCGGTACGAACGACGATACGGCGGACGATGTTGAAGAATATCTCCCGGCGTTCCCCCGCTCGGCCGGGGAGTAGCGCTAGCCCGGATTTCTCACAGCCACCCGGCGCGAGGCTGAAGCGGTGAGTTTACGGCGCAGGAGGTCCAGCACGGACGCGCGGGAGAGGTTGGAAGGCGGCGGACGGGGCGGTTGCGACACCGACGGCGGCGTGTCGGGCGCAGCGGGCCGGCCCCGGGGTAGTCCACCGGGTAGCTGCGGACGTGGTCTGGCGTTGGACTGGGGCGTCAGGCGGGTGCGCGCGCTTGGTGCAAGCGGTTGGCGGCGAGGATGAACAGGTCGGCGTCAGGCAGATAGTCGGTCAACGCGACCCAGACGCAGCGTGCGGTGACACGGATATGGGCGCCGACCTTGAGCAGCCGGAGGCGTAAGGTGTCGCATTGGGCGCGGGCGAGCCGGGTGCCTGCCAAAGCCCGGCTGCGGAGCGCGTGCAACAGGACGTAGGCCAAGGTCGACCAGTAGAGGCGCAACTGGTTGGCCCGCAGGGTGGCACTGCTGGTGCGGTCGGCAAACAAGGCCAGTTGCTGCTCCTTGATGCGGTTCTCCATATCGCCGCGGGCGCAATACAGGTCCTCATACAGCGGCTGGGCCGGGACGCGGTCTGCCGGCAGCGAGGTCACCACGAAGCGCGGATTCGGCCCGGCCGGCAGGTGCTCGGCCTTGCCGACGACCCGCCGCTCCCGGCTCCAGCTCTTGCGCGTGCGATAGCCGAAGTCGGCGAACACCCGGGCCGGCTGACCGCTCGCCTGGCACTGGGCCTGGGCCTGCACCATCGCCGGCGCCAGTTGCGCCTTGAGGCGGTCGTTCTTGGCGACCCCGATGAGATAGTCCACCTGGTGCGCCTCGCACCAGTTCAGCAACGCGTCCCGGCAGAAGCCCGAGTCGCCGCGCACCAGAATGGCCACCGTCGGCCACGCCTGCCGCACGCGGTCCACGATCCACGCCAGTTCATCGACCACGCCGGCCGCCGCATCGATGTTCGCCGGCCGGAGCCGTGCACACAGCACGTGCGCGCCGCAGAAGACATACAGCGGCAGATAGCAGTAGTGCCGGTAGTAGCCGTGGAAAAAGCGCCCTTCCTGTTGGCCGTGCAGCGGGTCGTCGGTGGCATCGACATCGAGCACGATGCGCACGGGCGGCTGCGGGTGGGCCTCGATGAACAGGTCGACCAGCAGCGCATCGAGCGCCGCCTGGTCATAGCTCACCTTCTTGTAGCGGTCCGTCTCCGCGTCAGGCCCCGCCAACTCCAGCCGGTTCAACGTGCTCTTGCCCGCCAGGGCCGACCCGCGGTCCGCCGCCCGCACCCGGGATGCCCCGGTCGGGTCCGCCTTGCCCACCACCGCCGCCAATAGCGCGTCGCGCCGCAGCGTGTCGTGGTCGTTCAGGTCTTCGTAGCCCAGCGCCAGGCCAAACACCCGCTGCGTCACTAACTCCTCGACCGTGTGCTCCACCCACCGCCCGTCCCGGTGATCCTGGAAGCACCGCGCCGCACGCCGGCACACCTGCGTGCACGCTTCCACGGCCTGCAGTAATAGCGCGCCCGCGTTGGAGGTAATCCGCCCGCCACCGAAACGCGCCACCAGTCGGCGGCGGCCGACACGCGGAAATTCAAGTTGGATTGGCGTACACTGTGTGGACAAGAGGCTGCCTCCGTGTCTGGTGTGAAAGTATTGCGGCCACAACACTTTACGCCATCACAGGCAGTCTCTTGTATCTACAACGGTGAGAAATCCGGGCTAGGAGCCCGTGGTGAAACCCCCGCTACATTCGAGCGGCGATGCATCCCGCCTGAACGGCGTTGCTCCTCGGTCTCATATGGCCAATATGCTTCCTCGTCGCGCCTTGTCAGGCGAGCGCCTCGCCGCTCTCGGTGCTACCCGGGGTTTCACCACGGACTCCTAGCTAGGAGTGCCCGAGCAGGATTACCTGCGCGACGGAATAGTGTCTCGAATGCGTCAGCGTAAGTAGCGAGCCACCGCCTCCCAGCGCATCGAAGCGACGTCGGGCGCCGCCGTGCAGGGCGAGCGCCGGCGGGCCGCCGTGTCGGACCACTTCGATGTCGCGCCAGAGAACGCCACGCGAGCGGCCCGTGCCAAGCGCCTTCATAGCCGCTTCCTTGGCGGAGAACCGTGCGGCGAAGTGGGGCCCCGGGGCTCGACGTCTCCGGCAGTAGGCTGCCTCCGCGTCGGTGAAGATCCGCGCGACGAAGCGGTCCCCGTACCGCCGGAGCAGTTCGTCGACACGCGCTATCTCTTCGATATCGATTCCGATGCCAATAATGCCGCCCGCGCTCGGACCGACCGACGGCACCGGCTCTGCCCTGGCGACTGGCGGTGACGGTGTGCCGGCTGGCTGCCCCGTCATGCTGGACGGCGCCGCCGGGCCGCCCGGCGCGCCATCGACTGCCAGGTTCGCCAGCCGGTCCGCTCTGGCGTTCTGTTCCCGCGGGACATGCTGGTACTGCACATGCTCGAACCGTGCCGCAGTCGCAGACGCCTTGAGGTAGAGCCGCCGGAGCGACTGCGCCCGCACGCTATAGGCGCCGGACATCTGTTTCACGAGCAGTTCGGAGTCGGAACGGATCAGCACGTTGCGATAGCCGTTGGCGGCGAGGTAGTCGAGGGCGGCCACCAATCCGCTGTACTCGGCGACGTTGTTGGTTTCCACGCCGATCGCCTCGTGCAGTTCGGTGATGAGGCTGCCGTTCTCCGACTCGATGCGTACCCCGTAGCCGGCCGGACCGGGGTTGCCGCGCGCAGCGCCGTCTATCCAGGCGACGGCTTGCACGGCGAGTGGCGGGCGCGCCGTCACGATACGGTCGCCGGCGGGAAGTAGAGAAACCGCTGGCAGCTTTCACACCGGATCAGCGCATCGTTGCGCCGCACCTCGTTCTGCAGTTGCGGCCGCAGCCGAACCTGGCAGGCGCCGCAGCGTTCGTCGCGCAGCGCCGTCACCGCCACTCCCTTCCGGTGGCTCGCCACGCTCTCGAAGAGCGCTAGCACCGACGGCTTCATGTCGGCAACGAGCGTCGCGCGTTCCTCCGTTTTCCTTTCGACGTCCGCCTGCAGACGGTCACGCTCCGCTTCGATGGCCTGCCGCGCCTTGGCCACCTCCTCCTCCGCTGTCTGGAGGGCAGCACGAGCCGCGTCGGCCTCGGCGAGGATCTCGTCGGCCGCGATCATCAGTTCCAGCAGCCGATCCTCGTGGCTTTGCTTGGCCGCCTCAGCGTTGGCGATCTCCAGCTGCACGGCGTGGAATTCCTTGTTGGTCTTCACCGCCATCAACTGATCCTTGAAGCGGCTCAATCGTCCGTCCACCTCCGCCAACTCCTTCTCGATCCGCACGCGGGCCGCCTTCTGGTCGACCTGCCCCGCCTCGACTTCGTCAAGAGCGGTGCGGCATGCGTTCAGTCGGTCATCGAGCAGGGCGCTCTGTTCGGGGAAATGGTCGATCGACTGTCGCGCGGCGGCGACGTCGAGGTCAATCTGTTGGAGGCGTATCAGTCGTTCGAGGTCAGGCAGCATGGCAGAGGCAACACACGGGCAAGAAAAAAGCACCGCGCGGGCGGTGCCTGGTGGTTTCGGCGACGCAGCCCTCCGGCCGCGTCGATGGGACGGGTGGTGGGCCCGCCAGGATTCGAACCTGGGACCACCCGGTTATGAGCCGGTGGCTCTGACCGCTGAGCTACGGGCCCACGAAGCATTATGACGTCCCCTCGAGGAACGCACGGAGCTTCCGGCTGCGTGACGGGTTTCGCAGCTTGCGGAGCGCCTTCGCCTCAATCTGTCGGATCCGCTCGCGGGTGACGGCGAAGTTCTGCCCCACCTCCTCAAGCGTATGTTCGCTGCCGTCGCCGACCCCGAAGCGCATCTTGATCACCTTCTCCTCGCGCGGCGTCAGTGACTTGAGCACCGAGGCGGTCTGCTCCTTCAGGTTCATGTCCATCACGGCGTCGGCGGGGTTGACCGCGTGGCGATCTTCGATGAAGTCGCCCAGGTGACTGTCTTCCTCCTCCCCGACTGGTGTCTCGAGCGAGATCGGTTCCTGCGCAATCTTCTGCACGCGCCGGACACGGGAGGCCGGTAGGTCGAGCCGCTCCGCAAGCTCCTCGATGGTGGGCTCGCGCCCATATTCCTGTACCAGTGAACGCTGCGTTCGGACCAGCTTGTTGATCGTCTCGATCATGTGCACCGGGATCCGTATGGTCCGGGCCTGATCGGCGATGGCGCGGGTGATCGCCTGCCGAATCCACCAGGTGGCGTACGTGGAAAACTTGTAGCCGCGGCGGTACTCGAACTTGTCGACCGCTTTCATCAACCCGATGTTCCCCTCCTGAATCAGATCGAGGAACTGCAGTCCGCGGTTGGTGTATTTCTTGGCGATCGAGACCACTAGGCGGAGGTTCGCTTCCACCAGTTCCGTCTTGGCCCGCTCGGCCTGTACCTCGCCGCGCGCGATGAACTGGAGGACGTACCCGCGTGCCCGCGTGGTTTCGCCAAGTCGGGCCGACCGGTTCCGGATGTTCTTTCGAAGTTCGCGTTGGCGGCGTCCCAGCGTCTTTCGCTCATCGTTCGACAGGCGTGTGACGTTCGACGGACGGAGGCGCCGGTTGACGGTATTCAATTCCGCTTGCTCCCGCCGCATCGCCGACGCCGACGCCTTGAACATGTGGATCCAGTGGTCGATTACGGACTCGGTGAACTCGATCCGGCGTACGAGATGCGACAACAAGATACGGGCGCGCAGCAGGCGGTGTCGCAGTCGGCGATAGCGCGCCCGGTCCTGCATCGGGATCTTGGCGAGCCGAGTCTGCTTCCGCTTCAGTTCGGCGGTCGCGGCGCGGAGCGCATCGACCTCGCGGAGGAACTCCTCACCGTGCCGACGGATCCGCTCAACCGTGAGCGTTTCGTCGTGCAGCACGATCAGTTCGCGCACCGTCCGGTCGCCTCGGCGCAGTTCCTCCCCGAACCGGATCACTTCGTCGACGACCGCTGGCGAGCGAGAGATCGCCTTGAGCACAGACAGCTTGCCGCGCTCGATCCGCTTCGCGATGGCCACCTCGCCCTCCCGGGTGAGAAGCGGAACGGTTCCCATCTCCCGTAGGTACATCCGGACCGGATCGCCGGTCTTCTCCACCGCGCTGGGTGTCAGGTCGAGTTCGGCCCGCCCGTCTATCGTGCGGTCGGTCTGAGCCCGTTTCTTCTCGGCGTACTTGTCCTCGGACTCGACTACCTCGATCCCCACCGTGTTGAGGAGGCCAAAGAGTTCGTCCAGATCGTCGGACGTAACTGCGGGTGGGAGGAGCTCGTTGATCTCTTCGAAGAGCAGGAAGCCGCGCTCCTTGCCGACGACAATCAGCTGCTGGACTTCGTCGTACTTCTCTTCGATCGACAACGGCTCGTTCCGCATCCCGTTACCTTGAGCGATTCACCAAGTCGCCGTGCGCCGACGCAATTCGCAGGCGCGGATTGTAGCGACTCGCGCAGGCCGTCAAGGCGCGCGCCTCAACCATACGTCGCGGCGGTCACTTCTGTCACCTGTTGGCAAGCTGGTCTGGGTGTCCAGGGCGTCGAGTCGCCGTTGCAGATCCAGCTTGCGGGTGAGTAGCGCATCGTCGATCGTGTCGGACGCGCCGTCGCGTTGCCTGCGATCGATCTCGTCCTGCACGCCGGCCAGTTCGCGTTCACCGCGGCGGCGCAACAGCTCGATGCCGCAGTCCTCGACGTCGGCTGGCGCGACCTCCATCGCGGCGATCGTGTTGACGAGCGCCGCTTCGTCCTCCGTCAGCCGCTCGACAAGCGTCCTCGCCAGGTCCGTCGCGGGTCCCGCGGCGAGGTTGTGCGCCACTTCCAGGATTGCCGCAGTCCGGAGACTTTGGAAGTCGGCAGGTTCGAGACCGGTGAGAACCCGCTGGGCCTCCTCGGTCCGGTGGATCACGGCCCAGATCAAACCCTTCTCGGACTCCAGTGGGTCTCGGTGCGCCGCCGCCGACGGGTCGGCGGCCGACTTCGGGCGGCGGCCGGCGACCGCCTGGCGGATGGCGTCACGCACCACCGCCTCCGTTGCACCGGCGCGGTGAGCGATCCGGTCAGCAAACTGATCGCGCGCCACCGCGTCCGGTATCCGCGACGCTATGGCACGCATCGCGTTCACGAACCCGGTCCGCTGGCTCTCGCGTGTCAGGTCACGGGATTCGGCGGCGCGCTCGAGCACGTAGTCGAGGTACGGCGTCGACCGTTTGAGCCGGTCGACGTAGTACGTGGCGCCATGCTGGCGGATCGCCGTGTCCGGATCCTGACCATCTGGCAACCGCACGACATTCACCTGGAAACCGGTGGCGATCAGCAGTTCACCGGAACGGGCCGAGGCCCCCACCCCCGCCGCGTCAGGATCGAAACTGAGAAGCGCCTTGGTGCAGAAGCGGTGGAGCAGCTTCGCTTGCCGTTCAGTCAGTGCCGTCCCGCACGTGGCGACGACCGGTTCGATCCCGGCCTGTACCGCCTGCGCGAGATCGAAGTAGCCCTCAACGAGGACCGCGAACCCGCGTTTGCGAATCGCCTGCTTTGCCAGGTGGAGACCGTACAGCGTGCGGCCCTTCGTATAGAGCGCAGTCTCGGGCGAGTTGATGTACTTGACCTGCTGATCGCCGCCTAGCGCGCGGCCACCGAAGGCGATGACCGATCCGGTGTCGCGGCAGATCGGAATGATCAGCCGCTGGCGAAACCGGTCGATCGGTGGGCGGCCGTCCGATTCGGTCACAAGGCCACTCTTCCGGAGCAGTTCCATCGGTTGCCCCGCCTCGCGAAGATGCAGCGTCAAGCCGTCGCGGCGCGGCGGCGTACATCCGAGACAGAGCGCGTCGATCGTCTCGGGCTGGATGCCCCGCTGCTCGAGATACGCGCGGGCGCCGCCGCCCGTGGGTGCGGCAAGCTGGTCCCGGAAGTACGCCGCCGCCAGTTCGTGGACCTTGAGCAGCGCTTCGCGCTCTGTTTCGGCGGCGTGATCGTGTTCGGCGTCGTCCGTTTCGGGTAGCTGGAGGCCGAATCGCTGCGCGAGCGACTTCACCGCTTCCGGGAAGCTCAGCTTCTCGTACAGCTCGACGAACTTCAGGACGTCGCCGCCCGTGGAGCAGCCGAAGCAGTGAAAGAACCCCTTGTCGGGGTGGACGTGGAAACTGGGCGTCTTCTCGTTGTGGAACGGGCAGAGCCCCTTGTAGCTGGTACCCGCCTTCTTGAGCGGCACCACCTCCTGAATCACCCGCACGATGTCCGCCTGCATCTTGAGGTCCGCGATGAAGCCGGTGGGGTAGCGGGCCACGGACTCCTAGTCCTTTAGCGCGATGACGGTAACGCCGCCGCCGCCATGTTCCGGTGCGGCCGGAGCGTGCTTTTCGACCAGCGGATGATCGCCGAGGAAGCTCGCGATGGCGCGCCTGAGCTGTCCGGTGCCGTGACCATGAATGACGCGCAATTCCCGCCGCTCGTGCAAGATCGCACGGTCGACGTACTTCTCGACGCGGGCAAGCGCCTCGTCGACGCGGCAGCCGATGACGTTCAGCTCGAGCGGCGGCGCGCTCTCCTCGGCAACGTTCACCGTGACGCCGCCGCGGGCGGCGGCGCGCGTAACGGCGGCGCGCGTAACGGCACGGCCGTCCGCCGAAGCGACCGGCAAATCGAGTGGTCGGAGGTCACCCACCCGCACGTGGATCCGTTTGCCGAGCGCTTCCACTTCGGCGTCGTCGCCATCGATCACGGCCAGAATGCCGTCGAGGCGAAGGCTGGCGACATGCACGCGGCTCCCCACCGCCGGCGGTACCTTTGCTGGACGTTCCGGCCGACCGCCATCGTCCTCCACGGGAGCGCCGGCGGTGATGGCGCCGGCGGTTACGCTGCCGCGTTCGCGGGCTTCCCACCCTCCACTCGAGGCCGCTTCGCTGGCGCGCGCCTCCGCCGCAATCGCCTTGAGCGTCTCGACGGCGTGCTTCTTCAACACCCCCGTGTGGCCCGTCGACAATGGCGGCGCTGACTTGTCCGGCTGCCCGGTGCGTTTCTTCAGCGCGGCGGTGCGCGTTCGCAGATCACCCACGAGCGTATCGATCGCGCGCCGCGCCTTCCGGAGTTCGGCGTCGACCCCGCTCCGGAGCCGTTCCTTCGCCGCTGCCTCACGTTCGTTCAGCGCCCGTTCTGCAGCGGCGAGCGCTTCGCGCTGCTGTTCTACCGCGCGCCGTTCGGTCGCCAGTGTGTCGCGTTCCCTGGAGGCGCGCGCGAGGTCACGCTCCACCTGTTCCAGATGGTCGGCCAGTTGTGCCTCGCGCGCACTCCTGCGGGCGTGGGCGTCTTCGATGATTGAAGACGCGACGCCGAGGCGTCCGGCAATCTCGAGTGCAAGGCTCCGCCCCGGGGATCCGTAGGTCAGCCGGTATGTCGGCGCGTAGGTCTCGGGGTCGAAGCCGAAGCCGGCCCCGACGACCCCATCCGTCGTCGCCGCGTACGACTTCAGCATGTCGTCGTGCGTCGTGGCCAGCACCAGCGCGCCGCGCTGGCGGAAGTGATCCACGATCGCGGCGCCGAGCGCACCGCCCTCCACCGGATCGGTACCGGCGCCCACCTCGTCGAGCAGCACCAGCGCCGGCGCATGTAGCTGCGCATCCATCGCGACAATGTGCGCGATGTGCCCGGAGAAGGTGGACAGGCTGTTCGCGATGGACTGCTCGTCGCCGATGTCGGCGAAGACGGATAGGAACACCGGGAGCGACGCTCCCCGCCCCGCCGGAATGTGCAGCCCCGCCTGTGCCATCAGGGCCAGCAGTCCGGCCGTCTTGAGGGCTACCGTCTTGCCGCCGGTATTGGGACCGGTCACTACCAGCGCACCGGTCGGTGGCGTCACTGCGATGTCGACGGGTACCGGCCCGGTTTCCTCCCGTGGTGCAAGGTCGCCTCGGGGGGCATCCGAGGGGATTCCGGCTTCCGTGTCCGCCACACCCCGCTCGACCACCTCGCGCATCAACAGGGGATGCCGCGCCGCCGGCAACTCGATTCGCAGATCGGAACTGAGCGTCGGTTCGACGCCGTCAACCAGCTTCGAGAATCGCGCCCGCGCCTGCATCAGATCGAGATCGGCGACCGACTCCAGGGTCCGCCGCAACTCGAGCGCGCGTGCCCTGAGCGCGTTCGACAGTTCGAGCAGGATGCGGAACACCTCCTGGCGCTCTTCTTCCTCGAGCGCGACGATTTCGTTGTTGATCTCAACCGTGCTGAGCGGTTCGAGAAAGAGGCTGGCGCCGCTGCCGGAACTGCCGTGGACGATTCCCGGAATGGCGCTGCGGTGTTCTGCACGGACCACGAGGACGAACCGGCCAGCCCGCTCGGTCACTACGTGTTCCTGGAGGTACCGCGCTGTCTCCCGTCCGCGCAGGTATGACTCGAGCGTGCCACGCAGTCGTTGCCGCAGCCGCTGCAACTGCTGGCGGATGGCGGCCAGGCGCGGCGTCGCGTCGTCCGCCACCTCCCCTTCCGGTGTGATTCGGCTCCGTATGTTTGCCGCCTCCCGGTCAAACTCCCCCAGGCCTTCGGCGGTCACGCTCAACAGGGGCCATCCATCCGCGCGGTCGGGTGGAGCAGTGGCCGAACGGATTGCCTTTGCCGTTGCGCCGACGGAAAGGAGGAATGTGGCGAATCCCATCAGTTGCGGCGCATCGAGCGGGCGGCCGTCGATGGCGAGCGCCGCGATCGATGCTTCCAGATCGTCGGGAGCTTCGAGTGGCAGTGAATGATTGGCGTTTAGGTACTCGACGGTTTCTGTCGTCGCCCGCAGCCCTTCGGCGACTGCCGCCCGGTCGGTCATCGGCCGCAGCCGGCCTGCTCCGGTTCCGCCGAGTGGTGTCAGCGCGAAGCTGCAGACGGCCGCGACAACCCGGTCGAACTCCAGCGTCCGGAGTGTCGCGTCGTCCGTTGGAAGGGGTGCCATCGTGATGATTCAGCCTACCCCAACACGGGCCGGCCTACTCCAGGTGATTGATCAGATGCGCCATGACGGCGGCGCCGAGGCCATTGTCGATGTTGACGACGACGACGCCCGACGCGCAGGAGTTGAGCATGCCAAGCAGCGCGGCGAGGCCGCCGAAGCTCGCGCCGTAACCGACGCTCGTCGGCACGGCGATGACCGGCGTCCGTACCAGGCCGCCAACGACGCTTGGCAGCGCACCCTCCATGCCTGCGACAACGATTACGACGCGGGCCGCATCGAGCCGCTCGCGCTCCGCCAGAAGGCGGTGCAGGCCGGCAACACCGACATCGTATAGGGCATCGACGCGGTTACCGAGCGTCTCGGCGCTGACGCGTGCCTCTTCGGCAACGGGCATATCCGAGGTCCCGGCGGCGGCGACCAGGACCGTCCCCCGTCCGGTGGGCTGTGTGGCGACCGGCCGCGCGATGATCCGCGCCGTCTCATGCCACTGCACATCCGGCGTCACGGCGCGCACGGCGTCGAACGCTTCGGGGGTGGTGCGCGTCACCAGGAGCGGATTGCCGGTGGAGACGATCCGTTCGGCGATTGCGGCGATCTGCGGTGGCGTCTTGCCCGCGCCGTAGATCACTTCGGGGTAGCCCTGCCGCGCGGCCCGGTGATGATCGACACGGGCGAAGCCGAGATCCTCGAACGGTGCGCGGCGGATCAGGTCCAACAGCCGCGCTTCCGCCTGATGGGCATCAAGGGCACCCTCCGCGAGCGCGTTGAGCACGTCGCGCACTTCGTCCTGCGTCACGGGAGTGATTGTGGCATAACCGTCTCGGCTGGCATCCCCAGACCGTTCTCTGGGTATCATATTAAAGTTTAGTCATGTGTTATGCATTACATATAGTGCCAGTAGACATTTGTGATAATAAATATATACCATAACTTAACAAGAGTTTCCCTCCGCGCAACGACCACGCGCCGTGCGGCGGTTGACGGGCCGGGCGGGCGGCAGGTACCGTGACGGGCACATGGCCTCGCTGGACGGGATCATCCTCACCTTGTATTTCGGTGCGCTCTGCGGGCTCAGCGTGTACGGGCTGCACCGGAGTCTGCTGATCTGGTTCTTCCTTCGGGGGCCGCGGGCCGAGAAGACGCGCGCAGCCTGGAACGAGCTGCCTCGCGTCACGGTGCAGTTGCCAATCTATAACGAACGGCATGTCGCCGAGCGGCTCATAGACGCGGTTGCTCGGCTGAAGTACCCGCGCGATCGATTCGAGGTGCAGGTACTCGACGATTCCACCGACGAGACGAGAGACGTCGCGGCGCGCGCAGTCGACCGGTGGCGTCGGCGCGGCGTGGCGATTCACCATATCTGCCGGAAGACACGCGACGGCTTCAAGGCGGGCGCGTTGCGCGAGGGCCTGCAAGAGGCGACGGGCGAACTGGTCGCACTGTTCGACGCTGACTTCATTCCGCCGAGCGACTTCCTCGAACAGGCCATCGTCCCGTTCGCCGACCCGAGCGTCGGGATGGTTCAGGCGCGGTGGGGCCACGCGAACCGCAACTACTCGCTGTTGACGCGCGCACAGGCGCTGCTGCTCGATGCCCATTTCATCCTCGAGCATGGCGGACGGTACCGTGGCGGGTGCTTTTTCAATTTCAATGGCGCGGCGGGAATCTGGAGGCGCGTTGCCATCGAGGACGCCGGTGGCTGGCAGGCGGACACGCTCACGGAGGACCTCGACCTGAGCTACCGCGCGCAGCTCGCCGGGTGGCGTTTCGTGCTGCTGCCGGACGTTGTCGTCCCAGCGGAACTGCCCGTCGAGATGAACGCCTTCAAGGCGCAGCAGCACCGATGGGCGAAGGGATCGATACAGTCGTGCCGCAAGCTGCTGCCGGCTGTACTGCGCGCCCGGGTGCCGCTCCGAGTAAAGATGGAAGCTGCCCTCCATCTGACGGCGAACGTCAACTATCTGCTGGTGCTTGCGCTTTCAATCTTGATTGTGCCGGCGATTGCAGTGCGAACCGGCCCCGGCGGCGGACCTGAGAAGCTCTGGATCGATGCGCTGTTCTTCGCCTACGCCGCCGTTTCCGTCTCCAGCTTCTATGGTGTCAGTCAGCGGGCACTCGGCGGCCGCTGGTGGCTACGCCTGCGCGACCTGCCGGCGGTGATTGCCCTCGGGCTCGGCCTGTCGGTCAACAACGCGGTTGCCGTCGTTCAGGCGCTTGCCGGTCGCACCGGCGAGTTCCAGCGAACGCCGAAGTACGGCGTGACGCAAGGCGCTGCGTCGCACGCCACCCGTCCTGCCGACACCCGTTACCGTCTGGCGTCGCGCTGGCAGCCATTGGTCGAACTGGCGTTCGGCGCCTGGTTCACGGTCGCTAGCGTCTGGGCGTTCGCGGCCGGCGCGTACGAGGTGGTGCCCTTCCTTGCCTTCTTCCTCTGCGGCTTCTTCTACGCGGGCGGCACGTCACTCGTGCAAACCTGGACGGGCTGGCGTTCCCGCGGGAACGCGCAGCCGGACGTTCCCGCCCGTACCCCCCGGACCGCGAACTGGCTGGAGGAGACCTCCTGATGGCCGCGAAAGGCGGCCTCGAGGGCGTCGTCGCCACGTCATCGTCGATCTGCCATATCGACGGCGAGCAGGGCCTGCTGTCTTACTGCGGCTACGACATCCACGATCTGGCGCGCGAGGCGACGTTCGAGGAGGTCTGCTATCTCCTCTGGCACCGTCGACTCCCCGTACGCGTCGAATTGGGCGACCTCCGCTCGGAGCTCGCCGCGGCTCGTCCGTTGCCGGAGCCGATGCTCCGCCTGATGCGGACGCTACCGCCGGGCGATGCGATGGACGCACTCCGCACGCTCGTCTCTGCCCTCGCGCTGATCGACCCGAAGGCGGATGCGAGAACCGGTGCCGCGGTGCAGGATCCCGATGCCGCATACCGCACCGCGGTTCGACTGACCGCGCAGGTGGGGAGTCTGGTTGCTACCTGGGGCCGCCTGGCGGCTGGCGGCGGCCCGATCGATCCCGACCCGGCGCTCGATCACGCGGCGAACGTCCTGCTGATGCTGACCGGCCAACGCCCGACGCGGGAGGCGGCCAGAGCGCTGGACGTAGCGCTGATCCTCCACGCCGACCATGAACTGAACGCTTCCACGTTCGCGGCGCGCGTCACCGCAGCGACGCTGAGCGATCTCTATTCGACCGCGGTCGCGGGGATTGGCGCGCTGAAGGGTCCGCTCCATGGCGGCGCGAATGCCGAGGTGATGCGGATGCTGCTCGATCTGGGCGAAGACGCGCCGGAGGAAGAAGTGGAGCGCGCCATCCGCGACATGCTTTCGAAGAAGCAGAAGGTGCCCGGTTTCGGGCACCGGGTCTACCGCACCGAGGATCCGCGTGCGATGCACCTGCGCCGAATGTCCGAAACGCTTTCGGAGCAGACGGACACCAACTGGTTCGCCATGTCGCGCACGATCGAAGGGGTGATGCGGGAAGCGCGCCAGATCGATGCGAACGTCGACTTCTATTCCGCTTCGACGTACCACATGCTCGGCATCCCGATCGAGCTCTTCACGCCGATCTTCGCAGTGAGCCGGATCGCCGGGTGGACGGCGCACGTCCTGGAACAGTACGCCAACAACCGCCTGATCCGTCCCCGCGCCGACTACACGGGGGCGGAGCCGCCCCAGCCGTTCCTGCCACTGAGCCGGCGCGTATAATCGGTGTGGCCGTTCGGCCTCCCCCCAATGCACCACCGGCAGATCCGCAACTTCTCCATCATTGCCCACATTGATCACGGGAAATCGACCCTGGCGGATCGATTCCTCGAGTTGACGGGTGCGCTCCAACCCCGCGAAATGGAGGCGCAGGTACTCGACTCCATGGATCTGGAGCGAGAGCGGGGGATCACTATCAAGGCCCACGCGGTCCGCCTCCGCTACACCGCAGACGACGGCGAGACCTACGTTCTCAATCTGATCGACACGCCCGGTCACGTCGACTTCTCGTACGAGGTCGCCCGGTCCCTCGCCGCCTGCGAGGGAGCGCTTCTGCTGGTCGATGCCTCGCAGGGCGTGGAGGCGCAGACCGTCGCGAACGCCTACCTGGCGGTCGAACACGATCTGGAGATCATCCCGGTCATCAACAAGATGGATCTTCCGGGCGCGCAGCCGGAGGAGGCGGCGTTGCAGATCGAGGATCTGATCGGCCTCGATCCGTCGACGGCGCTACTCGCGAGCGCGAAGGCGGGGCAGGGGACGAAGGAGGTACTCGAGGCGGTGGTCCATCAGGTGCCGCCGCCCGCCGGCGATCCGGAGGCGCCGCTCAAGGCACTGATCTTCGACTCGTGGTACGACGCCTACCGCGGCGTCGTCATCCTGGTGCGTGTCGTCGACGGCGCGGTCCGGCCTGGGATGAAGGTCCGCTTCATGATGGCGGCGCACGACTGTGAAGTGGAGCAGGTCGGGGTCTTCTCGCCGAAGCCGGTGGCGGTGGAAGCACTCGGTGTCGGCGAGGTGGGTTTCATCATCGCCAATGTCAAGAATGTCGCCGACGCGCGGATCGGCGACACCGTGACCGAGGCGGCGCGCCGCACCGCTGAGCCCCTTCCCGGGTTCCGCGAGATGAAGCCGATGGTCTTCGCGGGACTCTATCCGGTGGAGAGCCACGAGTACGCGGACCTGCGGGAAGCGCTCGAGAAGCTGCGGCTGAACGACGCGTCGTTCTTCTTCGAGCCGGAAACCTCCGTTGCGCTCGGCTTCGGCTTCCGCTGTGGCTTCCTCGGCCTCCTGCACATGGAGATCGTGCAGGAGCGGCTCGAGCGCGAATTCGACATGAACCTGGTGACGACCGCGCCCGGCGTCCTCTACCGGGTCACCACCACTGACGGGGAAGTGACCGAGATCGATTCTCCGGCCAAGCTGCCCGATGCGGGGCGGATCGAGAGGATCGAAGAACCGGTGATCACGGCGATGATCCTGACGCCCGCGGAGCATGTGGGGGGGCTCCTGCAGCTCTGCCAGGAGAAGCGAGGCGTGCAGAAGGGGCTCGAGTACCACGCCGCGCACCGCGTCACCATCACGTACGAACTGCCTTTCAACGAGGTGGTGCTCGACTTCTATGACCGGCTGAAGACCATCTCTCGGGGCTACGCGTCGCTCGACTATCATGTGAGCGGGTACTGGACGTCGCCGCTCGTGAAGCTCGACTTGCTCGTGAATGGCGATCCTGTCGATGCGCTGTCGATCATCACCCACCGGGAGAACGCCTATCCGCGCGGCCGGGCACTGGTCACCCGGATGCGCAAGCTGATTCCGCGCCAGATGTTCGAGGTGGCGATTCAGGCCGCGATAGGCAACAGCATCATTGCACGCGACACGGTCCGGGCCCTCCGGAAGAACGTCCTGGCGAAGTGCTACGGTGGCGACATCTCGCGGAAGCGGAAGCTGCTGGAGAAACAGAAGGAAGGCAAGCGCCGCATGAAGCGGGTGGGCAGCGTGGAGATCCCGCAGGAGGCATTTCTCGCCGTGTTGCGCGTCGACGACGACGGGCCGGCGGCGGGCAAGGCCTCCAAGGCAAACAAGTGATGGCCAGACGAGGCGCGGCGCGTGGTGCAACGAGAAACCGGCCGGCGCCCGGCGGGGCTGGCCTGGCGGGACGCGATCGACCTGGAGCGGGCGCCGGGGCGCCGTTCCGGAAATCGATGGCGCGCGAGTATCTCGAGGCGATCGTCATCGCCGTCATCCTGGCCCTCTTCGTGCGGACCTGGATGGTGCAGGCTTTCACCATCCCGACCGGATCGATGGAGCACAACCTGCTGGTTGGGGACTATCTGCTCGTGAACAAGTTCGTCTTCGGTCCGGCGCTGTCCGATGCCGAACAGTCGGTGCTGCCGAAGACGGAGGTCGCGCGGGGCGATATCGTCGTCTTCAAGTTCCCGCTCGATCCCAAGCGAGATTTCATCAAGCGGATCATCGGACTACCGGGCGAAACCCTCGAAGTGCTTGACAAGCAGGTGCACATCAACGGCGTCGCGCTCGACGAACCGTACCTGGCGGAGCATGCGCGGCGTCTCGGGCCGGGAGAGGAGGCGGTGAACGGTCGCGACAACCACGGCCCGGTCACCATCCCTGACGGGCACTACTTCGCCATGGGTGACAACCGGGACGACTCCGAGGATAGCCGCTTCTGGGGACCCCTGCCGGTCGATCACATCAAGGGAAAAGCGGTCGTGATCTACTGGTCGTACGATGCGGGACCGCCGATTGTGATCCCGGAGCCGGGCCTCGGCGCCGCGGTCCGGCGCGCGGCTTCGGGCGCCTTCAGCTTCTTCTCCCGCACCCGTTGGGATCGCATGCTCCACCAGGTGCGCTGACCTACCGGCTACCTGTACTCTTCGACGCCTACCCCTCCGGTAGCCCGTAGTATTCTGTCCCGGTTCCGCCGTCGCGGGGCCTTGGGCTTATCTCAGGAGGCGTTGATGTCCGAGACTCCGAACCCGGAAGTCGCATTCAGTTGGTTCATGCCGGCCGCCCCGTTCGCCGTGGCGCTGCTGATCCTTGCTGCTCCACCCGCTGCGGCGCAGGACCAGGATCAGGAGGACGACGAGGACGAAGTGCCGACATTCGCCGAGACCGTCGTCGTGACTGCCTCCCGTATCGAGCAGGAGATCGTCAACGCGCCGGCGACGGTCACCGTTATCGGTCCGGAACAGATCGCCGCACAGCCGGTCGCGAGCATCGGCGAACTCGTCCGGCAGGTGCCGGGCGTCAACGTCGTGCAGACGTCGAACCGCGAATTCAATGTCACGAGCCGCGGCGCCACCAGCACGCTCGCCACCTCGCAGATCGTCCTGGTCGATGGCCGTTCGGTCTACCAGGACGTCTTCGGCTTCGTCGCCTGGGATCTCATACCGGTCACGATGGGCGATCTCGAGCGGGTCGAAGTGGTGCGCGGTCCTGCATCGGCCGTCTGGGGCGCAAATGCGATGAGTGGTGTCGTCAACCTGATCACCAAGCGGCCGCGGGACATGCTCGGCACGACGCTCGACATCAACTTCGGGACGTTCGATCGCAACGTCACCGGACGCGACATGGATCCGGGGACTACCTACTCCGTCATGGGGACCCACGCAGCAGCCCCCAGTGACACCTTTGCCTACAAGGTGTCGCTCGGCTATAGCGAAGCGTCGGCGTTCGCCCGCCCGGCCGGCAACATTCCGAATATCGTCAACGTGACGCAGCCGTACCCGGAGCTCGCCGGCCTCGACACGCGGACACCGAAGTTCGACTTCCGCGGAGACTGGGATTCCCCCGATGGTCAAAGCCGCTTCAAGCTGACCGGCGGCTACGCGGGCACTCAGGGCATGCTCCATTCCGGACTCGGCCCGTTTGAAATCAGTCCGGGTGCGGGGATGGGCTACGGCCGGCTGCAGTACGAGCGGGGCAGCTTCGAACTGGGTGCGTTCGTCAACTCCACTTCCGTGCCGTACCGGACGCTGCTGGTCCGGAGCCCGACCGGTCCGATCACGGGGGACCTCGTGTCGAATACGTTCGATGTGAGCTTCAGCAATACCGAGGTGATCGGGACGCGCAACATCGTCAGCTACGGTGGCAACGTCCGGCTGATCACGATGGATTTCGATCTTGCGCCAGCCGGCGACGGCCGGAACGAGGTGGGCTTCTACTTACAGGACGAGATCTTCCTCCACGACCGGTTCCGCTGGATTCTGGGCGGACGGATCGATCGCGTGAGTCTGCTCGACGACATCCGGTTTTCGCCGCGGACAACGTTCATTTTCAAGCCGGCGGACGAGCATTCGATCCGGTTGTCGTACAACCAGGCGTTCCGCGCCCCGTCGCTCGTCAACAGCTTCCTCGACGCCTCCATCGGGAATGTGGTGCAGTTTCCGCTGGATCGCCTGCTCGGACCGGCGGCGGCACTGCTGCCACCGGCACTGACACCCGCGCCGGTGAACTACTTCCTGCCGTCGCGGGTAGCCGGTGCCGAAGTGCCCGACGTCCCCCGTGACGGGTCGTTGCGGGCCGAGAACCTGACCGCCTACGAAGTGGCGTACGCCGGCGGACTCGGCGACCGGATCGGTCTGACTGCGGCCTTCTACGTCAATGACATCACGGACAGCATCGATTTCTCCGACTACTTGTTCTATTCGACGGCGAACGCGCCCCCGAACTGGAACGCCAGCTTCGGACCGCCCCTCGCTGCGTTCGCCCAGTCGCTGGCGCCGGTCCTGCCGCCCGTTGCGGCGCAACTCGGTTTCCTGGCCCAGCATCCGGCCGCGTTGATTGATCTACTGGCCGCGAGCGGCACCCGGTTCCCGTCCGACTTCACCTACCTCAACCGTGGCTTCATCCGGAACAAGGGGATCGAGTTGGGCGTGAACGCGGCAATCGCCCGTGGCGTCAACACCTATGTCAACTACTCGTGGCAGGCAGCTCCGGAGGTGCGTGACTGGGATCCGAACGAGTACAACATCCCGTCGGCGCATCGCTTCAATGCCGGAATCGATGCTAGCACCGACACGGTGACGGCAAGCCTCTCGGTGAACCGGACGAGTGAGGCGTTCTGGACCGACGTGCTTACTGCCCAGTTCCATGGCTGGACGGACCCGTTCACCATGGTGAACGCGAGCTTCGGTTTCAACTTCGCGGACGGCCGCTACAACCCGCGGATCCAGGTGCTGAACCTCCTGAATAACGAGATTCAGCAACACATCTTCGGCGATGTCATGAAGCGCCAGATCGTTGGCCAGCTCCGCGTGGGCTTCTAGCCGCGCATCGCGGGGGGCGGCGTGCGCCGGCCGAAGAGAGCCGTGCCGACGCGAACCATCGTGGCGCCTTCTTCGATGGCGGCCTCGAAGTCGTGGCTCATTCCCATGGAGAGGTGCGCGAGTCGGGATTCCGGAACGCCTTCGTTGCGGAGCGTGTCGCGCAACTCTCGGAGCCGGCGGAAGTAGGGCCGGGTCTCTTCCGGGTTGTCGTTCCAGGGAGGCATCAGCATCAGGCCACGCACCTCAGCCGAGCGGCAACTGGCGGCGGCGTCGAAGAGGCGGCGCAACTCTTCGGCGGTGGCGCCATGCTTCTGGATTTCGCCCGCGAGGTCGGCCTGGATCAGCAGCGCCGGTTTCGTACCGGCGGCAGCGGCCGCATCGTCCAGGCGGCGCAGCAGTTTCACGCTGTCGACCGAATGGATCCAGTCGAACTTCGCGGCCGCGTGGCGTGCCTTGTTCGACTGGAGGTGGCCGATCAGGTGCCAGCGGACCGGCGGGAGGCCTGACGCCCGCTCGATCTTGTCGAGAGCCTCCTGCACGCGGTTCTCGCCGAAATCCTCGAGGCCGGCCGCGGCGGCCGCGGCGATCGCTTCGAGCGGAAAGGTCTTCGAGACGGCGAGCAGCTTCACGTCGACCGCCCGGCGGCCGGCGGCGGTGGCCGCCCGCGCGATCCGGTCCCGGACGGAACGGATGTTCGTGGCAAGTTGATCCGGCGAAGGCGGCGTGCTCACCGCGGCGGGTCCAGGACGGCGAGGCGCGACCGGGCGTCGGCGGCATGTTCGCCGCTGCCCGCAAGGCTGAGGTAGCGGTGAAGAGACGTGATGGCGGTGGCCGGTTCGTTGAGGTCCTCGAGCGTGACGCCGAGCCAGTAGTACGCGGGCGCGTTCGAGGGGTCGTAGGTGGTCGCTTCCTCGAAGCGCATGCGGGCTTCCTCCAGACTACCCGCCTCCCGCAACGCAAGGCCCAGTTCCACTGCGTCTGCAGCACGCTGTCGGCTTGTGTCGAGTGCGGCGAGGGTCAGGCGCGTCGCTTCCTCGCGGGCGGCTGCTGCCTCCGCCGCCCGGCCCGACCTCCCGTAGATGTCTGACAGGCCGTAGTACGCCGCGGCGTAATCCGGCTGCACCGCAAGGGCCTCGTTGAACGCGCGTTCCGCCTCGCTCCATTGCTCGAGCGCCCCGTGCGCGATGCCTGCGTTGTAAAGGCACTCCACGCACAGGGGAAAGAGCTGCGCCCCCAGGTTGAAGTAGGTGATCGCGTCGGTGTAGGCGCCGTCACGGTTCGCGGTGACGCCCGTTTCGAACAGCGAGTCGAGTTCTGCCTGATCGGCGCCGGCGGCAAGCCAGGGGGTAGCGCGCCTGTCCGCTTCGAGGATGAAGCGGATCTGCGCCGCGCGTCCGTCGCGCACCTGAACTCGGTAGACGTCGCTCCGCTCATCACCCAGTGCCGCGGTGACGGTGTAGAAGCCGGACGGGATGTCCGAGCGATAGAAGCGGCCGTCCGCGCCAGTCTCCAGTTCGATTGTCTCGCTCCCCTCGCGCATCGGAAGCAGGATCACCAGCGCGCCCGCGACCGACGCGCCGTCGGTATCGGCGACGGTCCCCCGGACCACGCCGGCAGCCTGGGCGTGCGCGGCAGTCGCCCCGAGAACGAGTGTGATGACGATGGCGAGACAGCGAGTCATGACTCCAGTCTATCGCCGTTGAGGAAGCGATCGACATCCGCCAGGTCGTGCGTAACCGGGGCAGGGGGGAAGGAGTTCAGAAACCGCCGGCCGTAGCCCCGGGTCCGGAGTCGGGGATCGAGCAGCGCGAGGACCCCACGGTCCGACCGGTGCCGGATCAGGCGGCCCAGTCCCTGCAGCAGGGTCAGGATGGCGAGCGGCACCTGATAGTCGACGAACGGGTTCCCCCCTTCCTCGGTGATCTGATCCAGCCGTGCGGCGACGAGCGGATCCCCGGGCGAGGCGAACGGCAGCTTGTCGATGACCACACAACTCAGCGCTTCGCCGACGACATCTACCCCCTGCCAGAAGCTGGACGTGGCAAGCAGCACCGCGTTCGGTGTCGCGCGAAACTCACGCAGGAGCATGTTGCGCGGCGCGGTTCCCTGCACGAGGACCGGGTACGGGCACGTCGGCTCGATCCGGGCGCGGACCGCTTCCAGGTTGGCGTAGCTGGTGAAGAGGACAAAGGCTCGACCGGAAGTCACGTCGAGCAACGCCCGAACTTCCCGGGCGACCGCTTCGGCAAAGGCGGGATCGCCCGGCGGCGGCATCCGGCGCGGCAGGTACAGGACCGCCTGCTGCTGGAAGTCGAACTCCGAGGGTACCTGCAACTCGACCGCGTCATCGATACCAAGACGGCTGCGAACATACCGGAACGATCCATCGACCGTGAGTGTCGCGGAAGTAAGGAGCAGCGAGCGCATCCGTTCGATCAGCAGCTCCCGGATGATGCTGGAGACATCGATCGGCGCCGCGGCGAGGAAGGTCCCGCGGCCCCGTCTTTCGAGGTAGTAGACAAAGCGCGGATCGGAAGCGGCGACGAGGAAGGCGACCTGTTCCTGGAGTCCCTCGGCGCGGCGGCCAAGACCCGCGAGTTCGGCATTCTCGGTCGCTCCGGCTGCCTTTGACAGCAGGTCGGCGAGATGCCCCAGGCTGCGTGCGAGCATTCGGCCCGCCTCGGAGGCGGGACTGAGCATCTCGGCGGTAACCCGGATCCGTTCCCGAGCCGTGACGAGCGTCTGGAGCAAGGCAAAGAAGTTGCGCGCATCTGCCTTGACGGCATCGAGCCGCTCGTGAAGCTCCCGCGCATCCGCATCGCTCAGCGCCTCGGCGGGCGGCAATTGACCGGCGTCCTTCCCCGCGTTTCGGGATCCCGTGCGTCCCCGGTCGGCCTGCACCCCGAGCGTCAGCCGCCGGCCGTCATGTTCAATCTCGTGCAGCTTGAAGTTGTTGATGGTGACCGCGAACGACTGCGTCGCGACATCCTCCAGCTGATGTGCCTCGTCAACGATGACCGTCGCACAGTCGGGTATGACACTGCCGGCGCCGGCCGCCACTTTGCGCACTGCCGCGTCCGCGCAAAGCAGATGGTGGTTGACGATTACGAGATCCGACTCGGCCGCCCGTTGCCGCATCGACGTTACGAAGCAGTCCTGGTAGCGGGGGCAGTCCAGCCCGATGCAGTTCTCGGACGTGGCCGCGATGTCGTTCCAGATGGCCAGATCGTCTGGCAGGTCTTCGATCTCCGCCCGGTCGCCGGTGTCGGTCTGCGCGGCCCACTCCGCGATTCGGTCGAGGACGTCCTTCTCCTGATGCGGCAGCAGCGTGATCTGCGCCTCGGTCCTCGCGGTTTCGAACCGGTGGAGACAGAGGTAGTTACCGCGTCCCTTCATGTAGGTGGCGCTGAACGCAACGCCGAGCGCATCGCGCAGCTCCGGCAGGTCCTTGTAGAAGATCTGATCCTGCAGGTTGCGCGTGCCGGTGGAGATCACCACCCGTTCGCCACTCAGAATCGCCGGCACGAGGTACGCAAGCGTCTTTCCGGTGCCCGTTCCCGCCTCGGCCAGGAGCACGCCGCCGGTCTGAAGCAGGCGCGCCACCGCGTCAGCCATCCGGCGCTGGCCCGGTCGCGGCTCGAAGCTGGGCATCGCGCAGGCAAGCAATCCGCCGTCGGCCAGTGCCTCGGCGACTCGCGGATTCACATCCGTCGCGGTTGCCGCGTCCGGGTCGGTGGCGGGTTCGAAGTCGGAACCGGACTCCCGGTCAGCGTCGATCTGGATATCGAACTCCGTCTCCGCCCAGGTATCGTGCTGGACGTCGACGTCCGGTTCGACCGTCAGTTCCCGCTCGGGCTCGATGTCGTCGTCGGGTACAGGGGGAACTGCTGGCACAGCGCTTCCACTTCGGTCCGGACCATGCGGGCGACGTGTTCGTCCTCCGGGTCGGCGAGGATGCGGCCGATCATCTCCGCCACCGTCTCCATCTCCGCTTCCCCCATGCCGCGGGTCGTGAGCGCGGGCGTGCCCAACCGGATGCCGCTCGCCACCATCGGTGGCTGTTCGTCGAACGGGATCGCGTTCTTGTTCACGGTGATTCCGGCGCGGCCAAGCGCCGCCTCCGACACCTTCCCGGTCAGGCCGCGTGAGAAGACATCAACCAGCAGTAGGTGATTGTCAGTCCCGCCGCTCACGATCCGGAAGCCCTGCGCGGCGAGCGCTTCCGCCAGGCGGGCGGCATTCCGGACCACCTGTCGCTGGTACTCGGCGAAGGCCGGCTCCGCCGCTTCCTTGAGGCACACCGCCTTGGCCGCGATCACGTGCATCAGCGGCCCCCCTTGTATCCCGGGGAAGAGTGCGCGGTTGATCGCCGCCCGGTGCGTCTCCCGGCAGAGGATCAGGCCTCCGCGGGGGCCGCGAAGCGTCTTGTGCGTGGTCGTGGTGACGATATCGGAGTGGGGGACGGGACTCGGATGGAGCCCGGTCGCCACCAGGCCCGCGATATGCGCCATGTCGGTCACTACGGGCGCACCCACGTCGGAGGCGACCGCCGAGATCCGCTCGAAGTCGATGACGCGCGGATAAGCCGACGCGCCCACCATGATCATCTGCGGCTTGTGTTCGTGCGCCAGCTTCTCGAGCTCTTCGTAGTCGATCCGTTCGTCGTCGCGCCGCACGCCGTAGGGGACGATGGTGTAGAGCTGACCGGAGAAGTTGAGCGGATGGCCGTGCGTCAGGTGTCCGCCGTGCGCGAGGTCCATCCCGAGCACCTTGTCACCCGGTTTGATCAGCGCGAAATACGCCGTCATGTTCGCCTGGGCGCCGGAGTGCGGCTGCACGTTCGCGTGCTCGGCACCGAAGAGCGCCTTTGCTCGCCCGATGGCGAGTGACTCGGCGACGTCGACGAACTCGCAGCCGCCGTAGTACCGCCTCCCCGGGTAGCCTTCGGCGTACTTGTTGGTCAGGACGGAGCCCATCGCCTCCATGACCGCCGCGCTGGTGAAGTTCTCGGAGGCGATCAGTTCGAGGCCGTCGTTCTGGCGACCGATCTCGTCGGCGATGGCGGTGGCGATCTCCGGGTCCCGCGCTGCGAGCGGAGCGGTGATGTCGAGGGCGTCGAGCGTGTCAGTCATGGTGTTGGGCGGCGTTCGATCGCCGCGATCTTCTCGACGCGGCGCTGATGGCGTCCGCCGGCGAAAGGTGTTTCCAGGAACGCCCGGATAATGGTGAGGGCGTCGGTCTCGGCCAGCGACCGTCCCGCGAGCGCGAGGATGTTGGCGTCGTTGTGCTCGCGGCAGAGCCTCGCACTCTCGACGGTGTGGACCAGCGCGGCGCGAATGCCCGGTACCTTGTTGGCAGCGATCGACATGCCCACGCCGCTGCCGCAGATCAGGATCCCCCGGTCGTACGCGCCGTTCGCAACACCGGCCGCCACCGCCTGCGCCACGTCGGGGTAGTCGGCGGGATCGGTCGAGTGGACGCCCAGGTCGACGATCTTCGTGGCGCTCCCGGCCGGGTAGCCGGCGGCGTTCCCGTCCAGCGCCCGCCGGACCTCATCCTTTAGCGCGACACCCGCATGATCGGCTCCCAGCGCCACCCGCATACTGCGATTGTACTATCTCGTTCTCCGAGTCCTTTCCAATCCAGAAATGAGCCTGAAGCGGGCCGATGAGCCAGACATGTCAGGCAGCCGGGTCAATGGACCGGAATAGCCGCGTGCGCGCCTCCTCAACGGCGCGCGCGGCGTCATTGTCGCTCAGGGCGAAGGCGATGTCGTCGAGCTGTTCGAAGGTGGTCCCCGGGTTGAGGTAGTCGGTGGCCCCGGGGAGCGACGTGAGCTTCTCGTAGGGCGTCATGATGTCGGCGTCGCGGTAGCGCTTGCGGACGCGCCCCTTGGCGTCGACCACCGTGCTGGGAAAGAAGCAGGGGCGGTGGAAGTTGAGGTAGGGCGAGAGGACGTTCTGGGTGAAGTCGTTGACGCGTTGGGCGTGGCGGCTGGGGATGTGGCCGTAGCCGAGGTGCTTGCGGACGACCGAGCCGTTCTTGCTCTCGACGAGGGCGTTGTCGTTGGTGTGTCGGGCTCGGGACTTGGTGAACTCGTCGATGTGGAGGGCTTGCAGCAGCGCGGCGACGGTGCGGTTGACGTATTCCGACCCGTTGTCGGAGTGGAAGCCGTGGAGGGTGAACGGGAAGGCGCGGAGCAGGGCGCTGAGGACCGGGGCCAGGCACGCGGCGTGGAGATGCTCGACCGAGCCGATGCACTGGAACTGGGTGACCTCATCCACCAAGTTCACGTGGTACAGGCCTTTAACGTCATCGAGGTCAGCCTGATGGACGGAATCGACCCGGACATAGCCGGGGCGCCCGAACGGTGCCGGCCGGCGGCGCTCGCCGATCGCCACCTGCACCGGGCGCGTCGGCATGGGGGTGGTTCCGCGGCGCCGTTGATAGGTGATCGAGTGCCGCAGGTTGTAGAGATGGCCGTTCGAGATGCCGGCCAGGCGCTCGAACCGATGGTCGTCGAACCGATGGTAGGCGCGCGCACAGAGCGTGCGGGTGGCCGGTCCGGACAGCGTGCCGTGGAGCCGGTCGACCTCGGCGAGCAGGCCGATGTCGGTGCTGCTGTAACGGCGCGGGAATGGTCGGCTGGGTGCGCCGCGGCGGTCGGCGATCCTCCCGGTGGCCCGGTGTTGAGTCACGAGCCGGGTGAGTTGGGCGCGCGACAGGCCGGTCACCTTGGCCAGCAAGCTCCGGAGCAGACCCTTCTCAGCCTTCCCCTGGTGGACATAGTCGAACCGTGTCAAGGTGCGCTCGATGAACCCGTAGGCGTCCGCTCGCGTCGACACATTCAGGTCGATCAGTCCGCTGCCGTCAAGGAACGCTCGAACGTGTTGCAGGGTCCGCAGGCGGTCTGTCTGGAGTGTCACGATCATCCTCCGATGATCCACCACCCAGCTCCCCTTCAGGCTCATGTGTCGTTGGAAACAACTCCCCCTTCAGGCTCATGTCTCATTGGAAGAGACTCTCCGTGTGCGCCCGCCGGAGGGCGTGCTATATTCGACGCAGTTTTCGTCCCGAGCCAGCGGACGGAGGAGCAGGACAAGATGACGAGCCCCGCCGTTCCCGCATCTACGGCTACGACCACTACCGCATCCCGTTTCGCTGACGCGTTCCCCAGTTCGCGAAAGGTGCACGTCGACGGTGCGCGGGTCCGGGTTCCGATGCGTGAGATCGGGTTGAGCGACGGTGAGCCACCGCTGCGTGTCTATGACACGAGTGGCCCGCACGATACCGATGTCCGTGCGGGTCTCCTGCCGCTCCGCCGCGATTGGATTCTCGGACGGGGCGATGTGAGCGAGGCCGGACCGGCGGGCCGAGGGTCCGGATCGAAGGAGATGCCCGCTTCGCTCCGTCGTCCGAGGTTGCGCGGCCGCGGCCCGGTGACGCAGATGCACTATGCGCGCCGCGGCGAGGTGACGCCCGAAATGGAGTTCGTCGCGTTGCGGGAGGGTTTCGACCCCGACTTCGTTCGTGCGGAGGTGGCGCGCGGGCGGGCGATCATCCCGGCGAACATCAACCATCCGGAACTCGAGCCGATGGTGATTGGCCGGAACTTCCTGGTCAAGATCAACGCGAACATCGGCAACTCCGCCGTCACCTCGTCGATCGACGAGGAGGTGGAGAAGCTTCGGTGGGCGACGCTCTGGGGCGCCGACACCATCATGGATCTCTCCACCGGTCCCGACATTCATGAGACGCGCGAGTGGATCCTCCGGAATGCACCGGCGCCGGTCGGCACGGTGCCGATTTATCAGGCGCTCGAGAAGGTCGGGGGCAACCCTGAAGCGCTCACCTGGGAGGTCTACCGGGACACGCTGATCGAACAGGCCGAGCAGGGGGTCGACTACTTCACGGTGCATGCGGGCGTGCTGCTCCGCTACGTCCCGATGACGGCCCGACGCCTGACTGGCATCGTCTCTCGCGGCGGATCGATCCACGCGAAGTGGTGCCTGGCCCACCACCAGGAGAACTTCGCCTACACCCACTTCCGGGAGATCTGCGAGATCATGCAGGCGTACGATGTCTCCTTCTCGCTCGGTGACGGCTTGCGGCCGGGCTCCATTGCCGACGCCAACGACGAGGCTCAATTCTCCGAGCTCCGCACGCAGGGCGAGCTGACACGCATCGCCTGGGAGCATGGCGTGCAGGTGATGAATGAGGGGCCGGGTCATGTCCCCATGCACCTGATTCGGGAAAACATGGAGAAGCAGCTCGAGTGGTGCGACGAGGCGCCGTTCTACACGCTGGGACCGCTCACCACCGACATCGCACCCGGCTACGATCACCTCACCTCGGCGATCGGCGCTGCGATGATCGGCTGGTATGGAACCGCAATGCTCTGCTACGTCACGCCGAAGGAACACTTGGGCCTGCCCAACCGGGACGACGTGAAGGCGGGCGTGATTGCCTACAAGATCGCTGCCCATGCTGCCGACCTCGCCAAGGGCCATCCCCGCGCGCAGGCGTGGGACGACGCGCTGTCCAAGGCTCGCTTCGAGTTCCGCTGGGAGGATCAGTTCAACCTGGCGCTCGACCCGGTCACCGCCCGTTCCTTCCACGACGAGACCCTCCCGGCCGAAGGGGCGAAGGTGGCGCACTTCTGCTCGATGTGCGGGCCGAAGTTCTGCAGCATGGAAATCACGCAGCAGATACGAGATTACGCTGCCGAGCGGGGCCTGAACGAAGGGGCGGCGGTGCAGGCGGGACTGGACGAGAAGTCCGAGGAGTTCCGCCAGGCGCGCGAGATCTACGTCCCCGCGAAGTAGCGGCCTGCGGCTGTCAGCGCGCGGCCGCGGCGCCCGTCGGCAGGGTCGTTATCTGAATGATCGTCGGGAACGCCGGTGGATCGCCCCCCGGCGCCGTATTCAGGAAACCGGGTGATCCGTAGTCCTTGACCGTTACGCTGGGGCGATAGTCCATTTCGCGGTCCCGGAACGGCCCCGTCTCGAACTGATGAATAGCCGGGCGGTTGTACACGCGGCGACCCCTCTCGTCGAGCACCACCGAGTAGTAACCCACGAGGTCTACGAAGGTTGCGGTGGAACCAAAGAGGTGGAAAACTTGTCCTCGCCCAGCGTCGTACGATGTGATGTACTGCGAGTTCGGGAAGATCGGCACGCCCAGTTCTTCGTCCGTCGGTGCTTCCCGGTCGGCCATCGCCGCGGCGGCCGCCAAGGCAAGTTGCGCCGCCTGTCCCGGCGTCGTAACGGCGGACGTTCCGGCATCCTCGCGAGCCGTGGATGCTTCGGACTCCGGTTCGCCGGCAGTTGGGAAGGGTCTGGGTGACAGCGGCCGGCGCTGCGCCTCGGTGGCGCCGGGGATGACGATCAGGGCCGTAACGACCGCAAGAGCGACGGTCGCACGCCGCAACATCGCATCGACGTGCATCACAAACGTATTATGCCCCAAATGCCAGCGATTCGGGATTACTGCGACGCCCACTACGACTGGCTGATCGACGCGATAGTCACCCTCGTCCGGTCCGAATCACCCACGACCGACCGCGCCGCCGCCAACCGGTGCGGCCACCTGCTTGCCGGGATGATCCGCAAGGAGGGGGGTGCAGTCCAGTCGGTTCGGTCAGAGCAGTGCGGCGACCATCTGCTTGCCACGTTTGGTGGCGGATCGGGCGAACCAGTGCTGCTCCTGGGACACTTCGACACCGTGTGGCCGGTCGGTCAGCTGGAGCGGATGGCGATACGGGAAGTGGATGGCCGGCTACACGGGCCGGGTGTCTACGACATGAAGGGCGGTATCGGCATCGGCCTGCTCGCGCTGCGCGCACTGGCCGCGACGGGGAGACTGGAGCGACTCCGCGTCGCCATGCTTCTGACGGCGGACGAGGAGCGGGGGAGCCGGTCGTCGCGCGGACTGATCGAAGACACGGCACGGGGGAGCGGCGCGGTGCTGGTGCTCGAGCCGGCGCTGCCGGGTGGCGCGGTCAAGACCGGCCGCAAGGGATGTGGCGAGTTCGAGCTGCGGATCCAGGGTGTTGCGGCGCATGCCGGGATAGATCCTTCGCGCGGCGCAAGCGCGATAGACGAGCTGGCGGCGCAGATCGGCGCAATCGGCAGGTTGCGCGATCCGGAGCGCGGGGTGACGCTGAACGTCGGTATCGTCGAAGGGGGCAGCCGGCCGAACGTCGTGGCCGCCACGGCGCGTGCGATCGTGGATGCTCGTTCCGAGACGATGGCCGAGGCGCACCGGATCGAGGAAGCGATGCGCGCGCTGCGGCCGACGATCCGCGGCACCGAGATCGAGGTAACCGGCGGCTTCGCGCGGCCGCCGTTCGAGCGGACGCCGGCGGTGGCCGCTCTGTACGAGACGGCACGCGCCGTGGCGGCCGAGCTGGGTCGCGATCTGCCCGAGGGATCCACCGGCGGCGGGTCCGACGGCAACTTCACCGGCGCACTCGGTATCCCCACCCTTGACGGTCTGGGCGCCGTAGGGGATGGCGCGCACGCGCTGGACGAGCACGTTCTGACTGCCCATCTCACCTGGCGCGCTGCGCTGGTGGCCGGCCTGATCGAGCGTCTGGGGGACTGCTAGAATCGGTAGAGGAGAAGAGAACAAATGGGAAACGCAATCAAGACCGCACTACTGCTCGGACTGCTCAGCGGCGTGTTGCTCGCTATCGGTCAGTGGTTTGGCGGGTCGAACGGACTCGTGATCGCCTTCGTCATCGCCGTGGTGATGAACTTCGGATCGTACTGGTGGTCCGACAAGGTCGTCCTCCGGATGTACCGCGCGAAGGAGGTGGGCCCGGATCACAAGCTTTACCGGATCACCGCGCGGCTGGTGCAGCGCGCGGAGTTGCCGATGCCGAAGGTGTACGTCATCCCGGACGGATCACCGAACGCGTTCGCCACCGGGCGCAATCGGACGCATGCGGCGGTGGCGGCAACCGAGGGGTTGCTGCGCGTACTGGCCGATACGGAGGTCGAGGGTGTCATGGCGCACGAGCTGGCGCACATCAAGCATCGTGACATCCTGATCAGTTCCGTCGCCGCAACGATCGCGGCGACGATCATGATGATCGCCAACATGGCCCAATGGGCGGCGATCTTCGGTGGTTTCGGCGGACGGGACGATCGGGGCAGCAACCCGCTCGCGCTGCTCGCCACCATCATCGTTGCGCCGCTGGCGGCGGGGCTGATTCAAGCCGCCATCTCCCGGTCGCGCGAGTTTGCCGCCGACCGGGGTGCTGCACAGATTGTCGGGAGTCCCTACGGGCTGGTCAACGCGCTCAAGAAGATCGAGTCCGCAGCCAAGCGTGTCCCGCTCGACGCCAACCCGGCGACGGCGCACATGTTCATCATGAAGCCGTTTGGCGGGAGAGGGATGATGTCCCTCTTCAGCACCCATCCGCCGACGGAACAGCGGATCCGGGCACTACTCGGGACCATCTAGGAGCCCGTGGTGAAACCCCGCGTCGCACCGAGAGCGGCGAGGCGCTCGCCGGACAAGGCGCGACGAGGGAGCATATTGGCCATATTGCGACCGCGGACTGCCGCAGTCCGAGGAGCAACGCCGTTCAGGCGGGATGCATCGCCGCTCGAATGTAGCGGGGGTTTCACCACGGGCTCCTAGAGCCTCAGGCGTTTCGGATCGCGGCGACGCGGAAGCGTAACTACCTCCGCGCCGTCTTGCGGCGCACCTCCGCCCGCCAGTAGTCCAGCAGGTGGGCGAGGGCATCGTCCAGGCTGATCGTCGGGCGCCAGCCGGTGGTGTTGGCGATGCGTGCGTTGTCGCCGAGCAGCACCGGATGGTCGCTCGGCCGGTAGCGTGTAGCGTCGGCCCGCACACCGATCGCACGGTCCGCGAGTGCCAGCAGGCGGTCGAGTACCGTCCGCATCGGATGCGCGGCGCCAGAACAGACGTTGTAGACGATCCCGCTCTCGCCCCGGTCCATCAGCGCCCGGTACGCCGACACCGTATCGCGCACGTCGAGGATGTCGCGGCGCGCGTCGAGCGAGCCGACGTCGATCACCGGATCGACCCCGCCCGCTTCTATCCGGGCGATCCGATTGGCGAAGCTGGACGCGGCGTACCCGACGCTCTGGCCGGGACCGATGTGCGTGAACGATCGGGTCAGGACGATATCGAGACCGTCAGCCGCGATGCGCTGGGCCAGCATCTCCTGCGCCAGCTTGCTCAGGCCGTAGGGGCTGATTGGCCCGACAGGATCATCCTCGGTAAGGGCGGTCGGCTTCGGGCGGTAGACAAGCGCCGAACCGGGGATCAGAACACGCGCCCCGGGCGCGTTCGCCTGCAGGGCGTCGAGCAGATGCTCGGTGCCGATCACGTTGGTTTGGAGCGTGACGGCGCGGGTTCGCCAGGAATCCGCTGCGCTCGCCGCGCCGGCGCAGTGATAGACCCGGGTCGGTCGGAGCGTGGCGATCGCGCGCGTGACAGCCGGCGCGTCGAGGAGATCGACGTCGGTACGTCGCCAGGCCGTGAGCGTGGCGTCGGCGGATGCGTCGCGGAGGGTGGTGACGAGGTGTCGACCGACGAAGCCCGCGGCGCCGGTGACGAGAATGCGATCAGGCATCCACTAGAGGGTGCCTCCGCCGAGCGCACCGAAGACGTTGGCGAAGCGGCCTAGGCCGGCGAGCGTGAACGAGACGTTGATCCTCCGGTCGTTCGGCAGGAACGCTCTCGTGCCAAGCCCTTCGAAGTTGTACACCTGGTACTCGAGACTGACGTTGCAGCACTGGGCGTTGTAGTAGAACAGCAGCCGCTGCATCAGGTGCTGCCCGCGCCGGACGTCGTAGTTGAAGGAATAGAGCCCGCCCACAGTGTTGCCGGGGGTGCGCAACGCCGTGTACGCGTTGAGGTAGTGGTCGAGCCGGCTCGGATCGTTGAAGCCTGGAAGCTGCGGGATGAGCCGCCGCTGGCTCCAGCCGCCGCGCGCCTCCAGCCACCCCCCACGGTCGTAGCGCCCCTCCGCCGAGATGGACCGGAGCGTTCGGTAGGTTGGGTCGATCTCGGCCCGCATCGTCGCGCTTAGCTCACGGGTCGGCTCCGCCCGGACCAGGAGTGACATCGGTGACCAGTGTGTCGGCTTGGCGCCGCTGAAACTGGTCCGGAACGTCCGGTCGTACTGCGAGGCGTTCTCATCGGTGTAATAGCTTTGCGTCAGCGAAGCCGACAGGACCTCCCGCGCCACGGACTCGCCCCGCCCCCCTTCGTACACCCGCGCGTAGAGACGGGTGTCGAGTCCGTACTGGTACTGCCAAACGTCCCCGACGATCGAATCAATGCCTTCGAGGCGAACGATGCGGTCGAATGTGTCAATCGCGCTTACGCGGCGCATGCCGAACCACGGCTCGATCAGATGCTTCATCCGCTCCGAGTACCCGCTGTTGGGCGTGTCCCAGATCTTGACGAACGAGGGTCCCGTCACGGTAGTTCCCATTTCGAAGTAGGAGCGGCCGACGCCGGCCGGCACCTGCTGCCGGTTCTCCAGGCTCTCGTCCCAGTAGGTCCAGCGGAACTCCGCACTGGAATCGAATGTGAGGAACGGCCACTTCGTGAACGGAAACTGAATGCCCGGGTTGACGTCGAAGCGGTTCAACCCGGAGTCGATTTCACTCGTGCTGCTCGTGTTCCGGACGCGCGAGATCCGAAGTAGCCGGACGAACTCGGTGTCGAGCGAATAGTAGAGCGGTGTGCCCGGGATCTCGGTCTTGCCCTGCCCGAGGGTGACGCGCGGGCCGCCGCCGTAGACCGCCGAGTGCGTCCCGCCGAAGAACGTCTCACTGCGATCGAACGTGCCGCTCAACTGGTAGCGTCCGAGCTGGCCGCTCACGTTCCCCGTCATGCTGCGCGAGCTGTTCGACGCGTCGAAGACGTTGTGGTTGTACGTCTGCTGCACGTCGATGTTGGAGAAGTAGTTGAGTTGGCCCCTCGCCATCCATCCGCCCGGCAGCGCCTGCCGCGTCTGACCGGTCAGCCGGTAGCTCTTCCGCGCTGCGCGGCTGAACGTGCCGCCCCGTCCGGTGACTTCCGCCTCCGCCTCGTTCAGGTAGTGGAGCCGCGCGTTCCCCTGTGATCCGCCCCCGCGCGTGTAGCGGTACTCGGCCGCCGACCCGGTGCCGCCAAGCGACGTGTACCAGTCGTTAAAGAGCGTGACGTCCTGGCTGCGGCCGAGCGGCAGGAAGAACGCGTTGCTGATGCTGTTGCCGTGGTAAGTGGAACTGCCCCAGGTGGGCATCAGGAAACCGGTCGCGCGCCCTTCCTCCGGAACCGGGTAGGGAAGAACGGGTATGTAGAAGACGGGCACTCCCTTCACCTTGAGGACCGCGTTTCGCAGAATGACGTAGCTGTCGAGATTGATGGTGAACGAAGAGGAGACCAGCTCCCACCGAGGAGTCGGCTGCACGCAACTGGTAAATGCCCCCTTCGTGATCCGGTAGGTCCGGGGTGCGATCCGTTCGATCCGCTCGCCATGAAAGAGCATGTCCGGCTCCTGGGTGCCGAACATGCTCCGGTCCACCTCGTCGGCGAGGCTGATCGATCCGCTGGCGTTCTCGAAGGTCGCGGTCTGATCCGCCGTGCGGTATTCCAGCCGGTCGGCGGCTATACGCGCATCGAGGCCGGTATAGACCACGCTGCCACTCGCCACGAGGCGCGCCGTGACGTTGGCCAGCGGATTGGCGGGAGCTTCGTCCTCCTCGGGTTCGCCATCCCTCGGCTCGTCGTTCACTTCCTCCGTTTCGGCGTTCGCCGCGGCGTCTTCGCTGGCGTCGGCCTCCGTCCCGGCGGCGGTTGCGTCGCTGGACTCCGTCTCCTCCGTGTCGATGTAGATGTCGACCTGATCGGCTGAGAGATCGAACGTGTCACCGTTGATCTGCACGTCGCCGCTGAGCCGGAGGTGGTCACCGCTTACCACCTCGTAATGCGCCTGCCGATAGTCGAACGGGAGGTTCGGAAAGAGTTGGGCGGAGGCGTGGACCGACAGCAGGGGGAGCGCCGCCACAACGGCTGCTGCCACCATCATGGGTCGCTGGATTCCACGCACGGCAGTCGATTGTACCCGCGCCCATTCGCCCCCGGGGTTCCCGCCTGAACGATTCAATTGGCGGCCGGCGCGGCGTGTCCGCGCCCGAGTGCGTGCAGGAGCGCCCCGACCAGGTACATCGAACCGGTGACAAGTGCGAGCGGGCTGTCACGCCATGCCTCGTCGAGGGCGGCCCCAGGCGTTTCGGCCGGGATGACCGGAAGGTCGGGGCGTGCCGCGCGGACGGTGGCGCACAGGTCGGCGACGGAACGGGCGCGCGGGCTGTCGATCGGCGCGCAGATCACGCGGGTTGCCGCCACGCCGAGCGCGCGGAGCATTCCGGCAGCGTCCTTGTCGGCGAGCGCACCAAAGACGACCGGGAGGCCTTTCGGCGCGATCGTCGTGACGTAGTCAGCGAGCGCGCTGGCGGCGGCGACGTTGTGCGCCGGATCAAGCAGCACCCGCCGGCCGGGCGCGGCGTCGATCAATTCGAGCCGGCCAGGGCAGCGGACCTCAGTCAACGCCGATACGATCGGCTGGCGAGGCACACTGACGCCCGCGCCAGCCAGTTCCTCGAGCAGTCGAAGCGCGACAAGCCCGTTCCGCACCTGGTGCCGGCCGCGCAGGGCTAGCGTCAGCGGACCATAGTCGCCACGCGGCGTCGTGAGCCGATCGATGCGGGTCAGGCCGGCGGCGTCGATATCCCAGCGCACCGTGACACCATCGTCGATGTCAATGAGCCGCGCACCCCGTTGCGCGGCCGTTTTGTCCAGCACCCTTCGGGCGTCCGGTTTCGTTTCCCCGGTCACCACCAGGGAGCCCGGCTTGATGACACCCGCCTTTTCCCCCGCGATCGCCTCGAGCGTCTCACCCAGTTGCTGTTGGTGGTCGATGTCGACGGATGGAATGGCGACGGCTGTCGGCGTAACGATATTGGTCGCATCGAAACGACCGCCCAGCCCTACTTCTAGCACCGCCACGTCGACCTGCCGCCTGCGAAAGAGGCAGAACGCGAGCGCGGTGGTCGCTTCGAAGAAAGTGGGAGGATGCGGCAGCTGGCCCGAAGCCTGCAAGGCATCTGCCATGTCGAGGACGAGCGCGGCCTCTGCCGCGAGCGTGTCGCCGTCCACCACGTCGCCACTGACCGCGAACCGTTCCGTCAGCGCGATCAGGTGAGGGGAGGTGTAGAGGCCGGTTCGGTAGCCAGCGGCACGTAGTCCCCGTTCAATCGTTGCCGCGACCGACCCCTTTCCGTTGGTGCCGGCCACGACAATCGAAAGAAAGCTCTCCTCCGGGCCGTCAAGCGCCGCTGCCAGCGTTCGGATGTTGTCGAGGCCCAGTTTGATACCGAAGCGCTCAAGGTCGAAGAGACGGACGAGGGGATCACCAGGCGGGGCCAAAACCGCATGCTATCATAGCGCCCGCGATGTCCCGCGACCGACGTGCACCCCTCCTTTTGCGCGCGTCATTCACCGTCAGCGCGAGACTCGCTCTTTCGATCCTGATTGCTCTGGCTGCGGGCGCCTGCGCAACCCAGACTGCGCCGGTTGTTGTCGGACCACCCCCGGTTTCCGACCAGGTTTCGTGGATCCTCCGCCTGGAGGACGAGCGCCGCCTCGAGGACCCGCCGCCCGAGCCGCCGCCTGACTTGGCGCCGGCCGGCGAGGGGAACGGTGATGTGGCGGTCGCGGCCGCATCCGAGGTTCCACCCAGCCCCCCGCCGCTGCGGCCTAGCCTGCTTGCGCTGCTCGATGCTCCGGAGGCCTACGTCCGGCGGCGCGCCGCGCTCGCTGTGGGACGGGTCGGACTGTCCGAGGGGGTGGAGCCGCTCATCGCACGCCTGGTTGACCCGGAGCCGGAGGTGCGCCAGATGGCGGCGTTCGCGCTCGGTCTGATCGGTGATCCGGCGGCGACCGAGCCGCTCGTCGAAAGCCTGCGCGATGTCTCTCCGAAGGTGCAGGGTCGGGCCGCCCGGGCGCTCGCCCGGATCGGCGCTTCGAGCACCGCGCCGGCAGTCGGCACCATGGTTCGCCGCTACCTCACGAGGGCGTTCAGCCTGGACCCGGAAGACCTCACGTACCCGCTCTCGGACGAGATAGAAGCATTCCGTAACGGTCTCTACGCGCTGGGTGAAATGGGCGCGTACGAGCCTCTCGCCGAAGCGGTGATCGGTGACGAGAAGCAACCCATTCTCTGGTGGTGGCCGGTAGCTTACGCGCTGGGCCGCACCGGCGACATGCGCGCGCTGCCGGCGCTGGCGACGCTCGCGAGTGTGGTAGGCAGCCACGGCGTCGCGCTGGCGGCGGAGGGACTCGGCGGCCTGGGGGATCCGGAAGCCGTAGAGCCGCTTGGCGAGCTGCTCGACCTCGACCGCCGTGATCATCGAGTTGTCAGTGCCGCAATCGAGGCGCTCGGGGCGATCGATGATCCGGCCGCGGTTGAAGCGTTAGACCGCTTCGTTCGGATCCGGCGCCTTGACGAGCCGCTCCGCATCGCGGCGATAGAGGCACTCGCCCAGCACCGCGCCACTGCATCGATCGAGGTATTCATCGAACTGCTGGGCCATCCGTCGCCGTACATTCGGGCGGCGTCGCTCCGGGCGCTGGCGGCGGCCGATCCCGAATCGTTCGTATTCGTCCTCTCCGGGCTCGGCCCGGATTCCGATTGGCGCGTGCGACAGGCACTGGCGGAAGCCCTGCGCAGCGTCGATCCGGGCGGAGCGGCGCCACGGCTCTGGACCATGCTCGAGGATGACGATCCGCGGGTGGTGCCATCGGTGCTGGAAGCACTCGCCGCGGTCGATGCGCCCGACATGACCGAACTGCTGATCGGCCGGCTCCGCGTGGAAGACGAGGTCGTTCGGGCGACGGCAGCGCATCTGCTGGGCGAAAGCTGCCCGGCGGAAGGAGCCGAGGCGCTGGCGGAGGCTTTCGCCACGGCGGAACCCGATCCGTCGCACGTGGCGCGTGCAGCGATCGTCGAAGCGATTGGGCGCTGTGGGGGCGACGTTGCCACGGAGACGCTTCGGACGGCGCTTGCCGACCGCGACTGGGCGGTGCGGGTGGCGGCCGCGACCGCGCTCGAGCGGGTGGATCCGGGGGGCGATCATGCGTCGGCGATCCGTCCCGCGCCCGGTCTGCGGCGGGTCGACTTTTCGGCGCCCCACCTGGTCGCGCCGTCGGTTTCGCCGCACGTTTACATCGAGACGCGCCACGGCATGATCGAGATCGAGTTGGCGGTGCTCGACGCGCCGCTCGCGACAGAGAGCTTCATGACCCTGGCGCGCGACGGCTACTACGATGGACTGACCTTTCACCGCGTCGAGCGACACCAGGTGGTGTACGCCGGCGACCCGCGAGGCGATGGCGCGGGCGGGCCCGGCTACACGCTGCGCGACGAACTGAATCAGCGGCCATTCCTGCGCGGTACGGTCGGCATGGCCCGCGACGCCCAGGATACCGGGGGTAGCCGGTTTTTCATCACGCTGACGCCGCAACCGCAGTTCGATGGCCACTACACGACGATTGGCACCGTGGTCGCGGGAATCGAGGCCGCAGACGCCCTCGAAGAGGATGACCGGATCGACCGCGTACTGATCTGGGACGGCGTGCAGCCGTTTCGGGGCGCCCCAGCCGATCCCCAGCGGTAGATCCGGACGGCGTGCCGGTTCGGCCGCGGGTGCACCGGCCACCGGCCACCGGGAATCGGGCTCCTAGACGAACCTGAACAGCTTCACGTTCAACGTGCGGGCGGACTCAGGAGCGCCCTTCCACTGAACCAGGATCGGGCTCTGGTAGGTGCCCCAGCCGATCTCTCCCGCGCCTGCACCCTTCCGGTCCAGGACCGGCAGGCTGATGCCCCGCTTCATGCGCAGGAAATGGGACACGGGAAGAGCGAGCGCCTTGTTGACCACCCGTTCCACGAACGAGCGGCGGGCGCCGATCTGGTCCATCAGCTTGTTGAAAACCTGGACCGCGTCGTACTGCGCGTAGTTGAGTGCCTTGGCGGGTATTGCCCGGGGCGCCTGGAGCGCTTCCCTGCCTATCTGCGCGACGAAGCGCAGCGGATCCTTCAAGACGTCCCGCAGGTCATGGGTCATGAGCAGGGTTTCGTACTCGTTGACGGTCAAGCCCGCGTTGCTCTCTTCCACCGCGAGTGAGACGTCGAAGCGGCCGAATGACACCTGGTGCTCGCGGGCCAACGCTTCAAGTTGCCCGAGCAGGCCGAGGCGCGGATCGCGCAGGTTCTGGGCATCGATGGAGTGGGGCGACGCCGGTATCTTCAACTGGATCTGCGCCACCTCTTCCTCGCCGGAGTAAGCGACCACCGTCGTGCGCCGGTACCGCGTCCCCCCGAGGTGGATTCCGTCCAACTCCACGAACCAGACTGGTTCGTCCCCGTGCAGTTCGTAGGAGGCGGCGCTCCGCATCCCGCTGCCCATGAATGCAAGGTGGGAGTCGGCGTTCAGTGGCTCGACGGCGCGCTGCTCCTCCGACAGCTCTCTGCGGAGATGGAGCTTGTCGTGATGGTAGTCGGCGCCCTCCGGAAACAGCTTCAGAAAAACCTGGAGGTAGTCCTGAATGTTGGTGCTGTCATGATCGAGCACCTTGGCGAGGCGCTGGTCGAGATAGCCGGCCGTTGTGTGGTCCGAAATGTAGAAGGCCTTCGGGTAGCGGGTGAATTCCGGCCCGAACTCTTCGCGCAGCTTCCCGCGAACGTCGATCAGGTCTACTCGTGCGGCCGGCTCTATGCGCAGCGTCGCGTGGAAGGGCGCCTCGCGACCGTGCGTGTGCCGATTCACCAGGATCATTGGAGGCGGCCTGCCAGTCTACCGAATCCGTGGTTACCGGTCTATTCGGCGAGGGAGAGGTTTGGGCCGGTGACTGCCGGGTTCAGCGGAGGACGCCGGCGGCGCTTGTGACGGTCGAGGGCCAGGGCGATCAACCGGTCGAGCAGTTCCGGGTAGGGGAGCCCCGAGGCTGCCCACAGTTTCGGATACTGGCTGATCGTCGTGAACCCGGGCAGCGTGTTCGCCTCGTTGATGTACAACCTCCCGTTGGCTTCATCGAAGAGGAAATCGATCCGCGCCATGCCGGTCAGCTTGAGCGCCCGGTACGCCCGCACCGCCAGCGCCCGGATCTCCGTGGCCTGCGCATCGGTCAGATGCGCCGGGACGATGATTGCCGAGCGGTCATCGAGGTACTTCGCTTCGTAGTCGTAGAACTCTCCAGCGGGGATGACTTCACCCGGCACCGAAACTTCCGGCGTGTCGTTTCCCATTACCGAACATTCGATCTCACGCGGGTTCGGCACTGCGGGCTCGACCAGGAGCGTGTCGTCGTAGCGGTAGGCCGTCGCGAGTGACGCCCGCAACGCGGAGGCGTCTGCGGCTCGCGAAACCCCAACGCTCGAGCCCATGTTCGCCGGCTTGACGAACAACGGATAGTCGAACACCTCCTCGATGCGCGACACCACGGCATCGGGACTGGCTTCCCAGTCGACGCCGCGGACCACCTCCGCCGGAACGACCGGAAGGCCGTTGGCGGTGAGCAGGACCTTGGTAACCGACTTGTCCATCGCTACCGCGGAGCCGAGTACCCCCGCCCCGACGTATGGCAGGTCGGACATCTCGAGCAGCCCCTGCAGGGTGCCATCCTCTCCCCCGGGACCGTGCACTATCGGGAAGGCGACATCGAGATGGAGGCGAGTGAGAATGGAGCCCTCGCGGGTGGTTGCGCCGTCGAGTGCAGTTGCCGTGTTGCCGGCGCGCGCCGCGCGGATCACGGTCCCCGCCGAAGATGTCGCAGGCGGCTCGTCCGGCACGGACCAGCCTCCCGCGCGGTCGATATAGACCGGCACCGATTCGTAGCGCGCGGGATCGAGCTGACTGAAGATGGATGCGGCCGACGCGATGGAAACCTCGTGCTCGCTCGACCGGCCGCCGTAGATCACGCCGACGCGCAGGCGCTGCACAAGTGACCTGTAGTATACGCGAGCGTGAGTCGCGATGCGGGAAACGGCGAGTTCGGCTTTGCAGTCACGGCGACCGCGGGTGCCGCGCGTTGCGGGCGGATGGCGACGCCGCACGGCGCCGTCGACACGCCGGCATTCATGCCGGTCGGAACCACTGGCGCGGTGAAGGGGTTGACGCCGCGCGATCTGGACGACCTGGGTGCGGAGATCATCCTGGCGAACACGTATCACCTCCACCTGCGTCCCGGCGACGAGCTGGTAGCGCGCCGCGGCGGGCTCCACCGCTTCATGGGCTGGAACGGTCCGATCCTGACCGACAGTGGCGGTTACCAGGTGTTCAGTCTGGCCGCACGACGTCGGATCGACGAGCAGGGTGTCAGTTTCCGATCGCATCTGGACGGCAGCGAGCAGGTGTTGACGGCCGAGTCCGCGACCGACATCCAGGCTCGTCTCGGCAGCGACATCGCAATGGCCTTCGACGAGTGCACCCCCTGGCCGGTCACGGACGCGGTGGCTCGCGAGTCGATGGAGCGGAGCGTGCGTTGGGCGGAGCGGTCGCGCGCGCGCCACGCACGGCTCCGGGGAGCGCCGGCCGGCGATGGCGCCATGATGACGACGCCGAACCAGGCGCAGTTCGGGATTGTGCAGGGGGGAATGTACCCGGCGCTGCGCCAGGAGAGTGCGCGCGCGACCGTCGCATTGGGGTTTGACGCCTACGCCATAGGCGGGTTGAGCGTCGGCGAGCCGACCGCAACGATGTACCAGATGACCGAGGTGACCACGACCTGCCTTCCCCCCGACCGGCCCCGCTACCTGATGGGAGTGGGTACCCCGACCGACCTGATCGAGACGGTCGCGCGCGGGGTGGACCTATTCGACTGCGTCCTGCCGACTCGGAACGGGCGGAACGGACAGTTGTTCACCCGCACCGGACCGATCTCCATCAAGCGGGCCGAGTTCGCCGAGGATGACCGGCCTGTCGACCCGGAGTGTGGTTGTTATACGTGCCGCCATGTCTCGCGGGCGTACCTGCGGCACCTGCAGGTGGCTAACGAGATGACCGGTGCTGTTCTCAATACGCTGCATAATCTACACTTCTACCTTGACACCATGCGGGGGATCAGGGACTCTATCCGGTCGGGCCGGTTCGAACAGTTTCGGCAAGCCTTCCATCACATGTACGCCGGTGGGCCGGCGGCGCCCGTGGATGTGCTCGCACAGTAGCCCCGAATTCGCGTATCTCACTCATCCATGTCGACGCCTGACGACGCCGTGACGTTGTTCGCCATGGCGCAGCCCCCGTCCGGACAGCAGCCGAGCCTGTTGGTACAGTTCCTGCCGCTGATCCTGATCCTGGGGATCTTCTACGTCGTCATCTGGATGCCCATGCGTCGGCGGCAGACCAAGGTCCGGGAGTTTCAGGCGGCGCTCAAAGTAGGGGAGCGAGTCGTGACGACCAGCGGCATCTACGGTTCGATCACGAGACTGAACGACAAGTCGGTGCAGGTGGAGATCGCTGACCGGGTGCGGATCGAAGTCTCGCGCAGCGCCATCGGCGGCTACCAGGGCCAGGAGCCGGTGGTGCAGGACGCAAGTACGTCGTAGCAGCAGGACGGCGCCCCACCGAAGGAGACCACCGTGCGGAAGAACCTGCAATGGAAACTGCTCTTCATAGTCGCTGTCGCCGGATTGGCGACCTGGGGGGTTTATCCGCCGGGAGAGAAGATCCGCCTGGGGTTGGACCTGCAGGGGGGGGTTCACCTGGTGTTGCGCGTCCAGACCGACGACGCGCTGCAGGTGGAGACGGAGACCGCCGCCGAGCAGATGGCCGAGCAGTTGTCGCTCCAGGGGATGGAGAACGTGGCGGTGCTCCCGACCGATCCGACGACCATCCGCGTCGAGGGCGTGCCGACGGAGCGCGACCCCGAGTTCCGGACCATCTCTGACGAGCGGTTATCCGTTTCTTACGACCGCGAGCCGGGCGCCGGTGGTTCGTACACTTTCCGGATGCGCGGCCCGGTTGCCTCGTCGCTTCGCGAGGAGGCGGTACGGCAGGCGCTCGAGACGATCGAGCGCCGTGTGAACGAGCTGGGTGTCAGCGAACCGATCGTCGCGCCGCACGGGATCGGCGGAGATCAGATCCTGGTGCAGTTGCCGGGTGTCTCCGACGTGGCACGTGCCAAGTCGCTCATCCGGTCGACGGCACTGCTCGAATTGAAGTTGGTCGAGGAAGGGCCGGCCGCGTCGCGCGAGGCGCTGCTGCAGGCGCGGAACGGTGTTGTCCCGCCCGACATGGAGGTCCTGACCGGCTCTTCCGGCACGGGGTCGACCGAGCCTTTCTATTACCTTGTGCGGCGTGTCTCCGCGATAACCGGGCGCGACCTGCGGAACGCGCGGCCGTCACTCGACGAATTCAACCAGCCGGCGGTCAGCTTCACGCTGAACCGCGAGGGCGCGAGCAAGATGGGGGAGACCACCAGCGCGAACATCGGCCGCGCGCTGGCGATCGTTCTGGACGGTCAGATCCGTTCCGCGCCGACGATCCAGGGACGGATCACCGACAGCGGACAGATCACCAATGTGACCCAGCAGGAGGCGGAGGATCTGCAGATCACGCTCCGCTCCGGCGCGTTGCCGGCGTCGCTCACCTACCTGGAGGAACGTACCGTCGGGCCGACGTTGGGAGCTGACTCCATTCGCGCCGGCGTGGCCGCGTCGATCACCGGCCTGATGCTGGTGGCGATCTTCATGCTCCTCTACTACCGGCTTGCGGGCATCAACGCCGTCGTCGGGGTGGTACTGAACCTGCTCATCCTGATGGCGTGCATGGCGTACATCGACGCGGTGCTGACGTTGCCGGGCATCGCCGGCCTGATCCTGACGATCGGCATCGGGGTCGATTCGAACGTACTGATCTTCGAACGAATCAAGGAAGAACTCGGTTCTGCGAAGACGATCAGGGCGGCGGTCTCGGCTGGCTTCGACCGGGTGCTCCTGACAATCATCGACACGCACGTCGCTTCCCTGATCGCGGCGGCGTTCCTGTTCCAGTTCGGGTCCGGACCGATACGCGGGTTCGCGACCACGCTCTTCTTCGGGCTCGTTTCGAACGTCTTTACGGCGGTCTTCGTATCGCGGACCATCTTCGAGACCATCCTGGCGCGCCGCCGTGCGGCGACGCTGAGTATCTGAGGTCGGCCGGAGGACGATGCCGCTCCTAAAGGTTCCACACATCGATTTCGTTCGCCTGCGCTGGACGGCGTTCGCGTTGTCGGCGCTGATTATTGCGATTGGCGTGGCCGTGGCGTTTGCGCGGGCTGGTCTGCCGCTCGGCATTGATTTCTCCGGCGGCTCCCTCATCGTGCTGCAGTTCGAGCAGTCGACGGGCGAGGGGGCGGTGCGCGACGCGCTGGGGAGTATCGAGGAGAAGGTCGTTCAGCAGTACGGCGACCCGGGCGATAACCAGGTCCTGATTCGGTTGCCAATCGCGGGCCCCGAGTCCGGCGCGAGTCTCGAGGAGGGGGCCAACGCCGTTGCGACCGAGCTGGGGACGAGCGATCTGGGCGAATTCCAGGTGCTTAGCCAGGAATTGGTCGGCCCGGTCATCGGCGAGGAACTGCAGCGGCGAGGAATCAATGCGTTCGTCTTCGCGCTGGCGGGGATCCTGGTGTACATCGGCCTCCGCTTCCGCTTCTCGTTCGCGGTCGGCGCGATAGTCGCCGTCGTGCACGACATCGCCATCACGCTGGCGATGCTGGTGGTCTTCGACTACGAGCTGTCGCTCAACGTCGTCGCGGCGATGCTGACGATAACGGGGTACTCGGTGAACGACTCCATCGTTGTCTTCGACCGGGTGCGCGAAAACCTTCGTGTCATGCGACGCGACACCTTTGCGCACCTCGTGAATACCAGCATCAACCAGACCCTCGCGCGTACGATCATCACGTCCGGAACAACCGGTGGCGCCGTGCTTGCGCTGTACATCGTGGGAGGCGAGGTGCTTCGCGGCTTCGCCTTCACGATGCTCATTGGTATCGTGAGCGGCACCTACTCCACCATTTTCGTCGCGGCGATCATTGCCATCGTCATCACCGAGCGGCGTGCCACCCGGGCGCAGCAAGCCGGCGCGACGCCGGCCGCGCAGGGTGCGGCGCCATCGCGCCCATCCAAGCGTCGTCGCAAGGCGAGAGCGTCGTAGGGGTTACCGGGTTCTTCCGGACCAAAGTCCGTGACAGCGCCGGAGGCCGCGCTCCTCGGGATCCTCCAGGGGTTGACCGAGTTCCTTCCGATTTCGAGCTCGGCGCATCTGCTCCTGGCCCGCTCCGTTTTCGGATGGACGGTCGATCCTCGCTTCGGCCTGGCGTTCGATGTCGCCGTGCATGTCGGTACCCTGGCCGCAGTACTGGTCTATTTCCGCACGGAGGTTGCGGCCCTGCTGCGTGCGACGGTCGCGCCGCGGAGTTGGTTCGATCGTGGCGGTGCGGGCGCCCTGCTCCGCACCATCGCCGTCGGGACGGTGCCGGTCGGACTCGTTGGTCTTCTGGCGGCCGACCTGATTGCCGGTTCGCTCCGGAGCCTCGAGGTGGCTGGCATCGCACTTGCCATCGGCGCGGTAGCAATGCTCGTGGCGGAACGCTTCGGGCGAGGTGGTCGGGATGAGACCGACATAGCCACCGGGGAGGCCTTCCTACTCGGCATGGCGCAGGCGACGGCGCTCGTGCCGGGCGTGTCACGATCCGGCGCGGTGCTGGTTGTCGCGATGCTCCTTGGCCTCGGTCGTGCGTCGGCCGCGCGCTTTGCGTTCCTGCTTGGCATCCCGGCGATCCTGGCGGCGGGTGGGCGCGAGACCATCGCGCTGCTTCGTGACGGAATGCCGGCCGGCGGCGGGGTGGCGATGGCGGTCGGGTTCGTTTTATCGGCACTGGTTGGCTATCTCGCGATAAAGTACTTCCTGCGTTACGTCGTCCGGCATTCCCTCGATCCGTTCGCGCTGTATCGGTTGGCGCTCGCCGGGGGGGTGTTGACCCGGGGACTGCTTTGAGGCTGGATCGCGTTACCGAAACCGTAGGAGATTGCTGAACGATGCAGTGGCTGCGGCGGAGCCTGATCGCCGGGATCGTCGTCATCGTCCCGATCGCGATCAGCGTGGTGGCGTTCATCTGGTTATTCGGCCTGATCGATGGCGTGATGGGGCCGATCTACGCCCGCTGGCTGGGGCGCGAGATCCCGGGGCTCGGCCTGGTGACGCTCGGCACCCTCGTCGTGCTGGTAGGCGCACTGGCGACCAACGTCCTCTTTGGCCGGCTGCTGAGAATGGGCGAGGATTGGCTGCTCCGTCTGCCGCTCTTCGGCGCGGTCTACGCCACGGTCAAACAGATCGTCACTGCCTTCTCGCCGGACAATCAGGTCGGCTTCAAGCGGGTCGTGCTGGTCGACGATCCGAAGCGGGGACTCGTGCTCGGCTTCCTCACGAAGGAGTTCAGGCTGGAGGGTTGCGACGTCCAGGGAGCCGCCAACGGTACGGACAATGGACCGGGATCATGGACGCACGTCGCCGTCTATGTTCCGACGAACCATGTCTACTTCGGCGACATCCACATTTATCCCCGCTCGGTCGTGTCGTTCCCGTCGCTCACCGTGCAGGAGGGGCTGCAGGTGTTCCTGACCGGCGGAATGGCGCTCGGTGAACATCTCGTAACCGAACGGGAAGAGCTGAGGGAGGGGGAACCGGGATCTCCCGCCCGTTCTTGACACCTTTCGGCACGGCAAGTTAACTTCCGGGGTTTGCGTGCGGGCGGGAAACGCCTGCCGTCTCCATCGAGGGGAAAATGGAACAGCAATTGTACTTTGCGCTTGGGTGGGGTGCGCCGATTATCTCCGCTCTGTTTGCTCTATTCCTGATTCGCCGGATCAACAGCTACTCACCGGGGACGGCTCGGATGCAGCGGATCGCAGAGCTGATCCGGAGTGGCGCCATGGCCTTCCTGCGGACGGAATACACCGTCCTGGCCGGCTTCGTAGCCCTGATGTTCGTTGTGCTCGTGGCGTTCCTGCCGGGCAATTCGCTGCTGACCGCCATCGCGTTCCTGCTGGGCGCGGTGCTGTCGGCATCGGCTGGCTGGGTCGGTATGCGGACCGCCACCAGCGCGGCGGTTCGGACCACCCAGGCCGCCACGGAGAGCTTGGGGTCGGCGCTGCAGGTGGCGTTCTCGTCCGGTGCCGTGATGGGGTTAACCGTGGTCGCGCTGGGCACGCTCGGTGTCTCCGGGCTCTACTACGCCTACGGTGGCCTCGGAGATGCGGGCGCGAGCGCGGTCGAATCGCTCTTCGGCTTCTCGCTCGGCGCGTCGTCCATCGCCCTCTTCGCGCGCGTCGGCGGCGGCATCTACACGAAGGCGGCGGACGTGGCTGGCGATCTCTCCGGGAAGGTGGAGGCCGGCATCCCCGAGGATGATCCGCGCAACCCCGCCACGATTGCGGACAACGTCGGCGACAACGTCGGCGATGTGGCGGGCATGGGGGCCGACCTGTTCGAGTCGTACGTCGGCAGCATCATTTCCTCGATTGCGCTCGCATGGGCGCTCAGCGCGGCATCGGCCAGTGCCCTCTGGGGCGTCGACGAGGGAGCGTTCGCAACGCTCCAGGGGCACCTCGTAATCTTCCCTATCCTGCTCGCGGGTGCCGGTATCATCTCGTCGATACTGGGTACGTTCTTCGTCAGGACGGACAACGAGGCGAAGATCGGCAGTGCGCTGCACAATGGGCTGATTGCCGCCTCCGTGCTCGTCATCGTGGCTGCCGCGGCACTGATCAGTCTGTTCGAGATGCCGATGGGCATCCTTTGGTGTGTAGTGATGGGCGTGGTGGCAGGCGTGCTGATCGGACAGATCACCGAGTACTACACGGGCAAGGACAAGCCGCCTGCTCGCAGGATTGCGCAGCAGTCGGAGACCGGTCCGGCCACCAACCTCATCGCCGGTCTCGGGGTCGGGATGATGTCTTGCGCGCTGCCGATCGTCGTGATCTGCATCGCCATCTGGTTCAGCTTCGAGCAGGCGGAGCTGTACGGCATCGCCATCGCGGCGGTTGGCATGCTCTCGACTCTCGGTATCAGCCTGGGGGTGGACGCCTACGGCCCGGTTGCTGACAACGCAGGTGGGATTGCCGAGATGAGCGGCTGCGAGGGGTACGTCCGCGACCGGACCGACGCACTCGACGCCGTGGGCAATACCACCGCAGCGATGGGGAAGGGCTTCGCCATCGGTTCGGCGGCCCTGACGGCGCTCGCGCTCTTCAGCACGTTCCGCGCCACCGCGGCTAACGCGGTGTCGGCGGCAGGGGGGGCGGGGGCGTTCGATCCGCGCCTGCTCAGCCTCGAACTGGACAACCCGAACGTCCTGTTGGGCATGCTGCTGGGCGGGATGCTCCCGTTCCTCTTCTCGGCGCTGACCATGAACGCGGTCGGACGGTCGGCAAACGACATGATTGGCGAGGTGCGGCGGCAGTTCAAGGAGATCGAGGGTCTGCTCTCGGGCGAAGCGGAGCCCGACTCGGCGCGGTGTGTCGAGATCTCGACCAAGTCCGCGATCCGCGAGATGGTGATACCCGGACTTATCGCGGTGCTCGCGCCGGTCGCGGCCGGGTTCCTGCTGGGGATCTCCGGACTGGGTGGATTGTTGGCGGGAGCGCTGGTTACGGGGGTCCTGATGGCGCTCATGATGGCGAACGCGGGCGGCGCCTGGGACAACGCCAAGAAGTACATCGAGGAAGGGCATCATGGCGGGAAGGGGTCCGACCCGCACAAGGCGGCGGTGATCGGCGACACGGTCGGCGATCCGTTCAAGGACACCTCGGGGCCCAGTCTCAATATCCTGATCAAGTTGATGACTATCGTCGCGGTCATCTTTGCCCCGCTGATAGTCGCTTGGATGCAGTAGCCGGAATGGCGCAGCGTTAGTTGACGCTGCGGGGCGGTGGGGTTATGATGCCGCCTTCCCGCATCCGGCGGGTCGGCAGTTTGGGAATAGCGTTGTGCACCCGAAACGGGCCATTTTTTTTCCGCCGGTGTCGAAGAAGTAGTGGGGCGCGTAGACGGAGATTTGGTTCGTTGACACCGGCAATCGGCCTGCTATAATCGGCGCCTTGGAAATCGGCGTACGCGCGCCGAGCAGGTCAGGAGGGCGTTTCCGTGGCTAACACGCAGCAGAAAACGAATCCGCAGTCGAAGGCATCATCGCCGGGCGCCGCGGTGCCCGGGAAGGGCGGTCCGCCCAAGAGGGCGGAACCCGCGCTGTTCGGGGAGATCGCGAACCCGACCATTCACGTAGGCGCACGCAAGTGGTACACCCTTCCGGTGTCGATCATCGCGCACGTGGTGGCGATCGGCGCGATTGTGATCGTGCCGCTGATGGCGGTCGACGCGCTGCCGACGCCGGCGTCGATGATGGCGTTCGTCGCCGCGCCACCACCACCGCCACCACCGCCACCGCCGCCACCGCCGCCTGCCGCGGCCGAGGCGCCACCACCGCCGGTGATCGACATCAACCCGAACGCGGCACCGATCGTCGCGCCGGAGCAGATTGTCGAGGAGACCGGCTTCGATCTCTCGGAGGTGCGTGGCGTTGAAGGCGGTGTCGTCGGCGGTGTCGTGAGCGGCATCGTCGGCGGCTTGCCGAGCGCCCCCCCCCCGCCCCCGCCCCCGCCAGAGCCGGTGCGCGTCGGCGGCAACATCAGTCCCCCGACCAAGGTCCGCGACGTCCCGCCGGTCTATCCGCCGGTGGCCCAGCAGGCCCGGGTTCAGGGTGTCGTCATTCTTGAGGCGGTCATCGGTCCGACGGGCACCGTGACCGACGTCAACGTGCTCCGGTCGGTGCCGTTGCTGGACGAAGCGGCGATCAATGCCGTGAAGCAGTGGCAATACACCCCGACGTTGTTGAATGGCGTGCCGGTGCCGGTCATCATGACGGTGACCGTCAACTTCACGCTGCAGTAGTTACGTTCGCGTTAGATCTAGTGGAAACGGAATCGTTGAGGGTCCGGTGAGACCCACGAGGAGGAACAGATGGATTTTCTTGAACTCTGGGACCAGATGGGCGTGCCGGTCAAGCTCCTGATGGCGGTCCTGGCACTCATGTCGATGGCATCGGTGGGCGTCTTCTTTGAGCGGTTGTTTACCTTCATGCAGGCTTCGAAGCAGTCGAGGCTGTTTGCTCCGCAGGTGGCGAAGCACCTCAAGGACGGCAAGCTCAAGGAGGCGATCACCATCTCGCAGTCCAAGAACTACAAGTACAGCCACCTCGGTAAGGTGGTGCTCGCCGGGCTGCAGGAGTACCAGTTCCAGCAGGACAGTGGTGCCGCGCTCAATAAGGACGATGTCGTTGACGGCGTGCACCGCGCTATTCAGCGTGCCGCCGCCCTCACCTCTTCCGACCTGAAGCGGGGCATGGGCATCCTCGCGACCATCGGCTCGACGGCCGTGTTCGTCGGGCTGCTCGCCACCACGCTGGGCGTCATCAACGCGTTCCAGGGGATCGCGGCCACGGGGTCGGGCGGTCTGGGCGCAGTCTCTGGCGGTATCTCGGAAGCGCTCGTCGGGACCGCGATCGGTCTGTTCGTGGCGATTCCCGCGGTCTGGTTCTTCAACTACCTGACCGGTCGCCTCGAGTACTTCGCCGTCGAGATGGACAACTCGTCGTCCGAGCTGGTCGACTACTTCATCAAGAAGTCGTAGGCCTTCGCCAAGGAGATCCGGCCGGACGCGTCCGTCGCCTGGCGACAGGGCGCGTCCGGATCGCGGCTTCATTTGAGGAGAACAGACCATGGGGATGCAAGTTGGCGATAAGCTTAGCGGCCTGAATTCCGAGATCAACATCACGCCGCTCGCCGACGTGATGCTCGTGCTTCTCATCATCGTCATGCTCATCGCGCCACTGTTGCAGGCGGGCGTGACGTTGACGCTGCCCGAGGCGACGTACTCGGGTGACAAGCCGGACAACGACAGCAACACGATAGTGGCGGTGACTGCGGACGGCCGGTACTTCGTCGACAACGCGCCGACGCCGTCGGGCGAGTTGCTCAGTACCATCAACACGGTCATGAGCCTGAAGGTGGAGCGCATACTGCTGGTCAAGGCTGACACCAACGCCCAGTACTCCTCCGTGATGTCACTGATGGACCAACTGCAGCGGGCCGGTATAGAGAACGTCGGACTGATCACCGAGCGTGAGCTGGGTGGCGGCGGAGGAGAGTAGTTCGCCATGTCGCATAAGAAGCACCACGGCGCCGACACGGTCGTTGGCGCGTCGCATGTCGCCCAGAACTCGGACATCAACATCACGCCGTTCATCGACGTGCTGCTGGTTCTGATCGTCATCTTCCTGGCGGCCCTGCCACTGGGACAGCGCGGGCTGGATATCAACCTTCCGCTAGAGACTCAGGGCTCGGCGCAGGCGGCTACCGACAGCAGCCAGATCGTGCTGGAGTTCACCGCTGACCGTCGCATCTCCGTCAACCAGCAGCCCATGGAAATGGCGTCGCTGGAGTCGGAACTGCGGGAGATCTTCGAGACCCGGCGCGAGAAGACCATGTTCATCGCCGGTGCCGGCACGCTCACCTACGGTGAGATCATTGACGTGATCGACGCTGCGCGGGGTGCCGGAGTTGAAAAGGTGGGCATCGTGACGGAAGGCATGCGCCGCGCTGCTGGCGCTGCGCCGGTTGGCTAGGCCGGATGTCGATAGCCGAGAAGGAGAACAACATGCAGACCGGACGCACTTGCCTGAGACTTGCCCTTGTCGTGGCGCTCGTGATGCCGCTGGTCTCGTGCGCCTTCCTCGATCAGCTTGGCGCGATGCGCACGTTTAAGGAAGCTAACCTCTTGTACGGTCGGGCTGACTACGAAGGGGCGATCGAGGAATACATGATGGTGCTCGAGGCCATCGAAGCCGATCCGGAGAGCGAACTGTCGCAGGTGATGACGGTCGCGTACTTCTACGTCGCCAACTGTTACGACAACCTCTACACGCCGGCGTTCCGGGGGGACGCGGAGAACGATCGGTTCCTGAACGAGGCGGTCAGGTACTACAGGCTCGCCTCCGAGCGGATTCCGAACCCGGAGTTCCAGACGCTGTCGATGCAGTACCTGGTGGCCGCCTACGGTCCGGACCGGCTGAATGATCCGACCAACCGCGCGATGTTGCTGCAGGAGATGATCCAGCTCGATCCGGCCAACCCCGACAACTACTTCGTGCTGGCGCAGCTCTTCGAGGAATCGGGTCTCTTCGAGGATGCCGAGGCGATCATGCTTGAGGTGAGGAACATGCGGCAGGAGGATCCGACCGTCTATCTGCAGCTTGCCGGCTTCTACAACCGGAGCGGCGAGTTCGAGAAGACGATCGACGCGCTGCAGCAGCGGGCTCGGATCGAACCGGACAACCCGGAGGCGTTTTACACGATCTCCACCTTCTACTGGGAGAAAGCGTTCCGGGACTTCCGCATTACCCAGGACGAGAAGGCGAATTATGTCTTGGCAGGGATCGAGGCGGCCGATCAGGCGATCACCCTGAACGACCGCTACGTCGACGCGCTCGTCTACAAGAACATCCTGCTCCGGATGCAGGCGAACATGACGGAAGACATCGACGAGCAGGGCGCGCTCATCGCGCAGGCGGATGAGTTGCGCGACCTTGCCCAGCAGATCCAGGAAGAGGCGCAAGGGCAGGCGGTGGCTGCAGCGACGGCCGCAGCGGGCGAAGGGGAATAGACGCCCGGCGCTTCACACACCCCCGCACAGATCGGCGACAATCAGGGTCGGGCGCTCGCGAGGGCGCCCGGCTTTTTTTATGAGCAGTCTCGAAGGCCTGATCCAGACGATCCAGACGTACAAGCCGGACGCCGACATCGACCTGTTGCGCCGGGCGTATGACTTCTCCGCGGTGGCGCACGCTGGCCAGACGCGCCGCTCCGGCGAGCAGTACATCACCCACCCGCTGGAAGTGGCGGGACTGGTGGCAGACATGCACCTCGACGATGTCGCGGTCGCCGCCAGCCTGCTGCATGACGTGGTCGAGGACACGCTCACCACAGAGGAAAAAGTGCGCGAGCTGTTCGGCGAGGACATCGCGCATGTCGTTGCCGGCGTTACCAAGATCGGCGCGATGCAGTTCTCGTCGAGCGAGGAACGGCAGGCGGAGAACTTCCGCAAGATGCTGCTCGCGATGGTGGACGACGTTCGAGTCATCCTGGTGAAGCTGGCCGACCGTCTGCACAACATGCGCACCCTCGATCACCTGCCGGAGCCGCGCCGACTCAAGATCGCGCAGGAGACCGCGGACATCTACGCGCCAATTGCACATCGGCTCGGCATGAGCAAGGTGAAGCACGAGCTGGAGGAGTTGGCATTCCGACACCTTGAACCGGGGGAGTACGAATCGCTCCGGACGGTGGTGGACGAGCGCCGGAAGGCGACGGACCGGACCGTGGCGCAGCTCAAGCGGACGCTTTCGGACAAGCTACGCAACGCGCGAGTGCCGGTACTCACGATCGAAGGGCGAATCAAGCAGCTGTTCAGCATCCAGGAAAAGATCAAGCGGCAACGAATCTCGCTCGATCAGGTCTACGACCTGGTGGCGGTCCGGGTCATCACGCGCTCGGTGCATGACTGTTATGCCGCGCTGGGGATCATCCACCAGACCTGGTCGCCCGTTCCGGGACGCTTCAAGGACTTCGTGGCGATGCCGCGGCCCAACGGCTACCAGTCTCTGCATACGTCGGTTGTGAGCGATCGGGGTTTTCCGTTCGAGGTGCAGATTCGAACGGAGCAGATGCATCAGATTGCCGAGGAGGGGATCGCGGCCCACTGGAAGTACAAGGAGGGACGCGTCGGAGCGGAGACTGATGAGCAGTACTTCCTCTGGATCCGGCAACTGCTTGAGTGGCAAAAGGATGTTCCGGACCCGAGCGAGTTCATCCACAGCCTGAAGATCGATCTCTACCCGGAGGAGGTGTACACCTTTACTCCGAAGGGAGAAGTGAAGGGGTTGCCGCGTGGCGCGACGCCGATCGACTTCGCGTACGCCATTCACACCGACATTGGCAATACCTGCGTCGGCGCGCGCGTCAACGGACGGATGGTGCCGCTTCGGACGCGCCTGGAGAGCGGCGATATTGTGGAAGTGGTGACCGCCGCCGGGCATCAACCGAGCCGGGATTGGCTGAACGTTGTCGGGACGACACGCGCGCGCAACAAGATCAAGCAGTTCATCCATGCCGAGGAGAAGGTGCGCGCCGTCGATCTTGGGCGGAAGCTCCTCGAAAAGGAGGCGCGCCGCTTCGCGCTGAAGACCAAAGCGGTACTGGACACGGGTGCCATAGAGACGGTCTGCTCCGCCTTCAGCGCGGCGAAGCCGGATGACCTGTACGCCGCCGTCGGCTACGGGAAGGTTTCGGCGCGGCAGGTGCTCGACCGGCTGGTGCCGGAAAACCAGTTAAGGGAACCGAAGCAGGAGACGGCGGTCGCTTCCGCCGTGCGGCGGATGCTTCGGCCGAACAAGCATGTCATCAAGGTGCGGGGCTTCGACGACCTGATGGTTTTCCGGGCCGGATGCTGTAATCCGATACGGGGCGAGAAGATTGTCGGTTATGTGACGCGTGGCAAGGGGGTATCGGTGCACTCCGCGAGTTGCGCGAACGTACTGAACCTGTTGTACGACCCGGAGCGGCGGATCGACGTTGTGTGGGACAAGGCGGATGGCGACGCGTTCACGGTCTGCCTTACGATCCAGGTCGAGGACCGTCGCGGCATGCTCGCGGACGTTACGTCGCGCATCGCCGAGACGCGCATCGACATCCGGAAGGTGGAAGCGTCGTCGGGGGAGGATCGACATGGCCACATCAGCGTCACGATGGACATCGTTGACCTGAAGCACCTGCAGAAGGTGATCAAGGTGGTTCGTGCCGTCCCGGGCGTGTTGAACGTCGAACGGGTGCTGCGGCAGCAGTAGGGGCCTAGCAGCCTGTCGGACTTAGGCCCGGGTTTTATAATGGGGCTTGTCGAGTTGAGGGGGTAGAAGTAGATGCCGAATTTTGTACAGCGGCACCAGTCGCAGTTGTATCTGCTGCCGCCGGACCTGCGCGATTGGCTGCCTGAGGACGATCTGGCGCACTTCGTGGTGGAGGCGGTGGAACGGGTGCCGCTGGAGCGGTTCCAGGTGAACGAACGGGGCACCGGATCGGCGCAGTATCACCCGCGGATGATGCTGGCGTTGCTGGTGTACTGCTACGCGAACGGGATCTTCGGCTCGCGTCGGATCGAGCGGGCGACGTATCGGGACATTGGCGTTCGGTACGTGGCGGCGAACTGTCATCCGGACCACGACACGATCTGCACGTTCCGGCGCAGCAACTTCGAAGCGGTAGCGGAGGCGTTCCTGCAGGTACTGCTGCTGGCGAAGGAGCTGCAGTTGCTGCGTGTTGGGACGGTGAGCGTGGACGGGACGAAGGTGGACGCGAACGCGAACAAGCGCAACAGCATCCGCTACGACCGTGCGGGGGCGTTGCGCGAGCAGTTGCGAGGCGAGATCGAGGGGTTGTTGGATCAGGCGGAGCACGCCGACACGGACGACGTGCCGGACCCACAGGGTCTGCCGGAGGAGTTGTCGCGGCGCGAGACGCTACGGGCGAAGCTGGACCGTGCGTGCGCGGAGTTGGAACGGCGTGCGCAGGCGCGTGCGGACGCGGAGCGGGCGGAGTACGAGCGCACGGTGGCGGCGCGGGAGCGGCGTGCGGGATCGCGCAAGGGTCGGCACATCACGCCGCCGAGGGACGCGCCGGAGGCGAAGGCGCAGATCAACCTGACGGATGCGGACAGTGCGCTGATGCGCAAGAGCCGGCGCCATGAGTACCGCCAGGCATACAACGCGCAGGCGGTGGTGGATGCCGACGGCAGTCAGTTGGTGTTGGGGTCGCGGGTGAGCGTGTGCGCGAGCGACCGCAACGAGTTGGTGGCGGACGTGGACGCGATACCGACGGCGGTGGGCGCGGCGGATCGGGTACTGGCGGACAGTGGCTACGCGACGGGCAGCGAGGTGTCGCAACTGGCAGGTCGCGGTGTGGAGGTGTTGGTGGCGACGGGGGCGGAAGGCCAACGGCGCCGGCACGACTTCCGACCGGAGCCGCCGGAGCAGCTGGCGAAGGAGCCGCAGGCGGACTGGATCAAGTCGATGCAGGAGAAGATGGCACTGCCGGAGCACCGGGCGCATTACCGTTTGCGCCAGCAGACGGTGGAGCCGGTGTTCGGGATCGTGAAGCAGGCGATGGGCTTCCGGCAGTTTCTGCTGCGGGGTCTTGAGAAGGTGGAGGGCGAATGGGCCTTGGTAACGCTGGCGTATAACTGCCGACGCGTGCACAACCTCAGGCTGGCATGACGGGGCTATACGGGGCGGAACTCGGCGTGTTCGCGACCCACCAGAGGCGTCAGAAAGACCTCCAGGCGCCGTCAGCGACCGATGGCCAGGATACAGTCCCCGTTTCGGTCGAAGCGGCCCTCCCGGCACAGAGACACAGGGCGTCGTTCAAACAGGTGCCAAGTCGCTTCCACGCGCGTTTGCCGCGCCTAAGTCCGACAGGCTGCTAGCCCGGATTTCTCACCGGAGGTGAACAAGAGGCTGCCCGTGATGGCGTAAAGTGTTGTTATCACAATAACTTCAAGCCACACACGGAGGCAGCCTCTTGTCGACACATTGTACGCCAACCCAGCTTGAGTTTCCTCGGGTCGGTCGTCGCCGTCTGGTCGCCAGCTTTGATGGCGGAACGATCACGTCCAACGCCGGGGCATTGCTGCTGCGGGCGGTGGAGAAGTGCACCGGCGTGTGCCGGCGCGCGGCGGAGTGCTTCCAGGACTACCGGGATCCGAGCTTGATCGAGCACACGGTCGAGGACTTGGTGACCCAGCGTGTGATGGCCGTCGCGTTGGGCTACGAAGATCTGAACGACCATGACACCCTGCGGCGCGACCCGCTGGTGGCGGCCGCGGTGGGCAAGGCGGACCCGACGGGCGAGAACCGGGTGCGGGTGGCGGACCGCGGGGCCGCGCTGGCGGGGAAGAGCACGCTGAACCGGCTGGAACTGGTCGGGTCGAAGGACGCCGAGGCTGACCGGTACAAGAAGGTGACCTATGACGAGGCGGCGCTCGACGCCCTGCTGGTGGACGTGTTCATCGAGTCGCACCCGACGCCGCCGGCGCGCATCGTGCTGGATGTCGATGCGACGGACGACCCGCTGCACGGCCAGCAGGAAGGGCGGTTCTTCCACGGGTATTACCGGCACTACTGCTATCTGCCTCTGTATATCTTCTGCGGGGCGCAGGTGCTCTGCGCGCGGTTGCGGCCCTCGAACATCGACGGGGCGGCCGGGGTGGTGGACGAGTTGGCGCGGATTGTGGGGCAGGTGCGGCAGGCGTGGCCGTCGGTCTCCATCGTGGTGCGGGGAGACTCGGGGTTCTGCCGAGACGAGCTGCTGAACTGGTGCGAAGAGCATGCGGTGGATTACGTCATCGGCTTGGCGAAGAACGCTCGGTTGAAGGAACACATCGCGCCCGAACTGGCGCAGGCCCAGGCGCAGTGCGAGGAAACCGGGACCGCCGCGCGGGTGTTTGCGGACTTCCGCTATCGCACGCGCGAGAGCTGGAGCCGGGAGCGCCGGGTGGTCGGCAAGGCCGAGCATCTGCCCGCGGGCGCCAATCCACGCTTCGTGGTGACATCGCTGCGGCCGGACACCCTGGCGGCGCAGGCGCTGTATGAGGATTTCTATTGCGCCCGCGGGGACATGGAGAACCGCATCAAGGAACAGCAACTGGCGCTGTTCGCGGACCGGACGAGCAGTGCGACGCTGCGCGCCAACCAACTGCGCCTGTATTGGGCCACGCTGGCCTACGTCCTGCTCCAGCACCTCCGCGACCGGGGGCTGGCGGGCACCCGGCTCGCCCGCGCCCAATGCGACACGCTACGGCTGCGGCTGCTCAAGATCGGCGCCCACGTCCGCGTCACCGTGCGCCGCATCTGCGTGGCGCTGTCCGAGCTGGCGCCCGACGCCGATCTGTTCATCACGGCCGCTCAACGTTTGCGCGCACCGCCCGGCCCGGCCTGACGATTGGCCAGGCGGCGGCATACGTTCACGACCGCAGGGGGGCACGGGGACCTTTCGGGCATGGTGTGCTTACCCGACCGATTTTGGCGCCGCGCGCACGTCGTCGCCCGCGTCCAGACCACCGCTGGCGCCTGAGTTGGCCGCCCGGAACCCCAGACCCACCGCCTCATGCCCGATCTCCGGGAGCTGTGAGAAATCCGGGCTAGGAGCCCGTGTTTGCTGACACCCTGGCGATACAGTCGATCTCCACCAGGGCATCTTTCGGGAGTCGCGCAACCTGGACGGCCGCGCGGGCCGGCGAGGGGTCGGCGAAGAAGGTGGCGTACACCCGGTTCATCGTGGCGAAGTCGTTCATGTCGGCCAGGTAAACGGTCGTCTTGACGACATCGGCGCATGTCGCGCCGGCAGCGGTCAGGATGCCGTCGAGGTTCCGGAGCGCCCGTTCGGTCTGGGCGCCGACGTCGCCATCGATCATCTCGCCCGTATCCGGGTCCAGAGCTACCTGCCCCGAGACAAAGAGCAGATCACCGCTTCGAATTGCCTGCGAGTAAGGACCAATAGCTGCCGGCGCGCCCGTCGTGACGATGGGAGTCCGAGACACGTTCTGCCTGGAAGGGAATTTCTTCCCGCTCGAGGTGATTGCGGAGGGTCGGGCTACGGTGCCTTGACGACGAGGTTCGACCGGATGCAGCGGGTACACACCCGCAGCCGCTTCACCCCACCGTTGACCACCGCGCGGACCGTCTGGATGTTCGCCTGGAACCGCCGCTTCGTCACGTTGTGGGCGTGTGAGACATTCCGGCCCATCTTCGGGCCCTTGCCGCAGATGTCGCAACGTTTCGCCATAAGTACGTGCCTATTCTATACCGGGAGTCGCCGCGTCAGCGTCCAGGGACGATCAGACCCGACGGTGAGGTCCGCTCGGCGGGGTTGCCCGTGCTACCCCCTGCAGCCTCCCCGTCACCCGTCATGGTCGATGCGAAGCGCTTCAGCATGGCCACGCACGCTGCCTCGTCCCCTTCCGCGCTCAAGAGCGTCTGTCCTTCCCGGGCGCCCCGTTCGATCCGCCGGAAGATGTCGGCCAGGTCATGGTCAGGAACCGGCGTTCCCTGCTGCGCTGAAGCGTCAACGAGTCCGGCCATCTCCTTTACCAGCCGCTGAGCGTAGGTAGTCTGAACGGCGTGCTGGTAGACGATTCCGCGGCTGGCCGTCTCTGCGGTCTGCGCCATTGCCTGGGCCGCTTCCGCGACGTCGGCATCGCGAAGGCCCGGAAGGTCAGGCCGATCCTGGCCTAGCACGGCCAGCAGTCGATAGGTGAGTGCCTGCTGCTGCGGCGTCAGTCCATGCAGTAGCGCCACGAGGAAATGAACGTCGCGTTCGCGTTGTCGCTGCACCACGGCGGGCGGGTGGGCCGAGGCGGAATGCAGCCAGGAACAATCGGGTGGGCAGGCGATTTCGGTCAGGCGCTTGGTGCCACAGCAGACCGAGCAGATCGAGACCCCTTTCGCGGGGCAGCTGCGCCGCGCCTTCCGGCGACCACATAGCGGACAAGTCTGTTTCGACACGGCCGTTGGGATTATGACAGCCAAGGTCGGTTTCTGGTCCGGGGCCGCCGAAATTCCTGCCGCCGATTGAACGCAGCACGTCCTCTGGAGAGGACAAACGTCCTTCCGAAACCAAACCGCTGTTTCTGTCGTCTAAGCAAATAGCGCTGGTTCCAATGGCACGGATCTTGCACTCATGTTGGGCGAGGCTCGATAGGCAGCAAGGACCGGGCTGAACTGGACGAACCGCCTGGAAAGGAGCAGGCACCATGAACATGCAAGCACGCACCACGAGGAAGAAGCTGAGCCAGGCTCGCCACCGCGAGCTGAAGAAGATGCTCGAGGCGCGGCGTCTCGAGATCATCGGCGAGGTGCAGCACAAGATGCGCGACGTACGGCTGGAGCACGCGGCTTCGCCCACGCCAGATGTGCGCGACGAGGCGGAGGCCTCCGAAATGGACATCCAGGGCGACATCGAATTCGCCGTGCTGCAGATGAAGACCGAGACGCTTCACAAGATCACAGAGGCGATCGGCCGCCTCGACGAAGGCGCCTTCGGGTACTGCTACGAGTGCGGGAAGGAGATCGCAACCGAGCGGCTCCGGGCGTTGCCGTTCGCCGTCCGCTGCACCGAGTGCGAGGTGGAGCGCGAACTGGCAATCGAGCGGGAGCAGATGTACGACGCGCGTCGGGCTCCCGCTTCGCTCTTCACTGACTTTCAGGGGTAGCGATGAGCGAGGGTCGACGCCCGACGCCGACGGCATCCGTCCAGACGCACCAGGTGCCGTCCGAGCTACCGGTGTTGCCGCTGCGCGACACGGTGCTCTTTCCGGGCGGCATCATGCCGCTCGCCGTGGGGCGTCCCCGTTCAGTCGAGCTGATCGAGAGCGCCCTCGAGGAGAGCCAGTTGATCGCCGTCTTCACCCAGCGTGACGCGGCGCTGGAGGAGCCAGGCCACGACGACCTCTATCGAATCGGCACCCTGGCGCAGGTCCACAAGATCTTCCCGTTGCCCGACGGCAGCTACCGGCTGTTCGTCGAGGGGATGGGACGACTTGCGCTCGACCGGCTGATCACCATCGAGCCGTTCCACCGCGCTGCCGTGCAAGGCGTCGAGGAGGTAGTGATCGAGGGTGACCGGGAGGCGATCGACGAGCTCGTCGCGACAGCCAGGAAACGGTTCGTCGAGGTCGTGGCGGTGTCACCGCATCTTTCCGATGACGTTCCGGCGTTCGTCGACAACATCGCGGAACCGGGCCGTCTGGCCGACGTTATCGGCTCCAGCCTCCGGACGATCGGGACCGACGACCAGCAGGCGCTGCTCGAAGACCTCGACGTTCGCGAGCGCTTGACCCGGCTCAACAAGCTCCTCGGGAAGGAGATCGAGATACTCGACATCCGCTCGACGATCCAGTCGCAGGTGCAGTCGGAGCTGGGCAAGAACCAGCGCGAGTACCTGCTGCGCCAGCAGATGAAGGCGATCCAGAAGGAGTTGGGCGAGACGGACGATCAGGCCAGAGAGGTTGATGAGCTCCGCGAGAAGATCGAATCGGCGGGTATGCCGGAAGCGGTCGCTAAGGAAGCGCGGCGAGAGCTGGATCGGCTGTCGAAGATGCCGGTGGCGGCAGCGGAGTACACCGTCTCGCGCACCTACCTGGACTGGCTGATTTCGCTCCCCTGGAACGTCAGGAGCCAGGAGACGATCGATCTGCCGCGAACGAAGGAGACGCTTGACCGGGGGCACTCCGGTCTCGAGAAGGCGAAGGACCGGATTCTGGAGTATCTGGCCGTTCGCAAGCTGAAGCCGGATATCAAGGGGCCGATCCTCTGCTTTGTCGGCCCACCCGGCGTCGGCAAGACTTCGCTCGCCAAGGGCATCGCCGAGTCCCTGGACCGGGAGGTGGTTCGCGTGTCACTCGGTGGCATGCGCGACGAAGCGGAAATCCGGGGCCACCGGCGTACCTACATCGGTGCGCTGCCGGGACAGGTCATCCGCGGGCTGCGACGGGCCGAGACGAAGAACCCGGTCTTCGTCCTCGACGAGATCGACAAACTCGGCATGGACTTCCGGGGCGACCCCGCCTCGGCGCTGCTCGAGGTTCTGGATCCGGAGCAGAACAACACCTTTCGTGACCACTACCTTGACGTCCCGTTCGACCTGTCGGAAGTGCTCTTCATTACGACGGCAAACATCCTCGATCCCGTTCCGCCACCACTGCTGGATCGGATGGAGGTGCTCGAACTGCCGGGTTATACCGAGGACGAGAAGCTCGCCATCGTGACCGAGCACCTGGTATCGCGGCAGGTGGAGAGACACGGCCTGACGGACTCGCAAATCACCTTCACCGAGCTGGCCTTCCGTGCGCTCATCCGCAACTACACGCGGGAAGCAGGCGTCCGGAATCTGGAACGGGAACTGGGCGCCCTCTGCAGGAAGATAGCGCGCCGACGCGTGGAGGGGGACGAGGCGACTGTCTCGGTGACGCCGGAACTGCTGGCCGAGCTACTCGGCCCGCCGAAGTTCCAGGATGAGGAAGTGGCGGAACGGACGAAGCGTCCGGGCGTGGCGACCGGTCTGGCGTGGACACCGGCCGGCGGCACCGTGCTGTTCGTCGAAGCAGCACGCATGTCCAACGGGAGTAGGCTGGAGTTGACGGGACAGCTGGGCGATGTCATGAAGGAATCGGCCTCGGCCGCGGTTTCCTGGGTTCGGACGAATGCCGCCCGCTACCGGGTGGACCCCGACTTCTACGGGAACGGCGATATCCACATCCATGTCCCGTCGGGAGCCATCCCGAAGGACGGTCCCTCCGCTGGCCTGACGATGGCGGTCGCGCTCGTCTCCGAGTTGACCGGCCGGCCGGTTCGTGGCGACATCGCGATGACGGGCGAGATTACCCTCTCCGGCCTGGTCCTCCCGGTTGGTGGTGTCAAGGAGAAGGTGCTTGCGGCGCGTCAACTCGGCATAGTTCGTGTGATCTTGCCGAAGCGGAACGAGCCGTACATCAACGAGGAAGTGGGCGACCAGTTGCGGCGCGAGATGGAGATTAACTACGTCTCGACGATTGACGAGGCGCTTGCCCTTGCACTCACCCCGGCCACGGCACCGCCTCCGCACGCGAGAAAGCCGAAGCTCACGGCCCCCGGCCCGGTTGCTGACACGCTTCAGTAACCTTCGTTGCTGCTGTTTCGTTTCCCGCGCCGTTCCGTCTCGGTTCGCGTCGCCTCCAGTTCACGGAGATCGTCCACAATCCGTTGGAGGTCGTCCGGCAGGTCGGCGTCGAACGCCAGACGGCGGCCGTCGCGCGGATGCTTGAACGCCAGTCGCAGTGCATGGAGGAACGGCCGGTCGAGGCGCTGCACGATCCGGTGCGCGTCGCGAAGCACGGGCGGCACATGGCGCTTCCGCCCCCCGTAGGTTTGATCGCCCGCGATCGGGTGACCGATAGCGCTCAGGTGGACCCGGATCTGATGCGTCCGGCCGGTGGCGATGGCGATTTCGGTTAGCGTCATGGCGGCAAGCGGTTCCGCCTTGGTGACGCGCGTCACCGCCTCACGCGCGCGGCGCGCGCGCGTCGAAATGCGCTTCCGGTCGATCGGGTCGCGGCCGATCGGGAGATCGATCCGTCGTCCCTGCCGAACCACGCCCCAGACGAGCGCGGAGTACGTCTTCTCTACCTCGCGGGCCTTGAACTGACGTCCCAGTTCGGCGTGCGCCGCGTCATGTTTTGCTACCACCATCAGCCCGGACGTACCCCGGTCCAGGCGGTGGACGATGCCGGGCCGAAGTTCGCCGCCGATGCCGCTGAGGTCGCGCACGTGGTGGAGCAGCGCGTTCACCAGTGTTCCCTCGGCGTGTCCGGCGCCCGGGTGGACCACCATACCGGCCGGTTTGCTCACCACAACGAGATCCGGGTCCTCATGAATGATCTCGATTGCCAGCGCCTCCGGTTGCGGCGTCGCCGGCATCGCCGGAGGAATCTCGACGCGGATACGATCACCGGCGCGCACCTGGGCGCTCATTCGCGCCGGCCCGCCCGCAACCTGCACATGCCCACCCCGGATCAGGCGCTGCACCTGGGAGCGGCTCCAGGCGGTTCGGGCGCCCGCACCGCGTGCGTCGAGCTCGATCGTGAGGAATTGATCGAGTCGTACGCCCGCTTCGCCGGCTGGCACCACGAGCTCTTCGATTAACGGCGGCTTCGGCGGCGGATCACCCAGCACGGCTCCTAGGTGGCGTGCGCTGCGGCCCGGCGCGGCGATGGGCCGCCCGGTGTTCGGCCGAGGCGGATCAACATTACGATGCTGATGGGGATCAGCAGCGCGGAGACAAACTGAGACGTGGAAAGCAGATCGAACACCGTTCCACGCGGATCGCCCCGGAAGAACTCGATGGTGAAGCGCGCGAGCGGATAGAGCAGCAGGTAGCTCCAGAAGGTCTGTCCCGGGAACAGCCGTCCGCGCCGTTCGAGAAGCAGCAGAGCACCCAGAATGAGAAGCGTGGCGATCGATTCGTACAACTGCGTGGGATGAAGCGCGACATCAAGCGGCGTGCCGGCGTTCGCTGCGGCTATCGGATTGGTGAAGGTGATCCCCCACGGCAGGTCGGTCGAGCGCCCGTAGCAGCAGCCTGCAAGCAGGCAACCGACCCTCCCGACGGCCTGGCCGAGTGCGATTCCGGGCGCGAAGGCGTCGCACGTCGTCCAGAGCGGCATCCGATGCCGCCACATGAACCAGAACGCCACCCCGACGGCGAGGATCAAGCCCCCGTAAAAGACCCCGGCGGAGCGGAGCAGCGTCCAGACGAACGCCGGGTTCTCCAGGACGTGATCGAACTCGACGAAGAACAGCAGGAGCTTCGCCCCGATCAGCGCGCTGACAATCACCAGGATCCCGAGATCCATCACGCGCGCTTCGTTCAGCCCGCGTGCCCTGCCGCGCACTACCGCGACGCGGAGACCAATGAGGTACGCCGCAACCAGCATCAGTCCGTAGGTGTAGATGCTGATCCCGGCGAGTTCGAAGAGTCTCGGATACATGTCTTCTATCCGTCTGCGGGCGAAGATCCCTTCGCGCGCTCCTCCTGCTGAGGGTTCCTGATCATCTCAAGAATGACACACCCTGCCCCCACCGTGATCGCGGCGTCGGCGACGTTGAACGCCCAGAAGTGCCAGTCACCCCAGTAGACATCGACGAAATCAACGACGTAGCCGGTGGCGATCCGGTCGATCAGATTCCCGACCGCGCCTCCGAGGACCAGCGCCAGACCAAGCTTCGTCAGTTGCTCGTCCGGTGCTGCGCGGCTGGCGTAGGTAGCGATGGCGATGAGTGCGAAGAGCGCAACCGCAGTCATCAGCGCCGGCTTGAACGGAATGTCGACGCTGTTCAGGAGGCCGAAGGCGGCGCCGGTGTTTCGGACATAGCGGAAATCAAGGAGATCAGGAATGATTGTGACTACCGAATGAAGTGGTAGCCAGGCGCGCACCATTCCCTTCGTGAGCTGATCGGCGACGACGATCGTGGCGGCAATCAGGAACATCGTCCGGCGCGACGGCAACCGGAGCGACTGCGGCCGCGGCGCCAACGGGACGTCATCCGGGGCTGCTGTGTCAGCCAACCTGCTCCACCGCCGCGGCCAGCGATTCGACGCAGCGCGGGCAGAGTCCCTCCGGCTCCGTCTCTGTGACCGCGGAGACATAGCGCCAGCAGCGGCCGCACTTCACGCCCTTGGCGCGGCTGACCGCGATCGCCGCAGCCCCCTGCGGCTCGGTGAAGTGCGCGCCGGCCAACATGGCTTCCTCCGCATCCAGCGGCAACGCGGCGTCCTGTTCGACCGATGCCTCCGACGTGATGAAGAGGGTCGGCAATTCCGACGCGTATTCTTCGAGGAGCGCGGCCGTCGCGCCGTTCGCGCGCAGCGCCACCGCTGCCTCGAGTGAAGTGCCCACCACTTTCTCCTGCCGCAGCCGTTCCAGTTCGACGTTCACGGCATCCCGCAATGCGCGAAGTCGGCCCCAGCGATCCAGCAGATTTTGGTCGATCAGTTGATCGCATCCCTCCGGGAAGTCGGCAAGATGGATGCACTCCGGTCGCGCACCCGGCAGATGGCTCCAGAGGTCGTCGGTCGTGATCGGCAGGACCGGCGCCAACAAGCGGGCCAAGCCGTCGGTCATCCGATAGATTGCGTTCTGGGCCGAGCGCCGCGACGCCGACCCGGCCGACAGGGTGTAGAGCCGGTCCTTCGAGATGTCGATATAGAACGCGCTCAGATCGACGGCCAGGAAGTGGTTTACGGCGTGCGCGATCGGCTGCAACTCGTAACGCTCGTACGCCGCGAGGATCGAGACAGCGGTCTCGCCGTAGCGGGCGAGCGCGTAGCGGTCTACTTCTTCGAGCTCCTCGACCGGCAACAAATGGATGGCTGGGTCGAAGTCGTACAGGTTGGCGACCAGGATCCGGAAGGTATTCCGGATCTTCCGGTATGCCTCCACGACGCGGGCCAGGATCTCGTTGCCCAGCCGCAGCTCCTCCCGGTAATCGGCCATGGCGACCCAGAGGCGGAGGATCTCGGCCCCGTGCCGCGCAATCACGGTCTTTGGATCGACGCTGTTGCCTCGCGACTTCGACATCTTGTGTCCCGCCGCGTCGACCACGAAGCCGTGCGTCAGTACCTGGCGGAATGGCGCCCCGCCGCGGGTCCCGATGCCGACCAGTAACGAGCTGTTGAACCAGCCGCGGTGCTGATCCGATCCCTCGAGATAGAGCGTCGCCGGCCACTTCAGTTCCGGGTGCGCAGAGAGGACCGCTTCGTGGCTTGATCCGGAGTCGAACCAGACGTCGAGTATGTCGGTCTCGCGCTCGAACGAAGTCCCGCCGCACGACGGACAGGTGAATCCCTCGGGGACGAACTCGCTCAGGTCGCGTTCGTACCAGGCGTCCGCGCCATGTTCCTCGAAGACTTCAGCGGCGCGATCGGTCAACGCGGTGGTGAGTGTCGCCTCGTGGCACGCCGTGCAGTAGAGCGCCGGGATCGGTACGCCCCACGACCGCTGGCGCGAGATGCACCAGTCCGGACGGTTTGCCACCATCTGGCGGATCCGCTCTTCGCCCCACGACGGGAACCACTCGACGCCACTGATCGCTTCGAGCGCCCGTCCGCGCAGGTCTCCCTGATCCATCGCGATGAACCACTGCGCGGTAGCGAGAAAGATCACGGGCGCGTGGCAGCGCCAGCAGTGCGGATACGAATGTTCGACTACGGCTTGCTGCCAGAGCCGTCCGGCTGCCTCGAGCGCTTCGGTCACCGTGGCGTTGGCATCGAACACCTGCATCCCGCCGACGATGTCGACGTTAGTGAAGAAGCGCCCGTCGGGGCCGATGGGCGCCAGGATATCGAGGTCGTACTTCACGCCGGTGTGGAAGTCGTCGGCCCCGTGTCCAGGTGCGGTGTGGACGGCGCCGGTTCCCTGATCGAGCGTGACGTAGTCGGCCAGCACTGCGACGGAGTCGCGGTCGTAGAGTGGGTGCCGGAAGCGCAGCCCTTCGAGGTCGCGCCCGCTGAACGTAGCTAGTGGCTCGCCGAATGTCCGTGCAGTCTCGGCCGCGACGCGGTCCGCCATCGGCTCGGCAACAATCACGGCGGCGTCGGTGGTAGCGGCGTTGTCCAGGCTTGCCGGAGCGTACGCCGCATACGTCACGTCCGGGTGGAATGCGATGGCGAGGTTGGACGGAATCGTCCAGGGTGTTGTAGTCCAGATCAGTACCGACGTCTGCCGTCCCCCGATGCCGGGGGCCAGCGCTGCGAGGGCGGCGCGGCTCTCTTCAGCCAGAGGAAACTCGACATGGATCGACGGCGAGCGGTGCGCCTCGTACTCGACTTCCGCCTCGGCGAGCGCGGTCTGGCAGTCGATACACCAATGCACCGGTTTCTTCCCCCGGTACACGAGACCCTGTTCGACGAACCTCCCGAGTGCGCGCACGATCGCCGCCTGGTACGGGTAGCGCATCGTCAGGTACGGTTCCTGCCAGGCGCCCATCACGCCAAGCCGGCGGAATCCCTCGCGCTGAATGTCGATGTACTTCTCGGCGTAGCGGCGGCAAGCGCGACGTACGTCGACGACCGGCAGTGCCTGTTTTCCGCTTGCCTCACCGCCGCCCAGCTCGCGGTCGACGCGCAGTTCGATAGGCAGTCCGTGGCAGTCGAATCCCGGAACGTACGGTGCGTCGAAACCCGCCATCGTACGCGAGCGGACAATGACGTCCTTCAGGATCTTGTTGAGCGCAGTGCCGACATGGATCTCGCCGTTCGCGTACGGCGGCCCGTCATGCAGGATGTAGAGGGGCGCGCCGCGGCGCCACTCGCGGATCTTCCCGTACAAGTCCATCGCGTCCCACCGGGCGATTACTTCCGGCTCGGTCTTCGGCAGGCTCGCCTTCATCCGGAAGGCGGTTCTTGGCAGGTTGAGGGTCTCTTTCCAGTCGGGCATGGCGGGGCGGGCGCAGCGGCTCTCCGGTTTGGGATGGAATACTTTAATCTTAGCCGCAAATATAATGGCGCGCATGGCGTCGGGCCTGCGCGTCGAGTCAGTCTTCTTCGACGTCGACTTCACACTGATCCATCCCGGCCCGGTCTTCGGCGGCGAGGGCTACCGGGCCTTCGCGCGCAACCACGGACTCGACGCCGACCCGGACCGCTACGAGGCGGCGGTGCGCGAGGCGTCGAGCGAGCTGGATCGCCTGCAGGATATGGCCTACCGCCCGGATCCATTTGTCCGCTACGCCCGCCGCGTCCTGACCGAGATGGGCGCGCGTGGCGATCGTCTCGACGCCTGCGCCCTTGAGATCTACGAGGAGTGGGCTGCCTGCCACCACTTCAACCTCTACGAGGATGTCCGCCCGGCGTTCGCTGCGCTTTGCGACGCCGGTTACCGGATCGGCCTGATCTCAAACACGCACCGCCCGCTCGAGACGTTCCAGACGCACTTTCAACTGAAGTCGTACGTCACCGCCGCGGTGTCGTCGTCCGAACAGGGCTTTCTGAAGCCGGACCCCAGCATCTTCCGTGCCGCCCTCGATGCGGCAGGCGCGGTCGCTACCACTTCCGTCATGGTGGGCGACAGCCTGACCCATGACATCGCCGGAGCCCGGCAGGTCGGCATGTCGGCGGTCCTCCTGATTCGCTCGAACGGAGCGCACTCCGCAGCCAGCATCGCCGCCGAAAAAACAGTCCCGGTGATCCAGTCTCTCGCCGATCTCCCGGACCTGCTGCGCCGGCTGTAGCGGCGCGCGCCAGACCGGATGCGCCCGCGCTACCCCGGCGGCCAGGTCATGGGCCGTCCGGCGAGGAGATGCAGGTGGATGTGGAAGACGGTCTGGCCCGCCTCAGCGTTGCAGTTGAAGACGGTGCGGTAGCCTGCTTCGGCGTGGCCGCGGTCCGCCGCGATTTCCTTCGCGCGATGGATCAGCCGGCCAATCAGGTTCACGTCTTTCGCGGTGAGATCGTTCAATGTTGCAATATGCCGCCGGGGCACGATCAGCACATGCGTCGGCGCCTGGGGATTGATGTCGTTGAACGCGATCAGGTCATCGTCCTGGTAGACAATGTCGCTGGGGATCTCGCCCGTCGCGATCTTGCAGAAGAGACAGTCAGCCATGATACGTGTCACCACCTGATGGCAATGTTCCGCATGCCCTCGTCCGAATCAATGCGACTCGAGGGATCCCCTGAAGATCGATCCGCATGTCCATGAGATCGAAGTCTGCCGCAGCGTCGACGAGCGAGCGGACCGCATCTGCCTGGCCCGCTCCCATTTCAACGAGCAGGTACGTGGCGGATTCGACGTTCGCCTGCACCTCCAGCAGGGCGCGCAGCGGATCGAGACCATCGGATCCACCATCCAGCGCCATCCGCGGTTCATGGTCGCGCACCTCTGGAGCCAACGAATCGATCTCAGCGGTCGGCACGTACGGCAGGTTCGCCACGATCAGGTCAAACCGCGTGGCTTTTCCCCAACCGTTGCCGAGCCACGCCTCGAACGGCGCATGCACCCACGCAATGCGGTCCTCCACGCCGTTGGCCGACGCATTCCGCCGTGCCACGTTCAGGGCGTCCGCCGACCGATCAACTGCCGTCACCGCAGCTTGTCGAAACTCCCGCGCCAACGTTACCGCGAGGCATCCCGAACCGGTTCCGATGTCGGCAAGCTCAACCGGGTAGTCCCTTCGATCCGCCAATACGTCAAGTGCCGTCTCGACGATCAGCTCCGTTTCCGGCCGTGGCGTCAACACCGTCGGTGCGACGACGAATCGCAATCCCCAGAACTCACGCTCTCCGGTGATTTGCGACACCGGCTCGCGCCGTTCACGCTGCGCAACAAGCGGCCCGTACCGCGCTGCGAACTCGGCCGGCGCTGCCTGTCTTCGCTGCGCGAGCCACGTGGCCCGATCCCATCCCAGCGCGTGCCGTGCCAAGAGCTCGGCGTCGGCCGCCGCTTCGCCGTCAGCGACGCCGGCGCGGACAAGACGCTCCCGCGCGCTGGCCACAGCGTGGAGCAGGACGTTGCCGGCGGGCACTGCCGCGGACGGGGCTGTCGCCGCGAGCGTCATGATGCCGCTGCATTCAGCGAGGCAGATCCGTCGGCCTGCTCCTCCGCGCGCAGCTTCTCCGACTGGTAGTACGTCATGACTGCGTCGACCAGTTCCCCCAGATCGCCTTCGAGCACGGCGGGCAACTGGTGTGTCGTAAAGCCGATCCGGTGGTCAGTGATCCGATTCTGCGGGAAGTTGTACGTCCGGATCTTCTCGGAACGCTCACCCGTCCCAACCTGGCCGCGGCGGTCGCTCGCGATTTCGGACTGCTGCCGCTGCAGCTCCATCTCGTACAGGCGCGAGCGGAGTACCTTCATCGCTTTCGCCTTGTTCTTGATCTGCGACTTCTCATCCTGCTGCGACACCACGAGACCGGTCGGAATGTGCGTGATCCGGACGGCGGAATACGTGGTGTTGACGCTCTGGCCACCGGGGCCGCTCGAGCAGAAAGTGTCGATCCGGAGATCCTTGGGATCGATCGTGATGTCGACGTCTTCCGCTTCCGGCAGCACCGCAACGGTTGCGGTCGACGTATGGATGCGGCCGCTCGCCTCGGTCGCCGGCACCCGCTGCACCCGGTGGACGCCGCTCTCGCACTTCAGACGGCTGTAGACCTGCTTCCCCTCGATCAGCGCAATCACCTCCTTGATTGCACCGAACCCCGTCTCGTTCGAAGAGAGCACCTCCGTTCGCCACCCCTGGCTTTCGGCGTAGCGGGTGTACATGCGGAACAGGTCGGAGGCGAATAGCCCTGCCTCGTCGCCGCCGGTACCGGCCCGGATCTCCAGAACGACATTCCGCTCGTCGTTCGGATCCTTCGGGACCAGCAGCAGTTTGATCTCGCCGAGCAGCGTCTTGCACCGTGCGTCAAGCGTCTCGAGTTCCTGGCGCGCAAGGTCGCGCAACTCCGGATCGTCGCTGTCGGTCAGTTCCTGCGCTTGCGCCGCCTCTTCGACAACCGTCTGGTGCTCTCGGTACTTCTCCACGATGGGCTGCAGCTCGGCCAGCGCGCGCGCATGCGTCCGATATTCCGCCTGATCCGCCTGCACTGCTGGGTCGGCGATCAGCGTCATCAGGTGGTCGTACCGTTCCTCGATGCCGTGCAGTTTGTCGAACATGATCCCTATTACCTGCGGGAGCGCCTCGGATGCTCTCGCGGAGTGCTCACCGTCCGTGATCCTACCCGCCGGAGACGGGTGGCAGGAACGCGATGTCGTCGCCGTCCGCGAGGGTCGCGTTCATCCGCGCGTACTCTTCGTTGACGGCTACCGAAACTGTCGGACGGTACGGCTCGAACTCCGGGAAGTCGGCGACGAGTCCATCCCAGAGCGCGCGCGCAGTCGCGCGATCCGGGAGTTCCCGGTCGAGATCGGCCGCGCCGGCGATGTCGCGAAGCCGGGCGAAGAGCCGGACTGTCACGCGCATGCCCGCTCCAGGGCGGTCTGGCGCGCCGCATCGTCGTCCGGATCCGCGGTCGCTCCTTCGATCCAGACGTCGCCGCCTTCGAAGAACTCGTGTTTCCAGATCGGCACGATCTGCTTGATCCGTTCAATCGCGTACCGGCAAGCCGCGAAAGCATCCGCCCGGTGGGGCGAGGCAGCCGCGATGGCTACGCTTACCTCGCCGATAGCGAGTGCACCGACGCGATGGTGCACCGCCATGACGGTTTCCGGCCAGCGCTCCACTGCTTCGGATGCGATGCGCTCAAATGCCTTGAGGGCGAGCGGGGCGTAGGCCTCGTACTCCAGCCGCTCCACCCGGCGTCCCTGGTTTTCGTTCCGCACGGTACCCAGAAACGAGGCCACCGCCCCCGCGCTGGCGGGTGCGCCGGACAGCCGGTCCGCCACGAGTTCGATCAACGGCGCCAGATCCAGGGTGGCGTTCGTTACGACGAAGGGAGCCGTGTCCATCCAGGACAGTATAAGGGCCTGCCTCGGCCGAGGCTGTCGCTCACGTGATGAGCCTCGCGACGAAATGCTGCGCGTCCCGAGCCGCTTCCACCGCGCTTCGGCCGGAGGCGAGCGCAGCGGCCACGGCAGCACTGTGGGCGCAGCCGGTTCCATGGTGTTGGGTCAACTCGCTCTGGCGGGCGCGCTCGAGGTGGGTCACCTCGCCGCCGTCGTCGACCACGTCCACCACGGGAGCGTCGGCGCTGCCCAGGTGGCCCCCGGTGATAATGACGGCCGCGGGCCCCAACGCCCGGATCTTCCGCGCCGCCGTTTCGGCGTCGGCCACCGACGCGATCACGATTCCGCACAACCGTTCCGCTTCCATCCGGTTCGGCGTCACTACCGCGGCCAGAGGCAGCAGCCTGTGAATTAATGACTCGACGCCCGCTTCATCCAGCAGCGCGGCGCCGCTCGACGAAACCAGTACCGGATCGACCACGAGTGGCGCGTCGATCCGCGCGACGCGTTCTGACACGGTCTCGACGATGGCCGCAGTCGCCAGCATCCCGGTCTTGACGGCGTCGAGGGTGAAGGCTTCGCCCACCGTGTCAATCTGTGCCGCCACCAGTTCCGGCGGCAGCGGATACGTTGCGGTAATCGCGCGGTCGTTCTGTGCAGTGATGGCGGTGACCGCGCTGGCGCCGTGCAGACCATACGCGGCAAATGTGCGAAGGTCTGCCTGTATCCCGGCGCCGCCCCCGGAGTCGCTACCGGCAATGGTCAGCGCGACCTGCATGGGGTTAGCGTACCGTCCGGGCCGTAGCTGCTGTCTCGTCTTCTCTCGCCGGTCGCGCTAGGAGCCCGTGGTGAAACCCCCGCTACATTCGAGCGGCGATGCATCCCGCCTGAACGGCGTTGCTCCGCGGACTGTGGCAGTCCGCGGACTGCGTTCAGTCCGCGGTCGGAATATGGCCAATATCCTCCCTCGTCGCGCCTTGTCAGCCGGGCGCCTCACCGCTCTCGGTGCTACGCGGGGTTTCATCACGGGCTCCTAGCCGGCCGGTTCGCCCGCCTCGCGCGCGACGAAGACCAGAAGATACTGAAAGCGAAACTGGTCGCTGCGTGACTGCAGATGGAGACCGGCCGCTTCGGCGTCCCGAATAATGGTCTCCGGCTCGACCCGCTCCTCGAACGGCGGACCCGGTCCTCCGCCGTCCAGGCGGTACTCGACGATGCCGACCCGTCCACTTGGCTTCAGGCGCGGGATGACGTTGCGGAGCAGCGTTACCGGATCCTCGAGCTGACCGTACACCTCCACCATGAGTATTGCGTCGATCGGGGCCGGGATCATCGGGTTGCTCGACGTGCCGATGATCGTCTGCACATTCGTCAGTCCGGCGCGGCGCACTCGGCGGTTGATCGATTCGATCATCTGCGGTTGGATGTCCTCGGCGTAGACGAGGCCGTTCGGCCCGACCCGCTGCGCGAGCCGCACGGTGAACCAGCCGCCTCCCGCGCCAAGATCCGCCACCACGGCGCCGTCGGCTATCGAGAGCGCATCCATGATCAGCTCCGGCTCCTGCCAGGCGTCGCGATCCGGTCCTTCAAGCAGGCCGAGCTCCTCGGGCGGGAAGAGAGAGCCGTGCGGTGGCCGCACCTGCGCGTCCGCACGAGGAATGCCGGCGAGCAGGCCGACAGAGACGACAACGACCAGCGCCGCCACCGCAGACTGCATAGACCCTTATCTTACGGGTTCCTCCGGCGGCGGACAGGGGAGATTGCGCGTCGGGATGTCGTGCATCGGCGGCCGAGCGTACCCGTGTCCCGCTGCCGCCAGGTCGAGATCACTCGTTTCCAGATCCAGCACCGGCAACAGCAGGAACGATGTCGTATCCAGCACGTTCACCTGCTTCAACCAGCCGCCGCAACCACGGCAGAACTCGACGCGCCGTGCGCGTACCGGATCGGGGGTGGCATCAGCAGCGGCAACCAGGTAGCCGTCGTCCGTCCGCCCACAGTACACACACGCCGCTTCGGGGGGCATCCAGTCGGCGCTGCAGAACGAGCAGCGGAGATGACGTTGTCCGTCCCGAACTTCGGCGAGGGCCGGCCACGATCCGCACGCCGGGCAGTGCCCGTGCCGCCACGCCGCAGCTGCGGCGCGCACCGCCTCCTCAGCGAGTGGCCCGATCGCCTGTTGCTGCAGGTGATGCGCTATCGGTCCGACGGTCAGTTCCGCAACCAGCCAGACCAGGTCGGGAGCGACCGCCAGATGTTCCGCGCGCATCCGGATGGCTGTCTGCTGCCGCGCGAGCGATGCCCGAAGGAGTGATCCCGGTTCGATGTCCCCCCGCTCGAGCACCCCCCGCACCCGCCGCGCCGTATCGCCCGCGCCGCCTGCGGCGAAGTCGTCGCAGAATCCGAGCAGGACCACGGTGAGCCGGTCGACATTCAGACCTTCGATGGCAAGATCGAGCACCGGTGCATCCTCGCGCGCCAGGCGGTCGGCGAGGTCCTCCGGCGCCGCGCTCGCCCCGCTCGTAAGCCGTTCGGCGTCGGCCGCCACCTCGGCACTTCGCGTCACCAGCACCCGTTGCAGCTCGACGGCGGCGGCCAGCTCTGGCCGCCCGTCCGCGATCCGGCACCAGCGCTCTTCGGCGTCGGCCAGCAGATCGGTAGGCGAATGGTGGGGAAGCATGGGGCATCTGATTATCGCTTGGCGGACGAAGGAACGCCAAAATTACGGAAGCTCGCGCCGGTAGTGGAGCTTGAAGACAAGCTATAATCAGTGCGACCTTCGCTGGCGAAGCACAAGGAGATAACAGTGACTGAGACGATGGTGGCTGTCGGACCGGTGATCGTGACCGATACTGCTGCGGGGAAGATTCAGGCCCTGCTCGCGGAGGAACAGAAGTTCAAGGCGGGATTGCGCGTCTTTGTGCAGGGGGGTGGCTGCTCCGGCTTCCAGTACGGACTGATGATCGAAGATGGACCGGGTGATGCCGACGCAGACCGGATCTTCACGTCAAACGGAATCACGCTGTTCGTCGATCCGATCAGTGTCCGCTACCTGAACGGGGCGGAGGTCGACTTCGTCGACAACCTGACGGGTGGCGGCTTCACCATTCGGAACCCGAACGCGAAGACCACCTGCGGCTGCGGCCAGTCGTTCGGCGTCTAGCCACCGACAAGAGCACATCGCACGCTGCACCGCCGCGCCGGATGGTGCCCGGGGTCGCACCGGCCGTCGGTGGCGTGCTGATCAGCACGATGGAACCGCGGGCCGAATTCGTCGAGAGCCATCGTCCGCCGGGCGGCAGGCGCTCGAGCAAGCGCGACACGATCGTCAATTACTTCCTCCAGCAGGAAGGCCATCTCTCCGCCGACGAGCTGGTGGACGCCCTGCGCGCCGCGGGCCACCGGATCAGCCGGGCTACCACTTACCGGACGCTCCAGTGGATGGTCGAAGCCGGTATCGCGCGGAAGGTGGACTTCGGCGAGGGACGCGCCCGTTTCGAGCACGCCTACCGACACCCGCGCCACTTCCACCTGATCTGCCGGAGTTGCAGCCAGTCGTTCGAGTTCATCTCCTCCGATATCGAGGGATTGATCGAGGAGATTGCCGACGACCGCGGGTTCGAGACCGCGGAGAGCGTCGTGCAGATCCACGGCACGTGCGAGTCTTGCAAGGCGGGACGCTTCCCGTCGCGCGAGCCGATGGCCACCGAGTTGCTCTTCGCGCGCGACGCCCTTCGGATAGCCATCGCAACCGAGCGTAGTGGTCTGGAGTTCTACACGCGCGCCGCGCGGCTGACGAAGGACGAGCGCGGGAGGGAGATCTTCCTGAAACTGGCGGAGGAGGAAAAGGAACACCTGGGTACTCTCTTGGCGCGATACACCGAACTGCTGGAGCAGGATTCCCGACTCGAGGGCTGGCCGACATTTCTGTTCTTCAAGGGGGCCGCCCATGGTCTCTTCGCGGCCGGCGCGGAAGAACTAGCCGCGGGGGTGGACGACAAGGAAGCGCTCCGGATCGGCATCCGTTGCGAGCGGGGATCACACCGATTCTTCCGGCGCTACGGCAAACGTTTCGAGGATTCCGAGGGGAAGCGGATTTTCATGGAGTTCGCCCACGAAGAGCGGCAGCACCTTGAACTCTTGATCCGTGAGTACCGCGATCTTCAGGCGCGCCAGGAGGGCGCGCCGCCATCGTGATCGATCTCCATACGCATACCACCGCGTCCGACGGCACGCTCGAGCCGGCCGAACTGGTCGCTCGGGCGGCGTCTGCCGGTATCCGAACGCTGGCGGTCACCGACCACGACACGCTGGCGGGTGTCCGGGAGGCGGCGGAGGCCGCGCACGCGCGCGGCCTCGCCTTCCTGCCCGGTATCGAGATCACCGCGGTCGATGAGCGGCGCGACGTTCACATACTTGGCTATTTCCTTCACGCCGACCCGCCCGGCCTGGCACCATTCCTCGCGGCGGCGCGCCGCGACCGCACGCGCCGTGCGCTGGCTATGTCGGACAAGCTGGCCACGCTCGGCGTCCCCGTCGACATCGAGGATCTGCTCCAGTCGGCGGAGGAGTCGGGAAGGGCCGTGGCACGTCCCGCGGTAGCGCGTGCCCTGGTCGAGGCAGGGCATGTCACGACGGTGCAGGAAGCGTTCGACCGGTATCTTTCGGACGGCGGCCCGGCCTACGTCGCACGTACCGGGGCGTCCCCGGCCGAAGTGGTGGCGCTGGTCAGGGAGGGAGGTGGCATCTGTTCGCTGGCGCATCCGGGCCTGCTCCGGAAGGACCATCTCATTCCGCACCTTGCAACTGCAGGGCTTGACGCAATCGAAGCATTCCACAGCGAACATGATGCAGCCGCCCAGGCGCGCTACCGTCGCCTGTCCGAACGGTTCCGCTTGGCCTTGAGCGGTGGCTCCGATTTCCACGGCGATGACCATCACCGTGCCGATCGCTTCGGCCGGGTAGGTTTGCCGCTAACGCATTTCCATGCCCTATTGGAGCGGCTTGAGCGGGCGCACGCGGCCGTTCACGGCGATGCGGCCCTGCCGGAGTTCCTGTTGCCGAAGCCCGACCCGGCAGTGGCGCCAGCCAGAACAGCAACGTGACAGCTGCACTGATCACGGCGATCGCGCTCGGCATCGGCGGTTTGGGCTACTGCACGTTCCTCGGTTTCTCCGCTTCGATGCCGGTGGACGTGGCCCGCCACGTGTCTCTTGGCATCTTCTTCACGATGGTCACGCTCCTCGCGCACTCGATGACGATGTTCTATCTGCTTGGCAAGGGGAAGGCGATCCGCGAGGCGGCAACCGAGGCAGGCTTGTCGGAAAAGTTCTACTCGGCGGTGGCGCGTGCGCGCCGGCCAGTCTTCTCCGTCGGTCTGCTTGCAATGGGAGTGACTATGCTGGCGGCGATACTGGGGGGTGGTGTCGATACCGGTGTGCTGCCCGCAGGCATTCATTCTTCACTCGCCCTGCTGGCGGTAATGTCGAACCTCTATCTGTTCAAGGTCGAGCTGCAGGCATTGGCGACTGCGGCGGAATCGACCGCCGAGGTCAATCGGCAGGTCGAATAGCGCCAAGTGCGCTGGCGCCTGGCGTCACGGCTCAGGCGTACTAGGAGCCCGTGGTGAAACCCCGCGTAGCACCGAGAGCGGTGAGGCGCCCGGCTGACAAGGCGCGACGAGGGAGCATATTGGCCGTATTGTGACCGCGGACTGCCGCAGTCCGCGGAGCAACGCCGTTCAGGCGGGATGCATCGCCGCTCGAATGTAGCGGGGGTTTCACCACGGGCTCCTAGAGGTGGCGGAAGCGCCTGGGAGTCGAACCCAGCCCCCCCGCGCTAGCGGGGAGCGACCGATTTTGAAGACCGGGAGGGCCACCGGGCCCCGTTCGCTTCCTGGAACGGCGGCCGAACACAATTCGATCCCAATGGGAACCGGGGACTGGGACGGCGAGGAGTATCGCCGCTGGATTACGCGTCGATGAGCCGGACTTCGCCCGCGCGCGGGCCCTTGTCCGAATGCTCGGGCGTGAACTCGACGCGCTGGCCTTCGCGTAGCAACTCGAACACTGCGCTGCGCACGGAACTCCGATGGAAGAAGTGCTCGATACCTCCTTCATCGCGAATGAACCCGAAGCCCTTGTCAATCAACAGACGTGCAATAGTACCGGTCGGCATACCGTCCCTCCGAGGGGACCGTACCGGGCAGATGCACCACCGCCGACCCCCAAAGGCGGCAGTCTAGGGAACCACTGGGGTGATGTCAACCACGTATCTGTCGAAGGCGGGGTGACAAGCCCCGTCACGGGCTCTTGGGCGGCACCGCGGGCTTGGGAGGGGCCGGTGGCTTCGGTGCCGGATAGGTAGTCCAGAAATTCCGACCACACTGCCCGCACTTCCAGAACTGCTGGGCGGGCCACACGTGACCGAACTGCCAGTCGACCGGCTCGGTCAGCGTCATCTGGGTCCCACACTGCTGGCAGCGGATCTGGACGTCGAAGTCGCTCATGGCCGGAATTCTAGTGCCGCCTCGGTGGCGTTTTCAAATCAAGCGAACAAGAAGGTCCTGCGTCACTCGAGCGCCTCGTAGACCAGCGTCTGGAACTCGCGCTCGAGGTCGTAGGCCGCGAACGGATTGAGTTGGGTCCAGACCAGCCCGATCAGTTCTGCTGCCGGGTCGATCCAGAAAAAGGTATTTGCGGCGCCGGCCCAGCGGAACACCCCGTCGTTGTCGGGCTCCGGCGAGGCCCCTGCATCGACGACCACCGCGAAGCCCAGCCCGAAACCGTACGCCGGGCTCAGATAAGTGCCGAGCTGGATCGGTACCAGCGCTTCCGGCAGCCGGTTCTTGCGCATCGTCCCGACCGTTTCGGGAGCCAGAATCCGTACGCCGTCGATCTGGCCGTCCTGCAGCAGCATCTGCGCGAAACGGACGTAGTCGGACGCGGTCGACGTGAGCCCGCCGCCGCCGGAGAGCCACGCGGGCTGATGCGTGTACTGACCGTCTACCGGCGAATCGATCATCAGCAGGGAGCCGTCCGGGCGCGCGTAGTGGGCGGTGAAGCGGTCCCGCTTCTCTGCCGGAACCACGAAGGCGGTATCGTCCATCCCGAGCGGATCCAGGATCCGTGCCTTCACGAAGACATCGAAGGGCTGCCCGGAGACGACTTCGATCACGCGGCCGAGGATGTCCGTCGACACGCTGTAGTTCCACCGGTCACTCGGACTGGCCAGCAGCGGAAGCGCGGTTACCCGCTGGGCGAAGTCGTCGAGACCCTGCGCGCTCCCGAAGAAGCCCGACTCATTGTAGAGCCGGTCTACCGGCGAGTCGCCGAAGAACCCGTAGGTGAGTCCCGACGTGTGGGTCAGGAGGTGCTCGATGGTGATCGGACCGTCCGGCGCCACCTTCTCGCCGCTGTCTGCCAGCACGGCCACGTCGGCGAACTGCGGGATGAAGTCGGAGACCGGGTCGCCGAGCGCGAGCGCGCCTTCCTCGACAAGGATCATCGTGGCGACGCTGGTGATCGGTTTCGTCATCGAGTAGATGCGAAAGATGTCGTCCGGTTCCAGGGGATCGCCGGCACCGATGTCGCGGTGGCCGACGGCCTCCCAGTGCACGACCTGCCCGCGGCGGGCGACCATCGTCATGATGCCGGCGACGCGGCCGTCGTCGATGTAGGCCTGCATGGCGGGGCCGATGCGGGCGAGCCCGTCGGCCGACATCCCGGCGCTCTCAGGATCCGCGGTAGGGAGCCCGGCGGCCTCCGCGGCCGGCCTCGCTGCGTCCGGAGGGGCGGACGGTGGCGTCGTGTCGTCCGAGATGGCATCCGGACCGCACGCCGCAGCGGCGAAGAGCAACGCGGACAGAACGGCAATTCGTAGGGGTGTGCCGGACATGCGTGAATCCTCCTCATTGTGCCGTCCGGTACGGTACGGACGGTCCCAGCGCATCGCCGGATCGTAACCGACTGGTGCGTGTGCCGACATCTCGTGGCAGATCAGCACGGAGAGCACCGGTTCATGGCACGATGTGCAGTGCGCGAGGGAGGCACGAAGAAAATGAGGACATGGCGGTTCGGACTGATTCTTACGACGGCGTCGGTCGGCGCCCTGGTGGCGATGGTGGCGTGCCCGACGGTTCCGGCCCAGGAATCGGAGGGGACCTATACACCAGTCACGGACGAGCGGTTGCGCTCACCCGATCCCGGCGACTGGCTGATGTACCGCCGCACCTACGATAGCTGGGGCTACAGTCCGCTCGACCAGATCACGACAGCAAACGTTGCTGACCTCGTGCCGGTCTGGTCGATGTCCACCGGTGTGGTGTCTGGCCATGAGTCGCCGCCCATCGTCAATGACGGCGTGATGTTCGTGACGACGCCGGAAGATCGGGTCATCGCTATCGACGCGCGGACCGGCGAGCAGAACTGGCTGTACGCCCGGCAATTTCCGGAGGATATGGCGCACCCTCACCGGACCAACCGCGGCGTCGGCCTCTACGGCGACAAGGTCTTCTACACGACGCACGATGCGTTCGTGGTCGCGCTTGACGCGCAGTCGGGGGAGGTCGTCTGGGAGACGGCGGTGGCCGACTACCGTTCCGGGTACTACATGACGATGGCGCCGCTCGTGGCCAGGGGCAAGGTGCTGGTCGGCGCATCGGGCGGCGAGCGAGGCATCCGGGGCTTCGTGGCGGCGCTCGATCCGGAGACGGGCGAGGAAGTGTGGCGCTCGCACACCATCCCGGGGCCAGGCGAGCCGGGCAACGAGACGTGGCCGGGTGATACGTGGCGCACGGGCGGCGCCTCCATCTGGATCACCGGGTCGTACGACCCCGAGCTCAACCTGACCTACTGGGGAACCGGCAACCCCGGGCCCTGGATCGGAGATCAGCGTCCGGGCGACAACCTCTACACAAACTCCGTCGTCGCCTTCGATGCCGATACTGGCGAGCTCAAGGGCTACCACCAGTACCACCACAACGGGTCCTGGGACTGGGACGAGGTTTCGGCGCCGATCCTGATCGATGTGCCGCGAGACGGCCGCACCCTCAAGACACTGGTCCACCCGGCGCGCAACGGGTATCTGTGGATGCTCGAACGTACGGCTGACGCCATCAACTTCGTCGAGGCGCAGCCGTACGTCTATCAGAACGTGTTCACGGAAATCGATCCGGTGACCGGCCGCCCGGAGTACGACCAGGAGCGGAAACCGGGCACGAACAAACCAGCCACCTTCTGTCCCTCGCTCTGGGGCGGCAAGGACTGGCCTCCGGCCGCGTACAGTCCCCAGACCGGGTACCTCTACATTCCGGCCAACGAGAATCTCTGCTCGAACATGGTCGGGATCGAAGTGGACTACGTTCCCGGCCGCGGCTACACCGGCGCGTCATCGGAGGTGTTCGTCGTGGACTCGGCGGAGCATATCGGGGAAATCCAGGCGTGGAATGTCGCGACGGGCGAAGAGGTGTGGACGCACCAGTTTGCCGCCTCCCAGAACTGGGGGCCGATCCTCGCCACCGGCGGCGGCCTGGTCTTCGCGGGCGGGACCAACGATCGGTACTTCCGCGCGTTCGATGCGGAGACCGGTGAAGTGCTCTGGGAGCAGCGGACCAGCTCCGGGGTCATCGGCGTCCCGTCGTCCTACGCGATAGACGGCGTGCAGTACATCGCGGTGCAGTCCGGGTGGGGGGTCGACGCCCAAGGCATGCAGCGGGCCGTCAACACGCACTTCGACGCCGAGAAGCTGGTGCCCCAGGGGGGCGTCATCTGGGTCTTTGCGCTGCCGCCGGATCCGCGGTGAATGAACGGTTGCAGATCCGACCGGCGGCGCGGTACATCGCCGAAGCGAAGGGGATGGTGGACCAGACGGGGATCGAACCCGTGACCTCGTGAATGCCATTCACGCGCGCTCCCAGCTGCGCCACTGGCCCACGGCTCGGTGCCTGCGCGCCGAGACTGATCATTCTAATACGGAACCGAAGGTGCTTTCGTACGCCTCGGGGGTGTCGATATCGATGAACGGGGCGTTGTCCGTGACCGGAACCGTGACCGCACGGTCCGCGTAGGCGCGAATCACCGGTTTGGCTCCCTGCGCAGGGTCGGCGGCGCGGAGCGGGTCGAAGAGGGCGCGGTCGAGGATGACCGGATGGCCGTGCGTCCGAGAGGTCTGGACGGTAGACGGCTCGGCGCGGATGGGGCGGACAACCGGGGCGCGGGTACGGGCGTAAGTGTCAAGGAGGGCGCGCACCGTCTCGGGATCTACCAGCGGGATATCGACCAGCGTGAGCATCATCGCGGAAACGTCAGGCCGGTCGATGGCTTCGAGGCCGCAGAGCAGGGAGGAGAGCTGGCCGCGGGAAGCGTCGGGATTGAGGATGAGTCTTGCCGTCGGCGCGGCATGGGACACGGCCGCAGCGCCCGGGCCCTCCGCCGCCTGCCGGCATGCCAGGGCCAGTGCCGAACGGATCTCGGGCAACGGTCCGTTGGTGGCGGCGACGACGACGACGTCCACTACACCGGCCCTGTGCAGGGTCCGTACGATGCGCGAGAGGAACGTCTCGTCTCCGCCCGCCGGCAGCAAGGCCTTGGGTCGCCCCATGCGCGACGATTGCCCGGCCGAGAGCACGACTCCGGGAACGATCATCGGGTCGATGCTACGCGGGGTTTTACCACGGGCTCCTAGTAGATCCGGAACATGCGCTGTACTTCGTTGCCGTCATCGGTGACGGCCAGCGCAAGCATCAGCAGGATCCGCGACTTCACCGGGGTCAGATCCTCGGCCGATACGCGGTTGGGGTTGCGCCGCCAGTCGGTGTCGCCATTGCCATCCTCGGGCGGCTCGACCGGCCACCGCCGCGCCGGAACCCGCCCGCCGCCCGTCCGAGTGGCAAGCACTACTACCGTTCCCGACTCGACCAACTCGCGCGCCGCCGCATCCTGATCGGGCGTCGTCGATCCGGCGCCGCCCGCCGCTATCACGAGGCCATCGGCGCCCCGCTCCTGTGCAGAGACCAGCAGGTCTCCCGGCGCCCCCAGGTAGGTCATGACGATATCCACGCGCGGCAGCCGGTCGATCGCGGCGACATCGAACTCGCTCCGACGCGTGTGGCGCCGTCCCGGCCGGCGGTAGTAGACAATCCGGTCGTCATCCACGACGCCGAGCAGGCCGTACGATCCCGAATCGAACGTATCGAGCCGCTGCGCATGCGTTTTGCGCACTTCCCGCGCGGCGTGGATCTCACCGTTCAGGACGACGACGACGCCTCGCCCCCGGGACACCGGTGCGGCCGCCACCCGGACCGCGTGCAGCAGATTGGCGGTGCCGTCGTATCCGGCATCGTCCGGCGTCCGCATCGCGCCGACCATCACCACCGGGCGGTCGCTTCGGACAGTCAAATTGAGAAAGTACGCCGTTTCCTCCAGCGTGTCGGTGCCACTACTGACGACGATGCCGTCGAGGTTGGATCGCTCGCCAAACAGGTTGTTGATCCGCCGCGAGAGCACCAGCCACTGATCGATAGTGAGCGAACTGCTCGGCAGGTTGGCGAACTGCTCGGTCTCGACGGTTGCATGGCGCTGCAGGTCCGGGGCGAGCGCAACCAGTTCGTCGACCGTGAGACGGCCGTCCGGGTGATTGGCGATGGTTCCACCGGTCGCGATCAGCCGGACCGTTGGCTTTTCTTGCGCCGGGAGGCGCGCATCGCGTTGCGTGCCGGCGGCTGGCGCTGCGGCCAACCAGAGACACGCTGAGGTGACGAGTGCTCGCCAGAGTGGCCTGGATCGCATCCCACTCGCACTATACCGCCAGTCTGGTGGTATCCGCGTGGCCGGCCCCGTCTGGGGCGTGCTAGGAGCCCGTGGTGAAACCCCCGCTACATTCGAGCGGCGATGCATCCCGCCTGAACGGCGTTGCTCCGCGGACTGCGTCAGTCCGCGGTCGGGATATGGCCAATATCCTCCCTCGTCGCGCCTTGTCAGGCGAGCGCCTCGCCGCTCTCGGTGCTACGCGGGGTTTCACCACGGACTCCTAGTGCTGTGCCATCAATAAACATTAGGACTATTGGGGAGCTCGTCTCGAACCGAGAGAGTTTCCATGCCGCAAAAGAGGTACATCGTTCGACTCACAGCCCAGGAACGCGAGGTCTGTCAACAGACGGTCCGCAAGCTCAACGGGAGCAGCGAGAAAGTGCGCCGCGCGCAGATTCTCTTGAAGGCCGATGCGGACGGGCCGGCGTGGACCGACCAGCGGGTCGCCGAGGCCTTTTCGTGCCGCACCAAGACGGTCGAGAACATTCGCCAACGGTGCGTGCTGAAAGGCTTCGAACAGGCGCTGGAGCGAAAACGACGCGAATCACCCCCGGTCGAGAAGCTGCTCGACGGCGAACAGGAGTCCCAGGTCATCGCCCTGCGTCTGGGGCCGCCCCCGAAGGGCTACGCGAACTGGTCGTTGCGCCTGTTGGCGCGCCGGGTCGTCGAGTTGGGGGTCGTCGAGTCGATCAGCCACGAAACCATCCGGCGGACGCTGAAAAAAACGGCATGACGCAGCGGAAAATCGAGTACTGGGTGATCCCGCCGCAGGCCGATGCCGAGTTCGTGGCGAACATGGAACAGGTCTTGGATCTGTATCAGAAACCCTACGATCCGGATTGTCCCGTCGTGTGCATGGACGAGCAGCCGGTGCAGTTGGTCAAGGAAACCCGCCCGCCGATGGCGGCCACGAAGAAGCGTCCCCGGCGTGTCGACTACGAGTACGAACGGGCCGGCACGGCCTCGGTCTTCCTGTTCAGCGAACCGCTGGCGGGTTGGCGGCAGGCGACGGCCCGGGCCCGGCGCACGAAGGTGGACTGGGCGCTGGAGGTCGCCGGCCTGCTGGAAGGACGCTACGCCGAATGCGAGAAGATCACCTTGGTGAGCGACAACCTCAACACGCACACGAAGGGCGCCTTCTACGAAGTGTTCGAGCCGACCCGGGCACGGCAACTGGTTCGTCGCATCGAGTTCTGCCACACGCCGAAACACGGGAGTTGGCTGAACATCGCGGAGAACGAACTGAGCTCGATGACGCGCCAATGCCTTCGCCGGCGTCGCATCGGCGAACTCAAGACGCTCCACGACGAAGTGTCGGCGTGGTCCACCGACGTCAATGGCAGGCAACGCGGCGTGGACTGGCAGATGAAGGTCGACGATGCGCGCTGTAAACTCAAGTCCGTATATCCGAAGATTATGACGTGACGGACCACTAGGCCGGCTTCCTGGCTGGTGCCGGGGCGGCGACCTGGTAGGCGGCGGCGAGCCAGCCCGTGAGGCGGTCGCGTGCTTCGCCCGGCGTAGCGCCATAAAAGGGCATCAGCGCGGTCGGCATCCCCGCGCTCCGCCGCAGCGACGCACGCCATTTCCCGCCAACCGCCGGACTCACCTCGATGGCGTACTCTCGTCCGCCGATCATCTTGTGAAAGCGCTGAATCGCCAAGTTCGGTGTGCCTAATGCCGTGCCCTGAACGTTGTTCGCTTACCCGCGTGTAACGTTGAGCATTCTAGTGGCCTGTCGGACACGATCAAGCGAAGAGCAATGCGAAAGTGGTGTCCACAGGGCGCAACACCGCAATGCTGTGAGGTGAGATTCCAAGAAAAATTTTTATCAACACGGAATGCACCTTGCATTCACTGATCTTCCACCGATGATTCACAATCCCGATGTCATGCGCGGCGGCGGGCGTGGACGCCACCGCGCCGGGAGGGTGAGAATGCAGGCAAAACCAACGTGATCACACCACGCGAGACCCGTCTGTTCAGTGCTCCAACGCTCGCCGCGTTCCATCGGGCGATCGCCGCGCGGGTTGCCGATGCCCGTCTCGCACTCGAAGGGAGGGAGCCGGCGATCCTCGTGCCGACGCGCGCCGCCGCCGATCAATTGCGTCGCACGCTCCGGGAGCTGGGCGCTTCGGTCCGCAGCGCGACGGTACGCCCGGCAATCCTCTCCCGCGGGGACTGGTACGACTGGTTGCAGAAACGGGCCGCGAAACCCGTGCATCTGCTTACGCAGATCGAACGGGAGGTCCTGGGCGGCCTCGCCGCGCGCGACGCGGCGGCGGCTGGCTCCCCGCCGCCGTTCCGGTTGCGTCCCGGTATCGTCGCGGCGTTCCTCGCCTTCTACGACGAGCTGCGCCGGCGCCAGCGGACGGTCGACGCGTTCGAACGGCTGCTGGTCGGGGACCTGGAGCCGAGTGCAGAGATCGACCGGGGCGCGTGCCGCCTGTTGGAGCAGACTCGATTCCTCGTGGCCACGTTCCGTGCGTACGAGCGGCGTCTGGAGATGGCGGACGGCGTCGACGAGCACCGCCTCCGCGATCACCTGCGCAAGACGGGTACACACGAGCCGGTGCCGGAGGTCATCGTCACCGTGCCCGATCAGGTCGGCCATCCGGCCGGACTCTATCCGGCCGACTTCGACCTGCTCGCCCGCTTGCCGCGGCTCGCACGCGTCACGATCGTCGCAACCGACGCGTTGCTCGACAGCGGCTTCCGTGAACGCCTCGAACACCTCTTGCCGGAGATAGAGGAGCAGCGCATAGCGGCAGACATCTCGGCGGCGCCACGCCTGGTCGTCCCCGGCGACGGGGAGGGCGATCGACCGTACTTCGTCTCGCGTGACCGCGAGGAGGAGCTGCGGGGCATCGCACGTTCAGTCGACGGGGAACGCGATGGAGACGCGCCGATCTCGGCCGCTGTCGTCGTCGCCCGTCCCCTCCCGTACCTCTACCTGGCCCCACCGGTGTTCGCCGAGTCCGGCCTGCGGCCACGCGCGGCTGACGGTCTTCCACTCGCGGCCGAGCCCTATGCCGCCGCGGTCGACCTGGTTCTTCAGTACGCGGCCGGAGATCGCAGCGCGACGACGATGTCGCTGTTCCGCAATCCCCACTTCGTCTTCGAAGACCAGTCCGTCGCAGCCGCGGAACTCACGTCCCTCAATGAACCGCGCCCGCTTGCGGAACACCTCGCGACTCTTCGTGCATTCCTCCAGCGTCACACCGCGACGCAGTCCGATACTCCTGACGTCATCGACGAACGGATGGCCCGCGGCCGCGCCTTGATCCACGAGGGTCTCGAGGCGCTTGAGGACGCCCACCGGATGTTGAACGGCGGCGGTGCCGACGTTGCGGTCACCGATCTCATGACTACCGTCCGCCGCTGGATCGAGAGCCGCACGTACCCCCCCGACCGAAGCCATGCCCGGGATGCCGACGTTCATCTGATCGATCCCCATGCTGCCGCCTACGGCCGTTTTGACCATGTCTTCCTTGCCGGCCTCACCGAAGCGGAGTGGCCGCCCAGGGTGGGACGCAACATCTTTTATCCGGCCGGCATGCTCACGGGGCTCGGCTGGCCGGCGGAGAGCGACCGGCTGCACGCAGCGCGGGCGCTGTTCCGCGACCTGCTCAGCCTGTCTCGCGGGCGTGTCCAGCTTTCGACCTTCCTCTTGGAAAACGACGCGGCGGTCACGGTTTCGCCAATGCTCGAAGACCTCGACGCCGGTCCGCTCGACCCCATCGCCGCGCCGGGCGCGGATGAGGATGGCTCGCCCGACGTACCGCCACCGGCCGCCGATGCCGTCGCCAACCGATGGCATGCGTTCCGTCTTGCCCGCGCCGCGACTGGCGCCGCCCGCGACCGCCTCCGCGGCGATATCGGTCCGCAGCGGCCCCGCCGCTACGCCGTCAGCGCGCTCGAGCGCTACCTCGAGTGTCCCTTCAAGTACTTCGCCCGCCACACGCTCCGCCTGCAGCAGGAAGACGACGACGAGCAGATGAAGACGGCACAGGAACGCGGTCGCTTCCTCCACAGGGTGTTCGAGAAGTTCTTCGCCGAGTGGCAGGGCGACGGCTTTGGTGCGATTGCGCTCGACACGCTCGATGTCGCGCTGGAGCGGTTCGCGCGCGTGGCGGAAGGGCAACTGGGTCTGCTCCCGGAGGCAGAGCAGGCGGTGGCGCGTGCCTGGCTGTTCGGATCGCCCGCCTCGCCCGGCTTGGCCGAACGTCTGTTCAGCCGGGAAGCGGAAGACCCGACCGCCGTCATCGTCGGGCGGCTGACCGAGCACAGGATCCGTAGCACCTTCGAGCTCGGGCCCCCTTCCGACCGCCGCACAGTCGCGCTCGAGGGCGTTGCCGACCGGATCGACCTCCATGCTGACGGCACGCTTACCGTCGTCGACTACAAGACGGGCCGTGCGCCGGATCGATCGCGCGCGCTGCAGTTGCCGCTCTATGCCCGCTGCGCCGAACAGGAGTTGAGCGGCTACCGGGGCCGCGACTGGCGCGCCGGCGACGGCATGTACGTCGCTTTCGGCGAATCGCGGCTGACGGTGCCGATGGCGGGGAAGGAGGGGGCGGCTGCGGCGATGGACCGGGGCGAAGCGCGGGCGGTAGTGGCGGTCGCGGGGATCGAAGCGGGGAAGTGCCCGCCGCACCCGGCAGAACTGTTCCGTTGCACGATGTGTCCCTACCAGACGGTTTGCCGAAAGGACTATGTCGAGGATCTCTGAGGGTGGTCTGCCGTTCGAGGGCACACCGGGCGAGCTGCCGCATCCGGAACCGGCGAGTTTCCTGACGCCGCCCGATCAGCCGGCGCGCGCCGCGGCGGTCGACCCCGCGCGCAACGTCGTCCTCGAAGCGTCTGCCGGCACCGGCAAGACGACGGTGCTCGTCACCCGATACCTCAACCTGCTGCGCGCCGGCGTCGATCCGGCCAACATCCTCGCGATCACCTTCACGCGCCAGGCGGCAGCGGAGATGCGCGAGCGGATCGTAAGGGAACTGCGCGCCGACGCCGAACGTTCGGGGCAAGGGACGGAGCGGTGGGTGAAGCTGCGGGACCGCCTCGGTGAGATCTCCATCAGCACGATCGACGCTTTCTGTTTCTCGCTGCTTCACGAATTTCCGCTCGAGGCGGATCTCGACCCAGGTTTTGCGCTGGCGGACGAGACCGAGATTCCCAACATCATCCGGGAGGCGGTGGAACAGGCCATCGTCGCTGGGACACGGATGGCAGAGAGCGACGCGGACCTCGCGATGTTGATCGCACAACTCGGACCCTGGCGGATCCGGGTCGCCCTGACCGATCTCTTGCGCCGGCGCCTCACCGCAGAGGCGACGATCAAGCGGTTCCTTGCCGGAACCCCTCGCGACTTGACGGCGGCGGAGGCTTGCCGCGTGGCAGCGACACGTCTCGCTGATCGCCTCGAAGGACCGGACGGTGCGCTGGGCCGGTTGCTGGTGGACGGACCGGACACGGGCCCGTTTGCCGTCATCGCGCGCGATATCGGCAAGCTGCGTTCGTTGGCTGAGCGCAGCCCGATCCGGATCCGCGCGGCGCTCGACCGCTGCCGGATGTACTTCCTGACGCAGCAAGGCCTGCCGCGAAAGCGGCTAACCGACGCGCATCTCGCCGGCAGCGGGCCCCGTGCGAAACGGTTCCGCGCGACAGCGGTAGAAGCCGCACGGGTAGTGCACGACGAGCTCGCAAGGTTCGACCGCGACATCAACCTGGTAATGGCGCGCAGCGTGCAGCGGCTATTCGCGATCGCGGTCGACGCCTACCGCCGGCAGCTCGATGCGCGCGCGCTGCTCGATTTCTCCGATCTGCTGGAGCGTGCCGTGGCGCTGCTCGGTCGAATGGACGAATTCGCGCGGTCACGCTTCCGCCTCGAGTCGCGCTATCACCATGTGCTCGTCGACGAATTCCAGGACACCAGCCCGACGCAGTGGAAGCTGGTCTCGTTCCTGGTGCAATCGTGGGGCGAAGGGGCCGGCCTTGTGCACGACGCGAAGCTGCCTCCCAGCGTCTTCGTTGTCGGCGACCGGAAGCAGTCCATCTACCGCTTCCGTGACGCCGACGTTGCGGTCCTCGACGACGCGGCGGAAGCAGTGGAGGCCCTCCGGGAAACCGAGCACGTCCACGCTTCCGGCGAAGGTCAGGCTGCGCTGGACTCCGGCACCGCGGCTTCCGCGCGCGGTGTCCGCCAGTCGATATCCAACAGCTTCCGCGGAACCCCCGCCCTGCTCGCCTTTCTCAACGATCTGTTCGCCGCCGTCCCGAAAGTGGCCGGACGCCGCGACGCCTTTCGCTTCGACGAGCGGGATCAGTTCCCGGTCGATCCCAACACGTTGAGTGCCACCGCTGGCCACCCGGCGGTCTCTCTCGCGGTCGCGGACAGCGTCGAATCGACGGCCGAGCACGTCGCCGGGGAGATCTCACGTCTACTCGACACCGGTGAAGTGCGCGACCGCCGCACCGGCACACTACGCCGCACCGCCCCCAACGACATCGCCATCCTGTTTCGCTCCCGCCAGAGCCACCGGGAGTTCGAGCGGGCGCTCAACGGACGCGGTATCCAGACCTCCGTCTACAAGGGGCTCGGCTTCTTCGATACGGAGGAGATAAAGGACGTCCGAGCGCTGATCCGCTACCTGGCCGAACCCGACTCGGAACTGCGCGCCGCGGCGCTCCTGCGCTCTCGCTTTCTCGGCATCTCGGATGCTGCACTAGCGGCACTGGGGGGGAAGCTCTCCGCCGCGCTGCTCGATCCGACGCCACCCGTTGAAGCGGCGCGCTTCGATGATCAGGACCGCGCGCTACTCGACCTTGCGCGGGAGACCGTTCCACACTGGATCGACCTGGTCGATCGCCTCCCTCCCGCGGAAGTGCTCGATCGGATCCTCGCGGCGTCGGCGTACGCCGTCGAGCTGCGAGACGGGCACCCCGCCCAGGCGCGCGAGAACGTCAAGAAGATTCGGAACCTGGTCCGCCGGGTGCAGAACCGCGGCTACGCGACGATGGTCCGGGTCGCAGAGCATATCGATCATCTATCCGGTGATGTCTCGAACGCGGTCGTCGACGCGTTCGACGCCGTCAACTTGATGACCGTCCATGCCGCGAAGGGCCTGGAATTCCCGATCGTGATGCTGGTCGACCTGGGCCGCGGCACCGGTACCGCGGGGGCAGCGGTGCGCGTGGCGACCGACACGGCGGGAGATCCCTGGGTGAGTGTCTGGCCCTACAAGACGCCGGCCGATCAGGAAGAACGGCTCCGTGACCTGGAGGAAACCAAACGCCTGCTGTACGTTGCCGCTACACGGGCGCGGGACCGACTCTATCTTTCTGCGGTGATCAACGAAGCCGGATCGATAACTTCCAACCTGGGCAGTCTCGCGGAGGCGCTCCCGGAGCCCTTCGTCGATCTGATGGCCCGCTCCGTGACCGCCGGTGAGACGCTCCACTGGACCGGCGAGAGCGGCCTTTCGCACCGTCTCGCCATTGTCCGTTAGCTGCTGGGGTTGGCGCTATGCGCCGGGAGTCTCGCTGCCTTCGTCCGTGCTCGCGGTTGCAGGCGCGGGCGGGAGCAGGCTGGCGTCAGCCGAGATCCGCTCCATCCATTGCCGGGCATTCGCCTCTGCTTCTTCCTGCGTTTGCCCCGGCAGCAGCACTGACCCCACCGGCGTCGACGTCCCGGGCTCCGTAACCCAGGCCACCCAGTGCCCGGCCCGTGCTTCACTCTGAATGCTGTAGTCCATCGTTCTGTCCGCCCGCGGTTACCGGACCGCGCCGTGCGGGATCGTACACCACGCCGCCGCTCCGCGCACCTTGACAACCCTTCGATACGGCTCCTATCGTACGGATCCGATGTTGGACGATCGGATGCCTGACACGGTCTGGGTGAGAGACCCCAGCCGCATGCGCCGCGGGCCGGTGCCCCACCCCGTCCTGGCGGATGAGGTCGCGGTCGACTTTCCATCGATGCGGCCGATCGTCGAGCGAATGCGGGCGGCGTTCGTGGATGGAGAGGCAGACACGGACAGTGCGATTACCTGCCACGCACGATTCGAACTGACTGCTCGCCAGGCGCTCGAAGGGGTGCGCCTGCCCCTCGACTTGACCGTGCGTCACACCTGTCCCGCCTGCGGCGGCCGCGGAGAGCTTTACACGGGTCCGTGCGGCCTCTGCAGAGGGTGCGGTACCGGCCTGCTTGAACATCACCTGCAGGTCCCCGTGCCGCCGGGTGTCCGTGACGGAGCCTGCCTCCGGTACGCGGTGGCGCCGCTTGGCGCGGGCAAGACGCACGTTGAGGTGCGCATCGCCATTCAGTAAGCGGATAAACTACGAAGTTCATGCCGATCACAGACGCAGCAGTTCTCAAGGCGCTCCGGGCAGTGACCGATCCGGACCTGGGCCGCGACATCGTCAGCCTCGGCTTCGTCAAGAACCTGTCTATCGACGGAGGCCGCGTGGCCTTCACGATCGAACTGACGACGCCTGCCTGCCCGGTAAAGGACCAGATGCAGCAGCAGGCGCGCGAAGTCGTTGCTGCGCTGGATGGCGTAACCGATGTCGCGGTGGAAATGACCGCAAGTGTCCGGTCCGCGGTGGCACCTGCCGCGCAGGCGGCGCCGATTCCGGGCGTTCGCAACATCATCGCGGTTGGGGCGGGCAAGGGAGGGGTCGGCAAGACTACCGTCTCGGTCAACCTGGCCGTGGCCTTGGCGCGCTACGGCGGCCGGGTCGGCATCATCGATGCGGACGTCTATGGTCCGAACGTCCCGATCATGCTCGGGGTCGACGCGAAGCTCGAGTCAGACGGCAAGAAGATCCGGCCGGCCGAGAAACATGGCATTCGCGTCGTGTCGATGGGTTTCCTGACGAGTGCCGACGCGCCGATCATCTGGCGGGGTCCGATGCTGCATGGCGTCGTCCGGCAGTTCTTTCAGGACGTCAACTGGGGCGAACTCGACTATCTGGTGGTCGACATGCCGCCCGGCACGGGTGACGTCGCACTCAGCCTGAGCCAGACCGTGCCGGTGACGGGCGCTGTTGTCGTGACGACGCCGCAGACGGTCTCGCTTGCGGACAGCCGCCGCGCGATCGGCATGTACCGCAAGCTGAACATCCCGACGCTCGGTGTCGTGGAGAACATGAGCTACTACGCCTGTCCGCATTGCGGGGACGAATCGGATCTCTTCGGCCGGGGCGGGGGCGAGCGTGTAGCTGAAGAGTTCGGCGTGCCGTTCCTGGGACAGATTCCGCTCTACGCGTCAATTCGCGTCGGCAGCGACACCGGCGCGCCCATTGTGAGCGTCGAGCCGGAGGCGCCGGCCGGCCGAGCGTTTCTCCAGATCGCCGAGCGGACCGCGGCGCAGGTCTCCATCGCCAGCTATCGCGAACCGATCGCCGCCGCGCCTGTGGCGTAGCGACTTACCGCCGTCTAGCAGCCCGTGGTGGAACTCCGTGTTACACCGAGAGCGGTGAGGCGCTCGCCTGACAAGGCGCGACGAGGGAGCATATTGGCCATATCCCGACCGCGGACTGACGCAGTCCGAGGAGCAACGCCGTTCAGGCGGGATGCATCACCGCTCGAATGTAGCGGGGGTTTCACCACGGGCTGCTAGCGCTCTAGCGCTGTCGTTCCTGCGCCTCTCCGGTCATCGGAACGAACCGAACCGGCAGCACCGCTTCGGATGTCGTCCCGGCTTCGGTTTTTGTGACGATCAGGATGTCCTGATAGAAGCTGCCAACCGGGATCACCAGGCGGGCGCCGACGGCGAGCTGATCGACGAGGGCCGGTGGCACGTGGTCGGGTGCGGCGGTGACGACGATTGCGTCGAACGGCGCCTCCTCGGGCCAGCCCCCGTAGCCGTCGCCCCCTCGCACCTCGATATTGTCGTAGCCCAGTTCCGCCAGCAGCGCGCCTGAGCGCTCGGCCAGCTCCGGAACGATCTCGATCGTGTAGACGCGACTTGCGACCTCGGCGAGAACCGCAGCCTGGTATCCGGAACCGGTACCGATCTCCAGCACTTTCGCATCTGGGGGCAGCGCCGCCGCTTCAGTCATGAACGCGACGACATACGGTTGCGAAATCGTCTGGTCGTAGCCGATGCGGAGCGGATGGTCGTCGTAGGCGCTTGCTGCCAGTTCGGCCGGGACGAAGCGGTGCCGTGGCACCGCGTTCATCGCCGACAGCACGGCCTCGTCAGCGATGCCGCGGTCACGGAGTTGTCGTTCCACCATCTGCTGCCGCTCCTCGAGACGGTCTGCCGGGCCGCCGCCTTGACGTTGGGGTGTCGACTCCGCCACGCTCGCAGCTTCACCGGCCGATTCGACCGGAATGCCGGCGCATCCGGTCGCGGCGAGGACCAGGGTGCAACCGGCGGCGATGGCGGCGACGGCCGTGCGTGTCGGCCGCCGGTAGCGACGACGGGGAGACCGACGATGTTCTGGCTGCTGATGACGATCAGCGCGGGTTTGGCCCTCTTGGCGCATGTCGCTCCGTTCCCCTTCCTGCTCGACGTGGGTGCGCCGGAACGGGCGCACTGGAGCATGCCGGAGGGCGACGGACCGCCGGCCGTCTACCTGACCTTCGACGACGGTCCGAACCCGACCGCCACACCTGACCTGCTCGACGTTCTCGCGGAGTTCGACGTGCGGGCCACCTTCTTCATCATCGATCGCCATGTGCGCGAGGACACGGCGCCGATCGTCCGTCGCATGTTCGATGAGGGGCACGCGGTCGGCATCCATACGGATACGCGCGGCTGGGCTCTCCTGGAACCCGACGAGATCGCCCGGCGGATCCATGCTGCGGCTGCACGCATCGAGCAACTCGCCAGCGGAACCCCCTGTCGCGCGTTCCGCCCGCACGCCGGCTTCCGGAGTGGCCGGATGTATGCCGGCCTCGCGCAGGCTGGCTACACGCTGGTGGGGTGGGGATGGAGTCTCTGGGACTTCAACTGGTACCGCCGGCCCGACCCGGTCGGCCTCGCGGCGCGGCTCGCCCGGCGCGTCTCCGGCGGCGACATCATCGTGATGCATGATGGTCATCATCGAAACCGCGTCGCCGACCGCCGGTACACCGTCGACGCCGTCCGCCTCCTCGTCCCGAAGCTCCGTGCCGACGGCTACACGTTCGGGACGATCTGCTAGCAGCCATCTGCCCTCAGGTGCGCGGCGGCGACGGCGGCGCCCAGCAACGCGGGGTGATTGGCCCGGATGACCTGGATCGGCATCGCGGCCATCAGTTCCGCCATCGGACCCTTGCTCCGGAACGGGTCGAGGAACCCGGCAGAGTCGAGTGCCGGAAGAATCTGCGGCACGATGCCTCCGCCGAGGTAGACGCCCGCTGTCGCCATGGCCCGCAGGCCCAGGTTGCCCGCCTCGGCGCCGAGCGCGCCGACGAAGAGATCGAGTGTCGCGGCGCATCGCGGGCAGTCTCCGGCCAGCGCCGTCGCGGTAATGCGGCGCGGTGTCGCGCTGTCGTGCTCACCGCCGTCCGTGCCGACGGCAGGGCAACGCTCACCGCCATGCGTCAGTGCGTGGATGTTGACGAGTCCAGGGCCGCACAAGACATGTTCGAGTGAAGCGCGTCCGAAACGGTCGGTCAGCCCGCGGAGCAGGTCCATCTCTGCCTGTGTCCGCGCGGCGAAGTCGGCGTGGCCGGGCTCAGCCGCGACCGGGATGAGCCTGCCGTCGATCCTGTGCAGGATCGTCTCGCCCAGTCCGGTTCCGGGCGCGATCAGTGCGGCATTGCCTGCAGGGTCGGCCCGGCCCGGCTGCAGCGTCACCAGCTCGCCTGCCGTCAGGACCGGCAGCGCGTGCCCCATCGCCACGAGGTCGTTCAGGAGCCGGACCGACCGGATGCCGAACCGCCGCGCGATGCCGGAGGCCTCGACCCGCCACGGGACATTGGTGAGATCCGACGCGCCGCCGCGAACCGGCCCCGCGACGCCGAGAACCGCCGCATCGATCGCGCGGTCCCTGCAGTGCTGGTCCAGGAACCGGGCGAGCAGCGACTCGAGGTTGTCGTACTCGGCTGTAGCCACCTCCGCCACCGCGATCGGATCAGGGCGCGGAGCGCCCTTCTCCGCGAACAGGCCGCAAACAGTCTTCGTGCCGCCGACGTCGGCAGCGAGCAGCATGCCAGCGTGCGCGGCACCGGAACCGATGCGGCCAGCAGCCGCGCCCTTTGGAGACAAGCCCTTCCACTCCCACCAGCGAACGTGCTTGACTTTACGATCGAACGGTTACATCGTTCCACCGTTCCAACGGCCCTGCGTCGCAACTTGGCGGCGCGGACGCGAACCAATCAGAGCGACATGTCGCGGGCGTCGCAGAAACGGCCGACTCCGTCGGACGAAGAACTGCAGCAGCACTATCATAGCCGGCGGCAGATCCGGGAGCGGTACCCGCATGTGCGCGAGCGGTGGATCGGCCACCTCGAGAAGTGGGGACTCATCCGGCCGGCAGTCCAGACCCCGACCGATACCTACTACGCCTTTCAGGACTTGGGGGTTGTCAAGCGGATCCAGGAGGAGATCGACGCCGGTGGCTCGTTTCGCGGTGCTGTCCGCCTCCTGCTGGCCCAGCATGATGGCCAGCTCGCTCTCGACTTCGACATGGTGCGCGGCGAGGCGCAGCCGGCAAAGGTGATAGCGCTGCCGCGCCGGGGGACGGTAGCCGCAGTGCCACCCTCCAGGTCCGGCGCCACCCAGTCGGATCGCGCTGCGCTTGCTGCCCGCTTCTTCCTGGAGGGTTCGGAGCTGGACGAGCAGCCGGGCGAGGGACAGGAACGGGCGCGCCTCGCGTACCAGAAAGCACTGCTGCTCGACCCGACACTGGTTCCCGCCCTGGTCAACCTGGCGAACATTCACTATGCGCGCGACGAACTGGTGGAGGGGCAAGCACTCTACGAGCGGGCCCTGACGCTCGACCCGGACTGTTTCGAGGCGGCGTTCAACCTGGGGAACATCCACCACGATCTGGGTCGCTACGACGATGCCGTTGTCTGTTACATGGACGCACTGCGCGCCAACAACAGCTACGCGGACGCCCACTTCTACCTGGCCGTCACGCTCGAGAAGACCGGCCGCTCAGTGGACGCCAAGCCGCACTGGCGAACCTACCAGGGACTGGCCCCCGACGGTGAATGGGTCGACCTGGCCCGCGAGTTCATGGAATAGACGGGCTCCTAGCAGCCGTATTCGTCGAAGTCGTAGGGCTCGTTCTTCTTCGCTTTTCGACGGGTCTTGTAATAGGTGCAATCGGGGCACCACGCGGTCGGTTTGAAACCATGCTGACCGGCGTACGGCTTCACCTCGTAGTGCCCGCAGTACTCGGTGCCATCGGTCAGTTCCCGGTGCCATCGGCAGGCGCGGAACCGGGTGAGGGCGGGATCCGATTCGTCGGGTGGGAGGCGCGGTTCGTCCTGCTCCATCTCGACCGGATCATCGAGCATGATCCCAGTCTATCAGGCGTGCGGCGACCCGCAGGTTCTGCGTACGGTGATTACCGGGCGCGGAAAGTGATGATGCCGCGGTTCGGGTCGTAAGGAGAGACACCGACGGTGACCCGATCGCCCGGGACCACCTTGATCCGGAAGCGCCGCATCCGGCCGCTGAGCTGGGCCAGCACCTCGTGGCCGGCGTCGCACTGCACTCGATAGAGGCCGCCGCTGTGCACAGCGACGATGGTGCCCTGAATGTCGATCAGATCGTCTTTTGCCACGGGATCTTTTTGGAGGGGCGGATTATACAGGAGCTAGCAAGTCCGTGGTGAAATCCCGGTCCCACAGACTGCTAGAGTTTTCTGACTGCGTCTTCGATCCGGCGGGCGATCGCGGTGTAGTCGTCGCCGTCGAAACGGAGCGGCTCGCCGAACGCGACGCGGACGCGGCCCGGCCGGGCCCAGCGGGCGCCCATGGGGAGGACCCGGTCGATACCGTCTATCCGGACCGGCACTACGGGCACCTGCAGGCGGGAGGCGAGCATGCCGACGCCCGGTTGGAACGGGTCGATGTGACCGGTCACGTTCCGCCGCCCCTCCGGGAAGATCAGGACCGACGATCCGTGGCCGAGCAGGGTGCCGAGGTGGCGCATTGCCTCGCGCGCCCCCGCGGTTCGCTGGGGGAGCGGCGCGATGTTGAAGCAGAGCACACCCAGGACGTATGCGAGGCTGGTACGAAACCGCTCGCCCAGTGAGAAGCGCTCGGGGTGGAAGTGCGGCGCGAACCATTCACGCGCGGCGGCGGTGGCGACGCGGCGACGCCGTGCGGGCAATGCCGCCAAAATCACCGGGCCGTCCATCAGACTCTGATGGTTGGCCGCATAGAGGACCGGATCCTCGGTCCCGGCCAGATGCTCCAGTCCCTCGATTCGCGTCCAGGCGAAGCATCGGGCAAGCGGGAGCAGCAAGAACGACTGCGCAGCGCCTCGGAAGAGGCGCGCCGGCGCAAGCTGGGTCCAGGTGGGGAAGATGCGTGCGCCGTCTCGGCGGGAGGCGGGCGGATCCTCTGCGACTGCCTCGATTCCAGCGACTGCCGCTGACCCGTCGGTATCGTCCGCGACACCGTACCCCACCGCGCCCGTCCCCACGGCCGCTGCCGCGGTGTCGCCTGCCATCATCGCGTGCAGGTCGTCGACGGTCGACAATGCCGCGAACGCGGTTTCGTCTACCGTCGTGTCGAAGCGGCGCTCGAGTGCGAGCATCAGTTCGATCCGTTCGATGGAGCTGAGGCCCAACTCCTCCAGCGTCGTAGAGCCGGTCACCTTCCGGCCGTGTGCGAAGTGGGCGACCATCTCCTCGACGGTGGCGCCCGCCGTCGGTTCGGCAGTGGCCGGGTCACCGTCACCGGACGTTGCGGCATCTCCCTCGACCCAGCGCTTGAGCGCGGCGCGCTTCAGTTTCTGCGTTCCCTCGGTCCGAGGCAGAGCGGAACCTGGCCAGACCGAGAAGGAACGGATGCGCTGGTGATCCTCGAGCAGCGCGTTAGCACTCCGCACGACGGCGTCCGCGTCGCCGTCCGGCTCGAGCACCAGAACGGCATGGACATGTTCGTTTCCCGGCGGCCCGCCGCCGACGACAGCGGCGTCGCGGATCTGCGCCTGCTCGCGCACCGCCCGCTCCACGTCGTCCGGGAAGACGTTCAGGCCGTCCGGCGTGACGATCATCTCCTTCTTCCGACCCCGAACCGTCAGCCGGCCTGCGTCGTCGATCGCACCGATGTCGCCGGTGTGGAACCAGCCGTCGCGGAACGCCTGTTCGGTTGCCTCCGGCGCGTTGTAGTAGCCGGCGGTTACGTTCGCGCCGCGCACCAGGATCTCGCCGTCTTCCGCGATCCGCACGTCGACGCCGCCGATCGGCGTTCCGACCGATCCACGCCGCGCATGGAAGGGGTGATTGAGGGTGACGATCGGTGCGGTCTCGGTCAGGCCGTAGCCTTGCACGACAAGAAAGCCGAGGCGCGACCAGAACGCTTCCACATCCGGATCCAGCGGCGCCGCGCCGACGACGAAAGCCCAGAACTTGAAGCCGAACATCCGGTGGACACGCCGGTAGCGCCACCATCGCCTAGCGACATGCTCCGGCCGATCGAGAGGCGCGGCGGTCTCCGGTGCTTCGCGGATCACGTAGTCGCGCAGCACTTCCAGGATCTTCGGCACCGAGACCAGCACGGATACCCGGCGCATACGGATCTGCCGGACGATGTCGGTCGGGTTGTAACCCCGCATGAAGACGGTCACGCCGTCGAGCATCGGCGGTATGAAGGTCGCCATCGCCTGGCCGAACATGTGGCTGAGCGGCAGCAGGTTGAGAAAACGGAGGGGGAAGAACGGCCGGCCGTACTTCACGTACTTCAGAATCTCGCGTTCGACCGGAACGATGTTGGCGAGTACGTTCCCGTGAGTGATGCGTACACCCTTCGGCTCTGCGGTCGCGCCTGACGTGAAGATGATCTCGGCGAGGTCGTCGCCGGTGACACCGTCGGGCAGTGTCACCTCAGCGTGTTCAGAGTCGAGAGGGGCCTCTCGATCCAGCAGCCCGTCCAGATCCCACCGTTGGACGCCGTCGAGCACCGGTGCCGGGAGGTCACGTCCGGCGACGACAATCCGTGCCGAGACGATGCGGGCGACACGTGCCAACAGGTCGGGCGACGCGCGAACGTCGATCGGTACGGCGACGGCCCGCGCCAGCAGGCAACCCCAGAAGGCCACCACCCACTCCGCACGGTTCTCGCCCCAGAGAATGACGTTCGCCTGCGGTGTGACGCCCGCCCGTTCCAACCGTCGGGCGAACCGGCCGGCAGCTTGCCGGATCGCGTCGTACGACCAGGTGTGCGCACGGTAGCCGCCGTCGTATACCAGGAAGGGTTGGTCCGACCGGATCCGGTCGTCGAAGAACTCGAGGAGCGTCGCCCGCGGCATCCGGGCCCTATGATCGCACGCGTGACCGGTGCGCCGTCAGCGGAACGAGATGCCTGCGCTGAGCACCACCTGCGTTATGCGTGGTGACGCGGGTCTTTCCTCGGTGCCGGCGATCGGACTGATTGCGTAGAAGCGCGCGTCGATGGTGAAGGCGAGCCGGTCGCTCGTGAACCAGCGGACGCCGCCGCCGTAGTTGAGTGTGTTCGCGGTCGGTTGGGCCGGCGCGTCGGCGTCCGACGCGTAGAGCGAGAGGCGGGATCGCCCGAGCCCTCCACTCAGGTAGCTCCAGCCGTCGCGCCCGCCGAAATTGAACGAGAGTTGTGGCGAAATCGCCGTGAATCGCTTCCGCAGGGCCGGACCATCCGGCATCGGAGAGAGTTTTCCCGGCGCCTGACTGGCGCTGGACGTGTGGAAGCTCGCGCCGATGCCCAGAGTAATTACCCAGAGCTGGAACGGATAGACGTGCGCGCCGACTTCAAACCCGAGTCCGGCGCCCGGCGTGTCCGCCGGCCGGAGGCCGCGCGACGTGGCAAGCTCCGCGTTCCGGCTGAACGGAACGACGGAGCTGCGGACGTCGACGACGTACAGGCTGATCGGTTCCTCCGGCGGCTGCGCGGACACCGGAGTGGCGGCGGCCAGGACCGTCAGCAGCACCAGAAAGAACGAACGCGCCGGCGGCATCGGCGCATCAGTATAAAGCCGGGAGTGTTGTCGCGCCGGGATGACACTATTCTCTTGATCCCATGAACAACCTGGTCACGCTTGACGCAATCCGGGCCGCGGCGGGCCGCATCACCGGTATCGCTTGCCGCACGCCGATCCTGGACGTTTCCGCGGTCGCGGACCGCCCGCTGCACCTCAAGTGCGAAAACCTGCAGCGGACCGGGGCTTTCAAGATACGTGGGGCGTTCAACCTGATTTCACAACTTGCCGAGGCGGGCGAGGTGGCCTCGGGCGTCATCACCTACTCCTCCGGCAACCACGCCCAGGCAGTCGCCTGCTCCGCGCAGACGCTCGGCCTGCAGGCGGTCGTCGTGATGCCGACGACGGCCCCCGCCGTGAAAGTGGCGGGAACGAAGGCGTTCGGCGCAGAGGTGATGTTCGAGGGAACCACGTCGGTCGAACGGCGAGTGCGGGCTGAGGCGGTCGCGTCCGAGCGCGACCTTACGATGATCCCGCCTTTCGATCACCCGGAAATAATCGCGGGCCAGGGAACCGTCGGGTTGGAAATCGTCGAGGATCTCCCCGAGGTCGCGACGGTCTACGTGCCGATTGGCGGAGGCGGCCTCGCTTCCGGTGTCGCCGCCGCGGTAAAGGCGCTGCGTCCGGAAGTGCGCGTTGTCGGCGTCGAGCCGTCAGGCGCCGCCGCGATGTCCCGCTCGATCGCGGCGGGCGAGCCAGTGACCCTCGACCGCGTGGGGAGTGTCGCCGACGGCCTGATCCCGGTTCGCCCCGGCGACCTCACGTACGCGCATGCAGCCGCGCTGATCGACCGGATCGTAACGGTGGAGGACGACGAGATCGTCGGTGCGATCCGCTGGCTCGCCGCCCGCGCACATCTGGTGGTGGAACCGAGTGGCGCCGCCACTGTCGCCGCGGTCCTCTCGGGCAACGCCGCCGGCGCCCCCGTCGGCGCCGACGCCCCCGTCGGCAACGGCCCGGAAGCATCCAGTGGCGCAACCCTCGCGATCCTGAGCGGGGGGAACATCGCGCCCGACACGCTCGCTGCCCTGCTTAGGGCGGATCGCCGATCAGTTCGCGTGCTGCAGCGGTCGCCTGATCGAGTGTGGTGATTTCTCCCTCTAGCTGCCGTTCGTAGATCTGTCTCAGCAGCGTGCCCACCTGCGGCCCGGGCCGCACGCCCAATCCCAGCAAGTGGCGCCCCAGCAGAATGGGTGGCGGAGGGCCGTGCTCCACACCGAGCGCACGGGCGCGCTCGAGGAACCAGTCCATCGCCGAACAGTCGAAGTCGCCGGTCCGGCCGAGGCAGTCCGACTTCGCGAGGCGCGCGAGCAGTTCCAGATCGACTTTACGCGCCAGCCGCCGGAACGCGCCGTTGCCGACGCCATCCGTCGCGGCCCACCACATCCCCGGCTTCAGATGGTGCGCAACAAGACCCACCACCTGGCCGCGGACGTCGTACCCGTCGAACGAATGGACGTTCAGGCGGTCGAGAAAAGCAATGGTAGGCGGGACGCCTTCCGCCTCATGATTGAGCGAGCGGATCCTCCCGTCACTGAACGCCGTCGTTGACGGCTTACCGAAGTCGTGGCAGACGGCGGCCAGCATGACGGCGAGCTGCTGTGGAAGCGGCAGATCGTCGATCCGTGTTCGTGCCTGATCGATCACCAGCAACGTGTGCACCCAGACGTCCCCTTCCGGGTGCCACTCCGGTTCCTGCGGGCAGTCGATCAGCGCATGCAGTTCGGGGAACAGACGTTCGACGACGCCGATCTCGCGCGCCAGCCGGAACCCGAGCGATGGCCGCTGGGCGCGGAGCAGCAGCTTCTCCATCTCGCCCCAGACCCGTTCCGCCGGCAGATCGTCGAGCGGGATGGTGCGGCAGAGCGCCTTTGTCGTGTCATCGACCTCGAACTCGAGTCGTGCCGCGAACTGCACCGCCCGCAGGACACGCAGGCTGTCGTCGCCGAACGTTTCCGGATCCACCACCCGGAGGCGGCGGGATCGGAGGTCGTCCCGTCCGGCGTACGGATCGAAGTACTCGTTGTCGAGCGGATCCCACGCTATCGCGTTCACGGTGAAGTCGCGTCGGCGCGCCGCCTGGTCGATCGGCAGCGACGGGTCGCCGGTGACCCGGAACCCCTTGTGACCGCGTCCGGTCTTCGATTCCGTGCGGGGGAGCGCTATGTCGAGCGGTCCCAGCTTGTAGACGGTGAAACTGGCGCCCACCACGTCGACGCGGCCGAAGCGTTCAAGCAGTGCGCACAAGCGCTCCGCCGGGAGACCGTACACTTCGAGGTCGAGTTCCGATGGCGTGACACTATCGATGCCGAGGAGGCGGTCGCGGACATAGCCGCCGACGATCAGTGCGCGCCCACCCGCCTCCCGCGCGCTGCGGGCGATGTCGAGCGCGAGTGGCAAAGCGTCCATGCGCGTACTGTGTGCGCCATCCCCGTGGCGTGCGTCGGTCACCGTCTGTCTCGTGCTGTCAGATCACGCGCTACGCGGAAACCATAGTCGGTGTACCGGAACGACGGGTCGAGCTTGCTGCGCGCGGCGACGTGGCTGATGGTGATGGCGTGGCGCCAGGACCCGCCGCGCGAGGCCCGGCGCACGCCGACCGGCGGCCCGATCGGATTGCGCTCCGGCGAGCGCGAGTACCAGTCGCGCGCATGCCAGTCGGCGCACCATTCGTGAATGTTTGCAGCGATGCCCCGAACGCCGTACCGGTTCGGCGGACCCAGATCGATCGGCCACGGACCGTCCCGCGGACCCCGCCCGCGGTTCGGGATCCAATCCGGAATCGCGCCGTCTTCCCCCCACGGAAACGCACATCCGTCCCGACCGCCGCGCGCCGCCCGTTCCCATTCCGCCTCGGTCGGCAATCGCACCGGCGCAGCGTCGTCGTTTCGGCCTTTGGTGCCGGTGGACGATCGCCAGAGGCAGTACACCACGGCATCGTTCCAACTCACACCCACCACGGGCAGGTCACTCCGCGCGAACGACGGCGTATCCCACTCCCGCGGCACCTCACGCCGGGTCGCTTCCAGGAAGCGCGCGTACTCCACTCGGGTTACCGGATCGACGGCCATCTCGAACGCATCCACCCAGACCCGGTGCGACGGCGCTTCATCCCGCTGTCCGGCATCGCTTCCCATGTCGAACCACCCGCCCGGGATCGCTGCAAACGCGTCCATCCCAAAATGATGCCACGTGGCACGGCTGATATGATCAGGCACACTCAGTACGATTCACGCTTAGATGAGAATCCCGCTCCCGGGCGTGGCGCGTTTCGCCGCGGTCCTTCTGGCACTCACCTCTCTGGCCGGCTGCTCCCTCCGTTCCATGGCGGTGAACGCGGTGCTCCCGACGTTGGTCAATCCCGCGGTCTACCTGTCCGAGGAGGACCCGGAAATAGTGCGTGACGCCCTTCCGTTCCTCCTGAAGACCATCGAGTCGATCATCGAGGCGGACCCCGAGCGACAGGACGTTCTTCTGTTCGCGAACACCGGCTTCGCCCTCTATGCCACCGCCTTCCTGCAGAGCGACGCCGCCATCGCGGAGTGGGACGACTACAATCGCGCCGCCGAACTGAACGACCGGGCGCACCGCATGTACCTCCGCGCGCGCGACTATGGCCTGCGGAATATCGAAGTGGAGCACCCTGGAATCAGCCAACGGTTTCTTGCCGATCCGGAGGGTGCGGTTTTGGTTTTCGAACCGGCCGACGTCGAGAGCCTGTACTATCTGGGCGGTGCGTGGATGCTCGCCATTTCGGTAGGTCTCGATCAGCCTGCGCTGGTGGCCGACCTCCCGGTGGCGCGCGCGTTGCTGGATCGGGCTCTGGAACTGGACGAGGGCTTCGAGCGGGGCGCGTTGCACGCTGCGTTCATCACGCTCGAGTCGGTCGGCGAGCAGATGGGGGGCTCGTACGAACGGGCGCGCGAGCACTTCGCCCGCGCCGTCGAACTGTCGGAAGGGTTCGATGCGGGTCCTTACGTCGCGCTCGCCACGGGCGTGGCGGTTGCCGAGGAGAACCGTGAGGAGTTTCGCGAGCTGCTGGAGACGGCGCTCGCCATCGACCTGGAAGAGGCACCGGAGAACCGGTTGCTGAACACGATCGCACAACGGCGGGCACGCGGGCTGCTCGACCATATCGACGATCTATTCTTCGCGCCGCTCGAGGACGAAGACGAGCAGGAGATTCGACCATGAGAAAGAAGGCTGCGCCTCCGGCATCCCGGTCGGTTGGTGGTGGGACGACCACGGTAACGACGTTCCGCGTGGCAGTCGTCGCGGCGCTACTGTTGCTTGCCCCGGCGTTGCTTTCAGCGCAGCGCGCCAATCTGCGTCTCGGCACCATCCTGCCTGCCAATTCCGTGTGGGACCGTGCACTGAAGCAGATGGCTTCCGAATGGCAGCAGGCGACCGACGGTCGCGTCCGCCTGCAGGTCCGCGGCACGACCGGCGACGAGTCGACGATCATCCGGCGGATGCGCATGAACAATCCCCAGGTGGCGGCGCTGACGCTCCCGGCGCTGACTGATATCCACGAGGCGTTCAACGTGTTCGGGATCCCGTTCTTCTTCGAGGACGATGCCGAGGCGAGTCACGTGCTCGACGCACTCACGCCAACGATGCGCGAAGCACTCGCCGAGAACAACCTCGTGTTGATCGGCTGGGGCCACGGCGGGTGGGTTCACGTCTTCTCTGCCGATCCGGTCACCGATATCGACAGCTTGCGTCGGACGAAGCTGTTCACGCCGTCCGGCGACGACGGGATGGTGCAGTGGTACAAGGAAAATGGTTTCAACCCCGTACCGCTCGCCCTGACCGATGTGCTGATGGGGCTGAACACCGGTCTGATCGATGCCTATCCGAGCCCACCCTACGGCGCTCTCGTCTTCCAGTGGTATCGCCAGACGTCACACATGCTCGATGTGCCGCTCGGCCCTGTCTACGGTGCCACGGTGGTGACCGAGCGTGCGTGGCAGCGGATCGGCGAAGCCGATCGCGCCGTGATTCTCGAGAGCGCCGAGAAAATGGCCGACTTCCTCTTTGACGAGGTTCCGCGGCAGGACCGCGAGGCTATCGCCGAAATGGAGAAGCGCGGCCTGACCGTCGCCACGGTCAGCGATGCGGAAGCTGTCGCTCTCCGCGCCGTCGCCGATGAACTCACCGCGAGTTGGCGCGGCACCCGTGTCCCCGCCGACATCTACGACGCCGCCATCCGCGCTCGGACCGAGTACCGCAACCGCTGATGAACCGCGGCGAGACCGCCGGGCGGCTGCGCAGCACCAACGATAGATGACTACCCGGAGCGACGAGGACCACGGGCAGGCGTCTCGACTGTTTCGGTTCCTGCACGGCGGCGAGGAACTCCTCGCCGCCTGCGCGCTCGGAGCAATGGTGCTGCTCCCGCTCGCCGAGATCGTTGTCCGTCCGTTCTTCGCCGGGGGGATCCCGGGGTCGATTCCGTTCGTGGAGCATCTGACGCTCTGGGTCGGTTTCCTCGGGGCGGGACTGGCGGCACGCCGCAACAAGCTGATCGCGCTGGCCACGGCCACGTTCATTCCCGACGGTAAGGCGCGTCGCGTCGCGCAGGCGTTCGCTGCGACGGTCGGTGCGGGGGTTTCCGCGCTGCTTGCGTGGTCGGCGGTCGAGGTCGTTGCGATCGAGATGGAAGTGGGCGGCGAGATTGCGCTCGGCATTCCGTCGTGGGTCTTCCAACTCGTGCTGCCCTTCGCGTTCGCCGTGATCGCGATCCGCCTCATGTGGGGTGCGGGAAGCCTGGCGGGGCGCGTGGCCGGGACGCTGGGGATAGCCGCCGGCATCTGGCTCAGCACGACCGGTGCGGCATGCGCGAATGTAGACGAAGCTTCGTGCGTAGTCGCGGGGGGCGCGGGATGGCCCTGGGTACTGCTGGTTGTGATCGCGGCGCTAGCGGGCGCACCGATTTTCACGGTGCTCGCCGGCGCGGCGGCCTTCCTCTACATGGTCGACGCGTTCGATCCGGCGGCGGTGCCGCTCTACGCCTACGATCTGGCGACCGAGCCCCACCTGCCGTCGATTCCGCTCTTCACGTTGACCGGTTTCATCCTTGCGCAGGGCCAGTCGTCCGAGCGGCTGCTGCGAACATTCCGCGCGCTGGCAGGTTGGATGCCGGGTGGCACGGCGGTGGTCTGCGCCGTGGTCTGCGCCTTCTTCACGATCTTCACCGGCGGTTCCGGTGTGACGATCCTGGCTCTGGGCGGCCTGTTGCTGCCGGCGCTGCTGAAGGACGGTTACCGGGATCGTTTCTCGGTCGGCCTCCTCACCGCGTCGGGATCGCTTGGGTTGCTCCTGCCGCCGGCGATGCCGCTCATCCTGTACGCGATCGTCGCGCAGACCGCGCCGGAGAACCTTTTCATCGGCGGCTTGCTGCCCGGGCTGTTGCTGATCGGCCTGGTGGCGGCCTGGGGGATGCGCGAGGGGGTGAAGACCGGCGCCGGCCGGCACACTTTCGAAGCGAACGAGGCGCTGGCGGCGCTCTGGCAGGCGAAGTGGGAACTACTGCTGCCGGTCGTCGTACTCGCCGCGCTGTTCAGCGGGCGCGCGACGCTCGTGGAGACCTCTGCGTTGACGGCGCTCTATGCAGCGATCGTCACCGGCGTGGTTCACCGCGACTTCCGCCTCGGACCCGGTCTGGGCGCCGCATTCCGCGAGTGCGTTGTCCTGATCGGCGGCGTGCTCATCATCCTGAGCGTCGCCAAGGGCTTCACCGCCTACATGGTCGATGTCGATATTCCCTTCCGCCTGCTGGAGTGGACACAAGCGCGGATCGAGTCGCCGCTGTTGTTCCTCCTGGCACTCAACGTCTTCCTGTTGATCGTCGGTTGTGTGATGGACATCTTCTCCGCGATCGTTGTCGTCGTGCCGCTGATCACGGAGATCGGTGCGGCGTACGACATCGACCCGGTCCATTTGGGCATCATCTTCATTGCCAATCTGGAGCTGGGTTATCTCACGCCACCGGTCGGGCTGAACTTGTTCCTCGCCTCGTACCGCTTCGACCGGCCGTTGCTCGAGGTGTATCGCGCGTCGGTGCCGCTGCTGATCATCCTCGGTATTGGCGTGCTGATAATCACGTATGTACCATGGCTCACGCTCGGCCTGCTGGAACTGGTAGGTCGTCAGTAGCGCTTGCTCCGGGGGCCAGGGCTCGCGCGGAAACGCTTTCAACAGAGGGAGCAACGTCATGCCGTTCGCATTCAACAATCTCCGCAGCTTGGTCTCGTCGTTCGCCCTGCTCCTGCTGATCACCGCTGGTTGCGGCGCGCCGGCTGGGGAGCCAGCGGACGAGGCCGATGAGGCTCCGGCGGCTGATGCGGCCGCATCGGGCGATGCGGGCGCATCGGGCGATACCGAGACGCACCTGACCAACATCCGGCAACTCACGTTCGGCGGCGAGAACGCCGAAGCGTACTTCTCGTTCGACGGCTCGGAGATCATCTTTCAGTCGACGCGCGAGGGGGCGCCGTGCGATCAGATCTTCCGGATGGACCTCGACGGCTCGAACCAGCAGATGGTGAGCACGGGCGACGGACGCACGACCTGCAGCTACTTCTACCCGGACGGGGAATCGATCATTTATGCCTCGACGCACCTCGGCGGCGCCGAATGCCCGCCGCCTCCCAGCTTTGCGATGGGCTACGTCTGGGCGATCTACGACAGCTTCGATATCTTCCGCGCCGCGCCGGACGGCAGCGGCGTGGAGCGGCTGACCGACGCCCCGGGTTACGACGCCGAGGCAACCGTCGGCCCGGACGGCCGGATCGTCTTCACCAGCGTGCGCGATGGTGACATGGAGATCTACTCGATGAACCCCGACGGTTCCGATGTCCAGCGCTTGACGCACCGGCAGGGTCCCGATGGCGGGCCGTTCTTCTCCCCCGACGGGACGAAGATCATCTTCCGCGGCCGGGAGATCCCCGACGGCGAGGAGTACGACGATTTCAAGAGGCTCCTCGACGAGGGTCTGTGGCGTCCGACGGCAGTCGAGGTGTTCGCCATGGACGCTGATGGCGGCAACGTCCAGCAGGTGACCGACTTCGGCGGCGCCAGCTTCGCGCCGTTCTGGCACCCCGACGGGGAGCGGATCATCTTCTCGTCAAACCTCCACAATCCGGATGGCCGGAACTTCGATCTCTTCATGATCAACCTCGATGGCACCGGCCTCGAACAGATCACCTACAACGAGACGTTCGACGGCTTCCCGATGTTCTCGCCCGACGGCTCGCAACTCCTCTTCGCGTCCAACCGCGACGCCGCGGCGGAGGGCGACACCAACATCTTCATCGCCGACTGGGTGGAGTAGGGGAGCGGCGGGCGGCTCGGCCGCTGTCGCGCCAGGAGCGGTTTAGACTGAGAGCAGTGACACTCGCCGCTGCCGCTTGTCTACTCCCTGCGTGGCGGGCGTCGAGACAAGCGATTGCGACGGCGCTGCGTCGCGTCTGATGATGGCGGTCCCGGTGACGCTCGGAACCCCCGCCACACTCGACGATGTCGGCGCGTTGCAGGCACTGCTCCGGGACGATGCGTCGCGGGCGCTCGCAGCAGCTCCGTCGGCGCTCGGGGCTGCGCCGTCGACCGGCCGGGCGGCGGCGTTGCTGGAGGATGCCGAAGCCGCCTTGCGGGCGCCGGCGGAGGCGTTGGCGGCGGCGCTCGCGGTGGAAGGCGCGGAGGTGCGCCACGTCAACCTGCCGATCCCGTTCCGATTCTCCGGATACGACGCACGCGGCCGGACGATCCGGATCGACCCCGCGCGCCGGCAGTTCGAGACTCGCGCCGACTGGGCGGCCTGGGTGTTGACCGCCGTCGCCGCGTGGGGTGTTCGTCTCGCGACGCCGAAGCCGCCGTTCCCGCGGCACGACGTGTCGGACACCGGTTTTCGCTATCCGCTGCGGATCCGCGAGTCGGACGGCGCCGCGGTGGTCGCGCTCTTCTCGGACTGGGGGACCGGCTACTACCATTCGCGATACATCGCGAAACATGTCGGCACCGCGGTCGGCGCCGGTCAGGCGATCCATCTGGGCGACATCTACTACACCGGAACAGGCAACGAGTTCGCGCGCTGCTTCGACCGTGCGTTCGACCGATGGGTGCTGCGGCAGATGCCGTTCTATGCACTTAACGCGAACCACGAGATGGACTCTCACGGCATCCCGTACTTCAGATTTCTCCAGGAGAAGCACCGTCGCGGCCGCGCCGGGTCCATTCACGAACAACCGCAGGAGGGGAGTTACTTCTGCCTCTCGAACGATCGGTACCAATTGATCGCGCTCGATACCGCGTACGGCGAGAACGGTCGCTGCCGCGACGCCGCGATGCTCGACTGGCTGCGCGATCAGTTGCACCGCGGCCGCGAGCAGCAGCGCGTGAACATCCTGCTGACCCAGAGTGAACCGTACGGCCGGACGGGGGCGCGCCCGCTACTGACCGAAGACCTGGTGCGGGACACCGTGGAGGACGGCCTCGTCGATCTCTGGTTCTGGGGCGACGAACACCACTGCGCGCTGTACCGCCCCTCGGCCGCTGCGCCCTTTGTCGGAAGCTGCATCGGTCACGGCGGGTATCCCTATACCCGCCGGACCGCAATGGAGCTGGCGTCACCTACTGCCGAACTGTCCTGGGGCGAAACCGCGCCACGGTTCCCCGAAGTCCTGGGCCTTCGTCCCGGTCGCGGCAACAACGGCTTCTGCTGCCTCACTCTCGGCCGTCGCGCGATCGAAATCACCTACTACGATTGGCGCCTGGAAAGGCGTCACGCCCGGCGGTTCCCGCTCCGTCGGGGGCGAATGGTCACTTGAAGAGCCATCGGTCGTGGGTTCGTTTCCACCGCCTTGCGGGACAGTCCTCCCTCGTCGTAGCCGCGGTCCTGCTGATTCCTGCGTTGCAGGGTGTGCTACGGACGCTGGGTGCCCAGTTGTTCGTGCAGGAGGCTGCGGACGACGAAGAGGACGTTGGCAGGACGTTCGGCCAGGCGGCGCATGAAGTATGGAAACCAGTCGGCGCCGAACGGAACGTAGATGCGGACGCCGTAGCCCTTGGCGATCAGCGCCCCCTGAAGGTCGCGCCGGACGCCGTAGAGCATCTGGAACTCGTAGCGCTCGGCCGGGATGTTGCGCGCCGCCGCGGCGGTGTTCACGGCCGTGAACATCCGTGGATCGTGTGTGCCGAACGCGGGCTCGACGCCTGACTCGAGCATCGTCTCCGCCAGTTCGGTGAACGCGCCGTCAACGTCCCGCTTGTCCGCGAAGGCGATGTCCGGCTCTTCCCGGTAGGCGCCCTTCACAAGCCGGACCGGGAGGCGCGCCTCGTTGAGGCGGGCAAGATCGCCTGGCGTGCGCCGGAGCATCGCCTGCAGGACCGTGCCAACCTGTTCGTGCCGTGCGCGCGCCGCGATGGCGATCCGGAGCGTCTCGTCGAGCAGCGCGGAATGCTCCATGTCGATCCGGACGAAGCAGTCGGAGGCGTCCGCCTTCTCGAGGATCTGCTCCAGGTTCGTTTCGCACAGGCCTGGGTCAAGCTCCAGGCCGAGTTGGGTCAGCTTGATCGAGAGGTTGCACTCCATCCGCGCTGCCCGCACGTGGTCGATCACCATGCCGTACGCCGCCGTCGCCTCCGCCGCGGCCGCCTTCGTCCGGACATGTTCGCCGAGATAGTTGAACGTGTGAGTCATCCCGCTCCGCTCAATGGCGCGCGCCGATCGGACGGCTTCGGAGACGTCGGGGCCGCCGATGAATCGGCCCGCGGGGGAGTTGGGGCCGCGCATGCCGTAGCGCGTCGCTGCTTCCTTCAGCAGGCGGCTGTCGGCGGCCGTGAGGAAGAGCCAGCGGGAGAGTGTTTCAACAAGCACGGATGAACGCTCAGCCGCGCCGCGCGTCAGTGCGTGAGGAGGGATTCACCTCGCTGCGCGAACAGGTGCTCGATAGTACGCGCGTAATAGCGGAGAACCATCCGTTCCCGTACACGGTAACGATCGCCATCCACCACGATGATCCCGCGGGTCACGAGCGGTTCCGTTGCGATATCGAGCGCCTCGTGGCCGGTCGTGACGTCCAGGTTGGCGCCAGCAGACTGCAGGATCTCGATTAGCTGATCGATCCGATCTTCCAGCCGCGCCCGCTCCATCGGTGGCCGGAGCGCTGCGGCGAGGAGCGCCGTGGGCACCACCTTGCAGCAGCGACCGACGGCGTCACGAATCCGTCGCCGCAGGCGGACCATGTCACGCCGGTCGTCCGGGTCACAGCCGTCGAAACTAATCGGATCGCCGAACGTGACGATGCTCCGCGAGCGGTAGCCGACCGCGTAACGGACCATCTCGGCTACCTCGTGACGGAACGGCCGCTGCGTGTGCTTCACCTGTTGGCGTGACAGGATGAAGTCCTCCAGCACCAGGTCGTACGCGATCCCGGTGGGAACGATCGACACGCCACTTCGCCTTGCCGACGCGGCCGCATGGAGCAGACCCGTCTTGAACGGTTTGATCGCGCCGCTGTAGCTGCGTCCCCCTTCGAGATAGAGGAACAGGTCGGTACGTCGTAACAACTCGGCGACGTACGCCTTCAGCGTGACCAGGTACGCCGGATCCTTCGTCTCGCGGCGGATGGGGATCGCGCCGGTCACATGCTTGTGGATAAGGCCCAGGGCACCGCCGAACAGGTTGATACCGGCTGCAATCACCGGCGGGCGGATGCCGTTGTCGTCCACCACGAGCGGATGGACGAGATAGTCGATATGGCTCTTGTGGTTCGCCGCGTAGATGACGCGGCCGTGGCGCGTCGCCGCCCGGACGATGTCAATCCGCTCGCCGATCCGCTCGATCTTCCGCAGGATCGGGTAGAGCGGGTGCTGCAGCGCGCGGTACATCCGGTACCGTTGCGTCGTCTGGAGTTCCTCGAGATAGCCCTGGATGGCGGCCTGCGCTTCGTCGGGCGTGCGGCCACCCACCCCCTGGAGATATCGGATCACTTCGTCGCGGGCCAAGACCGCTTCCGCGATTTCGTCCCGCTGTAGCGCGGCGTGAACGGTACCAGTGGAGGGTTGCATCCCGTGAACGCCGACGCTAGGAGCCCGTGGTGAAACCCCGCGTAGCACCGAGAGCGGTGAGGCGCCCGGCTGGCAAGGCGCGACGAGGGAGCATATTGGCCATATTGCGACCGCGGACTGACGCAGTCCGAGGAGCGACGCCGTTCAGGCGGGATGCATCGCCGCTCGAATGTAGCGGGGGTTTCACCACGGGCTCCTAGGGCTCGGCTGCGATCGTGGCGGGGCGCGACAGTCGAACCGTCAACGTCGTGCCAGCCACAAGCGTCGCGGGTTCCCCGTCTCCCGCGGCAGCGGCGGCGGTACCGGCCGATGCGCCCGCCGCACCACCAATCGCCGCGCCTCGCCCGCCACCGAAGATGGCGCCCAGAATCGCGCCGGCGATAGCACCGCCCCCCACCTTCGCAGCGTTCTGCTTCCCTTGCGCCTCGCCCTCACGGTAGACCGTCTCCGTCATGATCGGCGTTTCCACTCCGTCGTCGAAGACGACCGTATGGAAACGGACACCGAGGCGGGCCCTGCCGCGGAACTGTCCGGCCTGCTCGACCAGTACGACCGACCCCATGACGACCGTACCAGCCGGAATGAGGACGCGGTCCCGCTCGATGACGTCGCGCGTCACCCGCGCCTGCACGTCGTCTTCTACTTCGGCGCTGTCGCTCGAGACGTAGGAGTCGATCTGGAGGCCGATCACGGAGTCGGCATCGAGCACTATTTCCTCGGCGGCCGGCGGTGCTGGCAGCGTCGAGGTTCCGGCGTGGTCGACATCGGCGTCCGCGGTGCGGGCCGTCTCGACGGCTGTCTCCGCCGTCCGCGTGACGGGCCAGCCGTCGGCATCGGTGGTGACCGGTGCAGGTCCGGTGACGACTGGCTCGGCGCCGATCACGTCGGGGGAGGGCGCGTCTGCAGGGCGCTCGGCTCGGCGCCAGCCGTCAATCTCGGGGAGGTCGTTTGCCGCAGCGCCCGCCTCGACGGACACGTCACGGCTGGTTGTCGGCTCCACGGCTGGCGGATCCGGCGCCTCGGTTGCCGCCGGCTCGGGTTGCGGTTCCGGCGCGGGCGCAGGTGGTGGCGCGGGAGGCGGTGAGGGCGCCGGTTGCTCGGCTACGCGCGGCGCGGGAGGCGCTTCCGGCTCGGCTGCCGCCGGCTCGGGTTCAGGCTCCGCCAGCTCGACCACCTGCTCGGTGGCGTCCACCGGCAACGCGATCCCGCCCGTGGTGGCCATTGCCATCCGCGCGTCCGAATCGGCCCCCCCGCCAGGTTCCGTGTTGTCGCGCACGGCAAAATAGGCGCCAATACCGGCGGCGCTGGCAATGAGGGCTGCTGCAGCGACGAACGCTGCGGGTCGCATTTCCATCTCTACACCCTGGCCCGGCCCGCCGACAAGCGCTGGCTTTTCCGGCGGCTTCCGTGTCTCAATCTGATTATGTCCCGATCCCGTCGGATTGGAAAGGCAGCCGTCACACGGTTGTAACCCGCCGTTCATGGCCGTGATGTAGACTTTGCGCGCCCGCATCGGTAGGGGGGTTCAGCCGGGCACTGAAGAAAGCTGGAAGCTTCAAGTCCACGTGCCCGTTACCTCGCCGGTCCCTGATCGTCGGCCCGCTATCGCTCCGCGGCTACTGAGCGCGGTTGGCTTCCTCTTCGTCTTCCTGGTGGGCGTCAACGGCCTCGGTGAAGGCTTCGAGCTGTTAGGCCAGGATATTATCGAGAGTTTTTTTGCTGCGACCTCCAACCCGTTCGTCGGCCTGATAGTCGGTCTTCTCGCCACCACGCTGGTCCAGAGTTCGTCGGTCACTACCGCAATGGTGGTCGGTCTGGTGGCCGCTCCCGAAAATCCGTTGCCGCTGGGCAACGCCATCCCGATGGTGATGGGGGCAAACATCGGTACGACGGTCACGGCGACCTTGGTGTCGCTGGCGCACCTCGGCCGCAAGGACGAGTTCGAACGCGCGTTTCCTATCGCCATCTGCCACGACATCTTCAACATCCTGACGGTGATGTTTCTGCTGCCGCTCGAGCTGGCGACCGGCTACCTTCGGACCACGGCCACCGCCATGGCGAGCCTGCTGGGGAACCGGGTGGTGGGCGTCGAATACGAGAGTCCGCTCAGCGCCGCGATCGACTTGGGCTACGCACCGCTCGCCTGGCTTGCCGCCTTGATGCCGTTGCAGGGGGCGCGGGCGGTTGTGCTGATCGGGCTGAGCGCGGGTTGCATCTTCGGTGCGCTGTTCATGTTGGTCAAGGTGCTTCGTTCGGCGGTTCACTCGCGGGTGGAGCGGATGGTCAACGGCGTTCTGCAGACGAGCGCCGTCGTCTCCATTCTCGTGGGTGTCGTCGCAACCGTGATGGTGCAGTCGAGTTCCATCACGACCTCGCTGCTCGTGCCACTGGGCGGTGCGGGCCTGATCGCCCTGGAGCAGGCGTTTCCGGTCGCGATCGGCGCGAACGTCGGGACGACCGTGACGGCGCTGATCGCCGCACTCGCCGTCTCCGGACCGAACGCGGCCGCCGGGTTGCAGATCGCGCTGGTGCACCTGCTGTTCAATGTCAGCGGCATGTTGCTGGTCTATCCGTTCCGCGTAATTCGGCGGGTGCCGCTGCGCATGGCGCGCAGTGTGACCAAGCTAGCGCTCCGCTCGCGCAAGCTGACCGTAGTGGGGGTCTTCCTGGTGGCGTACGGTGTCCCGGCGCTCCTGATATTCGTCACGCGCTTCTTTGAATGACGCTTTGGCGCTGTGTAGACTGATCGGTCCGGGCTGCGACAAGAAGCTGCAGCAGGGTCCATGTGAACCAACCGTCTGACGTCGTCGTGATCGGCGCCGGCATCGTCGGCTGCGCGGTCGCCTACGAACTGGCCCGGCGCGGCGTCCGGGTCCGCGTGATCGACCGCCGGAGAGTTGGTCAGGGCGCGACGCAGGCGTCCGCCGGCGTGCTCGCGCCGTTCATCGAAGCGCATGACCGGGGTCTGCTCCTCGAACTCGCGGCGCGCAGCCTCGATCTCTACGATCAGTTCGTAGCGCGGGTAGTGGAGGATTCTGGCGCAGCCGTGCAGTACGTCCGGAGCGGCACGCTCGAGGTGGCGTCGGACGAAGCAGGAGCAGCGCGGCTCGACGCCATTCATGCCACGTGCAGAGAACGGGGGATTCCGTCGGAACGGCTCGATGGGGACGCGGTGCGCGCGGCGGAACCGCACCTGGCCTCGTCAGTCACCGCCGGCCTGCTGGTCGCATCGCATGGCTTCGTCGGCGCCTCGGATCTCACCGCCGCGTTGCGTCGTGCGGCTACCGCGCACGGTGTCGTCTTCAGAACCTCCGCGGAGGCGACGCGCGTCAAGGCGGACGGGAAAGGCGTCCGGATCGAGACGTCCGGGGATGCGATCGCGTGCGAATCAGTGGTCGTCGCCGCGGGGAGCTGGTCAGGCCGCGTCGAAGTGGACGGCGCGAAGCAACTCCCGATACGGCCGGTGCGGGGGCAGCTCCTCCATTTAGGCTGGCCGACGTCGCCGCTCCGCCGCGTCGTCTGGGCTTCCGATTGTTACCTGGTTCCGTGGAGGGATGGCACGGTGCTGATCGGTGCAACGATCGAGGAGGTCGGCTTCGACGAACGGGCGACCGTCGCCGGGGTCCGTTCGCTACTGGATGCCACCGCGCGTGTCGCTCCCTCGGTGGAGAAGGCGTCGTTCCTCGAGGCGCGCGTTGGACTCCGCCCGGCAACGCCGGACGAGTTGCCGGTCATCGGACGTTCCGTCTCCGTGCCCGGCCTGGTGTACGCCTGCGGACACTTCCGGAACGGGATCCTGCTGGCACCGCTTACTGCCACCCTCGTGGGTGATCTGCTCGTGGATGAGAAGCACGATCCCGCGCTCGACGTCACCGCGCCGTCCCGCTTCGGTGACTGCTGAAGACGCAGCGATCGAACCGGCGTGCTGTACCCTTAGTGGTTCGGAAATAGAGGAAGGAGTCGTTCAGCGATGATCAATGCTCGCATCAATGCGCCCACTCCGGTCAACGAACCGGTTCGTGCCTACGCCCCGGGTTCGTCCGAGCGCGCCGAGCTGCAGGCGCAACTGCAGGTGTGTGCCGGTGAGCAGATAGAGATTCCGCTCGTCATCGGTGGGCGGGAGGTCCGGACCGGCGACACCGGCCAGGCGGTGATGCCGCACAACCACCAGCAGGTGCTCGGTACGTTCCACAAGGGGAACGCCGAGATGGTGGAGCAAGCGGTAGCGGCGGCCGAGGCTGCGCGCCCCGGCTGGGCGGCGTTGCCGTGGGAGGCGCGCGCGGCGGTTTTCCTGCGGGCAGCTGAACTGCTGGCCGGGAAGTACCGTTCGATTGTGAATGCAGCGACGATGCTCAACCAGAGCAAGACAGTTTTCCAGGCAGAGATCGACGCCGCGTGCGAATTGATTGACTTCTTCCGCTACAACGTCTCGTACATGCCGCAGATCTTTGGCGAACAGCCAGGGAGTGGGGCGGCGATGTGGGACTACGTCGAGTACCGGCCGCTCGAAGGATTCGTCTTCGCAGCCACGCCCTTCAACTTCACAGCGATCGCCGGCAACCTGGCGACCAGTCCGGCGATGATGGGCAACACCGTCATCTGGAAACCGGCCTCGACTGCCGTGCTCTCGGCCTGGCATCTGATGGAACTGCTCCGCGAGGCAGGGTTGCCGGACGGTGTCATCAATTTCGTGCCGGGGAGCGGCGGCACGATCGGCGAGCCGGCGATGAATCACCCCTCGCTCGGTGGCGTCCACTTCACCGGGAGCACGGAAGTGTTCCAGGGGATGTGGCGGACGGTTGGCGCGAACATCGCCAACTATCGGAGCTATCCGCGTATCGTCGGCGAGACGGGTGGCAAGGACTTCATCTTCGCGCACCCGTCGGCGGACCCGGCCGCTTTGCGGACCGGCCTGATCCGTGGCGCCTACGAGTACACGGGGCAAAAGTGCAGCGCGGCGAGTCGGGCGTACATCCCGAAGTCGATCTGGGAGAAGCACGCGGACGACTGGTGCCACGAGATTGACGGGATCCCGTACGGGGACGTTGCGGATCTCACCAAGTTCATGGGTGCAGTGATCGACGCTGCCTCGTTCAGGACGCAGAAGACAGCCATTGACGAGGCGCACGCCGCTTCCGACGCCGATGTTGTCTGTGGCGGCACGTACGACGATACGACCGGCTACTTCGTCGCGCCGACTCTGATTCGGGCCCATGACCCGCACTACCGGACGATGGAGGTGGAGTTGTTCGGCCCGGTGATGACCGTCTACGTCTACGACGACGACCAGTATGCGGAGACGCTCGAACTGTGCGACCGGACGTCTCCCTACGCCCTTACCGGCGCCATCTTCGCCAACGACCGTCACGCGATCGATCGCGCGCAGCGGACACTGGTGAACGCGGCGGGGAACTTCTACATCAACGACAAGCCGACCGGCGCGGTGGTGGGTCAGCAGCCGTTCGGCGGGTCGCGCGCATCCGGCACGAACGACAAGGCCGGGAGCGCGCTCAACCTGATCCGATGGGTGAGCGCGCGGACGACGAAGGAGAACTTCGTGCCGGCGACGGACTACCGCTATCCGCACATGGAGGCGGACTAAAGTTTCGCTGGTGCGAAACTTCTGCGGCCCGGGGGCTTGACGCGCGTTGCGGACGGGCAAACGAACGAGGAGGGCAGGTCGACATGGCTTTCTGTGACCATTGCGCGGGTCAGCGCTTCGATCGGGCGCAAGTACTGCGCACCCTGCGCGAGACGCGCAAGCGCCTCAAGACCGAGGGGAGAGAGTGTACCGGCCTCGAGGCGCTCGAACTGGCCATCCAGGTCGTCCGCGGTCTAGACACCATCCACCTCGAACTCCTAGAGGAGATGGGCGACGACACGGTCGTCCACTGACCCGCCGGTTGCTCCGACAGACCGCTACTTCGGCTGCGGCACGACCCGGATGTACGGCAGCGGCGTCTGCCAGCCGTCAGGATAGGTTGACTTCGCCTCGGCATCCTTCACCGCCGGCAGGATGATGACGTCGTTCCCCGGCTTCCAGTTTGCGGGGGTCGCCACCTTCTTCTGCGCCGTGAGCTGGCACGAATCGAGCAGGCGCAGGATCTCGTCGAAGTTTCGCCCGGTGCTCATCGGGTAGGTGAGCGTCGCCTTGATCCGTTTGTCGGGGCCGATCACGAAGACCGACCGCGCGGTGGCGTTGTCGGCCGGCGTCCGCCCCACCGAGGTGTCGCCCGCATCCGCCGGCAGCATGTCGTACTGCTTGACAATCGCCAGCGACGGGTCGCCGATCAGCGGGTAGTTAATCGGGTTTCCACTGTAGGAGGCGATGTCCTGTGACCACTTCGCGTGGTCGCTCACGCCGTCGACGCTGATGCCGAGCACCTTGCAGTTCCGCTTCGCGAACTCGTCGTGCAGCCCCGCCATGGTCCCGAGTTCGGTGGTGCACACCGGCGTGAAGTCCTTCGGGTGCGAGAAGAGGATCGCCCAGCCGTCGCCGATCCACTCGTGGAAGCTGATCGGCCCCTCCGTCGTCTCCGCCGTGAAGTCGGGTGCGACGTTGTTAATTCTGAGTGACATTCCGGTTCCCTCCGTCGTGAGGCGCCAGAACGTGGCTGCGTCCGGCGCGCCAACAGCTTGCCGACGAGCGCGTTCGCCAGGAACGCACCCTTCCCTGATCGCGCGAAACCTAAGTCTATACCGTCGCCCCAAGTGATATCCTCTGCACGGTTCTGGCGGCCCCGGGCTGTGTTCGGGATCCAATTTCCTGTCGGCGCAGTGGAGCGGCAGATGGAGCGGGTACAGATTGCAATACCGGTGCGGGGATTCGGTGAGACTTCCCGGCGCGATACCTGGTGGCTGCAGCCGGCCGCTGTCTTTGCCGGCTTCACGGCCTTCATCGTCTACTCGACGTGGGCCGCGTTCCAGGGCGAGTACTACGCCTACGGCGGTTACCTGTCGCCGATGTACTCGCCGGAGATCCTGGGCGACTCGCCGCATGCCATGTTGGGGCCGTCGCCGGCGTGGTGGCCGGAGTGGCTACCCGTTGCATACTCGCCCACGTTCCTAATCCTTTGGGCGCCGCTCGGCTTCCGGTTCACCTGTTACTACTACCGGGGCGCGTACTACAAGGCGTTCTGGGCCGATCCGCCGTCGTGTGCGGTCGGCGAACCGCGGAACGTCTTCCGCGGCGAGAACTCGTTCCCGCTGATCCTGCAGAACGTCCACCGCTATTTCCTGTATTTCGTACTCATCTGGATCCTCGTGTTCTTTCCGTACGATGTCTGGAACGCGCTCTGGTTCGAGGACGCGGCCGGTAACGTGTCGTTCGGCATCGGCGTCGGCACCCTCGTGCTCGTCCTCAACGTCGTGCTGCTCGGGAGCTACGTCTTCAGTTGCCACTCGCTCCGCCATCTCGTCGGCGGCCGGCGCGACTGCATCTCGGAGAATCCCGTGCAGCAACTCGCCTACGACTGCGTGAGCTGCCTGAACCGCCGCCACATGCTCTACGCCTGGCTCAGCCTCGTCTGGGTCGCGTTCGCCGATATCTACGTACGGCTTTGCGCGATGGGGATCTGGACCGACCTGCGCCTGCTCTGATCGCGCAACCGTACGATGGATTACCAGACGTTCGACCATGACATCCTCGTGATCGGCGCCGGCGGCGCCGGCCTCCGCGCGGCGATCGAAGCATCCGCGGCGCGCGTCTCGGTTGGCTTGGTCTGCAAGTCGCTCCTCGGCAAGGCGCATACCGTGATGGCCGAGGGCGGGATGGCGGCGGCGCTCGGCAACGTCGACGACCGGGATTCCTGGGAAACCCACTTCGCCGACACGATGCGGGGCGGGCAGTATCTGAACAACTGGCGGATGGTGGAGATCCACGCGAAGGAGGCACCCGACCGGGTGCGCGAGCTCGAGGCGTGGGGCGCCGTCTTCGACCGGACTGCCGACGGGCGGATCCTGCAGCGCAACTACGGCGGCCACCGCTATCCGCGCCTCGCGCACGTCGGTGACAGGACTGGGCTGGAGATGATCCGGACCCTGCAGGACCATGGCATCCACCAGGGGATCGACGTGCACATGGAGTGCACTGTCGTCGAGCTGCTGAAGGACGGCGACCGGGTTGTCGGCGCGTTCGGCTACGACCGCGAGCGGGGACGGTTCCGGGTCTTCAGGGCCAAGGCGGTCGTGCTGGCCTCGGGCGGCATCGGCCGCGCCTTCAAGGTGACGTCGAACAGTTGGGAGTACACCGGCGACGGACAGGCACTCGCCTACCGCGCCGGCGCCGAGCTGCTGGACATGGAGTTCGTACAGTTCCATCCGAGCGGGATGGTCTGGCCGCCGTCGGTCCGGGGCATCCTGGTGACCGAAGGAGTGCGGGGCGAGGGGGGCGTGCTGCGCAACAGCGAGGGCCGCCGCTTCATGTTCGACGACATCCCCGACCTCTACAAGCACCAGACCGCCGACAACGAGGAAGAGGGGTGGCGCTACACGCAGGGGGACAAGGAGGCACGGAGGCCGCCCGAGCTGCTGACGCGCGACCACGTGGCGCGCTGCATCGTCCGGCAGATCAAGGAAGGCCGCGGCAGCCCGCACGGTGGCGTCTTCCTGGACATCGCCTGGATCAAGGCGAGGTTGCCGAACGGCGCGGAGCACATCCGGAAGAAGCTGCCGAGCATGTACCACCAATTCAAGCAGCTTGCCAGCATCGACATTACCGAAACGCCGATGGAGGTTGGGCCGACCACCCACTACGTCATGGGAGGTGTACGCGTCGACGCCGACTCGCAGGTGTCGGCGGTGCCGGGGCTGTTCGCCGCCGGCGAAGTGGCGTCCGGCCTGAACGGCGCCAACCGGTTGGGAGGCAACTCGCTTTCGGATCTGCTGGTCTTCGGCAAGCGCGCCGGCGAGTACGCGGCGGCGTTCGCGAAGAAGCAGGGGCATGGCCGCGTCGACGACGCCGAGGTGGAGCGGGCGGCGCGAATGGCCCTCGAGCCGCTGGAACGACAGGGCAGCGGCGAGGCGCCGTACCAACTGCAGTACGAGCTGCAGGACCTGATGCAGAGCCAAGTGGGGATCGTCCGGAATGACAGTGAGCTCCGCGCCGCGCTCGACAGCCTGCTCCGGCTGCGGGAGCGCGTGAAGCGGGTCGAGGCGCCGGGCAACCGGGAGTACAACACCGGCTGGCACACTGCGCTCGACCTGCGCAACCTGATGGTGGTGTCCGAGGCGGTGACACGCTCCGCCATCGAGCGGCAGGAGAGCCGGGGCGCCCACTTCCGCGAGGACTACCTCGGGAAGGACGAGACGTGGGGCAAGACCTCGCTCGTGATCCGCCGGGGGGAGGGGGGCGCGATGGAGGTGCGGCGAGAGCCGATCCCGCCGCTCCCCGATAACCTGCAGCGGATTATCGACGACAGCCAGAAGAGCTGACGGATCGGGGGGCGAGATGGCAAGCACGACTTTCAGGATCTGGCGGGGCGGCCGGGACGGGGGCGCGTACGAGGACTACACCACCGAGGTTTCCGAGGGAATGGTGGTGCTCGACGCGGTTCACCAGGTGCAGGCGGAATCAGCCAACGATCTGGCGGTCCGATGGAACTGCAAGGCGGGCAAGTGCGGTAGCTGCTCGGCCGAGGTCAACGGCCACCCAAAATTGATGTGCATGACGCGTCTCAGCAGCCTCAATCTCGACGAGCCGGTGACGATCGAGCCGATCAAGGCATTCCCGCCGATTCGCGATCTCGTGACCGACGTCTCGTGGAACTACGAGGTCAAGAAACGGATCAAGCCGTTCAAGCCGCGCCCGCCCGACGCCGAGGACGGCACGTGGCGGATGGCGCAGTCCGACGCCGAGCGGGTTCAGGAGTTCCGGAAGTGCATCGAGTGCTTCCTCTGCCAGGACGTCTGTCACGTCTTGCGCGACCATCGGTTGCACCACGAGTTCATCGGCCCGCGGTACTTCGTCTACACGGCCGCGCTCGAGATGAATCCGCTCGACACGGAGGATCGGACCGACGATCTCGCAAACGCCTTCGGCGTCGGATACTGCAACATCACCCAGTGCTGCACGGAGGTCTGCCCGGAAGAGATCACCATTACCGACAACGCGATCATCCCGCTGAAGGAACGCGTCGTCGATCGTCTGTACGATCCGCTCACGCGCCTGCTCCGCATGTTCCGGTCCTAGCAATCTAGCGGGACGTCCGCACGAACGTCACGCCGACGCAGGTGGCCATGTTCACCGCGAGCGCGACGATGCCGGCGTGAATGTCCCAGACCTCCGGCTGCCCGATCAACAGCAGGCCGGCGTAAGTGGCGCATCCGGCCAGCATGCCGCTGAAGGCGGCAGCGGTGGTCAGGCGACGCCAGCCGACACCCAGGATGAAGAGCGGAGCCACCTGGGCGAGGATTTCCATCTTGATCTCGGTCAGGCCCCAGAGTGTGACGCGGGGCGCGAGCGCGATCGCCACCAGCGCGCCTACAACCACCCAGGACAGCCGCTTGCCGATACGAGTGAGTTGCGCCTCCGGCGCCCCCCGCAGGAGCGTTGTGCCGACGATGTCTTTCGCCAGGATCGACGAGAGGCTCAGCAGCACCGAGTCGGCGGTCGACATGACGGCGGCCACGACGGCTGTGATGACGACGACGCAGAGGATGTACAAGAGCAGCGATCGTCCCGCCCAGGCATTCAGCAGGGTGGGCATTACCTGATCCGCCTCTCCGATGCTCCCGAGTTCGGCGATGGCGAGAATCCCCACCATGAACATGACGCCGGTGGTCACCAGCGGCAGGAAAACCATGATGCTGAACGCCCGCTTCAGCGTGGCGGCGTCGCGTGCGGCGTAGATCCGCTGAATCGCGTGGGGATAGACGGCGCCGGACAACCCGATCAGCAGGATCGTCGAGAACCAGTTGCGCGACACGTCCCATCCGGGGACGGCCACCTTCTCCGGCGCCTCTGCAGCCACCGCGGCCGTCAGTTCGGCGAGATGCCCCGGCGTCGGCACGACGGCGAGCAGCAGGCCGACCAGTCCGACCAGCAGCATGATTCCCTGTACGCAGTCCGTCCAGGCGACGGCACGCATCCCGCCTACTGTCTCGTAGACGATCACGACGAGCGTCAGCAGCACGACGCCGACCCAGTAGGGGATCGCGCCGTCCGTAAGTCCCTCGGTGACATGGCCCATTGCCATCAGTTGCGCCAGCAGGTAGTTCGAGATCGCGAGGATCAGCAGGACATTCGCGATCAGCGTGAGTCTTGGCGAGTTGAACCGGTAGTCAATCCAGTCGCCTGGTGTGACGAAATGATGGCGGTGTGCGAGCACATGCAGGCGCGGGGCAAACAACAGGTAGGCGACGATGATCGCCATCATGAACCCGACGCTCATTACCCAGGCGTAGCCCAGCCGGACCGCTTCTCCGGGATAGCCGAGCAATGTGTTGCCGCTGTACTGCGTCGCGTAGAGCGTCAGAAGCAGGACGAAGCCTCCGAGGTTGCGGCCGGCGAGGTAGAAGTCGCCCAGTCCGGTCCGCGCGCCATGGCGTCGCGTCGCCCAGCCGACCCCGATCAGCACGAGGAGGTAGAGGCCGACGGCAATGCCGGCGCCGGCCGTGAGGCTCATGGCCCGGGGGAATTGGCCGCGGCACCGTCGCGCCCGGCTGGTGGGTCAGCCGGGACATCGTCGCCCGGAACGGGCCAGTAGTGACGTACCACCCACACCGTAAAGAGGGCGACGCCCAGGTACGCGGCCAGCGAGATCACAACCCAGTGGGGCAAGCCGAACCAGAGGCGAAGCGGTTCACCTTCCGGCAGGTACCATGGAATCGACCCGGCGAAGAGACAGAGATAGACCGCCCAGATCCAGAAGTGCGAACGGGGTTCGACCCGATCGGACTTGGCCGGCATGTTCGCGGAGTGGGGTGCCGGCGCCACGCGGCGGGAGCCCGACCCGTGCGCCTATGATAGTGCAATGAACTGGAGGGGGTGTTGATGATGCGGACGACACAACCATCGCGCGCGCGATGGCATCTGGGAGTAGTGGCCGCCTGCGCCCTGGCAGTCGCGACCGGCGTGTCGGTGGCCGGACAGGCGGAGGTGTCGCTCGACGGCGTCGTCGATCTTCACACCCATGCCGGCCCTGACTCCCGGCCCCGCTCGGTGAACGACATCGAGGCGGCGCGCGGCGCGCAAGCGGCTGGAATGCGCGCCATCCTGCTCAAGAACCACTTCACGATGACCGCCGACCGCGCGGCGATCGCCATGGCCGAGGTGGGCGGTATCGAGATTTTCGGTGGCGTCGTGCTGAACCGCGCCGTCGGCGGGATCAACCCGGAGGCGGTCCGGCAGATGGCGACCTTCTCGGGCGGGCGCGGGAAGGTGGTGTGGCTGCCGACATTCGATGCGGAGTACTACGTCACCGCGGCGGGCGGTGGCGAGCCGTTCGTGTCGATCCTGGAGGACGGCGAACCACTGCCGGCGGTGCTCGAGGTTTTCGACCTGATAGCCGAACATGACCTGACGCTCGCCATGGGGCACTCGGCTCCCGAAGAGGTGCTCCGTCTGCTTCCGGAGGCGGCCGCGCGGGGCGTCGAGCGGATCCTGGTGACGCATGTCTTCAGCCAGGGCGCAACGATGGATCAGATGCGCGAGATGGCCGAGTCGGGCGCGATCATGGAGATCGACTGGCTCGCGGTCTACTCCGGGAACCGTCCGCTGGAAGACTATGTCGCCGCTATCGACGAACTCGGCGCGTCGGCTTTCGTGATGTCGTCAGACTTGGGCCAAGCGGGCAACCCGGCGCACGCGGAAGGTCTGCGCGCGTACATTCGCGCCATGCGCGACGCGGGCATTTCGACCGACACGATCGACCTGATGATACGGCGCAACCCGGCTCGCCTGCTCGGACTCGATCCGTGGTGACCCCGCGATCCCCAGCCGCCGTCAGTTCCCGCCCGCGACCATGACCGCCATCGTCCGCCTCGTCCGGCCGCGCGACTGGCTGAAGAACGTCTTCGTACTGATGCCGCTGCCGTTCGCGCTCGGAGCGACCGGGACGTTCGATCCGGTGGTGGTCGCGGTCGGCTTGGCCGCGATGAGCCTCGTCAGCTCCGCCGCCTACGTCTTCAACGACTTGTGGGACGCCGACCGCGACCGGGCGCATCCTGACAAGCAGCACCGCCCGATCGCCGCGGGCGCCGTCTCACCGGTCGCGGCCGGTGTGTTGTGTGCCGGTCTGGCCGCCGTCGGCGGGGCACTTGCGTTCGTCGGCGCGCCGCCCTCTGCGGGGATCGTCCTGCTCGCCTACATCGGCCTGCAACTCGTCTATACGCTGTACGGCAAGCACCTTCCGCTGGTCGACGTCGTTCTGCTCTCGTCCGGCTTCGTTTTACGCGTGCTCCTCGGATGCGCCCTGGTCGGCGTGGCGCCCTCCAGTTGGCTGCTGCTTTGCTCGTCGTCGCTCGCGCTTTTTCTGGCCCTCGCCAAGCGGCGTGGCGATCTGCTGCGCGGTGTCGATGACACGCACCGACCGAGCTTGGCGGGCTACAGCCTGGTGTTTCTGGAACAGAGCCTGACGATCGCCGCCGGACTGACGATCATGGCGTATGCCCTCTACTGCATGGACGCTCCGGTGCTGGTCCCGGGGCGGGAGTTCCTGACCCTGCCGTTCGTCGTCTTCGGCGTGCTCGAATACCTCCGGATGGTTCACGTGCACGCGGCAGGTGCGGCGCCGGTGAACGTCCTGCTGTCTTCCCGGTCGCTGCTCGTCTGCGGCGCCTCTTGGGTTCTCGCCACGATCTACAGCGTCGGATCGGTCGCCGGACCGTGAGCGAGGTCCCGCGATGAGGCACCGGGAATCGACAGTCAGCGGCTGGGGTCGCGTCGGCGTTGCCGGTCGCGAGGTCTGCTCGGATGACCTGGTGCGACTGAGTGAGCAGGCGATCCTGTTCCGCGGGCTTGGCCGGTCGTACGGCGATGCGTCACTTCCGCCACCCTCGGCGCCGGAAGTCGCCTCCACGGTGCTGGGCGACCGGCTGATCGCATTCGACGAGACTACCGGACAGCTCCGGGCGGAGGCGGGAGTGAGCCTGGCGTCCCTGGCGGAAGCGTTCCTGCCACGCGGCTGGTTCGTGCCGGTCACTCCCGGCACGCGCTTCGTCACGCTGGGTGGCATGGTGGCGGCAGACGTGCATGGGAAGAACCATCATGTCGATGGCTGCATAGGCGCGCATGTCGACGCGCTGCGCCTCCGTGTCGCGGACGGCCGGATCGTCGACTGTTCGCCGCGGGTAGAGCCTGAACTGTTCCATGCCACGGTTGGCGGGATGGGATTGACCGGACATATCCTCGAGGTGGCGTTGCGCATGTCGCGTGTGCCATCCCCCTGGATTCAGCGGGAGAGTGTCCGCGCATCCGGTATCGATCCGTTGATCGACGCACTGGAGGCGTCGAGTGCAAGCTGGCCCTTCACGGTGGCCTGGGCCGATCTGTTGGCGCGTGGCGCGCAGCTCGGACGCGGGATTGTCTATCGGGGACGCTGGGCGGATCCCCCCGACCGGTCACCCGGGGTCCCGGCGCCGCCCGCCGCGGTCGACGTGCCGTGCGAGCCGCCGGAATGGCTGCTGAACCGCGCTTCGATCGGCCTGTTCAACGCTGTGCGGTACGGCCTGCATGGCGGTGGGACGCGCCGGGGCGTCGAGTCGCCGTACAGCTTCTTCTATCCGCTCGACCGGATCGCGAACTGGAACCGGCTGTACGGCCGCCGCGGATTCACCCAGTACCAGTGCGTGGTCCCGGAATCGCACGGGTTGGATGGAGTCCGGCAGGTGCTCGATCTGATTGCCCGGCGTCGCGCACCGGTGTTTCTCTGTGTCATCAAGAACTGTGGGGACGAAGGCCGAGGCCTGCTGTCGTTTCCGCTCCGCGGGATGTCGATCGCAATCGACCTGCCGGTCGGCGACGGCATTCAGGAGCTGATCGACGCGCTGAACGAGTTGTTGATTGATCTGGGGGGGCGGATCTACCTCGCGAAGGATGCCTTCACCCGGCCGGAGCACTTCCGGGCGATGGAGCCGCGGCTCGACGGTTGGATGGTAGTACGGCGGCGGTGGGATCCGGAGCGGCGCTTCCGGAGCGCGCAATCGGTCCGCATTCTGGGCGATCCGGCATGAACGTTGTCCTTCTCGGAGCGACGCGCGGAATGGGACGCGCCGTCGCCAGATTGCTCGCTGAACGGGGCGATGTGGTTTGTCTGCTGGGACGTAACCGTGACGCGCTCGATGCATCCGCGCGTGACCTGCAGGTGCGGGCCGGGCTGCCGGCGCCACCCCCGGTGGGGTACTGCGATCTCGAGCGGCCTGACAGCTTCGGTCCCGCCCTGGACGCAGCGTCAGCGGTGCTGGGCCGGATCGACGCGGTGGTGGTGACCGCCGGTCGCTTCGCGACGGAGGACGATCTCGCCGCCTCGGAACCGGACGCGGCACGAACCCTCGCTACTGTCAATTTCGCGAACACCGTCGGCTTCTGCGAAGCGGCGCGGCGGCGGCTGCTAGCGGACGGTGGCGGCACGCTGTGCGTATTCTCGTCCGTCGCGGGTGATCGGGGGCGGGCGTCGCTTGCAACCTACGGCGCGACGAAGGCGGGACTCACCGCGTACCTCGAGGGGCTCGATCACCGGTACGCGCGGGAGGGTTTGCAGGTCGTCTGCGTCAAGCCGGGCTTTGTCCGGACGGAGATGACCACGGGTCTGAAGCCGCCGCCGTTCGCCAGTGACCCCGATCCGGTGGCGCGGCGGGTTGTTCGCGCGATCGACCACGGGGTGCCTGTCGTCTACGCGCCGGCCATTTGGCGCTGGGTGATGCTGGTGGTCCGTTGGCTGCCGCGCGCGATCATGCGTCGCGCCGGCTTCTGAGCTGCGGGTCGTCGCGGTCCCAGCCCTCGAGCTTCCGTTCGAGCGCTTCTTCCGCTTCCCACTCGCGCCGGCGCTCGGCGCGACGCAGCCGGTGGCGCCAGATCGCGGCAAGTGCCAAAGTGGTAATCGCGGTCCAGATGGTGAATGGGCTGGCGACGAACGTGATCCATTCTTCCCAGCCGCCGGCACTACGCCAGAAGGCCCGTGTCGCGCCCCGCACGGTGGTGCCGGTCGCGCCGATGAAGGCGCTGTCGAACGTCGCCCCGGCTGCGACCTCCGTCAGGATGCGTGGCACGACCGAAACGCCGTGGCGCCGGATCACATCGCGGACAATCGCGTGCGAAATGATGTAGGCGCGCGACACGTTCGCAGGATCACCCGCAAACAGCCCCTCGAGTTCGGTAACCGTCGGCTGATCGGCGAAGAACGTGGCGCGGAGAAACCGGGTCCGGTTCGCAACCCCCCAGGTCCGTTCCGCGACGCTGGCAAGTCCCTCGCTGAACCAGCGTGGCAGTCGTCCGCCACCCGCCGCGCGAGACGCGAGGATGTGCGCCGCCTCGTGGTGCAGCACCACCTCCAGCGAGTCATGCGGATACGATCCGATGCGCGCGGGAAACAGCACGACGAGATCGTTCGACGGATCGGCGAAAGCGGCCACCCACGGCGGCAGGTCGCGCGCGAGTCGCGAGTCTTCCGGGATGATCGCGACACGGATCGGATCGCCCGGTTCCGTGAGGCCGACGAGACGCGTGACGGCGCCGAGCCGCTCGCTTTCGAGACCGCGCACCTGATCGGCCACCGCGCGGAGGCTCTCGGGTGCGCTGACGACTATCTCAGGTGGTCGCGACTGTGCTTCGGCCGGCCGGCCCGCGGCGATCGCGGCAACGATCGGCACGAGAGCGAACGTGGCGACGGTCTGCCGCCTGCGCGGCTTCGATCTCATGGCCGCACATAGTCCGCCGTCACCTGCGTCGTGATCCCGCCGCGCGCCGAGAAGTCGCCCACCACCGTCATCCGGCGTGGCCGGCAAGCGGCCACCAGTTCGTCGAGGATCCGGTTGGTCACCGCCTCGTAGAAGATACCCTGGTTACGGAACGCGACCATGTACAACTTTAATGATTTCAATTCGATACAGTGCTCTTCGGGCACGTAGCGGATCCGGATCTCGCCGAAGTCGGGGAGGCCGGTCTTCGGACAGACGGAGGTGAACTCGGGACAGCGGATGGCGATCTCGTAGTCGCGCTCGGGAGACGGGTTCGGGAAGGTTTCGAGAACCGGGTGATGTGCTGTCGCCGCCGATGCGGAAGTGGCCGAGTCTGCGCCGCGTGCATCGTCCGCCATGAAGCGATTCTAGCAGTCCGTGATGAAACCCCGGCTGCATTCGACCAGCGATGCATCCCGCCTGAGCGCCATCCCGCCTGAGCGCCACGAAGACCCCTTGGCACGCCTGCCGGTATGTTTGACAGTCGATAATGTGCACGCTAGCATTACCGGGTTGTTCTGAAGTGTGGTGGCCGTCGCGTGCGCGGTCGCTCAGAAACTCTATGCAGCGCGCGTACCCGGGAGGAGACACCGATGGCCGAAGGCCGCATGAGCAAGACCAACCTACACGCACATTTTGCCGACAAGATGGGTATCACACGGAAGGATGCCGGGGAATTCTTCAATGAGTTGGCTGGCTTGGCGGAGGCGGAACTCACGCGGTGCGGTGAGTTTGTCTTGCCCGGGGTCTGCAAGCTCGTTCTCCAGAGCCGCCCGGAGCGGACCGGCCGGAACCCGGCCACGGGCGAGACGATCCAGATTTCCGCGAAGACGGTGGTGAAGGCCCGCATCGCGAAGCCGCTCAAGGACGCCGTGCTGTAGGGCGCCGCGTCCGACTCCCCACGGCCTCCCGAGTGGGCCGAAGGCCCCGGGGGGGCCGTCCGTCCGCGGTTCGTTTCGCCGCCCACGCGGTGACAATGGCCACCAACGTCCTCATGCCTCAACTCGGCGAATCCATTGCCGAGGGCACCATCGTCCGGTGGAATAAAGTGGTCGGCGACCCCGTCGACCGTGACGAGCCGCTCTTCGAAGTCTCCACTGACAAGGTCGATGCCGAGGTTCCCGCCCCCGTTGGCGGGGTGGTGGCGGAAGTGCGCGTGCAGGCGGGTGAAACGGTGGCGGTCGATTCCGTCGTCGCCATCATCGCGGCGCCGGATGAAGCGATGTCCGTTGCCGCCTCCTCGACTGTAGCAACCGGGGATGACGTTCCTGCCGCCGCCGTGTCGGGTGGGACAGACGATCCATCACCAGGCCCATTGACCGTCGGCGTCACCGTGCCGCGCAGGGCAAAGGTGTCTGGAGAGGTGCGGCTGTCGCCGGTAGTCCGCCGACTTGTGCGAGAGCATGGCGTCAATCCGGCGGATTTGACGGGCACCGGCGCGGGCGGCCGCATCACGCGGGAGGACATCCTCGCGCATGTCGCCGCCCGCGGGGCGGGGGGCTCACCGGTGGCCGGCGAGCGGGTCGAGCCGCTGTCCGTGATGCGGCAACAAATCGCCCGGCACATGATCGCCAGCCGGCGCACGTCGGCGCATGTCCATACGATCTTTGACGTCGACTTCACGCGTGTTGCGGCGCTGCTCCGCGCGCATGCCGGGGCGTACGCCGCGCAAGGCGTCAAACTGACCTACCTGTCGTTCGTTGCGAGGGCGGTTGTCGACGCGCTGGGCGCCGTTCCGATTGTCAACGCGGTGTTGTCGGAGGACGGCGCGTCTGTGCGCTACCGTTCCGACGTGGGACTCGGAATCGCGGTCGCGCTCGATGAAGGGGTCGGTCTGATCGTGCCCGTAGTTCGCGACGCTGCCGGGAAGAGCGTTGCCGAGTTGAGCCAGACGGTCGCCGATCTGGCGACGCGCGCCCGGGAAAAGAAGCTCTCGCCCGACGAGGTCCAAGGGGGCACGTTCACGATCACCAACCCGGGTGTGTTCGGATCGATCGCCGGGATGCCGATCATCAATCAGCCGCAGGCTGCGATCCTCTGCATCGGCGCGGTCGAACGTCGACCCGTGGTGCTGGATGACGACACCATCGCGCCGCGCCACCGCTGCTACCTGACGCTTGGTTTCGACCACCGGCTGATCGATGGGGCGATCGCTGACCGGTTCATGTCGGCGGTGAAGACGACCATCGAGCAGTTCGACGAAGCGCTGCTGTAGGCGGCTTCGCACGGGTGCAGCCCACTCCAACCCATGCCTCGATTGTCTGCGGGCCGGCCGCTGGTGGTTCGACGGCTCGGCGTGGTTCCGTTCGCCGATGCCGTGCAGTTGCAGCAGCAACTCGTGGCCGATCGCCAGCAGGACCGGATCCCGGACCAGTTGCTGCTTCTTGAGCATCCGCCCGTCGTCACGCTCGGCGTCGGCGCGCACCGCAACAACCTTCTTGTCCCACCGGAAGAGCTGGCGCGGCGAGGCGTCGAACTGCAGGAGGCACGTCGTGGTGGCGACATCACCTATCACGGTCCGGGCCAGCTCGTCGGCTATCCGATTCTGCTGCTGAAGCCGGACCGGTGCGATGTCCATCGGTACGTCCGCGATCTCGAAGGAGCGATCATCCGTGCGGTGGCCCAGTTCGGCGTACGCGCGGGGCGTATCGACGGTTTGACGGGCGTTTGGGTGGGGAACGACAAGCTGGCCGCGATCGGCGTGCGACTCTCCCGCTGGGTGACGTCGCACGGTTTCGCGTTGAACGTCACCACACGCCTGGACGACTTCCAGCTGATCCGCGCCTGCGGCCTGGCGGACCATGGCGTGACGTCGCTCGCGCGTCTGACCGGCGGCACGCCGGGGCTCGACGCAGTCGGCGATGCGATCGCCACGTCGGTGGCGGAGATGTTCGGTCGTGTGCTGAGCAACCCCGGCGAGGCCGAGTTCAGTCTGCTTGCGCCGCCTGCAGTTCCCCACGCTCCCGCGCGCTGAGCGGCGGGTCGAGGATCCGGGCGACGCCCGACGCCTCGAGTGCGACGGGCATCGCCAGCGCCGACGCATGCACACGGGCCGCCGGATGCGGCAAGACGAAGCAGGTTGGGTGATGGCCGTTTCCGGTCAGCGCCGCGGCGACGACATGTGTCGCGGCCGCGGCAAGGGCGTACGGCCCCGGAGGCCAGAGCGCGGCGACGCGGCGGCGGAGACGTCCGGCGGCGGCGGGCGTCAGCAGCGCGTCGAGTGACGCCCCACCCGCTGTCGCCTGGCTCCAGGGAACGACCGCATGCCCGGGCGGCGCGCCGAGCACGGTCAATGCCACATCCGACGCGGAACAACCCGCTTCGAGTGCGACGACAGCGCGGAGGGCTGCGCGCAGCGCTTCGGGCGCGGAGCCGATCAGCTGTCGCCGGTCGATGCCGGCAGCATCCACGCCCTGCTCAATCAGTCGGCGATGACTGGCGCCAGCGCAGACAATCAGGGTCGGGCGCTTCGTGGCCGACACCTGTTGCAGGAGGTCGAGCCCGGTCTCTTCGTCCCATTCCGCGTCGCTTGCGACCGGTCCTGCAAGCAACACCACGTCGGCGCCCGCGAGGCCGGCGGGCGAGCGATCGCCGACGATACGTGTCTCGAACCGTTCGAGCGGTCCCGCCTGCCGGATATCAAGTGCCTTGCCTGCTGCCACGTCCGCGTTGTCGTCAAGCAGACGGATTTCGCTACAGAGGTTGCGCGCTGCGAGCGTGTGGGCGAGTGTGCCGCCCAGCGTGCTGGCGCCAAGGATGGCAATGACGGACATGATGCGCCTGGCAGTTCAGGATCGTGCGGAATGATGCGGTCCGGTTCGTGGTGCCGCCGCTCGGTACGGCGATCGCGGTATTCTAGTGTCCTCACGAGTAATGGCGGGGGAACAGGCGGTGACGGTGGCGGGTCGGCCGTTCGCGGGAAGAACGGCGGTGGTGACCGGCGGTTCGCGCGGTATCGGTCGCGCGGTGGCCGAGTCCCTGCTTGCCACCGGTGCTGACGTCGTCATTTCGGGGCGGTCGGTCGATGCACTGCGGGAGGCTGCCGACAGGTTGTCGGTCGACAGATTGTCGGCCGGCGTGGAATCGGGCGGCGGCGGACGGCTCGAGACGGTCGAGGCAGACGTTCGGAGTCCGGACGACGCGGCCCGACTGATCCGGACCGCCGTCAATCGATTCGGCGGCCTGGACATCCTGATCAACAACGCTGGCGTCGGGCACTTCACGCCGGTCGCGGAACAGTCGATCGACGAGTGGCTGCAGATCATCGAGACCAACCTGCACGGCGTCTTCTACTGCTGCCGAGCCGCCATCCCGGAACTGCGCCGCCGGGGCGGCGGGTGGATCATCAACATCAGCAGTCTCGCCGGCTGCAACCCTTTCGCAAACGGCGCCGCCTACTGTGCCTCGAAAGCGGGTCTGGACGCTTTCACCGCCGCGCTGATGCAGGAACTGCGGCATGACAACATCCGCGTGAGCGAAGTGGCGCCAGGATCCGTGGGTACCGCGTTTGCAGGCTCCGACCACCGGCATGCCGCGGCGCCCTGGAAGCTGACCGCCGGGGATGTCGCGCAGGTAGTGATGGACCTGCTCGCGCACGAGACGCGCAGCCTGCCGAGCCGGGTCGAACTGCGTCCGTCGCGGCCGCCGCGCAAGTGACGGACGGGGACCGCGATCGCAATCATGCCGGAGCCGGGCCAGAACGGGATGTGGGTACTACGCACGGAAGGTGACGATCCGCGGACGCTCCGCCTGCCGCCGGGCGCCGTGCGGACAGTGGGGCGCGGGACCCGCGCCGACTTCATCGTGGCCGATCCGATGATGTCGCGTGTCCACTGCCGCCTCTCCGCGTCCGAGGGTGAACTCGTGGTAGAGGATCTCGGCAGCACGAACGGCACGTTCGTTAACGGCGCGCGTGTCGAGGCGATCGGCCTCGATGAGGGACATCGTCTCCGGATCGGCCGCTCCGAATTCAATATCACTCGCGACCCGTCTCCGTCGACGCCGGACTAGCGCGTCATACTCCCCTCGTTGGTCCGCCGGTCTCCAGACCGGCATGCCCCCTCAGTCGTCTCCCGACACCGCCCGATCGATCCAGTCGAGAATCGCCTCGACTACGGCTGGCGTGACCTGCGGCTGAGCGAGGGTCGCGTACTCCTCCACGCTGCCGGTCTCGGCCGGCGTCAGCAGGTGGTTGATGCCATCAAGCTGAACCCGTTCCACTGTCGCGCCGCTCCGTGTCCGACTGCCTGCAATCGTCTCCAGCCGCTCGGCATGGTGGGGCAGCATCTCCTGATCGAGCGCACCCTGAATGATCAGCAGCGGCTGGCGGATGCGGCGGACGGTATCAGCCGGATCGAACGCGAGAAAGCTCCGGAACCAGGGAGTGTCAGCCGTCTCGCGCAATGGCTCCGGGACGCCGTCCCACTCGCCGTCGCCCAGCACGGCCCGGTTGATGCGGATCTGCAACTCGGTCCTTTCCTGCCGTTCCGTGTCGGGCGCTTGCAGCCGATCAAGCGCCGTCTGCTGCTGCTCGAGCACCAGCTCCTCGCCAGTGATGGCGGGCGCGGCGATCAGCACCAGCGCCGCCACGCGTCCCTCGCGGCGCGTCGCCAGCAGCCCGATCCAGCCGCCCTCGCCATGGCCGATGACGACCACCCGGTCATCATCGACGTCGTCGCGTCGCTGCAGGTGGCGGACCATGGCGCGAACGTCGTCGGCGTAGTCCTCCAGCATGGCCGACTCGGCGCGCCCGCCGCTCTGACCGGTTCCGCGCCGGTCGTACCGCGCAACGACGACGCCGCTGTCGGCAAGCGCGCCGGCGAGCTGACGGAAGATCGGGACGCCGTGGCGGGTGCCGTCCCGATCCGACGAACCGGGTCCCGGCACCAGAACGACCGCCGCCCGCCCATCCGGGCCGGCTGGCGGTGCCGTCTCGGGCGGCGCCGTCACCGTCGCGGAAAGACTGAACCCGTCGGTCTGCACCCTGGCGGCCGTGTCACCCGGGTGCGGCTCGCCGGTGAGCCGCGTCGATGTCGCCGACAGGTCGCGGCGGATCACCTCGAGGGACGCTGACGGGATGCTGAGGCGCAACAGGCGCCGCCTCTCGTCCACCCACACCTCGGCGCCGAGGGGTCGTCCCGGATCTTCGAAAGTCAACCGGTAGGTTGTCGCGACGATCGTCCCTTCGGCGGTCTCGATCCGTTGCGCGTCGACCCGGTTGACACGCACCGTGACGATGCCATTCGGCGCGACGTAGACCGGCAGTTCGGCTCCTGGTTGGGTTCCGGCCAGTCTGACCGCGAGCGCTTCGTAAGCGGAATAGATGAAGTTGGGCAGGACGATCGACGCTGGGTCTATCGTCGTCTCCGAAGTCTCCAGCGCGTCACGCTCGGTCAGCGCGCTCGTCGCCGTGCCCCCGGCGATCGTTGTCTCGAGCACGAACGGAATGCCGGCCCGCGTTCCGTCAACCGCCAGGCTGACCGGTTGCCAGTCGCGGTCGTACGTCATTTCGAACCGGCGCGTGTCGTTCGCCAGCGGGGCCGTCACCTGGCCGGTCGCACGGATCACCCAGCCGTCGTCGGACCGGACCAGTTGTGTGCGCTCGAAGCCGACCGGCGTCGCGTTGACGAAGATATTGAAGGTCGCCTCACCGGTCGCCGGGTCGGCCGGCGCCTGGGCCAGGGCGGTGGCGGAGGCCCAAGCGGCGAATGCCATGGCGCCAGTGGCGCGTCGAACGGCGTTGGCGGGTCGCCGTATCACGGGCGCAGCATATCATTTGGCCATGCAGCCGACCGGTTACGACGCACTCCGGAACGGCGCCGCGTGGCGCGTCCCGGACGACCGTGGATGGATCGCCGTTGGAGGCGCGGATCGTGCCCGGTTCCTCCAGGGACTGTTGACCAACGACGTCGTCGCACTGGCGCCCGGAACCGGCTGCTACGCCGCGTACCTGACGCCGCAGGGCCGGATGATCGCCGACATGCACCTGCTGGCGGAACCGGATCGGATCGTGGTCGACCTCCACCGCGACGTGAAGGACCGTCTGCTCGAACGGTGGGACGACCTGATCTTCACCGAGGATGTCACGCTGACGGACCTGACTCCCGATACCCTGGCCGCCGACCTGCACGGTCCCGGCGCAGCGGAGATGGTGGCGCGTATCGCCGGCTCAGCGGGGGACGAGAGCGCCGCCGGACTCTACCGGCACCGGGCCGGCGCCGTCGGATCGCACGGTATGAGCGTCGCCCGGCTCGACGAGCTGGGTATCGAGGGCTACCGCTTCCGGATCGGACGTCGCGACGGTGCTGCGCTGCGCGCTGCGCTTGCCGATGCGGGCGCGGTCGAGGCGGAGGCCGCCGCCTGCGAAGCGGTCCGCGTCGAGTCCGGCCGCCCCGCGTTTCCGGTCGACATGGACCGGGAGACGATCCCGCTGGAAGCGGGTATCACTGACCGCGCGATCGACTTCAACAAGGGGTGCTACGTCGGCCAGGAGGTAATCATCCGGGTCCTCCACCGCGGCCAGGGGCGCATCGCCCGGAAGCTCGGCGGTCTGACGCTAGATTCCTCCGGCGGCGGCGCCGCCGGAGCCGTCCCGAATCCCGGTGCGGTGGTATCGCACGGCGAAGACGCAGGGGCTGGCCGCGTTACCAGCGCCGTCCACTCGCCGGCACTCGGCAAGGCGATTGCCCTCGCCTACCTTCCGCGCGCCCTCACGGAAAACCCGGGCGCACAGGTTGCCGTCGCCACGGAATACGGAAACGTGCCGGCTATCGTCACGACCCTGCCGTTCGTCTGAGCCGCAAGCCGCGCCCCCGCGGGCTGACACCGCACCCGTCGGCGTGTAGTATGCGATCCCTGCCCGGACGATTCGGAGCCGGTTCTAGAGCATGTCCATGACCACGCAAGCGCCCGTTTCGCAGACGGTCACGCTCCACACGGTTTCGGCGGCGGACAGGCTCGATACCCATGCCGTCGAGCTGCCCGACTACGACCGGGAACGATTCGACGACGTCGCCTTCATGACGGCGATGAGCCTGTGCCTGCTGGGCAACTATGCCCAGACCGGTCACTTCGGCGGTCCGCTGGCCTACACCCCCTACAACGTGGCTTGCCACCTGGCCGGTCCTGCGCTGGGGGGGCTGCGCTACGACCTGCGCGAGCCGAAGTTCGCCTACGCCGACAAGTTCATGCTCGCGGGCGGGCACTGCGTACCGACCTGCTACGCGCTGTGGATGATCCTGTACGAGGCTCTGCGGCGGCAGCATGCGGAGACCGGCGACGCGCGCTTCGCCTGTGATCCCGAGGTGGCGATCCTGCCGATCGACGCGCTGGGGTTCCGCCGCGGGGCCGGCGCGCTGGCAACACTGCTGAAAGAGAACGGTCTTGACGATCATCCCCTCTTCGCCGACGCGAAGGGGCGCGGCATCCGCGCGCTGTCGGGGCATGCAGAGTCCACCGACGCGACCAACGACGTCAACGGCGGCCCGTCCGGCATCGGCATCGCGACGGCGGCCGGCAAGGCGCTGTTCTGGGACTACATCGGGGCGCCGCCGGGGCTGAAGGTGATGGCGCTCGAAGGGGAGTTCGCGCTGACCGAAGGGCATGCGCAGGAGCTGAAGAACATCGCCCTGTCGCAGCAGGTCGGCAAGCGGCTCCGGGTGCTCCTCTCACAGAACAACGCGGGAATCGACGACAGCCTGATCGGTGGCGTGGTCAAGCCGCACTACACCGGCTACGACATCGCCCAGCAGTGGGTCTCCTGGGGGTGGAACGTCTTCACGGTCGAGAACGGTAATGACTTTGATCAGGTCGTCGCGGCGTTCAAGGCGATGGAGGAGTGGCCGGCCGACGATCGCCGGCCAATGATCCTGGTCGGCCCGACTACCAAGGGCTGGTGGCCCTCGGCCCGCGACGGGCAGATCAACGGGCGGGAACAGATCATCGGTTATCCATCGCATCCCTACGCGTTCAAGATGAACAGCGACTACTTCGTCACGCTGGCGGAGTCGTTCGAACAGGCCTACGGCATCCGGTTCGAGGGCATTCGGGACGGCGTTCCGGCGACCGAGGCGGATCGGCTGATTCAGTTCAAGACGAACGTGGACACGGTCATGTCCGTCATGGAGCAGCGGCCGGGGCTGCGCGCATGGATCGCCGAGCAGTTGGTGGACATTGCCGGGACGGTCGACCGGTCGCTCTCGCTGCGCATCGACCCGACCGCCAATCCGTTCCTCGACTCCCGCCTGAAGGTGGAAAACCTGCCGGTCGAGCCGCAGGACGTGGTGGTGCGCAACCCGCACACCGGCGAGGACGTGAAACGGCGGATTGCCCTGTTCCTCGAGTCCGGCGAGAAGAAGGGACCGCGGCGGGCCGTCAGCGAGATCGGGGCCTGGCTGAACACCGTCACCGGCGGGCGCTTCATGACGATGGCGGCGGATTTGTCCGGCTCGATCAATGTCGAGAAGGCCAATCTGCTCGGGCACTACGACCCGGTCGAGAATCCCTACGGCACGCGGCTCAAGGCGGCGATCCAGGAGGCTGGCAACGCGTCGACCGTCATCGGACTGGTCAGCCAGAACGCGTCGACCAATCCCAATCAGTACGCCGGGGTGTGGGGGATCTCGGGTACCTACGGCGCGTTCACGCCGCTGATGTACACGCCGGCCCGCGTCTTCTCGCAGATGAATCAGGACAGCCCCGTAGCACTCGGGATCCTGCACGTGCTGGCTGGCCACTCGGGTCCGGAGACGGCGGCCGACGCGCGCACCCACTTCGGTATCTTCGCTCCGCAGGTGTGGACGCTGCTGCCGCGCGGCCAGGTCATCAACCTCTATTTCTGGGACTACAACGATGTGGCCCCGGGCTATTTCGCGGCGGTTCAGCAAGCACTGGCGGTCAAGGAGATCGGCATCATCGTCATCCACGTCGCGCGGCCCGACTTCGTGGTGTCGGACCGGACAACTTTCGCCGACACCGACCTCAAGGCGGCCGCCAAGGGGCTCTACCTGATTCGCGAGTTCGACCCTGATGCGGCGCCCATGGGCACCATCTTCGTGCAGGGTTCGAGTTCGACGAAGAACCTCGTCAACATCATTCCGCGACTTGAGGCGTCCGGCCTGAACGTGCGGATCGTGTCCGTCATCAGCACCGAGCTCTTCGCGGTCCAGCCGGCGGGATACCGGGAGCATGTGGTCCCGGACGCGGCCCGTTACGACTGCATGGTCGTCAGCACGATGACCAAGCGGGTGCCGCCGATGCCAAATCTCGGTGCTCTCACCGAGGAGTACTCGCTCCATGCCGACTTCGACGACCGGTGGCGGAGCGGGGGCACGGAGCCGGACGTTATCGCCGAGGCGCATCTCGACGAGGAGTCGATCTACCGGGGCATCGCCCGTTTCGCCCGGGAACGTGCGTCCCGGCTGGAGCGGCAGCGCCAGGCGCTGGACGCGCTCTGAGACAGGAATCAGGAGGCGAACGATGCATCCCTCGCTCCCCATGTCACGGTGGATAGCTCTGGGCGTAGTCGCCGCCCTGTCGCTGGCGTCGGGCCCGACGCGGGTGCGCGCGCAGTCTGACGACGCCTTCACGCCGGTCACCGACGCCATGCTGCAGCAGCCGGCTGACGGCGACTGGCTGACCTGGCGCCGCACCCTGGACAGTTGGGGCTACAGCCCGCTGGACGAGATCGACGCCGACAACGTGGGCGATCTGCGCATGGTCTGGTCGCGGGGGCTCACCGACGGCTTTCAGTCGGGCACCCCGCTCGCCTATGGCGGCGTGCTGTACATGCCGAACCCGAACGATGTCATCCAGGCGCTCGACGCCGTGACCGGCGATCTCATCTGGGAGCATCGCCGCAATGTTCCGGACGACGTCAGCGAGTACCTGTTCGGGGCGCTCGCCACCAACAACCGCAACATCGCGATCTACGGCCGACTGATCATCGACACGACCGTGGACGACCACATCCACGCGCTCGATGCGGTGACCGGCGAGATGGCGTGGGAAACGCAGGTCCTCGACTACAAGGTGAACCCGGCCACACAGGGCGCCGGGCCGATCATCGCCGGCGGCAAGGTGATTTCGGGGCGCAGCTGCTCTCCCCGCGGCGGGCCGGAGGCGTGCGTGGTGGTCGCGCACGATGCGGTGACGGGAGCCGAGGTATGGCGGCGGCGCCTGATCCCGGGGCCCGGAGAGCCGGGCGACGAGAGCTGGGGCGGTGTGCCGTTCGAGGAGCGTTTCCACGTCGGCGCCTGGATGGTTCCGAGCTACGACCCCGAGTTGAACCTCGTCTACGTCGGCACGTCCGTCACCTCACCCGCCCCGAAGTTCATGCTCGGCGGGACGGAGAACAAGCACCTCTACCACAACTCCACCCTGGCCCTCGACGCCGACACCGGGGAGATCGTCTGGTACTACCAGCACCTGAACGATCACTGGGATCTCGATCACCCGTTCGAACGGATTCTCGTCGACACCGCGGTGGCCCCGGATCCCGCGGCCGTGCAGTGGATCAATCCCCGCCTGCGGGCTGGAGAGACACGCCGGGTGCTCACCGGCATTCCGGGCAAGACCGGGGTCGTCTACACCCTCGACCGGGCAACGGGGGAGTTCCTGTGGGCGACCCCGACCGTAACCCAGAACGTCATTGGGGACATCAATGGCGCTACCGGGGAGGTGTCCGAGAACGCCGAGGTCGTCTTCACCGCGCTGGGCCAGGAGGTCTTCGCCTGTCCCACCTGGAACGGCGGCAAGGACTGGGAGGCGGGCGCCTACAGTCCGCTGACCAACACCATGTACATGCCGCTGCGCAACACCTGCGCGCGGATGATGGCGACGCGGGTCTTTGCCGACGACACTCCCGCGGCGCGCACGGAGAGCCGCTCCGAGACCTACGCGATCGCCTATCGCCACCAGTTGGCGCCGGGCACCGACAACGCCGGCACGGTGCGGGCGATCTCGGCCGAGACGGGGGAGACGGTCTGGCTCCACGAGCAACGGGCGGCGACCATGTCACTGGTCGCGACTGGCGGCGGACTCGTCTTCGGCGGCGACGTGAACGGCCGCTTCCGGGCCTTCCATCACGAGACGGGCGAGGTGCTTTGGGAGATCAACCTCGGGTCGCCGATCACCGGATTCCCGATTACCTACGCCGTCGACGGGCAGCAGTTCGTGGCGGTCAGTACCGGCACCGGAGGCACCTCGTCGCACTTCACCGCCTTGACGCCGGAGCTGCGGCCGAGCTCGGGAAATACTCTGTTCGTGTTCGCCCTGCCTGAGTGACCAACAGGTTTCCGTCAACGTCCAGGGAGATGCGGATGGACACGTAAACCACTGATTAACCCGGACTATTCCTGAAGGCTCCAAGATGGCCCCTCGGACGGTGTGATCGTCGCGCACACGGCCCGCCGGGCGTCGTTTTCGTCGAGCGCCGGCGGGATGGACACTGATTGCCGGTGCGGAAGGCCTGGGTATGGGGCCGTCCAGGGACGGCTTCGCCATGGGCGGGCTCGGTTCGCCGTTGGGCTGCGTGATGCGCGGCTGACGGGCGCTGTCTGGGGTCTATCCGGGGCGGGCGCCGAGTGCCAGCGCGATGTGCCGCCAGGCGTGGAGGTCCGGTGTGGCGGTCGGCAGGTGCAGGACCACGCGGCGGACCGAGCCGACGACGTGCGCCCCCAATTTGAGGAGCCGGTCGCGCAGCCACGTCACCTGGGCGCGGGCACAGGCGGTGCGCGCCGCGCGCAGCCGGAGTTCTTGCATCAGCACGTAGGCGGCGGCGGTGAGCAGCACGCGCAGTTGATTGGCCCAGAAGCGACAGCAGCTCGTGCGGTCGATCTGCAGGCCATCGAGCAGTTCCTTGATGCGGTTCTCGATGTCGCCGCGGGCGCAGTAGATCCGTTCATAGAGGAAGCGCGGCGTCTGGCGCAGATTGGTCACGACGAAGCGCGGGTTGTCGCGCGGCTCGCGGTCGCCGAGCCGGACGACCTCGGCCTTGATCACGACGCGGCGGTCGCGGTCCCACGTGCGGGCCCGATAGCGGGTGTCGGCGTAGACCTGCGCGGTCTGGCCGCTGGCCGCGCTCTGGGCCTGCGCCACGAGCAGGGCGGGCTCGGCGTGGCGCTGCAACACGGCGTTCCTGGCCATCGCCACCACGTAGTCAAGCCGTGGCTCGGCATCCAGGAAGTCGAAGATCTCCGGCGTCGCAAAGCCCCCGTCGAGCCGCACGAGAAACCGCGCCTGGGGAAAGGCCTGCCGCAGCAGGGGCAGCAGCCGGCACAACACGCCCACGGTCCCGCGGGTGGCCGGCACATTTCCGAGCCGCAGCACCGCCGCGCACAGATACTGTTCGCGTTCCTTGTCGAAGGTCAGAAACGCCAGCAACGGCAGGTAGCACCAGCTATCGTAGTGCCCGTTGAAGAAGGTGAGCTGCTGGGCGCCGTGCGTCGCGTCGTCGGTCGGATCCAGGTCGATCGTGATCCGCCGCGCCCGCCCGTCCAGCCGGTGCTGATGCCGCTCGATGACCCGCATCGCCAGCTCGCGTCCCAGCTCGTAGAGGGCGGACCGGCCAACGCCGTTCTCGAACCGCGAGATCGTCGGCTGCGAGGCCAACGCCTCCCCCGCCACCGGGTCCCGCCCGAGCAACAGCTTGTGGATCGGGTCGTCGGCGAGGTGGTCGGCGTCGTTGCCATCGGGATGACCGCAGGCAATGCCGAAGATCCGCTGTCCGAGCAACTCCGCCAGCGTGTGCCGGATCTTCCCGGGCTCCCGTCGGTCCACCAGACACCGGGCGAAACCCGCCACCAACCCATACACGCGCTCCGCCGCCTTGAGCAGGACGGCGCCGCCATCGGAACTCGCGTGCCGGCGGTCGAACGTCGCGACGAGGGGCTTGTCGAAGAGATCCGGAAAGAGGACAGTCTGTGGTATCGTATTGATCGTCACGTAAGGGCCTCCGTGGTGGGTAAATGTCTGTGAGCAAGCCATTTATACCACGCGGAGGCTCTTGTTTTTCTACCGTGATCGGACCCTTCCTGAATTATCCGGGTTAATAGTATTTATTACTCACACTCACGATCTGAAGCGGCCGGGACGTAGCGTGAAATCCGCTCCATTCCCGCATATAATGAGGGAATGGATGTTGTAGCCAGAACCGCCGTCAGACCCCGCCGAACCAAGCGCCGAGGACGCCATCCCGACAAGGCGCTCTCGGCCGCCTTCGTCCGTTCCGCCCCGCCAGGGCGGCACGCGGACGGCAACGGCCTGTACTTGTTCGTCCAGCCCACCGGAACGCGAAGCTGGGTCCAGCGGCTCGTCATCCGCGGCCGCCGCCGCGAACTCGGACTCGGCGCCGCCGCGCTCGTCCCGCTCGCCGAGGCGCGCGAGCTGGCCCTGGCCAACCGCAAGCTCGCCCGTTCCGGCGGCGACCCCCTGTCGGAGAAGCGCCGCGCCGACGGCGTGCCCACCTTCACCGAGGCCGCCGAGCGCGTGCTCGAGCAGAAGCGCGGCGGCTGGCGCGGTCGGTGGCACGCGCAGAACTGGTGGAAGAGCATGGAGCGCTACGCCTTCCCCCGCATCGGCAGCCGGCCCGTCTCCGACGTCAACACGGCCGACGTGCTCGAGATCCTCACGCCGATCTGGCACGTCAAGGCCGAGACGGCCCGCGCCGTGCGCCAGCGCATCCGGTCCGTGCTGGAGTGGGCGATCGCAATGGACCTGCGCAACGACAACCCATGTGATCGCGTGCTGCCGGTGCTCGGTCCGCAGAACGACATCGTGACGCACCGGCAGGCGCTGCCGCACAAGGACGTGGCTGCAGCCATCGAGACGGTGCGGGGCTCGACGTCGGCGCAGCCGGCCGTCAGGCTGGCGTTCGAGTTCCTCGTGCTGACGGCGGCGCGGTCCGGCGAGGTCCGGCTGGCAACGTGGGACGAGATGGACACGAGCGCCCACGTGTGGACCATCTCGGCCACGCGGATGAAGGCGAAGCGTGAGCACCGGGTCCCCCTGTGCGGCCGTGCGCTGGAGGTCCTCGACGCCGCCAGGACGCTCGGCGACGGCAACCGGCTCGTGTTCCCGATGCGGAGCGGCAGGCCGATCGCCACGTCGACGCTGCTCAAGATGCTCCAGCAGCACGAGGTCGCGGCCGTGCCGCACGGCTTCCGGTCGTCGTTCCGGGATTGGGCCGCCGAGGAAACGGATCATCCGCGCGAGGTCATCGAGGCGGCGCTGGCGCACGTCGTCCAGAACAAGGTCGAGGCGGCCTATGCGCGGTCGGACCTGTTCGAGCGCCGGCGGCGGCTGATGGACGACTGGGCGGCCTATCTCGCGGCGACCCGTCGTCCACGCTGAACGGCCTCCGGAAAACGGCCCTGAGCGGGCACAGGGGGGCTGGCTGATGCGTTAGCCCGCCCCCTCTGCCCCAGCGGGGCGGCGGGAAAATCGCGCCCGCTGTGCGGGCCTGGCCGTTGCCGCGCTGTGCGCGGCAACGGAGACGAGCAGCCCAGCTGGCAAAGGGCACAGACAACGACCGCGAGGATGGCCGGCACTGGCGCGCTGGAGGCGTTCGGCGACGATCGCCAGACCTGAGCGATGCGGCTGGCAGGCTCGACGCGGCGTGCTGCTGTGTCATGTCATGCTTCGTGCAGACGTGTTCCAGATCCGAATCGAACCGAACTCCGCGACCGCCTCGCGCGACATCGGGATGAACGGCGCCACCGCGAGGAAGGACGCTGGCGGGGTCGTGGCCGGCACCGGCGCTTTGGGGGCGTTCGTTGAGGAGCACCGAACCGCGCTGACGAACGACGCGGCCCGCAGAACCGGTCGCGCCCCCCGCCCTCACCGACCGCGAGCCCGAACATCGCACCGCGTGTCAACACGCGCACGCCGTGTGGCAGTCGGCACGCGAGGGCCCCTGGCGCGCTAGGGAACGAGAGGCGTCAAGTCCAATCATCACAGCAACTTGGAGCGAAACTTGGGCAGCTTGGCGGCTCACCCCGAAACTGCCCAAAAACACGCCTCGGTTCCTGCCCCCTGAGCGCCTCGGTTCCTGCCCCCAGGCCGGAAACGTCGGAACATTGACATACGCGTACGTCGGACCCTGAGGCGCTAGGGAACGAGAGACGTCAAGTCTAATCAACACAGTAGCTTGGAGCGAAACTCGGATCGCCCGGGGGTTAGCCCCCGAACCGGTTGAAGTACCCTGAGCGACCCCGGCCCGGGCCGTAAGACTCCCTGCCCCCACAGAAACGAGGGGGCAGCGCGTCTCACGCCCGAGCCGACCGGGTCGCTCAGGGTGCATTCTTCCTTTGCAGGAAGGCTCTCACGCCGGGAGCGCGGGCTCGAGGCCCGCCCCGACGAACCCGAGGCTCGATCCGGCGGCTTGTCATCCGCGGACGAGGACGTGAGCTCGGACACGGCGCCGACGGGCTCCTCTCGCTCCATCTGGCACGTCAAGGCCGAGGCAGCCAGGGCGGTGCGCTGGCCAGCGCCCTCCGGTCCGTGCTCGAGTGGGCCATCGCGATCGACATCGACCTGCGCAACGACAACCCGTGCGACCGGGTGGTGCCGGTCTTCGGCGCGCAGAACGACATCGTGACGCGCCGGAAGGCCCTGCCCCACAAGGACGTGGCCGCGGCCATCGAGATGGTGCGGGCGTCGTCGTCGCCGCAGCCCGCCGTCAAGCTGGCGTTCGAGTTTCTCGTGCTGACGGCCGCGCGGTCGGCGGAGGTCAGACTCTCCACACGGGACGAGATGGACGTGGCCGGGCGCGTGTGGACCGTCCCGGCCCTGCGGATGAAGGCGAAGCGCGAGCACCGGGTCCCGCTGTGCCGGCCACCAACAAAAACGACGCAAGTGATTTATTAAGAGTGACTTACGTGCAATCCGCAGAACATGCTTCCCCTGTTGTACCCCTCTTTCTGAGCGGGAATCTACGGGCCTGTAGAAGCACGTCCTGGACGAACCCGGCCAGTAGTTCGACCCACTGCTCACGGGCACTCCCTCACAGACCCGATGTCCAGATGGCTCGTGGTCACGCGACATTCGCCCGCGAACTGGGCCGCGCGCGGGCGCCACGCCTGCTGCCGGACAAGCCCGCTTCCGTCCGATCGAGTCGGGCGGCAAGCTCACGCAGACGCTGGCCACCGTCCTCGTAGTCGAGCGCCGCGGCAAGCCGCACGGCTGTGTGCTCAGTTTCCGTCCAACCGCGCGCCATCATCAACGCCCTACGTCAGCAGTGTGTTGGGGCTTCCGGCGTGGTTGACTCGTAACCCACTGTGAATGCGTGACTTGCGGAATCGGTTCGAATCACGTTCCCGTCGTTGGATCCCTCGTCTTGAGTCGGAGGCAAGAGGACCAAGAGTACTGTCCTCGGACAGATCTGGACCGGAGCCTCCGCACTTGACGGGGCGTGCCGTCGACGGTCGGTACTTGGCCACGCGGACGGCCACGGCTTCGATCTCCATGCCGCGCTCTGCGTGCCGGCCGGCCAGCGGGACCGCCTCGAGCGGGTGTGTCGCTACGCGTTGCGCCCCCCCATTGCGCAGGACCGTCTCGAGCTGACCGCGGAGGGACAGGTACAGCTCCAGCTGAGGCGCCCATGGTCGGACGGCACTACGCATCTGCTGTTTGACCCCCGTGGAACTGCTCGAGCGCCTCGCCACGCTGACACCGCGGCCGCGCATCAACCTGATTCTCTACTATGGCGTGCTGGCCCCGCGCGCGGCGTGGCGGGCCGACGTGGTCCGATTCGGGGAACCCGTCGGCTCCCACGAGAATTCGCCTCCTGAAGACTCCAGGGATGCGGCGGGAGCTGGGGACCCCCCGCCCGCGGCGAACGGTCTCTGGGCGGAGTTCATCCGCCGGAGCTTTGGGTTCGATGTCCTCGAATGCCCCCGGTGTGGCGGGCGCCTGCAGCTCATTGCGGTGATCGAAGACCCCGCCGTGATCGAGCGCATCCTGCGCCATCTGGGGCTGCCGACCGACATCCCTGAGGCCCGGCCCGCGCGGCCGCCCCCGATGCCGTTCCTTCTCGACGGCCTCGCCACCGCTGGGGGCGACGACCAGATCCTCGTCGACACCCGCTCTTGAACGCCTCTCCTCGACGGCCCGCCCGGCCCGCCTGTCCGACGTGCGCCCTGCCGCACCGCTGTCGGTTGTGGCGCGGCGCATTCTCTGCGGCGCATTCTCTCTTGACACCCGCCCATAGTTGTGGGTAGACTAGCTGTCCCGTGGCGCGCCTAGGCCTGTGAAGGGGGCCGGCACTAGGGGGGTTTACTCGTGCCTATAATCTTCGGAGCGAAACACCTGCTGGTCGCAGCAGCTACGGTCGCCGTACTCCTTTTCATGGAAGTTGGTGCCGTTGGACAAGAAGTTGGTGCCGTTGAACACAGTGTGTCGGCGCTGCCGTCGACTCAGCAGGCGCCGGGATATAACCCGACGACCCCAGCAAAAGTTGAGCTGGGAAGGCTGCTGTTCTGGGACCCGCTTTTGTCGGGACCCCAAGACGTAGCCTGCGCGACGTGCCATCATCCCCAAAGCGCCTATGCGGAGGACCGCGACCTGTCGCTCGGCGTGACGGGCACCGGCCTGGGCCGCTTCCGGCGTGACGGGCATCTCGTCAAACGCAATAGTCCGACGGTTCTGAACGTTGCTTTCAACGGCATCGATGAATCGGGCCGCTACGACCCGGCGACTGCGCCGGCGTTCTGGGACAATCGCATCAGGAGCCTCGAATCGCAGGCGCTCGAACCGCTCAAGTCGTTTGAGGAAATGCGAGGGGACACCTACCCGGAGGATGAGGCTATCGCGAGAGTGGTGGCGAAGCTCCAGGCCAACGCCGAGTACCCGGGCCTGTTCGCCGAGGCCTTCGGCAGTGAACAGCCGGTCACCGCGGAAAACCTAGGCAGGGCGGTAGCGGCGTTCATGCGGTCGCTGCTGGCCAACAACGCGCCGTTCGACCGCTACATGCGCGGCGACCGCAGCGCCATGACGCGGGAACAGGTCCGCGGAATGCAGCGCTTCGAGGAGATCGGGTGCATCAGGTGCCACAACGGGCCCATGTTCTCCGATTACAAACTGCATGTCATGGGCGTGCCCGACAACCCCGCTCTTGCATCAGGTGCCACAACGCCCGCCTCCGACGGAGGCGGGCAGAACCCTCCTTGCCCGGCAGCTCCTGGGGAGCCGCGTACTGCAGCGTCCCGAGCAGCGTGCGACAGCTATGCGTTTCGCACGGCGTCGCTGCGAAACCTTGAATTGACCTTCCCATACGGGCACAATGGCATGTTCAGGACGCTGAGCGCCGTCGTGGGGTTCTATGAATCCACCATCGCCGGGGAGTCCCGGAACCCGAACGTCAGCTACGAGGAGCTCGATCCGCGGCTTCGCCAGTTGCAGAACGTGGACGAAGAAGACGTGGATCTGATCGAGTTTTTATATGCTCTGAGCGATGGGTCGTTCGACCGGACGATTCCCGAGAGCGTACCGAGCGGACTGCCCGTCGGCGGAAGCATTCGATAGAGCCGAGTACGCGCCGTCGTGGTAGGCTGCTGGCTTTTCGACGCCCCAATTTTGAGGCATAGCGACTGGAGGACTCACATGAAACCGATCTCTCTGTTTGTACTCGGCGTAATGACGGTTGCGATGAGCGCGCCGGCGCAGGCGCAGGTCTATGAGGAGCGCCGGACCGATACGAAAGACCCCATCGAAAAGCCGTTGCTCGCCGCTCCGAACGCGGCTATGGCCAGGAACGCCACGGTCATTAAGTGGATTCGGAATCCGGCGAAGAGTGCGGAGGAAGAGGTCACGGCTGCCGACTTTACGTTTGAAGTTTTGAGGCCCGGCCCCGGCCGTATGATGTGCTACGACCTGACCGGCTGGCCTGGAGAGCGGCCGTGGTCGGTGGAGTGCACCAGCAGCGACGCCAACCTGCCGCGCATCGCGCAGAATCGAGCGTTCGCGGAGATGGGGGCCAAGGCCCAGCCACTGCTGGGCGAAGACGACGAGCGTCGGGCAGGCAGGCCTGTCTTGTCGAGCAGCGGCACCGGAGGGATTAGGGAGCTGGTTTTGGCCGCCGAGAAAGACGGAACGCGTGAGCTGTCCGAAGTCGGGTCCATATGGTATAACCTCCGGGGCGACAGCCAGGACACCGCCATCTGGCACACGTTTATCGGCATGCCGGGCTTCACGGCGGACCAAGTCGGACTGCCGAATGTTCGCGACGCGGGCGGCGCCTGGCTGATGTTTGAGGGTACGCCGGAAGCCCACATCATGATAAGTGGCCGATAACCGGCAGAGAGTTTCTCGGCTTCGGGGTTTTCGACCACGAATCAGGGGGAGGTGTGTGACACCTTCCCCCGGTTTCCCGCAGGTTGCGAATGACTTCGCTTTGCGTGAGCTTTATGAAATATCTACTGATAGGTCTTCTTGCCTCCGCTCTTCTTGCCTCCGCCACGATGTTTGCAACCCAGAGCAGACAGACTTTCTCAGGCACGATCACCGATGACGAGTGCCCCAGCGCCGATCATTCCGGAATGCGGATGGGGTCGACCGACGCTGCCTGCACCATCGCTTGCGTCGATGACCACACCGTCGAGTTCGTTTTGTTTGACGGCAAAGCAACCTATCTGTTGAGCGACCAGGACAAATCAAGAGAGTTTGCCGGAAAGAAGGTAGCAGTCGTCGGCACGCTGGACTCCAAGACCCAGACGATCCAGGTCAATTCAATGGCCGCGGCCAAGTGACCCATCGATCCTCCCGGCATCCACACGGTTTTCGAATATTTCCTCATCCGAGCCTCTTGCGAAACCTGCGAACTGGCCTAATTGACGCGGGCCGGGCCGTCGGGCCGGCTCCGGCCGTGCTCGTGGTTGAAGCCGTCGCGCAACCGGCCGAGTGTCTTCCGCCAGCCGGGCGGGGCGATGTTGAGGCTCTTGCCCGTCTCCAGATCGCACCGGGCGGCGAGGACATGCATGTGGACGCCGCCGCGCTCGCGGTGCTCGACGGCGAACTCAACGTGCATCGTCCGCCTCCTCGCCGACGATGCGGGCGACTTGGCGGGTGCGGTCGCGCAGGTCAGAGAGCGGCACGCCGGCCGCCTCGGCCTTGGCCCGCCACGCGGCGGCCTCGGTGGGCGAGACGCGCAGGTGGATCTGTCCGGTGCGGCGGTCAGCCATCAGCGCACCGGTAAGGGTTCGGGGGCGGGAGCCCCCGCGGCCTGGCCCTGCAGGGCTCGTGAAGCCGAGAGTCGAGGGGACGCTCATGTTGCCAAACGGACCATGAGTCGGTTCCGACCACGGGTGCTCGCTCGCGCCTCGACACGGCCGGGTCCTCATGCTGCCGTTCGCGGGGACCGCAGAGTCATCCTCGGCTGCGCGGGCGCCGCTCCGAGCCAGCTCGGGGACGGCTGGCGATGAAGTCGAGCACTTCCCGCTCGACCCAGCGGACGGCCCGGGCGCCGATGCGGATCGGCTGCGGGAACCGGGACTCGGCCATCAGCGCGTAGACGGCCGAGCGCGACATCGCCGTCATGTGGGTCACGTCTCGGAGCGTGAGCAGTCTCGTGGTCATGTGTGGCTCTCCTTTCTCCGGCCCGGCGTTCCGTAGCGACATCGCTCGGTCTCGCCGCGTCCGGTGAGGGTCGAGCATAGCACATGGACAATGTAAGCCATTGTGTAATAAAGGTTTATTGCCATTCAGGTCCGACGGGAAGCCTACCCGAACGACGCCGAGCCAGGACTCGGCATCGCCGTCCTCGTCCCCCTCGCCGAAGCCCGCAAGCAGCCCTCCCCAACCGCAAGCTCGCCCGGTCTGGCAGAGCCCCGTTGGCCGAGCCACGGCTTGGAGAAGCCGGCGCGTGAACCGACGAGCGGCCCGGACATCGGCGATCGGGCGTCGCTGGTACAATGACCTGTGCGGTCTGGAGGCGGCTTCGATCGTCCCGTGGGTTCCCGTTCGGGATGTGGGAATCGACGGTGGGAGCACGGCTGGCTTAATGACAGTAAGCCTAATGGAATGAATGACTTGCTTCAATCTGGACACTCGCCCTGCCCTGACACCCGTCACGACACGGAAAAGGATTGGCCATGGCACCGAGACGGGACTTCGGAAGACCAAGATCGTGTGCACGCTGGGTCCGTCCAGCTCAACGCCAGAGCAGATCGAACAGCTCGCCGCCGCCGGCATGAACATCGCGCGGCTCAACATGTCGCACGGCAGCCACGCGAGCCACCTGGAGATGATCCGGGTCGTCCAGAATCTCAACAAGCGCCTGAACCACCCGATCGCCCTGCTGGTCGACCTCCAGGGACCGGCCATCCGCACCGGCGACCGCCTCGGGGACCTGTCCCTCGAGGTCGGTCGGGAGTTCCACGTCACCGTCGGCCCCACGGAGAATCCGGAGGAGAGAACCATCCACGTCGACTACCAGGACATGGTGCGTCAGTTGAAGGTGGGTGATCGGATCACGGTCGACAACGGGCTCATCAACCTGGAGGTGCTGGAAGTACTCGAGCGCGATCTCCGCTGCCGGGTGCTGGATGGTGGAGTCCTGGGTCGCGCAAGCACATCAATCTTCCCGGCGTGCGGATCAACCTGCCGTCGATCACCGACCAGGACGCCGCAGACATCCGTTTCGCGGCGGAGCATGACATCGACTTCCTTGCCGTGTCGTTCGTGCGCAGCGCCGAAGCAGTGCGCGACGCGCGGCGGATCGTCGCCGAGGCCGGCGGGCACCCCATGCGGATCATCGCCAAGATCGAGAACCAGGAGGGCATCGACAATCTCGACGAGATCATCGATGTGGCCGACGGCCTCATGGTGGCTCGGGGCGATCTCGGCGTTGAGGTGAAGTTCGAGATGCTCCCCGTGGCCCAGCGCGACATGGTGCGGCGCTGTGCGATCGCCGGCAGGCCGGTGATCGTGGCGACCCATCTGCTGGAATCGATGATCGACAACCCGATGCCGACCCGGGCCGAGGTCACCGATGTCGCTAACGCGGTGTACGAACAGGTCGACGCGGTGATGCTCAGCGGGGAAACGGCGACCGGGAAGTACCCGGTGCGTTGCGTCTCGGGTGCTCCATGCCCTCGAACTCCTGAAAGCGCACAATCGACTGGAGAGCGGCGAACCCGTGGTGGTCGTCGCGAACGTCGCCACCAGCAACGGCCACTCGAACGCCATCCAGGTGCGAACGATAGAGTGAGCCGACGGGAGCGTCGGTCGAAACCAACAGCGCCGTGTGACGATCCCGCCTACTTCATATTGGAGTAGTCGGAGGCGCTCATCATGAACGCCTGAATGTCGAGCGGTACCTGGTACTTCGCGAGGAGCTCCTTCCAGTCCGGGTCGGCGCGGAAGTTGGAGAACACTTCCTCGCGATGAGCCCGGTCGCGGTAGGCCAGCATCCAGATCAGCGTGTTCGGATTCTCCAGGCTCTGCCATGTCCCCACGATCTTGGCGCCGTGCTTCTCGAACAGCTCGACTTCGCCGTCGCGGAAGCGTCGGTGGAGATTGTCGATGCCGCCCATGCCGTCCTTCTCCGGCTCGGCGGTGTACATGCGAATCTCGAAGCAACGGGAATCGGGCGCGACGTTCTTGGAGAACTCCATCGCGAGGTCGCTGGCCGGCCCGCACGGAGCCGCGTCGTCCTGCGCGTACGCCAGACCGGTGAAACCGATGCTGATGACTACGGCCAAAATCGCTGTTCTCATGTCTTTCCCCTTCTGTGTCGTTCGCGAGCCAATAGCGTAGCCGAGGGCGGCAGGCGATTCAATGAGGGGCACTGGACCGGTACGGTCTCCTCTTCCCGCATACGATGACGCGGTACGGTTTCGCAGCCCGTGGTGGGAGCGCCGTGTGGCACGGAGGGCGATGGTCCATGCGATATAGATTCCTTGTCGAGACGTACGAAACGGAGCGCCTGAAGGTGCTCAGTGTGTGGAGCATGTTTCGCGACGAGGACCTCCCGGTGCGGCCGCATGCTACGGACAGACGTGGCCGCAGCGTGCATGAACAGATGGTGCACCAGTGCGTCGGCGAAGACCTGTGGTTTCGCACGATGCTGGGCATCGAGGCCAGTGTGCCTGCGCTTCCGGAGATCGAGCGCAGACTCGATTTCATCAAGCGCTATGCCGCGAGTTCCGCCGAGCGACTCGAGGCGCTGCGATCGCAGCCTGAATCCTGGTGGGAGGGCGAGACCCGCTTCTTCGACACGACCCGGCAGCGGGCGTGGGTCGTTGTCCGACGCATCGCGCACACGTCTCATCACCGCGGTCAGCAGATGGCAATGCTTCGGATGCTCGACCGTGACCTGCACAGCAACTACGGGCCGACGGCCGATACCGGCGGATTGTCGCAGAGCTACGCACCGGTGGTCTACGCTTACCCGGATATCGAGGTGCTACTGGCCGGCGAGCTCGCAGGCGGACGCAAGGCAACGCTCCCCGGCTTCGGAGAACGGCCGCCTACCGAGCGGCCCGGGGGCTGAGGCGCCAATCTGCAGGGTCACGAAGGAGGCAGCATGTCGTCCCGTCCGCTTCGAGACCATGTGGCCGTCGTTGCCGGTGCGACGCGCGGCGCCGGCCGCGGCATCGCTCGCATGCTGGGGGCGGCGGGCGCAACCGTCTACTGCACCGGCCGCAGCGTGAGGGGCCGTCCCACCACGCCGGGACGGCCGGAGACGCTGGAGGAGACGGCGGAGCTGGTCGCGGCGGAGGGAGGCCGGGGCATCGCCGTCCGCACCGACCACACGATCGAGAAGGAAGTCGAGCAGCTCTTCGCCCGCGTCCGCGCCGAGGCAGGCCGGCTCGATGTCCTGGTGAACGACATCTGGGGCGGCGACGCGCTGACCGAGTGGGGAACGCCCTTCTGGGAGCTCTCCACCGCCAAGGGGCAGCAGTTGCTGCAGCGCGCCGTCCACAGTCACATCATTACCAGCCGGCACGGCGCCCCGCTGATGGTCGAACGCAACGCCGGGCTCATCGTCGAAGTCACCGACGGCGACACGCTCGGCTACCGCGGCAACCTCTTCTACGACCTGGCGAAGAACGCGGTCATCCGGCTCGCCTACGCGATGACAGCCGACCTCCATGCCCACCGCGTGACGGCGTTGGCAATCACCCCCGGATTCCTGCGGTCCGAGGCGGTGCTCGCGACCTTGGGGGTCACCGAGGCCAACTGGCGCGAGGCGATCGAGAAGGACGAGTACTTCGCCGAGTCCGAGACGCCGTGCCTGGTCGGCCGCGCAATCGCCGCCCTTGCCGCAGACCCGAACGTGGCTGCCAAGAGCGGCGGATTGTTCTCGAGCTGGGCACTGGCGAAGGAGTACGGCTTCACCGATGTCGATGGGCGGCAGCCGGACTGGAGCAGCTTCTTGCGGCGCAAGGAGCAGGGAATCCTCGAACGGGACACGCCGCCGGACGAGATGGACCTGTTCGTCGTTCGCAGCCGGCTCTACCAGGCGGAGCTCGATGCGTCCGCCGCCGAGGAGGTCGAGCGCCTGCGCGCCTGGCTCGGGCGCCACGAGTGACGGGTTGCTCGGACGCCACGCCTTCAGCGGGCCTGGGCGCTCGATTCCACCACCGCCTTGACGGCGTCGAAGATGCTGCGCGCCAACTCCTGCGAGATTCGCTCGCGGATTGCGCCGCACGGCACGACAACCGTGTCCGAATCCGTCTCGATCGCGACATCCCACCGGTCGCGGCTGATTCCGTCCGGCCGGTCCTCGACCACCTCGGCCGGGATAGCGTTCACGTCGGAGTGATGGGGGGCTACGGCAGCGGCGATCGGTGCGCCGTTAATCAGGACGCGCGCCGCGCGGATGGTCCGTTTTGGGATCTCGCGGTCACCGAAGTGGAATGCATCCGTGTCCTCGGTGAAGAGCGTCAGTCCCTCCTCGCTCGGGATCTCGGCGAGGACCGTCCGCCCGCCCGCCTCCAGGGTCGCGCGTTCCCTCCAGCGCCGCCGCCGATCCCTTGTGAGCGATGTCGCCAGGCGCAGCGCCACCAGCAGCAGCATGATGGCGACCAGGGCCGCCACGACGTCTCGCATCCGGGGTATCGTAACGGGAACCTTGGTGAGCGTGTGCCTCCGGCCAGGCACTCCGCCGCCGTCCCCCGGAGTCGCCATGGATTCGGTCATAGTCCACTACCAGGAAATCGCGCTCAAGGGACGCAACCGTCCCTGGTTCATCGACCGGCTCGTGAGCAATCTGCGTGCGGCGACGGCGGACCTCGACGTGATGCGGGTCCGCGCGCTAATGGGGCGGATCGAAGTGACGCTCGGTCCGTCGGCTGACTGGCCCGAACTGCGGAAGCGGCTGTCCAACGTCTTCGGGATCGCCAACTTCGCCCGTGCCGGAACGTCCGGACCGGACGTCGACGACATCGCGGCCGCCATCGTTCAGCAGCTCGAAACGGGTGCGGAGGGGACCGGCGCCGACCCCAGCTTCCGGGTCCGGGCGAGCCGCGCGGACAAGACCTACCCGCTCACGTCACCCGAAATAGAACGGGAGGTGGGGGGGCGAATCAAGCAGGCGCTCGACTGGCGCGTAGACCTCGAGCAACCTGACGTTGCGATCCGCGTCGAAGTCCTGCCCGGCAAGGTCTTCCACACCGTCGGGAAGGAACCTGGACCGGGGGGACTGCCGACCGGCACGAGCGGTTCGGTGGTCTGTCTTCTCTCCGGCGGAATCGACTCGCCGGTCGCCGCGTACCGCTTGATGAAACGCGGTTGCCGGGTTCGGTTCGTGCACTTCCACGCCTATCCGATCCTGTCGCGCGCCTCGCTGGACAAGGCGCGGGAGTTGGTGGACCTGCTGACACGGCAGCAGTTGCAGTCGCGGCTGTACGCGGTGCCGTTCGGCGAGATTCAGCAGCAGATAGTTCTGTCGGCCCCCCCGGCGCTCCGCGTCGTCCTGTACCGGAGGCTGATGATGCGGATCGCGGAGCGGCTCGCGCACGGCTGCAAGGCCAAGGCGCTCGTGACCGGCGAGTCCGTAGGGCAGGTGGCATCGCAGACGATCGAGAATATGGCGGTGATCAACGATGTCGTCCGCATGCCGGTGCTCCGCCCGCTTGTCGGATCGGACAAGGAAGAGATCGTCAACGAGGCGCGCCGACTCGAGACGTACCCAATTTCGATTATCCCGGATCAGGACTGCTGCACCCTCTTCGTGCCTCGCCACCCGGCGACCCGCGCTTCGCGGCACGAGGTGGAGCGGGCAGAGCAGGATCTGCCGATCGACGCAATGGTGGAGCAGGCGGTCGCGAGTGCGGAGCGGACGGACATCGCATTTCCGGTGCGCGGCGGCGCGCCGGTATCGACGACGGCTCCCGCGGGAGCAACCCCGGGCCGCGCGGATGCGCCGCGCGACCTATAATTCACTACCGTGTCGATCCTGAAAGTGGCGCGGATGGGGCATCCCGTGCTCCGCCAACGCACGTCGCCGCTCGACCCCGCCGAGGTAGGATCGGCCGCGATCCAGCGGCTGATCGACGATATGTTCGAGACGATGCACGAGTACGCCGGCATCGGCCTGGCTGCGCCGCAGGTGCACCGCGATATCCGGCTGTTTGTCGCCGGTGTGGACGATCCGGATCAGGGCCTGCCTCCGGTCGTGATGATCAATCCGGAGCTCGAACCGATCGGGACCGGCACCGAAGAGGACTGGGAGGGCTGTCTCAGCATCCCGGACATTCGCGGCCGGGTTCCCCGCGCAGCGGAGATCCGTGTGCAGGGGCTCGACCGGCACGGCAAGGAGCAACGGTTCACTGCGAGTGGTTTCGCGGCGCGGGTGATTCAGCACGAGACCGACCATCTTGACGGGGTGCTCTTCGTCGACCGGATGCAATCGTTGGACAGCCTCACCTTCCTGTCGGAGTACGAGCGCTTCACGGCGCGCGACTAGCCGGGGCTTACTGGTCGCGGCTACCCGCGCGCTTCCGCTCACTCGCGCGCTCGGCATCGAGCCGCTCGAGTTCCACTGCGGAATGATCGGCGAACCTCATTGCTTCGGCGATGGCGCGATGTCCGGCGCGCTCGGCGATCAACCGGTGCATCTGCTGGCAGACCCGCCGATACGCCGGGTGGCCTTGCGGCGCCGTCCGCAGTTCGATGACATGCATTGCCTCGCGTGCGTTCATCCGCATGTAGAAGCGGATCCGGAACGCCATGGCAATGGCGTATTGCGCCACGAGCGGCGACGAGTAGTCCCGCGCGAGGCGATCGGCCAGACTGGCCGAATCACCCATCACGCGTTCCCAGTCGCCCCGCGCCCCGGCACTGTCTATCGCCTCCGGCCGCGTGCAACCGTGCCGTGCCGTCAGCGCCTGCCAGTCGAGGGTGAGCAGGCGATGGCGCTGGAGGTCGCGGAACGCGCCGTAGTCCGACAGGATGTCGAACGTGTACTCGGTGTGCTCGAACGCCCGTCCGGGACGGTGACGCCGATTGGTCCGCTCGCCCGTGTAGGTCCGAAGCACGCGAACCCGTTCCTCCACCGTCATGGCACGGGCGCGGGCGAGTAGCTGCGGGTACGGCAGGTGCGAGGCGGCATAAAGGGCCGCCGCAACGACCTTCACCTCACCCTCCGGATCGAACTCGGTCAGTGTCACTTCGTCCGCAGCGGTATCGAGGCTGGCGACCGCATCGTCCGGCCCGGTCATGGATGCCGCCAGCGCCGCGGTTGCGGCTCGCCGCTCTCGGAGGTAGTTGCTCCACCGAAGGCCCCGATCGGCACGATCGACCCGCTGGAGGAACGCCGGGATCACCTTCCGGAGTTCCTCCAGCATCAGGGCCCCGACTTCGCGGCTTTCGGCGAGCGGGTGTGCCTGCATCCGGAGCAGCAGGGCCTCCCACGCCTGGCCGGAACCGTAGATGCCGACGTTCGACCGGGTCGCGGCCGGTAGCAGGCCGCGCAGCGTGTCGAGCGCTTTCGCCCGGATCACCGCACGGTACACGCCGTCCGAAACGCCTTCCGCCTGAGGGTGCCGCTCGCGGAAGAGTCGCCGCATCGGCTCTATCCACCGGGCGTACGTTTCGAACGCGCGGTCGAGCACTGCCGCGTAGGCGGCCCGCGCCGTGCCTTCCTCCAGCTCGCCCGGGATGACGTACTTCCAGCGCCCGCCGGGACGGTCGGTATAGGGAACATAGCGCGTCGATTGTTCGAGATACGACATCAGCCGGCCGCGCTCGAGCACTTTCGTCAGAACGTTCGACACGCCTTCGCAGGCGAGGTGCGCACCGCCGAGCTGGGCCACCGAGTCGTCGCCGTACTGATCGAAGACTCGTCGGTACAGGGATTCGGCCCGCTTCGATCCGGGTCCCTCGCCGGTGGCGGCGTCGACGTCGGCGGCCGCGTCGAGGAATTCGTCGAGGAAGAGGCGGCGGACCGATTTTGCGGAACGGGAATAGCGGGCGAACAGCGCTCCCTTCACCACCTCCGGCAGGTTGGTCAGGACGAAGACCGGACTGTCGGTGTTACCGACGTAGGGCGCAAGGGCAGCGGCCTCGTCGGCCGTGAACGCTTCGGGAGCGGCAACCGTAGATTGCACGCGATATAATACGCCCGGCTCCCGTGACCCCCGCATATTCCCACCGGATCGAAGTTCGCTTCCGTGACTGCGACCCGTACCGGCACGTCAACAACGCCGTCTATTTCACGTACTTCGAGCAGGCGCGCCTGGTGATGGGGGAAACGCTTGGCTTGCGCCGCGCGCTCGAGGAGACGGGGCTGAACCTGATCCTGGCCCACGCGTCGTGTGACTACAAGGTGCAGGTGGTCTTCGGCGATCAGTTGGAAGTGCGCGTTGGCGTCGCCCGGATCGGCGGCGCCAGTTTCACGCTCGAGATGGAGGCGCGGCGCGCGCGCGACGATGCCCTGGTCGCTACCAGCGAGTCGGTGCAGGTGGTCTTCGACTATGCGGCCAACCGCCCGGTCCGGGTGCCCGACACCCTCCGTGAGAAGCTTGAAGCCCTCATGAGCGGTTCTCCGGTCGTCTCGTGACGTGAGCGGCAGCTGATGGCAAACCCCAAGGGCTACGCCAATCCCGGACTGCTGATCACGCCGGACGCGTTGGCGGGGCAGTTGGGGGTGGCGGCGGGGTCTGCGGCGCGTCGCCCGCCTGCCGACCGGGCGCGGATTCCGGTCGTGATCGATCTGCGGCCAGCGGAGGCATTCGCCGCGGGGCATATCCCCGGGGCGTCGCATCTCGACCTGTTCGGCATCAGCCTGGTCGACACCGACCCGGCCCCGCTCACCGCGTTCCTCTGGATCATCAACCACCTGCTGGCGTCGCGTGGCGTCGACGCGACGCGGCCGATCGTGGTGTGTGACGAGCAGTCCGGCATCCGCGCCGCGCGCGCCTTCTGGTTTCTCGAGTTCTTCGGCCACCCGAATGCGCGGCTGCTCGACGGGGGTGTCGGCGCGTGGGAGCGCGACGGCTACTTCACCACAACAGAAGCGATACCGCCCAGGCCGACCAGGTGGGAGATCGGTCGCGACGACACGCGGCTGGCGACATGGCGCGATGTCGAGGCGCGGTTGGGTCAGGCTGACGCCGCAATCCTGGACACTCGCACGGACGGCGAGTATTGCGGCACGACGGTCCGCGCCAAGCGAGGCGGCGCGATCCCGGGCGCGATCCACGTCGAATGGACGCGCAACCTGGACGAGAACGGCGCCTTCCGTCCCGCGGACGACCTGCGGGCGATGTACGAAGCCGCCGGTGTGACACCCGACCGGGAGGTAGTTACCTACTGCCAGGGGGGATATCGCGCGGCCCACGGTTATCTCGCGCTCCGGCTGATCGGCTATCCGCGCGTCCGGAACTACCTCGGCTCGTGGAAGGAATGGGGCGACCGGGAGCACCTGCCGGTCGAAGTGCCTGCTGCAGGGTAGCTCGTCTGTCCACCCGATGAGGGCTGGTCAGCTTTGGGTGAATACAACCCCGATCGAATAGCTCCGGATCAAAGCGTACCCAAGAACCGTTCGGGGATGCCGGCCGGACTATTTGCGGCGCTGGTGGTCGCACTTCTGGCACTTCTCGGCATTGGTGCTCGCTACTACGTCTCCGGCGATCTCCATGTCCTCCATTGTCTGTTAAGTCTGTTTTTCTCGGTCAATCTGCTGATTTGCTATTGGGAGGCGTGTCTGTTCCTCCGGCGGGACCATATCGAGAAGCGCACCATCTATTGGCGCGAATGGCGACGTGAAACAGGCCGGACACCGGTCGGGCGCGTTATTGGGATTGTACGTCTCTGTTCGCCTGATTCTGGCCGGCGACTATAGCGTCCTGGGTTATTGATCACCGGGCTCCCCCGTGGAATGACTTCGCTCTTCTTCGAGCTGTTCAGCGGGTTGCCCCGCCAGGGACCGGGAGAGACTGCGAGCACGCTTCGGGCCCTCGCCCTCGTTCCTGGTGTCGGGCCGCGGACCCGCGTGCTCGACATCGGCTGTGGCACCGGCGCCCAGACACGGGTGCTGGCGCAAGGCTCGGCGGCGCGCATCGTGGCCATCGACAATCATCCGCCGTTCGTCGACCTCCTGAACCGGGAAGCGTTGCGCCTCGGGGTTGCGGACCGGCTGGAGGCCAGGGTCGCGGACATGGGGCGACTCGACTTCGCGGACAGCTCCTTCGACCTGATCTGGTGCGAAGGAGCCATTTACAACCTCGGCTTCGAGGCGGGGTTCCACGACTGGCGGCGTCTGCTCGTGGGTGGCGGGCACGTCGCAGTAACGGAAGTGTGCTGGCGGCAACCGAACCCGCCCCACGCATGCGAGGCGTTCTGGAACCAGGAGTATCCGGACATCCGCCACATGTCGTCTCTCCTGGACGCCATCTACGAATGCGGCTACGAAACGGTGGGCCACTTTCCGCTGCCCGCGTCGGCATGGTGGGACGACTACTACCGCCCCCTCCAGGAAAACGTCACCGCGTTTTGCAAGCGTTACCGCGACGCGCCGGACGCGCAGAAACTGGCGGATCAGTGCCAGCGCGAGATAGACGTCTGGCATGCCTATTCGGAGTTTTACGGCTACGAGTTCTTCGTGCTCCGCGCCCGTTGATCACATCGCGGCGCGGCCAAGCGCGCGAGAGCGACCACGCAGAAGGTCCTGATCGGGCTCCTGCGAGGCTACCGCGGCGGCGTCCGACGAGCATTTCGTGACGGCCCGGCTCGACCTCGGGATGAACGAACGGCACGCTGCGGGCTTCTGCGCGACTGTCTGCGGTCGTCCATTGGCTATGATTAGGCGTGCTTCGCCTATCGGCGACGGGTTGGTACCAGGAGAATGGAATCATGAACAGACGCAAGTTTCTCGCAACGTCGGGCATGACGGTGATGGCGGCGGCGCTCAGGGAGATGCCGCTCGCCGGATGGCAGGAGCTCACCACCTCGTTCGAGGACCTGCGACGAGGCGTAGGCATCTTCAACGGCCAGGGCGGCACGATCGGATGGCTCGTCAACGCGGACGGGATTCTGATCATCGACAGCCAGAACGCCGCCGCAGCGACCGCGTGCGTCGACGGGATCCGGGAGCGGTCGTCGAATGCGATCGACATCCTGATCAACACGCACCACCACGGCGACCACGTCGGCGGCAACCAGACGTTTCGCCCGGTGGTCGGCTCGATCGTCGCCCACGAGAACAGCGCGGCGTGGCAGCGGCGCACGGCCGAAGAGGCGGGCAACCAAGACTCGCAGGCTTACCCCGACGAGACGTTCACCGACGAATGGCGGACGACGATCGGGGACGAGACGGTCGTGGCGCGGTATCACGGCGCCGGTCATACGAGCGGCGACTGTGTGGTGACCTTCGAGCAGGCCAACGTCGTGCACATGGGCGACCTGATGTTCAATCGCCTGCACCCGTTCGTCGACCGAGCCTCCGGTGCGCGAATCTCAAGCTGGATCGAGGGACTGGAGCAGGTGTCGGCCGCACACTCGGCGGACACGATCTACATCTTCGGGCACGGCACCCCGGGTGCAGGCGTGACGGGCGACCAGGGCGACCTCACGCATCTGCGCGACTACTTCACGGCGGCGCTGGAGTTGACGCGTCGCGAAATGCAGGCCGGCCGGTCGAGGGAAGAAATCACCGGCACCGAGGCGCTCCCCGGGTTCGAAGACCACTTGTCGCCGTTTGCGCTGCTCAGCCTGAGCGGCGTGCTCGGCGTGGCATACGACGAGCTCAGCGAGGGGTAGGAACGGGACCTCAACAGGGCGGTTACCGGTCGCTCTTCTCGCTGCCGCCCGAGTCGCACTACCTCAACTGCGCGTTCATGGCGCCGGCCTCGAAGCGCGTCGCCGCCGCCGGACGCCGGGCGCTCGAGCGCGTCGAGGTGCCGGCCAGGCTCGGAATCGCCGATTTCTTCGAGCCGAGCGCACGCGTCCGCCGGCTCTTCGCACAGATCATCGGCGCGCCCGACCCGGACCGCGTCGCGATCATTCCGTCCGTTTCCTATGCAATGGCGACGATTGCGAGCAACACGCCGCTCGCGCCCGGACAGGCGGTGGTAGTCGTCGAGGAACAGTTCCCGAGCGTGGTCTACACCTGGCGGCGCGCCTGCCGCGAGGCGGGCGCCACGCTGCGCACCGTCGCCGCGCCGGAGACCGCCGGCTCGCGCGCCGAGGCGTGGAACGCCGCCCTGCTCGACGCGATCGACGAGCGGACGGCGGTGGTTGCCATTCCGGAGCTGCACTGGACCGACGGGCTGCGGTTCGATCTCGACGCCGTCGGCGCACGGGCACGCACCGTGGGCGCCCGGTTCGTCATTGACGGCACGCAGTCGGTCGGAGCGCTGCCGTTCGACGTCGGACGCACCCGGCCGGACGCGGTGGCCTGCGCCGGTTACAAGTGGCTGACCGGACCGTACTCCGTCGGCGTGGCCTGGTACGGTCCCGTGTTCGATGGCGGAACGCCGATCGAGGAGAACTGGATCACGCGCGCCGGCAGCGACCGCTTCAACGAGCTTGTCAACTACCGCGACGACTATCGGCCGGGCGCCACCCGCTACGACGTCGGCGAACGGTCTAACTTCATCCTGCTGCCGATGTTCGAAGCCGCGCTGGATCAGGTGCGCGAATGGGGGCCGGAGACGGTTGCGGAGCACACGCGCGGCCTGACCCGCGCGGCAGTGCCGCGGCTCCGCGAACTGGGCTGCAGGATCGAGGAAGATCGCTGGCGCGCCGGACACCTGCTGGGCGTGCGCCTGCCGGCCGGCGTCGACGTCGAGCAGCTTGGCCGCAGCTTCGCCGCACGGAAGGTGTCGGTGTCGCTCCGCGGCGGCGCCGTACGCGTCGCGCCGCATCTGTACAACGACGCCGGCGACTTCGACGTGCTCACCGACGTCCTCGCGGGCGCCGTTTTGACGTCCTGAAATGACTGTGCCATGCTCCCGCCGACTGGCCGGACGGCGATCGCGTCGGTGAGGAGGTGCGTCAACTGCCATGTGTAAAACGCTTTCTAGTCGGCACCCGGTGATCCGTTGCGCTGCGGTTGCGGCCGTCGCGTGTCTGGCAACAGTTGGCGTGAGCGCTCAGACCGGCGCCGCCGATGGGGAATGGGGTGTATTCGGGGCGGACGCGGGGGCCACCCGCTATTCACCGCTCGACGAGATTCATTCCGGCAACGTCGGAGATCTGGAGGTGGCATGGCGATGGAGTGCACGAGACCAGGGCACGCCCCCTCCATCCGGCCGGATGCAGATCAGTCCCATCGTGATCAACGGAGTCCTCTATACGACCGCCGGTAACCAACGCAGCGTGATTGCCCTCGATGCCACTACAGGTGAGCCCCTCTGGAACTGGCACCCGGGCGACAACGAGCGCAGGTGGGGCGACATCATCGAGCCCGTTGCGCGGAGCGCCGGGCGCGGCGTGACCTACTGGACGGATGGCGCGGGGGATGAGCGCATCTTCGTGGTGACGCCGAGCTATCAGTTGGCGGCCCTGGACGCCCGGACGGGGAATCTCGTGGAGGATTTCGGTGATGCCGGCGTGGTGGACATGATGGACGACCTGCGCTGGAGTGAGCGGCCGGCCGCCGAGAGAGCGGGTCGAGTGGCCAATACGTCACCGCCGGCGATTCTCGGAAATGTGCTCGTGGCATCGATCACCATGCATACCGGCAGCGTTCCCACCCGGGCATCTCCCAATGAGGTCTGGCCCATGAACATGCCCGGCGATGTGGTGGCATACGATACCCGCTCCGGTCGGATGCTCTGGCGCTTCAACACGGTCCCGAAGGAGGGAGAATTCGGCGTCGAGACCTGGCTGAAGGCGGACGAGGCCCTCTGGAACGTACCAACCGGCACCCACGATTGGGTGCAGGAGTATCCGGAGCTCCTCGATGCCTCCTGGAAGTACACGGGGAACGTCGGGCATTGGGCGCCCGTGACGGCGGACGCGGAGCTCGGCCTGTTCTACGTGGCTACCGAAACTCCCACAAACGACTATTTCGGCGGCTATCGGCCCGGGGAGAACCTCTTCGGCAATTCCGTGCTGGCGCTGGACGCGGAAACCGGCGAGCGGGTGTGGCATTTTCAGCTCACCCATCACGAACTCTGGGACTACGATATCCCTACCGCCCCCATCCTCGTGGACATCGAGGTCGATGGTGTCCCGATCAAGGCACTGGTGCAACTCTCGAAGCAGGGGTTTGCCTACGTACTCAACCGCGAGACAGGCGAACCCGTGTGGCCGATCGAGGAGCGGGCCGTGCCGCAGTCGGACGTTCCGGGCGAGCGGGCGTCTCCCACACAGCCCTTTCCCACGAAGCCGCCTGCGTTTGACCGCCAGGGCGTCACCCGGGACGACCTGATCGACTTCACTCCGGAGCTCCGGGCCGAGGCGCTGCGAATCGTAGAAGAAATCCGGCTCGGGCCTCTCTATACTCCGCCGTCCTTGATTGAGCCGGGGGTCAATCTCGGGACCCTCGGGCTCCCCGGCGCGGGTGGCGGCGTCAATTGGCCCGCCGGTGCGGTGGATACCGAGGCGGGTCTCCTTTTTGTACCGTCGCAGACGAGGCCGACGCTGTTCGCATTGACAGACGGCACTGACGGGACCGGAGTGCGCTACCACATCTCATTTGCCCGGGGTATTCCGACCGTCCGTGACCTGCCCCTCTTGAAGCCTCCCTACGGCCGGATCACCGCGATCGACCTGACCGCTGGAGAGATTCTGTGGCAGATCCCGCACGGCGACACGCCCGGCTATATCCGGCAGCATCCGGACCTCCAGGGCGTGAACGTGCCGGCGACCGGGATTCTCACGCAAAGCTCCGGACTTCTCGTGACGTCCACCCTGCTGTTTGCGGGCGAGGGACAACGGGGGGCTCCGGTGCTCCGTGCGTACAACAAGCGGACGGGTGACGTTGTCCATGAGATTCCGCTTCCGGGTGGACCAACCATCGGGTTCCCGATCACGTACATGGCGGGTAGCCGGCAGTACATTGTCGTAGCGGCTTTGGATGAGGAGAGAATCGCGGAACTGGTCGCCTTCTCCTTGCAGTAGCCGCGTCACCGCGGGTCCGCGATTGGTTTCCCTGTTCCGCTTAGCGAACCTTGCCCCCTCGAGTACGGAAACCCGGGCCCACGCAGCTGCGCCAGCGTCATGTCGTTCGAGCGATCCAGTGCGGCGGCGAATGCTCGTGTCGCGCGCTCGAGACCACTCGCTGGCACCAGCTCGGGGACGTCCAGCGAAGTGTGATAGATGACGTGGTCGATGATATGAAATGAAGGCGCGAAGCGACCGTTCTTCGGGCGATCCTCCATCGCATAGACTGAGACGCCGAACTCCCGCAGCGTCTCGAAGACCATCGCCTCGAACTCCGGGCTACCCAGGGCGTTCCACCGAAACGCTCCGACCGCGTTCGTTGGCGTGAGGCTGTCGTTGTACATGTAGAGCAGCGTCTGCGAGGGATGCTCCATCGTCAGCTTGACGGCGACCTTGTCCCACGGCCACTGCTCATTCACGAAACGGCGCAGGGACATCTCGCCGTGGTGATGGTCGGGGAACTGAATGAACTTCATCGTGCGCGGCCGTTCCTCGAGAGGCCGGGCGGCATAGAAGCGGGCGAGCTCCAGCGCACTCGCCATGCCCGATCCGTTGTCGAGCGCCGCTGTGAAGTAGCCGTCCGTATGGGTCATGACGACGATCTGCTCGTCCGTCATGCCGGGGAGCGTCGCGATGGTGTACTCCGTGTCCACGTTCCGCAGCTCGGGCACCTCGAGCTCAAGGTGGACGGCCACACGCTCGCCGTTGTCGAGATGCTCCTTGAGGGCGAAGCCTTCGTCCTGGCTGACCGTGAAGTGCGGAATCTCGTTGATGCCACCCTCAGGCTGAAACTGCCCGTTGCCCGGCACGCCCATGACGTTGATGATGGCCGCCGCACCCAGTTCGACCGCGCGGGCATTCGCGTTGAACAGGCCGGCGCGGCTGCTAGCCGAGTGACTGCGCCCACCTGGCACGAACGTGCTGTATATGACCGCTGCCTTCCCGCTGACGTCCCGGCCGATGAAATCCGCGCCTGAACCGACACCGACCCACACGGCCTCAACCATCATCCCTCCGGGCTCGGTCGCCCGCGTGCGGGCGACTGGAAAGGCGGTGTTGAGCGCAACCGTGTCGCCGCCTGCAACGGTGTAGTGTGCCGAGAAGTCGGTCGGTCGCCAGTCGCTGGGCAGCGTGAAGGGAAAACGCTCGACGGTGAGCCCGAGGCGCTCGAACGCCTCGGTCATGTAGGCCATGCTCTCACGGTCGGCCGACGTCCCGGGCAGGCGCCCCCACCACTTGTGCCCCTCGTCGCGATATTGCAGGGCGATGTTGGCGAAGTCCACGACGTGCGCCTTCATACGTGGCCCGCTGATCGAGGCGTAGGCCTCCTGGGCGGGGGTGAGCGGCCAGACCGGATACTGCTCGTCCGCGAAGATCAGCGTCTCATGGTCGCGGGGGAGTCCCTGTCCGAAAGTTGCTTCGGTCTTCGGCCCCGAATCGATCTGTGCCCGAAGCACGATGCCGTTCGCGACCAATACCCAGAGAACGATTCCGGTTGTGACGACAGGCCTGTTTCTGGCTGTCATGGTCGTTCCTCCTGCTGGAACACGTCGCGCCTTTTGCGCTGCCACCCGATTTGCGCTGCCACCCGAAAGGGTAGCGCGTAAGGACAGCACTCACCCTCGCGACGGAGCGGCTATTCGACGGTGAATGTCCCGGCCGTGGTGCGCCCGCCGTCCGCGCGCTGTCGTTGGACGGAGGGGACGTCGCTGACGGTGAACTCGAACGTGCCGGTGCGGATCGGCGTAAAGCTGAACTGGGCCGTACCGCCGACGTCGAATTCGATAGCGCGGAACGCCAGCGCCTGGAGGTGGATCTCGATCCCGTTGATGGTGACGATGCGCAGGTGCGAGTTGCGCAGGAGGTCATCCACCTCGAGCCGCCACGGCTCGGTGCCGTCGCTCGTGATGTTCAGCCGGTAGTACTCGCCTGTAATCAGATCGAACTCCGCGGTAGACAGCAACGGACCGTCCGGGCCCGTCGTAATCTCCAGTTCGATGTCGAGCGGTGGTCCCGCGGCCAGATTGCCGCCCACCTGTGCATGCGCGGCGGCGCCGGTGAGCACCAACGCCAGGGCGCAGGATGCGAGAACGGTGGTCCGTAGCAGCATGCCGGTGGTTATACCCGAACGTTGTCCGGCGGGCCAACCCTCTCGGCAACGGATGCTCCCTTGACGGACGTCTCCTTCGGGGGCATGCTCGGAATGAACGGTCGCCGCCATTGCGTCACGACGGGGCATCGGCCGAACCGCAACACGGAGGAGTACCACATGAACAGGCATTTCGCTGGGGCGTCGGTTGCCGCCATGCTCGTCGCCGCGGCGCTGGTTTCTTTCTCGGCGTCCGGCCGAGCCGCGAGCGGGATGCAGGCCGTCGAAGCGGATATCAGCGGCGTGGTCACCAGCTCGAACGGACCTGAGGAGGGCGTCTGGGTCATCGCCGAGACGACTTCTCTGCCGACGAAGTTCGTCAAGAGCGCGGTCACCGGCGACGGCGGCCGGTACCTGATTCCCGACCTGCCGGACGCGACCTACGACGTGTGGGTGCGCGGCTACGGGCTTGTCGATTCCGACCCGGTGACCGCCGTTCCCGGCGACACAGTGGACCTGGAGGCGACCGTGGCGGAGACGCCAGCCGAGGCGGCCCGCGTCTACCCGGCCAACTACTGGTACTCGCTCATCCGGCCGCCGGCGACGGACGAGTTCCCCGGTACCGGTGAGGACGGTAACGGCATCGCCGCGAACCTGCAGCACCAGGACCAGTGGATCGACGTCCAGAAGCAGGGCTGCATGCTGTGTCACCAGCTCGGCAGCCGGATCATCCGCGAGATCGACAACATTGATCAGTTCGACTCCAGCCTCGAGGCCTGGGACCACCGCGTGCGCATGGGCCAGCGCGGCTCGCAGATGACCAACGTCATGAACCGGTTCGGCCGGGAACGCGGGCTGCAGATGTTCGCCGACTGGAGCGACCGCATCGCTACCGGCGCGGTGCCGCCCGCCCCGCCCCGCCCGCAAGGGGTCGAGCGCAACGTCGTCATCTCGATGTGGGAGTGGGGCACCGACATCGACTACATCCACGACGAGATCGCCACCGACAAGCGCGATCCCACCATCAACGCCGGCGGCCCCGTCTACGGCGTGAACATCTCCAACGATGAGCTGGCGATACTCGATCCGGCGACTCACACCGCCACCAGCCTGAGCGTCCCGCTGCGCGTCGACCCGGACACGGTGCCGGGGATGATCGCCCGGTCGATGCCGGCGCCGTCCCGGTTCTACGGGGACGAGCTCATCTGGAACGATCCGGCCAACCCGCACAATCCGATGATGGACCGGAAGGGACGGGTCTGGATGACCTCGGCGATCCGCAACCGGGAGAACCCGGACTACTGCGGGGAGGGTTCGGACCATCCTTACGCGCAGTACTACCCGCTGGCCAGCGGCTTCCGGTCCGCGGTGGTCTACGAGCCGGACCGCGAGCAGTTCGTGCTGATCGACACCTGCTTCGGGACCCACCACCTGCAGTTCGCCGAGGACGAGAACGACACCCTCTACTTCAGCGGCGGCGGGCAGGTCATCGGCTGGATCGACACACGGCTCTACGACGAGACCGGCGACGAGCGGCTTTCACAGGGCTGGTGCCCCACGGTGCTCGACACCAACGGCGACGGCGCGATCACGAAGCCGTGGAACGAACCGGCGCAGCGCGGGCAGGTGGCCGAGCACGACACCGCGCTCGACACCCGGGTGGTCATCGGCAGCTATGGCGTCATCGGCGACCCGACTGACGAGAAGGCGATCTGGATCAGCTCGAACCGCTTCCCGGGCCGGCTCGCGCGGTTGCATGTCGGCGACAACCCGCCGGAAAGCTGCGTGACGGAGATGTACGAGGTGCCGTCGGTCCTCGATCCGAACGTGCCGCCGGACAAGCGGGGATTCGGCTCGCGCGGAATCGACATCGACCGCGATGGCGTTATCTGGACCGCCCTGTCCGGGTCGAGCCACCTCGCCAGCTTCGACCGCCGCGAGTGCGCCGTGCACAACGGCCCGACCAGCGTGGAGGGCCGCCACTGCGTCGAAGGCTGGACGCTCCATCCCACGCCCGGCCCGACGATCGCGGGGACAAACCCACCGGTCCGGGCCGACTACCACTACTACAACTGGGTCGACCAGTGGGACACGCTCGGCCTGGGCAGGGACGTCCCGATCGCGACCGGCTCGAACTCCGACTCGCTGCTCGCGCTCGATCCGGACACCGGGGAGTGGACGGTGCTGCGGGTGCCTTATCCGCAAGGCTTCTTCACGCGTGGGCTCGACGGACGGATCGACGATCCGAACGCCGGATGGAAGGGACGCGGGGTGTGGGCCACCTACGGCGCGGCGGCCACCTGGCACATCGAGGGCGGCGTCGGCGTGAAGCCGGGGATGCTGAAGTTCCAGGTGCGCCCGCATCCGCTTGCCAACTGAGGGAGGGCGCGTCCGACCGGTCGTGGCGCGATGCTGTGGCAGAATGGCCTGATGAAGCGGCCGGCCGTCACGGCGGTCGTGCTCACCGTCATCCTCGCCCTCGGCGCGGGCGCCGTGTTCGCCCAGTGGGGTTGGGGGCGCTCACGGTATCCGCCCCGCTTCCGTCCGCCTGAGCAGCGCGACGCCGGATTCTCGTTCTGCCGGCTCATGTACTCCAGCGAGTACACCGGGCGCGGCATGGGCCGCTGGTCGACGGACTATCCCTTTGCCGACATCAACTTCATGATCCGGCTGTCAGAGATGTCGACCACCGACGTCAACTTCGACGCCGCCGACGAACCAATCCACTGGGTGGTCCCGATCACCGACGACACGCTGTTCGGCTGCCCCTTCATCATCGCCTCGGCCGTCGGTTCGATGGTGCTCTCCAACGAGGACGCCGCCCGCCTGCGTGAGTACCTGTTGAAGGGCGGCTTCCTGTGGGTCGACGACTTCTGGGGAAGCTGGGAGTGGGAACAGTGGGTGAGCCAGATCCACAAGGTGCTTCCGGCGGGGCAGTACCCGATCGTCGACCTGCCGATCGAGCACGCGCTGTTCCAGACCATGTTCCAGATCTGGGAGGTGCCACAGATCGCCAACATCGGCTTCTGGCAGCGCTCCGGGGGAGGCACGTCCGAGCGTGGCGCGGACAGCGCGGAGCCGCACTTCCGGGTGATATTCGACGATCACGAGCGCATCATGGTGGCGATGACCCACAACACTGACATCCAGGATTCCTGGGAGCGCGAGGCGGACGACCCGCGCTTTTTCGAGGCCTTTGCGCCCGACGGTTACTCGTTGGGAATCAACGTCCTGGTCTACGCCATGGGTTACTGACCGACGGCCTGCGTCTTCTTCGAGACGAGGTTGAAGAACGAGAAGAGGTGCTCGACGACCTCGGTGTTCCTCGAGATGAAGAGTGAGTGGTCGCCGCCGGGGATCTCGATGTAGAGGTGCTGCATCCCCAACTCTCGCATCTTCGCCACCGACTCGCGCGCCCCCGCGGCAGGGACTACCCGGTCGTCCGAGCCCTGGATCACGAGGAACGGGATGTGGCGGATTGCCTCCGCGTCGACGTAATCGGCGTTCATGCTGCCGCCAGCTACCGCGGCCAGACCGGTCCAGATGTCCGGGTAGCGGCTGGCGAGGTAGTAGGTGCCGGCGCCGCCCATGGAATGGCCCCAGAGATAGACTCGGTTCTCGTCGATGTTGAGCTCGTCGGTGACGAGCTTGAAGACGTTCATGACGTCCTGCTCGGCCCGCCGGTCCAGTTCCGAGTCCCCGCGGTAACCGTATCCGCCCCGCCGGGTGTAGCCGAGCGGCGTAACCACCACGTACCCGTGGTGCTCGGCCAGATCGAGGAACCCGGCATAGTTCATCAGCCAGTCGTACTGGCGTCCGGCGCCGTGCAGCGAGACCATCAGCGGCGCGGGGCTCGCGGGGTCGTAGCCCGAGGGCACGAACAGCGCATAGGGGATGGTCTCTCCGGTCTCCTCCATCACGTACGAATGATGCTGGACGCGCGGGTCGTTGACCGCGTACTCGTCGTCCCGCGCCTCGCGCTGGGCGAAGGCATCCGCCGGAACGAAGACCGCGAAGGCGAGCAGGGCCGCGAGCGTCACGATTGGGCAAGCCGGGGTACGGATTGTCTGCATTGTTGTTCTCCTGGGGGCTCCGCTCTCCGGTCCTTCCCACCCGGCCAGACGGTACGGATGAATCATACGGTGGCGCCGGCGCTTTGGGTAAACGCGCCGTTTCCGGCCGGAGTCGTCTGCAGTGAGCGGTGTCGAACTACTATGGGCAGTCTGGGATCCGCGGGACGCTTACGCGATCCAAAGTGAGGTGGGCTATGAGGAACGTTCTACCGTTGTTGTCGGCGGCGGTCATCGCGTTCGGGGCATTCGGCCCGCTCGGCGCGGCCACGGCCGTGGCCGAGGACATCGAGATCACCGAGTGGGTAGTGCCCTGGGAGGACACCCGGCCGCGCGACCCTTACGTTGACGGCCAGGGACGTGTGTGGTTCGTCGGCCAGCGGGGCAACTATCTGGCCTATCTCGACCCGGCGACGGGCGACTTCCGGCGCTACGAGCTTGAGCCGGGCACCGGACCGCACAACCTGATCGTCGACGAAGACGGGTTCGTGTGGTACGCGGGCAACCGCGCGATGCACATCGGACGGCTCGATCCGGAAACCGGAGACATCGAGAAGTTCATGATGCCGACCCCTGACGCGCGGGATCCGCATACGCTCACCTTCGACCACAACGGCGACATCTGGTTCTCGGTGCAGGGCGGCAGCTTCGTCGGCAAGCTGGGCACGCAGACGGGCACCGTGGAGCTCATCCCGATCGAGGGCAACGGCCGGCGTCCCTACGGCATCGTGGTCGACGCGAACAACCGCGCCTGGTTCTGCCAGTTCGGCACGAACGTGCTCGCCACCGTCGATCCGGAGACCATGGAGCTTGAGGAGTTCGAGCTGCCGCGGGCCGAGGCCCGGCCGCGCCGACTGGCCCTGACGTCGAACGGACACCTCTGGTACGTCGACTACGCGGGCGGTCACCTCGGGCGTTTCGATCCGGCCACCGGCGAAGTTCAGGAATGGGCGGTCCCCGGCGGCGCGGACTCCCGGCCGTACGGAATGGCCGTCGACGCCGACGACCGGCTGTACTTCGTGGAGTCGGGCATCGATCCGAACCGTTTCATCGGATTCGACCCGGCTACCGAGGAGTTCTTCGCGATGACCGAGATCGCCAGCGGGGGTGGAACCGTGCGCCACATGTACTACCACCCGCCGACGCGCGAGATCTGGTTCGGCACCGACACGAACAACATCGGTCGCGCGCGGGTGGTGCCGTAACGCGGAAACACTTGGCCCGATACTTCGCTGCCTCCGCCGGCGCCCTGACAGCGGCGCTGCTGGTCGCCGCTCCCGTGCCGGAGGCGGCCTACCTCGAAGGTCCGCCGCCGGCCCACTCCGGTGGTTTCGGCGGCGACACCTGCCACGCCTGCCATTTCGAGAACGACCTCGATGCCCCCGGCGGCTCGCTCACGCTCGGCGGCGTGCCGGACACGTTCGACCCGTCGGCGACCTACCGCATCACGGTGTCCCTGGAGCGGCCCGGGATGGGGCGTGCCGGTTTCCAGTTGGCGGCTCGTGTAATGAAGGGGAGGGCGCCGGCGGGCCGGCGGGCGCCCTGCAGGTCCTGGGCGGCGACGAGCGCGTACAGGCCGTTGCGGCAGCGGACGGCGTGACCTATGCCCAGCACACGGAGCCGGGAACCACGCTCACCGGCCCCGGAACAGCCTCCTGGACCGTCGAATGGCGCCCGCCCGCCTTCGACGCAACGTCGGTCGTCTTCCACCTGGCCGCGAACGCAGCTAACGACGACGCGTCGGAGTTCGGCGACTACATCTACACGGTGTCGGCGACGACGCGTCCTGCTAGTTGAGGCTGGCGACACGCCGGCGGAGCGCCTTGACATGCTCCCAGATCTCGGACTGCTCGTTCTGTCCTTCGGTCTCGCCATCATCGCCGTCGTCCGCATCCGCTTCCTCCCGTCGGGAGGTGAAACGGAGGTAGGCTTCGAGGTCCCGCAGCGCTGCCTGGTAGTTATTCAGGTGGTAGGCAAGCAGGCCCCGGTCGCGCAGCTCCGTTATCGCGGACGGATTGAGTGCGAGAAGCAGGCGCGTGACCGCATGGGCCTGCGGAAACGACCGGAGCTTGACGTAGATCTGTTTGAGGTTGACCAGCATCCGGATCAGGATGTCCTGCTTGGTCGCCCGTGCAAGCAGCCGCGGGTCGAGCTCCGCATCTCTCCCGGCGTACTGCTGCAGCAGTGATTCGCAGTCGCCCTCCGAGAGAATGGCGCCGTCGTGGAACGGGTCCACGATCACGTGACTGATCCCGCCATCCGATCCCGCTGGCCGCGGCGGCGACTTCAGGAGGAAATGGCCGGGGAAGTTGACACCGTCGATCGGAACCCCGGCCCGGCGTGACACTTCCATGTAGACCAGCGCCAGTGTGATCGGGATGCCGGTCCGGCGGTCGAGGACGTTGTTCAGGAAGCTGTTCCGCGGATCGTCGTAGTACGCGTGGTTGCCGGCGAAGCCCTGTTCCTTGAACAGATAGGTGCTGAGCGCGGAGATTCGATAGGCCGGATCGGCGTCGTCGCCAAGCGCCCGGATGCGCAGCGTCGCCTCTTCGCCCATTCGGTCCAGCCGGTCGAGATAGGGCGACGTATCAAGACGGGGATACTCGATCCGGGCGATCAGGAATGCGGCCGGGGCCAAGTCGGGGGCGGGCGACTTGGCGACCTCGGTGAAACGCTTGATGAAGTCTTCCGAGATCATCGTCGGGGATCGTGGGACTGGACCGAAGACGGTACGGCCTCGCCCCGGGGACCATTGTAGCCGACGCATAGCAGGGGCCGGGCCCGCCAACACCGGCGCATCAGGTCAGGAGGGCCGCAAGCGTTTGGCGGTCGAGTTCGTCCAGACTGGCGACGACCGCCGCTGCGCCGGTGAGTTCGTCCGAGGGATAACTGGTGGTGACGCCGACGCACGGCAGCCCGGCCGCGTTGGCTGACTCGATTCCCCAGCGCGAATCTTCGATGGCGATGAACCCGTCCGGCGAGACAGGGCGGTCGAGTCCCCGGCAGAGCAGTTCGACCGCGCGCGCGTAGGTGTCGGGCGCCGGCTTGCTCGCCGCCACGTCGTCGGCTGCCACGATTGCAGCGAAGTGCTGCCGCAGTCCGGAGCGTGTCAGGATGATGTCGATCTCGTGGTGCAGGGCGCCTGACGCCACTGCGAGCGGGACACCGTCTGCCGCGCACTGCTCGATGCAGCGGCGCGCGGCGGGGTACACCACGTCCGCCGACGCCACCCGTGCCGCGAAGTGGTCCGCTTTCGCGGCCGCCAGCCGCGCGGCATCCTCGGGGTCGATCGAAACGTCCTGGTCGCGCGCGATCGCCGCAAACAGTCCGGCGTCGTCCAGGCCAAGGTAGCGCTCCCAGTACGCCTCGTCGGACAGCTTCATCGGTCCACCCGCGAGCGCGTCCTGAAACGCCCGGAGATGGATAGGCTCGGTATCGGCGATGACGCCGTCGAAATCGAAGATGACGCCGAGCAGCTTCACGGCAGCCGGCGTTCGTCCTCGGGCGGCAGCTTCTCGCCGGCGAGAATCGGGATGGAGAGGCGGTTCTGCGGTGGCGGGAATGGACAATCGAACTGCTCGTCGAAGTAGCAGGTCGGATGGTATGCCCGGTTGAAGTCGAGGTCGTACACGCCGGTGGGCGAAAACGGCAGGTCGAGGTAGCGGCCGGCGGCGTAGGTCTCCATGCGGCTCGTTTCATCGCGGAACGGGACGAACAGTCCCGGGTCACCGTCGGAGACCAGGGCGTCCAGCCGATACTGCTCCCCTTGCAGGATGAACTCCAGGTGGCCGACATGCTCCATCTCTCGGACCAGTCCGGTCGATGTCGGGATGTCGAATACCTCCGGGTCTTCCGCCAGAACCAGGTTGGCGGGTACGCGATACGCGGGATTCGGCTCGTAGTAACGCAGCGGCACCATCCATGAGCGGCGGTCTAGCGGCACCGGCGACTCGGCGCTGTTGCGGAAGAAATCATCCTTGAAGACGCGGTCCTCGAGCAGACGACCGACGTAGTTCCCCTCGTCGGGTGGCGGCGGACTGCATGCCGCTGCGGAGACGGCCGATACCAACAGCGCCAGCGCCCAGAAGTATCGAAACCCGGGCCGCGGGATAGGGTGACGCGCGGCGCCCACGCTCGTGGAGATCGTCCTGACCATTCGACGGGCTCCTAGAGTGGGTACGCTCCTCGCTCGACCGCAGCGTCCGCCAGGCGGCGTCGGATCGCCACGGCATTGACCGGGATCACTTTCAGCAGCCGGCGGAGTACTGCGAGATGCGTCCGGAGCGTGTCGCCCTCCGCCATTGCCGCGAGCGCGGCCCGCGCCGTAACGTCAATCCGCAACGCGGCGTCGCTGACGTACACGGCCGCGGCATCCACCTGCCGGTCGGCGCCGGGCACGCCCTCCGCGGACGCGGCGCGCGCCCGCTGCACCACACTGTCGGCCGCGTAGGTGTCGATGATGATGTCGGCCGCGAGCGACAGGATCTCCTGTTCGTCAGTCAGCTTGTTGCCATGCGTCTGGAGCGCCAGGCCGACGACCGCCAGCACCACCTTCCGGAACATGCCGACGGCGGCGTTCTGCGCTTCGAGCAAACCGTTGCCGGCCGGCGCTACGGGGGAGGGTGTCAGCAATTCGTCCTGCAGCTTCCGGGCCGCGTCGATCAGCGGCAAACCTCCCTTGAGCGCCCGTTTGACCAGCATGCCGGGGATCAGTAACCGGTTGATCTCGTTCGTCCCTTCGAAGATCCGGTTGACGCGCGAGTCGCGGTAGTGCCGCTCGGCGGGGTAGTCCCGGACGAAGCCGTTGCCGCCATGGATCTGCACGTTCTCGTCGAGAACGTAGTGCAGTGCCTCGCTGCCGGCCACTTTCAGGATCGATGATTCAACCGCGTACTCCTCAAGGGTCCGCAGTAGCGCCCCGGTGTCTTCCGCGTCCGCCTCGGCGAGAGCGGCGTCAATCAAGCCGGCGGTCCGAAAGACCATCGACTCGATCGCGTACGTCCTGGCGGTCATCTCGCCCAACTTGTGCTTGATAGCGCCGAAGTTGGCGATTGGCTGGCCGAACTGCTGACGGCTGGCCGCGTAGCGGGCCGCCTCGCCGACAGCCGATGTCGCGCTGCCGACGGTGGAGGCTCCCAGCTTGAACCGGCCGTAGTTGAGCACGTTGAAGGCGACGCGGTGGCCCTTGCCCACCTCGCCGAGCAGGTTTTCAGCCGGTACGCGGACGTCCTGCAACACGACCGCGGTCGTCGATGAGCCGTGGAGGCCCATCTTGTGCTCTTCCTTGCCGCTCGCGACGCCGTCGAATCCCCGCTCGACGATGAACGCGGTGAACTGCTCGCCGTTCACCTTCGCGAACACGATGTAGAGATCGGCGAAGCCGCCGTTCGTGATCCACATCTTCTCGCCGTTCAGTACGAAGCTGCCGTCCGCCTGCTCGGTCGCGCGTGCGCGGGCGCCGAGCGCGTCGGAGCCGGAGCCGGTTTCACTCAGGCAATAGGCGCCGACCAGTTCGCCTGACACCAGTTGCGGCAGGTAGCGCTGCTTCTGGTCCTCGGTGCCGAACATCAGGATCGGCAGGATGGCGAGCCCGGTGTGTGCGCCGATGGTGGAGCTGAACGAACCGCACCGGCCGACCGATCCGCCGATGATTGCCGAACTCACTTTGTCGAGTTCGAGGCCGCCGTACGCCTCCGGCACGTCGGTCCCGAGCAGCCCCAGCTCGCCTGCCTGCCGGAGCAACTGGCGGGCGAGATCCCAGTCCTTGGACTCGAGCCGATCGTTTTGGGCCAACGTCTCGTCCGCGAACTGATCGGCGGTCTGGCGGAGGAGCCGATGTTCCTCCGTCATCCGTTCCGGCGTGACAATGGCATTGGGGTCCGTCTCGGCGAGCAGCCACTCGCCACCCCGTGCCGCGTGTTCCGTTGCCGTCATCGTTGCCGTTGCCATCGTCGTCTCCCTGCCCTTCGGTGGCGGCCGGTTTCAGAGCCGCTCGAAGATGCCGGCTGCGCCCATGCCGCCGCCGACGCACATCGTCACCATGCCGTAGCGCCCGTTCCGCCTCTCCAGCTCGTGCAGCAGCGTCGCGGTCAGCTTTGCGCCCGTGCAGCCGAGGGGATGGCCCAGCGCGATTGCGCCGCCGTTGACGTTCAAGCGATCCGGATCAATCGGGAACTCGCGGAGGCAGGCGAGTACCTGAGCCGCGAACGCCTCGTTCAGTTCCACCAAGTCGATATCGTCGATGGTGAGGTTCGCGAGACGCAGCGCCTTCTGCATCGCCGGGACCGGCCCGAGACCGAACAGTTCCGGCTTGACACCGGCGGTGGCGTAGGTGACGAACCGTGCGAGCGGCTTCAGCCCGAGCCTCGCAGCATGTTCCGCCGTCGTCACGACCGCCGCCGCCGCGCCGTCGCTCGTTTGCGACGAGTTGCCGGCGGTTACCGAACCTCTTGCCTTGAAGACCGGCCGCAACGATCCCAGCGCTTCGAGCGACGTGTCAGCGCGCGGCCCTTCATCGGTGGTGATGACGACCTCGCGGATAGCAGGGCCATTGCCCCCACCGTTCCCGTTTGCCGATTCGGCACGCTGCACGGTAACCGAGACGATCTCGTCCTCGAAGCGCCCCGAGTCAATGGCGGCGAGCGCGCGCTGATGGCTCCGGAGCGCGAAGGCGTCCTGTTCCTCTCGTGTGATGCGCGACTCGCGTGCGTGGTTCTCCGCCACCAGGCCGGTGCTGAGATAGACGTCGGGGTAGTGCTCCACCAGCGCCGGGTTAGGCACGAATTTGTGGCCCACCATCGGGACCAGGCTCATCGATTCCGTGCCCCCGGCCACAATCGTCTCTGCCGTGCCGGCCAGAATCCGTTCTGCCGCGAAAGCAATGGACTGCAACCCGGACGAGCAGAAACGGTTGATCGTGACGGCGGATGCCTCGACCGGGATGCCGGCGCGCAGGCTGGCGATCCGCGCGACGTTCATCCCCTGTTCCGCCTCGGGCATCGCGCAACCCAGGATTACGTCCTCCACCTTGGCGGGATCCATGTCGCCGGCGCGTTCAAGCGCCGCGCGGATCGCGGTGGCGGCCAGTTCATCCGGCCGCGTGTTGCGGAACGATCCCTTCGGCGCCTTGGTGGCGGGGGTCCGGACCGCGGAAGCGATGACTGCCTCTCTCATGATCTGACTCCGTTCTCGATGCGTCCACTTTCGGCGCAACTCGCTGCCCTGCCCGCGCGGCTCACGCGTGTGCCGGCGACGGAAGGGCCGCGGTTGCTGCGGCGTCGCGCGCAAACTCCGCGACCATGCTCGCGAACCGGTCGGGCCGGGTGACCAGTCCGATATGACCGGTCCGTTCGATCCAATCGTACCGCGCTCCGGGGATGGCGTCGAGGTACGATCGGGTGCTCTCCACCGCCACTACCCGGTCCAGCCCCACCTCGCCCGTCACGATCTGAACCGGCGCCTGGATGCGCGCACAGTCGGCCGTGAAGTCGACCTCGGCGGCCAGTCGGACCCGCTCGGCCATCCGGGTCGGGGACATCGCGTAGCGGGTCACCCGGTAGAGATGCTCGGCAGCGAACCGGGCGCGGTCTGCCAGGCTGGGGAACGCGAGAGCGATCTCCGGGTAGAGCCGCAGCGGCGAGCTGAGGGCAAAGATGGGAGAGAGCAGTCGTGGCGCGCGGAGGTACCACTCGACGCGGCAGCCCGGCCGCCAGCGGGGCGCCGGTGCGGAGGCCAGGGTCAGACTGGTGACGCGCTCGGGCCGAACCGCCGCGTAGTGGAGTGCAACCCACCCGCCGAACGAGACGCCGCAAAGCGCCGCTCGCGCCACTCCGGCGCGGTCCAGCAAGGCGTCCAGCCAGGACACGTAGCTCTCGAAGCCGAGCGTCTGATCGATCGCCTGCATGGCGCCGCTATCGCCCGGCAACGAGCCGGTCAGCACGCGCGTGCGCGCCGCCAGGGCATCGACCGCCGGCTTCATCCACTCCCACCGACCCTGAATCCCTGGGATCAGCACGAGTGGCGTGCCGGCGCCGCGGTCGATGATCATCGTTCGCGCTCCCGGGTCAGTTCCTGAGCGGTTTACCAGTCTTCAGGATATGCGCCATCCGCTCCTGAGTCTTCGCCTCGCCGAGCAGACTGAGGAATGCTTCCCGTTCAAGGTCCAGCAGATACTGCTCCGTTACCGTGGTGGCGTGGGGAAGGTCTCCTCCCGCCAGGATACGGGCGAGGAGCCGGCCGATATGCGCGTCATGATCGCTGATCCGTCCGGCGCGCCACGCGATATGGACACCGAGGTCGAGCGCCGCACGAACGCCGGCTCCGCCCACCGGGATGTCCATCAGCGGTGCGGGCGGATGGTACCCGGTGCGGGCCAGATCGAGCGCCTTGCGCTTCGCGTCCGTCATCAGCCGTTCGCGGTTCATCGTGATGCCGTCCACCTCGCGGAGCAATCCGAGACGCTTCGCGTCGGCGGCACTGCTCGACACGGTACCGAAGCCGATCAGTTCGAACGCGCGCTGCACCTGTGGTAGCGAATCGCCTCCCGGCGGCACGAGCCGCGTGAACCGGACCAGCAGCTCTTTCGTTCCGCACCCCGCCGGGATCAATCCGGCGCCGACCTCCACCTGTCCCATGTAGGTTTCGGCCCCCGCCTGCACCCGATCGCTGTGCAGCGTAATCTCGCAGCCGCCGCCGAGCGTCAGCCCGGCAGGAGCGGAAACTACCGGTACGGCGGCGTCGCGCAGGCTGACTACCGTCGACTGGAACGTCCGGATCATCAAGTCGAGTTCGTCCCAGTTCTCGTCCTGCGCCTCGAAGAGTGCCAGCATCAGGTTCGCACCCGCCGAGAACGCCGGCGCGTCGTTGCCGATGACGAGCGCCTCGAAGTTCTTTGTCGCCTCCTCGATGCCTGCTGTCAGCATGGCGAGGGTGTCGCCGCCGATGGTGTTCATCTTCGAGTGGAACTCGACTGCGAGCACGCCGTCGCCCAAGTCGATCAGACTGGCGCCCGGGTTCTCGCGTACTGCCGGCGCTGTTGACTTCGCGCTCCTGAGGATCTGCAGGTCGGACCCGGCGGGCGGCACGAGGCTGTCGCGGAAGCGAACCTGCGCGGACTCCGTGGCGGTGCGCCGCTTGGCGACCAGCGGAGGCGGATCGTCGCTCGCGCCCGCGGCCTCGAGCACCGCGTCGGCGCCTATCGCATCCCACAACTCGAACGGTCCCAGCTCCCAGCCGAAACCCCACTGCATCGCCCGATCGATGTCGTCTATCGAATGCGCGATGATGGGAGCGACACGCGCGGCGTATACGAGCGTCGGTGCGAGCGTCGCCCGCAGGAAGTCGCCAACGCGGTCGCGACCCCGAAACAGTGTCCGGATCCGTTCGCCCGCCGCTTCGATCGACGCGGCGGCGTCGAGCGCCGGCAGCCGCGCCGGCTCACGCGGCCGGTACTCCATTTTCGTCGGATCGAGCGTGACAATCGCGCTTCCCTCCGAGCGTGACTGCTTCCGGTAGAAGCCGCGCCCCACCTTGGCGCCGATCCAGCCCCGCTCGACCATCTCGGCGATGACCGGCGGCAGTGCGAACGCCGCGCGCTCCGCGTCGTCGCGGATCTGATCCGCCAGATTGGTGGCGACGAGCGCCGTCACGTCGATGCCGGCGATGTCCATCGTCCGAAACGTCGCCGACTTGGGCCGGCCGATCGCAGGACCGGTGATTGCGTCGATTTCCTCGATCGTGTAGCTCCCGAGCTGCTCGAAGATCCGCAGCATGCCGTACAGGCCGATGCGGTTCGCGATGAAGTTGGGCGTGTCCTTTGCGATCACCACGCCCTTGCCCAGGATGCGATCCCCGAAGCGGGTGATCGTGTCGACGACCGCGGGATCGGTGTCGGCGGTCGGGATCACCTCGAGCAGCGGCAGGTAGCGGGGTGGATTGAAGAAATGCGTACCGAGCCAGTGGCGGCGGAAAGCGTCGCTGCGCCCCTCTGCGATGCTGGCGATCGGGATGCCGGAGGTGTTCGAGCTGACGATTGCGTCTTCTGCCCGGTGCGCCTCCACCCTGGAGAGGAGCGTCTGCTTGATATCCAGCCGCTCGACGACGGCTTCGACGATCCAGTCGCACTGGGCGAGGCGGTCGAGGTGGGTGTCGAACCCGCCGGTCGTGACCAGACTGGCTGTCGCGGGCGTGAAGAAGGGAGCCGGCTTCAGTTTCCGTGCGCGGGCCAGACCTTTGCGTGCGGTCGCTTCATCCAGGTCGAGAAGGAGAACCGGCAGTCCCGCGTTGGCGGCGTGGGCGGCGATCTGCGCCCCCATAACCCCCGCACCCAAGACGCCGACCGATCGGATCTGATGCACGGGGTTGCCGGAATGCCGGGTGTTAGGCGCCCGTGGTGAAACCTCGCGTAGCACCGCCACGGGCGGTTAGGGGAGCGCGGCGAGCGTTGCCTGCGCCTGGGCGCCTTCGGCGGAATCAGGCGCGACGTCAACGACCCGCTGGAAGTACTCCTTGGCGGTGGCTATGTCGCCCAGGTTGAGTGCCACTAGCGCGCGCTTGAAGAGCGGCATCGCCCAGTTCCCGTCGACCGAGATCGCCTTCTCGTACCACTCCGCCGCCTCTTCCGCCGCACCGCGCGCGAACGCCTGCTCGCCCTGGTTGTAGAGATCTTCCCGCGATGCGCTCAAGCTGGAGGCAGTCTCTTCGAGCAGCTGCAGTTCCTCGGGCGTGGCGGTGCCGGAAGCCATCCGCTGCCGGGCGCGCGCCACCAGGATGACCTGGTTGCCCGGATCCGCCTCGAGCGCCCGATCGTAAGCTGCGATCGCCGCGTCGTACTGCGTCTGCACGGCGTAGGCATTACCGATATTGACATGCAGCCGCGACAGCTGCGGGAGTTGCTCGAGGATCGACTCGTATCCGCTGATCGCCTGGTCGTAGTTGCCGGTGTTGTAGGCCTCATCCGCCGCGCTCTGGGCCGCTTCGATCCCGTCGAGATCGACTCCCTCTACCGCTTCCGCGCCGAGCGCCTGCTCGAGCGGGTGGAGAATGCGGTTCAACTGGAAGTCGACCGGCGGCGTTCGGGTCTGCGTCACCATGGCAGGTCCCTGGCTCGACAAGAAGCCACGCGGCTCGCCGTTCGCTGCTCCGCATTCCGCACCACAGTCGGCCCGGAACACCCACTGGCCGCTCGCGAGCCCCAGGACGGCGTAGCGTCCGTCGTCTTCGGTTGTCGTCTCGAATTCGGGCGGGTTCGCGGTGGGGTTGGTGGCCGTAATCGTGACGCCGGCCAGCGGGTTCCCGTTCTCGCCGGTCACCGTGCCGCCGACGCGTCCACGCTGCCCGTAGGCGGTGGCTGCGACCGCCAGCACGAGCAACGCTGCGACGCCGGAAAAGACAGCGTGACGTGAAAGCAGACTCATCGCAAACTCCTCGGAACCCCGTTCAGAAGGGCCATCATCGCATCATTATATCCGAACCGGGCGGTATCATTAGGGGATGATTCGAGCAGGAGTTGGCCTTGCCGCGGGCCTTGCGATCGGCGGCGCCCTGGCAGCCTGGGTCTCTGCGGGACGGGCGGAGAGCCCGGCGATCGCCATCGTGGAGCCTGCGACGTACATCGGGCGGACTGCGGCGTTCGTCGCCACCGCCGAGGCGCCCGGCGCGGAATTCACCGCGCTCGACGCGTACGTCGAACAGGGCGGGATCATCCATCCGCTCTTCTCGCTCGATGGTGGGGCGGCGGCGGCGCAAGCGGCGGTGGATCAGGAGACCCAGACCCGCCTTCGCATCAGCCGGACGTTCGATCGTGAGACCCACCCGGAGCTTGTGCCGGGACCGGCGCGCGTCGTCGTCAGCGCCACGCGTCCGGTGCTGTTCGGTCTGCGCGAGCGGAGCAACGAGTTGGCGGTTGACGTCACGGTCCGTTTCGATCCTCCGCGGCTGACGCCGGTATCCACCTTCCACTACATCAACCATGGCGGATCGGAGCTGGTGGTCTACCGCCTGACGCCGGATGATGCGGATTCGGGCGTACGGGTGGGTGACCGGGAATATCCTGGCTTTCCGCTCTCGGCGGTTGGCATCGACGGACCGCCCGACCTGCGCGTCGCCCTCTTCGCGCTGCTGCACGAGCAGGATCTCGGCACAGGGATCGAGCTGTGGGGACGCGATCCGGCAGGCAACGAGGCGTCTGCCCCGTTCGATCACCGCGTCTTCGAACGCCGGTTCCGGCGGGCGCGCCTGCCGGTGGGTGACGCGTTCCTGCGCCGCGTAGTCCCGCCAATCGCGGCGCAGGCCCCGGAACTGGCCGATGAGGACGTGGACGCCGAGACGGAGGTGTCGGACCTCCTTGACCTCTACCTCTTCATCAACCGCGAACTTCGCCGGCAGAACCGCGACACAGTCGCCGGGCTCGCGGAGCAGACCGCTTCGGAACAGCTCTGGGACGGTCCCTTCCGGCAACTGGCCGATACGCAGGTGGAGTCAGGCTTCGCGGATTACCGCACCTACCTCTACGCCGGAGAAGAGGTCGATCAGCAGGTGCATCTCGGCTTCGATCTCTCGTCGACGGTGAACGCTCCGGTTTCCGCCGCGAACGCCGGTACCGTCATCTTCACGGGCTACCTGGGCATCTTCGGTAACTGCGTCGTGGTTGATCATGGTCTCGGTCTGCAGTCGCTCTACGCACACCTTTCGACCATCGATGTCGCCGTCGGCGACGCGGTAGGGCTCGGCGCACAGCTCGGCCTGAGCGGCCAGACCGGCCTGGCGGGGGGGGATCATCTCCACTTCGCGATGCTGCTGCAGGGCCGGCCGGTAACGCCGATGGAGTGGTGGGATCCACATTGGATCGAAGATCGGATCACGCGCAAGTTGCGCGCGGCGTCCGGCGCGCCCCCCGCAGGGTGATCCGGGCGTTGCGCTCCCGGTTATAATTGTCGGGATAGACGCGCGCTCGGGCCCCGCAACCGTGACTGCGACCTTCCCACTATCACAGTATCCACACCGCGCAGGAGAGAAGCTTGATGCGACAGCGAACATTCTGGACTATCGTCTCACTCGTGGCGATCGCGACAGCCGTCGCGTGCAGCCGCCGCTCCGATGTGCCGCCCGTCTCGGTGATTCCCGAAGGGGGAGGCGGCGGTGCCAGCATGGCAGCGGGCGCCACCGGCACCAGCCAGGTAACCGGTACGATCTCGTTCGACGGCACGCCGCCGCCGGCAGAAACGATCCGGATGAATTCCGACCCCGTCTGCGTCATGGAGGCGACGGACAACGAGACCGAGTACCACGTCGTCGGTGACGGCGGCGGCCTTGGCAATGTTTTCGTCTACGTGAAGGAGGGGATTACAGGGACGTATCCGACGCCGGGCGATCCGGTGCTCCTCAATCAGCAAGGCTGTCGCTACACGCCGCATGTTTTCGGCGTGCAAATGGGCCAGACGGTGACGATCCAGAACTCCGACCCGACGCTGCACAACATCCACGCCAGGCCGACGCAGAACGCCGAGTTCAACACCGGCCAACCCATTCAGGGGATGACCATGGACCGCACGTTCGATCAGGTCGAGGTGATGGTGCCGTTCAGGTGCGACGTCCATGGCTGGATGAACGCCTACGTGGGCGTGCTCTCCCATCCCTACTTCGCTACCACCGGTTCCGATGGCAGTTTCGACATCTCAAACCTGCCGGCCGGTGACTACGTGATCGAGGCGTGGCACGAAGTGCTTGGCGCGCAGACGCGGAGCATCACTGTCGGCGACGGCGCCTCCGCCGAGGTGTCGTTTACCTTCAGCGCCGGTTGATACCTCGGCCGGCGGGGGGGCGACGTGCGCTGGCTGCATCGCTACATTCGGCTTCTGGCCGTGGCGTCGCTCCTGCTGATCACGGCGGGGGGACTGGTGACAAGCACCGGTTCCGGTCTTGCCGTGCCCGACTGGCCGAACACGTACGGCTATTTCATGTTCGCGTTCCCCCTCTCGAGCATGGTGGGGGGGATCTTCTACGAGCATGGTCACCGGCTAATCGCGAGCGTCGTCGGCATGCTGACGATCGGCTTGGCGGTCTGGCTGGCGTGGGTCGAGCCACGTCCGTGGGTACGCCGCCTCGGCTGGATCGCCCTCGCGGCGGTAGTCCTGCAGGGAATCCTGGGGGGGATTACCGTTCTCTATTTTCTCCCGGCGGCGATCTCGATCAGCCACGCGGGACTGGCGCAGCTTTTCTTTGCGTTAGTCGTCAGCCTGGCTATCTTCACGTCGTCCGGATGGCAGGACCATTACGGCACGAGGACGGACACGACCAACAGAGTGGACACAGCCGAGGGTGACCGGATCCTGGCGCGGCTGTCGGTGATGCTGCCGGTCGCTATCTACTTGCAGATCCTGGCCGGCGCCACGATGCGGCACACCGGCGCCGGATTGGCGATCCCGGACTTCCCACTGGTATTCGGAGGTCTCGTGCCACCGGAGTGGACGAGCGCGATTGCGATCCACTACGCGCACCGCGTCGGCGCGGTGGCGGCTACCGCGTTCGTCTTCGCCGCGGCGGGGCATGTGCTGTATCACCACCGGGAGCGCCATGAGCTGGTGCGGCCGTCGATGCTGCTTTGCGCATTGGTGGTGGTGCAGGTGCTCCTCGGCGGCTGGACGGTGTGGAGTGAGCGGCACGTGGCGATCAACACCGCGCATGTCGGTGTCGGGGCGCTACTGCTGATTACGTCGGTTGTCCTGGGGCTGCGGGTGCACCGCGGACGGTTCGCCGACGCCGTGCGGGATCGCCACGACGCGTCACGCGCCGCGGTCGACTCCGTAAATGCCGGATCGGAGTCGCCGGCATGAGCGTGCCCAGGACCGGCACCGTCCCGCTTGTCGCCGCGCCTCTCCGCGCAGCCCATTTTCTTGCGCTGACGAAACCGCGACTCAACTCGCTGGTGGTCGCCTCGACCGGCGTCGGCTACTGGCTGGGCGCAACCGGTCCGTTGGACCTGCTGGTGATACTCCACCTGCTGGTGGGCACGGCGCTCGTGGCGGGAAGTGCGGCGGCGCTGAATCAGGTGGAGGAGCGCGAGATCGACGCTCGGATGGCGCGGACGCGGGCGCGTCCCCTGCCGGCCAACCGCGTCACGCCTCTGGAGGCGCGGCTGTTCGGCGCCCTGCTGGGCGTCGTTGGCCTGCTCGAGCTGACATTGCGCGTGCATCCGCTCGCCGCGGCGGTCGCACTGGCGACATTGCTGAGCTATGTCTGGATCTACACGCCGCTAAAGCGCCGGACCTGGTGGGCGACCGTCGTCGGTGCCGTGCCGGGCGCGCTGCCGCCCGTGATCGGTTGGGCCGCCGCGCGCGGTGCACTCGGCGTAGAGGCGCTGGTGCTGTTCGGAATCCTCTTCTTCTGGCAGATTCCGCACTTTCATGCGCTGTCCTGGCTCTATCGTGATGACTACATCCGGGCCGGACTGCCCCTTCTGGCGGCGTGCGACCCGGATGGCCAGCGGACGGCGCGCCATGCGCTCGGCTTTGCGGCGGCGCTCGTCCCCGTCAGCCTGACCCCGGCGTTGGTCGGCCTGGGTGGGAACGGCTACCTGGTGGTGGCGGCACTGCTCGGAGGTCTCTTCGTGCTGCTTGCGGCCTTGTTTCTGCAGCGGCGCACAGAGCGGCGCGCGCGCTCTCTCTTCGTCGGGTCGCTGATCTACCTGCCGGTGGTCTGGAGCGCTCTGCTCATGGAGCGGATGTTGTGACGCCGCGCGCGACATAGGAACAACGCCGCGGGAACGATTCGAGTTGACACAATGCCGGACGTGAGTTGGCTGCCTCACTTGAACGCGATGCTGAACGCGACGTCCGGCATTCTGCTTTCGGCTGGGTATCTTTCTATCCGCGCCGGCCATATCGGTCGCCATCGCGCCTGCATGCTGGGTGCGGTCACCGTGTCGTGCATCTTTCTGGTCTCGTACGTCATCTATCACCTGGAAGTAGGGTCGGTCCCGTTCACCGGAGAGGGTTCGATCCGGACCGTCTACTTCGCGGTCCTCATCCCGCACGCGGTGCTGGCTGCCGTCACCGTGCCGCTGGCCGCCATCACGCTGATTCGCGCGCTCCGTGAACGGTTCGAGCAGCATGTGGCGATTGCGCGATGGACGCTGCCGATCTGGATCTACGTTTGCATCAGCGGTGTTGTCGTGTACTGGATGCTCTACCAGATGTGATCCGACGCCGGTCCAGAGCTTGCGAATGGCGAAGGCCTGAGCGATGATGGATGCGTTCCGGACAACAGCAGCAGCCTCCCAAGGAGGGTTTGAGATGGATCAACGTCTCCGCATGTTCGCCACGTTGCTCACGGTCGTGCTGATGGCTTCGGGGCAGGCCTTCGCCCAGAGCCAGTCCGGGAGTGTCCCGGAAGCGGATCCGGACTGGGAGATGCCTCGGCTGGCGGACGGCCGGCCCGACCTGCAGGGCTACTGGACCACCCAGACGTTCACGCCGATGGAACGCCCCGAGTATCTGGGAGATCAGGCGTTCTACAGCGAGGAGGAGTTCGCGGTCCTCGAGTCGCAGTTGACGGTCAACGGGGCCGACCCGCTGGCACGCTTCGTCATCGACATTGCCGACCCGGAGGAACGCGCGCGGGTTCTCGACCAGAACCACCGCGACGAGACTTACGTGCACTATGACAACGCCATCTGGCTAGGCACCAAGGTACCGAAGGGGCTGTCGACGCAGCGCACCTCACTGATTACGGACCCGCCGAACGGCCAGATCCCCCCACAGAACGAACAGGCCCAGGCGCGGCGGGCGGCGCGGCGGGCGGCGCGCGGCGACCGGGGGCCCTTCGACGGCTACGAGATGCGCCCGCACAGCGAGCGCTGCCTCAACTACCGCTACAATGCGCCGCCGCTGCAACCGCCCTCGTACAACGATATCCACCAGATCTTCCAGACGTCGACGCACGTCGTGATCTTCACCGAGCAGAGCACAAACCCGCCCCGGATTATCCCGATCGACGGACGGCCGCCCGTCTCGGAGAAGATCCGCCAGTGGCCGGGTGACTCGCGCGGGCGCTGGGAAGGTGACACCCTGGTCGTCGAGAGCAGCCACTTCAACGACAAGTCCGAGTGGCAGGGCTCGAGCCGCGATCTCAAGGTCGTGGAGCGGTTCACCCGGGTGTCCGACGGCGGGATCCATTACACGTTCACGGTGGAGGATCCGGCCACCTGGGACCAGTCCTGGAGCGCCGAGATTCCGATGATGGCCACTGAGGGGCCGATGTACGAGTACGCCTGCCACGAGGGCAATCACGACATCCGGCACATCCAGGAGGTCTATCGCAACCTCGAGGAGCAGGAGACCCGCTGACGCCGGGCTCCTAGCCGGCGGCGCTGACCGCGGCAGCCGCCAGTGTTGCCACCACTCCCCGCAGCGCGACGACGTTCCCCCCGCCGTCCGGGTGAACGCGGTTCGACAGGAAGACCACTGCCGTTTCGGTCTCCGGATCGATCCAGATCGATGTCCCGGTGAAACCGGTATGGCCGTACGAGTGGGTGGGCGAGAAGAGATCGCCGCGCGCGGACGAGTAGGGCGAGTCGATGTCCCAACCGAGGGCGCGCCGGACGGAGAGTGACGGAGGCGTCGATGGCCGCGTCATCCGGTCGACGGTGAGCGGTGAGAGAATCGCCCGGGTTCGGTCCGGCGCCCGGCCCCGTGCGAGCAGCATGGCGGCAAACCGGGCCAGATCGTCTGCTGTCGAGAACACGCCGGCGTGGCCGGCGACGCCACCCATCCGACGCGCGGTCGGGTCATGCACGGTCCCGCGCAGCATGACGCCGTCCGGGCTGCCGCATGGCCAACCGAGCGGCGTGCATGCCTCGGTCGGTGCAATCTGCGCTGTCGTATCCGCCCCGGGCCGAAACGTCGTCTCGCGCATGCCGAGCGGTTCGAACAGCCGTTCGCGGGCAAAGACATCGAGTGGCCGGCCGCTTACGCGTTCGACGATGGCCCCCAGGAGGATGAAGTTGAGGTCGCTGTAGATGAAGGTCTCGCCGGGCGGTGATTCGAGCCGCTCGTCGAGAATCCGCCGGAGCGCTTCGTCCGTCCCTTCGAACTCCTCTTCGAGCGGCAGGTCGGGCCGGAGCCCGGAGACGTGCGTCAGCAACTGCTCGACGGTGACTGTTTCCTTGCCGTGGCGCTCGAAGCCCGGCAGGTGGCGGGCCACCCGGTCGCGCAGACGAAGAGCGCCGTCCTCGACGAGCGCCATCACGCTCGGAGCCGTTGCCACCACTTTCGTAAGCGAAGCCAGGTCGAACCGCGTCTCGGCGGTCATCGGCTCGCGCGCCGGGCGGACGGAGCGCAGGCCGAATGCCTCGCGATAGATGGTCCGGTTGCGGTGGACCACGAGGATGACGGCGCCCGGAAGATGGCCCGCGTCGATCGCTTCCTGAACGACCACGCCGATCCGCGCCAGACGGTCCGCGTCGACAGATGGGGTCGCTCGGGTCTGGTTCGGTGCCGCCGCGGGGATCGGGGCAGGCGTGAGCAGCGCCACCGTGATGGCGGCGATCCCGAGCCATCGCCGGTCGTGCGGGGCTGGGGTGTTGCCACGGGCTGTCGAGTGCATCGTCGTAGTTCCGGCGTGGCGGTTCCGAGTGTATACTGGCTTTTCTTATTGGTCAGCCCAAGGACAACGGCATGCCGAGAGTCGCCCCCACCGCCCCGGTGCTGTTCATCGTCGCGTCGTTCCTGCTAGCCCTCGCCCCGCCCGCCGAGGCGCAGCCCGGGTTCATTACGGCCACCGTCCGAGATGTGGCAGGACAGCCAATCGCTGGCGCGGAGGTCGTTGGCGAGAACCCGCGCACGCAGCGCCGGGTAGAGGGCGACACGGACAGTGCCGGCCGCTTCTCCTTTGTCGGTCTAGCGTCCGGCCGCTGGCTGTTCACCATCCGCCGGCGCGGTTACGACCCGGTGCAAGGCTTCGCCAACATCCGAGGCTCCGGCAGTGCCCGGGTCTTTTTTGTCATGGAGGCTGATCCGCTCCATCCGCCGGCACCCACCACCGGGGTGCTCGCCAACCTGCGCGGGGACGAACTGCAGGAGGCGCTCGATGTCGCCGACGCCCATTTCGAGAACGGCGACTACGATGCCGCCATCCAGGAATATGAAGCGGTTCTGGCGATGGTGCCGAGCCTGACTGCGCTGCACCTGCAAATCGGGCATTCCTTCGAGGCGAAGCAGGAGACCGATCGGGCGCTTGCCGCGTACCGGGCCATTCCGGCCGACGATCCCGTCGGCGCGGAGGCACAGGCGGCGATTGAGCAACTGCTGTCGGGCGGCGGCGACCGCTAGACTTCCCGCTCACCCGCCGTTGACCCTGAAACGACCCGATTGCTAGAATAACTGTCCCTTTCGGCGGCGCGTGGCGGTATCGTCTAGGGGTTAGGATTCGTGGTTCTCAGCCACGGGACCGGGGTTCGAATCCCCGTACCGCTACCATCCCTTCCCGTTCCGCTACTCGTCCTTGCGTACTCAGCGGGTTGATCGTCGTATCTCGTCAGCGCCGCCCGGTGTACGGATTCTCGCGGTACCAGTCGGCCCAGCGTGCGCACCCGCGATCGCCCGCCTCGTTGCAGATCTGCCGGCTGCGGATGTAGTGGCCGCGGGCGCGCTGATGCTCGCCCAGGAGGTTGTCCAGCTTTCCCAACTCCAGGTGGGCTCGGCCGCGCACCCACGTCGCGGCGCCGTTGCGGGCGGCGATGGCGAGATCCCCGCGCGCCTCTTCGGTGTCGCCCAGCGCCACGCGCGCCGTCCCACGTTTCAACCTCCAGATCGCCTCTTCGCCCATCATCCGGGGTCGGCCGTCCTGCTCGAGGCGGCGGAAGCCGTGCGACAGGATCAGATCGGCGAGCGCGGGCCGGTCGTCGCGCAGCCAGGTGGAAGCCGTCTCCAGCCAGAGCAGCCGGTTACGCGGGAAGCTGCGCCGCAGGTTGCGCAGCACTCCGTGTGCAAGGCTGAACTCCCGCTCGCGGTTGTAGAGCAGCACGAGTGCGAACTGTGCTTCGCTGCGCACCTCGGTCGACCGCCTTGCTGCATCCGCGAGCATCCGTATCGCGTCTTCCTTGCCGCCATCGAATCCGGCCAGATAAGCCAACCACCGCAAGGGACGAGGAACAACCGAGACGATGTAGCGGTAGAGGCCGACCAGCAGCTTGGCGTCGTGGTAAGCCGGATCGAGTTCCAAGGCCCGTTCGTGCGCCAGGTATGCGCGGCGCGCCGACCGAAGCGCCTGGAACGGTTGCCGCAGAATCGAAGCCCGGTACGATGCATCAAGCGCCACCGCAACACCCAGTTCGTAATGGCCATCCGGGTCGTCCGGATCGTTCTCTACGGCCGTTTCACCGAGTCGGATCGCATGGGCGAGGTGTTGCTCGAAGGTCTGGACGAGTTCCTTGGGCGGATCGTCGAACTCGCCGGACGGACCGTACATCGATCCGGCAAGGTAGCTGTCGAAGAGCGCGGCACCGCGTTCGAACAGCATCTGAAGCCAGGCTGCTACCGCTACGGCGCGGTACGGAGCGGGGTGATCCGGACGTTCTCCTACCGCCCTGCGGAACGTCGCGATGGCCTCCTCGTAATCCAGGTTGTAAACCAGCTCGAACCCGGCGGCCAACGTCGGATCGAACTCTGCCGGGGCCGCTTCAGCCCGCTCCGGCAAGGAGGCAAGCGGGATGGCGAGAGTCACCGCGACCGCAATCGACTTGCTAAGGCGCCGCATGGCCCGCCCATAATATGCGACCCTTCTTCGCTCGCATCCTCGCTCCGGGGCACATCCTGCGATAGACTAAGTGCTACTGAGATCCAGTCTGCCCTAGGAGGCGTACGCCCAAGTGCATCAGGGACTTCGCACGCTCGACAAGTTGCCGATCGGTGAGTCTGCCGTCGTCCATCGTGTCGGTTGCGAGGAACGTGTCGGTTGCCGCCTCATGGAAATGGGGTTGCTGCCCGGAACGCCGATCGAGATGGTCCGGCGGGCCCCGCTGGGCGACCCGATCGAGATCCGTCTGCGCGGTTACCTGCTGAGTCTCCGGTCCGCCGACGCCGCCGACGTACTGCTCGCGCCCGAGGGCCATGCGGATCCCACGGATGCGTCCGGCGGTGACGGCGATTCCAATGGCAACGACGTTCGCTTCGCGGCGCATCCATCGCGTGACGCGGCGCCTCGAGAGCGCGTACCGCGTGTCCTGGTTGCCGGCAACGCGAATTCGGGGAAGACGACCATCTTCAATCTCCTGACCGGCGCGCGCGCCAGGGTGGGCAATTACCCGGGTGTGACGGTGACCCGGGCGTCGCGCGAGATCGACCTGCCGGACGGACCGCGCGTGGAGGTGGTCGATCTGCCGGGCACCTATAGCCTGAGCACCTACTCGCCCGACGAGCAGGTGGCGGTCGACGAAGTACTGGGTCGCCGGGGTGACGACCCGGATGCGTTGGTCGTGGTGGTGGACGCCGCCGCGCTCGAGCGTGGCTTGTACCTGGTCATGCAGATCGTCGAGACCGGTGTCCCGGTGGTCGTGGCGCTCAACATGGTGGACGAGGCGCGGGCCGCCGGCATGGAGCTCGACGCATCGAAGCTGGGCGACTGGCTCGGTGTCGCCGTCGTGCCGATGGTTGGGACGACCGGCGAGGGGCTCGACGAACTGCGAGCCGCGATCGCCCGCACGGTTGGTCTGGCGGCGCGAGAAGAGGTGGCCTGGTCCGAGTTCCCGCCGGCGGTCACAAGTGCCATTACCAGGGTGGAGCGGTCGCTCGACGGCTCGCCATTCGTTCGGACGCCCGCGGCGCGCCGCTCCTGGGCTGTCTGGTCGCTCCTGTCGCATTCGGCGGACGAGGACGACGTTGATGGGTTGCCGGACGGCGTTCGCCGCACGGTCGATGCGGTGCGCCAACAGGCGGCGGACACGCAACTGGACCTGGGCCACGGTCTGATCGCCCCGCGCTACCGCTGGATCGAGGGTGTGGTCGCGGATGTGCGGCGGGTGCGGCCCGGCACCGCGCCGAGCGTGGTCTGGACCGAGCGGATCGACGCCATCCTGACCCACCGCCTCTGGGGGCTGGGAGTGTTCGCCGGCGTGATGGCGTTGCTCTTCGAGGCGCTCTTCGCCTGGTCCGAACCGTTCATCGGTGTGATCGAGACGGTGACCGTCGGGCTGCAGAACGCCGTCACCAGCCTGTTGCCGGCTGGCGCCCTGCAGGATCTGATGGTGAATGGCGTGATAGCCGGTGTCGGCAATGTCGTCGTGTTCGTGCCGCAGATTGCAATGATCGGGTTGTTCATTGCCGTACTCGAGGATGTCGGCTATCTCTCGCGCGTCGCATTCCTGATTGACCGGCTGATGGGGCGGGTCGGCCTGCATGGGAAGGCGTTCGTTCCAATGCTGTCGGGGTTTGCCTGCGCCATTCCGGCGGTGATGGCGACCCGGACCATCGAGAGCCGGCGCGACCGGCTAATCACGATGCTGACCTTGCCGATGATCTCGTGCAGTGCGCGCCTGCCGGTCTTCGTGCTGGTGACTGCAGTGGTCTTTACGGGCAGCGCCCGGGTGTTCGGCCTGTTCAGCGCGGGCGCGGTAGTGTTGTTCGGCATGTATGCGCTCTCGGTCGCGGCGACGCTCGGCGCCGCAGCGGTGCTGCGCCGCACGGTGCTTCACGGACCGCGCCTGCCGCTCGTCCTGGAACTTCCCCCGTACCGGGTGCCGGTCTGGCGCAACGTCTCCGTAGCGACCTGGCGCGGGCTACGAAAGTTCCTGGTCGATGCCGGGACGATCATCCTGACGATGACGATCATTCTGTGGGCGCTTCTGTCGTACCCGCGGAGCACTGAGATCGCACAGCGCTACGAGGCGGAGCGCGCTACCGTGGCGGCGTCGGTGGTCGATGCGGATGCGCGGGCCGAGCAGCTTTCGGAGCTCGGCGGCCGGGAGGCGGGCGAGCAACTCCGCTACAGCGTGGCGGGACGGGTGGGCCGGTTGATGGAGCCCACGATCGAGCCGCTCGGTTTCGACTGGCGGATTGGTGTCGGCATCCTGGGGGCGTTCGCCGCGCGTGAGGTATTCGTCTCCACACTCGGGATCGTATTCGGCATCGCCGAGGCGGATGAGGAGAGCGTCTCGCTCCGCACTTCACTCCAGGAGGCGCAGCATCCCGACGGCAGCGCATTGATGACGCCGCTCGCCGGCATATCGCTGATGGTCTTCTTCGTCCTGGCGTGCCAGTGCATGAGCACGATCGGCGTAGTCCGGCGCGAGTCCGGCTCCTGGGGCTGGCCGATCTTCATGTTCGGGTACATGTCGGTCCTCGCCTACGTTGCATCGCTTGCCGTCTACCAGGTGGGATCGCTATTTGGGTGGGGCGTCTGAGAGGGAATCGCCGATGGAATGGTTGATCGGCGGACCGGCGGGCTGGCAGGAAGGGGTGGCGGCAGTGATCGTGGTCGCCGCGGTGGTGTCGCTCTACCGGCACCTCCGTGGCATGTTCGGCACCGCGTCGCCCAGCGGCGGCGGTGCGGGTTGCCACGGCTGCGCCAGCGATTGCGAGGTGCCGGATCCGGCGGCGGAGCCGGGCGCCGGAACCAAGCCGGTACCCGACGGCACATCACCCGCCGCGACGCCTGTCACGGCGACGCTGCGCGGGACACTACACTGACGAAGGCGTCGAGCCGGCGCCGGTGTTCGTCCAGGATCGGGTGCGACCAACGCGCTGTCGCGGACGCCAGCACCGTCCGCTGGTACCAGAGCATCCCCTCCAGGTCCGTATTGAACGGCTTGATGAAGACGGGACCCTGCAGCTCGAGCTCTCTCGTCATGGTGGAAAGGTTGTGGATCTTGTCGGCCGACGCGATGGCGAGCGAGCCCAGCCGCGGCGTCGTCCGGATCTGTGCAAGGTAGGTTTCCTTGCGTTCGCGCCATGGCGTCGGCTTCGGTGGTTCCGAGACATCGCGCACCATTTCGAGCACCGGCCCTCCGAAGCGCGATTCGATGATGTCCGGGTCGAGTTCGGTGTCTTCGAGGGTATCGTGCAGGATCGCGGCGACGACGGTGTCCTCGTCGAAACCGAAGTCCGCTGCGATCAGAGCAACCGACAGCACGTGTGCCACCTGGAAGCCCCGCTTCGCCTTGCGCCGGCGGAGGCCGTGTGCCTCGATCGCCGCGGTGATTGCGAGTTCGATGCGGGGAGACCAGTTCACTCGCCTACCGCGTTGGCACTCGGTGCGATGTAGCTCCGCCGCGCCCGCGCTCTGAGGCCCCGCTCAGCGAGCCGGACTTCGATCTCGTGGCGTTGTCCGTCGGTCCGGGGTGTGAAGCCCAGGACGTACTGGCTGTGCAGCTCCCGCGCAACGCGCGTGAAGGTCGGGCCCAGATCGGCGGCCTCGGTCAATTCGAAGTAGCCGCCGCCCGTCTCTTCGGCGAACCGCTTCAGGTTCCGGTCAGGCCGCGTCGTGACATAGCGCACGCCGTTGAAGTAGTTGCTCTCGAATCCGATGGCGTAAATCATCACTTCTTCGGCCACCGCCCGGTCGAGCACGTCGCCGGAGCCCGCGTCGCTGTCGGTGTCGTCGCCATCGGTGAACAGGAGAACGACGCGGCGGCCATCCACTGCGAGCAGCGCGTCGAGCGATGTGTACGCGGCGTCGTACACCTTCGTGGCGTTGCCGAAGTCGAGGTCGGCGAGTTCGGCGATGAGCGCATCGCGGTCACCGATGAACTGCGGCGGTGTGATCTCCACCTTGTCGTTGAATGCGCCAACCCGAGCGCGGTCGTCGGGCAGCAGACGCAGCAGGAACTGTTCGGCGCCGGCCATCAACCGGCCGCGGTTCAGATCCATGCTCGCGCTCGTGTCGAGCATGACGACCACCGTGATCGGTCGGACGCTGTTCTCGAACACCACGATCTCGGTCGGCTCCTCGTCGTCGAGGATCGTGAAGTCCTCGCGCGTCAGATTGGGAACCAGTCGTCCCTCCCGGTCGGTCACCGTGACGAAGAGATCGACCAGTTGCGTCCCGCTCCGAAACAACGGCTGCTGCTGGGCGGTGGCGACGGCCACAAGGAAAAGGAGCAGGAGGACAAGCGACGATCCGAGGCGGCAACGGCCACTCATCGCACCAGTTTATCGCTCCTCTCCTGTGAGGGCAACGGCGCCGCTGCGGCCGATTGTCAGCAGTGGCCGGTCGGTAGTACGGTTAACGGGACCTTGGCGGTCTGGTGGGGCGGCGCGCCCCCGGGAGGATGAGGACAATGGTCATGCACGCATCGGTCGCACGCGGGTTGGTGATGCTCGTGGCGCTCGTGGTGTTCACGGCTGCGCCGGCGACGGCGGCGGTGGAAGACGGTCTGGCGGCGCCGTACCTGCACATTCAGATGGCGCTCGCCAACGATTCGATGGACGGCGTGACCGACGCCGCCGGCACAATGGCGGCCGAGGCGGAAGGCATGGGGTCACCGGCCCGGATGATTTCCGCCACCGCACGCGCCCTGGCCGCGGCCGGCGATATCAAGACCGCCCGCGCCGCCTTCGGGCCGCTGAGCGACGCACTGATCGCCTACGGCGAGGAAGTAGGCTTCGGAGAACTCCGGGTTGCCTATTGCCCCATGGTGCGCAAGTCGTGGGTCCAGGCCGGGTCGGAACTCCGCAATCCTTTCTACGGGTCCGAGATGCTCACCTGCGGGTCCTTCCGGGAGGTGAGCAGCCGGTGACGGCGCCGGTGTGACCGACACCGGCCTGCGGCTGCAGCTCGACGCCGCGCTCGCGGATCGAATACTGATCCTCGACGGCGCGATGGGAACCGCAATCCAGCGCTACGCGCTGGACGAGGCGGATTTCCGTGGCGTACGGTTCGCGGACCATCCGCGCGACCTCAAGGGCGATAACGACCTCCTGGTCCTGACGCGTCCGGATGTGATCGCCACGATCCACGACGCCTACCTCGAGGCGGGCGCCGACATCATCGAAACGAACACGTTCAGCGGTACGTCGATCGCGCAGTCCGACTACGGCCTCGAGGCGATCGTCGGCGAGTTGAACTTCGAGGCGGCGCGGTTGGCCCGGGAGTCGGCCGACCGCTGGACGCAGCGGACCCCCGACCGGCCCCGCTTCGTCGCCGGCGCGATCGGGCCGACCAATCGGACGCTATCGATCTCTCCCGATGTCAACGATCAGACTTTCCGCGCCTCGACGTTCGACGAGATGCGCGACGCGTATGCCGAGCAGGCGCGCGCGTTGATAGAAGGAGGCTGCGACCTCCTGCTGATCGAGACCATCTTCGACACCCTGAACGCAAAGGCGGCGATCGTCGCGGTCCGCGAAACGTTCGACGAACTGGGCAAAGAGCTGCCGATCATGCTCTCGGTCACCATCACCGACCGGAGCGGACGGACACTTTCCGGCCAGACGATTGACGCCTTCTGGGTTTCGGTGGAGCACGCGCGGCCGCTCGCGGTCGGGCTGAACTGCGCGCTGGGCGCGCGGGAGATGCGGCCTTACCTGGCCGAGCTGGCGCGGGTGGCGACCGGCACCTGGATCAGTTGCTACCCGAACGCCGGTTTGCCGAACGCGTTCGGGGAGTACGACGAGCTTCCGGACGAGACTGCCGGACTGCTGCGCGAGTTTGCCGAGAGCGGCTTCGTCAACATTCTGGGAGGGTGCTGCGGAACGACGCCGGAGCACATCCGCGAGGTGGCGAGGGCGGTAGCGGACGTCACGCCGCGCGCGCGCAAGACCGGGACGGAGCCGGATCGCGTCACCGAGTACAGCGGTCTCGAACGGCTCACCGTCCGGTCCGACAGCAACTTCCAGATGATTGGGGAAAGGACCAACGTCACCGGCTCGCGCCGCTTCGCGCGACTCGTCAAGGCAGCGGACTACGCGGCGGCTGCCGACGTGGCGCTCGACCAGGTGCGGGGCGGCGCCAACATCGTCGACGTCAACATGGACGAGGGGATGCTCGATTCGGAAGCCACGATGAGCCATTTCCTCCATCTGATCGCCACCGAGCCGGAGATCGCGCGCGTCCCGATCATGATCGACAGCTCGAAGTGGTCTGTCCTCGAGGCCGGACTGAAATGCGTGCAGGGGAAGGGGATCGTCAACTCGATCAGTCTGAAGGAGGGCGAGTCGCTGTTTCTCGATCAGGCGCGCCACATCCAGCGCTACGGCGCCGCTATGGTGGTGATGGCGTTCGACGAGACCGGCCAGGCCGACACGATCGAGCGGAAGGTGGATGTCTGCGAGCGGGCCTACCGGTTGCTGACCGAGCAGGCGGGTGTTCCCCCCGGGGACATCATCTTCGACCCGAACGTCCTCGCCGTCGCCACCGGACTCGAGGAGCATGCTGGCTATGGGGTCAACTTCATCGAGGCGACACGGCAGATCAAGGAGCGTTGTCCCGGAGCGAAAGTGAGCGGCGGCATCTCGAACCTGTCGTTCTCCTTCCGGGGGAACGACACGGTACGCGAGGCGATGCACGCCGCGTTTCTCTACCATGCGGTCCGCGCGGGCCTCGACATGGGCATTGTCAACGCGGGCCAGCTCGCCGTGTACGAAGAGATCCCGGCCGAACTGCTCGAACACGTCGAGGATGTCATCTTCAACCGGCGCGGTGATGCGACCGAGCGACTGGTCAGCCTCGCGGAAGGGGTGAAGGGGAGCGCCCGAGAGCGGCGGGAAGACCTGACGTGGCGGGAGGCCTCGGTCGACAAGCGTCTGGCCCATGCACTCGTGCGCGGTGTCGTCGATTTCATCGAGATGGACGTCGAAGAAGCGCGACAGCAGGCGGAGCGGCCTATCGACGTGATCGAAGGTCCGCTGATGAACGGGATGAAGGTGGTCGGCGACTTGTTCGGAGCCGGGAAGATGTTCCTGCCGCAGGTCGTGAAGAGTGCGCGCGCCATGAAGAAGGCAGTGGCGTACCTGCAGCCGTATATGGAGGCAGAGCAGAGCGCCGGCGCCGGGCGGGGAACGATCGTGCTGGCGACGGTCAAGGGGGATGTCCACGACATCGGCAAGAACATCGTCGCGGTAGTGCTCCAGTGCAACAACTACAACGTGATCGACCTCGGGGTGATGGCGCCGTGCGACGCGATCCTCCGAAGCGCAGCAGAGAATGGGTCCGATCTGATCGGCCTGAGCGGCCTGATCACGCCCTCACTCGACGAAATGGTCTTTGTCGCGGGCGAGATGGAGCGCCGCGGCCTCCGGACGCCGCTCCTGATCGGCGGCGCGACGACCTCGCGGCAGCATACGGCGGTGAAGATCGCGCCGGCCTACGGCGGCAGCACCGTGCATGTCGCCGACGCGTCGCGGGTGATCGATGTCGTATCCGGCCTGCTCAGTCCGGACCGGCGCGAGGCGTTCGATGCCGGGAACCGCGCTACCCAGGAGCAATTGCGCGAGCAATATGCAGGACGCGCGGCGCGGAGGCTCGCGTCGTACGCTACGGCGCGCGCCAATCCATTCCGGACCGACTGGGACGCCGCCGATCTGCCGGTACCCGCGTTCACCGGGCTCCGCAGGGTAGAGGTGCCACTCGACGAGCTGACGCCGTTCATCGACTGGACCTATTTCTTTGCGGCCTGGGAACTGAAGGGGCGCTTCCCCGACATCCTCGACCATCCGACGCGGGGAATGGCGGCGCGAGAGCTGTACGGCCACGCAACCGCACTGCTGGATGAGATCGTCCGCGAGGGAAGCCTGCGGGCACGCGGCGTTTACGGTTTCTGGCCAGCGGCGGCGGAAGGTGACGACATTGTCCTCCAGCGGCCGCCGTCGGCGGCCGGCGGCGCCGCCACGCACCCCGGTGGAGAACTCCTGCGGTTCCACATGCTCCGCCAGCAGGAATCCTTTGGCGACGACCGCCCGTACCGCTCGCTCGCCGATTACGTCGCGCCGCGCTCGGTCGGTCGGCTGGACCACATCGGCGCGTTCGCCGTCACCGCCGGCCTGGGCGCGGACGACCTGGTTAGCCATTACGAGGCGGATCACGACGACTACCACGCCATCATGGTGAAGGCGCTCGCCGACCGCCTCGCGGAGGCGTTTGCGGAGTACCTGCACGCGCGGGTCCGGCGCGAGTGGGGGTACGGCGCCGACGAGCAGTCCTCGAACGAAGAGATGATCGCCGAGCGGTACCGCGGCATCCGCCCGGCGTTCGGTTATCCCGCCTGCCCGGACCACAGCGAGAAATTCAAGCTGTTCGACCTCCTCGACGCCCGCGCGGCAGGCCTGGATCTGACGGAGAGCGGCGCGATGACGCCTGCCGCGAGTGTCAGCGGCCTGTACTTCGCGCATCCGGAAGCGCGGTACTTCACGGTGGGGCGCATCGCACCGGATCAGACGGCCGACTACGCGGCGCGCAAGGGCATGCCGCTTCGTGACGTGGAGCGTTGGCTCTCCACGAATCTGGAGACATTGACCGCCGGCACCTCGCCGCTCGCTGCCACCGGGCGCTGATCGACGGTGCACGACCTCGACATCCTTCGCGACCTGGCGATCATCGCCGGTCTCGCCATCCCTGTCGTTGCGCTCGCGCACCGGTTGCGCCTGCCGCCGCTGGTCGGCTTCCTCGTGGTGGGGGTGGTGATCGGTCCCTCCGGCCTGGCGCTAATCCCGGACCCCGACGAAGTATCAGCGCTTTCCGAGATCGGCGTCGTTCTGTTGCTGTTTGCGATCGGTCTGGAGCTTTCGCTCTCCGATGTTCTCCGGCTTGGCCGCTCGGTCGTCGTGGCGGGCGGACTGCAAATCGCGGGAACCCTGGCTGCCGCCCTCGCCATCGGCCTTGCCTTCGGCCTGTCGCCCGGCCGCGCGCTCTTCTATGGCGCGCTCGCGGCGATGTCGTCGACGGCGGTCGTCAGCAAGGCGTACGCCGACCGGGGCGAACTCGACACGGCGCACGGGCGCCAGGTGATCGCGATCCTGCTCTGCCAGGACCTCTGCATTGTTCCGATACTGCTGTTGCTGCCGCTCGCCGCCGGCGGAACCGTCAATGGCGAGGCGGCCGGCCTGAGAATCCTGGTCGGTCTTGCGGCGATGACGGCGCTGGTCTTCGGCGGCCGCGTCGTCGTGCGCGCCACGCTCGACCGGATCGTCATGCTGCGCGACCGCGAGCTGTTCACGCTCTGCGTGGGTTTCTTTGGGCTCGCGACTGCGCTGGTGGCCGCGGGGACGGGCTTCTCGCTGGCGATCGGCGCATTTCTTGCCGGCCTCATCATCTCGGAGTCGGAGTACGGCCAACAGGCGCTCTCGGACGTCATCCCGTTCCGCTCGCTCTTCAGCGGTGTCTTCTTCACCTCCATCGGCATGCTGCTTGACTTGCGCGTCGTGATGGACGCGCCGTTCGCCGTTATTGGGGGGACCCTGTTACTCATCATCGCCAAGGGAGGGATTGCCACGGCGGCCGTCATCCTGCGCGGGCAACGGTTGGAGACCGGGCTCCGGAGCGGTATCAGTCTGGCGCAGTTGGGCGAGTTCTCATTCGTCCTTGCCGCGGTCGGTCTGGATCTGGGCCTGTTCGCGGGCAATCACTACCAGGTCTTCCTCGCGGCGGCGGTGCTCTCGCTGATGGCGACGCCGTTCCTGATCGGGTCCGCGTACCAGGCGTCGGAAGCGGTCGGCCGGGTGGTGCGACGCACCGTCACGCATGCCCGCGGCGTGGAGGCGGAACCGCGCGTCAGTGGCGAGTTGAGCACGTTGCGCGACCATGCAGTCGTCGTTGGCTACGGTGTTGCCGGTCGGTACCTGGGACGCATGCTGCAAGCGGCCGGCATCCGGTGCGTGGTGATCGACCAGAACGTAGAGTTGGTCCGACAGGCGCACGACGACGGGCTGCTGGCCGTTTATGGCGACGGTGCGAACTCGCTGATGCTGGAGCAGGTGGGTTGCGAGCGCGCGCGTATCGTCGTCTACGCGATCGCGTCACCGGTGGAGGAGCGCCGCGGCGTGGCGGCGGCGCGTGAGGTCGCGCCCGGAGCCACCATCGTTGTCCGGACTCGCTATGTCCGCGCCATTGACGACCTCATGCGTCTCGGCGCGAACGAGGTAGTGGTGGAGGAGTTCGAGGCGTCACTCGAGCTGTTCGCCCGCGCGCTCCGGAGCTACGCGATCCCGCCGCGCCGTATCGCGCATGAGTTGAACGCGGTGCGCGATGAACACTACGGATTGTTACGCGGAACCGCGGCTCCCGACCTGACGCTCGACGCGCTGCAACACCTGGGCATTCACGACGCGCTCGAGCTGATCGAGGTGGAAGCAGGTTCGAGGGCCGACGGCGAGAACGCCCGCACGCTCGATCTCCGGCGGGAGACGGGGGCGATACAGATCGCTGTCGTGCGCGATGGGGTCCCCATTTACCGTCGTGACGAGGCGTTCCGGTACCGGCCGGGAGATACTGCAGTCATCGTCGGTGATCCGGAAGCCCTGGAACGCGCTGCGGCTCTGTTCCGGGTGGGTTCTGCCGCGACCTAGGAGCCCGTCCGCAGCAGGCCGGCGTTATAAGGTGAAGTGTGCGGGTCGACGCGTCTGCCTGCGGATGCCGAACCTGCGATGTATCATCCCGACCGTACGTTCATGGAGTATCAGATCCGCCAGTACAGCCTTCAGCAGGGCGCGCTTGAGATCGAGTACATCGAGGAGAACTTCGGCGAATTCCCTCGACGCAAGCGCGCCGAGGAAGTGATCGCGCGCCTCGGCAACCGCGACCACCAGATTCTGATGGCGGAAGCGCCCCTGCCGGACGACACTTCGACTATCGTCCCGGTCGCCTACAAGGTGTCGCACGAACTCCGGCGCACCGAGAGCGAACCGAAACTGGCCGATCTGGTGGCGCGCCTCCAGCCGTCGATCGAGTTTGAGGGACGCAAGATCCTCTACAGCTGGATTGGTGGCACGCGGCGCGACTGGCGCGGCCGTGGCTTCTTTCGTGCGCTGACCGAGGAGCAGGAGGCCTGGGCGCACGAGAATGGCTTCGCCGAAATCATCGTCAAGACGAAGAACCGCCTCTACGGCATGCGCGGAACGCTCGACCACCTGCAGTTCAACGTAATCAAGTTCGAGCCGAGCACTTCGGACAACCGTGAATCGAAGGTGTATCTCAGCAAGCAGCTCGGTCTTGAGGTGCTCGACGGTCACCGCAGCCAGCGCTCCGTCGTCCGATCGGTGTGACACCCGCCACCATCGACACGATCGAAGATCCGCGCATCGGTGATTTCCGTGTGGTCTCCGACCCGGCACTGATGCGCGAACGGCGGCTGTTCGTCGCCGAAGGGTCGCTGGCTGTCGAGCGTCTGCTCGCCTCGCCGTTTCACATACGCGCACTGCTGGCTACGCGCAGCGCCCTGGATCGCCTGGAGCACGCGATCGCACGCCGGGAGTCCGGCGCGCCCGACATCTACGTCACCGAGTCACTGCAGTTGCGGCGGATTACCGGCTTCCGATTCCACCGCGGATGCCTTGCCCTGGGAGACCGGCCCGCGACCGGTTCAACACCGGGCGGCCTGCCGCGGCTGCGCGCGGGCGCGCCGGTTGTCGCGCTCGACGCCGTTGCCGACCCCGACAACGTCGGCGCCATCTTCCGCAACGCCGCCGCCTTCGGCGCCACGGGAGTCGTCCTGTCACCCCGGTGCGCGGATCCGCTCTACCGCAAGGCGATCCGCACGTCGATGGCGACCACGCTCTCGCTGCCGTTTCAGGTGGCGGCTACTGCAGACTGGCCCAGCATGCTCGAGCGGTTCCGGGACGACGGCGCGCGCGTCATCGCGCTAACCCCCGCTGCGGGCGCCGCCGACCTGGAGACCTTCGTGCAGTCTTGCACCCGTGAACCGCTGGTCCTCGTCGTGGGCAACGAAGGCGACGGTGTCAGTCAGGCCGTCCTGGACGGCTGCGATGCAACCGTCCGAATCCCGCTCGATCCGGCGGTAGATTCCCTCAACGTTGCCACGGCGACCGCCATCGCCCTCCAACGCCTCCATGGGGTGATGGGTTCCGAGGGGCGATAGCCCGTTCGGCCGGAACCGCCGCCGGGCCGCCGAGGTCTGACCGGCTGCTGCTGCTTCGAGTTGGCATTCATGGCGATGTCCACTCGGGCTTCCTCAGGAAAGTTGTTTGGCAAACACCTTCAGCTTCCTTGGTCCGGACCGAATGGACAACGTCCTAAAGGTCACAGCTAGAAGATCGCGATCGGATTCAACGGCGAGCCGGTTCCCCCGATCACCGGGATCGGTCCCGCGGTCAGCATGAACTCCCACCGATTCTCCGCCGCCGCTGTCTCCGCCAGCGCCTCCAGGTCCATGTTGTCGAAGATGTCCGTCCCCAACGCTGCAATCAACAGGGTGTGGACCGGCTGTGTCACATCTTCCACCAACGACGGCTGCACGTCGGTCGCCGCATCGCTTCCGACGAAGGCGACATCCCGCTCATGGATCCAGCGCACGACCGACGCGTGAATGCCGGCGGAGTTCCCCGAGACCTGCCAGGGTCCTTCCGCTGCACGCCGTGCCCAGCGCCCGGTCCGAATAAAGATCACGTCGCCCGATCCAACCGTCACGCCAGCCTGTTCCTCCCACGCCTCGATGTCCTCGATGTAGATCGGCGTGGCCGGTTCCAGGTACGGAACCCCCTTCAGGCGCGGTATGTCGAGCAGGATGCCCCGTGTGACGATTCCCTGCTGCAGATTGGAGATGCCGTTCTTCGTGCATCCCTCCTCGGGCGAACTCGCCGACCTGGGCACGTTGTTGTAGAACATGTCCTTGTATGCGAAATGGCAGAGCGAATCGATATGGCTGACGCCGTAGCCGTGGTACGTGAATTCGTACGTGTCGCTCGTCAGGCTCTCGGACATCGTGTGATTGAAGGCGGCATCGGGGTTGTCGACTGCCTCGTCCGGCATGGGGTTGTGCGCGAGCGAGACGGTGATCCCGCTCTGGACCAATGCTGCCGCCTCGCGCACCTTGTCCGGCGTGATCAGGTTCGCCGTGCCGCGTTCATCGTCCGGCCCCCAGCGGCCCGCGTTCGACACCTCCTGGAAGAGAGCGTCGAATTCTTCCGCGTTGCGCGGGAAGTTCCGATCCTCCTGGCTGTCGGCGCCCGAGCAGGCGGCGATGATGACCGTGACTACCGCCGCCACTGCTGCCGATGCCGTCGTCCACTTCAGTGTCATGTTCCTTCTCCTTCGGTGCCGCCGGGTCAGGCGGCCATTGTAGCGACCCTCGTCACCGTTCGGCTTCACAGGAGCCCGTGGTGAAACCCCCGCTACATTCGAGCGGCGACGCATCCCGCCTGAACGGCGTTGCTCCTCGGACTGCGTCAGTCCGCGGTCGCAATATGGCCAATATGCTCCCTCGTCGCGCCTTGTCAGGCGAGCGCCTCGTCGCTCTCGGTGCTACGCGGGGTTTCACCACGGGCTCCTAGGGCCTGCACCTCACCGTGTCGGAAGCAGTCCACCTGGTGGTCGTTCACCATGCCCGTCGCCTGCATGTGCGCGTAGCAGATGGTGGAACCGACGAACGAGAAGCCACGCGACTTCAGGTCCTTGCTCAATGCATCGGACTCCTCGGTTCGCGCCGGCACGTCGGTCCAGGACTGCCTTCTGTTCTGTTTCGGACGACCGTCTACGAACCGCCAGATGTAGGCATCGAAGCTGCCGAACTCGTCCTGCACCTCGAGAAACGCCCGTGCGTTCTTGATGGCCGATTCGATCTTCAACCGGTTCCGGATAATGCCCGCGTCGTTCAGCAGCCGCGCCACCTGGCCTTCGTCGAACCGTGCGACCTTCTCCGGATCGAACTGGCTGAACGCAAGACGGTACGCCGGTCGCCGTTTCAGGATGGTGAGCCAGCTCAACCCCGCCTGCGCCCCTTCCAGCACCAGCATCTCGAAGATTTTCTGATCGTCATGGAGCGGCACGCCCCATTCCTCGTCGTGGTACGGCAGGTAGAGGGGGTGGGAGGCGCCCCAGGGGCAGCGCTTCCGCTGGTCGCCCGGTGCGGTCACGGCGTCATGATACTGTCGTAGCCGTGCAGCGCGCCCGTCTTTCGGCCCTGTGCATGGCGATCGCCATCGGGTCGACAACGGGTTCCTCCTCCCTCGCGCAGCAGGCGGAACGGGAACCGTTCGTTGCTCCGCTCACGGTCGAGGAGATGACCGCCAAGCAGGTGGTCCTCGAGACCCACCTGGGCACGATCGCGATCGATCTCCGGCCCGACCTTGCGCCCAATCATGTCGGGTTGATCATGCGCCTCGTCGAGGAGGGAACCTACGCCGGCACGACGTTCCACCGGATGGTCGCTAACGGCATCGTTCAGGGCGGCGACCCGCTTACCGCCGATCCGGAGCGGGCGGCGGACTATGGCCGCGGCGGCCTCGGTCTCGTTGACGCCGAGCCGAGCGGCGCGGCGCATCTCCGGGGCACCGTGTCGGCCGTCGTGGCGCCGGGCGATCCGAACAGCGGCGGCGCGCAGTTCCTGATCTGCGTCGTGGATCAGCCGGGCCTTGACGGCCAGTACACCATCTGGGGCCAGGTGGCGGACGGTTTGGATGTGGTGACGCGGATATCCGAGACACCGGTCGATGCCGAGGGCCGCGCCACCGAGCGAATCGTGGTCCGAAGCGCCGCGATCCGCGACAAGCCGCCGCCGGAAGTGCCGCCGTTCACCACCGAAACGGATGCCGAGCTGGCCGCGTACCGCGTCGTGCTCGAGACTACGCATGGCCGGATCGCTATCGACCTGTACTCGGACCGCGCGCCGAACCATGTCCGCAACTTCCTCCGTCTGGCCGACGCGGGCGTCTACGACGGCATCGCGTTCCACCGCATCGTTCCCGGTTTCGTCATCCAGAGCGGCCACCTGCCGACCCGGCGGGAGATCCTGACGGACCGCCAGCAGCGCTACATCCAGAACCTCGACCCGGAATTCAACGACACGCCGCACGTTCGCGGCATCGTCTCGATGGCGAGACTCGACGATCCGTCGAGCGCGTCGACCAGCTTCTTCATCGTCACTGACACGTCGCCGGAGTTGGACGGTACCTACACCGCCTTCGGCGTCGTCACCGAGGGTCTGGATGTCGTGTCGGCAATTGAAGCGGTGCCCACCGACGGCGAGGCCCCGGTCGACAGGGTCGAGATCACCGACGCCGAAGTGGTCCGCCGTTAGTGCTACGCGGAAGCGCGGGCGCTGATGGTTCCTTGACCGGCGCGCGGCACACTAGCGTTGGGCCGGTCCGTCCCCGCGCAGCCTGCGCTGCGCGAATCGCCAACCGGCCTCGGTCTTGACGAGACTGTCGGTGAATACGCCCGAAGTCTGAATCGCGGCCGGGCCGTCCATGGTGCGATAGAGCATCAAGTAACATCTGCCCTCCGCGCCGTCCGGCGTCGCCGAGATCATCACCTGACTCTGCCAGTTTCGCATGTGGCCGGCGTTGCTCTCGTACGCGCCCGCCGCAAACGCCGCCAAGGCGTCGCGGCCGGCGATTCTCAGCCCCGCGTCCTCGTCGTCGCCGGCGGCAATTGCCCCGCCCCGATCAGCCCAACATTCATTACCGCGAGTGACAGCGCAACCGCGCTGAACTGCTGGTGTCCGTGGCGACAGCCCGTGTCCTCGGCGCCACGTTGTTGACGCAGACCGCCGCATCGTCGTGATTCCTCGCCAAGTCGCTGAATCAGGCCGCGGACCGGCGCCAAGTACGTGCGCCCCAGGGTGAGCCCGTTTCCGTCTTCTTTGCGCATTCCTAGGCGAGGAGGATGGAAATCGTGAGCCAAATGACACAACTCACGCCCTACGTACTCGGTCTGCTCCTGGGCCTCGGACTCGCCGGCGGCACCCCGGTACTGGCGCAATCGGCAGCGGCCGAGTCCGGCTCGACCGAACCGTCGTTAGCCTGGACGTTCGATGCCGGGGTCAGCAAGGTCCCGGGGCTCCGGTTCGGCTGGGGTTCCGAATCCAGCACCGTCGGCGGATGGATTGGCGTCGGCTCCGGCAACTTCCGGCTCAACGTCAACTACTGGCACAGCGAGGTGCGTCAGGAGGAAACCATGTACGACCCGGGACTCGTCGAGTTGTCCATCGTGGATCAGATGGATATCGCGGGCGTCTGGCGCTTCCGGGCGGGGCGCGTGTTCTCACCGCACGTCCTGGCCGGCGTCGGATTCGATCGATCCAGATACCACAGTTGTTGGGACACCCCGATCGGGCGCCGCTGCAGCGGAGAGAGCGCCGTGTGGTCCGTGCCAGCAGACAGCGGAGAGTCACTGGTCCACCGTAGCCGGAGTTTCTTTGGGGTGTACGGAGCGGGGATCGACCTCGCGCTCGGATCGCGGTTCTTCGTGCGCGCCCAAGCGCGGGTGTACACGGACCCCGACGCCTATTATCCGTTGTTCGCCAGGGTCGCCACGGTCATCGGCGGCGGCGTGCGCTTCTAGCGTCTCTCTCTAGCCCGGATTTCTCACAGCTCCCGGAGATCGGGCATGAGGCGGTGGGTCTGGGGTTCCGGGCGGCCAACTCAGGCGCCAGCGGTGGTCTGGACGCGGGCGACGACGTGCGCGCGGCGCCAAAATCGGTCGGGTAAGCACACCATGCCCGAAAGGTCCCCGTGCCCCCCTGCGGTCGTGAACGTATGCCGCCGCCTGGCCAATCGTCAGGCCGGGCCGGGCGGTGCGCGCAAACGTTGAGCGGCCGTGATGAACAGATCGGCGTCGGGCGCCAGCTCGGACAGCGCCACGCAGATGCGGCGCACGGTGACGCGGACGTGGGCGCCGATCTTGAGCAGCCGCAGCCGTAGCGTGTCGCATTGGGCGCGGGCGAGCCGGGTGCCCGCCAGCCCCCGGTCGCGGAGGTGCTGGAGCAGGACGTAGGCCAGCGTGGCCCAATACAGGCGCAGTTGGTTGGCGCGCAGCGTCGCACTGCTCGTCCGGTCCGCGAACAGCGCCAGTTGCTGTTCCTTGATGCGGTTCTCCATGTCCCCGCGGGCGCAATAGAAATCCTCATACAGCGCCTGCGCCGCCAGGGTGTCCGGCCGCAGCGATGTCACCACGAAGCGTGGATTGGCGCCCGCGGGCAGATGCTCGGCCTTGCCGACCACCCGGCGCTCCCGGCTCCAGCTCTCGCGCGTGCGATAGCGGAAGTCCGCAAACACCCGCGCGGCGGTCCCGGTTTCCTCGCACTGCGCCTGGGCCTGCGCCAGTTCGGGCCCGATGTGTTCCTTCAACCGAGCGTTCTTCGCCAAGCCGATGACGTAATCCACCGCATGCTCTTCGCACCAGTTCAGCAGCTCGTCTCGGCAGAACCCCGAGTCTCCCCGCACCACGATGGAGACCGACGGCCACGCCTGCCGCACCTGCCCCACAATCCGCGCCAACTCGTCCACCACCCCGGCCGCCCCGTCGATGTTCGAGGGCCGCAACCGCGCGCAGAGCACCTGCGCCCCGCAGAAGATATACAGAGGCAGATAGCAGTAGTGCCGGTAATACCCGTGGAAGAACCGCCCTTCCTGCTGGCCGTGCAGCGGGTCGTCCGTCGCATCGACATCCAGCACGATGCGCGCCGGCGGCGTCGGGTGCGACTCGATGAACACGTCCACCAGCAGGGCGTCGAGCGCCGCTTCGTCATAGGTCACCTTCTTGTACCGGTCAGCCTCGGCGTCCTTCGACCCGACCAGTTCCAGCCGGTTCAGCGTGCTCTTCCCCGCCAGCGCGGCCCCGCGATCCGCCGGCCGCACCCGGTTCTCGCCCGTCGGGTCCGCCTTGCCCACCGCGGCCGCCACCAGCGGGTCGCGCCGCAGGGTGTCATGGTCGTTCAGATCTTCGTAGCCCAACGCGACGGCCATCACACGCTGGGTCACCAAGTCCTCGACCGTGTGCTCGATCAAGCTCGGATCCCGGTAGTCCTGGAAGCACTCCGCCGCGCGCCGGCACACGCCGGTGCACTTCTCCACCGCCCGCAGCAGCAATGCCCCGGCGTTGGACGTGATCGTTCCGCCATCGAAGCTGGCGACCAGACGGCGACGACCGACCCGAGGAAACTCAAGCTGGGTTGGCGTACAATGTGTCGACAAGAGGCTGCCTCCGTGTGTGGCTTGAAGTTATTGTGATAACAACACTTTACGCCATCACGGGCAGCCTCTTGTTCACCTCCGGTGAGAAATCCGGGCTAGGAGTCTGCGCCGCAGGAGATTCGCCGGACGATAGTTGGCCGTCGGCCCACAACCTGACGCACCGCGTCGGGGCGACTTCGCCGGTCAGCGGGCGAGGTCGATTCTCGGCGGCCGGCGAAACGGTCGGCAAAATCGGCTCCGACGCGCCCCGGGGCTCGCCAGCGGCCACGATTCGCACCGCTGCGCGGCCGTTGCCGGCTTCATACCTCGCGTTTCACATCCCCATCAGGGGCTGAAGGCGTTTGACGTTCAACGCCAGGCACACCAAGTCCCACTCGCCGCCCGCCGTGGCGAGTCCCCGCAGGCTGAAGCGCCGGAATCCCAGCACGTGCTTGATCCAGCCGTGCGGGGCCTCCGACAGCCACTTGCGTTCCGCATACGCCGCCCGGCCCGCCCGCGTCGCCAGTTTCTCCGACATGCGACTCGTCGCCGGATGCTTCTTGGGGTCGCTGGTCGCCGCCGTCTTACCCTCTCGTCCCGGCGCCACATACCCGTTGACGCCCCGCGTCTCCAGGTCCACCAAGTCCCGCTCGTTGCAATACCCGGCGTCGGCCAGCACCGTCTCCGGCTGCGCGTCGAACGTCTCCGACACCGCGTCGAGCAGCGCCGGCAACCCGCCCTGGTCACTCGCGTTCGCCGTCACGTCGGTCGCCACCACCAACTGGTGGTCACCATCCACCGCCACCTGCGCGTTGTAGCACTGCTGGAACCCTTCGTTGCTCGTCTTCATGATCCCGCTGTCCGGATCCGTGAAGTTGCTCTGCGCCTTCTCGTCCGGCTCGCCATACCCCCGCTTGTACGGCCGACCGCCCTGCGGGTTCCGACCCTCGCCCGGCTGCCGCCCGCGCGCGTCGTCCGCCGCCCGCTGCGCCGCCTCCAGACGCGCCTTCGCCGCCCGGATCGCCGCCAGACGATCCTCCCGCCGCCGCAACTCCGTCGGCAGCTCGTCGCCGCGCACCTCCGCCCCCAACCGCGCATCCTCGGCCGCGTCAGCGTCGTCCGCCGACGCCAGCAGCGCGTCAATCTCGCCGACCAAGCGACGCTCCTCCTCCTGCATCCGACCGTAGCTCATCGCCTTGCGCTTGCTCGCGTTCGCCCGCACCTTCGTCCCGTCTATCGACAACTTCCCGAAGCTCGCCAGCCCCAGCTCTTGCGCCAGACGCACCACCTCCACAAACAGTTTCTTGAAGTCCCCAAGGTGCCGCCGACGGAACTCGCACACCGTCCGGTGTTGCGGAAAGTTGCCCGCCGCCAGCACCCGGAACGCCACGTCCTCTTCCAGCTTCTTCGCGATCCCCCGCGACGAAAACACCCCCGTCGCATACGCGTAGATCAGCACCTTCACCAGCATCCGCGGCGCATACGGCGCGTTGCGCCGTCCGTCTCCCTCATACGGCGCGTAGAACGCCGTCAGATCCAAACCGTCCACCAGGTCGCTCACGTGATGCGCCAAGTGGCCTTCCGGCAGCCACTCCCGCATGTCGGCTGGCAGCAACAGGGTCTGGTCCGGTGCGTAGCGGCGGAACGTCGTCGACATCAGGTCCTTTCGTCGTCGGATGGTCTGCGATTGTCGCATCCCTTTTCTGCGGCGCAAACTCCTAGCTCCGTAACGCGTCCCGGCTGCTGCTGATCGTTGATTCGTCGCCCGTACTGGCGGTGCGGTAACGCGCACCCGCCGACGGCGCGCAGCAACTGGAGCCAGGTGACGCGAGCTGCGGCTCGCATAGGGGGAATCGAAGTGGAACGGGAGAAGCACAGGCACAGCCACAGAGTGGCGACGATGCTGGCCACCGCCCTTGTGCTGATGGCGATGGCGGCGCCTGCCGTCGCCCAGGAGACCGGCACGTTGCGCGGCAAGGTGACGTTGACGGAGACGGGCGATCCGGTGCACGAGGATGTGACGGTGACCGCGTCAGTGGGCGGCGCCGAGACGACGTTCGAGGCGTTCAACGCGGTGACGACGATCGACTCGTTCGACATCGTCGGCGGGGCGGAGGGAAGCCTGGACGATGCGCTGCGCAACGAGCCGGGCATCGCCAGCCGGAGTTTCGGCCCTGGGTCGAGCCGGCCGGTCATCCGCGGCTTCGACGGCGACCGCGTCCTGATCCTGGAGGACGGGATCAGGACCGGCGACCTCTCCAGTCAGTCGGGCGACCACGGCGTGACGATCGACCCGAACAGCGCCGAACGGATCGAGATCGTCCGTGGCCCGGCGACGCTGCTATACGGATCGAACGCCGTGGGCGGCCTGGTGAACGTGGTGACGCCGCACGAGAGCTACCGCGAGTCGCGCTTCGCCGGCACGCGCGCGCAGTTCAACGTGGACGGCGGCAGCGCCAACCAGCAAGTGGGCACCAACGCAAGTTTGCAGCACGGGCAGGGGAATGTCCTCTTCTGGGCAGGCGGGAGCACCGGAACCACACGTCGTTCATCAAGGACCTGGCGCCGGAGATTGGCCGCGGCGTGAAGGTGGGCTACTCGGTGCGGTTCTTCTAGCAGCTAGTGCCGTGCGCGAACTGCGGGCAGCACGCGCCTACGGGTGCAGGACGATGTTGGCGACGACCGGGTAGTGGTCGGAGGGGTACCGCCCGTTGTCATGATCGATGATGGTCTCGACCGAGCGGACCCCGACGGGCCCGCCCACCAGGATCCAGTCAATCCGCCCCTCGTTTGCCTGCTCCGGTGGAAGGAAGTCGCTCGAGGTGCGCGCGGGACCGATGCGGTGATCCCCAACCATCCAGGCGTCGCGTAGACCGCTCGCGGTCGCGGCGCGCCACGTGTCGCTCACTTCCGCCATCGCGTTGAAGTCACCGGTGACGACGACCGGCGTACCTTCGGGCAGGGCGGCGACACGCTCCGCGATCATCGTGGCGGACCCCACCTGCCGCTCCCCCCGCCGCAGCGTGAGGTGCGTGTTGTAGACGTACAGTCGGCGGTCCGTGGCGATGTGATGAAAGTGCGCCCAGGTAGCGATCCGTGAGACACGGCGGCGGAAGCCGGCGCCGGTCGGCCCGGCGGGTGTCGCCGATAGCCAGAAGGTGCCCGACTCGACAGGCAGCAGCTCGCGGTGCCGGTAGAAGATCGGCGTGTGCTCGCTGAGCCCGGCACCGCCATTCAAGCCGCGGTCGACACCAAGCCAGCGATAGTCGGGCAGTTTCTCCGAGAGATAGTCGAGCTGCTCGGTGAGCGCTTCCTGCAGGCCGGCCACCTGCGGTGCGATTCCATCGATCGTCTCCGCCACCAGGGCACGGCGATGCGGCCAGCCGTTCTCACCATCTTCCGCGCTGTTGCCCGACGTCCGGATATTGAACGTCATGACGGTAAGAGGGAGGGGCTCCACCTGCGCGGCGGGCGCGGCCGGAACCGCGACGGCCAGAACCACCGCGAGAATCGCAGCCACGGCGAGGACGGTCATGGCCGTACGGGCGGCCCCCCGCCGCGCACGGCGATGCTCCATCGACACAGTCTACAGGCGGGTGCGGACAGTTGCGCGCGGCGGCGGGCAGCGTGATGCATCGGATAAAGTGAGAGAAGTGGGGACCACGGCAACAGGCGACCTGACGACCGAGCAACTCGACTTTCGGGTCGAAGGACTCGACTGCACCGAGGAAGCGAAGCTGATCCGGCGCGAGCTCAAGGGCCGTGCCGGCATTTGCGACATCTCGTTCCACATCATCGAGGGACGGATGACGGTGGATGTCGACCGGTCGCTCTGCGGTCCCGATGAGGTGACCGCGGCGGTCGAACGGGTCGGCATGAAGGCACACCGCTGGACGCCGGAAGCCGGCGACACTGTGACGCCGTCGGCCGCCTCGTTCTGGGAGATGTACGCCCGCCATGTGCTGGTCAGCATCAGCGGCGTGGCACTCGTCGGCGCGCTCGCGTGGCACGGACTGGAGACCGGGAGGGTTACGGCGGCGCTGCTCGCGCACGACCACGGCGGCGCGGGCCTGGAGCCCGCCGTCCTCGCGCTCTTCCTCGTTGCGATCGTCTCCGGATTGTTCCATTCCACCCCCGCCGCAGTCCGTTCGCTCGCCCGGCTTCGCCCCGACATGAACGCCCTCGTGCTCGTCTCGGTAGTGGGCGCCGTCACGCTGGAAGAGTGGGCGGAAGCGGGAACCCTGGCTTTCCTGTACGGCCTGTCCGGCCTCATCGAGAACTGGAACGCGTTGCGCGCGCGGAAGGCCATCGGGTCGCTCATCCGGATATCGCCCGCGACCGCGTCGGTAATCCATGGCGAGCACGAACACCGCATGACGGTCGACCGCGTGGAGGTCGGCGCGCACGTCCGGGTCCGGCCGGGCGAACGGATCCCCTGCGACGGTGTGGTTACCGCCGGCAGTTCGTACGTCGATCAGGCACTCGTGACTGGCGAGTCGGCGCCAGCCTGGAAAACGGCGGGCGATCCGGTGTTCGCGGGCACCGTGAACGGGCACGGCGTGGTCGACTTGCGTACGACGCGGCCGGCGTCCGATACGACGCTCGCGCGGATCATCCGGATGGTGGGCGAGAGTCACCACCACCGGGCGCAGTCGGAGCGGTTCATCGACACGTTCGCGCGGTACTACACGCCGCTGACGTTCGTCGTCGCGGCAGGGGTCGGCTGCGTTCCGCCGCTGCTATTCGGCGGCGCCTGGGACTTCTGGTTCTACCAGGCGATGCTGATCCTGCTGATTTCCTGCCCGTGCGGCCTGGCGATTTCGACACCAGTCACCATTGCGGCCGGCCTCTCGGCGGCAGCACGGCGCGGCGTGCTGATCAAGGGGGGAATCCACCTTGAATCGCTCGCTCGCGTCCGCGCCTTTGCCTTCGACAAGACCGGTGTCGTGACACAGGGCGCCCCCGAGGTGCGCGAACACCGACCGGTCGGCGGGCGGACCGAGGAGGAAGTGCTGTCTCGTCTGCTCGCCATCGAGTCGCGGAGCGAGCACCCGCTTTCGCGTGCCATCGTCCGTTACGCGCACGAGCGTGGCGTGGAACCGCCGGAACTGAGCGACTTCGAGGCAATCGAGGGCCGCGGCGCCGAAGCGACGGTTGACGGTGAGGCCTTCTGGGTCGGCAGCGTCCGGTTTGCCCGCGAGAAGCTGGGACCCGACCGTCTCCCGCGCGAGTTGACGGAACTGCCTGCCGCCGACCGGACCGTGGTCGTCTGCGGCACGGGCGACGACGCCTGGTCGGTGGTGACGATTTCGGACCCGGTCCGTCCCGAAGCAGCCTGGACGATGGCACGCCTCGGCGAGCAGGGAATCCGCCCGGTACTCCTTACCGGCGATAACACGGTGACCGCCCGGAGCGTCGCCGAGCGCGTCGGGTTGGAGGATGTTCGCGCCGAGCTGCTGCCGGAAGAGAAGGCATCCGCCATCGCTGAACTGGGTGGCCAATACGGCACCACCGCGATGGCGGGGGACGGCATCAACGACAGCCCGGCGCTGGTCGCTTCCACCGTCGGCATCGCCATGGGCGACAATGCGACCGATCTGGCCGTCGAATCAGCCGATGTCGTGCTGATGCGCCACGACCTGCGTTTGCTCCCGTTTCTCGTCGATCACGCCCGCCGCGCGCGCAACCGCATCATCGAGAACATCGCCCTGGCGTTGGGCGCCAAGGCGCTTTTCCTGATCGTCATGGCCCTCGGCGCCGCCACGTTGTGGATGGCTGTCGCCGCCGACATGGGCGCCTCGCTGCTGGTCACTTTCAACGGGCTCCGCATGCTGCGTCAGCCACCCACCGACGGCAGCGCCCCCGCCGACCTCGCCCCGCAGGACGCGTAGCATGGCAGACGGGGATCGGTCAGCGGGTGGCCGAGGTGAATGTCGTGGGATTGAGTCTTCACGACCTCGGTGCAACGCTCCCGGCCTGGATTTATAGGTGCGCCACCGCTCGAGGCGCCGGTTCTCCTCCCGCACCGCCACCGCCCGCTCGAACCGCTTTGTCGTCTCGCCTCGAGCAGCCATGCGTAGGCCACCCGGCCCAGGTGCACACCGGGGTCCAGCTCCGCCGCCCTAGCCAGGTCGCCGCGCTCAAGCGCCTCGCGGTGCTGCTCGGTCAGCGACCGGCGATCTATTCGTTCCGGGCTCCCAGCGCGGCCGAGGTCGCCGCCGACAAGTTCCGCTGTGGCCTCGACAGGTTCCTTTGAACGAAACCGAGATCGGGAGCTGTTCGGAATGGAGCCGCGGTGAGTCAACGCTGAACCGGGGTACGTGTAAGCACCGGTCACGGGCGCCCTAGCAAGGTGCCGGAGCTTGCGCTTTGTGCGTGGGCGGAATTGCCGACATTTCTACAAACGTCAAGTCCCGACCAGACCCCGGTCAATCCGAACATCTAGCGGTCAGTGCGAGCTGCAGCGCCGCAACATCTAGCCGGTTTCTACCCCGCGTCCGGAGTTTCGGCGCGGCGTACCGCCGGTCGTTAGATTTGTGCCGCTATGCCCCCCACCGAGGACGGCACGTCCTTGACGCGGGCCCGTCCAGGCCGATCACCGCCGGGGCATTGCTCGGCCGGAAACTGTAGCCGCAAAGGGACCTGTCGCACGCTACTCTGTGAACGGCACGCCCGCTGTGCGTCACGTGCGCATCCCGTGTGCTACGGCTCGTCGCAGCGCGGAACTCTACACGCGAAAGGCTCCGAAACCAGTTGACGAAGGGGCGTGACAGCGGGCTCGCGGGGTCCAGGAATCGATGTCTTACGGCTTCGTGCAGCCGAGCACCCGGTTCGTCCTGCCACGCGAGCCACGTGTAAATCTCTGCCTTCCTCTCGTGGACATCCCTGAATGGAGCCCCTTGGCGTCTGGACTCGGCAACACAATTTCGGGCCAGTTCGTACAGAGCGCGGGGCCGCGCCGTCGGGGCGGAAGGTTCTCGACCGGCTTCCCGTCTATCCGGACGGCGCCGGATGTTGGCGTCTCGAAGCCGGCCAGCATCATCAGGCACGTGGTCTTGCCGGAACCGGATGGGCCGAGCAGTGTCAGAAACTCGCCCTTGCGCACGGAGAGGAGGTCGCGCACAACGAGCGTCCGCCCGTCGAAGCTCCTGCTGACCTGATCGAACTCGACGTACTCCGGTTCGTGGCCTGCTGCTGTCATGCGTCGAGAATCGTCACGTCCAGATCCGCAATTTGCCGGAAGTGCTGATCGAAGGTCAGGAGATGACCGCTGCATTCCAGCGTTGCCGCCGCAATCCAGACGTCGTTGATTGGGATCGGCGTGCCCGCACGGCGCAACGCCGCAGCGATGCGCCCATAGTGACGCGCCGTCTTGCGTGTCACTGCCATGATGCTCACGAACGGTTCGTCGAGAAAGTCCGCCAGAACCTGCTGATTCTCGCGTGCGCGTTGTCCCAGCGCGAACCCCGCTTCCAGTTCACCCAGCACAGGAACCGGTACGACGACGACGCTGGCCTGCGCAATGAGGTCCAGCGCGGCGTCATGTCCTGCCCGGAAGTGCGAGTACGCGCTCGTGTCCAGAACGAGCCGATCGGTCAGTGGTTCCCCCAGTCCCTCTCGTCGACCACCCGTTGTTCGTTCAGTAGCGCATTGAACCGCCGCAGGTCGTCCGGCGTCCAGGTGACGTACCGATGAAGCCGTTCCCGGCGTGCATCCACCCCGACCGCCTGCCGGAGAAGCGCCAGAACGGTGCTGTTCAAGCTCTCTCCCCGCTCGGCGCTGATGGCTCGCAGCCGCTTCGAGAGTGCCGCATCGACATTGCGCAGGGTCAGTTGTGCAGATGGCATGACAGCATGACTCTACTGACGTGGTGTCATGCTGTCAATTGTCGCGGACGTGGCGCGTGCGCGAACACATCGTCCGTCAGCGCCGTGCGGTAGCGAGACAAACGGCAGGAACAACCAACATGTTGAGTGCGGTGGAGGTAACCAGACCGGCAACGATCACGAGGGCCAGCGGAGCCTGAATCTCACTGCCAGGCTGACCGGCAGCGAGGGCCACCGGAGTGAGGGCGAGACCGGTCGACACCGCGGTCATCAGCATCGGAATCAGGCGGTCGACCGATCCTCGGATCACGGCCGCTTCCGGGTCGCCACCCGCCTGCTGCTGCCGCCGGATGTGCGCCACCAGCATGATGCCGTTGCGCGAGGCGATACCGAATAGCGCAATGAAGCCGATGAGTGAAGCGATCGAGAGAATGCCATCGCCCAGGAAGACCCCCGCAACGCCGCCGATCAGCGCGAGCGGCAGGTTGATCATCACAATCGCCGCGTCGCGCACCGATCCGAACGCCGTGGCGAGCAGCAGGAAAATGCCCGCGACGGCGGCGAGACCGAAGCCGATCAGCAGCCGCGACGCCGCCTGTTCCGCCTCGAACTGCCCGCCGTAATCGACGCGGTAGCCGGGTGGCAGTGAGACGTCGCCGTCCACGCGCGTGCGGACATCGGCGACTACGCTGCCGAGGTCGCGGCCGGCGGTGTTCGCGGTGACGACGATTCGCCGCTCGCCGTTCTCACGTCCGATAACGTTTGGCGATCGGTCCTCGACGACTTCCGCCAGGCTGCCGAGCGGGACGCGCGCACCCGTCGGAACATCGAACCAGGTCTGTCCTACCTGCTCGAGGTCGGCCAGGTCCGGCCGCGCGTGGCGCAGGACAAGGGGCACCAGCACCGGACCCTCGACAATCTGTCCTACCTGCCGGCCGAGCAGCGCGGTCTCGAGCATCGCGGCTGCCTCGCCCGCCGGCAGTCCATGCCGTGCGAGAGCGCTCCGGTCAAAGCCGACGCGCACCGTCGGAATGTCCGCCTGCGGCTCGACCGCGACATCGACCAGGCCATCGATCCCCGTCATCGCGGCCGCCGCGTCGCGGCCCAAGGCACGCAGTACCGGGAGATCACGGCCGAAGATCTGCACCGCGATATTGGCGCGCGAACCGGACAGCATGTGATCGATCCGGTGCGAGATCGGCTGGCCGAGCGTGATGTTCGTGCCCGGAACCAGCGACAGCCGCTCGCGGATCTCCGCCAGTACCGTCTCCCGCGGGCGGCCGCCGGGTGTCAACCGCACATCGATCTCGGCGGACTCGACGCCCTGGACATGCTCGTCCAGCTCCGCGCGGCCGGTCCGGCGGGATGTCGCTTCCACCTCGGGCACATCGAGCAGCAACCGCTCGATGGCACGGCCCAGCGCGTCCGACTCTGCCAGGCTGGTGCCGGGCAGCGTCACGGCACTCACCACCAGCGCACCCTCGTTGAACGGCGGCAGGAAGGCGCGTCCCATCCGTGGCACGGTGGTCAGGGCGGCGACGAACAGGAGCAACGCCGCGCCGACCACCCACGCGGGCCGACGGACGAAGAACGGCAATATCGCGCGGTAACCCCGCTTCAGCGTTGCCGCGAGGACCGGCTCCCGCCCATCGCGGATCCCGCTCGCGCGCGGCAGCAGGTACGCCGCGAGCGCCGGTGTGACGGTCAGCGCCACGACGAGCGACGTGCCGAGCGCAATCAGGTAGGCAACACCAAGCGGTTGCAGCAGACGTCCCTCGACGCCGGAGAGAAAAAAGAGCGGCACGAACACCAGCATGACGATGACGGTCGCGAAGACGATGGAGCGTCGGATCTCGCGGCTCGCATCGATCACGACATCGAGCGTCGGCCGACGCGAGCGCTCCGGCAACCGCCCGTTCTCGCGGAGCCGGCGCGTAACATTCTCGACATCGACTATCGCATCGTCCACCAGGGCCCCGACCGCGATCGTCAACCCGCCGAGGGTCATGCTGTTGATCGACAGACCCGCCGCACTCAGGCCCATAACTGCGGCCAGTAGCGACAGCGGGATCGCCAGCAGCGTGATCGCGCCCGCACGCGCGCTGGCAAGGAAGATCAACGTGACGGCAATCACGAGCAACATGCCGTCGCGCAACGCCGCATTCAGGTTGTTCAGCGCCAGTTCGATGAAGTCCGCCTGGCGGAAGAGACGCGTGGAGAGCTGCATGCCGGACGGCAGTTCCTGCGCCAACTCGTCGAGGACACTATCCAACTCGCCCGTCAGCGTCAGCGTGTTGACCTCCGGCTGGCGGTGGATGCCGAGAATCACCGCCGGACGGCCGTTGTGCGATCCTTCGCCGCGCTTCAGCGACTCGCCAACCTGCAGCCGGGCAACATCGCGGACGCGGATCGGCCGCATGTCGCGGGTGGCGACCACCGTCGCGCCGATACCGTCGATCCCGGTGACACGTCCGGATCCCCGGATCAGATACTCCTGGCCACCGGCAAGACGGAATCCGGCCGAGGTGTTCCGGCTGGCGCCGCGGAGAGCCGTTTCGACCGCGCTGAGCGGGACGCCGTAGGCGGCCAGACGGTCAGGCTCTACCAGCACCTCGTACTGCCGCCGTTCGCCGCCGATGACTGTCACCTGCGAGACGCCGGGAGTTGCCAGCAACCGACGGCGGACCACCACCTCCGCCGTCGTCCGGAGCTCGAGCGGCGTGGGCGCGGGCAGACCCGATGCCTCGGCCACGTCGGCCGACGGCTCGAGGGCCACGAACATGATCTCGCCCATGATCGAGGAAAGGGGCGCCAGTACCGGTGGCTCCACCGCATCCGGCAGGCTGGCTGCGACCATGCTCAGTTTCTCGGTCACCGTCTGGCGGGCGCGGTACGGATCGGCGCCCCAATCGAAGTCGGCCCAGATCACCGCAATCCCGACCGCGGTAGCGGAGCGGATCCGCCGCACGCCGGAGGAGCCGTTGAGCGCCGATTCGATCGGAATGGTGACGAGCGCCTCCATGTCGGACGGCGCCATGCCGTGGCCTTCGACAAGCACGGTGACGGTGGGCGCGGTCAGGTCGGGCAGGACGTCGACCGGCATGCGCACGGCAACGACAGCCCCCCAGGCGAGGCCGATAGCAGCAACGGCGGCCACGACGAGGCGATTGCGGACCGACCAGGCGATGAGTGCGTCGAGCATCTCTCGCTGCTAGGAGCCCGTGGTGAAACCCCCGCTACATTCGAGCGGCGATGCATCCCGCCTGAACGGCGTTGCTCCTCGGACTGCGCCAGTCCGCGGTCTCAATATGGCCAATATGCTCCCTCGTCGCGCCTTGTCAGCCGGGCGCCTCGCCGCTCTCGCTGCTACGCGGGGTTTCACCACGGGCTCCTAGTGGGTATGGCCGTGGGCAGGGACCTGGGGTGAGAGAGCCGCGAGGCGGATCAGCGGCGCGCCGTGGATGACGATACGTTCTCCTAGAGCGACATCTCCCGTCACCTGCACGGCGTCCCCCTCCCGGTTGCCGAGCGTGACCGGGCGGCGTTCGAACGACTCGCCTCCCACTTGCACGAAGAGCACCGGCTGACCCGCATCATCGACGATGGCGCTTTCCGGCACCGTGATCGTCTCCATCCCTTCCGACAGGAACAGGCGCAGCGTTACCGCCTGGCCAATCACGATCCGGCGATCGGGGTCACGCAACTCGTACGTGATCGGAACGGTGCGGGCGCCGAGATCGAGAACGCGGCCCACGGCCACCAGCCGTTCGAGGGGCACTGGCGCGCCGAGACCCGGGACTTCGAGTTCAGCGCCGGTCAGGTCGCCGATCCGCGGAAGCGCAGCCTCCGGCACCGCGCCCACGACATGCACCCGATCCACGGCCACCAGTTCGAACAAACGTGCTGCCGCCTCGATGCTCGCCCCCGGTGTCGCTTCCGAGAACGCGACAACACCGCTGATCGGCGCACGCAGCACGAAGCGGATGTCATGCTCGCCGTCACCCTCACCGGCCCGTGTCGCATCAAGTTGGGCGATATGCGCCTCGGCCGCGTGGAGGCGTACCTCGGCGATATCCTCGGCGACCCGGGCTTCAAGCTGCCGCCGCGCCGGCACCGCGCCAGCCGCCACCAGGCGATCGACGCGCGCCCGCTCGGCCCGGCTCAGCTCGAGTGCGCTTCGCGCCTCCGCCACGTCCAGTTCGAGCGCCGGCCGGTCCTCGCCATGACCGCTGTGTGGGATTACCTCGGCCAGCGTGTCGCCCCGCGTGACGAGCGAGCCGATGGGCAGTGGCGGCAGTTCCTCTGCCAGACGGCCCGTGACCGGCGTGGTCACGTCGGCGCGGCCGCCGGTACGCGGCGCAATCTCGGCCGCAATCGACAGACTGTCGGCGACCGGACGCACCGTGGCAGGCGCGGTGCCGAAGTCGAGCGCCCATTGCTGTTCCTTCAGGAAGGAGATCGATCCGTCATCTTCGGCCGCCGTGACGGCAGCGGATGCCGCATCGGGCGAGGCGTGCACGGTCACCGCCCCGAGGCGATGCCGGTCGGCGAGGCCGGGCGCATCGAGCAGGATTTCCAGCTCGTACGCGCCGGGAGAAGATGGCGTGACGTCGATGCCGAAGATACCGGGGCGGCTGGGAGCGTCGGCGGTGTAAGTCTGATCCGCGGCGCCACGCAACAGCACAGTCGCGCGGCCCGACCGGATCGGTTCGAACGTCGCCAGATCGGTCAGATGGACCGCGAAGCGGCTTGTCTCTCCCGCCGCGAGGGCGGGGTACTCGACGAACAACTCGGTGCGGTCAGTCCAGCGAGTCTCGACGACCGACGGCCGGACATCCGGATCCACCACCGGCGCGGCCGCCGGCGCCATGTCGGATCCACCGGCGCAAGCGGCGGACACCAGGGCCACGATCCCGGCAAACGCCCGCGTCATCGTCATGGGACAGGATTCTCTCCGACTGCGCGATCCAGCTCGACCGTTGCGCGACGCGCCGCGGCGAGCAACTCCGTTTCGCGCAACGCAGCGCTAAGCGTGACGCGATGCGCGTCGAGCAACTCCAGGACTCCGTACTCCCCTTCTTCGTATGCCACCTGCGCGATCGACGCCAGTTCCGCCGCCGGTTCAACCGATGTCATCCGGTACTCGTCCGCCAGCGCAGCGTATCGGCGCGCCGCGGTGAGGGCAACACGCAACTGCTGTTCGATGCGGCCGCGCAAGACGTGGCGCTCCGCCTCGATGCGCGCGCGCGCCGCTTCTGCGCGCGCGGCCTGCAACTGGCCCCGGTTGAAGAGCGGGACGCCGACCGTCGCACTTACCGCGTAGCCGAGGTCGGTATCGATCAGCGCACTGCCGCTCCGCTTCAACCCAGCCGTCACCGCCGCGTCCGGCAGACGCAAGCGCTCGGCCGCACGCCGCTCGATCGCCCACTGCGCCTCGCGCGACACCAGCGCCCGATAGTCAGCCCGCTGTTCCAGGGCGCGCGACAACAATGTCTCCAGGCCATCGGCCACCGTGTCGGCTGCGAGGTCGTCGAGACCGCCGGCGGCCACCAGTCCGTCCGGATCGGACCCGGGCGCGAAGAACGCGACGAGACCGGCTTGGGCCGTCGCCTGCTGAATCCGGGCGATGGCCAGATCCGCTGCCTCCTCCGCCACCTCTCGCTCGGCCCGCTGCCGGTCGAAACGGGATCCTTCACCCTCCTGCTCACGTGCCCGCAACAACTCGACCAGGCGCCGCAGCTCCGAAACACCCGCCTCGATCGCCGCCGTCCGCGCCTGCGCCAGCAACAGTTCCGTGAATGCCAGGCGGAGCGAAGTCTCGAACGCGAACAGATCGGCGTCGGCCCGCGCGCTTGCCGCCTCGGTCGCGCGGCGCGCCGCTTCCCCGAACAGTCCGGTCCGCCCGCGCAGCGGCAGCGGTTGCGTGACCAGCAGGAAGTCGTCCCGGTTCCCGGCAGCGTCTTCTCGCGTATAGCTGAGCGTCGGGTTGGCCGGGAGGCTCCGCTCGAGTGCGTCCGCTTCCGCCTCGCGGACGCCAAACCGGAGCGCCCGCACCGCCGGATGCTCCTGGCGCATGCGTGCGATGGCCTCCGCCTCGGTCAACCCCTGCGCGAACGCCGGCTCCCCCGTGCCAGCAGCCAGCACCAGTGCGCCGCCAATCGCAGTCGCCAGACCCACTCGTCGCCATTGCCTCATCGTCGTGCTCCCCTGCCGCGATCACTTATCGATAGATCTTGCAACGATGATGCATAAGTCCGTCAATGGGAAGCGCGACGCCTTGCGGGTTGCGCCCGCGACGCGGGGCGATCTAGAGTCCTCACCTGCGGGCCAGCCGTCCCGGGGCCGGCACGCAATGGTGGGATCGACGGCCGGACCCCGGGGCACGGCCGGTCCGGAGCCAACCCAGGAGAAGACATGGACAGCAAGGCAACGGCCGTCTGGCAGGGCGGACTCAAGGACGGTAACGGATCGATCACGGGCGGCAGCGGCGTACTGTCCGATACGGCGTACACCTTTGCGACGCGCTTCGAGGGTGCATCAGGCACGAACCCGGAAGAACTGATCGCGGCGGCACACGCCGGCTGCTTCTCGATGGCGCTCTCGGCGGTGTTGGGCGACGCCGGGCTGACGCCCGACCACGTCACCACCAGCGCCACCGTGACGCTCTCGGCGGTGGAGGGGGGCTTCGCCGTGACGAAGATCCACCTCGACTGCAACGCGAAGGTGCCGGGCGCTAGCCAGGAGGCGTTCGACGAGGCGGCGAACGGCGCGAAGACCGGCTGCCCGATCTCGAAGCTGATGAACGCCGAGATCACGTTGGACGCCTCCCTCGAGTCCTGACCGTGGCACGCGCCGTGATGGCAACGGCCAGCGTCCTCGTGGCGCTAGCCGTCACTCCGGCGGCACAGACGGATCGCCCTTCCTTCTACGAGTGCGTCGAGGGGACGGAGGCGGAGGCGCCGCTCGTCGGCGTCTCGCTCTGCGATGCGGCGCCGACCGACGCGTTGATGGCGCGCGCCGAAACGGACAACCTGCAGGTGCGTGACGGCGCCCTGGCGGTGGCGGCCGACCCGGCTGGGATTGCAGCGGCAGAGGGGCTGCAGCCGGGAGACGTCATCTACCGGGTGGGCGGCGTAGATATTGCCGGCGCGGAAGCGGCGGCCGAGCGACTGGCCGGGATTGTCGCCGAACGTGACACGGTGGTGAACTTCCTGCGGGGCGGCCGGCCGTATCGGGTGAAGCTGCGGCGCTAGACTGGTGGCATGCGAGAAGCGATGCCGGACCGGCGGCGGTTTCTGGTAACCGCAGGCGCGTTCCTGGGAGCGGCGCCGTTTCATGCGCTGGCATGCCGCGTCGCCGAGACCGGCGGCGCGCTGGCACCGAACGAATCGGTCGCTTCCGATGTCGGCTACGGGCCGCTCGGTCCGGTCGTTGACGGGACGACCGGCCTGCCACTGCTCCTTCTCCCGCCCGGCTTCCGCTACGTCACGTTTGGCTGGACCGGCGACCCACTTGCGGACGGTCTCGCAACCCCCCCGGCGCATGACGGGATGGCCGCATTTCCGATCGCCAACGGCTTGGTCCGCCTCGTGCGCAACCATGAAATGCGAGAGGGTCTGCCTTTCGCATCCCGTCCCTTGTACGACCCGGGCGGGGGTGGCGGCACGACGACACTCGACTTCGATCCGTCCGCCGGCGCCCTGGTGAACGCGCATGCCAGCCTGACCGGCACCGCGGTCAACTGCGCAGGTGGCCCGACGCCGTGGCAGTCGTGGCTCACCTGCGAGGAAACCGTGCTCGGTCCGGGGGAAGGCCCGGGCTACGAGTTACCCCACGGCTACATCTTCGAGGTGCCGGCGGACGGGGCCACCGCAGCATCCGCCGAGCCGTACCGTGCAATGGGACGCTTCGTCCACGAAGCAGTCGCGTTCGATCCGGCGACCGGCATCGCTTACGAGACGGAAGATCGGTCAGCGTCCGGGCTTTACCGCTTCCTTCCGGATCAGCCGGGCCAGCTCCAGGCGGGGGGACGTCTCGAGATGTTGGCGATCGACGGCGCCCCGGCGTACGACACCCGCACCGGTCAGACCGTCGGCGCGTGGCAGCCGGTCACCTGGTCGCCAATTGCCGATCCCGATCCCGAAGACATCGCGACCGACAGCGTCTACCGGCAGGGTCTCGCGGGCGGCGGCGCCACGTTCGCGCGACTCGAGGGAATCTGGTACGGCGACGGCCGCATCTACATCGTCTCGACCACCGGCGGTGATCAGGAAGCGGGTCAGGTGTGGGAGTACGACCCCAGCGGCGAGCGGATCCGGCTCCTCTTCGAATCGCCCGGTGTCGAGGTGCTCGACATGCCCGACAACCTGACCGTCAGCCCACGCGGCGGTCTGGCACTTTGCGAGGATGGGGAGACGGACGACCATGTCCGCGGCCTGACGCTCGACGGTGAGATCTTCCCGTTCGCGAAGAACAACGTGGTGCTCGACGGCGAGCGGAACGGGATCGCCGGCGACTTCCGGCACAGCGAGTTCGCCGGTGTGGTCTACAGCCCGGCCGGCGACTGGCTCTTCGTCAACGTGCAGACCCCCGGGATCACGTTCGCGATTACCGGGCCCTGGGGCGACGGCCCCCTCTAGTTCCCGTCCGTGGCGCGCTGACGGAGGGCGGAACCCTCGCAGTATGCTCGGTGGCGTGATCCGTCTCGTTACAGCACTACTCGTCGTCTGTCTGCTGCCTGTCGCGTCAGTAACCGGTCATCCCCTCAGCTTCACGGAGGTGACGCTGACGCTGCAGCCGGACGGAACGTTCGCGGCGGAACTGATCTACGACCTGGACGCGCTGGCCCTCGGCGCACCGATCGGGACCGACGACGCGGAACTGGCGGCCGCACTCGCCAGCCTCCCGGCAGACGCATTCGAGCAGCGCGTCGACCGGCTGCGGCGGTTGTTCGAGCGGCGCGTCCGGGTTCGGTTCGATGGCGATCCCGCGCCGTTCGACGTGGCGTTCCCCGACTACGGCACACCCCGCGCCATCGAGTCGGAGATTCCCACGGTGCTCGGCCTGACGGCACGCCTGACCGGCCGCATCCCGCAAGGAGCAACCGACGTCGGCTTCTTCGCATCGCGCGCGTTCGGCGAAGTGCATCTGACGGTGGTGGACAGCGCGCGCGACGTCGAAGTCCGCTCCATCCTCGAAGCGGGCGCGCGAAGCGATCCGCTGGACCTGACGGCGCCGGTCGAGCCGCCGACACGGGCCGAGGTGGCGGGACGCTATGGCCGGTTCGGCTTCATCCACATCGTGCCGGAGGGCGCCGACCACATCCTCTTTGTCCTCGGACTCTGCCTGTTGAGCCCGCGGCTGCGGCCGCTCGTCTGGCAGGTAACGGCATTCACCGCAGCGCACGCAGTAACGCTAACGCTCGCGACGTTCGATGTCGTGACCCTGTCGCCCCGCGTGGTGGAGCCGGTCATCGCGCTGTCGGTAGCTTACGTCGCGATCGAGAACGTGTTGACCGATCGTCTGACCGGTTGGCGACCGGCCGTCGTGTTCGGCTTCGGGCTGCTGCACGGCCTCGGCTTCGCGGGCGTGCTCGGCGAGCTGGGGCTCCCGGAGGAAGAACGGCTGCTGGCGCTGCTGTCCTTCAACGCGGGAATCGAAGCGGGACAGCTCGTCGTGATCGGCGCGGCGGCACTCGCCGTCGGATGGTGGCGGACGAGAGCGTGGTACCGGCGGCGGGTGACGGTGCCGGCGTCGGCGGCGATCGCGGTAGTCGGAATTGTCTGGGCCGTCGAGCGCGCGCTCGGTTGAGCGCGACGGGTCAGGCGGAGGGTTCGCTCTCGGTGCGACGCGCGATCAGGCGGCCGACCGTCTTCAGCTTGCTCCAGAAGAAATCGAACTGGCCGAGCAGCGTGCCGTACCCCAGCAGCAATAATTGATAGATCGGCAGCATTATCACCAGGTAGATGAGCCAGCCGAGCCAGCCGGGCGCATCCGCCGGGAGCAGCCATGCCATCACCGGCCCCTTCAGTCGAACCGTCGTAAGGCCGGCCAGCGAGAACGCGGTCAGAATGGCGACGATGCCGATGGGGCCGACACCCCAGCGGGGCTTCATCCATTGAACCAGTCCGGGTCGCGTCATCAATCTACCGTTACGAAGCGTTCGAGGCCGGCCACTTCATCCTCGTCCACGTACTTGCCGATCTCGCGGCGGAACTGCGCTCCGGAAAAGCAACCGCAACGCGTCGCGGCGGATGGTATCAGACCGCCCTGACGTCAGCACCCGGATATGTGCGTAGCGTCGCAGACCGGGTACTGTGCGCTATCTGGATCCACGTCCGGCAGGCGGAAGAAGCGGCAGGCTGCGTGCTAGAATTCCCGCTTGGCGCTTGCCGCGAACTCCAATCGAGTGAGGTATTGGCAATGATCAGGGTGACTTTTTCCGGGCCGGTCCGCTCTACCGTTCTGGCGTCGTGCCTCGTCGTAGCGGGACTCCTCCTGCCGGCGGCTGGCGCGGAGGCGCAGGACTGGCCCAGTTGGCGTGGTCGGGCGCAGACCGGCGTCTCCGATCTGACCGGATTGCCGTCGAGCTGGTCACTGGAGGGCGAGAACTTCGTCTGGTTCCAGCCCTACATCGCGCGGTCGACGCCGGCCGTTTTTGACGGTCGAGTCTGCGCAAATGGCCGGACCGGTGACAATGTCGCGAAGAAGGAGATCGTCACCTGCTGGGATGCCGAAGGTGGCACGCAGCTCTGGCAGCACACCTTCAACGTTCTGAACACCACCGTCCCGTTCAACCGGGTCGGCTGGGGGAGCGTGACCGGCGATCCGGAGACCGGCTATCTCTACGCGTTAAACGTGGACGGGCACCTGCACGCCTTCGACCGTGACGGCGAAATCGTCTGGAGTCGGCGGCTGCACGAAGACCTGGGCCGAGCCTCCGGGTACGGCGGACGCACGTCGACCCCGATCATCGATGAGGACCGGCTGATTCTCGGCGTAATCGGCTCGATCTGGGGCAATCTTGGCGGGCCGCCCCGCCATCGCTACGTCGCTTTCAACAAGGCGAACGGCAACATCGAATGGATCGCAACGCCGGGCGGCCAGCCGGCGGACCTCAACACCCAGTCGGTGCCGATCGTCGCCGTGGTGAACGGCCAGCGGCTGATCATCGACGGCAACGCCGACGGCCACATCTACGCGCTGCAGGCCCGGACTGGCAGGAAAGTCTGGGAGTTCCGCCTGAGCCAGCGCGGCATCAACGTCTCCCCGGTGATCGACGGCACCACCGTCTACGTCGCCCACAGCGAAGAGAACATCGATCAGGGCACGATGGGGCGCCTCGTCGCACTGGATGCCACTCGCGAAGGCGACATCACGGAAACGGGTGAAGTCTGGCGGATAGACGAAATGGCGGTCGGCTTCTCGTCGCCGCTGATCCATGACGGTCGCCTCTACGTGATCGACAACTCGGCCAACCTCTATGCGATCGACGCGTCGAACGGGTCGGTGCTGTGGGAGGAGAGCGTCGGCACGGTCGGCAAGTCGTCGCCCGTCTGGGCCGACGGCAAGCTGTACATCACCGAGGTCAACGGCAACGTCCACATCCTGCAACCGGGGGCTGACGGCGTGGAGTTCCTCGACAGCGACGAACTGGAGGTCGAAGACGGCCGCTACGCCGAGATATACGGCTCGTTCGCTCCGGCCTACGGGCGGCTCTACGTGACGGCGGAATCGGGGGTTTACTCCATCGGCGATCCCGCCGCGCCGTTCGACGCTACGCCCGGCGAAACGCCGGCGCTCGGCAACGAATCGGCGGCCGCCGATACGGTGGCGAGCATACAGGTGCATCCCGCCGAGGTCGTCGCCTCGGCCGGCGAGACGCTCCGCTTCCGCGTCGAGGCGTTCGACGCGAACGGACAGTCGCTCGGCGCCCGGGACGCTACCTGGTCGCTCGAGGACCTGGCCGGGTCGCGCCTGCGCGTCAACGGAGAGTTCCAATCCCCGCCCGACTCGACCAATCAGGCAGGCCGGGTGATCGCCAGGGTCGGAAACGTCTCGGCCGCGGCCCGCGTCCGCATCTTTACGCAACTTCCCTGGGCGGAGAACTTCGAGAACGGACGGCCGGGCCATTGGATCGGCGGCGGCGGCAGCCTGGCCGCGGTGGACGAGGGGGGCGAGCAGCTCTTCCGCAAGGGTCCATCGCGGACCGGCATCCACCGGCACGCCATCTACATCGGTCCGTCCCACCTGTCCAACTACACCGTGCAAGCCGACGCGATGTCGACGCAGAAGGGGCGGCGACGACCCGACATCGGCCTGATCAACAGCGGCTACACGATGGACCTGCAGGGCAACCACCAGCGGATCGAGGTCCGCTCGTGGGCGGCGGAACTGCGAATGGCGGAGCGGTTCGACTTCGCCTGGGAGCCGGACGTCTGGTACACGTTGAAGCTGCGCGTCGACACCGATGAGAATCGCGCGCTGATCCGCGGGAAGGTTTGGCGGCGCGGCGATCCGGAGCCGGAGGTCTGGACGGTGACCGTGGAGGATCCCGAACCGGTTCAAGACGGCAGTCCCGGCCTGATCGGCTACTCGCCGATCGACATCTACTATGACAATGTGCGCGTGATGGAGAACCAATGACTCGACTGTCCCCGATCACCGGAATTCGCTTCGCTGCCCCGGGCGCCGCGCGTCTGGCCGTCGCCGGCCTGTTCGCGCTGACCGCCCTGGCCGCACCGGCCGCACCGGCCGCCGCGCAGGAGACCGCCATGTTCGGCAACACGCCCGAACGCAACATGGTGTCGGACGAAACCGGCGTGGTCTCCGAGTGGGATGCCTCAACCGGGCGAAACGTTCTCTGGTCGCAGCCAGTCGGATCACAGGCCTACGGCGGACCGGTGGTGGCGAACGGCCGTGTCTATGTCGGCACGAACAACGAGGGGCGTCGCGACCCGGCGATCGACGGCGACAAGGGCGTCGTCATGGCGTTCGAAGCCACTGGCGGCGATTTCCTGTGGCAGATGGTCCATCCCAAGCTATCGTCCGGCCGCGTGAACGATTGGCCGCTGCAGGGCATCTGCTCCACCGCGTTCATGGAAGGCGACCGGATCTGGTACGTCTCGAACGAGGCGCACATCGTCTGCCTCGACGCGAAGGGCCTTGCCGACGGCAACGAGGGTCCGTTCATGGACGAGGAGCAGACCGGCGGCCAGAATGGCGACATTATCTGGTCGTACGACATGATCGGCGAGCTCGACGTCTTCCCGCACAACCTCGCCACCGGCTCCCCCCTCATCGTCGGTGACGTCCTGTTCACGGTAACCAGCAACGGCGTCGACGAGGGCCACGTCAACATTCCGTCCCCCTTCTCGCCCGCCTTCATCGCCCTCGACAAGAACACGGGCGAACTGCTTTGGGAATCGAACCCGGTGGGCGAAGAGGTCCTGCACGGCGCCTGGACGAACCCGACGTACGGGGTCGTCGACGGACGGGCTCAGGTGATCTTCCCGGGCGGTAACGGCGTCATCTACAGCCTCGACCCGGAGACGGGCGACCTGCTCTGGGAATTCGACTGCAACCCGAAGGACTCCGAGTGGATCCTTGGGGGACGGGGTACGCGCAACAACATCCTTTCGACGCCGGTGGTGTACGACAACAAGGTGTACATCGGCGTCGGCCAGGACCCGGAGCATGGCGAGGCGCCGGGCCACCTCTGGGTGATCGACGCGACCGGCAGGGGTGACGTGACCGACACGCACGTCGTCTGGCACCGGGGAGGCGAAGACTTCTACCGGACGATGTCGACCGCCGCGATCGCCGACGGCGTCCTCTACATCTCGAGCCTCTCCGGCTTCCTGCACGCCCTCGACGCGCAGACCGGCGAGGAGTTCTGGACCTACGACACGTTCGCGGCGGTCTGGGGCTCCCCGTTCGTCGCCGACGGCAAGGTGTTCCTGGGCGACGAGGATGGCGACGTCGCGGTCCTGCGCGCGGGACGCGAACTCGAGCTCCTGGGAGAGTACAACCTCGGGGCCGCCGTCTACTGCACCCCGGTAGTCCGCGACGGCGTCCTCTACGTCCTCACCCGGAACCGCATCTGGGCCTTCCAGGAAGGCGCCCAGGGCGACCCGCTCTGAGGGTGCGCCGGCCTGGTGCGCCGGCCTCCCGGCCCGGCACCCTCCGTCATCAACCGCCGCTGCTAGGCGCCGCGACCCGATGTGAGATGATGGGCTCCTAGTCCGTCATGACAAGAGTGTGCATTCCGATGCTCCTGGCAGGCTTGGTCCTGAGCCTGTCGCCGGTCCACGCGCAGAGCGGTGACCCCGGCGCGTGGGACCCGCAGGCCGCTGCCGCCTATCTCGACAAGCGTGCGGACTGGTGGTCGGGCTGGGAGACGGCGGCGCGGGAAAGCGGCACATTCTGCCTTTCGTGCCATACGACGGCCCCATACGGCCTCGCCCGGCCGATGCTGCGGCCCGCGGGCCATGCAAGCGAGGCGACGCAGTACGAGCGGGCGGTGCTCGAGAGCGCGACGACCCGCGTCACCCACTGGGCCGAGATCGGCCCCTTCTACACCGACGAGCGCCACGGCCCACCCAAGACGAGCCAGTCGCGGGGGACCGAAGCGATACTCAACGCGCTGATCCTCGCTCAGCACGACGCGCGGCGCGGCGTGCTGAGCGACCGGACGCTCCAGGCATTCGACAACCTCTGGGCACTGCAGCAGACGGAGGGCGCCGCCGCGGGCGCGTGGCCCTGGCTGCACTTCAACCTCGCGCCGTGGGAATCGGACGAGGGGCCGTACCACGGGGCGGCGCTGGCCGCCGTGGCGGTGGGACTCGCACCGGACGGCTATGGCGCCCGCTCCGAGATCCAGGACAACGTCGCACGGCTCGGTGATTACCTCCGGCAGCAGCTCGACAGCCAGCCGCCCTTCAATCGCGCCATGGCGCTATGGGCCTCCGGGGCGCTGCCCGATCTCCTGGCGGACGCGCAGCGGCAGGTGATCGTCGACGAGATCGTCGGCCTGCAACGGGAGGACGGCGGTTGGAGCCTGCCGTCGCTCGGAACCTGGTCCCGGCGGGACGAGACACGCCTCGACACGAAGAGCGACGGGTACGCGACGGGGCTGGTCACGTTCGCGCTGCAGCAGGCCGGGCTGCCCCGCGATCACGATGCGGTCGCGGGCGGCCTCGGCTGGCTCGCGCGAAACCAGGACGCCGACGGATCCTGGCCTGCCTCGTCACTCAACCGAAAGCACGATCCGGCGTCGGACCGCGGCCGCTTCATGCGCGATGCCGGGACCGCCTACGCCGTGCTGGCCCTGACGGCGGGCGAGGACTGAGCAACTCGCACTCTTGCCCGCGCCCTGCGCTAGGAGTCCATATACGGGCTCCTAGAAGTCGTCGGGGGCGGAGGCACTCCCGCCATCCCAGTCCTTGACGGATCCATCCGCCGCCTTCAGGAACCCGAGCAGACATCCAGGGGAGCCGTCCCGGACCGGGTGGCAGCGCGCCTTGACCGCGTCGCCCGGCCGAACGTAGTCGCGAGTGACGCCGATCCCCTCGAGCCCGTTGCGGTCGGTGGCCTCCAGCGCCCATATCTGCGGCTGGCCGTCGGATCCCTCCACTTCCACGTAGATCCAGGAATGCGGAACCAGCAGGTGCAATTCCGTGACCACACCCTCGATGTCCGTGAACGTGTCCGAGTAGTTGCCGTGAGAATGGTGCGCGCTGGCTGGCAACGCCAGGGAAACCGCACAGACGGCTGCAAGAGTCAGTTTGAACCGCATACTCGCCCTCCTCAAAGCTCTTCTCCAGTTAGAACACTGCCGGGACACGGGGCGGCACTGGGAACCCGTTGGTGTACGGGAACTGGTAGCGAAGCCCGGCCCCGTTCTCGTCGAGCCATCCCAGGGACTGCTGAAAGAGCGCCGGCTCGGGATAGCCCCGAGGGACGGTGCCTTCCAGGACGTAGAGCTTGTTCTCATGCATGTAGATAGACACGAACGTGCGGGACTGGTCGGGGTTGGTCAGGTGCAACTGGTGCCCCTCGACGCGGTCGACGGAGTTGTAGCCCAAGTGCGTCGCCTCAGCGTCCCCCTGCAGGAACCTCCAGGTCGCGTAGAGCATCGCGCCCCGCAGATCGTGCCTCCAGTACCCTTCGCCGGTAAGCCCGCCTCCGCTGCACCGCTCCGCGCCCGGCGGGCAGTCCTGGGCCTTCTCCGAGAGGATTCTCTCCGCGTGGCTGTAATCGGCCACCGTCACGGTGTAGCGGCTCGGACCGACCTCGGCGGCGTAGACGCGCGCTGGCAACTCGGCCCCGAACTCGGACGCCCAGGTCGTTTCCGTCACCTGCGGCTGGCCCGGAAAGTTGCACGTGAAGCGATCTTCCTGACTCGCGAACTCGACCCACTCCTGCGACGACGCGGGCGCGGGAATCGACAGGATTGACGCCACCGCAACGACTGTAGTCAGGCGCATTGTCATTCCTCCCTGGGACGGCTCCTCCCTCAGGGGCCCTGCCGGCAGCGGTCGGTTCCAGCACCACGCCCTTCGGCGCCCACGTCACGGTAGACCTCGTGGCAGTTATCGCAAGTGTCGTTGAGCTGGTCGGTGACCTCGATGACAGCGTCGAGGCTCCTGGACTGCGACGCCCGATAGGCAGCCTGCCCCGCTTCCATCAGCGCCTCGGTGAACTCCTGCCAATCGGCCCGTTCCACGGGAACGGGCCTCCCGTTCTCACACCGGCGTCCCGGCACCAGGAACAGGGGCGCCGACTCGGCTAGCGCCAGCGCGGCCAGGTCGATGGCCTCCCATCCGGGATAGACCGTGGATCCCCACTCGACAAAGTCGAACGACCTGGAGCCCGTCGGCGGCGGGATGTCGGCGCCGGGGTCCTTGATCTGCACGTTGAAAACGCTATTGGAAGCGGGAAAGGCGATGGCGCGCATCAGTTGGGCGAGGTTGGCGATCGGGGCAGCGGCAATGTCCCCGCCGGTGGCGGACGCGGAAGCGGTGGGCGACGTGGGAAGCGCAATACCCGGCAACGCGGCGTCGGTCAGCTCCGCTGGTCCGGCCGGGAAGCCGCCGGCTTGAAGGATGTAGGCCCCAAGGTCGATCGATTCCTGCCGGGAGAGGGGCACCGACGCCTGGAGGGGCATGGTGTTACGGATCTTGTCGACGAGCTCCACCACCGGGCGCGCGCTCCAGATCGAGAGGAAGCCTTCGCCTGCGAGCGGTGGGCCGACGCTGCCCTCCAGCGCGTCGCCGTGACAGGTCACGCACTGATCCTGATAGACCCGACGGCCGCGCGCCGCCTGCTCGGCGGTATACACGCCCTCCGTCACAATCTGCGCTTGTGTGGCGTGCCCGGTGAGTACGCACGCGAGCACGAGTAACGCTATCGCCACACGCTCTAATCGAAGCGGCGCGACCATCACGAGTCTACCTTACCGCCCGTCGCTCGCCCCCGCAAGGCCCACGGGCCCGGGTCGGACACCCCAGCCGACCCCGCCGTGACGGCTAGGAGCCCGACTCCTAGTTCCGCGCGCGCGGAATCAGTTCGACGGTGACCCGTTCGCCGTCGCGGACCACGATCACCTCGGCCGGCTGTCCGACGCGGAGCAGGTCGAGGGCGAACATGTAGTCGTAGATATCCCCCACCTCGCGGCCGGCAAGGCTGACGATGACGTCGCCCCCCTCGAGGCCCGCCTCGGCCGCGGGGCCGCCCGCGACGACGCCGGAAAGGGCAAGCCCTTCCGTTTCCTGCGTGTAGTCCGGGATCGTGCCCGTGTAGATCCGCATCATCGCGGTGCCGCCCTGCTGCTCCTCGCGCTCCACCTCGACGAAGTCCGGCGGCTCCGGACGGAGAGCGAGGTTGCCAGCAACCACGCTGGCCAGGTCGACGATCTTCGCGATGCCGTCGTAGTTGAGAGTGTCAGCGTCGTCGGACGGCCGGTGATATTCCTCGTGGGAGCCGGTGAAGAAATTGAGGCTCGGCACGTCAGCATCGTTCAGGCTCCGGACGTCCGTAGGCAGGTACGGATCGGCAACGAACGACAGGGTCAGATCGGCCGGCTCGTTCAGCTCCTCCACCAGGTCGGTCCAGATCGAGCTGCTGCCGACCGCTTGCACATTGACGGTGTTCTCGCGCAGGCGGCCCACCATGTCGAAGTTGATGTAAGCCGCGATCTCCTCTGTCGGAACGGGCGGCCGCTCGACGAAGTCGTCCGAGCCGAGCAGGCCCAGTTCCTCGCCGGACCAGAACGCCAGGATGACGCCCCGGTCGCGCTCGACCTCCGCAAGGCGCTCCCCCACCGCAAGAACCGCAGCAACGCCCGACGCATTGTCGTCGGCGCCGTTGTGGACTTGTCCCACTTCGTCGTCGCGCGCGAGCGAGTCGCCACCGAGGCCCCGACCCAGGTGGTCGTAGTGGGCGCCCAGCAGCAGGTACGGCTTGTCGACCTCCGCGTCGCGGGTGGGCGGCAACCAACCGATCACGTTGTGGCCGGCACCCGGCTGGCGTTCGAGGCGGACATCGAGCGCCGCGGCGAGCGGCAGATCGAAGCCGGCGATGTGCGGGTTAGCGGTGTCGAATTCTGCCTGCACCTCGGCGAGCGGACGACCGGCGCTCTCGACGATCGCCGCGCCGAGCGCGCCATCGACGGTCGCCGCGACCAGGCCGGCGTCGCCCATCGCGTTGTCGAAGGTGAGTGGCGCGAGTTCGCCCGCGTTGGGCGAGTTCGGGCCGGTGAGCACGATCAGGCCGACCGCGCCGCGCTCACGCGCCGCGAAAGCCTTGTTGCGAAGTCCCGCGACGCGCGACAGCTCGCCACGCACGTCGCCCTCCGACTCCTCTGGGAAATAGCGGAGAACAACGGCGATCTTTCCTTCGACATCGAGCGTCGCGTAGCTGTCGTAGCTGAAACCATCGGCCGTCTCCGAAACCGACAGCCCGTAGCCGGCGAAGACCAGCGCCGCCTCGAGGGAGTCGGTCTCCGAGAAGGCAAGGCCCCGAACGGACGGCGTATCGCCGCCGGAGGCTTCGGGCAGCGCGACCGACTCGCCCTCCGCATCGGTGAGCGCGATCGCCGTGCCGGTGTCCTCGATCCCCGAAGTGAACGCGAACTCGTGGCGGAACGCGTCGTGGTCCGGCAGCGGCTCGGCGCCGATCGACTGCAACTGGCCGATCAGGTAGTGCGCGGCCATGCTCTCGCCCGTCGATCCGGTAAGGCGACCCTCGAAGTCGTCGCTCGCAAGGGTCTCGATCACCGTCTGCGTGTCGTCCGGCGGCGGCGGACCACAGGCAACCGTCAGGGCAAGCAGTCCAATCAGCACTCCGGTGCAGGTATGCGCTCTCATCGTCAATGATCTCTCCAAGGCCCCGATCATTCTTGCATGGCGGGAGCGTCGGCGGCGACAGGTCCTGCCGGCAACAGTTCGACCGTTTCGCCCGAGAGCGCGCTGACGCGGGCCCCGGGCGTAACGATACCCGCCAGATTCATCGGGTCGGCAGCCGAGACGCGGATCGCACGGCCCTGATCGATTCGGCCGCCGTCGCGGCGGACGATACGGAGCAGCTCGACCGCATCCGGCCGTGCAAACTGCTCGCCGACGAATCCCGCGACGAAGCGGCCGCCGCGGATCTCGCCCCGAGCTTCCATGCGGCGGAGCGATGCGAGCAGGTCACGCCAAGGGGGCATCAGCGTCTCGCGACGGACCAGATCGCGGAAGACAACGCCCCAGCGGAGCAGTAACTGGCGCGCGAACGCATCGGCGCGTTCGCGTTCGCGTTCGGCGGTGCGGTCGGGAACAGCGGTTTCGCGGTTGGCACGTCCCTCCGCGCCACCCTGGCGACCGGTGCCCCCCGGCGCGAGCAGCGCCCAGCGGCCCGCGGCATGCCGGGGGCGCGCCGCGCGAAAGCGACCCTCGCCGCGGCGGCGCTTCGGGTTGGTCAGGGCGCGCAGGTTATCGAATCCGTCGGCCGTCACCAGGCCAGCCGCAACCAGTTCCCAGAGTCCGTCCTCCACCTCGCTCGCAAGCCGGCCGGTCTCGTGCACCAGTTCGCGCAGGAACGACGCGCCGCGGCGGCGGAGCGCGTCGAGCACCGCCTGCGCGGGATGCGAGAGGACGGGGAAGCCGCCGCGCGCCGCATCGCCGGCAGCCGCCGACGGATCGGGCGGATCGGTCGCCTGTAGCGTCCGGCCGGGAGGGACCAGCCAGTCGAGATCCTCACGCAGAAAGAGCGCAACCGGCGCGACCCGCGTCGGGCGGACGCGCCGCGTGCGGCCGTTGACCGGCTCGCCCGGTTCTCCGCCGTTCCGCGGTTCGAAGGCCGGGTGGGGAGACAGGCGGCCCCACATCACCTCTCCCGACAGGCACAACTGATCGAGCATCTCCGGGTCGTAGTTCGCCATGCGCTCGGCAAGCACATCCCGCTCCCAGGCGGCGGCCGACACCTCGCAGCCCTGCAACTGCTGAATCACCTGCAGCAGGCCGGAAGCGCCATGCAGCCGCGTCCCTTCCGCCAGCCGCTGCCAGCGCGCAAGGAAGCGGACCAGATCGGCCGACGACACCGGTTCGATCTCGCGACGCAAGCGGCCAAGCGTGAGGCGATGGATCCGGGCGAGGACACGGCGATTGCACCATTCGGTCTCGGCGCCCGCGACCCGACCCGCGGCCGTGAAGCAACCGCGCAGCACCTGGCCTTCGCCTTCGAGATGGGTGAGGGAGGCGGTGATCCGATCCTCGGGAAGCGCGAGCGTCGCGGCGAGGGCGCCTGCCGTCGTCGGGCCGACCGAGTCGAGCCAGCCGCGGAGAACTTCGGTCACGGCGGCCGTGGCGCTGTCCGGAACCGGTTGATCGATATCGGGGGGCTCCGGAGCGAATGCCCCCTCGGGGTGCGCCAGCCGGGCGGTCTCGCTTCGCTCGGTCGCGACCCAGAATCTAACCATCTCTCCGGCGCCATCCTGCAAACGGGCCGGAAACTGGCGCACCACGTCGAGGCAAGTCGCCCGGTTGGTCTTTGCGAGCTGAGCGAACCACTCCTGCCATGCCTCATGCGGTGGGACCAGGACCAGCGTCACCAGCGCGTCATGGAGCTCCTCGGCATCGCGCACGACCGGCCACGCTTCGTTCGCCACCTCCCGGATCGCCGCTTCGTCGAGCGCACCGATCTCGCCACCGTCATTGCCAAGCGTCCGGCGCAACTGGACCGCGCGCGCACGACGTTCCTCGAGCGGCGCATCGTCGAGGAACGCGTACGGGTTTGCATTCAGAATCTCGTGGCCGAGCGGGGACGGTTCGGCGGTGTCGATGGCGTGCGTCCCGACCGTGCCGTCCTCGATGCCGGCGATCAGATCGCGCAACCCGTCGATATCCATCGCCTCGTGCAGGCAGTCCCGGATCGTCTCGTCCACCAGCGGGTGGTGCGGGATAAGTATTTCGCCGCTCAGGTTCTCGGCGCACGCCACCTGATCGGGAAAGACCGCGGCCAGAAGGTCGTCAGAGCGCATCCGAAGAATCGGCGGCGGCACTTTCTTGCCGCCGGAAAAGCGAAGGATGGCGAGCGCCCGCGACGCATTCCAGCGCCAGCGGGCGCCGAACATCGGCGACGGCAGCATCGCCTGCGTCAGCACCGGTTCGACCGTCTCCGGGTGCAGGAACCGGAAGACGACCTCGAGCGGAAAACTGTGCTGCTCGGCAAGCGAGATCACCAGGCCGTTGTCGGTGGCGGCCGCCTGCAGCTCGACGTTGAAGCTGCGGCAGAAGCGCTTCCGGAGCGCCAGACCCCAGGCGCGGTTGACACGCGCGCCCAACGGCGCATGCAGCACCAGTTGCATCCCGCCACTCTCGTCGAAGAAGCGCTCCGCGACGAGCATCCGGTTCGACGGCACTGCGCCCAGCACGCGCACGCCTGCCCGGACGTACGCGACCGCCTGTTCGGCGCCGGAACGGTCGAGACCACACTCCCGCACGAGGAATACGACGCCGTCATCCTCCGCGGTCTCGCCAGCACTGTCAGCCTCGCTGGCACTTGCACCGGCGAGGCGTTCACGGAGGCGCGACACCTCTTCCGACAATTCGCGTGTTCGCCCCGGGGCCTCCCCGAGCCAGAACGGCACCGACGGGGCAGCGCCCTGCGCATCCTCCACACGGACGCGCCCCGCCTCGATCCGTCGGATACGCCACGATGTCGTGCCGAGCAGGAAGATATCGCCGGCCAGGCTCTCGACGGCGAAATCCTCGTCCACGGTGCCGACCGTCGTCCCTTCCGGCTCCGCCACCACCAGGTAGTTGGCGTTGTCGGGGATCGCCCCGCCCGACGTTATGGCGGCCAACCGCGCGCCGCGCCGGCCGCGAATGACGCCATTCACGCGATCACGGTGCAGCCAGGTGCCGTTCCGACCGCGCGACGACGCAATGCCGTCCGACAGCATCGTCACTACTTCGTCGAAGACGTCGCGCGGCAAGTTCCCGTACGGGTAGGCGCTGCGCACCAGGGCGAACAGCTCATCCTCTCCCCACTCGCCGGTCGCCGCGGCGGCCACGATCTGTTGCGCGAGCACGTCGCGCGGCCACGGACGCACCGTCCGTTCGTCGAGCAGACCGGCCCGAATGGCGCGGACCAGCGCCGCGCATTCGATCAGCTCGTCCCGCGTCGCCGGGAAGAAGCGCCCCTTCGGAATGAACGTCCGGTCCACCTTGTGGCCGGAACGTCCGATCCGCTGCAACGCAACCGCGATCGAACGGGGTGTCCCGATCTGACAGACCAGGTCGACAGAGCCGATATCGATGCCGAGCTCGAGCGATGCGGTGGCGACAATGGCGCGGAGACGACCCTCCTTCAGCGCGGTCTCGGCCGCCTGCCGCAGACCCCGCGACAGGCTGCCGTGATGCGACAACACCGCGTCCTCGCCGAGGCGCTCGACCAACTGATGCGCCACCCGCTCGGAGAGCCGTCTCGTGTTGACAAAGACGATGGTGGTGCGGTGCGACAGGATCAGTTCGGCGATGCGGTCGTAGATCTCTCCCCACATCTCGGTGGTGGCGACGACCCCCAATTCCTCCTGCGGCACCTCGACCGCGACATCGAGCTCGCGCCGGTGGCCCGAATCGACGATCGCGGTCTCCTCTCCGTACGCTTCTCCGGTCAGAAAGCACGCCACTTCCGTGATTGGCTTTACCGTCGCCGACAATCCGATCCGCTGCGGTCGCGCGCGACCGGCCGCTTGCACCAGGTGGTCGAGCCGCGCCAGGCTGAGTGCGAGGTGTGCACCCCGCTTGTCGTCGAGCACGGCGTGGATTTCATCAATGATCACGGTTGTCGCGGTCGCCAGCATCGTCCGGCTTCGCTCGGCGGTCAGGAGTATGAAGAGCGATTCGGGCGTCGTGACCAGGATGTGCGGAGGCCGGCGCACCATCTGCTCGCGGTTCCAGGCGGGCGTGTCGCCGGTCCGGATCGCCGCCCGTATCTCCGGCCGCGCGGCCCCTGACGCTTCCGCGAGATCACCCAGCTCGGCCAACGGCTCCTGCAGGTTTCGGTGGATGTCGTTGCTCAACGCCTTGAGAGGCGAGACGTAAACGACCGACGTCCGATCGTCCAGCGGCCCTTCGAGGCCCTCTTGCACCAACCGGTCGATGCAGCTCAGGAACGCGGCCAGCGTCTTCCCGGAACCGGTCGGGGCGGAGATCAGCAGGTCGCCACCCGCCCGGATCAGGGGCCACGCCTCAGCCTGGGCGGGCGTCGGTTGTCCGAACTTCTTTCGGAACCAAGCCGCCGTCAGCGGGCAGAATCCCTCCATCACGATCCTCACAGTCTACGCGCCGGACGCGGTCGGGAGTAGCATTTTGCAGAGGTGATGGGAGAACTGCCAGTGGGGCGGGACGAGCACGAGCAGAAGAGCAGAGACGCAGCAGCCCTGCAGCACGCCGAGGAAGGCCTGAGGCGGCAGGCAGACGAACTGCGCAAAGCACGCGACGTCGCCGGGCGGGCAAGCCGGGCGAAGAGCACGTTCCTGGCGAACGTCAGCCACGAAATCCGGACGCCGCTGAACGCGGTCATCGGGACGGCGGAATTGCTCGGCGCCACCCACCTGACGCCAGAGCAGCAACATCACGTCGAGGCGATCCAGGTCTCGGCCGAGGCGTTGCTCGACATCATCAACGACATCCTCGATTTCTCGAAACTGGAAGCAGGCCGCGTCGATGCGGACCCCTCCCCTTTCCCACTCCGGGAACGGATCGAAGCGTGGGTCCGGTCGCTGGCGCCCCGGCTGCACGAGAAGCCGGTGACGCTTCGTACCGAGTTCGAGGACGACGTGCCAGACGCGCTCATCGGCGACGAGCGGCTGCTCCGGCAGGTGCTCGCCAACCTGCTGTCGAACGCGATCAAGTTCACGAAGTCGGGGCACGTCATCCTGCGTGTCCGGACCGAAACGCGCGACGAGGACGAGGTCCTGCTCGCGTTCGACGTGGAAGACACCGGCATCGGCATTCCGCCCGAGAAACAGCAGGTGATCTTCGAGGAGTTCGTGCAGGCGGACGCTTCGACGACACGGCACTACGGCGGGACCGGACTCGGTCTGGCGATTGCTGCGCGCCTGGTTGATGTACTGGGCGGCCGGATTGGTCTCGATAGCGAACCGGGCGTCGGGAGCACTTTCCACTTCACCGCGCGTTTCGTCCCTTCCACATCGGACGACATCGCCATCGATGTTGCCGACGCGACGGGCGAAGCGGCGGCGCTCGGACCGTTCCGTATCCTGGTCGTGGAGGACAGCGTCGCCAATCAGGAAGTGGCGACCGGGATGCTTCGGAAGGCCGGGCATACCGTTCGTGTCGCCAGTAGCGGCGTGGCCGCGGTGGAAGCAACGTCGGCCGAGTCGTACGACGTGATCCTGATGGATCTGCAGATGCCGGAGATGGATGGCTATGAAGCTACGCGCGTCATCCGGCGGCGCGAAGCGAATACCGGAGCGGCGCGGATGGCGATCGTCGCGCTGACCGCCCGGGCGTCGCGCGGGAGCGAGGCGTACTGCCGGGAGTCCGGGTTCGACGGCTATCTGCTCAAGCCGTACCGTTCGCGTGACCTGTTCGAGACGATAGCCACGGCGGCCGGTAACGAGCGGGCAACGTCCGGAGCCGGGACGCGGGTTGGGAGCGGCGCGCGCCTGGACTGGGACGCGGCCCTCGCCGCGGTCGACGGCGACCAGGAGCTGTTGGGGAAGGTGCTCGGCGGGTACCTGGGACAGCAGTCCGCGCTCGTCGACGAACTGCGCAGCGCCCTCGACCGGGGCGAACTTGCGGTCGCGTGCCGGGTCGCACACACCATCGCCGGATCGCTCCGGCTGTTCGAGAAGGCGCGTGTCGTTGCGCTTGCCCACCAACTGGAGGATCGGGCGCGGGAGGGAGACGGGAGCGGCGCCGCGCGCGCCTGGACCCTGCTCGAACCGGAACTGAACGTGGTCGAGACAGAACTGCGCTCCTGGGTCGGAGGTTGAACGGATGGTGACCATCCTTGTCGTGGACGACTCGGCGGCGGATCGGGAGCTGGCGCGGCATCTGCTCGAGCGGCAGTCGTGGGAAGTGCTGCAGGCGGAGCACGGACAGGCTGCGCTCGAGCGGATGGCCGAGGCCGAGGTCGACCTGGTGCTGACCGACCTGGTGATGCCGGAAATGGACGGGCTCGCCTTCGTCGAGCGAGCGACGGCCGACTACCCGCTCGTGCCGGTGGTGCTGATGACCGCGCGGGGCAGCGAGGAGGTCGCAGTGCAGGCGCTCGAGGCGGGCGCGTCCAGCTACGTCCCGAAGAAGCTGCTCGCGCGCGACCTGCTCGAGGTGGTTGAGAGGATCCTGGAGACCTCGCGAGAACGGCGGAGCTACAAGCGCCTGCTCGGCCACCTGCAGAGCGCGTCGTTTGTCCTGGAGAACGACCTGGGTCTTATTGCTTCACTCGTGAGCTACCTGGTCGGCATTCTGCGCGACTCCGACCTGTTCGACGAATCGGACTGTCACGGCATCACGACCGCGCTCGACGAGGCGCTCACCAACGCCTACTTCCATGGCAACCTGGAAGTCTCCTCCGAGATCCGCGAACATGACCCGCGCGCCTACCGCGCCCTGGCGGAGAAGCGCCGCCAGATCGCGCCGTACCGTGACCGCCGCATCGTGGTCCGCGCCGGGTTGACGAAGGACGACGTGCGCTTCCTGATAACGGACGAAGGGAAGGGCTTCGAGGTCGAGGGGGTCCTGGATCCGACGCTGCCCGAGAACCTCATCCAGCCGAGCGGACGAGGCATCTTCCTGATGCGGACCTTCCTGGACGAGGTGACCTACAACGACGTCGGCAACGCGGTGACGCTCGTGAAGCGCCGACCGTCGACGCCGCGGCAGGATTGACAGGACCCCCGCAAGCGAGTGCGAGAGCGGGCCGTGACCGGCGCGTCAGCGCGTCGCGTCCCGGAACACCTGGTCGCAAGCACGCTGGAACCGGCGGTCAAGCGCCACGGCATCGCCGCCACCGACGGAGCCGAGCCGACGGCGCGCAGCAACAAGCCGCTTCACTTCGTCATGTGCCGCGCGCTGCCTGGCGATATCGTCAGCCCTCTGCCCCATCGTGTTGGCCGCCATCCGCTCCCGCCACTTCCGCGCGAGGAGCTCGGCGGGAGAGGCCACGGCGGTATCGTTAGACGTCGCCATGCCAGCCGGCAGCAGCTTCTCGGCCTGTTCACACAGCTCCTTGAGCCGCGTGAGTTGTTGCGAGGGATCGATCGCGGGCGGGGCCGGTCGCTTGCCTTCCTTGAGGCGGTCGAACAGCACGTCGCACGCTGCCCGAAAACGCTTCCAGACCGCTTCCGATTTCGAGCGGCGGATCGGTCCTATCGCCCTCCATTCCGTCTGGGCCCGTTTCGCCTCGTCGATCGCGGCAGTCAGATCCTCGGCATCGGCGAGTCCCTCGATCCGCTCGCACAACGCCATCTTCTTCGCGTAGTTCTCGGCCCAGACCCGGCGGCGTTTCAGGTTCTTCGCCTGCGCCTCCTTCTGCGCCGTGAAGTACGCCTCGCACCGCGGATAAACCCGATCGTGCGCCGCCTTGAAACGCTCCCAGAGCGGCTGGCCGCGCTCCTTCGGCACGTCGGCGGCCAATCGCCAACGCTTCATGATGTCGGTGAAGGCGCTGGCCAAAGCGGCGTCGTCTTTCTGCGCCCCGTCTTCCGAACCGAGCACCTCCATCTCGCGGCAGAGCGATTCCTGCACACCCAGGTTGGCCCACTGCTGCCAGTCGGCGAACTCGCGCAGCTCGCGCACCGTGATGGTCAGCTTGCTGACGCGGTCGCGGAGCTTCCGGGTAATCGCCTCGCGGTCGTGCCGTGACGGCAGCGGCGGCATCTCCTTGAGCGCCTGCCGTGCCCACCGCAGCAGGCGTTCCGCCTCGCCGAGCGATACGGTCTTCTCCGCCGCCATGACCGTCGCGACCCGATCGAGCAGTCCCTCGAGTTGCGTCAGGTTGTCGCGAGCCTCCTGCTTGCGCGCCGCCTTCACGTCCGCCGCGGTCCGTCTGCGCTCCGCTTCCTCTGCCGCCGCCGCCTGCCGTCGCGCTTTCTCGGCGGCTGCCTCAGCGGCCGCCTCGGCCGCTTGCTGCTCGGCCGCACGCCGCGCTTCAACCGCCATGTGGTCCAGCGCCAGCAGCCGATCCTCCACCGCGGTGCGCGCCTGGGCGAAGCGTTCACCGACCTCTGCGGCCATCGGCCCATCGAGATTCGACCAGGTCTCCAGAATATCGTCGAGGTCCCGGCGTCCCTGCCCCAGATCGGTCATCGATACCGCGAGCGATTCCAGCCGTTCGCACGCGGCAACGCCCACCGTCGGATCCGGTTCCGGCGCGGGCGCGCTCTCCGGCTCGTCCGGTTCGGCGCGCTCCTCGAGTTCCACACGCGCCCATCGGACAGACGCCTTGCTGCGCGCGTTGCGGGCGATCAGATCGAGTGTGGCGGCATCGACGGTGCCGGCGGCGAGCCGTTCGCACGCCGCAACCGCCGGTCCCTTTAATTCCGCCTTGGTCGCGACGGCCAGCAATTCCTCCCCGCTTGCGATCCGGGCGACGGCGGCGACCGCCATGTCCGTCCGGGTCGCGCGGCGCGCAATGGACCCGAGTGTCGCCTCGTCAGTCACCCGTTCGAGCGCCGCACGCGCCACCACCTCCGACTTTGCGGACCGCGCCACCGCGGCAAGGTCACGCTCGTCGGTCAGCACCTCGAACGCGTCGGTCATGTCGATGTCGTCGGCTGCCTCGATCAACGTTGCCCGCACGCCCTCCATTGCCTCGGCGCGTGCGGCCGCGTCATCCCCCGGGTCGCGGAGAAACGCGACGAGCGTCCGGAGATTGGGCATCTGCTCCACGGCAGCGAGACGCACCTCGGGGGCGGAATCCTCGCGCGCGATTTCGATCAGCAGACTGCCCGCGTCGTCGTCCAGGCCACGCACGGCCGAGACCCGCACGGACGGGTCCTCGCTCTGCCAGGCTGGCTGCGAGCGAAGTCGTTCAAGTAGCTTCATCGGGCTGACAGGTGGACAGGTCCCCGTGGATTATGCATACTCTGGGCCAGTTTTGACAGATGCGGCAGATTGGGGCAAAGGAGCCGTAAACAGGACCTTTCCGGCTTGATCGGGGCAGCGAGCGCCTCCCGGGCGCCGGACACAACCCCGGTCATTTGGATCCGGAATTCAGGATCTTGAACATCCCGAACACGGTGGGAAGCAGGGAGACGCGGTCACGGCCGACCGCAAAGGAGCAGTACCGATGTCGTTTCGCAGAGCAATCATCGGCGGCATTTTGGGCATCATGACCATGGCGGCACCAGGACAGGCGGCGGCGCAGAACCCGGTTGTGGTGATGGAGACCACCTTGGGCAACATCACCATCGAACTGTTGCAGGACGAGGCACCGATCACCGTAGAGAACTTTCTCCAATATGTCGATGACGGCTTCTACGCGGGAACCGTCTTCCACCGGGTGATCGAGGGCTTCATGGTCCAGGGAGGCGGACTGACCGCCAACCTGAGCGAGAAACAGCCCCGCGCACCGATCAAGAACGAGGCGGACAACGGGATCAGCAACGAGCGGGGAACCCTCTCGATGGCAAGGACCAACGTGGTCGACAGCGCCACCGCGCAGTTCTTCATCAACACGGTCAACAACGCGCGCAGCCTCGACCATCAGGGCCCCCAGAACTACGGGTACGCCGTCTTCGCCCGCGTGACCGAAGGACTGGATGTCGTGGACAAGATTGCCGGCGTCGCGACGGGACGTCAGGGACCGCACCAGAACGTCCCCGTCGAGGCGATCACCATCACTGGCGTTACGCGACAGTAGGCGTCGCCCGATGACCCGTCCCGTCCCGGTCCGTTCGTTCTCCGCCCTCGTCGCCATTATCGCCCTTCTCGCCGTTGCCGGCCCGCTGCCGGCTGCGGCGCAGGAACCGCCCCCCAACCCGCAGGTTGTCGTGGAGACCACGCTGGGTGACTTCACCATCGAACTGCTCCGGGCCGACGCACCGGTATCCGTCTCCAACTTTCTGACCTACGTGCTGGCGGGGTACTACGACAACACCATCTTCCATCGGGTAATCCGCGGCGTGATCATTCAGGGCGGGGGGCTGACCGCAGACCTGATGCCGAAGGTCGAAGGGCTGCGGGGCGGCATTCTGAACGAGGCCACCAACCGGGTTTCCAACCGGCGCGGAACTGTCGCCGTGGCGCGGCTGGCCGAACCGAACTCTGGTCGTGCGCAGTTCTTCGTCAACGTCGGCCATAACGACTCGTTCAATCACCGGAACGTGACGAGCCAGGGTTACGGTTACGCGGTCTTCGGCCGGATCGTTGACGGCATGGATGTGGTCGACGACATCTCGCGCGTGCGCACCACGCGCGTCGACCGTCTGGACGACGTACCGCGCGATCCGGTCGTGATCAATACCATCCGTCGGGTTGAGCCGTAGCCTGGATCCTCCGCCGCCGGCGCCTGCCGGTCCCTGCCGCGGGCGAAACGGGTGAGAATAGGCGCCATGCTTTCTCCGTCACGCCACGGCTCCAGCGTGGAGGAACGGGTTCTCGATGTCATCGCCGAGCTGGCGAGTGAACTGCGCGGCGGCGCGGACGGCGGTGCGATCGATCTCAAGCCCGGCGACTCCCTCGAACGCGACCTGGGAATCGGCAGTCTCGAACGGGTCGAGTTGCTGATCCGCCTTGAGCGGGCGTTCGGCGTCCGCCTGGGCGACGAGGCCATGCAAGAGGCCGAAACGCCGGCCGACCTGGCAGCGGCGATTGCCCAGGCGGCGGACGCACCGGCGGTTGCGCATGCGGCGGACGTCGCGACGCGCGTGCCGACCACTGCCGCGACAATGGGTGGCGCGACAGGCGGCGCCGCAATCCGCGCGCGGACCATCGTCGAAGCGCTCGCCTGGCATGTCGAGCGAACGCCCGAACGCGTTCACATCCATCTGCGCGAAGACAACGGCGACGAGACCCCGCTGACATACGGCTGGCTCTGGGACGAAGCGCGCGCGGTCGCGGGCGGTCTGACCTCACGCGGACTCGGGCGGGGCGACCGCGTCGCCATCATGCTTCGGACCGAACGCTCCTTCTTCCCCATCTTCATCGGCACGCTGATGGCGGGCTGCGTTCCGGCGCCGCTCTACCCGCCGTTCCGCGCCGACCGGATCGAGGAGTACGCCACGCGCCAGGTGGCGATCCTGCGCAACGCTGGCGCCCGGCTCCTCGTGGCGTTCCCCGAGGTGCAACCGGTGGCGGGACTCTTGAAACAGCAAGTCCCGTCGCTGGACGCCGTCGTCGGCGTCGATGCGTTCGCCGGCGAGCCGCAACGCCCGAGGCAGACGACCTCTGACGACCCGGCCCTCATCCAGTACACCTCCGGAAGCACCGGAGACCCCAAGGGAGTGCTGCTCACCAACGCGAACCTGCTGGCCAACATCCGCGCGATCGTCGACCGGCTGCACTTCACGCCGGACGACATCGGTGTGAGTTGGCTTCCGCTCTACCATGACATGGGGTTGATCGGCGCCTGGCTCGGCACACTCTACGCCGGCGTCCCGCTCGCCCTGATGTCGCCGCTGGCATTCCTCGCGCGTCCGGTGCGCTGGCTACAAGCGCTCTCGACACACCGGGGAACCATTTCACCGGCGCCCAACTTCGCGTACGACCTCTGCGTCTCGCGGATTGCCGAAGACGAACTGGAGGGATTGAACCTGCGTTCGGTCCGCGCGCTGCTGAACGGATCCGAGGCGGTTTCGCCCGACACGCTCCGGCGCTTCGCGGAACGGTTCGAGCCGTACGGACTCGACCCGAACGTGCTCTTCCCGGTCTACGGGCTGGCCGAATGCTCGGTCGGCCTGGCGACGCCGACGGTCGGCACGCGGTTCCGGATCGATCGGATCGACCGCGAGCGGTACCAGGGTCCCGGAGAGGCGACAGCGGCGGCAACGGACGACGCCCACGCTCTCGAATTCGTCTCGTGTGGCCGTGCTTTGCCCGGTCACGAAGTAGCGGTCGTGGACGACGGCAACATGCCGCTGCCGGAGCGTCGCCGGGGCCGGGTCCGCTTCCGCGGCCCGTCCGCAACGCGTGGCTACTTCCGTAACACGGAGGCGACCAACGCATTGATCGGCAGCGACGGCTGGCTCGAAACGGGCGACCTCGGCTATATCGCCGACGGCGATCTCTTTCTGACGGGGCGCGCGAAGGATCTGATCATCAAGGCGGGACGCAACCTCGCGCCGCCCGAGGCGGAACAACTGGCGAGCGGAGTGGAGGGCATCCGCGCCGGCTGCATCGCCGCGTTCGGCGTGCGCGACGAGGCGCGCGGAACGGAACAATTCATCATCGTCGCGGAGACCCGCGTCACCGGCGATGCGGCGCGCGTCAATCTCCGGAAGGCGGTGAATCGCGCGATCACCGGCGCCATGGATGTGGCACCGGATCGTATCGTGCTCGCGCCGCCCGGCTCGGTCCTCAAGACCTCGAGCGGGAAGATCCGCCGCAGCGCGACACGCGACGCCTGGTTGAGCGGGCAGATCGGCCGGGGGCGCGCCCACCTCGCCACGCAGTGGATCCGCGTGGGCGCGGCGGCCGCGGGCGCGATGGCACGCCGCCAGGTTTCGCGCGCCTGGCACCTGCTCTTCACCGGCTACGCCTACACGCTCGTGTTCGGTACCGCCATCCCCGCCTGGGGGCTCTTGCGGTTCCGGCCAAGCGGCGAACCGTCAGACCGGCTCGTCGGCGGCTGGTTGCGCCTGGTGCTGTCGCTCGCGCGCTGTCCGATCGAAGTCGTGATGCCGGAGAGCGGACCGACCAAGTCACCGGTCGTCTTCGTCGCCAATCATGCCAGCTTCCTCGATCCACCGCTGATGATGGCGGTGCTCCCGGTCGGGGTCCGGTTCGCGACGAAGGCGAAGCTGGCGCGCTACCCCATGGTGGGTCTCGCGATCCGCAAGGGGGGACACATCCGCCTGCACAAGACCGATCAGGCACAACGGATCGAGGAGGCGACCCGCATTCGCTCACCGCTCGATGCGGGTGAGGCGTTGTTCGTCTTTCCCGAGGGGACCTTCGATCGTGCGCCCCGCCTGCTCCCGTTCCGGCTAGGCGCCTTCCGCGCCGCCGTAGACGCCGGCTGCCCGGTCGTCCCGGTCGCCATCCACGGCACCCGCCACATCTGGCCCGCCGATACCCTGCTGCTACGCCCCGGGCGGATCACCGTCACCTTCGGCGACCCAATCCACCCGAAGGGCACCGACTGGTCGGAAATCGTTCGGCTTCGCGACGAAGCGCGAACCTTCATCTCCACCCACTGCGGAGAACCGTGGTGAGACCAAGCTGGTTCATCGCGGTTGTCATTCTCAGTCCGCTTCGTCGGCGAGTCGGCGAAGCGAATCGCCGGTGAGCCGCCACACGGTCCACTCGTCCATCGGAACCGCACCGGCACGCCGGTAGGACCGCATCGCCAGCTCATTCCAGTCGAGGACCGACCATTCGAACCGGCCGCAGTCGCGCTCGACCGCGATGCGGGCGAGATGTGCAAGGAGGCGCCGGCCGTAGCCCTTCCCACGATGGGCGGGAGGGACGTAGAGATCCTCCAGGTAGAGGCCGGGCTGGGCCAGGAACGTGGAGAAGGTGTGGAAGTAGAGCGCGAATCCGACCGGCTCTCCATCCATTCGCGCTACCACGGCCTCGGCGTAGGGTGGATTGCCGAAGAGTGCGCGCTCCATCATCGCCTCGGTCGCCACGACCGCGTCGGAGAGTTTCTCGTAGTCCGCCAGCTCGCGAATGAGCGCGAGAATCAGCGGGACATCGGCGGGCGTAGCCGGGTCGATCCGAAGCAGTGCGTCAGTCTGCGCCATAACGGCCGGATTCCGGTCAGGTGGACAGGCGCTGGAACGCCTGCTCGATGTCGGCGACAAGATCCTCGGCCGCCTCGATGCCGACCGAGAACCGCACCAGGTCATCCGGCACGGGAGATCCGGGCCCCTCCGCCATGCGGCGATGCTCCGCCAGGCTCTCGACCCCGCCGAGCGACGTCGCGTTATGGAACAGCCGGAGCGATCGGACCACGCGCGCCGCCGCTTCGGCGCCGCCCGCCATCCGCATCGAGACGACCGCGCCAAAGCCCCCCTCCATCTGGCGCGCCGCAATCGCATGCCCCGGGAACGTGGGCAAGCCGGGATAGCGCACTTCCGCCACCGCCGGGTGGCCGACGAAGGTCTCGGCGATCTGCTGCGAGCTCTGCGCCGACCGCGTGACGCGCAGGCAGACGGTCCGCATGCCGCGCAGCAGCAACCAGCTCTCGAAAGGACCGAGCACGGCACCGCGAAACGACCGTTCGCGCCGGCATGCCCTCCAGAAGTCGTCTTCCTGCGCGGTGACGAGCGCGCCCGCGAGCACGTCGGAGTGACCGTTGAGTTGCTTCGTGGCGGAATGCATCACGAGGTCCGCGCCATGCTCGATGGGACGGGTCAGGACGGGCGTCGGCACCGTGTTGTCGACCGCGAGGCGGGCGCCTGCTTCGTGCGCGAGATGGGCGGCCGCGCTCAGGTCGGTGATGAGCCCACCCGGGTTGGCGGGGGTCTCGATCCAGACAATACGCGTCTGGCCGGGACGGAGCGCAGCGCGCAACGCATCGAGATCTCCGTTTGGCACGAGGTCCAGGACGAAACGCTTCCGTTCGTGCTGCATCTCGAGCCAGCGGCGAAGCATCCAGTACATCTCGACCGGGGCCACGACATGCGCCCCGATCTCAAGGGTCTCGAACGCGCTGATCGCTGCCGACACGCCGGCACTGAAGAGCATCGCCGCGCGCCCGCCCTCGAGCGTGGCGAGCAGTTGCTCGGGCGGTTCGTACGTCGGATTCTGATCGCGTGTGTAGACGCGTCCAGCGGTTGCCGTGCCGTCGGCCGCGCGCTGGTACTGGACCGCGGGGTGGACCGGCGGCACCAGCCCGCCGGTGACCGGATCAACCCATCCGTCCGCCTGGGCGGCGACGGTGGAAGGCTGTTGATTCGGTGGGAGATGAGACATGCGAACGCTTACGCCCGGGCTGGACCGATGTCGACGGCGATGTCGCGCCACTTGCCCTGGTGGAAGCGGACTACGCTCAGCGCGGCGCGGACGACGTGACCCAGGACGATGGCCAGCCAGATATCGGACGCCTCCAGCCCGCGCGTCGCCTGGAGGTACGTGCAGAGGCCAATCGGCACGATTACCTGCGAGATGATCGAGATGTAGAGCGGGCTGCGCGTATCGCCGGTCCCCTGCAGGCTGCCGGTGTAGACCAGCGCAACCGTGACGAACAGGCCGGAGACGGACAGGTACGCCAGCAATTCACGTCCGAGTTCGAGCGCCGGTCCGCTGGTCATCCCGAAGACGGCGAGCAGTGGAGCCGGGAAGGCCAGGAACGCCGCGCCGACCAGCGCCGCGCCGCTCACGCCGATGCAGGAAGCGACCACGGCGGCGCGCCTGCTGCGTTCGGGATGTCCGGCGCCCAGGTTCTGCCCCGCTACCGCTGCCGCGGCGCCCATCAGGCCGACCGATGTCCAGGTGATCAGCGCGAAGAGCTGCGTGTAGCCCACCGCATAGGCCGCTTGCGCCTCCGCGCTCTGCGCGAGCGATCCGACGAAGCGGAGCAGCAGCAGACCGGCGATGTTCATCACGACCCCCTGGAACCCGGTCGGCAGGCCGAAGCGGAACAGCTCGCGGATGATCTGCCAGTCGGGTGCGAACGACATCCTCCAGGAGAAACGGATCACCAGACGATCCGAAAAGAGCAGCCAGATGAACACGAGCGCCGTGAGGCCGGTCGCAATCGCCGTGCCCATCGCCGCGCCGGTCGTGCCGAACGCCGGGATCGGGCCGAACCCGCCAATCAGGATGACGTTCAGCACGATGTTCAGCACGGTCATCACCGCGCCGAGCCGAAGCGGTGTCCGGGCGTCGCCCGCCGAGCGGAGCGCGCCGCTCATCATGAAGAAGATCAGCATGCCGATGCTGAAAACGAACATGATCCGGAGGTACGACAGCGCTTCCGCCTGCACTTCCGGCGCGGCGTTCACCAGGTCGAGCAGCGCCGGCGCCATGAAGTAACCGAACGGTGCAAGGAGCAGGAGCGACATCAGGACCGCCGCGAGAAACGCCTGGTAGACGACGCGGTTCACCTTCTCGGGATCGTTCGCGCCGGCGAAACGGGCAACCAGCACACCCATCCCGGTGAACACGGAGGCGACGAACACGATCACCAGAATGAATATCTGCGTGCTCACGCCTATGGCCGCATTGCCGATATGGCCAACGACGTTCCCGACCATCGCCTGATCGATGATTCCCTGCATCCCGCCGATGATGTTCTGCAGCATCGTGGGCCAGGCGATCCGCCACACCGCCCGGGGAAGCGGACCCTCGATAATTGCGCGATCAAACGGTCTTTGGGGTCGGCCCTTGTCGCTTTCGCTCATCGCCAGGGAGGGAGGTCGTCGCGGGCCGCAGTAAGATGAACGTCCTACCGTGCCGGTCGAATCTCCGCCACTCTATCAGATCGCCGCGCGCCTACAGGAAACCGGCCGCACCCCGCTGACGGGGCTGGACGCGCACGCCCTGCTGGCGCCGAAGCCCATCCGGCACGGCTGGCGGCCGGGCGAGATCCCGAACGACGCCAGGGCAGCCGCCGCGCTGGTGCTGCTCTACCTTCAGGATGACGCACCGCATGTTCTGTTGACCGTCCGCGACGGACGGCTACCACGGCATGCCGGACAGGTGTCGTTCCCGGGCGGCCTGATCGACCCGGACGAGACGGTCCGCGAAGCGGCATTGCGCGAGACATTCGAGGAGGCGGGAATCGACGGCGCGGCGGTCGAGCTCGTGGGCGATCTGACGCCGATTTACATCAATGTGAGTGGTTACGTGCTCCATCCTGTCGCCGGCGTGCTCGACCACGTGCCCGCCATGCGGCGCGAGGCGGCGGAGGTGGCGCGTCTGCTGCCCGTGGCGCTCCATGAGATCGCCGATCCCGACAACCTCCGGCTCGGCGTCCGCTGGCGAGACCAACGTTGGTTCGACGTGCCGTACTTTGCGCTGCGCAACGAGCGGGTCTGGGGCGCGACGGCTATGGTGCTGGGCGAACTGCTGGCGCTGCTCGGTCTCGGGCCGCGCGATCCGTGGTGACGGCCGGGCGGTAACCGTGTCCCGTCCGCCCCGCGCAGATTGGCACAGAATTTCACGGATCGTCCGATAAGAGATACCGGAAGTAGAGAGGCGAGTCCGATGGCGAAATCGACCAGCAAGGGGGAGGGCGGCGGGCGCCCGCCCTCGGGCAGGAGACGGGAACGGGAAACGCCGTTGCTCGACGCGGCGGCAGGCGGCATCGACGTCCTCGCCCGCCGGGGCGGCGGCGACGAGGTTGTGAGCTTGGACGCCGCAGCCGAATCGCGCTACCTCAACTACGCACTCTCGGTCATCACGTCGCGGGCGCTGCCCGACGTGCGCGACGGACTGAAGCCGGTGCAGCGGCGGATCCTCTACACGATGTGGCAGCAGCGGCTCCGCGCGGACGCGAAGCCGCGCAAGTGCGCCAAGGTGGTGGGCGACGTGATGGGGAGCTACCACCCGCATGGCGACACCGCGATCTACGACACGCTGGTCCGGATGGCGCAGCCGTTCACGCTGCGCGCGCCACTGGTCGATGGATCCGGCAACTTCGGGTCGCTCGACGGCGACGGCGCCGCCGCGATGCGCTACACCGAGTGCCGACTGGCCCCGATCAGCGCCGAACTGCTGGCGGAGATCGATCAGGATACGGTCCCGTTCCAGCCGAACTACGACGGCACGAAGCAGGAACCGGTCGTGCTGCCAGCACGCATGCCGAACCTGCTGGTAAACGGCGCGACCGGCATCGCGGTCGGGATGGCGACCAACATCCCGCCGCACAACCTGGGTGAAGTGTCGACGGCGCTCGTGAAGCTCCTCGACAACGACCTGCACCTCAGCAACGCGGAACTGGCACGCTACGTGACCGGGCCCGACTTTCCCACCGGCGGCACGCTCGTGAACACGGTCGAGGAGTTGCGGCAGATCTACGAGAGCGGCAGCGGCACGGTGCGGATTCGTGCGACGTGGGAACTGGGGAAATCGTTCCGATCGTCGAAAACCATCCACATTACATCGGTGCCGTACGGCGTCAACAAGGCGCAACTGGTCGAGCGGATCGCCGAGGTGGTGATCGGCCGGAAGTTGCCGCAACTGCTCGACGTGAAGGATGTCTCGACCGACGACGTCCGGATTGAGCTGGAGCTGAAGCGGGACGCCGACGAACGGAAGGTGATGGCGTATCTCTTCCGGCAGACGCCACTGCAGTCCACCTTCCCGGTGAACCTGACCTGCCTCGTGCCGACCGAGCAGCCTGGCGTCGGGCGGCCCGAGCGGCTCGGTCTGCTCGATGTGCTCCTGCACTTCCTCCGGTTCCGCCTGGAGGTCGTGACCCGCCGGCTGGAGCACGAACTGGCCGCGCTCAGGAAGCGGATCCATCTGCTCGAGGGATTTGCGCTGGTCTTCGACGCGCTGGACGAGATCCTCCGGCTGATCCGGCGTTCGAACGGGAAAGCGGACGCGGCGGCGCGCATCATGGAGCGGTTCCCCCTCGACGCCGAGCAGACCGATGGGATCCTCGAACTGAAGATCTACCGGCTCGCGCGGCTCGAGATCCTGCTGATTCGGGACGAACTGAGGGAGAAGCGAGCGCGGGCGGAAACCATCAGCACCCAGCTCCGCGACGAGGATAGCCGCTGGGCGATCGTCCGGGAAGAGCTGGTCGAGGTGCAGGAGACGTACGGCGACCCGGCGGGGAACCCGCGCCGGACCCGGATCGCGGAGCCGGACGACACCGAGGTAACGTACAGCGCGGACGATCTGATCGTCGACGAGAATGCCGTTGTCCTGGTCTCCCGCGACGGTTGGGTGAAGCGGCAGCGGGAAGTGAAGGATCCGGCGGCGACTCGCCTGCGCGAGGGGGACGCCCTGCTCGCTGCGGTCGCTGGCAGCACCCGCGCGGTAATGGTCTGCTTCACCAACTTCGGCGTGGCGTACTCGGGCCGACTGATCGACATTCCGGCGACCACCGGCTACGGCGAGCCGATTCAGCGTCTCTTCAAGCTGAAGGATGGCGAGCGGGTGGTGGCCGCGCTCAGTCTGGACCCGCGCGTCACGCGCGGCATTGCCGAAACGCCCGGCCGGCCCGAACCCCGGACGCACGGGGTCGCCGTCACCTCCGACGGTTACAGCCTCCGGTTCAGCTTCGAGCCGCTCGCCGAGCCGGGCACGCGGGCTGGCCGGAAGTTCGCGCGGCCAGCGGCCGGCGTCGAAGTCGTGGGCGTTGCTGCAATCAGCGGAAACGAGGTGATGATCGTCGCCACCCGCCAGGGGCGCGCCATCCTCTGCCCGGCTGACGAGATCAACTTCCTGTCGGGTCCCGGCAGGGGCGTGCAGTTGATCAAGCTGGCCAAGGGCGTCGATCAGGTGATCGGATTCGTCGCGTCGGTCGGAGACCGTGACCTCCTGACGGTCGAGACGAACCGCGGCGCCGAACAGACGATAAGCACGGCGAAGTACGAGGTCATGAGCCGCGGCGGGAAGGGACGCGAGTTGATGCAGCGCGGCGGCTTTACCCGGATCGTCCCGCGACCGGTGAAGGTGCCGGTATTGAACGGGAGCTGATTGGACGCGTGGTACACTTCAGATCCCGCCTTAGAACAGACAGGATCGTGGCACAGTCATACACCGCGAAGGACATCACGGTTCTCGAAGGCCTCGCTCCGGTCCGAAAGCGGCCCGGCATGTACATCGGCGGGGTCGGATCCGCCGGGCTGCACCACCTGGTCTGGGAGATCTTCGATAACGCGGTCGACGAGGCCATGAACGGTTTCGCCACGCAGGTCCGGTTGACCCTGCATGGCGGCGGCTCGTCGGTCACCGTCACGGATGACGGCCGCGGCATCCCGGTCGATCAGCACCGGGAAAGCCGCAAGGGCGCACTCGAGGTGATCTTCACCACGCTGCACGCTGGCGGAAAGTTCGAGAACCAGACCTACCGGACCGCCGGCGGCCTGCACGGCGTCGGTGCGAGTGTCGTCAACGCACTGTCGGAGGAACTGGTTGCGGAGTCGAAGCGGGAGGGCGGAGTCTGGCGGCAGACGTTCCGGCGCGGCAAGCCGACCGGTCCGATCACGATGGTGAAGGCGGCTCGCGGCTCCGGCACGACCATCCGCTTCCGGCCCGATCCGCGCATCTTCCCCAGGACGACGTTCGACGCGTCGCTGCTGCGGGAGAGGATGGAGGTTGCAAGTTACCTCCACGGCGGCGTCGAGTTCGTCTTCGAGGACGAGGCCCGACGCACCAGGGAGACTTTCCGTCACGAAGACGGCCTGCCTGACTACCTCGACCGTATCGTCAAGGAGCGGGGCGCCGCACCGGTGCACGACAGCGGGTTCTTCCTGTCGAAGGAGCATGCCGAGAGCGGGACCCGGATCGAGGTGGTGCTGCAGTGGACGGAAGCGACCGACGAGCAGGTCCGCAGTTACGTCAACGGCATCCCGACCGGTTCGGGGGGCACGCACGAAACCGGTCTGCGCGCCGGCCTGGGCAAGGCGGTCCGCAACTTCATCGAGACGCACAACCTGACGCCGAAGGGAGTGACGCTCACCGCTGACGACATCCGGGAGGGACTTGCCGGCGTGATCAGCGTCTTCATGACCAACCCCCAGTTTCAGGGCCAGACGAAAGATCGACTGAACAACCCGGAACTGGTTCAGGTGATTGACGGCGCGATCCGGCCCGCGCTGGAGCACTGGCTGAACCACAACATCAGCCTGGCCGAGGCGATCGTCGCGCGGATCATCCTGGCCGCGCGCGCGCGTCAGGCGAGCCGCGCCGCGCAACAGTCGGTCTCGCGCAAGAGCGCGACTTCCAACCGGTTGAACCTGCCAGGCAAACTGAGCGACTGCACCGGCAACGCCCGCGGCGAGAGCGAACTGTTCATCGTCGAGGGGGACTCGGCGGGCGGCTCGGCAAAGCAGGGACGCGACCGGACCCGGCAGGCGATCCTGCCACTGCGCGGCAAGGTCCTGAACGTCGAGAGCGCACCCACTTCAAAGGTGCTCGAGAACAAGGAGCTGACCGACGTCGTCACCGCCCTCGGTTGCGGCCTCGGCAAGACCTTCGACATCACCAGATTGCGCTACGACCGGATCATCATCCTGGCCGACGCCGACTCCGACGGCAATCACATCGCGACGCTGCTCCTCACTTTCTTCTACCGCTTCCTCCCGAAACTGATCGCTTACGGCAAGATCTACCTGGGCCAGCCACCGCTCTACCGGGTCGATATCGGCAAGAAGACCTACTGGGCGCTCGACGACGCGCACCGCGACGCGATCGTCAACGCGCACACCAACGGCCGGGGCACCCCCGAGATCACGCGCTTCAAGGGACTCGGCGAGATGATGCCCAAGGTGCTCTGGGAAACGACGCTCAACCCCGAGACCCGCCGCCTCCTCAGAGTCGCCATCGAAGACCAGATCCGCACCGACCGGGTCATCAGCAACCTGATGGGGAAGGACCCGTCGGCCCGCTTCCGCTTCATCAAGGACCGGGCTGACGAAGCCCTCGACCTCGACGTCTAGCGCGCCCTTTGTGGTGCGCCGGCGTCCACGCCGGCATCCGTTCGACCCTCGATCGCCGCCGGCAACTGCTGGAGGCGGGAAACGAGGTCCGTCCGGGCAAGGGGGACATTGGCGACAAAGTCCCTGTGCGGACGGGCGCCGCGCCACGCCGGCCACGTCGGCGGTTCCGGCAGCAGGGCATCGATCAGCGGGAGGTCGAAGTCATAGAGGATGGTGCCGTGGTGAAGAAGGGTGTGGCGGAGGCGCCGTTGCGCGTGGCCGGCGAATTTGCGGTGGTGCAGCGCGAGGTCGGTCGCATGGATCGTGATGCCTGGCAGGGCTAGCGCTTCCGCGAGCGCCCCGAGGAGCATTTGGTAGCTGTGGGTAACCACGGCAAGGCCGGGACGCGCATCGAGGGAGAGGATCAGAGCGATGTTGAGACAGCCGGGGCCGAGGACGACGGCCCCGCCTCCGGAATCGCGGCGGAGGAGGGGAATCCCGGAGGAGGCGCACACCGCGGGTCTCGCCCAGGCGTCGGCAGCGCCGTTCCGGGGAAGCACCACGGCGGACGTGGCGGATTCCCAAAGGAGGACCTGCTCCGGCGGCTGTCTGGCCGGCGGCGCACCCCGGGGCGCTGCGTCATGCGCGTAGAGGGTCGCCAGTTCCTGGTGGATGCCGTTGCCGGGAGGCAGCACCCCGAGGTCGGTCAGTTCCATGGGGGCTGGCGGTACAATCCGGACACGAGACGGTGACTGATTCTTTTGCGACGGTACGGACCGAGGCAGTCTATCTGGATTGCGCCGCGACCTGCCCGCTGGAACCGCGGGTGGCGGCGGAGTTGCGCCGCTTCTCGGAAGTGCAGTTCGGAAACGCAGGAAGTCGGACGCACGACTTCGGACGGCTGGCGCGGCAGGCGGTCGAACGGGCGCGGGCGCACGTTGCGCGCGTTGTGGACGCGGGACGCAACGAGGTGGTGTTCACCAGCGGAGCGACCGAGGCGAACAACCTGGCGATCCTCGGCCTCGAGGCGTTCGGGCGAGCACATGGACGCACGCACCTGATCAGCACACAGATCGAGCACCACGCCGTGCTGGAACCGTTGCGCGTCCTCGCCGAGCGTGGCTTCGAGCTCACGCTGATCAAGCCGGAGCCGGGCGGCTGGGTGGATGCCGACCGTGTCAGGGCGGCGGTCCGGCCCGACACATTGCTCGTCTCCGTGATGCAGGTGAACAACGAGACCGGCGTCGCGCAACCGGTCGATGCAATCGCTGATCGGCTGTCCGATGACGGCGCAGGCGCGTTCTTCCACGTCGACGCGGCGCAGGGTTTCGGCAAGGCGATCGATCCGTTGCGCCACAAGCGGATTGATCTGATCAGCATCAGCGGGCACAAGATCTGCGGACCGAAAGGGATCGGCGCATTGATCGCCCGTCGGCGAGGCAACCGGAAGCCACCGGTAGCGCCGCTGCTGTATGGCGGCGGACAGGAAATGGGATTGCGGCCCGGCACGCTGCCGGTCGCGCTGATCGCGGCATTCGGCCGGGCCGCGGAACTCGCCCTCGACGAGCAGGGCGCGCGCCACGCCGCGGCGACGGCATTCGAACGATGCCTGCTCGACGGCCTCGCCTCGCTCGCGCCACGGCTGAACGGCGACGGAAACCGGCGGATCCCGTACATCCTGAACCTCTCAATCCCGGGCTGGAACAAGGAAACGCTCATCGAGGCCTGGGAGCCGTTCGTCGCCATCTCGGACGGCGCCGCGTGCACCTCGCAGTCGTACACCTGCAGCCATGTCCTGGCGGCGATGGAGATTGGCGGAGAGGCGGAAGCCGGGGCCATCCGTCTGTCGTGGTGTCATCTGACCGAAACGCCCGACACGGCGGCGATGGTGCGAGCGATCGACGCGGGCAGAACGTCATGACGGGACGGCGCCCCGCGGGGGAGATGCTGCGCTACAAGCGGTCCCGCTTCGCCGCGCGCCTCCCGAAGCACTACCGCTACACCCGCGCCCACTACTGGCTCCATCGGGAGCGCGAAGGCGGCCCCTGGCGTATCGGGCTCACCACGTTCGCCACACGGATGCTGGGTGACCTAGTAGAATGCAATCTGACGTTGACGCCGGGCGACCCGGTGGCGGTCGGCCAGCAGATCGGCGCCATCGAAGGGTTCAAGGCGATTTCTGACCTCTACGCCGTTGCGGAGGGGCGCTTCGCCGGAGCGAACAGAACACTCGATATGGATATCACGCTGGTGGAATCGGCCCCCTTCGGCGACGGCTGGCTCTATGCGGTCGACGGCGCCGCCGACCCGGAGAGTCTCGACGTGGAGGGGTACGTCTCGGTGCTCGACGCCACGATCGACCGGATGCTGGCGGCCCGGGGCGAAGGCGATCCCGATGCCTGAGACCCACGCCAGCGCCCATCCCGCCCGGTACATCATGGTGGGCGGCTTTCTGGGCGCCGGGAAGACGACGGCCATCCTCGGTCTCGCCCGCCACCTGGCCGACGCGGGCCAACGTGCCGGCCTCATCACGAACGATCAGAGCGTTGGCCTGGTCGACACGACGCTGGCGCGCAACGCGGGCTTCCCGGTGGAGGAAATCACCGGTGGTTGCTTCTGCTGCCGCTTCAATACGCTGATGGAAGCGGCCGGCAGGCTTACCACCGACGCGCGGCCCGACGTATTCATCGCCGAGCCGGTCGGCAGTTGCACCGATCTGCGCGCGGCGGTCAGCTATCCGCTTCGGCGGATGTACGGCGATGCATTCGAGATCGCGCCGCTCAGTGTTCTGGTCGATCCGATCCGCGCGCTCCGCGTGCTCGATCTCGAGCCGGGCCGGTCGTTCTCCGAAAAGGTCCGCTACGTCTATGACCGGCAACTGGCCGAAGCGGACGTGATCGTTGTCAACAAGACCGACATCGTCGACGCGGAGCGCCTGGAACGGTTGCGGGAGGCGCTCGCCGAACGTTATCCGCAGGCCGCGGTGATCGCGATGTCGGCGCGCGAAGGTGACGGCGTCGCCCACTGGTTCGACCGCGTCATGGGCGGTGCGCTCGGCCTGGGCCCATCGCCTGACGTCGACTACGAAACCTACGCCGAAGGCGAAGCGTTGCTCGGCTGGCTGAACGCGACGGTGCGCGTCTGGGCCGATGCGCCCTTCGACGGCAACGTGCTGCTGCGCGATCTCGCCAACCGGATTGCGACGACGGTCGGCAGAGGTGAGATTGCGCACCTGAAGATGACGCTGACGGCAGAAGAACTGCCGTCGGACATCGCCGTCCTGAACCTGGTGTCGGGTGACCGCCAGGCCGAAATGGCGCACACGCTGAAAGCGCCCATCGACGCCGGCGAACTGATCCTGAACCTCCGCGCGGAAGCAGACCCCGAGTTGCTCCACAATGCCGCATCCGCCGCCTTTCGCTCCTGGGAAGCGGACGGGAGTCGCCACCATCTGGCCCTTGAGCACATGGAACACTTCCGCCCCGCGAAGCCGGAACCGACATACCGGATGGCGACGGCTACCGCCTGAACGCACGAGACCTCGATGGACGACCGCGACCCGACCCCGTCGAACGCGCCGGCAGATACTGCTCCGACACAGGGAGACGAGAAGGCTTCACCAACGCTGGTCTACTGCCGCTGCGCCTATGCGCGTGTCGTGCCTCTCAAGGTGAAGGATGGTGTCCTGGAGGCGCTCGCCGCCTCGGGCGTTGATTTTGACGCGGCGCCCGATCTGTGCGAGATGTCGGCTCGGCGCGACCCGCGGTTGAAGGAGATCGCGGGCGCCGGACCCGTTCGGATAGCCGCGTGCTATCCTCGCGCGGTTCGCTGGCTGTTCAACGACGCTGGCTCGCCGCTTGACCCGAACCAGGTCACGATCCTGAATATGCGTGAACAGACGGCGGAAGAAGTAGCAGCCGCCATGCTGAACCGCAGCGCCGCACCGGGGACGGAGGAAGACAAATGAGCGGAGCCGGTGCGCTGTCGCTGCCGGTCCTCCAGGTAGCGCTCTACGAGGGACGCGGGGCCGAGCAGATCGACGCCGGTCGCCGTTTCGCCCTGCTCGGCGCGCTCCTCGATCGGGGCTACCGCGTCACGCGCGTGACGGAAGGCGCCGCCGCACGCGCCGACGACGGCAACGCGCTCGCCGTGCTGGGCCGATTCCGCGACGATCAGCCCGCGGAAGCGCTCGGCACGGACACCGGGGGGCGCGTCTGGTTCCGTGACATCGGCGATGACACCCCCGACGCGGTTCTTGCGCAGGTCGAAGCAATCCGCGCGGAGTGCGACGCACGCGAGCCGGGCGGCTGGAAGCCCTGGTTTCCGGTAATCGACTTCGACCGCTGCACCAACTGCATGCAGTGTCTCAGCTTCTGCCTGTTCGACGTGTACGGCGTCACCAAGCAGGGGCAGATCAAGGTACAGAACCACGACAACTGCAAGACCGACTGTCCCGCCTGCTCGCGCGTCTGCCCGGAGGTGGCGATCCTCTTCCCGAAGTACCGCCACGGGCCGATCCATGGCGGTGAGGTGAACCGCGACGACGTGCGGCGCGAGGCGATGAAGGTGGACATCTCCGCCCTCCTGGGCGGCGATATCTACGGCGCACTGCGCGATCGGAGCGCGAAGGCGAAATCGCGCTTCTCGAAGGAGCGGGACGAGGAGCGGGCACTGAAGGAACGGCAGAAGTGCCTGGTCAAGCTGCAGGCAAACCTCGACATTCCACCCGAGGTGCTCTCGAGCCTGCCGACGCTCGACGAGATTCAGTCAAGGGCCGAAGCGGCAAAGGCGCGCGCGGAGGCGGCGTTGCAAGGGAGCGGCGCCGGCGGGACGACACCCGATGCCGCCGGAACCACAGCGGACGTCTCAGGCCGGGAGCACTGATCCGCCATGATGCTCGCCCTCGCCCGACGCCTGCTGACCGAGCCGGATCCGCGTGCGCTCCGCAAGCTCGTCTGGAACATGGGCGTCAAGGGAGTCCGCTCCGTCCAGCGCTACAAGCAGCGGCTGAAGCGCGGTGAGCACTTCCCGCCATTCCTTTTCATCTCCGTCATCTCAGGCTGCCAATTGCGCTGCCAGGGATGCTGGGTGGATGTCGAGGCGCCGAGCCAAAAAATCGAGATCGGCGAGTTGAACCGCATGGTGGGCGATGCCAAGCGGCACGGCAACAGCTACTTCGGCATCCTGGGGGGCGAGCCGCTGCTCCACCCGGACCTGTTCGACCTCTTCGCTGCGCATCAGGACTGCTATTTTCAGCTCTTCACCAACGGCCACCTGATCGACGACGCCCGCGCCGCCGAACTTCGGCGCCTCGGTAACGTCACGCCACTCGTCAGCATCGAGGGCACGTCGGTGGTGAGCGACGAGCGGCGCGGCCGGAGCGGCGTGCTTGACAAGTCACTTGCCGGCCTGGAGGCGTGCGCGCGTAACCGGCTGGTTACCGGCGTGGCAACCAGCGTCTGCAAGACGAACATCGACGACCTCGTACAGGAAGCGTGGCTGCACCGGCTGATCGGAATGGGGATCCACTACGTCTGGTTCCACACCTACCGGGTGACCGGACCGAAGCCGTCGACGGAGCTGGCCCTCGACCCGGAAGAGATCCTTCGCGTCCGGCGGTTCATTGTCAAGACGCGGGCAAAGCTCCCGATCGCCATCGTGGATGCTTACTGGGACGACGAAGGTCAGGCCCTCTGTCCGATGGCGACCGGCGTCAGTCACCACATCAGCCCCTACGGGGATATCGAGCCCTGTCCGATCATTCAGTTCGCGACCGAATCGGTCTATGATCGCCCGAGCCTGTTCGAAACCATGACGGAATCGGCTTTTCTGAAGGACTTCCGCGAGACGGCCGCGGCCACCACGCGGGGCTGCATCGTGCTCGAACGGCCCGACCTCGTGCGTGAACTGGTCGATCGACATGGCGCGCGCGATACGACGCAGCGGCAGACGGCGGCGGCTGAGTTGGCCGCGCTGACCGGTCGCGGCAGCCAGCATGTTCCGGGACAGGAAATCCCGGAAGAGCACTGGGCGTACAGCTTCGCCAAGAAGCACTGGTTCTTCGGATTCGGGGCCTACAGTTAGACCTCTTCTCGCACGACCATGGATACCGCCACGCAGACCGTCCCGTTGCCGCTCGTCTCGTTGCCGCGCGCCGTGCCGGAGATGCCGGCCCGGCCACCGCAGGAGACTATTCCGCAAACGCGGGGCGAACGCGAACTGATCCTCCGGCTGGTGCAGGCCTGTGTCGCCGAAAAGGGGGACGAGCTGACGCCGCCGTTGGTACTCGACGAATTGCGTGTACGGGCGCAAGCCCTGATCGAACGCCACGCGATCGATCCGAAGTACGTCGACTACGTCGGCATCCTGCTGAACAACGAGGTGTGGCGCGAGCAGTTGTCCGCGGTTCCGTACAACCGGCGTCTGCTGCTGATGCCAAAATGTCTCCGGGTCGAGGATCGCTGTCCGGCGCCGTTCGACGAATTCGGCCTGCTCTGCAAGCAATGCGGCCTCTGCTCCATTCAGGATCTGCAGGAAGAGGCCGAGCGACTCGGCTACGCGGTGCTGGTCGCGGAAGGTTCCGCCATCGTCATGGCGCTGATTCAGACCGGCAAGATCGAGGCGATCGTCGGTGTCAGTTGCCTTTCAGTCCTCGAGCGGGCATTCCCCTACATGGAGTCGGCCGCGATCCCGGGGGTCGCGATCCCGTTGCTGCAGGACGACTGCAAGGACACCGCGGTCGACATCGAATGGGTCTGGGACTTCATTCACACGACGGGCGACGACCGGACGCGGCGGCTCGATCTCGATGCGCTCCGGCGCGAAGTCGAGGGGTGGTTCGAGCCCTCGGCACTCGACGCACTGTTCGGCGACGCGCCGGCTGGCGAGACCGAAACGCTTGCCCGCGCCGAACTGGCGCGCGCCGGCAAGCGGTGGCGCCCCTTCCTGACGGTCTGTGTCCACCAGGCGCTGCAAGATGATCCGCATGCGGCGGTGCCCGATGCGCTCCGGCAGGTGGCGGTTGCGGTGGAATGCTTCCACAAGGCCTCGCTGATCCACGATGACATCGAGGACGGCGATGCGTTGCGCTACGGCGAGCCGACCCTGCATGCGACGCACGGTGTGCCGGCCGCGATCAACGTGGGCGACTTCCTGATCGGCGAAGGCTACCGCCTGCTCGCCGAAAGCGGCTTTGCGCCCGAGGTGCGCGCCTCCATGACCGCCATCGCCGCGCGCGGCCACCGGACACTCTCCATCGGCCAGGGTGAAGAGCTGGCGTGGGCACGCAGTCCGCATCCCCTCGGCTCGCGGCAGGTGCTGCAGATTTTCCGCCAGAAAACGGCGCCGGCGTTCGGTGTCGCGCTCGAATTGGGAGCCGCCGCAGCGAGAGCCGAACCGGACGTGTTCGACACCCTGCGCGCTTACAGCGATGCGCTCGGTATCGCCTATCAGATCCGTGACGACCTCGACGACTTCGCACCGTCCGCGGATGCGCCGGACGACGTCACCGCACTGCGTCCGTCGCTCCCGCTCGCCGTCGGTTACGAACAGGCGAAGTCGGAGCCGGAGTTCCGCCCGATTCTCGAGCGCGCGTGGCGCCGCGAGCACGCGGACGGGGGATCGCCCGAGGCGCTTCGCGCTCTGCTCGAACGGTTCGATGCGGTCGAGCGGAGCCAGCGAATGATGGAAGGCTACAAGGAAGAAGCAATCCGGTCGCTTCCCGGTTTGACGAACCCCAGCCTCAAGGGTTTGCTGCGCCGGGTCATCGGCAAGATCTTCAGCGTCGAGATTCAAGGCTGGTGCAGTGAGTTTGAGGCTCGAAATGCTGCAGGTGGCCAGGCTGTCGCCGACGCTGCTCGGTGACGCGGCCGACCTGACTGCACAATTCCTCTCCACCCGGCTAAATCCCGACGGCGGCTTCCAGGATCGCGACGGCGGGAGCGACCTCTACTACACCGTCTTCGGCCTCGAAGGGCTCATTGCGTTACAGCGCGAGGTGCCGGTCGAACCGGTTCGCGCGTTCCTGTCGCAGTTTGACGATCCGGATGCGCTGGACTTCGTGCATGCCACCTGCCTCGCGCGTTGCTGGGCCGACATCGGCGCGCGGGACGACGCGCCAGCCGATGCGTTGCGGGCGCGCCTCGAAGCGCACCGCACCGCAGACGGCGGCTACAACCAGACGCCCGGCGCGACCCATGGCACGGCGTACGGCTGCTTCCTCGCCGTAGGCGCATACGAGGACCTCGGTGAGCCGGTGCCGGATGCCGGGGCCATCCCGCGTTGCCTCGACGGGCTGCGCACAGCGGACGGTGGCTACGCCAACCATCCGGCGGCGACGGTCGGGCTGACACCCCCTACCGCGGCGGCTCTGACGCTGTTGCGACGGCTGTCCCATCCTGCCGTGCCGGAGGCCTGTAACTGGCTGCTCAAGCGCCACACGGCGGAAGGCGGCTTCTGCGCGGGGCCGGCGGTGCCGGCGCCCGACCTGCTATCGACCGCCACGGCAATCCACGCGCTGGCCGGAGCCCACGTGCCGCTCGCGCCGATCAAGGAGCCGTGTCTCGACTTCCTCGACAGCCTCTGGAGCAACTCCGGCGGCTTCTACGGCAGTTGGGGAGACGACGTGCAGGACTGCGAGTACACCTGGTACGCGTTGCTCGCCCTGGGTCACCTGAGTCTCTGAATGGTGTTCGACGACGGGCTGGCCGAGGCGCTCGACGAAACCCTCGGCCGGCTGACCGGCGGGCTGCTGGCGGATCGGAACGCGGCGGGACACTGGGAAGGCGAGCTGTCCTCGTCGGCGCTCTCGACCGCGACCGCGGTGATAGCGCTGACGCTCGAGGCGCGCGCCGGCGAACGGCCAGCGCCGGGACCATGCGCCGGCGGCGGCGTCGACTGGCTGGTCCGGACGCAGCGCGGAGACGGCGGCTGGGGCGATACGGCCGACAGTCCCGCCAACGTCAGCACCACCGCGCTCTGCTGGGCGGCGCTGACTCTCGCTGGCGCCGGTCGTCCGGGCGCCGACGCGGCGCTCGAACGGGTGCGCGGCTGGATGACGCGTGCCGCCGGCAGCCTCGCCCCTCAAGACCTGGGCGAGACCATACGTCGCCGCTATGGCAAGGACCGGACCTTCTCGGTGCCGATCCTGACGGTGCTCGCGTTGGCGGGGCTCCTGGGGGATGACAACGCGGGGGACGGCTGGAAGCATGTCCCCCAACTGCCGTTCGAGTTCGCCGCGGTTCCGCCCGCGTGGTACCGCTGGTTGCACCTGCCGGTGGTGAGCTATGCGCTGCCGGCACTGATCGCGATCGGCCTGGTGCGGCACCGGCAGCGGCCGACGCGCAATCCCGTCGCGCGACTCGTGCGCGGCGGCTTCACTGCACGGACACTGCGTCAACTGGTAACGCTTCAGCCGAGCACCGGCGGTTTCCTCGAAGCGACACCGCTGACCAGCTTCGTAGTGATGAGCCTCGTGGGGGCGGGTGAAACATCGCACCCGGTGGTAGCGCGCGGCATCGAGTTCCTCGAACGCTCCGCCCGCCCGGACGGGAGCTGGCCGATCGACACGAACCTCGCCACCTGGGTGACAACGCTCGGCATCAACGGGCTTTCGCGCCGGCCGGACTGGCGGGATGGCCTACCGGGGAGCGAGCGCGCGCCGCTCATCCGCTGGCTGCTGGATCAGCAGCACCTTGAAGGACACGTCTACACCGACGCCGCGCCGGGGGGCTGGGCCTGGACCGATCTTTCCGGCGGCGTCCCGGACGCGGATGACACGCCCGGCGCCCTGCTCGCGCTGCTCGCATTGTCCGCGGCGGAAACCCGCGGCAACGAAGACACCACTGAACCGGGAGATTCCGGCCTGCTCGCCGACGCCTGTCTCGACGCCGCGTGTGCCGGAATCGGCTGGTTGCTCGATCTGCAGAACCGAGACGGGGGCATCCCCACTTTCTGCCGCGGCTGGGGTGCGCTTCCCTTCGACCGGAGCAGCCCGGACCTCACCGCACACACTCTCCGGGCGTGGAACGCCTGGCGTCGAAGGCTACCCGAAGCCCTCTCGCGGCGCGTGGAACGCGCTACCGCCCGCGCCGTCCGCTATCTCGTGCGATCCCAGCGGCCGGACGGCTCCTGGATCCCGCTCTGGTTCGGCAACCAGCAGGCGCCCGACGACGCCAACCCGGTCTACGGGACCGGACGCGTACTGGAAGGGCTCGCGACGTTCGACGACGCGGCCGCGCCGCGCGCTGCCGGGGCGCGCGCCGCCCGTTGGCTGGCGGCGGCCCGAAACTCCGACGGCGGCTGGGGCGGAGCCGCGGGCGTTTCTTCCTCCATCGAGGAAACCGCCGTTGCCCTCGCCGCGCTTGCCACGTGGCGCCAACGCGTGCGCGCCGGTTCACTTGACCGCGACAGCCTCGCCGCCGTCGACGGATCCATCCAGGCAGGCGTCCGGTGGCTGCTCGACGCCACCGACCGCGGACGCCGGACCCCCGCGACCCCCATCGGCCTCTACTTCGCCCGCCTCTGGTACAGCGAGACGCTCTACCCGCACGTGTTCACGCTCTCTGCTCTCGCCTCGGCGGCAGCGCTACATCGGTCTGACGGGTGACCGCGCGATCTCTTCCCTGACGGGGTCCTCCCCCGGCTGCCAAGCGACGCCAATGACATACGGCAGGTCAAGCCGCTCGCCGTACCAGTTGGGGATCGACGTATCGGAGTCGATATCGATGTCATCCTCGGCGAGCTTCGCGTCCGCCGGCGCGAGCGGATCGCCAGTCCAGACGGGAGCGGCGGGCACCATCGGCAGGGGCGCACCGCCCGGCTGCGTGAACCGCGGCTGACCCTCGGCATCGAGCGCAAGACCGAAGCCCTCCTCGTGTACCGCGCGGTGGTGCCAGCGGCACAGCAGCACCAGGTTCTCCAGCTTCGGCGCGCCGCCGTCGGCCCAATGCTCAACATGGTGGGCATCGCAACGCGGCGCCTCGCAGCCGGGAAAGCGGCAGTGCTGGTCGCGCGAGGCGAGGGCTCGGCGCAACGCAGGGGAAATCGTCCGGGTCTTGCGGCCGACGTCAAGGACGTTGCCGTCTGCGTCGTGACGCATCACCACCTTGGCGGCGTCGCAGGCAAGCCGCCGCGACGTTTCCGCGGAAACGCGGATGCCGCCCGCCTCCTCCAGGGCAGCCTGTCCGCCACTCCGCGACACATCCACGGAGATGCTTTCGCTAGCCTCGTCGGTCGCCGATGACGTTTCCGCGGAAACGTCTTCCTGCAGCGTCGCCGAGTCGACGTGCACCACCACCTGGTAGCGGTCACCCGCCGTACCCGTGTCGAGCTTCGCGGCGAGCGCGCTTTCGGCAATCAGCCCCAGCGCGTCGGCGCGCCGGCAGGAAGGCGTCTCCGCCTCGACGTTCCGCGGCTCCGCATTCTTCGCCTCCTGGTAGAGCTGCTCGGACGCCGCCTCGATCGCCCGGCGCACCACCGCGCCCACCTCCGGCGTCAGCAGGCCCCGGACGACGAACATGCCGTCGACATCTGGGTAGATGCTGAGACCGTGGTTCCGGCGCCGCTCGCGATCTTCCCGCCCTTCATGCTGGCGATCGCAAAAGCGCCACGCGCGAACGATCCGCTCGAGGTCCGCCGCCGTCGCCTGTCGCGCGAGGTGCAGCAGGCGATCCTCAGTCGCCGGCGTCGCGACCCGCGTGATGGCGCGCACCTTCGAGTACGAGACCTGGCCCCGTCGCAGGGCATCCGAGGTCTTCGGGAGGCTCGCCAACGCATGGGCGACACGCACGTATTCCCGCGCAGTGCCGGGCGCCAGATTAGCCCGCCAGCTCAGCCACTGCGGGTAGGACGTGGCACCCGACCAGCCCCCCAGTTCGCCGAAGCGGCGGATGCGGACCAGCAGTTCGTAGATGGCGGCGTCGATGCGGGCGGAGAACTCGGCGATTTCGTTTTCCAGGCGGTTACGCTCTTCGCGCTTCCGGCGGAGTTCGTCAGGGGAAGGAAACTGATTGGTACCGGAAGTCGTGGGCGTAGTCATACTTCCATCGTAAACCCCGGTATCTTGACCGTTTACGTTGAGCTGTGGCGGCCACGGCACGGTTCAAATGAACCTTCTTGTCGCAATTCGCGGCCACGTGGCGCTACGGTCCATTCTGGACCGTCAGACGACGTGTTTATCTGCTGGTTAGGAAGTTCCGGAAAGGGACGGGGAAAAGGGTGTCAAGCAGAATTCTCCTGAGCACGACGACGGCCTATCAAGCAACACCCCCGTTCTTCGTCGAGCAAGCCGACGCGATCACTATCGGGCGCAGCGGTCTAAGTGTAGGGTTATCGGCTCCGGCTAATGTCGCCCGCGTCGACGGTCGCGCCGGTCCCGTCGCGCTATGATCATGTGTTGGCCGTGCGGGAACGGACGGCGTTGACGATGACACCTTTCGAGTTTGGGTTGCCGACGCGGTTGGTCTTCGGGGCGGGGACGATTGCCCGCCTGGGGGAAGTGGCGCGGGAACTGGGGTTCTCACGGCCATTGCTGGTGTCGGACCGGGGACTCGAAGAAGCGGGTCATGTTGACCGGGCGGTCGGGCTGCTGCGCGCGGCCGGGATCGATGTGACGGTGTTCGACGACTTCGAGGTGAACCCGGACACCGCGATGGTGGACCGGGGCGTGCGGTTTGCCCGGGAGCGCGGTCCGGACTCCGTCATCGGCCTGGGCGGCGGAAGCTCGCTCGACTGCGCGAAGGGGATCAACCTGCTCCTGACGAACCGTGGCAGGGTGATCGACTACAAGGGGTACGGCAAGGCGACCCAGCCGCTGTTGCCGATGATCGCGGTGCCGACCACCGCCGGGACCGGGTCGGAGGCGCAGAGCTACGCGGTGATCGCGGATGCCAGCACCCACATGAAGATGGCGTGCGGCGATTCGAAGCTGGCGTTCCGAACCGCGATCCTCGATCCGGAACTGACGCTGTCACAGCCGGCTGCGGTGACCGCTGCCGCCGGGTTCGACGCGATCGCCCACGCCGTCGAGACCGCCGTGACGACACGGCGAACCGCAGTCTCGTCGCTGTTTTCGCGCGAGGCGTTTCGGCTGCTCGACGGAAACTACGAGCAGGTGTTGACAGACCCCGACGACCTTGCGGCGCGAAGCGCGATGCAGCTCGGGGCGTTCTACGCCGGCGTAGCGATCGAGCAGTCGATGCTCGGCGCGGCGCATGCCTGCGCGAACCCGTTGACGGCACGCTACGGTCTGGCGCATGGGGTGGCGCTCGCGATCCTGCTGCCCCACGTCGTCCGGTGGAACGCACAGGCAAACGGCAATCTCTACGGTGAACTTCGGGAAACCGCGGTGGCCAACGAGGACACGGGCAACTACCTGGCGGCCCGCCTCGTCGAAATGTGCAGGACGGGCGGCTTTCCGTCCGACCTCCGAACGGCCGGCGTGCCGGAAGCCGAGCTGGCAGAACTGGCCGCAGCGGCGAGCCAGCAGTGGACCGGAACGTTCAACCCGCGGCCGTTCGGCGCGCGCGAAGCGCTGGAGGTGTACCGATGCGCGTACTGACGTACTCCCTGATCGTCATGTTGCTTGCTGTTGCCGTCGGCACCGGGCCGGTGGTCGCGCAAACAGCTTCGCCCACCAATACCTGGGCGCAGTTCCGCGGCGACACGAGCCTCACCGGCGTGTCGGCTTCAGCCGTACCCGACAACCTGGAGTTGCTCTGGACCTTCGAAGCGGGCGAGTCGATCGATTCCTCCGCCGCGATCGCCGACGGCACGGTCTACGTCGGTGCGTACACCGGTGAGTTGATCGCGTTGGACCTCGACACCGGCGACGTCCGCTGGCGCTACCGGGCGAGCGAACGCATGGGGATCGGCGAGTCGTCGCCCGCCGTGGGCGACGGACGCGTGTTCGTCGGCGATCTGGCCGGCGTGCTGCACGCGGTCGACGCGAACACCGGCGATCAGCTCTGGACCTATGCGACCCAGGGGGAAATCAAGTCGTCGCCGGTCCTGGTCGGCGACCGCGTGCTGATCGGGTCTTACGATGGCTATCTGTACGGCCTCGACGCGGCGACCGGCGAACTCGTTTGGCGGGTAGAAACCCAGAACTACGTTCATGCGACGCCGGCCGTAATCGACGGCGTGGCGTACTTCGGCGGTTGCGACGAGACATTCCATGGCGTCCGCGTATCCGACGGCGTCGAGGTCGTCAGCCTGCCGGCCGGCGCCTACACCGCTGCGTCGTCCGCCATCCGCGATGGGCGTGCCTACTTCGGCACCTTCGACAACGAGGTCATCAGCCTCGATCTGACGACGCACGAGATCCTGTGGCGCTACGAGCACCCGGAACGGCACTTTCCCTTTTATTCATCGGCCCTCAACGTCGACGGAACGGTGGTGATTGGCGGCCGCGATCGCATGGTGCATGCGATCGACGAGTCGACCGGCGAGGCGCGCTGGACCTTCAGGACGCGCGCCCGGGTTGATTCCTCACCGGCCGCCGCGGGTGGCCGTGTCTACATCGGTTCGGGGGACGGCCGCTTCTATGTTCTCGACCTTGGTACCGGCGAGAAGCTCTGGGAGTTCGACACCGGCGCGCCGCTCTCCGCTTCACCCGCCATTGCCGACGGCAAGGTGGTAATCGGATCCCAGGACGGCGTCCTCTACTGCTTCGGCTGACATATAGTGAGAAGTCGATGAGCGAGGTGTCACCCGCAACCCTGCCCGGCAAGATGGACGAGACGGACGTTGGCAGCTACTTCGTCGCCAACTACCCGCCGTTCTCCGTCTGGACTGACGAAGCGGTAGCAGACGCCGCGCTTCCGGCGCTCGCCTCACCGTCCGCGGACGTTCCGCTCGGGCTCTACCTCCACATCCCGTTCTGCCGGAAGCGGTGCCACTTCTGCTACTTCCGTGTCTACACCAACAAGAACGCGAGCGAGGTGCAGGCGTACCTCGACGTGCTGGCGCGCGAGTGGGAACTGTACGCCCGCCAGCCTGCAATCGCGGGACGCCCGCTCGACTTCGTCTACTTCGGCGGCGGCACACCGTCGTTTCTCTCGGTCCGACAGCTCACCGGGCTCGTCGAGCGGCTCTCGGCCGTCACCCCCTGGTCGGACGCGCGTGAGATCACGTTCGAGTGCGAACCGGGAACCCTGACCGAACCGAAACTCTCCGCGATCCGCGACCTGGGCGTCACGCGCCTCAGCCTGGGGGTGGAGCACTTCGACGACTCCATCCTTGAGGTGAACGGCCGTGCGCACCGTTCAGCGGAGATCTTCCGCGCCTACGAGTTCGCCCGGTCGATTGGCTTCCCGCAAATCAATATCGACCTGATCGCCGGCATGCTGGGCGAGACCGATGCGAAATGGCGCAACGCGGTCGAACAGACGGTGGCGCTTGATCCCGACAGCGTCACGATTTACCAGATGGAACTCCCCTTCAACACGACGATCAGCAGTGACCGGCTGCACGGCGGGGGGCAGTTCGCTGACACGGTAGCCGACTGGACAACCAAGCGGCGCTGGGTGAACGAAGCGTTCGCCACACTGGAGGACGCCGGTTACACGGTCGGCAGTGCCTATACCGCGGTGAAGAGTCCGGCCCGCTCGACGTTCGTCTACCGCGACCGCCTCTGGCAGGGAGCTGACCTGGCAGGCCTCGGTGTGGCGTCGTTCGGCCACGTAAACGGTGTCCACATGCAGAACATCGACACGTGGGGTCCGTACGTCGCCGCCATCGACGAGGGCCGCCTGCCGCTCAACCGCGCCTATCGGCCGACCGAAGAGGAGCGGCTGATCCGCGAACTGGTGCTCCAGCTGAAACTCGGATCGATCCGCCCCGCCTACTTCCACGACAAGTACGGGGTCGACATCCGCGACCGCTTCACCGCGCCGCTCGCCTCACTCGAGGCGGACGGCTACCTCGCGGAATCGTCCGCCGATCGGGTCCGGCTTTCGCGGGGCGGCCTGCTGCGGGTCGACAGCCTGCTGCCCCGCTTCTTCCTGCCGGTGCATACGGACATCCGGTACACCTGATCGTCCGCACGGCGATGGCGCCCCTCCGACTTCTCTATCCCCTGGACGCGGTCTACAAGCGGGCCGGCATCGAGCCGCCCGCCGCGAGCGTCGTAGAGGCGGACCAGATCCCGCTGCCGTACCGGTCGCTCCTGGTCCACGACAGCGACATGACGATCACGCTCGAGCGTCACTTCGGCGGGCAGATCGTCCTCCGGCCGCTCGGCGTCTTCACGCGGGGCCGTTCCTACTTCCGCCGCGTCCTGCTGGTGCAGGAAGAGTCCGGTCAACCAGTCGAGATGGGTGCGATCCGCATGGAACTCGACGCGTTCGACGTGACGCTCCGCCGGCAGATCCTCGAGAACGAGGTTCCGCTCGGACGCATCCTGCGGGACGGCCGGGTTGACTACCGGAGCGTGCCAAAGGCGTTTCTGTCGATCACGCCCAATCCCGAGATGATGGGCGTGTTCTGGATGCGGGAGCCGCGCCTGCTGTACGGCCGGCGGACCGAGATCGTCAGGAAGGGCAAGAAGGTCGGTGACATCGTCGAGGTGTTGCCGCAAGTGATCCGCTGATGGTGGATGTCCATCCCTCCGATGTCGTCGTGATCGGCGGCGGTCCAGCTGGCGCGACCGCAGCCACGGTACTGGCGCAGCATGGCCGCCGTGTGACACTCGTCGAGCGCGAGGCGTTCCCGCGGTACCACATCGGCGAGTCGCTCATGCCGTACACCTGGTTCACCTTCGAACGCCTCGGGGTGCTGGACTGGTTCGAGCGAGCCGCCTGCCCCCGGAAGCACAGCGTGCAGTTCGTTTCGACCGGCGGGCAGGTATCCCAGCCGTTCTACTTCTTCGAGACGATCAAGCACCCGTGTGCCACCACCTGGCAGGTGCTCCGGAGCGACTTCGACCAGATGCTGCTCGATAACGCGCGCGCCAAGGGCGTCGACGTGCGCCAGGGCTCAACGGTGCGCAAGCTGTTGATGGACGGCTCCCGCGCCGTCGGCGTCCGGGCGGTGTCGAAGAACGGCGAAAGCGAGACGTTTCGCGCCCGCGCCGTCATCGACGCGTCCGGGCGCGACACGTTCGTAGCCTCGACACTCGGCTGGAAGCGACGGGATCCGGATCTCACCAAGATCGCCATCTTCACCTACTACCGTGGCGCGAAGCGCGACCCGGGCCTCGATGAAGGCGCGACGACGGTGGCCTATATCCCGGAAAAGGGATGGTTCTGGTACATCCCGTTGCCGGACGACGTCGTTAGCGTCGGTGTCGTCGCGGAGGCGGACTACCTGTACCGCGACACGCGCGACCCTGAGGCGATCTTTGCTCGCGAGGCAGCGGCGTGCCGGTGGATTGACGAGCACCTGGAGCCGGGCGCACGGATCGAGCCTGTCCGCGTCACCGGCGAGTTCAGCTATCGCGCCGACCGGATCGGCGGCGACGGTTTCTGTCTCGCGGGAGATGCCTTCTCGTTTCTCGACCCGGTCTTTTCCACCGGCGTCTTCATGGCCCTCAAGAGCGGCGAGATGGCGGCCGACGCGATCCACGCCGGTCTCGATACCCCGGCGGGGATCACCGCCGAGACCTTCGCCGGCTACGAGCGCGACATGCGGTGGGCGCTCGATCAGTTCCGGCAACTGGTACTGTCCTTCTACAATCAGTCGTTCAGCTTCCGCGACTTCATCCGGGCCCATCCAGACCTGCATCCCCGGCTGGTCGACGCACTGGTGGGCAACGTCTTCGCCGATCTCGAACCGCTGTTCAACGCGCTGCAGGAATTCTCCGCCCGCACGTCGCGCGGGGATCAGGTGCAGGCGGCAGCAAGCGGAAACTGAACGGCGTCGCCACCGCCCGGGACAGGTTCGGTTCCGCCCGGGCGGGCTACAATTTTCCAGTTGGCAAGAGAGGCAAGTAGCGTGACGAGCGAATATCGGCTCAAGCGGCGCGTGCAATGGTACGAGACCGACGCCGCCGGCATTGTTCATTTCTCCTGCTTTTACCGCTACATGGAAGAGGCGGAGCACGCGCTCTGGCGCGCCGCAGGGTTGAGCATAGCGCCACCGGATGCCGCCGTCGGCTTCCCGCGCGTCGCCGCGGCGTTCGACTTCCGCCGGCCGCTGCGCTTCGAAGACGAGTTCGAAGTGCACATCCGGATCGTCGAACTGAACGCACGATCCATCCGGTATGCCACCGAGATTACGAAAGACGGCGAGAGCGTGGCGACTGGCTCACTTGCGATTGCGTGCGTCGCGAAGGAACCGGGTGCACCGCTCCGGTCGACTCCCATCCCGGTCGAGATCGCCGAACGACTCGCCGTGGCGTCCGTCGGGAGGGAGGAATGACGGACGAACCGCGGGATACGTCAACCATGGGTGCGCCAAGCAACGAATGCCATCCCCGCGAGACGATCGCCCGTGATCAGGAAGCGCGGCTGCACGCGCTGTTTCGCGCGATTCGTGGCAAGAATGCGTTCTATGACCGCAAGTTCACGGCCGCCGGCATCAACCTCGAGACGCTGATCCATCGGGGTGGCCTCGCCGAGCTGCCTTTCACGACCAAGGAGGAACTGGTCGCCGATCAGGTAGCGGCTCCTCCCTGGGGCACCGTCCTGACCGAACCGATCGAGCGCTACGCGCACTACAACCAGACCTCTTCCACGACGGGTGAACCGCTTCGCTGGATCGACACGCCCGAGAGCTGGCAATGGATGCTCGACTGCTGGAAGGCGGTCTACCGCGCAGCCGGTGTCACCCGCCGCGACCGCATCCTGTTTCCCTTCTCGTTCGGTCCGTTCCTCGGCTTCTGGACCGGCTTCGAGGCGGCGACGCAGATCGGCGCACACGCGATCCCGGCAGGCGGCATGTCGAGCAAACAGCGGGTCGGGTTAATCCGCACGCTGGCTCCGACGGTCGTCTGTTGCACACCCACCTACGCGCTGCGGCTGCTGGACGTCGCGCAGGAAGTGGACGACGGCCCACCCCTCGGGGAGAGTTCTGTCCGGATCGTCCTCGTCGCCGGCGAGCCGGGCGGCAGCATCCCGGCAACGCGGCGGCGGATCGAACGAGGCTGGTCAGCCCGCGTGATCGATCATCACGGGTTGACGGAAGTAGGCCCGGTCAGCTTCGAGTGTCGCGAGTCGCCGGGATCCCTCCACATCAACGAACGGGAGTACATCGCCGAGGTGATCGATCCGGAAACCAGCGATGAGATCCCGGACGGAAAGCGTGGTGAACTGGTGCTGACCAACCTCGGCCGCAGCGCCAGTCCGGTCATCCGATACCGGACACGCGATCTGGTCGTCCGGAACACCACGCCGTGCGCCTGCGGAAGGACCTTCGCGCGGCTCGAGGGAGGTATCGTCGCGCGGACCGACGACATGGTGAGTGTCCGCGGCGTCAATGTCTACCCTTCCGCTATCGAGGCAGTCCTGCGTACGCTGGATGACATCGTCGAGTATCGTTGCACGCTTCGGCCAAGCGGATCGCTGCATGCGATTTTGGTGGAGGTGGAAGTGGCACAGGACGCCGACAAGGCGACGGTGATCGGTAGTGCGGCCACCAGTTTGCGCGAGGCGCTCGGTCTGGCGGTTCCGGTGGCTGCGGCGCGCGCCGGATCTCTTCCGCGTTTCGACATGAAGGCGCGCCGCTTTGTAGTCGATCGAGGCGAGGTTCAAGGATGAGCATCAATGGACTGGCTCACGTCATGCTCGGCGTCACCGACCTGGAGGTGTCCCGCGCGTTTTATTGCGGCGCCCTCGGCCTGAACGTGCAGCGTGAGGCGCCCGGCTTTCTCTTCCTCGACACCGGTCCCGTGACACTCTGCCTTAGCGAGCCGCATGCCACACTCGCGGAGCAACCGGGTCCGACCGAGGTGGTCCTGGCGGTCGACCACGTCCACCAGGCCTACGATACGCTCCGCGCGAACGGCGTGGAGTTCATGCGTGAGCCAGTCAACGTGACCGGCGCGCAGTGGGCTGCGAACTTCCGCGATCCGGACGGCCACCTGTTGTCGGTGTTTGGCCCGGCGTGACCCCGGCGCCCGCCAAGACGTAGTAGCATGGCCCGGTCCATGGCGGTTCTCAGGAGGCTGGTATACGTGCGCCGATCATTCCCCGTCGTCCGAACTCTTCACTCTGTCCGGATCCTGTGTGCGCTCGTCGCCCTGCTGGTGCCGCTCGCCGCGTGCGGTGGGGGTGGCGGCGGCGACCCCGGCGGGTCGGACGCGCCGTCCCGCCAGTTCCTCAGCCTGGGCTCGGCTCCGGCTGGCGGTGCGTTCTTCGTTGTCGGCAGCGCACTGGCCGAAGTGGTGAACGAGGCGGGCGCTTCCTTCGGCTACAGCGTCACCGCCGAGGCAACAAGCGGGTCGCAGGAGAACATCCGCCGACTGTTGAGCGGCGAACTCGACTTCGCACTGTCGAACGCGGCGATCACCTACTTCGCGGTGCGGGGCAGCGAGGGCTGGGACCGCGCCTATCCGGTCCGATCGGTCATGACCCTCGCGCCCAATGTCGCGCTGTTCGTCACGCAGGCGTCCTCCGGCATTGCGAGCATCGACGACCTGCGCGACCGGCGCGTCACCGTCGGGCCGGCGGGGGCCGGGTTCGAGTATTTCGTGGAACGGCTACTCGAGGCGCACGGCGTCACGTACGACGACTTCTCACCTCTCAACGCGACACAGCAAGCGGCGGTCGACATGCTGACCGACGGATCCGCCGACGTAACGTTCCTGGGTGGCGCGGTGCCTACCGCGTCGATTACGCAGGCGGCCGCCTCGATGGATATCACCTTCATTCCGTTCGGTGAGACGGAGCGGCAACAGTTGATCGACGAGTACCTCTTTTTCCGTCCGGCGACGATCCCGGCGGAAACATACCGCGGCCAGACCGATCCGTTCGAGGGGCTCGATGTCGGCTCCATGCACCTGATTGCGTCGGCCGACGCGACGGATGAACTCGTCTACAACGTGACGAAGCTGCTCTACGAAAACCGGACGCTGGTCGTCGAGAAGCACGCCGCGGGCCGCGCCATCAACCCCAACAACGTGGTGCGCGACACCGGGACGGAATTCCATCCCGGGGCGATTCGCTTCTACCAGGAAGCGGGGATCTGGCCGCAGTAGAGCGCGCCGTGCCTCAGTCCCAGCTCTCCCGCGACTCTCGGTTCCTGGCAAGTAGCGCGCTAGGTGTCCTTCTGTGCGTGTTCACGCTGGTCGAGGTGAACTACCCCCTGCTGGCGCCACAGAGCCGCCTGGCGTTCTTTGCGCTGGCGGGGCTTGCCCTGTGCTTCCTGCATGTCCCGATCCACCCGAAGCTGAAGGAGCATCCGCTTGCGCGCGCCAGTGACGTCGTGCTCGCGATTCTGGCCACCGCCTGCTGCGGCTACGTGGTCGTGCAGACCGATCCGTTGTTCGAAGCGTGGTGGATCGACGGACAGACGCTCGGGAACCGCGCCGGCTTCGAGACCGCGCTGGACACCGCGATAGGACTCGCCGGACTGCTGCTGGTGATCGAGGCGGCCCGCCGGGCGCTCGGTCTCGCGCTGCCGTTGCTGGCGGGAACGTTCATACTGTACGCCCTGTTCGGCGCGGGGCTGCCCGACTGGCTCTTCCCCCACCGCGGCTACACGGTATCGCGCATCGTCGCGCAGACCTTCCTCCACAGCCAGGGTGTCTTCGGGGTGGCGCTGAACGTGATGTTCACGTACGTCTTCCTCTTCGTCATCTTCGGTGCATTCCTCGAGGCGACCGGCGCTACCCGCTTCATCGTCGACTTTGCCGAACGGGTCTTCGGCCGGAGTTCGGGCGGTCCGGCAAAGGTGGCGGTCCTGAGCAGCGGCCTGATGGGTTCGCTCTCGGGCAGCGCCGTCGCGAACACCGCAACCACCGGGACGTTCACCATCCCGATGATGCGCAGCGCCGGGTTCCGGCCGGTGACAGCGGCCGGCATCCAGGCGGCGGCGAGCTCAGGCGGGGCGCTCATGCCGCCGGTGATGGGAGCGGGCGCCTACATGATGCTGGAGATCATCGAGCCGCCCGTGACCTACCTGGAGATAATTCGGGCGGCGCTCATACCCGCTCTGCTGTATTACCTCTCGCTGCTCATGATCGTGCATCTCCACGCCAAGCGCATGTCGAGCGCGACCGCTGGCGCTCCCGCCCGGTCGGCAGCACTCAGCGCGGGCACGGAAACTGAACCCGAGATCTCCCGGGCGGCCGGGATCGTCTTCGGGGCTGCGCTCGCCAGCCTCATCGTGTTCCTGCTGCTGGGCTATACCGCGTTCCGCGCCGTCACGCTCTCCCTGGCGGCGATCGTCCTGGTCAGCAGCTTGAACCAGGCGACCCGCCTCAATTGGCGCTTCACGCTCCGAAGCCTCGCGACCGCCGCGCGGGGGGTAGTTCCGCTCGTGGCCGCCGCGGCATGCGTCGGCATCATCATCGGCATCGTCACGCTGACCGGCGTCGGCACGCGGCTTCCGGCAACGATTATCCCGCTCGCCGAGCAGAGCCTGTTTCTTGCACTGGTGCTGATCATGGTCTCGTCGATCATTCTCGGCATGGGATTGCCCTCAGCTGTCTGTTACCTGCTGATGGCGACGTTGATCGGTCCGGTGCTGGGCAATCTCGGGGTGATCCCGCTCGCCGCGCACCTGTTCATCTTCTACTTCGGAATGATGTCGATGGTAACGCCACCAGTGGCACTTGCCGCCTACGCCGCGTCGTCGATCGCCGACACGCGCATCATGCCAACGGCATTCGCGGCATTCCGCTTCGCGCTGGTCGGTTTCACGCTTCCCTACATGTTCATCTACCGGCCGGAACTGCTCATGTTGACCGCGTCCGGCGAACCGGCGGGCTGGCTGGAAATGCTACTCCCGGTCGCCATCGCCACCCTCGGCGTAGGCTGCTTCGCGGCCGGCATCGCCGGTCAACTGCGCGCGCCACTCAGCCTGTCCCTCCGCCTCGCGGTATTCGTCGCCGCCGCGCTGCTCCTCGCGCCCGGACCGACCGCGACCCTCGCAGGCGTCGCGCTGCCGCTCTTCGACCTCGCCGGTATTGCGGTGTTCGGCATCGCGCTTTCCCTCAACCGTCCGGCGGCATGATATCGCCCGGTCGAGGTCTGCATGGACTTCGACACGTACGACCTCGACGGCGACATCTACACGGACGGGGTCATCCCGGAAGAGTTGGTGGACAGCTGCCCGCACTACCGCCGGGAGATGCGTGGCGCCACCCCGCCCTGTGGCACGTGGGTCGCGATCTGCGGCACGGACATCGTTCGAACCAACGACGGATTCCTCGTGCTGGAGGACAACCTGCGTGTGCCGTCGGGCGTGTCATACATGATCGCCAACCGGAGAGCGGTCAAATCCAACCTCCGCCGCCTCTATCGTCGCTGTCACGTCCGCGAGGTGGAGAACTACGGCCAACTGCTCCGGGACACGCTGATCGAACTTGTGCCGGAGGGCCACCCCGAGCCCTGCCTCGCGCTGCTGACACCCGGCATTTACAACTCGGCGTACTACGAGCACCTCTTCCTGGCGCGCGAGATCGGCGCCGACCTGGTCGAAGGCCGAGACCTCCTGATCCGCGACGGTCACGTCTACATGCGGACACGGAGGGGCTGCGACATATCGACGTGATTTACCGTCGCGTGGACGACGACTTCCTCGATCCGGAGGTCTTCCGGTCCGATTCGATGCTGGGAGTACCCGGCCTGATGGAGGCATACCGGCTGGGAAACGTCGCCCTGGCGAACGTGCCGACGAGGCTCTGTCGCCGGCCGGAAGATCTCGAGTACACGCTGGACAACCTGGAGGATCTGATCGTCAAGCGGGTTGGCGACCGTTCGTGTTGCGGGGACGGCAGACCCGGATCGTGCCGGGCGCGTTCTGCCGCGTGGCGCTCCGCCGCGGCAGTATCGTGGTGAACTCGAGCCAGGGGGGGAGGCGGCAAGGACGTCTGGGTGCTTGACGACGCCAGCGTCGAGCGCTGAGCGGGATCACATGCTGTCACGCAGCGCCGAAGGGCTCTACTGGACCGGCCGCTATCTGGAACGAACCGACCATCTCTCCCGCCTGCTTCGGGAGCAGGTAGAGACGCTGGTTGATCGTCCGCTGCGTGAAATCCACTTCGGTTGGCGGCGGATCTACGGCGCGCTCGGCCGCGTGCCGCCCGGCGCAAACGTCGGTCTGGGCGGTACCGATGACGACTTCACCCTGGCCGATGCATTCACGCTGGCGGACGACCTGACTTTTGAGCGGTCGAACATCGATTCGGTCTGGAACGGTTTCTCGATGACGCGCGAGAACGCGCGGCAGATGCGCCACTGCATCAGCGCCGAATTCTGGAGTTCGCTCAACCTGGCGTGGCTCCGTCTGAAGTCTCAACGCATCGAGCAGATCTGGAAGACGGCGCCCGAGACGTTCTACCTGGAGGTGTCGCGGGAGATCGACACGCTGGATGGTGTCGCCGCCACGACGATGTACCGCGACGACGGATGGCGCTTCCTCGAACTGGGCCGTTATACGGAACGGGCCATTCTGATGCTCGCACTGCTAGGAGCCCGTGGTGAAACCCCCGCGTCGCACCGAGAGCGGTGAGGCGCCCGACTGACAAGGCGCGACGAGGGAGCATATTGGCCCGTATGAGACCGAGGAGCAACGCCGTTCAGGCGGGATGCATCGCCGCTCGAATGTAGCGGGGGTTTCACCACGGGCTCCTAGTGGTCCGTCACGTCATAATCTTCGGATATACGGACTTGAGTTTACAGCGCGCATCGTCGACCTTCATCTGCCAGTCCACGCCGCGTTGCCTGCCATTGACGTCGGTGGACCACGCCGACACTTCGTCGTGGAGCGTCTTGAGTTCGCCGATGCGACGCCGGCGAAGGCATTGGCGCGTCATCGAGCTCAGTTCGTTCTCCGCGATGTTCAGCCAACTCCCGTGTTTCGGCGTGTGGCAGAACTCGATGCGACGAACCAGTTGCCGTGCCCGGGTCGGCTCGAACACTTCGTAGAAGGCGCCCTTCGTGTGCGTGTTGAGGTTGTCGCTCACCAAGGTGATCTTCTCGCATTCGGCGTAGCGTCCTTCCAGCAGGCCGGCGACCTCCAGCGCCCAGTCCACCTTCGTGCGCCGGGCCCGGGCCGTCGCCTGCCGCCAACCCGCCAGCGGTTCGCTGAACAGGAAGACCGAGGCCGTGCCGGCCCGTTCGTACTCGTAGTCGACACGCCGGGGACGCTTCTTCGTGGCCGCCATCGGCGGGCGGGTTTCCTTGACCAACTGCACCGGCTGCTCGTCCATGCACACGACGGGACAATCCGGATCGTAGGGTTTCTGATACAGATCCAAGACCTGTTCCATGTTCGCCACGAACTCGGCATCGGCCTGCGGCGGGATCACCCAGTACTCGATTTTCCGCTGCGTCATGCCGTTTTTTTCAGCGTCCGCCGGATGGTTTCGTGGCTGATCGACTCGACGACCCCCAACTCGACGACCCGGCGCGCCAACAGGCGCAACGACCAGTTCGCGTAGCCCTTCGGGGGCGGCCCCAGACGCAGGGCGATGACCTGGGACTCCTGTTCGCCGTCGAGCAGCTTCTCGACCGGGGGTGATTCGCGTCGTTTTCGCTCCAGCGCCTGTTCGAAGCCTTTCAGCACGCACCGTTGGCGAATGTTCTCGACCGTCTTGGTGCGGCACGAAAAGGCCTCGGCGACCCGCTGGTCGGTCCACGCCGGCCCGTCCGCATCGGCCTTCAAGAGAATCTGCGCGCGGCGCACTTTCTCGCTGCTCCCGTTGAGCTTGCGGACCGTCTGTTGACAGACCTCGCGTTCCTGGGCTGTGAGTCGAACGATGTACCTCTTTTGCGGCATGGAAACTCTCTCGGTTCGAGACGAGCTCCCCAATAGTCCTAATGTTTATTGATGGCACAGCACTAGTGGCGCATCTCGAGACTGCGCGCCGGCAGGCCAACGTGAATGCGCCGCTGGCCGAAGACAGTTGGTCGAGCCTGCTGCGTGTCTGCCAGGCAGTTGACGCCTACCGTCGGCGCCACGGTGTCAAGATTCGGCCGACACGGGTCATCGATCTCCTGGTGAACGACCCGCGGCTCCCGCGGTCGCTCTGCCACGCGTTCTCGATGGCAACTGCAGAGTTGCACGCGTTACCGATCGGTCCCGGGCCCACGGCCGAGGCGCGGCAGCTCGCGACGCAGGCAGGCGCCGAACTGCGGAGCGGCTGGCCGGATGGACTTGATCTCGATGCACGGGAAGTACGACTGCGCGCCGTGCAGAGTGAGTACCTGGCGTTCGACGATCTCGTCATGGCCGCCCACATCAGGTACGAGGTCGACGGCGCGCCCGTGCGTTGACGCGGCGGCGGGAGGGAGCGGTGCGACGTTCAGACGGTCTGGCTGGCGTCGGCGCGCGATGACTTGATCGGGATGATCTGATCGAAGCCGCTGATCCGGAACACTTCTTCTATGTGATCCTTCATCTCGCACAGGACCAGCTTGCCGCTGGTCGCCTGCAGCTTCTTGGCGGCGATCAGGAGCACGCGCATGCCGGAACTGCTGATGAACGTCAGGCGGCTGAAGTCGACGATCAGGTGATGTTCGCCACCTCCGATGCGCTCCATGACAACGGATTCAAACGAACGGGCGTTCGCGCTGTCCAAACGTCCAACGGGCAGGAGCACCAGTGCGGTGCCATCCCGTTCTTCTGCCACTTCAATATTCATCGATACACCTTCGGAACCAGTTGGGTAACGGCGCTGTCAGTCTGCTGCCGATCCCGGCGTCCGCTGCAGGTCATGCTCAAGTGTCAAACAGTTTCGGCCATCCACGAACTCGTAGCGGATCCGGTTGGCGAACGTCTTCACCAAGTGCAGACCCAAACCACCCACCTGGCGATCCACGAGTGATGACGTCAGATCGGGGTTGGTATCGACCGTCGGATCGAACGGCGCTCCGTTGTCCTCGACCGTCATTACCAATGTGTCGGCCTCGACGTGCAGGCTGATATCGATCCGGGGCTCCCCGACACCGGTGAACCCATGCATGACAAAGTTGGTGATCAACTCGTCGAGCGCCAGATTGACGATGAACACGATTGGCTCCGGTAATCTGCTGGCGTCCCCATACTCCTCCACCATGCGCGACAGGTTGGGTAATTCGGTCACCCGGGGCACCATGGAGACATGGAGCGCGTCGGGCATCGCGGAATCCTAACACGAGTCAACGGCGCTTTATTACGAGGCAGGTCATGTCGTCCACGACCTCCGCGCCAGCCGAGAAGGCCGCGATCTGCTCCCAGACGAGGTCGATAATCTTCTCCGGTGGCCGCGCCGCCGCTTCGATAAATGTCTTGTCCAGGCGCTCCTTGCCGTACAACTCGCCGTCGAGATTCACAGCGTCGGTAAGGCCGTCAGTAAAGAGGAAGAGCGTTTCGCCCGGTTCCAGTTCAAAGCGGCGGCTGTGGTATGTCATGCCGTCCATCACGCCCATCGCCAGGCCTTTGGTAGCCTCGAGCACGCGGCACGCTCCGTCCTCGGCGATGACTACCGGCGAGTCGTGGCCCGCGCATACGTAGTCAACCGTGCCCGCGGCCAAGTCCACCATCGCGACGACGCCGGTGACGAAGAATCCCATCGGGTTCTGGCTGCAGAGACGTTTGTTGGCCTCCGCCGCAATGGTCCCGATGTCGGTATGTTGAGAGGACGCCGTCTTGATCGCGGCATGCGCCGCCGCCATGAAGAGCGACGCCGCCACGCCCTTGCCCGACACGTCACCCAGAACGAGGCAGAGGCGCGGCGGGCCAGACAGCTCGACGACATCGACGAGGTCGCCCCCCACGGCTTGCGCAGGCGTCATCCGCGCGGACACCAGGAAAGCCTCGAGGTCGATGTTCCCCTCGCGCACCAGCGCGTGCTGCACGACCTTCGCCATCTCGAGATCCTGCTCCATCGCCTTCTGCGCGAGACGCAACTGCTGGTTGCTCGCCTGCAACTCCTGCGTCCGCTCCGAGACGAGCGTCTCGAGCTGTTCCTCACGGTTGAAGACCTGCACCGTCATGTCGTTGAAGACACGCGCCAAGCTCCCCAGTTCGTCATCGCGTTGAATGACCTGCCGCATCTGCCCCTGATCGGGTGGGCGGCCCAACTCGACGTTGCGCGCCGCGTCGGCAATCACCTCTATCGGCCGGGTCAGCCAACGCGTCCCCCAGAGCGCTCCGGCACCGGCGCCACCGAGCAGGACCAGCGCGATCAGCGTGGTGCTGATCACCTCGGCAAATACGGTGTCGGCGATCCCGTCCAGGTTGACGGCGATGGCAAGTCCACCGATCAGGATCCCGCCGGCGTTGACGATCGGCGACGCGACCCAGAGGCCGCGCTCATCGGGCGAAAACAGCGACAGGCTTGCCTCGCTCACCACCTCCCCGCGATCCATCGCCTCGACCATCACCACTTCAGCGCGCTGTCCAAAAATGGCGCGGGCGTCGGTGACACGACCGTCGTTCTGCACTCCGGGACGGGGCGCGGCGGCCGCGATTTCGCGGTCGTTGTTGACCACCCAGAGCGCCTCGAGGTTGCGCGAGCGAACCAGCACGTCCACCTCGCTCTGGTAGACGGAATAGAGCAGATTGCCAGCGCTTCCTTCGATGGGAATTCCGACCTGCACGAAGCGTGGCTCATCCCGGCCGACGATCGTGACGTACTTGAAGATCGCACCATCCGAAGCGCGCGGGGCAGAGGAATGCTCAACTCCCCGCGTGGTGCCGTCACGCAGCGGTCCCAGCTCTTCGTTGCGCGGCAGCGGACCATCGGCCAGTGCGGCTGGCAGGCTCGAGTACCGAACGCTGCCGGACGCGTCCACCACCCGGATCTCGCCGATGGCCGTCGTGTCGACGATCCGACGCAACCGCTCTTCAACGTCGTCGCGATCCCACGCCGCCAACTCGGCAGCATAGATGAACCGGTCGAGGATGGTCGCCTGCGCCATCATGTGCTGGCCCAGAATCCCCTCGATAACGGACGAGACGTCAGCCCGCTGCGAAGCGTAGACGTTCGTCAGGATCTCCTGTTCGCCAAAGTTGAGGGCATTGCCCACCTGCACAATCCGCGGCTTGTCGACGCCGCCGACGCCGACGTACTTGTAGACCTGCTGATCGATCTCGCGCACCTGAGCGGGTTGCGTGATGACGTCGCTGCCGTCGAGTGGCGAGGCCAGGAGCACGTAGAACTTCGATGCCTGCGGCTGTACCGCCGGGTCGGGGTCGAAGCGGAACGGAACCAGGCCACCGTTCTCGTCGCGGACGTTCGTCAGGTACGAATAGGCCGATTCGTCAGTGATCCAGAACTCGTCGAGGACGGTCTCTTCGACCACGCTGTCGAGCAAGGCAATGATCTCGGGAGGCGAGAGCCCCGCTGCCTCGGCTGCGGCCACCATATTGGCCGCGAGACGCGCCTGCGCCGTCATCTGCCCGTCCAGAGTCGCGTCCAGCGTGCGCGCCACGTTGGCGAGCGAGATCTCCCCGATCTCGGCAAAGCTTGCCGCCAGCAGTTCCGACAGGTCGACGGCGGAGGCTTCCGCCTCCTCTCGCAGGGCGACGGCGGAGTTGTAGAGCTGTGTCGTGGAGGTGGCAGTGATGGTAACGGTGAGCAGGATCGCCATCGCCAGAAAGCCGCGCACGGCAAGCCGGAGCCGGGGCGACGCCTTTCCCACCGCGATGGGTGCCGATGCCATACCAACAGCCGCTTCACTCATCCTGACACTCCGTAGACAAGCACTCCTGCTACAAAATCGATCCCATGATCTGCCATCGGTCGCGCCGCCTCGGTGCTACATCCGCCAGACGGCCAGGAACTGGACGGTGTTCTCGTCCGTCTCGGCACCCAGCTTGTTCCGCCAATACTGGTACTCGACCCCGATGAAGAACTGATTCGCCGCCGGTTCACCACCGATGGCGTTCCCCAGGTCCCAGACGAACTGCGGCTGCGCCAGGATCCACCCGTTCAGGTTGCGGTTGAACGGCACGTCCTCCCGGACGGTGGTCGCGCCGATGTACTCCGCGTGACCCATGAAGTTGAACGACTGGTTGCCGATGCTGAAGATTGATAGCCAATTGACGTCGAACATGTAACTCTGGCTCGTCTGGGCCGCCCCACCGCTCGCAAAGCCGGTGCTGGCGTCGAAGAACGCCGTCATGTCGGTGTTCAGGAAGACGAAGCCCGGTACGCTCCAGGAAAGCCGGACGCCCGGCAGGAATTTCAGGAAGTTGGCGTCTCCATCGATATTGATGCCGCCAATCAGCGCCACGTCGCGGATCGGTCCGGCGCCCACCGTGGAGCCGGAGACCTTGGAGAAGCTCAACGTCGGATACCACTCCGAATACAGGTCCTTGTCGTTGAAACCGTCGATGCCAGCGTCGTCGATGATGTCAACGAAGAAGAAACTGTCGCCGCCCTTCCAGGTGGACGCCTGCTGCAACGTCAGAATCTGCGTCCGTGCGGTGGTCGCCGGACTCGCGAACGGGTTCACCAGATGGCCGAACTGGTAGTGGAACTCGGTCTGGGCCGACGCTGTGCCTGCCGTCGCCAGCACCACCACCATTGCCGCCCCGCAGCAACCCCCGGTTGACACCCGACTCTGGACCGGGCCACCGGCCCATCGAAGCGTGCTCATGCTGTCCTCGTCCTCTCAAGTACAGAGATCACGTGACGGGCGCAGCGACAGAAGGAACGCGCCGCCGAACCACCTGATGTCTTCCCATGATAGCGGCTCGGAACCGGCGGCGTGGTGCGGCAGCTCGCTCCGCTACCGGATCCGTGCTGCCTGCATACCCGACAAGATGCCTTTATTCAATGTTTGCTGCATAATACTTGCTATGCGATCCACTACCGCCTAGCTATTTCAGAACTTTTGCTCTGATTCTTTAATAAGAGGCCGGGACACCATGCAACGCAATGCCACTGGGGGATACGCCGTGACACCGCTAGTGGGAGAGGTAGTCCGCGCGTTCCTGCCCGATCCCCTTCCGCCGGCGCCGCCGCTGGCATTCGAAGCCGGTATCCCGCGTGCGCTCGAAGCGGCAGCGACCGCGCTAGGCCGGCTCGACGCCATCGGTACCGGCACCGATCCACGGGCGGCGATCCTCCGCTACGCGTGCGTCAGGCAGGAAGCAATCGGCTCGTCGCGCATCGAGGGCATCAACGTCCCGATGGAGGTGCTGCTGAAGGTAGAGGTGGATGGACCGTCGTCGTCGACGACCGATGACGTGCGCGAGGTGGCCAGCTACGTGCGCGCGACCGAGCAGGGACTCGGTCAACTGAGGAGCGGCCGGCCGATCTCGAACCGTCTGCTCCGGGATTTGCATGCGATTCTGCTCGACAGCCCGCGAGGCCGCAACAAGATGCCGGGTGAATTCCGCCAGACACAGAACTGGATCGGTGGACCGCATCCGTTGAGCGCCCGCTACGTGCCGCCGCCGCCGGTGGAGGTGGAGAACTGCATGGCGGCGCTAGAGCGCTTCGTGCATGCGGCCGACGATAGCCTTCCGCTGCTCGCGCGCATCGCGCTGGCCCATGTGCAGTTCGAGACCATTCATCCTTTCCTGGATGGCAACGGCCGCGTGGGGCGCCTGCTGGTCACGCTGATGCTGCGCGACCTGAACCTGCTGCGCGAGCCGGTACTGCCGATCAGCGCGCACCTCTTCCGACACCGGATGGCCTACTACGATCTCCTGAACGCGGTAACGCGGGCGGGTGACTGGGAAGCGTGGGTCGAGTACTTCCTCGAGGGCGTCCGCGCAGCGGCGGACGCCGCATTCGCGCTTTCCGGCCGGCTGGCGGATGTCTTCGCCGCGGACCGGCAGCGGATCCGCGGCGCGGGCCGTCGCGGCCGGTCGGCCGCGCGCGTGCACGAGGTGCTGATGGCAAGGCCGGTCGTCTCGATCCCGATCCTCCGAGAGCAGACTGAACTCTCGTTCCCAGCCGCCGCCAACGCGGTCGGCCTTCTGAACGAGATGGGAATAACGCGCCAGATGACCCCCGGCGCGCGCAATCGCATCTTCGGCTACGACGCCTACCTGAAGATTCTCGACGAGATCGCGTAACCCGCGCGCGTTACTCCCGCCGTGCGGCCGGACGTATGATAGGGCCGATGCTGGGCCGCGCACCGATCCGTCTGGCAATGACGCCCGTGGCGCTCGCGGTTGTCTGTCTCTGCTCTTCCCTCACGGCAGCCCCCGCCAGATCAGCGGCAACGCAAGCGGCGCCAACCGCTATCGAGCTCCCCGCGACGATCCCGGTCTTTCCGCTGGACGACGTCATGCTGTTCCCGCACGCCTCTCGGCCACTTCATATCTTCGAGGAACGCTACCGGCACATGGTGGCCGACGCGCTCGCGGGCGACCGGGTGATTGGCATGGTGATGCTGCAGCCTGACTACGAAGACGAGTACGAAGGGAATCCACCGATCTACGAGATCGGCACTGCGGGTGTGATCTCGAACGTCGAGGAGTTGGCCGACGGTCGCTACAACATCGTGCTGCGTGGCCTGACGAAGTTCCGAGTCACGTCCGAGGATCGGAGCCGGGCGTACCGGATGGCCGACGTCGTAGCGATGCCGGAACCGCTGGACGATGGTGACCGCGCGTCGCTGCGGCAGCACCGCCCGCTGCTGCTGCAACTGCTCGCCTTCATCGACCAGCGCGAGGCGCCGACGCCCGACGACCTGCCGGACGACGCTCTGGTCGACGGACTGGCGCAGTTCCTCGGCATGAGCCGTTTCGATCGGATGGACCTGCTGCGCCAGGACGGCTCCCTGGCACGCGCCGAAGCACTCGTCGCGATGCTCGACCGAGGCGAGTTGTCGCGATGAGAAGTGTTTTCTTCCGACATTGAGAGGTATCGCCATGAACGAATCCATATCCCCCCGCACGTCGACGGCCTCAACCGCCACCGGCGTCACCCGACGCCAGGCTTTGCGTGGCGCAGGCGTCCTGCTCGGCGGCGCGGCGCTGGGCGCGACAGCACCGGCAGGCGTGGCGGCGGCGCCCGCGGCGGCGGCGCGCCTGACGGCGCAGACGGATCCGGTGGGACCGCACGACCCGAGCGTCCTGCCGGATGGCGTCCGTTCCCGCTTCGTGGCGGATGTCCACGGGCTCGACATGCACCTGCTCGAGGCAGGGCACGACGCCGGAAACCGCCGGCCGCTGCTCTTGCTCCTGCATGGCTTTCCGGAACTCGCCTACAGTTGGCGCCACGTGCTGGTCCCCCTCGCGGAGGCGGGATACCACGTTGTTGCGCCGGATCAGCGAGGCTACGGCCGGACTACCGGCTGGGATCCGGACTACGACGGCGACCTCCGATCGTACAGTCGGCTGAATACGGTCCGTGACGCGCTCGCGCTTGTAGCGGCGCTCGGCTACCGGTCGGTCGATGCGGTGATCGGCCACGACTTCGGATCGCCAGTCGCGGCGTGGTGCGCCGTTACCCGCCCGGATATCTTCCGCGCCGTCGCGCTGATGAGCGCGCCATTCGGTGGAACGCCGGCCTTTCCCTTCGACACCGCCGACAACCCACGCCGGCCGGCGCCGACGGAGCCGGACATCTACTCGGAGATGGCACGACTCTCCCGCCCGCGCAAGCACTACCAGCGCTACTACACGACGCGCGAGGCGAACAACGACATGTGGCACGCACCGCAGGGGATACACGACTTCATCCGCGCCTACTACCACCAGAAGAGTGCCGACTGGGAAGAGAATCGGCCGTACCGTCTGGGGGGGTGGACCGCGACCGAGGTGGCGAAGATGCCCACCTACTACATCATGGATCGCGACATGACGATGGCCGAGACGGTCGCGAAGGAAATGCCGACCCCGGCGGAGATCGCCGGGAACCGCTGGCTGCCGGAGGACGAGTTGCGCGTCTATAGCCAGGAGTTCGGGAGAACCGGCTTCCAGGGGGGCCTGCAGTGGTACCGCGCGGGCGTCTTCTCGGACGAGTTGCGCACCTTCGCCGGCCGGACCATCGATATCCCGTCGATCTTCATCGCGGGACGGAGCGACTGGGGGGCGTACCAACGGCCCGGTTCACTCGAGCGGATGCAGGAGTCAGCCTGCACCGACATGCGGGGAGTCCACTTCGTCGATGGCGCCGGCCACTGGGTCCAGCAGGAACAGCCGGAAGAAACGGCCCGGCTGCTGATCGACTTCCTGCGTGACGCGTAGATGGTCGCGCCCATGCCCGGCAGATTCGCGGCCGCGCTCGGCCTCGCGCTGCTCCTTGTGCTCGGACCGGCGCCGGATCCACCCGGCGCCGTTGCCGTGGCGGCCGAGCAGCTCGAACACCGGGTCGTCATCCTCGCCTACGACACGAACGATGTCCGGTTGCCGATGGCGCTCGATGCGATCAAGTTCTGGAACAGTGTGGCAACGGAGTTGCAGTTGCCGCTCCGACTCACCGAGGACATCCGGGTCGGCACGCCGATCATGCGGCCGCTCGAGAACTACGCCCGCTCGATCTCGCAGCGAGCAGGCCGGCTGCGTGGCGGACCGGGCGAGCCGGCCGCGCCCGCGGAGGTAGCCGAGCTCGAGGCCGGGGCGGTGGTGTTGCTGTCGCGTCAGGACCTGATGTCGTTCGCCTGGCCGGTGCCCCAGCGCCCGGGCCACTACTTCGTCGCCATCGAAGAGGACGCCACCGCGATGGCGCGTAATCCGAACATCGCACGGAACATCCTGGCCCACGAGATCGGCCACACGCTCGGTTTGCGCCACAACCGAAATCCGACGACCCTGATGTGCGGGCCCTGCCAGACACACGACCTGGCGACGGATCGCCCGCAATACATGCATCTGACCGACGGGGACCGCCACCGCCTGATCAATCGCTACGATTCCAGCAGCTCGCCGAAAGGACTAGAATGACGTCCTTCGCACGCAGAGTTTGGCAACACGGCCCGCACGCATCTGAAGGAGAAACCACCATGTTGACGCCCAGGAAGCTTGTCGCCTTTGGATTGATGGTGTTCGGCCTCGGCTTCGCGGCCGGGCAGTTCGCCGACTTCGAGCCGGTCGCCTCGGCCCAAGGGGACCGGATCTTCGAGATGCGCACCTATACCGCGCACCCCGGTCGGCTCGACGCGCTGAACGCGCGGTTCCGCGACCACACCAGGCGGATCTTCGACAAGCACGGCATGAGCGGCGTCGGCTACTGGACTCCGCAGGAAGCGCCGCTCGCCGACAACACGCTGGTCTACATCCTCGCGCACGACAGCCGCGACGCGGCGCAGGCGAGCTGGGATGCGTTCCGTGCCGATCCGGAATGGTCGCGCGTCTCCGAGGAATCGCAGCGCGACGGCCGGATCGTCGAGAACGTAGACGTGCTCTGGCTCGAGGCAACCGACTACTCGATGATCAAGTAGTTGGTACTTGCCGGTCGCGAGACCGGCGCACCGAGGTTAGGGCGCCGTTAGCTTAAAACCGCGACGACGCCATCCACGTGTCGGAGCGCGCCCAGCTCTCCTTGAACTCGGCATCCACGCCGGTGGTAGGTTTGCCCTGCTTCTCGAGCGCCGTCTTCAGCCCGAAGAGCGACCACCCGTTTTGCGGATGGTCCTCGAGTTCCTCCCGGTAGACGCGCTCGGCGTCGGCGTACCGCTCGGCCTCGATCAGGGCCGCGCCGAGCCAGTGGCGCGCGGCGAACGGCAGCGGCTCCGGCTCCGAGTACTCGAGCTGATCCTCGACCACCACCGCCCGCTGCAACGCGTCGATCGCGGCGCGGAGATCACCTTCGGCGCGAAGCAGCTCGCCCTCCAGGAGCCCGCCTACGGTCTGGAGAAGTAGCCGCGCTTCGTCGAAGCGGAAACGTGCGGTGGTCGATTCGGCAAGGGTCTTCACCCGGTCGAGATAGACGCGCGCGAAGTCCGCCTCCCCGTTGCGGAGATGGGCATAGCCCTGCGCAAAATCCCAGAGCCCGGCCGAGGCTTCCTGCTCCGGACGATCGGTCACCTCCAGCACGTCGTCGAACCGCCCGAAGCGGAGGAGTGTCAGCACCTCGTAGACGCTGTCGTCGGTCAGCTTCGTGTAGTCCTTCCCCGCCTGTGCCGCGATCGCTCCCTGCCCGTCCATCGACGCGGCAAAAAGCAGCATGTGCAGGTTGTGGCTCGGGTAGATGGCTATCCCCTGGTTGTGCTCCGCCCTCAGATCGGAATGCCACGCGTCGAGGTTCGAGCGCACGCCGTCCGCCCAGCGGCCGATCTCGTTCCAGGTGTGCGACGGCATGTGGTTGATATGGCTCGCGCCCGGAATGCCGCTGCCGAGATGTTCCGCACAGTCCGACGCGAGGCCGGGGTCGACGGTCGATTCCGTGGCGTGGATATAGAGGTGACAGGCACCCGGGTGGCGGATGTCCCGGTCGAGCACGCTTTCGAGCACCCCGTGCAGCCGCTTGACGTTCGCATCGTTGATGTCGCGGGTGCCGCGACGCGGCTCGAGCAGGAAAAGCGAATCGGCGTAGAGCGTCACCGCATCCAGGTCGTCGGGGTACTGCTCGGCCACCTGCCGCATCGCCTCGGCATACGCCTCATCCTGCTCGCGCCGCTTCTCGGCGTCGAAGTCCTCGACATAGCGGTGCGTCATCGCCTCGATGTAGGCCTTCTCCTTCGGGCTCGCACTATCGATCCGCTTCACCGCCTCGTGGATAGCCGCGTAGGCATGCGGCGCCTCGAACGGCCGCATCGGACCGTTCAGGTACGACCCCCAGCTCCATGCTTCGCCCCAATAGCAGATGGCGCACTCCGTGTCGCGTTTCCAAGCCTCGCGGAACGATCGGGTCGCTTCCTCCTTGGCAAAGGCATACATCAGGGCAAAGCCCTGATCGAAGTACGCCTGGGCCTCGGCGTTCGTGGCGGAAATCGAATGCGCGTGCGGGCCGCGAACCGAGACGTCGTAGAGCGGCATCGGCTCGGCGAAACTCTCCGGCAGGTCGCCTCCGGACGGCGTCCCCCCGTCCCCGCCATGGTCGTGCTGCGCCAAGGCCGGCGCCGCCACGAACGTGAGTATTCCGGCCAGCAGCGCTGCCCGCGCGCTCACCCATACGGTCGATATCGTCATCTGATGCATCGGTCTTCCATCCTCCCGCCGGTTCCGGCGTGTTGCCGTCCCCAATTCTACGCTCCCGGCGCACCCTGACGGGCGCGTTGGAAGGCTCCTGGGGTATGCTCAGGATACCGTGGCGCGCCGAGTTGGCTTGCTGGTCCTCGGGTTCCTCTTCACCGGCCTCATTGCCGTCGGTTCGGCGCAGTGGGGCTGGGGCGTTGGCGAAGGCAACCTGCCAGCACGCTATCCCCCGGCATCGATGCCGGATCGCAGCTTCACCTTCTGCAAGTTGATGTACGACCAGGTCCGCTACGAGGCGCTTGGTATGGGTTGGTCGACTGACTACCCGTTCGCGGGCATCAACCTGATGTACCGCCTCGAAGATCTCACTGCGATCGAGATCAGCACCGACGGCCGCGGCGAGCCGAACCACTGGGTGGTCCGGCTGACCGATGACGAATTGTTCAACTGCCCGTTCGTGATGGCGGCCGATGTCGGCACGATCGGCCTGAGCGGCGAGGAGGCGGCGGGTCTGCGGGACTACCTGCTCAAGGGGGGCTTCCTCTGGGTGGACGACTTTTGGGGCCCGCGCGCCTGGGATCATTGGGTGAACGAGATCAGCCGTGTGCTCCCCCCGTCGCAATACCCGATCCGTGACGTCCCGATGGACCACCCCGTCTTCAAGGCGATGACGCACGTCGAGAAGGTGCCGCAGATCACCTCCATCCAGTTCTGGTACCGCTCTGGCGGACGCACAACTTCCGAGCGCGGACGCGACAGCGACGTTGCCCACTTCCGCGCAATTACCGACGAACACGGTCGCTTCCTGGTGGTGATGACCCACAACACCGATGTCGCCGACGCATGGGAACGCGAGTCTGACGATCCGCGTTTCTTCAACCAGTTCTCCCCCGACGGCTACGGTTTCGGGATCAATGTCCTGCTCTACTCGATGAGCCACTGACCCCGGCCCCCAGCGTTCGATGTTTACTCCGTGCGACCGACGGTCGTTTCTTGCCACGCTTCCGGCGCTCGCCGGTATCACGGCCGCGGTGGACGCGGCGGCAGGTCTGCCGGTCGGCCAGGCGGAGCTGGGCGTGCGGATTACCGAAATGGAGACGCTCGTCGTGCGCGCTACCGGGCGGACCTCGTGGATCTTCGTGCGCCTGTCGACCAACGACGGGATGACCGGCCTGGGTGAGGCGTCGATGGGACGGCGGACGGCCATGCCTGAACTGGCGCCTTTTTTCGATCTCGTGCGCGACCGGTCGCCGTTCGAGATAGAGCGCTACCGGCAGAACGGCCGCGCGCTCGCGGCCGGCGGCGATCGCGTGCAGGCGACCGCGTTCAGCGCGATTGAACAGGCGCAATGGGATCTGGTCGGCAAGGCGCTCGGCGCGCCGATGTACGACCTGACCGGCGGTGCGCTCCGGCACGAGTTGCCGGTCTACGCCAACATCAACCGGGCGACGGCGAACCGGATCCCCGAAGGCTTCGCCGCGAACGCGCGGCAGGCGGTGGCCGACGGCTTCCGCGCGATCAAGGCGGCGCCGTTCGACGGCTTCCCGCCGCTCGACGGTCCGGCGGCGGACGTCGAGGCCGCGACCGAACTGGGAATTGCCTGCATTGAAGCAATGCGAGAGGCGATTGGGCCGGACGTCGACCTGAAAATCGATGTCCACAGCGTTTTCGACGTGCCGCTGGCCATCGACGTGGCGCAACGGCTCGAGCCCCAGCGATTGTCCTGGTACGAGGAACCGGTGCCGCCGACGGATCTGGCTAGTACGAAGGCAATCAAGGAGGGGATCCGCCAGACGATGGCAGGAGGCGAGTTCCTCTTCGGCGTCGAAGGGTTCGAGCCGCTCTGCCGTGAACGCGCGGTCGACATCATCATGCCGGACGTGAAGCACTGCGGCGGCCTGGCCGAGATGGCCAGGATCGCCACCGTGGCCGACCTGCACGGGATTCTGGTCTCCCCGCACAACCCGAGTGGACCGGTGAGCACCATGGCGTCCGCGCATGCCTGCGCTGGCATGTCGAACTTCGACATCCTGGAATATCAGTGGAACGAAGCCGACTGGCGCGGTGACCTGCTGGATCCGCCGGAGCGGTTCGAGGCGGGCATCCTGCGCGTGCCCGACGGACCCGGCTTCGGCGTCACGTTGAACGACACTCTCGCCCGCGAGCATGCGTAGCGGCGCGACGACATCACCTCGGACCGACTCGCCGGCAGACCGGCGGCCACCGCAAAGGAGCGAACGAAGCAATGAAGATCCGTTCGATTGACGCCCTCGAAGTAATTGATTCCCGTGGCAATCCGACCGTGGAAGCCCGTGTCCGCCTGGAGGATGGCACCGTCACCGAAGCGCGCGTCCCCTCCGGTGCCTCGACCGGCGAGCGCGAAGCGGCGGAATTGCGAGACGGTGGACCCCGCTACGGCGGCAAGGGGGTGCGCCAAGCTGTCGCCAACGTCAATGGCGAGATTGCGGGCGCACTTCTTGGTTTCGATGCGGCCGATCAGGAAGGGCTCGATCAGCGCCTGATCCAGCTGGACGGCACCCCGAACAAGGCGCGTCTCGGCGCGAACGCGATGCTGGGCGTGTCGATGGCGGCGGCGCGGGCCGAGGCGGCGGCGGTCGGCGTCCCGCTCTACCGTCACCTGGCCAGCTTGCATGGCAGCGATGTCAGCGACGGCGCGATCCTGCCGGTCCCCTGTCTCAACGTGATCAACGGCGGCCGGCACGCCGACAACACGGTCGATTTCCAGGAGTTCAAGATCGCACCCCACAACGCGCCGACGTTCGCCGAGGCGCTACGAATGGGTATCGAGACGTTCCACGCCCTCCGCGGGCTCCTGAAGGCGGCCGGCAAGTCGACGGGCATCGGTGACGAGGGCGGATTCGCGCCCGATCTGGCGAGTAACGAAGAGGCGGTCGAGCTGATTCTCAGGGCGATCGAAGCGGCCGGCTACCGCCCCGGCTCCGACATCGCGATCTGCCTCGACCCGGCGACGAGCGAGATGTGGCAGGACGGTGGATACGTTGCGTTCAAGTCGGATCAGTCCGTTCGAAGCACGAGCGAAATGATCGACCTGTGGCGTTCCTGGATCGAGCGCTACCCCATCGTCCTCATCGAGGATGCGCTGGCCGAAAACGACTGGGAGGGCTGGGCCCGGTTGACCGAAACGCTCGGCTCGCGCATCGAGCTGGTAGGCGACGATCTCCTGTGCACCAACCCCGCGATACTGCAGGAGGCGATCGACCAGAGGGTCGGCAACTCTATCCTGGTGAAACTGAACCAGATCGGTACCGTCTCGGAGACGCTCCGGACGGTCCGTCTGGCGCAACAGCACGGATACGGCGCCTACATGTCGCACCGCTCGGGCGAAACAGAAGACACCTTCATCGCCGACCTCGCGGTCGCGACCCGCTGTGGCCACATCAAGGCCGGTTCGGGCTGCCGCGGGGAACGGACGGCGAAGTTCAACCGCCTGCTTCGCATCGAGCACGACCTGGCGGGCGAATGCAGCTACGCCGGCCTTGGCGGCTTCAACCAGTCGGTGCTCTAACGGCCGGACATCAACGGGCCGCGCCGCCCGACAGTCGATACCGCTCCGGTAACGGCGGCATGTAGCTTGGCGGGCTGTCGTAGAAATAGCCTTCGAGGAACTCGACGCGCGTGTCGAGTGTCGCCAGTTCGATCGCCTCGGCGGCCTCGCGCCAGGCTCGCCAGTCAGGACCGTTGCCCCCCATCAGCACGGCCCGCCCCGGTTGCAGCCCGACATAGTGATCGTACCCGGCGTAGCGGGCCATCGTGATCATCTCGTCGTGGTCGGGACTCGGTTCGGTTCGGCTCGCAGCGCCTTCCGGGTGGATCACCTGCCACTGCCCGACGATGCGGGCACCGATCTGCTCGAACCAGGGCCACACACCATAGGCGCTAGCCCGGTAGTACATCTCGTGGGTCCCGCGGGCCAGGTACTAGTGACGCAACATCAGCACCTCGGCCTCCGGTCCCAAGGTCCGCGACACGTCGTTCCGGGCCGGCACCGGTGGCAGCGCATCATCTGGTGGCTGCACCGCGGCTGTAACGGCGAGCGTCACAAGCGCCGCCGCGCAGACTACCCCCGTCCGCGCACGCTGCGAAACTGGCATCGGCAGTCGCTCCGGCGGTCCGTCGGGCTGGACGCTCGCTAGAATCCGAGGGCGCCGCCGCCGAAGCCGAAGCCCAGGCCGAAGCCGACGATCCGGGACACCGCGGTGTTCCGGCCGCCGACAACCTGACCGAAGAAGGCGTTCAGGTTCACCGTGTCGCTGACGTTGGCGAGCAGCCGCCCCGCCACGAGGTGGCGATCCTCCTCCAGTCCGGGAAAGCGGCTCGGGGAGAAGCCCGGGCCACCAATATCGATGCCCGACATGGCGTTGACCATCTGGACGTCGGCGCCGATGGTGACGGCGTCGCTCACCGGGATGAAGAGACCCAGGTTGAGGAACACGTCGGCCGGGATTTCGACCGTCTCGCTCGACCCTGAGGCTCCCACCGCGCTGGGGTTGACCTCGGTGCTCGTCCGGGCCCGGTAGCCGACCTCTGCCGAGAAGCCCGCCGCGTCGCCGAACTTACCGATGATGAGCGAAGTTTCGATGCCGTTGCCCCCATCGCCCATCGAGTTGATATAGCCGGTCTCGTAGGGGCCGGCAACAATCGCGCCGATACGGAGCGCGACACTCGGCGCGTCACTGATCAACTCGTCGACGATCCGCCACGTGATGGCGACGTTGGAATCGTACAGGCCGCTGTAGCTCTCCTGGCCGCCCGAGGGACCGACTCCGCCGGCCACGAAGCTTCGCGCGAAGGCCGACTGCACGTCGATAGCCACGGCGTCCGTGAACGCGTAGTTGACGCCGAACCACACCGTGTTCTGCGAGAGGTTCGCGTTGGTCGCTTCGAGCGGCCCCTTGGTCTTGTCGGTCGAGGCAAAGAACTCCTTGGCGTTCTGATTGACGTACGAGATGCTGAAAGTGCCGGTCCCGGGCTCGGATAGCCACGGCGTGCCCTGTGCGAACACCGGTGGAACGAGCAGTAACGAGGCGAGCGCCGCGATGGCAGGAACGATCGGCGGGACTCGGAAATTGTGCGACATTGCTTGCATATTCTCCCTGGCTTGGCTCTTGGCGAATGGATTCAGGAACCCCTGCACTACAGCTTGAAGCGGCGACTCAGAAAGTAGTGCACAAGCTCCATGCGGAGATTGCACTCGTTCCCCTGCACCGTCCCACCCCCGCACACTGCCCTGACCGCCTCGTCGTCCCCCGAGCCCGTCTCGTTGCCCTCGAAGACCGCCACGAGGCTCGCCGTCAGGCTCTCCGCCCGATCACGGTCGAGATCGCCCTTTTGAACCGGACAGGAATCGCAGACCAGGAGGTCGAACGTCAGTGCCTTCCCCTGTGAGTACGCAGCGCGCGGACTCACCTTGCCGGCGCCGGCGCCGATGGAACCGGATGCCTCGGCCGAGCCGTACAGCAACCCGAGGCCTGCAGCGAGCAGCAGCGCCAGAAATGTGGTCTTCATCTTCCCCCTCCTGTCAGATGGTAGTCGTCGTTTAACCCCTGCAGAGCCAGCGTATCCTAGCAGGCCGTGCCGGTCAGCGGACGAACTGGCCGTCGCGCACCCAGACCGTGTCGCCTACCGTGACCGTGGTATCGGTGAAGAAGTTCCAGCGGACGTAGCCGCCAGTCACCGTCCCGCCCAGCTCGGAGTTGTCGCCCAGCGAGAGGCGGACGATGCCCGCGCCGTAGCCGTAGTAGGGAATCCACGGGTTGCGCTCGGGAAGCGCGAGCAGCGGGTTGAAACCCAACGCGAACTCCCGGAACGCACGCGCCGCTTCGGGGACGCCGGCCAACTCCGCCTCCGCCGCGTCCTGGCCCGACTCCGCCGTCATGCCCGTGACACGGCCATTCTCAATCCGGACGGTGAGGCCGGTGACCGGCCGGCCGTCCCACTGTGAGGGCGGAAAGACGATCACGCCATTGACACTCTCTTCGATCGGCGCCACCCGGATGGCGCCGGCTGGTAACTCGATCTCGCGGTCGATCAGGATGACGCCCTGATCGGTCCGTGCCTTCGAGGCGTCGCCGTTGCCGAAGTTCACCGGCCGGTCGCCGATACGGAAGCGGATGTCCGTACCGATCGGCGACGTGACACGAATCTCCGATCCGCGCATCGCGTCCACGAAGCTTTGCTGGGCTGCGGCGAGTCCGGCGTAATTGGTCTCGAGCAGGGCCCGCTGGTAGGTCGCGTCGATAACCGCCTGGCCCGGCATCGGCTGACCGGGAAGCGGGAAGGCACTCCCGTTCTGGGTCCAGTGGAAGTGGATAGTCCGGCCGATACCCTCGTGCAGCAGGTCCTGCAGCGCCGCGTAGACGGCATGGTCGGGGCGCGCGCCCGGCAGCATGATCGCGCCGTCGAAGTCGTTGCGCAGCATCTCGCGGTACACGCCGCGCGCCGTGTCGTTGCTCCGCGCCAGCAGGTCGCCGTCCCAGTCGGTCGGATATGGCTCTTCGATCACATCGATCACCCCGAGGTCGATCGCGCCAGCGCGCATCAGGGCGTAGCGCAACGGCGGGATCAGTTCGTCGAACTGACCGGGCCGCGCGACGAGCAGGATCTTCTCGCCCGGGGCGGGCGCAAGCTGCGTCACGAGCCGCTCGGCTATTGCGTCCCAGTCCATCGTGAGGCGCGGCTGGGCGAGGAGCGGCGTGGCGCTCAGCAGCACCGCGATGAGCGTGGCGACGGTAGTTCGCACGACAGTTTGCATGATGACCAACCTCGGCGACGCAGGATGTCGCGGGCTTCAGGGCTGCTGCTGATTCAGGCTCCAGTCGTAGTCGTACTCGACCGCGCCCTCGAAGGTCTCCAGGAACGTCGCGAGTTTCTCCTCGGCGTACTCGCGAAGATGCGCCGTCACCGACTCCTCGGTGTCACCGAAGTCCTCCGCGTACCAGTCGTAAATGTTGGAGAGGACGATGAACTCCTCGTCGACGACATCGACGCCCCGGGGATTGTTCACGTAGGCCCGCGCCCCGGCTTCGAGCAGTTCCTCGGTGTTGGCGGCGGTGAAGACTGTCTCGATCAGATGCGGACAGCCATAGGCCGCGCAATTCACCGCGTAGTGAATCCGTTCGTCCTGCCAGATGGGACGCAGAATCCCGTGTTCCATGTGGTTGAGGGTCAAATCCTCCCCGGTCACCTGGGCGTGTACGTCATCCCATGGACCGGTCAGGGGAACCATGCCCTCGTGGATATCCCGGATGGTCTCCACCGGATAGGCGTCCAGCACTACCTTCACGGTGAGCGCGTTGTACAAGTTGATCCAGTACGCCATCTGCTCCGCGCGGGAGTAGTCGCGGGGATCGAGTCCCTGCAGGTAGTCGAGATAGCCGTTCAGCTTCGCGGTGTCGTCGGCGCTGGCCGCGAGACTCTCGTAGTTGACGAGGTTGACACCCAACGCGTCGGCAGCGATATAGCCGTCCAGAATCTCCTGCCACGCGCGGTGGTCGATGCGTTCGACGTTGGACTCGTCGCTCGCGTCCCACCCTTCAATTTCCTCCGGTTCCGGCGCACCGCAAGCGGCGGCAAGCAGCGCCGTGCCCAGCAGGACGGATGCAAGTCGCCCGCGCCGCAACCGCAGCGTTTCGTTGATCCCGGCTGTCTTCATGGTCGTGCTTCCTCCCCGCGATGAGGATTCTTCTTCTTGCGTCGCATTAGATCGTATCCGAGCGCCGACAGTATCAGACCGAACTCGAGCCAGCGGACCCAGAGCGGCTGCGCATAGGGGTCCATCGCATAGTCCTGCAGGTTGAGGCCTGTGGCATAGCTCAGGAAGACGGCGAGGGACGCCGTCCACGCCCAGGCGCTCGGAAAGAGGGCAGCGAACGGAAGAAGCCAGAGCAGGTACCACGGATTGATCACCGGGGATACCACGAGCAATGCGCCGTACACCCAGTCACCGCGTGGTATCCCGCCGTGCTCTTCGGAACGGACGTACCGACGGTAGTAGCAACCCCAGAACACGGCGAACGCAAGACCCAGCAAGAGCCTCGATTCGAAACGTGGCATCACGGTCGCAAGCAATCCGAACGCCGCCGAATTGAACTCCCACTCGCGGGCGAAGACCTCCAGTGACGCGAGGTCCGTGCCTCCCTGCAGGGCGAACGGCGCGTACAGGGCAGCCAGTGTCGCAGCAAACAGGACCCAGTGCCTGATGGGGGCGCGCGCCAGCACCAGCGGCGCGAGCACCAATCCGAACGCCTTGGTCCCGGCGGCCAGGCCCAGGAAGATGGCAGCACTCCGCCAGCGGGTATCCCGCGCCAGCACGATGGCGGCCAGCAGCAGGCAAATCCCGGCTCCGTCCGGATGCGCGGTGAACGCAATCTCCTTGACGACCAGCGGACACCACGCGTAGAGCAGGACGTTGGCGGCCGGCGTCATCCGCAACAGCAGCGCCAGCGTGACGAGGTCGACCGCTATCAGGATCACCTGCAGAGCCGTGACGCTGCCCGGCTGCAGCCAGTAACCGAGCAGGAAGACGAGTTGCGTTGTCGGACCGTAAATGGTGGGTAGCTCCGGATAGTTGATCCCGGTCAGGACGCCCTGAAACAGCGCAGGAATACCCGGGTCGAGGAAGAACGCCTCCGGGGCAACGCCATAGGGTGTGCCGGTCGTCGCGAAGCGATAGGCGTCCCACAAGTAGCGATAGAAGTCGTCCTCGTAGAACGGGCCACCCACCAGGCCGCAGATCCGGAACACGGCGGCCCACAGGAAGAGCCGGCCCACCGGGATCGGCTCGCCCCGCCGGCGCAAGTACCGGTAGAGCCCGAAGACCGGCAGCCCGGTCCAGGCGGCGAGGAGAAAGAACGCGAGCAGGTCGGGCTCGCCGGGCTGCCGCGCCAGCACGGCGAGAGCAGCGTACCCGAGCGCGCACCACAGGCCGACCGCATCCAGGTAACGCATCGCCTTGCTGGCGCGTCAGCTCCGGGTCGGCAGGGACGTCTCCGGGAAGTAGCGGGTCAACGTCCCGGCGGCCGGCTTGGGGGTCAGCCGCGACACCACGAACATGAGCAGCGACGAGCCGATCAGCATCGGCAACACCGGCATGAAACCGAGCACGTCGGTGCCGCCGGGGGTCCGCGTGATGATCTCCGTGCCCGCGAGCGTCCAGACGGGGATGGTGACACCGGGTGGCGGGGCCGGAATGGCCGCCTGCAGCAGGCCTACGCCGGCCATCGTCGCGGCGGTCCAGATCACCACGGCGAGCGCTCCCCACTTCGTGCTGCCGCGCCAGAACAGGGCCGCCACCAGCAACGGCAGCATTGACGTGAAGCCGGAGAAGGCGTACTGGACCGCGAGACCGAAGATGCCGGGTGGCACGTTGAGCGCGATGACATAGGCGATCGCCGCGATCAGTACCACGAATAATCGTCCTGTCTGCACCTGCACCGCGGGGCCGAAGCGGGACGTCCCGCCGTAGTAGGTGAAGACATCCTCGGTGAACATCGTCGAGAGGGCCAGGATCTGCGAGTCGCTCGCCATCACGGCGGCCATGATGCCGGCGCCGAGCAGCCCCGCAAGCCAAAGTGGCGCGTAGTGCTCCAGCATCAGGATGATGACGTCGTCCCCCGCCGCCGCGCGCTGTAGCGATGCCGTCTCCTCCGTCGTCAGCGAGTCGCGCTCTGCCGCCAGTTCGGCCCGCGCCTCGAGCTTCGACTCGATCGCTGGCACGTCGGTCATTGCGTTCGCGGCGAGTCCGAGAAAGGTGCATGGCAGCCAGATGGCCAGGATGCAGATTGGGTAGAAGATGACCGTCTTCCGGAACTGCCCCATCCGCCGCGCCGTCAGGCAGAAGATCGAGATGTGCGGGAACATGATCGACGAGAGCGGGATCAGCATGTAGCTGAAGAAGAACCGGGGCGGGATGCGCTCGCGCGTCAGGAGCGGCGCCGTCTCGGGCGAGCCGAGCAGCTGCTCCATCGCCTGCGGGAACCCGCCGATGCTGACCCCGATGAAGATGATGGCGGCCGCGCCGAACGTCAGGAACAGGACGGTCTGGAACGCGTTGACCCACGCGGTGCCGCGCATGCCGCCGAAGAAGACGTAACTCATCACGACCGCCGCGACGATCGCACCGCCGAACCAGTACGGCACCACGCCTCCACTGACTGCGTTCAGCGTCGTTCCGCCCCCCATTACCGCGATCACGATGTAGGGGATCAGCAACGCCGCCTGCAACGCGAAGATCGCGGTGCCGATGTGGCCGCACTCCCAGCGGTCGCGGTACATCTGCACCGGCGTCATGAAGCCGTGGCGCTTGCCGAGCGCCCAGACGCGCGTCCCGAACAGGTAGAGCGTCACCGGGATGATGAACGCCGACGACGACCCCATCAGCGCGTACGTGACAACGCCGTTGGCGAAGGCATGCCCGGCCGAGCCGAGAATGGTGAACGCCGTCATGTTGGTGCCGAAGAGCGAGAGCAGGAAGACGTACTGGCCTAGCGACCGGTTCGCCAGGAAGTAGCCTTCCGCACGCTCGCCGCCTGGCGCGCGGCGGAACGCGAAGATGCCGATGTAGAGGACGACGCCGAGGTAGGCGATGACGACGAGAGCCGGGATCACCGTTTCGCCTCCCGCTCCGATTGCACTTCGGATTCGGCGTTCGGCGGAAGCTCCGTTTCGAGATGCGCGGGCCAGGCGTACCGGATCAACGCCCACATCAGCGCGACGACAGCCAGCGAATAGACAGCGTGGTAGAACAGGCCGATCGGCAGGAAGCCGAACACGAGCGGGCGGGCGCTCTCCCAGAACCAGATGTCCTGGTGCAACAGGTAGAGCGCCACGACGGCGGCGGCCAGCAGCCAGCGGGGCGGCGTTGTCATCGGCGCTCGCCGATGGCGTAGAGGTGACGTGTCGTCCGAATGAAGATCTGGCCGTCCGAGATGGCCGGCGAACTGAGGCAGTAGTCGCCGAATTCGTTCTCTGCGAGCAGCTCGAATGTCGGTCCGGTGCGGAAGACCGAGGTGACGCCATCCTCGTTCGTCACATAGATCTTCCCGTCGGCCAGCACCGGGGACGCGCTGTAGGTACCGCGCCGGAGGCGTTCCGGGCCATAGACCGGCTCGCCGGTCTTCGCGTCACTCACGTAGATGATGCCCCGGTCGTTGACGACATAGAAGTACTCGCCATCGCTCACCGGGGTCGGGACATCCGGCCCGTCGTCGGTCCGCCAGAGGACATGCGTCTCGAGCACGTCGCCCCGCCCGCCTGGCCGGAGCGCGAGCAGGGGCCGGATCCGCGTCGGCGCGTAGATCAAACCGTCGTGCACCAGCGGCGAAGCGATCAGGCGATAGTTCCCTTCGCGCCGCGGATTCAGCCCATCGGCGCGCCAGAGCTCCGCGCCGGTCTCAAGGTCGTGTCCGGTCACCGCGTCGCCGCCAGTGATGACGAGTTCGCTCGTGCCGTCATGCTCGATCAACGCCGGCGTGGTGTAAGAATCGGGTGACTCGCGCCGCGCCAGCGTGGGCCGCTCCACGCGCCAGACCGTCTCGCCGGTGGCGCCGTCGATGCGAAGGATGTAGGACGGGTCGTCGGTCCGCATCCCGTGCAGCACCTGCACGTAGAGCGCGCCGTCATGCAGCAGCGGCGACGAAGCGTAGCCCCAGTTCAGTCCGAACGTTCCGTACGACGCCTGGATGTCACGCCGCCAGAGCTCACTACCCGTGAAGTCGAATGCCGTCAGGATGCCGGTGCCCGTCATCACCCAGATATGCTGGCCATCCGTAACCGGCGACGGTGAGGACATGTTCTGCTTCCGCAACCGCCGGTTGCCATCGCTCAGGTGCCGCTGCCAGAGCACCGTTCCATCGGCCCGTTCGAGCATCCAGAGTTCGATGTTCTCGTCGTCGACCGCGACGTTCAGGAAAATCCGATCGTTCCAGATGGCCGGTGTCGACCCTGACCAGGCGGGCATCTCCAGCTTCCACGCGATGTTCCGCTCGGTGTCCCACTCGACCGGCAGGCCAGTCTCCGAACTCACGCCGTCCCGCGTCGGTCCCCGCCAGTTCGGCCAGTTCTCCGCCGAGAGGGGCGTGACGTTCATCGAAACACCCAGCAATAGCCCGCACAACATGCCCGTCGGCAATCGTCGCATTCTTGTGCCCAATCCTAGCAGTCCGTGGTGAAACCCCGCGCCGGACCGAGACCGGCGAGATCAAGAAGGAATGCGTACTGGAGAGCAATCTCGCGGTACTGGCGGTAGCGGCCGGAGGCGCCGCCGTGGCCGGCCTCCATATTGGTCCGGAGCAGGAGGCGACGGCCGTCCGGCGGCGCAATTGTACGGCGGCGGGCAACCCACTTGGCCGGTTCCCAGTACTGGACCTGCGAGTCGTGGAGGCCGGTCATCACCAACAGGTGGGGCCACGGGGCGTCCGTCATGTTGTCGTAGGGAGAGTACGAGCGGATGCAGGCGTACGCTTCGGGGTCGTTCGGGTTGCCCCACTCGTCGTACTCCCCGGTGGTGAGCGGAATGCTCTCGTCGAGCATCGTGGTCACGACATCGACGAACGGGACCTGCGCGACGACGGCGTGGAAGAGGTCGGGGCGCAGATTGATGACCGCGCCCATCAGGAGACCCCCGGCGCTGCCGCCCATTGCATAGAGGCGTTCGAGGTCGGCTTCGCCCAGGGCCACCAGGTGTTCCGCGCAGGCAATGAAGTCCGTGAAGGTGTTCTTCTTTTCCATCAGCTTGCCAGCGTCGTACCAGGGCCGGCCCATTTCCTGGCCGCCGCGGATATGCGCGATGGCGTACGTGAAACCGCGGTCGAGCAGGCTGAGACGGGACGATCGGAACGTCGGCTCCATGCTGATGCCGTACGAGCCGTAGCCATAGAGCAGCAGCGGCGCCGGGCCGACGGGGCCCGACCCGCGCCGGCGGACGAGCGAAATCGGAACGCGGACGCCGTCCGTCGCGGTCGCGAAGAAACGCAGCGTCTCGTAGCGCCCGGGATCGAAGTCACCCAGCACCTCCTCGCGCTTCAGCAGGGTCCGCTCGCGCGTCGCCATGTCGTAGTCGACTATCGACGACGGCGTGGTCATCGAGCTGTAGTGGAATCGGAGCGTGGTCGTCTCCGGATCGCGATTCGTGTCTATCGACACGTCGTAGGCCGCCTCGTCGAAAGCGATGCGGTGCGCTTTCTCGCCGTTCCAGGGTCGAATGGAGAGCTGTGACAGGCCGTCGTGGCGTTCGGCCAGCACCAGGTTGTCCCGGAAAAGCTCGAAGCCCTCGATCAGCACGTCGTCGCGGTGCGGGATCAGCTCACGCCACGTGTCGCGAGCGGGGCGGGTGTCGTCTGCCTCCATCAGGCGGAAGTTAACGGCAGCGGCATTCGTCCGGATGGTGAACCGGCCGCGGTAGTGATCAATCTCGTACTCGTGCCCTCGCTCGCGCGGCAGGAAGACCATCGGCTCGCCATCCGGATCCGAGGCGTCGACCAAGCGGTACTCCGTGGTGATCGTCTGGAACGAACCGATCAACAGGTAGCGGCGCGACCGGCTCGGCCAGACACCGCAGACGAACGTCTCGTCAGCCTCTTCGAACACCAGCCGGTCATCGGCCGGGGCATCGCCGAGACGGTGGCGCCACACCTGGAACGGCCGGAGCGTCGTCGGGTCGTGGCGGGTATAGAGGAAAGTCCGGCTGTCCGCCGCCCAGGCGACGTTGGCGGTGACGTCCGGGATGACATCGCGCAGGTCCTCGCCTGTCTCGAGGTCGCGGACATGGATGGCGTACTGCCGGCGCCCCACCGTGTCGACCGCGTAGGCAAGCAGCCGATCGTCCGGACTGATCCGCACCGCGCCGACGTTGCAGAACGTGTGGCCTTCCGCCAAATGGTTGACGTCCAGCAGGATCTGCTCGCCCGGCGGCGGCTCGCCCGTGGCAGCCGCGAGCGGCTCGGGCGGGCTCGGATCACCCCCACCCGTGACTGGATAGATCCGGATCCGGCCGTAGATCGCGTACTCCCGGCCATCCTCATACCGCTCGTGGTACCGATACGCGCCGTCGCGATACGGCACCGACATGTCCGTCTGCCGGATCCGCCCCTTGATCTCCTCGAACAGCTGATCCTGAAACGCCGCGGTGTGCGCCGTCGATGCGTCGAACCAGGCGTTTTCGGCCTTCAGGTAGTCAATTACCTCCGGGTTCTCCCGCTCGCGCAGCCAGTAGTAGTCGTCCATCCGCGCGTCGCCATGCGTCACATGCCGGTGCGGGTGCTGCGGAGCGATGGGAGGTGAACCGATGTTCGTCATGTCTTGCGTATACCTATTCGATGCGGAGGGCTTCCATGGGATCAATGCGTGACGCGCGACGGGCAGGCAGCCAGCTCGCGACGAGGCAGGTGGCAATGAGGACCGCCGACACGCCGGCAAACACGGCCGGATCGACCGGGCTGGTCTCGTAAAGTACCGCCTGCAGGCGCCGGGTGAGCGCTACGGCGGCGGCGATGCCGATGACGACGCCCGCCGCCGCCATCCAGGACGCTTCCGCGATCACCAGGCGGCCGACGTCCGCCCCCTGCGCGCCAATCGCGATCCGTATGGCGAGTTCCCGCCGCCGCTGCGCGACCATATAGGCGACCACGCCGTACAGTCCGACCGCTCCGAGCAACAACGCGAGCGCGGCAGCAATGATGAGCAGCACCATGACAAAGACCCGCTCCTGTTGCGACCGGGCGATCAGGGTGTCGAGCGTTTCGACGTTCGAGACCGGCAGGTTCGCATCGACTGCACCGACCGCGTCACGGACCGCGCCGGCAAGGGCGGCCGCGTCCGGCGCACGGACGACGAAGCGCATCGACGCCGGTACCGCCTCGCCGACGCCTACCTGGCCGTGCCACGGGTAGTACACCATCTCCGGCGGGTCTTCGTTCGGGCCAATCTCGAGCACGTCGTCCACCACGCCGATGACGCGGGACCACCCCTCCCCCTCCTCCGCCGGTGGGCCGCCCGAGCGGATCCCCTTGCCGATGGCGCTCTCGCCCGGCCAGTACGCGCCCGCCAGCGAACGCGAAACGATGACGATCGGCGCATCCCGCCCGGCGTCGAGCGGATCGAAGTCGCGCCCTTCGAGCCGCTCGATCCCCATCCCCTCGAAGTAGCCGGGCGACACCTGCTTCATCATGAGGACGATCGGGACGTCGTTCTCCCCCATCGGGCGCCCCTCGATGCTATGGCCCGAGCCCTGGAGAGTGCCCCCGAACGGCAGCGTGGACGCGGCTGCCGCGGCAGTCGCCCCCGGCAGCACCGCGAGGCGATCGACGACGGCGCGATGGAAGTTGAGACGGGACGCCGGCGTCGCGTAGTCGCGCGGGGGCAGCGTCACGCGAAAGCTCAGGACGTTGGCCGGATCGAAACCGGGATCGACCGCTCCGACGCGCTGGTACGACCGAACCGCGAGGCCGGACCCGATGAGCAGCATCAATGCGAGGGCGATCTGCGTCACGACCAGTCCCTGCCGCACGCGCCGCCGCCCGCGCCCCACGGTGGCGGCACGCGCCCCTTCGGTCATCTGCGCCGCCGCGGACGAGACACCGGCCGCCCGCAGCGCCGGCAAGAGGCCGAACAGCAGGCCCGCCACCACCGACAGCGCCAGGGCAAATAGCAGCACGACAGCATCGACGGAGACTTCCTCCAGGCGCGGCAGGTTCTGCGGGCCGAAGCGGATCACCAGGCGGATGGCGGCCCACGCGAGCGGCAACGCCAGGAGTCCGCCGGCAATGCCCACCAAGGCGCTCTCCAGCAGCACCGAACCACCGAGACGCAGGCGCGTCTCCCCCAGAGCGGCCCGTACCGCCAGTTCCCCCGTCCGCGCCTCCGAACGGACCAGAAAGAGGTTCGCAACATTCGCGCACGCGATCAGCAGGAGGAAACCGGCCGCGCCGAGCAGGATCCAGAGTGTCGATCCGATGTCTCCCACGACGAACTCGCGGGCCGGGCGCACCAGCGGCCGGAGGCCTGCGTTCACGAGAAACGGCGCGGCCCCATCGCCCGGAAATGCCTCCGGCAGGTTCGACAGCAGGGTCTCCAGTTCCGCCTGCACCTGCGCCAGCGAGTCCCCTGCCGCCATGCGCCCGATGCCCTGCGCACTGAACGCGCCCAGCTGAAGCGCGGCCCGGTCGACGGGAAGCGGCCGCCATACTTCCGCATCCGGTTGCGACGGCATGACGAACCCGGCCGGCATGACGCCGATCAGTTCAACGCGGTCGCCGTCGAGATCGACAACCCGTCCGACCGCGTTCGGGTCGCCGCCGAACCGTCGCCGCCAGACGTCGTCGCTCAGGATCGCGACCGGCGGCGCGCCGGACCTTTCGTCGTCGGCCGTGAATGCCCGGCCGATGCGCGGCTGGGTGCGCGCCACCTCGAAGAACGACGCCGTGGCGCGTGCGCCCGGCACGCGTTCGGGGTTCTCCGGACCGGTAAAGCTGGCCGGTCCGCCCCGGATCATCGCGACGCTCTCCAGCGTCCGGCTCTCGTCCGCGTAGTGGACATAGAGCGCATCGGAAATCGGGAGTTCGTCGAGCTGGATGAGTCCCGGTGCGGCGTGCATCAGCATGACGAGCCGATCCGACTCGGGGAGCGGCAGCGGGCGGATCAACACGGCGTTGACGACGGTGAAAATGGCGATGTTCGCGGCTACGCCGACGGCCAGTGTCAGGAGCGAGATGAGGGTGAAGCCCGGAGTGGCGATCAGGCGCCGGAAGACGATGCGGAGCCCGCTCACGGTCGAGGCCTACTTGCGCAGGGTGCGGTCGACGTAGGACTGAACGGCATCGAGCACACGGGGAGAAAGCCACGCTTCCAGGACTTCCTCCTCGATCGACCGAAGGCCGGCGACGGCGCGGTCACGGCCTGGACCGCGGATGAGACGCTTGGTGAGGGCGAACGAGACGGGCGGGAGCGCGCCGAGACGGGCGGCGAACTCGACCGCGCGGTCGACACAAGCCTCGGGCGGCGCGAGTTCGTCGACGAAACCGTTCGCGAGCGCCGCGGACGGCGTACAGGTAAGCCCGCCGTAGATCACCGCCTGGAGCCGATGCGGCGGAACCGCCAGGCGGAGGATCTCGAGCGCCATGCCGGGAAACGGGACGCCGACAGACAGCTCCGGGGTACCGACCCGTCCCCCGCCATCTGCCATCACGCGGTAGTCGCAGGCGCACGCCAGGATGCAGCCGCCGGCGATGGCGTGGCCGTTGACGGCGGCGACAAGCGGTTTCGGGAAGGTGAAGGTCCGGAAGAACGCGTCGCACAGAAGCGGGAGGAATGCCCGGATATAGTCGCGGCCGCCATCCATCAGGCGGCGGAGCTCGACGCCGGCCGAGAAGACCGATCCGGTGCCGGTAAGGACTACGGCGGAGGTAGCGTCCGAGCGTTCCAGCTTTTCCAGTTCCGCGATCAGCGCGTTCGTGAAGTCGACATCGAAGGCGTTGACCTTGCCATGGTGCATGCGGACGAGGGTGACGTGGCCGCGTTGTTCGGTGGTGAACATGCCGTCATTGTCGCAGGGGGAGGGAGATGGAGACAAACGCGCCCTGCCCGCAGGCGGGAGCGGCGGTCAACGCCTATTCGGCGCGCAGCGCGCCCAGCAGCGGCGAGCGGACGGCGGCGATTGTGGCAGCGACGGACGACGTGAGACCCGCCGCGATCACGACGATCAGCAGCACCGCGAGCGACAGGTACGGGACGGCGCCGCCGCGTTCGAGCCACGCCGGGGCGATGGCAACGAGGGCGCAACCCGTGCCCGCGAGGAGGCCGGGAAACAGGAGAAACGCGTTCTCGGCCAGGACCATCAGCGAGAGATGCCCCGCGTTGTACCCGACGGCGCGCATCAGCGCCAGTTCGCGGCGACGCTCCAGCACGTTGCGGAGCAGTACCGCGCCGAGTCCGAACGTCCCGAGAATCAACCCGAGGCCGCCGAGCGTCTGGAACGTCGCAAGATAGGTGTTCTCGACCCGGTGGAACGACGCGAGCTGCGCGGCGGCGGAGACCGCATCGAAACCGAAGTCAGCGAGACGGTCCTCGAGAGCGGCGCTCACGTCTTCCATCCGCTCCACCGGCGCGTCGACCATGAAGAAACGGTAGCCGTCGTACTCGGGGAAGACGCGCTCGAAGTTGGCCTCGCTGATCAGCAACTCCCCCTGAAAAACCGAATCCGCCAGCGCGCCAACGATGCGCAACGTCACCGGCCGGTCCGTGTCGCGGTTCAATACGAAGTCGTCACCCACTGCGAGATGCAGCGCGTAGGCCAGCGAAGTCGCGTCCGCGATTGCCGGAATCGCGCCGTCGTCGAACGTCCGGTCGAGCAGGATCCAGGGATTCGCTTCCTCTTCGGGGGTTTCGGCCGCAGTCGCGCCAAAGGCGAAGCGCCCCTCTGCCAGGAATGCCGGCGTCGGCGCCAGCACACGCGGGTCCTTCGCCTGGTAAAGGTTGAGGCAGCTTGCGTCCTCACCCGGGCGAAGACGGAAGCGGGCCAGCGAGACATCCGCCAGCGCCTCCCCGTCGCGGAAGAGATCGTCGATGAACAGTTCCGCCTGCCCAGCCGGAGTCGACGGGTCGTGCACGACCGGCAGAAGCGTTTCCGCCAGCAGGGTGTAGCCACCGGTGCCGGACGCGCGTTCGATCGGATCCGCCTCGCCATCCCGGCGGAAGGCGTCGACCGCAACGATGATGAAGACCGCAAACGCAATCAGCGCGATGCACAGGACGCTCCGCCCGGGCCGGTACGCCGCGTTGCGGTAACCCACCTGCGGGAGCGACAAACGCGCGCTCCTCTCGCCGCCCGGGCGCCCGACGATCCATGCCCAGGAGAACGTGAGCGAAGCCAGCAGCAGCAACAGGCCGCCTCCGAAGAAGCCGGCTGCGGCGCCGATCACACCGATTCCGGCCAATCCAATCAGCGCGACCCCGATACCACTCAGCACGAAGCCGAGCCTCCAGGTACGCTGCTTGTTCTCACTTTTCTCCGTGGCCTTCGGCACGCCGGTCACTTCCGCCACCGCGCCGGTGAGCAGGCTGCGGGGTGTCGCGGGCGAAAGCGCGCGGAGTGTCCAGGCGATTGACAGAAGGGCGGCGATGATGCCTCCCGCCGCTCCCGCCACAAGCGTAGCGGGCGATGGGTCGAGGGTCAGGCGGGTCGTCCCGACCGCGTCGATCCAGAGGGTGCGGAAACCGAGCATGATCAGCCAGGCGTACGCGACGGCGCCGATGACGCCTATCGCGCTGCCCACCACCGACAGCAGCAGCGCCTCGCTCAGGAAGAGACGCCGAATCGCACGCGGCGTCCACCCGGTGGCGCGCAGCAGGCCGAGCTCGCGAAGGCGCTGTTCGACACCGAGGCGGAAGAACAGGCTGGCAAGCAGCAGCGCCGACACGACGAGGAAGAAACTGAAATAGATGAAATAGAGACCGAAGTCCGTCGCGCCGGTCGACGACTCGAGCGCCAGTGTCCGCGCCGGGTAGACGACGAAGCCGAGCGCGAACGGGTCGAGCGTGTCACGCAGCGCATCGGCCACCCGTGACGCGGCCGCCTCGAGGCCGCCGCCGTCGGAGGGTGTCAGCCGGACCGAGGTGACCTGGCCCCAGCGCGACGCCCACAACTGCTGGCCGGCAGCCAATGGGATGAACGCCTTGGGCGTGGTGCGGTACTCGTCCCAGTACGCTTCGTCCATGGGACGGATCAGGCCAAGATCTACCGGAAACGGTGGATCCCAGTCGACGACGTCGGTCGCCTCGGTGATGCCGGGGTACTCCGGCGTCAGGTCGGGGTCTGCGGCGGCGCCCTCCAGCGGGATAATGGCGCCGACGCGCAACTCCGCCTCGTGCGTGCTGAGCAGGCCTTCATCCTCCCAGACGTAGTACTCGATGGTGAGGGGATCGCCGGGAGTGACCTCGAGATCGTCCGCGGCCCACTGATTGAGGATGACGGGCGGCGGTTCGGTCACGGCCGCGTCCGCCGGGGCCGGCGCGGCAACCCGAGCGAGGTCCCTGGCGGTGATCACGGAGTACGGCGTGACGCGATCGCCGCTGCGGAGCGCGTTCGCGAGATAGGAGAGGATCGGCTCGGCCGTGAGGCCGCGTGCCGCGGCGATGATCTCCACCGCCGCGACGGTCTCGTCGGTCAGCAGACCGGCATCCGATTCCACGGCGACGCTTCCCTGCCCGGGGATGGCCCGGACCCGAAGCCCCAGGTCGGCCAGCCTCGCCGTGGTCCGAACCGCAGCTTCGGCGGTTGCCTGGCGCACGGCATCGTCGCCGATGTCCGTTGCCGCAGCGGTCCCGGCCGGGACACCTCCGAGGAGGAACGTGTTGACCTCCCCTTCCGTCTCCAGTTCCTCCTGCAGACGGGAGAGCGGCATGAAGACGGAACGCGCGAGTCCCTGCGCGGGACGGAATGAGAACTCGCCGAGTTCCGATGGCGCGAGAACGCGCGTGAGGCCGAGGCGGAGCGTCCTGCCAACGTCGTCCCGCCGTCCGTGGAGGGAGCTGATCGGGACCGCCGAGGGTTTCTCTACCCGGACCAGAAGCGCATCGTCGAGTGCGACACCCAGCTCGCGGGCCAGACCCTCGCTGGCAAACGCACTGCTGCGGTCGAGCGCGAACAGGCTGGCATCCCGCCCATGGAACGTCCAGAAACGATCGTCGACGCCATACACCTGCACGCCGGATGCCCGGCGACCGCTCGCCTGGTGCGTGACGAACCCTTCCACCGCGAGCATTGGAACGGCAGACGGGAACTGCGTCGCCATGCCGTCGGCGCCAAGCAGATCAGCGGCGGCCGTCTCCCGGACGAAGCGGCCGGTGGTGACGACGCGGTCAATGGCGCCGAGTCGTTCGAGCGCCAGGGCGCGCAGGCTGGATCGGACAGAAGTACCCACCAGCAGCGCGCCGGCGAGGACGGCGACCGCGACGGCAACCCCGCCGACAACCGCGAGGTTGGTGCGCCAGTAGTGGGCGAGGTTGCGACGGACGAGAGTGCGGACCACCATGGCGATGCTCCGTCAGCGGCGCTATCCGCCCGCGGGCGACAGCCGCTGGTTATCGAGACGGTAGCGGATCTCGCACCGCGCCGCCAGTTCCGGGTTGTGCGTCACGATCAGGAGCACGTTGTCCTGCTGCTGGTGCAGCGCGAACAACAGCTCCGTGATGGTTGCCGCCGAATCGTGGTCCAGGTTTCCTGTCGGCTCGTCGCACACGACGAGCGGCGGCTCCTGAATCAGCGCGCGCGCCAGTGCCACCCGCTGCCTTTCGCCACCCGACAGCTCCGCCGGCCGGTGATCCATGCGGTCGGCCAGTCCGACTTCTTTCAGAAGCGTCGCCGCGCGCGCCGCCACCGTCGCGTCCGGCTCGTTCACCAGCGTCGGCACCAGGACGTTCTCCAGCACCGTGCACTGCGGCAACAGCAGGTGGTCCTGGAAGACGAACCCGACTTTCGAATTGCGGAACGCAGAAAGCTCCGTGTCCTTCAGGGTGAACGGGTCCGTTCCTTCGAGCGTCACGGTTCCGTTCGACGGCGGCTCGAGCGCGCCAACGATGTAGAGGAGCGTGCTCTTTCCACTGCCGGACGGCCCGACGATAGACGCCGCGTCGCCGCGCTGAAGCGAGAACGAAACGTCGCCCAGGATCGGCAGCGGCCCGCGCGCCGTGGGGTACGCCTTGGAAACGTTTCGGACGTCCAGCACCCGCGCCCCCCCGCCTCGTGATGCGCCTTACGACGCCTTCTGCAGCGCGCGCGGACGGAAGAGGAAGTCGACGATGTTGCCTTCGTGCGGCTGCAGCCAGTTCAGCTTGATGGTCGGAATCGGCCCCAGGTTCAGCCGGTCGATGTTCCGCGCGTCGAGCAGCGCCTCCTCGAACGCAGAGTCCGCCGTCAGCGCAGTGGCCACAAGCGTCGAACCGATCGACCGGATCATCTTCGCCTGTTCGCACTCGACGACGGTGACGAACGGGAACATGTATTCCTTCTTCGCCATCGCCACCGCGGACGACGGACAGTAGACGACGGTCGGGCGAAGGTAATCGCAGCGCTCGCGCTGCACCAACCGGCCGTCCGGATGGTGAGGCGCGGTCATCTCCTCGACTCCCGCCTCCTTCAACGCGTTATCGATGTCAGCCGAGATCGCCGGCGCCTGGCCCGGCACGGTGAACGCGGCGAGCGCGGCGGCCGGATCCTCCGGCGACAGCGGAGCGACAGGTCCGAGCCGCTCGGCGAGGGCCTCGGCGATCGCCCGGCCGTGACGTGGCGTCCAGATACCGGAACAATTGATGCAACTCCGGCCGCTGTTGATCAACACGCTGTCGACCATCAGGTCGAGATACTGCTCCCAGTTGTCCGCCTCATCTTCGCCCAGCAGGATCTTGGAGAAGCCGGGACCGTGCACCTGCACGGCGGGATTCCCGGAGTACTGCTCGACGGTCGGGGTCCCGCCAAAAATCAGGCTGCGCGGACAGTTGTTCAGCACCGCCGCCCCGACCTCACCCAGCCCCGGGTACAGGGCAATGGACTGCTTCGGAACGCCCGCCGCGAAAAAGGCCTGCGTCATCCGCCAGGGGGTCCACGGTTCCTGTGGTCCCGGCTTCAGCACGAGCCCGATCTGCAACGGGATGATCGGCAGCCAGAGGCTGTGCACGCCGGGCGAGTTCGACGGCAGCACCATGCCGAGCACCGGCGTCGTCGCCTGATAGCTCCGCATGATCCCATCCTCTTCGCCGAATCCACGGGCGAGGATGCCGGGATCGAGCCGTCGGGTGAGCGACGCCAGGATGTCGTCGATGTGGTCCAGTACGTACCGCAGCTTCTCCATGTTCATGCGGCACATGTGCTCGGGGAGGCCGGTCGTCGCGGACTGCTGCCGGACGAAGTCGTCGGGCGTCTGCGTCCCGTCGCCCAGCGGCAGTTCGGCCGACGAGAAGAGCTCGGCGCCCTTCTTGAGCATCGCGACCAGCTCGTCGGGGGGCACCTCGCGCAGCGCAGCACGCGCACGCTCCGCCTTGCGGAGATCCCGCGCGACGATGCCGGGGTTGGCCTGGCTCACTTCCGCCACCGGTTCACCGGTGCCGAAGTGAACTACCTTCTCGATATCGAGGCTCCGGTACGGCTCGCCCCACCGGAGCGCGGGGAAGTGGATCACGGCGCACACCAACGGCTAGATGCCGTCAGCCACCTCGATGTTGATCGTCTCGCAGAGCCCCTCCTGGGTGGCATGGAGGTCGTCGCCAATCTGGACCGTCAGCTGGTACGGGCCCGGTTCGACCTGCAGCGTGTAGCTGTTCGAACCATCGCCGAAGTGCTGCCAACCCTGGCCCTGCGGGAGCACCTCGCCTACGGGGAGGCAACCGGTATTCAGTCCGACATGAAAGTGGCCGATGCCGGGGCGCGGCGTGTCATTCTCCGGGTCGAAGCCTTCCGGGATGGCCGAAATGGGATAGTTCTCCGCGCCCATCTCGATCTCGACGTCATGGTCGCTGGACATCGCCGCGCCGTCGGTCGGCGCCACGAAGAAGACGCGCGGCGGCCCGCTCGCCGGCGCGGCGTCCGCCATCGGCTCTTCAGCCTCCATCTCCATCGGCTCTTCAGGAGCCATGTCGCCGCCGCACCCGGCCGCGGCCAGGGCGAAGATCGCCAGCACGATCAGCAGGTTCCGGTTCAGCAGTTCGGTTCGCATTGCAGGTCTCGCTCCTTATTTGGGACAGTGTTCGTCCCGTCGTCCATTCGATCAGTGATTGCCCGTCAAGGCCGCGCTGGGCGGCCACCTCATGATACCCGACCCGGTCAGTAGACGCCGACCGTTGTCGAGGACGCCAGGGCGCTGAACGGGCGGACGCCGCTCACGCCGTCCCAAGGATACTGCTCGCAGGGGGGCTCGCGCTCACCCTCGTCCCGCTCGAGGAACCGGGGAACGAAGAACTCTTTCGTCAGCGTGGTGAGCATTACCCGGCCAGTCTCGCCGTAGCCCACGACGCGGTCCGCATCGTCGGCGTCGACCACCTGCAGCACCGCGCGCGGCTGCGGCGCGTAGTAGGAAATCTTGTAGCCGTCTTCAGCCCCGCTCGGCGGCGATGCCGCGAGCCCCATCAGCGTGTTGCCGTACGTGGGGGTCATGTAGACACCCTCGAGCAGCTCCTCGTTCGCGAAGCGGTTCCACTGCGGCGTGAACTCGGTGCCGCCGGCGAAGATGCCGGTAATCCCGGTCTCCTGGATGCTCGATCCCTCCTCTTCGAGACGCGTGGCAAGCGCCTCGATCAGTTTCGGGGTCGAGAAGAGGCACTTGATGTCGTGACCGGCGGAGAGCACCGTCAATGCCTGATCGATCACATGCGCCTGGTATGCCTTCAGGTGATCCATCCAGCCCTTCCTGATCAGCTTGATCACCCAGCGCGGGTCGAGATCGACGCAAAAACAGATGCCGCCGCGGTGTTGGGCCAGGTGCTCAACGGCAAGCCGGAGGCGGCGCGGGCCACTCGGTCCGAGCATCAGCCAGTTGGAACCCTTGGGGAAACACGCTTCCGGCAGTGTCTCGGAGAAGAGTTCGTAGTCGGTCCGGAAGTCGTCAATCGCGATCCGGCTCTTCGGGATACCGGTCGTGCCGCCGGTCTCGAAGACGTAGACGGGACGGTCGGCGTAGGCCTTCGGCACCCAGCGCCGCACCGGTCCGCCCCGAAGCCATTCGTCCTCGAAGTGGCCGAACTTCTTCAGGTCGTCGAAGCCCTGCACGTCGCCGCGCGGATCCCATCCCGCCTTCCCGGCCCAGTCGAGCCAGAAGGGACTGCCGGTCGCGGGATCGAAGTGCCACTCGATCACCTCGCGCACCCAGGCGTCGAGCGCCTCGCGCGCGGCGGTGGAGCGGTTGTCAGTATCGGTTGCCAGTGCACTCATCGACCGGGGATCTTACACTAGGGCTCGAGGGGATCATGGCCAATACAAACGTGGCGGACAGCACGGGCGCAGGACGGCTTGAACGGATCTGGATCAAGCGTTTCCACCGCGGGCCGATGGACCCGGTCCAGCAGGCAGAACTGCGCGCCGGGCAGGGCCTTGTCGGTAACGCCGACCAGGGCGGCAAGCGGCAGGTGACGATCATCGCCCGCGGCCGGTGGGACCACGTGAGCGAAGCGATGGCGGATCAGATCGACCCTGCGGTCCGCCGTGCCAATGTCCTGGTCTCGGGCATCGAGCTTGACGGCACCCGTGGCCACATCCTGCGCATCGGAGGATGTCGCTTCCGCATCCACGGGGAAACCCGGCCCTGCGAACGGATGGACGAGGCCGCCCCCGGATTGCGCACCGTAATGGCACAGCCCTGGACCGGCGGCGCCTTCGCCGAGAGCCTGGACGCCGGCACGATAGCGTTGGGCGATCCGGTGTCGTGGGACGACTGATGGCCGCCGGCGTGGACGCCGGCGCGCAATTCACAGCAACGCATCCGCCTTCGCCGCGAAGACGAAGTCACTCTCCGTCAAGCCGTCGATCTTGTGCGTCCAGATCGTCACCTGCACCCGACCCCACGACAGTTCGATATCGGGATGATGGTCCTGTTGCTCGGCCATCTCACCGACTTTGACCGTGAAGTCGAGCGCCTGCCGGAAATCGTCGAACCGGTACGCCTTTTCCAGGTGATGACTCTCGACGACGTTCCAGTTGCCGCCGAGTCTTTCCTGGTACGCCGCCAGCGCCGTCCCCGTCAGTGGCGGCACCTCACCCTTGCACGGCACGCACTCCTGCTTTGCCAGTTCACTCATCGTTTCACCCCCTCAGTCGCCCGCTGTACCGGCCGACGCCGCCACCGACGCATCCCACGCTTCGCTCATCCGGCTCGACGCAAGCCACAGCCCGCCATCCACCACCAACGTCACCCCGGTCACGTAGGACGCGAGGTCCGAACAGAGATACAAGGCCGCCCGCGACACATCGTCGATCTCGCCGAGCCGCCGCAACGGCGTCGTCTCGACCGTCCGCGCCCTCGCCTTCCCGACAAGCAACCGCTTCACGCCCTCCGTCTCCGCGATCGGCCCCGGGGCAATCCCGTTCACGCGGATTCCGTACGGGCCCCACTCCACCGCCAGCACCCGCGTCAGCGCATCGACGCCGGCCTTCGCGGCCGACACATGCAACTGCGCCGCCGTTCCGAGGTAGTGGAGCGTCGCGCTGATGTTCAGCACCGTCCCCCGCTGCGCCTTCAGATGCGGCAGCGCCGCCCGGCACATGTGAAACGTCCCCTTCAGATCGATGTCGACCACTGCGCCGAACCCGTTCGGCGACAGGTCCTCCGCCCGGCAGAGGAAGTTGCCCGCCGCCCCGTTCACGAGAATGTCGAGCCGGCCGAATGCCTCGACGGTTGACGCCACTGCCGCGGACGCCGCATCCGGATCCCGCACGTCGCCCGTCGCCGCGAACCCGCGCACGCCCATCGCTTCGATCTCGCTCCGTGCCGACTCCAGCGGCTCCATCCGGCGCCCGGTCACCGCTACGTCGCATCCATGCGCCGCCAGCGCCAACGCCAATCCGCGGCAGATTCCGGATCCACCGCCCGTCACCAACGCCGCCTTCCCCTTCAACAAGTCATCCTGAAACCCCATCAGCCGTGCCATGCCTCCCTGCGCGCATCACGCGCGCCCCGCGCATACAATCACCCACGTTGGGCCCGCTCACCACCGCCACCAACGCCTTCCCTCTCTGGCTCGTCCTCGCCAGCGGGATTGCGCTCTGGCGCCCCGCCGTCTTCACCTGGTTCAGCGGCCCGTTAATTCCCCTCGGACTCGGCCTCATCATGCTCAGCATGGGGATGACCATCGGCTTCGAGGATTTCCGCCGCATCGCCCGCGAACGCGCGAACGTCCTGCCGGGCGTCGCGCTCCAATATACGCTCATGCCGCTGCTCGGTCTGACGCTCGGCTGGCTGTTCGAGCTTCCGGCGCCGTTCGCCATCGGCCTGATCCTGGTCTCCTGCTGCCCCGGTGGCACCGCCTCGAACGTCATTGCCTTCATCGCCCGCGCCGACGTCGCCCTGTCGGTCACGATGACGACAGCCTCGACGCTCGTCGCCGCCCTCGCGACCCCCGCGCTGACCGCGCTGCTCGCCGGCAACCGGATCGATGTCCCCATCCTCGGCCTGCTGACCGACACCGTGCAGGTGGTGATCCTCCCGGTCGTCGCCGGCGCGTTCCTGAAGGCGCGCTTCCCGCGCGCGTGCGACCGGCTCCTGCCGATCGCTCCACTCGTCGCGATCCTCGCGATCATCCTGATCGCGGGCTCGGTGATCGCGGGCAACCGCGCACAGGTCATCGACGCCGGTGCGCGCCTCCTGCTGGCCGTCCTCTGCCTGCATGCCGGCGGCTTCGTGCTCGGCTATGCGGCCGGGAGAATCTGGCTTCGCAACGAGCAGGCGGCCCGAACCGCTGCCATCGAAGTCGGGATGCAGAACTCCGGCCTCGGCGTCGTCCTGGCCCAGCAGAACTTCACCAACCCGTTGACCGCCATCCCCAGCGCCATTTCCGCGGTCCTTCATTCCCTGGTCGGGAGCGTCGCCGCGGCCATCTGGCGCGCGTGGCCGGGGCGCTAGAAAGGCACCTCACCGTCGCAGCATTGCGGTCAGGAACGGCGCCGACCAAAGCGGATCTCGTCCTCCCCTGCCTCGATGGATCGCGGTCGATCAAGATCGACGCCCGGTCGCGGGCCGCTGCCACCCACCGTGGGCAACCGAGACTCGGCGATCTTCTCCAGCAGGGAGCGGACAATTTCAGGGAGTTCCAAGGTCCGTACGGCGGCGCGACCCTCGTCCGACATCTTGCGCCACGTCTTTCTCAGGATGTCGATCACCTTGTCGTCGTCATGCTTCGCGGCGAAGTCCGCCAGGTGGTGGGTGAGGAAAACGTGACAGACGACGTCTTCGAGCAACTGGACATCGGAATCGGCCTTGAGACGGTCCTTCCGAACCAGGGACTGAACCCGCGCGATCGTCGGCTCGTCGTAACCGACATCGCGGAGGATCCGTGCGGCGGTCTCCGCGTGGAAGTTGGCCAGATCGTTGCGCCATCGCCGGTAACCCGCACGGCCTTCCGGATAGTCGCTGCGGGGGATGGTCCAGCGCTGGATGTGCTGGCAGCGCGCGGCGAGCTGAACGGTTTCGCGGGCGTTCGGAGCGAACCGGTACAGCGCCGCCGTCATGCGGTTGGCATAGACCAGTTCCTTCGGCTGAGGAACACCATCCTCGATCTCGGTGTTGGGATCTTCGGCGTTGGCGACGTCGAAGCGGAGTATCGCTTCCCGGAAGCGGGCAAACGAATCGTCGCGGGCGGTCATCGGTTCGTTGATATTAATGCTGGCCTGGAGGCCGGCGCACCAGGCCGGCGCACCACCCGCGCGCACTACTCTTCCGCGCTGACGTAACCCTGACTCTCCAGGTGGAGGATGATGCGCTGGGCCGCCTCGTCGGGTGTGAGAGTGGTGGTGTCGATCGTCACGTCGGCATCCGACGGCGCTTCGTAGGGATCGGAGATGCCGGTGAACTCCTTGATGATGCCCGCCCTGGCCTTGGCGTAAAGGCCCTTGCGGTCGCGCTGCTCGCATACCTCGAGCGGCGTGTCGACATGGACCAGCACGAAGCCGCCGAGCGGCGCGACCATCTTGCGGACATCCTTCCGTACGCCGTCGTACGGCGCGATCGGGGCGCAGACCGCGATCCCGCCGTTCTTCGTGATCTCCGAAGCGACGTAACCGATGCGGCGGATGTTGATGTCGCGGTGCGCCTTCGAGAAGCCGAGTTCGCTGGAGAGGTTCTTTCGGACCAGGTCGCCGTCGAGCAGCGTAACCGGCCGGCCGCCGAACTCGAGGAACTTGACGAGCAGCGCATTGGCGATGGTCGACTTGCCCGAACCGGACAACCCGGTGAAGAAGACCGTGAAGCCCTGTCGACCGCGTGGCGGGTGGCTGCGGTGCAACTCCCCTGCAACATCCGGGAAGGTGAACCAGCTCGGGATGTCTCGGCCCTCGGCGAGACGTTCGCGCAGTTCGGTACCCGAAATGTTGAGCGTCTGCCGCCCCTCCTCCACCTCGTTAATCGGGACGTAGGCGTCGGCGTCCCGGACGTAGACCATCATCTTGAAGGGCACCATCGCGACGCCCAGCTCCGCCTCGTGCTCGCTGAGCAGTTCCTGCGCGTCGTACGGTCCGTAGAACGGGTTGCCGGCGGAGTCGGATCCGGGACCAGCGTGGTCGCGGCCAACGATCAGATGCGTGCAACCGTGATTCTTGCGGATGATGGCGTGCCAGACCGCCTCGCGCGGGCCACCCATACGCATTGCGAGCGGGAGCAGCGAGAGCTGCGCGGTGTTCGACGGGTAGCGGTGCAGCAGCGCCTGATAGCAGCGGACGCGTGTGTAGTGATCGACGTCACCCGGCCTGGTCATGCCGACCACCGGATGGATCAGCAGGCTGGCGCCCACCTCCTTCGCGGCCCGGAGGGTCAGCTCCTGGTGCGCGCGGTGCATTGGGTTACGCGTCTGGAACGCGACGACGTTCGTCCAGCCGAGCTTCCCGAACTGCGCCCGGATCTCGGCCGGGGTGTGCCGGAGCTGCCGGTAGTCGTAGTGCGTCACCGGCTGAACCGCCGTGACACGGCCGCCGACGTACCAGGGCTGCGTCCGATCGAGCAGGTGTGCGACACCGGGATGTTCGCGGTTGTCGGTGCCGAAGACCGCTACCGCCTCGGCCATCCGATCCGGCTGCCAGATATCCTCGACGTCGAGGACCGCGAGCATGACCCCCTCGGGGTCGCGGAGCGCGAGTTTCGACCCCGGCGCAAGGGATGTCGCAAGCTCTTCTGACACGTCGAGCGTGATGGGTATCGGCCACAACGTTCCGGCGTCGTCCGCGAGGCGCATTTCGCTGCACACCCGGTCGTAGTGCGATTGCGTCATGAAGCCGTTCAACGGCGAGAAACCGCCCGTGGCAAGGAGTTCGAGATCGCAGAGCTGGCGTTCCGTGAGGTCGTGGGAGGGCCAGTCGCGCGAAGCGCCCTTGAGCGCGGCACGGTCGGCTTCGCTTGCGAAGAGATTGATGAGCGTCCCGCCGTGGGGGGGAATCAGGTGGTCTGGCAAAATCTTGCCTACTCCTTGCTACGGGGTTAGTCCGATTCGAAACGGGAACTCTAGCATGCGGAGAATGACCCCGCGGCTTGACTCCCGGGGTGCGGGTGGAGCTAGAATCAGATTCTACGTTGATGCACGAGAATCCGATCGCACCCGGATGCGCCTGTTGTTGCTGCTGTTGTATGGGGCCCCACGGGGCTCCCCTGGGTGAAGGTCGTACGCGTTCGGATGCATTGATGCGATAAGCACGACAGCAATCAGACAACGCGAGAGAGACCGAAAGCCCGGGGGGGCAAAGCCCTCCGGGCTTTTTTTATTGCGGATCGGAACGAACACATGGAACGGGCGACGCTGAACCGGACAACTCCGAACGACATGTCGCACGAGCGGGAGACCGGCGCGTGACCGAAGTCACGCCTGTGGTCATCGGCTTCGTGGTCGGCCTGCTGGTTGGAGCCACCTCCACCGGCGGTGGCGCGCTGCTTACGCCGGCCCTGATTCTCATTGCGCGCGTCCCGGCCCCGATCGCGATCGGCTCGGATGTATTGATCGCGAGCGGCATGAAGCTGTTTGGCGGCGGCTTCTATGCGCTGCGCCGCGAGGTGCACTGGCAGACCGTCGGCCGGCTGGCAATCGGATCGATCCCGGGCGCGATGGTGGGACTCGTCATCCTTGGCGCTCTGCCCGCGGCGCAGATCGACTATTGGCTGACCCGTGCACTCGGCGCGGTCCTGCTACTTGCGGGGACTGCTCTCTGGTTACGGGTCCGCCTTGCCGGACGAGCGCAGCCCAAGGTGCTGCCGCCGGCCGCGGTGACCATCGTGATGGGTTTCGTTACCGGTGTGTTGGTGGCCACCACCAGCGTCGGGAGCGGATCGCTTCTGCTCTGCGCCCTGGTGCTTGCCTATCCGCTCGGCGCGCGCACGACGGTCGGCACCGATCTGGTCCACGCGCTCGCGCTGTCAGTAGCCGCGACCTTCGGCCACGCCGCGGCGGGACGCGTCGATTTCTTGCTGGCGGGGACGGTGCTCGCGGGCGCCATCCCCGGGGTACTGCTCGGCGCGCGGATGTCGGTCGCGGTTCCGGAACGGGCCTTGCGGACGGTCTTGGCGACGGTTCTGGTGTTTCTCGGTATTCACCTCGCGATATTCGGTGGATCGCAGGGTGTCTCGATGGTCTACGGAGGCAGCTGGTGAACGAGACGGTTCTGGAACAAGTGGAACGGATTGAAAACGTGTGCGCGGCTGATGACGTCGATGACGTCATTGTGTCCGCCGCGGCGATGCTCGAGGGCGCGCCGCCGGAGGAAGTGCTGCGCTGGGCGGTGGAGCAGTACGCGGACCGGCTGACGTTCGCCACCGGTTTCGGACCGGAGGGCTGCATCCTGATCGATCTGATTGGGCGCCACGCACTGCCCATCGATATCTTCACGCTCGACACCGGTCTCCTCTTCGACGAGACGCGCGACCTGTGGCGGCGGCTCGAAGCGCGCTACGGCGTGACGATCCGCGCCGTCGCACCGCCGGTAACGGTCGAGGAACAGGCGGAGGTGCATGGCGAGCTTCTCTGGGACCGCGCACCCGACCGTTGCTGCGCGATCCGGAAGATGGCGCCGCTCCGGGAGGAGCTGGCGAACGTCGACGCGTGGATCACCGCGATTCGCCGTGATCAGACACCGCAGCGCGCGAACGCTCGGACTGTTGCGTGGGACGGTAACTTCCAGATCGCGAAAGTGAATCCTCTCGTCACCTGGACGTCCGCGGATGTCTGGCGGTATCTGGCACGGAACGACGTACCGTACAATCCGCTGCACGATCAGGGATTCCCCAGTATTGGCTGCTGGCCCTGCACCACGTGGGTCACACCGGGCGAGGACGCACGGGCAGGGCGCTGGCGCGGCACCACGAAAACGGAGTGCGGCCTGCATGCACCGCCGGCCGCTGCGACGGTCCGGGCCAACCCGTAAACTCAGGTCAGAGAACTGATGCAACTCTTCCCTGCTTTCCTGAAGCTGCATGGCCGGCGCGTCGTGTTGGTGGGGGGCGGCTCTGTCGCCGCCTCCAAGCTGCGCGCGCTGCAGGATGCGGGAGCGGAGGTGATGGTCGTCGCCCCGGCGATCTCCGAGGCGATCGCGTCGGCGACGGACGTTACCGTCATCCGGCGCCGGTTCGAGCCTTCCGACCTCGACGGCGCATGGCTCGTCGTCGCCGCGGCAACGCCCGACGTGAACCGGGAAGTGGCGTGCGCCGCCGGCGCGCGTTACCTCTTCGTCAATGCGGTCGACGATCCTCCGAATGCCAGCCTCTATCTGGGCGGCGTCATCCGCCGAGCTGGAGCCACTCTCGCGATCTCGACCGATGGCCGAGCGCCGGCGATCGCCGGGCTGCTGCGCGAAGGACTGGATGCAGTTCTGCCCGAGGCGGACCTCGAGCGGTGGCTCGCCGAATCGGATCGGCTGCGGGCGGGGTGGCGGGAGGATGGCACGCCGATGGAGGCGCGGCGGCCGCAACTGCTTGAGGCATTGATCGCGTTGTACACCCGGGAAGGGCGACGGCCTGCCGACGGAACGGATGCGAACCACGACGTGGATGGCGCGCCGGAGACCGGCGACACTGCCGCTCGCCAATCTGCAGGCAGCGACATGCCCGGCGGATTCGTCTCCGTGATCGGCGCCGGACCGGGGGATCCCGATCTGCTCACCGTGAAAGGCGCACGCCGTCTCGCCGAGGCGGACCTCGTGCTGTACGACGGACTCGTACCCGAAGCGACCGTTGTGCTGGCGACGGGCGCCCAGCACTTCAGCGTCGCCAAGCGCGCCGGCCGTCCGGCGGTTACCCAGGAAACGATCCACCGGCTGATGATTCGGGGCGCCCGGCGCGGCAAGCGCGTGGTGCGACTGAAGAATGGCGATCCGTTCCTGCTCGGACGCGGCGGCGAAGAAGCGCTGGCACTCGCCGCGGCCGGCGTGCCATTCGAGGTGATCCCGGGAGTGTCTTCCGCCGTGGCCGCACCGGGTCTCGCGGGGATTCCGCTAACGCATCGGGGAGTGACGGCGGGGTTCACCGTCTTGTCGGGACATGCGCCGGAGGCCTACGAACCCATTTTGCAGGGCGTGGCGCCCGGATCGATAACCGTCGTCGTGTTGATGGGTTTGCGGAACCGTGAGCGGATTGCGCGGACATTGCTCGAAGCGGGATGGCGGGCCGATACGCCGGCCGCCGTGGTGTTGAAGGCAGCGACAGCCGATATGGCGACATGGAGCGGGCGGCTGGACGCAATGGCCGATGAACAGCTCGAGTTGCCGGGGGGCACGGAGCGCGGGCAAGAACACGCTGCACCCGGGACGATTGTCGTGGGAGAGGTGGTGCGGTTGCGGGCATTGACCGGGGCTGACGCCAGAACGGGCGAGGAGCGACACGACAACGCCAACGGGGAAGCGGGGCGACGCCGCGCCGGAGGACGTGTGTGATGAACTGGAAGACAGAGCTGGCAGGACGGATCCCAGAGGATCTCGAGGCCGAGATCGATCTCTTCGAGAGTCAGATCGAACTTCGGCGGCAGGGGAAGATTGACGAGAAGGTCTTCGCCGAGACCCGGCTGCGACGGGGAGCGTACGGGCAGCGGTACGACAACGGTCAGCGTAACGACGGGACCGGACCGAAACCGTTGCGGTACCCGTCGGACACTCTGACCAAGGGGCCCGACACCCTGTGGGACGCGCCCGGGATGCAACGGATCAAGATCCCGATGGGCCTGCTCAATCCGGAGCAGATGGAGACGCTTGCCGACCTGGCGGAGGAGTACAGCGACGACGTCTGCCACGTGACGACGCGGCAGGACATTCAGCTCCACTTCGTCCATATCGACGACACGCCCGACCTGATGCGCCGCCTCGCCGCGGTCGGCATCACGACCCGCGAGGCATGCGGCAACACGGTACGCAACGTCACCGCCTGCCCACTCGCCGGCGTCTGCCGCGACGAGACGTTCGATGTCACCCCGTACGCAGAGGCGTGCATGCGCTTCCTGCTGGGGCACCCCGACACGCAGGACTTCGGACGGAAGTTCAAGGTGGCGTTCTCAGGCTGCCGCGATCACGCCTGCGGCCTGGTTGCGATGCATGACCTGGGACTGATCGCGGTGACGAAGAAAGAGAACGGCGTCGAGCGGCGCGGTTTCGAGACGTACGTCGGCGGCGGTCTCGGTGCGGTGCCGTACCAGGCGAAGCTGTTCGATCCGTTCCTGCCGGTGGAGGAACTGCTTCCGACCACGCAAGCGATCTCGCGCGTCTTCGCCCGCTTGGGCGAGAAGAAGAACCGCGCCCGCGCGCGGATCAAATTCCTGGTGGCGCAGATCGGGCTGGACGAATTCAAGCAGCTCGTTCTGGACGAACGGGCCGAGCTGCCGGATGACCCCCGGTGGACCGCGCATCTTCCGGAAGCAACAGCGGACGGGACCGGTGCCGGGGCCGCGGCCCCGGCCGGCGACGTCGAGACCGCCACGCCCGCAGGATCGGTCTCCCCGCCCAACGGTAACGGGAGCGTCCGCGACGCCCACCAGCAGTTCGAGAAGTGGGCGCGGACGAATGTCTATGGTCAGCGGCAGACCGGGTATGCGGCTGTCACCGTAACCCTGCCGCTAGGTGATCTCACCGCTGGCCAGATGCGCGGCCTGGCCGCACTCGTCCGACGCCACGCGGGTGGCGAAGCGCGCGCGACAGTTGAGCAGAACATCCTGCTGCGCGGGGTACGCGACGCCGATCTGCGAACGCTCTACGACGGGCTGCACGCGCTGAGTCTGGGCCGTCCGGGCGGCGGGACGATCACCGACATCACCGCCTGCCCGGGCACGGACACCTGCAAGCTCGGGATCGCGTCATCGCGCGGCCTGGCCGGCAAGTTGGCGGAGCACCTTGCGCAGCACGACGACACGAGGGATCCGGCGGTTCGCAATCTGCGGATCAAGACCAGTGGCTGCTTCAATTCGTGCGGCCAACATCACGTTGCGGATCTCGGCTTCTACGGCGTCAGCCGGAACGTCGGCGGATACGCGGTCCCCCATTTCCAGGTGGTGCTCGGGGGGCAGTGGACCGAGAATGCCGCGTCGTACGGCCTGGCTTCGGGCGCCATCCCGTCGAAGCGCATCCCCGAGGTGATCGATCGGATCACGAGCCGGTTCGTTGCCGAGCGGCAGGAGAACGAGTCGTTCCAGGACTACACCCGACGGATTGGCAAGCGCGCGCTCCGTGACATGTTTGCCGACCTGGCCGCGGTGCCGTCGCACGATGACGATCCTTCCTTCTATAGCGACTGGGGCGACCCGCGCGAGTTCACGCTTGGCGACATGGGCGTCGGCGAGTGCGCCGGCGAGGTGGTCTCGCTCACCGACTTCGATTTGGCCGCCGCCGAGGCGCAGATCTTCGAAGCGCAGTTGAAGCTGGAGGAGGGGGCGCCGGCAGCGGCGGATGCACTGGCGTTCGCTGGGATGCTGCTGGGCGCCCGCGGGCTGATCAAGACCGAGTTCATCGACATCGGCGATAACCCCGACACGGTGGTGCGCGAGTTCAGGACCCGTTTCTTCGACACGAAGGTCTTCTTCGACAAGTACGCGGGCGGGAAGTTCGCGATGTACCTGTTCCGCCGGCACGAGTCCGGTCCGCATGACACGGCTGAGGCGGCACATCACCTGATCGAGGAAGCGCACCTCTTCCTCGAGGCGTGCCATGCCTGCGCGGCGCGGATCGCTGCGCAGCCCGTGGGCGTCGCGGCCCTGGCGCCTGCGATTCCCTCCGGGGCGGCGACCGCCTGAGCTGGAGCGCACCCGTCCCTTACCGGCCGCACAAATGAGTCACACTGTGGACGTCGACGCCATCGAACGCTTTAGCCTGAAGCTCTTCACGGCTGAAGGCCGCACGGTCCGGCCGGACGACATCATCCCGCTCTTCCACCGCTGGATCCGCGAACATGCGGTCCCCGGCCTGCTTATCGACGTCGCCGATTACGGCCACCTTCCCGACTCGCCGAACGTCCTGCTCGTGGCGCACGAAGCGAACTACGTCTTCGACTGCTACACGCGCGCCGGTCTCACCTACGTGGTCAAGCGGAAGACTCCCGATTCGCTTGCCGACCGCATCGTCGATGCCGCCCGCATCCTGTTCACGGCAGCGCTCCGGATGGGGCAAGACACGGCGGGCGCCGTGGCGTTCCGGACCGACCAGATCGAACTCGTCGTCAACGACCGCCTCCATGCGCCGAAGACCGCGGCGGTGGAATCGGCGCTCCAGGGCACGGTCGGGCAGGCGGCGCGATCGATCTTCGGGGGAGCGCCCGTCGAGTCGATTCCGCTGACCGACGCCGACCGGACCGGCATCACGCTTCGTATCCCGAGCGCGCCACGGCTCGACAGGCTGAGATAGTCCGGCATCGGGGGTGCGTCGCGGCAATCGTTCTCCTTGCCGACCACCTGCACTTGCATCATAGAACCTAATACTTTCAACGCTTGCTATTAGTTAATAGCGTGTGTAAAGTGTCCGATCTATCCATGCAGATCGAGGCGCTCCGTATCTACTGCGATGTGGTGAGGCACCAGAGCTTCTCGCGGGCGGCGCTCGCGAATTCGGTGTCGCAGTCCTCGGCCAGCCAGACGGTGCGGCAGATCGAGCGGCGGATCGGCGCGCAGCTGATCGACCGCTCCCGCCGGCCATGGCGGCTGACGGCCGAGGGCGAGCTGTTCTTCAAGGGATGCCAGGAGATCGTGGAGCGCTACCGGGAGCTCGAGGAGTCCGTCCGCCGACAGACGAACCGGGCCGGCCATATGGTGCGCGTGGCCTCGATCTACTCGGTCGGCATGCACGACCTCAATCAGTACGTCGATCGGTTCCGCGCCGCCGAGCCGGGCGCCCAGGTCGACATCGACTACATGCACCCGGACGAGATCCCCGCCTGCATCCAGAGCGATCAGTACGACCTGGGACTGCTGGCGTTCGCCGCGCCGGGGCGTGATCTGGCGGTAGTGCCGTGGCAGGCACAGACGATGCTGGTCGCTTGTCCGCCGTCGCACGCCTTTGCGAAGCGGAGTTCTGCAATCGGCCCGTGGGAGCTGGGCGGCGAGGCGTTCGTCACCTTCGACCGGGGGCTCCCGGTGCGGCGTGAGCTCGACCGCTACCTCAAGCGGAACGAGGCGGACGTCAATATCGTCGCGGAGTTCGACAATATCGAGAACATCAAACAGGCGGTGGAGGACGGCGCCGGCGTGGCGATCCTGCCGGAACCGACGCTTCGGCGTGAAGTGGAACTGCACGCGCTGGTCGCGGTGCCGCTCGACACGCTGGACGGCGAGGCCCCGTTCGTCCGGCCCCTCAGCATCGTCCACCGCCGTGGCCGACGGCTCAGTCCGGCGGTAATCGAGTTCATCCGGATGCTCCGGCGGGCAAGCGCCGAGCGGGCCGCCTGAACGGGGGAACGACCCATGCAAGACAGACACCCCGCTCGTGGTGCCGAAACTGGCGGACTGCCGGAAGCTCAGGGTCTGTACGACCCGGCCTACGAGAAGGACGCATGCGGCGTCGGTTTCGTCGTCAACATCAAGGGCGAACGGTCGCACATGCTCGTTCGCCAGGCGTTCGAGGTGTCGGTCAACCTCCTCCACCGCGGCGCGTGCGGCTGCGAGAAGAACACCGGCGACGGGGCCGGCATCCTCCTCCAGCTGCCCCACCGGTTCCTGCGCAAGGCGGCGTCGGAGGCGGGCATCGACCTGCCCGAACCGGGGGCCTACGGCGTCGGGATGATCTTCCTGCCACGCGACCCGGACGAGCGCCAACGGCTCGAGGCGCTCTTCGGACAGGTGGTTACCGAAGAGGGACAGCGACTGCTCGGCTGGCGCGACGTTCCCACCGACAGTTCGCACATCGGCGCCACCGCGCGCAGCGGCGAGCCGGTGATCCGGCAGGTCTTCATCGGGCGGGATCCCGCGCTGGACGGCGCGCCCGACCGCGCGCTCAGGTTCGAGCGGAAGCTGTACGTCATCCGGATGCGGATTGCGCACGCGGTGGACACGCTTAACCTGCGCGAGCGGCCGCTCTACTACGTGGCGAGCCTCTCGTCGAACACGATCGTCTACAAGGGGATGCTGATCGCCGATCAGATGGAGCAGATGTTCCCCGACATGGCCGATCCGGACTTCGACTCGGCGCTGGCGCTGGTCCACTCGAGGTTTTCGACCAACACGTTCCCGTCGTGGCCGCTGGCCCACCCCTACCGCTACTCTGCCCACAACGGCGAGATCAATACGCTGCGCGGCAACATCAACTGGATGCGGGCGCGGGAGTCGCTGTGCCGCTCGGAGGTGTTTGGCGACGAAGACCTGCAAAAGCTGTTTCCGCTGATCCGAGAAGGCCAGAGCGATACCGCCACGTTCGACAACGTGCTGGAATTCCTCGCCCTGACCGGGCGTCCGCTCGCCCACGCGGTGCTCATGATGATCCCGGAGCCATGGCGCAACCACGAGTCGATGGCGCCGGAGCGGAAGGCGTTCTACGAGTACCACGCTTCCCTGATGGAACCGTGGGACGGTCCCGCATCGATTGCGTTCACGGACGGAACCGTGATCGGCGCCGTTCTGGATCGGAACGGCCTCCGGCCTTCGCGCTACATCGTGACGAAGGACGACCTCGTGGTCATGGCGTCCGAGGTGGGCGTGCTGGATATTCCCCCGGAGAACGTCCTCGTCAAGGAACGGCTGCACCCCGGACGGATCTTCCTGGTCGACACGGCGCAGGGACGGATCGTCGACGACGAGGAGATCAAGGCCGAACTGGCGCGCGAGCATCCGTATGCCGACTGGCTGAAGCAGGAGCTGATCCACATCGACAGCCTGCCGGCGGTTGCTGCCGATCCGCCCGTGCCCCGGTCTTCGGTACGCGACCGGCAGCGAGCCTTCGGTTACACGGAGGAGGATCTCCGCATTCTGATCGCACCGATGGCGCAGATCGGCGCCGAGCCCCTCGGGTCGATGGGGACCGACACGGCGCTCGCGGTGCTCTCGGACCGTTCGCGGCTGCTGTACGACTACTTCAAGCAGCTCTTTGCCCAGGTAACCAACCCGCCGCTCGACGCGATCCGCGAGGAACTCGTCACCGACATGGGCTCCACCCTCGGCGCCGAAGGGAACCTGCTGGCGCCTGACACCGGCTCGTGCCACCACATCAAGGTGGACGCGCCGGTGATCTCCAACGGCGATCTGGCGAAGCTCCGTGCGGCGGACGATCCGGCGTTCCGATCCGCGACGCTCCCCATGCTGTTCGATCCGAGCGAAGGCGCGGTGGGCCTCAGGCGCACGATGGAAGAACTCCGCCAGGCGGCCAGCGCCGCGGTGGCGGACGGCGCAACGCTGCTGATCCTTACCGACCGGGGCGTCGACCGGAATCACGCACCGGTTCCCGCACTGCTCGCCACCGCCGGTGTCCACCACCATCTCGTGCGTGAGGGGACACGGACCCGCTGCTCGCTGATTGTCGAAACGGGCGAGGCGCGGGAATGCCACCACATGGCTCTGCTGGTCGGCTACGGCGCGGCGGTGATCAACCCGTACCTCGCTTTCGAGACGCTCGAGGAACTGCTCGCCGACGGCGAGGTGCAGGAGATCGACCTGGAGCAGGCGATCGCCAACTACATCAAGGCCTGCACGAAGGGTGTTCTGAAGGTGATGTCGAAGATGGGGATCTCGACGCTGCAGAGCTACCGCGGCGCGCAGATCTTCGAGGCAGTCGGTCTGGACAAGGCGTTCGTCGACGAGTGCTTCACCTGGACGGCCTCCCGCATCGGTGGCATCGGTATCGACACGGTGGCGGACGAAGTGGCCCGGCGCCACGCGCCAGCCTTCGCCACGCGCCGCCGTGAGGACGACGAGCTGGAGACCGGCGGCGAGTACCAGTGGCGCCGCGACGGCGAGTACCACCTTTTCAACCCCGAGACGGTCTTCAAGCTGCAGCATGCCACGCGCAGCGGACAGGAACAGATTTACCGGGAGTACGCGTCGCTCGTGAACGACCAGAACCGGAAGCGGGCAACGCTGCGCGGCCTGCTGGCACTGAGATCGGCGGCCGAACCGATTCCTATCGAGGAGGTGGAGCCCGCCGAGGCGATCTTCAGGCGGTTTTCCACTGGTGCGATGTCGTATGGCTCGATCAGCGCGGAGGCGCACGAGACGCTCGCCATCGCGATGAACCGCCTCGGCGGCAAGTCGAACACCGGCGAGGGCGGCGAGGACCCGAGGCGCTATATCCCGGACGCGAACGGCGACCTCCGGCGGAGCGCCGTCAAGCAGGTCGCCTCGGGGCGCTTCGGCGTGACGAGCGAGTACCTGGTGAACGCCGACGATCTGCAGATCAAGATGGCGCAGGGCGCGAAGCCGGGCGAAGGGGGACAGCTTCCGGGCTTCAAGGTGTACCCCTGGATCGCGAAGGTTCGCTACTCGACGCCGGGCGTCGGCCTGATCTCACCGCCTCCGCACCATGACATCTACTCGATCGAGGATCTCGCCCAGCTTATTCATGACCTCAAGAACTCCAACCCGGAGGCACGCGTTCATGTGAAGCTGGTGGCCGAAGTGGGCGTCGGCACAGTGGCCGCCGGTGTGTCGAAGGCGCATGCCGACGTCGTGCTGATCTCGGGTCACGACGGCGGCACCGGCGCGTCGCCGCTCACCAGCATCAAGCACGCGGGCGTGCCGTGGGAGCTGGGATTGGCCGAAACCCAGCAGACCCTGACGCTCAACGATCTGCGTGACCGGATTGTCGTGCAGGTGGACGGCCAGATGAAGACCGGTCGCGACGTCGCGATCGCGGCGTTGCTGGGTGCCGAGGAATACGGCTTCTCCACCGCGCCCCTGGTCGTGTCGGGCTGCATCATGATGCGGGTCTGCCACCTCGATACCTGCCCGGTCGGCATCGCGACGCAGAACCCGGAACTGCGCGAGCGGTACGCCGGCAAGCCGGAGTTCGTCGAGAACTACTTCCGTTTCGTCGCCCAGGAAGTGCGCGAGCTGATGGCGCAGATGGGCTTCCGGTCGATGGACGAGATGATCGGCCGCTCCGACCGGCTTGGCATGAAGTCGGCGGTCGACCACTGGAAGGCACGCGGCGTCGATCTCTCCACCATCCTGCATCAGCCCGACGTCCCGCCCACGGTGGGCCGGCGCTGCACCGAGTCGCAGGACCACGGACTGGATCGCGCACTGGACCAGACATTGATCGAACGGTGCCAGGAAGCTATCGATCGCCGCACGCCGGTCGAAATCGATTTGCCGATCCGCAACGTCAACCGGACCGTCGGCACCATGCTCGGCTACAACATCACGAAGCGCTGGGGAGCGGAGGCACTGCCGGACGAGACGATCCGGATCCACTTCACCGGGTCGGCCGGCCAGAGCTTCGGCGCGTTCCTGCCGCGCGGCGTGACCATGACGGTGGATGGCGACGCGAACGACTATTTCGGCAAGGGGCTCTCGGGCGGCCACCTCGTGGTCCGTCCGCAGCCCGAGGCGACGTTCACCGCCGAGAAGAACATCATCATCGGCAACGTTGCGCTGTACGGCGCAACCGCCGGAGAAGCGTTCGTCCGCGGTATTGCCGGCGAACGGTTCTGCGTCCGGAATAGCGGAGCGCATGCGGTGGTCGAGGCGGTGGGCGATCATGGCTGCGAGTACATGACCGGCGGCCGCGTCGTCGTCATTGGCCGGACCGGCCGTAACTTCGCCGCCGGCATGAGCGGCGGCATCGCCTGGGTGCTCGACGTCGACGGCCGATTCGCGACCCGCTGCAACCCCGGCATGGTCGATCTGGAAGCGCTCGCCGACGAGGACGAGCCGGTGTTGCAGGATCTGCTGGGGCGCCACGCCGATCTGACCGGTAGTCCGGTCGGGCGGCAGCTCCTCGATGACTGGGAGACGACGCGCGCCCGGTTCGTCAAGGTGATGCCGCGCGACTACAAGCGGGTGCTCCAGGCGGAGGCGCGGGCGCGGGCCGAGTCGCGCGAGCCCGAATTCGCCGAGCTGATCGGCGTGGCATCGTAGGGTGCACGCACCAGACAACGGAGATCGATGGGCAAGCTGAAAGGATTCCTCGAGATAGACCGGCGGGGGGCCCCGAAGCGGCCGACCGCCGAGCGGGTCAACGACTGGCACGAGGTGTACCTTCCGTACGCCGACGCCGACCTGCGCGCACAGGGGGGGCGCTGCATGGATTGCGGCATCCCCTTCTGCCACCAGGGCTGTCCCCTCGGCAATCTCATTCCGGACTGGAACGACCTGATCTACCGCGACAAGTGGCGCGACGCGATCGACCGTCTGCACAAGACGAATAACTTCCCCGAGTGGACCGGGCGGCTCTGCCCTGCCCCGTGCGAAGGGTCGTGCGTGCTGGCGATCGACGACGACGCGGTCACCATCAAGTCAATCGAATTGGCCACGGTCGAGCACGCCTTCGAAAAGGGGTGGATCACGCCGGAGCCGCCGGCGGTCCGTTCGGGCAAGACCGTCGCAGTGATCGGCTCCGGCCCGGCCGGCCTCGCGGCGGCCGATCAGCTGAACCGGGCCGGACACACGGTTACGGTTTTCGAGAAGGCCGACCGTATCGGCGGCCTGCTCCGCTACGGCATTCCCGAATTCAAGATGGAGAAGCGCTTCCTCAGCCGGCGCGTGGACATCATGGAGGCCGAGGGCGTGCAGTTCCGGACCGGTGTGAATGTCGGCGTCGACGTCTCCGCGTCGGAGCTGCGCAGCCGGCATGATGCCATGCTGTTGGCCGGCGGCGCGGGGTGGCCACGCGACCTGAAGGTGCCCGGGCGGGAGCTGCGGGGCATCCACTTCGCGATGGAGTATCTGACGCAGCAGAACCGCCGGAATGAAGGGGAAAAGGTCCCGGACACCGAGACCATCACGGCGGCGGGCAAGCGGGTCGTGATCATCGGTGGCGGTGACACCGGCGCGGACTGCCTCGGAACCGCGCACCGGCAAGGCGCACTGTCGGTGTCACAGTTCGAACTGCTTCCCCGCCCACCCGACCAGCGGGCGGACGGCAACCCGTGGCCGACGTGGCCGAACATTTTCCGGGTTTCGGCGGCGCACGAAGAGGGAGGCGATCGCGTCTACTCGGTGTCGACCGAGCACTTCAGCGGAACCGAAGACGGACAGGTCGCCAGACTGCACGGCAGGCAGGTAGAGATGGTGCGGACGGACGGACGCCTATCGTTCGAGCCGGTGCCCGGCACCGAATTCGAACAGAAGGTCGACCTGGTTCTGCTCGCCATGGGGTTCCTGGGGCCGGAGCGACCCGGCATGCTCAAGGAACTGGACGTGCGCCTGACCGAGCGCGGCAACGTCTGGCGGGACGAAAACTGGATGACCTCGGTGCCGACGATCTTCACCGCCGGAGACATGCAGCGGGGGCAGTCGCTGATCGTCTGGGCGATCGCCGAAGGACGGAGCGCAGCGCGGGGAATCGACACTTGGCTGATGGGTAACTCAAGCCTTCCCGCACCAGTCTGATCGAAGGCGCCACGTGGCGCCGCCTTCCGTGACGTGACAGTTCTACTACGTCAGGGCGCTGGCAGACGCTCAATGCCAGAGTTGGCAAGGAAATTGCATACGCCTCAGGCGTATGGCTTCTCAAACGCGTCGCTCGCATACAACGACATCCACGAGGCGAACAACAACCCCGAGCGCCGGACGACCACGTTCGATGCGGAAGATCAGGCTGAAATCACTTTCTGAGGAGGTCAGACCGCTGGCGATGCTGGCGGAGATCAATCAGGCGCTCACCGTAGCGCAGTCGCCACGCGCTGGACTGCAACGTGCGTTGGAGATCCTTGACAACGACCACGGGGTCATCCGGAGCGCGGTGGTGCTCTCCGACGCGGACACCGGGCGGCTCCGCGTCTGGGCATCGGCCGGGGTGCCCGGTGAGGGCCGGCATGCCGAGTGGGAGATGGGCGAGGGAATCACCGGGCGTGTGGTCGCCTCCGGCCAACCGGTCGTGGTGCCGCAGATCAGCCAGGAGCCGGAGTTCCTCCATCGGACCGGCCGCCGGCCGAAGGGGGCGCGCTCCGAGATCACGTTCATGTGCGTTCCGATACCAGGCGCCACGAACGCCATCGGCGCGCTCAACATCGACTTCCCTTTCGAAGCGAAACGCAACTACGACCGCGACCTGCACCTCTGCCGCGTCGTCGCCAGCATGTTCGGTCAGGCGATCCGTCTGAAGGAGGCGGCCGAAGCGGAACGGCAACGCCTTCTGGACGAGAACATCCACCTGAAGGCCGAACTGAAGGAGCGCTACGACTTCGCCCAGATCATCGGAACAAGCGGTCCGATGCGGCAGGTGTACGAACAGATTACACAGGTAGCGGCGACCAACACGACGGTGCTGATCCGTGGCGAGTCCGGTACCGGCAAGGAGTTGATAGCCCACGCCATCCACTACAACTCGACGCGCGCCAAGAAACCGTTCATCAAGGTGAGCTGCGCCGCGCTACCTGATTCTCTCATCGAGGCGGAACTGTTCGGCCACGAGAAAGGGGCATTCACCGGCGCCGCGGCCCGCAAGAAGGGCCGCTTCGAACTGGCCGACGGCGGCACGCTGTTTCTGGACGAGATCGGCGATATCAACCTCTCGACCCAGGTGAAGCTGCTCCGCGTGCTCCAGGAGAAGGAGTTCGAACGGCTAGGCGGCATCGAGCCGGTCCGCGCGAACGTGCGGATGATTGCCGCCACGAACGCCGACCTCGAGAAGGCCATCGCCAGCGGTACGTTCCGCGAAGATCTGCACTACCGGCTTGATGTCTTCACCATCTTCGTGCCGCCGCTTCGCGAACGGAAGACCGACATCCAGCTCCTGGTCGACCGCTTCATAGAGAAGTACTCGGTCGAGCATCGCAAGGTCGTGAAGCGGATCTCGACACCCGCCATCGACATGCTGATGACGTACCACTGGCCGGGCAACGTCCGCGAACTGGAGAACACGATCGAGCGCGCTACTCTGGTCTGCGAGGGAAGCGTCATCCACGCCCACCATTTGCCGCCCAGTCTCCAGACGGCCGAAGCCTCCGGCACCGTGACCCGGGTCGCGCTCGGCGACGCCGTGGGGGCCTACGAAAAGGACCTGCTGCAGGACGCCCTCAAGACCACCCGGGGAAACCGCGTCAAGGCGGCCAAGCTGCTGGACTCCACCGAGCGGATCATCAGCTACAAGGTCAAGAAGTACGGGATCGACTGCCGACGTTTTCGGTAGCGATTCCGGCACTACATTTTTGTAGTTTGAACCCCAAATCGACTACATTTCTGTAGGTTTTACTCACCGCCTGGCGGCGCGCCGGGTTCTTTCCAGACGTTCCGGTCTTCCCATTTTAACGCCTGAAATAAGGGCAAATTGCCTTCTCGGGAAACGAGGCGGCGCCACCGACAGCCGTCCGACGAAATCGGCGAACCGACCCAATCCACAATAATGTCGCATTAGTGCCAAAAAGACACATAAATGTATCTTTTTACCTGAATCGCCTCCCGCTGGCCGAGCCTCACGAGGTCCATTTTTTCCGCACGTTTGCTCCGCTCTCGGTAAGAAACCTCTCGTTCCTTCGAAGTTGGCACGGTTCTTGCTTTCAACTGGGGCAGGCCGGCGGAGTGCCGGTGCAGCACGGACGGTACCTGAGGAGAGAGCGCATGAAACTGATTACGTCCATCATCAAGCCGCACATGCTTGACGACGCGCGGGACGCCCTCGCGAAAGCGGGCATCAAGGGGCTCACGGCTACCGAAGTGAAAGGCTTCGGCCGCCAGAAGGGGCACACCGAGGTGTACCGCGGCGTCGAGTACTCGGTCGACTTCGTTCCAAAGATGCGGATCGATCTGGTGGTCGACGACGATCAGGTCGACGCCGCGATTGACGCGATCACCGCCGCCGCTCGCACCGGCGAGATCGGCGACGGAAAGATCTTTGTCAGCGACGTGGGACAGGCGATCCGGATCCGAACCGGCGAGACTGGCCCAACGGCGCTCTAGCCAGGCAACCACCGCACTACAGAGCAAGGAACCACCCATGACATACGTAGTTCGACACTCACTTGGCCGCCTCGTCCTGCCGGCGCTGCTCCTCGTGGCGCTGGCGCCGACCGTAGCTTTCGCGCAGGACGAGGTTTCGGCCGAAATGTTCACCGTCAACAACACCTGGATGCTGGTTGCCACCTTCCTGGTGTTCATCATGCATCTGGGCTTCGCATGCCTCGAATCCGGGCTGACGCAGGCAAAGAACACGGTCAACATCCTGTTCAAGAACATCGGCGTCATCTCCATCGGGCTGCTTACCTACGCGTTCATCGGCTTCAACCTGATGTATCCGGGGGACTTCTCGATCGGACAGTTCTTCGGGTTCGCCGGCTTCGGCCTCGATCCTGGCCCGGACGGGAACACGGTGGCCTACGCCGACGGCGCCTACACCTACTGGACCGACTTCATCTTCCAGGCGATGTTCGCCGCCACCGCCGCGACGATCGTCTCCGGCGCCGTGGCGGAACGGATCAAGCTGGGATCGTTCCTTGTCTTCACCACCATCTACGTCGCACTCATCTATCCGATCGCCGGTTCGTGGAAGTGGGGCGGCGGCTGGCTCGATCAGATGGGCTTCTACGACTTCGCCGGCTCGACGCTGGTCCACTCGGTTGGGGGCTGGGCCGCGCTTGCAGGCGTAATAGTGCTCGGTCCGCGGCTGGGCAAGTATGTCAAGGGGCAGCCCAGGCCGATTGCCGGCCACAGCATGCCGCTCGCGACGATCGGTGTGTTCCTGCTCTGGCTCGGCTGGTTCGGTTTCAATGGCGGCTCGGTGCTGAGTGCGGACCCGGCACTGGTTTCGCTCGTCTTCGTCACCACCTCGCTCGCGGCAGCCTCCGGCGTCATCGGCGCGATGATCGCCTCCTGGACGGTGCAACACAAGCCGGACCTGTCGATGGTGCTGAACGGTTCGCTTGCCGGCCTTGTCGGCATCACCGCAGGCGCTGATGTCGTCAGCGTCAACTCCGCGATGATCATCGGCCTGGTCGCCGGCTTCATCGTCGTCGCCGCAGTCCTCTTTATCGATCGCGCACGGCTCGACGACCCCGTCGGCGCCATTTCCGTCCACTTGGTCTGCGGTATCTGGGGAACCCTCGCGGTGGGCATCTTCGGCGGATCGGACTTCTCGGTCGTCACGCAGCTCATCGGCGTACTGGCCTACGGCGCCTTCGCGCTCCCCGCTGCCCTGCTCATCTTCCTGGCGCTGAAGGCGACCATGGGGCTGCGCGTGAGCGAAGACGAGGAACGGATGGGCCTCGATGTGGGCGAGCACGGCATGGAGGCCTACGGCGGCTTCCAGATTCAGCACCTGCATCAGTAACAGGCGCACTTGACCTCGAACAGACCCGAACAGACAGATAACAACAACCAGGCATTCGCGCTGAGAACCTCGGGAGAGCAATCAGCGCAGCTTGCGAAGGAGCAGAACAAATGAAGACCACGCTTCGAATCACCACCATCGCACTCGCACTCGCCGCCGCGGCCGGTCTCGCCGCGAGCCCCGCCGCGGCGCAGAACAGTGGCAACGTCAGTCTCAGCACCGGCGTTGACGTCGTCAACGACTACTACTTCCGTGGCATCGTGCAGGAGACCGGCGGGTTCATCGCGCAGCCGACCCTCGAGGGAAGCATCACGTTCGGCAACGCCTCAATCACCGGCGGTACCTGGAGCAGCCTCCACTCGGTGAGCGACGAGGGATTCAGCGGCGCGCCGCAGAGCTTCTACGAGACCGATTTCTACCTCGGGATCGGCGGGTCCGCCGGCATGGTCGGCGTCGATGTCACCTACACCGCGTACATGAGTCCACGCGGGAGCTGGGGGACGACCAAGGAGCTGGCGTTTGGCCTCAGCCTGGATGACGGCTACGTGAGCCCCTACGTGACGGTCGCGGCGGAACTTTCGGGCGGCGCCGACGGCTACAACACGGGCAACTACCTGGAGTTCGGTATCGAGCCGGCCGCGCCCCTCCCCGATGCGCCGGTCAGTCTGTCTTTCCCGGTGACGATCGGCATGAGCCTGAGCGACTACTACGAGTACGAGAGCGCACCCGGAGTCATCTCCGACAGCGGATTCGGTTTCCTCTCGGTCGGCGCGGCGCTCGGCATTCCGCTGACGGTGCCGGAGGAGTTCGGTTCCTGGGAACTGGGAATCGGCGTGAGCGCGCTGGTGCTGGGCGACGGCGCGATGGCGATTGACGGAGGCGACAGCAGCACCAAGTTGCTGGCGACGTTCGGCCTGAGCCTCGGGTACTAGGACCTTGCAGTCACGGCTCTGCTCTCCTCCTCGAGCAGAGTCTCTCCGGGGGGCCGGAGGAAGACCCACCTCCGGTCCCCTTTTCTCGTTTTTCGCCCCCTTGATAAGATACGCAGGTTGGTGCCGTCGCAGCCCAGCATCTGGCGTGCGAAGTCCGGACAATCCCACGAGGAGGCTATTCGAGATGAACTGGCGAGGGTGGAGTGCCACGCGCGCGTGCGCCGCGCTGGCGTTGGTCGGCATCGGATTGAGTGCGGCCGCGCCGCAACCGGCGCTGGCGCAGGAGAATGACAGCCTGATTGCCACCACGATTGGCATGGACTTCAGCCATGCGTACTTCTTTCGCGGCATCAAGCAGGAAACCCGTGGCCTTATCGCGCAGCCATACGTCGACGCGTCGTTCTCGCTGCTGCAGCGCGACGAGGGGCTGACCGGCGTCACGTTTTCGCTAGGCACCTGGAACAGCCTGCATACCGGAGAGACCGGCTCCGGCGGACCGGCCACCCACGTAGCGTCCTGGTACGAGTCGGACTTCTTCACCGGTATCACGATGGAGCTGGAGAACTGGAACGCCGGCATCACGTACACGTCGTACCTCAGTCCGAACGACAGCTTCTCGAGCATCCATGAACTGGCGTTGACGCTTGCGATGGACGACAGCGACCTGCTGGTGTTTCCGTTGTCGCCTCACATCGGACTGGCGATCGAGATGGCTGGTCAGGCGGACGGCGGGGCAAGCGAGGGCGTGTACCTCGAATTGGGAGTGGAGCCGTCGGTGGGGGTCATGAACGACAGGGTGACGGTAAGCCTGCCCGCCACGCTCGGACTCAGCCTGAGCAACTACTACGAGAGCGGTACCGGCATGGATGACGGGTTCGGCTTCCTGGACGTCGGGGCGGTGGCCGCCATGCCACTCGCGCTGCCGGAAGGATATGGCGCCTGGGAAGTGAGCGGCGGCGTGCACCTGCTGTACCTTGGCAGCTACCTGGAAGCGCTGAACGACGGCAATCAGGTGCAGGTCATCGGCTCCATCGGCCTCAGCATCGGTTACTGATCCCCACGACGGACAACGGACCAGGTTCAGATCGAGCCCGCGATGCTTTCCACGAACCACGCCGCGCCGGTCGACGCCGGGGGAATGGCTCTCGGCACGGCGTGGCGGTCGCAACTCGACGCCGCGCGGCAGGAACTGAAGGCGAACACGCGCGAGGCTTGCGGCGGCATCCCCTGGCTCGACCGTTACACGTCACGCGTCGACAACATCCTGCGCGAGATCTACCGCGCCGCCGACGGCATCACCGACACGCCGTGCGCGCTGATTCCGATTGGCGGCTACGGTCGCCGGCAACTCTGCATGCATTCGGACATCGATCTGCTGATCGTCCTCGGCGGCGAGATCGGTGGGAAGGACGAGAAGTTCATCAGAGCGATTCTCCACCCACTCTGGGATCTCGGCTTCGAAGTGGGCCACCAGATACGCTGCTTCGCCGACTTCGCGCAGCCCGAGACGGACAACCCGGAGTACCTGACAGCATTGATGGAGGCGCGCTTCCTCGTGGGGAACCGGGCCTTGTTCGACCGGGTGACCAACGCCTGCCTGGCGAAGGACTCAGCCTGGCGTCCGGCGATGCGCCCGGCCCTGGTCGACTTGATAAAGCAGCGGCTGTCGCGCTTCAACTTCACCGTGTTTCACCTGGAGCCGGATGTGAAGGACTCGCCAGGCGGACTGCGCGACGCCACTGCCATCCGGCTGCTGCTCCAGATGGATACCGACGCACCGCATGATGTCTACGTCGACCCGGGGCGTCTGGCAGAGGCGGAGGACTTCATGCTGCGGGTCCGGTCGATCCTGCACATGGAGCGCAAGCGCAACGCGAACGTCCTGGAACACGGACTGCAGGAGGTGGTCGCGAAGCTGTTCGGATCGCCGGGTGAGCAGGCTGGACGGCAGGTGGAACGGCTGATGAGCACGTACTACCACCATGCCCAACGGATCAACCGATCACTGCAGACACTCCTCAAGGCGGCCGACGCGCCGGCGGACGCCGGCCATTCGGTGACACCGATCGACAACGACCTGACAGAAGGGTGGGACGGCATCCGTTTCGCTGACGGGACGCGCGCGTCACTCCAGCCGCGGATCTGGCTCCGGCCGTTCGAGGCGGCGCTCGAGCGGGACTCGACGGTGTCGGAGCAGGTGCTCACCTGCATCGAGCGGCATGGCGAGCGCTACGTGCCGGAGGCGTTCTTTCCGACCGATACCGAACGCGATCAGCTACTCCGGCTGCTACGCCCGCGTCCGGGGCTGTACGCGCGGCTGGAAGACATGCACAGCCGGGGGCTGCTGGGTCGGATGTTCCCGGAGTTTCAGAAAATCTACTGCCATGTGACGCGCGACTTCTACCACAAGTACACGGTGGACGAGCACACGCTCCGCGCCATCCGGAACGTGGAGCACCTCTGCACCCCGATGACCCGGAGCCGGAAGCGGTTCGCCAACCTTCTCGAGGAAGTGAGCGAGCCGGAACTGCTCGTGCTCGCCTTGCTGTTCCACGACTGCGGCAAGTGGACGAACAAGAACCATTCCGAGGAAGGAGTCCGGATGGCGAACGAGGCGATGCGCCGCCTCCGCCTGCCGGAACGGTCACGGCAAACGGTCGAGTTTCTGATCCGTCACCACTTGCAGATGTCGGTTGTCGCGTTCCGGCGCGACGCTGAAGATCCGGATACGGTAGTCGGCTTCACGCGACTCGTCGGGACCGAGGAACGTTTGAAGCTGCTGGCGTTGCTGACGCTGGCCGATGTCGACGCAGTCAATCCCGGCGTCCTGACGCCGTGGAAGGAAGAGATGCTCTGGCGTCTCTATGTCGAGAGCTACAACCAGTTGACCCTCGGTTACGGCGACGATTCCATCGATCATGACGAAGTGGCGCGGATCGCGCTGAACGCGCAGCGGCCGGATGACATCACGGAAGGAGAGTTGACCGCGTACCTCGAAGGCTTCCCGCAACGTTATCTCCGTCTGTTGGATGGCCCGATCGTCTACGACCATCTTCGACTGGCGCGCGATCTGGAGCCAGGTGTCGTGCGGCCGATCCTGACCGCGCATGAGACTTCATGGGAACTGAGCGCGATCGCTCTCGATCAGCCGCGGCTTTTCTCGAACATCTGCGGGGTGCTGTCGTTCTTCGGCATGGACATCATGCGGGGCCACGTCATGAGCAATCAGCATGATGTGGCGCTCGACATCTTCGAGTTCGAGGACCGGGAAAAATTCCTGACGCTGAACGAGTCGGCACGCGACGAGTTGATCGCGTTCCTCGAGGATGTCGTCGCCGGCCGCGTGGTCATCGACGAGAAGCTGAAGGGCCGCTGGCGCGCCGGCAGGAAGGGACTGCCCCTTGAGCACATCGAACCGGTCGTCCACTACAACAACCACTATTCGAAGCGCTTCACGGTGTTGGAGATAGTCGCTCCCAACGGATGGGGGCTGCTCTACCGCGTGAGCCGCACCATCGCGGACAACGGCTGTTCGATCGATCTGGTGTTGATCAATACCGAGGGGACCAAGGCGCTCGATGTCTTCCATCTCACCGAGCAGGGAGGCAAGCTGAGCGAGGCAACGCAGGAAAGACTGAAGGCCGATCTGGAGCAGACGCTCAGAGCGGCGGCGGATCGCTGAGCGGCGCGGCGAGGTACGGGCGCGCGCGGACGGACGACGGCATGAAACTGATCAAGGCGATTGTGCGGCCCAGCAAGGTGGACGAGGTGAAGGACGCCCTCAACAAGGCGAACATCTCGGGCATCACGGTGACAGAGGTACGGGGACATGGCCGGCAGCGAGGCCACTCGCCGGTCTACCGGGCGCGCGAGTACGAGATCAGCCTGCTGCCAAAGTCCAAGATCGAGGTGGTGGTGGCGGACGAGATGGTCGAGGCCGCGATCGACGCGATCATGGACGCGGCGCGGACCGGCGAGATCGGGGACGGACGGGTGTTCGTTCTTCCGGTCGAGCAGAGCCGCGTCATTCGGACGGGAGAACGCGACGCCGTGTAGGCGTTGCGTCGAAGCGACGGACAGGGTGTTGCGCGCGGATGGTCGAACGACGCGCGAGGAGGAACACCGGGGAGTGACGACCACCAACACGATGGAGAGGTAACGGGATGACAGCGAAAGACGTAATGGCGAAGATCGAGAAGGAGAAGATCCGCGTGGTGGATCTCCGGTTCGTCGATCTCCCGGGACTGTGGCAGCACTTTACGGTGTCCACCCAGGAGTTCTCTGAAGACGTGTTCGAGGAGGGTATCGGCTTCGATGGATCGAGCATCCGCGGGTTCCAGCAGATCCAGGAAAGCGACATGCTGCTCTTCCCGGATCCGACAACCGCGTTCATGGACCCGTTCTCGGCTGAGCCGACGCTCTGCCTCATCTGCAACGTCAAGGACCCGGTGACCGGCGAGGACTACTCCCGCGACCCGCGGTACATCGCGCAGAAGGCGGAGAACTACCTGAAGTCGACCGGCATCGGCGACACCGCCTACTTCGGACCGGAGCCGGAGTTCTTCATCTTCGATGATGTGCGGTACGGGCAGACCTATAACGAGGGCTACTACCACGTCGACGCCGGCGAGGGGTTCTGGAACGCCGGACGCACGGAGAACCCGGACGGCGCGGGGAACTCGCGGAACCTCGGCAACAAGATCCGCTACAAGCAGGGGTACTTCCCCGTGCCGCCGGCGGACAGCCACCAGGATCTGCGGACCGAGATGCTGCTCGCGCTCGAAGCGCTGGGTGTCGAAGTCGAGGTACACCACCACGAGGTGGGGACGGCTGGCCAGGCGGAGATCGACATGCGGTTCGACTCCCTCGTCAGCATGGGCGACAAGCTGCTGAAGTACAAGTACGCCATCAAGAACGTCGCGCGGAAGCACGGCAAGACGGTTACCTTGATGCCGAAGCCGATCTTCCAGGACAACGGCTCCGGCATGCACGTGCACCAGAGCATCTGGAAGGACGGGAGGAATCAGTTCTTCGCAGCCGGCAACTACGGTGACCTGAGCGAAACAGCCATTCACTACATCGGTGGCATCCTCAAGCACGCGCCGGCTTTGCTCGCGCTGACCAACCCGACGACCAACTCGTACCGCCGGCTGGTGCCGGGCTACGAGGCTCCGATCAACCTCATCTACTCGATGCGGAACCGGAGCGCGGCCGTCCGGATCCCGGTCTACTCGAACAGCGAGAAGGCGAAGCGGATCGAGTGCCGTTTCCCCGATCCGACCTGCAATGGGTACCTTGCGTTCAGCGCCATGCTGATGGCCGGCCTCGACGGCGTCCAGAACAAGATCATGCCGCCGGAGCCGATGGACAAGGACCTGTATGACCTGCCGCCGGAGGAACTGGGCAAGATCGACAGCACGCCGGCCGATCTGGCGCAGGTGCTCGACGCGCTCGAGGCGGATCATGACTTCCTGCTGAAGGGGGACGTCTTCACGCCGGACGTCATCGAGAGTTGGATCTCCTTCAAGCGCGAGAACGAGGTCGACGCGATCCGGCTGCGGCCCCATCCGTGGGAGTTCGCGCTCTACTTCGACATCTAGTCGATCGTCGAGCCGCGAACGATTGCTCGTTCGTGCCCGTATAGCGGCCCGAGGCGTTCTCACCAGCGCCTCGGGCCGTTTTTTTGCTGCGCCGGCGTCATGGTGCGCCGGCGTCCACGCCGGCAACCGCGCACTCTTACCGACACCCTCCCCGCCTTCCGTTTGCACCGACCGACCCCCTACCCGATACTCACTTCATGTCCTTCGCCGAACCGGACATCGTCACCGCACGCGACATTTTCCTGGCGGCGCAACTCGCCCCCGAACGGGCCGCCGCGTTCCTCGAGAGCCGCGGTCTTCGCGACGGCGCCGCGGCAGACACGCACCTGCAGCAACTGGCCCAGGACCTGCCGAGCCGGCTCGCGCTCGGCGAGATGGCCGACATGCTGTTCGACGCATTCGTAACGACACCCGATCCGGACGCAGCGCTGGTCGGTTTCTGTCGCTTCGCGGCCGAACACACGCCGAAAGTCACGTTCATCAACAACCTCTGGGTGGACCCCCGCGTCCTGGACGTGCTCACCCAGATCCTCGGGACTTCCCCCTTTCTGAGCGAGATCCTGATCCGCAACCCGGAGTATCTGCATTGGCTGCGACACGAACTGGATTGTCGGCCACCCGATCGGGACGACTACACGACCGAGGTGAACCGGCTTCTGGACGAGATGTCGGGCACCGAACATCAGGTGGACGCGCTCAAGCGTCTGCAGCGGCGCGAATTCCTGCGGGTGGCGGCGCGCGACCTGTTCGGAATGCTCGATCGCGAGACGCTTACGACGACCACCGCGCAACTGTCGAACCTGGCTGACGCCCTGGTGGACGGCGCGGTGCGGATCGCGAAGGTAGAGTTGGCAACCCGCAAGGGCGGTCCGCTGCCTGGGCGTTTCGCCGTCATCGGCATGGGCAAACTGGGGGGCGGCGACCTGAACTACAGCTCGGACATCGACCTGATCTACGTCTACGAGCTGCCGGGTGGTGATGACGATCCCCTGGCGGGAGAGGCCCACCAGCGCTACCAGAAACTGGGGCGGCGGCTGACCGGCCTCCTGAGCGAGCATACCGCCGAGGGCTACCTCTACCGGGTCGACATGCGCCTCCGACCGCTCGGCCAGCGGGGCGCCCTGGTGTATTCGCTGCAACAGTCGGTGCACTACTACGAGACCATGGGGGAGACCTTCGAGCGGTTTGCGCTCCTCAAGGCCAGGCCGATCGCGGGCGACCTGGATCTTGGCACGCAGTTCGTCGACCGGCTGGCGCCGTTCGTCTATCGGAAGTACCTCGACCATGCCGCCATTGAGGAGCTGGGTCGGTACAAGAAGCGGGCCGACCGGGCGCATGCGAAGCATGGCGACCTGGACGACAACGTGAAGGAGGGGCGCGGCGGTATTCGCGAAGTGGAGCTTTTCGCGCAGGTCTTCCAGTTGATCTACGGTGGCGAGCAAACGACGCTTCGAACCGGCCACACGCTGACCGCACTGCGCGAGCTCGGCGCGCTCGGCTACATCGAGCCAGCCGAGAAAGGGGACCTCGAGACGGCGTACATCTTCCTGCGCAATATCGAACACGGCCTGCAGGCAGCGCAGGGCCAGCAGACACACAGCCTGTCCGGAACCGACCGGGGCCTGCGTGCGCTGGCGCGGCGGCTCGGCTTCGATGGCATCGAGACCCTGACCGAGGTGCTCGAAACGCACCGGAACAAGGTCCACGCCATCTACGCCCACCTCTTCTACGAAGAAGCCGACCCGGATCAGCTCGCGGGCCGCACCATTTTCCGCCTTCTCGCTGGCGAAATGGAGGATGACGAAGCGCACAAACGGCTGGCCCGAGCCGGCTTCGACGATCCCGACAGTGCGCTCTCGGCCCTCCGCGTGCTTGATGCCGCACCGTCCTCCGGCCGGGCATCCGCCCGCAATCTGTTGTCGAACCTTCTCGCAACGATGATGTCGGACGACACGCCGTTGTCCGCGCCGGGACCTGTCCTGATCCGTTTCGAGCGTGTCGTTTCGAGCGCGCGTGGAGCCTCCGGACTGTACCGAACGCTGCTGGAGAATGACCGACTCCGCGCGAGGTTGATGGCTGGCCTGGATGCCGGCGACCTTTTCGCCGCGCGCTTGTCCGCCTATCCGGAATTGCTCGACTTCATGGCGTCAGCCGTGCTGGATATCGACGCCTTCCGCTCAGCGGTGGTCGATGCGTTCGCCGGCGCGCTGGCGGAAGGCGACCTGGTGTCGAAGTTCGACCCGTTCCGTCGCGTCAAGGCAATCGAAGAGTTCAAGGTGCTCGTCGAGTGGCTTTCGGCGCGCGAGCTCGCTCCCCTGAACGAGAAACTCTCCCTGGTTGCCGAGTGCGCCATCCAGGCCGCGGCGCGAGCCGTGAACAATGGCTCGGCGGTCGCCGGTCCGACCACTGAGGCCTCGAACTTCGACGCAGGCTGGACCGTCTTCGCCCTGGGCAAGCTCGGAAGCTCGGAACTGACCGTCCACTCCGACCTCGATCTGGTCTTTCTCTACGAGGGCGATCCCTCGGACGGGCGACGCTTCGAGCGTCACCAGAAGTTCGTCCGCGCCATTTACGACCTCTTGTCGAAGCGCACCGCCGCCGGCACTGCCTACGAGATCGACACGCGCCTCCGTCCCGAGGGCAAGATGGGCGCCCTCGCCATTCCGCTCGTCGCCTTCGAGCGCTACCTCCAGCGCCGGGCCGAGATCTGGGAACGGATGGCCTGGACCCGGGCACGATTCGCGGGCGGCGACGCAGGGCTCGGCGACAAGGTTCAGTCCGTCGTCAATCAGTTCGTCTATGGCGAGTGGTCCGAGAAGATCCCGGATTACGCCCGACACGTCCGCAGCCGCATCGAAACCGAACTGGCGAGGGAAGCCGGCGGCGATCGTTTCGACCTGAAACGAGGCAAGGGCGGTCTGGCCGACATCGACTTCCTGCTGCAGGTGCTCCAGCTCCGGGCCGGCCGCGACAACGAACAGTTCCGGACCCAGGGTTCCCGCCGACTGCTCGCCGCGTTGCCGGACAACGGGTACCTGCCTGCGGACGACGCCGCTACCCTGCGGAACGCCTACGCCTTCCTCCGCGAACTCGAGACCGTCCTGCGAATCGACTCCGACACCGGCACAAACGCCATTCCTACCGATCCAGTCGCCCTCGAACCGCTGGCGAAGCGCCTCCGTACGCCCCTTTCCGGCAGCGATCTTCTGGACCGGTATCGCACCACCACGGACGAGGTCCGCCGGATCTACACGGCAGGCATGACGCGGCTGTCAGAGGACGGCACGCCCTGATCGGTCGACATCGGCTGCCCGGAGATACGCTAAGATGCGCCTCGGGCTATCGTTGGAGATCCCTCCGGTCGGGCCGGAGGGGCGCCGGAACACTATGCAACGGACCGGACCGCTTGCCATCGCCCTCACAGCGACCATCGCGCTGGCCGCGGCGGAACTCGGTGCGCAGCGGGCGTCCGAGCGGCGGGTGGCCAACCCGGGTGAGACGCAGTTCGAACTCCAGTTGCTGCGGCCGTCAGGTGGTCCGGTGGTGCCGATCTTCGAGGGATGGTATCGGAATCCCGACGGCACCTTCGAGTTGTCGTTCGGCTACTTCAACGTGAATACCGAGGAGACGCTGGAGATCCCCCTGGGCTCCGAGAACTTCGTCCAGCCGGCCGAGTTCGACGGGCGCCAGCCGACGCGGTTCGAGCCCGTCCCCGACAGCGACCGGCGCCACTGGGGCGCCTTCACGGTTACGGTGCCGCCGGACTTCGGTGACCGCGACGTGGTGTGGACGTTGCACGCGCGCGGGCAGACGCTGTCGGTGCCGGGGCGGTTGACCAGTCCCGCCTACGAGCTGGCCGGGTGGGAGTTTCCGGGTCGATCGAGCGTTTCGCCGCTGCTGCGTTGGGCACCTGGAGGGGCGGCCGGGCGCGGACCGGGTGGGCTCACCGGCGAGGAGCGGGAGGCGAAGGCGGGCGCACCGATCGAACTCAGCGCGTGGGTAGCACGCGATGCCGAGGCCGCTGAGGACGAACGTCCCATCAATATCAAGTGGTTCAAGCACCAGGGGCCCGGCGACGTCACGTTCGCCGAGCGGATCGCCAGCGTCGAACCGGATGCCTGGGCACACGAGGGCGGAGCGAAGGTGACCACCACGGCGACCTTCTCCGAGCCCGGCGACTACCTGCTGCGGCTGCTCGCGTTCAACGTGCTCCGCGAGTTCGAGTTCCAGTGTTGCTGGACCAACGGGTACGTGCCGGTCACGGTCATACCGTGATCGCCGGTCAGAGCTGGGGGGAGAAGACGACCATGGCGAAGGCAGACAGATTCGATGGCGGGCGGTGGGGCCGGGTGGCCGGTGCGGGGCTGGCCGTGGTGCTGCTGCTGGCGGGTGCGGACCGGGCGCTGGCGCAGTCCAGCGTCGCGGGCGGGTCCGAGGCGGCCGACACGGCGCCCACGTTCAGTGGAGACATCGCGCCGATCCTCCAACGGTCGTGTCAGCACTGTCACCATCCCACCGGCATCGGGCCGATGTCACTGCTCACCTATCGCGAAGCGCGCCCTTGGGCGCGCAGCATCCAGGATCGAGTGGAACGGCGACTCATGCCCCCCTGGCACCTCGATCCGACCGTGGGCATCCAGGACTACAAGAACGACATTTCGCTGACGCCGGACGAGATCGACACCGTGGTCCGTTGGGTGGACGCGGGCGCGCCTGAGGGCGACCCGGCCGATCTGCCCGAGCCACTGGAGTTCCCCCGCGCCGACGCCTGGGAGGTGGAGGCGATGCTCGGCCGGCCGCCCGACTTCGTCGTCCGCTCGACGCCCTACCACGTCGTGGCCAATGGACAGGACCAGTGGTGGTCACCGCAGATCGACTTCGAGGGCTTCGACGTGCGCCGCTATATTCGCGCGGCCGAGTTCAAGCCCTCCTACCCGGTGGGGATCAAGGTCACGCATCACGGCCACGCCATGCTGCGCGGCGCGGAGCCGGCCGACGGAGAGGAGCGGCCGCCGTCGGTGCGGCTGGTCGGCATGGGCATCGGCAAGCGGTGGGACGTTCTGCCCGAGGGAGTCGGCAAGCTGCTGCCGCCCGGCCCGGGCACGGTCAACTTCAGCCTCCACTACTTCCCGGTGGGCGAGGAGGTGACGGAGGTGGCCGACGTCGGCGTGTGGCTCTATCCCGAGGACGAGGTGCCGAGCAAGGTGACGGCCGGCGAGCAACAGTTCTACGTCGACGGCACCCATCGCGAGCGGCTGCGGGCAAGCGACATTCTCATTCCGCCGCACGGGCATCTGGTGCTCGAGGATCAGTACGTCATGGAACAGCCGGCGTTGATCCAGAGCTTCCGGCCCCACATGCACATGCGGGGCACCGAGATGTCAGTGACGGCGCTGTATCCGGACGGCCGCCGCGAGCTGCTAAGCAGCGTCAATCGCTACGACCACAACTGGCAAATCGCCTACGTCTACGACGAGGACGCGCAGCCGCTGCTGCCCAAGGGCACGGTGCTGATGCTGCGGGCCAAGTGGGACAACACGGCGGCGAACCGGATCAACCCCGACCCGGACCAGTGGGTCGTGTTCGGCGCGCGGGGCGTGGACGAGATGTCTCACGCCTGGATCGGCATCACCTATCTCGACGACGCCGAGTACGAGGAACTGGCGGCAGCCCGGGCAGCGGCCGCCGAAACCACCGGGGACGAATCACCGTAGGCGTACTCGACCTGGTCGATCAGCGCTACTCAGGACCGCGAGACCATCGACGGTCTAGGAGTCCGTGGTGAAACCCCGCGTAGCACCGAGAGCGGCGGGGCGCTCGCCTGACAAGGCGCGACGAGGGAGCATATTGGCCATATTCGACCGAGGAGCAACGCCGTTCAGGCGGGATGCACCGCCGCTCGAATGTAGCGGGGGTTCCACCACGGGCTCCTAGTGGTCCGTCACGTCATAATCTTCGGATATACGGACTTGAGTTTACAGCGCGCATCGTCGACGTTCATCTGCCAGTCCACGCCGCGTTGCCTGCCATTGACGTCGGTGGACCACGCCGACACTTCGTCGTGGAGCGTCTTGAGTTCGCCGATGCGACGCCGGCGAAGGCATTGGCGCGTCATCGAGCTCAGTTCGTTCTCCGCGATGTTCAGCCAACTCCCGTGTTTCGGCGTGTGGCAGAACTCGATGCGACGAACCAGTTGCCGTGCCCGGGTCGGCTCGAACACTTCGTAGAAGGCGCCCTTCGTGTGCGTGTTGAGGTTGTCGCTCACCAAGGTGATCTTCTCGCATTCGGCGTAGCGTCCTTCCAGCAGGCCGGCGACCTCCAGCGCCCAGTCCACCTTCGTGCGCCGGGCCCGGGCCGTCGCCTGCCGCCAACCCGCCAGCGGTTCGCTGAACAGGAAGACCGAGGCCGTGCCGGCCCGTTCGTACTCGTAGTCGACACGCCGGGGACGCTTCTTCGTGGCCGCCATCGGCGGGCGGGTTTCCTTGACCAACTGCACCGGCTGCGCGTCCATGCACACGACGGGACAATCCGGATCGTAGGGTTTCTGATACAGATCCAAGACCTGTTCCATGTTCGCCACGAACTCGGCATCGGCCTGCGGCGGGATCACCCAGTACTCGATTTTCCGCTGCGTCATGCCGTTTTTTTCAGCGTCCGCCGGATGGTTTCGTGGCTGATCGACTCGACGACCCCCAACTCGACGACCCGGCGCGCCAACAGGCGCAACGACCAGTTCGCGTAGCCCTTCGGGGGCGGCCCCAGACGCAGGGCGATGACCTGGGACTCCTGTTCGCCGTCGAGCAGCTTCTCGACCGGGGGTGATTCGCGTCGTTTTCGCTCCAGCGCCTGTTCGAAGCCTTTCAGCACGCACCGTTGGCGAATGTTCTCGACCGTCTTGGTGCGGCACGAAAAGGCCTCGGCGACCCGCTGGTCAGTCCACGCCGGCCCGTCCGCATCGGCCTTCAAGAGAATCTGCGCGCGGCGCACTTTCTCGCTGCTCCCGTTGAGCTTGCGGACCGTCTGTTGACAGACCTCGCGTTCCTGGGCTGTGAGTCGAACGATGTACCTCTTTTGCGGCATGGAAACTCTCTCGGTTCGAGACGAGCTCCACAATAGTCCTAATGTTTATTGATGGCACAGCACTAGGGAATGGTGTGGTAGTGACCGTGGACCGGATCCCAGACCTGGCGGGAGCCGGTGCCTTCGGTGGTGAACGTGTAGACGATGACACCGGCGATGGCAATGATGACGGCCGCAACCGCGTAGACACCCAGCTTCGATCGCGACTCGCTCTTGTTGCCGTGACAGGACTTGTACTTGCGGCCGCTCCCGCATGGGCACGGATCGTTGCGTCCGACCTTGCTGGCTGTCATCAGTTGCTCCGCAGGTGAATTCGCCGAGAGAAGTATACCGCTACGGGATCAGCAGCAACTTGCCGATGTGGCGGCTCGACTGCATGACGCGGTGAGCTTCCGACGCTTCAGCAAGAGGAAAGGTCGCCTGGATAACCGGGCGGAGGTCACCGGCGGCGATTCGCGGCCAGACCTGTTCGCGAACCGCCCGGGCGACAGCCGCCTTCTGATCGACCCTGCGCGCACGGAGGGTCGAGCCGGTGACGGTGAGGCGTCTCGACATCAGCGTGCCGAGGTTGGCTTCGGCTTTCGCGCCCTCCATCAGCGCGATGATCACGAGGCGGCCTTCGAGGGCGAGGCTGTCGATGTTGCGCTGCAGGTAGGCGCCGCCCACCATGTCGAGGATGACGTCGACACCACGTCCATCGGTGGCCTCGCGCACCACTTCGGTGAAATCCTGCTCCCGGTAATTGATCGCCAGGTCGGCCCCCAGCCCGGTGCAGGCGTCGCACTTCTCAGCCGAGCCCGCGGTGGCGAAGACACGTGCCCCGAAGAGTTTCGCCAACTGGATCGCCGTCGTGCCGATGCCGCTCGATCCGCCATGCACGAGGAAGGTCTCTCCTTTCGCGAGACGGCCCCGTTCGAACACGTTCGTCCAGACCGTCATGTATGCCTCTGGCAACGCGGCGGCGTCCCGCACGGTTACCGACTCAGGGATCGGCAGGCATTGCGGGGCAGGCACGACGCAGTACTCGGCGTAACCGCCGCCGGTGACGATGGCGCACGTCTCGTCGCCCACCGCGACGTTCGCAACGTCCTCTCCCACCGCGACGACGGTGCCGGAGACTTCGAGCCCGGGGATGTCGGAGGCACCCGGTGGCGGCGGGTAGCGTCCCTCCCGCTGCATGATGTCGGCGCGATTGACCCCCGCCGCCGCCACCTGCACGAGCACCTCGCCCGGGCCGGGCCGGGGTGTCGGGCGCGTCGCTGGCTGCAGCGCCTCGGGCGGGCCGGGCTGGTTGATCTCGATGGCGGTCATCGTCTCGGGAAGCGTCACGGGTCTCGGCATAACGCGCGAGTATAATCGTCCCGCACGCCGCGCGCCCTGCACCGGCGGGACCCGATCGATGGCCGCCCAATCGCCGCACTACACACCGGTCCGTATCGTCCTGGTGGGCTACGGCAGGATGGGACGGGCTATCGATACGCTCGCCGAATCGTACGGTTGCGAGGTGGTCGAACGGCTGGACATCCACAACAATCGGGACGGGGCGGGGATCGACTCGCCCGCCCTCAACGGCGTGCAGGTAGCTATCGAGTTCTCCCTCCCCGACGCGGTCGTGTCGAACGTCACGAAGCTGGCGGCGCGCGGCATCAACGTCGTCATCGGCACGACCGGCTGGGGAGACCACGAAACCGGGGTGCGGCGACTGGCGGACGATGCCGGGATCGGCGTTGTGCACGCGGCGAATTTCTCGCTCGGCGTGAACCTGTTCCAGGCCGTGGTGGAACGGAGCGCGGCCCTGTTCGCGCCGCATGCCGACTTCGGTGGGTTCGTTCACGAACATCACCACGCGGCAAAGCGGGACGCGCCGTCCGGGACGGCGCTCGCGCTCGAAGCGGCAATGCGCGGCGCCGGATACGGCTCCCCGATCGACATGTCGTCGACGCGGGCCGGCAAGATGCCCGGTACGCACACGGTGGGCTACGACGGCCCATTCGAGACGATTACCCTGACGCACGCCACACGCGATCGGTCGACGTTCGCGCGGGGCGCCCTCGAAGCGGCAAAGTGGGTGGTGGGCCGGCAGGGCTGGTTCACGATGCGCGACGTGTTGGGACTCGACTGAAATGTCGATCCAGTGGAAAGGCTGCGGACCGGCGCTCGTGACGCCATTCACCCCGGCGGGTGATCTGGACGAAGCAGCCGTCACCCGGCTGGCGCAGCGCCAGGTGGCGGGTGGTGTCCACTTTCTGGTGCCGTGCGGGACAACTGGAGAAAGCCCGACGCTATCGCACGCGGAGAAGATCCGCGTCATCGAACTGGTGGTGCGGGCGGCGGACGGCCGCATCCCGGTGCTTGCCGGAGCCGGCGGCTACGACACGCGCGCCGCAGCGGAACTGGCCGCGGACATGGCGAGTGCCGGCGCCAACGGCATCCTGTCGGTGACGCCGTACTACAACAAGCCGACGCCCGAAGGGCTCTTCCTTCACTACTCGACGATTGCGGAAGCGACGGATCTTCCGATCATCGTCTACAACGTTCCGAGTCGGACCGGCTGTAACGTGACGCCGGCGACGCTCCAGCGTCTCGCCGAGATCCCGCACGTCGTCGGCGTGAAGGAAGCCTCCGGCGACCTGGCCCAGATGTGCGAGATCTGCCGGACGATGGCGGACGATTTCGCCGTCCTCTCGGGCGACGACGCCTTCACCCTCCCCCTGATGGCGATCGGCGGCCGCGGTGTCATCTCGGTCATCGCCAACGAGGCGCCGGACGAGATGGCCGCGTTGGTCGACCGCGCCGCGGCGGGCGACCTGGCCGGGGCGCGCGGCATCCACAACCGCCTTCTTCCCCTGATGCAGGTCAACTTCATCGAGTCGAATCCGATCCCGGTGAAGGCCGCGCTGGCCGAGATGGGCCTGATCGACACCGCCACCTACCGTTCGCCGATGGCGCCACCCCGCCCGGATAGTCACGCGCGCATCATCGATGCGCTGAAGGGGCTAGGCCTCGTCCAGTAGCTGTTTCGCCAACGACTCGTAGAGGTCGATGGCGCGGAACAGCTCGGGGATCGCCACCTGCTCGCGGTCGGTGTGCGCCACGTGGATGGATCCGGGGCCAATCAGCAAAGGCTGGCCCCAACCGGTGAGGAACGGGATGTCGGTGGCAAACGAAACAGCCTTGGTGTCGAAGCCGGGCAGCGTGGTCAGTCTCATCATCGAGACGTCCATGACCTCTTCGATCGTCACGTCCCGGAGACGCGCGTCGAGGAGTGCGCGAACAGCACTCGACGGACCGACGGTGCGGAAGTTGACGTCCGCCTCCGCTTCCGGAGGGATCACGTTCGGCGCAACCCCGCCCTCGATCAGACCTACCATGTAGGTCGACTGTCCCAGAACCGGATCTGTCGGCAACTCCAGATCGCGGAGCGCCGTCAGCGCGTCGAGCAACTTCTCGATGGCGGACTCTCCCAGTTCCGGGTACGCCGAATGCGCCGCGCGTCCGGTGGCGGCGATGCGCACGCGGTACGCGCCCTTCGTCCCGACCGCCAGCCGGCTATCGGTCGGCTCGCCGTTGATGAGATAGCGGGAACGGGTCGCGAGGCGGTTCGCCGCGTGCGCGCCGTGGCTGCCCCGCTCCTCGCCCACCACCGCCAGCAGGCCGACGCGAGCGTCGCCCGCGACGCGAAACCGTTCGAGGGCCAGGATCTCCGCCGCCAGGATTCCCTTCGCGTCGCACGCACCCCGGCCGTACAGCGTGTCTCCCTCTACCCGGCTCGGAAAAAAGGGCGGCACGCAATCGATATGGGTCGAGAAGACGATTTCCGGATCCTCGGCGCCGATGGTCGCGATGACATTGACCCGGTCGTCAACCACCGGCTGCTCGCTCACGTGGTAACCCTGCCGCCGGAGCCAACCGGCCAGCCAGTCGGTCGCTTGCGCCTCGTGCCCGCTGGTCGACTCGATGTCGATAAGGGATCGGGCGAGATCGACGACGTCGGTTGCGGCAGGTTCCATTAGCGGAGCCAGTCTTCCAGTGCCGTACGAGTGTCAGTCTTAGCGTCGCGGTACTTGACGATCACCGGCGTGGCGAGCGAGAGCCCCCATTCCGGACCGGGCTCGGCGGTGACGGCACGCGCTCCCGGCACGACCACGGCGCCCTCGGGTACTACCGTCGGCTCGCCGGAAGCCGGCTTGATGACCCGCCGGTTCGGCAAATCGTAGATCGGCGTCGAGCCGGTCAGGACGGTGCCGGCCCCGATCACCGCGCGGCGCTTGACCACCGCGCCTTCGTAGAGACCCGTATTGCCGCCGACAAGCGCATCATCCTCCACGATGACCGGCAGCGCGCCGACCGGTTCGAGCACTCCCCCGATCTGCGCCCCGGCGCTCACGTGGACCCCGCTGCCCACCTGTGCGCACGAGCCGACGAGCGCGTGCGAGTCGATCAGGCTGCCATTGCCGACGTAGGCGCCGATGTTGATGTACATCGGCGGCATGCAGATGACGCCGTCGCCGAGGTACGCGCCGTCGCGGACCGACGATCCGCCTGGCACGAGGCGCACGCGGGATTCAACGGAAAGCGGACGAAGCGGCAGCGTGTCCTTGTCAAGCCAGGGGGACGCGGCGTCAGGCGACGGAAACGGCACGATGTCACCGGACCGGAAGCCAACCAGGATCCCCTGCTTCACCCAGGCGTTCACGCGCCAGCCCGTCGGCGTGCCGGAGTCCGGCTCCGCGGCGCGGACGCGGCCGGCAGAGAGTTCCGCCCGGAGTTCGGCGAACGCTGCGCGCGCGTCCGACCGGTCGGCCTCCGGCCCCTGTTCGAATAGCGTGGAGATGCGTGCTTCGAGATCCATGTGTTGGCGAGATTGTATCCGCCACGGCCCGGTCTGCGAGCTGCGCGGCGGCGGGTGGTCCCTAGGAGCCCGTGGTGAAACCCCCGCTACATTCGAGCGGCGATGCATCCCGCCTGAACGGCGTTGCTCCTCGGTCTCATACGGGCCAATATGCTCCCTCGTCGCGCCTTGTCAGTCGGGCGCCTCACCGCTCTCGGTGCGACGCGGGGTTTCACCACGGGCTCCTAGCCCGGATTATGCATGAAGGGTCCGAGTCGACGTCGCGGACGGTGTGATCGTCGCGCACATGGCGCATCGGGCGTCGCTGCCATCGGGCGCCGGCGGGATAGAAGCTGACTGTCGGTGGGGAAGGCCTGGGTACGGGGCCGTCGAGGGACGGCTTCGCCGCGGGCGTGCTCGGTGCGCTGTTGGGATGCGTTTACGTGCGGCTGACGAGCGCCGGCTGGGGCCTATCCGCCGCGGGCGCCGAGTGCAAGCGCGATGTGCCGCCAAGCGTGGAGGTCCGGCGTGGCGGTCGGCAGGTGCAGGACCACGCGGCGGACCGAGCCGACGACGTGCGCCCCCAATTTGAGGAGCCGGTCGCGCAGCCACGTCACTTGGGCGCGGGCACAGGCGGTGCGCGCCGCGCGCAGCCGGAGTTCTTGCATCAGCACGTAGGCGGCGGCGGTGAGGAGCACGCGCAGTTGATTGGCCCAGAAGCGACAGCAGCTCGTGCGGTCGATCTGCAGGCCATCAAGCAACTCCTTGATCCGGTTCTCGATGTCGCCGCGGGCGCAGTAGATCCGTTCATAGACGAAACGCGGCGTCTGGCGCAGGTTGGTCACGACGAAGCGCGGGTTGTCGCGCGGGGCGCGGTCGCCGAGCCGGACGACCTCGGCTTTGATCACGACGCGGCGCGCGTGGCCCCACGTACCGGCCTGGTACTGGGTGTCGGTATACACGTGCGCGGTCTGGCCGCTGGCCGCGCTCTGGGCCTGCGCCACGAGCAGGGTGGGTTCGGCGTGGCGCTGCAACACGGCGTTCTTGGCCATCGCCACCACGTAGTCGAGCCGCGGCTCGGCATCCAGGAAGTCGAAGATCTCCGGCGTCGCAAAGCCCCCGTCGAGCCGGACGAGAAACCGCGCCTGGGGAAAGGCCTGCCGCAGCAGGGGCAGCAGCCGACACAACACGCCCACGGTCCCGCGGGTGGCCGACACATTTCCGGGCCGCAGCACCGCCGCGCACAGATACTGTTCGCGTTCCTGGTCGAAGGTCAGAAACGCCAGCAACGGCAGGTAGCACCAGCTATCGTAGTGCCCGTTGAAGAAGGTGAGCTGCTGGGCGCCGTGCGTCGCGTCGTCGGTGGGATCCAGGTCGATCGTGATCCGCCGCGCCCGCCCGTCCAGCCGGCGCTGATGCCGCTCGATGACCCGCATCGCCAGCTCGCGCGCCAGCTCGTAGAGGGCAGACCGGCCGACGCCGTTCTCGAACCGAGAGATCGTCGGCTGCGAGGCCAACGCCTCGCCAGCGACCGGGTCGCGCCCGAGCAACAGCTTGTGGATCGGATCGTCGGCGAGGCGGTCGGCGTCGTTACCATCCGGATGGCCACACGCAATGCCGAAGATCCGCTGGCCGAGCAACTCCGCCAACGTGTGCCGAACCTTCCCGGGCTCCCGCCGGTCGACCAGACAGCGGGCAAAGCCCGCCACCAACCCGTACAGCCGCTCGGCCGCCTTGAGCAGAACCGCGCCGCCATCGGAACTCGCGTGCTGGCGGTCGAACGTCGCGACGAGGGGCTTGTCGAAGAGATCCGGAAAGAGGACAGTCTGTGATATCTTGTCGGTCGTCACGCAAGGGCCTCTGTGGTGGGTAAATGTCTGGCTTCACAGCATTTGTACCACACGGGGGTCCTTGCGTCACTATCGAAATCGGACCCTTCACGAATTATCCGGGCTAGGAGTCTGCGCCGTAGAAAATGCGACAATTGCGGCAGACCTGATCTTGACGGAAGGACGTGATGTCGACGACGTTTCGCCGCTACGCCCCGGACCAATCGTTGCTGTTGCCACCAGATTTGCAGGCGTGGTTGCCGGAGGGCCACTTGGCGCACCATGTCAGCGACTTGGTGGACGGTCTTGATCTGACGGCATTTTACGCACCGTATGAGGGTGACGGTCGGCGCAACGCGCCGTATGAGCCGCGGATGATGTTGAAGGTGCTGATCTACGCGTATGCGACGGGGGTGTTTTCGTCGCGGGGGATCGCGAGGAAGCTGGAAGAGGACGTGGCTTTCCGGGTGCTGGCGGCGGGCAATTTTCCGCAACACCGTACGGTGTGCGAGTTTCGTCGTCGGCATCTGGAGGACTTCAAGAAGCTGTTCGTGGAGGTGGTTCGTCTGGCGCGGGAGTTGGGGGTGGCGAGCTTCGGGAAGCTGTCGATAGACGGGACGAAGGTGCGGGCGAACGCGAGCAAACGCAAGGCGATGAGCTACGGTCGGATGCAGGAGGAGGAGCGTCGCTTGGTCGGCGAGATTGACGCGCTGCTGGCGTCGGCGGACGACGCTGACGCGGCCGAGGATGCGCGGTTGGGGGCGGCGGTGCGCGGCGACGAGCTGCCGACGGAGTTGCGGCGGCGGGAGGATCGTCTGGCGGCGATCCGGGCGGCGAAGGCGCGTCTGGAGGCGGCGCAGCGGGCGGCGGACGACGCGCGCGGGCGGCAGCCGGGCGAGGGTCGGAACCCGCAGGGCGGTCGGCCGTACAAGCGGGCGTATGGCGAGCCGGACGAGAAGGCGCAGAGCAACTTCACGGATCCGGACAGCAGGATCATGAAGACGAGCAACGAAGGGTTCCAGCAGTGCTACAACGCGCAGGTGGCGGTGGATGGTGACCACCAGTTGGTGGTGGCGACGGACGTGACGGCGAACGCGAGTGACCAGGGCGGGTTGCCGGCGCTGCTCGACGCGGTGTCGGAGACGTTCGACGCGCAGCCGGAGACGGTGCTGGCCGACGCCGGGTATTGCAACGAGCGGGACTTGGTGGACCTGGAGACGCGGGGCGTCAACGGGTATGTGGCGCCGGGGCGAGAGGGTAAGACGGCGACGACCAGCGACCCCAAGAAGCATCCGGCGACGAGTCGCATGTCGGAGAAACTGGCGACGCGGGCGGGCCGGGCGGCGTATGCGGAGCGCAAATGGCTGTCGGAGGCCCCGCACGGCTGGATCAAGCACGTGCTGGGATTCCGGCGCTTCAGCCTGCGGGGACTCGCCACGGCGGGCGGCGAGTGGGACTTGGTGTGCCTGGCGTTGAACGTCAAACGCCTTCAGCCCCTGATGGGGATGTGAAACGCGAGGTATGAAGCCGGCAACGGCCGCGCAGCGGTGCGAATCGTGGCCGCTGGCGAGCCCCGGGGCGCGTCGGAGCCGATTTTGCCGACCGTTTCGCCGGCCGCCGAGAATCGACCTCGCCCGCTGACCGGCGAGGTCGCCCCGACGCGGTGCGTCAGGTTGTGGGCCGACGGCCAACTATCGTCCGGCGAATCTCCTACGGCGCAGACTCCTAGCCCGGATTTCTCACCGGAGGTGAACAAGAGGCTGCCCGTGATGGCGTAAAGTGTTGTTATCACAATAACTTCAAGCCACACACGGAGGCAGCCTCTTGTCGACACATTGTACGCCAACCCAGCTTGAGTTTCCTCGGGTCGGTCGTCGCCGTCTGGTCGCCAGCTTCGATGGCGGAACGATCACGTCCAACGCCGGGGCATTGCTGCTGCGGGCGGTTGAGAAGTGCACCGGCGTGTGCCGGCGCGCGGCGGAGTGCTTCCAGGACTACCGGGATCCGAGCTTGATCGAGCACACGGTCGAGGACTTGGTGACCCAGCGTGTGATGGCCGTCGCGTTGGGCTACGAAGATCTGAACGACCATGACACCCTGCGGCGCGACCCGCTGGTGGCGGCCGCGGTGGGCAAGGCGGACCCGACGGGCGAGAACCGGGTGCGGGTGGCGGATCGCGGGGCCGCGCTGGCGGGGAAGAGCACGCTGAACCGGCTGGAACTGGTCGGGTCGAAGGACGCCGAGGCTGACCGGTACAAGAAGGTGACCTATGACGAGGCGGCGCTCGACGCCCTGCTGGTGGACGTGTTCATCGAGTCGCACCCGACGCCGCCGGCGCGCATCGTGCTGGATGTCGATGCGACGGACGACCCGCTGCACGGCCAGCAGGAAGGGCGGTTCTTCCACGGGTATTACCGGCACTACTGCTATCTGCCTCTGTATATCTTCTGCGGGGCGCAGGTGCTCTGCGCGCGGTTGCGGCCCTCGAACATCGACGGGGCGGCCGGGGTGGTGGACGAGTTGGCGCGGATTGTGGGGCAGGTGCGGCAGGCGTGGCCGTCGGTCTCCATCCTGGTGCGGGGAGACTCGGGGTTCTGCCGAGACGAGCTGCTGCACTGGTGCGAAGAGCATGCGGTGGATTACGTCATCGGCTTGGCGAAGAACGCTCGGTTGAAGGAACACATCGGGCCCGACCTGGCGCAGGCCCAGGCGCAGTGCCAGGAAACCGGGACCGCCGCGCGGGTGTTTGCGGACTTCCGCTATCGCACGCGCGAGAGCTGGAGCCGGGAGCGCCGGGTGGTCGGCAAGGCCGAGCATCTGCCCGCGGGCGCCAATCCACGCTTCGTGGTGACATCGCTGCGGCCGGACACCCTGGCGGCGCAGGCGCTGTATGAGGATTTCTATTGCGCCCGCGGGGACATGGAGAACCGCATCAAGGAACAGCAACTGGCGCTGTTCGCGGACCGGACGAGCAGTGCGACGCTGCGCGCCAACCAACTGCGCCTGTATTGGGCCACGCTGGCCTACGTCCTGCTCCAGCACCTCCGCGACCGGGGGCTGGCGGGCACCCGGCTCGCCCGCGCCCAATGCGACACGCTACGGCTGCGGCTGCTCAAGATCGGCGCCCACGTCCGCGTCACCGTGCGCCGCATCTGCGTGGCGCTGTCCGAGCTGGCGCCCGACGCCGATCTGTTCATCACGGCCGCTCAACGTTTGCGCGCACCGCCCGGCCCGGCCTGACGATTGGCCAGGCGGCGGCATACGTTCACGACCGCAGGGGGGCACGGGGACCTTTCGGGCATGGTGTGCTTACCCGACCGATTTTGGCGCCGCGCGCACGTCGTCGCCCGCGTCCAGACCACCGCTGGCGCCTGAGTTGGCCGCCCGGAACCCCAGACCCACCGCCTCATGCCCGATCTCCGGGAGCTGTGAGAAATCCGGGCTAGGCAGGCGGGGCGCGTGCGGGAAGGGGAGAGAGGTGGCCGGAGGCGACCCATCCGGCGCGTGGAGCTTGGACGAGCGGTTCCGGAGTGTCCGCCGACCCGATCTGGATCGATCCCGTCAGGTCGGCCGCCGGCTGATGCCGCAACTGGCAGATTGCGCAGTCCTGGTCGCCGGCGTGCTCCGCGTGCCAGACGGTCGCAATGGACGCGGCACACACCAGCGCGATCGCCAATGCGGCGATCATCAGGCGCCAGCGCGGGCCGCGGAAGGCGGGCCCTCTGTGCATGAGTCCTCCCATGACCATCGGAATCCTGAAGTACCAGAACCGGGGGGCACGGACAAGTAACGGTGAGCCCGGGGCGGGGGTGCGATCCACCGCACAGGCGATACCTGCCGTTGGTGAAGATCAGAGCGTTATTCGGACAGGTCGACGCCGACGGGGCAGTGATCCGATCCGGTTACGTGCGGCCAGATGAACGCGTCGGTCACGCGCCGCGCCGCGGCCGGCGACGCCAGCACGTAGTCGATGCGCCAGCCGACGTTGTTCTCTCTCGCGCCGCCCCACTGCCGCCACCAAGAGTAGTGGCCCGCTGCGCCGGGATGGCGGACGCGGAACGTGTCCACCCAACCCGTGTCGACCCAGCGCGTCAGTTCCGCGCGCTCCTCCGGCAGGAAGCCGCTGGTCTTCGTGTTGGCTGCGGGCCGCGCGAGATCGATCGGCTCGCGGGCGGTGTTGTAGTCGCCGATGACGAGGACTGGACCGCGGCGCCGCAGGGCTTGCAGGCGATCGAACAGGGTTGCGTAGAAGTCCAGCTTGTAGGGGACGCGGCTGTTGTCCCGATCCCGGCCGCTGCCCTTGGGGAAGTAGACCGAGGCAACCGTCAGCTTTCCGAACCGGGCCATGACCAGGCGGCCTTCAGTATCGAAGCGCGACTCGTCCAGCGCGGTCTGAACGTTGGTGGGCGGCATGCGGGAGTAGAGGGCGACACCGCTGTAGCCGGGGCGCTCCGCTGGCGAGAAGGTCGCATGCCATCCGGCGGGGGCGCGCACTTCCGGCTCCAGTTGATGCTCGAACGCACGCACCTCCTGGAGGCCGACGATGTCGGCTTCGGAGTCGGCGAGGAACCGGAGAAAGCCCTTCCGTGCGCAGGCGCGCAGGCCGTTGACGTTCCAGCTAACGACGCGCAGCGCTTAGCCTTCCTTCTCCTCGTACTGCTCGCGCAGCTTCGCGACGATGGACGGGTCGGCCAGCGTCGTAACGTCGCCGAGCGCCTTGCCGGCCGCGATGTCGCGGAGCAGGCGGCGCATGATCTTCCCGGAGCGCGTCTTCGGGAGATCGGCGGTCCAGAGGATCTCGTCCGGCTTGGCGATGGCGCCGATCTTCTGCGCGACGTGCTGCCGGAGTTCCTCGATTTTGGCGTCGGAAGACTGCACGCCGTCCTTGAGCGTGACGAAGGCGCAGATCCCCTGCCCCTTGATGTCGTGCGCCTTGCCGACGACTGCCGCTTCCGCCACTTCCTGGTGATCGACCAGCGCGCTCTCGACCTCCATCGTGCCGACCCGATGGCCGGCGACGTTCAGCACGTCGTCGACGCGGCCAAGCAGCCAGAGGTAGCCGTCCTCGTCTACTTTGGCGCCGTCACCGGTGACGTAGGTGGAGTGCCCCCAGCGGTTCCAGTACGTGGCGACGTAGCGGTCGTGGTCGCCGTAGATGGTCCGGAGCATCGATGGCCACGGGCGTGTCTGCACGAGATAGCCTCCTCCCACCTTCACCTCATCGCCGGCCTCCGTCACCACCGCGGGCTTCAGTCCGGGGAACGGCCGCGACGCTGAACCCGGCTTGAGCGTGGTCAGTCCCGGCAGCGGCGTGATCAGGATGCTGCCGGTCTCGGTCTGCCACCACGTGTCGACGATCGGGCAGCGGTCGCCGCCGATATGGTGGTGGTACCACATCCACGCCTCCGGATTGATCGGCTCACCGACCGATCCGAGCAGCCGCAGCGTGCTCAGGTCGTGCTTGGAAACATGTTCTGGCCCCCACTTCATGAAGGCGCGGATGGCGGTGGGCGCCGTGTAGAAGATGGTCACCTTGTGGCGCTCGATCATGTCCCAGAAGCGGTCACGGCCCGGCGTGTCGGGCGCTCCTTCGTACATGACGCAGGTGGCGCCGTTGGCGAGCGGGCCGTACACCAGGTAGCTGTGCCCGGTCACCCAGCCGATGTCGGCGCTGCACCAGAAGATGTCGTCCTCCTTCAGGTCGAACACCCACTTCGTCGTGATGTAGGTTCCCGTGAGGTAGCCGCCGGTGGTGTGCGCGATCCCCTTCGGCTTGCCGGTGGTTCCTGACGTGTAGAGCGTGAACAGCAGATCCTCGGCGTCGTTCTCGCGCGCCTCGCACGTCTCCGGCACCTGCGCCATCAGCTCGTGGTACCAGTGGTCGCGGCCCTCGACCACCGAGAACGGCGTCTCGAGTCCCTCCCGCTTCACGAGCAGGACCGCCGCGACACTCGGTGCGCCATCGAGCGCCTCGTCCGAGATCTGCTTGAGCGGCACGACACCGCCCCGCCGGAAGCCGCCGTCGGCGGTGACCAGCAGCTTCGCCTCCATGTCGTTCATCCGGTCGCGGAGCGATTCGGCCGAGAAGCCGCCGAACACGACGCTGTGGACCGCGCCGATCCGCGCGCACGCGAGCATCACGATCGGCAGCTCCGGGACCATCGGCAGGTACACCGCAACCCGGTCGCCATGGCCGACACCCAACTGCTTCAGCACGTTGGCGCACTTCTGCACTTCGACGTGCAGTTCGCCGTAGGTGAGCGTCTTCTGATCGCCCGGCTCGCCTTCCCAGACGATCGCCCGCTTGTCGCGCCGGCTGCCCAGCGCGTGGCGGTCGACGCAGTTGACGCTGGCGTTGATCTTCCCGCCGACGAACCACTTGGCGTCGGGTGGCTGCCAGTCGAGAATGGTGTCCCACGGCCGGCTCCACTCCAACTCGCTGGCGATCCCGGCCCAGAATCCTTCCGGATCGGCGTCCGCCTTCGCGTAGATGTCCGGGTCGTTCATGTTGGCGTTCTTGGCGAACTCCTCGGGAGGCGCGAACGTGCGGTCCTCGGTCAGCAGTGCGTCGAATCCTGCAGTAGTCTCGTCAGCCACGGTTTCCTCCTCGTCCTGTTATCGTCCTGTTCGCCCTCGCCGCGACCACTACAGCCGCTTGGTGGCGACCAACAGATTGTGCAACGTTCCGTCGGCGGTCATCACGTAGTCCCACAGCACCGCTTCACGCCGGAAGCCGAGTTGCCGGAAGAACGACTGCGCCGCCTCCTGGTCGAGTGTCATCCGCGCCGTGAGCATGGTGAGTTGCGTCTGTCGGGCAATCCACTCGACCTCTTCCGCCAGCACGCGAGCCAGCCCGCGCCGCCGCGCGGTCGGGGCGACCTGGAGACGGATCTCGCCCAGATGGCGGGTCCAGCTCGTCCGGTTGTAAAGCAGGCTCGCTTCGCCCAACACCGTGCCGCGGTCGATCGCCAGCACGGTAAAGGTCCGGCCAGTCTCGATGTAGTGCGCCCAGCGGGCGACCACATCCGGCTCCGTGATGTTCACCCGGAGGTACATCAACTCGTCCGGGTCGAGACTCTTCGCGAACGCCACTACCGCATCGACGTCCGCCGGGGTCATCAGACGAACCGTTACGTCGCCGGCGTCGGCCAGCGTGACCGTGCGGGGATAGCGGGTCCGGATGACGTCGGTGCCGGTTGCGGTTGGCTCCATCGGGATCTACCGGCCGTACTTCGCCTTCGCCTCCTGGCGCCGCGCGTGGAGAATCGGCTCGGTATAGCCGCTCGGCTGCTCGCGCCCCTTGAATATCAGGTCGCACGCCGCCTGGAAGGCAATACTGTCGTCGAAGTCAGGGGCCATCGGCCGGTAGTTCGGATCACCGGCGTTCTGGCCGTCGACCACTGCCGCCATCCGCTGCAACGTCTCGCGCACCTGCGCCTCGGTGCAGATGCCGTGGTACAGCCAGTTACAGATGTGCTGGCTCGAGATCCGCAGTGTCGCGCGGTCTTCCATCAAGCCGATGTTGTTGATGTCCGGCACCTTGGAGCAGCCGACTCCCTGCTCGATCCACCGGACGACGTAGCCGAGGATGCCCTGGGCGTTGTTGTCCAGTTCCTGCTGAATCTCTTCCGGCGACCAGTTGGCGTTTTCTTCACGCGGAATCGTGAGGATCTTGTCGAGATCGGCGCGCGGGCGCGATCGGAGATCGGCCTGCCGTTTCGCGACATCCACCTGATGGTAGTGCGTCGCATGCAGTGTCCCGGCGGTGGGGGAGGGGACCCAGGCGGTGTTCGCGCCCTGCTCCGGATGACCGATCTTCGCCTTGAGCATGTCGGCCATCAGATCCGGCATCGCCCACATTCCCTTGCCGATCTGCGCGTGGCCGGGCAGTCCGCATTCCAGCCCGATGTCGACGTTCCAGTCTTCGTAGGTGACCATCCAATCCGCGGTCTTCATCTCCTTCTTGCGGATCATCGGGCCGGCTTCCATCGCCGTGTGCATCTCGTCGCCGGTGCGGTCGAGGAAGCCGGTGTTGATGAAGAAGACCCGGTCGGCGGCGGCGCGGACGCATTCCTTGAGGTTGACGGTCGTCCGCCGTTCCTCGTCCATGATCCCGATCTTTATCGTGTGGCGGTCCAGGCCGAGGATGTCCTCCACCTCCGCGAGCGTGCGATCGCAGAAGGCGACCTCTTCCGGGCCGTGCATCTTCGGCTTCACGATGTAGATGGAGCCGGCGCGGCTGTTCTTGCCGCTCTGCACGTCGTGAACCGCAATCATCGAAGAGATCATCGCGTCGAGGATCCCCTCCGGCGCCTCATTGCCATCCTTGTCGAGGATGGCGGGGTTGGTCATCAGGTGGCCGACGTTCCGGATCAGCATCAGGCTGATGCCGGGAAGGGTGACCGTCGAGCCGTCCGGCGCGGTGTACTCGCGCGGCGCGTTCATCGCCCGGTCGACCGTTCGCCCGCCCTTGTCGAACGAGGCGGTGAGGCTGCCCTTGATCAGCCCCAGCCAGTTCCGGTAGGCGAGCACCTTGTCCTCGGCATCGACGCACGACACCGAGTCCTCAAGGTCCATGATCGTCGTGGTCGCCGCTTCCAGGATGATGTCGCGCACGCCGGCGTCGTCCGCCTTGCCAACCGGATGCTTGCGATCGATGCGGATCTCGATGTGCAGGCCATGGTTCAGCAGCAGGACGGCGGACGGTGCGTCCGCGTCGCCGCGCGAACCGGCGAACTTCGACGGATCGGCGAGACCGGTGGTGGAACCACTCTCCAACGTCACCACGAGTGCGCCGTCCGCCACCGCGTATTGCGTCGCGTCCGCATGGCTCCCGCTGGCGAGCGGTGTCGCCTGATCGAGGAAATCGCGCGCCCACGCGATCACGCGCGCGCCGCGGACCGGGTTGTAGTCGGCGGTACGCTCGCAGCCGCCGTCCTCCGGGATCGTGTCGGTGCCGTAGAGCGCGTCGTACAGGCTCCCCCAGCGGGCGTTCGCCGCATTCAGGGCGTAGCGGGCGTTGGTGACCGGAACCACCAGCTGCGGGCCGGCAACGGTCGAGATCTCCGGGTCGACATTGGCGGTGCGGGCGCTGAAGTCGTCTCCCTCCGGGACGAGGTAGCCGATTTCGCGCAGGACGTTCTTGTATTCCTCCAAGTCGATCGGCTCGTCATGATTCTCCCGGTACCAGGCGTCGATCCGCCGCTGCAACTCCTCCCGTTTGTCGAGCAGCTCGCGGTTCCTTGGCGCCAGCCCGTGAACGAGTCGATCGAAGCCGGCCCAGAACGCCTCCGACGTGACGCCGGTGCCCGGCAGCGCCTCGTCGTTGATGAAGTCGTACAACTCCCTGTCGACCTGGAGTCCGCCCGCCGCAATCCGATCCGTCATGCCGTCCCCCTGCTTCCTTGATTCATGGGCCCACGCCGACGCCCGGCAGCGGTGATTCTACTCTGGCGGCCGAATCAGAACTGATACTTCAGATTCAGGCCGATGCCGAACAGGCCAGTGCCACTGGTCGTGAGTCCGTAGAACACTGGATCACAAGCCATCTTTCCACAGCTTGGCGAGGAAGAACTCCAGGGGCCAGATCTCAATGCCGTCGTCGACGCGCGGGCGCTCCTCGCGGCAGACGACGATGGACCGTTCGACGAGCCGCTCCTCGGCGAGGGCGCGCAGGCTGCGCAGGTGCTTCCGCTGGACGTGGCGCGTCGACTTGGCTTCAACGGCGACCCGGTCGTCGAGGATGAAGTCGACCTCGTAGCCCGACCGCGAGCGCCACCAGGCGAGGGGCGTGCGAGGTTTCCGGTAGTCAATCCAGGCGCGGAGCTCCAGCAGCACGTAGTGCTCGAAGAACACGCCGAAATCGGCCGACGCGTCGCTGACCCACGGCAGGCGGCGCAGCGCTCGGACCACGCCCGTGTCGAAGAAGTAGAACTTGGCGGTCTCGATTGCCTTGCGCTTGACGGTCCTGGGCCAGGCCGGCAGCTCGGACGCGATCAGCGTGTCCTGCAACACTTCGTACGCTGACCGTGCCCGCCTATCTACGGCGCCTCGGCGGCGAAACCTTCGTAGATCGCCCGTGCCTCGTCGAACTGCGCGAAGATATGCGTCCGTTCCCGTTCCGACCGCCACCCGGGCCAGGCATCGGCCATCTCGCGCAGCCTGTCGATCCAGCGAATGCTGTAGTCGGCCGCGTCCCGGTCGCGGATCGGCTGATCGCCCACTGTGAACCAGACGGGATTGGTGAACGCCTGGGCGTAGCCGATGTCGAGCACGCCGCGCTCGGTCGGGTTTCCTTCAGCACGGAGGTGGCACCACCCGCTCCGGTCGATCTCGACATCGAGGCTGAATGTCGCGCTCATCCGGTCGGCACTCAGCGGGATATCGCCCTGTTCCTCGCCGCGGCAGATGACGAAGACCCGCTCGAGCGGCGTGATCGACAGCACGCGTCCTTGCAGTTCGACGGTGCCGCCATCGGCGGGCAGTTCGACCGTTTCCCCCGGCATCCGGCCGTTCGCCGTTAGCTCGACGATCGGTCCGGAGGAGACGAACGAACGCCCTTCCCGCAGACCGCGGAACCATGCCTCCATGTCGAGGCCGTGGCCGCCGGTGTGAATGTAGGTGCGGACCGAGCCGACGATCTTCATCCGGTGCAGGTTGCTGATCGAATCCTCGCCACCGGTCGCAGTGATGCGCAGGCCGTTGTTCCAGACGGCGTACAGCGGGTGAAAGCCGCCGCGCCCGGCGTCCGACCATTCGACGGCGTCGGTGGTGCCGAGCGCGGCGTCCACCATGAACCCCTTGCCGCCTCCCAGGGTGCCGTCCAGCGGATCGTTCTCGCCCACCCAGGCGTGGACGTAGCCGACCGTCGCGCCTTGCGCCTTCGCCTTCCGGAACATGTCCGTGTTGCTCGGATAGAGACTTTCGATGGCGGTTCCTTCGTAGCCCATCGTGAAGGGTGAGAGCAGGTGATCGCGCATGCCGAACATGAAGACATGGCCGTAGAAGGGCGGCCGGAACTCCTGCCCGACCACAAGCAGCCGCTCGGGCGTCGAGAGCGGATGGGGGCCGCCGCCGGGGACGAAGAACTGGTAGTCGAGGATCCGGTTGTCCTTGTTCGCCACCTGCTCGGCGACGACATCCTGATCCTCGGCCGCCGACATCATCAACAGGTTCTCGAGCGTGTTGTGCAGATTGCCGCCGTAGTTCATGTGAACGTGCGTCGAGCCGCTGTACCACCCGCGCGCGGCCATGTCGGTCATGCGGCGGAGATCGACGGTCAGTTCCGTCACCGCACCCGCCGCGATGTCCACCGTTGCCTGTTCCGGCCAGTACTCGAAGCCCTTGACGACCGACAGGTCAGTCCGGCCCACCGGGAGTTCTACGGTGAACCGGCCGGTCTGGTGGAAGAGATGATCGCCGGCGACGCCGATCCGCGCGTAGGCATCTTCCGGAGCGTAGAACTTGCCGTCGGCCGCCGTCACGTGGATGCGGGATGGGGTCAGTGCTCCGGTCGCCGCATCGCGCGTCGTGACCGACAGCACGCCCATCGGTCGCTTCCACCGCCGGTGCGCGATGGTGATGGTCCGGAGTGCGCCGCCATGCGTTTCGAGCAGCGCCAGCTGGGGCAGCCCTCCTTCGTTGGTGATGAACGCAATCCACTCATCGTCGGGCGACCACCGGGGATGAAAGGCGTCGTGCTGGAAGAAGGTGATCTTGTACGGCTCGCCACCCGCCGTCGGCTGGACGTACAGGTTGCTGAACTGATCGGCGGCGCCACGGGTGGAAGAAAAGACGAAGCGCCGGCCATCGCTCGCCACGTCGGGACGCGTCCGGTAGAGGGTCTGTTCCCGGAGCACCGTGACTGCATCGCCGATGCCCCCTTCCCGGGCCGGCACGCGCAGGACGTTTCCGGAGCCGAGGGCGATATCGCGGTTCGAGACCAGCAGCAGCTCATCGCCCTCCGGCAGCCATGCGGGCGTCAGGTGCATGTCCCAGGGACCGAAGTACAGCCGGTCCCGCCCGAAGTCGTTGTCGCGCGTCACCGCGACCACCTCACCGCTCCACTGGCCGTCCGTGATCGGGCGGATGTAGACGTTGAAATAACCGCTCGGGGTGGTGGCGACGTAGGCGATCCGCGTCCCGTCGGGGGAGAAGACCGGGTCGGTGTAGATCTGGTCGTCGTTGGTGAGGGCATGCGTCTCGCCGGTCGCGACGTTCAGCATCTCGAGCTGGATACGGCTGCCGTCGTGGTCTGCGGTATAGACGATCCAGGCGCCGTCGGGCGACCAGTCGGGCGAGGAGTGGTAGCTGTCGCCGCTGGTCAGTTCGTCGGCGACGCCAGTCTGCGGGTCGACGCGCCAGATCGACCCCGCCATGGCCACCGCGATCGACGCCCCGTTCGGCGCCCACGCGGGCGCCCAGGGCGTGGAGCTGGGCGCCGGCGGGAAGTAGAAGTTGAACATGTAGTTCCCGCCCTGCCCGGAGGCGGGATACCGGGCCGCCTGGGCGTGGAGCGGTTGCGTCGCGAGCGCCGGAAGAAGCCCGAGAGCGAGCACCACGACGGTGAGCCGGATGAGTCGTCTGCACATGTCACGATTGTAGCGGCGCCCCCCGAGCGTCGATGGCCGGCGTTGGCGCCATCCTGCTTGACGTGCGCCGTCATATCATGGCGCATGCCCGAAAAACGCTGGTTGCGCGCGGGACTACTTCTCTGCGCCTTCGCAAGCCTGGCCGCGGCGGACGGGGAGGAGTCGTACCAGTCCCGGTGTGCGCTCTGTCACGGCGGTGACGCCTCCGGGTCGGACCGGGCGCGCTCTATCCTGCCGGTTCTCGATGCGCGCGGGCCGGAGGCGCTGGCGCGGATCATCACCGAAGGGGATCCCACCCTTGGAATGCCGGCGTTCAATCTCGCGGCCGACGAACTCGACCCGCTCATCGCGTACCTGAAGGCGCTGGCCGCCGCCGCCCCGCCCGCTGCTCGCGACCCGCGCGCCCCCCGACCGCGGCCCGGCGAGTTGCCGCTGGCCGATGGTGGCGTCGTCGCTGGCACCATCCTGAACGAGAGCAGCTTCGACGCGCAGCTCCGGACCGCGGACGGGCGGCTCCGCTTGCTGCGGCGCGCGGGGGATGCGTGGAACCCGGCCGCGATCGAGCCGTTCGTCGATTGGCCGTCCTATAACGGCAGCGACAGCGCGAACCGGCACAGTCCGCTCGATCAAATCAATCGGGACACCGTGGATCGCCTCGCCGTGGAGTGGTTCTACCCGATTCCGGACATGCCGATGATCGAGGGAACTCCGGTGGTGATCGCCGGGGTGATGTACGTCACGGCCGTGAACCAGGTGTACGCGCTCGATGCCTCGACCGGCCGGGAGATCTGGCGGTACGCGCAGCCGCGGACGGAGGGGTTGGTTGGAGATCCGGCGATCGGATTGAACCGCGGTGTCGCGGTGCGCGGCGACCGTCTCTTCACGGTGACCGACCACGCGCATGTCATCGCTCTCGACCGGTTCAGCGGCGAGCTGATCTGGGACACCGAAATGGACGACTACCGGGAACACTACGGCGCGGTGGCGGCGCCGCTGGTGGTGGGCGACCTGGTGGTCGCTGGTGTCAGTGCCGGCGACACCGGCCTGCGGGGGTTCCTCGATGCGTACAACGCCGACACCGGCGAGCGCGCCTGGAGGTTCTGGACCATTCCGGCGCCGGGCGAGCCAGGGTCCGAGACGTGGGGTGATCCCGAGGTGCTGCGGCGCGGCTGCGGCGCCACCTGGCTCACCGGCAGCTACGATGCCGAGCTGGACCTGCTCTACTGGGCGACCGGCAATCCCTGCCCCGACCTGAACGCCGACCGCCGTCCGGGCGACAACCTCTACACGAACTCGGTGGTGGCGCTCCGGCCGGGGACGGGCGAACTGGTCTGGTATTTCCAGTTCACGCCGCACGATACGCATGACTGGGACGCGCAGGAGCCGTTGCTGCTGATCGACGAGGAGTTCCGGGGCCGTCCGCGGAAGCTGCTCGTGCAGGGCAACCGCAACGGGTTCTTCTACGTGCTGGATAGGACGAACGGACAGTTCCTGCTGGGCGAGCCGTTCGTCAACCAGACCTGGGCGGAGGGACTCGACGATTCGGGCCGACCTATCGTCCGGCCGGGTACCGACCCGACGGAAGCGGGAACCGACGTCTGTCCGGCGATCCGCGGCGCCACCAACTGGTGGGCCACGAGCTACCACCCCCGAACGCGGCTGTTCTACCTGTTGGCCCACGAATCGTGCATGACCTACACGAAGAACGATCAGGAGTGGCAGCGCGGCCGGAGCTGGCTCGGCGGCACGGTCCGCCTCGCCGACGGATCGCCGAACCAGAAGTTCATCCGCGCGATCGACATTCAGACCGGCCGTATCGCCTGGAGTCATGCGCAGACCGGACAGGCGCAGACCTATTCCGGCGTGCTGTCGACCGACGGCGACCTGGTCTTCTTCGGCGAGGACAGCGGCGCGTTCGCGGCGCTCGACGCGGCGACCGGCGAGCCGCTCTGGCACCTGCCACTCAATCAGGACTGGAAGGCGTCGCCGATGACCTACCAGGTGGGCGGCCGGCAGTACGTCGCCATCGCATCCGGCCTCGGATTCTGGTCTTTCGCGCTCCCCGAGTGATGGCGATCGAGTCCCGCGGGTTTCCCGACCTTCGCGCGTTCCTCGCGCAACTCCGGCGCGACGGCGACCTCGCGGTGATCGAGGCGCCGGTCGATCCGGTCCTCGAAGCGGCGGAGATCCACCGGCGGGTGATCGCGGGCGGCGGACCGGCGCTGCTCTTCACCAACGTCACCGGCGCGTCGTTCCCGCTCGTGACCAACCTGTTCGGCACAGCCCGGCGCGCCGAGCTCGCCTTCGGAACGCGTCCGCTCCAGTTCATCCGGCGGCTGGTGGAGCTGGCCGAGACGCTCATGCCACCGACCCCGGCGAAGCTCTGGGAAGCACGCGACGTTGCCGGCGCACTCCTTCGGATCGGGACCCGGCCGCGGCAACAGGCGCCGGTCAGCGAGGTGCTGACCACCGATGTCCGGCTCGACCGGCTGCCCGCGATCACCTGCTGGCCGGAGGACGGCGGGCCGTTCATCACGCTGCCGCTCGTCTACACCGAACATCCCGAACGGCCGGGGCACAACCTGGGGATGTACCGCCTGCAGGTGCACGACGCGCGATCGACCGGCATGCACTGGCAGATTGGCAAGGGCGGCGGCTTCCACTACGCGGCGGCGGAGGCCCGGGGCGAGGCGCTGCCCGCGACAGTCTTCCTGGGAGGCCCGCCAGCCCTGATGCTGGCGGCGATCGCGCCGCTGCCGGAGAACGTGCCGGAACTGATGCTCGCCTCGCTGCTGGCCGGCGAACGGTTGCCGGTGGTCGACGGCCTGGGACCGCACCGGCTGATCGGCAGCGCCGAGTTCGCGCTGATCGGATCGGTCGCCCCGCAGGTTCGGCGGCCTGAGGGGCCGTTCGGGGATCACTACGGTTACTACTCCCTCGCGCACGACTATCCCGTGCTGACGGTCGAGCGGGTTGCGCATCGGCGCGATGCCATCTATCCGGCGACCGTCGTCGGCAAGCCGCGGCAGGAGGATTTCTTCATCGGGGATTTGCTGCAGGAACTGCTCTCTCCGCTGTTCCCCCTGGTGATGCCGGGCGTGGTCGATCTCTGGTCGTACGGCGAGACCGGCTACCACTCGCTCGGCGCCGCGGTGGTGCGCCAGCGCTACGCGCGCGAGGCGATGGCAAGCGCGTTTCGCATCCTGGGGGAGGGACAGCTCTCGCTCACCAAGTTCCTGCTGGTCACCGATCAGCCGGTCGACCTGCGCGACTTCCGCCGAACCTTGGTCCACCTTCTGGAACGGACCAACCCCGAGACCGACCTGTACGTCTTTTCGAACCTGTCGATGGATACGCTCGATTACACCGGGCCGGAAGTGAACCGGGGATCGAAGGGGATCTGGCTCGGCCTCGGACCGCCGATCCGCACGCTGCCAGAGGCGTTCTCGGCGGCGGAGCTGCCCCGGGGCGTGACGGCGGTGCATGTCTTCTGTCCCGGCTGCCTCGTCGTGGGCGCACCCGGCTATACGTCGGAGCCGGACGCCGCCGCACGTTTGGCCGCGGCGCCGGCGTTCCAGGACTGGCCGCTCGTCGTGCTGACCGATGAGCCGGACCGCGCCGCGGCGTCGTCCATGAACTTCCTCTGGACGACGTTCACCCGCTTCGAGCCGGCCGCCGACATCCATGCGGCCAGCACGCGCGTCGTGCGTCACCACCTGGTCTATGCGCTGCCGATCGTGATCGACGCCCGGCTGAAGCCGTCGTTCCCGGCGGAGTTGACGTGCCGGCCCGACATCGCTCGGCGCGTGACCGACCTCTGGACCGAGTACTTCCCGGATGGCGGCGTCGAAATGGGTGATTCCGAACGAGCGTCGCTCGATCCGCCGGGCCCGCCGTCGCCCGGACGGGGAGGATTGACGTGACCACGGCCACCGGCCTCCTCGTGGCCGCCCTGACGCTTCCCGGCGCCGCCGGCAGTGGCGCGCCCGACACAATCGCGTCGGCCGGGCAGCTGATCGAAGCGCTGTCAGCCGCACGTCTCTCGGTCGAGATCGACACCGAAGGCCATTCCTGCGGCGCGCCGGACCGCTGCCTGGACGCGCTCGCCGCCGGGGAGGTCGACCTCTACCTGGCGACGACACGCGAGGTGGCAGAGCTCATACCGGAGTTCCATATCCTCGACGTGCCGTACCTCCTGGAGTCCGACACGGTGGTGGAGATGGTCTTCACGGGCGCCTTCTTCGAGCGGATGCGCGACGTGCTGCTCCGCCGCTCCGGCCTGCGGCTACTGGCGATCTCCGGCGGTGGCGGCTGGCGCGGCATCGCAACCCGGACCGCGCCGGCCCGTGCGCCGGACGCCCTACGGGGGGTAACGCTGCAGACCGGCGACTCGCCGGTCGCAACGGCGTGGGCGCGAGCGGTTGGGGCGACGCCGGCGCCGGTAGCCTGGAGCGACCGGTCCACGCTCCCCGTCGGGCATGACGTGGAAGGCAGGGCGGGCAGCTTGATCGATATCGCGCGCGCCGACGACGATCGGAACTTCCAGCACCTGACGCGCGACGATCATGGGTTCTCGGCCGGTCTCTGGCTGATGCGGGAGGAGGCGTACCAGGCGCTTCCGGTCGATCTGCGTCAGGTGATGAATGCCGCGTTCAGGGAACTCGCGCGGCTGGCGCTGGCGGAGGAGCGCCGCCGCACCACGGGCGCGCTCGCGGCGTTCGAGGCGGCGGGCGGCGCCGTGCACGTCCTGTCGGCGCAGGAACGGCGCGCGTTCGTCATGGCGGCCGGACGCGTATCAACCTGGTACATGGACGAGTACGGGCACGAGTGGCTGGTCTGGTTCGAAGGGGCGATCGCCGAGGCTGAACGCCAGATCGGTTTCGCTGGAGGAGGCGTGGAGACACGACCGTAATGATGCAAATTGACCTGAACTGCGATCTGGGGGAATTGCCGGGTGATGCGGCGCGTGCCCTTGACCGGCAAATGATGGACATCGTCACGTCGATTAACGTTGCCTGCGGCGGCCATGCAGGCGACGGCGAGACGATGCGGGCGACGGTCCGCGCTGCGCGCGCGGCGGGCGTGACGGTCGGAGCGCATCCCGGCTTCGCCGACCGCGAAGGATTCGGCCGGCGGGAGATCGACCTGTCGCCGGCCGAAGTCGAGACGCTGATCCGCACGCAGGTGGACGCGCTTCGGGCGATCGCCTCAGCCGAAGGAGTGGCTATCCGCCACATCAAGCCTCACGGCGCCCTCTACAACATGGCGGCGCGGGACCGGGCCATGGCCGGAGCCGTAGCCCACGCGGTGGTGGCGTGCGCACCGGACCTGGCGCTCGTGGCGCTGTCCGGATCCGCGCTCGTCGACGCCGGGCGCGACGCGGGGCTCCACGTGGTCCCCGAGGTGTTTGCCGACCGCGCGTATGACGCGGCGGGCGCGCTGGTCTCCCGGGCCAAGCCGGGCGCCGTGATCCATGATCCGGTCCTGGCTGTCACGCGGGCGGTCGAGATGGTGCGGGACGGCGCGGTTACCGCCATTGACGGAACGCAACTCGCATTGGCCGCGGGAACGATCTGCGTGCATGGCGACACACCGGGCGCGGACGCGATCGCACGGCAGTTACGCGACGGGCTGGAAGCGGCGGGCGTGACGGTGGAGTCGGTGCGGCCGGCGTAAGTGCGATGCCGGTCTCCAGACCGGCACGCTAATGCAGCGTGTACGGTCCCGAGAGCGAGAACGGCGCGATCTCCGCTTCGAACCGTTCGCCCTCGGTGGTGACCATCTGGTAGGTCCCCTGCATCGATCCGAACGGTGTCGCGAGGGGGCAGCCGGACGTGTACTCGAACGACTCGCCTGGAGCGAGCGTCGGCTGACGGCCAACCACGCCGAGTCCCTTCACCTCCTGCACCTGCTCGGCGCCGTCGGTGATCTGCCAGTGACGGCTGATCAACTGCACCGTCTCCTTCCCTTCGTTCGAGATGATGATCGTGTAGAGGAAGAGCCAGCGCTGCTGCAGCGGTTCGGAATGCTCCTCCGTGTAGCGGGCCCGAACGCGGATCCGAATGTCACGCGTGACCGCTTCGGAGGTGAATTCCGTTTGAGTATGCGACGTGGAGACCATGCATCATATATACGACATTCGGGATGATTTCCTCCACTATGCTGCTCCGGGCGTACCGGGCCGGGTTCTTCCCGATGTCGGTCGACGGCCAGATCCGGTGGTTTTCGCCGCGGGAGCGGGGTATCGTGCCACTCGAGTCTTTCCACCTGTCCCGGCGGTTCCGGCGGGTGGTTCGGCAGGGACGTTTCGAAGTGACCATCAACCGGGCGTTCGATCGGGTGGTTGCGGCCTGCGCGTCGCGGCCCGATCCGGACGGCACCTGGATAGATGCCGAGATCGCGGAGAGCTACGGCGCGCTGCACCGTGAAGGGCACGCGCACTCGGTGGAGGCCTGGCGCGACGGGATGCTGGTGGGCGGGCTCTACGGCGTGGCGCTCCGGGGCGCGTTCTTCGGCGAATCGATGTTCCATGTCGAGACCGACGCGTCGAAGGTGGCGCTCGCGGCGCTCGTCGATCGGTTGCGCGCCCGGGACTACCGGCTACTTGACGTGCAGTGGGTAACGCCGCATCTCGCGCGCTTCGGCGCGGTCGAAGTTCCGCGTGGCGAGTACCTGGCGCGACTCGAGCGTGCGATGCTCGCGGCGTGCCGCTTCGTCTGAAGCGGCTGTTTCCGTCTGACGGCGCAGGAAGCAGGGGGATGATGAGATGACACGCGACATATTGAGGCGACCGTGGGGACGTTCCGCACTCGTCCTGGTGCTGGGCGGACTGGCGGCGTCCGGGTGCGGGAGCGCACCGGACGCCGGGCCGGCTGGCTTCGACGTGATGGAGAAGTCGGTTCGGGAACTCGGCGCCGCGCTCGATGCCGGTGAGGTGACGTCGGTCGAACTGGTCGATGGCTATCTCGCCCGGATCGCAGCGTTCGATCAGCACGGACCGACGCTCAACGCGATGATCGCGATCAACCCGAACGCCCGCGAGGAAGCCGCCGCGCTCGACGCGGAGCGGGCGGCCGGCAGCGTCCGCGGCCCGCTCCATGGCGTCCCGGTCGTGGTGAAGGACAACTACGACACGGCCGACATGCCCACCACCGCGGGTACGCTCGGGCTCGCGACGTCGGTCCCACCGGACGATTCGACGCAGGTGCGCCGGTTACGCGAGGCGGGCGCGATCCTTCTCGGCAAGACCAACATGCACGAGCTGGCGCGCGGCATCACCACCATCGCGTCGTTCGGCGGCCAGACACGCAATCCGTACGACCCGGAGCGGAACCCGGGCGGATCGAGCGGCGGCACGGGCTCGGCCGTCGCCGCCAGCTTCGGCGCGTTCGGCATGGGGAGCGATACCTGCGGCTCGATTCGGATTCCGTCGGCCCACCACTACCTGGTGGGTCTGCGCGGCACGCGCGGGCTGGCGAGCGGCGACGGCATCATTCCGCTCTCGACGACGCAGGACATCGGGGGGCCGCTCGCCCGTTCGGTGGAAGACCTGGCGCTGGCGCTCGACGCGACGGTCGGTCCCGATCCGGCCGATCCGACGACCCGGCTGGGCGAGGGACGCATTCCTGACACCTACACCACCGCGCTGAACGCGAGCGGGCTATCCGGCGCGCGCCTCGGGGTCGTCGACGCGCTGCTCGGTGCGGGGAACGCGGAGCGGCCGGTTCGCGATGTGATCGAGCGCGCGGTCCAGGAGATGGAAGCGCTCGGCGCGACGTCGATCGAGATCACCGAGCCGGACCTGTCCGAGCTGACGCAGGGAGCGTCGGTGATCGGTCAGGAATTCCGGTTCGACCTGAACGCCTACCTCCAGGCAACGCCCGGGGCGTACGTCCGGTCGGTCGCGGATTTCGTCGAGACCGGGTTGTACCACGACATCCTTGAACGGGGTCTGCAGGACACCCTCGATGTCGAAACCCGCGACACCGACGAATACCGGGACGCCATCGCGAAGCGCGACACGGTGCGTGATGCCGTCGTCGCCCTGATGGACGAACAGGAGCTCGACGCACTGGTGTACCCGACGATCCGGAGGACGGCGCGGCCGATAGGCGAGCAGCAGCAGGGGAGCAACTGCGCGCTGAGCGCGGTGTCGGGCTTGCCGGCGATCACTGTCCCGGCGGGGCCGGCGGCCGATGACATGCCGGTCGGTGTGGAACTGCTCGGACGGCCCTGGTCCGAGTCGCGGCTGATCGAATTGGCCTACGCCTACGAACAGGGCATGCCCCACCGCCGCGCCCCTGACTTCACGCCAAGTCTGATCGAGCCCCCCGCACCGATCCGGCTCGAGACGACCGTGCAGACCGATGCCGGGTTGTCGGTCCGATCGCGTTTCGTGCTGGATTCCGCCACGCGCTCGCTCGACTACCAGGTCTCGTCGTTCGGGTTGTTCGATGACGACGTGCTGTCGGTCGCGCTGCACCGGCGCGGTCCGGCCGAAGAGGCCGCCCGCGGCCCGGTGGTGCGCCAGCTCGCCCGTCGCGGCGGCGCCCGCGCGGCGGGGCGCCTGCGGTTGAGCGGAACGGAGATGCACGCACTGCGGCTTGGACGGCTCTACCTGGCGGTGCACACCGTGGCGAACCCGGGCGGTGCAATCCGGATCGATCTGTCACTCCCCGAGACGCCGGCGGAGGCGGCCATTGCCGGCATCCCGCGTAGTATGCTCATGCCGCCACTGGCGCCGGCCGGGCGATGAGGCAGACAGTGAGGATGACCCGCGGAACAGTGACGCTGGTACTGGCTGGCGCGGTCCTTCTGGGATGCAACTTGGGCACGCCGGAGGAACGTGCAGAACGGGCTCTTGCCGATCGCGCGATCGGAATCCACGAGAGCGTCATCACCCTCGATAGTCACATAGACATCCCGCTCATCTTTGCGACGCGGGAAGTCGACCCGGGTGTCGACGGCGACTTCCAGGTGGACTTGCCGAAGATGCGCACGGGCGGGCTCGATGCGGGCGTCTTTATCGTCTACGTCGGACAGACGGAGCGGACGCCGGAGAACGAGGCGCAGGCCAAGGCGAACGCGCGGACGAAGTTCGACGCCATTCATCGGATGGCCGAGCAGTTGTACCCCGACGAGGTCGCGATTGCGTACTCGGCGGATGACGTCGGACGGATCGCCGCCGAAGGCAAGCTGGTCGCGCTGATCGGCATCGAGAACGGCTGGGTGATCGGCCGCGACCTCTCGCTCATCGAGACGTACCACGGCCTGGGCGCCCGCTACATGACGCTGGCCCACAGCGATCACAACGACATCGCCGATTCGGCCACCGCCAGCATGCGTGACCCGGATGGGGTGGTCGTGCCGGAACATGGCGGCGTCAGCCCGTTTGGCGAGGAGGTGATCGCCGAGATGAACCGGGTCGGGATGCTGGTCGACGTCTCGCACATCTCGAAGGACGCGATGCTCGATGCGGTCCGGCTCTCCGCCGTCCCGGTCATCGCGTCGCACTCGAGCATGCACGCGTTGATGGATCACCCCCGCAATCTGGACGACGAACAACTCCGCGCCCTGGCGGCAAATGGCGGCGTCGTGCAGGTGGTTGCGCTCGGCGCGTTCCTGACAGAGTCCGCCCGGCGGCGCTCCGGCGAGTACCGGAACATTCGCAATTCTTTCGGCATGATCCGGGGGCAGTCGTCGGAAGATCTGGGGGCTGAGCCGCACGAGGACTACATCGGCCGCGTGGAGGCCCTCGATCGCCGATACCCGGACGCGACGGTCGCCGACTTCGTCGATCACATCGACCACGCGGTGGAGCTGATCGGCATCGACCATGTCGGGATCAGTTCCGACTTCGACGGAGGCGGCGGGGTTGTGGGGTGGAGCAACGCGACCGAGACGCTGAACGTCACCATCGAGCTGGTTCGGCGCGAATATAGCGAAGAAGAGATCGCAAAGCTGTGGAGCGGCAACTTCCGCCGGGTGCTCCGCGAGGCGGAGCAGGCGGCGGGACGGTGACCACAGCGGCGACGACGACCCACGCGCTCCACTCGGCGCTCGATCCCGATCAGATTAGGTGCTGGCTGCCACCGCTCGCGCGCGGGCGGGCCGGCATATTCCTCGACTACGACGGCACGCTGACGCCGATCGTCGACCGGCCCGAGCAGGCGACGCTTGCCGCCGGCACCCGCGAACGTCTCGCACAACTCGCGGCGCGGTGTCCGGTGACCATCGTTACCGGACGGGACATAGCCGTCATGCGGCGGTTCGTTCAGCTCGATCAACTCGGCTACGCGGGCTGCCACGGTCTCGAAATCGATGGGCCGAAGGGGAGCGGCCTGCGCCATGAGGCGGCGGCGGCGCTGCTGGCGGCGGTGGACGCCGCCGAGGGTGCGCTGCGCGTCGCCGTCGGCGGCATCGACGGCGTGTTGATCGAACGGAAGCGGTACAGCGTTTCCACCCACTACCGGCTTGCTGCACCTGGCGACGTCGCGCGGATCGACGCCGCAGTACTGGAGGTCGCGCGCGCCTATCCGGCGTTGCGCCGCGAGAGCGGCAAGAAGGTGTTCGAGTTGCGTCCTGACATCGTCTGGGACAAGGGGCGCGCCGTCGCGTGGCTGATCGACGCCCTGGCCATCGACCGGGCGGCGGTCGTCTATATCGGCGACGACGAAACCGACGAGGATGTCTTCAGCCACCTTGCCGGCAATGGGGTCTCGATCGTCGTCGAGCAGGCAGATCGGCCTACCGCGGCGCGCTACCGCGTGGACGACCCGGTTGAAGTGACCCAGGTGCTGGACCTCCTGATAGACGTGCTGCCGGGTTAATTCACCCGAGATTTACTGCGCTGTCACGGCCGGGAAACGCCGATCGGCCCCACGGCTGGGACGGCGGTTGCTGCGTCCGCGCCGCTGGGAGTAGTCTGACGACAGACCGGGGACGCAGAGCCGTGAAGGATGTTGACGAGGACGGAACATCGGCCATCTCCCACTTCGATGAAGCACTGAGCACGCTGAAGGAGCGCCTGCTCGCCATGGGCGGGCAGGCGGAGGAGCAGGTTCGCGCTTCCGTCCGGGCGCTGGTCAATCGTGACCTCGATCTGGCCGAGCAGGTGCTCAGTGGTGACAAATCGATCAACGACCTCGAGATCGAGGTCGACAAGCGCTGCTACGAACTGCTGGTCAACTACCACCCGGGCCCCGACGATATCCGCGTCGTCGTATCAGGCCTCAAGATCAACAACGATCTGGAGCGGATCGGTGACTTCGCCGTCAATATCGCGGAGGCAACCTTCCGCTACCTGCAGCATCCGCCGGTCAAGCCGCTCATCGATATTCCACGCATGGCCGACCTCGCGCAAGGGATGCTGCGCGATGCGCTCAACGCCTACGTCCGCCACGGGACGGACCTCGCCCAGGAGGTGCTTGACCGTGACGACGACCTCGACCGGTTGAAGGATCATGTGTTCCGCGAACTGCTGAGCTACGTGCTGCAGAATCCGGCGACGACCGAACCCGCGCTCGAGTTGATCCTGATTTCGCGGCACCTGGAACGTATCGGTGACCATGCGACCAACGTGGCGGAAGAGGTGATCTTCATGGTGTCGGGTCGCGACATCCGCCATCACGCACAGGAGGGAAATGCTGGCTACTGAGAACGGCGCCGAACGGATTCTGGTTGTCGAGGACGACCGTGACATTGCCGATCTGGTGGTGCATCACCTGCACAAGGCTGGCTACACCTCCGAGATCCTGACTTCGGGGAGCGGTGTCGTGTCCAACGTCCGCGCGCGGCCGCCGGCGCTGGTGGTCCTCGACCTGATGTTGCCCGGTGAGAACGGCCTGGACGTCTGCCGGTCGATTCGATCCGACCCGATGATCTCGCGCGTCCCGATCATCATGCTGACCGCGAAGAGCGAGGAGACCGACCGGATCGTCGGCCTGGAGCTGGGTGGTGACGACTACGTGACGAAGCCGTTCTCCCCGAAGGAACTGGTCGCTCGAGTCGGCGCGGTGCTGCGCCGCGCCCGCCGCGCCCCCCGCGAACGCCGCGGTGGCAGCCTGCTTGCTGTCGGGCCGTTGACGGTCGATACCGACCGTCACGTCGTCACCTGCGACGGGACGGAGGTGCGGTTGACGGCGAAGGAATTCCTGCTGCTCAAGTATCTGATCGAACATCGCGGACGGGTGTTGTCGCGTGACGTGCTCCTCTCCGACGTCTGGGGCTACACCTACACCGGAGGCACGCGCACGGTAGATGTCCATATCCGCCGGCTGCGCGAGAAGTTGCCCGTGCTCGAGTCGGCGATCATCACCGTCAAGCAATTCGGTTACAAGCTGGTTGATCACGACGTCGCTCTGGCATGAAGCTCCGCACCAGGCTCTTCCTCGCGGCATTCGGCATCGCGGGCGTGAGCCTGCTGTTGGCCGCCGCCCTGGTGGCCTGGTCCCTCCAACGGCAGCTCCTCGACCGGATTACGAACGAGCTGGTGGGCCAGGCGCAGCTCGTTGCGGAACTGACTGAACGGAGTGGAGGCGGCCGCTCCGTGGCCGACCTCGATGGCGAGGCGGACACGCTCGGCGACCGGCTCGAGGCGCGCGTCACGATCATCGACAACGCGGGCTGGGTCCTGGGCGACTCGGCAGAAGACGGCGCGTCGCTCGCCGCAATGGAGAACCACGGCACTCGTCCGGAGATCACGATTGCCCGCGAAGCCGGCGTCGGCGTGATGCGCCGCTACAGCACCACTCTCGACCGCGATCTGCTGTACGCCGCGGTGGCCGTCGATCATCCGGAAATCGCTTTCGTCCGGCTCGCGCTCCCGCTGACTGCCGTGGACGATCAGATCAACTCGGTGCAGAACATCACCGCCGTGGGGTTGCTGTTCGCGCTCGGCGGCGCTCTCGTGCTCGCCTGGATTACGTCGACGGCCATGAGCCGGCGGGTCCGGACGATTGCGGAAGCGGCGCAACGCTACCGCCAGGGCGACCTGGCGCCGCCGGTTGGTCCCTACGGGAACGATGAAATCGGCATCGTCGCGCGCGCACTCGATGGCTCGGTGCAGGAGCTGGGCCGCCGCTTGGCGGAACTGTCGCGCAACCGCCGTCTGACCGACGCCATTCTCGGGAGCATGGCGGAGGGGGTGCTGGTCGTGAACGCGCGCGGGCGGGTGCAGATGGCGAACGACGCCGTGTGCGAGATGCTGCAGATTCCCGAAACGCCGGTCGATCATCACTACGTCGAGCTGATCCGGCACCCGGATGTCGCCAAACAGATCGGTCGCGCTCTCGAGGTAGGCGGATCGAGCCGAACAGAGATCACGCTCAGCACCGAGCCGGTCAAGATCTGCCTCGCGAGCGCCGCACCCTACACCGCACAGGACGAACCGGGTGTAGTCATCGTGCTGCACGACATCAGCGATTTCCGCCGCGCCGCGCAGATCCGCCAGGACTTCGTCGCCAACGTATCGCATGAACTCCGGACGCCGCTCACCGCGATCCGCGGCGCCGTCGATACCCTGGTCGACGAGTCGGATCCGACGACACAGCGGCGGTTCCTCGACATCATCACCCGGCACACGCGGCGGATGGAGCGGCTGGTGGCCGACCTGTTGCGCCTTGCCGGTCTCGATTCCGGGAAGGAGCGGCTACAGCGACGCTGGTGCTCGACGCAGACCCTCGTCTCCAGCATCGCGTCGGAGCTTGCGCCCGTGCTCGGCGCAAAGCGCCAGCGAATCGAGTCCGATATCAACCGGAATGCGGCCAGGCTGATGGTCGATCCCGCGAAGATGCACAACGTGCTCAAGAACCTGGCTGAGAACGCAGCGCACTACGCGCCGGACGAGACGGCCATCGACATCGCCGCCACGGTGAACGGTACGGGGAAGTTGATCCGGATCAGCGTTGCCGACCGAGGTCCGGGGATTCCGGATACCGACCTCGACCGGGTGTTCGAGCGCTTCTATCGCGTGGAGGATTCCCGGGCGCGCAACCCGGGCGGCACGGGGCTCGGCCTGGCGATCGTCAAGCACCTAGTTGGCCTGCATGGCGGCGTCATCGAGGCGACCAACCGTCCGGGCGGCGGCTCCGTGTTCACCATTGTCCTTCCGCATCGATCCACGGAAGAAGACGCCGAAGCCGGCGATGGAGGATCAGACTGATGATGCGTAAAGCGATGATCTGACGCTCAAGCCGGGCTTCTGACGCGCCCCGCGAGGCGCGATTCGAGAAAGGTCCGCACCTGCCGGAACGCGGCGCCGCGATGGCTGACTACAGCCTTCCGGTTCCCGGTCACTTCGGCCAGGGTGCATCCGAACGGTGGATAAAAGAAGATCGGGTCGTAGCCGAATCCACCCGCGCCGGCGGGGATCTCGGCGATCTGCCCCTCGACCGTGCCGGTAGCCTCAAACACGACGCGCCCGTTGTCGACCGCCGCCACCGCGCACACGAAGCGCGCGGCGCTGGTGTTCGCGCCGCGTTCACGCAGTTGCGCGTAGATGGCCTTGAACTTCTCCGGATGGGTTTCGCCGTTGAAGCGCGCCGAGCGGATGCCTGGCGCGCCGTCCAGAGCGTCGATCTCGAGTCCCGAGTCCTCGGCGATCGTCAGGTGCGGCACGAAGCGAGAGTAGTAGCCCGCCTTGAGCCGCGCGTTCTCCGCAAACGTCGCGCCCGTTTCCTCCGGCTCCGGAACGGTTGCATGCGCGTCGATCGGGTCGACGGTGCAGGCAAGGCCGTCGAGCAGTTCGCCGATCTCCCGCAGCTTGTCGCGGTTGGTGGTGGCGATGACGACCGTCATCTCTGGCGTCGAGGCACGAGGTTGCCGACGATCGCCTGCTGCAGCTCGATGAGCTGGTCGATCGCATCGCTCGCCAACGCCAGCAGGCTGTCAAGCGCGGCGCGGTCGAACGGTTCTCCCTCGGCGGTTCCCTGCACCTCGATGAAGCGGCCATCCCCGGTCTTGACGACGTTCATGTCGACGTCCGCCCCGGAGTCCTCCTCGTACGCCAGGTCGGCGACGGGCCGTCCGGCGACGATGCCGACGCTCGTCGCGGCGACGTAGTCTTGGATCGGCAGGCGTGCGATGAAGCCATCCGCGCGCAGCTTGTCGAGCGCGAGAACGAGTGCCACGAAACCACCGGTAATCGACGCGGTCCGCGTCCCACCGTCGGCCTGAATGACGTCGCAGTCGATGTGGATCGTCCGCTCGCCGAGGTCCGTCAGGCGGGTGACGGCACGGAGCGATCGGCCGATCAGGCGCTGAATCTCCTGCGTTCGCCCGCTGACCCGCCCCTTCGCCGCCTCGCGGACGGAGCGCGTGTTGGTGGCGCGCGGCAGCATGCCGTACTCCGCCGTGACCCAGCCGCGACCCGCGCCCCGCAAGAACGGCGGCACACGATCCTCGACGCTCGCGGCGCAGATGACACGAGTCCGGCCCGCCTCGATCAGGGCGGAGCCTTCCGCGTGCAACAGGTAGTCGCGTGTGATGCGGGTCTCGCGCAACTGCGAGGCGGTGCGGTGGTCGGGTCGTGGAGCGTCGGTCATGTGCGTTCGTCGGTCTCCGGCTGGGCGTCGTCGCTTACTTCCTCACCCGCCGTTTCGGCGGATTCCTCGGTCTCGGTCTCGGTCGGGTTATCGGGTGCATCCGGATCCACGACCCAAGCCAGACTCGGCTCGAGCGGCTGACGCAAGTCCACATGGCCCGCGAGGGTGTCCACTTCGCGTCCCTCGACCATGATCTGAACCGCCGTGATCTCCGGCACGCTAATCGTCAGCGCGTTCACCAGCGCGTAGACGGTGAATAGTTCGTCGAGCGATCCGCCCGAATGTCCGGTGGTCACTTCTTCGCTCAGGTCGACGAAGACGTTGCCGTCCGACGCCAGGTAGAGCGCAAGCAGGCTGGTGTCCTCGGGAAAGGGGGAGAGCAGCGGTGGGGGCGGCGGCGCGAGCTGCTGCTCGATGACCGCGCGCGCCCGGGCAAGCAAATCCGCACCGAATGGCAGGTCTGCTTCATGCCGGGTCAGGGCCCGGCCATCTTCCGTGACGAAGTAGAGGGTTGCTGCGAGTGGAGATCCGGTGTTCGTCCCGCCCGCGCCTTCGTCACCCGCTGCTCCGGCTCCGGCGTCTGCCTGCCACCGTTGCACGACCAGCAACACCACGACGCTCAGCGCCACCGCGAGCAGGCCGACGACGATGGAGGCTCCAACCCAGGGACGCTTGAGCGAACGCCGCGACCGCCGGCGTCTTGCCGGCATCGTCAGTTGCGCCCCCGTTCGTCCGTGTCATCCTCGTCCGTCCCTTCGACTGCCTGCCGGCGATCGCCACCGCCCGTCGTTTCGACATCCGGTGCGGCGAGCGGTACCTGGTCCCGGAAATTCCGGAAACGGATCACGCTCGCGACGAGCGCCTCGACGATCGATGCCTGGAAGACCGGATCGATCAGCTGGGTTTCCTGCTCCGGGTTGGAGATGAAGCCCAGCTCGATGAGAACCGCGGGCATGTTCGCGCCCGCGAGCACCCGGAACGGCGCATCCGCGCGCGGACCCTCGCTCATGGGCACGCGCAGGCTCAGTTCGTCCTCTACCAGGCCGGCCAGAAGTTCGGAGCGGGAAAGGTAGCGCGCCTGCGCCAGTTCCCACGGAACCATGTCGATCTCCCGCTGTCCGCCGTCCGCGACGCGCAGGATCTCGGCCTCGCGTTCGGCAATCTCGCGCGCCTCGGCGCCGTACTCGTCGATGCTCAGGTGGAAAACCTCGGCACCCTCCGGGATCTCACTGCGCGACGAATTGGCATGCAGGCTGATGAAAACGTCAGCCTGGTTGTTGTTGGCGATCGCGGCACGCTGATCGATCGGAACGTCCCGGTCGTCGGTCCGCGTCAGGACCACCCGCACGCCCAGCCTGCTCTCGAGTGCGGTCCGCAGCCGCTGGGCAACCGCCAGCGTGACATGTTTCTCAAGCGTGCCATTCGCACCGCGTGCGCCTTCGTCGTCGCCGCCGTGGCCCGGATCGATGGCGACGGTGCGGAAAACCGGACGGCTCCACCGGTCGCGCAACACGCCGTCGGCGGCCGGCGGCGCCGGCGACCGGTCGGCTTCTCCCGGGACGTTCACGCCGGCGGCGGCTGCCGCAGGGGCGGCGGCGGTGGCGGAAACGGCGGCCTCGAGTTCGACCGCGAACCGCGTCGGCTGCCCGGTAACGCGGTGCGATCCGTACTCCGGACCGAGTTCAAGGGTCAGGCCGGGGAGCGTTTCGTCGACCGTGATGGCCCGTACCATGTCACCGCGCGCCGCGGGTGCGCGCACCAGGTCAATCGCGTCGGCGTCGAACTGGATCCGCAGGCGCCCCGGTTCCTCGATGAGTTCGTAGGGTGTTTCCGGTGTCACCTCCAGGCTGAGCCAGCCTCCGTCACCACGGGGTCCATAGCGGGCCACCACACGGGGGACCCGCGTCTCGCCGACCAGCAGCAGGCGCGACGCCGGGCGCAGTTCTATCGGTTGTCCGGCGACTGGCACGAGCGCACGATTGATGAAGTCCAGTGGGACGAACCAGTCGCCGCCCAGGCGGCGAACCGGCGCGCCGAGTGAAACCAGTCGGCCGTCCACCGAGGCGACGGGCTGCTCCGCGGTCAGGATCACGGGCCGTCCACCCACCGTCAGTGTCACCGTCCGGGTCCGGCTGTCTTCGCTGATGTCGAAGCGGAACAATTCGGCCAGACGACTGACCGCGATCATCTCGTTGTCGCGGAAGACGACCGTTTCGATCGGTTGACGGCGGCTCCCGTCAATCAGCGTTAGCCCGCCGGCCGGTTCCTGCGCGGCGACAGGGGACAGCAGGAGCGCTGCGGCGAGGAACAGGCCAGCCGTGACAAGCGCACGTGTCATGTAAGGCTCTGTCGCACGGAGAGTACCCCCGATGATAGCACCCGTCGGATGCCATCGGCCCGTGGCCGTCTGCTAGGCTGGCGCGGTGTCCAACCCGGTGCGAGATCCGTGCCGCGATCCGGCCTCGGACGCTTCTCCGCCGCCGTCCGGCGTCGACGCGAGGCGCCTGGTCGCGGAGCGTGCGGATCCGCTCTGGAGGTTCCTGGCGATGGCCCATCCGCCGGCCGACGCCGACGTGATCTTCGTCTTCGGCAGCCAGGCGTTCGCCGTGCCGGCGCACGCCGCGAAGCTCTACCAGGCCGCCCACGCGCCGGTCGTCCTGGTGAGCGGCAGTTACGGCCGGATGACCCGGGACCGCTTCCCGGCGACGGAGGCGGAGGTGTTCCGCGACCGTCTGGTGCGCGATGGCGTTCCGCCCGGGGCAATCGTGACTGAGCCCGAGGCGGCGAACACCCTCGAGAATGTCCGCTTCGGGCTCGCCGCGCTGCGCCGCGCGGGGGTCGCGGTCCGGCGCGCGCTGCTCGTCGCGAAGCCATTCGTGATGCGGCGCTGCGCCGCTGCGTTCGACCGGCAGGCGCCCGGCGTCGCGGTGCGGTGCTGTCCTCCGACCACGTCGCTCGACGCGTCGATCGATCGTGAGACGGGCCGTTTCGCCGCGCGTCTGGTGGGCGAACTCGAGCGCCTCGATCGGTATGCCGCCGCCGGGGACATCACGCGGCAGCCGATCCCGCCGGACGTCCGGGCCGCTGCCGCCCTGCTCAGACGGTGGTACGTCCCGTCGGACGCCGCGCGACCAGCACCATCACCGCCGTGACCGTGGCGCCGGCGAGTCCGATCATCGCGGGGGTCCATCCTGCAATCCGGTCGCCACCCCCCGCCACCTGCGCGATGACGAACAGGCTGACGCCGCCCGCAATGGCGCCCAGCGCCTCCGGCGATCCGACACGGCGGGTATAGAGGCCGGCCAGGATCGGGACGAACAGGCTGACGGTCAGGAGCGTGTAGAAGACCGCGAGCACGGTTTCGATGGAAACGGCGACGATCGCGATCATCGTTCCGAGCGCACCGCCGGCAATGGCGGCCATGCGCGCCACGGACAGCATCCGTCGATCGTCGGCTTCCGGGTGAATGAACCGCCGGTACAGATCCTGCGAGAGCGAGGTCGCGAGCATGAAGAGGATGGCGTCGGACGAGCTCACTTCGGCCGAGAAGAGTGCGGCCAGACCGATCGCGCCGACGGCAGGTGGAAGGGCATCCATCAGGAGCGTCGGCAGCGCGAGCGCCGGTTCCGGCAGCGACGGGTGGGTGGTGCGGGCAATCATGCCGAGCAGCGGCGGAACGCTGGCGAATGCGAGCAGCACGAGTGCGTTGACGCCGACGCCGATTCGCACCGCGCGGTCGTCCCGTGCGCCGTAGATCTTCTGAACGAGTCCGGGCGAGACGATGAACGCCGGTCCGAGCATTACCAGGTAGAACCAGCCGGATCCGCCCCCCTGCCACGGACTCCAGTAGCCGTCGATGGTTGCGGTCGCCGCCTGCACCGCCTCCCACCCGCCGGCCGCACTCATCGCGAGCGGTAGCGCGAGGGCGAATCCGGTGAGCAGCACCGCGAGCTGCACCACGTTTACCCAGGCCGCGGTCAGCAGACCGCCGGCGGCGAAGTAGGCGGTCACTACGACACCGCCGATGAGGCAGCCGACCCACCGGTCCAGGCCGACGACGACCTGCAGCACCCAGCCGATCGCGATCAGTTGCACGGCGAGGAGGGCCAGGGTGCCGAACCAGAGGAGTAGCGCGATCGTCGTGCGCACCCCAAGGCCGAAGCGGTCCTCGAGATAGTCGCCCAACGTCCGATGGCCGTGGCGTGCGGCGATGCGGCGCATCCGTGGACCGATCCAGAGGGCAAGGACGATCGATCCGAGACCGGCCGAGCCGACCCACCACCAGGCGCTCAGACCGTCGGCATACCCCAGGCCGGCCGCGGCGACGGTGGAGCCGGCGCCAATGTTCGCGGCCAGCATCGTGGAGCCGAGCAACAGGGGGCCGAGCCGGCGTCCGGCGACGAAGAAGTCGGAAGCGTTCGTGACGCGCCGGCCGATCCAGAGGCCGATCCCCATGAGGGCTGCGGCGTAGATCAGGAGGACAGCAAGATGCAGGCTCACGGCGCAGTCCTGCGGGGTCTTGGCGCGTTCGCGCGCAACGTGCTACCGGGCGTTGGTGCAGGCGAAGCTGCTCGCATCGTCCGGGTCGCCCGTGCCATTCCAGGTGGATACAGCGGGGTAGGGGCAGATCGGCCGGCTGCGGGTCACCTCGTTCTGCTCGACCCGTGTCGCAAGCACATTGTCCGGCGCGACCCCGTCCTCGACCCAACGCTCGAGCCCCGGTAGCGGATCGACCCGGTTGTAGCCCGGGCCGCCGGAGCAGTGCCCCATGCCGGGGATCATGAACAGGCGGAAGTAGTCCTGCGTCGTCGAGAGCGCCTGGTCGCGGGCCCCGCCGGCCGCCCCGACGACCGACTCGTAGTAGTTAGTGGACCCGATCGGCGAGATGTCGGGATCGCTCCAGCCGTGGTAGACGATCAGCTTCGATCCGTTGTCACGAAAGCGGTTCAGGTCCGAATTGGCGCTATCGAGCGCGTCTCCCACCTTGTCGAGCGCGAAGTCGAGGTCCGTGTCGAAGTCGAATGCGCGGAAGTTCCAGTCGGGATCCTCGAACACCATGTACTTGAAGAAGCCGTCCGCCGCGAGCCAGTGCAGGCTGGCGAACGGTTCCGGTCCGGTCACCCAGGCCCCCCAGCCGCCGCCCGGGCCATTCTCGCCGCCCGGGACGAGACCCGGGAATATCACCTCTCCCGACGAGTCGCGCGAGCCGGCCCAGATCGCCTTGACCGCCGCAACCTGCGGCGGCGTCAGGCAGTCGTTCCCCTCGCGGCCGCCCTCGCACGTGAGGACCGCCGGGTCGAACGCGCACTGCCGCGGGTCGTCGAGGACGCCGTCCGCGATCCCATCCTGGGCGTCGCATGCCGCGTTGACTGCATTCGCCAGCAGCGGCAGCTTCGCGCGGGGGACGTAGCTCTCCGGTTCGCGCAGCGTGGCGAGCGAGTACCAGAGGTGCGCGCCCGCGTAGAAGCGGGTCCAGTCGTTCGCCGGGTTGCCGGCAATGATCCCGTCGAAGTCGTCCGGATAGCGCTGCGCTTCCATCAGCGCCTGCTGGCCTCCCTTCGAGCAGCCGACGAAGTAGCTGTGGTCGGGGCCGCGGTCATAGAACGCGGCGACGATCGCCTTGCCATGCTCCGCCGTGACATGGATGGCGCGGTGGCCGAAGTCCTCCACGAGGTCGGGCCGGTCAATAGCCCAGGAGGCGTCGAACCCGCTCGTCCCCGGCCGGACGTGGCCGGTATCGGTGCTGGCGACCGCGTAGCCGCGGCGGAAGGCGTTGATCATCGCCGCGTGGCTGATGACGCCGGCCATGCCACCGTTCCCCGACAAGTGGAACTTGCCGTTCCAGCCATCAACCGGCAGCCAGACCTCGAAGTTGATTGCCGGCTCGGTGACCGCCCTCACGCGGCAGAGCGCGGGCAGTTCGGGTCGTTGGCCGTCGCCCTCGAGTTCAAGGTCGGCTCCCGGGGGCAGCAGGGTCGCGCTGCGGATGGTGGTCCGCTCGAGTGACAGGCCGGTCAGGCTGGCGCAGGGTGCAGCGTCGGCCGGGGCCGCTGCACCGGCGAGCGCTGCCGCAACGAGGACGATGAGGCCGAGCGGGGCAGGGCGTGGTTGGTGAGTCCGGGCGGTCTCGGTCAGGTCGTATCGAGTCATCGTCGCTGTTCCCCCCGTGTCGGTCGGCGCCAGCGTGGCGCTGCCCGTAGTCTTTACCGGGAGCACGGGCGGCGGCAAGCGGCCGGTTTTCTGCGAGCGTGTCCGTGGCAGACCTGCTAAGATCTACGAAACGGTCGGGTTCGGGGTGCGTAAACGGGGCACCGCGCTGATCGTCTTTCCCATAAGTAGCAACCGTCAGGATTCGGTTAGCCGCATACTCTCCCATGCACATGGTCGCCGGCCGGTACGGACACGGGATCAGTTGGCGGATAGCGTTTGGCCTCGCGCTAATCGGGCTGGCCTGCCTGCCCGCCGCGACAGCAACTGCCGCACAGAGCCAGGCGCCGGGTGGCAGCCAGGCGCCGGGCCGGCAAGGGCCGACCGGCAGTCAGGATCCGGGCAGCGCACCGGCCGGGCCGGGGCCGGTCGCAGGCTTCGAAATTGCCGCGCAGGGAACCGCGAAGATCATTCGTGCGGTCGGGGTCGAACAGCCGCCCGTGCTTGATGGCGACGTTCTGGGCGATCCAGCGTGGGCGTCGGCGACGCCGGTCGGAGGTTTCCGCCAGACCGCCCCGGACGAGGGCCGGCCCTCCACGGAGCGGACCGAGGTGCGGATCGTTTTCGCGGCCGAGACTATCTACATCGGCGTCGTCTGCTACGACAGCGAGCCATCGTCGATCATCATGAGCGACAGCCGGCGCGATTCGTCGATGACCGACGCCGACAGCTTCCAGATCGTGTTCGACACCTTCGCGGATCGGCAGAACGGTTTCATTTTCGGGACCACGCCGGCCGGGCAGGAGTACGACGGCCAGGTGATCAACGAGGGCGGCGTCCGCAGCGGGTACCGGCGTTCCGGCGGCGGCGGGTTCTCGCGCGGCGGCGCCGGCGGGTTCAACATCAACTGGGACGGCGCGTGGCAGGTACAGACAGGAATCTCCGACGTCGGCTGGAGCGCCGAGTTCGCCATCCCGTTCAGCACCGTCCGCTACCCGGCGCGCGAGGAGCAGTCTTGGGGCGTCAACTTCCAGCGGAATATCCGCCGCCGGAACGAGACGGCGTACTGGTCGCCCCTGCCGCGCCAGTACAACCTTTACCGCGTCTCGCTGGCGGGGCAGCTCAACGGCCTCCTCGCGCCGGTCGGGGGGACCGGCAACCTGCAGCTGACGCCGTACGTCTACGGCGAGTTGTCGACACGCGACGCCGCTCCGGGCAGCGGCGTCACCGGCTTGCGCAACTTCGGCGGCGACCTGAAGTACAGCGTCACCTCCGGGCTGACGCTCGATGCGACCTACAACACCGACTTCGCGCAGGTCGAGGTGGACGATCAGCAGATCAACCTTGATCGTTTCAACCTTTTCTTCCCGGAGAAGCGTCCCTTCTTTCTCGAGAACGCGGGTGCGTTCAGCGTGAACAACGGCGCGGCGAGCGGACGGAACCTGGGACAGACCGAGCTCTTCTTCAGCCGGAACATCGGGATTACCGACGGCGGTGCGCCTATCCCGATCACGGCGGGCGCACGCCTGTCGGGCAAGGTGACCGACACGACGACGGTCGGTTTCCTCAACATGCAGACCGAGGGGATGGATTCGAACAACCCCGCCAATAATTTCACGATAGCGCGGCTGCGGCGCGACCTGCCGAACCGGTCGAGCATCGGCGGGTTGTTCGTCAACCGCCAGGCGACCGGCTCGTTCGCGGGCGCGGACAACTACAACCGCACCTATGCGCTCGATGGCCGCTGGGGCATCGGCGACAGCGGCATCGTGCAGGGGTTCGTCGGCCGGACGCAGACGCCGGGCTACACCGGCCGCGACCACGCACTGAGCCTCTCCGGCACGTACAACTCGGAGATGTGGCGCCTCAGCAGCGGCTACCAGGAGAACGGCGAGGACTTCAACCCGGAGGTGGGGTTCCTCCGCCGGCGCGGTTTCCGGAAGTACGACCTGGGAGTCAACAACACGTCACGGCCGGAAGGTTTCCTGAAGTTCCAGGAGCTGACGCCGCACATGAGCTTCTCCCGCTTCTGGAACTTCAATGGCGTCATGGAGACGTCCTATCTCCACATGCACTTCGCGGGTGAATTCGAGGACAGCTCGTCCGCCGGCCTCGCTTGGGATGTCCGTAGCGAGCATGTCTTCGATCCGTTCCGTGTCTCCGGCCTGGCCGTCCCCCCTGGCCGGTACGACTGGAGTGAACTGTCCTACTCGTACTACTCCGATCGGTCGGCGCCGTTCAGCGCCGGCGTCCGCGCGGAGACGGGTGGGTTCTTCGGCGGCAATATCGTGACCCTCAGACCGACCATCCGCGCCCGGTACGGCGAGCTCATGAACCTGTCGTTCAGCTACAGCCGGAACGATATCGATCTGCCCAGCGGCAACACCATCACCAACTTGACGAGCGTCCGCTTCAGCTACAACTTCTCGCCGCGCGTCTTCGCGCAAACGCTGCTGCAGCACAACGACAGCGATGGCCTCTGGTCCGTGAACTTCCGGTTCGGGTGGCTGCAGGATGCGAATACCGGCCTCTTCTTCGTCTACAACGAAACCGAGGGGATCGGTAACTATCTTCCGGCCTACGCCGGCCGTAGCGTCATCCTGAAGTACAGCTACCTGTTCGACGTCCTTGACTGACCGGCGGTCGGAGCGCGGAGCCATGAGCCGCTGGTCATCGCAAGGGTCTCCTGGCAGACGGCTGGCGACCCGGATTGCCATCGCCTTCGGTTTCGCGGGCCTGCTGTCCGCGCCCGCGGCGGCACAGCCGCCCGAGCAAGCCCCGGCGGAGCAGGCTCCGACCGCCACCGGGTTCCAGGTGGCTTCGATCAGCGGCACCCGGTCGCTGACCGCCGTTGCCGCCACGTTGCCACCGGTGGTCGACGGTGCGGTGCTGGACGACCCGGCGTGGGCGGAGGCCGTGCCCGCGACCGGCTTCGTGCAGAACCAGCCCGATGAAGGGCAGCCCGCTTCGGAACGGACCGAGGTGCGGGTCGTCTTCACCGCCGACACCATCTACGTCGGTGTCGTCTGCTACGACCGCGACCCGGCCTCGATCATCGTGACCGACAGCCGCCGCGACTCGTCGCTCATGGATAGCGACAGCTTCCAGCTGATTTTCGACACCTTCCTCGATCGGCAGAACGGCTTCATCTTCGGGACGTCGCCGTCGGGACAGGAATACGACGGGCAGCTCGCCAACGAGGGGGCGGGCGGCAGCGGCATGGGGCGGACCGGGCAAGGCGGCCAGGCGAGCGGCGCCGGTGGCGGCTTCAATCAGAACTGGGACGGCGTCTGGCAGGTGCGAACCGTGATCTCGGAGATCGGGTGGAGCGCGGAGTTCGCCATCCCGTTCCGGACACTCCGCTTTCCGGCCGGTCCCGCCCAGACCTGGGGCGTGAACTTCCAGCGCAATATCCGCCGGCGCAACGAGACGTCGTACTGGGCGCCGCTGCCGCGCCAGTTCGATCTGTTCCGCGTCTCGCTGGCCGGCCAGGTGAACGGCATCGTGGCGCCCGAGGGGCTCTGGAGGACGCTGCAACTGACACCGTACGTCGTCGGCAAGGCAGCCCGGCGTTTCGACGCGCCGGTGGCGTCCGCCGCCACCAGTACGCTCGGTGGCTTCGGCGGCGACCTGAAGTACGGCGTGACCTCCGGGCTGGCCCTGGACATGACCTACAACACGGATTTCGCACAGGTGGAGGTGGACGATCAGCAGATCAACCTCGACCGCTTCAACCTCTTCTTCCCGGAGAAGCGATCTTTCTTCCTCGAGAACGCCGGCGCCTTCACCGTGAGCAACAGCGGCGGCGCCGCGTTCAACGACCCGGGGCAGACCGAGCTCTTCTTCAGCCGGCGGATTGGCATCGGCGCGGCGGGCGAGGCCATCCCAATCCTCGCCGGCGCCCGGCTGTCGGGGAAGGTGTCCGAGTCGGTCACGGTCGGCTTCCTGAACATGCAGACCGAGGCGGTGGGGGAGTCGGCGCCCGCCAATAACTTCACGGTGGCACGGCTGCGGCGCGACCTGCCGAACCGATCGAGCTTCGGCGGCCTGCTGGTCAATCGGCAGGCGACCGGCGCGCTCGCCGGGAGCGACAACTACAACCGGACGTACGCCGTCGATGGGCGCTGGGGGTTCGGGCAGAACGGCCTGGTCTCGGGATTCGCCTCGCGGACGCAGACCCCCGGATTCGATGGCCGCGACCATGCCTGGGACATGGCGGTCGACTACAACACCGAGGCGTGGCGACTTCGCGGCGGCTACATGGAGATGGGCGAGAACTTCAACCCGGAAGTAGGCTTCGTCCGCCGGACGGGGTTCCGGAAGGTCGACGCGGGGGTGTTCAATACCTCGCGCCCCGGTCCGAACCCGCTGCGCATCCAGGAGCTGCAGCCGCACGTCACGTTCAACCGGTTCTGGAGCATCGACAGCCAGTTCGTCGAGACCTCGCTCCTCCATATGGACAACTTCATGGAGTTCGAGGACAGCTCGGTCGTGATCATGGCCTGGAATATCCGGGAGGAGGGAGTGACGAGCAGTTTCCCGATCTCGGGCCTAACCGTCGTTCCCGGATCGTACCAGTGGCACGAAGCGAACCTGAGCTATAACTCCAACCGGTCGGCGCCGGTGGGCTGGGGCTTTCGCTTCCAGGGCAGCGGCTTCTTCGGGGGGCGGCTCCGCTCCGCCGGTCCGTCCCTGCGGTTGCGCCGCGGCGAGGCGCTGAACGTGGAATTCCGCTGGACCCGCAACGATATCGACCTGCCGGCTGGCAACGTCATCGCCAACCTGGCGTCGAGCCGCATCGCGTACAACTTCTCGCCCCGCGTGTTCACTCAGGGCTTCCTGCAGTACAACGACAGCGACGACCTCTGGTCGATCAACCTCCGCTTCGGCTGGTTGCAGGACGCCAACACCGGGTTGTTCATCGTCTACAACCAGACCGATGGCTTGCTCGACACCATCCCGATGGGCAGTGGCCGGAGTCTGATCCTGAAGTACACGCACCTCTTCGACCTGCTGCGGTAGCAGCGAATCGGCGGACGCCATTCGGTGTACAGCCCATTTCGGCCCAGTGACGCCAGTGGTAGACTTAGCGCACCATGAAAACTGCGCCCCGGGTGCTGATCATCATCGGATGCCTGCTCCTGATCCCGCTGACAGCCGTCATCACGGCCGCCGCGAAGCAACGTTTCGCCGACGGTCCGAACCGGGTGTTCTCGGGCGGCCCCCTCGTATCGGGCGACCGGCATGCCGGCGCGGAACCGGACTGGAGCTTCGTCAGGGACATCGACACGATCGAGTTGCAGTTGTTGGATCCACCGCGGTCGCGCCGTATCTGGACCGCCGAGCACGACGGCAAGCTGTATGTCTGGTCCGGCTACATGGGCACCATGGTCGGCCAGTTGTGGAAGCGCTGGCCGATTCAGGCGGAGCGGGATGGTCGCGCCGTGATCCGCATCGACGGCAAACGCTACGAGCGGCAGCTCGTGCGCATCGCGTCGGGCGACATCCTCGACGGCATTACCGGCGCGATCCGGGACAAGTACCCCTCGCGGACTACCCGGGAGGCAGTGGAAGCCGGCGACGCCTGGGTCTTCGAGGCCGCGCCGCGCTAGTGGTCATCTCGTGAAGTACTTCTACTGGTGCATCGCGGCGGCGCTCGTCGTGACCGTCCTCGCGGTCCTGTTCGTCCCGGGCGTGGACGACCTCGTGGAACAGACGTTTCAGGGCTACGTCGGCAGCGCCGCGCGCTGAGCAGGCCGCTCCGATTCGGTACCGCGGCGTCATACCGCACCGTTCTCGACGAGCAGGGCGATTCCGGCGCCGGTCGCGTACGCTACCACTGCCACCAGGGCCCCGAGTCCCAGCATTTCCAAACCGCTGATCCACCACCGACTGGCGGTCACCAGCGACCGTGCCGCGCCCACGCTGGAAGATCCAGGTGCCCGGACGGTCGTCGAAGCGAACCGCCAGGCGCACCGTCCGCTCGTGCGGGATGTCCACCGTGTCCTTCCATTCCAGGGGCCGGACCGGCTCGCCGTCGTCGGTCCCGTCGATGTCACTGAGCACGAGGACGATGTCGTCGGCGATCCCGACCATCTCGGTCGGGTCCTCCACCAGGAAGGCGCCGTAGAGGCCGAAGCCGACCTGCGCGGCTGACATCACGTGCGGGTGATACCAGTAGATGCCGGCGTCGGGCACCACGAAGTCGTAGGTGAAGGTGTCGCCCGGATGCACCGGATCCTGCGAATAGCCGGGCACGCCGTCCGGTCGCGGCCGAGGCACTGCCTCGGCAGGAGAACGAGCGGAATGCACCATGCGTCTGATCGGCGGCCAAGTATATCTCTGTAGGTCCGCAGAACTCGCGCCCGCCTGCTGTCGTGGTGGATTTCTTAAACGAGCTTCAAGCCCGGCACGTCGCTGAAGTCCTTGGGGTTCAGTGTCCAGAGGGTCGCCTCGTGGACAAGGGCGCAGGCGGCGATGGCGAGGTCGAGATCTCGCCCGCGCGGGCGGGTTAGCTGCGCGTACAAGGCGGCGGCCTGGCCGGCTGCATCGGTGTCGAACGGCACGGCCTGCGCGCGGGGGAAGAGATCCTCCTGTACCCGCAACTCGTTAACCGTGCGCGGTCCCCGCAACCATTCATACAGAACGATCGTCGAGAGCTGTACGCGGTGGCTCTCCTCGATGAATGCGTGCAGGCGGTCGAACGCGTCGCGCGGCCCGGTAAGCGCTCCGACGAGCGCCGACGTATCAAGATGGATCGTCATGGAGGGAGCGGCGCAGCGACGATTCGCGACGGGACAGACGCAACTCCCGGAGCTCGGCGTCCCCGGCCGCCCGGGATCCCGTAACCGGTTCGCTGCGCAGGCGGTCGAGCACCTCGAGCATGCGCAGCCGCTCGGCTTCGCTCAACCTGTCGGTCCGCGCGTCATATTCCGCGACCGCTTCTCGCACCACCTGGCTCTGCGGTCTTCCGAGACGCACGGCCGCTCGGCGAATGCGGCGCACCGTGGTGTCGTCCAGCGAATAGGTGACCTTTACCATACTCCTACAATACTACCATAAGAAGCGCTGGAGAACTCCCTCTCTGACCAGTCGCGTCACCAGGGTCAGCTTTCCCTCGGCATCCAGACAGTCGGGCAAGTCCTGGACGGCGAACTCGTCAGTCGTCGTGGCAAACTGCAGCGCCGGCCAGACGCCGACCGGCAGCCTGAGCTCCCGGCCACAGAACCGGAGGAGGCACGTCTCGCCCTCCGTCCCGGCTTCAGTGAGCAGCCCGGCACGGCGCCTTACCCGCGAGCCGGGCGTCAGCCGGTCTCCGCGGAGCCGCTGACTGAACAGGTCGGTGAACAGCGGTACGTCGGTGGCCAGGACCTCGTCCGTGAAGCGACGCCACACGACCTCCGGGTCGAACCGCGACTGCACGAGCGCCAACTTCTCGCGGAACAGACGCTCTCGCTCGGCGGCAGGGAATCCCTCACGTGAGAACCCGCGGGGGAGATTCCGGCGCAGCGATTCTTCCTCGAGTGCCGCCGCGGTGACGCTTTCGACAAGGAACTCAGCCCAGGTAAACGCCGTGAGCCCGAGCGTGATGTGCAACGACGCCTCTCCCGTCGAACGGGCCGAGTGCATCAGACCGCGTGGAAGGTAGATGGCGCTGCCCGGGCCGAGCTCGAACTCGTCGCTGACGTCGCCAGGAGGCGTGCCGGGCTGGAAGCGCTGGCCCCGGAGCGGCAATCTCACCGTGGTGTCGTAGATCGACCAGCGCTTCGTGCCGCTGATCTGTAACACGAAGACGTCGTGGGTGTCCCAGTGCGGAGCGAATCCCTGCGCGTCGGGCGGCGTGAGGTACGCATTGGTCTGGACCCGCGACGAGAAGCGCTGCCCGAGCGCAACACACAGCCGCGCCAACGTCGGCACACGCTTATGGAGCTGGTTGAAGATGACGGTCGCGCCGTCGTCGAAGCGCCTCGCGACCTCGAGCGGCTCGACCCTGCCGGCGTCGTTCGTGAACTCGCCGGGGGCGATGTCGCCGTCGCCCCGGACCAGACTGATGTCGCGATGACTGGCCGAGTGGGTACCCAGCACGATGTCGAGGTCGGTCACGGAGAGGAGCTCGGCGTAGTAGGGGGACGCCTTGCGCCGGATGTGAAAGAGCCGTTGTTCGTAGTAGTCCCGTTCGAACTCCGCGATCGGCAACGGACCGATGAGCCAGGCGTACCAGTCGCGGTGGATCGGCGATCCTGGCTTGGTGTGGTCCGTCATCCTGTGAGCGCTCCCTGCAATGCGACCGATCGTACCGCGTTCCGCGCGACGGTCTTGGGGGTCGCGTCCATGTTGACAACCAAGGCACGCGCCACTTACCGTGATGGGACTAATCCTCAACTTTCAGCCACAGGAGAAATGTCATGCGCAGACCGGAGAACGAGAAGCCCAGCGTGGATCGTTCGGACTCTCCCACGTCGCTGAGAGACGCGGACATCACCACCGTCCGGGTCGGTCGCCGCTCGTTTCTCTCGCGTACGGTTCTTGCCGGCTCGATCGCGGTGGGGGCCGCTCTGACCGCGGCCTGCCCCGGCGGGAGCGACTCCGACGGGGCCTCCGACAGCGACTCCCAGTAGGGAGCGCTTGCACCACCGCCCGCGGTCCCCGCCTGAGGCGGCCGCTTCCGTCCCGAAACCGGCCAGACATGTCCCTGCGCAGGGCGATCTTCTGGATCCATCTGGCGGTCGGTGTCACCGCCGCTACCGTGATCCTCATGATGGCGGTGACCGGCGTGGTCCTCACCTACGAGGCGCAACTCAACCAGTGGGCGCTTCGTGAGTATCGCGCCGATCCAGCCCCGGACGTCGCACCCCTCGGGCTTGACGAGTTGATCGCGCGCGTCACCGGCGAGCAGCCCGCCGGTCGCGTCACTTCTGTGGCCTTGAATAGGGATCCGCTAGAGCCGGCGGTCGTCCGGCTCGACGACGGAGCCACCGTCCATGTCGACCGCTTCACCGGCGAGCGGCTGGGCGATGGCAACACTCCGACGCGGCGTTTTCTCGGGAGCGTCCTGTACTGGCACCGGTGGTTTGCCCTCGAGGGGGAATACCGGATCATCGGTCGGACGTTCACGGCAACCGCCAACCTCGGTTTCCTGTTTCTGCTCGCCAGCGGGGTTTACCTCTGGTGGCCATCGACCGGACGCCGCGGCGTCTGGAGACAGGCGCTGTGGTTTCGCCAGGGCCTCAGGGGGCGGGCGCGGGACTTCAACTGGCACAGGGTGATCGGCTTCTGGTCGGCCGTTCCGCTCGCCATCATCGTCGCCAGCGGCGCCACCATCTCCTATCAGTGGGCCGCCAACCTCGTCCATCGGCTGGCGGGCGACACGCCACCGTTTCAGACATCGCCGCAGTCGTTGCAGTTGGTCGCGCGGGACGACCTGTCCGTCACGCCCGATCCGGCCACTCCGTTGGTCGATCTGCAGGCGCTGGCCACGAAGGCCATCGCCGAGACGCCCGGATGGCGAACGATCACGATCAGTCTTCCCGAGTCGATTCCCAACCCCGTCGTGGTCGCCGTCGACCGGGGGACGGGCCGCCAGCCGTCGAAGAGCGAGGACCTTCTGTTCGACCGGGCAACAGGCGAGCTAGTCATGCGCGCCGGCTATCCGACCTTCAGCCGGGGCTTCAAGATCCGCCGTTGGTTGCGGTTTGCGCACACCGGAGAGGTGTATGGCGTGATCGGGCAGTCGATCGCCGGCGTCGTATCCCTCGGCGTCGCCGTCATGGTCTGGACCGGTCTCGCGATGAGCTGGCGCCGGTTCTTTGGCTCCGCCGGCCGAAAGTGACGGCGCCCCGCAGTCCCTCCCACGCGGGGAACCGGTCGCAGCGATTCCCAGGAAAAAGTGGTGAGCCGCCGGGGACTCGAACCCCAAACCCGCAGATTAAGAGTCTGCTGCTCTGCCAGTTGAGCTAGCGGCCCACTCTGTTTGGAATCAGTGACTTGCGAGGATTCGTCGACGCTCCGCCAGCCGAAACTGCCCAGCCAAACGGGTCGAAGCCCGATGGAACGCTCTAGAGATCCTAGCATGCCACGTCGGAGAAGGTGCGGGGGCCACTCCGGTCGCGCGTCCGAACTGGATTGATGCCACCTCGGGGTCGGAGGCGGCCGATCTGTTGCATGTCCTCAACACGGGGCACGGCGGTTCGCTGGCGACGGTGCATGCGAACAACGCGGCGGCGCCGCGTTGTTCGCGCCTGGCGACCTGCACCATGCGCACGCACGCCTCCTCAGAAGCGGAACGTGTATTGGAGTTTCGTGGCCAGCCTCGAGTCCTGTCTCCTGAAGTCGTAGCCTCGCTCGAGGTCTTGCACCCAGCCCTGACCGAATACGAAGAAAAGGTCGTTTCCCGGCTCTATAGTCCAGTGCACGCGGCTCTGAAGGCCGAGATTTCCGGAACGGTTATCGAATTGGATCAGGGTGGAGAACGATAGGAAGGGTGAAGCCGCATAGTTCACCTGTGAGCTGTAGATTCGGGCGATGAAATTGCCTTGCGGCAAGCTGGCAAACGTCTGGTTGGTATTGACGCTGATCGAAAAGTTGGGAGGGAGCTTGTAACTGAGGCCCGTCTGGATCGTCTCCGCGGTGCCCGACCAATAATTGCCAAACGAGATACCGATGCTGCCCTGAATTCGTCGTTTTTGCGCCGAGGTGAAGAAGATCCGCCAGGGCGTGAAGCGGTACTCGCCCACGGGAAGCACAACTCCTGGGGAAATCTCGAACGGCTCGAATAGGCGCTCGTAGGTCGGGTTCATGTCGAACAAGCTGTGCAGGGAGTCCCCGGAGTTCAGGTGCCAATCGATCAAAGTGGCGTAAACGTTCCAGCTCTCGACCAATCCGTTGTCGAGTCGGGTGAAGCGCGTGTAGAAGACGTCATGAAACATCTGCTGAATGCCCGTTGACGGCTTCGGGCGCGGGTTGAAGCTGCCGGCAAGGCGAAGCATTCGCACATTGCGGCGCTGAACGAAACCGATCGCCGGATCGAAGTTTTCCTGAATCTCCCGCCAGAGAATCTGAGCCACGAACTTGTCATTGGGATACTGCGCCCCGAAGCCATAAGACACGTTCTTTTCGGCAACGCCTTCGTTGTTGCTCGTGAGGCTGTAGGCGTTGAAAACCATGTTTCGATTACTGCCCAGGAAATCAGAAGTGGCCAGGCGCACGTCCACTCCCACGGTGCTGCTTGATAACGCAGAAGCGGGATTGCCCCTCGTGAGAATGGCGCCCACGTACGACTGCTCCAGAAAGTTCTGCTTGACGCGCCCGACCAACAAGTTGTCGGCGTCCGCGTTCGACACGTCGCGGGTGCGCACGTCAAGCATGCCAATTTCAGTTCGGCCAACTCTCCCAGTCAGTTTGGCGCCGTAGTCGATCGGCACCTCTTGCCCCCCAAGCAAGCCGATCTTCCGGCTAAAGAACGGAAACACTTCAGCTCCGGTACCAGGAATGCCGCCCGGAGGATCGATCCCGGTCGTGGCGAAATTGAAGACGCCGGCATCCTGCAGGAAGAACGACCGTTTCTCGGGAAAGAATATGGAGAAACGCGTGAGGTTGATCTGCCGCGCATCCACTTCCGTTTCACCGAAGTCGGTGTTTGCGGTGGCGGACAGTTTGAGACTCGGGGTGATGTTGTAGAACAGGTCCAGTCCCGGCTCTCCGACGACCGTATCGCCGCCGGTGTCTCGACGCGGCCAGCGCCGCGCCATGAATGGTCGGACATCAAGGCCGATACCTTGCGCCAGGCCTTCGAGATTCGTGATTTCACCTGCTTCGGAGATCTGGAAGAACTGTGTTTGAAAACGTGCCCCCGTCCAGCGGTTCTCCTCCAGTTTTCGTTGAATGGTACGACTGATGTTGAAGCCCCAAACGGTCTCACCCGCTGGGAAGCTCAGGGTCTTGAATGGGATAGCGAATTCCGCGCTCCACCCTTCGTCCGTTCGCTCGGTTCGCACGATCCAGATGCCGTTCCAGTCGTCATTCGTCTCACCGTTCGCAAATACCAGACCGTCGACCATGGCGCCGGCCGGATTGGTCGCAAAGTGGAAGGCGTTGCTCTGGTCGCGGAACGTGTCGAGCACGATGCCCAGCCGGTCATCGGCGTTCAAGCTCGCGTCCCGCGCCATCTGCGACGCCAGCACTCCGCGGGGCTCTGCGTCGTGGCACATGACGCCGATATAGAGGTTGTCCTTGTCGTAAAGCAGCGTGACTTCAGTCCTCTCCGTGGGCACTGCGCCGGCCACTGGGATTCTCTGGACCAGATCGCCAATCTTCGGTGCCTGCCGCCACGGCGCCTCGTCGAGCGACCCATCGATGACAATTTCCGAGTTGACCGCCGTTACGACGGCCGATCTGTCCGGGGCTGTCGGGCTGGTCTGTTGGGAAGCGGCGACGCACAAAGCAGGCCCAACGATGCAGTGCCAGGCGCAGATCGCCGCCAGCGAACCGATCCGGAGCGGCAAATACCGCGGAACCGAGAGGCTCTCCAAGAGTTTCTTCATCGGCTGTCCAGGCATGGCAGCGGATCGTCGCCGCCGGTTGTGCTGCTAGGAGCCCGTGGTGAAACCCCCGCTACATTCGAGCGGCTATGCATCCCGCCTGAACGGCGTTGCTCCTCGGACTGTGGCAGCCCGCGGACTGCGTCAGTCCGCGGTCGTATATGGCCAATATGCTCCCTCGTCGCGCCTTGTCAGGCGAGCGCCTCACCGCTCTCGGTGCTACGCGGGGTTTCACCACGGGCTCCTAGCGATGATGACGGCATCGTCGTTCTTGGGTGACTGGATAATTGGCATTCTACTGCCCGGTCGCGGGCGACCCGCGTGGCGCAGGCGCACTCCAGGAGACTGACGGTCGGCGGCCGATGATATTAGATTCAACCTAATACTTGACATAGTCCAGAATAAGTGATTGACTCTGCGCGGTGAATGAGGACGCCGAGCGGCTCCTGAGGCAGCAAGGGTTGCAAGTCACCGCCCAGCGGCTGGCCGTGCTGCAGGCAGTGTCGACCCACCCGCATGCCACTGCCGACGAGCTCGCCGACGATGTGCGAGGGAGCATCGGATCGATTTCCCGGCAGGCGGTATATGACGCCTTGGGAACGCTGGTCGGCAAGGGTTTGGCCCGCAGGATTCAGCCTGCGGGGTCGCCCGCGCGATACGAGGACCGAGTCGGTGACAATCACCATCACCTCGTCTGTCGCGCCTGTGGCGTCACGGTCGACATCGACTGCGCCGTTGGTGAGACGCCTTGTCTCACCGCCGAGGACGATCACGGCTTCGAGATTGAGGAGGCCGAGGTGATCTACTGGGGGTACTGCCCCGACTGCCGCAATCAGCCCGCGGGAGAGAACAGAAAGGATTGAAAGACATGCACGACACGACTGACGAGAAGATGGCGAGCGAGAGCAAGTGCCCGGTATTGCATCACAGACACACCGCGGTTGGTACCACGGCGAACCAGCATTGGTGGCCGAATCAACTGAACCTGAAGATGCTCCACCAGAACTCCCCCTTGTCCGATCCCATGGGCGAGGAGTTCAACTACGCCGAGGAGTTCAAGACACTTGACCTGGATGCCCTGAAGAAGGACGTCGAGGCGGTGATGACGACCTCACAGGACTGGTGGCCGGCCGACTACGGCCATTATGGGCCGCTGTTCATTCGGATGGCGTGGCACAGCGCAGGCACGTACCGCATCCACGATGGCCGCGGCGGCGGTGCCTCCGGTACGCAACGCTTCGCTCCCCTCAACAGTTGGCCCGATAACGTGAACCTCGACAAGGCGCGCCGGTTGCTCTGGCCGATCAAGCAGAAGTACGGCCGGAAGATCTCGTGGGCCGACCTGATGATCCTCGCGGGCAACTGTGCCCTGGAGTCGATGGGGCTCAAGACGTTCGGTTTCGCCGGCGGGCGCGAGGACGTCTGGGAGCCTGAGGAGGACATCTACTGGGGGCCTGAGACCGAGTGGCTTGCCGACGAGCGCTACCGCGGCGACAGGGAGCTCGCGAACCCTTTGGGTGCTGTTCAGATGGGCCTTATCTACGTGAATCCCGAGGGGCCGAACGGTGAGCCGAGTGCGCTTGCCGCCGCCAGGGACATTCGAGAGACGTTTGCTCGGATGGCGATGAACGACGAGGAGACGGTTGCCCTCATCGCCGGGGGGCACACGTTCGGCAAGACCCATGGCGCCGCCGATGCAGACCAGTACGTCGGTCCCGAGCCCGAGGGCGCCGGCATCGCGGAACAAGGCCTCGGCTGGAAGAACACCTTCGGCCGCGGCAAGGCGGGGGACACGATCTCCAGCGGGCTGGAGGGCGCCTGGACGCCCACCCCGATGACCTGGGACAACAGCTTCTTCGAGACCCTGTTCGGCTACGACTGGGATCTGACCAAGAGCCCCGCAGGGGCGTATCAATGGGTTCCGACGGACTCCGGGGCCGCGGACACCGTGCCGGATGCCCACGATCCGTCGAAGAAGCACACCCCTGTCATGCTGACGACGGACCTCGCACTGAGGATGGACCCGATCTATGAACCGATTTCGAGGCGCTTCCTCGAGAACCCGGAGGAGTTTGCAGATGCCTTCGCCAGAGCGTGGTACAAGCTGACCCACCGTGACATGGGGCCAATCTCGCGGTACCTCGGCCAGGAGGTTCCTGAGGAGCAGCTCTTGTGGCAAGACCCAGTGCCCGCCGTCGATCATGAGTTGATTGATGCTCAAGACATCGCCGCGCTCAAGGGCAAGATCCTCGAATCGGGACTGTCCATTTCCCAACTGGTCTCGACCGCCTGGGCGTCCGGCTCAACATTCCGTGGCAGCGACAAGCGCGGCGGGGCAAACGGGGCGCGCATTCGCCTCGCACCGCAGAAAGACTGGGAAGTGAACCAGCCGGCCCAACTGGGAACTGTGCTGGGAGTCCTGGAGGGAATCCAAAGGGGTTTCAACAGCTCGCAGTCCGACGGGACGAAGGTCTCGCTCGCAGACGTGATCGTTCTGGGCGGGTGCGCAGCGGTCGAGCTGGCTGCGAAGAACGCCGGGCACGACGTGCAGGTTCCCTTCTCGCCAGGGCGCACCGACGCGGTGCAGGAACAGACCGACGTGGACTCATTTGCCGTGCTGGAACCGACCGCAGACGGGTTCCGCAACTACTTCGGGAACGGACACAGCCGATCCGCCGAAGAGCTGCTGGTGGACCGGGCGCAGTTGTTGACCTTGACCGCTCCCGAGATGACGGTGCTCGTCGGCGGCATGCGCGTCCTGAACGCAAATGTCGGGCAGTCCGAACGCGGCGCCTTCACCAAGCGGCCTGAGAGGTTGACCAGTGATTTCTTTGTCAACCTGCTCGACATGAACACGACGTGGCACGCGTCCTCGACGTCCGAGCACGTGTTCGAGGGACGCGATCAAGGGACGGGCGAGCTCAAGTGGACAGGCACCGCCGTCGATCTCGTCTTCGGTTCGAACTCCCAGCTCCGTGCCATTGCGGAAGTCTACGCATGTGACGATTCGCAGCAGGCATTTGTGCGTGACTTTGTCGCTGCGTGGGACAAGGTGATGAATCTCGATCGTTTCGACCTGGCTTGATCTCAGCGACCGGACAGAGAAAGAGGGGCGAGGCCCATCGGCGGTCATAGAGTTCGATCGACCGTAAACGAACGCGCGGAGCCGAGCGTCTGACCGCTGTAGACTTGAAGAATCTCGTGCGGGCCCACACCTCGTCCATTCGCGGCGTTTCCGGGCGGTGCCTGGCATTCGCCGGCGCGATCGCATGGTTCGTCGCGGCAGTGTCGGTCAGCACGTTTGCTCAGACGGCGACGGGCTCCGAGGCACTGACTGGCCACGGTGATGGCGCAAAGGACGCGGTGGCGATCGCGCCGTTTGCGAACCTCTCGGCGCACCCGTCCGACGACTGGATCGGAGCAGGTGTCGCCGAGACGCTGTCGGCCGAAATCGGGCAGCTCGAGGCGGTCTCGGTGATCGGGCGCGGGACCTTTCGCGACGAGATGCAGGCGGTCGCGGTCGACCAGCCGGCTACACCCGGGGTGGAGTCGGAAGGCGCCGCGCGCGAGGCGAGTCGCCGGCTGGGCGCCACTTGGCTCATCACCGGGGCTTATCAGCGGCTGGGCGATCAGATGCGCGTTACGGCGCGGCTGATCGATACGGAGACCGGCGCCGTGGCTGTCGGCGTCAAGGCGGACGGCAAGGTCGCCGATCTCTTCGCGATCCAGGACCAGATCGTCGTTGACCTCGGTGCAGCGCTGCTGGCCCAGGTGCGGGGCGACGGCAGGATGGCCGTTGCCGTACCCCGCGGCAGGCCGCCCGGCGACGGGAATGGCAACGGCAACGGGAATGGCGACCGGGATGCGCGCTTCGTGCCACCCGGTCGCCCGGTGCGCCCGGCGCCCCCTGCGCCCCCTGCGCCCGGTGAAGTCAGCGGGAGCATTGTCCTCGGGGAAGCGCCGCCACGGGGAGAACGCAGGAACTCGGTAGCCGGTCTTGCTGCCGCTGCGGGCATCCTGGCGGGACGTCCCACACTCCATCCGACGCGCACGGAGGAAGGCCCCGATATCGACGGACGGCTCGACGACCTGGTCTGGCGGAACGCCCTGCGCGTGACCGAGTTCGTGCAGCAGCAGCCGTTCGAAGGCGAACCCGCGAGCGAGGAGACCGAGGTATGGATCAGCTACGACAGCCAGAATCTGTACCTCGCGGTTCATGCCCACTACCAGGACATCGGCATCATGCGGGCGACCCGGGTCGATCGTGACCAGGCGTTTCGCGACGACAACATCACGGTCTACTTCGACCCGTTTCTGGATCAGCAGCGCGCCTACGCCTTTTCGATCAACGGTTACGGCGTGCAGGGCGACGAGATCATCAACGCGCGCGGTCGCAGCGGTGGACGTGGCGGCGGCGGACGTGGCGGTGGTGGCGGCGGAGGTGGATTCGGCGGTCGCGGCATCCCCCGCGGTGACGACTCCTGGAACGCACTGTTCGATAGCGGCGCGCAGATTGTCGGCGACGGCTTCACGGCGGAGATGGCCATTCCGTTCAAGAGCCTGCGCTATCCGCGGCGGGGCCGCGATGTGCCTCACCGGTGGGGGCTCCAGATCGTCCGCGAGATCCGGGGCAAGGACGAGAATGTCGTCTGGGCGCCGATTTCGCGAGGAGTAGCTGGCTTCCTGCCCCAGATGGGGTTGCTCGAGGGAATGACGGACCTCTCGACGAGCCGCAATCTGGAGATTATGCCGGTCGCGACCGGAATCCAGTCCGGATCGCTCAACAGCCGGAACGGCGACTTCATGACCGGCAGCGGGGAGCCCGAAGGGGGCGTAAACCTCAAGTACGGGATCACGTCGAACCTGACGGCCGACTTCACGCTCAACCCGGACTTCTCACAAGTCGAGTCCGACCGCCCGCAGATCGAGACCAACCAGCGGTTCGCCCTCTACTACCCGGAGTTACGGCCCTTCTTTCTGGAGGGCGCGGAGATCTTCAACGTATTCGGGCCCATCAACTTCGTCCACACCCGGACCATCCGGGATCCGGACTGGGGCGCGAAGATCACCGGCAAGGTGGGGCGGACATCGGTCGGCTTCCTCGCCGCGAACGATGCCGCAGCCGGCGCCGTGGCCGGACTGGCGGGACCCGAGGGCGACGCCGGCGCGAACGTCGTGATCGGGCGGGCGCGCTATGACCTCTATACGGAATCCCATCTTGGCGCGATGGTTACGAACCGCGACTTCCTGGGTGGCTACAGCCGCATGGCGCTGGCCGACGGCGCCTTCCGGCTCGGCCAGACGCAGGCGGTCGCGTTCACCGCGGTCCAGACCAACAACCGCGATCTGGACGGTGTCGACTCCCGCGGCACGATGTTCGACGTCAACTACCGGCTGAACGGTCGCCACTGGAGTATCTTCAACGGCACTTATTTGCTGTCGCCCGACTTCCAGACGGATGTCGGGTTCGTGCAGCGCACGGACCAGCGGCGCAACGTTACGACTGTCGGGTACCGGTTCTGGCCGGAGAGCTGGATGATCAACTGGGGGCCGAGCGTCACCTATGGCCGCAACTGGAACTTCAACAACGTGCTTGAGGACGAGGAGTTCCGCGGCAGCCTGAACACGACGTTCGCCAACAACATCAGCGCCAGCGTCAGTGTCAACCGCGACATGGAGCGTTACCGGGAAGTGAACTTCCGCAAGACCAGCTTCCGCACTTTCGGCCGTATCAGCAGCAGCCGGAAATTCTCCATCGGCGCGTTCTACGGCTATGGTGACCAGGTGCGGTACCAGGTGAACCCGTTCCTCGGTCGAGGCGGCAGCGGCGGGATGTTCATCACTCTGCGGCCGGCGTCGCGGTTCCAGTCGCAGATCAACGTGAACGTCAGCCGGCTGCTCGATCCGCGCAACGAGGACGCGCTGGTCTTCGACGTGAAGATCGTCCGCGCCCTGAACACCTATCAGTTCACCGACCGGTTGACGCTACGGAACATTGCGGAGTTCAACACACTGGAGCGCACCGTCGGTCTGAACCTGCTGGTGAGCTATCGGGTCAATGCGGGCACGGTGTTCTACATCGGCTACGACGACCGATACCAGCAGGCCGACCTCATCCTCGGTGATGACCTGGACGGAGACGGGATTTCGGACTACCTGTTCCCGTCGGTCACGGCCCTGGAGCGCACCAACCGCGCGTTCTTCACGAAGTTCCAGTACCTGTTCCGGTACTAGGAGCCCGTGGTGAAACCCCCGCTACATTCGAGCGGCGATGCATCCCGCCTGAACGGCGTTGCTCGCACCGACGATTTGGTCAAGCCTCGTACGACTTGATCACGTCGAGAATGGCCTGTTCTTCCTCGGCCCAGGCGGCCTGCATCAGTTGCAGGGCTCCGGTTGCGGTCGGCGCCTGCTTCGCGAGGTCCCGATTGTGGGGTAGTAGCAATCCCCGCTCGACAGCGTGGTCGAGGAACTCGAACATGTGGTCGAAATAGCCGTCGATGTTCGCGAAGACACACGGCTTCTCGTGCATTTCGACTGGAATCTGGGACCAGGTCAGGGCTTCGAAGATTTCCTCCAGCGTGCCGAATCCGCCGGGCAGCGCAATGCAGCCCTGGGAGAGGCTCAGCATCAGGTGCTTGCGCTCGTGCATCGTGTTGACTTCGAGGATTCGGCTCAGTCCCTCGTGTGCGAGTTCCTGATACGACAGTTGCCGCGGGATCACGCCGGTGACGTAGCCGCCTTCTTCGAGGACGGCGTTGGCCAGCGTGCCCATCAGGCCCATGCTCGCACCGCCGTACACCAGGCCGATACCTTCGGCGGCCATCCGGCGCCCCAGGGCATCGGCCTCGTCGATGTACTGCTGCGAGCGTCCGAGGTTTGCGCCGAGATAGACACAGATGTGCTTCCCGGTGGGCGGGCCGGCGGACGCGGGTTTCTCGTCCGGCATGCGGCTCTCAACCTTCGGCATTCAGGGTACCTGCCCCTGCTTCCAGGGCTACCGGCCGTGGGTTCCAACACTACCTGCGCGGTGACCCAAACCGGGGCATTGTACAGCGGTTCCCGTTCACAGCTTCACGATGAAGTACTGGCCTCGACCTCTGGACGGGGGTCGGGGCCAGCCGGATCGACTGCCTCGGCGTGGACCTCTCAAGAATGGTGTACAAACTACCTACCGGGGGGTAGTCCACCTTCAGGAGATGGTCGCGATGACTTCATCCGCTGAACGCGTCAGGGAACTTCGCTACGAACCCGAGGAGACCCTCCGCCCGCACTTGCCCTCGGGCTCGGCTTTCAATTCGCCATGCTCACCGTGGCCGGAATCGTCCTGACGCCGGCCATCGTGGTGCGCGCGGCCGGCGCTGGCGAGGAATTCCTGTCCTGGGCGGCGTTCGCGGCGCTCGCGATCAGCGGAGTCACGACGGTGCTTCAGGCGGTCCGCGTCGGACGTGTCGGCTCGGGCCATGTGCTGCTGATGGGGACCTCCGCCGCCTTCATCGCCGTCTGCGTCACACGGCGCTGGCCGATGGCGGGCCGGGCCTGCTCGCGACGCTGGTTACCGTATCCGCCCTGTTCCAGTTCGGACTCTCGGCGCAGTTGTCGCTGCTCCGCCGAATCCTGACACCGACAGTGTGCGGCACGGTGATCATGCTGATACCGGTGACCCTGATGCCGATCATGTTCGGGATGCTGGGGGATGTGCCGGAGGGTTCGTCTCCGGCGGCAGCTCCGGTCAGCGTCATCGTTACGCTGGTGGTGACGGTGGCGGTCACTCTGCGGGCCGCGGGCTACTGGCGGCTCTGGGCGCCGGTTGTCGGCATTGCCAGCGGCTGCGCGTGCGCTGCCACCTTCGGCCTGTACGACACGCGCGTTGCCATTCAGCGCGTTTCGAGGCGCAAGACGCGCGCGACAGACTTCCGGGTCGTGCAGGGCGCGGTCGCTGCCGATGGCGTCGGCAACCTGCTGTCGGGTCTGGCCGCGACCGTGCCCAACACGACCTATTCGTCGAGCGTTTCCGTCACCGAGATCACCGGGGTCGCGGCCCGCGCCGTCGGGGTCGCCATCGGTTGCATCTTCGTCGTGCTGGCGTTCCTGCCGAAGTTCATGGCGCTGATCCTCGCCATTCCGGGTCCGGTGGTCGGGGCCTACACCATCGTGCTGATGAGCGCGCTTTTCGTTCTCGGCATGCGGGTGGTTGTCGAAGACGGCGTCGACTACCGCAAGGGCGTCGTGGCGGGGGTCGGCTTCTGGATCGGACTTGGTTTCCAGAACGGGTTGCTCTTCCCCGAAGCGTTGGGCGCATGGAGCAGCCTGCTGAGCAACGGCATGACGTCGGGCGGCCTTGCCGCGATCCTCATGACGCTGTTCCTGGAAGTGTCCAGGCCGAGAGCACAACGCGTTCGGACCGCCCTGAACACCGATGCTTATCCGAAGATCGACACGTTCCTGACGAAATTCGCGGCGAGCCGCGGCTGGGGCGAGGCGATGACGGATCGGCTGCGTGCGGTCGGCGAAGAGACGTTGCTGACGTTGATCCGGCCCGGCGAGGAAGGTGAGGCCGCTTCGGAGCGGCGACTGCAGATCAGCGCGCGCAATGACGGTCGAGCCGCCGAACTGGAGTTTATCGCCGCGACGGACGACGCGAACGTCGAGGACCGCATCGCCGTGCTGGGCGACCGTGTGAGCGGCGCGCACGCCGAGGAGGAAGTATCGCTCCGGCTGCTCCGGCATCTCGCCTCGTCGGTCCGCCACCAGCAGTACCACGACACGGACGTCGTCACGGTCCGTGTAGAATCTCTCGCCTAACGGTCCATGCCTATGCGTCCGCCTCGCCGCTCGCACTGCATTCCCCGGACCCGCGACGGCTGGATCGCCACGGTGGCGTTCCTGGCCGTCTTCTTGCTCGCGATGCCGCCGTTCACGCACACAGTGCTCAATCGCATCGAGCCGAGGATTCTCGGGGCACCGTTCCTGTTCGTGGCGCTGCTGGCGGTGTACACGACGTTGATCGGCATCCTGATCTGGGTCTGGCGCCGGCAGGTCTAGGAGCCCGTGGTGAAACCCCCGCTACATTCGAGCGGCGATGCATCCCGCCTGAACGGCGTTGCTCCTCGGACTGTGGCAGTCCGCGGTCGCCATATGGCCAATATGCTCCCTCGTCGCGCCTTGGCGAGCGCCTCGCCGCTCTCGGTGCTACGCGGGGTTTCACCACGGGCTCCTAGAGCCGCCTCAGGGACAATCTGATGGAAGCGTGGGAAATCGCCACCGGCCTGATCGTCGCCTACCTCGGCGTGACCCTCGTCCTTGGCATCCTCGCGAACCGGCGCCTGACCGTGGACGTGGAGGACTTCCTGCTGTACGGCCGGAAGGCCGGCTTCGTCGTGCTCTACCTCACCATCGTCGCGACCTTCCATTCGGCGTTCGCCTTCCTGGGGTCGGGCGGGTTCTTCTACACGCATGGCATCGGCTTCTGGGCGGCCGGCGCGTGGACGGTGCTCTCCGGCGCGATCACCTACGTTCTCGGCACGCGGATCTGGGCCCTTGGCAAGGCATTCGGCTACATCACGCCGGCCGACCTGCTGGCCGACTTCTACGAGTCGGAACTGGTCCGGGTCACGGTCGCGCTCGTGTCGGTCGTCTTCACCATCCTGTACATCCAGACCCAGGCGCAGGGGCTCGGCTACATCATCACCGTCGCGTCCGGCGGGCGGATCTCGTTCGAGTTTGGGACGTTGCTGCTGCTGGTCGCGGCCGCGTCCTACCTGATCGCGGGCGGGCTCCGGGCGGTCTACTGGACCGACGTGCTGCAGGGCATCTGGATGTACGCCGCCGTCTGGATCGGCGCCATCGTGTTGTCCTACGAACTGTTCGGCGGTCCGGTGCAGCTCTGGCGGGAGGTGGTCGCCCAGCGGCCGGATCTGCTTCAGCTACCCGGTCCCACCGGGTTCTTCACGCCGGGGATGTGGATCGGGATGACGGTCACCCTGTCGTTCGGCATCGTGCTGCAGCCCCACATGCTGATCCGCTACTACACCGCGGTCGACGCGAAGACCCTCAAGGTGCTCGGCGCGACGACGCCGATCTACCTGATGTCGCTCTACATCCCGGCGGCGATGGTCGGTCTCGGCGGTGCGGTGGCGATGCCCGACCTCGACGTCCCGGACCGGATCTTCCCGGAGTTGCTGTTCGCGCACGTCTCTCCCTGGCTCACCGGCGCAATCCTGGCCGGCGCCACGGCCGCCGCGATGTCGACGCTCGACTCGATTCTCCACTCGAACATGACCATCCTCACGCACGACGTGTACCGGCGGTACCTCCGGCCGGACGCGAGCCAGGCCCACTACATGCTGGTGGGACGGCTGATCGTCGTGCTGCTGCTCGCGGTCGGGTATGTCCTGACCGTGAGCACGTTCGAGGTTCTCGTCGCACTCGTGACGCTGTCGGGCGCCGGCGCGATCCAGTTGTTGCCGGGTCTGGTCGGAGTTTGCTTCCCGGGTCGCCCGAGCCTGACGCGGACGGGTGTCGTCGCGGGGATCGCCGCAGGCCTCGTGGCGCTCTATGTGACGCTGGTGGTGGCGCCGCACCCGCTCGGCATGCACGGCGCTATCTGGGGGCTGCTGGTGAACTGGGGAGTCGCGCTCGTGGTCTCGGCATTCACCGCACCGCCGTCCAACGCCACCGTCGAGCGCGTCCACGGCGAACTGGAACGGTTCGTCTACGGGCGTTCGGAGCCCGGCGGGTCTGCGGGCTGAGGAGTGGCCTCGATGTCCGATTCCGGAACCGCTCTCCGATCTGTGTCGTCGCGCATGACCCGTCGAACCGCGCTGCAGCGCGGTGGGCAGGCCCTGCTCGGCACGGTTGCGACGTCGGCATGTTCCCTCCGTCTTCCCGGGACGCGTCCGGGGAAGACGGGGGCGGGACTGGCGCGTGTCGACGTGTCGTGGGATCGCATCATCCGGCGTGTCGTCGGCCTGCGTCCCTACCGGCCGGCCGGTTTCAGGCTCGGAGCGGTCCGGTTGGGCGATCAGCTCATCGTCCACAACTACGGTCACGGCGGCGGTGGGATCACGCTGTCCTGGGGGACGGCGGAACTCGCGGTCCGCGAAGCGGAAGCAGGCGCCGTTGGAAGGGAGCGCCGGGCGGCGGTGCTCGGCTGCGGCGTGGTGGGACTGGCGACGGCCCGTCTCCTCCAGCGCCGGGGCTGGGCGGTGACGATCTACACGCGGGATCTCCCACCGCGCACCACCTCCAACGTGGCGGGAGGGCAGTGGACACCCTCGTCGGTCTTCGATCGTGACGAGGCGACGCCCGCCTTTCTGAAACAGTTCGTCGACGCGAGCCGGATTGCCTACCGTTACTTCCAGGATTACGTGGGCGCCGGCTACGGCGTGCGCTGGATCGACAACTACTACCTGTCCGACGAGCGCGGAGAGAACCGGCTGGTCGACCTCCTCCCCGATGTCTTCGCGAGTTCGGTCTGGCTCCATCCGGACGAGCATCCCTTCGCGGCGCCGGCGGTGCGGCGCGTCCGGACGATGCTCATAGAGCCAGCCATCTACCTGAATGCCCTGCTGCGCGACGTGCGTATCGCGGGAGGAACTGTCGTGGTGGGCGAGTTGCGCGATCGGCAGGCAGTGGCGGCGCTGCCGGAACGGGCCGTGATCAACTGCACCGGTCTTGGCGCCGCCGAGCTGTTTGGTGACGATCAGCTCCTGCCCGTGAAAGGGCAGTTGACGGTCCTGTTTCCGCAGCCGGAGATCGACTACATCGCGATTCAGCGCGGGCTGTACATGTTTCCGCGGTCGGACGGCATCCTGCTCGGCGGCACGTTCGAACGCGGAGACAGCAGCCTGGAGATCGACCCGGAGGCGGAACGCCGGATCGTCGAGGGGCATCGCCGGCTGTTCTCGAGCATGCGCGTGGCGTGACGCGTCCGCGGCGGTCGGGTCAGCGAAAGAAGCCGCGCCAGACCGTATCGACCAGGGTATGGAGCAGCGCCGGCGCCATCAGGTTGCGGGTCTTGAGGTACGCCCGGCCATAGAACCATCCGGCCAGCGTGGCGAGCCCGACGTAGCGCCAGTCGGCGTGCGGCCCGTTGTTGAGGTGGGCCAGTCCGAAGACGACGGCGGTCACCCCGAGCGCCAGGTTGCGATGGCCGAGGCTCTTCTCCAGGACGTTCTGGAGGATGCCGCGGAACAGCAATTCTTCGGGCACCGCGATGACGAGAAAGATGCCGAGAGCCATGAAGAGCAGCGGACCCGGCGCCGTGAAGCTCCCGGCGATGGCGAGAAAGCCGCTTGCCAGGCCCAGAAGGATCGCGACGGGCGCGAAGATGAGAAACAGGCGCCCCGCCGCCAGCCAGTCCACCGCCCGGAGGCGCCACTCATAGCCCACGTGGTCCACGCCGCGCACGCACACCACGGAAAACACCCCCACGGAGATGCCGACCAGCACATTCAGGGCCGAAGCGAACGGTTGATCCGGCTCGGCCCAGACCTCGGTCATCCATCCGAACTCCAGGGGGAGCCATAGCAGCAGCACGACGATCAGTGTCGGCCAATGCCGTGGAGTGGAGAGTCTCCGGGTCGCAAGACAGATCAGCGGCGGGAGCGTCACGTAGATGAGGAGCTTCAACGGCGCGAAATCCGGCAGGGACTCGGCGGCAACCGCGTACACCCCGTAGGGAAGGCAGAGCACCGCGATACCGGTGAGCACGCCAGCCGCTCCCTGCGCGCACCGCTTCGTGACCGCAAGCTGGATGGACGCGTGGCCGAGCAGCAGCGCGAAGCCGAGATAGCTGTTCAGGCAGAACAGCGCGAGGCCCGATTCCGCACCGATCGGGATTGACGGCCCCCCGAAGCCGAGGAGCAGGAAGTTGACCCCGCAGAGGAGGAGGGCGACGGTCACGAGCGGGCGTGTCATCGTGGGGTTCCGGCGGGCTGCGTCACTATAGCCGCGGTCGGCGCGAGGATTCGGAAGCGGCCCGTCGGTCGTACCGGCTGTACTATCGAGCGGTGGCCGACGAGTTCCAGCGCTGGCGCGGTTCGGGCATCGTCGTGGCCGCGGCGGCCGGCCTCTTCGTCTGGTTAAGCCGCGCACCGTTTCGGGCGGAGCGGCTCTTCGAATGGGATTCGGTCAATTTCGCGCTAGCGTTCGATCGTTGGGATCTCGCGCTGCATCAACCGCATCCGCCCGGTTATATCGGCTACGTCTTGCCGGCGCGGCTGGCGAACGTGGTGACCGACGATCCGAACGGGGCGCTGATCCTGGTCGCCGCCCTCGCAACCGCCGTAGCGGGGCTAGTCCTCTGGAAGCTGGCGGACACGATCGGCGTGCCGGTAGCGCAGCGCTGGGCTGGCATGGCCGCGTTCCTGGCGAGCCCCATTGTCTGGTTCTACTCGTCCGTTGCCGAGGTGTACGCACTCGAAGAAATGCTCGGCGCGCTCCTGGTGGCGGCAGCCTGCTTCCACTTCCGGCGCGGGGAATCGCCGCTGTGGCTGCTGGCGCTAGCCTTCGCCGCCTGTACGCTCGTGAAGCCACCCACCGCCCTCATGCTGCTGCCGCTCGCCGCATGCGTACCGGCCAGCCGGCGGCTGACCGCCCTCGGCGCGGGAGCGGCCGGCGTTGCAGCGGTGATGGCTTGGCGCGCCGTCGACGATCCAGTCATGCCGGCGCTCTTTCTGGCGCAGTTCGCGGAGGCCACCGAGGCGACGCGGTTGACGGGTGGGGGCGACGCTTCGTTCTTCCGGGAACTGAACCGGCACGTGCGCGACATCTTGCAGGCCGTCCTGATGATGGGCGCCGGATGCGTCATTGCGTTGCCGTACGCCGGGTGGCGCGCGATTCGCACGCAGGCACTCGACCGAGTCTGGGCGCTCGGCTGGGTGGCGCCGATCCTGGCGGTGTTCGTATTCATCCACTTCGCGAAGCCCGGTTACGTCTTGCCGCTGGTGCCGCTTGCCTTTCTCGCGTTGATGACAGGATTGGCGCCGCTCGGCCGGCGCGGAACCGCGGCGCTAGCCGGCATCGCACTTGTCGGCGCGGTGCAGTTCCTCGCGCTCGGGCCCCTGCCGGCGTCGGTCACCGGTGGCGACATGCGCTACGGCGACAAGACGCTGCTCCAGAAGATCGCCAGCGACCTCGAGCCGGTGACGTTCGCGTCGGCGGCGACGATTGCGGGCACCGATGCTCGGATAGATCAGGTGCGACGGACCGTAGAGGAGCGTTGCCCGGCGGATGGCGTCGTCCTCGTCTCGGACGGCGGGCCGATCAACTGGCGACAGGCGATGTACTACCTGCCGGCGCTGCACGTCCTGCGTCTCTCGGCCTTGCAGGAACCGTTGCTGATGGGGCAGGACCGCCAGACGGTGGTGCTCGAGTCGGTGGACCCGTTGCAGTCGGCGTGCCGCGCGATCTGGATCGGCGAAACGCCCGCCACGATCCCGGCGGCCGGATCGCCGCCACCCGTCATCGAGCAGATCCTGCCGGGGGTCTGGTCGGTTCAGGGACGCTTTAGCGTCGACGCGGGCGCCTCACGGCTAATCGCAGTCGAACCGTCGGCATCGGCGGGTTGAGGTCTGGCGGCGTTCGTGGTGTGCCGGTCCTCTGACGTTGCAGACCTCGTGCGTGCAGATCGGCCCGCGTGATCCACCCACGGAGCTGACACTTAGATGTAAGTGTGTAAGTATTATGTGTGTGTCTGTTTTGCGGGGTACATCATCATGAGCAAGTACGCTCCACTGGAGTCACACCTGCGCGAGTCACGACAAATGCAGGTGTCGATGACCTTCGAGGAAATCGAGCAGGTCATTGGTGCACCGCTGCCACCGGCGGCCCGCCGGCATCGGGCGTTGTGGTCCAACAACCCCAGCAACTGGGTGATGACGAAGGCTTGGCTTGCGGCCGGATACGAGACAGAACAGGTGGACATGAAACACGCCAAACTTGTATTCCGGAAGGCCGTACGGGAGACCGCGTCTACAGATGGCGGCAACGGACCGTCCGCGACAGAGCGTAGCGGTTCGTTCGCGACAGTCTTCGGTCAACTGAAGGACACAGTGACCATCGCACCCGGTACGGATCTCACGGATCCGATCGACGAAGACTGGAACGCTGGACGATAGTGGCCAATGGTCGATTTCTTGCTTGATACCTGTGCCGTCATCTGGACCGCGCACGGCGATCCCTTGCGCGAGCCCGCGGCCGGTGAATTGCAAAGCGCCTACCGGCACGGAGCCCGGCTGCTCGTGTCCCCCATTTCTGCATGGGAGATTGCGATGCTTGCCGCTAAGGGCAAGATAGCCCTCGCGCTCGATCCCAATACGTGGTTCGAGCGTTTCTGCGAATTGCCCTCAGCAACGCTTGCCACGATGCCCGTATCCGTTCTGGTCGCATCGACCACGTTGCCCGGTTCCCCGCCACCCGATCCTGCCGACCGTATCCTCATCGCGACAGCGCGGGCCTTCGGATACGTGCTGGTCACGCGTGACGCGAAGATCCTGGAGTACGGCTCTCAGGGTCACGTGCGAGTCATTGGATGTTGATTCTTGGCCGCCGGTGCTACTTGGAACCCGAGACCGTGCTCGTCTGCGCGTAGAGACTCACCGCTCAACTCGGCGACGACCGGCCCCCTGTGAGGAAAACAGGCTTGAAGAAGTGGCGCGCCCGACATCCACCATCTTTCGGTTTCCGACGTCTTCCCGTGGTGTCCCATGAACGTCCACGTAACTTTCTCTAGCAAAAAGGGGTTATTGTCCTAGAGTGCCTCACCTCGTTCCGTCGCTTTCACCCGCATCCTAATTTTATCTGTATTCAAAACTGTGGGTGCACCTCACGTGGTCTCGTCGATGACAGATACCCCTCCACGGCCGTCGCGCCGCCTGACGCATCGCTTGAGTGCCGTGTTCGTGCGCACCGCCCCGCCCGGCTTCTACTGTGTCCGATGTGAATGTCTTGTAAGTCATTGAAACATATGCACCTTAAAGCATTCCTGGGTTCTTGTTCCCCTCGCTCCATCCCTCGTTCTGCATCGGATTCCAGCGGACCCAGTGCACCGTCCTCGAATGAATTGGGATCGGAGACCGCAACAGGTGGGGTTAGCCACGGGCACCTCGGATGGGCCGTCTGCGCGGCGAGCGGGCGGAGTCGGACGGCGGATCCGACGCGGCGACGTCGGTCCGCATCGTGAACGAGGATGTGCCGCTCGCCGGCCGGTAGCGTCGGCAGACTAGCGCGCAGTTCGACCGTACCCGGATCGTCTTGCACACCGTGCCAGCGGAGCTCGCCCTGTCCGCAAGACGCGGGCCTTGACGACGAGTGCCGCGAGGCCACTCAGCGCCGTGATGTCCTGGAACGTGGTGTCCATCGCGTGGCGCTGGCTGTCGTCCAGCGTCAGCCACGCCGCCCACAGCGCGTCGGGCTGGGGCTCAGGCAGCGCGGCAACGTCGAGATCGTTGAAGACGCCGCGGGCGTGGAAATAGCGGGCCAGCAGCGGGTTCGGCATGCTGGAAAAAGTCGCGGGTGGCGTAGTGGCGCGCGGTCGACGAGGACGGTGACGTCCTGGACATCCTCGTGCCATCGCACCGGAATCGGCGAGCAGCCGTCCTATTCTTTCGGACGCTGCTGAAAGCCCAGGGCCGTGTCCCTCGACGACTGATCACCGACCAGCTGCGCTCCGCCGCCGCCGCGGGCCGCACCGTGATGCCGTCCGTGGTCCACGTCACTGATCAGTACGCGAACAATCGAGCCGAGGTCTCCCACCAACCGACGCGTCAGCGGGAGCGCCAGATGCGGCGTTTCACGTCGGCCGCTCAGCGCCAACGGTTCGCGTCGGTTCACGGTATCGTGCAGAATCTCTTCCGAGTCAGTCGACACCTCCTGCGGTCGGCTCACCACCGCCTGCTCCGCACCCGCGCGTTCGTTGAATGGGATGCGGTGACGTGCGCCTGCTGAAAACGATCGGGAGCGTCGATTTCACGGGGCAAGAGCGCGCTGCCCTCAACAAGTTGACAATGCCCGCGCGCCCGTTGCGTGCTGACGTTCGGGCGCGCGGGCCCGAGCGATCTACGACGTAGTCTTCGCCGCCGGCGCGCGCTGCGCCATGTGCTCCTGCATCTGTCGGGTGAGATGCGGCACCAGACCGATCATGCGCTGAAGCAGCATCAGTTGACCGCGGTGGTGCATCTCGTGCTCCTTTGGCGACAGGAGCATCTCGAAACGCGTCTTGGTCGCAGGCTCCGCGCCGAGGGGCATCGCGACGGGTTCCGCAAGAAACTCATCCGACAGGCCCTCGAGGAACGACGCGAAAGCCTCTCCCTGTGATTTGAGGTAGGCGATCGTTTCTGCTTTGGTCCGCGGCTTGGCCTCTTCCGCGCTGAACTTCTGGAACAGCTCCATGAAGTTCACGTCCTTGAGGTCGGTGACCTTGTTGCGCTGGATGTAGTCCTGAAACCCGGTGCTCACCGCGATGTGGACCAGGGTGGCGCCGATGCTGCGGGTGTCGGGACTCGCCTGGACTCCGTACTTGTCCCCCGGAATGTCGTCGGCGGTCTGAATGGTGTTGCCGCGAACCTGGCGAAAACTTCGTGCCAAGTCCTTGCCTCCGTAGTGCGTCATTGCGATGTTTCCTCCGATTTCGATATCAGGCCGGGATTTCCATTTTGGCCGTTCGGGTCGGCACCGTTATACACTAAACGCCCTTCCGCGTGGACCGGATGTGTTCGTGGCCCATTCTTCAGGCTCCCGACACCGTCAGCGGGGTTCACATTGCGGTCGCACGTGCCGGAAGCACCTGATTCCGTGACATTCGTCGGACACCTCTCCCGTGTTGCGTGGAGTCAGAATCTCGGGCACGAGGGTGTACTGACCACGTTCACCAGCTACGGAGCGGTCGGCAATCATCGGCAGCGCGAGATCATCGGAAGCATTGGGACGCGTCCCCATTCACAGCTACCAACGGCTGACGAGAGGGCCAAGGCCGTCGCGCTTCTCAACGGTACCGGACGCATTGACCAAGAGAGCCTATAGTGAACACATGCAAGATCGATACGCTGGGGATGTCGGGGACTTCGGGAAGTTCGCACTGCTCCGCGCTCTCTGTGGAGGCAGGTCCCTCGGTGTCTGCTGGTACCGCACGGACGCCGCTGAAGAAAAGAACAACGACGGTCGGCACTTGGACTACCTCCGAAAGAACGAGCGATTCGAGTACCTGGACCCTGAGGTCTTCAACGGCCTGAAGAGATTCGTCGATTCGTTTAGGGTCGATCCACGTCGGCGATCAGTAGCCCACCTTGAGAAGTTGGGACTGCTTCCGGATACGGCTCGTTTTCATAAGGCTCTGTGCCCGACAGGCGCGGCGAACAGTGAACAGCGCCGAGCATGGGCGACGGGGATGACTGAGGTTATGGACGGCGCTCAGCTCGTCTTCCTTGACCCGGACAATGGACTGGAAACCGCGTCGCCTAATGTGTCGTGCGTAACGTGCTTGTACTAATAGGCGCAGTCTTGGTACTCGGGGGGTGCTCGCGGCCCGGTTCGCGGAGGTAGTCGCGGAAGCTCCGGAGCCGAGGCAGGGTTTCGCGGTCCTTCGCGCGGTTCGAGGCCTGCTTGCTCGCAATGATGTCCTCGATGGAGCAGACGGGGCACCCGTTGATGTCGGCGCCGCGCCGCCAGGCGTCCTCGAAGCGTTCGATGCCGTCTGGCGCGAAAACCAGGTCAACGTCGAACGGTCCGTTCTTCAACTGGACGAAGTCCTTCCCGCGCCGGATCTCGCTCGTCAGCCGGTCAGGGCGCTCGCCGACGCGCCGATCGCCGGGCTCGCGCGCGGCCGCGTGGCGTGCGTTCCTGGAGCCGCCGCTACCAGCGCACCGTGGCCCGCGCGAGCGCGCCGTGATCCGTGCCGCCCTGCAGGGGGCTCTCCCGGCGCTGCGCATCGACGCCGAGGTCGAACGCGGGATCCGCGCCGCCCAGCAGGCCGAGGCGGCAGCCGAGGCGGTAGCCGCGCCCGTACTCCGAGGTCGTAAAGCCGACCCGCGGCGTCCCGACGAAGCGGCTCCCGAGCGGAAGCCCGTAGCCGACCGTCCTGGGCTACCGGGCGAAGTGGGCGGGGGACGGCAGACCTGATGCTTTACTGGGCCATCTGTCGGAAGCCGGCTCGCCTTGGCGCGCTGGTGTCGCGGTTCGACCTGTGTCACCTACACGAAACCCGCGGCGCGGCCGTGGCGTGCGGCATATCCCGTCCTGGCGATCCTGAGTTGGTAGCGGTCACAGTGTCGGACCAGTCGAGGCTCTACCGCGTGGCCTGGTCACTGAGTCACATGTCCGACGGGCGGCTGAGGAAACCGGAAAAGGTGAGAGACTGATGTCGATTGCAGCTGACAAGCTGTTCGGATGTTCGGGAATCACGCCCGGTTACGCGGTCCGCATCGAGCGGGGAGTGAGCGCCTCGCCTTCCTTCAGGATGCCAACGATCTGACTCTCCGTGAACCGGTACTTCCGCATGGCGACTCCTTCCAGAGCGCCCGAGAGTCTAACATTCTATGGTCCGGCAGCAGGGGAAGCGTACCAATTCCCAACGCGATATCTGGTTTTGCACTTCGGATGAATCCTCGACTTCATGGCGAGATGGTGCACCGCCGGCCGTCAATGAGACGAGCGGATCGGCGATCGCCTATCGGAGCGCGGCGGAGTAGCCGTGCACCAACGCCCCGCCGTCAGCGCGGGTAGGCATCTCGTTCCAGGTACGCCCGTCGAGCTCGCGTCCGGTTCTGCTCTTGAAGACGCCGCCCCACTGCTTGAAGAAAAACGCGACACCCGCTGCCGTGCACTGATCGCGGATGTCAAGAATCCAGGATCGTTCCATGGGCCGGGCTCCAGGCCCAGACTCGCCGCCGACGATGACCCAATGGATCCCACGCAGATCGAGATCGGGAAGCGGACCCAGGAGTGGCTCCAGCGAGAGAAATTTCACTAGCGCATCGGTTTCTCGCAGGTGCTCGATGCGAAAAGTAAATCTGGAATTCTCGACGCTGACTCCCATCCAGAGGTGAGGTGCCCACGGCAGCGTGCGATGCAGCTCGGCGAGCCGCTCGGAGCGCTTGGTGAGTATCTGATACTCATGCCAGTCCGCTTGGCGCATGACACCGAAGACGCGCTGAATGAATTCGTCCGGAACCCGTGCATGAAAGAGATCGCTCATCGAGTTCACGAAGATGCGCCGCGGCTTCCGCCACCGGAGCGGCAGGTCCAGCATTTGGTAGTGCAAGGTAAGGTCGAAACCACGGGTGTAGTTGCGCTGCCCCATCGCCTGCAGCCGCCAGGCCATCCGCTCGGCATAGCAGTGTGCGCAGCCGGGACTCACTTTGTCGCACCCGGTGACCGGATTCCATGTGGACTCGGTCCACTCGATTGGAGAGTTGGTCGCCATCAAGCGGTTCCCCTGGCGCCGTAGGTATCGAAGGTGTCCTTCACGATCCTCGCGCCTGTCTTGTTTTGGGAGGCGAAGTACAGATAGTAGACGACAGCGCCCTTAGCCCGGATAATTCGTGAAGGGTCCGATTTCGATAGTGACGCAAGGACCCCCGTGTGGTACAAATGCTGTGAAGCCAGACATTTACCCACCACAGAGGCCCTTGCGTGACGACCGACAAGATATCACAGACTGTCCTCTTTCCGGATCTCTTCGACAAGCCCCTCGTCGCGACGTTCGACCGCCAGCACGCGAGTTCCGATGGCGGCGCGGTTCTGCTCAAGGCGGCCGAGCGGCTGTACGGGTTGGTGGCGGGCTTTGCCCGCTGTCTGGTCGACCGGCGGGAGCCCGGGAAGGTTCGGCACACGTTGGCGGAGTTGCTCGGCCAGCGGATCTTCGGCATTGCGTGTGGCCATCCGGATGGTAACGACGCCGACCGCCTCGCCGACGATCCGATCCACAAGCTGTTGCTCGGGCGCGACCCGGTCGCTGGCGAGGCGTTGGCCTCGCAGCCGACGATCTCTCGGTTCGAGAACGGCGTCGGCCGGTCTGCCCTCTACGAGCTGGCGCGCGAGCTGGCGATGCGGGTCATCGAGCGGCATCAGCGCCGGCTGGACGGGCGGGCGCGGCGGATCACGATCGACCTGGATCCCACCGACGACGCGACGCACGGCGCCCAGCAGCTCACCTTCTTCAACGGGCACTACGATAGCTGGTGCTACCTGCCGTTGCTGGCGTTTCTGACCTTCGACCAGGAACGCGAACAGTATCTGTGCGCGGCGGTGCTGCGGCCCGGAAATGTGTCGGCCACCCGCGGGACCGTGGGCGTGTTGTGTCGGCTGCTGCCCCTGCTGCGGCAGGCCTTTCCCCAGGCGCGGTTTCTCGTCCGGCTCGACGGGGGCTTTGCGACGCCGGAGATCTTCGACTTCCTGGATGCCGAGCCGCGGCTCGACTACGTGGTGGCGATGGCCAAGAACGCCGTGTTGCAGCGCCACGCCGAACCCGCCCTGCTCGTGGCGCAGGCCCAGAGCGCGGCCAGCGGCCAGACCGCGCACGTGTATACCGACACCCAGTACCAGGCCGGTACGTGGGGCCACGCGCGCCGCGTCGTGATCAAAGCCGAGGTCGTCCGGCTCGGCGACCGCGCCCCGCGCGACAACCCGCGCTTCGTCGTGACCAACCTGCGCCAGACGCCGCGTTTCGTCTATGAACGGATCTACTGCGCCCGCGGCGACATCGAGAACCGGATCAAGGAGTTGCTTGATGGCCTGCAGATCGACCGCACGAGCTGCTGTCGCTTCTGGGCCAATCAACTGCGCGTGCTCCTCACCGCCGCCGCCTACGTGCTGATGCAAGAACTCCGGCTGCGCGCGGCGCGCACCGCCTGTGCCCGCGCCCAAGTGACGTGGCTGCGCGACCGGCTCCTCAAATTGGGGGCGCACGTCGTCGGCTCGGTCCGCCGCGTGGTCCTGCACCTGCCGACCGCCACGCCGGACCTCCACGCTTGGCGGCACATCGCGCTTGCACTCGGCGCCCGCGGCGGATAGGCCCCAGCCGGCGCTCGTCAGCCGCACGTAAACGCATCCCAACAGCGCACCGAGCACGCCCGCGGCGAAGCCGTCCCTCGACGGCCCCGTACCCAGGCCTTCCCCACCGACAGTCAGCTTCTATCCCGCCGGCGCCCGATGGCAGCGACGCCCGATGCGCCATGTGCGCGACGATCACACCGTCCGCGACGTCGACTCGGACCCTTCATGCATAATCCGGGCTAGAGTGTTCAACGGTGCGACGCCGAGTAGAGCGAAGTCCGCCTACTGGGAGAGTGGCACTGTTCCTTGGCTGAATAGCAGGTATTTGTTTAGCGGGGTGGTTTCGTGACGCGCGAGATCCAACATTTTGGACTTGTACTTTTCTAGGGGATCTGGCATAACGGTGGGGTGCCACGGCAACGTCCCCGGACGGAACAGGATCCCCGCGATTCCCGCATTGAGGAACAAGAGCGAGAGATCGCACGACTGCGCGAGGAGTTGACGCGGGTCGAGGGTGACCGGGATCGGTGGAAGCGCCGCAGTGAACACCTCAAGCAGCAACTCGACGCGGCGCGGCGGGCAGGATTCCGGCAGGCGGCTCCCTTCGCCAAGGACCGGCCCCAAGGTCGCGGCGGACGACCCGGCCGGCGCGCAGGTGCGCACTACGGCCGGCAGGCGTGCCGCCCGCGTCCGCCGCAGGTTGACGAGACCTGCCGAGCGCCGGTGGCTGCCGCGTGTCCGGACTGCGGCGGCGCCGTCGAGCTGTCCCGGGTGGCGACGCAATATCAGGAAGATCTCCCGGTGGTGCGCCCCATCGTGCGGCGCTTCGACATCGAGGTCGGCCACTGCTCGCAGTGTCGGCGTCGCGTCCAGGGCCGCCACCGGCTGCAAACCTCCGACGCGCTGGGAGCGGCCAGCGTGCAACTCGGTCCCGAAGTCGTCGCGCTGGTCGTGCGGCTGCACACGCACCTGGGTGTGCCGCTGGCGAAGGTCGCGCACCTGCTCCGGACCCAGTTCGGCCTGACCGTCACACCGGGAGGCCTCGCGCAGGTGCTGCATCGCACGGCTCGCCAAGCCGCGCCGACCTACACCGCACTGTGCCAGCAGGTGCGGGAATCTCCCGTGGTCACGCCGGATGAAACCGGCTGGCGCGTCGGCGCCATGCGCCACTGGCTGTGGGCCTTCGCCACGCCCCAGACGACGGTCTACGCGATTCGCTCCGGCCGCGGGTTCGACGACGCGGCAACGGTCCTGGGAACCGACTTCGCCGGCGTGCTCGTGCGCGACGGGTGGGCGCCGTATCGCCGCTTCACCCACGCGCTGCACCAGTCGTGTCTGGCTCACTTGATCCGGCGAGCGCGGCAACTCCGAACCGATCATCCGCGCAGCCCGTGGGCCGCCCGGGTGCAAGCCGTCCTGCAGGCCGCTCTCAAGCTGCGCGACCGCCGCGACGCCGGGCTTCTGAGCGACCACGGCCTGGCAACCGCTCGCGGCCGACTGCTCGCCCAACTCGGTCGGCTGATCGACAAATCTCCGACGCTGGACGCCGCCGACCGCTTCGCCGCCCATCTGGACCGCGAATTCGCCGCGACGTTCGCCTTCCTGTGGGACCCGTCGATCGACGCCACCAACTGGCGCGCCGAACAGGCCATCCGACCCGCGGTGGTCACCCGCAAAGTCTGTGGCGGTAATCGTACCCGCCACGGCGCCGACACCCAGCAGGTGCTTGCCAGCGTCGTGCGCACCGCCTACCAGCGTCAACTCGACCTCGCCCCTCTGATCATCACGATGCTTCGCTCTTCCAGCCCCGTCGTTCCCGACACGCTCCAACGGTCGCCCCCGTAGATCAACGCGCGGTCCTTCCGATCCGAAACCACGTCAGTAGAACAGCGCCGCTGTCAGTATGCCTCCGCGTGGCTGTTGAGGAAGAACTCGGCACCTACGTCCGCGCTCGTCGAATCACCCCGGTAAACAAAGACAATAGCAGTAAGGTCAATGATGAGGTCGTAGTTGAGCCGTCGGAATTGGTAACCGAACAAGCTTTCCGGGAGTGTTCTATCGCTGTCGCTCCGGTCGGAGCGGTTCTTCTTGGCCTGGTTGGACAAGGTAGAACTCGCGGGATGTCGGCATTGCTGGGCATTGAAGCCACTATTAGTCAGAATCTCGCGGCTATCGTTCCTAAGCAGCCGGTGGTCGACGGTAGATTCCTACATCGGCTACTCACAGCATTCTACGAGGACGTCCGAGAAATGGGCCGAGGAGGGAATCAGGAAGCGCTGAACTGCGATCTCGTTTCACGGTTGCGTTTGCCCGTCCCGCCGCGGTTGGAACAGATGGAGATACTTGGTCGCGTTGACAACGCTCTGCAGAAGCTAGCAAGGAGCATCGAGACGGTTACCGAGGAAGTCGGGCTGGTCCGCGAGTACCGCACGCGTCTGATCGCCGATGTCGTCACCGGTAGGCTCGACGTGCGCGAAGTGGCGGCCACGCTGCCAGAGGTCGATCCTCTCGCTGCGGACGACACGGTTGATGGCGAGAACGTGTCGGATTCCGAGAATGAGGTCGCCACGAGCGGGCGCGATGAGTTCGAGAATCTTGTGCGCGATGAGCGCAGCGGCCAGGATGGTTACGAGGTGGTGGCGTGAGCGGACAGCGAGCTCGGGACGGAGACGCTCGCCGCCAGGATCGAGGTTAGACCGCATCGGGTCCTGGGCATGAGGACCACCGACACCTCGGAACGCGGCCTCGAACGGCTGATCTGCACGGCGCTGGCCGGGCATGCCTGTGATCCGCCGCACGCGGGGCAGGTCTCGGAGCCGCACGCGGGTTACGGCGGCGTGGGTTGGAGCGGTGGCAGTTCGCACGACTACGACCGCGAGTTTTGTGTCGACCGCGTTCAGCTTGCCGCGTTCCTGCGCGCGACCCAACCAGAGGCGGCCGAGTCGCTGGCGCTGGACGAGGACGGTCCGACGCGGCGCAAGTTCCTCGCCCGGCTCCAGGGCGAGATCGCCAAGCGCGGCACGATCGACGTGCTGCGCCACGGCGTCAGACACGGCGCGCACGACCTGGACCTGTTCTACGGCACGCCGTCGGCCGGGAACGTGCAGGCGCAGCAGCGTTTCGAGCAGAACCGCTTCACCGTCGTCCGGCAGCTTCGCTACAGCCGCGACGACGCCCAACGGGCGCTGGACATCGGGCTCTTCATCAACGGCCTGCCGGTCTTCACGTTCGAGCTGAAGAACAGCCTCACCAAGCAGACCGTTAACGATGCGGTGTGGCAGTACCAGAAGGACCGCAACCCCCGCGAGAAGCTGTTCGAGTCCGGCCGCTGCGTGGCCCACTTCGCGGTGGACGAGAGCGACGTGCGCTTCTGCACGCACCTCAAGGGGAAGGCGTCCTGGTTCCTGCCGTTCAACCGGGGCTGGAACGACGGCGCCGGCAATCCGCCCAACCCGCGCGGCATCAAGACCGACTATCTGTGGCGCGAGGTGCTGACCCGTGAGAGCCTGACCGACATCCTGGAGAACTACGCCCAGGTGGTGGAGGCGAAGGACGAGAAGACCGGCAAGAAAAAGCGGACGCAGATTTGGCCGCGCTACCAACAGCTCGACGTGGTACACCGGCTGCTGGCCGACGCCGAGACGCGCGGGGCTGGCCGGCGCTACCTAATCCAGCACTCGGCGGGCAGCGGGAAGAGCAACTCCATCGCCTGGCTGGCCCACCAACTGATCGGGCTCGCGAAGGACGACGCCCCGATCTTCGACTCGATCATCGTGGTCACCGACCGGCGCATCCTCGACCGGCAGATCCGCGACACCATCAAGCAGTACGCCCAGGTCGGCGCGACGGTGGGGCACGCGGAGCGCTCCGGAGACCTGCGCCGGTTCATCGAGGCCGGCAAGAAGATCATCATCTCGACGGTTCAGAAGTTCCCCTTCATCCTCGACGAGATCGGCAACGAGCAGCGCGGACAGCGCTTCGCCATCATCATCGACGAGGCCCACTCCAGTCAGGGTGGGCGCACCTCGGCGTCCATCTCGGCCGCGCTGGGGACAGCCGGTGAAGAGGCCGAGGAGGAGACCCCCGAGGACCACATCAACCGCCTGATGGAGTCGCGCAGGCTGCTCCCGAACGCCAGCTACTTCGCGTTCACCGCCACCCCGAAAAACAAGACGCTGGAGATCTTCGGCGAGCCGGACCCGCAGCCCGGCGGCGCGGTCAGGCACCACGCCTTCCACAGCTACACCATGAAGCAGGCAATCCAGGAGGGGTTCATCCTGGACGTGCTGGCGCACTACACGCCGGTGTCCAGCTACTATCGGCTTGCCAAGACGGTGGAGGACGACCCGGAGTTCGACGTCAGGAAGGCGCAGAAGAAGCTGCGGCGCTTCGTCGAGGGCCACGACCACGCGATCCGCCTCAAGGCCGAGATCATGGTGGACCACTTCCATGAGCAGGTCATCGCGAAGAACAAGATCGGCGGCGCGGCGCGGGCGATGGTGGTCACCAACGGGATCGACCGCGCGATCCAGTACTTCCACGCCATCCGCGACTACCTACAGGAGCGCAAGAGCCAGTACCGGTCCGTCGTGGCCTTCTCCGGCGAGCCAGAGTTCGGCGGCGAGAAGGTGACCGAGGCGGCGCTGAACGGCTTTCCGTCCGGCCAGATCGCCGACAAGATCCAGCAGGATCCGTACCGCTTCCTGATCTGCGCCGACAAGTTCCAGACCGGCTACGACGAGCCGCTGCTGCACACGATGTACGTGGACAAGACGCTGTCCGGCATCAAGGCGGTGCAGACCCTGTCGCGCCTCAACCGGGCGCATCCCAAGAAGCACGATGTCTTCGTGCTCGACTTCCTCAACGACGCAGACACCATCCGCGACGCCTTCACCGACTACTACCGCGCGACGATCCTGGCCGGCGAGACAGACCCCGACAAGCTCCACGACCTGCAGGCGGACCTGGATGCCGCCCAGGTCTACTCACCCGAGCAGATCGACGACTTCGTCGAGCGCTACCTCGACGGGGCCGAGCGCGACCAACTGGATCCGATCCTCGACGCCTGCGTGGCGGTCTATCGGAACGACCTGGACGAGGACGGGCAGGTGGACTTCAAGGGTAAGGCCAAGGCCTTCGTCCGGACCTACGGCTTCCTGTCGTGCGTCCTGCCCTACACGAACGCCGCGTGGGAGAAGCGCTCGATCTTCCTGAACTTCCTGATCTCGAAGCTGCCGGCGCCCGAGGAGGAGGACCTCTCCAAGGGCATCCTCGACGCCATCGACATGGACAGCTATCGGGTCGAGAAGCGCGCGGTGCAGCAGATCCTGCTGCCCGACGAGAATGCCGAGATCGAACCCGTGCCACCGAACGGCGGCGGCCACGTGCCGGAGCCGGAGCTGGAGCGGCTCTCGAGCATCTTGAGAGAGTTCAATGACCTGTTCGGTGCCATCGCGTGGCAGGACACCGACCGCGTGCGGCAGCTCATCACCGAGACCATTCCCGCACGCGTCGCCGCGGACGCCGCGTTCAGGAACGCCCGGCGGAACTCTGACGACGAGAACGCGCGGATCGAGCACGGCACGGCTCTGCTGCGGGTGGTGACGAGTGTCATGAATGACGACACCCAGTTGTTCAAGCAGTTCATGGACAACGAGGGCTTCAAGCGTTGGATGACCGACGCGGTGTTCGAGCTGGCCTGCGCGAGAACGGAGGGCGCGTGAGGGGGGCGGCGGTGGCCGGCTACCACGCGAGCACCATCCGCAAACACATGACAGGACGGCCGGGGGTCGTCACGCGGCGCGGCTGACGCGACGGGAACTGGGGGAGGGGACGACCGTGGTCGAGCCGCCGTCGGTCGGGTCGGCGTGCTGATCGTCCCGTTGGGGCTCAGATGTTCCGGGTGTGTCGTGTAGGCAGAACGTATACGTTTACTGGATGTAGTCCTGTAAATAGTTTATATGTAAACACTTACAGAATTTAGATGGCGCGCCCGACAGGATTCGAACCTGTGGCCTTCGGCTCCGGAGGCCGACGCTCTATCCAGCTGAGCTACGGGCGCGCGCAACTGTCGATGTTAGCACGCGCACCCAGGTTCCGCTGGATCTTCGATGCGCGCCAGGGAGCTAGAATGCGGTCTATCCGGGTCGGGTGATCGATGCCGCAAGACACCGCACGCCGCTGGCTCCGCGATCCGCTGTTGGCCTTCCTGCTTCTGGGGGTGGCGGTGTTCGCACTGGATCATTGGTTGAATGGTCGAGATGCGCGCCTCGACGTCGACGTGACGGCGGATGAAGTGGTGCAGCACCGCGCCCGCTGGACAGCGCAGTGGGGCCGGGCGCCGACCGCGTCGGAACTGGAACGGTTGCTGGAAGAGGCGGTCGACGAGGAGATCCTGTATCGCGAGGCGCAGCGTCTGGGTCTGGGCCGGGACGACGCGATCGTGCGCCGCCGGCTTGCCCAGAAGCTGACGTTCCTGCTGGAGGACGCCGCCGACGCGGCGCCGCCCTCGGAGGACGAGATCGTGGAGTACTACGCACGGGAGGCGGAGCGCTACCGGCGTCCGGGGCGGACGGCGTTCGACCATGTGTTCCTCTCCGCTGATCGCAGGGAGGATCCGGCGCGCGCCGCGGCGGCACTGCTTGACACGGTGCGCACCGGCGATTCGGACGGCTGGAAACAGCTCGGCGACCCGTTCATGCTGGCTCGCTCGTACGCGGACCGCACCGATCAGGAAATCGCCGGCCTGTTCGGGAGTGACTTTGCGGCGGCGGTGTCCGAGCTGCCGGTGGGCGAGTGGAGTGGGCCGGTGGCCTCGACCTACGGCGTGCACGTGGTTCGGGTGAACGGACGAACGGCGTCCCGGGCGCCAGCGCTGGCCGAGCTGCGGGACCGTGTCGTCGCGGATCTGCGGCAGGAACGCCGCCGCGAGCAGAGCCAGGTGGCTTACGAGGCGTTGCGCGAGAGCTACGAGGTGCGGCTTCCGGCGACGAGTCCCGCCGGATCGACGCAACCCTAATAAAGGCGTCCTGGACGCGTGGGGGAGTTTCGCATGATGGCATTACGATTCGCGGCCTGCCTGTTGACTGTTGCGGCGCTCGCTTGCGGACAGGCCGAGGCGCCCCCGGACGAAACCGCGTCCCCGGCAACGCCGCCGGGCCGCGTGGTGCAGGAGTGGAGCCCGCCGAGCGCACCGGCGCAGCCGGCGGATCTGGTTCCGCGGGAGCCGTGCGCACACAACGACCCGCTTCGCCAGGCGTTCTTCGGAGACCTGCACACGCACACCGCCTTTTCGCTCGATGCGCTCGGGCGGGGCGGCTTCCAGACTCCCCACGACGCCTACCGGTTCGCGCGGGGCGAGGAGATAGGCCTGAGTCCGCTCGACGCGGAAGGCCAACCGATGCGCACCGCCCGGCTGGTCCGGCCGCTCGATTTCGCGGCGGTCACCGACCACTCGGAGTGGTTGGGTGAGGTCGCAGTGTGCACGGATCCGTCGTCGCCCGTTTACGACACACCGGCATGTCGCGGCGTGCGGCCGGGAGGCGCCGATGCGGATCGCGCGGCCTGGCAGGCGGAACGCGGCGCCGGCCGCGGCCCGGGGCTCTGCGGCGAAGACGGCAGCCAGTGCCGCGAGGGCCTGTTGACCGCCTGGGAGGCAACCCGCGCTGCCGCCGAGCGCTACTATGACCGTTCGAGCGACTGTTCCTTCACGACATTCCACGCTTGGGAGTACACACGGGCGCCGGAGCGCTCGAAGGTGCACCGCAACGTCATTCTGCGCAACGAGATCGGACCCGAGTTGCCGATCTCGTGGGTCGATGCGGACCAGCCGCAGGACCTCTGGACCCGGCTCAAGGCGCGGTGTAACGACACCGGCACGGGTTGCGAGGCGCTCACCATTCCTCACAACCCGAACCTCTCCAACGGACAGATGTTCACCCTCGACTGGGGCGGCATGCCGATCGACGAGCAGCGGGCGCGCGCGGCGCTCCGCGCCGAGATGGAGCCCCTCGTAGAGATGATGCAGGCCAAGGGCGAGTCCGAATGCCGGCGCGGCATGTGGGGCGTGGTGGGCGGCGAGGACGAGCTGTGCGACTTCGAGAAGGTGCGCTACATCGATGGGCAGCGGCCGCCCGACTGCGAGGATGGCGTCGGCGCCGGCGCGCTGCGCGGCGAGGGTTGCCAGTCGCGCCTCGACTTCGTGCGGTATGCGCTCATCGAAGGCCTTGCCCAGGAGCAGCGCCTGGGGATCAACCCGATGCAGTTCGGGCTGATCGGGAGCACGGACGGCCATAACGGCGCGCCGGGCGACACCGACGAGTACGACTACCAGGGCCAGAACTCGAACGTCGACTCCGATCTCGAGAAGCGGCTCACGACGCCTGCCTACGCCCCGCACCGGCTGCGGAATCCGGGCGGGTTGATCGGTGTCTGGGCGGAGGAGAACTCCCGGGATTCACTGTTCGACGCGATGCGCCGGAAGGAGACGTTCGGGACGAGCGGCGTGCGGATCCAGGCGCGGCTGTTCGCCGGCTGGGATCTCCCCGACCTCTGCTCCAGCAACGACATGATCGCCGAGGCGTACGAGGCCGGGGTGCCGATGGGAAGCGTGCTGCCGTCCCGCGAAGGCGCCGAGGCGCCCCGCTTCTTCGTGACGGCCCTCGCCGATCCAGGGTCGAGCGCCTATCCGGGAACCCCGCTGCAGCGCATCCAGATCATCAAGGGCTGGGTCGGCGACGACGGCCTGTTCCACGAGGCGATCTACGACGTCGCCGGCGACGCCGGCAACGGCGCGGACGTGTCCCGCAGCACCTGCGAGCGTAGTGGCGAGGGCGCTGCCTCGCTCTGCGCGGTCTGGACCGATCCCGATTTCGATCCGTCCCGTTCCGCCGTTTACTACGCGCGGGTCGTGGAGAACCCGAGCTGCCGCTGGAACGCCCTGCAGTGCGTCGTCCTGCCGGAAGCGGAACGCCCGGCCGCGTGCGGAGACCCCGAACTGGCATGGAAGATCCAGGAGCGGGCCTGGACCTCGCCGATCTGGTACCGGGCGACCGATCAGTAGGCGCGCGGCTCGGTCTGCTAAGCTCGCGACATGACTGAGATCCTCCGTCGGCTCAGGTTTCCGGCTGTTTTCCTTTACCTGGTGGCGGCCGTCCTCGTCGGGTCCGCGGGTGCCCAGAACGAAGACTGGCGTGGCTACCCAAGTGACGAGTGGCCGCTTGCGGGGGGCCACTTCGGCCAGACCCGGCATTCGTCGCTGACGCAGATCACCCCGGAGAACATCGATCAGCTTGGCGGCGCCTGGGTGACCGAGCTGGGCGGCGGCGAAGTGTCGCGCTCGACCGTGGTCGTGCGCAACGGGCTGATGTTCCTGAACACGGGCAACAGCATCCGCGCGCTCGACGCCGCCACCGGCGAGGAACGGTGGAGCCATGCGGCGCCGGTAGGCCGGATGAACAAGGGCGTGGCGCTCGGCTCCGGACTGGTGTTCGCGGGACTCAGCGATTCGCGGCTGATCGCGCTCGATCAGCAGACCGGCGAGGTGGTCTGGGAGCACCTGGTTGGCGTGGAAGGCCAGGTCGGCCAGTGGATCTCCTCCCCGTCGACCTATGCCGACGGCCTCGTAATCACCGGCATGGCGAACGGCGACAGCTATCTGCGCGGGCGGATCGTGGCGATTGACGCCAGCACCGGGGAGCGGCGGTGGCTCTTCGACGTTATTCCGGAGCCGGGCACCCTGGGCTCGGAGAGCTGGCCGGTGGACAGTGACGTGTGGCGCTTCGGTGGCGGCGGCGTCTGGATGACCCCGACCGTCGACGTCGACCTCGGCCTGTTCTACGTCGGCAGTGGCAATGCCGTCCCGATGTGGGGTGGGGAGTTGCGGCCTGGCGACAACCTGTACACCTCCTCCGTGGTCGCCCTCGACCTGCGCACCGGCGAGTACCGCTGGCACCAGCAACTCGTGCACCACGACATGTGGGAGCACGACCTGGCGACGCCGCTGATCGTCTACGACGCCACCGTGGAAGGGGAGTCCCGGAAAGCACTGGCGGCGATGCGCACCGACGGGTATCTGTTCCTGCTGGACGCCGAGACCGGCGAACCGGTGTTTCCGGTCGAAGAGCGGCCGGTGCCGCAGAACGAGTTCCTGCGGACCTCGGCGACGCAGCCGTTCCCGGTCGGGGCCGACAAGGTCGGTGGGGAGTGCGTCGACCCCGACATGATCCCGCCGGGGTTCGAGGCGGGCTGCTACTACGAACCGATCGGGCCTGATCTGCCGAACAAGTTCATCCCCTATATGACGATGCGGTTCGCACCGATGTCCTATAGCCCGGTGACCGGGTACTTCTTCGGCATGGCCTGCGTCTATCCCCGCTGGATCAAGCGTCCCGAGAACCCCTGGTTCTTCAGCAGCACCGCCGTTCGGGCGCCGGGACTGAAGCAGCATGGCCTCCACGTCGCGCTCGACAGCCGCACCAACAAGATCGTCTGGCAGCACGAGGTGCCGTGGTCGGACTGCAACAGCAGCGGCGCGATGACGACGGCCAGCGGCTTGATGTTCCACACCGAGGCGGACGGCAACCTCGGCGCCTACGACCAGCGGACCGGCGAAGTGCTGTGGCAGTTCCAGACCGGCCAGATCGGCCTGTTCGGTTCGAACGGCTTCGGGGGCGGGCCGGTAGTCACCTACGAGATCGGCGGCGAGCAGTACGTGGCGCTGACCATGGCACGCCTCGTCTGGGCGTTCAGGCTCGGCGGGACGGTACCGCCGCGGCCCGCGCCGGAGCCGCCGGAGACCGTACAGCCGTTCGAGGGTCCGGTCGTCGCCGGCGACACCATCGAACTCAAGCGGGTCATCACGCAGAGCAACGAGAACACCGGGCGCAACGACGAGTGGCAGGACGAGTACGGCCTGACGCCGACGCGCGCGTCCGTTCCCGCCGGAACGCAGGTGACCTGGACGAACCCGACGGATCTGAGCCATACGCTCTCGGCGCGCGACGGCTCGTGGACCACGGGTCCGATCGGTCCGGGTGGTTCCGGCTCGGTGGTCCTCGATGCCGCCGGCGAGCACGAGTACATCTGCACCGAGCATCCTTGGACGATTGGACAGCTCGTTGTGGAGTAGATGCCCGCGGAGTGAGGTGAGAACCGTGAATCGGATGTTTCTGGGTCTGCTTGTCGCGGCGTTTGTGGCCACGTTGCCGTCAGGGGCGATTGCGCAGGGAGAAGTGCAGCACGGGGTAACCCCGCTGGTGCTGCAGTGGGAGGCGGCGGACTGGGGGCCGCCGTCCGACCGCCCGGGTTTCCCGCCCGGCCTTCGCAACGCGCCGATCGCTACGGACCCGGTGACGGGTGGTCCGACCTACCTCGCGCGGTTCCCGGCCGGATCGGAATTCGCCATGCACTGGCATACCCATACCGAGACCGTGGTGATAGTGGAAGGCGCCGTCGATATCGTCATGGACGGCACGCGCCATACGGCGACGCCGGGCAGCTACGTCATCATTCCGGGCGGCGTGCACCACGCGTGGTACACGCACGCCGATGCGGATGTGGTGCTGCTGGCGCGGAGAGACGGACCGGCGGACTTCCACTTCGCCGAGCCATAAACAGCTGACGTCCGCACCTCGTTACGACTCGAGGCCGACGGCCGTTTCCAGCCGGGCCAGCGCGTCCTCGAGGTCTGCCGGCGCCACCGAGCGCAACCGGGCCCAGAGGTCTCCAACGCGTTCGAGCCGCGCGTGGATCGAACGCATCGTGAAGTCGTGCGGCTGGAGGCCGGACCGCGGGCCGTCGTGCACCTCGGGCCAGGCAAGTGGCGTGGAGACGCCCGCGAACGCGCTGGCTCGCGCGCTGTACGCGCAGGCGAGCGTCTTGCCGTAGATGTTCTGCAGGGTGTCGATGTAGACCGCATCGGATGCGCGCCGGCGGACCATCCGCTCGACCGTCGCTGCTTCCGGATGCCGCGCTGCGACGACCGTGGCGACAATCTGGCAGAAGATCATCCCTGCCTGGTAGGGGGTACCGGGCGGCAGCGGAACAAAGATGTGCAGGCCTTCCGAGCCCGACGTCTTCACGAACGACGGGATCGCGAGTCGCTCCAGTTCGTCATGGATCCAGCGGGCGACATCGAGCACCCGACCAAACGGCGCCTCGGGCATCGGGTCGAGATCCAGAGCCGCCATGTCGGCCGCCGCGAGCTGGTCGAGCGTCGAGAACCAGGGATCCTGCGAGATGGCGGCGAGTTGCGCCATGCAAAGCAGGGTCTGCAGCTCGCCGCCAATCAGGTAGGGTACTTCCGAGCCGGCCGAAGAGGAGGCATCGTCCCCCAGCTTCTCCGGAACCCCTGCGACGCGGGTTCCCTCCGGGATCGGATCGGGCGCACGGTGCTGATAAAACGCCTTGCCCTCGATGCCGTTCGGAAAGCGCTTCATGATCAGCGGCCGCCCTGCCACCACCGGCAGCAGGTACGGCGCGATGCGAAGGTAGTAGCGGAGCAGATCGCCTTTCGTGAGCCCCGGTTCGGGCCAGAACACCTTGTGCAGGTTGCCGACCGGAACGCGGGCGCCATCAGCCAGGACCAGCGTGCCGGGGCGCTTCCTCGCTTCGAGTGCGCTCAACTGATCGAGGAGATCGGCGGCGGCCGGTTCCGGGTGCGGTTCGGGTTCCGGGTGCTTGCGCGGCCGGGCCGGATGCGGCGCGGCGACCTGCCGCCTGTCGTCGTGACGAACCGTGAGAGGTCGCACGTCGTCTCGCAGTCCGACGTAGACCGGGTTCCGGAGGAGACCGTCGCGCGTCCACTGCGTGAAGGTGACACGCGCCACCAGTTCCGGTCTTGACCAATGGCGGGTCTCCGGCCGGTGCGGTGCCGGCACCTCCGTGAAGGGTGGCGTCTCGGTCGCGAGTGGCGCGAGCCGCTCGGCAACGCGATCTAGTTCGGTGTCGGTAAAGCCGGATCCGACCTGGCCGGCGAAGATCAGCGGCGTTGCATGGGTCGCCCGCCGGTCGGCGGGGTAGTAGCCGAGAAGCAGTGCGCCGAAGTGCCGCCGCGATCCGCGGGGCGCCGTCCAGCCGCCGACCACGAACTCGTCGGATCGGGTGAACTTCAGCTTCTGCCACTGGGTGCTCCGGCGTCCGGCCGCGTACCGGCTCGCCGGCTGCTTGACGATCAACCCTTCCCAATCCTGCGCCCGCCGCTCGATCGCCAGTTCCTCGCCGCCGCCCACCTGGCTGTCGGCCAGGCGAATCAGGTGGATATCGCGCCGACGGCCCCGCAGCAGTCGTTCGAGCTGCTTCCGCCGCTCGCTGCAGGGGAGTGGCCGCAGATCGTCGTCGCCGTCGCGCAGCAGATCGAACAGGATGAGCGCGGCGGGGACCTGACGGGCTGCCGCCTGGGCGGCCGCACCGCGCACCTGCAGCCGATCCTGCAGATGCTGGAAGGGCAGGGGCTCCCCGTCATCCCCGGTGGCAACGATCTCGCCGTCGAACAGCACCGGTCGCCCCAGCCGCCGAGCGAGGCGCAGCAGGGGATCGACGAGATCGGGGAACTCGGGCGTCTTGTTCCGTCCGAGGCGCGTGTAGATCACGGGCGCGGCGGCGCCGTCGAGGGCAACTAGCGTGCGAATGCCGTCGTACTTCGGTTCGAAGATGAGCCGTTCGTTCTGGAGGAGGCGGGCGTGGGCGTCGGGCGGCGCCAGCTCCGCCAGCATCGGGCGGACGTCCCGCGGGTCGTCGCGCCAGACCGCCGCCGCTCCGGTTTCCCGTGGCCGCGTCTTTCCATCGGTCTTCCGTTTCACCACGCGCTATCAGCATATGGCAGCCCGCGAGCGCCCCCGATGTCCGGCCCGGGGTGCGGTCGAATACCCCGGCATCCAGTCCCGGTGCAGGGGTATGCCATTCCGTGCAGGGCGGTGTCCCCCCGGCGCGTCGTGCCGATAAACTGGAAGCGAAACGCGAGGCAAGACGACAATGGCCGCAAGACCCACGTGGAAGGGCTACCTGAAGGTCAGCCTGGTGACCGTTCCGGTCCGTGTCTTTCCCGCGACCAACTCGACCGGGCAAGTCCGCTTCAACCAGTTGCACGCCGAGTGCCAGACTCGCATCCAGCAGAAGAAGTGGTGCCCGTCATGTGACCGCGAGGTGGACAAGACGGAGATCGTCAAGGGCTTCGAATTCGAGAAGAGCCGCTACGTAGTGATGGAGGACGACGACATTTCGAAGGCGCGGCCCGAGTCGACCCGCGTCATCAACCTGCTCCGGTTCGCCGATGTCGACACCATCGACCCGGTCTACGTCGAGCGGCCGTTCTACCTGGCGCCCGACGGCAAGGTGGCGGCGGATGCCTTTGCCGTGCTGCGCGATGCGCTCGAAGGGAAGGCGGGCATCGGCAAGTTGGCGCTCCTTGGCCGCGAGTACCTGGTGGCGGTGCAGCCGCGCGAGCGGGGCCTGATGATGTTCACGCTCCGCCAGGCAAGCGAACTGCGCCGGATGTCGGCGATCGAGGAGCTCGATGACCTGCCCGAGACGGTGAATCCGGACGAGGTAAAGCTGGCCAAGCAGGTGATCGGCAACTTCGCGGGCGAACTCGACCTGTCGGAGTTCACCGACGACTACCAGGCGGAACTGCGCCGCGTCATCGACGCGAAGATCGCCGGCGAAGAGGTGGTCGTCCAGGATGTGGAGGCGCCCGCGAAGGTGGTCAACCTGATGGACGCGCTCCGCAAGAGCCTGGAGCAGGTGAGCACCGGCAAGAAGCGGCCGGCGAAGGCGGCAGCGAAGTCCGGCCCGGCCCGGGCGTCGTCCGCCAAGCGAACCGCCCGCGCGACGACGAGGAGTACGCGGGCCGCTTCCACCCGCAAGCGGAAGCGCGCGTAACCCGGGCTGCTAGTCCGGCCCCGCCGCCCGTTCCTGCAGGCAGGCGAAGAACCGGTCCATCATCATCTTGGAGACACCGCCCAGCAGCCGCTGGCCGACGCGCGCGATGGTCCCGCCCACCTGCGCCTTTCCCAGGACATCGACCCGGGTGGAGGCGCCGCCGTCGGAGTCGGCCAGGGTCACGGTGGCAGAACCCCGGACGAAACCGGGCGTGCCCTTTCCTTCGACCGACAGCGTGTAGCCGGCTGGCGCATCCTTTTCCATCATCCGGACAGTACCCGCGTACCGCCCGGTGACGGCGGCGATTCCCATGTTGAGTGTCGCCCGGTAGGTGTCCTCCCCGGTCTCCTCCATGGCCTCGCACCCGGGCAGGCACGAGGCAATCACGGCAGGGTCGACGAGAAGGTCCCAGACCCGCTGACGCGGGGCTTCAAACGTATAGCTGGCGGAGACTTCCAGCTACTGGCCTCCCTCATCGGCGCGGGCGCCGGTGAGCATCGTCTCCATCGAGTAGTTCCCCTCGTGGCAGGCGTACTCGAAGAGCGGCAGGTCGCTCTTGACCATCGGCAGGTTCACCGTCCACGGACGGACCCAGGTCGCGGAATCGCTCACGGTGTACTCGTACTCGAGGGTCCCGTCATCAAGACGCGTGAACCGCTCCACCAGGCGCATGCTGGCGCTGGTGCCGCGCCAGTTCCGATCGTCGTCGAAGTTGATGGTCTCGACCACCAGCGTGTCGTCCTCCCAATGGCCCCGCGATACGCCGGACCACTGCGCGAGCCGCTCGTCGCGGATATGCGGGCGTCCATCGATCGGGATGACGCGCACGGTATGGACCATTTCGGTCAGCAGCACCACCTCGTTCGGGGTCTGGAAGATCTGCACGTTCTGGTTATAGCCGCCCGGCGTGATCGGCGGACCGGCGTTGAAGCCCATCATGCAGCGGTCCGAGTTGCTCAGCGCGGTGTACGACGCCGGAATGTAGGCGCCGAAGGAACCGCGGCCGAGCGCATTACGAGCCTGCCCCGCTTCGGTCGCAATCGGCAACCGGCCGTTCGGCGGGTCGATGATGAGCGAGGTCCGCCGCGTGCCGACATCGCGGGTGCCCTGGTCCATCCAGAAGTTGTTGTAGCCGCCGACGTTCCCGCCCGACTCGGTGCGGCGGGCATCCGCTTCCCACAACTCGGCGGCGCGCTGAAGCGCCCTCGCCTCGCGCTCCGCCGCTTCCTCTTCGGTCAGGAACGCCTTGTCACCCAGATCTTCGGGACGCTGCAACGGGGTGATGGTCCGGAAGTCCCAGACCCCCTGCAGGTCGGGTGCGCCCCATGCTGTGCGGTGTTCCTGCGCCAGGGCCGCAGCCGGAAGTGCCAGCAGACCGGCCAACGCGATAATCAACAGTGTCGAATGTCTATGCGCCATTGCACTACCTCCACGTCAGTACAGATTGAGACAACCGAACGAAACGGCTGCGCCTACTGGCCTTCCGCGAGTGCGCGCTCATCGGCGCGGGCGCCGGTGAGCATCGTCTCCATCGCGTAGTTGCCTTCGTGACAGGCGTACTCGAAGAGCGGAAGATCGTTCCGCACCATCGGCAGATTGACGGTCCACGGCTCGGCCCACGTCTCGGGGTCCGTCACCGTGAATTCGTACTCCAGCGTGCCCTCGTCGACTCGGCGGAACCGCTCCACCAGGTGCATGTCGGTGGTGGTTCCACGCCAGTTCCGGTTGGCGTTGAAGTTGGCGGTCTCGACCACCAGAGTGTCGCCCTCCCACCGTCCGCGCGACACGCCGGACCACTGCGAGAGACGGCCGTCGTCGATCTGCGGACGCCCGTCGATCGGGATGACTCTCACCGTGTGGACCATTTCGGTCAGCAGCACCACCTCGTTGGGGGTCTGGAAGATCTGCACGTTCTGGTTGTAGCCGCCCGGAGTGATCGGCGGTCCTGCGTTAAAGCCCATCACGCAGCGGTCCGCATTGCTCAAGTCGGTGTACGACGCAGGAATCTCATCGCTGAACGAGCCGCGCCCGCCAGCCTGGCGTGCCTCACCCTGCTCCGACATTTCCGGCAGCTGCCCGTTCGGCGGATCGATGATCAGCGACGTCCGGCGCGTGCCGACGATGTTCGTTCCGCGGTCCATCCAGAAGTTGTTGTAGGCGCCGATATTGCCGCCTTCCTCGGTCCGCTGGGCGTCCCGCTCCAGAAGCTCCGCGTCGCGCTCCACCGCGGCCCGTTCCCGCTCGGCGGCTTCCTCTTCGGTCAGGAACGCCTTGTCGCCCAGGTCTTCGGGACGCTGGAGCGGCGTGATGGTGCGGAAATCCCAGACACCCTGCAGGTCGGGCGCACCCCACCCGGTCTGGGGCGCTTCCTGCGCCAGGGCGAGTGCCGGCAGCGCCAGCAGAATGGCCGACACGACGATCAAGAGACTCATAGCTGAGCGTCCACCTGTCATTGCATGACCTCCAGTGACACCTGATGGAAGGATTTCCGTAGGATAGCATGATGCGACGGGGCGGTGAACCGGCAGGATCGCCCGTCGCCGGACCGAGGATCCTTCTTCCGGACCCCCAGACAAGCGGATTGCGTGGCTAACAGAACGGTCGCAGTTACCGGCGCCAACAGCGCCGTCGGTTGCGCGTTGCTGGCGGGGGTCGCCGCGGACGAGAGCCTGCGCGCCGCCGCCGCGGTGCGTCGCCCGGAAGCGGTGGAGACCCTGCCGCGCTCACCCCGCATCACGCCTCATGTCATGCAGTACGCCGATCCCGGCAGCCTGCACGCTGCGCTTGCCGGGGCCGACTGCGTCGTGCATCTCGCCGGCATCCTGTTCGAGAGCCCCACGTCCGACTACCGTCAGGGCAACGTCGAGCCGACGCGGGCGGTAGTCGCCGCAGCGCAGGCAACGGGCGTGCGCCACATCGTCTTCGTCAGCTCGGTGGGCGCGGACCCGGCATCGCCCAACGGGTACTTCCGATCGAAGGGCGAGGCGGAGCGTCTGGTGGCGGAGTCTGGCATCGATGCCACGATCCTCCGGACGCCGCTGCTGCTCGGTCCGGGCACCGCGGGCGGTCGCGCGCTCCTGCGGGACGCGTCACGTGCGTCAGTCCGGCTGCTGGGTGGCGGGATGCACCGGACCCGGCCGCTGGATGTCGACGATCTCTGCCGCGCGATCCTGGCCTGCTGCCGGCAGCAGGCATCCGGCGTGCGAACCTGTAACCTCGTCGGTCCGACCGCGATCACCTACCGCGACCTGCTGCAACAGACCGCGCGGCTGCTGGGCCGTAACGTCTCGATCGGGTCGACACCGGTGTGGCTCGCTACGCTGGTGTCCCGCATCGCCCGTCTGGTGCGGACCGGCGGCCTGACGCCGGCGGTGATCGAGGTGATCACCTCCGACGAGGAGGTAGCCAGCAACGCCGACGGCGACTTGGGCATATCCTTGACGCCCTTGCCGGAGACACTCGCGCGACTCTGCCACGGCAACCCGGCGCAGGAGCGGTTCGCATGAACGCGCCAGCCGTGGAACCAGCGGCCTCCGGCGAGCCGCCGCCGCCCGGCCGCCCCGCCACCAGCAGCGGGGGACGCGTCGCGTTTCTCGCGCTGAGCATCGGGTGCTTCGGGTATCTCTACGTCCGGCTGAACGGCGCCGCCGCGCGCGAAGGGCTCTCCCTCGTCGACTACATGACGCGCGTCTTCGCCGGCGTCGAGTGGACCTCGTGGATCGGGTTGATGGTCGCCTACTCCGGCTTCTATTTCCTGATCGACACGCTGGTCGTGAGCCGCGCGCTCAACTGGTTCGTCAAGCCGATCCGGTACACGGACATCCTGCCGGTCCGGGCCAGCGCCTACATCATCTCGATCTTCAACGAGCAGATTGGCAAGGGAGCGATGGCCTACTACCTCCATCGGCGCCATCAGGTACCGGGCTGGGAAGTGGGATCGGTGATGTTGTTCATCATGTTCTGCGAGGTGTTCTACCTGCTGTTCTGGGCAACGGTGGGATACGCGGTCAGCGATGGTGGGCTGCCTGCGGCGTTCGGCCTGATGCCGTGGCTCGCCGCCGCCGCCGTGCCCGTCTTCGCGGTCTGGGTCCTCTACTTCCGCGGCGCCATCCTGCCCGGCAATACGCTGCGGGCCAAACCGCTATTCCACGCGTTCCGCAGCGCGAATCTCCGCCACTACGCGCTGTTTCTCGCACTGCGGTCGCCGGCGCTGCTGGCCGCCGTGATCGTCTACACCACCGCGCTCAGGCTGTTCGGCGTCGAGGCATCGTTCCTGGCGCTCCTCGGCTATCTCCCGGTCGTCTTCTTCGCCGCCGCCGTGCCGACGCCGATGCGCGCCGCCGCAATCACCTTCTGGGTGATCCTGTTTCCCGAGAACGAGGGCCAGATGGCCGCCTTCGGCTTCGTTCAGCACAATTTCTTCATCCTCTTCAACGCGCTGATCGGCGCTGCGTTCTGGCCACGCGCCCAGCGCGAGCTCTTCGGGTAGGTGATCGCCCACCTGCTGACGGCGCTCCGATTCGCCTTGGCGCTCCCGCTTGCCGCGGCTTTCGCGCATCCCGAGCTCCTCGACCGGGGCCCCCTCGCCGTCTACCTGGCCGTAGCCCTCGCCACCGACTATTTCGATGGCGTCGTAGCGCGCCGCTACGGCACCGCCTCAGCCGGCGGTCAGCTGTTCGATCACGCCACCGACTGTTTCTTCGTCACCACGTGCCTGACCGGCGCTGCCCTCGGAGGCCATGTCCCCCTGCTGCTACCCGTCCTGATCGCCGTCGCCTTCCTGCAGTACGCCATCGACTCGTACTGGATCCATCGCCAGGCGCGTCTGCGGATGAGCCGGATCGGCCGGTGGAATGGCATCGCCTACTTCGTCCCGCTCGTGGTCCTGGCGACCGCCCGCCTGGACCTCGTACCCGCCACGACACCACTCCTGGGGGACATCGCCCGCGGGCTCGCCTGGCTGCTGATCGCGTCAACCTGCGTTTCCATCGTTGACCGCGCTACCGCCGCCCGCCGGGACTGACAGCGTCCGCCGCGGCGTCACACGGCGCGTGAGGGGATCAGGGCGAGACGTTCTCGTACCACTTGAGGTTGGTGGTACGACTGCCGATGCAGACGAGGTCGGGGTCGGTGTCGGCGTCGAGATCCGCGACGACGCAGGCGGAGGGGGACATGTGGGTGTCAAGAGTCTGCCGTGCCCAGGTGGCGCCGGCCGCATCGGTGGACGCGTAGAGGTACAGCATCTCGCTGTCGCCGCGGTCGCCGGTCACGATCTCGTCGCGGCCGTCGCGGTTGAAGTCGGCGGTGACGATGGTGTGGCCGCTGCCGATGGTGTCGATCACCTGGCGTATCCAGGCATCCTCTTCCTGGCGGTAGACGACCACCTGGGGACCATGCCAGGGCTCGATCGTCGTGATGAAGGTCCCCTCGCCGACGCGGCCGGTATCGACGTCGCTGGCCCCGCTGCGCGGCCAGTCATCGGGATCGCCCGCGGTGATCAGTTGCGGGATCCACTCCCCGTCGATGTAACGGTGCACCTGGACGCCGCCGAAGCTCGCACTGAAGACCGCGTCACGGTTCGGGTCGTCCCACGGCTTCACCAGCAGTCCGTGCACGACACCCTGTCCGGAGTTGGCGAGGGTGCGGCGCGTCCAGTCGTCCGGGCGGTACCAGTAGAGCGGCACTTCGTCGCGGTAATCGGGCGCTGCCGCGGCGGGACCGGACAGCGGCGCGCTTATCAGGACCGGGCGGCCGGTGCCGTCGATGTCGGCCCACCGGATCCGATGCACGGTTGGGGTGCGGTCGAGTTCGCGCAGGCGCCAGGGGCGTGTCGGATCCCCGTCGTGGGTCAGCAGCGAGAGGATCCCGAGGCTGTTCTCGTGCGTCGTCCCGAAGGCGTGGGCGACCGCCAGCTCCGGAATGCCGTCGCCGTCGAGGTCGCGGGCGGCCAGGTTGATCGACCGGTTCAGGCCGGTCGTGATGACATGCCGCTGCCAGCCGGGGTTCTCGAACCAGGCCAGTTCGGGAAGGCGGGTCGAGAGCCCAATCACGTCGAGCCGTCCGTCGTGGTTCAGGTCCACCACGATCGGTTGGTAGCCGTTCTCCAGTTCGTTGGCGATGGTGTGCGTGACGAACCGATGAGGACCCGTCGTTTCCTGCGCGGTGCTCGTGCCGGGGACTAGCACCGGCAGCGCGCATGCCAACGCGACGAGACGAACACCCGGAGTCATCGCGTGCCCTTGCGGTTCCCGCCGCTACGCACGCGGGATCCAGTCACCGCCGTGGATCGTGCCGGCCGGGAAGAGGCGTTGCTGGCCGTCCCGGATGTTCTCGTAGTTGTCGACGAACGCGAACGTGCCGATCCGGAGATCGAGCAGCGTCACGTCGGCGCGCGCCCCGACATGGAGCGTGCCCAGGTCGTTCAGGTGCGGGAAGACACGCGACGCGTTGACCGTCACGCAGGCGACCACCTGATCGAGTGTCATGCCCAGGTTCAGGAACTTGGACATGACGTTGGGCAGGTCCACCACGCCCGGCACGCTGCGGCTGGTAGTGTTCCCGTCGGTCGAGATCGTGTCGGGCCAGAAGCCCGCCTGCATGATCTGATCGACGGTGTCCCACCGCAGATGCCCCGTCCGGCCGTTGGCGACATCGAACCAGATGCCGCGCCGGCGGGCCGCGAGCACGCCGGGATGGATCCGGCCGTCGTCGTCGACGATCGCGTTCGGCGGCGGCGCGAGCATGTGCGTGACGATGTCGCCCGGCTTGAGCTGTTCGAGGAGGGTCGACATCGGCGTGACGGTCTGTCCCATGTGGATCATCAGCGGGAGATCGAAGAACGAAGCGAGCTCCTGCGTTCGGCGGAGCACCTCCACGTCGTCGGCCGCGACGTTCCGCGACAGCCGCGCCTTCACGCCCACTACGACTTCGCGATTGCGCGCGACCGCTTCCTTCGCCGCTTCGACATCGGCCAGGGTGAGGTCCATGGTGTCACCCTCCGGCAGGATCCCGGCACGGCCGATGTTGATCAGGATGCGGCCCTGCTGGGGCGACGAGCGAACAATGGCCGCCTGCTCGTCAAGGGCGTCCGCACCCGCCGATCCCGCATCGACCCAGGCGGTGACGCCGTCCTGGAGGCTGATCGACGGACCCTCCAGGTCCCGCGCGTAGTGCGTGTGGATGTCGAGCAGGCCGGGGACGACGAACCGCCCCCGCGCATCGATCACCGTCGCGCCGTCCACCGCGATCCCCGGCTCGACCGCCGCGATACGGCCGTCGGCGATCGCCACGTCAAGGATCGCGTTGAGATGCTGCGACGGATCGATCACGCGGCCGCCCTGGACCACCAGGTCAGGGGACTGCGCAGCGAGATCCGATGCCCGCGCCCCGATCGCGGCGCCGGCCGCGGCCCGGACGAACTGCCGTCGATTGAGAATCATCGCTCGCCTCCTAGCCGCGCGATTCGACCCGGAACGACCACCAGTGGTCGGGGCGCGGGGTGCCGAGCGGCTGCGGCGGGTTGGCCGGTTCCTCCAGGCTGTGCAGCTTGTCGAGCCGCGCTTCCCAGGCCTGGTCGAGCTCGCCCGGGTCTAGCACCCGCGTGAGCATCACCGGATAGACCGTGCCGTCGAGGCGCAGGCGTGCCCAGCCGTCTTCCGCCGCATAGCCGGACCAGTACTTGCCGTCGCAGTTCGAGCAGCTCAGGTAGAGGCCGCCGCCGCCGTTGGCGAAACAGTTCAGGTTGATCGCATGCGGCCGCAGGCCCGCGCGGATCTGTATCTGACAAAGCGTCACTTCATTGGCGAACGTCCAGTCGCTCACCGGCTCGGTTTGTCCGGCGCCGAACAGCCAGGCTCCCGGCGTCCGCTCGCATGGACAGGTGGCGGACCAGCCGACGAATCCGACGGCCAGCACGATAACGACGGCGCCTGCTGCAATGAGTGCCGTACGCTGCGTCAACTTCGACATCGCCTTGTCCCTCCTTACGTAACTTGCTCCGTCAGGGTCACGCTCGCGTCGGCGTCGAGCCCCGGCCGCACCAGTGTCTCACGCGGCCCATTGTGCGCCCACGCGGGCGCCGGCGTCTGCACGACGGGTTCCAGTTCCGTGGCGTCATGCGACCGGCTCACCTGCTGCGCGGGCGGCGCGCCGTAGGTCGTGGTTCGCTGCCGCGGTGTCCGTCCCGCCTCGGCAATCACCGCCTCCATCCGTTCCGGGTGCAGCTCCTGACCGAAGCCGGCGCCCGCCGCACGCGTGATGCTCTCGTTCATCAGCGTTCCACCCAGGTCGTTCACGCCGGCGTCGAGCAGCGCATGAACGCCGCGCGGTCCCATCTTCACCCAGGACGCCTGAATATTGGTGAAGAGCGGATGAAGGGCGAGCCGCGCGACCGCGTGCATCAGGAGTGATTCGCGGAACGTCGGGCCGCGCCGCGCGCGTCCCTGCAGGTAGATCGGAGCCTCCATGTGGACGAAGGGAAGCGGTACGAACTCCGTGAAGCCGCCGGTCCGCGCCTGGAGATCCCGAACCGATGCGAGGTGTCTCGCCCAATGGCGCGGGTGATCGATGTGGCCGTACATGATCGTCGCCGTCGTCCGGAAGCCGACCCGGTGCGCCGTTTCCATCGCCTCCAGCCACTGCGCTGAGTTCAGCTTGTCGGGGCAGAGCTCCTGCCGCACCTCATCGTGGAGCACCTCCGCGGCGGTGCCGGGTAGCGTGCCCAGCCCGGCTTCGCGCAGTTGGCGGAGAAACGTCGCGACCGGCAGCCCGAGCGTCGCCGCCCCCTGCCAGACCTCGAGCGGCGAAAACGCATGGACGTGCATCGAGGGGACGGCTTCCTTCACCGCCCGGCAGATTTCCAGGTACGTCGCTCCGGTGTAGTCGGGATGGATACCCCCCTGCATGCACACTTCGGTAGCGCCGCGTTCCCATGCTTCCCGGGTGCGGCGGGCGATTTCGTCCAGGTCGAGGTCGTAGGGCGCACCCCGCAGGTTCTCGCTCAGCTTTCCCTTGGAGAAAGCGCAGAAGCGGCAGCGGAAGTAGCAGACGTTCGTGTAGTTGATGTTGCGGTTGACGACGTAGGTCACCGTGTCGCCGTTCACCTCGCGCCGGAGTGCATCGGCGGCCTGCACGACGGTCGTCAAGTCCGCGCCGCGCGCGGCGAAGAGGTGGGCGATTTCCGTCTCGTCCAGTCCATCCCCCCGCGCCGCCTTCGCACAGAGGGCGGCGATGGGTGAGGCCGCGAGCGGGATCCGTGCCGCCGAGCGGTCGCGGATCCGATCGAGCAGCGTCGTCGGCAGCACCGCTTCCGGATCGCCCGGCGACCAGCGGCTGTCGCGCACGAAGCCCTCCGCTTCGGATTGTTGCAGCACGGTCGTCCGTAGCGGCTCCGCCACCCACGTGTCGAGCGCGCGCACGTACGCCGGATAGACCGTCAGCCGCTCGATCAGGACCTTGTCCTCGCGTTCGGTCTCGCGCGCCAGGCGATCGAGATGTGGCCAGGGCGCCTCGGGATTGACGTGATCCGGCGTGACGGGGGAGACGCCGCCCCAGTCGTTGATGCCGGCGCGGATCAGCGCACCGAACGTGTCCGGGGTCAGGTTGGGCGGTGCCTGAATCGCCATGTCCGGACCGAAGAGGATCCGCGCGCAGGCAATGGTCCACTGCAGGTCCTCGAGCGTCGGCTCCGGCGCATCGACCATGCGCGTCCCCGGCTTCGCCCGGAAGTTCTGGACGATGATCTCCTGCAGATGCCCGTGCTCGTCGTGCAGATCGCGTAGCGCGAGCAACGAGTCGAGTCGTTCCTGCCGCGTCTCGCCAATGCCGATCAGGATGCCGGAGGTGAACGGAATCGCCAGTTCGCCGGCCAGGCGAATCGTCTCGAGACGCGCGTCCGGATCCTTGTCCGGCGATCCGTGGTGGGCTGCCCCCGGCTCGAGCAGCCGCCGCGAGACGTTCTCGAGCATCAACCCCTGCGACGGGCAGACGTTCCGCAGCGCAAGCAACTCGTCCCGTGACAGAACACCCGGATTCGCGTGCGGCAGGAGACCCGTCTCCTCGAATACCGCGCGTGCGGCGGCGACCAGGTACGCCACCGTTGTCGGGTAACCGAGAGCGGCCAGTTCCGCACGCGCCTGGGGGTAGCGCAACTCCGGCTTGTCGCCCAGCGTGAACAACGCTTCGCGGCAGCCCGCCGCCGCGCCGCGCCGCGCGATGTCGACCGCTTCGTCGATCGTCAGGTAAGCCCGCTCGCCGGGACGCGGCGGCTGCGCGAACGTGCAGTAATGGCAGACGTCCCGGCAGAGCTTCGTAAGCGGGATGAAAACCTTGCGCGAGTAGCTGACGGTGCAGCCGAAGCCGGCGTCCCGTAGCGTTGCAGCCCGTTCCATCAGCGCCGGGAGGTCGGTGGTCCGCGCGAGTTTCATCGCGTCGTCGCGTGTCGGTCGGACGTACCCCCCGCCATCTGGGGCGATCCGCGAAAGTCTCTGCGTCACACGCCGCTTATAGCACGCCACGCGGCAAGGCTGCGAGCTTCCCGGTCCCACGCGGCCCGATTCCAGCTTCCGGGGGCCGGGTCCCCGGCGTATACTGAACAACTGATCGCCGTTACGGATGACACGTGACGGAACCTGGTTCCATACGGGAGGTGTCAGATGACTCGGCCATATTTTGCTGCTCTGGTCGGCGTGCTTGCCCTCGTGCTGCTGGTCCCCGCCGGCGCGGCCGCGCAGGATGGCTTCCGCACCTCGTGGGGCGACCCTGATCTGCAGGGGACTTACACCAACAAGACCATCACCCCGCTCCAGCGCCCGGACAACGTGGGTGACAAGACGTTCCTGACCGACGAGGAGATCGCGGAGCAGGAGGCGGCGCGCGTACTCCGTAACCAGGAGCTGCTCGTGGCCCCGCCGCAGCGGACCGTGGCCGGCGGGAGTGTTGGCGGCTACAACAATTTCTGGCTCGACGGCGGCACCCGGCCGACGAACCGGACATCGCTCATCACCGATCCCCCGAACGGCAAGCTGCCGGCGCGCACGGCGAATGCGGCAGAGCGCAAGATGGCGCACGATGCGGCCTATCCGGTGGAAGGACCGTTCGACAGTTGGGAGGACCTGGAACTGAACGACCGCTGCCTGGTCTGGTCGGCCGGTCCCCCGATGTTCCCGAGCGCCTACAACAACAACTTCATCATCCTGCAGACGCCGACGCATGTCGTGATCTACGCCGAGATGATCCACGACACGCGGATTATCCCGATCGACGGGCGTGACCATCTGCCGGACAGCGTTCGCCAGTGGCACGGTGACTCGGTAGGCCATTGGGAGGGCGACACGCTGGTGGTCGAGACCACGAACCTCCGGCGGACCGAGGCCAATGCGGGCGCGGTGGGTGGCGACCCGGTGCTGCTGCGGATGGCGAACGGCCAGATGGACGACACGATCACGGTGACCGAGCGCTTCACGCGGGTCGATGCGGATACCGTGAGTTACAAGTTCGCGGTCACGGATCCGACGCACTGGACGGAACCCTTCTCGGGCGAGTTCCCGTTCGTCTCGTTCCCGTCCGACGAACTGCCGTACCTGTTCGAGTACGCCTGCCACGAGGGGAACTACAGCATGACGAACATCCTCGCAGGTGAGCGCGCACGCGAGCAGGCAACCGAGCAGCCGTAGCGTCGTGCTCCGTGACGCGCTCGTCGTTGCTGTCGCCGCCGCTGCACTGAGCCTCGGGCTCGTTGCTTGCGCGCCGGATCTGCCGCCGGCGACGCTGGACGAGGTCGCGGCGGCACCCGGCGCCCCGGACATCGTCAGCGCTGCTGGCACCACGCGCGACGACCGGCCGATCGTGACGCTGGAGCACGGCGCGCCGTTCGACCCCGCACGTTCCGAACACCGCGTCGTGCTCGTCGGCGGACTGGACGGCAACCCGGACAGTGCCCGCGTTGTGCTCGATGCCGTCCGCTGGTTCAAGACCGAGGCGCCTGAGAGCGCACATGCCACTTGGCTGGTGAGCGCACTCCCGATGGCGGCGCCGGCGGACGGAGATTTGCCGCCGTCGGACAACGCCTTCCCGCCGGTCGACGGCTACTTCGATCACGCCGAGCGGCCCGACACACGCTATGTCTGGCGGTGGGTGAGCTACCAGGCGCCGGACCTGGTGGTAGAGGTCCAGGCCGGCGACGAACTGCAGGTTCACTCGGGGACTGACAGTGACGACCTGCCAGCCGGATCCCTTGCGGCCGCCCTGGCCGCGCCGGCGAGCCAGCCCGGTCTCGGTCCGATCGAGACGATGTTCGTGACGGCTCGGGCCTCGGACGGCCCAGCCGTCATGCGTGCCGTCCTCGACGGCGCGGCAGCAGCGCGATCGCCACTGCGCGCGGTCGTCCTCGATCGCATCGCGCGTGACCCGCTCGATGTCGCGCGCCTGATGGCGCGCCGGTATCCCGGCACACCCAGCATCAGCTACATCCCGGCTCTCGCCTGGGTCCACACGCTGCGCGTTGCGGCGATGGACGACGATGCGTCATTGCGCGAGAAGGTGATGACCGAAGTCCGTCCGTGGCTGTCGGGCGAGCAGGCGCTGTTCGGCGACCGCGTGTCCTACGCGGCCATCGCCGGAACGATGATCTTCTCCGAGATCGCCCGGCTGTCCGACGCCGGCGCCGCCGGCGCCGCGGCGGCCCGCCTTGCGGCGGAAGGTGTCGCACTTGCCGCAGCGGAGACCTCGCCGGGCGAAGGGGAGCATGCGTCCGGCTGGAGCGACGACTTCTTCCTCGGCACGATAGCGGCGGTCCGGGCCGGCGACGAGGACGGTCTGGCCTCTGCCGTCCGTTTGGTTCTGGCGACCGCCGACCGCCTGCAGCAACCAAATGGCCTGTTCCACCATGACGCCGACGCGCCGACGGCCTGGGGTCGCGGTAATGGCTTCGGCGCGCTAGGCGTCTCGGAACTGTTGACGGTGCTTCCGGGCGACCACCCCGATCGGGCAACCATCCTCGACATCCATCGCCGGCACCTGGAGGGGATGCGTGCGCAGCAGGCGCCGGACGGAATGTGGCGGCAGATTGTTGACCTGCCTGGCAGCTACCGCGAAACCAGCGTTACCGCGATGACGCTGACGGCCATGGCGCGCGGTATCCGCCACGGCTGGCTCGATGATTCCTATCGCCCGATCGTCGACCGGGCGTGGCGCGCCCTGCTGGCGCATGTCGCGGATGACGACACGCTGGTCGATGTCTGTTTCAGCACCGGCGCCGGCCCGACAGAGCGACACTACCTCGACCGTCCGGCCGTCAGCGGCGCCGATGACCGGGGCGGCGCCATGGTCCTCGGCGCGGCCCTCGAGTACCACGACCTGACCCAGGCGCAGTAGTCCTCAGTGCCCGCTGTCGGGGGACACTGCTCCGGCGCGATGGTTACCCGGTCGCGGCATCCTCTCGCAGGACGGCAGAGAGCAACTGGTCCTGCACGAGGCCGTCCTTGACGGCGCTCCGGCGCATGCGACCTTCGAGCTGGTATCCGACCTTCTCCAGCACGCGGCAGGAAGCGGTATTCGAGGCGAGGGGCACGGCGTACAGCCGTTCCACTCCGTAGGCGGCGAAAGCGAAACGGGTGAATTCCGCAAGGGCGTGCGTAGCGATGCCGCGACCCCAGTACGGCTCGCCCAGCCAGTAACCGACCTCCGCCGAGCAACGCTCCACGTCGTCACGGAGCACCACCCCAATCACGCCGACCGGCAGGTCATCGACCGTGATGGCGAAAGCGGTCTCGGGATCCTCGGCTTGCGCGAACCGAATGCAACCCCGCGCATCGTCGATCGTGTAGGGGTGCGGGAACCGGTCCCGGAGTTGCAACCAGACCTTCCGATTGTTGGCGTGCGGCGCGAGCCCGGCGGCGTCCGTGTCGCGAAACGACCGCACGCCGCAGAAGCCCAGATCGATTTGCATGCGAATGCAGCGCGGGCACTACCGCGGGTGGGTGGATCCGAATCGTGGCGAGACCGGCAACCCGTCGTCGATCGGATAACCGACCTGGATCATCCGCGGCGCCTGCGATCCCGACAGCGTGACGTGTTTCGCAATCGGGCCATCCGCCTCGGTCGGCGTCGGATGATCCACCGAGCCAGTCCCGCCAGCGAGCGGCGCGAGGTCTCCGCTGTGCGCCAGATCGCCCAGGCGCCGTCCGTCGGGTGCACTGGAGTAGACCGCCTCACCGCTCGGCGCGACGACATGGATCCCGGTGATCGGCGTCGACCGTACGATCCGCCAGAGGCGCCGGTTGATCTCGTCGGTCGACCACGCTGCCGCCTCGGCGCCGGACAGGAAACGATCCACCAGTGCAGCCTGCACGCTCATGTGCTGTCCCAGGATTCCGTCGAACACCGCGCGGATCTCGTCGTACGCGCTCGTGTGGCGAAACTCGAGCAGATCCGGTTCGTCGAACGCTGCCGTTACGGCAGTCATGACCGGTGAAACGTAGGTGTCGCCAACCGCCGCCTGCTCGTCGAACGCGAGGGCGTTCCCCACCTGCACGATCCCTGGCCGGTCGACGCCGGAGACCCCGACGTACTTGAAGATCTCGTTGTCGATCTCGCGCACGCGCGCTTCCTGTGCGACTACGTCGTCGCTATCGGCGGGGGACGACAGCAGCGGGTAGAACGCGGATGCCTGCGGCTGCACCGCCGGGTCCGGGTTGAACCGGAACGCCGTCGGTGCGCCCGCCTCGTCCCGGACCGTCGTGATGTACACCGTTCCCTGTTCGTCACTCACCCAGCACTCGTCGAGCACGGTGGTTGCCGCCACGGCCTCGAGCGTCGGATGACCGTCTCGGCATCCTCGCCCGCCGACGCGCAAGCCGCCACAAGGTGTGCCAGCACCCGAGCCTGGGCCGTCATCACGCCGTCGAGCATTGCGCGTCCAGCCCCCGCGCGACGACGGCCAGCGAGACCTCGTTCGCCATCGGAACAGAGGATACAACCACGGACCGCGGCAGGCTGTTGCGTCCGTGACGTCCGGATATTTGCGCGAGATTGTGGTCCACGCTACGTTGACGAAGGGTTTCCCGGCATCCACGTGACGAGGCCTTCCGGCGAAGGGACGCGAGAAGCTGACATGGCAGATGCCAACAGAAATCGTGCCTGTCTTGCGCTGGCGCTGCGCGATCTGGCGTGGCGTCCGCGTCAGGTGGTCCACGCGTTGGGCGCTGTCCGACTCCCCGACAACCGCGCGGAGTTCGTCGACTACTGGCGGGCGGATCGGCTCGATCTCGACCTCGGCGCTTCAGCCCCGGCCAGCGCGTGGGACCGCGCGGAACGGATCCTGGAATCCTGCTCCCAGCTCGGCATCACGGTCGTGGCGTACGGTGACCGTCGCTATCCCGAACGGTTGGCGGCGCTCCAGCGTTACCGGCGGGACGGCGCTGCAACTGGCGGGTACTGTCCGCTGCTGTACTGCAAGGGATCCGTTGCCGCGCTGAACGCCATCCGGTCGGTTGCCGTCATCGGGACGCGTGATCCGTCCGCGTTCGGTCGCCGGCAGGCGCGGGTCTTCGGCCGCGAGCTGGCGGGCGAGGGGTTCGTGGTTGTCAGCGGACTTGCGCGCGGGTGCGATACCGAGGCGCACCGGGGGTGTGTCGACGCGAATGGGATCAGCATCGCGGTGCTGGCCCACGGGCTGGACACGATCTACCCGCCCGAGAACGCGGATCTGGCCGACCGCCTGATTCACGATGACGGCTGCCTCGTCTCGGAGTACCCACCCGGGACACCGCCGCGCAGGAGGGCGTTCGGTCAGCGGGACCGCATTCAGTCCGCGTTGGCGGAACTGATCGTCGTCATCGAGACGCCGGGAGACGACGGGACGATGATTACCGTCGACTACGCGGAGAGGCAACAGCGGCCCGTCGGCTGCGTCGTGCATCCACCCCGACAGGCGGGTGCTCCGCAAGCCGCGGGGAATGCACGGTTGTTGTCCGGCGACCACCGCGCGATACCGCTGCGGACACCCCGGGACGCGCTCGCCGCGCTGGGAGTCCGTGGTGAAACCCCGCGTAGCACCGAGAGCGGCGAGGCGCCCGGCTGACAAGGCGCGACGAGGGAGCATATTGTTGAAGTGGTGGGCGGTAACTGTCCGACCCCCGACGCTGCTACGGCGACAGATCGAACGCGGCCATTTGCCGGGTGTTGCGGACAAGGATGCGTCCGCCCGCCATGGCCGGAACGTTCCAGGTCTTACCCTCGATGGCGCCGAATCCGGCCACCTCCTCGTGGCCCTCCGGGGTGGCCCGCACCAGCACGAGCTCGCCACGCTCGGTCAGTACGACCAGATGATCGCCGGCGGCCAGGAGCTGACCGTAGCCGTAGCGCCCACCCTTCCACATCAGCTCGCCGGTGGCGGCGTCGATGCAGGCGAGGATCGAGTCGTCGAGACCGTAGATGTAGCCATCGACCAGGACAGAGCTGCTGAACTTGTTCTTCATCCGGTTCGTTTCCCAGACCGTCGTGGCACTGAAGCGGTCGCCGTCCGGGGTCAGGTCGACGAGCGCTGCGCCCTTCCCGTAGCTGGCCGAGAGAAAGAGCCGCGTTTCGCCGACGACGAGCGGTTGGGCGATGTTCGGTACCACAGGAACGGTCCAGGGGTACTCCCACAGCAAACTCCCGTCTTGCGGCCGCAGGCCGGCAACCCGCTCGGCCGTAACCACGACGATCTGCCGCACCCCGCCCAGCGTGGCCAGCATCGGCGACGTGTAGCTCTGCACGTCGTCCAGCCCGTGCCAGACCACGTCGCCGGTCAGGCGGTCGTAGGCAGCGATCGACCAGCCGCGAGTGCCCCCCGGCTGCACAACGACCAGGTCTTCGACGATGAGCGGCGCGCCGGACATTGCCCAGGGGAGGTTGGAAGCGCCCGAATCGGTCAGGATGTTCCGTTCCCAGACGATCTTGCCGGTGGCGGCGTCCAGGCTGACGAATCGGCCGGTCGCGCCAAGCGCGTAGAGCCGGCCGTCGTGCCATGTCGGCGTCGCGCGGGGTCCCGGGCCGCCCATTGTCTCCCGGAAGTGCGCGGACCAGGTGTGTGTCCAGATCTCGATACCAGTGTCGAGATCGTAGGCGGCAACCACCTCCTCGTTCCGGCGCTGCTCGATGGTGAACGCCCGCCCGCCGGCGATGACGAACGAGGCATAGCCGCCCCCTACCGGCTGGCTCCAGAGCGGTTCCAGCCCGTTGGCAGGCCAGTCGGTGCGGATGGCGGTCTCCGTGTAGAGGCCGTCGCGGTGCGGTCCGCGGAAGTCGGTCCAGTAGGCGTCGCGTCCCGGAGTGGCCGGGGCGTCCGCGGCCGCCGGGGCGGCCGGGGCGGGGGGAGCGCCATCCTCGCCGCGCGCATACGCGCCCGCAGACATGGCGGCCGTGTCGCGTGTGCCGCGATCGGCTTCCAGGGCGGTGTAGTGCGCGTCGGGGGCGCCGAAAGAAAAGAGTGGCCGCATGCCGTTGCCGGCGAACTCGATCTGCAGGTCGAAGGCGACCACGAGCAAGACTGTGACCCCGGCGGCGAACGCGGCAAGCACGACGACGGCAGCCAGGGCTCGCGCCAGCAGCGTTTCCATGTCACGAGGATACCGCGTAGCGCGGAAGTCCGAGGCGCCGGAAGCCTCTGGGCTACGCCCTTGCCCGGCCCTGGATGGTCAGGCTGGATGCGTGATGCCGGGCCGGCCGGTGCGCCGGCAGGCTGTTCAGGTGGTGGGCCAGCGCCTCGAGGCTGGCGAGGTTGTGGACCGGGAGAAAGTCGTCGATCTCCGGCAGTGCAGCCTGCATGCCGCGGGTGAGCGGGAGGTAGTCCGGCGATCCGAGAAGCGGGTTGAGCCAGATCAGGCGATGGCATGACCGGTGCAGCCGCGCCATCTCGTTGCGGAGGCGTTCCGGCTCTCCGCGATCCCAGCCGTCGGAGATCAACAGCACGACCGGGCCTTGACCACGCACGCGGCGCGCCCACTCCGTGTTGAAGGTGTGCAGCGAGTCACCGATGCGCGTCCCGCCACCGAAGTCACCGATTGTCCGGGGGATCGAGGGCACGACCGCACCGGCGGGCCGGCGAGCCGTCAACTGATGCGTGATGCGGGTCAGACGGGTCGCGAACACGAACGACTCCACCCGTCCGAGGCGCCCGCCACCGGATAGTGCATGGACGAAGTGGAGCAGCATCCGGCTGTAACGCTCCATCGACCCGCTTACGTCACAGAGCAGGATCACGGGACGCCGCCTCGTCTTTCGCCGGCGCGACGGCAGGTGGATCAACTCGCCACCATGCCGCATGTTCTTGCGTACGGCACGACGCAGGTCGAGGGCCGGACCTTTGCCCGGCATCCAGCGCTTTGACCGCCGCTCACCCAACTCCCAGTCCAGCGTGGCCATCATCCGTTCCGCTTCCGCCACTTCAGCTTCGGTGAACTGCTCGAAGTCCTTTACCCACAGCCCGTCGCGGTCGCTGTAACTGAGCGCCGCCATCCGCTCCACCTGGTACCGTGGCGGCGCCCCTTCACCCGCGTCTCCGCCCGGTGGTGCGTCCGGCGGCAGTTCCGATTCGTACTCCGGCTTTCCCGATCGCCGCTTCTCGCCCATCGCGCTCAGGTCGGATTCGGTCCAGTCGCCGTGCGGCCGCCGCCAGAACACCCGGAACGCCTCGTCGAACAACGGCAGGTCGTCGACGCGATGAATCAGCAGGCACCGGAGCGTGTGGTAGAACTCCGATCGCCGTCCGACGTCGACATGCGGGAGGGCCAGCGCCACTTCCCGTGTCCGGCCCGCCTGCACGTCGAGTCCCAGCCGATGGAGGAGCCGCGTAAAGTGCAGGAGGTTCGGTAGCAGGGAGGACATGGGGAGCGGTCAGTTGGTCCGCGCCCCGGGCGACTTCGCGCGGTTGAGCATCTGCTGGATGCGTTCGCCGCGGATTGACTGCATATCCTCCTGCGTCTTGAGAACGATGCCGAGTGTGCGCTCGATAGTCTCGGCATCCAGTTCCTGCTGATCGAGCGCGACGAGGGCGGCAACCCAGTCAAGCGTCTCGGAGACGCCGGTCACCTTGTAGAGATCCGCCTCGCGCAGTTCCTGAACGAAGCGGGTCACCTGCTCGGCCAGTGTCGCCGGGGCGTGCGGCAGCCGGGTGGTGATGATCTGCAGTTCCTTCTCGAAGCTGGGATAGTCGATCCAGGCATAGGCGCAGCGGCGCTTCAGCGCGTCGTGCAGCTCGCGGGTCCGGTTCGACGTGATGATGACGACCGGCGGCGTCTCCGCCCGGATGGCCCCCAACTCCGGAATCGTGATCTGGAAATCGGAGAGCAGTTCGAGCAGGTAGCCTTCGAACTCCTCGTCGGCCCGGTCGAGTTCGTCAATCAGGAGCACCGGCGGGCGCTCGCTGCTCCCGCGCAGGGCCCGCAGCAGCGGCCGTTCGATCAGGAAGTCGGGACCGAACAGTTCGCCTGCCCGCAGCGCCGCCCGGCCGTCCTTCGCGCGCTTCTTTTTTCCGTCGCCCTTCTTGTCGGTCCTTGCACCGTCCGAGGCTTCCGCGAGGCGGATCTCGATCAACTGGCGCGCGTAGTTCCACTCGTAGACCGCATGGGTGACGTCGAGCCCCTCGTAGCACTGCAGGCGGATCAGTTCGGTGCCCAGCCCGCTCGCCAGTACTTTCGCCACCTCCGTCTTGCCTACCCCCGCTTCGCCTTCGAGCAGCAGGGGACGCTGCAGCTTCAGCGCAAGATAGATCGAGGTAGCCAACCCGTGGTCGGCGATATACAACTGCTCCGCGAGCAGTTGCTGGAGCTCGTCGATGGAGGCGGGAGTACGTGAAGTCAGCGTTCTTGGCCCAATGCCGGCGCACCAGGTCCTAGCCGGCCCGTTCGGCGGCGGCGGCAAGCGCGCGGCGGACGTAGACCGGAGCAATCGCCTTCCGGTAGTCGGCCGACGCGAAGACATCGCCGATGAGGTCGTCGCCGACGTCATCGGCAACGGCCTCGGCCGCGGCGGCGATCGTCTCCGCCGTCAATGCCTGCCCCGCGAGTGCGCTCTCGACCGCCCCGCACCGGACCGGCGCGGGCGTGAGACCGCCGACCGTTACCGATGCGGCCGAGCAGCTTCCGTTACTCACGGTGACGCTCGCGGCGGCACCCACCACGGCGTAGCGCGACGCCGGATGTGGGAACTTCGCGTACGCGCTGCCCACCGCGGCCGGCACGGTGATCCCGGTCAGGACCTCGTTCTCGCCGAGCGACGTCATCATCAATCCCTCGAAGAACCCGTCCGCGGCGACGGAACGCTCGCCATTCGGACCTACCACGCTGAACGTCGCGCCCAGCGCGGCCAGGACGGTCGGCAGGTCGGACGCCGGGTCGGCGTGCGCCAGGTTGCCGCCGATGGTGCCGCGGTTGCGCACCGCTGGGTCGCCGATCTGGCCGGCCGCCTCCGCGAGCGCCGCCGCGTGCTGCTGCACGTCGGATGACGCGGCGATCTCGGCGTGCGTCGTCAACGCGCCGATGTGCAGGCCGCCGTCCCCCACAGAAATGCCGCGCAACTCGGCGATGCGGCCGATGTCGATCACCGCCGCCGGCACCGCCAGGCGCAGCTTCAACAGCGGGATCAGGCTATGGCCACCCGCGAGCAGCTTCGCCCCGGGATGTTCGGCGAGCAGCCGGCCCGCATCGGCGACCGAACTGGCGCGGTAGTAATCGAAATTGGCAGCAAACATGATCAGCTCCCCTTCGCGTCCTGAATGGCGCGCCAGACCCGCTCCGGCGTGAACGGCATGTCGATCCGCGTTACGCCGAGCGGCCGCAGCGCATCCATCACCGCGTTGTAGACCGCGGCCGTCGAGGCGATGGTGCCTGCCTCGCCGATCCCCTTCACGCCCAGCGGATGGTGCGGCGACGGCGTCACGGTCGAGATGACGTCGATGTTGGGCAGACAGTCAGCGCGCGGCAGCGCATAGTCGAGCATCGATCCGGTCGCCAACTGCCCGTTCTCGTCGTAGGCCGCACCTTCCCAGAGCGCCTGGCCGACGCCCTGCACGACTCCGCCATGCACCTGGCCCGCGACGATCGTCGGATTGATCTGCGGACCGCAATCATCGAGCGCCGTGTAGCCGGTCAGCTCCACGTGCCCGGTATCGGCGTCCACCTCGACCACAGCGAGGTGCGCGCCGTACGGGAAGACGAAGTTGGGCGGGTCGTAGAAGGTAGTCGCCTCGAGCCCGGCTTCCATCCCTTCGGGCAGATCCCACGCGACGTTCGCCATGAGCGCGATGTCCTGAATGGTCTTCGCCTTGTCGGGCGATCCCTTCACGAAGAACTTGCCGTCTTCGTATTCCATGTCATCGACCGACGCCTCGAGCAGATGTGCGGCAAGCACCTTCGCCTTGTCGCGGATCTTCCGGACCGCGATGGCGAGCGCGGCGCCGCCGACCGCCGTGGTCCGGCTGCCGTAGGTGCCCCAGCCCATCGGTGTGGCGTCGGTGTCGCCATGGACGACCTTCACATCGTTCGTGTCGACGCCGATCTCGCTCGCCACGATCTGCGCGAAAGTCGTCTCTTCGCCCTGGCCGTGCGGCGAGGCGCCGATGAAGACATGCACCTTGCCGGTGGGGTGGAACCGGACAATCGCGCTCTCCCACAATCCGCCCTGGAAGCCAATCGCCCCCGCCACCTGGGAGGGTCCGAGGCCGCAGATCTCGACGTAGGAGGAGAGGCCCAGCCCCAGGTACTTCCCGTTTGACGGCCCTGCCTGTTGCTTCTCACGCAGCTCGGCGTAGCCGGTGTGCTCGATCAGCTTGTCGAGCGCGCCGGGGTAGTCGCCGCTGTCGTAGTTGAGCGTGGTGACCACCGTGTGGCCGTCGTCGAACTTCGGGATGAAGTTCTTTCGGCGGACATCGGCCGGGTCGAGGTCGAGCTTGCCGGCGAGGATGTCGATCATCCGCTCCAGTATGAACGTCGCCTCGGGACGTCCCGCGCCCCGGTACGCCTCCACCGGCACGCCGTTGGTGTAGACGCCGTAGACGTCCTCCTTGATCGCGGGGATCTCGTAGCAACCGGACAGCATCAACCCGTGCAGGATTGTCGGGATGCCGGGGGCTGCCGTCGAGAGATACGCCCCCATCCCCGCGTGGACCGTGCATCGGAGGCCGGTGATCTTCCCGTCCTTCGTTGCGGCCAGCTCGATGTCCTGGACGTGGTCGCGGCCGTGGGTCGTCGCCTGGTAGTTCTCGCTCCGGGTCTCCGTCCACTTGACGGGCCGGCCGAGCGTCTTGGAACAGAAGACGGTAATGAAATCGGCGGGGTAGACGGCAATCTTCGAGCCGAAGCCGCCACCCACTTCCGGCGCGATGACGCGCAGCTTGTCCTCCGGCACGCCGGTCACAACCGAACAGAGGAAGCGGACGATGTGCGGGTTCTGCGTGGTGTTCCAGAGCGTCAACTCGCCGGTCGCGCGGTTGTACTGGGCGAGCGCGGCGCGCGTTTCCATCGCGTTCGGGATGAGGCGCTGCTGAAGGATCCGTTCCTTCAGTACGATGCCATTCGCCTCTGCCTCGGCAAACGCCGCGTCGACGTCACCGCCCGCCACTGTCCAGTGGAACGCCTGATTGCCTTCGATGTCGGCGTGCAGTTGCGGGGCGCCGTCGTGGTGCGCTGCCTCGGGATTGGTGACGCTCGGCAGCGGCTCGTAGTCCACCTCGATCAGGTCGAGCGCGTCGTGCGCCTGGTAGGACGTCTCCGCCACTACCGTCGCGACGATGTCGCCGGTGTAACGGACGACGTCTTTCGCGATGCAGGGGTAGTCGGCGATCTTCAGGTCGGAATCGGGAAGCAGCCATGCGCACGGCACCGGCGCGAGCCCGCCTTCGATGTCGGCGGCGGTGTAGACCGCCACCACGCCCGGCGCACTTGCGGCCTGGCTGGTGTCGATCCGGGTGATCTTCGCGTGTGCATGCTCGCTCCGCAGCATCGCCGCATGGAGCGTGTCCGGCAGCCTGATATCGTCGGTATAGGTGGCGCTCCCGGTGATCAGCCGCGGGTCTTCCCGGCGTCGGATACCTGAGCCGAAGATTCTGGTGCTCATCGTTCTCCTCCGCGTGGTCGCGCTACTGTTTCGAGATCGCTTCGGCCGCGTCGTGCACGGCTCTAACGATGTTCTGGTAGCCGGTGCACCGGCACATGTTTCCTTCGAGGCCGTGGCGGATCTCGGCGTCGCTCGGGGAACTGTTCGTCCGGAGCAGTTCGTGCGACGCCATGATCATGCCGGGGGTGCAGAAGCCGCATTGCAGGCCATGCTTGTTCCAGAAGCTCTCCTGCAGTGGATGCAACTGCTCGCCGTCGGCAAGCCCTTCGATCGTCGCCACTGCCGCGCCGTCCGCCTGCACCGCCAGCGTCGTGCACGATTTGGCCGAGACGCCCTCTACCAGGACCGTGCAGGATCCGCACTGGCTGGTGTCGCAACCCACCTTGGTTCCGGTCAGGCCGGCAAGGTCGCGGATGAAGTGGACCAGCAGGAGCCGCGGCTCCACCTCACGCTCGAAGAGACGGCCATTGACCGTGATGCTGACGGGAACCTTCACGCGTCACCTCCTCCAAAAGGGCGGCATTATATCCGCCAACGCACCGAGACGATAGCGCTCATTGATAGCGTTTGGCCAGAGCCTGACGCTCGCCTGCGCCGATCAGTTCGTTGAAGCGGGCGAACGTAGTCAGCTGATCCTCGCAGCCGGCGGTGTGACCGTCGGCGCACATGCGGGCGTAGACCGTTTCGAGCGCGCGGGCCGTCGCATAGAGACCGGTCAGGGGGTAGAGGATGAGATTGAAGCCGAGGGCGGCCAGCTCGTCCTGCGGCAACAGCGGTGTCCGCCCCTGCTCGACCATGTTGGCGACGGTCGGCTTCGGGGCCCGGCGTCCGACTTCGGCGAGGGCTTCCATCGAGGGAGGCGCCTCGATGAAGGTCGCATCGGCCCCTGCCGCCCGTGCCGCCTCCGCCCGGGCGACCGCCTCCTCGATGCCGCCGTCGGCGATCGCGTCGGTACGGGCCACCAGGAAGAAGTCGGCGTCTCCCTTCGCGTCGATTGCCGCGCGGATCTTCCCGAGGTACTCGTCGCGCGAAATGACCTTCTTTCCCTGCATGTGGCCGCACCGCTTGGGCCACTGCTGATCCTCGAGGAAACAGCCCGCCGCGCCAGCGTCGATCAGCTCACGGACGGTCCGCGCGACATTCAGCGCGTTGCCGTAGCCGGTGTCGGCATCGACGATGATCGGGATGCCGACGCTGCGGCAGATGCGGCGCGCGCAGTCGATCACCTCGCTTCCGGTCAGCAGGCCGATGTCCGGCTCGCCAATGGCGGTAGCGGAGACGGCGTAGCCCGAGATGAACGCCAGTTCGAATCCGACGCGTTCGGCCATCTTGGCCGACAGCGTGTCGTAGACGCCGGGGAAGACCAGGCTGCCCTTGCCCGCGAGCAGCATCTCTATCCGTGTGGCCATGGTTCCTCCGATATCCGATGGAGATCCCGCTACGGTTCCGGCGCGGCCTGGAGGGCGAGCTGGAACGGCGCAAGCGATCCGGCGACGCCCTCCGCGGGCGTCAGCTCGAGCAGGTGGGCGATCAACGGATAGACGTCAACGGCCTCGATCAGTGGCAGTTCCACGCCCCTTGCGATGCCGGGGCCGGCGGCGACGAAGATGCCATGCATTGCCGGGAGGTGCGGATCCCAGCCATGCATGCCGCGGGGCGGTGATCGGTCAGAGGACAGCTGCACCATGCCGGCTCCCTCCGGCATCACCAGGACGTCCCCCAGATTCCGGTTGTCTCGCGCGTGCAGATGTTCCGGGAGTTCCTCGCGCAGCCAGGCGCGTGCGTTGGCGAGTTCCGTGTTCAGCCCGTCGCGCAGTTCGCGGCTTCGCCCGGCATCGCCGGTATGCAGGCTGACCGACGGTCCGGCGGGGACAACCCGGACGCCGCCGAGGTCGACCGACGGAGGCAGTATCTCGGTCAATTCGGGGTCGGGCGCCGCCATCCCGTGGTCCGACACCACCACGAGCGCCACTTGGTCGGCATGCGGCAGCGCGTCGATCCCTTCCACCAGATCGCCCAGGAGGCGGTCGGCGGTCTCGACACTGTCGCGCATGCCAGGATGGTCCGGTCCCAGCCGGTGGCCGGCACTGTCGACCAGCGAGAAATAGAGCGTGATCAGGTGCGGGCGCTGTTCCGGCGGCAGGGCCAGCCATTCGAGCGTACGACCCACGCGGACGCCGTTCGGCACGCTCCCGTCGTAGGTGTGGTGATGACTCGGCCGGATGCCGCCGATTGCCGCCTCGGTGCCGGGGAAGAAAAACGCGGCAGCGACCATTCCCTGTGTCTCAGCGGTCACCCAGATCGGCTCGCCCAGCCACCACGAACCATCCTGTGCGTCGTCCGTCTCGCGGTAGTTGAACTCGTCGCCGCGCACCGGGTCCCAGAAGCGGTTGGCGGCGATACCGTGCGCGCCGGGCTGGAGGCCGGTGGCGATCGCGTAGTGAGACGGAAAGGTGAGCGACGGGAAGACCGGTATGAGCCCTTCGGCCTGCATGCCGCGCGTTGCCAGGCGATCCAAGTTGGGCGTTTCGAAACGATCGAAGTACGACGGGCTAAAGCCGTCGAACGAGACCAGCAGGACGTGCGGACGGTCGTGAACCGACGGATCGTTCGTGCCGCCGGTGCCGCCCGGAGTCAGCGCCCGGTTCGTGGGCTGGCCCGGCGATGCAGTGGAGCAGCCAATGAGGATGGCGAGACAGGCGCCGCCAACCGCGGTGGCGGCTATCCGGTGCACGGCTGTCCGGACGTTGGCGACGGTCACGACGACGGCCGGCAATGGAAATGAACGGGAATGGGGTGAGTGACGGGGATCGAACCCGCAACATCCGGAGCCACAGTCCGGTGCTCTACCATTGAGCTACACTCACCACGCAGCGTGCCGACGATGCGCGCAAACGCAAATTGTAGCAGTCCCGCCCGCTACAATGAGGTGGATGGCTACTGAGACTCCGGCCCAGGGACACGCGGGGCCGACTGCCAAGGTCGGCGCCAACGCGATCAACGCCGCCCGGGTCATGGTCGAGGCGTTCCGCCTGGCGACTGACGCGATGGATGCGCCGCGCCTTCTCAACGGTGTGCTGGACGGCTTGGTTTCGCTGGTCGATCATGATGCAGCGGGGGTCTACATCGTCGATGCGTTGGGCGAGCGGGTCTCCCACAGCCTGGCGCGCGGCTGCGTCAACCCGGTTCCGGTCGACATCCGCGCGCCGTTCGATGACCATGGTGTCGTCGGACCCGTGCTGGCCGGTAGCGGACCGCTGTCGTTGCACGATCAGGCGGGGGTCTGCGAGGGGCGCGATGTCGCCCGCTCGCGCCTGATCGTCCCGCTGATCGGCACCGGCGGCCGGATTCGCGGGGCCCTGGACCTCTGGTCCGACCGCCCGGCCGGCTACGACGACGCGGCGCTGGAAGCGGTCGAGGTGTACGCCATGGCGGTCGCGGCCACCATCGAGAACGCGCGGCTGATCGAAGAGGTGCACGACCGCCGCCGTCTCGACGGCGAGTTGCAGCTGGCGCGCGAGGTGATGGAGGAGTTGCTGCCGCGCGACATCCCCGCCCTCGAGGGTTTCGACATTGCCGGCGTGCACGAGTCGTCGCGCGCCGTGGGAGGCGATTACTACGAGTTCATGCCGCTCCCCGAGGACCGGTGGGGTGTCGTGATCGCCGATGTCGTCGGCAAGGGGATCGCGGCTGCGCTGATGGCAGCGGCCACGCGCGCGTCGATGTCATCCCTGGTGGGGCACGAGCTGGCGGTCCGCGCCGTGATGCGCCGCGCCAATCGGTTCTTTCATCAGTCGATGGAAGAGGGGCGCTACGTCACGCTCTGCTACATGGTGCTCGACGTGCAGGCGCAGCGCCTGCTGTACGTCAACGCGGGACATGTGCCGCCGTTGCTGATCCAGCCGGATGGCGGGGTGAAACTGTTCTCCGAGGGGGGCGTGCCCCTCGGCCTGTTCGAATCACCGCGCTATTTCGAAGGCCACGCCGCGTTCGAGCCGGGCGACGTTCTGGTGCTCTATACGGACGGGATCGTCGAACAGACGAACGCGGACGGCGAGGAATTCGGCCGCGCCCGCCTGATCGAGACGATCCGGCAGTCAGCCGGCGCCGGGGCCACCGAGATGTGCAGCCGCGTGATGCAGCAGGTACACCGCTTCGGCAACGGCGAGCAGAACGACGATCGGACGCTGTTGATCCTGAAGTCGACCGCGCCCGCCAACCCGGATCCCCTCCCGTCGTAGGCGGTTCCGCCGCCCACGCTCGTGGACGTCCGCGCACCTCAAGGATCGGCCGACGTGGACGCCGGCGCACGTCGGGACGCCGGCGCGCCTAAGAGGTCGATCTAGTTGGCGTACCGCGGCTGCGCGCCGTGCGGGTACTCCCGGTAGTGCTGCGCCAGCAGGTCGCGCCCGAAGTCGCCGTCGAAGTCTCTCCAGACGGAGTGGGCGTGGTTCGCCTCGTTCTGGACGTTGTCGTACTCGATCAGGAACGACGGGCCCTGCACGCGGTAGTAGTGCGGCTCGCCCGGCATCACGCCGCCCATCCAGGCGAACTTGATGTTGTCCATGCCGCCTGCGCGCACCTTCTGGAGCCGCTCTTCCGCGACCGGTCCCCGCTGGACCGCGGCGTACTCCTCGATCAGCGCCCAGAGGGTTGCCTGCTGGTCACCGCTCAGCGCCGAATAGGCAACGCCCGCATCGTCCTGCATTGCCGCTTCGCGCTCCGCCGACGTCAGGATGTCGTCGGGCGCCTCCTCGGCGATGAGCGCTTCGGCAACCTGCTCGCTGGACAGCGAGCCGAGCAGTGTCCGCGCCAGGTAGTCCTCCGCGTTCAGCACCCGCTCGCCGGACCGCGAGCCCTCGCGGACATAGGCGGGGTTGGTGCCGAAGAACTGCGGCGTGCTCGCGCTGAGCGCCCCATTGATGACCGTCCAACTCTGCGAGATGTGATGCCCTTCGTAGCGCCAGGCCCACGTCCCGGTTTCCGACGGCTCGCCGAAGATCATGAAGAAATAAAGCTCGGTGTCGCGGATATCGCGGCCCTCACGCTCGTAGAGGATTTGCTCGAGCTGGCGAATCCGTTCCGCCTTGTCGTAGCCCTCCGCACTCAGGCTCGCCTGTACCAGCGCGAGCGCGGCGGACTGCTGCTCCTCGGTCATCGTCTTGAGTGGCACGCCCTTCCGCTCGCGCGGGATGAAGTGCCAGTCAAACCGATCGTCACCGTTGAATGGGAACATCACGGCGGTCTTCTGTTCCTCTGTGAGGGCCTCGACGAATGCGTGGGCGGCCTTCGCCATCGCGGCGGTCTGATCCGCCTGGTCCTGGATCGTGACGGCGCCGAGCGTAGCGAGGCCGAACACGAAGACGATGATCGGAACGAGACGGACAGAAACCTTCATGGTTGCCTCCTCTGGGGCGTCATGAAGCGAGACTACAACCGCCCGGGAGAAGCGTCAAGACGCCGGCGCCGGGCGGGGCTTGGTCTGATGTGGGAGGATCCCCGCGGTGTTTGTGACGATGATTTCTGTGCGCCGGGGCGCCTCGGCGCTCACCGCAGCCCTGATCGCGACCACGCTGCTTGTCGGACCGGTAGCCGGCGCGGAGCAGGAGCCGTCCGCACAGGCCGGCACGCCAGCCCCGCAACCGACAGTTGCCGCCACTCCCGAGGTCTCCATCGACGGGCCACCCCCGCCCATCCCGCCGGCGATGATCTCGCGGGAAGGGGGGCAGGCGACGATGCGCGCCATCAGGCTCGTCAGCGGATTGCGGGTGGACGGGCAACTGGATGAGCCGGTCTACGCGGAGGTGGCGCCGGTCTCCGATTTCATTCAACAACTCCCGGACGAGGGAGCGCCCGCCACCGAGCGGACCGACGCCTGGGTGATGTTCGACGAGGAGAACCTCTACATATCCGGCCGCTGCTGGGATAGCGCGCCGCCGGAGGAGTGGGTGGCGACCGAGCTGCGCCGTGACGCGTTCAACATGCTGAACAACGACCTGTTCGGCTTCCTGATTGACACCTTCTACGACCGCCGCAACGCGCTGCTCTTCTACGCGAATCCGATCGGGGGCTTCGTCGATCAGGCGATTACGAACGAGGGGAATCCGAACCGAGACTGGAACCCGGTCTGGGATGTGCAGACCGGACGGTTCGACGGCGGCTGGACCATCGAGATGGTGGTGCCGTTCAAGTCGCTTCGCTACCGGCCGGGACGCGAGCAGGTCTGGGGAATTCAGCTCCGCCGCACCGTGATGCGGAAGAACGAGTGGGCCTACCTGACACTGATCCCGATCTCCGCTGCCGGTTTCGGCGGACGGGGTGGCGTCTTCCGTGTCTCCGCGGCCGGGACCCTGGTAGATCTCGACGCGCCGCCCGTCAGCCGCAACCTGGAGGTCAAGCCGTACGTGATCGGCGGCCTGACGACGGACCTGACGGCCGCCGAGCCGCTCGTGAATGACGCCAGCGGGTCCGGCGGCGTCGACGTCAAGTACGGCGTGACGCAGAACCTGACTGCCGACTTCACCTGGAACACCGACTTCGCACAGGTCGAGGTGGATGAGCAGCAGGTGAACCTGACTCGCTTCAACCTTTTCTTTCCCGAGAAACGCGAGTTCTTCCTGGAAGGGCGGGGCATCTTCGAGTTCGCCCGCGGCAGCTTCCGGACGGCGCGCAGTTTGGGGCGGCAGAGCGTATTCGGCGGCGGTGACGCTCCCACCATCTTCTATAGCCGGCGGATCGGGTTGCAGGGGACCGAGATGGCGCCGATCCTGGGGGGCGGCCGGCTGACCGGAAAGGTGGGACCGTTCGACGTCGGCGCCCTCAATATTCAGACCGAACGCGTGGGGGACGCCGGCCTTGCGGGGACCAACTTCACCGTGCTCCGGATCAAGCGCGACCTGCTGCGGCGCAGCAGCATCGGCATGATTGCGACCAACCGGTCGCTTTCGGTGGCCGGCGACGGTTCGAATCAGGCGGTCGGCGCCGACGCCGTCTTCTCGTTCTTCGACAGCGTCAACCTGCTCGGCTACTACGCGCGGACTCCAACGACCGGGCTCACCGGCCGCGACACCAGCTACCAGGCGCGTTTCGATTACGGCGCCGACCGGTACGGGCTCGAGCTGGACCACCTGCTGGTGGAAGACAACTTCCGCCCGGAGATCGGTTTCGTGCGCCGGGACAATTTCCGTCGGACGTCGGTTTCCGGCCGCTTCAGCCCGCGTCCGGCGACGGTCGAGGCGGTGCGGCAGTTCGTCCTGGAGGGGAGCTTCGACTATTTCCTGACCGCCGACACTGGAGATCTCGAAACGCGCCAGGCGCAACTCGCCTTTCAGACCGAGTTCGAGAACAGCGATCAGTTCGGTATCCGCGTGAGCGACAGCTACGAGCTGGTACGCGAGCCGTTCTCTCCCGGGTCCGGCATCACGATTCCGGTCGGCGGGTACAGCTTCACCGACACGCGGATCACGTACGCGCTCGGCCCGCAGCACCTCCTGAACGGCCGGGTGGAAGTCGCGGCGGGGGGCTACTTCGGCGGCACGATCCGGTCCGTCGACCTGAGCCGAGGCCGGATCGATCTCTTCCCGAACTTCTCCGTCGAGCCGAGCGTGTCGTTCAACTGGATCGACCTGCCACACGTTTCCGCCCGGACCGACCTTGCCGTGACACGGATCAACTACACCTTCTCGCCCCGAATGTTCTTCAGCGGGCTGCTGCAGTACAACTCGACGAACCACACCGTCGGCACCAACCTCCGCCTCCGCTGGGAATACACGCCCGGCAGCGAGTTGTTCGTGGTCTATACCGAAGAGCAGAACGTGGACCCGCTCCGGCCGGACCGCTCCGCGGAGCTTCGCAACCGGGGCTTCGTCATCAAGATGACCCGGCTGTTCCGCTGACGACGGGCTGCTAAGCCAGACCCAGGTTGCGGAGGATTGCGAGAGGGGAGTGCGCCCGGTTGAGGCCGTAGAGGTGAATGCCGGGGGCGCCGGCCGCGAGGAGGGCTTCGCACTGGCGAGAGGCGTAGTCGATACCGAAGGCGGTGACCGAGGCGTCGTCGTCGCCGAGGCGGTCGAGTTCGGCCACGAGCGTCGGCGGGAGGGTGGCGCCGCACATGTCGGTGAATCGCTTGACCTGCGACGTGCTGAGGATCGGCAGAATACCCGGGGTGATCGGCACCGTGACGCCGAGTGTGCTGGTGAGGTGGTCGACCATCTCCAGGTAGTAGGTGTTGTCGAAGAAGAGCTGCGTAAGGACGAATTCCGCGCCCGCGTCGATCTTCGTCTTCAGGTGGCCCCAGTCGACGTGCTTGCCGGCTGCGCAGTCCGGGTGCCCCTCCGGAAATCCGGCGCAGCCGACGGCAAACTGATTGGCGCGTGTCCGGCGCATGATCTCGACCAGCTCGCTCGCATAGTTGAAGCCCCCTTCGGGGCGGCGGAAATCGGTCGCGCCGGCGGGCGGGTCGCCGCGCAGGGCCAGGATGTTCTCGATCCCGAGCGAGGCGGCCTCATCGAGAAAGGCCTGCATCTCCACGCGGGTAAAGCTGACACAGGTAACATGCGCCATCGCCGTCAGGCGGTGTTCCCGCTGCATCCGGTCGACGATCTGCAGGGTCCGCGCGCGCGTGCCGCCACCGGCGCCATACGTGACCGAGCAGAAATCGGGTCGTGCGGCGGTCAGCGCCGGCAGTACTTCGTCGAACAGGCGTGCGTCTCCCGCCGGCGTCTTCGGAGGGAAGAACTCGACGGAGATGACCGGGCGCCCGTCAGCCCGCTTTGCCGCGTAGATGTCGGGGATCCGCTTCACGTGGGTGATTGTCGGCCGGAACGGCCCATGAGGATAGCCTGCCACGGTCTCCGCCTTGATTTTGGACAGCGCCTGTGCGACATTCGGGACCTGAGAAAGCAGGAAATCCCGAGTCCGCCCGGGCTCGCGGCCTTGAAGGAGGGTTGAGATGAGCGATCGACTGATCCGTTGCCTCGCCATCGCCGTCGTGGCGTTGATCATCCCAGTGCTGGCGGCGGCACCGGTTGCCGCGCAGTCCGTCGCGGCCGACAGCAGGGGAGGATCCTGGGAGGTGCCCCGGCTGCCGTGGGGCGACCCCGACCTGCAGTCGATCTGGAACTCCTCTGGAGAAACACCGATGGAGCGTCCCGAACAGTTCCAGGGCCGCGAGACGTTGAGCAACGAAGAGGTGGCCCAAATCCGGGGCGATATCGAGGCGCGGAACCAGCAACTGCTGAGCGCGAATGCGCAGCGCACCCAGGCGGGCGGCAACGTCGGCGCCTACAACAACTTCTGGATGGACCGGGGTGCCCGGACGAACCGGACCTCAATGATCATCGATCCGGCCGACGGCCGGTTTCCGCCGCTGACGCCGCGCGGACAGATTGCCGCCGTTAGCCAGCCGCGCGGCGACAACGTGCCGGCTGACCGTCACATCTGGGAACGGTGCGTCACACGCGGCGGGATGCCGAATGCGATGTTCCCCCGGTCGTACAACAACAACATGCAACTGTTCCAGACGCCGGGCCACGTCGTGATGCTCCTTGAGCAGGTGCACGAGGTGCGCGTCGTTCCGCTCGGCGACGGCGCGGCGGTCGCGACGAACATCGGCCAGTGGAACGGCCTCTCGCGCGGACGCTGGGACGGCGATACGCTCGAAGTGGTCACCACGAATCTCGACCCCCGGGTGAGCGGGCTGCAGCCCTGGTCGGTCTTCAGCTCGCATGACGGTTCGGGGGAAGGGATGACCCTGATCGAGCGCTTCACCCGGACCGGCCCCAACAACCTCGAGTACGAAATCGAGGTGCATGACCCGGAGATGTACACGCGGCCGTGGACCGTGGCCTATCCGTTCACACAGCTGGACGACGTGATGTACGAGTACGCCTGCCACGAGGGCAATATCGGCATGGAGGGCATCCTCTCTGGCGGCCGGGCCGAGGATGCCGAGGAGGCGTCTCGGTAGCGGGCGCATGGCGTCGTCCTCCGGGTCACCGTCCGGCACGTTCAAGCCATTCGTTCCGGAATCGTCCAATCTGCCGGAACTGACGTTCCGCGCCGTCTTCATCGGGACGTTGATGGCGATCGTTCTGGGTACAGCGAACGCCTACCTCGGCATGCGGGCCGGGTTGACGGTGGCCGCCACGTTCCCGGCGGCCGTCGTCGCAATGGCGGCGCTCCGCGTCTTCGGCGGATCGGTCCTCGAAGAGAACATGGCGCGGACCACCGCCTCGGTCGGCGAGGCTCTGGTCGCCGGCGCCATCTTCACCATCCCCGCCTTCATCATCAGCGGCGTCTGGGACGAGCTGCAGTACTGGGAGAGCACCGCCATCATGCTGGTGGGCGGGATCCTGGGCGTGCTGTTCATCATCATCCTGCGCCGCACGCTGGTGGTCGAAGCGGAACTGCCGTTCCCCGAGTCGGTCGCCGCGGCCGAGCTGGTGAAGGCGGGGCAGGGGGGAAGCCAGACCGGCGCGGCGTTCGTCTTCAAGGCGATGGGCGTGGCGGGGGCGTGGGAGCTGGTCAAGAACAGCAACGGGTTGAAGCTGGTGGCCGACTCCGCCACCGGGTTCGTCTCCCTCGGCCGATCGACCATAGAGATGCTCGGGCAGCAGATGACTTACGTCGGTGGCTTCCTGCTGCAGTCGCCCGCCGCGTCGCCGGCGCTGGTCGGCGTCGGCTTCATCGTCGGCCCGCGGATCGCCGCGACCCTCTTCGCCGGGGCGGTGATGGGCTGGCTCCTCCTGGTGCCGCTCGGGTTGTATCTCAACCCCGGCCTGGCCGCGCAGGCGACTGACACGGATGCGTTCGTTGCGCTCAGCACGGAGGTCTGGCTGCGGCAGGTTCGGCCGCTCGCGGTCGGAACGATGATCGTCGCGGCTTTCTACACGCTCTTCAAGCTGCGGACATCACTCCTCCAGGGGATTGGCCGGGCGTTTGGGGACATCGGGACGACGCACGAGGCGGGACGCGGGCGCCAGGATATCGACATCAACTTCCGCAAGGTGGGAATGAGCATCGCCGCGCTTTCCGTCCCGCTGTTCGGTCTCTACTGGTACTTCAGCGAGAGCTTCGGCGGCGCGATTCTCCTGACGATCATGATGATGATCCTCGGCTTTCTGTTTGCCGCGGTCGCCGGCTACCTGGTTGGCCTGCTCGGCAGTTCGAACAACCCGATCAGCGGGTTGACCCTCAGCGCGTTGCTGATTGCCGCGGTCGTGATGGTCGGGATCGGCGTCACCGGTTCCAGCGGCATCCTGGGAGTGCTGGCGGTGGCCGGGGTGGTCTGCTGTGCCTGCGGCATCGCGGGCGACATGCTGCAGGACCTGAAGGTCGGGCACATCCTGGGCGGAACCCCCTGGAAGATGCAGGTGGGGGAACTGATCGGCGTCACCGTTGCCGCGATGGTGCTGATCTGGCCGATGATCCTGATGGACCGGGTGTACGAGATCGGGAGTGCCGAGTTGCCGGCGCCGCAGGCCGGGTTGATGGCGCTCATCGCGCAGGGGATTGTCGGCGGCGAGATGGCATGGCCGCTCGTGCTCACCGGCATGGCGCTGGCCGCGGTCCTGATCCTGATCGAGGCGCCGTCTCCGATGCTCATCGCGGTCGGGATGTACCTGCCCTTCCCGTCCACCGCCGCTATTTTTGTCGGCGGTCTGGTGAGCTGGTGGCTGACGCGGGCGCTGAACGAGCGGCAGGCGACCGGCGAGGAGCGCACGCGCGCCACCAACACCGGCGTGTTGCTGTCGTCCGGCTTCATCGCCGGGGAGGCGCTGATGGCGGTGCTCCTCGCGTTCGTGGTCGGCGCAAGCGAAGCACTGCCGTGGCTCGTGTTGCCGCAGATTGCCGACAGCGCGCTCGGTGGCGCCCTCGTCTTCGTCCTGCTGTACTTCATGCTGATCCGGATGCCGCTGAACGCCATGCGTGGCGGTACGACCGGGGAGTGACCCCAGGGGCGCGCCCGGCCGACGCCGACGCGTTCTGGAACGCCTGCCCGCGCCGCCGGCTGGACTGGCGCGATCTGGACGACGGGTGTTGCGTCGTTCTCCGTCCGAAGTTCGGCGATAACTCCATCGGCCGCTGGTTCGCCGCAAGACTCGGTAATCCCTGCTACCGCATACGCCTGGACGACGTGGGGACTTTCATCTGGAAGGCGTGCGATGGCGAGACACCGCTGACCGAGATTGCCCGGCGCCTGCATCGCGAGTTCGGCGAGCGCGTGGATCCGGCGGATGAGCGCCTCGGTCGGTTCGTGCAGTCGATGGTGCGGTCTCGGATGATCGAGGTCTGACGGCCGTATCCGGGAAGCGGCGTCACACCGGACGGGCGTCGTACGGACTCCGCTATAGTGGAGTAGTGCGATAGCGGTTCGGACCCCCGCTGTCTTCGGGATACCAGCCGGCGTAGCGGTTGAGGAGTGTGTTCGATATGTCTTGGTGGGGCTGGTTGATCATCGGGATCGTCCTGGTTGGCGCGGAGTTGATGACGGACGCCGCGTTCTATCTCATTTTTGCGGGCGCCGCCGCGATCTTCGTGGGTATCCTCGGGTTGGCTGGCATCGCCCTGCCCGAGTGGGCCCAGTGGGTGACGTTCTCGGCCGTGGCCATCGCCTCGATGGTGCTGTTCAGGCAGAAGCTCTACGAGCGGCTTCGGGGCGGCCTGCCGCGGATGCAGCATCCGGCGGTCGGGGCAGTGGTGACAGTTAGCGAGGACGTCGCTCCCGGCGGGCGGACGCGGGTGCGCCTGCAGGGGACGGACTGGACCGTAACGAACAGTGGGCCCGCATCGATTGCGGCCGGCGCCGACGCCCGCGTGGTCGAGGCGGAAGGCGTGGAGCTACGGATAGCGGCGCGGCCGTCTGAGTCTGGCCGCGAGTGAAAGTCTAAGAGAGGGATCATCATGGAAGCTGGTTTCGTAGTCGCCCTCGTGCTGGCCCTCCTCGCGATCACCGTGATCGTGAAGACCGCCGTGGTCGTGCCGCAGCAGAACGCGTACATCGTCGAGAGCCTCGGGAAGTACTCGAGAACCCTGGAATCCGGGTTCGCGCTCCTGATCCCGTTCGTCGAACGGGTCGCCTACCGGCACAGCATGAAGGAACGCGCCATCGACGTCGAAGAACAGATCTGCATTACCGCGGACAACGTGCAGGTAGGGGTGGACGGCGTGCTCTACCTGCAGGTGATGGACGCGCGCAAGGCGTCCTATGGCATCGGCAACTACCTGTTCGCCATCTCCCAGCTCGCTCAGACCACGCTGCGGAGCGAGATCGGCAAGATCGAGCTGGACAAGACGTTCGAGGAGCGCAGCCACATCAACCTGCGGGTGGTCGAGGAACTAGACGAGGCCTCCAATCCTTGGGGCGTGAAGGTGCTGCGCTACGAGATCAAGAACATCAACCCGCCCCACGACGTGCTGTCGGCGATGGAAAAGCAGATGCGCGCCGAGCGGGAAAAGCGCGCGACCATACTTCAGTCGGAGGGCGAACGCGACGCCAGGGTCAACCAGGCAGAAGGTCAAAAGCAACGGGTCATCAAGGAATCCGAAGCCAACAAGCAGCAGCAGATCAACGAGGCCGAGGGTGAAGCTGCCGCCATCCTGGCTGTCGCGGAGGCGACGGCCGAAGGGTTGAAGCTGGTGGCCGCAGCGCTCAGCGCGGACGGTGGCGACAAAGCGATGCAACTCCGCGTGGCCGAGAACTACCTGGACCAGTTCGGCAACCTCGCGCAGGAAGGCAATACCCTGATTGTGCCGTCCAATCTGAGTGATGTGGCGTCCATGATCGCCGCCGCGACTTCCGTGGTGAAGCACGTTTCGGATGCGAACGACGGGTCGCAGGACGGATGACGAGAGCCTGGCGGGACGCGGTCAGGCTCCCGCTCGCGGCGCATAACGGTTGGTGATCGGCAGGCGCCGGTCCTTGCCGAACGCGCGCGTCGAGATGCGGACGCCGGGTGGCGCCTGCCGGCGTTTGTACTCCGCGCGGTCCACGAGTTGCACCACACGCGCCACCGTTTCCGGATGGAAACCGAGCGCCTCAATCTCCCCCGGGCTGCGATCTTCCTCGACGTACGCCGCGAGAATCCCGTCGAGCACGTCGTAGGACGGCAGGCTGTCGGAGTCGCGCTGATCCTCGCGCAGCTCCGCCGTCGGCGGCTTGTCCAGAATCCTCTGCGGGATCACCTCGCCGTTGCGGTTGCGCCACTCCGCCAGACGGTAGACCCAGGTCTTCAGTACGTCCTTCAGCACGGCGAAGCCGCCCGCCATGTCGCCGTAGAGGGTTGCGTAGCCGACGCTCATCTCGCTCTTGTTGCCGGTTGTGAGCACCAGCCAGCCGAACTTGTTGGAGAGCGCCATCAGGAGGTTGCCACGGATGCGCGCCTGCAGGTTCTCTTCCGCGACGTTGGGATCCGTGCCGGCGAACGGTGCGGCGAGCGCGGCGCCGTACGCGCCGGCCAGATCCTCGATTGGCAGCTCGATAAGCCGGACGCCGAGCCGCTCCGCCAGTTCCGTCGCGTCGTCACGATTCATGTCGGCGGTGTAGCGTGACGGCATCGAGACCGCCGTGACCGCATCGGCGCCCATCGCATCCACGGCGACCGTGAGGGCCAGGGCGGAGTCGATCCCGCCCGACAGGCCGAGCACGGCGCCGGGGAAGTGGTTCTTCCGGACGTAGTCGGCGGTGCCGAGCGTCAACGCGCCGTAGATCTCCGCCTCGGGAGAGAGCGGCTCCGATGCCGGCTGCGGATCGAGACGCGGCCGGATGGCGCCCGGATCGCCCGCCGACAGCGTGAGGGTGTCGACGCGGCCAGAAGCCTCTCGCGTTACCGGTCTTGCGTCGTCCGCGCGGCGCTCTCGAGCCCGCTCCGGCGCGAGATCCACGATCACGAGCGCCTCGTCGAACTGTGGACCGCGTGCAATCACGTTGCCACCCGGATCGAGGACCAGGCTGTGGCCGTCGAAAACCAGTTCGTCCTGGCCGCCGACGGTATTGCAGAATGCGAGGAAGCAGCGATGCTGTTCGGCCCGGGCCGCGAACAGGCGTTCGCGTGCTGCGCCCTTGCCCTGGTGATACGGCGACGCGGAGAGATTGACGATCACTTCGGCGCCGCCGCCGGCCGTGCTCCACTCGGCGGGCCCCCCGGGCACCCAGATGTCCTCGCAGATCGTCACCGCGACGCGACAGCCCTCGATATCGAGTACCAGCGCGCGGTGGCCCGGTTGGAAGTAGCGTTGCTCGTCGAAGACGGCGTAGTTCGGCAGATGGTGCTTGTGATACACGGCGGCCACGCCACCGTCCGCCAGCACCGCGGCCGCGTTGCCGGTGAGTCGCCGGGTCCCCGCGGCCGGATCCGTGCCGTCCGTTGCCGCCACCGCGTCCGGTACGCCGACGAGGGCGACGATGCCGCGCGCGTCACGGGCCAGCGCGTTGACGGCCGCTGCGGCATCGCGGATGAAGCTCGGCTTCAGAAGCAGGTCTTCCGGGGGGTAGCCGGTGATCGCCAGCTCGGGACAGACGATGAGGTCGGCGCCCTTCTCTCGAGCCTGTCGGATCCAGCCGCCCAGCCGGTCCACGTTGCCGGCGAGGTCGCCTACCGGCAGGTTCGCCTGGCACAGCGCGACGCGGAGGGCGCCCGCCATCTATCGGAGCAGGACGCTCCCGCGCGGCAGATCGGTCAGGCCGATCGCCCCAGCGATGTCGCGTACCTTCGTCTGGATCGTACGAAGATTCTCGGGGCCGACGCCCATCAACTGCTTCACTGCCGGCGACAGGCCCTCGAGCGCCGGGTCGCTATACATGAAGAAGGGACCGCGCGGCATGAGGGTAGGTTCCCCTTCCACCACCGGCGTCTCGAGCAGGCTTGCGACGGCCCGGTGAAAGGTGTCGGCAAAGGCGACGCCGGGCGGAGCACCCAGGTCGACGTACGCCTCTTCCATCAGCGGCAGCAGTTGCCCGTAGAGTTGGGCCGATCCGTTGGTGTCGAGTGATTCGACGATTCCGGTCAGGCCGTCGTACCGGCGGTAGCTCACCTCCGCGATCAGGAGTTCCCCGTCCGCCTCCTCGGTCTCGAAAGTCGTCTCCGACTTCATGAACTGGAGGTGTTCTGCCGGGCTGTTCCCGTCGGCGACGTTGTCGACCACGACGACGAACGTCCGGATCAGGTTGTCGGGAACCAGCCACTCCACCCAGTCGGGATTCGTGGAGAGTGCGACGGCCAACTCCCGGATGATGGAATCGCTCTCATCGAGCGGCGGCGGGACGAACTCTTCCTCCACTGGCGGCGGCGCAGGACGCGGCGGCGCAGACGGCGGTCTCTCGTCGACGACCCTGACACGGGGAGGTTGCGGTTCGGTATCGCTCTCGAGGTTGAAGAAGTAGTAGCCGGCGATGGCGAGAATGACGACCGCGCTGGCGCCCCCGGCTATGCGCCATTGCAGGGGGGTAATCTTCATTCTCCTAGTCTAACTGTCTTCTTGGACGTTACGGTCCGCATTTGTGTCCCGCGGGGCGGCGTTGGGCTGATCACGCCCTTCATCGACGTCCCCCAGAATCTCGGCGTTGTGCTCGCCCAGCGCCGGAGGCGCACGGTGGATGACGGCGGGTGTCCGCGACAGCTTTATCGGGTTGCCGAGCGTCCGAACGTGGCCCAGCGAGTCGTGGGGGATGTCGACCACCATCTCGCGTGCCAGGAGATGTTCGTCCTCGAGTGCCTCGGCGATGTTGCGAACCGGCGCGCAGGGGACGTTGTGTGCGCGAAGCCGTTCGATCAACTGTTCGCGCTTGAACGGCGCCAGCCGGCGTTTCAACTCGGCAACGAGCGCCTCCCGGTGGTTCATCCGGTCGGTGTTGGTGGCGTAGTCGGGATGATCGTGGAGATCACCCGCATCGACCGCCGTGCAGAACTGCGACCAGAGCCGCGGATTGCCAACCGCCACCACCACCAGGCCGTCCTCCACCTCGATCGCTTCGTACGGTGTCAGCGAGTGGTGCTGATTGCCTTCGCGTCCCGGCGCATCGCCGGTGTTGAAGTAGATCCCGGCTGGCAGCGCAAGCGCCGAGGTCATCGCGTCCATCAGCGCGATGTCGACATGTTGACCCCGGCCGGTTCGGTCCCGGTCGCGCAGGGCGAGGAGGATGCCGTTCATGGCGTACAGGCCGGCGAGGAAGTCGGTGATCGCGACACCGACGCGCGTCGGCGGACCGTCCGGATGGCCGGTTATGTCCATCAGTCCGCACTCGCCCTGGATTACGGCGTCGTACCCCGGCAAATGCTTCTTGGGTCCGGTCTGGCCGTATCCGGTGATGGAGCAATAGACCAGGTGCGGGTGTCGCTCGGCAAGCGCGTCGTAGCCGAATCCGAGCCGGGGCAGGCTACCGGGGCGAAAGTTTTCGATCAGGACATCGGCGGTGGCGATCAATTGATGCAACTGAGCGGCGCCCGCCTCCGACTTCAGATCGAGGGTGATGCCTTTCTTGCTGCGGTTGAATCCGAGAAAGAACGTGCTGAACCCGCCCCGGTGGGGTGCCCAGTCGCGCGTGTCGTCACCGTGTGTCGGCTCCTCGACCTTGATCACTTCGGCGCCCATGTCGCCGAGCATCATGGCGCAGTAAGGTCCGGCGAGGACCCGTGTCAGGTCAATGACACGCAGTCCGTCAAGGGGTGGCATCGCGTCGGCTATCCACCACGGGCTCCTAGAGCTCGTTCAGGTGGGCGATCTTGCCGGTGCTGTCGCCGATCTGATCGCGATGCACGTCGAGGCGGTCGAGCATCGTCAGGAACAGGTTGGTCATCGGCGTGCCATCGGGGTACCGCAGGTGACGCCCGCCGCGGAGCGCGCCGCTGCCGCCGCCGGCCAGCAGTGTCGGCAGGTTGTCGTGGGTGTGCGCGTTGGAGTCGCTCAGGCTGCTGCCGTAGACCACCATCGAATGGTCCAGCAGCGAACCGTCCTCGTCCTGCGCGTCCCGGAGCTTACCGAGGAAGTAGGCGAGCATCCCCACGTGATGACGGTCGATCATCGCCAGCCGGGCCATCTTCTCGGAATCGTTCTGATGGTGTGACAATCCGTGGTGGGCGTCCGGCACCCCGATGGATCGGTAGGTCCGGTTGCTGCCCTCACGGCCGTACATGAGTGTGACGACCCGCGTCAGGTCCGCCTGGAATGCGAGCGCAATCAGGTCCGACATCACCTCGACGTGTTCCTCGAAGGTGGGTGGGATGCCGTCGGGCCGATCGAACACCGGCAGGTCGACGTCATGCCGTTCGGCGTTCTGGATGCGGCGTTCCACTTCGCGGACCGAATCGAGATAGTCCCCCAGCTTTCGCCGGTCGCCGGCCCCGAGGTGTGTGCGCAGGCGGTTCGCGTCACCGAGCACGAAATCGAGCAGACTGCGATCCTGCCGGGCGCGGACCGCCCGAACCGCGGGGTCGGTTGTATCGCCGTCGCCGAAGAGGCGCGCGAACACCTGGCTGGGATTGTTCTCGTACGGGAGCGGCGCGGTCGGCGAACTCCAGGCGATCGTGTTGCTGTAGGCGCAGCTGTAACCGGAATCGCAGCCGCCTACCATGCGGACATCCTGGAGGCCGATCTCAAGCGACGGCAGCGGCGTATCGCGGCCGATCGTCTCGGCGAGCATCTGGTCGACCGACATGCCATTGTGGATGTCGGCGCCCTGTGTCTTCTTGGGATGGACACCGGTCAGCCAACTCGCACCGGCCCGGGCGTGGTCGCCGGGGCCGTCGCCGAGCGCTTCGCCGTTGCGATGGGCGAGACCGGTCAGGACCAGCAGGTTGTCGCGGAATGGTTCGACCGGCGCGAGGGTCTTCGTGAACGTGAACCCGGCGCCCTCTTCGGCGGGCGTCCAGTCCCCCATGATCACACCGTTGGCGGTATAGAGGAACGCGACGCGCGTCGTCGGTTGTGACGGGGCGGCGAACGCCGGCGTCATCGCGTCGAGGAACGGCAGGGCGATAGTAGTTCCCACACCCCGCAGGAACGTGCGGCGCGGCAGCGCCTTTCCGGTGATCATGGCTCCGGAACCCTCCTGAAGCGGAATGGTACGCTATCCACGATAGCGGAGACCAGGGCCGAGAACCGATAGTCCGCCGCCTCGGTGCGGCGCCGGATCTCCCGCACCGCCGGCTGATCGTACGATTCGAGCCCTCGGCCAACGGCGTAGGTCAGCAGCTTGCCGGCCAGGGTCTCGACGAACTCCTCCCGGCGGCCCAGCAGCACCTGACGCAGTCCGCCGGGGCCGTCGATCAGCGTGCCGTCGGGCAGCGCCCCGGACGGGTCCACGGCCACGCCATCCTCCTCCGTCCGGAAGGCGCCGACTGCGTCGAAGTTCTCCAGCGCGAAGCCGAGCGGGTCAAGGCGCGCGTGACAGGCCGCGCAGGCCGGACTCGCGCGGTGCCGCTCGAGCGCCTCGCGCAGGCTGCCGGCCGAGCCCTCCTCGCCGGTCTCCAGTTCCGGAACGTCGGGCGGCGGCGGGGGCGGTGGCGTCCCCAGGAGATTCTCGAGCACCCACTTGCCCCGCAGCACGGGCGAAGTGCGGGTGGGGTAGGAAGTGACCATCAGGATGCTGCCGTGGGTCAACACGCCGCCGCGTCCCGTGTCCGCCAGCGGAACGCGCCGGAAGTAGCCGCCGCGGACGCCGTCGATGCCGTAGAACCGTGCGAGTCGCTCGTTGAGGAACGTGTAGTCGGCGTCGATGAGATCCAGCACGCTCCGGTCCGCGCGGATCAGGTCGGCCAGGAACAGTTCCGTTTCCCGCTGGAATGCGTACCGTAGCGAGTCGTCGAAGTCGCCGAACCGCTCGGGGTCGGGCCTCCAGTCGGCCACGTTGCGCAGGTGCAGCCACTGTCCCCCGAAGTTCTCGATCAGCGCCTGCGCCTTTGGATGGGCCAGCATCCGCCCGACCTGCGCGGCGAGCACCGCCGGATCGCTCAGCCGTCCCTGCTCGGCCAGCTCGAGCAGCGCTTCGTCCGGGATGCTGCTCCAGAGAAAGAAGGAAAGGCGGGATACGAGATCGAGGTCGGAAAGGGGGTACACCGATCCCGGCGTCGCGTCGTCCGGTGCGGCTGGCGAGCGGAACAGGAAGCTGGGCGAGACGAGCACGCCGCTCAACCCCATCTCGATGCCGGCGTCGAAGCTGTCGCCGTCGGCGCGGCCCATCCGGAAGAGGTCGATCAGCGGGTCGATATCCCCCTCGGTGACTGGCCGGCGGTACGCGCGGCGGGCCAGCGTCGACAGGATCTCGCGGGCGCACGGCTCCTCCGGTTCGCCGGCGGCAGGCCGGCAGGTGAAGATACGCCGGTGGCTCGCGGTTTCGCCGGAACCGGCGGCGTCATAAGGTCCATCGACGAGCACGTAGTCAACGGAGTAGCCGTTGGTCGCGACATCGCCTTCGCTCCGGGCGTACTCGGTCAGGAACCCGGCGGCGATCTCGTGCTCGCCGGCCGTGATCGGCAGCCGTACCTGGAAGTTGCGGGTTTCCTGGCTGGCTTCCGCCGGATCGAAGTCGGCGTCGAAGAGCCGGACCCGCCGTCCATCGACCCGCACGTCCAATCGGGGCGCCGGCATCGCGTTCGCGCGCCGCCCGCGCACGCGCACCGTGATCGCATAGTCGGCCTGGAAGGCAAAGTAATGGTTGAACAGAATGCCGCCGCGTGTGTTCGGCGGCAGCCGATCGATCGCGTCGCCGGCGCCGCGGGTCGCTTCGTACCGTTCGACCACCGGCCGGGGCGTCAGCCGGCCGAGGGCCAGACGGCTGATGCGCCGCGCCGCGCCGACGTACCGCTCGATGTGCAGCGGCGAGACAGTAAGCACGTCGGCGATGTTGTCGAACCCGTAACCGGCATTGTCGGCGGGCAGGTCGCGCGCGTGATCGAGGTCGAGGGCCAGCAGGTCGCGGACGGCGTTACGGTACTCGACCCGGTTCAGTCGATGAATGGCCGGGGCGCCGGGATTGGGTTCCGCCGCCGCTGCCCCGTCGAGGGCGGTCGCGAGCCACGCGGTCAGGCTCTCCACCGCGGCCGCGTCGGGGCGAGGCCGTCCCGCCGGCGGCATGTCCCCGGCGCGGAGCTTCCGGAGGACCTTCTCGAGGACGGGGGCATGGGCTGCCACGGCGGTCCCGTCCACCTCCGCGAGTGAGAGGCCGGCGATGGCGGACCGATCGTTGTGGCAGGCGAGACAGTAGCGGGTAACGGTGGTCCGCAGTAGATCGGGACCGCCTGAAGCCTCCGGATCCGGGCTCTGGTTTTGCGCCTGTGCGGCCGGCGCCGCCAGGTAAATCGCTGCGGAAACAACGGCGGCGGCCGGGACAATTCGTCGTCCGCTCACTGAAGCCGGAGTGTAGCACCGGACCCGATTGGGAGTGTACATTTGGGCTCCATGGGCAAAGCGTTCCGGCTCGGCCTAGGAGCCCGTGGTGAAACCCCCGCTACATTCGAGCGGCGATGCATCCCGCCTGAACGGCGTTGCTCCGCGGACTGCGTCAGTCCGCGGTCGCCATATGGCCAATATGCTCCCTCGTCGCGCCTTGTCAGCCGGGCGCCTCGCCGCTCTCGGTGCTACGCGGGGTTTCACCACGGGCTCCTCGTGCTGGCACTCGGTGCGGTCATCCCGGCACTCGCCCAGACGAACCAGCCGTCATCGTTGCCGGAAGGCACGTTGATCGAAGCCGTTCAGCGCCTGGACGCTAGCGCCGTCGCGGCGCTGATCGCGGGTGGTGCTGACGTGGACGAGACCCGTGATGACGGGTCGACGCCCCTGGCCTGGGCGGCGCTGCGGGACAGCACGGAAATTGCCGCGGCATTGCTGGACGCGGGCGCCGACCCGAACCCCACCGACGAGAACGGTGAGACGCCGCTGCTCTTCGCCTCCGCGAACGGCAACGTGACCATCGCGCGGAGGCTGCTCGATGCCGGCGCAGCGGTGGACGCCGCCCGCTGGAGCGGTGACACCCCGCTGCTCGCCGCGGTCCGCGCCGGCAACGAGGCGTTGGTGCAGTTGCTCCTCGAGCGGGGCGCCGAGGTCGCCGTCGCCGAGTCTCGCATGGGGCAGACGCCGCTCATGTGGGCGGTTGCCGGCGGGCACAGCGCGATCACCCGCCTGCTGATCGCGCACGGCGCTGATGTCGCTGCGATTTCCACGAACGGCTCTCCCTCCATCCTCTTCGCCGCCGGCTCCGGTGACGCGGACAGCGCGCGCGCGTTGATCGATGGCGGTGCGGATCCGCACGTCACGGGCCCGGACGGCCAGACCGCCCTTCTGACCGCGGCGGCGGCCGGCCACGACGAGATGACCCGTCTGCTACTGGATCAGGGCGCCGATGTCCATGTCCGCGATGGCGACGGGGACACCGTGCTGCACGCCGTCGTCGCTCAGGGCAACGTCGATCTGGCGCGAGAGCTTGTAGGGCAGGGGGCCGACCTGCATGCTCGCACCGGCGGCCCGGAGGGTGCGGCCCGGCGCCCTACCGGTGGGCTTACGCCGTTTCTCACCGCCGCGCAGGCGGGCAACGTGCCGATGATGCAGGCGTTGCTCGATCTCGGAGCTGACCCGGCGGCGGAGACCAATGACGGTGCTGGCGCGGTGCTGCTGGCCACGCGCAGTCGCGAGCTGGACGCGGTGCGCTTCACGGTCGAGCTCGGTCTGGACGTCAACGCCCACCCCCGGGGTCGGCGCAGCGCGTTCCACACCGCGATCCGCGTCGGCGAAGACGCCATCGTCGAGTACCTGGCGGCCAACGGCGCCGATTTCGACGCCCGTGATCAGTTCGGGCGCACCCCGCTGGAGGAGGCGGAGTTCGAGGCTCCGACGCATACCATCGAGCTGATGCGGCGATTGAGTGCGGAGCGCGCAGACGGGAGGCGGTGAGTCCCCGGCGCCACTACGGCAGGTGCAGGTTGCCGCGGCCGCGGCCGGCGAACGAGTAGAGCGCCATGCCGGCGGCGGCTGCCATCTCGACCGCGACGCTCGAGGCAGCGCCGACCGACACCATCACGGGGATGCGCGCGGCTAGCGCTTTCTGCACGAGTTCGAAACCGGCCCGGCCGCTCACCACGAGGATGCGGTCGTCAAGCGGCATCTCGTCGCGCAGGACGAAGTGGCCGATCACCTTGTCGACCGCATTGTGGCGGCCGATATCCTCGCGGACACTGCACAACTCACCGTCCATGGTGAAGATCCCTGCCGCGTGGATGCCGCCGGTGGCGTCGAAGAGCGATTGCGACGCGCGAAGGTGGGCGGGGAGCGATTCGAGCCGATCGAACAACGCCGCCGTCACGTCGACCGGCGTGACGCGCGGTACCTCCTGATCAAGTTCATCGATGGATGACTTGCCGCAGACGCCGCACGCCGCCGTCGCCCGGAACTCGCGTTGCTCTTCCGCGGCGGTGGACGACGGGGGCGCGGGTTCGGCCCGGACGATCTCCACGCGGTCGCCGGCGAAGTGCGTCACCCTGATTCGGGCTCGGTCGCCGGCGCTGGACGTGCCCTCACCGGCAACCGCGCGGAGCGACGCGATCCCGGTCCCGCTCGCAATCAAACCCTCGGCATGGAGGAAGCCCGCGGCGAGCTCCTCGTCGTCCCCCGGTGTGCGCATGGTGACGACCAGGGCCTTGCCGTCAAGCCGGATTTCGAGCGGCTCCTCGACGACGATCAGGTCGTCGACCAGAATCTCCCGGCGACGGCGCACCGTTACCGTCTTCAGCGCGGGCGAGAGAGCGGCTTTCGGTGGCATGCGTCGATCATAGTGGTGATCGCCAGCGTCGAGACGGCGGGGGCGAGCAGCCCGCGGTGAAACCCTCGCTGTATTCGACCCACGGTGCCGACGGACTACCACGCCCTCGACATCTCAAGGAGGTTACCTATACTGGAACATCCCTGGAGGAGGAACGATGCACCGGGACTGTCACCTGCCCGTATCAGCCGGGCTGCTGGCGTTCATGCTGGCGGCCGTCCCGGCTGCCCCTGCTTTCGCGCAGTGGACGCCGGATCGGCTAGCCGCCGATGGATCGGAGCTGCCCCGCACCCCGTGGGGCGCTCCGGATCTCCAGGGGGTATGGAACAACTCGACGACGCCGCCGCTCGAACGGCTGACCCGCGAGGAACAGGCCCAGGGGCGGCAGGCGCAGCAGGCGGTCATCGAGGCGACGCGAGGCACCGGGGCGGGCTGGCTGGAGCAGGCGGGCGATATCGAGCGCGAATCGCTGATCATCGATCCGCCGGACGGGCGGATCCGAATGGCGCCGTCCGGCGTACAGCGGCTGATCTACCGGGAGAACGCCCGCGCCGGCCGCGGCGAGGCAGACTCGTGGCTTGACCGCAACAGTTGGGAGCGCTGCATCTCGCGGACCCTGCCGACCGCGATGATCCCGACGCTGTACAATGCCAACTACCAGATCTTTCAGACGCCTGACCATTTCGTCCTGGTGATGGAGATGATCCACGAGGCGCGCATCGTGCCGCTCGACGGGCGGCCGCACGCCCGGGGGGCGGTGCGCCAGTGGCTCGGCGATAGCCGCGGGCACTGGGAGGGCGACACACTGGTTGTCGAGACGCTCCACTTCAACGACCGGCTCGACGGTGGCGACCACCAGCCGTCGCACGTCACCCCGACCGGGCCGCGCGGGTTGGGGGAGACCCTCCGGCTGGTCGAACGGTTCACGCTGCTCGATGCCAACACCATCGACTACCGAGTGACCGTCGAGGACCCGCAGACCTTCGCCGCGCCCTACACCGCGGCAATACCGATGCACCGGTCGGCTCCCGGCATCACCCTGTTCGATTGTCAGGTGAGCCCGGGCGGAGTTGGGGTTGTGGTATAACGAGCCGACGTCGGTTACCCATGGACATTTCCCGCCGGACATTCCTTAAGGCCTCGGTCACCGGAGCGGTTGCGGTGAACGCCCTCGGCTTCGACCTCCGCCCGGCCCACGCCGCCGTCCGCCAGCTCAAGATCCGGAACGCGCGCGAGTACCGCACCGTCTGCCCCTACTGCGCGGTGGGCTGCGGGACGATCGCCTACGTCCACGGCAGCGGCGGCCTGAACACTACGAACACGGTGATCCACGTCGAGGGAGATCCCGACAATCCGATCAACGGCGGCACCCTCTGCCCGAAGGGCGCGTCGCAGATGCAGCTCGCGGTCAGTCCGCGCCTCCGCCACCAGCCGCTCATCCGCCGCGCCGGCGCGGCCGACTGGGAGGAGATCGAATGGGACGAGGCGATGGACTGGTTCGCGCGGAAGTTCAAGGACTCGCGCGACGCCTCGTTTATCGGGGAGGACGAAGACGGCCGCACCGTCAACCGCGTCGAGGGGATCGCCTGGGTCGGCAGCGCCACTGTCTCGAACGAGGACGCGTACCTCATCACGAAGACGATGCGTGCGATGGGGCTGGTGTACATCGATCACCAGGCCCGGATATGACACAGCCCCACGGTGGCCAGTCTGGCCGCCACGTTCGGGCGCGGGGCGATGACCAACCACTGGAAGGACATCAAGAACGCCGATGTCATTCTGGTGATGGGAGCGAACCCGGCGGAGAACCATCCGTGCGGGTTCAAGTGGGCGCTCGAGGCGCGTGACGAGCGGGGCGCCAAGCTCGTCACCATCGATCCCCGCTTCACCCGCACGTCGGCCGTCGCGGATCGGCACATGCAGATCCGGCCCGGCTCCGACATCGCAATTCTGGGCGGGTTGATCCGCTACACGCTCGAACGCGACCTCCATCACGCCGACTACGTTCGGGCGCATACCAACGCGTCGTTCATCGTCGGCGAGCAGTTCGGGTTCGACGACGGGCTGTTCGCCGGATTCGACGAAGCAGCAGGGAACTACGACCGGACCGCGTGGGCCTACGAGCAGGGCTCCGACGGCTTCGTCCGTCGCGACATGACGCTGGAGCATCCCCGCTCGGTCTTCCAGTTGCTGAAGCAGCACTACGACCGTTACACCCCCGCCGTCGCGGCCGACATCGCCGGCTGCTCCGAGGAAGACTTCCTCATGATGGCGGAGATCATCTGCTCGACCGGGCGCGCCGACCGCGTCGGCACGATCATGTACGCCGTTGGCTGGACGATGCATACCGTCGGCAGCCAGATCATCCGGACCGCCGCAATCCTGCAACTGCTGCTGGGCAACATCGGACGTCCCGGCGGCGGCATTAACGCGCTCCGTGGTCACGCGAACGTGCAGGGGGCGACCGACCACGCCATCGTCGCGGGGATTCTGCCCGGCTATCTCAAGGTGCCCACGCCGCCGCAGACGTCGCTCGCCGCGCATCTGCAGGATTCGACGCCGCGGCCGCTCGTCCCCGACACCGTCAACTACTGGGGCAACTATCCGAAGTTCTACGTCTCGCAGATGAAGGCGTGGTTCGGTGATCACGCGACGCCGGCGAACGACTTCGCGTACGACTACCTCGCCAAGCAAGGGGAGGACGCCACCTGGCTGTCGATTTGGGACAAGGCGCGCGCCGGCACGCTCGAAGGATTCGTTGCCCTGGGCTTCAACCCGCTGCTCGCCGGTCCCGATGTGCCGCGGCTGCTCGATGCGATGTCGAAGCTTCGGTGGAAGGTGGTCATCGATCCGTTCATGCTCGACTCGGCCGAATTCTGGAAGGCGCCCGGCATGAATCCGGCGGAGATCGACACCGAGGTGCTGTACCTCCCGTCTTCCCACTGGATCGAGCGGGACGGATCGTTTACCAACAGCGGACGCTGGGCGCAGTGGAAGGAGAAGGCGGTTGATCCGCCGATCGGCGTCCGCTCCGACACCTGGATCCTCTCGGAGCTGTTCTGGCGTGTGAAGGAGCTGTACCGGGAAGAAGGCGGTGCCTGGAACGATGCCATTCAGGACCTCGCCTGGAACTATCTCAACCCGCGCGAGCCGATCCTGGAGGAGCTCGCGCAGGAGATCAACGGTTACGACCTGGCGTCGGGCCGGCTGCTCTCGTCGTTCGGCGAGTTGCAGGACGACGGCTCGACCTCGGCCGGCAACTGGATCTACACCGGCAGCTTTACCGAGGCGGGCAACCAGATGCAGCGCCGCGGGACGTCGGACCCGACCGGCCTCGGCATGCACCACGACTGGGGGTTCAGTTGGCCGGCGAACCGGCGCGTCCTCTACAACCGCGCGTCGGCCGACGCGGAGGGGCGCCCGTGGGATCCGGCGCGCGCCGGCATCGCCTGGAACGGCCGCGAGTGGATCGGCGACGTCCCCGACTTCGGCCGGACGACCCCGCCCGATGCGGCGGGTGCGTTCATCATGACCGAGGAGGGGGTGGCCCGGTTGTTCAGCGGCGGGCATCTGGCGGACGGCCCCTTCTCGGAGCACTACGAGCCGGTCGAGAGTCCCTCGCCGAACGTGCTGCACAACGGCGTGCCGGTCAACCCGGTGATCCGGTGGTACGACGGGGTACGCGAGTCGCTCGCGTCGACCGGCGACCCGGAGTTCCCCTACGCCTGCACCGTCTACCGCGTCGTCGAACGCGAGCACTTTGTCACGTCAAACGTGCCGTATCTCGTCGAGACGATGCCCGACTTCTTTGTCGAGGTGCCGGAGGGGCTGGCGGCGGAGAAGGAGATCCCGAACGGCAGCCGGGTGCGCGTCTGGTCGAAGCGGGGCGAGGTGGAGGGGATCGCGATTGTCACGAAGCGGATCCGACCGCTCCGGGTGAATGGCCGCGTGACCTGGACCGTCGGCATCCCGGTCCACTGGGGTTTCGTCGGCCTGACGCAGGGGTCGATGGCGAACCTGCTGACGCCGTTCATCGGCGATGCGAACACGGGCTGCCCGGAATTCAAGGCGTTCCTGGTGAACATCGCGCCGGCCGGCGGCGCGGCGAGGGTGGAGACGTAGCACTATGGCCGACAGCTTGACCATTCGCCGCGTCTCCGCGAGCCCGGACGCATTCATCCCGATCGACGCGCTCCGCTCGGGCGGGCCGACCTACGCCAAGCTGGTGGACATCTCCGCCTGCATCGGCTGCAAGGGCTGCGAGGTCGCTTGCAAGGAATGGAACGACCTCGGCATCGAGCCGACCGCCAACTTCGGCAGCTATCAGAGTCACAAGGACCTGAGCCCGAAGACGTGGCTCCTGATGCGCTTCAACGAGGTCGAGATCGACGGCAACCTCAACTGGCTGATCAAGAAGGACGCTTGCCTCCACTGCGAGGATCCCGGCTGCCTGTTCGCTTGTCCGGCGCCGGGGGCCATCGTCCAGTACACGAACGGCATCGTCGACTTCAACCAGGAGAACTGCATCGGGTGCCAGTCCTGCGTCAGCGGCTGTCCGTTCGACATCCCGCGGTTCGACGTCCACACGCGCAAGGTCTCGAAGTGCAACATGTGCGTCGACCGGGTGGAGGCCGGGCTCGAGCCGGCCTGCGTGAAGACCTGCCCGACCAACGCCATCTCCTGGGGTAGCAAGCACGACATGCTGGCGCTGGCCGACCAGAAGGTGGAGAAGCTCAACGCGCGCGGCTACCAGAACGCGTCCGTCTACAACCCGGCGGGCGTCGGCGGCACGCACATGATGTACGTCGTTCCCCACGGCAACCGGCTGGAGGACTACAGCCTGCCGTCCGACCCGATGGCAAGTCCGGCGCCGATGACCGGGCTCGCGTTCCTGAAGCGGGTTGGCGCCTACGTCATGGGCTTCAGCGTGCTGGGCGCGCTGGTCCACTTCATCCGCTATGGCCCCGAGCGAGTGGACGAGCACGACGACGCGCCTGCCGCGCCAGCAGCGGGGGAGCAGACGGATGGCGAGTGACCGCCTCCTGCGCCGTTTCACGTTCGTCGAACGCCTGGTCCACTGGGTGGTGGGCGTCACCTTCGTCCTGCTGCTCACCACCGGTCTGGCCTTTGCGCACCCGTCGCTTTTCTTCCTGACGACACTTCTTGGCGGCGGTCCGTCCGCGCTCCTGCTCCATCCCTGGGTGGGCGCCCTCTTCAGCATCGCGCTCCTGGTGATGATCGGAATCTGGATCCGGGACATGTTTCTCGACACCGCAGACCGCCGCTGGCTCCGGGCGCTGCCCGCGTACGTGACGCGCGACCACGGGAATGTGCCGCCCGCCGGGAAGTACAACGCCGGACAGAAGCTCTTCTTCTGGTCGCAGTTCGCCTTCGGCGCCCTGCTCTTGCTGAGCGGCATCCCGCTCTGGTTCCCGGTGGGATGGGAGTCGTCAACCCTCCAGTGGATGCGCCTCCTTCACTACGCCGTCACGCTCGGCGGTGGCGTCGCGCTCGTCGTTCATGTCTATCTCGGCACGCTGGCCTATCCCGGCACGGCCCGCGGCATGATCGACGGCACCGTGACCGAACGCTGGGCCCGCCACCACCACCCGGCCTGGAAGCCGGAGGAGTCGACCCGGACGTAGCTGCCCGTGCCGCCCGATCCGGTCTGGAGCCGCCGTCGCACGCGCGCTGACAAGCTGCGCGCCAAGCATGCCCCCGCGGCCGAACTGCTGAGGTTCTATGCCGATCTCCTCGCGCTGCAGGAGCCGATCTACGGTGAGGCGCTGCACTCCTCCTGGCCGGCGGTAGATCCCGAGCGGGTGCTTATTCGGCTCGACCGCCTGCCGGAACGGCAGACCAGCTGGGTATTCGACAAGTTCATCCGCGCACTGCCGCCGTCGGCGACGCCCGTGCTGAAGGCGATCGCCGAACGTCTCGCCAGCGATCGGGATGCCCGGCACGACCTCATCGTTGCTTGCGTCGCCCGGCAAACGCTGGATGACGTTGCCGATCGGCTCGACTGCGACCCCACGCCGCTGGAGTTCTTTCCCCGTGCCTTCCTGCAGCCGCACGCCGAAGCGCTCTTCGTCCGCGCCGGCGCCGCCGGTCTCGCCTCGAACTCGCTCGCCCCGGCGTCCTGTCCCCACTGTCGATCCCGTCCCGTCGCCGCCATCCTGCGAGACGAGCCGGAAATCAAGGGTCGCAGGACCCTCCTCTGTTCCCTTTGCGCCGCCGAATGGAACTTCCCCCGAACCCGGTGCGCGGCTTGCGGAGAAGAAGCGCCCGGTAAACTGCTGTCCCATGTAGCGGAGGGATGGTCCCACGTCCGCGTGGACGAATGCGGGTCGTGCAACACCTACATGAAGACCATCGACCTGCGGGAATTTGGCCTCGCGGTCCCCGTCGTCGATGAACTCGCTTCGATAGAACTGGACGTTTGGGCAGCAGAACGGAAGCTGACCAAGTACCAGCCCAATCTCCTCGGCGTGTAGCAGCTCCCGCCGCTGCGGCGGCACCTCTATAATGCGGCGTTCATGGACGCGTACATCTACGGCGGCGCGCGGACACCGTTCGGGCGGCACGCCGGGGCACTTGCGGCGGCGCGGGCCGACGACCTCCTCGGTGATCTGATCGCCACCGTCGTGGATCGGTCGCCGTTCGACGGGTCGGCATTCGAGGACGTGATCGCGGGGTGCACGAATCAGGCGGGGGAAGACTGCCGGAACGTGGCCCGGCGGGCCGGACTTCTCGCGGGATTGCCGGTCGAGGTGGCGGGCATCACCGTCAACCGTCTGTGCGCAAGCGGGTTGGCTGCGGTAGTGGATGCCGCGCGCGCCGCGGCGTGTGGGCACGGGGAACTGTTCATTGCCGCTGGCGTCGAGAGCATGAGCCGGGCGCCGTTCGTGATGGGCAAGGCGGAGCGGGCGTTTTCGCGGCGGTTCTCGCTGTTCGACACGACGCTGGGTACGCGCTTTCCGAATCGGCGCGCGACGGCGGCGTACGGCGACCACGCGATGTACGAGACGGCCGAGGAGGTCGCGACGGATCTCGGGATCGATCGCGAAGCGGCTGACGCCTTTGCTGCCGCATCGCAGGCGAAGTACGCACAGGCGAAGACGACCTGCTTCTATTCGGGAGAGATTCAGCCGGTTTCCGTGCCGGCGGGGAAGCGCGGCGCGACCACCACGGTCTCCGAGGACGAGCATCCGCGGCCCACCAGCACCGCCGAGTCGCTTGCTGCGCTCAAGCCCCTTGCCGCCGGGGGTGTCGTGACGGCCGGTAATGCGTCCGGCATCAACGACGGCGCCGCCGCTCTGATTGTCGGCTCACGCGCCGCCGGTGAGCGCGCGGGCGCCACGCCGCTCGCGCGGATCGTCTCGGCGGCGGCTGCCGGGGTCGAGCCGCGCGTCATGGGGCTCGGACCGGTTCCGGCTTCCCGCAAGGCGCTGGAACGCGCCGGCCTGACCCTGGCCGACATGGACGTGATCGAGATCAACGAGGCGTTTGCCGCGCAGGTGCTCGGCTGCCTCAAGCAGCTCGACCTTGCCGCCGACGACAGCCGGGTCAATCCGAACGGCGGCGCCATCGCGATCGGGCATCCGCTCGGCGCGTCCGGCGCGCGCCTCGCCCTCACGGCGGCGCGGCAACTGGCCCGCAGCAACGGCCGATACGCACTGGTGACGCTCTGCATCGGCGTCGGCCAGGGGCTGGCCGCCATTCTGGAGCGCACCGCCTGAGCCGGCCCGATGGCTGGCCGTAACGTCCGTCTCATCGCGCTCGCCGTCATCTATCTCGTCTTCGCGCACGTCCTGCCGATCCCGGAGGGCGTCGATCCGCAGGGGTGGCGCATCACGGGCATTTTCTTCGCGACCATCGCGGGGTTGATGCTGCAGCCGCTGCCCGGTTCCCAGGTGGTGTTGCTCGGCATCACGGCGCTGGTGCTCATCGGCGGGATCCCGATGAATCGCGCCCTTTCGGGCTACGCCAGCCCGTCGGTCTGGCTGGTCCTCGCCGCGATGCTGATGTCGCGCGCGCTGCGCGATTGCGGCCTCGCGCGCCGCATCGCACTCTTGTTCGTCCGGGCGATCGGCCGGACGTCGCTCGGTCTCGCGTACGCGCTTCACCTCACGGATCTGACGCTCGCGACCGGCGTGCCGTCGATCACCGCGCGCGGCGGCAGCATCGTCTTCCCGATCGCGCGGAACATCTCCACGCTGTACCAGTCCGAGCCCGGTCCCACGGCATCACGCCTCGGCACCTTCCTGATGACGTCCATGTACCAGACGAGCGGCGTCGCCTCCGCAATGTTCTTCTACAGCAGCGCCGCCAACCTGTTGATGGGCGACCTCGCGCGCGAGTTCGCTGGCATCCAGATCACCTGGGCGAGCTGGTTTCTCGCCGCTCTCGTGCCCGGCATCGTCTCGAGCCTCCTCATCCCACCGCTGGTGATGCGCCTGCTGCCGCCGGAAGTGCGCCACACGCCCGCCGCGCCGGCGTTCGCGCAGGAGGAACTGAACAAGCTGGGACCGATCCGAGGCGCCGAGTCGGTGGTCGGTTTGGTCTTCATAGGCCTGATCGGTTTCTGGGTCCTCTCCTCGTACGTCGACTGGCTGTCCGCCGGCCTGGTGGCGCTGGTCGGCATGGCGGTGCTATTCGTTTCGGGTGCGCTCTCCTGGAACTCGGCGCTGGGTGAGCGCTCCGCCTGGGACATCTACGTCTGGTACGGCGGACTCGTGACGATGGGCGGCCTGTTGAACGAGAGCGGATCGACTACGGTGTTCGCCAGCTTCGTCGGAGGCTGGCTTACGGGGATTCCGTGGCTCGCGGTGCTCGTTGTCACGCTGGTGCTCTACTTCTATGCCCACTACTTCTTTGCCAGTACGACGGCCCATGCGCTGGCCCTGTATGGCCCATTCATCGCGCTGCTCGCCGGGGCCGGGGCGCCCGCCGTGGTCGCGGTCTATGCGCTGGTCTACCTGAACAACCTGCAGGCGGGATTGACCCACTACGGCACGACGACGTCTCCCATCATCTTCGTCGAGAACTACGTCAGCTTCGCCGACTGGTGGCGGACCGGCTTCATTGTCTCGTTGCTGAACCTCGCCATCTGGCTGACAATCGGCATCGCCTGGTGGAGAATCCTGGGGCTGTGGTGATGCGAATCAACGGAAAGCGTGCCGTCTGCTTCGTCGTAGCGGGGTTGTTGGCGGCTTGCGCCGCGCCGGACCCGACCGACGTCCCGGCCCCGGTGGTCGAAGAGCGCGCGGCCGAGCCCGCCGGGCCACTGGATCTCGCGATCGCCGCCGGCCGCGTGATGGATCCGGAGAGCGGCCTCGACGCGGTCCGCCATGTCGGCATCCGGGATGGCGTCGTGACCGTGATTTCCGAAGTACCGCTCGACGCCACCGAGACGATAGACGCCTCCGGTCTGGTAGTCGCCCCGGGCTTCATCGATCTGCATGCGCACGGCCAGGATCCGACGAGCAGCCGTTTCCAGGCGATGGACGGTGTCACGACGGCGCTCGAGTTGGAGATCGGCGCCTTTCCCGTCGATCGGTGGTACGCGCGTCGCGGCGGCGCCTCACTCATCAACTACGGAGCCTCCGTCAGCCACCAGGGGGCACGGCGCCGTGCGACCGGCAGCATGTTCGCGCGCAGCAATGACGAGGGGACCTTCTCGCTCGGCGAAAGCGGCGACGACACGCTCTATCGCGCCGTCAGCAGCGCGGAACAGGCGAGGCTCGACGAGTTGATGGAACGGGGCCTGCGCGACGGCGGTCTCGGCTTCGGCTTCGGTCTGATCTACACCCCCGGCGTCAGCCACGACGAACTGCTGCAGCTATTCGGGGTAGCGGCCCGCCAGGGGGCGCCGTCGTTCATCCACCTCCGCTCGGCGAGTGATTTTGCGCGCGGCGGCGCGCTGGCGCCATTCCAGGAAGTGATTGCCAACGCGGCGATCACGGGTGCGGGCGTACACATCGTCCACCTGAACAGCAGCGCCGGCGCGGCCGCGCAAGAGGCAGTGGCGATGGTGCGCGGCGCCCGGGAGCGCGGGATCGACGTGACAACCGAGGCGTACCCGTACACGGCAAGCGCGTCGCTGATCGAATCGCCCCTGTACGACGCCTGGGAGGGACGTCCGAGGTCGGCGTACCAGACGCTGCAGTGGGTGGAAACAGGGGAGCGGTTGACGCCCGAGACGTTCGCCCGCTACCGACGCCAGGGAGGTTGGGTGATCGGGCACGGCCGCTCCGAAGAACTGAATGGCTGGATCGTCGCGCAGCCGGACGTCATTGCGGCCAGCGACGGCATCCCCTTCAGCGAAGGGCGGGCGCACCCGCGCGGCGCCGGGACGTTCTCGCGCATCCTGGGGCACTACGCTCGCGACGGTGGTGCGCTTTCCCTGATGGACGCCCTCGGGAAGATGACGCTGCTACCGGCACAGCGGCTCGAGGAGATAGCCCCGATGATGACGCGCAAGGGACGCGTGCAGGTGGGGAGTGATGCCGACCTGACCCTTTTCGATCCGGAACGGATCATCGACCGTGCGACATACGACGCCCCGGATCGGTACTCCGAAGGGATTGCGCATGTGCTGGTCGGAGGAACGCCCGTCGTGCGGGATGGCGCGCTCGTGGAGGGCGTCACGCCGGGGCGGCCCATTCTGGGCCGGCACCTGGAGGGTGATACCGAGGGCGCAACCGCGCCGTAGCCGGTCCCCTCGGGGTTCACCACGGGCTCCTAGCAGCTCGTGGTGAAACCCCGCTACATTCGAGCGGTGATGCATCCCGCCTGAACGGCGTTGTTCCTCGGTCGGATATGGCCAATATCCTCCCTCGTCGCGCCTTGTCAGGCGAGCGCCTCACCGCTCTCGGTGTAACACGGAGTTCCACCACGGGCTGCTAGAGGGACGGGTGGCGTTCGCCGAAGCGGGTCGCCTGCTCGAAGGCGTGCGCGAGCTGCAGCACCGAGAGATCCGCTTGCTGCCGGCCGACGATCTGGATGCCGACGGGGAGGCCGTCGTCGGTGAAGCCGCAGGGGACGGAGATGGCAGGGAGGCCCAGGACCGAGATGACGCTGCAGGATCCCATCCAGTCCACGTAGGTGTTCATGGCGATGCCGTCGATCTCGGTGGGATACTCCTGCTCGACATCGAATGGCGGCACCTGCGCGACCGGCAGAACCAGAAAGTCGAAGCGCTCCAGGAAGTGTCGCGTCCGCTCGAGCACGGCGTTCCAGCCGCGGGCGGCAGCGGCTACCTGCGGGCCGCTCAGCCGCCGTCCCTCCTCGATATTCCAGACGACCGTCTCCTTCATCAGGTTGCGGTGTTCGTCGAGCAGTGAGCCGTAGCAGAGTTCGAAGTACCACGCGCGCCAGATCGCGAACACCTCGGCCGCCCCCGCCAGATCCGGTTCGGCATCCTCCACGCGACAGCCAATCCCTTCGAACGTGGCGCGCTGCGCATCGACGACGGCAGTGACGTGTGGATCGAACGGAAGACCGGCCAAACGCCGGCTCCAGGCTACCGTCACGCTGCCCTCCGCCTCGCCATCGTTGCCGTCTTCGTCGAGGGCATTCCGTCCGAGCGGCGGCCGAAACATGGCACCCGGTTCCGGTAGCGAGATCGGTGCACGCCCGTCCGGCCCCGCGATCGCGCTCAGCATCAGGGCGAGATCGCTCACCGTCCGCGCCATCGGTCCCTGCACGCCGAGCGGGAACCAGGCGGCCTGACTGGGCCAGATCGGCACGCGTCCGGGCGACGGCCGGAAACCGACCACGTTGCAGAAGCTGGCCGGGTTGCGGAGCGAACCACCCAGGTCACTCCCGTCGGCGATGGGCACCATCCCGCATGCCAGCGCGGCTGCGGCGCCGCCACTGCTTCCGCCGCACGTCCTGGTCGTGTCGTACGGATTCCGCGTAGCCCCGAAGATCGCGTTGAACGTCTGCGATCCGGCGCCGAACTCGGGGGTGTTCGTCTTCCCGAGAGTGATGGCGCCTGCCGCGTGCAACCGTTCGACGATCAGCGCATCGTCGTCGGGAACGAACTCGGCGAAGATGCGTGATCCGAACGTCGTCCGGATCCCCTTCGTCCAGGTGAGATCCTTGTGCGCAACGGGCAGGCCGTGCAGCGGCCCGAGCGTGTCCCCCCGCGCCACCGCCGCATCCGCTTCCGCCGCGGCGCGGCGCGCCACTTCAGGCACCAGCGTCACGATGGCGTTGATCGTTGGATTGACCGCCTCGATCCGTGCGAGGTGCGCTTCCACCACCTCAACCGCGGAAACCTCACGCGCCGCGATCATCCGCGCGAGATCGGCCGCGGTGCGGCAGCAGAGATCCGAGTGCGCCAGCATCGCGGTAAACTACTACGTTTGTCCGACGCTCTGATTCCCTTGCCGTCGCGGTTGCGCGCGGCCGCCCTGCTGCTAGCCGCATGCATGACGCTGTCGTCGTGTGCGATGACGGTGGACTGGGCGCCGCCGTCCACTCTTCCGTCGCCCGCCGAGATTGCGGCGGAGTCGGAGCCCGCTCGGCCGCCCCGGGGAGACGCGACGGAGGTGGAACCTTCCGGGAGCGCACCTTCCTCGAGCCCGTCGTCCGGCGGTGCGCCTGCCGGCGGCGCGCCGGGTGTGGCAGCTTCAGCTTCCGGCGGCTTCACCGTCGCGCCCGGCATCATTGATGGCCCGCCGCCTCCCGATCCTCCGGAAGTGATCGCGCGCGACGGCGAGGGGCGCGTCACGATGCGGGCGATTCGCCTCGATAGTCCGTTGCGTCTGGACGGTCAGCTCAGCGAGGAGGTCTTCCTCAGCGTTCCGCCGGTCACCAACTTCATTCAACAGGAACCGGATGAGGGCGCGCCCGCGGTGGATCAGACCGAGGTGTGGGTGCTCTTCGACGACGATACCTTCTACGTGGCCGCCCGCTGCTGGAGTGCCGATCCGGACCGGATCGTCGCCAACGTGATGCGACGGGACAGCTACGGCATGTTCGGCAACGAGACGTTCGGCGTCGTGCTCGATACCTACTACGACCGGCGGAACGCCTTCAATTTCATGACCAACGCGATCGGTGGCCTGTTCGACGCCACGATCACCAACGAGCGGACGCCGAATCTCGACTGGAACGCGGTGTGGGACGTCCGTTCGGAGCGGTTCGATCAGGGCTGGACGGTCGAGATGGCGATCCCGTTCAAGTCACTCCGGTACCGGACCGGCGCAACGCAGATCTGGGGGATCAATTTCCAGCGCCGCGTCGCCTCCACCAACGAGGCGTCTTTCCTGACGCCGATTCCCGCGTCGCTCTCGTTCGCCGGATTATTCCGCCTGTCCTCGGCCGCCACGCTGGTCGGTGTGGAGCCACCCTCGTCGGGTACGCGCCTGGAGATCAAGCCGTACACCATTGCCGATGCGACGACCAACCTCACGGCGACGACACCGTTCGTGAACCGGACGCAAGGTGACGCCGGTGTCGACATCAAGTACGGCGTTACCGAGGGACTGACGGCGGACCTGACCTACAACACCGACTTCGCGCAGGTGGAGGTAGACGAACAACAGGTGAACCTGACGCGGTTCAGTCTGTTTTTTCCGGAGAAGCGGGAGTTCTTCCTCGAAGGGCAAGGGATCTTCGACTTCGGCGCCGGTCTTTCGCGCAACCCGATCAATTACTACTTCCGCGGCGACCGCTTCGGCGGCGACGCACCGGTGCTCTTCTTCAGCCGCCGGATCGGGCTGGATGACGGCCGGACGGTGCCGATTCAGGGGGGTGGCCGCCTGACCGGGAAGGTGGGGCCGTACAGTGTCGGGTTGCTCAACGTGCAGACTGGCCAGGTGGCAGCGCTGGCGGATGACGTCGCATCATCCATCATCCCGTCGACCAATTTTGGCGTCGCCCGCCTCAAGCGGGACGTCTTCCGCCGCAGCGCGGTCGGCGCGCTCTACACGCGGCGTTCCGTGGCAGCCGACGCACCGGGCGCAGCCCAGACTTTCGGCGTGGACGGCCTGTTCTCGTTCTACGACAACCTGAACATCAACACCTATCTCGCGCGTACCGAGACGCCCGGACGCCGGGCCGACGATCTGAGCTATCAGGCGCAGCTCGACTACAACGGCGACCGTTGGGGTCTTGTGCTCGAGCGCCTGGGCGTCGGTGCGAACTTCAACCCCGAGGTGGGCTTCCTGCGCCGCGACGACTTCCGCCGCTCGCACGGGCAGTTCCGCTTCAGTCCGCGGCCCACGGGTATCGAGTCGATCCGGAAGTTCATCTGGCAGGGGAGCGTCGACTACATTGCCGACGGCGCCGGACTGCCGGAGACGCGGCTGCAGCAGGGCCTCTTCGGCATCGAGTTTGAAAACGGCGACCGGTTCTACGCGGGCGTCACCGACACCTACGAGTACCTGAAGCAGCCCTTCGAGATTGCTTCCGACGTCACCATCCCGGTCGGTGGCTACGATTTCACCAATACGCGCATGGTGTACGGCCTGGGGCAGCAGCGGATCATCTCGGGTGGCCTCACGTTCGACCGCGGCGAGTTCTTCGGCGGCGAGTGGACCAGCGTCGGCTGGTTCCGCGGCCGTGTCAACCTGTCGCCGCAACTGTCCGTCGAGCCGTCCCTCTCGTACAACTGGATAGATCTGCCGGAGGGCTCGTTCACCACGGAGCTCATCACCACCCGCACCACCTTTAGCCTGACGCCGCGGATGTTCGTCGCGGCGCTCCTGCAGTACAACTCCGGCGCCGACTCGCTCGGCACCAATATCCGTTTCCGGTGGGAGTACCAGCCGGGTAGCGAGCTGTTCATCGTGTACACCGACGAACGGGATACGCTGACGCTGACGCCGCGGCGCTTCCCGATGCTCGAGAACCGCGCGTTCATCGTGAAGTTCAACCGGTTGTTCCGGTTCTGACGCGGGCGGGTCTTGCCTCTCGTGGCGGTTCCGGCGAGACTACGACGCGCACCGAACTGCGCACGAGGAGTCCGTGGTGAAACCGCTCTGATGTTAGCGGCGGGTTTCACCACGGGCTCCTGGCCACTGAGCAGGGAGTAACAAAGATGCGCAGCATGTTGAGCCGGCGATTCGGCCCAGGAGTCTACGACGCAGAAGTTTCGCGCCAGCGAAACTTCCAACGCGCCCGTCAAGGGGTGCTGGCATTGCTGGCGCTGACCGGCGCAATCGTGGCCACGTTGGTGGTGCCGGCGACGCCAGTCGTGGCGCAGGCGTCCCGCACGGTGACGGCGGAACAGGTCGAGACCTGGATGACCGAACTCTCCAACTGGGGCCGCTGGGGCGACGATGATCAGCTCGGGGCGGTCAACCTGATCACGCCGGAGAAGCGGCGTTCCGCGTTGGCGCTTGCCACCGAGGGGGTCTCGGTCTCGTTGTCGCACAACTACATCACCGAACGGGCGGTCGACGCGACCTCGCCGATCGGTTACGAGATGCTTGGTTCCGACAGTCCGGGCCCGTTCCGGAGCGACCGTTACACGTTCGCCTACCACGGCTACGCCCATTCGCACCTCGATTCGCTCTGCCACATGATGCACAACGGCCGGATGTACAACGGCTTCGTACGGGACGACCACGTGAGCGCCGATGGCTGCGGCCGCCTCGCGATCATCAATTTCAAGCAGGGGATCGTCAGCCGCGGCATCCTGTTGGATATCGCGCGTCTCAAGGACGTCGACTACCTGGAGGCGGGCACGCCGATCTATGTCGAGGATCTGGAGGCGTGGGAGCGGGAAGCGGGCGTCCGCGTCGAGCCGGGTGACATCCTGTTCGTCCGCAACGGCCGTTGGGCGCGCCGCGCCGCGATGGGCGCGTGGGCGATGAACGAACAATCGGCGGGTCTCCACGCATCGGTCGCTCCCTGGCTCCGCGAGCGGGGCGTCGCGATCCTGGGGGCTGATGGCACGAGCGACGTTCTCCCGTCGCAGGTGGAGGGCGTCACGCAGCCGATCCACCAGCTCGCTATCGTGGCGATGGGTATCCCGCTCTTCGACAACCTCGACCTCGAGGCGGTCGCCGAGGAAGCGGAGAGGCAGAATCGCTGGGAGTTTCTCCTGGTTGCCGCTCCCCTTGCCATGGAAGTGGGAACCGGCTCACCTCTAAATCCCCTCGCGATCTTCTAGGAGCCCGTGGTGAAACCCCGCGTAGCACCGAGAGCGGCGGTGCGCGGCGAATCTCCGGCGTAGCCGCAGGTCTTCGCCGGGATGTTCCGGCTCGCGTCCGGATCTACCCGCCGATCGCGAGCAGCGCGTCTTCGGTGCGGATGTACCAGTAGCCGTCCACCAACGCGGGCGAAGCGAGCGTCCGCGCCCCGATGTCGTTCGTGTGGAGCAGGTCGAACTCCTCTCCGGCACGGAGGACGAACGTGGTGCCGTCATCGTTGGTGAAGAAGACCTTGCCGTCGACGTAAACGGGAGAGCCGGAGAACCCCTCGCGGACGGCGCGGCCGAGGCGGCCCTGCCAGAGCACCTCGCCGGTGGCGGCGCGAAATGCCGTGACGATGCTCGCCATGTCGTTGATGGTGTAGAGCAGGCCGTCGACCGCGAGCGGCGAGGGGACGAACGGGGAACCGCGCGCGGTCGTCCAGGCCAGGTGCGTGTCGGTCACGTTGCCGCTGCCGCCCGGGCGGATCGCGAGGGTCGGGCCGGCGCGGCCGGAGGTGCAGAAGACCAGGCCTGCTTCGACCACCGGTGTGGGGATCACCTCGAAGTTGTTGCCTGCGCACCGCCAGAGTTCCTCGCCGGTCTCCGGGTGGTAGGCGTTGACGGTGCGCGAGCTGCTCACAATCAATTCGTCGTGGTCGCCAGCGCGGATCATGACCGGTGTTCCCCAGCCGACCGTCGCCTCGCGCGCGATGCGCCACACCTCCTCGCCGGTCGCGGTGTCGTACGCGGCCAGGAAGCCGGCGGGCCGCTGATCCTGGTAGATGAACAGGCGATTGCCATGAAGAAGCGGCGACCCGGCGGGGCCGTGGTAGTTGTCGATACGGCCCACCTCCGTGTGCCAGATCGGGTTGCCATCGAAGTCGACCGCGGCCAGGCCCCGACTGCCGAGCGAGACGTAGACGCGCTCGCCGTCGGTGGCGGGCGTAGCCGACGCAGGGCCGTTCTTCTGGTGCACCCGTTCCGGGTTGCCGGGGGCGACGTTCGTTTCCCAAAGCAGCGATCCGCTCGTTCGATCGTAGGCGAGGACGTAGAGTTCACGCCCGCGGTTGCGGCCGGCCGTGAGGAAGATCCGGTTGCGCCAGACGATGGGGGAGGAGTTGCCCCGTCCTTCGATTCCGGTGCGCCAGACGACGTTCTCGGTGGCGCTCCAGCGGTCCGGATACCCGCTCCCGGTCACGACACCCTGACCGGAGGGGCCGCGCCAGCGGGGCCAGTAGTTGGCGCCTTCGCCTTCGACGGCAATCATCGCGACCGTGTCCGGCGTCGCGGTCTGCTCGGTTCTCGCGCCGCTGGCTTCCAGCCTCGGTTCGGGAGTTGTGGCGGGGCTGCAGGCAGTTGTGATGAGGGTTGCCGAGATGATGACCTTGAGGGAGCTGTGAGTCATGGTTGCACCTTGGAAATGCTCAGGGCGTGCCGGCGGCAAGAGCGGTAGCAGGACCCAGTGGCTCGGTTCCGCCCCTCGTGTACTCGTTTCTCGCGACCGTGGTGTAGGTGGAATCGCCTCTCGCCACTTCCTTGCCTTCATGGTCGGTGACGATGCTCTCGCCATGCATGATGCGGCGACCCAAGCGGGTAACCGTCGAAGAGCAGGTGATGGTTCCCCGGCTGACGGGACGGAAGAACTTGACGCGGAGGTCAATGGCAACGAGGGAGCCGCCGGACCTGATCAGGTCATGGTTCTCTTCGCGAGCCAGTAGCGCGTAGGCGATGCCCGTGTCGATGAGCGTGGACATCACGCCGCCATGCAGAATTCCGACAGGCTGCGTCAGGTCGTTGCGGTGTTCGATCGACAATACGGAGCGTCCCGGTTCGATGTCGATCACTTCGAGGCCGATCAGACGGAAGAAGGGGAGTTCCTGCGCTCGCCTCCGGAGTTGTTCGAGATACGTCTGCTCGTCGGGCACGGGTGGCGTCACGTCGGCGATTATACGGTTCCGGGTGCGGCAGTGAGGGACCGCGCTCGTTATAATCGGCCTTCCGTGATGCGGACGATATCGCCGACACCCTGTCGGACGCGGCGCACGTTGTTCCGCTACGCCATCGCGGCCCTGGCCGCCGCGTCGGCGACGTCGCTGGGGGCGCAGGACTGGCCCCACTTTCTCGGTCCGGCGCGCGACGGACACACCACGGGACCACCGCTCGCGCGAGCCTGGCCGGGTGGCGCTCCGGAGGAACTGTGGCGCCGTGACGTCGGCGCCGGTTTTGCCGGACCCATCGTGGCGGGCGGGCGCCTCCTGTTGTTCCATCGCGTCGGCAATCGGGAGGTGCTCGAGGCGCTCGACGCGAATACCGGCGAGTCCATCTGGCGCTACGACTATCCAACTACCTACCGTGACGACTTCGGCTTCGACGAGGGTCCGCGCTCGGCGCCGGTCGTTGCCGGGGGACGTGTCTATACGTTTGGGGCGCAAGGGCATCTGCATGCCATCGATCTCGAAAGCGGGACCGGTCTCTGGAACGTCGATGCGATGACGCGCTTCGGCGTCCGGAAAGCGTTCTTCGGCGCCGCGGGTTCGCCGCTCGTCGAGGACGGGCGGGTAATCGCCAATGTGGGTGGCGTCGACGCCGGTATTGTCGCCTTCGATGCTGTTACGGGTGACGTCATATGGACCGTGGCGGGTGAGGAGGCGAGCTACTCGTCGCCGGTTGCCGCGACGCTTGGTGGCGTCCGGCACGCGATATTCCTGACGCGCGACAACGTAGTCAGCCTCGATCCGGCGACGGGCAGCGAACGCTTCCGTCTTAGTTGGCGGGCACGTATCCGCGCATCGGTGAATGCGGCGACACCGCTCGTGATCGGCGATCGCCTGTTCATCTCGGCGCAGTACGGGACAGGCGCGGGGCTGTTCCGGGTGGCAGCGGGCGGCCCCGAAGCGCTCTGGACATCCGACGACATCCTGTCGAACCACTACGCGACCAGTGTTCACCGCGACGGGTATCTCTACGGGTATCACGGCCGGCAGGAATTCGGTCCGAGTTTGCGTGCCGTCGCGCTCGACACGGGTGAGGTCGCCTGGGAGGTGGACCGGTTCGGTGCCGGCAGCGTCCTGGTGGCAGATGACCTGCTGGTGGTGATGCGAGAGTCAGGCGAGCTTGTGCTGGCCGAGGCGACTCCCACGGCGTTTGAGCCGGTGGCGCAAACCCAACTGCTCCCCGGCGTCGTCCGAGCCTACCCGGCGCTTGCCGGCGGCATCCTCTATATCCGGAACGGCAGCACGCTGCTCGCCGTCAATCTGGCCGCGCCCTGAGCCGGAACGGACCTCAGGAGATCAGAGTCCGATCTCTGATGTGGTGGGGAGGTCCGAGAAGGGAAAGCAGACGGAGCCATGGTAGAACTGATCGTCGTTGTCGTGCTGGTGCTGGGAGCGTCGGCCACCTGCTCACTCTTCGAGGCGGTGCTCTACTCGGTGCCCGCGAGCCGGATCGCGCAACTCGAGCAGGAACGGCGTCCATCCGGACGCGTGCTCAAGCAGATGCGCCAGCAGGTGGATCGTCCTATTGCGGCGATCCTGTCGCTCAATACGGTGGCGAATACCGGAGGTGGGGCAGTGGCGGGTGCACTGGCCGTTAACGCCTACGGCCAGGACCGAATCTGGGTTTTCTCCATTGCTTTCACGCTGGCAATACTTTTTGTCTCCGAAGTGCTGCCAAAGACGGTGGGTGTCGTCTACGCCCGCTCGCTCGCGCCGTTCATTGCGCGGCCGCTTGCCTGGCTGGTGGTGCTGTTCCGGCCATTGATTGTGCTGACACAGTTTGCGACCCGGCTTATCCGGCGGCCGCAGCAGGACGAAGGGGTTTCCGACGAGGAACTGCTGACCATGGTTGGCCTCGGTCTCCGCTCCGGGGATCTTCGACCGCACGAAGCACGCGTTATCCGGAATGTCCTGCTGCTGGAGGAACGGAAGGTGCGGGACGTGATGACGCCGCGGCCGGTCGTCTTCACGCTTGCCGCGGATATCAGCGCCAACGACGCGGCCGCGAAAGAGGGTCTGGACAAACACAGTCGCGTTCCGGTGCATGCGCCGGGCAATCCCGACGACCTGATCGGCGTCGTCCACAAGGTGGACATCCTCAAGGCCGTAGCGCGTGACCAGTTCGATACCCCGGTCAAGTCGCTCATGCGGCCTATTGATGTTGCTGTCGAGGCGGTGTCACTCGATGAAGTGCTCACGATCTTTCTTGAGCGGCGAGAGCATATGTTGGCTGTGATCGATGAATTCGGCGGCTTTTCTGGCATCATCACACTGGAGGATGTGCTCGAAGAACTGATTGGCCGCGAAATTGTGGACGAGTTCGATCAGGTGGCCGATCTTCGTGCTTTCGCCAGGCGCCGGAGACTTGCGGAAATGGAGCAACAAAGAGAGCGGAAGTAGAGACTAGTGGTCCGTCACCTTATAATATTCGGATATACGGACTTGAGTTTGCAGCGCGCATCGTCGACCTTCATCTGCCAGTCGACACCGCGTTGCGTGCGGTTGACGTCGGTGGACCACGCCGACACCTCGTCGTGCAGCGTGCCGAGGTCGCCGATGCGGCGCCCGCGCACGCATTGGCGCGTCAGGGAACTGAGTTCGTTCTCCGCGATGTTCAGCCAGCTCCCGTGTTTCGGCGTGTAGTAGAAGTCGATGCGTCGAACCAATTGCCGCGCCCGGGTCGGCTCGAACACTGCGTAGAAGGCGCCCTTCGTGTGCGTGTTGAGGTTGTCGCACACCAAGGCGATCTTCTCACAGTCGGCGTAGCGTCCTTCCAACAGGCCGGCGACCTCCACCGCCCAGTCCGCCTTCGTACGCCGGGCCCGGGCCGTCGCCTGCCGCCAACCCGCCAGCGGTTCGCTGAACAGGAAGACCGAGGCCGTGCCGGCCCGTTCGTACTCGTAGTCGACACGCCGCGGACGGTTCTTCGTGGCCGCCATCGGCGCGCGGGTTTCCTTGACCAACTGCACCGGCTGCTCGTCCATGCACACGACGGGACAATCCGGATCGTAGGGTTTCTGATACAGGTCCAGGACCTGTTCCATGTTCGCCACGAACTCGGCATCGGCCTGTGGCGGGATCACCCAGTACTGGATTTTCCGCTGCGTCATGCCGTTTTTTTCAGCGTCCGCCGGATGGTTTCGTGGCTGATCGACTCGACGATCGCCAACTCGACGACCCGGCGCGCCAGCAGGCGCAACGACCAGTTCGCGTAGCCCTTCGGGGGTGGCCCCAGACGCAGGGCGATGACCTGCGCCTCCTGTTCGCCGTCGAGCAGTTTGGGAACCGGGGGCGACGCCCGCCGCTTTCGTTCCAGCGCCCGCTCGAACCCGTCCTGCACGCAGCGTTGGCGAATGTTCTCGACGGTCTTGGTGCGGCACGAAAAGGCCTCGGCGACCCGCTGGTCGGTCCACGCCGGCCCGTCCGCATCGGCCTTCAAGAGAATCTGCGCGCGGCGCACTTTCTCGCTGCTCCCGTTGAGCTTGCGGACCGTCTGTTGACAGACCTCGCGTTCCTGGGCTGTGAGTCGAACGATGTACCTCTTTTGCGGCATGGAAACTCTCTCGGTTCGAGACGAGCTCCCCAATAGTCCTAATGTTTATTGATGGCACAGCACTAGCAGCCCGTGGTGAAACCCCGCGTCGCACCGAGACCGGCGAGGCGCGCGCCTGACAAGGCGCGACGAGGGAGCATATTGGCCATATTGCGTCCGCGGACTGACGCAGTCCGCGGACTGCCACAGTCCGAGGAGCAACGCCGCTCAGGCGGGATGCATCGCTGGTCAAATGTAGCAGGGGTTTCACCACGGGCTGCTAGGTTACAGCAATCTAATCCGGCTTGCATACGGCCTAATAAGTCAGTAGACTTCCCGCTCCCATGGTTGGGCAGACGGCCGATTGAGCGACAGTTTGGATTCGATAGCAACGGTTTGGACACCAAGGAGGTCCTACAATGGCAACGAGTCGTGTACTTGACTTGCTGAGAGAAGAAGCACGCGCACTAACCGCTGAACTCGATGCCATCAACCGGGCGATCTCGGCGCTCGAGGGTGGCAGCGGCGAAGCTGCACCGACCGGCCAGCGCCGTGGCCGCAAGCCGGGGCCAAAGCCGAAGGCTGCTGTTGCTGCCGCTGCCGCTGCGAAACCGCGCCGCCGGCGCCCGGCGATGACCGAGGAACAGCGCAATGCCGTTTCGATACGAATGAAGCGGTACTGGGCGTCCCGCCGCGCGGCGAAGGACGAGAACACAGGCGAGGAATAGTCCTCGGCTTCTTTCTCAATCTCGCCGGAGTTCGGGTGCGGCCGGCACACCCGGACGTATTACTGTCCCTACGGCTCCGTCGTCCCGCCGCGTGGATCGACAAGCAGTTTCTGCACCCGCCAGTTGTTCAGATCGGCGACGTAGATTTCCTCGTCCGATCGGCACGAGATGCCGTGCACCCAGTTGAACTGGCCAAGCTGGCGCCCCGACTCCCCGAACCAGCCGAGGATCTCACCGTCGAGCGTCATCTTGTAGATGCGGCCCGGTTCCACGTCGGATGCAAACATGTACTGAGTGTCGCCGCCTGAAATACAGATCGTCCAGGGCGCAGTCTCGTCCGGCGCGTTCGGGTTTACATTGCCCAGAACCGGCTGGCGCGTCTTGTCGTACGGCACGTTCAGGTAAATGATCTTCTCGAAGTTGCCGTCCCGGTCAAACTTCTGGATCCGCCGGTTCGAGCGGTCCGCCACATAGACGTAGCCTTCCCGGTCGACGCCCATGCTGTGCGGGAGGTCGAGTTCCCCCGGCCCGTTGCCGTAGGTGCCCCACGACTTGATCCAGTTACCGTGCTTGTCGAATTTTGCGACGCGCGAATTGACATAGCCGTCGCTGATGAAGATGTTGTCGTCCTGATCCCAACCGACGTCGGTCGGCCCGTTGAAGTAGCCGTCGGAATGCCGCGCCTCTTGCGGTGTTATGTGCTCGGGCGGCTCGTATCCCTCGGGTCGCCGGCCCAGGTTCATCGTGACGTAACCGGCGGGGTTGAACTTGACGACGGCGTTGGTTCCCTTGTCGACGATCCAGAGGTTGTCGTACTCGTCGTACCGCGCCGAATGCGAGTACCCCAGGCCGTATACGCCCTGGCCCAGTTCACGGACGAAGTGTCCGTCGTCATCGAACTCGAGCAGTTGCGTTGTTGCGTTGCCGTAGAGCGGACCACTTGTAGCAGTGCCGGGGTGGTTCAGCACCAGTAGGTGGCCCTTGGAATTCTCCGCGACACCGAGTACCTCCCCCAGGTTCATCTCGGACGAGTACTTCAGGTAATCCGGCACCGAGACGAACGGGATCTCGGGCGCGTTGCTGTTGTCGATCTGTTGGGCCCAGACGGGGGCCAGCGCCAAACCGACAGCGAGGGCAGCGGCGATGATGAAACGTCTCACGATGGAACCTCCTGATGGCGATAATCCGATGTGCCGAACTTTTCTGACGAAGCAATGGTGCCGGAGGTGGGACTCGAACCCACACGGAGAGTGAACCCCACCGGATTTTGAGTCCGGCGCGTCTGCCATTTCGCCACTCCGGCGATGTCGGGCAATGTTGTGGCCGCTCGGAGCTTACGGGCGAACTGTGCCGTCATGGCGCCACAGGTAGAGCGTGCGGGTATTTCCCCGCTCGTCCTCGAAACGGTCCACCGTATCGGCTTCCCAATCGCCCATGCTGAAGGCGTGCGAGACGATCCGGGCTCCGGACTGGAGCTGGCGCGTCAGGATCGGACGCAGCTTCGCGTTCGACGATGAGAGCAAGTACAGGGTCACCACGGTTGCCTCGGAGACGTCCACCGCCATGGCGTCCATTTCAATGAACTCGACCAGGTGCTGTACGCCCGCCCGCTCCGCATTGGCGTTCGACTCGGCGATCCGCTGCGGGTCGATGTCTATACCGACGCCACGCGCGCCGAATTGCTGCGCGGCGGTTATCACGATGCGGCCGTCACCACATCCCAGGTCGTACACGACGTCGTCCGCGCTCACCTCGGCAAGTGACAGCATGCGGTTGACCACGTCCTGCGGCGTCGGGACGAACGGCGCGAGGCTCAGGTTGTCCTGTGCCAGCGCGGTGGCGCCATCGGGTATCGCTGCTGGCGCACCGAACACCAGTAGCAGTCCCGCCACGGCCGCCGCCTGAAGATGCACTCGCCTCATCGCGTTACTCTACAACAGCCGCTCCCGGTTCCCTACCCTAAGTCCGGGCGAACTCCGCAGCACAGGTCCTGGCAGAATCGCCCGGATCTGCACAGTCCTGCGCTGAGAATCGTCCGGGTCGACGATTGATGGGCTATAATAGCAAGGTTGCATCGCCAAACGACCACCCGTCAGTCGCCGTAAACGCTTGAGTTTGGGGGACTTTGGTGCCATTCAAAGTCGGAGACAAGGTCATCTACCCTAATCAGGGTATCGGCGTGATCGAACGAGTCGAGACTCGGACGATCATGGGAACAACCTGCGGTTTCTATTCCCTCCGGATGACGTCGAGCGAGACGACCGTGATGGTTCCCGTCGACAACGCAGATGAGGTCGGTCTACGTTGCGCGATCGGTGATCACGAGGTGCGTCACCTTTTTGGGCTGTTGGGCAACGGTCTTATCGAGAACCACCAGAACTGGAAAGGCCGCTTCAAGGAAAATTCCAACAAGATGCGGACCGGTTCGCTCTACGACGTGGTTGATGTCCTGAAGAGCCTGAACCACCTGAGTCAGTCGAAGAATCTTTCGTTCCGTGAAAAGCGGATGCTTGACCGGGCAAAGTTCCTCGTCGTGACAGAGTTGTCCGAGGTTGTGAGCGAGCCGACCGAGGCGATAGAGAAGCGGGTCAATAAGACGCTCGAGCGTTGCGTCCTCAACTGGACCCGGCTCGCTGCCGCCCCGGCCGAGGCCGCGATGAAGAGCGACCTGGACGACAACGAGGAAACCAGCGCACCGGAGACGGCGGTCGTGAAGAAGAAGCCAGCCAAGGCAACCCTGGCGGCCGAGACTGCCAATGGGTCGGCCCCGAGTAAGGTGGCGAAGTCAGGCGCCGCGAAAGCGAAAGCGGCCGAGGTAGACAACCCAGCCCGGGCGACCGACGCAAAGGCCAAGAAGAAGCCGGCGACTACGAAGGCTGCCAAGACCAAGGTAGCAACGGTCGCCCTGAAGCCGGCCGCCGCGCCGAAGAGTCCGGCCCGCCGGGCGGTGCGCGCGTCGTAGCGGCGGTTATTCGCCGGTGGCGGAGTCCTTCCGCACAGCGGTCGCGGCGGTCAGATCCCTTGCTGCGTTCGTTGGCGTCAGCCTTTGGGTTCTTCTGTTTGCCCCGATAGGCATCCTCCTGGCGGTGCTCTTCCGCTGGACCGACGTTCTCTACATCCTTGGCCGGGGCGGTGTGCGGCTCGGGCTGGCGGCCGCGGGCCTGCGCATCGAGGTGGAAGGCGCCGAACAAGTGCGGCCGGCGCGTGGCAGCGTGTATTGCGCCAACCACAGCAGTAACCTGGAGCCCCCCATCATTTATCTGGCACTGGCGGCGGTGCACCCGCGGCTGAAGATTCTCTACAAGGCGGAGCTGCGCCGCGCCATCCCGCTCCTTCGAACCGGCTTCGATATTGCCGGGTTCGTCCCCATCCAGCGGCAGAACGTGGAACAGAGCGGAGGCGCCATCGACCGCGCGGCGGCCGCGCTGGCGTCAGGCGACTCCTTCATGATCTTCCCCGAGGGAACGCGGAGCCGAACGGGTGAGTTGCTGCGGTTCAAGAAGGGAGGATTCGTGATGGCTATGCGAGGGGGCGCGCCGGTTGTTCCGATCGCGGTCACTGGAGCCGGCCGCGCGATGCGCAAGGGCAGTCCCCTGATCCGTCCTGCCACGATCCGCGTGAAGATCGGCCACCCCATCGAGCCGGGGGGTGACACGCTTGCTGATCGTCACGCCCTCATCAGGCGGACACGCGAGTCCATCGAGATCATGTTGAAGAGCTAGGAGCCCGTGGTTTCACCCCGGGCTCCCTAGCCGCCGACGAAGAACGTGAGTGCCCAGGGCGGGAGGGGGGTGCCATCGTTGGCGGCAATGCCGTCCAGCAGTTCGACCGTCACGCTCCGGAACTGCTCCAGTTCCTCGTCGAAGCGCACCTCGAGCACGCGGTTCCGTCCGCGATAGCCCAGGGTCACCGGGATCTCCGTTCCCTCGGCACCGTCAGCGCCTGGCCCGTAAAGCGCACGCACGCGCCCTGTGAACGATTCGGCGTCCATATCTCGTGAGAACTGCACCCGCAGGGTGCCGTCGGGCGGCACGTCGATGTCGTCCGCCTGGGGTGCGCTGAAGATCACTTCGGGCGGCGGCAACCGGTTGGCGGTCGAGGAAGCTGGCGGCGAATCAGCCGGCCGGTCTGCGTCCGGTTCCGCCAGCGCCAGCGTACCCGCATCGAGGAGGACCATGCCGTCCTCGACGCGGATCGCACCGGTCACTTCGAGCCACCGTCCCGTATCGCGACGCGCCAGGATGTCCAGTTCGAAGTCATTCCCCTTGGGTTCCTTGCCTACCACCCAGACTGCGGCATCGGCCGAGCGCAGCACGAAGTCCCACCGACTCTCGTCAGGCGACTCCGGCATGTCCCCGTACAGGTTACGTCCCCGGAACCGGCCGATCACCGTCACCCCATCGCTCTCGTAACGCGCCGGGTCGAGGACGATGCTGCGGAGTGTTGTCGTCGTGGCGGACTCCACGGGGCGCGACTCGGTCGCGATGATCGTCGGCAACTGGCCTGTGAGGGGCCAGGGCCGGTTGAGCAGTTCGTCCGAGATGCGGCTGATCGGAAGATCGGCGAGCCGCTGATCGCTCTCTTCGAGGCGACCGATGTCGAAGAACGTACCCACCACTTCGAGTCGCTCGCGTACGCCGTCCGGCGGCGGTGGCACGTCGAGCGCCAGGATGCGGACGCTGTCGTCGTCGTTCACCAGCCAGGTGAGTACCTGGTCGCCCACCGCCTCGGTGTGGAGCACCACTTCCTGCCCATGAAAAAAGAACGGATGTTGGTCAATCGCGTCCAGCGTCGCCGCCCGGCGAGACGGTTGCGCCGCCGCGGACGCTGCCGCGAGCAAGATGGTGGCGACCAGCGCGATCCGCAGACCCTGCATGGCTGCATCGTACACCCTCCCGTCCACGGCGCCGGCGGTCCTGGCGAGGGGCACGGTGGGCAACCGTCGCTGCGTTGTCCTGTGCTACGGGTTGTTCCGTTCCCCGGCACCCGTTGCCCTTTTCCGATAGAGGGCGAACGCAAAATTCGGTGCTGGCGCGGCCATGTCGCGCCGGCCTCCGAGGTACCGCTGCGCCTGCTCGTCCGGGCCGACCCGGTCGGTCGCCGAGAAGCCGGTCCGTGCCAACTCGCGGTCGATCTCTTCCGGCGTAAACGCGGAGATCATCGGCTCGCCGAGACGCTTCACCAGCCGTTCGAGCTTGTCGGCGAGCGGAAGCCCTTCCGGGGGAATGAGATGCCGGGCGAGCAGGTAATCCAGCACGAGGCGGCTGCCGGGCGCCTCGGCCGCGGCGATGGAAGTGAACGTCTCCCGAATGGCCGGCCTGCTGAGGTAGTACGTCGTTCCCAGCCACGAGAAGAACCCGGGCGCCTGCCGGTCGAAGCCGGCGCTGTCGAGTGCTTCCTCGAACCGGTCGGTTTCGAAATCGACAGGCACGAACGTCACGTAGTCGGGCAGGTCGCCCTGAACCCGCCGCACCCGTTTCTTCTTGAGGGCCTGCATGCCCGGCTGATCGACCTCGAAGATCCGCCCGCGGCCGGCGAGCTCCGGATGGCGCAGCGCAAACGTGTCCAAACCGGCTCCGAGGATTACGTACTGTTTGACCCCGGTCGCTATCGCTTCGTGAAGGCGGTCTTCCGCGTAACGTGCCCGCAGGATGTTCTCGGTATGGATCGGATGAAACGGTCCGAGCAGCTTGTGGACGACGATCCAGTTGAGCATTCGGTTGTTGACCACCTGCCGCCAGAACGGTGACACCAGGCGGACGGCGAAGGCGTCGTCCAGGATTGGGGCAGCGTGCCACCGTCTATGGTGCGCCCGGATACCGGCGGCGAGGGTCGCGGTGCGGCTGATACGTCCTGTCCGCGCGGCGCCGGATCGATCCCGAGGCATGCGAGAGGATACAGGCGCTCGTGGAAGATACCGGCGGCGCCCAGGATGACGCCCGCGGATCCCCGGAGTAGTCGGATCAGCCGTTGTACAGGCGTTCGATGGCGTCGGCCCAGCGATCGGCGACGACGTTCCGTTTCACCTTGAGCGTCGGTGTCAGTTCACCGGTCGTGATCGTGAACTCGGCTGGCAGCAGTACGAACCGCTTCACTTGTTCGTGCGGCGCAAGCTCGGTATTCACGCCAGCCACGACGTCTTCGAACAGGCGAACCACTTCCGGCTGCTCCACCAGTTCCTCACGTGCGGTGTCTCCCGTCGACGTCCGCGCGGCTAGGGTGGGGAAATCGGGAATCAGCAGCGCCGCGCAGTACGGCCGTCGATCGCCAACCAGCACCGCCTCGGCCACGAGGGGAGAACGCTTCAATTCCGCCTCGATCGGCGCAGGCGGGATGTTCTTCCCGCCTGCGGTGACGATGAGTTCCTTCTTGCGGCCGGTGATCGTGAGATAGCCGTCGTCGTCCAGGCTACCGAGGTCGCCGGAGTGGAACCAGCCGTCGCGGATCACTTCGTCCGTGGCCCCCTGCTTGCGGTAGTAACCCTGCATCACGTTCGGTCCCCGCACCAGAACCTCGCCGTCCTCGGCTATGCGTAGCTCGACGTTTGGAATGGCGGGACCTACCGTGCCGAGCTTCGGCTTCTCGAGCGGGTTCACACTCACCGTCGGCGACGTCTCGGTCAGTCCATAGCCTTCCAGCACTGGCGCGCCGATCGCGAAGAGGAACTCGGCCACCGGCACCATCAGCGGAGCGCTGCCGGAGATCAGGATCCGGATCCGGCCGCCAAGCCGATCCCGGATCTTCGACAGCACCAGTTTGTCGGCGAGCCCGAACTGCAGCGCAGCGCCGAGGGGCACGGGCTTGCCCGCCCGTTGGGCCCGGGAGCGCGCCGTGCCGACGCCGAGCGCCCAGTGGAACAGCCTCTGCCGGACGGCGGGGGCGCTCTCCACCGCCTCGAAAATCCGCGCATGCAGTTTCTCGAAGACGCGTGGCACACCGGTCATCACGGTTGGCCGGACCAGTTGCATGTTCGGGGCGATGGTGTCGATCGACTCCGCGAACGTAATCGTCACTCCCCGCCAGAGGTTGAGGTAGTTGACGAGCCGTTCGAACGCATGGCAGAGGGGGAGGAACGACAGCGTGACATCCGCTTCGCTGAGGACGACAACGCTACCCGCGTCCATCATGTTGGCGGCGATGTTGCCGTGCGTCAGCATCACGCCTTTCGGTTTGCCGGTCGTTCCGGAGGTGTAGATGATGGTCGCGAGTTGGTCGGGCTGGATCGCCATCGCCGTCTCCTTGTAACGGAGTCCGACGCCGTCGCCGGTGATGAGGTGCTGATGGCCTCGCGCGGTGAGATCTTCCAGACTCAACGTCTCGCGTCCGGACTGTGGGGTCCCGTCCGCGGCGTCCCCGTCCGGTGCATCCATCACCACGAGCGCGCGGAGGTCGGGCAGATCGTCCCAGACCTCGCGCACCTTCGCGGCCTGCTCCTCGTCAGCCGCCACGATCACCGCCGCTTCCGAGTCCGCAAGGATGTAGCGGACCTGCGCCGGCGGCAGCGTCGGGTAGATCGGCACGGTGACAGCGCCCAGCGTGAGAGTGGCGAGGTCGGCGATCATCCACTCGGGCCGGCTGTCGGACAGGATCGCCACCCGGTCGCCCGGGCTGACCCCGAGCGTGGCGAGTCCGAGGCTCTGATCGCGCATTTGGTCGAAGAACTCCCGCGTGGAGAGCATGGCGGTCGCGTCACCTCGGCAGCGGCCGATCAGGGCCTCCTTCGGATGGCGGCCGTGGACGTAGAATGGCAGCTCGGCGAGCGTGCGGAGCGCGTCATCCATGAGGTTCTCTCCCTGCGCCGCTCAGGGCGCCTCGAAGTTCCCGGAGCGTCCCCCGGTCTTCTTCACCAGGCGGACTTGGCCAATCACCATCTGCTTGTCGACCGCCTTCACCATGTCATAGAGGGTAAGCGCGGCAGCCGATACGGCGGTAAGCGCCTCCATCTCCACACCGGTCTGCGCGGTCGTTCGGACGGTCGCCTCGATCCCGTAGCCGTCGGGCTCCTCGATCAGCGCCACCTTTACCTGCGCGAGGGGCAGGGAGTGACAGAGCGGGATCAGGTCCGCAGTCTTCTTCGCGGCCATGATGCCAGCGAGGCGTGCGGCATTGAGGGGGTCTCCCTTGGCGACCGTCCCTTCGCGGATCGCCGCGAGCGCCTCCGGCCCGATCGCGATGTGGCCGCGCGCGACCGCGACGCGGTCGGTCACCGGCTTGTCGCCCACGTCGACCATCTGCACCCGCCCCCGCTCGTCGACGTGGCTGAGCGGATGCGAACGCCCCTGGCCACCCTCGCCGGTCGTCAAGACAGAACCTCCGCGCTCGCCCGCTCTTCGAGGCTCGCCAGGAAGAACGACAGGCTCTCGAGCGAGACGGTCAGATCGACGCTCTTCAGTTTCACCGCCTCCGGCACCCGGAGCGCGCCGGGAGAGAAATTCAGCACCGCGCGTATCCCTGCTTCTACCACCGTGTTCACTACTTGCTGCGCGGAAGTCGCCGGCACCGCGATCACCACTATGGCGATAGCTTCGTCCTCTGCTACCTTGCGGAGGTCGCGGATGTCATGGATAGGGACGCCGCTCCGCGACGTGCGCCCCACTTTCTCCCGCAGCGTATCGAACAGCGCGACGATCCGGAAACCCTCGCGGCGGAAGCCGGGATAGTCAGCCAGGGCAAGGCCCAGATTCCCAGCTCCCACAATCGCCACCGCCAGCTTCCGGTCAAGTCCGAGGATGGTATGGAGCTGCTGCCGCAGATCCTTGACCATGTAGCCGACGCCCCGGACCCCGAGGTCACCGAAGTGGGCCAGGTCCTTCCGGATCAACGCAGCATTCAAGCCGAACTGTTCGGCGAGCCCTTTCGACGACACCGTCTTCACCCCCTGGGTGTCGAGTTCGTTCAGAAAGCGCAGATAGAGCGACAGCCGGTTGGTTGTGAGCTCCGAGATCTCTTCTCGCATCGGGTGGCAGGGTTGCGCGGGCCGTGACTCAGAAGAGCGTCACGTCGGTCAACGGCCACCACCGGACCTGCACTCTCCCGATGATGTAGTCCTTCGGCACCTGGCCCCAGTGCCGGCTGTCGGAGCTGTTGTTTCGGTGGTCGCCCATGACGTAGTAGAACGCCTCCTGCACCACCTCGGGCCCACGGTCTTCGTGACTTCGGAACTCTGGCGGGATCTCCGCGTCGGGCTGCAGCACCTCGTTGACGTACACCTGGCCGTTCTCTATCCGGACGGTGTCGCCGGGTCCGGCGATTATGCGTTTCACGAAGTTCTTCTCCGGTTCGTGGCGGTACTTCAGCATGACGATATCGCCCCGCTCCGGATCGCGCGCGCCGACAAGCGGACCGACGATCTGCCAGTCGCTGAAGTGGTAGACCGCCTTGTTGACGATTAGACGATCCTGATCCTGGAGCGTCGGCTCCATGCTTTTTCCTTCGACCCGTGCCACCTGGAAGCCGAACGTGACAATGAGCGTGGCGTAGACGGCGGCCGAGGCGAGTGTCTTGAACCAGGCGATCAATTCGATGCCGGCACGACGGAGCAACTGCGCATGCCGCGATGGCTCGGCAGGATGTTCCGCCCGCAGGATCTCCTCGAGCGAGTCGCCGGGCGTTATAGGTTGAGATACTCGCGCAGACGCTTCGTCTGTGCCCGGCTGACCGGGATCTCCGTCTGCTCGGGGTCTTTCATCTTCAGCATGTACGTCCGACTGAACCACGGCACAATCTCCTTAATCTTGTGAATGTTCACCAGATGTGACCGATGTACGCGCCAGAAAAGTTCGGGGTCGAGGCGCGAATGGAGTTCATCCAGGGTTCGGCAACCGGCCGCACCCTGAAGGCGGCCGGTGCTGACCATGACCGCGTCACCTGCCAACGAGGCGAAGACGATTTCGTCCGGTTGCACCAGTACGAAGCGATCGTTTGCACGGATGGCAATTGGTTCGCGGCGGACCCGTTGGCCCGCCACCAGGTGGGCAATCTGTTCCAGTGTCGCAGCCCCGAGCGAACCGGCGCCGCCCGCATCGTGGCCATCGTCTTGGTGCGGTGTTTCCACCAGACCGCGAACCCGCTCTATCGTCTGGGCGAGACGCGCCGGGGCGACTGGCTTCAGGAGGTAGTCGACTGCGTTCACCTCGAATGCCTCGATGGCATGCTGATCATAGGCAGTGACGAAGACGACGCTCGGCGCAGCGGGGCGATCGACCAGCTCACGAGCCACCTCGAAGCCAGTCCGGCCGGGCATCTGCACGTCGAGCAGCACCAGATCGGGGTGGAGTGCTTCGACTAGCTCCAGCGCCTGGGGCCCGTCGCCCGCCTGGCCGGCCACCTCGACACCGTCGAGCTGCTCGAGCTGGAAGCAAAGCTCGTTCCGAGCCGGCTCCTCGTCATCCACCACCAGTGCGCGAATGCTCATGGCTGACTGCGCTTCTATCTTATCTGCTTCCACGTCCGGACTGGCGTCGTAACGCCCCGGACTGCTACGTCGACACCTGCTTGGGTCGCTCCAGTTCCGGAATCTCCATGCGCGCGCAGGTGCCCTCGCCCGGTGTGCTTTCGAGCTGCAGGTGGTAATTCTCGCCGTAGATCGTCCGCAGCCGCTCATCGACGTTACGGAGGCCGATCCCGCCGCTGCGTCCCCGGATCTCCGTATTGACCATCCCGGCGCCGTTGTCCACTACCTCGAGCACCACATGGCCGTTCCGGCGCTCGCTCCGGATCACGATCCGTCCGCCCCCGACCTTCCTTTCTATGCCGTGCTTGATGGAGTTCTCGACCAATGGCTGGAGCACCATTGCGGGAACCACCACGTCGAGCGTGTCGGCGCCAATCGCCTTCTCGATGGCGAGGGTTGGCCCGAAGCGGACCGCTTCGATGTCGAGGTATTCGTCAACCGAGGCAAGCTCCTCCCGGAGCGTTACATAGTGCTCGCCGGTACGCAGCAACCGGCGGAGCATCGCGGACAGCTTGATGATCAGCATCCGCGCCGTCTCTGGTTGCGACCGGATCAGCGAGGAGATCGACGTAAGGGTATTGAAGAGGAAATGGGGATTGATCTGCCGCGTGAGCGTCTCGACCCGCTCGGCCATCAGCAGTTTTTCCTGTTCCTGCAGACGGTGCTCGATCCGGGCGCTGTTCCAGATCTTGATCGGGATGGCGACGCTCAGCACGGTCGACAGCACGACCAGCGCGGCTATCCAGATGGTGTCGGGCCGCAAAAAGAAAATGCCGACCGGACCGAACCGAAAACCGATTACCTGCCGGATCGCTTCGAGTCCGACCGGTGCAGCCGCTAGCAGGACGTGCCAGTCGACTAGGAATCGGCTTATCAACCGCCACGTGTGTTTCGGCAGGTCGGCGAAGAAGAGGGGGGAAAGGCGCCAGATCTCTTCCTTCGGGCAGAGTTCACGCAGGCCGCCCCCTGCGAATCCGCATCCGATGGCGAACGGGAGCGTCCCTATCTCACCGCCTGACAGTGCGGGCGCTCCGACGAGGACACCGACGATGGCACCGGCGTAGGGGCCAGCAATCAGGCCGGCAAGATACGGCCCCGCGAGAGAGAAGTCAGCCGCGTTGTAGCCCAGAAGCAGGCGGGCGCCGACACCGGCGGCGAGCGGCAGGCCGAAACTGAAGGCGAAGACCAGCCGTTCCCGCCAGGCGCGTTGCTCGGTCAGCAGGATCCGCCGGAAATGGCGGAACCGAACCAGCATCGTGGCAAGCGTAGCCACGACCGCCAGCTTCACCACGAGCGTGGTGAGCAGCAGCTGAGTGCCCGTAAGGAACCGTGCTTCGGGCGGCATGCCGACGATAATACCCCGTGGTATAGTCCGCGAATGCCCCGGAGCCTGTTCGGCAACGACAGCCGGAGTGATCCGGCCACACGGGCTCTTTCCGTCACCGACGTCCAGAGCACTTTCGTCGAGGAGGTCTATGACCGGTTCGGTCATGGACTGGACGACTGGTTGTTCGGGCCGATGCTGCATCCTGGCCGGTTGCATACGATCCGGAAGCTCGAATTGCAGTCCGGTGACGAGGTGCTGGAGGTGGGGGTCGGATCCGGGATTAATGCGACGCTCTATCCGAGCAACGTCCGTGTGACCGGCATTGATCTCTCCAGCAACATGCTGGCGAAGGCGAAGCGCCGCCTCGCCGCCCGCAGCGTCGACAATGTCCGGCTACAGCAAATGGATGCGGCGAAGCTGGAGTTCCCGGACGATTCGTTCGACCTGGTCTATGCGCCGTATGTCATCAGCGTCTGCTCCAACCCGGTCGCGGTTGCCCGCGAGATGCGTCGGGTCTGCCGGCCCGGCGGCCGGTTCGTCTTCCTGAACCACTTCCGGAGCCCCAACCGCCTGGTGGCGCGCGCCGAGCGATGGCTCTCGCCGCTGACGGTTCATATCGGCTTCAAGGCGGACCTTGACCTCCCCGCGTTTCTGGCCCAGGCCGAACTCCGACCCGTCTCGATCGAGAAGGTCAACATTCCCCGCATCTGGTCGCTGGTGACCTGCTGCAAGGACTGACTGTTCTCCGGCGGGCACCTTCTGTCCGCAAGCGCCCTGACGTCTCCGGCACAGAAGCTTGAGTGGGGTGCGCCGTGCGTCAGGCGAGTTGCGCGTCGATCATCCCTGCCACCACCTCGGCCCCGTTCATGACCGGCGGTTCGGGGTGCGCCTGGGCCAGCACGCGATCGAGCGCCTCCTGCCACTGACCGGCAAACAGTTCGTCGCGTTCGACGAACGCGTTGCGGATCAGGCCCGGCATCCCTGCTACCAGGACGTCATACTCCGGAAAGCGCCCCCGTTCCGTGTAGATCATCGCCGTCCCATTGGCCGCGCACTCCGCCACTATTCCGTAGCCCGGCTTCGTTACCACCACGTCCACGGCTGCCACGAGGTCCTCGTAGGCAACCGCCTGTTCGACCATCCAGGTTTCATCCAGCGTCGTGACGGCGCAGCTTGGCGCCTCGATGGCCACCGGCGCTGCGCCTCCGGATGTCGTCACCACGTGGCAGTCCCGCAGTTCGCTCAACCGCACCCAGTCAATCGCGCCGACCCCGTACCGCCCGAACGCACAGAGCGCGAGATGCCGGTCGGTCGGCAAGCCGAGCCGGCGCCGCACGTCGCCCGGGGCACGCGCTGATCGGCGCGCTACGAGAGGGATATCAACGAGCCGTCCGCCGTGGAACGTCTCGAAGCCGCCATGCAGCGGTAGGCGCCACGCCTGGTCGGCCCGGGCGTAGGCACCGCGGATGACTTCGATCAATCCGGGCGCCATTTCCGCGGTTTCCGGATACCCGGCATAGATCCAGTCCCATGTGAAGTTGCCCACGACGACGGACGGCACCCCGGCTCTGGCTGCGGCGGCGCAGGCAAGCGGCGGGATGTCGCCCACCACCAGGTCAACCCGGTCGGCCGCAAGTCGAGCCGCTTCCCCATCCGCGCGCGCGTCAAGTGACCGGTGGAACGCAGCCGCCACCGTAATCGACGCCTCGACGTCAATTGTCAGGCTGTCCGGCTGCACCATGCCCGTATCGGTATGGACTGGTTCGAAACCGTACGGACCGGTGAGCGCGCGGTCGAACATCCACTGTGGCGCCGGGGTCCGGATGAGCAGCCGCAGATCGGGCCGCCGGCGACGAAGCGCCCGGATAATCTCGATCTGCCGGGACGCGTGGCCGAAGCCATGTCCCGAGATATAGAACGCGACCGTCGGCACTAGGAGTCCGTGGTGAAACCCCGCGTAGCACCGAGAGCGGCGAGGCGCTCGCCGGACAAGGCGCGACGAGGGAGCATATTGGCCATATTGCGACCGCGGACTGACGCAGTCCGCGGACTGAACGCAGTCCGAGGAGCAACGCCGTTCAGGCGGGATGCATCGCCGCTCGAATGTAGCAGGGGTTTCACCACGGGCTCCTAGTCGTTCCGGTTCTTCGGATGAGCGGTCGGGGCCCCGCCGCAAAAGGCAGTGGCTGATATCATGCCGACATGGCGCTGCACGAACGTGAGTTCTTCGACGAGACGCACGAGACGAAACCGGCATCCTACACCTGTCCGAAGTGCCGGTTTCGCGGCGAGTACCAGGTTCGCTGGATCCGCCGGATGAAGAAAGCACGGCCGCCGAACCGGGCCGACGCTGCCGACCGCGAGATGTTCAAGAAGCTGAGGAACTACATGGTGCGTGTGGACGACATCATGGTTTGCCGGCAGTGCCGGCGGCGGTTCGAGATTCCTTCCCACCAGAACCTGGCGTTCTTTTAGTTTGATTACGCCGGTCTGGAGACCTGCGCACCCAATGGCGCACCGACTATAATCGCCAAGTGAGTGCACGTGGGCTGCCGTGCGCACGCCTCGCCTTCCTGATTGCGCTGGTCCTCCCGGCCGGGGGCGCCGCGCAAACTCCGGAAGAAGACCTCACGTTCCATCAACAGACGACGCGCGCCTTGGCGCATGGCGACGTCGACGCGGCCGAGGAACTGGCCGGGACGCGCGACGCGTCTGACCCCGCCGCGGCTGCATTGCGGGCGCGGTTGTTAATGGAGGCGGGGCGCTACGATGAAGCCGAGGCGCTCCTCGCCCCGGTCGCACAGGCGGCACCGGAAACCGTCGCCGGGCTTGAGTTCGGACGTCTCCTCGCCACGGTCGGCCGCGTGGACGAAGCCGCGCGTTTCTTCGAAGCCGTCATCGTCGCGGGAATGAACAGTCCCGACCCGCTTTGGCAGTACCACGGCGCTCTGGCGTCGCGGGCCGCAGGGGGGTTCCGTCAAGCGAACAGGTTCTTCCGGGGTGCGTCACGCTCGATGTCGGACGACCCGGCCCTCCAGACGGCCTGGGGTGATCTCTTCCTGGAGAAGTACAACTACGCCGACGCGCAGCAGTCGTACCAGGACGCGCTCGCGCTTGACAGCGAGTGGTCGCCGGCGCTCGTCGGACTCGCGCAAGTGCTGGCGAACGCGGGCGTACCGATTCAACTGGGGGACGCGACCGAGCCGCTTACCGCGCGGAGCGCGGCCGAACGCGCCCTCGCCATCGATCCCGCGAACGCGCGGGCACACCTGCTGATAGCTGAACTCGAACTGGCAGACCAGAATCGCGATGTGGCGCGCGAGGCGATCGACACCGTGCTCGCGACCAACCCCAACCACCTGGAAGCGCGTTCACTCGTGGCGGCGATAGCCTGGCTGGAAGACCGTCGCGACGACTTCGAGGCGGAGATAGCGGGCATCCTGGCGATCAACTCCGTGTACGCCGATGCTTACCGGATCGCCGGCTATCACGTCGCGCGCGCCTACCGCTTCCCGGAGGCGGTCACACTGGTGCGTCGGGCGCTCGAGCTGAACCCGGACCACACGCGCGCGCATGGCGATCTCGGCATGCACCTCCTTCGCACGGGCGACGAGGCAGGCGCGCGCGCCGCGCTGGAGCGGTCGTTCGAGGCGGATCCGTACGACGTCATCACCTTCAACCTGCTCGAAATGCTGGATCAGCTCGACGCCTTCGAGACATTCGAGGAAGGAGATCTCATTGTCCGGCTCCATCCGGATGAAGCGCCGGCCATCAAGGACTACGTGATCGAAGTGGCCCAGGAGGCGCTCGACGAGCTCTCCGAGCGGTACAACATGACGCCTGAAACGCCGGTGCTGATCGAGCTCTTTCCTCGCCATGACGACTTCGCGGTCCGCAACCTCGGCCTCCCCGGCATGGTGGGAGCGCTCGGCGCCTGCTTCGGACGGGTCGTGACGATGGACTCGCCCCGCGCGAGTCCGTCCGGCAGCTTCCACTGGTTCTCCACCCTCTGGCACGAGATTGCGCACGTCGTCACGTTGCAGATGTCGAACCAGCGGCTGCCGCGCTGGCTGAGCGAAGGCATCTCTTCGTTCGAGGAGAAGCGGCGGAATCCGGCCTGGGAGCGCGATCAGCTAGGCGAGTTCCTGAGTGCGGTGAACGCTGACCAGCTACGCTCAATCACCGAACTTGACAGTGCATTCACGCAGGAGGGGCTGGGTCTCGCCTATTTCCACGCTTCCATGGTTGTGCAGCACATCGTGGACACGTACAGCGACGCTGCGCTCCAGGACATGCTCCGCGCGTACGGGGAGGGACTCGACACCGAGGGTGCACTGGAGCGGATCGGACTTACCTTCGACAGTCTGCAGGCTGGCTTCGACGCCGACATCGAGGAGCGCTACGGCGAGTTGCGGCTTGCCCTGGCCGAAACGCCGGCGTTTCCGCCGGGCGAGGGGGAGGACCGCCTGGCTCTGTTGCGCGGACTGGCCGAGGAAAACCCGGGCAGCTTCCAGACGCAGCTGGCTCTCGGCTCCACTGCGCGCGCGGCGGGCGAGCTCGACGAGGCGCGCACCGCCTTCGAGCGGGCGGCCGAGCTCTTCCCGGTCTCGGTTGGCCTCGAGAGTCCGCGCGGCCAGTTGGCGATGATCGCGGAAGAGCAAGGGGATACCGAGCGGGCAATGCGCGAGCTGGAACTGCTGCTCGACCAGGACGAGAGCTCTCCCGAAGCGGCGCGCATGCTGGCGGCGCTGGCTGGTGCGGCGGCGGACGACCGCGTGCTCCAGGTCGCCTACCAGCGGCTGATCGAGATCGATCCGTTCGACCCCATCCCGCACCAGGTTCTCGGCCGGCTGGCGAAGGAGGACGAGCGGACGGAGGACGCAATGCGTGAACTCCGGATCGCGCTCGCCCTTGGTCCGGTTGACCGGGTCGCGGTACATACGGACTACGCCGAGACACTCGTTGCCGCAGGTGATCTGGAAGAGGCGAAGCGGCAGGCGATGCTGGCGCTGGAGATTGCTCCCACTTACGAGCGGGCGCAGGACGTGCTGCTGCAGGTCATCGAGGCTATCCCGTGAGACCGGCGGTCGCATTCGGGGCGGTCGCATTCGGGGTGGTGTCGATCCTGAGCACCGGTCTCGCAGCGCAGGATGTCCCGTTGCCGGAGCGCGACGGGTTGACCGGCCTTGAGTGGCGCTTCGTGCGGATCCGGTACACCACCCCCGCTGATCAACTGGCCGAATTCCTTCGCATCTACGGAGTCGATCCCTGGACGGTCGACGCTCCGGTGGCGGAGCAGAACCTGTCGCGGCGGATGGCGCGCGTCACCACGATCCAGGTGAACGAACCGATAGTCTCCGAACTGACCGATGACAATCTCTGGGAGCATCCCTGGATCTACATCGTCGAGCCGGCGAACATGATGTTGGCCGACGACGAAGTGGCGAACCTGCGCGAGTTCCTGCTTCGTGGTGGTACGGTGACGTTCGATGACTTCCACGGTCCGCTCGAATGGGAGCTCTTCACACAGCAGATGGAGCGCGTCTTCCCGGAACGTGCGATTGTCGATCTAGGACCGGACCATACGATCTTCTCGTCGTTCTATGACTTGGCCGCGTACCCGCAGATCCCGGGCCTCGGATCGTTCTTCAACAACGTGACCTGGGAAAAGGGTGGCTTCGAACCGAGGCTTCGCGCCATTCTGGCCGACGATGGGCGGGCCATGGCGCTGATCAACTTCAACACCGACATGGGCGACGGTTGGGAATGGTCGAACGCCCAGCAGTACCCCACCTACGTCCAGTACACCGCGCAGTCCTACCGGATGTTCATTAACGAGATCGTCTACGCGCTGACGCACTGATGGCGAACGGATCGACGACCGCGGCGCCAGCGGAGACGGCGAGCGATGCGGCGGCGGCGGCCGAACGGGTGCGCGAGGGCCGCAACCGCATCCTGTCCGAACTCCGCAAGGTGATCGTCGGTCAGGACGACGTAATCGACCTCGTGCTGATCGCGCTCTTCACCGGCGGCCATTGCCTGATCACCGGCGTTCCGGGACTGGCGAAGACGCTGTTGATCAAGACGCTTGCCGATGTGTTGCACCTGTCTTTCAAGCGGATACAGTTCACGCCCGACCTGATGCCGGCGGATATCACCGGGACCGAGATCATCGACGACTCGGCCGGTCACCGCGAACTGACATTCGTCAAGGGACCGATCTTCGCCCAGATCATTCTGGCGGACGAGATCAACCGGACGCCGCCGAAGACCCAGTCGGCGCTGCTCGAGGCGATGCAGGAGCATCACGTCACGGCCGCCGGGAACACGCTTCTGCTCGACGAACCGTTCCTGGTGCTCGCGACACAGAACCCGATTGAACTCGAGGGGACATATCCGCTGCCGGAAGCGCAACTCTCACGGTTCATGTTCAACGTCGTCATGACCTATCTCCCGGTGGCCGACGAGGTGACGGTGGTGACCAGGACCACGTCCGACGAGACACCGTCGGTGGACCGGGTGTTGCAAGGTGACGACATCCTGGCTTTCCAGCACCTGGTGCGGCAGGTGGTGGTGACCGACGAGGTGGCCCGCTACGCCGTCACCCTGGTCGACGCGTCGCGGCCCGGCCGCGCCGGCACACCCGACTTCATCGAGCGGTGGGTCACGTGGGGCGCCGGCCTTCGCGCATCGCAGGCGCTGGTCCTGGGCGGCAAGGCGCGCGCCCTGATGGAGGGGCGCTACCACGTCTCGGTCGCCGATATCCGTGCCCTCGCGCTACCGACGCTGCGGCATCGGATCATCATCAACTTCTACGCCGAATCCGAGGGTGTCGACGTTGAGGCGATTATCGCGCGGCTGCTCGACACGGTACCGGTGCCGTCGAGCGGGATGGGATGACGCGGCGCATGCCCGGCCGGGCACGGGACGCGGGCACGGCCGGTCCGGGCTGGCTCGACCCGGCGGTGGTTGCCAGCCTCGGCTCGATGGAACTGCGGGCCCGCACCGTCGTCGAGGGCTTCCTGCTCGGGTTGCACCGGAGCCCCTACACGGGCTTCAGCGTCGAGTTCTCGGAGTATCGCCCGTACATACCGGGAGATGATCTTTCCACGCTCGACTGGAAGGTCTATGCGCGGCTCGACCGGTACTACGTCAAGCGGTTCGAGGAGGAAACGAACGTCGAATGCCGACTGCTGCTCGATATCTCCGCGTCGATGAGCTACCAGTCGGGAGCGGTGTCGAAACTGGCCTATGGTTCGTATCTTGCCGCCGCCCTCGCCTGGTTGATGGAGCGTCAGCACGACGCAGTCGGTCTCGCGACGTTCGATGATCGCGTGGTGACGGATGTTCCGCCAAGCGTGCGCCCGGGACACCTGCGGCGGATCCTGGCCGCCCTGGAACGCCTGGAGGTGGGGCGGCAGTCCGACGTCGCCGCGCCGCTGGATCGGCTCGCTGCTTCGATGCGGCGGCGAAGCATGGTGGTTGTGCTCTCCGACTTGCTGGACGATCCGGAGGCCGTTATTGAAGGTCTGCGCCACCTGAGGTTCGGCGGGAACGAGGTGATCGTTTTTCAACTGCTCGACCCCGCGGAACTGGCGTTTCCGTTCGAGCAGCCGACCCGTTTCGAGGATCTGGAGACGGGCGAGGCGGTTACCGCCGTGGCTGCGGACTTGCGCGAGGGCTACCTGCGGGAGATGGATCAGTTGCTGGCGCGTTATGCCCGCGAGCTGCCGCTCAGCGGAATCGAGTACCGCCGCGTCGACACGTCGCATCCGCTCGACGATGCGTTGCGCACCTACCTCTCGTCACGGAGTACGCGCAGTTGAGCTGAGGCGATGTCGTTTCTTGCACCGTTGTTCCTGATCGGCGTGTTGGGGGCAGTGTTGCCGATCGTCCTGCACTTCACGCTGCGCGGACGCGCACCGCGCCTGGCATTCAGCGACGTTCGCTTCCTCGAGCGGGCCTTCGTGCATCGCGATCGGCGTCGCCGGTTGCGTGAGTGGTTGCTCCTGGCGCTGCGCATCGCGGCGATAGTGCTGCTCGCGCTGGCGTTCGCCCGGCCGCTCCTGGACGCGACGGAAAGCGCCCCTGAGGATCCGGCGGCGCCTGCAGGCGATGGCATTGCTGGTGACGCGGCGCCGGTGGTCACGCCGCCGCTCGGGCCTTCCGATCCGACCGGTGTGCTGGTGGTGGTGAATGGCGGGACACGGGAGCCGGGTGCGCTGTATCTGAGCCGAGCTCTTGACGCGGCGCCACCGGAGCAGCCGTTCGACGTTCGCGTCGTGGCCCCGGACGGGGTCGCTGCGGTCGAGCGGGAAGTATGGGACACGATCGGCGTCGTCGCGGTCGTCGGGACAGACGGCCTGAGCCGTCCCGGGCGCGCCCGGATCGCACAGTTCGTCGGCGAGGGTGGGGGGCTGCTACTCGTGGCTGGACCGGATGTCGACCCGCGCCTGGTAGTCGACCTGCTCGGGCCATCCGCTACCCTCCTTCTGGCGGTGTCGGAAGATGGAGAGGATGATGTCGTCCGCCGCGTCGCGGTGGCCGATCCGCGGCATCCCATCTTCCGGCCGTTCGGCGATAGCGCGGCCACCCTTGGCCAGGTGCAGTTCACGGGCGTGGCCCGGGTTTCGCTGCCGTCCGCGCAGGTGCTCGCCCGATTCGACGACGCCGCGCCGGCGCTGATCGAGTACAACGGCGCGACTGGCCGCGCAGTCGTCTTTGCGTCAGACCTGAACGACGCCTGGAACGATTTTCCGCGGCGACCGAGTTTCGTCCCGTTCGTCCACGAAGCGTTGCGATACCTGGAGCGTCCGCGCAGCGACGCGCCCGCTCCGGACCTGTCGCAGCCCGCGTCCGAGCCGGTCCCGATCGCCGCCGACCAGGATGCGGAGCAAGCCCTCTGGTGGTACGCCATCGCGGCGATGGCCCTCGTCCTGGTGGGTGAACTCTGCCTGGGCCGCACAATGGTCTAGGCACGGGCTGCTGCGGTCATCCGACGTAATTCCTCCCCGCAGGGGTGGCATACACTGGGGGCGTGACGGACGGGTTTCGAGCCGAGATCGCGGCACTGCTCCGGGCGGTTCGATGGCGCTGGGCTGCCGCGCGTGCCCTATCCGCGGCGGCGCGGACAGCAGCGGCCGCGACCCTGGTACTTGCCCTGCTGGTGGGCGCCGATCGCCTCGCCGGTCCGGACGGCTGGTTGTTGGTCGCGATGGGCGTATCCGCGGCGGGCGCCATGGTGGCGCTCGCCTTATGGTTCTTCCGTGCTTTCCGGCGGCTGCCGGACGACCGGCAAGTGGCCCGATTCATCGAGGAGCAATGCCCCGACATGGAGGACCGCCTGGCGAGTGCGGTCGCGGTCGAAGGGTCAGTGTCACCGCTCGGCCATCTGGTGCTGGAGGACGCGGCCCGGCATGCTCGCGGAGTGGATCTCGACCACATCGTCGACGGGCGGGCCCTGCGCCGCGCGGCCGGCGCCTGCATCGGCGCGGTCGCCGCGTTCGTGGCGCTGTCGATTCCTGCCGCCGACGTCGTTGGCCGCATCGCCCAGTCCGCGTGGCTGTATGCCGCGTCACCGGGTGGCGGGGTGGCGCTCGATGCCGGCGCTCCGCTTGCGACTGCGGAAGCGCCGGGTGTCGAGCGGATTGACGTGGCGTACGCCTATCCGGCGTACACACAACTTGCTCCACGCGTCGATCGCGGCGGCGGCGACGTTTTTGCCCCGGAAGGCACCGCCGTCACCATCACCATCCATACCGACAGGGAGGTGGGCAACGGCTCGCTCCGGTTCGGATCGGGCGATACGCTGAGGCTTGCCGCGGCTGGTGCTACATCGCTCGCCGCGACATTCGACGTCACGGAGGACGACAGCTACCGTGTCGCCCTTGCCGGCACGGGTACCTCCGAAACGGAGTACGTCATCCGGGCCACTCCGGACGAGCCACCGCTCATCCAGATTCGCCGTCCCGGAGGCGACCGCGAGATTACGTCGGTTGAAGAAGCGGTGATCGAAGCGTACGCGGAGGACGACCACGCGCTGCACGAGTTGCATCTCGTATACACCGTCGCGGGCGGAGATCCGCAGGAGATCGATCTCCTGGCCGGGGAACCGAGGGCGCAAGCGACCGCGACGCACACGCTCCATGCCGAGCAGCTCGACCTGTTGCCGGGTGATGTCATCAGCTATTACGTTCGCGCGCGCGACGCGAATCCGCGCCGGACGGCGGATGTTCGCAGCGCCATCTACTTCCTGACCGTCCGTCCATTCGCTCGCGAGTATCAGCTCGCTATGGCGCGATCCGGCGCCGGCATGGACGCCGATACGATCCGCCGCCTCGCCGAAATGCAGAAGGAACTGGTCGCCGCCACCTGGCGGATCGATCAGGAGGATGAGGCGTCGGCGTCGGTTCGCGACGATTTGAGCGCACTGGCCGAGGCACAGGGCGAGTTGCGCGAGAGAACGCTCGGCTCGGCTGCGCAAATGCTGCAACGTGGACGGTCGCAGGCAGAGCGGGACGCCATGGCGGCCGCCGTCGCGGCGATGGAGCAGGCGGAAGCGCAGCTCCGGATCGGATCGGCGACCGACGCGCTGCCCCCGGAGCTTGAAGCCCTGAATCAGCTGCATCGTGTGGAAGCGGCGATCCGGCGGATGGAACTCTCTTTCGGACAGGGGCAGGGACGTTCGGCATGGTGGCAGCCACAGGAAGATCTGTCTTCCCTGTTCGACCGCGACCTCCGCCGGGAACAGCAGACCAACTATGAGGAGATAGAGTCGTCGGCGCCGGACGACGCCGCGGAAGCGGAGAGCGACGCGCTCCGCCGCGTCCGTGAGCTGGCGGCGCGCCAGCAAGTGCTGAACCGCGCGCAGTCAGAACTGGGGCAACGGCAGAACGACCTGAACGTCGAGGAAGCAGCGCGCATCCTCGCCCGCCTGACACGCGAACAGCAGGAGTTGCGTGAACAGGCGGAAGCGCTCGAGCGCGATCTGCAGCAACGGCTGGATGGTGCCGGCAGCGGCAAGGGAACTGCCGACGGCAGGTCGGAGACTGCGCAGGCTCGCCAGGCGCTCGGTCGGCTGCAGTCGGAGGTGCGTGCAGCACAACTCGCGTCCGAACTACAGGCGGCCGAAGGCTTGCGCCGTCGACTCGAGGCAAGCGGCGAGGCGGGTGCCGGTGGCGCCGAAGAGGCGGAGGAGTCGAGTGATGGCGCCGACCCGTCCGCCGGCGGTCAGGAAGAACCGCGCGCGTCCAATCGTGAGGCGGGCACGGAGGAGCAGGGGGACGGCGGCGCGAGCGCGATTGGGGCGACGGCGCAGGCACTGCTGCGGCAGCTCGAGGCGTCGCCCGGGCTGGAGGCCGAACTGCGCGGTATGCGCCCCGGTGCGGTCGAGTCGCTCGAGCGGTGGGCGGAACACCGCCTCACCGGAGGCGCGCCCGGGACCGAGGCCTTCAAGCAGGATTACGCCGCCTGGGAGATTCTCCGTGCCGGCTTGGCGGCGGCGCTAGATGCGATCGCCGCTGACCGGGCGGCGGCGCTGCAGCGCGCCCGGCGCGAGGGGCGGCTCGACGCAGGTTCTGACGACGCTGTGCCGGACGGATACGAGGCGATTGTCCAGCGGTACTATCGTGCCCTCGCGGGCCAGCGCGCGGCCGCTGGTCCGGGCTAGCACCGGCCCCCGGGCTGGTCATCGGCGTGTCGATCCAGATGCAACTCGGATTTCCGATTCCGTGGTGGGGAATTGCGGCCGCCATCGCCCTGGCTGCGGCGCTCGCGTGGTGGGCGTATGCACGGCCGCCGGTCGCGCTCAAGACTTGGCAGCGCGCGGCGCTGATTGCCTTGCGCCTTGCCGTCCTCCTCGTCCTGATCTTCCTGTTGCTCCGGCCTGTCCGGACCGAGCCGGCGCCGCCCGGCGGCGTTGTCGCACTGCTGGTTGATGGCTCGCGCAGCATGGCGATTGCCGACGTTGCGGAGACGCCTCGCCTCGAGCGTGCGCGTGCGATCGTGCGTGACACGTTGCAGCCGGCGCTCACGGAGACGGCGTTCGGGATCGAGACGATCGATTTCGACGACTCGGATCTCGCCGGCGCGCTCGACGCCGTGGCGGAGCGCTTCCGCGAAGCGGACGTTGCGGGCGTCGTCCTCTTGACGGACGGGGTCGACACCGGAGCGGGTGACGCGGTGGTGGCGGCGGCGCGGGTTGGTGCGCCATTGCACGTGGTCGGCATTGGCGCGGAAGAGCCAGGTGCTGATCTGGAGCTGGCGGGACTGACGGCGGGAGCGGCGTTGGCGCCCGGCTCGCTGATCGACCTGACCGCAACGGTGGTTGCACAGGGTGAGGCGGCAGTCCCGGTGACGCGTGCGGCGGATCCGGCCAGTGTCGCGTCGCGGGGCGAATTGCGGCTGCTCGAAGATGGCCGCCTGCTCGAGGTGCGCTCGCTCCCGGCTACGGGTAGCGGGACACCGGTGGTCGAGCGCTTTCGTGTATCCCCCGATACGGATCGGCCGATCGTGTACACCGTCGAGGTGACGGGGGAGGGGGCGGATCTGGTTCCGGGCAATAACCGGCGCAGTGTGCTGGTCCCGCCCACCGCCGAAGAGCGCCGCATACTGATGATCGAAGGGGCGCCGGGCTACGAGCACAGTTTCTTGAAGCGGACGTGGCAGGCGGATCCGGGCCTCACGGTTGATGCCGTCGTCCGGAAAGGGCAGAACGACCGCGGTGAGCAGACCTTCTACGTGCAGGGCGATACGGCGCGGTCCGTCGCGCTCATGGGCGGCTATCCATTCACCCGGGCCCATCTCTTTCGGTACGACGCGGTGGTGTTCGCCAACATCGAGGCGGAGTTTTTCCGGCCAGAGCAGCTTGATCTGACGGCGGCGTTCGTCGCGGAACGGGGCGGCGGCCTGCTCCTGCTCGGTCCGGCGACGCTGCGCCGGGGCGCCTATGCCGGCTCGGCGTTCGAATCGGTGCTGCCGGCCGCGTTGGTCGAGCGCATTGGCCTGGCGTCCGTAGCCGACATCGGCGGCACGGAGCGTGTCCGGATGATCCCGACGCGCGAGGGGCTGGGGCATCCGATGCTGCGGCTTGCCGCAACTCCCGGCGAGACGGGTGCCGCGTGGGATGCCGCGCCGCCGCTCGGCGGGAGTATCCGTCTCGGTCCGATTCGTCCCGGTGCTGTGGTGCTGGCGGTCGCGCCGCCGGCACGGGGCGAGCGGACGGAGCGTCCATTGATCGTTGCGCAGCGGTACGGTGCCGGCCGTTCGATGATCTTCGCGGGGCGTGGCGCGTGGCGCTGGCGAATGCTGCTGCCGAGCGATGACCGGACGTACGAAACCTGGTGGGGGCAGGCCGCGCGCTGGTTGACGGCGGGAGCGCGCGGTCGGGTGGACGTGACGGCGCGCGTGCAGCGGTCACCGGGGGAGGCGGACACGCCACCGGCAGCTCCCACGCTGCCGAGCCGTCCGGGCAACCCGGAAGCGGACGACAGGCGAATCGACGTGCGGATCGATATCCGCGACGAACAGTTCGGGCCGGTTCCGGATGCCGGCGTTGCGGTGGTCGTCACTGACCCGGCCGGCAACGTGCAGGAGATGGACGCATTGCCGGCGGATGAGCCCGGACAATATGCCGCGTCAGTCGACGCCGGCGCCGTCGATGGGGTCCACCTCGTGGAAGTGACGGTGACACGCGATGGCGCGACGGCCGAGGAGCATCGTGCCTGGGTGCTTGCGGGCGGCGCCGATCCGGAGCTGGCGGATCCCTGGCTGCACCCTGCCCGCCTCGAGCGGGTAGCCCTCGCAGGGGGCGGCGCGTACTTGGACGCGTCTGCGGTCGCGGAGCTGCCGGCGCGCGTGCTGGACGCTGCTCCGCCGCCGGCGCGGCAGTTGACGCGCCAGATCTGGCATCATCCGCTGATGTTCTTGCTGGTGCTGGCGCTGCTGGGGGCGGAGTGGACGTTCCGCCGGATCTGGGGGATGCGGTGAACTGCGCGGAGTGTGGACAGGAGATCGATGACGGCGCGCTGGTCTGTTACCGGTGCGGGGCGGCGACAAGCGAGCGGAGCCGCGAGCCGTCGCCGATCGACGGCGCGACGGACCAAAGCCGGTGGTCGCTGATCGTCTTGGCGATCATCCTTGCGGGGACCGTACTCCTCTTCGCAGGACTGTCGTTCACCGGGCGGCCTGTGATGCCGATGGTGTGGCTGATGCTCGCGGTTGCCGCGGGTCTCCTGGCCTGGCGGATCCGCCTCCGCTAACCGCGAGCGTCGAGAGGCGCGTAATCCCGCTGCTCCGACCCGGTGAAAATTTGCCGGGGACGGGCGATCTTCTGTTCGCTGTCGCCCAGCATCTCGTTCCATTGTGCGACCCAGCCGGGGGTGCGGCCAATGGCGAAGAGGACCGTGAACATGGCGGGGTCGAAACCCATCGCCTCGTAGATCAGCCCCGAATAGAAGTCGACGTTCGGATACAGCTTGCGCCGTACGAAGTAGTCGTCTTCCAGTGCGATCCGTTCCAGCTCGATCGCGATGTCGAGCAGCGGGTTCCGTCCGGTCACCTCGAACACGTCGTAGGCGGTCTTCTTGATCACCGTTGCCCGGGGGTCGTACGACTTGTAGACGCGGTGGCCGAAGCCCATCAGGCGCCCCTCCCCGTTCTTCACCGACCGAATGAAGTTCGGGATGTTCTCGACTGAACCGATCTGTCGCAGCATGCGGAGCACCGCCTCGTTCGCGCCGCCATGCAGTGGTCCCGATAGTGCCGCCGCCGCGCCCGCGAGCGAGGAGAAGGGGTCCGCCTGCGAGCTGCCGATACCTCGCATCGCACTCGTGCTGCAGTTCTGCTCGTGGTCGCCATGCAGTATGAAAAGGATGTCAACCGCCCGCTCGAGCACCGGGTTGGGCGTGTACGGCTTCCCCTCCTGCTGGTAGAGAACACTCAGGAAGCGGCCGACGTAGTCGAGCCCCTCGCCCGGGGTCGCGAACGGCAGTCCACTGCTGCGACGGCAGGCACACGCGGCGACGCCTGGGACGAGCGCGATCAGGCGTGCCATCTGTGTCCGCCGCACTTCGGCGTCACGCACCTGCTTCGCCTCGGGGAAGCAGGTCGAGAGCGCGCCGATCGTCGCGAGCAGGATCCCCATCGGATGCGCGCCGTCGTCGAAACCTGCCATGAACGCCTGGACCTGCCGGTTCAGTGGCGACGTCGCACCGAGTGCGAACTCGTCCAGTTCTGCCGTCCAGACGTCCAGCGCCGACTTCGTCGGCAGCTCCCCATCGATCAGCAGCGAGGCCGTCTCGACGAAGGTGCTGTGCTCTGCAAGCTGCTCGATCGGGTAGCCGCGGTAGCGCAGGATCCCCTTGTCGCCGTCGATGAACGTGATCGCGCTGCGACAGCTGGCGGTGTTCAGGTACGCCGGGTCGTACGTCATCATCCCGAACTCGTCCGGATCCACCTTGATCTGCCGCAGATCGATCGCCCGGATGGTCCCGTCGACAATCGGTACTTCGTACTGCTTCCCGGTCCGGTTATCGGTAATGGTCAGCGTGTCGCCCATGTTTGCCAGTCGCCTTTCTTCCGTCCTCAATCTCCGTTGCGGCCGCTGCCGCCCCTTGTTTCCCAGTCGTCGCCGTAAACCACCCTCGGTCGCGTCGCTGTCCCTCACGGGCTCCGCGATCACGCGATAGCGACCGTCGATCCAGTTCTGCGGATCGAAGAGGCGGCAGCGCTCACTGCAGAATGGCCACCACTTCTCATGGACTGGCCGTTCCCGGCAGTGGACGCAAAGCCTCTCAGCCGTCACGACCACTCTCCGGGGTGGTCCCGTCCGCTCCCGCCCTGCGCGGGGCCGAACGGATCCGGCTGCCGCGGGATTGTAGATCGGCGCGTCGCCGGCCGTCAGGTGACGGCGGCTTGGCCGGTGCGTCAAGAGCCGTTCTCGTCGGGCGCGCTGGCGTCCCGCTCGCGAGTTCACACCGGATGACGCGGCCGAGGACCTCCTCGAGCGGTTCCGCGTTCCGCTGTGCGGCCCACAGCTCCAGTTCCGTATCACCCGCCGGCGTGACACGGACCACGCAGTCCTGCTCGCCGGTCACCACGCCGATCGACGCCACGCTCTGCGCGTGGCTCCGGTCGAGCCCCTCCGCTACGCGCAGAATCGCCGAGAGCGTCCTGACGGTGCGCCGCCGCGCCCCTGAGAGGCTGCCGTACTCATCGTGCGACCGCTTCGGCGGGCCGCGGCGATGGTAGCGGGCGGCAAGCGCCATGACTTCCACCTCTTCCGGCTCGAAGCCTCGCAGATCTCCGTTCCGGATGAGGTAGTAGGAGTGCTTGTGGTGCCTCGGGTAGCTGATATGGACGCCGATGTCGTGCAGCATCGCCGTGTACTCCAGCCATTCACGCTCGCGCGCGCCTAGGCCATGCAGCGCCGCCGTCTGATCGAACAGGGCGAGCGCCATCCGCACCACCTGTTGGGTGTGGGGTTCCTCGATCCGGCACCGGTCGGCCAGTTCGACAACGCTGCGGCGACGTATGTCCGGGAACTGCTCCACGCGCGCGATGTGTGCCCGATTCCGGTCGATATAGTCGAGTGCGAGTCCCTCGCGGAGTGCCAGGTCACAGAGTGTCAGCTCGCGCGCTCCGAGCAACCGGAGGATCGTGCTGAGCAGGATTGAGCCGGCGACGGCCAGATCAGCGCGGCGCGGGTCGAGTCCCGGGATCGCGATCCGCCCCGGCAGATTGAGGGCGGTCAGTTCCTTCCGGAGTCGCCGGATCTGTTTCACCGGAACCCGGAGGTTGCGGAGCTCATCGGATCGGTCCGCGCGCCCGGCGCCTGCCGCGAGGGCACCGAGGCTCAGGATGGTGCCGGACGTGCCGATTACCCGGTCGAAGCCCTGCTCACGGATCTTCGCGACGACCGGGGCCAGTTCCTCCATGATGTGCTGCACCATCCGCCGTTCGTCGCGTGGCAGGATCGGATCGGTCTGCACGAACCGCTCGGTCAGACGGATGACACCCAGCTTCAGGCTTTCGGCGATCTGCGGCCGTGACGCTCGCCCCAGCGTCAGTTCCACGCTCCCGCCGCCGATATCGACCACGACGGCAGCGCTCCCTGCCACGTCGACTCCGTAGACCGCGGCTCGGTGAATGAGGCGCGCTTCCTCGCTACCGGAAATGACGCGTGTCTGGATTCCGGTCCGGTGCAGGATCTCGCCGAGGAATTCCCGGCCGTTCTCCGCCTCGCGTACTGCGCTCGTCGCGCTGGCGATTACCTCGTCGACATGGTGCGAGTCGGCCAGTCGCTTGAACTTCGCCAGCGCGAGCAGCGCCGACCGCATCGTCAGATCGGTCAGCGCGCGACCACCCAGACCTCCGGCGCCGAGCCGCACCATCTCCTTCTCGCGGTCGACCACCTCGAACGAGTGGTCGTCCCGCACCTGCACCACGATCATGTGGACCGAATTGGTACCGATGTCGATGGCGGCAATACGCACTGGTCAGGGGTGCCTGGACAGTCGGATGGCGCGGCGGGTCGGCTTCGGTATAATCCTTCTTGCCCCCGAAACGGCCCCGGAAAACCGGGGGCATCCTACCATGATCGGTTCAGTGAGGCCCGAGGCCGGATGACCGGCACGCATCCGCTGAATGCGCCGCTTGAGCGGCGCGTCCGGGCCTTGGTCCGCTCGATTCGACCGATGCTCGCGGGCGATGTAGAGCCGCTCCACCAGTGCCGCGTAGCGACCCGTCGTCTGCGCGAACTGCTGCCGCTCTGCGAGGTGGAGTTGTCGGGGCGCCTCGCGAGCCGGGCCCGCCGTCGCGTCCGCCGCCTGGGGCGTGCGCTCGGTCCGGTTCGCGAGCTGGACGTGGCGCTCGGACTGGTGCAGGAACTGGAGCCGGAGGGGCGCCTGCGTCCCTCCGGCGCCGCGCGGTTGCGGCAGCGGGTCCGAGAGGAGCGGGACCGCCAGCGGCAACGGATGTTCGTCCGTTTGAAGCCGGCTGTGCTGCGCAAGGTCGAGCGTGACGTCGCCGAGGTGCTCAAGGCGATCGGCATGCGGGATGCGACCGACGAATGGGCGCTGGTGCTCTCGACGCGCATCGACCGGCGGGCGGAGCGGCTGCTGGACGGGGTGAAGGACGCCGGAGCGATGTACGTCTCCGAACGCGTTCACGAGGTGCGGATTGCCGCCAAGCAACTTCGGTATGTCCTCGAGTTGTCGAAGGACACGGGTGCGGCGGGCTTGCTGGCGGGGCAAACCGACAAGGCGATCGCCGGGCTGAAACAACTGCAGGATGCGCTCGGCCGGCTGCATGACCTGGAGATCCTGCAGGGGTTGCTGAGGACCATCGAGTCGCCGATGGCGCTTGACGAGCTGTGGGTGGTGCAACTCGATGCGCTCGACCGCCACCTGACCGAGGAGTGCCGCCGCTTGCATGGCCAGTTCGTCGCCGGACAGTCGACGCTGCTCGAAATCGGCCGCATGGCGGAACGGCTCGCCGCGCACATCCGGAACGACCACGGCGGTCGATCGGGCAGCCGCCTCCTCAAGATGACACTGGATGGCGGCAACGTTTCCCGGATGGCGCACGGGCGCCGCCAGTAGCTTGCCGGCTTAACTTCCGCGGAGGAGGCCGCCGGCGGCGGCTCCGGCCAGGATCAGCCAGGTCGAGTTGGGTTGTTTCCACAACAGCAGGCCTGTGGTGGAGGTGGCGATCACCGCCGTTGGCAGATCGACCACCGCCGTGCGGGCCAGGGCCCACGCGACAGCACCCATCAGCCCCAGCGATGCTGCCACCACGCCGTCGAGGAGGCCGCTCAACCAGCGTGACGCGCGCAGCTTCGGAATGAGCGGCTGACTGATCGCGACAAAGACGAAGCCCGGCGCGAAGATCGCGACGGTAGCTAGAGCCGCGCCGGCCCAGCCTCCCAGCAGGTACCCGATGAACGTTGCCGTCGTGAAGACCGGTCCGGGTGTCACCTGACCGACGGTAATCGCGTCGATCAATTGCTGATCGGTGAGCCACCCCCACCGCTCCACCAGGTCGGCGCGCAGGAACGCCAGGAGCACGTAGCCGCTTCCGAACAGCACGGAGCCTACCTTGGCGAAGAAAAGTGTCAGTCGCGTCAGTGTGAATGGCAGTTCGGAAGTCGCCGTCTCCGCCGCCGCCTGCGCCAGAAGCCGGCTCGTGCCGGCGGCCAGCGTCGCGAGTCCGGCTATCGCCGCCGCCGCGGCACGCGGTCCGGCGGCCAGCGCCAGGCCGGCGATTGCCCCGGCCGCCAGCAGCGCGAGCTCGTTGACGCCGAGGATTGAGAGCGCGAGGACACTGGCGCCAATCACCCCGAGCGCCACTCCCCGTACGGCGCTCCGGCCAAGCTTCACGAGTGCCTGCGCGACGATTGCGATCACTACGGGACCGATGCCGTACATGAGCCAGCCCACCTGCGGCGCCTCGCCATACCGGGCGTACGCCCAGGCAATCGCTCCGACGATCAGCGCCGCCGGGAAGATGAACGACGCGCCCGCGACCAGGAGTCCCGCCATCCCGCGATGCCGGTAGCCGAGATGGATTGCCATCTCGGTCGAGTTCGGCCCCGGAATCAGGTTGGTTGCGGCGACCAGGTCGAGGAACTCGCGATCGGTGAGCCAGCGCCGACGGTCCACCACTTCGTCGCGCATCATCGCAATGTGCGCGGCGGGTCCGCCGAATGCGATGGCGCCGAGGCGGAGGAAGAGCCTGGCCAGTTGCGGGAGCGGCACCCGACCGGGAGGCGCAGGCGCCCCGGGGTCGGCCGCCTCATTCATAGTCGGCGGCGTCCATCGACAGGCTGACGATCTCCTCGTCGTTACGCGTCAGGATGTGCTTGTTCGCGTAGGCGGGATGGACCCAGTTGACGTTGCGCAGCTCGCGCCGGTTGCCAGGCGCGGAGGTGGGCGTGATGAGGGAAGTGCGGCCCACTTCCTCGTACCCCTCCGGGCTGAGCCGGGCGATGATCAGCTCGCCCCGGTCGTTGTTGATCAGTACCCGGTTGGCATTCCGAACCATGAAGCCGGAGACCCACCGGCGTCGTTCCACTGTCGCGTCCTGGGTTTCCCAGATCCGCTCGCCCGTCTCGGCGTTCAGGCAGCGAAGCTGGCCGTAGCTGCAGATGCCGTACAGGTAGCCGCCGTCGATGATCGGCGTGGCGAGCACCGCATGCAGTCCCTCGGTCCGGATTTCGCTCTGGCTTGTCCCCTTCCAGGCGATGCTCGCTCCGGGACGGTCCTGGTTCAGGGTGAGCATCATCGGGCCGTCGTAGAAGGTGGAGAAGAATAGTTGTGCCCCCACCTGGACCGGCACCGCCACCGTCATCGCACCGCCGACGATGTACGGTTGCTGCCAGTACACGTCGCCGGTGACCGGATTGAGCGAGGCGACCTCTTCCGGGTTCCAGACGATCAACTGCCGTGCGCCGCCCGCCTCGATGATGATGGGCTGTGCGACCCCCAGATCCTCCTCGCTCGGCAGCGCCCGCCAGATTTCCTCGCCGGTCAGCTTGTCGAATGCGACAACGCGTGCGTTGGGCGATCCGCCGACGAAGCAGAGCAGCCGTTCACCGTCCACCAGCGGCGCGCTCGCGAACCCCCAGTCGAAGCCCCACCGCATGCGGTCGACGCCGTAGTCGGCACTGTAGTCCTTCTGCCAGAGCAGCTCACCCGTGTCGACGCGAAGCGCCGAGAGCATGCCGGCGCGTCCCAGAACGTAGACCCGGTCGCCGTCGACGGTCGGAGTCGCTCCCGGTCCGACTTCCCACTGAATGCCGGCGTAGTCCGCCTCCCATTCGACCGTCCAGAGAATCTCTCCCGTCGTTTCGTCGAGCGCCAGCGCCCGCTCGGTGCCGCGCATGCCGCGCGTCGCCTGCCAGTCCGTAATGAAGACCCGGCCATCCGCAACCGCCGGACCGGAATAGCCCGCGTGGACCGGCGTCCGCCAGCGGACCTTCAGTCCGTCGGCGGGAAAGGTCTGCAGCAGGCCGGTCTCATGCCATTCGCCCAGGCGTCCGGCGCCACGGAACTCCGGCCAGTCGTCAGCTCGGACCGTTGCGACAACGGCCAGGATTGCCACGCCGCAGGCCGCGGCTGCCACGATGCGTCTCGTCATCGACTCAACTCCTCGTAGATCGCTTCCACGTTCGCTTGCGCGTTCTCCATGCCGTAGTTCGCGAACCGGTCCGATAGCGACAGTTGCGCCGCCGCCGCCTCGGCGCTCATCCCGTTGCGGAAGGCGGTCTCGACCGCTTCCAGGAAGGCGCGGTTGAACTCGGCGTACTCCGCCAGGTCGTCCCAGGTCATCCAGCCGGTCCACGCCCGGTCGGTGCCCTGCTCGCGCCGGCCGCGTCCGGCATAGGTCGAGGGGAACGGTCCCTGGCCCGTGATCACCCGGTCGACACCGTCGATCGCCGCTACCGCCGTAGCGAGCGTTTCCGGGAACGCCACTCCGCTCCCGCCGCGGGCGGTGTCGATGACCGGGGTCGCCTTGTCGGGGAAGAGATCGCCGAGATAGGCGGTCCGCTTCTCGGGGAAGACGACGACGATGTCACCGTCGGTGTGCGCGGGACCGAAGTAGTAGAGCTCGATCCGGTCGAGGTCATCGAGGAGCGTGTGCCGTTCGACGAAGGTGGTGTTGGGCAAGCCACGGCCGCCGGCATACTCCTCCATCGCCGCCAGATGCGTGGCGGTGTTCTCGTGCGCGATGATCTCCACCGCGTCGGGAAACTCGCCGTTGCTTCCCGCATGATCCGGGTTGGCGTGTGTCGTGATGATCGTCGTGACCGGCAGATCGGTCACCTGCCCGAGGACGTCCAGCACCGCCTGACCCCAGCCGGGGCGCTTCGTGTCGATGAGCACCACACCACCGTTGATCTCATCGATCAGCACCAGCGTGTTCCCACCCCCGCCCGACAGGTGGTACAGGACATCGCGGACGTTCAGCGTGTCGATCTGCACAACCCGGTCGTCCTGCGCCGTGGCGGTTGCCGATGCCGCCACCAGCGCCAGCGCCGCGACCGCGATCAGGCAGCGTCGCATGGATTCAACCACTCGGTCCGGACTCTACTAGGAGCCCGTGGTGAAACCCGCTACATTCGAGCGGCGATGCATCCCGCCTGAACGGCGTTGCTCCTCGGACTGCGTCAGTCCGCGGTCGGGATATGGCCAATATCCTCCCTCGTCGCGCCTTGTCAGGCGAGCGCCTCGCCGCTCTCGGTGCTACGCGGGGTTTCACCACGGGCTCCTAGAGGCTGTCGAGCAGGACGGTCGGATCGAATTCGTCGATCGACACCGGGCGCATCCGGGGAAGAGGCCCGTTCTGGAACGCCCTGGCGTCCGTCTCGATATCGAAGATATCCAGGTTCGGCATGTGCGTGTAGTCGGCGGCCAGATACTCCCGGAAGGCGAGGACGCCGATGTGGCGCTCGTCGTTCCGGCCGAGCGCGGCGAGGGCTTGACAGAAGTCCTTGTCGTGGCTCAGGAGCAGTACGTCGCCCGGACGGTGCTCGAGCGCGGCAAGCGTCTTCTCGATGCCCTCGTCAACTACCTTCCGGCCGTCCTTTCCGGTCAGTAGAACCGGGCGGAAGTGGCAGGCGAGTAACGCTTGCACGAACGGCCAGGGGACCGTCGCTTCGGGGCGGACATTTATAAAGAACATGGCCTTGGCGGACCGTCCTCCCCAGAGCCCCTCGGTAAAGCGGAAGACCGTTTCCCATCGGGGTCGATCATCCGATTGCGGCGGCCGGTTCAGAATCGTGCTGAGTGTCCCATCAACGTTCTCGCCGTCGACCAGGACGTACACGTTGTGGCGGGCATTATCATTCGTAGACTGCATAGTTCACTTCCTGTTCGAAACTAGTGTTGTTGACCGGTAACGGCAATGTGCCTAAAAGCTACCATGCCCGTCCAGTGACTACGCCGCCATCGCAGGCCGGTGTGTCGCTCCCTACAACTCGCGGACGCCGTGGCTGCGGACGAGGAAGTACGCCGCGACGACTACCAGCAGGCCGCCGTTCATGGCGATTACCGTCGTTGTCGGCAGCACTGTCGTCAGCGAACCGCTCACCAGGCTCCCGATCGGCATCCCGCCGCGGAATGCCATCAGGTAAATGCTCATCACCCGGCCACGCAGCTCGTCCGGGACGGTCAGTTGCACCAGCGATGCCGTGAGCGAGAAGACCACCAGCAGTGCCGCCCCCGCTTGCACCAGCAGCGCGTAGCTGACGAGCGAGACCGGGAGCAGCGCGAAGGTCGCGATGGTGGCGCCGAACAGTGCCAGGACCCAGAGCAGCGTCGCTCCCATCCGGTCGAACTTGCCCAGCCAGGCCACTACCAGGGCGCCGAACACGGCGCCGATCCCGAGGCAGGTCATCATCCGGCTCAGCGTTTCCGGGTCGCCGGCAAAGATCGGCAGGAAAGCGCGAATCGGCAAACCGAGCGCCGTCGTGCAGGCGGCGAGGATGGTGAGCGTGAGGAAGACCCCGTGGCTGACAAAACGGAGTCCCCCTTTGAGTTCTTCCGCCATCGGTTTGCGGTCCGCCCGGTTCGGCGGCGGGAGTTGCATCAGCCCGAGGACGACGATGACCACGAGGAACGAGACGCTGTTCAGTCCGAAGCAGGCGGCGAGTCCGAGCGTGGTGAACACCAGCCCGCCGATGAACGGCCCGACGGACTGCGCCAGATTGAACTGGATCGAGTTGAGGGCTACCGCGTTCGGCAGCGTGTGACGTGGGACGAGCCCCGGAATGATCGACTGGAAGGCCGGTCCACCGAACGCCTGCGCCAGCCCGGTGGTGAACGACAAGGCCAGGATGTATGGCAGGGCGACCGTGTCGCTGACGACCAGTGCGGTCAGCGTGATGGCGCAGACCATCTGAATGGCCTGCGACGCCATCAGCAGATGGCGACGATCGTACCGGTCCGCGGTAACGCCGCCGATCAGCGTGAAGAGCAGCAGCGGCACGGCGCCTACAAACGTGTCGAGGCCCAGGTAGAAGGCGGAACCGGTCAGATCGAATACCAGCCACTGTTGCGCGAAGCGTTGCATCCAGGTGCCGACGGCGGAGGTGAACGCCGCGGTCCAGAGGTTGCGGAAGTCCCGGAACGTGAAGGCGGCGCCCAGACGGAGCAGAGCGCCGGTCAGGCCGTGGCCGGTGGGTGGCGCGTCGTGAGGGGCAGGATCCGCGGCTCGATCTACCGGTTCGGCCACGGAATATAGAGCCCTTCGCCCAGGAAGACGATGCTGGTCCAGAGTGCCTTCGCGTGGCGGTGGAGCACGAACGGACCGATCGCCGCCGCCACCATCCAGATGACCGTCAATTCCGTGGTCGTCAGCGAAGTGAAGGAGCGCGTCAACAGATAGCCGGCCGCAACGAAGCCGAGGGTCAGCCCGAGGTTGATGTAAACGGCGCCGAGCCATTGGCCCGGTTCACGCTCGAATGCCTCTCCACATCCGGAACAGCGCTCGTTCATCCGTGTCGCCGACTTGAAGAGCCGTCCGTAGCCGCAGCAGGGGCACCGCAGCCGACATCCGCGCAGCAAGATGAAAACAACCTCGCGGAACACGGGCCACCCCCTGTCGCGGCCATGTTAGCACCGCTACATCGGCGCCCGCTGTCATCACCAGCCGCCATCCGGGTTGCGTACCGAACGGCGCGCTTCTTCCCCGACGAGTGCTTCTTCGAGCAAGGCCTCCGCGGTAGCGAGTGGCCCGTTCAAATAGTGGATCAGCGGTGCCAGGGTAGCGAAATCACCCAGCAGCGACCGGTAGAAGCGCGCGCCGGTTGCGCGCACCGGATCGTACGAGCATCCCGCGAGGTATTGCTTCAGCCGGAGCAGGTCCGCCGCCGGATGGTCCGCCGGATAGCCGCGCGGCGTGCGTTGCAGCTTGTCGCCGTCGAGCGTGCCGAACGTCCGCCGGAACGCCGGCGCATCGACGATCGCGCGCAGTTGCCGATGATGTGCCGCGATGTGTGCTCGCAACTTCGCCAGTTGCCGCGGTTGCGGCCGGTACAGTCCGCCCCCGACAAACAGGCCGTCCAGCGCCAGATGGACGTAGAGTCCCGCACCCTCATGCTTGGGCAGGTCCCGGTGTGGAAAGATCGCCGCGACGTGCGTCTTGTACGGCGTCTTGTCGGGAGAGAACCGCGTGTCGCGGTAGATCCGGTAAATCGAACGTTTCGGTTCGGCGATCAGATCGGGTGCGATCGCGGGCAGGTCGAGGGCGAGCTGTTCGACCAGCGCCACCATGGGCGCGCGCACATGTTCCTCGTAACTGGGCCGGTTTGCGTTGAACCAGTCGCGGTTGTTGTTCCGCTTGAGGGCGCGAAGAAAGGTGAGGGTTCTGCTTGAGAAACGGGGTGTCGACATGGTTTCCCGTGCCTTCCTCAGCGCCCTGCCGGCGCCGGTTCGCGTGGTAGCCGGCCGAATGGAGGCGCGGACCCGGACGGATCGACGAAGCGCACGACCGGCGTAAGGGACCAGTCGAACCGGTCGAGCCGGTCCGGACCGAGCCGCTCGACCTCCGTACGGATTCGAGCCGCCTGCGCCAGCAGGTCCACCACGTTGACCGTCTGGCATGCCGGGCTGAACGGCCGCAGGTAGTTCGGACCCCGCGTCAGCATATGCATGGCGCCGTGATGGTTCAGGCGGCCGATGTGGTACATGGCCACGCCGATCTGCAGGATCCCCTGGTAAAGCCGCCGGATCTCCCGCGTTTCCGCACGCCAGAGGTCTTCGAGCGTCTCGTGCTGTTCGAAGAACTCCCCCCGGTTGAACTGCGCCACCCCTTCAAGGAGTAACCGCGGCGGCGGTTCCTTGCACCACTCGTGCGTTGCCATCGGCCTGAATTATGCACCCGCGACACGATAGGATACGGCGCGATGCAGTACGTCTACGTGCACGGATTCGCATCGTCTCCGGCATCGTCGAAGGCGGTATACCTGGCGGCACGGCTGGCCGAGACGGGATCCACGCTGCATTGTCCGGATCTCAATCAGCCGGACTTCTCGACCCTGACCGTGTCGCGGATCATCGCGCAGTTGTCCGCACTCGTCGAGAAGCTCCCGCCAGATCCGGTTGTGCTGTTCGGGTCCAGCCTGGGGGCTTTGGCGGCGTTGCACGCGGCGGAGCAGCACTGCGGCGGGGATACCCACCCGATCGGGCAGCTCGTGCTCCTCGCGCCCGCGTTCGACTTCGGCCACGTACCGGTCGGCGGTGTGGGTCCGGACGGGATGGCGCGCTGGCGCGAGACCGGCTGGCGGGAATGGACACACTACTCCACGGGCCGGGTGGAGGGTGTGCACTACGGACTGTTCTCGGATGCCGCAGGCTACGATTCGTTCGCTGCGCGGAGCACCGTCCCTACCCTCATCATTCACGGCGACCGGGACGAGGTCGTCAACCCGGCGATGGTGGGGCGTTGGGCGGAAGAACGGCCGCACGCCCGGCTGGTCCGCCTTGACGACGATCACCAGCTCGCCGCGAGCCACGAGCGGATCTGGAAGGAGACCGCCCGTTTTCTCGATCTTCGGCGTGATGACTGAAGCGCCGCTGGTCTCCATCGTGATCCCGGTGTTGCGGGACTTGGCGGAACTGGAGGCGCTGCTGACCGACCTGGACGACGCGGCGCGCGCGCGGGCCGATTCCGAACCTGCGGTCGAAGTAATCGTCGTCAGTGGCGAAGCGCCCGGCGGCCGCATCGCGGCTTTGGGGAAGCGGTTCCCGAGGGTGCGCTGGACGGAGAGCGCGCCGGGGCGTGGGCGACAGATGAACGCGGGGGCGGCGGCGGCCGCGGGTCGGTGGTTGCTGTTTCTTCATGCGGATGCGCGGCTGGAGCGTGGGTGGCAAGGGGTGATCGCGGGGTGGAATCGGGAAGGCACGGTCGGAGGGGCGTTTCGGCTGGCGATTGCATCCGACCATTGGTTCGCGCGTGTGATTGAGACAGGCGTGGCGCTTCGGACGCGCTGGCTGCGCTTGCCGTATGGGGATCAGGGGATCTTCGTGCGCCGGGAGACGTTCTATGCACTCGGCGGGTACGCGCCTCTGCCGTTGATGGAGGACATCGAACTCGTCCGGCGGCTCTGGAGCGTGGGACGGCTGAGTTTTCCGGCAGCGGCGGTTCGGGTGTCGGCCCGGCGGTGGGAACGGGATGGCTGGATGCGCCGAACGATGTCCAACCTCTGGTTGCTGGTGTGCTACGTGGCAGGCGCCTCGCCGGCACGGTTGGCGCGGGCGTACTACGGAGACGACGTTTCGCGGATGGTCCCCGGGGTACCCGGTGCACAGGGCGCAGTCACCACAAGCGGGACGGTCACGGTGATCATTCCCGCCCTGAACGAAGAGGCGGCGATCGGCGCTGTGCTCTCCGAGATTCCGGACATTGCTGACCACGTCATCGTCGTCGACAATGGCTCGAGCGACGCAACCGCCGATCGGGCGCGCGCGGCGGGCGCCACCGTAGTGAGCCAACCGGCGCGCGGTTACGGCCGGGCCTGCCTGGCCGGGTTGCGCGTGCTACCGCCGGCGGCCGACGGCGACATCATCGTGTTTCTTGACGCGGACCGGAGTGACTACCCGGAGGAGATGCCAGCGCTGGTCGATCCGATTCGCCGCGGCGAGGCAGATTTCGTGCTGGGCGATCGGGCCGGTGCCGGCCGTCCCTGGTCGGCACGCGTGGGGACCGCGCTCTGCGTCTGGCTGATCAACCGCCTTTGGGGCACTTCCTACGCCGATCTCGGCCCGTTCCGCGCGATCCGCCGCGACGTGCTCGACAGTCTCAAGATGGCCGACTTCACCTGGGGCTGGACGATCGAGATGCAGGTGAAGGGCGCCGAGGCAGGTCTTCGCATCCATGAGGTGCCGGCCCGGCAGCGCGATCGGATAGGACAGTCAAAGATCTCGGGCACCGTCGCCGGCACCGTCCGGGCCGGCACGCGCATGCTCCGCATCATCTGGTCGCTCCACCGCACGCGGCAGTCGCGGCGCGGCTCCCGAGAGGCCGGCGGCGCGACATTGGGCTGAGGGCCATGACCAACCGGATCGTTGCCTGCGGCATCGTTCTCCTCATCAGCCTCTCCGCCACCGCCACATTCGACGCGCGTGCACATGCCGGCACTTTCCTCCTCCTCCTCGGGATCGCCTCCGCCGCCTACCTCATGGCGCTTGGCGGCATCGCCCGCCAGCCCGCGTCGGCCGATGCGCCGCGATACCGCCGGAGCGGCCCGCCGCAGGCTCGTCTGTCGAGCGGGGTGAGCCGCCCCCTCCTGCTTTGTCTCGCGTTCGCCCTCATCTGGCGCATCGTCCTGCTGACCGCCGCTCCGCTGGTCTCCGACGATGTCTACCGGTACATCTGGGACGGCCGCGTTCAACAGGTAGGCGTCAGCCCGTACGCTATTGCTCCCGACGATCCGACCGGCACGATCTTTCACACCGAGGCGACCCGCCGGATCGACCCGGCCAGCGCCGTGCTGCCTTCCATCTACCCGCCGCTCGCGCAGCGCTTCTTCCTGGCGATCACGTTGATCGACGACTCCGTCCTTGCCATGACGCTCGCCGTCGTCTTCTGCGACCTGCTGATCATCGCGCTCCTCTGGCGCTGGTTCACCACGGCGGGACGCAGCCGCTGGTGGGTACTCGCGTACGCCTGGCATCCGCTCGTTGCCCTGGAAGGAGCGGGTGGCGCCCATGTGGATATGTTCGGCACCCTCCTTCTCGTCGCCGCGGCCTATGCGCTCGCGTGGCGCCGGTCGCTGCTTGCCGCGGTCGCCTTCGCGGGCGCCATCGCCGTCAAGTTCCTGCCGATCGTTCTGCTGCCAATCTTCTGGCGGCGCGTTCGGCTGATCGATGCGGCGGCTGGCGCGGCCGTCATAGCGCTGCTCTATCTGCCGTTCATCACAGCGACCGGAGACTGGTTGCCGCTCGGGTCCCTCGGCACCTACGTCGCGCAGTGGCGGTTCAACGGTCCGCCATTCCGCTGGATCGCGGCGGGGATCGGCGCGCCGGGCGCGGCGGCGCTGGCTGCCGCGGCAGGGATCGCGGTCGCGGCATACATGCGCCGCACGCGTCCGCTCTACGATCCGGCGGCCTGGGCATGGCCGCTCGCCGCGTCGCTCTGCCTGATGCCCGCCATCTACCCGTGGTACCTCATCTGGCTCGTGCCGTTTCTGGTCCGGCCGGCGGCCACGCCCCCGGTAATCTGGCCGCTGGGCGTCTGGACGCTCGCGTCGATGGCGACCTATATCGTCTGGCCGCCTTTCCTCGCGGGGGAGGGGTGGGTGCTGCCCGGATGGGTGGAACTGATGGAATATGGGTCCGTTGCCGCGGCTGCCCTCTGGGTCTGGCGGCGGGGCGCTTCCGCTACCCCTGGAGCGGACCCGGTACCGTCCCGCCTGGAGAAACTCGGTTGACAACGGCTCGCTCGGGGAGTGACGATCAAGGGCAGGAATGTCAACCGGGAGACTGACGCGCGGTTTCCGCGCGTCCGCACGGGAGAGAAGAGACCGATGCTGATCAAGAAGGCACCCGACATCCGCTCGTCCGAGATCACCCCGGAACACCTTTACTGGAACCGCCGGCAGTTCATCCAGACCGCGTCGGGCGCTACCCTCGGGGCGGCGTTACTCGCTCCGTCCGACGGCGGACTGCGGGCGCAGGAGCCGCTGAGCGACGTCAGTCCCAGCCCGTTCAGCACCGACGAGCCGAAGAACTCGTACGACGAGATCACGAGCTACAACAACTTCTACGAGTTCGGACTCGACAAGGGCGACCCGAACCGCTACGCCGAGGAGTTGACGACCGAGCCATGGACCGTCCGGGTCGAAGGGCACATGAACCGCCCGGCCGCCGACTACACGCTGGAGGACATCCTGAGTCCGCACTCGCTGGAAGAGCGGATCTATCGGTTGCGGTGCGTCGAGGCGTGGTCGATGGTCGTCCCGTGGATCGGCTTCCCGTTGGCCGATCTGGTCAAGCGCTTCGAGCCGACATCGCGCGCGAAGTTCGTCCGGTTCGAGACGCTGTACCGCCCGGAGGAGTTCCGTGGCCAACGCGCGCGCAACCTCGAGTATCCCTACGTCGAGGGGCTCCGGATGGATGAAGCCCTCAATCCACTGGCGCTGATGGTGGTCGGCCTTTACGGGCGGACACTGCTGAACCAGAACGGCGCGCCGCTCCGCCTGATGCTGCCCTGGAAGTACGGCTTCAAGAGTCTCAAGTCGATTGTCAAGATTGAGTTCGTCGAGGATCAGCCAAGGAACACCTGGAATATCGCCATTCCGCACGAGTACGGCTTCTATGCCAACGTGAATCCCGAGGTGGATCACCCGCGCTGGTCACAGGCGAGCGAACGCCGTATCGGCAACTTCTTCCGTCAGCCGACCGAGATGTTCAACGGTTACGCCGAGCAGGTGGCGCAGATGTACGCCGGGATGGACCTGCGCGAGAATTACTAGAGTCCGTGGTCTGCCTGCGCCTGCCTGGGTTCCGCCGGCAACCGTTCCGGCGTCGAAGGGCGTGACATGACGCCGTCGTCCACAAACTGGATCCGTCGCGTCAAGCCCGCCATTTTTCTGATCTGCCTCGTTCCCGCGCTCTGGCTCCTGCGGGACGCCCTCACTCCCGGTGGCCTTGGCGTCAACCCGATCGAGACCATTACGCACCGCACGGGCGACTGGGCGCTACGCTTCCTCCTGATCTCGCTGGCCGTCACGCCGTTCCGGTGGCTCACCGGTTGGCAGCCGGTCATCCGCTTTCGCCGGATGTGGGGCTTGTTTGCCTTCTTCTACGCGTGCCTCCACTTCTCGACCTACATGGTGTTCGATCACTTCTTCAACCTGCAGTCGATCATCGAGGACGTAGCGGAGCGGAAGTACGTCACCGCCGGCATGCTCGGCTTCCTGACGCTGATCCCGCTCGCGGTGACGTCGACACGGGGCTGGATCCGGCGCCTCGGCAGGCGCTGGACCATGCTGCATCGCCTCGCCTATGTCGCCGCCGCGGCGGGCGTTGTCCACTTCCTCTGGCTGGTGAAGATCTCGATCTTCGAACCGATGATCTACGCCGTGATTCTGGCGGTGCTGCTCGGCACGCGCGTCGCGAAACGCTACTGCGCCGCGACGTTGTTCAGTGCACGGTCGTAGTCAGGCGGGCGAAACGACATCGCGGCAGGTCCGTCAGAACACGTCACGCTCCGGTTCATGTTGCTTCGACGCCAGTCCGACCAGGTCTTCCTCCGTGCCCGAACCGTCAATCCGCGCCGTCAGATAGGCGCCGACCGCCGGCCCCAGCTTGAAACCGTGTCCCGATCCGCCACCGGCAAGCCAGACGTTCTCGATCTCGGGATGCCGGTCAATCAACAGGTCGCCATTCCACGTATTCGCGTACTGACATACCCGCGCCTCCACCAGCGGCGCGTCGTCCAGCCCCGGCAACCGCTCCGCGGCCACGGAGCGCAACGCCTGCATCGCCTCGGCCGTAGGAAACCGGTCCCCGGTCTCCGGATCAAAAGCAGGACCATGGGCATGCAACGCCACCTTCACGCCGCGCCCGTCGACCGACGGGATCCCGTACGCATCGCCCCCCCGATCGATCCATGCCGGCATCGCCGGTGGTGCGAACCGGTCGTCTCCGGCCGGTGGCCCCAGGAACCCGACCTCCTGGCGTGTCGGCCGAATCAATGGTCCGAGCAGCCGTGGAAAAAGACGGGGCATCCACGCGCCGCACGCGAAGACGAACGCTCCCGCCGACAGCCGGCTTCCGTCGGCCATCGGCACGCTAGTGATCCGCGTCGCGCCGCGGACGAGATCCATGCCTGCTGCCGCCAGACGGTACGCTACGCCGCGCCGCCGCGCATCGCGTACCGCCAGCGTCACCGCGCGCCGCGCCAGCAGTACGCCGCTCTCTGGCTCGAACAGTCCCCCGATGTACGGGTCCACGTTGAACTGCGGAAACCGCGAGCGCAACGTCTCCCGGTCCAGCCGTTCCAGCCGCACGCCGAGCCCTTCGACCGTGCGCGCCGTCACCTCGGCCGTCGGATCGTCGGGCCGCGCGAACCAGAGCACGCCGGTTCGCAAGAACAGTTGTTCACCCGCCTCGTCGAACAGCCGGCGCCACTGCCCCAGCGCATCCCGCGCCCACGCGGAGTAGAGCGCGCGGTCTCCGTACCCCACCCGGATGATCCGCGACTCCCCGCCGGACGCCGCGCGCGGATGTCCCGTTCCGTGCGCATCGATCAGTGCGACGGTTCGCCCGGAAGCCCGCAGATGCCATGCCGTCCAGGCTCCGAACACGCCCGCTCCGATGACCGCCGCGTCCGGATGCGCCACGCGGGCATGATAGCCGGGCGGCCGAGGGCCATTCGCTGGCCTGAGGGCCCGTTCAGACCTGAAATCGGACACTTCCCCGAAAAATGCTCGCGTGGGCGGCCGCGAGCGTGCGAAGCTACACCTGTCTTGGAACTGTCGGAGGGTGGTCCAAGGCACCCGTTCCTCGGAGTGGTTCGGGTACTTCAGCACACAAGGGTGGGCCAGTAATGCACAAGCCGATCAAGTACGTCGAGAAGGGGTTGTCGGTGGCGGCGAACGGAGCGTGGTTCTTCTACGACCGGTTCAATTCGCTGACCGAGCGGCCGTCGTTCACGCCGAACTGGTCCGACAAGCCGTTGCTGAAGTCGCACCAGAAGGTTAAGCCGCCGCTCGGCTGGCCGCGTGAGACCGACTCGCTCTGCCCGCAGTGTGTCCGCGAGGCGCGGCAGGACATCCTCGACGGCAAGAAGGACTACAAGATCCTCCTCAACGAGAAAGTAGGAGAGATCAAGGCGCAGATTATCGAGCGCGACGGACAGATCCTGATGGTCAAGGAGTGCCCGGTGCATGGGTCCTTCGAGGACGTGATGGCCATGGACACGGAGTTCTTCCGGCACCTCGAGGAGTCCTTTCCCGGCAGCGACATCCGCGCGCACAACGACGAGAAGCTGCACAACCATGGCAGCAGCACAATCAAGTACGGACGCGGGTCGGTGCTGACGGTCGACCTGACCAACCGGTGCAACATGATGTGCGATCCCTGCTTCATGGACGCCAACCAGGTGGGTTTCGTCCATGAGCTGTCGTGGGACGACATCAAGACGCTGCTGGACAACGCCATCTCCATCAAGCCGAAGCGGCAGATGTCGGTGCAGTTCTCCGGCGGCGAGCCGACCATTTCGCCCTACTTCCTCGACGCCGTCCGCTACGCGCGCAAGGTGGGTTACAACAGCGTCCAGGCGGCCACCAACGGCATCGAGTTCGCGAAGAGTTATGACTTCGCACGCGCCGCGGCCGACGCCGGGCTCCGCTATGCCTACCTGCAGTTCGACGGCATCGGTAACGCCGCCAACTCGCATCGGCTCGTCGGTAACCTCTTCGACGTGAAGCTGCGCGCGATCGAGAACCTGCACAAGGCGGGCGTGGACATCGTGCCGGTCATCACCATCATCAACGGGATCAACAACGAGCAGGTGGGCCGGGTCGTGCAGTTCGCGCTCGACAACCCGAAGACCATCAGCTTCCTGTCGTTCCAGCCGGTCTCGTTCACCGGCCGCGACGAGGAGATCACCGAGGAGCGCCGCAAGGCGCAGCGGTACACGCTTTCGCATCTGGCGCACGACGTGAAGAACCAGACCGGTATCGGCGAGCCGACCCGGGACTGGTTCCCGATCTCCTTCATGGGGACCTTCACCGACTGGGCCGACCTGGTGCATGGGCCGGAAGAGAACTGGGGTCAGCTCAACTGCGGGTGCCACCCGAACTGCGGTGTGGGCATGGCCGTCATGATCGACAAGGAAACGAAGGAGGCGGTGCCATTCACCAAGTTCGTGCGGGGTGAGCAGCTCGCCAAGGACATCGCCAGGGTCAACGACGCGGCGGGTGGCCGTTTCCGCTCGGTAGTCGGCATGGGGCTGGCGCTGATGCGGAACTACGATCCGTTCAACGCGCCGACCCACTTCAGGCTGTCCGATCTGCTGCAGAAGTTCGACAAGACGTTCGGGGCCACCAAGCGCGAGTACGGCAAGGTGTCCGGCGAACGGACACAGAACGATATCAAGACGCGCCGTGCCGACCGCTGGAACTTCCTCTTCGTGGCCGGCATGTGGTTCCAGGACCTGTTCAACTACGATTTCCGCCGCACCGAGCGCTGCATCATCCCGTATGCGACGCAGGAGGGGGAGATCTCGTTCTGCGCCTACAACACGGGAGTCGGCTGGCGGAACATCATCGAGAAGATGCACATGACCGCCACGCTGACGAAGTGGTACGAGGAGCGGGGACGGCACGAGATCTTCGCCGGCGGGAAGAAGGTGGAACTCGAGTCGACCGCGCATTCGCTGATGCTCGATCCGGAGGCGGTCGCCGCCGGGGCGCAGACCGATCTCGACGAACAGGGCATTGCCAAGAACGCCCGTCAGGAAAAGCTGGCCGCCCGCGATGCCGCGAAGCGCGAGAGGAACGGCAATGGCAACGGCAACGGTGTGCCGGCGGACCCGCAGCAGGCGGCGCACGACGCACAGATGGCCGCCCTCTACCGCGAGCATGTCCTGAAGGAGCAGCAGGAGCCCGTGGTGCAGATCCAGGGCCTGAAGACCGCCAAGAAGGGCGAGCCGGTCGGCGTAAGCTAGGGGTAGGAAGAAGTTTCGCGCCAGCGAACTTCAACGCGCCCCCCGGGGCGCGCATCCTGGTGGGATAATGGGCCGATGCCGGTGCGCGACACGCTCGATCGGCCGCTCGGAAGCCTGCGGATCTCGGTCACCGACCGATGCAATCTCCGGTGCCAGTACTGCATGCCGGAGATGGACTACGTCTGGCTTCCCCGCGAGAACATCCTCACCTTCGAGGAGACCCAGGCGATCGTCGATGCCTTTACGGATGCGGGTGTCGACCGGGTTCGCCTCACCGGCGGCGAGCCGCTTCTCCGCAAGGATCTGCCGGAGCTGATCGCGCTCCTGGCCGCACGGCCGGCGATCCGGGACCTCGCGCTCACGACGAACGGCATGCTGCTTGCCGAGCAGGCGCAGGGGTTGCGCTCGGCTGGCCTGCACCGCCTGACTGTCAGCCTCGACACGCTGCGCGCCGACCGCTTCCGTGCCTTGACCCGTTTCGATGGCGTCGATCGGGTGCAGGCAGGACTAGCCGCCGCGAGCACCGCCGGGTTTGCCGATCTGAAGATCGACACAGTGGTGATCCGCGGCGTGAACGACGACGAGCTGATTGACCTGCTCGCCTACGCGCGCGACGCGGGTGCGGAAATACGCTTCATCGAGTACATGGATGTTGGCGGGGCCACACGCTGGTCAATCGCCGACGTCGTGTCGCGGACCGAGATGCTCCGCGTGATAGGCGATGCGTTGGGCCCGGTCGAGACCATCGACGAGCCGGGGTCGACGGCGCCGGCGGATCGCTTCCGCTTGGCGAGCGGGCAAACCTTCGGCATCATCTCGTCCACGACCGAGCCGTTCTGCCGGTCGTGCGACCGGAGTCGGCTTACCGCCGACGGGTTGTGGTACCGCTGCCTCTACGCGCGGAACGGGACCGACCTGCGGAAGCTGCTGCGTGACGGGGCGACGCGGGACGATGTGCGTGCGATGATTGAGTCCATCTGGCGGCAGCGGACCGACCGCGGCGCGGAAGTGCGTCTCGCGGCCGAGGGGCGGGAAGCGCTTATCCCGCTCGAGATTCTCCAGCGGGAACCGCACCTGGAGATGCACACGCGCGGCGGCTAGCAGCCCGTGGTGAAACCCCGCGTCGCACCGAGACCGGCGAGGCGCGCGCCTGACAAGGCGCGACGAGGAAGCATATTGGCCATATGTGACCGAGGAGCAACGCCGTTCAGGCGAGATGCATCGCCGGTCGAATGCAGCAGGGGTTTCACCACGGGCTGCTAGGCCCTCGTTCCTTCGCCGTTCTATCCGAGCATTCCATGATTCCTGCAGTTCGGGGTACGCACGACATCCTGCCGGGGGAGACCGAGCGCTGGCAGCGGCTCGAGGCGGTCGTGCGTGACGTATGCGTGCGCTACGGGTATCAGGAGCTCCGGACCCCGGTCATCGAGCGGGAGGAACTGTTCAAGAAGGGGACCGGCGAGACGACCGACATCGTGCAGAAGGAGATGTACGCCTTCGAGGACAAGGGTGGCGAACGGGTCACCCTCCGGCCGGAGGCGACGCCCAGCATGGTGCGCGCATTCGTCGAGCATGCCCTGGAGCAGCAGTTCCCGGTCGCCAAGCTCTTCAGTTTCGGGCCGATGTTCCGGTACGAGCGGCCGCAGAAGGGACGTTACCGGCAGTTCCACCAGCTTGACGTCGAGGTGTTCGGCGTTGCCCACGCGTCGCTCGACGCCGAGGTGATCGAGATGGCGCAGGCGATGGTCGACGCACTCGGCATCGACGACGCGAGGCTCCTGATCAACTCGGTCGGTTGCCGTGCGTGCCGCCCTGCGTTCAACCGGGCGCTGATCGACGCACTCGAGGGTCGGGGGGGCGAGCTTTGTGGTGACTGCCAGCGGCGGGCGGAGACCAATCCGCTCCGCATCTTCGACTGCAAGGTGGAGAAGGACCAGGTGATTATCGACACCCTGCCGCATTCCATCGACTATCTCTGTGACGACTGCCGCACGCATTTCGATCAGGTGACGGGACTGCTGGCCGCGCTAGGTCTCGATTTCACCGTGTCGCACCGGTTGGTGCGCGGCCTCGACTACTACATGCGCACCACGTTCGAAGTGGCAGGCGGGAGGCTGGGTGCGCAGAACGCGCTCCTGGGAGGTGGACGGTACGACGGCCTGGTGGCGCAGCTCGGCGGGCCCGACCGCCCCGGGATCGGGTTTGCGGCCGGGCTGGAGCGCCTGTTGCTGGCGATGCCGGAGGGGGAGCCCCCGTCTCCGCCCGACGCGTTCGTGGTTGCGGCGGGGGAAGCGGCCCGGCAGCCGGCCCACCTCCTGGCGCGCGATCTGCGACAGGCGGGGCTGGTTGCGTTGGTCGATTACGAACCGCGGTCGCTCAAGGCGCAGATGAAGCGGGCGAACCGTGCAGGTGTGCGGCGGGTATTGATTCTGGGCGAGGACGAGTTGGCGCGGGGTGAGGTAACGGTCCGGGAGATGGAGACGAGCGAGCAGACGACGGCGCGGCGGGACGAGATCATCCAGCGGCTGGTCGCGGCGCGGAACGGGTGACATGGCGTCGGGCAGCTGGCAACGCCGGCGCGCGGCGGGTGGGTCTGGCGGGGAGACCGCTTGGCCGATAACGGTGAACGATGACGACTGACGTGACAGCTACCAGCGAGACCGGCGCGTTTCCGGTCCGAACGCACACGTGCGGCGAACTGCGACAGGGGGACGTAGGGGCTGACGTGGTGTTGAACGGCTGGGTCCACAAGGTGCGCGACCTCGGAGGCGTCACCTTTCTCGACATCCGCGACCGGTATGGCATCACGCAAGTGGTGGCGCGCGATGGCGCGGAGGTGGTTGCGATGGCGAAGCGGGTTCGCCCGGAGTTCGTCGTCGCGGTCAGTGGTCCGGTGGAACGCCGCTCGGAGGAGACGCTCAACCCGAAGCTCGAGACCGGTGAGGTGGAGGTGGCAGCGCGCGAGATCCGCGTCCTGAACGAATCGCCGACCCCGCCGTTCCAGATCGACGAGGAGACGCCGGTCTCCGAGGAGGTCCGGCTGCGCTACCGGTACCTCGACCTGCGCCGTTCCCGGATGCGCGCGAACATCGGCTTGCGTCACCGGATCACGCAGGCGATCCGGGCCAGTCTCGATACGGATCTATTCTGGGAGATTGAGACGCCGCTGCTGACGAAGTCGACGCCGGAGGGCGCCCGCGACTTCCTGGTGCCGAGCCGGCTGCACGCGGGCGAGTTCTACGCGCTACCGCAGTCGCCGCAGATCTTCAAGCAGATCCTGATGATCAGCGGCATGGACCGCTACTTCCAGGTCGTCAAGTGCTTCCGTGACGAGGACCTGCGGGCGGACCGTCAGCCGGAGTTCACGCAGATCGACATCGAGATCAGCTTCGCGAATCAGGAGGTGGTGTTCAGCGTGGTCGAGCGCCTGATGCAGGCGATCTTCCATGTGGTTGGCCGCGATGTGCCGGCGCCCTTCCCCCGGCTCACGTACGACGACGCGATGGCCCGTTACGGGAGCGACAAGCCCGACCTCCGCTTCGACATGCCGCTGCACGACGTGTCGGAGGCGTTTCGCGCGGGACAGTTCAAGGTGTTCCGTACGATTGTCCAGGCCGGCGGATCGGTCCGCGCGCTGGTGGTTCCGGGCGCCGGCGGGCAAGCGCGGGCCCAGTTGGATCAGATCGTTGACGGGGCGATCGCAGCGGGCGCCAAGGGACTGGTGTGGGTGCGGCGGTCCGGTGATGGTGCGATTCAAAGTTCCATTCTCAAGGCGGCGGGGCCGGAGTCGCTCGAGCAGGCGGTCGAGTTGGCGGGCGCTGGCACCGGCGACCTCACGTTGATCGCGGCGGGGAAAGGACACGAGGCGTCGGAAGTGCTCGGGCGGATTCGCCTGTTGCAGGCGGAGAGGCACGGGTTGATCGACACCGAGAAGGTCTCCCTGAGCTGGGTGGTCGATTTTCCGCTGCTCGAATGGAGCGAGACCGAGCAACGCCTCATGTCGATGCACCATCCCTTCACGTCGCCTCGGCCGGAAGATGTGGCGCGGCTCGATGATGATCCGGCGGGTGTCCGCGCCCGGGCGTACGACCTGGTGCTGAACGGCAGCGAGATCGGCGGCGGCAGCATCCGGATACATGACGCGGGGCTGCAGGCACGGATTTTCCGGCTGCTGAAGATCAGCGATGAGGAAGCGAAGGCGCGTTTCGGCTTCTTTCTCGACGCCTTGCGTTACGGCACCCCGCCCCACGGTGGCATCGCCCTCGGCCTCGACCGCATCGTGGCGCTGGTTGCCGGCGAGTCGTCCATCCGGGACGTCATGGCGTTTCCCAAGACGGCGGCTGCGGTGGATCTGATGGCCGGTTCGCCCTCCACCGTCGACCGCCGCCAGCTTCTGGATCTCCATCTAGAGTAGGGCGGGCGCTGCGCGCACGCGGGGCGCACTATCCCTCACGCGCGCTGCGCGCGGGATAGCGCCTTCGGCGCTGCTGTTTGTGCCGCAGTCGGGACGCCTGCGGTTACAAGGACGCGCACGTTGTGCGCGTCCTTGACCCTCGCGCGGGGGCGTGCTACTCATTGAACAAGGCGCGGGCCACGGGGCGGCGCGCTCAGAGGACGAACCGATACCTACGCCTGCTACGTCAGTGTCCGTCAAGATCCCGATCCCCGACGAGGGGGTTGAGACCCTTTTCGGAGCCAGGGACGAGAACCTCCGCCAGATCGAAGATCAGTTCGACGTCGAGATCTCCACCGCCGGGGCCGAGTTGCTGGTTATCGGCGACGCGGAGGGGCTTGCCCGGACCGAGCGGGTGCTCGATCACTTCACCGGCCTGCTGCGTGAGGGCCATATTTTCTCGCGAGACGACGTTCGCCGCGCCTCCGAATTGGTGAGCGACGACGTCCAGATCGACCTGCGCGACGTCTTCATCCGGACGCCGGTTCAGGTGTCAAGCCAACGGCACATCAAGCCGCGCAATCTGGGGCAGCGTCGCTACCTCGACGCCATCGAACATCATGACCTGGTCTTCGGCATCGGCCCGGCCGGCACCGGCAAGACCTACCTCGCGATGGCGCAGGCGGTCGCCTACCTGGTGGCGAAGCGGGTGAGCAGGATCATCCTGGCCCGACCCGCGGTCGAGGCGGGGGAGAAGCTGGGTTTCCTGCCCGGCGACCTGCAGGAGAAGGTGAACCCGTATGTTCGTCCGCTCTACGACGCGCTGTACGACATGCTTCCGGCGGAAAAGGTGGAACGGCTGCTCGAGCAGGGCGTGATCGAGATCGCGCCGCTCGCGTTCATGCGGGGGCGGACGCTGAACGACGCTTTCGTCGTTCTCGACGAGGCGCAAAACACCACCACCGAGCAGATGAAGATGTTCCTGACGCGGCTCGGGTACGGATCGAAGGCGGTGGTGACCGGTGACATCACGCAGATCGACCTGCCGCCCGGCCGCACGTCCGGGGTCAAGCAGGCGCTGCGGGTTCTGCGTGACGTACGTGGCGTGTCGATTATCTATTTCACCGAACGGGACGTAGTGCGCCACAAGCTGGTGCAGGCGATCGTCAAGGCCTACGAGGCTCTGGCGCCAGCCGACCGCGATGCCGACGCTGCCTTTAGCATTCCGCCCGAGACGACATGACCGAACCCGACCCTGACGCGGGTCCGGACCAACCCCCTCCACCCGGCTCGGCAGTATCCCAGGTTGCGTCGAAACCGGCCTCGGCACGCCGTGCGCCCCCCGCGTCTCGCGGTCTCGACGTCACCGTCACCGACGGCCGCGGTCGCGTGCAGCAAGCCGTCGACCTCTGCCGCTGGCTCGTGGATATCGCGCCTCGTGCGGCGCGGGGCGACGTAGCCATTGCTCTGGTGGGTGACGCGAAGATGCGAGCGCTCAACCGTCAGTTCCGAGGCGTCGACCGACCGACCGATGTCCTCGCGTTTCCCTCGGACACGAACGGCCATCTCGGAGATATCGTGATCGCGACCGGTGTCGCGCGGCGTCAGGCCCGGGCGGCAGGACACCCGCTCGCTACCGAAGTCCGCTGCCTCGCGCTCCATGGCCTTCTCCACCTGCTGGGCTACGACCACGAACGTGACGACGGCCAGATGGCGCGTCTCGAACAGCGGCTGCGCCGGCGTGGGGGGATCGCATGATCCCTGCGGCATTCGCTTTCGTGCCGCTGTTGCTCTTCCTGCTCGGCTGCGGGTCGGTGTACGTAGGCACGGTCGAGGCGGCGTTCACGACACTGATGCGCTTGCCGCTGCGGTTGGGCGCCGAGCGGCGCGGACGGCTCGACCGTCTCGGCTATCTGGACGATCCCCTCCGCCTGTTCGTCCCGGCTCGCCTGCTGCAGGGGCTGTTGATCATTGCGGTCGCATTTCTGGCTATCGGCAGCACGCCGCGCGACGTCGTGCCGATGGTGATTCTGGCGCCCGCGGTCGTCGCCTTTGTTCTGGTCTGCGCGCACCTGCTCCCAATGCTGATTGTTCGGCGCGATCCGGAGGGCGTGATCGAGGCCCTGCTGCCGTCTTTCCAGTTGGCGGTGACGCTGCTGCAGCCCGTGACGCGGCCGCTGGTTAGCCTGGTGCGGGGCGCGGGTCAGAAGGGGAACGGCGCGTCGGCCCGGATGAACGATGCCGGATCGGCGGACGAAGCAGGAGATGCGCCCGACGATCCGAACGACGAGCGTGCCCCGCTCGATGAGGAGGAGGCGGAGCGAGAGCTGTTGCAGTCGGTCGTCGACTTCGGCGATACGCTGGTGCGCGAGGTGATGACGCCCAGGCCCGATATCATCGCGGTCCGGGCCGAAGCGACACTGGACGAGCTGCGGCGCGTCTTCATCGAAGAACGCTATTCCCGCCTGCCGGTCTACGAGGAGAGTCTCGATCGGGTGCTCGGTTTCGTCTTCGTCAAGGATCTCGTCGCGCTTGCCGAGACCCCCGGGAGCGACCGGGTGGTGGATCGATTGCTCCGTCCCGCCTACGCCGTGCCCGAGACCAAACGCGTTGCCGATCTGTTGCGCGAGCTGCAACACGCCCAGGCCCAGATGGCTATCGTGCACGACGAGTTCGGCGGTACCGCCGGCCTGGTGACGGTGGAGGATCTGCTGGAAGAGATAGTCGGGGAGATCCGTGACGAGTACGATGTCGAGGTGGAGCCCATCATCGATGAGGGGGCCGGCAGCTTTGTCTTCGATGGACGCGCCGGCTTCGACGACCTGTGCGAGCGGCTTGACGTGGCGATCGAAGCTGAGGGGTGCGATACCGTTGCCGGCTACCTGCTGGCGCGGCTGGGCCGTGTGCCCCAGGTGGGCGAGACGTTCGATCTGGACGGTCTGACCGTGCATGTGCTCGATGGCGAGCGGCGGCGCGTCCACCGCGTCCGTTTGCGCCGCCAGGGTCGCATGGAGACCGACGCCCGAGCCGACGCATGAAAGCTGGGTTCGTTTCCCTCATCGGCCGGCCGAACGCCGGGAAGTCGACGCTGCTGAACCGGCTGGTTGGCGCGAAGGTGGCGATCGTCTCCGACAAGCCCCAGACGACCCGGACCCGGATCCTGGGCGTCAAGCATGGCGCTGACGATCCGGACGTCACGCATGACGGCCAGATCGTTTTCGTCGACACGCCGGGCATCCATCGGCCGATGCACCGGCTGAACGTCCGAATGGTCGATCAGGCGGTCGACACAATCGGTTGGGTCGACGTGCTTGTGGTCGTACACGACGCCGCATCGCGTACCGGCGGCGGCGACCGGTACGTTCTGGATCTCCTCGACCGCGCGTCGGCACCGGTGATCCTGGTCCTCAACAAGATCGACCGCATCCCCAAGCCGACATTGCTCCCGCTGATCGACTGGTTCAGACAGGAGCGGGAATTCACTGCGATCGTTCCGATCTCGGCGCGCCGGGGAGATGGTGTCGCTGACCTCGAGACGCTGCTCTGGCAGCACCTGCCCGAAGGGGAGCCGCTCTACCCGGACGACATGGTGACGGATCAGCCAGAACGGGTGATCGTTGCCGAGACGGTCCGGGAGAAGCTGTTGCGCTACACGCGGGATGAGTTGCCCTTCTCGACCGCGGTCCTGATCGATGCTTTCGAGGAGATTGCTGCCAAAGGCGCCGGTGTCCCCGGCCGGGACGATGATCGTGACCGGCATCCGGATGGCCTGTTGCGCCTCTATTGCTCGATCGTCGTTGACCGTCCGACGCACAAGCCGATCGTTCTTGGCCGCAGGGGAGCGCGCATCAAGCAGATCGGCACCGAGGCCCGGCAGGAGCTGGAGCGTTTCTTCGGGACCAAGGTCTACCTCGATCTCCATGTCCGCGTCCGCACCGGCTGGCGCGAAAATGACCGCATCCTTCGCGAGCTGGGCATCGAGTCCTAGGAGCCCGTGGTGAAACCTCGCGTGGGTTTCACCACGGGCTCCTCGGTCGCCGTCCATCCGGGGAGCCGCCACGTAGTCCCGGAAGAGGTCATGTTAAGATGCAAGGCTCCTGTGAACGACCCAGTGGGACAACGATCCGCGATCGAAGTAATCGCAGCCATCGTGGGGCTCAACCGCCCTGCGGAACAGCAACATGCCGCCGCTCCGCCGCATCGACGTCGTGCTCGACTCAGTCAAGCGACTGCAGCGGATTGGTGCGACTGCTAACCTCCTAAACCTCCTCCAGAAGCAGCATCCGGCCGACCTGGCCGAAGTGCTGACGGCGCTGTCGAACGTCAACCGCGCCACCGCCTTCAACACGCTCGTCGAGCACAACCGCCGCCTCGCGATGGAGGCGCTGAGCGAACTCGATCCGGACGTGAGCGAAACGCTGCTGGTGGACCGCACGCCGGCGGAGCTGGTGTCGCTCTTCCAGGAACTGGCCAGCGACGATGCCGCCGCCCTGATCAATCGGCTCCCGGAGCCGGTGGCGTCAGAAGTTATCGAACTGATGCGCCGCGCCGATTCCGGCGAGGCGCATCAGTTGCTTGCGTACGAGGATCAGACGGCTGGCCGGATCATGAATCCGGAGGTCTTTGCGCTATCCGAGGACCTGACGGCGGGTGAGGCCATCAAGGCGCTCCAGCAGTCGCGTGACGTCGAGATGGTCTTCTACCTCTATGTCGTCGACGCGCGGCGCCACCTGGTGGGCGTGGTCTCGCTCCGGCGCCTGTTGCTGGTCTCGCCCGAGACGCCGCTCAAGCGGATCATGACGACGGAACTGATCAGCACCGGTGTCGACACCGATCAGGAGGAAGTGGCCCTCGATGTAGCCAACTACAACCTGCTCGCCATCCCGGTTGTCGACGACGAGAACAAGCTGGTTGGCATCATCACGGTGGACGACGTGATCGATGTCATCAAGGACGAGGCGACCGAGGACATACTCCGCCTCGCGGGCGTATCGGCCGACGAACACATCGCTACCTCGCCCTGGGAGGCATGGCGGAAGCGCCTGCCCTGGCTTGGCATCAACCTGATCGCGGCAACGCTCGGCGCGCTGGTGATCCGCCAGTTCCAGGCGACGATCGAGGAGGTGGTGGCGTTGGCTGCGCTGATGACCGTAGTGGCGAGCGTCAGCGGCAACGCGGCGACGCAGACCCTGACGGTTATCGTCCGCGGCCTCGCGATTGGCGAACTCGCCTGGGGCAATGCGCGTCGCGTGCTGGGGAAGGAAGTGCTGGTGGGCATCGCCAACGGCCTGCTCCTCGGCTTCCTGGGTGCGGTCCTTGCCTGGGCGGTGTTCGGCAACCCCTACGTCGGCGCGATTCTTGCCGCCGCAATGGTGATCAATCTGTTGATCGCGGCGACCGCGGCCACGCTGATCCCGCTTGCCCTGCGTGCCTTGAAGTTCGACCCGGCGCTCGCGTCGGCGGTCTTCATCACGACGATGACCGACATGTTCGGCTTCTTTGCCTTCCTCGGCCTGGCCACCGCCTTTCTTCCCTACCTGCAGCGCGGCGTTTGACCTGCGGGCGGTCAACCCCTGTGCTATCCTCAATTTTCCAGTGGAGGTGCCCATGACACGCTGGCAGATCACCGTCCGGACATCCGTGTTAGCCGTCGCCCTCGCCGTCCCCGCCGTCGCTTTCGCGCAGGACGATATGCCCCGCACGCCGTGGGGCGCCCCTGACCTCCAGGGCGTCTGGGACTTCCGCACCATCACGCCGATGGAGCGGCCCGAGGACCGCGCCGATCAGGAGTTCCTGACCGAGGAGGAAGTGGCCGACCTGAACCGGGCCGCGCTCGACCGGAACGAGGACCTGGCGGCCCGTCCCGCCCAGCGCACCTCCGCGGACCCGAGCGGCAACGTAGACCGGGGCGTCGATGGAGCGCCCGGTTCGTACAACAACTTCTGGTTCGATCGCGGCACCGAGGTGATCGCCACGGGCCGCACGTCCCTGGTTGTCGATCCGCCGAGCGGGAGGATACCGCCGCTCACGCCGGAGGCGGAGCAGAAGCGTGCCGACCTGGAGATGGCGCGCGAAGGGGTCGGTCCGCACACGCCGACGCCGGGCGGCTGGGTGGACGACCTGGGCGCGAACGGCCTGCAGGTTCGTTGCATCACCGGTTTCAATGCCGGTCCTCCGATGACGCCGGGCGGGTACAACAACAACATGCAGTTGTTGCAGACCCCGAACGAAGTGGTGATCTACAACGAGATGAACCACAACCCGCGGTTCATTCCGGTCGATGGCCGTCCCTACACCGGGCTGAAGCAGTGGGCGGGCGAGTCGCGCGGCGAGTGGGATGGCGACACGCTCGTGATCAAGACGAAGAACTTCCTGCGGGAGACCAGCTTCATGCGTGGCGGGGCGAGCGGCGACCTGCAGTTGACCGAGCGCTTCACGCGCGCCGGTCCCGAACTGATGCTCTACGAGGTGACGGTGGACGATCCGACCACCTGGACTGCCACGTGGAAGTATGAGGTTCCGATGAAGCTGAATCCGGCGCCCGTCTTCGAGTACGCCTGTCACGAGGGCAACTACTCGATGGCCGTCATCCTCGCCGGCGCCCTCGAAGAGCGGGACGAGCCGTAGTCCCGGTCCGCGCGACGCGGGCATCAGCCGGATGCTGACGCTACTCGCGTCAAGTTTTTGTGCTTAAAAACTTGACATTATGCTCTGCCGTGCCCAGAGTGGAGGCATGGCCGGACGCACCAAACCTCTCGCTGGAGCGCGACCGGTCGCTCGCGGGGTTCGCCAGCGGATCGAAAAGGGCGGGGAGCGTCTATGGCGCTTCGACGACTTCCCCGGCGTCCCGGCTTCCGCCCTGGCGCAGGCCCTCTCACGGCTGGCCCGCGCGGGGACACTGGAACGTCTGAGCAAGGGCGTCTACTACCGCCCCCGGCAGACCTCTCTGGGGAAGAGCCGGCCCAACCCGGCCGCCATCCGCAAGCTTGCGGCCACGCGCGACCAGTCCGTCTTCCCGGCGGGCATCGCAGCCGCGAACCTCCTCGGGTTTACGACGCAGAACGCCGGCCGCGGTGAAGTGGCAACGAGCGGCTTTCGGCTGCCGCGCAAGCTTCTGGGCAGCGACACGGTCGTCCATACCCGCAGGCCGGAAGCCTGGAAGCAGTTGACCGACACGGACGGGGCGCTGCTCGAGTTCCTGCGCCGTTCGGGCAGGACGAGCGAACTCTCGCCCGAGGAAACCGTCAGACGCACACTGGCGCTGTGCTGTGAAGAGGGACGCTTCAAGCGGCTCCTCAAAGTCGCGACGAGCGAGCCGCCGCGGGTGCGCGGCATGCTCGGCGCGCTCGGTGCCCAGCTCGGCGAGCGGCCCGCGGCGCTCAAACGGCTGCGCGACTCTCTCAACCCGGTCTCCCGGTTTGACTTTGGGATGCTGCGCGGTCTCCCTCAGGCGGCGGACTGGCAGGCAAAACAGAGCACGCCCTTATGAGGCTGTTCGAGCATCCGGACTTCGAGCAGGTGGTTCTCGAAGCCGCCGACCACCTCGGCGAGCGCGGTTTGCGGGCGGCGATCATCGAGAAGGACTACTACGTAACGGAGGCGCTGCGCATCATCGCCGACACGGTCGGTGAGAAGACGATCTTCAAGGGTGGCACGAGCCTGTCGAAGGGCTGGACCCAATACGGCCTGCTCTGTTTCGGAACGTATCCGTCCTGGGAGGAGGTCCAGGTCCGATTCCTCGGCCTGCGAACACTCCTCTAGCTAGCCAGTCAACGGTCAGACTCGCGGAGACGCCCACAGTGTGGCAGGTAAACGTCCTGCCAACCGTCCCCTTCCTAGTGCTTCCGGAGGTCAGTTCCGAACGGCGAGAGTACGTTCCCGTAGGGTGGCTGGAACCCGTCCGACATCCGCCGCGCGGCCGCTCCAGTGATCGCGGCCGTGACCGGGAGCGACCCCCCGGTTTTCGGGTCTGGAGCGGCAACCGCGCGTGCGTGTTGATCACACGCTGCCGCCGACGCCGCCGGGGGGTCTCTCCCGGTTCATTTGTCCGTGCCGGAAGGCTGCACAGCCTCGCCGTGGCGGTAGGCGACGCCGCTGGCGACGCTCTGAACGATCCGCTCGCCGTCGACGTACGCTGACGCCGGTGGGGAACGGTCTGTCCCTGCCCGGCAAAGAGCCATGTCTTGGCTAGAGAGCAACGGCGTCCCCCTCGAATCCCCTGCGTCCCGCGCTCGGCCGTCGGCCATCATCCCCCTAGGGGCGCGGTCCCGCGGGCGGAACGCCGCCGCGTCGAGCGGTTCCCCCTTCCCGGACGGGACGGTTTCGCCGGGAGCGACCTCGCGCGGCGGGTGTGACGCAGGAACACCCATTGCGCCGGGAAACCGCAGGTTTACCGGGGGCCGCTCCCGGCATCACGGGCGGCGCAATACCGGGCCGCCCGCATCTGCCGAAGGACGCGATCGGTCCAGCAAACACGGGGCGTTCAGGCGAGACTGCCCGGCGGGCGGGATGTGATTCGGGCTGTGACAGGGGGCCGTCATCCCAATCACACGCTGGCGCGGCGCTATTGCGGTCGCCGGTGCCTGTGATCGGCGCTCTTCGAGATGCATCGCCCAATCGTCCATCAGCCGCCGCCGCCGCTCGAACAGGTCCGACCGGGCGTAGGCCGCTTCGACCTTGTTCTGGACGACGTGAGCCAACGCCGCCTCGATGACCTCGCGCGGGTGGTCCGTTTCCTCCGCCGCCCAGTCCCGGAACGACGACCGGAAGCCGTGCGCCACGGCCGCGATGCGATGGTTCTGAAGCATCTTCGGCAGCGTGGTCGCGGAGATCGCTTTCCCGCTCCGCATCGGGAACACGAGCGGATTGCCGTCGCCGAGCGCCCGCGCCGCGTCGAGGATCTCCAGCGCCCGCCGGCAGAGCGGGACCCGGTGCTCGCGCTTCGCCTTCATCCGTATGGCGGAGATCGTCCACACCGCGCCGGCCGTGTCGATCTCGGTCCACGTCGCCAGACGGACCTCCCCGGACCGCGTCGCCGTCAGCACCAGGAACTCGAACGCCAGCCTGACGGCGGGTTGCGCCGACGCGGATCCCCGCACCGTCTCGATGGCCGCCGCCACGTCCTTATGCGGCAGCGCCAGCCGTGATTCCCTCGTCGATTCCCACATGTCAAACGGGAATCCAAGGGACCATCTAGGCCGCCTGCGGACCGCACCACATCACAGCTTGTTCACCGCCCACCACCGTTCCAGCGCCAGCAACTCGCGGAGAATGTCGTCGGCGATGTGCGCCGACCAGCCGTACGCGGCAGCTACAGCCGCGTCAAGGGCTTCGTGCGCATCGCCGAGCCACTGTGGGCGGATGTTCCTCGCACCCGACTGTGACGACTCGGGCACACTTACCGCGACCCGGGTCGCGATCGCACGCGATTTCCGGCGCTGGGGAGTACGCCATCGGCGGATTCACCGTCGACGAGGAGGCGCGAGAAACGCACCGGCAGACCCATTCCCTGGAACAGGTCGGCCGAGTCCTGCAGGTGAAAATGGAGGTGCGGTTCTGTGCTGTGGCCCGTGTGGCCGCAACGCCCGAGGACCTGGCCACGGTTCACACCGTCGCCGGGCGCGACGGTGACGCTGCCGCGGACGAAGTGGGCGTACAACCCGAACTCTCCCTCGGCATGCTCGACGACTACGTGATTGCCGACGAAGCTGCGCGCCGTGAAGTCACAGACGCCCCAGCCGAGGAACGCTTGACGCACCCGATCTTCTAGGCGGACGACCGTTCCGCCGGCCGCCGCGCGGATCTCGCGGCCGTAGCAGAAGTACTCTTCCGCTCTCGTTCCCCGGCCCGCGTGGGTTCGGAACGCCTCGTTCGCCTGCACGAAATCGAGCGTGAAGCGTTGTCCCAGAATGTCCCATGAATGCGAGGTCTTCGGTGTGGCGCCGCCGTTGGCCACCAGCCACTCGCCGTCGAACGGCAAGGTGTAGACGACCCGCGTTTCGTAGCTCCGGCCGTCGTCCCCACTGCGCTTCTCGCGCCCGACCAGAGTTGCGTTGCCCGCCACCTGTCGAACGAGCTCCACGACCTGAAACGGATTGAACAGGCACAACAACTGCGTCGAGTAGAACGTCGCCATAAGACCGTAGGGTCCGAAGCGGCCAATAGGGCCGGATATCGGCCAATGTGAACGGTCCACCTCGCGCTCGTCGTCGAATCCGGGAACCGGCGTCGGCCTACGCCGCTGCACCGAGCGTGTTGACGCCCAGACCAGAAAGAAAAGGACGAGGTAAATCGGGACGATCGTGGACGGTGGCAGGCGATAGTCGAACAGTTCGAGGGCCGTGAAGTCGACGATGGCGGTCAGACCGAGCGCGGTCATGACCAGCATCACCCAGTAGAGAATGAAGTCAATCACCGCGACTGCGGCCGCCGGAAGACGGGCGTGGAACCGCGAGCGAGCAATGCCCAACATGACGACGATCAGGCCGAGCGTGACCAGGAAGCTCATCACCGAACACGTCTGCTACTCCGCAACGGGCTTCGCTCGCCGCCCAAGCACCCTGCCGACCGAAGACCGGACCGTTCATCGTCCGATCCACCTGCCGAAGTCCCCCAAGTCCCAAGCCCCCCGGCCATGTTCCGCCCGTTGCGTATTCGGTCCTTCCGCCTTGCCGCCCGCATCTATAGTTGCCGCGGGCTTGCTCACGGCACGCCGCCGTTGAGCGCCACCAACTCGCGGAGGGTATCGTCGCAGGAGCCAGCCTACCCAATGTGCGTACATTGGGATCTGGCGAGGGGATGCTGCTCTGGACGGCACTGAAACACCATTGGTTGCTAAGGCAACGCGAAAACGAACAGGTTGCTGCCGCTGCTCGGCCGCAGTTCCGGCGTCAGCCGCACGCTGACTCCGCCGCCCGCGCCGGTGTTCACCGCAACGTACTGCCGCCCGTCCACGGCGTAGCTGATCGGATACCCCACCACGGGAGAGCCGAGGTTGATTTCCCACAGCACCTCGCCCGTTTCCTGATCGAACGCGCGGAACCGCCCGTTCGCGTCGCCGCCGAAGACCAGGCCGCCGCCGGTCGTTGCGAGCGACATCGTCCCGGCCCGTTGCTCGTACAGCCATTGCGTGCGTCCCGTCTCTGCCGAGACCGCGTGGATCGTCCCGACTTGATCCGTGCCGGGGGTGATCTGGTGGCGCGCCGCGAGCGCATAGATCTCAAGCCCGCCCTGGCCGCCCGCGGTAAGGGCGCGCGCCCGCTCGCTCCGGACGTTGTCCGTCGCGAGCATACGTGCGCAAGTGTTTCGGAGCGGCATGTACATGGTGTTGGTGAGAGGCGAGTACGCTCCCGCCTCCCAGTCCTTGCCTCCCGCCCACGTCGGGCAGGCAAGCACTTCCTGCCCGAGCGCCGTGAACGTCACTTCCGCGTTCTCCGTCACTTCGCCCGTCGCGCCATCGATGTTCGTGATGACGTTCTGCGAAATCGTCGGCGTTGCCCAGAGGAACTCGCCCGTTTCGCGGTCGAGCGTGTAGACGACGCCCGTCTTGCCCGGCACGCCCGTCACTACCTTGCGCACTTCGCCGGTTCGGATGCGCGGGTTGATCCAGCTCACCGCGTCCGGGTCGGGCGCCACGGCGGTGTCGACCAGCAGCCGTTCGAAGGGGTGGTCGAGGTCCCAATGGTCGTTCAGGTGCTGGTAGAACCAGCGGATCTCGCCTGTCTCGACCTCAAGGGCGAGCGTCGAGTTGTGGTACAGGTGCTTGTTTTCGATGCCCCCGAGCAGGAACTTCGGCGCCGGTGAGGTGACCGAGGTGCCCTGGAAGATCAGTCGCAGTTCCGGATCGTAACTGGCCGGCATCCAGGTGCCGACATGGATCCGTTGCTCGTAAGGAACGCCGCCCCACGTTTCGTCCCCCGGCTCGCCGGGGGCCGGCACCGTCCGCCGCCGCCACAGTTCCTCGCCGGTCCGCGCGTCGTGCGCGACGATTACGCACGATTCCGGGCCGCCCAGGGGCCGGCAGCTGCGCCCGGAAATGACCCGGCCGTCCGCGATGATCGGCCCGGAGCTGTGTCCCGCCGGTATTTCCTTGTAGTCGAAGATCAGTGTTTCCCAGGCGATCTCGCCGGTCGTCGCGTCGAGCGCGAAGGCGTAGTCGTCGTCGCTGGTGTTGATGATGTAGCGGTCGTAGATCGCGATGTTCCGGCTGTTCCGCGCGTTCCCGCCCACGTACTCGTAGACGTCCTCCGGCAGGTCGCGCCGGTACTCCCATTGCAGGTCGCCGGTCGCCCCGTCTATCGCCTGAATCACGTCGCCCGTATTCGGGACGTACAGCATTCCGTCATAGGCGAGTGGCGTCGATTCGCCCGTCCCCCGTTCCATCGCCCGGGCCCAGGCCAGACGCAGCCGGCCGACGTTGCTGCGGTCGATCTGATCGAGCGGGCTGTAGCCCCACCCGTTCAGCGTGCGCCGCCACATCAGCCAGTCGCCGTCATCCGGGTTCTGGAGGATCGTGTCGGTCACCGGCACGAAGTCTTCTGACTGCGCCTGCATGCCGGCCACGCCTGCCACGAGTCCCGCGGCCACGACAACCCAACCGAACCGACGCTGCAGCCTCATTTGCATCAACTCCCCCTGTCCACAGCCCTGCGGTCCTTACGCTACCATGCGACCATGCGGAGAGCATTACTGGCTGCGGCGACGTTAATGGTGGCGGGTGCGCTGGTGGTTGCGGGTCAGCCGGAGGAGACGGTGACCGTCTCCCCGGCGTTCGGTATCGCCGGACACTATGGCACCTGGACCGTCACCTATACCGTCGGACCGGGTGGCATCGAACCGGGCGGCGCGCTCCGGGTGCAGTTGCCGGACACCTGGCACGCGGGAGAGCTGAACTCGGCCAACCGGCTGCAGGCCTCCGACCCGACGGACGATCACTACATGGCGGCCTACGGGTCCGCCACGGATGTCCGCATCGAGGCGGAAGTGGAATCGGAAACGTCCGACTTTCTCGTGAAGTCGGCGCGGCCGGGACTCGACGGGCGATCGGAGCGCTACGTCTTCGTCGTCCGTGCGAACGTAGTTTCCGGATCCCTGCGCGAGGGAGAGACGATCGAGGTGGTGTACGGCGATATCTCGCAAGGGAGCCGCGGGATGCGCGCGGCAATCGTCTCGACCGAACCCGAGCCTATCCAGGTCAGCGTCGACCGCGACGGCAGCGGCACGTTCGAGCCCGTCATGCACGACGCAATGCTCGCGTCGCGGAGCGGCATCGCAACCGAACTCCTGCTTGTCGGTCCTTCCACGCTGGTGGTGGGCGAACCGGCGGAACTGCATCTTGCCGCGGTCGATCTCCATGCGAATCCGGCCGTGCCGTTCCACGAGTCGGTGACGTTGCGAGTATTGCAGGGAGACGTCGACCTTCCGGCGGCGGTGGATTTTCCGGACGGGCAGGGCTGGGCGACCGTGCCGTTCACGCCCCGCAGCGAGGGGATCGTGCGTCTCGAGGCGGTGGCTCGGGCAGACCTGCTCCGAACGCGGAGCAACCCGATGGAGGTGCTCGCCGAACAACCGGACGAGCAGACGTACTGGGGCGATCTGCACTCACACACCGAACACAGCTTCGATGGGGTGGGCAGCCAGGTCTTCGACTACGCGCGGTGGGTCTCGGGGCTCGACTTCCACGCGATGACCGACCACAGCTCCGGGCCGGCGCGCGAGGGTTTCACGCGGGGGCTGGGCCCGCATGTGTGGGACGAGTACACGGCGGCGACCGAAGCGCACCATGCGCCGGGCGAGTTCGTCACGCTGCATGCCTACGAGGCATCGTTCCCCGCGCCGTGGGGACACCACAACGTTTACTTCCGCGGCGCTCCTGGTCCCTTGCTCTCGCCCAGCCAGGTGGCGCTACCGGAACTGTGGGCGGCGCTGACGGCGGGTCAGGCGCTCACGATTCCGCACCATACGAACAAGTTCCCGCAGCCGCTCAACTGGGATGCGCACGATCCGGAGCTGCGGCGCAACTTCGAGATCTACTCGGCGCACGGTCTGAGTGAGGCGTACGACCCGGCCCATCCGCTCGCGTTCGAACAGAGCGACTTCACCAACCGCTCGACATCGGCAAGGACCGGAATCTCCGCCCAGGACGCCTGGATGCGGGGACTGCGGCTCAGCACGATCGCGGCCTCGGACGATCACCGCTCGCAGCCGGGAAAGCCGCACTGGGGGTTGGCCGCGGTGCAGGCGCCGGCGTTGACGCGCGAGGCGATCTTCGATGCGCTGCACGCGCGGCGGACATACGGGACCACCGGCCAGCGCATCCTGCTGGATTTCCGCGTGAACGATGCCCCGATGGGGAGCGAGATTGCGTTGGATGCGCCGCTCCCGGAACCGTGCGCGGGCACCTCACCGGAGTGCGGGGAACGAGCCGCCGCCACCGCTGCATTGGCGCCGCGGTTCGAGGTGACGGCGCACGGGACCGACGTCATCGAGTCGGTCGAGATCCTCCGTTACTCGGAACCGGACGGAGGCTTCCGGGTGATTCACGACCTTCGGCCGAACGCCCTCGACTTCGCCTGGTCGGGCCGGGATGGCGGTTTCCGCGACGACGCGATCTACTACCTCCGGCTCCGCCAGCGCAGCCAGGTCCGCGGACGGCTCGTCATGGCCTGGTCGAGCCCCATCTGGGTCAACGCACGCGATTAGCGACCATTTTGGGGAAACAGGAGACTTGCGAATGATGCGTCCCGTTGTCTTCGCCGTACTCGGACTCGTTGCCGCGGTCAGTCCGGCCCCGGCGCAGGCCCCAGCGATTCCTCCCGTCACCGACGCCATGCTGCAGGATCCGGCGCCCGGTGACTGGCTCATGTGGCGACGCACCCTGGACGGATGGGGCTACAGCCCGCTCGACCAGATCACGCGAGACAACGTGAATGACCTGCGTCTGGTGTGGACCCGCGGGCTGGGGTCCGGCTACCAGGAAGGCACGCCGCTGGCCTATGGCGGCATCCTGTACATGCCGAACCCGAACGACCACCTGCAGGCGATCGATGCGGTGACCGGTGATCTGAAATGGGAGTACCGCCGGGAGTTCCCAGAGGATGCTGCGGAGGTGCTCGGAGGGGCGGGGCTCGTCTCGGTCAACCGGAATGTGGCGATTTACGGGAATGTGATCATCGACACCGGCAACGACGGCTACGTCTATGCCGTCGATGCCGCGACCGGCGAACTGAGCTGGGAGACCGAGATTTTCAACTACGCGACGAGGCCGGTCCGGCACACCTCAGGTCCGATCATCGCCAACGGCAAGGTGATCTCGGGGCGCAGTTGCCGGCCCGTCAGCGGGCCGACCGGATGCGTGATCGCCGCGCATGACGCCACCAGCGGCGCGGAGTTGTGGCGGACCCGCCTCGTGCCCGCGCCGGGCGAGCCGGGCGACGAGACCTGGGGCGGCGTGCCCTACGAGGACCGGGTGCACGTGGGGTCGTGGATGGTGCCCAGTTACGACCCGGAGCTCGACCTCATCTACGTTGGGACGTCGGTCACCTCCCCTGCGCCGAAGTTCCTGCTCGGCGGCGCGGACCTGGCCCACCTCTACCACAACTCGACGCTCGCGCTCGACGCCGACACCGGCGAGATTAGGTGGTACTACCAGCACCTGAACGACCACTGGGACATGGACCATCCCTTCGAGCGACTGCTCGTCGACACGGCGGTCGCCCCGGACCCCGACGCCGTGAGCTGGATCAACCCGCGGCTGCGCGCCGGTGAGGTGCGCAAGGTGGTCACCGGCATTCCCGGGAAGACGGGCGTGGTGTACACCCTCGACCGCGAGACCGGGGAGTTCCTCTGGGCCACGCCGACGGTCACCCAGAACCTCATCAGCAACATCGACGGCGCTACGGGTGAGGTCACCCCGAACCCCGAGGTGGTATTCAGCGGGTACGGACAGCAAATCCTGTCCTGCCCGGGCTGGCTGGGCGGCAAGGACTGGGAAGCCGGCGCGTACAGCCCGCTGACGAACACGATGTACTACCCGCTGCGCAACTCGTGCGCGCGCGTGCTGGCGACCCCCGACGAGGGGCTCGCAATCTACCAGCTCGCCGCCCGGTTCGAGATAGCGCCCGGCACCGACCAGCTTGGCACCGTGCGGGCGATCTCGGCGGAGACGGGCCGGACGATCTGGCTCCAGGAGCAGCGCGCGGCGACGCTGTCGCTCGTCACCACCGGAGGCGGACTGGTGTTCGGCGGCGACGTGAACGGGCGTTTCCGCGCCCTCGACCAGGAGACCGGCGAGGTGCTGTGGGAGATCAACCTGGGCTCGCCGGTCACTGGCTTCCCGATCAGCTTCGCGGTCGACGACCGTCAGTATGTCGCGGTCAGCACCGGCACGGCCGCGAGCGCGTCGGCGTTCGTTGGCCTCACGCCCGAGCTTCGTCCCAGCTACGGGAACAACCTGTTCGTGTTCGCGCTGCCTTGACGCCGTCTCCTGGTGGTGGATGCTGAGCGGACCGGCCACAGGTCTCGCCGCGGGGGACTTCGATGGTCAGGCGTCGAGGTCCGTGGGAATGCTGGTTCCACAGTTCCAGCACGTGCCGAACTGACCCTCGTTGGTTTCCCGGCACCGCGGGCACGTCCAGTCCGCCTGTTCCGACGGCGCCGACTGGAGCGCTTCGTCCACCAGGCGCTGTGCCTGTTCGACGTGCGAAGGATCGACTACCCACAGCTCGGGCCAGGCCTCGATCGGCGGGATCTCGCCCGCCGCCCCGGCCCGGTACTCGCCTTGGATACGACACTCGATGCCATTCATCTCCAGGACCTGCTGCATGAGCGTGACCTGGGCCAGCACCGGCGCGCTGTAGATTCTCATGTGTCGGTTCTGGAATGGCGCAGCTTGACCTCCACAAGTTTTGCCCATCGAACCCAGGAAAGCTACTGCGCCTGTTGGTCGCGTGTCTGCAGCGCCGCCACCAGTTCTGCCGCTGGCGGTGTGTGGGCGACCTTGGACGGCGAACCCATGGAACGGCTCCGTTTGAATCGGCGACAATGAGGTGCGCCAGGCAGGGGCGACCGAGGTGCGTGAGACACGGAACAGGAGCCGGCAAACATGTCGATCGGTGAGGAACTGGTCTCCGACTTGAGAGTAGAAGCCGGCAGGACGCTGAACGTCCTGTGATCGAGACTGAGCAATGACCGAAGGGCGATTCCGTCCCGGCGGGCGCGTCGTCGTGAGGGCTCTGCTCGCGACTCTGTTCGGCATGCTCTCCGGCGGTGGGCTCAATGCTGCGCTGGGCGAGCAAGGCGCCGACACGCCAGCGCTCGCGTTGCTCGGCGGCGGACTGGCGCTCGGCGTCGTGATCGTGGCGCAGGCCCGACGGCGAGCGCGGGGGGCACAGGACGACTGACGAAGCGACCGCCGCGTCCGGCTATGGCTGGCGACCGGTGTTCGCCAACGAGGACCGCCCGGATCGCGCCCTTGGCTCTCGGTCGGTCGCACGCTTGCCGGGCGTTGGCGCGAACGCTGCGAAGCAGTAACCTGTTCGTGTTCGCGTTGCCTTGACGATCTGGTCGAACTCTCAGGCCATCAAGCACCCAGCAGACTGTTCATGTCCGCCAGGAGATCGCGCCTGCGGTCGTAGCCCCTGGTAGCAATCAGTCCGAGGGCGCGTGACGCGCGAGCTCCAGGTCCTCCGCCGAGGCGGCTGCGAGAAGGGTCCTGATGTCGACCAGATCCTGTGGGCGATGCCGTAACCGAGCACCCGCAACCGATGCACCAGAGATTGGGCCTCGGCGTCGCTATCCAGCGCCACCGCGAGATCGGCATCGCGCGTAAACCGTGGTTCGGTCCGCGCAGAGACCGCCAATCCGCCGATCAAGGCAAAGGGAATGCGGGACCTGGTGAGGTCGGCATCCACCCGGCGGAGTACCGCTTCGAGCGAGGTCACGCGGTCAGGTCGGTCAGGTCCACTCGACGTCCTGGGCTGTCACCGTGCTTCGCCCCCGGGCGATCCCGGAGCCACTGCTGAAGTCGCCGATCGATTTCCTCGTCGCTCGCCCCGGCATGGTTGCGGCGGAGACTCTGGCACTTCATGGCAACGCCGGTCTCGAATAGATTGAGCGTCGTACGAAACGCCTGGGCTACGGATTCCTTGGAACAGGGCCCCACATGTCTACTGTACGGCGTGGGGTGCGGTTGGGCAAACTCGACGCGACCCCGAGCATCAGCCGCCGGCTACGGCCTGAAGGACCTTCAGGGACTTGAGGTGTTTCTCCAGGTGCGTGGTGATGAGGGCCTGATGGGCGGCGCTCAGCTCGCGGTCGGCGGCCGGCGAGAGCAGTGCCTCGGCGAGGCTGGCGGGATGCAGTTCGCGCGATGAATGAAGGAACGCGAATGCCGCCGGCGCCCACTCGTCAATCAACTCGGCGAAGCAACCGACATGCGCGAGTCCCTCGGCGCTCGGTGCGGAGAGTGGGGAACAGGGCGGCTCGACGTACCGGAGCCGTACCAGATCCCGCTGCTCCCGTTCGAAATAGGCAACCCGCCCGAGCGTCAACGGCTCCAGCGCCCCCATGTACGGTGACCGTGGCCGGCGCGCCCCGCGCGCGACGCCGCGCCGTTTCCCGCGATCGGCGGTCAGGAAGACCACGATCCGGTCGGTCTCGCCCAACTTGTAGGTGCGGAGAATCAGTGCGTCCGCAGCGTGGAGCGGCATGCAGTCGTCCAGCATGGTAGCGTAATGGCGTCCCGACTGCCGGCAAGAGGTGCAGCAATGAGCATGTGGCAAATGCGGCGTGCGGCGGCGTTGGTTGCGATTGCCGCGACGGCGGGTCTGCTGGCGACTGCGGCGCCGGCGGAGGCCCAGGTGCCTGACGGCGAATGGCATGCGTTCGGTCGGGATCAGGCGAATACGAAGTACTCGCCGCTCGATCAGATCACTGCCGACAATTTCCTCGACCTGGAGGTTGCGTGGCGCTGGACGTCGCTTTCGCGAGCCGTCGCGGAAGCGGACGAGCGGATCCTGCCGAGCGGCTACAAGGGGACGCCCCTCGTGGTGGACGGGATGATCTACGCCATCACCGCGCTCGGCCAGGTGGCCGCACTCGACGCGGGCACCGGCGAAGAGGTCTGGACCTACGACCCGCGCATCTACGATCGGATGGAACGCCCGCCGAACACGGGGTGGCGCCACCGCGGCGTCTCGTACTGGAAGGACTCCGAGAGCGGCGACGCGCGGATCGTCTTCTCGAATCACGACCTCCGCCTCGTGGCGCTGAACGCGAAGACGGGCGAGATGTATCCGGACTTCGGCACCAGTGGCTTTGTCGACCTGCGCGAAGGGCTCGGGCGGGAGATCGATCAGACGCGGATGACCTACTCGTCGCCGGTCGCCATCGCGGGTGACACCGTGATCGTCGGGAGCATCGTGCAGGACACGTTCATCACGCTGCGCGAGGCATCGCCGGGGCATGTCCGTGCCTACGACGTGCGGACCGGCGACATGAAGTGGATCTTCCACACCATCCCGCAGGGCGACGAATTCGGTGTCGACTCGTGGCAGAACGAGTCGTGGCGCTACAGCGGACACTCGAACGTCTGGTCCTACATGGCCGTCGACGAGGAGCTGGGACTGGTGTACCTCCCCACCGGCACGCCGTCGAACGACTGGTACGGCGGGATGCGGCCCGGCAACAACCTTTTCGCCGAGAGCATCGTCGCCGTCAATATCGAGACCGGCCAGCGCGAGTGGCACTTCCAGGCGATCCACCACGGGTTGTGGGACTGGGACTTCCCGACCGGGCCGAACCTGATCGACATCACCGTCGACGGGCGTCCGATCAAGGCGATCGCGCAGGTAAGCAAGCAGGGATTCACGTACGTCTTTGACCGGGCGACCGGCGAGCCGGTCTGGCCGATCGAGGAGCGCCCGGTGCCGCAGGGGGATGTGCCCGGGGAGTGGTATTCGCCGACGCAACCCTTCCCGACGAAACCGCCGCCGTTCGATCGGCAGGGGATCACGATCGACGACCTGATCGACTTCACGCCGGAGTTGCGCGAGGAAGCGCTCGAGATCGTCAACGCGCGCGCCCGCTTCGGCCCGATCTTCTCCCCGCCCATCCTGCGGGGCGCGGAGAAGCCATTTATTCAGGTGCCGGGCGCCGGCGGCGGCGCGAACTGGCAGGGCGCGGCGGTCGATCCGGAGACCGGGATGCTGTACGTCTCGTCGTCGTCCACGCTGATCGTCGTCGAGGTAATCCCGTATGACGCACCGGCGACCATCGGCTACTTCACGGACCCCTGGGGCTACGGCTTGTCCGGCCCGCAGGGGCTCCCGATCTTCAAGCCGCCCTACAAGCGGGTGACCGCGATCGATCTGAACACCGGCGAGCATGCCTGGCAGGTGCCGCACGGCGACGGGCCGCGGAACCATCCCGCTCTCGCGCACCTCGATCTGGGGCCGCTCGGCGGCGGGGGCGCGACCAGTTCCGGGCCGCTCGTGACGCCGACGCTGCTGATCATGAACCACGGCGGACGCGACGTCGTGGAGGAGGTAGACAGTTCGCGGGCCATCAGCGCCTATGACAAGGCGACCGGCGAGCACCTTGGAGCGATCCCGCTGCCGGCGTCGCCCGGCGCGAACCCGGTAACCTACCTGCACGACGGGAAGCAGCACCTGCTGGTCGGACTCGGCACCGGCGGCGACGATTCGGAGCTGGTCGCACTGACCTTGCCGTAGGAGCGGAGGCAGCCGATGGGTCGGCCGGCGGGACGGGACGTTACGCTACAATGCGCGTCGCGCGCTCGCCATGACCCTTCAGGATCTGATCCTCACACTCTCCGGCTTCTGGTCCGATCGCGGCTGCCTGATCCAGCAACCTCTCGACATCGAGGTTGGGGCCGGGACGATGCATCCGGAGACACTTCTCCGTGTCATCGGTCCCCATCACTGGAACGTCGCGTACGTGCAACCATCGCGCCGCCCCGCTGACGGCCGCTTCGGCGAGAACCCGAACCGGCTCTTCAAGCACCACCAGTTCCAGGTGATCCTGAAGCCGTCGCCGGATGCCGCCCAACGGCTGTACCTGTTCGTCCAGCCGTCCGGCACGCGAAGCTGGATACAGCGCCTCGTCATCCGCGGACGCCGCCGCGAGCTGGGACTCGGCGCGGCAGGGCTCGTCCCACTGGCCACGGCGCGCGAGAAGGCGCTGGCCAACCGCCGCCTGGCCCGCGAGGGCGACGATCCCCTAGGAGTCTGCGCCGTGGAACATTGACGGGGCGACGTTTGCCGTCGCCCCGCGATTTGACGCGCCGCGTCCGGACAGGGTTACCGGTCGCCGGGCTGGGTTGATTCCCGGCAACGGCGGCACGAACGCCGGTTCGGACGCGGACGGGGCGCCGGCGGCCATAATTGGCAACGTTTTGTCGCCGTTACCGCACTTATGCCGCGCATACTGACGTGCCCATCAGGGGCTGAAGGCGTTTGACGTTCAACGCCAGGCACACCAAGTCCCACTCGCCGCCCGCCGTGGCGAGTCCCCGCAGGCTGAAGCGCCGGAATCCCAGCACGTGCTTGATCCAGCCGTGCGGGGCCTCCGACAGCCACTTGCGTTCCGCATACGCCGCCCGGCCCGCCCGCGTCGCCAGTTTCTCCGACATGCGACTCGTCGCCGGATGCTTCTTGGGGTCGCTGGTCGTCGCCGTCTTACCCTCTCGCCCCGGCGCCACATACCCGTTGACGCCCCGCGTCTCCAGGTCCACCAAGTCCCGCTCGTTGCAATACCCGGCGTCGGCCAGCACCGTCTCCGGCTGCGCGTCGAACGTCTCCGACACCGCGTCGAGCAGCGCCGGCAACCCGCCCTGGTCACTCGCGTTCGCCGTCACGTCGGTCGCCACCACCAACTGGTGGTCAGAGTCCACCGCCACCTGCGCGTTGTAGCACTGCTGGAACCCTTCGTTGCTCGTCTTCATGATCCCGCTGTCCGGATCCGTGAAGTTGCTCTGCGCCTTCTCGTCCGGCTCGCCATACCCCCGCTTGTACGGCCGACCGCCCTGCGGGTTCCGACCCTCGCCCGGCTGCCGCCCGCCCGCGTCGTCCGCCGCCCGCTGCGCCGCCTCCAGACGCGCCTTCGCCGCCCGGATCGCCGCCAGACGATCCTCCCGCCGCCGCAACTCCGTCGGCAGCTCGTCGCCGCGCACCGCCGCCCCCAACCGCGCGTCCTCGGCCGCGTCAGCGTCGCCAGCCGCCTCCACCAGCGCCTCGACCTCGCTCGCCAGCCGCCGCTCCTCCTCCTGCATCCGCCCGTAGCTCATCGCCTTGCGTTTGCTCGCGTTCGCCCGCACCTTCGTCCCGTCTATCGACAACTTCCCGAAGCTCGCCAGCCCCAGCTCTTGCGCCAGACGCACCACCTCCACAAACAGTTTCTTGAAGTCCCCAAGGTGCCGCCGACGGAACTCGCACACCGTCCGGTGTTGCGGAAAGTTGCCCGCCGCCAGCACCCGGAACGCCACGTCCTCTTCCAGCTTCTTCGCGATCCCCCGCGACGAAAACACCCCCGTCGCATACGCGTAGATCAGCACCTTCACCAGCATCCGTGGCGCATACGGCGCGTTGCGCCGACCGTCTCCCTCATACGGCGCGTAGAACGCCGTCAGATCCAAACCCTCCACCAGGTCGCTCACGTGATGCGCCAAGTGGCCTTCCGGCAGCCACTCCCGCATGTCGGCTGGCAGCAACAGGGTCTGGTCCGGTGCGTAGCGGCGAAACGTCGTCGACATCAGGTCCTTTCGTCGTCGGATGGTCTGCGATTGTCGCATCCCTTTTCTGCGGCGCAGACTCCTAGGCCAGACCGGCGCGCTGTAGATTCTCATGTGTCGGTTCTAACCGGCAGGCCCTCGACTGAGATCGCAGGCGCCGACACCAGGATCGCCTGCCCGAATCCGGCCCTGTCCGCGGGCGAGACAAGCAGCGTGCCGCCGCCGTGCAGCACCGCGATGCGGTCAAGTGACAGCGCGGGAGCGGACAGCGGGTCTCGCGATGCCCGTAGCGCGGTGATCGACTGCAACGGAATCCGGCGCGTCGACCCCATGCAGCGCGCCGTCAGTGTCGTGCCGCTCACCACGTAGACAGTGCTCCGAAGCATCCAGACGAACGCGCCGACCGGAAGGAGGATGACGAGCGGCACCCAGACCGTGCCCTGGGACGCCTCCCGAATGGCCGGGTAAACCAGCAGGAAGCAAGGGGCGACAGACAGCAGAACGAGCCAGAGGTCGACCTTGGACCGGAAACGAAGGCCGTCCCCGTTCGTCCCGCGCGGTTCGTCTTCCCGGCTCGGTGACATTTGGCAGCCTTCTCGACCTCATCCCACCATGCCGAGCGTCATCCGTTTGAATCGGCGACAATGAGGTGCGCCAGGCAGGGGCGACCGAGGTGCGTGAGACCGGCGGGCGCGTCGTCGTGAGGGCTCTGCTCGCGACTCTGTTCGGCATGCTCTCCGGCGGTGGGCTCAATGCTGCGCTGGGCGAGCAAGGCGCCGACACGCCAGCGCTCGCGTTGCTCGGCGGCGGACTGGCGCTCGGCGTCGTGATCGTGGCGCAGGCCCGACGGCGAGCGCGGGGGGCACAGGACGACTGACGAAGCGACCGCCGCGTCCGGCTATGGCTGGCGACCGGTGTTCGCCAACGAGGACCGCCCGGATCGCCCTTGGCTCTCGGTCGGTCGCACGCTTGCCGGGCGTTGGCGCAAACGCTGCGAAGCAGTAACCTGTTCGTCTTCGCGCTGCCTTGACGATCTGGTCGAACTCACAGGCCATCAAGCACCCAGCAGACTGTTCATGTCCGCCAGGAGATCGCGCCTGCGGTCGTAGCCCCTGGTAGCAATCAGTCCGAGGGCGTGACGCGCGAGCTCCAGGTCCTCCGCCGAGGCGGCTGCGAGAAGGGTCCTGATGTCGACCAGATCCTGTGGGCGACTCACGTCGTCGCGAGACAGCACCTTCAGTGCAATCAAGTGTCCAGTGGTGGCTACAGGCAGCGTCAGGTGGGGCAGCACTTCGATTGGCTCCGCCTCGGCGACCACCTCGGCTTCGATGCCCGACGAGGCAAACAGCAGGTCGACGACCGGCGCCTCCGGCGCGGGAGAGCGGGTCAGCCTTACGGTCGCAAGCCGGCCGACGGCTTCTTGCTCCACGATGGACCCGATGCCGTAACCGAGCACCCGCAACCCATGCACCAGAGACTGGGCCTCGGCGTCGCTATCCAGCGCCACCGCGAGATCGGCATCGCGCGTAAACCGTGGTTCGGTCCGCGCAGAGACCGCTAATCCGCCGATCAAGGCAAAGGAAATGCGGGACCTGGCGAGGTCGGCATCAACCCGGCGGAGTATCGCTTCGAGCGAGGTCACGCGGTCAGGTCGGTCAGATCTACTCGACGTCCTGGGCTGTCACCGTGCTCCGCCCCCGGGCGGTCGAGAAGCCACTGTTGAAGTCGCCGGTCGATTTCCTCGTCGCTCGCCCCGGCATGGTTGCGGCGGAGACTCTGGCGCTTCATGGCAACGCCGGTCTCGAACAGATTGAGCGTCGTGCGAAACGCCTGGGCTACGGATGCCTTGGAACGGGGCTCCATATGTCCACTGTACGGCGTGGTGTGCGGTTGGGCAAACTCGACGCGATCCCCGAGCGTCATCCGCCCGCTACCGCGTGGAGCACCCTCAAGGACTTGAGGTGTTTCTCCAGATGCGTGGTGATGAGGGCCTGATGGGCGGCGGCCAGCTCGCGGTTGGCGGCCGGCGCGAGCAGTGCCTCGGCGAGGCTGGCGGGGTGCAGTTCACGCGATGACTGAAGGAACGCGAATGCGGCCGGCGACAACTGGAGGCCACGTTCCGACGGTTCGCAGCGCTGGCAGATGAACGTGCCGCCGGTCGGGTCGAGCCTGGCGCCGACCTCGAGCGTGCCGCGGCACCGGCTGCATCCGCGGATCGAAGGGTAGACACCCTGGAGGCGGAGCAGCCAGAACTCGAAATAGCGTGCCAGGCGTTCGACCGGCGCACCGGCGGCGAGCGCCTCGATTACTGCCGCGCCGAGCCGGAACAACCGTTCGTTCGGATCCGCCTCCGGCGCCCACTCGTCGATCAACTCGGCGAAGTAACCGACATGCGCGAGTCCGTCGGCGCTGGGCGCGGCGAGAGGGGAACACGTCGGCTCGACGTACCGGAGCCGTACCAGATCCCGCTGCTCCCGTTCGAAGTAGGCAACCCGCCCGAGCGTCAACGGCTCGAGCGCCCCCATATACGGTGAGCGTGGCCGGCGCGCTCCGCGCGCGACGCCGCGGCGCTTTCCCCGATCGGCGGTCAGGAAGACCACGATCCGGTCGGTCTCGCCCAACTTGTAGGTGCGGAGAATCAGTGCGTCCGCAGCGTGGAGCGGCATGCAATTGTCCGGCATGGTAGCGTAACGACAGTCTGGATGCCTGCAAGGGGGCAGCGATGATCAATTGGCGATGGTCGTGTGCGGCGGCGTTGGTGACGATTACCGTTTCAGCGAGCCTGCTGGCGACTGCGGCGCCGGCTGTGGCTCAGGTGCCTGACGGCGAATGGCATGCGTTCGGTCGGGATCAGGCGAATACGAAGTACTCGCCGCTCGATCAGATCACTGCCGACAACTTCCTCGACCTGGAGGTGGCGTGGCGCTGGACGTCGCTTTCGCGAGCCGTCGCGGAAGCGGACGAGCGGATCCTGCCGAGCGGCTACAAGGGGACGCCCCTCGTGGTGGACGGGATGATCTACGCCATCACCGCGCTCGGCCAGGTGGCCGCACTCGACGCGGGCACCGGCGAAGAGGTCTGGACCTACGACCCGCGCATCTACGATCGGATGGAGCGCCCGCCGAACATGGGGTGGCGCCACCGCGGCGTCTCGTACTGGAAGGACTCCGAGAGCGGCGACGCGCGGATCGTCTTCTCGAATCACGACCTCCGCCTCGTGGCGCTGAACGCGAAGACGGGCGAGATGTATCCGGACTTCGGCACCAGCGGCTTTGTCGACTTGCGCGAAGGGCTCGGGCGGGAGATCGATCAGACGCGGATGACCTACTCGTCGCCGGTCACCATCGCGGGTGACACCGTGATCGTCGGGAGCGTCGTGCAGGACACGTTCATCACGCTGCGCGAGGCATCGCCGGGGCATGTCCGTGCCTACGACGTGCGGACCGGCGACATGAAGTGGATCTTCCACACCATCCCGCAGGGCGACGAATTCGGTGTCGACTCGTGGCAGAACGAGTCGTGGCGCTACAGCGGACACTCGAACGTCTGGTCCTACATGGCCGTCGACGAGGAGCTGGGACTGGTGTACCTCCCCACCGGCACGCCGTCGAACGACTGGTACGGCGGGATGCGGCCCGGCAACAACCTTTTCGCCGAGAGCATCGTCGCCGTCAATATCGAGACCGGCCAGCGCGAGTGGCACTTCCAGGCGATCCACCACGGGTTGTGGGACTGGGACTTCCCGACCGGGCCGAACCTGATCGACATCACCGTCGACGGGCGTCCGATCAAGGCGATCGCGCAGGTAAGCAAGCAGGGATTCACGTACGTCTTTGACCGGGCGACCGGCGAGCCGGTCTGGCCGATCGAGGAGCGCCCGGTGCCGCAGGGGGATGTGCCCGGGGAGTGGTATTCGCCGACGCAACCCTTCCCGACGAAACCGCCGCCGTTCGATCGGCAGGGGATCACGATCGACGACCTGATCGACTTCACGCCGGAGCTGCGCGAGGAAGCGCTCGAGATCGTCAACGCGCGCGCCCGCTTCGGCCCGATCTTCTCACCGCCCATCCTGCGGGGCGCGGAGAAGCCATTCATTCAGGTGCCGGGCGCCGGCGGCGGCGCGAACTGGCAGGGCGCGGCGGTCGATCCGGAGACCGGGATGCTGTACGTCTCGTCGTCGTCCACGCTGATCGTCGTCGAGGTAATCCCGTATGACGCACCGGCGACCATCGGCTACTTCACGGACCCCTGGGGCTACGGCTTGTCCGGCCCGCAGGGGCTCCCGATCTTCAAGCCGCCCTACTCTCGGGTGACCGCGATCGATCTGAACACCGGCGAGCATGCCTGGCAGGTGCCGCACGGCGACGGGCCGCGGAACCATCCCGCGCTCGCGCACCTCGATCTGGGGCCGCTCGGCGGCGGGGGCGGGATCAGTTCCGGGCCGCTCGTGACGCCGACGCTGCTGATCATGAACCACGGCGGACGCGACGTCGTGGAGGAGGCAGACAGTTCAACCGCCATCAGTGCCTATGACAAGGCGACCGGCGAGCACCTTGGATCGATCCCGCTGCCGGCGTCGCCGGGCGCGAACCCGGTAACGTACCTTCACGATGGGAAGCAGTACCTGCTGGTCGGGCTCGGCACCGGCGGCGACGATTCGGAGCTGGTCGCACTGACCTTGCCGTAGGAGCGGAGGCAGCCGATGGGTCGGCCGGCGGGACGGGACGTTACGCTACAATGCGCGTCGCGCGCTCGCCATGACCCTTCAGGATCTGATCCTCACACTTTCCGGCTTCTGGTCCGATCGCGGCTGCCTGATCCAGCAACCTCTCGACATCGAGGTTGGGGCCGGGACGATGCATCCGGAGACATTCCTCCGTGTCATCGGTCCCCGGCACTGGAACGTCGCGTACGTACAACCGTCGCGCCGCCCCGCTGACGGCCGCTTCGGTGAGAACCCGAACCGGCTCTTCAAGCACCACCAGTTCCAGGTGATCCTGAAGCCGTCACCGGACGCGGCGCAGCGGCTGTACCTGGACAGTCTGGCCGCATGCGGCATCGATCCGACGCGCCACGACGTCCGCTTCGAGGAAGACAACTGGGAGTCCCCGGCGCTGGGCGCCTGGGGAATCGGATGGCAGGTGCTGCTCGACGGGCTGGAGATCACCCAGTTCACTTACTTCCAGCAGGCGGGAGGCCTGGATCTGGCGCCGATCTCTGTCGAGCTGACCTACGGACTGGAACGGATCGCGATGCACCTGCAGGGCGTGGACGACGTGTACGACCTCGCGTGGGCGCCGGGCGTCTCCTATCGCGAGGTACGGCATCGTGAGGAAGTGGAGCAGTCGAAGTACGCGTTCGGCCAGGTCGATTTGCCGGCCGGCGAGTTCGGCCGAACCCACCGCGACCTGTTCGACCGTTACTACGAACTCAGCGAGCATCTGCTGGCGTCCGGCCTCACGCTGCCGGCTCTCGACCATTGCCTGAAGTGCTCGCATGCCTTCAACCTGCTCGACGCCAGCGGCAGTATCGGCGTGACCGAGCGAGCGGCTTACATCCTGCGGGTTCGGAAGCTGGCCGTCGCCATCGCCGGCGCGCACGCCGAGTGGGAACGAGGCCAGGACGCATGAGCGTGGAGTACTCGGAGCTACTCCTGGAGATCGGTTGCGAGGAGATGCCCGCGAGCTGGATTCCGGGCATCGAGACGCAGTTGGCGGACCGGCTGACGGCCCGACTGGCGGAAGCGCGGATTGACCACCGCACGCCGGTACGGACGTTCGTCGCCCCGCGGCGGCTCGTGGCCACAGTGGCGGCGTTGGGGGACCGGCAGTCCGATCTCGAGGAGACGGTGACCGGCCCGCCGGTCCGGGCCGCCTTCGATGCGAACGGCGATCCAACCCCGGCCGCGCTCGGCTTCGCGCGCAAGCAGGGGGTGGAGGTGGCGGCGCTGGCACGGGTGCAGACCCCGAAGGGGGAGTATCTCGCCTGCCGCCGGCGGCAGGACGGCGATGCCACGCAATCCGTGCTGGGTGGCGTTCTCGCCGCCACGCTCCGCGATCTGGCGTTTCCAAAGGCGATGCGGTGGGACGCCACCCTCGACGATGGCCGGGGCGAGTTCCTTTTCGGCCGGCCCATCCGCTGGCTCATCTTCCTTTACTCCTCCCGGATCGTGCCGTTCGAGATCGGCCGGACCCCGAATGCGGCGGCATCCGGCGTCGCCCCGGTCCGGGCCGGCAACGTCACCTACGGGCACCGGTTCTTCGCGCGCACCGGAACGCCGGGCGAGCCGATCGAAGTGATGTCGTTTGCCGACTACCGCGAGCGCCTGGCAAACGCCTGCGTACTGATCGATCGAGAGGACCGGCGCGAACGTGTTACCCGTGAGCTCGAGGGCGGCGCCGCCGCGGTCGGCGGTCGGCTGGCGATGCTCGACCAGCAGTCGGCGCTCCACGCGGAGGTGCCCGATCTCGTCGAGCATCCCGCGGTCGTAACCGGGGCCTTCCCGCGGGAGTTCCTCGCGCTCCCCGACGAGGTGCTCTCGACCACCATGGTGCACCACCAGCACTACTTCCCGGTTGTCGATGGGGAGGGACGGCTCTCCGCCCACTTTCTCGCCGTGACCAACACGCCGGGCGACGACCCGGCTCGCAACGCACGCATCGCCCGCAACGCGGAGCGGGTGCTGGTGGCCCGGCTGCGCGACGCGCGGTTCTTCTGGGACGCGGACCGGACGCAGCGGCTGGAGGATCGGCTCGGTCGGCTCGACACCCTGCTGTTCCACAAGCGGCTTGGCAGCTACCGGGCCAAGTCGGAGCGGATGGCGGAACTCGCCGCGCGCATCGCGGGGGACGTGTTCGGCCGAGTCGACGCGGCCGGTGACGCGCGCCGGGCGGCGGCGCTCTGCAAGGCTGACCTGGCCACCGACATGGTGGGGGAGTTCCCGGAACTGCAAGGCGTCATGGGCGGCGTCTACGCGCGCGCGCAGGGGGAGACCGAGGAAATCTGGAAGGCCATCTATCACCACTACCTGCCGATCGGTGTCGGCGCCGACGACCCGCCGTCGCGCGCTGCGCTGGGCGCGGCGACCGCGACCTGGGCGGCGGTGGCGCTGGCCGACAAGGCGGACACCGTCGTCGGCCTCTTCGGGGCAGGTGAGAAGCCAACCGGATCACGCGATCCTCTCGGCATTCGCCGGCAGGCGCAGGGGATGCTGCGGATCCTGATTGACCTTCCCGAGTTGACGGGCCTGGACGCCCGCGTCCGGGTCGGACAACTCCTTGAACCCGCCCGCAAGATGCATACGAAGGACGAGGACGATTGGTCCAAGGTGTATTGGGCGCTCGATCGCAACTGGAAGGACGGCCGGTCGGTCAAGGGTATCGAGGAAGACACCGGACTCAATCGGCAACGCGTGGGAGACCTGCTTGAGGAGCATCGATTGGAAGTGCGCCAGTTCACGGCGCAAGAGGGGTGGCCAGGCTACGCTCTGAAGTCCAGGCCGGTAGATTTCCTCCTCGAACGGCTCCGCTACCTCCTTGAAGAGCGCGGATTCGACCGTCGCAACGTACGCGCCGTGACGCACCAGGCGCTCGACCGGATCCGGCCCCTGGATGCACGCCGCAAGCTGGAGGTGCTACCGGAGTTCACCGACACCGCCGACTTCCAGACCTTGGCGACGCTTTTCAAGCGCGTGAAGAACATCACGCGGGAGTTCTCGGAAAACGGCTCGTCGGACGAGCCGTTCGAGTCGGTGCTTTCCGAGCCGGCCGAGCAGGCGCTGATCAGGGAGCTGGAGTCGCGTCGGTCCACCATCGATCATGCCGTGGAAACGGGCATGGGATTCCGCGAGGCGTTCGCCGAAGCCGCGAAGATCGGTCCCGCCGTCGACCGCTTCTTCAACGAAGTGTTCGTGATGGCCGAGGACCCTGTACTGCGGAAGGCCCGCCTGCGCCTCATGCAGCAGGTCGAGCAGGTCATCCTCCAGCTCGCCGACGTTTCGGAGATCGTGCGAGAGACCTCGTCCTGAGGCGGGTGTGCCGCTGGTCAGTCCCCGGGATTGACGGGGCAGGCGCTATTGACTCACCGGCTCGTATTCCAGCAGCGCCGATTTCCCGATCATCTCGACGAACCGAACCATCCACTCCACGCCGTTGACGTCCGTGAGCCGTAGTGGCTGGTTCAGCTTGAAGCGCACCGGTTGGTGGCTGCCCTCGTCGATGGCGATGTTCGCGGCGTACAGGTACATGCGATCGAGGTGGTCGAGGATCGGGTTCAGGCGCCCGGCCAGCCCGGGCAATCCTCCGGTGCCCTCCGGCACACCGTCGAGCCACCGGCAGGCAACACGTCGAGTTGCAGAGCAAGCGGCTGAATCGGTTGCCAGTTCGGTTCAACTTGCGCTGCAAACCCGGGTGCGGCACAGAAGACGGTCATCGGGAGCGCGGAGTGAAACCCGAACCTGACCCGGCCGAACGCGTCGCTCTCGCCGGCCATCCACGTCTTGTTCGGATAGAGCGCGACCACCTGTGCACCGGCAACCGGCTGCCCGCCCGCGGTCACCGACACTTCGCCTTCGATACCCTCGACCGGCGGCAGCGCCGAGGGCAGCGTGAGCCGCAGCTCCGCGCCGCCGATCAGCTCGTAGCCCGGGTCCTGACCCGTAAGCGCCCGGGTCTGCTCGTAGATGACAGCAACGCCCTCGCCGCGCTGCTCCAGGAAGTACTGCCTGGCGCCGGCGCCGGGGATGTCCCCGACCGCGAGCATCCGAAGCATGGATGCGAGGGTCTCGTTCCGCGTGGCCTGCCGGTGCCGCATGGCCTCGATGGGCAGCGTATTGGGCAGTGCGCCCGGCGAGTACAACTCGAGCCGATCATCGAAGATGAACATTCGTATCCGGGCGTTCTCCAGCGAGTAGTCCCGGTGCACGACAGCATTCACGATGGCCTCGAACACTGCCCGCGGGCCGAACTGCGGGGTCTCCATCCGCCCGGGATCTTTCCGCGCGGCGACTCACGTGTTCAGCCTGACGAAGTTCACTGCATCGCGAACCTGCCGGTCCAGTGGCCCGGCGATCGACGCCGCGTCGTGCTGGCTGGCCCGACCGAGCACCGTGCCGCGATAGCGTACCGCCTCGATCAGTGCACCGCGCAGGTGTTCCTCCGGGCGCTCGGTGCACAGCAGCACGCCGGCAACGGTAGCCCGTGGCACACCGTTCTCGTCGTATCGGACCAGGCCGAGTTTTTCGACCTGCACGTCGCCGGGATCCGTGGTGCGCGAACTCAGGAACCTGTCCACGAGAACCCGGTCGAGGGTGTTGCGGCCCGTTCCCGCCACAATGGACTCGTCGGGGCCCAGGAGGCCGGAGCGGCCACGATGCTGAAACAGGCGTCGAAGGGCCTCCGGAGAAAGCTCCCGCTTCGCGCTTCCCTGTCTGCACAGGTAGCCATCGGGACTCTTGTGTACCAGCGGGCTCCGTTCGACTTCCACGACCAGCGCGGACACCCCATCCGGCAGGGCCAGCCGTTGGGTGATGAACGCCAGCGGGGGATGGATACTGTCCGAGCAGATTTCGCCGACGAACGCTTCCAGCGCATCCATCTGAGTCCGGTCCATCGGTTGCACCGTGCCGGCGTCCGACACGCTGAAGACCAACGTGCCGCCGACGGTATTGCCGAAGGCAGCCAACTCGTCGGCGATGGACTCTCGTCGTGGGGCGCGGGACCGGCTGTCTGCGAAGCGGGCCTCCTTGAACTCGACGCGGCTGTCCTCGCCGAGCTCGATCTGCTTCAGTAGCTGCTCACCGGTCCAGTTCACACCATCATTCTACGGATTGCAGCTCTTGGGTGACCTGGGGCTCACAGGAAGCCGAACAGCGGCGGGAAGAAGACGACGACAAAGCCTGCCCAGATGGCGTAGACGGGCAGGTAGTCGGTCTGCCAGCGCTCCAGGGCGGAGAAGGGGCCGCGTCCACGCAGGAAGCGTGCATACAGCCAGGCCGACCAGGCCAGGTTGACGAGCAGGATGAGGTTCTCACCCAGCGCCGCCACCCGGTTCGGACTGAAACCGAACTCGGAGATCCGCCCGGCAATCGCCGCCAGCGCCACCGCGTCGACAATCAGGGCACTGACCACGAGCAGAAGCTGTAGCGCGTCGAACAGGTCGGGCGGGGTGTGGGGATCGCGCGCCGAGACAGCGTAGAGCAGCAGGCCGAGGACGAGAGCCAGCAGCAGGTCGAAACCGATCAGCACCTCACGCTCCACGTTAATGCCGGTGCCGGTCCACGCCATGGTGGCGAGAAACGCGAGCATCACCGCGGCGAACAGCGGCGTGAACAGGCGCGTCAGCACCGGCGCCATGTTCTCGACGACGCTCTGCTTGGCTTCCACCAGCCAGGCGCCCACGATGACCGCGCCCAATCCGCCGCAGGGCAGCAGCCATTGCTGCACGAACCACTCGACGTTCGCGCCGATGGCGGCGAAGGTGACGAGAGTGAAACCGGTGAGCACGCCGCCGCCCAGCGCCATGAGCACGTAGTAGATGAACAGCTCGCCCGAGAAGCGCACGAAGTCCATGCGCCGGTCGCTATCGCGCCAGCGTCCTCCGGCGTAGGCGACGCCTACCGCCAGCCACAACGCGATCGGCAGGTGCAGTGCCGCGAGCGTCAGGGTGTGACCGCCGGGCGTGAACGGAAAGATGTTGATGGCGACGGCGGCGGTTGCGAACGCCAGCGTCAGACGCAGGCATCCCGTCCGGTCCAGCCGTCGCTTCCAGGCGAAGTAGGCTGCGAGGAACGGGAGCACGAAGAAGCTGAGGTTGCGGAAATAGAACGGCAACAGCTCTTCATCAACATTGACGAGCGGGGGGTAGCCGAACAGCTCCGGGAGCTTTATCGCCAGCGCCGCGGCGGCCGCCAGAGCCACGACCACGATGGTCTCCCCAGCCGCCCATTGCCGAGTCTCGCCTGCGCTGTCCGGCGCCACCACGAGCTGTTTCCAGAGTCGCTCGGAATGCTCCCGTGCGAACTCGCGCGAGACCGCGTCGAGATTGCCCATCCGCTTGACTGCCACGAGGAACGCCTCGTCGGCGGCCAGACCGGCGTCGACGAGCTCCGACAACTGGTCGCGCAAGTGCCCTTCGAGCTCCTCCACGTCGGCGTCGCGGATCGCCGGCCGCCGGCGCAACCAGGCCCGCCACTGGCTGATCTGCGCTTCGAGTGTCTCGTCGTGCGTCGCCATGGTCGTTCCGTCCTCGTCGCGCCGTTATCCGTGACCTAGGAGCCCGTGGTGAAACCCCCACTACATTCGAGCGGCGATGCATCCCGCCTGAACGGCGTTGCTCCTCGGTCGAATATGGCCAATATGCTCCCTCGTCGCGCCTTGTCAGCCGGGCGCCTCACCACTCTCGGTGCTACGCGGGGTTTCACCACGGGCTCCTAGCGCCGGGGTGAGCGCGCACCAGATCCCGCGCAACGCGTTATCCACAACCTGCCATTGCTGCCGCTGCGTGGTGAGATGCGCCCGTCCCGCCTTCGTGAGGCGGTAGTAACGACGCCGCCGGCCGCTCGCCGCGGTGGCCCAGCGCGCTTCGACGCAACCGAGGCGCTCCAGGCGATGCAGCACCGGGTAGAGCATCCCGTCCGTCCATTGAAGCTGCCCACCGGACAGCTCACCTACACGCTTGATGATGGCGTAGCCGTAGCTATCACCCTCGGCCAGGATGGCGAGAACGAGCGGCGCGGTCGAGGCGGCTACCAGGTCCTTGTTAATGCTCATCGTCGCGCGTCCCGCGAATCGATGCCCGGGCGCCCTTAATACATAGCACCACAATGTATAACCGTGCAATGTTCGTTCTGGGTATCCATGTCTGCAGTCTCATTGAAGCTCGACCGCATGAATCGCGACACACGCGCCCGCTTGCGCGCGGAACGGCTCCGTGCGGCCTCCCGACGGGTCCGGGAGGACAGCATGCGCGTCAATGCGGAGTTCGATGCGATCGAACCAGACCCCATGCCTGATCGGGGCGACGCGTTGCTGGAGGTCCTCGACCTGGCCGAGGACTGAGGCTGTCGCGAGGTTCCTACGCGGCCCGGACCCAGCGGATCAGGGTCCTGATATTCGGCGGCTTGCCGTACATCAGTAGCCCGATCCGGAAGACCTTGGCGGCGACCCACAACGCCGCGACCACCGACAGGATGCCGGTCCCGATCGACAGCCATACCTCCCACCAGGGTGGGGGCTGGGTCGATGCCATCCGCAGGATCATCCCGAACGTGTTGATCGGCGGCAGATGGCTCACCGTGATGGCGAACAGAGAGTCCGGGTTGCGGGAAACCGCCGGCCAGATCAACCACGGCAGCATGATGATCGCCATCAGGGGCATCTGGAGCGACTGCGCCTCGGTCAGGTCGTTGACGGCGGCGCCCACCGCCAGCATCAGCGATCCGATCACGAAGAAGCCGATCAGGAAGAAGATCAGCAGGTAGAGAATCAGCCAGGGATCGAGCAGGCCGAGCAGTGAAAACGACGAGAGTACCGCTACACCGAGCCCGACGTAGAGACCGATCATCAGCAGGCTGATCGCCACGGCGCCGAGCAGCTTGCCCGCCATCAGTTCCATCGGTGAAACGGCCGACAGCAGCACTTCCACCACGCGGGTCGACTTCTCTTCGATAGTCGACGTCAGCATGGTCTGGCCGCCGGCCATGATGCCCATGATCAGGAGGACCATGAACGCCAGGGGCAGGAGGTTGTTGAATCCACGGACGGTTTCGCGCTCGCTGTCCGCGCTGACGGTGGTGGAGGATTGCCGCGGCACCTGGAGCAGGGCGTCGATCGCGGCCCGGTCCAGAGAACGCGCCGTGACACGCGCGTCAACAATCGCGTCCCGAATGTTCTCATGGATAAAGGCGAGATCCCGCTCGTCGAGACCGGGCGGCACGTAGAGGTCATAGGCGCCGAGTTGCCCGCCGGGGTCGGTGGTCTCTACCGCGTCTTCATGAATCACGATCAGCGCCGTGTGACGCAATCCATCGGCTGCCTCGTTGAGCCAGCCCTTCGCCGCTTCGACGTCCATGCCGGGCGCGAGCGCCGTCAACCGGACGTTCGGGGCGGGGCCGAGCGCATCGTCGATGGATTGCTCGAGCGCGGTGTCGGCCATGCCGCCGAGCACTTCCCGGGCCGTTCCGAACTGGCGGTCGAACCGCTCCCGTCGCCGCCGGACGACTTCTTCCGGATCGAGTGCTTGGTGCATCTCCGGCAACACGACGCCGGTCGGATCGATGACGGCGTACTCGCCTTCGATCAGATAGCCATCCTCGTTGAAGAGCCTGGGCCCGAGGATCGCCATCAAGCTGAGAATGACCGGCACGATGAGCAGGCCGATGAGGAAGCCCTTGTTGACCACCGTCGCGACGAAGTCCCGAAGCGCGACGTGCAGGATGCGGGTCATGCGGGTTCTTCTTCCGGGCCGACGTCCCGAAGTCTTGTCCGTAGCTGAGCCGCTTCGGTCTCGGCCTTGCCACCCGTGACCAGTTCGATGAAGACGTCTTCGAGACGCGGACGCGAGAGTTCGATGCGGGCGGCCGGGGCCGTCTTCATGATTCGTTGCATCGCCGGGGCCGGTTCGGTTCCGGCGCGCAGCAGGATCTCCAGCCCCCGGTCCTTCCGCCGGACCCGCTCCACACCAGGAATCGCGGCCAGTCTCGTCGTATCAGCCTCCGGATCGAGAGGCTCGAACTGAATGGAGCGCGGATCGTACCGCCGCCGGATGTCGCCAAGGTCCGCGTCCAGCACCTTGCGACCCTCGTGCACCATGATGACGTGCTCACAGATTTCTTCGGCCTGCGGCATCACGTGGGTGGAGAAGAGAACCGTTGCGCCCCGCCGGTGCTCCTCGATGATCAGGTCCCGCAGCATCCGCATGCTGACCGGATCGAGCCCGCTGAACGGCTCGTCGAGGATCAGCAGGTCCGGCGCGTGGATCGTCGCCGCGACGAACTGCACCTTCTGGGACATGCCCTTCGACAGCTCATCACAGCGCTTCGACTCGACTCCGCGGAGGCCGACCCGCTCGAGCGCGACTCCGATCCGAGCATCGAGATCCGGGCCGTCGGCTCCCTTCAGGCGCGCCAGGTAGCGCAGGAACGGGCGCACCTTCATCCGCTTGTACATTCCCCGCTCCTCCGGCAGGTAGCCGATGCGGTCCTTCGCCTGTAGCGCCGACGCCTGATCGAGGATGGAGATGGCGCCGGCGTCCGGGAAGAGAATCGACATGATCATCCGGATGGTGGTTGTCTTTCCGGCCCCGTTCGGTCCGATGAAACCGTAGAGCCCGCCCCGCGGCACCTCGAGGTCCAGATTGGCGACGGCGGTCATCTGGCCGAATGTCTTCGTGACGCCGGTCATCCGAATGGCGGGATGCATACCTTGTTCGCGCTAGAATACGCGGATCACACCGCCCATCATCCTCTTCGAGAGAAGTTAACAGGAAGCCGGAATCATACGCATGCCAAAGAAGCCGTCGCCGACGAAGCGCAAATCCAGCCAGTCCGTTTCCCGGCCGCGCGCGAACGAGGCCGCGTCCAAGCCGAAGTACGTCTACTTCTTCGGCGGCGGCTCCGCCGAGGGCGACCGGACCATGCGCGATCTTCTGGGAGGCAAGGGCGCCAACCTGGCCGAGATGACCAACGCCGGTTTGCCGGTGCCGCCGGGCTTCACCGTGTCGACCGAGGCCTGCACCGTCTACTACGAACAGCGTCGCCGGGTGCCCGCGGCGATCGACGCCGAGATGGACCGGCATCTCGCCGAGCTGGAAGCGCTGGCCGGCGCGAACCTGGGGTCGCCGGATCAGCCGCTCCTGGTTTCGGTGCGATCGGGGGCGAAGTTCTCGATGCCCGGCATGATGGACACCATCCTGAACCTGGGCCTCAACGATCGCGCTGTCGAAGGGTTGAAGGCACGCACGGCGAATGGCCGGTTCGCCTTCGACAGCTACCGGCGCTTCATTCAGATGTTCGGCAACGTGGTCCTGGAAATCCCGAAGGAGGTATTCGAAGAGGAGTTCGACGGGGTCAAGGCGCACCGGGGCGTCACCCTCGACACCGAGCTGGACGAGATCGCCTTGCGCGAGGTGGTCGACCGGTTCAAGGCGGTGGTGATCCGCCAGAGCGGCGAGCCGTTTCCGCTCGACCCCCGGCGTCAGCTCCGGATGTCGCGCGACGCCGTGTTCCGCTCCTGGCAGAACCCGCGCGCCAAGGAGTACCGGCGGATTTACGACATCCCCGATTCCATCGGGACCGCCGTCAACGTGCAGGCGATGGTGTTCGGCAACACCGGCGACAGCTCGGGTACCGGCGTCGGCTTCACCCGGAATCCGGCGACGGGCGCGAACGAGTTCTACGGCGAGTTCCTGATCAATGCCCAGGGTGAGGACGTTGTTGCGGGAATCCGGACGCCTCAGCCGATCCAGGAGCTCGAGCAGGTGATGCCGCATGCCTACGAGGAGCTTCGAAGCATTACGAAGCGCCTCGAGCAGCACTACAAGGATGTCCAGGACTTCGAGTTCACCATTGAGGACGAGAAGCTCTACATGCTGCAGACGCGCAATGGGAAGCGCACCGGTTACGCCGCCGTGGTGATCGCCACCGACCTGGTCGCCGAGGGGGTGATCGAGCCGGAGGACGCGGTGCGCATGGTGGATCCCGACGCGCTGACGCAGTTGCTGGCGCCCGTGTTCGATCCGGATGCCTGGGCTGCGTTGCCGGCGGTCACGCGCGGGCTGCCCGCATCGCCGGGCGCGGCCTGCGGGGAGGTGGTCTTCACCGCCGACGAGGCGGTGCGCTGGGCCGCCCAGGGCCGCGACGTGCTGCTGGTCCGGAAGGAGACGGTGCCGGATGACATTCATGGCATGCATGTGGCGCAGGGCGTCCTGACCGCCACCGGCGGCATGACGTCGCATGCCGCGGTGGTCGGCCGCCAGATGGGTAAGCCATCGGTGGTCGGGGCGGGCGAGTTGCAGGTCTCCGAGACCGAGCGGGTGGTGAACGTCAATGGGCAGCGCTTCGAACAGGGCGACTACGTATCCTTCGACGGACTGACCGGCGAGGTGAAGATCGGTCGCGTGTCGACGAAGCCGAGCGAGATTCTGCAGGTGCTGGCCGGCGAGATAAGCCGTCGCAAGTCGGACATCTACGGCCGTTTCTCGAAGCTGCTGAAGTGGTCCGACAAGGTCCGGCGACTTGGCATCCGCGCCAACGCGGACCAACCGGACCAGGCCGAGACCGCCTACGCCTTCGGCGCACGGGGGATCGGTCTTTGCCGTACCGAGCACATGTTCTTCGGCGAGGAGCGCATACCGATTGTCCAGCGCATGATCCTGGCCGAGACGGAACCCGAACGGCGGGCGGCGCTCGACGAGTTGCTGCCGCTGCAACGCGAGGACTTCTATGGCGTCTTCAAGGCGATGCGCGGTCTGCCGGTCACCATCCGCCTCATCGACCCGCCGTTGCACGAGTTCCTGCCGAAGCGCGAGGAGTTGATGGTCGAAATCGCCCGCGGGGAGATGAAGGGTGGCGGGGCACACCTCGAAGAGCGGCGGGCACTGCTACGCCGGGTCGAGCAGCTCCACGAGTTCAACCCGATGATGGGGCACCGGGGCGTCCGTCTGGCGATCAGCTATCCCGAGATCACCGAGATGCAGTGCCGCGCCATCATGGAGGCAGCCTGCCGGCTGGTGAAGGAAGGGACGAAGGTCATTCCCGAGATCATGGTCCCGCTGGTCGGGCACGTCGGCGAGTTCCGCGACCAGAAGGCGGTGATCGACCGGGTGGCGGCCGAGACAATGAGCACCGCCGGGGTCAAGGTGAGGTACCTGGTCGGGACGATGATCGAGATCCCCCGCAGCGTACTCGTCGCCGGTGCGATCGCGGCCGACGCGGACTTCTTCTCGTTCGGTACGAACGACCTGACGCAGATGACGTTCGGGTTCTCGCGGGACGATATCGGGAAGTTCCTGAAGGACTACCAGGACCGCGGCATCCTGACGCGCGACCCGTTCGAGACCATCGACATCGAAGGGGTCGGCGAGCTGGTCCGCCTCGGCGTCGAGCGGGGACGCGACGCCAAGCCGAAGCTCAAGCTGGGGGTATGCGGCGAGCATGGGGGCGACCCCGCGTCCATCCATTTCTTCGAGGAAGTGGGGCTCGACTATGTGAGCGCCTCCCCGTTCCGCGTCCCCACGGCCAGACTGGCGGCGGCCCAGGCCGCCCTCGCTGACAGGGGCTAGGCTCCGTGGTGCTGGCCACCCGCATCAGGCAGCTTCCCGCTGGTCTGGCGAATCAGATCGCTGCCGGCGAGGTGGTCGAACGCCCCGCCTCCGCCGTCAAGGAACTGATTGAGAACGCACTCGACGCCGGCGCCACCCGAATCGCGGTCACCATCGAGTTCGGGGGCAAGCGCCTGATCCGGGTCGAGGATGACGGCGAGGGGATGGTCCCGGCCGACGCTGCACTCGCGGTGGAGCGGCACGCCACCAGCAAGATCCGAACGCAGGACGATCTTGCTGCCATCGTGACGCTCGGCTTTCGGGGGGAAGCGCTCCCGAGCATCGCGTCGGTCTCGCACTTCAGATTGCGGACCCGGGCGCGGGGTGAGGGTAGCGGCACGGAAGTTCGCGTCGACGGCGGCAGTCCGCCTGCCGCGACCGAGACGGGCGCGCCCGAAGGGACACTGGTAGAGGTGCGGGATCTCTTCTACAACGTGCCCGCGAGGCGAAAATTCCTGAAGTCGGACGGCGCGGAAACGACGTACATCTCGCGGACTATGACGCAGATGGCGCTCGGCTACGTCGGCGTCGGGTTCACATTGCAGAGCGGTCCCCGGACCCTGATCGATTGTCCGCCCGCCTCCGACTTTGCCGAACGTTTCTTCCAGATCTACGGCGACCGGCCGGACCTCGTGTCGGTGAAGAAACAGGCCGGAGGCATCCGCGTTACGGGCCTCGCGGCAGCCCTGGCCGAGCAGGGACCGACGCGCGGACCGCAGCATCTCTGGGTGAATCGCCGCGCGGTCAAGGACAAGACGATCTTCCACGCGGTGAACCACGCCTACAGCCGCGCCACGATCAAGCCGCGTAGCCCCGAGGTCCACCTGTTCATCGAACTGCCGCCGGACCGGGTCGACGTGAACGTCCACCCGACGAAGGCGGAGGTCCGCTTCCTGGAGCAGTCGATGGTGCACGAGGTGGTGCGGCGGGGAATGCTGGAAGCGCTCGGGCAGGACGCGGTGCCGACGCTGTCGCTCGAACCGCCGCTTGCCCCGGCGCCCGAACCGCGCGACCGCTCCATTCCCGGAATAGTCAGCACCCTCGGCGCCGGCAGCCGTTGGCGGCCATCGAGCGGAGGGGGACGGAGACCGGGGGGCGTATCGGTGGCGCACGACCGCGAAACCGGCGCGCGCGCCCGTCCGGCGGACCACCTGACGCTTTCCACTGGCCGGGCGACGCCGCCGGTGGTCACCTGGAACCCCGGTGGTTTCGAGGCGGGGGGCGCGGAGACGGCGCCGCTCATCCCGCTCGGTCAGTTCCGCGACACGTTCATCGTGGCGGTGGACAACGACGGTGTAGTCCTGATCGATCAGCATGTCGCCCATGAGCGGATCCTCTTCGAGCAGGTGAAGGAACGGTTGACCTCGGGCCGCCTCGAGTCTCAACGGCTGCTCGACCCGCTCCTGATCGATCTGCCGCCCGGTGCCCGCGAGGCGCTTGCCGCCCACGCCGCGGATCTCGATCGCCTCGGCTTCGAACTCGAGGCCTTCGGCGGCGACAGTGTCCGCGTTGCGGCCGTCCCGGCGCTGTTCGACCGCGCCGCGTGCGAAGCGACGGTCCGAGCTCTGGCCAACGATCTGGAGGGGTTGGACCGCGGCGCCAACCTCGAGGACGCCATCAGTCATATCGCCGCCACTACCGCCTGTCACGCCGCCGTGAAGGCGCACGATTCGCTGACGCGCGAGAAGATGACCTGGATCCTGCAGGAACTTCGCCGGACGTCGTACTCCACCGTCTGCCCGCACGGCCGGCCGGTCCTCCTTCGTATTCCCCGCCACGAAATCGAACGTCGCTTCGAACGGATCTAGCGCCGGCATCCCGCCGGTGGACAGTTCCACCGGGGGCTCGCGTTCCCTCCCGGTCAACTCGCTACAATAGGGGTCAATTCGGGAGGATCTCGATCATGCAGACACGTCCGCTCCCGTTCGCACTCGTCGTCGCCGGCCTGGCCCTCCTTGCCACGCCGCCTCCGGCCGCGGCGCAGATCGACTCGGCCACCGATGTCACGCGCGACGACTACCTGGCCGTCGTCAACGCACCCGAAGGAGGCATTGACCGCCAGGTGAAGGTCGTCGATATTGGCAAGTCGAACGTGGCGGTCGGCATCCTTCACCGCGACGCCCTCGAGGCGTCGGACGGCCCGGCCCGCGGCATCGTCCATACGCTCGTGACCGAGGTGTACTACATCGTTTCGGGAGGCGGCACGCTGGTGACCGGCGGCGCCATCGGCGAGCGCCGCGACTTCCCGGCGGACAGCGAGGTCGTGACCGTTCTGGTAGGAGAGAGCTATACCGCAACCGCAACGGGCGGCGACGTGCGAGAAGTATCCGAGGGGGATATCGTGGTCATTCCGGGAGGCGTTTTCCATGGCTGGACGGAGATACCGGACCATGTGAGATACCTCAGCATCCGGCCGGATCCAGACAGGGTGCTGCCGGCCGGCTACGTCCATCCGGTGATCGACTAGGAGGGACCGACATATGGCAGCATGGAGCATCGGCGTCGCATCGGCAGCCTTGGCCATCGCGTTGCTGGCAGTGGGCGCTACGCCCGCCGGAGCGCAGACCGACAACGGCGAGTGGCGGAGTTACGCGGGCGATGTCTCCAACACGCGCTACGCACCACTGAATCAGATTGACGCCTCCAATTTCAACGATCTCGAGGAGGCATGGCGGATCCAGACGCGCAACTTCGGATCCGAGCCGGAGTTCAACTTTCAGGCGACGCCACTGATGGTGGATGGCGTCATCTACTCGACCGCCGGTCTGCGCCGCGCTGCGATCGCGGCTGACGCCGGGACGGGCGAGTTGCTCTGGATGCATCGGCTCGACGAGGGAGAGCGAGCCGAAGTCGCGCCGCGTCGGCGGTCCGGCCGCGGCCTCGCGTACCGCGACGACGGAGGCGACGGACAGATCTTCTACGTCACCCCGGGCTACCGGCTGATCGGGCTGAATGCAAAGACCGGGGAGCGGCTGGCCGACTTCGGTAACGACGGCATCATCGACCTGATGCAGAACATGGATCAGGAGATCGATCCGCTCGCGGGCGAGATCGGCCTGCACGCCACGCCCCTGGTGGCGGGCGACACACTCGTCGTCGGAGCGGCGCATGTTCCCGGCAGCTCGCCCCGTTCGATGCGCAACACGAAGGGCTACGTTCGGGGTTTCGATGCCAACTCCGGCACCAGGAAGTGGATCTTCCACACCATCCCGGGCGCCGACGAGTTCGGCAACGACTCGTGGCTGAACGACTCGTGGCGCTACACCGGCAACACGGGAGTGTGGGGGCAGATCGGCGCCGATCTGGAGTTGGGGATTGTCTACCTGCCGACGGAGATGCCGACCAACGACTATTACGGTGGTCACCGGCACGGCGACAACCTCTTCTCGGACAGCATCGTCGCGGTTGACATCGACACCGGCGAACGGCTCTGGCACTACCAGGTGATCAAGCACGACGTCTGGGACTGGGATTTCCCTTGCGCACCGGTGCTGGTGGACGTCGTAATCGACGGCGTGGAGCGGAAGCTGATTGCCCAGCCGAGCAAGCAGTCATGGCTGTACGTGCTGGACCGCACGACCGGCGAGCCGATCTGGCCGGTCGAGGAACGCGAAATGCCGGCTTCGGACGTGCCTGGAGAACTTCTCTCGCGGACGCAACTGTTTCCGACAAAGCCGCTCGCCTACGACCGGCAGGGGGTGAGCATCGACGACCTGATCGACTTCACGCCGGAGCTGCGGGCCGAGGCGGAGGAGCGCGTCGCGAACTTCCGGATGGGCCCGATCTTCACGCCGCCGGTGGTGGCCGACCCGGAGGGTCCGTACGGCACGCTGATGCTGCCGTCGACGGGCGGGGGCACCAACTGGCCGGGCGGTTCGGTCGATCCGGAGACGGGGATTTTCTACCAGTACTCCTTTACGCAGGTCGCCCCGCTCGGTCTCGTGAACGACCCGGAACGCTCCGACATGGACTACATCCGGGGGAATCCGCCCGGCGTATCTGCCCGCTTGCGCTCGCTCAGCATCGATGGCCTGCCGCTGATCAAGCCGCCGTGGGGGCGAATTACCGCGATTGACCTGTCAACGGGCGAGCACCTCTGGCAGATCCCGCATGGCGAGCCTCCCGACAACGTCCGGAACCACGCGGCGATTGCCGGGCAGGACCTGGGCCGTCTTGGCTGGATTGGCCGCGTCGGCACCCTGATCACGCCGACGCTGGTGATCGCGGGCGACCCCATCTCGTACACCACCGAGACCGGAGAGGTCGGCGCGATGCTCCGCGCGTATGACAAGGCGACCGGTGCGGAACTTGGCTCGGTCTTCATGCCGGCGGCGGTCTCCGGCTCGCCGATGACCTACCTGCACGAGGGGCAGCAGTACATCGTCACGGCGATCGGCAACGGGGGTCACGTCGGAGAGTTGATCGCCTACCGGCTGCCCACGACGGAGTGATGGGCCCGCTACGGACCGGGGCGACAATTCTGCTCGTCCTGGCGGTCGGTATCGGCTTGCGCGCGAACGACTGGCCGGAGTTTCGCGGACCGACCGGGCAAGGCCATGCGGATGACGCCGATGTGGCCCTTACCTGGAGCGAAACGGAACATGTCGCCTGGAAGGCACCGGTGCCGGGCCTCGGCTGGTCGTCGCCAGTGGTTGCCGGGGGACGCCTCTGGGTGACGACGGCGATGCCCGAGGGCGCCGGCAGTTCCTTGCGGCTGCTCGCGTACGACGTCGCGACCGGAGAGAACACGCGGGATGTCGAGGTGTTCGGCATCACGGAGGTGAACCCGCTCAACCCGAAGAACAGCCTCGCCTCGCCCACGGCGGTGCTCGATCCCGACGGCGAACGGATCTACGTTCATTTCGGCGCGACCGGCACGGCAGCGGTGACACCGGAGGGCGAGATCGTCTGGCGCAAGCGCTTTCCCTATGTCTCGCAGCATGGAAACGGCGGCTCGCCGATCCTGCATGAAGGCCGGCTGATCGTCAGCATCGACGGCTACGACACGGCCTACCTGGTGGCGGTCGACGCACGCACCGGCGAGGAGCAGTGGCGCTCCATGCGGCCGGATCCCGTGTCGCAGGCCTACTCGACACCGATCGTGATCGACGTCGACGGCCGTGCGCTGATTGTCAACGTCAGCGCCTTCCGGACGTCGGCGCACGATCCGGCGACCGGCGATCAGGTCTGGGAAGTGGTCTACCCGAACGGGTTCTCGAACGTCCCGCGACCGGTCTACGGTCACGGCATGGTGTATCTGTCCACCGGTTTCCAGACGCCGACGCTGCTCGCGGTGCGCGCGGACGGCGAAGGCGACGTGACGCGGACCCATGTCGCGTGGCGGCTTCGACGCGGCGCGCCATTGACGCCGTCGCCACTGCTCGTCGGCGACGAACTCTACCTCGTGACCGACTTCGGCATTGCCACGTGCGTCGATGCGCGGACCGGCGAGATCCACTGGCAGGAGCGCCTCGGCGGCAATCACTCGGCATCGCCGCTGTATGCCGGCGGGCGCGTCTACTTCCAGAACGAAGAGGGGGTCACGACGGTGCTCGCCCCCGGTCCGGAATACCGGGAGCTGGCCAGGAACCGTCTCGACGGCGTCACGCTCGCCTCGATGGCGGTTTCTGACGGTGCGTTCTTCGTCCGTACCGACTCGCACCTCTACCGCATCCAACAGTGACGCCCCCGGCTGCGCTCGCAGCCGTATAATCCGATTTCGCATGGTGGTAGCCCAGCGGGCCGCTGAGGAGGGTGAGATGCGTGAAATGACAAACGCGGCGGTGCTTCGGCTGGCGTTGGTGGGGGTGTGTGCCGGACTGACGATCGCGACGCTGGTCGTGGCCGGACAGGAGCCGGAGACGCTCAGCATCACGGAAGTGAAAGACGGACTGTTCTACGTCAACGGTGTCGGGGGCAACGTGGGCGTGCGGGTTACCTCCGAGGGAGTGATCCTGATCGATGACAAGTTTCCGCGGAACGTCGACGGGATCCGCGAGCAGGTCCGGTCGGTGACAAATCAGCCGATCCGCTACGTCGTCAACACCCACCACCACGGCGACCACGCGGGTGGCAACCCGGGCTTCATCGACGAGGCGGAGATCGTCGCGCACGAGAATGCCCGGGCGAACATGATCCGGGGCGGGCAGGAGGCGCCGCCGCGGATTGTCTACGCCGACCGGACGGGCATCCATCTGGGTGGCGCCGAGGTGCAGGCGCACTACTTCGGCCGCGGGCACACCAACGGCGATTCGGTCGTTTACTTCCCCGACCTGCGGACCATTCATGGTGGCGATCTCCTCCATGGCACCGCTCCGTTCATCGACTACGCGAACGGCGGGAGCAGCAAGGAGTGGCTAGGTGTCATCGACGGCATGCTGTCGCTCGACTTTGACACCGCCATTCCGGGGCACGGCAGTGTCATGACGCGCGCTGACGTCGAAGCGTTCCGTGATCAGTTCGTAGCCGTGCGCGAGCGGATGCATACGCTGATCGAGGGAGGCCTCCAGAAGGGGGATGCCGAGGCGCGGATTGTCACGCCGGAGTTGAGCTGGACCCAGGCCGAGAACGGACTGTTCATGCGCCGCAGCATTCCCGGGTTCTACGACGAAATCGCAGCCGAGCGTTAGGAGCCCGTGGTGAAACCCGCACTACATTCGAGCGGCGATGCATCCCGCCTGAACGGCGTTGCTCCGCGGTCATATATGGCCAATATGTTCCCTCGTCGCGCCTTGTCAGGCCGGGCGCCTCACCGCTCTCGGTGCTACGCGGGGTCTCACCACGGGCTCCTAGCAATGTGGAAATGGAGCCGTCCGGCGGCACTTGCGAAGCTTCTGGCGCTCGTCCTGCTTCTTCCGGCAACCGCCGCGGGGCAGGACGTCGAATGGCGGTCGTATGGTTCGGACGTTGCCAGCAGCAAGTACTCGCCGCTCGATCAGATCAATGCGGATACGGTCGGCGACCTGGAGATCGTCTGGCGGCAGTCGGTGGTCCCGGAGGCGATCCGGCAGGACAGCGACTTCACGCCGCCCGTCGCAGCCCAAAACACCCCGTTGATGGCGGACGGCCGCCTCTATATCAGCACCGGCCTCGGCACGGTTGCCGCGCTCGACGCCACGACCGGCGAGTTGCTCTGGCACGATCTGCCGCCGGGGCGGGACGGCGAGCCGTTCACGCGGGTGCGGCAGACGCGGGGAGTGGCGTACTGGGACGATCCGCAAAGCGACGACGCCCGCGTCCTTGCCGTGGTCGGTTCGTCCCTGGTGGCGCTGAACGCGAGTACCGGTGAGCGCTATCCCGACTTCGGCGACGGCGGGGAAGTCAACCTCCGGGACGGGTTCCGCCGCCCCGTGGAGACGTTCGGTTGGGGGTCGGCCCCGCTCGTCGTCGGCGATATCGTCGTCATCGGCTCCTTCATGACCGACGTCACGAACGCGACGATGCCGGCGCTCAAGGAAATGCCGCCCGGCGACGTCCGCGGCTTCGATGTCCGGACCGGCCGGCAGGTCTGGATCTTCCACACCGTCCCACAGGAAGGGGAGCCGGGTAACGAGACGTGGCTGACGGCGCTCAGCGAGGACAGGGCGTCCTGGGAGTACACCGGCAACACCAACATGTGGGCGTGGCCGAGCGCCGACGAGGAACTGGGCTACGTTTATCTGCCGCTGTCGACGCCGACCAACGACTACTACGGCGGTTACCGGCCGGGTGACAATCTGTTTGCCGAGAGCCTCGTCTGCCTCGACGCGCGGACCGGCGAACTGGTCTGGTACTTCCAGGCGGTGCACCACGGCATCTGGGACTACGACTTCCCGGCCGCGCCGAACGTCGTCGACATCCGCCTTCCTGGCCGCGCCGAGCCGGTGCGGGCGATCGCTGCGGTAAGCAAGCAGGCGTTTACCTATGTCCTCGACCGCGTGACCGGCGAGCCGGTCTGGCCGATCGAGGAGCGACCGGTCGCGGCGGGCGATGTGCCGGGGGAGTGGTACGCAGCGACCCAGCCTTTCCCGACGAAACCGCCGCCGTTCGATCAGCAGGGGACGACGGTGGACGACCTGATCGACTTCACGCCCGAGTTGCGCCGCGACGCCCTCGAGGTGTTCGAGCAGTACGCCACCGGTCCGCTATTCACGCCTCCCTCCCTGGTGGATCGCGAATCCGGGGGAACAAAGGGCATGCTTCAGATGCCGGGCGTCGTGGGTGGCGCCGACTGGGGCGGGGCGGCGGTCGACCCGGAGACCGGCATCCTGTACGTCCCCTCGGTCCACAGCGAATCGGTGATTGGCATCGTCGCCTCCGAGCATCCCCGTTCGGATATGCGGCTGGTGGTGGAGACGCTCGCCACGCTGCAGGGACCGAACGAGCTGCCGCTCTTCAAGCCGCCGTACGGCCGACTCGTGGCCATCGACCTGAACCGCGGCGAGATCCTCTGGTCGGTCGCGAACGGTGATGGGCCGCGCGACCATCCGGCGTTGCGCGATCTCGATCTCCCGAAACTGGGTCAGCCGGGCCGGGTGTCTCCGCTTGTGACCAAGTCGCTCGTCTTCCTGGGCGAAGGGGGCAACGCCGGCGTCGTCGTCCTGAACACCCTGTATGGCGGGGCCGGCGGGAAGACGTTCCGCGCCTACGAGAAGGCGACTGGCGCCGTGGTCTGGGAAAAGACGCTGCCGGGCGGTACGACCGCGGCCCCGATGACCTACCTGGTGGACGGCCGGCAGTACATCGTCGTCACCGTCGGCTGGGATGACATGCCGTCGGAATACATCGCCCTCGCACTGCCGGAGTAGCGCGCGGCACTATTCCTGGACGTCGCGAACCGCTCGTGGGTGCGCTACTTGGGCCGGGCGAGTAGCCAGCCGAGTACGAAGGCTCCGACGCCGGCGCCGAAGATTCTTGGGCTCGGGCCGAGTGGGCCGGCAGTGACGATGGCGGCCAGGAGCAGCCACATGCCCAGGAGCTGGAGACCGCGGCCGACATAGTAGATGAAGCCAGGCATCGATTACGTCTCGCTCTCGTCATCGGTACGGCGTTTCCGCGCCTTCAGCTCGATCCAGGCGTCCAGCCGCCGCGCGATTTCCTTCTCGAAGCCGCGGCTCGTGGGGCGGTAGTAGCGGCGGCCGGAAAGGCTAGAGGGTAGGCAGTCCATGCCGGTTACGGCGTCCGGATCGTCATGGGCGTAACGATAGCCCCGTCCATAGTCCAACTCCCGCATCAGTCGCGTCGGCGCATTCCGGAGGTGGAGCGGCACGGGCTCGGCGACATCCGCATGCGCGTCGGCCGCCGCTTGGTTGTAGGCGGCGTACACGGCGTTGCTCTTCGGCGCGGTGGCCAGGTAGGTGACTGCCTGGGCGAGCGCGGTGTTCCCCTCCGGCATGCCGATGAACTGGAGGGCATCCTTCGCCGCCACGACGACCGTCAGCGCCGCGGGGTCGGCATTGCCGACATCCTCCGATGCGAAACGGATCAGGCGCCGCGCGATGTAGCCCGGATCCTCCCCGGCTTCGATCATCCTGGCCAGCCAATAAACCGCGGCATCCGGATCGCTGTTCCGGAGCGACTTGTGGAGCGCGGATATCAGGTTGAAGTGTTCCTCACCCGACTTGTCGTACAGCAACGAGCGTTTCTGCAGCGTCTTGGCGAGCAGTGCGCTGTCGATCTTTCCTCCGTCGTCCGGCCCGGCGGCGATCGTCGCGGCCAGTTCCAGCAGGTTCAGTGCGATGCGTGCGTCGCCATTCGCATGCCTTGCGATCGCGGCGAGCGCATCGTCGTCCGCGGTAAGGTTCCTGCTACCCAATCCCCGCTCCGCATCATCGACTGCGCGCCGCAGAATCGCTTCCGTCGCGTCTGAGGGGAGTGGCTGGAGGACGAATACCTTGGAGCGTGACAGCAGGGCGGCGTTTACCTCGAAGGAGGGGTTTTCGGTCGTCGCACCAATCAAGGTGATGTCTCCCGCCTCGACGCGTGGCAGGAATGCGTCCTGCTGTGCCTTGTTGAAACGGTGGATCTCGTCGACAAAGAGGATGGTCCGGCGCCCCAGGTGGCGGCGTGCTTCCTCCGCCTCCGCCATCACCGCCTTGATGTCCTTGATGCCGGAGAGGACCGCGCTGAACGCAATGAAGTGCGCTTCCGTCGCACCGGCGATGAGCCGCGCGATCGTCGTCTTGCCGGTCCCGGGCGGTCCCCACAGGATGATCGACTGCAGGGCATCCCGGGTGATTGCTTCTCGCAGCGGCTGGCCCGGCGCGAGTAGCTCCGCCTGCCCTTCGATCTGGTCGAACGTCTGTGGGCGCATCCGTTCGGCCAGCGGGGTAGCCGCCACCCGCTGGTTCGAATCGTCTGCGTCGAAGAGTCCCGCCGGCGTCATGGGAGGGTCACCTGAACTGGCGCCGGCCGGTCCGCCATGGTCCGCTGCCGGCGTGCCTCGTAGGCGATCAGTGCCGCTGCGACCGACGCGTTCAGCGAGTCGACCCCGTCCGCCATGGGGATGGAGAGAGTTGCGTCGGCCGCGTCGGCCGCTGCCGGATCCATTCCGGCCCCTTCGCTACCGATCAGCACGACCGTCGGCTGGCGCAGGTCAATGGCGTAGAGGGATTCCTTGCCGTGCGGCGTGGCCGCCACCACGCGGAAGCCTGCCGCTGTCGCGTGCGCCACGAGATCGCCGGTGTCGTCCGCGTCCGCCACCGGGATCCGGAACGTGCTCCCCATCGCGCCGCGTAACGCTTTCTCCCCGAACGGATCCGCACTCTCTGCCGAGACGATGACGCCACTCGCCCCTGCCGCATCCGCGGCCCGGATGATCGCGCCCAGGTTGCCAGGATCCTGCACGCCCGCCGGGGCCAGTACGCACCCCTGCGCCGGAACCGCCTGTCCCAACAGGTCGTCCACCGCCACGGGACGGTGCGTCGCGAGCGCGACGGCACGCGACGGGGAGGTCGATCGACTGACGGCAGACATTACCCGTTCGCCGCCGGCGACGACGTTGACCTTCGAGGTCTCGCACGCTTGCAGCAGCGCCCTGATCGTTGGATCTTCCTGGCGCACCGCCGCCAGCGCGACGATCACTACGTCGATCGGAACCGACGACCGCAGCGCATCGGCCACTAGGCGGACGCCGTCGAGCAACAGGTGGGTCCGTGTCCGCCGGCGCGCGCGCGTCACCTCGCGGAAGCGGCTGACGAGCGGGTTGTGGCGGCTGGTGATCGGCTCCACGGCGGGCGCCGTCAGTCTAGCAAACCCCCCGTACAAACTGTGCTACGCTGGGAACCGCCCCCGGTTTCCTATCGAGTACCCCCGCATGAAGGAACGGCTCATCAAACGGTTCGAGAACGAAATCGCCACGCTCAGTCGCGAACTGAAACACGAGCTCCCCAAGGAAATCCAGCGCGCGCGCGAGCTCGGCGACCTGCGTGAGAATGCTGAATACCATGCTGCCAAGGAACGGCAACGCCTGGTCGAAGCGCGCATCAGCATGCTAGCCGCGCGCGTGTCGGAACTGTCTCTCATGAACCTCGGCAACCTGCCGCGGGATCGGGCCGCCCTTGGCTCGAGGGTGGAACTGCGCGCCGGCGACGGCAAGATGGTCAAGTACGAACTGGTGATGCCGGAGGACACCGACCCGTCAAAGGGGTGGGTTTCCACCGCCTCCCCAATCGGTCGCGCAATTGTCGGCAAGGAAGAAGGGGACGAGATCCACGTAACTACGCCGGCTGGCGTCCGTGAGTTCGAACTGGTCAAGCTGACCACCATTCACGAGGCTTGACGCCCTACCGTGCCAGCTGCCGAGTCGTCGCACCGCTACATTCCACAGTTGCGAACGGCGCTGGTGTTGACCGGCACCGGTACCGCTGGCGCCTACCACGCCGGTGTGCTTCGCGCGCTCTCGGAAGCCGGGGTGAAGATCGACCTGATAGCCGGTCGCGGCATCGGTGCCGTCGGTGCGCTCTTCGCGGCAGTGGACGGTGGCGCGCGCCTCTGGGAGGACGGTGGCCGCTGGCGTGGCGCCGGCGTGCGAAAGCTGTACCGCTGGCGCCGCTCGCTGCGGATCGCGGCCTGGATGTTCGGCGCCATTTTTGCGGCGTTGGCGTTGCCGCTCCTGGTGCTGCTGGGCGCGGCCATCGTTTATCCCGTCAACTACTTCCTGACACTGTTGGGCGTCGAAGCGGGCGCGAGCCTGGTGGCGGCGTACGCCCGGCTGCTTGCGACGCAGTTCGATCCGTCAGGCGTCTCCGCCTACATCCCGCGGCTGGTGGTGGCGGCAGTCGCGACGCTGGTGGCGTTTCTCGCGATCGATGCGTTCCAGACCGCTACCCGGTCACGCCATCGACGGCGTGCGCGGGGTGGCCTGTGGTGGCGGCTGATCGGCACGCCGCTCGATCGGCAGGTTGCGGCCGACTGGTTCATCCGGGGTATTTGGGATCTGACTCGGGGCGCCGCCGCTGTCGCACCCCCCGGGCGGGACGATGTGGGGAAGCGCTACGCCGAACTGTTGGCTGACAACGTGGACCATCCCGGGTTCCGCGAAGTGCTTGTGCAGGTGCATGACGTCGACGCGCGGCGTGACCTCGTTGTCGGACTGCTGGGCGAATCGTACCGCGCGGCATTTTTTCAGGGGGGTGCCGAGGACCCGGACCGGCCGCTCGAGGCAATTGACGCGACCGGCAATGCCGGCCGGCATCTGATGGACGCGTTGGCCGGTGCGCTGACGGTTCCGGTAGTGAATGACCCGCATCTTGTGACGTTCGCGGCGGAGAGCGCCTGGCGGGGCGAGACGCATCGCCTGTGCGACCGGTTCGATGGGATCGCGCGCCTGCTCGACGACGTGGCGCGTGCCGGCGCGGCGCAGGTGATCATCGTTTCCGCGGTCCCGTCCGCCGCCGGCCCGCACGCGCTCGATGCCGATCGCCGCGACATGCGGGGTCGGGCCGGACAGTATCTGGCCGGTCTCGAGATTGCGGCACTGCGGGACGCGATAGCCAGCCGGCGCGATCGGTTCTCCGCAGTGTTCGAGGTGCAGCCGGCACACAACCCGATCGGTCCGTTCGATTTCGATGGCTGCTACGACGAACGATCCGACCGGCGCGTGTCGCTCGACGAACTGATCAATCGCGGCTACGAGGATGGAGGCTGGCAGTTCGTCGACGCAGTAGTGGGGGCGAGCGGCGAGCTGATCGACACGCCCCCAGGCGAGCGTCCGGCCGCGGTCGAACCGTCGCTGTCGGAACGGCTGACGGGGCACGAGAGGCCGCTACGGATCGATCCGACACCACCCGGTTCCGGGGTGCCGCCGGCTTACCGCCCCGATGATTAAGAGCCCGTGTTGAAACCCCCGCTACATTCGAGCGGCGATGCATCCCGCCTGAACGGCGTTGCTCCGCGGGGTTTCACCACGGACTCCTAGTCTTCCTTCGGCTTCGCGGTGATTCGCGGCGGGCTCATCCGGCGTTCTCCACCGCCGGTGCGGCGCGGCTCGGAGAGGAACTCGCGCGCCAGTCGTCCCAGCTGCGTGGCGATCGCTCCCTCGCCGACCGCGCCGAAAGCCGTCTCGAAGGTTGCAAGCGGCATCACCGCCTTCGCCATCGAGCGGTGGCCGCCAGCGCTGCCAATCTTGTTGAAGAACCGGGTGACGAAAGTGCCGGCGTTGCGCGAATAACCCAGGTTGCGAACCGACACGATCAGGTTCTTGTCCAGAACTCCGGAGACAACCGACCACTGCACCTCGTCGATCTGAAGCAGGTAGTCGGCGACGAACGGCACCAGGTCCTCGCGTGACAGCTCGCCCAGGTGCGCGGCGAAGACCCGATCGTGCATCTCGCCAGCCTGTGCCGCGCGCGCGACGTACTGCAGTCGCTCGAGCGTGATGGATCCCTCCATTTTTCGGACGAGCGCGGTGTCGGCAAGCGGGTAGAGATACGTGAACGCTTCGAGGTCGCCCAGGTTGGTCTGCCGGGACAGAAAGAGCGTGTCCGACTTGATCGCGTAGAGCATGGCCGTCGCGATCCGCTCGGAGATGTTGACGTCCACCGCGCGCAGATGCTCGGTCAGGATCGTCGCGGTTGAGCCGTAGTCAGGCCGGATGTCCTTGAAGCGGGTCTTGTAGCCGGGCCGGTCGGGATGGTGGTCCACCACCAGGTCGACGTCGTTCAGCAGGCCGCCGAAGTAGTGCGGCTGCACGTCTACCGTGACTATCCGGTCATACCCGCCGAGCGATTCGGCCGTGAGCGGCTCCACTTCGATATCGAGCAACTCGGCCATCCGCAGGTTCTCGGGGCGGGTGACACCATGGAACGCGCCGAGAATCGCGGTGGTTTTCTTCCGGTGGAGCAGGGCGCGCATGGCAAGCCCGCTCGCCAGGGCGTCCGGGTCGGGATCGTGGTGCAGGAGGATGAGGACGCGGCCGGCATCGTCGAAGTGGCGCTGGTACTGCTCCACAAGCGTCCGGAGGGAGGGCTGGACCTCCTCCGTAAGCGCCATCTTGGCCCGCTTCATGACGACCGGTCATTATAGGCATTGTCGATACGGCTTGTTGTCTCGCGGCTGGGTCCTGACGACAGATCGCTGCAGTATCATCAGCGGACGATGACGCGAGTCCGCCGGAGCGCCCGATCAGGTCTTCCGATCGCCGCCGCGTGGATCGCTGCCTTGGCTGTCGCGTTCGGCGCCATTGACGCTGCAGCGCAGCGACCCACCTTCAGCAGCGGCATCGATCTGGTTCATTTGGGTGTCACTGTCGCCGACCGGGACGGCAATCTGGTTACCGACCTTGTCGTGGACGACTTCGAGGTGCTCGAGGATGGCGAGCCGCAGGAGATCCGGTACTTCTCGGTCGGCCTCGAGAGCGATGCCCAGCTGATCCCGCTCCACCTGGGTCTGCTGCTCGACATGAGCCAGAGCATGGAAAGGACCGAGCGATTCCAGAAGACCGCTGCGATCCGCTTCCTGAATGCCGTCACTTACGCCGTCGACATGACGCTGGTCGACTTCGACACCGAGGTGCGTGTCGGCCGGTACGGCCAGGACGATTTCGGCCGAATGATCGAACGGATCCGGGGCCGCCGCCCGAAAGGCTATACCGCGCTGTACGACGCTCTCGGCGTCTATCTCGATGGCGCGTTCGAGCAGGATGGACGGAAAGTGCTGGTGCTCTACACGGACGGTGAGGACACCCGGAGCCGCCTTTCGATCCGCGACGCGCGCGACCTGCTGCGCGCATCCGACGTCACCGTGTACGCCGTCGGCTTTCAGGAATCGCTCCGGGCGCAGCAGCGGCAGCGGCAGCGAATGGTCCTTGGCCAATTGACGGAAATGACCGGCGGGTATTCGTACTACCCGGACGACGTCGACGACCTGGACGAGATTTACGGCCGAATCGTCGAGGAACTCGACGGCCGCTACTCGCTGGGCTTCATCTCTGCCAATCTGCGCCAGGATGGCACCTGGCGCGAACTGGAGGTGCGGCTGCGCGAAACCGATCGCCGCGACGACCTCCGCCAGCCGCGGATCCGGGTGCGTGAAGGCTACTTCGCCCCCTGGAACGAGACGGAGGCCGAGGCGGATACGGTGGCGGATGATCCGGACGGCCGGCGCTGATCGCACGGATGCCCTCCACGTACGACCGCTTCACGCTGGTCACTGACTTCGAACTCCGCGGCGATCAGGAACGCGCGATCGCCGAGCTGACCGAAGGGCTCGGCCGGGGAGACCGGCATCAGGTGCTGCTGGGTGTCACCGGTTCGGGCAAGACCTTCACCATGGCGCAGGTCGTTGCGACGGTGAACCGCCCGACACTGGTGATGGTGCACAACAAGACGCTTGCCGCGCAGCTGTACCAGGAATTCAAGCGTTTTTTCCCCGACAACGCGGTCGAGTACTTCGTCAGCTACTACGACTACTACCAGCCCGAAGCGTACGTTCCGGCAACCGGGACCTACATCGAGAAGGAAGCGACCATCAACGACGAGATCGACCGCATGCGGCTGTCGGCCACACGGTCGCTCTTCGAGCGGCGTGACGTGATTATCGTGGCGAGCGTGTCCTGCATCTACGGCCTCGGATCGCCCGAGGCGTACTACGGCATGCTGCTCCCCCTCGAGCGGGGCCAGACCGTGGACCGTGACGCCATCCTCCGAAAGCTGGTCGAGATTCAGTACGAGCGGAACGATCAGGAGTTCGGCCGGGGTGTCTTCCGCGTCCGGGGCGACATCATCGAGGTGTACCCGTCATACGACGATCAGGCAGTCCGGATCGAACTGTTCGGTGACGAGGTTGACGAACTGGTCAGCTTCGATCCGCTGACCGGTCGGGCACACCAACGCCACGACCGGATCGCGGTCTACCCCAAATCGCATTTCGTCATGCCGCGCGAACACACCCTGGGCGCGGTCGATGGCATCAAGGCGGAGCTGGCTGAGCATCGCGCCTGGCTGGAACACATGGGGAAGCTCCAGGAAGCGCAGCGGCTGCACGAGCGGACAATGTTCGATCTCGAGATGATCAAGGAGATCGGTTACTGCCACGGCATCGAAAACTACTCCCGCCACCTGTCGGGCCGCGCGGCGGGCCAGCCGCCGCCGACGCTGCTCGATTACCTGCCGGATGATGCGTTGACGATCATCGATGAGAGTCACCAGACAATCCCGCAGGTGCGTGGCATGTACCACGGAGACCGCGCGCGGAAGGAAACGCTCGTCCAGTATGGTTTCCGTCTGCCGTCTGCCGTCGACAACCGGCCGCTCAGCTTCGACGAGTGGAAGGCGCGTGTCGGCCAGGTGATTTTCGTCTCGGCGACACCCGGACCGTACGAGCTGGAGCAGAGCGGCGGTGTCGTCGTGGAGCAGATCATCCGGCCGACCGGCCTGATCGATCCGGCCGTCGACGTCAGGCCCGTCAAGGGCCAGGTGGACGACCTTCTGCACGAAATCCGGGAACGAACCGAGCGGCGCGAGCGCGTGCTGGTGACGACGCTGACGAAGAGGATGGCGGAAGACCTGACGCAGTTCTATCAGGAGCTGGGCGTGCGGGTCCGCTACCTGCACTCCGACATCGACACGCTGGAACGGGTGGAGATTCTGCGCGACCTGCGCCGAGGCGCATTCGATGTCCTCGTCGGCATCAATCTGCTGCGCGAGGGACTCGACCTGCCGGAGGTGTCACTCGTGGCGATCCTTGACGCCGACAAGGAGGGCTTTCTGCGTTCCGCCGGATCGCTCATCCAGACATCCGGCCGCGCCGCCCGCAACGTCCACGGCCAGGTGATCATGTATGCCGACTCGGTGACTCGATCCATGCGCCGCGCGCTCGACGAGATGGCGCGGCGCCGCGAGCGGCAGGAGTCGTACAACCGTGAGCACGGCATCACCCCGGCGTCGATCAGCAAGGAGATCGACGGGGTGTTGTCGAGCGTCTATGAACGCGACTATCTGCCGACACCGCCGGTCGACGCGCCGGCCGAGACTTTCGCGTCGCAGGCCGACCTTGAGCGGCGGATCGCGGACCTGCACGTGGAGATGCGTGCGGCTGCCGCCAATCTGGAGTTCGAGCGTGCGGCCGAACTCCGCGACCGGGTGGGTAATCTCCGAAAACTCGAAATGGGCGTCGACGGCGCATGAACCGGCAGCGTACGTCCGAGAGAATTGTGAGAAGATTGATGGTGGATAGACTGTCGGAACTGGAGGAAGAACGTCATGTCGAGAGAGTCGGATGGAAATGCGGCGCTGGTGCTGGTGGCCTTCGTCATGGGTGCGGTAACCGGCGCGGCGGTCGCGCTGCTCTGTGCGCCCGCGACCGGCGAGGAAACCCGCCGGGTCTTGAACGAACGGGCGCGTGAGGGGCGCGACCTCGCCATGGATGCGGCCGAGCGTGGCCGCGACGTGGCGTCCGACGCCGCGCAGCGCGGCCGCGACTTTGTCCGGGAGCAGCGGGAGCACCTGACCGAGGCGATCGACCGCGGCAAGGCGGCCTATTCACGAGTCTCGGTTGGGCCGGACACCGAAGAGGAACAGAGCTGACGCATGTTCGCAGACCCAGAATCGGCGCAGCTGACGTTGCTGGCCGTGATCGCCGGAGCGACTATCGTCATGGCGATAGTGCAACTCGCCTTGGTGGTGGCCGGTATCCGGCTTGCCCGGCGGGTGCGCAACCTCGCTGACACGATAGAGAACGAGATCCGCCCGGCCCTCGGGAAGCTGGATCGGATCAGCACCGATGCAGCCCGTGTTACTACCGCGGCGGCGGAACTGGCGGAACAGACGAAGACGTTCCTCGGCTGGGTGACCGGTCGTGCGGACAGTATCTTTTCGAGCGCGCGCCTCGTCCTGGGAGGACGGGGGGTCGCTACGGTCGCAGGCGTCCGCGCCGCGGTCGAGTCGTTCGTGGGCGGCAACGGACCCGCCCCGGCGGCGAAGGATCCGGCGGCTTCACGGTCGCCGGCCGAAGCGACGGGACGTTGATCGTGCATTGCGGCGTTGACGATACGTGTCGGCGGTGGTAGAACGGTGTTACGAATGCATGTCGGAGAGGAGAATCGCCATGACGGTCCATGATGGGTTCCGGGGGATGGCGCTGGCGTTGGTTGTGGCGGGTATCGTCGTGAGTAGCCCGGCGGCGCTGGCGCAGGAGTCAGGCGGTCTGGCGAGCGAATTGGCGGAGCTCATGAGCGCGGCGGGGCTTGACGCGATCGCGGCGAAGGACACGGAGGGGGATGACCGGTTTGTTGCCGCCCTCGCGTTTCCGGGACAGCTCCTGGTGGTGTCAGCGCGCTACGAAGTACCTATGTACGTCCGGGAGAAAATTGTGAACGCGGAGTACCGCGAGGTCTACATTGACCTGAACGCGGCATCGATCCCGGAGACGAAGGTGCTGATTACCGACATTGGCGCCGACGGGCTCGCCGAGTCCGACATGGTGGACACCGGTTCCGGTCCCGCGCCGTTCGATGGCGCCACGGACGCGGATGCGCAGTATTCTCGGATGTTGCGTGCGTTGATCGAACAGGCTCGGTAAGTCGTTTTCCAGGGTCGGGCGCTTGGCTCAGCGGTAGAGCATCGCCTTCACACGGCGGGGGTCAGTGGTTCGAATCCACTAGCGCCCACCATTCTTCCGGCCTCATTCGTCTCGGGCGGTCAACCCAGGAGTGGCGATTCCTGTACCCGCCGCTCGCCCGGTCCGTCGTAGACATGCTTCGACGGGTCGATCAAGCGCATCGCTTCCTGCCGTCGTGTCTCTTCGATCGCGTGTGCCACGAGGCCCGGGACACGCGCAATGGTGAACAGCATCGTCGCCGTCTCGGCGTCGAGTCCGAGATCGCCGGCGACGGCGGCGATCGCGCCGTCGACATTGAGCGATACTCCCGGCAACCCGCTCGCCGACCGCCGCTCGATCAGTTCCTGCTCCACTGCGCGGGCGAGCTGGGTGTGGCCACCTTCGAGTTCCAGCTCGAAGGCGAGTTGCATCAGGCGCGCCGCGCGTGGGTCGCGCGTGTGTTGGCGGTGGCCGAAACCGGGCGGCGCCTGCCCCGTCGCGCCCATCTGATCGAGCAGGCGTCGGGCGGCGTCGTCGTACGATACCCAGTCGCCCACGAGCGCCAGACCCTCATTCAGAAAGCGCATGCAACTGGCGATGCTGCTGCCGCCGCCGAGCCGGGAGCCCAGGGCGAGGAGGCCCGCCGCGGCGGCTGCCCGGAGCGGCGTGCCGGTGCCGGCAACATTCCGCGCGGCGACGGTGGCGGGCGGTGTCGCGCCGTGATCGATTGATGAGATAAACAGGGCATCCATCACGCGGCTGACGGTGCGATCGGGAAGCTCTCCAGTGAGCACCAGGTAGATTGCGTCGCTGAACGAGACGCGTCCCATCAACTCGTCGAGCGGGTAGCCACGCAGGAGTACCTGGTCCGCATCGACCTGCGTGATTGCCGTGGGCCAGCGGTCGGACGGCGCCGGTTCGGGCCGTGTCGTAGTTGAAAAGGGACTGCTCATCGCTTGCCTCGCTTCCTCGCGTTCGTGGTGACGGGCTATGATGACTGACGGTTGCCAGTTAGGGAAGTAACGGTGCGTTCCGCTCCGATCCAGGCCATCTTCGCCGCCACGGTTCGGATGTCGGCTGCGGCAGCCGTGGCGCTCGTGGCGACTGCCGTCACGGCCCAGGCGCAGCAGCCCCCTGCGGACGGGGATCACCCCGACATCCGTCTGTTCTTTGCTGCGCTCGACCAGGACGGCGATGCGGCAGAGGATGCACTCGATCAGATTGCCGAGCAGTGGCGTGATGGCTACGCCGGCATGCTCTGGGACCTGATGCGGTTCTTCCCGCCGCCGCCGCGTGACGGCGGGCCCGCGTTCTCGACCGATCCGACCAACCCGACCAACCGAACGGGGGATCTCGAGCCCCCGGCCGTAGAACAGCCGGGGACGCGTGTCTGGCGCCGGCTGATGCGCTTTCTGGAAGACCGGGCCGATCAGCGGTTCCGCGGCAGCATGGAGCGTGCGCACCAGTGGATCTGGGCGCAACCGTACGACCCCCACCCTGACTACACGCTCCTCAAGGGAGTTTGGTACAGCGAGATCGATCCCCGGTTTGCCGACTTCTTTCCGCCCGGCGCGGAGACGCGGATTCGCCTCGACGAGATCGATTGGGGCGGCGTGCCAGTGAACGGGATTCCACCGCTCGAGTACCCGCAGCATGTCGTGGCGGACGACGACGCAGCCGATTACCTCGATGACGACGACATTGTTTTCGGAATCGCTGCCGGTGGCGAGACGCGCGCGTACCCGAAGCGGATTCTCGCGTGGCATGAGATGGCCCTCGACCGGATCGGTGGCGTCGAGCTGACCATCGTCTACTGCACGCTTTGCGGCACGGTGATTCCGTATGAAAGCGTGGTCGACGGCCAGCACATCAAGTTCGGGACGAGCGGCCTGCTCTACCGGTCGAACAAGCTGATGTTCGACCATGGCACGAAGAGCCTCTGGAACACGTTCGAAGGGGTCCCGGTGGTGGGTGCGCTGGTCGGCAGCGGACTGCGGCTGACCCACCGCGCCGTCGTGACCACCACCTGGGGCGAGTGGCGCAGAATGCACCCGGCAACGACGGTGCTGACCCTGGATACCGGTCACGAGCGCGACTATCGCGAGGGGGTCGCCTACCGTGATTACTTTTCGACGAACGCGCTGATGTTCGAAGTTCCCGAGTTGGACGATCACCCCGACGGCGAGTTGGACAACAAGGACGAGGTGCTGACGCTGCTGCTCGAGGATGGGTCGGGGGAGCACCAACCCCTCGCGATCGCGGCGGAGTTCCTGAAAGACCACCGCCTCCATCTGGAAGAGCATGCCGGCCACCGCCTGCTTGTGTTGACGAGCGCGGAGGGAGCAAACCGGGTGTTCGACTCCGGCATGACCGACTTCGTCCGGCTTGATGGCGACCTGGTGGTGATCGATTCCGACGGCGGACGCTGGCGGGTGACCGAAGAGGCGCTGGTCCACGAGAACGACCCCTCCCGGCGCGCCTCGCGGGTCGCGGCGCAGCGCGCATTCTGGTTCGGCTGGCGGGCTCAATTCCCGGAGACCCGCCTGGTGCGGGACTAGCAGCCCGTGGTTAAACCCTGCGTCGCACTGAGATCGGCGAGGCGCCCGCCTGACAAGGCGCGACGAGGAAGCATATTGGCCATATGGCGACCGCGGACTGACGCAGTCCGCGGAGCAACGCCGTTCAGGCGGGATGCATCGCTGGTCGAATGCAGCGGGGGTTTAACCACGGGCTGCTAGGCGAATCGACCCGGATGCGCTACCCTAATGCGTTCTCGGCGGCGGTAACCGGCGACTCGAAGGAGCGGGCACGATGAAGTCATTTTGGATCCTGACCCTGGTGGTGACGGTCCTCGCGTTCAGTACGACCCGTGTTGACGCGCAGGATCTTCAGGTGGGCGACAGCGCGCCCGCTTTCGACCTGCCGGGGAGCGACGGCAACACCCACAGCCTGGGGCAGTACGCCGGACGCACGGTGGTACTGGCATGGTTTCCCAAGGCGTTCACAGGTGGTTGAACGGCCGAATGCAAGTCGCTGCGTGAGTCCAGCGACCAACTTCAGCAATTCGACCTGGCGTACTTCATGATCAGCGTGGACGATCCCCAGACGAACAAGGAATTCGCCGAGTCGCTCGGCGCCGATTTCCCCATCCTGAGCGATCCGGGCAAGGGCGTTGCCCGCGCCTACGGCGTTGTCACGGCCGAGCGGGAGTTGGCGTACCGGTGGACCTACATCATTGGTCCCGACGGCACGATCCTGGCTGTCGACATGGACGTGACGCCGAACACGGCGGGTCAGGATCTCGTGACCGAGTTGAACAGGCTGGATGTCCCCCGGCAGTAGCCGGGCGACAGTAGCGTAAACGTTCCGCCCCCCCCGGTGGGCGCGAGCCCACCGGGAACGCACGCCGCGACAACTGCAGCGGACAGCCGCGACGGACAACAGAATGCAGTTGGTCGCGGGGCGATGTCAGTCGGCTGACCGGGACGGGGGTGGTGTCGGCGATGCCGATGACGCTTCCGACGACTGCGTCTTCTCGTCGATGCGAACCTCTTCCTTGAAGCCTCGAATCGCTTGGCCGAGCCCCTTTCCGAGACCCGACAGCCGGTTCGCGCCAAAGATGAGGATCACGATGGCGAGAATGATGAGCAGTTCCATCGGACCGACCGGGCCGAGCAGCGCGAGCAGCAGTCCAGAGTGCATCTTCTGACCTCTCTTCCGGGGCCTTCGTGCCCTGGAGTACGATCCACCATGCGAGCAGATCGCTCTCACAATATCACGTCAGGTGTTGCGTCCGGATGACTGACACTCCCAGCTCCAACCCCTCCAGTCCCGACGTGCAGGCGACCGAAGTAGCCCAGGCCCGCTTCGACGCGGCCCGGCGGAAAGTGGGGCTGGTGCTCGGTCCCGCTCTCTTCCTGCTGCTGCTCATCGTGCCGATCGAGGCGTTGACGCCGGAGGGGCAGCGTCTCGCCGCGGTGACCGCGCTCGTGATCGTCTTCTGGACCACCGAGGCGCTGCCGCTCGCGGTAACAGCGCTGCTCGGTCCGGCTCTTGCCGTCGTGCTGCGCGTCGCGCCGGTTCGTGACGTTCTCGCACCGTTTGCCCATCCGCTTATCTTTCTCTTCATTGGCAGCTTCATCCTGGCGCAAGCGCTCTTCGTCCACCGCGTCAACGAGCGGATCGCGTACGGGGTGCTGTCGCTCCGCGTGATTGGCGCACGGCCGGCTCGCATCCTGGTCGCCTACGGCGCGCTCGCGGCTTTTCTGTCCGCCTGGATGAGCAACACGGCGACCACTGCGATGCTGGTGCCTATCGGCGTCTCGCTGGTGGTCTTCATGGAGTCGGCAGGCAACCTGCCGAAGCGCTATGCAACGGCGCTGATGTTGATGACCGCGTACGGCTGCTCGATTGGCGGCATGGCGACCCCAGTGGGAACCCCCCCCAACATCATTGCGATCGCGGCGATTCAGGAACAGCTCGACATCCGCATCTCGTTTGTCGAGTGGATGCTCTTCGCCGTGCCGATGACGGCGATCTTCATGGTGATTGTCTTCATTTATCTCAACTGGGTAGGACGCAGCGGCGTCCGGGAGATTCCGGGCGCGGACAAGATCATCGCCGAGCGCCGGGCTGCGCTCGGGCCCTGGAAGCCGGGCGAGCGGAACGCCATCATCGCGTTCGGTGTGACGATTGCGCTCTGGGTCGGTCCCGGCCTGTTGCCGCTCCTGTTGGGTCGCGAGCATCCGGTCGCCACTGCGGTCCTTGCGAGCGTCCCGGAGTCGGTCGCAGCGTTGATCGGAGCCGTGCTGCTGTTCCTGTTGCCGATCAGTCGGACCAAGCGGAGCACCCTCACCTGGAAGCAGGCCGCGCAGATCGACTGGGGCACCATCCTGCTGTTCGGCGGCGGGCTCTCACTCGGCACGCTTTCGGGCGCCACCGGCTTGGCGGAAGTGGTGGGCGCGGGGATTCTGAGCCTCGTTCCGGGGAGCGGCGTCTTTCCGATCACCGTGGCGGCGACACTCTTCACCGTGGTGCTCTCCAACACGATGTCGAACACCGCCGCAGCCACTATCGCGGTCCCCATCGTCATATCGATTGCCGTCGCGGCCGGCGTGGACCCGATCCCGCCGGCGATCGCCGCCGCGCTGGGGGCCTCGGTAGCCGTCGTCCTGCCCGTCTCGACGCCCCCGAACGCCATCGTCTACGCCTCAGGCCGCATCCCGATCACCAAGATGATCCAGTACGGCCTCCTGATGGGCGTTCTGGCCATCGTTCTCGTCCCGATCATCACGCTCTCCATCCTCTCGCTCGTTCGGGGTTAGCAGCCCGTCCGACGGTTTCGGATCCGTACACCGGGATCGGTCGGGTGCGCGTGCTATTCTTCGCAGCGATGATCGGCGAGTGCGTGGACTGATGCGACTGCCGGGTGTGCGTCATCTGCACGAGCGGCAGTTGCTTTTTCCCGTGCTGGTGCTGCTCGTCGTGGCGGGCGTGCTGATCCATGGCGCCCTCGACCAGGAGCGGGCGGTTCGGGCGGAGCGTGGGGGCGCCGAGGCGGTCCCGGGTCAGGCGTCGGATACCGACCCGCAGGAGGCAGCGGTTCCGTTGCGGCCGCCCATCGGAACGCGGTTCTCGCTCCGGGGTGACCTCGAAAAGACCCCGCTTACCTACTTTTCCGACTACTGGGCGCAGTTGGCCTCGGAGATGGGAGCCCACCTGCTGGAGTTGGGCGCCTCCGGGCAGAGTGGCCTCGTGATCGAGCCGGGGCTGGCCGTCACGTCGGTCGTGGCGGCCGATGCACTTACGGCGGTTGCGGCGCGAGCCCGGCTGGCTGCGGCGGCGATCGCCGAAACGGCCGAGAACGGTAACGGCGACACCGAAACCGAGACCGACACCGAGACCGACACCGAAACCGAGGCCGAGATGGATATGGACACCGATGCCTGGGCGATGGCGTCGTCCGGCGTCCGAGCGCTCAATCGGGCCGCAGGACTGGCGCTCGTCGAGGTGGACGAGGCGCTGCCGCCGTTCGTTGATGGCGATCCGCGCGCGTTGCCGTCCGGTTCGTACATTGGCACGGTAACGCTCGATGCGGCGGGCGTGTCGTCCATTACGCCAGGCTACCTCGCCTCCGGCTCCTCCGATGATGACCTCGCCATCTCTCTGCCACCGCCGCGGACCGGGCTGGCGGCGGTGGTCGACCTGGACGGCCTGCTCATCGGTGTGACGTATGTGGCCCCGGATGGCCCGCGGACGGTGCCGATCGATGCATTCCGGCGCGAACTGGATCGGATGAGCGAGCCGGAACTGTGCCGGGCGATCTCGGTCGCGGATCTCGACGTCGGTGTGTTGGATCTGCTCGGGACGAGAGGGCTGCTGATCGATCGGGTCGTCGCATCGGCATTCCTGCCGGAGCCGTCGCTGCGGGCGGGCGATGTGCTGATCGAGTGGGATGGCGAGCCGGTCACCTCCGTCGAAGGGTTCGCGGCAAGCTACGACGCGATTGGAGCGGGGGAATTGGTCCGTTACCGCGTCATCCGGGGCCGGCGCCGCGTCGCGGGCGGTACGGTGCTGCCCGATGCGGAGTGCCGCGCGGAGGCTCCCGCCGTCGTCCGTCTGGTACGCCTTGGCTTTGCCGTCGAATGGCGTGAGGAGACCAACACGAGTGCCGGCGATCGAATGGATCCGAGTGACTGGATCGTGACGACTGTCGTCCCGGATGGCCCGGCTGGACGGGCCGGAATCGCCGAGGGAGATCGTTTGCTCGCCGTCGATGGGCGCGCCGTGGCGGCAGGCGCTGGCACCCCAGCCAGCGCGGCAATTGAACGGCTCGATACGATTGAGACCACGCTGCTGCTCAGTCTCGGCCGCGGCGACCGCGTTACGCTGGCCGCCATAGGACCCGTGGAGCCGTAGCGCTCGTCGTGCCTGTCCCGGCTCTCCTCGAACGCATCGGCCGTGCACTCGCGCCGATCATCTCGCGGCTTTCGGTGTGGCGGTGGGCCCGAGTCTGGCTGCAGAGCTCGTTCCTCCCGGAACAGAACTACCTCATTATCCTGGCTGTCGTCGTGGGCGTGATGACCGGCCTCGGCTCGGTCGGGTTCATCTACGTCCTCGAGATGGTCGGCGACTTCGCCCGCGGACCCGTGGCATCGCTCTTCGACCGCTTCGGCGCGGCCCAACTGGTGCTCCTGCCAGCACTCGGCGGGTTGATGGTGGGTCCTCTCGTGCAGCGCTTCGCAAAGGAAGCGAAGGGACACGGCGTGCCGGAAGTGATGACGGCGCTCGCGCGCTATGGCGGCTACATTCGCAAGCGCGTGGTCGGCGTGAAGGTGATCGCTTCCTCGCTCACCATCGGCTTCGGCGGCACGGCGGGCCGTGAAGGCCCGATGGTGCAGATTGGGGCCGCCATCGGCTCCACCGTCGGACAATGGACGCGACTGACGACGACCGACATCCGCACGCTGGTTTCCTGCGGCGCTGCCGGCGGTATAGCAGCAACGTTCAATGCACCGATCGCCGCCGCCATTTTTGCCATGGAGGTGCTGATCGGCCGGCTCCGGACCGACTTCCTGCTGGTGCTGCTGACCTCGCTCAGCTCATGTCTGGTCGCCCGCTATTTTCTGGGGAACTTTCCGGCGTTCATGGCGCCCACCTACAGCCTGGTTTCGCCCGCCGAAGTGCCGCTCTACTTCCTGATGGGGACACTCATCGGGGCTGCGGCGACCGGCTACGTCCGGATGCTCTACTGGTCGGAGGATATCTTCGGCCGCTGGCATTTCCCGGAGTGGCTGAAGCCGGCGGCAGGTGGCCTGATGGTCGGCCTCGTTCTTCGTTTCTTCCCGGAGGTGTACGGTTCGAGCTTCGACGCGATCGAATCGGCGCTGTGGGTCCGATTCGACACCGATCTGCTGTGGTGGCTCTTCGTGGCGTCGCTCGTCGCCAATTGCGCGACGCTCGGATCAGGCGGGTCGGGTGGTGTCTTCGCGCCCAGCCTCTATATGGGCGCGATGCTGGGAGGCGTCTTCGGATCGTTCGCGCATGCCCTGTTTCCGGACTGGACCGCCGGCTCGGGAGCCTACGCGATGGTGGGTATGGCAGCGTTCTTCGCGGCGGCGGCCAAGGCGCCGACAACCGCCATCATCATCCTGTTCGAGATGACGAACGACTACCGGATCATGCTGCCCCTGATGGCGGCAGTAGTGGGCAGCGTCTACATCTCGCACCGGTACTCGCCGTTCAGCATCTACACGCTGCGCTTGCACCAGCGCGGGATCCCGTTCCCGTACGTCGATACGGAACAACAGCCGGCCCCGGAGGCGGCGCCGCCCAAGGGGACGCCTCCCGAGGCTGCCGGGGCGTGAGCGCCTACTGCGATTCCTGCGTGATGATGATCGACTCGAGTTCGGTCACCTCGGTCGGCAGTTCCATGTCGCCCGTGGGAAAGTCGTTTACCTCGAGCAGGTACGCGACGATGTCGACGTAAGCCTGCGGGCTGAGGCTGGCGGGCGCGCCCTGTGGCATCGTCGTCCGGATGGCGACGACCATGTCGCCCACCGACAACTCGCTCCAGCGGAAGTGGAACGGTGCGCCGATCAGCGCTGGGGCGATGCCGTCGCCCAGCAGATCGTCGAGGTGGCACTGCGCGCATTCCTGCTGATACGACTCCATGCCGCGCTTTGCCTGCTCCGCGGTGAAGACGGCGTCCATGGTGGACTTCTCCTGCGTTGCCGCGTGCAGCGTGAACGCGCCTGTCGCCACCACCAGCAGCGCCGCCGCTCCGACCGCCGTCCTCATCCTGCCGTTCATCCCTGCTACGCCCATGGCCCCCTCGTCAGTCCCGTTGGTCAGATAAATCCGTGCCGACAGCCGGTCGTTGAACGCCAGCCAAACCGCATCACTATAGCAGTACGGCACTGCTGCCTGTTCGCCCGGCGACGGGCGGGACGGCGGGGGCAGCCGACCACTAACCGGTGGCGGGGAGGAGGAACAGCAGGCCGCAGAGCAGCACGTTGATCCCATGCGACGCGAAGCAGAGCGGGCAGGGAACCCGGAGGACGAACAGCAGGGCGTAGCTGAGGTACGCGCCCAGGGCGACGGTCGCCAAGCTGGCCGCGATGCACAGCCGCCATACCCACGGGTCGCCGAGGACGCCGAACATCGCGCCGGCGAGCAGCCCCGCGTAGTACACCTGCCCCAATAGGGAGTTCGGTGGTCCGAAGACTCGCGCGCTGGGCGTGAAGATGACCGACGCGCAGGTCCGTTCCTCCAGTCGGCAGAAGCTGGGAATCCAGCGCACATCGGGCCGCATCCACCGCCACGCGACCGCCGTGAAGTAGCTGGCGACCGGGAAGCCGACGGCGGCGAGGAGCGCGATCGCGATTGTCATGGGGCGCCGTCCTGCCGCATTGGACAAGGCAGAGTCGCGGAATGGCAGCCGCCGTTCGTACTGCCTACGGAAGGCTGTCGCGGTACGGCTGCAGGTACCACTCGAGGAAGGTCCAGATCCGGTTCCACGAGTCACGCTGCTGCGGGCTGTCGACGCGCTGATAGCCCCGGTCGGGGTCGACGCGCCGATTGAACCGGTGGCCGTCGCCGAACCGATCGATCGGCGGATCGTGATAGATGCGGGTTTCGGCCAGATCCGGCCTGTGGTACTCCAGCGCGTGGACGAGCTGCTGCGCTTCCTCGAAGTTGACGTCGTGATCGTTGTCGGCGACGTGCACCAACAGCGGTGTCTGCAGCTTGTCGACGTGGAAGAGCGGAGACCGTTCTACATAGATGTCACGGCGTTCGTGCACCGGGCCGCCGATCCGTTCCTGCCGGACGAAGTGCCGCTCGTAGCGCGGGCCCTTGTATGACAGCCGCTGGACCAGGTTGCTGACCGGCACCAGTGCCGCTGCCGCCCGGAACGAGGTTGAATCCCGGAAGACCGAGTGGAGCGCGATGAAGCCGCCGTGGCTCCAGCCGATGATCCCGATCCGTTCCGTGTCCACATGCGGCATCCGGTCACGCATCTCGTCGAGTGCCGTCAGGCAGTCTTCCACCTCGTAGCCGCCGTAGTCGATCGCCTCGTGGTGGCCGCGGCCGTAACCGGTGCTCCCGCGGTACTCCGGCGCGAGGATGACGTAGCCGCGCGCCACCGCTTCACGGATGAAGGGAAAGTAGGTCGGATCCAGGTCGCCGTGGACGCCGCCGTGGATCCAGATGAGTGCCGCGTGCCGCCCCGGTCCGCGCAGCCGGAGCGGCTCGAAGACGTAGAAGGGAATATCCCGTCCGTCGGCGCGGCTCGGGTACGTCGACTTCCGCATCGAGAGCACGCCGTCGCTCAACTCGCGGAAGATGCGGTCGCGATCCGCCTTGCGATCGCGATCTGCTTCGTAGCGGTCGACATCCGATTGTGCCTGCAGCGGCGAGGCGCCGACGGCGACCATGAGCAGCAGGAGCAGGGCGGCGACGGTGCGTCGGATCGTCATGCGTCTGTTCTTGTCATCCGAGGAGCCGTGCGAGCGCGGTCGTCAGCCGATCGTGCTGCGCGTCGGTCCCGACCGTGATCCGGAGCGTGTCGTCCAGTCCCGGTTCCGCGAAGTATCGCACAAGGATACCGTCGGCCCGCAACGCCTTATGGAGGCGGCGGGCGCTCCTGCCGGGAGGACGCACCAGGACGAAGTTCGCCTGACTTGGCCAGACATGGCAGCCGAGACGGTTGAGCGTGGCGATCAGGCGGCCCCGCGACGTCCGGATCCGCGCGACCGTCTCGCGGGTGTAGCCCGTATCGCGGATCGCGGCGGCGCCGGCGCGTGCCGCCACGGCATCGACGTTATAGCTGTCCTTCACTTTCGCCAGGCCGGCGAGCAGATCCGGGTGGCCAATGCCGAAACCGATCCGAAGGCCCGCGAGGCCGTGGCTCTTCGACAGCGTACGAAGCACGATGACGTGACGGTGCCGCCGGACCAGGTCGAGCGCATCGTGATCGGCGAAGGCGACGTACGCCTCGTCGACCGCCAGCACGCCAGTCGTCCGCTCGGCCAGGGCGGTCAGATCGTCCGCCGCCGCCGCCGTGCCCGAGGGCGAGTTGGGGTGAGCGACGATCGTGAGCGCCGCCCGCGCTTCGATCAGCGCGTCAACCGGTACCGCGTACGTTTCGTCGTACGACGTCTCCGCGACCGGCGCTTCCTGCATTGCGGCGAGCGTGCGATACAGCACGTAAGTGGGCGTTGCGTAGGCGACCGTCCGTCCCGGCCCGGTGACGGCGCGGAATAGCATCGTCAGCAGGTCGTCGCTCCCGTTCCCCACCAGGATCCAGTCCGGCTCGACATCGAGCGTCTCCGCCGCGGCGCGGCGGAAGTCATCCGCCATCGGTTGCGGGTATCGACGAAGCGCGTCGGCGTCCACGCCCCGGATCGCGTCCAGCGCCCGCGGGCTGGGAGGATAGGGATTCTCGTTCGTGTTCAGCTTGAGGATCCCCGCATCGTCGGGGGGTTGCTCGCCGGGAACGTACGGCGTGAGGCGCTCAATGGCGGGGCGGAAGCGGAGCATGCCAGAGCGTGATTGTAATCGCTGCCGGGTCGGTCATATGGGGCGGAGCGATATACTCGATCAACCAGTCGGTATGCAGCCAGCTTGCCGGCAGTTGTCCTGGCGGCGACGGATTGACGCGCCCGGTCGCCAGGAGAGCAAAGGGGGAACCAGATGCATCGTTCCGCAATCGGCGGCGGGTTCATCCTGTTCGCGGCCGTCACGATAGGGCTGTCGGCGCCGGCGACAGCGGAGGCCCAGGCTCTTGCGCAACTGTTCGTCGAGGTGCTGGATGCCGACGGTCAGGTGGTTCCAGACCTGTCGGTGAACGATTTCATCTTGCAGGAGGACGACACCCAGGTCAACATCGTATCGGCCGAACGGGTCGGGCCGATGAAGGTCGCGTTGCTGGTCGACAACGGCGACCGGATGTGGGAAATGAGTGCGCTCAACCCGTTGCGGGAGGGGCTGGAGGGGTTCTTCGACGCGCTCGGGCCGGAGCACGAGGTCTCCCTGTTCACGATCGCCCCGAACACTCAGCTCCGGGTCGACTTCACCACCGACCGCGAGGAACTGAAAGAGTCGGCCGGGTCGCTCTTCGTGGATCAGGGCGCGGGCGTCCTCATGCTCGACGGCATAAGGGAAGTCTGGGAGCGCCGCTACGAGGATGACGAGCTGTTCCCGGTGATAGTGCTCGTCCTGAGCGACAGCATCGAGCGCAGCAGCCACTACACCGGCGCGGAGTACCGGAAGCTCATCGAGATGCTCGTCAACAATGGCGTCACGGTCAGTATCCTGCAGCTTTCGGGCCGCCGCAGCGGCGTCTTGTCGCAGTACGCTAGCAACATCACCGAGAATACGGGCGGCATGTACGAGACCATGGTTGCCGCGACCGGCCTGGCGCAGCGGCTGCCAACGTTTGCGGAACGCCTGAACGCCCACCACGCGGAGATGGCGAAGCGTTACCGCGTGCGGTACGAGGCGCCGGATCCGCGCGGCGCGCAGATCTCCGCGGGAGCGCGCGCCGGCGTCAACATCCGCCTCTTCGACGGTCTCCGCATCGAGCAGTGAACGGGCCGCCCCCACCGTACGCCGACGCGGCCGGGCGGTATACTCGATTGATGGCCGGAACAGAGTCGGCAGCCGGCGGTCGTCCTGGTGACGTCGGATCGGCGCACCCGGCTGTCCGGAGAGCAAGGGGGAACTAGATGCATCGTTCCGTTACCGGTGGTGGGCTGGTCCTGCTCGCGGCGGCCGGGTTAGTGCTGGCGGCGCCTGCGGTCGCGCAGGCGCAGGCTCTCGGACAGTTGTACATCGAAACGCTGGATGCCGAGGGGCAGCCGGTTCCCGACCTGACGGCGGCTGATTTCGTCATCCAGGAAGACGACACGCCAGTGAACATCGTTTCCGCGGAACCGGTGGGTCCGATGAAGGTGGCGCTGCTCATCGACAACGGCAACTCGATGGCTGAAATGAACGCACTCAACTCCTTGCGGGACGGGATGGCCGGGTTCCTCGAGACGCTTGGGCCGGAGCACGAGGTTTCGCTGCTCACCATCGGCCGGTCCATTCAGCGCCGGGTCGATTTCACGACGGATCGCGAGGAACTCAAGGAGTCGGCGGACTCGATTTTTCTCGACACCGGCGCGGGCACCGTCATGCTCGATGGCATCAGGGAGACCTGGGAGCGCCGCTACGAGGATGATGAACTGTTCCCGGTCATGGTGCTCATCCTGACCGACGGCACCGAGAACAGCAGCAACTACAGCGACCCGGAATACCTCGCGTTGAACCAGATGCTCATCAACAACGGCATCACGGTGAACATCCTGCAGTTGTCGGGTCGGGGCGGCAGCCAGATGTCGCAGTACGCCGCGAACCTCACCGGCAACACCGGCGGGATGTACCAGAGCATCGCGGCCCCGACGGGCCTGAACCAGTGGATGCAGACGTTTGCGGAACGCCTGAACGCCCACCACGCGGAGATGGCGAAGCGCTACCGCGTGATGTACGAGCCGCCGGATCCGCGCGGGGCACAGATCTCGGCCGGCGTGTCCCGCTCGGGTGTCAGTATCCGCCTCTTCGTCGGCCTCCGCATCGAGCAGTGAGCGGGCCCGCCGCCGCTGTCGCCAGCCCGTTTATCGACGCGCTCCGGGCATTTGCCTGGGAGGGACGGTCGACGTCGACAGGCGTCACGCGAGTAGCGGCGGCGGACAGTACGGCGATCGAGGCTCCGACTTTCACGAACGAGTTCTGGACCGCACGGCAGCGGGCGGCGAACCGGCTGCACGAAGTTTCGTACCGGGCCTGCTTCAAGCCGCAGCTCGTCGCCTTTTTTGTCGAGCGGCTCAGCCTTCCCGGCGACGTTGTGTACGACCCGTTCATGGGACGGGGTACGACACTGATCGAAGCGGCGTTGCTCGACCGCACGGTTGCCGGCTGTGACGTCAACCCGCTGAGCCGGGTGCTCGTCGCGCCGCGCCTTGCGCCCCCCACCGTCGAAGCCGTGTCCGCGCGTCTCGACGCACTCGGCCTGCAGGAGGCCGCGGATACGGGCGGCGTCTCTGCCGAAGACCTTGCGGCCTTCTTTCACCCGGACACGCTGCGCGCTTTGTGCGGGTTGCGCGCGTACCTCGCCGACCGGCGCGCTCGGGGGAAGTTCGACGGCGTGGACGCCTGGATCGAGATGGTGGCGGTCAATCGGCTGACGGGGCATTCGCCGGGGTTCTTTTCGACGTATACGATGCCGCCGAACCAGGCGGTTTCGGCGGACCGGCAGCGGCTGATAAACGCGCGGCGGAATCAGGTCCCGGAGCGGCGTGATATCAGGGCTCTGATCCTCCGCAAGACCCGTACGCTGCTGACTGGTTGCGACGCGACCGCCCGCCGCCGGCTGGCTCGACGGGGGTCGGGCAATCGCATCCTCGTCGGGCAGTCGGACCGGACACCCGAGATTCCTTCGTCATCGGTGCATCTGGTGGTCACTTCGCCGCCATTCCTGAATGTCGTCAACTACGCAGCCGACAACTGGCTCCGGTGCTGGTTCTGCGGTATCGATCCGGCGTCCGTCCGGATCACGATGGCACGGCGGATCGACGAGTGGAAGATGGCGATGACCGCGGTCTTTCACGAACTGCACCGCGTGCTACATCCCGGTGGTCATGTCGCCTTCGAAGTAGGCGAGGTGCGTGGGGGCCGCGTGAAGCTGGAGGAGGCGGTGCTACCGTGCGGGGTCGCCGCGGGACTCACTCCGGTCGCGGTGGTGATAAACGCGCAGGCCTTCACGAAGACCGCCAACTGCTGGGGCGTCGCCAACAACGCGAAAGGTACGAACACGAACCGGATCGTGCTGTTCAGCAAGTAACCGGGGGTTTCACCACGGGCTCCTGGGGCCGCTCGCGAAACTGAGTCTCCGTGCAACTGTTGAAGTCGACTGCTAGACCAAGTCGACGCGGACGTTCAGCCCCGGCGCGCCGGCCAGCCTCCGGTCTCCGGTGACGAGCAACTCCCCGAGCGTTTCCGCCAAGGCCACGTAGACCGCGTCATATGCGGTGACGTTGTTGCGAAGATCCCAGACCCTGTGGAGGAACGGTTCATGCGGGTACCGTTCGATATCGAGCTGCCGCCACTGTTCGAGTGCCTGAACCGCGCGCCGTTCGTCGAGTTCGCCGTTCCGCACGTACCGCCGCAGCACGTTGGCGATCTCGACGTCGATGAGATGGGGGGAGTGGACGACCTCGGCCTCATCGGCGAGTCTCTCGCCGAGTCTTCTGCCGCGGACCGTGTTCAGCAGCAGCTCCATTGCGCCGGAGGCATCCAGGACCATCAGCGCAGCTCTCGTTCCTTCCGGAGAACGTCGGCAGGTGAACGGTCGAGCACAACCTCCGGCTGCTCGCGAATTGCCTGGAGCAGATCCCTCCGGCTTGGTCGTGCAAGCGCCCGTTCGATTTCCCGTAGTACGTAGAGAGACATCGACACGCCTTCCAGGGCGGCTCGGGACTTCAGCCGTCGGTGCAGAGAGTCCGGCACGTTGCGAATCTGAATCAACTTCATGTGCTCAGTATGAAAACATGATATGAAGGTGTCAATATGGTGCGGCGCATGTGCCGCTACGGCCACACGGCTCATGCCAACCGGCGGCAGTTGGAAATCGCCGGGTCGCACGCAGCGAGGGTTCCACCACGGGCTGCTACCATGGCTGGGGCAAGATCGTGCCTTGCACCGGGAAGGGGCGTTGAGCATGCATAAATCAGTCATGCGCTGGGTCTGGCTCGCCGCGGTATTGTGCATCCCCGTTGACACCTCCACGGCGCAGCCAACCACCTTCGACATCTACTGGGTCGATGTCGAGGGCGGGGCGGCCACCCTGGCGGTGTCTCCCACGGGAGAGTCGCTGCTTGTCGATACCGGCTTCCCGGGGGCGGATGACCGGGACGCGAAGCGAATCCTCGCGGCGATCCAGGGGGCCGGCCTGACCAGGATCGACAACCTGGTCATCACGCACTACCACCGGGATCACGTGGGCGGGCTTGAAGCGCTGGCCGGGATGATCCCGATCGAGCGGTGCTTCGATCACGGCACCAACACCGAAGAGAGTAATCAGCAATGGCTCGACGCGTACCTGCGCGTGTGTGGTGACAAACGGTCCGTCGTCCAGGCTGGCGAGCGGATCCCCTTCGGGGCGGTCACGGTCGACGTCGTCGCCTCGGATGGTCGATTGCTCACGACGCCCGTCAACGGCGGCGAACGCAATCCGCTGTGCGCGACGGCCGAGCGCAAACCGCAGGCCAGCCCGGAGAATCAGCGCAGCGTCGGGGCGCTCTTCACGTACGGCCGGTTCACCTTTCTCGATCTCGGGGATTTCAACTGGGCGAAGGAGGTCGAGCTGGCGTGTCCCGTTAACCTGGTGGGCGAGGTCACCATGTATCAAACCAGTCGCCACGGAGCCTGGGACGACGCCGGCTCGCCGACGCACCTGTATGCGATCAAGCCTCAGGTCGTCATCGTGAACAACGGCCCCCGAAAGGGCCTGGGAGGCACGTCACCCGGTTTTGACGAGGTCACGACCGCCCACTACGACCGGATCGCGAAGAGTCCGGGCATCGAGGGAATCTGGCAGGGCCACCGGTCGTTGCTCGCTCCGGATGCGGCCGACAACACGAGGGAAGAGATGATCGCGAATCTGGAAGAGACTCCAGAGTGCAACGGTCACTGGATTCGGGCGTCGATCGGCCAGGACGGCGATTTCACCGTGACGAACGGTCGCAATGGGTTCAGCCAGTCTTACACGGCGCGCTGACTCCCGCCCATCTCGTGGCCTCTTGTCACTCGTTGAGGCTTCACACCTGGCTAGGGCCGCTCGCGAAACTGAGTCTCCGTGCAACTGCTGAAGTCGACGATCTCCTGCATTTTCCCAGCCGGTGGCCGTCCCGGTCCGTTTCATGCCGGCGGGAGGCTTATGGCTGCTCCCCAGCGCTTTCCGAGGCTTCTTTCGCCTCCATCGCCCGGGCTCCTGACAACGAACTGGGCATCGAGTAATTGCCTTCGTGACAGGCGTACTCGTACAGCGGCTCTTCCGTGCGCGTCATACGCACCCGCGCGGTCCACGGCCCGGTCCAGGTGGACGGGTCGTTGACCGTGAACTCGTAGCGCAGCGTATCGGCGTCCAGGCGCGTGAAGCGCTCGACCAGGAGCATGCTGGCGCTCGACCCGCCGAGGGAGGTCTCACGCAGGAAGTTGCGCGTCTCAATCACCAGTGTGTCGCCGTCCCAGCTAGCCCGCGAGTCGCCGACCCATTGGCGGAGGTCGCCTGGCAGATGAGGACGCCCGTCGAGCGGAATGATGCGGGCGTTGTGCACCATCTCGTTGAGGATGCCGACATGGTCGGTCGTCTGAAACAACTGCATGTTGTTGTTGTAGGCGCTCGGGGTCATCGGCGGCCCGGAGTTGAAGCCGAGCAGGCAACGTTCTGAAATGCCCCGGTCCTCGGGGCCGTGGGCGTGGCGGTTACGAAGCATGCGCCCGACCTCACGCCGCACCTCCGCCTCCGGACGCACCGGCGGGATGCGCCCGTTCGGCGGATCGATCACGAGCGACGTCCGACCCTCCTCAAGAGCGTCGCCCCATTCGAACCAGATCTGCAGGCTGTATCCGAGGCGCGCCTCCAGGGGGGCGTCCTCGCGTTCCGACTCGAGTCCGGCCCGCTGCTCCGCGATCTGCGCCTCCCACTCGGCGGCTTCCTCCGCCGTAAGCGTCGCCTTCCCGGCCAACTCCGCGGGGCGCTCCATCGGGATGGCGGTCGAGAAGTTCCACACCCCCTGCAGGGCGGGCCGGCCGTCCGGCGTCCGGAGGTTACTGTCCTGTCCTGCCGTTGCTGGCGGCGGAAATGCCGCCATGGCGCAGATGAGTCCGACGAAGCCGATGGGAGCGAGAGTTCGTTGCAAGTTGGTGCCGAGGGGCAGAATCGAACTGCCGACACCATGATTTTCAGTCATGTGCTCTACCAGACTGAGCTACCTCGGCATCCGGCGTGGAATACAAACACAGAATTTACCGCAGCCGCAACGGACGCGCAAGCAGGCCGCCGGACGGGGTTCCGGCGGGTGGCGTCACCCTGCTGACTATGCGACACTGATCCGATGAATACACGGCTCCTGACCCTGGCAGTGCTGGTTGCCAGCCTTGCGCTCCCCGCGGCGTCGGGCGCGCAGGAGGTCGAGGTGATCGAGCATCAGCTCGACAACGGCCTGACGCTCCTGCTCATTCCGCGTCCAGGCGATCCGAACGTGGCGGCCGGCTGGATTGCCAAGGTGGGTTCGGTTTACGAACGCCCCGGCATCACCGGGGTGGCGCATCTCTTCGAGCACATGATGTTCAAGGGGACGCACACGATCGGCACGCAGGATATCGACCGCGACCTGGCGATCATCGACGAACTGGATGGCCTGCGGGTCGAGATCCAGGCGGAGGAAGCGGAACTGGACCGCCGCCACGCGCTGGGCGAGATTGACGATCCGGCCGATCCGTCGGCCCGGAGCGCACAACACCAGCAGCTGCTCGATCGCTTCGAGGAGCTGCTGGCCGAGCAGGGCGACCTCCTGATCAAGGAGGACTTCAGCCGGATCTATACCGGCGAGGGCGGGTCCGGCATGAACGCCGGCACGAGTTACGACTTCACCATCTACTTCATCAATATCCCGGCCAACAAGCTGGAACTCTGGTTCTGGATGGAGAGCGACCGCCTGGCCAACGCGGTGTTCCGAGAGTTCTACGCCGAGCGGAGCGTCGTGCACGAGGAACGCCGACTCCGGACCGACAGCACGCCGATCGGCAAGTTCCAGGAACAGTTCGAGGCGATGTTCTGGCAATCGTCGCCGTACAGCTGGCCGGTAGTGGGTTGGCCGAGCGATCTCGAGGGCATCACACGGGAGGAAGCGCTTACCTTCTTCGACACCTACTACGCCCCGAACAACCTGGCGGCGGCGCTGGTGGGCGACTTCGATCCCGACGAGGCGATCGCACTCGCGGAGCGCTATCTTGGCCGTCTGAAAGGCAGCGAGCAGCCACCGCTCGAGCCGCGAACGCGCGAGATGCCGCAGTTGGCGGAGAAGCGGATGGTCGCCTATGCCGAAACCAATCCCCAGGTGGTGATCCGGTATCACTCCGTCCGCGACGGGCATGTCGACGAGCCGGCGCTGGTGGTGCTGGGACAGTTGCTGAGCGGCCGGACCGGGCGGCTGTACCGGGCGCTGGTCGAGGAGCAGGAGGTGGCGACTTCCGCGTCCGGGGGGCAGGCGGGCTACCAGTTCGAGGGAATGTTTGAACTGCGTGGCACCGCCCGGCAGGGCCGGACGCCGGAGGAGGTGGAAGAGGCCATCTACGGTGAACTCGAACGGCTGAAGACGGAACCGGTCGGGGAGCGCGAGTTGCAAAAGGTCAAGAACCAGAACGCCGCGCGGACCTTCCGCGACCTCGACAGCAACTTCGGCCTGATGATGCAGTTGCTTATCCGCGAGGGGAACCGCGGCTGGGAGCACATCAACACCGATCCGCAACTGTACGAGGCGGTTACGGCCGAGGATGTGATGCGTGTCGCCGAGACCTATTTCACGCCGGAAACGCGTGCCGTCGCTGTCTACTACCGCGACGAGAGCACGGCGGACGAGCCTGATGATCCGTTGGTGGAAGGGTTGAGCGACGAGGAACGGCAGCAGTTCCGCCAGATGCGCGCAATGATTGGTCAGGTGCCGGTGGAGCAGTTGCAGGCGTTTCTGGCGCAGGCGGAGCAGGGTGTGGGACAAGCGCCGCCGGAGGCTCAGGATCTGGCCCAGGCTCTGGTGGAATTGATTCGCCAGCGGATCGAAGAGGCGGGAGGTGGTCAGTGAGCGGCTCGACCATGAGTTGGCGGCCCTGCGTGGCGGCTGTGGCGGGGCTCCTGATAGTGACCGTTACGGCGCCGCCGTTCGCGCAGGCGCAGGATGAGACGATTCCGGCGCACCCGCGCGACCTGGAATTCGAGCAACTGCAGTTCGATCCACCCGATGCGGCGGCGCACCGGCACGTCCTTTCGAACGGCGTAATCGCGTTCCTGGTGCCGGATCACGCGCTCCCGCTCGTCACGGTCTCTGTGACGGTCCGGACCGGCAGCCACCTCGAACCTCCCGAGCAGGCGGGGCTGGCGGCGCTGACAGGCAGCCAGATGCGCGCCGGAGGCGCCGGCGACCGCGACCCGGCGGCGTTCGATGAGGAGGCGGCGTTTCTTGCGGCGAACCTGTCGAGCGGCATCGGCGGCACCGCCGGCAGGGCGAGCGTCAACACCCTGACCAAGGACCTCGACGCGTCACTCGACCTGCTGTTCGACATGCTGCGCCGCCCGCGGTTCGATCCGGATCGGCTCGAACTGGCGAAGAGCCAGGCGCTACAGGAGATGGAGCGCAGGAACGACGCGACCCAAAGCATCGAGGGGCGCGAGTGGGGACGCCTACTGCGCGGCGCGAATCATTTCACGACAATCCCGTCGACACGCGCCGCCATCGAATCGATTGAGCGCGACGATCTGGTGGCCTTCCACGAGCAGTACTATCACCCGGGCAATTTCATCTTCTCGATCTCGGGAGACGTCGATCCGGACGACATCCTGCCGCGGCTCGAAGCACGGATGGCCGACTGGCCGGCGCGCGAAGCGGTGGAGACGCCGGTCCCGGCTCCCACGCACGAGCTGCAACCGGGCGTCTACATCGTCGACAAGGATGACGTGAACCAGGGACGCGTAGTGATCGGCCACCACGGCACGATGCGGGATAACCCGGACCGTTTCTCGCTCATGGTGATGAACAGCATCCTTGGCGGCGGTGGTTTCACGTCGCGGCTGCTTACGCGAATCCGTTCTGACGAGGGGCTTGCCTACAGCGCGTATTCGTCGTTCGGTTTCGGCACGTACTACCCGGGTGCGTTCCGTGCGAGCTTCCAGTCGCGGAGCGAGACGGTGGCGCGGGCCACGGCAATCGTCCTGGAGGAGATCGACCGGATCCGCACGGAGCAGGTTTCCGAGGCGGAGCTCCGCACGTCGAAAGCGGCGTTCATCGAGACGTTCAGCCGGAACTTCTCCAGTCCCGGGTCGACGGCCAGGCTGTTTGCGGACGATGAGTACACCGGGCGCGACCCCGAGTACATGATCACCTACCGCGACAATATCGGCGCTGTCAGTGGTGACGACGTCATGCGGGTTGCGCAAGAGTACCTCGACCCCGACCAGCTGGTGATCCTGGTTGTGGGTGATCGCGCGACGATCGAGGCGGGCGACCCGGACAACCCCGAGATCACGCTGGAGGGACTCGCCGGCGGAACCATCACCGCCATTCCGCTTCCCGATCCGTTTACCATGGAGTACCCGTCGGGCCAGTAGAGAGCAGGTGACGAGATCGTGGCGGTAACGACCGCTTCCCGGCAGAGGCGGACCCAGCGGCTCAGCCGCCCGGTCCGGTACCTGCTTCTGGTCGCGGCCGGCGGCCTGCTGCTGAACCTGCTGGTGGGAGACAGCGGCCTGTTGGCGATGCTCGCCGCCAACCGTCAGTACACCGAACTGGAAAAGCGCGTCGAAGCGCTGCGCCGGGAGAATGAGGTGCTCCGCGAGGAGGCGCGCCGTCTCCTTGACGACCCCAGCCGGATCGAGGAAGTGGCTCGAGGCGAGCTCGGATTGATGCGTCCCGGCGAGAAAGTGTTCATCGTCCGCCCGGGCGAAAGCGACCGCTGAGCGGGAGCGCCGTCAGGCGCAAGCATCACACGGTGGCGGTTTCGGCCGCCACCGCGTTCCGTTCGGCCGCCGGCGCATCGCCCTCGTCGCTGCTCAATCCGAGTGCCTTGCGCACCTTCCCCTCGATGTCGGCGTACAGTTCCGGCTTCGTCTTCAACAACGTGCGGACATTCTCGCGCCCCTGTCCGAGCCGTTCACCGCCGTACGAGAACCAGGCGCCGCTCTTCTCGACGATCCGGTGCTCGACCGCGAGATCGATCAGATCACCTTCGCGCGAGATACCCTCGCCGTACATCATGTCGAACTCCGCGATGCGGAACGGTGGCGCCACCTTGTTCTTCACGACCTTGACGCGGGTCCGGCCACCCACCACCCTGTCGCCATCCTTGATGGCGCCGATCCTGCGGATGTCGATCCGGACCGAGGCGTAGAACTTCAGGGCGCGGCCGCCGGTAGTGGTCTCCGGGTTACCGAACATCACGCCGATCTTCTCGCGCAACTGATTGATGAAGATGAGGCAGGTGTTCGATTTCGACACCACGCCGGTCAGCTTCCGGAGCGCCTGGGACATCAGCCGCGCCTGCAGCCCCACCTGCGAGTCGCCCATCTCACCCTCGATCTCGGCGCGCGGCACCAGTGCTGCGACCGAGTCGACGACAACGACGTCGACCGCGCCGGAGCGGATCAGCGTCTCCGTGATCTCGAGCGCCTGCTCGCCATGGTCAGGCTGCGACACCAGGAGGTTGTCCAGCACGACCCCCAAGTTGCGGGCGTAGATCGGGTCGAGCGCATGCTCGGCGTCGACGAACGCCGCATTGCCGCCGTGACGCTGCGCCTGCGCGATCACCTGCAGCGCGAGCGTTGTCTTGCCGGACGCCTCCGGGCCGTACACCTCGACCACCCGGCCGCGCGGCACGCCGCCGATGCCGAGCGCATAGTCGATGCTGATCGATCCGGTGGAAATGCTCGGGATCTGCGAGAGCGCGCCGTCCTGGCCGAGCCGCATGATCGATCCCTTGCCGAACTGCTTCTCGATCTGGCCGACGGCCATGTCGATCGCCTTGCCACGTTCACGCGCGATCTTGTCGGAAGGCGTCCTCATCTGCGGTGCGCTCCTTGCTCCGGCTGGACAGGGTGGAAGTGAGACTATCTTGACGACGGATTCCCATGGTAACGTCGGCGGTTGTCTCCTGTCAAGCGAAAATACGTGTTGTAAGTCTTGCAACATGTTTCTTTATATGAGGTTAACAACTTGTAGACTTTCGCCTATGCCGTGCGCTACGCCTGCAGATTCCGCGTCCTGGCGGTTGCGGTGATTGCCAGGAAATGCACATGACTGCACAGGTCGTGTTGCCACTGTCCAACCGGCGACCGGGGCGGTTGCACAGTGGCGTCGTGGTACGCTGGTCTCCGTGACCCTGACGCACGCCGCCCGAATGGCGGCGTTGCCCTTGGCGCTCGCGGCCACTCTGTTCGTCGAGTCCGCTGCCGCTCAGGTGCCCGTCCCGCCTCGCGCCGACCGATCTGTCCACGACGGGGCCGGCGTTCTCTCGAATCAGGCGGTCGAAACGATGGAACGACTGCACCGCGCGCTCTTCGAGCAGACTGGCGTCGCGATCGTCATCGTTACGATGCCCTTGCTGGAGGGGGAGCCGACGGCCGACTTCGCCCTCCGGGTCGCCGAGGCGTGGCAGCCGGGTCGCTCGGATGAAGACCGCGGGATCGTTGTCGTCATCGCGCTCGAGGAGCGGGAGCTGTTCATCGCGACGGGTTACGGGGTCGAGGGATTCCTCCCTGACGGCCGCGTCGGTGCGATCCGCGACTTTGCCCGTCCGGCGCTGTCGCAGAACGATTTCTCGACTGGCCTCCTGCAGATCAGCCAGGCCCTGACCGCGTTCTCGGCGGAGGAATATGGGGTAGCCATCGACGGTGCGACGCTCGCGGCGGCGGCACCGAGCGGTCAGCGCCGTGCGGGTGATGAGCGACGCGGCGGGATCGTCGGCCTGATCGTCATGTTGGGGATGGGGTTCCTCTTGTTCCGCCACCCGACGCTCTTCATGTTGCTGATGTTCTCCGGCGTGGGTCGGGGCTACGGCGGCTACCGGCATCGCGGCGGTCACGGCGGCGGCTTCGGCGGTGGCGGTTTTGGTGGCGGTGGAGGATTTGGCGGTTTCGGCGGCGGTGGTTTCGGCGGCGGTGGCGCCGGGGGGGGCGATCTCCGAGAACTATCCGCAACTTCGGTCGAACGGGGACGCTACAATGATGCGGTCAGGGCCTACAACACGCAAGTGTTGCAGTTCCCCACGAACATGGTGGCCGGGATGTTCGGCTTCTCGGACCGTGAGTACTTCGAGGCGGACGAGGCGGCGGTGCAGGTGCCGCAAGTGACGTTCCAATGACCAATGCACCGCTTGGCAGCGGCCGATGGACCGGGGCGGGGTCTGCGTTTGCGCTGGCGCTTGCCGCGGGGCTGACCGGCGCGGTGCTGGCGGGAGCACAGCAACCGGAAGACGCTGCCGATCTGACTATCGACGTGACACCGGCGGAGCTGACCCTCGAGGTGGGGAAGACGACACAGCTCTCCACGACGGTCCGCGACGTCGACGGCAACGTGGTGATCGGCGCCAACGTCGTCTATTACTCACGCGCCCGGCGCAGTGTCGGTGTTTCGCGCGATGGGCGCGTTGAAGCGTTCCGCCCCGGCGACTACACCCTCGTGGTGCTTGTTCCGGCAAACCCGAACGATCAGCGCCGCCGCCCGCAGGCTCGCGTTCGGACCGAAGTGCGAGTGACCGTGCCGCAACCGCCGATCGCGGAGGTCGCGTTCACCGAGGTGCCGGCGCGCTTCTACGCCGGCACCCGCCCGCACCTCGCGGTTACCCTGACCGACACGACCGGGGCGCTCCGCCTCGACGTGACACCGGTGTTCGCGACCACCGATCCCGAGATCGCGACGATCGACCGCTTCGGCTACCTGTCGCTCCATCGTGCAGGCGAGGTCGATGTGACCGCATCGGTCGACGGCGTCCGCGACGTCGTGCGGCTCGATGTCGTCGCCAACCCCGTTGCCTCCCTTGAGATCCGCACGAGCGCCGACGGCGGTCGAACCGGGGACGTGATCCGCTTCACCGCGGTCGCGATCGACGGGTCCGGCTCCACCGTCGATGATTTCCCCATCAGCTACGCGGTGGGAGGCGAGACGGCGGCCAGCATCATCGGCGCGGGGGCGCCGGCGCAGATCGCGGCTGACGGGCGGTTTGTCGCCGAGCGCTCCGGCACGTATTCCATCATCGCAACCTCCGGCAGCCACAGCGCCGTCGCCACCGTCCCGATCGAGCCGCGCGATGTCCAGCGCGAAATCGAAGTGGTGGGGCGCGGCAGGGTGCTCGATCAGCGGTCGTCCGACCTCTGGGTCTGGGAGGGGACCGATGGCCGCGACTATGCGATCACCGGCACCTGGGGCGCCGACGGGTACTCGTTCTTCTGGGATGTCACTGACCCGGCCAACATCGAGAAGATCCAGGAAGTGCAGGTTGACGCCCGGACCGTCAACGACGTCAAGGTATCGCCCGACGGCGAGGTGGCGGTAATTGGCCGGGAGGGGGCGTCGAACCGGCGGAACGGGATCGTCGTGCTGGGAGCCGGCAATCCCCGCGAAGGCGTCCCGGTGCTCTCGGAGTTTACGGACCAGCTCACGGGCGGCGTGCACAACCTCTTCATCGACGGCGATCAGGTCTACGCGCTGAGCGCCGGCCGCCGGTACGACGTGATCAGCCTCGAGGATCCGCGTGAGCCTCAACGCGTGGGCCGGTTCGAACTCGACACGCCGGGCCACAGCGTCCATGACGTCTGGGTAGAGGACGGCATCGCCTTCTCGTCGAACTGGACCGACGGTGTGGTCGCCGTCGATATCGGCGGCGGCGGCCGGGGCGGCACGCCCGAGCGTCCGGTGGAGCTGGGGCGTTACGCCCATCCCAACGGGTGGAACCACGCGGCCTTCCCGTACCGCAGCAAGTCCACCGGCACGTTCTACATCTTCGCCGGCGACGAGGCGTATCCCTACGGCGGTCTGGGGTTGGACGACAACGGCTCTGACGACGCGCCGTTCCGGACCGCCGGCTGGATTCATATCATCGAGTGGAGCGATTGGGACAACCCGCGGGAAGTCGCACGCTACCAGGTGCCGGAGGCCGGGACGCACAACATCTGGGTGGAGGACGACCTGATGTATGTCGGCTTCTACTACCCGGGAGGCCTGCGCGTCGTCGACGTCTCGGGCGAGCTGATGGGCGACCTCTACCGGCAGGGACGCGAGGTGGCGCGGTTCGTGCCGTTCGACCCTGAAGGCTTTACGCCGAACGCGCCGTTCGTCTGGGGGCCGCAACCCTACAAGGGGCATGTCTTCTTCACCGATTTCAACAGCGGCCTCTGGGCGGTCCGCCTGAAGGAGAAGACCGGTCCCGTACGGGTAATCGGCGAGCCGCAATAGGTTTGGGGGATGAGACGACGCGCAATCGCGGTCGGCCTGCCGATCGCGTTGGCCACGCTCGTTGCAGTCGTCGCCGCGGCCCCCCCGGACCCGCCGACCCGCAGTTACTGGGTCTACGTCTGCGCGGAGTCGGAGGACGAGGTGGCGCTGGTCCGCTACGGTCCCGACGGCGCGACCGTGGAACGGACGATTCGAGTCGGCAGCTTCCCGAACGAGATTGAGGGTCCGCACGGCATCACCGTCGATCCGGACGGGCGGTACTGGTACGTCTCGCTGGCCCACGGCCTGCCGTTCGGCAGCGTCCACAAGTACGAGACCGGAACCGACGCGTGGATGGGTGATGTCACCCTCGGCCTGTATCCCGCAACGATGGATGTTTCGCCCGCGACGGGTCTCCTCTGGGTAGTCAATTTCAACCTGCATGGCGGCATGCAGCCGAGCAGCGTCTCCGCCGTGGAGACGGAGACGATGGCGGAAGTGGCGCGCATCGACAGCGGGGTGATGCCGCACGGCTCCCGCGTCAGCCGCGATGGAACACGTCACTACTCGGTCAACATGATGGGGGCCGAACTGGTGGAACTGGACGCCCTCCGCTTCGAAGTGGTCCGCCGCCTTCCGCTCGGGGACGGTGTGCAGCCCACCTGGGTGACCCGGCCCACGCCGGACAATATCGTGTACGTCACCGGCAACAATGTCGCGAAGATCTTCGAAGTCGATCTCGACGCCTGGGAAGTGACGCGCACGTTCGAGACCGGCCGCGGTCCGTACAACCTGGCCGTCACGCCCGACCAGGGCACGCTGATCGCCACCTACAAGACGGATGACTCGGTGGCGTTCTGGGATCTGGCGTCGGGCACCGAGCGCGGCCGAGTGACGACGTCCCGCACCATTCCCCACGGCGTCTCCATCACGCCCGATGGCGCCTACGCCTTCATCACCCTCGAAGGGGTGGGCAACGATCCCGGCACGGTCGAGGTCTACGACATCCCCGCTGCCGAACGGGTCGCTACCGTCGATATCGGCAAGCAGGCCGGCGGGCTCGCCTTCTGGAAGATGGACTGATCACCCCTGCGGCCGCCCTTCTCTGGGCGGCAGCGGCGAGACGTAGCCGAGCACGAGAATCAGTCCGCCGACGACGCTGAACGACACAATCCGGGCGACGGTGCCGATGTCGGCGAGGTCGACGGTGAACAGTTTGATCACCACCGCCGCCAGAAGGGCGGCACCGGCCCACCACGCCCGGCGCCAGGCCAGTCGGGTCGCGCTGAACATGACGGTGAAGGCCGCCGCCGTCCAGGCGATCGAGAGCGTGGTCTGGTACCCGGCGGACGGCCAGAGCGCGTCGGGTCGGAACGGGACGTCGGCCAGGAAGTGTGTGGCGCGCGCGATGATGCCGTTCAACGTTGCGAACGCCAGCAGCCCGAGAACGCCCCAGCGCCCGTCGCCGGTGATCCTCACGGCCCCGGCGGAGCTCCACCACAGCAGGAATCCGAGCACGAAGATCTGGACCAGTTCCACTGGGTTGAGGATGGGGACGTAACCGAGCGGGTCCGGATCGCCCCGGTGGGTTGCGGCTATCAGGACCCAGCCGGCCACGAACAGGGCGAGGGGGATCTGGCCGGTCCCGAGATACGCCTCCCGAAACCGCAGCACCGGCCATTCGAGCCGGCTGCCGAAGGTCGTAAGAGACCACACCACCACCGCCGGCGTCAGCGCCCAGATCACGAACGACCAGGCGCCGCCGCCCGGCATGAGTTGCCCGATGCGCCAATAGGTCTCCCACGAGACGAAGAACGTGGCGAGCCACAGCGCCGCGCGGTGCCAGATGGGCGCCGTCCGGCGCCAGTCCGCTTCCAGATGCCGGAGCAGCCAGTACAGTGCGACGAACGCCCCGGGCCAGGCGACGGAGCCCCAGCGGGCAAGCGGGCTGGGCGCCATCGACAGCCAGGCGACGGTGAAGATCAGCATCGCCGGCAGCAATAGCTGGGGCGGATACGCCAGATGCTTCCAGTTCAGACGCGTCCGGAGCCAGCCGGATGCGACGAAGCTCACGGCCACGAACCCGAGTGTCGCGCTGTGCTCGTCGAACGACGCCAGATGACGTGAGATCTCCCCGGCGCCGGCGCCGAACCACCAGAGCGTTCCCCAGACGAACGCCGCCACCGACAGCCGGGCGTACGTCCTCTCATGGCCGACCGTGCGATGCAGCATACGGGCCGAGAAGAGGCCCGACAGGCTTAGCAGCAGCCCGCCCAGGTAAACGATGTTCAGCACCGGGAGCCCGTCCGCGGGTGGTCCGCCGGAGCTGGCGAGGCCGGCGAGAAGCTGCAGGGCCAGGCCCGACAGCACGGCGAGGCGACGCGCCTGCCGCGCGCCGACCCATACCAGTGCGGCCCCTTCAAGCGCCCAAGCGGCGGAAGTCCATCGCCCGTCGAAGGCGAGCGGGATGGCCAGCGTGCCGAACGCGACGGCCAGCGCCGCGAACGACTGCACCAGAAGCGGCATCGACCGGCGTCCGCGCCAGTGGAGAGTGCCGGCCGCAATTGCGTAGAACACCGAGAACGCCAGGGCGCTGAACGCCGGCCCATACTCGAAGCCGCTCGCCAACCGGTGCTGCAGGACGTAAGCGGCGAGCGGGACGCCGAACACAAGGGTCCCGTCGACGTAACCCGTGAGCCGCGGCGCCTGCCTCCGGGCGCTCAGTACCGGAATCGCCGCGAACAGGATGAAGAACAGCGCCAGGAACGGTTGCATCGTGGCGAAATGCTCGGCCTGGTAGAACGCGGACCCCCACATCGCGCCGATGATGAACGTGAAGACGAACCCCAGCAGGTTGAGCACCCGCCACGCCCGGAACCAGGCCACCGCCACGATGCCAAAGTCGAGAGCGGCGTAATAGGAAAAGAGAGCGACGTGGCTGCCTTCCCGCGATATCAGGACGGGGCCGAGGAATCCGCCGAGCGAGGCCAGCACCGCCAGGCTCCGCGCGTTCTGCGTCACCGCCAGAACGCTGGTGAGCACGACGAGCACGACCATGATGCCCAGTCCGGCCGACGCGCCGATGAGGTCGTAGAAGTTCGCCGCCGCGAAGACCGTCAGGTACACGATGCCGGCGCCGCCCCCCTGCAGCGCCAGGGCGTAGTCGCGTCGCGCCTTTCGCAGGCGCCATCCGATCACCAGCAGCGCGGCCCCGGCCGTGGCGGCGCCGCTCAGGCGGAACTCGACGGGGAGCAAGCCGCGTTCCGCCACATAGCCCAGGAAGAAAGCGACGCCGAAGAAGAGGATGACCACGCCGAGGCGAACGACGGTGTTGCCTCCGAAGAGCCACGCGCGCGCCGCGTTGAACCAGTCGTGACGCCCCGCACCGGCTTCCCGGGTCGGCGCCGGGGCCGGCACGGGTGCGGACGCCGGCGCCGGCTGGTCCACCGTGGCATGGTGGGCGGTCGCGGCTGCTGCCGGCGGTTCGACCGTTGCGGCCACTGCCGTCGCCATTTGTGGTTGCGGGGGGCTCTGCCCGCCGACCGCCGAGTGACGCAGGCGCTGAACTTCGCCTTCGAGGATCTCGACGCGAGCCGATAGCCGCCGGGTTTCCTGCCGAGTGCCCAGCACCGTCAGCAGCAGCCCCGCCGCGACGACGAACACGCCGACGAGGAGAGCGGCAATCAGCAGAACGAATAGCAACACGGGCTCTCTCGCCAAGACTCAACCGGCGCTCCCGCGCCGGGGTTCAGACGCCGCCGTACCAGTGGAATCCCCAGTCCGAGTTGATGCCGCCGGTGCCCTTGCCGAAGCCGGCCATCGAGTCGACCACCTCGATGGACTTCAGGAACTTGAGGTTCTTGTATCCGCACTGCCGCTCGACCCGGAGGCGGAGCGGCGCCCCGTTGCCCATTGGCAGATCCCGGCCATTCAGGCCGTAGGCCAGAATGGTCTGCGGATGCACCACTTCGAACATGTCGATACTCTCGTACCAGCCGTCGACGGTGTCGAGGACCACGTAGCGGGCACCGGGCCGCACGCCGCCCGCCGCCTCCAGCACGCGCAGCAGCGGCGCGCCGGTCCACTGGGCGATGGCCGACCAGCCCTGCTCGCAGACGTGCGCCGTGATCTGGGTGCGTGAGGGCAGCCGCCTGATCTCGTCGAGCGAGAGCGAGACCGGCTGTTCGACGAGACCGCTCACCGGCAGGCGCCAGTCGCGGAATCCGTTGCGCCGCTGGCGCTGGTAGTCCTCGTCCCGGGGGTTGGTCTGGCCCCACGTCGGAAAGTCCGGAGCAATGTCCTCCGGGCCGTACTCGCGCGCGAGCGGCTGGTCCGAGAGCAGCAGGCGGCTGGCGCTCATGGTCAGCACGTCGGCGGCGCCGATGAGCCCGCCCCGGACGTGCGGCGGGACGTACTGGTCGCGGGAGCACCCGGCCAGCAGCATCGCGCCCAGCGCGGGTACGCTCGACAGCAGGTGACGGCGCGAGATCGGTCGGGGTCGGACGATACGCGGCGCGTCGAGAGTCGGTTTGTTCACGGCTCCTCCGAGGGTAACGGAAACCTTCCGGTGAACATGGCGCGGATGCGGTTGGCAGCGCCGGCGGCAAGCACCTCCAGGACATGCACCACCACGAACAGCACGAATACGATGGTGCCGATGGTGTGCAGTGTACGCGCCGACTGCCGGCCGCCGAACAGATCCAGCAGCCACGGCATCGCTGCCGTGAACCCGGGGGATTGCGCGAGCCCGGTCAATGTCATCAGCGGCACGAACAGCACGAGCAGCAGTAAATAGGAGATCTTCTGCAGCGTGCCGTAGCGGGTCGCCGACGCGCGGGACCGGGCGCGCCACGGGAGATGGTCGCCCAGATCGGTCCATAGCCGCGTAGGGGCGAGTTCCACACGGCTGGGCCACAGGCGATCGCGAACGTGCCCGGTCGCCAGGCTCCAGCCGGCGTAGACCAGCCCGTTGATCAGGAACAACCACGCGAACGTGAAGTGGTAGTTACGTCCCCACATCCGGTTGCCCATGGCGCCCGCCTCGTCCCAGGAGATCCCCCAGTCCGCGAGCTGGAAGATCGCGGGGTAGCCCTGGTAGCCGGTGTGGCCCCAGTAGAGCTCAGGAAAATCGAGGAAGATGTGGATGCCGCTCACCAGCAAGTAGCCGCTGGCGACCACGTTGATCCAGTGGCAGATGCGGACGTTGCACGAGTGGAGGCGGATCCACCGCATGTGCTTCGATTCGGGCCTGCCTCAAGGCGCCGGCTCGATACGCAGAAGCGCGCCGTCGTCGTCGTGGTCCGTCAGCACGTAGAGCAGTTCGTCGGGTCCCTGGCGGACCTCCCGGATGCGCTGCCGCAGCTCCCTCAGCATCGACTCCCGGCGCAGTTCCTCCAGTTTCTCGTTGAACACGATCCGCTGCAGATGGCCGGTTCCCGGTATCCCGCCCTGGCGCAGCGAGCCGACGAAGACGTTGCCCCTCCAGGCGGGGAACTGGTCCCCGGTGTAGACGGCCATGCCGGCCGCTGCGATGGCGGGCAGCCAGACCACGGCCGGCGACTCGTATCCGTCCCGCGTCGGGTGCTGGGATACTCGCGCGCCGGGATACAGGCGCCCGAAGCTCATCAGGGGCCAGCCGTAGTTGCGTCCCGGCAGCAGGACGTTCAGCTCGTCGCCGCCGTTGGGACCGTTCTCGTGTTGCCAGATGTTGCCGGTCTCGGCGTGCAGCATCAGGCCGAGCGTGTTGCGATGTCCGATGGTGTAGATCTCCGGCCGATAGCCCGGCTCGTTCACGAACGGGTTGTCGTCCGGTACCGAGCCGTCATCATTCAGGCGCAGCACCTTGCCGCGCAGGCTCGCGGGGTCCTGCGGGGCGTTGAGGAGTTCACCGTCGGGGGAGAGGATTCGGCCGCCGGTGGACATGTAGATCTTGCCGTCGCCGCCGAAGGCGACCCGCCCATTGAGCCCCGAGTTGCCGTGGAAGGGTTGGGTGACGACCAGATCCGCGACGTCGTGGAGGGCGTGTCCCTCCAGACGCCCCCGAGCCAGGGTCGGCGAACCCCGGCCATCGTTGGCCCGCTTGGTGTACGTGAGATAAACGAGTCCGTTCTCGGCGAATTCAGGATGGATCGCCACGTCCATGAGGCCGCCGTTGCCGTCGGTTCGGACGTCTGGAACGCCGGAGATCGGTTGCGGATCGAGAACGCCGTCACGCACGAGACGCAGGCGGCCCGGCCGCTCGGTGATCAGCATGCCGCCATCGGGCAGGAACGCGATCGCCCAGGGATGCTCCAGCCCCCTGGTCACGACGCTGACACGGATCTGGTGCTGCTCCGCGGTGTCGAGCACCCAGGGACCGTCGCCCAGCGGCGGTACCGGCACGCCGATAGGCTGTTCTTCCTGGGCGTGGACGACGGTGAACAGGCAGAGCAGCAGCGGCGCTGCCAGGGGCAGGGAACGTCTGATCTTCATGCGCACCTCCGGTGCGAGGCGAACGCGGTCCGTGAAGCTGTGGTCGTTATCACTTCGTCTCGCCTACGGTAGTGGAAGGAGGGGCTGAACTCCGTCGGGCAGGTGCTGATCGAAGGCCGCGAGCACCGCGGCGTCCGCCGCGTGGGCGCCCATCAGGGCGACGATGTCCACCAGATCCTGCACACCGAACGCGCGCTCGGCGCGCGAATAAGTTTCCGCGCTCACGTTGTGATCGCCGAAGAGCTCGCGGCCGAAGGCAATGAGGGCGGCGTCCTTCTCGGCGATGCCGGTCAGCCGCCGGCCGTGCCGAACGAGATCGATCAACTCCGCTTCGAGGCCCGCCTCGCGGGCTCTCGGCTCGTTCATCGTCCAGTCGTACTGCGAGTCGTGGACGCGGGCCGTCACCAGAACCCCAAGTTGCATGATCCGGCGTCCGACGCGGCTCTCCAGAGATTCCTGTCCCGCGCCGTAACTGCGAAGGACTCCCGGACCGATGCCGGAGGGCGATAGCATCCGGCCATAGAGCACCGAGACCGACGTGCGGCTCTCCGGGCTCCGCAGCGGCAGGCGGCTCCGGGAGTCCGCATGGATATCGTCCGGATGGGTGAAGGGGAGTGGCAGCGACTGCCTCCAGCCGGACGGCATCCGCTGGTTGAACGCGGTGAGCGTGGCCGCGGTGCTTGCGTACCGGCCCATGACGTCAATGACGTCGGCGAGGTTGGTCTTGCCGAGAAGTCCCAGGGCCCGGGCGTAGGTATCGGCTTCGAGCTGGCGGGTCCCGAACAGTTCCCGGCCAACCTCGATGATGATCGCTTCCCGGGCGGCCAGCCCGGTGGCCGGCTGCCGATGCCGCACGATGTCGATAATCCCGGCGTCGAGCCCGACGGCGAGGGCCTCGAGTTCGTGCAGCGCCCACTCGTACGGCTGGTCGTACTCGCGTGCGGTCGTCAGGATCGTCAGTTCGGTCAACTGACGTCCCATCGGCGCGTCAAACCGCAGGTCGGCGCCGGAACCGTGCAACCGCAGGGCCGCGGCTCCGGACGGTGCACCGGCCCCGCTCTCTACTCCCGCGTCATACGCCGCGCGCCGCGCCGGATCGAGCTCCGCGCGGTCGATCGGCGGCAAGCGGCTGCGCGAATCCGGATGGATGTCGTCGGGCAGCTCCTGGCCGCCGTGTGCAACCCGCAGCCCGCCCGGGAAGAACCCGACGAGCACCAGAACTACCGCCGCGCGTTCCCATCGCCTCATGCCCGCCTCCGTATCCCGCGAACCGTGGCGTTGCGCTCTATTCTAGTTCGGCACGGAGAACGCCACGGACCAGCACGAAACAGACGCCGAAGACGACGGCCTCAATTCAACCGTTCGACGGCGAGGGCGACGCCGTTGCCCCCGCCGAGGCACAGCGTCGCGATGCCGCGCTTCAGGTTGCGGTTCCGGAGCGCGTAGAGGAGCGTGGTCAGAATGCGTGCGCCGCTCGCGCCGATCGGGTGGCCGAGGGCGACGGCGCCGCCGTTGACGTTGACCTTCGCCGGATCGGCCCCCAGTTCGCGGATGACGGCGAGGGCCTGGACCGAGAACGCCTCGTTCAGCTCGAACAGATCGACATCATCGAGTGTCCAGCCCACCTTCGCGAGCAGCTTCTGGACCGACTCGACCGGCGTCATCAGGAGCCACTTCGCCGGGCGGCCGCTGACCGCCTGGCCGACGATGCGCGCCATCGGCGCGGCGCCCAGCGCGTTCGCCTTCGCTTCGGACATCACCACGACCGCGGCGGCGCCATCGTTGACACCGGGCGCGTTGCCAGCCGTCACGGTGCCGCCCTCCTTGACAAACGCCGGGCGGAGCCGCGCGAGAGCCTCGACACTGGAGTCCGGGCGCACGCCTTCGTCGTACTCGAGCCGGATGGGGTCGCCCTTCCGCTGCGGAATCTCGACCGGGAGAATCTCGTCCTTGAAGTGGCAGTCCCGGATCGCGGCGGCTGCCTTCTGGTGGCTCGCCGCAGCGAACGCGTCCTGATCCTCGCGCGTGACCGCGTAGCGGTCGGCGACCGCTTCGGCCGCTTCGCCCATCGACCAGTCTTCGACGGCGCACCACAATCCGTCGTGCATCATCGAGTCGAGCACCTGGGCGTTACCCATCCGCATTCCGCTCCGCGCGTTTGGCAGCACATAGGGACAGTTGCTCATCGATTCCATCCCGCCCGCCACGGCGACGTCGATGTCGCCGGTGGCGATGCCCTGCGCGGCGAGCATCACCGCCTTCAGGCCCGATCCGCACACCTTGTTGATGGTGAGGGCGCCGACATGGTCGGGCAGGCCGCCGTCGAGCGCCGCCTGCCGGGCAGGCGCCTGGCCAAGGCCGGCCGAGACGACGTTGCCCATGATGCACTCGTCGACGATTTCCGGATCTATCGAGGCACGCCGCACGGCCTCGCGGATGACGCGCGCGCCCAGGTCGGTGGCGGGGAGCGGGCTAAGCGCTCCGAGAAACTTCCCGGTCGGCAGGCGGACGGCGCTGGTGATGACGGCGGACTGCATGTTCGGCTCCTTCGGTCGTGAGTTTGATCCGCTTGATCTGGTCCGGGCCGAGGATTTCGCCTAGGCGCGCAGCGATCAGGCGGCACGCCGGACGGACGGCGCGGCGCCAGCCTTCGTCCGCCGCACGGACGGTCAATGTGCCGTCGGGACGGAGCTGAACGGTCGTCGCGCGGTCGATCCGATCACCCACGGCAGCGCGCCAGGCAAACCGTAGCTTTGCCTCCGTGAGGGGTTGGCTGCGGAGCAGGATGCCGAGGGTGCGCGTAACGTGACGGTGGAGCGGGACCATCGATCGCGAGTGTATCATCGGGCCGTGCGCCTCGTGCTGGCGTCCCGGTCTCCGCGGCGATCCCACCTGCTGCGTGACGCCGGGTACGAATTCGACATCGTGCCGGCGGATATCGACGAACGCCGACTGCCGAACGAACCGCCGCGGGAATATGTCACGCGGGTGGCGCGCGCGAAGGCGGCGGCGGTGGCTTCTACCGGCGCTGTTGCGGGCGGCCGGATGGTACTGGCGGCGGACACGATCGTTGTGATCGACGGCAAGGTGCTGGGCAAGCCTGCCGACCGCGGGGAGTCGGAGGCGATGCTACGCCGGCTCGCGGGGCGGACGCACGAGGTGCTGACCGGTGTAGCGGTGGCAGAGGGCGATCGTGTCATCGTGGCGATAGAGACGACGCGCGTAACTTTCGCCGCCATGGACTCCGCCCGGATCGCGTGGTACGTGTCGACCGGGGAGGGGGATGACAAGGCCGGAGCGTACGCGGCGCAGGGTCTCGGGTCGCGTTTCGTCGAGCGGATTGAGGGGTCGTACACGAACGTGGTCGGGTTGCCGATCGCGCGGGTGGATCGTCTGCTGCGGGAGCTGGCGGGTTGGGACCTCCGTGATGAGTGGCAATCCATCTGTCCGTCCGCAACCGGCCCCATCGGTGAACGCAATCCGTAGCGCGCTGTCGGTTCGTCAGAGCAAATCATTTACAGCAACGCCTTGTGAGTGTCTGGGGCTCGGAAATATTGGAGGCTTTCCCATATGTCAACAAAGTGTGCCTTCGGCAATCGCCACGCCAACTTCCATGCGTTGCAGGTCAGTGGCGTCCCACTGCGAAATCGCCGCGTGCTGGAGATCGGTTGCGGCAACGGATACCTTAGCGAGTACGTGCGCAGTCTCGGCGCCACCGTCGTTGGTTGCGACATCACTCTGCCGGCGACGGCGCCCGACGTGCAATTCGTTCAGGCTGATGGTGCGGCGCTGCCGTTCGGGCAGCACTTCGACGTCGTCATGAGCTTCGACGTCCTGGAGCACATTCCGGATACGGATCAGCATCTGCGGGAAGTTCGTCGCGTGTTACGTCCGGGCGGCTATTACGTGCTGCAGACACCGAACAAGATAACGAACGTGGTATTCGAGACGATTCGCTGGCGGAGCTTCGCGGCGTGGAAGTCGGATCACTGCTCGCTCCACACGTTTGGCCAACTGGAGAGGCGATTTCGGTCAGCGGGGTTCTCGTTGCAGTTTCTGGACGTTCCGGTCGTTAATCAGTACTTCCGTGATAAAGTCAACTCTCAATTGGGACGGCTCGGCGTTCTTGCCATCGCCTTGGCCAATCCGGACCGATTTCCGCTCCGTTTCCGGACCAACTTCTACGCCGTTGCTCAGCTTGGCACCGTCCACGGTCGGGGGACGTAGTCAATCTGGCCGAGATGCGGGACCTACGGGCGTGGTTCCAGCCTGGGCCAACCGCAATCCCGGGGCCGGGCTCAACCCACACGACACGGGCGTTGACGGGCTCGCAGCCACGGCGATATCCTAGTCACATGCACACCGCATTGAAGATTGTTCTGACGACCTGTGTGCTTTGCGCCGCGTTTGCAGGGCTGCTCTGGACCACGATGCAGGATGGGACACAGTACTACCTCGAGGTGGAGGAAGTGTTCGCCCAACCTGCGGAATGGGATGGCAAGCCGCTTCAGGTGCATGGGTACGCCGCCAACGTCATGCGTAGACCGGACAGCCTCGACTGGCGCTTCGAGATCACCGACAGCGTCGAGAGCCGGACGACGACGATGACCGCCGTGTACAACGGCATCGTCCCCGATACCTTCGACAACCACGCCGAAGTGGTGGCGACCGGGAAGCTCGTGGGGAACACCTTCCACGTCGATCCGGACGGCATCATGGCCAAGTGCCCCTCGAAATACGAGGAACAGCCGTCGGTCGGCACAGCGGCCGGTTACGTGTCGGGCACCGGGAACGCTGGCGCCGGCAACTGATAATCGGATCCTGACATCACGGCTCGAGGGCCGTCTTCCCCATGGCGACACTCGGAACCTACACGCTCCTGGCCGCTTTCGTCGCCTGTGCCTACGCCGCCGCGGCCGCCGTGGCGGGTCACCGTCGGCGCAATCCGCGCCTGCTCGAGAGCGGCATCGGCGCCTTCTACCTGGTGACGGCGCTCATGACGCTCGCCTCCGCGGTAATCGTCCGGGCGTTCGTCATTGGCGATTACTCGATTCGGTACGTCGACCGCTACTCCGATGCGGTGCAGCCCCTCTTCTACAAGCTGACGTCGTACTGGGGTGGGCTGGACGGATCGATCATGTTCTGGGTCTTCCTGCTCTCGGTGTTTGGCGCCATCGCGGTCCGAACGAACCGTGAGCGCCACCGCGAACTCATCCCCTACGTCATCGCGACGATCGCCGTGGTGCAGATGTTCTTCCTGAGCGTGATGATCCTGAACAACAACCCGTTTTCCACCTATCTGATGCAGACACCGGTGGACGGGCGCGGGCTCAATCCCCTGTTGCAGAACCCGTACATGGTGATCCATCCGCCATCGCTCTACACCGGGCTGGTGGCGATGACGATCCCGTTCGCATTCGGGATGGCGGCGCTGATCACGGGTTACCTCGACGATGCGTGGCTGCGCGCGGTCCGGCGCTGGACGATGTTCTCCTGGTTCTTCCTCTCGCTGGGCCTGACCCTCGGGATGATCTGGGCGTACGAGGAACTGGGTTGGGGCGGCTGGTGGGGCTGGGATCCGGTGGAGAACGCCGGCGCGCTCCCGTGGTTCCCCGCGACGGCGTTCCTCCACTCGGTCATGGTGCAGGAGCGGCGCAACATGCTGCGTGTCTGGAACATCTCGCTCATCATCATCGCGTTCGCGCTGACGCTCTTTGCCACGGCGCTGACGCGGACCGGTATCGTGCAGTCGGTTCACGCGTTCGGCGAGGACTCGCGACTGGCGATGATGTTCGGCCTGTTCATCGGCTTCGTCTTGCTGGTTGCTTTCGGCCTCGTGATTTACCGCCTGCCGCTTCTGCGGGCGCGGAACGACCTCGAGTCATGGATGTCGCGCGAGGCGGCGTTTCTGGTGAACAACTGGATCCTGCTGTTCTCCGCCTTCTTCATCCTCTTCGCGACGATGTTCCCGACGTTCAGCGAGGCGGTAACGGGCCAGCGGATCACGGTCGGTCCTCCCTTCTTCAACAAGTGGATGATCCCGCTCGGATTGACGTTGCTGCTGTTGACCGGCATCGGTCCGCTCCTCGCGTGGCGCAAGTCGACGCTCGCGAATCTCCGCTACCAGTTCCTCTGGCCGATTACGCTTGCCCTCGCCGTCACCGCCGTGCTTGTCGCGCTCGGCTTCCGGGTCTGGGTGTCCGGGATCTGCTTCGCACTCTGCGCCATGGTCGCCGGGACCCTCAGCCAGGAGTTCATCCGGGGCGCGGTCGTGCGCCGCGGCGTCACCGGCAGCGACATGGTCACCGCTATGATCGGCCTCGTGATGCGGTCGCGGCGACGCTACGGTGGCTACGTCGTCCACTTGGGCATCGTGTTGATGATGCTCGGCTTCGCCGGCGCCGGCTACCGCCAGACCGAGCAGGTCTTGCTGCAGCAGGGCGAGTCGGTCGAGGTGGGACGTTTCAGAGTCCAGCACGATCGCCTGAGCGTCACCGACGACGGCGCCAAGGAGATGCACACGGCGCACGTCACCGTCTTCGAAGATGGCGAGGAGGTGGCGCAACTCTACCCGGGCCGCTGGTTCTACCGGAAGCACGAGGCCGAGCCCACCACGGAAGTCGCGATGCGCCGGACGTTTGCGGAGGATGTCTACGTCGTGCTCGCCGCGTACGACGTGGGTGATCAATCGGCGAGCTTCCAGGTAACCGTCAACCCGCTCGTGAACTGGATCTGGTTCGGTTTCAGCATCCTGGCGCTCGGGACGGGCATCGCGGTGCTGCCGGAAAGCCGCTTCGCCTTCCTGGCGGCGCGCCCCGGCCCGGAGGATGGCTTGCCCGGTTCGACCGCCTCGACCACGACCACGTCCATCCTGCTGATCGCCGCGCTCGGCCTCGGCGGCCTTGCAGCGCCCGTCCATGCCCAGACCGGCGCGCCGCCAGAGTCGTACACGGCGACGACCGAGCTCGAGGCGGAACTGCAGCGCGAACTCGTCTGCCTCTGCGGCACTTGTCCGCACCTTGCCCTGGCCGACTGCCGGTGCTCGGCGCCGCCGCAATATGCGCCCGGTTCGGACGGCGCGCCGCAGCTTACCGCGGCGGGCGCCGAGTTCATGCGGGCCCAGTTGCGCGAGCAGATCGAAGCGGGGAAGGACCGCCGCGCGATCCTTGACTGGTTCATCGCCACCTACGGCAGCCAGGAAGCACTGGGCGCGCCCCTCGACGAGGGGTTCAATCGCGTGGCTTGGCTCTTCCCGTACCTGGTGGGCGTCGGTTGCCTGATCGCCGTCGGGGTGGTCGCGATCCGCTGGTCGCGCCGCGGCAGCACAGCGGCGCTCGAGACCGCCGGCGTGCCGCTGACGGTCGACGCGGAACTGGACGCCCGCCTGGATGATGAGCTCCGGAATCTCGACTGACGCCGCGCGGGCGGCGCCGGCCGCTTCCTCGTTCCGCGTCTGGCATCTCTTCGTGCTCGTCGGCCTCCTCGGCGCGGCGGCAGCCGTCGTAATGGTCCGCCCGGAGGGGATTGCGCCCCTCATCCTGCTGGTCGCCGCGGTCGGGGCCGGCGCCTACGTCGGCTATGCGCTCTACCGGATGTTTCTGCCGCTTGCCGCGCGCAACTTCACCGAGCAGGTCGAGATGGTCGGAGGGCGCACCCGCGCTGCACTCGATCGCGAGAAGACGCTGGTGCTTCGCGCCATCAAGGAACTGGAGTTCGACCGGGCCATGGGGAAGGTGTCCGACAGCGACTTCGATCAGATGGGCGGCCGGCTGCGCGAGCGGGCTCGCGCCCTGCTTAAGCAGCTGGATGTCGACGGCGCCGAGTACCGCGATCTGATCGAACGGGAACTGGCCGAACGCCTCCGGGAGGCGGCGCCGCCTGATGCAGCAGTTCCTGCCGACAGGGAGACCGCGCGTCGTGGGCCGGCGACCGCCACGCGGCTCGTCTGCGGCCACTGCGGAGCGAACAACGAACGGGAAGCCAAGTTCTGTAATCAGTGCGGAGCCGAGTTGTGACGATGATGCGCACCACCTGTGCCGCACTCGCGCTTGCCGGCGCGGTACTGGCCTTCTTCTCGCCCTCGCCGGTGTCGGCCCAGCCTGACCCTCGCCAGATGTCCGGGATCCCGCTCCCTGATCCTCAGTTGCCCCCCGGCACCGTCACCGTCCGGGTGATTCGCGGCACGCTTGCCAACAACGTCACGGATCATCCGGTGGAGATCCGTGCGGGCGACATCGCCGAGACCGTCCTGACCGATGCCGAGGGCCGCGCCGAGTTCGTCATGTTGAACGCGGGGGAGATGGTCGTTGCCTCGACCGAACTGGACGGCGAACGGATCGACTCGCAGCCCTTCGCGGCGCCCGGCGCCGGTGGCGTCCGGTTGATGCTGGTCGGGGCGGGAGACGCCGCGCTTTCCGACGTGCCGCCCGAGCCGGGTGAGGTGAGCTTCGGCGCCGACTCGCGGATTGTCGTCGAGCTCGGGGAAGAAACCCTGTCCATCTTCTACCTGCTGGATATCTTCAATCAGCGCCTGGTCCCGGTCGAACCGGAAATGCCGGTCGCCTTGACGCTCCCGTTCGGCGCGCAGGGAGCGACGGTGCTGCGGGAATCGGCCGCGTCGACCCGCGTGGACGGCCCGAGCGTGACGATCGACGGACCGTTCCCACCCGGCCTGACGCCGCTCCGCGTCGCTTACGTACTCTCGTACACCGGCGGGACTGCCGCGGTCTCGCAGACGCTTCCGGCCAACCTGGACGGCTTGTTGATGGTGGTGCAGAAACGCGGCGCGATGGATCTCGCGTCGGATCAGATCGCCCGCCGGGTCGACATGTCGCCGGAAGGGACCGACGAGACGTTCATCTATGCGGCCGGACCCCCGGTGGCGGGGGGAACACCTGTCGTGTTCGAGATCTCCGGCCTGCCGCATCACAGCCAGACGCCCGGCTTCCTCACGGTCGCGGTCGCGCTGGCCATCCTCGGCTTCGGGGCTTGGGGCGCCGCGACACCCGCCGCAGCGGAAGGGGCTGACCGGCGGCGCCGGCTGGAACAGCGGCGCGAGAAGCGGTTCCGAGAGCTCGTCACGCTGGAGCAGCAGCACCGGAGCGGGAAAGTGGGGCCGACCCGCTACCAGAACCGCCGGGTAGAGCTGCTCGCCGACCTCGAGCGGATCTACGCCGACCTGGACGACGCCCTCACTCCTTCGACATGGCCACACCCAACGTTGCCGGCGGCGGGCCGGGCGCGTTCGACTTCGACCGCCTGACCCTCGACCGCGTCTCGCGCCACTATGGCCGGCGCCGAGCGCTCTGGCAGGTGTCGCTCGAGGTGGAGGCGGGTGGTGTGGTCGGTCTGCTCGGACCGAATGGCGCCGGAAAATCGACACTGCTCTGCCTCCTCGCGACACTGATCGCGCCGTCGTCCGGCACGGTCCGCTACGGCGACCGGACGGCGCGAGAGCTGGGGGGTGCCCTGCGCCGCCGGATCGGGTATCTGTCCCACGACCTGCAGCTCTATCCCGAACTGACCGCACGGGAGAATCTCGAGTTCTTCGCCCGGTTGTACGGCAACGCGGCACCTTCCACGCGGGTTGCCGAGGCCCTGGCCGCAGCCCGTCTCGAGGACCGCGCGGACGAACCGGTGCAACGTTTTTCGCGCGGCATGCGCCAGCGTCTCGCGCTGGAGCGCACGCTGCTGCATGGTCCGCGCCTCGTGCTTCTGGACGAACCGTTCACCGGTCTGGACGAGCGCTCGGCCCTCGATCTGGCGGCGCGACTGCAGGCGCTTGGGGACGGCGGGCAGATCGTCCTGCTCGCGACGCATGACCTCGACGTGGTGGAAGACGTGATCGACCGGGCGTTTGTCCTGCAGCGTGGCCGCGCGATGCCGATCCTTCGTACCGGGCAGACTCTCCGCGACCGGTACCGCGCCGCGTTGGCAGCGGGCGCTGTGGCGGGCGCGGGAACCGCTCCAGGTGGCGGCGCCACGACGAGGATGGGAAGTGGCTGATTTCTTCCGGATCGCCTGGCTCGTGATGCGGAAAGACATGCGCATCGAATCGCGCAGCCGCGAAATGCTCTACACGACCACCTTCTTCGCCACGTCGTGCGTGCTTGTCTTCTCTTTCGCGTTCGTCCGGAGCGGGCGCCCGGTCGAGGGCGCCGAGGCAGGGATCGTCTGGGTGGCGCTTGCCTATGCCGGGCAGCTTGCGTTGGGACGGGCGTTCGAGCGCGAACTGCAGCATGACGCGCTGCGCGGCCTGCTGCTGGCCCCGGTCGAGCGGTCCGCCATCTTCGTCGGGAAGCTGTTCGGCATCCTCCTCCTCATGGCCGCGGTCGAAGCCGTGGTGGTCTTCTTCGTCGCCCTCTTCTTCGACGCGTCGCTCTTCGCGCACCCCTTTCTCATGGTCGGCCTGCTCGCGGCGGGCACACTCGGCTTCGCGGCGGTCGGCGCCCTGTTCGCGGCGATGCTCACGCGGACCGAGAGCCGCGCAGTCCTGTTGCCGGTGCTGCTCTACCCGATCACGGTGCCGGTGCTGATAGCAGGCGTCAACGGGACGCTGTCACTGGTGCAGGCAGACCCGAACCTCGATCTCGCCCGCTTCTGGCTGGCGCTGATCTGCTTCTTCGATGCGGTGTTCCTGACGCTGGCGTTATGGACATTTGAACCGCTCATGACAGAATGAGCCCGATGCAGGGACGCTGGCCGACCATCTGGCTCGTCGTTGCGGCGGTGATGTTCGCGACCGCACCGATCCTGATCGCCAATGCGCCGAACGAGGCGACGATGGGGCTGGTGGCGAAGATCTTCTACATCCATGTTCCCGCCTGGTTCGTGATGTTTCTCGCCATCTTCATCTGCGGGATCGCGAGCGGGATCTACCTGTTCCGCGAGCGGGCGGCGGCCGACCGTCTCGCGGTGTCGGCCGCGGAGCTGGTGGTGTTGTTCGGCGCGATGGGGCTTATAACCGGTCCGCTCTGGGGTCGCGTCTCGTGGGGCGTCTGGTGGCAGTGGGACGTCCGGCTGACGCTGGCGCTGATCCTGGAGATGATCTTCCTTGCCTATCTGCTGCTCCGGCAGTACGGCGGACCGGGATCGGAAAAGCTGGCGGCGGGACTCGCGCTATTCGGCGTCTTCAACGTGCCGTTCGTCTATATCTCGGTGAATGTCTGGCGGACGATCCATCCGGAGACGTCGGTGGTGCCGACATTGCCCGCGGACATGGGGCTGCCGTTCTGGTGGTGTGTTGTTGCCTACATGGCGCTGTTTCTGGCGATGCTGAGTGCGCGGCGGCGGTTGGAAGATCAGCGCGCGGCGCTCGACGAACTGCGCCTTGCCTACGACGAGGACGTATGACGACAAGACGCGCCTTCCTGTTGATTGCGGCGGTGGTTCTGCTGGCTGTCCCGGCTGGGGCAGCGCAACCGGAGCAGGTAGGCGAGTTCGTGCCGATCGACGAGTTGCCGGAAGAGGATCGCCTTCCTGCGGCGCCGTTCCTGATCGCCGCGTACTCCGTCGTCTGGCTGTTGGCATTCGGCTATTTCTGGCGGTTGTCGCAGCGCCTTGGCAGTGTCGAACAGGATATTCAGGACCTGCAGCGACGCCCTGGCCCCGGCGATGGAGGAGGTCCGGGCTGATGTTCGACGTGACTGCCGGCCACTTCATCTTCATTCCGGCGGTGCTCCTGTTCGGCCTTGTGATCGGCTGGATCCTCGGATCGCGGGCCGCCGCCGATGCCTATGCGGCGGAGTTGCGCCGCCGCGAGGAGCGCGCGGCTCGTAAGGCGCGGGTCGGCGCGGCGTGACGCCTTGCGGACGGACAAGATCTTTCTGATCGGCTTCATGGCGGCGGGGAAGTCGACCGTCGCCGATGCGCTGGCCCGGCGGCTCGACTGGCGCGCCGAGGATATCGACAGCCTGATTGAAGCGCGTGAGCGCTCCACGGTAGCGGACATCTTCGCGACCCATGGCGAAGCGCACTTCCGGCACGTCGAGCGGTTGGTGCTCGCCGACCTCCTGCCACTCCGCCACACCATCGTCGCCACCGGCGGCGGCACCTTCGCCGACCCGGAGAACCGGCGGCGGATCAATGCGGACGGCGCGTCGGTTTGGCTCGACGTGACGTTCGAAACCGTGGTCGGCCGGCTTCCCGCCGATGGCCGCCGGCCGCTGGCCGTCCAACGCGCGACGATGGAGGCGCTCTACCGCACGCGCCAGGCCGCCTACCGCCAGGCCCACCTCCGCCTCGACGCCAACCGTGCCCGGACCGGCGAGCTGGTCGAGCGCATCCTCGACTGGCTCGAGGCGTGAACCGCCCAAGCAGCCCGTGGTGAAACCCCTGCTGCATTCAACCGGCGATGCATCTCGCCTGAACGGCGTTGCTCCTCGGTTGCATATGGCCAATATGCTCCCTCGTCGCGCCTTGTCAGGCGCGCGCCTCGCCGGTCTCGGTGCGACGCGGGGTTTCATCACGGACTGCTACTGGCGGAGTCCATCCAGCGTGCCAAAGAAGCCGGGGTATGACACGTCAACCACTTCGGCGCCGCTGATAGTTGACGGTCCACGGCAGGCGAGAGCGGCAACCGTGAACGCCATGGCCAGACGGTGATCGCCGGCGGCATCTGCCCTGCCGCCGGCCGGTCGGCCTGCGCTCTCGGCATGGAAGCCGTCGGGCTGTTCTTCTACCCGGACGCCAAGCCCGCGGAGACCGGTGGCAAACGCGGCGATCCGGTCGCTCTCCTTGTGGCGAAGCTCCTCGGCCCCGCTCACTGTCACCGGGACTCCATGCGCGGCGAGCGCGCCGATCACCGGCAACTCGTCGATCAACCCCGGCACGTCGGCCGGACCGATAGCGATGGCGCGCAGCGTCCCGCCTCGCACCGTCACGTCTCCCACCGGTTCGCCCGCTTCGTCGCCCGCTGCACGGATCTCGACATTGGCGCCGGCGTCACGCAACCGCTCCAGGAACGCGATCCGCGTCGGATTCAGACCGAGGCCCTCTATCGTCAGCTCCGACCCGGGCATTGCTGCCGCCGCGGTTACCCAGAACGCCGCGGCCGAGGGATCGCCCGGCACCGCAACGTCTGCCGCGTGCAGTTGCGCGCCACCGGTGACCGCAATCGCGTTGTCTTCGCGCACCACCTGAACCCCAAACGCCGCGAGCGCCCGCTCGGTGTGATCGCGCGTCGGCGCCGGTTCGCGCACCCGCGTCGTCCCGTGCGCCTGCAGCCCGGCCAGCAACACCGCGCTCTTCACCTGCGCGCTGGCGACCGGTAACTGGTAGTCGATTCCGGCAAGTCCTCCGCCGGTAATCGTCAGCGGTGGCCGGGCGCCCTCTGACGACCGGATCCGGGCCCCCATTGCGGTCAGCGGCTCGACAATGCGACCCATCGGCCGCCGGTTGAGCGAGGCGTCGCCGACGAGCGTGGAAACGAACGCCCGTCCTGCGAGGATGCCGGCCAGCAGGCGCATCGTCGTGCCGGAGTTCCCCGCGTTCAGCGGCGCCTGTGGCGGTTGCAACGCATCGAGGCCGCGGCCCGTCACCGCCACCGTCAAGCGATCACCCTGACCCTCGGGTGTTGCCGTAATCGGCACAGCCAGGTCGCGCAGGCAGGCAAGGGTAGATCGACAGTCGGCGCCGGTGGAGTACCCGGTGATGGTGGAAGTCCCCGTGGCAAGCGCGGCGAGCAGGGCGTAGCGGTGCGAGATCGACTTGTCGCCGGGTACCCGCAGCCGCCCGCGCAGCCGTACCGCCGGCGCCACGAGTGCCGCGGCCGGCTCAGCGGCGAGCATCGCCCGGATGTTACCGGATCGTGCCTTGCCTCGCCTCGCGGGGCGCGGTATCGTACGGTAATCGCCGGACGACGCGCATGCCTCACCACGGCGTCCATATCCGTCTTGAGTTCTCGGCGCATGCCGATGTGCTCGACCTGATCCACCTGATGGCCGACCACCTGAGCCGCGCTGGCGGCCTCGACGAGGAATCGACGCACTGGGTCGGCGTCGCGGTCCGTGAGGGCGTCGTGAATGCGATCCGGCATGGTTGCAGCGGTGACTCCACGAAGCGGATTACGGTGGAGTTGGGCCTCGAGCCGTCGGAGCAGCCGGACGAGCTGGTCGTGCACGTCATCGATCCGGGTGAGGGGTTCGATGTGGACGATCTCGCGGATCCCCTGGCGAAAGAGAATCTGCTGAAGCCCAGCGGCCGCGGCGTCTTCTTCATGCGCCGCCTGATGGACGACGTCACGTTGCGCCGCCTGCCCGAGGGGGGAATGGAAGTGCGCATGGTGAAGCGACTGGGTTCGAGCGGATGACCGCGCCTGCGATTGATCCACTCTGGATCGCGACCGCGGCGGAAGCCGTGCTGCATGCCGGCGCCATGCAGCGCGAACGGTTCGGCACCGATCTTGCCGTCGACAAGAAGGGCGTGATCGATCTCGTCACACAGGTCGACGTCGACATCGAGCGGTGGTTCCGCGCGATGATCGGCGAGCGTTTCCCGCGCCATCGCATCCTGGCCGAAGAGTTGGCGAACGAAGCGGACCCATCCCCCGCAGTGGGGGAGACCGACTATTGCTGGGTGTTTGATCCGATCGACGGGACGATCAACTACACGCACGGTTTGCCGATCTTCTGCGCGTCGCTGGCGCTTGAGATCGACGGCGTGCCGTCCGTGGGAGCGATCTACGACCCGATGCGCGAAGAGCTGTTTACCGCCGAGCTCGGCGGAGGCGCGCGCCTCAACGGCACGCCGCTCCGCGTTTCCGAGACCGACACGATGGTCGATGCCATGCTGTGCACCGGTTTTCCGTACGACGTGCATGAGACGGTCGACGACGTGGTGGCGCTGTTCGGCGCGTTCATCGCCGAATCACGGGCAATCCGCCGGCTTGGTTCCGCCGCCATCGATCTCTGCTACGTTGCCGCCGGCCGTTTCGACGGTTTCTGGGAGGAACGGCTCCATCCCTGGGATATCGCCGCCGGCGCGCTCCTGGTGACCGAGGCGGGCGGGACGGTGAGCGGCCTGGCGGGCGAGCCGTTCGTCTCACGCAACGGATCGATCATTGCTTCGAACGGCCGCATCCACGAGGCGATGCTCGAGACGATCCGCCGCCGTTCCCTGCAGCGGACACCCTGACTCCCGCGCAAGACAGTCAGACGGCGGGATATGTCTGACTCATATTAAATATATACGTAGTTTATTTACTACATGCGCGCAGAAGCGCACCTGTGATTAATAACTATATATTTAACATTAATATGTATACGTGGTTGGACCAGACCAGGAAGTTGGCATCGATCCTGCACTGACAAGGGTCCAGAAACGGCCGGATGGCCGGGAGGACCCCATGCGACGCAATGCGACCCTCAGAACGTTACTGGCAGCCGCGGCCATCAGCGCGGCAATCTTCACTACCGGCGCGGCGCCGGCCCTCGCGCAGCAATCGATCACGCTAGGCGTTGGGCAATTCAGCCTGAAGGATGTCGACAGTCGGGTCGACCAGGATGTCGTGCTTCGCAACCTGGACATCTTCGCCTTCCGTCTGGGCGATTTCGATGGACGCTCAATTGCCGGCGCCTGGAATATCGGCCTCGGCGATCATCTGGAGGCGAGCGTGGGACTCGGCTTCTACCAGCGAACCGTGCCGAGCGTCTATAGCGACTACGTCAACGAGGGAGGTTTCGAGGTCGCACAGGATTTCCGTCTCCGGATCGTCCCGGCCACCGCGACGGTGCGCGTGTTGCCGTTCGGACGTTCTCCGGTGCAGCCTTTCTTCGGCGTAGGCGTCGGAATGTACTCCTGGCGCTACGCGGAGTTCGGCGAATTCATTGATTTCACCGACTTCAGCGTCTTTTCCGAACGCTACGTGGCGACCGGCACCGACCCCGGGGCGATCATCCTGGCCGGGTTGCGGGTCCCGATGGGGGATGCGTGGTCGGTCGGCTTCGAGTTCCAGTACCACCAGGCAACCGGCACCGTCGGGCTGGAGAACGGCTTCCTCGAGGACGAGATCGATCTCGGCGGCCTGATGTCGCAGGTGACGTTCGGCGTCGGGTTTTAGCAGCCCGTGGCGAAACGGGCTGCCAGCCCGTATGATGGCGCGCCCCTCTGCCTTCTACGGGCAAGGCAACCTGCCTGAGGGGCGCGCCGCGGATATAATCGGCCGCCTGTGACGCGTATCGTCGTCTGGGTTCAAGCCTTCGCGCTGAGCATCGGCGGGCCCGGCCTCTTTCTCGTCGCCTTCCTCGACTCGTCGTTCCTGTCTCTCCCCGAGATCAACGACCTGCTGGTCGTTCTGCTTGTCGTGGAGCATCCGGAGCGGATGCCCTTCTACGCTCTGATGGCGACCCTCGGCTCCGTCCTCGGCTGCCTCGTGCTGTACGGCATCGGCCGGCGCGGCGGCGATGCGCTGGTCCGCCGGCGGTTCAGTGGCCCGCGGGTCGAGCGGGCACTCGAGCTGTCGCGGCGTTACGGCGTGCTGGCGGTCGCGGTGCCGTCGGTGCTGCCGCCCCCCGCGCCGTTCAAGATCTTCGTCCTTCTGGCCGGCGTTGCGGCAATCCCGGTCTGGAAGTTCGCCGCGACAGTCGCGGTCGCGCGCGGTTTCCGGTACGTTGCCGTAGGGGTTCTGTCGATCCTGTATGGCGAGCGGACGATCGGGTTCATCGAGGAGAACGGCCGTATTGTCGTCATCGTGATCGCCGCCTTGATCGTGGCGGGCGCCGTCGGCTGGTTGGTCTGGCGACGATGGTCGCGGCCTGCCGCGCCCGCCGGCCACCTATAATCGAGTTCGTGACTCCCGAGCTGTCGGTCGTCGTTCCGCTCTACAACGAGGCGCCGAACGTCAGCGATCTCCACCGCGAGCTGACCGAGGTGCTCGATGCCTGGGGACGCTCGTACGAACTGATCCTGGTGGACGACGGCAGCACGGACGGCACGTTCGAGAGACTGCGCGAGCAGCATGCCGCCGACCCGCGCCTCCGGGTTGTGCGGCTGCGCCGGAACTTCGGGCAGACCGCCGCGTTCGCGGCCGGCTTCGCCCATGCGCGGGGACGGCTGATCGCCACCGCCGACGGCGATCTTCAGAACGATCCGCGGGACTTGCCGGGCATGGTCGACCTGCTGAACGACGACCGAGACATAGTGTGTGGCTGGCGGCGCGACCGGAAGGATCCGTGGCTCACGCGCCGCCTCCCGTCGCGTCTGGCGAACTGGCTGATCTCGTGGACCACGGGCGTTCGCCTGCACGACTATGGATGTTCACTCAAGGTGTTTCGCGGCGAAGTCGTCCGGTCGATGCGGCTGTACGGCGAGATGCACCGCTTCATGCCGGCGATTGCGAGCGAGCAGGGGGTGCGGATCACGGAGATGGTGGTGAACCACCGCGCGCGCCGGGCCGGACAGTCGAAATACGGGCTGTCGCGCACTCTTCGCGTCGTGCTCGATCTCTTCACCGTCAAGTTTCTCCTGACGTACTCCACGCGCCCGCTTCAGATGTTCGGCCCGCCCGGCCTCGTGATGGGCGCCGTCGGCGTCGTACTGACCGGCTACCTCGGTTACCTCCGCCTGTTCACCGATCAGGGTATTGCCGACCGTCCCCTGTTGCTGCTGGCGATCCTGCTGATCTTCGCCGGCATGCAACTCGTCACCCTCGGACTCCTCGCCGAGTTGCAGGCGCGTACCTACCACGAGTCGCAGGGAAAGCCGATCTATGTCGTGCGCGAGCGGCTCGAGCCGCCGGCCGCAGAGGAAGAGGCGTTGCGCTCGGGGAAGACCCCACGCGGCGACGGGGTCGAGGTGGAGGAGCCGGTCCGCTAGCTGCCCGCCCTGCATGTCGTAGCACCGTGGCGCCGACGCCGCCGTTGACCGGGTGCGCGATGGAGCGGTACCCTTCCCCTATCCGCCCTATGCTGGTCCGTCGCTTTCGCCTGACTGCAATCATCGCGGTCGCCTGTGCAGCGATGGGCGTCGCCCCGGCCGCCGCCCAGGAACCGCCCCGCGTCACGCTGCAGTTGAACGGCGCATTTCAGGCAGCCCCCCCCACCTTCACGAGCGTGACCACCCAGCGGGTGTACGGTGAGGAAGCGACGTTCGGCAGCACGCACTCGCTGAACGATGGCGCCACGGCGGATGTCGGGATGATGCTCCACCTGACGGAGCGCCTTGCGATCGGTGCGGCATTCACCTGGATGCAGGTGGACGACACCACGTCAGTCACCGCCACCGTACCGCATCCGTTGGACTTCGAAATCCCGCGTACGGTGGAGCCGCAAACGCTCGCGCTGACACGCGAGGAACGGGCGGTCCATCTCTCGGTCGCCTGGCGGATTCCACTGACTGAGCGCGCCGAGCTGACCGTCTCCGCCGGCCCGACGTCCATCAACGTGGCACAGTACACGGTGGTGCAGTATCACGTCGCGGAGGGAGGTCCGCCGAACTTCGATCAGATAGCCGTCGAGGCCGAGACGGGGAAGCAGCGGCGCAACGCGGCCGGAGGCCACATCGGATTTGACCTGGTCTATATGGCCACCCGGCAGGTAGGCTTCGGCTACTTCGTTCGATTCGCCCGGGCGACGGCGGACCTGCCGGGCCTGGGTGAAACGACCTTCCGCGCCAACGCCGGCAACGTCCACACGGGCGCCGGCCTCCGTTTCCGCTTCTGACGCGCGCCGAGGGCGCCGTTCCCGCTACCGTTCGCCGCGTGACAGTTGCAGTTGCCCACCCGGTGCCGCGGTCTCGTACTGGGCCCTCAGCTCATCGAAGAACCCCTGCGCGACCAGTGCATACCCCTGCGCCGTGAGATGCAGATCGTCCGCGGCCAGGCACGAGAACGATCCGGCCGGGCGCCTTGCGGGGCCGTCGCTGCAGCGGCCGGCGCGGATGATCCGGTGGACGTCCACCAGCGGCACGCGGTTCGCGGCGGCGATCTGGCGTATCCGCTGGTTGTACGGGTCTACCTGTTCCCAGGTCCTCCGACTACGGCCTTGGGCGGGGATCGTCGCAATGATGGGATCACTCCCGCGAGCTCTCGCATGGTCCACCATGTTCCGGATCGCCTCCACTGCTTCGGCGCCCCGTTCGATATCTAGGTCTATCGTCCCTTGCATGATTAGGACGACGTCCGGGTCGTGCCGCTGCAGTGCTGCCTCGAATCTCGGCAAAGCGATGGCAGCAGGATTACCCGGCAGCCCCTCGTTCGTGACCTGGATCCGCTGGCTGCCATACCGCCCTTGCAACAGCCCTTCGAGGACCGCCGGATAGGACGCCGCTCGGGAGACTCCCGTCCCGGACGTCAGACTGTCGCCGAACGCCAGGATGCGGCTGATGTCGACGTGCCGGAACACGGTTACCCGCAGCGTGCAACTCGCGGTAAGCCCCAGTTGATCCGTTCCCGCGCAAGTGACGGTATGCCGTCCGATTCGAAAGCGGGATCCGGACTCGGGCGTACAGGTGACGGCGACCGGCGCGAGCCCCCCGATGACCGTCGGCGGATCGAAGGTGGCCTCGACCGGTGCGCCGTCCATCGATTCGACCTGCGGGCCGGCAGGGCAGGCGAGCGCGAGTGACTCGACCTTCTCGGTCGGCAGCAGGGACGGCGCCGCCGGCTGCGTGGTCGTTTCCGAGCAGCCCGCCGCCGCCACCAGAAGCAGGCTCAGGATCGCCACCGAACGGCGTGTATGACCCGGCGCCGGGTGGCGCCGCCAAAGAGCGGTGAACGACAAGGCCCGCTATTTTACTCCGTCGTCCACGTGTGGCGTCAGGCGTACGCGCGCGCCGAGGTACCGTGCATCGACCGACCCGGGCCGGCCAAGCTTCGGGATGAATCCGGAGGTGGTCTCGACCGACAGTACGTACGCCCAGCGTTGCAGGGAGTAGACGCCTCGCGAGCGAAGCGTGACGGTTGCCTCGACGCCCGGCTGGAGGGCGAGGGTTGCCTCGTCGCCTCCCAGGCTGACCGTCGCCCGGTTCGGGACAGGCGACACGAGGGTCACCGTCAACGAATCGAGCCGCTCCGGACTCCGGAGGATCACGTCACCGCGCCGCTGACCATTCACCCAGAACTCGGTCAGACTCGACGGGTGGACGTTGTGGTCGAGCAGATAGAGCATTAGCTCCGGCTCCGAGTCGTAAGTGATTCGGCTGCGTCGCCGGTCCAGTGAGACCGGAAGATCGTTGATCATCGTCAGCTCGACCGGCAGCGCGCGCAGCAGGCCCCGCTCGGCGATCAGGTACGGTTCCTTCGCCGCGCTGAACGGGTTGATCAGCACATGCGCGATGAAGGCCGTGCCGCCGGCAAACGCGACGACCGTCGGGGTGAACGATGTGAGCGGCGGCGTGAGGAACAGGAGCACCGGATAGATGCTCAGGAAGTACCGATTGCCCGGCGGTCCTCCGCCTCCCGACCAGGTATACGGCATGTAGGCGGCAAGTCCAACCGCCGTGAACGCGGCGATCCCGAGCGTCATCCACTGCCACCACTGCCGGTCGCGCCGCGCCAGCAGGAACAGCGTTACCGCCACCAGGCCCGGAAAGAAGAATGGCAGGAAGCCGAAGTGCCGGCCGACGAAGAAGTAACCGACGTTCTGGGCCAGCAGCACGGCGCTGCGTGCGAGCGATGGTTCGTCGACGATGATCTCGTTCGTGGTCATCGAGATGCCGAGCGTGTCGAACGTCGCGTCGGGCCGCTCGAACGGGTAGATGTCGTAGAAGATCTTCCGGTTGCCCCCCTGGTAGTTCATCTCCCCCGCGATCGCCGCGTTGCTCAGGAAGCCGCCCGCGGTGACCGCGGCAAAGACGATGCCGATTGCCGCGGCGTGCAGGAAGCGCTTTCGGTGCGCGGCCAGCACGAGCAGCGGGACGAGGAGAAACACGTGAGACGGCTTCGAGAAGGTGATGAGGCCCAGGATGACCGCCGCCGCGATGTCCGAGCCGCTTCCGCGCAGGAACGCGCCCCAGGGACCGTCACGGGGCGGCGCCACCTCCTTGTAGCACCAGAGGAAGTAGGCGTAGGTAACCGCGGCGACATGGAAGAAGTCGGAACTGAGGAAGACGCTGTGCACGGGGATGATGGACACGCCGAAGAACGCAAGGACGTACAGCAGCGCGGTGCCTGGACGGGACCGGGCGGCGACGAAGGCGTACGCCGCGAAGATCATCCCGGCGAACAGGACGACGTGCAGGACGAACATCCCGTTCAGGCCCATCAGGCGGACGAACGGCGCGGCAAGCACCGAGTAGACGTATGCCTTGCCGAAGTAGAGACGGTCGTAACGGGCGTGGTCGCCGCCGCCGGTCTTCAGGAAGATCCCCTGTGGACCCTCTTCGTACACTTCGTAGAAGCGGGCGATGTCCTCGGCCCCGTAGGTCAGGTCGCCGTCGTAGGCGGCACTCAGGGCCATCGCGACGTACGTCGCCTCGTCCCCTTTCAGGCCGAAGCCGGTCCGGACAACGTCGAGCGACAGGGCGGCGCACGCGCCGGCAAGCAGCAGGAGGAGCGCAGCGAGGCGACCGGGATTGATGCGCGGGGATGGAGGCGTCGCGGTCGCGGAGCCGCCCGTCTCGGTCGACATGGTGGTCGCCACCATTATGAAGGATGCGCGCTCGCCGTCAGGAAGTCGAGGTCGTCGTCGGTCAGGCGGCGGGGCTGTCCCTGCCGACGCCGGTCGTCCATCAGCGTATAGAGTCGCTCCATCTTTCGCACGAACGCCGCGATGTCGTAGCCGGCGCCGGTCGTGCGCGCGCCGGCCGCCAGCTCCATGCGGCGGCCCGGATCGCCGAGCAGCCGGATGATGGCGTCGGCGAGCGCGGGAGTGTCCCGCTTCGGCACGATCACCGCGTCGCGCCCATCCTGCAGGATGTCCGATAACCCGTCGGCGTCGCTCGCGACGATCGGCCGGCCGGCCGCGAGCGCCTCGAACGCGGTGAGCGGCGTGCCTTCCCAGAGCGACGGGAAGACCACCAGATCGAAAGCCGCGAGTGTTTCTGCCACGTCCCGCGTGAAGCCCGGAAAGTGCACGCGGTCTGCGACACCCAGTTCGCTGGCCTGCCGTTTGAGATCCGCCTGCAGTTCACCTTCGCCGACGACGCAGAGATGGACGTCGGGCGCGGCTTCGAGCACGCGCGGCGCCGCCGCCACCAGATACTCGTTCCCCTTCGATGGCATGAGCCGGGTGATGGTCCCGACGATTCTGCCGTCGTCCGGGAGTCCGAGCGCCGCCCGGGCTGTGCGCACGTCGTCGTCGTTCCGGGGGCGCGCGAACTCCGCCACCGGCGCGCCGAGGTAGACCACCCGGGTGCGCGACTCGGGTACGAGGCGTGCCCGGGTGACGAACTCAGCGGTCGATTGCGACACGGCAATCGCCAGATCGGTGTAGGGCGCGAGCAACCGGTCGGCTACCTTCTGAAACCAGGGAGTGTCGGTCAGGTTCGCATGTTCGTGCAGTATCGCCGGCCAGCCCCGGCGCGCCGCGGACAGCCGGCCGAACGTCGTCGCGCCGTAGCCATGCATGTGCAGGACGTCCGCCTCGCGCCGGTCCAGTTCCGCCAGCAGCGCCGGCAGCGTCATCGGATCGAACTTCGACCGCGCGAGGTACGTCACGTCGATGCCGTAGTCTTCCAGTCGGTCCTCCGACGTGTCGGGCGCGCGCAGGCTGATCAGCGTGACATTGAAACGCGTGGCGTCGAACTCGGGGATCATCCACGCGAACAGCCGTTTGACCCCGTGCATGCGCGAGCCGGGCCACCCCAGGTGATCACAGATCTGCACGATGTTCAGCCGGCGTTCCACTACAGCCATCCCTGTTCACGGTACCAGTCGGCGGTCCGGTGGATCCCCTCGGGCAGATCGACCGTCGGCGCGAAGCCGAGTTCCCGCCGGGCGCGCGACCCGTCGAAGGCGCGGCTCTTCGTAAAGAAGTCGACGCGGCGCCGGTAGATAGGGGGTTCGATCCCGAACGGCACACAAATCGCTTCCACGAGCGCGCCCGCCAGCCAGACCGGCAGGACCGGAATGCGCCACCGGGGTGGCGGGACATCAAACTCCGCCGCGATCATTCGCACCAGCTCGGCGAGCGTCGTATAGCGCGGCCCCGCCAGGAGGTAGGTCCGTCCCGCGGCGGCGCCGGTCTCGCCGCAGCGGCGGAAACCCTCGACCAGGTCATCAATGTAGGTCAGGTGGTAGAACACGTCGCCGCTGCCGATCATCGGGAAGCGGCGCCGCGCCACGCTCCGGAACAGCTTCAGGAAACGGGTGTCGCCGGGACCGTAGATGCCTATCGGTCGGGCGACAACCACTTCCAGGCCATCTGCTTCGCCGGCGGCCCGCGCGATCCGTTCGCCCTCGAGCTTCGACGCCTGGTAGACATCGCCCGGCGCCAGCGGAGCGTCCTCGCTGGCCGGCGGCTGTTGGATGTGGCCGTGCACGCCGCCGGTACTGCAGTGGACGACACGCCGGACGCCGGCAGCGCGGGCCGCTTCGATCAGGGCGCGTGTACCTTCGGCATTCACCGCCTGGTAGGCCGTATCGGACTGCCCGGCGGTCCGGTAGGTTGCGGCGATGTGGTAGACGATGTCGACCCCGTCACAGGCGGAAGCAAGCGACGTCGGATCGGTGAGATCGCCCACGGCGATGGCGATGCCGTCTGCGGATAGCGTGTCGGCGCGGCCGCGGCTCGCGGGACGGACCAGCCCGCGGACCTGCTGGCCACGTGCCGCGAGATACCGCGCGAGGTGGCCGCCCGTGAAGCCGGTGACGCCGGTGACGAGAACCGTCACGCTCCGTCCATCCCTGCCGTTGCTCCACCGCCCGTCCCATGCGGCGTGTCCAGCAGGCTGGCGTATGCCGCCGCCGTGCGCGACAGATACGACGTCCGGCTGTAGCGCGCTTCGGCCAGCGCACGCGCCGCCTGGGCAAGCCGGATCCGCTCGTCCGGCTGATCGATCAACGCCGTCATCCCGGCGGCGAGCGCAGCCGGATCGGGGGGCACGAGCCGCGCGGTTTCCGGCGTAAGCACCTGCGTGTGCGTTCGCAGATCGGTCGCCACGATCGGCCGGCCCGACCGGAGGTACGAATAGATCTTGAGTGGTGTGTTCGTGCCGCTGATCCGGGGCGAGACCAGGATGTCGCACGCCCCGACGAAGCTGGCGATCTCCTCCGGAGGACGCTGTCCGGCAAAGACGAGGGGACTGCTCGCCTGTTCCGCCCGCCGGCGCGCGGCCTGCACCTGCGCGGGCGTGCCGCCAACAACCAGGACGCGCGCGCCCGGATGCGTGGCGTGCAGGCGTACCGCGGCGTCGGTCAGCAGATCCAGTCCCTGGTATGCCTCGAAGGTGCCGGTGTACAGCAGCACCGGCTGATCCGGGTCGAGGCCGTAGCGCGCCCGCAACGCGTCGCGTGGCGTCGGCTCGGCATGATCGACGTCGCCCCCCATGACGTTCTCGATCAGGCATGCGCGATCCCCTGCACCGAGGTCGGTTGCGCACTCCTGCAGTTCCGGGCAGATGGTGATGATGACGCGCGACCGGCGCACCATGGTCCGCTCGACCCATTCGAAGAGCCACTGCGCGAACGCCAGACGCGTGTAGCGGAAGTTGCGTAGCTGTTGGGGCAGGCTGGAGTGCATGTCGTAGAGGTGCGGCACGCCGAGCCAAGACGCGAGCCATACCCCCAGCAGCCCCGCTTCCTCGTGCGAGTGAACCGCGGCATAGCGCCGGGTGAAGGCCAGGCGCGTCGCCGTGATTGTCAGGAGCAGGTCCAGCAGCACCTTGACGGCGGACGGGCCGACCGGGACGCGGCGGACGAACGGCACCCGCGCGCAACGATGGATCTCGAGGTTGGGGATGGCGACGTCTTCGCCAAGCGGATAGGTGACCAGATCGACCTGGTACCCCAGTTCCGAGAGTGCCTTGATCCGATGGTACTCGCTGAACGGCGTGCCCCGCGGTTCGAAGAAAGGCTCAGGGGCGAGCATCAGGATGCGCGCGGAGGCGTTCACGCTGTTCGACCGTCCTGGTGGGTTGAACGGTGGCCTGATTCGGCCGCGCCGGAAGCCCGCGGAGTATAGCACGCGGGCCGTGTGCCGCCCTTCGTCGCGTGACCGCCGCGGGAGTCTCGCGGACGGCTGTCGCGGGTGCGGTCAGCGTCCGATACAGAAGGACGAGATGACTCCGCGACGTCCGTGGTTGGCGGTTGGCTGGTGCGTCGCGGTTTCCGTTGTCGCGATTGCCGGTTGCGGCGTCGAAAAGAGCCGGAATCCGCTCAGCCCGTCGATCGCCGGCCCGATCGAGGGGGTCGTCATCAGCGCGCCGATGCCTGTGACATCGGGCGGTAGCCAACTGATCAATGCGAACGAGCAACCGATCACGCTCGAGTTCAGCGCCGCCACGACAACCGGAGAACGACCGTTCTGGTATGAAATCGAGCTAGCGACGTCCGAGACGTTCGAGTCGCTGGTTCACGCGGCGAACCAGGTGTTTCCGTCCGGGGCGGGGACCGAGTCGTACCAGATTCCCCAAGTCGATGCCGATCAGGGGTATGCCTGGCGCGTGAGGGCGCTCGATGGCGCTAACACCGGGCCGTACTCGGAGGTGGCGACCTTCGAGGTGTACACCCCGGTTAGCCTCGGTTCCCCCCATCCGGTCGCGCCGGTGGGTGGCGCCCGCATCGGCGGTACGTCGGTGCAACTCAGGGTCCGGAATGCCACGGTGACGGGCCCCGCGCAAAACGTTCGGTACGAATTCGAGTGGGCGAAGGACGCCGCCTTCACGCAGGAACATCGGTCGGTCACCGTACCGGCGGGGGCGTCGGAAACCGTGGCGACCATCAGCAGCCTGGAACAAGAGACGCGCTACCACTGGCGTAGCCGCGCGCTGGCGGACAGCCGCGAGCCACAACCTATCACCGGCGGGTGGTCACAGACGGAGTCGTTCATGACGGCCCCCGAGGCCCCGGTCCGACCCCCGCCGGTCCCCACGCCGCCCCCGATCCCCGCACCGTGCACCGGCGGGAATCCACCCAACATGCTGGGCGTAATCCGTCAGGTTGCGGCGGCGCACCCGCAGTCCCTGGCGAACTCCTGCCAGAACCAGGGTGGAAGTTGGGACTTCATGGACCGGGTGGTCGAGACGCTTCGATCGTACAGCCAGTGCTGGGGCTACAACTGCAAGCGGGGCGACTGCAATGCGATCTCGCACGACGTGGTTGACTACCACCGCGGCAGTGGCGACGGCAACGGCAGCACCAATGTCGCCATCATTGACGTCATCGCCAACCACTGCTCGTCCAACCCGCAGCCGGCATGGACCGACGTGACCCACGAGACAGAAAGTCAGGGGGCCGTCGGGCGCTGGAAGTACCCGCGGTAGCGCGCCGTGCGCATCCTCCACTCCGTCTGGTTTCGTGCGTCCGTCAGCGCCGTCCTGCTTGGCTGGCTGATCTCGCTGATCGATCTGGGTGAAGCGGTCCGCAGCATGACGGCGATCACGCCCCTGCATCTCGCAGGGGGGCTGTTGCTGGTGGCGTTCGACCGCGTGCTGATGATCGCCCGCTGGGTGATGCTGATCCGCCGATTCGAGTCGGGCGTCTCGATCCGATCGGCGGTCTGGGTCTTCCTGGTGGGCGCGTGGGTGGGCCACCTGCTGCCGAGCGGCGTCGGCGGCGACGCGGCGCGCGCCTACGTTCTGGCCCAGCGGACGACGCGCGGAGTCGAAGCGGTCGGCCTGGTGGTTATCGATCGCTACCTCGGGATCTGTTCACTGGCGCTGCTCGCCGCGACGGGCCTCGTCTTCTGGAGCGACCGGGCGGCGCCGGAACTGCAGCAGTTCAGCGCCGCCGCCGCCCTGCTGGTCGTGATCGGTGCAGCCGGCCTGCTTTGGGCCGACCGGCTGCTGGCGTTCGCGACGCGCCTTCCGAAGAGCGCGCTGATGGAGCGGGTAACCCGCTTCGGCAACGCGCTCGGTCAGTACCGACAGCATGGCGGCCTGGTGGCCGGACTGCTGGCGTTGTCGTTCGTCGTGCAGGTGACGCGAGTGCTGCAGGCGTACGTCTTCGGGCGCGGCCTCGGCATCGATGTCGCGTTCAGCTACTACCTGGCGTTCATGCCGATCTGCATCCTGATCATCCTGCTGCCGATTTCGATCAGTGGATTCGGCGTGGCGCACGGGGTGATCATCGCGCTGCTTCGTCCCGTCGGCGTGCCCGACGAGCAGTCGTTCGCCCTGTCTACGCTCCTGGTGTTGGCCGCGTTGCTGAGCGCGACGCCGGGCGCTCTTCTTCTCATCCGCGACCGGATAACCGCAAGGTCGCCGTGACAGGTACCCATGGGAATTGACGCGAAGGGAATGCAGTTCCTCCTGGCGGCTCGTCGACTGGGCGTATCGTTCGAGCGAACCACGACCATTGGCCGCCAGCGTCTCTACCTGACACCATCCTGGCTGCGCAACGGGCTGCGCGTCTTCGGTATGGAACTCGACCCGCAGGCAGTGACTCGGCTCTTTGAAGACTCGGGTGGCTTCGCCGAACCCTTGCTCACACTGCTGGGCGCAAAGCAGGTTTGCTCGCTCGATGCTTCTGCCTACGAGGGGGCATCACATGTGGTCGATCTGAACCAGCCACTTCCCGCCGAGCTGGAGGGTACGTGCACGGCGGTTGTCGACGCTGGCTCACTGGAACATGTATTCGATTTCCCGACTGCCATCTCCAATTGCATGCGTATGGTCGCTCTTGACGGACATCTCGTGGTTGTTACTGTCGCCAACAACATGGCGGGACACGGGTTCTACCAGTTCAGTCCGGAGTTGTTCTATCGGGTCCTGAGCGAAGAGAACGGCTTTCGGATCGAACGGATGTTGGTCACCGAGTTTTCGTCCAAGCGGTGGTACGAGGTGGCCGACCCTGCCGCAATACGCGACCGGGCGCAGCTTCGGACGTTTCGCCCGGTATACCTCTGTGTTGCAGCGCGCCGTACGGCGGTCAGACCGGTCCTCGCCACGTCACCGCAGCAGAGTGACTACGTGGTCAAGTGGACTGACAAGGGGATGTCAACCCCGCAGTCGCGTGGTACGGAATTGCATCCGATCGAACAGCGCCTGCCCTTGACCCTGGCAATGGAGATGCGCAGCCTGTACCACTTGGCGCAGGCCTTGGTGCTGCCTTTCGATCGCCGAGCGTTCCGGCGGGTGGACATTGCGGACCTTCGGGACTGACGTCCTGCGTCGCTGGTTCCGCGAGTGCAGACTCACCCCGATCAGCTTGGCACGCGTGGATACGCGTGCATGACGAAATGGTTTACGATGCGGCATTCGTGCGTCAACGAATGACCCACCCGACAGTGGTCGATTCAGCGTTGCAGGGCATGGCCGGCGCAACTACATGACTCCCGACGGTGGGGCTCGACTCGTCACCCGCGCCGCGCGGACCTTGGGCGCCCTGCTCCCGATCCAAAACCGCATCTCCGGAGCTCGGTCGTAGTGGCTGACACCTTCTATCGCTGGTTTCGCGAGCGCCGCCTCACGAAGTTCGGCGGGGCGCGACGGGCTCGTGTCGAGCAGTCGCGGCTCGCGCTGCTGCACCGATTCGCCGCGCCCCCCGGCGACCTGATCGAGGTCGGCCCGGGCGACGGCTCCCTCGCCGCGCGGGCGGTCGAGGCAGGATGGCAGTACCGGGCGGTCGAGGCGAGCGCGGAGCTGGCCGCTGCCTTGCGCGCGCGGGGACTGACGGTGACCGAGGCGTGGGCGCCGCCGATCCCGGCGGACGATGCGAGTTGCGATGTCGTCTATGCCGATCAGGTACTCGAGCACATGGCAGGGATTGACGCCGCGCGGGCGTTCGTCGCGGAAGGGCTGCGCGCGCTCCGCCCGGGCGGTGTGCTGTTCGTCGTCGTCCCGGACTACCTGAAAGAGCGCGAGTTCTTCTGGGACGTCGACTACACGCACAACTTCGTCACCACCGAGCGGCGCGTCCGGCAGTTGCTGTACGACGGCGGATTCGAGATTGCCTCGGTTGTCCGGAGCATCGGCGCGGCGACCGGGCCGGCGCGGGACGCGCTCGCGGCAGCTGCGCTGCTGGTCAATCTGCCGGGCGTCGATCCGTTGTCGCGCTACACCGGCACGACGGAACTGCTGTTCCGCGTCCGCAAGAACCTGTTCGAGACGCTGGCGTTCGTGGCGCGCAAACCAGCGGCGTAACGTCCGGAAAGCCGAATCACTTCCGGCAAAACGCCATCAGGTGCCAGCCGAGGGGCTGCACCGGACGGCGGGGGAGCGCGTTGAACGCGCCGACGAACAACCGGTTGTAGGCTGCCGCCTTCCAGCCGCTATGGAGGCGGGAGGGGACCGGAAAACGTTCGGGGACGATCCGCACCTCGGCGAACGGATCGAGCAGGCGGCGGTACTCGGGGATCGTGAACGTTCGAAGCACCGGCGCATCAGCGTGCTCGAGCGCAACGCCGGTCAGCGCCGACAGCAGGCTGAGCCACGACCGGCGGTTGTAGACCATCACAATCGCCTCGCCGCCAGGCCGGAGCACACGGTGCGCCTCGGCAATCATCCGTGCCGGGTCGGCCGTGTACTGCACGACGCCATGCGCGTAGACGGTGTCGAACGACCCGTCGTCGAAGGGGAGCGCCTCCCCGTTCGCCACCTTCAGTGCCTCCGCCGTGACGCCATGCAATGCGACGTTGCGCTCCGCGAGGTCGATCGCCTGCACCGCCAGATCGACGCCTGTCACGCGTGCGCCGCCCCGCGCAAAGCGGACCAGGTCGGTGCCGATGCCGCAGCCGATCTCGAGCAGCCGGCGATCGCGGTAGCCATCGAAGTCGACGAGGCGTGGCAGGTACCGCAACTTGTCGAAGCGGTAGTCATCCAGATCGTCAAAGAACCGGCGCGTGCCGACCGGTTCGCGGCTCATCTCCTGATCGTGGATCCGCGTGTTCCAGTACGTTCGGATCCGCTCGATGAGCGGAGGGTCGGAGGGCTCGGGAGGGGCGATCACGCGGAGGGTAGTATACGGGCGTGCGACGCGACCCGGCCGCCTTGACGGCGCGCGAGTTCGATTTGCTCGTCGTCGGCGGCGGGATCTACGGTGCGCTCGCATGCTGGGACGCGACGCTGCGCGGACTGTCGGCCGCGCTGATCGATCGGAACGACATCGGTTCCGGCACCTCGTTCAACAGCGCGAAGACGATTCACAGCGGCGTTCGCGCGTTGCAGAGCGGCAATCTCGTCCTGTTGCGCCGGTTCGCGCGGGAGCGGCGCGCGTTGATGCGGATCGCGCCTCACCTGGTGCGGCCGCTCCCATTCCTGCTATCCACCGGCGGCGGCATCATGCGGCACCGACTGCTGCTCCGCGCCTACTTCGCGCTCAGTGATCGCCTGACCCGGAAAGTTGGTGTCGAGGGCCCGGAGGATCCCGCTCTCCGCCTGCCGCCAAGCCGCCTGGTGTCGCGCGCCGAGTTCCTGCGCCTCAATCCATTGATGGATTCCGACGGCGTCACCGGTGGCATCGAGTGGTTCGACGGCCAGATGCACCATTGCGACGGGGTGCACTTCACCGCGGTCGCTTCCGCGGTGGACCGGGGTGCCGTCGCGGTCAACTACGTCGAAGCAACCGGCGCGCTGAGACGCGATGGCGATGTCGCGGGCGTTCGGGCGATCGACCGGCTGACCGGCGATCCGCTCGAGATCCGCGCGCGCGTCGTGCTCAATGCGGCAGGGCCCTGGGCGCCGGCGCTCAACGCGCGGCTGGCGGACGGTGCGGCCGGCGCGCTCTGCCCCAAACTGTCGAAGGCGATGAACCTGGTGATTGCCTCGCCCCTCCCCGGCACCCACGCGGTGGCGGGATCGGCCCGCGGCCGGTTGTTCTTCGTCGCGCCGTGGCGGGGGGTGGCGATCGTGGGGACCAGCCACGACCCGCACGTCGGCGGCGCAGGCGATCTCCGGCTCGATCGGACGGAGATCGATCGCTTCATCGGTGCGGTGCGTGAGGCGTTTCCGGCGCTGCCGCTCCAGTTCGACGACGTGCGCCTGGTGCACCGGGGCCTGTTGCCCGCCGCGCCGGACGGCGACGGCCTGCAGCTTGCGACGACGAGCGCGGTGGTCGATCACCGCCGGGACGGCATCCACGGGCTGGTCAGCCTGCTCGGCGTCCGCTACACGACGGCGCGCGAGACGGCCGAGCGAGCCGTCGACGCGGTGGTCGATCAGGTCGGGCGCGTCGTTAATCCGTGCCGGACCGCCACCACGCCGCTTGTCGGCGGCGACATCCCGGATCTCGACGCGTTCCTGTGCGACGCCGGCGCGGCGGACGACACCGAGGTTCCGGCCGAACTGCGTCGCCGTCTGGCGCGGACCTATGGCACGCGTCACCGGGCCGTGGTCGATGCCTTGTCGGTGTCGCCCGAGGCCCGCGCGCCGCTCAGCGCGACGTGCGCTGTCACGGCCGGCGAAGTGCGCCACGCGGTGCGGGAGGAGATGGCCGTCCGGCTCCCGGACGTGCTGCTGCGCCGGACCCAAGCGGGTTCGGCGGGCGATCCCGGCGACGTGGCAGTCCAGGCCGCCGCACGGATCATGGCGGGGGAGCTGGGGTGGACGCCCGCCCGGGTGGATCAGGAGGTGGCGGAATTGCGGAGCGTCTATCAGCTTCCCGGCTGAGGCGAATCAATCGTCGCCTGCGCCCACCGCTCAAGCACCATCAGGCTGAAGAGGAGGTGGGCGTGGTTCTCCCGCCCGGTGTTGTGCGCCGCGATCCGATCGGCGACCGCGCGCGGTTCGATCCAGCCGCGCCGCGCAAGCCGTTCCGGCGACAGCAGGTCGTGCATCAGTGGCGCGAGCTCCTGTTTCAGCCAGTTCTTCATCGGGATGCTGAAGCCTTCCTTGGCTCGGCGCAGGACGGTTCCGGGCAGTCGATCGGCAAATGCGCGCTTCAGGATGAATTTCCGCTCGGCGCCGCGCACCTTCAGGTGGCCCGGCATCGAGCAGGCCAGTTCCATCACCGCGACGTCGAGGAACGGCGCCCGCGTTTCGAGCGACGCCGCCATGCTCATCCGGTCGACCTTCACCAGGATGTCATCCGCCAGATAGATCCGGAGGTCCGCGTAGAGCTGGCGGTTCAGGAGGTCGTCGCCGCCGAACCCACCGAGCGCGTCACGCACCGGGCGGTACGCCTCTGTGCCGGAAAGCGTGTCCCGTAGCGCCGGTGTGTACAGTTCGCGCTTCATTGCGGGCGAGACGAACGTCATCCAGCGGTAGTGCTCGATGTCGGCCGGTGCGTGGGCGAAACCGGCTGTGAACCGCTTCAGCTTGTTCACGAGACCCTTCTTCCGTTCACGCGGCGGGAGGTGCGCCGCGACCGCCGCGATCGCCCGTATGGCGCGATCCGGTGCGAGCGTGGCGAGGCGCCGGGCCAGGCGATCCGCGGCGTAGGTGTCGTAGCCGCCGAACAGTTCGTCGCCGCCGTCGCCCGACAGCGCCACCGTCACGTGCTGGCGCGCGATGGTCGAGACCAGGTACGTCGGGAAGAGCGACACGTCGGCGAATGGTTCGTCCAGGTGGACGACCAACTGATCGAATAGCGCCGCAATGTCCGGCTCGACCAGGCCTTCGCGGTGGTGGGTGCCGAAGTGCTCCGCGATGAGGCGCGCATACGGCAGTTCGTTGTAGCTGCCGTCGGCGAATCCCATGCTGAACGTGTTGACCGAAGGGTTGGTCCGCCGTCCGGGCTCGGACATGCAGGCGACCACCGCGCTCGAGTCGACACCGCCTGAGAGAAACGCGCCGAGCGGGACGTCCGACATCATCTGCCGTTGGACTGCACGTTCCAGCGTTTCGCGCAGGGCGTCCGCCGCGTCCCTGTCGCTCCAGTCTTGCGGCGCGATCGCGGCGGCGTCCCAGTACGGCGTGATCGTCAGTGCGCCCGCGTGCCAGGTAAGCGCGTGCGCGGCCGGCAGCCGCCGGATCGCCTTGAAGATGGTGCGGGGCGAGGGGACGTACTCGTACGTCAGGAATTGATCGAGGGCCTCTGGATCCACCTCGCGCGAGACATCGGGACAGGCGAGCAGCGCCTTGATTTCGGACGCGAGCACCAGGCCGTCCGGCGTCTCGGCGTAGTAGAGCGGCTTCTCGCCGGCACGGTCACGCGCGGCCCAGAGCGTCTGCGCTCGCGCGTCCCAGATCGCGACGGCGAACATCCCGTGAATCCGTTCGAGGCAGTCTTCGCCCCAGGTTTCGTAGGCGTGCAGGACAGCCTCGATATCGCTGGCACTGCGGAAGCGGTGACCCCGCTCGGCGAGTTCGGCCCGGAGGTCGGCATGGTTGTAGATCTCGCCGTTCCCGACGAGGTGAAGCGTGCCGTCCTCGTTGGTGAACGGCTGCTGGCCGCCCGCGACATCGATGATCGACAGGCGGCGCATCCCGAGCCCCGCGCCCGGCAGCGCTATCTGGCCGGCGTCGTCCGGTCCGCGATGGCGCAGCGTCGCGACCATCGCCGCCAGTCGGTCGGGTGACGTGGGGCGCTCCGGGTCGCGTGTGACGATGCCGGCAATGCCGCACATGGAGTGGTGGCGGGTGGGAAGGCGTTCGGACGAAGAGGCTACAATGAATTTGGACTCTTCCGCCAACCGATGCCGACCGCCGCGCCGACCGGAGACGATTGGATGCCGGCAATCCGTTGCACGGCGACCGCCATCCTGTTGGGCGCCAGTCTCATCCTGTCGGCTTGCGCGACGCCGCCGGAGGACGCCGCCGCGAACGAGTCCACGGCTGGCGCCAGTGCGCCAGCGAGCCAGGACACAATCCATCTGCGGGTTGCCTGGACGCGCGACGTCGGTGATGGCACCGACTTCGTCAGCCTGGGTGACCGACTGCGCCTGATGGCGTACGACTCGCTCGACGGAGTCGGCGAGCGATCGCTGTTGCCCGACGCCGCCAGTTTCGCCAAACCGCTCATTGCGCCGTCGGGCGAGGTCGTCGTCTTCACGGTCCGCCGGCAGGGCGTCGTCTACGCCATCAACTGGGATGGCTCCGGCCTCCGGCGCGTCGGTGATGGCTTCGGCCTCGACGTCTGGTCCGACCCTGCGGACGGTGTCGAATGGGTCTACGTCGGCGTCGACGAGCGTTCCACCGATCCGCCTTCGTACCCGGCGGTCCGGCGCTATCGCCTCGACGATCCGTCAGTCGGTGAAACGGTCTGGGATGCGCAGCCGATCTCGGGCGACAGCTTCCAGTTGTCGGCCGACGGGCGGACTGCGGCGGCGCTGCTTCCGTGGCCGACAGCCGGCGTGATCGATTTCGAGGCGGGGACGTGGCGGGCGCTGGGCGAGGGTTGCTGGACCGCCTTCTCACCGGGCCGGGCGCCGCTCTGCTGGTTCTTCGACGGCGCCCACCGCAATGTGACCATCGTCGACCTCGAGGGCGGCGAACGCTGGACCATGCCGGTGAACGACGATCCCCGCTTCGACGGTTACGAGGTATATCACCCGCGCTGGACGAACGATCCGCGCGCGATCGTCCTGACTGGGCCGTACTCGGTCGGGACGCGTGTCAACCGGATCCGCGCCGGCGGCCGGCAGGTCGAGGTCCACATCGGGATCCTGAACGACGCGATGACGGCGGTCGAGTCGTGGCGGCAGGTGACGCAGAACGATGCGGCTGACTTCTACCCGGATGCCTGGATCGCGCCGGGCGCGCTGCCGCCGCCGCGGGTCGGCGACGATACGCGGCAGGTGGTTGCCGATCGCTCGCCGGATGGCGACGCGGCTGAGGTCGTGGTGACGGCCAGGGTCCGTGACGATGTCCCGTTGCCGACCCCGCAGTCGATCGCGCCGTACCGAGAGGGATTGCTTGCGCTCGAGTACGATGTGGTGGAGGTACTGGAGGGCAGCCTCGATCTGCCGGTGATCGCCATCGCCCACTGGGTGATTCGCGATGGCGAGACGATCGCCGATGTCGCGCGGCCGGGCGAGACCGTCTACCGCCTGACGCTCGCGCCGTACGACTCGCGTGCCGAACTGGAGGGGAAGCGGCTGGTGATGGAGACGCGCGACCTGACACTGCCCCTGTTCTACGACCTGACGTCGGGAGCGTCCGCGCCGTGACTCCGGTAGTGGTGCGGGTTCGATCGCTCGTCCTGTTCAGCATGGCGGCGATGGCTGTCGCCACCGCGTGTGCGCCGCCGCCGGATCTCACCGACGTTCTTCCGCGGTTCCATCAGACCGCGCGGACGTTGGCGGCCGATGCCGAAGCAGCCGGCCGAACGACGGTGCCCGGTCTCGACGACTGGCTGTTCTTCGGACCGGAACTCCGCCACGTTTCGGTCGGTCCGTTCTGGGGGGCGGATGCTGCGGCCGCGAGCCGGGCGCGGCAACCGGAGGCGGTGGATCCGCTGGCCGCGATCCTGGACTTCCGCGCGCAGCTCCGCGAGTTGGGCGTCGAACTGATCCTCATGCCGGTTCCGGCAAAGAGTGTCATCTATCCGGACCGCCTGGCGGACGAGCTGTCGGACCTGTCGCCGCCGCCGCGTCTCGATCCGGATCACATCGTGTTCTACACACTGTTGCGCCAACAGGGTGTGGAATTGCTCGACCTGACCGAACGCTTCCTGCAGGTGCGGACCCATCCCCGCGGGCCGCTCTACTGCCGGCGCGACACGCACTGGTCGGGGGTCGGCTGCGCGGTCGCCAGCGCGCAGTTGGCACGTGCGCTGCTGTCGCGGTCGTGGTACGGCGCGCCGCCGGGCGATGCGCCTTATGTGGCGCACTGGCGCAATGTGACGATCAACGGCGACCTGGAGCGCGAGGCGTCGGACGGCGCGATGAGCGAGACGCTGCAACTCCGCGAGATCGCTATCGCGGATGGCACGGACGCGGGGTCGTTGGGGGCGCCGGAGCCGGATCCGAACAGTCCGGTCATCCTGCTCGGCGACAGCCATAACCTCGTATTCCACGCCGGGGGCGACATGCACGCCACCGGTGGAGGCCTGCCGGAACAGCTCGCCTTCGAACTCGGCTTTCCGGTCGACGTCGTGGCCGTGCGGGGATCCGCGTCGACCGCGGCGCGGGTCAACCTGCTGCGCCGCGCGCAGGCCGATCCCACTTACTGGGATCGGAAACGGATCGTCATCTGGACGTTCTCGGTGCGCGAGTTCACCGAGGGCGACGGCTGGCCGATCATTCCGATCCGGCCGGATCCGTCCGACGGTCCCGGATGACGCGGGCCGGCACGCCGGCTGCGATCGCGTACGGCGGGATTGCGCCGCGCACTACCGCGCCGGCGCCGATGATGGCGTCGCGTCCGACCGTGGCCCCGTCCGAAATCACGACGTGGGCGCCGAGCCAGACGTTATCGGCCACTTCGATTCCCTCCGCGATGCGCGCCTGGTGCAATACCGGGATATCGGTTCGGCCGTGCGCGTGATCGCCCCCCACCAGATAGGTGTAGGCGGCGACCAGCGCATGCTTGCCGAGGCGGACGCGGCCGCCGGAAAAGATCTCGCAGTTGAAGCCGATGTTGGCATGATCATCGATCACGATGTCGCCGTTCTTGCAGCTCAGGATCGTGCCGCGGCCGACGAAGACGCCGGTCCCGATATCGATGCCCTGGTTGTCGGTGCCCTTTGCGTCGAGACAGCAGTTGTCGTCGATCACGACGTTGTCGCCGATCCGGATCTTGTGGGGGTGACGCAGCACGACATTGGCGCCGAAGGTGACGTTGCGCCCGACGCGTCCCAGTAGCAGCGGGTACAGCTTCGACCGGAGCAGCAGCCCGAGTGCACCCGGCAGGTTGCTCGTCAACGTGACGATCAGCTCGTACTTCACGAGCGCCCAGAACCCCGGCCGTCCGACGACCAGCGCCGCGTAGCGCGCCGCCTTCGACTTCCCCGGCTCGAACAACTCTTCCTGAATATCCGTAATGCGACCCTTCGGATCGGAGCCGGACGAGGCTTGCGTGCCGGCGGGTGGCGGTGCGGATGGATCGGGGGAGTTCGGCGTCGTCACGAGCGTTTGATCCGGCCCACAGCTTACCCGTTTCGCGGCTGCCGGATGGTCGCGACATCGCCCGGCGGAAGGACTTGCGGGCGCGGTAGGGGCCTGTACACTGCAGCAAATCGCCGATGGTTTTCAGCTCCCACCTGTTCCTCCTCTACTTTCTGCCTGCCGCGCTTCTCGTCTACTACGTCCTCCCGCACCGCGGCCGCCACCTCGCTCTCGCCCTCCTGAGCTATACCTTCTACGGCTGGGCCAACCCCCTCTTCGTCGTTCTCCTGCTGGTCTCGACGGCGGTCGATTACACCTGCGGCCTCGCCATCGCCGCCTCCACCCAGGACACCCAAGGAGCACGCCGGCGCCGCATCGCCGTCGCCGTCTCCGTCGTCAGCAACCTCTCGCTCCTCGGGTTCTTCAAGTACGCCAACTTCGGCATCGACACCATGCGCGGTGTGGCCGCCGCGCTCGGCGCCGACTGGATGGGTCTCGACACGGCGCTCCGGGTGACGCTGCCGCTCGGTATCAGCTTCTACACGTTCCAGTCGATGAGCTACACGATGGACGTTGCGCGCGGTCATGCCGCGCCGCTCCGCAACTTCATCGACTTCGCCTGCTACGTGTCGTTGTTCCCGCAACTGGTCGCTGGACCGATCATCCGGTTTGCCGAGATCGCCGATCAATTGACGCGGCGTACCCACACCTTCGCGAAGTTCGCGCGCGGGGTCGCGTTCGTCAGCCTCGGCCTCGCCAAGAAAGTCCTGCTCGCCAATCCCTGTGGTCGGATCGCCGACCTCGCGTTCGACGCCGGCTCGGTTGCCACGCTTGACGCCTGGCTCGGTCTGCTCGCGTACGCGTTCCAGATCTACTTCGACTTCAGTGGCTACTCCGACATGGCGATCGGCCTGGGTCTGATGCTCGGCTTCGTTTTCCCGAAGAACTTCGACTCGCCGTACCGCGCCGAGTCGATCACCGAGTTCTGGCGGCGGTGGCATCTCTCGCTGTCGTCCTGGCTGCGCGACTACCTCTATGTCCCGCTCGGCGGCAGCCGGCGCGGGCCCCGGCGCACCTACGCCAATCTCGCGATCGTGATGCTGCTCGGGGGGCTCTGGCACGGCGCCGCCTGGACGTTCGTCTGCTGGGGCGCATTCCATGGTGCGCTGCTTGCGGCGGAACGGTGGCGCGGTGCGTCGCTCTATCCGTTTCTGCCGGCGCCGTTCCGGCGCGGGGCGACGTTCGGCCTGGTGCTGCTGAGCTGGGTCCTGTTCCGCGCGGCGGATCTGGGTGATGCCGCGGGTTACTTCCGCAGTCTGGGGGGGCTATCGCCCGTGACGGATCAGGCGCGGTTGCTCGGGCAGGTGATTGCCGAGCCGTACTCGCTCCTCGCGCTCGCCGCCGCCGCCGTCGTCACCTGGGGTGCGCCCCAGACCTGGGACTGGACGCGCCGGCTCACGGCGCCGAGGGCCATGGCGGCGCTCGGCCTGCTGCTTCTCGCCTGGGGCGTGCTTGCCACGCAGGCGCACAACCCGTTCATCTATTTCATCTTCTGAGAACAGCTGTGATGACCGGGCCTGACTACGATCGTCTCCCGCGTGCCGAGCGTGCCCGCATCGCGCAGGCGCGTGCCGAAGTGGGGGAGACCGCAATCTCTTCCACCATCGCGCGCTTCCTCGTTGCCGCTTTCGTCGGGGCGCTTGCCCTGCCGCATGCCGCGCAACTGCTCGACGATCCAGGTTTCTATCTCGCGGTGGGTGCGGGGCGCCGGCCCCTTGCCGAGGACCCGGTGGCAGACGGTCTGCCGTTCGCGTCGATCCGAACCGCCAACCGGGCGTTGCTGGCGCGCGCGACCGCGATCGAGGAGTCCCTGGCGGACGATTCCGTGATTGGACGGCGCGTCCGCCCAATCGTGCAGTCCGCCATGACCTTCTGGCTCGGCGCGGGCACGGCGCAGGTGGAGATCGGCGAGGGGGAGTGGCTCTTCTACCGGCCCGACCTCGATCACGTCACCGGTCCAGGTTTCCTGGAGCCGCGTGTCCTGCGTCGCCGCGCGGCGGCCGGCGATACCCTCGCCGCAGCTCGCGCTCCCGATCCGCGGCCTGCGCTCATCGCGCTCCATGCCCAGCTCGCGCAACGGGGGATCCGGCTGATCGTCGCGCCCACCCCGGTCAAGCCGTCGGCGGATCCGGAACGCGCGGGAGGCGTCGCCGCTTTCGCGTCCCCGGTCGTTTCGAACCGCTCATGGCTGGTCTTCCGGCGTGATCTGGCTGCGGCCGGGATCACCGTGTTCGATACGTCCGAGACCCTGGCGGCACTGCGTGGCGAGGGGGCGGCGCCCCTCTATCTCGTCTCCGACACGCACTGGCGTCCGGAGACGATGCAGCGCGTTGCCGCCGATCTGGCCGGATTCATCGAAGCTGCGACCGATCTCGCACCCCGTAGCGGCATCTATCGCACGCGTGCGGTCGACGTGACGAACCCGGGCGACACGGCGCGCCTCCTCGAGCTCGGGCCGTTCCGGATGCGCTACCCGCCGGAGACGGTAACGACACGGCGCGTCGAAACCCCGGGGGGGACGTCGTGGCAGCCGTCACGTGAGACGGAGGTGCTGCTCCTGGGTGACAGCTTCACGAACGTGTACGCGCTCGAGGTACTTGGCTGGGGGGTGGCGGGCGGGCTGGCGGAGCAGCTCAGCGTCGAGTTGGGACGTCCGGTCGACCGGATCGCACAGAACGATCAGGGCGCCCTCGCACCCCGCCGGCTGCTGGCGGCGGCGCTGGCCCGCGAGCCGGAACGCTTCGCACAGACGCGCGTCGTGGTCTACCAGTTCGCCGCGCGGGAGCTGTCCCAGGGGGACTGGGCGGTGGTCGATCTGCCGGCGGCGGCGGTGGACTCCCCGGATACCCCGACGGATTTCTGGTCGCCCGACGGCGTGGAGCGGGCGATCGTCGACGCGACCGTCACCGCGGCAGGCCCCGTTCCCCGTCCCGGATCGGTGCCGTACCGCGATCACATCGTTGCGGTCCACCTGACGGCGATCGACGTCGTCGATGGACCGCCGGAGGGTGCCGGACGCGAGGCGGTCGTCTACCTCCGCAGCATGGTCGACAACGAGCTGACCGTTGCGGCGTCGTGGGGTCCGGGCGACCGCGTGCGTCTCGCTCTCGAACCGTGGGCGGGTGTCGCGGCCGATCTGGATGGGATCAACCGCGGCGAGCTGAGCGATCCCGCGCTGTTGTTGGTCGACCCCTGGTGGGGCGCACCGTAGCCTGCCCGGGCGGCGGCGCCTGCTGCCGCACCCGGGGGGCGGCGCACTCCGGTGGTCAGGTATTCTTCCCGCCGTGGCCCGGATCGTCGTTGTCACTTCACATCCACCGTTTGCCGCTGGCGGCCACCTGGTGATCGCACATGCGCTGGTCGATGCGCTCAACGAGCGGAACCACCACGCGACGCTCCTGCTGACGCCGCAGAACCGGTTCGGACGGCAGGGTGCGGCGTACGTCTCGAACTGGCTGACGGACGTCGGTCAGGCAGGTGATGGCGAACCGGTCGATCAGGTGATCAGCTTCCGCTTCCCCAGTTACGCCGTCCGTCACGCACGGCATGTCTGCTGGTTGAATCATCGGATGCGCGAGTACTACGACGAGTGGCCGCGGTTCAGCGCGTCACTCTCGTGGCGGAACAAACTGAAGGAGGGTGCGCGGCGACGTCTGATCCATGCCGCCGACCGCTACCTGCTCACCCGTAACGTCACGCGCGTTGTCGCGCAGTCGCGCACGATTCAGGAACGGCTGACGCGCTGGGGGGGCATTCCGTCCGAAGTTGTCCATCCGCCGCCGCCGCCGCGCCAGTACCGGTGCGACGGGTACGGCGCCGAACTACTGGTGGCGTCGCGCCTGACCCCGCTCAAGCGGATCGATCTGGTGCTCGACGCGCTCGGCGATCCGGCCGCGTCCTCGGTCCGCTGCGTCATCGTGGGCGACGGCGAGGAACGTGACCGGCTCGCAGCGCGGATCGGCGCCGAGGGATTGGCGTCGCGCGTCCGCCTCCTGGGACACGTGACCGACGCCGAACTCGTCGACCTGCTCGCGACCTGCCGCGCTGTCTGTTTCCCGTCCGCGCGGGAGGACTATGGCCTGGTGACGGTGGAAGCATTCGCCTCCGCCAAGGCGGTGGTGACCTGTCGCGACAGCGGCGGGCCGACGGAACTGGTGGAGGATGGGGTCAATGGTCTTGTCGTCGATCCCGACGCGGCGGCGCTGGCCGCGGCGATGGCGCGCCTGATGGACGATGCGCCGCTCGCGGAGCGGCTCGGTGCGGCGGCGCTCGAGCGGGCCGCTTTGATCACGTGGGATCGCGCGCTGGAACGGCTGCTGGTGGTCTGACCGGCGGGTCCGCGCCAGTGTAGACTCGCAGCCGGATGCCATACCGCAGCACGCTTGAACGGCGTCTGGCGCGGAAGGCGACCCGCGCCATCAAGACGTTCGATCTGATCGCGCCGGACGACCGGATCATGGTAGGCCTCTCCGGCGGCAAGGACAGCTGGGCGCTGATGCAGTTGCTCGATGTCCTCCGCCAGCGCGCGCCGTTTCCCTTCTCGCTGGTCGCCGTCAACGTCGATTCCGGCTATACCAACTACCGGCACGACGTTATCGCGCGGGAATGCGAGGCGCGTGGCTGGGAGTACCGCATCGAGCACACCGGGATCGGCGAGATCATGGATGACGTGCTCGATGCGGGTGACACCCCCTGCTCGCTCTGCGCGCGCCTGCGCCGGGGCGTCCTGTACGGGATCGCCGCGGATGTAGGCGCGACAAAGATCGCGCTGGGCCACCACGCGGACGACTTCATCGAGACGCTGCTGCTCAACCTGCTGTTCGCCGGATCGCTCAAGGCGATGCCGGCGCGCCTAGTCTCCGACGACCAGCGGCACGTGGTCATCCGCCCGCTCGTCTACGTCGCGGAGGACGAAGCGCGGGCCTACACGCGGGCATGCGGCCTGGAAGTGATCGGCTGCTGCTGTCCCGTCTGCGGCGACCTGAGCCTGAAACGGCAGCGGGTGAAGCGCTGGCTCCTGGAGCTCGAGCGTGAACATGCCGGTGTGAAGAGCTCCATCCTCACGGCGATCGGCAACGTCATGCCACGGCACTTGTTGGACACGCGGCTCAATCCGCCCGCCGAACTGCGGGCCGACCCGATCGTCGAAGCGGCGCTGGCGGAATGCGCGCCGTAGTCCAGCGCGTCCGCCGGGCGTCGGTGTCGGTCGGGGGGCGCGTGGTGGGCGGCATCGGCCCCGGTCTCCTGGTCCTGCTCGGTGTCGGCCAGGCCGACGGCGAGCGCGCCGCCGCATGGATCGCCGACAAGATCGCGAACCTCCGGATCTTTGCCGACGCCGACGGCCAGATGAACCGGTCGGTGGCGGAGACGGCGGGATCGCTGCTGGTCGTTTCGCAGTTCACCCTCTTCGGGGACTGCCGCCGTGGCCGGCGCCCCTCGTATGTGTCGGCAGCGGAGCCGGAGCAGGCCCGTACGCTCTACCTGGCGGTGGTGAATCGCATGCGGCAGGCAGGGCATACGGTCGAGACGGGCGAGTTCGGCGCCATGATGGATGTCGAACTGGTGAACGACGGCCCGGTGACCTTGCTGATCGATAGCGACCGGACCTTCTAGAATCACCCCATGCGATCGCTATTCGGCTCCGTTCCACCACTCGCGGCGATGGCCGCGTCATTGCTCATCGGCATCTCCGCCGCGCCCGCCGCCGCGCAGCAACGGCCGCTGGTCACCGAAGACCCGGAATCGATCGGCGCCGGCTTGGTCCTGGTCGAGGCGGGGATCGATTATCTGCGGGATCAGCCGTTTCCGGTCTCCGGTCTGACCGGCCATCTGCGGAGTACCCCGGTCCTCGGGATCAGCATTGGCGTCAGTTCGATCGCCGAGGTGCAAATCGACGGCATCTCGTTCTCCAACCTCCAGATCAACGATCGGATGCTGGCGCCGCTGTCGCACCAGTTGCGCATCACGGGCGACAGGACGGGAAGCTGGTCCGACACCGTGGTGGGTGCGAAGACGCGCCTGCTGTCCGAGGGGGCACGCCGTCCCTCGATTGCGCTCCGCTTCGCCACCAAGTTGCCGATGGCGAGCAACGAGGAGGGGCTCGGTCTCGACACGATCGACTTCTACAACTCGCTGCTGATCGGCAAGACCATGGGTTCGATCCGCCTTGTCGGCAACATCGGACTGGGTATCCTGAGCGATCCCACGCGCGGTGATCGCCAGAACGACGTGCTCACCTACGGACTGTCGTTCGCGCGGGCATTCGCCGAGGGCGCCGAGGTGGTGGCGGAGGTGGCGGGCCGCAGGAATACGCGCGCCGGCACGCCGCCTCCCGGCACCGACAGTTCCGGTTTCGCCCGCTTTGGCGCCCGCTTCACGCGCGGGACGGTCCGGCTGGACGCAGCGCTGCTGAGCGGCCTCTCGGTTCGCGACGCGACTCTCGGCTTCACCACGGGTTTCACCTGGGTCTTCCGCGGCTTCGAGGTGCCGTGAGCAGCGCCACGCCGATCCCGTACGTGAAGGGGGACGCCTATGGCAACGACTTCCTCCTGGTGAAGCGCGACGCGCTGCGTGATTCGACGGCCGCCGCGTTCGCGGATCTCGCCCGCGCGATGTGCGAGCGCCAGGCCGGTGTCGGCGCGGATGGCCTCATGGCCTGGGAGCCCTGCGCCGGCGGTGCGTCGATGGAGTTGCGCAACGCCGACGGGAGTCCCGCCGAAGTATCGGGGAACGGTGTCCGCTGCCTTGCGGCGCTCCTGGTGGAGCAGCGCGTGGCCGGCGGACGGACGGACGACGGCGTCGTCACGATCGCCACCGCCGGTGGCGACAAGGTGCTGACCCTGCTGGACAGCACGCCGCCCCGCTACACCTTCCGCGCCCACATGGGCGCGCCGCGCGGCCTGACCGAGGAGACGCTTGCGGTAGGCACGGAGAGGGTTCGGGCGGTCATCCTCTCGGTCGGCAACCCCCAGTGCGTCGTCCTGCTGCCCTCGATGGCGGAGGCGGAGCGGCGGTTCGCAACGCTCGGTCCAGCCCTCGCTACGCACCCGCGCTTTGCGGAGGGGACCAATGTGGAACTCGCCGTGGTCGAGCGACCCGATCGGGTCCGGATTCTCATCTGGGAGCGGGGAGTAGGACCTACCGCCGCCTCCGGAACCGGGGCCTGCGCCTCGGCGGTCGCTGCGGCACGCTACGGCGGCGCCGCCCGGAGCGTGGCGGTGGTCTCACCGGGCGGATCGCAGCGGGTGGAATGGACCGATGCCGGGATCCACCTGACGGGTTGGGCCGAACTGGTGCTGCGCGGCGAGTGGTAAGCCCGGTGGACCCGGCAGGCCGGCGAACCGGGGAAGAACGGCCGATGGTGTACGATAATCGGCGGTTGCGGTACAGATCTTGCACGTCAGTACCGCATGCGGAATCTGGCGGCGCACGACCGGCCGCGCGAGAAGCTGCAGCGCCTCGGCGCCTCGGCGCTCGGCGACAACGAGTTGCTGGCGGCGGTGATCGGTCACGGATCCCATCACGAGAGTGCACTCGACATAGCCAATCGCCTGCTTTCGCAGGCGGGAGGATTGCACGGGCTGGCGAGGTCGCTCGATACCCAGTTGCTCCGGGTAAGCGGCGTGGGGCCGGCGATGGCGGTCCGGGTTCTCGCGGCGATCGAGTTGGGGCGGCGCACGCTGGCGATTCCCGACGAGCGGGTGCAACTCTGCGGGCCGCGCGAGGTGGCGCGATACCTGCTCCCGCGGTTCGGCACGCGAGCGGTGGAACAGTTTGGCGTGGTGTTGCTCGATGTGCGGCACCGGGTGTTGCGAACGGTGGTGCTTTCCGTCGGGACGATCGATGCGAGTGTGGTGCATCCCCGGGATGTCTTTCGGGTCGCGGCATCCGCGGGGGCGTCGGTCATCGTGCTGTTTCACAACCATCCGTCCGGGGATCCGACGCCGAGCGAGGACGATATAGCGCTGACCGCCCGTTTGAGCGAAGCGGGTGAACTGATGGGAATCGAAGTGCTGGACCACCTCGTGCTGGCCGACGCCAGCTACTTCAGCTTCCGTGAAGGAGGGCGGCTGTAGCCGTTAGGACGATGGCGCGCGTGCTGTACCTCGACTGTTTCTCGGGCGCGGCGGGCGACATGATCGCCGGTGCGCTGATCGATGCGGGTGTCCCGTTCGACGCCTTGACGCGCGTCGTGGACTCGCTCGGCCTGGAGGGGGTGCGGGTGACGCATGACCGGGTCGATCGAAGCGGGATCGGCGCCGCCAAGTTCCGAGTCGAAACGGGCGGACACGATGACGCGCATGACCACGACCATGACCACGGCCACACGCATGGCCACGATCGCGATCACCACCATGGCCACGCGCACGGCCAGGATCACCACCACTCTCACCGCAGCCTGAGCCAGATCCTTCGGATCGTCGAACGCTCGTCGCTGTCGACAGCCGCGCAGCAGCGGGCCGGCCGCCTGTTCCGGCGCCTCGCGGAGGTGGAGGCGGGGATCCACCAGATGCCGGTCGAAGAGGTGCACCTGCACGAGGTGGGCGCGGTCGACTCGATTGTCGACATCGTCACGGTGGTATGGGCACTCGAGTGGCTCGCGCCGGCCCGGGTGGTCGTCTCACCGCTGAACGTCGGCTCCGGCACGGTGCGGTGTGCGCATGGAGAAATGCCGGTGCCGGCGCCCGCGACGGCGGTCCTGCTGGCCGGCGCGCCCACGTATGTGGCCGGGCCGTCGGTCGAACTGACGACGCCGACCGGCGCATTGATCGTCACCGAGTACGCCGATGCCTTCGGGCCGATGCCGCCGATGCGCGTGAACCGGATCGGCTACGGTGCGGGCGACCGCGACCTGCCGGGCCGCCCGAACGTCTTGCGGGCGCTGGTCGGCGAGCCTGCCGGAGCCGAGACAGGCGCCGATGCATCCACCGCGTTGCACGCCGCGGCAGACGCGGAGGGACTCGAGCGGGTGGTGGTCCTCGAGTGTCAGATCGACGACATGAACCCGCAGCTCTACGGCGTGCTCATGGATCGCCTGACCGCGGCAGGGGCGCTCGACGTGTTCTACGCGCCGATCCAGATGAAGAAGAACCGCCCCGGCACACTGGTGACGGTGATCGCGCGACCGCCGCAGCGGGCAGCGCTTGCCGGCATCCTGTTTGCGGAGTCGACGACCATCGGTGTCCGCATGACCGAGACACTGCGGGAGCGGCTCGACCGCGAAATGGTGACGGTCGAGTCCCGGCTCGGAGCCGCGCGCGTCAAGGTGGCGCGGCGGCACGGCGGTGTACTGAACGCCGCACCCGAGTTCGAGGATTGCGTTCGCCTGGCGGTCAAGCACGGTCTCGCCGTCAAGGATGTGCAGGCGATTGTTGTCAAGGCGTGGTTGGATCGCGCGCCGTCGGAGTGACCAGCATGTCCCGTTTCTACCTGACGACGGCAATCGACTACGTGAATTCGCGGCCCCATCTAGGGACCGCGTACGAGAAGGTCGCGGCCGACGTCATCGCGCGCTACAAGCGGCTCTGTGGGGTCGACACCCGTTTCCTGATGGGGAACGATGAGCACTCGCAGAATGTCTTTCAGCGCGCGCGCGAGCTCAACGAAGACCCCATCGCGTTCTGCGACCGGATGGAGGCCGCGTTCCGCGACGTCTGGACGCGGCTCGATATCTCGTTCGACGACTTCATACGGACCACCGAGGAGCGCCACCGGACCAGCGTCACGACGCTCGTGTCGCGCATCGCGGAGGCGGGCGACATCTACGACGGGGTCTACGAGGGCTGGTACTGCGTCTCGTGCGAGGCGTTCAAGCAGGAAAAGGACCTCGACAACGGCAACTGTCGCGTCCATCAGAAGCCGCCCCAGTGGATCCGGGAGAAGAACTACTTCTTCCGTCTCTCGAAGTACCGGGACCGGTTGCTCGAGCACTATGCCCGGCACCCGTCGTTTCTCGAGCCGGAGATCCGCCGCAACGAGATGCTCCGCCTGCTCGAAGCGGGGCTCGACGACATCTCGATGAGCCGGACCGGGCAGGCGTGGGGAATCCCGGTGCCGTCGGATCCGGACAGCGTCATCTATGTCTGGGTCGATGCCCTGATCAACTACATCTCGGGCGTCGGCTACGGCGCGGACGACGCGCTGTTCGGCACGTGGTGGCCGGCTGATCTGCACGTGATCGGCAAGGACATCACGCGATTCCACTGCGTTGTCTGGCCGGCGATGTTGATGAGCGCCGGTGTCGCACTGCCCCGGCAGGTCTTCGGCCACGGATGGGTCCATTGGCAAGGGCAGAAGATGAGCAAGTCGCTCGGCACCGTGGTCGATCCGCTCGAAGCCGCCGACCGCCTCGGCCCCGATCCGCTCCGTCTCTATCTCACCAAGGAGATCGCCTTCGGCGCCGACGGCGACTTCACCTGGGACCGGTTCGAGGAGCGCTACAACGTCGATCTGGCGAACAACTACGGCAACCTCGTGTCGCGTCTTGTCGCGATGGGGAAGCGCTATCGGAAAGGCAACCTTGTCGCACCGTCGCGTGAGCCGGGTCCGCTGGCAGAAGCGTCGGCGCGCGCCGTGGCACGGTACCGGCAGGCGATGGACGTCTACGGACTCCACCGGGGGACCGCGGCGGCGTTCGATCTGATCGACGCCACGAACGAGTACATCACGCGTGAAGAGCCGTGGGTGACGGCACGCGATCCGGAGCGGGGACCCGAACTTGACGCGCAGCTCTGGGACGTGAGCGAGGCGGTCCGCATTGCGGCCGTGCTGCTCACCCCGGTGATGCCAGGGTCGGGCGCGGAGGTGCTTGCCCGAATCGGAGCGCCGGCCCCGGAGGGTGGACTCCGGCTCGACCGCGACACGGCATGGATCAGTTCGCCCGGCGCGGAGCGGCACCTGGTTGCGGGGCCGCCGCTCTGGCCACGTCTGGAACCGGAGAAGGTATCCCGCACGGATCAGCAGAAACAGGCAAAGGAGCAACCGAGAATGACGACGAAAGACCTGCCGGCGAGCGATGCGCCGAAGGTGGAGACACCGGCGGCCGGCGCGGAGCCCGAGACGCCGCAGATCACGATTGACGATTTTTTCAAGGTGGACCTTCGCATCGGGCGGGTCGTCAGTGCCGAAGCGGTGCCGAAGTCGCGGAAGCTGGTTCGCCTGGAGATTGATGATGGCGGCGGCGTCCGTCAGGTGCTGGGCGGCCTCGCCAAGTCGTACGATCCGGCCACGCTGGTCGGCCGTCATGTCGTATTCGTCGCGAACCTGAAGCCGGCGAAGCTGGCTGGCCTCGTGTCGAACGGGATGGTGCTCGCTGCGCTCGACGCCGAGGGCGAGGCGGTGCTCCTCACCGTAGAAGATCCGGTGCGCGCCCCCGCCGGATCGGCGGTTCGCTGACGGAAGCGCGATGATCGATTCGCACTGTCACCTGGCGGACGAACAGTTCGAGGCCGACCTCGATGCGGTCGTTGCCCGTGCCCGCGAAGCCGGCGTCACGGGCACGCTCACGATCCTGGACGCGACGAGCGACGCGGAAGCGGCCCGCGCCAGGAACGTTGCCGCGGCTTGGCCTGCGGTCCGATTCGCCGTCGGTGTCCATCCCCACCAGGCGGGCGCGTTCATCGACAACGTCGACGGCGTCGTTCCGCTCGTCCGAAAGGCGTACGCCGAGCGCGAGCGGGCGGCTGCAATCGGCGAGATTGGCCTCGATTACCACTACGACTTCGCGCCCCGCGTCACGCAGATCGACGTGTTCCGCCGGCAAATCGCCCTGGCGCGCGAGCTGCGCCGGCCAGTCGTGATCCACACGCGCGAGGCGGATGACGACACGATCGATGCGCTGCGGGCCGAAGGTCGCGGCGAGGTGGGCGGCGTCTTCCACTGCTTTACCGGGGATGCCGCGTTCGCCCGGCGGGCGCTCGATCTGGGCTTCCATGTCTCCTTCTCCGGCATTGTGACGTTCCGGAGCGCCGGCGCGATTCGGGAGGCGGCGGCGATCGTGCCGGCCGATCGGCTGCTGATCGAGACGGACAGCCCGTACCTCGCCCCGGTGCCGTTCCGGGGAGAGCGGAACGAGCCGGCGCGTGTGGCGCGGGTGCTTGATGTGGTAGCCGAGACGCGGGGCGCCGGCATCGAGGAGACCGCCGAGGAGACCGGCCTGGCCTACGCCCGGTTGTTCGGCGCACCCGGTCAGCCGCTCGCCAGGTGATGCGGAAAAGCCTCTAAACACTTGGCGCATTGACGCTTGGCGCGCATATATGGTGTGATTCCGTCGCGTGTCTACCTTGCTCAACACCTCACCCCCCGCCGATCTGGTCCAGCTCTTCGAGCCGATACGCGACGATCTCGCGGCGGTCGAGGCGGCTTATGCGACACAGATCGCATCGACCGTCGATCCGTTGCCGGAGATGGCGGAGTACATCCAGCAGAGTGGTGGCAAACGGGTCCGCCCGGCCGTGCTGCTGATGGCGTCGCGTCTGTGCGGCTACCAGGGAGAGTGGGCCGTCACCTACGCCTCGGTGGTGGAATACATCCACACCGCGACACTGGTGCACGACGACATCATCGACGAGTCCGACGTGCGTCGCGGCCGCCTCGCGGTCCACTCGCGCTGGGGGAACGACATTACCGTTCTGCTGGGCGACTACCTCTACATCAAGTCGATGGAGATGGCCCTCACCTACCACTCGATCGACGTGGTGCGGCTGCTGTGCGATGTCACGCGCCGGATGATCGAGGGAGAGTTCTACCAGTTGACGAAAGCGGGTGATGCCAACATTTCCGAGTCGGAGTACTTCGACATCATCGAGCGGAAGACGGCGTACCTCTTTGGCGGCTCGGCTGAAATCGGCGGCCGGCTGGCCGATGCGACGCCGGAGCAGTGCGCGGCGCTGCGTGACTACGGGTTCAACCTCGGCATAGCGTTCCAACTGGTAGACGACCTGCTCGACTTCACCGCCGACCGCGAGGCGCTCGGCAAGCCGGTCGGCGGCGATCTGAGCGACGGCAAGCTGACGCTTCCGGCGATCCGCCTGATCGAGCAGGAAGGGAAGGGGAGTCGTGCCGACGCGATCATTCGTGCCGCCGTCGACACGCGCTCGATCGACGCGGCGTCGTGGGCGGAGCTGAACGCACTGCTTCGCGCGCGCGGCGCCATCGACTATGCCTACGACCGGGCCGTCGAGTACGCGGTGGCGGCGAAGGATGCACTCGCCCTGTTCGCGCCCTCGCCCGAGCGCGACGCGCTCGCCGCGCTGCCCGAATTCGTTCTCGCCCGCGACCACTGATCCCGGCCGCGCGCAGGTGAGCCGGACGTTGAACGTCGATGCCCGCTGATGCGTCGCCGGAGAGCGTCAGGGCCGCCGCGGGCCGACGCTCGGAGCAGCTCCACCGCATTCTGACGGATCACAACTACCGCTACTACGTCCTCGATCAGCCATCGATCAGCGACGCGGAGTACGACGCGCTGCTTGCGGAACTGCAGCAGCTCGAGACAGACCATCCCGCTCTCGTTACTCCCGATTCACCCACGCAGCGCGTCGGGGGCAAGCCCCGCGAGGGGGTGGAAAAGGCGCGCCACTCGTCCGAAATGCTCAGTCTCGATAACGCGTTCGACGAGGTCGAGTTGCGCGACTTCGACCGGCGGGCCCGCGAACTGGCCGACGCGGAGGAACTGGACTACGTCGGCGAGCTGAAACTGGACGGGGTGTCGATGGCGGTCCGCTACGCGGCCGGGCGGCTCGATCTGGCCCTGACCCGGGGTGACGGCGAGACGGGCGAGGTGATCACGCCGAACGCCCGAACCCTCCGCACGCTGCCGTTGTCCGTCGGGCCGTCCACGCTCCGTACCGCCCGCGTGCCCGAGATGTTCGAGGTGCGGGGCGAGGTCGTCATGCCGAAGGCGGCGTTCGCCGAGTTGAACCGGCGCCAGCTCGCGGCGAAGGAGAAGACGTTCGCCAACCCGCGCAACGCGGCGGCGGGATCGCTCCGGATGCTCGACGCGCGCGTCACCGCATCGCGCCGCCTCGACTTCTATCCCTACCTGCTGCTCGATGGGGTGGGTGAACCACTGTTCGACTCGCACTGGTCGTCGCTCGAGGCCCTCGCCGTGCTCGGTTTCAAGGTGAATCCGCATCGCGCGAGGCTCCGGGGCATCGGGCAGTTGCTCGCGTTCCGCGACGCGTGGATCGCAAAGCGCGACGGGCTGCCGTACGAAATCGACGGCCTGGTGTTCAAGGTGGATGCCGTGGCGCTGCAGAGGCACCTCGGGGCGACCTCGAAGTCGCCCCGTTGGGCGATCGCCTGCAAGCCCAAAGCGCAGCAGGTGGAGACGGTCGTGGAAGGTGTCGACGTGCAGGTCGGCCGGACGGGCGCGGTCACGCCGCGCGCTCTGCTCCGGCCGGTTGTCGTCGGCGGGGTCACGGTCTCGCGCGCGACGCTCCATAACCAGGACGAGATTGCGCGGCTTGGCCTGCAGATCGGAGACCGCGTGCTGATCGAGCGCAGCGGCGACGTCATCCCCAAGGTGGTGCGCGTCGTCAGTGAGGGACAGGAGCGGACGCCGTTCGAGATGCCGTCCACGTGCCCGGTCTGCGAATCTCCGGTCGTCCGGGAAGCCGACGAAGTGGTGGCGCGCTGCCTCAACGTCAGTTGCAAGGCGCGGTTGAAGGAATCGGTCCTGCATTTTGCCCGCCGCACCGCGATGGACATCGATGGCCTGGGACACCGGCTCGTCAATGCGCTCGTGGATGACGGTCTGGTCGACGACCTTGCGGACCTCTACGGGCTGCGAGTCGAGCAACTGGCGGATCTGACCAAGGAAACCGAGATTGGTAACGACAAGGCGGCCAAACTGATCGAGGAGATCGCTCGATCGAAGTCCGAGATGACTCTTGGGAAGGTCGTCGGCGCATTTGGCATTGACGGTGTTGGAAGACAAAAAGCGGAGTCGTTCTCGGATCGCTTTCGGAGCCTGGAGCGAATCTCGGTGGCTTCCGCCGAGCAACTCGCTACGGTCCCCGGCATCGGCCGGAAGAGGGCAGTGACGATCCGCGAGTTCTTCGATACGCCGCATGCGCGACGTCTTGTCGACGAGTGCCGTCACGCGGGGTTGCCCGGTGGGGTTGATCCGGACGTGGTGAAGCCCTCGACCTTGCCGGAGGAAGATTCGGAAGCGTACAGAGTGGCCTTCCGCCGTCTTGCGGTTGGGATCGCGACGCAGGTGACCGACTTGGGCGACACGCTTGCCGGCAGGCTGGTCGACAACGGACTAGTGCGGTCTCTGGCAGACCTGTACCGGCTAACCGCCCTACAACTCGCGCGCATGCCGGTCAGCGTCCGGCTTGGCCTCAAGTCTGCCACGAAGATCCGCGACAGCCTGGAGCGATCGAAGACCGTACCACTCGACCGCTTCATCTTTGCCCTCGGCATCCGGCATGTCGGCGAGCGAACGGCGGAACTGCTCGCCGATCACTTCGGTGGCCTCGAGGCAATCCGTGCCGCATCCGCCGAAGAACTCGAGCGGGTGGAGGAGGTAGGTCCGCGGATCGCCGAGTCGGTGCAGCAGTTCTTCGCCACGGACCGCAATAGCGATCTGCTCGATCGCCTGCAGCGTGCAGGCATCCGGCCGAGCGAGACAGCCCCGGCCGCGCGCGTACCGGAGGCGCCGGCGCAGCTCGTGGGCAAGACGTTCGTTCTGACTGGCACGTTGCCCACGCTGACGAGAGACGACGCGAAGCGTCTGATCGTGGCGGCGGGCGGCAAGGTGACGGGATCGGTCAGTGCGAAGACCGACTACGTTGTCGCTGGCGAGAGCCCCGGCTCGAAGCTGCAGAAGGCGCAATCGCTCGGCATCCGGGTCCTTGACGAGCCGTCCTTGCGTAGCCTCCTCGGTGGCGACTGAACCCTGCTACGGACATGGACGACGGCAGGGGCCGGCGCTCATACTTGCGGCCATGAGACGACCGACAGTACCCATTGCCGCCCTGTCCATTGCCCTGGCCGCCTGCGGCGCCCCACCCGAGACGGCGCCCCCGGCGGGCGCCGGCGCGATTGCCCTCGTCGGCGCGCAACTGATAGACGGTACGGGCGCGGACCCGATCCCGGACGCCGTGGTAATCGTGCAGGACGGTCGCATCACCGCCGCCGGGACACGCGCCGATACCGGGGTGCCGGCTGGCGCGGACGTGATCGACGCGACGGGCCAGACCGTTATTCCGGGGCTGGTCGAGACGCACGCCCACTACAACGGCGAGACGGAACGGGTGCCGGGGCAGTACCGGACCCAGCTCTACTTCGGCGTCACGACGTCCCGCAGCATCGGCAGTGATCCCCCCGACAAGGTTGCGCTTGCGCTCGACGCGCGGGCCGGAAGGATTCCGGGGCCGCGGATGTACACGGCCGGCCTCGGCTTCTCGCACCAGGACAACGGCTTCCCGCCCGGCCGTCCCGTCAACCGTCCCGAGACCGAGGAAGAGGCGCGTGCACTCGTGCGCGGCCTGGCCGACGAGCAGGTCCACTTCGTGAAGATGTGGGTTGACATGGCGCCCGCGGCGCCGACCCGGATCACGCCGGAGATGCGCACGGCAGTTGTCGAAGAGGCGCTGGCGCACGACCTGGTGCCGGTGGCGCATATCGGTTTCGCGGAGGACTTCTACCAGTTGGCCAACCTGGGTGTCCGCGACTTCCTCCACACGGTGCGCGACACCGAGCCGGATCAGGAGTTCATCGATCGCTGCCGCGAGATCGACTGCGTCTTCTCGCCGACGCTCACCAATATCCATGCCGGCTGGTACTGGGCGGAACACCCGGAAGCACTCGACGATCCGGAGGTCCGCGCCGCGTTCGAACCGGAAGCGCTCGCCCGCTGGTCGGACCCGGATGTGCGGGCCGAAGTGCTTGACGATCCCGGGCTGGCTGACCGGAAGGCGCGTCTCGAGAACGCCATCACCTGGGTGAAGCAGGTCGCCGACTCCGGTGTGCCGGTCGCCGTTGGCACCGACAGCGGCGCCTCGTCGTTCAACGTGCCAATGGGATGGGGCACCCACCACGAGCTGGAAATCTATGTCGGCGGGGGGCTGACACCGATGCAGGCACTCGTCGCCGCGACCCGCACCGGGGCCGAACTGCTCTCGGGCGGCGTGGCGGATTACGGCACGCTGCAGCCCGGCAAGATGGCTGACCTGATCCTGCTCGACGCCGATCCGCTGGCCGACATCACCAACACCCGAGCGATCGCGCGCGTCATGCAGGGGGGCGCCTGGCTGGACCGTCCGTCGATGCTGCCGGCGCGCTGAGACTCGCTTCCCCGGCGGTTGCGTTGCGCCCGGTCGGGGCGTATGGTTACCTAGTATCCACTTGTTCGGTTGGAGGGGCTGATGACGATCGTCAACCGTGGCCCGTTTCTGGGCTGTTGCCTGCTCGCACTGGTGCTCGGCCTCCAGCCCGTGCCGGGTTCGGCCGCCAACGACACGCCGCTGATCGAGGCGGTGAAGGCCGAGGATGCTTCTGCTGTGGCGGCGCTGCTCGATGCCGCTGCCGACGCAAACGCGCCTGCCCCCGACGGCGCCACGCCGCTTCACTGGGCCGCCTATCGTGACGCTCTGCCGCTGGCCGGCCTGCTGATTGACGCTGGCGCGGCGGTAGACGCGGCGAACGACTATGGCGTGACACCGCTCGCCCTCGCCTGTGAGAACGGTTCCCCAACGATGGTGACCCGGCTGCTCGACGGCGGTGCGGATCCGAACCTGGCGCGGGGGAGTGGGGAAACACCCCTGATGACCTGCGCGCGGACCGGCCGTCTGGAAGCCGTTACCGCACTGCTGGCGGCCGGCGCCGACCCGAACGCGGTCGAGGCGGCCCGGGAGCAGACGGCGCTGATGTGGGCGGCCGGCGAAGCGCATACTGCTGTCGCGCAGGCGCTGATCGCCGCCGGCGCGGATGTTCAGGCCCGGTCACGGGGCGGCTTCACGCCGTTGCTGATCGCGGCGCGGGTCGATGCGCCGTCACTCGCACAGTCGCTGATCGAGGCGGGCGCCGATGTCAACGCTGCGTCGCCGGACGGCATGACGCCGCTGATCGTCGCGACAGTGCGCGGCCACGCCGACCTTGCGATCCACCTGCTTGACCAGGGGGCTGACCCGAACGCCTCCGCCACCGGCTATACCGCGCTGCTTTGGGTGTCCGGCTCCTGGCATACGGAGTTGACCGGTGACCTGCGCGGCATCGCCACGGACCGGGACACGGAATGGCTGTCGCTCAACGGCGTCGGTTCCGGCACGCTGACGCTGGTCGAGGCGCTCCTCGCGCATGGCGCCGACCCGAACCCGCGGCTCGTGGAGCACCCCCCGCAGTTCGGCTTCGCGAGCCAGCGGTTCCGGGTCAGCCTGAAGGGGGCGACGCCGTTCCTGCTCGCCGCGATGGACGTCAACCTCGAAGTGATGCGTGCGCTCGCTGGCGCCGGCGTGGATACGACACTTGCCACCGACGAGGGAACGACGCCGCTGATGGTGGCGTCCGGCCTCGGCCGGGTCCCGGCGGAAACTCGAGTGAGGGAAGCCGATTCAGTCCGGGCGGTGGAGTACCTGCTGGAGATCGGCGCCGACATCCATGCGGTGAACGCGGTGGGACGGACCGCACTGCATGGCGCGGCGCACATCCGGTCGGACGCGCTGGTGCAGATGCTGTTCGATCATGGCGCCGAGGTGAACGCGGAAGACGAGCGCGGAATCACGCCGCTGATGATCGCGGAAGGGGGCGGCCATATCCTGCTGCCCGGGCTTGGCGGCGGCAGCACGGCCGACCTGCTTCGGTCGCTCGGCAGCGCGGCGGTCGACCGTGACAGCTTTATCGACAGTTACCGGCAGGGTCCCATTCGCTGAGCGGGACCCGCTGGAGGCGAACCGGTGAGATCACGATCTGGCATCGGACGGACCACGCTGATCACGGCGTTCGTCTGGATTGCTGGCACCGCAGGCGCGCACGCGCAGGCGTCCGGCGACGGTTCGGCCACGTACCGGCAGGTGCTCGATCGCTACTGTGCCGGCTGTCATAACGAGCGGCTCCAGAGTGGCAACGTGTCCCTCGACCGGGCGACGGTCGACATCACCCGGCTCGGCGAAGGCGGCGATGTCTGGGAAAAGGTGTTGCAGAAGCTGCATACCCAGGCGATGCCCCCGCCCGGCCGACCCCGTCCCGATGCGGAGACCTATCATGCGTTCGCGGGCTGGCTCGAGTCGTCCCTCGACGCCGTCGCGGTTGCGAAGCCGAATCCGGGACGGCCGACGATCCACCGGCTCAACCGCCTGGAGTACTCCAACGCCATCCGGGACCTGCTCGGCCTCGAGGTGGACGCAGAGAACCTCCTGCCGGCCGACGATCTCGCCTTCGGATTCGACAACAACGCCGATATCCTCACCGTCGCGCCCGGCTTGCTCGAGCGCTACATGTCGGCCGCGCGGAAGCTGAGCCGTCTGGCTATCGGCGATCTCGCAATCGGGTCCGACGTGGTTCGTTACCCGGTCTCGACGCTCCTCGAGCAGCGCGAGCGGATGAGCGACGACCTGCCGTTCGGGTCGCGTGGCGGTTCTGCCATCCGCCACCACTTCCCGCTGGACGGCGAATACGTCCTCAGGATCGCACTGCGGAACGGGCGCCGAGCCCCGGAGATCGACGTCCGGATCGATGGCGCGCGGGTGGCGCTGCTGTCGGTCGATCCGGATGCCGACACCGGGACGGCCGAGGACCAGCTCGCGGTCCGTGTGCCGGTGCCGGCAGGAATGCATACCGTGAGTGTCACGTTCCCGCAGCAGACCTTCACGCCGGAGGGGGTGGCGCCGAGCCGACTGCCGATCTGGACCTTCAGCACCGGCCGCGGCTACGTGCAGGAGGTAGGGCTCGACAGCCTGGAGATCGCGGGTCCCTTCAACCCCGATCGCATTGGTGCCGGCGAGGGTGGCTTGGGGGATGCCGAGGCCCGCAGCCGGATTTTCGTCTGCACGCCGAAGACGGAGGCGGAAGAGGCGCCGTGCGCGAACGAAATCCTCGCGACGCTGGCGCGCCAGGCGTTCCGCCGGCCGGTGACCGACGAAGATGTGGCGGTCCTCGAGAGCTTCTACCGCGACGGTCGCGGCGCCGGCAACTTTGACGCCGGAATTCAGCGTGCGCTCGACGCATTGCTGGTCGATCCGGAATTCCTCTTCCGGATTGAACGTGATCCGGAGGGGATTGCGCCGGGCGCGCCGTACCGTCTGACTGACGTCGAACTGGCGTCACGCTTGTCCTTCTTCCTCTGGAGCAGCATCCCGGACGACGAGTTGCTGACGGCGGCCGAAGCGGGACGGCTCTCCCAGCCGGACGAACTGGAACGGCAGGTGCGCCGGATGCTGAGCGACGAGCGGGCATCGGTGCTGGTCGACAGTTTCGCCGCGCAGTGGCTCCACCTCCGGCGGATGCGTTCGGTCACCCCCGATGTCGTGGCCTTCCCGGAGTTCGACGACAACCTGCGCGAGGCGCTCGTGCAGGAGACCGAGCTGTTTGTCGCGAGCCAGATGCGGGAGGACGGGAGCCTCGTCGACCTGCTGACCGCCGATTACACGTTTGTCAACGAGCGGCTCGCACGGCACTACGGCATCCCGAACGTGTACGGCTCGCGGTTCCGGCGGGTGACCCTGCCGGACGAGACCCGCCGCGGCCTGCTCGGACACGGCAGCATCCTGACCGTCACCTCACTCGCCACGCGCACCTCTCCGGTGGTGCGCGGCAAGTGGGTGCTGGAGAACATTCTCGGAACGCCGCCCCCTCCGCCGCCGGCCGATGTGCCGGAACTGGAGGAGCGCGAGGACGACGGCGTGGTCCGGTCGCTGCGGGAGCGGATGGAGGAGCACCGGGCCAATCCGGTCTGCGCCAACTGTCATGCCCGGATGGATCCGATCGGCTTTGCGCTCGAAGGGTTCGATGCCGTTGGCAAGCACCGCGTAGCGGACGCCAACGGGACGCCGATCGACACGTCCGGAACGCTGCCCGACGGCAGCGGTTTCGACGGTCTGCCGGCGTTGCGCGACGTGCTCTACGAGCGGCGGGCGGAGTTTGTCGCTACCGTCACCGAGAAGCTCCTGACATATGCTCTGGGGCGAGGCGTCGAGCATTACGACCGGCCGGCAATCCGGGCTATCGTGCGCGAGGCCGAGGGGAGCGACTACCGCTGGTCGTCGCTCATACTGGGTGTCGTGAAGAGTGTACCGTTTCAGATGAGGAGAGCGGAGTCATGATGATCACTAAGCAGGCGCTCCCGCGGCGGACGGTGCTTCGTGGGCTGGGGACCGCGATCGCGTTGCCGCTGCTTGACGGCATGGTGCCGGCACTTACCGCGCTCAGCCGGACGGCGGCAGCGCCGAAGCCTCGCCTCGGCGTCATCTACGTGCCGCACGGGGCGGTGATGGACAACTGGACGCCGGCGACTGAAGGGGCCGGATTCGACTTCACACCGATCCTGCAGCCGCTCGAGCCTCTCCGTGAGCGTCTGCTCGTGCTTTCGAACCTGGACCATGCCCCGGCGGCCCAGATGCCGGGCGACCCGGCCGGTGGGCACGGGCGGATCACGGGTGCTTTCCTCACCGGCGTCCATGCGAAACCGACCGAAGGAGCCGACTTCGAGGCGGGCCGCTCGATGGATCAGATCGCGGCGGAACGGTTCGGCCAGGAGACCCAGCTCGCGTCACTCGAGGTAGGGATCGGCCTGCCGGAGTTCGGCGGCGCCTGCGACGCCGGCTTCAGTTGCGCCTACATCAGCACACTTTCGTGGAGCACGCCGACGACCCCGCTCCCGATGGAATCGAACCCGCGCGCGCTGTTCGAGCGGCTGTTCGGCGATGGTGGTTCGACGGACCCGGCCGCGCGAGAGGCGCGCCGCGTGCAGGACCGCAGCATCCTCGACGCCGTGACCGACAAGGTAGCGCGTCTCCAGCAGGGCCTCGGCGCCGCCGATCGCTCGAAGCTGGGCGACTACCTCATGGCGGTGCGTGATATCGAGCGCCGGATCGAGCGGGCAGAAGCGGATGGCGACCGCGAGTTGCCGATCGTGGACCGTCCGTCGGGAAGCATCCCGGAGTCTTTCGACGACTACGTTCACCTGATGTTCGACCTGCAGTTGCTCGCCTATCAGGCCGATCTGACGCGCGTCATCACGTTCCTGATGACGCCGGAGTTGAATGCGCAGACGTACCCGCATATCGGGATTCCCGATCCGCACCACGCGCTGTCGCACCACGAGAACCGGCCGGAAAGCCTGGCGAAGCTGACCAAGCTGCAGACGTACCACGCCGGACTGTTCGCGTACTACCTCGATCGGCTGCGGTCGACGCCTGACGGAGACAGCTCGCTCCTCGACCAGGTGGCGATCCTGTACGGCAGCGGGATGAGTAACTCCAACCTGCACAATATCCAGAAGCTGCCGATCCTCGTGGCGGGGGGCGCGGCAGGACGGCTCCACAGCGGCCGTCACGTCCGTTACGCGGACGAGACCCCGCTCACGAACCTGTTCCTCAGTCTGCTCGGGATGGTGGACGTGCCGATCGAGCAGTTCGGCGACAGCACCGGCCAGTTGCAGGAGCTGACTGACCTGTAGCGCGGTCTCGCCGCAGCCGGGACGGCCGCGGACACTAGGGCAACGTATTCGCGACTCTCACGCTAAGTCATTGCGAAAACGGGCAGTTACGCGAACAGCGGCGGAGCCGTTCCCACAACGTGCGGAACGTGCGTTGTGCAGCACGCAAGCCCGCAGACGCGGCCAGATTCTACCTGACCTGTGTCCACACCCTGCTGTCGACTGCCCCGGTATCCAACTGACGCGGCAGTCAACCGTCTGGCCGGCAGCCGTCCCTTCGACAACGGCCGCCCGGGTCGCCGACGCAATCGCTGCCGCACGCGTCGATGCCCACTGTACATGGAATTGAGCCAGACAACATCGCGATTTCGGACGGTCGCAGTATACGGCGGAGGCGATGCGCGCCAGGATTCAGGGGACCGTCTGCGACGCGGGTCACGAACAGCAGCGACCACGTCAGGTACGCTCCCAGACCGACCGTCACGAGGCTCGCCGCGAGCCAGACGATCCGCAGCGGTCGTGGAGGTCGGCGAGAAGGAGACACTGGCGGGGCGGGGATGCCCTTGGCGGCGCGGTCAGGCATGTGGTGTCATCAGGAACTGCGGATCTTCCGGACAGACCCGTGGACGCCGCACCGAACGCCACCTGCCGGCGTTGCACCAGTGGCGGTGCGCAGCCGCCCGCATGCCTGCCGTCTCGAACATTTGGGCGGCTTCTTCCAGGTGTCCCCCTGCGCTTCGTGCCGTCGCCCCAGGTGCGCGACGTCCAGGGGCTTGACGGCCGGCAGTGCCTGCGCGGCGCCGTGTCGATGAGCGCTTGTGCGTCGTTGGTTCGCCCCTACACGCGTTCGTCCGGCGGCGCGTCGCCGGCGAAGTACTCGATCAGGTCATCGGCATCGTGGAGCGCGGCATCCTCGAGCAGTTCCGGGCTCAGCTCCAGCGCGTCGTCCACGTCCGCAACGTCGATGAATGCGAGCGTCTCGTTGGCGCCGCCGAACGCCACGCGCAACTCGTCGAGTTGCGCGACCGGTGGCTCAACCCGCCCGAGTGGGTCCAGTGGGTGGACGAGCCCGTTCCCGGCTATCCGAAGCGTCCGGTTCCTCGCGACGAGGACGCGGCGAAGGCGCTGAAGAAGCGCACGCTGACGAACCTCTACAACGCCCGCCCGCAGTGGCTCGCAGACGCCCATATGGCTCTTGATGCCCGCCCCGTCGCGGCTCGGGAGCGGGGCAGCGTGTGGCGGAGGCCAGACAGCTTCTCGAGTCGCTCGCGAGGGAGCGGCCTGAGAGCGCGGTCCTGCGCATCGCCCTGGCGCGGCTGCTTGCTGCGGTCGGCGCATTCGACGAGGCCGCCGCGCGAGCCGAGGAGGCAATGGCGGCTGACGCTGACAACCCGCGCGGTATCGAGCAGCTCGCTTCGATTCTCGCGGATGTCGGCGACGTCGATCGGCTCCGTCCTCTCGTCAGTCGGATGCAGCAGACTGTGCCGGAACGCCAGGAGACTTGGTACTATGCCGCGATGGTGAGCTTCCTGGACGGCGACCTCGCGGAGGTGATCGCTCGGGCGCAGCGGGTCATCCAGATGAATCCCCAACACGCCCCGGCGCACAATCTGATCGGTGCCTCCAGTGCCGGTCTCGGTCAGCTTGATCGTGCCCGCCAAGCCTTCCGAGCGTCGCTCGAGGCGAGCCCTCGGGACGCCTCGACGTACGCGAACCTCGGCTTGCTGGAAATGGAATCGGGAAACCTCGACTCCGCGGCGGCGCACTTCGCTGAAGCGCTGGCGCTGGATCCCGAGAACGCGGTGTCGGAGGCCTAATCTCCCTGCCGCCTTGGCCGCACTGCGCCGGCATTGACGGCGATGTGAGCCGTCATCGATCCCATCAGTTGGGGTGAGGCGAGCTGAAAGTCCGGGTCCGTTGCCGGGTTTCTTCCGGGAGCCCTCGTAGAGTTCTTCGCTTTTTTATCGCCACCAGAATAACCCTTGACTTTTTTTTGGGGGGGGGTGTAGTTTGACCGTGAGACTCCTCACGCGAGCCGACCGTCCGTTCTCCGATAGGCGCCGGTGGCGTTTGCGGCTCACGACATCGCAAGGAGGTGGCCATGCTTCCGCGGCTCGTAGTCAGAACGGCGGTACTTCTGATGGCCGGGGGTGGCGTTGCTGCCCGTGGCCGCACACGCACAAAGTGCAGTTTCCGGTCAAGTGAAGGGGAAATGAGATGACACCGGTTGGCAATCGGAAGTTGAGTCAGAACCCGGTTTTCGGTGTCGCAGGGGTTCTTCTGGCGGTCTTCGTGGTGGCCGCACCGGACGCCTTCGCCCAAGGGACGAATGGCACCATTCGTGGCTCTGTCACCGATGAGACAGGCGGCGCGCTCCCCGGCGTCACGATCGTGACGACGAGTCCCGCCCTGCTGGTCCCGCAGCTCCTGATCATATCGGAGAACGACGGGAACTATCTCATCCCGGAACTGCCGGTTGGCAACTACCGGGTGACGTACGAGCTTCCCGGGTTCCAGCGGTTCGTGCGAGAGGGGATCGAGATCACAGCGCGCTTCACGGCGACGATCAACGCGACACTATCAGTTGGGACCCTTCAGGAGACGATCACCGTCACCGGAGCAAGTCCGGTTGTTGACGTCGCGTCCACGGAGGCCGCCGAAAGCCTCTCGCAGGAATACCTGAGCGATATCGTTCCCGTCACCCGCAACCTCCAGGACTTCGCGTCGGTGATGCCCGGAATAACCCCCGGGCGCAGGCCCAATATCGGGGGTGGAGAACCGACGGGCGGCGTCTTCGACACGTCCTACGCCAGCAGTCGTCAGCAGGGATCGTATCTGATGGACGGCGTGGAGGCCCGCCAAGGCGGGGGCGGAGGTATCCTGGCTGGCCATGGTCCGGATCTCGCCGCGATGGAGGAACTGACGATCAGCACCGTTGCCGGTAGCGCGGAGCAAACGATACCGGGCGTGTTCATCAACATGATCATCAAGTCCGGGGGGAATACGTTTCACGGCCGTTCCGAGGTCCAGCTTCAGGACCAGGCTCTTCAAGGCAACAACTTGCCGGAGGCGGTTCGGGCCCAAGGCGTCAACATCGGTGACTCCACGATCACCAACCGGGAGTTTACCGGCGACCTCGGCGGCCCGATCGTCAGAGACAAGTTGTGGTTCTACGGCGCGTATCGGACCCAGCGTACCAAGAAGACCGCGCTCGGTTTCTCGTTCGCGCGGGGAGAAGACGGTCAGTACGGCACGTCGGATGACATACCGGGGTACCAGCGGGTGTTGCTCAGGAACATCACGGGCAAGTTCACGTATCAGGCCTCGCAGAACTACAAGCTGATCGCCATGTACACCCACAACAGGCAGGACTTCCCCACGGGGCCGACGACGGTCAGCCGTACGACTCCGTTCGAGGCGACCACTCGGATGGAATGGCAACCGAACCAACAGAAGCTCGAGATCCAGGGCAGCCCGTCAAGCCGGCTTGTGTTCCAGGCGCGTCTGGGCCGGAACTACTACCTCGTGAAGTACAGCTACAAGGAGCCTGGATCAAACAACCCGTTCTGCGAATGCGAGGTCGTGGGCGGTATTCCAACTCAATTCGACAACGATCTCCGGATCAACTCGGGGCCCACGCTCTCTCTGGCCCACCGTCCCCGTGAACGGTGGCAACCGACGGGGTCGGTGTCGTGGTTTCCGGAGACGGAGTTTGCCGGCACGCATGAGTTCAAGGCCGGCTTCAAGTTCTTCCGGGAGTACCATGGGACGGGAGCGAACGAAGGCCTGCATGGCAACTACCGGCTCTATTTCGACACAGTGGACGGTGTCTCGGGCCAGCCGTTCGAGTTCCGGTCCTACAACTACCCGATACGGCAACGGAATCGCATGAACGAAGGCGGTCTCTATATTCAGGACGCCTGGCGCCCGCATGATCGGCTCACGCTCAACTTGGGGTTGCGGTATGATCATTTCTATACCTTCGTCCCTCCGCAGAGCAAGGCGCCGTCGCAGTTCGGCGAGGGGGGCGAGTTCCCGCGGGTCGAGGCCAACACCTGGAAGCAGTGGGCGCCGAGGCTTGGCATGGCCTACGACGTGAGCGGTAACGGCAGGACCGTGGCGAAATTCACCTACGGCCTGTACAACATGACGCCCGGGGACTCGTTCGCCGGGGCGTACAACCGGAACGGGACGATCTGGAAGCAATATGCTTGGCACGACCTGAATGGCAACCGCGACTATGATCCTGGCGAAGTGGACCTGGATGTAAACGGTCCCGACTTCCGCAACCTTTCCAGTCCAAGTAACAACTTCGTCAACCCGGACTTGCAGGGTCCCACGGTGCACGAGCTCACCGCCAGCGTGGAGCGAGAGCTCGCGGCCGACCTTGGGATCAAGTTCATGTACATCCTGTCGAATGAGGTGGACCTGTACGAGAATGTGAACATTCTTCGCACGTACAGCGACTACACGATTCCTCTGTCGTTTACGGATCCCGGGCCTGACGGGAGGGTCGGTAGCGCCGACGATGGAGGGGCCGTCACGGTCTGGGATTACCCGACCGCGTTGAGAGGCGGTCAGTTCGTCGGTATCGAGCGTCAGACCAGGGCGAGCGACGACAGCCCGCGCACCCAGACGTTCGAAGTCTCCGTGCGAAAGCGTTTTACCGGAAGGTGGAGTGTACTGGGATCCGCCTCGGCCTCAAAGCTCAATCAGCCGGTCGATGGCGTCGTTGAGAGTCCCAACGAGGAGTACTTCAACCTCAACGACGAGTTGAGGTGGAACGCGAAGATGACGGGGAACTATGAACTTCCCTATGAGATCAGCCTCAGTGGGACGTTCCAAGTCTACAGTGGCCTGGGGGGACAGCGTACGGCGCGGTTCCGCACCCCGAACGGGAACGTGACCCTGCGCATGGAACCGTGGGGCTCGCAACGCTCGGGCGTGCGACCGATCCTCAACCTGCGCGTGGGGAGGAATATAGCGGTGGGCGCGGGGCGGATCAGGCTTGGCTTGGACGTGTTGAACGTGCTGAACAATGCGTCTTCCTGGAGTACGAATTGGCTGTCCGGACCGACGTTTGCGGACACCCGAATACTCGATCTGCCTCGGATTGCCCGCGTCGTCCTTTTGTATAGCTTCTGAGGGACGGCGGGCGTGCGAGCGGACTCGAGAAGCCGGCGACTCGGGATGGCTATGGCGAAGGGCCGAGGCTGAGGTTCAGGGTTCGACCGTAACGCAGGAGGGGGAGACGAAGATGCCCATGAGGGTCAGACGCGGGGCTTGTGCATGCATCGTCGCGTTGCTGACGGGCATGAGCGTCACCGCCGCCAGCAGCGAGCCCGAGCTCGTCAGGGCGGTCAAGGCGCAAAATCGGGAGATCGTGCGGGCTCTGCTCGCGCAAGGGGCGGACGTGAATGCGTCGCAGGGTGACGGCGCAACGGCTCTCCACTGGGCGGTCCACCGTGATGATCGAGAAACGGCGGATCTGCTGATTCAAGCCGACGCCGAGGTCAACGCCGCGACCGACCTTGGCGTCGCGCCGCTCTCGCTGGCCTGCCTCAACGGAAGCGCGGCGCTGGTCGAGACGCTGTTGAAGGCCGGGGCGGACCCGAACGCTGCTGCCGTATCAGGGGAGACCCCACTGCTGACGGCCGCCCGCGTGGGCAACGTCGATGTCGTGAGATTGCTGCTGGCGCACGGGGCCCACGTGACGGCGACGGAGGCGTCGCGGGGCCAGACGGCCCTGATGCTCGCGGTTGCGGAGAAGCACACGGAGGTCGCGCGGGTGCTGATCGAAACCGGCGCGGGCGTCACTGCACGTTCCACGAATCGTTTTACGCCGCTGCTGTTTGCGGCCCAGCAAGGCCATCTGGACACCGCCCGGCTATTGCTGGCTGCTGGAGCGGACGTGAATGAGTCGGCGCCGGACGGCATCGCGGGAGACACGAATGCACCGGCCCTGTTCAAGCCGGACACGGACGCCAGTGCCCTGCTGGTAGCGATCGACAGCGACCATGAGGAGATGGCCGCGTTTCTGCTGGAACGGGGAGCGGACCCGAACCACCACCACGCCGGGCGGACGGCACTGCACTCGGCGACTCAGAGAGCGATGCCGAAATTGGTTAAGGCGCTTCTGGCACAGGGAGCCGAACCGAACGCTCGCCTCGACAAGCCCATGCCGCTGCTGTCTCGTTTCATCGGTCTGTTGAACGGACTTGCGCCGACTGTGATCGGCGCGACGCCGTTCTGGCTGGCCGCCAGCTATGGGGACGTCGAGATCATGCGTATCCTGGTCGATGGCGGCGCGGATCCGCTGCTGACGACGGACGACGGAACGACCCCGCTCATGGTGGCGGCGGGAGCCGACTACGTCGAGGGGCAGGACAAGTATGGGCGGCGTTCGTTTCCGGCGTATTACGAAACCCTGCAGAAGCGCGCCCTCGGCGCGATAGAGCTCTGCCTTGAACTGGGCGTCGACATCAATGCGGCCAACGATCAAGGCCAGACAGCCCTGCACGGCGCGGTCTATACGGGGGGGATTCTCCTTGTTCCATACCTGGTGGAACAGGGCGCCAAGATGGACGTGCAGAACGAACGCGGACAGACGCCATGGTTCATCGCGGTGCGGGGCGAGTACCGGTCAGGTTCTTTTTACACTCACAAGGAGACGGGGGACCTGCTTGAACAATTGGGCGCCGACACCAGCTTGGGTTTTGACCGGGGGAGTGCCAGAGCCCAGGACGGCGTGGGCGTTGCGGTTGAGCGCGAACGACCTGGGCGCGACCGCTGAGAGGGCTGCCAGCAGGAAGGCAGACGCCTCTTGAGCAAAGGTAAGAACCATGTCAAGAATTGGACCACGAACCTGGCTGTTGGGGTCGATTGGGATCCTGATGGCCGGGACCGGCTACCTTCAGGCCGCGAGCCCGTCCATTCTTCAGGCGCCCCGGCTGGCCGTGACAAGCCCACCGGGAGCGCCTCGGAACCTGGAGAGCCCGCAGGCGCAGTCGCGGAGCGTCACGGCGCGCGCCAGCGAATACCGCACGCTGATTCGCCGATACTGTGTCACCTGCCACAACGAACGACTCCGTAACGGAGACGTGGCGCTTGACACGATGGACATTGAGCATGTCGGCCAGGGTGCCGAGGTGTGGGAGAAGGTGGTGCGGAAGCTTCGGACCCGTACCATGCCGCCGCCGGGCAGGCCGCGACCGGATGAGGCCGCGTATGGCGCGTTCGCCTCCTGGCTGGAGACCGCGCTCGACCGCGAGGCCGCGGCCAACCCCAATCCCGGACGGCGACCCGCCATTCATCGCCTCAACCGCGCCGAGTACGCCAACGCGATCCGTGACCTGCTGACGCTCGACATTGATAGAGGATCGCTTCTGCCGCCCGACGATTCGGGCTATGGCTTCGACAATATTGCGGACGTCCTCTCGGTGTCCCCGACCCTGGCGGAACGATACCTGGCAGCGGCCCGGAAAATCAGCCGTTTAGCCGTTGGAGATCCCGAACTCCGTCCGACCACGGACACGGTCGCCGTCAACAAGTACCTCAAACAGGACGGCCGACTCAGCGAGGATCTCCCGTTCGGGTCCCGCGGCGGCTTGGCGGTTCCGTATTACTTCCCGGTGGACGGCGAGTACGTCGTCAAGGTCTACCTCCTGAGAACCTATAATGGTCGGATCCGCGGTCTCCTCGAACCGCACCAGCTCGAGGTTCGGCTGAACGGCGCGCGAATCGCCCGGTTCACCATTGGTATTGGTGCGCAGACAGACGGGCGCGCTCCCGGCGAACCCCCGGAGACATCGCGCCAGCGTCGAGAGCGCACCCGGGCGTTGGAACGGGATTTGGACGGCCAGGAGGTTCGCTTTTCGGCGAAAGCTGGTCCGGGGAGTCTGGCCGTTAGTTTCGTTGGCCAGGGTTCGGTGCCGGAGTTCATGTTGCGGCCGCAATACGCGGTGACGAGCTACGAATACGCTGGCGACGGGACGATTCCGCCTGGCATCGGAAGTATCGAGATCCGCGGTCCCTACGAGGTGAAGGGCCGAGGGGACACACCAAGCCGCCGACGGATTTTCGTATGCCGCCCAACTGGTGGCCACGACGAGGAGCCCTGCGCCGAGCGGATTCTCTCTACCCTGGCTCGCCGGGCGTATCGGCGGCCTGTCACCGATGCGGACGTGCGGCCCCTGCTCGACCTCTACACGGCCACGCGCCGTACGGAGGACTTCGACGGCGCCATCGAGATGGCGCTCCGAAGAATCCTGGTGAGCCCGGACTTTCTCTTCCGCACGGAACGGGATCCGGTGAATGCAGCCTCGGGCACGCTCTATCGCATCAGCGATCTCGAGCTCGCCTCCCGCTTGTCCTTTTTTCTCTGGAGCAGTATTCCTGACGATGAGCTCCTCGACGTGGCCGAGCGCGGCCAGCTCACGCAGCCTGCGGTGTTCGAGCAGCAGGTCCGGCGGATGCTCGCCGATCCCCGCTCGACGGCGGCGCTGGTGAGCAATTTCGCAGGACAGTGGCTGCACCTGCGCAACATCCGATTGGTGTCGCCGGATCCCTACGAGTTCCCGGAGTGGGACGAAAACCTGCGCCTCGCGCTGGAGCGTGAGACCCGGCTGTTCCTCGAAAGTCAACTGCGCGAGGATCGCGGCGTGCCTGAGTTGTTGACGGCGGACTACACGTTCGTCAACCAACGACTCGCGTGGCACTATCGGATGCCGGGTGTCTACGGGAACCATTTCAGGCGCGTGACGTTGACCGATGAAGCGCGCAAGGGCCTGCTGGGCAAGGGAAGTGTCCTGACGGTCACGTCGTACCCCCACCGGACTTCCCCGGTGGTGCGGGGCAAGTGGCTGCTCGAAAATCTCCTGGGAGCACCCCCCCCCCCGCCGCCACCGGACGTACCGGAGCTGCCGGAGAACGATGCCGCAGACGTCACGCCGCTGTCCCTGCGCGAGCGGATGGAAGCACACCGGGCGAATCCGGTCTGCGCGAGTTGCCACCGGGTCATGGACCCGCTGGGCTTTGCGCTCGAGAACTTCAACGGAATCGGAGGGTGGCGGACCACCACCGAGGCCGGTACGCCGATCGACGCGTCAGGCACGCTCCTTGACGGGACCACCTTCGATAGCCCGGTTGCTTTTCGGCGGGCCCTGGTGACCGATCCCGAGAACTTTGTTACCACCGTCACCGAAAAACTCCTGACGTATGCCCTGGGCCGGGGAACGGAGTATTACGATGCTCCTGCCATCCGCCAGATCGTGAGGGACGCTGCCGCGAACAACTATCGCTGGTCGTCTCTCATTGTGGGGATTACCGGGAGCGCGCCGTTTCAGATGAGGCGCACGGAAGAGCCTGCGCCGGAGCGTTCGGGGCGTCGGCCCTAGCCGGCGAACAGCCGTGCTGGAGCGTTGGCGTCCGGTGTGCGTGAATTGAGGAGGTAAGAGGCCATGATGATCACAAAGAAGTATTTGCCCCGTCGGACATTCCTCCGCGGCGTTGGTGCGACGTTGGCATTGCCGCTACTGGACGGTATGGTGCCGGCGTTCGCCGCCTTGCGTGCCTCGGCTGCGAAACCTGTCTCGCGCCTGTTCGTCGGCTATGTCCCGAACGGGGTCAACATGCACAAGTGGACGCCGTCGGCCGAAGGCGCTGCGTTCGACCTCTCGCCGATTCTGGAGCCTCTGGCGCCATTTCGTGATCAAGTCCTGCCGGTGAGCGGGCTGACGAGCGCACCCGCGTTTCCGCTGCCGGGCGAAGGCACGGGAGATCACGTGCGCGCCGCGGCTACGTTCCTGACGGGCGTGCACCCGAAGAAGACGGAAGGCCCCGACATCCGGGGCGGCGTTTCGATTGACCAGATCGTGGCGAGGAAGTTCGGCAAGGACACCCAACTAGCATCACTGGAAGTCTGCCTGGACCCCAATGAGTTGATAGGTGCGTGCGAAGCCGGCTGGAGCTGCGCTTACGCCAACACGCTTTCCTGGCGCACCCCCACGACGCCGATGCCCATGGAGAACCAACCGCGAGCGGTTTTCGAGCGCCTGTTCGGGGATTCTGACGATACGAGCCAGGCGGCGCGGATCGCCCGGATTCAAGAGCAGCGCAGCATTCTCGACTCGTTGGTCCCGGCCGTGGCTCACCTCCAGAAGAGCCTCGCTCCGCACGACCGCAGCAGGGTCAATCAATACCTCGACGCCATTCGCGATATCGAGCGGCGCATCCAGTTGGCCGAGGCGCAGAGCGCCAAGGAGCTGCCGGCGATGGAGCGGCCCACGGGGGGGATTCCGGACACGTTTGCCGAGCATGCGAGGGTCATGTTCGATTTGCTGGTGCTGGCCTACCAGACCGACATGACCCGCGTCCTCACCTTCATGCTGGCGCGCGAAGTCAGCCCACGAAGCTACCCGGAAATCGATATTCCCGATTCGCACCACGGGTTGTCGCACCACGGGAACCGTCCCGAGCGGCTGGAGATGCTGGCCAAGCTCAACAACTATCATATCCAGCAGCTCGCCTACTTCATGGAGAAACTGCGATCGACACCCGACGGCGATGGTTCCCTGCTGGACCATGTGACGATTCTCTACGGCTGCGGAATCAGCGACGGCAATCAGCATCTCCATACCGACCTGCCGATTCTGGTGGCCGGTGGCGGGACCGGGCAGCTCAAGGGCGGTCGTCACCTCCGGTACGCAAAAGATACGCCGCTGGCGAACTTGGAGCTGACTCTACTCGATAAACTCGGGATTCCGACGGAGAGCCTCGGCGACAGCACCGGAAAGGTCAAACACCTCTCCGGCGTTTAGGTACGTGCACGTCGAGCCGCGGCATTCTCGGCCTGACGAAGCGTGACAGTAAGGGAGCGAGACGTTCCGGGCGCTCGCCGGCGCCCGGAACGTCAGAGGAAAGCAGGGTTCAGATGCCGCAACATGCATCCAGGACGGCAGCCCGCATACTGCTGTTCTCCACGATGCACGTTTCGACCGCCGGGAGCGCTTTCAGTGCGGGATGGGCGGCGGCGCAGATTGAAGCGTTTCAGATTCGGCAGGACGTGCAGCGGGCCCTCAGCGGTGAGCGAGACCTGCGACCGATCGAGGTCAGCGTCGAGCCGTCTTCGAGCGGGTCGCCAAGGTCCGGGGTGTTCAGGACGTGCGCGGTTCGATCGTGACCCAGCCCGCGTCGAGCCTGGACGCATCTCAGGTACGCTCTCGCCTCCAGGATCTTCGGCAGCATTGAATTCGCGGAGTACGCGAGGTGGCCCAATCCGCCGTTCCATCTTATCGTTGACCACAGCAATGTGAGACTCTTGGGCGTCGTGCGGTCTGAGGTCGAGAAGCGCCGGTTGGAGCAACTCGTCAACTACACCATGGGCGTACTCCAAGTGGTCAACGATCTGCAGACGACCCGGTAACAGGGTCAGCACCGAAACAAAGCCGTAGCGAGCGCGTTCGTCCGCTCGCTACGGCTGGAGTTGCGCAAGGACCGCCTTGGCCTGCGCACCTTCCGCGGAATCAGGGTCGACGTCAAGGACCTGCTGGAAGTACATCTTGGCAGCTTCCGTATCCCCCCTGTTCAGGGCAACCAGAGCGAGCTGGAAGAGCGGCCTCCCCCAGTTGGGGTCCTTCGCGTGAGCTTTCTCGTACCATCCGGCCGCCTCGTCAACCGCACCGCGGGCGAACGCCAGCCCGCCCATATTGTAGAGATCTTCCCGGCTGGCATCCAATCGCGATGCCGTCTCCGTGAGGGTCTCGCCTGCGGCCTCGAGGTTACCGGCCTCGAGGTTGACCCTCCCAATAGCAACCCTGGCGTCCGCATTTTCCAGGTCGTTCTTCAGCACCTCTTCGTACGCAGCAATAGCCCTGTCGTATTCGCGCGTGGCTCGATAGGAATGCCCGAGCGGAAGGTAGAGGTTGGTCAGTACGGGCAACTTGGCCAGGAGGGCCTCATACGCCACGATCGCCTGGGCGTACTGTTCTCGATTGAAAAGATCGTGAGCCGCACCGATCTCTGTTTCGACGACCTCCGGGTCGAAACCCTTCAGCGCTTCTTCACCTAGCGCGATCTCCAGCCCATGGCGGATTCTGGTGAGCGTGAAATCAACCGGCGGGTTGTTACCGCTCCGGAGTCGTACCGGCACTTCATCGGCATAGTATCCCTCGAGCTCCGCCCTGAACTTCCATAGACCGCTCTGCAATCCCAGAATCGCGTACCGCCCACGGTCGTCGGTCGTCCGCTCGCTCGCGCTTCGTATGTCCGGATTCTCGGCCTTCACCAGCACACCCGGCATGGGATTGCCGGTCTCGTCCGTCACTACGCCGGTAAGTCGCCATCCCTGCGCGAGCGCAGGCGAGACCGTCGCGCCAAACCAAAGCGTGATGAGGACCGATCGCACGACGCAGCCACGAAAGCGCTTGTACATAGCAGCCCCCTCGATGTAGCCGTCATCGCCTGCAAGTGTACAGTCTCCGACAAGCTACGGTTCCGGCCCGGTAGAGATCCTGGAACTGCACCATCCAGCTCCTGCGCCGTCTTGGCGACATCTGATGTTCCCCAGAAAGTTTACCATGGCAGTCATACCCAGTGTGAGCACTGTCAAGTTGACGATGACAGAACATTCTTCCGTAGGCTGAGGGCCGGCTGCGCATCCCACGGCGGGTGCTTCGTCTCGATCCGTCTCCGTCGCCGGTGTTCGGCTGTGGCCCACGCCTCCCTGGTCGCCGCTGCCCCATTTGCCGTCGTCGGTCCTTGTACTGGTGCGCAAGTTACGTGTCCGTGGCGGGGTTCACCGCGGACTCCTGGCGTGACGGGTCGTCGCCGACGCCGTGTAGATGAAGTCGCCGAACTCCGAGGCATCGTCGTTCGCGGCGTTGGCCGCCGCGTGGAAGGTGACTGGCGTTGCGTCAACGGCGGGCGGACGCCATTCGACGGTCCAGGAGGTCGCCCCGGCGCCGGTGAGCGCCGTCCCCGGCTCGGTGTGCTGAGCGTAGGTCACGGCGTCCGGCCCGGCGGCGACCTGCACGCGCTGGTCGCCCTCCAGGGGCTGCAGGACGCCTGCCGGTCCGCCGGCGCCGTCCCCCGCGCTCACGCGCGCCGCCAACTTCCAGCGGGGGCGGCCAGCCATCTCCCCGTCATCGCGTTCACGGCTCCGGAGCTCGACGCGGACCACGTCGCGGAGCTCGTCCGACGGCACCGGAGACGCCGAGGCGCGCATCCTTGACCAGGCGACCGCCGCCCACTCCATCGTGGAGTTGAAGGCGGAGTTCGACACCCTGAAGGCGTTTGGAGGGCCCCGGGCTCGGCGTGGGCCGTCGAAACGCACCGAGTTCTCCGCCGACACGATCATCGCCTTGCTCCGCAACCAGACCATCGCCACGCTGCCCGAGGTGATGACGGCCCTCGGTCCCCACGCCAGCAGGCGCACCGCTTTTCGCAAGCTCAAGGACCTCGACGCCCGGACCAGCTACTCGCATCGCGGCGGCTACTACACCCTCGATGCACTCGCCGACTTCGACGAGCGCGGCCTGTGGTCCTTTGCCGGGGTCCGCTTCTCCCACGCCGGCACCCTGATCGCAACCGCCGAGTCGTTCGTCAACCACGCCGCGGCAGGACACTTCGTCGACGAGTTGGACAACCTGCTCGCTGTCGGCACCCAGGACCCGCTGCGCAAGCTCGTCGGCGACGGGCGGCTGACGCGGCACAGGCTCGCCGGCCTCGAAGCGCTCAAGTGCGGGTGGGGCGGCGACCGGCGCATCGCCCAACTGCTCGGCATCGACCCGTCGACGGTCGCCGCCGGCCGGCGGCAACTCGTCGAGCGCGACGTCGAAATCGACCGGGTGCGGCGCGCAGGCGGCGGGCGTCCGCCGACGAAAAAAAACGCCGGAAGTCATCGCCCACATCGAAGCCCTGATGGACCACGAGACGGCCGGCGACCCTCTCAGCGACCTGAAGTGGACCCGCCGCACGACCGCCAAGGTCGCCGCCGAACTGGGCAAGCTCGGTACCGACATCTGCGCGCGGACCGTCGCCCGGCTCCTCAAGAAGATGGGATTCTCGTTGCGGGTCAACCACAAGAAGCGTGCTGGCGCCTCGCATCCGAACCGCGACGACCAGTTCCAGCACATCACCGAACTGCGCGCGCGCTGCGCCGTCGAGAACACACCGGTCATCAGCGTCGACACCCAGAAAAAGGAACTCGTCGGCGCGTTCAAAGAACGCCGGCGCCAAGTGGGACCGTGCTCCCGTAATCGTCAAGGATCACGACTTCCGCTCCGAGGCCGAGGGCCTCGCCATCCCCTACGGGGTCTACGACACGCAGGCCAACACCGGCACCGTCTACGTCGGCGCTACGGCCGACACCCCGGCATTCGCCGTCGACTGCATCGAGAAGTGGTGGCGCACCGAGGGGCGCAAGCGCTACCCCGAGGCCAACTGCCTGCACGTTCTGGCCGACAGCGGCGGCAGCAACGGTTGTACGCCACGGGCCTGGAAATTCAACCTGCAACATCGGCTCTGCAACCGCCATGACCTGCGCGTGCGCGTCGCCCACTACCCGCCGGCCACGTCCAAGTGGAACCCGATCGAACACCGCCTGTTCTGCGAAATCAGCAAGAACTGGACGGGCCGCCCTCTCGAAAGCTACGAGACCATTCTCAAGTACCTGCGCACCACGCGCACGGCCACCGGACTGCGGGTGCGCGCGCATCTGGTCCGGAAAGCGTACGAGACCGGCGTCAAAGTCACAGATGCACAGATGAAAGGGCTGCGCCTCACCAGGGACAGCAGGACGATGCGACGGACGGAACGGACGACCTGGACGCCGAGTTTGAGCAACCGGTCGCGCAGCCGAGGCACCTGTGCGTGGGCGCACGCGGTGTCGGCGGCGCGCAGCCGCAGTTCCTGCATGAGCACGTAGGCTGCGGCAGTCAGGAGTACGCGCAACTGGTTCGCCTCGAACTCGTGGCAGCTTGTGCGGTCGAGCTCCAGATCCTTGAGTTCCTTGATCCGGTTCTCGACGTCACCGTGGGCGCAGTAGACCCTTTCGTAGAGGAATTGCGGCGTCTGCCGCATGTTCGTCACGACGAAGCGCGGGTTGTCCCGCGGCTCGCGGTCCCCGAGGCGGACGACTTCGGCCTTGATCACGACCCGGCGCGCGTGGTTCCACTTGCCCGCCGCATAGTGGGTGTCGGTGTAGGGGGATGTCCCGGACGCTGTTGAACTTGACGTGAAGCGGGTGGCGACTCCTCACCCTGTCTGTGGTAGGACAGGGGTGCAACCAAAAGAAGGAGAGCCACCCATGGCGAAGCATGACAGGCGGAGGACTTCCGGCCAACCCCCAAGCTCGCGACCCGTCACGATTCAGGTACCGCTGCCAGTACTCGGCGTGGTGAACGGTGTCCGGGAAGCGTTCCATGGCTTGTGCATCGCGACCGGGCTGCACGTCCTGGAGGCGATGATGGAGGCGGATCGGGAAGTCCTGTGCGGCCCGAAGGGGCGCCACCAGGTCGAGCGGACCGCGTGGCGCGGCGGGAGTGCAGACAGCCAGGTGACGCTTGGCGGGCGGCAGGTGGAGCTGCCGCGGCTCCGCGTGCGGAGCGCCGACGGCGAAGTCCCGCTGGTGAGCTTCCAATGGGCGGCGGCCACCGACCCGATGGACGAACACACGCTGGCCGCGGTCGCCGCCGGGGTGTCGATGCGCCGGTACGCGGGCACCTTGGACCCGGTGCCGGCCGACGTGACGGAGCGGGCGACATCGAGTAGCGCGGTGTCACGGCGGTTCGTGGCGCTGTCGACAGGGCGCCTCCAGGCGTTTCTCGGCCGGCCGTTGGGCGAGCTGGACCTGCGGGTGGTCTGCATCGACGGCAAGGTCTTCCGGGACCACTGCATGGTGATCGCGTTGGGGATCGACACGGCGGGCCGGAAACACGTGCTGGGCCTGCGCGAAGGCGCCACCGAGACCGCTGCCGTCACCACCGGCCTGTTGAGCGACCTGGTGACGCGCGGACTGCCGACGGACCGGACGTTGCTGTTCGTCGTCGATGGCGCTCAGGGGCTGCGGCGGGCCATCACCGACGTCTTCGGTTCTCGCGGTGTGGTGCAACGCTGCCAAGTCCACAAATATAGGAACGTAATCGGCCATCTGCCCGAGCGGCTGCACGCCTCTGTCAGCAAGGCGTTGCGGGATGCGTGGAACCTCGATTCGGCGGACCGCGCGGCGCGGGTGCTGGAGCGGCTGGCCGGGTCGCTGGAGCGCGACCACCCCGGGGCTGCGGCATCCCTCCGGGAGGGACACGAGGAGACGCTGACCGTGCAGCACCCCTGTCCTACCACAGACAGGGTGAGGAGTCGCCACCCGCTTCACGTCAAGTTCAACAGCGTCCGGGACATCCCCCCAAAGCGCGACCGCCGTCAGCGGCCCCGCGATGGGACACACCACTGCCGCCACGCTGGTCGCACTCTACGACCGGCGGCGCTTTTCCACGTCAGTGCCCGACGAACACCCCGCCCCGCACGGCTGGACACCGACCGCGACGTGGCATGGGCACTGGCCGAGAACGCACTGTCGACCGCCGACGTCGACCGCCGCACCCGCCTGCAGGAAATCATCCTCGACGCCGTGAGCGACCTGCCCTGGTGGAACACGCCGGCCGAACCGGGCACCGCCAACGCGTACGCAGCCATCGATCGCGTGCACTGACTGACGGACAACACCGCACGGACCGCCTGCGGAAGCAGGGGCCAACCACAGGCAGCCCGACCCACCGACCCGTACACTCCGGACCCGCGAAAGGACGCCACCGATGCACAAGGCCCCAACCGCCGACCGCCGCCGTCGCCCGACCCGCGCCGAGACGACCCGAGACAGCAGACCCGCCGCCGGGTCGATCCGGCCGGCAACATCGACGGCAACGTCGGCGTCCCCGACACGCTGGTCCCGCGGCGCGGCCGAGGCGCCGACCCAGGGCTGGCGGCTCGCCGAGACACCGCGGCTGCGCCCCGCCGCCGCCTGAACACGACGCAACAGACCCGCGAACCACCGAAGGTCCTTCCCATGTTCCTCGACACCCTCCCGGTCCACACCCCGGTCACCTACGCCGCCAGCGGCGAGGAACGCCACATAGCCGGACCTGTGGCTGCTGACGACGCACATGCCTTCGGCGGCCTGAACGTCCTTCCGCGATCTTGCTGCGCACACCCCATGCCTTCGATTTTCCCCGTGTTTTCAAGTGTCTGGCCGGACTCTTGTCCCTTGCAGCGACCTCGACCCTGTAGACCTCTCCAGATCGCCCGCCGGGCGACAAGGAGGTAGGCGTGAAATTGCTGAAGCGGTGTCAAGTGGAGGCGATCACCGGGCTTTCGCGCTCGACGATTTACGAAGGAGTAGAGGCGGGTTGGTTCCCCCGGCCAGTCCGAATCGGGCCGCGCGCGGTTCGGTGGTACGAGCACGAGATTCTCGAGTACATCAAGAGCCGTCCTCGCGCCGGTTCCTCCCGCTTCCAGGGTCACTGACGATGGGCACTCGAGTACGGCCACGGTGACACGCAGGGACTCATCCCGGCTGCCGGAGGCGAAGGTGGCCCGTGTGCGCGCCTCCCCTGTTCGATCTCCGGGGCCGGGTGACGCGGACATCGCGTGCGGTATCTTCGCCGGGCGGTCCGCAGAGCGTCCGGGACCGGTGACGGCTGCCGCTGAGTGGCGCAATCCCGCACGATCTCCAGTCGGTGCATTCAGGCGCCCATCGACCGGCGGTGCCGTTCCAACAGGCCGTCTCACCGCAACGCGTTGCGGCGGGTAGCGAAACACGCGCGGCGTTTTCGAGGTCGTCTCGTTCGGACTCGGGATGGCAGGCGCCCACGGGCGCTATGGTCGTCCGCGGTCGGCCCCTGGCCCGGCGCCGTTGATGGTCTCGATCACGCGGTCGATGATGCTCGCTGCGGCGATGCAGTCGCTCATCTTGGCAGGCGTCGGCGTGCTGATGTTGCGTGTACTAACAGTCGATGCTGAACACAAGGCGACCGTAGCTCCCCCCACGTCGCTCAGGTGTGAAGGGGGATCACCTCGGCGCGGCTGTCGGTTACGTAGGCTGCCCAGGCATTCATCAGGGCACGCCGCTTGTCGAACAGATCGGAGCGGGCATAGGACCGCTCCACGTCGGAACCTACACGATGCGCCAGTGCCATTTCGCAAATGTCGCGGGTGACGTTCGTCCGCTCGGATGCCCAAGTGCGGAACGATGACCTGAAGCCGTGCACCGTCGCACGGTCCCCGTACAGACGCTTGATCAGGTTGCCCAGCGTCGCCGCGGCGATGGTTTCCTTGCCCCCGCGGTTGGGAGACGCAAAGACGTAGTCCGAGCCGCGGTCGACCGCCTGAGCCTCGACAATCGCCACCGCCGCGTCAGACAGGGGGACGCGATGCTCTTCGCCAGCCTTCATGCGCTGGGCGGGGATACGCCACTCTCGCGTGTCCATGTCGATTTCCGACCATCGCGCGCCGCGTGCCTCGCCACTGCGAACCGCGGTGAGGATCACGAACTTGAGACAGCCCTTGACGTTCGATGCGGCCGCGGATGCGCCGATAGCCTTCAGCGCCGCGCCAACTTCGCCATAGGGTAGCGCTGTATGGTGGTCGCGGTTCGTCTTGACCACGGGAAGGGCGCCGGCTATCGCTTCCCCGGCATAGTTGAACTCGACGTGCCCGTGAGCCTGCGCCCACGCCAGCGCCGCACGAATCCAGGACCGCACCTTGCGCGCAGTCGCCGCTTTCGCCGTCCAGATGGGCAGCAGGCAACGCAACACGTCTTCCCGCCCGATCCGGTCCACGCGGCGATCCATCAGGGAGCGGGCGTAGGTTTCCAGCGCAATCCGGCGAGCCTCGCCACTCCGCCCCTTCAACTGGCGCCCCTGGGCGGCCTTGTCGCACGCCATGCGGAACGTGGGAATCCGATGCTGCGGCGTGCAGGCGAACGGATCGCCCCCCCGGCGCGCGGCAACGCGGTTCTCGTAGGCTTGCTGGCGGGCCTGGGCCAGCGTGACGTACTTCGCCGAGCCGAGCCCGATATCCCGGCGCCGGCCATCGACCACCAAGCGCTGCACCCAGGACCGCGCCCCCGAGCGCTGCACGAACAGATACAGGGTGTTCCCGTCCGGGTAGCGCCCCGGCGCGGTCAGTCTCGCGAGCCCCTTGACCGTCAATCGCCCCACTGGATCCCGTCTTTGACGTTCCCATGATATTACCACATTGGGAACCGGAACGGGTCGGACTCACGCGGGCTGGACGGGAACGGAGATTCAGGAGTATTCCCGGAAAATAAGGGGAAATCGGTATTAGTCGGAACGCTACGGAATACGATCCTGTTCTGGCAACGCGAAGGTGATGATCGTGTCGGTCGCGATCACCGTGACGAACTGCTTGCCGTTCACCTCGTAGGTCAGCGGGCTCGAGCGGATCGGCCGCGGCGCCTGGTGCCGGAACAACTGCTCGCCGGTGGCGGCGTCGAATGCATAGAATCCACCGTCATCCAGGCCCTGGAAGACCAGGTTGCCGGCGGTCGCCAGGTTGCCGCTCGCGCCGATGTGCTGCAGCGCCGGCAGCACCTGCTGCCACACCTCCTCGCCGCTCGCCGGTTCGTACGCGGTGAGCGTCGTCGCCGGCGGAAAGTCGGGGATCCGGCTCAGTTCCTCGTAGCTCTCCGTGTGCCCGACGCAACTGGGTCCCGCCTCGAGGGAATCCCCCACCGGACGCACGACCAGTGAGACCGCGGCGTTCTTTCCGGTGACGTAGAGCAGGCCGGTCTGCGGACTGAACGCGGGCGATCCGAAGCTCGAGCCGCCGTGCGCGACGATGTAGTGCGTGTCGGTCGAGTACGGCGTGTACATTTGCCGCAACCGCGGCTGTTGCTCGGGGTCATCCACCCAGGCGTACGTCGTGCAGAACGGTGTCATCGGGACGCCGCGCGCGGTGTGCGGAATCGGCTGCGTCGGGTAGACCACCTCCCCCGGCACGTTCGTTTCGGTCGGCATGGCGGTTTCCACCATGGGGTTGATCGGCTCACCGGTCTCACGGTCCCAGAGATAGAGCAGGCAGTTCTTGCCGGCCGCGCCCACGCCCTTGATGGTCTCGCCGTCTGCCCCCGTGACGTCGAAGAGCACCGGGCCGGTCACATGATCCCAGTCCCACAGGTCATGGTGGATCGCCTGGTAGTGCCACCGAAGCGCGCCGGTCTCCATGTCGAGGGCAATCGTCGAGTTCGTGAACAGGTTCGCGCCGGGACGCGCCGACCCGTCGTAGTCAGGTGAAGGGTTGCCGGTGTTCACATACACGAGGCCCAGCTCGGTATCGAGGGCCGGCTGGGTCCAGATGCCGCCGCCGACACGCTTTCCATCCCCCCACGTGTCACGGGCGATCTCCCAGCCGTCATCCTGCGGGCGTTGCGGGATCGTGTTGAAGACCCACTTGATGGCGCCGGTCTCGGCATCGGTGGCAATCACCAGACCGCCCGGGATGTGGCTCTCCGAGATCGCGGCGCCGAGGTACAGCGTTCCGTCGTGGTACGTGGGCGACGCGTTGATCCGGTAACCGAGGCTGAACGGATCGAAATCGGGCGGATAGATATCGGGATACTTCGATTGCAGGGCGAGGCCGACCACGGGGAGGACGCCGCCTTCGCCAAATGTCTCGACCAGCTCGCCCGATGCGGCGTCGACTGCCACGACGCTGTTGCCTATGTAGGCATAGATGGTTCCCTCGGCATAGAGTGGTCCGCGGAAGCGATTCTGGCCCGTCAGTTCCATCTGAAGCTCGAGGGTCCAGATCTCGGCTCCGCTGGTTGCGTTGAGGGCGTACATCGTCGTGCCGACATGGATGTACATGACCCCGTCCACGACGAGGGGCGTCTGCTCGGCTACGTCGAGCCCCGCCGCAAAACGGTACGTCCACTGTTCGGCGAGTTCTCCGGCCGACTGGGTGTTGATCTGATCCAGCTCTGCGTAACGGCGGTTGTACAGATCGATGTTGTGCGACATGAAGTTGGTCTGGCCACCCGCGGTGATGTCGGGGGGTGCGCTCTGCCGCGTGAGCTGGGTCTGACCGTTCGCCGTGCCCGGAGTGATCAGGGCCAGCCCGGCTATCAGGGGAATCAGGATCGAGACTCCCGCGCCTGCGCCATGCCGTCTGCTCATCGGTTGCTCCTCTTTCGGTGGTGTGTGGTCCGCCGATTATGCCTTATCCCATCGCCCCGTCCGGGTGCGGCGGACCCCATCCCGTGCCGGTTCGGCTGGTAGAATCGCTCCGCGAGCGCATTGCAGGCTGGGCATGATGGCGTCCCGAATCCTGGTAATCGACGACGAAGACGAGATCCGCGAATCCCTGAAGCGGATCCTCGAGTACGACGGCTACGAGTGCCTGACCGCGGCGAGCGGCCACGCGGGGCTGAAGCGGATCGAGCAGGGCGAGCCGGACCTGGTCTTTCTCGACATCAAGATGCCCGGCATGGATGGCCTGGAAGTCCTGCGCCGGATCCGGGAGACGGACGAGTGGCTTCCGGTCGTCATGATCTCCGGTCACGGCGACGTCACCACCGCCGTCGAGGCGACGAAGCTGGGGGCGTTCGACTTCCTCGAGAAGCCGCTCGAGTCGAAGCGGGTCACCGTCACCATTCGCAACGCGCTGCAGCAGCGCCGGCTCGGCACCGAGAACCGGCGGCTCCGGCGCGCGGAAGAACAGCGCCATGTGATGGTGGGGGAGAGCGCCGCGTTGCGGACCCTGGCCAGCGAGATCGGGCGAGCCGCACCGGTCAAGAGCGCGGTGCTCATCCAGGGAGAGAGCGGCGTCGGCAAGGAACTGGTGGCGCGCGCCCTGCACCGCCAGAGCCCGCGCGCCCGCGAACGGTTCGTGCAGGTGAACTGCGCCGCAATCCCGCACGAACTGATCGAGTCAGAGCTGTTCGGACACGAGAAGGGTTCCTTCACGGGAGCTGCCGACAAGCAGATCGGAAAGTTCGAGCAGGCGGACCGCGGCACGATTTTTCTCGACGAAGTGGGCGACATGTCGCTGGCGGCGCAGGCAAAGGTACTCCGTGTCCTGCAGGAAGGTGAGGTGGAGCGGCTCGGAGCGAATCGCACCATCCGGGTGGACATCCGCCTCGTCGCCGCCACGAACAAGGACCTGTCCCGGGCGATCGACGCGGGCATGTTCCGCGAGGATCTCTACTTCCGGCTGAGCGTCATCCCGGTCCGCGTCCCCCCGCTGCGCGAACGGGCGGAAGACATCCCGCTGCTGGTCCGGCACTTTGCGGAACTGTTCGCCCGAGAGAACAACTACCGGCCGATGCCCTTTACCGCGGCGGCGATAGATGCGTTCGCGGCGCGCCGGTGGCGCGGGAACATCCGGGAACTCCGCAATGTGGTCGAGCGGCTGATCGTGATGACGCCGGGGCCGTCGATCACGATCGACGACGTCCGTGCCGCGACGTTCGTGGATGGCCGCCCGTCGGGTTCGGAGGGGCCGGTACTTCCCGCGGCGCGGACGCTCCGCGAGTTCAAGGAAGTGAGCGAGCGCGCATTCCTGGTGGACAGACTGCGCGCGTTCGGCTGGAACGTGTCGCGGACCGCGGAGGAGATCGACACGCCCCGTAGTAACCTCTACAAGAAGCTGGAGCACTACCGGATTAGCCAGGAGGCTGACGGTTAGCTCGGATCCTTGACATTCCGCCGCAGTCGGCCGGACGACCGCTGCGTCTGGCGCGGGGTTCCGCGCCGGACGGGGAGGAAAGTCCGAACTCCGCAGGGCAGTGCGCCGGGTAACGCCCGGTCAGGGTGACCTGAAGGAAAGTGGCACAGAAAACATACCGCCGGCCGGAACCTCCGGGGACCGGGCGGCAAGGGTGAAAAGGTGCGGTAAGAGCGCACCGCGTTCCCTGCAAGGGGAATGGCAGGCTAAACCCCGCACGGAGCAAGACCAAATAGGGAGGCGCTTGAGAACGGCCCGTTCGAAGCTTCCGGGTAGGTTGCTCGATCCCGTCAGCGATGGCGGGGCTAGAGGAATGGTCGTCACCGGAGGCGTCGTGATTCGTCGCGGCGCGTGCGGAACAGAATTCGGCTTATGGCCGTCTGTGGTGGAATCTGTCGGGATCGTGGTGGTGTGAAGGGGGAGGGAATGCAACGACCTGGGCGTGTCTGGGCGTTCGCCGGCGTGGGCGCCGCATTGGCGGTGGGCGCTGTCCTTGTCTACGGCATCGGCGCCGAGGCGCAGCGTGGCGGTCGCTCGGCGGCGGAGCCGGCGCTGGCCGTAGAGGACTACACACCGCGCTCGACGCTCGTGGTCGATGCGAACCCGGTACCGCGCGCGCGGTACCCCGTGATTGACGTCCACAGCCATCACCGTCCCGGCTTCTCGGTCGACCGCTGGCACGGGATCGTCTCGGAAATGGACGCGCTCAACCTGCAGGTGCTCGTCAACCTGAGTGGCGGCTCCGGCGCGACCCTCGAGCGCTGTGTCGACACGATCGCGGCCAGCGACGACCCCGATCGCATGGTCTGTTTTGCCAATCTCGACTTCCGCGGCGGGGTCGGCCCCGGTTTCGGCGCGCGCGCCGCGGAGCAGCTCGAGCGGGATGTCGCGGCAGGTGCGGTCGGCTTGAAGTTCTTCAAGAACTTCGGCATCGACGTGCGCGACGCGAAGGGCGACCGTGTTCCGGTGGATCACACGGAGCTCGACGCTGTCTTCGAGACCGCGGGGCGATTGGGCATTCCGGTGCTGATGCACGTGGGCGAACCGCAGTCGTTCTACGACCCGGTCGACCGCTTTAACGAGCGTTGGCTCGAGCTGACCCTGCTGCCCGACCGCCGGCTGCCGGCGGACCGCTATCCCGGTTTCGAGACAATGATGGAGGAACGGGACCGCCGGTTCGCACGTCATCCGCAGACGCGGTTCATTTCCGCGCACATGGGGTGGCATTCGAACGACCTCGGGCGGCTTGGCCGCCTGCTGGACGCGCTGCCGAACGTCTGGGTCGAAACCGGCGCCATCCTGTACGAGTTGGGTCGCCAGCCCCGCGCCGCCCGCGAGTTCTTCACGACGTACCAGGACCGGGTGCTGTTCGGAAAGGACCGCTACGCGCCGGAGGAGTTTCCCTACTACTGGCGGACGTTCGAGACCAGTGACGAGTACTTCGACTACTACCGGCGCTATCACGCGTTCTGGCAGATGTACGGGATGGACCTACCGGACGACGTGCTCCGCAAGCTGTACTACGAGAATGCGCTCACGGTGATCCCCGGCATCGAGGGATCGCAGTTTCCCGCCCCCTGACGCCAGGAGCCCGTGGCACGTTACCTGGTAACCGGCGGCGCGGGGTTTATCGGTTCCCACGTCGTCGAGACGTTGGTGGCGCGGGGGGAGGACGTGCGTGTCGTCGACGATCTGTCGACGGGACGCCGCGCGAACCTCGCCAGTTGTCCCGATGTCGAGCTCATCGAGGCGGACCTGGCGGACACGGACGTGGCGTTGCACGCGGTCGCCAGTATCGACCGCGTGATCCACCTTGCCGCGATTCCGTCGGTGCCACGCTCCGTGCGGCAGCCGGAGCGGTGTCACCGCGCCAACGTCGAGGCGACCCACGCACTGTTGCTCGCGGCGCGGGACGCAGGCGTCCGCCGTGTCGTCCTGGCCAGTTCGTCGTCCGTCTACGGCGAGTCCGAGACGCTCCCGAAGCACGAGGGACTCTGTCCGGCGCCGCTCTCGCCCTACGCCCTCCACAAGCTCATCGGCGAGCACTACGCCGCACTGTTCGCCCGGCTCTACGGCCTGGAGACCGTGGCGTTGCGCCTGTTCAATGTCTTCGGTCCGCGACAGTCCCCGTCCTCGCAGTATTCCGGCGTTATCTCGGTCTTCACGGCGGGGTTGCTCGCGCGCAGTTCCCCGACGATCTATGGCGACGGCGAGCAGACGCGTGATTTCACCTACGTGTCGGACGTCGTGGCGGGCGTGCTTGCTGCCTGCGAGGCGCCGGGCGTTGCGGTCTCGGGTCGCGCGATCAACCTCGCACGGAACGGCCGGATCTCCGTGAACGCCCTGTATGCCGCCCTGCAGAAGTTGACCGGCGCGACCGCGGTCGAGGCGACGTACGCCGATCCGAGGCCCGGCGATATCCGCGATTCCCAGGCTGACATCTCACTCGCGCGGGAGTTGCTCGGTTTCGAGCCGGCCGTCAGCGTCGAGGAGGGACTCCGGCGCACGGTCGAGTGGCAGCGGTCGGTCCCCATAGGGCAGGAGTCGACATGAAGATCGCGTTTGCCGGATCGCCGAAGCCGACGGTTGGTGTCGAGCTGGAACTCCAGATCATCGATCCCGAGACGATGAACCTGGCCCCCGGTGCACCCGCCATCATCGAGCGGTCGGCCGATCCGTCGCACGTCAAAGCGGAACTGATCGAGTCGACGATCGAGGTCTGCACCGACGTTTGCGCCGATGTGGCCGAGGTGCGCCGCGACCTGACGGCCCGCGTCGCCAGGCTCCTCGACGTGTCGGACAGCCTCGGCTATCAGATCGCGTGCGCCGGCACGCATCCCTTTTCGCGCTGGGGCCAGCAGACGATCACGCCATTGCCCCGTTACCACCGCCTCGTGGAGAAGTGCCAGTGGCCGGCGCGGCGGCTGATGATCTTCGGCCTGCATGTGCATGTCGGCATCGAGAGTGGCGAGAAGGCGATTGCGCTCTTCAATTCGCTCACCACCTACCTGCCGCACCTGCTGTCGCTGTCGGCCAGCTCGCCCTTCTTCGACCAGGCCGACACCGGACTGGCGTCGTGCCGCACGAAGATCTTCGAGAGCCTGCCGACGGCCGGCCTGCCGTACCGCTTCGTCAACTGGGCGGAGTTCCAGCGGCTGATAATCACGCTGAAGAACGCCAAGGCGATCGAGTCGATTCAGGAGATCTGGTGGGATATCCGGCCGCATCCGAAGTTCGGTACGGTCGAGGTACGCGTCTGCGACGGGTTGCCGACCCTCGACGAGGCCATTGCGGTTACCGCGCTTATTCAGGCGCTGCTCGTCTGGTTGGGCGATCAGTACGACGAGGGAGAGTACCTGCCGCTCCATCGCCACTGGATTGTCCGGGAGAACAAGTGGCGCGCCGCGCGGTGGGCGACCGACGCGGAGGTGATCATCGACGAGGAAGGACGGCTCGAACGGCTCGACGAGAGTCTCCTGCGGTTGGTCGAGCACGACCTGATGCCAGTCGCCGCCCGGCTGGGTAGCGATGGGGAGCTGCGCCGGATCACCGAGATGTTGCGGGTTGGCCCCAGCTATCGACGGCAGCGGCGGATCTATCGGGAAACAAACGACCACCGCGACGTGATGAACGCCCTGGTGCGCGAATTCCGCGAGAACGCACCAGTCCTCGTCTGAACAATAGGCGCCGCTGCAGGCGCCGCTGGCGGTTCACGTTCGCGCCGGGTTTGCGGCGCTCCAGGCCAGCCATCGGCCGCCGCGGCGTTCGAGGGCAAGCGGCAGGCCGAAGCCGCGCGACAGCGTTTCCGCCGTCAGGGTCTCGCCAACCGGGCCGGCGGCGACGATCCGTCCCTCCGCGAGGATCAGCGCATGCGTGATGCCGGGCGGGATCTCGTCGACATGGTGAGTGACGAGCACGATCCCCGCCGTTGCGTCGTCCGACGCCACGTCGCCCAGCATGGCGACCAGTTGCTCGCGCCCGGTCAGATCGAGTCCCGCGGTCGGTTCGTCCAGTACCAGCAGGGCTGGCTCGGCCATCAGCGCGCGGGCGAGCAGCACTCGCTGTCGCTCGCCCGCCGAGAGCGTCACGTAGCGCGACGCGGCGAGCGCGCCGCAGCCGAACCTGTCGAGCAGCTCCCGCACGCGTGCCCGATCGGCGTCGTCGTAACGGTGCCACCAGGGGGCAAGGGCGGCGTGGCGGCCGGTCAGGACGATCTCGCCCGCGGTCAGTCCGGGCCGTATCTGATCGGCCAGGGCCTGGCTCGTCATCCCGATGCGGGTCCGCAACGCCCGCGCATCGGTCCGGCCGAAGCGCTCGCCCAGGACATCGACCGTCCCGCCCGAAGGATGGAGGTGCAGGCTGGCGATCCGGCAAAGCGACGTCTTGCCCGAGCCGTTCGGTCCCAGCACCACCCAGCGGTCACCCGGCGCGACGACCCAGTCGATCCGGTCGAGGATGGTCCGGCCATCGCGAACGAACGAGACGCCGTCCAGCTTCAATATGGACGCCGACCCGGCCGGCGTGACGGGTGTCCCGACTCCCCGCGTCGACGCATGCATGACGTGAGACTATAGGCCGTGTCCTCCAACCGGCTTGCGGTCCGCCTGCCGAACTGGGTGGGGGACATCATGCTCGCCCGTCCGGCGCTCCATGCGCTGCGCGCCCGCTGGCCGCATCTGGCGCTCTACGGCATGGCGCGCGAAGGACATCTAGCCCTGGTCGAGCGGCTTGGCCTGTTCGAGCGGATCGACCCGGCGCCGGCCGCGGGGGCGCTGGCTGGAGCGCTCTCCATCCGGCGCGCGGCGCGTGCCGTCCGGGCGTTCGGACCAGACGCTGTGGTGCTGATGGCGCCCTCGTTCGAGGCGGCGCTGGTGGCTCGCCTGGCGGGCGTGGCGCGACGGATCGGCCACGAGACGGACAACCGTGGATCGTTGCTGACCGACGCTGTCGCACCCCGGACCGAGGCGCATCGCAGCGAGGAGTATCTGGACCTGATCTCCCGCCTGGGCGCCGAAGGAGAGGACGGTGGTGCGGGCGATCAGCGCGATCCCCTGCCGCCGCTGGCGCTGACGGAAACGGATCGCGCGTACGCCGCGCGCCTCTTCCAGGCCATGGGGTGGCCCGATGATTGCCGCCCGGTCTTCGTCAACCCGGCCGCCGCAAAGACACCGCGCGCCTGGTCGTCGGATCGCTATCGCGCAGTCGTGGAGCGTCTTGCGGCCCGGCGAGCGGCCGGTGGCCCGCCGCTCGTAGTCCATGCGCGCCCGCCGTTCGAAGCGCCGGAGGGATGGGCCGCTGCGCATGGCGTGGCGCTTGCGGGAGACGCGACGTTGCCGGAGCTGGTTGGGTTGCTCGAGCGGTGCGTGCTCTACGTCGGGAACGACAGCGGGCCGGCGCATTTGGCGGCGGCAGCCGGCATCCCCACGGTGTCGGTGTACGGATCATCCTCGCCGTTTCGGACCTGCCCGCGCAGCCCCGCCGGCGCGCCGCATGTCGCGGTCAGCGCCGCGTTCGGCTGTTCGCCCTGCCGGGAGCGGTTCTTCGAGGAGTGTCCGTCGCCGCCTAGCGTAGACGGCCGCCCCCCTTGCCTCGACGTCATCGCCACCGACTCGGTCGTTCGTGCGGTCGAGCGGCTACTCAGTCGAGCTTTGCCTTGAGCGCGTCCAGTTCGGCGCGGAGACGCTTCACCTCAGCCGACAGTTTCGGCAGGCGGCCGAGATAACCCTGCTGCTTCTTGATGTCCTTGAGGGGACGCGCCGGCGTACCCCAGAAGGGCTGCCCAGCCGGGATCCGCTTGCGCGACGGGACACCGCACTGGGCGCCGACGATCGCGTGGTCATCGATCCGGCAGTAGTCGGCGATTCCCACCTGGCCGCCGATGATCGCCTCGCGCCCGACCGTCGAACTGCCGGCGATGCCGGTCTGCGATGAAATGATGGCGTGCTGGCCTATCCGGACGTTGTGCGCCACCTGGCAGAGGTTGTCGATCTTCACGCCATCGGCCACCGACGTGTTGTCGAGGGCGCCGCGGTCGATGCAGGCGTTCGCGCCAACCTCGACATCGTCGCCGATCTGCACGTTGCCCACCTGCGGCACCTTCACCTGTTGCGCGCCATCGAAGACGAAGCCGAACCCGTCCGCGCCGATGACGACGCCCGCATGGATGATCACGCGGTCGCCGATCGTCGTGCCGGGGTAGACCACGACGTGCGGATAGAGGAAGCCGCCTTCGCCGATCCGCGCACCGGCGCCGACATAGCTGCCCGGAAGGATCGTCGTGCCGCGGCCGATCGCTGCGCTCGCCTCGATCACCGTCCAGGCGCCGATCGACACGTCCGCGCCTATCGTCGCGTCGGCCGAGACGACCGCCGTCTCGTGAATGCCCCGCGGCGGCAGCGGTGGTGGCAGCAGCCACTGCGCCACGTGCGCGAAGGCGACACGCGGCTGATCGACCACGATCACCGTCCGGCCCGGCAGGTCGTCTCCGGCCGGGATCAGGATGCAGCCCGCGCGAGCATCCGGCACGTTCGCCAGGTGCCGACCCTCGGCGTAGGCGAGTTCGCCGTTACCGGCGTGCTCCAGACTGCCGACCGAATGGATCTGCACGGAGCCGTCGCCATGCAGCACGCCGCCGACATGATCCGCGATCTCCTGCGCTGTTCTCATCGTCTTCTCCCGGGGGGCGTCGTCTGCTCTGGCTGTGTCGTACGGGCGGGGCGGCCGGGCGTCGCGGGAGACGCGCGCCGCGTCAGTTGCTGCCCAGCGTCAGGGTGGTGGCGCCGTCGGCGATCATGACTGCGTGGCTCGATCGTTCCGCGCCGGCCTGCACGAGAGCGGTATAAGCCCCGGGCGCCACGTTGTCGAGCGCGAAGGCACCCCCCCGGTCCGCCACCGCCGCGTAGGGCGACCTGGTGATGACGATGCTCGCGCCCATTTGGGGATGGATGTCGCAGGCGACGCGGTACGTCCCGGCGGTGTCGAAGTAATGCTCGTAGGTGCCGCCGATCGGTGTGGCGATGTTGAAGGCGGTCTCCTTGGTGTCGATATTGAAGACCCGGACGTTGTGCAGGATGTCCTCGCTGTTGACGAAGTGGACCGGCTGTCCCACGGTGGCGAGCACCACGGGCGGCAGGAACTCCATGTTGATCTGGTCCATCTGCGCGGGGGTGTCCGGCGGTTCGAGCACCGCGTTGCCCGCCGGCTCGAGGATGACGACGGTGAGCGAGCCGTCGGGCGAGACAGGAGCGGTGCCGGTCACCGACAGGCCGTCGCCCGCCGGGGATGCTGGCGCAGCGGCGGGGGTGGGTTCGGCAAGGGCGGCGGGCTCGGGAGCGCTACCTCCGCAGGCGACGGCGCCCAACGTGCACAGCACGAGAACGGCGATTCTCGTCGTCGGATTCATGCGGAAATTCACGCGGCCCATTATACGGACGCGGAGGGGCTGGATCTGCCCGGACATCGTGGTTGATCTGGACTCAGTGCCGGAGTTAAACTACCCCGATTCATCGTTGAGTGGGCAAGCGTGCGCTTTCGCCACGGCGGGTTCGCTCACGGAGGTGCAAAAGATGACGAAGTACATGTGCGCCCTTGTTGCTGTCGCGGCGGCACTCATGTTGGTCGCGCCAGGCGCGGCGTCCGCGCAGTCGGACGACGTGACGTTCCACAAGGACATCGAGCCGATTCTGCAGCGTTCCTGCCAGGTCTGCCACCGGCCGGACAACATGGCGCCGATGTCGCTTATGAACTACCAGGAAGCGCGTCCCTGGGCGCGCTCCATCAAGAACAAGGTTGTCTCACGTGAGATGCCGCCCTGGCACGTCGACCCGAACGTCGGCATCCAGGAGTTCAAACAGGATCGGTCGCTTTCCTCTGAGGAGATCGCCCTGGTCGCAACCTGGGTCGACAACGGCGCGCCGCGCGGCAACCCGGCCGATGCGCCTCCGCCCGCGACGCTTCCCGACTTCGGTGCCTGGGAGATCGAGCCGGATCTGATCGTCACCTCGCCGCCGCACACGGTGCCGGCCGAGGCTGGCGACTGGTGGGGCGACTACATCGTCGACTCGGGTGTCACCGAGGATCGCTACATTCAGGCGATCCAGACCAAGGCGGGCGACCTGCGGGTCGTGCACCACGCGCTCACCTACGCGGTCACCGATCCGGATGCGCCGATCAACGACAGCTCGAGCGACTTCTTCCTGAACGAGTACGCGGTCGGCAAGAACGCGGACAAGTATCCGGAGGAAACCGGCAAGGTCCTCGAAGGGGACGCCCGTGTCCGGTTCAGCTTCCACTACCACTCGATCGGCGAGGAAGTGGTTGACCGCACGGACCTGGGAATGGTCCTCTACCCGGCGAACGAGGAACCGGAAAAGATCCTCTGGTCGCGCCAGCTCGGTGGGGCGGGCGAGCTCGACATTCCCGCCGGGCAGATCACGCGGCATGATGGCTACGCCACGATGTACCTGCCGGGCCGGCTGACCGGGTTCCAGCCGCACATGCACTTCCTCGGAAAGCGGCAGTGTCTGGAGTTGATCTATCCCAACTCGTCGACCGAGATGGTGAGTTGCGCGAACTTCGATTTCAACTGGCACATCGTCTACAACTACGCGGACGAGGCCCAGCCGATTTACCCGGCGGGGACGAAGTTGCACGTCATCAGTTACCACGACAACACCGAGGCCCATCGCGGCAACCTGGATGCCCTGAACTGGACAGGCGGCGGCAGCCGGACGATCGACGAGATGGCTTTCGGCTGGATCAGCTGGTACGACCTGACCGACGAGGAGTACGCCGAGGAACTCGAGTCGCGCGCGAACAACGACAACGACTAATCGGATCATGATCACGCACCTCAGGTTCGAGAGGGCCGCCGCGCGCGTCGCGGCGGCCCTCGTCGTCGGTCTGGCTCTTCTTACGGGCGCCGCCGGTGTTGCGGAGGCGCAGGTGAACCCGCGGGATGTCCCGATCGTCACGCAGCCGCAGCAGCGTTTCGACAGAGGACAGGATGTGCAGCCGATCTTCGAGGGCTGGATCCGCAACGAGGACGGCAGCTACCTGTTCCACTTCGGCTACCTGAATCGGAACTACCGCGAGCAGCCATCCGTTCCGATCGGGGCGGATAATCACTTCTCGCCTGGCGCCGAGGATCTTGGTCAGCCCACCTTTTTCTACCCGCGGACGCAGCGCTACCAGTTCACGATGGCGATGCCGGCCGACACCGGCCCGAACCCGGAAGACGGCGTCATCTGGAACCTGACCGTCAACGGCAACCAGCAGCAGGCCTACGGCTGGCTGCAGCCCGAATGGGAGATCGACGAGAACACCATTACGTCGAACATGGGGACCGGCTTCGGCCGGCCGGTCGATCAGTTGTTCGCGAACGGACCGGTCGAGCTGAGTGTGTCGGCAAGTCCCATGACGGCGGGAGTAGGCGAGGCGGTGACGCTGACTGCCATGCTGCAGGACGACGAGTTGCCGATCCAGTTGCCTCCGCGACGGCCGCGGCGGCGCCTCCCGGCGCTGACGCCGCCCGATGATCTTCCGAAGGTCCCGGACAACATCCGCTGGTACCAGCGGCCGCGCCCGCCGCGCAACGGCCTGTCGCTGCTCTGGATCGTCTACCGGGGTCCCGCGGACGTCGGCGTCGAGCCTTCCGGCTACCAGCGCGCGTTCGAGGAACAGGAGGCCGAGACGGAAGTGGATGGCGTGGCGACCGAGGCCACGTCGTCCGACACGCCGTCGACCCACACCGCCGGTGACGGCTGGACATCGGCCACCTTCGAGGCAACGGTCACCTTCGACGAGCCGGGAGAGTACACGCTCCGCGCCTGGGCGACGGACGCGATGTTCCTGACGCCCGCGGACGTGACGATCACCGTCCGCTAGGACGGGCTCCCAGTTCGGTCGCGCGGAACCGGCGTCTATGCGTCGGTTCCGTTGCGGGTCGTCCCGCTCGCGCGCGCCAACTGCACCACCGCGATCAACAGGCAGGCTCCGCCGGGAGGCACGAGCGCGATGCCTATCCCTGGATCGCCACTGTAGAAGGCAAGGCCGCCGGCAAAGAACCCGGCCGGCAGCAACACCGTTGCCGCGGCCAGCATCACGGACGCCAGCCCTGTCCGCCCGTCGCCTGCCAGTTCCGGCACCGCCCGCAACGCGATTCCCACCACCACGTTGATCAGGCCGAGCAGTGCGCCGTGTGCATGCGCGAGGGTCCACATCAGCCGCCGCGTCTCGTTCGACACGTCCAGGTAGAAACCGACCTTGAAGCCGTGCAGTGCTTCGAGCGTCGCGCCGAGGGTGAGGAACAGCGCGAGCGCCCAGAAGCCGAGCCGCAGATGGCGGCGAACGTAGTCGGGCTGAACGGGGGACGGGGCAGCGGTCACGGCGTGGCGGCTCCGGACATCTATTCGCGCAGGAACAGGGGACGGGTGTCCCGCTGATCGAAGAGGCGGCGCATGGCTGCCGTGTCGAGCATGCCGTCGAGGCCGAAGAGCAACTCCGGGTCACGGCGCTCGCGGGAGCGGGTGCTTTCGCGCCAGTTGGTGAGTGCGCCGACCGCAGCAGCGATCCGATCATCGCGGTCACCGGTGAAGTCGTAGTCGAACGCGGCGTACCCGGGCAACGTCCGGAGCGAGCCGGCCGCGATGTAGCGCACCGTGTCGTAAGGATCGCCCAGCAGTTCGCCGAGGTAAGGGACCATCCAACTGGTGCCCGACGCCGTCTGGGCCGGTTCCCAGCCATAGCTCCAGGCGGCGAGCGCGCGCTGGCCGGCGTCGCCCCGTAGCAGCCAGAGGATTGACGCGGCCACGTGTTCCCCGTCGTCGTCGAGCGCGGGCCGGTCGTGGCCGTACCAGTCATCGAGAGCGTCGGAGGTCCAGGCGAGCGTCCGGTCCAGGTGGCAGAGGTTGCAGGCGTTCGGTCTGCCCACCTCGACGGTCTCGCGGACCGACGGACTGGTGATCGTGTGGCTCCGGATCGCGCGCATCAGGCCGTACGAGGTGTACGGCATGTGGCAGTTGTAACAGCGGCTCCCTGCGGACTCGGTCGGGTGGTTCGTGTGCGCGGCGATGTCGGTGGCAATCCCGTCATGGCACTGCCCGCAGGCGGCGTCCCCCTCCATCCCGGCCGAAACCTGGTGCGTGTCCGCCCATTCCGCGACCGGGCGCGGATCTTCCGGCGTCTGGTGCATGGTGTGGCACGAGAAGCAGGTGAGTGTTCGCCCCGGCGTATCGGCATTCGTATAGCAGGGCGAGTCGATCAGGCCGTTGTATTCGCGGCCGGACACGCGGACCAGGCCATCGGCCCAGAACGAACCCCGGACGAAGTCGGGATCGGACGCGAGCAGAGCCTGCAGGGAGGGTGACTCCGAGTTGGCGGTAGGCTGCGCGACGAAGCGGGTGTCGGCCAGATCGTCGCCCGGCCGATACGGCAGGCCGTCGGCGTTGGCGGCGCGCTCGTCCACCAGGTCGCGGAATTCCCAGATGCTGTGGCACTGGCCGCACACCTGTGACGAGCGTTGCGGATCCAGCAGCGTCGGCTCGACGATCGTCGGATCGGGGGCATCGCCGGCATGCAGCGTGTAGCGCCGCACCGGGTTCCGGTTGGCTGCGACGTGGTCGGCGCCGGGACCGTGACACGCCTCGCAGGCGATGCCGAATTCCGCCACCGTGCTGTCTACCGCCTGGTCCGCGATCGGCTCGGAGCGGTACGGCGTGTCGAACTGCGTCTTGCCGTGCGTCGTGTGGCACGCGATGCAGATGGCATTCCAGTGACCGTCGAGCGTCGCCACGCCCTGGCCCGGTGGCGACAGGACGAGGGCGCTGCGGGGCGTCCAGCGTGCTTCGTCCAGCAGATACGCCCCGGGGAGGACGTTGAGGGTCCGCTCGTGTCCGGTGGTGTACCAGTAGACGTTCTGCTGGTGCGACCCGGTGATCATCACCACCTGGCGGGTGATGCGCGGCTGCTCCGCGGGCGGCCCTTCCCAGCCCGGGTCGTCGAACTCCGCCCAGAACTCGTCGCCCCGCCGTTCGAGTCGCATGGGCCGGCCCGGGACCGCGTCGACCACGACGCCGTCAAAGTCGGCGCGCACCGTCTGCGGCGTTGCCACCTGCGTCATCGTCCGGTGGAACGATCCGTACCAGGTGGCGTACTGCGACGGGTGGCACGCCCGGCAGGTCTCGGACGAGACGTAGCCGTCCCCGGTTACCGCGATGGGACGATTGACGACCGAGGCCTCCGGGATAACCGGATCGCGCGTCGCGGCGATGGCGGCGCCAAGCGTCACGCTGGCGGCAATCAACGCCACGATCGGCGCTGCGCCCGGTGTGAGGGCAGGCGCCCGCCGCCGCTCCGGGTGACCGCGAGGCCGGTGAGACGGCCGGGCCATGCGCCGTCACCTCCTGCGCGCCGCGATCTAGTCGATCGCGAAGCAGTAGAAGAAGCCGTTGCCGCCGGTGCCCTGCAGGTCGGCCTGCCCGCATCCGCGCGAGCCGTGCGCCGTGCTCCAGTGGCTCGGGTTGGCGCCGCCACCGGTCCGGTCGTGGTGCCCCACCAGCGCGATACCGTCACTGGCGTTGCTCGACCAGTTATTGCAGGTGGTGTCACCCTCGCCTTCCCAGGCGCTGCCGTCGAGCTGCGTCCCGGTCAGGATGTCGTGCATGTTGGGGTCGTCGCCGCGACCGTTGACGATCTGGCCGGCCTCGGTCAGCTGGGTTTGCTTCGTCAGGCCGTTTTCGCCCAGCAGGTTGTCTACATTCGAGGCGATCTCGTCCCCGTTGTAGTTGAACCAGGGGCCTGTGCCGATCCGGTCTCTTGCGTTCTGGCCGGTCGGCCCCGTGGTACTCAGGTACGCGTGCCAGGTCTTGCCGCCGGCGCCGGCCGCGCTCGCCAGCATCTGGCAGTGCGCGTCGGCCCCCTCGAGGCCGCCGAGGTTGGCGCCGTCACCAGGACCGGCGCTCGTGATGAAGAAGCTCATGTTGGATGACTGCGCCGCCGCTGGCGCCGCCGTCAGGGCGATCAGCAGCAGGGCGATGCCGAATGCATGAATGCGGTGCATGATGGAACCTCCTGAGCAGTAACGAACGTGGGCAGTCTACAACACTTGGTGCGCCCACCGGTGACTCGGTCGCTTCCTTTACCATGTGCAGATGCCCAAGATCGCGGCTGCTGCCGCCGCCGCCATTCTCAGCCTCGCCTGCGCCGGTGGCGCGTCCGGACAGGATCCCCGGGCCCTGCTCAATCAGGCGGTGGACGACTTCGCCGCGGGCCGCCTCGACGCCGCGGCCGACGGTTTCGACCGGGTGGCCGCACTCGTTCCCGATGCGGCGCCGCAGCTCTGGCAGCGAGGAATTGCGCTCTACTACGTCGACCGCTATCAGGATTGCCGGGAGCAGTTCGAGTCGCATCGCCTGGTCAACCCGAATGATGTCGAGAACGCCGTCTGGCATTTCCTCTGCGTGGCGCGCAGCGAGTCTCCCGAGGCGGCGCAGGCGGCGTTGCTGCCGGTCGGACCGGACAGTCGGTCGCCGATGCGCGAGATCTACGAGATGTTCCGCGGCGAGCGGACGCCGGAACAGGTGATTGCCGATGGCGAGCGGCTGGCCGACCGCCGAGGTCCCCAGGCCGTTTTTTATGCTCATCTCTACGTCGGGCTGTACCACGAGGCAATCGGAAACGATCCGTTGGCGCGCGAGCATCTGACGGTCGCCGCCGCTGATCAGTACGCGCGCGTCGGCGGTTATATGCAGATGGTGGCGCGGGTCCATGTCGACTGGCTCGACCGCGCTGGCGCTCGGTAGGGAATCGGCTGAAGATTCGTGCTAGTGTGCGGCATCAGGCCGAGTCGGAATTCCGAATGACGGAGGGGGCGACGATGCTGAACAACAGCTTCTGGCGGTGGGCAGTGGCGGCAGTCGGCTGCGCGGCACTTGTGGTGGCGGCAGCGTGCGACCAAATGCCGATGGATCAGGCGGCGCCGGCGGACGACGATGACATCCGCGGCGTGGTGACCGGTCCAGACGGACCAGAAGCGGGGGTCTGGGTTATCGCCGAGACGATGGACCTGCCGACCCGCTTCAGCCGGACCGTGGTGACGGACGATGAGGGACGTTACGTGGTTCCCGATCTGCCGTCCGCAACCTACGACGTGTGGGTGCGTGGCTACGGCCTCGTCGATTCCGAAAAGGCGCAGGCGGAACCGGGCGCTACCGTCGACCTTGCGGCCGTCGCCGCGCCGGACGAAGCGGCCGCGGCGCAGTACTACCCGGCGGGCCACTGGCTGTCTCTCATGGAGGTGCCGGCGGCGGATCAGTTCCCCGGAACCGGGCCGGACGGCAACGGTATTTCGCCCAACGTGCGGACCCAGGCCGAGTGGCTCCGCTCGGTGAAGTCGGGCGGCTGCACGGCCTGCCACGCACTGGGGAATCTGGCAACCCGCGAGATCCCGCCGGCGCTGGGCGATTTCGATTCACTCGTCGACGCCTGGGATCGTCGAATTCAGTCGGGGCAGGCGGGCGGCTCGATGTCGAACGGCCTCGACCGGATGGGCCGCCGCGCCGCGCTGGAGATGTTCGCCGACTGGACGGACCGGATCATGGCGGGCGAGTTGCCGGAAGCGCCGCGCCGGCCCCAGGGCCTGGAGCGGAACGTCGTCGTGACCCAGTGGGACTGGGCGGACCCCAAGGCCTACCTCCACGACGAGATCTCGACGGACAAGCGGAACCCGACCGTGAACGCGTACGGGCCGATCTACGGTGCGCTCGAGGCGAGCGCCGACTATGTCCCGGTGCTCGATCCGGTCAGCAATTCCATTCGCCAGATCCCGGTGCCGGTGCGCGACCCCGACACGCCGCTCGCCGCCGGTGCGCCGCTCATGTCTTCGCCGTATTGGGGCGACGAGGCGATCTGGAACAGCCAGTCGAACGTTCACAACCCGATGCTCGATCAGGATGGCCGCGTCTGGCTCACATCGCGCGTCCGCGGGCCGGAGAACCCCGCGATGTGCCTGGAAGGATCCGATCATCCGTCCGCGCAGGCTTTCCCGGCGGAGCGCGCGGGACGTCATCTCGCGGTCTGGGATCCCGCGACGGACGAGATGACGCTGATCGGCACCTGCTTCAGCACGCATCACCTGATCTTCGCGGAGGACGAGAACAACACGCTCTGGACCAGCGGCGGCGGACAGGTGATCGGCTGGCTCGACACGAACCAGTTCCTCGAGACGGGGGACGAGGAAGCGTCACAGGGTTGGACCGCGCTGATTCTGGACACGAACGGCAACGGCCAGCGTGACGCTTACAACGAGCCGAACGATCCGATCGATCCGACGATGGATCACCGCGTGACGAGTGGTTTCTACGGTGTTGCGGTCAACCCGGTGGACGGCACCATCTGGGGATCGTCGCTGGGCTTCCCCGGATCCATCGTCCGCCTGGATCCGGGCGACAACCCGTCCGAGACGGCGTTGACGGAGGTGTTCGAGACGCCGTGGGGGAACCCCGAAGCGCCGGTGCAGGGCTATTCGCCGCGCGGGATGGACATCGATCGGAATGGCGTCGTCTGGACGCCGCTCGCGAGCGGCCACATGGCGAGCTTCGACCGGAGCAAGTGCACCGGTTCCCTCAACGGTCCCGAGGCGACGGGCCAGCATTGCCCCGAGGGGTGGACGCTCTACGCGGAGCCGCTGCCGCAGCTCAAGGGGCTGACTGACTCGGGCAGCGCGGAGGGGAGCTACTACACCTGGGTTGATCAGTTCGACACCCTCGGACTGGGCGAGAACGTCCCGATCAATACCGGGAACGCCTCCGAGGGCCTGTTGGCGCTGGTCGACGGGGAGTGGGTGATCCTGCGCGTCCCATATCCGCTCGGCTTCTACACGAAGTGGATGGATGGCCGGATCGACGACCCGGAGGCGGGCTGGAAGGGCCGCGGCGTCTGGGCCACCTACGGCACCCGCGCCCCGTTCCATACGGAGACCGGCAAGGGGACGCCCAGCAAGGTGGTCCACTTCCAGGTTCGTCCGGACCCCCTGGCGAACTAGGGAGCCGACGATGACCCCGCGCAAGCTGATCGCAGCGACACTCGTCGTCTGCGCGTGCATCGCCACGCTCGCTGTCTCCGCGTCCGCGGAGGTGATCCGTGTCGAGATCTTCTCCCGGGAACCGGTCGACGCGGTTCCCGGCCAGGTAGGACCGTACGAGCGGCTCCGTGGCCGGGTGGTCTACGCCCTCGACCCTGAGCATCCGGCCAACCGGTCCGTGGTCGACCTCGGCATCGCTGCCGACAACGGTGAAGGCCGCGTCGAGTTCTACGGGGACATCGAGATTCTCGCGCCGCGAGATCTCTCGCTCGCGCAACCGACGCTGCTCTACGACGTCAACAATCGCGGGCGGCGTCTCTGGGGCACGCAGCCCTTCTTCCTCCGTAACGGCTACGTGACCGTGTGGAGCGGCTGGATCGCGCAGGTCCGTCCGGATCCTGCATTGCTCCGGCTGGAGGCGCCGGTCGCGCTGGGCGAGGACGGCATCCCGATGACCGGCACCGTCCGCGCGGAGATGATCGGCGAGGCGGCAACCGATCGCCTGACGATCTCGGACCGCGGTCAGCTTGCCTTCGAGCCGGTGGTGGCCGGGCTGGCGGACGCCACGTTGACGCGGCGGGCGCGCGAGCGGGACGCCCCGGAACTGATCCCGCGCGAGCAGTGGGAGTTCATCCTGACGCGCGGCCCGCACGAGGAGGGGAGCGGCCTGATCGAAGCAGACCTCCGCCTCGATGGCGGCTTCGAGCCTGGCGCGATCTACGAACTGATCTACGAGGCGCGCGGCTCGGTGGTGCAGGGAGCCGGCTTCGCGGCGATCCGGGACGTCGTCTCGTTCCTCCGGTACGACGATTCCCGAATGAATCCCTTGCGGGGCGGCGATGGCCGCCCGATCGCGCGTCGCGTCATTGGCGAGGGTCGTTCGCAGAGTGGACGCGCCCTCCGGATGTTCCTCCACGAGGGGTTCAACGCCGACGAGGAGGGGCGCATCGTGTTCGATGGCGCGATGCCGGTCATCTCGGGCGGCGGGCAGGGCTTCTTCAACCACCGCTTCGCCTCGCCGACGCGCACCGCCACCGCGCATAGCGGCCATCTCTATCCGGTCGACGTCTTTCCGTTCGCCTACGGGGAAGAGACCGATCCGTTCACCGGCCGGACCGACAGCATCCTGCGGCGGGCCCGCGCCGACGGCGTCGCGCCGAAGGTGATGCATCTCGACACCAGCTCGGAGTACTGGCACCGGAGCGCGTCGTTGGTGGTGACCGACCCGGCGGGCGAGCGCGACGGCGAGATCCCGGACGACGTACGGGTTTACGTATTCGGCGGATCGCAGCACGGCCCGGCGCGCGGCCCATCCGACCGAGGCCAACTGGCGCCCAACCCGAACGTCTATCAACCCTTCCTCGAGACCCTCTTCCTCGCGATGGACCGGTGGGTGACCGACGGGGCGCCGCCGCCGCGCAGTGTGCATCCGCGGATCGCCGACGGCACGCTCGTCGGCTGGAAGGCGAACCAGGCGGGGTGGCAAGCGCTGCCGGGCGTGCGCTACCCAACGTCGATTCAGCAGCCCGACGTTGTCGACTACGGCGAGGCGTTCGCGAGCGAGCGTCGGATCGACAATCATCCGCCGGTTCGTGACGGCCAGCGCTACGGGGTCCGCGTGCCGGCGTTCGACGACGACAACAACGAGCTTGGCGCCCTCCGGATGCCGGCAGTAGCGGCGCCGGTCGCCACCTACACGAGCTGGAACCTCCGCGCCCCGGCGATCGGTCAGCCCGAAGCGCTGCTGGGACTCTCCGGCGGCATCATCCCGTTCCGTAAAACCCAGGCCGACCGCGCGGCGTCGGGCGACCCGCGCCCGTCGGTCGAGGAACGCTACGCCAGCTTCGACGCCTACCTCGCCGAGACGAAGCGAGCCGCAGAGGCGCTGGTGGCAGAGGGCTACCTGCTCAAGGAACACCTGGCCGACATTGAGGCGCTCGCGGAGGCGAACCGGGGCCTTTTCGCCCAGTGATCCAGTGATCGGTGACGGGACGGTCCGGCTTCAGCCGGCACCGCCCGTTGCCGTCGTCCGCGCTACCTCGCTACAATTCCCCAGCACGCGCGTCCCGCGCCCGGCCGTGGCGCCTGCGCGGAAGGAGATCACGATGCAGAGACGACGGTTCCTGACGCTCTCGGTCTGTAGTCTGTTCACCCTCGCCATCGCGCTCGCGGCGGGCGCGCCGGCGTTCGCGCAGGCGCAGGACTCCAATTGGACCGTCCCCCGGACGCCGGATGGCCAGCCGGACCTGCAGGGGGTATGGGCCAACAACAACGCGACTCCGCTCGAACGTCCACCGGAGTGGGAAGGGAAGGAGCGGCTGAGCGAGGAGGAGCTGGCCGAACTGCGGGCCGCAGCGGCCGAGGCGGTGGACGACGGCGACGCGCTCTTCGGCGATCAGCTGGTGCTCGCCGCGATCGAGCGGACGAAGGCGAACTCGTACGACCCGACGACCGGCAACTACAACCAGTTCTGGATCGCGGACCGGGACTTCAACAACCGGACAGCGCTCGTCATTGATCCGCCGAACGGCCGGATCCCGCCGCTCACCGCGTCGGGACGGGACCGCGCGCAGATGCTCCGCGATCACCGCAGCGAGCATCCTGCGGACACGTTCACGGACCGGCCGCTCTCCGAACGGTGCGTAACCTACGGCGTGCCGCGGCTCGGCGCCGGCTACAACAGCTACTACCAGGTCTTCCAGAGCTCGACGCACGTTGTCATCTACCACGAGATGAACCACGACGCGCGCGTCGTCCCGATCGACGGGACGCCGCCGCTCGATGATGACATCCGCCTGTGGCACGGCGACTCGCGTGGCCACTGGGAAGGTGACACGCTGGTGGTGGAGACGAGGAACTACTCGGCTCAGGCGACGTTCCGCGGCGTCTCGTCCGAGAACCTGCATATCACCGAGCGGTTCACGCGCAGCGGTCCGCGGACGCTCGAATACGAAGTGACGATCGACGACCCGACCACCTACACCGGGCCCTGGACCGCATCCATCCCGCTGATGGGAACGACCGACGCGATCTACGAGTACGCATGCCACGAAGGCAATATCGGGATGGAAGGGATCCTCGCCGGCCACCGCGCGGAAGAGCGCGAGGCGGCAGCCGGCGGTCAGTGACAGCGGCGTCCCGTCCCTTGAAGGTTTCGGTTGTCGGCGCCGGCGCCATCGGCGGCTACATGGCAGTGCGCCTGGCGGAGGCCGGGCACGACGTCTCGGTCATCGCCCGCGGCCCGCATCTGGCGGCGATTCGGGCGAACGGTCTGAAGCTGATTGAGCGGAACGAGGACGGCGCGGAGACCGAGACGGTCGCCTCGAACTTGATCGCGACCGACCGCATCCGGGATCTCGACACCCACGATGTCGTACTGCTATCGCTCAAGGCGCATCAGATCGCCGCGGTAGTGGACGACCTGCCGGCGATCGTCGGGCCCGAGACCTGTCTTGTCACCCTGCAAAACGGCATCCCCTGGTGGTACTTCCAGAGGCTGCACAGCCCGTACGCCGGCCGGGTCGTCGAGACGGTCGATCCGGGCGGCATCCTGTTCAACGCCATCGATCCGGACCGGATCATCGGCTGTATTGCCTATCCGGCCGCGACGGTGGCCAAGCCGGGCGTTATCCGCCATATCGAGGGCAACCGGTTCCCGGTGGGCGAGCTGGACAACAGCGAGTCGGAGCGGCTGGGACAGATAGCGGCGCTGTTCACGGAGGCGGGTTTCAAGGCCCGGATGCTCACCGACATCCGCTCCGAGATCTGGCTGAAGCTCTGGGGCAATCTCACCTTCAATCCGATCAGCGCGTTGACGCACGCGACACTGGTCGATATCTGCCAGTTCCCGGCGACGCGGTCGCTGGCCGCGGCGATGATGACCGAGGCGCAGCAGATTGGTGAGCGGCTCGGCGCGACGTTCCGGGTGCCGATGGAGCGGCGGATCGCGGGCGCCGAAGGGGTCGGAAAACACAAGACGTCGATGCTGCAGGATGTCGAGGTGGGCAAGCCGCTCGAGATCGACGGCATGCTCGGCGCGGTCATCGAACTGGCCGAGGTGACCGGTGTCGAGGTACCGACGCTGCGCGCGCTCTACGCCTGCGTCAGCCTGCTCAGCAAGACAATCGTCGATGAAGGAATCCGGATCGCCGGAGCGCCGAAGTAGCTGGCGCCGCCGAGGCGCGCGGGCCGCGACCGGGGATTCGATGCATGACTGCGGGAGAGTGACATGAAAGCGCTTGAGGGCATCCGCGTGCTCGATATGACCCACGTGCAGTCGGGACCAACCTGCACGCAACTGCTCGCCTGGTTCGGAGCCGACGTCATCAAGGTGGAGCGTCCCGGCGTCGGCGACGCCACGCGCGGTCAGCTCCGCGACATCCCGGATGTCGACAGCCTCTATTTCACGATGCTGAACCACAACAAGCGAAGCATCACGGTGAACACGAAGTCGGTGGCGGGCAAGCAGATCTTCACCCGGCTGATCGAGAGCTGTGACGTTCTGGCCGAGAACTTCGCGCCTGGCGCGCTCGATCGAATGGGCTTCACCTGGGAGCGGATCCAGGAGATCAACCCGCGCATCGTCTATGCCTCGGTCAAGGGCTTCGGGCCCGGTCCGTACGAGGACTGCAAGGTCTACGAGAACGTCGCGCAGTGCACCGGCGGCGGCGCCAGCACGACCGGCTTCGACGACGGTCCGCCGACCGTGACCGGCGCGCAGATTGGCGATTCCGGCACCGGACTGCACCTGGCGCTCGGCATCGTCACGGCGTTATTCCAGCGCGAGCAGACCGGCCGTGGACAAAGGGTCGTCTGCGCCATGCAGGACGGCGTGCTCAACCTCTGCCGGGTCAAGCTGCGGGATCAGCAGCGCCTCGCGCACGGTCCCCTCAAGGAGTACCCGCAGTATCCGAACGGCACGTTCGGCGATGCTGCGCCGCGATCGGGCAATTCGTCGGGCGGCGGCCAGCCCGGCTGGATCGTCAAGTGCAAGGGGTGGGAGGACGACCCCAACGCCTACATCTACGTCATCACGCAGGCCGCCGCGTTCGCCGGCCTCGCCCGCGCCATCGGCCACGAGGACTGGCTGGAGGATCCGGAGTGGAACACCCCGGAGGCGCGTCTCCCGAAACTGGAGCAGGTCTTCGACGAGATCGAGAAGTGGACGAAGACGAAGAACAAGTTCGAGGCGATGGAGATCCTGAACCCGCTCAACGTGCCGTGCGGCCCGGTCCTCTCGATGAAGGAGCTGGCCCAGGAGCCGTCACTGAGGGAGACCGGCACCGTCGTCGAGGTCGATCACCCCACCCGCGGCCGCTATCTGACCGTCGGCAACCCGATCAAGTTGTCCGACTCGCCGGCCGACGTCGCGCGGTCGCCGCTGCTCGGCGAGCACACCGACGAGATTCTCGCCTCGGTGCTCGGGATGGGCGCCGACGAGATCGAGGCGGCGAAGGCCGCCAAGGCGGTGTGATCGCTATCGCGCAGCCGCATCCTCGAGCACGAACTCCGCTCCCTTCTCGGCGATCATGACGGTGGGCGCGTTCGTGTTGCCCGACGTGATCCGGGGCATGACCGAGGCGTCGATGACCCGCAGTCCGGACACGCCGTGCACCGCGAGCCGGTCGTCGACGACGGCAAGCGGGTCGTGTCCCATCCTGCAGGTCCCGACGGGATGGAAGATCGTCGTGCCGAGATCCCCGGCTGTCTGCCCCAGCGCCTCGTCGCTGTCGACTTCGGGACCGGGCTTCCATTCCTGCGGCTCGAACCGTGCCAGGGCCTGCGCGGCCATGATGCGCCGGGTGAACCGCAGGCCGGCCACCGCGACCTGGCGGTCCTCTTCAGTCGACAGGTAGTTGAGGGTGATGGCCGGCGCCTGCAGCGGGTCCGGATCCTGGATGTGGACGTGCCCGCGGCTCGTCGGCTGCAGGTTGGCGACCGACGGCGTGATCGCGTTGAACCGGTGCAGGGGGTCGCCGAACTTGTCGAGGGACAGCGGCTGCACGTGCCACTCGATGTTCGCGGACTCCCGCGACGGATCGCTACGGGCGAAGGCGCCGAGTTGCGACGGAGGCATCGTCAGCGGGCCGGTCTTGAACAGCAGATATTCCAGCCCCATCGCCGCCTTGCCGAACAGCGAGTTCACCCGCTGGTTCAGGGTGACCGTGTTCTTCACCTTATAGATGGTGCGGACCTGCAGGTGGTCCTGGAGGTTTCCCCCAACCCCGGCCAGGTCGTGGACGACCTCGATGCCGTGACGCTGCAGCAGGGCGCCGGGACCGATGCCCGACAACTCCAGGATCTGCGGGGAGCCAATGGCGCCGGCGGCCAGAATCACCTCGCGCCGCGCCGCCAGTGGCTCGCCCGTTACCAGCTCGATCCCGGTCGCGCGCGGGCCGGCGTCGCCCGGCTCGACCGTGATGCGCCGCACCTGGGCGTCGGTCTGGACGGTCAGGTTGGGACGCTGCATGACGGGGCGCAGGAACGCCTTGGTGCCGCTCCAGCGCCGGCCGCTGCGCTGGTTCATCTGGAAGTAGGCGTTACCGAAGTTGTCGCCCCGGTTGAACTCGGCGATCTTCGGAATCCCGCACTCCTCGGCGGCATCCCGCCACGCGTCGAGGATCTCCCAACTCACCCGCCGCTCTTCGACCCGCATCTCGCCCCCGACCCCGTGGCAGTCGTCGGCGCCGTGCTGGTAGTCCTCCGAGCGCTTGAACACTGGCAGCACGTCGTCCCAACCCCAGCCGCGGTTGCCGAGGGACGCCCAGTGGTCGTAGTCGCTCTTCTGCCCCCGCATGTAGATCATCGCGTTGATCGAGGAGCAGCCGCCGAGGACCCGGCCACGGGCGTAGCCGATGGTGCGGCCGTTGAGCCCGGGGTCAGGCTCGATGGTGTAGCACCAGTCGGTGCGGGGGTTGCCGATGGTGTAGAGATAGCCCACCGGGATGTCGATCCAGAAGTAGTTGTCCTTGCCGCCCGCTTCGAGCAGCAGCACGCTGGCGTCGGGGTCGGCCGACAACCGGTTGGCGAGCACGCAGCCGGCGGTGCCGCCCCCGACGATGATGTAGTCGTGCGTCACGCGGCGATACTACACGAGGGATCCTGCTTCCAGCCGGTCGGATTCCCGACCGGTGTCCAGTAGGATCTGCCCATGTTCAAGATGACGATTTCCATTGCAGCGATGCTCGTGGCGGCGGCGGGATTTCTCGTCCCGGCGGCCTACGCGCAGCAGGGCGGCGACAGCCAGGCGACGCCCCTCAGCTACACCATGGCGCAGGCCGGTGCAGGGGAAGCGGCGTATGGCCAGTACTGCGCGGCATGCCACGGGGAACACCTCGATGACGGGGAGTTCGCGCTGCCGATCAGGGGCGAGGATTTCCGGCTGCGCTGGCGGCGCAAACCGCCGTCGGAACTCTTCACCGCCATCCGCGACACGATGCCGCAGGATCGGCCGGGATCGCTGCCGGACGAGACGTACGCGGCGCTGCTGGCCTATCTGTTGCAGGAGAACGATACCGACGCCGGAGAAGCCGAGCTGCCGGCCGACGTTGCGGCGCTCGCGGCGATGGCGCCGCCGCGCTGGCCGGCCCCGGGCGGGGGCGGTCTAGCGCCCGGTGTCGTGATTCCGCCGTGGCCGGAGGCGCCCAATCCGCTCGACCGGATGCGGCCGGTGACCGACGCGATGCTGCTCGATCCGCCGGCCGAGAGCTGGCTGCTCTGGCGGCGCACGTACGACGCGTTCGGCTACTCGCCGCTCGATCGGATCACTCCGGAGAACGTGGACGAGTTGCGTGTCGCCTGGACGTGGTCGCTACCGGCGGGGCCGAACGAGGCGACGCCGATCGCGCACGACGGTGTGCTGTTCGTCCATGGCTACGGCGACCATGTGCAGGCGTTCAACGCGGCGACCGGCGACCTGCTCTGGGAGTACACGCGGCGCCTGCCGCGCGGCGCGCCGAGCAGCATAAAGCGGAGCATGTCGATCTACGGCACCCGCCTCTACGTGCCCACTTCCGATGCGCACATCGTCGCGCTCAACGCGAAGACGGGCGATGTCGTCTGGGAGGCGCCGGTGGGCGATCTCGAGCGTGGCCTGCGGATGACCGGCGGACCGCTTATCGCGCGCGGCAAGGTGATGGTGGGCACCACCGGGCGGGCCGAGGGAGGCAACTACATCGTCGCCCTCGATGCGGAGACCGGCGAAGAGGCCTGGCGCTTCGGCACCATTCCTGGTCCGGAGGATGCGGGTGGGCACACCTGGAACGGCCTGCCGCGCGAGGCCCGGAACGGCGCCTCGGTCTGGATCCCGGGGAGTTACGACCCGGTGAACAACCTCGCCTTTTTCGCGCCGGGCAACACCTACGACACCGGTCCGCTCCGCGATCTCGCGCCGATACCGGGCGTCAACAACGACGCGCTGTACCTCGACACGACGCTCGCGTTGAATCCGGACACGGGAGAGCTGGTCTGGCACTTCCAGCATCAGGCGAACGGGCAGTGGGACCTCGACTGGGCGTTCGAGCGTCAGGTGATCGAGCTGCCGTCGGGAGGACCGGGCAGCGACGCCGGCGACCGGACGCGCATGGTGGTGACGGTCGGCAAGCAGGCGATCTACGACTTCGTAGACGCGGCAACCGGCAAGTACATCACGTCGCTGGACATGGGTTTGCAGACTGGCATCACGCGGATCGACCCGGTGACCGGTGCGAAGCTGCAGGACCCGACGCTCATCCCGGGCGACGGCGAGACGAAGACGCTCTGTCCGCACGTCAGCGGCGGACGCGGCTGGCTGCCGACGGCGATCGACCCGGCGTCCACCGTGGTCTACGTGCCGATTGTCGAGGCATGCATGGACCTGGTGCCGGTGCCGGAAGGCGAGCGGGGGAGTCTGTCGACCGGCGTGCGCTGGACGGTTCGCCCGCGCCCGGAGGGCGATGGCAACTACGGGCGAATCGAGGCGCTCAATCTGGCGACCGGCGAGACGGCATGGATCGCCCGGCAGCGGGCGCCGCTCACGTCCGGGGCGCTGGCGACGGCCGGCGGCCTGGTGTTTGCTGGATCGCTCGACCGACGGATGGCGGCTTTCGATGCGTCGAACGGCGAGCGGCTCTGGGATGTGCGGTTGAACGAGGTGCCGAATGCGCCGCCGATCACCTTCGCCATCGATGGACGGCAGTACCTCGCGGTCGTGGTGGGGAGCGGCGGCTACCAGTCGACCAGCTACGGCCGGCTGGTGCCGGAGATCCGGAATCCGACGGACCGGGCGTCGGCGTTGTGGGTGTTTGCACTGCCGTAAGAAATGGTGGTAGAGTTTGCGCGGCCTTGGGAAGGGTGTCGGCATTCAGCCGGTTCCCGGTTGCGTGCGTACGGAGGGGGATGGAATGAGACTTGTGAAATCGTTTCTTGTCGGGATGGCGATGTTGTCGCTCCCGGCGACCGGCTTCGCGCAGAGCGCGTTGACCGGCGAAGTGACTGACAACACGGGCGGCGTCCTGCCGGGCGTAACCGTGGAAGTTGCCAGCCCAGTGTTGATCGAGGGATCGCGTGTCGCGGTCACCGACGGTACCGGCCGGTACAACATTATCAATCTGAGACCTGGCCCCTACACCGTCACGATGGTGCTGCCCGGCTTCTCGACCTTCGTGCAGGAAGGCATCAACGTCCCTGCATCGACCAACGTCACTATCAACGGCCAGCTCGCGGTCGGCGCGCTCGAAGAGACCGTGACCGTCTCCGGCGAGGCGCCGATTGTCGACGTGCAGAGTGCCGCGCGGGTCGAGGTCGTGGAGCGCGAGGTTCTCGACTCTCTGCCGACAACGCGTAACACGCAGTCCATCGGCTATCTCGCGCAAGGCGTGCGACTGACCCGGCCGGACGTCGGCGGGGCGCAGATGATGGAGCAGGTCCGGATGTCGGTCCACGGCGCCACCCCGCGCCACACCACCATGCAGGTGGACGGCATGATCGTCAACTCGCAGATGGGTGACGGCCTGATCATGAACTACAACAACCAGGCGCTGAGCCAGGAGATGGCGATGACCACCTCCGGCAACGGCGCCGAGGTGGCGGCCGGCGGCCTGCGGCTGAACATGATCCCGAAGGACGGCGGCAACCAGTTCAGCGGGTCGAACTACGTCGGCTTTACGCTCAACGAGGGCTGGCAGGGTAACAACTTCACGCAGGGTATCCAGGATCTCGGCCTGACGTCGAACCAGGGCGTCACCAACATCCACGACGTCAACCCGGCCCTCGGCGGACCGATCCTGCGGGACAAGCTGTGGTACTTCACGTCGGCCCGCGCCATCTCGGTCGACGAGCTCTTTGCCGGCGCCTTCCAACCGACCCTGCGCTCCGACGTGTCACCGGAGACCATCCAGGACTACTTCAAGCGCGGCGCCAAAATCACCTGCCAGGATCCGAACAGTGGCACAGGGTGCGTCGGCGACCACCCGGCGGTCGAGTCGGCGCAGCGCGCCGTCGCGGAGCAGCACGTCCGCAGCGCTTTGCTGCGCCTGACGGCGCAGGTCTCCCAGCGCAACAAGGTGAGCGCGTACCTCGACCGGATCTTCAAGTGGAAGAAGCGGGAGTTCACGGCCACGCGCGAGCCGATCCAGGCGGCGGGCTTCCGCGATCCGGGTCACGCCAACTACCACACGTTCCAGGCGAAGTGGACTTCCACGATCAGCAACCGCGCGCTGTTCGAGTTGGGCTACTCGCAGGTCTACGAGCGGCTCCTCATTTCCTCCCAACCGGAGGACGCGCTCCGCGAGGTCTACCCCAGCAACATCCCGCTGCCTGACCTGCGGGCCGCGACGCCTGGCGACCTGCGGACCTGTATCCAGACGCCCTGCTACTGGCCCTCGAGCTACGACCAGACCGGAGCGTGGTTCCAGAACGCAGTCATCTCGGACCGGGCCACCGGAATCCAGACCAACAACTACTGGGGCGACATCTGGATCACACCGTCCGATCGCTTCTACCCGAACGCGTCGCTGTCGTACGTCACCGGGTCGCACAACTTCAAGGTGGGTATGCAGTGGTCGTTCGGCAACGACGGCGACAGCCGCGACCGGTTGGGCCACCTCAACATCCGCCCGCGCGGCGGACTGCCGCAACCGTGCAGCCCCGACCCGTCGGTGGTGTGCGAGGATCGGCACTACGTCACAGCACTCAACTACCCGACGAGTTGGAACACCACCGTGCGGGCGGATCGCGGGATCTACATTCAGGACACCTGGACGCTCGACCGGCTGACCATCAGCGCCGGAGTCCGCTTCGACCAATTCGAGTCGATTATCAACACCTTCCGCACCGGCGACCTGGCCGGTGGCCGGTTCATCAACGCGCGGCAGGCCCCCGACATCCCGGCGACGCCGTACTGGAACGACCTCGTGCCCCGGTTAAGCGCGACGTACGACCTCTTCGGTGATGCGCGGACGGCGCTGAAGTTCTCGATGAACAAGTACATGCGGCCGTACGCCAGCGGCCACGCCGAGCGCTACTCGCCCTACCGGGAGGCGGGCGACGATCGCGACTGGTTCGACTGCGCCCTCAATCCGGCGATCCACCAGACCGGCGGGGTGGGCAACCCGCGCGGCGACTGCGCCACCGGAGCCGACCTGGCCGGCCTGGCGGGGTCCCCGGAGTACTACCTGAGCACGAATTACGACGGGATCCCGCAGGACCACGAGATCGGTCTGCTGGGCAACAGCACCGTGTTCAGAGAGGGTGGTCTTGCGGTTCCCGCCTCCATGGCCGACCCCAACCTGCAGCGCGAGTACAACTGGGAGTACAACATTGGTCTCCAGCACGAGCTGCTGCCGCGCGTGTCGGTGAACGTCGCTTGGTACCGCCGCGTCTTCGGCGATATCGAGGCACGGAGCAACACGTTGCACCAGACATGTAACGTCGCGACCGCGCAGGCGGGCGTGCCGTGCGGAAGCTGGATCCCGTTCGCGGTGAACTTCGACGATCCGGATGGCCACGTCCGGCGTCTCAGCGCGCTCGGCCAGAACATCACAGTCCCGTCAGGGTCGTTCCTGGCTTACGACCTCGATCCGGCCTATCGCGGACTGGTCAGCAACCTCGACGTCACCTCGGACATCAACCGCAACTACTACAACGGATTCGAGGTGAGCCTGAACGCCCGCCTGCCGAACGGCGGCACCGTCTTCGGTGGCTGGACCGCCAGCCAGCACATCCAGGACACCTGCGGCCTGACTGTGAACCCGAACGGCGTCAGCATCGAGGATCCGGTTCGCGGCGCCGATGAAGGCATTGTTCGGGGCGGCCGCTTCTGTGACCAGAGCGATCTGGGGATGCCGTTCCGCAACGACTTCAAGTTGTTTGGCACCTATCCGCTGCCGTACGACTTCGAGTTCAGCGGCTCGATTCAGGCCTACGCCGGTGGCGAGCGGGAACTGACCTGGTCTCTGCCGAGCAGCTACTTCCCGGATGGCACGAGGACGCAGGCCGCCACTCTCCAGTTGTTCGCACCTGGTACGAACTACCTCGACTACTGGACGCAGGTGGACATCGCAATCCGCAAGATCCTCCGCTTCGCCAACATCGAGTCGTCGATTCAGTTGGACGTCTACAACCTCATGAACGCCGCCCAGGTCGTCGACGAGAACGAGTCGTACGGCGCCTCCTGGGGGCGGCCGACCCGCCTGCTCCAAGGCCGGATATTGCGCACGGCGTTCCAGTTGAAGTGGTAGTCCGGCCTACGGGCCGCGGCTACTGATCCGTTTCTTTCGGGCCGGTGGGGGAGCCTTCCCCCACCGGCCCTTTTCTTTGGAGGACGAAAGTACCCGCCTTCGGAAAGTAATGCCGGAACGGCACGGGCGAGCCTCGCGCCATGACGCGCCGCGACGCGCTATGATGATCGTCGCGGTCAGCGCGATACAGGGAACAAACCCACATGGCCACGGCGCACCCAGCTTTCAGGTTCACCTACGAGGACTACCGCACGGCGCCGCCGGACAAGCGCTATGAGTTGCTCGACGGAGACCTGCTCTTGACTCCGGCGCCCAGCCTCAAGCACCAGAGCGTGCAAGTTCGCTTGGGAAGGAGGCTGGCTCAGTTCATCGAAGAGCGTGCGCTTGGCGAGTTCTTCTTCGCCCCGAGCGACGTGGTGCTGTCCGACGTCGACGTCGTGCAACCGGATCTGCTCTTCGTTTCCCGGGAACGAGAGCGTTTGTTGAGCGGCGGTGAGAACGTCCGGGGCGCACCCGATCTGGTCGTGGAGATTCTGTCTCCCGCCACCGCCGACAGGGATCGCGGCTACAAACGGACGCTATATGCGAAGCACGGCGTCACGGAGTACTGGCTGGTCGATCCGGCGACCGAGACGGCGTGGATTCACCGATTGCAGGACGGCGTACTGGAGGTCGCGCACGTGTTCCGTCGGGGACAGATGCTACGTTCGCCGCTGCTTGCCGGCTTCGAGGTCGACTTGGACGACATCTTCTCGTCGTGAACGGAGAACGAGAGGGGACGACGGCAGCGGGCGATCGACGCCGAGGCTATTCAATCTCGACCGGAATGCGCAGGCCGACGTCTCCACCTACGGCCAGTTCGTAAGTCCCGCTTGCCCATTGGCCGGTGGGTGCGGCGAAGAAGAGGTAACCTTGCACGCACCTGTGCCGGTTCACGTCCGCGAGCGACCGTCGGACGCCACTGTCGACGAAGAATCGCAGGTTGCGGGTGGATCCGTGCGGAGATCGGTTGGCGGGGGCCTGGAGCTGAAGCAGCAACGGCAACAAGCTGCTCCGTTCCTGACGATAAGTTCGTTGTGAGATCAGCGGAATCCGGGACCCGCCGGGCTGTACGATGTGAACCTCGCCCCGGCGGAACGTCATCGCTTCCCGCACCCTGCCCTGGAGCACCAAGTCGATGGCCAACCACTTCGGATCGTGACCGCGCGGAAAGTAGTAGCGGGCCGCCCAGGCGTGCAGGTGGCAGTCCCGGTATCCCAACACCCCGCGGCTGATTCGAAACAACTTGCCGGGTTCCGAACAATCGTGGGCGCCGACGCCGACAATTGACAGGACGGCGACGAACGAGACAATCGCAATGGCGCCCGTCGCCGGACCGTGCACCCAATCAATCGCCGCGCGCCAGCGAACCTGCTGCACCTTCCAACGGTAGTTGCGTCGGCGTCGGAAATCCAGGCCGCGACCCTGACCGGGTTCACAGGGCGCGACGCCAATCCAACGCCTGAAGTACCCTGTCGGCCATGCACCGTGCTGAGCTGCTGGTGGCGGCGGTCGTCGCGGCCGGTCTGCTCGCCGTCGGGTGCGAGGGGCGGCGAGCTTCCGAAGCGATTTCGGCCTCGGCTCCCGGGCCCGGCGAGCCGACCGGCCCCGTCACCTTCGCGCGCGACGTCGCCCCGATCGTGTTCGAGCACTGCGCCCCGTGCCACCGCCCCGGCGGTTCGGGCCCCTTCCCCCTGCTGAGCTACGCCGACGTTGCTCCCCGCGCCCGGCAGATCGCGGAGGTCACGGCCAGCCGCTTCATGCCCCCGTGGCTGCCGGAATCGGGCTACGGCGAGTTCGTCGGCGAGCGCCGGCTGACGGAGCCGCAGATCGCGACCCTGGCCGCGTGGGGTGAATCGGGCGCCGCCGAGGGCGACGCGGCGGATCTGCCGGAGCCGCCGGCCGCCACCGACGGCTGGATGCTCGGTGATCCGGATCTGACGGTGACGCTGCCGGCGCCCTACACCCTGCCGGCGGACGGACCCGACGTCTTCCGCAATCTTGTCATCCCCCTGCCGGTCACCGAGCCGCGCTGGGTCCGGACGGTGGAGCTGCTTCCCGGCGACCCGCGGTTCGTCCACCACGCGATCATGGCGGTCGACGACACCACGTCGTCGCGGCGGCGCGAGGCCGAGGAGACGGAGCAACCCGGACAGCCCGGCTTCAGTGGCATGGAGATGGACCTGGCGTTCATGCCGGACGGCCACCTGATGGGCTGGACCCCCGGCATGGCGCCGAATCCGGGCACCGAGGGTCTCGCCTGGCGCCTCGACCCGGGCACCGACTTCGTGCTGCAGCTCCACATGCTGCCGTCCGGCCGCGCGGAGACCGTCGCGCCGGTGGCCGGCTTCCATTTTGCGGACGCGCCGCCGTCGGGGCCGCCGCTGTATCTCATCCGCCTCGATGCCGACCATTTGCTCGACGTGCCGCCGGGCGAGCCTGACTTCGTGGTCTCGGACGCGGTGGAGCTGCCGATCGACGTGGAGGTCCACGCGGTCTATCCGCACGCGCACTACCTGGCGAAGTCGATGGAAGGAAAGGCGACGTTGCCGGACGGCACCGAGCAGTGGCTCATCCGCATCGACGACTGGGACTTCGCCTGGCAGGATGTCTACCGCGTGCGCGAGCCGTACGTGCTGCCGGCCGGGACGACCCTGTCGATGCGGTTCACCTACGACAATTCGGCTGACAATCCGCGCAACCCGAACCATCCGCCGCGGCGCGTGCGCGCCGGTAACCAATCGTCGGACGAGATGGCGCACCTGCAGCTTCAGGTGCGCCCGCGGCGCGCAGCCGATCTGGTGCTGCTGCGCGAGTCGCTCTACCGGCACGCGATCCGCAGGAATCCTGCGAACCCGTGGTCGTACTACGAACTCGGTAATGCGTTGCTGGAGCAGGACCGCGTCGACGAGGCGGCCGGCCAGTACCTGGCCGGACTTGCGGCGGACCCGACGCACGTGCCATCACACAGCAGCCTGGGCGCCGTGCGCGAGCGGCAGGGTAGGCTGGACGAGGCGGCGGCGGAGTTCCAGACCGCCGTGCGCCTGGATCCGGGCTTTGCTGACGGGCACTACAACCTGGGGAACGTGCGGCTGGACCAGGGGCGCCTGGAGGAGGCGGCCAACCACTACCGCGAGACGCTGGCGTTAGAGCCGAATCACGCCGCGGCCCACGCCAACCTGGGCCATGCGCTGCGCGAGCTCGGCCGGCTCGACGAGGCGGCGACCCACCACCGCGAGGCGCTGCGCCTGCGGCCGGGCTCGGCCGAGGCCCACAACAACCTCGGCAGCGCGCTGGCGGTCAGCGGCCTTCTCGACGAAGCCATCGACCACTTCCAGCGCGCCCTCCGCATCCAGCCGGATCACGCGCAGGCCCGCCAGAACCTGGAGTTGGCCCACGAGGTTGCGGCCGAGCTTGAGCGGGCCGGCCTCCGCTGAGGGTGCGCGGAATCGCGCAATCCGGTCGCCGGACTGAACATCTCCGAAGCGTCAGGCGTGAGTGGCGGCCGCCGAACTGGCGGCGGTTGGCAACTCCCGAACCGTAGGGCCTACAAGCTTGTCGGCAACAACGAGGTCGTACTGGTTCTGCAGGTTCAACCAGAACTGCGGTTCGATGCCGAACCAGTGGCCGAAGCGGAGGGCGCTGTCGCCCGTGACTGAGCGCTTGCCCGCGATGATCTGACTGATCCGATTGGGTGGCACCGCGATCTGTCGTGCGAACTCGGTTGGCCTGATGCCCAGCTCCGCCAATTCGTCGCGCAGCACGATTCCAGGGTGGACGACTCGCTTCAACATCGGTGCTTCCTCCCCACGGCTAGTGGTAGTCCACAATCTCCACATCTGTCGGTCCAGGGCTGCCGGCCGGCCACGCGAAGCAGATTCGCCATTGCAAGTTGATCCGAATCGAGTACTGGCCGGCGCGTGAACCCTTGAGGGCCTCCAGATGATTGCTCGGCAGTCCTCGGAGAGTTGCCAGAGATGGCGCAGCGTTGAGGATCGCCAACCGTTTTGTAGCCCGTTGGTCGATTCCCTGGAACGCCGACACGAATTCTCCGGCGGCGAATCTCCTCGTACGCCGATCCCGGTAACCGAGGATCCTGTCGATCACTACCAGATAATGACGATTGACGTCAAGCGTCAAGAATGGGTATCGAAGATTGACACGCCGCTCGGTGCGGTGAATTCACTCGCCGGGAGATTACCGGTGTTCACGGTACCGACGGGTTCAAAACAGAGGACATAGGCATCCTCAGTAGCAGAGGTCCGGTGCTCGACGCCACGAGGCACCAGCACGCACTCTCCGTCTTTCATGTCTACCCGCCGGTCGCGGAATTCCACCGAGAATTGTCCCTTCCAAACGAGGAAGAACTCATCGGCCTCATCATGACGATGCCAGGGGAAGACACCCCTTATCCTCACGAGCTTTACTTCCTGTCCGTTGAGGGTGGCGATGACGCGCGGACGCCACGCTTCGTCAAGACGGTTGCAACTCTCGTCCACACTGATCTTCGTCGTCATTCTGCCCTCCGTCCCGAATACGTGCCGGGTCCAGGCATCGTGCTGCGCGTCCTTCCGACCCAATGGATGGTCAGCGGCTGGTCTCGCGGAGCTCCCGAATCTGGTTGACGGCGGCGGCGATCTGCATCTCGAGGATCTGTTCGCCGTACTCGGCGGTGGCGTGCGCGGGGTTGCCGTTGACGCCGTTGCCGCCCGGCCCGGCGCCGGTGCCGGGCGCGAACTGATCGGGGCGCAACTGCGACGGGTCCAGGAAGAAGAACTGCGAGGTGTCGTGCATGCCGGCGTGCGAGCCGACATCCTCGGGACGCTCGCCCTGTTCGACCAGCCAGTCGTCGCCCGGACCGGGGTAGTAGGCGGTCAGGTGATGGACGCGCGCAGGGCCATCGGCCCACTCGCGGTTGAGTCGCTCGGCGACGGCTGCCTGTGATGCCTGGTTGCCACCGCTGTCGCCCATCAACGCGATGTCGGTGAAGCCGTGCTGCGCGAGGCTGCGTGCGGCGTACTCCAGCACCTGTTCAAAGACGGCGGGCGGTGTGGTGATAGTGCCAGGGAAGCGCATGTGGCCGGTCGGCGGGTTGACATCCCCCTCCGGGACGTACGCCATGACCGGTGCGACCAGCGCATTGCCCAGGCGTTGCGCCGTTTCACCTGCCTTGTGCCTGACAAGGATGTTGTGCTTGCCGAGGATCATGTGCGGCCCGTTCTGCTCGGTGCCGCCAGTCGGGATGATCACGGTCGTCATGCCGGCGGCGACGGCGTCGCGCAGCTCGGTCCAGGTCAGCTCCTCCAGGAAGACGGAAGCCGCCGCCGGCCCCTGGGCATGCGCGGCGCCCGGCGACGCTGCCAGTAGCGCGCATGTGGCGAGGCATGCAAGCAGGGACAGAATGATCGGCCGGTAGCTTGTCGGCATTGGGAGACTCCTGTCGTGCTCGGTCACAGTTCCGGCGTAAACGTGACATCAGCGGCAGCGGTGTCGTTCGGTTCGAGGACGATGATCCCGGTGTCGGTCCGGCCCGCGTTGGCCAGGTTGAAGCCGTCGATGCAGTTGGTGGCCGGCTCGACGCAGAAGAAGTCGCGGCCCGGCGGCGTGTAGACGACGAGACAGGCGTACGCGGGGTCCGTGTCGATCCGCAGGCGCGCGTCCCACTCCGGCCACGCCACCTCCGCACGGCCGCCGAAGCGGACGAAGTTATTGTCGAGCGGCGTGGCATCCGGGTTCAGCCCGTCACCGTCGAGCAGTAGCTGGGGTGGCGGCGCCACCAGATTGACCGGGACCATCGTGTCGTCCGCCACCCACATCCGGCCGACATCGGCCCGCACGGTAGCTCTCGGCGTCCGGACGAAGTAGGGATGCAGGCCGAAGCCGACCGGCATCGGTTCGGCCGCCTCGCTCGTCACGCTGAAGCGGACGCGCAACCGTTCCGCCGTCAGGTCGAACTGCTGCTGCGCGACGTACGGCCAGGGCCAGTCGCCGGCCGGATGGCGGTACTCGATCAGCAGGCTCGACGTGCCGCGGTCGAGCACCGTCCAGGGCGCGCGCCAGGCATGGCCGTGGATGGCGTGCGGCTCCGGCTGGAAGTTCTGCGGCAACTGGACGGTACGGCCGCGGAAGCGGAAGCGCGCGTCGCGGATCCGGTTCGAGAAGGGGACCATGGGGAAGCTGGAGGTGCCGCCGGCCGACCGTCCCGCGAGCGCCTCCGCCGGTGCGGGACGCATCCACTCGATGGCGCTGCCGCCGCGCTCAGTGGCGTAGCGGGTGATGGAGCCGCCCACGTCGGGCGCCACGGCGAGGCGGGTCGAACCGGCGCGCAACTGGATGATTTCCGGCGTGTCCTGAGTCATGACGAAATCGTACGTCGAAACCCCGAGAGCGGGGGAGCGCCGACGCCTGCCGAAGAAAGCGGCCTGCCGCTACGTTTCCCGCCTCGGACGCAGGTTGGCGGCCAGGGTCTCCTTGCGCAAGCGGATGCTGCCGGGAGTGATCTCCACCAGCTCGTCGTTGTTGATGAACTCGATCGCCTGCTCCAGGTTCAGCAGCCGCGGCGAGACCAGCCGCAGCGCCTCCTCGGCGGTGGACGAGCGCATGTTTGTGAGCTTCTTCTCCTTGGTCACGTTGACGTCGAGGTCGGCGGGGCGCGCGTTCTCGCCGATGATCATTCCCTCGTAGACCTTTGTCCCCGCATCGATGAAGATCTCGCCGCGTTCCTGTAGGTTGTAGATGGCGAAGGCGGTTGCCTTGCCGGCCCGGTCGGCCACGAGGGCGCCGGTCGGCCGGCCGGCGATGGGACCGCTCCACGGCTCCCACCCCGCGAACAGGTGGTTCATGATGCCGGTGCCGCGGGTGTCGGTGAGAAACTGCGACCGGAAGCCGATGAGCCCGCGCGTCGGGATCCGGAACTCGAGGCGGATGCGGCCGCTGCCGTGGTTCACCATCCGGTGCATCGTGGCGTGCCGATTGCCGAGCTGTGCGATGACGACGCCCTGATAGTCCTCCGCCACGTCGATGACCAGCTCTTCGGTCGGCTCCTCGATTCGCCCGTCACGCTTGCGGGTGACGATCCGCGGTTGCGAGACCTGCAGCTCGTAGCCCTCCCGGCGCATCATCTCGATCAGGATCGACAACTGCAGTTCGCCCCGGCCGATCACGTTCACCTGCTCCCGCGAGTCGGTGTCCTCGACCCGGATCGACACGTTGCCGACCAGCTCGCGTGCGAGACGATCGCGGAGGCTGCGCGAGGTGACGTACCGGCCGTCCCGCCCGGACATCGGCGAGGTGTTCACCCCGAAGACCATCGAGACCGTGGGCTCGTCCACGTGCATCGGCGGGATCGGCCGCGGGTCGTCCGGGCTGGTTATCGTCTCGCCGATGGTGATGTCCTCGATCCCGGCCAGGCAGATGACGTCGCCGGCGGCGGCCTGCGCGACCTCCATTCTCTCCAGCCCGTTGAAGACGTACAGCTTGGTAACCCGGGTCCGCTCGACCGCCCCGTCCAGCTTCGAGACCGCGATCGTGTCGCCCGTCGCCACCCGGCCGTTGACGATGCGGCCGATGGCGATGCGGCCCAGGTAGTCGCTCGCGTCGAGGTTGGCGACCAGCACCTGCAGCGGGCCGTCCGGATCGCCCGCCGGAGCCGGCATCCGCTCGGCGATGGCGTCGAGCAGGGGCCGCAGGTCGCGTCCCGGCTCGGCCGGGTCCGTGCTGACGGTGCCCGCCTTGGCATTGGCGTACAGCACCGGGAACTCGATTTGGGCGTCGGTGGCGTCGAGGTCGATGAACAGGTCGTAGATCTCGTCGAGCACCTCGGCCGGTCGCGCGTCCGGCCGGTCCATCTTGTTGATGACGACGACCGGCGGCAGGCCCTGCTCGAGCGCCTTGCGCAGCACGAAGCGGGTTTGCGGCAGCGGACCCTCTGAGGCGTCGACGAGCAGCAGCACGCCGTCGACCATCGTCAGGGTGCGTTCGACCTCGCCGCCGAAATCGGCGTGGCCCGGGGTGTCGACGATGTTGACGATCAGGTCGCGATAGGGGATGGCTGTGTTCTTGGCCATGATGGTGATGCCGCGCTCGCGTTCCAGGTCGAGGTTGTCGAGGGCGCGCTCCTCCACCCGCTCGTGCTCGCGGAACACGCCGCTCTGGTGCAGCATGGCATCGACCAGCGTGGTCTTGCCATGGTCCACGTGGGCGATGATCGCGATGTTGCGGCGGAGGGGATTGGCGACGCCGACGCTGGCGAGCGCCTCCGCTGGCGCGGGACGCATCCGCTCGATGGCGCTGCCGCCGCGCTCGGTGGCGTAGCGGGTGATGGAGCCGCCCTCGTCCGGCGCCACGGCGAGGCGGGAGGGTCCGGTGGGGAGTTCGATGACCTCGGGAGGTTGCTGGGGCATGGCTGATCGTATGTCAGGGGGATGGGGAGTTGCGGGGAATGAGGAGGTGCCGGTCTGGAGACCGGCGGACCAGACCGGCGGAGCGGACCGCCGCGCCATGGTACGGCGCAAACTGGTATCTTTCCGGTTTGCGGCGAAAGCCATTCGCCGGGAGGTTCGAGATGCAGGGGAGATGTATGCGACCGTGGCTGGCGTTCGTTGTCGTCGGGGTATCGGCGGCGCTGGGGGCCGGCTGCGCGTCGGACGACGCCGGCAGCACGGACGCCGCGGAGGACTCGATGGGCGACAACCCGTTCCTGACTGAAAGCACGCTGCCGTACCAGATGCCGCCGTTCGACCGAATCGACGACGCGCACTATCAGCCGGCGTTCGAGCAAGGCATGGCGGAACAGCTTGCCGAAGTAGAGGCGATTGCGACGCAGTCGGATCCGCCGACATTCGAGAACATCATCGTGGCGATGGAGCGCTCCGGCCGCCTGCTGGATCGCGTCGCCACGGTTTTCTTCGGCCTCTCGTCAGCGCATACCAACGACACGATGGACGCGGTCCGCAGCGAGGTGGCGCCGAAGCTCGCCGCGCACACCGACGCGATCCTGCTGAACGGCGATCTCTTCGCGCGCATGCAGACCTTGTACGAGGAGCGCGACACGCTCGACGTCGACGTCGAGTCGCGCCGCCTGATCGAGGAGTACTACACCGACTTCGTGCGCGCCGGGGCGCTCCTCGACGATGCGCAGAAGGAACGGATTGAGGCGATCAACGCCGAACTGGCGGCGCTCCAGACCACCTTCTCGCAGAACGTCCTCGACGAGGTGAACGGCTCCGCCGTGGTGGTCGACACGCAGGAGGAACTGGCCGGCCTGCCGGACGATCAGGTGGCGGCGTCGGTCGAAGCAGCGGCGGCGCGCGATCTGGAAGGTAAATTCGTCATTCCGCTCCTCAATACGAGCGGCCAGCCCTCGCTCGTCTCGCTCGAGAACCGGGCGCTGCGCGAGCGCATCACGAAAACATCGCTCGGCCGGAACCTGTCGGGCGGGGAATACGACAACCGCGAGGTGATCACCACCATCGCGCGCCTCCGCGCCGAGCGCGCCGCGATGCTCGGTTACCCGAACCACGCCGCCTACATCCTGGAGCGGCAGACCGCGCAGACGGTCGATGCGGTGAACGAGCGGCTCGCCAGCCTCGCGCCCCCCGCCGTCGCCAACGCAGAGCGGGAGGCGGCGGACCTTCAGGCGATGCTGGGTGACGCGGGCGAACTGGCGGCGTGGGACTGGTCGTTCTACACCGAGAAGGTGCGCGCCGACCGGTACGCGTTCGACGGCGAGCAGTTGCGCCCTTACTTCGAGATGAACAACGTGATCGAGCGCGGGGTCTTCTTCGCCGCCAACCAGCTCTACGGCCTGACGTTCGAGGAGCGCCCGAACCTGCCCACCTACCATCCGGACGTCCTCGTCTGGGAGGTGTTCGACGCCGATGGGTCATCGCTGGGGCTGTTCCTCGCCGACTACTACGCCCGGCCGTCGAAGCGGGGCGGCGCCTGGATGAACGCCTACGTCTCGCAGTCCCACCTGCTCGGCACGTCGCCGGTCGTGGCGAACCACCTGAACGTGCCGAAGCCGCCGGAGGGCGACGCGACGCTGCTCACCTTCGACGAGGTGGAGACGGCGTTCCACGAGTTCGGCCACGCGCTGCACGGCTTCTTCTCGAACGTGGAGTATCCGTACTTCTCCGGCACGTCGGTGCCGCGCGACTTCGTCGAATATCCGTCGCAGGTGAACGAGATGTGGGCGACCTGGCCGGAAGTCCTGCAGAACTATGCCGTCCATTACGAGACGGGCGAGCCGATGCCGGCCGACCTGCTCGAGAAGGTGCTCGCGACCCAGACGTTCAACCAGGGTTTCGCAACCACGGAGTACCTCGCCGCGTCGCTCCTCGATCAGTCATGGCATCAGTTGACCATCGACGAGGTGCCGGACGCGGCCGGCGTCGAGGCATTCGAGGCGGCCGCACTCGAGGCGGCGGGCGTGGCCCTCGATGCGGTGCCGCCCCGTTATCGCAGCACCTACTTCTCGCATATCTGGAACAGCGGATACTCGGCCGGCTACTACTCCTACATCTGGAGCGAGGTGCTGGACGCCGATTCGGTCGAGTGGTTCAAGGAGAACGGCGGGCTCCAGCGGGAGAACGGCGATCACTTCCGCGACACGCTCCTTTCAAAGGGGGGAAGCGTCGAGGCGCTCGACCTCTATCGCGCGTTCCGGGGCGCCGAGCCGGATGTGCGCCCGTTGCTGATCCGCCGCGGCCTCAACTGACGCGCCGCGGGCGAGCATCGTGCCACCGCCGCTCACCGTCGCGTTCCTCGGCTGCGGGTTCATCACCGGCGTCCATGGCGCGCACCTGCGGGGGTTGCGCGACCGGTTCATTCCGGCCTACGCCAGCCGCGACAGGGACAAGGCGGAACGCTACCAGGCGCGCTACGGAGGGACCCGGACGTACGGTGACTATCGCGCCGCGATCGACGATCCGGCGGTGGACGTCGTGGTGGTCGCCACACCGCCCCGGTTTCACCTCGAGTGGACGCTAGCCGCGCTCGACGCCGGCAAGCATGTGCTGGTGGAGAAACCGGCCTTCCCGCGGATGGCGGATTTCGAGCGAGTCTGCGCGGCGCGTGACCGCGCGGGCCGGACCGTGATCGTCGGCGAGAACGACCACTACAAGCCGCTCGCCGTCTGTCTCCGCCGCCTGCTGGCCGAGGACGCGATCGGCGACCTGCTGCTGGCGCACTTCACGACGCTGGTACGGCGGCTGAAGTCGGCCGGCGATTGGCGCAACGACGAGACCGCGGCTGCCGGCGACGCCTTTTTCGAGGAAGGCATCCACTGGCTGCATTTGGCGAACTGCCTGGGACCGCGCATCACGTCGGCGTGGGGCGTCCGGCCACCAGGAGGCCGCGAGGGACCGGACCGGCGCGCCAAGTCGCTGCTGGCCGCGTTCCGGTATGACAACGGGGCCGGCGGCTCCCTCTATTACTCGCGGGAGGTGCCCTCGCTGCTGCGCGGGTTGCGGCTCTCGAAACTGTTCGGTCGGGACGGCATCCTCTCGTTCGAGTCGAACGGCGCGGCGGTGCTCGTGCGCGGCCGCCGGCGCCGCTTCCCCGAATTGATACTCCCCGGTTTTCGCGACATCCGCGGCTATCGCGCGATGTATCGCGACTTCGCCGCCGCCATCGACACCGGGCGGCCGCCCGAGATGAGTCTCGAGGCCGCAATGGCCGATCAACGAATCATGGAACAGATCGTCGCGACGGCGGACGCCGCGGACTGACGGGCGATGGCGGCGACGCAAGTCCAGGCGCAGGCGCTGACGCAGGAATGGGACGTCATCGTCGTCGGCAGCGGGGTCGGCGGGGGCACTCTGGCGCGCGCCCTCGCGACCACGCCGGCACGGATCCTGATCCTCGAACGCGGCGGGTTCATTCCGACGGAAGCAGAGAACTGGAGCCCGCAGGCGGTCTGGAAGGACCTGCGCTACCGGACGGACGAGCGCTGGATCGATGGCGACGGGAGCGAGTTCCGGCCGTACATGCACTACTGCGTGGGCGGCAACTCGAAGTTCTGGGGGGCGGTCCTCTTCCGGATGCGCCAGGAGGACTTTGGCGAACTGGAACATGTGGACGGCGTCTCGCCGTCCTGGCCGATCGACTACGCCACGCTCGCGCCGTACTACGCGCGGGCCGAGCGGTGCTACCAGGTGCATGGCGCGTCCGGATCGGATCCGACCGAACCGCCGCGCGACGCGTATCCGTTTCCCGCGGTGCCTCATGACCCGCACATCGATCCGCTTGTCGACCGATTGCGCGGCATGGGGCTCCACCCGTCGCCCCTGCCGCTCGGCCTGTCGTCGCCGGGAGCGCACTGCGTCCTGTGCGATACGTGCAACTCGTTCCCCTGCCACATCGACGCGAAGTGCGAGGCGGAGCAGTGCGGCGTCCGGCCGGCGACGGCGCTCGGAGCGGTGCATGTCCTTACCGGGGCCCGCGCCCGGCGGCTCCTGACCGACTCGTCCGGACGGAGAGTGACCGCCGTCGAGGTGGAGCGGAACGGGCAGACGGAGCGGTACACGGCGCCGGTCGTCGTCGTCTCGTGCGGCGCCGTCAACTCGGCCGCGCTGCTCCTTCGCTCCGCGAACGACCGGCATCCGGACGGCCTCGGCAACGCATCGGGCCTGGTGGGCCGCCGCTACATGGCGCACCTTGCCACGATGATGCAGGGCTGGTCGCCGTTCGGCCGCAATCGGGCGTCATTCCAGAAGACGGTGGCGATCAACGACTACTACTTGCACGGCCCCGACGCCGGATTCCCGCTCGGCCAGGTGCAGACGCAGGGACGGACGCATCCCGAGCAGGTGCAGTACGTGGAGCCGTGGATCCCGCACTGGATGCTCCGGCTCTGGCTGCAGCGCGGGGTGGACTGGCTGGCGATGACGGAGGATCTGCCGCGCGAGGACAACCGGGTGACGCTGGAGCCGGACGGCCGCATCCGCCTCGCGTACCAGCCGACCAATGTGACCGCCCACCGGCGCCTGGTGCAGACGATGCGGCGGATCCTCCGCCGGCTCGGCTACCCGGTCGTCATCGCCCGGTCGCTCGGCACGCAGAACACGACGCATCAGTGCGGCACCGTCTGCTTCGGGACCGATCCGCAGTCCTCGGTGCTCGATCCGTTCTGCCGCGCGCACGAGGTGGAGAACCTCTTCGTCGTCGACGCGTCGTGCTTCCCCTCATCCGCTGCCGTCAACCCGGGGTTGACCATCGCCGCCAACGCGCTCCGCGTGGCGGACCATATCGCGGAGACCGAGTTGGGGTGCCCGACCCGTCCGGACGTCTACACCCAGACCCCCGCCGAGTGGGAGAATCGCAGTTCGTCCGTCACGGAGACCACCCCATGAGAGCCCGATCCTTCAGCCATGCCGGCATCACCGTCCGCAACTTCAATGCCGCCGTCCGCTTCTACTGGGACGTCTTCCGCTGCCCGCTGGTCGGCGTCGCCGATCAGCCGCCCGATCGCGTCAAGAGCTTTTTCGGCGTTGGCGCGGACGTCGATGCCCCAAGCTGCAAGGTGGGCTGGATCCGCGTTCCGGGCGGCGGCATTATCGAGATCTTCGAGTTTCAGCCGCAGCAGCCGGCGGTCGAGATTCCCTGGAACCGGATCGGCATCACGCATATCGCGTTCAACGTCCGCGGCATCCACCGCTGGCACGGCTACCTGACCTCCAAGGGAGTCGAGTGCGTCAGCCCTCCGGAGCAGTCCCCGCGCGGGCACTGGTTCTTCTTCGCGAAGGACATGGACGGCAACCTGATCGAGATGATGGACCTCGGCTGGATGTACCACGTCCTCGGCTGGCTCGGTCCCCTCGGCGGCTGGATCTTCCGCCGCGGCATGTACAAGCAGTATTACGAATAGTCGGTGCGCGGCGGGTATGCGGGCGCCCGCCGGCCGCGCACGGCCGGGGCTATAATCCCGGCATGCTGACGCGCCGATCATTCCTGGCCGGAACCCTCGCCGCTGCAACCGCGCCCGCGCTGGCGGGCTGCGGCAGCCCGCCATCGACCGACATGCCGGCCGAGGACTCGGCCGCAGCGTCTGGCGCTGCGCCGGCGCCTGACGCGGCGGCCGCCGGCCCTCCCATTCCGGTCAACGCGTGGAACCACATGACGCTGACCGTGACCGACATCGGCCGGTCCCTCGAGTTCTACCAGGGCCTGTTCGGTCTCACCCTTGCCGCGCGACAGGCGCAGACGCTGATCCTGCGCGTCGGCGACGGCCCGCAGTTCATCGCGCTCGGCGGTGGCCGCCCCGACGCGCGGCCGCACATCAACCACACCTGCCTCACGGTCGACAACTTCGAGGACGACCGCCTGGTTGGCATCCTGGGCGAGCATGGCGTTGCGCAGGTTGCGCAGCCTTCCGACGCCGGCCCGAACACCGTCCGCATCCGGATGCGCGGCGCGGAGTTCGGTGGCCATCCGGACGGCACCCCGGAGCTCTATATCGCCGACCCCGATGGCATCGTCGTGCAGTTGCAGGACAATACCTACTGCGGTGGGGAAGGCCTGCTGGGCGAGTTGTGCGATGCGCCCGAGCCGGCCCCGGGCGATGGCCTGATCACCCTCCGGGAGATCAATCATTTCACCGTCTTCGTGCCGGATCAGCAGCGCTCCATCGCGTTCTACCAGGAACTGTTCGGCATGCCGATCACGCGGTATCAGGGCACGCTTCCGGTCCTTTCGGTCGGCGCGGACAACCAGTTCCTCGCGTTGGCACAGGGGCCGGGCGAGCCGCGCATTCATCACGCGTCTCTGGCGATGGAGAACTTCCAGCACGAAGAAGTGATGGCGACCCTCGAGTCCCATGGCATCCATCCGCGACCGGAGGGGGCCGAAGGTCCGCCGGGACCGCTCGAGTCGTACGTCACGATGCGGATGCCGGATCGGGGCGGCGCGCCCGACGGCACGCCGGAACTCTATTTCACGGACCCGGACGGCATTCTCATCCAGTTACAGGATGTGCGGTATTGTGGTGGCGGCGGATACCTCGGCGACGTCTGCACATAGCAGGGCGGCGCAGCGGCAGGGGAGAACGGACGGTACGGTCAGCTGGACCGAAGGAGACGAGACGATGACGATGCAGCATATGCGGCGGAACGCGGTGGCGGCCGGCTTGGCCGTTGTGATGGCGGTGGTGGCGGCGGCAATGACGTCGCTCGTCGTGTCGGATACCGCAGCGGCGCAGGAGCCGGAGATGACCTTCTTCATCACCAGCCGCGGTCTTGGTGATGGCGCCAACCTGGGCGGACTCGCGGGGGCGGACGGGCATTGCCAGAACCTGGCGGCGGCGGCCGGCGCCGGCGACAAGACCTGGCGTGCCTATCTGAGCACGCAGGGTCCGAACGCGGTCAACGCACGTGACCGGATCGGCGACGGCCCATGGCATGGGCAAGACACCCGCCGGCAGATCGCGGCCGATCTTGGCTGGCTGCATGGTGGCACGATCGAACAGGCCAGGATCGGCAACGCCGTCGGCAAGAACATGGCGCTGACCGAAGAAGGCAATCCGGTGAACGGCGTCGGCGACTCGCCGAACCAGCACGATATTCTGACCGGGAGCCGCCCGGACGGGACGGCGTTCCCGGCCGGCGAGGACCACACCTGCAGCAACTGGACCAGCAACGGCGACGGGTCCGCGCAGGTGGGTCACTCCGATCGGCAAGGGGGCGGCAACAGCAGTTGGAACTCGACGCACCCGAGCCGCGGCTGCAGCCAGGAGAACCTCGTCGGCACCGGCGGAGCCGGTCTCTTCTACTGCTTCGCCACTGACTAGGCGCGCCCTGGCGGGCGCGCCTTCTGGCGCAGAATCCTGGAGGACCATGATGCAGGAACGTCCGCGCATCGGTGCGCTTCACGCTCTGGCGAACGCGATTCCGACGACGGATGATGCGTTCGCCCGGGTCTGGCCGGAGGCCGAGGTGGCGCATCTCCTCGACGGCTCGCTCTACCTCGACCGCAACGCGGGCACGATCGACGACGCCGAGACGGGAGCCCGCATCGACCGGCTGATCCGCTACAGCGCGTCGACCGGGGTGCAGGCGATCATCGTCACCGGTTCGTTCTTCGGGGATTTCGCCAAGGCGTCGCGCCGCAGCGTCAACGTGCCGGTCGCCACCAGCTTCGACGGCATCATCGAGCGCGCGCTCTCGCTCGGGATGGACCATCCGCTGCACATTCTGTCCACCGCGCCCGCTTCGGCCCCGTTCCTCGCGGAGGCGCTGCAGGCAGAAGCCGCCACCCAGTCGGTCGACGTCAATGTCACGACCGCGCATGTGCCGGGCGCCATGGACGGCCTCCTCGGTGGTAACCCGGAGCAGCACGACGAGCTGCTCCTCGAGGCGGTCCGTGCGACACCTTCCGGCGCCGCCGTCCTCTTCGCGCAGTTCTCGATGGAGCGGACCCTCCCCGCCGCGGATGCCGCAAGAGAGAGCCCGGTCATCGGGCCTGCCAGCGAGGGGATCCGGAGACTACGGCACCTGGTTACCGGCCAGTAGCGCCTGGGAGCCCGTGGTGAAACCCCGCGTCGCCGCTCGAATGTAGCGGGGGTTTCACCACGGGCTCCTAGATGGTGACGGCGGTGCCGCTGACGCAGACCATCAGCATCGACCCGCCCTTGCCCACCACCTCGTAGTCGAGGTCAATCCCCACGACGGCGTTGCCGCCCTGGCGCTGAGCCGCCTCGCCCATTTCCTTCAGGGCAATCTCGCGGGCCTTCTGGAGTTCCTGTTCGTAGGCGGCCGACCGTCCGCCGACTATGTCGCGGATGCCGGCGAAGAAATCCTTGATGATGTTCGCCCCGACGATCGCTTCGCCGGTAACGATCCCGTGATACTGGCGAATGCTCTTGCCCTCGATCCCGGGCGTGGTGGTCATGATCATGGATGTCTCGTCTCCTCCTTGCTTCTATGGACGTGAATCGGCCAGGAAGGTTCCTGACCGCGGACCGACGGGACTGTATCCCCTGGGAGCTTGCGGCGCGCCCGTAGTAGGATGAGCGTCGGCGGGAACACGGAACCGGTAACGGAGGGTGTCATCATGACCGTTCGATTCTGTGCGTTGAAAGCGGCGGCGATCGTATCGGTCGTCATGCTCGGACTGGCGGCGGCTCCCGGTGCGGCGCTGGCCCAGCAGGATGCCGAGGCGCCCCGGACAGCGTGGGGTGCGCCGGATCTGAATGGCGTCTGGGACTTCCGGACACTGACGCCGTTCGAGCGGTCGGAGGAACTGGCCGATCGGGCGACCTGGACCGCGGAGGAAGCAGCCGCGTTCGAAGCGGACCGTCTCGCCTTCTTCGAAATCCGTGACGATCAGGAGCCGGCCGACGGGGTCGGCAACTACAACCAGTTCTGGTTCGATCCGGGCGAAACGGTGAGCGACACGAACCAGACGTCGCTCGTCGTGGATCCGCCCAACGGGCGGGTCCCGCCGCTCAACGCGGACGCGGCGGCGAAGCAGGCGGAGAGGGACCGGGCGCGCGAAGGGGTGGACCGCCATGAGCCGACCTACGGCGGTTTCGTCGAAGACCTCGGGTCCGGCATGTTCGCCGTCCGCTGCATCCTCGGCTTCAATTCCGGCCCGCCGATGACGCCGGGCGGCTACAACCAGAACGTGCAGATCGTGCAGACGCCTGACCATGTCGTCCTGTTGAACGAGATGGTGCACAGCTCGCGCGTTGTCCCGCTCGACGGACGTCCGCACCTGCCCGATGGCGTGCGGCAGTGGATGGGCGACTCGCGGGGGCGCTGGGAAGGCGAGACGCTGGTGGTCGAGACCACCAACTTTCTCCGGGAGACCAGCTTCCGCGCCGGTGTCACCACGGCCGACCTCCACCTCGTCGAACGCTTCACGCGCGTCTCCGACGGGACGTTGATGTACGAGGTGACGGCCGAGGATCCGGGCGCGTGGGATCAGCCCTGGACCTACCGGTTGCCGATGACGAAGAACGAGTTTCCGATCTTCGAGTACGCCTGTCACGAGGGAAACTACGGCCTGACCAACATCCTTGCCGGCGCGCGCGAAGAGGAGGCGGCGGCCGGCCGCTAGGAGCCAGGTGATGAGCCGTCGACTTGTCGCCGCGGTCCTTGTGGCGGGGTTGGCCTTGCCGGGGGCAGCGATGGGACAGGACGGTGTTCCACGCACCACCAGCGGCAAGCCCGATCTTTCGGGTACCTACGATACGGCGACGCTGACGCCTTTGCAGCGGCCGCAGCGGTTCGGCACGCGAGCGACACTGACGGCGGAAGAGGCGGCGCTCGTCGAGTCCGACCCCGGCGTCCTCAGGACGCTGTTCGACATCGCGCCGGGCGGATCCGACGAGCGGCGCGAAGCCCGCAATGCCGCCAGCGGCGCGCAGGAAGCGGTGCAGGCAGCGCCACCGGCCGGCGGTGACGGCTCCGGCGGGGCGGCCGGCAACGTCGGCGGCTACAACACCTTCTGGATCGATCGGGGCACCGGCGTTTTCCAGATCGATGGCGAGTGGAGAACCTCGATCATCACGGATCCGCAGGACGGGCGGCGCCCACCCCTGACCGACGCAGTGCGGGCGCGGGCGGCGGAACGGGCCCGTTTTTTCCGCCCCAACACCGGGACCGCATGGTGGCTCGAGGACGACCTCGATGCGCCTGGCCCCTACGACGATCCGGAGATCCGGCCACTCGCCGAGCGCTGTCTCCTCGGGTTCGGCTCGGTGGCCGGACCACCCATGCTGCCCGTGCTTTACAACAACCTCAAGAAGATCGTCCAGACCGACGACTACGTGGTCATTTACGTCGAAATGGTCCACGATGCGCGCATCGTGCGGATGAACCAGGAGCACGCGCCGCCGGAGATCCGGAGCTGGCTCGGCGATTCGGTAGGTCACTGGGAGGGCGACACGCTGGTCGTCGACACCACGAACTTCAACGAAACTCCGGCGCTCGGCGGGGCGTCGCGCAACCTGCATGTGGTGGAGCGGTTCACCCGGATCGGGCCGGACGCGCTGCTGTATCGGTTCACCGTCGAAGACCCGACCGTCTGGACCGAGCCCTGGAGCGGCGAGTACGTCTGGCCGGCCACGAATGACCGGGTCTACGAGTACGCCTGCCACGAGGCGAACTATTCGTTCCGCGGCATTCTCGGCGGGGCGCGAATTCTCGAGCAGGACGCCCGCGCGGCGGCGGAAACGGCCGGCGGGCGCGACTGATTCTCCAGGACGGAGGGGAGCCCGGTGCGCAAGACCACGAGTTTGCTGTGGGTAGTTCTGTTCGCAATGGCGGCGGCCACCGGCCCGTCCGCCCAGGACTGGCCAGAATGGCGAGGCGCCGGCCGCCTCGGCGTCTGGACCGAGACCGGGATTGTCGAGGATCTCCCGGACGAACTCCTCGTCCGCTGGCGGACACCGGTCCGCTCCGGCTATTCCGGTCCCGCGGTGGCGGACGGCCGGGTCTTCCTCACTGATTGGCAAGAGGATCCGGACTCGCGAACCCTCGATGGCACAGAGCGGGTGGTGGCGCTCGACGAGGAGACGGGTGAAGTGCTCTGGACGCACGAGTGGCAGACCAGCTACCGGATGCTGTCGGTCGCCTATGCGCTCGGCCCGCGGGCGACGCCGACGGTCGACGGCGACCGCGTCTATGTCGTCGGCGGCACCGGGCGCCTCTTCTGCTTCAACGTCGAAACCGGCGACATGCTCTGGCAGAAGGATTACGTAGCGGAGTACGACACCAGCGTCCCGGTCTGGGGAGTCGTCAGTTCGCCACTCGTTGACGGCGACCGTCTCATCACGGTGGTGGGCGGCGAGCCGGACGCGCTCGTGGTGGCATTCAACAAGCACACCGGCGAGGAGATCTGGCGCGCCATCGAGACCGGCACCGAGATGGGCTACGCGCAGCCGGTCATCTACGAGGCGGGCGGCGTCCGGCAACTGATCATCTGGCACCCGCAGGCGCTCGCCTCGCTCGACCCGGAGACGGGCGAGCTCTACTGGGAGCAGCCGTGGGAGGTCTCGATGGGCCTCACCGTGGCGACGCCGGTCCGGAGCGGCGACTACCTGCTGGTGTCGCAGCTCTTCAACGGGTCGATGATGGTGCGCCTCAGCCGGGACCGCCCGGCCGCGACGCACCTCTGGCAGGGGCAGAGCCGGAGTGAGTTACCGGGCGAGACCGACACGATCCATGCGATGGTGACGACGCCGGTGGTCGTCGGCGACTACGTCTATGGCCTCGACAGCTATGGCGAGCTGCGCGCCCTCGACGCTCGGACCGGGCAGCGGATCTGGATGAGTCCCGACCTGGCGCCGCAGGCGCGCTGGAGTACCGCGTTCCTGGTGCAGCACGAGGACCGCTGGCTGGTGAACAACGAAGAGGGGTACCTGATCCTGGCGCAGTTCACGCCGGAGGGCTACGTCGAGCTGGACCGGACGCGGCTCATCGAGCCCACCTCGACGTCCGGGACCCGGACGCCGCACGGTCGCATAGCCGCGCGCATCGTCAACTGGTCGCACCCGGCGTACGCGAACGGTCATATCATTCACCGGAACGACCGCGAGATCATCCGGGTGTCGCTGCGCGCAGCGGACTACTGAGGGAGACAAGTGATGACGCTGACCACACGGAGACTGCTGACTGTCACCGCCTGCGCCGCCGCACTGGCGTTCGCCGCCACCATGCCGCTCGGCGCGCAGCAGGGCGACCAGAAGGAGACCTACGACTACTGGCAGATCCAGCGGCAGATGGTCCGCCACGGCCAGCAGGCGGTCTTCATGTGCAACGGCCTCTTCACGTCGAACCGGACGCTGGAGAACGTCTTCGGGCAGGAACTCGCGTTCTTCCGGGGCAACCACGTCGGGACGCCGCAAGGGGGCGACTATAAGGTGCACCATGACTGGCGCGCCGTGACGATCGGCGACCCGAACGGTCCAGCGCCCGCGATGACCGCCGCGTTCCGCGAGGGCGTCGGCTGCGTGATCCTGCCACCCGACCAGACGGTGGCCGACATCGGCGAGCTTCCGATCCTCGAGCTGGCGCCGCCACCCGGCGACCCGGCGACGATCGCCTGGCCCGAGGGCGACCTGCTGGGTGACGCGGTGATGCCCGAGTACATCGATCAGGCCGCCCTCGACGCGGCGTCGAACTGGTCGTTCGAGCGCGACACGCCGGAGCAGGTGACGCTGAGCCTGCTGGTCGTGCACCGCGGTCAGATCGTCCACGAGCGCTATGCGGATGGCGTCGGCATGCACACCCGGACCCGCACCTGGTCGACGGCGAAGAGCATCGCCTCGACGCTGATCGGCATGGCGGTCGACGAAGGGACGCTCGACCTGGATGGGCCGCTTGGCTACGACTTCTTCCCGGAGGTCGCCTCCGCGGAGCATGACCCGCGCCGCGAAATCACGTTGCGCCATGTGCTCAACATGTCGAGTGGCCTGGCCCCGGTCGACAACAGCGGCCTGGAATACGCCATCGGCTCCGGCCTGTCCTATTGGGCGGGCGCCAGCTCGGTCAAGGGAGCGCGCAGCCGCGCGGTGATTCGCGAGCCGGGCACCTACTGGGACTACGAGAACTACGACACGCTGCTGGGCGTCTATGCGCTGAAGCGCGTGCTGGGCGACGAGCAGACGTACCGGGAGTTCCCCCGCCGCCGCCTGCTCGACAAGATCGGGATGCGCAACACGCTCGTTAGCACCGACCGTTTCGGCGACTTCATTCTGAGCAGCCAGGTCTATACCAACGCCCGCGACCTGGCCCGGTTCGGCCTGCTCTACCTGAATGGCGGGGTCTGGGACGGCGAGCGGCTGATCTCGGAGGACTGGATTGACTTCGTCCGGACCCCGGCGCCCGCGACGGCGCGGACCGGCAATTTCTACGGCGGCCAGTTCTGGCTGGTTCCGGACGATCGCAAGGAGGACGTGCCGGCGGACGCCTACTCGACCTCGGGCAACCGCGGCCAGTACGTCGTCATCGTCCCGACCCACGATTTGGTGATCGTGCGGCGCGGCCTCGACTGGGGCCGGCAGGGCTTCGACCGCTGGGACATGACCCGCGAAGTCCTCAAGGCTTTCCGCCGCATGCCGTCGAACGACTAGCGAGTGTGGCGTCCGAGGCCGGCGACGATCTCGAATTCCCGCTCGGTGACCGGCTGCACTGACAGCCGGCTGCCCTTGCGGGTGACCATCATCTCGTCGAGTCCCGGCGTGTGCTTCAGCGTCGCGAGTGGAATGGTTTCGGCGAACCGTTCCCGGAAAGCGATATCCACCATGCACCAGACCGGTGCGTCCTCGGTACTGCGCGCGTCGAAGTAGTGGTGGCCTTTCCTCCAGGCGTAATAGTCCGGGTAGCCGGTCCGGCAGATCTCGGCGAGGCCGGTTACGCCTGAGGGTTCGGCGTTCGACGCGTAGAAGAGGACTCCGTCCCCCACTCGCATATCGTCCCGCATGAAGTTCCGCGCCTGGTAGTTCCGCACCCCTTCCCAGCACGTGTGTCCGTCGCGGGCGAGGTCGTCGATGGTGTAGGCGGCCGGCTCGCACTTCATGAGCCAGTAGCGTTTGGGCATCGGGGCAAGCTCCACGCCAATCGGGACGTGCGTAGCATAGCAGCCGGCCAACGCGTGTTAATCTCGCCGCATGTGGGAACATGACTACACGCCGGTCGCCGACAGCCTCGTCTGGTCCACACTCATCTCGGCCATTCCGCTGGCTGTGCTCTTCTACCTGCTGGGCGTCAAGCGCAAGCCGAGCTGGGTGGCCGGCCTCAGCGGGCTCGCCGCGGCGCTGGCGCTGGCGATCGGAGTCTACGGCATGCCGGCGCCGCAGGCGGGCGCGGCGATGGTCAATGGCGCCGCCTTCGGGCTGTTTCCCATCGGCTGGATCGTCATCGCGTCGCTGATCCTCTACCGGGTGACGCTGGACACCGGCAAATTCGAGATCATCAAGGATTCCATCGGCGCCCTGTCCGATGACCGCCGGCTGCAGGCGGTGCTCATCGGCTTCGCCTTCGGCGCTTTCATCGAGGGGGCGGCCGGGTTCGGCACGCCGGTCGCCGTGGCCGCGGCCATGCTGACCGGGCTCGGGTTTCCCCCGTTCTACGCCGCGTTCATCTGCCTGGTCGCCAACACGGCGCCGGTCGCCTTCGGCTCGCTCGGCATCCCGGTCGTTACGCTGGCCAACGTCACCGGCCTGCCGGAGGCCGCGTTGAGCTCGATGACCGGACGCCTTTGCGGCCTGATCGCCATCGTCATCCCGGCCTACATGGTGGTCATCATGTCGGGGGCGAGGCGCGCGGTCGAGGTGCTGCCGCCCATCGCGGCCTGCTCCCTTGCCTTCGCGGGCGTGCTGGTCCTGGTGACCAATACCATCGGACCGGAGGTGGCGGTCATCCTGGCCTCCATCGCCGCACTGGTGGCGATGGTGCTGGTGATGAAGGTGTGGAAGCCGGCGGAGGTTTTCCGGCTGGAGGGCGACGTCGAGGTGCCCCGGGAGCATCGCAGTCACACCGCCGGCGAGCTCGTCTCGGCGTGGAGCCCGTACATCCTGCTTGTCGTTTTTGTTCTCGCGTGGCGTTATCCGCCGATACAGGCCCTGCTCAACCGGGTCAGCGTGCCGATCGAGGTGCCCGGACTGCACAACACGATCATGCGTCTTCCGCCGCTGACCGCGGAGCCGTCCGCCTACGCGGCGGTCTACAACTTCCAGTGGCTCTCGGGCGCCGGAACTTCGTGCTTCCTCGCCGCGTTCACGGCGGCTCTCGTCCTGCGCCTCTCGGTGGGGCAGTTCGCGGGCATCGTGCGGGCGGTGCTGAAGCAGCTCGCGATGCCGCTGCTGACCATCGCGTCGGTGCTGGGGGTGGCCTACGTGATGAACTACGCCGGCATGACCACCACCCTGGGGCTCTCCTTCGCCGCCACCGGGGTGGTGTTTCCGTTCTTCAGCGCCATGCTCGGCTGGACCGGGGTCTTCCTGACCGGTAGCGACACCGCCTCGAACGCGCTCTTCGGCACGCTTCAGACGGTGACCGCAAACGCCCTTGATCTCAACCCCATCCTGACCACCTCGACCAATGCCGCCACCGGGGTCATGGGCAAGATGATCTCGCTGCAGAGCATCGCGGTCGCCGTTGCCGCCACCGGCATGGCGTCTTCCCAGGAGGGCCGGCTGTTCCGGTTCACCCTGAAGCACAGCATCATCCTCGCGTTGTTCATGGGCGTCGTGACCATGATCTTCGCCTACGTGCTGCCGCAGTTCGTGCCGCAGCCATAGGTCCGGCGGCGCGACCGTGCCAGAACTCGGGGGTGTGTCAGGCGGGCACGCAAGATCCGTGCCCGTCGGGCCACCTCCGCCGAGCGTGCCGCGGGATCAGTCGGCGGTCAGGACGAGGCGGAAGCCGATGAAGGGACGGCGGGCGCCCGGGTCGGCGCCGCCCCGCACGGCGGTGCGGGTGTTGGCGGGCGGATCGGTGAACGAACCTCCGCGCATGATGAATAGGGCGTCCTCCGACAGGTCGTCGGCATCGTCGGCGTCGGTGTAGGGATAGGGCTGATAGGGGCTGCGCGTCAGTTCCCAGACGTTGCCGGCCATGTCGCGGAGGCCGTGCTCGCAGTCCGGGCAGGGGAGCGTGCCGGCCGCCACGGTCTCGCCGCGGCCCGTGGCGTCGTTGGCGGCGCCCGGCTGGGGGTCATTGCCCCAGGGATAGATGCGGGCGTCGGTGCCGCGCGCCGCCTTTTCCCATTGCGCTTCAGATGGGAGGGTAATCTGCCAGCCTTGCTGCAGGCGTTGGCGGAGGGTGGAGGGCGTTCCCGGCCAGTCGCGTAGCGTCGTGTCGAGCCAGCGCGCGTAGGCGAGCGCATCGGGCCAGGAGACATGGGCGACCGGATGATCGGGCGCCCCCCGGAGCGCGTCCTCCGCGACGCTGGCGCCGGTCGCGTCGGCATAGGCGGCGAACTGGGTGGCTGTCACCTCCAGGCGACCTATATAGAAGGCGGGAAGGTCGACCGATCCCTGCGCATCGGACGACGACCACCGTTCGTTCTCGTAGGCTTGCGGATCGATTGCCGGGTCGCTTCCCATCACGAACCGTCCGGCCGGGATCTCGACAAAGCCGAGCAGGGGATCGTCCGGGAGAAACCAGGCGTCGGCGCGATATCCGTCGAGCGATTCGGGCAGCGCCGGCGCCGGACCGGGCGCCGGCGCCTGACACGCCACCGCACCCGCGGCCAGCAAGACGAGGGTCAGCGGGCGCAATTACCGTGCCTCCTCGCAGGCAAAGGTCCAGTCGTGCTCGCAGGCGCGGGGATAGAGCGCCGGCTCCGGCATCTCCATCAGGTTAGCGCCCCCTTCACGCAGCAGTAACCGCAGGTCGAGCGTCTTCGGCGGGGCGCGGTACTGGCCGTCCGGCTGCAGCAGGTTGAGGCAGGCCGGCTGGAACCGCAGTTCGCAGGCGCGCCCGAAGTAGCCGGCTGCCGACGCTGCGTCCGCCTCCACGATCGCACCATCCCGGTAGTGTCGCCCCAGCTCGTTGCATGCCCAGCCGGACGCGTCGGCGCAGTACGACGCTTCGATCTGCAACAGCCGCCCGCAGGCCTGCGGGCGGCCCTCGGAGCAGGCTTGTTCCCAGAACGGCACGCTATCGCCCCGGTGACGCCCGTCCGTCGCGCCGAGCGCCGCCATCGCAAAGAAAAAGGCGATCCAGACCGCCATCTGCGTCAGGTTCGCGCCGGGGCGCGCGAGCCATCCGGCGATCGCCTCGAACGGCGCGCGCGATCCGATCCATGTCACGAGTGCATCGATTCGCCGGACACTCAGGTTGAGCAGCGGAACGCCGAGCAGCTTGTCGTAGAAGGTGGGCACGCCGAACGCGCCGAGCAGAGCGTACAGCCCGAAGACGCAGGCGCCGTACAGAACGCCGAAGATCGTCTTGCCGATGGGTGTCCGCGGTGAGGTCGAGGGATCCGTCACCAGCAGGTGGAGGCCGAGAAACACCGCGGTCGGGATCTCCGAGTCGATGAAGTAGGGGACGCCGGTCAGCGCGGACCAGAGGGCGCTCAGGCCGAACAGGACCATGGCGGCGGAGGCCGCCACGAGCGTGATCGAGAAGGCGTACATCACGACCAGACCCGCCAGAAAGAGGAAGAAGTAGATACGCGGCGCGAGCGTCAAGGTGGTCGCGATCTCCTCGCCCCAGGTGATTGGCGTGGTGTCGGTCGCGATTAGGGCGACAGAGAACAGACCAAGGGAAAAGGCGGACGGATTGAAGATATGAACCCGCCGTCCCTCGCGCTCCCATCGAACAAACGCCTTGCCGAGAAAGCCCACCGCAATCATAAGAAACTGGAGCGCGAACCAGTCGTCGCGGAACCAGAGAAAGAGGTTCGTGGAAAAGATGATCGGGAAGGGTCCGAAACCTAGTGCATACTTCTCGCCCCGCGACCAGGCGAGCAATATATCGAAGGCGTAGGCAAATAGAAGTTGCCCCATAAGGAGCCAGGCGTGGTTATAGACAGGCCCCCAGTAATAGCCCCAATAAAGAAAGACAGACAGTTGCACCGCTGCCTGCACGTAATGCTGGGGCCGCAGCGAAGTCGTTAGTCCGGGGAACGGTGATTCGGGCGCAATGGCGTCTGGCCGGCCGTCCGGTTCGGCCGCGTCGGCCTGTCGCCGGCGCAGCCGGATCGCGAGGATCCCCTGCCAGGCGAGCAGCAGGCCCGATGTCCCCAGGAACGATGCCGCGAGGAGCGTCTCTTCGCGGATGCGCGGGACGAATGCGAGCGCGGCGAGCCCCAGGGTCAGGAGGAGCGGGATGCCGAAACCGCCGGAGGTTTGGCTGCGCGATGCGCTCGCGGCTGGTTGTGGCTGGCGTTTGCGCCGTCGCGAGCGGGCCATGGGTCAGGTAGGATAAACGACCTGATGGACCCAAACACCACTGTCACTATCCTCACTGTCGCGTCGATCGTGATGGTCGCCGTCGGCGCGCTTGCGTCGGTGCTCTGGTTCGTCTTCCGTCTTGACCGCGAACAGGAGAAGCGCGAACAGCGCGAACAGAAGGATCGGTGAGGCGTCCGCCGCCCGCCGGACGGCGGGCGGTGCTATTCCGCGCCGGGCATCCGGTCGAATTTCTGAATCCGCTGGCCGACATTCACCTCGGTCGTATACAGGTTGCCCCGCGAGTCGATGGCAAGGTTGTGCAGGCGGTAGAACTGGCCGGCGTACTTTCCGAGCCGCCCGAAGCGGCCCTGCACTTCGAGCGATTCGCGGTCCAGGATCCAGACGACGTTGTTGGTCCCGTCCGGTACGAATAGCCACCGCTGCGCCGGGTCGATCGACAGCGTCACACCGCTCGCCGATCCGCTCCCGAGTGTCTCCGGACGGATGAACGCCTCGCGAATGAACGTACCGTCCTTCTGGAATACCTGGAGCCGGTCGTTCGTCCGATCCGCGACGTACACCAGGCCGTCGTTCGACACCGCGATCCCGTGCACCGGACTCCGGAAGTGCCGGATCGGTTCTGCGTCCGGGTCGTACGCCGGCAGTTCCTCATCATCCGGCCGCTCGCCGTAGGCGCCCCAGTGCCGCTTGTACGCGCCCGTCGTCGCATCGAACACCACGACGCGCCGGTTGCCGTAGCCATCGGCGACGTACACCTCGTTGGCGTCCGGATCGACCCGGATGTCGGCCGGGCGTCCCAGGTTCTCCGTGTCGTTGCTCCCGGTACTCTGGCCGTAACGTCCTATCTGCAGGACGAACTCGCCGTCCTTGGTGAACTTCAGGATGTGGGCATCGTCCGCCGCGTTGCCCCCAATCCAGACGTACCCCTCGTGATCGATGTGGATGCCATGCTCGCTCTCGGGCCACTCGTAGCCGGCGCCCTCACCGCCCCAGGACCGGAGCACCGTCCCGTCCGGTGCGAATTCGATCACGGGCGGCGCTGGCACGCAGCACATTCCTTCCTCGCCGCGCTGCCGCGCATCCAGCGTCCGCGGCCGATGGAGCAGCCAGACATGGTCTTCCTCGTCGACCGCCACGCCCGCTGACTGTCCCAGGATCCAGTTGTTCGGCAGCTCCGCCGGCCAGAACGGGTCCACGCGGAAACGGGGTGCGCCTGCCTCCGCCGGGGCCGCGCCCTCCATGGCGTTCGAGGAGGTATCGCCCGCGAGCGGATCGCCGGGCGCACCGGCCGGAGCGTCCGTTGCGGTTCCCGTCCCGCCGCCGCCGCAGCCGATTGCGAGAATCATCAGCGCCGCGCCGAAGGTCGTTCTTGTCATGACAGGCACGATACACTAGGAGTTCGTGGTGAAACCCCACGTAGCACCGAGAGCGGTGAGGCGCCCGGCTGACAAGGCGCGACGAGGGAGCATATTGGCCATATTGCGACCGCGGACTGACGCAGTCCGCGGAGCAACGCCGTTCAGGCGGGATGCATCGCCGCTCGAATGTAGCGGGGGTTTCACCACGGGCTCCTAACGGCGGGACGGTCGCCGCCCGTGCCGCAATTACGGGTGCGGGAGGGGACGTTCCCCGGGGAGGGTCCGGCGCAACAGACTGCCGACCTCGACGTCGGCGCAGCAGGAGACATCATGACGAAGTTGCTGACCGCCACACTGGCCATCGTTCTCACCGTCGCGTTCGCGCCCGTCGCCGAGGCGCAGCTCGCCACGCCGAACGACGACGGAATCACCTTCGGTCACGTCCACCTGAACGTCTCCGACATCGAGGTCCACAAGAAGTTGTGGGTCGAGTGGTTCGGCGGCACCGTCGTGCAGAAGGGACCGCTCACCGCGATCCGCCTGCCGAACTTCCTGATCGCGCTGACCGAGCGTGATCCGACCGGGCCGATGCAGGGCTCGGTGATGGATCACTTCGGCTTCAAGGTGCGGAACACCGGGGAGTTCGTCGCCCGCTGGCGTGCCGCGGGCATGGAGGTGGGCCCGGAGTTCACCGGCGCCGAGGGGTTGCCGAACGCTTATGTGATGGCGCCGGATGGCGTCTGGGTGGAACTGCAGGAGGATCCGTCTCTGCACGTCCCGATCGCCGGCTATCACATCCATTTCTGGACACCCGAGCACGAGGAACTCCTCGACTGGTACACGAGGGTGTTCAACCTCCGGATCCGCCCGCGCGGCCGCATTCAGACGACGAGCGACGTGCCGGGCATGAACATGAGCTTCGCGACGACGGACGACCCGACCGACCCGACCCGCGGCCGCGCCCTCGATCACATCGGCTTCGAGGTGGACGACCTCGAGGCGTTCTGCGAGAAGCTGAAGGCGATGGGGATCGAGTTCGACGTCGAGTTCCGCGAGGTCGAAAGCGTCGAACTCAAGATCGCGTTCCTGACCGACCCGGCCGGCACCTATATCGAGCTGACCGAGGGTTACGACAAGTACTGATCCTGCCGGGTGCGCCGGGCCGGTCTGCCGGCGCACCCGCGGCGATTGCCGGTGCTACAGCGCCGCCACTTCGGCGGTCCACCGATCATCGAATCGGGTCCAGTGACGTTCGTCGGGATCGTCGGAGTGGCTTACCGGCAGTTCGATGATCTCCGGCAGCGGCGACATGTGGTTGGCGATCGCGTACACCGTCGCGGCCGGCACCACGTCGTCCCGCCGCCCGACGCCGACGATCGACCGGCAGCCAATCCGATCCGCGACGTTGACGGTGTCGAAGTACGACAGCGTTTCCATCGCCGCTTCCTCGTGTGAAGGATGCCGTTCCAGGTAGTCGTTGATCTCCCGCCCCGACCCTTCCTTCACCAGGCGCCGCCGTCCGGACGCCCAGCCGAAAGTCGGCACCGCCACGGCCAGGAAGTCGGCCATCTGCGACACCGCCTGGGCCATCAGGGCCAGGCCGCCGGCGAAGCTCCGTCCGTGGAAAACGACGCCGCCGTCGCCGCTGCCGAGCATGCGCGCCACCTCGACGGCACGGATGTAGTCGCAGACCGCGCCCCGGAGAATCGATCGGCGGGGATCGGTCAACCCCGTCAGGACATAGCCCTCGGGGTGGACGTCGCACGCCTTGCGTGACAGGCCGAAGCCCCGGACATCAAAGCAGAAGAGGTCCGCGTCGCAGCTCACCGTGTGCCGCGCTTCCAGCACCGGGTTGCATTGCGTGTTGTAGCCGTGGGTCGTGATGACGAGGGGGCGGGGGCGCGAGTGGTCCCTCTCGCGCGTGAGCAGGAAACCCTGAATGTCGCACTGGCCCAGGGAGGAGAACTTGACCGGGAGCATCCGTGCGCCTTCGGCCGACGTCACCGCGACACCAAGCCTCGGGTTGGGTGCCGTCCGGCCCAGCTCTTCCACGGTTTCCCGCCAGAACCGTCGAAAATCTCCCCGCCGCGTGATGGGTGGGCGTGTTTCGCGCACGCCCGTTGACTCTGTCGCCAACGCCGTGGTTGTAGAGTCGTAGTCAGCCATGCCCGAGTCCGCGTTGCGCGCGTTGCGCGACGAGTGTACCGCGTTCCTCCGCGCCCGGTCCGGCTGGCTCGACGCCGCCCGGGACGCCGACTGGGACGGCCTCGCCGCCCTGGGCGAGGAACGGACCTTCGAAGCCGGCGACGTTCTGACGCAGCAGTTCGCGCCCGCGATCTGGTTCTACTTCCTGGTCGACGGCGAGGTCCGGTACCAGATCCGACTGGAGGAGGGGAACGAGGATCTCGACGTCGGCCGTCGTGACGCCCCCTGGACCGCGATCGGCTGGTCCGCTTTCCTGGTGCCGCGCCGTTATGTCACGACCGTCGTCGCCACGCGCGCCACGCGAACGCTCCGCTTCGACCATGCAGCGCTGGAACGCCTCTTCGGCGACAACCCCCACGCCGGCACCGTCCTGCTGGAAGCAATCCTCCGCCAGTGCTACGCCCGCCTCGCCGAGATGCGCGCCCGCGTCACCACGTTCTCGCAGACGCCCACCAACTTCGCTCGCGCACTCCAGGACGACGGGGAAGAGGAGACCTACAACCGCGCGCCTCCCCCTGTCATGGACCTGCTCCGGCGCTCCGCCTTCTTCGAAGTCTTCAACGAAGCGTCTCTCCGCGCGCTCGCCGACTCGGTGGAGAGCCGCTATTTTTGCCGTGGCGAGCGGCTGGTAACCCAGGACGATCCGGCGCGTGGCCTCTGGGTGCTCGCCACTGGCCGCGTCGCGTTGAATTTCCAACCGGCCGGCAAGGCGGAACCGTTCGCACTCCGGACGCTGACCGACCCGGGCGCCATCGTTGCGCTGGCCGGCCTCGGGGGCGTCGACCGGCAGGCCGCCACCGTCGTCGCGCTTCGGGACTGCACCGTCTACCGCATCGATCCGGCGCAGCTCGAGCCGGTGCTTCGCGACGATCCGGCGTTCGCGCGCGACCTCGCCCGGCGGCTCCTCTGGCTTGCTTCGACGCGCCTCCGCGCCGCCCGCGCCCTCTTTATCTCGCGCCGCTTCGAAAAGGAAAAACTGGCGGTCGGCAATCTGATCGAGCAGAGCTGCACGCAGTTGAGCGTGCACTCGCCGCTCCACGAACTGCCCCACCTGCTCGACAGCCCGCTCACGGTCGGTAGTGCATTCGCGATCCTCGCGAAGATGGTGCAGAGCGACGACGGGCTCGAACGCAGTCTCGCCCGCCTGTGCCAGGAGATGCTGCGCGACGTCAAGCGCGAGCACGAGTTCTTCGAAGCGCTGCGCAAGGTTTACGACGCTGTCGTCACGGCACCTCCGACGATGCCGCCCGCCGACGTCCGGAAGCTCTGCGCGCGCGGCTTCCAGAAGGCGTTCCGGCAGGTGCGCGTCGTCCTCGCGGGCAAAGAAAACCTGCCGTCCGAACCGGGGCAGATCTTCATCTTCAACCACCTGAAGAACCACGAGCACAACACCCTGCCGAACAACTTCCAGTTGACGCTGGACTCGCACTTCGTCAGCGCGATGATCCTCGACCGGCAGTACGGTGATGGCGGCATCCGCGTCGTCCGCCACAGCCGCGGCACCGAGTACGGCCACCAGGACTACTACGACCGCCTGGGGCACATCTCCGTCTACACGCCCGAGTCGGATCGCCTGGACGAGACCCCGGAGCAGCGCTATCACCGGCAGTCGGAGTTCTACGAGACCGCGGCCACCTACCTCCGGGCGGGAACCAATCTGATCCTGAGCCCCGAGGGAACCAGTTACTGGACCGAAGATTCACCCGGACCGTTCAAGCCGGGCGCCTTCCGCCTCGCGGCCAGCCTGGATCCGGAACCGTGGATCGTTCCGATCGCCGTCGCCAACTTCGACCGGAGGATTCACGCCACTACCTGCGCAGCGGTGATCAAGCCTCCTTTCAAGGTGAGCGATCACGTTCCCGACCCTGCCGACCGGGATGCGCTGCGCCGTTTCCTGGAAGGTCTCTGCCGCACCTTCACCACCTGGGTGAAGGAGGCGCGGACCCTGGCCCAATAGATCGCCGGCGCACCCACGTCGGTTCCCGGGAGAGATCCGATCCAAAAGGATGGATGCCACCACATCCCTTTGGACCGGATCGGTCCGAATCTTCACACGCGAAGCGCTCCTCAAAACCCGGGCAACCCCGATGATTTCGTGTAACCCACACGAAACACACAACTACCCGGCAGGTCGCTCGAGAGCCGTCTTGCGCCCTCCGAACTCTCGTTGACCTTGGCATCGTTCTTGCATGACACGAGGGCGTTTACGTTAGGCACGGCTGTACGCCGCGTTCGGAGAAGTTGGAGTCTGAGGAGGGAGCCAATATGAGACGTTCGTTTATCGCACTCGCGTTGCTGGCCCTGGCGCTCGCACCCGCAACGGTGTTTGCCCAGACCAACAGCACCATCACCGGCGAGGTGACCGACAACACGGGCGGCATTCTGCCGGGCGTGACGGTCGAAGCTTCCAGCCCGGTGCTGATCGAAGGCAGCCGCGTCGGCATTACCGACGGCGCCGGCCGCTACACGCTGATCAACCTCCGGCCGGGGGTCTACGACCTGAGCTTTACGCTGCCTGGCTTCTCGACCGTCGTGGTCGAGGAACAGGCTCTGCCTGCCGGCGTGACGGTGGCGGTCAACGCCGAACTCTCCGTCGGCGCCCTCGAAGAGACGGTCACCGTCTCGGGCGAGGCGCCGGTGGTGGACGTCCAGACCACCCGTCAGGTGGAAGTGCTCTCCACCGAGGTGCTCGATGCGATTCCGACCGGCCGCAACATGCAGTCGACCGCGTCGCTGATCGTCGGCATCAAGCTGAACCGCCCGGAGGTGGGTCTCTCCACCGCGTCACAGCAGACCGTCATGTTCACGCATGGCATGAGCTGGCGGCAGGTCAGCGTGGCCGTGGACGGCCAGCTCGTCAACGGCACCGACCGTGACGGCGGCATCCAGAACTACCACAACGAGTTGGCGACGCAGGAGATGGTCTACGAGACGAGCGGCATGACGGCCGAGGTCTCGGGCGGCGGCGTCCGGATCAACATGATCCCGCGCGAGGGTGGTAACACCTTCAACGGCCAGTTCTACACGGGCTACTCGCAGAAGAACCTGGCGGGCGACCACGCATCGATCCCATCCAGCATTGCGACGCACCCGGATGGCTCGAACCGGACGACATCGACCGAGGGCAACAATCTCTTCTTCGATATCAACGCCGCGCAGGGCGGTCCGATCGTCCGCGACAAGTTCTGGTTCTTCGGCAGCACCCGCCACTGGCAGGTGGACAAGCCGATCACCGGCAGCTTCTACCGCGTGCCGGTTGCCTACGACACGCCGCTCGAGGAACTGCGGATGACGGGGATGTACCCCTACCAGAGCGGAGCGACTACGCCGGACGGCCGCGTTCCCGACTTCTTCCAGCACGATCCGGAAGAGTTCGACGGACAAGGCTATCCGACCGTTTCCGGTCTCGACACGAACACCATCTCGAGCGCCCTGCTCCGCCTGACGTACCAGGCGAACCAGAGCAACAAGTTCGCCGCCTACCTGGACCGGATCTGGAAGGACCGGTACCACCCGCATGGCGGCCGGACCGACGTAGCCACGGCGCCCTACCATCAGGGCTCGCCGATGTACTACACCGGCTCGTTCAAGTGGACCTCCACCATCAGCAACCGTCTGCTGCTGGAGGCGGGCTACTCCTCCAACGTCGAGAACTGGAGCTCCGAGCCGCGCAAGGACGGCCCGCCGGACGGTCCGGCAGTCCCCGCGTCGCTCGTGGGCATAACGGCCGGCCTGAGTACGAATTCATTCCAGCCCGCCAATATCCCGCAGTGCCTGCAGACCCCCTGCTACGAGTGGGGGAACTACATGAACGCGGCGGATGTGTTCATGATGCAGGGCGCCGGTGGCGTCATCAACCCGTGGTACGAGATCACGCGGCGCCGTGACCTGAAGACCGGCTACGTCGACCGCGCGCACTGGAGTGACATCCACGAAACGCCGGAGCGCTTCAACTACCTCGCGTCACTGTCGTACGTCACCGGGTCGCACAACTTCAAGGTCGGCATGATGAACAGCTTCGGCGACCACACGCGGCACCATACGGTGAACGGCGCGCTGTGGGATCAGCGGTACGAGGAGGGCGTGCCGAAGTTCGCCGGCGTCTCGAACCTGCCGATCTACCGGCCGATCGACTTCCAGCAGGACATGGCGCTCTATGCCCAGGACACCTGGACGGTCGACCGCCTGACGTTGAACCTCGGCCTCCGCTACGAGATCCACCGCGGCCGGAACGAGCCGGCGGCCAATGGCAACAGCCGCTTCGTGGACGAGCGGAACTACGGCGGTGCAACGAACATCCCGAACTGGAATGACGCCGCGCCGCGGTTCGGTCTGGCCTACGATGTCTTCGGCGACGCTAGCACGGCGCTGAAGTTCACGTGGGGACGCTACAACGCGTCGAACACCACCAGCTACGCCCGCGTCCTCAATCCGGTGACGCACCTGCAACAGAATCGTCCCTGGTTCGACTGCGCTCTCCGGCCAGACGGCACCGATACGTGCGCCACACGGTCGGAACTGGCAGGGCTCCTGCCTGCTGGCGTCAGCCCCAACACGATCATGGGTGATGTCGACGTGTGGCCCGTCGGCGGCACGGAAGTGCAGATCGCCAACATGGGTGGCGGGACCAACGGTGACGGCCATGTGCAGGACTGGGAGATCGGCGCGCCGACGACCGGCAACTTCGGTCAGTTGAGCGCCGTTCGTATCCAGCGCGACGCGCAGGGCAACCCGCTGTCGTCGGGCACCAGCCTGCAGCGGCCGTGGGTCGGCCTGATGAATCTTGGCATCGAGCGCGAGATCATCCGCGGCCTCTCGCTCAACTTCAACTGGTTCCGTCGCGATTCGTACCTGCCGATCATCCTCTACAACGCCGCGCGTCAGGGTGCGGTGGACTGGGAGCTGGTTGGCAGCGTCGCGAACCCCTGCGCCCAGTCCCATGCCGGTGTGTCGAACTCGGGCCCGACCGGGTTCCCGTGCTCAACCAAGGGCGTAGCGCCGGAGCAGCGGATCGACGTCTACAACCTGCTGCCGGATGCGAGGGGGCGGTCCGCCCTGAACTCGATGGCCACGTCGGACATCAACGGCGATGCCTACAACGGTTACGAGGCGGGCTTCAACGCGCGGCTCCCGAACGGGACCACCATCTTCGGCGGCTGGTCGATGGAGCGGAACATCACGAACCGCTGCGACCAGCGCGACGACGCGAACCGCCTGCGGTTCTGCGATGCAAGCATGCTGAGCATCCCGTGGCTGCACGACTTCAAGGTGTCCGGCACCGTGCCGCTGCCGTTCGGTATCCAGGTGAGCGGCGCCGTGCAGTTCTACCCGCCGCAGGAGATGCCGGCCGGCGGCCCGACCGATCAGTTCGGCGGGACCAACCAGGGCGGCTCGACGTTCGACGACATCGTCTCCTACGTCGGCAACGTCCGCTACTCGCTGCCCGCGTCCGCGTTCCGCGGCCACGACAGCTTCGCCGCGGACGGCGAACTCGGCGCGATGGGTGTGGACGGTCAGCCCGGTCTGGCTGGCGACATGACCATGACCCGCACGGTGCCGATTACGCTCGCGCTGATGCCTCCGGGTTCGCTCTACGCGGACGCCCTGACGCAGATCGACTTCTCGATCCGGAAGTCGTTCAATCTGCCGAACGGGATGCGTTGGGATATTCAGGGTGACATCTACAACCTGCCCAACCTCTACCCGATCACGCGGATCAACGGAACCTACGGCAGCGCCTTCGGCGACGCCACCCGGTCCATCAACCGGCGGTTCCTCCAGCTCGCCACCCACCTCCACTGGTAGGCTGACGAGTCGCGCTCAGGCGCAACCCGAGGGCCGGGGAGCCGCAAGGTTCCCCGGCCTTCTTTTTTTGTGAGTGCCCTGTGGCCCCTGGCGTCCCCAAGCGTCTGGCAGCCGGAATGGCCGCGCCGCGCCGGTATCGACGCGGCGGGTCTATTCGTCCGGGACCCTCGCGCACCAAGCCTCCGCATGGCGGGCGAAGACTTCGAAGTCGGCAAGGTGCTCCGTGAGCATGGCAACGACGGCGTCGAGGCTCACGTCCAGGTAGTTGTGGACGAGGACATTGCGGAAACCGGCGACATTGTTGAAACGGCCAGCGAAATCCCCAGGCAGGACGCCGATCCTGACCAGACCGTCGAGCGACGATCGGTACGTGGCCGAGTCCAGACCGGCACTCGCGCACAGGTGCGCGGCAATGTCGAGGGCGTTTTGCGCGCAGACCTGGAGACCGCGTTCGATCGCCCAGCGCCGGTCAGTGTCGGTACGCAGTTCGTCCGGGGTGACGCCCACATGACGCTGCAGGTCGTGCACTGCTTCGCGCAAGGCGATCAAGTGACGATCCATGACCCGGCGGTCCAGGTGGCCCGGCGTCATCGGCGGTGTGCGGAGTCGATCTTGTCGAGAAACGGAACGAAGTCGAAATAGCGCGACAGAGCCTGACCCGCCCGAGTGGTGGTGGCGCGCAGATCGCGCGAGAGGATCCGGACACCATCACGGAGAACCCGGTGGTAGAGCAGTGGCGGCGCATCGTTCAGGATCACGATGTCGATACGGTTCGTGCCCAGGGCGAGCATCAGATCGCTGGTGAGAGCGGCCTGGTATCCCCAGTGGCCGCGGCCGGCCACCGCCTGCTCGGCCCGGGCCGGCTCGATATAGACAGCGACATCGATGTCGCTGCACGCACGTGCTTCGCCCCGGCCGTGCGAACCGAACAGATACGCCTCTAGCACCTCGGCGCGCGGTTCCAGTGCATCGGCGAGGCGAGCGACCAGCGCGTCGCCGTCGAGGGCCGCCGCCGGAGCTGCAACGCACTCCGCAGTCACGGTGGTCATTTCTCATCACTCTACTCCAGCCCGGCTGCGGCCGGTGCCGGCGCCTACCAAGGTGCTAGAGTTTTCCCTGCCGTGCCACTAGGAGCCCGTGGTGAACCCCACGCTACATTCGAGCGGCGATGCATTCCGCCTGAACGCCGTCGCTGGGGTCGCGTTTTGCGCAGAGGGACATTGTGGATCGTAGTTGCCTGGACCGCCGCGGCATGCGGGGCTGGAGGCACTTCGAGCGGGGAAGACGCCGCGGCGAGCGCACCGGCCAACGGCACCGCGACCGCCGCGGACAACTCGACGGACTCGTTCGTGGATCGCGCGGCCGCTACCGGCCTGGACTTCGTCCATTTCAACGGCGCATCCGGGCGTTTCCATTACCCGGAACTGATCCCTCCTGGCGTAGCCCTCTTCGACTACGACAATGACGGCGACCTTGACATCTACCTGGTGCAGGGCCGGATGCTCCATCCGGACGACACGCCGGCGGACGCCGTCCGGCCGCCGATGCCCAATCAGCCGCCGCTGATGGGCCGCCTCTACCGTAATGAGCTGAGCGGCGGCGCCGTCCTCGATCCGGCGTCGCTGCGTTTCACCGACGTGACCGCGCAGAGCGGCATCACCGCCGACGGCTACGGCCTGGGTGTCGCTGCCGCCGACGTCAACAACGATGGCTGGACCGATCTGTTCCTGACCAATTACGGCCTGGACGCGCTCTACCTCAACAACGGCGACGGCACCTTCACCGATGCCACGGCACAGACCGGGATCGGCCCCGGTGACGGCTTCGGTGTCTCCGCCGCATTTGTCGATTACGACCGCGATGGATGGCTCGACCTCTATGTCGGCGATAACGTCGACTACACGATCGACAACGGCATTCAGTGCGGCAACCTGGCCGACTCGCGCGACTACTGTCCGCCCGATACCTACGGCGGCACGACCGACCGCCTCTATCGCAACGCTGGCGCCGCGGTCGAACCGGACGGCAACGGCCCGGCACGCTTCGTCGACGTCACGGAAACGGCGCTCCCCGGCGCGCGCTTCGGCCCAGCCCTCGGCGTCTCTACCGCCGACCTGAATGGCGACGGCTGGACCGATATCTATGTTGCCAATGACGGCGCCGAGAACCTCCTGTGGTTCAATCAGCGCGACGGCACGTTCCGCGACGAGGCGCTCCTCGCCGGCGTCGCGCTCAGTGGACTGGGCGCCACCGAGGCGAGCATGGGGGTGGACGCCGGCGACTACGATAACGACGGGGACGATGACCTTTTCATGACGCACCTGACGGGGGAGGGGCACAACCTCTACGACAACGACGGGACCGGCGCGTTCGAGGATCGCAGCATCGTGTCCGGACTCGGGGCCGGCAGTCTTCCCTACACCGGCTGGGGCACCACCTGGTTCGATTACGACAACGACGGCTGGCTCGACCTGCTCACCGTGAACGGCACGATCCTCGCGCTTGCGGGCCGGGAAGGCGGCATGAACAGCCACTTTCCCTACGATCAGCAGAAGACGCTCTTCCGCAACAACGCGGACGGCACGTTCACGGATGTCACCGCGCAGGCCGGCGCAGTCTTCGCGCTTTCGGAAGCGGGACGCGGCGCTGCTTTCGGCGACATCGACAACGACGGCGACATGGACGTGTTGATCGGCAACGATGCTGGCCCGGTCCGCCTCCTGATTAACCAGTTGCGCGACGGCACGCACTGGATCGGACTCAGTCTGGTGGGCGGGGCAGAGGTGGGTGCGCGCCCCATGATCGGGGCCAGAGTGGAAGTCCAGCGTAGCGGCGAGCCGACCCTGCATCGTCGCGCCCGATCAGATGGCAGCTACGCCTCCGCCAATGACCCGCGAGTTCTCGTCGGGCTCGGTGACAGCGCCACGCCACCCACCGCCACGGTCCACTGGCCCGACGGCTCCACCGAGAACTTTTCCAGTCTCGCCATTGATCAATGGCAGGTCCTCCGCCAGGGATCCGGAGAGTGACGTCCCTGGCGCAGCCCGCTTGCCGCGCCGTCCTCGTCGGGCTCGCGGCGCTCGCCGCCGCCTGCGGTCCGTCCACCGATACCGCGCCGCAGCGGCCCGTGGCGACAGATCAGCAGTCGATCATGCCGCCGCCGCCTGCCGGTTGCGACGGACCGCTGCCGGATCTGTCGCGGATCGGTGCTGCCGTCCAGGATCAGATCCGCGAACGCCATGCCGCGGTCACGCAGCCGGACGCCACCGCCACGGCGTACGGGGAACTCGGCATGATCCTGATGGCGTCCAGCTTTCCGGAAGCGGCGCAGCCCTGTTTCGAGGAAGCCGCGCGCCGCGCGCCGGACGAAGGTCGCTGGCCTTACTACCTCGGCCATCTGCACCGCGAGATTGGCAACTTGCCGGAGGCCACGGAGCATCTCGGGACGGCTCGGCGCCTGCTCGCCGATAGCGACACCGTCGCGCCGCTTGTCTGGCTCGGCAACGTCCATCTCGCGCAGGGCGACGCCGCGGCGGCCGCACCCCTTTTCGAAGAAGCGCTCGAACGTGACCCTGGCGCGCTGTCAGCCCGCTTCGGTCTGGGCCGCGCAGCGCTGCAGTCACAGGACTACGAACGTGCGGTCGAGCTCCTCGAAGAGGTTCTCCGGCGCGACCCCGCGGCCGGCGCCGTCCACTACCCGCTCGGGCGCGCGTACCGCGCGCTCGGCAATACGGAGCGCGCCGAGATGCATCTCGCACAGCGCGGCGGCGGCCTGCTCGAGCCGGCCGATCCGCTGATGGACGAACTCGACAACCAGATCGAGAGCGCCCGCGCGTACGAACGCCGCGGCAACGAGGCCCTCGACCGCGAGGACTGGACTACTGCGGCCGACTACTTCCGGCGCGGCCTCGAACTCGACCCGAACCACCCATCGCTTCGCCACCGCCTCGGGACGACGCTCTACGTGATGGGCGACCCGGCTGCTGCGGCCCAGCAGTTCGAACGGGTCATCCGCGACCATCCGACGTTTCCCGCGGCGCACTACAGTCTCGGGATCCTGCTGCAGACGGTGGGCCGCCACCGCGAGGCGGCCGCCGCGTTCGAGGAAACGCTCCGCCTGCAGCCGACCGACGCCGACGCGAGGCTCCGTCTCGCCATCAGTTTTCGCGCCGCCGGCGAACCCGAGCGTGCGCTCGACGCCTATCGCAGAATCTTGCGTGCCGACGCCGGAAATATCGACGCCCACTTCGGCGAGGCGGTGACGCTGGCGCAGATGCGCCAGTACCGCGACGCGCGCGATCGCCTGGTCGAGGACATGGAGGCGTTCCCGCAGATCCCGATCTTCCCGCACGCGCTGGCCCGCATCCTGGCCGCGGCCCCCGACGTCCGCGACGGGCAGCGGGCGCTGAGCATCGCCAACGCGCTGGCCGAACGGCTCGAACCGAATCTCGACCTGGGTGAGACCCTCGCCATGGCTCTCGCCGCGGCGGGCCGCTACCAGGAAGCGGCGTCTCTCCAGCGCGACCTCATTCAGGCCGCCGAGGCGGGCGGCTTCCCCCCGCCGTACCTCGGCCACCTCGAGGCGACCCTGGGTCGCTACGAAACGAACCGGCCGTCCGCCACGCCCTGGCCTCCCGGCGCCATTCCCTAGGAGCCCGTGGTGAAACCCCCGCTACATTCGAGCGGCGATGCATCCCGCCTGAACGGCGTTGCTCGTCGGTCGAATATGGCCAATATGCTCCCTCGTCGCGCCTTGTCAGCCGGGCGCCTCACCGCTCTCGGTGCTACGCGGGTTTCACCACGGGCTCCTAGCAGCTCGGGTTTCACCCCGGGCAGCAGCCCGCATGGATGGATCGACGATCCAATAGATTGGACAAGTGCGCGTTTCTGCATGGGTCAACCGCATGACGGTCTGCCCGCGCCATTCCGTAACAATCAGGAAACATAGGGGCTTATGGTTCTCTAGCGGCGACCCCACTATTGAGGTTGGTCTTGGCATACATCTTGCATCTAAACGTGACGCTATGTATGCGCACCGTGCGCCCACGAGCAATTTTTTCGTTGAGGAGGGAACACCCCATGAGACGTTCGCTCACCTTCGTCGCCCTGCTGGCGGCTCTGGCGTTTGCGCCCACCGGCGCGTTCGCTCAGGGTGACTCCAGCATTGCCGGCGTTGTCACTGACAACACCGGCGGCATTCTGCCGGGTGTCACGGTCGAGGCGGCCAGCCCTGTCCTGATTGAGGGAAGCCGCATCGCCATCAGTGACGGCACCGGGCAGTACAACATCGTCGACCTTCGGCCGGGGACGTACAACATTACGTTCACGCTGCCCGGCTTCTCGACCGTTCTGGTCGAGGCCCAGGAGCTTCCGGCCGGTTTCGCGCTGAACCTCGACGCCGAGCTGTCGGTCGGCGCCCTTGAAGAGACGGTCACCGTCTCCGGTGAGGCGCCGGTCGTCGACGTCCAGTCGGTCACACAGGCCGAGGTGCTGACCCGCGAAGTGCTCGACGCCATCCCGACCGGCCGCAACATGCAGTCGACCGCCCAGTTGATTCCGGGCGTCAAGCTGAACCGGCCCGAGGTTGGTCTTACCACCGCCGCGCAGCAGACCTACATGTCGGTCCACGGCATGGGCGTCCAGCAGACGACCACGCTGATCGACGGTATGCACGTGGCGAGCTCCGGCTACGACGGTGCGAACCAGAACTACATCAACCTCCTCGCCAACCAGGAAATGGTGTACGACACCAGCGGCATCGGCGCCGAGACGTCCACCGGTGGCGTCCGGATCAGCATGATTCCGCGTGAAGGCGGTAATGTCCACAGCGGGCAGAACTACTTCGCTTTCTCCCAGGGTCGGCTGCAGGCGAGCAACCTGACCGATCGGTACCAACAGCGTGGCGGACAGTCGGTCGAGTCGATTTCAGGAACCTACGACATCAACGTGGCGCACGGCGGGCCGATCGTCCAGGATCGCTTCTGGTTCTTCGCCAGCGCGCGCCGCTACCACCTCGACGTGCCGGTCACCAACAGCTTCTACCAGAACAAAGAAGGGTTGACGAACCGGTACTTCACGCTGGGGATGAATCCAACCACCGGGCAGCCGGACCGGCCGGCGGGACTCGATGGAAACGATGGCCGCGAGTACTTTCCCGGCATCAACGACGACCGGATGACGAGCGGCCTGCTCCGCCTGACGACGCAGTTCACGCAGAGCAACAAGTTCTCGGCCTACCTCGACCGGATCATCAAGCAGCGCTTCCACGACTACGACTCCCGTGTCGATGTCGGCACCGCGACGCGTCACCACGGCTCGCCCATCTACTACGTGAGCGGCGCCAAGTGGACCTCGACGCTGAGCAACCGCCTCCTCCTCGAAGTCGGTTACTCCGCCACGATCGAGAACTGGAGCAATGTCGACCAGGAGTCGGTGCCTCCGCGCGGCCCGGGTGGGAACCTCGCGGGCGATTGGTCGCACTCGCAGCTCTTTGGTGATGTCGCCGGCTGGGGCAACCCAGGTGTCATGGATGGGAATCGCGGCTGGCCCACCTGCCAGGTGCCGCCGTGCTTCCCGTCGGCCATGGCCACGATGCAGGGCGCCGGCGCCTATGCGCCTGGCACGTGGGACGGGACCAACCACATGCATCAGGTGGGCGGCCTCTACGAGGGTCTGACCAACAACACGCAGGTCGTCAATCCCAATGGCAGCCTCAGCCCGGGCATCATCCATCCGTTCTACGCGAACACGCTCCGCCGCTCGTCAGCGACGAACTTCGCGGATCGGTACCACTGGGGCGATCGGACGGCCTACGTCGAGCGGTTCAATACGAACAGCGCGATCTCGTACGTCACCGGTTCGCACAACCTGAAGCTCGGCTTGATGACCAGCTTCGGGCCCTTCCAGCACAACGAGGACGTGAACGGCGCGATCCGCCAGCGGTACACCGGCGGCGGGTTGCCCCGGCAGGTCGGCCGGACGAACCACTTCTCCACCTACAACCTTGGGTATGTCGATACCTCGCTGTACGTTCAGGACACCTGGACGCTGGACCGGTTGACGCTGAACGTGGGCGCGCGGTGGGAGCGGATCCAGGGCTACGTCGACGAGACGCTCCGTCCGTACGACACCCGTTGGACGCAGCGGATCCCGGGCGGCATCGGCAGCAAGGACAACTTGCCTAACTGGGCCGGCATCGCGCCGCGCCTCGGTTTCGCGTACGACCTGTTCGGCGATGCACGGACCGCGCTGAAGTTCTCGTGGGGCAAGTACCACGCCTCCACGACGCACAGCGTCGCCGACCGCTTCCACACCGGAAAGGTCCAGTGGACCTCTTCGAACTGGTGGGATTGCGCGTACAACTACGGCGACAACAGTTGCGCGTCGTGGAACTGGCTCGCCACGAACTTCGGTCCGGAAGTGGCCATGCTGGCTTACGGTCCGGATTCCGGTTCCGGCGACAGCTACGCCGTCGGTATCCCCGGCACGACCAACACCGGTGGCACCAATGGTGACGACTACGTGCAGGACTGGGAAGCGGGTCCGACCAGCAACGCGCAGGACTTCGGTCTGCCGGGCGGCACGCCGAACATCGTCGAGGGCAACTTCGACCGTCCGTGGGCCGGCCTGACGAACTTCGCCATCGACCACGAGTTGCGGCCTGGCCTGTCGGTCAGCTTCAACTGGTACCGGCGTGACTCGCACGGCGGCCTGCGCCAGTACAACGCCTCGCGCGGCCCCGACGACTACGTCTACTTCGAGGTGCCGAACCCCTGCGGTGCGTCGTCCGCGTCGCGGGCAGCTCCGAACGGTTTCCCCTGCTTCACCGCGGGTAGCGGCGACACCTACGACACGCTGCCGGTCTACGCTCTGAAGGACGCCCGCCGAAGCGAGTCTTCCGACAACCGGCTGGAGAACATCCTGTCCGGCACCGCGGCGAACCTCGGACCTTACGGTGGCGAGTACGGGGAGACGTACACCGGCTTCGAGGGCGGCTTCAACGTCCGGGCGGCGGGTGGTGCGACCATCTTCGGCGCCTACACGATTGAGCGGAACGTCATCAAGCGGTGCGACGAGGTATCCAACCCGAACCACTGGGCCTTCTGCGACGCCAGCTACTGGGGCGTCCCCTGGCTCCACGAGTTCAAGATGTCGGGCACGGTGCCGCTGCCTGGCGGCTTCCAGTTCAGCGGGACGCTCCAGAGCTACACCCCGCGCGAGCTCCTCGCCATTGGCTCCTACGCCGGCTCCACCTCCGGCGGCCTGAACGGCGGCGGCACCCTCTGGGGCAGCCTCGCCCGTCTTGGGAACGTCGGCTACCGCGTCGAGACGGCCACGTTCCCGACGATGGGCGTGGACGTTGAGCAGCTGGTCGGCGCCAACGGCGGCGCGATCCCCTTCACAGCGGATGGCAGGCTGGACATGGCCGCAGCGGCAGCGGTGGGCGTGACGGCCAACACCCCGGTTGACAAGGTGGGTGCGGTCTTCCTCCCGCTGATGCCGGGTGGGTCGACCTACCAGGACCGCCTGAACCAGATCGACCTCTCAATCCGGAAGATCATGGATCTCCCGGGTGGGAAGCGGCTGAACATCCAGGCGGACGTCTACAACGTCTTCAACCTGACCCCGATCATCAGCACGACCAACGAGTACGGCGGCTCGCTCGGCAACGTGCTCCGGTCGATCCAGGGTCGGTTCGTCCAGATCGCGACGCACCTTTACTGGTAAGTCGCGCCGACATGCGCCCCTCCTGAGGAAGGGGCCGTGGGTCAACTCGAAGGGCCGGGTCGCCGCAGGGCGGCCCGGCCTTTCTTTTTGGCTGCTTCCGGCAGGGAGTGGCCAAATTGCAGCGTCGAACTGGCGTATAGTGGGGGTTTGCAAGGCGATCGCCGGGAGGGGATCATGACGAGACTGGCGCTATTTCGGAGAGGCGTTGTCTTGGCCGCTGCCATCGGTGTCGCCGTGCTTTGGGTAGGGACCGCAGCCGTGACGGCACAGTCGTCGCAGCAGCTCTATCTGACGGTACTGGACGAGGATGGGCAGCCGGTCACGAATCTGCGGCCGAACGAAGTGAGCGTGATGGAGAACGGCGTGCGGCGCGAGGTGCTGTACCTGGCGCGGCCCAGCGGACCGGCGGATATCTCGCTGCTGGTCGATACCAGCGAGGCACTGGTTCCGGCGACGACACATCTACGGAACGCGCTCGCCACGTTCGTCGACGCGCTGACCGGCCACGCGCGGATGTCATTGGTGACCTTCGGCGATCTCCCGGTGCAGGTCGTCGCGCCCACCACCGACTTGACACGGATGCAGGAGGCGATAGACGGGCTGTTTCCGACGAACGGCGCGATTTCCCGCTTTCAGGACGCGTTGGTTAACGCGGCGATCGACGTTAGCCAGCGGCAGCCGTCGCGGCCCACCATCGTCATTGTGGCGTCCGATCAGCCGGCCGGCGCGTTCGCCGAGGTGTCGCCCAACAACTCGACGCGACCGGTCGATCACGTGATCGGCGCGTTGCAGTCGGTCGGCGCGTCCGTCCACATCATGGCCCTCCGGAGCAGCGCGTCGTTCGATGTGGTCGGCCGCGGCGTATTCGATCGCCAGGGCGCCTTCAGCGGCCGGATCGACAACAACATCCGGAATTCAATCATGGCCCGAGAGACGCGGGACTGGCTCGAAGTGTTCGAGACGGTGTCGAGTCTGACCGGTGGCCGCTTGATGAACCTGTACGCGAGTGCCGGCCTCGGCAAGCCCCTGATCGAACTTGCCAACGAGATTCTGGGCCAGTACATCATCACTTACGCGCGTCCGGCGGAGGACATCGCGACCGATTCGATGGAGATTGGCATCGGAATCGCCCGCGAGGACGTGACCGTTCGCGTTACCCCCGTGATGTGACGGCGCTACACGTTTCCACCGCTATCGCATGGGCCGTCGCCGCCGCTCTGCTGGCGACGTGCGGCGGCGCCTCGCCCGAATCGTCTCCGGCGGCGACCGACGCCCCCTCTGGCGCCTTGGCGGACAGTGATGTCCCGACCGGCGAGTGGTTTGTCGATCGCGCCGCCGAAACCGGTCTCCATTTCACGCACGTCAACGGCATGACGGGCGAGTTCTATCAGTCCGAGATGATGGCGCCCGGCGTCGGCCTCTTCGACTACGACAACGACGGCGACCTGGACATCTACCTGGCGCAAGGCGAAACGCTCGGCGAGGGTGAGCCGGTCCTTCCGCCCCCCGCCGTTCAGCCTTCCGGCGACCGTCTCTTTCGCAACGACCTGACGGTCGGCCCCGATGGTGCGCGGACTCTCCAGTTCGCCGACGTGACCGACGCGGCGGGTATACCGGCCGACGGCTATGGCATGGGGGTCGCTACCGGCGACTACGACAACGACGGCTGGATCGACCTTTACCTGACCCGTTTCGGACGAAACCGCATGCTCCGCAACCGGGGTGACGGCACGTTCGCGGATGTCTCGACGGCCACCGGTACCGACGACCCGTCGTGGGGCCTGCCGGCCACGTTCTTCGACTACGATCGCGACGGTTTCCTCGACCTCTTCGTCGGCAACTACCTCACCTACACGCTGGAGTCGCATTCCCCCTGTTTTGCGCCCTCCGGCCCGATGGACTACTGCCCGCCGGAAGTGAGCCTGCCGCGCCCGGACATCCTCTACCGCAACCGCGGCGACGGCACGTTCGAAGACGTGACCGCGGCCGCCGGCCTCGGCCGGGAGTTCGGTCCCGCGCTCGGCGCGACCGCCGCCGACTTCGACGGGGACGGTTGGATGGATCTCTTCGTCGCCAACGATCAGCGCGAGAATCAGCTCTGGATCAATCAGCGCGACGGCACCTTCCGGAACGATGCGTTGATTCAGGGCACCGCGCTCGGTTCGAGCGGTGAGGCCAAGGCCGACATGGGGGTCGATGCGGGCGACTTCGACAACGACGGCGACGAGGACTTGTTGATCACCGAGCTGGCCGGGCAGGGCAGCACGCTGTACGTGAACGGCGGCGGGGCGTTCAGCGATCAGAGTGCGGCGTTCGGTATCCGCGCGGCCAGCCTGCCGCACACCGGCTTCGGCACCGGCTGGATCGATATCGACAACGACGGCTGGCTCGATATTGTCGCCGTCAACGGATCCGTCGTGCTGAACCTGGAGGCGTACTCGCCCGACAACCCGTTCGCGCTGCAGCAACGGAATCAGGTGTTCCGGAGTGTCGGTGGGGAGCGCTTCGAGGTGGCGACCGATCGCGCCGGCGCGGTCTTCGCGCTGTCGGAAGTGAGCCGCGGCCTGGCATTCGGCGACATCGACAACGATGGCGACACCGACCTCGTGATCGCGAACGGGGCCGGGCCAGCGCGGCTGCTGACGAACGAAGTGGGGCGGGAGCGCCACTGGATCGGCCTCCGGTTGGTCGGGGCGACGGGCGGTGGACCGGCGGTGCGCGACCAGACCGGGGCCCGGGTCGCGGTGACCACGTCGGACGGGATGACCCGCCACCGCCGGGCGCGCGCCGACGGCAGCTATGCGTCTGCCCACGACCCCCGGGTGCTCGCCGGGTTGGGCGACAATGCGACCCCGGTCGACGTCCAGGTCAGCTGGCCCGACGGAACGGTTGAGGCCTGGTCGGACCTGCCGATCGATGCGTACTCCACGCTGACCCAGGGCGAGGGCGACCCGCCATGATTTCCCGGGTGCGCCTCGTCCTCGTCGCGTCACTCTTCGCCGCGTGCACTTCCTTCCCTCCGACCGATACACCGCCGCCCGAAGAGCTGCTCGAGCTGCTCGATCCTGTCGTTCTTCCCGACCTGGACGACCTGGCGCCGTCCGTGCAGCGGCAACTCCGCGCGCGTCACGATGCGGTCCGCACCAGCGAGAGCTCCGGCGCTTCTCCCACGGCGCGCGCCGAGGCTTACGGCGCTCTCGCCATGGTCCTCCAGGCGGCCGGTTTCCTGACCCCCGCCGAGAACGCATACCGCCACGCGCAGGCGGCGGATCCCGGTGACCTCCGCTGGTCCTACTACCTCGCGCACCTGCAGCAGGCGACCGGCCGGCGTGGCGAGGCGATCGCGAACTTCGAGCGGGTCCTCGCGATCGACTCGGAGCATGTGCCGTCGCTCGTCTGGCTTGGCGAGATGCATCTCGATCAGGGCGCACCGGGCGACGCCGCGGCTGCCTACGAGCGAGCGCTGGCGCTCGCGCCGGCGTCCGCCGCCGCGCTCGCCGGCCTGGGCCGCGCCGCCCTGGCGCAACAGGATGCCGAGCGCGCCGCCACATACCTGGAGCGCGCGCTACGTCTCGAACCGGGTGCCACCAGCCTGCACTACAGCCTCGGCATGGCGTACCGCGACCTGGGTGATCAGGCGCGCGCGGCCCAGCATCTCGCGCAACATGGCGACGGCGCGCCATCCCTCCCGGATCCACTGCTGCAGGCGCAGACCGGCCTTCTCGAGAGCGGCCTCGCACACGAGCGGCGCGGCATGCGCGCACTCGCGGCCGGGCGGTTCGACGAGGCGGCGGCGGCGTTCCGCGCGGGGCTCGCGCTTGCGCCGGACGATGCGACACTGCATCACCGGCTCGGCGTCGCACTCATGGAGTCAGCCGACACCCGCGGGGCCGGGGAGCAGTTCGCCGAAGCGCTGCGCCTCGAGCCCGATTTTGCCGAGGCGCATCTCAGTCTCGGCGACCTGCATGCGCAGAGCAACCGCTTCGCCGAGGCAATCCGGTCGTACGAGGCGGCGGTCGAACATCGCCCCAACTATCTCGACGCGCACTTCGCCCTTGCCGATGCGCTGACCCGGACCGGACAACTGAGCGATGCGCTGCCGCACTTCGAACGGATCACCGTGATCGATCCGGCGTTCGCCGACGCGTGGATGGCCCGCGGCGTTTCGCTGGTTCAGTTGGCGCGGTACCGCGAGGCGTACGACTGGCTGACGCGGGCGCGGGAGATCCATCCGGACGATGCCCGGATTCTCTTCCTGTTGGTGCGGCTGCTCGCGGCGGCGCCGGATGCGGGTGTGCGCGACGGCGGTCGTGCCCTCACGCTGATGGAGACACAGCGGGGCGCACCGCTCAGCCTGGAACTGTACGAGACGCTTGCGATGGCATTGGCCGAAGCCGGGCGGTTCCCGGAAGCGGTCGATTTCCAGCGCCGCGCGATCGCCGCCGCGCAACAGACCGGTCAGACTTGGGCCGCCCCGTACCTCGCCGAGAACCTCGCCCGTTACGAGTCGGGCCAGGCGTGCCGCACGCCCCTTCCGCCCGCCCCTGGAGCGACCGGATGAAGGGGGACGGCGCCCCGAGCGGCGCGCACCCGGCGGGATTCCACCTGCTCCTGTTGTCCGCGGCGCTCCTCGCCGCCTGCGGCCCCTCCGGCGGTGCGGACGGGCCATCTGACGTCGCACCCGCGCCACCGCCGCCGGCATTCGTCCTCCCCGATATCTCCACCCTCGCTACCCTCGTCCAGGACGAAATACGAACGCGGCATGCCGCCGCCGAACAGCAGGACGCCTGGGGTGATCTCGGCCTCATCCTGATGGCGGCGAGCTTCCTCGACGCGGCCGACACCGCTTTCCAGCAGGCGCACGCCCGCGAACCGGACGACCTTCAGTGGCCGTACTACCTCGCGCAGCTCCATCGGCGCACGGGTGACGCCGCCACGGCTGCCGACTGGCTGGCGCGCGTCCTCGCGCTTGATCCGACGCACCTTCCGTCGCTCGTGCAGCTTGGCACGCTTCACCTCGACGCCGGGCGCGGGGCGGCTGCCGCTACGCTCTTCGAGCGGGCGCTCGCCGTCGACGCCACCTCCGCACCCGCCCTTTCCGGCCTTGGCCGCGCCGCGCTGGCGGAGGGCGACGCGGCGCAAGCCGTCTCGTTCCTCGAGCGGGCGGTGGCGCTCGCACCGGGACCGTCCAGCCTGCACTATGACCTGGCGATGGCATACCGCGGGCTGGATGATCGCGCGAAAGCCGAGGAACACCTGCGCCAGCGGGGGGATGCGGAGCCGTCGCCTCCCGATCCGCTGATGACGGCCTACAACGGCCTGCTTCGGAGCACGGTCGCCTACGAGCGGCGCGGCATGCAGGCGATGGACGCGGGCCGGTTCTCCGAGGCGGCGACGATCTTCCGGGACGGGCTCGACGCCATGCCGGACGACCCGATCCTGCGCCACCGGCTTGGCACCGCGTTGATGATGTCCGGCGACACCGCGGGTGCGGTGCGTGAATTCGAGGCCACGCTCGCGGTTGCGCCCGACTTCGAGAAGGCGCATTTCGGCCTGGCCGTGATCCATGGCATCGAGGGGCGTCATGACGCGGCGATCGCGCGTTACGAGGCGGCGCTTCGCGCGCGTCCCAACTACCTGGAAGCGATTCTCGGGCTGGCCGAGGCCTTGCGCCTCACGGGACGCCTGGAGGAATCGCAGGCGCAGTTCGAACGCGCCGTCGACATCGATCCCGCCTTCGCCGACGCGTGGCTGGTCCGCGGTGTCGTTCTCGCCCAGCTCGGCCGTTTTCAGGAGGCGCGCAACTGGCTTGATCGCGCGCTACTCGTCCATCCGGACCATCCGGACATCGCCGGCCTGTTGTCGGAGCTGCCCCGCTGAGTCCCGTCCCGCGTCGCCGCGGGGGCTATCGGGCGGCGAGTGACGGGTTGATGCCCAGGGCCCGGTCGTGGAAGACGGCAGCTTCCCGGGCGTCCGCCTCGTCCCCGGTACTGCGTAGCGCGACGGCCAGGTTGTAGAGCGTGTCGGCGTCGTCCGGTGACGCGGCGAGGGCGGCACGGTAGTGGTCGATGGCGGCTTGGGTCTCGCCGCGTGCGAGAAGGACGCTGGCCAGGTTGTAGTGCGCGCCGCCGTTCGCGGGGTCGGCGTCGATCGCGGCGCGGTAATGGGTCACCGCTTCGTCGATTGCGCCGTTCGACGCCAGCAGCCCACCCAGGTTGTTGTGCGCTTCCGCGTAGTCGGGACGCAGTTCAATCGCGCGGCGGTACGCCGCGATCGCGCCCGCCGCATCCCCTTCCGCCAGACGGACGCTCCCCAGGTTGTAGTGGGCATCGGCGAAATCCGGCGCGATGGCGATTGCGCGCGCCAGGTGTTCTCCGGCGAGGGCTGGTTCACCCACGTCGAGGTAACGGACGGCCAGCGCGGCGTGGTTGACGGCGTCATCCGGGTCGATGCGCAGCAGCGACTGGTAGGCCAGGATGTCGTCGCGCGCCCCCTTTGCCGCGAGGCTCTGCAGCAGCGTGTCCGTGTCACCGACGGGCAGCACCTGCAGCATCAGCTCCGCCATCTCGTCGGATGCCGACGGCCCGAAGTGGACTTCCGCCGGCGGGGCGTTGGGGTTGCGCGGATTCGCGGCAGAGTTGTCGAACGTGAAGCGTACCGAGACGCGCGTGCCGGCTGGCAGGTGGACGGGCGCGCGGTAGCGGTACTCGTCCTGCCAGTTGAAGTCCCAGTCGTCTATCTGGAGCAGCGGCCGCTCCGTGCCGTCCGGTAGCGTCGCGCGCGCGTCGACCTGCCGGCCCAGGTAGTGCATGTGCGGCGCGACGGCGAGCAGGTCGACGGCGACCGGCAGGCGGTAGCTATCCTCGATAGCGTGCGCGGCATCGCCCGCCGGGATCCGGATCGCCTTCGACGTCAGCAGGACCGAGACCGGTGTGAGCGGCGCGGGTGCGCCGGCGAAGTGGAGCGCCACCTCCGGCTGGATATCGAGGGGGTCGGTTGCGTCAGGCAGCAGGTGGAGCTGGAGGACGAGGTCGGTGCCCGGATCGAGCGGCCAGGCGATCTGGTCGGGGACGGCGGAGGGCGTCCGGCCCGGCGCCCAGCCGAGGAAGTGACCGGCGGGGAACCGGGCATGGTCGAGCATCAGTCCGTCGTAGCCCGGCGCGGTCGAATCCTCGTCGTCGAGCGCGCGAGCCGCGCCGGTCGGGTCGAGCATGATGCGGGCGTGGTGGATCGCGCGCCTGCCGCCCGCGCCGGGGCGCAGTTCGATGGCGCGGACCCACCGGCGTTCGGTGAGCGGGACGGGCAGGGCGAAGTTGCGGTACACGTCGGCGCCGCCGGCCGCCAGCGGGTACGGGACGGGCACGGTGACGAAGAGGTCGGGTGGGCCGAGACTGGTGTCGTTGCCGGCCGCGTCGGCCGGCCGCGCAGTAGGCGCACCGGCCGGCGCGGTGCCTTCGGGCGCGATGCCTTCGGGCGCGATGCCTTCGGGCGCGCCATTCGCGGCCCAGGCGGCGAGCGTAGCGATCTGATCGTCCGTCAGACGCCGCTCGCCGAGGAACCGGCCGGCCGTCCCGACCGGTTTCCAGGGCGGCATCCGCCGCGCCGCCGTTGCCGCCGCAATCTGTTCCGCCTGTGCGCGCGCGTCGTCGTACGTCGTCAGACCGAACGGTGCGATCGCGCCGGGTCGATGGCATGTCACGCAGTTGGCGTTCAGGATCGGCGCGACATCGCGGTGATACGTTACGCCGCCGCCTGCGCTGTCCACTGCGCCGAGCAGGCGCGCGAGCGCCGTGCCCGCTTCCGCGTCGGACGGGTCGAGTTCCAGCGCGCGGCGATAGTGGGTGATTGCCTCTTCACGCCGGCCGGCGTCGGCGAGGGCGCTCGCCAGGTTGCTGTGCGCGGCGGCGTTCTCCGGTTCCAGCGCGACCGCCTGCTCGAAGTGGGGGAATGCCTCGTCGGCGCGGCCCAATGCCTTCAGCACCGCCCCAAGGTTGTTGTGCGCCGAGCCATAGTCGGGACGCAGGTCGACGGCCTGCCGGAAGTGCGTGATCGCCTCCTCGAGGCTCCCACCGGCAGCCAGCAACGTCGCCAGGTTGTAGTGCGCCGTCGCCGAGGCGGGATCGAGTTCGATCGACCGCCGGTAGTGCTCCACGGCGGCCGCGGTCCGTCCGGCGGTCATGTAGAGGACCGCGACGTCCCGGTGCAGCACCGCGTTCTCCGGCTGCGCGATCAGCGTGGATTCATAGCCGACGATGTCCTCGTTCAGGATCTTCGGCATGATCGCGCGCTCGAGCGTCGCCCGGTCCGCCTCGCTCCGTGGCAGCAACTGCAGCCAGAGATCGCCCATCTCGTCGTTCGAGAACTGCCCGAACAGCACACGGCGCGGCGGGCGATCCGGATTGCGCGGGTTGTCGGCGGAGTTGTCGTAGAAGTACTCCATCGACACGGTCGTCCCCGCCGGCAGGAACGGCCGGTCCTGGTAGCGGTAGACATCCTGCCAGTTGAAGTCCCAGTCCAGGATTCGGATCAGGTGTGCCGTCCGGCCGTCGGGATACTCGACGCGGCCGTTGATCTCCTTCGCGCGGAAGTGGGCGTGGGGTTGGATGCCGATCAGTTCCGCCCCGACCGGCAACGTGAAACGGTCACGGATGACATAGCGCTGCTCGCCCGGCGCGATATCGATGTTCTGACGGCCGAGCCGCAGCATCAGCGGGGTGCGGACCGGCGGATCGTCGGTGAAGTACAGGCCGACGCTTGCCTGAATCGATTCCGTGCGTCCGGTCGACTGCATGTGCAACTGAATGACGAAGTCGCTTCCCGGCTCGACGCGCCACGCCATGCCGGGCTCGGCGAGCGGCGGCAACTGGCCCGGGGTCCAGCCGAGGAAATGGCCGTCCGGGTAGTGCGCCTGCGGGCTGATTGGTCCTTCGTAGCCGGGCAGCGGATCCTGCACGTCGAGCTCCCGCGACGCGCGGGACCGATCGATCCGAATGTTGGCGTGGTGCGCGACGCGGGCGTTGCCGGGACGGAACTCCAGGCCGGCGACGAATGCGGTCCGGTCGATCGGGATCGGCAGGACGAAGTTGCGAAACGTATCAGGTTCGTCGGCCAGGACCGTGAACGGTTCCGGCATCGTGACGATGATGTCGGGTTCGCCCAGCCGCCAGCTCTCCGCCGACCGTTCGGGCGTGGGGGGAACGTCAGACAGATCACCTGCCGGTGCACCCGCCTCGGCCCATCGCCGGAACAACTCCACGTCGGCATCGTCCAGCCGGCGTGACCCGACGAACGGCCCGCCATAACCGGGTTCCGGCTTCCACGGCGGCATGTAGCGGCTCTCGGTCACCTCGGCGATCTGCCGCGCCCGCCGCTGCACGTCGTTGTAAGTCAACAGCGAAAAGGGCGCTACCTCACCTGGTCGGTGGCACGATGTGCAGTGCGTCTGAACCAGTGGCGCGATGTCGTCCGCGAAAGTAGGGGGATCGGCCGCCTGGACGTTGGTCTGCGCCGTCGCCGTCGCGGCGGCGGCGGCCAGCGCCACGAGGGCTGCCGCAATCGCGCCGATGTGCCGCAATGGGCCGCAATACCGCAGGATTCGGGCCGGCACAGCTCTCTTCCGCATTATAGAAGGTGGCGCGTTGGGGACCCCGCCGGACGTATGGCATACTGCCCCCCGACGCTGCCTGGCCGTGACGCGATCGATTTCACTCCTCCTGCTCCTGGCGCTTGCGACCGGCTGCGGCGCTGACCGGGACGGCCCGGACAGCGGCGTCGGAACGGACGGCGGCGCCGCGGCGGACAGCGCCGCGGACGATGCGGCTTCCACCGACTGGTTCGTTGACCGCGCGGCCGAGGCGGGGCTCGACTTCGTCCACCGGAACGGCGCGACCGGCCGCTACTACTACCCGGAGATCCTCCCCCCGGGCGTCGGCCTGTTCGACTACGACAACGATGGCGATCTCGATGCCTATCTTGCGCAGGGCCACATGCTCGATGCGGACGCGGCGCCGGACGACGCCTGGATACCGGAGACGGCGGGCGCACCGGCCGGCGGGCGCCTCTTTCGGAACGAGCTGATTCCGGGGGGAACGCTCGGCTTCACCGACGTTACCGAAGCGAGCGGCATCGACACTGGCGACGCCTACGGTCTGGGTGTCACCGCGGGCGACGTCGACAACGACGGCTGGATCGATCTCTTCCTCACCCACTTCGGGCCGAGCCGCCTCTACCGCAATAACGGCGACGGGACGTTCACGGACATTTCGGGCGACGCCGGCATCGCGCAGTCGCCGCAGGGCTTCGGCGTCTCCGCCGCCTTTGTCGACTACGACCGGGACGGCCATCTCGACCTCTACGTCGGCTACAACGTCAACTACACCCTGGCCAACGCGATCGAGTGCACCAACGTCACCGGAGCGCGCGAGTATTGTCCGCCCGAGACGTACGGCGGGATGCCGGATCACCTGTACCGCAACAGGGGTGACGGGCGCTTCACCGACGTGAGCGCCACGGCCATTGCCGGCGCGCAGTTCGGTCCCGCGCTCGGCGTCGTCGCCGCCGATTACAACAACGACGGCTGGATGGACGTCTACGTTGCGAACGATGCCACGGAGAACCTCCTCTGGATCAATCAGCATGACGGCACGTTCCGCGACGAGGCGCTGCTCGCCGGCGCGGCGGTGAGCGGCATGGGCCTGGCCGAGGCGAGCATGGGGGTCGACGCGGGCGACTTCGACAACGACGGCGACGACGACCTCTTCATGACGCACATCACGAACGAGGGGAACAATCTGTACGTCAACGACGGCCAGGGCGGCTTCACGGATCGGAGCACCTTATCCGGCCTCGGCGCCGGCAGCCTCCCGTATACCGGCTGGGGCGCCACGTGGATGGACTACGACAACGACGGCTGGCTCGACCTGCTGGCCGTGAACGGCACGATCATGGCGGCGCGCCGAGATAGCGGACGGCCGTTCCCGTACGATCAGCGGAAGACACTGTTCCGTAACCTCGCCGACGGGACCTTCACCGACGTGTCCGGGCAAGCGGGGCCGACGTTCGCCCGCTCCGAGGTGGGGCGCGGCGCTGCGTTCGGGGACGTCGATAACGACGGGGACATCGACGTCCTGGTCGGTAACGACGCCGGTCCGGCTGAACTGTTGATAAACCAGATTGGCTCGCAAAGCCACTGGTTCGGCCTCCGCCTCGTCGGCGACTCGGCGACGACGGGAGGGCGCGATCTGCAGGGAGCGAGAATCGCCCTTCGCCGCGCCGGCGAACCGACGCTGTGGCGGCGCGTTCGGACCGACGGGAGTTACGCTTCCGCCAACGACCCCCGAGTCGTCATCGGCCTCGGGTCGTCCGATCTCTCGCCGTCCGTCGAGGTGATCTGGCCTGATGGTGCCACCGAGACCTGGCGCGACCTCCCGATCGATCAGTACGTCACGCTGCAACAGAACAGCGCCCCCTAGCAGCCCGTGGTGAAACCCCGCGTCGCACCGAGACCGGCGAGGCGCGCGCCTGACAAGGCGCGACGAGGAAGCATATTGGCCATATCGTGACCGCGGACTGACGCAGTCCGAGGAGCAACGCCGTTCAGGCGAGATGCATCGCCGGTCGAATGCAGCAGGGGTTTCACCACGGGCTGCTAGGTTCGCCGGTGTCCACATGGTGCGCCGGTGCCCCCACCGGCATTCGGAGCCGCAACGGCCACCCCGGTGGTACACTTCAAGGTCAGCGTGACTCTCAGGCACGTCGCCCTGTTTGTCTGTCTGCCGCTGGCCGGCGCATGCACGTCCGGCACGGGAGAGCCGTCTGCGGGCATTGTTGCCACGGCGCCGGAGACCGCCTCCGCCAGCGCCAACGCCGGCAGCGAGACGACGCCTGACCGCGCCCCCTGCGCGGAGACGCTCCCCGATCTGAGTGGCCTGGGCGACTCCGTCCAGCAGCAGATCCGCCAGCACCACGCCGCCTTTCCCCGCGCCGCGGCCCGCTCCGCCGCGCCTGCGCAGGCCCAGGGCGTCGCGGTCGGCTCGATGGGGATGATCCTGATGGCGGCCTGGCTGACCGAAGAGGCGGAGTCCTGTTTCCAGGAAGCGGCATCGCTGATGCCGAACGAACCGCGCTGGCCGTACTTTCTCGCGCATCTCGACCGCGACCGCGGCGATCTGGCGGGCGCCGCCCGCTACTTCGACGAGGTGCTCGAACTCGTGCCGGACGACCTGACGACGCTCTACTGGCTGGGCGACATCCACCTGGAGGAAGGTCGCGCCACCGAGGCGATTCAGCTCTTCGAGCGTTCCCTCGTCATCGCGCCCGAGTCGCTCTCGGCCCGCTACGGCCTGGCGCGGGCGTCGCTGCTGGCCGAGGACTATCAGCGCGCGGTCGAGATGCTGGAGGAGATTCACGAGCGCAATCCCGATATCGGCGCCATCCACTATCCCCTCGGCATGGCGTACCGCGGCCTGGGGAACGACGCGAAGGCGGAAGAACATCTGTCGCGCCGCGAGAACGCCGAGCTGCGTCCCGAGGACCCGCTGATGGCGGAGCTCGACACCATGCTCAACAGCGCCGGCACGATGGCCTCATCGGGCGAGGCAGCACTCGAACGGGAGGACTGGGCGGCGGCGGAGGAACAGTTCCGCGAGGCGCTCGAGCTGAACCCGAACGACCCGTCGCTCCGCTACCGGCTGGGCACCGCGCTCGTCATGCAGGGCAATCTCGAAGGGGCGCTCGCGGAGTTCGAGACCATCGTGCGCGACGCACCCGACTACCATGCGGCGCACTACAGCATCGGTGTCCTGCTGCAGGGCGCGGGACGTGTCGGGGAGGCGGTCGAGCGGTTCGAGACGGCGCTTCGCTACCGCCCCGGCGACCCGGAGGTGAGTCTGCGCCTCGCGGTCAGCCTGCGGCAGTCGGGCAACCCGACGGCGGCGCTCGACCATTACCAGACGGTGCTCGACGTCAACCCGAATGTGATCGAGGCGCGCTTCGGCTACGCGATGGCGCTGGTGCAACTCGGCCGCTGGCGCCAGGCGTTCAATCGCCTGGAGACCGCGATGGCTGCGTTTCCGAACGAAATCGCCTTCCCGCACGCGCTCACCCGCCTGCTGGTGGCATCCCCGGACGACGCCATCCGCGATGGTCAGCGCGCACTCGACCTGCTGGAGCAGTTGACCGATAGACAGACGACACCGACCATCGATGTGGCGGAAACGATGGCGATGACGCTTGCCGAGGTGGGACAGTTCAACGAGGCGGTATCGATTCAGCGTGAGTTGATCGGCGCGGCCGAAGCGGCCGAATTGCCCGCCCTCGTCAGCCGTCTCCAGGTGAACCTCGCACTCTACGAGCGGAACCAGCCGTGCCGGACTCCGTGGCCCCCTGGCGCGATGCCGTAGCAGTCATGATGGCGATTCGTGTCGCGCTGACCGCCGCCGGCCGGCGCGTCGTTCGAGAATGGCGCATGGCGTATAGTGGGAAGGGGACAAGCGTTCGCGCAGGGAGGAAGTCATAGACGGACTCGAGCGGTCTCGACGGAGGGTTCTTGCCACGGCTGCTTTCTTCGCCGCAGCGGCGGTTGCCGGGCTGTGGACGGGTGCCTCGAGTACAGGCGCACAGTCGGCGGAGCAGCTGTACCTGACCGTGCTCGACAAGGATGGACAGCCGGTCACGGATCTCCGGCCGCACGAAGTACAGGTGACGGAGAACGGCGTGCGGCGCGAGGTGCTCTACCTGTCGCGTTCCGCCGGACCGGCGGACATCTCCGTTCTGGTCGATACCAGCGGGGCTCTCGTGCCGGCGACGAACCATCTGCGGACAGCACTGAACGCGTTCGTCGACGCCCTGACCGGCCACGCGAGGATGTCGCTCGTCACCTTCGGCGACCTGCCGGTGCGCGTAGTCGCTCCCACGACGGCGATGACGCGGATGCACGAGGCGATAGACGACCTGTTTCCGTCGGAGGACGCAATCTCCCGCTTTCAGGACGCGCTAGTGAGTGCGGTTATCGATATCAGTGAGCGTCAGCCGCCACGGCCCACGGTCGTCGTGCTGGCGTCGGATCAGCTCGCGAGCACATTCGCCGAAGTTTCCCCCAACAGCACGACGCGGTCAGTCGATGACGTGATTGGAGTGATGCAGGCGCTAGGCGTCCCGGTGCACATCATCGCACTGCGGAGCAGAGACTCGTTCGACGTGATCACACGCGGCGCCTCCGATCGCAACTCGGTCTTCAGGAGCCCTTTGGAGAACACGCTCCGGACCGGGATGGTGGCGCAGGAAACCCGCGACTGGCTGAAAGTCTTCGAAACAGTGTCGGATCGGACCGGTGGACGTCTGACGAACCTGTACGCGAGCTCCGGCCTCGACGAGCCGTTGCTCGAGCTCGCCAACGAGATTGTGGGTCAGTACATCCTCACCTACTCTCAACCCCCGGGGGATGCCGACAACGATGAGCGGGAGATTGGCATCGGCGTCGCCCGTGACGATGTGATGGTTCGCGTCACTCTCGTAAGGTGAATCTACACGTCGCCCATCTGGTACACGCCCTGAGGGCGACCGCCCGCGACACCCATGGCATCCCTTGCAGACCGCTTCGCGCCGCTCGGGCCGGGCTTTCTCGCCGGCGGGCTGATCCTGCTCGTCGCCAGCGGAATCACGCTGGCGGCGTGGCCGGCTGCTGTCCTGCCCTACGTCATGAACGTCATGCTCCATCCGGCGGTGGGCCTGGGGTGGGGGATTGCGGGTGCAATCTGGATAGCGCGGCGCTGGCAGGCACGGGCGCGCGCCACGTCGGGTGAGACGATTGGACCGCTGCTGGCCGCCGGTGTTGTCGTAAGCGCCGCAGGGTTTCTGTTCGGCGCCGCCGTTGTCGTAACCGGGGCGACGCAGTCCTGGACCGGGCTTCTCTGGCTACACGTGGCGGTGTCGTCCGCCGGCGCCCTGCTTATCGGCTTCCACGTCTGGCGGGTGGTGGAGGGAGCACCGCTCCGCCGCTGGGCGATCCGGGGCGGTATCGTGACACTGGCGGTGGCGGGCGCCATGACGCCGACGCTGCGGGAGCGGCACGACACCGGCTGGCGCGCCGCGTACTTCATCGAGAACCCATCGCTCCCTCCGGCGTCGATGGAAGAGGAAGGGGCTGGCGCGGACTCTCCGTTCTTCCCGTCGTCGGCCCGAAGCAACACGGGTGACCTGATTCCGTCGGACTTTTTCCTGACCAGCGAGACTTGTGGCCGCTGTCACCCGGACATCTACGATCAATGGAACGACTCGGCGCACCACTTCGCATCGTTCAACAACCAGTGGTACCGCAAGTCGATCGAGTACATGCAGGACGTGGTTGGCAACGAGCCGTCGAAATGGTGTGCCGGCTGCCACGACCACGCGATGTTCTTCAACGGCGGGTTCGAGCGGCCGGCGCGCGAGCAGATCGACACGCCGGAGGCCCAGGCGGGACTTGGCTGCACGTCGTGCCACTCCATCGTCCATGTCGGCGGGTCGATGGGGCAGGGGGACTTCGTCATCGAGTACCCCGCGCTGCATGACCTCGCGGCGAGCGAGTTCCCGCCGATTCGGTGGGCGCACGATCTGGTGACGGAACTCGCGCCGGAGCCGCACCGCCGGACGTTCCTCAAGCCGTTCCACACCGAACAGCAGGCGGAGTTCTGCTCGTCGTGCCACAAGGTGCATCTCGACGTGCCGGTGAACGACTACCGGTGGCTGCGCGGCTTCAACGAGTACGACAACTGGCAGGCCTCCGGCGTGTCGGGGCAGGGGGCCCGTTCGTTCTACTACCCGGAGTCGCCGCAGACCTGCAACAACTGCCACATGCCGCTCGTCCCGTCGGACGACCCGGCGGCGGACGACGGGTTCATCCACTCGCATCGCTTCCCCGGCGCGAACACCGCGCTGCCCTTCGTCAACGGGAACGAGGAGCAGTTGCGCGCGGTTCAGGAGTTCCTCCGCGCGGGGCAGGTCACCGTCGATATCTTCGGCATCGCGCGGGTCGACGAGCCGGCCGCGACACCCGTCCGGCCGGCGCGCGCCGCCGAGCCTACGCTCGCCAGCACGTTCGCGGTGGGGGAGGAGTCTGCCGGCTTTGGCGCCCGGATGGGTGTCGCGGTGCCGGAGGCGGAAGTGACCGCACCGCTCGATCTTCGTGCGGTCGGGGTCCGCCGGGGCGAATCGGTCCGCGTGGAGGTGGTGGTCCGCACGCGCGGCGTCGGCCACTTCTTCCCGGGTGGCACCGTCGATGCGTTCGACGTCTGGGTGGAGTTCGAAGCGGTGGATGAGAACGGCCGCGTCCTGCTGCACAGCGGCGCGGCAGCCGACGGCGGCAGCGGCCCGGTAGACCCGTCGGCGCACTTCTACCGCAGCCTCCAGCTCGATGGCCACGGCAATCCGATCAACAAGCGGAACGCCTGGATGACCCGGTCGGTGGCCTACGTTCGGCTCATCCCGCCCGGCGCGGCCGACACCCTGCATTACCGGTTGCAGATCCCGCCGGAAGCCGGCGATCGGATCCAGCTCCGCGCCAAGCTGAACTACCGGAAGTTCGCGTGGTGGAACACGCAATGGGCGTATGCCGGCGTTCGCGATCCGAACGCGCCGCCGCCGGGGCCGGACCATGATGATGCCGAGTGGTTGTTCACCGGTGATACGTCCAATGTGTCCGGTGCGATGAAGGAGATTCCCGACATTCCGACCACGGTGATGGCGGAGGCCGAGGCGATGCTCGAAGTCGTGGATGCCGAGGCGCCGTTGCCGGAGACGCTGGCGGCTGATGCAACGCCGTCCGGCCCGGCCGTCCGGCCCGAACCGTCGGCAACGCTGCGCGGGCGCTGGAACGACTATGGCATCGGCCTGCTCCTGCAGGGCGACCTGCGGGGCGCCGAGCGGGCCTTCCGCGAGGTGATGGCGGTCGCCCCGGAGTGGGGCGAAGGACCGTTCAACGTGGCCCGCGTCCACCTCGAGGAAGGCGAAGTGGAATTGGCGCTCCCGTTGCTCGACGAGGCGACGCGTCTCGACATTTCGCCCGCGCGGACCGGCTATTTCCGCGGCGTCGCGCTCCGCGCCCTCGGCCGCTACGAAGAGGCGTTCGCGGCGTTCGAGGATGCGCGCGCCGTCTACCCGCGCGACCGCGTCGTCCTGAACGAGATCGGCCGGCTGCACTTTCTCGAACGGCGCTACGACGAGGCGGTGTCGACGCTCGAAACGGTGCTCACGATTGACCCGGAGGATCTGCAGGCGCACTACACGATGATGCTGGCCCACCGGGGCGCCCGCCGAATGGACGAGGCCGCCGAGGCGCAGGCGCGCTACGAGCGCTTCACCGCCGACGAGTCGGCGCAGGCGATTACCGGTCCGTTTCGCCGGGCCTCCCCCGAAGACAACAACGAGCGTCAGACGATCCACGAGCACTGACCCGGATCCGGACGCGCCGGTTGATATGATCGCCGCGCCTTGAGACAACGACTGACAGGGAAGCGGAACGTCGGGGTGGCCGCGGTGGCGGTCTGGTTGGCGCTCCCGCCGGTGGCGGAGGCCCAGCAGGTTGCCTTCACCGACGCGACCCGTGCCGCCGGTATCGATTTCACACACACCACCGGCGCGTTCGGCGAGAAGTACCTTCCGGAAACGCTCGGCGGCGGCGCGGTCTGGATTGACGCCGACGGCGACGGCTGGCAGGACCTGTTCCTGGTGAATTCGACCACCTGGCCAGGGCAGGGCGCCGCGACACCGTCCGCCTTCTACCGCAACGATACCGACGGCACGTTCACCGACGCGACCACCGCGGCAGGATTGGGCGATCCGGTCTACGGCATCGGCGGCGCCGCCGCCGACTACGACAACGACGGCGACGTCGATCTCTACGTTACCGCGCTCGGTCCGAACCGCCTCTACCGCAACCGGGGTGATGGCACGTTCGAGGATGCAACCGCGTCGGCGGGCGTCGGCGATCCCGGATTCTCGACGAGTGCGATCTGGTGGGACTACGACGCCGACGGCGACATCGATCTGTTCGTCGCGAATTACGTCGAATGGTCGGCGGAGACCGATCTCTTCTGCACCATCGACGGTTCGACGAAGTCGTACTGCACGCCGGAGTCGTACACGGGTCAGTCGGGCACGCTCTACCGCAACCGGGGCGACGGCACTTTCGAGGATGTGACCGCCGCGGCCGGCGTCGCTACGCCGACGTCGAAGGGGCTCGGTCTGGCGATGCTCGACGCCGATGGTGACGACTGGGTGGACCTGTTCGTCGCGAACGATACCGAACCGGATCAACTGTTCCGCAACCGGGGGGACGGCACCTTCGAGGATATCGGCGTGGTTGCCGGCGTCGCCTACAGCGAGACGGGGGTGGCGCGCGCCGGCATGGGTGTGGATGCCGCCGACTACGACGATTCCGGACGTTCCAGCCTTGTGATCGGCCACTTCTCGAACGAGATGATGGCGCTGTTCCACAACGAGGGCGGACTGTTCCTCGACGAGGCGCCCCGCTCGGCCCTCGGCCGAGCCACGCTTCTCACGCTCACCTTCGGCTGTTTCTTCTTCGATGTCGATCTGGATGGACTGCTGGACATCTTCGCTGCAAATGGCCACGTCGCCGACGATGTCGAACGGTTGCAGTCGCGCGTCACGCACGCGCAGGCGCCGCAGTTGTTCCACAATACCGGCGGGGGACGGTTCGAGGAGGTGACTGACGCCGGCGAGGCGCTTGCGACACCGATGGTGGGGCGCGGCGCCGCCTATGCCGACTACGACGGCGACGGCGATCTCGATGTTGTCGTCACCGCGAACGGGGGGGCGGCTCGCCTGCTCCGGAACGACTTGGCGAGTACGGCGAACCTGATCCGCCTGACCTTGCGCGGGACGTCAGCCAATCGGAGCGGCATCGGCGCGCAGGTGGAGGTGACCGTGGGTGGCGCGACGCGCCGGCGCGTCGTCAAGTCGGGCTCGAGTTACGCGTCGCAGAGCGAGTTACCGGTTACCATCGGCCTTGGTATGGCGCCGCGCGTCGATGGCGTCCGGATCGTCTGGCCCGGCGGAGCGGTCGATGATCTCGGCACAATCGAAGCGAACCGGCAGGTTGTGATTGAGCAGGGGACGGGCATCGTCGACACCGTCCCGATCGAGCGGAGGTAATCGTGACAGGCTCGCCTTCACCATCGTTTATCGCACCCTCCGCTTCCGGTACGGGCCGTGGCCTGCGGCTGACGGCACTGGTTTTCGCGGCGTTCTTCGCCGGGCACGCGATCGCCTGGTGGTTCCTGGGCGCTGGCGGACCCGGCGCCCCCTCGCCCCAGTACCAGGAGACGGTCCGCGTGTTCTACCGCGCGCTCGCGTCACTGGAAGTCGGGCTCCTCGACGAGGCGCGTGACGGCTTCGCGGAAGCGGCCGCACTCGCGCCCGACGAGCCGGCGATTCAGGCCAACCTTGCGGTAGCCGAAGTCGGGATGGGCAACGATGCGGGTGCGACCGCCGCGCTCACCGCGGCGGCGACGCTCGCTCCGGAGAGCGCCGAGGTCGCCTACCTGCAGGGTCAACTCGCGAGCTTCGCGGGACGCACCGACGAGGCGACAACCCACTACCGGCGCGCAGCCGAACTGGATGCCGATCATCTCCGGGCGCGGTTCGCCCTCGCGCAGGAGCTGGAGCGTTCGGGTGACGCGGCTGTGCTGACCGAAGCACGGGCGTGGCTCGAAGAGGTGCTGGCCGGCCGTCCGGACAACCTCGCGTTGCTGCTGGAGCGGGTCCGTTGGGCGGCGGTCGCGGACGACGCACCGGTGCTGGCCGACTCGCTTGCGCGCCTGCGGGTGGTAAGCGACGCCTGGCCGCCGCTCGCCATCACGCAGATCGATGCGCTCGCCGCCGCGGCCGGCGCGGGCGATCTGGCGCGCGCGGCGACGTTCGCGCAACTTCTTCGCAACGTCCTGGTGCGGACCGCCACGTTCCGGGAGGACCTGGCGCTGGTAAGCGTCAGCGCGGAGCAGATCGCCGAGCCGCTCGATCGGTTCCTCACGCTGCCGTCGCCGTCCCAGGACGCATCCCCGCCCGACCGGTCCCTGGCCTATGTCCGCGAGCCGATCGCGGATGCTGCGGCAGTCGCTCCGGCGGGCGCTGTGGCGGTAACGATCATGCCGGCGGCCGACGACCGGGCCGCGACAATCTTCGTGGCGGATGGTGGGGCGGTCCGGCCTATCGGTCCCGGCGCAGACGGCGCGGCGGGTCCGTTCGACTTCCCCGGCGGCGCTACCACGACGCCTCCCGCCGCGGACGGTCTGCTGCCGCTCGACTGGGACAGTGACTACCGGATGGACCTGGCCCTCGCCGGCGTCGATGGTCTCCGCGTCCTCGTGCAGGGCGATGACGGAACGTTCGCCGAGATGACACCCCCCGCGGCGGACGACGCGACCGATGCGCCGGCCGCGGGCGCCGACCTGACGCTGCATGGTGTCTGGGCGGCGGATGTGGAAATGGATGGCGACCTCGATATCGTCGTCGGTCCCGAGTCGGCGTCGCCCTGGGTCGCGCGCAACAACGCCGACGGAACCTGGCGCACGGTCCGGCCGTTCCCGGAGATGCCGGGGCTGCGCGGCTTCGTCTGGGGCGACCTCGACTTCGACGGCGATCCGGACGCGGTGCTCCTCGATGCCGAGGGCGGGATCCATCCGATGGAGAACCTGCAGGCGGGGCGGTTCGCGTCCTGGCCGGCGCCGGATCCATCGGAAGCGGCAGTGGCCATCGCACTGGGCGACCTGGACGCGGACGGCCGGCTCGACCTCGTGTCGCTCGATGTGTCGGGCAGCGTCAGGCGGAGCAGCGTAGTCGCCGATCGGTGGGACACCTGGGATCGCGACGCGGTGGTGACGTGGGGCGGTTTTCCGGACGCCAGTGCTGCCGGTTCTTACCGCCTGCTGCTCGCCGATCTCGACAACAATGGCGCGCTCGACCTGGCCGGCTCGGGCGCCGCCGGCACGCAGGTCTGGCTGGCGGACGAACGCTCGACCCTCGATCCCGATCCCGTCGCGGGCATCGATGGCGTGGAGGTTTTCGCGGCGGGCGATCTGAACGATGACGGCTGGATCGATTTCGTCGGACTCGACAGCGGCGCGCCGGTTCGCCTGCTGGGGCAGGGAAGCGCCGGTTACGGCTGGCACGAGATCTTCCCCCGCGCGAACGTCGCGGCGGGCGATCAACGGATCAACAGTTTCGGTGTCGGCGGTGAAATGGAGGCGCGGGCCGGGCTCCTCGTCCAGAAGCAGGTGATGACCGGCGGACCGGTTCACTTCGGCCTGGGGACTCGTCCGCAGATTGACGTGGCGCGGGTCGTCTGGCCGAACGGCGTGATGCAGGCCGACTTCGAACTGGCTGCGCGCGATGTCTTCGTTGCCGAGCAGCGGCTGAAGGGGTCGTGCCCGTGGCTCTTCGCGTACGACGGCGAGCAGATCCGCTTCGTCACCGACTTCCTCTGGCGGTCGCCGCTCGGGATGCGGATCAACGCGCAGGATACCGCCGGCGTCTCCCAGACCGAGGACTGGGTGCTGGTCCGTGGTGATCAGCTGGCGGCGCGCGACGGGCAGTACGACCTGCGCATCACGGCCGAGCTGTGGGAGAGCCATTTCATCGATCACGTCTCGCTGGTCGTCGTGGATCACCCGCCGGCGACCGAGCTGCACGTGGACGAGCGGTTTGCGCGCAACCCGGCGCCGTTGCGGCCGTTCGTCACTGGCGTATCGCATCCGGTCGCCCGCGCTGTCGACGACAAGGGCGTTGAGGTAACGGCGCTGGTGAGGAAGCGGGATAACGATTACGTCGCGACGTTCGAACGGGGATGGCACCAGGGGATCACCCGGGACCACTACCTGGAGGTCGAACTCGACACGACGGCTGGCCCGCTGCCGTCCGGCGGCGACGTTTACCTGCTCGCCTACGGCTGGCTCTATCCGACCGACAGCAGCATCAACGTCGCGGTGGGACAGAGCACGTTGTCGCCACCGCGGGGCGTCCGGGTGGAGGGCCAGGAGTCTGACGGCAGCTGGACCGTCATGCACGAGGACATGGGTTTCCCCGCGGGCAAGCTGAAGACGATGGTGATCCCGCTCCTGCGTCGCGCCGACGGCACGATCCCGACCCGCCTGCGCCTGCATACGAACCTGGAGATCTACTTCGACCGGATTGCCCACGCCGCTGCCGCGACGGAGGCGGGCTCGACGACGCCCCTGCTAGCCAACGTGGCGGACTTGCGCTACCGCGGATACAACGTCACCGAGTTCGTCGGTCCTCGCCGGATCGAGCTTCCGCGCTACGAGCTCGCCAATATCCGTCCGATCTGGCGCGACCTGGCCGGCTTCCACACCCGCTTCGGCGATATCCGGGAACTGCTCACCGACGTGGACGACCGCTATGCGATCCTCAACGCCGGTGACGAGCTCCGCCTCCGTTTCGACGCGCCGCCCGAGCCGCCGGCCGGCTGGCGGCGTGACTTCATCCTGATCGGAGACGGCTGGGTCAAGGACGGCGACTTCAACACCGCCCATGCGAAGACGGTGGGCCCGCTCCCGACGCACGAGACTCCCGACTATCCGCGGGAACCGTACCCCACGCTGGAGGATGACCCGGTCTACCAGCGCTACCCGAAGGACTGGCTGAACTACCACACCCGTTGGGTCTCTCCCGACCACTACCTCCGCGGTCTGCGGCGCCTGGATCGCAGGCCGGTGAAGTGATACCACGCATGGTGAGAGGTGCATGATAATGAAGCTCGACAAGATCCTGGTGCCGACCGACTTCAGTGAAACGGCGCAGCATGCGCTGGGCTACGCCCGCGACCTCGCACAACGGTTCGACGCGGAGATCCACCTGCTGCACGTCGTGCCCGACCCGGTGGCGCAGGGGTGGGCGGGGGAGGCGACCGGCCTGATCATCCCTGATCTGCTGCAGACGTGGGAGGCCGATTCGGAGAGACGCCTGGCGGAGATCACGGTCGAAGGCGTAACCGTCGAACGGGTGACCGCGGTCGGTCACGACTTCGTGGAAATCCTGCGGTGCGCCGGCGGGAACGGCATCGACCTGATTGTCATGGGCACCCACGGCCGGGGCGCGGTCAAGCACATGCTGCTTGGCAGCGTCGCCGAGAAGGTGGTCCGGAAGGCGTCGTGTCCGGTCCTCACGGTTCGGCACCCGGGCTACGAATTCGTCATGCCGGTCATGCCGGTCATGACGATCGCGTAGGCGCCTGTTTCCGCCGCGCCGTCAGAAATCGATATTCAGCAGGAGCCGCGCTGTGCGGGGAATCGACGGGTGGAAGTGGATATCCTCCACCCCGTCGGCCGGTTCCCCCGGCAGGCGCGACGTGTAGAAGTAGTCGATGTCAGAGACGTCGCTATTGAGCAGGTTGAAGGCCTCCAGGACGATGTCGATGCGCTCGTTGACGCGCACGCCGATCTCACCGTTGAGGATGGTCGTTGCCTCGGACTGCTCGCTGTTGTCCTCGATCAGCGGACGCGGACCGAAGTGGCGCAGCCGTACGCTGCCGAAGACGCGTTGCGCCGGCGCGATGGTGATCGTCCCGGCGATGACCCGGTCGAGGGCGCCCGGAATGAAGTCGCCGGCGGGGTCGAAGTCGGAGAAACGCGCCCGGGAGAGTGACAGGTCCAGCTCACCGGTCAGCCAGCTCGTGAGCCGCAGATAGTTCGTCCATTCCACACCGAGGCGCCGGCTGGGGCGGCTGGCCTCTGCGATACCTGCGTCGCCGACGAAGATCAGCTCGGAATCGAACGTCAGATACCAGAGGGCGACGGTCGACTGCAGCCCCGGCAGTGCCACTGTGCGAAGGCCGACCTCGGCGCCGCGCGCCGGCACCAGCGGGTCTTCACTGTCCACCGGCTCGCCGGTGACCGGGTCGACCCTGGTTGTGGCGGCCCGCGGGTCGTTGCTGTGGAACCCCTGGCCATAGTTCAGGTAGAGCTCCGTCCCCCGCCACGGCCCCAGGACCGCGGTGATCTTGGGGCTGACCAGCCCCGAGGTTCCGGAACCGGAGTTGAGATCCCTGAGTGCGTTGACCGTGTAGCGGTAGAAGTCGCCCCGGACGCCGACGGTCGTCCGGAAGACGCGGCTCCACTCGATCTCGGTCTGACCAAACAGGCCGACCGTGCTCTGGTCGACCCCGTCGTTCCGAATCGCGCCGGCGCGGCGCTGGGCGATAGTCCGGTGCAGGCCGACGGTACCGACCGCGTCATGACGGATCGACGCGCCGAAGGCATGCTCCATCGGGCGGTCGAGGCCGCGTCCCAAGCGCCGGTGCACCAGCCGGGCGCCGGAGACCCACCGCCGCCCCTCCTGTTCGAGCTGGTCGCCGGCGATCGGGTCTTCCAGGAAGTACGTGAAATTCTGGAAGAGGTTCAGTCCGCCGTGCAGGGCATAGGCGGTCAACCGGATGGATCCCGTCCCGCCCGATTGCAGTCCGTCGAACGCGACGCTGTAGCGGGACGTCCGGCCCGCATCGGTGGGGTCGATATTGCCGAAGCGCGAGAGGCCTCCCGATTCGACGGCGCGCAGCGGGATCTGGTCGGTCGAGTTCCAGTCGGCCGAGTATCCCATGCCGGTAATCGAGAACCCGTTCTGCCGGTCGCCCTGGCTGTACCGGATCACGCCGTTCACCTTCCGCATGTCGTCCGGCAGCTCCCAGGGCCCGTTGTTCTTGCTCAGTTCCAGAGCCATGAGCAGGTTGCCGGCGCCCACCTCCGGCGAGACCGCGCCGAACACGCGCCCCCATCCATGGCCGCCGCCGCTGATGCTCATGAGCGGCCGGTCGAGTACGTTCACGTAGCTGATGTTGGCCGAGCCGGCGGCGGAAAAGTCGCCGTGCTCGGCGAAGTACGGGCCCTTGGTGTACTGCACGCCGCTCACGAGTTCCGGGATGAGCAGGTTCACGTCGCTGTAGCCGTGGGCGTGCGCGCCGGACGACTCGTTCATGGGCACGCCGGCTACCGTGGTCGCAAAGTCCGAGCCGTGGTCCAGGTTGAAGCCGCGCAGGTAGTACTGGTTGGCTTTGCCCTCGCCGCTGTGCTGGCTGGTGATGAATCCCGGGACGGCTTCGAGCACCTCGCCGGGACGCATGATGGGCCGCGCCTCGAGCTGCTCGGCGGTGATGGCCCCAACGCTGGCCGAGGTGGCGACGCCCACCAGGTTCTCGCGGGGATTCTCCATGTCGGCGATGTTGCGGAAAGTGCGCCTGCCGGTGACCACCACATCGGCGGTGAGCCCGAGGGTCAGGACCGCATCGGCGAGATTCTCGCCCGCCGCCACCTCGAGGTCGCGGCGCAGGGTGGAGAAGTTCACCAGCCGGAACGTCAGGGTTGCCGGCCCGGCGCCGACGTCATCGAACCGGTACACCCCGGTGCCGTCCGAAGTCGTGCTTCGGATACCGGCCGCGGTGTTCAGGTCTATCGAAACACCCGGCAGCACGGCTCCCGTCTCATCCAGCACCGAGCCGGTGACAACGCCCGGATCCTGGGCCGCCGCCGGGGCAACCGCCAGGGTCAGGCAGACGAAGAACCAGGCCGCGCGCCGTGCCCGGCCACTGTCGGCAAGGAAGCGCATCAGGATGGTGGATGATTCTCGAACCGTCACACCATTGATCCTAGCTGGCGCTCTCCTTCTGCTGCCTGAATATTGCATGAAGTTCGGGCAATGCGGCCCGGGCTCCTACGGCTGCGATAAGATCGCCCGGTTCGGCACGGTCGAATCAATCCTGAAGGGACCGGCAGCTGGAGAAGGAGTGTGCGGGTGTGACGGACCTGGGTGTGACGGGCGCTTCGGCCGCGGAGGCCGATCCCGATCGGATTAACTGGATTCGCAATATTCCCTTCATACTGCTGCAACTCGGGTGCGTCGCGGTGTACTGGACCGGTGTCTCGCCGGTGGCGCTCGCCGTCGGCCTCTTCACCCTGTTCGTGCGCATGTTCGGCGTGACGGCCGGCTATCACCGCTATTTCTGTCACCGCGCGTTCAAGACGAGCCGGGTGTTCCAGTTCGTTCTCGCCTGGCTCGGCGCGGCAGCGGCGCAGCGCGGACCGCTCTGGTGGGCGGGACACCACCGGTGGCACCACCGTCACGCCGACACCGCCGAGGACGTACATCCGCCCGGTGTGAAGGGAGTCTTCTGGGCGCACGCCGGCTGGATCATGAGCAAGCGCAACGACCGGACCCGGATCGAGTGGATTCGCGACTTCGCAGCCTACCGGGAACTGCGCTGGCTGGATGCGAACCACTACGTGGCGCCGGTCAGCCTGGGTATCGCCCTCTTCGCGCTCGGTACGTGGCTATCGGCCGCGTACCCGGGCCTGGGAACGAGCGGCGCGCAAATGGTCGTCGTGGCGTTTTTCTGCAGCACGACGCTGTTGTACCACCTCACGTTCGCGGTCAACTCGGTTGGCCATACAGTGGGCAACCGCCGCTACTCTACGCGTGACGACAGCCGGAACAGCTTCTGGCTTGCCCTGCTGACCGCGGGTGAGGGATGGCATAACAACCACCACCGGCACCCCGCTTCCGAGCGGCAGGGCTTCTATTGGTGGGAGATCGACGTGACGCACTACGGCGTCGTGCTTCTGTCGTGGTTCCGGCTCGTCTGGGACCTGCGCGGACCGTCTGCCGACGTTCTGCGTGAGGGTGCGCGCTAACGTAGGCGCGATGCGACCTGTCCCCTGCCTCGTATAGCAAGCGACACAGTGACGAACCGTCCGGGCCGCCGCCAGTGGCGGTGGCCCGGACGGTCTCAGCCTATCGATGCCCCGGCGCGAGCCGCCGGGGCATCAGTTGCTGCCGAGCTGCCTATCCACCCCACCCGTAGCTGACGCGGGTGTAGTAGTAGGTGCCGTTGAACCCGAACGGCGAGAACTGGCCGTAGTTGTTGCCGACAGTCTGGGCGCCCCACGGGTTGATATCGGGGTACTGGTTCAGCAGGTTCTCGGCCCCGATCGCCAGCTCGACTCCGTCGCCGAACGGAATGCCGAGCTCGACGTCGACCAGCGCCTTGCCGGAATAGGGCGGGTACAGCGTCGCGAGCACTATGCCTGATGCCGCCACATCGGCGGAGTTGCGCCCGTCCTCGCTGTCCCAGTAGGAGCCGAAGTAGCTCACCCGAGCCAGCATTCGCCAGCGGTCCGCAGCGTGGCTAAGGTTGAGAGTCCAGCGGGTGTTCGGCAATCCGTCCTCCAGCGTCGCGACGCGGAAATCATCGATTACCGAGCTCTGGAGGTCCTTGATCTCCGTATCCGTGTAGTTGAAGATGCCGCTGATCGACGTGCTCCCGAGCGCCAGCGTCGAGATCAGGTCCAACCCCTGGGTGGTGGTCGAGAAGTCGTTCAGGAAGAACCGGAACACCGGGAAGTTGCGGGCTTCGGGGATGCCCTCCGCGAGCAGGGTCACGATTTCGTTCTCCGACAGACTGATTTCCTGCGACAGCGAGACGCGGTCGGCGATGTCGATGCGGAAGAAGTCGGTGGTGAAGGTGAACGGTCCCTGTTCGAACACGGCGCCGGCGCTGTAGTTGCGTGACTTCTCAGGCTGGAGCTGCCCGCCGCCCCGCGCCACCGCGACTGCGGAAGTGGACGGGACAACACCGTTATTGGTCAGCTCGCCGCCGATGAACGCGGTAGTAACGTTGAACGCGTTCTGCTGTCCCGGAGTCGGCGCCCGAAACCCGGTGCTGATCCCGCCCCGGAGCGAAAAGGCGTCGGTAAGACCGAGGCGTGCCGAAATCTTCCCGTTTGTCGTCGTGCCGAAGTCCGAGAAATCCTCGAGGCGAACGGCACTGCCGAACGTCCAGCGACCGCCCGGGTCGTTGAACTCCAGGTCGCCGTAAACCGCGACGTTGCTTCGGCTCCACTGCCCGGCCGTCGTGTCGGCCCGGTAGCCGTTGAAGCCGTTGGACCCGGAACTGAAGCCCTGCGCGGCGTACGGGCCGATCTCCCAGGACGGCTGACCGCCAGCGCCGATGGTGAACTCCTCGTTGCGCCATTCCGTGCCGGCCGCGAAGTTCACGATATTGGTGACCGGTATCGACACGTCGAAATTGAGATTGATGTCCTCCTGCCCGTAGATGCCGGGACGGAACGAGGTGGGCGTGTCGTAGCCGAGCGAGGCGTTGACGGTGTCGAAGATGAACTGATCGACCTCGGTATGGCCGATGTTCACGCTCGCATCCCAGTTCAGGCCGGTACTCGTGAACCCGCGCAGCCCGGAGACCAGGGAGTAGTCGATCATCGTGCCGCCGAACTGCGGCGTGAAACCGCCGGGGAAGCGGCTGTAGAGCGTGAAGCAGTTCGGATCCGCTTCAACCGCGGCCAGGGCGCCCGCATCGGGTACGTTGCCGATGATAGGGATCGTCGAGCAGTTGCCCGCGCCCGCCACCCCGGTGTCGGCCCAGACCCGGTCGCCGACCCGCAGGGTCGGCGTGCCGTCATCGAGCGCGTCCCCGCGGAACACACCGCCACGGGTGTGCGGATTCCGGAAGTAGAAGCCGCCGGTCACCTTGCGGCTCGCGTAGTTGGTATGGCCGTAGAACTGGAGGCCGTTATCGAAGAGGCTGCCGAAGTTGCCGAACAACTTCAGGTCGTCCTCGATCAGCGGCGAACCCCACACCTGGGCCGGATTGCGGAGGTTGTCGTTACCGGCTTGGATGATGGAATTGGCGCCGTCGCGCTGGACGCTGCGGTTGGTCGGGTTGGCGTTGCCGTACTCCAGGCTGACGTTCAGAAACCCGTTCCGGCCGAGCGGCACGCCGGCGTTGGCGGCCACCGTGTAGGCCTGTCCCTTGCCGCCGATCGCGTTGCAGGAGTGCTGGATATCGCCGATGATGCCCGCCCCGCAGGTCGAGGTGTCTCCCGGATTCGCGTCGCGGTAGGCGCCGGTCCGGAACTCCAGGCTGCCCCCTTGGCGGGCGTCCTTCAACTGGAAGTTCAAGACGCCGGCGATGGCGTCCGAGCCGTACTGCGCCGCCGCGCCGTCCCGGAGCACCTCGGCTTGCCGAATGGCGATCGAGGGGATCACGGAGATGTCCGGCCCTTGCGAACCGTCCGCGATGCCGTTGCCGAGCCAGGTGATGACCGCCGCACGGTGGCGGCGCTTCCCGTTGACCAGAACAAGCGTGTGGTCGGGAGCCAGATTTCGCAGGTTGGCCGGCCGGACGATGGTCGCCGCGTCGCTGATCGGCTGGATGTTGATGTTGAAGGAGGGGACGATGGCCCGTAACTGGGTGGCGAGGTCGGTGGCGCCCTGGCTGGCGAAGTCATCGCTCCGGATGACGTCGACCGGGACCGGCGACGCCGTGACGGACCGCGGCTGGGCGCGGGTTCCGACCACGACCACTCGCTCTTCGAGGCCGACCTCCATCTCCACGTCAACGGTTGCGGTGGCGCCGTCGCTCACCTGCACCGTCTCTCCGGGAGCGCTGAAGCCCGGCAGCGTGAACGTCACCTCGTACGTTCCCGGCGCGAGTCCGCTAAATGAGAACTGACCGGTCCCGTCGGTGAACGTGACTTCTGTGGTGCCCGCGGAATCCTCCGCCTCCACCGTGACACCTGGCAGTATCAGACCCGTCGCGTCCGTGACGGATCCAGTGATCGAAGCCTCGTCCTGGGCGCTGACCGCGCCAGGCGCGAACAACGTGATAGCAAGAGCCATGCTGAGTGCCCTCGGCCGGGTGCGGTACATTCTCGTACCCTCCTCGCTGACCCGGTTTGTGTGTAGGCGGTTCAGGTCGATTATAGAGGGGGTAGGCTTTTTTGACAGCAGGAGTAGTATCGCCCGCGTTTAGCAGGCACGAGGAGTTCCTGATGGCTGCACCCAGTTCCAGTCCGGAGACCACGGCGGCAGAGGCTTGCCCGCATCAGGCGGATGACGCGATCGCGCAACGAAGGCTTCCTCCGGGGCCCAAGGGACGTGTCCGTAACCTCCTTCAGCGAGTTTCTGGCTACTCCAGGCTGCTGACAAGGTTGCACAAGGAGTACGGCGACATCGTCTACTTCGAGCTTCCGGCCGCCAGGTTCTGTGTCGTCTTCAGTCCCGAACTCATCGAGCAAGTGCTCGTTACGCGCGAGCCGGAGTTCCCGACGATTGACTTCGCTTCCCAAAGTGATCTCGTGGAGTTCTCGCCGCTTACAAGCCAGAATGGCGAATCCCATGACCGGAGGTACCCGGTCATGGATTCTGCTTTCTCGGATGACCGGATGGGGCCCTATTCCGAGATTATCTTGCGGGAAGCCCTGCGACTGCGTGACAAGTGCCAGCCCGGCACGGTGGTAGACATCCAGAGCGAAATGGGGAATTTTGCCTGGGCGTGCATTATCGGGGCCTACCTCGGGCGCGACGTGAACTTTCCTTATGCGCTCGGGAAACAGGTTGTTGCCTACCTGCGGTTGCACATGCTGCTGCAGTTTCTTCCCGGAACGACGCTGTGGGCCAGTCTGCCGCTACCCACGCTGGTGAAGGGAGAGCGGGCGTCCAGGCATCTGGACGAGTTGATTTATGCGGCCATACGTCGTGCGAAGGAAGATCCTTCCCACGACGGCCATGACGTGGTCTCGCACTTCGTTCGCGCGAAGGACCAGGGGATCGTGGATTGGACGTTCGCGAACGAGCGGGCCATCCGGGACGAAGTTCTCGTGCTGTGTGGCTATGTTGACGGCCCCATCGCAACGCTGGTTCAGCGCCTTCGGCTCGAACCGCAAGGCCGGGAAATTCCCGAAGTCAGCAACGTTGGCGCCACCGTGCTGGGCCGTACTCCCGTCGCAATCTCCGCACGCTCCTGAGGCGGGAAGCGCCTCTCGTGCCGGCGCGGAGTCCAGCGCGGGGCTCGCGTTTAGTCAAGCCGGCGGCGCGGGTTGTGTCTCACGACTGCGGCGGCGCGGCGACCGGCAGGCGGCGGGTGGCCGCCCTGAAAAGTAGCTTTATGGCCCCGTCCGACCAAGCCAGGCCGCTGGTCAGGAGAATGAGCGCGCGGACGCTCAGTCGCGAAAGCCTGACGTTCTGACCGCTTCTGAAAGCGGGTGTCGCATGCAGGCGTCGCAACGTCAGCACCGCCAGCCCCAGCGTCCAGAGGAGATGCCGGCGGATCCCGGTCTCACGGGAAGGTATGAGCAGGATGAACCGCAATCCCTCCGTGAGATGCCGGCGCGTGATCGCCTCCAGCGTCAGGAATCCGTCGACGAAACCGGGGTCCGTCCTGCCTTCGGACAGATGGCGCAACTCGAATCCCGACGGGTCGAAAACGTCCTGTGGCAGCCAGCACGCGCCGCGCCGGCGGTCGTCCCAGATGTCCTTGAGGATGTTGGTCATCTGCAGGCCCAGGCCAAGGGAAACTGACCGCGAGAACACCTCTTCGTGGCGCTGCTCGATTTCCGGGGAGTAGTCGCAGAACAACTCGGCCAGCATCTCGCCGACTACGCCGGCGACGTAGTAGCAATAGCGCTCCAGTTGCGGCACATCCTTCAGGCCAGCGGCACTCCTTTGCCGCTGAAACTCCACCATGCCGTGCGACATGATCCGGATGCAGCGTTCCATCGCGCGGCGCTGCGGAGCGCGACATCCCAGGGTGATGCGGATCACCCGGGGCGTGTTGGCAATGAGATCCTGTTCGGGCTCTGTGGTTTCCGAAGAGAGACGCTCTCCGAGGTCCCGCGCGAAGGCCGCCGCCTCGTCGCGGCCCGCGACCACCTCGACGAAGCGTTCCAGGAACACCTGCTTCTCCGCCAGGGAGAGCGCCGGCTCGTCTTCGACGGTGTCGGCGATGCGGCAGAGCAGATAGGCGTTGGACACCACCTCGCGGAGGCCGTCCGGAAGCTGTGGAATCGTGAGGGCGAAGGTCCGCGAGACACGTTGCAGGATCGCGGCCTGGTAGGCGAGGTCGCTCTCCGCCGATTCGCGGGATGAAGTCGTCATCACGCCGCCGTGGTGCGGGGAAGACCGTAGGAGAGCACCTTGAAGAGTAGCTTGAGCATCGTGTTGGAGCGCACCGCGATACTCGTCGCGAAAGCTACCGCCGACACGCCGCGGCGCGAGACCTTCACCTCCTGACCACTCGTGAACGCCGGCTTCCGGTAGATGCGCTGGAGCGTCAGCACCGCGATGCCCAGCGGCCAGAGGCATGAACGGCGGATCCCGGTCTCGTGCCGCGGAATGATCAGGATGAACCGCAGCGCGTTGGCCAGGTGGTGCCGCGTGATTGCTACCAGCTTCACCACGCCGTTGACGAAACCGGGATCGGCCTGACCGGAGGAGACGGAACCGAGGTCGACGCCGGTCGCGCGGAAGATATCCCGTGGCAGCCAGCTCACGCCGCGGCGCCGATCCTCCCACATGTCCTTCAGGATATTGATCATCTGCAGACCCTGGCCGAAGGAGACGGCCAGCGCGAACAGTTCGTCGCGCCGGCTGTTCATCTCCTCGGAGTAGTCGCAGAACAGCGTGGTCAGTGTTTCGCCGACGACCCCGGCGACGTGGTAGCAGTATCGGTTCAGGTGGTCAACGTCTTCCAGGCCCTCCGCGCTCGCGTTGCGCTGAAACTCCACCATGCCGCGCGACATGATCCGCACGCACCGCTCGATCGCCTCGCGCTGTACCGGGCTCAATCCTCCCGTGATCCGGACGACGCGGGAGGTATTGGCGACCAGGTTGTGCTCTCGCTCGGTGGTCGATGTCGACAGCAGGGCGCCCAGCTCCCGCGCGAAGGGCGCGGGCTCGTCCCGGCCGGCGACGATCTCGACGAAGCGTGCCAAGAACGCTTCCTTTTGTTCCCAGGAGAGCGCAGGTTCATCCTCGATGGTGTCCGCTATCCGGCACGCCAGATAGAGGTTGCCCACCGCGTCACAGAGGGGGTGGGGCAGTTGCGCGATGGTGAGCGCGAAGGTGCGGGCAACCCCCTGAAGGATTTCCGTCTGGTATTCGATGTCGCTGCGCGCTGACCCGTTCGAAGAGTCTGCGGTCATCGTGACGGTGTTGCCTGGAGCGACCTGGATGTCGCGCGTCGTGCGATCTCGCGCGGCGGGGCCGCCGCCGGGAGGATACTAGCATGTGCCCCTCGGCGCTCCCGCAGACCAGCGGCCGGCCGGCGAGGCTGGCGGTGGTACGCTCCGCAGGGTGTTGATAGTGGCGCTTGTCTGGCTGTTCGGGTTTGCGGTGCCGGGCGTTGTCCATGCCCAGGAGGCGGCGATCGAAGGTGCGGTCACCGACACGACGGGCTTCGTGCTGCCCGGTGTGGCGGTGGAGGCGCGGAGTGTGGAGACCGGCGGCCCGGCCGCGGTTGCCTTCACCGACGGGTCCGGGCTGTTTTCGATCTCCGGACGCGTGCCGGGTACGTACAACGTGACGTTCACCCTGCCCGGCTTTCAGACGAATGTGCGCCGTGGCGTAGCGGTCGGCGCCGGAGCCACGGTGAGCCTTCAGGTAGAACTCGCCGTGCAACTCGAAGAGCGGGTCGTGGTGGTCGGCAGCCGCGTCGCTCGTGCGGCCGGCCAGCCTGCGCAACCTCGCCCACGACCATACCCTGGTGCTCGTCAATGGCAAGCGCCGGCACCGGTCGGCGATCCTCGTCTGGTTCGGTGGCGTAACGGACGGCACGCAGGGTCCGGATATCTCGACCATTCCGGCGATCGCACTACGCCAGGCGGAGGTGCTGCGTGACGGTGCGTCGGCGCAGTAGGGTTCGGACGCCATCGCCGGCGTGATGAACTTCCTGCTCAAGGACGCCCGCGAGGGAGGCAGCCTGGAGTTCACCACCGGCGCCTACCGCGCGGGTGACGGCGATGCGTACACCCTTGCGGGCAACGTCGGTTTGCCGCTGGGCGACCGTGGATTCGCGAATCTCAGCCTGGAGTACGGCAACGCCGATCCGACGAACCGCAGCGTCCAGCGCGCCGACGCCGCGGCGCTCGTCGCCGCCGGCAATACACACGCGGCCGACCCGGTGCAGATTTGGGGCGACCCGACGGTCGAGGACGACCTGAAGCTGTTCGGCAACTTCGGGCACCTCTACGGCAACGGCCTGCAGCTCTACGGCCACGCCAACTACGCCAACAAGACACACACGCAGGGGTTCTACTACCGGAACCCCAATACGCGCGCCAATATCTTCAGTCTCGACCGTGGCAATACGCTGCTTGTCGGCGACGTGCTCGACGCGCTCGACGGTGTACGGGACGGATCGGCGAACTGTCCCACCGTGGGGATTACCGGGGACCGGCCGGATCCGGCGGCGCTGAATGGCGCGACGAGCGATTCACGATCCAGGCCGGCGAACGCCGGTCGTGGGAGGTCGGTCCCTATGCCGCGCAGGGATTCGTCTCAGGCTCCAATGGTTTCCCGGGGTTCCCGGACTACACGGCCGGGACCTGGACCCGCGCCAACGTCGCCCTCTACGGTGACGTGGAGTTCCGCGAGCCTGCTGACCGCTGGACGGTCGGCGGCGCGCTGCGGGTCGAACGTTTCGATGTGTTCGGCACTACAACCAACGGAAAGGTGTCCGCGCGCTACCAACTGGGCGACGCGGTCTCCGTGCGCGGTGGCGTCAGTACCGGGTTCCGCGCGCCGACGCCCGGTCAGCAGAACACGTTCAACGTGCAGTCGACCATTAATCCCGAGACGCTGGACCTGGTCGACAGCGCCATTGTGCCCTCGACATTCCGCGCCGCGCAGTTCCGCGGCGGCCGGCCGCTCGATCCCGAAACATCGATCAACACTACGGCCGGGCTCGTGCTCGACACCGGGCCGTTCACGCTGACGGCAGACTACTTTCACATCGACGTCAGCAACCGCCTCGCCCTGTCCCAGAACTTCACGCTGGCGGCGGACGAGCGCGCACTGCTGCTGTCGGAGGGCATCACCTCGGCGCGCACGCTGGCCTTCTTCCGTTTCTTCATCAACGACTTCTCGACCCGGACGCGGGCGCCGTCGCGATCGACGGCGTGGACGTCGTCGCCGACCCGCTCGGCGTGCAGCGTCTGATCGGCGTCCTGCCGGACGCGCACGGCCTGTACGTTCGGCTTACGGCCCGCGAGCATCTGCGCTACGTCGGGGAGTTGCACGCCCTCGACGACGCGGCGATCCGCGCGTCCATCGACCGGCTGGTGGACCTTCTGGACATGGGCGAAATCATCGACCGCCGGGTGCAGGGGTTCTCGACCGGCGAACGGATGAAGGTCGCGGTGGGGCGCGCCCTGGTGCACGATCCGCCCAACCTCCTGCTCGACGAGCCGACCAACGGCCTCGATGTGATGAGCACGCGCGCGATGCGCGAACTTATCCGCCGGCTGAAGGACGACGGCAAGTGCGTGCTCTTCTCCAGCCACGTCATGCAGGAGGTCTCGGCGCTGTGTGACGAGATCATCATCGTCGCCCACGGCAGAACCATCGCCCACGGGACGCCGGCCGAGCTATGCCAGCGGGCTGGCGAGGATGACCTCGAAGAGGCGTTCGTGCGGATCATCGACACCGACGAGGGGCTGCAATGAGCGGCCGGCGGCTCGGCTTTGGCGGACAGGTGCGCGCGGTGAGCCGGAAAGAGCTCACCGACGCCCTGCGCGACCGGCGCTCCCTGATGACGGCGTTGCTCTATCCGATCCTGATGCCGCTGATGATCACCCTCATGTTTGGTGCACTAGCGCGGTGTCGTCGTCGTCGATCCGCCGTCGGACCCCGAGGCCGCGGTGCGGGATGGCGATGTCGACCTCGTCGTGGTTATCGACGAGGAATACGGGGACCAGTTCCGGTCGGTGGAACCGGCGGTCGTTCGCCTCATCCACGACAGCTCCCAGAGCACTTCGGGCGCAACTATCCGCCGGGTCCGGACCCTCCTACGTAGTTACAGCACCGAGGTCGCGGTGCTGCGCCTCGTCGCACGCGGCGTCAGCCCGAGCGTCATCCAGGCGGTGCGGGTGGACGATCTCGACCTCGCCACGCCGGCGCAGTCGGCCGCGCGGCTCTTCGTCATGCTGCCGATGTTCCTGATCATGGCTGCCTTCATCGGTGGGCTCAACGTGGCCATCGACACGACGGCCGGCGAGCGGGAGCGCCAGTCGCTCGAGCCCCTGCTGGTCAACCCGGTGTCGCGCACGGCCCTGGCGGCGGGGAAGTGGCTGACGACCTGCGTGTTCGGTCTTTTCGCATCCGTGCTGACGCTGATCGCGTTCCTGTACATGATGCGGTTCGTGCCCCTGGAACAGCTCGGGATGCAGCTGACCTTAGGGCCCCAGCAACTCGTGGTGATGCTGTGCGTCACCGCCCCGATGGCCCTGTTCGCCTCCGCGCTCCAGATGTTCATGGCGACCTTCGCGCGCAGCTTCAAGGAGGCGCAGACCTACGCCAGCATATTGATCTTCCTGCCGATGATTCCCGGCTTCGTCACGCAGATCTACCCGCTGCAGCCGGCCGGCTGGATGATGGTGGTCCCCGCCCTGGCGCAGCAGCTCCTGCTGGTCGACGTCGTGGGCGGCGAGCCGGTCGCGACGCTGAACTTCGTGATCTCGGCCGTAGCCACGACGCTGCTCGCGTTTCTCTTTCTATTCCTCACGTCCCGGTTGCTGCAGCAGGAGAAGATCGTCTTCGGTCGCACGTAGGCGGCGGCCCGGGACTGGCTCCCCGCACCACTTCGTGTACACAATCCCTCCTGGCGCATCGCGCTTTCGGCGTTGACTCGGACCGGTGGTTCGCAGTCACATAGCGAGACGGTGCGCCCGGCCGCGCGGGATCGACGGTCGCGCTGTTGCGCCGGACACGAGAGGAGGACTGCGATGAACTGGAAGCTGCAGCGGGAACGGTTGCGCGTCGGACTCCTGGTGGGGGTGGTCGCGGCGGTGGCGGTCGTCTGGTTCAGCCAGCCGACGCCGTCCGGTCAGGAGAACCCTTTCACTGGAACGTCTTTCCGGATCGAGGCGGGGGATGTCGGTGTGTCATCTCGCGGCTTCGAGGCCGGCGCTCGCACGCACTGGCACACGCACAGCGAGCAGTTGCTGTTCGTGAAGGAAGGCGGTCTCCGTTACCAGGTCGAGGGACAGCCGGTCCGGAATATCGGTCTGCACGAGACCGCGCACCTGCCGCGCGGCACACGTCACTGGCACGGCGCGACGCTGGATGAAGCGCTGACGCACGTCTCGATCACGTTCCCGAACGAGGACGGCGAGCACCTGACCATCGAGTGGATGGAGCCAGTCACCGACGCGGTGTACGAGAGCGGCGGCGGCTGATCTCCGGCGTGACCGTCGAACCATTCGCCCTCGAGCGCTTCCAGTCCGTCTACGAGCACCAGGTGCGAACTTTCTCACCTGCTGGCGGCTCGTCGAGCCGGGCGACGAGGTCGTGGTGCTGCACCCGAACTACTTGCAGACGCACCTCCTCGCCGCCGCCCACGGTGCGCGCGTGCGTCCCTGGCCCCTGCGTCTCACGGGCGGCAGTACGGTGCGCTGGGCGCCCGCACTCGACGAGCTCCGCGCCCTCGTCACCGAGAGAACGCGGCTCATCGTCCTCTGCAATCCGAACAACCCGACCGGAACCTGCCTCACCGCGGCCGAACTCGACGAGGTGTGCGCGGTGGCGGCGCGGCACGGCGCGTGGGTGCTTTCGGATGAGATCTACCGCGGCGCCGAACGCGACGGCATCCTGACCGCGTCCGCCTGGGGTCGCTACGACCGGGTCGTCGTCACGTGCGGGTTGTCGAAGGTTTACGGCTTGCCGGGCCTGCGAACAGGTTGGGCCGTCGCCCCGCCCTCGCTCTGTGAGGAGCTCTGGAGCCGGCGCGACTTCACGACGATCGCGCCGGCGGCGCTGAGCGATCGACTCGCCCGCATCGCGTTGGCGCCCGAGATGCGGGTTCGCCTGCTAGCGCGGGCGCAGCGTCGCATTGCGGACCATTACACACTCGTTCGCGACTGGATCGCGGAATCCGGCGCGGGGCTGGCGCATGTCCCACCCGACGCGGGCGCCATCGTCTTCGTCGGCTATCCGCACGCCATTGGGTCGGAGGAGCTGGCGACGCGGCTGCGGGAAACCGCCAGCGTGCTCGTCGCCCCCGGCGCCCACTTCGGGCTCGACGGATATCTGCGGATCGGGTTCGGCGGGGAGGCGGCGCCGCTGCGCACCGGCCTCGACCGGCTGGAGCGCCTGTTGACCCGCCTGCCGCAGCCGGCCTGCCGCCGTCTGAGCCAGTAAACACACTTCAGTCTGTGCGGAGGATGGGGTTCTGTACTCCGAGGGTGGCTCCCCTGGTCAGCGCTGGCACACTTGGGTTGCACCAGATTGCCACTACCGTTTTTTGCTTGGCCATTCACTTGCGCATTGGCGAGTGCAGCGCTAAAGATCATTTCCGCCGTGCCTCGTCTGCTTCTGCCCGATACGGCCTCCGTTTCAAGTCGCGTTCCGTCCTGGCTGCTGAGAACCAAGGTTCTGGCGCCGGAGCCGGCGGCCGCATACGTGGACCGCGCAGCGCTGCTGCAGCGACTGGAGAGACTCCTGGATCGGCGGCTCACCGTGTTGCGGGCACCCGCAGGATTTGGCAAGACCACGGTCCTGGCGGACGTCGTCCGCCGCGTGCGCGAGCGAGGGCTGGTCGTCGGGTGGATCACGCTTGACAGCGACGATACGCCGAACCTGTTTGGAAGCTACCTCGCCGCGGCATTCGAGCAGGCCGGCCTTGATCTAGCGCTTCTTGATGCGCACGACGCGTGGTCCTCGTCGCCGGCCGTGCAGCAGATGGGGGTGCTGGCCCGCGCGATCGAGCTGCACGCGGCGCCGTGCCTGCTGGTGCTGGACGAGGTCGATCAGGTGCCGCGCCGCACAGTCCAGTTGATCGACCGGTTGGTCAAGCGCGCTCCGGCAAATCTCCACTTCGCCATGGCGTTCCGGTCTGATCCCGGGCTCGACCTGGCGCTGCATGTCCTCGACGGAGAGGCCACAGTCATCGGTGTGCAGGACTTTCGCTTCTCGAGAACCGACATCGCGCGATTTTTCCAGGGCAAATTGTCGCGGCGGGAGTTGGTTGCGGTCGAGGAGAGCACGGCCGGCTGGCCTGTCGCGCTGATGGCCTACCGCAACATGCGAGCGAACAGGTCGCGGCGGCGGGATGAAGACACCGCGCAGATTACGGAAAGCTATCTCGCCGTGCACTTGTTGCGCGACCTGTCGGCGGTGGACCGCGCCTGCCTCTTCGACCTGTCGGTGTTCGACTGGATCGATGCGGATCTGGTCGAGGATGTGCTGGGGTCGCGGCGCGCCATGGAACGGGTCACCCGGTTGGAGGCGCTCGATGGCCTGCTGTCGCCGATTGGCAGAGACCGCAAGGTCCAGCGGCTGCATCCCCTGTTGAGAGACTACTGCTTGCATCTGCTCTCGGTCGAAGCCCCGGCGCACAAGCGCTCTCTGCACCGGCGGATCGCGCTTGCGCTGGCGCGCCAAGGCCATCTGACACCGTCCTGGCGCCATGCCGCCGCCGCGGGTGACAGCCAGCTGGTCGGCGAACTGATCGAGCGGTTCGGGGTCTTTCAGCTATGGCTGCGTGAAGGTGTAGCGCGGCTGATCTCGGCCGGCCGGTTCCTGAACCCGGAGATCACGGCACTGTACCCGCGGCTGGCGCTGTTGCAGTGCATCATTCTCCGGTTGTCATCGAAGTTCGACGAGGCAAACGCGCTGTGTGAAGCCGTCGCGCGGAAGACCGATGGCTTCACGCGCGACCGGGAGGGCGGGGATGCGGATGCGCTGGCCGTGGACTGGCTCTTCACGGAAGGTGTGCTGGTGGGCGGCGCCGATCGGCTACCACCCGACGACCTGGAGTCGCGGCTGCCGTCCACCCCAAGCGCCGCGGATGACGATATGCGAGCCCGGACTGCTGCCCGTGCTCGACACACGATGCTCTGTTTCGTCTACTACGAACGCGCCCGTTTCGAGGAGTGTCAACGGCACGGCTTGCAGGCGCAGGCGCACTTCGCTGAAGACGTTCGCTTCGGCGATGTCTTCGTGAACATCTGCCTGGGGATGTCGGCCATGGCGCAGGGACGTGTCCAAGAAGCTGCGGACGCGTACAGTCGAGCCAGACAGGGCGCCAGGAGGTTCTTTGCGTCCGATCCGTGCCTGACGGTGAGCACCGACGTGCTGGCTATCGAGCTGGATCTGGAGCAGAACCGCCAGAAGACGATCCAGAAGCGGACGTTGGAGAGCATGGCGGAGGTGCGGGGAGTCTGGATCGACGTCTACGCAGCGGCGATCGCGGTTACTGCCGAGTTGACGTTCGCCCAGTACGACAGCGACGCGGTTATCCAGCTCCTGACGAAGGCGGTCGACGACGTGGGAGCGACGGGCATCAAGAACTTGTCGCACCATATGTCCGCGTTGCTGGCGTACTACCTGGTGGAGGCGGGACGTTCCAAGGAAGCTGGACGGTTGTGGCGCGACAAACGGTTGCCGTGCGGTACGCCGGAGCTACTCGATCTCGACCGGCAGTCCTGGCGGACGATGGAGGCGTTGTCGTGCGCCCGGGTTCGATTGCTGGCGGCGCAGGGCGAATACGGTGCCGCGGAAGCGCTGGCGACCAGCTTGTGCGGCGTCGCACTGGAGCGTGGTCTGGCGCGCAGCCTGCTGCGGGGCCAAACCCTGTCGATGGCCGTCGCGTACAGCGCCGGCGAGGTCGAACAGGCGCTGGCGCGCCTGGTGATGTTCCTGCGCCTGACGCGCAATGTGGACTACGTCCGACCACTGGTACGCCATCGGGCGGTCGGCCTGGCCCTCCTGGGACAGCTGCTCGACACGGATCTCGACCATGACACGCGCCAGTTGGCCGAGTCGATGCGGGTCCAGTTGGACGGGAGGCACCCGGCCGCGGCTCCAGTCTTCTCCTCGCGGGAGTTGGAAGTGCTGGCCGGGGTCCGACACGGTCTCCGCAACAAGGAGCTCGCCGGTCGCCTTGGCATAACCGACGAGGGCGTCCGCTATCACGTGAGAAACATCTACCTCAAGACGGGTGTCCGCGCACGGAAGGACCTGGTGCGTTACGCACAGTCCCTGCGTGCCCGCCACTAAGCGCTGAAACCGCCGCCCGTTGATTTCCGCGGCGTGCGCGATGTTCGGCTTCGACTGGTCGGGCTTCGTACAGGCCGTCCCAGAACGTCCTCACCGCATCGAGCATGGTGACGCCGGCCGTGACGAACGCCCCTTTCTCGGGTCGCCGGTGCGAACGATGCCGCCGCCGATTTTCCGATCCAGAACCTTCCGTTGGGTGTCTTCCGTCGTCGTGGACACCTCGAGGCACCGCGTGTAGGCGTTGCCATCGGCGATCAGATCCTTGACCTTCGGCGCTGTCGTGAGCTCCGTCTCCTCGACGGACCGCAGGAGGTCCTCGCCGCCGCCGGCGCGGAGCCGGACGCTCTCGTCCCGCTTTCCGACGCCGAGTTGCGTTTGCCGGTCGACGTGGGCGACTACACCGACTTCTACGCCTCGATCATCCATGCCGGGAACGTCGGCCGGCTGTTTCGCCCCAACGACCCGCTGCCGAGGAATTACCGGCATCTGCCGCTGGCCTATCACGGCCGGAGCTCTTCGCTGGTCGTCAGCGGCACGCCGGTGACGCGACCCAGCGGCCAGATCCTCAAGGGCGGTGAACGGCCGTCGTTCGAACCAACGCGGCAACTGGACTACGAAGTGGAACTGGGAGCCTACGTGGGCGCCGGCAGTCTGCCGGGCCGACCGATCCCGATCGACGATGCCGAGCGCCACCTGGCCGGGCTCAGCCTGGTGAACGACTGGTCGGCCCGGGACCTGCAGGTCTGGGAAGCGCAGCCGCTGGGACCGTTTCTGTCGAAGAGTTTCGCGACGAGCGTTTCGCCCTGGGTGGTGACACTCGACGCACTGGCCCCGTACCGCTGTGGAACTGGCCGGCCGGCGGCCGACCAGCCGCCGCTCGCCCATCTCGTATCCGCGCGGAACGATGCTCGCGGCGGGATGCCTGCTGGAGCGAACCGCGACCGGTGGCCGGATGCTGACCCTGCCGAGCGGCGAGCAACGCGGCTTCCTGGCCGACGGCGATGAGGTCACCCTCCGAGCGTATTGCACCCGCGATGGCTTCGCCCGCCTCGGGTTCGGGACCTGCTCGGCCCGGGTGTTGCCCGCCGCGGCAACGCGCACCTGACTGAACCGCTGCTCGATGCGGCTGGCCCGTGGGCAGTATGGCCTGGTCCCGAGTCCGAGGACTACCTGGTCACGGCCTCGGCCAGTGCACTGAACGCGGATTCGAGCGCCGTCTCGGCCTCCTGGAGCGCGCCGCGCGCCTCGTCGAGCCAGCGGCGGCCTGCGTCCAGTCGCTGCCGCCCGTCCCCCATCATCCGCAACGTCTCCGCCGGTTGCGGCCCGCCGAGGCCCCGTCGTCCTGCCACCATCTGCTCGGGATCGAGAGCCTCGCGAATCCGGTCAACGCTGACCGGCAGCGGCTCGCCGTAGGTCTCGTCGTAGATGTGCAGTAACTCTTCCGCCGAGAGCTCCTTGGGACGCTTGCCGTGCGCCCGGCCGTACTCGGTCAGCTCCGACGCGTAGTGATGGCCGACTCGGAACGGCACGTCGGCGTGCCGAAGCAGCGTGTCGGCTACCTCCGTCATGGTCGCGTAGTCCGCGTCCACCTCGGCCAGAGACCGCTCCGCGTCGACCTCGAGACCGTTGACGATGTCGGCGTAGAGCGTGTACATACGACTCGCCTTGTCCGCCGTCTCGAGGACCTGGTCCGCGCCTCGGTAGTCGATCATGCCGGTCGACGTGTTGTGCGCGGTGAGGAACACGGTCTGGGCGTCGCCGAGCACCGTGCTGGCGATCTGGCGGAGCCGTTCCAGCACAATCGGGTTCCGCTTCTGCGGCATGATGCTGCTGATCCCGGTCAGGGAGCGGTCGAGCAGGAGCCACGGCGCGGGGTCGTGATACTGCACGTGCACGTCCTCGCTGAACTGGCCGACGCTGATCGCGGAGATGGCCAGAGCCGACGCGAGCTCGGTCTTGGAGTCCACGGACGACACGTGATTGGCGTCGTAGGAGTTCTCCAGGACGGCGCCGAAGCCGAGCAGCACCGCAAGCCGCTCCCGATCGATGGGAAAGCCCGATGTGCCGAGCGCCGCCGCCCCGAGCGGGCTCCGATTGACCCGCGCATAGGCTTCCTCCAGCCGCTGCGCATCCCGTTCGAGGGCCGCCGCGAACGCGAGCAGGTAATGGGCGAGAGAGGTCGGCTGCGCCTGCACGCCGTGCGTGTAACCGGGGATCACCGTCGCCGTGTGCTGCTCGGCCAACGCTAGCAGCGCGTCGCGGGGCGCCAGGAGCGATTCGTAGGTGTCAAGGAGCGCGTCCCGCAGCGCGAGCCGCCGGGATGTCGAACCTATGTCCTGGCGGCTGCGGCCGGTGTGCAACCGTGACGCGTCGCGCCCGGCCACGTCCACCAGGAGCTCCTCGAAGACCAGGTAGTCGGAGGAACGGCGCGAGCCCGGCTCGCTCTGCTCCGCGATGACCTGCGCGATGCCCGCGGCAATCGTCGCGCCGAGCGACTCGGGGACGAGCCCGGCCTCCGTGAGCATGACTATCGACGCCTTGTTGATCTGCCCCAGGCGGTGGAAGTCGTCGCGTTCACCCTGCGCCGCGGCGCCGGCTGGTACGAGCGCGAGTGCGACGCTGAACGCGACGAGACGGCAGGTGCGCGACATGGCGTCCTCCCGGAATGCGAATGTGTCGGCTATCGCGCGATTGTATACGCGACCCCTGTGCGGACAGGTGCCGTCGACGTTGCCGAGACAGACGTAGAGTGGCTATGTCGGCGTCCCGTGCTCGCGAAATGGATTGATCACGCGCAAGCCTTCATAGTCCTGCCGGTCGTTCAGATCCTCGGAGTACACCGCGTCGCAGCCACAGACGCGCGCGGCGGCGAGAATCGCTCCATCCCAGTAGGACAGCCTGAAGCGTTGACTAATCGAGACTCCGGCCCGAAACACCGCGAGCGTCACGTCCTGAACGGGGAACTCGCGAATCGACTCGATGAACTTGATCGCCTGCGAATGGGTCAGCGCCTCCGCGCGGCTGGATCGTGTGATCTGGGAGTAGAACTCCTGCAGCACCTGCACCGACACGGCGAGATCGCCCTCCCGCAGTAGGTCCTGGGCCCGGCGACGCTTGTCGGCCTCCTCCGCCGCCGGACTAACCGCGTATATCAGGACGTTGGTGTCAACGAATCGCATCGCGGTCGTGCAGGGCTTCCCGACTGACATTGTCGGCCGCCTTGAATCCGCTGCGTGTCGCGCAGATGTCTTCGAACACTTCGTTCAACAGCCGCCGGCGGCGCTCGCGCTCGGTCTCCGCGCCCGGTCCAGGCACACCGCGCTCGTGCACCGGTTCTCTCACAAGGCGTTCCAGAAAGCGACGCACCAGTGCCGACACCGAGGTGTCCAGCTCCGCCGCCCGGACGCGGGAATGCCGATAGGTCGCTTCGTCAACGGATACGGTGATATTTCTCATGGACACAGTGTCACAGTATCACAGCATGCGAATGCGAACCTGACCAATGCGGCAACGCCCCGCGGATACGGTGCGGGCGCGAACTGCGGCCGCGCAAGCCGTCGGTGCCCTCGGTCCGGTAGCGGGCCACCCACTTGCGCACCGTGCGGGCACAAACCCCGGCGGCGGCGGCCACCGCGGTCGGGACCGAGTGGACAACCTATTGAAAGATCACACCTAGAAGCTGCCGATCATCGTCCCCAGCAGGACGACTAGACAGGTGGCGGCAAACGGGCCTCCTACCGACACCACCGCGATGTCGAGATAGGAGCGGCGATGAGTTAGTCGGCAGATCGTCAAGAGCGTGATGACCGCGCCGTTGTGCGGCAACGTGTCGAAGCCACCGCTGGCCATGGTAGCGACCCTGTGCAGGAGCTCGGGAGAGATCCCGGCCAGCTCGGCCAGCTGCAGGTAGCTCTGGGCGAGCGCGTCCAGCGCGATGCTCAGACCGCCCGACGCGGAGCCGGTGATGCCCGCGAGGATGTTGATGGAGATGGCCTCGGAGATCAGCGGGTACGACGGGGCCAGACCGAGTAGCGAGTCCCGGATGAGGGCGAACGACGAGAGCGAGGCAATCGTCGCTCCGTAGCCCACCTCCGACGCAGTGTTGAAGATGGGCAACATGCTGCCCAAAGTGCCCTCGTTGATCGATCCGACCGGGTGCCGGAGTTGGTGTCGGTACAAAAACAGGTGGAGCAGGATCGCGCAGAAGATAGCGGCGATCAACGACCACAGGCCAAGCACCGATTCGGGGGTGGTTTCCCCGAATCTCGTGTCCGCCAGATAGCCATGGTCCATCGCGGGGAGCACCCACTTCGATAACAACAGGTTGATCACAAGGACCATGGCCAGCGGGGTGATGGCCTTGACGAAAGCCGACGCGGAGGGAACGCGACCGGCCTCTCCCGTTCTTCCGGCCGTCTCGGCGTCGTCGAGCGGCTCCCCGTAGCCTTCACCGCGCCGCTGCGCCCGGCGGGCCCGGCTATCGAGCCACAGATAGCCCACGCCGAACATCACGATGGCACCGACCATGCCCAGTCCTGGCGCGGCGAACGCCGTCGTCCCGAAGAACGGCATCGGAATGGCGTTCTGGATAGACGGCGTGCCCGGGAGCGCGGACATGGTGAAGGTGAACGAACCCAGCGCGATCGCAGCAGGGATGAGCCGTCGCGGGATCTGCCCTTCCCTGAACAGTTCCATCGCGATTGGATAGACACTGAACGCCACGACGAACAGGGAGACACCGCCGTAGGTGAGCACGGCGCAGGCCATGATGACCGCCAGCAACCCGCGTTCGGCTCCAAGCTTGAACGCCACGAACCGCCCGATGACGGCAGCGGCGCCGCTGTCGCTCATGAGCTTTCCGAAGATGGAGCCCAGCAAGAAAACCGGGAAGTACTGGAGGAGGTAGCCACCCAGGGCGGGCATGAAGACCTGTGTGTAGGACGCGAGCAGCGGGGCGTCCGTGTGGAACAAACAGGCGAGCAACGCCATGATGGGGGCCAGGATCAGGACATTGATCCCCCGATACGCGAAGTACATCAGTCCCAGCAGCGAGACGACGACACCGAGGATTTCCATGGCTTGTAAAACGGTGGTGGAGACCACAACCGGCAAAGAAAGTTGGCACGCCCGGCGGGATTCGAACCTGCGACCCTCGGCTTAGAGGGCCGATGCTCTATCCCGCTGAGCTACGGGCGCACACTTCCCAGGCATCAGGCGCAAGCGTACTGCGGTTTTGGATCCCAACGTCAACTGAACCAGCACTTTCGCGATGGAAATCCCGTCCGAGCGGTGGTAGATTCGTCGCCGGTTTCCGCCCGCAAAGAGGTGCGCCGCCATGAAAATCAATGAACTGTTCGCCTATCTGCACGTCGATGGTGCCGCCAAGGCCATCGAGTTCTACGCCGCGGTATTCGGCGCGACGGAAAATTTCCGGCTGACGGAGCCCAGCGGTCGCATCGTGCACGCCGAGCTCGACTTCGGCGGGACCACGCTCATGCTCGCTGACGAGTTCCCCGAAATGGGTATCCGGGGCCCGCTGGCGCTGGGCGGCGCCTCGGCCACGATTCACCTGCTCGTCGACGATGCCGACGCGGTGGTTCGCCGCGCCGCCGAGGCGGGCGCCGAGGTCGATAGCGAGCCGCAGGACCAGTTCTACGGCGAGCGGTCCGGCAGCATACGGGACCCCTTCGGCCACCGCTGGAACATCGGCCACGCCATCGAAGAGGTGACACCGGAGGAGATGCAGCGGCGTTTCACGGCAATGCTGGCCGACGAAGGCTAGATCGCCGCCGGGACTACGTGCCCCGGGAGAAGCGCCGGTAGCGGCTGGCTAGCGTGGCAGGCGGAAGCTGAGGCCGGCGCCGACGAAGGTGTCGGCGGTCGGGCCGTGGAGACCCCTCCCGACAAAGAGATCGATCTGCATCACGTCGGTCAGCAGGAACGTCATTCCCCCATCGATCGAGATGCCCGTCGCCGTGTCACCGCTCGTCCGTCGATCGCCGAACAGCTCGAGAAACGCACCGAGTCGATCCGTCACGCCCATTCCAAGCGCCAGCGAGTACAGCAGGGAGGCCTCCCGGTCGGGCTGGTCGGGTGACGACTCCCAGGCGGCGCCGACGTTGTAGCCGAGCGAGAGCCGCGGCGACAGCTCGTGCGCGAACGCCACCAGGAATGACGGATCCACGCCGTCGCTCGAAAAGGCCTCGTCGCCGGTCGGCAGCGACAGTCCGCCCAGAATGGCAAGTTCGGGCTTCCATCCCTCGGCGGTCTCGATCAGATTGACCTTGGCGCCGATCTCACTGTCGCCTGCCCCGTGGCGCCCGTCGCTGCCGATGACGCCCGCGTGCCCGACCCGCAGCTCGGTACGCGCTCCAAGGCCGATGCGAAGGAGCGTGCCGGGCGCCTCGAACGCGTCGATGCCGTCGTCGCGCGCGAAGAGGTATCCGGTCTCCACCTGAACCAGGCCGCGCGGCACGACCGTGGCCGACTCCGTCTGGTCCGGCCGGTCGGTCACGAGATCGGGCGTCTGCGCCGACGCCGAGCCAAGCGCTACGACGAAACCCAGGACGGCGGGCAGCGTCCGGCGCGCCGCCCGGTTTATCCAAGTTTCGATACGCACGGTATTTCCATGGGATTTCCATTTTCGACCCGCAGCGCCCGTTGTAAGCGCTGCCTTCTTGCAGCCCATGCACGGGACGCTCACCGGAGTCCACGTGGAGCGCGACGGCGAAGACCGTCAGAAGACGTACCGCTCATCGCCCCCGGTGCCAACTGAGCCAGCACTTTCGCGATGCGGCACGATCGAGCTACCTCGGCCACGGCATCCGTCGCGAGGACGTAGAGTTCCCCGACGCTGGCGGCATCCATCCCGAGGTGACCAGTCTAGCAGCCCGTGGTGGAACTCCGTGTTACACCGAGAGCGGTGAGGCGCTCGCCTGACAAGGCGCGACGAGGGAGGATATTGGCCATATCCGACCGAGGAGCAACGCCGTTCAGGCGGGATGCATCGCCGCTCGAATGTAGCGGGGGTTTCGCCACGGGCTGCTAGAGCAACTGCAACAATTCGTCGGCGCTCAGCCACGCGCGCTTGAGGATGTGAGCAAGCGTGGACCGCTTGACGGGACGATGGGCCGGTACGGTGAGCTTGAGCATCTCATCTGGCAGATGCTTCCGAGAAGCGGGTAGCGCAAATGTCGAACTTGCCGCCGGGAAATTCCAACCTTCTCTTCAGGAAATGGCCTGCAACAGGGCTCGCCGAAGCCGTCGCCGAGGTAGATCGGCAGGTCTTCTGCGACGAATACAAGGAGTTGAAGCGTTGTGCGCCGCAGCGTTCAAGCACGGGGAAGTCATATTTTGTCGAGGGGCACTGTGGAGTCCTCTCGAAGAAAACCCGCAGTAACCGTTTTGAGGAGCACTTGGCGATGGTGCTCTGGAATCTCAGAGGATACTGGCCGTGCCTCGATCGCGGTGGATTCCGTCTGCTTGACTACCAGTTCCCTCTAAAGGCGCGACAATCGGATAGGGGCATTGGCAAGATCGATTTGCTTGGTGTCACGGGCCAGGGGCGGCTCATGATCATCGAGTTGAAGGTCAAGCCACCGGACAAAAATGGCCGTGGTGATTCTCCCGTGTCTGCAATGATGCAGGGACTTCGCTACGCTGCCATTGTGGAGGCCAACCGGACCGCGATCTCGAAGGAAGCAAAGGAACGTTTCGACGTGAAAATCGTCGACGATGTGCCGGTTGTGCAGATACTCGCACCAAAGGCGTGGTGGTACGGCTGGTTGGAACTTGAACGTTCGACCCGCAAGACGGCAGGGTGTTGGGAACGAGAGTTTCTCAAGCTTGCCCGCGACGTGGAAGAACAACTCGGCGTCGCAATCCAATGCGTAGCGCTCGACGACCTTGACCGTGCGGGCATCGACTACGGCTCGGATGGCGGAACGCCGCAGATCGACCGTGCCCCCGCGCTCTATCCCGTTCGGCCGTGCGAGGTGCCTGCCATCGGCTCAGCCCTGCCTGCTCACCGGCCCGCGTTGTAAGGGGTAACGACGAGTATGGCCGACAGGTTTTTGCCCGGCGTTCCCGGCCGGGAGGTCGAGGAAATAGTCAACGCCGCGCCCGGCAACGAGATCAAAGCAGGGAAGTTCGACAACCCGGCGTCCTCTGCTGCTTTGGCCGCCAACGCCTTCGGATTTTTCCTCAAGCGACCACAGGACATACCGGCGTTGCCGGATTGCGGTCAGGAGGCATGGCCAGCCCGTTCGCTGGCGCTCGAAGCGACGGTCCGCTTTCCCTGGAGAGGCGGGCGCCATCCCGTTCTGGATTGTCTCGTGGCGACGCCGTCGGCACTGATCGGCATCGAATCCAAACGGTTTGAGCCGTTCCGGGATGAGGCCCCCGCATCATTTTCCGATGCCTACTGGCGTCCGGTCTGGGGGAACCGCCTGCAAGGCTACGAACGCGTCCGGGACAAGCTCCGCAAAGACGGGCGACTGTATGCTCCCGTCAACGCAGCGCAGCTTGTCAAGCACGCCTTCGCCCTGCGGACGGCGGTCCACAGAGAGGGAAGCGGGCATTACGGTCTGACTCCGATCCTCCTCTACCTCTATGCGGAGCCGGATTTCTGGCCGAACGGAAAGCCGGTCGACGAAGGTAATAAGGCCCGGCACAGGGAAGAGATCGCGCGCTTCGCAAGGGACGTGGCGGATGACGAGGTGGTCTTCGTTTCCTGTTCGTATCGGAGGCTGCTGGAGGGCTGGGCGCGTCTCAAGGACGATGAGATCCACGCGCATGCAGCCGCTGTGACCCGGCGTTTTTCGCCTTGACCGCCGTGTGCCGGATCGGAGCTGAGCGCCGGAATGCAGGAACGCGGTCCAGAACGGCGTCCACTCGGGGCGCACGATTCTATATGTGGGTGCGCATCCCCGGCAGCGATCGCCCTCTCCCCGACCGGGCTGCGGTGGGGCGCGTCGAGCCACTGCCATGACGGCCGGCCGGTCGCGACTTCGGTCGTTGCGGGGGATAGTTCTCGAAGGCGCCGGCCGCCGGCGTGAAGCCGGCGATGTCCTCGCGCCGGATCGACTTCCCGACAAGCCGCTCGATCGCGGCCAGTTGGCCGCGTTCCTCCGGCGCTACGAGAGAGATCGCGTCACCGTCCTGACCGGCTCGCGCGGTGCGCCCGATGCGGTGCACGTAGTCCTCCGGGACGTGGGGCAGGTCGAAGTTGACGACGTGACTGATGCCGTCAACGTCGAGCCCGCGGGCAGCGATATCGGTCGCGATGAGGGTGTCGATCTTGCCCGTGCGGAAGCCGGCGATCGCCCGGGCGCGGGCGTTCTGGCTCTTGTTGCTGTGGATCACATCGATTCGGCGTCCGGGCTGGTCGAGGCGCTTGACCAACTGGTTAGCCCGCGCCTTGGTACGCGTGAAGACCAGGGTCGGCCCCATCTCCGCCCGTTCGAGCAGCGTCTTGAGCAGATCCTTCTTGCGGGTCTGCGCCACCGGGTGGACCACCTGCCGGATGGCGCCGACCGGCGTCGCGCGGCGGGTCACTTCGATCATTACCGGCGCATGGGTCGTCCGTCGGATGAGGCTCTCGATCTCGTTCGGCATGGTTGCCGAAAGAAACAGGTTCTGGCGCTCGGCCGGCAGGGCTGCGAGGATCCTGCGGACGTCGGGCAGAAAGCCCATGTCGAGCATGCGGTCGGCTTCGTCCAGGACGACTGTCTCGACCGTGCCAAGATTCACCTGCCTGCGGCGGATGTGATCGAGGAGCCGGCCCGGCGTGGCAATCAGCAGATCGACGCCGCCGGCCAGACGGCGCCTCTGCGGCTCCATGCCTACGCCGCCGAAGATGACCGTGCTGCGCAGATGCAGGTGCTTGCCGTACTGCCTCGCCATTTCCCCGATCTGTGCGGCCAGCTCGCGGGTCGGTGCGACCACTAGCGCGCGCGGGTGGCGCGACGTCTGACCGCCGGCGAGGCGCTGCAGAATTGGCAGCAGGAAGGCTGCGGTCTTGCCCGTACCCGTCTGGGCGCAGGCGATGAGGTCACGGCCTTCGAGCGCGACCGGAATGCCGCGCTCCTGGACTGATGTGGGGGTGTCGTAGCCCGCGTCGGTGACGGCGCGAACGAGTTCTCGGCGCAGGCCGAGTTCCGCGAAGTTCATGCGTTCTTTCACTCCTGTCCGCACTGTTCCAGCGCGGACCGTCTTCTGTTGCAGCCCGCACGTGCGGCGGGCTTTCATGGGAAGAATCTGGGAGAAGGGAGGCCGGAGACGTGCCGGGCAGCACCCGCTACTTTGAGCGGGACTTCTAGGTGGGAGAAGGCCTGCTCGCGATTCTTGACTTCCGGGATGATAGCACGGATCCGGGGGCATTCCGCCTGCGGGACCTCTGCCATCATCGTGATGGCCATACGGATATCTGCGGAGCGGGTTGATGGCATTTCGACGCGCGATCATGGATTTCGACGTCCTTAACCGTGTAAAGTATTTTTCGACGTAGACCTATTGGATAACCGTATTTTCGACGCGAGTCAGGAATATTCGACAATGAGGCTTGAAAAACCGCGAGCAGACGGTTTTCAGGAGCAAACGATTCCCCAGGGCGCCCGCCTCGTGGGTGCCGCGGCTCTCGTGCATGAGCTGTCGATCGCGGCTCAGGTACGCCGCCCCAGCTGCGTCGCAGAGCAGCATGTCAGCGGTAGCCGACGCCGCGCCGAGGCATGGACCATCTTCGATAAACGCTACTGGCCCGGCGTCGATTTCGCCGATCATCTGGCGTTCATTCTGAAGCACGAAGACGCCGACTTCCTGGTTCTCAAGCGCATTCTCGAGGCCGCGCCGCAGGCCGAGATCGAAGCGCTCGTGCGCGCTACGCCGACTGCTCTCCACGTACGCCGTGCCTGGTATCTCTACGAAGCGCTAACCGGGCGGACTCTCGACGTTGAGGACGCGCCGCGCGTAGCCGCGATCGATCTGCTCGACCCGAAGGCCTATTTCACCGGCAAGCCACGAATTTCGAGGCGGCACCGCGTGCGCGACAATCTTCTCGGCACGGGCCAGTTCACCCCGGTCATAAGGCGCACGAAAGCCCTCGAGCAGGCTCTCGAACTCGATCTCGCCACGCGGGCTCGCGATATTGTGGGTCGCACCGGCGGCCACCTGCTCGCGCGTGCTGGCAGCTTCATGCTGTTGGCGGACAGTCGTGCCAGTTTCCAGATTGAAGGCGAACGGCCGCCGCGCAACCGGCTGGACCAATGGGGCCGCGCTGTATTGCAGGCAGGGAAGAACAGACTCACGCTCGACGAGATTATCCGTCTCCACGGCGTGCTCATCAAAGACACACGCTTTGTGCAGGCAGGCCTGCGCGCCGACGGCGTGTTCGTCGGTGAGCGCGATCACGTCGGCGATCCACTGCCCGAGTTCATCGGCGCGCGCGCGCAGGATCTCGCCGACCTGATGGCCAGCATGCTGGAAGCCAACGACCGCATGCGCGACGACGGGATCGATCCGGTTCTGCAGGCGGCGGCGACGGCGTTCGGTTTTGTCTATATCCACCCATTCGAAGACGGCAATGGGCGTCTTCACCGCTGTCTGATTCATCACGTCCTCGCCGAACGGAAATTCACGCCGGCGGGTATGGTGTTTCCCGTGTCGTCCGTGATGCTCGACCGCATCGACGATTACCGGGTCACGCTGCAGGCTCACTCCGGTCCGCTGATGCCGTTCATCGAATGGCGACCGACGTCCGAGCGCAACGTCGAAGTGCTGAACGACACGGCGGATCTGTACCGCTACTTCGATTGCACGGACGCTGCGGAATTTCTATGCGCGTGCGTGCGGCGCACGGTCGAAGATGACCTGCCGCGCGAGATTGACTATCTGCGCCGCAACGACGAGGCGGTTCAGCGCGTCATGGAAGCGGTGGAGATGCCGGACCGCATCGCCGACAAACTCGTCATGTTTATCAGGCAGAACAGTGGCGCACTGTCGAGAAACCGACGAGAAGATGAGTTCAAGCAACTGCGCGACGACGAAGTGCGTCTCGTTGAACGCATCGTCGGTGACGCGTTCGACGGCTTCGATGAGGCGCCCGGTCAGCTCGGGACCTTACAGGCCAACGGCTGACAACTGCCCCCACGACGTGGGGGAGCGCCCCCGCCTGGCAGCATTAGCCAGCCCACGGATTGGTCAGACGCCAAGCGGGATGGCGCTGCCAGAGCGGCGCTTCGGGCGCATTCAGGCGTTCTACGAGGTGCAGGCGCAGCGCGTCGAACTGGTGAGCCTCGCCTACCGCTGGCCGGAGACGAACGGACGTCAGCTCCCACTGCTATGCGCGACGTGCACGATGCGGTCAGAGAGATACGGATGATCGCGCACCTTGTCGTGAAACCGCGTATCCGCCGTGATGACCGGGTACTGCTCGTGAATCGCCAACGCGAGATAGAAGCAGTCGTAGACCGGGTGGCCAAGGTCGACTGCCAGCCGTGTGGCGGCGGCTGCAAGCTGACGCATGGACAGGGGAATCGTGACCGGCGCCGCTCTCAGAGCGTCCGTGGCCTCCGCCAGATCATCACGAGTGATATCGCCGCGCCGGTGCATCGCCCACAACGCGTTGGACACTTCGGCGAAGAGCAACTCCGGCGCAATCAGCGTCACCCCAGCCTGCAACAGACTCGACGACTCGTCCGACCACTCCTCCGCCGCCAACCATTTCACGACGATGCTGGCATCGACGACGTAGCCCGTCACGACTCCGCGTCCCGATCCCGATCACGGTCGGCTCGTATGACCGCGCTGCTGTCCACCGTGGACCGCAGGCGTTGCCGAAGAACCTCTGCCCGGGCCACGAAATCTTCCTCGTCCGGCAGGAGCGCTTTCCGCAGCAGTTCCCGGTGTTCGGCTTCGGCGGACCGGCCGCGGGCAGCGGCTCTCCGCTTGAGCGCCAGCACAACCTGTTCGTTCACGTTCCGAACCGTCAACTGCGCCATCGGATCTGCCTTCTAAAAAGTGGAGTCATTGCCATCAAGCATGGCGCCATCACAGGTGCCTGTCAACCATGCCCGGTTGTCCAGATCGAGGAGAGACATTCTCCACGCCGCACCGTACGAGGAACTCTGTTACTCGCCGAAGTCTCCCAGCAGCTCGGACCAGCCGATTGATCTTGCCTGGGAAAAGTGGACAGGTTGATTATGCTGCACGCTGAGCCTGCCGAGCGTGCCTTCTTTCACAGTTATTGGGGCTGACATACCCCAGCGACGAGTGCAGCCGGTAGGGATTGTAGAAGCCTTCGATGTACTCCGCCACGGCGTCTTTGGCCCCGCGCCGCGTCGGCCACGGCTGCCGGTGAATGAGCTCGGTCTTGAGCGTCGCGAAGAAGCTCTCCGTGATGGCGTTGTCCCAGCAGTCGCCCTTCCGACTCATGGAGCAGACGATCCCGTGGTCGCGCAGCACGCGCTGATACGCGTCGGCCGCATACTGGCAGCCCCGATCCGAGTGATGTAGCAAGCCGGCCTCCGGGACTCGGCGCCCCAGCGCCATGTGCAGCGCCTCGAGCGCCAACTCGACCCGCAGGTGCGGCTGGATAGCCCAGCCCACCACGCGCCGCGAGAACAGGTCTAGCACCACGGCCAGATACAGCCAGCCCTCCCACGTCCAGACGTACGTGATGTCGGTGCTCCAGCGCTCGTTGGGGTGTGCAGCGTCGAAGGCGCGGGCGAGGACGTTGGGCGCCACCGGACGCTGGTGGTCACTGTCCGTCGTGCACCGGTGCCGCTTGAGGGGCAGGCCGATCAGCCCCATGTCCTGCAGCAGTCGGGCGACCCGCGCCCGGCCAACTGGGACCCCGTCCTGCCTGAGCTGCTCGTGGATCCGCGGGCTGCCGTACGTTCCGCGGCTGGCGGTATGGATCGCCCGGATGCGTACCTTCAACCGGTCGTTGTCCCGTTGTTGCGCGCTCGGGCCCCGATGCGCCCAGGCGTAGTAACCGCTGGGCGTCACCTGTAGCACGCTGCACAAGCGCCGCACGGCGTGGTGGGCCTTCTCCCCGTGAACAAACGCGAACCTCATGCGTTTTCTTTCGCGAAGAAGGCCGCCGCTTTTTTTAGGATCTCGCGCTCCTCGCGCAACACCCGCACCTCACGCCGGAGCGTGCGTAGTTCCGTCTTCTCCTCCGTGGTGAGCGCACCGCTGGGATTCGGGCCGTGGTCGACCTCATACTGCTGCACCCACCTGCGCAGGGCCGACTCGGTCAGGTCGAGCTCCCGAGCGACCTGCCCGATGCTGCGGTCGTGCCGCAGGCAGAGCCGGACCGCCTCCTGCTTGAACGCCTCGGTGAACCGTCGTCGCTGCCGTTTGCCCATGAACACCCCCTGGCGCATTCTCGCGCCTTCTTCGGTGTCCACGAAACTCAGGCAAGATCAGATTTCGGGCTCCGCGCTCCGCTGTGAGTCCGTAAAGTCGCACCAGCGGCGAAAGGCGGTAGCGAGCAGTGCGAGGCGACGGAAGAGGACGCCCTGGTCAAGCAGGTCGACCAAGTCGTCGTAGTCCAGGTCATCGTCGAACGGTGGTTCCGCTACGAGGCAGTTCGGGCGCCATTTCTTCAAGCGCATTACCGTCCAACTGTCGTGGCATGTCACCGTTTGCTCTTCGTCGTCCCACGGGTCGGACTCCGCTTCGTACTCGAACGGGTGCCATCGCGCCCCATGCGAGCCGGCATGGATGGCCTCTTCATCCGATGGCCCCTCCGTGTCGGCGAAGATCAACTCGAACCCAGCGGCTCTCCCGTTAGCCGGATCGAACACCGCGACGCGGCGTTCCTCCAGCGACATCTGCGATGGACCGTCCCACTTCTCCGGTACCAGAGCGCGTTCGGCGGCCGCCTGTGCACCGCCCCACTGCTCGGCCGGTCCGGCCGCGGGACCCGGCCAGGCGGCGGAGACATAACGGTCGAACGGCGGCGGATCCTTCTGCAGGGCGACTTCGACTGCATGTTCGATGCTCGGCTCGGATCCGGTGGCCCACTCCGGAACCCTGGCGATGTCCAGCAGGTCGATGGTGACCGGCTCAATCCCATCGCCGTAAGTCTGCTCATCCGATGCCACATAGTCGTACAGGACGACCTCACGTGCCTCGTGCTCAGGCACGCCGCCTTCGACCATGCGCTGCACGTCGGCATTGCCGAGGGAGCGCGGAGGGACGTACCCAGGAACCGGTTTGTGCCGGCGTGTGCTCATCGCTTGCCTCCTGCGTCCGTCCACCGGGCGCTCAATGCCCTTGAGCTTGTATCGCCGACGGCTTCGGCAACTGCTGTTTGATCGAAGCGACCTCGATACCCAGCGACTTGGGAGCGGTGATGTTGAGCGCTCTTGGCGACAAACCTCCCGCCGGCCAGTACCTTGATGTGGAGTCGGAGGGCTGCTTCGTTCATGGTTCCGTGTCACCGCATGTTCGGAACGGCTTCCTGGGACGCAGCACGCTTGACCCCTGCGTGGATTCTACTGCTGGTGGTCCGCCAACGATCTCCGATCCGGCCGGCATCAGGAGCGGCGCCGAAGTTCGTCAACGTCTGGGAGGAACGGCCTCACGAGGTGAGCCTCGGCGCGCAGAAGAACTTCGGGGCCTTTGCCCAGCGCATCGGTCAGAAATGGAAGGACACCCCGGACGACTTCAACGAGGCGTGGTATCACGAAGCTGTTGCCAAGGCGATCGTCTTCAAGGCGACCGAGCGGGTCGTCACGGACCAACCCTGGTACGAGAGCGGATATCGCGCCAACATCGTCGCCTACGCGATCGCCAAGACCGCGCACGATACGAGAGAAATGGGCCGCGCGGTCGACTTCGATGACATCTGGCGCCGGCAGGCACGCCCACCGAGGTCGGGTGCTCGGTATGGTTGCCAATCCTGTGGGGAGGCCTCCAACGGAACGGCAGGCTTCCAAGGCAGTCGAGGCGCTGAGCAAGTTGCGGTCTGAGGGATACACCGGTGAGCTGTCGTCCGGTGAGTGAAAGCTGAAGCCTCGCGAATGGCCGATGCTCAAACGGTCACCCTGTTGTTGCCCGCTGTCGAATTAAGTCGCGCTTCCCAAGGCGTACCAACCCATCAACAAATAGAGTATTTGTTTAGCGGGGTGGTTTCTTGATGCGCGAGATCCAATATTATGGACTTGTACTTTTCTAGGGGATCTGGCATAACGGTGGGGTGCCACGGCAACGTCCCCGGACGGAACAGGATCCCCGCGATACCCGCATTGAGGAACAAGAGCGAGAGATCGCACGGCTGCGGGAGGAGTTGACGCGGGTCGAGGGCGACCGGGATCAGTGGAAGCGCGACCGGGATCGGTGGAAGCGCCGCAGTGAACACCTCAAGCAGCAACTCGACGCGGCGCGGCGGGCAGGATTCCGGCAGGCCGCGCCCTTCGCCAAGGACCGGCCCCAAGGTCGCGGCGGGCGACCCGGCCGGCGCGCTGGTGCGCACTACGGCCGGCAGGCGTGCCGCCCGCGTCCGGCGCAGGTTGACGAGACCTGCCGAGCACCGGCGCCTGCCGCGTGTCCGGACTGCGGCGGCGCCGTCGAGTTGTCCCGCGTAGCGACGCAATATCAGGAAGATCTCCCGGTGGTGCGCCCTATCGTGCGGCGCTTCGACATCGAGGTCGGCCACTGCTCGCAGTGTCGGCGTCGCGTCCAGGGCCGCCACCGGCTGCAAACCTCCGACGCGCTGGGAGCGGCCGGCGTGCAACTGGGTCCCGAAGTCGTCGCGCTGGTCGTGCGGCTGCACACGCACCTGGGCGTGCCGCTGGCGAAGGTCACGCACCTGCTCCGGACCCAGTTCGGCCTGACCGTCACACCGGGAGGCCTCGCGCAGGTGCTGCATCGCGCGGCTCGCCAAGCCGCGCCGACCTACACCGCACTGTGCCAGCAGGTGCGGGAATCTCCCGTGGTCACGCCGGATGAAACCGGCTGGCGCGTCGGCGCCATGCGCCATTGGCTGTGGGTCTTCGCCACGCCCCAGACGACGGTCTACGCGATTCGCGCCGGCCGCGGGTTCGACGACGCGGCAACGGTCCTGGGAACCGACTACGACGGCGTGCTCGTGCGCGACGGGTGGGCGCCGTATCGCCGCTTCACCCACGCGCTGCACCAGACCTGTCTGGCTCACCTGATGCGGCGAGCGCGGCAACTCCGAACCGATCATCCGCGCAGCCCGTGGGCCGCCCGGGTGCACGCCGTCCTGCAGGCCGCTGCGCGACCGCCGCGACGCCGGGCTTCTGAGCGACCACGGCCTGGCAACCGCTCGCGGTCGACTGCTCGCCCAACTCGGTCGGCTGATCGACAAAGCGCCGACGCTGGACGCCGCCGACCGCTTCGCCGCCCATCTGGACCGCGAATTCCCCGCCGCGTTCACCTTCCTGTGGGACCCGTCGGTCGACGCCACCAACTGGCGCGCCGAACAGGCCATCCGACCCGCCGTGGTCACCCGCAAAGTCTGTGGCGGTAATCGTACCCGCCACGGCGCCGACACCCAGCAGGTGCTCGCCAGCGTCGTGCGGACCGCCTACCAGCGTCAACTCGAGCTCACCCCGCTGATCATCACGATGCTCCGCTCTCCCAGCCCCGTCGTTCCCGACACGCTCCAACGGTCGCCCCCGTAGATCAACGCGCGCTCGTTCCGATCCGAAACCACGTCAGTAGAACAGCGCCGCTGTCAGTATGCCTCCGCGTGGCTGTTGAGGAAGAACTCGGCACCTACCTCCGCGCTCGTCGAATCACCCCGGTAAACAAAGACCAAATAGAATGGGTTCTTGGCGTTTCCTATTACGCCGCAAGCCCACTCCAGTCAATAGGTTGCAGGAGTGGTGGCGTCCCCAATGCGAATCATTGCGCACATAAGTGATTGTATTTAAAGGGTTAGTTCGAGCGGTCGCCCTGTCACGTAACGATACCGTAGCGCCCGGCGCCGTGCCGGCCGGGCGTCCGTGCGATGTCGGCGGCGAGCGAACCTCGCGCCGGTTGCGCCCACAACGCGGGGATACGGCGATGTCCAGGCGCCAGCGGCGGACCGTCTCCGCCCGATCAAGCGTTTAACCGCCGTACCGCTGGTCGTAGTATCCGGCGAGGCGTATCAGGGCCGCTCCATAGTCCTGACACGTCTCATCGTAGTTCACCCACGTGAACGGATACGGCTCATCGTTCGTGGCCTCGTAGCGAAGGCACACCAGTTCGTCGAACTCCGGAGCCACATCGTTTCGCAGGCGCTTTTCTGCCTCGGTGGCTTCCTGAATCGGGTGTCGATGACCCTTGCCGTCCGTTGGATAGCGACGGTCACCCTCGTAGCCGACGGCGTAGCGGGCATGGTTGATGCCGACGACGGCGACGCACACGGCCCGCTCGTCACCCTGGCGGAACTCGGGTACTTGCTTCCGCAGGTCACCCTTGACCCGGTCGATCTGCTTGATCATGGCCTTGGCGAGTATCTTGACTTCAACGCCGATACTGACGCTGGCAACAGGCCCCCGGGCCACCCTGAAGTCAGGTTCAACAACGGCGACGACGCCCGGAACCAGCGCGCCCAGTGTCCCGTCGCCACGCCGGGCCCTGATGCCGCGTCGTATGTTTTGCACGTTCACTACGAGTTCGCGTGCATCGATCCGATCCCGGAGCAACTTGGATGTTCCGAGAGTGTACAGGTCTTCGTAGAGGTAGCGAGCCACCCGGTCACCTTGATTGGAGGCGCGGTGCCGGTATTGCTTCCCCTCAAAGATGGCGCGGAATGCGTCCAGTAGGCGATATGTCATTGGGCGACGCGGCGTTGGTCTGACGGGGTCTCCACCGACAGGGAAGCGTGTGCGGCGCCAACAGGTCGCCTCTTGCCGATCTCGCGTTCGACGCGTTGACGCGCGAGCTCGAGGTACGTGGGTTCAATCTCGTTGCCGATGGAGCTTCGACCGGCGGCGATCGCGGCCAGCGTCGTCGAGCCCATGCCGACGAACGGGTCGAGCACCGTATCGCCGGCGAATGAAAACATGCGGATCAACCGCGCGGCGAGTGCGGTCGGGTAGGGAGCCGGGTGCCCAGCGCGCGTTGAGGCTCCCCTGATGTCCGTCCAGAACGAGCGGAACCAGCGCTGCATCTCGTCTTTCGTGAGCATCGAGAGCGCCTTCTGCATTGGCGAGGGCGAGCGATAGCCGACACCCTTACGCAGAAAGAGGATGTGCTCGATGTCGTTCTTGATAACGGCGCCGGGCTGATAGGGCTTGCCGTAGAAACCGGCCCCGTTGCCGGTGGCCTCGGTGACGCCGTTGGCGATCTTGTGCCAGAGGATCGGCGTCAGGCAGTCAAGCCCGAGACTGCGCGCCCGCACCTGTATGTCGGCGTGTAGCGGCACCACGTAGTGGCGTCCGGTCTTCCTGCGCGGGACGCAGACATCGCCGACGACGCAGCAGATGCGTCCCCCTGGTACGAGCACGCGCTTGCACTCGTGCCATACGCGATCCAGCTCGTCGAGGAACCGCTCATAGTCTTCAATGGCCCCCATCTGCCCCTGGGCCGGCGCGTACGTCTTCAAGGTCCAGTAGGGCGGTGAGGTCACGACGAGGTGTACGGACTCGTCGTCGATCCAGTGGAGTTCGCGTCCATCGCCGACATGAAGGGTGTGGGATGTCCGATCGAACGGTCGCGGCCAGGGCTGGGTGCGATACTGCCGGTTGGCTCTGACGAGGGACGCCAACCCCTCAGGTGTGTTGTCGGCCCGAGAGAAGTCAGCAGAGGCCGCCGGCGTGTGCATGGCCGTTTTCGTCACGATCCGAGGTGCTGCGGCAACTTTACTCCGCCGTGACGGTTCATGCATCCGCACCACGCGCAACAGCGTCTCACTCGGATCCACGACGCGGATTCCTTCGTGACCGCTTCATCTGCCGTCGGCGCGGGCGCCTTCGTGAGCCGCCGCTCGACCGCGGCGAGCGCCAGGGCGCGGTCGGTCTCGTGGGCGCGGACGCACGTGAGTCGGCGTCTGCCGCCGCCCTGGACGACGACGGCCTCAGCGATGGCCACGGCGCCGCGGGTGCGCACGTCGACGAGACAGTCCGTGCGCCGAAGGTGAATGCGCGAGTCACTGGTATAATCGCCTCTGCGAGAGTGCCGACGATCTCTATGTGCAACGCAGTCGGCGAGGACAGCTCGGGTCAATATCGCGTAGCATGTGGGGGTGCATAGATGAGATACAAATTTGGCACTTTGCGCCGCGTCCACATACAGGCGTGGATCCAATTTGTGACGACGCTCGTGTGCCTTCTGTTCTACGGTATCGTGGGACCTGGCACGTCCACGTGGGTTCATGGACTTATCTGGGTGCACCTTGTCCTCTGGACTGTCGGTATCTTTGTGGCTACGAACAGATTTATAGACCACCTAAGGACATTGGAGCGGGAACGAACAGAGCCCGATTCGAGCATGGAGATGGTGTGTCGAGCGGCGGCGTCGTTTCCAATCGCGGGCTATGTCCCGATCATCGCTTGCATGTTTGCGTCCACGCTGTTATAGGCGTTCCTTTGTCCTGGCGCTTCAGGAATTCGTGTGCGCGGCCAGGGCGTCCGGGTAGAGGTGGAGCCCTCCCAGGTGGAAGTGGATAGCGTTGCGGAACCGCTCGCCGTTGCGATACCCGCAGCCCGGCCGCTTAATCCGCTGGCTCTTGGCGTTACCGCCGCTCGAACTCGAGCGCGGCGAGGGCCAGGGCGCGGTCGGCGTCGTTGGCGCGCACGCGCGTGAGCCGGCGTCTGCTGCCGTCGGTCTCAATAACCCAGGCCTCAGCGATCGCCACGGCCCCGCGGGACCGGACCGCGACCGCGCGGGGCGTGGCGCCGACGGGTCGCCATGCGCGAAAAAAGACCTGGCCACAGTTGGGGGTCCTTTGGCTCAGCGCAAATCCGCCGAGCCACCGAATATTCCGTCAATTAAATCGTAGGTTACGGGATCATAATCCCGCAACTCATTCGCGCAGTTGACACCGTGCGTGTGGAGAAAAGAGGGGATCTCCGGGTTGGCGCAGAAGTACGCCTGCGCCATTTCGGCAAAGAACTCATCGGCGTTCGTAAGAGCGTAGTCCCCGTCCCAGAGGGACGCTATGTCCTCTGCTCGGTACCGGGCCCTTATATCGGCCCTCTCCTGAGAACTCAGTCCAACGTTCATTATGGTGTTTGCCAGTCCATGCACACACACGTTTTCGCCGTCCGGGCGACCGCGTCTAAAAGGGTCGTCCGGTTGAGACAGCACGTTTCTTTCGCTACAGGCCGTGACCGGATTTCCGGGGACTCCACCCAGTCCCCCTTGGGCGGAACAGTCTGCGAGCGGTGCAGAAAAATACGGGAGGTCGCAGACCCCCTCATTCCTCCCGAACACGGCGGTCAGCGCTCCGACACTCCGGAGCTCAGCGCTGACGTCGCCTCGCTGGGTCAACATAACGTCCAGCAGGCGACCGGCTTCCTCAAGTGCCCGCTGAGGCACTTGCTCACTTCCGGTAACACACAGCGGGCCGATCCCCGCCTCCACCTTGTCCATTAACGGCCCGTAGGTACGGTGTCTTTGTTTACCGGGGTGATTCGACGAGCGCGGACGTAGGTGCCGAGTTCTTCCTCAACAGCCACGCGGAGGCATACTGACAGCGGCGCTGTTCTACTGACGTGGTTTCGGATCGGAAGGACCGCGCGTTGATCTACGGGGGCGACCGTTGGAGCGTGTGGGGAACGTCCTCCAAACGCCCGCGCGCACCGACGACGCGCCGACCGCGGACCAACCGACGATCCGTCGGCTGACGGGGCTGTCCGAGGACGAAGCGGACGTCCAGGAGCAGGTCGCCAGCCGGACGGAGCGCGAACTCCCCGCATTGGTGGCGCAGTACGTCGACGAGCTCGTCACTCCGGTCGACGAAGAGACGGGCGAGCGTGGCGAGCCGGTCTACTACAGCGCGGACATGGCGAAGGAGCTGTTCCCTGAATTCCGTGCCTCCAACGAGTCGCGGGAGCGGTTCACCAGCGCGGTGCATGAATCCTCGAAACGCATCGCGGAGACCGCGTATCGGCAGCGCCTGCAGCAGCCGTCGTCAGAGGACCGGAACGCCGTGCTTCTGACCTCCGGGGGAACGGGATCAGGGAAAACGACGGCGTTGCAGTTCGTGTTTCCCGACGTGTGGAAGCGCTCGCACGCCATCTACGACTCGACCCTCAGTGACCTGCCTGATGCGAAGGCGCTGATAGATGCCGCGATCGCAGAAGGGCACCAGGTGACGGTCGCTCACGTGCTGCGGGATCCGGTCGAGGCGTACGTTCGGGGCGTGGTGCCGCGCAGCCAGCAGATCGGCCGGCTCGTACGACTCGATAAGCACGTCAGGACACATCGCGCGGCGCGTGAGGTCTTTCTCGACCTCGTCAAAGGCTATGCCGACGATGATCGGGTGCAGTTCAGGGTGGTCGACAACCGGGCCGATGTGCCCGTCTTCCTCGACGGTGGCGTTGCGGCGCTGCGCACTGTGCGCTACGATTGGATTGATGTCCGACGATCTATCGAAGAAGCCCTGGCCGCGGGTGAAGCACAATCCCTCCCCCGCCCGGCGGCACGTCCCCGCGGATCCTCCGCCCGGATGGAAGGAGGAGATCAACGAGATCATGCGGCGGGACCTGGAGCGGTTCCGCAAGAACCCGCCGAAGGACTGGCCGGTGCCGATGAGCTAGCCCCGCGAACCGCATCCCCCACCGATGAATCCGTCGCCGGCCCGCCGACACCCCCAGTCGCCGCCGGTTCCCCCCGGAGGGCTGAAGGCGGAAAGCGAGACGTTGATCAAGGAGGGGATCGACGAGATGTGGCGGAAGGCCGGGAAGAAGCCCCTCTATCACCCGGAGTAGCGGCACCACTCCCCGAACCGTCACCGTCCCCACCCGCGGCGCCGCCTGGGCAACCGCCCGCGCCGAGCCCTGAGCCGCCTTCCACTGCGCCATCGCCGGTCGCTCCCGAGCCGCCGCCGGACGACGACGAGGCGCCGCCCACGAGCGGTGGTACCACCGCCAGCGTCGGCCGCTACGACGTCGGCAGTCCGGACGCCGCACCGGCCCCGCGCGGGCGCGGTCAGCCCGCCGTGCCGGAATCCGGCCAGCCCCCGGACAGGAGCGGCGTGCCCCTGAAGGGCGAGCCGGCGCAGATCGACAACCGCCTGATCGTGCCGATGGAGCTGCCCGAGTTGGTGGCCCTGGCCGAGGAGATCGGCTCGACGGTCTCGGTTCGCACGATCCGGGCGCGCGGCCTCTTCCGGCACGAGCGGGGCATCGCGATCCATCCCACGCTCGGGACCGTCGAGAACACGCAGCAGCTCGTCGCGACGCTCGCTCACGAGATCGGGCACCTGATCGATTGGTTGCCCACGAAGATGCTTGAGCGCGGCAACCTCCTCGGCCGGCTCCGCACGCTCGATCGCTACCTACGGCACAGCTTCTCCGACGAGCACGGGCGGATTCACCTCGCGCCGATCAAGAAGGAGCTGCGCGCGCTGTCGGCAACGTGGCGCCCCTGGGACCCCGAGACGGCGACCGAGAGCTTCCGGCGCTACCGCAACAGCGCCAAAGAACTCTACGCCGACTTCGTGTCCGCCGTGCTGGCCAATCCGGGCGTCGCCGAGCGCGAGGCCCCGCAGACCTGGCAGGCGTTCTTCGACGGACTTGACAAGAAACCGGAGGTCGCGACCGCGTACTTCGACCTGCAGGACCTCCTGCAAGGCGACCGCGGAACGGTCAAGGAGCGTCGCAGCGAGTGGCTGCGCGAGGGGTTCCGGACCGGGCAGGCCAAGGCCATCGACGTTCACCGGGCGAAGGTCGAGACGCGGCGCCTGAAGTGGCAGACGGTGATCCCGGCGTTCAAGAACGCGGTCATCGACGCCTCGTCGGCGCTGCGGGACACGCTGAAGGATGCCGACCTGCCGCCGGACCTGAACCCGGTCCACATGCTGTCGGAGCTGAACTACATCAACCACGACACGTGGCTGGAGCAGACCGTCGCGCCCATCGCGCGCGACCTGGAGGCGGTCGGGCTCGGCACCGACACGCTCGGCGAGGTGTTGACGTACCGGCGCGTCGTCGCGGGCGACCGCTCGGAGATGGCCAACCCACGGGGGCTGACGCCGGCCAACGCGCAGGAGCAGCTCGACCACGTGTATGAGCGCCTGACGGCCGAGCAACGCACGGCACTCGACGGCGCGGTCGACCGGGTGCGCGAGGCGGTGCAGACGGTGCGCGACGAGGCGTTCAGCGCTGGCCTCTACAACGAGGACACCTACGAGGCGATGCAGGCGAACGCGGAGTATGCCGCGTTCCAGGTGGTCGACCATCTCGCCAACGACATGACGCACCGGATCTATCACCAGACCGGGACCTTCAAGGCCATCGCCAACCCGTTCTACTCGACAGTCCTCAAGCTGGTGGTCACGAAGACCGCCATCGAGGTCAACCGCGCCACGCGCGCCGCCGTCGACGCCGTGCGGAGGATCGATCCGGGGAGCGTCACGGGTGCGGACACGCGCGCGGCCGTCGCAGCGGGCGGGCGCGTCTACCGGCGACCGGTGTCGCCGCGCGAGAGCAACCTTGGGTTGGTCACCTACTACGAGAACGGCAGCACGCGCGGGTTCTACCTGGACCGCTACGTCGCCGAGGGTATCAACCGGCGCTCGGTCGGCTTCAACAACATGATCGTCAAGGTGTTGTCAGCGATGAACAACACCTTCTTCCGGCCCATCTACACGACCTACCGGATCGGCTTCCAGTCGGTCAACGTGTTCCGGGACTTCTTCCGCTACTGGCGGAATCACCCGAAGACGAGCTTCGTGAACTCGCTGCGGGATTACGCGCGGGCCGTCCCGTTGGCCGTCGTGCGCGCCACGGGCTGGGCGGGTGGGGAGTGGACCCCGTCTGTGGTGCGTCGCCAGCTCGAGGCAGCCGCCGACGATCTGGCCGCCGCAAAGCAGGCGCGCATCCTGGGCGCCATCACCTACAACGACTTCCTGTTGGGGCGCACGCCGGACCGCGCACAGATGGAGGAGGCCATCAAGCGCTACGCCGGTGTCACGGATCTCTCGGACGACGAGGCGACCGAGCGCTCCGTGCGGGTGGCCGCCCGCCGCCTGCTGGCCCCGTTCCGCAACGTGCTCGACGCGATCAAGGCACTGGCCGACGTCGTCGAGACCCTGCCCAAGGGCGCCGGGATCTACAACGCGGCCGACCGCTACGGGGACATCAAGAGCATCCCGCTCTCAGAGCGCGCCTTCATCCGCGAGGCGCTCGGCTCGCCCGACTTCCTGGCCGGGGGAACCGTCAAGCCGGTCCTGAACAACCTGCTGCTGTTCTCGAACGCCATGATTCAGGGCATCGCCGCCGACTACCGGACGGCGACCACCCCGACGACGCGCGGCGGCTGGTGGTGGAAGCTCGCCGGCCAAGTGCTCGTACCCAAGACCGTGATGTTCCTCGGGGCGGCTGGCGGGATCGGTCTCGTGGCCCGCGGCCTCGGCCTGATGGACGAGGACGACGACGATGTGGTCCAGCGCATCATGCGGTCGCAGAGCGAGTACGACCTGAGCAACTACTGGATCATCCCGATCGGGGAAACTGACAACGGCCGCGGGATCGCGCTGCGCATCCCCACGGACGAGACGGGCCGGATGATCGGCGCGCTGTGGTGGAAAATGTTGCGCCGCGGGGCGCGCGATCAGCACGTCGTCTCGCTGCTGGCCGACGTCGCCAACTACCTCGGCCGTGACGTGCCGAACCTGCACCCCGGTATTCGGGCACTGCTGTTCGACCTGCCGACGGCGCTGGCCGGCGGGAACCCGCGCGATCCGTTCCGCGACCGCAACATCTGGACCGACGACGAGCATCTGGCCGGCGGCTGGCCCAAGTGGCGCACGTTCATCGGCTACGAGTTTCAGCAGCTCGGCGGCGGCATCGTCTGGCGCTTCTCGCCCGGCGAGCAACGGCCGCGGCGGGTGCGGGGCTGGCAGCGCATTCTGGAGGTGCCGGTGGCCTCGGACGTTCTCCGGCGCTGGATTCGCGTCTCGGACTACGGCGTGCAAGAGCAGGCGCGCGAGGCGCGAGAGCCAGTCGCCGTGGCGGAGGCGCAACGGCGCCCGCGGCCAACGAGGCCGCCGAGACCTACCTGCGCGACCAGACCGAAGACGCGCCCGCGAACCGGGCGTTGCGGCATCAACTGGCGCGCGAGACGGCGAGGCGTCTGGCACAGGAGGAGTACCCCGACGGCGGGGGCCAGCGCCGCGCCTACTGGGATCGGGTCTACAGGCGGGTCCGCTCGACACTGGCGTTTGGCGAGAACGCCACGCTGATGAACGGCATCGTGAATGCGCCGACGGTGGAGCAGGCCATCGCCGGCGCGCGCGGGATTCTGGCCGCCGGACGTTCGGAGGCGACCCTGCGCGAGTGGCTGGACTTCGGGCTGCGCGAGGGTGTGCTGGCCGCCTCGCGGCGCCGGGCCATCCTCAACGCGCTCCGGGAGCCGGCGGCGGCGGCGCGGTAGAATGGACACCTGATGCGATAAGCACATGCCCCCGGGTCGTGCGGGACTGCAGACCCGCCGCGCCGGGGCGCCAAGAGAACCAGAGGAGAGAAGCGGCCGTCTCTCGCCGGGTGCCACCCACGCACCCACGAGGGACGGCCGTTTCCCGTTTACGGGGAGCACGCAGATGAGCGAGCGGGACCGACAACACCCGGCGGCAGTGGGAGCGGCGGTGCTCACCCTGGCCATTGCGATCGCGGTCAGCGGGTGGCGACCGGCGCGGACCCAAATGGTCATGGAGGCCGGCGAAGCGATGCCGGTTCCCGTGCAGCAGTTCTTCGACGACAACGGCGACCCGTGCGCCGGGTGCACGCTCTACGCCTTCCAGTCCGGGACGACCACGCCGCAGGCCACCTACACGTCGCCGACCCGCGATACGCCGCACGCGCACCCGATCGTGCTTGACGCGGCCGGGCGTCAGACCGTCTTCGTTGACAGCCTCACGTATCGGTTTGTCCTGACAACCCCAGCCGGCGTCACGCTCTGGTCCGTTGATGGCGTTGGGCCGACGTCGGCCCTCGGGAACGCTCTGGAGAGCCGGGGGGATGTGGTCGTGTTGCTCGATACGAACGACGACGACACCAACTCGAGATTCAGCATCCGCGACGGATTGGGCCAGACGGTGTTCTTCGTGGACGAGACGGGCGATCTGACAGCCGCCACGCTACTCGGCACGGAGGACCTTGCCGATGCGGCGGTGACAGGCGCCAAGCTCGCGGCGGATGCCGTGACCAGCGCGAACATCGAGAACGGCCAGGTCGAGACGGACGACCTTGCCGACGACGCGGTGACTAGCGCCAAGCTCGCGGCAGACTCGGTGGGCACAAGCCAACTCCGGACCGCGCAGGGCTCGGCTGACGGGCCAGTGGGACAAGGCGGCGGCCGCCGCAACCACACGACCATCGAATTGAACCGGTACGCCCTGCTGCCGAGCCTGACCGGCGACTGTGGCAGATCCGCCGATCTGCGCCTCGCGCGGTCCAGCTCGTCGACGGATGCACCCAGGGCCGTCATTGAGGCGGTGGCCTCCGGGTGTCCCGGCGGCACATACAACATGACCCTGTACTGGGACTACGTGACGTCCTCCGACAATCCTGCGGTGTGGGTGGTGATCGGTGGGACCGGCGACGTCTATGCGACCTGGGAGTCCGAGGACCCAACGGGCACGGATTCGCCGTTCGGCGAGCTGGATGCGGGACAGCGCGCGGTGGCGATCGGCCTCCCGTCGTTGGCGCAGCTGGAGGCACTCTACGCTGCCCTGACGACGGAGCAGCAGGCCGCGGCGCTCGACACGCTGCGCGCGACCGTCGTGACGCGCCGCGGGTGGCTGTCGAGCCTGACCGCGCTGTCGGACCTGTCCGGCATCGAGACGCGCTACGAGCCGAGCGGCCGGCAGTGGGCGCTCCGCGCGCTGGCCGCCGCGCTCGATCTCAGCGTGGGCGCGTACATGGTGACGCGGATGGCGGTCGACACGACGACCGACACTTGGACGGTCCGGGCGACGGCGCTGACGACGCGGCCAATGCCGTAAGTGACGGAAAAGACCGTGGACGAGCTGACCGCGCTGCTGGAAGCCATCAAGGACGGCGGGATTGTCGCCGTGCTGGTCGCCCTGGGCGCCGCGTTCTACGCGGGGAAGATCCGCCTTGAGCGCGAGTACCAGGGCATCAAGGCCGACCGCGATTTCTGGCGCGACATTGCGGTCAAGCGCATCAGTGCCGAGCTTGGAGAGTGATGCACATGTTCGGACTGGGATTCCTGAACGGCCGGGGCGGCAACGGGGCGGCGCCGGACGAGCCCGAGCTGACGCCGGAGAAGGTCGCCGCGCTGCGCGACGTTGCGCAGGCCGCCGCGCGGCGCAGCGACCACGAGCAGGCGCGGCGCGACGGGCGCGTCTACACGCTCGACGAGATCCGCCAGGCGCTGGTCTGCGCCGTCGTGCAGGGCGTCGTCACGGGACGCCAGCGTGGGGTCCTGCCGTGCGTCCGCCCTGGCACCCCCGCCGAGACGCGGCCACGATCCTCCGTGCGGAAGGGCCAACCCGTCGAGGCCGCCGCGACATCACAGCGGTAGTGGCTGGTGGCAGCCGAGCAAAGGCCGAGCGCGAGGCTCGGATCCGCATCAACGCCATCCCCGAACAGATCGCGAAAGCCGCCGTCACGCCTGTCCGCATCGTCGAAGACCCGGACGCCTGCAGGTTGACTGGTTGGCCAACGATTTGATACCGTAGACCCAGTTTACGAAAAAGGTACCTCCCTGCCTGAAAGACTCCTGGTGGGTCAGCCCCATTGGGGCGGGCAGGGAGGTCATTTTTTTGCCCCACAGTGGCAACCCTTCACGTCCACCTCGACGAATCCGGTAACTTCAAGTGTCTTTGTTTACCGGGGTGATTCGACGAGCGCGGACGTAGGTGCCGAGTTCTTCCTCAACAGCCACGCGGAGGCATACTGACAGCGGCGCTGTTCTACTGACGTGGTTTCGGATCGGAAGGACCGCGCGTTGATCTACGGGGGCGACCGTTGGAGCGTGTCGGGAACGACGGGGCTGGAAGAGCGAAGCATCGTGATGATCAGAGGGGCGAGGTCGAGTTGACGCTGGTAGGCGGTGCGCACGACGCTGGCAAGCACCTGCTGGGTGTCGGCGCCGTGGCGGGTACGATTACCGCCACAGACTTTGCGGGTGACCACCGCGGGTCGGATGGCCTGTTCGGCGCGCCAGTTGGTGGCGTCGATCGACGGGTCCCACAGGAAGGCGAACGTCGCGGCGAATTCGCGGTCCAGATGGGCGGCGAAGCGGTCGGCGGCGTCCAGCGTCGGAGATTTGTCGATCAGCCGACCGAGTTGGGCGAGCAGTCGGCCGCGAGCGGTTGCCAGGCCGTGGTCGCTCAGAAGCCCGGCGTCGCGGCGGTCGCGCAGCTTGAGAGCGGCCTGCAGGACGGCTTGCACCCGGGCGGCCCACGGGCTGCGCGGATGATCGGTTCGGAGTTGCCGCGCTCGCCGGATCAAGTGAGCCAGACACGACTGGTGCAGCGCGTGGGTGAAGCGGCGATACGGCGCCCACCCGTCGCGCACGAGCACGCCGGCGAAGTCGGTTCCCAGGACCGTTGCCGCGTCGTCGAACCCGCGGCCGGAGCGAATCGCGTAGACCGTCGTCTGGGGCGTGGCGAAGGCCCACAGCCAGTGGCGCATGGCGCCGACGCGCCAGCCGGTTTCATCCGGCGTGACCACGGGAGATTCCCGCACCTGCTGGCACAGTGCGGTGTAGGTCGGCGCGGCTTGGCGAGCCGTGCGATGCAGCACCTGCGCGAGGCCTCCCGGTGTGACGGTCAGGCCGAACTGGGTCCGGAGCAGGTGCGCGACCTTCGCCAGCGGCACACCCAGGTGCGTGTGCAGCCGCACGACCAGCGCGACGACTTCGGGACCGAGTTGCACGCTGGCCGCTCCCAGCGCGTCGGAGGTTTGCAGCCGGTGGCGGCCCTGGACGCGACGCCGACACTGCGAGCAGTGGCCGACCTCGATGTCGAAGCGCCGCACGATGGGGCGCACCACCGGGAGATCTTCCTGATATTGCGTCGCCACCCGGGATAGCTCGACGGCGCCGCCGCAGTCCGGACACGCGGCAGCCACCGGCGCTCGGCAGGTCTCGTCAACCTGCGGCGGACGCGGGCGGCACGCCTGCCGGCCGTAGTGCGCACCTGCGCGCCGGCCGGGTCGTCCGCCGCGACCTTGGGGCCGGTCCTTGGCGAAGGGAGCCGCCTGCCGGAATCCTGCCCGCCGCGCCGCGTCGAGTTGCTGCTTGAGGTGTTCACTGCGGCGCTTCCACCGATCCCGGTCACCCTCGACCCGCGTCAACTCCTCGCGCAGTCGTGCGATCTCTCGCTCTTGTTCCTCAATGCGGGAATCGCGGGGATCCTGTTCCGTCCGGGGACGTTGCCGTGGCACCCCACCGTTATGCCAGATCCCCTAGAAAAGTACAAGTCCAAAATGTTGGATCTCGCGCGTCACGAAACCACCCCGCTAAACAAATACCTTCAAGTTTTCCCTTGGCGGGAGCCGTTACTATATCTTCACCGTAACTTGGACCCACGATCCGGCCCCGCTCGCCACCGCACTTACAAACCTCAGGTTCGGCTTGGTGAAGGACGGTGCCAATCTCTCAGCCTTTCACGCTACCACAGACAAGCAAGCTCACAGGGATCAAGTGGTCGGTGCGATGACCGCGTACAACAACTGGAAATATGCATCCCTTGTCATTGAAAAGAGGAAGGTAAACCCATCGCTTCGACACCCAGCGAAGTTCTATACGACATTCGCCCCGAAGGCCCTCAGGTTCGTGTTGAAGGGCTGCCTGACGGAAGACACCAAGCGCGTACTCTTCTTCACCGATCGGATACCAGTACAGGACAAGAAGTCGTGGGTAGAGAAAGCAATCAAGTCCTGCGTCGGCGGTGACTCTCGTGTACCGTTCCGTATATATCACCACGCAAAAGAAAGCAACGCGTGGATTCAGGCAACAGATTATTGTTGTTGGGGCGTAGGCCGAAAATGGGAACGGAACGACACTCGCACCTACGATTTATTCAAGAATCATCTTGAGACACCCGAACTGGACACCATGCGCCTCGGCACCACCTTTTACTACTGATACCAAGAATCCAGGGGCTGTCCTATTTAACGACGCTTCTGGCGCCGCAACACCCATCGTGTCAACTGTTTACGGAGCCCTTCGTGATCCCCGCCGTTGAACCGCCATTCGCACTCCTTCAGGAAGCCGTAGAACCGCTCCCGCGGGATACCGTTGAACCGCCGCAGGTGCCGCTTCGTCTCCAGATCATTCTGTCGGCTTCCCGTTACCGATAGCCTCAACCGCGGCCAGCCGCGCCGCATCCGTCGGGTGAACGTAGCGCTGGAGCATCCGATAGCTCGACCACCCGCCGATCTGCCGAACCGTCTCCATGTCGACGCCACCGTCAACCAGCATCCGAGACGCGCCGGTGTGCCGCAGGCAGTGGAACGTGACGCCGCCGCCGCGCCGGCCGCAGGGGATGTCGGCCTGGTGGCAGAGCTTCTGGAACACGCGGATCACGAGGTTCCGTCGAGTGTGCGTCGGCCTGTCTGCCCACGAGAAGTAGCACGGGCCGTCGCCCGGCAAGGCGTCCAGCGCGTTGCGCAGGCGCGTGGACACGGGCACCTTGTAGCTCTTGCCTGTCTTCGGCTCGAGGACGGTGATGTGGTCGCCGTGATCTTGCTCGCGCCGCAGGCCCACGACGTCCGAGAGCCGCTGCAAGGTGTCGAGCGCGCACACGACCAGGGCGCGCTCTTCGGCCGTGGCGTGCGCCAACAGGCGCTCTTCCTCGTGCCGAGTCAAGACGCGGGGCTCTAGGTTTCGCAGCTGTGGTTCCTTGACGCCGGCCGCCGGGTTCGCGCTGAGGTACTTGGGCACGGCGGTCCCGAGCAGGTGGCGCAGCACTTGGAGATCACGCCCGACCGTTCCGGGCGACACGACCCGGCCCGCCACCTTTTCGGCGCCGCGCCGGGTCCGCCATTCGATGATGTCCTCCCGCGTGATCTCGTGCAGGCACCGGTCGTCGAAGTGCCGCCCGAGTTGCCGCAAGATAGAACGTTCGCGGTACTGTCCTCGCTTCTGGGCGGTGTAGTGGGTCTCGTACCAGTGTCGGTATTCGCGGAACGTGATCTTGGCTTGAGCGGTGGGGAGTTGGTATCGCTCACGCGCGAGGTCAGCCATCGCGGCGGCGTATACCTCCTGGGCGAGTTGCCGGTTGCGCCGCGACCGTTGGCTCGTGCCGCCGTCGACCGGGATCAGGGTCGACCGCTTGACGGACGCTTGGGCGGGGCGCGCGAGCGCCATCCAGTAGTACGGACTGTCTGCGCGTTTGTAGATTCCCATGTCGGCTGCCCCCTCTGGCTGGTAGCGTAACCATAGCGTAACGGACACCGTGGGCCACATGGGCTCTTGCGCGTTCTTCCGGGTCGTTGCTATTGCTATGTGGTCCCTTGTAAACACCTGTATTCAGGTGGTTTACTGGTAAATCTACCAATAAACACTGGGTTCTGCAAGAGGGAGGGGGATGGCGTCCCCAACGGGATTCGAACCCGTGTCGCAGCCTTGAAAGGGCTGAATCCTAGGCCTCTGGACGATGGGGACGCTCGGTAGGTACCCCCTCATTATACAAGCTGCGCGGGTGTGACGCGGCGCCCCCGCTCTCCCACGGACTGCTAGGATCAGGCGGTAATGCAGGCCGATCTGCGGGAAGCTGTCGACTTCCACCGCGCGATCGTGGCGGAAGGCGCCAAGGCCCTCGTAGGCTACGAGCGCGAGAAGCTGCTCGCCAACACGGTTCTCCTGTCCGAGATTCCGACCACCTACGACCGCGAGGCGGAACGGCAGGTGAACGCCGGCAACCTGCTGCTGCGAGGCGTGCCGGGGGTCGGTAAGACGTTCTTCGGCGTCATCCTGGCCGCCATCAGCGGCGCGCGGTTTGCGCGGTTGCAGGGCCGCGCCGATCTGCAGCCGACCGAGGTGGTCGGTTTCGAGATGATCAACCCGGCGACCGGCAAGTTCACTACGGAATTCGGCCCACTCGCCTCCGCCGAGGTGATCCTGCTCGACGAGATCAACCGGATCCCGCTCAAGTCGCAGAGCGCGTTCCTCGAGGCTCTGCAGGATCGGACGGTGACGGTGGGGAAGACGACCCGGAAGTTGCCCGCCTTCAACTTCGCCATCGCGACGATGAACCCGATCGAGTTGGGGCAGGGGACATTTCCGCTGTCGGAAGCGGCAACCGACCGGTTCGCGATCATGGTTACGATCGGCTATCTCCCGCCCGAAGAGGAGCAGCGCCTGGTCAACTTCGACTTCAAGAAGGTGGCGCTCAACGGGCTCATGTCGAAAGAGCGGGTGGTGCAGCTCCGCTCCGCCATCACCGACGAGGTGCACCTGCACGACGCGCTCGGCCGGTACATCCAACGGCTGGTCGCCGCATCGCGCCCCTACGATCCGGAGAACAACTGGCGGCGGCGCTCGCCCTCCGAACTGGTGGAGCGCTATGTCGACCTCGGCGCATCGCCGCGGGCGACCATCTGCTGGGGGCGCCTCGTGAAGGTATGGGCGCTGCTGGCGCGGGAGCGGGCGGACGTGCACCCCGAGGATGTACAGGACCTCGCGAAATACATCCTGGCGCATCGGATCTGGCTGGCGCCGCACGCAGCGGGGCAGGGGGTCTCGGTCGACGCCGTGATCACGGACATCATCGAGCAGGTGCCGATCCCATGAAGGAACGGGTCGCCTCGCCGATCGACGTCCGCGTAGGTGCGCATCCCGACCGGCCGGTTGGCGCGCCGCCGGCCGTCGCCGGCCCGGGCGCGGTCGCCGTGGACGAAGAAGCGCTCGTCAACTGGACCGAAGTGCAGGACATCGAGCTCGCGATCGTCCGGCGGATGCGCGAGTACATGACGGGGCAGCACCCGAGCGTGTTCCGTGGCGACGGGTTCGAGTTCGCCGGCCTGCGCGACTGGGAGCCGGGCGACCGGCTCACGTCGATCGACTGGGCGCAGTCGACCCTCACCAACTTCTCGCCGATCGTGACGCGGGAGTTCGAGCAACAGAGCACCGCCCGGCTCGTCATCGTCGCCGACGCGTCCAGTTCGACCCGGTGCGGTGCGGCCGGCGCGCCGATTGCCCGGACGATCGCCCGGACGGTTGCGACGCTCGCGCTCGCTGCCGCCTTCTTCCAGGATCAGGTCGGATTGATCACCTTCGACCGGTCATCGCGCCACCTTACGGTCCGGCCGCGCATCGGCCGGAACCATGCCATCCACTGCCTCGATGCGTATCAGGCGCTGGTGCACGGCAGCGGCCATGCGGCGGAGCCGCACCGCGTCGACGACAGTATCGGGGGCCTGATCCGCCGGACGTCCCTGGTGCCGGTCATCTCGGACTTCCTGTTCGAGGGATACGAGGCGCTGCTCGACGAACTGCTCGCGCTGAACGCGACGCACGACCTGTTCGTCGTACTGATTGACAGCCGCAATGCGTTCGCGCTGCCCACCCTGTCGGCCGGCTGGATCGAGGTGGCCGATGTCGAGACGGGCGAGACGCGCCTCGTTTCCGCGGCTGACCTCGAGCGGATGGGCGAAGCGGTGGCTGTGTGGCAGGATCGGGTGGAGCAGCGGGCGGCCGAGCTGGGGCTGGAAGTGCTGCGCATCGGCACCGATCCGGATCGCTTCCACGAGCAGGTAGTCGAGTTCCTGGCGGATCGGCGGCTGAGAAAATGATGACCGTCCGACCCTGGCTGACAGTTCTCCTGATTCTGGCCGCGGCGTTGCCGGTCGCGGCGCAGCCCGAGACCGACCGGGTCCAGGTGGACGCACTGCAGTGCTGGCGCCGGATCAGCGCGCATGCGGTCCATGTGGGCGAGCGTTTCGAGATGCTGCTCACCTGCGCGGTGGTCGAAACCGACGACGCGCGCGCGGTGCCGGACGATGCCTGGCTGGCGCCCGAGACGCTTGCGGTCTCCCCGTTCGAGGTGCTGGACGGCGAACGCTACGCCGATCTGGCGCGCGGCGCCCGCCGTTTCTTCCAGTATCGCTACGCGCTCCGGATCATCGGCGAGGAGTACTTCGGCCTCGACGTCGAACTGCCGCCGCTCGACATCCGCTACCGGATCGAGCGGTCGCTCGACGGCGGCCCGTTCGTCGAGGGACGCGAGCTGGTGCATCTGCTGCCGGCCGAGCCGATCCGGGTGCTGTCGCTGGTTCCGGCGAATGCGGCCGGGATCCGCGAGTTGGCGGGCGACACCTTCGGTGATGCCGAGGCGCGGCTGTTCCGGGCGAACGCCGCGGTCATCATCGCGGCCGCGTTCGGTCTGGCGGCGCTCCTGGTGCTCCTGGCGGCGGCGCTCCGCCTGCGGGGCGCGCGGCGCGGCGCCGTCGCGACAGGTCCGGTCCGCGTCGCTGACTGGCGGGTGGCGCGAGCGCTTCTGGATGAGCTGCGGGCGGTCCGGGCCGCGAGCGAAGCGGAGGGATGGACCGACGCCCTGGTGGCGCGGGCGCTCGCCGTGTTCCGGGTGGTGGCCGCACTCGCGATCGGCCACCCGGTGGCGCAGCGGCCCCCGGACACGGAAGGCGATGCCGGCCTGCCGGTCCGGCGGTGGCCGATGCGGGCGGGCGGTGGGTTCGTCTCGTCGGCCGTCACCGTGTCGCAGGTTGCGGCTGCCGTTGATCGGGTTCGCCGTGACCGCCCGGCAGACGCTGCCGCCGTAGAAGCGGTCCGCGACGCGATGGCGCTCTTCGGCGCGGTCCGCTACGGCCCGGGCGATGACACGCGAGACAACGGCGACCTGCAGGCTACGCTCGAGAGTGTGATCGACCTGCTGCGGCGCCTGTCGTTCACGACCCTGCCGCCTGCGCAAGCCGTCGAGCGGTGGCGCCGCACCTGGACGAACCGGTGGTCCGGCCGGCGCGCTGCGACGGCGACGGAATAACACCCACGCCATGCTCATGGAATTGCTGGCGTTGATCACCGACACGCTCCGGGCGTTGCCGTCGGCGGCCGCCGGAACGTTCGCGTGGCTCCACGTAGAGACGGCGGCGCTCGCGGCCGGCGTACTCCTGCTGTTCGCGGTGGTTGCGCTGGCGCGTCACCTGCTCCGGGCGCGCAGACCGGGCAACGGCACCGTCGTTCTGCCCGCGGTACTGCCCGGAACGCTGGCGCCCCAGCGGTTGCTCCGTCCGCTCCGTCACGCTCCGTTCGTCCTTGCACTCGCCGGCCTGGCGGCGTTCGCGGCGGCGTTCGCCGATCCGCACGCCACCCTCGCCCGCTCGGAGGAAACGCACCCCGGCCACCGGATCGCGCTCCTGATCGATGCGTCGCTCAGCATGAATACCGCGTTCGCAACCGAGCGGCTGTCGGCGGGGAACACGTTCCTGGCAAATGTCGCGGCAGCGGAGTACTTCGTCCGCCGCCGGATGGAAGGGCCGTACCGTGACCTGGTGTCGCTCGTGCAGTTCGGCAACGAGGCGTACATCGTTACGCCGTTCACCAACGACTACCAGAACATCCTGCTGAGCATCAGCCTGATCGGCACGCCGGAGGAATACCACCGCTTCCCGGATCACGGCACGCTGGTCATGAACGCGATCAACCGCGGCGTGCAGTTGTTCCGCACGTTCGACTACCTGGGGGCGGCCGGCAACCTGATCGTCATCTTCAGCGACGGTCAGGATACGCACGCCCGGTTCGAAGACGTGACGCTCGACGACATCGTGCGCGAGGCGGCGGAGAACGAGATCCCGATTTACTTCATCCGCACGGCCTACGATCAGCAACTGGGCGACGTCATCTCCGATCAGCAGTGGAAGCTGGCCGTGGAGCGGACCGGGGGGCGGTTCTTCCCGGCAGAGAACGAGTCGGCGATCCTGGCCGCGATCCATGAGATCGACCGGCTGGCGGAAGGACAGATCCGCGTCCGCCGCTACGAGGCGCGCGAGCCGCGGTTCGCGCCGTTCGCCTTGGCGGCGGCGCTCAGCTGGATGGGCGCGGCCGGGCTGATGCTCGGTCTCCGGCCGCTCCGGAGATTCCCATGACGAGCCGCCGACGGGAGGGATGGCAATGAGAACCGGCGTGTCGTACGTGCTGACGGCGCTGCTGCTCGCCGCAATGGGTGTGGCCGCGTATGGAGCGAGCCAGGTCGATCGGGGGGTGGCTCGCGCGCAACAGCGGATGGCGACGCTCGATCTGCGGGCCCCGGCCGCCGCCTACGCCGGTCTGCTCGACGATCTGGACGCCGCGGGTCCGCTGGCGTGGCTGTTCGGCGCCGGGAGAGCCGACCTGGAGACGCGCCGCGCCGCGGTCCGTTACTGGCAGGGCGACTACGCGGGCTTGCTGGCGGACTACGCAGGCGGGAACGCCGGCGCCGGAGGCGACAACCTGTCGCTTCAGTTCATCGTGGCGAACGCCGCGACCCGCGCCGCGCTCGATACGCTGGACCCGGAGGCGGCCGACCGCGAGGCAACGCTCCGCGCGCTGGACGGGGCGATCGACGTCTACCTGGGTGTCTTGCAGCGGAGCCCGGACCATGGGGACGCCGCCTACAACTACGAATACCTGCTCCGGTTGCGGGCAGACCTGGCGTCGGGCGCGGAAATCCCCCTCAACCCGAACAACCCGCATGGCCGGGAGGGAGAAGCGCCGGAGGATGTGCAGATGGAGGAGATCCGGATCTACGTGCCGGTGCAGCGTGACGTCGACCCGGAGATCGACGAATCGCCGACCCTCGGCGCGGGCGGCCGGATCCGCCGTCGCGGATAGGCGCGAGCGATGTCCGACCTGGAGTTCGGCCAGCCGGCGTACCTCTGGCTGCTGATCGCGCCGCTGGCGCTCGCCCTGCTCTGGGTTCGCCTGTTCTTCCGGCGGCGGCGTGACATCCGCCAGATGCGGGAACAGCGCGCCCTGCCCGTGATCGAACGCCACGCAGCCGGGCGCGGGCTCTGGTTCTGGCTGGCGCTCGTCGGCGCGTCGGCCTGCGTCATCGTGGCGCTCGCCCGCCCGCAGGCGCTTGTCTCGGTGACGGAGAGCGCCAGCGTCGACTTCGTCGTGCTGCTCGACGGCTCGACCTCGATGCGGGTCACCGATGTGGCGCCGGATCGCTGGCAACGGTCGGTTTCCTGGCTCCGCACCTTCTCCGAGGTGCTCGGGTGGCGCCGCGAACGGGTAGCGCTGGCGCTCTTCGCCCACCGCGCCGCGCCCCAGGTCCGGCTCACCTCCGATCCGAACGCACTCTTCTTCTTCCTCGATCACCTGTCAGACGAGCCCCCGTTCCGGTTGCGCGACGACACGAGTTGGGACACCAACATCGAGGATGGCCTGGACTGGGGCGTCAAGATGATCGACCGGGACGAGGAGCTCTACGGCAGGCGGCTGGGGTCGCGCGCGTTCGTCGTCCTGTCCGACGGGCAGTCGTGGACCGGGGAAGTGGAGCGCGCCATCCGCGTGGCGCAGGAACGGAACATCCGCATCTACGTCGTCGGGGTGGGAACCGATGCGGGCGGGTTCATCCCGCAACTGCCGCCGGGGCGCTACGCGGAGCCGGAACCGCCCATCCACTCGGTGCTGGACCGGCAGTCGCTGCGGGCGATCGCGCAGGCGGGAGGCGGCGCCTACTTCGAGCTGGGCGCCGAGGCGGACCACGTCGTCGCCTTGCGGATCATCCGCGATGTCCAACGTGCGGCGAGTGGCACGCTGGAGCGGCGCGAGGCGTTCAGCGACCTCTACTGGCCGTTCCTGCTGGCCGCCGCCATCCTGTTCGGCGTGGGGGTGCTGCTGGTCACCGACCGGATTCAGCTCTGGTGGCAACTCGCCGCCGCCGCCCTCCTGTTAGTCGCGCTACTGCCCTAATGGTGCGTGCGGCTCGCTCCACCGCCTCCGCCTCCCCCGACGCGTCGATCGTGGTCCACGCAGCGGGCGGCGCGATTCGTTGCGCCTGCGCCGCGGCGACATCCGGCGTCGCATCCGACGCATCGCCGCTGCCGCCGGCCAGGCGGGTTGACACCGTTCCGAGCGGCGCATCAAGCCACAAGCCGGTGAACCGGACACCGGCATCGCGCGCCACGCTCGCGATCGCGTCGCGCTGGTTCGAATCCGGCCAGACCGCATCGACGATCACGCCATGTCCGGCGTCCAGTACCGCACGCGCACGGTCGAGGAGCGTCGCGTATACGCGACGGCTTGCCTCCGCCGTATAGCCCTCCGGTCCGAGCGGCGTCTCGGGCGCCACGCCGAACAGGCGCTTCCGTTCGATATCGCTGCGGAGCAGGACCGCGCCGGGCGCCGGACCGGCCGCCGGCGCGAGTCGGCGCGCGAGCGTCGACTTGCCGCTGCCGGAGACGCCGCCGATCGCCACCAGCCGCGGTGTGTGCGGCGCGATCACGTCGAGCGCCAGGTCGAGGTACGACCGTGCATCGTCGCGCAACCGGATGGCCTCTGCGGCAGTGGTCTGCAGCGACGCGGCGGTGGCGCAGATCTTCGCGCGCACGGCGGCGCGAACGGACAGGAAGAGCGGCAGCAACCCGAGGCCGCCGATGTCGCCGGTCCGCTCGACATAGCGGTTGAGCACGACGTTCGCATGCGTGTCCAGTCCGCGCTGCAGCAGGTCCATCATCAGGAACGCGGCGTCGTACCAGGTGTCGATGCACGAGAACGCATCGTCGAACTCGATGCAGTCGAAGATGGTCGTCTCACCGTCTACGAGGCAGGCGTTGCGGAGATGCAGGTCGCCGTGGCAGTGGCGGACCAACCCTTGCGCGCGCCGCGCATCGAGCCGCGCCCCGCACCGCGCGAGCTGGGCGAGGCTGGCCTCGGCCAGCCGTTCGCAGGCATCACCATCGAGCGCGCCGGCCCCATAGGTTGCCAGGCCGTCCCGGTTCCCGAGGATCACGCCGCGCATCGCCTCTGCGCCGCCATGATCCCGCCGCGGGTCGGCGGCCTGGTGCAACTGGGCCATCGCATCCGCGAGCGGCGGCATCAGCGCCAGATCGAGTGCGCCGCGTTCCGCCAGCCGGTCGAACTGCGTGGCCGGATCGAACCGCGTCATCTCGAGCAGGTAGTCGATGGCGCGGCCCGCGTTGCCGTCGATGTGGAACCGGCCGTCAGTGGTTTGGCGGACGGTCCGGACCGTCCGATACACGGCAGGGGCAGTCCGCCGATTCAGACGCAGCTCTTCCAGCAGGTAGTGCCGGCGGCGTGCCGCCGTCGTGTAGTCGAGGTAGTCGTACCGGACGGCCCGCTTCAGTTTCCAGGCGTGCCGGCCAGCGAGAAAGACGACCGAGGCGTGGGTCTCGACCCGGCCGACCGGTCCGTCGTCCGACCCATGCGCCGCCGGTGTAGAAAGCCAGTCGATCAGCGCACGCTGGGATTCCAGACCGGTCTCCAGGGGCGGGACCACTTACGCGAGGGCGCGCTCGAACAGCGCGGGCAGGCGGCTCGAGGCCCGTTCCGCCCGCGCCTCGTGGTAGACCCGGTCGTCGACAATGCGTTCGTCACACATGCTGACCTGGCCCGTGGATGGCGCGCCGCGCCGGGTATCGGACCGGGCCCGATTATAGGGCGCGGCCGGGCGGAATTCGAGCAGCGGGATTTCGAGTTTCTGGATTCCCGTCGACGATTTTCATTGACTGGAGCGACCTCCGGGTGTATCTACCGCAGAGGTTGTTCCTGCTGGGCAGGGATACAGGAGGTCTGCGATGAGGCGACGATTCTTCTCGTTCGGCGCGGCGACTATGCTCGCTATCGTTTTCGGACTGGTCCAGGTGGCGGAAGTGCCGGTCGGAGGCCAGTCCGATACGACCGCGTGGGGGCATCCCAATCTGGCGGGGATCTGGCTCGATGTGTACGACACGCCGTTCGAGCGCAACCCTGAGATTGGTGATCGAGAGTTCGCCACGGATGAAGAACGCCAGGATCGCGATCAGGCGCGGATGATAAACCCCGGTCGCAACGAGCGCTCGGGTGCCGCGGCCCGTGACGTGGCTGGCGCCTACAACGCCGTCTGGACGTCGGCGAAGCCGGCCGGGCCCCGCACCTCGCTCGTCGTTGACCCTCCCAATGGGAGGATTCCCGCGCTGACCGCGGAAGCCCAGCAACGGACCGAGATGCAGCGCGAGTGGCGTCTCATGCTGCTGCAGAACACGGAGACGTGCGAGAAGAACGCTCCGGGTTGCCGGGGCGGAACCTACGGGCCGCCGTCACCGCGCCGCTTCGACGTCACGCCGTTCTACAACACCTCGCGGATGAACCGGCACGACGGCCCGGAGGATCAGAGCATGGGCGACCGGTGCATGCTCGGGGTGACCCCGGACTTCAGGGGACACCGCCGGATCGTGCAGGGGGAGGATTCGATCGCGATCGGCTATGACACCGGACAGGGCCAGGGATATCAGCGGATCGTCAATTTGGGCGGCGAGCATCCGGCGAGCCGGGTTCGCCTTCGGCACGGTGACTCGCGCGGTCGCTGGGAGAGTGACACCCTGGTCATGGAGACCACGAATTTCTCATCCAAGTTCCCGTTCCGAGGGTCGGCTGAGAATCGCAAGTTGACCGAACGGTACACCCGGGTGGATGCCGACACGCTGACGTACGAGGTGACAATCGAGGACCCGACGGTGTGGACCGCCCCGTGGACGGTTCGACAGGAACTGAAGCGGCAGAACGATCAGGAGAACCGGATTTACTACGAGCCGCGCTGCCACGAGGGAAACTACGGTCTGCCGGCGCTGTTGGTCGGGGCGCGCCTGGATGAGCAGCGGTTCAAGGAAGGGACAGGGCCGGAGCCCTTCTCACTCGACACCGCCACGTGCGTCAACGGGCTGGCCGACGAAGGGCTGTGATCATGCGCAAGAATCTGAGAAGTTCGACGTTTCTCATTGCGCTGGGCGCCGCTGCGATTGGTGCCGCCATCACCGTCTTGGTGACCGGCACGGCCACCACGGCTCAGCCGCAGGTGTCCCCTCGCGCCGCCGAGACGCCTGACGGGCGGCCGAACTTCAACGGGGTCTGGCAGGCTCTGAACGAGGCGCATTGGGACCTCGAGGCCCACGAGGCGCTCCCCGCCTGGGTGACCCAGGAGGGGGTCTATCCCTATGAGTACGCCAGAGTGCCGGCGGCCGCAGTCGTTGCGCTCGGCGCGGCGGCCGGTGTTCCGGGCTCGATGGGGGTCGTCGGTAATGACGGGACGATTCCATATGCGCCGGAGGCGCTTCGGATCAAGCAGGAGAACCGGGAGAACTGGATCGACCGGGACCCCGAACTGAAGTGCTACCTGCCCGGGATTCCGCGCGCCATGTACATGCCGTATCCGTTCCAGATTTCGCAGAGCGCCAACAAGATCCACATAACGTTCGGTTTCGCGAACGCCGCGCGGGTCATCCATCTGGACGAAGTGGCGCGTCCTCCGGACTACACGTACATGGGTCATTCCGTCGGTCGTTGGGAAGGGGACACGCTGGTCACCACCGTCGACTACTTCAACGGCAGGACCTGGCTGGATCGGGCGGGTAACCACCACAGCGAAGCGCTCGAGCTGGAAGAGCGTTTCACGCCCCTGTCGGCGGATGCCATCTGGTACGAGGTGACGCTGACCGACCCGAATACGTATACGCGGCCCTGGACGATCGCGATGCCGCTGTATCGCCGCCTGGAGCCGAACGCCACCGTGCTGGACTATCCGTGCATCGATTTCGCGGAGGAGTTCATGTACGGGCACGTACGCCGCGAGCAGTTGGTCAAGCGGTGGGAAGGCGAGACGATTATTGTTGACATCACTCGCAAGGTTCCGGAGGGTGATGCGTTCCACGACTGGTATCGGCGGTAGGAGGCCAAGACAATGACAATGAGACAGACGATCGGAGTCGCGGCGGCGGTCGGAGCCGTTTCCTTCTTGCTGGCGGGCGCCACCGCGCCAGTCGCGGCGCACCACGCGTTCGCGGCCGAGTTCGACGCGGCCCGGCCTGTAGAGTTCGACGGGACTGTTACCAAGGTCGAGTGGGTCAACCCTCACGTCTGGATTCACATGGACGTCAATCTGGAGGACGGCTCGACCGAGGAGTGGGCGTTCGAGGCGGGCACCCCGAACGTGCTGTTCCGTCGCGGCTTTACCCGGGAATCGCTGCTCCCCGGCACCGCGGTGCACGTCGACGGGTACCAGGCCAAGGACGGGACGAATCGGGCTAACGGCCGCGATGTCACGTTCGCGGATGGGGCCAAGATGTTCCTGGGCTCATCCGGGACGGGCGCGCCGTATGAATTGGCCCGACCCGGCGTCGACACCGTGGCCCCGGGTCGGTAAGTAGAGTCCGCCTCGGCGGGGATGACACTCACGCCCGCGGCGGCCTTCGGCCTCGTGGCAGCCGTTGCGGGCGCCCTCGCTGGCTTCGGCTTCCTCGACGTCGTTAGCTACGACCCCGCGTTTCAGTGGTCGTTCTTTGCTCCGGGCGCCGCATTGCTCGCCTGGAGCGCGCTGCTCTTCGGGACGGCTCAACGCCGCGGGCGCAGCCTCATCCTGCAGGTTTCCCTCCGAAAGCAGCATTACGTCCAGGCCTGCGCGCAATTGGCCGTCTTCGCGTACTGGGGTTGGCACTGGCGCACGGTCTACGATTCGGCCTTCCTCATCGCCGCGCAGATCGTGTTCGCCTACGCCTTCACGATGCTGCTGAGTTGGTCGCGCGGCAATTCCCACACGCTGGGGTTCGGTCCGTTTCCCGTCATTCTCAGCATCAATCTGTTCCTGTGGTTCAGGGACGAGTGGTTCTATCTGCAATTCCTGCTGGTGGCGCTCGGCTTCCTGGCCAAGGAGTTCATCCGCTGGGACAAGGACGGGCGCCGCGTCCATGTCTTCAATCCTTCGTCGTTTCCGCTGGCCGTCTTCTCGCTCGGCTTGATCCTCACGGGGACGAGCGATCTGACGTGGGGGCAGGACATCGCCATCTCCCAGTTCTATCCTCCGCAGATCTATTTGGTGCTGTTCCTGGTGTCGCTTCCGGGCCAGTACCACTTCGGGGTGGCGTCGATGACGATGTCGGCCGTCGCCGCCTCCTATCTGTTCGGGCTGCTCTACTTCGCTTCAACCGGCGTCTACTTTTTCTACGACTCCTACATCCCGATCGCCGTGTTCCTCGGGATGCACCTGTTGTTCACCGATCCGTCAACCGCGCCGCGGACCGAGCTGGGGCGCATCTGCTTCGGAGTGCTCTACGGCCTGGGGACGGCGGCCCTGTATGTCGTCCTCGGGCGCGCCGGCGTCCCGACGTTCTACGACAAGCTGTTGCTGGTGCCGGTGCTGAATCTGTCAATCCAGCTACTCGACCGTGTTGCCCGGTCGCGGTGGGCGGGTGGTTTCGATCGGGCGGTCCTGAGCCGCTGGCGTGAGCCGCGGCAGCGGAACCTCGCCTGGATGGCGGTATGGGCGGGCCTCTTCCTGGTGATGAGCGCCGCCCAGGGAGTGGGCGACCGGCATCCCGGCCAGTGGGTCCCATTCTGGCAGCAGGCCTGCACCGAGGGCAGACCGTATGCTTGCCCGTACCTGGCCGACATGCAGTTGAGGTTCTGTCGGAGCGGGTCGGCGTGGGCGTGCAACGAAGCCGGTGTCCTTCACGTCGCGCTCGCGCGCTCGGGAGAGGACGCCCGGCGTCTGGATCCCCTGGACGCGGCCGGTGCACTTCAGCAGGGCTGCGATTCGGGCTTCGAACTGGCCTGCCACAACCTCGAAGCGCTCACCGTCGGCCTGGGATCGCTCGAGCGGGGGCCTCCGGCGCTGGACGATTTCCCGATCATCCTGCGTGGCACCAAGGGCCCGATTACCGACTACTCGCCCGCGTATCTCTATGCCCGCGCCTGCAGCCAGGAGTGGGCAGATACCTGCGGGCGAACCGGACCCGAGTGATTTCGGCCGCCGGCCCCCGAGGTTGGCGGCTTGCCGGCGTACGCAGTCACGTCGATCACACGGATCGCGATCTTCCGTGCCTCGTCGGGCGCGAGTGTCATTTCGAGGCTTTTTTTCAATGCATCTGGATCGTCCGGGCGGGCGCCGGATCGAAGTAGAGGAGTACGATTTCCGTCGATGTCGCCGAACCAGAGAACCAGATAGATCCCGTAGCCGTCGGTTTCCGGATCCCGTACATAGTGCGCAATCAACTGATCGTGCAGCGCGCTCCAGAGATCGGGATGCCCGTTCTTCTTGATCTCGATCGGTACGTTGAAGCCCGAGCATGAGAGGCGGACATCCGAGCGCTTGGCGTGCGCGTACTGTCCCTCGCGGTGCGCGTCGACCGCGGCTGGTAGACACTGCTGGAGATTCGACAACAGCGCGTCCCGGCACGACTCCTCCGGTTTCGGTCCGATGGGCCGGCCGTGTGAATCTTCATTCCAGTACTGGCGCCAATCGTCGGTATTGCCGTTCCTGATCCGATCGGCGATTTCGACCAGCCGGTCCGCGGCCAACGCGGCGAGGTCACCCGCGTTCGCTGGCGGCCCGTCGTTCAACGTCCGGCCGACCTCCTCGACACCAGGATGACGGTAGATGGCGTCCCTGCGAATGACCCGCTGGTTATCTCGTGCCCAGGTCAACTCGGCGCGCCAACTGGACAGTCTCTCGTCCGTCGCCAGCGCCTCCAGGGCAGCGCTTGCCTCGTCGGTCGGCAACTCGGCGAGGTTCCCGATCATCTGTCGCACGCGCTGCGCGGCTTCAATTGCAGGCGTCACTGCGGTCACGTCACCGGTCGGACCGAGCACGCACGGCCGGAAGGTACGGCCGGCCAGACGAATCACCAACTGCAGTGTTGGCACCCGTAGCATCTCTAGTGGAAGCAACTGCAGTCGTTCGGGACTAAAGAGGGCAACTAGATGACGGATGCGCCGTTCGCTGGTTGTCGCAAACGTCTCTGCCGGCTCGAGATAGGTCTGCGGCGACAGGACGAGCCCGGCCGCTAGCCACCGTGCCCGCTGCGCAACGTCCATGCTCCTCCGCGAAAGCTTGCGTTCAATCAGACCTAGCAGTGAGTCCGGCTCGACATGACGTAGGGCGGACCAGAGCAAGTAACTCAGGTGCGTCATCTGCCGAGCGGCGCAACGGATCGGAAAGCCGCGTAACAGCGGCAGGCTCGCAATCCGGGCAACGCCAGCGTGAACCGGATCGTATGCGAGCTCGGACAGGCCCGAGACGTACTCGCGGCCGTTCAGGATTTCCGGGGTAGCCGTTTGGATCAGGACGTCAGCTACAAGCTCCGGCTGTGATTCAAGAAGCCTTCTGTACCAAGCAGGTTCTTGGAGACCACGCGTGCAGTAGTGGAATGTACCGCACCCGGTTTCTTGGACACACGTTTACGCTACGCGGCGTGACGTAGCTCGTACTCCTCGCGCGCTTCGAGTGGCGTTTGATACGCCAGCTTCTCGAGGCGCCAGCGCTGGTTGTAGCGTTCGACGAACTCGGCGACGGCGGCGCGTACGTCGGCGAGGTTCTCAAAGACCCGGCCGTAGATCGCCTGCTCCTTCAAGGTGCGATTCCAGCGCTCGACGACCCCGTTGGTTTCCGGTTCTGTGAGGAAGCCGAAACTGGGGTGGATGCCCCAGTAGCGGAGCTGGTTGAGGAAGTGGTCCGACAGATACTGGCTGCCGTGGTCCATCCGTAGCGCCAGCCCGCGGGCCACGTCCGCCGCGACCGAGCCGTAGAGTCGCCCGAGCCCCTGCGCGACCGGCTCGAGGGCCGCAAAACGACTCCCCACCTTGCACACATGCCCGCCCACGCACTCGGCGTTCCAGTGGTCCACCGCCGCGAAGGTCCAGACCCAGCCGTCCTGTGCGGTGAACACCCGCACGCCGTCGGTGCCCCACATGACGCAGGGCGCCGAGGTGACAATGGTCCCGTCGTGCGCTTTCGGGTCACCCTGTCGCCCGCGGTGGGGCGAGAGCAGCCCCTGCGCGCGCATCACGCGCAACACCCGCGTCCGGGCAACGCGGACCCCGTCCAGGATCCGCAGCCGCGCGTGGACCTTGCGATGGCCCTCGCCCTGGAACGGTGAGCGGGCCAGGTCGCTGCGAATGGCCGCCAGCAGCTGCGCATCCGACAGCGCGGGCGTCGGCCCGCGGCGCGCCGGGCGTGCACCCCGCTCCAACCGCCGCGCACGAGCCCGCCGCGCGTAGAGCGCCGAGCGCGACCGGTCCCACATCCGACACACCCGCTCGAGCCCATAGCGCCGCCCCGTGGTCGCGGAGGTCGTTGCGCTCATCATCGCGACCTCCGCATCGGCAAAGGGAGGCGACGCTCCGCCGCGCGGGCACGCTCTCGCAGCAACTCGTTCTCCATCGACAGCTCCCCAATGTGTCGTTTGGCGGCATCCAGCGCTGCCGCTACCGGCTCACCGGCTTGATCCTTCAGCCCGAGCTCAAGACCGGCCAGCGCCCGCCCCTTCCACGCCTCCAGCCGATAGAGCTCCACCCCGACGTCACGCGAGACCACGTCGAATGACTCGCCCCGCAGCAGCCGCAGCACCACGTCCCGCTTCCGGCTCGCGCTCCACCGTTGCCCGGGCGCCAAGGCCCCCGACCCAACCGCCGCGGCGTCGGCTCGGACTCCGGTCGCCCTCCGTCCGAGCCGACCCAGATCCCTTCACCTGCCTCGACTGAACCATTTCCCCTACCTCCTTGGACATCGGATTCTCCCTTAATCCGTGTCCAAGAAAACCGGGGGCGCCTTAAGATTTACTCAAGAGCATAATTCCGGATGGCCGCTGACACGAGCCGCTTGCGTCCGGGGCCGCCGCGGCCTATCTTGTCCAGGTACCGGAACAGGTATGAAGACAGGGCAGTGTCCTGTCGGGAGGAAGACGATGAGCAGGCACCGGATCGCGGCATGCGTGGTGGTGGCGGCGGCGTTCGCGGCAACGCCGCTGGTCGTGGCAGCCCAGGCGCCGGAGGGTTGGACGGCGCCGCGCCTGGCGGACGGCCGGCCGGATCTGCAGGGAATCTGGGCCAGCGACTCGGCGACGCCGCTCGAGCGGCCAGAGGAACTGGGTGACAAGGAGTATCTCAGCGACGAAGAAGTGGCGGAGCTGGCCGCCTACCTGAACGAGTACTCCTCCGTCGGAGGCGACGCGGTGTTCGGCGAGACGCCGTACCGGCGTGCCCTCGCTGCCCTGGCGGCGCCAGCCGATAGCCCGGAGGGGGGCGCCCAGCGGCCGCGGCGACCGTCGATCGGCAGCTACAACCAGTTCTGGATGAGCGGACGCTGGTTCGAGAACCGGACGTCGCTCATCATTGATCCGCCGAGCGGACGGTTGCCGGCCCGGACCCCCGAAGCGGAAGAGCGGGCGGCGCAGCGTCGGGCGGCGCGCGAGGCGCCGCTGCCCGAGCGGCCGACACTTGCCCAGGAGGTGGCCAGCATCGACCCGAACATCCGCTGCATGGGAGGCGGCGTCCTCCTGAACGGGCGCGGCTACAACAGCACGTATCAGCTCTTCCAGACGCCGGCGCACGTCGCGATCCTGAAGGAGATGTACCACGAGACCCGGTTGATCCCGATTGGTGACGCGGCGCCGAGCGACCATGCTCCGCCGACCGCGGTTGGATCGTCGCGGGCCCACTGGGATGGAGACACACTGGTGGTCGAGACCACCAACCTGTCGCGTGGCGCGAACGGATCGACACTCGACGTGCGGGTGACGGAGAGGTTCACGCGGGTCGGTCCCGAACTGCTGCAGTACGACTACACCCTGGATGACCCGGCCACCTGGGCGGAGCCGTGGACCGCGCGCGTCTTCATGCGGCCGGCCACCGGCACCGGCATCATCTACGAGTTCGCCTGCCACGAGGGGAATTACGCGATCGAGCATGCGCTGCGGAACCAGCGCTTCATCGAGTCGCAGGGGCAGGGACAGTAACGTAACTGGCTCCTAGAGTCGTTGCGCGCCGGGCCGGCCGTCCTCGACGACGAACGACGCTCGCGTGGCGATCGGGCTGCCGGGCCGGCTGACGTACTCCAGGACCTGGTAGTCAGCCTGGCACCGCTCTGGGGTCAGTTCGCAGCGCACGTAGCCGCGCTGGCTGTTGAAGAACCGGATCCACGGGTTCTCCGCGAGTAGCGCGGCGGTGTTGTCGCGGGTGTCGACGCCGTCGCCGCCGGAACTGATCGAGGTCCCCACGAACTCGGTGGCCACCACCGGCGCGGCAGCGTCCTGGTAGTCGACCTTGAGGTCGGTCACCCAGTTGCTGTGGATGTCGCCGGTGAGGACGACCGGATTGGCGGGTTGCCGCGTCGCGAGGAACTCCATCAGGCGCCGCCGCGCCGCCTCGTAGCCGGACCAGACGTCGACGGAATAGGACTCGCCGTCCCCGGGCGTGTAGTCGACGCGCGCCATCATGATCTGCTGCGGTATGACGTTCCAGCGGGCCGTCGAGCCGTCGAGTCCGTCCATCAGCCAGCGCTCCTGCGCCTCGCCGAGCACCGTCGCGGCCGGGTCGAAGATGCCGTCGCAGGGGGCGCCACGGCGGTCGCCGCATGGCTGATCCGAACGGTATTGCCGCGTGTCGAGCACGTGGAAGGCAGCGAGGTCGCCCCAGGCGAAGCTGCGGTAGAGCTGCAGGTCGGGTCCGCTGGGCAGCGAGGTCCGGCGTAGCGGCATGTGCTCGTAGTAGGCCTGGTAGGCCGCACCGCGGCGCCGGCGAAACAGCTCGGCCGGCAGCCCTTCCTCCTCCGAGACCGCGTTCGCGTAGTTGTTGTCGACCTCGTGGTCGTCCCACGTGACCACCCAGGGGAACGCCGCATGCGCAGCCTGCAGGTTCGGATCGCTGCGGTAGAGGGCGTACCGATTACGGTAGTCATCAACCAGTTCGATCTCGCTGCCGGTGTGCCGGCGCGCGCGCCCGTCGCGTCCTTCGTACTCGTAGATGTAGTCGCCGAGGTGAAAGACGAGGTCGACGTCGTCCTCGGCCAGGTAGCGGTAGGCCGTGTAGTAACCCTGTTCGTAGTGCTGGCAGGAGGCAAAGGCGAAACGGAGCCGGTCAACGGGGGATCCGGCCGCCGGCAACGTGCGCGTCCGTCCGGTCGTGCTCTCGTCGGCCCCGCTGCGGAACCGGTACCAGTACCAGCGGTCCGGATCGAGCCCCTCCACTTCGACGTGGACACTGTGTCCGAGCACCTGGACCGCCATCGCCGTTCCGCGCTGGACGATATCCGCCATCCGTTCGTCGCGCGCCACCTCCCAGACAACCTCCACGTCCTCCGGCGGCATCCCGCCGCCGTTCAGCGGATCGAGCGCGAGGCGCGTCCAGAGGACGACCCCGTCTGGCGTCGGGTCGCCCGACGCGACGCCGAGCGAGAACGCGGACGGCTGGAAGAGCGACCCGCCGGAGGCTCGCCGGGCGGCGCCCAGGCCGAGCAGAGCCAGACTGCCGGTCAGCAGATCGCGGCGGTCCAGCCGCCGGTGAAGCAACGCATCGAAACGGTTGTGCGTGGTCATCGCCTATCCTAGCTCTCGACGGTCCCGGGATGCCGTAGGCGGAAGCATGACACGACAAGGTCCGTCACTGCGCGCGGGCCAGCAGCGCCCTGCGGTCCACCTTGCCCACCGCGTTTACGGGAAGGGCCTCGAGGAATCGGATCGCGGCCGGGACATGGCCCCGGGATAGTTGCCGGCCGACCAGCGCGGAAAGCTCCGCGGCGTCCACCGTCGCGCCGTCGCGCCGCACGACGAACGCCACGGGAACTTCGCCGAGATCGGCGTGCGGCCCGCCGACGACGCAGCATGCCGCGACGGCCGGATGGCGGGTCAGGACGTCTTCGATTAGCCGGGGTGACAGGGTTTCGCCACCCCGCACGATCACGTCCTTGAGGCGCCCGGTGACGGAGAGATACCCGTCACCATCAAAGCGCCCCAGATCACCCGTGCGCAGCCACCCGTCGAGAATCGGCGACTCCGACTTCCCGCCGGCATAGCCCTGCATCAGGCAGGGGCCCGCTATACGGATTTCTCCCTCCGCCTCCGGAGGGGCTTCCTCTCCGGTGCCAGGCATAAAGATCCTGACCCGCTGGCCGCGCAGGACAGTGCCGACGGTCCCGATGCGGCGCGCACCCACCGGGTTCATGGTCGAGGTGCACGTCGCCTCCGACAATCCATACGACACCACCAGCGGCACGCCGAAGGCGGCTTCGACCTCCTCGTGGAGGCGCACCGTGATGGGGGCCGAGCCGCAACGGAGAAACCGGAGTGAGCGGAACCTGGCGCTGTCGCGCAGATGCGGCAGCACCCGCGAATACATCGTCGGCACGCCGGTCAGGTAGGTGACGCCGTAGTCGGCGATCTGATCCTCTATCTCCTCGGCCCGGAAGCGCTCCGCCAGCACGACGGACGCGCCGGCGAGGAAGGGCGCGATGAGCTGGTTGTTGACGCCGTTGGTGTGGTGCAGCGGCATCACGTGCAGCAGGCGGTCCGCCGCAGTCAGCGCGGTCCGCTCGATGATGCCGTGCGCGTGCTGCAGCAGGTTGCCGTGCGAGAGCAGCGCCCCCTTCGGCAGCCCGGTGCTGCCGGAGGTGAACTGCATCATCGCGATGTCGGCTGCCGCCAGCGAGCCGTCCGATACCGCCGCGGTTTCGATGGACCGGCGCGACTGCCGTTGCAATTCGTCCGCCAGATGCACGCGCACGCCGGCGTGCTCCAGCGCTTGCGCGAGTCCCGCAGATTCCTCCTCGAGCACGACCCGGCGCAGGCCGACCGCCCGTGCATGCAAGAGCAGGGCCTCGGCGCCGAGTTTGGGTTCGAGGAAACAGGGACAGCCGCCTGTCTGCATCACGCCGAAGAAGCGCGCAACGGATTCGGCCGAGCGCGTGGCCGGCACGCCGACGAGTTCGCCACGCGCAAGGCCCGCCAGGGTGTTCGAATAGCGATCTATCCGTTCCCCGAGTTCGGCGTACGAGACCGAGCCGGAGGGGTCAAGCAGGGCCGTCCGTCCGGCGCGCGCATGGCGGCCGAGCCGGTCGCGCAGCAATTGACTCAGGGAGGATGCTTCGCGAGGCAACGCACTGCTACCGCAACGTCACGTTCGCATCGCGCTCGAACTGCCCCTCCGGGTCGAGGGCGCGCAGGGCCGCGATCTCGCCGGCCGTCGGCAGCGAGGTCGGCGCGGCCCCCGTTGCGTCGAACGCGAACCCGGTCCGCTGCCGCACCTCGTCGAGCGAGGCGTCCGGATGCCAGGACTGCAGGGCGAGCCGGCCGTCCCGTTTCTGGAAGACCGCAATCGGAGTGACCACGCCATGCAGGCCACCGGCCGCCGTCACGAAGTCGAGCTTGTCCACCAGGGCGCGCGTCGAATGCTCCGTGCGCCAAGTCACCGCACGTCGCGCCGTCGGCAGCATCACTGCGCCGCCGCCGCCGCCCGGTAGCCGCACCTTCGGCGCATGCCAGTCTCCGATGGCCGACACGTTCGTGCGGCCCCGGCCATCGACCTGCGCGGCCCCGAGGAAGCAGAGGTCCATCCCGCCACGGGTGCAGAGATCGTAGAAGTCCTCGTTGGAGAAGATGGCCGTGGAGCCTTCCGCGAGCACCGGGTCGGAGCTCGAACGGGGGATCGACGACGGGGTCGGCTGCACCCCGCCGGCCACGTTGATGTACACGAAGTCGAAGGAGTAGGCCCGCTTGGCGAGCAGGCAGGCGAGCATCGGCGGCGTCGAGTTCACGCCGCTGAAGGTCACCTCGTCCGGCCGGACGAAGCGCGCGAGGTTCGTGACGAGGTACGAGAACGGGGACCAGCGGTCAGGCATGAGCGGGTTCGCGACATTCCGGCGCCGCTGCGAGGTGGTCATCCAGCCCATCGGATTGCATGTACGTCTCGACGGCGGGGTAGTCCACCTCGTAGAGCGGCCAGCACGAGCCCGGCCACGCTCCGTTCGGAACCACTGCCACCGCCTCCACCAGGAAGCTGGGAATCAGCGTCAGCTCAGGGCGCTCCTGGAACGACGCCACCGGGGCGAGGGCTTCCGCCACGACGAACACCCGTTTCGCGGCGCGGCTGAGGATACGGTCCCAGTGAGAGGTGCCGTAGACGCGCGCATCGCCCAACGCGTTCACCTCGTTGACCTGGATGACCGCGATGTCCGGCTGGATCGGCGGTATGACCCACACGTTCTCGCCCGAGCCGTAGGGATCCGGCACGGAGGCCCACCGGTTGAGGGCTGCCAGATCGGAGCCATGGACGCCGCCAACCGGCTGAAACGGCACGCCGTAGGCGGCGGCGCGCAGGCCCGCGGTGAGCGTCATGCAGGCGTGCTCCTCCAGTTCAATTTCCTTCCGCTCGACCGCGCGGCGATAGGCGGGCGCGAGTCCGAGATGACCCTCCATGGCCACGATACCGGCGCGCGCCCGGGCCACGGCGCCGGCGCGGCACAGGATGTCGATGTCGTAGCCCGGCGACTGCTTGATGATCTCGAGCGACGTCCGGCCCTGGCGGATCAGTTCGCGCACGAGGGCGAAGGGGCCGCGGTGGAGGAAGCTCCCGCCGAGCGCCAGCGACGCACCGTTGGGGACCCGCGCCGCCAGGTCGGCGAGAGGAATGACTTTCGAGGTGGACATCGGATCATGTTAGCGTCGAAGTCGGATGACGAGCCAGATCCAGCGCGTGCGTTCGGCGTTCAGTCAGCAGGCGCCGGGGTTCGCGGGTGCCGGTCTGACTCTCGGGCGGCAGGAACTCCTGTGTTGGGTAGTCGAATCCCTGCCGCTGACGGCGGAGGCGCAGGTGCTCGATGTGGCCGCCGGGACCGGTCACCTGAGCCGCGCCGCGGCCCCCCGCGCCCGTTCGGTTACGGCCGTCGATGTCACCCCGGCGATGCTCCGCGGAGCGCGGGCCGGGGCCTCGCGGGACGGACTGGGCAACCTGCACCTCGTGCAGGCGGACGCCGGCCGGCTGCCGTTTGGGGATGAACAGTTCGACCTCGTCATGTGCCGGCTCGCGCTTCATCACTTCGCGGATCCCGCCGCAGAGGTCGCCGAAATGGCCCGCGTCACGCGCGGCTCGGGCACGCTGGCCATCGTCGACCTGCTGTCGCCGGACGATGCGGACCTGGCCGAGCGCTACAACAGGTTCGAACGGATGCGGGACCCCTCGCATACGAGGGCGTTGACCGCCGGTGAGTTCCGCAAACGGATGGAAGCGGTGGGACGTCCGGTCGATTCCTGGTCTCCGCGTGAAGTCGAGGTCGAGCTCGACCCATGGTTCGAATTGACGCGCACGTCGGTCTCCACTCGGAGCACGATCACCCTGGCCTTCGAGCGCGAGCTCGAAGGCGGGCCGCCGACGGGAATGCGGCCGTACAAACGGGGTGACCGGCTTGCGTTCGTGCAGACCTGGGTCCTCGCGCAGGCCGGCTCGAGCGGCCGCCGTGTGCGCGCGTGATCGCGGAGCCCTCAGCCGCGGGTGGCGTTCACTGACCTCCGTCGTCCGGCAGCCCCTCGACGTCCGGCTCCAGCATGGCGCCGAGGGTGTTCTGGAACATCGCGAGCTGGGTGTAGTTTCCGATGATCAACACCACTTCCCGGAGTTCATCCTCCGTGTACCGCGCGTCGAGGGCATCCCAGGTGGCCTGCGAGATGAAACGGCTGGTGTGCAGCTCGTCCGCCGCGGTGAGGAGGGCCCGGTCGAAGCCGTCCCATTCGGGAGCGTCGGGGCCGACCGTGATGCGGCTGATCTCCTCGGGGCTGAGACCGGCTTCTTGTCCGATGAGGTTGTGCCGGCCCCAGATGTAGTCGCCGCGCGACAGCCAGGCCGTGCGGAGGATGATCAGCTCCTTGTGGCGGAGCGGAATCGTGTAGTTGCTGACGAAGTTGATGGTGTAAGCCCAGTACTTGGTGCACGTGTCCGTCACCTCCGGACAGAGCTGCCGCAGCGCGCTTGCCCCCTGCGGGTCCGGCAACGCAATACGCGGCCCGGTCAGCCGGTCGTGCGCGGCCACCCGGCTCGCTTCCTGCGCCTGCGCCTCGCCGGCGCTTCCCGGGACCGCCAGCAAACCACAGATCAGAACTGCACCGGTTGCGATACCCATCCACCGCATCACACACCTCCTCGGGCTTGCGCGCGATCTCCTTCGCCGAGCGTTACGTTCTTCGAGGCTGCCGACCCCACTGTATCGCAACCCGCTGCCCGCCGCGGACGTTCCCCGTTGATGCTCGCCGGGCGTCTTGGGCTGGAAGCAGGGAGCAAAGGGGGGCGCCGCCACCGAGTTGCGGTAACCGCCAGCGGGTATTCTGCGGGCTGGCCGGGCTGGAAGACCAGTGGAGTGCGGGAGGGGTCACTTGGACGCGCCTGCGGGACCGAGCAGCTGGAGTTGGCTCGACGACTTGGGGCATGACTTGCGCTACGCCGTCCGTGGCTTGCGGCGAAGTCCTGAGTTCGCGGCCACTGTGGCGCTCATCCTCGCGTTGGGCATCGGCGCGAACACCGCGATGTTCAGCATTGTCTACAGCGTCCTGCTGCGCCCACTGCCGTACCCGGATGCCGGCGCCATCGTGCGCATCGGCGACTCTTTCGGCCCAAGAAGCCTCTCAGACATGCGCCTGTCGAACCGTTCGATGCTCTTGCTGCGGGGGAACACCGAGTCGCTTGAGCAGCTAGCCGCGTACCAGGAATTCTCGGCCGAGTGGGACGATTCAGGCGGTGTCAGCGTGCGCGGCGCCCGGGTTTCGCCGTCGCTGTTCCCGCTGCTGCGCGTGACGCCCCACATGGGGCGGCTCTTCATGGAGGAGGAAGCCCGCACGGGCGCGGAGCGCGTCGTGTTGCTGAGTCACGACTCCTGGACAAACCGCTTCGCATCGGATCCTGCCATCGTCGGAACCACGATCAACTTCGACAGCAACCCGCACGTCGTAGTTGGCGTGTTGGCTGAGGGGTTCTACTTCCCGACTCCGGACGGCGAATTCTGGATGCCGTACGTCATTCCGCCGGTCGGGGACATCTTGCACGGGGGACTTGAACGCACGGCGGTACGGGTTGTTCAGCTACATTGTTACCCAACGCCAGGGCGAGATCGGTATCCGCATGGCACTAGGTGCAGGGCGCGGGGCGATTCTCACGCTGGTTATTGGACAGGGCGCGGCGGTTGTTGGCACGGGCGCCATCATAGGGATCGGCACGGCGGTTGCGTCGAGCCAGATACTGGAGAGCCTTCTCTACGGTGTCGCCACTGACGACCGTTTGACGTTCCTGCTGGCGCCGTTGGTACTTGTCACGGTGGGACTCTTTGCCTGCTGGCTTCCGGCTCGACGGGCGACAGGGATCGACCCTGCAAAGATGCTCCGCTTCGAATAAGGGGCCGCTTAAGGGGCGCGATCGCCCGCGATTCCCGTCTGGACCGGCTCCCGGTGGCCCCGTATGATGGCGGAATGAAGAAACTGGCCTGGACGTTGGCGATCCTCCTCGGGCTGTGCTCTACCCCCGGGTTCACCCAGACAGCACAAGACCTGATCAACGACGCGCAGACCCCCGAGGACGTGCTCGTCCACAGCATGGGGTACGACCGCAAAAGCTACAGCCCGCTCGAACAGATCGACAAGTCGAATATCCATCGGCTGGTGCCGATCTGGAACGCGAGCCTGATGAACCTGTCGGGCGAGCTGGCCGCGCCGGCGATCTACGACGGCGTGCTGTATGCCATCAACGGGAGCTGGACCTTCGCCATCGACCTGGAGACCGGCCGGCAGATCTGGCGCACGCCGGTTGTCATCGAAGAGGGGGCGCGGCGCCGCAGTAGCTTCAACCGCGGCGGCCCGGTGCTCTACGAGGGCCGGCTCTTCCGGGTGACGGTCGATAACCACCTCGTCGCGCTCGACATGGAGACCGGCGAGGAACTCTGGAACCAGAAGTTCGCGGAGTCGTCGGAGGGGTACTACGCGACAGGTGCGCCGGTCATTGCCAACGGCGTGCTGATCTCCGGAATGGCGGGTGGGGAGTCCACCACCCGCGGCTTCCTCGACGGCTGGGATCCCGCCACCGGCGAGAAGCTGTGGCGCCGCTACACCATCCCCGGGCCCGGCGAGCCAGGCCACGAGACATGGCCCGCCGACAGTGACGCCTGGATGTACGGTGGCGCGCCGACCTGGCGCTCCGGGTCCTACGACCCGGAACTCGACCTCGTCTATTGGGGGACGGGCAACGCGGAGCCGTACGATCCTGCGCCGCGCGGCGGGCTGGATAGCCTGTATGCGTCGACCGTGCTCGCGATCCGCCCGAAGACGGGTGAGATCGCCTGCTTCTACCAGTACACGCCCAACGACGTGTACGACGTGGACGGCATCGACGAGCACGTGCTGGCCGAACTGGAAGTCGACGGCGAGATGCGGAAGGTGATGATCCAGGCGAACAAGAACGGCTTCCTGTATATGCTCGACCGGACCGATTGCTCGTTGATCGCCGCCCACCCTTATGCCTATGTCAACTGGGCGACGCACATCGACCTGGAAACCGGCCGGCCGGTGCTGACCGACATCTACCGGGACTTCCTCGCCGGCGAGCAGGTCTACATCTGGCCGTCCCGCGGGACCAACGCGGTGCCCATCGCCTTCAACCCGGACACCGGCCTCATCTATTCGACGACGTGGCATGTGCCGCGCATCCAGCAGCTTCTGCCGGAGCCGCAGGAACGGGTGATCGGGTCCGGCTCCACGGGGGTCACCAACCGCTTTCCGGACGTCGAGCCGGGCGATCTGCTCGGGCATATCGTGGCCATCAACCCGCTCACCGGCGACAAGAAGTGGGAGATCCCGATGCACGATTTCCCCAGCTCGGCCGGCGTGCTGGCGACCGGCGGCGGGGTGCTGTTCACCGGCAAGATCACCGGTGAGTTCGTCGTCCTCGACGAGGAGACCGGCGAGACGCTCTGGGAGTTCCAGACCGGCTCGAGCGTCAATGCGACGGCGATCACCTACACGCTGAACGGCCGCCAGCAGGTAACCGTCGCGTCCGGGCTCGGAGGCGGGCTCGCCAACCGCTATGCGCGGGGGCAGGTGCCGACCGGCGGCTCGATCTGGACGTTCGCTCTAGTGCCGGAGTAGCCGGCGCTCCGGCCGTACCGGCATCGTGGCAAAGGGAACTGAGCCGTCGACCCAATGCACTCCGGTCAGAACGAGACGGTCGCGGTCATCGAAATCGTCCGCGGCGCACCGAGCCAGGCGGCGTTCTCGGTGATGGCGGAGAGATATGCCTTGTCGAACAGGTTGTTCGCCACGATCGAGAACTCCGTCGACCGGAGCAGCTCGCTCAACGCTTCGCCCGAGAAGCTGATGTACGCATCCACCAGCCAGTAGGCATCCGCGTACCAGTCCGCCGTCAGGCTGACCCGCCGGGGCGATGTGTACTTGGCGGTGAGTCCCGCCCCCAGCGGACCGCTGCGATCGAGCGAGACGACCCACAGCCGGGCCGGCACGCCGGTGACGTCGGTCCCGGCGACGACGCCCTGGTTCGCATCGACCAGCGGATCGCCACTCCCGATGTACTCCGAGTCGTTGAACGTTAAGGCGGTGTAGAACGACGTTTGGCGCGGCATCGGCACCGTCGCGGAGAACTCGACGCCGCTCGTGTCGATGCCGCCCGCGTTGAAGTAGGCGCCGCCGCCCGGGATGAGGTAGTTGGGGCCGGCGGGCGTTTGCGGACCGAGGTAGAAGATCCGGTTCTCGAAATCGATGACGTACCAGGTGGCGCCCAACGCGACCCGATCTCCCGAATACTGCAGCCCGACATCGATGTTCGAGGCGGTCTCCGGCTCGAGGAGGTCGAGGCTCCGTCCCGGAAACTCGAGGAGGTTGGCGCTGATCGCCTTGAAATTCTCGGCATAGCCGGCGAACAGGTTCAGGCCCTCGACCGGCGTCTCGTACGTCACGCCGCCGGAGACGAGCAGCTTCGAATCGGAATCGACCGCTAGTTCCGGGTCGACGTTGAACCGGTCCTCGCGCGACACACCGACCAGGAACTGCTTGACGCCGCCGCTCAGCGCGAACGGGCCGGCATACAGCGTCTCTTCCACGTACCACTTGAAGACGTGCTGCGGGAAGGCCCACTCGTACTGGTGCCAGTAGGCCTGCTCGTTCCACTTGAAGCTGAGCGTCGGATCCAGCATCTGATGCCAGTCCCGGCCTAGGTTCCGCCGCGAGTCCTCATACCAGATGCCGGCCCGCAGCCTGCTGCCGGCGGCGCCGATGGTGGTGAACCACTCCTCGTCGAGCGTCAAGCCGATGCGGTCCTTGCCGTAGTGGCTGTGGCGGTACGACTGCACCGCCGTGCCACCCGGGTGGCACGCCGGGTCGACCGCCGGGTCGCCCGAGCCGTAATAGTTGAAGATGTAGGACGACGTGCACCCGGGCGTCGGTCCGACAGCGACGCCGTCCCGGTTCACGAACCGGATCAGCCCGAGTTGCGCGCCGCCTCGCACCGGTGTCAGGCCCATCAGCTCAGATTCTGGTCCACCGCCGTCGTCCGCGACGTCGGCGATGTAGGGGGGCAGCCAGTCGCCGCGGCCCCGGTTGCGATGGAAATAGAAGCCGCCGCTCAGCGAACTGACGTCGCTGAACGACCAGTCCGCCTTCAGGTAGCCGAATGTGTTGTTCCGCCGCGTCTGCCAGCCCGGCCGGTAGAACTGGTTCAGATACGGGACGCCGGGCCAGTCGCCAACCAGACGATCCCAACGCGGGTTGGCCCGGAAGTTGGCATCGCTGTAGAGCCGCTGGTAGGTGTCCTCGTGGATGCTGTCGTACGAGAGGTAGCCGGTGAGATCGAGGCGTCCGTGCGACGAGACCAGCTTGGCGGCGACGTGCTCCCGCTCGTTCCGCGCCGAACCCTCCACCCAGTCGGTCGCCTCCTGGCGGACGGCGGCGATCCAGGCGCGGGTCTCGCGGCCGAACAGCGGCCCGGTGTCGACCCGCATCGAGAGCCGCTGGCCGTCGTTCTCGCCGAGGGTGGACGAGGCGGTGTAGGTTCGCTCGGCCGCCGGGTCGTCCGTCAGGTAGTTGAAGGTGCCGCCCAGCGCCTCGACCGACCGGGAGGCGATGTCGGCCGTCCCCTGTGACACCTCGACGCCCCCCAGGTTCATCGGGTCGATGAACCGGTTCGCCTTGGCGCCGCTGTAGTAGTCGGACGTGCCGTTCGGGAACCCGTCGATGGTCGTGCCGATCTGCGCCTCGCTGATGGTCACCTGGAACCCGCGCACCGCAACATTGCTCGACCAGTCGTCGAAACCGTACGCGTCCCCCTCCTGGATGGATACACCGGGCAGGTTGTCCACCACCGATGTCACGCTGGTGATGTTCGACTGCTGCAGCATCATCGGTTCCGCGACAATGTTGCGCGCGAAGATGCGGGGCTCCTCGGCGACGACGCTGACCGTCTCGAGCAGCCGTGAGACCTGCAGGACGATCGACACCGTCTGGGTGGTGCCCGACCCGACGGAGAACGGGAGTTCCACCGTCTCGAAGCCCGGTAAGGTCGCGGTGAGGACGTAGTTGCCGGCCGCCAGATCGGCAGCTCCAAAAGAACCGTCGGCACCGGTAACGCGTTCCTCGCGCATGCCGGGACCGGCCACCGTCACGACGACGCCGGGCAGCGGGTTTCCGTTCGCGTCAACCACCGTGCCATCGATAGCTCCGGTTGGCTGGGTGGCCGCTGCCACCGTGGCCCAGAACGAGAGCAGCAGCGCGGCGATGGCGAGTCGACCAGCTTTGCATCCTCGCGGCGTCATTGCGGTCATGCGGAAGGCCTCCTCTGTGTGGCGTGAAGCCGATGCGCGCCATCATGATCTGCTGCAGGATGACGTTCCAGCAACGAATCAAGGCTGGTGTGAATAGTCATCCCCCGTCCTCGGCTAGCGGAGCGGGCAGGTCATGCCAGCCTGGCGGAATCAGCGCGACGATTCGGACCGGGGCGCCCGTTCCGCCCTCGATCTTCATCGGTAGCGCCGCGAGCAGAAAGCCGGTCGGCGGCAACTGGGACAGGTCCGCGACGTTCTCCAGGTTGGGCGCGCCGGTTGCGGCGCCGATCTGGTGGACGATGAAATCGGCGGACTGCCCGTAGTCCACGCTGGCAGTATCGATGCCGAGCAGCCCCGCGCCGCGCTCTTCGAACAGCAGTCGCGCCGCCGTCTCGCCGACGCCGGGGAAGTGCAGGTTGCCGGTCTCACCAGGTGTGTCGTCGCCGAGATAGGCGAGGGCGTCCGGCCAGCGGGACGCCCATCCGGTCCGGATCAGCACGGCTGATCCCTCGGGAACCGCGCCGTGCTCCGCCTCCCACGCCAGCACGTCGGCGTCGGTCACGAGGTAGTCCGGATCGGCCGCCGCTCCGTCACTGACGTCGATGACTACGCCCGGCAGGATGAGCCGATCCAGAGCGACAGACGCTACGTCGTCGCCGCCGTCCGCGAAGTGGATGGGGGCGTCAAGGTGCGTGCCGCCATGCTCGGCCGTCGCGAACTGCTTGGCGGCATAGAAGTAGCCGCCGGGTGTTTCCCCTTCCGCGAGGGTGTCGAGCTGGAAGCCGGTGGTGTCCGTCGGCCAGTAGAGCGTGCTGCCGCCGTAGGCATGGCTCAGATCGACCATCCGCCAGCCGGCGATGGCCTCCGGTCCGGGAGGCGCCGGCGGTGGTGGCGGGTCCTCGGGCGGCGGGGCGCCGCCGCAGGCGACGAGCAGCATGATCAGGGTCGCGCCGCTGGCCACCAGGAACCCGTTTGCCTTCAGATGCATCGACTCCCATCCTAACGCGTCCTCGACTTCAGGAGATTGTTGCCTGGCATATAGACTGGTGAAGGCTGGCATGCCGCGCAGCCGTGGTGACGTCGGGCAGCGCGCAAGGACGTCGTCAACATCCAGAAGGGCCGCGGACAGTCATGACCTCCCAGGCAATCGCGGCCACCGTGCTGGACGTCCCTCGCGGCGCGCCGCGTCTGGTCGCCGCGGTGGCCGCGCCGGGGCGCCGCTTCCTGCTCGGCTGGACAGCGGCCTGGCTCGCGGTGGGCGTCGCGGTCGCGGCGGGGATCTCGTTCGCGAGCGGTGTCGACTTCGTCCCCGTCCTGCGGCTAAGCGTCCTGTCCGCGGTGGTCGTGGGATACAGCGCGTACGCCTCGGCCCGCCTCGTGCCGCCCCTGCTGGCGCGGCTGCCCGGCGCGTTGCGCCTGACGCTCGATTCGCTGATCGTGCTGGCGGGCACCGTCTTCGGCACGGTCGCGGTCTTCCTGACCGATCCCTTCTTCACGCTCGCACAGTTCCGCACCGTGTTGCTGATCCTCGCGCTCAACGCGGCGCTCGCCGCGGGGGTCGCGGTGGTCCTCGGCACCTATGATCGGATGCGCCGGCAGATCGAGGAGTCCTACCGCGTGCTTCGGGAACGCGACGCGCTGGAGCGCGAGCTGAACGTCGCACGCGAGGTCCAACGCGAGCTGCTGCCCCACGCCGCGCCCCGCTTCGAGGGACTGGAGCTGGCCGGGGTCTGCCGGCCCGCGATCGCCGTGGGCGGCGACTACTACGACTACCTGCAGCATGCCGACGGCCGCCCGGGGCTCGTCCTCGCGGACATCTCGGGCAAGGGTGTCCCGGCCGCCCTCCTCATGGCGAGCCTGCAGGCCTCGGTGCGTAGTTTGTTCCACACCGCGGCAGACCCGGGGCAACTCAACGCGAGGCTGAACGACGCGCTGTGCCGCTCCTCGTCGTTGTCGCGCTACGCGACGGCGTTCCTCGCCGACTTCGATCCGGGCACCCGCCGGCTGACCTACAGCAACGCCGGGCACCTTGATCTTGCCTGGGAAAAGTGGACAGGTTGATTATGCTGCACGCTGAGCCTGCCGAGCGTGCCTTCTTTCACAGTTATTGGGGCTGACATACCCCAGCGACGAGTGCAGCCGGTAGGGATTGTAGAAGCCTTCGATGTACTCCGCCACGGCGTCTTTGGCCCCGCGCCGCGTCGGCCACGGCTGCCGGTGAATGAGCTCGGTCTTGAGCGTCGCGAAGAAGCTCTCCGTGATGGCGTTGTCCCAGCAGTCGCCCTTCCGACTCATGGAGCAGACGATCCCGTGGTCGCGCAGCACGCGCTGATACGCGTCGGCCGCATACTGGCAGCCCCGATCCGAGTGATGTAGCAAGCCGGCCTCCGGGACTCGGCGCCCCAGCGCCATGTGCAGCGCCTCGAGCGCCAACTCGACCCGCAGGTGCGGCTGGATAGCCCAGCCCACCACGCGCCGCGAGAACAGGTCTAGCACCACGGCCAGATACAGCCAGCCCTCCCACGTCCAGACGTACGTGATGTCGGTGCTCCAGCGCTCGTTGGGGTGTGCAGCGTCGAAGGCGCGGGCGAGGACGTTGGGCGCCACCGGACGCTGGTGGTCACTGTCCGTCGTGCACCGGTGCCGCTTGAGGGGCAGGCCGATCAGCCCCATGTCCTGCAGCAGTCGGGCGACCCGCGCCCGGCCAACTGGGACCCCGTCCTGCCTGAGCTGCTCGTGGATCCGCGGGCTGCCGTACGTTCCGCGGCTGGCGGTATGGATCGCCCGGATGCGTACCTTCAACCGGTCGTTGTCCCGTTGTTGCGCGCTCGGGCCCCGATGCGCCCAGGCGTAGTAACCGCTGGGCGTCACCTGTAGCACGCTGCACAAGCGCCGCACGGCGTGGTGGGCCTTCTCCCCGTGAACAAACGCGAACCTCATGCGTTTTCTTTCGCGAAGAAGGCCGCCGCTTTTTTTAGGATCTCGCGCTCCTCGCGCAACACCCGCACCTCACGCCGGAGCGTGCGTAGTTCCGTCTTCTCCTCCGTGGTGAGCGCACCGCTGGGATTCGGGCCGTGGTCGACCTCATACTGCTGCACCCACCTGCGCAGGGCCGACTCGGTCAGGTCGAGCTCCCGAGCGACCTGCCCGATGCTGCGGTCGTGCCGCAGGCAGAGCCGGACCGCCTCCTGCTTGAACGCCTCGGTGAACCGTCGTCGCTGCCGTTTGCCCATGAACACCCCCTGGCGCATTCTCGCGCCTTCTTCGGTGTCCACGAAACTCAGGCAAGATCACCTGCCGGCTCTCATCATCCGAGGCGAACAGACCCTCCGGTGCGAAGAGGGCGGCATGCCGATCGGCTTGTTCGAGGGGGTGACCTACAAGACGGGCACGTTGACCCTGGTTCCGGGTGACCTGCTGGCACTGTTCACCGACGGCGTGACCGAGGCGCCGGCACCCGGCGGCGAGGAGTTCGGGGTGGGGAGGTTGGCTGACGTGCTGCGGGCTCACCTGGACCGCCCCGTCGACGCGGCCCTCCAGGCCGTGCTCGACGCCCTGCTCGACTGGAGCGGTCCGGTTGCCCCCCACGACGACGTGACCCTGGTCCTGGCGAGGGTGCGGTGAGCCGGTCCGTGCCGGAACCGAAGATCGCTGCAGGGAGGAACACGATGGTGCGCATTGCAACAACCGCATTGGGTCTCGCCCTGGTGTTCGTCGGAGCGCCGGCATCACTCGAGGCACAGTCGCTTCGGGCCGGCGGTGCGGTGACGATCCCCAACGGCCAGGTGCGCGAGGGCGACCTCTACGCCGCAGTGGAAGCACTCCAGGTTATCGGACGGCTAACCGGCGATCTGGTCGTCGCTGCAAACCGGGTCGTGGTTGAAGGCCAGGTCGACGGGGATCTGTTCGCGGCCGCCGGCACGGTCGACCTTCGGGGCCCCATCGGCGACTCCACCCGCGTCGTCGGGCAGATGCTCACCGTGGACACCACAGTCGACGGAGATCTGCTCGCGGGGGTGAACGAGCTGGTCGTGACCGAGAACGCACGGATCGCGGGCGGTCTCGTGGCCGCCGGCAGCCGCGTGGAGATCGAAGGCACGGTCGAGGATGACATCCGGGTGGCAGCGGGGGTGATTGTCATTCGCGGCACGGTGCATGGCGACGCCTACCTCATTGCTGACCGCCTCGACCTGGCGCCCGGCGCTCGCATCACCGGAGACCTCGAATACCAGGCGCGGACGCCCCTGAGCCCCGAGGCAGCGGCCCTGGTGGAGGGCGCCGTACGCTACGAGGAGCCGCGGGTCGACGAGAACGACGAAGGTGGAACCGCGTGGGGCGCTGTGTTCTGGTTCTGGCAGACGCTGGCGGCGCTGCTCACCGGCATCCTCATGGTCGCGCTGTTCCGGCACGTCGTGCAGCGGCTGGTCGCGTCCATTGCCGAGGAGGCTACCCTCAGCGCGCTGCTCGGATTCGCCGCCTTCCTGCTGATCCCGGTGGCGGCGGGCATCGCAATGGTGACGCTTGTGGGATTGCCGATCGGCATCGCTACCGCCCTCCTGTTCGGCCTCGCACTGTACGCGGCCAAGCTCCCGATTGCGGTCTGGATCGGAGATCGGCTGCTCGGCCTGGCCGGACGCCCGGGCGCTTCGCCGTACGCGGCGATGGCGCTCGGCGTCCTGCTGCTCTACCTGCTGTTTGCCATCCCCTACGTCGGGTGGCTGTTCTGGCTCGCCGCCACGTGGCTAGGCCTCGGTGCCATGGTCGTCTCCGGCCGCCGGCACCTGAACCTTCGCGCCAGCGCGGCATAAGCAGCCTTCATACTCTACTCATGAGAGTTTCTGACCGCGGGCAGATCACCATCCCGAAACCACTGAGAGACCGCTGGTGCCGGCCTTCGGGGACCGAGGGGAGCTCGACAAAGTGCGTCGGGAGATCGGTGCGAGCCCCGCTCCACTGGACACGACCATCGCGTACGAGGCGAGTATGATTTGCTGATTCCGGGTTCCTCGCGCCGCCGCGGTACCGGCGGTGGGCCCAGACCGTCGCAGAAGGAGATACCACATGAGACGGGTCAAGACTTCGCTCCGCAGGTTACTCTCGCTCTCGCTGGGTGCGCTCGTCGCCCTAGTCGCCCTGGTCGCCCTGGTCGGCGTGGAGACCGCCCAGACGCCGTCACCCGGACGACTCCTGGTGCTGCTGAGGGATGCCAGCGCCCTCGCGATCGTCGATCCGGCGACCGGGAACATATTGGGGCGCGTGCCGACTGGCCGGGACCCACACGAAGTGACCGCGTCGGCCGACGGCCGGCTGGCGTTCGTGGCGAGCATGGTGGATGGGATCTCGGTCATCGACATTGCCGCGCAGGAGGAGATCCGCCGGGTCGACCCCGGCCCCGGCAGCCAGACGCACGACGTGCTGTTCGCCGAGGGCAAGGTGTACTTCACCATCGAGGGCTACAAGTCGTTCGGGCGCTACGACCCGTCCACGGACACGATCGACTGGACGCTCGGAATCGGCAAGGACGGCACGCACATGCTGGTGCTCGATCGGGACCGGGGCGCGATGTTCATGCCGAACACCGGTTCCAACTCGGTCACGATGGTCGAGAACGTCATGGCGGGTCCCGCGAGCGCGCGTCTCACCGATATTCCCGTGCCGGGAGAGAGGCCCGAGGGCATCGACCTGTCGCCGGACGGTCGCGAGCTCTGGACGGCGACCCGCGGCGATGGCGGCGTGTCAATCATCGACGTGGAGACCCGCCGGGTCGTGGAGACGCTCGACCTGGGCATGGTGGACGCGAATCGGCTGAAGTTCACGCCCGATGGCCGCGTGTTGATCATCGACGGCGAGGCGGCGTCCCTGGTGGTGATGGACGCGGCCACGCGCAGCGTGATCGAGCGTGTCACGCTGGGCTCGACCGACACGGGCGACGGCGCGGTCCTGGTGGGGCCTGACGGTCGTCGCGCCTTTCTCGGGCTGAGAGCCGCGGACCGTGTCGCGGTAGTCGATCTGGAGACGCTCGAGGTCACCCTCGAGATTCCGATGGGCGCAGGTGCCGGCCCCGGCTGCCTGTACTGGATCGGCGCGAACTGACGGCGTGGGAAGACACTCGATGCGACGCTCATACGTCTCGATCGGGCTCGTCTGTCTCACGTTCGCGCTTACCGCAGCCGGTGACCATCACCGGGCCGATCGCGGTGTCGGTGCCGCCCGGACCAGTGCGGCGCGGCCCACGAGGAGGAATCCGTCTCGCGCAACACGCATCGGCGTTCATCGTGCGCGTTCTGGCGCCGCAATTGCAATGGGTCGTGAGAATCTCTGAACGCCGGCAGATCACCATCCCAAAGCTGCTCAGAGATCGCTTCGGTCTCAATCCGGATGTCGAAGTACAGATCACCGCTACGGAGCAGGGCGACCGGCGCGGTGTCGTCCTCGTCGTGGCGGGTCATTCTGGCAGCGCGAAGACGAAGATGTTGTTACCGCTACTCGGCGTCAACTCCGGGGTCATCGCGCTCCAGCGCGAGGCGTTGCCGCCGGTGCCGGTGCCCGCCACGACGTACTGCCGGCCGTCCACGGCGTAGGTGACGGGAAAGCCGCTCACCGGCGACCCGAGGTTGATTTCCCAGAGTATCTCGCCCGTCTCATCGTCGAAGGCCCGGAACCGGCCGTTCACGTCGCCCACGAAGACGAGCCCGCCGGCCGTGGCTGCGAGCGACATCGTCGCCGCGCGCTGCTCGTAGGTCCACGCCGTCGTGCCGGTCTCGGCGGAGATGGCCCACACCGCGCCGAGCTGGTCGGTCCCCGGCGCCAGTTGGTTCCGCATGCTGAGGCTGTAGAGCGACCGGCCGCCGTCGTCGAGCGGCGCCATCCGCGCGCAGGCGTTCCGCAGCGGCATGTACATCAGGTTCGTTCGCGGGCTGTAGGCTCCCGCTTCCCAGTCCTTGCCCCCCATCGCCGTGGGGCAGGTCAGGACCTCTTGCCCGAACGCGCCGAAGATCAGCTCCGGGTTCTCCGACACCGCGCCGGTCGCGCCGTCGATGCTGCTGATCACGTTCTGCGCCACGGTGGGCGTCGCCCACAGGAACTCGCCGGTCCGGCGGTCCAGCGTGTACACGATGCCGGTCTTCCCGGGGATTCCGGTCATCACCCGGCGCTCCTCGCCGGGCTGCAGCCGCGGGTTGATCCAGCGCACCGCGGACGGGTCCGGCCGCACCACGGTGTCGACGAGGAGGCGTTCGAACGGGTGGTCGAGATCCCAGTGGTCGTTCAGGTGCTGGTAGTACCAGACGATCTCGCCGGTGTCGGCGTCGAGTGCGAGCGTGGAGTTGTGGTAGAGGTGCCGGTTGCTCGCCCCGCCCACCATGAATTTCGGGGCGGGCGAGGTGACCGACGTGCCGATGTAGAGCAGGTTCAGCTCGGGATCGTAGCTCGGCGCCATCCACGTCCCGACGTGGCGGCGCTCCGCGTCGGGCACGCCTCCCCACGTTTCGTCGCCCGGCTCCCCGGGACGCGGGATGGTGCGGCGGCGCCATAGCTCCTCGCCGGTCAGCGCGTCGTGCGCGGTGATAACGCAGGCGTCCGGTCCCGCCGCGGGCATGCAGCTTCGCCCGGAGATCACCTTGCCGTTCGCGATGATCGGCCCGGTGCTCTGGTTCGCCGGATGGGTCTGGTAGTCGAGCACCTGCGTCTCCCACACCAGTTCGCCGGTCTTGGCATCCAGCGCGAATACGTACTCGTCGACGCTGGTGTCGATGATCAGCTCGTCGTAAATCGCCAGATTCCGGTTCGTGGTGCAGACACCCGGCATGATCCGTTCGCACGCATCGTCGGGCAGCGGGCGCTGGTACTCCCACAACAGGTCGCCGGTCGCCGCGTCAATTGCCTGGATAACGTCGCTCGGATTCGGCATGTACAGGACGCCGTCGTAGATCAGCGGCGTGCCCTGTTGGCGCCCTCCGGCCCGGAGGCCGCGGGACCAGACCAGTTGCAGGTTGCCCACGTTGTCGCGGTCAATCTGGTCGAGCGGACTGTAGCCCCAGCCGTCGAGCGTGCGACGCCACATCAACCAGTCGTCGTCCGAGGGCGCCTGCAGCATCGCGTCGGTGACGGGGACGAAGTCGGCGGCCGGCGTCTGCGCCTGGCCGGCGGCCGACGCCAGCGCTGTCGTCGCCAGTAGCAGGAAGCTAAGTCGCACGTCTGCGCGTGTGCGCGCATATCGGTTCATGGATGCGCTCCTTCCACTCGAGGGTTACTCCCGATGGCGGCTGGGTCCACAACAGATCCCGATTCTACCCGCGCGGAAAAGCGGCGACCAGAGACCGCCCGGCCGCCGTCAGTCACACGAGACGGATCGATCCAGGATAGCGAGCGATGGAGACGTCTGCGGTCACAAGCAGGATGCTCTCGATCTGGGCCTGCGCGACGAGAATGCGGTCGAACGGATCGTTATGCAATGCCGGGAGCGAGTCGACTGCGACGGCATGGGAGCCGGTGACCGCGAGTTCAACATAACCGTTCTCCAGAAGCCCGCGGCGAAAGAGCCGCGGATCGACCTGGAAGTCGTCGCGGCCGAGGCTGTTCTTGATGGCGATTTCCCAGAGCGATGCAGCGCTGAAGACGAGTTCCGTGTCCGGATCCTCAATCAGGTTGCGGGCATCCCTCGTCAACTGCGCAGGCGAACCTGCCGCCCACAGCAGGAGGTGGGTGTCCAGCAGGACTTTCACTGGCCACCGATGAACAGGGCCGAGATCTCGTCAGAGCCCATACGGTCGAAGTCCCGGGGGACGGAGATCTTTCCGGCCAGGAATCCGGTACGGCGCGGGCGAGTGGCGGCGCACTGGTAGACTGAGCCCATCATGCGACTAGCTTCCCGAGTGCTGATCGTCGTCGGATGCCTGCTGCTGATACCGCTGACCGCGGTCCTCACCGCCGCCGCGAAACAACGTTTCACCGACGGTCCGAACCGGTTCTTTTCCGGCGGCCCACTCGTGTCGGGCGAACTGCACACCGGCCCGGAGCCGGCCTGGAGCTTCACCGACGACATCCAGACCATCGAGCTGCAGTTGCTGGATCCGCCGCGGTCACGCCGCATCTGGATCTCGGCGCACGACGGGAAGATCTACGTCTTCTCCGGCTTCATGAGCACCGCCGTCGGCCGGCTGTGGAAGCGCTGGCCGGTCCAGGCGGAGCAGGATGGCCGGGCGGTGCTGCGCATCGACGGGAAACGCTACGAGCGGCAACTCGTGCGAATTGAGTCGGGTGCCGTTCTCGAAGGCATCACCAGCGCCATTCGGGACAAGTACGCGTATGACGTCAGCCGCGCGACGGTGGAAGCAAGGGACACCTGGGTGTTCGAGGCCGCGCCGCGGTAGGGGCACAGGCTACGCCGCGACTATTGCCTGGATAACGTCGCTCGGATTCGGCATGTACAGGACGCCGTCGTAGATCAGCGGCGTGCCCTGTCGGCGCCCTCCGGCGCGGAGCCGCGGGACCAGACCAGTTGCAGTCATAAACAGGCGGGATGCATCGCCACTCGAATGTAGCGGGGGTTTCACCACGGGCTCCTAGCGCTCCCGGCGGGCGTGGGGATCGGCCTGTTCCTTCTCGCACTAGCCGAAACGGAGCCCCAGGCCGGTGTGTGGCCGCTCCTCTCGGCTCGCGTCGTCTTGACGACGCTCTTCGGCGCCCTGGCGCTGGTCGGCGCACAGCCGCTGCGCATGGCGGCGCCCATCGCCGGGAGCGCTGTCGCCGCCGGGGCCATCTACGTGACCGCCAACGCGCTGTATATGCTGGCCACCCGTACCGGGGCGCTCAGCGTCACGGTAACCCTGTCGTCGCTGTACCCCGCAAGTACCATCATCCTTGCGCGGCTGGTGCTTGGCGAGCGACTCAACGGCTGGCAGGTGAGCGGGGTGGCGTGCGCGCTCCTCGCGATCACTTTCCTCGTCGGCGGTTCGCAGCCGTCGTAGCATTGCCGCAGTACGAGCATTGACGGGAGGCTGCAGGCAGGCATATGGTACGGCATATGCCTACATTGTCCGACAAATCTGAAGCGGTTCGTCGCGTTCGATTGTTCCGGAACGGGAGCAATCAGGCGGTGCGCATACCGCGCGATTTCGAGCTCGATGGAGAAGAAGCCATCCTGCGACGGGAAGGAGATTGCCTGATTATCGAACCGGTCCGAAAAGGGCGCCTGCTTGAGTTGCTCGCTCGCCTGGAGCCACTACCGGAAGAATTTCCGGACGTCGACGACACACTCGGGCCGCTTGACGACGTGGACGTTTGACTGTGGCGCACCGTTTCCTCCTCGACACCAACATCCTTTCCGATGTCGTGAGGTTTCCGCAGGGCGCGGTTGCGGAGCGGCTCGCTGAGGTCGGCGAGCGGCAGGTCTGCACCAGCATCGTTGTGGCGGCCGAGTTGCGATACGGCGCAGCGCGGCGGCAGTCCGAGCGCTTGGGCAAGCGCATCGAGGCCATTCTTTCCGCCATCGACATCCTGCCCTTCGACGCGCTGGCCGACGAGCGTTACGCTGAACTGAGAACGCACCTCGAACATTGCGGCACCCCGATCGGACCGAATGACATGCTCATTGCGGCGCAGGCGTTGGCGATGGATCTGATCGTCGTAACCGCAAATGTCGACGAGTTCCGGCGGGTGCCCAAGCTCCACGTCGAGAACTGGCTTGATGCGGCGAACGTCGACGCCTGATCCGGTCGCCTGACTGCGCCGTTCGACGCTTGTCGTATCATCGGGCGTTCCGCTCAGGCATGAGCCCCGGAAACTCCCACATCCAGCCGCAACGGGTTCTACGATCTGGATGTCCTGACGGTGACGGTGGACAGTCGGCCGCTGGTGTGAGGCGGAAACCGTTCCCGGGATCCGGATGTAACGCCGCAGGGAGATCCGGACGATGGCATCCAACGCCGCCGAGGCTCGCCGGGACGTCCGCTACGAGCCCGACGAGAATCCCCCCGGCGTGCTCTCCTTTGGTCTCGCGATGGAATACGCGATGATCGCCGTCCCCAGCATCGTGCTGAGCCCGACGATCATGATCGGGATTGCGGGCGGCGGCGAAGCCTATCTGTCGTGGGCGGTCTGCGCAGCGCTGGTCATCAGCGGGATCACGACCGCCATCCAGTCCCTCGGTCTGGGGCGGGTGGGCGCCGGCTACGTGATGCTGATGGGGAGCAGCAGCGCCTTTCTCGCCGTCTGCGTGTCGGCGCTGGAGCAGGGCGGTCGCGGACTGCTGGCCACCCTGCCATGATCGTGGGCAGTGCGACGGGCGGATTCGCCTTCGGGATCTACGACACGCAGAGCGTTCTCGAGGCGGGTTGGATCGGCCTCGCGTTTCAGCTCGATTGGGTCTTTCCCGAGTACTTCCAGGGCCCGTGGAGCGAGCTGCTCGGAAACGGCGTGACGGTCGGCGGCATGACGGGGATCGCGCTGACGCTGTTCCAGGAACTGACGGGAGCACGCCGCCAGCGCCTCCGGGTCGCGTTGAGCACCGATGCGTATCCGAAGATCGATGGGTTCCTCGCGAAGCTCGGCGCCCGCCGGCGTTGGAGCGAAGAGATGGTCGAGCGGGTCCGGGCGGTGGGCGAGGAAACACTCCTGCTGCTGATCCGGAAGGAAGAAGAACGGACGCCGGAGGGTGTGCGGGGCTTGCTGTTGATCGTCCGGGGCGAAGGAGATGCGGCGGTTCTGGAGTTCATCGCCGCGACCGACGCGACAAATCTCGAAGATCAGATGGCGGTTCTCAGCGAACGGGCCGTGGGCGGGCTGATGGAGCAGGAAGTATCCCTCCGGCTGCTGCGGCACTATGCCTCGTCCGTTCGCCACAGCCAGTACCATGACACCGACGTCATCACGGTCCGCGTGGAGTCGGCGCACCCGTGAGGAGCAGTCCGAAGAGCGGTGAGGAAACGATGAACCACACGCAAGACGGCTACGCTCGGCGCTGGTCGGCGGTGGCGGGGGCAGGATTGGCGGCGGTCGTTCTGGCGACTGGGATGGCGGTGTCGGGCGCCGCGCAGGCACCCGGCGACGGCGTCTATACGGCGGCCCAGGCCGCGTCCGGCCACGCGGTTTACGAGCAGGAATGCGCCACGTGCCACCAGTCCAATCTGCAGGGCAGCTTCGAGGCGCCGCAGCTTGCGGGTGCGAGCTTCCTGCGATTCTGGGGGGATCTGAGTCCGGCCGATCTCTTCGTCCGCATCAGCAGCTCGATGCCGCCCGAGCGGGTGGGTGCGCTCAGCGACGAGGCATACCTCGAGGTCGTGGCCTTCCTGCTGCAGGCGAACGGCGCGCGCGCGGGCGGCGCGGCGTTGACGGAAGCGTCGGCTGTCGCCATCGGGACGATCGCCACCGGCGACCCCGCGGCTGTCGTCCAGGCGGGTGGCGGCGCGTCGGACCCGGCGCCGCCGGCGGATAGCCCCTCCGCCGAGCTGGAGCCCGGCGGCGTCACCGTGGCGGGCACGGTCGAGGACTACCGGCCGGTAACCGACGCGATGCTCCGGAACCCGGACGACGGTGACTGGCTGATGATCCGGCGCAACTACGAGGCGTGGAGCTACAGCCCCCTGGAGGACATCGACCGGAACAACGCTGGCGAGCTGGAGCTGGCCTGGATCTGGGCAATGAACGAGGGCGGGTGGAACGCCCCCTCGCCGATTGTCCATGATGGCGTGATGTATCTCGCGAGCATTGGCCCGGTGGTGCAGGCGCTCGACGCGGCCACCGGCGACCTGATCTGGGAGCACGAGGTGGAGGTGGGGACGACCGGCTTGTCCGGCATGAGCCGGAACCTCACCATCTACGAGGACAAGCTGTTCCTCGCCACGCCCGACGCCCGCCTCATCGCCCTGGATGCCCGTACCGGCGAGCGGGTGTGGGACATCGTCATCGCCGACCACGCCGAGGGCTTCCGCAACACGAGCGGGCCGGTCGTGGTCGACGGCACGCTCGTGCAGGGACTGAGCGGGTGCGAGCGGTTCACGCAGGAGAGCTGCTTCATCAGCGGCTACGACGCGGCGACGGGCGAGCGGCTCTGGCGTTTCAACACCGTCGCCCGGTCGGACGAACCGGGCGGCAACACCTGGGCGGACGTGCCGGACTATCTGCGCGGGGGCGGCGACACCTGGATCACCGGCAGCTACGACCCGGGCCTCGACCTCGTCTACTTCGGGGTGGCGCAGGCCAAGCCGTGGGTGGCGAGAAGCCGGGGGATGACGGTCAACGACCCGGCGCTCTACACCAACTCGACCGTCGCTCTCCGGCCGGGCGATGGCAATCTCGAGTGGCACTTCCAGCATGTGCCGGGCGAGACCCTCGATCTGGACGAAGTGTATGAGCGGGTGCTGGTGGACGTGGGCGGGCGGAAGACCGTCTTCAGCGCCGGCAAGCACGGCATCCTCTGGAAGCTGGACCGGGAGACCGGCGAGTTCCTCGGGCACAAGGAGACCGTTTACCAGAACGTCTTCGACCGGATCGATCCCGAGACCGGCGCCGTCACCTACCGGCAGGACATCGCCGACGCCCAGTTCGAGCAGCTCGTGCCGGCCTGCCCGAGCACCGCCGGCGGCAAGAACTGGCACCCGATGAGCTATCACCCCGGATCGGGGTTGCTGGTCCTGCCGCTGGCCCAGTCCTGCATGGAGCTGGCCGCCCGCGAGGTGGCCCTGGAGCTTGGCTCGGGCGGCGTCGGCGTGAGCTCGCGGCCGTTCCACGAGATGCCCGGCACCGATGGCCAGTTGGGCAAGCTGGCCGCCTACGACGCCGAGACGCTGGAGGAGGTCTGGAGCATCGAGCAGCGGCCGACGTTCCTGACCGGTGTCCTCACGACGGCGGGCGGCCTTGCCTTCGCCGGCGACCTCGACCGCCGCTTCCGGGCGTTCGACGTGGAAACCGGGGAGGAGCTCTGGCGGGCGCGCCTCGGGACGTCGGTTCAGGGCTTTCCGATCAGCTTCCGGGCCGGCGGCAGGCAGTACGTCGCGGTGTCGACAGGGCTTGGCGGCGGCAGTCCGCGGATGATGCCCCGCGCCCTCGCGCCGGACATCCGTTATCCGCAGAGCGGCAATGCGCTTTACGTCTTCGCGCTTCCCGGCGGTGAGCAGCCCGATGCGGCGGCCGAAGTGATCGAGCTCGAGAAGCGGATCGAGCAGGCGGTCCTGCGGGCCGATGTCGACTTCCTCGATGCGGTCTGCGCCGACGACTTCACCTACACGCACGGGGATGGCTGGACCACCGGCGAGCCGGTGCTCAGCGTCGACCGGAAGCAGGAATGGCTGGCCTCGCTCGACGGCCGGTATTCGCTGCGGGAGGTCGATTCGCAGCAGGTCGAGGTCCACGGCGACGTTGCGATCACCATGGGACGGGTGCGGGCTCGCAGCGGCGGGCCGGTCGCCGATCAGCGCAGCTTCAGCTTCTGGTACGTCCGTGCGTACGCCTGGCGGGACGGCGCGTGGCGGTACCTCTCCCACCGCACGGTGCATGGGCCTCTGTACGAAGACTGATCCGCATGGTCCCGTGATGGCGTGGCGGACCCTCGGCGTCCTGCTCGGCGTCCTGTTTGCGGCCTGGCCCGCGGGCGCCCAGCCGCCCGCCGCCCCCGCCACCGCCGCGGCTGCGGGGGCGGCTGCCGCGCCTGAATTCACCGCCGTCGCCAGCGAGGACGCGCCGCTTCTGGACGGCCTGGTCCTGGGTGATCCGGCCTGGGACGGCGCGGCGCCCGCGACCGGTTTCCGGCAGACCCAGCCGATTGAAGGGGCGCCGGCCTCCGAGCGCACGGAGGTCCGCGTCGTCTTCACGGAGAGCACGCTGTATATCGGCGTCGTCTGCTACGACACCGATCCCGGGTCTATCGCGATCGCGGACAGCCGCCGGGACGCGTCGCTCGACGATGGCGACAGCGTGCAGTTCATCCTGGACACCTTTCTCGACCGCCAGAGCGGCTTCGTCTTCGGCACCAGCCCGGCGGGGCAGGAGTACGACGGGCAGGTGGTCAACGCCGGAGAGGGCCGGCTCGGGCGGAGCACCACCACGTCGAGCGGTTCCGGCGCCGGGTTCAACGGCAACTGGGACGGCGTCTGGGACGTCCGCACGTCGGTGACGGATGTCGGCTGGAGCGCCGAGTTCGCCATTCCGTTCCGGACCCTGAGCTATCCGGACCGGGAGACGCAGACCTGGGGGATGAACGTCCAGCGGAACATCCGCCGCCGGAACGAGATCGTCTACTGGGCGCCGCTGCCGCGTCAGTACAACCTGCTCCGGCTGTCGATGGCGGGACAACTGTCGGGGGTCCGGCCGGCGCCGGCGGGGCGCGACCTCAAGATCGTTCCGTACGTGGCCGGCGACATGACGCGCCGCGACACGCGCCGCGACACCACTGCGCTGGGCGATGCCGGCGTCGACGTGAAGTACAACGTCACCCCGGCCCTCACGCTCGATCTGACCTACAGCACCGACTTCGCGCAGGTCGAAGTGGATCAGCAGCAGATCAACCTCGACCGCTTCAACCTGTTCTTTCCCGAGAAACGGCCGTTCTTTCTCGAGAACGCCGGCGTCTTCTCGGTGAGCAGCGTCCGCCAGGTGGCGGGCGGCAATCCGGGCCAGACGGAGCTGTTCTTCAGCCGCCGCATCGGCATCGGTGAAGACGGGCGGGAGATCCCCATCCTCGGCGGCGCCCGGCTATCGGGCAAGGTCTCCGATACGGTGTCGGTCGGCCTGCTCAACATGCAGACGGAGGAGACGGGGGGCACGCCCACGAACAACTTCACGGTGGCGCGGGCATATCGCGACCTGCCGAACAGCTCCCAGATCGGTGCGATCTTCGTGAACCGGCAGGCGACCGGAGCACTGGCCGGCAACCGCGACTACAACCGCACCTACGGGGTGGATGGACGCGTGGGGCTGGGGCAGAACAGCCAGATCGCCGGATTCGCCGCCAACACCGATACCCCCGGCCTCGAGGGGAAAGACCACGCGTACAACGTGGCGTGGGACCACAACTCCGAGCAGTGGCGCTTCACGCTCGGCTACGTCGAAGTGGGCGACAACTTCAACCCGGAAGTCGGATTCCTGCGCCGGGAGGGCTTCCGCAACCTCGATTCGGGCTTCTCGTTCATCGGGCGGCCAAGCGGCATCCCGTGGCTGCATCAGGTGCGGCCGCACGCCACCTTCAACCGGTTCTGGAACTTCAACGGGTTCCAGGAGAGCTCGTTCCTCCATATCGACAACGACCTGGAATTCGCCGACAGCACGCTCATCAAGACGGCCTGGAACGTCACCGGCGAAGGCGTGACCCAACCCTTCGAGATCGCGACGGACGTGTGGGTGCCGGCCGGCGTCTACGACCATCACGAGGCCCAGCTCGCCTACGAGTCGAATCGCGGCGCACCGGTCAGCCTCGGCGTGCGCGCCCGCATCGGAGGGTTCTTCGGAGGCCATCGCGCCACGATAGGACCGACGCTCAGCGTGCGCACCGGCGATCGCTTCAACGCGTCCATGCAGTGGAGCCGGAATGACGTCGACCTGCCGGGCGGCCATTTCATCGCCAACCTGACCAGCGCCCGCATCGCGATCAACTTCTCCCCCCGCCGCTTCTTCATGGCGCTGGTGCAGTACAACGATGCCGCCGACCTCTGGTCCGCCAACCTCCGCGTAGGGTTGCTCGGGCAGGCCAACACCGGCCTCTTCATCGTCTACAACGACACCCGCGGCCTGCACGACGCGATCCCCTTGGGCGGCGGGCGGAGCCTGATCCTCAAGTACAGCCGGCTGTTCGACGTCTTCGACTGATCCGGTCCGGCTGATGCGCCGCCTTCGGCGTGACTGGGACGCCGCGGATTGTGGAAATCCGGGGCTGGCGTCGTCGGCGATGCAGAGTCAGCCGACCTCACAGCAGAACAGTTGTATTTACAGACAGAATGACAAATAGTACTGTGTATTTGTCATGCCCGATGTCCCCAAGGCGCTCAAGGAGCGTTATCCACACCTCCAGTTCCGCCGGCACTGGAAGATCGCCCCCGACGTCCACTATCAGCTTGGCCAGTGCGATGCGATCATCCGTGCGATCCGGGAGACGCCGCTCAGGCCGGAGCGTTACAGGGAACTCGGGATTGTGGCCTTGATCAAGGGTGCACAGGCGACCACCGCGATCGAGGGCAACACGCTGACCATTTCCGAGGTGAAGCAGGTCGTGGCGGGCGAATCGCTGCCGCCCAGCAAGGAGTACCAAGAACGCGAGGTTCGCAACGTCATCGACGCCATGAACCGTATCGTCCGAGACGTCGCCGGCCAGAAGGACACCCCGCCAGTGTCGAAGACGCTCATGCTGCGGTTCCACAAGCAGATCGGATCCGAGCTCGGCGAGCACTTCGACGCTGTGCCCGGGCAGTTACGTACGGACGAACGGGTGGTCGGGCCGTACCGGTGTCCCAAGGCGGCGGACGTACCGACCCTCGTTGGCCTCCTCTGCGAATGGCTCCGGGAGGAGTTCCCGCGGAGCGAGAACCGGCTGTCTTTCACGGACGCCGTGATTCAGGCGATCGTGACCCACGTCTACGTCGAGTGGATCCATCCCTTCGGAGACGGCAACGGACGAACCGGCCGGCTGCTCGAATTCTACCTCCTGCTGCGAGCTGGTAATCCGGACATCGCGTCGCACATCCTGTCCAACTTCTACAACCTGACACGGCCCGAGTACTATCGGCAGCTCCATCAGGGGAATAGGGACCGTGACCTCAGTGCTTTCATCCTCTACGCGGTCCAAGGCTATCGCGATGGCCTGGTGGAAACGCTGGCGACCATTCAGCAGGATCAGTTCAACGTCGCGTGGCGGACGCTCATTTATGATCGTTTCGCCAGACTACGATATCGGAAGAAGCAAGTCTTCAAGCGCCGACGGGAGTTGATGCTGAACTTTCCGCTGAACGAGGCGGTTCGACTTGAGAAACTGACGGGGCTGCCCCTCCGCTTGGCACGGGAATACTCCAGGCTGACGGAGACCACGCTCCTCCGGGACGTGAGAGTCCTGATCAACATGGACCTGGTCGTGCAAGATGAGGAGGGATGCTACCGAGCGCATACCGACGTGCTGCACCGTCGGATGCGGGCATCGACGGCAGTGAACCACTCACGACGAATCCCGCAGCCGATCCCGTAGTTCTTGAGTTGCTGGGTTGCCTTTTTTTGAACGTCAAGCAACCGCGTGCAGGCTGGTCAGTTCAAGGCGCGCGCCAAGGCTGCGGAGGACGTCCCGAAGCTCTTCGAGCTTCAGGACCGATACGCGGGAGATCTTGACAGGGGACCTCCGAGAGCGCAGGCTGAGCAGCGCGGCACGAGGGAGTCTGCCCGCTGGAGGGCTAATGAACGTTGGTGGCGCGCGTCCAGAAAAACGCTCCCGAGTAGCCATCTACTGCGCCGGCCTGCTGGTCCTCACTGCGACCGCTGAGCCCTCCGCCACATCCGCGGAGACACGCGGCTACGTGATCTCCATGGTCCACACGGCGACCTACGGGGACACGGATACCTGCCCGCAGGGGGACAACGGCGGGCTGGCCGATCTCAAGACGCGGCGCCTGGTCCAACGAGGCTTCAGCGAAGATGAGGCCATCTTTATCCTCGCCAACGGTGGGGTGGACCGGGATGGCAACCGGGTGGAGCTCACGCAGCTCCCGCGCTTCAACGGCCAGGAGGTCAATCCTGGCAACGTGCCGGTGCTCGCCTCCGACTCGCAGATCCACACCGCGCAGGGCCGGTTCTCCCATGGTTTCAATCTCAACGGCCGGGTGGAGCCCGATGCCTTCGAGGATCCCGACAGCGGAGAGCGGGGTGTCGACAACCAGTTGTGGCGCGCGCTGGGCTGCTTCGAGGTCTACCGCATCCGGCGGCCGGTGCGGCCGTACAACGAGGACATCGCCTGGGACACCGCCCTGGACTCGATGCCGGCGTGGCTGATGTCGGTCTCGGGTCCCGATCTGGAGCGCGACGGGGAGGTGAGGGTCACCTTCGACCGGGCCCTGAACGTCGCCATGCGGGACGCCCGCGGCGGCGTGCTGTCCGGCGCCACCTACGTGATAGATACCGACCCGCGTTCGCACAGCGAGTTCAGGGGGCGCATCGAAAACCAAGTCCTCACCATCGAGCCGGGCGACTTCTCGATGCAGGGCGAGTCGCAGTTTTACGCGATCCTGCGGTTCACCCAGACCCGCCTGCGGTTGGAGATGGCGGATGACGGCAGCGCGTCGGGCATCATCGGCGGCTACCAGCCATGGCGGGATTATTTCCACTACCTCGCCATTCGCGGCGAGGAGAACGCGCAGGTCGATCTGGCGGGCGTGTTCTACGCCCTGAAGCGCCTGGCGGACGACGCGCCCGACCCGTGGACGGGGGAGAACCGCGCGATCTCGGCCGCCTACTGGCTGGAAGCGATTCCCGCCTTCCACGCGACACTTGCCGGTGAAGTCCTGGCCGACGCGGTGGGCACCGGTCCGTTGCTCAGCGGTCCGGCCGCGCGCGAGCACGTCGCCCTGGATCCACAGTGAGGAAGATGAACGGCAAACGGCAGATGCTCGGGTTCCTGGCGGCCCTGCTGGCCGGGCCGGTTCTCGGCGGGTCGGCAGCGTTGAGCGCGGCGGAGGAGATGACTTTCCTGCGCCTGACGCCGGCCCAGTACCAGCGCGCCATCCACGAGATATTCGGCCCCAGCATCCAAGTCGATGATGGCGCCATGGTGCTGGGTGTCCGGGACGACGGGCTACTCGCCCTCGGCGCCCGAAGGAGCACGTTGAGCGCGGCGGAGCTGGAACGCTACGAGGGGCTCGCGCAGCAGATTGCGGAGCAGGTGACCGATCCCGGGCGCCGGTCCACGCTTATCCAGTGCCGCCCGGAGGCGGACGACGCACCTGACGATGAATGCGCCGGCCAGTTCGTCACGCGCGCGGGACGGTTCCTGTTCCGCCGGCCGGTGACCGCCGAGGAGACGGATCGATACGTCGCCGTGGCCCACACCGCGGTGGAGACCCTGGGGGACTACTACAGCGGCTTGCGCGCGGCGCTCGCCGGCATGCTGGTCGCGCCGGAGTTCCTGTTCCGCGTGGAGCAGAGCGAACCTGATCCCGACGGCTCCGGCGAACTCCGGCTGGACGCCTGGTCGCGGGCGTCCCGGCTCAGTTTCTTCCTCTGGGACAGCCCACCCGACGGGCCGCTCCTGGACGCGGCAGAATCCGGCGCGTTGCTTGCCCGGGAGGGGCTCGACCGGCAGATCGAACGGATGCTGGCGTCACCGCGGGTCGAGCAGGGGCTGCGCGCATTCTTCTCGGACATGCTGCAGTTCGACCGCTTCGCGACACTGTCCATCGATTCGACGCTCTACCCGCGGTTCACGAAGAACGTCGAAGACGACGCGCGCGAGCAGACGCTGCGGACGATCGCCGATCACCTGCTGCACCGGAACCGCGACTACCGCGATCTGTTCGTCACGCGCGACACCTTCCTGACGCCGCCGCTCGCGGCGATCTACGGGGTGCCGCTGCCGCGCTCGCAGGAGCTGGGCGGCGCCGTGCCGTGGGTGCCCTATCGGTTTCCCGAGGGCGACAGCCACGTCGGACTGCTCTCCCAGGTGAGCTTCCTCGCCCTGCACTCGCATCCGGGGCGGTCGTCTCCGACGCTCCGCGGGCAGGCGGTACGCGAGATCTTCCTGTGCCAGCACGTGCCGCCGCCGCCGCCGGACGTCGACTTCAGTCTCCTGCAGGATACGTACAACCCAGACTTCCTGACGACCCGCGACCGCCTCGTGGAGCACCGGCGCAACCCGATGTGCGCCAGTTGCCACAACCTGACGGATCCGATCGGGCTGACACTCGAGGTGTTCGATGCGGCCGGCGGCTATCGGACCACCGAGAACGGTGCGCTGATCGATGCGAGCGGCGAGCTGAACGGCAGGACCTACACGGGGCCGCCGGGACTGGCGGAGGCGCTCCGGGACGAGCCGCGGGCGACCTCCTGCTTCCTGGAACGGGCGTTTTCCTATGGGACGGCGCGCATGCCGACGGACGGCGAGCGGGCCTGGCTGGCCGAGCTGCAGACGGACTTCGCGGAGAGCGGCGTGAAGTGGCGCGCACTCATGCGCAGCATCGCACAACATCCCGACTTCTACACGGTGGCGCCGGAATAGTCGTGACGGTGATTCGATCCGGAAGGAAACCGAGATGAGTGCAACAACGGACATCGGCCGCCGCACCGTGCTGCGGGGGATGCTGAAGGGGGGCACGGCCGTTGCCCTGGGATTGCCGGTGCTGGAGTGCTTCCTGAACACGAACGGCACCGCCTATGCGGCCGCCGGCGGCGCCGCGGTCAGTGGCGCCACGCTGCCGCCCTGCTTCGGCACCTGGTTCTGGGGGCTCGGGCTGACGCCCAACCGCTGGGAACCCGTGACTACCGGCCTCGACTACGAGCTGCCGGAACACCTGGCCGAACTGCAGCCCATCAAGTCGAAGATGAACCTGTTCAGCGGGATGCAGGTCTTTCTGGACGGCAAGGTGAACCAGAACCATTACTCCGGCGCCCAGGGGCAGGCCACCGGCATGGTGTCGCGCAACGGCAGCGACTACTCGACGAGCCTCGATACGCTCATCGGCGAGCAGATCGGCCGAGGCACAAGGTTCCGCTCGATCGAGGCGACCTGCGACGGCGACAGCAGCGCGAGCTGGAGCGCGCGCGGTTCCAGCGGACTGAATCCCTCCGAGACATCGCCCCTGACCCTGTATTCGCGCATCTTCGGCGACGGCTTCCAGGATCCGAACGTCGCCGACTTTCGACCCGACCCGGCGGTGATGGTGCGGCACAGCGTGCTGTCGGCGGTCTCGGAGCAGCGCCGGAACCTGATGTCCACCGTCTCCGCGACGGACCGGGCGAGGCTGGACGAGTACTTCTCGTCGGTGCGGGATCTCGAACAGAAACTGGCGTTCGAGCTCGACCGGCCGGCGCCCCTGCCCGCCTGCACGGTGCCGGCAGAAGGAACCGAGGAAATCGGAGCGCTGGTCGAACAGGTGGAGCGGACGCACCGGCACTTCGCGCGGCTTCTCGCGCATGCGATGGCGTGCGGCCAGACGCGGATCTTCAATCTCACGATGGGATCGGCGTTCTCCCGATTGCGCCGCCCCGGAGAGGTAAACGCCTACCACTCGCTTACCCACGAGGAGCCGATCGATCAGGCGCTCGGCTATCAGCCGACCTGCAAGTGGCTGGCCGAGCGGATGATGGCGTTCTTCCGGGAGTTGGTGCAGACGCTGGATGGCATTCAGGAAGGGGAGGGCACGCTGCTGGATCGCACTGTGGTCCTCGCGTTCACGGATCACGGCGAGGCACGGATGCACTCCATGAAGCGCTACCCGATCCTCACGGCGGGGAGCGGCGGCGGCCGGATGAAGACCGGCCTGCATGTCGCGGCGGAGGGAGACGCGGCCACCCGCGTCGGGTTCACCATTCAGCAGGCGCTCGGGGTGGTGAACGGCGAGTGGGGAAGCGAGTCCAACCACGTGTCGCGGCCGTTCAGCGAGGTGTTGGCATGACGTCGTACGGGAAGTCGGGACGGCGCGGCGCCGCGGTCCGGCCCGAACCCGTCCCGGCGGGCTGGCGCGCGATCGTTGCCGCGGCGTGTGCCGCGTTTGTCCTGAACGCGCCGGCGCCCGGGCTGGCGGCGGAAGAGGCCTCGGCGCCGCAGACGGTTCCCCCCGGGGTCACCCTCGTGGAGGTAGTCCGGGAACTGCAGACGTCGGCCGCTCAGGTGCTCTGGATCCGGCTCGGGGATGCGGAAGGACGGACCCTGCTATTCCAGAGCACGGGCGATCCCGACAACCCCGCCTGCGTGGACGCCTGCGCCTCGGAGTTCCCACCGCTGCATGCGCCGGCGGGCGCCGAGCCGTTCGGCGACTGGTCGGCGGTTCCCGGTCCGGACGGGCGGCTGCAGTGGGCCTACCAGTGGCATCCGTTACACACCTGGTCCCGGGAGGAACAGCCGGGCGAGGTAGCCACCAACGTCGGCCTGGCCGAGACGGCGAATCTGAAGTTGGCCGAGCGGGCGGAGGCGGCCGGAGCGCTGATGCCGCCGGAGGGGTGGCAGGTCGCCCGCCTGGAGGCGACCCAGTCCGTCGCCGCGCCGGACGGCATTGAAGCCAGGCTGGTCTCCTCGGCCCAGGCGGTCGTCCTGACTGATTTTGAAGGCTTCACGCTTTATGCCTTCAGCGGGGACGCCGCGCAGGACGGTCAGACCTGCTCCACCGGCGGTTGCGGGATGGACTGGCTGCCCGTTCCGGCGCCGGCGCTCGCCCTCGACGTGGGCGATTTCTCCGTCGTGGGCCGGGCGGACGGGTCGCGGCAGTGGGCGTTCGGGGACCGGCCCCTCTATCGGTATCGCGGCGACCTGCTCCCCGGGGACGCGCATGGCCGGCCCGGCGACGAGGGTTGGAGCATGGCGGTGGTGAGCGAGAACTTCCGGCCGCCGCAGGTGGCGGTGACAGCCCTCGAGGGTTATGGCGATGCGCTGTCGGTAGGTGGCATGACCCTGTACAGCGGCTCCGCGTTCGAGAAGTACTGGGGCGGGCGCAACCTGCGCGACAGCTTCAAGAACTCCTACCGCCGCGGGAAGCAGTTGGGCGGCGACGCTTGCGCCGACGCGGAATGCCTGCAGATGTGGCGTCCGTTCCATGCTTCCGACGATGCGCGGTCGACCGGCTTCTGGGAGGTGATCACGCGCCGCGACGGCAGCCGGCAGTGGGCCTACAAGGGCTACGCCGTCTACACCTACGCCGCAGACGAGGCGCCAGGCCAGAACCGGGGGCAGGCGACCTACGCCTTCGCCACGCTGGACGGCAGCCCGGAGGAGCTCGAACGGGCGGTCTGGCTGGCCGATCTCGGCGAGACCTACGGCGGGGCGGGCATCTACTGGAACGTCGCCAAGCCGTGACGGGCCCGCCCGCCCGCATTCGTATCGGCGCCAGCGGGTGGCACTACCCGACCGGGGAGGGGACCTGGGACGGCATCTTCTATCCGCCGCGGGGCCGCCGCAACCGCCCGCCCGGATTCGGCGAACTGGAGTACTACGCGGAACATTTCGACACGGTCGAGGTGAACTCGACCTTCTACGGCGTGCCGCGGCGCTCGGTTACCCAAGGCTGGGCCAACCGGACGCCCGACGACTTCGGGTTCTCGATCAAGCTCTATCAGCAGTTCACCCACCCGAAGATGTATGCGGCTTCCACCGGGAGCAGCGACACGCGCGTCGAGCGTGGCGACATCGACCGGTTCTGTTCCGTCTCTCCATCGAGCAGAACTTCCTGCCGAACGTCGAGACCTTCTATTACATGCGGCTCCACGGCCGCAACGCCCGAAAATGGTGGCGCCACGACCGGACCGAGGAACGCTACGACTACCACTACTCCAGCAAGGAGCTGCAGCCGTTCCGGGACACGGCGGACGCCGCGGCCCATCTCGTCAAGCGGCTCTACCTCTACATGAACAACCACTTCGCGGGTAAGTCGGTGGCCAACGCCGCCACGCTGAAGCACGAGCTCCGGCGTCTACCGTCGGGAGATGCTGGCGCGCTATCCGGAGCTGGAGGGGGTGGTCAGCACGAGTCCGGCGCCGGCGCCGCTGCTCGTGCCAGCCGACGGGTCGCCCGTGCGACGGTGATCACACGTGGTTCAGCAGCGCCGGTTCCATGAGGCGGCGTTGACCGTCCGGGAAGACCCGCAACCAGTCCGGTCGAGAATAGGGCAGGCCTTTGTTCCACGCGCTCGTTGACCTCGTGTGCGGCGGCTCCTTCCGCCAGATAAAGGTGTCCATCCCCGCCTGGATGACAACGGTCCCGCGGCGGATCTCCTGTCGGCCCGCGGCGTCGGTGATCTGATGTGCCAGTTGCAAGGCATCGGAGACGTCCGATTGTGACCACTCTCGCCGTCGGAGTTTGGCGAACGGGGTGCCATGGACGTGCTCGACGAAGCCCTTGTAGCTGGTCCCTACTGCTTTGCCCGAATTCGCTTGCCGCACCAGATCGCGAAACAGGCGGACGCCGCGGTCGATGCACGACTCAAGGACGATATCGCGCTCGTCGATTAGAACTGCACTCCTGGCTGGTGGGGATTCGATGGCAGGCAGCGCTGCGTCGATGGGCGCTGCGTCCCAGATGAGTCCTTCAACCAGTACTCCGTCCACCGAACGCGCCGGCTCGCCGCGTGGAACTGCCCGCGCCGGACCACCGAGCAATCCGGTAGCGGGCAGCGCCGCAACGACGGCCTGGAGATGGTCGTGGTTGCGCGTTATCGCGCTTGACGGGAGAGAGTAGGCGTTGACAAGCCGCTTCGCGAATTTCTCGACGACATCCGATGGCGCTCGACGATGTCCCGGTAGTGGGTCGAGACCAGACGTGCGCCACGTCGAGGTGGGAAAGCACTCCAGCAGCCAGTAGCCCTTCCCGCGCAAGGGAACGTCACTGCTGGGATCGCTTATGAGAGCGACATCGGGATGCTTGAGGAGTTCGGCGAAGACTTCGATGCTGAATCGAATCCAGCGGAGAAAGGTCGAGGGATAGGCCACGCCGCGCGTCCCGGTCTTTCCGGGTGTGCGGGTCGCATACTCACACGCACGACCGACACCCTTGCGCTTGGAAGATGCGGCTGCATCCCTCCACCCTTGCGGTCCGTCGACGGAAACGGCGGCGATGTCATGGGTGCGAGCGAACTGGTCGATGGCTCGCGCGACGGCGGATGGCGTGAGATCCTCGGCTGGCCAGGAGCCCGTGGTGAAACCCCCGCTACATTCGAGCGGCGATGCATCCCGCCTGAACGGCGTTGCTCCTCGGTCGAATATGGCCAATAAGCTCCCTCGTCGCGCCTTGTCAGCCGGGCGCCTCACCGCTCTCGGTGCTACGCGGGTTTCACCACGGGCTCCCAGGTGATTGCGTCCGGGACGGCCTTCGTGAAGCGTTGCTGGTCGAACGCGATCAACGCGGATCCGATGTCGGCCCAGCTCCGGCAGGCGAGGTCGATCCCGAGGACAGAGACGCGATCCGCTACCTGGAGAATACGTTCGGGTGTCAGCATCCCCTTCTTCGTGGATATCGTGCAGCATGGTGGACCTGCCAAGCGCGCGATGCCTCTTGGATTGTGACACGAGACGGTGTCAATTGCTGATTGTCGCGCGGCAATTGATGGCCTATATTGGGCTTCAGTCGAGTACTCGGGCGCACATCGACCGGAGCGCATCCCCATCCTGCAGGGGTGGAGTTGCAGAGGAGCCAGTGGGACATCATGACGCGATTGACAGGATTCGGCGGAGTGATCGCGGTCCTTGTGGGCGGGGCCGTAATCTTCGCGGCTTGGGCGGCAGGTTCGACGCTCGCCGCCCAGCAGGCTGACGCGGAAGGCGCGAACGCCGTCATCCCGTGGGCCTATACGCTGAACGACCCGCCCCCGGCCGACGCCCCTCCGCCGCCGGATCCCGACGAAGTGCTGCGGGTCCCCGGCAGCGACGTCACGTTCCGGCGGTCCGAGCTGCGCGATCTCTTCAACCCGCCCGACTGGCATCCGGACAACCATCCCCCTCCGCCGCCGGTCGTGGCGAGCGGGCGGCGGCCGGACGTGAGGGCCTGCGGCTTCTGCCATCTCCCGAACGGCCAGGGGCGCCCGGAGAATTCCAGCGTGGCGGGCCAGCCGGCGGAGTACATCGTCCAGCAGATGCGGGATTACCGGAACGGCCTGCGCCGCAGCGGCGAGCCGCGCATGGGCCCGCCCAGCCTGATGGTGACCATCGGCCTGGCCGCCACCGAAGAGGAGGCACAGGAGGCGGCGGAGTATTTCTCGTCGTTCCCGTTCCGCCCGTGGATTCGCGTTGCCGAGACCGACATGGTTCCGGTGACCCGCGTCAGCGGTTGGATGCACGTCCCGGTGGAGGGGGGCGGCATGGAGCCGATCGGAACGCGCATCATCGAGACTCCCGAGGACGTCGCGCGGACGCAGATACGCGATTCCGAGGCGAGCTTCATTGCCTACGTTCCGACCGGAGCCGTGGCGCGAGGCGAAGCGCTCGTGACGACCGGTGGCGACGGGAAGACCGAGGCCTGCGGCGTCTGCCACGGTCCCGCTCTGCGTGGCCTCGGCCCGGTGCCGCACATCGCCGGCCGGTCGCCCAGCTACATCGCGCGGCAGCTCTACGACTTCCAGACCGGGGTGCGCAACGGCGCCTGGTCGGACCTGATGGACGCCGCGGTCGCGAATCTCACCGTGGCGGACATCGTCGACATCGCGGCGTACACGGCAAGCCTCGAGCCCTGAGCCAGTGCTAGTCTAGCGTCTCGCCGCTCGCCTGCGACTGGATCCTGTGGTAGAGAGCGACCGGCAGGAAGGCCACCATCCCGACGGCGAGGATCAGCCGGAACGTCTGGTCGTCAGCCATTCCCTCGGCGCGGCGGCGCCGCGTTGGGACGACGGGCAGTTACGAGACCGGGTTCGTCGCCACCGGGGAAGACTGTGCGGGTCACCTCACGACCGTGATTTCTCCCTGCTGCCAAGGGTGCTGTTCGCACGTGTACACGTACCGGCCCGGCGTGTCGAACTGGATTGAACCAGTCGCGCCGGGTGCGATCGCCCCGCTTGTCCATGTCTGCTGACGAACGGTTATCGTGTGCGGCGCGAGGCCGGTGTTCTTCCAGGTGACTTGCGCGCCAGCCGACACCTGCACGCGCCGCGGCTCGAACGTCTCGTAGTCGTCGATTACCAATCCCGGCGGTCTGATGGTGTCTCTCTGCCGCTCGGTGAAGTCGATGGTGATCTCGCTCGTCTTCTCGACGACCCCATGCCCTTCGAAGGTCTGCACCATGGGCGACAATGGCGGTGGACTGTGCGGTTGAACGGTGCCGCCGAGCTTGAACGCCCACACCGCGTTGCCGGTCGAACTGGACCCCGTTGACGGGCCGTGCGTCGACCCGCCGCCGCTCGGCGCGAGGGCGATGTACTGCTCTCCGTCCAGCTCGTACGTGATCACGGGGGCCGAGTCGGCTCCCAGGCCGGTCTGGAACTGCCACAGCGGCTCGCCCGTCGCGGCATCGCGGGCCTGGATGGTGCCGTCCACCTCGCCGTGGAACACCAGGTTGCCCGCGGTGGCCAGCATGCCGCCGCCATGCGCCTTGGGATATGGCGATCGCCGCTGCCACACGATCGTGTTCGTGCGCGAGTCGACGGCCGTGATCAATCCATACCACCGCAGACCCGGCTCGTTACTTGATATGCCGAACCGCGTCGCCCACCACGGTTTGACGGCCGCCCCCACGTAGAAATACCCCGTCTCCGGGCTGTAGGCCATCGGAGCCTGCCGGGCGCCGATGTAGGGCGCCATCACGTTGGGTTGATTGAGAGGCTCGAAATAGCACCCGGTCCTGAACCCGGGCGGCACGAGCCATGGCTCGATGCAATTCGGGACCACCTGCTCGCCGCCGACCGGAAACGGCTGCGTGGGCTCCGTCACCTGATAGGGATCCTGCGGGACGGGACGCTCCTCGATCGGCAGCAGCGGCGAGCCATCGACACGGTCGAACAGAAAGAGGTACCCGTCGGTGCGCATGACGGCGATCCCCTTGCGGGGGCGTCCGTCCATGGTCGTGTCATACAGCACCGGGGGCGTGGGCACGTCCATGTCCCATATGTCGTGGCGCGCGAGCTGGAAGTGCCAGCGGTACGCGCCCGTCTTGAGGTCGAGGGCCACCACCGAGGCGGCGAACAGCTGGTGGCCCGGACGCAGGTCGCCCGAATGCGACGGGTGTGGACCCGGATGCTGCGTCGGATGCTGCCCCTGCAGGCCCAGCGGATTGCCGTTCGGGTTGCCCGTGCCGAAGTAGACCAGCCCCAGCTCGGGATCGACGGCCGGCGGGCTCCAGACGCCGCCGCCGCCGGCCCGCCACATCTCGTTGTTCGGCCACGTCTCGAACCCGACGTCATCCGGTCCGGGAATGGCATAGAAGCGCCACATCTCGACGCCGGTCCCGGCATCGAGGGCGCTGACCCCGCCCCGCCGCCCGCTGTCGCCACCCGCGAGCGCTACGAGCAACACACCATCGGCATAGGTCGGCGCCGAGGTGATGCGCGCAGATCTTCCGTGGGCGGAATCCGGCGCGAGCGCGTGCGTCCACACGGATTGCCCGGTCGCCATGTCGATGGCGGAAATCGTGCCGCTGGCGCCCGCCACGAACACGACGCCGAGATCGGCGCCGACCGCCAGACCGCGTCGGGCGGGAGGCTCCATCAGCTCGAACACCCATGCAATCTCGCCGGTCTTCGCGTCCAGCGCGGCCACGTTGCAGTTCATCAGCGCCACGAAGATTCGGCCGTTCGACATCGTGACCGAAGACTGGTTCGTCGGGCCCGGCAGCCGGGTCATCCACGCGCCGCCGAGAGACGCGACATTGCTCCTGGTGATCTGCGCCAGCGTGGAGTACCGCTGGTTCGTGGCGGAGCCGCCGTACAGCGGCCACTCGCTCGTCGACCGCGGGCGCCGCGGGCTCGCCGCCGCCTCGCGCGGTCCATCGGCCAACGTGCTGCAGCTTGGGCGGGAGCGCGGCGCACCGCTGGCTGCGGCCGCGCTCGACCGGTTGGCCAGCGCCGCGTCGATCGACTCGGCTGCCGTCACCGTCAGGGGCGTCGGGCCGACGGCCACGCCGTTCACCTGCAGGATGTAGGCGGCGATGTCGACGTGTGCCGCGTCGCCCAGCGCGCCGGGGTTGCTTGGCGGCATGGTACGGACAGCCTCGATCAGATCGCGCGTCGTCCGCTGGCTCCAGCCCTCCGTGAACGTGGGGCCGGCCAGTGGCGGTGCATACGGTCCTCCGGACAGATCGGCGCCATGACAGAACGCGCAGTTCGTCTGAAACGCCGGTCCACCTGCCGCGGCCTGTTCGCCCGTGAACGGGCCGACTGCGTCCGGCTGCTGACCTGCCGCTGACAGCACGAGGGCGGAGGCAGCCGCACCTATCAGGACGCCGGCCCAGGAAATAATGATTCTCATCCGAGACTCCTGCGGCGCCGGAGCCGCTTCAAGAATCCGGTTCAGCCGCTCGTAGAACGGATGCCGGGCGCCACGCGGCCGGTCTGCGCTCGCCACCCACATCGGCTCGTGCAACCCGCCGTCGCGGGTCGTGCCCATCGCCATATTCGCCAGTGTAGGGCACGGGATCGGTCAAGTCGAGGCCGGACGGACGTGCAGGTTCGCCGGCACGCCGAAGTCCGTCTTCGAGCCGGGCGGTGTCACCCACGCCTCGTCGTCCCGGCCGATCCGCTTCGAATCCTCGATCAGGGTGATCAGCTCGCCGACGATCCGGGCGACGTTGCCGATGAATCATCCGGTCGGCGCGAAGGACGTCGGCCGGCTCGACCTGCTGGTGACCTGCAACGCGGGTGGCGACCACCGGGTCTCGTCTCAGTTCGGTCTTCCCACCGCTGACACCAACCGTGTGACGCTCGCGACCACCACCGGAGTAGCATGGAGCGGTGTGGGGATGTTCACGGTCGATGTAAGCCGCATCCGACAGCATGATCAGACATGAGAGTCTTCAGCGTTGAATCTGACGGCGGGTTCACGGAGTACGAGCAATTGCCGTTCGAGGTCGATCATGAGGAATCCGTCCTCGAGGAGTGGCTGGAGTCCAACCCCGACGGGATTCTTGAAGACGGGCGGATTCTGATCATCGGACGTCAGGTCTGAACCGACCTCGGCGGGGTCATTGACCTGCTTGGCGTAGATCGCGAGGGGAACGTGGTCGTCGTCGAATTGAAGCGGGACGCTCCCGCTCGTAGCGCCGGACCGGCGGGGCCGGTTCGAGGGCGTCACGCCGGTGAAGCCCCGCCCGGCGCAGGACCCGACTGACGGTGGCGGGCGAGACCCCCACGATCCGCGCAATCTGGATCCCCGGCTGGCGCTGGAGGCGCAACGCCGTGATGCGGGCGACGATGCGAACCGGCGTCGAGCACCGACGTGCACTGCGCCCGATGCGGCGGGCATCTGGGCCACGTGTTCCCGGACGGCCCGGCCCCGACCGGCGAGCGGTACTGCAGGAACGGCGTGTCCATGGCCTTCGAGCCGAAGGCCTGACGGCGTCTCCGGAGGTATCTCATGCGCGCACAGCGGATCATCCTCGTCGCGGCGCTCGTGCTGGCGGCCGGCTACGTGTGGCTGCGTGGCGGCTTCGTGGGCGTGCTGGGCGAGGACGCGCCGGCGGCGGCGGCGATCGACGACCGCGCCGACCCCGGCCAGGCCGATGACGGCACGGTGCCCGCGCCGCCGGCCGGCCTGGCCACGGCGACCCTCGCCGCGGGCTGCTTCTGGTGCGTCGAGGCCGACTTCGACAAGGTGGAAGGCGTATTGGCGACGATCTCCGGGTACACCGGGGGAACCGTGGCCGACCCCTCCTACACGCAGGTCTCGCGCGGCGGGACCGGCCACACCGAGGCGGTGCAGGTGATCTACGACCCGTCGGTGGTGAGCTACGAGGAGCTGCTCGATCACTACTGGCGCAACGTCGATCCGTTCGTGGCGTACCGCCAGTTCTGCGACGTGGGAGATCAGTACCGGCCGGCCGTCTTCTACCACTCGGAGGCGCAACGGGAAGCCGTCGGGGCCTCGAAGGCGCACGTGCAGGACGGGTTCGCGGAACCGATCGTGGTGGAGGTGTTACCCGCCGGGGCGTTCTACCGCGCCGAGGAGTACCACCAGGACTACTACACGAAGAATCCGCTGCAGTACCGCTACTACCGATGGGGCTGCGGCCGCGACGCGCGCTTGGCGGACATCTGGGACGGCGACGCGGGAAGCTGAGCGCGCGGTGGCGGTCGTGGCGGACGAGACGGTGATGATCGTCGTCAACTCCGCGTGCGGCTGTGCCGCGGGCAAGGCCCGGCCGGGCATCGCCATGGCGCTCGGGCACGAGCGGTACACTGACCTGGTGGCACCGTGTTCGCCGGCGCGGACATCGAGGCGATGGCCCGGGCGCGGGAGCACCTCGCGCCGTACCCGCCCTCGTCGCCGTCGGTCGCGCTGCTGAAGGGCGGCCGGCTGGTCTACATGCTGGAACGGCGGGACATCGAGAACCGCAACGCGCCGAGCATCGCCGCGTTGCTGACCGCCGCCTTCGAGGAACACTGCACCCCGGCGGCCGCGCCGAGCACCTAGTGCTGTGCCATCAATAAACATTAGGACTATTGGGGAGCTCGTCTCGAACCGAGAGAGTTTCCATGCCGCAAAAGAGGTACATCGTTCGACTCACAGCCCAGGAACGCGAGGTCTGTCAACAGACGGTCCGCAAGCTCAACGGGAGCAGCGAGAAAGTGCGCCGCGCGCAGATTCTCTTGAAGGCCGATGCGGACGGGCCGGCGTGGACCGACCAGCGGGTCGCCGAGGCCTTTTCGTGCCGCACCAAGACCGTCGAGAACATTCGCCAACGCTGCGTGCAGGACGGGTTCGAGCGGGCGCTGGAACGAAAGCGGCGGGCGTCGCCCCCGGTTCCCAAACTGCTCGACGGCGAACAGGAGGCGCAGGTCATCGCCCTGCGTCTGGGGCCACCCCCGAAGGGCTACGCGAACTGGTCGTTGCGCCTGCTGGCGCGCCGGGTCGTCGAGTTGGCGATCGTCGAGTCGATCAGCCACGAAACCATCCGGCGGACGCTGAAAAAAACGGCATGACGCAGCGGAAAATCCAGTACTGGGTGATCCCGCCACAGGCCGATGCCGAGTTCGTGGCGAACATGGAACAGGTCCTGGACCTGTATCAGAAACCCTACGATCCGGATTGTCCCGTCGTGTGCATGGACGAGCAGCCGGTGCAGTTGGTCAAGGAAACCCGCGCGCCGATGGCGGCCACGAAGAACCGTCCGCGGCGTGTCGACTACGAGTACGAACGGGCCGGCACGGCCTCGGTCTTCCTGTTCAGCGAACCGCTGGCGGGTTGGCGGCAGGCGACGGCCCGGGCCCGGCGTACGAAGGCGGACTGGGCGGTGGAGGTCGCCGGCCTGTTGGAAGGACGCTACGCCGACTGTGAGAAGATCGCCTTGGTGTGCGACAACCTCAACACGCACACGAAGGGCGCCTTCTACGCAGTGTTCGAGCCGACCCGGGCGCGGCAATTGGTTCGACGCATCGACTTCTACTACACGCCGAAACACGGGAGCTGGCTGAACATCGCGGAGAACGAACTCAGTTCCCTGACGCGCCAATGCGTGCGCGGGCGCCGCATCGGCGACCTCGGCACGCTGCACGACGAGGTGTCGGCGTGGTCCACCGACGTCAACCGCACGCAACGCGGTGTCGACTGGCAGATGAAGGTCGACGATGCGCGCTGCAAACTCAAGTCCGTATATCCGAATATTATAAGGTGACGGACCACTAGGAGCCCGTGGTGAAACCCGCGTAGCACCGAGAGCGGTGAGGCGCCCGGCTGACAAGGCGCGACGAGGGAGCTTATTGGCCATATTCGACCGAGGAGCAACGCCGTTCAGGCGGGATGCATCGCCGCTCGAATGTAGCGGGGGTTTCACCACGGGCTCCTAGACTGGAGCCCCGCTCGGACGATGGCGTCGTCGCCTGGAACCTGCTGGACGACCAGATCGAGACGGAAGCGATCTACCCGATCCTGCGGACGCCGTCGGCTACGCCGCCGCCGCAGAGAGACTAGCGTCCCAACTACGGGTGTAGTACTTTGTAACACATGGCAACCCTGACCATTCGCATCGACGACAGATTGGATACGGAATTGCGCGAGGTGGCGGCGCGAACCGGCACCGGCAAGAGCGCCTTCGTGCGAGAAGCCGTTCGCCGCCAGTTGGCGATCGCGCGGCTCGAACAATTGAGGCGCCGGGTCGCGCCGTTCGCCGAAGCCCATGGCTGGTTGACCGATGGCGATGTCTTCGACGAAGTCTCGTGAGGATACTGCTGGACACTAATGTCCTGGTCGCCGCCTTCGCGACCCGCGGGTTCTGTCTTGACATCCTGCAGCTTGTGCTCGCCGAGCACCGGCTCCTCGTCGGCGAAACGGTTCTCGAAGAACTCGACCGGACTCTCGCCGACAAGCTCCACATGCCGGCCGCACGTATCGAGGAGGTCGTCACATTCATTCGGGAGCATTCGGATGTCGTCGTCGGGGAAGCTGACGTCTTGGTGACCGGCGACAAGGACCTCCTCGACGCCCGATCGTCGGAAGCCGTACGTATCGTGACTCCAAGAGGTTTGTGGGAGATGCTCCGGGCAGGTCACGACCCTGATGATGGCGTCGAGGCCCAGGAGTCTGATCCGTAGGACCCATTGTGGATCGCTTGCGTCGCGTCTGAAGAGTATGATGCGAGGGGCTCTTGGAGAGCTCCCGGCGAAGGCAAGCAAGGACCGTGAGGAGGAACCCGATGAGCGGCACACAACCGAGCCGGCGGCGGTTTCTGCAGAAGGGCGCGGCGGCGGTCGGCCTCGTCGCCTCGGCCCCGGCCCTGGAGCTGGCCGGCGGTTCGGCCACGGTGGCGGCGCAGGGCCCGGTGGTCGTCGACCACAACGCCATCGAGAGCGTGCTCTACGGCCAGCGCTCGCGGTTCGTCACCACCACGCGCGAGATCGAGGGACGGAGCCACAGCGAGACCCCGCGCATCCGGCCCAACCCGCAGCGGCCGAGCGCCCGCACCCCGCTGGCCGAGCTGACCGGCACCATCACCCCTACGTCGCTGCACTTCACGACGCAGCACTACTACGGCATTCCGGACATCAATCCGGCCGAGCACACCCTGATGGTCGAGGGGATGATCGACCGGCCGCTGGTGTTCACGATGGACGAGCTGCGCCGGATGCCGTTCGTCTCTCGCGTCCACTTCCTGGAGTGCGTCGGCAACCGGCCGAACCCCCGGGGGGCGACGGTGACGGCGACGCACGGCCGCATGGCGTGCAGCGAGTGGACCGGGGTACCGCTGTCGGTCCTGCTCGACGAGGTCGGCGTGCGCGACGGCGCGTCGTGGATCATCGCGGAGGCCGCCGACGGTGGGCGGCACACCAAGAGCGTCCCCCTCGCCAAGGCGCTCGACGACGTGATCGTCGCCTACGGACAGAACGGCGAGCCGGTGCGGCCCGACCACGGCTTCCCGCTGCGGCTACTCGTGCCGGGGTTCGAGGGCATCTACAACGTGAAGTGGCTCAAGCGCATCAAGATCGTCGACCAGCCCTACCTGTCGTTCCAGGAGCATTCGCGCTTCCTGACCCCGGACCCGAAGACGCAGCGGGACAGCTACGACTTCGGGCCGAACTCGGTCATCACCCAGCCGTCGGGCTCCCAGGAGCTGTCCGCGCACGGCGCCTGCGTCATCAGCGGGCTGGCGTGGTCGGGCAGCGGCAAGGTCACTCGGGTCGAGGTGTCGACCGACGGCGGTGCGACCTACCAGGAGGCGGAGCTGGTCGGCCCGGTGCAGTCGAAGGCCCACACCCGCTTCTGCCTGCCCTGGCGCTGGAACGGCGACGAGGCGGTGCTGCAGTCGCGGTGCCTCGACGAGCGGGGCCAGCTCCAGCCGACCGAAGCCGAGTACGCGAGCTACTGGGGTCTCACGCGGGCGCAGTTGTACGGGACGATCCAGAGCCAGCTCGGCCACTGCAACTGGATTCAGCCGTGGAAGGTAGGTTCCGATGGCAAGGTCACGAACGGGCTGGCGCCGACCGACGTGGTGGTCGACGTGCACGGGTAGCGGGATGCGCAGGGCGCGCCTGTGCGTCGCGGGCGCGCTCGTCGCGGCCGTCCTGTTCGGTGGGGCGGCTCACGCTCAGCAGGAGGCGTCTTCCTCCGGGCTCGGCCGTCCTCCCACCGCGGCCGAGAGGAGCGTCCCCATCGTCGGGCCGGACGGCGCGGACCTCCCCGAGGGGAGCGGCAACGCGGCCGAGGGCGCGATGGTGTTCGCGCGCCGGGGCTGCTCCACCTGCCACGGTCCGACCGGGGAGGAGGGCCCCGCCATCTCCCTGGTGGGCGGCGACGTCACCACCCGCACCAACTACTGGCCGATTCGGCACTGGCCGTTCGCGCCGAGCATCTGGGACTACATCCGCCGCGTCATGCCCTACGACCGCCCGGGCATCCTCACCGACGGCGAGGCCTACGCGGTGACCGCGTACCTCCTCTATCGGAACGACATCATCTCCGAGGAGGCCGTCATGGATGCGCAGTCCCTGCCGCAGGTCCGGATGCCGCGCCGCGACGACTACGTGATGCCCGGCACCTGGACGCCAGAGACGCGGCGCGGGTTCCCCATCGAGCCGGATCGGTGACACCAGCCCGTGGCCGATCCCGTTCTTGACACCCATCTGTGCAGGTGCGATGCTGCTGCGAGACATGGAAACCGTGAACGCTCTGGAACTCCGACAATCCCTCGGCAAGGTGCTCGACCAGCTCGAACGCGGTGGGGAGCCCATTCTCGTGTGCCGTCGACGGACCCCCGCAGCGGCCTTGGTGAGTCTTAAGGACTACCGGGAACGCTTCCTCGACCGGGAGGCCGACGATCGACGACGAGAAGTCGTGGCCCGGCTGCGGCAACTCCAGTTCGAGTCGCCGGCCGCCGGAACGACGCTCGACGTGCTGAGAAACCTGCGCTCGTGATCGTGGTCGATGCGTCGGTTGCGATCAAGTGGTTCGTGACAGGGGAACCGCTTGTCGACGAAGCCGCGCAGGTGCTCGACGAGATTGGGCGCGACCCCGCGCCATATGGCGTCCCGGATCTTTTCATGAATGAACTGCTGGCGGTGCTGTGCCGCCTGCCCGGAAGTCAACCGGCCAAGGTGCGGGAAGCCCTGTCGCTTGTGGAGGCGCTGGGCATGGCCCGCGTCGGAAACGGGCACGAACTGCTCGCGCTTGCAGCCGACTTCGCCGGCCAGTGGAGGCTGTCGGGTTACGACGCCGTGTACGTGGCCCTCGCCGCACTGTCGGACGGCGTGTGGCTCACCGCCGATGCCCGGGCTGCGCAGCGGATCACCAACTCCAGCCTCGTGCATGTGCTTGGGTCGTAGGCGATTCGGCACTGGCCGTTCGCCGAAGAGGGGAGTGCAAATAAGCGTCATAGTTGCTGATTATCATGTAAATAAGCGATACTGACGCTGATATGTACCACCGCGTCCTGGATCTGCAGGCTCTCGTCCGAGACCGTTCGGTCTTTCTGCTCGGCCCCCGCCAGACCGGCAAGAGCACCCTCGTGCGCCGCACGTTCCCCGACGCGGCGATCTACGACCTGCTCGAAGCCGACACGTTCCGGCAACTGAACAGCCGTCCCGAGCTCCTGCGGCAGACCCTGGACCCGCGCCGCGAGATCGTGGTAGTCGATGAAATCCAGAAGTGCCCGTCGCTCCTGGACGAGATTCATCTCCTGATCGAGCGGAACCGGTCGCTCCGGTTCGTGCTGACCGGCAGCAGTGCGCGCAAGCTCAAGCGGGGCGGCGCCAACCTGCTTGCCGGCCGTGCGCGCGTGGCGCGGCTGCACCCGCTCGTGTCACCGGAAGTCGGGGACGACCGGCTCCTGGATCGCGTGAACCGCGGCGGCCTGCCGGCGTTTCTCGATTCGCCGGCGCCGCGGGACGATCTCCGAGCGTACGTGGGGACGTACTTGAAGGAGGAGGTACAGGCCGAAGGGCTGACCCGCTCGATCGGCAACTTCGGCCGCTTTCTCGACGTGGCGGGCCTGACCAACGGCGAGCCGGTCAACTTCGCGAAGGTCGCGTCGGATACGGGACTGGCCCCGAGCACGGTACGCGAGCACTACCGGATTCTCGAGGACACCCTCGTCGGCGATCAGCTTCCCGCGTTTCGCGGGACCCGCACCCGACAGCCGGTGGCGACGGCCAAGTTCTACTTCTTCGACGTCGGCGTCGCCAATACCCTGCGCCGCACCGGTGTCATCGAGCCGGGATCGGACGCCTACGGCCGCGCGCTGGAGCATCTCCTCTTCCTGGAGGTGCGAAGCTGGCTCGACTATCGCGGCCGCGATGACCCCCTGACCTATTGGCGCAGCCGGTCGCAGTTCGAAGTCGACCTCGTCATCGGCGATGCGGTTGCCATCAAGGTCAAGGCGAAGTCACGGGTTTCGGTTCGGGACTACAAGGGTCTGCTCGCTCTAGCCGAGGAGATCCCCCTCGAGCGGAAGCTGGTGGTCTGCCACGAGCCTCGTCCCCGGCGGGACGACCAGGGGGTCGAGATCGTGCCGGTACAGCGCTTCCTGCAAGAGTTGTGGGATGGCGCCATCCTCAGCTGATCAGGCGGCGCGCATTCCCAAGGGAATTTGAGCTCGAGGGATCCGTCGTGGAAGTCTGAACGTGGCGCACCGAACTACGGCTGCGCTGCGAATAAGGAAGAGATGCGAGGTCTGATTCTCGTGGCGGTCGGCGCCGCCTCTCTTGCCGCCGGCGGTTTCATCGCGCTGAGATGCGCCCACGTGGAACGCGCGCGGTCGGGCCGGGTCACCGTGCCGACAGTCATCGCCGCCTTGGTCGCCTACCTTGGGCCGAGCGTCTGTTCGCTGCTGGCGTCGTGGTGGTCGGCCTGGCTGCTTCCGCTTCCGCGCGGGCTGGCCTACCCGCTCGGCGGCGCGTTGCTGGTGGTGGGCCTGGTCGGGTACAACGCGGCCCGGCGCGAGTTTCACTCGTTGCGGCGCAACTGGGGGATGAGAACCGACCGGCTGATCACCACCGGCCCGTACGCGTACAGCCGCAATCCTCAGTTGATGACGTGGGGGCTGGTGCTGCTCGGTGCGGCGGTCGCGGGCCGCTCCGGCGCCGCGCTGGCGCTGACCCCGATCTACTGGGTGGGGTGCGTGTTCGCGATCCGGGCGGAAGAGCAGGCGCTGGAACGGGTGTTCGGCGAGGAGTACCGCAGGTATCGCGCGGCCGTGCCCCGATACATGCGGCTGCCACGCTTCCGATGAAGGCGGAGAATGATTCCGCATGGCGACTCCTTCGAGAGCGCCCGAAAGTCCAACATTCTATGGTCCGGCAGCAGGGGAAGCGTACCGGCGACCGTTTCGAACGCAATCGTTCCCCGGCCGCCGGCTTTTCAAGGCATGGTATGGTTTTCCATATATGAAGACCACCCTCAACATCGACGATTCCGTGATGCAGCGACTACGTGAAGAGGCCGCGCGGCGAGGGACAACGATGTCGGCTCTGGTCGAGGCGGGCCTCCGTCGCGTTCTAAGCGATCGAGTGCCTGGCGAGAATCAACCGGAGGAACTACCCCGGTTGCCCTCCTGGCACGGTGGCAAGGAGTTGGTCGACATCGCCAACCGTGAAGAACTCTATGGGGTAATGGAAGAGCACTGAGGTGCTGGTCTTCGACACCAACGTGCTCGTGCACGCGGCCAATCAGGACTCAGCGTTACATCTCGCCTGCCGTCAACGGCTTGAGCAGGCGCGCTGCGATCCGTCGCCGGCCTTCGTGACCTGGAGCATCTGCTACGAGTTCCTCCGGGTCAGCACGCACCCTCGGGCGCTTCAGTCACCGTGGGATGCACGCGATGCGGGCCGGCTGCTCTCGACCGTGCTCGCATCACCGGGATTCGAATTGCTGGTCGCGACGCCCCGTCATGCGGCGGTTCTCGAGCAAACTTTGTCTGAACTGTCGGACCTTCGCGGCAACGTGATGCACGACCTGCACACCGCGGTGTTGATGCGCGAACATGGCGTCAGTCGAATCTGCACCCTCGACAGCGATTTCCATCGCTTTCCGTTCTTGACCGTGGTCGATCCGCTGGAACGGTCCCAGGTGCCGTGACACCGACGGAAATCCGTAAGAAGCTGATCGAGGTCGCGTTGCGCTTTTCGACTGTGTTGGCAGGCATCTGTTCGATCTCGTCCCGAGTGATCCGGAAGCGCACGTGGTTGCCACCCGCGTCAAGCTCGCCGCTGAACCAGAAGGCGCCGGCCAAGTACGGCGGCGGGTGCGGCCACCGCCATCTCGTACCGCGTGAGTAGGTCGCGGGTAACTCACACGCCCCCCTGATGACGACGGCACGTGTCGACGCGCTACAGTCTCGATGCGGCAGTTGGGTCGACAAGGTGCTCAAGCGTAGCGGCCCTGCGTTGGCATCCCGGCCCGAGGTCGAGATCGAACCGGGAAGCATGAACGCGGCCAGGCGGTTACTGGCCCTGGAGCGAACCGGTAGATGAAGCGGCACAATGGACCGGCGATCGTGCAGACCCACCCGCCGTTCTTCGTATTCTCGACTTACGCCCGCTGGCTCGACCTGCATCCTTGTGCTCAGCGCTCCACCTCCCGGAAGGAAGGGCGCTCCGTCAGAATATTCTCCGACGGCTCCGCTCACCGAGTCATCTCCGACCTCTCCGCGTTCATCGGTCACACGAATCCGACGGCGCACCGGATGCTGGTGGCCGGCGACCTGAATACCATCTACGATGCTGAGGACAACAACCGGTTGGAGATACCGGCACGGGCGCGGACCATATTTGACCGGATGCGGGCGCTGGGCTTGGAGTTCGTGGGACCGCAATGGCCTAATGCGGATCGGCGTGCGGATCTGGTGCCGCAGGGCTTGCCGAAAGATACGAAGAACGTGCCGACGTACCTCTCCGCCCGGCAGCGGCGCGATATGCGCGACCAGGACATCCTCAGCGGCAATCAACTCGACTACGTGTTTGCATCACGAGGGTTCCACGACAAGTCCGGGTGCACGCAATGAACGATGTGGGAGGTTTCGGGCCGAGCGATCACTGCCGGATAAAGATCGAGGTGGAGTAGTCTCGGCCGGCGGAGTTGGCCGTCAGCGATGCCGTCTTGAATCGTGCGCCGCTGTACCGGGATCGACGAGACTTCGTGATTCGAGAGGGCGACACGGGCAAGCGAGAAGCGTGAGCGTCGTGCCGAATTGACGTGGCGCGATGGAAGGAATGGGAGTGTGGAGCGTCGATGGGGAGCCGTCAAGCAGACGCGGCAGGGCCTACAATGTACTTCCGGACGGGGGAGAGCCATGAAGCTGAAGGTTGTGATCCGCGAGGCGGAGGAAGGCGGCTTTTGGGCGGAAGTACCGTCCATTCCTGGATGCGCTACACAGGGAGACACCTTCGAGGAGCTGCTGAGCAACATCTATGAAGCAGTCGAGGGTTGCCTGTCTGTTGAGGTCCAGGAGGTTCCTCTTTCCGGCTCCGACAGAGTGATTGAGATCGCGGTGTGAAGACCCTCACCGGCAAAGAGTTCTGTCGGATTCTCGAGTCGCGGGGCTGGCAGTTGAGGCGGATCAAGGGCAGCCATCGCATCTTCACGCAAGTGGGCATCTCGGCCCGTATCTCGGTGCCAGTTCATGGGGACGGTCCTCACGGCGCATGGCATGCTGGGGAGCATGAGCCGGCGCGGTGACTGCTTCGATAACGCCGTCATGGAGAGCTGGTTCTCAACCGTCAAGCTTGAGCTCGGCGAGCACTTCGAGACCTGCGGCCAGGCCAAGATGGAGCTATTCGATTACATCGAGGTCTTCTATAATCAGCGGCGTCGCCACTCGACGCTCGGCCAAATCAGTCCGGCCGAGTTTGAACGCCGGAGGCTGACGCCGGCAGCATAGTCACCCCGTCCACGAAACCGGATCAAGGCCACATCGTTGATCCGGGTGATGTGGCCGATCACGTCCGGGTCCGCGCCGTAAGCGGGTCGTCCAGATGCCGTGTCCCAGCAGCGCGACGGGCGGCGCGCCCGGACGGTGGTCGTCCGGCCGAAAGTTGCGGCCGAGCAGGGGTTGGACTCCGAGCAGGCCGAACGTGTTCGCGGTGACGCGCGCGCCGTAGAACTGTTCCGTGCCCATTTCCGGGTCGGAGACGTTCAGCGGCGGCTCGCTGTACGCCGCGATGTCCCTGAAGCTTCCGGTCGCATCGCGCCAGTCCCGATAGTCGAGGTACGAGACTGCCTGCTCGCCGCCGGTCTCATCGCGCATCGCCAGCGCCATGACGCGCTGCCCGTCGGCGACCGGCAGGCCCCGGAGCAGCATGCCGTTGTAGGCGGTGAACGCGGCGCCGGAGATGCCGAGCCCCAACCCGCGCGTGAGCACGGCCCCCGCCGCGGCCCAGCGGTCCTTCTCCAGCAGGCGCACGGCGAACCGCGATGATGCGGTCGGCGTAGGCGAGGGTCAGCAGAATCCGCGCCATCGACCCGCCGCTGGCCAGCAGCACTAGCCCGGATTTCTCACCGGAGGTGAACAAGAGGCTGCCCGTGATGGCGTAAAGTGTTGTTATCACAATAACTTCAAGCCACACACGGAGGCAGCCTCTTGTCGACACATTGTACGCCAACCCAGCTTGAGTTTCCTCGGGTCGGTCGTCGCCGTCTGGTCGCCAGCTTTGATGGCGGAACGATCACGTCCAACGCCGGGGCATTGCTGCTGCGGGCGGTGGAGAAGTGCACCGGCGTGTGCCGGCGCGCGGCGGAGTGCTTCCAGGACTACCGGGATCCGAGCTTGATCGAGCACACGGTCGAGGACTTGGTGACCCAGCGTGTGATGGCCGTCGCGTTGGGCTACGAAGATCTGAACGACCATGACACCCTGCGGCGCGACCCGCTGGTGGCGGCCGCGGTGGGCAAGGCGGACCCGACGGGCGAGAACCGGGTGCGGGTGGCGGATCGCGGGGCCGCGCTGGCGGGGAAGAGCACGCTGAACCGGCTGGAACTGGTCGGGTCGAAGGACGCCGAGGCTGACCGGTACAAGAAGGTGACCTATGACGAGGCGGCGCTCGACGCCCTGCTGGTGGACGTGTTCATCGAGTCGCACCCGACGCCGCCGGCGCGCATCGTGCTGGATGTCGATGCGACGGACGACCCGCTGCACGGCCAGCAGGAAGGGCGGTTCTTCCACGGGTATTACCGGCACTACTGCTATCTGCCTCTGTATATCTTCTGCGGGGCGCAGGTGCTCTGCGCGCGGTTGCGGCCCTCGAACATCGACGGGGCGGCCGGGGTGGTGGACGAGTTGGCGCGGATTGTGGGGCAGGTGCGGCAGGCGTGGCCGTCGGTCTCCATCGTGGTGCGGGGAGACTCGGGGTTCTGCCGAGACGAGCTGCTGAACTGGTGCGAAGAGCATGCGGTGGATTACGTCATCGGCTTGGCGAAGAACGCTCGGTTGAAGGAACACATCGCGCCCGAACTGGCGCAGGCCCAGGCGCAGTGCGAGGAAACCGGGACCGCCGCGCGGGTGTTTGCGGACTTCCGCTATCGCACGCGCGAGAGCTGGAGCCGGGAGCGCCGGGTGGTCGGCAAGGCCGAGCATCTGCCCGCGGGCGCCAATCCACGCTTCGTGGTGACATCGCTGCGGCCGGACACCCTGGCGGCGCAGGCGCTGTATGAGGATTTCTATTGCGCCCGCGGGGACATGGAGAACCGCATCAAGGAACAGCAACTGGCGCTGTTCGCGGACCGGACGAGCAGTGCGACGCTGCGCGCCAACCAACTGCGCCTGTATTGGGCCACGCTGGCCTACGTCCTGCTCCAGCACCTCCGCGACCGGGGGCTGGCGGGCACCCGGCTCGCCCGCGCCCAATGCGACACGCTACGGCTGCGGCTGCTCAAGATCGGCGCCCACGTCCGCGTCACCGTGCGCCGCATCTGCGTGGCGCTGTCCGAGCTGGCGCCCGACGCCGATCTGTTCATCACGGCCGCTCAACGTTTGCGCGCACCGCCCGGCCCGGCCTGACGATTGGCCAGGCGGCGGCATACGTTCACGACCGCAGGGGGGCACGGGGACCTTTCGGGCATGGTGTGCTTACCCGACCGATTTTGGCGCCGCGCGCACGTCGTCGCCCGCGTCCAGACCACCGCTGGCGCCTGAGTTGGCCGCCCGGAACCCCAGACCCACCGCCTCATGCCCGATCTCCGGGAGCTGTGAGAAATCCGGGCTAGGGTGAGGAGCCACCTCGACCGGCACCAGCCATGCCACCCAGCGGCGCGCCGGACCGCCCGGTGTTGGTCTTCGAAGTCGTGCAACATTTGCGTTGACTATACAACAGTTATGTTGCTATCATCGGGTGCGGCCGGACCGAAGAAGGCGAGCGCCGAAGAGCCAAGAAGCCCAGCTCGAGGCTAGTACAAGCAGCCAAGGGAGCAAAGGGCTTAGAGCGAAGAGCCAGAGCCATAGAGAACAGGCCGCAGGAGGAGACCACCATGGCTACTAGACGCAGAACCGACGGAAGGACATTTATAGATGACTTCTCGGCAATTCAAGAAATGGCTCACGAAGCAGGGATGTACGTTTGAGAGGGGACACGGCGGGCATCTGATCGTTCGCTTGGGCCAGTACAAGTCGGTCCTACCGATGCACGGCAAGAAGGACATGCCGATCGGAACAATGGAAGCGATCAAGAAAGATCTCGGGTTGAAGTGACGACCTTAGGTTGGCAGCTCAACAGCCCACCGGTGCGGTGGGCCTTGAGTTTCAGGGCGACAGTCCTTGAAGTGCCCGAGACGTCCAATCAGCCTCTACACCTGACGAGCGGTGAAGGAGACGTAGGCGAATGTTGCACTACCCGGTGAGGTTGACGACCGAGGGTGAACGTGTACTCGTGGATTTCCCGGATTTCCCGGAGGCTCATACTTTTGGGGACACGCGGGAAGAAGCTCTAACACGGGCGTCTGACGCCCTTCTGACCGTGATCGATGCGTACATGAAGGATCGGCAGCGCCTGCCGCAGCCCTCAAGAGGAGAGGCAATGGTGAATGTTCCACCATTGGCCGTGCCAAAGATCGAGCTGTACAACGCGATGCAACACCAGAGAATCACAAAGGCTGAACTTGGGCGGCGGCTTGGTTGGCACATGCCACAGGTTGACCGAGTCCTTGATGTTCACCACGCTTCCCGTATGGACAGACTCCAGCAGGCGCTTGAGGCCGTTGATCGGCGACTGGAAGTAACGGTCGTTGACGCGTGAGGGAGCGCACGCGCGGGCGGGGCAGGGCACTTCTGGACGCCCTGATCCAGACTCTCAACTGCGCTAGACGCCTCGTAGCGCCTTCCGGAGCCTCGGATCCTCTTGATCGGCACGAAGTCGTTAGCGGCCGTCCACTCATGCATCCGTTCGGTCGCGTCCCGAGTGATCCGAAAGCGGCGTTAAGGTGCGCCGGCCACCCCGCTAGTTCTCAAGCGCTACGGCCCGGAGCTCGCAACCCGGCGGGCAGTCGAAATCAGCCCGGAAAGCATGGATGCCGCCGATCGACTGCTCGCCTTGAAGTGAGCTGACACATGAAGCGGCCCTGAACGTGCTGCACCCGAACTCGCTTCGTTGATTCCGACGTCACTGGTCCACCGGTGCCCGCATTGTGAGTGGCGACAGTAGACTTCCGTTTCATGTCCCTACATCTGATTCTGGACTGCCTCAATCGTGAACGAATCCGGTGCACGTACAGTGCAGTGGCTGATGTCATCGGCGGCGCCGCGCGCGGTGTCGGCCAACGGCTGGAAGCGAAGGGCCCACGGAATTCGTGGATCGTGAACAAGGCAACCGGCGAGCCGACCGGCTACTATGATTCTCAGAAGCACCCCGACCTGCATCGAACCCCTCACATCATCACGACGGGGAAGGAGTTGCGCGAACTTCTCAAACGCCGCGCAGCGTATCGGGAATAGGATCTCGGTCGGGCGGCCCGAGGGCCGCGGCGGGCGCACTCCTACGGCAACGGCATGCAACCAACACTTACCTGGGTCGACCTGACGGCGAGCGATCGCGACAAGATGCGGCGCGTGCTCGACCTTTTCAACGAGCAGGGCACGCTCGATGAGATGGGTCTCGGGAGCCTGCGCGACACGGTTTCGGACGCGCTGTTTCCGGGGACGTCGTACATCCAGACGCGGCTGCGGTACGTGCTGTTCGTTCCGTGGATCTACCAGCGGCTAGAGGACAAGCGGGTCAGCTCCGCCGAGGTGCAACAGGCCACGCGGAGGTGGGAAACCGAGCTGATCCGGTCGCTCGAACGGAACGAAGACAAGGACGGCATCATAGGCATCGTCGCCCGCGGCGCGCTGGCCCGGTTGCCGAGCACGCTCTACTGGAGCGCCCTGACCCGGTGGGGCGTCTTCCGGCATCCGCAGAGTCAGGGCTGGTACCACGCGCGCTTTGCGTCGCTCGCGGACCGTCGCAGCGGTGACGGGCGGGCCGACGATCCGGGCGTCGTCTGGAGCCGGGAGCCGAACTGGCATCCCAGGTTGCCCAAACCGCCGACCGGGTTTCCGTGGGAAGCCTCGTTCGCCCTGACGTGTGAGGAGGCGGACTTCCTCCGCGGCCGCTTGGAGGAGCGTTGCGCGGGCACCCTGCTCGCGTGGCTGGCCCGGAACGGGTCCACGGCGCCGGCCGACCACGTCTGGGACGATCCGGATGCCCAGCGCGCCCCGGTCTCTGTTCGCGACACCGTGGAGTTGGCGCGACGGTTCTCGCTCCATGTGGAGGGAATGCCGCTGCTCTACAACCTGCTCGTCGCGGCGCGGCGCCATGACGCGCTGGGGGAAGACGAAACCGAGGTGATCGAGCACTATCGGATCGAGCTTGCGAAGTGGGCAGCACGGGAGGCGAAAGAGCAGCCGTACGACCCCGCGGCGCTCTGGGCACTCGTCGTCCGTGGGGGCAGAAAACTACGCGATCCGCAACGCCGCTTCATCAGGAGTTGGTCGCGCCGGATCCCCGAACTAGATCCCGACCAGGTTGTCGACGACGCTACGTTGCGGACGCTGATTACTCAGCGCGAGTGGCAGCTCAAGAGCTCTCGGGCGCGGCTGGCAAACTTGAACCGCCTGCGGGAATGGGCTCCAGGAGTCGGCGTCGGGCGCATGGACTTCCGGTGGGTGCGCGTCCGGCGGTTCATGATGGATCTGCATCAGGGACTTGCGGCCTGATGCTCCTGCCCGACTCGCGCACCGTCGCCTTCGAGCTGATCCGGCCGCCGAGCGGCTATCGCCTCGGCTTCGCGGTGCTGACCACGTACACCCTCGACCTGGAAGCGCTGCTGGTGCTGCCCCTCTCGGTGCTCGCCCACCCGGACGGCGGGTTGGAGGAACTGCTCGCTGATCCGTTGCGCCTGCACCAGGCGATCCGGGACGCTGGCGACCGCGTGCATGCCTTTGTCGACGAGACCGGCATCGGCATTCCCCGTGGGGCCCGGCCGTTGTACTCGATGCTGGAATCGAGCGTGCATGCCGTGCGCGCTCCGAACGGCGGCAGCTTTCATCCGAAGGTGTGGGTCGCCCGGTTCACTGCCGATGCGGGAGACGCGGAGGATGCGGAGGACGAAGCGCCGCCAGACCTGTTGCGGGTGGCCATCCTGTCCCGAAACCTGGCATTCGACCGCTCCTGGGATGTCGCATTGGCGAGCGAGACGCCACCCCGGGACATCAAACGGCGCTTGGGGGCGAGCCGGCCGTTGGGCGACTTCCTGTCAGCGCTCCCGCAACTGACCACGACCCCGATGGACAAGGATGTCGCCGCGCGTGTCCAGGCGCTGGCCGACCAGGTTGCGCGGGCCGCGTTCCCCGCTCCCGAGGGCTTCGATTCGCCGATTAGGTTCCACGCGCTCGGACTGTCACGAAGCCGCCGAACCTGGCAGCCGCCGTCCAACGGATACAGCGCGCTCGCCATCGCACCGTTCATCAATCGCATGGGGCTGGACGCGGTCGGCGCGCTGAGCAAGAGCGAGCGGATACTCGTGAGTCGGCGCGAGGAGCTGGACAAGCTGTCGGAAGACGCACTGGCCGACTGGAACGACAAGCTCGTCCTGGCCGACACGGCGCAGGACGAAGCAGAGGATGAGGATGAGACCGTCGACGGGGATGATGCGGAGCCGGTCATCCGCGTGCGCGCCGCCGGGCTGCACGCCAAGCTGTTCGCCGTGGAGCACGGTTGGGACGTCACCTGGTACGTCGGTTCCGCGAACCTGACCCGCGCGGCGTTCGCCGGCAGCAACGTCGAGATGATGGCGTCGATCACAGGACGCAAGGGGCGCAAGGGCGGCGCCAGCGGTCACGGCATTGCTCGTTTCCTCGACGGATTCCAGAAACTGTGCGTGCCGTATGAACGGACGGAACCACCGCTGATCGACGCAGCAGTGACCAGCGCCCAGGCGCGCCTCGAGGTGGCCCGGGACGCCCTCGTGAACGCCGAACTGCGCGTGGCCTGCGCGCCCGAGGGTGATCTCTGGAGGCTGACAGTCGCCGGTTTCCCAATCCTGCCTGACGATGACGTGGAGGTCGTTGCTTGGCCCATCTCCATTGCGGAGGATGACGCCCATCCGCTCGATGCGCCGCTGGCCTGGATGTTGCCGGTCGCCCGCCTGACGGCATTCATCGCCTTTCGGCTGCACGTGCCGGTGAGTGGCGTAGACGACATTCGCCTGACGCTCCGACTTCCCGCCGAAGGCATGCCGGCCGATCGCATGCACCAGGTGCTCCGCTCCCTGCTGGACAGCCCGGAGAAGTTCCTGCGTTTCCTGCGCGCGTTGCTCGGCGGTCTCGATGCCACGGTCGACTGGGCGGTGAATGACGGGAAGGAGAAGGACGGCTTCGACTGGGGCATCGGCGCCGGTGGCGACACCCTGCTCGACGATCTGGTTCGCACCGCGGCCCGGGATCCTGACCGGCTCAAGCCGGTTCGCCGGTTGATTGACGATCTCCGAAAGACGGATGAGGGGCGCAAGATCGTGCCGGACGACCTGTTCGAGATCTGGACGGCCGTTGAAGAAGCGCTCTTGCAGGAACCACGTTCATGAAGCGACCCTCCGTCGACGCGAGTCTCAAGCCGCTCAAGCCGTTTCAGTGTCGGACGGTGGATCACGCGTTCCACCGGCTGTTCGAGGCGGAGGACAGCACCGGCCGCTTTCTCGTGGCCGACGAGGTGGGTCTCGGCAAGACGCTGGTGGCCCGCGGCATCATCGCCCGCGCCATCGATCACCTGTGGAACGACGTCCCGCGGATCGACATCATCTACATCTGCAGCAACGGAAGCATCGCCCGCGCCAACCTGCCCAAGCTCCAGATCGGCGGCACAGGCGAACGATCGTTCGCGCTCGCGACCCGCCTCACCATGCTGGCGACGCAACTGGCGCCCCGCGAAGGCCAACCCGGCCTTGCGGACAGCAAGCTTAACTTTGTCAGCTTCACGCCCGGCACGTCGTTCAACATGGGCCACTCGAGCGGTCAGGGACGGGAACGGGAGGTGCTGTTCCACCTGCTCGATCCGTTGATCAACCGGCGCATTCCGCTCATGAACTTCACACAGGGATGGATTGTCAACAAGGAGGACTGGCGCAAACGGTTGCGTAAGCGTCGTCCCATAGACAACGACGTCCGGAAGCGCTTCGAAGTCGCTTTCAACTCGCGGGCGGATCTTCGGCACGAACTGCACGAGGCCCTGGACACGTGGTTCCACCACTACCGGCAGCACTGGCCTCGCGAGGCACATTCAAGCCGGGATCAGGTGATCGGCAAGCTGCGGCGCCTCCTGGCCGAGGTGTGCGTCGGAGCCCTCGAACCCGACCTGGTCATCCTCGACGAGTTTCAGCGCTTCAAGGAGTTGCTCGATCCACGCAACGCGGGAAGCAACCCCGCGGTGGAGCTGGCGCAGGCGCTGTTCGGTACCAAGGCCCACGACGGCAAGCGCGTGCGCACGCTGCTGCTCTCCGCAACGCCGTACAAGCTCTACACCGCCGACGCAGAGATCGACCACGAGGAGCACTACGAGGACTTTCTGGCCACGACGCGGTTCCTCCTCGGCGATGACGACGCCCGGGTGGAAGACGTAAGGCAGCAGCTGACGCGCTTCGGCGCGGCGCTGAAGCGGGCCGCCGGCGAACCGGATCAGGCGAAGGAGGTCGAGCAAGCGAAGCGCGGCGTGGAGAATTCGCTGCGCAACGTCATGGCGCGCACGGAGCGCGTCGGGGCAAGCGAAGACAGGAACGCGATGGTGGCGGAGGACCGGACCCAGGCGAGGCTGACCGCGACGGACGTGCGCCAGTACATTGCAGCGGAAGCACTGTTCCGCGCCGTTGGCGACCGCGATCCTATGCCGTTCTGGAAGTCGGCTCCCTACCTGGCGCACTTCATGCACGGCTACAAGTTCGACCAACTCCTCAAGGAGGCCATCAACGCGCCGGCCAAGCTCATCGAAGTGCTTGAACAACAGAAATCGGCCCTTCTGAACGCCGACACGTTGCGATCGTGGTCGCAGGTCGACCCCGGGCACGCGAAGCTGCGGGATCTGGCGGGCGAGTTGCTCGACGCGGGACTCTGGCGCCTGCTGTGGATGCCGCCGACACTGCCCTACTGGCCGCTCGAAGGACCGTTCGAAGGCAAGGAAGGAACGACGAAACGCTTGTTGTTCTCCGCCTGGAACGTCGTGCCCGATGTCGTGAGCGCGATTCTCAGCTACGAGGCCGAACGACGGATGATGGGAGGCCGGCTCGCTTCCTACGAGAAGCCGGACGAACAACAGAGGCCATTACTGAGGCTCACGCAGTCGAAGTCCGGCGTTCTGTCCCGTCACCGGCTCTTCCTGTTACTGCTGCCGTGCCTGCCGCTGGCGGATCGGGCGCATCCGCTAGAGGCGCCGGCCGGACAGGATCGCCGGGCCTGGGTACGCGCCCGCGTAGAGGAACTCCTGTCGGACCGGAGCCTTCCAGACCCGCAGGGCGGATCCATCGACGACCGCTGGGAGTGGGCGGCTCCGCTCCTGCTGGACCCGGAGCTGCGGACCTTCCTGCGCGCATGGCGCGACGGCGAACTGCAAGCGTGGTCCGACGACGAACCTCTGCCGCAACCCAATCCTGAACTCTTCCGCGGGTACGTCGACGAACTACTCGCAATCGAGCCACGAGCACTCGGTCGGCGCCCGCCGGGTCTCGCCGACCTGCTGACGGAGGTCGCGCTCGGCTCGCCGGTGATTCTGGCCTCACGCTGTCTGAAGTCGCCGGCAGACCCCAGTGACGACGCCCGCCGCCGGCTCGCGGTGAGGATTGCCAACGCGTTCTGGCATCTCTTCAACCGGCCGGCCGTAATCGCACTGCTTCGCCAACTCGCCACCGGTTCCGCGGTCGCTCGCGATGAGGGCGCCTACTGGCGCCTCGTGCTCCGCTACTGCCAGCAGGGCAACCTGCAGGCTGTCCTCGACGAGCAGTGGCACATGCTCTGGGACCAGGAATCGTGGTCCGAGGCCGCCGGCGTCGACGAGATCGCCGCGAAGTGCGCCCGGAAGCTTGTCGAGGTCGTAAAACCGCTACATGCTCGCGTCCACGCCCAGTTCCTCCAGGCTCAAGGCGGGGAATCCGTCCAAACCGACGCAATACGTGTACGCACGGTGTTTGCGCTACGATTCGGGCGCACCCGAACCGCCGACGGCGCCCATATCAGCCAGGATGCCGTCAGATCCGCCTTCAACAGCCCCTTCCGGCCCTTCGTGCTGGCCAGCACGTCGATCGGGCAGGAAGGGCTCGACTTCCACCCGTGGTGCCACCGCCTGATCCACTGGAACCTTCCGGGCAACCCCGTGGACCTCGAGCAGCGCGAGGGCCGCGTCCACCGGTACAAGGGCCACGCCGTCCGTCGTAACGTCGCCGCTTCTCACGGCCCTGACGCACTCCTGTCCTGGCATCATGGCGATGACATCTGGCGCCTCATCTTCGAGATGGCCGAGAAGGCCGCCCGCGCCGTTGGTGACAGCGATCTTGTGCCGCACTGGATCGCCCCCGGCCAACACAAGGTGCAGCGCCATGTCCCGCAGCTCCCGTACACGACAGAGATCGAGGCGTTCGACCGCCTCAAGCGTCAGCTCGCCGCCTACCGTGTCGTCTTTGGTCAGCCCCGTCAGGAGGAACTCCTGACGCTGCTCGATCAATCCGTCCTCGACAGCGCTCAACTCAGGGATTGGGCGGTCGATCTCGCGCCTCCCGCCACCGGGAATGCGAAGAACGTGTAACGTCGCGCACTGTACGAGGACGGCTTTCCCAAGAGAACTTCGTGTTTGCGCGTCGTGCCGTCGTAGCATCCCAACGGCCGAAGGTCCAATCGAAGGGAGAGTAACTCGATGCTAGCCCGGATAATTCGTGAAGGGTCCGATTTCGATAGTGACGCAAGGACCCCCGTGTGGTACAAATGCTGTGAAGCCAGACATTTACCCACCACAGAGGCCCTTGCGTGACGACCGACAAGATATCACAGACTGTCCTCTTTCCGGATCTCTTCGACAAGCCCCTCGTCGCGACGTTCGACCGCCAGCACGCGAGTTCCGATGGCGGCGCGGTTCTGCTCAAGGCGGCCGAGCGGCTGTACGGGTTGGTGGCGGGCTTTGCCCGCTGTCTGGTCGACCGGCGGGAGCCCGGGAAGGTTCGGCACACGTTGGCGGAGTTGCTCGGCCAGCGGATCTTCGGCATTGCGTGTGGCCATCCGGATGGTAACGACGCCGACCGCCTCGCCGACGATCCGATCCACAAGCTGTTGCTCGGGCGCGACCCGGTCGCTGGCGAGGCGTTGGCCTCGCAGCCGACGATCTCTCGGTTCGAGAACGGCGTCGGCCGGTCTGCCCTCTACGAGCTGGCGCGCGAGCTGGCGATGCGGGTCATCGAGCGGCATCAGCGCCGGCTGGACGGGCGGGCGCGGCGGATCACGATCGACCTGGATCCCACCGACGACGCGACGCACGGCGCCCAGCAGCTCACCTTCTTCAACGGGCACTACGATAGCTGGTGCTACCTGCCGTTGCTGGCGTTTCTGACCTTCGACCAGGAACGCGAACAGTATCTGTGCGCGGCGGTGCTGCGGCCCGGAAATGTGTCGGCCACCCGCGGGACCGTGGGCGTGTTGTGTCGGCTGCTGCCCCTGCTGCGGCAGGCCTTTCCCCAGGCGCGGTTTCTCGTCCGGCTCGACGGGGGCTTTGCGACGCCGGAGATCTTCGACTTCCTGGATGCCGAGCCGCGGCTCGACTACGTGGTGGCGATGGCCAAGAACGCCGTGTTGCAGCGCCACGCCGAACCCGCCCTGCTCGTGGCGCAGGCCCAGAGCGCGGCCAGCGGCCAGACCGCGCACGTGTATACCGACACCCAGTACCAGGCCGGTACGTGGGGCCACGCGCGCCGCGTCGTGATCAAAGCCGAGGTCGTCCGGCTCGGCGACCGCGCCCCGCGCGACAACCCGCGCTTCGTCGTGACCAACCTGCGCCAGACGCCGCGTTTCGTCTATGAACGGATCTACTGCGCCCGCGGCGACATCGAGAACCGGATCAAGGAGTTGCTTGATGGCCTGCAGATCGACCGCACGAGCTGCTGTCGCTTCTGGGCCAATCAACTGCGCGTGCTCCTCACCGCCGCCGCCTACGTGCTGATGCAAGAACTCCGGCTGCGCGCGGCGCGCACCGCCTGTGCCCGCGCCCAAGTGACGTGGCTGCGCGACCGGCTCCTCAAATTGGGGGCGCACATCGTCGGCTCGGTCCGCCGCGTGGTCCTGCACCTGCCGACCGCCACGCCGGACCTCCACGCTTGGCGGCACATCGCGCTTGCACTCGGCGCCCGCGGCGGATAGGCCCCAGCCGGCGCTCGTCAGCCGCACGTAAACGCATCCCAACAGCGCACCGAGCACGCCCGCGGCGAAGCCGTCCCTCGACGGCCCCGTACCCAGGCCTTCCCCACCGACAGTCAGCTTCTATCCCGCCGGCGCCCGATGGCAGCGACGCCCGATGCGCCATGTGCGCGACGATCACACCGTCCGCGACGTCGACTCGGACCCTTCATGCATAATCCGGGCTAGGTGTGCTGGCCGATAATGTCGGCGCTGTACTTCAGGTCCTCACATTGCTAGTATCGCTACTGGCGGTATGGACAGCAACTCGTGCGCTCGCTGGGAACGTCAGACCACAGGTCGAGTGCTACATACGTGTTCGCCCGGGGAGTCACGTCTTCTATTTGGCCCTATCGAACTTTGGCAGAGGTAGTGCCAAGAACGTGGCAATCGAACTCATTGGAGTGGACGAACAGGATTTTGCGGAGCATGACGTCATTCCGAAGTGGCGCAAGAAAGGGACGTTTGTGCTCCTTGAGCCCCAAGGCACTGTATCGACAATGTTTGGTTTTGCTCCTAGTTTGGTGGGGAACGATGCGGCTCCATTAAAGCCGTTTGCTGCCGTTGTCAAGTACGAGTGGAAACCATTCTGGACTTGGCGCAAACGCGCAGAACAAGAGACCTTCGATATGGATGTACGGGCGTTCGAGGGGTTGGTCCTAGAACATTCAGAAGACGAAGTCGCGAAAGTGCTCAAGAAGGAACTTCCAAAGTTAACCGCAGTAGTCGACGAACTTCCGTCTCGTATAATGCACGCAGGCATCATAGAGACGACTCGCGTTGGCGATAGCTGGGTCAGCCGCGGGGTGACGGGCAGGAGGTGGGAAACTGTACTGAACTACTGTGAGTCGAAGAAGATAGGGAAGATAAAGGCATACGCGGTACAGTTGGAGGACAACGTCTGGAGTGCCCGAGCCGAAGCCGTGGGATGCGATGGGCAATGGACAACTGGTTTTGGTGGCGGCGAGGAGGAGGCGATAGAGAATGCCGTAATCGCGCTGGAGGAACTTGATGGGGGCAAGAATGGGCATTGAGCCAACGGTTCTGTGACTTTGTCTCTCGGAGGGTCCGTCGATGAGAAAAAAGAGCGGAAGGAGAGCGTCGGCGGTGTTCAAGAAGCGAGTCGAGGACATCGATGCCTTCCTGGACCAAGAAAACCGGGTCTTCCGGGAATCGTGTGGGTAGGTGAAGCAGAGGAGTAGCCTCTGTTCCCGTCGAGTCAAGGCGCTTTGCGCCTCCTCCGCTGTCGCTACGGCCGTTCAGGTGACTCGCCGCTCGCGCCGGCTCAGCGCTGGTTGTGGGCGGACGGATCCGTCCGCCCACTGCGTACACTCCCCGGATGAGAGAGACGACCTTCTACGAACGCCTGTTGGGCATCGAGCGCCCGTGGCGGGTGCACGACGTGCGGCTGGCCCTCGAGCAGGGTGACGTCGAAGTCGGCGTGCAGTTTGTGGGCGAGACGCTGGTCTGCCCGGCCTGCGGGGCGGCCTGTCCGGGGTACGACCGCCGGCCGCGGATGTGGCGGCATCTGGACACGATGCAGTACCGCACGCTGGTACGCGCCGAGGTGCCGCGGGTGCGCTGTGCCGAGCATGGTGTCCAGCAGGTGCCGGTGCCGTGGGCGGATGCGCAGGTACGCTTCACGGCGCTGTTCGAGGCGATGGTGATCGACTGGCTGCAGGTGGCCAGCTTCGCGGCGGTGGCCCGCCAATGCCGGTTGAGCTGGGACCAGGTGGCGGGCATCCAGGCGCGGGCGGTGCGGCGGGGGCTGTCGCGGCGCGCGGTGGCCGCCGCGCCGCTGGTCGGCGTCGACGAGACGTCGTTTCAACGGCGACACGAGTACGTCACCGTCGTCAATGACCTGACGGCGTCGGCGCCGCGCGTGCTGTATGTGGCCGACGGTCGCGACCGGGCGGCCCTCGACGGCTACTTCGCAGCGGTGGGCGAGGCAGGCTGTGCGCAGATCGAGATGGTGGCGATGGACATGTGGCCCGCCTACATCGGGTCGGTGCACGACCACACCGCAGCGCCGATTGCGTTCGATAAGTTCCACATCGCGCAGCACCTGGGCGCGGCGGTCGATCAGGTCCGGCGGTCGGAGCACCGGGCCTTGCGGCAACACGGCGATGACCGGCTGGCGAAGACACGCTACCTGTGGTTGACGCGCCCTGCGAACCTGACACCGCGGCAACGCCGGGCGTTCACGCCGCTACGCACGAGCGCGTTGCGGGTGGCCCGTGCGTGGGCGATCAAGGAATTGGCGATGCGGCTGTGGCACTACCGGTCGCGGGGCTGGGCGGTCCGCATGTGGAGCCGCTGGTACGGGTGGGCGATTCGCAGTCGGTTGGAGCCGATCAAGAAGGTCGCGCGGATGATCAAACGCCACTGGGACGGGGTGATCAACGCCGTCCTGACGAACGTCACGAACGCGCGCGCAGAGGGCATCAACGCCAAGATCCAGTGGATCAAGCGGCAAGGCTGCGGCTATCGCAACCGCGAGCGGTTCCGCAACGCCATCTACTTCCATCTGGGAGGGCTCGACCTCTACCCGGACGCGCTCGCCGCCCACACGAATTCCTGAAGCGGCAGAAAACCTTTCGTCCTTCTCGGACGCACATGTCACATGGGTACATGACTACGCGATCATCCGGCTCTATCGAGAATTCGAAGACATGATCCTCAATTTTCTGGTCGCAGCGATCAGTAGCGATACACAACAATTGGCCCATGCTACAGGCGTCAAGTTTCCAAAGCACCTTACGGACGAGGTTTGCGAGTATATCATAGTCAAGGACGGGTATTTCGATTTACGAGGTAGGGATGGATTGATCAAGACACTCAAGATGTACCTGCCCGCCGATCACTACCTTGTGACTGTCGTCAAGAACAACGCATACAAAGGGGCCCTGGAAAAGTTGTCAGCGTTGAGGAATCTTGCTGCACATGATAGCAAACCGGCAAAGAGGCGTGCCCTCAAGGCCATAGAAGGCCAGAGGCTGGCATCCTCGGGCGCGTGGCTGAAGAAGCAGAATCGTTTTGGGCAGATATCAGCCAGCCTGAGGCGGCTAGCCGATGAAGTTCACGCTCAAGCTCCCTACTAGCGACTAGTAATCGTTCGCTTCGCCACCGAGGTAGAGGGCCTCAGTGTCCTTGGCTTCGGCGACGGCTTCTCGGACCGACGGATCGGCGAGGTCGAGGACGCGTAGCGTGCCATCCCTCATCCGCGCGACGGATTCGATGCGGTGGAAGGACTCACGGTGCATGGCGGCGAAGGCAGCTAGACCGCGTAGCTTGGGAAGGGCGTCGGCGAGGTGGTGACCGTGGGGGTCGACAATGGAGACCCTGATGTTCTCGCTGTCGCCGTGGAAGAAGAGGAAGTCGGGACACATCCGGCGCCAGTGGCCCTGAGCGTTCTGGTAGGCGATCGCGAGGGCATCGCTCGACGGGCGTGGAGGGTTCCGATACCAGGCCTGGAACCCGGAGTGGCCCATCTCGTTGTCGAGGACCTCGATCTCCCACTGGTTCAGCGAGCCGATGGGGAAGTTGCCGTCGGCGTCCGACATGAGGTGTCTGGTCCGGGTCTCCAGCTTGTGGCCGTCGGCATTCGCGGTGTCCTCGGTGCGGACGCGGGGCCGCTTGATGTCAATTACCTGGGGCTGGGGCGTCATGCCCCTGATCTCGTCGTAGGTGCCGCGGCGTTCGTCTGTCAGCCCCTTGATTGCAACCCGGTACATGTCGAACCACTTCTTGGCAAGCTTGTCGGCTTCCTGGTGGAGCTCCACTGACACTCCGTAGACCTGCGCCAGGGCAGCGACCTTGACGTGGGCGTCGAACAGGCGATCGTCGTCCTCGTCCCCGCCCGCGAGGTGGTCAGCGTACTTGCGCGCGACGTCCGCCGTGAGTGCGCGGGAGGCGGCTTTGAAGTCGGCCTCGACGGACTGCTCGTCGGCGGCTTCCACAAAGGTCTGGCTCTCGCGGACCACACCGCTGACCACGCGCGCAACGAGCGTCTCTCCCTCGACGTGGAGGATCCCCTTGCTGGCAACTGCCACCTTGTCCTGGTGCTGAGCCAGTAGGCCGTCAAGCTTGGCGAAGAGCTTCTGATAAGCGTCCTTGCGTGCATCTACCCTCAGACCGTCTCGCGACAGCGCGTGGACGAGCGCCGACAATCTCTGCACGGGGCGCGCGGCCTTGCGCGGCAAGGTCTGCGAGGGCACCGTGTCAAACGCCTGCCACACCGCTTCGGGGATCGCCTGGTTGACGTCCGTATCGACCGGGGCGAGGAGCACGCGGCGCCCGGCCCCGCCCCCGGTGCCGTCGTCGTCGTGCTCGCGTTCGCCGAGCATGGTCTTTGCGACCCTAGCGGCGGTGCTTCGGTCGTAATGCGGCAGCACGCACTCGACCGAGTTCAGCAGGTCGTTGCCGGGCACCCGCCGCGCCAGCGGCGTGCGGACCATCCGCCCGAGAAGCTGGGTGATGTGTGTCTCGTCCTTGGCGGGACGGAACGACACCAGCACCTCAGCACGGGGGCAATCCCAGCCGGTCGAGATCGCGTCCTTAGCGAACAGCACGCGGATGTGGGTGCGGTCCTGCACTGTCTCAGGACCGACGTGCGGGACTGTGAACCCGCCGAGTTCGATCGGGGTGTGTTCGCCGAATACGTGCGCCATTGCGTCCGGTTTGAGTTCCGGCCAAGTCTCCCGGATGGTGGCGCACGCCGACAGGAGGAGTTGGTCCGAGGGCTTGTTTGGCACCTGCACGACCAGGAGCGGCACCACCGCCTCCGCGGTGGCGCCTTCCCGCTGCGCGTAGGCGCGCCACAGCTCGGTGGCTCGTTTCGCCTTTCTCGTGGCACGGGCCAGCAGGACGGTGTCGAACCGACCGGCCTCGAGGGGAAATTCGAGCCGGATGTCGTCCTTGAGCAAACCCGACTCCTGCACCCGCTCCGGGTCGACCACCACGGGAGGGTGGCTGGTTCGGTTCTCGGCCTTCGCCATTGCGACGTCGAAGCGCTCTACCGTGGCGGAGATCCCCCACACGATCGGCACCGGTGGGACACCGTTGGCGCCGTTGACGAGCCGCTGCACGATAGTGGCCTTCTCGGCCCGGTCGCCCGTGCTCGACGGCTTCATGCCCCGGTGGGCCTCGTCGAGGATGAGGTACAGGGTGAGGTGCCCGTCGGCGATGGTGTTCGCCAATGTGTCCCACATCGTGAACGCCCGCGCGTCCGGCATCGGTAGGTCATGCTGGGCGCTCTTCTGAGACTTCTCGGGTGCTCCCCTGACCAGGAGCGACTTCTTCCCCAGCTTCTGGGCATTGAGGAAGTAGACCTTGCCCGGTTCGAGCTTCTCCTGGTTGAAGGTGTTCTCGATCACCACTAGGCGCGAGTGGCCGATCCGGTCAGCAGCATCCATCAGACGGAACCGGGTCTGCTCGTTGAGTGAGGGGTCGTCGGTGAACCACAGCACCACGGCACCGGGGTCGGAATCAAAGTTGTGGTCCGGGTTGCCGTCGAACAGCGCCTCGATTACTGCCGCCGCCATCACCGTCTTGCCCGCGCCGGTGGTCGCCGTGAGTGAGAAGGCCGCCCGCGACTTCCGCTTGTGCCAGTCCTCACGCGCCCACGCGAGGTGGATCAGCACATCGGCGACGGCGTCGTCTTGGTAGTCCTTCAGTGTGTACCGCACGGCTACTCCGGCCCCGTGTTGATCGTGAAGTTGGTGAGGTACGACTCGTACAGGCGCACCGCTTCCACGCGTGCGGGCAGCTCACCGCACACCATCTGGAACCCCCGGTCGTCGTCGGTGACGATGAACGCAATGCGCACCGATTCGGCCTCGTCAATAGCGGCAAGGAAGTCCCGCGATCTGTCGAGGTCGAACAGCACGGCGTACGTGTCCGCCACGTCCAAGTTGTGCCGTATCTTCTCGATTCGGCGCCCCTGGGACCCGGCCCTGAGCCACAGCAACGGCGCGATCGCCTCGAACGCGCAGTTGTGCGCCACCGGCCGGGGCGCCTCGTAGGTCGTGGTGAAAAACTCGACGTTCTCCTCGAATCCCTCGGCCATCGGGAACTCGTCGGTGAACTTGTAGTCGCCTTCGATCGGGAACCCGTCCGGGGTCTTGCCCGTCACGGCGGCCGCGATACGGGGCTTCGTGAAGTACTCACAGATCCCCCGCGCTTCCCAGTTAGGGTCGCCGGGCCGCAAACCCTGTTCCCGGAGCCCCGCCTGTTCGTTCGTCGACACCTCGTTGTTCGTAACCAGGATGCACCTTCGCCATCCGTTGTCTTGCTTGTTGAGCCGCATCACGGCGTGCGCGGTGGTCCCTGAGCCGGCGAAGAAGTCAAGGATCGTAGCCCCTGGCTTGTCGGCGACGATGGCCCGCAGACAGTCCTCGACCGCGTAGAGGGACTTGGGAAACGGGAACGATCGATCTGGAAGCAGGGAGCGCAGGATCGAGGTTCCGTATGCGCCTGCGTCATGGCGGCGCTCTCGCCAGACCGTACTGAGCCGCTCCGCCTTGCCACCTGGAAAGACCACAACCTTAGAGCCGTCTGGGCGTGTCCCTATGACCTTGAGCTCGTGACCGGCCTCAGCAAGCTTGATGGTATTTGTTTAGCGGGGTGGTTTCGTGACGCGCGAGATCCAACATTTTGGACTTGTACTTTTCTAGGGGATCTGGCATAACGGTGGGGTGCCACGGCAACGTCCCCGGACGGAACAGGATCCCCGCGATTCCCGCATTGAGGAACAAGAGCGAGAGATCGCACGACTGCGCGAGGAGTTGACGCGGGTCGAGGGTGACCGGGATCGGTGGAAGCGCCGCAGTGAACACCTCAAGCAGCAACTCGACGCGGCGCGGCGGGCAGGATTCCGGCAGGCGGCTCCCTTCGCCAAGGACCGGCCCCAAGGTCGCGGCGGACGACCCGGCCGGCGCGCAGGTGCGCACTACGGCCGGCAGGCGTGCCGCCCGCGTCCGCCGCAGGTTGACGAGACCTGCCGAGCGCCGGTGGCTGCCGCGTGTCCGGACTGCGGCGGCGCCGTCGAGCTATCCCGGGTGGCGACGCAATATCAGGAAGATCTCCCGGTGGTGCGCCCCATCGTGCGGCGCTTCGACATCGAGGTCGGCCACTGCTCGCAGTGTCGGCGTCGCGTCCAGGGCCGCCACCGGCTGCAAACCTCCGACGCGCTGGGAGCGGCCAGCGTGCAACTCGGTCCCGAAGTCGTCGCGCTGGTCGTGCGGCTGCACACGCACCTGGGTGTGCCGCTGGCGAAGGTCGCGCACCTGCTCCGGACCCAGTTCGGCCTGACCGTCACACCGGGAGGCCTCGCGCAGGTGCTGCATCGCACGGCTCGCCAAGCCGCGCCGACCTACACCGCACTGTGCCAGCAGGTGCGGGAATCTCCCGTGGTCACGCCGGATGAAACCGGCTGGCGCGTCGGCGCCATGCGCCACTGGCTGTGGGCCTTCGCCACGCCCCAGACGACGGTCTACGCGATTCGCTCCGGCCGCGGGTTCGACGACGCGGCAACGGTCCTGGGAACCGACTTCGCCGGCGTGCTCGTGCGCGACGGGTGGGCGCCGTATCGCCGCTTCACCCACGCGCTGCACCAGTCGTGTCTGGCTCACTTGATCCGGCGAGCGCGGCAACTCCGAACCGATCATCCGCGCAGCCCGTGGGCCGCCCGGGTGCAAGCCGTCCTGCAGGCCGCTCTCAAGCTGCGCGACCGCCGCGACGCCGGGCTTCTGAGCGACCACGGCCTGGCAACCGCTCGCGGCCGACTGCTCGCCCAACTCGGTCGGCTGATCGACAAATCTCCGACGCTGGACGCCGCCGACCGCTTCGCCGCCCATCTGGACCGCGAATTCGCCGCGACGTTCGCCTTCCTGTGGGACCCGTCGATCGACGCCACCAACTGGCGCGCCGAACAGGCCATCCGACCCGCGGTGGTCACCCGCAAAGTCTGTGGCGGTAATCGTACCCGCCACGGCGCCGACACCCAGCAGGTGCTTGCCAGCGTCGTGCGCACCGCCTACCAGCGTCAACTCGACCTCGCCCCTCTGATCATCACGATGCTTCGCTCTTCCAGCCCCGTCGTTCCCGACACGCTCCAACGGTCGCCCCCGTAGATCAACGCGCGGTCCTTCCGATCCGAAACCACGTCAGTAGAACAGCGCCGCTGTCAGTATGCCTCCGCGTGGCTGTTGAGGAAGAACTCGGCACCTACGTCCGCGCTCGTCGAATCACCCCGGTAAACAAAGACGCTTGATGTTGGGTGTCGTCAGGTAGGAAATCGTGTAGGGCTGATGCGGGGTTCCCGGCGTCACTCGGACGTACCCGCGGTCGTGCGCTGCTCGGAGCGTCGCCGGAGTAAGCCCCCAGATCTTCTCAACCCCGTCTGGATCGATCGGGAACACTGGGATAGCACCGGGAACATCGGGCACATCCTGGAGGCTCTCGTCGGTTCGCATCGGTGCTCCGATCTTCACGATCCGCTCACTCTCCACGTCTATGTAGATAGGATAGAACTGGTTCGGCCGCGATCCGCGAATCAACGTCTTCTGCCCGCGCCGCAGGTACTGCCAGCGTACCTCCTCATCGTCCCCGTCAAGCTGAGCAGTTGCCTGAACTGACGCGGATCCAAGAAAAACAAAAAAAGCGTACTCATCGACGCGTGAGAACTCACTTGCCCGATTGGTCCCCCGGGGACTGATCGTGATACTGACCATCTGGATTCGGCTGGCCTCAAACACCTGTCGAAGCAACAATCCCAACCGTAGATACTCCTTCTCGTCGATAGTCACGATCAACGCGGAGCCTTCCGGGTTGAGCAGCCGCTTCGCCAGCTTCAGCCGCCGTTCCATCATCGCGAGCCACTTGGAGTGGCGGTAGGCGTCGTCGCTGTCGACGTAGTCGTTGTTGTACTTCCAGTCCCGCGCGCCAGTGTTGTACGGGGGATCGATGTAGATCGCGTCGACCTTGCCCTCGTGCGTGTAGAGCAGAACCTGGAGCGCGTGGAAGTTTTCAGCGTTGATCACGGTGTGGAAGGGCTTGTCGCCGCCGCGCTCTACCTTGCCGGTGGACACCAGCCCCGGGTAGATCGGATCGCGGAACTCGGCGACCACGACTAGGTCGTGGACGGCCCGGCTCGCGGTCTGGCATCCGGCCTCTGGGTCCTGCCGGACCAAGTTGGCCACCCGTCCCTCGTCTGTCCAGCGAATCCGGCCAACCCTCCACAGCCGGCAGTCGACGCCGCTCGGCTTCTCGCCGCGCTCCGCCAGGAACCGGACCTTGTCCCCCATGCGCACCGGCCGGCCCGGCAGCTCTACCGTCTCGGGGATGTGACGCTCAAAGTTGAGCCCGAACGCGCGCCGCCCGGACAGCGCCTCCACTTCCCGCTTCAGGTCGGCGGCAAGCTGCGGGTCAAGTGTCTCCACCTGCCGAAGCAGGTTGCTCAACCTGGACACGAACGCCTCCCTCTCATCTGATCCGTCGGTGATCTGTCGGAACGGGCGAGAACGGCCACTGCAACCCAGAGCCTTAACGGATGCGGAAGTCTAGCAGCCCGGGCGGGAACTCCGAAGAAGCCCGCGTGTCGACAACGGCGATCTTGCCGGTTGCAAGGTGATGACCTGTTTGCTGCGGGCGGACACCGGCGGTGCAGAACTTCATACGCGAATTCTTGGCGGGGGCCTCGACCGGCCTCGCCGAAGACGCCCCACTATTGTTACCGCGTGGCGCTATATGAACCCCTGGTCGACGAGTTGGCTCCCGCCGGAAGTGATTTCGTGGCGTTGACCCGATTCTCCAGCCACGCGGCACCAGCTTTCGGCAATGAGCCTAGTGTCCTGTCATTCATCAAGTGTCGGATAGAGGCGTTTCAGCTTGACGCGGGCGTCGTCCGTGGTGAACTGCCAGTTGACCTTGGCCTGGATGCGGTCTCGGGACGCCTGCCAAGCCGCGACCTCGTCGCGCAGGATCTCGATGGCGTCAATGCGGCGGTTGAGGCACTGACGGGTCATGACGTTGAGTTCGACCTCGGCGACGTTGAGCCAACTGCCGTGCTTTGGCGTGTAGACGAACTCGAAGCGGTCCCACAGGGCCTTGGCCTCGGCCGGTGGAAAGGCCTCGTAGAGGGCGCCGGGGTGGCGCTCGGCGATGTCGTTGAGGAAGTACGCCCAGTCGGTTTTGGTTCTGCGCGCCGTCACCTTGGTCATGCGCCGCCCGGCCAGGGGTTCGGTCGCCATGAACACATTGCAGCTTCCTCGGCGTCGGTACTCGTAGTCTTCACGCGCCGGTCGACCCGCTGTCGCCGGAACCGGTTCGCGCGTCTCGCTGATCAGTTGCCGGGGCGTCTCGTCCATGCACACCACCGGAAACGCCGCATCGTAGGGACGCCGGTAGACGTCGAGAACCTTCTCCATCGCCGCCGCGAAGTCCGCGTTGCCCTGTGGGGGAATCACCCAGCCGACCCGCCGCCACGGTTTGATTGCGTTTTTTTTAGGACCCGCCGCACTGTCTCGTGCGACACACTGTCGATGTGGCCGAGCTCCACGACGCGACCCGCCAGCAACCGCAGCGACCACTGCGAGTGGCCCTCCGGAGGCTCGGCGCAGCTCAGCGCCACCAAGCGCGCCTCGAACTCGCCGTCGGCCTTGCGCACGTAGCTGGAACGGCGACCCTGCCGACCGCCGACTGCCGCCTCCATGCCCTCCTCGACGAAACGCTTCTTGACGCGATCCACCTTGCGCGCACTGATGCGCAGGACCTCGGCAATGGCCTCCCCGCGCGCCCGGTGCTCGTTGAACTCGCCCGCGTCCGAGTTGAGCAGAATCAGCGCGTTGATCACCTTCTGCGACTGATGCGACCCCTTGCGCGTGATCCCCGCAAGCTCGTCACGCTCGTCCTTCTCCAAAGTCACCACGTAGCGCTTCATGCCAACCTCCTCGCCGTCGTTGGACGACGAGAAGGCTACCATGAACAATGCGACATATAACGTGTGACGTGACACTAGGCTCGACACCATCGATCTCCAGCCAGTAGCTGAACCCACCGTACATCCCCGGTACGGTGAACCACGTCTTAGGCCTGTCCAATTCCAGCAGTGGCTCCAGCTCGGGCAAGCGGAGCTTGTGCTCCTCAATCAGTTGTTTCGCTCGACCGTGGATAACCGTGTGGAATTGCGCCTGGACTGTCAGTAGCACTCCGAGAGGCACGTGGTGCTTGTACACAGGGGTCAGCGCGTCGATCAGATGTCGGTGGCCTCGCCGGTCGGCGACGTCGACAGGACGTTCGCCCCGCGCGTTCTGGAGGGTGCGCCAAGCGCCGAGACCAAGCAACTGCTGTGCGATGGCGAAGGGAGCGCCGTGCCAGGCAGCCTGGTGCAGCGGAGCGTACCAGGCAGATCCGTCTGGTCGCGAAGAGTTTACCCACTGGCGATGTTGGGTCAGCAACTCCAGTACGTGAGGCCAATCGCCGCGCTTGGCGGCGTCGGCCAGTGCGTACCGCGTCTGGGCCGCTTCGGCATGGATGGTCTTCGCTTGCGTTATCCCGTCCCAAATGATGGTGTCCACACCCAACCCCCTCAACTGCACTTCTGAATCTACCCCGGAAAATCCGTCCGGGTCCGGGCCGAGCAGGCTACAGCAGTCCCACCAACGGCCCGATACCGATCAGCAGCGCGGTCATCAGCACGACCCAGACAGCACTGATGACCAGACCTGGGGCCAGCATGTCGAACATCCGGTAGTAGCCCCGGCTGTAGGTGACGAGGGGCACGGCGTCGAGCGGCAGCAGGAACGCGCACGAGGCGGTGAAGATGACCGGCAGCGCGTAGAGGGCCGGGTTTACGCCGGCCGCGGCGCCGAGGACCATGATCGGCGGGATCATGACGGCGTTGATGACCGGGGCAATCGGCAGCATGAGGTGGATGACCACGGTGAAGGCACTGATGGCGGCGATGAGGGCGACGGCGTTCCAGTCGGCGAGGCCGCCGAGGGCCGACTCGGCGAGCCAGGTGGCGAGACCGGTCTGCGACGACGCCTGCCCGAGCGACGTGACGCCGCCGATGACCATCAGCGTGTCCCAGCCGGTGACCTGCTGCACCTCTTTCCAGGTGAAGAGCCCGATGCCGGGCAGGAACATCGCCACGGCGCCCACTACCGCGACCAGGAACGTATCGAACACCGGCAGCCACGTGCTCGCGATCCAGAGCGTGATCATCGCGCTCATGATGGCGATCACCTTCCATTCGGCGCGGCTGACCGGCCCCATCCGGCGCCGCTCGTCGTGAACCTCTTCGAGATCGCCGATGGACGCGATCTCCGGCGGGAAGAACTTCAGCAGCACCCAGGCCGCCACCGGCAGCAGGATGGCCACCATCGGGATGCCGATCGCCATCCAGTGGAGGAAGGGGACGCGGTCGCCGCCGGCCTGCTCGATCATGACGAGGCCGAGCAGGTTGATGGAGCTGCCGGCCGGCGTGCCGACGCCGCCGATGAGCGCCGCGATGGGGATCCCGATCATCACCGCCCGGCCGAAGCGCGATCCGGGCCGCAGCCCCAGCTTGTCGAGGATGCCGACCGCAATGGCCATGAAGTTGGCGGCGGCCGCCCCGAAGATGGCGCCGGGGTGGGCGGTCGTCCGGTCACCAGCGACGTCAGCCCGAAGAGCGGCTGGAGGGCCAGGGCGAGCAGGGCAGTGACGGCAATCGGCAGGGCCTCGGTGGACCACAGCACCAGGACGCCGGCGAAGAGCGCGGCCAGCCGATGCGCCTCCGGGGGCAGCCCTTCGGGCGACGGGAAGACGCCTTCTTCACCATCTCTTCAGGCTACCAGCCGCCGCTGGCCGAAGTTGCAACACATCCTCCACGAGGCCTACCCCGAATCCCAAGGACGGGTAAGCTGAAGAGGTGTCCAACGATTCCGCACCAAAGTCTGCCGTCGAGCTAGCCATGGAGCGACTCCGCAAGAAAGACGCGGAGGCAGGCGTCTCCACGCGGCCGATCACCGATGAGCAACGAGCGGCGATCGCCGAGGTCCGGAGCCTGTCCGACTCGAAGATCGCGGAGCAGGACATCCTCCAGCAGTCCGCGATGAACCGTCTACTGGGAGCCGATCCCGCCGAACTCGCCGTCGTCGCCAGCCAATTTCGGCGCGAGCGGGAGCGCCTGGCATCCGAACGCGACGCCAAGGTTGAGAAGCTTCGTCGAGGTGCAGACTGACTGTCCGCCTGAGCGCGCTCAATGATTGACCTGCTAGCGTTCTCGGTCGTCTTCGGAACAAGTGTCTGGGTGTTGATCGATTCCAGAAACATCGGGATCAAGACAGGTAGCACCAAGGGCTTTTTCAACATGGGCCCCACCGGCTGGTTTCTGGCGTGCCTGCTGTGCTGGATCGCGGCCTTTCCGGTGTACCTGATCAAGCGGCGCGAACACCGGCTGGCGGTTGCCGATGGCAGCGAGCGCAGCAGTGGGCACGGTACGGGCTCCGGCAGCACTGCCGACGCCGACTTCGGTGCCCAGCTTGAAGCCCTCACCGAGCAGTCATCGCGTGGGCAGCTAAGCGCCGACGAGTTTCGAACGCAGCGACTCGCACTGGCCGAGCGCGTCCTGGAACAGACGCCGCAGGCTGACTTCATGACTCGCTTGAACACCCTCGCCGACCTGTCAACACAGGGGTTCCTCACCGACGAGGAGTTCCAGGCGCGGAAGAAGGACCTGACTCGTCGGATGCTGGAGGAGTCCTCGGACGCCGACAGCCCGGTCTTGGCGCGCTAACGATGCTCTCCACCGACAGGCGGACGTCACGATGAGGTCTGGAGTATCGCCTGAGACAGGGCTGGCTCCCCTCGTGCTCGTCGCCGACCCCGACGCCCTTGCTCACCTTGTGGCGGCGCTGGCCCTCGCGCCCGTTGTGGCCGTCGATACCGAGTCCAACAGCCTGCACGCGTATCGCGAGCGTGTCTGCCTGATTCAGATCTCGACCTCCGATGCCGATTACATCGTGGACCCGATTGCGCTCCCCGATCTCAGCGCCCTCGGCCCCGTCATGGCCAACCCCAGACAGCAAAAGATCCTGCACGCGGCGGAGAATGATCTCGTCTGCCTCCGCCGCGACTTCCAATTCTCCTTCGCAAACATCTTCGACACGATGACGGCCGCGCGCACGCTCGGCTGGCCACAGGTGGGCCTCGCGCCAATCCTCAACACCCACTTCGGCGTGACGATGGATAAGAAGTACCAACGGGCCGATTGGAAGCGGCGGCCGCTGACGCCCGAGCAGTTGGAATATGCGCGCCTCGACACCCACCATCTCGTGGCCTTGCGTGACAAACAATTCGACGAACTCACCGCGGCGGGACGGTGGCCAGAGGCGCAGGAGGAGTTCGAACGCCTCGCCAGCGGGCGTGATGACCAGGACGTCGTGAGTACGCCCTGCCCCGCGTTCTGGCGCGTGAAGGGCGCGCACGATCTGTCGCCGCAGCAGGCCGCGCTACTCGATGCGCTCTTTACCTACCGAGAACGCGAAGCTGACCGGCTTGACCGGCCCCCCTTTAAAGTGCTGACTGAGGCGATCTTGCTTGAGCTCGCGCGCCGCGCGCCGCGTCACACAGAAGAACTCCGCCGCGTGCCGGGCATGACGTCGGATCAGACCCGGCGCCATACACCAGCCTTGCTGCGCGCCATTGAGCAGGGCCTCCAGGCCCCACCGCAGCACGCCTCTCGAGAAGCGCGTGAGCCCAAGGACGTGCGCGATCGGTACGATCGCCTGCATACTTGGCGCAAGGAGCGCGCCCGCGCACGCGGCGTGGAATCTGACGTCATCGTGCCTCGTACAACGCTCCACGACCTCGCCCGTCGCGCCCCCCGGACCCATCACGAACTGGCGACGATCAAAGACTTCGGCCCCTGGCGACGAGACGCCTACGGGGACGAGATCCTGGCACTCCTGGCGGCACCCACACCACCGCCGAACCCCGCCTGACAGGTGCCCGCGTGGTATTTCAAGTTACCGGTGAATGCCCGGGAGGTGCTAAGAAAAGGGAACTACATACAATCTTACCCGCCGACGCGGAGTTCGAATCGCGCGGCGCGAAGGGGCGGCGCGACCATGTTAGTGGTAGGGATTCGGGCGCCAGATTCGATGCCGGTAGTCGTCGGCTATGCGATGGGCACGCCGGCGGTGAACTTGACGCACGGATCTCCTCGCCAGCGTGGATCCAACCGGCTACAGCAATCCAACCAACGGGCCGATGACGATCAGCAGCGCCGTCATCAGCACCACCCACACGCCGCTGATGACGAGCCCTGCGGGCAGCATGTCGAACATCCGGTAGTAGCCCCGGCTGTAGGTGACGAGGGGCACGGCGTCGAGGGGCAGCAGGAAGGCGCACGACGCGGTGAATATGACCGGCAGCGCGTAGAGAGCCGGGTTCACGCCGGCCGCGGCGCCGAGGACCATGATGGGCGGAATCATGACGGCGTTGATGACCGGGGCGATCGGCAGCATGAGGTGGATGACGACGGTGAAGGCGCTGATGGCGGCGATGAGGGCGACGGCGTTCCAGTCGGCGAGGCCGCCGAGGGCCGACTCGGCCAGCCAGGTGGCGAGACCGGTCTGCGACGACGCCTGGCCCAGCGACGTCACGCCGCCGATGACCATCAGCGTGTCCCAGCCGGTGACCTGCTGAACCTCCTTCCAGGTGAAGAGCCCGATGCCGGGCAGGAACATCGCCACGGCGCCCACCACGGCTACCAGGAACGTATCGAACACCGGCAGCCACGTGCTCGCGATCCAGAGCGTGATCATCGCGCTCATGATGGCGATCACCTTCCACTCGTCGCGGCTGACCGGTCCCATCCGGCGCCGCTCGTCGTGAATCTCTTCGAGATCGCCGATGGACGCGATCTCCGGCGGGAAGAACTTCACCAGCACCCAGGCCGCCACCGGCAGCAGGATGGCCACCATCGGGATGCCGATCGCCATCCAGTGCAGGAAGGGGACGCGGTCGCCGCCGGCCTGCTCGATCATGATGAGGCCGAGCAGATTGATGGAGCTGCCGGCCGGCGTGCCGACGCCGCCGATGAGCGCCGCGATCGGGATCCCGATCATCACCGCCCGGCCGAAGTGCGATCCGGGCCGCAGCCCCAGCTTGTCGAGGATGCCGACGGCGATGGCCATGAAGATGGCGGCGGCCGGCACGTCGGAGACCACCATCGAGATGGCGCCGGTGCCGATCATGAAGACGTAGACCGCGCGCGTCGCGTCGGTGCCGGCCCGCGCGATCAGCCATAGCGCGAAGCGCCGGGCCAGGCCGGTCTTCACCCAGGCATGGGCGATGGCGAACATGACCAGCACGAAGAAGAAGACGCTGCTCATGAAGTTGGCGGCGGCCGCCCCGAAGATGGCGCCGGGGGTGGGCGGTCGTCCGGTCACCAGCGACGTCAGTCCGAAGAGTGGCTGGAGGGCCAGGGCGAGCAGGGCGGTGACGGCAATCGGCAGCGCCTCGGTGGACCACAGCACGAGGACGCCGGCGAAGAGCGCGGCCAGCCGGTGCGCCTCCGGGGGCAGTCCTTCAGGCGACGGGAGGATGAGGATGAAGCCGGTCAGCGCCGCCGCGCCGAGGAGGCCGGGGGTGGTGGAGCGGGAGCTGGTGCTGGCCGGGCCTGGCACGGCGCTGTTTGGTGCGGTGCTGTTCGGCGCCGCGGCTCCCGGTCCGCTGCCGGCCGAGGCCGCACCGTCCGAGGTCATGACTGTTCCTCGATCTCGTCCAGGAGCTCGCGTGCGATGTTGATCGCGGTGAGGGCGGCCGGCGCGCCGCAGTAGATGGCCTGCTGGAGCACGATCTCGTTGACGTCATCCGCGGTGAACCCGCCTTCGACGAGCGCCGCCCGCACGTGGATGCGGTACTGGTCCCACTGCCGGAGCGCGATCTGCGTCCCGATCACCAGCACGCGGCGCGTGCGGTGGTCGAGTCCCGGCCGCGTCCAGATCTCGCCCCACGCGTAGCGCGTGATCAGGTCCTGAAGCTCCGCGGTGGCGTCGGTGGTGTCGGCGACCGCCCGGTCGACATAGGCGTCGCCCAGAATCTGCCGCCGGATGGCCATGCCTGCCGCGTGCCGCTGCTTGTCGTCCATGTGCTGCCTCAGTGTGTCAGGAACTCGATGACTGCCGCGTTGAAGGCGGCGGGTTGCTCCACGTTGGCGAGGTGGGCCGCGTCCAGTTCCAGCGCGCGGGCGCCGGCGACCGCCGTCCGGATGCCGTCGCCCAGGCTGGGCGGCGTCGCCTGATCGTGCGTCCCGGTGACGACCAGGGTGGGGGAGTCGATGCGGTGGATCTCGTCGCGCAGATCGGCGTCCCGCAGGGCGGCGCAGCAGCCGGCATAGCCCGCGACCGGACAGGCGGAGACCATCGACCGGAACCGGTCCACCGTCTCCGGCGCGGACTTCCGGAAGCGCTCCGTGAACCAGCGTGGCATCGTGGGCTCGGCGAGCGCTGCCATGCCCTGCTCCCGCGCCGCCTGGATCCGCTGCTCCCAGAGTTCTCGCGTGCCGACGCGGGCGCCGGTGTTGGCGCAGACGATGTGATCCACGCGCTCCGGCGCATGCCGGGCCAGCCACAGGGCGAGCAGTCCGCCGAGAGAGACGCCGCAAACGTGCGCCCGCGCCGCGCCGGCGGCATCGAGAACGGCCAGCGCATCGTGTCCGAGCCGGTCCAGCGTGTAGTCACCCGATGGCGCAGCAGAGTCGCCGTGCCCCCGGGTGTCGCAGCGAATGACGCGCAGCCCGCGCGAGAAGGGAGCGACCTGCTCGGCCCACAGTGCCGTCGTCGTCCCGAGCGCGTTCAGCAGGAGGAGCGGCGGCGCCGTTTCCGGGCCGCTGACCGAGAACGCCAGCCGGCAGCCGTCAACGGTGACTGGCATCGCCTTCCTCGAAGGCGCCGTCCGCATCGGGCGCGCCGACCCGCTCCAGCACCCGGTCGATGTACTGGCGGGTGGCGCCGAGGTAGTTCTCCGGCGACAGCAGCCGGGCGATCTCCGCGCGGTCGAGATGCCGGCTGACCCGCGGATCGTCCGCGAGAACGTCGCCGAGAGGGCGTCCTTCGGCTGCCGCGCGCCGGCAGGCGGCCGAGACGCAGAGGTGCGCGTCGTGCTTGCCGATCGACTCGGCCAGCGTCATGGCAATCGACTCGGCGAGCAGGAAGCCGCCGGACGCCTCGGCGTTGGCGCGCATGCGATCCGTGTCGACGACCAGACCGTCCAGCGCGCCGGCGACCGCCCGGGCCGCGCTCGCCGCACTGATCACCAGATCGGGCAGCGTATCCCACTCGGCCTGCCAGCCGCCCAGGCCGCGTTCGTGTTCCTGCACCATCGCGGCAAGCATCGTCGCGACCAATCCGGGCGCGCGGCCGGCGGCGGCGAGGGCGATGGAGGCCGCCACCGGATTCCGTTTCTGCGGCATCGTCGACGATCCGCCGCGTCCCGGCGCCGCCGGCTCGGCCGCCTCGCCGATCTCGGTCTGCGCCAGCAGGGCGATGTCCCGTCCGATCTTGCCGTACGTGCCGGCCACGATCCCGAGCGCGCAGGCGAGCTGTGCGAACCGATCGCGGTGGGCATGCCAGGGGATGTCCGGTGCGGGCAACTCGAGTCGGGCAGCCAGCCGCTCGGTGACGGCGAGTCCCTGCGAACCGAGGGACGCCAGGGTGCCCGACGCACCTCCGAACTGCAGCACGAGCGCGTCGTCGAGGGCGGCCTGCAGACGGTGCCGGTCCCGGTGGAGCGCGTCGGCCCAGCCCGCGGCCTTCAGGCCGAACGTGACCGGTGTCGCCTGCTGCAGCCAGGTGCGGCCGGCCATCGTGGCGTCGCGGTAGCGCTGCGCGTGGGCCGCCGCCGCACGCACCCCCCGCGCGAGCTGGTCGATCGTGGTTGGAACCGCCGCCCGGAGTTGCAGCACCAGGCCCGTATCGAGGATGTCCTGGCTGGTGGCGCCCCAGTGGACGTAGCGCGCCGCCTCCGGGTCTGTCTCCGCCACCCGTGCAGTCAGATGCTGGACGACCGGAATCACGGGATTGCCGGTTTCCGTCGCCTCGGTCGCGAGGCCGTCCAGGTCGTACAGCTCGGCCCGGGCCGCCGCCTGAATGGGAGCCACGCAGCTTGCGGGCACCATCCCAACGTCCGCTTCGGCCGAGGCCAGGGCCACCTCGACGTCCAGCATCGCCTGAAGCTGGGCGCGACCGGAGAAGCACGCCGCAACGTCCGCGTCGCCCAGCACCCGAGCCTGCAACCGCGTGGCGTCCGTCATCGCGGGGTCGAGCGGTCAGACATCGAAGAACACCGTCTCACCGGGTCCCTGGAGCACGAGGGTGTGGGCGTAGCGCCCGTCGCCTCGGTGCGCCGCGACCAGCGTCGGCCGGCGATCCGCGGCGACCTCCGCGAGGATCGGGTCGTGGCGGTTCGAGGGCTCGTCATCGAAGTAGATGCGCGTGACGAGCCGCGTCAGCAACCCGCGGGCGAAGAGTCCGACCACCAGATGCGGCGCCTGGGGCCGGCCATCGGCTCCGGGCACCGGCCCTGGCTTGATGGTCTCAAGGGAGAAGCCGCCCGCGCCGTCCGTGTGCACGCGGCCGAACCCGTCGAACGTCGGGTCGCGCCCGTTGCTGCGGGCGTCGTCCGGATGATTGCAACAGCCGGCCGCGTTCGCCTGCCAGATCTCGATGAGGGCATCGGGCACCGGTCGGCCGGCGCCGTCGCGGACCGCGCCTTCAATGACGATGCGCTGCCCCGGTGCGTCGCCGGTCGCGAGCGACAGGCGGCCCTGTTCCGGCACGAGGATCGCGAAGAAGGGGCCGACGGTCTGGAACGGTGTGAGGGGCAGCATGGTGCGGCGCTTGCGCGTCCGTCTAGGAGCCCGTGGTAAAACCCCGCGTAGCACCGAGAGCGGCGAGGCGCCCGGCTGACAAGGCGCGACGAGGGAGCATATTGGCCATATGAGACCGAGGAGCGACGCCGTTCAGGCGGGATGCGTCGCCGCTCGAATGCAGCGTGGGTTTCACCACGGGCTCCTAGGACTTCTGTCCTTCCAGTGGAGTGGCGTCGCGGCCGCGCAAGACGATGTCGAAGCGGTATCCGAGCGCCCGCCCCGGTTCCGTCACGTCGAGATCGTGCGTCGCCACCAGCCGCTCGCGGCCACGGGCCGTGGGGACCGCCATGAAGACCGGGTCGAGGGCCAGCAGCGGGTCGCCGGGGAAGTACATCTGGGTCATAAGCCGCGTCAGGAAGCTGCGCCCAAAAACCGAGAAATGGACGTGCGCCGGCCGCCAGGCGTTGTCGTGGTTTCCCCAGGGATACGCGCCCGGCCGGATCGTCGTGAACCGGAACCGCCCGTCCGCGTCCGTGAGGACCCGGCCGGCGCCGCTGAAATTCGGATCGAGGGGCGCGTCGTGCGTGTCCAGCGCGTGGGCGTAGCGGCCGGCGGCGTTCGCCTGCCAGACCTCGACCAGCGTCTCCGGTACCGGGCGGGCATCCTCGTCCAGCACCCGGCCGGCGATGACGATGCGTTCGCCGAGTGGCTCCCCGGAATGCTGGCGGGTCAGGTTGTCGTCGAGCGGACCGACCGTCCCGTAACCGTAGACGGGCCCCGTCAGTTCGGACAGCGTCTGCGGAATCACGACGAGCGGCTGGGCAGGATGCCGCAGCGCCGTCGATCGGTACGCCGGCACGTCGTTCGGAGGATGCTGGCCGTCCGGCGGGCGGCGATAGGGGAGAATCTGGGACGCCACGGCGCCCGATAATCGTAGCGAACTTCGGCTGGGCCCGCACGCTGCGCGAATTGGCTCCCGGGTTCGTTTTATCGTTAGCACGTATGGACATTTCGGAGTACGGGCGGCGGTTGCTCGGCGACGCGGGCACGCGGTCGCTGATGGAGGACCTCGGTAACGCCGCGGAGGCCGGCAGCGCGCTCATGAATCTGGGCGGAGGCAGTCCCAGCCTGATTCCGGCCGCCGAAGCGCTGTTTCGCCGTCAGATGCAGGTGCTGCTGCAGCGGGAAGGGTCGTTCGAGCGGGCGATCGGCTTGTACGGCGGACCCGACGGCGACCGGGACTTCGCCCGCGCCCTTGCCGGTTTCCTCCGGCGCGAGGTCGGCTGGGATATCACCGCGCGCAACATCGCCCTGACCAACGGCAGCCAGTCCGCGTTCCTGCCGCTGTTCAACCTGCTGGCCGGGCCGATGAGCGACGGCCAGCCGGCGCGGCGCATCCTGTTGCCGCTCTCGCCGGAGTACATCGGCTACGCGGATCTTGGCTTCACGCCCGGTCTGTTCACCGCTCGCCGCTCCATCATCCACGAGCTCGACGACAAGCTCTTCAAATACGGGGTGGACCTCGAGGAGTTGGACGCGGTCGATGACATCGGCGCGATCTGCGTGTCGCGCCCCACCAACCCGACCGGCAACGTCGTCACCGACGCGGAGGTCGAGCGGCTCGGCGCCATCGCCCGCGCGCGCGGCGTGCCGCTCATTCTCGATACTGCGTACGGCGCGCCGTTTCCCGGCATCGTATTCGGCGAGGCGACACCGGTGTGGGACGAGAACACCGTCGTCTGCATGAGCCTGTCGAAGCTCGGACTGCCCGGATTTCGCACCGGAATCGTGATCGCGAACGAGGAGATCATCGAGGCGCTGGCCGCCGCGACGGCGATCTTCTGTCTCTCGCCGGGCCGTCTTGGCCCCGCGTTCGCCACCGGGCTGATCGAGAGCGGCGAGCTGTTGCCCCTCGTCCGCGACGTCATCCGGCCGCACTACGCCGGGCGCGCGGCGCGCGCCCTGGACCGGTTGCGCGACCGGCTGCGCGACTATCCCATCCGGATCCACACGCCGGAGGGGGCCTTCTTTCTCTGGCTCTGGATGCCGGGGCTACCCATCACCAACGCCGCGCTCTACGAACGGCTCAAGCAGCGCGACGTCATCGTCGTCTCCGGCCACTATTTCTTTCCGGGACTCGAGGACGACGACTGGCCGCACAAGCGGGAGTGCATCCGCATCAGCTACGCGGACGACTGGGAACGGACCGAGCGCGGCCTCGACATCATCGCGGAAGAGGTGAAGCGGGCTTACGACGACGGGGCCGGATCCTGACGGCGGCGATGCCCAGCCTGACGCCGGCCGGCCCCGGTTCAGAACATCGCAATCGGGTTGACCGGCGAGCCGGTGCCGTTCGGAATCGGCAGCGGCGCAATGGTCATCATGAATTCCCAGCGGTTGCGCTCCGCCGCGGCATTGGCCAGCGCCTGGAAGTCTGCGCGGTCCAGCACCTGGATCCCGAGGATCGTCAGCGCGAAGTTATGGAGCGCGGTGCGCGGCAGGTCGCCTTCCGGTTGCGGCGCGTAGCCCGGCGTCTCCCAGCCCGCCACGGCGACGTCACGCTCCTTCAGCCACGGAATCACGTTGTTGTCGAGGCCCGCCGACTCGCGGCCGGTGTCGAACGGTCCGAGGGCGTCCTGGCGCGCCCAACGCCCCCAGCGGATCAGGAACGCGTCGCCGGGACCGACCCGCACGCCGGCCATCTCTTCCCAGGCTTCCAGGTCCTCGACCGTAATGCGCGTCCCCGGCTCCAGCCACGGCACGCCCTTCAGTCGCGGGATGTCATACAGGACGCCGCGCGTCACGATCCCGTTCTTCATCGTCATGATGGAGTTCTTGGCGGCGCCGCCCTCCATCGTCACCAGCCCGTCGACGTCGTACCCATTCCACATCTTGCCGTCGAAGAAGACGTGGGCAAACGCATCGAGGTGGGTGGTGCCGGGCCCGTGGATGCACGGGTAGGCGATCGTGTCGCTGGCACCCGTGCGAGTGGCGCGCGACATCGACCACTCCATCGGGCACGGCACGTCGGCGCTCTCGTAGTTCTGCGCGTTCGACGACAGGGACACCGTGAAACCCTCGCTGACCAGCCCTGCCGCGGCGGCACGCTTGGCCGGCGTGATCAGATTGAACATGCCGAGCTCGTCGTCCGGACCCCACCGGCCCCAGTTGGAGAGCTCGACCAGCCAGCCGTCGAATTGCTCCTGGCTCACGAGCGGAGGTTCGGATGATGCCTGCGCCGACGCCGGAGGCTGCTCTGTCATCGCAAGAGCAGCCGTGAGGACGCCGACGACGACCGCGCCAGTCCACCATGCCTTCATGATTCCATCCTCCTCGTAGTCTCTCGTGACGATTGTCTCTCCGTCCGGTTGCAGCTCTGATTCTACGTTCCCGGGTGGACGGCTATGGCGATCTTACCGCGTGCATGCCCCAGCTCCCGGCGGCGGGGGCGAATGGGGGTTGTCAGGCGGGCTGGCAGACTGCACAATGGCGGGAGCGGACTCAGGGAGGACGACATGAGCACCAGACGACGCATGATCGGCGGGTACGCGGCGACGGCACTTCTGGCGGCAGGCCTCGCGGTACTTGGCTCTCCCGTTACAGCCCAGGACGCTGATATCAGCGGCGTGGTGACCAGCGCAGCCGGGCCTGAGGCCGGCGTCTGGGTCATCGCCGAGACGCAGGATTTCGATACCGGTTTCCGGAAGATCGTCGTGACCGACGACGACGGACGCTTCCTGGTGCCGGACCTCCCGGACGCTTCCTACGAGGTCTGGGTGCGCGGTTACGGGCTGGCCGACTCGGATCAGACCTCCGCGCGGCCCGGCGACGACCTGGCCCTGACTGCGACGGCGGCGGCCTCGCCGCATGCTGCCGCGCAGATCTATCCCGCCAACTACTGGTACTCGCTGCTCGAGGTGCCGCCTGCCAGCGACTTTCCGGGCACGGGACCGCGCGGTAACGGCATTGGCGTCGACATGCGGACCCAGGCCGACTGGGTTGACCGGCTGAAGGACGGCTGCCAGCTCTGCCATCAGCTCGGCAATAGCGCGACGCGCGAGATGCCGATGCTCGACGCCGACGACTTCGACTCTACCGCCGACGCCTGGGAGTACCGCATCCAGGCCGGCAGAGCGGGACCGGCGATGGCGGCCGAGATCAACCGGATGGGCCGCGCCCGCGCGCTGGCGTTGTATGCGGACTGGACGGATCGGATCGCCGCCGGCGAGCTGCCGCCCGTCCCGCCGCGCCCACAGGGGCTGGAGCGCAACCTCGTCCTCAGCATGTGGGAGTGGGGCCACCCGCGCGGCATGGTGCACGACGAGGTCACGACCGACAAGCGGAATCCGACGCTCAACGCGAACGGCCCGATCTACGGGGTTGGCGGCGCGGGGCTGGTAATCACCGATCCGCGCACGCACCAGTCGGTCCGGATGGATCTGCCGACCCGCATCGAGCGGCCGCGGCGTCCCAGCTCCTACCAGGGTTCGTCGACGGCGGTCCCGTCGCTCTACTGGGGCGACGAGCCGGTCAACCTCCAGAGCCGGAGCGCCCACAACCCGATGCTGGACGGCAAGGGACGCCTCTGGATCACCCAGTCGGTCCGGCCTAACGACGTTCCCGACTGGTGCCTGGAGGGATCGGATCACCCATATGCGCAGTACTACCCGATTCAGCACCGCGCCGAGTCGCGGCAGTTGTCCTACTACGACCCCGCGACCGGCGATTTCGAGCTGATCGACACCTGCTACTTCACGCACCACCTGCAGTTTGCCGACGACGCGGACGATACGCTCTGGCTGAGCGGCTCGACCGAGGCAATCGGCTGGCTGAATACCCGGTTGTACGACGAGACCGGGGACGAGCAGGCGTCGCAGGGCTGGTGCCCGACCGTCATCGACACCAACGGCGACGGGAGCATTACCAAGCCGTGGAACGAGCCGGACTTCAATGGCGACGTCGAGATCGACGCGACGCGGGATACGCGGGTCGGAAGCCTCGACAAGTTCAAGCGCGCCTACGGCGTGATTCCGCACCCGGACGGATCCATCTGGATCACGCGGCGCTTCGACGTGCCGGGGCGGCTGATCCGGCTGGACCTCGGCGATAGCCCGCCCGAGACCTGCATTTCCGAGGTCTACGAGCCGCCCTACGATCCCAACGGCAACCCGAGCGAGTGGGGCTTCGGCCCGCGCGGCATCGACGTCGACCGCAACGGGCTGATCTGGACCGCGCTCGGCGGCAGTGGCCACCTCGCCAGCTTCGACCGCAGCAAGTGCACGGTGATGAACGGACCGACCGCCACCGGGCAGCACTGCCGCGAGGGGTGGACGCTGTATGCGAGCCCGGGACCGAAGCTGAAGGGGGTAGACGGCACGGCGAACGCCGACTACCACTACTACAACTGGGTCGATCAGTTCGACACCCTGGGACTCGGCGCCAACGTGCCGATTGCCACCGGGACGACATCGGATGCGCTGCTCGCGCTCGATCCGGAGAGCGGCGAGTGGGTCATCATGCGCGTGCCGTATCCGCTCGGCTTCTACAGCCGGGGCCTTGACGGCCGGATCGACGATCCGAATACCGGCTGGAAGGGGCGCGGCGTCTGGTCAAGCTTCAACACCGGGTCGCCGTTCCACCTCGAGGGAGGCAAGGGCGCGACGAGCGAGATAGTCCGGTTCCAGATTCGGCCGAATCCGCTGGCGAACTAGAACGGTCTCGCGAAGCCGGCACGAAGCGGCCAAGGACGGGGCTCCGCGGGCGGTACCGCGGAGCCCGTCGTGGGCTAGCGCGGCCCGATGCTGAGTTCGCGCCGGATCGCCGAGAAATCGAATGGTGGGCCCGGAGCACCGTGTTCCATGCGCTCCATCTCCTTCAGCAGCAGATCGACCTCGGCCCGCCCGGCTGAGGTTCGCGCGCACTCGCGCGGCGTCCTGTGGTTGAGAGCCGGCAGTGGCCGATCGGGCCAATCCGCGTAGTGACGCGCTTTGAACTCGGCCACCAGACGGTCCGCTTCGCGCGATGGTGGCGCCGGGGGTTGCGACAGATTCCCCGAGCCTGCGCCGGCCGCGAAGGCATCTGTGTGCTCGCGCGCCCGATGCCGGATGCGAGAGCCGCAGGTGCCCTCGATACGCTCGCGCAGCGCGTCGGCCCGCGCCTCCGAGTTGGTCTCGATCCGGAGTGCCGTGCGACGCATTTCCACCCGGCCGAGCACCGTCTGCTGACCGTCCGGCCGTGTGGGGTCGTCGGGTCGCAGGAATATGTGGACCGTCGCGTCCTCGCCGTCCGGCTCCCGTTCCGTACCCTCCAGCGCTCCGATGCGCGCATCAACTTCCGGCATGGCCCCCGGCGTGACCTCGAAGTGGTCCACCGTGAACACGAAGGAGTCGCCGTCGGTATTGTGCAGACGAGGCGGTATTGCGCTCCGCTCGTCGAGGTAATCTGCCGCCTTCTCCCAGTAACGGATCAGGTGGCGCCCGAAGGCCGCGGGACGGAGACGGTCTACCGGGACGGCTCGCCTGCGCCGCAGCCGGTTGCGCGCCCGCTGAACCACCGCGGCCGCGGTGAACGGGGGCAACGGGCGCGGGTGCACGCCGCAGAGCAGCGAGACGCCGTCGTAGTCCACGATGCGGGCCAGCACCGCGTCGCGTGGCACCAGCGCCTTCGAGCCGCGCACTTCGTGAACCGTGCGCCGTTCGTCGGACAGCAGGTCGTGCAGCGTCACGGTCTGCCCGGGATCGACGGCCTCGACTTCCCATACCGAGAGCCACGCCGCGCGCTGGGCGTCGAGCCAGCGCTGCTCCTCCGGCGAGCAGCGACGCCGGTGAGCGTCCAGGTAGGCGTCGACGACGGTCTTCCCGTCCACCTCGAAGCAGTACACCGACCAGGGCATCACGAGCGCGATCGCAGCGTCGAGATCGGTGAAGTCGTCCTGGAACGCTTCCCATGCCTCGCCGTACTCCCGCAGGCCGAAACCGCACAAACGGTGCACGAGCCGTTCGTCCATCGCGTGCGTTGCGGTCTTGGACCGCTGGCTCGCGTGCTCGGCCGCGTCCGCTGCGAGATGGCACTTCTTGTACTTGCGTCCGCTGCCGCACGGACATGGCTCGTTGCGGCCTGCCCGTGGCCGGAAGGGCTCCGGCGACGCCAGGGCGTCGAGAGCGGGTTCTGCCGAATCCGGCTGGTCGAAGTCCGCGAGCGCATCGTAGGGAGCAGTAAGCCGCACTTCCCGGTCGTCATCGTCGACGTACGACTCGGAGACCGGCGCGATGGCTTCCGACTCGAAGACCGCTCGGTGCTTCGCGAAGAACGCGCTGAGGGACAGCGCGCACGCGGTGGCGATCTCGACATCCCGTTCGACCAGCGGCCGCGGCCGGGCGTCGGGGTCGCGGCGGTCCACCACAGGGTAGGCGTCGGCGCTCTCCACCGGCCATCCGTGCGCCATCGCTTCGCGCCGCATCGAAGGCGGCAGTTCGGTGGCCGGCTCGAACAGCAGCCCCAGCCAGCCGGCGCTCAGCGCCATCCGGCCCCGCTCCAGGTCGCCCGATTCTGCGACGTCGAGGAACGCTTCGAAGTCGTCGACGGACGGGAAGACCAGCACGCCGCGACTCTCGTCGAGCTGGCCGATGACCGAGAGGCAGGCTCCCTCGACGTCAAGCGCCGGAATGTCCATCCGGATCACCTGCGTGTCGTCGACGACCGTCCACGGTTTCGCTGCGAACAGGCGTCGGCTGGCCGCGAACAGCATCTTGACCGCCGCGACCGATACGTGTCCCTGGGCGAAGTAGCTGGGTTCATCGTCTTCGTCCGGTGGCAGCGTCTCGATCATTTTCTCCAGGAGCGCATCGAGCTCCGGCGTCGGCGCGACCGTGACCGGTATTGCTGCTCCGACTTCCGCGCGCACCTCGGCGGCGGTGGCGGCGTCAGGGACGCGTATGGCGCTCGGCCGGCGCGGCGAACCGATTGCGGGCTGAGTCAGGGCGTTGCGTAACGCACGGGCGACGGCGCCCTCCCTGTCCTCGGGGTTGACGACCGCCTGGCCGACGACGAAACCCTCCGGCAACTCCATCCAGAGCACGATGTCCGGCCGGTAGGGCTCTTTCGGATCCTGGATGTAGAACGGTGTTGAGAAGCGACCGCCGATCCACTCTCGGGAGGGCTGCGAACGGTCCATGCCGCGACGCCGGGTCATAGCGGCGGCTGGCCGATGTACAGCCCCGGTGTGTCACCCTCGAACCGCTCGCGGGTCAGTTGCAGGTAGATGGGGCGGGTCTCGACGTAGATCGGCAGGCCGCGTTGCTGCGCCGCCTCCGCGACGCGCAGGCTTCCCTCGGTGAAGGACGTCATCATCACACGCTCGGGGCGGCCGGTCGCGCGGCTCGTTCCCGTGGAGGACGCCCGCCCGGTGTTCGGCAACCGTGATCACCGCTCTCGTCGACGAACACCACGTAGTTGCTGTACGACATCCTACTCGTTAGTTTGGGAACCAGGGCGCTTGTCGAGGAGATAGAAGGACTACCGCTCTTGTGTGTCAGCCGGGATTCAGAAGGCCCTCAGCGAATGTCCGGCTCCACGAGCTCGATACCCAGCGTCGTGCCCTTGTCGATGGCCGGCACTCCCTTCTCCATCCACACCGGGGAAGGCGCTTCCAGCAGGTAGTAGTCGAAGAACTGCTGCATGCGGATGGCCCAGTCCTTGCGGTTGGCGTCGCGGCTGAGGCCATGGCCCTCGCCGTTGTAGTTCAGCAGCCACGCTGGCTTCTGCAGCCGGCGCAGCGCGACGAACAGTTCGATGCCCTGGTACCACGGCACCGCGCCGTCGTCGTCGTTGTGCATCATGAGCACCGGCGTCTGGATCTTGTCGGCGTAGAAGAGCGGCGAGTTGTGCAGGTAGGTGTTGGTCGCCTCCCAGAGCGAAGCGCCGATGCGACTCTGTGTCTGCTCGTACTGAAACATCCGGCTCATGCCGGTCTGCCAGCGGATGCCGCCATAGGCGCTCGTCATGTTGGCGACCGGCGCGCCCGCTTCGGCCGCCGCGAACAGGTTGGTCTTCGTGATCATGTAGGCGATCTGGTAGCCGCCCCAGGAGTGACCCTGGACGCCGATCCGGTCGCGCGCGACGAAGCCCTGATCGATCAGGTCGAGCACGCCGGGCACGACCGCGTCGAGGGCGCTTTCGCCCGGGTAGCCGAGCTCGTACGGGATGTCGGGGATGAAGACGACGTAGCCGCGGCTGACGTAGAAGGGGACCGAGATGGACGAGCCGCCGGGCCGGGGAGTCCGCCACGTGTAGACGCCGTCCGACATCCGCTCGTAGAAGTAGACGAGCAGGGGATACTCCGTCGCGGGATCGAAGCCGTCGGGCTTGAACAGCATGCCTTGCAGCTCGACGCCGTCGTTCGAGGTCCACTCGACGATCTCCGTCGAGCCCCACCGGAAGTCTCCTTGTTCCGGATTGGCGTCTGACATCCGCTGCATGTCGGTGATCGCCCCGTCCGTCACCCACAGGTCCGGGAACTCGCGGAAGTCCTCGCGCGTGACGAGCCAGCGGTCTGCCTCCTTCGCCTTCCCGCGCAGGCGGAAGCTCTTGTCCGCCATGACGATTTCCGCCGCCGGCGCCTCCTGGTCCGTGCGTCCGTGGTAGAAGCCGCCCTGCTTTTGTGTGTCGTGGAAGGCTTCCCAGAGCGCTTCCCCTTCCGGGATGTGATCCAGCTCCGGGTCGGTCCGCGCGTAACGGAACCGGATTTCCGCCGCTCGGCCGGCGCCGCCGGTGAGGTTGACGGTACGGCCGGTCTCCGGCTCGAAGCGCCACACGTCGTAGCGGTCATAGAAAAGAAAAGCGCCGTCGTCCGTGGTCCATCCGGCCGAGCCGTAGGGGGGCGGATCGTGCGGGTGGTCGTCCAGCTCGTCCCAGACCGGGTGCGGAACCTCGGCGCTGGCCGTCAGCGGCTCGCCGCCGTCCAGGCGCGCCACCTTCCACTGCCGTTCGGAGCCGCTCCACCACGCCGCGTAGTTCCCGGCCGGCGAGATGGCGGCGCGGGCGAAGCGGCCCACCTTCCCGGCGATCCGCCGCGGCGTCCCGCTCGCCAGATCGATGGCGTAGAGGTCGTCGTAGCGCCCGTCCCAGGAGAGGAGCTGCCGGTAGGGCCGGTCGGTGACGCCCAGGCCATGCGCCGCGTCGCGCTCGGCGGCGAACCGCACGGTCGGGACGTCCATCGTGCCCATCTGCACCACCGCGCCGCCGTCCAGGTGGACCGCGGCCGTGTAGGTGCGCTTCCGTTCGTCCTCGGCCTGCACGAGCTGCATCGGCTGCAGGTAGGGGTCCTTCCAGTTCCAGACGTCGACACTGACCCGGTCCTCTTCCAGCGTGTCGTCCTCCGCTTCCGGCTCCGGACGGGGCGCCGTCCCGAAAAGCAGCAGGGCACCGCCTTCCGAGAAGCGGACCTCGCCGTGCTCGCTGACCCACCAGTTGTCCGGAAGGCCGGCGGCGCCGGAATCGGCGACCGGCTCGGCTCCCCGAGTCGGCGCACCGGCGCGGTACAGGGTGAATTCGGGCTGATCGGCCTCGAAGTCGTCCCGGTTCGTCAGGAAGGCGACCTGCGCGCCGTCCTTCGACAGCGCAAGCTGTTCGTAGCGCCCTTCGCCTTCGAGAACGGTGCGCTGCGTCACGTCGTCCAGCAGCACGACCCAGGCGCCGTCGCCCGATCCATCTTCCGTGGAGGTGGTAAAGGCAAGAACGGGGGCTTCCTCGGCGAACCCGTAGTCGTCGACCAGTTCGTAGCGTGCCTCGCGGTTCGTCGCCAGGTTCAGGAGGACCAGCGTGGAGCCGTCCTCCTTCTTTTTGTCGGCGTCGCTCTCGTCGGCGGAGCCCTCAGCTTCGGTGGAGGCCTCCACCTCGGTGGAGACTTCCGCGCTGGCTTCGCTCTCGGCCGTCGGCGCCGGCTCCTCGACGGGAACGTACGCCAGCCAGCTCCCCTGGCCGGCAACCTCGTAGCTCTCTACCGGACCGAGGTCGGTGACTCCCACGAGCTCGGCTTCCGCGCCCGTGAACACCGCCGCGATGTCCGCCACCGCGAGCGCGTCTTTCGGCAGGTCGTCTTCCTCCTTGCCTTCCCGCTTGAGGGCGTCGACCTCCGATTCCGACGGCGGGACCGTGAAGACGAGATAGCGGGAGTCCGATGTGAAGGTCGGGCTCGTTCCCCGCACCGTCAGTGCCGGTCCGTCCCCGGTCGCCGCCTTGAGCGTGAGCGTCGGGTCGCCCTCCATGGGCGAGACGACGAACGCCAGCCAGTCGCCATCGGGCGACAGCGCCGGGTCATCGATCGTCTTCCACTGAAGCACGTCCTCGTGGTCCAGCACCCGCTGCTGCGCGGCGGCGGGCGGGGCCGTGCCAAGGAACAGGATCAGGGTGACGGTGGAAGTGACGGCAGTGCATGCGCGTGGACGTTTCATCGCTTCATCTCCAGGCGGCGCCGAGAGTATTCCCACTTAGTCGACCCTTAGCCTAGACTGTCCATCGTCATGACGACGACCCTCTTGACGAGGAGCTGCTACGCGCATTCGAAGGCCGCGAATGACCGACGGTATGACGGGATGCCTGCGGCCCGACGCCGTAGAGAACAGGAGCGCCACATGTCGACACGGATTGGTCGGGTTGTCCGGAGGATCGTGGTCATTGTCGCCATCTTGCTCGCCACGGGGATATCCGCTCCGGGGCAACAGGGCGCTCAGGACGGTGAGTGGCGGTCCTACGGCGGAGATGTAGCCAGCACCAAGTACTCGCCCCTCGATCAGATCGATCGCGACAACGTGGGCGACCTTGAGATTGCGTGGCGGTGGCGGACGGATAACCTCGGTCCCCGTACCGATTTCAACTACCAGGCGACGCCACTGATGGTCGGCGGCGTGCTCTACACCACCGCCGGCTGGCGGCGCAACGCCGTGGCCATCGACGGGGCCACCGGCGAAACGCTCTGGATGTACCGCCTTGACGAAGGCGAGCGCGGCGACGTCGCACCCGTGCGGGCCAGCTCCGGCCGGGGCTTGGCGTACTGGACGGACGGACAGAGCGACGAGCGGATTATCCATGTCACCAAGGGGTATCACCTGGTGGCACTGGACGCCTCAACGGGGCGACCGATTCCCGCCTTCGGCGAGCAGGGTGTCGTCGATCTCTACGACGGGCTCTTCGAAGGGCTCGACCGCCCGCCCCTGGAGGATGGTCAGATCGGCCTGAACTCGCCCGCCCTCGTGGTCGGCGACGTGATCGTGGTCGGGGCGGCGCTCCTCGCCACCGCGCCGGCGCCCGAGTTCCCGGCCGGATTTGTCCGCGGTTTCGACGTGCGCACCGGCGAGCAGTTGTGGATCTTCCACACCATCCCCCAACCGGGCGAGTTCGGCAACGACACCTGGGAGAACGACTCGTGGCGCTACACCGGAAACACCGGGGTGTGGGCTCCGATGTCGGCCGATCACGAGCTCGGCTATGTGTACCTTCCGGTCGAGACCCCCACGAACGACCTCTACGGCGGCCATCGGCCCGGCGACAACCTGTTCGCCGAGAGCCTGGTGTGTCTGGATGCCAGAACCGGCGAGCGAGTCTGGCACTTCCAGTTCGTCCATCACGGCATCTGGGACTACGACATTCCGACCCCGCCGACGCTGGTCGACATCACGGTGGACGGCCGGGAGATCAAGGCGGTGGCGCAGATAACCAAGCAGGCGTTTACCTATGTGTTCGACCGGGTCACGGGCGAGCCGGTCTGGCCGATTGAAGAACGCCCGGTGCCTGCCTCAACCGTGCCCGGCGAGCAGGCCGCGCCGACCCAGCCGTTTCCCACGCGCCCCGTCCCGTTCGACCGCCAGGGGGTGTCCGAGGACGACCTGCTTGACTTCACGCCGGAGTTGAACGCCGAGGCGCGACGAATCGCGTCGGAGTATCAGCTCGGTCCGCTCTTCACCCCGCCGATTCTTGGGGGGTCGGACGGTCGGCGTGGACTGCTGATGTTGCCGCAAATGACCGGGGGCGCGAACTGGCAGGGCGGGGCAGTGGATCCCGAGACGGGCATCCTCTACGTCGCCTCGGCCACCCATCCGACCATCGCGGCGCTCACGAACAACCCGGACCGCTCGACCATGGATTACGTTCCCGGATTCGGCGGGAGGCGGGCACGCGGAGCCGCCGCGCGAGAAGGTTGCGGTGAGTTCGGACCACTTGGGCTGCCCCTCATCAAGCCACCCTGGGGACGCATCACGGCCATCGATCTGAACACCGGCGACCATGTCTGGATGATCGCGAACGGCGACACGCCGGACTGTGTCAAGAACCACCCGGCACTGAGTGGCCTCGACATCCCGCGGACGGGCAAGCCGGAACGGAGCGGCATTCTCGTCACGAAGACGTTGGTCTTCGCCGGTGAAGGCGGAGGGCTCTTCGCGACGCCCACCTGGGCCGGCGGACCGATGTTCTACGCCTACGACAAGCAGACGGGCGAGACGATCTGGGAATTCGAGCTGCCCAAGCGCCAGAGCGGCATTCCGATGACCTACATGGTCGAGGGCAAGCAGTACATAGCCATGGCGATCAGCGCTCGCGGCGAACCGGCGGAGCTGGTGGCCCTGTCACTTCCGTAGAGACATCCGTCCCTCGCTCGAGCGCTGGCACGAGACGCAGTGCCCGTCGAGGATCGGAGCGATCGCGGCATCACGGAAGGCTGCCATGTACCAGGTCGAAGCCGCCGCGGCGCTCCGAAGGATGCTGCTCGCGCTACGCGGCCGGCGGTTCTCGCCCCTCGTCAGCCGCAACGTCGTGGCGCTCGGGCTCACCAGCCTCCTGACGGACGTCTCGTCGGAGATGGTCACGACCGTGCTACCTGTCTACCTGGTGCTGTACCTCGGTCTGACCCCGCTGCAGTTCGGTTTCATCGACGGCGTGTACCACGGTTTCACCGCCCTGCTGCGACTGGCCGGGGGCTTTGCGTCGGATCGGACGCGGCGCGACAAGGAGGTGGCGGCCGTCGGCTACGGCGCCTCGGCGCTGTGCAAGCTGGGGCTGCTGGGAGCCGGTGGCGCGTGGCCGGTGATTGCGACGGTTGTGGCGGTCGACCGCGCGGCGAAGGGACTGCGGACGGCGCCGCGCGACGCGCTGATCTCGTTGAGCAGCGGGCGTGCCGGGCTCGCGACCAGCTTCGGGGTTCACCGTGCGCTCGACAGCGCCGGCGCGATGCTGGGCCCGCTCGTCGCGCTGGCCATCCTGTCGGCCGCGCCGGATGCCTACGATCTCGTCTTCGTCGCGAGCTTTGCGATCGCCGTCGTCGGCCTCGGGGTTCTGTGACTGTTCGTCAAGGGCGCCCGCAGTCTGGCCATTGACCGGGCGAGGCGGCTACGAGCCGGCCAGGCGCTCCGTTCCCTGCTCGCGACGCCCGGGTTCCTCCGGCTGACGTGTGCCGGGGCGCTGCTCAGTCTGGCCACCGTCAGCGACGGCTTCCTCTATCTGGTCCTGCAGCAGCGCACCGCCCTCAACCCCGGGCTGTTCCCGCTGCTCTACGTGGGGACGGCAGGCAGCTTTCTGCTGCTCGCCCTGCCGGCCGGCCTGCTGGCGGACCGGTTCGGCCGCCGGGCCACGTTTCTCGCGGGACACGGTGTGTTGGTGCTGGCGTACCTGGCCGCCCAGCCGGCCGACGCTTCGGTCACCAATCTTGCGGTATGCATTCTGCTGTTGGGTGGCTATTATGCGTTGACGGAAGGCGTGCTGATGGCGCTGGCCAGCGCGATGGTGCCCGCGGACGTTCGCGGCACCGGCCTCGCGTTGCTGACGACCATGACCAGCCTCGGGCGGCTCGTGGCGTCGGTCGGCTTCGGCGCGGCGTGGGCCGGATATGGTCCGACGCAGGCGCTGGAGTGGTTCGTCATGGCGCTCGTCGCCGGCAGTTGCGTGGCGGCGGTGGCGCTGAGAGGGAGCCCCGACGATGGCGGGCGAGACGCGGGAACGTGAGCGTCCGCGGGATGAACGCCGCGCGGAGCCCGATGCCGCGCGACGCGGCTCCTGGCCCTCGAACGTCGTTCGATTCCTCCTGCTGTGCGCGCTCTGCGCCCTGCTGACCGTCGCCTACGCCTGGTTCACGGTGTCGCGGCCGGGGCACCGCTTCGGAGAGGATGTCCTGCCCGCGGTCGCCGGGCCGCTCAGTGCGGCCTCTGTCCCAACCGCACCGGACCCACGCAAGGAGGCGGCGCCGGAGTCGACGCCCGCCGCCGCCGATGTTTCCGCGGACGCGTCGGCGGAGACGAATCCCGCGCCGGAACCGGAGAGCCCCGTCGAGCCCGCGCGTGCGGACGAGGCATCCGCGGCCTTCGACGAACGCGGGACGGCAGCCGCACGGCCCCCTGCCCGGCAGTTCCTCGTCCGCCACACCGGGCTCGACCGGAGCCACGGCTTTCTGGCCGTCGAAACCGACGTGCAGGGCACGCGCTCGCGCGAAGCCACGCCGCTCACGTGTCATCGCCTCCACTTCGCGGCGGGATACGGATCGTGCCTCGTCGTCGAACGCCAGTTCTTCACCACCTACACCGCCGTGCTGTTCGATGCCGCATTCCGGCCGCGGCACAGCATCCCGCTGAACGGCATTCCGAGCCGCACGCGCGTTTCGCCGGACGGGCGCCACGCGGCGATCACCGTCTTCGTCTCGGGTCACTCCTATGCGGACAGCCTGTTCTCGACCGAGACCACCATCGTTGACACCGCGACGGGCGAGCTGCTCGTGGCGAACCTCGAAGAGCTTCCGGTCGTCCGCGACGGGCAGGCGTTCCACTCGCTCGACTTCAACTTCTGGGGCGTGACGTTCACGGCGGACGGCGACGGCTTCTTCGCCACGCTCGGCACCGGCGGCACGGTCTTCCTGGTGGAGGGCAGTCTTGCGGCGCGCGCGCTGCGGGTCGTCGCCGAGGGGGTCGAGTGCCCGGCGCTGTCGCCCGACGGGACGCAAGTTGCGTTCAAGAAACGAATACCGGGGACCGCGCAGATGCGCTGGCGACCGCATGTGCTTGACCTTGAGACGCTGGAGGAAACCGCGCTGGCCGAGACGCGCAGCGTGGACGACCAGATCGAGTGGCTCGACGACGGGAACATTCTGTACGCCCTGCCGGAAGAACCGGGATCGCCGATCGCGCACGTGTGGGTTCTGCCCGCCGACGGCGGCGGCCAGCCGGAGATCTTCCTCGAGGAGGCGTCTTCACCGACCGTGCTGCGCAGCGTCGCGCCGGTCGACACCGCGACTACGACGGAGGGATGAGAGGAGGCACTCCATGGACGCCACTCGGATGCGTGCGTGCGTTATTTCCACTACGGTGCTGGCCATTGCCGTTCTGGCCGTTGCCCCGACGGCCCAGACCGAGCGGCAGCGCTCCACGGAGGTGCCGGAGATGCTGCGGGAGCGCGGCGTCGTCGGCTACGCGGATCGCCTGAGCGTCCAGCCGGGCGAGACCATCCGGTTCATGGTAAGCAGCGAGGAGCCGCGTTATCAGGCCGACATCGTTCGGTTGATTCACGGCGACGCCAACCCGGCCGGACCGGTATCAAGGAAACGGTGATCGACACGCCGGTGAGCGGCGAGTACGACGGCCAGCGGCAGGAACTGCCATTCGGCTCCTACGTTCTCGTGCCGGACGACCCCGCGCTCCGGCTCGGCGGGAGCTTCACCGTCACCGCGTGGATCGCGCCGACGACGCCCGGCGTGTCGTTCGGGGAGCGCTCCGCACAGGGGATCGTTACCAAGTGGTCCGACGATGCCGGGGGCGGCTACGGTGTCTTCATCGACGAAGAGGGCCGGCTCTCGCTCCGCCTCGGCGGCGAAGGCGGGGCCGCCGAGACGCTAAGCGCAGAGACGCCGCTGCGTGTGTGGCGCTCGGCGATTCCCGGCGCGGTCCGGCCCCGGCCGCACGGCGTGCCCACCGTCTGGTACTTCGTGGCGGTGAGCTACGACGCGGACAGCGGCCGGGTCGTCTTCGTGCAGCGTCCCCAGACTCCGTTTCCCGGCGACCCGACACGGAGCACGGTGGAGCGGACCGCCGCGGTGCGCGGGCTTGCACCCAACGAGCACCCGCTGCTGATGGCGGCGCACTGGAGCGGAAGCGGCGTGGCGCGCGAGGCGGCCGGACACTACAACGGCAAGATCGACAACCCGCGCATTTATGGTCGCGCTCTCAGCCCGGCCGACATCGACGCCATCGAGGAGGCCGGCGGGCCGGGCGATGCGCTGGCCGACTGGGACTTCGCGGCCGACATCGAGTCGGAGGCGGTGAGCGACCGCTCGTCGCGGGGGCTGCACGGGCGGGCGGTCAACGCCCCCACGCGCGCGGTGACGGGGCATACGTGGAACGCGACGGAGATGGACTACAAGCGGGCGCGCGATCAGTACGGCGCCATCTACTTCCACGACGACGACCTCGTGGACGCGGACTGGGACGTCGGCTTCGAGCTGCAGGTCCCGGACGATCTGGCGAGCGGCATCTACGCCGCCCGGCTGCGGACCTCGACCCACGAGGACTACGTGCCGTTCTACGTCCGGCCCCGGCGCGGCACCACCAGCGCGGATATCGCGTTCCTTGTGCCGACGTTCAGCTACCTGGCCTATGGCCGCATGGGTGCGGAGGGATCGGGCCAACTGAGCCTCTATTCCGCCCACAGCGACGGCAGCGGCGTCACCTACTCGTCGGCGCTCCGGCCGATCACCAATATGCGGCCCAAGATCACCACCCGCAACCCGTGGCAGTTCATGGCGGACACGCACCTGGTCGACTGGTTCGACGCCAAGGGCTTCGACGTCGACATCATTACCGACCACGACCTTCACCTGGAGGGTCCGGACCTGATCGAGCCGTACAACGTCATCCTGACCGGGACGCATCCCGAGTACACGTCGGTGCAAATGCTAGACGCCCTTGACGCCTACCTGATCGGGGGCGGCCGGCTGATGTACATGGGCGGCAACGGGTTCTATTGGATCACTACCCTCGATCCGACCGAGCGGTACGTCGAGGTCCGGCGCGCCCACGGCACCGAGGCCTGGCAGGGGGCGGCGGGCGAGCACTACCACGCCACGACCGGGGAGTTCGGGGGCCTCTGGCGATTCCGTGGCCGGGCGCCGCAGAAGCTGGTGGGCGTCGGGTTCTCGGCGCAGGGGTTCGACCGTAACTCGCCGTTCCGGCGGATGCCGGGCAGCCTGGATCCGCGCGCGCGGTTCGTCTTCGAGGGTCTCGATGAGAACGCCCTGATCGGCGAGCACCCGTCGCTGGTCCTGGAGGTGGGCGCCGCCGGCTCTGAGCTCGACCGGGTGGACTACGCGCTGGGGTCGCCCGCCCACACGCTGGTTCTTGCGACGTCGTTCGGGCACTCGGACGCGTACCAGCACGTCGTCGAGGAACTCAACACGTCGGACTCGCGGCAGGGAGGCACCGAGAACGTCCTGGTGAAGGCCGACATGGCGTATCTGGAATACCCGAACGGCGGCGCCGTGTTCTCCACCAGCTCCATCGCGTGGAGCGGCAGCCTGTCTTACAACGACTACGACAACGACGTGTCGCGGATCACGGAGAACGTCGTGCGGCGCTTCGCTGCCGACGAACCGATCCCGTGGCCGAGCGGCACGGATCCTGGAGGAGCTCAGTGACAACTCGCAAGCGGGCACGCCGCGTGTCGACCGGAGCACTGACAGTTGGGGCCCTGTTCCTGCTGTTGCCGGGCATCGTCGTTGCGCAGTCCACAACGGGCCAGCCGGACGGGTTCCGCCTGGAGGAATCGACCATCGAGGGGATTCAACTGGCGATTCAGGAGGGCGAGATCAGTTGTCAGGGGCTGGTCCAGGCCTACGTCGACCGGGCCAGAGCCTACAACGGCGCGTGCACGCAACTGGTCACCGTCGACGGTGGGCCGGTCGAGCCGGCGAGCGGCCCGGTCCGCGCCGGTTCGCCGGTCCGTTTTCCGACGTCCACGGTTGCGGTCTCGAGCGTCCTTCCCGACTTCGACCGGTATGCCGGCATCCCGCTGGACCTCGGGAGAATGGAGCCGACAATCTCCGACCCGGCTGTGCAGGCGCAGTTCGGCATGGTGGCCGGCGTCCCGAACGCGGGTCAAATCAACGCCCTCAGCACGCTCAATCTGCGGGGCGAGCGCTCGGTTACCTGCAAGGCGGGCTGTGACGCGCATCCGTCGACGGGGACGCTTCCGGCCAACTGTCCCGTAATCTGCGAGTCGTTCCGGCAGCAGCCCGACGCCCTGGAGCGGGCGGCGGAGCTGGACGCGCAGTACGGCGACGATCCCGATCTGGCCGAGTTGCCGATGTACTGCGTTCCCCTGGCCTTCAAGGATGTCTACGACACGAAGGACATGCGAACCACGACAGGGGCGGACATCGACTTCGCGATGGATGCGCCCCCCGCCGACTCGACCATCGTCATGCGATTGCGGGCGAAGGGGGCCGTCATCTTCGCCAAGGCCAACGCGACCGAGTTCAATGGAGGCATCGGAGATCCGGGCGGGCCGGCCACCTCGACGGCCCGGTATCTGGGATACGAGGAGCGGAGCACGTGGGGTGGTCAGGCTTGCAATCCCTATGACACCGAGCGGTCGCCGAGAGGTTCGAGCTCCGGCTCGGGCGCCGCGGTTTCGACAAATCTCGTCACCTGCGCCTTCTGCGAACAGACGGGGGGATCCTGCAAGGGTCCAGCGTCCCGCAACGGTGTGGTCAGCCTCCTGACGACCAAGGGGCTGATCCCGTATGGAGGAGGCATCGGGTCGAATCCGCTGGTCGACCGCGCGGGCCTCAACTGCCGCACCGTCAAGGATGCGGCCCTCGTTCTGGATGCCCTGGCGGATCCGGAGCTTGGCTACTTCGATCCCCGGGATATCTACACGGCGCTCCCGGATGCCCTGATCTCCACGGAGCCCTACGCCAGCTTCGTTGTCGGGGAGGCGCCCGGCGATGGGGGTGAGCCGTCGCTGGCCGGCATGCGTATCGGGATCGTTCGCGAGTACATGGTCAAGCACACGCCGAACGATGCGGCGATCAGCGATCAGATCGACATCGAGATCAAGACCATCCTCCGGGACCGGCTTGGGGCGAGCCTGGTCGAGTCGGTCGATCCGCTCTATCCCGACGATCCAGCCGTGCCCAACATGGCGTACACGTTCCAGGATGCGCTGGCGGAGATCCTGCCGATTCACATCCCGGAGTACTTCTTCAAGACCACCGATGCCGACGCCCTGGAATTCGCGGTGCCGGGCCACGACGTGACGACGAAGCGGTATCTCGTCGAGCTGGCGGAGGGCAACGCGCCACTCTCGCCCAACCTGAATCTGCGCCGCGTGACCGACTCGGCTCCGTCGCGGAGCTTCGCCTTCCACATCGATCAGTACCTGGCCCGGCGAGGCGATGCACAGATTGCCGACCTGGCGAGTCTGCACGCCAACACGAAGTACTTCGCCGCCGAGGCGCAGGCGGGTTCGGCGAACTGGGCCGCGCTCGACGACATCCGATCGGATGGCAATACCGAGCGGATGCAGATGCGGGCGGTGATGCGGCTCGTGCTGGCCAAAGTAATGAAGGAGAACCGGCTCGACGTGCTGGTGAATCCGGAGAACACGCTGCCCCACCGGAAGGTGGGCGGACCCAGCGAGCCGACCGTCAATGGCCGAGTCGCGTCAGGCGTGACCCAGACCATCACCGCGCTCCTCGGAGCCCCTGAGATCGTCGTGCCCGCCGGGTTCAACCGGATCGTCTATGAGCCCCGGTTCGTTCTGAATGAAGCCGGTGATCGGTACAACGCCGTCACCGGCAACGAACGGACGCTGCTGGATACGCCGCTGCCGATCAGCCTGATGTTCTGGGCCGGCCCGGGCGCCGAAGCCACCGTGCTGAAGGCGGCGTCCGCCTACGAAGCGGCGACCCGGCACCGGGTGCCGCCGCCCGACTTCGGCCCGCTTCCGGACGAGCCGTAGTCTCTCTGCTAGACCCCCAGGCGGGTAGTCTTGACGGGACCGTGTTGTTCGATGCTCGCCGGGTAGTCCTGTTCGTCGCGCTGGCCGCGTCGACCCTGGTTGCCGTTCCCGGCGTCACCGCCGCCGGGCAGGCGACATCGACAACGGCGGGGGAGCGCCCGGTCGCGCGCGCCTACCGGGTCGAGCAGGGGCCGGCGATCGACGGCGACATCCTGGGCGAGGAAGTCTGGACGGCGGCGAGTCCCGAAACCGGATTCCGCCAGAACACCCCGGACGAGGGAGAGCCGGCGTCGGAGCGCACCGAAGTGCGGATCGTCTACACCGACGACGTCATCTACTTCGGCGTGATCTGCTTCATCGCCGACCCTGCGACGATCGTTGTCTCGGACGCGCGGCGCGACTCGTCGCTGGTCGAGACCGACAGCTTCCAGATCGTGCTCGACACCTACCGGGACCTGCAGAACGGGTTTGTGTTCGGCACCAACCCGGCCGGGCTCGAGTACGACGGACAGCTCACCAACGAGGGGGAGGGCAGCGGCGGCATTGGCGGCGGCCTGGTGCAACGGTCGGGGAGTCAGCAGCAGCGCGGCTCGGGCGGCGGTTTCAACCTGAACTGGGACGGCGTCTGGCAGGTGGCCACGCAGGTGACCGACATTGGCTGGACGGCCGAGTTCGCGATTCCGTTCCGGACGTTGCGCTACGCGTCGGGCGCCACGCAGACGTGGGGGATCAATTTCCAGCGCAACATCCGCCATCGGAACGAGCAGTCGTACTGGGCGCCGCTGCCTCGCCAGTTCAACCTGAACCGGCTGTCGCTGGCCGGCGAGCTGCGGGGGCTGGAGGTGCCGCCGCCGCGGAATCTCCAGTTGAACCCCTACTTGCTCGGCAAGACGCTCCGCCGCGAAGCAGATACCGAGGCCGCGCGGCTCGGCGAAGTCGGCGCGGACCTGAAGTACAGCGTGACCCCGAGCGTCACGCTCGATCTGACCTACAACACTGATTTCGCGCAGGTCGAGGTGGACGATCAGCAGATCAACCTCGACCGGTTCAACCTGTTCTTCCCGGAAAAGCGGCCGTTCTTCCTGGAAAACGCCGGGCTCTTCTCCGTGGGGCAGCCCGGCGAGCTGGAGCTGTTCTTCAGCCGGCGCATCGGGATTGGGGACGACGGTGTGCAGATCCCGATCCGGGGCGGCGGCCGCCTGACCGGCCAGGTTGGGGCCAACACCCACATCGGCGTGCTGAACATGCAGACCGCGCCGGTCGCCTCGAGTGAGACGCCATCGAACAACTACACGGTGGCCCGTATCCGGCAGGACCTCCCGAACCGGTCGAACCTGGGCGCGATAGTCGTGAACCGCAGCGCCACCGGCGAGTTCGCCGGCGCCAACGACGTTAATCGGAGCTACGCAGTGGACGGGCGGTGGGGAATCGGGGAAACGGTGACGCTGTCGGGGTTTGCGGCCGGCACCGACACGCCCGGCGTGACGGGAGAAACCCATGCGTACAACTTCGCCGCCAGCTATGAGTCCGAGCGGTATCGCTACGGCGGCGGCTTAACCGAGGTCGCGCCCGGGTTCAATCCCGAGGCCGGCTTCTACTCCCGGCGGGGCTATCGCCGTGTCGACGGCGCCTTTCGCACCGCGTTCCGTCCCGAGAACTCGATCGGATTCCACGAGTGGACGCCGCACGCCGCCGTCTTCTTCATCCGGGATTCCGACACCGGCCAGGTCGAGTCGGACTGGATCCACCTCGACAACACGATGGAGTGGCGCAACGGCTTCTGGGCGAGCGCGGCGCTGAACCTGACGACCGAAGGGGTGTTCGAGCCGTTCGAGATCTACCCCGACGTCATCGTACCGGCCGACCGTTACGGCCACGCCGAGGCCCAGTTGCGATTCAGGACCGACCAGGGCGCTCCCCTCAGCCTCGAGTTCTTCTCGGTGTTCGGCGGATTCTTCGGCGGCCGGCGGTCAACCGTGAGCCCGCGGCTCAGCCTGCGTCTCGGCGAGCGGTTCAACACGCAGGTCTCCTGGGACCGCAACGACCTCAATCTGCCGGGCGGCGCGTTCGTTGTGAACCTGGCGCGCTTCCGGCTCAACTACTCGTTCACGACCCGCGTCTTCATCCAGGCGCTGGTCCAATACAACGACCGCGAGCGGCTCTGGTCCTCCAACGTGCGCTTCGCGGTGTTGTCCGACGCTAACACCGGGTTCTTCATCGTCTACGACGACATCGCGGGATTCGATCGGTTCAGTCACCCGGGGGCTGGGCGCAGCCTGACGGTGAAGTACAGCCACCTGTTCGACCTGCTGAACTGAGTCGGTAGGGGTGCGGAGCGACCAGACCCCTGGAACCATCAGCCGCCGAGAAGGGCGGCGGAGAGGATGCTGACGAGAGTCAGCATGGTGGCGACAAGGGTGCCGGTCAGCCAGAGGAACCGCCGGTCAATGGTGTCGAACCGTCGGTCGATGGCCTCGAACCGGCGGTCGAAGCGCTGCTCCATGGCCTCGAACCGACGGTCCATCCGGTTGCCCAGCTCGGCGATCGCTTCGTGCAGCCCGTCGATCCGGCTTGCGTTCTCTGTCACCTTGTGCTCGACGGCGGTCAGTCTCTGCTCAACGGTCTTCACGGTCACCGCTGCCTCCTCAGTATAGGTCGGCGCGCGTTTCGCTCACAGCGCCGCGTTTCGGAGGTACCAGAAGCAAGAAGCGTGCCGTTCGTTCAGGGTTCGCCGCGTAGCCGCCGAGCATCGGCGGTCACCCCGCGCCGCGAGCTTCGCGGCGAGCTCGGCCTTGATGGTGATGAGTGAGAGCGTGTGTCCGAGCAAGTCATGCAGATCGCGACCTATCCGTTCACGCTCCGCGACGGTGGCGAGCCGCCGCACTTCGGCTTGCGAGAGCTTCAGCGCCGCCTCCTGACGGTCGAGCTCGTCGGAGTGGATGGTCGCTGCGCGGCGACGCCGGCAGCAGTCGCCGGTGCACCGTGAGAATCGCCCCACGCGCGGCGCGGGCCGGACTTCCCAGCATCTAGCGAATCTCCACGTCATCCAGCTCGAAACCGAACTCGCCCAGCGGAGGGACCTGCGCCACGAAGGCCAGGCCGCCAATGAGGCCGGGTGTCGCGGTCGGGAACTGCGCAAGTGGAATCTCGATCTGGCTCCACTCCGTGGATGCGGTGAACGGCATGCTGGGAGGCACGGTCGCACCCACGTCGGCACCGAACAGCATCACGACATAGGTTCGGCCGTCGCCGCGCGCGCGGAAACGCAGTGTCTCGCGGTCCGAGAAGTCAACCGGCTGCATTGGCTGCGCACCCGGGAAGTAGATGGCGCCGGCCCACGGAAACGCGAACCCGCGCGCGACCTCGCCTTCGACCCGTGACGCCCCGTTCTCGACGGACAGCCGGGCGGTGGACGATCCGCCCTGCATTCGGTCCGATGTCACCTGCCAGCCGAAGCCGAAGCTGGCGCCGACGCCATTCTCAAAGTCGGCGATCAATGTCGTTTCGGGCGTGGCCGAGGCCGCCACCGCCGTCTGCTGCGATTCCTGATCCACATGGCTGCGGTCTACCGGGTAGCCGTCCTTCCAGACGGCAACCATGCGAGTGCTCAGTGAAAGGTCGCTCTCGAGGTCGCCGTCGACCAGAACCAGATCGGCGATCCGGCCCTCGCCGATGCGTCCGCGATCGTCGATCCCGAACGCGTCGGCCCCGGTCGCGGTAGCCGCCGAGAGCGCCTCGGCGCCGCTCAACCCGGCGCGCATCAGAAGCCGCAGCTCCCCGTGCATGGAGACGCCGGAGGCAGTGCCCGGGTTGGGAGCGTCAGTTCCCGCAATCAGCCGCACGCCGGCCGCGCGCAGGCGCCGCACGTTCTCCATCGCCACGTCGTCCGTGTTCGAGGTCGTCTCGGTGTCGCCGCCGGTGAAACGGTTGGCCAGCGTCTGGCGCTGCATGAACGACAGGGGCGTGTCTCCGGCGGTCTCCAGCAGTTCCGGCCCCGTCGAATCACCGCCCATCGACGCCGTCACCGACAGCGTCGGGACGACGAAGACGCCCGCATCGGCGATACGCACGGCCTGGGCGTCGTCGATGAGCGCGTCGCGCCAGACGTGCACGAGCCCGTCGGCGCCGAGTGCGACCGCCTCCAGCGCATGCTCCAGCGTGCTCACGTGTACGACGGCGCGCAGGCCCTCGTCATGGGCGGCCGCGATGAGGGCCCCAATGGTGTCGCGGTCGAGCGTGGCGATGTCCCTACCGAAGGTGCTGCCGTCCTCGTGCACGATCTTGATCCAGTCCGAGCCCTCGGCCTTGCGCGCCCGCACCCAGGCAAGCGCATCGACCGGACCGCCCACGGTTTCCACCGGAGTTCCGTACTGGGTGCCGTGGCCCCCGTCGGCGGTGGCCAGCATCCCGGCGGAGAAGAGGTCGGCCTCGTCGCCACGAGCCAGGGTGTCGCGGGCCGCCCGCTTCGAAGTCGCGAGCTGCGGGTCGGTGAACTGATCGAGGACGGTGGTGATCCCGAAGCGCACGGCATCGTTCAGCGTGCCGCCGAACGTGTGCACGTGACCGTCGATGAGCCCCGGCACGAGCGTCCGCCCCCGGCCGTCGACGCGAGCGAGATCCGCTGGCAGGTCCAGTCCCTGACCGACGCTCCGGATACGGCTGTCCTCCACCCACACATCCTGTTCCGACCGGAAAGCCTCGCCGTCGAAGACCTTCACGCCGACGATCGCAAAGCTGATCTCGGGCGGCGCGTCGTCCGCCGCTTCGGCAACCACCGGGGGCGCCGGTTCGGGCAGCGCCATGAGCACGCTCACGAACACGGCGAGCATCGCGGCCAGGTACGTCAGGGTGCGCGTTACGGTTCGCTGCGCTCCAGGCATCTCCACCCCTTACTGCTGGCTGACGCGCCGGAACCCGACGGCCGCGACTATGAGAGAGACGACCGTGAAGATGCCGACTATCAACACGTGGACCCCGGCCGACCCGCCCTCATCCATGTTGATCACCTTCAGCGCGAGCTGCGCCTGGTGGTAGGCGGGAAAGACGATGGCCACGTTCTGCAGGAACGACGGCAAGAGGGCAATCGGCATCCACAGGCCGGACAGGAACGCCATGGGCAGATAGACGAGATTCACGATGGCGATGGCGGACTGGGCCTTCACCCAGGCCCCGATTGCCAGGCCGAGGGCGCAGAATGGAATCACGCCCGACAGCACGACGCCAGCCAGCGTAAACCACTGCCACCGGTACAGCGTCACGTCCGCCGCGTATGCCCCGAGCAGGAACAGACCGGTCACGATGACTATGCCGAAGACGAGCGCCGCTGCCACCCGCGCCACCAGGTAGGCGGCCGCCGGCATAGGCGTGGTCTGCTTCAACAGGAGTGCGCCGCTGTCACGTTCGTTCGCGAATCCAACCCCGAACCCGAACAGGGAGGGCCCGATGAGTCCGAACACCCCGTAGGTGGCCAGCAGGTAGGTTGGCGCGGTCGGCGAGAAGCTCATCACCACGCCGAAGAAGAGGTAGAACATCAGTGGGAACACCAGCGTCGGTATGGTGAACCCCGGCGTTCGCGCCATAGTCAGGAACTGGGCACGCGCCTCCAGCACATAGATGGACGCGCGACGGGCGGGTCGGAGACGGAGCATGTCGGCGCTTGTCGCTTCCATCACGCCGCCTCCGGGCGTTCGCCGTCGCGGACCAGGGTGAGGAAGGCGTCCTCGAGCCGGGCCCCCGTCACGTGCAGGTCGCGCAGGTCGGGATCCAGCGCGAGCAGGGTACGCAGCACGTCCTCGGGCCGCATGGTCAGGATCTCCAGGTGCTGGCCGCTGACCTCCACCCGAGCCACGCCGGGCAGGGCTGCCACTTCTGCGGGGCTGACGGACGTGATGCAGCGGACGCGCCGATCAGCGCTACGTGACTTGATCTCGGCCGGCGTCCCTTCGGCGACGACCCGCCCCCGGTGGATGACCGCGATCCGGTCCGCGAGCGCGTCCGCCTCCTCCAGGTAGTGCGTGGTGAGCACCGCGGTGCGGCCGGCCGCCTTCAGCTCCCGGATCTCATTCCACAGGCTCCGGCGCGCCTCGACGTCGAGCCCGGTCGTCGGCTCGTCGAGAAAGACCAGCTCCGGGTCGCCGGCGAGGGCAAGCGCGAACATCACCCGCTGCTTCTGGCCGCCGGAGAGCCGGCCGTAACGCCGGTCGCCCAGAGCCTCGAGACCAGCCATCGTCAGCAGTCTGGAAACCGGCAGCGGAGCGGCGTAGTAGCTGGAGAACAGCTCGAGGTGCTCGGCGACGGTGAGCGTGTCGGGAACGCCGGAGACCTGCAGCATTGCGCCGCGGCGCATCCGGACCGCGCTGGCGCCCGGTTCACGCCCGAACACCTGCACCATGCCATCCTGCACGGGCAGAGTCCCGAGCAGGAGACCTATCGCGGTGGTCTTGCCGGCGCCGTTCGGCCCGAGGACGGCCAGCTCCAGCAAGCGTCATGACGATGCGACCCGGGTTCGATCCCGGGTAGTGCAGGTCGTCACCGCCGTACCGTGACGAATGTCAGGGCGCAGTGAGTTCGGGCTCCGGCCAAGTGCCACCGTGCCATAATCGCGCCTGACGCCACAATCGGATTGGAGGCCACGATGCCGAACCGCGCACGATGCCACTTGCCAACCGCCTGCTTGCTGGTCGCGCTAGCTCTGGCGCTCGCTTCCGCGTCCCTGCAGGCCCAGCGGCCAGCCGTGTCCGGCCGCACGGCCGGTGTCTCCACCGGGCATCCGCTCGCGACCGCCGCCGCCTTCGAATCGCTGGTGCAAGGCGGCAATGCGTTCGACGCGGGTGTGACGGCGATGCTCGTCGGCGGCGTCGTCGAGCAGGACCTCTACGGGTTGGGCGGCGAGTCACTGGTCCTGGTCTACCCGGCCGCAGAGGGCGAGGTCACGTCCATCGTCGGCCAGGGCTGGGCGCCGAAGGGCGCCAGCATCGAGTGGTACCGGGAGCGCGATCGGGACCTCAATGGCCAGGGGCTGGATCCCGGCGTCGTGCCAGGCGCGCTGCACGGCGCGCTCACGGTGCTCGAGCGCTGGGGCACCATGACGTTTGAGCAGGTGGCGGCACGCGCCATCGACTACGCCGAGCACGGGTTTCCGTTGCGGCCGCTCACCGCCCGGGCCATCGAGGAGAACGTCGACTTTCTGAAGGAGTGGCCGGAGAACCGGCGCTTCTGGCTGAAGCCCGACGGCTCGCCCTACACGGCGGGGGAGACGATCGCCCTTCCCGCGCTGGCTGGGACGCTCCGGAAGATGGTCGAGGCGGAACGGGACCACGCACATCTCGGGCGGGCCGGCGCCATCGCCGCGGCCCGGGACCGGTTCTACAAGGGCGACATCGCGGCGGAGATGGTCGCCTTCCTGCAGGAGCACGGCGCGCCGTTCGACATGAGCGATTTCGCCGAGTTCTACTCCCGCATCGAAGCACCGAGCCGCACCGACTACCGCGGCTACACCATCTACAAGCACGGGTTCAACAGTCAGGGGCCGGTGCTGCTGCAGACGCTGAACATCCTCGAGAACTTCGATCTGCAGGCGATGGGACACAACAGCGCCGACTACGTCCACACCGTGGTCGAGGCCATGAAGCTGGCCTACGCGGACCGGGACACCTACTACGCGGACCCCGAGTTCGTCGACGTGCCGGCCGCGGGGCTCCTGTCGAAGGCCTACGCCGGGAAGCGAGCGGGGGAGATCAATGCCAGGCACGCCTCCGTCGCGTTCCGCGCCGGGGACCCGTTGCCGCACGATCCCCACGTGGACACGTGGCCCTATTGGGTGGCTGACATCGAGGATGGCGAGGCAGCGAGCGACGCGGACGGTTCGTTCGTGCCGTCGGCGGGCGGGCTGAAGGACACGACGCACATCGCCATCATCGACGGGGACGGGAACGTCTTCGACGCCACGCCGAGCGGCGGGTGGATCCGCGGCGCGATCATCCTGGGCGGCACCGGCATCGGGCTCAGCACACGCGGCGAGCAGTTCTGGCTCGACCCGGAGCGGGCCAATCAGATCCGTCCCCGCGCCCGCCCGCGCTACACGCTGACGCCAAGCATCATCTTCCGCGACGGGGAGCCGTTCCTGGCCATCGGCACGCCGGGGGGCGACAACCAGGATCAGACCATCCTGCAGACGTTCCTGAATATCGTCGAGTTCGGGCCGGACTGGTACCCGAATCTGCACGATGCGCTCGCGTGGCCGCGGGTCCGGACGCAACACCTGCACGGCTCCTTCTGGCCGCACGCGGCCGGCTTCAACCGGTTGGACGTCGAAGCGGACATCCCTCCGGAGGTGAAGGATGAGCTGCGGCAGCGGGGACACCAAATCAACGAAGTGCCCCCGTTCGGGGTGTCCGGATGCGCGACGGCGGTGATGATCGACCCGGCCACGGGCAACCGGTTGGCCGCGGCCGACCCGCGGCGCGACTGCTACGCGCTGGCCTACTGACGTGGCGGGCGCCATCATCGCGGCGCTGGCCAACGGCTGAACGGCGTCTTGCGCGACTACCGCGCTCGCGCTGGCCCCAGCTTCCGGACCCAGCCGTCGCCCTTCGTCAGGAGATAGAGCTCCCCCGCGGAGTCGATCCCCAGGCGTGCGTCCACCCGGTCGCCCCGGCCGTAGGTGTTGGGGAACCCGGCCACCTCGACGAGATCGCGCTCCTGGCCGTCCAGGACCAGACGGAGTTCCCGGATCTCGGCGAGTTGACCGGTCTCTAGGTTGTCCGCGTCGATGTACAGCACCCGGCCGCGCGGGAAGTCCGTGAAGACGTACTTGCCCTGGAGGGCAGGAATGGCCTGGCCGCGATAGACGAACCCGCCGCTGATGGCGTTGCCGTCGTCGTGGTCATACTGGGCCACCGGATATACGAAGGGATGGTCGTCCTGCGCCGGGCGCGGATAGACCCGACCCGGACGCGACGCGCCGACGGCGTAGCCCGTGGCGAACGTGCCCTCCCGGAGCCGCCAGCCGTAGTTGGCGCCGGGCACCCCCAGATTGACCTCTTCCACGAAGCCCTGGCCGATGTCGCCCATGAACATCCGGCCGTCCGTGTCCCAGGAGAACTGCTGCGTATGCCGCAGACCGTAGGCCCAGATCTCGGGGGCGACGCCCGCCTCGCCCACGAAGGGATTGTCCGGTGGAATGCCGTACCCCCTGCTTCCGTCGCCCGCGAGGGGATCGATGCGAATAATCGCCCCATGGGGCACGGCGAGGGATTGGCCGAAGTCGTTGGGATCGTTGGCCGCCCCGGCATCCCCGAAACTGGCGTAGAGGAGCCCGTAGTCCGGCGATCCCGAGGCAGCCGTCGGATTGAACGCGATGGTGCCGATGTTGTGGTTGGAGGCGAACTGGCCAATCCGGAAGACCTCGCGTGAGGTGCCGCTGAACACGTTCGCCGCCGGATCGTCGGCCGTCCACTCCCGGATCACGCTCTCGTGGCTCTCGGCGTCGTCATCCAGATAGTCCGCGCGGCCGCTGTCCGACCGGGCACTGTACGCCGTGTAGAACTTGCCGTACCCGGGCGTGCCGGCGGCGGCGAACTGCGGGTGAAACGCGATCCCCACCAGACCGGTCTCGTTGGGGAACATCGAGTCGTCGAAGCCGACGTCCTGGGTGCGAATGTCCAGGTACGTGACCGGGGCCATCCCATTCTCGTCGGTGATGTACAGCAGGCCGCGCAGGTCGTTGAGAACGAGGCGCCCCGAGCCGTCCCCCACCGGCGTCAGAAACTGGATGCGGGCATAGGCCAGGTTCGTTATGGAGTCCAGGGCCGACTCCACCGTTTGCGGCGCGCGGATGAACTCGGTTGCTTCCACGACCAGGTCGCCCTTCCGGATCGGATCAGGAATGGGGTCGGGCAAGGCGTCCACCTGCGCCTCGGCCGCCGGCAGGGCCGGGACGACGAGGAGCATGGCGGTTATCGCGAGCAGTCGTGTGAGGTGCATTGGGTTCCTTCGCTACGCCACGCAGCACGGACAGCTCGGGCCCGCCTGCGAGAAACTGCTGGTGGCATCCGCGGCGCCGACACGTTTAACGAAACTGCGTCGCGAGTGTGCAGCGGACACTTGAATCTCCGTGCCGGATCAGGAAGGTAGCTTACCTTCTGCATCTCGGCAAGGTGTCCTCCTCCGCACAGACTCTCGCGCAGGCTGTCTGCCGCCGACGGCCACTCCGCACCGTGCCATAATCGAGCCGGATGACGCTGACCGACCTGCGGTGGACGCTGCGGTCGCTGGTTCTCGACGCGCTGGCGATGCCCGAGTACTGGCGCAACGGCGTCACGTACAACCCGCTGGCGGCCCGGGTGGTCCAGGATCCGTACCCGACCTACGCCCGCCTGCGTTCCCGCTCCCCGGTGCACCGCAGCCGGGTGCTCGACGCCTGGGTGTTCACCCGCTACGCGGACGTGGAGGCCATCCTCCGGGACTACCGGCGGTTTTCCAGTGTCCCGAGCACCGTGCAGTCGAAGCGGCAGGGGTCCTACAGGCCGCCGCGGGCCGACTGGACGATGCTGTTTCTCGACCCGCCGGAGCACACCCGCCTGCGCGGGCTTGTCAACCAGGCGTTCACGCCGCGGGCGGTGGCTGCCCTCGAACCGCATATCCGCGCGATCATGGAGCAACTGCTCGACGACATCGACGATCCGGCGGGATTCGACCTGATGGCGGCGGTGGCCAACCCGCTGCCGGTGATTGTGATCGCCGAGATGCTGGGGGTGCCGCCGGAGGACCGGGCGCAATTCAAGCACTGGTCGGACGAGCGCGCGCGAATACTCGAGCCGATCGTCACGCCGGAGGAAAGGAAGCGGGCGGTTGCGGCGGGGCAGTCGTTCGACGCCTACTTCATGCCCATCATCCGGGCGCGGCGCCGCGAGCCGCGAGAAGACATCGTCAGCGCCCTCGCGCAGGCGAAAGAGGAAGGCGACTCGCTCACCGAGCGTGAGATGCTGGTGATGCTGCGCCTCCTGCTGATTGCCGGCAACGAGACCACTACGAACCTCATCGGCAACGGCATGCTGGCCCTGCTGCAACATCCGGAGCAGCTTGCGATGCTCCAGGAGGATCCGAGCCGGATACCCGCGGCAGTGGAAGAGCTTCTGCGCTTCGATTCGCCGGTGCAGCTCGATCTCCGGGGCGTGCTCGAGGATTGCGTGGTGAACGGCTCTCGGCTGCGCCGCGGCGATGCCGTCCTCTTGGCGATCGGCGCTGCCAATCGCGACCCGGACGTATTCGACGAGCCGGAGCGGCTTGACGTTCAACGCTCCAAGGGGAGCAATATCTCGTTCGGCCGAGGCGTCCATCACTGTATCGGCGCGCCCCTCGCGCGCCTGGAAGGACGCATCGCGCTGGAAGTGCTGCTGAAGCGCTTTTCCTCGATGCGCCTGCTCACCGACCGTCCGGCATTTCGCAGAGCCATCGTGCTGCGCGGCCTCGAGTCGCTGCCGGTGGCGGCCATCCCTGCGTAGCATGGCGCGAAGCATGCCGAGACGGTCTCGACCGCAACGGGGCGTCGTCATCACCTCCAGGCTCATCCTCGTGCTGCTCGCCATCGGTGGCCCCGCCGGTGGAGGCGCCCACGTACGCGCGCAAGACCTGCCGACGGCAATGCCGGAATCGGTCGGGCTCTCGTCCGAACGGCTGGGCGAAGCCACGCGCCGGCTGCAGTCTCATGTAGACGCCGGAGACATTGGCGGCGTTGTGGCCGCCGTCGTTCGGCACGGTCGGCTCGTGTACCTCGAAGCCCTCGGTGAGCTGGACCGGGAGCGCGGCCTCGCGATGCGCGACGACGCCCTGTTCCGCCTCTACTCCATGACGCGCCCCATCACCAGCCTTGCCGCGATGATCCTCTGGGAGGAGGACCGCTTCGAGCTCGATGATCCCGTTTCCTTGTATCTGCCCGAGTTCGCTGATCAGCGCGTCTTCGCCGACGCGTCCAACCCCGACATGACCGCGACCCGGTCGCGGCGCACGGAGATGACGGTCGAGCACCTCCTGCTGCATACCTCCGGATTAGGCAGCCGCGGCTCGCCCATCTACCGCGCCGAGCAGGTCCGACTGCGCTCCATCACCCTGCCCCAGATGGTGAGCAACGCCGCCCGCGTGCCGCTCTTCGAGGATCCGGGGACGCGCTGGCGCTACGGCATCTCCACCACCATTCTCGGCCGGCTCGTCGAGATCTGGTCCGGTATGCTTTTCAACGAATTTCTCCAGGAGCGGGTCTTCGAGCCGCTCGGGATGACCGATACCGTGTTTCGGGTCGACTCCACTCGAGCCAACCGCTTCGGACCCGCCTACCGTCCCGGACCGGACGGCGAGCTACGGCCGTACGCCATAGAGGTAGCGCCATTCACCGAGCCGCCAGCTCTGATCGAGGGTGGCGTCGGCCTGGTCTCTACCGTCCCCGACTACCTCGGCTTCGCCCAGATGTTTCTCAACGGCGGCGAGTTCGACGGCGTGCGTGTCCTTCAGCCTGATACCGTCGCTCTGATGACCGTCAACCGTGTCCCCGACGCCCTCTTGCCGATCGGCTTCGGCGCTCCGCAGCCCGGCCGCGGTTGGACCCTCGGGTTCTGCGTCGTGATGGACGCCGACACGTTCCCCCTGCCGGTCCGCGAGGGCACCTTCTGGTGGGATGGCTCTTCCGGCACGCGGTTCTACATCGACCCGGTGGAGGATATGGTGACCGTAGTCATGGCCGCTGCATCCCCGGCGCACGGAAACGGGTTCCGGGAGGCATTCACCGAGGCTGTGTATGACGCGCTGATCGACTGACACGGAGAACATTGCACACCGCAAACACCTGGAGGCGCCTAATGCTGCACCGACACCCGATCCTCGCGACACTGCTTCTCGGCGTCGCCGCCCTGTCCTTCTTGCCGCTGCTGAGCGCCCAGGAGAGCGAGACGGTCACCCGTGAGGTGCGGCCGTTCGTGCCGGTCACCGACGAGATGCTGCGGGATCCCGCCCCGGGCGACTGGATGATGACCCACCGGACGTACGACTTCCAGGCCTACAGCCCCTTGGACGAGATCAACCGGGACAACGTGCACCGGCTCCAGGTGGCCTGGATGCGGGCGATGGACGAGGGACCGCAGCAGACCCAGCCGCTCGTCTACGACGGGGTGATGTACCTCGCCAACAACAACGATCACATCCAGGCGCTGGACGCGACGACCGGCGACCTGCTCTGGGACTACCAGCGCCGGCTACCCTCCGACCTGCGCGAGTACGCCACGTTGGGCAATCGGACCCGGAATCTGGCCATCTACGGCAACCACATCTACCACCTGACTGGTGACGCGCACCTGCTCGCCCTCGACGCCCGCACCGGCGAGGTGGCCTTCGACCGCGAGATGGCCGACTACCGCGACGGGATCACGCATTCCACGGGCGCCATGATCATCGACGGCAGGGTGCTTACCGGACGCACCTGCATGCCCGGCAACCAACCGGCGCGCTGCTTCATCTCGGCCCACGACTCGGACTCCGGCGAGGAGCTCTGGCGGGTCTACACGACGGCCAGTGCGGACGACCCGGGCGGGCAGACCTGGGGTAACGTGCCGACGTCGCAACGGATCCACGTGTCGCCGTGGGGCGCACCGGGCAGTTACGACCCCGAACTCGGGCTCATCTACTGGGGTATCGCCGTCCCGATGCCCTACACCCGCATCGTGCGCCGTGGCACCTGGGACGTCGGCGACAGCACGCCGTGCGAGCTGTACTCCAACTCCACCGTGGCCCTGGCCGTCGAAACGGGCGAGATGGAGTGGTACTACCAGCACCTGCCCTGCGACGACTGGGACCAGGACTTCGTGCAGGAGCGGACGCTGATCGACACCGTGGTCGACCCCGACCCCGAAGCGGTGATGTGGATCAATCCGCGCCTCGCCGGCACCGCCGAGGAGCGCAAGGTTGCCGTCACTCTGGGGGAGCCCGGCGGGCTGTTCGTTCTCGACCGCGAAACCGGCGAGTTCCTGTGGGCCACGCCGCTGCCATATACGAGCACGGAGCGGTTCGTCATCAGCGACATCGACCCGGCGACCGGGCAGGTCTTCATCAACATGGACCTGGTGGCGCGGGAGCTGGGCCAGCAGTTCATCATCTGCGGGCACAATGTGAAGGGCTGGTGGTCGTGGTCGTACAGCCCCCGGACCGGTCTGCTCTACATCCCGATCAACCGGTCCTGCCTGAACCAGACCGCCAACGATCGGTCGGCCTCGGGCGCGAGTCCGAGGTTCACGCAGCCCGAACCGGGGTTCGAGGAGGACGGCCACCTCACCGAGGTGCGGGCCCTCGACATCTCGACCGGCCGGGAGGCATGGCGCTACACGCAGCGGGCGCCGAACGCCGGGTCGACGCTCGCCACCGCGGGTAACGTGGTTTTCTTCGGCGACCTCAACCGCCGCTATCGCGCCTTCGACGCCGAGACCGGCGACGTGCTCTGGGAGACGATTCTGGGCAGCCAGATCACCGGCTTTCCGGTCACCTACACGGCGGGCGGGCGTCAGTACCTCACCGTGCCGGTGGGCGGCGCGTCGATCTTCAGCCTGAGCAACTACGCGCCGGATCTGGAGGCGCCGATGGGCAGCAACATGCTCGTCACGTTCACGCTGCCGCCATCCTGAGGAGCATGTCGCCCGAAAGGCTCAGTCAATCGCGGCCTCGTGCCGCTCGAACGCAACGAGGTGTGAAGATGCAGAGACGCCTGATGGTCACGTTCCTGTTCGTCCTGGCGGCAGCGGCCGCCGCCTGTGCGTCGTCGTCGGGCGACACGGCAGGTGCCGGCGATGCGGAAGCGCCCCGGGAGGTGGCCGTCGTGACGTCCGGTGGCCTGGCCGCGGCCTACGACAAGCTCGCACCGCGATTCCAGGACGAGACCGGCATCCGGCTGATGACCGCCTACGGCGCATCGACGGGCGGCGCTCCCGACTCGATTCCATCCAGGCTGGAACGCGGGGAACATTTCGATGTCCTGATCATGTCGCAGGCCGGTCTGGACGAACTCGTCGCACGGGGCGTGGTCAGACCGGACACGCGGGTGGATCTGGCCAGCTCGTCGATCGGGATGGCGGTGCGTGAAGGCGCACCGCTGCCGGACATCAGCACGCCCGAGGCGTTCGTGGAGACGCTGCTCGCGGCCGAATCCATCGGCTACTCGGCGAGCGTGAGCGGGACCTACATCTCCACCGAGCTCTTTCCCCGGCTGGGTCTGGCCGAGCAGCTCGCGCCCAAGAGCCGGCGCATCGAAAGCGAACGCGTGGCGGCCGTCGTGGCGCGCGGCGAGGTCGAGATCGGCTTTCAGCAGGTCAGCGAGATAGTGTCGATCGAGGGTGCGGCGTACGCCGGCTCCCTTCCCGCCGAGTACCAGAGGGTCACGACGTTCTCGACCGGGATCGCGACGGACGCCGGGAATCCGGACGGCGGGCAGCGGCTCATCGAGTTCCTGTCATCCGAAGAGGCGGCCGGGACGATCGCCGAGACGGGTCTCGCGCCGCTGCAAACAGGGAGATAGCTAATGGATTGGCCGCGCCGTTTGGTCTGCTGGGTGCTCGTGATCGTCTGGATGGGAGGCGTCGTCGGGGCGCAGACACCGGCCGACGCGGTCGAGCGAACCCTCATCGAGCTCGAACGGGGGTGGAACGCCGCGTTCTACGACAGGGACGTCGCCTATCTCGACAGCATCCTGGCCGACGATTTCATCGTCACGTATGACGATGGCGCCCGAGGGGACAAGGCCAGGGAACTGGCGCTGGCCGAGTCGTTCAACCAGCAGGTCGTGTCCGCGACGCAGGATGATTTCATCGTGCGGGTCTATGGCGACACGGCGGTCGTCCTGTTCACCCTTCGCGTGGTCGGCATTCGTCAGGGACAGGAGGCGGAGCTGACGTTGCGCTATAGCGACGTCTGGGTGCTGCGCGACGACCGATGGCAGTGCGTCTCGTCGCAAAGCACACGGATGGGGTAGTGGCGCCCGGCGCGTTCCACCTGCCGGGGTTCCTGGCTCCGGCGGAGCAGGGCCGGGTCCTGGCGGCCATCGAGGCGCTCGCGGCCGGGCCGGCCACGTTCTATCGTCCACGGGTGCGGGGCGGCGGCATGATGCACTGCGAGATGCTCTGCCTCGGACGGCACTGGAACGCGAAGACGTATAGCTACGAGCCGGTCCGATCAGATTTCGACGGCTTGCCGGCTCCGCCGCTGTCGGGCGAGCTGGCGGATCTGGCGAAGCGGGCGGCGGCGGCGGTCGGCTTCGATCTCGCGCCGGATATCTGCCTCGTCAATCGCTACGGCGAGGATGGCCGGATGGGCCTGCATCAGGACAAGGACGAGGCTGCGTCGACGCTCGATGCGGGCGTGCCGGTCGTCACCGTGTCGCTCGGCGACAGCGCGCGATTCCTGCTCGGCGGGTTCCGTCGCCGCGATCCGGTGACGGAGATCGTGCTCCGCTCGGGGGATGCGTTCGTGATGGGCGGGCCAAGCCGGCTCCGCTACCACGGCGTGGCGCGGATTCTCCCGGCGTCGGGTTCGCCAGACCTCGGGCTGAACGGACGGATCAGCCTGACGTTCCGGCAGTACGCGCTGGACTGACGCTGCAGATGAGGAAGGGCCAGAAGATGGCCGGCCAACCAGGCTTCGCGGGTCCACTACGGATGTCGGCCGTGCCGCGCTGGTCGCATCGGGATCCGGTAGAGAGCGGCAACCCGTTTCCCTCCGGCGATCTCCGTCGTGCTCGGTGGGACGAGGCGACCGCCCGCGCGCGGGAAGCACTGCAGCGCCACGATGACGAAATCGCCGCCTCGGCGGTCGTCGGTAGCGACCCGAGCATCTACGCGCGGCAATGGCTCGCGCTTGCAACGCAGCGGTTCGATACCTGGGCCCGTCGCGGACTTGCCGTAGTCGACGACGCTACGACACGAAGGGCCTACGCGGCGTGGCTGGACACCTACGTATCCAACTGGCGTGCGTACGTAGCGGACACCTGTCCGCATGTCGACCCGGAGGTGCAAGGAGAACTCGTCGGGCGACTGCAGGCTCGCGCGGCGCACTGGTCGAGCGAAGCCCGGCGTCGTTGACATGGAATGAACACCAGCGTACGTTAAATGTCCATTGTCACTATTCCAACCAGAGGAGCGTCGACTCGCGGAGTCGCTAGCCCGGCTCGCCTATAGCAACCCATTCGGCTCCGAATTCATCGAACTCGAACGGTCGATTCTCGGCGCCGACTATGTTCCGCACGGCGCGGTGTGGAGCCTTGAGGCAGGCTACGAGCGGAATCCCGCCCTCGAGAAGTTGCTGTCTCTCTCCGAGCGCGTGGCGGGGGAAGCCAGAGAACGCCTCCTCCGGTCGAGATCCGCGACAACGAAGGAGCTCGTGTTGTATGCCTCCGTCGTCGCCCACGTGCTCTTCTGGCGATACGAGGACGACCTGCACCGAGTCCACGTCGAGCCGAAGCGCAGCGCCGGGCGGGTGGCATGTTACCGGCGATTCTGCCGCGACGTACAGCATTTCCTGACGCTCGATGGGATCCGGGTTCCGTGGAGCGTGGAACCGCCGCACCTGTTCGCTTGCTTCTTCCAGTTCCGTCGCGCGTTCGATCTCATATTCGGAAACATCATTGGCTCGTCGAAGCCCGCCGCGAGATTGCGAGGGGACGTCTGGCAATCGATCTTCACGCACGACATACGTCGCTACGGGCGCTCGCTCTACCGCCGGATGCACGACGTCACGACGCTCGTGACCGGACCGTCAGGGACCGGTAAGGAGCTGGTCGCCCGGGCCATTGGGCTCTCCAGATATATCCCGTTCGATCGCCAGCGGGAGACGTTCGTGACGGACCTCGAGGGGACGTTTCACGCCCTCAATCTGTCGGCGCTATCGCCGACACTCATCGAATCAGAGCTGTTCGGGCACCGGAAGGGCGCCTTCACCGGCGCTCTGGAGGATCGCGTCGGCTGGCTCGAGGCGTGCCCGCCACTCGGCACCGTGCTGCTCGACGAAATCGGCGACCTCGACGCCTCGATTCAGGTCAAGCTGCTGCGCGTCCTGCAGACCCGCGAGTTTCAACGCATCGGCGAGACGAAGCCTCGGGAGTTCAAGGGCAAGCTGATCGCCGCGACCAATCGTGATCTCGACACCGAGATGCGCGTCGGTCGTTTTCGGGAAGACCTTTACTACCGGCTGTGCGCGGATCTGATCGAGACGCCATCGCTCCGCGACCAACTGCGGGACTCGCCCGACGATCTCCGCAACCTGGTGCTGTTCGTCAGCGAGCGTGTGATTGGTGCCGACGAGGCATCTGATCTGGCTGATGAAGTACAGGTCTGCGTGGAGCGCGATCTCGGTGCCGACTATGCGTGGCCCGGCAACGTGAGGGAGCTCGAGCAGTGCGTTCGCAACGTGCTGGTGCGCAAGCGATACCACCCGAGGCCTGTTCCAGAGACGCCGAATGCGACCGACGACGACGTGGCGGCGGCATGGCGTGACGGTGGCCTGACGGCCGAAGAGCTCCTCCGCAGGTACTGCACGCGCGTCTACGCGACGACCGGGAGTTATCAGGAAAGCGCTCGCCGCCTGGATCTCGATCGGCGCACGGTCAAGCGGCTGATCGATCCCGATCTGCTCGAGCGTCTGACGGCCGGCGACCCGCACTAGGAGCCCGTGGTGAAACCCCCGCTACATTCGAGCGGCGATGCATCCCGCCTGAACGGCGTTGCTCCTCGGTCTCATACGGGCCAATATGCTCCCTCGTCGCGCCTTGTCAGTCGGGCGCCTCACCGCTCTCGGTGCGACGCGGCGTTTCACCACGGGCTCCTAGCGCGCCCGCACGAATGATGCCGTGGCATCCTTCTTGCATTGATTCTCTCTAGCCGGAGGCGTCAAACGGGTCTTTCCGTTGGCATGCTCTCCGAAGGTGAAGGAGGAGCGAGATGCAGAGTAGCGGGACGCGGGTGGTGCTCAGTCCGGAACTGGTCAGCTTCGTCAAGGAAGCCCTGGGGCGGGGGCTCTCGCGCGGCGAGATAGAGGATGTTCTCACCCAAGCGGGTTGGCCGGCGGATCAAGTCCGGGGGGCGCTGGACAGTTTCGCCGACGTCGAGTCCCCGATCCCGGTTCCGCGACCTGCCGTCTCGACGCGCCCGCGCGAGGCGTTCCTGTACGTCGTCCTGTTCATGGCGCTGTTCGTCAGCGCCTTCAACTTGGGGGCGGTGCTGTTCGGGTTGATCGATCTCGCCTTGCCCGATCCCGCCGGTTTGCCTCCGGAGCTGATCCGCGAGCTGCTCCGGTCGTCGGTGTCGGCGCTGGTGGTGGCGAGCCCGGTGTTCGCGTACGTCACGCGGGTCGTGCGTCGCGGCGTCGAGGCGCAGCCGAGCGCCCGCGCGTCGCGCATCCGGTCGCAGCTCACCTACCTGACGCTCTTCGTCGCTTCCTGCGTGCTGGTAGGCGTCGTCAGCGTCATTCTGTACAGCTTCCTCGGCGGCGAACTGACGGCGCGCTTCGTGTTGAGGGCGCTGACCGTGACCGCGATCGCGGGCGGCGCGTTCGGCTACTACCTCCGGGACCTGAGAGAGTCCGAGCGCGATCCTCGCGACGTGCGCACCCCGAGCCGCCGCGACCCCTTTCCGGTGATCGCCGCCGCGGTGGTGGCGGTGACGGTAGTCGCCGGGCTAATGGTGCTCGGCTCCCCGGCCGACCAGCGCCAGGAGCGGCTGGACACGCGCCGCGCCCAGAACCTGGACGTCATCTCGCAAGCCATCGACCGCTACGAGGCGACGTACCAACGCCTTCCGGTTTCGCTCGATGAGCTGCGCCGCGGCTCCGATACCCAGGTGGTCATCAGCGACCCGGTGACGGACGAGACCTACGACTACGAGGCGGGGGAGGGCACTGCCTACGAGCTCTGCGCAGTCTTCGCGCGCTCGACCGTGGACCGCGAGTTGCGCAACGCGCGGCCGTTCTCCCGCCATGAGGCCGGCCGGCACTGCTTCCAGCTTCGGGCCGAGCGGGGGCGCAGCCAGTAAGGGCGCCACGCAGAAAAACCTATTTGTCGCTCGACATAAAAACCTGCTAGTTATACAACTTAATAACCTAATTATCGCGCAGCGCTAAACCCTTGGATTGGCTCAGCAGACGCACCAGCTGGAACGAGCGACTGGCATGGCAAGTCCTCAAGAAAAACTGGCCGAATCCCTTTCCTTAGGGTGCTGCAGAAGCGGAGCCGTGTTGCAATCAGGTCCCGTGGCCTGAGCCGGACCCATCGGGAGCGCCTCGTCAAGAGCGGCTTCCTGAAGGACGTGATCAAAGGCTGGTACATCCCGTCGAGCCCGGACGAGGCACCTGGGGACAGCACGGCCTGGTATGCCTCGTTTTGGGATTTCTGCGGTGCCTATCTTTCCGAACGGTTCGGCAAGGAGTGGTGCCTGTCGCCTGAACAGTCGCTGTCGCTGCATGCCGGCAACCGGACCGTGCCGGCTCAACTGATCGTGCGCACCCCTAAGGGCGGCAACAAGCCGACGCCGCTACCGCATGGCACGTCGATTTTTGATGTGCGTAACGCCATGCCGAGCCGGAACCAGATCGTCGAGCGCGATGGCCTGCGCCTGTATTCGGTTCCCGCCGCCCTTGTGGCCGTTTCGGAGCAGTTCTTCCGGCGTGCTTCAACGGACGCGCACGCCGCGATGGCGGCGGTCAAGGATGCATCGGACATCCTTGCCATACTGCTGCAGGGTGGCCACAGCACGATCGCGGGTCGTTTGGCTGGTGCGTTCAGAAATGCAGAGCGCGCGACCGTAGCCGATGAGATCGCAAGAACGATGGAAGCGGCCGGCTACACAATCCGAGAGACCGATCCGTTTGAAGACAAGCCGGGCGTCGTGCTGGCCACGCGCGAGGCTTCACCCTATGTCAACCGTCTCCGCCTGATGTGGGAAGCGATGCGCCAACCGGTTCTGGAGGTGTTCCCCGCCCCGCCAGGGCTTCCCGATAAGCCGGATGCCTGCCTGCGCGCCGTCGACGCCGTGTATGTGAACGATGCCTACCACTCATTGTCGATCGAGGGGTACAGGGTCAGCCGTGAACTCATCGAGCGGGTACGCAGCGGCGCATGGAACCCTGACCGGAACGCCGGGGATCGTGAAATTCGTAACGCGCTTGCCGCGCGCGGTTACCACGATGCGTTCGTCGGCGTCAGGGCAAGCGTTGAACGGGTTCTGCGTGGCCGCGGTGCCGGCGATGTCGCGCGTGAGGACCACGCTGAATGGTACCGGCGGTTGTTCGGACCAAGCGTGACCGCGGGTATCATCCGGGCGGTCGATCTGGCCGGCTACCGAAGCGGCCCGGTGTACATCCGTCGTTCCATGCATGTGCCACCGCCGCGCGAAGCGGTGCGCGACTGCATGCCGGTGCTCTTCGACCTGCTCACAAACGAGGCCGAGCCATCCGTGCGGGTCGTGCTGGGGCACTTCATGTTCGTCTACGTCCATCCATACCCGGACGGCAACGGCCGGATGGGACGTTTTCTCATGAACGTCATGCTCGCATCGGGGGGGTATCCCTGGACGATTATCCCGGTGGAACGGCGGGACGAATACATGAGCGTGCTGGAATCGGCCAGCATCAGGCAGGATATCCGGCCGTTCGCGGCGTTCGTGGGTGGATTGGTCGAGGGCAGGCGCATACCGGAACTGACGGGCGCGTGAACCGTTGCGAATCCGGCGTGGGCCTGATGTAGGCTTGGTGTCGGAGCTGGCGTAGCCGTCGAAACCCAACATGACCGCCGGGAGAACACCGATGCCGAGATACCTCGCAACCCTTTGCACCCTGGCCCTGCTACTCACGCTGGCTCCGCTGCCCGCGCTCGCCCAGCAAGCCGAGCCGACGATGCCGATGCGCACGCCCGACGGGCAGCCGGACGTCTCCGGCACCTTCACCTTCCGGACACTCACGCCGCTGCAGCGGCCGGAGCAGTTCGAGGGATTGGAGTCGCTCTCGCCGGAGGAAGCGGCGGCCTTCGAGGCGGAGGAGCGGACGCGGCGCAATCGCGACCTGTTCGATCCGGAGAAGGGCGCGCTGTTCTACCGGCCGCGGTCGGAGGGCGGCGTGCTGTCGTACAACGAGTTCTGGTACGAGCGGGGCGTCGAGTTGACCTCCGACAAGCGGACCTCCCTGGTCGTCGACCCGCCCGATGGCCGGCTGCCGCCGCGCGTCGCCCGTACCGCGGAGGACATTGCCCAGAGCCGGGAGGCGACGGCGGAGCGGCGCGCGCACATGTACGACTCCTACGAGAACCGGAGCATGGGCGATCGCTGCATCATGGGCTTCAACGCCGGCCCGCCGATGTCCTCGAGCACCTACAACAACAACGTGATGATCTTCCAGACGCCCGGTTGGGTGGCGATCCTCAACGAGATGGTGCACAACGCCCGGCTCATCCCGATCGACGACACCCCGAAGCCGTCGTTCCCGCAGCGCAGCGGCGTCTCCCGGGGGCATTGGGAAGGTGAGACGCTGGTCATCGAGACCACGCATTTCGCCGGCGGGAGCAGTGGCCTGACGTCGACCAACATGCAACTGGTCGAGCGTCTGACCCGGATCGACCCGGATACTGTGGCCTACGAGTACACGGTGACCGACCCCACCGTGTACACCGCGCCGTACACGGTGATGATTCCGTTCCGGCGCCTCGATGGAACCCTCTTCGAGTACGCGTGCCACGAGGGGAACTACGGGCTCACCGGTATCCTGGCCGGGGCGCGCAAGTTCGAGCAGGACGGCCGGGAGCTGCGCCCGTAGCACGCCGCGGCACGCGGGCTGCGCCGCCCGCCGGACATTCGCGGAAGAGAGACAGGCCGATGAGAGCAATCGACAACCGGTACGTCCGCATGGCGGGGGCGACACTTGCCGTTGCCGTCATCAGCGGCCTCCACTCGGCCGGGGCCGAGCAACAGGGCACGACGACGCGCGCGGGCGAGCCCCCGACGATCATCGCGGGCAGCAGCCAGACGAACTGGGCGAGCCACAACCTGGACCCGTACAACCAGCGGTTCGCGGAGCTCGACCAGATCAACACGGCGAACGCCGGCCAGCTCCAGCAGCGCTGGTCGTACGACGTTGCGCCGGGGCTCAACGTCGGCCAGACCACACCGCTGGTCGTCGATGGGTTGATGTATCTGCATGCCGGCCCGACAGTGCTCGCCCTCAACGCGATGACCGGAGACCCGGTGTGGACGCTGGAGCTCGAAGGCGTCGAGGGCGGTCCGGTGCGCGGGCCGCTCCACGTCGACGGGAAGATCTACTCCTACCACGGCGACAAACTCGTCGCCGCCGATGCGAAGACCGGCGAGCTCGTCGAGACCTTCGGCGACGGCGGCATTCTGCCGGTGTTCGGACGGGCCCTCGCGTTCAAATATCCGGACGCCTACCCGCCCGGCTTCGATGCATCCTCGCTCGCCTATCGGATCAACAGCTCGCCTGCCTATCACGACGGCACCCTGTACGTCGGTTCCGCGATCTCCGAAGGAAACATCCCCGGCGGGCTCGTCGTCGCCGCCGACGCCGAGACCGGCGACATCAAGTGGGTGTTCAACACGATCCCCCAGCGCCCCCAGGACGAGGGCTGGGAGCTGGCCGACCCGACGTGGGGGGACGGCAAGCGGGTGGGAGCCGGCATCTGGACCCAGCCGGCGGTTGACGCTGAACTCGGCATGCTCTACTTCAATGCCGCGAACCCGAATCCGCCGTACGACGGCTCGGCCCGGCCCGGCGCAAACCTCTTCACCAACTCGACCATCGCCCTGGATCTGGAGACCGGGGAGCTGGAGTGGTACTTCCAGACCATTCACCACGACCTCTGGGACTGGGACCTCGTGACCGGTCCGGTCCTCTTCGACATCACGCGCGGCGGCGAGACCATCAAGGGAATCGGGGCAGCCGGCAAGAACTGCCTGCTCTACCTCTGGCACCGCGACACGGGCGAGCCGATCAACCCGATGGTCGAGACGCTCGTCCCGACCGAGACGAACGTGCCGGGCGAGGTGGTCTATCCCACCCAGCCCATCCCGTACAACGCCCGCGGCATCCCGATGGCGCCGTTCTGCGCCACCTACCTCGACCTTGAGGATCCCGAGCTGCAGGCGCAGGCGCGGCCGATGTACTGGCCCTACTCGACGGACGAGCACTACATCGTGGCGCACGGGGGCTCGAGCTTCGGCTCGCCCTCGTTCAGCCCCCGGACCGGGCTGTTCTACGTCACCGGCAAGAACGCCGGGGTGTCCCTGCTCGTCAAGCCGCTCGGCGACAGCCTGCAGCTCGGCGAGGGCGGCGGCCACCAGAAGAACCTCACCGAGATCGACCGGATCCCGGACTACCCGCCGGCGATGACACTGACCGCCTACGAGCCGGCCAGCGGCGAGGACATCTGGCAACGGGTCCTGCCGGCGCTCACGTTCGGCGCCTCGAGTGGCAGCCTTGCGACCGCCGGCGACCTGGTGTTCCAGGGCACCGAGGACGGCGGCTTCTACGCGTTCAATGCAGCCACCGGGGAGCAGCTCTTCCAGCACCAGGCCCCGCGCACGATCCGGTCGAGCCCGTTGACGTACGAATTGAACGGCACGCAGTACGTCGCCGTCATCGCGACGAACACCATCCTGGCGTTTGCGCTGCCGTAGAGCCATGGCCATCACGTTGACCGTCACCGGCAAGGGGCAGATCACCTTGCGCAAGGAAGTGTTGGAACATCTCGGAGTGCGCCCCGGCGACAAGGTTGATGTCGATCTTCTGAAGGACGGACGGCTACAGGTCAGGGCGAAACGCGGGAAGTCCGTTAAGAGCGTCTTCGGCATGCTCGCCAGACCGGGAAGACCACCGCGTTCGATCGAGGAGCTGAACGAGACCGTGGCCGCGGCATGGGCGGGAGAACCGTGAAGATCGCGCGCGCCGCAGCGGCGGACCCGTCGGATCTGGTTACCTGAAATCCGCTCCGCTACGGGATTCGCAGCAGATACCACAGTCTCGTGCTGCTTGTAGTCGTGGTTGTCCGGGTCAGTCCAGATCCGCGAACACCGGTGCGTGGTCGGACGCCGTGTGGCCATCCTTCTTCTTGCGGTACTCGCGATCGATCTCGACGTGCCGCACCCGGGACACAGTGGCGGCGGTGCCAAGCAACAGGTCGATGCGCAGTCCAAAACCGCGATGGAAGGAACCACCCCGGTAGTCCCACCAGGAGAACTTCTGCTCCTCCGGGTACAGGTGGCGAAACAGGTCCGTGAGCCCCACATCGAGGAGAGACCGGTATCGGGCTCGCTCTTCGACGGTGCAGAAGATTGAACCGTCGGCGGCGTCGCCCTGCCAGCAGTCCAGCGCGGCCGGCACGATGTTGAAATCCCCGCCGATGACGAACGCGCAATCCTGATCCACGCCAGCGAGGTAGTCCCGCAACGCATCGAACCAGGCCAGCTTCATGGGAAAGTCGGGATGGTCCAGTGTCTTGCCGTTGGGACAGTACACCGTGGCGAAGTCGAGACCGGCAACACGGACGCGCAGCAGGCGGGCTCCGGCGCCCTCTCGGCCGGGTAGCCCCCGAGTGTCCACTTCCGCCGGCGCCCGGCTCAGCACCGCCACGCCGTTCCAGCCCTTCTCGCCGTGGACCACGGCGTGATAGCCGAGCGCCCGGAAATCCTCGTGCGGGAATTCCTCGTTAGTGATCTTCACTTCCTGCAAGCCCACCACGTCTGGCTCGCGGCTCTTCAGCCAATGCGCGACCATATGCATACGCGCCCGTAGGCCGTTCACGTTCCAGGTCGCGATACGCATGGCGTGCAGTATCGCACTTCCTACCGGCGCCCGCCGTTGCCGCACCGCTACAATTGGGCCGGGAGACACGGCATGGGGTTCTATCTCAGAAAGGCCTTTCGCGCTGGACCGATTCGGTTCAATCTCTCGCGAGGCGGCATCGGTATATCCGCGGGCGTCACCGGTGCCCGTCTCGGCCTATCGTCCAGCGGCGGAGCGTTTGTGCACGGGGGACGTGGCGGGGTCTACTACCGAAAGTCGGTCGGCAACTGGTCCGGAAGCGCAGAGTCGGATGCGGACACGGCGCTGCCCCAGCGACGAAAGGCCGCGATTGAGTTGACGGAAGAGACGGGTGCGACGTTTGGGGTTCCGGACCAGCCAGAAGAGGCGGACCGAACCGAGGCGCCCGCGCGGCCAAAGTCAACATCCGGCGGGCTGATTGCGCTCTGTCTGGTCGTAGCGCTCCTGCTGGCGGCATTTCTGGGGGCAATTTCCTGGTGGGTTGTGGCGGCCGGGTGCGCGTTCGCATGGTTGGGGATCGGTCTGCTCGGCATCGTGAAGAAGCGGGCTGGTGACGCCTACGGTCGCCTGCTGACCGAACGGATCGCCACATCCGACCCCCTAGCGGGCGATGTACGGGCAGAAATCGACGCTGCGCGCGCCGGTCGCTGGGTCGAACCGGCAAACGCCCGCTACTTCGAGCAGCAGGCGTACTTGACGCTCGTTGATTCCGGGATGGCAACCGCGTGGAAGGGGCCAGTCGATCACGATCGGTTAGCTCGAGCCGAGCGAGCACTTTCTCTTGATCCGGCGTTTGTCGAACGAACGAAGCTCGATGCATACCGCAGGGCACACGTCGAAGCCACCGCGGACCACGACCTCACCGAGGCCGAAGAAGCCGCGCTCGAACAGGCGCGGACCGCATTCGGCCTCTCCGACAGTGTCCTGGAGGAAGAATTGTCGTTGCTGGACCGGCTGCAGGAACTGCGGGCGATTCGGGATGGCGCGTTGCCGACGGCAGAGGCGGAAACGAAACTCCGACGCGGAGAAGTGTGCCATCTGCAGAGTGAAGGGCGACTCCTCAAGAAGCGCGTCCTCCACTCGTTCTCACGGGACCGGCAAAAGTACACGGTCAGGGGATTCGTCATCGACAAGGCCGGGACGCTGCTCGTGACGAGCAAGCGGGTGCTGCTGATTCACAAAGGCACGACGTCAATCGCTCTTGACAAGATTCTGGACCTGGAAGTCGATGAAGACCGGCAGTTGTTGACCCTGACCAGAGATGGTGTCGCCACGCCGGCGTATCTGACGACGCCGGACGCTCTAAGGGCTGGCGCCATCATCGCTGCGGTGGCTGACTGCTGAGCGCTGTCGTCGGAAACCCCATAAAGAGCAAGAGGTCTTCCCATGCGCTGTTCCATGCTTATCGCGACGCTCTGCCTGTTGCTCCCCCTGAGCTCCGCCTATGGTCAACCGGCGCCGGAGCTCGAATACGACGCGGTGGCGCCGCTACGGCTCCCACCGGACCTGTATTTCGGCGAGGCAGCCGGGGTTGTTCAGCATCAACTACTTTGGCCGCTTCGCGTCAATTGTTCTGGCCGGTTCCGATCACGTGGATCGATATCAACAACATTGATGCCTGTGGGTGGTGTGGGCGGCGCTTGCGCCGTCCACAGCGGGGTGGGAAACGCGCGGCCTCGGCGGGTCATGCTGGCACGACTGCCCGCGCGCGTTTTCCACGCCGCTGGCACGATCCACAGGCCGCTCGGATCCCGGACGGTTGGGGCGTTCAGGAGGTCGGCCGTCGACGGGCCCGAGGCAACAGCGGCCCGGGAGCGCGCCCGCGGGGCGCAGGTGACGGTGGCGATGTCCGGCGCGACTTGTCCGTCCGATAGCTCGGCACGTCGAACTCGAGCACCACGGCGTGGTGCACCAGGCGGTCGATCGCCGCGGCCGTGGCCATCTGGTCGCGGAAGATCCGGTCCCACTGGCTGAAGACCAGATTGCTGGTGACCATCACCGAGCGGCGCTCGTAGCGCTCGGCGAGCAGCGTGAACAGCACCTCGGCCTCATCCGGGCTCTGCTGCACGTAGCCGAGGTCGTCGAGCAGGATCACCTCGAAGAGGTCGAGCTTGCGGAGGGCGCGGGGCAGGTCGAGGTCCCGTTTCGCGCCGAGCAGCTCCTGCACCCGGGCATAGGCCGGGGCGTACAACACGCTGTGGCCGGCCTCGACCAGCGCGTGCCCGACAGCGCACAGCGCATGGCTCTTGCCGACGCCCGGCAGGCCGAACGCCAGGACGTTGGTCGCCGTCTCGAGGAACGCCCCGGTGGCCAGCGTCTCGAGCTGCTGCACGACCGGCGCCGGAAACCGTCCCGTGTCGAGCGTCGCGAACGTCTTGCCGGGCGGCAGACGTGCGGCCCGCCGCAACCGGGCAATCCGGCGCTGGCGTCGCGCCTCGGCTTCGGCGTCGAACACGTCCAGCAGCACCGGCAGCGCGTCGTGGTGGCCGGCCTGCGTCAGTCGCGGCACGAGCTCCTCGGCCGCCGTCGTCAGGCCGAACTGCGTCAGCAGCGTCGTCACCTGCGTGCTCGGCGCCGTCATCCGCGCAGACCTCCGGACAGCAACGCGTCGTACTGCGTCAGGTCCGGCCGAGGTATGTGCACCACGGGGATGGTCGGGACCGGCGGGCGCACCTCGGCCTGGACGCTGGCGTAGTCGCACGGGCCGCTGGCGTCGAGTCGGGCGCGAAGCGTCGCCTCGACCTGCCGCTCGCTGGTCGCGGCCGCCAGGTGCAGCAGCCGCACGTACTCGACGTCAGCTCGCTCGCCGTGCGTCCGGCCCAGCGCGTCATACGCCGCCCGGAACGTCAGCGACGGGAACAGCTCCTCCCGGAAGCGATATCGCGCGAAGGCGCCCGGCTTCCGGACCAGACTCCCGATGATGTGGCGGTAGTCGATCCGGTGGTCCGCCGCACCCCGCAACCGCGGCATCGTGCACAGCACCCGGCCGCCGTAGAGGACCTCGACCGTCGACGGATGCTGACGCGCCTCGACCGTGTGACCGATCAACCGCGACGGCACCGAGTAGATCCGGCCGCCGACGCGAATCGTGCTCCACTTCCGCACCACGCATTGGAACGTCGTGTACTCCGGGATCCGAGCCGAAGGTAACGGCCGCAGGTACGGACGCTCCTCGGCAAGCCGCGTCGCCGCCGCCGCATTCCGCGCCTCGTCGACGACCGCCCGCACGAACCGCAGATACGCCGACTCGTCGTCGAAGTCCCGGTCGCCCCGCAACAGCAACGCCTGCTCGATGGCCGTCTTCGTCCGGAAGTGCGACTGCTCGGCCACCCCGTTCTCGTGCGGCTTCCCCGGCTGGATCTGGGCGCGGGTCGCGGTCTGGGACGTGGCCGGCAACGGCGGGTTCGTCAATCCGGTGTGGCGGGAGTGAGCTTCTCCCTGTCCCAGCGTTCAATCGTCCGTCTGCGCGCGGCGCCCGCCCACGGCGTCACGGGTCGTGGTAACGTGCCGTCAACGGAATCGACACGCCGTTCACGGCCTGCGGCCGTCAGTCGAAAGGGGAGTCGACGATGTCTCGTCTTATTGCAATTGTCACCCTTGCCCTGCTTGCTTTCTCCGCTCCGGCGTCCGGTCAGGCGCCCGCCGTTAGCCCCGTGACCGATGCGGTGCTGGCCGATCCGCCGCCGGAAAGCTGGCTGAACTGGCGCCGCACGCAGGATGGATGGGGTTACAGCCCGCTGGATCAGATCACCCGTGACAACGTGGGAGATCTCCGCATGGTCTGGTCGTGGGCGATGGAGCCCGGCTCGCAGCAGACCACGCCGATCGTGCACGAGGGCGTGATGTACCTGGCCAGCCCCGGCAATATCGTGCAGGCGCTCGACGCCGCGACCGGAGACATGCTGTGGGAGTACCGCCGCGAGTTTCCGACCGCGCGCGGCCGCGGCCGGCCGAACCGCAACATCGCGATCTACGAGGACAAGATCATCCTGAACACCGCGGACGCGAACATCGTCGCCCTCCATGCGCAAACCGGCGAGGTGGTCTGGGAGGCGGACGTCGCCGACCCGTCCAAGGGCTTCTTCTTCAGTAGCGGCGCGCTCGTGGTGCAGGGTGTGGTCATCTCCGGCATGGCCGGTTGCCTACGGTTCTGGGAAGAGGGCTGCTTCATTACCGGCCACGACGCCGACACCGGGCGCGAGCTGTGGCGGACCTCGACGGTGGCGCGGCCGGGCGAGCCGGGTGGCGATACCTGGGGCGACCTGCCGATGATGTTCCGCGGCGGCGGCGACGCCTGGATCGCCGGTAGCTACGACCCGGATCTGGGGCTTACCTACTGGGGTGTCGCGCAGGCCAAGCCGTGGGCCCAAGTCAGCCGCCGCACCGACGCGGACGCACTCTACACCAGCTCGACGCTGGCTCTCGATCCGCAGACCGGCGAGATGCGTTGGTACTTCCAGCACCTGCCGGGCGAGTCCCACGACATGGACGAGACGTTCGAGCGGATTCTCGTGGAGGTCGACGGGCGGCCGTCCGTCTTCACCATGGGCAAGCTCGGCATCCTGTGGCAGCTCGACCGCGAGACCGGCACGTTTATCAACGCCACCGACCTCGGCTACCAGAACCTCGTCGACATCGATCCGCAGACCGGACGCATGGCGTTTCGCCCCGGCATGATGCCGGTGCTCGACGAGGAGCTCTCGTTCTGTCCGAGCCATTCCGGCCTCAAGAGCTGGCGGGCGATGGCCTACAGCCCGGAGACCGAGGCGTTCTACATCCCCCTGACGCTCAACTGCCAGCGGTCCATCTACAGCGAGGTCGAGTTCCAGGAAGGGGGTGGTGGCGCCGGGATGGTGTTCCGCGAGAACTTCCTGCACCCGAACAGCGACGGGAACATGGGCGAGTTCGTCGCGATGCATGTGAGCGGCAGGATCCTCTGGTCGCACCGCAAGCGGTCGCCGTACATCTCCGCGGCGCTGACCACCGCCGGCGGCTTGACCTTCGTCGGCACGTACGACCGGCGGACGTTTGCCTACGACGTGGAGACCGGCGATCAGCTCTGGGAAACGCGGCTGCCGACCGCGGTGCAGGGCTTCCCGATCACCTACAGCGTGGATGGCCGGCAGTACGTCGCCATCGGGACCGGCACCGGGGGTGGAAGCTGGACGACGATGCCGGTCGAGCTTATCCCCGACGTCCGGCGTCCGAACGCGGGCAACGGCCTGTTCGTGTTCGCGCTTCCGGAGTGACGGCGCGGAGCGGATCGCCGGTTCGCCGGGTGGCGAACTCCTGCATCGCGCGGGCCAGGTCGGCAGCAACAGGCAGTTGATATGCTCTATGCCATCAAGACCACTGCCACCCCCCTTTGAGCGACGCCCGTTCGAGCCATACGTCTCATTGACGGCCCGGCGGTCCCCGTTCCGCCGGCGGTGAGTGCGGCAAGACGGCACGGGCACAGACAACGCGACAAAGGAGACCTTGCGATGAGTGAGCGATTACCGCAGGACACGCCTGCGGGCCACTGGGTTTCATACCGTCCCGAGATCAAGGTGATGGACTGCACCATCCGGGACGGCGGTCTGATGAACGACCACCAGTTCCCGGACGAGATCGTCAAGGCGGTCTACGAGGCCTGCGTCGCGAGCGGCATCGACTACATGGAGATCGGCTACATCAACTCCCGCAAGCAGTTCCCGCCGGGGCAGTTCGGACCCTGGAAGCACTGCGTCGAGAGCGACGTCCGCCGCATCGTCGGCGACAACGACACGTCGCTGAAGCTGTCGGCGATGGCCGACGCTGAGAAGAGCGACTACAAGGAAGACGTCCTGCCGAAGTCGGAGAGCGTGATCGACCTGATCCGGGTGGCCACCTACATCCACCAGATCCCGCTGGCCCTGGACATGATCAAGGACGCCCACGACAAGGGCTATGAGACCAGCCTCAACCTGATGGCGCTGTCGACGGTCCCGGAGCGGGAGCTGAACGAGGCACTGGCCCTGGTCGCCCAGTCCGAGGCCGACGTCGTCTGCATCGTCGACAGCTTCGGCGCGTTCTACTGCGAGCAGATCGACGACTACATGACCACCTTCCAGGGGTACGCCGCGCCGGCCGGCAAGGAAGTGGGCATGCACGCCCACAACAACCGGCAGCTCGCCTTCGCCAACACCGTCCAGGCGACCATCAGGGGCGCCAACCGGCTGGACGCCAGCATGGCGGGGCTCGGGCGCGGGGCGGGCAACTGCCCGATGGAGCTACTGCTCAGCTTCCTGCACAACCCCAAGTTCCGGCTACGGCCGGTGCTGCACTGCATCCAGCATCACATCGAGCCGATGCGCACCGCCCTGAAGTGGGGCTTCGACTATCCCTACATGGTGACCGGGGTGCTGAACCAGCATCCGCGCGCCGGCATGGCGTTCAACGAGTCCGGCGACCGGGGCGACATCATCAAGTTCTACGATTCTCTGGAAGACCCGGACTGACGTCCTCACCACCGGAGGAGCGGTCGCCGTAGCCGGCGCAAGACGCACTTGCGTTTGCTTCTCCGGCGGTCTACCGTGTTCGTGCAACAGACGCTGAGCCTCAAGGTAGGGCAGGCGCCTGGGGAGGTCTGCAAATGCTCAGGAACAGCTTCGCGATGCTCGTGGTCCTGGCAGCCGTCGTCGCGCTCGCCCCGCTGGCGGCGATGGCCCAATCGTCGTCCGACCGCACCATGCCGATGCGGACGCCCGACGGGCAGCCTGACGTCTCCGGCACCTTCACGTTCCGCACGCTGACACCGTTCCAGAGACCCGAGCAGTTCGAGGGCCTGGAGAACCTCTCGCCGGAGGAAGCGGCGGCGTTCGAGGCGTCTGAGCGGACGCGCCTGAACCGGGACCTCTTTGATCCGGAGAGGGGCGCGGCGGGCTACCGCCCCCGCGCCGAGGGAGGCGTTCTGTCGTACAACGAGTTCTGGTACGAGCGCGGCGTCGAGCTCACCTCCGACAAGCGGACGTCGCTGATCATCGATCCGCCCGACGGCCGGCTGCCGCCGCAGACCGAGGCAGCCGTCCAGGACGCGGCGGAGCGGCGCGCCTACCGGGAGGAGCACCGGTACGATTCGTACGAGAACCGTAGCCTGGCCGACCGCTGCATCATGGGCTTCAACTCGGGTCCGCCCATGCGCTCGAGTGCCTACAACAACAACGTGATGATCTTTCAGGGGCCCGGTTACGTGGCGATCCTGAACGAGATGGTGCACAACGCCCGCATCATCCCGCTCGACGACCGGCCGAAGCCGCCGTTTCCGCAGTTCGCCGGGGTCTCCCGCGCCCGCTGGGAGGGAGAGACCCTGGTCATTGAGACCAGCCACTTCCGGGGTGGCCAGAGCGGTGGCACCGGCCCGAACATGCATCTTGTCGAGCGTCTGACCCGGCACGACCCGGACACAGTGGCCTACGAGTACACGATCACGGACGCCACGGTCTACACGGCCCCGTACACGGTCATGATGCCGTTCCGGCGCACCGACGGCCCGCTCTTCGAGTACGCGTGCCACGAGGGCAACTACGGCCTGACCGGCATTCTCGGCGGGGCACGCCAGCTCGAGCGGGACGGTCGCCCGCTGCGTCCGTGATCGCTTAGCCTCCTCGAAGTACTGGTACGCCGCGCCGAGCGTGACTGCGTGGCCGCGCTCGATGGCCCAGCGTGCGGGGCTGACGTTGTTGCCGCGCGCTCGGCATCCTCGAGCACCTGGAACCGGGGGAACACGGCGACGTCAGCGTGGAACGGCTCGCGGTCGGCGGCGTCCCGCAGCGCCGCTGCCGTTTCCGTACCGGTCGACCCGTCCTGGATCGTGGTGGTGCCGTAGCTGAGATAGACACCGATGGCCCGCCGGGCGCGCGGTCACGGCCATGGGCACCCAATATTGCCTGTGCGGCACTGGTGTGAGGTTTAGGCGAGCGCCTTGCCGTGTGTCAGGTACGCACCTCGTCGTTCTCGATTCGGCCGTCGACGAGGCGGACCAGACGGCGCGCGCGCGCCATGACCCGCGGATCGTGCGTCGAGAACAGGAACGTGACCTGTTGTTCGCGGTTCAGGGTCTCCATCATGTCGAGCAGCGCGTCGGCATTGCCGGAGTCGATGTTGGCGGTCGGCTCGTCGGCCAACACGACGGCCGGGCCGGCCGCGATCGCCCGCGCGATCGCGACGCGCTGCTGCTGACCGCCGGAGAGCTCTGACGGTCGCCGGTGCTCCAGCCCCTCGAGCCCGACACGTGCCAGCAGCTTCATGACCCGGTCGCGGCGCTCCGCCTCGGCGACGCCCTGGACGACCATCACGATCTCGGCATTCTCGTAGGCACTGAGGATTGGCAGCAGGTTGTAGGCCTGAAACACGAAGCCGATCCGGTCGCGGCGCAGGTGGCTGAGCTCCTGGCGGGTTAGCATCCCGAGGTCTGTGCCCTCGAGTCGAACAGTGCCCGACGTCGGCGTGTCCAGGGCGCCGATCAGGTTGAGCGCGGTCGTCTTGCCGGAGCCGGACGGGCCGCTGATCGCCGTGAACTCCCCGCCGCGCACCGTCAGCGTCAGGCCGCGCAACGCCTCGACCCGCTGATCTCCCTGCTGGTAGATCTTGGCAACATCCTCCAGCTCTACGACGGGGGTCTCACCGTTGCTACCGTTCAAACCAAGGGCTCCTAGACCAGACGAATCGTCTCTACCGGATCGGCCTGTCCCGCCCTCCAGGCCGGATAGACGCCGGACAGCAGGATCGCGACGAGAGCCGACACACCGATGAGCGCCACGTTCTCGCCGTAGATGCCGACCCTCAGGACGGTCGACATGCCGACGCCGGCGACCTCCACCTGGTCCGCCGGGATCATGCCCGAGATGTCGATGCCCGTCGACGCGAGATAGAGGTACGGTCCGACGGTGACCGCGGCAGAGGCCGCCAGGCCGATGACCGCCAGCCAGGCGCTCTCCAGCATGATCAGCCGGAAGAGCTGTCCCGGGCTGAAGCCGACGGCGAGCATGATGCCGAACTCGCGCAGGCGCTCCATCACGCTGACGAAGAGCGTGTTGAAGATCCCGGCCGCCACGAGCGCGGCGAGCACCAGCATCATGACCTTGGCGCCACCGACCTTCATGGCGATAAACACTGCCAGGTCCGGCTGCAGCTCGTGCCACGCCAGCACGGCGACGTCTTCCGGCGCCTCGGCGGCGAGATCGGCAACCACGGCGTCGCTGGCGCGCTGGTCGTCCACGAACGCGGCGATCTGGATGGCTTCGTCGGGTGCGAAGCCGATCACCTCCCGCACCGTGTCGATTGGCAGCAGGCAGATGCTCGCGTCAACGCTGGGTGAGCCGGTACGCACGATGCCCGAGACGCGCGCCAGGGCGCTGACGATCTCGCCCTCCTTGTCCGTCAGCGTGTAGACCAGCTTCGATCCGAGCTCGACGTCCAGGTTCGAGGCGAGCCTCTCGCCCAGGATGATCCCGCCGTCGGTCGAAGAGCTGAAGAACTCGCCTTCGACAATCGCCTCGAGGAGCGACAGCGTCTCCTCATCTTCCTGCTCCGGGGAGACGGCGATAAAGCCGGCGCCGACGTTCTCGCGCGCGGTCGACAGCATGTTGAACCCGGTGATGCGCTCGACCACCCGGATGACGCGCTCGTCGTCCGCGGCAAGGCGCTTCAGCCGGTCGGTCCCCTGCACCGAGCGAGTTACCGTCGGGCTGTCGAGGTACTCCGGGTGCTGGATCGTCACATGGCCGGCGCCCAGTCGGGCCGCCAGCCGGATCATGTCGGCCCAGTTGCGATCTTGCATCGCCATCATGAGGACGGCCAGGAAGACGCCGAAGACGATCGCCGAGAGCGTGATGTACGTGCGGCGGCGATTCCGCCACAGGTTGCGCCACGCCATCGTCGCGAGACTGGTGCCCTTCATCGCGCCCACCCTCCCTCTGGAATCATTGGTGTCGCATTGCCTCGACGGGACTGATGCGGGCCGCCTTCAGGGCGGGGTAGATCACCGCCAGGAGCACAAGGACGACCAGGTTCGCCGTCGGGACCGCGAACGTGGCCGGCGTCACGGCGGCCCGCCATACCGTGGCGAACGCGGCGCTCATGATCTGGACCCCGCCGAGCGCCCCGGTGTCGATGCCGAACTCGACGAGGTACAGCAGCGCGGGGACGGCGAGCGCCATGCCAATCGCGATGGCGAAACCGGTCTGCAGCGCACTCTCGACGAAGATGAGCCCGAGCACCTGGCGCGGCTCGACGCCGAGTGCCTTCAGGACGCCGAACTCGCGGATGCGCTCGAACACCGCCATCAGCATCGCGTTCAGGATGAGAATCGCGATGACGATGTAGATGACCGCGGAGACGATCTGCATCGACGCACTGGCCGAATCGAGATAGGTCGCCAGGGTCGGCAGCAGCGTCCGCCACGACCGCGTATCGAGGTCGGGGGCAAGTCCCCGCACCGTCTCGACGGCCACCGCCAGATCGAGATCGTCCGGCTTGCGCACCACTATCCGATGCGCGCCCGACGGCATGACAAAGAGCTCGCGGAACGCCGACTCGGTGAGAAAGACCGTGGAGCGGTCCACGCTGTCGCTCACGCTCTGGAGGATCCCACGCACGGCGTAGAGATCGTTCGCGATGCTGCCGTCGGTCGCTTGACTCAGGACGACTAGCTCGCCGCCGACCGCCAGATCGAGCGACCTGGCGAGCCGCCGTCCGACGACGACGCCACCCGGGTCGTTTTCGTCGAGCCAGGTTCCCTCGGCGAGGCGTGTCGAGATCGCGCTGACGCGGGCGTCGTCCAGCACGTTGACGCCACGCAGCGATGCGCCGGCCGCCGACACGCCGGCCGCGGCGAGCCCCCCGCCGACGAGCCTCGGGCTCGCCCGGAACCCCGCCGCCTCGAGCGCGGGGATCAGAGTGTCGGCCCCGTCGATGAGCGTGTAGAGCGACGGTTCGTCGAGGTAGGTCGGCGCGTGGATCTGCAGGTCGCCCATCTCGACGTCGGTGACCGTCTGCTCCATGTCGTTCAGCAGCCCCTGGAGCATGCCGAACCAGATGACCATGGCAAAGAGGCCGAATGCCATCGCGGCCACCGTGACCACCGTCCGCCGCCGGTTGCGGCCGATGTTCCGCCACGCCATCTTCAGAATGAGCATGTCCGCCATAGTGACGTTACACCGGTTCCCGGGTTCGGGTCAGCGCACGAAGAGCGACCCGCCCCCGAGCTCGTAGAACACGATCGGGACGAAGTCGTTCGCCGTCCACGTCGCCTCCTGCCCCCACTGGGCATCGTAGGCAGCCGTCGGCGCCGCGGCCATCACTTCGTCCAGCGTACGGCCCTCGGAGATGAGTGTCCGGACTCGATCACGTACGTCGATGGTCATGGTGAGGAACTCGACGAGCGCGTCACGCCCCACGACCTCCAGGCCGTGCCCGGGAATCACCCGCGTGTCCGGTCCCGCCATCGCGATCGCCTGCTCGAGCGCCGCGATGGTGCCCGCGACCGTGCCGCCGTTGTAGACGTCGACGATCGGATAGCTGGTGGTCCGGAAGACGTCGCCGAGGTGCAGCACGTCCGAGTCCGGGAAGTGAAAGCTCACGGTGTCGTTGTAGGTCACGACGGGACGCGCGCCGGCCGCAGGCTGGGGTGCGAACCGTCCTCCGCTGCGCGGGAAACGGAGCCGCTCGAGGGCTCGAACCCGGCCGTTGCCGTGCGCGAAGATCAGTACATCGCGCCCGGCCAGCGGTTCGTTGCCGCCGATGTGGTCCGGGTGCACATGGGTATTGATCAGGAAGCGGATCTCGCCGGCCGACACGCTACGCACCGCGGAAACCAGCCTGTCGGCGAGGGGCGCGAACAGGGAATCGACCAGCAGGACGCCGTCCTCGCCGGCAAAGACGCCGATGTTGCCGCCGCCGCCGGGCCGTTGCACCATGTGGACCTGGCCCGCCGCGGGAACGACCGTCAGCTCGACGCCCGCGAACGGGTCGGCCGGGTTCTGTTCCGCGGCGACAGCAACGACCGCGATGCAGGCCGCGGTCAGAGCATTGGGTGGTGATTTTCCTATTCAACTGGAAGGATATGCCACCTGCTTCACGCCTCCGATCCGCAATTTCGGCTATATCTCCTCGCGGCTACGCGCGAACAGGCCGAGGAGGAGCACCAGCCGGCACCTGATTTGCCGGTGCCTGTCCGCCACGCGACCTACCACGGTGGGTTGGTACCGAGGCGTCGCCGGCAGGCATCGGTTCCCCGGTTCATGTTTCTCCGCCGGCGTAGGCAGACAGCTTGCACCGCTAGCTGGTGGCGGCCGAGGCATCCCGTCTCCGTGGCCGCTGGACCTTCAAGACTGGCCAGCGAGTTGGCAGCACGGTCTACCGCGCCGAGATGGTGCTGTTCCACGAAGGCAGCCAACTCGGGGGACACACCGTCGGCACCGCTGACGGCGTCCGGGCCAAGCGGACATGGCGGCTGCGCGCGAACTTGTACCGCACCCGGTTTCTTGGACACACATTTGCGCTACGCGGCGTGACGTAGCATGTACTCCTCGCGCGCTTCGAGTGGCGTGCGGTATGCCAGCTTCTCGAGGCGCCAGCACTGGTTGTAGCGTTCGACGAACTCGGCGACGGCGGCGCGCACGTCAGCGAGGTTTTGAAAGACCCGGCCGTAGATCGCTTGCTCCTTGAGCGTGCGATTCCACCGCTCGACGACCCCGTTGGTTTCCGGTTCTTCAAGGAAGCCGAAGCTGGCGTGGATGCCCCAGTACCGGAGCTGGTTGAGGAAGTGGTCCGACAGATACTGGCTGCCGTGATCCATCCGCAGCGCCAGCCCGCGGGCCACGTCCGCCTCGACCGAGCCGTAGAGTCGCCCGAGTCCTTGCGCGATCGGCTCTAGGGCCGCAAAACGGCTCCCCACCTTGCACACATGCCAGCCCACGCACTCGGCGTTCCAGTGGTCCACCGCCGCGAAGGTCCAGACCCAGCCGTCGTCCGCGGTGAACACCCGCACGCCGTCGGTGCCCCACAGGACGTAGGGCGCCGAGGTGACAATCGTCCCGTCGTGCGCTTTCGGGTCACCCTGTCGCCCGCGGTGGGGCGAGAGCAGCCCGTGCGCGCGCATCACGCGCAACACCCGCGTCCGGGAGACCCGGATGTCGTCGAGGATCCGCAGCCGCGCGTGGACCTTGCGATGGCCCTCGCCCTGGAACGGTGAGCGGGCCAGGTCGGTGCGAATGGCCGCCAGCAACTGCGCATCCGACAGCGCGGGTGTCGGCCCGCGGCGCGCCGGGCCATCACCCCGCTCCAACCGCCGCGCACGGGTCCGCCGCGCGTAGAGCGCCGAGCGCGACCGTTCCCACATCCGACACACCCGCTCGAGACCATAGCGCCGCCCCGTCGTCGCGGAGGTCGTTGCGCTCATCGTCGCGACCTCCGCGTCGGCAAAGGGAGGCGGCGCTCCGCGGCTCGGGCGCGCTCCCGCAGCAACTCCACTTCCATCGACAGCTCACCAATGTGCCGCTTGGCCGCGTCCAGTTCCGCCGCCCCCGGCTCGCCGGTCTGATCCTTCAGCCCAAGCTCGAGGCCGGCCAGGGCCCGCCCCTTCCAGTCCTCCAGGCGATAGATCTCGACCCCGACCTCACGCGACACCGCGTCCAACGACTCCCCCCGCAGCAGCCGCAGCACAACCTCCCGCTTCCGGCCCGCGCTCCACCGCTGCCCCGGGCCCAAGGCTCCGACCTCGGCCGCGGCGTCGGCACCGACTCCAGTCGCCCTCCGGGCTCCCTTCGTCCGTGCCGACCCAGGTCCCTTCACGCTCCTCGACTGAACCATTCTCCCAACCTCCTTGGACATCAGATTCTCCCTTAATCCGTGTCCAAGAAAACCGGGGGCGCCTCATTCCAGGTTATCGCGCACTATGCGCAGGTTGTCCCGGATCTCTCTCTCGGTGGCCATCGTGCTCCTGGAAGCGTGATCCTGGATCCTCGCCTGTTCTGCTTGTAGCTGCAGGAATAGGGGCAACGGGATTGTCCCGCCCGCTGTTGATCTTCGCGAGCGGCGGCTTGTGCTGTGATTCTATGCGACCCGCTCGGTGGCCGCCTCCTCCTTGGCTTCGAGAACGGCGAGGGCTGAGACCAACTTGGTGATGTCGCGCCAACCGTGCACGCGGCGGAACGTCTTCTCGGCTTCGACGATCGCTGCGCTCACCCAACGTACAACCATCGTGCCGTTACGCCAGCGCTTCACGTTGCGCGAGTAGGTGGTAATGCTGCCATTGAAGTTCTCGATGGCGTTCGTGGTGCGCAACTTCGTGTATAACGCCCCGGCAATGCCGAAGCGTTGCAGCGTGAGGGTGTCGGCGAGGCCCTCGCGCACCGAGGCTGCGGCCCCCGGATGGTCGGTCTCGAGGGAAGCGGCCAGCCGCTCCAGTTGTCGTTGCGCCAGGGCGGCATCACCGGCCGCCCACGCGTCCCGCAGCACCGCGGTCACATTCGCGTGCAGATGCTCCGGGAGATGGCCCAGAATGTTGCGCCGTTTGTGGAGCTGACAGCGCTGGATGGCCGCGAGCGGGCCGCACACCGCGCGGATGGCCGAGGCGAGCGCCTTCGCACCGTCGATCACAAAGAGGCGCGCCCGGTCCGGGTCCAGGCCGCGATCGACGAGGTCACGCAGGAGCGCTTTGGCCACGCGGCTATGTTCGGTGTGGCCCTCCCGGAGGCCCAGAATCTGCTTCTTCCCCTCCGTATCAACGCCCAGCGCGATCACGACCGTGTGGTCACCCAGCACGATCCCGTCGATCAGCACGATCGGGAACTGGCGGTCCCCGAGCGGCGTGGTGAGCCAGCGAGTCAGTTGCGTCGTCGTCAGGGCGACATAGCGGCGCGAGACCGCGCTCTTCGATGTCGCCCGCTCCGTGACCTCCTCCGGCAGGGGCTCCAGGCTCCGTGCGTACTTCCGGGTGGAGATCCCACAGGCCACCGCGTTCACGGTCTGCGCATCCAGCGGGTCGCGCTGTGAGGCGAACGCGAAGCTGGGCAACTCGACCTCCTCCCCGGTCTGACTGCGGACGCGGGGGCGCGTCATCCGAATCCGCCGCCCCCCCAACGTCACCTCGCTCGACGTCGTGCCCGCGCGACCCGCCCGGCGCTCGGGGTCACGTTTCCAGCGCGGTCCGCACAACTCGGTGCGGTCCTGCTCCATCATCGCGTCCAGGACCTGCTGGCCCGCGCGGATGCACAACTCGAAATACGAACGTTCAATGCCGGCGAACGCGCCCAGCACCGGCAGCGGGATCTGCACCGTCGCGGCCGGCGGCCGCTCTACGGGTTGGAGACGCGGGGACTTCCTGGCATGCTTCGTCATGGCGGTGGCTCCTTCTTGGTTTAGGCACCCCCTCCGTATCACACGGAGGGTGAAGAAGCCGCCGCTCTTACATCAGAAGATCAACAGGTCTTGGGACAATCCCGGGGCAACGCTACAGTTGCCATACCAAGCAGCACGGGGACGCAGGCTTTAAGTAGATCGGTGAGTTTCTGCATGGTCTTTACCACTACCGGACACCATCGTCCGGCTAGAGTCGAACACATTGAGAGAGCGGAGCTTCGGCTGGTCCCCGACATGGAACGTGTCGGCCGGATCCGCTCCGGCACGTCGCATGGCCAGGAGAAGCACCTCGCGGACCGGTTTTCTTCTTCTCACTTGGTGGTAGCCCACCACGATGTCGATGGGCCAGCCGTGCCGCTCGACGAAAGCCCTGGGGACCATGTCCGGGCTCCTCGTGACGATCTCGAGCGTCTGGTCCCGGGCGTGGAGGTGGCTCAGGAGGTCGTGAACGCCCTCGTACACGTCCAGCCCCGGCACTCGGGCCATGACGGTCCCATTTCCAGGCCGCCCGGAGAGCCTCCACGGGCCCGGTGTCGACCACGTTAGACACGAACGTCTGCTGCCCCTTGTCAGCTTCCTGGCCGGGTTCCGTACGAAAAGCCGCCGGCGGGTTTGGCCGCAGGCCCTCCAGAAGTCGTTGACTCCCGTTACGTCCGCTATCGGGCTCGCGTGGCCGTCGCGGATCAGCTGTGGGTTGCCCTTCACCTTGTCTTCGGTGAGCAACCGCTCCGGATGGTCGACGCAAGCGACCGGACGTCCCGGATCGCGAAGCGCACCGTGTGCATCGTACCCCATCGCAGAGCCGTCTCGATGACCAGGACGGCCACGTAGAGGCCGCTCTGCAGCTGGTCGCGCTCTGCGTAGGCCGCGCGGACCGGGCGCGGTTCCGACGGGGTATTCGCTGGCCAGGCAGGACCTCTCGCGAGCAACCGCTCCGCTAGGCCGCGGGTCGCCGCCGGATAGACCTTGTCGAGGCCGTGGGCCAGCACAGCCACGGCGGTGGCGCCCGCCTCCTCCAGGCAGCCTTCGTTTGCGAAGGCGTCGCATCCATGGGCTAGCCCGCTCACGATCACGTATCCCGCCTCGACCGCGTTGCGTGCCGGGTGAAAACCGACTATGAGAGTTGGCGCGCCCGACAGGATTCGAAGCTTGCGTAAGCGGTTGATACTCGGATATGTACGGCGCGCACCGGTCCTGAGTATCCCAAGGGCGCTACCGCGGCGGACCAGCGCTCAGCTCGTCGCCGGTCAGGACGCTTTGCGCAGCGACACGCGCGCGGTTGGAGGGTCGAACGGCCGCCACCGCGGCGAGCGATCTCCGCTCCGGGACAGGCCGGACCGGAGTCGGTGGCGTGCGGAGCTCTCTTCCGCACGCGGATGTCCGGGAACCTGCCGTCCGTTCCGGGGGAAGCAGACGAAACGGCCGGTGCCATACTTGGAGGAGTTGCGACTAGGGATCGACTTTACGGTGACGCTCGGCCGGGCGGCGTACGCTAGCGCGAGGTGGGATGGCGGCAGGAGAGCTCTGCGCTAGGTGGATTGGATGGCCAGCCTCGTGGGTCAGCTAGCGCTAGCCATTCTAGCCGCGCTCTGGGCAACTGCTCTTGCGGTAGCCGGGGACCCAGTCAGCGCCATCGGTGGTCATGCGGATCATGTCGATTGGTCCGCCGACGCGGTCAGGCGTCAGGTGCGCCTGGTACTTGATGCCGAAATCGAGCATGGCGACGGGATCGGAAAGTAGCAGGGCCGGCGAGAGGCCCAGCTCCTTCTGAAAAGCAGCGACGTCTTCCGGATCCTGATCAAAGAAGCTGGCTTCACCGGGCATCACGATGATTCCTTCGGGATTCTTGTTGACCGGGTCGACGACGATCCTCCCGTCGATGGTCCTCATGTCCTGGTTGAGAAGAACTGACTGGCCGTCTTCAAAGAAGCCGATCACGTACTTGATGTTGAGGTTGTGCTCCTTGCGCTCACTGCGCGGCACCCGCCGGAGCCGGGCTTCCACCTCGGCCGCGAAGCGTGCGGCGCGCTGGCGCGGAGCCTCTCCGGAGTCTCGCAGAGAGTTCGCAAGCAGATCGACGTTCCAAGACTTATCCAGAAAACGGCCGGCGTGGGCGAACACCAGATCCCCGAAGTTCCGGATCTTGCACGACTCCGCCTGGAGACGCTCTCCTGTCTCCAGCCGCATCAAGCCCCGCAGGCTGTCGGCAGCAATGATGATCTCATCGCCGTGCCTTAACGCCAGTACGGTCGTCGCCGCAGCGGGTACGGCCCCGCCCACGAGAAGGAAGGCAGCCAGAATCAGAGTCAGGGATCGCATTTCGCAGCACGCACGTCAGGGCCCGAGGAGCCCGGGATGGTCAGAAGCCCCTGGGGGGCTATTCGTGCTAGCGAAGGAGCCTCCGTGCTGCGAGCACTTCACGGTCGATTCCGCAGAAGGTGACGCGGATGCCCTCTCGCGAAGCTCCGACACGCACACTCTCGTAGCGCAGACACAAGCCCCAGTATCGTCGACCAGAATGACAATCCCGCCGCTCCACGTCAACAGCATCACGAAAGCGCCGCAAGCCGAGATCCACGCCCGCCTGGATCTCCTGTTCGGCTAGGCAGCACCTGTGCCGCGCGGAGAATGTCATGGGTCGTCACAGCGCAACATCTGTGCCAGGATGAGCGGCTGAGGAGAAAATACTCAAGCTAGACGATTACCACCGTAATCGCGCTCCGCCACATCCCCTAGCAGCCCGTGGTGAAAGTCCCTCGTTCCAGGGATCGACGTGATCGGTCCTGTGTCCTACACTGTCGGGCATGGCGATGGGGACAAGCCGCGGTCGACCGCGGCAAGCGACGATGTGGGTGCCCACGGCGGATCTGCCGAAGAGCGCTGGGCACCCGTTTTACGAGCGGCTGAATCGGGTGCTCGACGAGGCGGGGTTCGATGCGTTCGTGGAGGCGAAGTGCGCGTCGTTCTACGCGGACGGGGTCGGTCGGCCGAGTCTGGCGCCGGGCCGGTATTTCCGGTTGCTGTTGCTCGGCTACTTTGAAGGGTTGGACTCGGAACGGGCAATCGCGTGGCGCGCCGCCGATTCGCTGAGCATCCGGACATTTCTGGACTTCGCCCTGCACGAGGCCCCGCCGGACCACTCGACGCTGTCGCGCACCCGTCGCCTGATTGACCTCGAGACCCATCAGGCAGTGTTTACCTGGGTGTTGCAGCGACTGGCCGACGCCACGCTGGTGGTGGGGCGCACGGTTGGCATCGATGCCACGACGCTGGAAGCCAATGCGGCGATGCGGAGCATTGTGCGGCGGGATACGAGTGAGAGCTACGACGCGTTTCTGACCCGGCTGGCCGAGGCGTCCGGCCTCTCGACGCCGACGCGCGCCGAGTTGGCCCGGTTCGACCGGACCCGCAAAAAGAAGGGCTCGAACGCGGACTGGACCCACCCGCACGATCCGGACGCGAAGATCACGAAAATGAAGGACGGCCGCACGCATCTGGCGCACACCGCCGAGCATGCGGTCGACCTGGACACAGGCGCCATCCTGGGCGTGACGGTGCAGGACGCGAGTGCGGGCGACACGACGACCTTGGTCGACACGCTCGTCACGGCCGCCGAGCAGGTCGAGGCGGTCGGCGCGCCGGGGATCGCGGAGGTGGTGGCCGACAAGGGATATCACAGCAACGAGACGATGGTCGGGTTTGCGGCCATCGGCGTCCGCAGCTACGTCTCGGAGCCGGATCGCGGCCGGCGGCACTGGAAGGGCCAGGCGGCGGCGCGGGACGCGGTGTATGCCAACCGGCGGCGGATTCGCGGCGCGCGCGGGAAACGGCTGCTGCGGCAGCGGGGCGAGCTACTGGAACGGCCCAACGCGCATCTCTACGAGACCGGCAGGATGCGCCGCGTCCATCTGCGCGGGCATCCCAACATCCTGAAACGGCTGCTCGTCCAGGTCTGCGGCGTCAATCTCGGGTTGCTCATGCGGCACCTGACGGGCGTGGGCACGCCGCGGAGCCTCCAGGGCCGCGCGTCGGCGCTGGTGGAGGCGCTGATCGGCCTCCTGAGCGGCTGCTGGGGGCGTGTGCGGCGCTTCTGGGCCCCGGAGCGCCATGATCGGCCCGATTCGTCGTGGGATAGTCCGGCGACACGCCAATACGGACACGCGATTCTCGATTGACAATCAGCCCCTTCTGCCACGGGCTGCTAGGCGGAGCGGGGCGCCCCAAGATCCCCTCCGAAAGCCTGCGCCCGCTCACTCCCTCCTCGAAACCTCGAACCTCGTTGCCTATCGGCGCCTCCTCACTCAGCGCTGCGAATCCGCGGGCGGGCGGAAACCCTTCCAGATGGGCTGCACGATGTAGTCGGGCCGCGCTTGCGTCGATAGCTGTTCTTCCGTGCTTCGATCGACCGCGCTCAACTCGATTCCGGGCGGCAGGCCGGCCGGGTTCACAACTGCGTGCAGACAATTCAGGTAGCCCATCATGAACATCACCATACCGGACTTGATTTCGGGCCTTCCGGGCCGGGGGCTGCCCGGAATCTTCGCCAGCAAGTCGGCGTTTTTAGAATAGGCTTCCTCGGTCTTTTCGTCTGGATGCACGAGCCAGTTTCGCAGGTGACGCCACTCGCCCATCACATCGGACTTGACGTCGGCATGTTTTGTGCCGAGCGCCTCTGCGATCTTTGGCCGAGCGAACTCTTCCCACCGTTGATAGGCGAACACCACGAATGCCTTGGCGAATGTCTGCTCGAATTCGCCGCCGGCCGTGAACGCGTCGAATACCTTGCCCCGCGGGAGCCATGCCCAGACCGCCCCCACGTTGCCATCACTGTCGCCGGTCGTCACAGTGAGGGGTTTTTCCCGATCGATGTTCCCGCCGAGTTGCGCTTGTATTCTCCCCCGACTGTGCAGCACGCCGGCGTACAGCACGACCATGATCTGACAGTCCGCGGCAAACCGCCACATCGTCTGTCCGACCTTTTCGACAGCGGAATCGGAAACCCTTGGAAGTCCCACGTACTGGACGTGCAGCGTTCCGGCGTTCCAGGCCGTCGAGATTAGCCCGTCGTCCACGTGCGGCCGATCATCCGGCGTGAGCCGAGCGTGGGATGTGCTGCGGTAGCCAAAGTCGGGCAACTGCATAACGATTACGCTACGTGATTACGAATAGCTCTCAGCTAGCATGAGCGTTCGGTAGGGCAAGCTAGGAGTCTGCGCCGTAGGAGATTCGCCGGACGATAGTTGGCCGTCGGCCCACAACCTGACGCACCGCGTCGGGGCGACCTCGCCGGTCAGCGGGCGAGGTCGATTCTCGGCGGCCGGCGAAACGGTCGGCAAAATCGGCTCCGACGCGCCCCGGGGCTCGCCAGCGGCCACGATTCGCACCGCTGCGCGGCCGTTGCCGGCTTCATACCTCGCGTTTCACATCCCCATCAGGGGCTGAAGGCGTTTGACGTTCAACGCCAGGCACACCAAGTCCCACTCGCCGCCCGCCGTGGCGAGTCCCCGCAGGCTGAAGCGCCGGAATCCCAGCACGTGCTTGATCCAGCCGTGCGGGGCCTCCGACAGCCACTTGCGTTCCGCATACGCCGCCCGGCCCGCCCGCGTCGCCAGTTTCTCCGACATGCGACTCGTCGCCGGATGCTTCTTGGGGTCGCTGGTCGTCGCCGTCTTACCCTCTCGCCCCGGCGCCACATACCCGTTGACGCCCCGCGTCTCCAGGTCCACCAAGTCCCGCTCGTTGCAATACCCGGCGTCGGCCAGCACCGTCTCCGGCTGCGCGTCGAACGTCTCCGACACCGCGTCGAGCAGCGCCGGCAACCCGCCCTGGTCACTCGCGTTCGCCGTCACGTCGGTCGCCACCACCAACTGGTGGTCACCATCCACCGCCACCTGCGCGTTGTAGCACTGCTGGAACCCTTCGTTGCTCGTCTTCATGATCCTGCTGTCCGGATCCGTGAAGTTGCTCTGCGCCTTCTCGTCCGGCTCGCCATACGCCCGCTTGTACGGCCGACCGCCCTGCGGGTTCCGACCCTCGCCCGGCTGCCGCCCGCGCGCGTCGTCCGCCGCCCGCTGCGCCGCCTCCAGACGCGCCTTCGCCGCCCGGATCGCCGCCAGACGATCCTCCCGCCGCCGCAACTCCGTCGGCAGCTCGTCGCCGCGCACCGCCGCCCCCAACCGCGCATCCTCGGCCGCGTCAGCGTCGTCCGCCGACGCCAGCAGCGCGTCAATCTCGCCGACCAAGCGACGCTCCTCCTCCTGCATCCGACCGTAGCTCATCGCCTTGCGTTTGCTCGCGTTCGCCCGCACCTTCGTCCCGTCTATCGACAGCTTCCCGAAGCTCGCCACCCCCAACTCCCGCGCCAGACGAACCACCTCCACGAACAGCTTCTTGAAGTCCTCCAGATGCCGACGACGAAACTCGCACACCGTACGGTGTTGCGGAAAATTGCCCGCCGCCAGCACTCGGAAAGCCACGTCCTCTTCCAGCTTCCTCGCGATCCCCCGCGACGAAAACACCCCCGTCGCATACGCGTAGATCAGCACCTTCAACATCATCCGCGGCTCATACGGCGCGTTGCGCCGACCGTCACCCTCATACGGTGCGTAAAATGCCGTCAGATCAAGACCGTCCACCAAGTCGCTGACATGGTGCGCCAAGTGGCCCTCCGGCAACCACGCCTGCAAATCTGGTGGCAACAGCAACGATTGGTCCGGGGCGTAGCGGCGAAACGTCGTCGACATCACGTCCTTCCGTCAAGATCAGGTCTGCCGCAATTGTCGCATTTTCTACGGCGCAGACTCCTAGGGTCGCGCAATTCAGCCGGCGCGGTTCGCGTTGGCTTCGAGGATGCGGATTTCGTCGACCAGCGCGTCGAACCCGGGTGCGTTGTCGGCGACGATGGCAGCGGCGCGCATGGCGTCGTAGTCGGCTTGCAGGCTGGGAAGCTGGTCGTCGTCGGGGACGAGCCGCAGCCGGCCGTCGAGGCATTGATCGTAGTTGGCGCAACCGGCGTGGAAAAACACCTTCTTGTGCCGGACGACATCCTCCAGGAGTTCGCGGTCGGCGAGCGCGGCCCGGCCGATATCGTGGGCGGCGAGGCGTGTCAGGTCGAACCAGTGCCGAGAGAGCCGTTCGGGATGGTCTCCGAGCCGGCGCCTGTGGCACTCGACATGGACCAGCGTGGCCTTCTCCCAGAAAGTGCGTATTGGAGAGAGGACCGTCACGGTCGCGGCGGGATAGTCGAGGTCGCGGGTCAGGGCGGCCATGTCGGGAGTGATCGCGTGCTGCTCGTTCGGATCGATGACGTTGCGTCCACCGAATTCCAGCAGGACTTCACTCCGCACATAACCGTGCGGGTTTTCGACTGCGGATGGATAAGCTAAGCGGATCGTCTCGCCGTCGTCGCCGATGCGGATGTCGTACTGGCCGTCAGCGGCAAGGCCGTCGGCGGCGGCGCCGAGGGCGGGCGCTACGACATCGCGGATGTACCTGGTGACGCGGTCCTTTAGGCGTTCGCTGAAGCGCCTGATCTGGTTCCGGCTGGCGTCGTCTGCAAAGGGGTCGAAACCGTCGTTGAAGGCCCTGTAGTCAAGGGTGACGTCCACGTCTTCGGAAAACCGATCGATGATGCCGTAGACCTTGGAGAGCGAGGTGCCGCCCTTGAAGGCCATGGGATGGGGGTCGGGCATGGAGAAGAGGGCCTGGAGGACCCAGCAGACCCAGATGTCCTTCTCCAGGATGATGGCCGCCCGCCCGGACCGGGCGGCGACGGTCCGGAGTATGTCGGCGCGCTCGCGGGCATCGAGAGACAGGAATGCCTCAGCCATGGAGCCTGCCCCGGTCGGCGGCGAACGCTTTGGTCATCCACGCCGGCATGTCTGCCGAGGACAGCCTCTGGAATTCCGCCGGGCCGAGGGCGGCCTCGATCGTGGCGACCGTCTCCGAGGTCACGTTGTCCTTGCCGAGATACCAGAGGGCGGAGAGCGCGGCGCCCGCCGCCTCGCCAGCGAATTGCAGCCGCCGGCGGTTCGAGGTGTGAACCATCCTGACGGTGATGTTGGTGATCCGGATGGTGCGGCTCGATGCGCTGGTATGGAACACGGGCGCGGTCGGCATCTGGCTGCTGAGCTTGAACCGGCGCGCGGCTTCCGCGCCGTGGACCTGGACCGCCTCGCCATTGTTCCGCGCGATGGCCTCGACCACCTCGAGGACGTCCGGGAGGACGGTGCCCACGAAGCGGCTTGTCCGGGGGCGGACGAAAACGCCGCGGGCAAGACGCTGGATTTCGCCCCGGCCGGCGAGGCGCGAAAGCGTCCGGTCGACGGCGCTGCGCGAGCCGTGCTTCAGAAAGCGTTCGCTCGTGAAGGGCTTTCCCTTGGGCAGCTTGCGTATGCCGGCTCGAATGGCTCGTGCGGTGGACATGGCATGACGCTCCCGTGTCCGAAATAGTAGCGATATTGTGGACAAACGTCAAGAGGCGGGTGTTGGGCGCTGGTCGCGGGTTCAGTGCCTGGTGGTCATCCGGCTCGCGTGCTTCGGCGCGCAAGGACTCTTGCTGCAAGCGCGGTCCACCTTTTGCGCGAGAGACCGAGCTTCGCGTCAGCCTGTCGCACGGCCGCTCCGATCATGGTGAGCGCAACGAGCGCCGTTGGGATGTAGCCGGTCATCCAGTCGACGACGATCGAGCGACGCAACCGCTCGGGGGGCGCGACTGGTCAGCGCCCCTTGGGCGTCGCCGCAGGTAGGCCAGCCGGAGGTACCCCTAGCGATCCACTCCAGAGGCCCCGCGGGTTCCGAATCTGGTGTTCGGACGAAGGGTCCACTGGCACGAGATCAGCCGGTTCGGGGAGAAGGTCTCGCATCCAAGGATGTCGACCTGGAAGTCGTCTCGGCGCACCTGCTAACTCTTGGTGTCAGGTGCTCTACCACTGAGCTAGCGGCCCAAGCATTCTATTTGTAGATCATTGCGGTCTCAAGGCTAGTATGCAGGTACAAAACCTGGATGTCTGCTACGTCGGTTCCGGCACGCCGCGCGGCGGCGCGGAGGGCCTTGTTCTCGCTGCCGCGTGACCAAGGCCCAAAGGCTTGCGCATCGAGAAAGGGGCGCGCCGCAGCGATGCCCTCGAGCACCAGCGGGACTGCGGCAAGCCGGCCCATCTCCTCGTTCGGCAGGATGCCTCGCTTGACGCGCCCCGGATCGTAGAGGACGGTGAACCGCGTGCGGTCCTCGTTCCATAGATCCACGTCCAGCGGCAGAAACGGATCGGCCCGCGGGCTGCCGTGCTCGTCAACCAGGCGGATGTACGCGCCGCCAGTAGCATGGCGGCCCTCGCCATGTGCCGCATCGGACGCTCGCCCCTAGGGAAGAGCCGCCGCTTCGAGGTTCAACCCGCCGCCCGCGGCGTCGACGAGCAGCATGTTGTCACTGGGCGCCGGACATCCCCTTGAACATCAGCTTCTGCATGCCTGCGCCCGTCGCCGCCACGTAGAGATTTCCCTGGGAATCGGTCGCGATATGGTGGCCGGTGCCCAGGATGCCCTGGGGGCGGACGGTTCCGAGGACCTCGAGCGTCGCCCGGTCGACGACGACGATGCCGTCATCGCCCCCGACGTAGAGAAACTGCTGCTCCGGGTCCGCGGACAGGGCCAGATTGCGCGCGAAGGGTGCGTCGGTCGTGACCACCTGTCTCACGAACGTGCCGTCCAGCGTGAACGCCTGCACGCGGCGGTATTCGCGGTCGGCCGCATAGACCATGCCATCGTTCGACACCCGGATGGCGTGGACGATGCTGAGATTCGGAGGACCCGGATCGGAGAAGCTGGCCTGGCTCGGCGTCTGGCAATGGTCGTCGTCCACCGGCGCGTTGCCGAATGCTCCCCACATCCGTTTGAAGAGGCCGGTCTCCGCGTCGAACACGGCGACACGGTGGTTGCCGTAGCCGTCGGCCACGAACAGCTCGTTGGTCGGCGGATGGACCTGCTGATCCGCCGGCCGGTGGAGGTTCATCGTGTCGGCGTTGCCGCTGCTCCCGTCGCTGCGGCCGATCTGCATGACGAAACTGCCGTCCTGCGTGAACTTCAACAGTTGGTCGTCGTTGACCGGCTCGACCCTGGGCACGCCGTTGGTGGGGCAGTTGTTGCCGCCCAGCCAGACGAAGCCTTCGTGGTCGATGTGGAGCCCGTGTTCCCGTTGGGGCCACTCGTAGCCGGCGCCCGCGCCGCCCCAGGCCTTGATGAAGTTGCCTGCCGTATCGAAGACGACAACCGGCGGCGCCGCCATCGCGGCCTGCTCGGGCGGGAGCGTCAGCGGGCGGTGCAGGACCCATACGTTGTCCTGCGCGTCGATGGCAATGCTGGACGGAGCTCCGAGCTTCATCTCGGCCGGCACGGTGGGCCATGCCCCGTCCACTTCGAAGATCGGCAGGCTGCGACCTTGCGCGGTCGCCGTCGTGGCGGCCGGCGCCGAACCGGACAGCCATGCCGGCGCCACATTGGCGCCCACGGCCGCGACCAGGGCCATGAGAACTGCACGACGCAGCCGTTTGGTCTGCATGATCGCCCCCTCGCAAGACGAGGGCGACGACTATAGCACGGCGCTTGCGGCCGACCGTCATCGTATGCCTGGTCGGGACCTGTCTCGCCGTGGGGGGCATCGCCATGGCGCAGCCGGCGGTCGACTGGGAGCCGGTCACCGCGGACCGGCTGCTCGACCCGGAGGACAGCGACTGGATGAGCTATCGCGGGACCTACGACGTGACGGGGTTCAGCCCGCTCGACCAGATCAACCGCTCGAACGTCGCCGACCTGCGGCTCGTCTGGGCCTATTCGATGCGCGATGTCACCGGCTGGGTCCCGACGCCGGTCGTCGCCAACGGACTGATGTACGTGTCCGAGGGCAGCGGCCGGGTCACCGCGTTCGACGTCGTGTCCGGCGAGGTGGCGTGGCTGCAGCAGCGGAGTTACCCCGAGGATATAGAGCCATAGACGAACTGAAGCCGGTCGGCGGCGATCCGGCGCGGGAAGAAGTCCTCGCTGTCATCCGGCCGCAGGTCCCGCAGTTCGACGTCCTGGCCCCGGATCGATAGACCCTGCTCGCGGCGTGAGGAGTCTTGGTGATCGGGGTGCCCTGAATTCGTCTATCGTCCCGGGAGAGATCCGGGAGGACTGAGACATGACACCATCGAGAAGGGCGCCGTCCACGGACGCCGTACACGCGGGGGAGCAGAAGCCGAGGCCCGAGGGGGCGGTCGTCACGCCGATCTACCAGACCGCCAACTATGTATTACGGGGCGAGGACTACCACGACATCGGGTATATCCGGCTCAGCACCACGCCGAACCACCGCGTGCTGGGAGCGCGCATCGCCGCGCTCGAGGGAACGGAAGCCGCACTCGTCCTCGGCAGCGGGATGGCCGCAATCTCGGGGTCGCTGCTCACCGTGCTGTCGGCCGGGGACCACGTGCTGGTGCAGGACACGCTGTACGGCGGTACGGCGAGCTTCCTCCAGCAGGATCTGCCGCGATTCGGGATCACGCATACGGTAATCGATCCGCAGGACCCGTCAAGCTGGGCCGCCCAGTTGAGACCGACGACGCGGGCGATGTACGTCGAGACGATCACGAATCCGCTCGTGCAGGTCGCGGACCTGGAGGCGGTCGTGGCGTTCGCGCGCGAGCACGGCCTGGTGACGCTGATCGACAACACGTTCGCCAGCCCGATCAACTTCAGGCCGGCCGAAATCGGCTTCGATCTCGTGCTCGAGAGCTGCACGAAGTACATGAACGGGCACAGCGACATCGTGGCGGGGAGCGTGGCCGGGCCGGCCGACCTGGTGCGCCGCGTGAAGGTGGTGCAGGACCACCTCGGCGGAGCGCTCGACCCGCACGCGGCGTTCCTGCTCGAGCGGGGGCTCAAGACGCTGAGCGTTCGGGTCCGTCAGCAGAACGCGTCGGCCGGCCGGCTCGCGGCGCTGCTTGAAGCCCACCCCGCGGTGTCGGTCGTGCACTATCCGGGGCTGGAGAGCCACGCCCAGCACGGGCGTGCCGAGCGCCTGTTCGACGGCTTCGGCGGGATGATGTCGTTTGAGCTCGCGGGCGGACTCGACGCGGCCGAGGCCTTCATGGCCGAGCTGAAGATCCCGATGGTTGCGGCCAGTCTCGGCGGCCCGGAGTCGCTCGTCGTGCGGCCCGCCGCCGCCATCCATGCCGGTATGTCCGCCGAGGAGCGGGCACGGGCCGGCATCCGCGACACCCTCATCCGCTTCTCCGTCGGGCTGGAGGGCACCGAGGACCTCGCGGCCGATCTCAACGAGGCGCTCGCCAGCCTGCCCCGGCCGGTCGCGGGTCTGACCGTGTGAAGCCGCCTCGCGGCATGAGGAGTCTTGGTGATCGGGGTGCGCAAAGATCGTCTATTGTCCTGCCCGTCTTGCGGGGTGCTGCTGGACACCGCTATCGTGGAGGGAGGGGGATCGCCTGAAGTTCCCCGCTCCGCCCGGACCCAAGTCCGGGTGAGACACCGGCCGCGCCCACGCGGGCCGGAACACACGGAGGCACATCATGCAATGGACCAGGCTGACGGTCGCCCTGGCACTTTCGCTTTTGGCTCACACTGCAAGCGCGCAGGAATTCGAAAAGGCAGTCTTCGCCGGCGGCTGCTTCTGGTGCGTGGAGTCGGACTTCGACAAGGTGCCGGGTGTCGTTTCAACCGTTTCCGGCTATACCGGGGGCACAACCAAAGACCCGACGTACCGGCAAGTCTCGGCCGAAGGCACCGGCCACTACGAAGCGGTCGAGATTACTTACGATCCGTCCAAGGTGAGCTACGACACGCTGCTCACCGCGTTCTGGCACTCGGTCGATCCCACCGATGACGGTGGGCAGTTCTGCGACCGCGGTCACTCCTACAAGACCGCTGTCTTCGCGAACGAGAAGCAGCGCCAACTGGCCGAAACTTCCAGGAAAGCGGCGCAACAGATGCTCGACCAGCCGATCGTTACCCCGATCCTCGCATCCGCGCCGTTCTACGCCGCGGAGGACTATCACCAGAACTATTACGAGAAGAACCCGATCCGCTACCGCTACTACCGTTTCAGTTGCGGCCGTGACCGGAGAGTCAACAAGGTCTGGGGCGAGCGTGCCTATGAGGGCATCCCCGGGCACGAGTGAGGCTGAATGCTGTTGGCGACGGGCGCTGATGCTGCCGGCGGTCCCCTGACGGGTGCACCCGCCGGAAACAACGCTGCGCAACGCTTGCGCGTTGCATCACACGGGGTTCCCACAGCGATGGCCAAGCCATCGGCCGGTCAGTGGCGACGGTTGCTCGAGATTGGCGGGCTCATCCTCGGCCACGTGGCGGCCGTGGCCATCGGGTTCGTCATGATGGTCGTCGGCCTCGGGTTGGGCGTGACGATCATCATGCTGCCGATCGGCTTGGCGATCGGCCTGGTCGGGGTAGGGATCTTCGTGTGGGGACTACTGGGCCACCTCGGGAACAACGAGTGAGGCAGTCCCGGCGATCAGAGGGTGGGCAGCGCTGGGATCGAACCAGCGACACCCTGATTAAAAGCCAGGTGCTCTACCACTGAGCTAGCGGCACAAACCATTTATATACAATAACTTAACATCGAGATGTGGCAATCGCGCAGGCGCTGCTTCGATTCTGGTTGGCTGTCTCGAAATCAATCGCGGCGAAGGTCCTCATGGATTCATGCACGGAAATCCGTTGAAAGGGTAACACCGGCGTGGGGGCACGCCCGGTCGGTCCTCGCGTGTGCGGTTGGTCGACGCAGGGGCCGCTGGCCGATGGATCATCGAGGAACAGTCCGGCCACGCAGACCGCGGGACGCCTCGACGTTTCGATCCCGGCCGCCGAACGTGATCAGACCGGACAGGCTCACCCGGTTATCGGCGGCGCCTCCCGGGCGCGAGTAGCGTTCGGCCGACATCTCCACCTGCAGGAACTCGCTCGTCGCGCCGCTGAGACTGCTCAACCGGGTACCGACCTGCAACCGTCGCCCGTACTGCGATTGCCCGTAGACGGCGAACGACGTCAACAACCGGCCGCCGAACGACCGTACCCCATAGTCGACGCGGGCATCCATCGCCCGCTCTTCCTCGGCTGCGCCGTGGGTGCCACGACGATAGACGTGGTCCTGCCATAGCGCCCCGCTAGAGGCTCGATTCCCCCAGCGCGGCGCAAGCGACAGCGTCAACCCCGGACGTCGTGCACCTTCGCCGACGCTGAACGTCACGCTGGCGCCCCGTTCCTGGTAGCCGTCCGCCGAATGCAGCGCCAGCAGCCTGGCCTGGGCGTCCACGCGTATCGTGCCGCGGCTCGCCCGCAGCCCGCCGGCCAGCTCCAGACCGCTCCCGCTCTGTCCGGCGCCGTCGTCGCGCCGCATGTTCAGCTCGCCGAACGGCGCCAACGCCAGACCGTTCGACATCCTGAACGGTCGCGTCAGCTCGACACCGACGCGCGCCTGGTTTACCGCCACGCGTAACGCATCGATCGTCTCGTCGCCCGCTTCGGTGGTCAACCGCGCCCATGCCGCGTCGCCCCGCAGCCCGAGTTGCACGCCGCCCCCCACCGTGCCAAGCCGCCGCCGCACCTCGACCACACCGAGTCTCAACCCCAGCCCACTCGCCTCAATGCCGCCTTGCCGCCTCCCGTGGCTCCCGCTCCGGCCTCGTCGAGGGAGCATTGAAGCGAGAAGTGACGAATCGCGTCCGAGCGAGTTGGCGGTCACGACTAACTACCGCAACCGCGCCGCGTGCCTAGATGCTTGACATGAAGAACGCGGTCCGGCACTATCACATCAAGCATCTATGGAGCGACGATCCCGGACCACTTCCGGCGAGCTGCTGCAGGGCACCCTGCCGCTGCTGATTCTGCGCGTGCTGTCGTCGGGTCCCAATCACGGGTTCGCGATCGCGCGCCGCATTCACGTGGTGTCGCACGAGATCCTCAAGGTCGAGGAAGGATCGCTCTACCCGGCCTTGCACCGGATGGAGATCGCCGGCTGGATCGCTGGCGGCTGGGGCGTTTCCGACAACAACCGCCGCGTGCGCGTCTATCGCCTTACCCCCAGCGGCCGGCGCCAGCTCGAACGGGAGGCCGACCGCTGGCACGCCATCGCGGGCGGTGTGGCGGCCGTACTCGAGGAGGGCTGACATGGTGTCGTTCCTGAGCCGGTTACGGTTCCGACTCCGGGTGCTGTTCAACCGACGGCACGACCAGGAGCTTCGCGAGGAACTGGAGTTTCACATCGAGCAACTGGCCGAGCAACATCGAAGATCCGGCCTCGGCCAGGACGAGGCGCTGGCCGCAGCGCACCGGCAGTTCGGCAATCTCACGCGCATTCAGGAGCAGAGCCACGACGTCTTCGCCTTCCGCCATGTCGAAGACCTGCTCAAGGACCTGCGTTACGGCGTACGCATGGTGCTGAAGCATCCCGGCTTCAGCGCGACGGCGATCATCGTGCTTGCGCTCGGCATCGGGGCCAACAGTGCGATCTTCAGCGTCATCAACGCGATGCTGCTGAAACCGTTGCCGATCCACCGGCCTGGCGAGCTGGTCGGGGTCTACGTGGAGCGGACGACCGCACCGGGCGGTTACCGTCCCTTCTCGTACCCCAACTTCCAGGACCTGCGGGAACAGGCAGCCGCGTTCGCCAACCTGGCCGCGCACAACCTGACCCGGGTCGGGATCGGCGATGGCGAGGCCACGCGGCGGGTATGGGCCGACGCTGTCACGGCGAACTACTTCGAGACCTACGGAGTGCCGCTCGCGTTGGGCCGGGCGTTCACCGCGGCGGAAGAGCACCCCGGAGCCAACCTCCCCGTGGCGATAGTGAGCCACGACTACTGGGTTCGCGAGGGGCGGCGGCCGGACGTTCTGGGGGAGACGATTCTCGTGAACGCCGAGCCGCTGACCATCGTGGGGGTAGCGGCGGCTGGGTTCACCGGCTCGTCCGTGCTGTTTCGGCCGGAGGTATGGCTTCCGCTCGGGCTGTACGGAACCGTGGCCACCGACATCGTCGGCACGCCCAGCGGTTCACTCCGCGAGCGCGACAACTACACGCTCATGGTGAAGGGTCGACTCAGGCCGGGTCATTCGGTCGAATCGGTCGCGCCCGAGCTGGAGGCGATCTCCGCTCGACTCTCCCGGGCCTATCCGGCGACCAACGAGGACCGGACGCTGCGTGCCGCCCCGCTGCCGCGGTTGGACGTATCGACCAGGCCCACTACCGATGGCCAGTTCGCCGCGCTGTCCGCCCTGGTGCTGGGGATGGCCGGGGTGGTGCTGCTGATTGCCTGCCTGAACCTGGCCAACTTGCTGCTGGCCCGGGGTGCGTCACGGCGCCGGGAAATGGCAATCCGGCTCTCGCTGGGCGGTGGGCGTGGCCGCGTGGTGCGTCAGTTGCTGACCGAAGGGTTCGTGCTGTCGGTGGGCGGCGGGGCCGTTGGTCTCGTAGTCGCCGTGTGGGCCGCCGGCGCGCTCGTCCGCTCGATCGAGTCCGTCCTGCCGTTCGCTGTCGCGGTCTCCGGTATCGGAGTGGATTGGCGAGTCCTGCTCGGCACGCTCGGGTTCTGCTTCCTCGGCACGCTGTTCTTCGGGCTGGGGCCCGCCTGGCAGATGACCCGGGGCGACATCGTCGGCGACCTGAAGCAGAAGTCGAACCCTGAACCCCGCCGTGGACGGGGTTTGCCAGCGCCGCGCGATCTGCTGATCGTGGGACAGGTCGCGTTGTCGCTCGCGTTGCTGACTGCCGGTGGTCTCTTCCTGCGAGGCGCGGTCGCGGCGTCGAGCGCCGACCCCGGGTTCGCGTTCGAACGCGGCCTGCTGCTGGAGACCGACCCGAGCCTCGCCGGGTACGACGAAGTGCAGGGGCGCACTGTCTACCGCGATCTGCTGCCCCGCCTGCGCGCCCTCCCGGGGGTCGATGCGGTGAGTATGGCGTCGATGGTGCCGTTCGGCTCCTTCTCCGAGAGCCGCATGGCCGTCCCGGTGGGTGCCGACGATCAGGGAGAGCGTGCGGCATCGTTCACCCTGGTGGCCGACGACTACTTCCGCGCGTTGGGTCTGTCGATGCTGCGCGGGCGCGAATTCACTCGGGCGGAGACTGAGGGTGGTAGCGGCTCGCCGGCCGTGATTGTCGACGAGACCCTCGCCCGCGCGCTGTGGCCGAACGCCGACCCGCTCGGGCAGGTGGTCCGGTTGCGCCAGCGCAACGGCGAGCTCGGTGACGTGCTGACGGTGGTCGCCGTGGCGCCGGGTCGCCGTAGCCAGATCTTCGACCAGCAACCGACACCGCACGTCTATCTGCCCGCCGGTGCGGAGTATCGCGCCAACATGAACCTCCACGTGCGGCTGGCCGAGCCGGGCCGCGCGGCGACAAACGCGATGCTGCAGCAGGTGCGGCAGGCGGTGCGAGGGTTCGACGCGCGCCTGCCTATCCTGTCCTTGCAGACCCTCGAGGATTTCCGAGCCGCCAGCGCCGGTCTCTGGGCGGTGCAGGCCGGCGCCAGCGTGTTCTCTACCTTCGGCGGCCTGGCGCTGTTTCTCGCCGTGGTCGGGCTCTACGGCGTGAAGTCGTACGTGGTCAGCCAGCGTACGCGAGAGATCGGCTTGCGCATGGCACTGGGGGCCGAACGTGCCGAGGTGCTCTGGCTGGTACTCCGACAGGGGCTCGTGATGACCGGTGCGGGGCTGTTGTTCGGCGTGTTGTTGTCGGTGGCGACCGCCCGTCTGTTGGCCGGCCTCCTCTACGAGGTCCGCACGTTCGACCCGCTGGTATTCGCGCTGGCCCCGATGCTGCTGGCGGGATCGGCCCTGCTGGCCTGCTATCTCCCGGCGCGACGGGCCACCCGGGTTTCGCCGATGGAGGCTTTGCGCCAGGAGTAGACGCTCGGAGCACGGTCGTACGGTGGTGCTCGGCTCTGTGGTCGCCCCGGTCGGGACGGGGTGGCGTCCTGGAAGTCGTAGCCGATCCAGAGCGACATGCGCATGCTGCGCAAGTAGTCGCTGCCGCGCAGAAAGCCGGCGAGTTGCGCCTCGGTTGCGAAGACGGTGTCTTCCCACTCCCGGTTGAAGAGTGTCGGCCGCGTCCAGTCGACGTGGATCGGAAGCCGATGGCGAACGTCGTCAGACCGAAGCGTACGAGGCGCGGGCGATGTTGAGACGGAACCCACTGATGGGCGCGGGCGGACAGAAGCACGGCTCGCTCGCCCGCCCGCCAACCTCGTTGATCAACTCGTCGACGCGTCGCGCTGCTTGAGCTTCAGTCGGGATCAATCCGAACGGATCTCTACCGAGAGTGGCCGCTGGCCGATGGATCATCGAGGAACAGTTCGGCCACGCAGACCGCGGGACGCCTCGACGTCTCGATCCCGGCCGCCGAACGTGATCAGCCCGGACAGGCTCACCCGGTTATCGGCGGCGCCTCCCGGGCGCGAGTAGCGTTCGGCCGACATCTCCACCTGCAGGAACTCGCTCGTCGCGCCGCTGAGACTGCTCAACCGGGTACCGACCTGCAACCGTCGCCCGTACTGCGATTGCCCGTAGACGGCGAACGACGTCAACAACCGGCCGTCGAACGACCGTACCCCATAGTCGACGCGGGCATCCATCGCCCGCTCTTCCTCGGCTGCGCCGTGGGTGCCACGCGATAGACGTGGTCCTGCCATAGCGCCCCGCTAGAGGCTCGATTCCCCCAGCGCGGCGCAAGCGACAGCGTCAACCCCGGACGTCGTGCACCTTCGCCGACGCTGAACGTCACGCTGGCGCCCCGTTCCTGGTAGCCGTCCGCCGAATGCAGCGCCAGCAGCCTGGCCTGGGCGTCCACGCGTATCGTGCCGCGGCTCGCCCGCAGCCCGCCGGCCAGCTCCAGACCGCTCCCGCTCTGTCCGGCGCCGTCGTCGCGCCGCATGTTCAGCTCGCCGAACGGCGCCAACGCCAGACCGTTCGACATCCTGAACGGTCGCGTCAGCTCGACACCGACGCGCGCCTGGTTTACCGCCACGCGTAACGCATCGATCGTCTCGTCGCCCGCTTCGGTGGTCAACCGCGCCCATGCCGCGTCGCCCCGCAGCCCGAGTTGCACGCCGCCCCCCACCGTGCCAAGCCGCCGCCGCACCTCGACCACACCGAGTCTCAACCCCAGCCCACTCGCCTCCTCGCCGCCGGTCACCGCCCGCTCGTTGGCCGCCGCGCCGCGACCGCCGCCGACCATCGTCCACACCGACGTCGCTCCATCCGACCAGCGCAGGTACGGATGAACCGCAGTCAGCGTCGTCGTCATCCGCCCGCGTGCCCCACCTGCATGCCAGTCGCCGGCAGCCCAGCTGCGCGCCAGGGCCACCCCGGCCAGCCAGCGATCCGTCAGCCGCGAATCGATGCCCAGGTAGGCGGTGCGCACGTCGCCCTCATACCCGGACAGTGTTGAAGTAGTGCCACGGAACATCTGGACGTCGCCCTGCCCCCACACCGTGAACCGCCGCCCCGGGCGTGCCTCCCCGGGGTCTCCATCACCCTGCGCCAGCAGGAAGTTCGTGCCGGGCAGCCCCTGGTTCCACCCGCCGCCGAAACCACCCGGTGCCGGGGCCGCACCCGGTTGCATGCCGGCCGGCGACGACAACCCGAGCCCGCGACCAGGCGCGCCGTACGTGGCCGTATCCATTGGGGACAGCAAACTCATGGCCATCCGCTCCCCCGCGGCGCGGGCCGCCGCGGTTCCCAGCGGGACGGACTGCCCCAGCACCGTCAGCCGCGACTGCTCGCCACGCCCGGCCATCACCCGCCGGCCCAGCGTCATCCGTGCGCTCGCCAGATGTCCGCGGCCCATCGCGGCCAACGTGTCTCCGGCCACCGCCTGCACCAGGTGGTCGTTCACCGTCACCGTCACCATCACCCGAGCCGATCGCGCGCGAGCACCGTCAGGTCGTACCGGTTCGGCTCCATCTCGAAGGTCTCTCCGGGACCGATATACGTCAGGGCTCCGTCCCGACTCCGAACCGCGAAGCGCTCACGATCGCCGGACGACAGGACATAGGTGAGCTCGCCGCCATCAGGATCCTCCGCCGTCACGCTACCGAGCTCGACCGGTTGCGTGCTTCCGTCCCGATGCTCCGGCAGCTCGAACGAATAACTCGGTCGCTCGAAAACCGGAGACCGGTTCAGGCGGGCGGTCACTTTCGCTGCCGGTCCGGGCCCGACCCGGTTCACTGCCCGCACCGCGAACGTATACTGACGACCGTTCTCCAGACCGCTCACGACGACCGATCGCGCAGCGGCCGCCCCCGCGTCCTTCCAGTCGCCCTGGTCCACCTGATACTCGTATCCCGTGACCGCCGAACCGCCGTCGTCCGCCGGCGCCGACCAGGTGAGCGTTGCCTGCGCATCTCCCGGCTCCGCCGCCAGGTTCCGCGGGGCCGACGGCGCGATGGCGCCAAGGCGCGGGGTGGTCTGCACCGTCGCGACCGCCCCCGGCCCTGTCCCATTCACCGAACGCACCGAGAATGTATACGAACGCCCGTTCTCCAGACCGGTCACCACGACCGATCGCGCAGCGGCCGCCCCCGCGTCCTTCCAGTCTCCCTGGTCCACCTGATAGTCGTATCCCGTGACGTCCGAACCGCCGTCGTTCGCCGGCAGCGACCAGGTGAGGGTCGCCGTCGTGTCCCTGGGCGCCACCGTCAGTCCCCGAGGAGCCGACGGCGCGATGGCGCCAGGGCGCGGCGTGGCCTCGACCATCTCTACCGCCCCCGGCCCTATCCCATTGACCGCCCGCACCGCGAACGTATACTGACGACCGTTCTCCAGACCGGTCACGACGACCGATCGCGCAGCGGCCGCCCCCGCGTCCTTTCAGTCTCCCTGGTCCACTTGGTATTGGTAACCCGTGATCGCCGAACCGCCGTCTTCCGCCGGCGGCCCCCAGGTGAGGGTCGCCGTCGTGTCCCTGGGCGACACCGTCAGGTTCCGGGGGGCCGACGGCGCGGCGCGCGGCGTGGCGTTCACACTGGCGATCGGCCCCGGCCCTATGTCATTGACCGCACGCACCTCGAACGTATACTCACGGCCGTTCTCCAGATTGGGAAAGATTGCCGGACCGGTTTCCGTCGCCGGAATCGATACCCAGGTTGTCTGGAGCCCTCCCCGCATCTGGTATCCGGTAAGCGCCGAACCGCCGTTGTCCGCCGGCGGCTCCCAGGTGATTCTCACCACGGTGTCCCCGGGCTCCGCCGTTAGGTTCCGCGGGGCCGTCGGCGCCGTGATCGCGGCGCGCGGCGTGGCCTGCACCGTCGCGGCCGCCCCCGGCTCGGTGCCCCCATTCAGCGCACGCAGCGAGAATGTGTATTGGCGGAGGTTCTCCAGACCGCTCACGACCACCGATCGCGCATCGGCCGCCCCCGCGTCGTTCCAGTCGCCCTGGTCCACGTGATACTCGTATCCCGTGATGTCCGAACCGCCGTCGTTCGCCGGGGGCGACCGGGTGAGCGTCATCTGGGCATCTCCCGGCGACGCCGCCAGGTTCCGCGGGGCTGACGGCGCCGTGACCTCGGCGCGCGGCGTGGCCTCCACCGTCGCGACCGCTCCCGGGTCTACGTCGTTCACCGCACGCACCTCGAACGTGTACTCCCGGCCGTTCTCCAGATTGGCAAAGTTTGCCGGGCCGTTTTCCGTCGGCGGCGCCGGTAGCCAGCTTGTCACGAGCCCTCCCCGAAACTCGTATCCAGTAAGCGCCGAACCGCCGTTGTCCGCCGGCGGCTCCCAGAAGATCCTCACCACGGTGTCCCCGGGCTCCGCCGTCAGGTTCTGCGGGGCCGACGGCGCCGTGATCGCGGCGCGCGGCGTGGCCTGCACCGTCGCGGCCGCCCCCGGCTCGGTGCCCCCATTCAGCGCACGCAGCGAGAATGTGTATTGGCGGAGGTTCTCCAGACCGCTCACGACCACCGATCGCGCATCGGCCGCCCCCGCGTCGTTCCAGTCGCCCTGGTCCACCTGATACTCGTATCCCGTGATGTCCGAACCGCCGTCGTTCGCCGGCGGCGACCAGGTGAGCGTCACCATCGCGTTCCCGGGCTCCGCCGCCAGCTTCCGCGGGGCCGACGGCGTGCCGTCTTGCGCCTGAACCGTCGCGGCCGGCGCCGCACCCCACAACAGCAACGCCGCAACGGCGGCATGCACTGTGCATGGCCACGGCGCACGACACGCATTTGAGTCCGAAGTCAAAGCGGGCAGCAAAACGCCGCTACTCCACACTACTGATCGCTCAACATTAGTCGAGTAGTGTCAAGCTCAACATTACTTGACGAGATCGGCTACGTGCCGTTCGACAAGGCCGGTGCCGACCTGCTCGTCGGGTGGCTCGCGCTACTCGCTACGGCCACCGGTACCGCACAAGCTGGATCCCTACAGAGGCATCATCGATACGCGTCTTGGGGAGTTCCTCGCAAGGGCGGTGCGAAGATGATCGATTGCCGCCGCGTTCCAACCCCCTGCTGCTACGTGCTCGCGTTCACCTATTGTTCTGCAACTCGTCGGCGCGCCCGCCGCCCAGGTAGATCTCGACATCGCGGTTTCCCTCGTGGCAGGCGTATTCGTACATCTCATACCCCGGCGCCCTCGTCAGCGGCATCGAGATTGTCCAGGTCCGGTCATACACTTCGGGGTCCTCGATCGTGACCTCCCACATGAGCTCGTCCTCGGACACACGGGTAAAGCGTTCGACGACGTGCATGGCGTCGCCAACCGGGAGCCCTTTCAGGCGCCCGCCATTGGAGCTCGTCACGATCATCGCCCGGTCGTTGAAGTTCGTCGTGTCCACGACGAGCGTGTCGCCCTCCCAGTGCGCGCGGGCATCACCGGTCCAGAGATCAACGTTATCGTCGAGGTGGGGTCGATCGGTCACCGGAATGATGCGCGCCTCGTGAATCATCTCGTGCAGAATCACCACGAAGTCAGTTGTTTGCAGGATGCGATACGCGTTGTTGTACCCGGTGGGCAACATCGAGCCCGGAACCCCGCGCGTGATACATCGGTCCCACGTGCTCATGGCACGGTAGTCATCGCGCTGGCGCGCGATGTTCCGCTCTCGAACCGCCGCGGCCGACGCCTTGACGGGAACCCGTCCATCCGGGGGGTCGACGACCAACGATGTCTGCCGCGTCGACAGGAAGCGATCCCCCGCGTCCATCCAGACGTTGTATGCACCCATGAAGCCCGGTCGCCTGGCGTTCGTTTGCTCCTCGAGGCTGGCGCTTTCCTCTTCGGTGAAGACCGGCTTGTCGGCAGCAGACGCGGGTACGACAACGCCGGAATACGGTATCTCGTTGCCTCGCTCGAACGGAGTGATTGTCGCGTTCGTCCAGACGGCTTGCAGATCGGGTCGGCCGTCCGGCATGCGCGGCATCGTCCAGGATCCGTCCGACTTCGGTGTCTGGCCAGCGGCCGGAGTGACCAGCAGCGCCGCCAGCGCCGCCGTGAACGTCCAGCGCCACAACGAGATTCGATCAGTCATCGAAACCTTCTTTGTCAGGTAAGTGGATGCTCAGATACGCTATCAATACCGGAAGTTGCTGCAAAAAGGGAAACTGTTTCCTGCTCGCGCGGAGCGTCCCGGTATCGAAACCGGCGATGGGGGAGGGAGAACGGAATGAGTCACTTGCGAAAATCCGGTGGTGCCGCGCTGGTCGCGGCGCTGGTGTTGACCCCAATGGTCGCGACGGCGCAGCCGTCGTCCGACGTACCGCGGACGCCGTGGGGAGACCCGGACCTGGGGGGCGTCTACGACTACAGCAGCATCACGCCGATGGTGCGGCCGGAGCGGTACGGCGACCGAGCGTATCTGACCGAGGAGGAGGCTGCGGAACTCGAAGCCGGAGCGGTCCAGCGGGACAAGGACGCGGCCGAGGCGCCGGTCACCCGTTCGGTGGCCGGCGACAAGGCTGGCGCGGCGAGTCACTCGTTCTTGTGGGGGCTCGAGTTCGGCACGCAGGTCGTGGAGGATCTGCGAACATCGCGCATCATCGACCCGCCGAATGGCCGCTACCCCGAACTGACGGCCTGGGGGAAGGCCGACGCTGCGACGCGTTACGGGTTCAGCGACGACTCGCCGGCCGACGACTACTCGGAGCGTGGTTGGGATGACCGGTGTCTGGCCATTCACGGGATGCCGATCAGCCCGCTTCCCTACAACAGCTTCGTGCAGATTTTTCAAACGCCCGACCACGTGGCGATCTTGTCCGAGGCGTTCCGGATCTGGCGGGTAGTTCCCCTGGACGGACGGCCGCACGGCGCGATTCGTCAGTGGTTGGGAGACACGCGGGGGCGTTGGGAAGGCGATACGCTGGTTGTCGAAACCACGAACTTCTCCAACCACCTGCAGCAGGCCGGTTCTGGCCGGAACATGAACAGCCTGGTCGAGAAATTCACGCGTGTGAGTCCAGACCTGATCCGATACGAATACACCGTGGACGATCCGGTCAAGTGGGTGAGCCCCTGGACCGCTGCCGTGTCGCTGAGAAAAACCGACCACCCGATCTACGAGGTCGCCTGTCACGAAGGGAACTACGCCATCGCGAACATACTGCGGGGTGCGCGCGCGCAGGATGGGACGCCGAACGAGCCGGTCTTCGAGGAGGGGAAGATCTGCTGGGACTGTGAGCCTGTCGTTCGGTAGCGCCGTTACGCCCGCGGCAAGCTTCGTTGTGAGCCCGTTAAAGAGCAACTGGAGCGCCAGGTTCGAGCGCGCCAGGGGGCTGGTGACGGCGGTGACCGCCCGCACGCTGCGCCGCGAAATCTTGACGTCGCTGCCGGTACGGAACGCCGGCGTCGCGTGAATGCGACGCAGGGTAAGCACCGCCATTCCCAACGCCCACAGGCAGTGCCGCCGGATGCCGGTCTCGTGGCGTGGAATGAGCTGGGTATAGCGGAGCGCGTTCGCCAGGTGCCCGCGGGCGATGCCTAGCAGGGTGCGCATTCCGGCGGCGAAGCGCGGGTCGTAGTGATCGGCGGACAGCGATTGCAGATCGAAGCCCGCCTCGAGGAACACGTCCCGTGGCAGCCAGCACGCCCCGCGCCGGCGGTCGTCCCACACATCCTTGAGGATGTTGGTCATCTGCAGCCCCTGGCCGAAAGAGACCGATAGCCGGAGCAGCTCATCGCGGTGCGCGTCGATCTCGGGGGAGTAGTTACAGAACAACTCCGTCAGCATCTCGCCGACCACGCCGGCGACGTGGTAGCAGTAGCGGTCGAGCTGGGGCAGATCGTCCAGGCCGTCTGGTGTTGCCTGCAACTGAAATTCCGCCATGCCGTGCGCCATGATCCGCACGCAGCGCGCAAGCGCCTCGCGCTGTGTGTTCTCGAACGCGTGCGTTATGCGGATGACGCGGGCGGTGTTGGCGATCAGGTCATGTTCGCTGGCGGTGGTCGAAGCCGACAGCCCGACGCCGAGTTCGCGCGCGAACGGCTCCGCGGCGGACCGTCCGGCGACGACGTCTATGAACCGTTCCGCGAGCGCCTGCTTCTGACGGGCGGGCAGCCCGGGTTCGTCTTCGATGGTGTCGGTGATCCGGCACAGCAGGTAGGCGTTGCCCACCACGTCGCGGAGCCCGGCCGGAAGCTGCGGAATCGTGAGCGCAAAGGTGCGCGACACGCCTTGCAGGATTTCCGTCTGGTAGGCGAGATCGCCGTCCTTCATCCCGTTCGAGGAGGCCGCGGCGGTCATGCGCCTGGTCGTAGGTAGACCGATCGGCCCCGCGAGAACGTTTCCAGCACGCCGATGTGCTCCAGCTCGACCGGGTCCGCCGTCAACGGATCCTGCTCCAGGATGACGAGGTCGGCCTGCTTGCCGGTAGCGATGGAGCCCTTCGTATCCTCCTCGAAGTACTGGTACGCCGCACCCAGCGTCACCGCATGGAGGGCTTCCTCGATCGTGAGCCGCTGGTCCGGACCGAGCAGGTGGCCACTGCGCGTGCTGCGGTTCACGGCGATCGATACCAGCCGCATGATGTCGGGCGGCACGATCGGGGCGTCGTTGTGCATCGTGAAATGTACGCCGCGATCGATGGCCCAGCGCGCCGGGCTGACATTGTTGCCGCGCGCCTCGCCGAAGCTGCGGCGGTGCCAGTCGCCCCAGAAGAAGGCATGCGCCGAGAAGAACGACGGCACGGCGCGGAGCGCGGCGGCGCGATCCAGTTGATCGGCCCGCATGAGCTGCGCGTGGATGATGACCGAGCGATGGTCCGGCGCCGTGGCCTGGCCGGCCAGCGCTTCGTCGACGCCGTCCAGCATCAGGTCGATGGCCGCGTCGCCGTTGGCGTGCACGATGATCGGCACCCCCCGGTCGATCAACTGCCGCGCGCCGGCCTTGTACAGCGCCGGTTCGAGCGTGCCGTACGCGCGGTAGTCGGGCGGCGCACCCGGCGGTCCTTCGGTATACGGCTCCGTGACCCAGGCGGTGCGGCCCTGGGGCGATCCGTCGAGGGAGAACTTCACGCCCGCGATGCGGAGCCCGCCGTGGTAGGTCGGCTCGTGCACGACGCGCTCGGCATCCTCGAGCACCTGGAACCGGGGGAACACGGCGACGTCGGCGTGGAACGGCTCGCGGGCGGCGGCGGTCCGCAGCGCCGCTGCCGTCTCCGCGCCGGTCGACCCGTCCTGGATCGTGGTGGTGCCGTAGCTGAGATAGACGTCGATGGCGCGCCGGGCGAGCGCGTCCGTGTCGGCTGGGGATATCGTGAACTGTCCGCTGCCGACGAGGCCCCCGGCACGTTCCTCGAGGACGCCGTCCGGTTCCATGGACCCGGCCTTGCGCCGGATATGCCCGCCGGGCGGGTCGGGCGTATCGGCGGTAACGCCGCTGGCGGCCAGCGCGGCGGAGTTGGCCGCGCGGAGGTGCCCGGAGACGTGCGTTAATACGATCCGGTGCTCGGTCGAAGCCCGGTCCAGGTCGTCGCGGGTTGGATGGCGGCCCTCCGCGAGCAGCGAGTCGTCGTAGCCACTTCCTTGCACGAACTCGCCCGGCGCGATGTTGCGCTCCGTGATCCACGCCTCAATCTTCCGGACGATGTCGTCAATGGTCTCGACATCGCCGACCGGCGGCGGGTGGAGCGACAGCGAATCGACCGAGCGGCCCACCGCGAGGAAATGGCCGTGGGCGTCGATGAAGCCGGGCAGCAGCGCGCGGTCTCCGAGATCGACCACGCGCGTGACGTCTCCCTGCAGCGCCATGACGTCATCCAGCGTCCCGGCCGCCGCAATCGTCTCGCCCCGCACCGCCACGGCGTCGACCCGCGGCTGCGCCGGATCCATCGTGACGATCGTGCCGCCGGTAAATATCGTGTCGGCGGCAAGCCGGCCGTCAGGCGGAGCGCCGCCGCAGCCTGCAAGTCCGGCGGCCAGCAGGCAGGCGATGGTGGAGTATCGGATCACGCGCATGGTCACGGCCATCATGGTAGAACTCCGGGACGCATTCAGGGGAGTGCTGACTTGCAATTCAAGGAACAGACTACTTTCTTGTTCGCGACTCGAACCGGAAACCGACGCGGGACGCCTTGACCGGGGGAGGTCATCGCGTCGACGTTTCATCGTTCTCGGGTGCGAGTCAGCGCACGAAGAGCGACCCGCCGCCAAGCTCGTAGAACACGATAGGGACGAAGTCGTTCGCCGTCCACGTCGCTTCCTGCCCCCAGCGGGCGTCGTAGGCAGCCGTCGGCGCCGCGGCCATCACTTCGTCCAGGGTACGGCCCTCGGAGATCAGTGCCCGCACCCGATCACGTATGTCGACGGTCATGGCGAGGAACTCGACGAGCGCGTCACGGCCCACGACTTCCAGGCCGTGCCCGGGAATCACCTGCGTGTCCGGTCCCGCCATCGCGATCGCCTGCTCGAGCGCCGCGATGGTGCCCGCGACCGTGCCGCCGTTGTAGACGTCGACGATCGGATAGCTGGTGGTCCGGAAGACGTCCCCGAGGTGCAGCACGTCCGAGTCCGGGAAGTGGACGAACGTATCGCCGTCGGTGTGAGCGGCCGGCGCGAGAAACGCCCGCACCTCCTCGCCGTTGAAGTGAAAGCTCACGGTGTCGTTGTAGGTCACGACGGGACGCGCGCCCGCCGCAGGCTGCGGTGCGAACCGTCCTCCTCCGCGCGGGAAACGGAGCCGCTCGAGGGCTCGAACCCGGACGTTGTCGTGCGCGAAGATCAGTACGTCCCGCCCGGCCAGCGGTTCGTTGCCGCCGATGTGGTCCGGGTGCACATGGGTATTGATCAGGAAGCGGATCTCGCCGGGCGACACGCTACGCACCGCGGCAACCAGCCTGTCGGCGAGCGGCGCGAACAGGGAATCGACCAGCAGGACGCCGTCCTCACCGGCAAAGACGCCGATGTTGCCGCCGCCGCCGGGCCGTTGCACCATGTGGACCCGGCCCCCCGCGGGAACGACCGTCAGCTCGACGCCGGCGAACGGGTCGGCCGGGCTCTGCTCCCCGGCGACAGCGACGACCGCGATGCAGGCCGCGGTCAGAGCGGCCAGGACGATACGGGGCTGTCTGGTCATGGATGACTCCTGGAGCATTGGGTGGTGATTTCCGCGAGAGATCAACGGGCGGCGGCATGCGTGTCCTCGGCGCGAGCGCCGCGGAGCACGTTCACGATGGCGTAGTTCCCCTCGTGGCAGGCATACTCGAAGAGGCGGCCCGCTGCCACCCCCCGCCCTGACTGGTCCGTGGACAGTGAGAAGCGGACGGTCCACTGCTGTGTAAAGCGGGTGGGGTCGGTGATCTTCGCTTCGTACTCAATCGTCTCGGCATCGACTCGCGTGAACCGCTCGACCAGGTGCAGGTCCGTGGTTGGGGCGCGCCAGATGTGGCGGGGCCGGTCTTGGGGCCGACCTGGGAAGTAGCGGCTCTCAACCACGAACGTGCTCCCCTCCCACCGGCCGCGCGGTTCCCCATTCCACTGTGCGATGCCGGTCTGCGGGCGGCCGTCGATTGGAATGATCCGGCGCTGATGGTACATCTCGTGCAGGATCACCACGTCAGTTGGCGTCTGGAAGATCTGGTGGTTCGGGTTGTCGCCGAACCAGATCTGCGGCAGTCCGTCACCGAAGCACTGCTCGCCCGTGTCGAGGTCGAGGTGCGAATCCCAGGGGCCGGTACCGTACGGCCGGGCGTGGTCGAGCGCCGTGGGCGTGTAGGGGATTCGGCCGCTCGGCGGATCGACGATCAGCGACGTGCGCCCGCTCGGCTCGCAGACAGAGCCTTCGTCGATCCAGAAATGGTCGTAGCCGAGGCTACCGTCTGCCCGGTAGTTGATGTCTCCGCCCGCTGGCGCCCGCTCGGCCGGCCGTTTCAGCAAGCGTTCGGCATGGGCCCGCGCCTCGGTCTCGATGACCGTGACCTCCTCCCTGGTCAGAAACGCCCGTCCCTCGTACTCGGACGGGCGTTCGAGCGGTGTCAGCGTAGAGCCGACCCAAATGCCTTGCAGGTCCGGGTCGCCCCACGAAGTCCTCGGCGCATCCTGGGCCGAGACGCCGGTGCCGAGCGCCACAGCCAGCGCGGTAGCTGCGATTGGGGTTGAGAATCGAGCTGGATTCTTGTCCCGTTCCGTCATATGGCCAATTGTACCAACGGAGGATTGGTCGGATAGCTCAGCCATTTGGCTTTCGCCCCCCACCGATCCGAGCGTGTGCCTGAGCGCCGTGCGAACCACCCGCACCCGCTTCCGTTACGGCCGGCGCCTCCTGCGCAAGACGGCATTCGTTGCGCCTCGACTTGCAGGCCAGCGTAGAACTCACCGTCTCGGGGACATGGCGGAAGACGTTGTGTGGTCGCTCATTCGGAGCCACAAACGGTGCGGGCTGACGGCGTGACCCGTTCTCAAGCCACTTGACGTTCTTCGAATACCTGGGGCTGACCTCTGAGTCGCGACCGGATCGTGGTTCGGGCGAGATCAAGGTCGATCGAGCCGACGAAGACTGGATCCTATTTGGACCCTACGGGTCGAAGTGCGGAGGCGTTGGGCCAAGAAACAGCCGAGTTTTGCTGGTGGGCCGCGCTGGGATCGAACCAGCGACACCCTGATTAAAAGTCAGGTGCTCTACCACTGAGCTAGCGGCCCAAACTACCTATTTAAAAAGACTTACGCATTCCACGGGCAGTACTGCAAGCCGGGCGCGGGCGATCCGTTCGCATCGCTCTGCCGCAGTCGTGCCATCGTCACCCGCCGGTTTCCAGCAGGGCGGCGAGTTCACCGCTAGCGCTTCCGGACCATCGTCTCAAGAACAGCTGCCAAACCGAAGTTACGTTCGGGATCAGCGTACCACGACTCGGCGTGCACGGGGCAGTCGGAGTCTCTTCCAATGAGACATGAGCCTGAAGGGGGAGTTGTTTCCAACGACACATGAGCCTGAAGGGGAGCTGGGTGGTGGATCATCGGAGGATGATCGTGACACTCCAGACAGACCGCCTGCGGACCCTGCAACACGTTCGAGCGTTCCTTGATGGCAGCGGACTGATCGACCTGAATGTGTCGACGCGAGCGGACGCCTACGGGTTCATCGAGCGCACCTTGACACGGTTCGACTATGTCCACCAGGGGAAGGCTGAGAAGGGTCTGCTCCGGAGCTTGCTGGCCAAGGTGACCGGCCTGTCGCGCGCCCAACTCACCCGGCTCGTGACTCAACACCGGGCCACCGGGAGGATCGCCGACCGCCGCGGCGCACCCAGCCGACCATTCCCGCGCCGTTACAGCAGCACCGACATCGGCCTGCTCGCCGAGGTCGACCGGCTCCACGGCACGCTGTCCGGACCGGCCACCCGCACGCTCTGTGCGCGCGCCTACCATCGGTTCGACGACCATCGGTTCGAGCGCCTGGCCGGCATCTCGAACGGCCATCTCTACAACCTGCGGCACTCGATCACCTATCAACGGCGCCGCGGAACCACCCCCATGCCGACGCGCCCGGTGCAGGTGGCGATCGGCGAGCGCCGCCGGCCGGCACCGTTCGGGCGCCCCGGCTATGTCCGGGTCGATTCCGTCCATCAGGCTGACCTCGATGACGTTAAAGGCCTGTACCACGTGAACTTGGTGGATGAGGTCACCCAGTTCCAGTGCATCGGCTCGGTCGAGCATCTCCACGCCGCGTGCCTGGCCCCGGTCCTCAGCGCCCTGCTCCGCGCCTTCCCGTTCACCCTCCACGGCTTCCACTCCGACAACGGGTCGGAATACGTCAACCGCACCGTCGCCGCGCTGCTGCAAGCCCTCCACATCGACGAGTTCACCAAGTCCCGAGCCCGACACACCAACGACAACGCCCTCGTCGAGAGCAAGAACGGCTCGGTCGTCCGCAAGCACCTCGGCTACGGCCACATCCCCAGCCGCCACGCCCAACGCGTCAACGACTTCACCCAGAACGTCCTCTCGCCCTACCTCAACTTCCACCGCCCCTGCTTCTTTCCCAGCACGGTGGTCGACGCCAAGGGGCGCGTCCGCAAGCGCTACCGCGACGCCGACATCATGACGCCCTACGAGAAGCTCACGTCGCTCCCCGGGGCCACCGACTACCTCAACCCGGGGACCACCTTCGAACAGCTCGACGACATCGCCTTCGCCCTGAGCGACAATGACGCCGCGCGCGCCGTTGAGGAGGCGCGCACGCGGCTATTCCGGTCCATTGACCCGGCTGCCTGACATGTCTGGCTCATCGGCCCGCTTCAGGCTCATTTCTGGATTGGAAAGGACTGTCGGGGCGAGGCATGGTGGGTTGACAAATCATGCCGTACTATCCGCGCCTTGCGCGGAGTTATCGAACTTATCTGCGCATAGTCTCTCACATCATGTTGACAAGTCCGCACGTGCAGCGGAACATATGTCATGGTTCACGATCGGAGATCCGCCCTGTCTAGCTATGTCAGTGGGCTGCTCTCCGCGGGCCAGACGGTGTTCACCGCCGAGGAAGCCGAGCAGGCGCTCGGCGTCGGGCGCGGCGCGTTCCTGGATGCCGCCGAGCGGCTGCAGCGCCGAGAGGCGCTGCTGAACCCGCGGCAGGGATTCTACGTAGTCGTCCCACCGCAATATGCGTCCTGGGGGGCGCCGCCACCGGCCTGGTATATCGACGCGCTCATGCGCCATGAGGGCCAAGCCTATTACGTCGGGCTCCTCAAGGCGGCGGAGTTGCACGGTGCGACGCATCAGGCGGTCATGGAGTTTCAGGTCATCTCGGCCAAGCGCCTTCCAAAGATCCGTGCGGGCCGCAATCTGATCGTCTTCTACTTCCGCAAGGATGTGGAAGCGGTGACGGCAGCGACCGAGGGTCGCAAGACCGATACCGGCACGATGAAGATCTCCTCGGCCGCGCTGACAGCTCTCGATCTGCTGCGTTACCCGCAGGCGTCCGGCGGCATCGACAATGTCGCCACGGTCCTCGCCGACCTCGGAGAGAAGATTGATCCCGAGCAACTCGCCGCCCTTTCGGCGCTGGTGGAGCGGCCGGTCGTGCAACGTCTAGGGCATCTGCTGGAGCAACTCGGCCATGACGCCGTAACGGGGTCAATGCTGAGGGCGTTGCAGGCGCGAGGATCCCTCCCCTGGACAGAGCTCGACCGGCAGGAGGTAGGGGACCCGGACTTCGAGCCTGAACCGCAGAAGCGCGATCCCCGATGGCGCGTCATCGTTCGACGCGTGCCGGAGCCCGACGAATGATCCCGGCGCAGAACATCGTCGCCTGGAGCAATGTCGTTCCCTGGGCCGACCAGCGACAGGTCGAACAGGACCTCATCATCAGCCGCGCACTGGTCGAGATCTTCTCGGACGAAATGCTGCGCGAAGCGCTGCGATTTCGCGGCGGGACGGCGCTCAACAAGCTGCACTTCCCGGCGCCGCTACGCTATTCAGAGGATATCGATCTGATCCGTACTTCCGCTGGTCCGATCGGTCCGATCCTCGATCAGTTGCGAGTCGTACTGGAGCCATGGCTGGGGCGGGCGCAGTTTGATCAGCGCCAGGTCGCGCCGAAGTTTCGGTTCCGGGTGGAGCCCGAGGATGGCAGCGGCGTGCCGATCCGGCTGAAAATCGAGATCAATACCCGCGAGATCGAAGCTTTCGATGCACCGACGGCATTGCCGCTGGAGGTCGTGAATCCCTGGTTCTCCGGTAAGGCGGCCATTCCGACATTCTCCCGCGAGGAAATGCTGGCGACCAAGCTGCGCGCGCTATTGCAGCGTGACAAGGGGCGCGATCTCTACGACCTTGCGCACGCGCTCGAGATCTTCGAGGGCCTCGATATCGACCGCATCGTCGAGATATTCGGACGGTATCTGGACCTTTCCGGTCAGGCCGTCTCGCGGGCCCAGGCCGAGGAGCGCATGTTCGCCAAGCTGGCCAATCCGCGCTTCTTGTTCGATATGCGTCCATTGCTGCCGGCCGCCCAGGCGGAAGCTCTGACGGACGTGTCGACAGCGGAGTCCTTTCGCCGCGTGTTCACGATCCTTATCGATCGGCTGCCCGGCGAGCCCTGGCGGAGGACGCTGGCCATGACGGAAAGGTTTGGCATTTCCGGGTGAGAGAGAGCCGACGTTCATGCCCGCTGCATTGGACATTGACAAGAAGGCCAATCCGACGATCACTGACGATCACGTGGCTCTCGCCTATGGAGCGAACCAGTACAAGGTCAATTTCACCCAACTCCGCGAGGTCCTCAACATGAGCGAATGGGCACAGGCCAACATCCTTGTTGCCGTCGCGGGCAGCGCCAACGATGGCACGTCCGGCGTCAGGGAGGCCGCCGACCAGACCTTGCGGAGAGAGATCGTGAGGGAGCGGCGGCGCCGGCTGGAGGCCCGAAGAAGACCCGCACGCACTAATATCGTCACCATCGGCGAAGGGCTGAACTTGATCGCGGTGTTCTGAGGCCGCCCGCCCATCGGCAGGGCGAGCGTGGAATGGAGAGTGGGGGAGCCAGAGAAGCGATGAAGTGGAGGTTGATCGCCTGTTTCGGTGTTCTGACCGTCCTCGGGAGCGAAGCGGCGCTCGGCGCGACCGTCCCGCTGGACGTGCGCGACGTGCGGCCCGGTCCGGCGACGGTGACCGCGGTGGAGGACGGGGTCGAGGTGATCTGGCCGGACGAGACCGGCCGGGAGTGGAGCGCGACGTTCTCGCTCGACCCCGACCGGCCGCTCATCGAGTCGATTGCGGTCGGCGACGCCGTCGTGGTGTCCCAGGTGCGGCCGTTCTATCAGGCCGAGACCGGTACGCGGCGGCGCGGGTGGAACGCTTTCTTCGACTTTCCGCCCAGCCATCCCGACGGCACCCGGCATGCCCAGGGGGAGTTCAGCCTGCGTTCGGCGACCGCCCGCACGATCGGCGAGCGGGTCGAACTGACGTTCGACGGGCTGCGCATGGGGGTGTTCGAGGGGGCCGTCGCCTATACCTTCTATCCCGGCAGCCGTCTGATTCACCAGGAGGCGGTGGCCACCACCTATACCGCCAACGTCGCGTACTACTACGACGGGGGCTGGGAGATGGCCGCCGACGCGGACCGGACGCCCGGCGGCAACATGCGGACGCGGGTCAGCTACTACGACACCGCCGGCCAACTGCGCCACGCCGCCTCGACCGGCTTCGACCCGGAGCGGAAGCCGGTGAAGGTGCGCTACCGCACCCTTGCGGCGACCACCACCGCGGGCAGCGTCGCCGTCTTCCCCGCGCCGCACCAGTACTTCTTTCCGCGCGACTTCACGTCGAACCTGGGGTACGTCTGGCACCGCTCGTGGCGGGGGCGGGTGTCGCTCGGCATCCGGCAGATTGGCGACACCAACTGGCGCTTCTACCCGTGGATGAACGCCCCGCCCGGCGAGACGCAGCGGATGTCGGTGTTCTTCGTGGTGTCCGACGGCGCCGCGGAGGCGGTGCTCGACGACGTGCTCGCGTTCACCAATCGCGATCGGTTCCGTCCCCTCGACGGCTACAAGACCCTGAGCACCCACTGGCATCTCGCCTACACGATGCAGGCGATCGTGCACGGGTTCGATTGGACGCCGCCGTTCAAGCCGGTCCTCAAGGCGATGGGAGTCGATGCCTCGATCATCATGGACTTCCATGGCGACGGGAACCCCCGCGATCTCACCGACCGGCGCCTCGACGAGCTCGACGCCTACTTCGGCGCGCTGCGGGCGCAGTCGGAGCCGGACTTCCTGCTGATTCCGAGCGAGGAGGCCAACGTCCATTTCGGCGGCCACTGGGCGCTCATCTTTCCCCGGCCGGTCTACTGGTTCATGGACCGGCCCGAGGGGGGCGCGTTCGAGATGACCCACCCGAAGTACGGCACCGTCTACAGCACCGCCGACGCGGACGAGTTGCTGGAGCTGGTCCGGCGGGAAGGCGGCGTCATGTATCAGACCCACCCCCGGACGAAGGGCTCGACCGGCTTTCCGGACCGGATCGCGGAGAGCGAGCACTTCCGCGACCCCGCCTATCTCGGCGCGGGGTGGAAGGCGATGCCCTCAGACCTCTCGACCCCGCGGCTGGGCGAGCGGTCGTTGAACCTGCTCGACGACCTGAGCGTGCAGGGGCTGCGGAAGCGGATCTTCGGCGAGGTCGACGTGTTCCAGTTCGACGCCACGCACGAGCTGTACGCGCACATGAACATCAACTACGTACGGCTCGACGAGCTGCCGCCGTTCGACCGGTGGGGCGAGGCGGTCGAGCCGCTGGCTCGGGGCGACTTCTTCACCACCACCGGCGAGGTGCTGCTGCCGGAGGTGGACTTCTCCGCCTCGACCGAGGACCGCCTCGACGTCTGGATGGAGGTGGACTGGACGTTCCCCTTGCGCTTCGCGGAGATCGTGTGGGGCGACGAAGCCGGCGGCACGCACCGCGAGGTCACCCCGTTGTCGCGGACGAGGGCTTTCGGCGCCGGAGGCTTCGCGCTCGCCGCCGACGCCGCCGGCTGGACGTGGGCGCGGGTCGCGGTCTGGGACGTGGCCGGCAACGGCGCGTTCGTCAATCCGACATGGCGGGAGTGAGCTTTCCGGGACGGGCGTCAGGCCGTGCCGATTCGCTGTCGCTGATACTGAATCCGATGGGATGGACCTACCGGGGTAGGTGGGTGTGCCTACCCCGGTAGTCCAACGGATGGAGGTTTGTGGGTTGAAGTGTCAGTGCACCATCAGCGGCACGCTGGCGGTCAGCGTGCCCCAGTCGAACGAGAGCGCATCCTCTTCCACAGCGATGACGAGCTGCTCGACCGGCGGATTGAGTTCGCCCACTTCCATCGCGATGTGGGCGAAGTCGTGGTCGCCATTGTAGGCGGTGCCCCACTGGCCGGTCTCGCTGTTCACGATGAGGTGGAACTCATCGTTCATGTGCGCGGTCCAGAGCGTGTAGTCGCCGGCCGGGATGTGCGCCTCGCCGATCATCAGGTCGCGGTCGGTACGGAGCGTGGTGGCCTCGTCGGCGCCCAAACGCCAGACGGCGTCGGCCATCGGCGGCACGCTCTCGCCGACGACGCGGTCGTTCAGGTACGGCCGGCCGTACTCGATGGTGATGTTGCCCTCGCCGATCCCCCAATGCACACTGACGTGCGGGCTACCGCCGGTTCCCTCGTGGACGAGGCTGGCGTGACCGCCACCGAGCATCTCCATCTCTTGCGCGCCGGAGTCCGTCTCGGCCTCCATGCCCTCATGGTCCATGGCCGCGGATTCCGGTTCCTCCGCCATGTCGCCGCCGCCACCGCCGCAAGCAACTGCCGCTGCCAGCAGGGCGCCCAGGATTGAGAGCTTCCAAGACATAGTGGTCCGCATCGGTTTTTCCGCCTTTTCTATAGAAGGAGGGACAATTGCATCCCCCAAAAGAGCCAGTGAGGGGTCAAGAATAACACGCCGCCGCCGCCTCTTCGGGCGTTCTCAGAGGATCCGGCGGCCCAGCGCCGACAGCGCCAGTTCGACGGCCAGCTCGGCCGTTTCGTTCCGGTTGTCGAGCGTCGGGTTGATCTCCACGAGGTCGAGCGCGCGCAACCGGCCGCTGTCGGCCACCGTCTCCATCAGCAGGTGCGCCTCGCGGTAGCTCAGCCCGCCCCGGACCGGGGTGCCGACGCCTGGCGCAATCGACGGATCGCAGACATCCAGGTCGAACGAGACATGGACCCCGGCGGTCCCTTCGCCCGCGAGAGCGAGCGCCTGCGTGGCTACCGCCGCCATTCCGAGACGGTCGACCTCCCTTCATCGTGAAGACGGTCGCGCCGGACTCGCGCACCCGGGCGCGTTCCTGCGGGTCGAGACTGCGGATCCCTATCAGCACTACGTTGTCCGGATCGAGTTGCGAGCGGCCCCGCCGGCCGATCGCCGCCAGTTCCTTCGGTTCGGGGCCGAGAAGCGCGGCGAGCGGCATGCCGTGGACGTTGCCGCTCGTCGTGGTGTCGGGCGTGTTCATGTCGGCATGCGCATCGACCCAGACCAGGCCGATCCGTTCCCGCTCCCGCCGCGCCGCCGCCACGGTGGCGGCGACGGATCCCGCCGCCACGCTATGGTCGCCTCCCACGATGATTGGCAGGGCGCCGGCACGGTGCGCCGCCGATGCGGCGCGATAGAGCTGGCGGCAGACGCGGGCGATTGGCGCGATGTACTTCTTCCGGGCGTCACTGGGTGACTGCATCTCGGGCGGTGCTATCGCGACATCGCCGCGGTCGGTTACCTGGCAGCCAAGCGTCGCGATGCGGTCGCCGAGCCGGGCAATGCGCATCGCGGAGGGCCCCATGTCGGTGCCGCGGCGTCCGGCGCCGAGGTCGAGGGGGGCGCCGATGATCTCGACGGATCGTGTCGCTGCGGTCACCGGCACGGTCATGACGTTTGCACCCGGGGAACGCTTCCGGCCGAGTTGCGGCTTTCCTCCAGCGCCGCGCGCGCGGCGGAACGGCCTGCCGCGACGCAGTCGGGGATGCCGACCCCGCGGAAGGCCGCGCCAATGATGCGGAGACCGGGCAGAGCGGCCAGATGCTCGTCGATCCGGGCGATCCGATCGAGGTGGCCGACCTCGATCTGCGGATTGGCGTCCGGCCAGCGATAGACCCTCTCCAGTGTCGGCGCGCCACGGATGCCGAGCAGGCGCGTCAGGTCGTCCCGGACCCGCGCGGTCAGAGCGTCGTCGCTCCGCTCGAGCAGTTCCGGCGCGCGCGCGCCGCCGACGAAGCCGCGCATCAACACCTGACCCTCCGGTGCGCGGCCGGGCCACTTCGATGAGATCCAGGTGGCGGCAAGGATGGACAGCGTGGTCTCCGTGCGCGGCACGACGAAGCCCGATCCGTCGAGCGGATGGGCCACCGCCTCGCGCGGGAAGCCGAGCGCGACGACGGCGCTCGACGTCGTGGAGATGGTCCGGCAGAGGCGCGCCACAGGTTCGCTGAGCTCGCCGACAAGCTGCGCCGTCGCTTCGACCGGCAGCGCACAGATCACCTGATCGGCAGTCACGTTCGGGGCGCCGCCGGCCATCTGCACGATATACGGTCCGCCCGGCGGGGAAGTCGCCATGATCCCGGCGACCGCCGTGCCACAGCGGATCGACGCCGGCGGGAGAGCCGTGGCAATGGCGCGGGGCAGGGCCTCCAGACCTTCCGGCAGCGAGCGGAACGGTCCCTCGCGCCGCGCCGAGGCGCGTGCCGCGTTCACCGCCCGCAGGCCCCGGATCACGCTGCCATGCTCCTGTTCCGCCGCCACCAGGCGCGGGAAGAGCGCCCGCATCGACAGCCGCTCGACGTCGCCGGCGTGAATGCCGGCGAGGAGCGGTTCGGCCAGGACGTCGACCGCTTCACGGCCGAACCGGCGGCGGAAGAACGCGCCGATCGATTCGTCCGCATCCGGCGCCGAACGGCGCCGCTTCGCGAGCTCGAGCCCCATTCGGAGCCGGCCGGGCCATGACAGATGCTCGCTGCGGGCGAGCGCCGCCAGGCTGGTCGGGATGCCGAACGGTGCGCCGTGCGGAAGGGCGCGGAGCTGGCCGCCGCGCACCACCCAGGCACGGCGGGGTGGCAGCGTGGGCACCAGGTGGTCGGCGAGGTCCAGATCACGGCACAGTTCAAGGGCTGCCGGCTTTTCCACCAGCAGCGAATCGGGACCCGTATCGAGGGTGTAACCGTCCACCCGCTCGGTCCGGATCAGGCCGCCGACGCGCGCGGACGATTCGCACAGGATGAACGGAGCGCCCTGCCGGTGCAGTTCGAAGGCCGCCGCCAAGCCGCTGATCCCTCCGCCGACGATGGCGAACGGGACGTGGTCCATCAGTGTCGTGCGAAGCCGTGACCGCCCTGGTGCACGAAGCGCGCGAGCGCCTGCACATGTTCGACCGGCGTCTCGGGAAGGATCCCGTGGCCGAGGTTGAAGATATGGCCCGGCCGGCCGCCGGCGCGCAGCAGCACGTCCTCCGCGCCCGCGAGCATCCGTTCGACCGGTCCGAGCAGCAGTGTCGGATCGAGGTTGCCCTGCACCGCGCGGTCGATCCCGACGCGTTCCCACCCCTCGTCGAGGGGCACGCGCCAGTCGATGCCGATGACGTCACCCCCGGCCGCCGCCATCGCTTCGAGCAGCGTCGCGGTGCCGGTGCCGAAGTGGAGAACCGGCACACCGGTAGCCGTCACGGCGGCGAGGATTCGCGCGGTATGGGGCGCCGCGAATTCCTGGTAGTCGTCCGGACTGAGCGCGCCGACCCACGAGTCGAACAACTGAATCGCCTGCGCGCCCGCCTCCACCTGCGCGACGAGGTAGTCGCCGAGGACCGTCGCGAAGGCCTCGCACAGCCGGTGCCATGCCTCCGGGTCGCCGTACATCAACGCCTTCGTCTTCGCGTAGTTCCGGGACGCCCCGCCCTCGATGGCGTACGACGCCAGCGTGAACGGCGCGCCGCCGAACCCGATGAGCGGGACACGGTCCTCCAGTTCACCCGCGAGGATCCGGATGGTCGCCAGCACGTGTCCGAGCGACTCGCGCGGGTCAACCGTCCGGAGCCGATCGATGTCGGCTGCGGTTCGGACCGGCGTGCGGATCACTGGTCCCTCTCCGGCCATGAAGTCGAACGGGATCCCCATCGGCGCGAGCGGCAGCAGCAGATCGGAGAAGAGGATGGCGGCGTCGACGTCGAGCCGCTCGACCGGTTGCAGCGTAACCTCTGCGGCCAATTCCGGCTGTGCGCAGATCTCGAGCAGCGAGTGTCGCGAGCGGATATCGCGGTACTCCGGCATGTAGCGCCCGGCCTGGCGCATGAACCAGACCGGGGTCGCGTCAACCGGTTCGCGGCGGCAGGCGCGGAGAAAACGATCGTTCATAGGACGGATCGTACACCGTGGCCGATCCGTGCTAGCCTTCCGGCTCCGGCGCGGCGGGGGTTGCCGCGGGCTCGAAATGCCGTACCTGAGATTCCTGCGCGACGAACGGGGCTACGAACATACCTACGTGCTGCACGGCATGGAGTCCGGTTCGAGGCCATCCGTCCTTTATTGGTTCCGGACGCCTCCCAACGTCTCGGTCGGCCGCGAGCCTCTCGACGAGGAAGCGATAGAGGCGCTCGAGGACCGGAACCCCGATCTCACGTTCGACTGGGCGCGGATGACGAAGACGATACGCGCGCGGCCGGCGCCGCAGCCGTGGGAAGCAGACAGGGCGGCGCGCCGGCGTCGTCCGGAGTCGTCGCGGAAACCGGGGAGGCCGCCGGAATCGCCCACCTCCCCGGAGGCAACGGTTTTACCGGACGCCTCGCCGCCGGCGGAATCCCAAGTGTCGCTGCCACTTGACGCGGAACAACTGCCGCTTGAAACAGCCGCAGAAGAAGACGCAGAGGCGCGAGACGCCGTGTCCGAACCGGCGGAGCACCCGGTGGCGGCGCTGCTGGGGGAGGACGCACTGATTGGGCTCCGGGTACGGTACGAAGAGTTGCGTGGGCAGTTGGCCGAGAGCGTTCTGGCCCCGGCCGACCGGATTGCCCTTGCGGCGCGCGTCGAATCACTCGATCCGGACGCTTGGCGACCGGGCGAGCAGACGGTGACCGGTATCGAGCGCTTCGACCGTGAAGCGGCAGCCATCCGGGTTGGGATGGGCGATTGACAACATCCTCTTCAACGAATTGCCCGACCGGGGGTATAATCCGGGAATCATGACTAGTGGAAACCTGGGAGCAGTTCGGTTCCGGGGGTTTCCGGCGGCGTTGCTGATCGCGGCGCTCGGCGTTGTGGTTGGCGCGCAGGCCCCCCCGGCGCCGAGTCAGGAAGCAGACGTCGCCGACCCCTCGCCGATTTTCCGATCCGGCGTCACGCTGGTGACGACGGACGTCATCGTTCGCGATGGGGATGGCGTCTTCACGGCCGACCTCACCGAGAACGACTTCCGTGTCTGGGAGGACGACATCGAGCAGGAGGTCGCCTCGCTGGTGCTGGTCCATGGCGGCCGCGTCTTCAATCAGCTGCTGCCACCGCTGCCACCGCAGGAGGGGATCATCCTGCCCCCCACCCGCGCGGTGAACGAGACGGCTGGCCGCATCTTCGTCATCCTGGTCGACGACCTGCACATCGAGACCAGCAAGACGCCACGCGCCCGCGCCATCTTCGAGCAGTTGGAAGACAACCTGATCCACGAGGGCGACCTGTTCGGCATCGTCTCGACCGGACCCTCGTCGATCCAGGTCGACATGACGTACGACCGCACGATGATCAAGTCGACCGCAAATCGGCTTACCGGCGACGGCTTCAACCCGAACGAAATGGCCCAGCTCTCACCGGGTCCGCGCGGAGTGACCGAACTGTCGTGGCGCGCTCATGTCGCTTTCAAGACGATGCGCGACGTGGTGTCGAACCTCGAGGACGTCCAGAACCGGCGGAAGGTGGTCATCTACTTCAGCAGCGGCTACGACTTCAATCCATTTGCGAACCAGCGGATCTTCGCGCGGTCGCCGCTGGCTGCCGCGCAGGCGGAACGGGGGAGCGGTGGCATGGATCTGTACGCGGGGGTACCTGATCCGGTGAACGATCCGTTCCAGCGGATCGCAAACCAGGGCCAGGTATTCAACGACGCCGATCTGGCGCTGGAGATTTCGGAGCTGGCCAAGGCGGCGAACCGGGCGAACGCGTCGTTCTATACCGTGGACCCGCGCGGTTTGGTAACGGGTCCGGATATCGACTACCAGGGTCCCGTTGCGGAGTTCAATGAGTACCTCTTCACGACGCAGAACAGTTTGCGCGGGCTCGCCGAACTGACCGGCGGCAAGGCGATCGTGAACCGAAACGACTTTGACGATGCCTTCCGTGAAATCGACGCGGAGACGAGCGACTACTACGTGCTCGGTTTCTATTCCAGTAATTCGGATCCGACGTTCCGGACTCGCCGGCTGCGGGTCGAGGTGGAAGAGCGCGACAACCTGGTTATCCAGCATCGGAGCCACTACACCTACGCCCGTGCAAGCGAGCAGGTCGGGCGGCCGCCCCCACCCTAGAAGCCCGGTTCTGTTAGACTTTTCTGGACCTTGCCCGACGAGATCCCGCTGACGCCGATCGGCCCGGTTCGCCCCCGCCGCGACCCGGCATGGTCAGCCGTCACCCTCGTGATGGCGGGTATTGCCTTGCTCGGTATCGGTCGTCTCGGGCCTGCCACGGCCCCGGCGTCGCCGGCGCCGGAGCTGATGCGGCTTGCCGATGTCGAGTTGCCGGCCCTCGAACCGGTCGAGGCGGCGCCGACATTCCTGGACATCGAGGACCTCTCGGCGCCGCGGGTTCGGGCCGCCGCGGGGATTCTCTACAATCCGCGGACGGACGAGATCCTCTGGGAATCACACGGCCTCGAGCCGCGGCCGATCGCCAGCATCACGAAGGTGATGACGGCGCTCGTCCTGCTTGATCAGGAACCGGACCTGTCGCACGACGTCGTGGTCGCACGGGCCGATGTCCGGCGGGCGTCGACGACCTATTTGAGGCGTAATGAGCGGATCACGCTTGACGGCCTGTTGCACCTCGCACTGATCGCGTCCGACAACGCCGCGGCGCGCGCCCTCGCCCGCGCTTCCGGTCTGGGGACGCGCCACTTCGTTGCGCGGATGAACGAGAAGGCCGGTGAGCTGGGGCTCGACGCAACCCAATTCGTCGAGCCGTCGGGTCTCGACGAACGCAACATCTCGACGCCGTACGACATCGCGCGGCTGATTGCGCACGCGAGCGCGGAGCCTCGGCTGGCCCACATCATGCGGAAATCGTCGCACCGGCTGCGGACCAGCCGTCGGCGGCTTACCGTTCGGAACACCAACCGCCTGCTGAGGGGCCGCTACCTCGTGCAGGGAGGCAAGACCGGCTACATCGACGAAGCGGGCTACTGTCTGACCGCGGTGGTGAAGCTGCCCGACAGCGATCCGCTCGCGGTGGTGGTCCTCGGCGTCAATTCCAACGCCGGCCGGTTCCGGGAAGCTCGACGCCTGGTCGACTGGGTCACAACGAAGGGTCGGCCACTCATCGACCGTAACGCTCGCGCCGACTGACCTGCGGCGGCGGTCGGCGGCCGGCACGACACACCATGCGCGACGTCATCATCATCGGATCGGGACCTGCGGGTCTGACTGCGGCGCTTTACTCGGCGCGCGCCAACCTGAAACCACTGCTGATCGAGGGGCTCGAGGCGGGAGGGCAGTTGATGCTCACGACCGCGGTCGAGAACTATCCCGGCTTCCGCGACGGCATCATGGGGCCGTCGCTGATGGAGGAGATGCGCGCCCAGGCGGAACGGTTCGGCACCGACATCGTGCAGGGCGACGTGACGAATCTCGACTTGTCCGGTCCGCCGTTCACGGTGACCACCAGCGCGGGGGAGGAGCAGGCGGGCGCGCTGATCCTCGCCACCGGCGCGTCGGCCCGGTTGCTCGGGCTCGACTCGGAACGCGCACTGATGGGACACGGTGTTTCCACCTGCGCAACCTGCGACGGCTATTTCTTCCGGGACAAGCCGATTGCGGTGGTGGGGGGCGGCGACTCGGCGATGGAGGAGGCAACGTTCCTGACGAAGTTCGCGTCGCACGTCACCCTCATTCATCGGCGCGAGCAGTTCCGCGCATCGAAGATCATGCAGGACAAGGCGCGCGCGAACGAGAAGATCAGCTTCGAGATGGACACCGTGGTGGAAGCAGTGCGGGACGTGGAGCAGGGCGTGGTGACCGGCATCGTTTTGCGCAACGTCAGGACGAACGAGACTAAGGAACTGCAGGTCGACGGCGTCTTCGTCGCTATCGGCCACACGCCGAACACCAGCCTGGTCGAGGGACAGCTCGAACTGGACGCCAACGGCTACATCGTCCCGCAGCGGGGAGCCGCCACCAATGTCCCGGGCGTGTTCGCCTGCGGCGATGTCCAGGACCACGTCTACCGCCAGGCCATCACCGCCGCCGGCTCCGGCTGCATGGCGGCGATGGACGCCGAGCGCTACCTGGAATCGCTGTAGCGGTTCGGCGGGCGCCGCGCCAATCTTGGTGCGACGCGAGGTTCACGCTAGACAGTTAGTCGATCCAGCCGCCACCGAGGACGATATCGTCGTCGTAGACGACAACTGCCTGTCCCGGTGCAATGGCGGGCTGGGGCTCATCGAACGCGAGGTGAAGACGCTCGCTCTCGGTTACCCAGACACGCGCGGCGGCAGGGTCGTGGTGATGGCGGATCTGGGCGGTGACGCGCTTGCCATCCTCCGGCGGCCCCTCGATCCAGTTGACGCCTGACGCGTCGAGCGCCGTCCGATCGAGCGCGTCCCGCGGGCCGACCGTGATGCGGCTAGTTGCGGCGTCGATCGTCGTGACGTAGAGAGGCACCTGGCTCGGCACGCCGAGACCCTTCCGCTGGCCGACCGTGAATCGGTGGATGCCGTCGTGGTGGCCCAGCACCTGTCCGGCGGTGTCGACCACCTCGCCCTGGGATGCCACCTGGGGTGCGTGTCGTTCGACGAACGTGGCGTAGTCGTTGTCCGGGACGAAGCAGATCTCGTGGCTGTCCGGCTTGTCGGCGACGGTGAGACCGTGGGCCCGCGCGATGTCGCGGACCGCGTCCTTCGTCAGCGCTCCCAGCGGGAAGGCGGCGTGCGCCAACTGCGCCTGCGTCAAGGGGAAGAGAAAGTACGATTGATCCTTTGCCCGGTCCACACCTCGGCGGAGGCGATGTACGGGCTCGCTCCGGTCATTGGTGACGGATTCGACACGTGCGTAGTGGCCGGTCGCCACGAACTCGGCGTCGAGGCCACGGGCGCGGTCCAGCAGGCTGGCAAACTTCAGGTCGCTGTTGCAACGGACGCACGGGATCGGCGTGCGCGCCTTCGCGTAGTCCTGCACGAACGGATCGATCACCTGCCGCGCGAACGGCTCTTCGAAGTTGACGATGTAGTGGGGGATGCCGAGGCGTGCGGCGACGCGGCGCGCGTCATGCAGGTCGTCGATCGTGCAGCACGACCCGAACTTCGCGGCGCCGCCGGTCTGATCGTAGAGCTGCATCGAGAGCCCGACGACATCGTGGCCGGCGTCGGCGAGCAGCGCGGCGGCGACGGACGAGTCGACGCCGCCCGACATCGCGACGACGATACGCGTCGCCGGGGATGTCGCGGCGCTCGTCTGCGTGGCCGCGCCGAGGGTCTCGGGCTGCATCACGTCAGCGCGCCATGCTCGCGGCGCCGGTGAGACTGCGGAGCTTCGTTACGACGGAGGGCATCACGTCGATGGCGCGGTTCACGTCATCTTCGGTGTTCCCCAGACCGAGGCTGAAGCGGATGGAGTTCTGCGCCCGATGCGGCCGGAGGCCCATCGCCCGGAGGACATGCGACGGCTCGAGTGTTCCGGACGAGCAGGCCGATCCGGTCGAGACCGCGATTCCCTCGAGGTCGAGCGCGATCAGCAGCGTTTCCGCCTCGACCCCATCGAAGCTGATATTGGTGGTGTTCGGTACCCGCGCGCCGGTGCCGTTCACCACGGTGTCCGGCACCTTTTCCAGGACGCCCGCTTCCAACCGGTCGCGCAACGCAGCGATTCGCGCCGCAGCCGGCGCCAGCTTCTCGCGGGCCACACGTGCCGCGACACCGATCCCGACAATTGCCGGGACGTTCTCGGTGCCGGGCCGCCGGTTGCGCTCCTGGCGTCCCCCGGTGATCGGTGCGACAAGCCGCGTGCCGCGCCGGACCCAGAGCGCGCCCACGCCCTTCGGTCCGTTGAACTTGTGGGCGGAAATCGAAAGCAGATCGACGCCGAGGGCGTCGACGTCGATCGGGTGCTTGCCGGCCGATTGCACCGCGTCCGTATGGAACAGGGCGCCGCGTTCGTGCGCAAGGCGAGCGAGTTCCGTCACCGGCTGCAGGGTGCCGATCTCGTTGTTGGCATTCATCACCGAGACGAGGGCGGTCTCGTCGGTCAGGGCGGCGGCGAGGTCGTCCGGATCGACGACGCCCGACTTGTCCACCGGCAGGAGCGTTGTTGTCCATCCCTGCTTGGCCAGCGCCTTGAGCGTGTTGAGGACCGCCTCGTGCTCGATCGCCGAGGCGATCAGGTGGCGGCGCCTGGATGCGGCCGCTGCCGCGGCGACGCCCCGGATCGCCAGGTTGTCCGACTCGGTACCACTGCCCGTGAAGATCACGTCGTTGCCGCGCGCATGCAGCAACTCGGCGACGGCGGTCCGGGCTTCGTCCAGCGCCGCCTTCGCGGCCTGGCCAAACGTGTGGACACTCGAGGCGTTGCCGAAACAGCCCCGCTGCGCTGCATCCATCGCATCCGCGACGGCGGGATCGACCGGCGTCGTGGCGTTGTGATCAAAGTAGATCCGCATCGTCAGTCATCGTAACATCGCCCGTAATTGCCAGCAACGAAAGGACTAGCTCGATTTGGGGCTCCCTTCGGCTATACTTCCCCGGATCGAGTTGAGGGACGGTTGACAAGCGTGCCGGCCGGTTCGAACGGGGGTCCTCAGATCATGAGCATGTGGAGCCATCACAACGTCGGTGATGAGACGAACAAACCGGTATCGGCAGCCGATACCCCGCTGCCGGCGCAGACCCGCGCTCCGGCGCCGAATCCCGGGCCCGGTTCTGCCGTAGCGCCCGCGCAGGCGGCGACTCGCGGCGTGGTGAACATCGGCAAGTCGATCAGCATCAAGGGCGAGTTGAACGGGAGCGAGGATTTGACGCTTGAGGGCCAGTTCGAGGGCCGGATCGAATTGACCGATCATGCGATGACGATTGGACCGAGCGCGCGTGTCACGGCGGAGCTGTTCGCGCGGGCGGTCATCGTACATGGTCAGGTGACGGGCAACATCAGGGCGGCCGAACTGATCTCGCTTCGCGAGACCGGATCGGTCGAAGGCGACCTGGTTGCCCCGCGTGTCGGCATCGCGGATGGGGCTAGCTTCAACGGTCGGATAGTGATGCAGACCGGACAGCCGACCAAGGCGAAGGCGCCTTCCGCACGGTCGATGCCAGCGCCAGTTGCCAAGGCTGATTCCAGGGTTTCGTCCGCGAAGGTTTCGACCGCGAAGGTTTCGACCGCCGCGTCGTAGCCGCCGGCGGCCGCATGGTCCGCCTCCCGCATTACGTTCCGGCGACACTCACGGGGAGGATCATCGTGCGACCGATCATCGCGCTACTGACGGACTTCGGCACGCAAGATCACTACGTTGGCGCCATGCGAGGCGTCGTCTTGGGGATCTGTCCCGACGCCACGGTCGTCGATATCACGCATGACGTGCCGGCGCACGACGTGGTGACCGCCAGCCTGGAGCTGGCCGCCTCCTACCGATATTTCCCTGCGGGCACGATCTTCCTGGTGGTGGTCGATCCGGGGGTCGGGTCGGCGCGCCGCGGGCTCGCAGCCGACATCGGTGACTATCGCTTCGTGGCGCCCGACAACGGCGTGCTGACGGCGGTCTTCCGGGAGGATCCGCCGAAGCGGGTCGTCGAGCTGACCGAGCGGCGTTACGCGCGACCCACCGTCAGCCGGACGTTCGAGGGGCGAGACCGGTTTGCGCCCGGCGCCGCGTGGTTGGCGAAGGGGATCGAGTTGAACGCACTCGGGCGTCCCGTGTCCAACTACGAGATGCTCGACATCCCGGTGGCCTGCGTGGAGGCCGGACGGATTGCCGGTGAAGTGCTGCGTGTCGACCGGTTCGGCAACCTGGTGTCGAATATCACGCGCAACACGTTCGAGCAGGTTGCGACCGGCGGTTCGATCCGGATCGATGTGGCGCAGCAGGAGATCGGACGTCTCGTCGAGACCTATGCCGACATCCGCGACGACGAGGTGTGTGCGTTGTTCGGCAGCACGGATCACCTGGAGTTCGCCGCGAAGGAAAAGAGTGCGGCGGATCGCTTGTCGGTCGGCCGCGGCTCACCGGTCGTAGTGAGCCGGACGTAACCGATTGCACCCGCGAAGAAAAGAGAGAGACGACAAATCGATGTTCGACATGGATCTGACTGAGGAACAACGGCTGCTGGAGCAGTCGGTGCGGGAATGGGCGGCGCGCGAGGTCGCTCCGCATATCCGGCAACTCGATCGCGAGCACCGGTTCGATCCGACGATTCTGCCGCAGATGGCGGATCTGGGCCTGCTGGGGATCTGCGTGCCGGAAGAGTACGGCGGCGCCGGCATGGACTATCTGAGCTACGGCCTGGCATGCGAGGAACTCGAGTACGTCGACACCTCGCTCCGGGTAATCCTCTCGGTCCACGTCGCATTGAACTCGCTGACGCTGCTTAGCTGGGGCAACGAGGATCAGAAGCAGCGTTACCTCGTACCGCAGGCGAAGGGGGAGAAGATCGGCAGCTACGGCCTGACCGAACCCGCGGCGGGCAGCGATGTCCGCGGCATTCAGACGGTGGCCGTCAAGCGGGGCGACCGCTACGTCCTGACGGGCGAGAAACAGTGGATTTCGCTCGCCGACGTGGCGGACCATTTCCTGGTCTTTGCCTACAGCGATCTGGAGAAGAAGCAGCAGCGTGATGTTTCCGGGATCAGCGCGTTCATCGTCCAGCGCGACTATCCCGGCTTCTCGAGCGGCACCCTGACCGAGAAGTGGGGCATCCTGGCCGGCAATACCGGCTACTTCAAGCTGGACGACGTGGAAGTGCCGGCCGCCAACCTCGTGGGACAGGAGGGCGAGGGCTTCAAGATCGCGATGTTCGCGCTCGATCAGGGGCGCCTCAGCGTTTCCGCCGGCGCGACCGGCTTGATCCGCGCTTGCCGTGACGCGAGCGTCGCCTACGCGCGTGAGCGGAAGACCTTCGGCGTGCCGATCGCGGAGCATCAGTTGGTCAAGCAGATGATCGCGCGGATGGAGTCGGACTATCAGGCGGGGCGCCTGCTTTGGCAGCGGGCCGCGTGGCTCAAGAACATCGGCCGGCGCTGCACGCGCGAGACCGGTCTTGCCAAGTGGTTCACCACCGTGGCGTCGGAAAAGGCGGCGGGCGACGCCGTGCAGGTGCATGGCGCGAACGGCTATTCGGACGAGTATCCGGTCGGACGCTTCTACCGCAACTGCAAGGCCGCGGTGATCTACGAGGGGACACGCGAGATCCACACTTTGATGCAGGCGGACTACGCCCTCGGCTACCGGGTTGACAAGCCGACGCGGTGCATGCTGCCGGCGTACGACGGAGAGGTGGTGCAGGCGTAATGGAGTTGGACCCCGAACTGGCCGGCGAATTTCTTGATGTAGTCGAGCAGGCAGCGATCGCTTGTGCCCACACGATGGGCCAGGGCGACCGTCACCGTTCGGATCACGTAGCGGTCGAGGCGATGCGCACCCGGCTGGATCATGTGCCGATCGATGGCCGAGTGGTGATTGGCGAGGGTGAGCGGGATGAAGCGCCGATGCTCTACATCGGCGAGCGTGTCGGGCGTGGCGCCAACGGCGCGACGGGGTTGCCGGAAGTGGACATCGCGGTCGATCCGCTCGAGGGGACCAACCTCTGCGCCACCGGCGCGCCGCGAGCCATCGCGGTGCTCGCCGCCTCCGAGCGGGGAGGCCTCCTCCACGCGCCCGACATCTACATGGAGAAGCTGGTGGTCGGTGCGCAGTCGAAGCGCTCCGTCGACATCAACGCGCCGGTGGCCGACAATCTCGCCGCGATCGCGCGCTGCCTCGACCGGGGGGTACACGACCTCGTCATCGTTGTCCTTGAACGCGAGCGGCACGAGCCGCTCATCAAGGAGATCCGCGAGGCAGGCGCCCGCATCCGGCTGATCGGCGACGGTGATCTGACCGCAGCAATTGATGCGGCGGTGGTCGGCAGCGGTATCCACGCCGTCATGGGGAGCGGTGGGGCCCCCGAAGGGGTGCTCGCCGCCGCCGCGATGCGTTGCCTGGGGGGCGAGATCTTCGCGCGGCTGACTATCGATACGCCGGAGAAGGAAGCGCGCGCCCGGTCGATGGGAATCGATGATCTATCCCGCGTCTACACGTCGAAGGATCTGGCGTCGGGCAAACAGGTGATCTTTGCCGCGACAGGGGTTACCGAGGGGGCCCTGATGCAGGGGGTGCGGTTCTTCGGCGAAGGGTGTCGCACGTCGTCGATCCTGATGCAGACCAATCCGCCGCGTGTGCAGTTCATCGACACGATCCACGTCAAGGATCAGGCGGGCCGGCGCGGCCTCCGGTTCTAATGGGCCGCCCCGGCGTCGTCCCAATCGACGCCGGCCATCCCGATCCGCCGGCATTTGTTCCTGCGGTCCACGCACTGGAGGCGGGCGATATCGTCGCGTTTCCGACCGACACGCTCTACGGTCTCGCGGCCGACCCCCGGAACGCCGAGGCCGTAGACCGGCTGTTCGCCCTGAAAGGACGTGCCGCTGATGTAGCGGTGCCGCTGATTGCGGCGGACGCCGCCCAGATAGACCTGGCGGTGCGGGAATGGACCCCGCTCGCGCACCGTCTCGCAGACCGGTTCTGGCCCGGCCCGCTTTCCCTCGTGCTCGATGCCGGGCCGTCACTCGACCCCGGCGTGTTGGGGGGCGGCGCCACGGTCGCCATCCGCGTGCCGGCGCATCCGGTCGCTCGCGGGCTGGCTGCCGGGCTGGGCCATCCGATCACCGCCACGAGCGCGAACCGGAGCGGGGGAGCACCCGCGGCCGACGCGTCGGCGGTCGTAGCCGCACTGGGTGACGGCGTTGCTCTGGTGCTCGACGCGGGAGCCTGCGTGGCGGGCCCACCGTCAACAATCGCCGATGCTCGTGGCGAACGGCCAAGACTCCTCCGAGAGGGCGCGATTCCATGGGACCGGGTGCTAAAATTGCTCGCGTGAAGAAGGTGCTGGCGTTCTCCGTGGCCACGGTTCTGGTGGTAGCGGCCGCTGGTTGTGTCGCCCGCGTGCCGGTTGTCACGACGCCCGCCTTTCCCGACTTCGTCTATCCCGCCCCGCCTGAGGCGTACGCGTCGAGCCCGCTCGGCCCGCAGCAGAGCGACGCCTGGGCGTTCCTGCAGTCCGGCGACCTCGGCCGCGCCGAGGAGCAATTCTCTGCGCTACTGGAGGAAGACGCTGCGTTCTTCCCGGCCTCTGCCGGCCTGGGTTGGGTCCTGCTCGCACGGGGCCGGGCGAGCGACGCGATAGGTCAGTTTGATGCGGCACTCGGCCAGTCTGCGGAATACGTCTCGGCGCTGGTAGGCCGCGGCGAGGCGCTGCTGGCGACCGATGCGCTGTCCGCCGCCCTCACCAGTTTCGAAGCCGTCCTGCGGAATGACTCGGGGCTCGAGCGAATCGAACGGGTGGCGGGCGAGCTGCGTCTCCGGGTGATGACCGAACGCTTGGTCGACGCGCGCGCGGCGGCAGATCAGGCGCGGTTCGAGGAGGCAGTGGCGGCCTATGCCGACGTGATTGCCGCGTCGCCCGACAGCGGGTTTCTTTACCTGGAGCGAGCCCGCGTGATGGCGCGCGCCGGCGATCCCACTGCCGCGCTCGAGGAGGCGCGCCGGGCGTCCAGCCTCGATCCGAGCGACGTCGGACCGATCCGGCTGGAAGGAGAGCTGCTCGAGGCGCTGGGGGACATCGACGGGGCGATTGATGCCTACCGGCGGGCCGAAGCGATGGCGCCGGACGGGACAACCGCGGCCAGTCTGTCTCGCTTGACCGCAGCGCTGCGGCACGATGGGCTGCCGGGCGAGTATGCCGCGATCGTCGACAGCGCTCGGCTGACTCGCGGTGACCTGGCGGCCTTGGTGGGCGTCGAGCTGCCCGTTCTCCTCGACGACGCTGCGGCCGGCATGGCGATGCCGATACTGATCGACACGCGCGGTCACTGGGCGAACCGCTGGATCGTCACCGTGGCGCAGGCTGGCGTCATGCCGGTGCAGGCGGGCAACCGGTTCGATCCGGAGCGCCGCATCCGCCGTGGCGACCTGGCGGATGTTGTCGGCGCCGTCCTGGATCTCATCGCGGACATCGATCCCGTCGCGGCGAACGCCTGGGAAGGTGCGCTGCCGAGTTTCCAGGACATGGGAGACGGGCACCTGAACTACGACGCCGCCGCGCGGGCGGTCGCCGCCGACGTCCTGGCGGTGCTCGACGGTAACCGGTTCCAACCGACCCGGCCGGTCAGCGGCGCCGACGCAGTCGAAGCGGTCGGACGGCTGGCGGGGCTCGCCGCCGCAGCGGGCGCTGCGCCATGACCGCGCTGACGACCGCGAACCAGGTGACGCTGTTCCGGCTTCTGCTGGTCCCCTGTCTGGTGATCCTCGTGCTGTACGGCTTCAACGGCTGGGCGTTCGTCACGTTCGTGGTCGCCGGCGTCACCGACGCGCTCGATGGCGTGATTGCGCGGCGTGCGGGTCAGCGGACCAGTCTCGGGGCGTTACTGGACCCGATGGCGGACAAGCTGCTGCTCATCTCCACCTTCGTCGTGCTGACGATGCCGCTGGGGCTGCCGAATCAGTTGCCGCTCTGGTTCACGGTGCTGGTGATCAGCCGCGACGTGCTGATCGTGCTGACCGTGGCCGTCGTGAACCTGGCGATCGAGCGGCGGGTCTTCTATCCGTCGCTGCCGGGCAAGATCGCGACGGTCCTGTACGTCCTGACCGGCGCGGTGACGCTGCTGTTCAATTTCCTGGGATACACGTCCGTCGTGGTCACCTGGACGGTGTACGCGGCGCTTGCCGCCACTATCATTTCCGGGCTCCACTACATCGCCCACGCCGCGCGCGTGGTCAACGAAGGCTAGCAGTCCGTCGTCGCCAGCTTCTCGCGGAAGTAGGCGATCGTCGACTGCAAGCCGTCCGCCAGCGCCACGCGGGGCTCCCAGCCAAGCTGCTCCCGGGCCCGCGCGATGTCGGGCTGGCGCACTTTCGGATCGTCCACCGGCAGCGCGCGATGCACGATCCGTGATGGTGACCCGGTCGCCGCGATGATCGCGCGCGCCACCTCCAGAATCGTCATCTCGGCCGGGTTGCCGATATTGACCGGCTCGGTGACGTCCGACTCGGCCAGCGCGATTACGCCCCGTACCAAATCGCTGATGTAGCACAGGCTCCGCGTCTGATCCCCGTCGCCGTACACCGTCACGTCCTCCTCGCGCAGCGCCTGCGTAATGAAGTTGGGGACCGCGCGGCCGTCGCGCAGACGCATCCGCGGCCCGTAGGTGTTGAAGATCCGGACGATGCGGGTCTCCAGGCCGTGGTAGCGGTGATAGGCCGTCGTCATCGCCTCGGCGAACCGCTTCGCCTCGTCGTAGACGCCGCGCGGACCGATGGGATTGACGTTGCCCCAGTAGTCTTCGCGCTGCGGGTGCACGAGCGGGTCGCCGTAGATCTCGGAAGTGGAGGCCAGCACGAAACGCGCTCCCTTCGCCTTGGCGAGACCGAGGGCGTTATGCGTTCCGAGCGCGCCTACCTTGAGGGTCGGGATGGGCAGGTCGAGGTAGTCGATCGGACTGGCCGGACTGGCCCAGTGCAGCACCAGGTCGACGTCTTCCTCCAGCGCGATGTAGTTCGTGACGTCGTGCTCGATGAACCGGAAGTTCCGCCCCGCAAGGTGCGCGATGTTGGCGATGTCGCCGGTCAGCAGGTTGTCGATGCCGACGACTGCGTAGCCCCGGGTGATCAGCGCCTCGGCGAGATGCGAGCCGATGAAGCCGGCGGCTCCGGTGATGACGGCGCGGGCCATGGAAACGGGGGTATCCGGTCCGGCTCAGTAGGCATGCCGGTGCCACAACAGGTGGACCACCGTGAGCCACATGATCTTGAGGTCGAGCGTCATCGACCAGTTCTCGATGTAGTGGAGGTCGTACTCGATCCGCTTCTCGATCGACGTGTTGCCGCGCCAGCCGTTTACCTGCGCCCACCCGGTGATGCCCGCCTTCACCTTGTGGCGCAGCATGTACTTCGGCACCCGCGCCTTGAACTGATCGACGAAGAACGGACGCTCCGGCCGCGGTCCGACCAGTGACATGCCACCGCGCAGCACGTTCCAGAACTGCGGTAACTCGTCCAGGCTGAACCGCCGGAGGAACCGTCCTAGCGGGGTGCGGCGCGGGTCGTTCGCGCGCGCCCAGATCGGCCCAGTGTCCTGCTCGGCATTCTCGTACATCGACCGGAACTTCAGCAGCATGAACGGCTGGCCGTCGAGCCCCATCCGCTCCTGGCGGTAGAGCGCCGGACCGGACGACGTCATTCGGATGGCGGCCGCGATCACCGCCATGGGCAACGCCAGGATCACCAGCGCGACGCTCGAGCTGGCGATATCCATCAGTCGCTTCAGCACGCTGTTGAAGCCGCGCAGCGGCACGTCGTTGACGTTGATCAACGGAATGCCGTCCAGTTCCTCGATACGCGCGTGCAACGTGACGAACTGCAGGAAGTCGGGGATCACCTTGATGTCGATGCATTCGCGGTTCGCCACTTCGATCAGATTGAGGGTCTTGAGATGCTGCTCGACCGGCAGCGCGACGTACAACTGATCGACCCGCTCGCGATCGACAACCTCTGCCGCGTCCTCGATGTTGCCGAGCAGGGGCAGCCCCCGATAGCCGATCCGGTCGCCATCGGCGTCGTCGTCCAGGAAGCCGACTACCTTGTAGCCGAACTCGGCGTGCTGCAGAAATCGGTCGGCAACGTGCCGCGCCAAGTCCTGCGTGCCCGCGATGAGGACGCGGCGCAACCCGATGCCGGCGGCGTAGCGGTGTCGCAGATAGCGCCGGACCAGATCGCGCGAGGCAAAGGTAAGCGCGATGTTCAGCCCGACGAAGATCCCCCAGACCAGCCGCGATACTTCGTAGGCGCCGGTTTCGCGTGCGGCGGCCGTGGCGACGTAGACCTGTATGTAGAGCGTCGCGAGCAGGCCGACCGCTACGGTGAGGAGTGTGCCGACCAGGACGGCGAAGAAGTCGTCGACGGGAGTCCGGTTACTGCGGAAGCGATACGTCCCCTGCAGGTAGAACGTAAGGGGTATCAGCAGGCCGATGAACGGTGTCAGCGCCAGGTACTGATCGAACGGTGGCTGACCCTTGGGAATAGGAAACAGCCCCGTCTCGAAACGGACGACGTAGGCGAGCACGAACGCGCTCATCCCGAGCACGAAATCGAGGACGAGGTGCAGCGCGGTGAGGAACCGGGCCTGACGTGTCATGGTGTCAGGTGGCGGCGACCGCCTCGAGGGCTTTCCGCATCCGGTACGCAAAGACCGGTCGCGCGAAGCGAGAGGCCGCCAGATGCAGCTTCACAGGGTCGAAGGCGCCGTCATCGAGTGACCGAATGGCATCGGCGAACGCGTCGGCGCTCGCCTCTTCGACCAGAATGCCGGTGACGCCAGGCTCGACCGTTTCGCGCGCGCCGCCCCGCGCGAGCGCGATCGCCGGTCGTCCACATGCCAGCGCTTCGACCGGCGCGATCCCGAAGTCCTCCTCTCCCGTCAACAGCAACCCTCGCGATGTCCGGTAGATCTCCCGCAGTTCCTCCCCCGGGCAATGCGGGATGAACTCGACCGACGGTCCTGCCTGTGCGCGCAAGCGGCCCGCCTCCGGGCCGTCACCGATGATCCGAAGCGGCACGTCCGCCAGCCGGCATGCCTCGATCGCCAAGTCGACACGCTTATAGGGCACCAGTGCTGATACCACCACGAACCCGCCCTGCGGCGGCGCCCCGTTCGGACTGTAGAAGCCGGTATCGACCGGAGGGGCAATCACTGCCGCTTCCCGACCATAATAGCGGCGAATGCGCTCTGCAATATAGCGCGAAATTGCGACGTAACCGTCGACCCGGCCCGCCGTTGCGGCGTCCCAACGCGCCAGGCGGCGCATTGCCGTGCGGTAGACGCGGCTCTGGAACCGTCCCACGCGCTCCGGACCGAAATAGGCATCGAACTGATCCCACGCATACCGCATCGGTGTGAAGCAGTAGCAGAGGTGGCGCGCCCGCCCCGTCGGCACCACCGCCTTGGCGGCGCAATGGCTCGTGCTGATAACCAGATCGAACCGGTCGAGATCGAACTGCTCGATCGCGGCGGGGAAGAGCGGCAGGTAGTGCCGGTAGCGGGTCCGTGCGAACGGCAGGAACTGAATGAACGAGGTGCGCGGCCGCAGTGCCTCGAGGCGCGGTGAAGTGGTGCCGCGCACATGCAGCAGCGTGAACAGCTCAGCCTGTGGCACCAGATCCAGGATGGCTTCGAGCGCGAACTCACCGCCGCGCATGCCGGTGAGCCAATCGTGGACGACGGCGACGCGGAAGCCGCCCAGGTCCGCGGGTTCGACCCCGCTCGCGGCGATGGGTACGGACGGGGAAGGCGCTGTCACGAATCGGCCTCTATTTCTCCGTAGATGCGGCGGATGCGCCGGACTGACTGCTCCCACGAGAAGTACCCGACCCGGTCGAGACCCTTCTCGTAGAGCGTGGCGCGCAGGTCGGCATTCTCCAGCACTCGCGTGATGCCCTCCGCGATTGCCGCTGGATCGTGCGGATCGACGAGCACCGCTGCATCGCCCAGCACTTCGGGAAGCGACGAGACGTTCGAGGCGACGACCGGCGTCCCGCATGCCAGCGCCTCGAGCGGCGACAGTCCGAATCCCTCGTAGAGTGACGGAAAGACGAAGACATCCGCGAGCCGGTACAGCACTGCCAGTGTGTCCGTGGTCTGGTAGCCGAGGAACCGGACGTGCCGGTGGAGATTGTGGCGGTGCACGGCGCGGCGGAGCATCGTATAGCGCGACACCTCGGTGCCGGTCAGCAGCAGTCCGACATCGTCGAAGCCGCGCTTGCGCACCTCGACGAAGGCATCGATCAACCGCTCGAGGTTCTTGTGCGGCTTGACGTTGCCAGCGTACATGATGAACCGCTCGGGTAACTGGTAGCGCTCGCGCACCCGCACCATCTCCTCCTCCGCGCGCGGCGCGTGGAAGCGTTCGTCGATCGCGTTCGGAATGACGGTCACCTTCGATTCCGGGATGTCGAAGAAGTGGATGATGTCGTCCTTCGAGGCCTCGGAAACGGTGAGTACCCGTCGCGCCCGGCGCGTGGCGGCCCAGCATTGGCTCCAGGCGTAGGCGTGCGCGAGGCGGTTCGGAAGGTACTGCGGAAACCGGAGGTGGATGCAGTCATGGATCGTGACGACCGCGCGGCAGGGGGTGAGAGGCGGCAGGACGTAGTGCGGTGCATGGAACAGCGTCGCGCCAGATCGGGCGAGGCTCAGCGGCAGCGAGAACTGCTCGCGGACCGAGTAGTTGGGCGTCCGGAGCGGGACGGTACGGAAGTTCCTTCCGAGCGCCTCCACCTCTGGTGCGTCCTCGGGGCGGGCAAACAGCACATACTCGGTGTCGCGGTCGAGGCGCGCGAGCTGGCGCACCAGGTTGCTGACGTACGTACCTATCCCGAAGTCGTGCAGTTTGCGGATATCGATGGCGACACGCACGGTCCAGCATCCCGGGCGCACCGGCGTCCCGCCGGCAGTGGCGGGGAAGTCTCTCCGCCGTCCTTGAGAGCCGGCGCCGTCAGGCGCTTCATTCTATCGCGACGGCGCATCGGCTTTCGGCAGTTCACCCTGCAGGCGCAGATATAACCGCAGGAGCGGGAGCCAGCGGGGATGGTGCTTGGCGTAGAACGCGAGATGACTCCGCCGGTATGCGGCCCGCGTGGCGGCCGGATTCGTGCGGCCGGAGCGTCCGCGGCGGTGGATGATCTCCGCCTCCGGCGTATACAGGATCTGTCCGCCCGCTGCCCGCAGCCCCGCGCAGAAGTCGACGTCCTCGCCGTACAGGAAGAAGCGCTCGTCGAGCCAGCCGGCCGCATCGCCTGCCGCGCGCCGGACGAGGAGGCAGGCGCCGCTTACCCAGTCGGGATGGTGCGTACGTTCCGTGTTCCGCACGATTCGATGGCGCAGCCAGTCGGGGCCGCGCGCCAGGGTGCGGACGCGCCACTTCTGCCGGGCCTCGTTCCAGGGCGAGATCATCTGGCCGAACGACAGCTCGACGGCGCCGTCCGCACCGATCAGGCGGGGACCGGCGGCGACGGAGGCAGGGTCGCCATCGAGCCGGGCAATGAGGCTGTCGATGCTGTCGGCGGGGACGATGGTGTCGCTGTTCAAGAGCAGCACCAGTTCGCTCGCCGTCGCACGGATCCCCGCATTGTTCGCCGACGCGTAGCCGGCGTTCCGTCCCATCTCGATCAACTCGACGGCCGGCCACCCGTCGCGCACCGCCTCCAGGCTCCCGTCGGACGAGGCGTTGTCGACAACGACGATCCGGTGCGTCGCGACGGGTGGCGCTTCATGCAACGAGCCGAGGCAGGCGCACAGGTCGTCGCGGGTGTTGAAGCTGACGATGACGATCGCGACCCGTGTCATCGCCACCCCTCTGCCGCGGCGGCTTCGAGAACTGCCAGCGTGTCCGCTGCGGCCCGCCGCCAGGTGTAGCGGGCGAGGGTCGCCTCGCGCTCTGCAAGGATGGCGGCGCGATCCGACGGATTCGTGAGCAGTTCGACCATTCCCGCGGCGACGGCGTCCGGATCATCAAGTGGGACGTAGCGTGCGGCATCACCGTAGATCTCGCGCGCAACGGGAATATCGCCGACGACGGCCGGGACGCCTGCGGCGAGCGCTTCGAGCGGTGTCAGACCGAATCCCTCGTACTCGGAGAGCCATACGAATAGCGTTGCGCGCTGGTGGAGTTGGGCCAGCCGGCAATCATCGACGTAGTCCAGCAGAGTCACCTGGTCGCCCACGCCCGCCGCTTCCGCCGCCCCGCGCAGATCCTGTGGGGGATATGCCCGGTCGGGGCCGGCGATGGTCAGGCGCGCGGCCGGGATTCGTTCCGTGACCCGCGCGAACGCTCTGATCAGCAGCGGCAGGTTCCGCCGCGTGAACCGCGCGCCGACATAGAGCACCTGGGGCTGGCCGCCATCTACATCCGGAGCCGGGGTGTTCGCCGTCCCGGCGGGCGGCGCAAGCGGTGACGTCACGCCATTCGGGATCGGGTGGACGCGGGACGCATTGACGCCGTAATGGTCGACGATCTCCTGCCGGGAGTATTCCGACACGGTGACGATGGCGCGCGCGGTGACGGCAGACCGGTACGCGAGCCAGCGGCGGCGCAGCCCCTCGCGCGGCCCGAACCATTCCGGGTGGGTTTCGAACGAGATGTCGTGCAATGTCACGGCCGACGGGGCCGCGAGTGCAAGCGGCAAGGAATAGGCCGGTCCGAAGAAGACATCAACGTGATCGGCGGCGGCGCGCCGCGCCAGTGTCGTCTGTTCCCACCAGACGCCGCCGCTGCCCGGCACCTGCGCGACGGTCAGGCAAGCGCCGGCGGAGGCTTCCGGAAAGCCCGCTGGCAGATCGAGCGCGGCTGGGGTGTAGAGCAGCAACTCGTGGGCGGCGGCAGACGGCATCGTCGCCCATTCCCGGCAGAGGCTCGACAGATAGCGGCCGACGCCGGTGGACTGGCCGAGCAGTTCGCGTCCATCGATGCCGATCTTCATGCGCGGCTCCCGCGGATGCTCATGCGGCGCCTCTCGACGCGACCGCCTGCCGGTACGCCTCGCGCAGGGCGCGCGCCGACGCTTCCCAAGTGAACCCGCGCACGCGTTCGTACCCCTGTTTGACGCAGCGCTCGGCGAGCGCGTCGTCCGCCACGATCCGTTCGAGCGCGACGGTCAGCGCCTCCCCGTCATCCGGATCGACCAGCAGGCCGGCATCGCCCACCACTTCGGGCAGCGCGCCCCGGTTGGAAGCGACCACCGGGACGCCGGCGGCCATGGCCTCTAGAACGGGCAGGCCGAAGCCCTCCTCGAACGACGCCAGCACCAGGGCGCGGGCTCCGGCGTAGAGGGTGTCGCGCGTCTCGCGATCGACATAGCCGGTCAGTCGAATCCGGCCGGCTAACGGCGGCGCGTCGCAACGCGCGCGCCAGTCAGGCGCCGGACCCTCGGGCATCGCGCCGGCGAGAACCAGGGGAGGCGCGTCCGGGTTCCGTTCCGCGAGACGTGCGTAGGCATCGATCAGGCCGGAGACATTCTTGCGGGGCGTGAGCGTGCCTACGAACAACAAATGGCCGTCGGCCGGAATCGCATCGCGCGCCGTGATCTCCGGCGCGCCGTGCCGGCAGACCGCAATCCGATCCGCCGGGACTTCGAGCCGACGGGTCACTTCGGCGCCAGTCCACGCCGACGGAACGACGATCCGGTCGGCGCGATGAGCATGGCGCCGCACCAGCGACGGGTAGTCCTGACGGGCTTCGCGTTCCGCGCGTTCCGGGTGATCGAGGAAGTCGAGATCATGAATCGTGACGACGCGCGCCGCATCGCGCGCCGGCATCAACAGCGGATGCGGCGAATGGACCACGTCGAAAGTGCCGCGGGCGAGCATCTCGATCGGCGGCCAGTCCATGTAATGCCAGGCGCGGTTCAGCGCACGGACGGGAATCCGCCGGTCAACCCATCGGACTCCGCTCGGGAGGGGGTTGGTACTGCTGGCCAGCCGGTCCCGCCAGGAGGCGCTGAAGACGGTCAATTCGAGCGGATCATCCCCGCCGGCAGACGCCGCGAGGCGGGCGAGGGCGCCGACCGACTGATGCACGAATTCGCCCACCCCTGTCCGACGGCGGAGTGCCGGCCGATAGTCGATCAGGACGCGCACGCTGGCGGCGATGGTACCATTTGGTCGCCGCGGGCACCGATGGGGTGCCCGGTTGCGTGCGGAGGATGAACGGTAGATGAAACTGGCGGTGATCGGGACCGGCTACGTCGGCTTGGTGGTGGGGGCCTGTTTGGCCGAGAACGGCAACGACGTGGTCTGTGTAGACAACAACGCGGCGAAGATCGACCTGCTCGACCAGGGGGAAATACCGATTTACGAGCCGGGGCTGGAGGAACTGGTCCGTCGCAACCGAGTGGAACGGCGCCTCCGCTTTGCCACGGAACTTCCCGAAGCCGTGGCTGACGCGCAGGTGGTCTTCATCGCAGTCGGGACGCCGCAAGGAGAGGATGGATCGGCCGATCTGACGCATGTCCTGGATGTCGCGCGGGCGGTGGCGCACGCGATCTGCGGCTACACGGTCATCGTCACCAAGAGCACGGTCCCGGTCGGCACCGCTCGCCGCCTGCGCGAGACACTGGCGGCCGAGACCGACGAGCCGTTCAGCGTGGTGAGCAACCCGGAGTTTCTGAAGCAGGGCGCGGCGATCGAAGACTTCATGCGGCCCGACCGGGTGGTGGTCGGCGCCGAGGACGAGCCGTCGTCTGCCCTGATGCGGCAGTTGTACGCGCCCTTCACGCGGACCGGCGCACCGATCCAGGTGATGGACTGCGCGAGCGCCGAGTTGAGCAAGTACGCCGCGAACGCGATGCTCGCGAGCCGCGTGTCGTTCATGAACGAGATTGCGAATATCTGCGAACTGGTCGGCGCGGACGTCGACCAGGTCCGAGGCGTTGTTGCCGCAGACCGGCGGATTGGCAGCTCGTTCCTGTTCCCCGGGATTGGCTACGGCGGCAGTTGTTTTCCGAAGGATGTCCGCGCCTTGATCAATTCGGCGCAAGACGCCGGCTATGACTGCCGGATCATCGAGGCGGTCGAAGCGGTCAACGGGACCCAGAAGCTCCGCCTGGTCACCAAGATCCGCGAGCACTTCGGTTCGCTCGAGGGACGGACCATCGGAGTCTGGGGCCTGGCGTTCAAGCCACGCACCGACGACATGCGGGAGGCGCCCGCGATCCCCACGATTGCAGGGCTTCTCGACGCCGGCGCGCGAGTGCAGGCGTACGACCCGGAGGCAGAAGGAACCGCACGCGGGATCTTCGGCGACCGAATCGCGTATGCACCCCACAGTTACGACGCTCTGGCCGGCGCCGACGCACTCGCGATCCTGACCGAGTGGAACGAGTTCCGGGAGCCGGACTTCAACCGGATGCGGACGTTGATGCGCGAGCCGGTGATCTTCGACGGGCGCAACATCTACGGCGTGGAGCAGATGCGCACCGAGGGATTCACCTACTACTCGATCGGGAGGTAACCGGTGCACCCGATGGTCCGCCTCGCCCGGTACGCACGTCCGCATCGCGTGCGGTTCGCCGGGGCTGTCGCGGCGATGGCGCTCTATGCGGCCGCGTCGGGCGCCCTGGTCTGGTTGCTCAAGCCGATCGTCGACGATGTCCTGATCGCCGACGACGTGTTGCGCGACCGGGTCCGGTTCGGGGTAATCGCGTTCGCCATTCTCGGCTTCACGGTGGCCAAGGGGATCGGCGGGTACTGCTCCGCGTACCTGATGACCGATGTTGGCCAACGGGTGGTGCGCGACCTGCGCGACGGGCTGTTCCGCCACATCATTGATCAGTCGGCCGCTTTCTTCTCGCGCCATACGACCGGCGGCCTGATGTCGCGGATGAGCAACGACATTATGCGGATCCAGCAGGTAGTGTCCGAGACGGCGGGGGACCTGCTGCGCGAATCGATCACGGTGGTGGTGCTCGCCGGCCTGCTCGTCTGGATCGACCCGCGCCTGGCGCTCGTCTCGATCTCTTGTGCGCCGCTCGTCGTCTATCCGCTGCTGCGCCTGGGTCATCGGGTGCGGCGGACCACACGCCGCAGCCAGGAGGCGCTCGAGGAGTTGTCGCACATCACGGCGGAGGCGTTCACGGGACACCGGATCGTCAAGGCCTTCTCCGCCGAAGGCTTCGAGGGAGGGCGTTTCGGCCGCGCGTCGCAGGCGGTCTACCGGATCACGATGAAGGTGGCGAGCACGCTCTCGGCCCTGCCCGCGCTGATGGAACTGATCGGCGCGGTCGGCGTCGTCTTCGTCCTCTGGTACGGCTCCACCCGGATCAGCAGCGGTGCGATGTCGACCGGAGACTTCATGACGTTCGTCAGCGCCTTGCTGATGATGTACGGGCCGATCAAGAAGCTGAGCCGCGTCAATGCGAACGTGCAGCAGGCACACGCGGCGTCCGAGCGCGTGTTCGAGGTGATGGACACCGACAGCGAGGTGCGCGACCGTCCCGAGGCCCGGCCCCTGGCCCCGATCCGCTCCGGCATCACGTTCCGTGACGTCAGCTTCGATTACGAGGATGGCGAAAACGGCGATGTCCTGCGGGGGATCTCTTTCGACGTCCCCGCCGGCCGCATGGCGGCGATCGTTGGTCTGAGCGGTGCCGGCAAGACGACACTGGTGAACCTGGTGCCACGCTTCTACGACGTGACCGGCGGCGCGATCCTGATCGACGGTGTCGACATCCGGGACATCAAGCTGGGATCGCTGCGCGAGAGCATCGGCATCGTGACGCAGGAGACGATCCTGTTTGACGACACGATCGCGAACAACATCGCGTACGCCGCGCCGGGCGCCGACCGGGCCGCGATCGAGGCAGCGGCGCAGGCGGCGCACGCACAGGAATTCATCGAGCACTTGCCCGACCGGTACGACACGACGATTGGGGAACGGGGGCAACGCCTGTCGGGCGGCCAGCGACAGCGACTGGCGATTGCGCGGGCGCTGTTGCGCAACGCGCCGATCCTGATCCTGGACGAGGCGACTTCGTCGCTTGACGCCGAGTCGGAGCTCCTCGTGCAGGATGCGCTGGTCCGCCTCCTGGAAGACCGCACCTCGTTCGTTATCGCACACCGGCTATCGACCGTCCGTCGGGCTGACGCGATCGTCGTGGTGGACGGTGGCCGCGTAGTGGAGATCGGCCAGCACGAAGCATTGCTCGCGGATCCCGAAAGCCACTACGCCAGGCTGTACGCCAAGCAGCTCTTCGACCGGCCCGCTGACGCGGCGCCGGCAACGGGCGGGACGGTGGTGGCATGATCCGATCGATGACCGGCTTCGCGTCGCTCACGTGCGAGGCGGACAGCCTCTCGGTGAGCGTCACCGCGCGGAGCGTCAACCACCGCTACCTCGATGTGCAGCTTCGCCTGCCGCACCCCTTCCTCGGGCTCGAGCGAGCGATTCGCGAACAGGTGCGTCAGCGGGTGAGCCGCGGGCGGGTCGAAGTGACGGTTTCGACACAAAGGACCGGGCCGCCACAGGTCGACGTGCAGGTGGACGAAGGGCTGATTGCCGCGCTGCTCGAGGCGGCGGAACGGCCTGACGTGGCCAGCGCGACGCGCGGCGGCTGGACGGCGGGTGAGCTGCTGGCGTTTCCGCGCGTCGTCACCGTTGCGGAGTGCTCGGTGGCGGGAGAGACCGATACCGCTTCCGATGCCGTGCGAGAGGCGGTCGAGGATGCGATTGCGGAGCTGGACACGATGCGGCAGGCGGAAGGGGAGCACCTCGCCGCCGATCTCGACCAGCGGCTCGTCGCGTTCGCCGGTCTGGTCGACCGGATAGCGGCGGCGGCGACGGCGGGCGAAGCGGCGCTTCGGGCGCGGCTGACCGATCGCGTCCTGGAATTCGCGCCCGACGTGGCAAACGATCCATCGGTGGTTGCGCAGGAAGTGGTCCGGTTTGCGGCGCGCTCCGACATCGCGGAAGAGCTTGCGCGGCTGCGCGCGCACGTGGCGCACTGGGGGGCGCTCGCCGTCAGCCCGGAGCCGTGCGGCCGCAAGCTCGATTTCCTGCTGCAGGAGATGAACCGCGAAGTGAACACGATCGGATCGAAGGCGGATGGCGACGAGACGCCGGCGCTGGTCGTCGACGCGAAGGCGGAGCTGGAGAAGTTGCGTGAACAGGTGCAGAACGTGGAGTGATCGGCGGTGACGCGCCGGGGACGGCTGTTCATCGTCTCGGCTCCGTCCGGGACCGGCAAGACTACGCTCGTCGATCGTCTCGTGGAGGAAGTGTCCGGTCTGGTGCGATCGCGCTCGTACACCGCGCGGCCGATGCGCGCTGGGGAAGTCGATGGCGTTGACTATAATTTCGTGGAGGCGGCGCGGTTCCGGGAGATGATAGCGGCCGGCGCGTTCCTCGAGTGGGCCGAGGTATTCGGTCGGCTCTACGGCACCGGGGCGGCCGAGACGGAACGGCACCGCGCGGCGGGACGTGATGTCGTCCTGGTGATAGACGTGCAGGGCGCCCGGCAGGTGCGATCGCAGGTCGACGCAGTCGGCATCTTCGTCCTGCCGCCGTCGTTCACCGAGTTGGAACGCCGGTTGCGTGGTCGAATGGATGGCGGCGAACTGGCGGACGATCTGGATCGGCGCCTCGAGACGGCGCGCCGCGAGGTGGAAATGAGCGGTGACTACGACTACGTCGTGGTGAATGACGACGTCGGCGCCTGCGTCGGGCGTCTCCGCCAGATCATCCTGGCCGAGCGGTCGTCGGTGGAGGCGATGGGCGATACCGTGCGCGCGATTGCCGAGACATTCCGACCGCTGGCCCCGCGCGCAGAAGGCAAGTAGACATGGCGCTGGTGGCACTCGGCGTCAGTGGCGGCATCGGCGCCTACAAGGCGGTCGAGGTGGCGCGCCGCCTCCAGCAGCGGGGGCACGGTGTCGCCGCGGTGATGACCACCAATGCGGAGCGGTTCGTCGGTCCCCTCACGTTCGAGGCGATCACGCAGCGCCGGGTCGCGACCGATCAGTTCGCGCCGGGGGTCAACGCCGACATCGATCACATAGCGCTCGCGACCGAGGCGGACCTGCTGCTGGTGGCGCCGGCGACCGCGAACGTCATCGGCAAGTTCGCCAGCGGTGTGGCCGACGACTTCCTCTCGTCCCTGTACATCGCCACCACCGCGCCGGTGCTGCTTGCGCCGGCGATGAACACCAACATGCTGGCGCACCCCGCAGTGCAAGCGAACCTCCGGACCCTGGCCGATCGGGGCGTACGGTTCGTCGATCCCGGAGAGGGGTACCTGGCCTGCGGCTGGGTGGGGAAGGGCCGCCTGGCCGAGCCGGAACAGATTGTCGAGGCGGCCGACACGCTGCTGCGCGGCCGGGGCGAGTGGGCCGGACGCGCGCTACTCGTGACCGCAGGGCCGACGTGCGAGGATATCGACCCCGTCCGCTTCCTGGGCAACCGGTCGACCGGGCGGATGGGTTACGCCGTGGCGGCCGAGGCGGCGGCGCGCGGGGCGCGCGTGCTGCTCGTGTCCGGTCCGACGGAGCTGGTCCCACCGGCCGGCGTGGAAGTGGTTGCGGTCCGAAGCGCACGGGAGATGCATGCCTCGGTGATGCGCCTGACCGCCGATGGCAGCCTCGACGCCGTGGTGATGGCGGCGGCGGTCGCCGATTACACGCCGGCGGAGGGTACGAGCGCGTCGAAGCTCAAGAAGCGCGACGATGAGCTGGTACTGGCGCTTCGGCGAACCCCCGACGTTCTCGCGGAGCTGGGTGCGCGGCGCGGCGCCGAGGGAACTCCCATCCTGGTCGGCTTCGCGGCCGAAACGAACGACACCGTTCGCCATGCCCGCGAGAAGCTGACCGCGAAGCGGGTCGATCTGATCGTGGCGAACGACGTCACCGCGCCGGGCGCCGGTTTTGGCACCGAGACGAACGCTGCGCACCTGGTGAGCACCGACGGAGTCGAGCCGGTTTCGCTTCGGTCGAAGCGCGATCTCGCCCGCATCATCCTGGACCGGATCGACACGCGCCTTGCGGCGCGGGCGCCGGTTGTCCCGTCGTAGTCCGACCGTGGCCGACCACGAACAACGCGAGCAGATCGCCGCACACCTGGCGTACTACCGCGCGCTCGGCGTTACGGGTGTCAGCCGTGATCCGGCCTGGCGCGACCGCCCGGCGGAACAGCCGGTGGAGCAGGCGAGCCCGGCGCCGGCCGAGCCTGCCGCGCCGGCACCTGTTCCGGTGGCACCTGCTGCCGCCGAGCCCGCCGAAGCCCCTCCAGCGCCGATCATCGCGCCGCAGGCGGCATCGTTCCTCGACGAGCCGGTGTTCGTGCCCGAGGGCGCCACGGCAGCGGAGCGTCTCGACGCGATCCGCAGCGAACTGGGTGATTGCACGCGCTGCAAGCTCCATGGCGGCCGGACGCACCTCGTGTTCGGTGTCGGCAACCCGGACGCCGATCTGATGTTCGTCGGGGAGGCGCCGGGCCGTGACGAGGACCTGCAGGGCGAGCCGTTCGTCGGCCGAGCCGGGCAACTGCTGACCAAGATTATCGAAGCGATCGATCTGCGCCGGGAGGACGTCTACATCGCCAACGTGATCAAGTGCCGCCCGCCGCAGAACCGCAACCCGGAGCCGGACGAGATCGAGACCTGCCGGCCGTTCCTCTTCGCCCAGATCGACGTGATCGCGCCCCGGGTAATCGTCGCACTCGGATCATTCGCCGTGAAGACCTTGCTCGGCGACGATTCCATCGCGATTTCGAAGGCGCGTGGCCGGGACTACACCTGCCGGGGCGCACGCCTGATACCGACGTTCCACCCGGCGTATCTCCTCCGGAGTCCCAACAAGAAGCGGGATGTCTGGGAGGATATGAAGCGGGTCCGATCGATCCTTCGCGGCTGATGCCTCACCTGGTGTCGGTCGCGGTGCCAGTGCCGTTCCTGCCGCCGCTCACCTACCGCGTCCCGGAGGGGAAGCCGCCGCCACCGGTCGGCGGACGGGTCCGGGTGCCCCTGGGCCGGCGCACCGTCATCGGTTGCGTCGTCCCGGATGACGTCGGCGTACGCGAAGGTCCGGTTGCGACGCCGCCGGAGGATCAGGTGCGTGACCTGATCGAGATCCTGGACGACGAGCCGTACCTGCCGCTCGACGTGGTCCGCCTCGCGCTCTGGGTGGCCGACTACTACGTCTGCGGCGCCGGCGAAGCGCTCGCCACGGCGCTGCCGCCGCTCTCGTCGCGTGGAGCAGGTGGGCGGCGTACGCCGGGCGGCTTCCGCACCGAGCGGATCGTCCGCATCACTCCGGCCGGGCACGCAGCGCTTCGGGCCGGAACCGGACTCGGTCCGCTCCAGCGCACGGCGCTTGACCGGCTTGCCACGGCGGGGGAGAAGGGCCTGCCGGCGGCAACCCTCACCTTGGCCGGTGCGGGCAGCACCGTCGTCGCCCGCCTCCGGCGACGGGAACTGGTGACGGTCGATTCACGCCGTATCGAACGCGATCCGTTCGCCCCCGGCGGGGGCGCCCTGACCCTGGAGAAGGCGGATCCGCCCGCCGCACCCGCAGCGCGGCGTCTTACGCCCGGCCAGCGGGCGGCCCTCGACGTACTCGCGCCGCTTGCCGCGAAGGAGGCCTTCGACGTCGCTCTCCTCCGCGGCGTCACCGGCAGCGGCAAGACCGAGCTCTATCTGCGTCTCGCCCGCGCTGTCGCGGGCGCTGGCCGGCGCGTGCTGGTGCTGGTGCCGGAAATCGCGCTCACCCCCGCGGTCACGACGGCGTTCCGGGACGCGTTCGGCGCCCGCGTCGCGATTCAGCACAGCGGCCTCTCCGATGGCGAGCGGCACGATCAGTGGCACCGAATCCGGCGGGGCGACGTGGATGTCGTCGTCGGCACGCGCTCCGCGGTCTTCGCGCCACTCGATCGGCTCGGTCTCGTCGTCGTCGACGAAGAGCACGACACGTCGTACAAACAGGACGAGAACCCGCGCTACCACGCACGCAGCGTCGCGATTGTCCGGGCGAAGGCGGCAGGGGCGCTGGTGGTGCTCGGTTCGGCAACGCCGTCACTCGAGAGCGCGCACCACGCCACGCACGGGAAGTACCGCCTGGTAACGATGGATGAGCGGGTGCATCGCCGGCCGCTTGCCGACGTGCGCATCGTCGACATGCGGGCGGAAGTGGCGGAGACCGGCCCCGATACGGTCCTGAGCCGTGCGCTCAGCGAAGCGCTCGACGCGACGCTCGGACGCGGAGAGCAGGCGCTTGTCCTCCTGAACCGGCGCGGCTTCGCAGCGGCACTGCTCTGCCGGTCGTGCGGCCGTACGCTCGAGTGTCCGAACTGCAGCGTGTCGCTGACGCTGCACCGCGCGGCGCACCGCGTAAGGTGCCACTACTGCAACTACAGCACGCGTCGCCCGGATACCTGTGCGCACTGCGCCGGACCGTATCTCGAGGCGGTCGGGTTCGGCACGGAACGAATCGAGGCAGACCTGGCGGAGCAGTTCCCGTCCGTCAGCGTGGCGCGGCTGGACCGCGATGCGACCCGTCGCCGGGGTGCGCTGGCGTCGCTGCTGGCCAGCTTCCGTGACGGATCGGTGCAGGTGCTGGTAGGCACGCAGATGATCGCCAAGGGGCACGACTTTCCGAACGTGACGCTGGTGGGGGTGGTTTCCGCGGATGTCGGTCTCGGTCTCGCCGACTTCCGCGCGGCGGAGCGAACGTTCCAGTTGCTGACTCAGGTAGCGGGGCGCGCGGGGCGGGGCGACCGCCGCGGGACCGCGATCGTCCAGTCCTTCTACCCGGAGCACTATGCCGTGGTGCACGCGTGCCGGCAGGCCTATGCGCCGTTCTTCGAAGAGGAGATGCGCTATCGCGACCACCTCCGCTACCCCCCGGTCGTCTCGATGGTGAACGCGGTGGTGCGGGGCCGCTCGATCGGCGCCGCGATGGAGGATGCCGGTGCGCTCGCCGGCCTGATCCGCGAGCGGGCCGGTTCACGCCTGCGCGTCCTCGGTCCGGCGGTTGCGCCGCTCGCCCGTCTGCGGGGCCAGCACCGCGCGCAGATCTTCCTGAAGGGAAACGCGCGGCGGGCGATGCAGCAGGCGGTTCGCGCCGCGCTCGATGCGCGTCCCGATCTCCGGCGCCGCGTCACGGTCGATATCGACCCCGTGAATCTGTTGTGACGGCGTCCCTGCAGCTGGCGATCACCCGCCGAATTCAATCGGCGTCGGCGTGAAGCAGATGACGAAGATCACCGCCGCGGCGAGCGCAACCAGGCGGCGCGTCGGATCGAGCGGGATGTGATCGTCGATCGTCCGCGGATGTCGCGGTCCGACGAGGAACAGCATCACCACCATCAGGATCGCCCAGACAATCCAGCTCGCCGAGACGAACGTCAGCGCAACCACGACGGCGACGCCGCCGAGCGTGAGGGTGGTGGAGCGCGATCCGAGCGCCGCATAGGCGATGTGTCCCCCGTCGAGCTGGCCGATCGGGAAGAGATTGAGTGCGGTCGCCAGCAGGCCGAACCAGGCTGCGAAGCCCATCGGGTGGAGGTTGATGGAATATCCGTCGGGGATCGTTCCCCAGATCAGCCATGACGCGCCCTGGAACAGCAGCGGCTCGCCCAGCATCAGCAACCCGGCGCCGTCGTCCGGCAGTGGCGTGACGCGTGACAGCGCGATGCCGAGGAAGAGCGCGGGAACGGCGACTATGAAACCGGCGATCGGTCCGGCCGCGCCCACGTCGAACAGGATGGGCTTGGTCGGGATGCGGTCGTGAATGCGGATGAATGCGCCGATCGTGCCGGTGAGCAGCGGCGCTGGCAGGAAGTACGGCAACGACGCGTCTATCCGGTAGTAGCGGCACGCCAGGTAGTGCCCCATCTCGTGCACGCCCAGGATCGCGAGGATCGTGAGGCTGTACCAGGCGCCGTCGAGAAACGACACCGACGGCACCTCGCGTGTGAAATCGGTCATGAAGCCGGCGTAGTGACCGCTTCCGACGTACATCGTGCTGACGACGGTGGCCAGAAAGAGCGCCGCGTGGATGAAGCGCGGGCGGCGGCGCACCGGAGGGGCTTCAGGGAACGGGACAGCGAACGGCTCGGCCGGCACCAGCTTGGGTGGACCGATCAGGTCGGAATGTCCTGGAGATCCTTGCCCGGTTTGAAGCGGATAGTCCGCCCGGGCGGGATCCGGACCTCTTGTCCTGTGCGCGGGTTCCGACCAATGCCCCGCTTCCGTGGGCGCACCGAGAAGACGCCGAACCCGCGGAGCTCGATACGCTCGCCGCGCTGCAGCGAGCGACTGAGGGCGTCCAGCGTCTGCTCCACCGCCTTTTCAGACTGGTGTTTGTTGATCGCTGTAACTTCCTGCGTTACCCGGTTGACGATATCGGCCTTGATCATGGCGCGTGGACGGATCAGAATGGACAACCATCATACAAGAGCGCCAAGGGTCCGGCCTAGTGCCGGGCCGCCCCACCTCTCTGCCGCGCGTCGTTCTCGTCGGACGCCCCAACGTTGGCAAGTCGACCTTGTTCAACCGGTTGACGGGCGAGCGCCGTGCAATCGTCACGCCGATCGCCGGGACGACGCGCGACGTCATGCGCCAGCCGGTCGAATGGCTCGGCACCACCGTCGAACTGGTCGACACCGGTGGATTGTTCGGAGCGAGCGAAGACCCGTTGCAGGATGCGGTGGCGGCGCAGGGGCTGGGCGCGCTTGACACCGCCGCGGTGATTGTCGTTCTGGTCGACGCACGGGACGGCCTGCTGCCGGCTGACAAAGAGGTAGCGGTGCGCGCCCGCCGCGCGGGGGCGCGGCTCGTGCTTGCCATCAACAAGGTGGACGAGCCGCGCGACATCGGGGCGGCGGCCGCGTTCGCCTCGCTGGCGATCGATCCGGCGCTCCCGATTGCGGCCGAGCACGGACTCGGCGTGGGGGACCTGCTCGACGCCATGGTCGAGCAGCTACCGGCGTCTGCCCGGCCGCCCCGTCGCAGGCGTGCGTCGGTCGATGACGAGGCAGCCGCATCGGAAGACGCGGAGACGAGCGCCGGGCGCGACCGGTCCGAAGTTCGGGTGGCAATCGTCGGCCGCCCGAACGTCGGCAAGTCCTCGCTCGTCAACCGCCTGCTGCGCGAGGACCGGATGCTCGTGAGCGAGCTCGCCGGCACGACGCGGGACGCGGTCGATACCGTGTTCGCGTGGCACGGCGGGCGTATCCGTCTGGTCGACACGGCTGGCATCCGGCGCCCGGGGCGCATCGCGAGTTCAGGTCGCCTGGAGTCGGTGAGTGTGTTGCAGGCACGGCGCGCTCTCGACCGCGCCGACGTGGCGGTATTGCTGGTCGACGCCTCCACGCCGATCACGAAACGCGACGCCGCCATCGCCGGCGAGGCGGAGGAGGCTGGTTGCGGTGTCGTCGTCGTCGCCAACAAGTGGGATCTGGTGAAGGAAAAGGGAGCCGACTACTACCGCACCCACGACGCCGACCTGCGCGATGCGCTCCGTTTCGCCAGTTTCGCGCCAATCCTGCATGTCTCGGCCCTCACCGGCGAACGGGCGACGCGGGTTCTCGAGCGGGCGGTCGAGGTTGCCGCGGCTCGCGCGACACATGTCGGGACGGGGGAACTGAACCGGGTGATCCAGCGCATGGTGGCACACCACCGGCCAACCAGCCCCGGCAAGCGGGAGGTGAAGATTCTGTACGCCGCACAGGTGGCAACGCGGCCACCGACGTTCGTCTTCTTCACAAACATTGCTACCCGCTTCCATTTCTCGTACGAACGCTACCTGCGGAATCAACTGCGCAAGGCCTTTGGCTTCGAGGGTTCACCCATCCGCGTCCGGGCGCGCTCGCGGCGCACGCGGGCTCCCAGCCGCCGTCGATGAGACGGCGAGACATGTAGAATTGTGGCGGGATGGCCGCGACCGTCGAAATACCGGACCGCCCACTATTCAAGGCGTGGGAGGTGTGTGCTATCGCGGAAGTGCAGCCCTTCGTCCTCCGGTCGTGGGAGCGGGAGTTCCCTACGCTGGGGGAGTCGACGCCAAGTGGCGGCCGCGTCTACCGGAAGGACGATATCGAACTGGTGCTGACGATCAAGCGCCTGCTCCTGGTGGAGGGGTTGACGCTGGGCGCGGCACGGCGCAAGCTTGGCGGAGCGGAGTCGCCCGAACCGACCGCCCGTCAGTTGCCGCTCGACGACCTGCTCGGGGAGCATGCGCGCGACCGGATCGTTGCGGTAAAGGTGGGCTTGCGGGCGATCCTGACGTCGCTTGCGGCGGATATCGCGCCGGAGCGGAACGGGCAATCTGGAACGGACGCGGCAGCGTCGCCGTCCACGGCCCGCCGTTCGACGGCGGGATCCGGCAAGCGCGGGACGTCGCGCGAGCGGCGCCCGGCGACGTCGTAGTGAGTTTTTCGGGATGTGGCGCAGCTTGGTAGCGCACCTGACTGGGGGTCAGGGGGTCGCTGGTTCGAATCCAGTCATCCCGACCATGTTCGTGTTGTCTTGGTCGTCGTCGGCTGATCCGTCTGTTGGGAGGAGAGGATGAGGATGGCACTCCGACGTGGTGGCTTGGTCGCGATCCTCGCGATTCTGGCGTTCAGCGCGTTTCTCGCGACGGGTCTCGACGCGCAGCAGGGTGGCGAGCCCGAGCGCGTGGTCGACTTCGAACGCGAGGTCCGTCCGATACTGTCGGACCAGTGCTTCGCCTGCCACGGACCGGACGAGGGCAGCCGGCAACGGGGTCTCCGCCTGGATACGCGCGAAGGCTGGTTCGAAGACCGAGGCCGCCTGGGCGGACCGGTCATCGTGGAGGGGGACGCCGAGGCGAGCAGCCTGTACCAGCGTCTGATCCATCAGAATGCGCGCCTCCGGATGCCGCAGGTCGCCGACCCGCTCACCGACGATCAGGTGGAGGCGATTCGCCTGTGGATCGATCAGGGAGCCGAGTGGCGGCCGCACTGGGCGTTCATTCCGCCCGAGCGTCCGGAACTCCCGCCGGTGGCGGATCCGGACTGGACCCGCAATCCGATAGACCGGTTTGTCCTGGCGCGCCTCGAGTCCGAGGGATTGCAGCCGTCGGCCGAGGCGAACCGCGCCACGCTGCTGCGGCGGGTGACGCTCGATCTGACCGGCCTGCCACCGAGTCGGGGCGAACTTGCCGCATTCCTGAACGACGACTCGCCCGATGCCTACGAGCAGGCGATCGATCGACTGCTTGGCTCCACTCGCTACGGCGAGCGGATGGCGGCCGAGTGGCTCGATGCGGCGCGCTACGCCGATACGAACGGCTACCAGACGGACGGCGAGCGCTCGATGTGGCGCTGGCGTGACTGGGTGATCGGTGCCTACAACGCCAACATGCCCTTCGATCAGTTCACCATCGAGCAGATCGCGGGAGACATGCTGCCGGACGCGACGCGCGATCAACAGGTGGCCACCGCGTTCAACCGCAACCACAGCCTGAACAGCGAGGGCGGGATCGTTCCGGAAGAGTTCCTCGCCGCCTACGCCGTCGACCGGGTCGAGACCACGTCCACCGTCTGGCTCGGCCTGACCCTCGGTTGCGCCCGCTGCCATGATCACAAGTTCGATCCGATCTCGCAGCAGGAGTTCTACGAGGTGATCGCCCACTTCAACAACATCCCGGAGCGGGGGAAGGGCTTCAAGTACGTCAACTCGCCGCCGCTGATCACCGCGCCGACCGATGAGCAGGAAGAAGAATTGGCCGAGTTGGATACGAAGCTGGACGAAGCGCGCGAGGCGCTGGCGGCTCTGGAGGATGTGGCAAGGGCGGCGCAGGCCGAATGGGAAGCCGCGCTGACTACCGCTGGACCGCTCGACTGGGCGCTTCGCGAGGATCTGCGGGTGCACCATCCATTCGAGGGTGACATCGCTGCAGCGCGGAGCCCGGAGGACGTGACCGCGGTGCTGGAAGAGGGGCTGCCCCGCTTTGTCGACGGGCCGCTCGGATCGGCGTTCGCCTTCGATGGCGAGCGCTTCGTCAACGCCGGCATGCACCCGAACATCGGGTATGACGACCCGTTCACTCTTTCCGCCTGGATCCGGCCGGAATCTCCCGACGGCGTGATCGTGTCGCGGGCGGCGGGAGGCGATCAGGGTGAAGTGGGGTGGGGGCTCTACCTCGAAGAAGGGAAGCTCCGGCTCAGCATGTCGACCCGGGTCCTTGACGACGGGCTCGCAGCCGAGACGGTTGCGCCGGTTCGCCTGGGCGAGTGGCAGCACGTCGTCGCCAGCCACGACGGCTCGAAGACGCCCGAAGGGATGGCCATTTACGTCGATGGCGAGCCGCAGGCGATTGAGGGGCTTCTGGACCTGGTGGGGAACCGGATGCCCCAGCGCTACCCGCTCCGGATCGGCGCGAGCGGATCGGACAAGCCGCGGTTCGAGGGCGCGATCGATGACGTCCGGATCTATGGCACAGTGCTGACACCCGAGCACGCGGCAGTGGTGGCGACGCGCGAATCCCTCAGCGACATCGCGGCAATCCCGGCGGGCGACCGGACGGCGGCGCAGAGGGAGAAGCTCCGTCTCGCCTTCCTGGATCAGTACGCGCCGGCGGACGTTCGCGAGGCCGCCACCGAAGTCGCCGCGCTCGAGCAGGAGCGCGACGCGCTCTGGACCAGCTTCCCGACTGTCATGGTGATGGAGGAGATGCCGGAGCGTCGCCGTACCTTCCGCCTGGAGCGCGGGTCGTACGACAATCCGGCGGAAGAGGTTTTCCCGGGCATCCCGGCGGTCTTGCCGCCGCTCCCCGCGGGTGAGGAAGCGAACCGGCTCGCCTTCGCCCGCTGGCTGGTCGATCCGGACCATCCGCTCACCGCGCGTGTGACGGTGAACCGCTTCTGGCAGCAGTACTTCGGTACCGGCATCGTGAAGACGGCCGAGAACTTCGGCACGCAGGGAGAGTATCCGAGCCACCCCGAGCTGCTCGATTGGCTGGCCACTTCGTTCATCGACTCCGGCTGGGACATCAGGGCGATGCAGCGGCTGATCGTCACGAGCGCCGCCTACCGGCAGGCGTCGAACATCACGCCCGAGACATGGGAGTCGGATCCGGAGAACCGCTTGCTGGCCCGTGGCCCGCGCCTGCGGCTGCCGGCCCAGATGATCCGCGATCAGGCCCTCGCGGTCTCCGGCCTGTTGGCGGAGCGGGTTGGCGGGCCGTCGGTGAAGCCGTACCAGCCGGAAGGGCTCTGGGACGAAGTGGTCGAAGGAGGCTACGGCGCGTACGAGCCCTCCGACGGAGATGACCTGTACCGGCGCAGCCTCTACACCTTCTGGAAGCGGACGCTTGGCCCGCCTTCGATGATGACGTTCGATTCGTCGACGCGCGAGACCTGCATCGTCCGGACCGGCCGGACCAACACGCCGCTGCAGGCGCTCAACCTGATGAACGACGTCACCTACGTCGAAGCGGCGCGCCGCCTGGCCGAGCGGATGATGAACGAGGGGGGCGCGACCCCCGAGGAGCGGATCGCGTTCGCGCACTATCTCGTGACTGCGCACCGGCCGCGGCCGGAGGCCGAAACCATCCTGGTGAACGGGTTCCGCCGGCATCTCGACCGGTACCAGGAGGATCGTGAAGCAGCGCTTGCCCTGGTGACACAGGGTGACTCGCCGCGCGACGAGACGCTCGACGTGGCGGAACTGGCCTCTTACACGATGGTGGCGAACCTGCTCCTGAACTTCGACGGCACCATCACGAAGGAATAGCGGCCCACGCGGTGAGACGCGCGAACTGACGGGGATACACGATGGACGACGCACTGCAAACGTGGCTGTCTCGGCGGCGGTTTCTGGAACTGGCGAGCACCGGGATTGGCTCGGCCGCGCTTGCGACCCTCTTTGGCCAGGACCTCCTGGCGCAGGCGCCCGCTACCGCTGCGGCCGGCGGGTTGCCGGGAATGCCGCACTTCGCGCCGAAGGCGAAGCGGGTGATCTACCTCTTCATGTCGGGGGCGCCGTCACAGCACGAGCTGTTCGACTACAAGCCGACGCTCGCGCAGATGGTGGGTGAGGATCTGCCGCCGTCGGTCCGTGGCAACCAGCGGGTCACCACGATGACCGCGGGCCAGACCAGCTTCCCGCTTGTTCCCTCGAAGTACCCCTTCTCGCAACACGGTCAGTCGGGCACCTGGGTCAGCTCGCTCATGCCGCACACGGCGGGGATCGTCGACGACCTCTGCTTCATCCACTCGATGCACACGGAGGCGATCAACCACGACCCGGGGATCACTTTCTTCCAGACCGGCGCGCAGCTCGCTGGCCGGCCCAGCATCGGCGCCTGGCTGTCGTACGGGCTGGGAACAATGAACGCGGACCTGCCGACGTTCGTTGCGATGGTCTCGAAGGGCTCGGCGCAGACCGGCCAGCCGCTCTACGACCGTCTCTGGGGAAGCGGATTCCTGCCGACGCGTTACCAGGGGGTGAAGTTCCTGTCGACCGGCGACCCGGTGCTCTATCTCTCGAACCCGCCGGGTGTCGACGACGGGACGCGCCGCCGGTTCCTCGACGATCTGGGCGAGTTGAACACGCTGAAGGAGGCGGAGTTCGGCGACCCGGAGACCGCGACCCGGATCGCGCAGTACGAGATGGCGTACCGGATGCAGAGTTCGGTGCCCGAGCTGACCGATCTCTCGGACGAGCCGGACAGCACGTTCGAACTGTACGGCGAGGATTCACGCAAGCCGGGCACCTTCGCCCGCAACTGCCTCCTGGCGCGCCGGCTGGCGGAACGGGACGTCCGCTTCATCCAGTGTTTCCACCGCGGGTGGGATCAGCACACCCGGTTGCCGCAGGGAATCGAGCGGCAGGCGGGGGATGTCGACCAGGCGCAGGCAGCGCTCGTCACCGACCTGAAGAACCGCGGCATGCTGGACGACACACTGGTGGTCTGGGGGGGCGAGTTCGGCCGGAGCGCCTACTGCCAGGGGATCTTCACCGAGGAGACCTACGGGCGCGACCATCATCCCCGCTGCTTCACCATGTGGCTCGCGGGCGGGGGCGTGCGGCCGGGCACCAGCCATGGCGAGAGCGACGACTTCTCGTACAACATCGTCCGGGACCCGGTTCACATCCACGACCTGCATGCGACGATGCTGCACCTGCTCGGCATCGATCACACGAAGCTGACGTACGCGTACCAGGGGCGCGACTTCCGGCTGACCGACGTTCACGGCACCGTGGTCGACGGCATCCTGGCATAGACGGGTGGCTGGGAGCTTGCGCGGCAGAAGTTTCGTGCCCGCGAGACTTCCAACGCGCTCCCAGGCGCGCGCCGCGACCTGATGGACTTCCGACCGACCGAGGCGGAACAGATCACCCGCCAGTCCATCCGGGAGTTCGCCGAGCGGGAGATCGCGCCGCACGTCATGGCGTGGGACGAGGCGGAGGCATTTCCGCCGGAGCTTCAGCCGAAGCTCGCCGCGCTGGGCCTCTTCGGCATGCAGTTTCCGGAGCAATACGGCGGCGCCGATCTCACCGCCGTCGAGTACTGCATCACGATTGAGGAACTGGCGCGCGTCGATCCGGCAACCGCGCTGATGGTCGCGGCGCACAATGGCCTGGCCGCGTCACACATCGCCAAGTTCGGCTCCGACGCGCAGCGCGAGCGGTGGCTCGGCCCCCTCGCGCGCGGCGAGATCCTCGGCGCCTGGGCGCTGACCGAACCGGACGCCGGGAGTGATGCCGCCGCGCTCCGGGCGCGCGCGGTTCGCGATGGCGACGGCTGGGTGCTGAACGGGACAAAGTCGTTCACGACGCACGCGGGTATTGCCGGGTTGACGGTAGTGATGGCGGTGACCGATCCGGGTAAGGGACAGCGGGGCATCTCCGCCTTCGTTGTCGAAGCGGGCGCGCCGGGGCTTTCCGCCGGCCGGAAGGAACGGAAGCTCGGCATGCGGGCGAGCACCACGGCCGAGACACGGCTGGACGACTGTCGCGTCTCGGCGGACTGCCTGCTCGGGCGCGAGGGCTACGGTTTCGTCAACGCGATGCAGGTGCTCGACGCCGGCCGTATCGGGATTGCCGCGCTGGCCGTCGGCCTGGCGCAGGGGGCGTTCGAGGCGGCGCGTCGCTACGCGAAGCAGCGCCGGCAATTCGGGCGGCCACTCACAGCGTTTCAGGCGATTCAGTGGAAGCTGGCCGATCTGGCCACCACGATTGATGCCTCCCGGCTGCTCACGTACCGCGCCGCGTACGAGCAGGATCAGGGACGTCCGACGACACGGGAGTCGTCGATTGCCAAGCTGTACGCCAGCGAGACGGCGGTACGCGCGGCGGAGGAGTGCGTCCAGATCCATGGCGGCTACGGTTTCGTCCGCGACTATCCGGCCGAGAAGTTCTTCCGCGACGTGAAGCTGCTCACGATCGGCGAGGGAACGAGCGAGATTCAACGCCTGGTCATTGCGCGGCAGTACCTCTCGTGACGAACGCTGCCGTGTCCCCGCCGCATCCCGCCGTACCGCGTAACGGCCATACCGGCCCGGCGGAGTTGGCCGCTGCGGTCGTCGCCGGCGACCGTCGCGCGATCGCGCGGGCCATCTCCATCGTCGAGCGCGAGGCGCCCGAGTCGGCCGCGCTGGTCGGCGCGCTCTTCCCGCGGACGGGACGCGCACTGGTGGTGGGACTGACCGGCGCGCCGGGGGTCGGCAAGAGCACGCTGGCGGATCGGCTGACCGCAGTCTGGCGCGCGGAAGGTCGTACGGTCGGTGTGCTCGCGGTCGATCCGACGAGTCCGTTCAGTGGTGGCGCGATTCTCGGCGACCGGATCAGGATGCAGGGACACGTGGAGGACCACGGCGTGTTCGTCCGAAGCATGGCGACGCGCGGCCAGCTGGGCGGACTCGCGCGCGCCACCTACGATGCGCTGGTGGTGCTCGATGCCGCCGGTTGCGACGTGGTGCTGATCGAGACAGTCGGCGTCGGACAGGCGGAGATCGAGATCTCGCGCACCGCCGACGTTTCGTTGGTGGTGACCGTGCCGGGGGGCGGGGACGATGTCCAGGCGATCAAGGCGGGCATCATGGAGATCGCGGACGTCTTCGTGGTCAACAAGGCGGATCGCGACGGCGCCGACCGGGTGGTGGCCGACATCGAGGGCATGCTGGCGCTGCGCGAGGCACCGCTGGACGCACCCCGTCCGGAGGTGATGCGGACATCCGCCGCCACCGGCCAGGGGGTGGATGAACTGGCGGCGGCGGTGGGGCGCTTCGTCTCGCAAAGGGGACACGGCGATGATCGTTCGCGTAGCCGTGCACGTGCCAGACTCGACGCGATTGTCGCGGAGCGCCTGGCCGATGCCATCGCGGCAAGCGGCGGGATCGACGCGCTGGTGGATGCTGTCGCCAGCCGCATGACCGATCCGTACGCCGCGGCGGAGCAACTGGTGCAGCGGGTGGTGAAGCACGCTGGACAAGAACTGGACAAGGAGAAGCACAACGGATGACCGTGGAACTGGATCACATCGGTATTGCCGTCGGCGACATCGGCGCGGCGCTGGCGTTCTACCAGACTGCGCTGGGTCTCGATGTGGACGAGACCGAAGAGGTGCCGTCGCAGGGAGTGCGCGCGCACTTTCTCCGGGTCGGCACCGCTTCGCTCGAACTGCTGGAGGCGACGGCTGAGGATTCCCCCATCGGACGCTTCGTCGACCGCCGGGGGCCGGGGCTCCATCACATCACGCTGCGCGTCGATGACATTCGCGCGGCTCTCGACCGGCTCCGTGCCCAGGGGGTGCGCCTGATCGACGAGACCCCGCGCGACGGCGCGGAGGGCGCGCTGGTGGCCTTCGTGCATCCGTTGAGCGCGCATGGCGTCCTGGTCGAACTGAAGCAGGAACGGCCGGCGGAAGGAGACGTGTCATGACGGGCGGCGATCCGATCCGGGTTGGTGTCATTGGCGGTAGCGGCCTCTACGACATGGCCGATCTCGCCGACCGCGAGGAGCGGGTGATCGAGACACCCTTCGGCGATCCGTCCGCGCCGTTCGTCATCGGGACACTCGGCGGCCAGCGGGTCGCGTTCCTCGCCCGACACGGCGCCGGCCATCGCCTGATGCCGTCCGAACTCAACTTCCGCGCGAACATCTACGCGCTCAAGACGCTGGGCGTCGAGTGGATCGTCTCGGCCAGCGCGGTCGGCAGCCTGCAGGAGCAGTACCCGCCAAGGGACGTCGTCGTGCCGGATCAGTTCCTGGACCGGACGCGCGGCCGGATTGGAACCTTCTTCGGCGACGGCATCGTCGCGCATGTCTCTCTGGCGCATCCGGTCTGTCCAGGGCTCAGCGCGCTCGTGGCTGATGCCGCGGAGGCGGCTGGCGCCACCGTTCACCGGGGCGGAACCTACGTCTGCATGGAGGGACCGCAGTTTTCGACGCTGGCGGAGTCGAATATCTACCGGTCGTGGAACATGGACATCATCGGGATGACCAACCTGCAGGAGGCCAAACTGGCGCGCGAGGCCGAGATCTGTTTCGCGACGCTGGGCCTGGTCACCGACTACGACTGTTGGCACCCGGAGCACGATCAGGTGACGGTCGAGATGATCATCGAGATACTGCAGGCGAACGCCGCCATGGCGCAGCGCGCGATAGGGAATCTGGCGACCCGCCTGCCGATCGAACGCGGTTGCGTCTGCGCAAGCGCGCTTCGCAACGCCATCATCACCCATCCCGACGCGGTCCCGGCCGGGACGCGCAGCGCGCTCGAGCCGATCATCGGGAAGTACCTCTGATGGCACAGCCGATTCTGACGGTCGGTTCCGTCGCATTCGATTCGGTCGGCACCCCGTTCGGCGAGGTGTCGCGCATTCTGGGTGGCGCCGCAACCTACTTCAGCGTCGCCGCATCGTATTTCACCAGCGTCCGCCTCGTCGCGGTGGTAGGCGAGGACTTCGGCGACGAGCAGATGCAGGTGTTCGGTGGCCGCCCCATCGATCTTTCGGGGTTGCAGCGCGTGTCGGGGGAGACGTTCCGCTGGAAGGGCGAATACGGTCCCGACCTCAACAGCCGCGAGACGATCTACACGCACCTCAACGTCTTCAGCGAGTTCCGCCCGCACATCCCGGCGGCGTATCGGTCGTCGCCGATCGTCTTCCTTGCCAACATCCACCCGGCGCTGCAGCTCGAGGTGCTCGATCAAATCGACGCGCCGCAGTTTGTGGCGATGGACACCATGAACTACTGGATCGAAGGGACGCCGGAGGAACTGCGAGCCGTGCTCAAGCGTGTCAACGCGGTGGTGATCAACGACGAAGAGGCACGCCAGTTGAGCGGCGAGTCGAACCTGGTGAAGGCTGCGCGTGCGATACGCGCCATGGGACCGGACCGCATCGTGATCAAGCGGGGCGAACATGGCGTCCTGATGACGCGCGACGATGGTTTCTTCGCGGCGCCCGGGCTACCGCTCGAGGAGGTGCACGACCCCACCGGTGCGGGCGACACTTTCGCCGGCGGCTTTGTCGGCTACCTCGCGGCGGCCGGCGAGTGGTCGGACGCGGCGATGACGCGCGCGGTGATCTGCGGCAGCGCGCTGGCGTCGCTCACCGTCGAGGACTTCGGTCTGCGGCGCCTTTCGAGCCTGACTGACGACGATATTCGTCTCCGTCTCGACGCGTTCAAGCGCTTGACCCATTTCGATGCGCTCTGACGCGTGGCCCGGTCGACGGTTCGGCGGCGCGCGTCGCATGCTGTTGCCGGGAGTCGTGGTAGCCGGCGCCGTCGGCTGGGCCGTCATTCTGGTGGCTGCGCCGTACGTGCTGGCGCAGCCGGAACCGACCACGGCCGCCGCCCTCGCCGCCACGGGAACCTACTTCGCCGCCAGTCTCGTCTGCCACCAGCAGCCGGCGCGGTCGTTCCATCCGTGGGGCCGAAAGCTCCCGGTTTGCGCCCGCTGCGCGGGGTTGTATGGCGGCGCGCTGGTGGGCTTCCTGTTCCTCCCCTGGCCGGCCGGCGCGCGGCGGACGCGAGGCGTGATTGCCCTGGCCGCCGTCCCGACCGGGGTCACTTTCCTGTTGGAAGTCGTCGGCCTGTGGGATCCGGGTAACGTGATCCGTTGCGTCGCCGCCCTTCCGTTGGGAGCGTCGGTGGCGTGGTTCGTAGCAAACGCCGCGCGCCGGTTGGTTTAATCTTTCGCAATGACCTACCGTCCGGACGCGGCCGACCCATCGACCGCTGCCCTCGTCTGCGTGGCCGCCTGGGCGATGCCGGGGGCGGGGCATCTGTGGCTGGGCCGGGCCGTGAAGGGTGTGGTTTTTCTGGTGGCTCTGCCGCTGATGTTCGCAGTCGGCCTCGGTTTGGAGGGGGAGCTGTACCCGGTGGATCTGTCGCAGCCGCTCGTCGCGCTGCAGGGGCTCGCCGACCTGGGCATCGGCCTGCCGTACCTGGTGGCGCTTGCCGCCGGATTGGGAGAGGGGCGCGTCGTGGCCGCCACGTACGAGTACGGGAACACGTTTCTCGTGGTCGCCGGCCTGCTGAACATCCTGGTGGTGCTGGACGCCTTCGACATCGCCCGTGGTCGGAAGTAGCGGGTGCCCGATGGCAAGCCACTTCCTGCTCGTGGTCGTATTCGCCGCTTTCGTCTCGGTCGTCTTCGCCATGCTGGTGCGTGACGAACCGCGCGAGCAGGCGCGCTACGGCGGCCTGCTGTTCGCTACGTTCGTGCTCGCCGCCTTGCTGTTCGGCTGGCTGATGTATCCCTTTCCCCTGTGAGTGCGCCCTTCCACCGGCCCATCGCGCGTCTTCTCTGGGCGTGGGGGCCATCGGCCGCCCTGATGGGGGCAATCTTCATCCTCTCGGACACGCCCACGCCGCCGTTTGCCAACCGGGTGCCCGACTACTGGGCCCATATGGCGGTGTACGGACTGCTGAGCGCCGCGATCCTGCATGGTCTCGCGGGTGGACGGTGGCGTGACGTGACATGGCCCCGCTTTCTTCTGGCGGTGCTTCTGTCGGCCGCTTATGGATTGACGGACGAGTACCACCAGGCGTTCGTGCCGGGGAGGACACCCTCGGCGGGCGACCTGGCGGCGGACCTTGTGGGCGGAGCCCTGGGAGCGGGCGGCGCGTGGGTCTGGAGTATAGTGTTGGCTGGCCGGCGCGGCCGGAACCACACCTCGCATGGGTCCTGAGAATTCGAACGGCACGGGTAGTCTGGTGGTTGAGCGTGACGGGGCAGTCGCCACGGTCACCATCACGCGACCCAAGGTACTGAACGCGCTCAATATCGCGACCGTCGCGGCGCTGCACGACACGATCCGCGAGTTGGCGGAGGACGGCGCGGTCCGGGTCATCATCCTGACCGGGTCGGGTGAGAAGGCGTTCATCGCCGGGGCCGACATCTCCGAACTCGCCCCCCTCACGCCGGTCGAGGCCGAGGCGCTTGCCCGCCGTGGGCAGGGGCTTTGCCACACGATCGAGCAGATGGGCAAGCCGGTGATCGCCGCGATCAACGGCTACGCGCTCGGGGGCGGCTGCGAGCTGGCGATGGCGTGCACGATCCGGATCGCGGCCGACACCGCGAAGCTGGGGCAGCCGGAGATCAAACTGGGACTCCTGCCGGGTTACGGCGGCACGCAACGGCTGGCCCGGCTCGTCGGCCGGGGACGGGCGCTCGAGTTGATGTTGACCGGCGATCCGATCGACGCCGCCGAAGCGCACCGGATAGGTCTGGTTAACCGTATCGTGCCGGCGGCAGAACTACTGAATGAAGCGAAGAGCCTGGCCGCCACCATCGCCGCGCGGGCGCCGATTGCCGCCGCGTACATTCTCGACGCGGTGGAGCAGGGGCTGGGCATGACGTTGGTGGATGGCTGCGCCCACGAGGCGTCGCTGTTCGGCCTCACCGCGGCAACCGAGGACTGGCGCGAAGGCACCGGCGCGTTCCTCGAGAAACGGTCCGCCAAATTCAAGGGGTCATGAAGGATACGCCGGTCATCGAGGGGGCTGCGGACGCCTCGGGACTGCGGATCGCCTTGGTCGTCTCCGCCTATCACGCCACGATTGCCGATGCGCTCCGGGATGGCGCGATCGCCGCGCTCGGTGAGGCGGGGGCCGACATCGCCCGCTCCGTGACGGTTATCGACGCGCCCGGCGCGTTCGAGATCCCGTTTGCTGCCCGCTGTGCGGCGGCGAGCGGGCGGTTCGATGCGGTGGTCTGCCTCGGCTGCATCGTCCGGGGCGAGACGCCACACTTCGACGTTCTGGCGTCGGCGGTCGCGCATGCGGTCGCCACCGCCTCGCAGGTGACCAATGTCCCGATCACGTTCGGCGTCCTTACCACCAACACGATGGCGGAGGCGGAGGTGCGTTCGCGGGGCGACGGCAACAAGGGGCGCGAGGCGGCGCTGGCGGCCGTGCAGTTGGCGAACGTGCAGCGCCAACTGCTGTGGTGACTCCCCGGGCGGACGGCCGCCGCGAACGCCATCTGATTCGCGAAACGGCTCTGCAGTTGCTCTACCAGTGGGACGTGGCCGCGATCGGGATCGACGATGCGGACGATGCGCTGGCGTTGTTCTGGTCTACCCATCCGGCGCCGGAGATGCGCCAGGCAGGCGCGTTGCGGTTGGCGCGTGGCACGATGGCGGCGCTCTCGACCATCGATCCGCTGATTGAAGGGCACGCCGAGCACTGGCGGCCGGAACGGATGGTGCTGATCGACCGATTGATCATGCGAATGGCGATTTACGAGATGCTGATCGATCGAACTCCACCGGCCGTCGCGATCAACGAGGCGTTGGAGCTGGCGAAGACCTTCAGCGGCGAAGGCGCGGTCGGGTTCATCAACGGTGTGCTGGACGCGGTCCGGCGCGATACCGTCGACACCGCGCCGGCGGAAGGTGATGCGGACGGTGAGTGACGAACAGCGCCAACAGCGGCGTGCCCACTTCGAGGCAATTTGCGCGCTCGGGATCGATCCTTATCCGGCGCGGTTCCCGCGTGCCGACTCGCCCAACACGATCGTCGCTGCGCACGGCGGGCAGACGGGAGAAGCGCTGGAAGAGACGCGTCCCACGGCCCGGACGGCGGGCCGCATCGTCGCGATTCGCAGCTTCGGCAAGGCGAACTTCCTTGTGTTGTCGGACGGCGCGACGCGGCTGCAGGTATACGTCCGGAAAGACGCCCTGAGCGAGCGGGACTTCGCGCTGCTTCGCCTGCTCGACGTGGGCGACCTCGTCGGTACGTCGGGCCGTGTCTTCCGGACGCGAACGAACGAGCTGACGATCTGGGCCGACGGGCTCGTCTTCCTCGCCAAGTGCTTCGAACCGATGCCGGAGAAGTGGCACGGGCTGACCGATGTCGAAACCCGCTATCGCCAGCGGTACCTCGATCTGATCGTCAACCCCGAGTCGCGCCGCGTGTTCGAGGCGCGCAGTCGCGTTCTGACCGCGATCCGCCGCTTCCTGGATGCGCGCGGCTACCTCGAGGTAGAGACACCGATGATGCAGCCGATTGCCGGGGGCGCGCTTGCCCGGCCGTTCATCACGCATCACAACGCGCTCGACGTGCCGCTTTACCTTCGTGTCGCGCCGGAGCTGTATCTGAAACGGCTCACGGTGGGCGGACTCGAGCGGGTGTACGAAATCAACCGGAACTTCCGGAACGAGGGGATCTCGACGCGACACAACCCCGAGTTCACGATGCTGGAGTTCTACGAGGCGTATGGCGACTACGAGTCGATGATGACGCTGACCGAGTCCCTGTTCGAGACGATTGCCGAGGAGGTGCTCGGCGGTCGCGAGTGCGTCTTTGGCGGAGAGACGATCAGTTTTTCCGCTCCCTTCGTCCGCCAGACTCTGCGGGGCGCGGCGGCGGCGGCGGCGGCGGCGCGGCTCGGGCGCGACGTGCCGGAATCGGCCCTCCGCGACCGGTCGGCCTGCGCGGGGCTGGCCTCGGACCTCTGCCTGGAGGTGCGTCCCGACGCCGGAGCAGGCTGGATCGCCACGGCGATCTTCGAACACCTCTGCGAGGCGTCGCTGGTGCAGCCGACATTCATCTACGACATGCCGACCGAGGTGTCGCCTTTGTCGAAGCAGCGTCTCGACGATCCCGATACGGTCGAGCGGTTCGAGTTGTTCGCCGGCGGGATGGAGCTGGCAAACGCCTTTTCCGAGCTGAATGATCCGGCGGAGCAACGCCGCCGGTTCGAGTTGCAGCAGGAGGCCAGGCGCGCGGACGGCAGCCGGGACGACGAAGCGCATGCGATGGACGACGACTATGTCCACGCGCTCGAGTACGGGCTGCCCCCCACCGGCGGCGAAGGCATCGGCATCGACCGGCTGGTGATGCTGCTGACCGACAGCCCCTCGATCCGTGACGTTATCCTCTTCCCGCTGATGCGGCCCCAGCGAGACGAATAGGGCGACAATAGGGCGAGGACTCCAGCCGTCCGATGAAGCTTCCCTTCGAGCTCTACGTCGCGACGCGCTACCTGCTGGCACGCCGGAAGCAGGCCTCCATCGCCAGCACGTCACTAATCTCGGTCGCTGGTGTGACGGTCGGTGTCGCGGCGCTGATCATCGCGCTGGCCCTGATGACGGGCCTGCAGCGGGAGATGCGCGACCGGATCGTGGGTTCCCAGGCGCATGTCTACGTCTGGAAGGTGCTGGGCGGCGGCTTCGACGACTACCACGCCGAGGCAGTGACGCTCGAGGCGCTGTCGGGGGTCGCTGCCGCTGCACCGGTGATCCAGGGGAAGGCGCTCGCGCGGACACGCATCGGGGAAGTGTTCGTCAACATCAAGGGAATCGACCCGGAACTGGAAGCGAGGGTCACTGAGGTGGCCCAATCGGTGACGCAGGGAAGCCTTGACGACCTCGTTGCAATAGAGAGCGACGCCTTCGGCGGGATCGTCATCGGGGATGGTGTGGCCGAGCGCCTGGGTGCCTTCGTGGGTGACGAGGTCGTGCTTGTTACACAGAGCGGGACGCTGTCGCCGATGGGGGTGCTGCCGCGGCCGCGACGTCTCGAGGTGGTGGGGATCTTTGACCTCGGGCTGTTCGAGTACGACACGACGTTCGGTTTCGTCTCGCTGGAAACCGCTGGCCGCCTGTTCGGACGCGAGACGGTCGAGATGATGGAGTTGCGCGTCGATGACATCTATGCATCGCGGGAAGTCGCGGATCGGATTACGGCGGAACTGGGCCCGGGCTACCTGACCGACGACTGGTCGCAGCTCAACGCCCCGTTGTTCTCGGCGCTCTGGCTGGAGAAGATGGCGATCTCGATCGCGATCGGCCTGATTGTCGTCGTGTCCGCGCTGCACATCGTCGCATCGCTCATCATGCTCGTGATGGAGAAGAGTCGCGACATAGCCATCCTGAAGACCATGGGGACGAAGGCGGGCGTCATCCGGCGGATCTTCATCCTGCAGGGAGGCATCATCGGCCTCGTGGGCACGATGGCCGGCGCCGCGCTCGGCTGGGTGATCGCCACGGTGATGGACCACTACCGTTTATTGGAGTTGCCGGGCGACGTCTACCAGATTACGTACGTTCCCTTTGTGATCCAGCCTCTGGACTTCGCTCTGGTAATCGTCGCGGCGAACGTGATTTGTTTCGGCGCGACGCTCTATCCCTCCCGCCACGCGGCGCGGGTCGATCCAGCCGAATCGCTCCGCTACGAGTAGAGCGCGATGCCGTTCGTCGATATCGCGGGACTATCGAAGGCGTTCCGGGCGGCGGGCCGGGAACTGCCGGTGTTGCGCGAACTCGATCTGACCGTCGAGGCGAACGAGATGGTGGCGATAGTCGGTGCTTCCGGGGTCGGCAAGTCGACGCTCCTGCAGGTGATCGGCGGCCTCGATCGGGCCCGAGAGGGCCGTATCGTGATAGACGGCACCGACCTGGCGGCACTCGATGATGACGCACTGGTTGCTTTCCGGCACCGGGCCATCGGCTTCGTTTTCCAGTTTCATCACCTGTTGCCGGAGTTCACCGCGGTCGAGAACGCAGAGATGCCGTTGCGTATCGGACGCCGGTCCCCGGGCGAGGCTCGCACCCGGGCCGAGGCATTGCTCGGCGAAGTGGGCCTCGGCGATCGGTTGGGCCACCGGCCCGGCATGCTGTCGGGGGGCGAGCAGCAACGGGTCGCCCTGGCGCGCGCACTGGTAATGCAACCCGCGCTCCTGCTGGCCGACGAGCCGACCGGCGACCTGGACGAGGCAACCGCCGGCCAGATGCGGGATCTGCTTCGCGAGATGCACCGGGCGCACGGGTTGACGTCGATCATCGCCACCCACAACGCGACCCTCGCCGCGGGTTGCGACCGGGTGCTGTGCCTCGCCAACGGCTGCCTTAAGGTTGCATGATCCCCGGGGCTACGATTCTCAAGTTGCGTATAATCGACTTCAGCGGGTGGTGGCACGATGTTCGAGCGATACACGGAACGGGCGCGGCGTGTCCTGTTCTTCGCACGGTACGAGGCGAGTCAGCTCGGCAGCATCTCCATCGAAACAGAGCACCTTCTGCTCGGCCTGATCCGCGAAGGGAAGGGGCTCACCAGCCGCATCTTCGCCCGCTCGCATCTTTCCATCGAGAACATCCGGAAGGAGATCGAAGGCCGGACCGTTTTCCGGGAGAAAGTCTCTACCTCGGTTGAGATCCCTTTCAGCGCCGAGACGAAGCGGGTGCTGCAGTTCGCGGCGGAGGAAGCAGATCGGCTCCTCCACAACTACATCGGCACCGAGCATCTGCTCCTCGGCGTCCTGCGGGAGGAACGTTCCGTCGCGTCGACCGTCCTCTCCGAGAAGGGCATGCGGCTGAAGTCCGTTCGCGAGGACATCGTGCAGCTCCTCAACGAGAAGACTGCGCCAGCCCGGGTCAAGGAGAAGGAAACCCCACTCCTGGCCGAGTTCAGCCGGGATCTTTCGGCAGCGGCTACCAAGAACATGCTCGACCCGCTCGTCGGCCGCCTGACCGAGGTGGAGCGGGTACAGCAGGTCCTCTGCCGCCGGACGAAGAACAACGCTGTGCTGATTGGTGAGCCAGGAGTCGGGAAGACGGCAATCGTCGAGGGGATCGCGCAGCGGATCGCCGACGGCGACGTGCCGCACTTCCTGGCGGACCGGCGCCTGCTGGCGCTCGACATCCCGCTGATCGTGGCGGGGACGAAGTACCGCGGCCAGTTCGAGGAACGCCTGAAGGCGATCATGAAGGAGCTGATCGAGAACCCCAACATCATCATCTTCATCGACGAGTTGCACACCCTGGTCGGCGCCGGCTCGGCGGAGGGGTCGCTCGACGCTGCCAATATCCTGAAGCCGGCGCTGTCGCGCGGCGAGATTCGGTGCATCGGCGCCACTACTCCGGCCGAGTACCGCAAGTACATCGAGAAGGATCGTTCGCTCGAACGGCGGTTCCAGGCGATCAAGGTAGACCCGCCGACCGAGGTCGAGTCGCTCGAGATCCTCAGCCGCATCAAGGAGCGCTACGAGAGCTACCACCACGTCAGCTATGCGCCGGCGGCGGTCGAGGCAGCGGTTCACCAGTCGAACCGCTACATCACCGATCGGTTCCTTCCCGACAAGGCGATAGACCTGATCGACGAGGCCGGTGCGCGAGCGAAGCTTCGGGCTGCTGGGTACAGCGAGGAGTTCAGCCAAATCGACCAGAACATCCGCGTCGCGGTGGAGCAGATGGAAATCGCCAACGCGCGCGAGGACTTCGCCCAGGCGCGGCACTACCGCGAACAGGAGGAGATGGCTCGCGAGCATCTCCGGGTGGTCCGGGAGAAGTTCGACGTCGACGGCGACCGCCAGCCGGTTGCGGTGAGCAAGGAAGATATCGACGAAGTGATATCGAAGTGGACCGGCGTGCCGTTGACGACGGTCAACCAGGACGAGAGTGTGCGGCTGCTCACGATGGAGGACGAGCTGCACCGCCGGGTGATCAGCCAGGAGCGGGCGATTTCGGCGCTTGCGCGCGCCATCCGGCGGTCCCGCGCCGGGATCAAGTCGCCGCAGCGGCCGGTCGGCAGTTTTGTGTTCCTCGGGCCGACCGGCGTCGGAAAGACCGAGCTGGCGCGGGCGCTTGCGAACTACCTGTTCGGGAGCGACACCGCGCTGATCCGATTCGACATGTCGGAATACATGGAGAAGCACTCGGTCTCGAAGCTGATCGGGTCGCCACCGGGATACGTCGGCCACGACGAGGGGGGGCAGCTCACCGAGAAGGTGAAACGGCATCCCTACTCGGTAGTGCTGCTCGACGAAATCGAGAAGGCGCACCCCGACCTGTTCAATATCCTGCTGCAGGTGTTCGAGGACGGCCACCTGACCGACGGGTTGGGCAACCGGATCGACTTCAAGAACACCATCGTCATCATGACGTCCAATATTGGCGCCCGGCACATTCAGAAGAGGGCGTCGCTCGGTTTCCAGTCGTCTGATGCGGCGGAGGTGCAACGGAGCGTCACCGACATGGTGCTCGGCGAGGTGAAACGGACGTTCAACCCGGAATTCATCAACCGGGTGGACGAATTGATCGTCTTCGAGGCGCTGACTGACGATGACCTGCGTCAGATCCTGGGGATGCTGGTGGGGCAACTCAACGACAATCTGGCGGCTCGCGAACTCCGGGTAGTGCTCGCACCCGAGGCGGCCGACTGGATCATCGATACCACCTGCCAGGATCGGTCGTACGGCGCGCGGCCGCTGCGCCGCGCCATTCAGCGCTACGTTGAGGATCCGCTTTCGGAAGAGCTGATCCGGGGCCGTCTGGAGACGGGCGAAGTGGAGATTTACCTCGATGACGGCGTGCTCGCCTGGCGGGCCGCCGGCGAGGCCGTGGACGGTCACTGCCTCGCTTGAGATGCGTTGACAAGCGGCCGATCACAGTCCTTTCCAATCCAGAAATGAGCCTGAAGCGGGCCGATGAGCCAGACATGTCAGGCAGCCGGGTCAATGGACCGGAATAGCCGCGTGCGCGCCTCCTCAACGGCGCGCGCGGCGTCATTGTCGCTCAGGGCGAAGGCGATGTCGTCGAGCTGTTCGAAGGTGGTCCCCGGGTTGAGGTAGTCGGTGGCCCCGGGGAGCGACGTGAGCTTCTCGTAGGGCGTCATGATGTCGGCGTCGCGGTAGCGCTTGCGGACGCGCCCCTTGGCGTCGACCACCGTGCTGGGAAACTTGCGGACGCGCCCCTTGGCGTCGACCACCGTGCTGGGAAAGAAGCAGGGGCGGTGGAAGTTGAGGTAGGGCGAGAGGACGTTCTGGGTGAAGTCGTTGACGCGTTGGGCGTGGCGGCTGGGGATGTGGCCGTAGCCGAGGTGCTTGCGGACGACCGAGCCGTTCTTGCTCTCGACGAGGGCGTTGTCGTTGGTGTGTCGGGCTCGGGACTTGGTGAACTCGTCGATGTGGAGGGCTTGCAGCAGCGCGGCGACGGTGCGGTTGACGTATTCCGACCCGTTGTCGGAGTGGAAGCCGTGGAGGGTGAACGGGAAGGCGCGGAGCAGGGCGCTGAGGACCGGGGCCAGGCACGCGGCGTGGAGATGCTCGACCGAGCCGATGCACTGGAACTGGGTGACCTCATCCACCAAGTTCACGTGGTACAGGCCTTTAACGTCATCGAGGTCAGCCTGATGGACGGAATCGACCCGGACATAGCCGGGGCGCCCGAACGGTGCCGGCCGGCGGCGCTCGCCGATCGCCACCTGCACCGGGCGCGTCGGCATGGGGGTGGTTCCGCGGCGCCGTTGATAGGTGATCGAGTGCCGCAGGTTGTAGAGATGGCCGTTCGAGATGCCGGCCAGGCGCTCGAACCGATGGTCGTCGAACCGATGGTAGGCGCGCGCACAGAGCGTGCGGGTGGCCGGTCCGGACAGCGTGCCGTGGAGCCGGTCGACCTCGGCGAGCAGGCCGATGTCGGTGCTGCTGTAACGGCGCGGGAATGGTCGGCTGGGTGCGCCGCGGCGGTCGGCGATCCTCCCGGTGGCCCGGTGTTGAGTCACGAGCCGGGTGAGTTGGGCGCGCGACAGGCCGGTCACCTTGGCCAGCAAGCTCCGGAGCAGACCCTTCTCAGCCTTCCCCTGGTGGACATAGTCGAACCGTGTCAAGGTGCGCTCGATGAACCCGTAGGCGTCCGCTCGCGTCGACACATTCAGGTCGATCAGTCCGCTGCCGTCAAGGAACGCTCGAACGTGTTGCAGGGTCCGCAGGCGGTCTGTCTGGAGTGTCACGATCATCCTCCGATGATCCACCACCCAGCTCCCCTTCAGGCTCATGTGTCGTTGGAAACAACTCCCCCTTCAGGCTCATGTCTCATTGGAAGAGACTATCACTGGCCGTTGATGTTCACGATCCCGTAGAATAGTAGCGGTGAAACGTAAATCCCGCACCGTGACGCCGTCCGGACGGAAGTACGCGATGGCCGCTTTGACGGTGGCGTGCGCCCTGCTGGCGCTGATCGCCGCGCCCGTCGGAGCCGTTGCGCAACCGCCGCAGCAGCAACAGCCGGCTCCCGCCGCGCCGTCGCTCTTCGGCGGGCAGACGCCGGAGCCCGCCGCAACCCCCTCCGGTCCGTTGCCGCCGGAAGATTCTCCCGTCCTGCTCCGCAATGTGGCGCTCCAGTTTCCAGAGCAGGGCAACGTGGCGGGGGTCGACTACGAGACGTACCTCTACTACATGCAGGTAACCGATCAGTTGAGCCTGCCGTCGCAGGGTAAATGGATGCCCTACACCGAGGAGACGGTCCAGATCATCCTGGAGGACTTCGACCGCCTCTGGGATACGGGCTTCGTCAACGACCTGTGGATCGAGGTGATCGATCAGCCGTACGAGAACGGCGTACCCGCGAAGACGGTCATCTTCAACATCGATGAGCGCGAGCGGGTAAAGATCGTCAACTACGAAGGTTCCGACGAACTGAAGACCGAGGACATCCTGCTCAACCTGGACGATAACGAGATCGAACTGCAGGTCGACTCGTTCATCGATCCGGAAACGATCAATCGGGCCAAGTGGGTGATCCGCGGCCTCTTTGCTGCGAAGGGCTACATGTTCGCGGAGGTAGACCACTCGATCGAATCGCTGCCGGGCGGGCCGAAGCTGGTCCGGCTGACGTTCCATCTCGACCAGGGACCGAAAATAGAAATCGAGGAGATTAACTTCGTCGGCAACACCGCGAAGAGCGACGGCACGCTGGGGCGCCAGATGAAGAACACGAAGGCGCGCTGGTGGCTCTCGTGGATGACGGGTCGGGGCACGTACAAGCCCGAGGAGTACGAGGAGGACGCCGAGCGCCTCATGGCGTACTACCGAAACGAGGGCTACATCGCCGCGCAGGTGGGACAGCCCGAACTCGATTACCTCGATGCTCCGGAGGATGCCGAGAAGCGCGGACTGCGGATGCGCATTCCCGTCGACGAGGGAGAGCGTTACCGGATTGGCGCGCTCGAATTCGAGGGGAACGAGATCCTGCTTGAGGAGGGACTGCAGCGGATTTTCGACGGTGTCGAGTTGGGCGAGTACTACAGCGAGAAAGACGTTCGCGAAGGCTTCGATGATGCCCGCGAGCTGTACGGGTCGCTTGGCTATTACGAGATGACGCTTGCACCGGAACTGTATCCGCGCACCGAGCCGGCCGAGGACGCAAACGGCAACGGCGACGGCAACGGCAACGGCAACGGAAATGGTAACGGCGACGAGGACTACGAGGTCGAGGAAGAGCTGGTTCGCATGGACGGGGATCCCGTCGTCGATGTGACGATCCGCGTGCAGGAAGGTGAGCAGTACTTCATCAACCGAATCGAGTTCACTGGCAACCAGACGACCCACGACGAGGTGATCCGCCGCGAAATACAGCTCGCCGAGAATGCCGTCTTCGACACCGAGGCACTGAAGCACAGTGTCCGCCGCCTCAATCAGCTCGGTTTCTTCGAACCGCTTGAAGAAGAAGGAGTGAGCGTCGAGAAGATAGGGGCGGAGGAGAGCAACGAGGTGGATGTCACCTTCGAGCTGACCGAGTCGAATCTGAATCAGTTGACCTTTGGCGCTGGGTACTCGCAGTTCGACGGCGTTTTCGGTACGGTGTCGTTCCAGACCACCAACTTCATGGGTCGCGGCGAGACGCTCGGCGTCTCGGTCCAGCACGGGCAGTGGGCCCAGAATTCGCAGCTCTCGTTCACGCGGCCGTACAACTTCGGTCGTCCCATCTCGCTGGGAAGCCAAGTCTTCCGGCGCAATATCAACTGGATCGGCAGCTTCGCCGAGAACACAGTGGGTGGCAACCTCAGCTTCGGCGTCCCGCTGTCGTTGTATACGCGGGCGTTCCTGACCTACAGCCTGGAGCGGAGCGAGGCTACGCTCGGAGCCGGCCTCGAACGTAGTCTGGAGGCTGGGGGATCCAGTCTCTTCGCATCCAACCCGTTCTTCGCCGACGCGCTGAACCTCTCGACCGGCGGCCACCGCGTGGTGAGCAAGATTGCGCCGCAGCTTCGCTTCAACACGATCGACCACCCGATCTTCCCGAGCCAGGGACGGAGCTTCTCGCTCGCGCTCGAAGTAGCGGGTATCGGCGGCAACACGAAGTTCCTGAAACCGATCCTGGAAGCGACCTGGTACAAGCCGCACACGTCACGGACCATCGTGGGTGTTCGCGCGCAGTACCGCCACCTGCAGGCGGGGAGTCCGGAGACGATCCCGGTGTTCGAGCGTCTCTGGCTCGGCGGCGAGTACACGGTCCGCGGTTTCGACATCCGGCGGATTGGCCCCCTCGTATCCGAAGTCAACCCGGAGGTGTCGCACGATTCGTACCAGGGCCGCATCGTGATGGGCGGTAACAAGAGCCTGCTGTTCAACGCCGAGTACCAGTTCGTGCTGGGCGGTCCGGTGCGACTGATTGCGTTCTTCGATGCCGGGCAGGTGCAGGACTTCGGCTACGGTTTCGAGATGGACGACTTCAAGTCTTCGACCGGTCTTGAGTTGCGGTTCTTCATGCCGATGTTGAACGTGCCGTTCCGGCTGATCTACTACTACAACCCCCAGTTCGAGGATGTGTACAACGATCGGTTCGCACCGCAGGAACAGCACGGATTCCGTTTCGCCATGGGAACGACGTTCTGAGTCCGGAGCGGCGAGCCGCCGTTGTCGGACGGGTATAGGTCAGCGTGCGGCGTTCGCTGCCACGCGCGGGGGTGAGGAACAGACACCGATGAAATTTGCGATTACAACGTTGACGGCTTTCCTGCTGATAGGGGTGGCCGTGATTCCCGTAGCTGCGCAGGATCAGGCAGCCACCGCACCGGCGTCACTGCCGTTCCCGGCCGGCGCGCAGTTCGCCTACATCGACCTCCAGACGGTCCTGGCGCAGTCGACCGACGGTCAGGCGGCAAACATTCGAGTGCAGGAACTGACCGATCAGAAGTTGGCCGAGATCGAGTCGCGCAACGCATCGCTCCAGGTCGAAATCGATGCGAAGAACCAGCAGTTGCTGGCGGCGCAGGACAAATTGGTGCAGGGCGAGACGGTAATGAGCCCCGAGGCGCGAGTCAGCCTGCAGCGCGAGATCTCGCGTCTGCAACTCGACGTTCAGCGCGATACGCAGGACGCTCAGGCGGAAATGCAGCGGGTGACGCAGGACGCCGAGGCGGAGCTGGCCGAACTGCAGCAGCAGCTCCAGATCGAATTCGATGCGAAGCTGACGCCGGCCCTCGAGGCGGTGGCGACGGAGTTCGGCGTCGATTTTCTCTTCAGCGCCGGCCAGGGGATAGTCTGGGCGAACCCCGCGCTCGACCTGACCCAGCACGTGGTCGACAGACTGAACGGGCCGGCGGCCCCGTAGTGCTCGACCGAATCTCCTGACACGGAACGACAACGCATCATGGCATCGCAACAGGAACAGCCCTGTTTCACGGTTTGCGTCTTTCAGGATCCGCTGTGGGCCGGTCGCGGCCTCACGGCCCTGTCAGAGAATGGGTTCGACGCGGGATCGCTTTCGCTGGTCGCACAATCGTCGCCTGAGATCGAAGCATTGATGCAAAAGACGTTCGGCGTGGGTGCCGGGCAGGCGTCACTGGAGGTTTCGGGCCTCGGGCAGACGGTGGCGCACGGCCCACTCGTCGAGGCGTTGCAGGGAGCCGACGGTGCGCTGGGCGCGGCCGGTGTCGCGGCAACGATGCGGCGGGCCGGCTTTCAGGCCCACGATGGCTATATCTTCGAGACGCTTACCTCGCGGGGTGGCGTTCTTGTCGCCATCGAGGGGGAACCACGGGCCGCTGACGCACTCGCGCTGCTGCACGCCTACGGCGGTGGCAACGCAGCGATCGGTGCCTGGCGCGGACGAGTCTGACGAACCCCGGTTGCGGCTACCCGTATCGTCAATACGTCAACGGCATGTGGCGCTCCGGTCGGTTGCCTCGCGCATGCCACGCGTTTGTAGCGGTTGCCCCATCCCCGGCGGTTCGTCAGAATGGGACGTAGAGGAGCGCAGGAGACGCTGACGTGCCCCATGGCCTTGGTCTCGGTCCAATTCAGTTTCCGCCGGAGTACCGGCCGTATACGCCCCCGGGGCGGCGACGGCGGGAAGCGGAATCAGGCGATCGCCAGATCGGCCCGCTCCGTCTGAAGCCGTCGCCAGCGGCCACCGCGGCGACCGCTGGCGCTACCGCTGCAGCGACCGTCGCCGGTCAGGCCGGACAGGCGGCTCCTGCCGGTGCCGCGCCAGACAGTGCACTAACCATCCTGCCGGACGACGTCGCTCCCGCACAGGTCTCGTTCCTTCTGCGGGGAGACAGGCAGAGGATGGGCAATTCCTTCGCGGCCTCGGCGGCCAGCCACGCCGTCGCCATCGCCCTATTCGCATTGATCCTCAGCTTCACCCCGGAGCAGGTCTATGAGGCGATCGAGGTAGATCGCACCAACTACGCCGGGCTCATCTGGCTGCCGGCAGAGGGGCCAGGTGGCGGTGGTGGCGGCGGTGGCAACGAGTCGCTCGAATTGCCGCCGCAGGCGTTGCTTGAGGGGCCGGACGAGTCGGCGTTGAGCGTTCCGATCGAGGAAGTGCCGGAAGTGGTCGATCCTGAGCCGGAACCGGAACCTGAGCCGGAACCGGAGCCCGAGCCGGAACCGCTCCTGACACAGGAACTGTCGATTCCCGCCTTGCCGATTGCCGCGGCGCCGGAGACGCGGCCCGGCCTGCTCGAGGGGTTGCGCGCGGAGAACTCGACCTCGCAGGGAATCGGTACCGGTGGCGGCGCCGGTTCCGGTGACGGTGGCGGGGCTGGACCGGGGCAGGGGGATGGTCTCGGCCCCGGCACCGGCGGCGGCACGGGTGGTGGCGCTTATCGTCCGGGCTCTGGGGTGACGACGCCCCGACTGCTGCGCGACGTGGCGCCGGAGTATACGGCCGAAGCGATGCGCGCCCGCATTCAGGGCACGGTCTGGCTCGAGGTGGTCGTGCTGCCGGACGGTACGGTCGGAGATGTGACGGTAACCAAGTCGCTCGATCGGGTGTTCGGTCTCGACGATCAGGCGATTGCGGCCGCCCGCCAGTGGCGCTTCGCGCCGGGCATGCGGTTCGGCGAACCGGTTGCCGTCATCGTCGGTCTCGAGCTTTTCTTCAACCTCCGCTGAAGTTCCCGCCTCGTACAGGAAAACGCCCGGAAGGTGTCGCACCTCCCGGGCGTTTTCTGTGAACGATGCGAATGGCGGGTGGTCTAGTACATCCCGCCCATGCCGCCCGGCATGCCACCGCCACCAGCCGGAGCCGCCTCTTTCCGGTCCTCCGGCAACTCGCAGACGAGCGCCTCGGTGGTAAGGAGCAGCGACGAGATCGATCCGGCATTCTGGAGCGCGGTCCGCACAACCTTGGTCGGGTCGATCACGCCCGCACCGACCATGTTCTCGTATACCTCGGTCTGGGCATTGAAGCCGTCCTCGGGGTTCTTGGCCTCGCGCACTCTCTGCACGACGATCGAGCCCTCGAGACCGGCGTTCTGGGCGATCCACCGCATCGGCTCCTCGAGCGCACGGTGGATGATCTTGACGCCGATCTGCTGATCACCGACCAGGGACAGCTGGTCGAGTACCGACGAGGCGCGCAGCAGCGCGACGCCGCCGCCGGGGACGATGCCCTCCTCGACGGCTGCCTTCGTGGCGTGCATGGCGTCCTCGACCCGGGCCTTCTTCTCCTTCATCTCGGTTTCGGTCGCCGCGCCCACCTTGATGACTGCCACGCCGCCCACCAGCTTGGCGAGCCGCTCCTGCAGCTTCTCGCGGTCGTAGTCAGAGGTGGTTTCATCGATCTGCGCCCGGATCTGCTTGACCCGTCCGCTGATCCCTTCCGGCGTCCCGGAACCCTCGACGAGGGTGGTGTTGTCCTTGTCGATGGTCACCTTCTTGACCTGGCCCAGGTCCTCGACGCGGAGGCCTTCGAGCTTCAGACCGAGATCCTCGGTGATTGCCTTGCCGCCGGTCAGGATCGCGATGTCCTCGAGCATCGCCTTGCGGCGGTCGCCGAAGCCGGGAGCCTTGACTGCGGCCCCCTGCAGACGGCCCTGCAGCTTGTTCACCACCAGCGTCGCAAGCGCCTCACCCTCGATGTCCTCTGCGATGATCAGCAGCGGACGGCCGAGACGGACCACCTGCTCGAGCAGCGGCAGCAGATCCTTCATCGAGCTGATCTTCTTCTCGTGGATCAGGATCACCGGGTTTTCGAGGATGCACTCCATCCGCTCGGGGTCGGTGACGAAGTAGGGCGACAGGTAGCCGCGGTCGAACTGCATTCCCTCGACCACGTCGTGCGTCGTCTCGAGTGTGCGTGCTTCCTCGACCGTGATGACACCGTCCTTGCCGACCTTCTCCATCGCCTCGGCAATGGTGGTCCCGATCTCGACGTCGCTGTTCGCCGAGATGGTGCCCACCTGGGCGATCATGTCGCCGGTGACTTCCTTCGACATGGCGTGGAGCTCATCGACCACCGCCTCAACGGCGCGTTCGATACCGCGCTTCACTTCCATCGGGTTGGCGCCGGCCACTACGTTCTTCGCGCCCTCGCGGTAGATGGCCTGCGCGAGCACGGTACCGGTGGTGGTGCCGTCGCCGGCGATGTCGGAGGTCTTCGAGGCGACCTCACGGACCATCTGGGCGCCCATGTTCTCGAGCGGGTCCTTCAGCTCGATTTCCTTCGCCACGGTCACGCCGTCCTTGGTAATGGTGGGCGACCCGAACTTCTTGTCGAGCACCACGTTGCGGCCCTTGGGGCCGAGGGTCACCTTCACCGCGTTGGCGAGCTGATTGATTCCCGCGAGGATGCGCTGACGTGCCTGTTCTCCGTACACAATATTCTTTGCCATGTGTCGACTCCAATCAACTGAAATGCGTTGCGGTTTCCCCTACTCGATCACGCCGAGGATCTCGTCCTCGCGCATGATCAGATACTCCTCGCCCTCGAGCTTGATTTCCTGACCCGAGTACTTGCCGAACAGCACTGTGTCGCCCGCCTTGACGTCGAGCGGGGTCACCGTGCCGTCTTCTTTCACTTTCCCGTTCCCGGCGGCGATCACCTTCCCCTGCTGGGGCTTCTCCTTCGCCGTGTCCGGAATGATGATTCCGCCGACCAACTGGTCGCCTTCCTCAATGCGTTCGACGATGACACGATCGTGAAGCGGACGTACCTTGACTGCCATGAATTTCTGCTCCTCTCGTTCGACGGGCGGAATCGAGCAAGACCGCTACGCGGCTGGACCCGCGCACTTGCCCACTCCGATGTTAGCGTTAGCACTCTCCAAACAAGACTGCCAGTATACGCCGCCCGCACGTAGTCGTGCAAGTGGCGATCCGTCCAGTAATCTACGGTGGATCTCACGAACGCGGTTGTGGCCGGGTGTGTTCCGGCTGCGCCGAAGAACGGCACGCCGACGACGCCGCCCTTACCCGGTCTGCTTCAGGCGGTAGGTGGCGATCTTGCGGGCTAACGTGTTGCGGTGGATTCCTAGCAAGGTGGCGGCTCGGCCGACGTTCCCCTGCGACCTCTTCAGGGCGCGGCGGATGAAGTGCTTCTCGAGTTCGCGTTTCGCGTCCTCGTACAGGATCCCCTTGGTCAGCATCTCGTCGACTAGGTTACCCAGCTCCTTGTGCACCACCCCTGTCCTTTCCGTTAGGTGCTGGCGGCGGGGTGACCCGCTCCATGCGTGAGCTCCTGCCCGGTCATTTGCCGGTGCGCCTCGACGTACTTCGCCCGCGTATTTGCGACGACATCGTCCGGCAGTTCGGGTGCGGGCGGCTGCCGGTCCCACCGGATGCGGTCGAGGTAGTCGCGGACGTACTGCTTGTCGAAGCTTGGCTGTCCGCCCCCCGGGACGTAGTCCGAGGCGGGCCAGAACCGGGAGGAGTCGGGTGTGAGCGCCTCGTCGATCAGGACGATTGCCTCGCCGCCATTTCCATCGTCCACGAGACCGAACTCGAACTTCGTGTCGGCGACGATGATGCCGCACGATTCGGCGTGCTCGGCGCCGTGCCGGTAGAGCGCCAGGGTCAGGTCGCGCAGCCGCGCCACGAGTTCCGCTCCGACGAGCTCTCCCGCTTCCCGTTCACTGATGTTGATGTCGTGACCGGTCTCCGCCTTGGTAGCCGGCGTGAAGATCGGTTCCGGCAGCCGGTCCGACTCACGCAGGCCGGCGGGCAGGGCCACGCCACACACCTGGCCGTTGCGCTGGTATTCCTTCCAGCCGGAGCCGGAGAGGTACCCCCGCGCCACACATTCGATCGGCAGCGGCCGCGTCCGGCGGACCAGCATCGACCGGCCAGCGAGCAGGCTGGCGTAGGGTTGGAGCACTTCCGGAAAGTCGGCCGGATCCATAGCGACCAGGTGGTTCGGCACCAGGTCAGACGTCCGGCCGAACCAGAACGCGGAAAGCTGTGTCAGCACTTTCCCTTTGTCGGGGATCACCGACCCGAGCACGACGTCGTATGCGGAGATCCGGTCGGTGGCGACCATCAACAGGTGGTCATCACCGACCTCGAACATGTCGCGTACCTTGCCGCGACGGTGCGGCGTAATGCCGGGGAGCTTGGTCTCGTACAGGGATTCAAGAGGTGGTGCCGACATGGACAACAACGATGAAGATCCTTCCAGCCTGAAGGCTATCTAGCAGTTGAAGACGGTATTTTAGCGACGTGGGCCTGACGGCCAAACAAAAAAGGTGTACGGTCCACCGGCATGCGGTCCCGCATCCGAAACGTGTTCGTGGCGGTCGTCGGCATCGGACTGATGGCGTTCGTCCTGCGCGGCGCACAGCTTGACCGGGTCGTCGAGGCGGTGGCGACGGCACGTCGCGACCTGCTGTTCCTCGGACTCGTCGTGACGTTGCTCACCTACGTCGCCCGTGCGATCCGCTGGCGCTTCCTGCTCGCACCCCTGCAGCCGGTCCACTTCGGCGTGGCGCTCCGCGCGACGGTGATGGGCTTCGCAGCGACATCGGTGTTGCCGGGCCGCGTTGGCGAAGTCGTCCGTCCCTGGGTGCTCGCGCGGGAGGAGCGGATGAGCGTCAGCGCGGCATTCGCGACAGTTGTCGTGGAGCGACTACTGGATCTGGTGGTGATCCTGGCGATGTTCGGGATTGCCCTCGGCGTACTCAATCCGGGCTTTGCCACCGACGACCCGGAACCCCTTGCTGCCGCGCGGGTAGGGGCGTTGCTGAGTGCTGCCGCAGGCGGCGCGATTCTCTGGCTCGTGTTCGCCGCCGCCGGCCATCCGGAGCGGGTCGACCGCCTGGTCGAACGGTGGACCACCCGGTTGCCGGCGCGTTGGAGAGGGCTCGTGCAGCGGTTGTCGAGCCGCTTCGTCGATGGCCTGGCGGTCATGCGTCGGCCGCGGTTGCTCTTCTGGTCAACTGTCTGGTCGGTCGTGGTCTGGGCGCTGATCGCAGCCAGTATCTGGCTCGTTACGATCGCGTTCGACATCGCCATGCCAGCCACCGGCGCAGCAGTCGTGTTGTTGCTGGTCGCGGTGGGCGTGGCGGTGCCGACACCCGCCGGGATCGGCGGCTATCATGCGGCGTACCAGATCGGGGCAACCGTGCTGTACGGTGCCTCGGCGGAAGCGGCGGCAGGAGCGGGACTGATCGCGCACGCGTTCGCCTTTCTGCCGGTCACGATCGCCGGTATCGTCTTGATGGCGCGAGCAGGGGTCCGAATGCGCGGCATCGGTTCCATGATGGACGAAGCGGCGGGCGGCAAGACGCCACAGGCAGAAGCAGCGGAGGAGTCGCAATCGTCATGAAGTGTCCCTTTTGCGGCCACACGGACAGCAAGGTGGTCGACTCGCGAGAGACGAAGGAGGGCGATGCAATCCGACGCCGCCGGGAGTGCGTCGAGTGCGGTCGCCGCTTCACGAGTTACGAGCGGATCGACCCGATCCAGCACATGGTGATCAAGAAGGATGGCCGGCGCGAGCCCTTCGACCGCGGCCGGGTGATTGCCGGTATGTTGAAGGCCTGTCAGAAGCGGCCGGTCTCGGCCGCCCAGCTTGAGGGGGTGGCGGACCAGCTCGAAGGCATGCTGCACGACCGCAACGAGAAAGAGGTACCGACCGGGGAGGTCGGCGCGTTCGTCATGCAACAGCTCCGCGCGCTCGATCAGGTCGCCTACGTCCGATTCGCCTCCGTTTACCGCGAGTTCCGGGATGTCGACGAGTTCATGACCGAACTGAAGTCCCTGCTCGAGTCGCGAGACTGAGACGCTCCTCGATCGTCTGATCCGATCGCACCAGGTGATTGGATCCCGCGACGGCTGCTGCAGGAACGAGGCCCACGAACTCCGTACCGGCGATCTCGATCCCGCGGGCTGCCGCCTCCTCGTTCACCCGCGCCACCGCCGCGGCGATCGATGTCCGCCGATAGTCGATCAGATTCATAGACACCTGTACCGGCGCGCCCTGTCGTTCTGCAAGGCGGAAGCCGAGCGCCTTGACCGCCGGCAGTCCGCCGTCCCGCTCCCGCACGGCGCGAGCAATCGCCCGCGCCGCGGCAAGGTCGGTGGAAGCGAGATTAACGTTGAAGGCGATCAGCGGTCGCCGCGCTCCTATCGCTGCGGCGCCCGCCGTCGGATGCCTTCGCGCCGGGCCATGATCCGGGGTCCCGGCAGGGGAGAGCAGCCTCGCGGCCAGTTCTTCAAAGCCGCCGCGGCGGATCAGATCGAGCCGCTGCCGCTCTGGACGCCTGGCTGCGTCTGCGTACAGGTAGACCGGCAAGTCGAAACGATCTGCCACAGCGACGCCGATGGCTCGCGCCAGATCGATGCAGGCCGCCATCGGCGTACCGCCGAGTGGAACGAACGGCACTACATCGACCGCGCCGATCCGGGGGTGCGCGCCGGCATGGCCCCGCAGATCGATGCGCGTGATCGCGGCGTCGAACAGACGGAGGATTGCTTCGCGGAGCGGACGCGCACCTCCGGCGAGCGTTACGACCGAGCGGTGGTGCGACACATCCGACGAACTGTCGAGCAGTGCGACGCCCGGTACATTCGCCGCAGCCTCGGCGATCGCACCGACGACATCGGGACGGCGCCCCTCGCTGATGTTCGGAATCGCCTCAATGAGTGGTGTCTCGATCAACTGCTTCGCGCCGGTGCCCGTGGCACTGCGTCTATAATGGCATCGTTCGTTCCCCCCGCGCTTTCCAATGACCTGTCCTGCTTGTGGGGATGTAAGCAACGGCTCCGGTGGAAGCTGCCCGGCGTGTGGCGCGCCGATACCTGTCCAGGCAGGTGTTGACGTGCCGGGCGAATCGGAAACGCGGCTGCGACCGCATCGCCGAGGTGCCGTGCGGTCGTCACTGCCGCTTTTCCCCTCCCGTTCGGCGCGGCGCCATGCGTCGCTCGACTCGCGTCGCGGGGCGGACCGTGCGGGGGAACTCCCGGCGCCGGTACCCGATCCGGTCGCGGCGGAACTCGATTTTGATAACTCTGACGACACAGATCGAAACGTTGGGGCGGCGATCGCGTCGTACAGCGGTCTGGTTCGCCGGTTCGGCGCCGCGGTGATTGATGGCGCCATCCTGATGGCGATGGACGTTGGCGTGGTGGCGTTGACGCTCCGTGCGGCGGCGTTGCCGCTGGCCGAACTGGCGACGCTGCCGCTCGTGCCGCTCGGTGCCTTCCTGCTGGTGCTCGACGCGGGTTACCTCGCGGCGTTTCTGGTGCTGGCGGGCCGGACGCTGGGTGAGATGGTCGCCGGCATGCCGGTCCGGGCCGCGGGCGGAGAGCGGTGATTTCCCTGGTGCGCCGCGTGGCGCTCCTCGTTGCCTCCGCCGGCCCGGCGGGCCACGTGCCGGTTGCGCCAGGAACGGCGGGGTCCGTCGTCGGCGTCGCCCTTTGGCTAGTGGTCCGTGGATCGGCATCTCCGGCGCTGGAGGTGATCGTCATTACGGCAGTACTCGCTATCGGGGTTTGGTCGGCGACAGTCACCGAACTGCACTACGGACGCGAGGATCCCGGTGTCGTCGTGATCGACGAAGTGGCGGGGATGTTGATTACGTGTCTCTGGCTGCCACTCGCACCGGTGGGTCTCCTCGTCGCGTTCCTGGCGTTTCGGCTGTTCGATATCGTAAAGCTGTACCCCGCCAGCGCGGCGGAACGGTTGCCGCAAGGTTGGGGGATCATGGCCGACGACGTGGTGGCGGGCCTCTATGCGTATGCCATCGTCCGTTTGCTGATCTGGCTGGCGCCGGGTGTGATGCTCGGATGATGCAGACCGCCGCGGTGATCGCTGTCGGTTCGGAACTGCTCACGCCGCACAAGAGCGACACCAATTCGCTGTTTATTTCCGACCGTCTCGGCACGGTCGGAATCCGCCTGCTGCAGAAACTGGTGGTGGGTGATGAGCCCGCGGGGTTGACCGAGGCGCTGCGGTACGCGACGAGCCTCGCCGACCTGGTCGTGGTGACCGGCGGCCTCGGTCCGACCGTGGATGACGTGACGCGTGATGTCGTCGCTGCCCACTTTGGCCTGCCGCTCGATGAATCGGTCGCTCTGATCGATGCCATGCTCGAGAGGTTCGCGGCGCGCGGCCTCGAGATGCCGGAGATCAACCGCCGGCAGGCCCAGGTGCCGCGCGGCGCCACGGTACTGCCGAATGCCGCGGGCACCGCGCCCGGTCTGTGGATCGACAAGGCGCCGTCGCGTGTCTTGTTGTTGCCGGGACCGCCGCGTGAACTGAAGCCGATGTTCGAGCGGTTTGTTGCGCACCACCTCGCACCGCAGGCGGGAGTCCGGCGCCTGTACCGCCGGATGATCCGGACCGCGGGACGGACCGAATCACATCTCGACACGATCGCGGGACCCATCTATACACCCTGGATGGAATGGGGGCAGCCCATCGAAACGACGATTCTTGCGTCGTTGGGCCAGATCGATATCCATCTCTCGTTGGTGGCGGAAGATCCGGCGACAGCGGAGCGAACGCTCGACGATGCGGTCGAGGAACTTGCGGCGGCGCTCGGCAGCGCGGTGGTCAGCACGGACGGCCAGTCGCTGCCGGCAGTGGTGGGTGCGCGCCTCGTGGAACGTGGGGCGCGCGTGGCGGTGGCGGAGTCGTGCACCGGCGGGCTGATCGCGTCACGCCTGACCGACGTACCCGGGAGTTCGGCCTACGTCGAGGCGGGGTGGGTTCTGTACAGCAACGAGGCGAAGGTGGCGCTTGGTGTCGACCCGGCGCTGATTCGGCGGCACGGCGCCGTGAGCGAGCCGGTCGCCGAGGCGATGGCAGTCGCAGCGCGGCGGGTGGCCGATGTCGACTACGGCCTGGCGGTCACCGGTATCGCTGGACCGGGGGGTGCTACACCGGGCAAACCTGTTGGCACCGTCTGCCTGGCACTCGCCAGTGCGGCTGCGCCTCCCCGGGTGCGCCGCGTGCAACTGCCGGGTGAGCGTGAGCGCGTGAAATTTCAGGCATCCCAGTCGGCGCTCGACCTGCTTCGCCGCGCGCTTCTCCGTGTTGCGCCGCACGACGCGGCCTGACGGCGTTTCCCCGAGGAGTCCGTGGTGAAACCCCGCGTAGCACCGAGAGCGGCGAGGCGCTCGCCTGACAAGGCGCGACGAGGGCGCATATTGGCCATATTGCGACCGCGGACTGACGCAGTCCGCGGACTGCCACAGTCCGAGGAGCAACGCCGTTCAGGCAGGATGCATCGCCGCTCGAATGTAGCGGGGGTTTCACCACGGGCTCCTAGGCAGGACAGCAACGGGCACGGGTTGGCGGGTCGGCCAACGGACCACCGCGTCGGGCGAATCGGTCATACTCCGCACCGTATGCGCGAGATACGTAGTGGGCCGGTCGCCGTCCTTGGTTCGGGTGGTTGGGGGACCGCATTGGCGGTTCATCTGGCCCGTGCCGGCCGGGAAGTTCGCCTCTGGGGGCGCGACTGCACACTGGTGGAGCGGATGCGCGCCGACCGCGTGAATCCCATCTACCTGGCCGATGTCGAATTGCCCGCCGGGGTCGATCCGATGTCCGAGATTGCCGCGTCGGTCGCAGGCGCCACGTACGTCGTCATCGCCGCGCCGTCGCATGGCGTACGCGCCGTGCTTCGTCGCGCGGCGCCGGCGATCGACTCGGACGCCGTGCTGATCAGCGCCGCCAAGGGAATCGAGGATGGCACGCTGCTCCGGATGTCGCAGGTGATTGCGGCGGAGTTCTCCGGTGGCGGTGACGGCTCAGCGGTGACCGTCCTCTCCGGACCGAGCTTTGCTGCCGAGGTGGCACGCGGCGCGCCGACTGCAGTGGCTGTGGCTGGCAATTCCGCGGAGGCGGTTGCGGCTGTCCAGCACGATTTCCGCTCCGAGTCGTTCCGCCTCTATGCGAGTGACGATGTTGTCGGTGTCGAGATGGGCGGAGCCATGAAGAACGTGATCGCCATCGCGGCGGGCGCGGTCGAGTCGCTCGGCCTGGGCCACAATGCCCGCTCGGCCTTGATCACGCGGGGTCTGGCCGAGATCTCGCGTCTTGCCTGCGCCCTGGGTGGCCGGCGCGAGACGCTCGCCGGGTTGAGCGGTCTGGGCGACCTGGTGCTCACGTGCACCGGTGGGCTCAGTCGGAACCGCCGGGTGGGGATCGAACTGGGGAAAGGGCGAACACTGGAGGAACTGCTGGCGGGGATGCAGATGGTGGCGGAGGGAGTCCGGACGACGCGCGCAGCCTTGGACCTCGGAGAGCGGGAAGGCGTCGAGATGCCGATCACGGCGCAGATGGCGGAGGTGCTGGCAGGACGCTGCACGCCGCGCGAGGCGGTGGAGGAATTGATGTTGCGGCGGCAGCGGGCGGAGCTGGACGCGTGACCGCGAGCCTCCTGGACCGTCTGCGGGGCGGCTTGCGGCGGACGGCCACCGCGTGGGCATCGCGCTTCGAATCCCTGACGGCGGGCAGGCCGGCGGCGGCTGGCGCGCCGCCGGACGCGGTGACGCTCGACGCGCTGGAGGAACTCCTGATCGAAGCGGACGTCGGCGTGCATGCTGCCGAGAGGATCGTGTCGCGAATCCGCGAGGGCGAGGATGGCGCCGGTGACGGCGTGGGGATGCAGGAGCGCCTGAAAGACGAGATCCGGCGGATCCTGACCGAGACGGATTCTGGTGCGAACGCCGGCGGAACTTGGCGGGTGCCGGAACGCGGGCTGGAGGCGGACGCACGCACCGAGACGCCGTGGGTGGTGCTTGTGGTCGGCGTGAACGGTGCCGGGAAGACAACCACGGTAGGAAAGCTCGCCCACCGCTTTCGCACGGAAGGGGCGTCACCGCTCATCTGTGCGGCGGACACGTTCCGGGCGGCGGCGGTCGAGCAGGTGGCGACCTGGGCGGGGCGGGCATCGGTGGATATCGTCCGGGCGGGGGCGAAAGCCGATCCGGCGTCGGTGGTCTTCGATGCGATCAAGGCGGGCGGTGCGCGCGGGCGCGACGTCGTGATCGTGGACACGGCCGGCCGGCTGCACACGCGGGCGGACCTGATGGGCGAGCTCGCCAAGATCCGACGGGTCGCCGGGCGCGCGCTCCCCGGTGCGCCGCACGAAGTGTTGCTGGTGCTGGACGCTACGGTTGGCCAGAACGGAGTCGCGCAAGCCCGCGTCTTCCTGGAGTCGGCCAGCGTTACCGGTATCGTGCTGACCAAGCTGGACGGTACCGCGAAGGGCGGTGTTGCGGTCGCCATCGGCGCTGACCTCCGCGTCCCGATCCGTTACGTCGGGATTGGAGAAGGGATCGACGACCTCGTCCCCTTCTCGGCAGACGAGTACGTGGATGCGCTCTTCGAGCAGACCTGGGCAAGGCATGATTGACCCGATCGCCGACGAGATCTGGATGCTTCAGGCACTCGACCTCGCCGAAGAGGGCCGCGGCCTCACCAGTCCCAACCCGATGGTCGGTGCGATTGTGGTTGGCCGGGACGGTTCGGTTGTCGGCGCCGGCTTCCACGAACGCGCCGGTGGTGATCACGCCGAGGTACGTGCGCTCGCCGCGGCGGGGGAGGCCGCGCGCGGCGCAAAGCTCTACTGCACGCTCGAGCCATGCAGTCACCGTGGCCGCACGCCTCCGTGTGTCAATCGGATTGTCGAGGCGGGCGTTGCACACGTCGTCGTCGCGATGCGCGATCCGAACCCGCGCGTCGATGGTCGCGGCATCGCACACCTTCGGCGTTCGGGAATCCGGGTCGATGTCGGGGTATGCGCGGAGGAGGCGGCGCGGCAGAACGGGGCGTTCCTCACTTGGGTATCGCAAGGCCGGCCCTTCGTCACCATGAAGGTAGCGATCAGCCGCGACGGCTGCATCGCGGCGCGTGAGGGCGAACGGACGGAACTGACGTCGGATGCGACGCGTGAGGTGGTGCATGCCTTCCGCGCGGAGGTGGATGCAATCGGCGTCGGATCGACGACCGTGCTGGTGGACGATCCCTTGTTGACCGCGCGTACGGCGCCGCGCGGCCGGCCGCTGACACGTGTCGTCTTTGACCGGCGGCTACGGACGCCGCCGTCGGCCAGCCTTTTCGCGACGCTTGCGGCGGGCCCGGTGATCGTGTTGACGGCGGAGCGGGCGGTGGATCAGCACAGCGATCGGGCGCAGCGGCTGGCCGATGCCGGCGCGGAAGTCGAAGTGGTGCCGGCCGGCCGAACGATGCGGGATGGACTGGCGAGGCTGGCGGGACGGGAGATCACGAGCCTGGTGCTGGAAGGGGGGCGGCGCCTCCACGAAGCAGCGTGGCGGAGCCGCGTGGTCGATCACGTCCAGATTTACGTGGCTCCCAGGACACTGGGTGCGCGGGCGGTCCCCTGGCTCGACCGGCGCGAGCTGTTCGGCACGCTCGAACATCGCCGTATGCGTGCGTGCGGCCCGGATCTGATGATCGAAGGCTATGTTCACCGGACTAATTGAAGCGGTCGGCACCATCACGGACCTGTCCGAGATCCCGGAAGGTCGCCGCATTCACATTGCTCCCCGTGCCGCGACGGCGTCCGGAACGGCGGTGCCTGCCGGTTTGCCGGCAACCGCGATCGGAACCGTTGCGCCCGGCGACAGCATCGCGGTCAACGGGGTCTGCCTCACCGTGGTCACCGTCGACACGAGTGGCTTTCAGGCGGACGTCTCGCCCGAGACGTTGCGGGTCACGACGCTCGGCGGATTGGCGAGAGGAGCTGCAGTCAACCTCGAACGGCCGCTCCGCGCCGACGGTCGTCTTGGCGGTCACTTCGTTCAGGGCCACGTCGACGGCGTGGGCCGGATCGAGGCGATTGTCGAGGAGGCGGACTTCCGCCGCATAACAGTGTCGTGCCCGAGGGTGATCGCGATGTCGATCGTCCCGAAGGGATCTATCGCCGTCGACGGCATCAGCCTGACGGTCGCCAGCCTCGACGGCGAGTCTTTCGACGTCCAGATCATCCCGTTTACGTGGGAAGAAACTAGTCTGCGGGCGTCCGCCGTCGGCGACCCGGTGAATCTGGAGTGCGATATCATCGGAAAGCACGTCGCACGCGCCGTCGAGGCGTACCGGAATGGCGCCGGGAGCGATAGCGGCGCCTGAATGCACCCACGGACGATGCTGAAGAAACCCAAGACCAGGAGCACCAAGGCCGCGAATCGGCCCTCTGCGAAGAAGCAGCGAGCGACGCCGGAGCGCCGCAAGGAGCGCTTTGCGAGCATCGACGAGGCGATTGAGGTGTTCCGCGACGGCCGGATTGTCATTATTGTCGACGACGAGGATCGCGAGAACGAAGGCGATCTGACGATTGCCGCCGAGAAGGTGACGCCTGACGCGATCAATTTCATGGCGCGTTACGGCCGCGGGTTGATCTGCCTCTCGATGACGGGAGAACGGCTCGACGAGCTGGAGATCCCGATGATCGTCAGCCAGAACACTTCGCGCTTCGAGACGGCTTTCGCAGTGCCGATCGACGCGAAGGAAGTGACGACGACCGGCATTTCGGCGGCCGATCGCGCCGCAACGATCCGGGTCGCCATCGATCCCGAGACGAAGCCATCCGACTTGGCGAAACCGGGGCATGTCTCGCCCCTACGGGCCCGCGATGGCGGTGTCCTGGTCCGTGCCGGGCAGACCGAGGCGGCGGTCGACCTTGCGCGCCTCGCCGATCTCTACCCGGCGGGCGTCATCTGCGAAATCATGAACGAGGACGGGACCATGGCGCGAGTCCCTGAGCTGAGTCGCTTCGCCGGGCGCCACAACCTGCCGATGATCACGGTCGCCGACCTGATCAAGTACCGGATGCGCCACGATCGCCTCGTGAAGCGCGTCGCCACGGCGCAGCTACCAACAGAACATGGCCGGTTCGATGTCACGGCCTACGACAGCGTCATCGATGGGCGGACACACATTGCGCTGGTGCGGGGGGACGTGGGTGACGGCGAAAGCGTACTGGTACGCGTCCATTCCCAGTGCCTGACGGGCGATGTGTTCGCCTCGTCACGCTGCGACTGCGGTCATCAGCTCGAGTTGGCGATGCGCCGGATAGCCGAAGAGGGCCGGGGCGTGCTCCTCTACCTGAACCAGGAAGGGCGGGGGATCGGCCTCGCGAACAAGATCCGCGCTTACGAACTGCAGGACCAGGGTCTCGATACGGTGGAAGCCAACGAGCATCTCGGTTTCAAGGCGGATCAGCGCGACTATGGCATCGGCGCGCAGATCCTGGGTGACCTGGGCGTCCATACGATGCGGTTGCTGACGAACAATCCGCGCAAGTTCGTCGGTCTTGAAGGTTACGGCCTCGCCGTCACCGAGTCGGTCCGGCTCGAGGTGCCGCCAACGGAGTTCACGGAACGGTACCTGCGGACCAAGAAAGAAAAGCTGGGACACCGGTTGCGCTCGGTCTAGCGTGGCGGATCGTGTCGCACGGCTCCGTTACCCGCGTTGCCGGCTGAACGCCCAGCCCCTGTGCGCCAAGCTTGACAGGCGTGCGGGATCATTGACGGCGAGGCGCTCCGGCTCCTAGACTTGGGAGTTTTGCGCGGGCACTTTTAGTCTCGCCAAGGGAGGCCGGGCATACGTCTGGCGGTCTGATGTTCAACGCGTTGGGATCACGTTTCGAAGCGGTGTTCGGATCGCTGCGCCGCGAGGTGCGGCTGACGCCGGAGGCGGTGGAGCGCGCGCTGCGCGAAATCCGTCTGGCGCTGCTCGAGGCGGACGTCAACTTCAAGGTCGTCCGCGCGTTCATCGACCGGGTGCGCGACCGGGCGATCGACCGTGCGGTGCTCGACAGCCTGACGCCGGTGCAGCAGGTGGTCGCGATCGTTCGGGATGAGCTCCTCGCACTCTTCGGCGAGCCGCGCGCGGGCTTGAGCGCTGCCAGTACACGGCCGCAGGTGGTGCTGCTGGTCGGCCTGCAGGGCTCTGGCAAGACCACTACGACAGCGAAGCTGGGACGCTGGCTGACGAAGGAAAAACGCCATCCGCTGCTCGTGTCGACAGACGTGCGCCGCCCGGCGGCGATCGAACAGCTCGCGGTACTGGCCGACCAGGCAAGTTTGCGCGTCCACGCGGCGGACGGCAACCAGGATCCGATGGCGCGGGCGACTGGCGCCGTGGAGGAGGCGAAGCGACTCGGCTTCGACACGGTCCTGATCGATACGGCCGGGCGCCTGCACGTCGACGACGCGCTGATGAGCGAGCTGGCGGCGATTCGCGATGCGGTGTCTCCCTCGGATGTCCTGTTTGTGGCCGATGCGATGACCGGCCAGGATGCGGTCAAGAGTGCCGGCGAGTTCCATCATCGGATGGGCGTCACCGGGATTGTCCTGAGCAAGATGGACGGCGACGCGCGCGGCGGCGCAGCGCTCTCGGTCGTGTCGGTCGTCAATGTTCCGGTGGCTTTCGCCGCGACCGGCGAGACGCTCGACGATCTCGAGCCGTTCCGTCCCGACCGGCTGGTCTCCCGCCTGCTCGGCATGGGAGATGTCCTGAGCCTGGTGGAGAAGGCGGAGCAGGTTATCGCGCGGGAAGATGCGGCGGCCATGGCGGAGCGGGTCCGCCGTAACGAATTCACGCTCGCGGATCTGCGCGACCAGATGCGTGCGGTGAGTCGGATGGGGCCGCTCGATCAGTTGCTCGGCATGATTCCGGGGTTGGGCAACGTTCCCGCGGGTGTCGACCTGGATAATGGCGCGGTGCTGCGCACTGCGGCGGTCATCGATTCGATGACGCCGGGGGAGCGGCGAAAGCCGTCGGTGATGAACGGCAGCCGGAGGCTTCGGATCGCGCGCGGCAGTGGAACGAGCGTGCAGGAAGTGAACCAGCTCTTGCGGCAGTTCACGAAGATGCGGAAGATGATGAAGGCGGCGATGGCCGCGGGGCGTGGCAGGAAACGCCATGCCCAGCGGGCGGCGCTCCCGTGGTAGCACGGGCCTTGGTCCGTACTGGGGAGAGAACGAAATGCTGATGATTCGACTGCGGCGGCAGGGCGCGAAGGCTCGGCCCTTCTACCGGATGGTGGTGATCGACAAGCGATCGGCGCGTGACGGCCGAGCACTCGAGGTGGTGGGACACTACGATCCCGCCGTGCAGCCGGAGCTACTGAAGGCGAATCGGGAGCGGATCGAGCATTGGGTCGGCAAGGGCGCCCAATTGAGCGATACGGTCCGGACGCTGCTCGCACGGCATCCGGAGGCCGGCCTCCCGGCCGGGTCGGCCGACGCCACGAAAGATGCGTCATGAGCCGTGCGCGCGATGTCGTCGACGTGATTGCGCGCAGACTGGTTGACCATCCCGACGAGGTGACGATCGACCTGTTCGAGGAGGGAAACGAGGACGTGCTGGAGCTGACGGCGCATCCCGGGGATCTGGGGAAACTGATCGGACGTCGTGGGCGGACTGCTTCCGCGATCCGGTCGATTGCCGGTCTCGCCGCGAGCCTCGACGAGCGCCGGTCAAGCGTGGAGTTCCTGGACGATTGACGTCCGGACACGCCTGATGGAGACCGCCGGCTGGGATGAGATGGCGCTCGTCGGCGTGGTGGCGCGGACGCACGGCCGGCAGGGAGAAGTGGTGGTGAAGCCGGAGACCGACTTCCCGGAAGATCGTTTCGCCCCGGGCGGAACCCTCTTTCTGGAGGGCTCGCCTGCGCCCCGGCCGCTACGGATCCAGGGGCTTTGGTTCCATGGCGGGCGTCCCGTGCTGGCGTTCGAGGGGATCCAGACGCTGAGCGACGCGGAGACGCTGCGTGGCGCGCAGTTGCGTGTTCCGGAGACATCACTGCGGTCGTTGCCGGACGGTACATGGTACGCGCACGATCTGATCGGCTGCACGGTTCGGACCGTCGGTGGCGACGTCGTGGGTGTGGTGACGGCGGTCGAAGGACCGGCGGGCGCCCAGCGCCTTGTCGCGACGGTGGAGGGAGCGGAGATCGATGTTCCGCTGGCGGAGGAGATTTGCGTCACCGTCGATTTGACGGAGCAGACCATCGTGATCGATCCGCCGGAAGGCCTGCTCGAGGTGAACCGGAAGGCTGCGTCCGGCAACGGAAGTCGCCGACGCCGCTGGACCCCAGGGGCGATGCGCGGCGGACCGGGAGGGACGGATGACGTTTGACGTCGTGACGATCTTTCCGGAGTTGGTGGAGGGGATGGTGTCGGCCGGCGTCGTCGGACGTGGGCGAGAAGCGGGCGTGCTGGATATCGCGGTGCACGACCTGCGTGACTTTACCGATGATCGCCACCGGACGGTGGATGATGCGCCGTACGGCGGCGGCCCCGGCATGGTGCTGAAGCCGGCCCCGTTCCTGCGGGCGCTGGCCGCGATCCGGGAGACACGGGGCGATCCGGACACGGTTATCCTGCTTTCGCCGCAGGGAACGACGCTAAATCACGAAACCGTGATGCGCCTGAGTCGGCTCGAACACGTTGTGCTGCTCTGCGGGCGGTACGAAGGCGTGGACGAGCGGGTCCGGACGCATGTCGCGACAGAGGAGCTGTCGATCGGTGACTACGTCCTCAGTGGCGGCGAACTGGCGGCCGGCGTCGTCGTCGAGGCGGTGGCGCGGCAAGTGGCAGGCGTGGTCGGGAATACCGAATCCGTGGAGGCTGACTCGTTCGTCCGGCGTATCTTCGATCACCCGCACTTCACGCGGCCTGCAAGCCTGACCGAGATGGACGACACGGTTTCGGCGCGCAACGAAGGGGTGGGAGATCGGGATCTGCCTCCGGCATCGAACGGGACGGCTGCCGGTGACGTGCCGGCGGTACTGATGTCGGGGAACCACGCGGATGTGCGCCGCTGGCGGAAACGCGAGGCGGTCCGGCGGACGTTGGAGCGGCGGCCCGACCTGCTGGCGGACGCCGCGCTGGATGAGGAAGAGCAGGAATTTCTCCGCGAGTTCCGATCGCATTGACGGGGCAATCGCGGATTGAGCAGACGGGAGCAGAACGATGAAAGCGATCGAAGCCGTGGAGCAGCCGCATCTGACCGAGCGGCCTGACATTCAGTCGGGCGATACGGTCCGCGTGCACGTGAAGGTGCGGGAAGGCGAGAAGGAACGGATTCAGGTGTTCGAGGGGATCGTGATCGCCCAGCATCACCACGGTGTCAGCTCGACCGTGACGGTCCGGAAGGTCTCTTTCGGCCAGGGAGTCGAGCGGATATTCCCGCTCCACTCGCCGACGATCGACAAGATCGAGATCGTCCGGTCCGCCAGGGTGCGGCGGGCGAAGCTGTACTACCTCAGGAACTTGCGCGGCAAGGCGGCACGGCTCCGCGAGCGGCGCCGCCGCTGATCGCGTGGCGGCAGCGCGAACGGCGACCCGGACGGTCGAGAACGCGCTGCGGCGTCGCGGCTACGCCCGCATCGCCGGCGCCGACGAGGTGGGACGCGGTTCGCTGGCGGGTCCGGTCGTTGCTGCGGCGGTCATCCTCGATCCGGGTCGCCGCATCTCCGGCTTGCGCGACTCCAAACTGCTGACGGCGGCGCAGCGCGAGCGGCTCTATCCGCTCATCACCCGGCGCGCCACCTGGGCAGTCGCATTCGCGTCGGCTGCCGATGTCGATCGCCTGAACGTCCACCGCGCCTCGCTCGATGCAATCCGCCGCGCGATCGAGGCGCTCGATCCTTCGGGCGACTACGCCATCGTGGACGGCTTCCGCGTTCCGGGCCTCGACCTGCCGCACGAGGCGATCCCGCACGGCGACCGGCGTTGCGCCGCGATCGCCGCCGCGTCGATCATCGCGAAAGTGACGCGGGATCGCGAGATGGTACGCCTCCACGCGCTGGATGATCGGTACGGATTCGATCGCCACAAGGGATACGGCACCCGCTATCACCTTGACGCGATCACGCGTTGCGGCTATTCCGACATTCATCGGCGCACCTTCAGACCATTGTCGCTCTTTGATACGATTGCCCGCCCCTGATGGCCGAGCGTGCCGAGACTCTCCATCCAGCGCCGTTGACGAGACCGGCGATCTGCCTGGTCACCGATCGCCGGGTCTTCGGCGGGGACACCAGTGACGCTGGAGTCGCCGTCGAACGGATGCTGGGAGTCATTGGCGCCTGTGCGGACGGGGGCGTCGATCTGGTGCAGATCCGCGAGACCGGCCTGACGGACCGCCGCCTCCTGGCCCTGGTCAGGGAGGCGATGGTACGGATACGCGGGACGAGAGCGCGCGTCGTCGTGAACGACCGCGCCGACATCGCTCTTGCCGCCGGCGCCGCGGGTGTCCACCTGAAGGATGACGCCCGTGACGCGTCACGCATCCGCGCCATGGGGCCGGCGGGATGGCTCATCGGCCGTTCCGTCCATGATGCTGCCACGGCGCGGGCCGCCGCCGGGGGGGATGTCGACTATCTGATTGCCGGCACCGTCTTCGCGTCAGCGTCGAAGCCCGGCCGCGAACCGCTCGGCCTCGACGGCCTGGGCGCGATTGTGGGCGCGGCGGCGCCGTGTCCGGTCCTCGCCATCGGCGGCGTCGGCGTCGACAACGTGCGGGAGGTGGCGCAGGCAGGTGCGGCAGGGATCGCAGGCATCCGTCTTTTCCGGACGGATGGTGTTGCCGAGCGCCTGACCGAGTTGCGCGCGGCGTTCTGACACGTGGCTACTGCGCGGTGAGGCGAAGGCCCTCGGTGTCGATGCTGCAGTCGAGCAACTGGGCGCCGGCATCCTTCAGCGCCCGCTTCACCGAGCCGGTAGCGTCCGGTTCCGCCAGGAACACGATACATCCGCCGCCCCCGGCCCCGCATACCTTGCCCGCAGCCGCACCTGCGTTGAACGCGCGACGGAACAGCGCATCGATCCGCTCGGTGGTGACGCCTGGCGCGAGCCGCTTTCGCAACTCCCACTCGTGTGCGACCCAACGGGCGAGCTCTGCCCAGTCCGAGCGTTCGAGCGCGTCCCGGACCTGCACGGCGGTGTCCCTGATCTCGTCGAACAGCACCGCGAGGTTGACGTCACCGTCGATCCGGCGTTTCGTCACCTCCCAGTTGTTGATGCCGGAATCACGCGACTGGCCGGTGTACGCAACGACGATCCGATCTCCGAGCGCCTGTGGTTCGGCGCGCAATGGGACACGCCGAACCTTGCCCGGACCGAATTCGATCGCGGCAATCCCGCCGTATAGCGCAGGCCGGTAGTCCTGTCCGCCGGTCGGCACGCCGATGACCTGCACCTCGAGGTCGCGCGCCAAGTCGAGCAACGCCTCCGGCGCGATCTCCTGATTCTGCCAGCGGGCGATAGCCGCGCAGAGCGCTACGTTGAGCGCGGAAGATCCGGCGAGTCCGGCGCCGACCGGCGAATCGGATCGGGTCTCGACGGCCACCCCGGTGGTGCGGAAGTAGCGGAGGATCCGTGCCGGCAGGCGGAGGGCAGGATGGGCATCGTCCAGGTCGCCGACATCCGCCACATCGGCGGCGGCGTCCGTGTCGACGGCGGTGAGCCGCAGGCGGCCGTCCGGACAGGAGTCGACGGTGCAGGAGGCGCGGATGGTTATCGCTGCGTTCACGGTCTGCACGCCTTCGTGCAGCAGGTAGAGCGGCCAGATGTCGAGAGTGCCGCCGGCCAGATCGATCCGGGTGGGGGCAGATGCCTGCAGACGCACAGCGGGATTATAATGAGACGCCACGCTGGCCTCGGTTCCACCGGCGGCCACCCATCCCGGATGTCCAGAGCCGTTCGGCGCCAGATCGGACAGTTGATCGTCGCCGGCTTCGACGGTCCGACGATCCCGGTGGAGCTCGCCGCACTCGCACGCGAGTTCGACCTGGGTGGCGTCATTCTGTTCGCGCGGAACATCGAGGCCCCGTTGCAGGTGGCGGAACTGTCCTACGCGGCAAAGCAATTGACGCGCGAGATACCTCCCTGGGTGAGCATCGATCAGGAGGGAGGGCGCGTGCAGCGGTTGCGCGCCCCGTGCACCGTGTGGCCACCCCTCGCAACCCTCGGCCGGTGCGGCGATCCGGCGCTGGCGGAACAGTTCGCTCGCGCGCTGGCGCAGGAGTTGCGCGCGGTTGGCATCACACTCGACTACGCGCCGGTGCTCGATGTCCACACGAATCGATCGAACCCGGTGATTGGCGACCGCGCATTGTCTACCGACGCCGCGCAGGTGGCAGAACTGGGTGCGATCGTCACGCGCACGCTACAGGCAGAGGGAATCGCCGCCTGCGGAAAGCACTTCCCGGGCCATGGCGATACGTCGGTCGACTCGCACGAGGATCTGCCGGTGGTGGAACAGGAGCGGCCGCGGCTCGAGGAGGTCGAGTTGCGGCCCTTCCGAGCGGCGATCGCAGCGGGCTCCACGATGTTGATGACGGCGCATGTCCGGTACCCCGCGCTCGACGAGGAACGACTGGCGACGTTGTCGCGCGCGGTCGTGACCGATCTGCTGCGCGAAGAGCTTGGCTTCGAGGGCCTCGTCGCGACCGACGACATGGAGATGGGTGCAATCGCCCGGCATCGGGATATTGCGGAGGCTAGCGTCGAGGCGCTCGGCGCCGGCTGCGACCTGCTCCTACTGTGTGGCACCGACGCGGCCAGGCAAGCTGCCGTGATCGAACGGGTGATCCATGCGGTGGAAGACGAAGAACTGCCGCTCCGTCGAGTGGAGGCTGCGCTCCAGCGGCAGCGCCGGGCCAAGGAACGTTTCCTGGTCGATGACGCCGACTGGCGGCCACCCGCCGCGCAGCACCTGAACGGGCTGTTGGGTTGCGACGTCCATCAGATCATCGCGCAGCGGATGCGCGAGTTCAATGATGTGTGAAGGGAGCGGATGAGGAAGCCGCTTGCTCTCCGCCCCGGCGATCGGATCGGGATTGTCGCTCCCGCCAGCCCGTTCGACCGTGACACTTTCGATCGGGGCGTTGCCGAGCTGCGGGGGCTCGGCTTCGAGCCGGTCTTCGACGAGTCGGTATTCGACAGGCGCGCCTACGTTGCGGGATCCGCGGATGCGCGCGCCGAGCGGTTCCTCGCGGCCTGGCGCGATCCGTCCACCACCGCGGTGATGGCGGTCCGGGGTGGTTTCGGCAGCGCGCATCTGCTGCCGCTGCTCGACCCGGCGGAATTCGTGCGAGTCCCGAAAGCGCTCATCGGTTGCAGCGACCTGACGGCGCTCCATGTCTTTCTGACGCAACAGTGCGACCTGGTGACGTTCCATGGTCCGATGGTGGTGACGCTGGCGCGTGGCGAGGCGGGATATGACCGAACGTCTTTCTTCGATCACCTTACCGGGAGGCGTGCGTTCGATTCGCCGGTAGTGGACGGACTCGATGTGATGCGGGCCGGCGCGGCGCGCGGGATCCTGCTCGGTGGCACGCTTTCACTCCTTGCCGCATCGCTTGGGACACGGTTCGCGTTCGATCCGCCGGCCGGTTACATTCTCCTGCTGGACGAGGTAGGGGAACGGCCGTACCGCATCGACCGCCTGTTGACGCAGCTTCGCCAGGCAGGGATCCTGGCGCGCGCCGCCGGCGTCGTCTGCGCCTGCTTCCCTGAATGCGATGAACCGGACGGGTCGCTCACGGCCCGTGCCGTGTTGGCCGAGCTCCTGGCCGATATCGACGGCCCGGTCGTCCGGGGCCTCCCCACCGGCCACACCGACGGGATGCCGCTGCTGACCGTCCCGCTCGGGGTCGACGTGACGCTCGAGGCGGAAGGTGAAACCGGGCGTCTGATTGTGGAGGAGACAGCGGTCGCATGAGCCGCGTCCACCTGATTGGCGTCTGTGGCACCGGGATGGCGACGCTCGCCGCCATGCTGAAGCGGCAGGGGTGCATCGTCACCGGTTCGGATGTACAGGCATATCCCCCGATGGATCAGTTCCTCGCATCGGAAGGGATCGTGCCCCGGATCGGCTATGACGCCGCGCACGTTCCGGAGGACATCGACCTGGCGGTGATTGGCAATGCCGTCTCGCGCGGCAACCCGGAAGTGGAAGCGGTGCTAGAGCGGCGGATCCGCTACGCGTCGCTCGCCGAGACGATCCGGGATCGTTTTCTCTGGCGCCGCCGCCCGATTGTCATTGCCGGGACGCACGGCAAGACGACCACCACGTCGATGACCGCGTGGGCGCTGGTTGACGCAGGCGCCGATCCCAGCTTTCTGATCGGAGGCGTCCCGCGCAACTTCGACGCCGGCTACCGCCTTGGGGCGAGCGACCTGTTCGTCATCGAGGGGGACGAGTACGACAGCGCGTACTTCGACAAGACCGCCAAGTTCCTGAAGTACCTTCCGTTCGTCGCGGTGGTGGGCAGTCTCGAATTCGATCATGCCGACATCTACGCCGACCTCGACACGCTGACGCTCGCTTTCCGCCGCTTCGTCGGCCTGGTGCCCGGTAACGGGCGGCTATTGCTGGGTGCCGACGACCCCGGGGCCTGTGCTCTGGCGGATGCGGCGCATTGTCCGGTCGAGACGTTCGGCGTCTCGGACGGGGCCGACTGGCAGGCGACCGACATCGAGTATCGCTCGGAGGGAACCACGTTCGATGTGCGCCACGCCCGTACGGTGGTTGGACGGGTGGATCTGCCGCTGCTGGGCGCTTTCAACGTGCGGAACGCGCTGTCGGCGATTGCGGCCGGTGCGGCGGCGGGAGAACCGCCTGAGCGGTTGGCTGCGGCGCTCGGCACGTTTCGCGGGGTTCGCCGCCGGTTGGAGCTGAGTGGTGTCGGACGCGGCGTGGCGCTCTACGACGACTTCGCGCATCATCCGACCGCGGTTCGTGAAACGCTGGCGGCGCTCCGCGCAACCGCGCCCGCCGGGCGGATCTGGGTGCTGTTCGAACCGCGCTCCGCCACCTCGTGCCGGCGCGTCTTCCAGGCGGACTTCGCATCGGCGCTCGCCGGCGCGAACGAGGTAGTGATAGCCCCGGTCTATCGCACGACTATTCCCGCCGATCGTCGTCTCGATGCTGGCCAGTTGGCCGCCGACCTCACTGCTTCTGGCACGCGGGCGCGCTACATCGAGTCAATCGATGCCATCGCCGGGCTGATCGAAGCCGAGGCGCAGGCCGGGGACCTGGTGGTCCTGATGTCGAACGGTGACTTCGGCGGCCTGCGAAACGAGCTGCGCAAGCGCCTCGGTGTAGAGGGCGCACCCGCCGGAGACCTGTCCCCATGACCCTCGCGGCGGGAGCGGACTGGACCCTCGCGCCGGATGGTGATGCGGCACTCCTGGTGCGATTCGAACCGCGGATCGATCCGGCAATCAACTTGCGCGCCGTCGCTTTGGCGGGAGCACTCCGGAATCGGTCGCTCGAAGGCGTACGGGACGTCGTGGAGGCTTACGCCGCCGTAACCGTGCATCTTGATCCGTCGCGCGCGGACTTTGCGGCGGTGGCGGATCTGGTGGCGCGCCTCGCGGAAGAGACAACGGCGGGTGAGACGTCGACCGCGTCGTGCCGCGAACACCACCTGCCGGTCTGCTACGGCGGCGCGCACGGTCCGGACCTGGCCGGCGTGGCACGCTTCGGGCACTGCACGGAGTCGCAGGTGATCGCGCGGCACCGGGAAACCGCGTACCGCGTCTACATGCTTGGCTTCCAGCCTGGCTTCGCCTATATGGGGGCGGTTGATCCGAGCATCGCCGCGCCGCGTCACGCCACCCCCCGCGTCCGGGTGCCGGCCCGTTCGGTCGGGATCGCCGGCCGGCAGACGGGTATCTACCCGGCGATCTCACCCGGCGGATGGCAACTGATCGGGCGAACCCCGTTAACGCTCTTCGATCTCGATCGCGCGGATCCGTTCCTGCTGCACGCAGGCGACATCGTTCACTTCGAGCCGATCGATCAGACTACGTACGAACGGCTGCTCGAGCGCGAACAGGGTACCGACGCCCTGCGCGCCGAACAGGCGGAGGACGCGGTGCGCGAGGTGGATCCGTCGTGATGACCGCCAACGTACCGGGTGGCATCGTCGTCGAGGAAGCCGGGATGCTGACTACCGTGCAGGACCTCGGTCGCTGGGGCTGGCAGCATGACGGTGTCAGCGTATCGGGTGCGATGGACCCGCTCGCCCACCGCCGCGCCAATCGCGTTGTAGGCAATCCCGATGAAGCAGCCACACTGGAAGTAACGCTCACCGGGCCGTTGCTTCGCTGCGACGAGCCCTGCCGGATTGCGGTCAGCGGCGCCGCGTTCGAACTGCACCTCGACAACTACCGGGTCTCGTCCGACACGGTCCTCCGCGCCGAACGGGGACAGGAGCTCCGCTTCGGCCACCGGAGCGATGGCGCGCGCGCCTACCTCGCTTTCGCCGGCGGCATCGACGTCCCGCCGGTCCTCGGCAGCCGCTCGACGCACCTCGGCAGCCGGATCGGCGGCTTCGAGGGGCGCGCGCTCCGCCGTGGCGACCGTCTCCCGATCGGCCCGGCGCCGGCCGGGAGAACGGGGGCAACGGACGGAGGGCACACTCGGCACGGTCCACAGCTACCGGTTGGAGGAGGCGCGCGCGTGCGGATACTGCCGGGCCCGCATCGCGATCTGTTCGCGGGTTCCGATCCGTTGTCCCTGCTCGCTGCGGCGCCGTACACGATCCGGCCCGAGTCCGATCGGATGGGGTATCGTCTTGAAGGTACGAAGATCGCCGGCTACGACGTCAGCAGCCTGCCGCATGGATTTCTGTCGCACGGATTACCGGCCGGGTCGGTGCAGGCGCCACCCGACGGCGGCGTTATCGTCGCCATGGCCGACCGTCAGACGGCCGGCGGCTATCCACGTATCGCCATGGTGATCACCGCCGACCTGCCGCGTCTAGGCCAACTGGCGCCGGGAGACTGGATCGAGTTCATCCCGTGCGACATCGAGGCGGCGCGCACTGCGTTGGCGTGGGTGGAGCAGGAGTGGACCGGCCGATGACGGCTCTGAAGCGAACCACTACGTCCGCATCATCGCAGGCGGCTGAGGTGCGCGCGGCGCTCACCGCTGTCGTCGGGGACGACCGCGTATGGTCGGACATTTCCCTGGCCCCGCATACGACGTTCCGCGTCGGCGGGAACGCCGACTGGCTGGTGGAAGCCCGGAGGGAAGGCGACCTGGTTGACCTGCTGCAGGTGGCGCATCAGTTCGCGCTTCCGGTCACGATGCTGGGGGGCGGCTCGAACGTCCTGGTGGCTGACGAAGGCGTGCGCGGTGTCGTGATCCGCTCCAGGCATGCGAGTGTCTTCGAGGTGTCGCCCGGTATCATCCGGGCGTCGGCCGGGGCCTCGATAAACGGACTGGTTCGCTGGACCATTCACCGTGGCTTGGCGGGCCTGGAAGCATGGGCGGGCACGCCGGGCACGGTCGGCGGTGCGATCCACGGCAACGCGCATTTCCAGGATCAGGCGATAGGGGACTTCGTATCGGACGTGGGGCTCATTCGGTGGAATGGTGGCGAGTCAGGCAGCGGGATCGTCCGGACGCCGCGCGCGGAGATGGAGTTCGGCTACGACCGGAGCCGCGTGCAGCGGACGGGTGAATTGGTCGCCTGGGCCGAGTTCCCGGTGACGCGTGCTCCGTCCGGCCGCCTGCGCGCGGTGGCGCGGGACTCACTTCGCTTCCGCAAGCGGACCCAGCCGCTCGCGCTGCCGAGCGCCGGCTGCATCTTCCAGAACCCTGACTCGGCATCCGGGACCGTACCGGTTGACGTGCCGCCAACTGCCGGCGCCCTGATCGACGGCGCTGGGCTCAAGGGGCATCGGATCGGTGGCGCGCGCGTTTCGGAGACGCATGCAAATTTCATCGTGACCGAGTCGGGAGCGACCGCGCGCGATGTCCGCGCGCTGCTCCATCATGTGCAGACGGTGGTGGTCGAGCGATACGGTGTCACGCTCCGGCTGGAGGTGGTCCTGCTGGGTCGGTTCGACTCGGAAGGGATGCGGACAACGTGATCGGATCGTCGGCGCGGGCTACCGCGGGCCTGCTGGAGCAGACCACCTCGACACTCGTCGTCGAGGGCGGGCACCGCCTGGCCGGCGCGATCGACGTCGAGGGCAACAAGAACACCGCGCTGCCGCTGCTCTCTGCCTGCCTGCTGACCGATCAGCCGTGCACGCTGACGAACATGCCGCGGATCAAGGATGTCGCCGTGATGGGCGAGCTGCTCCGAGGCCTGGGTGCCGAAGTGGAGGGGATTGGGACGACCGAGGTGCGAATCCGGTGCGGGCGTATCGCAAGCGAGCGCCCGGATCCGCACCTGGTTGGCCGGCTCCGCGGATCGGTTCTGCTGGTCGGCCCGCTCCTCGCGCGGATGGGGCGGGCGCGTCTCGCGCCACCGGGTGGAGATTTCCCGGGACGCCGCACGCTGGCGGTTCACCTGCAGGCGCTCCGCGCGATGGGGGTGGACGATGTCGAAGGGGAAGGCCATACGTTCGAGGCGCCCTACGGCTTGCGTCCCGCGTCGATCTACCTGGAGGAGGCCTCCGTCACCGGCACGGAGACCGCGATTCTGGCCGCTGCCGCAGCGGGTGGCGAGTCCGAGATCCGCCACGCCGCCTGCGAGCCCCATGTGGTTGAGCTGTGCGCCTTCCTCGAGGAAATGGGCGTGCGGATTGTGGGGGCCGGTACGCCGACGATACGAATCCGCGGTCCTGTCACGCTCGACGGCGCGTCACACCACCTGCGCGGTGACTACATCGAAGCAGGAAGTTGGGCGGTGATCGCGGCAATCACCGGCGGTGAGATCGACGTGCACGGCGCACACGCGTCGGATCTCGAGCCGGTAACGTCGGTGCTCCAGCGGATGGGCGTCGACTGCAACATCGTCGCGGCGACGGGAGTCGGCACCGCGGGCGACACGCTTCGGGTACGCCCCTCGCAGCCGCATGCCATCCGCCAGGTCACCACGGCTCCCTGGCCCGGCTTCCCGAGCGACATGGTGAGCCTGGTGAGCGTTCTGGCGACGCAGGCGGAAGGCCGGACACTGATTCACGACTGGATGTACGAGCTGCGGCTCTTCGCCCTGGAACAGTTGAGCGGGATGGGAGCCAACCTCTTTCTCTGTGACCCGCACCGGATGATCGTGGACGGTCCCCGCACGCTGAAAGGCGGCACGCTGGATACGCGCGACCTTCGCTCCGGCATGGCGCTAATCGCCGCCGCTCTGGCGGCGAAGGGGGAGAGCCGGATCGCTCCGTTGGAGACGGTGGAACGGGGCTACGCGAATCTCGTCAACCGCCTCCGAAGCCTCGGCGCCGACGTGACGGTCGAGGAGTAGCCGCCGCTCTCGGTGCTACGCGGGGTCTCACTACGGACTCCTAACGGTTTACTGGCGGTTCCGGCGGCGTGACCGGCTGCTGCAGGGTGGGGGGCGCTCCGCCAAGGCGCTGGGCCGGGTCCCGCGGCTGCGGATCGAGCCGGGTAGGCAACGGAATCGTGCTGCCCACCACCGCCGCGGCGCCGCCGCTACTGAGACGGAAGGGGAGCAGATCCTGCTCTTCGAGGTCCAGCACGCGGATGATGTGCGGCCGGAGCGTCAGGATGATGTCGGTTTCCTGTGACTCTGTCCGCGTCCGGCCGAACAGCCGGCCGAGCACCGGCACCCGGTTGAGTCCCGGGATGCCGTCGAGCGTTACCCGCTCGTCGTCACGGATCAAGCCGGCGAGAATGTTCGTTTCGCCGTCGCGCAGGCGCAGCGTTGTAGAGATCTCGCGGCTGCCGAACTGCGGCAGGTCGCCGAATCCGGTTCCGGAGATGTTGCTGATCTCCACCACCAGCTCCAGTGACACTTCCTCGTTGTGGTGGATGCGGGGCAAGATATTGATGTTGACGCCGATGTCCTCGTAGTTGAACGAGGTGATCGGCTGCTGGGCGACGCCGCCCGCGGCAATCGGCGTGAACGTAGTGACCGGCACCGGCACCCGTTCGCCGAAGTGCGCCTCGGCCGCGATACCGTCCGACGTCCGGAGGCTGGGATTCGCCAGAATCCGGGTGTTCCGGTCTGTGGCCAGCATGTTGATAAACAGGCTCATCGGGTTGGAGACGAAGAGGTCGGATCCACTCAGCCGCGCGATATCGTCCACCGTCAGACCAAACCCCTGCGAGTCCGCCGTAAGCCCCGCGTTCCCCCCCTGCGCGGCAAAATCGAGGCCGTAGTCGCGCATTGTCTGGCGATCCACTTCGAGCAGCTGTACTTCGATCACCACTTCGGCCCGCGCCTTGTCGATCGTCTGCACCAGGCGCGCCGCCGCCTCGAGACGTTCCGGGGTGTCCATGACCGAGACCGCGTTGGTCGCCGTCACGGGTGCGATCCGCCGCAGGTCCAGTACCAGGCGAAGGAGATCGATCGTCTCCGTCACGTCCGCGTTGCTCAGGTAGAACGTGCGGACCACTTCCTGCTGGTACTCGCGCCGCTTCTGCGGCGTGTCGGGGATTATCGTCACCGTGTCCGGCGCCGTCACCTGGAAGAAATTGCGCGTGCTGTTGGCTATCGTTTCGAGCGCGGCGCCGAAGGTGGTGCCGCGCAGATCCGCGGTGACCGGCTCGTCGACGAACTGCGGGTCGAAGACGACAGTGATGCCGGCGAACTGCCCGATCGCCGAAAAGACGGTGCGGGCGCTCGCTTCCCGGAACACGACCGCATCAGGCAGGGGGTCGCCGTCCGGCAGTTCCAGTCCGGGCAGTCCGGCGTGGCGCGTTCGCTCGATCAGCGCCTCGAGTTCGGACTGTCCCTCGTTGCGTGCCGCCAGACGGGTTCGGACTGCTTCTCGCATATCTGCCAGCTCGCGTTCGATATCACCCATTGTCGGGTTCAATTCATAAGCGATCTGGTATTCCGCGAGTGCCTCCTCCCAGCGGGACTGCCGTGCGAGCGCTCGACCGGCGGCGTAGTGCTGCTGGGCCGAACGGAGCATCGCTCGCTCGAGCCCAAGCTGTGCGTTGCGGTCATGCGGCCGCTCCTGAACGGCGCGGCGGTAGAGGACGACCGCCTGGTCGTAGTTGCGTTCACGCTCCGCAAGCTGCCCGGCCCGGAGCGCACCGCTGCTTGCGCAGCCGGTGAGCGTGACCACGGCGAGCACGATCAGCAGGCCGCCGCCAATCCAGGGCGTGCGCGTTCTACCGGGCCCAGTTGTCATCGGTGACTACCTCGACGCCGCGCGGCGCGTCGAACTCGAAGAATCTATCGGTTATCCCCAGGTTTTGCTGCAGATTCGAGAAGAAATAGGTCGACACACCCCCCTGCAGGTCGGTCGCCGACATCCGCTGGATCACCAGGTTCTCGGGGTCGATCGCCAACGTCAGCGTCTCGTAGTCGGCGTCACGTTGGCTTGGCGTCAACTCCACCACCCACCCGGCGTCGGTTGGTGCGTTTCGGGCGTATCGTGCGTCGAAGTCGCGCGTCAGGTCTCCGTCTCCCGCCAGGAAGGAGGCAGGCGTGGCCGATCCCCCGCCCGGTGGCAGCTCGCTCACGATCGCCTGCCGGTCGGCCGGAAAGTACGAGACCACCGTCCGCCCGTTCGATACGAAGCGCTTGATCTCGGGTTGCGTGTAGTCGAAGCGCCAGCGGCCCGGCTTCTTGACATACACCGTTCCGCGTTCGACCGCGGCCGCCTGCAGTACGCCGCCCGCATAGCTGTGCGCGAAGTCGGCGGAGAAATCGCCGATGGCGTCGTACCGCGCCTGCAACTGGGTCATCAGGTGCTCGATCGGCGGCGCCCCGTCCGGCTGCTGCGCGCTGGCGCCCGGTGCGAGAAGCAGCAACCCGGCCGCGGCGATCCCGGCGAAGCGGTTCGTCAACCCTTCAGCGCGCCAGCCTTGGGCGGCTTCTGCTTCGGGGCGTCCTTGCTGTCGGTCGGAAGCTTGGCGGCCATCCACTCGACAATGCCTCCCTTGAGCACGCTCGCGCTGCACCCTTCCCGAATCAGCGTGGCAACCAGGCGTGCGCCTACGACCTCTTCCGGATCGGAGTCATAAACGACGACCTCGCGATCTCGAGGAAGCGCCGAGAGATCGAAGTCGGGCGGATCGACGCGGACGGCGCCCGGTAGCCGGACCGTGCTGTGCTCGTACGGATACTTCAACCGGGCATCGACCACGACCGGGATGTGGTCACCGCCTGCTTCAAGGCGCTCCGAGAGCGCTTCCTTGCTAATACGTGGAACGGGCATGGGTCTATTCTCGGCAGCCCCCGTGACAGGTGTCAAGACTGGCGCATGCGCGTTGGCGCCTGTTTGCGCCACAGCGGCGGATGTTGGTGAACACGGGGTTACGTTCCTGTAACGTTTGCGACGGCCCGCCGAACCGCATCATAGTCGTTCGGCAACTCCAGGGGGTGGTTGGGCAGCGTAGCGTTCAGCGCCGGGAGGGTCTCCTTGTGATAGCCCAGCTTGAAGTCCGTGAACTTCAGCCCGTTGGCGGTCGAAATCACTACTACCCGTTCGCCAGGCGCGATCTGGCCCTGCTTCCGCAGTTTCACGAGGACGGCAAGGGCAACCCCGGTGTGGGGGCAGTTGTACATACCGGTCCGGTCGGCGCGCGCCGAGGCATCGGCCAGCTCCGCTTCGGTCGCCTGCTCGACGATACCGTCGTAGCGCTTGAGCGTCCGGATTGCCTTGTCTACGGAGACCGGATTGCCAATCTGGATGGCGGACGCCTGGGTCGCGCTGGCGGTGATCGGCTCGAAGGTCCAGTTGTTCCGGTACGCCCGGTAGAGCGGGTTGGCGGCAGCCGCCTGCGCGACGACGATACGCGGGCGGCGCGACGTGATGCCGAGCGCCTCCATCATGTCGAAGCCGGCGCCGAGCGCGCTGACGTTTCCCAGGTTTCCCCCGGGAATAATCACGACGTCGGGCACCTCCCAGTCGAACTGCTGCACGATCTCGATGCCGACCGTCTTCTGGCCCTCCAGGCGAACGCTGTTCATCGAGTTGGCGAGATAGATACCGGCCTCGTTGGCAAGGCGCTTGACGATCGCCATGCAGCCGTCGAAGTCGGTATCGAGCGCGAGCACGGTCGCACCGTTCGAGAGAGGCTGCACGAGTTGAGTCGTCGACACCTTGCCCCGCGGCAGGATGACGATCGCCGGGATGCCGCCTGCGGCCGCATAGGCCGCGACCGACGCGGAGGTGTCACCGGTAGACGCGCAGGCGATGGCGCGAATCGTATCGCCCCGCGCCATCATCTCGCGGACGAGCGAGACGAGCACCGTCATTCCCAGGTCCTTGAACGACCCGGTGTGCGAGTTGCCGCACAGTTTCACCCAGAGATCAGTCAGGCCCAGCTCCCTGCCGAACCGCTCCGCCCAGAAGAGATTCGTGCCTCCTTCGTCCATTGAAACGATGTTGTCGTCGTGGACGTCCGGGCAGACCCACTCCTTCTTGCCCCAGACCGCCGAGCTGTATGGCCAGGTGGTCCGCTTGTAGCGCTCATCGAAGAGGCGCATCCACGAGCCGCCCGAGTGGGCCCGAAGCGCGTCGAGGTCGTGCACTACCTCGAGGAGATCGTTGCAGGTGGGGCAGCGATAGATCGGCGTCAGCAGCGAGTGCTCGCCGGCGCAGCCGCGTATGCAGCGCAGGACGGCGCTGGGAGTGTGGGCTGTCATCCGCTCGCTATGGTACTGCCGTTCGAAATACGCAATCAGATTGGGTACACGCTGCAGGAGCGACGGGTGCCGGAAGGAACGGTAGTCCTACTGGGAACAGGACCGTCGAGCCCTCGATCGCCAATGCTCTCCCGTACTTTGTTCCCCTCTTGATCTTTCCGCTGGTGGCCAGCGCCGCCGCCCTCGGCGCCTGGTGGATTGCGGGTCCTCTCACCTTCTTGCTGCTCGCGGGCCGTGTTGACAGCTTCTTCGGACTGGACGAGCGCAACCTGGATCCCGACCGCACGCGTGAGAGGCAGTTGTTCCTCTACAAGCTGTCCCTGTGGCTCTGGGCGGTGATCTGGCCGGTGACATGCGTGTTCGTGCTCTGGCAGATGCTTGTCGCCGACCACTTGTCAGCCTGGGAAGTCGGGTTGATGACGCTGGTGCTGGCCGGGGTGGCCCAGACCATCTTCATCGTCGGGCACGAGCTGGTTCATCGACGCGCCGCATGGGAGCGCCGGCTGGGGGAATTCCTGCTGGCGTGCGCGTCGTACCCGCACTATGCGACGGAACACGTTTACATTCACCATCCCCTTGTCTGCACGCCGGGGGATCCAGGTTCTGCACCCAGGGGGGTCAGTTTCTGGCATTACTTGCCGCGAGAACTGGCCGCCAACATCGTGGGCGTCTGGCGTCTCGAGCGAGACCGGTTGGCGCGCCGTCGCCTCCCGGTCTGGCACTACACGAATCCGTTCTGGCGTTACGTCTTCGAGACCGCCCTCTGGTACGCGCTGATCTACTGGATGGGCGGCAGATGGGCAGTCCTGGTCTACGCCATCCTCTGCTTCGGCGTGATCTTCTCGATGAAGCTCAGCAACTACGTCCAGCACTATGGCTTGCGGCGCCTCCGGGTGCCCGGAGACAGGTTCGAAACGGTCAGGCCCCAGCACGCCTGGAGCGCCGCCTGCAAGTTCACGAACTGGCTCTACTACAACATGCAGCGTCATGCCGACCACCATGCCGCGACCAACCGGCGCTATCCACTGTTGCAGCACCACGGCGAGGACGGCTCACCGCAACTGCCGGGCAGCTATATCCAGATGAACGGGCTGGCGCTGTTCCCGCGCAAGTGGTTCGCCACAATGGATCCGCTGCTCGATCGTCAGCGCTCCCGGTTCTATCCGCGGATTGAGGACTGGAGCGCGTACGACAGCTCGGCGTTCGCGGCGCGCCCGACCGCGTTCGAGGCGATCACCGAGATCCACGGTGCCGCGCCCCGTCTTGCGGGGTGGATAGACCGTTCCCCCGAACTGCTTGACACCCTCAGGGACAGAGAATTCACCGATCTCGACCTTCCGGACGGTTTCGGACCGGATCCGGAATTCGAGGCTATCGCCCGGCGCGGCCTGGCCCGCGTCTACTGGACGCTGGAATTTGGCGTCGCCGAGATGAAGGATCAGCTCGCGGATATTCCGGTGCAGGACGGCAGCGAGGCTGTGGAGGCGGCGCTGGAGTGGTCGAACAGCAAGGTCTTCCAACTCGGTATGCACACGATGCGGAGCAGTCTGTCGCCCATCGAGGTGGGCGCGGCTCTGTCCAATATCGCCGAAGCCTCGATAGTTACGTTCTGGCGGCCATGGAAGAGGACTTCGCCGACCGCGGGGGCGAGCCGCCTTCGGAAGGCGGGGTCGCGGTGGTGGTTCTGGGTGCCTTGGCCAGCCGGGAGATAGTGCCGGCAAGCGACCTTGACGTCATCTTGGTGTACGACGGCGGACCCGCCGAATACTACGAAGCCCTCTGCCGTCGCTTCCGGGTGGGGCTCCGCGCGCTCTCGTGCGAAAACCTGCTGGTCGCCCCCATTCCGCGCGACTGGAAGGGAAGCGTCGTCCGTTCCCTTGACGAGTTTGTGGACCACTACCGGACCGGCAGTTCGGCCGGGGAGCTTCTGGAGTTGACGCGGTCGCGCTGTCTGTTCTTCTTCGGCCAGGCAATCCAGAGTCGGCCGTCTTCGGCGGCGCGCGCCATTGCGATGGCGCCGAGCTCGAGCTCCCGCCGGGAGCACCGTCCATGTCAGCTCCCGGACTGGCGACGAGCCGGCGGGGAGACGCGAGGGCAGGTGGTGGACCGCATGTCCACCATATACCGATGGTCCCACGTATTCCCATGGTGTTCAATCATGTTCATGTCAAATACGTTAGTGAAACGTGTTAATCGCGGGCCGGCGTCTTGACGTGGTGCCACGACATCCCGTATGTTCCTACAATAATATGTATAGTTTACTGTAGAGCTACAAGCGCGAGAATCGATCATGACGACACCCCTTCCACGGCCGCCGCGCCGCCTCACGCAGCGCTTGAGCGCCGCGTTTGTGCGCACCGCCGATCCTGGATTCTACTGCGACGGCCACGGGCTGAACTTGCGCGTGGATCCGTCCGGGGCGCGGCAGTGGGTACAACGGCTGGTCATTCGGGGCCGGCCCCGGATGCTCGGGCTCGGCGGCTACCCGCTGGTGTCACTGGCCGAGGCGCGCAACGTGGCGTTCGCGAATCGCCAGCGGGCCCGGGCGGGCGGGGACCCGCTGGCCGAGAAGCGCCACGGCCGGGGCGTACCCACGGTCGAGGAGGCCGCCGCCGCGGTGTTGGAGCAGCAGCGCCCCGGCTGGCGAAATGCCAAACACGCGCGGGACTGGCCGCGCAGTCTGCGCGCCTATGCGTTCCCGCGTATCGGGGCGCTGCCTGTGTCGGAGGTGACGACGGCCGACGTATTGGCAATCCTCACCCCGATCTGGTACGACAAGCCCGAGACCGCACGGCGGGTGCGGCAGCGGATCGGTGCCGTGATGAAGTGGGCGGTCGCGATGGGCCACCGGCCGGACAACCCGGCGGGCGACGCCCTCGGCCAGGCCCTCGGGCGGCAGCAGGTCGTCGTCCAACACATGCGGGCGCTGCCCTACGGAGCGGTGGCGGACGCCCTCGCGACCGTACGAGCCTCCCAGGCCTCGGTCCCCACCAAGCGGGCGTTCGAGTTCCTGGTGCTGACGGCCGCGCGGTCCGGCGAAGTGCGCCTGGCGACGTGGGACGAAATAGACCTGGACGCGGGCGTCTGGACCATCCTCGCCGCGCGCATGAAGGCGAAGCGGGATCACCGCGTGCCGCTCTCGGGGCGGGCGCTCGCGATCCTGCACGACGTACAGAGACTGAGCGATGGCACCGGCCTGGTGTTCCGCAGTCTGCGCGGGAAGCCACTCTCCAACATGACGCTATCGAAATTGATCAAGGAACTCGGCATCGCCGCCGTGCCGCATGGGTTCCGGTCGAGCTTCCGGGACTGGGCCGCGGAACGGACGAACACACCCCGCGAAGTGGTCGAGGCCGCGCTCGCCCACACGGTACAGAACCCCACCGAGGCGGCCTACGCACGCAGTGATTTCTTCGAGCGTCGGCGCCGCCTGATGGACGACTGGGCGGCCTACGTGGATGGGGAGAACGGGCAGGTCGTCCCGCAACGCCGGTAGCGCCGGCACCGCGTCGCCATGCGCCCCGCTGGCGTTACCATCGACTGGGGAGCAGCAGCGCCGCGTTGACGCGGAGGAGACGCCGCGCACCATGACATTGGCCTTAGCCATCATTTCCTCGCCACGCGCGTCCGCAGGGGCGCTCGCACGAGACGCAGACGGGAGCCAGTGGTGAGCGAGGGCGGGAACCGGGTTCGAGGGCGGGCGCCGCGCAGAGCGAACGTCCGTGCCGTTCGTCCCCGAGCGTCGTCCAGAGAAGTGGCGGAGATGGAAATGGCAAGGAGAAAAGGGGGGACCTTTTGGCCACGTCGCGACGGGTGCCCATCAACGCGTTTTCTTCTGTCGAGCGTGGGCCGTCTGGTTCCGTTGGGCGGCCTTGAGACGGTAGCTGTCCCCGTTGGTCGTCAGCACGGTGGCATGGTGCACGAACGGTCGATGACGGCCGCGTGCAGGACGCCGAGAGCGGCGCGGGAATCGATGGCGCCACTGTCATAATCGGGGCTGAAAGACTGGAGGGCTTCGCCGAGCAGTGGCCAAAGCGTGTCGATCGAGCGGCAGCGCGCCGCACTCAGTTTCTGTCCGAGGCTTCGCGCCCCAGCACGTCGACCGCTACACAGATTCACCACCGTCACTCCGTGGTACTTTGTGCGGTCATGAATCGGCGGATGTTCCTCGCCAGCCTCGTCATGCCCGTGCTCGCGGGCTGTAGCGCCCGCGCCCCGGTCCGCAGCACTCCCGACCGCTACGTACGCCGCGGTCTGGCGAGCTGGTACGGCGACGCATTCGACGGGAAGCCGACCGCTAGCGGCGAGCCGTTCGACAGCAACCAGTTCACCACGGCCCACTACGATCTGCCGTTCGATTCGCGCGTCCGCGTTCGCAACCTGAACAACGACCGCGAAGTAGAGCTTCGGGTCAACGACCGGGTCCCCCTCGAAGCCCTGAACAACGGTCGCATCCTCGACGTCTCCTACGCCGCCGCGAGACAGCTTGAGATGGTGGAGGACGGTGTCGTCCCCATCGAGATCACCGTCTTGGCGTGGGGCCCCTCCCGGTAAATCGGGTTGCCCGGGAGACGTGCCGGAAACCCTCTCTTCAGTGGGAAAACTCCCGACGGGTTAGGGCTCGCGAGGGACGGCGGGCCACAGGAGCTGACCGTATGCGAAGATCGATGCGACCCACTGGGGCTCCAGCCGCATCGTATGGCTGCGATCTGGCGAGAGCTGGTCCACCGGGTACAGGTCGCGCTCACGCACAAAGACGAGACGCCCGCTTGTCATGCCGGTGAAGCGCATTCCTCCGAATCCGACCTTGGCGTAGCCGCCGGTGTCGTCCGCCGAGACGACTTGATCGGTGGGCAGCGACACTCGGAGCCTGCCCGGGAATAGGACGAACGTGCCGGGTGGACCGTTGCCCAGGATCGGGAACTGGGAGGGGCGGTCGCGTTCCACGACGAGCGACGACGGCGCGGCGAAGGCGATCAGGAGGGGAATAGCCACGCGCGCGGCGTCTGCGGTGCGCGAACGTGACGGTCCGGACGGCCTTATTCGCGTTCGCGGTCCTGAGGCACATGATCTCGTTGCGAGCCATGTCTGATTCATACAACAAGGCCGGTCGCTGCCAGTGTACTGGAAGCAGCCAAAGGTGTGGCTCCTGTGGAGAGTCCCCAGAAGCGCGGGCCATGCCGCCCCACCGGCAGGGGGGTCTTCATGCAACAACGCCGCGTTTCAACACCGCGGGGCTGGCCGGGCGCGGGCGCAACACGCGGGAGAGATCGCCTGTATGCTCCACCGCAGGCTCGGCACGCCCGCGGTCGCGCGGCAGGTCGCAGCCGGCGCCGCCCTTTCGGCCGTCCGGATCCGACGATGGCGACCGGGCCACGCGTACTGCAGCCGATCGAGGTGGGATGTCTCCATGTCGTCGAGTTTACGCTTCGTGATTCGTGCGTCGATTCCCTTGGGGCTCGCGCTCGCGGCCGGATGCGCCACCCTGCACGGACCGGCGCAACGCGGCGAAGCCGCTGTCGTTGCCGAGCGGGTCTCGGAGGGAGCGGACATCGAGGCGCGTGACGGGGGCGGGAACACCCCGCTGCACTGATGCGGTCAAGGTGCTGCGTTCCTACCAGTCGTGTGGGCGACCACGGGATTAGAATATGGCGGACGAATGGTAAAGGACCAGGACTCGCCGCCCATCGCCTAGCAGCCCGTGGTGAAAGTCCCTCGTTCCAGGGATCGACGTGATCGGTCCTGTGTCCTACACTGTCGGGCATGGCGATGGGGACAAGCCGCGGTCGACCGCGGCAAGCGACGATGTGGGTGCCCACGGCGGATCTGCCGAAGAGCGCTGGGCACCCGTTTTACGAGCGGCTGAATCGGGTGCTCGACGAGGCGGGGTTCGATGCGTTCGTGGAGGCGAAGTGCGCGTCGTTCTACGCGGACGGGGTCGGTCGGCCGAGTCTGGCGCCGGGCCGGTATTTCCGGTTGCTGTTGCTCGGCTACTTTGAAGGGTTGGACTCGGAACGGGCAATCGCGTGGCGCGCCGCCGATTCGCTGAGCATCCGGACATTTCTGGACTTCGCCCTGCACGAGGCCCCGCCGGACCACTCGACGCTGTCGCGCACCCGTCGCCTGATTGACCTCGAGACCCATCAGGCAGTGTTTACCTGGGTGTTGCAGCGACTGGCCGACGCCACGCTGGTGGTGGGGCGCACGGTTGGCATCGATGCCACGACGCTGGAAGCCAATGCGGCGATGCGGAGCATTGTGCGGCGGGATACGAGTGAGAGCTACGACGCGTTTCTGACCCGGCTGGCCGAGGCGTCCGGCCTCTCGACGCCGACGCGCGCCGAGTTGGCCCGGTTCGACCGGACCCGCAAAAAGAAGGGCTCGAACGCGGACTGGACCCACCCGCACGATCCGGACGCGAAGATCACGAAAATGAAGGACGGCCGCACGCATCTGGCGCACACCGCCGAGCATGCGGTCGACCTGGACACAGGCGCCATCCTGGGCGTGACGGTGCAGGACGCGAGTGCGGGCGACACGACGACCTTGGTCGACACGCTCGTCACGGCCGCCGAGCAGGTCGAGGCGGTCGGCGCGCCGGGGATCGCGGAGGTGGTGGCCGACAAGGGATATCACAGCAACGAGACGATGGTCGGGTTTGCGGCCATCGGCGTCCGCAGCTACGTCTCGGAGCCGGATCGCGGCCGGCGGCACTGGAAGGGCCAGGCGGCGGCGCGGGACGCGGTGTATGCCAACCGGCGGCGGATTCGCGGCGCGCGCGGGAAACGGCTGCTGCGGCAGCGGGGCGAGCTACTGGAACGGCCCAACGCGCATCTCTACGAGACCGGCAGGATGCGCCGCGTCCATCTGCGCGGGCATCCCAACATCCTGAAACGGCTGCTCGTCCAGGTCTGCGGCGTCAATCTCGGGTTGCTCATGCGGCACCTGACGGGCGTGGGCACGCCGCGGAGCCTCCAGGGCCGCGCGTCGGCGCTGGTGGAGGCGCTGATCGGCCTCCTGAGCGGCTGCTGGGGGCGTGTGCGGCGCTTCTGGGCCCCGGAGCGCCATGATCGGCCCGATTCGTCGTGGGATAGTCCGGCGACACGCCAATACGGACACGCGATTCTCGATTGACAATCAGCCCCTTCTGCCACGGGCTGCTAGGTACCGTACCCTTCTGGGGTGCGCCTCAGAGGTCCCGAGAAGCTCGAAGAAGATGCGGCGAAGCGGCTCACTCACGCCGCACGAGCCGTATTCAATGACTGCATGATCAGCCCCTGGTACTGAAGAGGCGCTCGTTTTCAGAGAAACAAGAGATGACCGCCGATTCCGAAGAAAATCTAGACGCCCGTCCCGCACTGCAGCAGGTTCTTCACTACCACGAGATCACAAAACATCACTTCCAAAGCTATGCCCAGGGGCCAGGGTCTTTGGATTGGGCCACACAGCCAAAGCCGTTTCGGCGGTATCAGGGGGCGCGGCTCGTATCTCTCGAGAAGTTCCCAGCCACGGACGAGCCGCTGTACGACGACGCTTTTGTTCGAGGCCGGATTCCCGCCGCTCCGGTGACCTTTCAGACGATCTCGCAACTCTTCTATGACAGCTTGGCAATCTCAGCCTGGAAGAGCACCGGCGAGCACAGTTGGGCACTCCGCGTGAATCCGTCGAGCGGCAATCTACATCCCACCGAGGGCTACTTGATCTGTGGTCCCATCGATGGGCTGGGCGATCGGCCCATGGTGTGTCACTACGCTCCGAAGGAGCATGGATTGGAGGTACGGGCGGAGTTCGAGCGGGGAATGTGGGACGCATTGTGGCTAGTAGCGCCGGCGGACATATTTCTTGTCGGACTGACGTCCATTCATTGGCGAGAAGCCTGGAAATATGGCCAGCGGGCCTATCGCTACTGCCAGCACGATGTCGGGCACGCGATTGGCGCGATCGTTATTGCTGCGGCTGGCCTCGGGTGGCAGACACAGGTCTTAGACGACCTGGGCACAGAAGAATTGGCGCTGCTCATGGGCACAGGGAATGACGACGCCGAGTCGGAGGAGCCAGATGTGCTTATGGCTGTGGGTCCGCATGCCGAAGAGGCTAGGGGGCTCCAGGAAGATCAGATACAAGCCTTGAGGTCTCTTGCCTGGCAGGGCACCGCCAATCAGCTCAGCCCATCTCACCTCGACTGGGGTGTCGAGACCACGGCCGCCGCCGCCCGAAAGCCGCGAAGTCGGCAGCCGTACGAGCGACGCGAGAGTCCGCAGCCTTCGTGTTCTTACGACCATCGGTCCGTTTCTCTCCGGACAGTCGTTCGTCAGCGCCGCAGCGCGGTGGCGATGGATAGGAAAACTCACATCACCCGAGACACGTTCTATCGGATTCTTCAAAGAACGTTGGCGGTACCAGGAAGCATTCCGTTAAGCACGCTTCCGTGGACGCCGCACATTCACTTGGCCATTTTTGTTCACCGCGTAAAGGATCTTCCCGCTGGCTTGTACCTCTTGGTGCGCGACGCGTCACAGACACGCGCTCTTCGGGCAGCGTTCACCAGGGTGGATCAATGGCAGCGACCCGCCGAATGTCCGCCGCAACTGGAGCTGTACTGCCTCATCGAAGCTGAGGCCCAGCAATCCGCCCGGCAGGTCTCGTGTCACCAGGACATCGCAAGCGATGGGTGCTTCAGTCTTGGGATGATCGCGGAGTACGAGGCACCCATTGAACAGAATGGTCCGTGGTTCTATCCACGTCTGTTCTGGGAGGCCGGTATGATTGGCCAGGTGCTCTATCTAGAAGCCGAAGCTGCCGGGATTCGGAGTACTGGTATCGGGTGTTACTTCGACGACCCCATGCATCGTGTCCTTGGCCTCCAAGACCTCACCTACCAAGACCTCTACCATTTCACGGTGGGTGGGCCCATCGAGGACACCCGGCTCACCACTCTCCCCGCCTATGCGAATGAGTAACGAGGAGGCCGCCGCCGCGGTGCTGGAGCAGCAGCGCCCCGGCTGGCGAAATGCCAAGCACGCGCGGGACTGGCCGCGCAGTTTGCGCGCCTATGCGTTCCCGCGCATCGGGGGGCTGCCCGTGTCCGAGGTGACCACCGCCGACGTATTGGCAATCCTCACTCCGATCTGGCACGACAAGCCCGAGACCGCGCGGCGGGTGCGCCAGCGGATCGGTGCCGTGATGAAGTGGGCGGTCGCGATGGGCCACCGGCAGGACAACCCGGCGGGCGACGCCCTCGGGCAGGCCATCGGGCGGCAGCAGGCCGTCGTCCAGCACATGCGGGCGCTGTCCCACGGCTCGGTGGCGGACGCCCTCGCGACCGTGCGAGTCTCCCAGGCCTCGGTCACCACCAAGCGGGCGTTCGAGTTCCTGGTGCTGACGGCGGCGCGGTCCGGCGAAGTGCGCCTGGCGACGCGGGACGAAATGGATCTGGACGCGGGCGTCTGGACCATCCCCGCCGCGCGCATGAAGGCGAAGCGGGATCACCGCGTCCCGCTCTCGGGGCGGGCGCTTGCGATCCTGCACGACGTACAGAGCCTGAGCGATGGCACCGGCCTGGTGTTCCGCAGTCCCCGGGGGAAGCCACTCTCCGACATGACGCTATCGAAATTGATCAAGGAACTCGGCATCGCCGCCGTGCCGCACGGCTTCCGGTCCACCTTTCGAGACTGGGCGGCGGAGGAAACGAATCACCCACGCGAGGTCGTCGAGGCGGCGCTCGCCCATACGGTCCGCAACCCGACAGAGGCGGCCTACGCGCGGTCGGACCTGTTCGAGCGTCGGCGGCGGCTCATGAACGAGTGGGCCGCGTACCTTGCCGACACACACCGTCCGCAGCCTCCGATCGCGGAACCGGCGGAAGTCGCCGCAAGCGCCGCGCCGTGACCGAACCCGAAGCGGCCTCCCCTGATTGATTCGACCGCCCCGTCCGGGCGCGAACGAGCGCACGGACGGAATCAGGCACAGGACACAGATCGAGCACGACATCGAAGGAGCGCGACGGGGGACAGTCGGTCCAGCGACTGGGAGCCATCCGCTTTTGTGACGGGGGCGTAGCCGATCCGCATGTATCGCAAACGGTCGTTTGCGACACACGCGCGAGAGCGCCCTCCGGCGCGCGCCGCCGCGTGTCGTAGCGGCGAACGCGCTGCGTCATCTGGTCGAGATGAGTGACCGGGACGCCAGCCCTCGTCGTGCTCATGCCGTCTCCCCGCACGGCCACGCTGCCGATCAAGCAGTGTACGCGCTCCACACGCTCACCCTGGACGTGTGCCCCGTCCGCGTCGGCCACCACGTGGCCTTTGCGCGGGCGCTGCTGACCGGCCAAGCCGCCCAGGAATATGACCCCGGCAAGAGTACCGTGCTTCGCCATCGTGCTTTCCGTGAGAGACCGCTCACTCTGTCTCGGCGCGTCAGAAGCGGAGGCGCAGGCCACCGGACATCTGGACGCCGCCGACGTCAATGGCAACGGTGCCCCCATCTGACGCGTCCACGTCGACCGAGCCACGGCTGATCCGAACCGTGCCGCCAATCCCTACCCGGTCGGAGAAGTAGACGGCAATATCGGCACCAACGTGCCCGCCGGTGAGGTCGAGACCGATTGCGCCCGCCGACGGGCCCCGGCAAACGTCGCCTCGGTGTACGGATATGTCTGGTCAAACATCACATCGGTGACCAGATCCTGCGTGACGCTGAAAAAGGTTGGCCCGCCGAACAGGGAAATAACCGCCCAGTCAGCTGGCATCACCCAGAGGGCCTGCACGTGCACAGCCGTTTCCTGGCGGGCGAGTCCCGCTTCGGTCCCACGAATCTGCCGCAGCCTGTCGAAGACGAAGGGGTGCGGGAGCCGCCCGGTGATGCCGGCCTCGTCCTCGTGGGAGACCTGCGACACCCCGGCGCCGACCGCGAAACGCCCCCAGATCCGAACACCGCCACTCAGGTCGACCAGCGTGTCGCCGCCGCCACGGTAGCGCGTATCGAAAGAGCCCATTTCAGGACCGAACAGGGGATGGCTGAAGGTGATGGTGTCGGAAAACTCGGCGGACGCCGTCTGAGTCCCTGCGTTGATCATGAGGAACCCGCGTGCGTCCGAGGCCTGCGCTGCCGCGGGCCCAGCGCCGCCGGCGAGCGCGGCGAGGACCAGGATCGCGCACGCCGCGGGGACAGGGACGGCCCGGCAACCAACGGGGTGGAACAGGGATCTCCTCGTCATGGTCTGTGAGCGGGATCGCCTACAAGCCAACCGCGTACAGTGCCTGATCGACCGCCCGGTGGGTCGCGCTGTCGGTGCCGAACAGGTCGACCGCCGATTGGCGGATCACAGCCGCGGTCAGTGGGAAGGTCGTTCGGGCTGGCATCAGATGGGTCATCGCCCGAAAGAAGGCTCGTTCGACGTCGTGACGATTGGCGCCACCCACCCCCTGGACGATCCGCCCGGTCGTGCGGTTCTGCCCCCCTTCGATGGCGAGATAGAACGCGTGACTGAGGATGGTGGAGTTCCAGTGCACGTTGTCACACCCCAATGCGATCAAGATCTGGCCCTCCACCACACACACCCCGGTGTCGGAGATCGTCTGGCCGTCGGAGACGGCGATAAAGCGGACGTCACGGCCAATCGCATCCGGGTAGCGAAAGACACCCCTATGCAGGGTGACGGCGATCGCGCGAGGGTCCTCCAGCGATCGGGTCGTCCGCCCGGTGTCCTCGCCCAACACGTAGTCCGCGCGAAGCGGGCCAGCCCCCGGCGCGTGCACCGAGAACTCGACGGCGGTGCCGATGATGTCGGAGTACGCTTCGTGGACGGCGCCCCCCTCGTTCGAGAGCAACCGGAACCGGCCCTCGTCATCACAGAGAAACGTGGGACGGTGGTCCGCTGGGCCAGGCCCAGGAAAGGCAAAGTCGCAGCGGTACGTCTGGCCCTCGACGGTGAAGCTCGACGGGCCCCGGGTGGAGGTGTAGTGGTCAAGCAAGCCGTCACCCGTGCGGTGGCGCACCGCGACCTCCGTGACGCCATGCATTAATTCGTGCGCGACCACATCGGCCGACACAATCGGCGTCCCGTCGTGCTCCTCGCCGAAGACGAAGGCCCCGGTCCCTTCCGGTCCGAACGGCGGCGGCGCGTAGAAGGCATTGCGGAAGGCGTTGTTGACGAGAGTGAGGATCCGGCCGTTCCGCCCGTCGACGCCGTGCCAGCCTTGCCGCTGGGCGAGGTAGTCGTAGGTCAAGCCGACGTACGCGTGCGCGTCAACCACCGCCGGGTCGCTCCAGACGTTGTCGGCGTCGCGCGCGATGTCGCTCGGGACCCAGGTGTCGCCTCTCGGGTCAAGCAGGGCATCGAGGCGTGACTTGTCACGGCGCATGTCGAGCGTGACGATCTCGGCGGGACGCAGCCGGTCGTACGCCTCAAAGCCCCCGCCGGTCGCCGACGCGCTCACCTTCTGGCGGCTCCCCGTGATCCCCATACCGGCGCCCACCGCGGCCTGCGCGTCCACCTCGTCCTCCACATGTACGATCGCGCCGCTGTGGGCGTCGAGAAAGTAGGTTCGCGCATTGCGCATCGTCGCGTGATAGGCGAGGACGTACGTGTCACGGGGCGTCGGCAGAATCACCAGCGTCGGCGGCTGGTCGGTCGCCGGGCCGGTGCCGGCCTGCTGTTCGATCAAGGCGAGCGCCTCGTCCGGGGGAAGCCACGGGGTGGTGTCGAGATCAAGCGCCTGATAGATCGTGCCAAAGATCGAGACGATCACCCCAGTGGCGAGCTGCCGGGAGAGACCTCCGCCATAGACCGGCACGCCCGCGTGAAACTGTCTGAAGGATTCATGGACGTGCCCCGGCAGTGACGGATCGGGCCACCGGGACGCCAGGGCCAGCGCATCAGCCCGCACCAACGCGTCAACCTGTGCGTCGAGGCGGCGCAACACCGACACGTCCGTCGTGGCGGGATTGTCCCGCCCGCTGTTGATCTTCGCGAGCGGCGGCTTGTGCTGTGATTCTATGCGACCCGCTCGGTGGCCGCCTCCTCCTTGGCTTCGAGAACGGCGAGGGCTGAGACCAACTTGGTGATGTCGCGCCAACCGTGCACGCGGCGGAACGTCTTCTCGGCTTCGACGATCGCTGCGCTCACCCAACGTACAACCATCGTGCCGTTACGCCAGCGCTTCACGTTGCGCGAGTAGGTGGTAATGCTGCCATTGAAGTTCTCGATGGCGTTCGTGGTGCGCAATTTCGTGTATAACGCCCCGGCAATGCCGAAGCGTTGCAGCGTGAGGGTGTCGGCGAGGCCCTCGCGCACCGAGGCTGCGGCCCCCGGATGGTCGGTCTCGAGGGAAGCGGCCAGCCGCTCCAGTTGTCGTTGCGCCAGGGCGGCATCACCGGCCGCCCACGCGTCCCGCAGCACCGCGGTCACATTCGCGTGCAGATGCTCCGGGAGATGGCCCAGAATGTTGCGCCGTTTGTGGAGCTGACAGCGCTGGATGGCCGCGAGCGGGCCGCACACCGCGCGGATGGCCGAGGCGAGCGCCTTCGCACCGTCGATCACAAAGAGGCGCGCCCGGTCCGGGTCCAGGCCGCGATCGACGAGGTCACGCAGGAGCGCTTTGGCCACGCGGCTATGTTCGGTGTGGCCCTCCCGGAGGCCCAGAATCTGCTTCTTCCCCTCCGTATCAACGCCCAGCGCGATCACGACCGTGTGGTCACCCAGCACGATCCCGTCGATCAGCACGATCGGGAACTGGCGGTCCCCGAGCGGCGTGGTGAGCCAGCGAGTCAGTTGCGTCGTCGTCAGGGCGACATAGCGGCGCGAGACCGCGCTCTTCGATGTCGCCCGCTCCGTGACCTCCTCCGGCAGGGGCTCCAGGCTCCGTGCGTACTTCCGGGTGGAGATCCCACAGGCCACCGCGTTCACGGTCTGCGCATCCAGCGGGTCGCGCTGTGAGGCGAACGCGAAGCTGGGCAACTCGACCTCCTCCCCGGTCTGACTGCGGACGCGGGGGCGCGTCATCCGAATCCGCCGCCCCCCCAACGTCACCTCGCTCGACGTCGTGCCCGCGCGACCCGCCCGGCGCTCGGGGTCACGTTTCCAGCGCGGTCCGCACAACTCGGTGCGGTCCTGCTCCATCATCGCGTCCAGGACCTGCTGGCCCGCGCGGATGCACAACTCGAAATACGAACGTTCAATGCCGGCGAACGCGCCCAGCACCGGCAGCGGGATCTGCACCGTCGCGGCCGGCGGCCGCTCTACGGGTTGGAGACGCGGGGACTTCCTGGCATGCTTCGTCATGGCGGTGGCTCCTTCTTGGTTTAGGCACCCCCTCCGTATCACACGGAGGGTGAAGAAGCCGCCGCTCTTACATCAGAAGATCAACAGGTCTTGGGACAATCCCGTCGTGGCCGACAGCGCCATGATCTCCAGCGCTTGTCGGCCGGCGGGGTCCTGCCCGGCCGCCGGGCTGAAACCTCCTCCGGCCAGCGTCACCGCCAGCGCCGTCGCGGCGATGAGGGCGAGCGTGACGACTCGATGATTCAACGATGTATTTCGGATTTCCATTTCGGTCGACCCGGTTCGGCACCCCTATAGTCCAAACGCCCTTCCGTGCGGAAGTGATCCATGGTGCGCCTATTGCCCGCCTTTGAGACGCGAGCGTAGCCGATCCGCATGTATCGCAAACGGCCGTTTGCGACACGCCGGCAAGAACACCTCCCGGCACGCGCCGCCGTGTGTCGTATCCCGTGTCTGATTCTATGTCTTGCAGACGTCGGCGCGTGTGCCCGTGCCGTGCACCGAACGCGCCCGGTGGAGTGCACGGACGGATGGCCTCGGTGATCGCTTCACGGTTCAGTAGTTCACGCCACCTGCCCGGTCCCTCGCTCGACCAGATAGCTCATATACGAGGGCGTCTCCCGTCGGCCCATCCTGGCCCACACGGCGTGCTGGACACCGGTACCACTCTGATGCTGGAAATCGACTGCCAGCCTGTAGCACGGCATCGAGAACGGCCTCAACAGAGTTCTGCTCACTGATCCGACACTCGCCAGAAAAACAGCCCGGACGCCTCCACGTAAACAGCTCACTTCAGAGTCTTGCCTTTCGAAGCCGATCAGCTCAGCACAGACGGCTGGGTCGCGGCGCGCCTCCTCCGCTCCGGCCGTTAGAGCCTAGCTAAGCGCCGCAGCGTCTTACGATACCGTTGAATGAACTGATCTTGCCTGGGAAAAGTGGACAGGTTGATTATGCTGCACGCTGAGCCTGCCGAGCGTGCCTTCTTTCACAGTTATTGGGGCTGACATACCCCAGCGACGAGTGCAGCCGGTAGGGATTGTAGAAGCCTTCGATGTACTCCGCCACGGCGTCTTTGGCCCCGCGCCGCGTCGGCCACGGCTGCCGGTGAATGAGCTCGGTCTTGAGCGTCGCGAAGAAGCTCTCCGTGATGGCGTTGTCCCAGCAGTCGCCCTTCCGACTCATGGAGCAGACGATCCCGTGGTCGCGCAGCACGCGCTGATACGCGTCGGCCGCATACTGGCAGCCCCGATCCGAGTGATGTAGCAAGCCGGCCTCCGGGACTCGGCGCCCCAGCGCCATGTGCAGCGCCTCGAGCGCCAACTCGACCCGCAGGTGCGGCTGGATAGCCCAGCCCACCACGCGCCGCGAGAACAGGTCTAGCACCACGGCCAGATACAGCCAGCCCTCCCACGTCCAGACGTACGTGATGTCGGTGCTCCAGCGCTCGTTGGGGTGTGCAGCGTCGAAGGCGCGGGCGAGGACGTTGGGCGCCACCGGACGCTGGTGGTCACTGTCCGTCGTGCACCGGTGCCGCTTGAGGGGCAGGCCGATCAGCCCCATGTCCTGCAGCAGTCGGGCGACCCGCGCCCGGCCAACTGGGACCCCGTCCTGCCTGAGCTGCTCGTGGATCCGCGGGCTGCCGTACGTTCCGCGGCTGGCGGTATGGATCGCCCGGATGCGTACCTTCAACCGGTCGTTGTCCCGTTGTTGCGCGCTCGGGCCCCGATGCGCCCAGGCGTAGTAACCGCTGGGCGTCACCTGTAGCACGCTGCACAAGCGCCGCACGGCGTGGTGGGCCTTCTCCCCGTGAACAAACGCGAACCTCATGCGTTTTCTTTCGCGAAGAAGGCCGCCGCTTTTTTTAGGATCTCGCGCTCCTCGCGCAACACCCGCACCTCACGCCGGAGCGTGCGTAGTTCCGTCTTCTCCTCCGTGGTGAGCGCACCGCTGGGATTCGGGCCGTGGTCGACCTCATACTGCTGCACCCACCTGCGCAGGGCCGACTCGGTCAGGTCGAGCTCCCGAGCGACCTGCCCGATGCTGCGGTCGTGCCGCAGGCAGAGCCGGACCGCCTCCTGCTTGAACGCCTCGGTGAACCGTCGTCGCTGCCGTTTGCCCATGAACACCCCCTGGCGCATTCTCGCGCCTTCTTCGGTGTCCACGAAACTCAGGCAAGATCAAACTCACTCTGCGAAGTGTCCTGCCTGTCGTAAAAGGCAGCGCTGTCAACATTGTGATCGTCGTCGATCTCAAGGTCACGCCGGATTTTATTGATAGTGTTGTTAGAGACCTCAGAGCCATCACTCGTGTAAGCGACCTGTGTGTGTGAGGCGCCCCCGATTTTCTTGGACACGGATTAAGGGAGAATCCAATGTCCAAGGAGGTAGGGGAAATGGTTCAGTCGAGGAGGGTGAAGGGACCTGGGTCGGCTCGGACGGAGGGAGCCCGGAGGGCGACCGGAGTCCGAGCCGACGCCGCGGCGGTTGGGTCGGGGGCCTTGGCGCCCGGGCAGCGGTGGAGCGCGAGCCGGAAGCGGGAGGTGGTGCTGCGGCTGCTGCGGGGCGAGTCATTCGACGCGGTTTCGCGTGCAGTCGGGGTGGAGCTCTATCGTCTGGAGGAGTGGCAGGCGCGGGCGCTGGCCGGTCTCGAGCTCGGGCTGAAGGATCCGGCCGGTGAGCCGCTGGCCGCCGAGCTCGATGCTGCCAAACGACACATTGGCGAGCTGTCGATGGAGAACGAGCTGCTGCGAGAGCGTGCCCGCGCGGCGGAGCGTCGCCTCCCTTTGCCGATGCGGAGGTCGCGATGATGAGCGCAACGACCTCCGCGACCACGGGGCGGCGCTATGGGCTCGAGCGGGTGTGTCGGATGTGGGACCGGTCGCGCTCGGCGCTCTACGCGCGGCGGGCTCGTGCGCGGCGGTTGGAGCGGGGTGCACGCCCGGCGCGCCGCGGGCCGACGCCCGCGCTGTCGGATGCGCAGCTGCTGGCGGCCATTCGCAGCGACCTGGCCCGCTCACCGTTCCAGGGCGAGGGCCATCGCAAGGTCCACGCGCGGCTGCGGATCCTGGACGGGGTCCGCGTTGCCCGGACGCGGGTGTTGCGCGTGATGCGCGCGCAGGGGCTGCTCTCGCCCCACCGCGGGCGACAGGGTGACCCGAAAGCGCACGACGGGACCATTGTCACCTCGGCGCCCTGCGTCCTGTGGGGCACCGACGGCGTGCGGGTGTTCACCGCACAGGACGGCTGGGTCTGGACCTTCGCGGCGGTGGATCACTGGAACGCCGAGTGCGTGGGCTGGCATGTGTGCAAGGTGGGGAGTCGTTTTGCGGCCCTCGAGCCGGTCGCGCAGGGGCTCGGGCGACTCTACGGCTCGGTCGCCGCGGACGTGGCCCGCGGGCCGGCGCTGCGGATGGACCACGGCAGCCAGTATCTGTCGGACCACTTCCTCAACCAGCTCCGCTACTGGGGCATCCACCCCAGTTTCGGCTTCCTCGAAGAACCGGAAACCAACGGGGTCGTCGAGCGCTGGAATCGCACCTTGAAGGAGCAGGCGATCTACGGCCGGGTCTTTGAGAACCTCGCCGACGTACGCGCCGCCGTCGCCGAGTTCGTCGAACGCTACAACCAGCGCTGGCGCCTCGAGAAGCTGGCGTATCAAACGCCACTCGAAGCGCGCGAGGAGTACGAGCTACGTCACGCCGCGTAGCGCAAACGTGTGTCCAAGAAACCGGGTGCGGTACACAGCCTGGTGTTCCGCAGTCTGCGCGGGAAGCCACTCTCCAACATGACGCTATCGAAATTGATCAAGGAACTCGGCATCCCCGCCGTGCCGCATGGGTTCCGGTCGAGCTTCCGGGACTGGGCCGCGGAACGGACGAACACACCACGCGAAGTGGTCGAGGCCGCGCTCGCCCATACGGTACAAAACCCCACAGAGGCGGCCTACGCCCGCAGTGATCTCTTCGAGCGTCGGCGCCGCCTGATGGACGAGTGGGCGGCCTACCTTATGAATACGGTAAGACGTGAGCAGGCGTTCGGATAATTCATCAGCGCCCCTACACCAACTCGACGTTCACACGGCGCCCGACCATTGCGGCGGCCCGTTGCAGGCTGCCGAGCGTGATGTCGTTTTTCGGATCGAGCAGCCGGTCCACCTGCGTGCGGCTCGTCTTCAGCAGCGTCGCCATCTTGTTCTTGGAGATGTTCTGCTGCTTCATGGCCTCCGCGAGCTGCCACGCGACGACCTCCTTGATCGCCTGCGCCTGCGTGTCCTCGAAGATGCCCTCCTTCTTCAGGAAGGCATCGATGCTCGATCCCATATGCGTCTTGCTCATCGTTCCAACTCCTTCTGGCGTGTTCGCGCCGTGGCCAGATCCGAATCTGGCGTTGCCTGCGTTTTCTTGATGAACCCGTGCAGCACCACCAAGTGCTGGCGGTAGAGGCACAGCAGCACGCGCGCCGTCCGTTTCGTCGGCAGGTCCGTTCGGATTTCCCAGAGGCCGTCGCCCATCGGGCGGCACAGCGGCATGCCTACCGGCCACCGCCATTGCGCCCGTAGCAGATCCTTCCCTATCTCCTGGCGCTCGGCCTCATCCAGTCGTTGCAGCCACGCCCTCACGGGTTCGCGACCCGCCCCCGTACGGTAGAAGATCAGCGGGATTTTTTGTGGCGTCGGCTTGGCGGCCACCCTGCACCTTTAAATGTGCAGTTAACCATGTCACGTGCATGTCTGCAAGCGGCGTTGGCCTCACCGTGATGCTCGGACTGGCGTTCCCGCTCTCACGTGACCCTCGTCGAGCGGGGCGATGGGCCGCCTCAGATTGACCCGACGAACCGCTCGGCATCGGCGGTGAGAGCGAGCCACGCCCCGTGGCGGCGGCAGCCCGGTGGACGGGGTGTTTCCGACGCGACACGTCTGACCGCGCGGCACGCAGAACGTGAAAAAAGTTGGGCGGACAGTTTGCGCACAACTCGTCGTCTCTATTCCTCTGATTTCAGAGGGGTTACGCCTGCCCTCGATCGGCCGCCGACCAACAGTCGCCGCGCGCCCGGCTGACCGAGGCCCGTATTCATTGATCGTTTTTGGCACAGGGGGTGGCCGGTCCCCCCTGTTCGCGCACAACGCGCACAGCTACGGTGGTGGGAGTTCCGTTGCACGGCGAGGAGGGTGACGATGCCGCACACGATCGTGGGACTGCCGACCGTCAACGCCCGCACCGGTGGCGGCGCGGACGTGGGCCGCGACCGCTGGACGCGCTTACTCCACGTCACGTTCTTCGAGACGGTCGATCCCGAGCTGATGATCGTGCATCCGATGGGGATTCTCATCACGTACGTGCGCGGGGATCGCGCGCTGGTGACAGGATGACGACGAGCCCCGCCTCGGAGACACCGCGCCCCGTCACGGTCCCGACGTTGCAGGACCGCGCGCGTGTGCTTGCACCCCTCGGATGGAGCGGCCGAGCGGCCGAATGGATCGCGCTGGTCGCCCTGCATACCGGCGTCTTTACGCGCTCGCAATGGTGTCATTTTTTCGATCACGCGAACCGCGAAGCGGCGCGCGTCTTCGTGCGCGCGCTCATCGACAAGCAGCTCGCCATCGAGGACGAGCGGGCCATCTTCCCCGGCGGCGCGCCGGCGACGGCGCGGGTGACGCTCGTCGACAAGGGGCTGGTGCCCCTCACCGTCAGCTTTGCCCAGGCGGCGTATATCGTGACCGAAGGCGGCGAAGCCGTGCGCATCGACGTTGCGCTGGCCCCGGCGGCGGACCGGCGGGTCACGGTGCCGCTGGAGGTGACGTGGCCGCGTGGGCCGGCGCGGGCCGACGTGACGGGGGTGCCCGCGGCGATCGTGTTCGACGTGGGCATGGCGGCGGCCACACTCGCGGTGACGGTCCCGGCGGACCAGGCGCAGACGACCGACGAGCGGCTGGTCCTGCGCTTTGGGGCGCTGCCGCCGGCGGTGCGGGCCGGCGCGGTGGCGGCGACGACCGTGACGGTCCTGCAGGCGCGCAGCGCGGCGGCGTTCGAGCGGTCGATGGCGGTGACGCTGGCGGTGACGGCCCGCGCCGTCGCGGAGAGTGCCCAGTCGGCCATCACGGCCCGGTTCGAACGCTATCGCTAGGTGCGGCAGCTGGCGCGGGCCAGCTTCCCCGAGCCACAGGTGAGGGCCGCGGGCGCGGGCCCGGAGGCGCCGCAGGGGTGGAACGTGGCCGGCGGGCCGATCGGACGCGCCGCGCCGACAGGTGCGGCGCGGACGGGCGCCGAGCCCGCGGGGGCGCCGGTGGCCGACCGCGTCGTGGCCCAGGTGGCCCGGACCAGCGTCAATCTCCACGTGGGGGACGGGGCCGGCGCGGCGCCCTCCGCCTGGAGTCCGGTGGTCTGGGGACCGGGCGACCTGCAGCGTTTCAGCGGGACGCCCACTGGGCTCACCCGCTATGGCGGCAACATCCAGACGGCCCAGGTGGGGGTGGACCTCTATTCGGGCCCGGCGGCGCTGGGGGGCGTCGCCTACCTGCGGAGCTGGGGCGCCGTCGACTACACCGGCGCGGGGTTCGACGGCGTGCTGGACCCGCGACTCCACACGGTGCATCCGTATCTGTACTGGCAGCCGCATGATCGGATCAGTGCGTGGGGCCTCGGCGGCCTGGGCGGCGGGCAGGTGGGGGTCACCGAGGAGGGCCGGAGGCTCGACGCCCCGGCCACGTTCCAGATGGTCGCGGGCGGGGTGCGCGCGGGGCTGGTCACGCGGGGCGCGACGGAGGTGGGCCTGCGGGCCGATGTCTTCGCGGCGACGCTTGGGACCCGCGCCGCGGCGGACATTGCCGCGGTCGACGGCGACGCCCGGCGGGGCCGGGTGATGCTGGAGCTGGCCCACGACAGGTCGCTGGCGGCGGGACGGTCGCTGCGCGTGCAGGTGGAGGTCGGGGGCCGGGTCGACGACGGCGACGCGGATCAGGGGGCGGGCGTGGAAACGGGCGCCCGGATCGGGTTCCTGGATGCGGGGAGCGGCCTCGACGTGGCGGTACACGGCCGGGTGCTCCTGGTGCATGAAAGTGACTACCGCGACTGGGGCGTGCGCGTGCAGGCGAGCTGGGACCCGGGGCGGCAGGCGCGCGGCGACGGCCCTGACGGCGCCGGGGGGCCGCGGCGCGATCGCCGGGGCCCCGACCCACACGGACAGCGAGGTGGCCTACGGCCTGCCCGCGTTCGGCGGCCTGTTGACCCCCTACAGCCGGCTGCAGCTGGCCGGCCACGGCCGGGCGCTGCGCGTGGGCACGACGTGGAGCCCGCTGACGGACGTCCGACTGCCACTCCGGGTCGACGTGGCCGTGCTGCGGCAGGACGACCCCCGCCGCGGGACGCCCACGACGGGCGTGGTGGCGCAGCTGGGGACGGCGTTCTGAGCGGGGTACGGGGCACCCGGCGGGCGGCGATGCCGCGCAGCGACGACACCGTCTCGCCGTTCCGCCGCCCGCGCGAGTGCGCGCGGACGCTAGGCGCGATGGCGGCCGAACAGGTCGGACCGCGGGTTCGCCTCCCGACTCCGGCGGGGCGCTACGGCCGGATCGATAGCGTATGATGGTCGCATGGTTGATGCGCTCTCGGTCGTCCACAGCGACCCGGAAATCTCGGGGGGCATGCCGGTGTTCCGCGGCACGCGGGTGCCGGTTCAGGCGCTGTTCGACTACTTGGAAGGAGGAGAGACGCTCGACCAGTTCCTCGATCAGTTCCCATCGGTCTCAAAGCAACAGGCGCTCGCCGCCCTCGATCTGGCTCGGAATTCCGTTCTGGCCCGTGCGCGTTCTGCTTGACGAGAATCTGCCGCGTGCTCTCGCCGCCGAGTTAACGGGACACGAGGTCAGCACCGTGCAGGCCGCAGGCTGGTCGGGCACGACGAACGGTGAGCTGCTTCGGCGTGCTGAGGGGAGTTTCGATGTCCTGTTGAGCATGGATCGGGGTCTTCAGCACCAGCAGGATCTGAGTGCCCTTCGGCTGCGCATCGTGGTCATTCGAGCGCCGTCGAACCGCATGGTTCATCTGAAGCCGCTTGTGAGCAGCATTCTGAACACTCTGGCATCGTTGGCGCCTGGACAGTTGCGCGAGGTCGGCGGTTGACTCGACGCCGCCCGTGCTCTAGGAACGTCGGTGTCGACGCCATGGTGAATCCGTGGGCGCTCGAGGTGCTGGTGAACCAGGCGGTACTCCCGTACGAGCGGCCGTTCCTCGTGGCGCACGAGTGGTCGCACCTTGCGGGCTACGCGAACGAGTCGGAGGCGAGTTTCGTCGGCCTGCTCGTCTGTCTGGCGGGTGACGCGCGGAGTCGCTACAGCCCCTGGCTGTATCTGACGCCCCGTCTCGTCCAGTACCTGCCGCGGGATCTCCAGGCTCAGGTGTGGGCCGTCCTGGAGGATGTCCCGCGCGAGCACCTCCGCGCCATCGCCGCGCGGTTTACCCGGGACACGACCCCGGTGGTGCAGCAGAGCGCCGGTGTGGTGTACGACCGATTCCTGCGCGCCAACCGCGTGGAGGCCGGAATAGCGAGCTACGGCCTGGTGGTGGATCTGGTGTTCGGGACGACGGGTACCGAAATCTGGCAGTAGGGCAGCCGAGTCGGTGTAGGCTGAACGACGAGCGCCCGTAGCTCAGTTGGATAGAGCATCGGTCTTCTAAACCGAGGGTCCCAGGTTCGAGTCCTGCTCTATATCTCTCCGACCCTCGCGCTGATTGCCCTGGTCACCATCCCGGTGAGCATGGCGCTGGCCGGTCTGGTCATGAAGCGCTCGCAGGCGCTGTTCGTGTCGCAGTGGCGGCGTACAGGCGCGCTAAACGCGCAGATCGAGGAGGCGTTCACCGGACACGAATTGACCAAGGTGTTCGGTCGCCGGCGCGACGTCGAAGCGCGGTTCGGCGCCGAGAACGAAGAGCTGTTCAAGGCCAGTTTCGGCGCGCAGTTCGTCTCGGGGCTGATCATGCCGATGATGATGTTCATCGGCAACCTGAACTACGTGGCGATCGCGGTCGTCGGCGGGTTGCGGGTGGCGGCCGGTACGATGAGCCTGGGGGCCGTGCAGGCGTTCATTCAATACTCGCGGCAGTTCACACATCCGCTGACCCAGGTGGCCTCGATGGTCAATCTGCTGCAATCGGGTGTGGCCTCGGCCGAGCGGGTGTTCGAGCTGCTCGACGCCGGGGAAGAGCCCGCCGACAGCGCCGTCCCGGAGATGCCGATCGAGCGGCGGGGTCGTGTCGAGTTCGAGAAGGTGTCATTCCGTTACGATCCGAACACGCCGCTCATCACGGATCTGTCGCTGCTGGCCGACCCCGGTCACACGGTGGCCATTGTCGGGCCCACCGGAGCGGGCAAGACTACCCTGGTCAATCTGGTGATGAGGTTCTACGATATCGACGCGGGCCGCATTACGCTCGACGGCGTGGACGTCGCGCAGATGCGTCGGGCTGATCTGCGCCGGCAGGTGGGCATGGTGCTGCAGGACACCTGGCTCTTCGAGGGGACGATTCGCGACAACATCGCGTACGGCCGCCCGGGGGCGTCCGAAACGGAGATTCTCGAGGCAGCGCGGGCCACGTTCGTGCACCGGTTCGTCCGCAGTCTGCCCGACGGGTACGACACCGTGGTCGACGAGGCGGGCGGCAACCTCAGCGCCGGCGAGCGCCAATTGATTACGATTGCCCGGGCGTTTCTTGCCGACCCCGCCCTGTTGATCCTGGACGAAGCGACGAGTTCGGTCGACACGCGTACCGAACTGCTGCTGCAGCACGCGATGGCGGCGTTGCGCACCGACCGGACCAGCTTCGTGATCGCGCACCGACTGTCCACGATCCGCGACGCGGACTTGATTCTGGTGATGGAGGCGGGGCGCATCGTGGAACGTGGCACGCACGAGGAGCTGTTGCGGGCGGGCGGGGCGTACGTGGCGCTCTACGACGCGCAATTCAGCGCACCCGCGGTCGCCTGATCGAAGGTGTCCGGGAGCCGCACATGACTGTTCAGGAGTTGCTTCAATTCGCCGGGCGATACCCCTGGATCCTTGTAGGGGTCTTTGTCTCGGCACCGGTCGTCACATGGACGGCGGGACGATTCCACGACCGTCAGCGCGGCGGGGCGCCACCGTGGAACTACCTCTACGCCGCACTCGTGTACGTCACCTGCGTGCCCGGATTGTTCGCGGCCGTGGTGACCGGCTACACGCTCTTCTTTACGTCGGCCAGCCTGCTCGAGGTCAATGCAGTGGTGTATCTGCTGCCCGTCGTCTCGATGGTCGTGACGTTGATCCTCGTCGGCCGGAACGTCGACTTCGACGCGGTGCCCGGATTTCACCGGCTCTCCGGTCTGATGACGCTGATCGCCGTCAGTTTCGCCCTCGCGCTGGCGATCTCGAAGACACGATTGTGGATTGTCTTCGGCGGCTCCATCTTTCTGCTGTTCGGGCTGGCGGCGGCGGCGTTCGTGTTCATGAAGTGGGGCGCTCGCGCACTGTTTCGTCGCCGGAACGAACCAAAAGAACGCTCTCCGGACTTCATGGACGAACTGAACCGGCGCCGGTAGCAAGGCCCCGCCGGACTTTCGTCACGGACACGAGTATGCTGTGCTGAATGCGTGGCGCAGGTTCTGCGGGTGAGAGAGTCATGGGTGTGATGGATCGGATGTTCGGCAGGAAGAAGGCGGAGGAGGCACTCGATCCGCTTGCCGATCTGGTGTTGGAGAAGCTCAAGGTCGGCTATCTCGTGGACTACGACCTGCAGACGTGGCAAGTCACCGGCTATTGCCGCTACGCGTTCTCAGGCCAGGACGATAGCATCGAAGAGTGGGAGCTTTCCGCGGCCGGGGAGCAGCGCTACCTGGAACTGGCCGACGGCGGCTGGTCGTTCTCGAGAAAGATCTCCATCGGCGACATTGACGGCGACATTCGGCGGCACATCCTCGATCACGAGGATCCACCGTCGCACATCGTCTTCGAGGGCACGGCCTACCACCTCGACGCCTCCTATGCCGGTCAGATGTTTCCCGACGGGAACGGTCCCGGGGAGAATCTGATCCGCTGGGAATTCGTGGACGAGGCGGAGACGAATTTCGTAGGTATCGAGCAGTTCAGCGAGACCGGGTTCGCCGCCGCGGCCGGTCGTGTCGTGCACGACTATCAGTTCACCCACGTGCTGCCGGGAGCAATCGAGTGAGTCGTCAGCGGTCTCGCAACACGGGAGGGAGGCGCCAATGGTGACGGTTCTGCGACGGATGGGTCTCGGTGTCGTCCTCGCGCCCGCGCTGCTTGGCGCCGCGGCGTGTGCTACCGAGACGCCGCTCGAGCGGCTGCAACGCGAACTCGAGCCGAATCCGGAGTACTCGGTCACCCTGCAGGATATGCGGGAGGAGGGGTACTACCATCAATACGGGGTGGTCATCGGCCAGCCGGAGGCGGGGTCCGAGGACCTGGTCTACCGCGACTCCATTCTCGACTGGCAACAGGTGGGTCGCCGCACCTACGAACGGTATCAGCCGCATCTCGGCATGGTGATTCTGTCGAAGGGTCCCGACGGGATTGTCGATCAAAATCAGCACCCGCCCGGTTACCAGCAGGTGGGCAACGAGCGGTATGGTCAATGGCGCGACGATGGGGGCGGGCGTTCATTCTGGGTGTTCTATGGCCAATACGCGCTCCTGAGTCACATGATCGGGGGCTTCAGCCGCCCCATCTACCGGAACGACTGGAACGGGTATCGGGACGCGCGCTCCGGTGGTCGAACCTACTACGGTCCCGGCGGTGCGTATGGCACGAACGGGTCGGTGACGAGACAGACCAACCCCGACTTCTTCCGCCGGCAGCAAGCTCGACAGTCGGCGCAGAGCCGGTCGTTCGGTCAACGCGTGAACAGTCGGATGGCGGGGGGCTCGCGGTTCGGCGGCAAGTAGCCTGGCCGCCCGCCCGAAGGAGTGAATCATGCCGGTGGATCAGATTCTGACGGGGTTCATCTATCTGGCGGTCGTTCTTGTCCTTCTCGTGATTGGCAAGTGGGTCTACGACACGATTCACCGCGGCTTCGTGCTCCGGACCGAGCTTGTCGAGAAGGACAACCTGGCGGTGGCCCTCGCCGTCGCCGGCTACTATCTCGGTCTGGCGATCGTCCTGGGGGGCGTGGTGTCCGGGCCGGCCTCCTTCAGTGTGGTTGACGACGTCATCGGTCTCGTGATTTTCGGGCTGTTGGGAATCGTGCTGCTCAATCTCTCGGCCTGGGTAAACGACACGATCGTCTTCTCGAAGTTCGACAACGAGCGGGAGATCGTCGAGGACCGCAATGCCGGCATGGGGGCGGTCGAAGGGGGCAACTACATCGCGGTCGGCCTGATCACGGCCGGAGCGATGTCGGGCGAAGGCGGGTTGCTTCCCGGCCTGGTGTTCTGGATCCTGGGGCTGGCGGCGCTGGTCATCGCCGGGCTGCTGTACGACCGAATCACGTCATATGATCTCCACGATCAGATCGAGCAGGACAACGTCGCGGTCGGAGTGGCGTTCGCCGGGGTCCTGGTCGGTTTCGGCAACATCATCCGACTGGCCGGCGACGGCGATTTCGTCTCGTGGACAGAGAGTCTGACCGGGTTCGGGTATTACACCATCGTCGGGTTGATCCTCCTGCCGCTGGTCAGGCTGGTGGCCGACAAGGTGCTGTTGCCGGGGGCGAACTTGAGCAGCGAACTGGTCAAGGATCGGCCCAACCTGGGCGCCGGGGTCATCGAGGCGGTTACCTATCTCGCGGCGTCGATGCTGATCGGCTTGACGTTGTAACGGCGCAGGTTCCTGGGCCTCATGCCGTCCGGATGAGGGTATGGGGGCAGAGGTCCAGCCGCCACGCGACGCATGACGACATCCACCACCGCTCGTCAGGGCCGCCTGGATCCGTCCCAGGCCCTGGCGCTCAAGGCCTGTATTTTCGCGACCGGTCTGGCTGGCATCGTCGCCGAATACGTCATGGCGACGCTGGCCAGCTACCTCCTCGGGAACGCGGTGCTGCAGTGGACCCTCACCGTGTCGCTGATGCTCTTCGCGATGGGTGTCGGGAGCCGGCTCAGCCGGGTCGTACGCGGGTCGGTCCTCGATGCGTTCGTCACCGTGGAACTGCTGTTGTCCGTCGTCTGCGCCACGAGCGCCACACTGGCCTATTTTCTGTCCGGCTGGACGACGAGCCTGGCACCAATCATCTACGGCATCTCCTTCACCATCGGTCTGCTGATCGGCATCGAGATCCCGCTCGCGACCCGGCTCAACCAGGTGTTCGACGAGCTTCGGGTAAATATCAGCTCGGTGCTCGAATACGACTACTACGGGGCCTTGCTGGGCGGCGTGCTGTTTGCGTTCGTGGGGTTGCCGTTGCTGGGGCTGACCTACACGCCGATCGCGCTGGGCGCCATCAACCTCGTCGTGGCCGGGGCGCTGTTCGCGCGTCATCGCCAGGCGTTCGCGTGGCGTCGCGTCCTGACCGCGTCGTTCGTCGGGGTGGCGCTGTTCCTGACCGCGCTGGTCTGGCTGGCCGAGCCGATCGTGCTGTTCGGCGAGCAACGCAAGTATCGCGACCAGGTGATCTATCAGGACCAGACTCGCTACCAGCGCATCGTGATGACCCAGTTCAGGGACCACCACTGGCTGTATCTCGATGGTCACACGCAGTTCAGCTCCTACGACGAAGAGCGGTATCACGAGCCGCTCGTGCACCCGGCGATGCTCGCGAGCGCCGCCCGGCGTCACATCCTGGTGCTCGGAGGGGGCGACGGACTGGCGCTGCGCGAGGTGCTGCGGCACCCTGACGTCGTCGACGTCACCCTGGTTGACATCGACCCGGCCATGACCACGCTGGCGCGCTCGCACGACGTGCTTGTCGGGTTGAACCGGCGCGCCTTCGACGACCCGCGTGTGTCGGTCGTGCACCGCGATGCCTACACCTACCTGCGCGATGCCGACAACCGTTTCTGGGATGTCATCCTGGTCGATCTCCCCGACCCGCGGACCATCGACCTGGCCCGGCTCTACGGCCTCGAGTTCTATCGCCTCGCGCGCCGACATCTCTCGCCGGGGGGTGTCCTCGCGACCCAGGCGACGAGTCCGTTCTTCACCCGTCGCGCGTTCCTCTCCGTTGGCGCGACGATGGCGGCGGCCGGGTTCGCCACGGCGCGATACCACAATCACGTGCCGACGATGGGCGAGTGGGGCTGGGTGCTGGGCATGCGCGGCGGCGGGGACGCCGCGCCGGCGGGTGACTGGCTCGACCGGCGCCTCGCGGCGTTGAGTTTCGAGACGCTGGGCACGCGCTTTCTCAACCGTGACGCGATGGTGAGCATGCTGCACTTCGGAAAGGGCTTCGACGACATCGTCGAGGTGAGCGACGAGACCAACTTCGCGGTCTTCTACTACTATCGTGACGGCGACTGGGGTCTGTATTGAACATGAATGTTTTCAGAACCAGGGTGGCGCATCCTGTGCTGGCCCTGCTGGCATTCCTGCACCGTGAGAACCTGTTGCGCCTGATGGGGGTTATCGTCGCACTGGTTCTGGTCGGGGCTGCCGGCCTCACCTATTTCGAGGAAAACCGGTCGCTCCCCGACGCCGTTTGGTGGGCCATCGTCACTCTGACCACCGTCGGGTTCGGAGATATTTCTCCGACGTCGCTCGGTGGCCGGCTAATCGGTGTCGTGCTCATGTTCTTCGGAATCGGTGTGCTCGGGATGTTCACGGCAACCATCGCCGGTGTTTTCGTCGAGAAGCGACTGCGGAAGGAGCGAGGTATGGGCTCGTACGACCTCGAGGGGCACATCATCCTGTGCGAATGGAACGACCGGACGAAGGAAGTGCTCAAGGATCTCAGGGCCGACCGGCGCGCGGCCAGCGCCCCGATCGTGCTGCTGGCCGACATCGACGAAAAGCCGGTCGTGGACGAATATCTCTTTTTCGTGCGTGGCGGCTTGTCCGAGGAGATGTTGAAACGGGCCGGCATCGAGAAGGCGGCCACCGTGGTCATGGTCGGCGACCGGTCCCTCGATCACGGTGCGCGGGATGCCAAGGCGGTGTTGTCGGTTCTGACGGTGGAGAGTCTCAACCCGGGCGTGTACTCCATCGTGGAACTGGCCAGCGAGGACAACGTCAGCCACTGCGAGCGCGCGGGTGCCGACGAGATCATCGTTGGCGCCGAGTTCAGCAGCCGCGTCATCTCGACCGCGACCCTGGACCACGGCATCTCCGCCGTATTGCGTGAACTCCTGAGCGCGCAGGTCGGTCACGACCTCATCACCATCCAGGTGCCTGCGGAATTCGCGGGACGGACCTTTCTCGACCTGTTCTCCAGTCTGAAGCGCGAGCAGGGCATGATCGCGCTGGCGATTCTGCAGCATGGGAGCGGGAAGGTGGTGACGAATCCGGACGCCGACCTCGTCGTAGATAGCCATGATCGGCTGGTGGTCGTCTCGGCGGGCGACTAGCGGGGTGAGACCGTGCACACGATAAAGATGGCGAATGTGACGAACAGGTCGGCCGCCTGCATCGTAAACTAACGAAAGAGTCCACTGACGAACATGGTGGCCGTCACGAACAGTATGCTGCCCGGAATCGTAAACAAACAGTGGGATCCGTCGCGGGTCAGCGCGGTGTCGCGCAGGGGACGGAAACGCAAGGAGGCGTAATTGGATGTCTGAGCATCTCGATCGAGTCAAGGGCTACCTGCTCGACCTCGATCTTACGATTGTCGCGGAGAACGAGCCCGAGGAACTGGTCGTCGTGGACGACGAAGACAGCGGTATCAAGCAACTGGTCATCGATTGCGAGCCGCCCATCGTGGTGCTCGAACAGTTGATAGCCGAAGTGCCGGCGGAACCTGGCGATCTCTTCATCCGGCTCCTGCAGATGAACAACACCCTCGTGCACGGCGCGTTTGTGCTCGACGAGACGGCCGGGCGCATTTTCTTTCGCGACACCCTCCAGATTGCCCATCTTGACCTCAACGAGCTCGAGGGCTCGATCCGGTCCCTGTCTCTGGCGCTGGCGGAGTACGGCGCCGAACTGCTTACCTACCTGAAGAAATAGACCTCGTCGTTGGAAGGAGACACAGTCATGGCCAGTATCTTTCGCAGGATGTTCAAGGTCGCCGAATCGAACGCCCACGCCGCGCTGGACGGTCTGGAAGATCCGATCAAGATGACCGAACAGGGCATCCGCGATCTCAAGCAGAATCTCCAGGCGGCGATGGTCAGTCTCGCCCAGGTGAAGTCGTTGGCCATCCGTCTGAAGAAGGAGGGAGTAGACCACAAGAAGCGGGCGGCCGACTACGAGCGCAAGGCGATGATGCTGCTCAAACGGATGGAGGGGGGCGAGATGGATGCGGGCGATGCCGAGCGGCTCGCTACGTCGGCGCTGGAGAAGAAGGACGAATCGCTGCAGCAGGCCGCCAGCCTGACTGCCGATCACAAGTCGCAGCAGCAGATGGCCGACCAGTTGCAGGCCAAGGTCGAGGATCTCAAGCGGCAGATCGGCAAATACGAGAACGAAGCGGTCACCCTGAAGGCCCGGGCGCGCACCGCGTCGTCAATGCGCAAGATCAACCAGCAGTTGGCGGGCGCCGACGCGGGCGGCACCGTGGCGATGCTGGAGAAGATGAAGCAGAAGGTCGAGGAGGAGGAGTCGCTCGCCGAGGCCTACGACCAGCTCGCCGATGTCGGTGGCAACATCGACGAAGACATCGACAAGGCGCTGGCTGCTCCCTCGAGTAGCGCCGGAGCCGAGTCTCTGGCCGCGCTGAAGAAGAAGATGGGGATCGCGGCGGCATAGGCCGGAAGTGGCAGTTACGCGCTTGTCTCGGGCGGCAGCGAACTGCGGTGTGGGTGGTCCAGGTCCCGCATGACCGCCTCGGCCGCCCGCACGCCGTGATACTGGGCCTCCTCGAAGAGCGAGAGGCCGCTCATGTCGGAGTGGGCGAAGCGGATGGCGCCGTGGCGCTCGGCGGCCAGGCGGCGGGCGTCACCCCACAGAAAGCCTGGCACGGGCCGGATCATCGCGTGTCCCCAGAGCATGACGTCGATGTGCGACACGAAGGACTCGATGTCGGGATGGGCCTGCGTGAGGTCGGCGAAGATCAGCGAGACCCAGTCGCTCCAGCTTCGCTCGATCATCCAGGCGCGCGCGACCTCCGGGTTCGGAGGGGTCAGCGGCAGGTAATAGGTCAGCACGCTCGGTCCCGGTGCGATCTGCAGATTCTGGTGGGTCGCGACCACGTAGCCCAGTGACGGACTGTCGTAGAGCACGTTGTCCCAGGCGGCGCCCGCGGGCAGGCGGTCGACGGTGAGATTCGCCACCATCCATGGACAGTAGGTGAACGCGGCAGACCCTTCGTCGGGGAGCGGGTAGTCCGCGATAATGTGCCGCGCGGTGAAACGGGGCAGAGCGTAGATGACGTGACGCGCCCGATACCGCAGCGCGGTGTCGTTGCCGGTGTCGACCACGTCTACATCGACGCCGCCATCCAGCGACGTATCGCGTCCCGCGCCGGCGGTGCGACGCAGGCGGTGGACCAGCATGCCGGTGCTGACATGCGGCGCCAGGCGCTCCATGAAATGGCGAACGATGCGGCCGTTACCCTCTGGCCACGTCAGGTACTGGCCGTTTTCGGGGCGCGAACAGAAGTAGTGCCAGCCGGCCCAGGCCGAGGTGGTCTCGAGCGTGCAGCCGTAGTCATCGCGGCAACAGTAGTCGACATACCAGCGCAACCGCGCCGAGGACCATCCGGCCCGGTCGAAGTACTCGCGCATCGAAAGCTGGTCGAGTGCGACGATCTCCGCATCGCTGGTGCTCGCGGCGCGCGGCAGGGCGAACGCCGGGCGGCCGCGCGCGTCGCGATAGGTGCGATATCGCCGGATCTCGGCCTCGAATGCGTTGAGTTCCGGGACGTTGCCGGTGCCGTCCGGGTCCAGCAGGTTCTGCGCCGAAATCTCCTCACGCCAGCCGCCATCGATGAACAGCCGTTCCTGCGGGGCGTGGCAGAGATGCCGCGGGTCATAGATCGGTTCGCCGTCCGGTGCGTAGGCCTGCACTAGACCCATTTCGTCCAACAGCTCGCGAACCGCGGTCGCCGCGGCGCCGGGCACCGGCAGATAGTGGGCTCCCCATGGGTAGGCGGAGACCTGATTCTGTCCCCACCGCGCATTGCCCCCCGCCTCCGGTTCCAGCTCCAGCAGCGTAAAGTCGTGAAAGCCGCTCTTGGCAAGCTTCCAGCCCGCCGACAGACCGGCAATGCCGGCGCCCACGATGACCACCGGCATCTCGCGGGTCTGTCGCGGTTCGGGGAAGGCGCCGCCCCGCAGGCGGTGGCCGGTCTGGTGCGAGGCGCCGACGATCGCGCCGCTGATGCGGCCGGTGTCGTGTGCCCCACCGGCCGGCGGCGCCGTGCGAGGCAGACAGCCGAACGCCACCGCCCCCGCCGCGGCGGGACCGACCCGCAGGAGGTCCCGACGGGTCAGACCGCGCCTTAACAGCCCGTGGTGAAAGCCCCACCCATTCGATCCCCGCTGAATTCTGCGCTTCCCCGCCGAATTCTGCGGTTTCACGCTGCATCCCGCGTGGCGGCGTTGCTCCTCAGTCACAAATGCCCCCAATTTGCTCCCTCGTCGCGCCTTGCCACGCGGGCGCAGCGCCAATCTCGGTGCAACGCGGGGTTTCACCACGGGCTGTTAACGCGTGTAGTGGTCCCATCCGTCCGTGTGGTACTGCACCAGGATCTGGTTGTTGAGCTGATTCACCTCGACCGGCACCACGTCCATGTCGGGCGGAAATTCGAAAAGCGACCGGACGATGGCCGGCGTCAGGAATCGCAGCGCGGCGGGGAAACGGTCTGGAATCTGAAACGGTTCACGGGACGCGACCACGAAGCCCCATTCGCCAAACGACGGGATCGCCGCATGGTAGGGCGTGGCGTGCAGGCCGGCCGCGCGCACGGTCTCTACGATGCACCAGAACGCCTCCCGTGACACCAACGGCGAGGTGCTCTGGATTGCCGCGATGCCGCCGCGGTTCAAGTGCGCCGCGAGCCGGCGATAGAAAGTGGTGGTGTACAGCTTGCCGAGCGAGTAGTTCGACGGGTCGGGGAAGTCGACGACGATGAAGTCATAGCCGCCGGCGTCCTCTTCGAGCCAGACGAACGCATCGGCGTTGATCACCTCGACCCGCGGCGAGCGCAGCGCGTGGTCGTTGAGCGCGGCAAACGCGTCATGCGCGCCGAAGATCTCTGTCATCAACGGGTCGAGGTCCACCAGGGTGATGCGCTCGACACGGTCGTCCCTGAGGATCTCGCGAACCGCCATCCCGTCACCGCCGCCCAGCACCAGAGCCCGGCGGGGCATCGCCACCGCGGCCAGACCCGGATGAACGAGCGCCTCGTGGTAGCGGTACTCGTCGAGCGATGAGAACTGCAGGTCGCCATTGAGGAACAGACGCACGTCGCGGTTCGCCCGAGTCAGGACAATGCGCTGATAGGGGGACGAGCGGGACAGGATGACCGGGTCGGCGTACAGTCGCCGCTCGGACCGTTCCATCAGCGCGTCCGAGAAGACGGCGCCAGCAAGCAGCAGGACGAGCGCGGCGTAGGCCTGAACCGTGAGCCACGGCCGCCGGTGCTGACGGCGGAAGAGGTGGCAGGTCCAGACCGCGACCAGTACGTTGAACACACCGAACACGAACGACGACCGCATCAACCCGACCCGCGGCAGGAGCCAGAACGGAAAGAGCAGTGACGCCGCGAGCGCGCCGAGGTAGTCGAGCGACAGTACTTTCGACACCAGATCATGCAGTGGGAACTGATCTTCCAGGATGCGGATCAGAAACGGGATCTCCAGACCGACCAGCACACCGGTCGCCATGACCCAGCCATAGAGCACGACCCGGAACGAGTCGATCTCGCCGAACGCGAAGAACAGCACGGGCGAGGAGATGCCGCCGATGACGCCCACGAGGATCTCGATCTCGATGAAACGCGCAACCAGATCGCGCTGGAAGTAGCGTGACAGGAACGAGCCGACGCCCATGGCGAACAGATAGACGCCGATGATTGTCGAGAACTGCGTCACACTGTCGCCCAGGAGGTAGCTGGCGATGGTGCCGGCCAGCAGCTCGTAGATCAGCCCGCACGTGGCGATGGTGAAGACGGCGATCAGGAGGGCGTGGGTCTTGGCGCTGGTGTGGTCCGTCGGCGCTGTGCGCGGGTCGTCCATCAGGTTATGATCTTGCGCGTCGGGCGGACCAGGGTCAACCGGTCGCACGGCGGCGATGGCTCGTCTGGCGTCGGTCTCACGGTGCGTTCACTCCAGTCAGGTGGTTCGGTGGTCCTTCAATCGTGACGGGCGCGGTACCGGCGGCGGTGATCCACAGCGCGGCAACGCTGCGCTACTTTCTGCTTGACGGGCGCGCGCGTCTGGATCACTTGCGGGTATACGGCTCACGCCGCATTCCGTGGCAAGACCGCGTAGTGACGTTCTGCGTGTTGGGCACGAGTCACGCGGTGCTTGTCGAGCTCGGAGATGCGGCGTTGACCGAGCTGCTGACCTGTGCGGCCGGCAAGCTCGATGCACGCGTGCTGGAGCAGCGGAACGCCAGTACGGAGTGGTCGGTCGCTCGGACGATCGACACGCTGAGGTATGACTGCCGTCTGTCGCTGTTCCAGCTCGACGGGACCGATCGGCTGCGCGGCCCCTTCTCGTGCGCCGATCAGCTCGCCTTCCACTACGGAGCGCCACACAGGACGGCAGAACCGATGACCCGTATCGGCTGGCGTGCGGATGACGCCACGCTGTCCGTTGAGACCGTGCACACCTATCCGCACGAAGGCTGCGGCGTCAGAAGCGAAAGCCGGTTCGAGGTCCTGACGGCAACTGTCGCAACCGTCGCGCCCGCGCGTCGCCGCCCGCCGCGATGCTGATGCTGGCACGCTGCGCCGCACAGGTTACGATGACCTCGTAAATGGTCCAGGTCGCCGTCAGATCATTTAACAGGCATGGATCTTTGGAATCCACCCACACCGCGGGCCACGGCGGAGGTTCGCATGGCCGACGGCGCGCTCATCATGCTCCGGCGGCACGGCAACGCCGCGGGTCCACGTCTGGTTCTCAGCCATGGCAACGGCCTCGCGGCCGATCTGTACTATCCGTTCTGGTCGCTGTTCACGGATCGCTACGACATCATCCTCTACGATTTCCGTAGCCATGGCTGGAACCCCGTCGGCGATCGCCGAGTGCACAACATTCCGACGTTCGTGCGCGACAGTCAATACCTCGCGCAGGCGATCGACGCGCGGTTTGGTGAAAAACCGAAAATTGGCATCTTTTATTCACTTTCGGCGCTGACGGCGCTGCTCCATGGGATCGCGGAGTCCGCGTTCTCGGCCCTCGTGCTGTTCGACCCTCCAGTCTGTCCCCCGGGCCGCGCTCCTGAGGATTTCGAGGTCACGGGGCAACAGATGGCACAGCGTGCCCGGCAACGCCACGACCGATTCGCGACCCGCGCAGAGTATGCGGACATCCTGCGCCGCTCGCAGAGCTTCGCGCGCATGCAATCGGACGTGCCGGAACTGTTCGCGCACACAACGCTCCGGATCGCTGCCGAATCGGGGTATGAGCTGTGCTGTCCGCGGGAATACGAAGCTCAGATCTACGAGTACGTCTTCGGTTTGAGGCGCCCCCAGTTTTCTTGGACACGGATTAAGGGACAATCCGATGTCGAAGGAGGTGGGGCATGGTTGGGTCGAGGCGAGTGAAGGGAGCTGTGTCGGCGCGGACGGAGGGAGCCGGAGGGCGAGCGGAGTCGGCGCCGACGGCGCGGCGGTCGCCGAGTTCGTCGAACGCTACAACCAGTGCTGGCGCCTCGAGAAGCTGGCGTATCGCACGCCGCTCGAAGCGCGCGAGGAATACGAGCTACGCCATGCCGCGTAGCGCAAACGTGTGTCCAAGAAACCGGGTGCGGTACAAGGACATCCCCGCACAACATCGTGAGCGGTGGAGACCTGCGTTCAGCCGCAGAAAGACTGGATCGGAGTGTGTACGGCTGCTCGACCCCACCTGTCCGCATGGCGCCGGAAGCATCCCGATCCTGTCGATGAGAGTGGGCGGTATCGGCACTCCCCCCGCCGTGTCGACTACGAGCTTTGAGCAGTGAGGTACTCCGCCCAGTCGTTCATCAGCCGCCGCCGACGCTCGAAGAGATCACTGCGGGCGTAGGCCGCCTCTGTCGGGTTGCGCACCGTATGGGCGAGCGCGGCTTCGACCACCTCACGAGGCGTATTCGTTTGCTCCGCTGCCCAGTCCCGGAAGCTCGACCGGAACCCATGCGGCACGGCGGCGATGCCGAGTTCTTTGATCAATTTCGACAGCGTCATGTCAGAGAGCGGCTTCCCGCGTGGACTGCGGAACACCAAGCCCGTACCATCACTGCGTCTCCGTGCGTCGTACAGGATCGCGAGCGCCCGCCCGGAGAACGGCACACGGTGATCTCGCTTGGCCTTCATGCGCGCGGCGGGGATGATCCACACGCCAGCGTTCAGGTCCATCTCATCCCACGTCGCCAGGCGCACCTCGCCGGACCGCGCCGCCGTCAGCACTAAGAGCTCGAACGCATCCTTGGTGGTGACCAACGCCCGGGAGGTGCGCACGGTCGCGAGGGCATCCGCCACTTCACCGTGGGGGAGCGCCCGCATGTGTTGGACGACGGCCCGTTGGCGCCCGAGGGCCTGCCCGAGGGCGTCGCCCGCCGGGTTATCCGGCCGGTAGCCCATGGCCACGGCCCACTTCATCACGGCGCCGATCCGTTGCCGTACCCGCCGCGCGGTCTCGGGCTTGTCGTGCCAGATCGGGGTCAGGATCGCCAGCACGTCGGCCGTGGTCACGTCGGACACGGGCACCGCCCCGATGCGCGGGAACGCATAGGCGCGCAGACTGCGCGGCCAGTCCCGCTCGTACCGCGCGTGCCGCCAGCCGGGGCGCTGCTGTTCCAGCACCACGGCGGCGGCTTCCTCCACCGTGGGCACCTGCTTGGCGTGGCGCTGCTCGGCCAGCGGATCCCCGCCCGCCCGCGCCTGCTTGCGGTGGGCGAACGCCACGTCGCGCGCCTCGGCCAGCGACACCAGCGGGTAGCCGCCGAGCCCGAGCATCCGGGGCCGGCCTCGAATGACCAGCCGTTGCACCCACCGGCGCGCCCCGGACGGGTCGACGCGCAAGTTCAGCCCGTGGCCGTCACAGTAGAAGCCGGGCGGGGCGGTACGCACGAACACGGCACTCAAGCGATGCGTCAGGCGGCGCGACGGCTGCGGAGGGGTGTCTGTCATCGACGAGACCACGTGATTTCTGTCCACAGTTCTGTATACAGATGAAATCCTGATGCGAGCGGAAGCGCCGAGACGATGTGAGGCACCATCGGACAATAACCCAGTTTCGCTAGAGAAAGTTACGTGGCCGCTCATGGGACATCACGGGAAGACATCGGAAACCACAAAATGGTGGATGCCGGGCGCGCCATTTTTCAAAAGAATTCGTCGATTGTGCCCTCTGCCTGGGCACCGGGGGCGAAGGTACAGGCGAAAAAAGTGACCGGTCACCTTCCAAGATTGGCTGACTGAAGTACGCCGAGCGCCACCCCCGCTCTTCACAACGGCCTGCGCCGATGGCATGGTGTGACGTCGTGGAGCCCCGTACGCTGCGTGAATGCCGGATCGCGCTCGGCCAGTCGCAGGCGGCGTTCGCGGCGATGCTCGGTGCGTCTCCCGAGTCGTACCGGCCGTGGGATGCCGGGCGGCGGGCGACGCCGCTGAAGATACTCGCGCGAGCCCGTGCGCTGGCGACGCATCGCGATGACCACGCGCTCCTTCCGTTACCCGTGCTCGCGCTGCTCATTGGCGTGCACGTCAAGACGCTGCGATCAGCGGCCCGAGACGGACGACTGCTGGTGACCTATGACACCCGGACGACTTTTCGACAGCTCCGAGCGCGTGCAACGCTTGCAGCCGTCACGCAGTTTCGCCACGCCTACTATGGCCGACAGGTGCGGCCGGCGGACCGTCGCGTGTCCTTGACCTGGGCCAGTGTGCCCGACGACTACGCTGAGCAGATCCGCGCGCTTCGTCGCGCACGTGGGTTGAGCCAGGCGCAATTGGCCACGCTGGTGGGCGCGGCACGGAAAGCCGTCGTCTACTAATGGGAGGCACGAAAACGCACGCCGTCGCCCGTGTTCTGGCAACGACTCTCCGCGCTCCACCGGCGTCTGCCGGAGCGACCGTAACTTCCTCAACCCCGTAAGCTGTCCAGACAACGGGGTCCACCTCAGTGTTCGGAGACCGCGTGATCGCGAGTGCGATCCTCGACCGCATTCTGCATCACGCAGTCACGATCAGCATTCGGGGTGACTCATACCGGTTGCAGGACAAGCTCAAGTCCGGAGTGGTCAAGCCGACAACGGTGGGAACGTGAGCGACGCCAGGCCCGTGGACGCTGCCGTCGCCGTGGACGCGCTGACGCGCGCCGGCGTTGTTGCACGAATCGTCACGAGCCCGCACGATGCCGACCGACAGGATCCTCACGTGCCGATGCGATATGACACGGGTCGGCCGAGGGCGGTCATCCGATTCAGGATCTCACAGCCGAGGACGGCCTCACGCCCCGGCCCAGCTGGACTCCGGGCGCGAAGGCCATCGCCGATGAGGGACTTGTAGCGGAAGACCGTGTGCTCCACCCGGCCCTGACGATGGTACCCTGACGCCTACTTCCAGCGGCGCCGGCCGAGCGGCTTCACCAACGTGATCGTCCGATCCCGCGCGGGCGACCGCGGGCCGTGGCCAGAGAGGTTCGCCGTCTTGGCCGGTGGGATTATGACTGTCGCACCCCCCGCCGTCGCCGTTGCGTAGACGGCGACCGTGTCATAGGCGGCGTCAGCGGTGACGCGCACGAGAGGGCCATCGACGGCATTGTCAACTTGTTGAGGGCAGCGCGCTCTTGCCCCGTGAAATCGACGCTCCCGATCGTTTTCAGCAGGCGCACGTCACCGCATCCCATTCAACGAACGCGCGGGTGCGGAGCAGGCGGTGGTGAGCCGACCGCAGGAGGTGTCGACTGACTCGGAAGAGATTCTGCACGATACCGTGAACCGACGCGAACCGTTGGAGCTGAGCGGCCGACTTGAAACGCCGCATCTGGCGCTCCCGCTGACGCGTCGGTTGGTGGGAGACCTCGGCTCGATTGTTCGCGTACTGATCAGTGACGTGGACCACGGACGGCATCACGGTGCGGGCCGCGGCGGCGTAGGAGCGCAGCGGGTCGGTGATCAGTCGTCGAGGGACACGGCCCTGGGCTTTCAGCAGCGTCCGAAAGCATCGGACGGCTGCTCGCCGATTCCGGTGCGATGGCACGAGGATGTCCAGGACGTCACCGTCCTCGTCGACCGCGCGCCACAGATACTGTTGGCGACTCTGGATCGTGACGAACACCTCGTCGAGATGCCAGGTGTCTCCCATCCGACCGCGGCGGCGCCGCAGCCGCCGCGCGTAGACCGGACACCGAACCGCTGGCACCACTGCCGAATCGTCTCGTAGGTGACCGTCACGCCTCGCTGCGCGAGGAGATCTTCGGCATCGCGGAAGCTGAGGCAGAACCGATGGTAGAGCCAGACCGCGTGGCTGATGATGTCGGGCGGGAATCGATATCCGTGATAGCTGGCCGACTGGCTCCTCATCGGCTTACTCTGCCACTCGTCGCCTCAACCTGACTGTGAGCATCATCCCGATGCCTGTCGGGGTCATTGAGTGACACTGGTGGGTGCCGGTGGGTGGTGGCCTGACCCACAACCTGACTGACCTAGGGTCCTTGCTATTGACCTGTCGGTCATTGCCCCCCGGCGCATCCGATGGAAGCCAGCTGCCCGGATGGGCCGTGACCCGATAGGGGCCTGCCTGCACCCATGGCCCGTCACAGTCCTGTCCGCCCACCCCGGGTCAGCTAGCGGACCGTAACCCGAGGAGGCCACCCGTGACCACCAGCATACTGATCCAGCCCGAGGCTCGGACGGTAATCGTCGGCGTTGACACCCACAAGCATGTCCACGTCGCGGTGGCGATCGACACCCGAGGGATCCGCCTCGGCGATCAATCCTTCGTCGCCGACTCGGGCGGGTATCGGGCGCTGATCACGTGGGCCGACACCCACGGGCGGATCAAGGCGTTTGGCATCGAGGGCACCGGCAGCTATGGCGCCGGCCTGGCCCGCGCGGTCCGCCGCGCGGGGCATCGTGTCGTCGAAGTGAATCGGGGAGACCGGCACACGCGCCGCGCCGTCGGCAAGTCCGACACCGTCGATGCCGAGAGCGCCGCCCGGTCCGTGTTGGCGGGCCAAGCGACCGCGACCCCCAAAACCGGGGACGGTGTCGTCGAGATGATCCGGCAGCTCAAGATCGCGCGGGATACGGCCGGGAAAGCACGCACCGCGGCGATGGTCACGCTGAAGCAGATCGTCGTGAATGCGCCACCCCACCTGCGAGAAGCCCTCCACGCCCTCACCGATCACCGTCTGCTCACGCGCTGCGCCGCCCTCCGATCGGGCCCGCTCGACACGCCCACCGCAGCCGCCAAGCACACCCTCCGGGCGCTTGCCCGTCGCTGGCTTGCCCTGGCTGAGGAAATCGCGACGCACGACCAGCACCTCACCCGCCTCACGACCGAGGCGGCGCCCACGCTCTTGGAGGGCTTCGGTGTCGGCGCCCACACGGCCGCCCAGATGCTGATCATCTTCGGCGACAACCCCGACCGGATTCGCTCAGAAGCCGCCTTTGCGAAGCTGTGCGGGGCCTGTCCGATCCCGGCTTCGTCCGGGATGACGACCGGCCGGCATCGTCTCTATCGGGGCGGGCACCGACAAGCGAACGCCGCCCTCCATCGCACGGTCGTCGTCCGCATGCGACTCCACCAGCCGACGGTCGACTACGTCGCCCGCCGGACGGCTGGCGGCCGGACCAGACGCGAGATCATCCGCTGCCTCAAACGCTTCCTCGCCCGTGAAATCTACCGGGATTGTCCCAAGACCTGTTGATCTTCTGATGTAAGAGCGGCGGCTTCTTCACCCTCCGTGTGATACGGAGGGGGTGCCTAAACCAAGAAGGAGCCACCGCCATGACGAAGCATGCCAGGAAGTCCCCGCGTCTCCAACCCGTAGAGCGGCCGCCGGCCGCGACGGTGCAGATCCCGCTGCCGGTGCTGGGCGCGTTCGCCGGCATTGAACGTTCGTATTTCGAGTTGTGCATCCGCGCGGGCCAGCAGGTCCTGGACGCGATGATGGAGCAGGACCGCACCGAGTTGTGCGGACCGCGCTGGAAACGTGACCCCGAGCGCCGGGCGGGTCGCGCGGGCACGACGTCGAGCGAGGTGACGTTGGGGGGGCGGCGGATTCGGATGACGCGCCCCCGCGTCCGCAGTCAGACCGGGGAGGAGGTCGAGTTGCCCAGCTTCGCGTTCGCCTCACAGCGCGACCCGCTGGATGCGCAGACCGTGAACGCGGTGGCCTGTGGGATCTCCACCCGGAAGTACGCACGGAGCCTGGAGCCCCTGCCGGAGGAGGTCACGGAGCGGGCGACATCGAAGAGCGCGGTCTCGCGCCGCTATGTCGCCCTGACGACGACGCAACTGACTCGCTGGCTCACCACGCCGCTCGGGGACCGCCAGTTCCCGATCGTGCTGATCGACGGGATCGTGCTGGGTGACCACACGGTCGTGATCGCGCTGGGCGTTGATACGGAGGGGAAGAAGCAGATTCTGGGCCTCCGGGAGGGCCACACCGAACATAGCCGCGTGGCCAAAGCGCTCCTGCGTGACCTCGTCGATCGCGGCCTGGACCCGGACCGGGCGCGCCTCTTTGTGATCGACGGTGCGAAGGCGCTCGCCTCGGCCATCCGCGCGGTGTGCGGCCCGCTCGCGGCCATCCAGCGCTGTCAGCTCCACAAACGGCGCAACATTCTGGGCCATCTCCCGGAGCATCTGCACGCGAATGTGACCGCGGTGCTGCGGGACGCGTGGGCGGCCGGTGATGCCGCCCTGGCGCAACGACAACTGGAGCGGCTGGCCGCTTCCCTCGAGACCGACCATCCGGGGGCCGCAGCCTCGGTGCGCGAGGGCCTCGCCGACACCCTCACGCTGCAACGCTTCGGCATTGCCGGGGCGTTATACACGAAATTGCGCACCACGAACGCCATCGAGAACTTCAATGGCAGCATTACCACCTACTCGCGCAACGTGAAGCGCTGGCGTAACGGCACGATGGTTGTACGTTGGGTGAGCGCAGCGATCGTCGAAGCCGAGAAGACGTTCCGCCGCGTGCACGGTTGGCGCGACATCACCAAGTTGGTCTCAGCCCTCGCCGTTCTCGAAGCCAAGGAGGAGGCGGCCACCGAGCGGGTCGCATAGAATCACAGCACAAGCCGCCGCTCGCGAAGATCAACAGCGGGCGGGACAATCCCAATCTACCAGCGTGTTATGGCAGACTTCCGCATGCGCAGACACGTCACGCAGGCAGCCTAAACGCTTGTCTTGACATATAGGGGCGTCAATACCCTTCCTTGGCATCGTGCCTCCTGATCGCTGCGCCCGAATCCTATCGTTCGGGCTGGAACGGTTTCAGGGGCAAGGTCAACAGTTCATCCCGCCTAAGGGCGCTGTCGTCTACTATCTGTACTTCGCCTCCCAAAACAAGACAGGCGCGAGGATCGTGAAGGACATCTTCGATACCTACGGCGCCAGGGGAACCGCTTGATGGCGACCAACTCTCCAATCGAGTGGACCGAGTCCACATGGAATCCGGTCACCGGGTGCGACAAAGTGAGTCCCGGCTGCGCACACTGCTATGCCGAGCGGATGGCCTGGCGGCTGCAGGCGATGGGGCAGCGCAACTACACCCGTGGTTTCGACCTTACCTTGCACTACCAAATGCTGGACCTGCCGCTCCGGTGGCGGAAGCCGCGGCGCATCTTCGTGAACTCGATGAGCGATCTCTTTCATGCACGGGTTCCGGACGAATTCATTCAGCGCGTCTTCGGTGTCATGCGCCAAGCGGACTGGCATGAGTATCAGATACTCACCAAGCGCTCCGAGCGGCTCGCCGAGCTGCATCGCACGCTGCCGTGGGCACCTCACCTCTGGATGGGAGTCAGCGTCGAGAATTCCAGATTTACTTTTCGCATCGAGCACCTGCGAGAAACCGATGCGCTAGTGAAATTTCTCTCGCTGGAGCCACTCCTGGGTCCGCTTCCCGATCTCGATCTGCGTGGGATCCATTGGGTCATCGTCGGCGGCGAGTCTGGGCCTGGAGCCCGGCCCATGGAACGATCCTGGATTCTTGACATCCGCGATCAGTGCACGGCAGCGGGTGTCGCGTTTTTCTTCAAGCAGTGGGGCGGCGTCTTCAAGAGCAGAACCGGACGCGAGCTCGACGGGCGTACCTGGAACGAGATGCCTACCCGCGCTGACGGCGGGGCGTTGGTGCACGGCTACTCCGCCGCGCTCCGATAGGCGATCGCCGATCCGCTCGTCTCATTGACGGCCGGCGGTGCACCATCTCGCCATGAAGTCGAGGATTCATCCGAAGTGCAAAACCAGATATCGCGTTGGGAATTGGTACGCTTCCCCTGCTGCCGGACCATAGAATGTTGGACTCTCGGGCGCTCTGGAAGGAGTCGCCATGCGGAAGTACCGGTTCACGGAGAGTCAGATCGTTGGCATCCTGAAGGAAGGCGAGGCGCTCACTCCCCGCTCGATGCGGACCGCGTCACCGGGCGTGATTCCCGAACATCCGAACAGCTTGTCAGCTGCAATCGACATCAGTCTCTCACCTTTTCCGGTTTCCTCAGCCGCCCGTCGGACATGTGACTCAGTGACCAGGCCACGCGGTAGAGCCTCGACTGGTCCGACACTGTGACCGCTACCAACTCAGGATCGCCAGGACGGGATATGCCGCACGCCACGGCCGCGCCGCGGGTTTCGTGTAGGTGACACAGGTCGAACCGCGACACCAGCGCGCCAAGGCGAGCCGGCTTCCGACAGATGGCCCAGTAAAGCATCAGGTCTGCCGTCCCCCGCCCACTTCGCCCGGTAGCCCAGGACGGTCGGCTACGGGCTTCCGCTCGGGAGCCGCTTCGTCGGGACGCCGCGGGTCGGCTTTACGACCTCGGAGTACGGGCGCGGCTACCGCCTGGGCTGCCGCCTCGGCCTGCTGGGCGGCGCGGATCCCGCGTTCGACCTCGGCGTCGATGCGCAGCGCCGGGAAAGCCCCCTGCAGGGCGGCACGGATCACGGCGCGCTCGCGCGGGCCACGGTGCGCTGGTAGCGGCGAGTCCTGCCGGGCGCGCCACTCCTCTTGCTGGTGTTCTGAAGAATATTGCCGTTTGTGCGGCTTCTGCTGTACGTCGGCAGCAGTCCCAATCAGGTCAGAAACGACCAGAAATCGATTCTCGAAGCCACGATGCCGCTGACCCCTCGAGTGGTGCCACACGCGGGGTGGGCGCGGTGCGACGCTACACCTCGTCGGGCCGGGCCATGCGGTAGCCGACCCCGCGCTCGTTGAAGATCCAGGCCGGGCGGGCGGCGTCGTCGCCGAGCCGGTGGCGCAGCCGCTTGATGTAGGCGCGCACGATCTTGGGGTCGGTCGTGTCGCGTCCGCCCCAGACCTGGCGCAGCAGGGCCTCGTGGGTCAGGACCCGGCCCGCGCCCTGCGCGAGCACGCGCAGCAGCTCGTACTCGGTCGGCGTCAGCGTCACCGGGCGCCCGGCCACACTGACCCGCCGCCGGTCGTAGTCGATGGCGAGCTCGCCGAGTACGAAGGGGACGGGATTCGACCGCCGGCGCCGGCCTCCAGCGCCCGCGCGATGGTCTCGTCGCGCCCGTAGCCCGAGATGAAGATGACCGGCAGGTCGGCGAGCTCGGGCACGGTCCGCATCAGCTCGATGCCGTCGGTCCCGGGCAGCATCAGGTCGAGCAGGACCAGCCGGGGCTTCTCGGCCCGGACGATGCGCGCCAGCTCCCCGGGGTCGCCGGTGACCAGCGGGGCGTAGCCCGCCTCCGCCAGCGTGTCGCGGACATGGCGCAGCGTCTCCGGGTCGTCGTCGACCACCAGGATGGGCACCGCGTCCGGGGCGTGGCCCGGCGGGCCGGGGCGGGCCGGGGCGGGACTGTCGGTGGCCGCCTCGGCCACCGGGATCGTGAAGGTGAAGCGCGCGCCGAGCCCGACGCCGCCGCTCTCGGCCCGGATGCGCCCGCCCTGGGCCTCGACCAGGCCCTTGCAGATGGCGAGGCCCAGCCCGTTGCCGAGGCCGCCCGCCCGGTCTCCGGCGGCGGTGTACTTGCGGAACAACTGGCCGAGATGGTCCGGCGCGATGCCCCGGCCCTCGTCGGAGACCGAGACCGCCACCTGCGGCCCCTCGCGCGCCGCCGCGACCCGGATGGGGGCGGACTCCGGAGACTGGTGCGCGGCGTTGGCGAGCAGGTTGTTGAGCACCTGCACCAGGCGCTGCCGGTCGGCCATGACCCTGGGTAGGTCGGGCGGCAGGTCGATGCGGACGGTGTGTCGCCCGCCGCCGCTGATGAACGTCCTGCGGGCCTGGTCCACCAGCGCGGCGATCTCGGAGGGCTCGGGCGCGACTGAGAGCGTGCCGGTGTCGATGCGCCCGGCGTCGAGCAGGTCGCCGATCAGGCTGTCCATGCGGTCGGCCTGCGCGTCGATGATGCGGAAGAACTGCGTCACCTCGGCCGAGCCCTTGATCGAGGTCAGCGGCGCGCGCAGCTCGTGGCTCACCATGCCCAGGAACTCCGCCCGCATGCGCTCGAGCTCGCGAAGCGGCGCCAGGTCCTGGAGGGTGACCACCACCGAGGCGAGCGCGCCGTCCGGGTCGTGGATCGGGGTGGCGTTGATGAGCGTCGTGATGCTGGGCCCGTCCGGGACCGAGAGCACGATCTCCTCGGCCCGCACCGTCTCGGCGCGATCGAACGTCTGCGCCAGCGGCAGCCGGTCGAGCGCGATCTCGCGCCCGTCGGCGCGCCGGCAGGTGATGACCCCGAGCAGCTGCTCGGCGGACTGGCCGGGGGCGCACAGGCTCTTGACGATGCGCCTGGCCTCGCGGTTGAGCGAGACCAGGTCGCCGGTCCGCGCATTGAACACCAGGACGCCGACCGGCGACGTCTCGATCAGGGCCTCCAGGTCGGCCCGGACGCGCTGCTCGGCGCGGTAGGTGCGCGCGTTGGCGATCGCCGTCGCGGCCTGCGAGGCGAACAGCACCAGGATCTCCTCGTCCTCGTCGGTGAACGGCTCCCCGCCCTCCTTCTCGGCGAGATAGAAGCCGCCGACATGGACGCCGCGATGGCGCATCGGCGTGATCTGGACGATCTTCAACGGCAGCCGGTCCGTGGGGAAGCCGAGCGCGCGCACGTAGGCCGGGAAGTCGGCGCTCCGGAGCGGCCCCTCCAGGTCGCGGAAGTGCTCGAAGAGCCGCGGCCCGTCGGACCACTCCGCCATCCGCCGGTGCTCCGCCTCGGTTAAGCCCGAGGTGACGAATTCCTGCGGCGCCCCCGCCTCGTCGATGGTGGTGATGCCGCCCAAGCGCGCGCCGGTGAGCGCCCGGGCGCTGTCGACGACCTCGCTTCGTTTTCGGCCGCCGTTGGCTCGCGCTCGGTCATTCGTTCTCCCCCTTCCGCCCGCCGCCCGCCGGCGGGTGATTCGGTGCCGGACCGCGGCCCCGGCGATTCGGTCCGAGTCCGGTATTGTGCGTCTACTTCGCCGTAATTCGCGAGTTATTCGCTTACGTTACCAATTAATGGGCGCTATTGTCACGTACTATTAGTATAGGGTTGCAAGCACACTTATGTGCGGACCGCCGCCGGGGAAGTCGGGCAGGCCGTGGCGCATCGTCTTCAGACCCAAGAAATCCGGGGGATTCCGACAGATTCCGACTGCCCCCTCGGCCCGTGGTTTCCACTCCGCGCTCGACGAGCTATCGGATACATATGTGCAAGACCACCGGAACGCACAAGAACTGGAAGTCGGCCCTGACGACAAGCCTCATTCTGCTGACGCTGGTCGCAACGACAGGTGCCGCCGTCTCCCAACCCGCGTCGCCCGAGGGCGACAACGAACAGGTCGAGGCGCTCGCCCGCGCGCTCGGCCGGCCCCCGGAGGAGGTCGAAGCGCTGGGGCTGTCTCCCGCGGAGGTCGAGAACCTGCTCGCCGGACTCACCGAGGAGGTGGTCGTCGTCGGTTCCCGCGCGCCGCCGCGGACCGTAACTGAGTCGGCGGTGCCGGTCGACGTGCTCTCGCCCGCCGACCTCTCCACCGGAATGAGCGACTTGCTGGAGCTGTTGCGGACGCTGGTCCCGTCGTTCAACGTCAACACCTATCCGATCAGCGACGCCTCCACCATCGTCCGGCCGGCCATACTGCGCAACCTGGCGCCCGATCACACGTTGGTACTGGTCAACGGCAAGCGCCGCCACCGCTCATCGCTCATCGACTGGCACGGCGGCAGCGGAGTGACGTTCGGAGCCCAGGGGCCGGACATCTCCCCGATCCCCGCCATCGCGCTCCGGCAGATCGAACTGCTGCGGGACGGCGCGGCCGCCCAGTACGGCTCGGACGCCATCGCCGGCGTGATGAACTTCCAGCTCAAGGACGCCCCGTCGGGCGGCGCCATCGAGTACAACACGGGCAGGTTCCGGGACGGCGGCGGCGCGACCTCGACGGTGGCCGCCAATGCCGGCCTGCCGCTGGGCGCCGCCGGCTTCGCCAACCTCAGCCTGGAGTGGCGCGAAAGCAAGTCGACCAACCGGAGCGCACCCCGCAGCGACGCCATCGCCCTCATCGCGGCCGGCAACAGCGACGTGGAGTCCGACACCCCGCAGATCTGGGGCTCGCCGCACATCAACGACAACCTGAAGCTGTTCGGGAACTTCGGCTACCCGACGGCCGCGGGGGTGCAGGTCTACGGTCACACCAACTACGCCAGGAAGCCGGTACGCGCCCGCATCTTCTTCCGCAACCCGAACACGCGGAACGGCATCTACACCGACGACCACGGGAAGACGCTGCTGATCGGCGACGTGCTGAGGGCCAAAGGCACAGGTTCGGCGAACTGCCCGAAGGTGACCATCACCGACAACGCGCCCGACCTGGTCGCCCTGCAGCGGGTCTTCGACGATCCGAACTGCTTCTCGTTCCAAGAGGTGTTCCCCGGCGGCTTCACGCCGCAGTTCATCGGAAACGCGCAGGACATGTCCCTGGTGGGCGGTGTTCGGGGCTTCACCGGCGACAGCTTCGACTGGGACGTGGGCGGGTCGTTCGGCGCGCACGAGACCGACCTCTCCATCCACAACACCGTCAACCCCTCGCTCGGCCCCGACACGCCGACTTCGTTCTACCTCGGGAGCCCCCGGCAGCGGGCGCTCGGTCTCCACGCCGACTTCTCCTACCCCGCGACCGACACGACCAATATCGCGGCCGGGGCGGAATGGCGGAACGAGCAGTTCGGAATCACCGCGGGCGACCGGGAGTCGTGGATGCTCGGCCCCTACGGCGGGGACCAGGGCTTCCTGGCCGGCTCCAACGGGATCTTCGGCTTCGGGCCGCAGGCCGCCGGGACCTGGAGCCGGGGCAACGTCGCGTTCTATGGCGACGTCGAGCAGAGCGGCGCCGAGGACGACTGGACGCTCGGCTCGGCCGTCCGCATCGAGCACTTCGACGACTTCGGCACGACGATGAACAGCAAGCTCTCCGGCCGCTTCGGCTTCGTGCGGGGCAGCCTGAGCAGCGGGTTCCGCGCCCCGACGCCCGGCCAGCAGAACGCCTTCGACATCTCGGATCACTTCGACCCGGCCGTCGGCGATCTCGTGAACGAAGCCACCATCCCGTCGATCTGGCCGGCGGCGGTGCGGCGCGGCGGCGGACCGCTGGCGCCGGAGAAGTCGATCAACTACACGGCCGGCGTGCTCTTCGACGGCGGGCAGTTCAGAGTTACGGTCGACTACTTCCGGGTCGAAGTGTCGGACCGGCTCGGCGTCACGAGCGATCTCACCCTGACGGATGCCGAAATCGACGCCCTGCTGGCGGCGGGCGTTGAAGCGGCCGTCGACCTGCTGCGGTTCCGGTTCTTCACGAACGCGTTCTCCACCACCTCGCAGGGCATCGACCTGGTGTCGACGTACGTGCCGCTGGCGCTGCGCGGCAACACGACCATCAGCGGCGTCCTGAACTACACCGACACGCAGGTGACGGACAACCTGAAGGGCGTGCTGAACCAGCGGCGCCTGACCGAGTTCGCCTACGCGCTGCCGCGGATCCGCTGGAACATCACCCTGACCCAGCAGGTAGGACGGGTGCGCATGCTGGGCCGGGTGAACTATTTCGGCGGTTGGTACGACTGGGACAGCGGGTTCGGCCAGAGCTACCTGCCGTCGAGCGGCATCGAGCAGGGCTTCTTCGACGGCAAGCCGATCTTCACCCTGGAGGCGCGCATTGCCTTGGGCGGCGGCATGACGCTGGCCATCGGCGGGAGGAACGCGTTGAACACCTACTCGGACGAGAGTGTCCGCGCGATGGCGGTCGGCGAGAAGTACAGCGAGTACACGCCGTGGGGAATCGGCGGCGCCTATTACTACGCGAGGCTCCGCTACGGCTGGGGGCGATCTTCGAGTTGAAGGGCGTCGAGGACACCTTGATGATCCCGTTGTGGGCGAGGGCCATCGCCACGCGGCGTCGAGGCCTGATCGACGACCCGGCGGCCGTCGACCTGGTCGAGCGGCTGGAGTACGACTTCGAGTCGAAGCTCGGCCATGCGCGATCGATGATGCCGATGCTCGAGGTCCGGGCCGCGCCCGGCGCGCCGCAGAACCTGAGTGGGGTGCCGGGCGACGAGCAGGTGACGCTGAGCTGGGACGCCCCGTCGAGCGACGGCGGTTCCGCAATCATCCGGTACGAGCATGCGATCGACGACAGCGGGACCTGGATCGACGCGGACCTCGATCTGGAGGAAACGGTGCCGGACCTGACGAACGGGCAGCCGTACCCGTCCCAGGACGGGCGCGGGTTGTCGACGAGGATCGGTTCGGCCTGGGGCGCGACCCAAAGCGGCGTGCAGTCGCTGTGGAGCCGCCAGGACGCCTCGGGGCTGGTGAGAAACGCGGCGCTCGACGCGGCGCAACGCTACCAGGTCGAGTTGCGGTACGGGCTTGACGGGCTGAAGGGCCGCGCGCGGTGGGCGCCCTACTACATCGGTGTGGAGTCTGGCGGCGGATCGCGCCAAGCGCTTCGCCAGGGCGTGACGCTCACCTTGGGCCGCTTCGACGCGGCGCTCGAGCTGGGCCAGCGCCAGGTCGGTCCCGGCGCGGATCCGGAGCACGCCGTACAGCTTCGCGGCACGCTGCGCTGGTAGGCGCGAATGGAGGTGGGCCATGGGTAGCGCCGTGGCGCGTTCGCGGTGCGACGCTACACCTCGTCGGGCCGGGCCATGCGGTAGCCGACCCCGCGCTCGTTGAAGATCCAGGCCGGGCGGGCGGCGTCGTCGCCGAGCCGGTGGCGCAGCCGCTTGACGTAGGCGCGCACGATCTTGGGGTCGGTCGTGTCACGTCCGGCCCAGACCTGGCGCAGCAGGGCCTCGTGGGTCAGGACCCGGCCCGCGCCCTGCGCGAGCACGCGCAGCAGCTCGTACTCGGTCGGCGTCAGCGCCACCGGGCGCCCGGCCACGCTGACCCGGCGCCGGTCGAAGTCGATGGCGAGCTCGCCGAGCACGAAGGGGACGGGGTCCGACCGCCGGCGCAGGGCCGCCCGGATGCGCGCCGTGAGCTCGGTCGGCGAGAACGGCTTGACCACGTAGTCGTCGGCGCCGGCCTCCAGCGCCCGCGCGATGGTCTCGTCGCGCCCGTAGCCCGAGATGAAGATGACCGGCAGGTCGGCGAGCTCGGGCACGGTCCGCATCAGCTCGACGCCGTCGGTCCCGGGCAGCATCAGGTCGAGCAGGACCAGCCGGGGCTTCTCGGCCCGGACGATGCGCGCCACCTCCCGGGGGTCGCCGGTGACCAGCGGGGCGTAGCCCGCCTCCGTCAGCGTGCCGCGGACATGGCGCAGCGTCTCCGGGTCGTCGTCGACCACCAGGATGGGCACCGCGTCCGGTGCGCGGCCCGGCGCGCCGGGGCGGCCCGGGGCGGGACCGGCGCCGGACGCCGCGGCCACCGGGATCGTGAAGGTGAAGCGCGCGCCGAGGCCGATGCCGCCGCTCTCGGCCCGGATGCGCCCGCCATGGGCCTCGACCAGGCCCTTGCAGATGGCGAGTCCCAGCCCGCCGCCGACGCCGCTCTCCCGGTCCCCGGCGGCGGTGTACTTGCGGAACAGCTGGCCGAGATGGTCCGGCGCGATGCCGCGGCCCTCGTCGGAGACCGAGACCGCCACCTGCGGCCCCTCGCGCGCCGCCGCGACCCGGATGGGGGCGGACTCGGGAGAGTGGCGCGCGGCGTTGGCGAGCAGGTTGTTGAGCACCTGCACCAGGCGCTGCCGGTCGGCCATGACCCGCGGCAGGTCGGGCGGCAGGTCGATGCGCACGGTGTGCCGCCCGCCGCCGCTGATGAACGTGCCGCGGGCCTGGTCCACCAGCGCGGCGACCTCGGAGGGCTCGGGCGCGACCGACAGCGTGCCGGCGTCGATGCGCCCGGCGTCGAGCAGGTCGCCGATCAGACTGTCCATGCGGTCGGCCTGCGCGTCGATGATGCGGAAGAACTGCGTCACCTCGGCCGGGCCCAAGAGGCGCGAGGCGCGCAGCACCGTGGCGGTCGAGCCCTTGATCGAGGTCAGCGGCGCGCGCAGCTCGTGGCTCACCATGCCCAGGAACTCCGCCCGCATGCGCTCGAGCTCGCGAAGCGGCGCCAGGTCCTGGAGCGTGACCACCACCGAGGCGAGCGCGCCGTCCGGGTCGTGGATCGGGGTGGCGTTGATGAGCGTCGTGACGCTGGGCCCGTCCGGGACCGAGAGCACGATCTCCTCGGCCCGCACCGTCTCGGCGCTATCGAACGTCTGCGCCAGCGGCAGCCGGTCGAGCGCGATCTCGCGCCCGTCGGCGCGCCGGCAGGTGATGACCCCGAGCAGCTGCTCGGCGGACTGGCCGGGGGCGCACAGGCTCTTGACGATGCGCCTGGCCTCGCGGTTGAGCGAGACCGGGTCGCCGCTGCGCACGTCGAACACGACGACGCCGACCGGCGAGGTCTCGACCAGCGCCTCGAGGTCGGCGCGGGCGCGGTGTTCGGCGCGGTAGGTCCGCGCATTGGCGACCGCGGTCGCGGCCTGCGCGGCGAACAGCACCAGGATCTCCTCGTCCTCGTCGGTGAACGGCTCCCCGCCCGCCTTCTCGGCGAGATAGAAGCTGCCGACATGGACGCCGCGATGGCGCATCGGCGTGATCTGGGCGATCTTCAACGGCAGCCGGTCCGAGGGGAAGCCGAGCGCGTGCAGGTAGGCCGGGAAGTCGGCGCTCCGGAGCGGCCCCTCCAGGTCGCGGAAGCGCTCGAAGAGCCGCGGCCCGTCGGACCACTCCGCCATCCGCCGGTGTTCCTCCGCGGTGAAGCCCGCGGTGACGAAGTTCTGCGGCGCCCCCGCCTCGTCGATGGTGGTGATGCCGCCCAAGCGGGCGCCGGTGAGCGCCCGGGCGCTGTCGACCACCTCGTTGAGCACGGTCTCGAGGTCGAGGCTCGCGCTGATGCGCACGCTCGCCGCGCTGAGCGCGGAGATGCGGGCGCGCAGCGCCGCGTTTTCGGCCGCCGCCGGGTCGCAATCGGTCATCCGTTCTCCCCCTTCGGCCCGCCGCCAGCCGGCGGGTGATTCGGCGCCGGACCGCGGCCACGGCCGCTGAGATTCGGTCCGAGTCCGGTATTGTGCATCGACTTTGCGTGTAATTCGTGAATTATTCGCGAATTATACCACATAACGGGCACTATTGTCACACACTATTTAGTAGGGTTGCAAGGACATCTTGTGTGCGGACCGCCGGGGCAGTCGGGCAGACCGCGTAATGGAGAGGAGCGCCGTAGAGGAATTCGCCATGCAGCAACTTCACACGCAACCTGCCACTGAGCTTGGACGCCGGGCCCAGCCGCTCGCGCCGAGCCCCGTCGTCACAGGGCTCGCTACGGCCGATGGCGTGGGGGTCGGCGCCGGCGGCGCAACGAGGCTGCCGGCCGACGCCCTGGCCACCCCGCGCCGGGAACCGAACCGACCCTGCACTTCGAGAGGACCACGCCGCTCCCCCCCCGGCCGGGCCGTCTTGAACGAGGCGAGAACCGAAGCACTCTCGCTACCGCCCGAACGCAGGGCGCACCTGGACGGGCGGAGCCGCCCTATGAGCCTGCACCCCGGCCCCCCTTGTCCCTGACCGTCTTTCCGGCCCGCGCGGCCGCGTTCGTCTCCGTCATTGCCGCCCCGTGCCGCACTCTTGCGGCAGGCCTGTCCGCGTCCAGACGCGGAGCCGTCTCTGGACGCCTTTCTGCTGATCTTGCCATCGTCCGGTGGACGCTGGCCGCTGCGTGTGCGCTCGCGTGCGCCGCACCGGCGGCGTACGCGCAGTCGGTTGCGCTGACGGCGAGCTTCGTGGACCTGCCGGCGTCGCATGATGCGTCGCATGGCGGGATGAACGCGTTCACGTTCCGGATCCAGTTCAGCGACGCGGTCGCAGCCTCTTTCGTCACGATGCGGGACGAGGCCCTGGATGTAACCGGGGGCAACGTGACCGATGCTCGGCGGGTGGATGGGCGCAGCGACCTGTGGGAGATCACGGTCGAGCCGACGGTCGTTGGCGACGTGGTCATTGCCCTGCCCGCGACCAGCGACTGCGATGCCACCGGCGCGGTGTGCACGTCGGACCGCAGACGGCTTGAGACAGGGATTTCGGCGACCGTCCCCGCGGTTGCGGCTCGCGTGATCAGCGTTGCGCGCGACCCAGACGGTACCGGTCCGCTGGGCCTGACCGAACACCAGGCGACCAGGCGCCCGTTTACGGTGGCGGTCCTTTTTAACCGGACCGTCACGGGTATCGAGGCCAGTGAACTGGAAGTCACCCATGGCCGCGTGCTGAGCGTCACCCATAGCCCCTCTGGCCCCACTTCGGAAATTATTGTCGTGGGCATTCAACCCTTCGGCGGCAACGGTGACCGCCTGACCCTCTCCATTCCGGCGGATGTCGAGGCCTACGGCAATACGGCGGCGCCCGATGTGTATTTCGCGGACATCATCATCACCAGCGAAACCCTGACCGCGACCATGACCAGCAACGCCGTGGCGCCGGTGTTGGCGACGTTCTCGCTGCGGATCGCATTCAACCAGGAAATCCTGTTTCAATCGGACGGGGATTCTACCGTGCCCCTGCCGGGGATCTCCATTGACGAGTACTTGTCCCTCGGGGATTTCGAGGTGGTGAACGGCTCTGTGACCTCCCTCGCGCACACCGTGGAGTCAGGTCGTTCCGTGGTCACGGCGCAGGTCTTGCCGACACCGAATTCGGTCGTGGTGACCGTGTCGCTTGGCTCCAACCGGGCCTTCACCCGACAGGGCATCGGCAACCAGTCTGCCCGCTTCCAGATTGCCGGCATGGCATCGCAGGTCTCGATCGCGGCGGTCGCCGCCGAGGTGGTCGAGGGCGCGGCAGCGCAGTTCACGCTGACGCGGACGGGGCTACTGACGGCCACGCTGACAGTGGGTGTATCGGTGGCCGAAGACGGCGCAATGCTGTCCGGCACGCCGCCAGCGACGGTCACCTTCGAGGCAGAGTCGGCCACGGCGAGCCTGTCCGTGGCAACGGAGGACGATGCCACGGACGAGGCCGCCAGCCTGGTCATGGCGACGGTGATGGTCGGGGAGGGGTATGTCCCGGGGCCGCCGGTATCAGCCCAGGTGACCGTCGGCGACAATGACAACGGCGCGGCGACCGGCCAGCCGGTGATTACCGGGACGCTGCGGATGCACGAAACCCTGCTCGCGGGGACGACCGGGATCGGCGACACGGATGGCCTGGCCGGCGCGACGTTCACCTATCAGTGGTACGCAGATGATGTGGCGATCGACGGCGCCACCGGCTCGAGCCATGTCCTGACCGCGGTCGAGGTCGACACGGCGATCACGGTAACGGTGAGCTTCACCGATGACGAGGGCCATGCGGAGGGCCCGCTGACCAGCGCCGCGACCGCGCTGGTGCAACTGCCTCTTCCGACCCGCGTGCTCGCGGCTGAGCGCGACGCGGCCAGTACCGACGGAATTGGCCTGTTCCCGAACCAGGCGACCAGACGCTCCTTCATCGTCTTCGTCAAATTCGACCGGACGATCAGCGGTATCGAGGCCAGTGAACTCGAAGTCACCCATGGCCATGTGCTGAACGCGGTCTCCGGAGCGGCCTCCGGAGTGGCCTGCAGTGGCACCGAGTACTACGGCAGAATCCCTCCGGTACCGCCGGACGTCCTCTGCGTGCACATACAACCCACGGGCGGAGACGGCGACCGTCTGACGCTGAGCATTCCGGCGGATGTCGAGGCCCACGGCAATGCGGCGGCGCCCGATGTGCATACCGCGAACATCGTCATCACCAACGAAACCTTGACGGCGACCGCCACCAGCCCCTCGCCCTCGCCGGTGAGCGGGGTCTTTCGGCTCGTCATCACCTTCAATCAGGTAGTCCTCTGGCGACACGCGGGTTACGAGACCCTGGAGTTGCCGCCGTGGCAGTTCTTTACCGCTGACGATATCGACGTGCAGAACGGCACCCTTGGAGTGGTCGACTTTGAATTCGGCACGACACCGGGCCAGACCACGGCCTCGCTGCTGGTCACGCCGACCGAAGACTATGTTGGCCCGCTGACCGTATCGCTCCTGCCCAACAGCGTCTGCACCCTGCAGGGTATCTGCAACGCAATCGGCGTCGACTTCAGTACCGACGTCACCGACGACCACGGACGTGGGGTGACGGTGAGCCCGAATACGTTGACTGTGAGCGAAGGCGGCACTGCGACCTATACGGTGGTGCTGACCTCGCCGCCGACGCATGTCGTGACGGTGACGCCGACGGTGACGGGCGACGCCGACGTGACAGTGAGTCCGGCGAGCTTGCGGTTCAATCCGGAGAGGGGCCCTTGGAACATCCCGCAGGAGGTGACGGTCTCGGCGGCGCACGACGCGGACGGGGAGGATGACACGGCAACGATCGCGCACGCGGTGGTGAGCAGTGGGGATTACGCGGGCGTGAACGCGGCGGGGGTCGGCGTCACGGTGACGGACGACGAGACCGCCTCGACGGAGCTGACGCTGAGCGTGGACGATGCGACGGTGCCGGAGAGCAGCCGCGGCCAGGTCATCACGGTGACCGGCACGTTGAGCGGCGCGCCCCACACCTCCCCGACGACGGTGACGGTGGCGGTGGGAGCGGGGACGGCCACCGAGACCGCCGACTACGCCCCCGTGACCAGCGTCACCCTGACGATCGATGCCGGCGAATCGAGCGGCGAGACGACCTTCACCCTGATCCCGGTCGACGACGCCGTCGATGAGGAGAACGAGACCGTCCTCGTGACCGGCACGGTATCCGGCCTGACGGTGACGGGCGCGACGGTCACCATCGCCGACGACGATACGCGCGGGGTGACGGTGTCGGAAGAGACGCGGACGGTACGGGAGGGCGGCAGCGCGACCTACACGGTGGTGCTGACCTCGCAGCCGACGGCGGCCGTGACGGTGACGCCGGCGGTGACCGGCGACGACGACGTGACGGTACGTCCGGCGAGCGTGCGGTTCACGCCGAGGACCTGGAACACGGCGCAGACAGTGACGGTCTCGGCGGCGCACGACGCGGACGGGGAGGATGACACGGCGGCGATCGCGCACGCGGTGCGCGGTGGGGATTACGCGGCCGTGACCGCGGCGGGGGTCGGCGTCACGGTGATGGACGACGAGACCGCCTCGAGCGGGCTGACGCTGAGCGTGGACGATGCGACGGTGCCGGAGAGCAGCCGCGGCCAGGTCATCACGGTGACCGGCACGTTGAGCGGCGCGCCCCGCACCTCCCCGACGACGGTGACGGTGGCGGTGGGAGCGGGCACGGCCACCGAGACCACCGACTACGCCCCCGTGAGCGACATCACGCTGACGATCGCCGCCGGCGAACCGAGCGGCGAGACGATCTTCACCCTGAACCCGGTCGACGACGCCATCGACGAGGAGGACGAGACCGTCCTCGTGACCGGCACGGTCGCCGGCCTGACGGTGACGCGCGCGACGGTCACCATCACCGACGACGATACGCGCGGGGTGACGGTGTCGGAAGAGACGCGGACGGTTCCGGAGGGCGGCAGCGCGACCTATACGGTGGTGCTGACCTCGCAGCCGACGGCGGCCGTGACGGTGACGCCGGCGGTGACCGGCGACGACGACGTGACGGTACGTCCGGCGAGCGTGCAGTTCACGACGACGACCTGGAACACGGCGCAGGCGGTGACGGTCTCGGCGGCGCACGACGTGGACGCGGACGATGACACGGCAACGATCGCGCACGCGGTGAGCGGTGGGGACTACGCGTCCGTGACCGCGGCGGTGGTCAGCGTCACGGTGACGGACGACGAGACCGCCTCGAGCGGGCTGACGCTGAGCGTGGACGATGCGACGGTGCCGGAGCGCAGCCGCGGCCAGGTCATCACGGTGACCGGCACGTTGAGCGGCGCGCCGCGGGCGGCCTCGACCGGGGTGACGGTGGCGGTGGGAGCGGGGACAGCGACCGAGACCACCGACTACGCCCCCGTGACCAGCGTCACGCTGGCGATCGCCGCCGGCGAATCGAGCGGCGAGACGACCTTCACCCTCATCCCGGTCGACGACGCCGTCGACGAGCAGGACGAGACCGTCCTCGTGACCGGCACGGTCGCCGGCCTGACGGTGACGCGCGCGACGGTCACCATCGCCGACGACGATACGCGCGGGGTGACCGTGTCGGAAGAGACGCGGACGGTACGGGAAGGCGGCAGCGCGACCTACACGGTGGTGCTGACCTCGGAGCCGACGGCGGCCGTGACGGTGACGCCGGCGGTGACCGGCGACGCCGACGTGACGGTACGTCCGGCGAGCGTGCGGTTCACGACGACGACCTGGAACACGGCGCAGACAGTGACGGTCTCGGCGGCGCACGACGCGGACGGGGAGGATGACACGGCAACGATCGCGCACACGGTGAGCACGGTGAGCGGTGGGGACTACGCGTCCGTGACCGCGGCGGGGGTCGGCGTCACGGTGACGGACGACGAGACCGCCTCGAGCGGGCTCACGCTGAGCGTGGACGATGCGACGGTGCCGGAGAGCAGCCGCGGCCAGGTCATCACGGTGACCGGCACGTTGAGCGGCGCGCCCCGCACCTCCGCGACGGCGGTGACGGTGGCGGTGGCCGCGGGGACGGCCACCGAGACTGCCGACTACGCCCCCGTGACCAGCGTCACGCTGACGATCGTCGCCGGCGAATCGAGCGGCGAGACGACCGTCACCCTGAACCCGGTCGACGACGCGGTCGACGAGCAGGACGAGACCGTCCTCGTGACCGGCACGGTCGCCGGCCTGACGGTGACGGGCGCGATGGTCACCATCACCGACGACGATACGCGCGGGGTGACGGTGTCGGAACGGACGCGGACAGTGCCGGAGGGCGGCAGTGCGACCTACACGGTGGTGCTGACCTCGCAGCCGACGGAGCCCGTGACGGTGACGCCGGCGGTGACCGGCGACGACGACGTGACGGCGAGTCCGGCGAGCGTGCAGTTCACGACGACGACCTGGAACACGGCGCAGGCGGTGACGGTCTCGGCGGCGCACGACGTGGACGCGGACGATGACACGGCCACGATCGCGCACGCGGTGAGCGGTGGGGACTACGCGTCCGTGACCGCGGCGGTGGTCGGCGTCACGGTGACGGACGACGAGACCGCCTCGACCGGGCTGACGCTGAGCGTGGACGATGCGACGGTGCCGGAGCGCAGCCGCGGCCAGGTCATCACGGTGACCGGCACGTTGAGCGGCGCGCCGCGGGCGGCCTCGACCGGGGTGACGGTGGCGGTGGGACCGGGGACAGCCACCGAGACCACCGACTACGCCCCCGTGACCAGCGTCACGCTGACGATCGCCGGCGGCGAATCGAGCGGCGAGACGACCTTCACCCTGATCCCGGTCGACGACGCGGTCGACGAACAGGACGAGACCGTCCTCGTGACCGGCACGGTCGCCGGCCTGACGGTGACGCGCGCGACGGTCACCATCACCGACGACGATACGCGCGCGGTGACGGTGTCGGAAGAGACGCGGACGGTACGGGAGGGCGGCAGCGCGACCTACACGGTGGTGCTGACCTCGCAGCCGACGGCGGCCGTGACGGTGACGCCGGCGGTGACCGGCGACGCCGACGTGACGGTACGTCCGGCGAGCGTGCGGTTCACGACGACGACCTGGAACACGGCGCAGACAGTGACGGTCTCGGCGGCGCACGACGCGGACGGGGAGGATGACACGGCCACGATCGCGCACGCGGTGCGCGGTGGGGACTACGCGTCCGTGACCGCGGCGGGGGTCGGCGTCACGGTGACGGACGACGAGACCGCCTCGAGCGGGCTCACGCTGAGCGTGGACGATGCGACGGTGCCGGAAAGCAGCCGCGGCCAGGTCATCACGGTGACCGGCACGTTGAGCGGCGCGCCCCGCACCTCCCCGACGGCGGTGGCGGTGGCGGTGGGAGCGGGGACGGCCACCGAGACCACCGACTACGCCGCCGTGACCAGCGTCACGCTGACGATCGCCGCCGGCGAACCGAGCGGCGAGACGACCTTCACCCTGAACCCGGTCGACGACGCGGTCGACGAGCAGGACGAGACCGTCCTCGTGACCGGCACGGTCGCCGGCCTGACGGTGACGCGCGCGACGGTCACCATCGCCGACGACGATACGCGCGGGGTGACGGTGTCGGAAGAGACGCGGACGGTGCCGGAGGGCGGCAGCGCGACCTACACGGTGGTGCTGACCTCGCAGCCGACGGAGCCCGTGACGGTGACGCCGGCGGTGACCGGCGACGACGACGTGACGGCGAGTCCGGCGAGCGTGCGGTTCACGACGACGACCTGGAACACGGCGCAGGCGGTGACGGTCTCGGCGGCGCACGACGTGGACGAGGAGGATGACACGGCGGCGATCGCGCACGCGGTGAGCACGGTGAGCGGTGGGGACTACGCGTCCGTGACCGCGGCGGGGGTCGGCGTCACGGTGACGGACGACGAGACGGGGACGGACGACGAGACGGCGTCGAGCGGGGTGACGCTGTCGGTGAACCCGGCGGCGGTGAGCGAGGGGGCCGGCGCGACGACGGTGACGGTGACCGGCACGTTGAGCGGCGCGCCCGGCCCCTCCGCGACGACGGTGACGGTGGCAGTGGGAGCGGGCACGGCCACCGAGACCACCGACTACGCCCCGGTGAGCGACATCACGCTGACGATCCCTGCAGGAGAGACGAGCGGCACGGCGACGTTCACGCTGGTTCCGGTGGACGACGACTTGGACGAGGCTGACGAGACGGTGCTCGTGAGCGGCACGGCGGCCTCGGGTCTCACGGTGACGCCGACGTCGCTTACGATCGCGGACGATGACGGGCGTGGGGTCGTGGTGCGCCCTACGGCTGTGACAGTGGCGGAGGGCGGAAGCGGTGAATACACGGTGGTGTTGACATCGGGGCCGACGGGTCCGGTGACGATTGAGGTTGAAGTGAGCGGGAGTCCCGACGTGACGGCGTTGCCAACGACACTGACCTTCACGCCATCGAACTGGAACGCGCCCCAGACGGTGACGGTGAGTGTAGACGAGGACCCCGATGCGGTGAACGACGCGGCGACGGTCGCTCACACGGTAAGCGGCGGGGGCTATGACGGCGTGACGGCGGAGTCGGTGGAGGTGACCGTGACGGACGACGAGACGGGGACGACGATGGCGGTGCTGACGGTTTCTCCTGCGGTGGTCTCCGAGGGCGTAGGGAGTGCCGGACAGACGATGACGGTGACCGGCACGCTGAACGGCGGGACCCGCTCCGAGGCGACGGTGGTGACCGTGACGGTTGCGGGCGGCACGGCCACCGAGGGCGATGACTTCACGGAAGTGGCCGACTTTACGCTGACGATCCCTGCAGGAGAGACGAGCGGGACGGCGACGTTCACACTGGTTCCGGTAGACGACGACGTGGATGAGGACGATGAGACGCTGACGGTGAGCGGGACGGCGGCCTCGGGTCTCACGGTGACGCCGACGTCGCTTACGATCGCGGACGACGAAGACACGCCGACGCTTTCGATCGCCGATGCGCAGGGCTCGGAAGATGCCGGGAGCCTGGTGTTCACGGTGACGCTGAGCGGAGCGAGCAGCCGAGCCGTGACGGTGGACTGGGAAACCTCGGATGGCACGGCTACGGCTGGCAGGGACTACGAAGCCGCCAGCGGCACCGTGACGTTCATGGCACACGAAACGGAGCAGCCGGTGCCGGTGCCGGTGATCGGCGACAACCTGGATGAAGCCGAGCAGACGTTTACCCTCAGGCTGAGCAACCCGGTTCACGCTCTCCTGGGCGACGCAGAGGCAGTGGGTACGATCGTTGGCCGAGACGTGTTGCCGAAGGCTTGGCTGGTACGCTTTGGGCGGACAGCGGCGGGACATGTCCTGGATGCGGTCGACGAGCGCCTGACGTCGACCCGGGGCGCTGTGCGTGCAGAAACAGCGGCGAACGGCCTGGAAGTGACGGTAGGCGGGAGACGTGTGGGCCTGACGCCGGACGGTGCGGCGCAGGATGAATTCGCAGCGCTCTCCCGCCGGATGCCCGAGGAGACGGGTCTCGACACGTCACCGGCAGGCTCGGCGGACGGAACGCGGCAACCCAGCGGCCGCGACGTCCTGGCGGGTAGCGCGTTCCGCTATAGGGGGTCGGCAGGGGCGAACGGCGGCACCTGGAGCCTGTGGGGTGGGGGTGCGTTCTCCCAGTTCGATGGTCGTGCGGAGGATGTAGCGCTGGACGGCGAAGTGCTGACAGGTACGGTCGGCATAGACCTTGGGCGCAACAAGTGGCTGACCGGGTTGGTGCTGTCCCGGAGCTGGGGCGATGGCGTCTTCTCCAGCTCTTCGAGCAGTGGCGACCTCGAGTCCTCCCTGACGGGTCTGTATCCGTACCTGCGCTACCAGGCAAGCACGCGAGTGTCGGTTTGGGGCCTTGGTGGCTACGGGAAGGGCACGCTGAGGCTGGCCGAGGAGCAGCAGACGGACATGGCCATGACGATGACGGCAGCCGGGATACGAGGCCAGCTGTTGTCGCCGACGGACGGGCGGGGACTCTCACTGGCGCTGGCAACTGACGCCTTGTGGCTGCGCGCGACCTCCGACGCGGTGGAGAGCGTACTGGCCGCGGCAGGGGAGGTGCGTCGACTGCGGCTGCGCATTGAGGGTTCCTATGGCGGCTCGCTCGCGCCGACCTTCGAGCTCGGCGTGCGCCAGGATGCGGGCGATGCGGAGACGGGCTTCGGCCTCGAGGTGGGCGGCGGGCTTCGATATGCGGCGGGGGGGTTGACGGCGGATCTGGGTGTGCGCGGTCTGCTGGCGCACGAGGATCAATACTTCCAGGAACGAAGGGTGGCGGGCTCGATCATCTACCACTCGGACCCATCCTCGGATCTGGGCCTGTCGTTCGCGCTTTCGCCGTCATGGGGAGCCGCCTCTTCGGGCGGCGGCGCGGATGCGCTGTGGGCGAGGAAGACCATGAATGGTATTGCGCCGGCCGATACGCGTATGCCGGGTGGCCGTCTGGATGCAGAACTCGGCTATGGGGTTCCGGTGTTCGGCGGCCGGGGCGTGGTCACCCCCTATGCCGGACTCGTGGTCTCCGAGAGCGGCCGCCGTGACCTGCATCTCGGCTGGCGCCTGAACTGCGGCCCATACTGCAATCTGATGGTTGGGCTGAAGCGCCCTGACAGCGCCATCCGCAGCAACGAATACATCGTCATGCTGCAGTCGGACGTGTTCGCTCTCGGACGTTCCGTCCGGTAGTGTCCCGTCACGTGGTGGAACATCGCACCGTCTCCGAGTTCCTCCCAGCGGCTGCGTGAGCTGGCGCATCGATTCGGCGCTGAAGTAGCGCTGGTCCGCATCTTCCCGAATCCGGCGAGCTGTCTCCGGCTGATCCGGGCGCTCTGCGCGGAGACCCACGAGGGGTGGCTCGAAGACCACCGCTACCTGAACGTGGGGAACCCAACCCGCCGCGGCCGCGGCCGAGGTGTTTCACCCGGTCCACGTGGTCAACCACCCCGCGGCCGGCGCCGGCGCGGTTGAGGCACAATGAACTGGCATGGATCGACCGGCCATCCCCCAAGAATGGCGAGACGAGTCCGACGCGGCGGCCGCGCGGCCGTTCCACGTCCGTATGCGTACGCGTTCGTCCACACGTACACGCCGGTGATGGACGACGAGCCGTACCGCTCCTGGGAGAGCACGGCGGAGTACCGCCGCTGGTGCGACGAGAACCTGCCCGACTGGTTGGGCTATGGGACCGATTAACAACCGCCAGGTCGGGGAGCTACGAGACGCCCTGTACGTGCAGAAGACGCTGCGCAACGGGATTCGGTACACTTCGGGCCGACCTTGGTATCCGCCGAGTGGAGGAAGGACCTGTCGGGATGCTCGTCGAGAGGGACGGCCGGGTCGGGAGGTGGTCTCGGCTGGTGGTGAGGGCGCATATGCGTAACCGCGACCCCCTGCCGAGTGCCGAGGATTGGGCGGCGCGGCTCGACCTGGCGCGCCGGGGCGGCGATCGGTGGTGCGGCCCACGCCCGGTGTGCGCCGGCACGGATGAGGTGCCCCATGGCTCCCGATGATGTGATCACCAGGGCACGGGAACTCCCGAGCGGCGCCGTGTTCCACCGTTGCGCGCTTCAGGTGAACCCTCACCACTACGATTCCACGTACCGGGGCCACGCACCGTCCGGCGACGCTGTCGATCACCCCGGGGCGATCGTTCAGAAAGCGTCGGACCTCGGCGTCTCCGTGCTCGCCATCACCGACCACAACCACGTCGGCGGCGTCGCCGCGTTCCGCGCCGCCGCCGAAGGACGTGGCATCCACATCTTTCCCGGCTTCGAGTTGTCGTCGAGCGAGGGTATTCACGTTCTGTGCATCTATGCCCCCGACACCGCGGACGACCTCCTCGCGCGCTACCTCGGCGGGTTCGGCATCACCGACACGAAGCCCTCGGCCGGGTTGGCTGACAAGGCCTTTGCGGACATCCTCGCCAAGGGACGCGAGCAGGGCGGTGTCGCGATTGCTGCCCACGTGACCAACGATAAGGGGCTGCTCAAGGTCCTCACCGGTCAGGCGCGCATCCAGGCGTGGCGGAATGGGGACCTGCTGGCGATCCAGATTCCCGGTCCCGTTGCCGACTTACCCTACGACGCGAGGCAAATCGTCGAGAACACGAACCCCGACTACCGGCGCGACCCTGCCGCCAAGGATGGGCTCGCCATCGCGGTCGTCAACGCGAAGGACATCGCCAAGCCCGAAGACCTCGACGATCGCTCGGCCACCTGCTGGATCAAGATGTCAGAGGTGACGATCGAGGGGCTGCGCCAGGCCTTTCTGGATCCCGGCTCGCGCATCCGGAATCCCAAGGAAGGCAAGCTGGAGCCAGAGGAGCACGCCGAACTCGTCGCGCTCGCCTGGGAGGGAGGATTCCTCGACGGCGCCGCTGTCCATTTCAATCCGAACCTCAACGTCCTGGTCGGGGGCCGCGGGACCGGCAAGTCGACCGTGATCGAGAGCATCCGCACGGTGCTGGGCCTCGAGGCCATCGGCGACGAGGCGCGCAAGGCCCACCAGGGCATCATCCGCCACGTCCTAAAGAACGGGACCAAGATCTCGCTCCTCGTCCGCGCCCATCGCCCGGCCGTTCGCGAGTACCGCATCGAGTGCACGATCCCGAACCCGCCGCTGGTCCGGGACGATCATGGCGAGGTATCCAATCTCTCGCCCCAGGACGTGCTGCCGCGTGTCGAGGTCTTCGGCCAGCACGAGATCTCGGAGCTGACCAAGAGCCGCGAGAAGCTGACCCGCCTGCTCGACCGCTTCGTCGATCGCGATGACGACCTCCCGCGCCAGAAGGCCGACCTGCGCCGCGCGCTGGAGAAGAGCCGCAAGAGCCTGGTCGACACGCGCGCCGAGTTGGCGCGGATCGAGGAGCGTCTGGCAGCGCTTCCGGGCCTCGAAGAGACGCTGGAGCGCTTTCGCGATGCCGGTCTCGAGGATCGGCTCAAGGAGCAGAGCCTGCTCGTGCGCGAGGAGCGCCTGCTTGCCTCCATTCCGGAGCGCCTCGCGTCATTCCGCGAATGTCTCGAGACCCTGAAGCGCGAAGTCCCGATGGACCGCGTGTTCCTCTCCGCCAAGGCTCTCGAGGATCTGCCCGGAAAGGCGATCCTTCAGCGCTTGGACGGCGTCTTCAACACGCTCGACCTCGAACTCCAGCGAATCGCGAAGGACTTGGAGCAGGCGCTGGCGCGCGCCGACGAGGGTGTCGCCCTGGTGCGCACCGAGTGGGAGACGCGCAAGAAAGATGTCCAAGAGGTCTACGAGAAGATCCTCCGCGAGCTGCAGAAGTCGCGCGTGGACGGCGAGGAGTTCATCCGCCTGCGGCGGCAGATCGAGGAGCTGCGGCCTTTGCGCGAGCGGCAGGCCTCGGCCCGGCGCACCGAGAAGGAGCATGCCGACCGCCGCCGCAGCCTGTTGGCGGAGTGGGAGGACATCAAGGCGCAGGAGTTCCGACGCCTGGACGGCGCGGCGAAGGGAGTCAACAAGAAGCTCCGCGATCGGGTGCAGGTGGAGGTGACCGCGGCCGGCGACCGCGAGCCGCTGTTCAACCTCCTCCGGGAAAAGGTTGGCGGGCGACTGTCCGAAGCGATCGACAGCCTCCGGGGCGTTCGCGATCTCTCTCTCACTCAGTTCGTCGAGGCCTGCCGTTCCGGCGCGAAGGCGCTGCACAAGATGTTCGGCATCACGCCAGCCCAAGGAGAGCGCCTCGCCACGGCTGAGCCCGAGGTGCTGATGCGCGTCGAGGAACTCGACCTGCCCCCGACGACCGCGATCCGACTCGATACGGCTCCCGCCGGGGAGCCCCCGGCGTGGCAGGCGCTCGAGGACCTCTCCACCGGCCAGAAGGCCACCGCGGTCCTGCTTCTGCTGCTGCTCGAGTCCGAAGCGCCACTCATCGTCGATCAACCGGAGGACGATCTCGACAACCGCTTCATCACCGAGGGCGTCGTCCCGCGCATGCGCGAGGAGAAGCAGCGCCGCCAGTTCCTTTTCTCCACCCACAACGCCAACATCCCGGTCCTCGGCGATGCCGAGCTGATCGTCGGCCTTTCCGCCACTGGCGAGGCCGAGCACGGCCGCGCGCGCATCGCCCCCGAGCACATGGGCTCGATCGACGCCAAGCCCGTGCGCGAGCTGGTCGAGGAGATCCTCGAAGGCGGCAAGGACGCCTTCGAGCGCCGGCGCCGGAAATACGGGTTCTGAGTAGCGGTGCGATGAACCGAACCGATCTGGAAGAGCTGATCCGCAACGGCGAGAACTCGGGCGTCGAGTTCAAGCGTGACGATGTCGTCCCTGAGCGACTCGCCAAGGAGTTGGCGGCGCTGCTGAACCAAGAGGGGGGGCATCTCCTCCTTGGCGTTGAAGACGACGGCACCGTGTCGGGTCTGACCCGCGCACCGAAGCAGGTCGAAGAATGGATCATGGAGATCGCGCGTGTGCACCTTCGCCCCGCGGCCATTCCGTTCTGGGAGACCCTGACGCTGGACGACGGCAGTGTTATCGGAGTCATCTCGCTTCCCGCCGACGCGCCGGACAAACCCTACAAGGCCAAGCGCGGAACGGCGTGGGTGACGCAGGTTCGGGTGGGCACGACCACTCGCGATGCGACCGACGCAGAGGAAGCGCGTCTCTACATGCAGTCCGGGCACCTACAGTACGACCGCAAGCCGATTCCCGGCGCGACGTTCGACGACCTCGACCTGCGACGCCTGGTGAACTACTTCCGTGACCTGCGCCAGCAGGGGGCTCCAGAGGACACGGACCGCGAGTCCTGGCTGCGCCTGCTGGTCAACACCGAGGTGATGGCCGAGGACCGCACCCGACCGATGCCGAGCGCGGGCGGGCTGCTGCTCTTGGGCCTGAAGCCAAATCGCTTCCTCCCCCAGGCCGGAATCAGCGCAGTGGCCTACTCCGGCACCGAGAAGGACTATGACGCGAAGGCCCGGGCGACGCTGCGAGGGCCCGCAGTGTCCCTGTTCCCAGCCCCGTCGGACGATCCCGGGCAGCCGCTCTACCCCCTGCTGCCACGCACGTTTTCGGAGGCTGGCAACGCCGTTGAAGCGGGCGTCATCGAGCAAGCCCTCGACTTCGTGCGCCGCAACATGGAAGTGACCGCCTGGATCGAGAACGGCGGGCGGCGCCTGGAGCGCTGGGACTACCCGCTCGAAGCCGTGCGCGAAGCGCTGGTCAACGCGGTCGCGCACCGCGACTACACCATCACCGTGTCGGACATCGAGCTTTCCATCTACACGGACCGGATCGAGATCATCTCTCCCGGGCGCCTCCCGAACACGGTCACCGTCGACAAGATGCGGGCCGGATACCGCGCCTCGCGCAACGAGTTGATCAAGGAGGTGCTGCGCGACTACCGCTACATCGAAGCCACCGGCCTCGGAGTGCCGCGCAGAATCATTGATGGGATGCGCGCGCACAACGGCACCGAGCCTGACCTCATCGAAGAGGATGATCGCTTCCTGGTACGCCTGTGGAAGGAAGTCATGCCTTCAGCCTAAAGCACTCCCCCGCGGAGAGACCTACCTCATCGCCTGTCAATCCTTCCACCCGAAACTGTCCACTTCAGGGGCGCACTCCAGGCCTCTTCCGTACACTGCTCACTCCCCCAAGAGGATGGCCCCAATACGTCACGTCCCAGATGGCTGGTGGTAAATACATGGAACATCCAGCACGTGAGCAAGGACCTGCCGGCGCCAGCCGAGAGCCTCGCCGGCGCGGCACGCGCCACTCGAACTTCCCGACGCGCACCTCAAGTGGTGCCACACGCGGGGTGGGCGCGGTGCGGCGCTACGCCTCGCCGGGCCGGGCCATGCGGTAGCCGACCCCGCGCTCGTTGAAGATCCAGGCCGGGCGGGCGGCGTCGTCGCCGAGCCGGTGGCGCAGCCGCTTGACGTAGGCGCGCACGATCTCGGGGTTGGCCTTGCCGCGTCCGGCCCAAACCTGGCGCAGCAGGGCCTCGTGGGTCAGGACCCGGCCCGCGCCCTGCGCGAGCACGCGCAGCAGCTCGTACTCGGTCGGCGTCAGCGCCATCGGGCGCCCGGCCACGCTGACCCGGCGCCGGTCGAAGTCGATGGCGAGCTCGCCGAGCACGAACGGGACGGGGTCCGACCGCCGGCGCAGGGCCGCCCGGATGCGCGCCGTGAGCTCGGTCGGCGAGAACGGCTTGACCACGTAGTCGTCGGCGCCGGCCTCCAGCGCCCGCGCGATGGTCTCGTCGCGCCCGTAGCCCGAGATGAAGATGACCGGCAGGTCGGCGAGCTCGGGCACGGTCCGCATCAGCTCGACGCCGTCGGTCCCGGGCAGCATCAGGTCGAGCAGGACCAGCCGGGGCTTCTCGGCCCGGACGATGCGCGCCACCTCCCCGGGGTCGCCGGTGACCAGCGGGGCGTAGCCCGCCTCCGCCAGCGTGCCGCGGACATGGCGCAGCGTCTCCGGGTCGTCGTCGACCACCAGGATGGGCGCCGCGTCCGGGGCGTGGCCCGGCGCGCCGGGGCGGCCCGGGGCGGGACCGGCGCCGGACGCCGCGGCCACCGGGATCGTGAAGGTGAAGCGCGCGCCGAGGCCGATGCCGCCGCTCTCGGCCCGGATGCGCCCGCCATGGGCCTCGACCAGGCCCTTGCAGATGGCGAGTCCCAGCCCGCCGCCGATGCCGCCCTCCCGGTCCCCGGCGGCGGTGTACTTGCGGAACAGCTGGCCGAGATGGTCCGGCGCGATGCCGCGGCCCTCGTCGGCGACCGAGATCGCCACCTGCGGCCCCTCGCGCGCCGCCGCGACCCGGATGGGGGCGGATTCCGGAGAATGGCGCGCGGCGTTGGCGAGCAGGTTGTTGAGCACCTGCACCAGGCGCTGCCGGTCGGCCATGACCCGCGGCAGGTCGGGCGGCAGGTCGATGCGGACGGTGTGCCGCCCGCCGCCGCTGATGAACGTGCCGCGGGCCTGGTCCACCAGCGCGGCGACCTCGGAGGGCTCGGGCGCGACCGACAGCGTGCCGGCGTCGATGCGCCCGGCGTCGAGCAGGTCGCCGATCAGACTGTCCATGCGGTCGGCCTGCGCGTCGATGATGCGGAAGAACTGCGCTATCTCGGCCGGGCCGAAGAGGCGCGAGGCGCGCAGCACCGTGGCGGTCGAGCCCTTGATCGAGGTCAGCGGCGCGCGCAGCTCGTGGCTCACCATGCCCAGGAACTCCGCCCGCATGCGCTCGAGCTCGCGAAGCGGCGCCAGGTCCTGGAGGGTGACCACCACCGAGGCGAGCGCGCCGTCCGGGTCGTGGATCGGGGTGGCGTTGATGAGCGTCGTGATGCTGGGCCCGTCCGGGACCGAGAGCACGATCTCCTCGGCCCGCACCGTCTCGGCGCTATCGAACGTCTGCGCCAGCGGCAGCCGGTCGAGCGCGATCTCGCGCCCGTCGGCGCGTCGGCAGGTGATGACCCCGAGCAGCTGCTCGGCGGACTGGCCGGGGGCGCACAGGCTCTTGACGATGCGCTTGGCCTCGCGGTTGAGCGAGACCGGGTCGCCGCTGCGCACGTCGAACACGACGACGCCGACCGGCGAGGTCTCGACCAGCGCCTCGAGGTCGGCGCGGGCGCGGTGTTCGGCGCGGTAGGTCCGCGCATTGGCGACCGCGGTCGCGGCCTGCGCGGCGAACAGCACCAGGATCTCCTCGTCCTCGTCGGTGAACGGCTCCCCGCCCGCCTTCTCGGCGAGATAGAAGCTGCCGACATGGACGCCGCGATGGCGCATCGGCGTGATCTGGGCGATCTTCAACGGCAGCCGGTCCGAGGGGAAGCCGAGCGCGTGCAGGTAGGCCGGGAAGTCGGCGCTCCGGAGCGGCCCCTCCAGGTCGCGGAAGCGCTCGAAGAGCCGCGGCCCGTCGGACCACTCCGCCATCCGCCGGTGTTCCTCCGCGGTGAAGCCCGCGGTGACGAAGTTCTGCGGCGCCCCCGCCTCGTCGATGGTGGTGATGCCGCCCAAGCGGGCGCCGGTGAGCGCCCGGGCGCGCAGCGCCGCGTTTTCGGCCGCCGCCGGGTCGCAATCGGTCATCCGTTCTCCCCCTTCCGCCCGCCGCCAGCCGGCGGGTGATTCGGTCCGATTCCGGCACGTGTCATCGACTTCGCTATTAATTCGCGATTTGTTCGCGAAACATATCAAATAATGGTCACCATTGTCACACACCAAGAAGTAGGATTGCAAGGGTACTTGTGCGCGCACCGCCGGGGAAGCCGGGCAGGCCGCGTCGAGGGCTCCGGGGACCTCGGTGGCCGAGTCGTGCGGTCCGGTTTCGGAGTCTGGGACGCCAGCGTCTCGCTTGGCGCCCACGAGACCGACCTCTTCTTCATCCGCGACACGGTCAACGCCTCGCTCGGCTACGACACGCGGACCGCCTTCGATGTCGGCAGCAACCGGGCACCCCTCTAAGCCGTCCGGCGCCGCCGGCGGCACCGACGTTCTCCCCCGTCCGCCCGCCGCCGGCCGGCGGGTGATGCGTTCCTATTCCGGTAGGGGTCGTCAAAGTAGCCAATAATTCGCTCTATATTCACGATACTTACCAGTTAATTGGCACTGTTGTCACACTCTATTAGGTAGGATTTTCAAGACAGTTTTGTGCGGACCGCCGGGGACGCCGGGCAGCCCGCGTGGAGGGCTCCGGGGGCCTCGGTGGCCGGAATCGTGCGGTGCGGTTTCGGGCCTTGCGGCCGCAGGGACGTCGGGGAATCGGAGGACTGAATTGGAAATGAATCGTTCTACACAGCCGGGCGCCATCCCCCGCCGGCGCGGAACCGCGGAGCGCGGCGGGGGATGGTCTCTCCTACCAAGTGGAGCCGAGAGCCCACGTCATACCACAGGCCGGGGGGTTTCCATGTCTCGTCTGAGCGGTGCTTCAGCGCGGCGCGACCGCCCGCCTGACCCCGCCTCCCCCGCGCGGTCCTGGCGCGGCGCGTTTCCTGCTTCCCTGCGTTCCCTTCGCCGTCTTGCCGCGCCCCTGACCGCCCGTGCCGGGCTTGCAGCCCTCGCCTGCATTGCGCTCGCGTCCTTCGCCGCGCCGGCGCACGCGCAGACCGTACACTGGACGGCAAACATCACCATCGGAGTTCTTTCGACTACTCATGGGGTATGGCCGAATAGAACCCCGCCTGTCGGAAGCATCGACGATACGAGTTTTGACTATGACGGTGCGACATACAACGTCTCGCACATTCGGGTCAGCTCTGGCGGCTTGCAAATCCTTTTGACTACAGCGTGGTCGGCAGCAGCGATTGCCGATCTGGAGTTGCAGGTCGGGAGTTCAACGTTTGCGCTCTCTGCCGCGACCACCAATGCCGCAGGGACGGCCCTGAATTGGAATTCAGCCGGACTGAGCTGGTCCAACGGTGACACGATCACGCTGAAGCTGGTGGAGAAATCCACCACCACCTCCACCGACGCGACGCTGAGCGGTCTGTCGCTGGGCACGGGCGTGGCGCTGACCCCGACCTTTGCGGCGGGCACGACGGCCTACTGGGCGTGGGTTGCGAACAGCGTCTCCTCGGTGACGGTGACGGCGACGAAGAACGACGCCAACGCGACGGTGGCGATCACCAGCGACACGGACACGAGTACGCCGGACACGGCGACGCTCAACCTCTCGCCGGGCGCCAACACGGTGACCGTGGGGGTGACGGCGGAGGACGGCACGACGGAGACCTACACGGTGACGGTGGTGCGCGCGGCCGCCGCGCCGGCGGCCGACGCCGGCGCGATCTGGACCGCCAACCTGACGGCGGGGCAGGAGCGTTCGACCGGCGCTTTTCTAGACGAGTACGGATATGGCATCAGTGGACTAGGCGGTGCCCTTGCCGGCACAACGTTCCAGCAGGACGGCACGACCTACACGGTCGAGTCAATCACGCTGACAGGGCCCAACAGGTCTATCTTTAATTCAAACTTTCTCAGCTTGTGCTTCAGCTCCGAGGTCGCCAGTTCGATTACCAACAACTGGGTCCTCCAAATCGGCAGTCACGAGTTCGAGCTTGCGGAGGCAACCCCCCGCGCTTCTGGCTGCATGAGCTGGTCGCGTCCGAGCGCTCTGAGCTGGGTCTACGGCGACGTGGTGCTGGTGAAGCTGGTGGAGGCCGCCTCCACCGACGCGACGCTGAGCGGTCTGTCGCTGGGCACGGGGGTGACGCTGGACCCGACCTTTGCGGCGGGCACGACCTCGTACACGGCGTCGGTGGCGAACAGCGTGTCCTCGGTGACGGTGACGGCGACGACGACCGACGACAACGCGACGGTGGCGATCACGGGCGACACGGACACGAGCACCCCGAACACGGCGACGCTGGACCTCTCGCCGGGCGCCAACACGGTGACCGTGACGGTGACCGCCGAGGACACGACGACCACGACGCCCTACACGGTGACGGTGACGCGGGCCGAGGCGGAGGTGACCACCGACGTCGACCCCACCGTCCCGAGGCCGATAAGAGCGGGGGCGGCGCAGGGCGGCACCTTCGTCTCGGTGCAGTTCAGCGAACTGTTGACCGGTCTGGAGCCAACAGTGCCGGCGGCGGTGGCGCGGGCCTTGACGGTCACCGTCGACGGGGTCGACCTCGAGTTCGATGCGGTTACGGCGCACACCACCGGGGGGGGCACGATTACCTTTCTACAGATGAACCTGCCGACCGGCATCCTCATCTACCGGGGCCAGACCGTCACGGTCAGCTACGACAAGACCGCGGCCGGCGCCGACGCGCTGAGGGACGCCGGCGGCAACCAGGTCGCCAGCTTCGCCGATTACGCGGGCGACAACCAGTCCACCGTGTCCCGGCCCGCCAATGCCTCCTGCTTCGTGCAGTCCGGCGAGACCGAACTCTGGTCGGCAACGCTCACGGTCGGGAAGGGAACCGATCGTGGGAGCACGTTCTACGGGTATGACTCAGATAGCAGGAGGATCGCGGGATCCCTCTCTTCGAACACCTTCACATTCCTCACTAATGCTCTCGAAGTTGTGAAACTCAGCTATTTGGATTCCGCCGGCAGTGACCTGGAGTTTTGGGTTCAGGAAGCTGTGGGAGACATCCCCGGCGGGCCGCTGGGCGCCAACAACTTCATTCTGTGCCTGGGTTCGCAGTCCCTGGCCTTCACTAGCGGGGGGACCCTCGTCAACACTATCAACAACCACGGCCTGAGCTGGTCCGAGGGCGAGACCGTGGCAGTCAAGCTGAAGCAGGTCAACGCCGCCGCGACCGGCGCGCCGACGGTCACCGGCACGGCGGAGGTCGACCAGACGCTGACGGCGGACACCAGCGGCATCAGGGACAACGACGGGCTCACCAACGTCAGCTACACGTACCAGTGGATCCGGGTGGCCGGCGGGACCGAGAGCGACATTGCGGGAGAGACTTCGAGCACCTACACCCTGGTCGCCGACGACGAGGGCAAGACGATCAAGGTGAAGGTGACGTTCACCGACGACGCCGACAACCCCGAGACGCTGACCAGCGCGCCGACGGCGGTGGTGACGCCCACCACCGCCGCGACCGGCGCGCCGGCGATCACGGGCTCGGCGCAGGTCGGGCTGCGGGTCGATGCGGACACCACCGGCATCATGGATGCCGACGGGCTCACCAACGTCAGCTACACGTACCAGTGGATCCGCGTGGCCGGCGGGACCGAGAGCGACATTGCGGGAGAGACTTCGAGCACCTACACCCTGGTCGCCGACGACGAGCGCAAGACGATCAAGGTGACGGTGACGTTCACCGACGACGACGGCAACCCCGAGACGCTGACCAGCGCGCCGACGGCGACGGTGACGGCGGCGGGGGCCGCGGCGGAGGCGCTACCGGCACTGCCGTCCGGCGAGACCACGGTCCAGACCTTCCAGATGGTCTCGGGGGGGGTCGGCAATTCGTCGGGTTATGCCGCCAGTTTCGGTAGTTCCACGCTGACCCCGTCCACGTTCACGTTCGACGGCACGACCTATACGGTCACCCGCATCACCACCAGCAGGTCGAATGGAGGATCCCTGAGCCTGGTTCTCAGTCCCCATCCGACGGCGGCCGAGGTCGCGGACTTGAAGCTCTATATCGGCGCAAGTATCGTGCTGAACTTCAGCGACGCATCTCTGCGGACGAACAACGCCTTCATATGGTTGGACTCGAGTCTATTCGGCGACGCCACCACCCCGTTCCGCCCCCGCGGGGGGACGGTGAACCTGCGCATCAGCCAGCCCACCCCCGCGGCCGCGGTGAACACCGCCGCGACGGGCGCGCCGGCGATCACCGGCACGGCGCAGGTCGACCAGACGCTGACGGCGGTCACCAGCGGCATCAGGGACGCCGAAGGCCTGACCAGCCCCACATACACGTACCAGTGGATCCGGGTGGACGGCGGGACCGAGACCGAAATCGGCACGGACAGTAGCACCTACACCCTGGTCGCCGGCGACGAGGGCAAGACGATCAAGGTGAAGGTGACCTTCGACGACGATGCCGACAACCCCGAGACGCTGACCAGCGTGGTGACGGCGGCGGTGACGGCCGCGGGGAACAGCGCCCCGACGGTTGCGAACGACATCCCGGACCAGACGGTGACGGCGGGAATGATGCTCACCTACAACTTCCCGGCGAACACGTTCAGCGATACCGACGGGGACACGCTGACCTACACGGCGACGAAGGCCGACGGCACCGCGCTTCCGTCATGGCTGAGCTTCACCGGCGACACCCGGACATTCGCGGGCACGCCTGAGGCTGGGGAGGTGGGGACGGTGACGGTGAAGGTGACCGCCAGCGACGGCAACGGCGGGTCGGTCAGTGATGAGTTCGACATTCTTGTTTCGAGCGCGGCCAACAACGCCGCGACGGGCGCGCCGACGATCACCGGCACGGCGCAGGTCGGGCAGACGCTGACGGCGGTCACCACGGCTGTCATGGACGCCGACGGGCTGACCACCGTCAGCTACACGTACCACTGGATCCGGGTGGACGGCGCTACCGAGACGAACATCAACTCCCTCGCGACGGCGAGCACCTACACGCTGGTGGCGGCGGATCAGGGCAAGACGATCAAGGTGAAGGTGAGCTTCACCGACGACGCCAGCAACCCCGAGACGCGGACCAGCGCGGCGACGGCGGCGGTGACGGCGGCGCCGGTGACCGACCCTGATCCCGAGCCCGACCCGGAACCCGAGCCGGATCCCGAGCCCGAAGAGGTGACGGTGCTGGCGGTTGACGACGCGGCGGAGACGGCCGAGGACACGCCGGTAACCATTGACGTGCTCGCCAACGACAGCGACCCCGACGGGGACACGCTGACGGTGGTGGAGGTATCGGCGCCGACGCACGGCACGGCGGTGGTGGCGGACACAGGCGCGGTGGTGTACACGCCGGAGCCGGACTTTCACGGCACCGACCGCTTCACGTACGTGGTGGGCGACGGATCGGGGCGGACGGCGCGGGCGGCGGTGGAGGTGACGGTGCTGCCGGTGAACGACCCGCCGCTGACGGTTGACGACGCGGCGGAGACGGCCGAGGACACGTCGGTGACCATCGCCGTGCTCAGGAACGACAGCGACGGCGACGGGGACGCGCTGGCGCTGGTGGAGGCGTCGGCGCCGGCGCACGGCAGCGCGCGGCTGACCGACGCGGGCGCGGTGGAGTACACGCCGGAGCCGGACTTTCACGGCACCGACCGCTTCACGTACGTGGTGGGCGACGGGTCGGGACTGACGGCCCAGGCAGCGGTGGAGGTGACGGTGCTGCCGGTGAACGACCCGCCGCTGGTAACGGGCGTCATCCCCGACCAGACCCTGGATGTCGGAGACGGGCCGGCGGTGCTCGATCTGATCCCGTTCTTCGCAGACCGGGACGGCGATGCGCTCGGCTACACGGCCGTCGTGTCGGATCAGGCCGTGGCGGTGCGCCTCACCGGCGCGACGCTGACGCTGACCGCGACGCGTCCGGGTACGGCGACGGTGACGGTGACGGCACAGGATTCCGGCGGGCTGACGGCGACGCAGGCGTTCCTGGTCACGACGACCGACCACCCGGCGCGGGGCGTCGTGGAGGACACGCTGGCGGCGCTGGGCCGCGGGCATCTGGCGAGCGCGCGCGCGACGCTCGGCCGGCGCGTCGAGACGACGGGCCAGGAAGCGTCGCAGGTCACGGTGGCGGGGCTGCATGTGCCGCTGGGGACGGGCGCGGCCGCAGCCGGACGGGCCGTGGCGGAGCGCTGGATCACGGGCGTGGCGGGCGGCATGCCGCTGCAGTCCGGCGGCCGGACCGGGATGGACCCGGCGCCGGGGGCGGACGCGGTCGGTGCGCCTGGTGCGCTGGGCGCTCCCGCGGCAACACCCGGCATGGCCGGCGGCGCGCCGTACGGCGCCGGCGCCTCACCCACCCTCTCCAACGTGTCGCCGCTGAGCGCTGGCGGTCAGACGGACTTCCTGCTGGCGCTCGGCAGCGGGCAGGCCGGCGGCGGCACGGCGCAGGGGCAGCGCTGGACGGTCTGGGGGCAGAGCGACCAGCAAGCGTTCGGAGGCGAGCGATCGCCGGCCGCGCGCTATGACGGGCACCTCCAGACGGCGTACGTGGGCGTCGACGCGCGGCTGAGCGAGCGCTGGCTGGCGGGCGTGGCCGTGGCGCGCAGCCGCGGGGACGGCGACTGGACCTTCGGTTCGTCGGCCGGCCGGCTGACGACCACCCTGACGTCGGTGCAGCCGTATCTGCGCTGGTCGGACGGCGGCACGACGATCTGGGCCACGGCCGGCGGCGGCACCGGGTCGGCGGAGAACGAGCGGGTGCGGTACGGGCTGCAGGAGGAGAGCGCCCTCGGGCTGCGGCTGGGCCTGGTGGAGGTGCGGCGGCGGCTGGCGACGGTCGGCGGCGTGGAGCTGCAGGTGCGCGGCGACGCGTCGTGGGCGCGGCTGACGACCGCCGCGGGCCATGAGTTGATCGACGCGCTGGCGGTGGACGTGCACCAGCTGCGGGTCGGGATCGACGTGAGCCGCCGGGTGCGCACCGCGGGCGGGACGCTGGTGGAGCCGTTCGGCGAAGTGCATGCGCGCCACGACGGCGGCGCGGGACAGACCGGCGCCGGCCTGGAGGTGGCCGGCGGACTGCGGGTGGCGCGCGGCGTGTTCCGCGTCGAAGGCATGGGCCGGGTGCTGGCGCTGCACGCGGCCGACGGCTACCGGGAGCACGGCGGCGCCGTGACGCTGAGCGTGGGTGACGGCGCGCGCCAGCCGGGCCTGACGCTCTCGCTGTCGCCGCACTGGGGGGCGCGGGCGACGGCCAGCGACGCGTTGTGGCAGGACCACCTGTTCCACCAGCGCGCGGCCGGCGCGGGACGCGACGAACGGGCGCTCGATGCGCGCGTCGACTACGGCCTGCCGCTCCCGGCCGGCGGCCTCGTGACGCCGTTCGGGATCTACGGCCAGTCGCAGTACGGGCGGCGCCTGCAGGTCGGACTCCTGCTCAGCCGGCTCGGACCGGTCGGGCTGGAGGTGTCGGGCGAACGCTCTGCCCTGCGCCATCCGGGCCGCGACGACTACCGCATCAGCGTCCTCGGCAGCATCACCTTCGGCGGCGCGGACAACGCCGCGGCGAGCCCGGATGCGGTGCCGTGAACGGCTGCCGGTGTGTGTGGACGTGATCGACGACGCCCATGACGAAGGCACCCAGGAGACGACGCGGCGCCAGCCGCAGCCGCCTCGATGCGGAGGTCGGCTACGGGCTGCCGCTCGGGAGCCGCTTCGTGGGAACGCCGCGGGTCGGCGTCGGGACGTCCGAGATGGGGCGGGACTACCGCCTCGGCCTGCTCGGCGGCGCGGATCCCGCGTTCGAACTCGGCGTCGAGGCCGAGCGCCGGGAACGCCCCCTGCCGGGCGGCACGGATCACGGCGCACGCGCGCGGGCCACGGTGCGCTGGTAACGGCGCGATCGCGCGCCCAGGCGCCGTCAACCCGTGAGGGCACCCGCCGCGAGCTCGCACTGCAGACCGCGCCCGATCACGGCGTCCGGCGGCGCACGGCGGGGCGCCGGGAGGCCCGCGTCGGGCGCGCAACGATTCGATGGCGCGTCACTACGCCACCCGCGACTTCTTCCGGCAGATGCCGAACCCGCTGCTGGCCCGCTACTTCCGCGCGTTCCTGGTCGTCGTCGGCGTCAGTGTCGGGTGCGCCTGGACGTGGCCTGGCGCGTTTCCCGAGGCCGATCCCGTGGCGGTGCTCGTCCGCTACTACACCCCGAACGTGTACCGCGCCGTCGTCGTGTGGTACTACGTGGCGCCCGGCGTGGCCGTGTTCCTGGCCGGCCAGTTCCTTCTCGCCACATCCCGGATCTGGTTCGCCCGGATGGGCGTCAGTTTAGGGCTCCGGTCCCGCCTTCCGATGTGGCCGCTTCCGCCTACGGCCGACGGGCCGGCGATCGTCGTCGGCGAGGTCCATCACCCGGTCAGAGCCATCGAGAGCCCGGCCCCCGAATGGCTGACGATCCGGGAGCGGGGCCTCTATACCGGCGTGGCGATTGTCGGCGCGGTCGGGTCCGGCAAGACGTCGGCGTGTATGCACCCGTTCGCGCGCCAGCTCCTGAGTTGGCAAGCGACGAATCCCGAGCGGCGCGCGGCGGCGCTGGTCCTTGAAGTTAAAGGCGATTTTTGCGACGACATCCGCCGGATGCTCACCGAGCTTGGACAGAGGTGGCGACTACATCGAGCTGTCCCTCGATGGCCGGCTGACATGGAACCCGCTGAGTGCGACCTGGCTCCATGCGTACTCGCTCGCCTACACGGTCGCGTCCCTCTTGAATCACCTCTTCGGCAAGGGCAAAGAACCCTTCTGGCTCCCGGCTGGCGCAATCCGAAGCACGTCCAGAACTGGCAGGCGAGCCTGACGCGGCACGCGTTCCCGCGCATCGGCGACGTGCCGGGCTCCGAGCTGACGACGGCCGACGTCATCGAGGCGCTGCGGCCCATTCCGGCCGCCATCACTATTGCCGTCCTTCTGGTTGAGCCGAGCCGAGAGCTTTGAGGCCGTGATGGTTTACGTATATCGTTAGGGAACGCTGGTGATTCGAGGCTTCAAGGATAGAGACACGCGGCGGTTCTTCGAGGGCCACCGTGTCTCGGCGTTCCAGGGGTTCGCCGACCAAGCCGCGCGCCGACTCACGCTGCTGGACAGCGCGGACGCGCTCCAGGACCTAGCGGGGTTGCGGAGCAATCGACTGGAGGCGCTCCGGGGCGACCGGGCCGGGCAGCACAGCATTCGGATCAATTCGCAATGGCGCATCTGCTTCCGGTGGGCAACCGACGGGCCATGCGACGTGGAGATCGTGGACTATCACTAGCGAATGGAGAAGACGATGGCTCCCAAGAACGGCATGCGTCCGGTGCATCCGGGCGAGATCCTGCGTGAAGAACTCCAGACGCTCGACCTGTCGGCTAACGCGCTGTCCAAGGCGCTCGGCGTGCCGGTGAACCGCATCACGGCGATCCTGAACGGGCAACGCGGCGTCACCGCCGACACGGCGCTCCGGCTGGCGCGCTACTTCGGGACGACTCCACACGTCTGGCTGCACCTGCAGCAGACCTACGACCTGCGCCGGACTGAGATCGCAGTGGGGCGGCGGATCGCCGACTGCGTGCGGCCGAGGCATACAGCAGCGTAGGACGTACACCACGATGCGCCTGTCCTGGAATGAGATCCGCGCCCGCGCCGCCGAATTCACCCGCGAATGGGCCGACGCCGCGTACGAGAAGGGCGAGACGCAGAGCTTCTACAACGCGTTCTTTGAGATCTTCGGCGTCCAGCGCCGCACCGTCGCCCGGTACGAGGAGCACGTCCAGCGGCTCGACAACACGTCCGGCTTCATCGACCTGTTCTGGCCGCGCGTGCTGCTGGTCGAGCAGAAGAGCGCCGGGCGTGACCTGACCGCCGCTCGCGAGCAGGCCGGCACGTACTTCGACGCGCTGCCGGAACGCGACCGCCCCCGCTTCCAGCTTCTCTGCGACTTCCAGTCGTTCGAGCTTCTCGACCGCGACGAACGCGCGGAAACCTGCTTCGCCCTCGCCGACCTGCCGCAGCACGTCGAGAAGTTCGGGTTCATCATCGGCGTGCAGCGCCGCACCTTCCGCGATCAGGATCCGGTCAACATCGAGGCGTCGGAGCTGATCGCCCGCCTGCATGACGCCCTCAAGGCGTCCGGCTACGACGGTCACGACCTGGAGCGCTTCCTCGTGCGGACCGTCTTCTGCCTGTTCGCCGACGACACCGGGATCTTCGAACCGCGCGACATCTTCCTTCAGTTCATCGAGGAGCGCACGCCACAGCGGGTGACGATTCGCCTCACCCGTCCCAACGCGTGCTCCCTGCCCTACGACGACCTCGGCCTGACCCTGCGCGCCATGCTGCACGCGTCCGGGATCGAACCAAAAGCGCCGGCCGAGGCGGCGGCGCGTGCGGGATGACGCCGCGGGAGGCCCTCCTCGACCTCGTGGCCCGGGTCGGGGCGCGAGACGGCGCGGCGGTTCGGATCAGCGAGACCGACGTACGTCAGTGGCCGGCCGAGGCCGCCTCTGCCCTCAAGGCGCACCGGCTCCTGGTCCGGGCCCGTCCCGCCAGGACCGTGGTCTGTCCTGGCTGCGAAGCCGACTGCGTCATGCCGGTGCAGACGATCCCCGCGGGGCCGCGCGAGGCGGCGCGATTCATCGTCTGTGACAAACGGAGCGACATCAACCGGGTCGCGCTCACCACGGCCCACGTGGACCAATGGAAATGTGATGCCGAGGCGCTCGCCCGGTTTGTCGTCGAGCAGGTGGGCCTGCGCCGGAGCCGGCACCGGGCCGATGCGTCCGGAACGCGGCCCCTCGGGCTCGCCGGCGGCGACACGCGGCACCAGATGCTGGGCCTGCGCACGCACGGGGACGTGACGCTGGTCGTCGCGGACACGGCCGTGGCCCTGGCGGACCTGATCGACTTCGATCGCGGCGCCTACGTCCTGGACACCGCCGCCATTCGCCACCTCGTCGATGCGGCGACGACCGCCGACCCGCGCTACACGCCGAGCACGACCCGGCGCGAGGCCCGCACGCTCGATTCGCAGGCGCGGTACGCGCGCTGGCAACAGGCCTACCGCGCGCTGAAGCAGCGGCGCCCGCAGATGTCCGACGTGTGGTACGCCCGGCAGATTGCGAAGCAGGCGGTGGCGGCCGGCTGCCACGCGAGCACCATCCGCAAACACATGACAGGACGGCCGGGGGCCGTCACGCGGCGCGGCTGACGCGACGGGAACTGGGGGAGGGGACGACCGTGGTCGAGCCGCCGTCGGTCGGGTCGGGCAGGGCCTTCCCGAGCGGGGACACCGCACCTGAGAGATTGTAGAGCAATGTGTATACTCAGGTTCCGAGTTAATAGGTAAGTCCTTTATACGCAGTCAGTTGTTACGAAAAAAGTGGTGGACCGCATGGGGCTCGAACCCACGACCTCAGCGTTGCGAACGCTGCGCTCTCCCAACTGAGCTAGCGGCCCGTCCAGTGGACAACAGCCGATCTTAACTTCGCGGGCGCGCCGCCGTCCACGTCGCGGAGCCGGATGTGCGCGGGATCACTGGAGGAGTTCGAGGTACTTGAGGGCGCCGCCGGTGTTGAAGAGGACGACGCGGTCGCTGGGGGCGATGGTGCCATCGGCAAGGAGCCTGCGGAGGGCGGCGAGCGTGGCGCCCCCCTCCGGGGCGGCGCTGATCCCCTCTGCCGCGCCGAGTTCCCGCATCGCCGCGACCATTTCGGTGTCGCTTACGGCAATTGCCGTACCGCCACTCCTGCGCAGGGCATCGAGGATCAGAAAGTCGCCAATCGCGCGGGGAACACGCAAGCCGTCGGCAACGGTCCGGGCATCCTGCCACGGCTCCGCCCGGTCGCCACCCTGCTCGAACGCACGCACGATCGGCGCGCATCCCTCTGCCTGGACGCTCACCATCCGGGGCCTGCGTTCGCCGGACCGCATCAACCCGAGCGCTTCGAGTTCCTCGAACGCCTTCCACATGCCGACGATGCCGGTGCCGCCGCCGGTCGGGTAGATGAACCAGTCGGGCCACCCGTCCCAACCGCATTGTTCCGCCACCTCGTACGCCATCGTCTTCTTGCCTTCGACGCGGTACGGTTCGCGCAGGGTCGAGACGTCGTACCAGCCGAGGGGCCTGCCCGTCTCGGCCGCTATGCGGCCCGCGTCGGTAATCAACCCGTCGACCAGCGTGACGGCGGCGCCGTACTGCTCACACTCGCGGATGAATGGCGTCTTGACGTCTCGCGGCATGAACACCTGCGCCTCGAGTCCCGCACGGGCGGCATACGCCGCGAGCGCGTTGGCGGCGTTGCCGGCCGAGGGTACGGAGAGCGTGCGCGCGCCGAGCCTGTGCGCAACACTGACTGCCGCCGACAGCCCGCGGGCCTTGAACGAGTTGGTCGGGTTGGCCGATTCGTCCTTGACCGCGAGCCATTCCATCCCGAGCGCTTCGCCAAGACGGGGCGCCTGAAGCAGGGGCGTGTAGCCCTCGCCGAGGGAGACCGGCTGGTCGTTAGCGCATGGCGGGAGGGCCTCGGCGTAGCGCCACATCGTCGACGGCCGGCCCTCCTCGAGCGCGGATCGCAGCCGGGTGCCGATGTCAGGCGTCAGGTCATACCGAGCGAGCAGTGGTGATCCGCAACGGCAAAGGTGCTGCGGTTCGTCTGGATCGTACGGGCGCTCGCCGCATGCGGCGGCGCAGTCGAGGTGGGTGAGCCTGGAGATCGAAGCGGCCATCGGGCGGTGCGGATCGGAACTCAATGCTCGAGCAGTTCCGCGTCCTTCGCCTTCTGCAGCGCGTCGATCTTCTTGACATGCTCGTCCGTCAGCTTCTGAATGTCGTCGAGCGCGCGCCGCTCGTCGTCCTCGGACAGGTCGTGCTCTTTCAGTAACCGCTTGAGCGTGTCGTTCGTGTGGTGGCGCACCTGCCGGACGCTGGTCCGCGCTTCTTCAGCCAGCTTGTGAACCAGACGTGACAGCTCCCGCCGTCGTTCGTCGTTGAGCGGCGGGATCGGGATTCGAATCACCTTGCCGTCGTTGCTCGGATTCAAGCCGAGGTTGGCGGTCTGGATGGCATGCTCGATGGCGCGGATCTGTGACGGATCGAACGGCGTGGCAACGATCAGCGTCGACTCCGGAATCGAAAGACTCGCCACCTGGTTGAGCGGCATTTCCGCACCGTACGCGTTCACCATGACGCTGTCGAGCAGGTTGATGGACGCCCGCCCGGTTCGCACGCCCGCCAATTCGCGTTTCACGTGCGCGACGGCGCTATCCATGCGGCGCTCTGCATCGGCGTGGGCCGATTCGGGATTGTCGATCGTCGTCATGTCGCTACCTCCGAGCGGTCACCGGCGCCAGACGCCGTCACCATCGAGCCGACCGGCTCGCCCAGCGCCGCGCGCCGCATGTTGCCGGGCGTACGGAGGTTGAAGACGACGATCGGCATGCCGTTGTCCATGCAGAGTGAAATCGCGGTCGCGTCCATCACGCGCAGCCCCTGCTCGAGCACTTGCCGGTGCGACATCTGATCGATCTGTGTCGCTGTCGGGTCCGTGAGCGGGTCCGAGGTAAACACGCCGTCTACCTTCGTCCCCTTCAAGAGCACTTCGGCCCGGATTTCCATGGCGCGAAGGGCAGCAGCGGTATCGGTCGTGAAGTACGGATTGCCGGTGCCAGCGCCGAAGAGGACGATACGGCCCTTCTCGAGGTGACGGACGGTGCGGTGGCGGACGTACGGCTCGGCCACTTCGCGCATCTCGATGGCGGTCACGACGCGCGTAGGCGCGCCGAGGCGCTCGATGGCATCGGCGAGCGCGAGGGCGTTCATGACCGTGGCGAGCATTCCCATGTAGTCGGCGGTGGCACGGTCCATGCCCCGGTCGCTCGCCGAAAGACCGCGGAAAATATTGCCACCGCCTATGACGACGGCAATTTCGATCCCGAGGCTGTGCACCTCGGTGATGTCTCGCGCTAGCTGCACGGTGGCGTCGGCGTCGATTCCGAAGACGCCATCGTCGGAGGCAAGTGCCTCGCCCGAGAGCTTGAGAAGGACTCGATTGTACGCCCGGCTGGTCATCAGTTCCGGGGCGCGATTATAGCTCAGGGAACGTCTCCTGCCAGCTAGTCGGCTCGCTCGCCCACCTTGAAGCGAGCGAATCTGGCAACCGTGATGTTCTCACCCAGCTTGGCGATCGCGCTCTTCACGAGGTCACCGATCGTCGTCTTCGGCTCGCGGACGGAGGGTTGATCGAGCAGCGCTATCTGGCCGAACCAACTGTTCAGCTTTCCCTCCACGATCCTCTCGATGACTTGCGGCGGCTTGTTCGATTCTTCCGCCTGCGCGCGGAAGATCGTCCGTTCGCGCTCGATAGCTTCCTGAGGGGCGTCGTCACGGCTGACGAAAAGCGGGTCGGCTGCGGCGATGTGCATCGCGATCTCGCGCACGAGCGTCTGAAAGTCGTCCGTCCGTGCGACGAAATCTGACTCGCAGTTCACTTCGACAATCACACCCACCTGGCCGCCCTGATGGATGTAGTGGCCGACGAGCCCCTGTTGCGTGCTCCGTCCCGCGCGCTTCTCGGCCTTTGCCTGACCGCGCGTGCGGAGCACGGTAATCGCCTGATCGATGTCACCGTTCGCCTCGGCGAGCGCCGCCTTGCATTCCATGAAACCGGCGCCTGTCTTGTCCCGCAGTGTCTTGACCTGTGCTGCGCTAATAGCCATTTGTTCCTATCCGATCGTTCATGAGCAAACGATCCCGCCGCAGGATGTCCGCCAGTGGTGAGCCGGGTCCGTCCCGTCAGACCGCGGCGGGGGACGGGGTGATCTCGGGCGCCGCCGAGACGTCGGCGCCGTCAGCCGATTCCTGCTTGCTCCGAAGACCGCGACCGGCGAGCGCGGCGTCAGCGATCCGCGCCACGCACAAGCGAATCGACCGGAGCGCGTCGTCGTTGCCCGGGATGACGAAGTCGACATCGTCCGGGTCGCAGTTGGTGTCCACCAGGCCGATGACCGGGATGTTCAGCTTGCGCGCTTCGTCGACGGCGATCTTCTCGCGCCGCGTGTCGATGACGAACAGGGCGTCGGGCAGCTTGTGCATCGCGCGGATACCGTCCAGATTGCGGTGCAGCTTCCGCTTCTCCTTCGTGAGCCGCGCCACTTCCTTCTTCGACAGGCTGTCGTGGCGCCCGTCGGTTTCCATCGCCTCGAGTTCCTTCAGTCGGTCGAGGCTGCGCTGAATCGTGGTGAAATTGGTCAGCAGGCCGCCGAGCCAACGCTCGTTGACGAAATACATGCCGCAGCGCTGCGCTTCCTCAACGATCAGATCCTGTGCCTGCCGCTTCGTGCCGACGAACAGAATCGTACCCCCGGAGGCAGCGAGCTGCGTGGCGAACTGCTCGGCTCGTTGAATCAGTTCGGCGGTCCGGCTCAGGTCAATAATGTAGATCCCGTTGCGCTGGCCAAAGATGTACGGCTTCATCTTCGGGTTCCAGCGCCGGGTCTGGTGGCCGAAATGCACACCGGCGTCAAGCAGTTCCTGCATCTTCAACGGCGTCAAGCTTCCTCCATCTGGCGGGGGGGCGGGCAGGCAACGTCGCGACCTAACGCTTCGAGAACTGGAAGCGCTTGCGCGCTCCTGCCAGCCCGTACTTCTTACGCTCCTTGCAGCGCGGGTCGCGTGTCAGCATCCCCGCCTTCTTCAACACTGCGCGCAACTCGGGATCCATCCGTACCAATGCGCGCGCGATGCCGAGGCGGAGGGCGCCCGCCTGGCCCGAAATGCCGCCGCCGCTCGCGGTGGCATAGATGTCGAATCGATCGGTTGACTCGGTCAGGACCAGCGGTTCGGTGATCAGTGTGCGAAGCGACGCCGTCGGAAAGCGTCGCTCCAGACTGTGGTCGTTGATGGTGAACCCGCCGCCACCGGGCCGCAGGAAGACGCGTGCCGTCGCCGTCTTGCGTCGCCCGGTGCCGTAGTGCTGTTCGACCGGCACTACCGGGATACCTCGACCGCGACTGGCTGCTGCGCCGCGTGCGGATGATCCGGACCGGCGTACACCTTGAGCTTGCGGTACATCGCCTCTCCCAGCTTCGTCTTCGGCAGCATGCCGCGAACCGCTGCCTCGACCAGCCGTTCCGGTTTCCGGGCACGCACCACGGCTGCCCGCTCCTCCCGGAGGCCGCCGAGATAACCGCTGTGCGCGCGGTACATCTTCTGCTGCTCCTTGCGGCCGGTCAGACGAACGCGAGCGGCGTTGACGATCACCACGTGATCACCCATGTCCAGGTAGGGTGCCCAAGTGGGGCGATGCTTGCCCTGCAGCATGCGCGCTGCGACGGTAGCGATGCGGCCGAGCACCAGTGAGTCGGCGTCAATAAGACGCCATTCGCGGATCACATCCTGCGGTCCTGGAGCGAAAGTAGAGGCGGTCTGTTTCAACGAATCCTGCCTTCGGGACGTAGAACTGCTGCCCAGCCTAGTGCTGGAAACCACAGATGCTAACGATCCTTCCGGTTTGGTGTCAAGGCCCCGATGTCCGGCGGGCCGCCGGAGGACAGATCTCGTTCCTGATTGGCCTGGATCTTGCATGTGGGAGGGAGTGGACACGAGAGCCCCAGAATGCGGTTGTTGGACTTTCTGATTCGTCGGACCGGACCGCTCGTCGGCCTCGACATCGGATCGAGCGCGGTCAAGGTGGTGGAGGTCGTTCGTCGCGCTGATGGTGGCGTCGCATTCGCCGGCTGGTCTGCGACACCGACCGACACTATCGTTGACGGCGCGATTGAGAACCCGGAAGCGGTGGCGGGCGCAATCCGGCAGGCGTTTGCCTCCGCTGGCATCCGGACGCGGCGGGTGGCGGTTGCGCTGCCCGCGAGTGCCGTCATCGTCAAGCGGATCACGCTGCCGCCGACACCGGAGGCGCGCCTGGATGAGGCAATCACCCTCGCCGCGGCCCGGGCCTTGCCGTTCGATCCGGACGACATTCATCTTGACTATCACCGGATCGGGGTCGGCGCACGCAGTGCGGACGACCCGATCGACGTGATGCTGGTGGCGGCGCGGCGGGAGACGGTAGCGCGTTATCTCGGCGTCACCGTCGAGGCGGGCTGTACGCCATCGGTAGTCGATGTAGGAACGTTCGCGCTGCAAAACGCCTTCGAATGGACCAACGGCGGAAAGGGTGTCGTCGCCGCCGATGGTTGCCCCGACGCAACGGTTGCACTGATCGAAGTCGGCGCGAGCGCCACGACGGTCAGCATTGTCCGCGACGGCGTCTCTCTGTTCACACGCGCGGTTCCCGCCGGCGGCAACACCTGCACCGACGCGCTGGAGCGCGAACTCTACCTGGGGTCCGAGGCGGCGGAACGGCTGAAGCGTGGCGTCCCGACCGGCAGATGGGCCCAGGCTGACGCCGTGCCGGTGGTGCGCGAGGCAGCCGACGCGCTGGCCCTCGAGGTACGGCAGACGTTTGCGCTCGTCGAGGCGGGCACCACGGGCGACAGGCCCGGTTCCATTCCCCCTCTGGATCGGATCGTCTTGACCGGCGGCGCGTCTCGCGCGGACGGACTCGAGGAGAGGCTCGGCGCGCACATTGGCGTCTCGGTGGAGCGATTCGATCCGTTCCGCCGACTGACGCTGAAGGGACCGGCAGCAGGTGATCCGGTGGTAAGAAACGAGTTGGTAGCGAGTGCCGGCATTGCCGTCGGGTTGGCGGTACGGAGTCTGGATAAACGGTGATCGGAGTGTCGTGGCCGCCTGCCGGCGACGGCTTGCGGACAGATTGACGGCATGGAGAAAGGAGGAATCGAATGATTCGCATCAACCTGATCGGTGGAGGGGAGGCTGATCAGGCCGGCAAGCGGGTGAGCCGGTCCCGCGGCGTCCGCGACGTGGCGGCCACGCTCGGTGCGGTCGTGGCATTGGCGGCGGCAACTGCGTACGTCGCCTTCGATGCCTGGGCGCTCCGGCGAACGTCGGTAGCGGTCAAGCGGGCCCTCGCGGCGGCTGACGGCGATCGGCAGAAGCGAGTTGCGCCCGTGGAAACCCTGGAGACAGAGGAACGTCGTCGCGCGGCGTTGGAACGCCAAGTGGAGCAGCTTTCCCGCTGGCGCGCAACGCGTGGGGCGCCGGTCGGCACTTTCGATGCCGTCAGCCGGAGCTTGCCGGATGGCCTCTGGCTGACCGAGCTGCGGCAGGACGTGGACGCTCTCGTTGTGGCGGGCAGGGCAGCGCGGCCGGCGGCGCTCTTCGAGTTCGCCAGCAACCTGGAGGCGTCGGGACAGGTCGCCTCGCCGCTGGAAGTTGTCGGCACCAATGCGGCCGGAACCGGTCGCTTCGAGATCCGGGCGGCGCCGGGAGCCGCGATGGAGAACTGAGCGATGGCTGACCCCGATGGTGCGGCAGAGCGGATCCGCCGGCTCACGCGGATGCTGTGGGAGAAGCCGGCGTGGCGGGCGGGCGCTGGCCTGATCGGCGCGGCCACCGTCGTCATCTTCTTCCAGTTCGCCTGGGTGTCGCCGCAACAGGCGCGGCTGACGATGCAGCAGCAGGAACTGGACCAGGTGCGCGCGGCGCAGACCGCGGCATCTCGCGCCGAGGAGAGGTTTACTGAAGTCACTGCCCAGATCGCAGATCTCGTTCAGGAACTCGACCGTCTGGTGGCTGCCTACCCGTCCGAGCGCCAGGCGCCGATCCTGCTCCGGCAACTGCACCTGATCGCCGAGCAATCGGCATTGACACTCCTGGCCTACGCGCCGCAACCGCCGGAAGCGATCCCGTCCGACGAAACGGGAACGAATTGGACCCGTTGGAGCGTGCAACTGGAGTTGGCCGGCCGCTTCCACGACTTTGTTGGTTTTCTCGATCGCGTCGGCCAATTGCCGCAGGTGATCCGACTGGGAGATCTGGTGGTCCGCGGTGGAGATCCTGCTGGTCCGGACGGAACGATCCGCGCTTCGGTCACCGCCGAGACGTTGGCCGTGCCTTCGGCCGACGGGTCGGCGCGGCTATCCAGACAGCAGGGGGCAACCGCCGTTGACGTGCCGATGCCAGCGCCGCCGGTCAGTTTGACGTACGACCCAGCCGGCCGCCGCGATCCGTTCATGCCGCCGCTAGCTGCGGCCGCGTCTGTGGTGCCGGACGAGCCCCACGCCGGACTTCGGGGAGTTGCGGCGAACGAACTATCGCTGCACGGACTCTTCGTCGTGGCCGGCGCTACGGCGGCGGTGCTCGAGTCGCCCGGTGGGCGTAGTTGGCTGGTGCGGGGAGGCGAACGTCTCCTCGATGGCGTGATCGGGTCCATAGGCGCCGACGTGGTGCATATCCGGCCAGTCGCGGGCGAAGCCGCGGCCGATGTCGCGACGCAGCTTCGGCTTGGGGCGCCGCCGGAGGGGATGCTGGTGGAGACGGCGAAAGGGGGTGCGGAGGCGGGGAGGGACAACCCCGAGCCGGGCGATGCACCTGGCGATGGAACTCGCGACGCGCCTGCCAGGGAGGAGGACGGCGCATGTGGAGAATGATGCGGTCCGTGCTGGTGCCGGGACTGATCGCTGCGTCCGCCTTCGGTGCCGTGGCGGTTGGACAGGAGTACGCCGGCGATCCGGTGTCGATGCAGTTCCAGAATGCCGATTTGCGATCGGTGCTCCGGACGTTCGCCGACATCAGCGGGTTGAATCTGGTACTCGATCCGGCGGTGGGTGGGACCGTCGACGTGGTCTTGACCGATATCCCCTGGGATCAGGCCTTTGACATCATCCTGCGATCCAACCAACTTGGCTACGACGTCGAGGGAACCGTCGTCCGCATCGCGCCGCTCGCCACGCTTGCCGCGGAGGCCGAGCAGCGCCGGCTGTTGGTGGAGCAAGCGGCGCTCGCGGGCGAGTTATTGGTCCGCACGCGTTCGCTCGGCCATGCGCAGGCGGCGGAACTGGCGCCGCTCGTCACCCAGGCAGCGCTCTCGACGCGCGGTCAGGTGCAGATCGATGCGCGGACCAACACCCTCATCCTGACGGATCTTGCCGAACGGCTCGACGCGGCGGAAGCATTGATCGACAAGCTCGATGGGCCTCAGCCGCAGGTGGAAATCGAGGCGCGTATCGTCCAGGCGAGCGAAGACTACCTGCGCGAACTGGGGGTCCGCTGGGGAGTGACCGGCCGTGGGGCGGTCGGCAGCAGCACACGCGCCGCGGCGGGTGGCCGGCTCGGTGGCACACAGGGTCCGGAGGCGGATCTTGCAGACCCGCGCGCCGAAGTGACGGAGAACGCCGGTCGTGCGGTCGACCTGCGGGCGAGGTCGGCGGATGCCGCAATCGGTTTGGCGCTCGGTGCTATCGACGGATCGCTGAACCTTGACGTCGCGCTTTCTGCGGCCGAGGAGAAAGGCGAGATCCAGATCCTTTCGACACCGCGTGTCACCACACAGAACAATGTGCAGGCGACAATCCGGCAGGGTGACCAGATCCCGATCCAGACTGTCGCCAACAACACGGTCACGGTCACGTTCCGCGACGCTGCGCTCCGCTTGGCCGTGACTCCCCGCATCGCGGCGGGTGACAGCGTCATCCTGCAGATCGAGATCGATAACGACTACGCCGACTTCGCCCGCGAGGTGAACGGTGTGCCGCCGATCGTCACGCAAAGTGCGCACACCACCGTGCGGGTGGGAAACGGCGAGACTACCGTCATCGGCGGCATCTATGAACGCGCGAGCACCCGTGCTGACCGGCGCGTCCCCGGCTTCTCGCGGATCCCGTTCCTTGGCAGGCTCTTCCGCAGCGAGTCCCGTCGTCGCCGCACCGATCAACTACTGATCTTCCTCACCCCGCGCATCGTTCTGCCTTAAGCCCGAGTCCTGCGCGGAGCTATAGTGCATGCGTGACAACCGAGGGAAACGCGCTGGCGCCGCGATTGCAGCTAGCCGGCCGGCTCGATGCGTTGCGGGCCAGGATGGTCGCAGCGGAGCTCGACGCGCTGGTGGTCAGCCACCTCCCGCATCTCTACTACCTGCTCAACCTTCGCGCGAGTGCCGGACTTGCGGTTGTGGGACGCGACCTCAACGACCTGACGCTCATCATCGACTTCCGATACGCGGAGGCGGTCCGCCGCCTGCAGGCTGCCGGCGCGATGCCGCCGGCACTCGAGGTCGTCCCGGTTCCGACCGGCGGGACCTACGACGGCACGCTCGCCGACTGCCTTCGCGCCGCCGGGACCGGCCGCCATATCGGTATCGAGTCGGACCATTGCACCGTTCGCCGCTGGCGTTGGCTGGCGCACGTGCTCGATGGTTCGACACAACTGGTGCCTTCGACCGAACTGATCGAGCGGACACGGATGGTGAAGGACGCCCACGAAATCGCCTTGTTCCGCGATGCCGGCGGCATGCTGGCAGATGCGGTGGCACCAGCCGTCAACGCGGTTCGGGCTGGACGGACCGAGTTGGAGGTAGCCCGAGAGATCGACTCCATCCTGTACAGCGCCGGTTTCGAGGCGCTTGCGTTCGAGACGATCGTCGCCGCCGGTCCGAACGGCGCGCTCCCGCATGCCCACCCGGGCGAGCGGCGCATTGAAGCGGGCGACCTGGTACTGCTCGACTTCGGCGGCGTCCACCGCGGGTACTGCGTCGATCTGTCTCGCACCGTGGCGGTCGGAACCCTCTCGGCCCAGGCGCGTCGCCTGCACCATGCGGTGGCCGAGGCGCAGGCGGCGGCGATGGCGGTCGCGGCGCCCGGTGTGCGAGCCAGTGCGGTGGATGCGGCCGCTCGCGCCGCGCTGGCCCGTCACGGTCTGGCGGACGCGTTTGGCCACAGCACCGGCCATGGCCTCGGCATCGAGGTGCACGAACTGCCCCGCATCGGCCGCGCAAGGACCACCGAGACCGGCGAGACCGATGACACAGAGCTCGCCCCCGGGATGGTCTGTACCATCGAGCCGGGCGTGTACGTGCCGGATCTCGGCGGTGTCCGGATCGAGGATGATGTCCTGCTCACCGAGAACGGGATTGAGGTGCTGACGCCGGCTCCCCGCACCCTGGGCGATCAGGAGGCAGGGCAGGCGCCGCGGTGACCCCGATACACCTGCCGCCGTTCTATCCGATCGTGGACGCGGGCGTCGCGGCGCAGCACGGCTGGACGCCGCCTGCCGTTGCGACCGCCTGTTTCGACGGCGGAGCGCGTCTCGTGCAACTGCGGGCCGCCGGTGCGTCCAGCGCCCAGACCGAGCGCTGGTGCGAAGCGATTGTGGCGTCCGCGGCGCGCTACCGCGCTACGGTGATCGTCAACGACCGTGCCGATATCGCGCACACCTGCGGTGCCGGGGGCGTGCATGTCGGCCAGGACGATCTCCCGGCAGGCGCCGTGCGCGACATCCTCGGGCCAGCGGCAATCATCGGCCTCTCGACACACACCGAGAAGCAACTCGATGATGCCTGGTCACAACCGGTCAGCTACGTTGCTGTGGGTCCCCTGTATGGCACGCAGACCAAGGCGACCGGGTACGCACCGGTCGGCCTGTCGCTGGTCCGTGCGGCCGCGGCTCGTCGTCCTGCGCATCCCATCGTCGCCATCGGCGGCATCACGCTTGATTGCGCGCCGGAACTGATCGCCGCCGGTGCTGCCTCGGTTGCCGTGATCGGCGATCTGTTTCGGCAAGGCTCGCCCGAGGCTCGCACCCGGGCCTATGTCGATCAGCTGGCGGACTGCGCTCCGCCGCTCGGCGTCCCGTTGAAGTAGTCGCGTGTCAGTTGGCGGACAGTGCCGATCAGGAACGTCAAGCCGACGAGGTTCGGGAACGCCATGAGTCCGTTGAAGAGCGTGCCGACCGCAAAGGCGAGTCGCACTTCAGTGACGGATCCGATGAGAACGACTACCGTGAAAATGACCCGATAGGCTGGGATCATGCGTGATCCAGCCAGGAACTCGATGCATTTCTCGCCGTAGTACGACCATCCGAGCAGGGTCGACAACCCGAACAGGAACGAGCAGAGGGCGACCATCAACGGGGCGAAGGGGATAGTGGTGCCGAGTGCGGCCGCGGTCAGGTCGCCGCTTGATCCCTGGTATGCCGGGTCGGTCCAGAGCCCCGACGCCAGGATGACGAACGCGGTCATCGAACAGACGACGATGGTGTCCGTGAACACCTCGAAGATGCTGATAACACCCTGTTCGCACGGGTGCTTCACCTTCGCGACCCCATGCGCGATCGGCCCGCTGCCCAACCCGGCCTCGTTCGACAGTACGCCGCGGCTCACGCCCGCCGCGACCACCTGGGCAATCGATGCACCGGCAACGCCGCCGACCGCGGCAAGCGGGGTAAACGCACCGGTCACAATCTGCAGGAAGACCGCGGGAATCTGGTCTGCGTTCAGGATGATGAACACGCTCGCCGCCGCGAGGTAGAGCACGATCATGGAAGGCACCAGCCGCTCCGTCACCGCGGCGATCCGCCGAATCCCTCCCAGCAGAATCATGCCGACCACGATCGTGATCAGGAGCCCGGGCACCCAGAGCGGCGGGCTGATCCCCGCCGAGTCACGTGCCGCCTCGACGAACGTGCGGGCGATCGCGTTCGACTGCACCATGTTGCCGGTCCCGAACAACGCGGTTGCGGTACCGAAGATGGCGAACAGCACGGCGAGGGCTCGCGCGGTGGGAGCGTGGGGGATGCCGCGGACAATGTAGTACATCGGCCCGGCGGCCATCTCGCCGGTCTCGCGGGTGACGCGATAGTGGACGCCGAGGACCGCTTCCGCATACTTCGTCGCCATGCCGACCGCGGCGGTGATCCACATCCAGAAGATCGCACCGGGTCCGCCGATCAGGATCGCGGTGGCGACGCCGGCGATGTTGCCGTTGCCAACGGTTGCGGCGAGCGCGGTCGTGAGCGCCTGGAACGAGGTGATCGTCCCTTCGCCCTCACTCGATCGGCCGAAGAGGCCGGCGAACGTCCGGCGCACCGCGAAGGGAAAGCGGTGCACCTGAACGAAACCGGTCCGTACCGTGATCAGCCCGCCGACGAGGATGAGCAGCAGCGGCACGGCGAAGGGGTGGTAGACGAATTCTTCGGCCTGCGCCATCCAGTTAGTGAGAGCATCCATGACTTAGAACATCGAGATGAAAGTGCCGATGATGATGGAAGCGATTGCGGCGGGGCAAACCCACCGGAGCAGCACGGCCCAGACGCGCGGCGCCGGGAACCAGGCGCCCTGAACACGGAGTTCTTCCAGGGCGCGGTCGACACCCCAGACCCAGCCGGCGAAGATAGCCGTCAGAAGGCCGCCTATCGGCAATGCGAACTCGTTCCAGATGGTCACCATCAGCGTCAGGAAGTCCGTGCCAAGGCCGGGAAGGTTGGTCAGCACCGGGACCGCGCCGGCGGAGAGCGCGCAGGGGATCGCGAACGCCGACACGACTACCGACACCGCGCCCACGGCGCGACGCCGGGTCCAGCCCCATGCATCGACGCAGTGCGCCACGGGCACTTCGAGCAATGAAATCGTGGAAGTAAGCGCCGCGACGCTCAGCAACAGGAAGAACGCGGCGCCGAAGAGCTGTCCGCCGGGCAGTGTCGCGAACAGCCCGGGCAGCACGGCAAAGATAAGCCCCGGTCCACTTGCCGCGGGATCGAATCCGGCGAGCGAGAAACCGGTCGGGAAAATGATGAAGCCGGCGAGCAGCGCGATGCCGGTGTCCAGGAGCGCGATCCACATCGCCGAAACCGCGATCCCGTCCTGCTTGCGGAGGTAGCTCCCGTACGTGATCATGCAACCCATGCCGAGGCTGAGCGAGAAGAAGGCCTGGCCGAGCGCAGCGTTCACGATGCCGAAGTTCGCCACCTCCGAAAAGTCCGGTTGGAGGTAATAGGCGATGCCCTCTGCAGCCCCCGGCAACGTGATGGCGTGGAGGGCAAGCAGGACAAGCAGGACGAGAAGCGCGGGCATCAGCGTCTTCGTGACCCGCTCGATGCCGGAACGGACGCCACCGAGCAGCACCCCCGCGGTGATCGCGACCACCGCCACCGCGAGGGTGATCGCCACCATGCCGTTAGCGGTGAATTCGCTGAAGAAGGCTCCTACTTCATCCCCGGAAGTGGGGAGGGCGCCGGTCGCGGCAAACCACATGTAGGCAACTGCCCAGCCGGCAATAACGGAATAGAAGGAGAGAATGCCGGCGCCCGCGAAGACGCCCAGTGCTCCTACCAGCCACCAGGCGCGTCCCGGCGCGAGCGCAGCGTACGATCCGACCGGGCTCTGCGTGGTTCGCCGGCCCATCGCGATCTCTGCGACCTGGATAGGGATGCAGATCAGCAGGACGCAGGCGAGGTAGATAACGACGAACACCGCGCCGCCGCCCTGGCCCACCTGAGTGGGGAAACCCCAGATGTTCCCCAGACCGACCGCGGAGCCGGCTGCGGCCAGGATGAACCCGGTGCGGGAGCCCCAGACGCCCCGGTCGGCCGGCGCAGTCATTGTCGGGCGCGCCGCCCCGGTCGACGCAGGGGGTGACGGGGGAGGGGCGGAACTTCTCGCACGCCCATGTCGCGCCGCATTCTATCGAAACTCGGGTAGACTCCCAAGCAGCGTGGCGGGGCAGGCGCGGCGGTTGGACGGCACGGCGGTGGCGGAAGCGGTTCGCGAGTCGCTACGTTCCCGCATCGATGCCGTCCATGCCGCGGCCGGCCGTCCGCCGACGCTCGGCCTGCTCCTGGCAGGCGACGACGCCGGATCCGCACTGTACGTCCGGTCCAAGGTGGCGGTGAGCGAGGCGCTCGGGATGTCGACCGATCTGCGGACCCTCCCGGCTTCCGCGTCGTTCGACGAGGCGCTTGCGATTGTCGAGACCTTCAACCGCGACGCCCGCATCGACGCGATTCTCGTGCAGTCGCCGCTGCCGCCGGGCATGGGAGACGACGCGGAACAACGGATCTTCGATGCGATCGATCCGGCAAAGGATGTCGACGGTTTCCACCCGGTGAACGTCGGCTGTCTGGTGCAGCGCCGGCCCGCAGCCGCACCCTGCACGCCCTCGGGCATCATCGAGCTGCTCGATCGGCACGCTATCGAGATCGCCGGGCGGCGCGCGGTGGTGATCGGCCGGAGCGATATCGTCGGCAAACCGATGGCCATGTTGCTGCTGCACCGTAACGCAACGGTGACGATCTGCCATTCGCGCACCGTGGATCTGCCGCGCGTCGCTTCGGAAGCCGACATCCTGGTTGCCGCGATCGGCCGGCCGGCTTTCGTTACGGCGGAGTTCGTCAAGCCAGGCGCTACCGTCATCGATGTCGGCACGAACCCGCTGACCGACCGTGATCAGGTGATCGCGATTTTCGGCGAGGGATCGAAGAAGCTGGCCGCGTTCGATCGGCGCGGGCAGGTGCTCTCGGGTGACGTCCACCCCGAAGTCGCGTTGGTGGCCGGCGCCCTGACTCCTGTTCCTGGCGGTGTCGGACCGCTAACGATCGCGATGGTTCTCGCCAACACCGTCCGTGCGGCGGAACGGCGGTGCGGGATTAGTCGCGGCCGTGACACCGCGGACCGGTAGTCAGCGCGAACGGTCCTCCGGTACCGCAGCCAGGACGCGGCAGATGTAGTCCACCTGCCGCCGGGTCTCGTCGAACGATCCGTCGGTGGTGACGACAAGTGCTGTACGGGCAGTCTTGTCGGCGATCGGCAACTGTGCCTCCAGCCGCTGCCGAGCCTCCGTCTCTGACAATCCGTCGCGCGCCATCACGCGTGTTCGCTGAGTTTCCGGCGCAGACGCGACAACGATCACCTCGTCGAACTCGCCGTCGCGGCCGGTCTCGTACAGCAGCGGAATGTCGGCGACCCCGAATGGGGCAGTCGCTGCCGCGGCCACGGTGCGGAACCAGTCATCGATCGCCGCCCGGACGAGCGGATGAACAATCTGCTCCAGGTCGGTGCGTGCCGCGACATCGCCGAAGACGATCGCGGCGAGCCGTATCCGGTCGAGCGTCCCGTCGTCCTGTACAACCTCCGGACCGAAACGGGTGCGGATCGCCTCATGCGCCGGTTCGCCGGGCGCCACCACGGCACGCGCGATCTGGTCCGCGTCGATCGTCGGAACGCCGCGGTCACGCAGCAGGCCCAGGACGTGGGACTTGCCGGTGCCGATGCCACCGGTCAGCGCCACCCTCAGCATGGTCGGCGCGCGGCGCGTCAGGCTGGCGCCCGTTCGGTTTCCTCGGCGTCCTCGAACTCGTCCGCCTCCTCCGCCGGCGCAATCCGTTCCTCGACGAACGGATTCCACTCATGGCACTGCGGACACTGCCAGAGCAGTTCTGTGCTTCGGTAGTGACAGCGCATGCAGATGTGCGGATCGAGGTAGAACACCGACTCGTGGGTCAGCGACAGGTACCGGCGGACCAGCGCCTGATCGAAATCGAGCGTCATTAGCGCCTGCCAGATCGCCAGGTGCACGGCGAGCGCGTGCGGGTTGTGGACGAGTGAGTCAAAGAAGAACTCGAGCGCCTGCCGCGCGTCGCCCTGCTTGGCCAAATGCTGGCCGAGCGTGAGTCGCGCGCGCCAGTCCTGGGGATTGGCATCGATCAGCCGCCGGCAGAACTCGACGAACCGGCCATTGCCGCCCGCGTTGGAGTACGCCTTCTCCAGCCGGTCGAACGCCAGGTACGAGCGTTCGGGCGAGGTGCGGCTGATCTGCTCCCAGCGTGCAATCGCCTCTGTAGTGCGTCCCTGTCGCATGTGCACGTCGCCCAGGTTGAGCGACGCGGGTACCGTTCGGGGGTCCAGTTCAAGCGCCGATTCGAAGTGCCGGATGGCATGGTCGGGTGATCCCTGGCGGATGGCCTGGAGGCCCAGTTCGTTCTCCAGGAACGCGAGGATCGCCTGGTCGCGCGGCTTTTCGACATCGGGTGCGATGTTCGTGATCCGCTGGCGAATGGCGCGAGCCTCCTGCCATTGCTGTTGTTCTTCGTGAATCTTCTCCAGGTTGAGCAGCGCGTACTGATTGCCCGGATCGAGTCGCGTCACTTCCGAGAAAGCCTCGAACGCCCGGTCGATGAAGCCGCCCCGCTTGTAGTCGAGGCCGAGACAGAGCAGGACATAGGCCTGTTCCATTACGGTCAGCCTCGGGCGTTGCAGCAGCCGCTGATGCAACTGGATCGCCTTGCTGACCTGTCCACGCTCGCGATACAGGTTGCCCAGGATCAGATTGATCTCGAGCGCGGTGGAGTCGAGGCCCATCGCCCGGGTCAACTCCTCGATCGCCAAGTCGATCTGGTTCGACACGAGGAAGTTCAACCCGAGAATGTAGTGGGGCGACTCATGGATTTTCCGGCGGTCGATCCAGCGACCATCCTGCAGCTTGTAGCGTTCCCACGCCTTGCCGGCGGCGATGCCGATAAGCAGCGCCGCGATCAGGGCAAGGAGCAGCAGGGTGTCGGTCATTGGTGTCGCCTCGCGCCGTTCCTCAGAACAGCTCCGTCCTCCAGAGGTCGTGCAGGTGGATCAGGCCGGCAATCCGCCGTTCGGTGTCCACCACCGGCAACGACGTGATCCGCCGCCGTTCCATCAGGTGAAGCGCTTCGGCGGCGAGCGTCGCCGGCGCGATCGCGAGCGGCTCGGCCGACATCAGGTCGCGCGCCTGCTGCTCCGCAAGCGATGGCGCCGACTGGTCCCGAGTCGGCAAGTGGCGCCGCAGGTCCCCGTCAGTGATGACGCCGGCCAGCCGTCCGTCCGCGTCCGCGACGCACGTCATGCCGAAGCCCGCCGACGTGATCGCAGCCACTACATCGTCGAACGACGTGTCGGGCGCCACCACCGGTACCTCACCGCCCGAGTGCATCAGGTGATCGACGCGCAGGAGCCGCTTGCCGAGCTGGCCTCCGGGATGGAGATGCACGAAGTCATCTTCCTGGAACCCCTTCCGGACGAGCAGCGCCATCGCCAAGGCGTCGCCCAGCGCGAGGGTCGCGGTGGTGCTCGCGGTAGGAGCCAGATTGAGGGGACAGGCCTCGGCCGACACGCTGCAGTCAAGGACAACGTCGGCTGCTTCTCCCAGCGCGCTGTCGAGCGAGCCGGTCAGCGCGAGCAGACGTGCATCGAGGCGTCGGATGGTCTCGATCAACCGGGTCAGTTCCGGCGTTTCACCGCTCTGGGACAGCGCAACGACAACATCGGTCGGATGAATCGCACCCAGGTCGCCGTGGATCGCTTCGGCCGGATGGATGAAGTACGCGGCGGTTCCGGTACTCGATAGTGTTGCTGCCAGCTTGCGGGCGATGATTCCGGACTTGCCCATGCCGGTGACGATTACGCGGCCGGACCCGGATGCCAGGAGGTCGACCGCCGCATCGAACCGTTCATCCAGTCGATCGGCAATCGCGGCAACGGCCTCGGCCTCGATTCGGATCACTCGCCGGGCCAGCTCGACGGACGTCGCCGTAGCGGTCAGGTCGTGCGTGCTCATCGGCTGTCTCCCGCACTGACCGCCGCGAACGGCCGGCGTGACGCCTCGGCGATTGCCAGGAGCCGTCGCAGCAGAGGTTCGAGCCGGTCGAGCGGTAGCGCGTTCGCGCCGTCGCTCCGGGCGCGAGCCGGGTCGTCGTGCACTTCGAGAAACAGTCCATCGATGCCCGCCGCCACTCCTGCGGCCGCCAACGGCTCGATGAACTCCGGCCTGCCGCTGCTCGCGCCGTCACCGCCCCCGGGCATCTGCACGCTGTGCGTCACGTCGAAGACGACCGGGCACCCGAGCGCATGGAGTTGAGGGAACGACCGGAAGTCGACCACCAAATCCCGGTAGCCGAATGTGGTGCCGCGCTCGGTGACGATGACCTGTTCGTTTCCGCTGGCGGTCGCCTTGGCGATCGCGTGCCGCATGTCCAGCGGCGCCATGAACTGGCCTTTCTTCAGGTTGACCGGCCGCCCGGTGGCGGCGGCGGCCAGGACGAGGTCGGTCTGGCGGGCAAGCAGCGCCGGGATCTGCAGGATATCGGCCACTTCGGCGACCGGCGCCGCCTGCGCCGGTTCGTGGATGTCGGTCAGGACCGGCAGGTTGAGGTCCGCCTTGATCCCCGCCAGGATCCGTAGTCCCTCGGCCAGGCCGGGCCCGCGGAACGACCCGATCGACGTCCGGTTCGCCTTGTCGTACGAAGCCTTGAAGACGAGCGGCACGCCGCACCGCGCGGTGATATCGCGCAATGCCCGGGCCATCGCGGCAGCATGATCGGCGCTCTCGATGACGCACGGCCCCGCAATGAGCGGCAGGGACGTGTTGTCGCCGAACGCTACGCCGCCGGCAGCGATCGTTCGCACGCCCCCCATTCTATCGGGAGGAGCATCAGGGGATCAGGCGATCGTCGCAGCCGCCGCACCGGTCCGCGCCGCCAGCTTGTGCTGGTATGCCGCCTGAACGAACTCCGCGAAGAGCGGATGGGGCGCGTGCGGTTTCGACTGGAATTCCGGGTGGTACTGCACCGCCACGAACCAGGGGTGGTGAGGCAGTTCGATCGCCTCGATGAACTTCCCGTCAGGCGACCGCCCGGAGAACACCAGACCCGCTCCGGTGAGGCGCTCCTCGTAGGCGCGGTTGAATTCGTAACGGTGACGGTGGCGCTCGTGGATCGTCGTTCGGCCATATGCGGCGTGCGCCTTCGTGCCGGACTGCAGTTCGCACGGGTAGCTGCCGAGGCGCATGGTTCCGCCCAGGTCGTCGACGCCCAGCAGGTCGCGGAGCTTGTAGATGACGTTGTGCGGCGTCTCCTCGTCGCACTCGGTCGAATCCGCGTCCTCGAGGCCGCAGACATGGCGCGCGAACTCGACTGCCGCCCACTGGAATCCGTAACAGATGCCCAAGTACGGAATGCCTCTCTCACGTGCCACCTGCGCCGCGCGCATCATGCCGCGGCTTCCCCGGTCGCCGAAGCCGCCTGGCACGAGGATGCCGTCCGCCTCCCCGAGTCCCAGGTCGCCGTTGGCTGATTCCAGCGCCTCGGCATCGATCCACTTGATGTGGAGGTTCAGCCGGTGCACGAAGCTGGCGTGCGAGAGCGCTTCGTTCAGGCTCTTGTACGAGTCCTCGTAGCCGACGTACTTGCCGACAATGTGGATGGTGATGTCGTCGGCGGGATTCTGGATCCGGTCGACCAGTCGTTCCCAGGCGTCCATTTTCCGCGTCGTATCGGGCAGGCCAAGTCGCTTCAGCACGATCCGGTCGAGTCCTTCACCAGAGAGGGCGAGAGGCACCTCGTAGATGCTCTCGACATCTTTCGCGGTGATCACGGCCTCCTCGTCGACATCGCAGAAAAGTGCGATCTTCCGCCGGATCTCCAGGGGCAGCAGCCGGTCGGTCCGACAGAGGAGGATGTCGGGATGGATGCCGAGTGATCGGAGGTCGCGGACGCTGTGTTGTGTCGGCTTCGTCTTGAGTTCGCCCGCCGCTCCTATGAACGGCACGAGCGTGAGGTGGACGTAGAGCGTGTTCTCGCGTCCGAGATCCTGCCGGAGCTGACGGATCGCCTCGACGAACGGTTGGCTCTCGATGTCGCCCACGGTGCCGCCCACTTCGATCAGGACGACGTCGATGTCCCCTCTCCGCGCGACGACCTGCATCGCTTCCTTGATCTCGTTCGTCACATGCGGGATCACCTGTACGGTGCCGCCCAGGTAGTCGCCGCGGCGTTCCTTCTCGATGACCGACAGGTAGATCTTTCCGGTGGTCCAGTTGTGGTTCCGCGTCGTGACGGTGTTCGTGAAGCGCTCGTAGTGGCCGAGGTCGAGGTCCGTCTCTGCGCCATCGGTCGTGACGAACACCTCGCCATGCTGATAGGGGCTCATCGTCCCCGGGTCGACGTTGACGTAGGGATCGAACTTCTGCAGCGTGACCCGGTAGCCGTGACCCTCGAGGAGCGCGCCGATCGATGCGGCGGCCAGCCCCTTGCCGAGCGACGAGACGACGCCGCCGGTGATGAAGATGTATTTGACCGGGCGGCCGGTTTCGGTCAGGGGTGGATCGCTGGTCGGCGTCATCTCAGCGGCGTGGTTCCAGTGGCGTGTCGGACGTGACAACATTCGCCGCATCGTCGTTCCCGGCCGCCACCAGGCGGCGGACCTGTTCCAGGTCGTCAGGCGTGTCAACGCCGACCGGAACGGAGTCGGTTTGCACGACACCGATCCGGAAGCCGTTCTCCAGTGCTCGCAACTGTTCGAGCCGCTCCGCCCGCTCAAGCTGCGTGGGCGGCGTGTTGGCCAGCCTCAGGAGCGCGGCGCGGCGGTAGGCGTACAGGCCGATGTGCTTCCAGCCGAGCCGCGTGCCGGCCGTAGCCGCGTTCCTGTCCGCCGCATGCGGAATCGGTGCGCGTGAAAAGTAGAGGGCGTCGCCCCGCGCGTCGAGCACGACCTTCACCGCGTGGGGACTGCCGAACTCCGCCGCGTCGGTGATCGGACAGCAGGCGGTGGCGATGTCCAGGTCCGGATCAGCCGCGAGTCTGTCGACGATCCGGTCGATCAACGCGGGGTCGATCAACGGTTCGTCCCCCTGCACGTTTACGATGAACGGAGCCTCCAGCCCGCCGGCCACTTCCGCCAGCCGATCGCTGCCGGTCGGATGATCGCTCCGTGTCAACCGCGCGTCTCCGCCGAACGCCCTGACCGTGTCGACGATGCGCGGATCGTCGGTCGCCACGATCACCTGATCGATCGCGGCGGCCGCCGAGGCACGCCGGTAGACATGTTCGATCATCGGCCGGCCGCAGATGTCGGCGAGCGGCTTGCCAGGTAGTCGACTCGACTCGAAACGGACGGGAATCACGGCGATGACGGAGACAAGGGGTGCGGGCCCAGTGGTCTGTGCGGACGCCGCAACAGGGTGCACGGCGAATAATACCATACGGTGTGTCCTGACATGCATTAGTGTGCAGGCTGGCTGCCACCCGATGGGTTAGTACGCTAGGCTGGCCGAAGGAGATATCCGCGATGGCATTTTGGCGCGTCGGGTTGCTCGTTGCCGGAATCGCGTTCGTCACCGCGTGGCTCGCCGCCGCGACGACGGCGCGCCGGAGCGACGTGCCCATTCCGGGAGGCCTCGCGCCCGCTCCGCCACCCGCGTCGGTTGCCGCAGCGGCCGCCGTTCTCGACGGTGTTCCGGACCTGGCCGCATCGATGTCCCGACTGCGCGAGCGTATCGAATACGCCCCAGCGCCCCGGATCGGTGCTCGCAATCCGTTCGCTTTCGGTGCCGATGCCTCCCGCGCCACCCCGGCAACGGATCCGACGGCATCCACCGCTGACCCGGCTGTCCTGGACGACGACGAGGATGCAGCGTTCCTCGCTGCGCCGGTCGACCGGTTCGGCCTGATTCTGTCCGGGATCGCCCTCACGAATCGCGACGCGGGTGAGGTCGAACGCACCGCCATACTGACGGCGCGCACCGGTGATGTCCTTCTGGTCCGCGTCGGTGACCTGCTTCCCGGCAACTGGCGTGTTGTTGCGGTTACCGACACGAGCGCCACGTTGATGGATTCGAGCGGCGAGACACGCCAGCTCGATCTGCCGTAGCTTCCAACCGCGGCCCCGTCCGGCCGGGTCTCCCATCCAGGGCGGCTCAGAGTCGAACCAGGTCCGCCGATCGAATCGCCGACACGTCGCGGATCTCCGCGAGCACGGCGTCGCTCACTGCCGGTTCGGCGGCGCGTGCGTTCGTGCCCCCCGTTCCCACACGCACGACGCCGATTGCCCCGGTCGCGTCCCTTCCGAGGGCAAACGTCGAGATGTTGATGCCATGGCGTCCCAGGATCGTTCCTACCTCGCCGATGACGCCCGGCTGATCGCTGTTCCGGATCACGATCATCGTTCCCGCATCGAGCGGCACCTCCACCTCGACGCCGTCAAGGCGCACGAGCCTTGGCTGATCCGGCTCGAAGACAACCCCCTCCGCCCAATACTCCCGCCCGTCGGCGTGGAGCTTCAACGACACCAGGCTGGTGAAGTTCTGTGCTCGCGAACTCCGCGATTCGACAACTTCGAGCCCGCGCTGCTCGGCGACCGAGCGTGCGTTGACCAGCGTCACGGTACTCGACAGTACTTCGCGAAAGATGCCGATTAGCGCCGAGCCGACCAGCATCTCATGCGTTTCATTGGCCAGTGTGCCGTAGTACCGCAGCCCGACGCCGCTCACGCGCCCGCCCGAGAGTTGCGCCAACAGGCGACCCATGCGTTCCGTCAGAATCAGGTAGGGCTGCAGGCTCTGGAACTCCTCCGCGTTGACCGATGGATAGTTGACCGCGTTCCGCACGACGCCGGCCCGGAGATACTCGCGCACGCCGGTCGCCGCTTCCACACCGACCAGCTCCTGCGCCTCTGCGGTTGCCGCACCGATATGTGGCGTGGCGACCACCTCCGGTCGCCCGGTCAGCTTCGTGTCCGGCGGCGGCTCTTCACGGAAGACATCGAGCGCCGCGCCGCCGATCCGGCCCGTTTCGATCGCTTCGGCGAGCGCTTCTTCGTCCACCAGGTCGCCCCGGGCCGTGTTGATAATCCGCGCTCCCGGCTTGCAACACGCCAGCAGTTCCCGATTCACCATGCCGCGCGTCGCGTCGGTGGATGGCAGGTGGAACGTGATGAAGTCCGATTGCGCAACCAGTGTCTCGAGCGGGAGCAGATCGATTCCCAGATCCGCCGCCACCTGCTCGGCGATGAACGGGTCGTGCGCGACGACGGTCATTTCGAACGCCCGGGCGCGGCGGGCTACCTCCCGGCCGATCCGGCCCATGCCGACGACACCCAGGGTCTTGCCGCGCAGTTCCGCGCCCTGCAGCGACCGCTTCGACCACCGCCCCGCCTTCATGTCCGCGTCGGCGCGAGTGATGGAACGGGCCGAGGCAAGTATCAGAGCACAGGCGTGTTCCGCCACGCTGATGCTGTTGGCGCCAGGTGCATTCAGCACCAGGATCCCACGCGCGCTCGCCGCGTCCAGGTCGACGTTATCCACACCTGTCCCGGCCCGCGCGACGACCTGAAGCCTCGGCGCGGCAGCAATGAGTGCGGCGGTAACCTTCGTTCCGCCACGGACGATCAGCGCGTCGGCATCAGCGAGGTCCGCCGTCAGCTTCGACGCTGAGCGTCCCTCGCGCGTGTCAATGGTCCAACCTTCCGCTTCGAGCAGTGCCGTCGCTGATGCAGGGAGCGGTTCGGGGATGACGATTTTCATGGTACGACCGTTATTCTGAAGCGATCCGTTGCGGCTGGCCATGCCGCAGGCGGGACAAAAACCTGTATGAAACCGTGCCGAAAGACCCGTACAGTATAATCCCGGTTTCCTGTTACGGCGCGAGGCGGCACCGAGTGCCCACACGCACCGTGGCGTTGTCGGAGGGACGGCGCATCACGATGGTGCAAGTCGCTCGAACAGTCGGATCGACGCGGCTTGCGGGCATCTGATGAGGCGGTCTTCCACAAGGTTTTCCACAGTTTCTGTTGAAGATTCTGTGCGACATGGGAGTAGCACGCACATATGCCGACGTTCAATCATCTGACCCCCCCAGCCGAAGGGACCGGAATCACGATTCAGGACGGCGCGCTCGTCGTTCCGGATGATCCAATCATCCCCTTCATCGAGGGGGACGGCATCGGTCGCGATATCTGGCGCGCGTCGGTCCGGGTCTTCGACGCCGCTGTCGCCAAGGCATACGGCGGCCAGAAGCACGTTGTCTGGTTCGAGGTCCTTGCAGGCGAGAAGGCTTACGAGCAGACGGGTGAATGGCTACCGTCAGACACGCTCGAGGCGGCGCGGCACTACCGGGTAGCAATCAAGGGCCCACTCACCACACCGGTAGGTGGCGGGATCCGCAGCCTCAACGTTTCAATCCGGCAGATCCTGGATCTCTACGCCTGCGTCCGCCCGGTCCGTTACTTCACGGGTACGCCGTCGCCGGTCCGTGAGCCGCAGCGAATGGACGTCGTGATTTTCCGGGAGAACACCGAGGACGTCTATGCCGGCATCGAGTGGGAACAGGGCTCGCAGGCGGCGCGGGAGATCATCGACTACCTCGGCTCGAAGTTCGGCAAGAAGATTCGGCCGGACTCCGGCATCGGCATCAAGCCGATCTCCATCACCGGCAGTAATCGGCTGGTCCGGATGGCGATCCGCTATGCCATCCGGCACGATCGGAAGAGCGTGACGCTGGTCCACAAGGGGAACATCATGAAGTTCACCGAGGGGGCGTTCCGCGACTGGGGCTATCAGCTGGCGAAGGAAGAGTTCGGCGACCGGACCATCGGCGAGTGGGACGACGGCGATGCGGACGGCAAGGTCGTTATCAAGGACCGAATCGCCGACAGCATGCTGCAGCAGATACTGACCCGCACGTCGGATTACGACGTCATCGCCACCACCAACCTGAACGGCGACTACCTCTCCGATGCATGTGCCGCCCAGGTGGGTGGGCTCGGGCTGGCGCCCGGCGCGAACCTCGGTGACGAGGTGGGCTTCTTCGAGGCGACACACGGAACGGCACCGAAGTACGCCGACAAGGACGTTATCAACCCCAGCTCGCTCATCCTCTCCGGCGCGATGATGTTCCGGCACCTGCAGTGGAACGAGGTGGCGGACCTGATTGAGGCTGGGATCGGGCGGTGCATCCAGGCGAAGACGGTCACGTATGATCTGGAGCGCCTCATGGACGGCGCGACCAAGCTGAAGACGTCGGAATTCGCGGACGCCGTCATCGCGAACATGTAGCGGCCCAATCGGCCGCACACCAGAACGGAGAGCAGAGATGAATCGCAAGGTATCGGTCATCGGGTCGGGCAACGTGGGGGCGACTGCCGCCCGCAGTATCGCGGACAAGGAACTGGCCGACGTGGTCATCCTCGACATCCTCGAAGGGGTGCCCCAGGGGAAGGGACTCGACATGCTCGAGGCGTGTCCGGTCGAGGGATCGGACGCGCGCGTGATTGGCACCAACGACTACGCCGACACCGCGGGTTCCGACATCGTCGTCATTACTGCTGGTCTGGCGCGCAAGCCGGGCATGAGCCGGGACGACCTGCTGCACAAGAACACCGCGATTATCTCGAGCGTCACGGAAGAAGTGGTGAAGCACTCGCCCGGATGCATCGTCATCCCGGTGACCAATCCGCTCGACGCGATGGCGCAGGTGGTATATCGCGTGAGCGGGTTGCCGCGCGAACGGGTCGTCGGCATGGCCGGCGTGCTCGACTCGGCGCGGATGCGCGCGTTCATCGCCGATGCGCTCGATGTGTCGGTCGAGAACACGCACGCATTCGTCCTCGGCGGTCACGGCGACACGATGGTGCCGTTGCCGCGGTATTCGACGGTTGCGGGGATCCCGATCACCGAGCTGCTCGACGCGGCGACGGTCGACGCGATCGTGCAGCGAACGGCGCACGGAGGCGCCGAGATCGTCAAGCTGCTCGGCACGGGCTCCGCCTACTATGCTCCCGGCTCCGCCGTCGTGGAGATGGTCGAGTCGATCCTGAAGGACAAGAAGAAGATCCTTCCCTGCTCGGTTTTCCTGCAGGGCGAATACGGCATCAACGGCCTGTTCGTCGGTGTGCCGTGCAAGCTGGGCGCGAACGGACTGGAGCAGATCGTGGAGATCGAGCTGACCGCCGACGAGTCGGCAGCGCTCCAGAAGTCAGCCGCCGCCGTGCAGGAGCTGGTGCAGATCATCAACATGTAGCCAGGCGGCGCGCGACGGCCGGCATCGCGTTCCGCAGCGTGGTCCTGAAGGACGGTCGGTGAAGATCCACGAGTACCAGGCAAAGCAGTTGTTAGCGGCGGCCGGCCTGCCGGCGCCGCGCGGGGGCGTGGCGCATTCGCCGGAGGAGGCCCGCGACCTGGCATCCCGCCTGGGTGGACGCGTCGTCGTCAAGGCCCAGATTCATGCCGGCGGCCGCGGAAAGGGCGGCGGCGTCAAGGTCGTGGATGATGCCGCCGCGGCGGAACGGACGGCGAAGGCCATGCTCGGCATGACGCTCGTTACCGCGCAGACCGGCCCCGAGGGCCGGACCGTGGGGCGGCTGCTGATTGAAGAAGCGCTCGAAATCGACCGGGAGTTGTACGTTGGACTGGTAATCGACCGCGCCGTAGAACGTCCGGTGCTGATGGCGAGTGCGGCCGGCGGCATGGACATCGAACAGGTGGCGGCGGAGACGCCGGAGCTGATCCACCGCGAGACAATCGAACCCGGCACGGGCCTGCTGCCGTTCCAGGCGCGGCGCGTGGCGTTCGCGATTGGGTTGACCGGACGTGTGGCGAATCGTGTCGCGGCGGCGATGCTGGCGTCTGCTCGGGCATTCCGCCAGGTGGATGCCTCGCTGCTGGAAGTGAACCCGCTGGTTGTAACCCGCACGGGCGATGTCCTGGCGCTCGACGCCAAGATCAATCTCGACGACAGTGCGCTCGCGCGCCATCCCGACCTGCGCGAGCTGCGCGACCTCGCCGAGGAGGATCCGCTCGAAGTGGAGGCTTCGAAGCACGCGCTCAACTACATCCGCCTCGACGGCACGATCGGCTGCATGGTGAACGGCGCCGGTCTGGCGATGGCGACGATGGACATCATCAAGCTGGCGGGGGGCGAGCCGGCGAATTTCCTCGATGTCGGCGGCGGGGCGAACGCGGATCAGATCCGGAACGCGTTTCGGCTGCTGCTTGCCGACGAGAACGTGAAGGCGGTGCTGATCAACATCTTCGGCGGCATTCTCCGCTGCGATGTGCTGGCTGAAGGGGTGATCGCCGCCGTGCGTGAACTCGACGTAAAACTCCCTGTCGTCATTCGGATGGAGGGCACCAACGTCGAGGAGGGGAACCGCATGCTGCAGGAGAGCGGGCTCAACTTCAACACGGCGGGATCGATGGGCGAGGCGGCGGAACGCGTCGTGGCGCTCGCCAACGGCGCAGCGAACTGAGGCGCCGCGCAAACCGACGAACGATGGCAATCCTGATCGACGAGACGACGCGACTGCTCGTGCAGGGGCTGACCGGCCGCGAGGGGACTTTCCATGCGCGGCAGGCGGCCAACTACGGCACCACCGTCGTCGGTGGGGTGACCCCGGGCAAGGGTGGTACGACGCACGAGGGATGGCCGGTGTTCGACACGGTCGCCAGCGGGGTAGAGGCGACGGGAGCGAACGCGTCGGTCATCTTCGTGCCGCCGGCGGCTGCGGCCGACGCGATAATGGAAGCTTCGGATGCCGGCATCGGCGTCGTCGTCTGCATAACCGAGGGGATACCGACCCTCGACATGGTCCGGGTGATGGCGTATCTCGCCGATCGCCCCACGCGCCTCGTCGGTCCCAATTGCCCCGGGATCCTCTCGGTCGGGAGGGCGAAGGCCGGGATCATCCCCGGACATATCGGCACGCTTGGCCCTATCGGCATCGTCTCTCGCAGCGGCACGCTCACGTACGAGGCGATGCACCAGTTGACCCGCCTGGGCCTGGGTCAGTCCACCTGTTTGGGAATCGGTGGCGACCCCGTGATCGGCACCAACTTCATCGCGGCGCTCGATCTCTTCCAGCAGGATCCGGATACCGAGGCAGTAGTGCTGATCGGGGAGATTGGCGGCACCGCGGAGGAGGAAGCGGCTGCCTGGATCACGGAGCATTGCGACAAGCCGGTGGTCGGCTTCATTGCGGGCCGGACGGCGCCGCCGGGCCGCCGCATGGGCCACGCCGGCGCCATCATTGCTGGCGGCGCGGGTACTGCTGCCGAGAAGATGCACGCCCTCGAATCCGCAGGCGTCAGCATCGCCGAGAGTCCCGCGCTCATCGGCGATACGGTCGCCCGCCGCCTCGGGCGAATAACGTAGCGCGACCGGAGGACTTGGCGCGGGCTGGCGGCGGACACGCAGCGAGCGATCCTGTATAGTTGATGGTTGCATGCCCTTGTACGAATCACGACATGGCACTACCTGACGTCGCAGTCACAGACCGTTCGGCGGCCAGCCACAAAGGCCGCGTCATCAACGATTTCAGCATCCAGGTCGCCACCGTCAACGGTTCCGGCAGCCAGACTGCCAACCTGGTGCTCCTTCGCTCCATTTTCGGAATGGGCGTCCCCGTATCCGGCAAGAACCTCTTTCCCTCGAACATTGCGGGGCTGCCTACCTGGTTCACGATCCGTGCGAACAAGGATGGCTACGTCGCCCGCAAGCAGAAGGTGGACATCCTGGTCGCGATGAACCGGGAAACGGCGAAAGAGGATGTTCTCTCGCTCACGCGGGGCGCCGCCGTCGTCTATGACGAACCGCTCGCGCTCGACACGCTGCGGAAGGATCTCACCTACTATCCGGTCCCGTTCGACAAGCTGGTTGCCGGCATCTCCATGGACGCGAAGCTGCGGCGTTTCGTCCGCAACATGATCTACGACGGTGTGCTCGCGAAGCTGCTCGATATCGACCTCACCAAGATGGAGGAGGCGCTTCAGAAACAGTTGGGGCGCAAGCCGAAGGCAGTCACTCTCAATCAGCAGGCGCTCGAGGTCGGTTTCGAATACGCCAGCCAGCACTTCGAGAAGCGTGACCCGTACGTCGTCGCGCCGTTGAACCGGACCCAGGGTCAGATGCTGATTGAAGGGAACGCGGCCGCCGCGATCGGCGCAATGATGGCGGGCGTCACCGTGGTGACCTGGTACCCGATCACACCATCATCGTCCCTCTGCGAAACACTGATCGACTACCTCCGGAAGTACCGCATCGACAAGGAGACGGGCAAGGCGACGTTCGCCGTGGTGCAGGCGGAGGACGAGATCGCCGCCCTCGGCATGGCGATCGGCGCAGGCTGGGCGGGAGCGCGGTCCATGACGTCGACGAGCGGGCCGGGCGTTTCGCTGATGAGCGAGTTTGCCGGGCTCGGCTACTACGGCGAGATTCCGGCGGTCATCTTCAACGTACAGCGGGTCGGGCCGTCCACCGGGCTGCCCACCCGGACCGCGCAGGGTGACATCCTCTCGACCGCATTCCTCTCGCACGGCGACACGCGCCACCTGATGCTGTTCCCGTCGTCGGTCAAGGAATGCTACGAGATGGCCATTGAGGCATTCGACCTGGCCGAACGGTTCCAGACGCCGGTTTTCGTCATGACCGACCTCGATCTGGGGATGAACACCTGGATGTCGGAGGAGTTCAAGTACCCGGATAGTCCGCTCGACCGGGGCAAGGTACTCGATGACGAGGCGTTGGCGCGGATCGGCGCCTTCGGTCGCTACCGCGACGTGGATGGAGACGGCATCCCGTACCGGACCTTGCCCGGCGACCACCTGCCGGCCTACTTCCTGCGCGGCTCCGGCCACAACGAGCTGGCGCAGTACAGCGAGCGGCCGGACGACTATCAGAACAATGTCGATCGGTTGGCCCGGAAGTTCCAGCAGGCTCGCGACTGGATTCCGACGCCCGAGCATGACGAGCGGAAGGAGGCGACGGTCGGGATCATCGCCTATGGCACGAGCCACTGGGCGGTGGTCGAAAGCCGCGATCAGTTGCGCGCCGAGGAAAGCCTGGAGACATCGTACTACCGGATCCGGGGCTACCCGTTCCGGACGGCGCCGCTCGCGAGATTCATCGAGCGCCACGAGCGCGTGTACGTCGTCGAGCAGAACCGCGACGCGCAGATGCTCAGCCTGATGAAGCTTGAACTGGATCCCGAACTGACCCGGCGCCTCCGGAGCGTGCGGCACTACTCGGGTCTCCCGATCGACGCACGGTCGATCACTGACAGCATGCTGCTGCAGGAGGGGTTGCGGATCGAGCGGGTGACCGCGCACCCGCGGCTGCCACACGAAGCGGGCGTAGGGGGCGAGTAGGCAGTCGGAGCACACGCCGGACAGAGGCGTCGTCAGATCAGCACCGAGCGCATACACGGAGGCGTAGACAGGACCTTGGCAACTGCACCCATCGAACCGTCCAGACCACCACGCGTAACGCGACCCAAAATTAACCGGATTGGCCTTGACGCGAAGGCCTATCGCGGCGCGAAGACGACGCTCTGCGCTGGCTGCGGGCACAACGCCATCTCGGAGCGGATCATCCACGCCTGCTTCGAGATGGGGGTCGAGCCGGAGCGTGTGATCAAGCTCTCCGGGATCGGCTGCTCCAGCAAGAGCCCGGCCTATTTTCTCGGTCAGGCGCACGGGTTCAACGCCGTGCATGGTCGGATGCCGTCGGTCGGCACCGGCGCGCTGCTCGCCAACCACAAGCTGGTAGCGATCGGCGTCAGCGGCGACGGCGATACCGGGGCCATCGGGATCGGGCAGTTCGTCCACCTGATGCGGCGCAACCTGCCGATCATCTATATCATTGAGGACAACGGCTGTTACGGGTTGACGAAGGGGCAGTTTTCGCCCACCGCCGATGTGGGGTCGAGAGCGAAGACGGGTGTGGTGAACGACCTGCCGCCGATCGACACCTGCGCCCTGGCTATCGAGCTCGGCGCATCGTTTGTCGCCCGTTCGTTTTCCGGCGACAAGAAGCAGCTTTCCGCCCTCCTGAAGGCAGCCCTCAGCCACCGCGGGACGGCGATGCTTGATGTGCTGTCGCCCTGCGTGACCTTCAACGATCACGAGGGGTCGACCAAGAGCTACGCCTACGTGAGGGAACATGACGATCCACTCGAGGAGGTCGACTTCGTCCCGTACTTCGAGGAGATCGACGTCGACTACGAACCGGGCGCGGCGCAGGAGATCGAGTTGCACGACGGTTCGCGCATTTATCTCCGGAAGCTGGAGGAAGACTACAATCCGCTCGACAAGGTCCAGGCGCTGAAGGCGCTCCAAGAGACCCGCACTCGCGGTGAGTTTGCGACCGGATTGATCTACGTGGAGCCGCGGAAGATCGATTTTATCTCCGCGCTCAATCTCGTGGACGAGCCGTTGGCGACGCTGCCGGAAGCACGCGTCCGCCCGAGTCAGGCGGCGCTCGACGAGATCATGGAGAACCTCCGCTAGGCGGCCTGCTGCATGGAACGGACGCTCGCCATCATCAAGCCGGACGCCGTCGCGGCCGGCCACATCGGCGCCATCGTCGGGAGGATCGAGGCGGAGGGGCTGCGGATCTGCGCCATGCGCCTGGTCCGACTCTCGCGCGTGGACGCCGAGGGATTCTACGCGGTCCATCGTGACAAGCCGTTCTTCTCGAGCCTGACCGGCTTCATGTCGTCGGGGCCGGCGGCGGTGCTCGCGCTCGAGGCCGACAATGCGATCCGTCGCTGGCGCTACATCATGGGCGCGACCGATCCGGCAAAGGCGCCGGACGGCAGTCTGCGCCGGCAGTTCGGCGAGTCGATCGAGCACAACGCCACGCACGGATCGGATGCTCCCGAGACCGCGGCGTACGAACTGGGCTATTTCTTCCGCGGCGTCGAATTGGGCTAACCACGGGCCGGCGCGCATGAGCATCAAGCCCGACTCCTGGATCAAGCGGATGGCGCTTGAGCACCGGATGATCGAGCCGTTCGTCGAAGAACAGGTGCGTGAGGGCGTGGTTTCCTATGGCGTCTCCTCATACGGTTACGACATCCGTGTGGCGGACGAGTTCAAGGTCTTCACCAACATCAACACGACGGTGATCGACCCAAAGAAGTTCGACTCGCGGTCGTTCGTTGATCTGAAGACGGACGTCTGCATCGTGCCTCCCAACTCGTTCGCGCTTGCCCGGACCGTCGAGTACTTCCGGATCCCGCGCGACATCCTGACCGTCTGCCTCGGAAAGTCGACCTACGCTCGCTGTGGAATCATCGTCAACGTCACGCCCTTCGAGCCGGAATGGGAAGGGACCGCGACGCTCGAGATTTCCAACACGACGCCGCTCCCGGCCCGGATCTACGCCAACGAAGGGATCGCGCAGGTGCTTTTCCTTCAGAGCGACGAGACGTGCGAGCGGTCGTACGCCGACAAGAAGGGCAAGTACCAGGCGCAGCAGCATGTGACCCTGCCGCGGATCTAGCTCCCTCGTCGCGCCTTGTCAGCCGGGCGCCTCACCGCTCTCGGTGTTACGCGGGGCCTCACCACGGGCTCCTAGTGTCCTGTCATTCATCAAGTGTCGGATAGAGGCGTTTCAGCTTGACGCGGGCGTCGTCCGTGGTGAACTGCCAGTTGACCTTGGCCTGGATGCGGTCTCGGGACGCCTGCCAAGCCGCGACCTCGTCGTGCAGGATCTCGAGGGAGTCAATGCGGCGGTTGAGGCACTGACGGGTCATGACGTTGAGCTCGACCTCGGCGACGTTGAGCCAACTGCCATGCTTTGGCGTGTAGACGAACTCGAAGCGGTCCCACAGGGCCTTGGCCTCGGCCGGTGGAAAGGCCTCGTAGAGGGCGCCGGGGCGGTGGGTGTTCAGGTTGTCCATCACCAGCGTGATCCTCTGGGCGCCGGGGTGGCGCTCGGCGATGTCGTTGAGGAAGTGCGCCCAGTCGGTTTTGGTTCTGCGCGCCGTCACCTTGGTCATGCGCCGCCCGGCCAGGGGTTCGGTCGCCATGAACACATTGCAGCTTCCGCGGCGTCGGTACTCGTAGTCTTCGCGTGCCGGTCGACCCGGTGCCGCCGGAACCGGTTCGCGCGTCTCGCTGATCAGTTGCCGGGGCGTCTCGTCCATGCACACCACCGGAAAGGCCGCATCGTAGGGACGCCGGTAGACGTCGAGCACCTTCTCCATCGCCGCCGCGAAGTCCGCGTTGCCCTGTGGGGGAATCACCCAGCCGACTCGCCGCCACGGTTTGATTGCGTTTTTTTTAGAACCCGTCGCACCGTCTCGTGCGACACACTGTCGATGTGGCCGAGCTCCACGACGCGATCCGCCAGCAACCGCAGCGACCACTGCGAGTGGCCCTCCGGAGGCTCGGCGCAGCTCAGCGCCACCAAGCGCGCCTCGAACTCGCCGTCGGCCTTGCGCACGTAGCTGGAACGGCGACCCTGCCGACCGCCGACTGCCGCCTCCATGCCCTCCTCGACAAAACGCTTCTTGACCCGATCCACCTTGCGCGCACTGATGCGCAGGATCTCGGCAATAGCCGCCCCGCGCGCCCGGTGCTCGTTGAACTCGCCCTCGTCCGAGTTGAGCAGAATCAGCGCGTTGATCACCTTCTGCGACTGATGCGACCCCTTGCGCGTGATCCCCGCAAGCTCGTCACGCTCGTCCTTCTCCAAAGTCACCACGTAGCGCTTCATGCCAACCTCCTCGCCGTCGTTGGACGACGAGAAGGCTACCATGAACAATGCGACATATCACGTGTGACGTGACACTAGCCAGAACAGCGCCTTCGGGGTCGCCCGCAGACGGGTGGATGCGGTGTACAGGTTGACCCGAAATCGCCGGCCGTAGTACCCTGCATCGCCTGCCGGTTCGCTCGTGGTGCGCGTGCAGATTGCACGCCAACAGCAACCCGGACGCACCGCCGGGCATGTAGATCCCCTGACGTCGTTGCAGATGCCGAAACTGGTTGAGCAGGAAGGTGCCCAACGTGTGAGCCCGCTGCGCGCGGCGCCCGCGCTAGCGGTCCAGTTTTTCCTGATCCCGCTCACTGTCGTCGGCATGGTGGTGCTGGTATATGGCGGCTTCCGCATGCTGGTCACCACCGAACGGACCCCGCAGGAATTGCTGCTGGACGTACAGTCGGGTGGCCGCGAACGGCGCTGGCCAGCAGCGTACGAACTCTCCCGGCTGTTGGCCGATCCGGAGACCGAGACCCAGAATCCGCAATTGGGCGCGGCGCTGGTCCAGGCGTTCGTCGATGCCGATGGGGACGACCCGAGGTTGCGGCGCTACCTGGCGCTCGCGATCGGCCGGCTCTCCGCACCCCCGGCCAGCGCTGTGGACGAACTGCGCGCGGCGCTGGACGATCCCGACAGCGAGACTCGAATCAGCGTCATCTGGGCGCTCGCGTCTTTCGGCGACCTGTCGATCGTGGGGGATATCGAGGGGATGTACGCGTCGGATGACGCTGGCGTACGGAAGATGGCGGTGTACGCTCTCGGCACGCTCCCGGGAAGTCGTGATCACGCCACGCTCCGGAATGCGCTGGACGATCCGGCGGCCGACGTGCAGTGGAACGCGGCGGTTGCCTTGGCGCGGCATGGTCGCGACGATGGCGTAACGGTGATTCGACGGATGCTCGACCGCGACTACGTGGCGCGGATGGTGACGCGCAACGCGACGACGGAGGCAGTGATCGATCCGGTGAGCGAGGTGATTGTGAGCGGTCTGCAGGCGGCGGCAACGCTCGGCGCGGCTGAGTTGCGCCCGTCGGTCGAGGCCTTGAGCGAGTCGGACGCCAACCTGCGGGTGCGAGAGGTGGCGATGAAGACCCTGGACGCGTTGAATCAGACGACGAGGAGCCGTACCGGATGAATCCCCTGATTGCCGTCATCGTGACCGGGATCGCCATGTTTGCGGCGCACATCCTGGCAATCCTGCTGTTCCGCGAGAAGCCGGCGCCGAAGCCGGTCGTGGCGGCCGACAAGCCGGCCCCCGTCGTCCGGATGCCCAGTCTGGCCGATCGGGTCGTTCCGCGCACCGCCGACGACATGTCACCGTTGATGGGGCGCCGGGGCTGGATGGGGCTAGCCTGGGGCGCGTTCACCGCGTCGACCGCCGGCTGTCTGGCCGCGACGGGCCGGTTCATGTTTCCCAATGTCCTGAACGAGCCGCCACAGCAGTTCACCATCGGCTTCCCCGGCGAGTACGGCCAGGGGGTGGACGAACGGTGGAAGGATCGGTTCGGTGTCTGGGTGGTCCGCACGCCCTTCGACGACTACCACGAGTCGTCCGGTTTCTACGCGTTGCTGGTGACCTGCACGCACCTCGGTTGTACGCCGAACTGGCTCTCGGCGGAAAGCAAGTTCAAGTGCCCCTGCCACGGCAGCGGGTTCCGTCCGACCGGGATCAACTTCGAGGGGCCGGCGCCCCGGCCGCTCGAGCGGGCTCGGATCGTAATGGCGGAGGATGGACAGATCCTGATTGACAAGGCCCGGAAGTTCCAGGAGGAGTTGGGGCAGTGGACCGACCCGGAGGCTTTTCTCAGTATCTAGCTGGCGAGTCCTCAGATACGGGCGACGAGCGAACGAACTATGGCCAAGGCGAAATCGATTGAACCGCAGCAAGGCGCGCCGGTGCGCTTCTGGAACTGGCTGACCGAAACGCAGCTCTGGACATCTGTCTTCCGGCACGCGGCACCGATCAATGACCGCAACCGCGTGCTGGTGATGTTGTCGAACGTCTTTCTGCACCTGCACCCGGTTCGGCTGAAGAAGCATGGCGTCAGGCTGCGCTACACCTGGTGCATGGGAGGACTCAGCTTCTTCCTCTTCCTGGTCCTGACGTTCACCGGCCTGCTGTTGATGTTCTACTACCGGCCGACGCTCGAGTATGCCTACTCGGACATCGTCGGTCTTCGCGAGCATGTGCCGCTTGGCATCATGCGCGAGATGCACCGCTGGGGCGCGCACGCGATGGTGATCACGGTCTGGCTGCACATGTTCCGGGTGTTCATGACCGGTAGCTACAAGCCGCCGCGCGAGTTCAACTGGAATGTCGGCGTCATCATGCTGGTGCTGACGCTGCTGCTTTCGTTCACCGGCTACCTGCTGCCATGGGACCAGCTCGCGATCTGGGCGATCACAGTCGGTTCGAACATGGCCCGCGCGACGCCATTCCTCGGCTACGAGGGACCCGGCGCGTCACTGCTCGCCATCGGCGACGTGCAGTTGATCCACGCGGCGGACGACGCGCGATTCGCGCTGCTCGGCGGCACGTTCGTTGGCGAGGGGGCGCTTCTGCGCTTCTACGTGCTGCACTGCGTGGCACTGCCACTGGTGATTGGCTTCCTGATGGCTATACATTTCTGGCGCGTCAGGAAGGACGGGGGGATCTCGGGTCCGCTCTAGGCGGCCGAACGCTGAACGATAGACGCGACGTACGGAGCAGATATCAACGATGGACGCGATCAAGGGATTCTTCAATTTCGTTTCCGACCCGCGGCTGTTCTTCCTCCTGTCGGTGCTGGCGCTGGTCGTCATCGTCTGGAAGCGGGAGCTGTTCGCCAGGAACTCCGTCGGTTACGGCCTCATGGCGTTTCTCGGCACCTTTTTCCTGTTCGGGCTAGGCGACGAGAACTTCGTCCTGATCATCACCAAGCCGGACAACGTGCCGATCGTCGCACTGATCTTCCTGGTGATCTTCTTCACCTGGTACTCGATGCGCGAGGCCGTGCTGAACGATCAGCGGATGGAGGCGGGGGAAGACCCGATCGAGAAGCAGGAATCGGACCGGGTCTGGGTCTGGCCGGACCTCGTCTACACCGAGTTGATAGCGCTCGTTCTTTGCAGCGCCGTTCTGGTCGTCTGGTCGATCGCGCTCGAGGCGCCGATTGAACAGCCGGCCAACCCCGCCAACACGCCAAACCCGTCGAAGGCGCCTTGGTACTTCCTGGGCCTCCAGGAGATGTTGGTCTACTATGACCCGTGGCTCGCCGGCGTCGTGCTGCCCAGCCTGATCATCGTCGGGTTGATGGCGATCCCGTACATCGACACCAACCCGAAGGGGAACGGCTATTACACCTTCAACGAGCGGAAGGCGGAGATCACGATCTTCCTGTTCGGCTTCGTCATCCTCTGGTCGTCGCTGATCGTGCTCGGGACGTTCCTGCGCGGGCCGAACTGGAACTTCTTCGGGCCGTTCGAGTACTGGGATATCCACAAGCTGGAGGCGCTCAACAACGTGCAACTCTCGGAATACCTCTGGGTGCGCGCGCTCGGCACTTCGCTGCCGGACAACATCCTGGTGCGGGAGGGCGTTGGCATCGTCCTGTCGATCGCCTACGTGACGGTCGTGCCGGTCCTTCTGGCCCGTACCCTGCTGAAGACTTACTACGAGAAGATGGGCGCTTCGCGGTTCTATGTCGCTGTGTTCCTCTTCCTGATGATGCTGTCTCTGCCGATCAAGATGCTGAGCCGGTGGCTGATCAACCTGAAGTACATCGTCTCCATCCCGGAGTGGTTCTTCAACATCTAGTCGAGATCCATGGCCAACAAGAAGAGCGTCGGACACGCCTACAACATTGACTTTCTGAACGTCGTCTTTGCGGCGTCCAGTCTGTTTCTCTTCTTCACGACTATCTGGATGGTCTTTGATGACTTCGATCGGGAGTGGAAGGGCTACCAGCGGAACTTTGTCCTGCTGGACGAGTACGTGACCTCGCTGGGCCTGCAGGCGGCGCAAGCGGGTATCGACCAGGAACGGCTGCAGCAGCTCACCACCGACCGTGCCGCGGCCGAGCAGAACCTCGCGCAGAATCAGGCGCAGGTGGCCGAGCTGCAGGCTCAACTCGCCGATGTCGAGGCGGACTTCTACCGGACGAACCAGGCCTATAACTTCCAGAAGGCGGACTACGACGTTGCACGGTACGCCTACGAGGAGTTGCGCGAGGAGCACCCGGAAGAAGCGGTCGACCTCCGTCCCGAGATAGACGGCATGTACGAACAGTGGGTCGATCTGGGCATCCAGGTGGAAGAGCTGACCGCGCGCCGTGACGAACTGCGCGCACAGATTGGCGAGTTCACCGGCGGCGTGACGGAAGCTGACGACGAGATTCGGGAACTGACCGCCGAGGCGACCCGGTTGGCTGGCCTCGTATCGGATCTGCAGGTGGACTTCGTCGGCGACGTGCTGCTGAACGCGCCGCTGCTCGACTTCATGGCGCCCAGCCTGACGGTGCAGCAGACGATTACGCCGAACGTTCACGACGACGTCAACTTCATTCGGGTTCCGAAGATGGATCGGTGCACGTCGTGCCACATCGCGATCGACCGGGAGGGTTACGAGGGGTATCCGCAGCCGTACCAGACGCACCCGAATATCGACGATTACGTCGGCAGCGCGTCGCCGCATCCGCTCGCGCAGGTGGGTTGTACCGTCTGCCACGAGGGAATGGGGCAGTCGATCGGCTTCGTCCACGCGTCGCATACACCCGACAGCGAGGAGCAGATGCACGTGTGGGAGGAGCAATATGGCTGGGAAGTGCCACACCTGTGGGACTATCCGATGCTCCCGACCGACATGACCGAGGCTTCGTGTTCGAAGTGCCACCGCGACACCGTGCACGTGCCACAAGCGGAAGACCTGAATCTCGCCTACGGGCTGTATGAGCGGGCCGGGTGCTACGCCTGTCACACGACGGATGGCTTCGCCGACCTGCGCAAGCCGGGACCGATCCTGACAAGAATTTCCGCGAAACTGACGCCGGAGTGGGTGGCGAACTGGGTCCGCGACCCCCGCGCCGTCAAGTCGAGCACCTGGATGCCGCGCGTCTGGTACAACTCGAACACCAGTTCACCGGAGGACGCGGTGCGCAACGAGGTGGAGATCGACGCCGCCGTGGCGTACCTCTTCGCCAACTCGAGCGACCATGAGTTCGCGGTTGCCTCGCCACCATCGGGCGATGCGGCGCGCGGTGAAGAGTTGGTGAACTCGGTCGGCTGTCTGGCTTGCCACATCACCGAGGACGTGGATCGGCTCGCCGCCGGTGCGCGCCGGACGTTCGGACAACCGCTCCAGAACATCGGCAACAAGACCAGCTACGAGTGGCTGTTCGACTGGGTACGCGACCCCCGCCACTTCAGCAGCGAGACCTACATGCCGGATCTGCGCCTGACCGATCAGGAGGCGGCCGATGTGGCGACGTACCTGCGGACCCTGTCGGGTCCGGACGGCCGCGCGGCTGAGGCGACCTACACCCAGACGGATGTGGCCGACACGCTGCTCGACTACGTCCGATCGGTGTTGCCGGTGGCCGAGGCAGAGGAACTGGTGGCGGGGCTTTCACCCGACGAACAGCAACTCGACCTGGGACAGCGAGTGATCGGCCGGTATGGCTGCTCCAGCTGTCACGAGATCGGTGGGTTCGAGGACACCCGGCCGATCGGCATCGAGCTCTCCGAGGAAGGTTCCAAGCTGCTGGGGCGGCTCGACTTCGCATTCGTCCACGATATCCCGCACACGAAGGTGGACTGGTTCAAGCAGAAGATGCGGGATCCGCGCTCATACGACCGCAACCGGGTACTGCAGCCGCTCGAGAAGCTGCGGATGCCGAACTACGACATGAGCGAGGCGGAAGCGAGGCTGTTCTCCACCGCGATCATGAGCTTCCAGTCCGACGTGCAACCGCTTGCCGCGAAGATGCCCCGTTCCGCACGGAACGACGCCTTGCGCGACGGGCGTAACCTGGTGCGCCGGCGGAACTGTGTGGCCTGTCACGAAATTGAGGCGGACGGGGGCGACTACGTGCAGCTGGTGGACGATCCATCGCTCGCTCCGCCGTTGCTGACGCCGCAGGGGGCGAAGGTGCAGCCCGACTGGATGTACGCGTTCTTCCAGGGTCCGATCCCGATCCGGCCATGGCTCGACGTCCGGATGCCTACGTTCGGTTTGGAGGATGGGCACTGGAACACGGTAATCGACTACTTCGGCGCGATCTCTGACACGATCGGCGAATTCCGGACGCACTCGGAGCTGACTGCCGCAGATGTTCCGGCCGAAGGAGAACAGTTGTTCGAGTTGCTGCGGTGCCAGCAGTGCCACGTGCTGGACACGATCCCGGCCGATCAGCCAACTGACAACCTGGCGCCCGACCTCCGGATGGCGCGCGAACGGTTGCAGCCGGAATGGATCGTCGATTGGCTCCGTGCGCCGCTGGAGATCCAGCCTGGCACGCGGATGCCCATGTTCTGGACGGAGTTCCCGGCGTCGCCGTATTCGCAGCTAGACAGCGATGGTCAGGCCCAACTAGAGGCGATCCGCGACTACCTGTTGACGTTCCGCGGCGGGCCCAGCCCGTTGAGCGGCAACTAGCTGGCGGGCCCTCAAGACCCGCAGGCGGCGCGGGGTTTCACCCCGGGCTGCTAGGAGTCTGCGCCGTAGGAGATTCGCCGGACGATAGTTGGCCGTCGGCCCACAACCTGACGCACCGCGTCGGGGCGACCTCGCCGGTCAGCGGGCGAGGTCGATTCTCGGCGGCCGGCGAAACGGTCGGCAAAATCGGCTCCGACGCGCCCCGGGGCTCGCCAGCGGCCACGATTCGCACCGCTGCGCGGCCGTTGCCGGCTTCATACCTCGCGTTTCACATCCCCATCAGGGGCTGAAGGCGTTTGACGTTCAACGCCAGGCACACCAAGTCCCACTCGCCGCCCGCCGTGGCGAGTCCCCGCAGGCTGAAGCGCCGGAATCCCAGCACGTGCTTGATCCAGCCGTGCGGGGCCTCCGACAGCCACTTGCGTTCCGCATACGCCGCCCGGCCCGCCCGCGTCGCCAGTTTCTCCGACATGCGACTCGTCGCCGGATGCTTCTTGGGGTCGCTGGTCGCCGCCGTCTTACCCTCTCGCCCCGGCGCCACATACCCGTTGACGCCCCGCGTCTCCAGGTCCACCAAGTCCCGCTCGTTGCAATACCCGGCGTCGGCCAGCACCGTCTCCGGCTGCGCGTCGAACGTCTCCGACACCGCGTCGAGCAGCGCCGGCAACCCGCCCTGGTCACTCGCGTTCGCCGTCACGTCGGTCGCCACCACCAACTGGTGGTCAGAGTCCACCGCCACCTGCGCGTTGTAGCACTGCTGGAACCCTTCGTTGCTCGTCTTCATGATCCCGCTGTCCGGATCCGTGAAGTTGCTCTGCGCCTTCTCGTCCGGCTCGCCATACGCCCGCTTGTACGGCCGACCGCCCTGCGGGTTCCGACCCTCGCCCGGCTGCCGCCCGCCCGCGTCGTCCGCCGCCCGCTGCGCCGCCTCCAGACGCGCCTTCGCCGCCCGGATCGCCGCCAGACGATCCTCCCGCCGCCGCAACTCCGTCGGCAGCTCGTCGCCGCGCACCGCCGCCCCCAACCGCGCATCCTCGGCCGCGTCAGCGTCGTCCGCCGACGCCAGCAGCGCGTCAATCTCGCCGACCAAGCGACGCTCCTCCTCCTGCATCCGACCGTAGCTCATCGCCTTGCGCTTGCTCGCGTTCGCCCGCACCTTCGTGCCGTCTATCGACAACTTCCCGAAGCTCGCCACCCCCAACTCCCGCGCCAGACGAACCACCTCCACGAACAGCTTCTTGAAGTCCTCCAGATGCCGACGACGAAACTCGCACACCGTACGGTGTTGCGGAAAATTGCCCGCCGCCAGCACCCGGAAAGCCACGTCCTCTTCCAGCTTCCTCGCGATCCCCCGCGACGAAAACACCCCCGTCGCATACGCGTAGATCAGCACCTTCAACATCATCCGCGGCTCATACGGCGCGTTGCGCCGACCGTCACCCTCATACGGTGCGTAAAATGCCGTCAGATCCAAACCCTCCACCAGGTCGCTGACATGGTGCGCCAAGTGGCCCTCCGGCAACCACGCCTGCAAATCTGGTGGCAACAGCAACGATTGGTCCGGGGCGTAGCGGCGAAACGTCGTCGACATCACGTCCTTCCGTCAAGATCAGGTCTGCCGCAATTGTCGCATTTTCTACGGCGCAGACTCCTAGGTCAGCGTGGCCACCGCCGCATCCGTGTCGACGAGTTCCGCCCCGGCGCGGCGCATCTCTTCGATCGCCTGCGGCCCGTCTCCGTCGTTCAGGTTGACCGCGGCAATCGCATCCGCCACCACGGAGACCTGCAGTCCGAGCCGGCAGGCGTCGAGTACCGACGCCCGGACGCAATAGTCGGTGGCCAGACCGCAGACCGTCAGGTGTCTCACGGCGCGTGCGTCGAGGGCCACTCCCAGGCTGGCGCCGGTCCCAACCGTCCCATCGAACGCTGAGTAGCCGTCAGCGTCCGGCGCGGTTCCCTTGCTCACCACGGCCGTCTCCCCCGGTAGCGCCAGCTCCGGATGGAACGCAGCTCCGTTCGTCTCCGCCACGCAGTGAACGGGCCAGACGCCTCCGCCATCCGAAAAGTGCGACGACCCCTCCGGATGCCAGTCGCGCGACGCAAAAACCGGCGCGCCAGCCGCAGCATAGGCGGCCGTCAGACGGTTGATCGGCGAAACGACTGCATCGCCCCCCGGGACCGCGAGAGCACCCCCTGCGCAAAAGTCGTTTTGCACATCAACCACCAGCAGCGCCCGTCCGGATCTGTCAGGCATGGGTGGTAGATTACACCTGCCGGCTTGGTGCCGGCGGACCCGAACCCGAGCGATGCCGACCGCACTTTCCACCGACCTGTACGAGCTGACGATGGCGGCAGGTTACTTCGAAGGCGGCACCGCCGGGGCTGCCAGCTTCGAGCTGTTCGTGCGGGAACTGCCGCCGGAACGCAGCTACCTGGTGGCGGCCGGCCTCGACCAGGCACTCGCGTATCTGGAAGCGCTTCGGTTCACGGATGAAGAGATTGGGTACCTCCGGACGGTGCCGGTTCTGCGTCGCGCCCCCGCCCCGTTCTTCGACGATTACCTCCCGTCGTGCCGTTTCACCGGAGACGTCTGGGCGCTAGCCGAAGGGACACCGGTCTTCCCGAACGAGCCGCTGCTGCGCGTGACGGCCCCAATCATCGAGGCGCAGATCGTCGAGACGGCGCTCCTCGCCAGCGTACTGTTCCAGACGGCCGTCGCCAGCCGCGCCTCCCGCGTTGTTCGGGCTGCAGTCAACCGGCAGGTCTTCGAGTTCGGCACCCGCCGGGCGCATGGTGTGGAATCGGGGATGCTCGCTGCGCGTGCCGCCTGCATCGGCGGCTGTGCAGGGACGTCCAACGTCGAGGCAGGACGTGCGTTCGATCTGCCGCTCTCCGGCACGATGGCGCACGCCTGGGTGATGACGTACGCAACCGAGGCGGAAGCGTTCAAGCGGTTCGCCGGCCTGTACGGGGATCAGGCGGTGCTGCTGATTGACACCTACGACTCGCTCGACGCGGTCCGTCGGATCGCAGAGGCCGGGCTGACGCCGGCCGCGGTCCGGATCGATAGTGGCGACTTGCTGGAGGGTAGCCGAGCTGTCCGGGCGCGCCTCGATGAATCTGGCTTGGGCGAGACCCGGATTCTGGCCAGCGGCGATCTCGACGAGCATCGGATTGCGGCGCTGGTGGCGGCGGGCGCGCCGATCGATGCGTTCGGCGTCGGGACATCGCTCAGCACCGTCGCCGATGCCCCTGCGCTCGGCGGTGTTTACAAGCTCGTCGAAGTCGAGCGCGACGGTCGCCTGGAGCCGGTCATGAAGCTGAGCCAGGGCAAGGCGACGCTCCCGGGCAAGAAGCAGGTGTGGCGCATTGACGCCGGGGATGGCACGGCGTCGCGCGACGTCATCGGTCGCATGGACGAAGTTCCGCCTGACGGGGGGATACCGCTTCTCGAGCCCGTCATGCGGGAGGGCCGTCGCCTGCGCACGACGTCGCCGATCGCGGCGCTCCGCGAGCAGTCCCGCCGGGCTGTCGACCGTCTCCCGCCTGCCACGTTGCAGCTCGGCGGCTCTGTCCCCTTCCGCGTGGATGTTAGCGACGCGCTCGCTTCCCTCGCGGCCACGCTCGGCTGTCAGCTCGCGTAGCCGGGGATCTGCGGGCTCCGGGCTGCTAGGCTTCCTCGATCGCGGCCAGCAGTGCGTCGGCCGAGCCGCGGATCGGCAGATCGACCCAGGGTGACGCTGGGGTTTCCTCGAGGTTCAGCTCGACGGTGAACGCGCCGCGTGCCTTCGCTTCGCCGACGAGTCCGGCCGCCGGATGGACCAGGGCAGAGGTGCCGATGGTCAGGAACAGATCACAGTACGTCGCAGCGAGGCTGTGTTCGAGCACCCGCGGGTCGATCGGCTCTCCGAACCAGACGACACCGGGGCGGGCCAGGTCGCCGCACGACGGACAGCGGACCGGCAGCTCCGGGAACGGTACCGTCTCGTCCCACCACGCATCGCTCCGGTCGTCACAGGGGGTGCAGCAGCGCATCTCCCAGATCGATCCATGGAAGCGGATAACGTTGGCCGTATCTGCCCGTTCGTGCAGCCCGTCGACGTTCTGCGTGATGAGCGCGAACCGTTCGATCCGATGGCTCCACCGGGCGAGCACGGCGTGTCCCCGGTTCGGCTGGCACGCGGCCAGTTGCTGTCGTCGCCAGTCGTACCATTCCCAGATGCCCGCGGGATCTGCGGCAAACGCGCCGGGTGTCGCCAGATCCTCTGCCCGACGGTTCTTCCAGAGTCCGCCCGGTCCCCGGTAGGTAGGCACCCCGCTCGGGGCCGAGATCCCCGCGCCGGTCAGCACCGTCACCGCCCGCGCTTCTCGTACCCGGTGGGCGACGTCCTGAATCTGGCCTTCGTGCATGGCGCGATCCTACAATCGACCCGCACCGGAAAAATCATGAAGACGATCGACCCTCGACTCGGAAGAATGGACCTGCCCCCCGCGCTGCTGGACGCGGTTGAGGGTGAAGCGGAAGGGTGGACATCCGGCCGGCTGCTCGGACGCCTGTGGCAGCGAGACAGCTCGGTCTGGACCGGGCGCGGGGAAGGGCAGTGGCTTGGCTGGCTCGATCCCCCATCGCCGGGTGGCGTCGAGTCACACCGACTCGCCGGTCTCACGGAGCACGTCCGACGTGAAGGCCTCGGCGATGCGGCGCTCCTGGGGATGGGGGGCTCGAGTCTCTTTCCGGAACTGCTGCGGCGAGTCTTCGGCCGCGGGTCGGGGCTCGACCTGCATGTGCTGGACTCGACGGACCCGGCGCAGGTGCAGACGTTCGAATCTGCTGTCGATCTCGATCGCACGCTCTTTATCGTCTCCAGCAAGTCGGGCACAACACTCGAGACGAATCTCTTCCTGCGGTATTTCCTCGACCGTCTCCGCGCCCGTATCGGCGCGCTCGCGGCGCGGCGCGTCATTGCCGTGACCGATGCTGGCTCCGCGCTCGATGATCTGGCTGCGTCCGAAGGCTTTGGGGCCCTCTTTCACGGCGAGGCGAACATCGGGGGGCGTTACTCGGCGATGTCCTATTTCGGCCTGGTGCCCGCCGCCGTCATGGGCTTGGACGTCGACACGTTGCTAGGCCGGACCCAGGAGATGGCGCTTGCGTGCGGTGCAGAATCGGCTGCCAATACCAACCCGGGCGTGCAGCTCGGCCTGCTGCTCGCGCTCGCGGCGCGGAGCGGCCGCGACAAGCTCACGCTCGTCATCTCCCCCCGGCTCGATGGTCTCGGTGCCTGGATCGAACAGTTGGTGGCGGAATCGACTGGCAAGGAGGGGCAGGGGTTGATTCCGATCGACGGTGAGGAGTTGGCCGAACCGTCGGCCTATGGCGATGACCGGCTATTCGTGTCCCTTCGGCTTGGGGATGAAGCTGACGCTGCGCGCGAGGACGTGCTGGATCGTCTCGCGGCAGCCGGCCATCCGGTCGTGCGTTACGACTTGCGCGATGCGTTCGACGTTCCCGCCGAGTGCTTCCGCTGGATGTTCGCGACGGCAGTTGCCGGCGCGGTGATGGGAGTCAACCCTTTCGATCAACCCGACGTCGAAGCGAGCAAGGCGGCGACACGGGCATTGACGGATGGCGAGGAGGGTGGGAACGGACGGCGTCGAGACGACAGCCCGGTAGCACGACACGGGTACGAGACGGGCGAACTGACTGCCTGGGTCACCGGTCCGTACGCGACGGCGCTCCGCCGGTCGGCCGGGCGCAACGTTTCGGTCGACCGCTTGCTCGCTGCACACCTGCGGCAGATCCATCGAGGTGACTATGCGGCGCTGCTGGCGTACCTTGAGATGAACGAAGCGCACCGGACCCAACTCGACGGTATCCGCCACGATATCCGTCGAGCCACCGGCGTCGCCACCACGGTCGGTTTCGGCCCGCGATTCCTTCATTCCACGGGCCAGTTGCACAAGGGCGGACCGCAAACCGGGCATTTTCTCGTCATCACCACCCGCAGCACGGACGGTGGCGATGTCGCAATACCGGACTACCGGCTGACCTTCGGCGCCGTCGAGGATGCCCAGGCCCGTGGCGACTGCTCCGTACTCGCCGATCGCCGGCGCCGTTGCCTCCGGATCGAGATCGACGGCGACGTCGTCGGCGGCCTCGCGGCGATCGCTTCCCTGATCACGGCCGCAACGGCCACCTGACCGGTGCGTGCCCTGTTCCGGTGCGCGTTAGACTCTAGGAGTCCGTGGTGCTAGGCACCAGTCCACCGGGCTGGGCGCTTGCCGAGAAACGCGGCAATACCCTCCCGGAAGTCAGTGCTGGCATAGCAACTAACGATGAGATCCCGCCCGAGCGACGACTCCATCCGACGGTGTTCGTGAATCCGACGAATCATCTCCTTGCTGGCTCGGATGGTGAGTGGGGCGTTGGCCGCAATCGCGTCGACGTAGTCCGCGACGGCCGCCTCGAGCGCGTCGGGTGTGACGACCCGGTTCACCAGGCCGGCCGATTCCGCCTCGGCGGCGTTGAACAGCCGGCCCGTGAACAGAAGGTCCTTCGCGCGCGCCGGCCCGATCAGATCCAACAGCCGCGCATGGTTGGCGCCGGACATGCAGTTGCCGAGGGTTCGCGCGATGGGAATGCCGAAGCGCGCCCGGTCGGTCGCCACCCGGAGGTCGCACGCCATCGCCACCGCCAGCCCGCCGCCGGTTGCCACCCCATCGATCGCAGCGACGGTCGGTTTTGCGAGACGCTCGACACGATCGACCACGCTATCGATGCGCTTCTCGTAGGCGATGCCGTCTTCGCCTCCTTCGGCGCCACTCCGGAACGCCTGGAACTGACTGATATCGGTTCCGGCTGCAAATGCTCTCCCGCCCGCGCCCTGGAGGACGACGACGCGGACAGTGTCATCCTCTTCGGCACGGTCGCAGGAGGCGACCAAAGCGTTGTACATCTCCCAGGTCATCGCGTTGCGCGCTTCGGGACGGTTGAACGTAATGACGGCGCGTGGGCCGTCCTGTTCGTAGAGAACGTGGGGCGTGGACAAGGATCAGACCTCCGGAGCCGCACTAGCGACGTGCGGCCAGACTGAAAGGGACCATGGGGAAGGCACCGCTCGACGGTCTGCGCGTCCTCGATGTGACACAGGTCATGGCGGGGCCGTACTGCGCAATGCTACTGTGCGACATGGGTGCCGACGTAATCAAGGTGGAGCCGCCCGCGGGTGATTCGTCGCGCCGGATGGCGGGTGCGCAAGGGAGCGACAGCGCCGCATTCAATGCGGTGAACCGGGGAAAGCGCGGGATTGTCGTCGACCTGAAGACCGAGGCGGGTCGTGAGGTCGTAACCCGTCTCGGTAGAGACGCCGACATCCTGATCGAGAACTACCGCCCCGGCGTGATGGCGAAGCTGGGGCTCGACTATGCGACGCTTGCCGCCGGGAACCCGCGCCTGATCTACGCATCGATCTCCGGTTACGGGCAGACCGGGCCGTCCGCGGGGAAAGGAGGCTTTGACCTGGTGGCCCAGGGAGTCTCGGGGCTGATGTCCGTCACGGGGGAGCCTGGGCGGCCACCGGCTAAGGTGGGCGTGCCGCTTACCGATCTGGGTGCGGGACTGTTTGCCGTCTGCGGCATTCTGGCGGCGCTTCATCACCGGGAGCGGACCGGGGTCGGACAACAGGTCGATACGGCGCTCGTGGACGCTGGTGTTGCCCTCTCGGTCTGGGAGGCGACTGAACTCTTCTCGACCGGCAAGGTTCCCGGGCCACTCGGTTCCGCGCATCGGATGAGCGCGCCGTATCAGGCCATCCGCTGCGCTGACGGTTACATCACGCTCGGCGCTGCGAACGATCGGATCTTCGGACGCCTCGCCCGCCTGCTGGGACACCCGGAGTGGCTCGAGGACGAGCGGTTCGCCGTCGACGGCGTGCGTGTCGCCAACCGCGAGTCGCTCGCCGCCGCGATCGAAACGGTAACCGCCACACGTCCCCGCGCGTACTGGTTGGAGCATTTCGAGGCGAACGAGATACCGTGCGGTCCGATCAACACCTACCGCGATGTCATGAACGACCCGCAGGTGCAGGCGCGCGAGATGGTGGTCGAGACCGAGCATCCGACACTCGGCTCGATCCATACGCTCGGCACGCCGATCAAGCTGGGTGCTACGCCGTTGCGGCCGGGTCGTCCCGCTCCCCTTCTGGGTCAGCACACCGATGCGGTGCTGGCCGAGGCGGGTTACAGCCAGGAAGCGATCGCGGCGCTCCGCGCCTCCCGCGCCGTGGCGTGACCGTTCACGCACGGACCTCTGTCGCAACGCTGGCCAGGGGCCGGTTGCAGACGGGAATCAGCCTGCTTCCACCCGACGGGCGATGGCGGCGGCAACATCGGCTGTCGCGGCACTCCCGCCGAGGTCGCGCGTGAGGATAGCGCCTTCGCCAATCTGCGTTTCGATCGCGGCGACGATGGCGCCGGCGGCTTCCGGCTGTTCCAGGTGGTCGAGCATCATCGCGGCGGTCCAGATCTGGCCAATCGGGTTGGCGATCCCCTGGCCGGCAATATCCGGGGCCGAACCGTGGACCGGTTCGAACATCGACGGGGCAGTCCGTTCCGGGTTGAGATTGGCGCCTGGCGCCAGGCCGATGGAGCCGGCGACGGCCGGGCCGATATCGGACAGGATGTCCCCGAAGAGGTTGCTCGCGACGATCACGTCGAACCAGTCAGGATGCTGCACCAGATGGGCCGACAGAATGTCGATGTGGAACTGATCTGTCGTGACGTCGGGATAGTCGGCGGCGATCGCCGCGAAGCGTTCGTCCCAGTACGGCATGCTGTGGATGATGCCGTTCGATTTCGTCGCGGACGTCAGGTGACGCTTCTCACGTGTCCTGGCCAACTCGAACGCATAGCGGATGATCCGGTCGACGCCGCGACGCGTGAAGACCGCCTGCTGCACGACCAGCTCGTAGTCGGTCCCGGCGTAAAGGCGGCCCCCAATCTCGGAGTACTCCCCCTCGTTGTTCTCTCGGACGACAATGAAGTCGATCTCCTCCGGCCGCCGGTCGGCAAGCGGTGACCGTACCCCCGGCAACAGGCGGACCGGACGGAGATTGACGTACTGACCGAAAGTGCGTCGGATCGGGATCAGCAGGCCCCAGAGCGAGACATGGTCCGCTACGCCGGGCCAGCCGACCGCTCCCAGAAAGATGGCGTCATGCGGCCGCAACTGATCGAGGCCGTCCGACGGCATCATCTGGCCAATATCAGCGTACCGCTCGCACCCCCAGTCGAATGTCGTCCAGCGACACTCGAAGCCGAAGCGGCGGCCGGCCGCCTCCACGACACGGATCGCGGCGGGAACCACTTCCTGGCCGATGCCGTCGCCAGGAATGACCGCGATTGAGTAACTGCTGGCCAACTACAGCGTGAACCCGCGCTCGTCGTGGAGCGAAATGTCGAGGCCGACCGACTCCTCTTCGGCGGTCACACGTAGCCCCATCATCGCATCCACCACCTTGATGATGGCGAAGGTTGCGACGGCGCTGTAGATGATTGTCGCCGCGGCGCCGACGAACTGCAGCCCGAGCTGCGACCCGATGCCGTTGTCGAGGCCCGAGCCGCCGAACACCTGGGCGGTGAAGATGCCGGTCAGCATCGCACCGACGAACCCGCCGACGGCATGGACGCCGAAGACATCGAGCGAGTCGTCGTAACCGAGCGCCCGCTTCAGGTTGCTGGAGGCGAAGAAGCAGCAGATGGCCGAGGCGGCGCCGATGGCGAGCGCTCCGATCGGACCGACCGTGCCGGACGCCGGCGTGATGGCGACGAGTCCGGCCACCGCGCCGGTGGCGATCCCCAGGACGCTCGGCTTGCCGTGCCGTATCCACTCGGCGACCATCCAGACGAAGCCAGCCGTGGCGGTCGCGATGTGCGTTACCGCCATCGCCATGCCGGCAACGCCGTCGGCCGCCAGTTGGCTCCCGGCGTTGAAGCCGAACCAGCCGACCCAAAGCATCGACGCACCGACCACCGTCAGGACCAGGCTGTTGGGGGGCATCGGTGTTCCCGGGAATCCGCGCCGCACGCCGAGGACGAGGCACACCACCAGCGCCGCGACGCCGGCGTTGATGTGAACAACCGTCCCGCCGGCGAAGTCCAGCATGCCCATCTCGCCGAGCCAGCCGCCACCCCAGACCCAGTGGGCGATCGGCGCGTACACGATGCTCACCCAGAGCGCCATGAAGACCATCATCGACGAGAACTTCATGCGCTCGGCGAACGCGCCGACCATCAGGGCCGGCGTGATGATCGCGAACGTCAGCTGGAACATCTGGAAGACGGTTTCCGGAATCGTGCCGGAGACCGTGTCGACGCCCACGCCTGAAAGGAAGAACTTTCCGAGCCCGACGAACGCGTTAAGCGATCCACCGTCCCCGAACGCCAAGCCGTAGACGTAGATGGTCCAGAGAATCGTCACCATGCAGGTGATGGCGAAGCACTGCATCATCACCGCCAGCACGTTCTTGGCCCGGACTAGGCCGGCGTAGAAAAGCGAGAGTCCCGGGATGGTCATGAAGAGCACCAGGACACTCGAGGTGAGCATCCAGGCGGTGTCACCGGAACTGAGTTCCTGAGCCCAGGCCGCCCGGGGCGCAAAGAGCAGGGCAGCAGCCGCTAGCGCGCCAGCCCCGAGCGCCTTGTGTCGGACTGGCCAGAACCTGCCGGCGCCTTGCCGATGGTCGCGTTCCGCCTCCACCGGCGGCCGGGTCAACAGCGAGTGTCTTGTCATGGCTGGCCCCCTTCAGAGTGCGCTCGGACCTGTCTCACCTGTCCGGATTCGGACAGCCTGTCCGATGTCGGCGACGAACACCTTGCCGTCGCCGATCTGACCGCTGCGGGCCGCGGAAGTGATCGCGTCGATGACGGAGTCGACTTGATCGTCGTCCACCACCACTTCGATTTTCGTCTTCGGGACGAAGTCGATGGAGTACTCGGCGCCCCGGTACATTTCCTTGTGTCCCTTCTGGCGGCCGTAGCCCTTCACCTCGGTTGCCGTCAGGGCGTTGACACCCAGGGCGAGCAGCGCGTCGCGTACATCGTCGACGTTGTGGGGTCTGATGATCCCGATGACCAGTTTCATGAAGGGACTCCTTTCTTGGTCTGGCGCAGCGGGGGAGTGCCGCTACGAGATCGCCACTATAGCAGACGTATCCACAACGCCAAGCGTCGGCGGCTGGCGGGACGGCAGCTGCTGGGACAGCGGCTTATTGGCTGGCGGCTATTGATTGAAAGGCGCGCGTGAGCGGGAACGTTGCCGCCGCGCGATGTTGGTAGCGGGGGGGGGATTTGAACCCCCGACCTTTGGGTTATGAGCCCAATGAGCTACCAGGCTGCTCCACCCCGCGTCCCTGTTTTAAGGACGGGAATGCTAGCATGTGCGGGCCGGACCTGTCAACGCATGTTGCCGGTGGCAGGGAGTCAGATGCGATGACCGATCAGCCGGTGGCGGATGTCGTGGTTGCCTGGACGACATTGCCGCCTGAAGCGGACGCGGCGGCGTTCGCCCGCACCCTCGTCAGCGAACGCCTCGCCGCGTGTGTCACGCGTTGCGGAACGGTCCAGTCGGTCTACCGCTGGGAGGGTGGTATCGAACAGGCCGACGAGCAGCTCGTCATGATCAAGACGACGCGATCATGCGTCGACGCTCTCCGGGCGCGCGTCATCGAACTGCACCCCTACGATACGCCGGAGTTCATCGTGGCCCCTGTCATCGACGGCGCCCGCGACTACCTCCAGTGGGTCAGGGATTCGACGCGTTCCGGGTGACCCTACCCAGGTGTGAAACGCCCCAGGAGAGCGCGAAGCCCGCGACAACCAGCGCGATGGCGCCGCCCGCCCGCCCGACTGTCGGCGTCGTGTCGCCGAACGGCCACAGGCCGATAACCGCACCTAACAACAGGCCGAGCAGGAAGCCGAGGGTCGCTCGCTCGTGCCGCGCAAGCAGCCATTTGACGATGTTGCTCACGCCGACGATACCGGTCGCTACACCGACCGCCACCGGGGCCAGGACACCCGCCGTCGTCATGGTCGCGGCGACATCGGCGGCCCGCGCGGCGTCGGCTGCGGCCGCCACGGCATCGACAATAGTCCGGTACTGTCCCAGGATCAGAAGCAGGTAAGCGCCAGACACCCCCGGCAGGATCATTGCCGCGCCTCCGGCTGCGCCCGCCACCGCAAGCAGTATCACCGCCGTCAGGCCGGAAGTCGCGCCGCCTCCGAGCCGTTCCGGGTCGACCGTCGCTAGCAGCGCCATGACCAGGATGGCGGCCACGGCGCTCACGACGATGGTCCGGTCGACCGGCTGCACCGCGCGCCAGAGCATCGGCACGCCGCCGAGGGTCAGACCGATGAAGAGGCTGTACATCGCCCACGGCGACCGGTCGAGTGCTGCTGCGATCAGCCCGGCGCCACCCGCCACGGCGATTGCCGCCGCCGCGCCGACGCTGCCAAGCATTGCGAGTACCGCCGGCCGGAAGCGGAATGTCGATACCTCCGCCACGCCACTGATGAACTGGGGGTAGATGCCGACGGCAAGCAGCATCGTGCCGCCAGAAATCCCGGGGACGAGATTGGCCAATCCCATGAAGGCGCCGCCGACGACGCTACGGACGATCAGCTCCGCGCCGAGAACCATGCGTACGCCATTGTACGCGCTCGGGATCGGCGGGCCAGAGGATGGGGGCTGAGCGTGGGAGTGGGTGCTAAGATGCGATAAGGGATGGCAGTCGAACGGACGCCACGAACGCTCTGGCCTGCGGTCGCCTCCTGGCCCGTAGCGTTGCTGGTCGCCGGCTCCACCGCCAAGCTCCTTCTGCTGCCGTTTATCGGGACGGCGTTAGGCGACTGGCTTGACACCGCCGCATCGATAGCACTGGCCGTCGGTCTCGCCTGGATCATCCTGAAGCTTCTCGTTCGTCTGCAGCGGCGCCTGCTTTGGCGCGTCCGCCGCAAGTTGATCGTGTCGTATCTCTTCATCGGCTTCGTGCCGGTGTTGCTGCTCATCGCCTTCTTCGCCGTCGCCTGGACGATGTCGGTCCTGCTGACGAGCACCGACCTGGTGCGGCGCGAACTGGCGCGCCTGACCACCGATGCGCAGATCGCCGCGGGGGCGGTCGGCATCCAATTGTCGCGTGGCATGCCGACGGAGCAGGCGCTCAACCGGGTGCGCCGCGGCGTGGGTCAGCGCTACGACGGCATCTCGGTTGCGGTGCTCGCATCATCCGGTGGCGAGCCGGCACTGACGGCGGGTCCCTGGTCGCACGCGCCGGTACCGGATCGGCTGCCGTCCTGGATCGGGCCGGACGGCTTTGCCGACCTGGTGATGCTAGGGCCGACCGAAACGCTCGTTGCTCGCGCTGTCTCGACTGTGGACCGTCCCGATGCGGGGCCGATCCTGGTGGATATCCCGCTCAACCTCGATGTCCTGCGGCTCATAGAAGATTCCACCGGCGTGATCGTCGAGGCGCTCGGCGCCGGCACGCCGGAGGATGGCGCCACCGGCTCGCTGCTCCCTTCTGCCAGCGGCCTGTCGGGTGTCGGCTTCTGGGACGCGGTCGACTGGGAGAGCGGTGAAGCTCGGACCGTCAACCATCCAATCCGGATTACGCCGGCTGCGTTCCATGCGCGCTTGTTCGGCACGGTCGGTCTGACCGGTGCGATGAACGAGCGCACCACCTTCCTGTTGCTGCTGGCCGTGATTGGGGGCCTCTTCCTCGTGATCGAGGCCGCCGCGCTCGTGACCGGCGGCGTTCTGGCACGATCGATCACCGGCGCGGTACACGCGCTCTTCACCGGCACCAGTCGGGTCCGCCGTGGCGACTTCACGCATCGGATCCGGGTCACATCAGGGGACCAGTTGGGTGACCTTGCCGAGTCGTTCAACGCGATGACCGCGAGCGTCGAGAGCCTGATGTACCAGGCCGCAGAGAAGAAGCGGCTGGAGGAGGAACTGCGAATCGCGCGACAGATCCAGATGTCGCTCCTCCCGCGCGACGCCCTGTCCATTCCCGGCCTCACAATCACCGCGCTCTGCCGACCGGCACGTGAAGTGGGCGGTGACTACTACGACGTCATACGGCTTGGTGAACGGCGTCTCGGCCTGCTCGTGGCCGATGTGTCCGGCAAGGGAGCATCGGCGGCGCTCTATATGGCGGAGCTGAAGGGCCTGATCCTGAGTCTGGGAAAGATCTACGAATCACCCCGGAAGCTGTTGATGGAGACCAACCGGATCATGGCGAGCACGCTCGACGCGCGCAGCTTCATCACGATGCTCTACGCAGTGGTCGACCTCGAGGTTGGTACCCTCACCTACGCTCGGGCGGGCCACACGCCACTCTTCTATGCGTCGCCGAACGGTGCGGGCGGCCTGGAGGTGCGGGTTCTGTCTCCAGACGGCCTCGTGCTCGGCCTCGCCGGGCTGGAGGGACATTTTGATAGCCTGATCGAAGAGCACAGGCTCGACATCCGCGTGGGCGATGTCGCCGTGCTTTTCACCGACGGCGTGAGTGAAGCGATGAACGAGTCGAACGACCTGTTCGGTGAGGAGCGGCTTCAGCAGGTGATCGTCGAACATGGACACCGGTCCCCGAACGAGTTGCGCGAGCAGATCGTTCGAACCGTCGAGTCGTTTGTGGGCACTGCGGATCAGCACGACGACATGACGATGTTGCTGCTCCGGATTGATGAAGTGGGCGCGAAGCCCGAGCCGACGGGGGTGGTCCCGTCGGTGTCGGCAACGGAGACAAGTCATGCCTGATCGCCCGGACCTCGCCGATCTCGAGGCCCGGATCGGCTACGCCTTCACGGATCGCGCGCTGCTGGAGCGGGCGCTGACGCACCGGTCGTACGCCAATGAGCTGGATGCGCACGGAACGGTCGACAACGAACTGCTGGAGTTTCTCGGAGACGCGGTGATTGGACTGGTTGTCTCACACGTCATCCACGCGGGGTGGCAGGGCATAGGGTCTCCGGGCGACGCGTCTCAGCGAAAGGCGATGCTCGTTTCGCGCGGGACGCTCTCGGCGATGGGAACCCGGTGGGCGCTGCCCGACTTTCTGCGGCTGGGCCGGGGCGAGGAACGGAGCGGCGGACGGACGAAAGCATCGCTCATCGCCAACGCGTTTGAAGCGGTTACCGGAGCGGTCTTTCTCGACGGAGGGTACGAGGCTGCCCGCGAGGTCCTGCACGAGGTGTACCACGAGCTGTACGAGGAGGTGATGACCCGATCGCCCTCGCCACCCGAGACAGCGGGAGCCGGCGCTGAGTATCGCGATCCGAAGTCCGCGCTACAGGAGTGGTTACAGGCGCGCGGCCGCTCGCGTCCGGAGTACACCGTGCTCGAGACGAGCGGCCCGGACCACCACAAGACGTTTGAGGTCGGCGTCGCGATCGACGGCGCGCCGATCTGCGCGGGCACGGGATCGTCCAAGAGGGAGGCCCAGCAGGCGGCGGCGCGCGAGACGTTGCGCCGAATCGGCGCGACCGGCGCAGACGGCCCGTCTGGCGCCGGCCCGTCTGGTGACGGGGCGGACGCGTGATGTGTCAGTCGATCTCCATCAGATCCACCGGCGCCTGAGGCCGCCGGGGCCGCGGGGGAGACGCGTCTCGTGCCGGCTCGGTCCGGTTCTCGTCGGCCGCGGTCCCGACGCGCGGCAGGCAGCGGAGGGAGTACTCCTGTACTTCGCGCTCCAGCGCAGTGTCGTTCGGCGGGGACGGGTGGCAGTGCAGCCGGACCCAGAGCCGTAGCAGCGGATCGCTGAATCGGTAGCGTTTCTCCTCCGCGGTGACCAGATCGACATCCGCCAGCCAGGAGAGGTAGTCCTTGGTGGATCCCGGGGTTCGACCCAGCCTCCGTGCGATCCCGGACAGCGTGAGCGGTTCGTCGGCGGCCAGGGTGCCAAGGATTCCCTTTAGTGCGCTATACCCGCGTGCCCGGTGGAGACGTAGTTCGTAGGCGAACCGGCAGGCAGCAGCCAGCGGCGCTCCGGAGGTCATCAGCGTGGCGAGTGCGCTGACCGGATCGCGGACTCCGTCGGCTGCTCCCAGCGCCATCGCCATGTGGTGCACGTAAGCCGGCCGGCCGTCGACCAGCGCCCCGACCGTGCCGGCCAGCGCCAGCAGATCCGTGTCGTCGTAGCCGCCGATCTGTTCGGCGAGAGCTTCGCGCACCTCGATCGCGGTCAGCGGCGGCAGGTGGATCAGGGTGAAGCGGGCGGCTGGCAGCAGGGCAAGCAGGCGCGTGGCGCGGTTGGCGTATCGACTTGCAAGAACGAACCGGTTCGGGCTCCGGGCAATCGCGTCGAGGAATTCGCGCAGCGCGCCGCGCAGCCCCGGAAACGGGGCCAGCATGTCCAGTTCGATGAACTCGTCGAGGATCAGGACGGACTGCGGCTGCCCGTGCCGCTGCGGCCGGCTGATGCGGGCAAGGAACGTCTCGAACGCCGCTCGCGGCGCGTGCCGGCCGACGATGGCAGTCTCAGGTTCGTGGCCGGCTGCGGTCATCGCGGCAACGAAGCGCTCGGGGGTGGAGATGATCCGTTCGGCGTCGACGTAGTACCCCTGATCTCCGATCAGCTGGGCCGCGACCCGCTGCAGCACCGACGTCCTGCCGCTGCCGCTCGGGCCGAGCACCACCGGAACGGAGGCAGGCACGGCGTCGAGCGCCTGGAGTACGTCGTGTTCAATCCCGGGACGTTGATGAAGCACCGGTACGCATCCTGACGATAGGCAAGGCGGCGAGGCGTGTCAATCGTTCTGCTATCATCGGGCGTTTGTCTGGATCCCGATGGCCGTAACAGGGAATCTCGCCGTGCTCGGCGCCCAGTGGGGCGACGAAGGGAAGGGGAAGATCGTCGATCTCCTCGCCCCTGCGTTCGCCGTCGTCGCGCGTTCCCAGGGAGGACACAACGCGGGCCACACCGTCCTCGTCGGGGGCGACCAGTTCATTCTCCACCTGATCCCGTCCGGGATCCTGCACCCTGGCGTCACCTGCGTCGTGGGCAACGGAGTGGTGGTGGATCCCTGTGCGCTTTTTGCCGAGATCGACGAGTTGCATGGGCGTGGCGTCGAGACGGCTGGCCGCTTGCTGGTGAGCGACCGTGCGCATGTCATCCTCGCCTATCACCGGCATCTCGAGGCGGCGTCCGAGGATCGACTGGGTGCGCACCGGATCGGCACCACATCGCGCGGGATCGGGCCGAGCTACGAGCAGAAGGCGGCGAGAAGCGGTGTCCGGATCGGTGATCTTGCGGACGGGAGCGACAGCGGCCGGTTGACGGCGCTGATCCGATCCAATGTCGACGCGCGCAACCGCGCGATCGGTGGCGAGCCGCTCGACTGGCGCGAGATACGCGACGGGGCGGTGGCAGCCTGGGAGCGGCTCGCCCCAATGGTCACCGACACCTCCCGCTACCTCCATGACGCGATCACTCAGGGTCGTCCGATCCTGTTCGAGGGGGCGCAGGGGGCGATGCTCGACGTCGACCACGGCACCTATCCGTACGTCACCTCATCGAACCCGACAATCGGCGGCGTCTGCACCGGTCTGGGCGTGGGGCCGCGAGCGATTGGCGACGTGCTCGGTATCGCCAAGGCATATACGACGCGGGTTGGTGAGGGGCCCTTGCCGACCGAGTTGAGTGGCGACGCGGCGACACGGTTGCGCGAGTTGGGACGGGAGTACGGCGCCTCGACCGGCCGCCCACGGCGCTGCGGCTGGTTCGACGCCGTGGCGGTTCGCTACGCGGCGCGCGTGAATGGCATCGAGGCGCTCGCGGTGACCAAGCTGGACGTGCTCGATCAAGTGGATACATTGCAGGTCTGCATCGGCTACCGTTGCAACGGAGAGCTACTGGACGATCTCCCGGCCGATATCGCACGCCTCAGCGCGTGCGAGCCAGTGTACGAGACATTGCCCGGCTGGATGGGTGAGGGAACGACGGCTGGAGCCCGGAACGAGGCTGCGCTGCCCGCGATGGCGCGCGCCTACGTCGATCGGCTCGAAGCACTGGTAGGCGTGCCGATCGCGATCATCTCGACCGGCTCGGACCGCCGCGACACCATTGTGAGGCCTGACACGCCGGTTGGCCGGCGCCTTGTCGAGTAGGGGTGGCGGCGGCCGGAAAGGCCTATCAGCACGCCCGGTCTGCGGACGATGACCAGCCACGCAACCGATCTGGCGGTGTCGTGCCGCGGCCTCGTCAAGCGGTACGGCGATGTCGTCGCGGTAGCGGGGGTGGACTTCGACATCCGGCGGGGCGAGTGCTTCGGCCTGCTCGGGCCGAACGGTGCCGGAAAGACCACCACGATCGAGATACTGGAGGGAATCCTCGCGCCGGACGAGGGCGAGATCCGGATCCTGGGCGCTGCGTGGGGCGAGAACGACCATGCGCTACGGGCACGGCTCGGCATCCACCTGCAGGACGCACAGCTCGACGACAAGTTGTCCGTGGAGGAGACTCTACGGCTGTTTCGTACCTTGTACCCGCGCGGTCGGCCGGTCGATGACGTGATCCGCCTGCTCGAACTGGACGCGAAGCGGAAGAGCTGGGTCAGCACGCTCTCGGGCGGGCAGAAACAGCGTCTCGCGGTCGGCTGCGCCCTTGTCGGCAATCCTGATCTGCTGTTTCTGGACGAGCCGACGACCGGGCTCGATCCGCAATCCCGGCGGCAGCTCTGGGCACTGCTCGAGCGGTTCCGTGCCGACGGTGGCACCATCGTGCTCACCACGCACTACATGGACGAGGCGCAGGTGCTCTGTGACCGCCTAGTGATCATCGATGAGGGGCGCGTGATTGCCCAGGGGAGTCCGGACGAACTGATCGAGGCGATCGGCGTCCCGCATGTGACGAAGCCGAAGCCGCCGCGGGCGACGCTCGAGGATGTCTTCATGGCGCTTACCGGCCACCAGTTGCGCGATGAGTGAGCGAGCGGCCGGCGTGGTCCGGCATCCGTTCGTCGAGCTGACACTGACCCGGCTGCTGCTGATGGTGCGTGAGCCTGAAATGCTCTTTTGGGTCTTCGTCTTTCCGATCCTGATGACGCTGGCCCTCGGTCTGGCGTTCGACGGACCGGGCGAGGCGGCGGCGGCGCCCGGTTACCGGTATGTCGACTGGTTGATCCCGGGATTGCTCGGAATGAACATCATGGGGACCGGGATGTGGGGGATCGGTTTCACGGTGGTGGTCCAACGGTCGCGCAAGCTGCTGAAGCGGATGATCGCGACGCCGATGCGCCGTCCGCACTATCTCGGATCGCTTGTCGCGGCGCGCTTGTTGCTGCTTGGCGTTGAGGTGGCGGCCCTGCTGGGCGTCGCCTGGCTGGTCTTCGATATTCCGATCGAAGGGTCGTTCGTCACGCTGGCGCTTGTCACATTCGTCGGCGCGATGGCCTTCGGCGGCATCGGCCTCCTGACGGCTGCCCGGCCTCGGACGATCGAGGGCGTGTCGGGCATCATGAACGTCGTGATGGTCCCGATGTGGATCGCATCAGGCGTCTTCTTCGCCGCGTCGAACTATCCCGATTCACTACAGCCGTTCATTCAGGCCATGCCGCTGACGGCGCTCATCGATGCGTTGCGTGGGGTCATGCTGCACGGTGACGGACTCGTGACGATCGGGCCGGAACTGTTGATCCTGCTTGCCTGGACCAGCGGCAGTTTCGTACTGGCGCTACGTCTGTTCCGATGGAGGTGAAACGGATGATGGGGCACCGCAACGCTTTCGCCGCGGCATGCCTGGGAGCCGCGGTGCTGGTTGGGTGCGGCGACGAGGGGCCGCCGTTGCCCACCGCCGCCGACACGGACGCGTTCGTCAACGACGCCGAAGCCCGTTTGCTCGAGTTGCGCATCGCGGCGGAGCAGGCCGCCTGGGTGCAGCAGAACTTCATCTCGGAGGAGACAAACGCGCTCGCGGCCGCCGCCAACGCCGAACTGATGGGGGCGACAACCGAACTGGCGACGGAGGCTGCGCGCTTCGGAGCTATCGCGTTGCCGGAGGAGCTGACGCGCAAGCTGACGCTGCTCCGGACCTTTCTCGCCGCCGTCGCGCCCTCTGACACGGACTTGCAGCAGGAGCTGGCCGGGATTCAGGCGGAGATGGAGGCAGCCTACGGCCGGGGGGAGTACTGCCCGGACGATGATTGCCTCGACCTGCCCGCGCTGGAGCGCATCCTGGCTGAGTCGCGCAACACCGACGAGCTGATCGCGGCATGGGAGGGGTGGCGATCGGTCGCGATTCCGCTCCGGCCACGGTACGGACGTTTCGTCGAGATCGCCAACGCGGGTGCCGAGGAACTCGGCTTCAGCGATGCGGGCGCGATGTGGCGCTCGGCCTACGACATGCCGGCGGATGCGTTCCGAACCGAACTCGACCGGCTCTGGGGCCAGGTGCGCCCACTGTACGAATCGCTCCACTGCCTGGTTCGGGCCGAACTGGGTGATACCTACGGCACCGCGATAGTGCCGCCGACCGGCCCGATCCCTGCGCACCTGCTAGGCAACATGTGGGCGCAGAGCTGGGGCAACGTCATCGACCTCGTGACGCCGGATGGCGCTGGCGCGGGGGTCGATCTGACGCGGCAGCTGGATCGGCGCGACGTCGACGCGGTCGAGATGGTCCGTTACGGCGAGCGCTTCTTCAGTTCCCTCGGATTCGACCCGCTGCCCGATACCTTCTGGGAACGTTCGCTATTCGTGCAGCCGGCGGACCGCGACGTCGTCTGTCACGCGAGCGCCTGGAACGTCAACTACGACCAGGATGTCCGGATCAAGATGTGCATCGAACCGACCGGCGAGCACTTCGCGACGATCCACCATGAACTGGGGCACACGTACTACCAGCGGGCCTACCGGCGCCAGGATCCGCTCTTCCGCAGCGGCGCGCACGACGGGTTCCACGAGGGGATCGGTGACGCGGTCGCGCTGTCCATCACGCCGGAGTACCTGGTGGAGGTGGGACTGCTCGACCGCGCTCCGTCAGCGGCGGGAGATATCCCGTTCCTCCTGCGGCAGGCGCTCGACAAGGTGGCATTCCTTCCGTTCGGCCTGCTCGTGGATCAGTGGCGGTGGCAGGTCTTCAACGGCGAGGTGCTCCCGGATCGGTACACCGAGGCGTGGTGGGAACTGCGTGAGTCGTACCAGGGGGTGGTCGCGCCGGTCCCGCGCACCGAGGCTGATTTCGACCCGGGTGCGAAGTACCACGTCCCCGCCAACGTGCCGTACGCCCGCTACTTCCTGGCGCATATTCTTCAGTTCCAGTTCCACCGCGCGTTGTGCGAGGCCGCCGGTGTCGACGGACCTTTGCATCGTTGCTCGATCTACGGCAGCCGGGCCGCGGGGCAGCGGCTCGCCTCGCTTCTCCGGATGGGGGCGAGTCGGCCGTGGCCGGAGGCCCTCGAGGCGATTGCCGGCACGCGCGAAATGGATGCGCGCGCGCTCCTTGACTACTTCGCCCCGCTCGATGCCTGGTTGGACGAGCAGAACGCCGGCCGGGCCTGCGGCTGGTAGGCCTGCGTCGGCCAGCGACGATTCAGACGCGGTCGGTTCCGGAGTACTCGATGTCGGTCACCGGCTCGAGCCACGTCGTCTTCGAGTTGATGTTGATCGCGACGTGGGTCATCGGGCCGTCGGCCGACGCGCCGTGCCAGTGACGCTCCCCCGGTGCGATGCAGGCGACATCACCCGTCGCCAGTTCCGTCACGGGTTCACCATCTTTCTGCAGCCGACAAGTGCCGGACACGACGATCAGCAGCTGCGGGCCGCTGTGCGTGTGCCAGTTGGTTCGGGCGGCGGCCTCGAACTCCACCCGGAAGCCGTGGACCGCGGGGTTATCCGACAGTCCCTGCAACCGGGTCAGGCGCGCCTGCCCAACGAAGGTGTTCGGATCGGACGCCTCGGAGCAGAGCTCGGTCAGATGTGCGATCTGCATGATCCGTTTCCCGGCTAGCCCGCCGTCGCCGGCCGCCGGCCGTACCGCACGATCATGTAGATCGCGAGGCCAACGATTAGCGCGACGAGCACGGTGCCGATGTTCAGCAGCCCGGTCGTGGCGTAGGACACGAACAGGTAGCCGAGGGAGCCGGGCAGCAGCGCGTAGTAGACGAACGGGATCACCGTCAGCCGAATGACCGACCCCTCGCGCCCGAGCAGGCCGACGACCGCCGAGGCGGCGACGACGTTGTGGACGCAGATCATGTTGCCGGCCGCGCCGCCGATGGCTTGCAGGGCGACAATCCAGGTCGGATCCACGCCGATCCGCTCGCCCATGCCGAACTGGAAGAGCGAGAACATCATGTTGCTGACGGTGTTGCTGCCGGCCACCGCCGCGCCGATGCCGCCGATGAACGGTGCGAAGATCGGCCAGGCGCCGCCGGCGACGGCGGCCACGCCGTCGGCCAGCACGATCGGCATCTGCTCGTAGCCAGCGCCGCCCCCGCCGGTGTTCAGGAAGACCTGCACCATCGGCACGGTGAAGACGAGGGCGACTGACGCGGCCGCCGATGCCTTGAGCGATGTCGACCAGGCCTTGACGTAGCGGTCGGTGGGAATCCGGTGCAACGCCATCGTGATGAGCGACGTGACGATGAAGAGCGTGCCTGGCAGGTAGAGCGGCTGGAAGCTGGCGGTAATCGACGTGCCGAAGATCTCCGGCCAGCTCACGACCCAGCCCTGGAGGAAGACGCGCAGCGGATCGACGAGCCGCGACGCCAGCAGCAGCGCCGCGACGACGACGTACGGCAGCCACGCCTTGAACAGGCTCATCGACCCGCCGTGGGCAACGTCCGTCACCTCGATCGACCCGGTCCACTCGGCTGGCCAGTTGTCCTTCGAGTCGAACTCCCACGCCTCGTCGGCCTTCGGAATGAGGAAGCCGGCGCGCGCCGCACTCACGACGATGATCAGCCCGGCCATGCTCCCGATGAGCGCCGGAAACTCCGGCCCCAGGAAGTAGGCGGCGGCGAGGTACGGCACCGTCATCGCCAGGGCCGCGAAGATCGCGAACGGCCAGATCTGTATCCCCTCGGCGAGCGAGCGGCTCTTGCCGAAGAAGCGGGTCATGAACGAGACGAGGATGAGCGGGATCAGGGTCCCGGCGATGGCGTGCAGGATGGCGACCTTCAGCCCGATGAACGCCAGAAAGTCGGTCCACTCGGCGTAGCCCGCCTGTGCGGCGTAGGCGACGATCTCGGGGTTCGTGCCCTGGCCCAGGCCCGTGTTGACGCCCACCAGGATCGGCGTGCCGAGGGCGCCGAAGCTGACTGGCGTGCTCTGGATGATCATGCCGGCGGTTACGGCGGCCATCCCGGGGAATCCGAGGCCGACCAGGAGCGGAACGGCCACGGCGGCGGGCGTTCCGAAGCCGGCGGAGCCCTCGATGAAAGCGCCGAACAGCCAGGCGATGATGATCACCTGGACGCGCCGGTCGGGCGTGATGTCGGTGAATCCCTGCCGGATGGTCTTGATGGCGCCGCTCTCCTGCAGCGTGTTCAGCAGCAGGATGGCCCCGAAGATGATGTAGAGCAGCGTGAACGCGACGATCAGGCCATTGATGCTCGCGGCGACCACCTGCAGACCGGGTACCTGCCAAACGACAAGCGCCAGCACCACTGCCGTGATGTACGAGAGCGGCATCGCGCGGCTCGCCGGCCAGCGGAGGCCAACCAGAAACACCGCGACGACAATGATCGGAAGCAGTGACAGGATCGTCAGCATCGAAAGAGCCCTCCCTTACGCAGGCCGCCTACTATATCGCAGCCGCCGCCGCCGACCGCGCGGATTACCGCGACATGTAGCTCCGCGTGTGGCCGGTCCGGCCGTTGGTCATCGTCCAGCTCCGGCCGTCTGCTGCCACGGTCGCCTTGATCCAGTGGCCCGCGCACTCGTCCTCTTCCGTCAGATTGGCGATCAGCGCCTCGTCGGTGTTGTAGGCCGCGTCGTCCGCCAGGGCGAGATGCGCTTGCCAGACATCTTCTATGACGTCGGTTTGTTGCGCGACCACGAGGGAGTCGGGGGTGCCGCCCTTGCGCGGGCCGTTGTTGACCACCATGACCGTCGGCCGCAGTGCGCCGGTCAGTTCGGGGCGGATCGCGCCGTACCCGCCATGGTGAGGCGCCTGATAGAGATCGACGGCTCCGAGGCGATTTTCCGGGCACGCGAGGGCGTGTTCACGGTCAGGGGTCAGGTCACCCATGTTGAGGAACTGGAAGGCGCCGAACGAGAGCAGATAGCCCAGGCTGTGGCCGTTCTCGCCCATATCCGGTTCGGGTTCGCTGGCGGCGCTGCAGAGCGGATTGGGCCCGCGCGGCTCGAGGGTGTCGATGAGTGACCGGTGCGCCGCAATGAACGACAGCTCGATGCGGCGGAGCGGGAGCTTGTCGCCCGGGGCGACGCTCCGGCGACGGCCCTCGGCCACCGCCACGTACTCGTCCCACAGGGGCCGGCTCGATTCGCGATTCAACTCGACGCTGTCGCCATGGTCCACCAACTGGCCGATCGGGACCCGTTCGGCGAGGGCGCTGATGCCGCCGACGTGGTCGGTGTGGAAATGGGAGATCAGCACGTAGTCCAGCTCGCTCAGGTCGGCATCCTCCATCGCGGCAAGAATGCGGTCGGTGTCGCGACCGTCGGGACGAGGCCACCCGGTGTCCATCAGGATCGACTCGCGCTCGGGGGTCAGTACCAGCGTCGCTGCGCCTCCTTCCACGTCGATCCAGTAGATGTCGAGGGTTCGGCCGGAGGTCTGAGCCCCGGCTGACAGGGTGAGGGCGAGCGTGAATAGTCCGGCCGACAGCAAGAGCGCGGGCCGGGAGAAACGGCGTCGCGGAGCATGGCGGGTCATCGGGCCTCCTGGGGATGGCGTGCGTGGCCGCATTATATCCACCCGGTTCCATATCCCGCGGTTTCCTGAGGGACTGTCAACGTCGGTTACGTCCCCGGCCGGAGCGGTTCGGTCAACGGAGACGGGGCAATCCACCCGGCCTTCGTGGGGAAAGGAACTCCGCGCGATCTCGGGTTGCACCCTTGCCCCGGGTGGAATGGACGGCGCTGTCACCTCGGTTGCGGGGCGGGGTCCATTCGCCCCCCGCTTACGGAGGATTGCGGATGGCACGGTTCTTGCTCTCCCTCTGCGCAGCCCTGCCGGCGAGAGCCGGTGGCGTCCAGGCCCGAATTACATGCTGCTCCCGGCAGGGCAGCGGACACGGCCCGGAAGTGCCGCCGCCGGTGTGCAGCGCATGAAAACGGAGGTGCATCATGACTCGGACGGTTCTGCTCGCGGCGCTCTGCGCCGGACTCCTCATGTCGCTGGTGGCGACGCCCGCGGCTGCGGGATACCTGCCTACCCTGGAAACCCAAGCACAGGAGACGCCCCCTGCGGAAGAGCAGGTTGACCTCAATACCGCGACGGCAGCCGAACTCGAGGCGCTTCCTGGCATCGGTCCTCGGACGGCCGAACTGATCGTCGAGTACCGGCAGGGGCAACCGTTCACCAAGGTCGAGGATCTGATGAACATCCGAGGCATCGGGGAACGGACCTTCCTGCGGCTGCGACCGCTCATTCGGGTGGGCGATGCGGGTCCGGCTGGCCCGTAGCGTGCTTCCAATGGCCGCTCACGGACCACGCCGCAAGGGCCATGAGACGGGGGAGGCGGGATCCCGCGAGGGATCTCGCCTCCACGGCGCCGGCCGGTGCCATGCCGCGCGGGGTGCTTCGCTACTTGAGATGGTGGTGGCGGCCGGCCTGTTCGTCACGGTTGCCGGGTTGAGCATGCCGATGCTGACCGTGGCACGCCACCAGCAACAAGTCGCGAGCGCCGCCCGTTACCTCGGCGGCCGCATCATGTTGGCGCGTGCCGATGCTGCTCGCAGCGGCGCAACTGTCGGCCTCCAGTTCGTAAACCGTGACGGGCAGGTCGTTTTTCGCCCGTACCGGGATGGTGATGGAGACGGCGTGCGTACGGCGGACATCGGTAGCGGCGTGGATCGCCCTGTCGGTGAGGAGATCGCAATCGGCGATTTGTTCGAGGGGGTCCGTTTCTCGCTGAGCGCCGCGGTGCCGGAGGTTGGCTCCACCGCAGCGGCCGGTGACGGTGCCGATCCGGTGCGTCTCGGCGTCGCCGACATCCTGAGCGTAACGCCGCTCGGCACTGCTACCTCCGGCACGCTGTACCTGCGAAGCCGGGAAGGACACCAGGTGGCGCTACGTGTGCTGGGCGCCACGGGACGCGTGCAGCACCACACCTATGACTTCCAGACGGGTCGATGGCGGATCCGGTAACACCGGTGAAGATGCCGCGTCCGCCCGGAACGCCATCGTGGCTCACTGCCGTCCGCCTGCGACCGGGCGGCGCCGTCGAGCCGATTGCCTGGACGCCGGCCGGCGTACTGGTTGAAGGGTATGCGCGGCTCGTGCCGACGGCCCGTGTCGTCGTGATCCTCGAAGGCGGCCCGGAGCCGCGCCACCTGCCGGGTGAAGTCTGGAGCACCTGCATTACGTCGCTCGCGGGGCGTGCCGGGATGCGCTACAGGGCGGCGATTAGGTTCCGGCCACCGGTGGACATCGGGCGAGCAGCCGAGGAGAACGGATAGTGCGACCAACGATGGTGAAGATCCGGCCGCAGACGATGCTGCGCCGGCCGTCCGGCCCGGTACGTCCTCCTGAGCCCGATCCCCTCGTCGGCCAGGGACAGTGGATGGAGCAACTGCGCCACGAGATCGCCCGGATTGCGGCGACGGACTTCGCTGTTCTGATCGAAGGCGAGAGCGGCTCCGGCAAGGAACTCGTCGCCCGGCACGTGCACGCCCAGAGTGCACGCCGCACGGGACCGTTCGTCATCATCCACGCCACCCAGATCGTCGACGCGCTGCACAAGGCGGAGCGGTTCGGTATCGAGGAGCGGATCGGGACCAGTGTCCGTGCCCGGATTCGCAGAGTCGACGACGCATCTGGCGGCACGCTGTTTCTCGACGACATCGCCGACCTGTCGGAGCCGGCGCAGACAAGGCTGGCGCAGGTCCTCGACGAGATGACGGCGCCCCGGTTCGGATCGCACGGGACGCGTGCGCGAGGTGTCCGGTTAATCGTCGCGACCGACCGAAGCCTCCGGCCAATGGTCGAACAGCAGCGGTTCCGCGCCGATCTTTACTACCGGATGAGCGGTCTGGAGATCCATGTGCCCCCGCTGCGCCTACGTCCGTCGGATATCCCGTTGCTGGCGCACTACTTCCTCCGCCAGGGTACGAAGGATTCGGCCTGGACCCTCTCACCCGGCGCGCTGGACGCGCTGATCGCCCATGACTGGCCGGGCAATGTCCGGCAACTGCGGCGGGTGATGGAGCATGCCGTGGCGTTCTCCACGGGTCTCAGTATCGGATTGGCGGATCTGCCGGGGACCGCCACCGGCGAGTACGCGGTCAACCTGGAGTCGTCGCTGGTCCGCGACGAATCGATGCGGGCCTGGGGAAGCCGCTACGCGCGGATCGTGCTGGACCGCTGTGGCAACAACAAGCGCCGGGCATGTGACGTGCTGGGGATCAGCTTCCACACGCTCCAGTCCTACCTGCGGTACGGCCGTCCTGCGCCGGACCAGACAGTAGCGCCGCCGCCGCACCGCCGGGACGGGGCGGGATCGCGTCCCGCGCTTGATTCCTGACCGGAGCGCCGTGTATCCTGTGGCCTGGATTTAATGTTATTGGCATTTACCGGAGGAATGCATGGCCTACAGCATCTGTGAACCCTGTGTCGGCACCAAGGACACCGCGTGTGTCGATGTCTGTCCCGTCGACTGTATCCATCCCCGCCAGGACGAGGACGAGTTCGAAGCGGAGACGATGCTCTACATCCACCCGGAGGAGTGCATCGACTGCGGTGCCTGCGTCCCGGCGTGCCCCGTAGAGGCGATCTTCGCCAACGACGAGGTGCCGGACGAGTGGCAAGGCTTTATCGATACCAACGCTGTGTGGTATGAGGGTAAGTAGTTCAGACCGATGGGCCTGATTGATCATCGGTTCGAAGACAACTTCATAACCACCAACCTGGACCGCGTGCTCACGTGGGCACGAACGTCCTCGTTGTGGCCAATGGGGTTCGGTCTCGCCTGCTGCGCGATCGAGATGATCGCCACCTCGACGTCGCGCTACGACATCGCGCGCTTCGGGGCGGAGGTGTTTCGCGCGTCCCCGCGGCAGTCGGACCTGATGATCGTCGCCGGCACTGTCACCAAGAAGATGGCCCCGGTGCTTCGGCGGCTCTACGATCAGATGCCGGAGCCGAAGTGGGTCATCTCCATGGGCAGTTGTTCCAACGCGGGCGGTCCGTTCCCCACCTACAGCGTGCTGCAGGGCGTGGACAAGATCGTCCCGGTGGACGTTTACGTCTCGGGCTGTCCGCCACGCCCCGAAGCCTTGCTGTACGGACTGATGCGCCTGCAGGACAAGATTCGCAAAGAGAGCACCGTGCTGCGTCGCGAACGTGTGATTCCGGTGGGGCAGAGCGAGCCGATCATCGTCGAGGACCGGGTGTAGACCGCCATGCTGGCGAAACTGTTCCGGACGATCTTTCTGGTTGACCTCCTGAAGGGGCTCTGGGTGACGCTGAAGTACACCCCGCAGCCTGCTTTCACCTTCCAGTACCCGGAGGAGCGGCGCCCGGTCGCACCCCGGTTCCGCGGCGTGCTCCGCCTGCAGGTCGAGCCTGAAACCGGCGCACAGACCTGCATCGTCTGCGATCAGTGTGCCAAGGTGTGCCCGGACGAATTGATAAACCTTGGTGGGCATCGCGAGCCGGGGCACAAGATCAAGGTTCTCGACTACTTCGATTTCAACCTGTCCCGCTGTTCGTTCTGCGGGCTTTGTGCGGAAGTTTGCCCGACCAAGCCGGTGAAGGCGCTGATCATGAGTGAGGACTACGAACTGGGGACTTACAGCCGCAGTGCGCAGATCCTCCGCGTCGACGAGATGTACGACGGCGTCCCGATCGAGCACTACACGCGCTAGTACTCGCAAGTCGGGCTGGAGGCAGGCCATGCGTGCTGGGGCTCGGACGGCGTTACTCGGGCTGGCGTTCGCAGCGGCGGCCCCGCTTCTTCTTACCGCCACGGCCACTCCGGACGCGGCCCGTGTCGAGACCCGCCTCCAGCTTGCTGATCTGCTGTACAACGATCATCGCTACTGGGAGTCAATGGCGGGGTACGACCGGGCCAAGGAGGGCGCGAGCACCGATCAGTTGGTGCGCGCGGCGTCCGGCATGCTCCGGTCCCTGCTGCATGTCGCGGAGTTTTCGCGAGCGGAGCAGGAGGCTGAGTTCCTGAAGGGCCTCGGTCTGACGGATCCAGCCGCCCAGGCTCTTCACGCCGACGCACTCTGGGCATTCGGCTTGTTTCCGGAAGCGGAGCAGGCGTACGAAGAGATCCTCGCCAGGGCGCCCGATACGCCGGCGGCCCGCCACGGCTACGGACGCGGGCTTGCCGGCCTGGGACGTCTCGAGGAGGCACGTGTCGAGGTGCAGGCGGCGATTGCGGGGGAGCCTCGCTCCGAGTTCTTCCATACCCTGGGCACGATTTACCGCCGTCAGGGCCGGTACGACCCAGCCGCCGATGCGTTCGACGAGTACATCGCGCGCCTGTCGCTTGACCGGCAGGCGGAGAAGATCGAGTGGGCCCGATCCGAAGTCCGGTTTCTCCGATCATTCGGCAACCGCCAGCCGCTAGCGATACCGCCGGAAATGGTCGACACGGTTCATACCATCCCGTTCCGCCTGGAACGCGACAAGGTGATCGTCCGTGGACGCATCAACGGAAGCGAGCCGCTCGACCTCGTGGTCGACACGGGCGCCGAGAAAATGGTGCTGTCGCAGGAGACCGCGCAGCGGGTCGGACTCCGGGCGATCACCAACACCCTGAGCGCCGGCGTCGGCCGGGTCGGGCTGCGCGGTCTGGACTTGGGACGAGTCGACACATTCGAAGTGGAGAACCTCCAAGTCGAGCACGTCCCCGCACTCATCAAGAACCCACCGCTGTCCGGACTGCCTGAGACGCGGAGCGAGAATACCTTCTCACCGCTGGCTCTTGGGTTGTCGACCGTGATCGACTACGAGACCCACCAGATTATTCTCGCTCGGGAGCTACCGCCCCAGACGGCCGAGATCGAACTGCCGATGCGGTTTCAGCGCCTGGCCATGGTGCGCGGCGTGATCAACGGCGAGCACGAGAAGTCTTTCATCGTCGACACGGGTGGGGAAGTGATCTCGATCAGCCTGAGCGTTGCCAACCGGCTCAACATGGCGCCTGTGCGTCACATTCCCCTGCGGGTCTTCGGGATGTCCGGCTGGGACGATCAGGCGTTCCTGCTGCCCGGCGTCAACCTCGGTTTCGACCGTATTCAGTACGACAACTTCTCGGTGGTCGTGCTCAACCTGCATCGGCCGAGCGCGCTGCTGGGATTCAGCGTCGGTGGCATCATCGGCCACAAGTTCCTGAGCAACTACCGGGTGACACTCGACCTCTCGAACAACGTGCTTCGCCTCAGCGAAAGCTGATCCTGCAGGTTCGCACCCGGCTGCCCAACCGTCCGGGTGCGTGGATCGCTAAATCAGAAGTCGTAGCCGATCCACATCTGGAAGCGGACCTTCCGGAAGTAGTCGCTCCCTCGGATGAAACCGTTCGCCTGCGCTTCGGCGGCGAAGACGATGTCCTCCCATGCCCGATTGAAGAGCGTCGGCCAGGACCAGTCGATGTGGATCGGGAAGCCGATGGCAAAAGTGGTCAGACCGAATCCGTACGATGCACGGGCTCGGTCGAGGCGGAACCCGCTCACTTCCTGCAACGGGCCGAAGACTGGCTCGGTCGCTCCGGTGAAGGGATTCGAGCCGTAGCTGGTAATGGGCCGGACCAGCTGCGCGTCGGTGTTCCAGGCATTCCAGGGCTGGCCGTCGAATCCCGCCACGCCGACGTTGAAGAAGAACGTGCCGCGGATGCCGCCCAGGATGCCGATCGGCGTCGCCATGGCCTCGACGAGCGGGAACCGGAGCTCGACGTTGCCGTGGAACGCCTTGTGGCCCAGGAAGTGGAGGTAGTCGTAGCCGCGCATCTCGGACTGGCCGCCGAAGAAGACGAAGTCGGGAAAGTCGCCGAAGCTCTGGAAGGCTCGTCCGCGAACCGCCAGCACCCCATTCTCGAGGATACGCTGGTAGTAGCGCGCATCAAGCTCGGCCGTCTGCCTTGACAGCAAGCCGCCAAACCCGGGCGAGTACTCGTAGGACGCCATGACCGAACTGCCGGCGACGGGGCCGTACTCCCGGAAGATGGCTGTTTCTTGCACGAAACGGGTGCCGAAGGGCATGAACGATCCATTGCGGAAGAGGTTCGTTCCAAACTGCGCCAGCTGGAATTGCTCGGATTGCAATTGCGTCGCTTCGTCGGCGAACGTCTCGTTGAAGTTGTACATGCCGCCCGACAGTTCGATGCGCCGGAAACGGTCAAACGGGTAGATGCCGATCGCGCTTCCGCCGTTCGAACGCCGGGTCGCAATCGCGTTGTCCCGGCTCAGGAAGGCAAGGCTCGGGGCGTAGTAGGCCCCGAGGCCGTAGAAGTACTGCTCGGACGAGATCCCCTGCAGGGCGTACTGCATCCGCCCCGCCAGGTTGACGTAGGAGGCGCCATACGTCCGGTAGGTCTGAATCGAGTAGGCCTGGATGTTGAACTGCTGATCGCCCAGCACGTCGGCGAAACTGATGACGGTTCCACCCAACAGGTCACCGTTGCTGTTGACGCCGATGCCGAAGTTGGGGCGCCCCTGCATGTACATGTTCTCGAAGGCGCCCTTCTGGCGCACGTTCGCGACATTGAGCGAGTGGACGATCGGCGCCTGGAAGTCGATGAGTGGCCCGGGACTTCCGAAGTCGGTTGCGTTGGCCTCGAGAAGCGGGTCGCCGCTCAGTTCGAGCGTATGCAGGCCGTACTCCCCACGGAAGTAGGTGACGAACCCGATCCGCGGATCCTCGGAATCCTCGTCCGGAGTGAGGACGACCGGATTGACTACGCCGGTGGCGATGTCGGTGAGCTGGTGGAGCGCGCCGTTCTCGAGATCGAGTGTCCAGATATTGAAGATCTCGCCGTCACGTGCCGCCTGGGGGTCGAGCGGCGCGGAGGGGTCAACCGCCGTAGAGGAGAAGACAATCGTTCGGTCATCGACAAACTGTCCGCCCGCTTCGTCATGGGTCCCGAAAGTCAGTTGCGTGCGTGTGCCGGTCTCGCGGTCGAAACGGAAGAGCTTGTCGTTGCCGCTGATGCGCGACAGGTGGATGATCGACTTCCCGTCGGGCGCGTAGAACGGCGCGTAGTCCGCGAACTGGTCGTTGGTGAGATTGGTCACCTCCTGGGTCTCCAGGTCGATCTCGTAAATGTCGCCGACGCCGTTCCGCAGCGCGGAAAAGGCAACGGTCCGGCCGTCTGGGGCGAAGTCGGGCGACTCCGGCTCGTCGACCGTCTCGAGGTCGATCAGCGCCTCCAGCTCCTGCGTGACGACGTTCTGTATCGCGAGGGACTTGCCCTTGCCGTTGCGGACCAGGTAGACCATTTGGTCGCCTTCCGGCGCCCACGACATCCACGGCACGGTGTTCCACCGGAGGCCGCCGGGTTGGGAGATGTACTCGAACCCGAAGTCCTGATCGAACCCTTCGGTCAGGTTGAGGATTACCTCACCGGTTCTTGACGACAGCAGGATGATGTCGGCCTCCCGGTCCTTGCGGTTCACGCTGAGTGCCGCGATTACCTCACCCGAAGGCGACGCCTCGAGCGAATAAACCACCGGGTACTGGCTCCGCAACGGATCGGGGGCCAGGTCGCGGCCGTAGTCCGATGGCCGGTCCTTCTCGCGGAACGCTTCGAAACGGTCTTCGAGGTACCCCTTGAACGCGTCATCCCATTCTTCCGCGTCGAGATCGAAAGCCTCCGCATAGGGATCGTCACCGCCGCCGATTGCGCTGCGCCGTAGCGCGAAGAGGAACTGGCGGAGCCCTTCGAGTCCCCATTCCTCTTCGATGAACTCGAACACGGCGTGGCCCAGGTTGTAGACCACCCGTGCACTCGCGAAGCCGCCGTACCCCTGGAACTCCGTCATCGACGGCACGATGTCCGAGATGGCCACGTCACGCACCGTCATCAGGTCGATCGGACGCCAGACGCCGGCCATGAAGTCGGAGAGTCCTTCGTCGACCCAGAGCGGCACCGTGTTGCGAATGATGGAGCGCGGAATGATGTCGAATTCGAAGATGTGGGTCAGTTCGTGAGTAATCAGGCGGAACAGCCCGTCGGGCGGCTCGTCGATCGGGAGGACGATGCGATTGCGCTGCGGCTCGGCGAAAGCGGCCACCCCCTCGGGTATCGCGCCCGGGATCAGGTTCTGTTGTTCGAACTCGCTGTGCGTCTTGAAGACGATCAGCGGGACACTGAACGCGAGGTCATGCCGGAGGTCGGCGCTCACCTGTTGGTAGGCGCTTTCTGCGTAGCTTGCTATCCGCTCGAGATGTTCTTCGAGCTCCGGGTAGTAGTAGATGTCGAAGTGGTCCGTCGTGTAGATGTGCCAGTCGAACTTGTCGTACTTCACCCGGTTCTTGCCCCAGTAGGGAGTGAACTGGGCCGACGCGGTCCCCGCGGTCCACGTCAGGAGAAGAGACAAGGCAACCAGGGCGGTGACCGACCACCTGCGCCGGAGCGTGAATCGACGATATAGCATGAAACCTCCTCGCTGCCTGCAGGCTGATTTCATCTTAGCCGATCGCCCATGCGGCTTGCCGAGAAGACCCGGATCCTGTCACGCTCCACCAACGCGCACGGACCCCGGCCGTCGCCCTAATATTCCGCACGCATGTCGACCACCCGTCTGAACGGTATCGCTGGCGAGGGCTACACTCCTGCCCCCGGCCTCGACGGCGGACACCGGATGACGCTGTACACCTGGGGCCGCCCACGTCACTTCCCGCGCCTGCCGCCTCCGGTGCCGCGGTACTTCGACGTTGCTCCGGATGCGCGCGTGCTGGCGCGCTGCCACTGGCAGCCGTCGCCCGCCTCCCATCCGACCCTCCTTGCGCTCCACGGCCTCGAGGGGTCGAGCGAGGCGCACTACATGCGTGGCCTCGCGGACAAGGCGTTCGCGGCAGGCATGAATGTTGTCCTGCTCAATCAGCGGAACTGTGGTGGTACGGAGCACCTTTCGGCCGGACTCTACCACTCGGGACTGTCCGCCGATCCGGCTGCGGTGGTGCGCGAACTGACGGACGTGGATCGCCTGCGCGCCATCGCGGTGGTGGGGTATTCGCTCGGCGGCAACGTCGGGCTGCGCCTTGCGGGTGACACGGCCGGGGGCACACTGCCATCGCTGCGCGCCGTCTGCGCCGTCTCGCCCACGATGAATCTCGCCTGCTGCGTCGACGCGCTCGAGCGGCGGCAAAACGCCTTGTACGAGTGGAACTTCGTGCGCAATCTGAAGCGGCGGATGCGCCGCAAGGCGCGGCGGCTGCCGGGGCGCTTCGATCTTTCCGCCCTCCGCACCGTGCGCACCGTCCGTCAGTTCGACGATGCTTATACCGCGCCCCATCACGGCTTTCGCGACGCCGACGACTACTATCACCGCGCGAGTAGCCTGCGCGTCATCGACCGGATTGCGATCCCGACGCTGATCGTCAGTGCATCAGACGATCCATTCGTGCCACCGGAGCAGTTCCGCGATCCGGCAATCACCGCCAATCCGCACATCACCACGGTGATCACCCGGCACGGCGGCCACTGCGGCTTCTTTGCCGAGCCGGCATCGGACTTCGACGGCTACTGGGCCGAGCGGTCGGCGGTGGCGTTCGCGTTGCGCGCGCTGACCGGCTGAGAAACGGGCTGGCCGATTCCCGCCGTGTCAGGTGCGGAGCTGTTCGATCAGGCGTGCGGCAAACACCGGTCCGGTCCCCGCGTCCTCGTGCTTGAAGTAGACATAGACGTCGTCGCACTCCGCGGTGTGCTTCTGGATGGTGTGCGCCCAGCGGGCGAGGTCCTCATCGGTATAGCCCCGATCGCGCAGCCGGAAGTAGGCAAACGGGGCGGTTACCGTGATCGGCGTGCGGAGTTTCTCGCTGTCGGCAACGCAGAGCGCCGCGCCGCGTGACGCGAGGCAGTCGATGACGTCGCTATCGTGCCACGAAGCGTGGCGGAACTCGAAAGCCGGACGGGCGTTGTCGGGCAGGAGGTCGAGAAACTTCTCCAGACGGTCGAGCGATTTCCGAAAGAAGGGGGGCAACTGGAACAGCATCGTGCCCAGTTTCCCTTCCAGTGTCTCGGCCGCGTCACAGAAGGCTTGGGCCAGATCCGCGCAGTCGGCGAGTCGCGCGTCATGCGTGATGCGGCGCGGCGCTTTCAGCGTGAAGCGGAAGTGATCCGGGGTTATATCGGACCAGCCGGCAAGCAGCCGCGGGGTCGGGATTCGATAGAACGTGTAGTTGATCTCGACCGTGTCGAGGCGTGCGGCATAGTACGGCAACATCTGCTTCTGCGGATGCTTCTCGGGATAGAACGAGCCGCGCCACTCGGGATAGTTGTAACCGGAGGTGCCGACCCAGTACCGGGGCATCCGGGGCGCGTCAGTCGAGGTCGAAGTCGCGAGTCGGACGGGTGACCGGCTCGGTGTTCGCCTGTTTCAGAGCGTCGTCGAATCGCTTCGAGAGCGCGTCGCTCCGGCCCCGTTCCTGGGTGACTGACTGCTGGAAAGCCGCTTCCCGCTTGGCTTTCGCGGCGGCCAGAATATCGACCGCGTCTTCAAGTTCGGGCCGGTCGGGCGAAGGCGGTTCGTGGTGGGAGACTACGCGTCGCAGGTTCAGATCGTAGACAAGCGTCGCGCCGCAACAGGGGCAGTCGATCTCGACTTCCGCGGCGAGCGGGGACACGGACTGCTAGCCCTCTTCTTCGTAGTCGCTCTCGGCGAACGGAACGATCCGGTTCGGGGGGCGGAGCGCTTCGCGATGATCGTAGACGGGCAGGCCTCCGACATGACGAGGGAGGCCGCAGCCCAGGCCCTTCCGGTCGATTACCACGGTGACGGGACTACCTTCGACGCCGGCGCGGAACCCAATACGGCACCCGCATCCGAGGCGTCCGTGCTCGAAACCCTTGCTCATCACCTGATGATACACCAGCGCCGAATCGGTCCAACTAGGAGCCCGTGGTGAAACCCCGTGTAAGCACCGAGAGCGGTGAGGCGCCCGTCTGACAAGTGCGCGACGAGGGAGCATATCGCCATATTGTGACCGCGGACTGCCGCAGTCCGAGGAGCAACGCCGTTCAGGCGGGACGCATCGCCGCTCGAAGGTAGCGTGGGTTTCACTACGGGCTCCTACAGGAGGTCCTTGAGGTCCTGTTCGAATGCCTCGCGCGTGGCGATCCCCATGTGCGTCCGGCAGATCGTGCCGTCGCGGTCGATGAAGAACGTGACCGGAAGCCCCCAGATCGGCCCGTACGCCTCCTGGACGTCCTCGCGGCCGAGGCCGACGAGCATCGGATAATTCACTTGGTACTCCGCCGCGAACGGACGGATCTGCTCCGGCGTGTCGTCGACCGAGAGGCCCAGCACGACAAGGCCGTCGTCCTCGTACTCCCGCTGGAACTCGACGAACCAGGGGATCTCGATCTTGCACGGGCCGCACCAGGTGGCCCAGAAGTTGAGCAGGATGACGTTGCCCTGCAGGTCCGCGAGGTTCACCTGATCGCCGTCGATGTCGCGGAGTGTGAAGTCCATCGGTGCCGGCCGCGCGTCGTCGTCGCAGGTCACTGCCTGCGCTTCGTTACTGACTGCGCTCCCCGAGCCCAACGTCAAGCTCCGGACCCCGGGCAACGTGAGCAGGCCCAGGGCCAGTGCCGCGATGCCGGCCAGTATCCACCGTTTCGTCGTCATGAGCACTCCTGAATCATTCCGGCTGCGCCGATCAGCGTAACGCGGGGAGCCCTGCGATCTCAAGCCGCGCCGCGCCGTCCGGGCCTCCGATGGGTACCGCCGAGGTGTGCCCCCGGACACCTCGGAATCTCCGGGGGACATCTGCACTGTGCAATAATGCCCGACCGTGGAATTGCGGCGTCTGAATGTCGGCTGTCTCGGGGGCGGCACCGGTCTACCGAGCCTGTTGGGCGGGCTCAAGCAGAACCCGTGGGTAGAGGTGAACGCCGTCGTGACGATGTTCGACAGCGGAGGAAGCTCCGGCCAGCTGCGTGACGAGTTGGGCGTGCTACCTCCCGGCGACGTGCTGAAGTGCGCCTGTTCGCTGGCGCGCAACGAGAAGGAGGCACGCACCCTGCTGCTGTCACGCCTGCCTGCGTTCGAGAACGGCCGGCTCGGTGGGCACACCGGCGGCAATCTGCTGCTCTCGATGATGGAGCAGTACAGCGGCGACTTCCTGGCCGCAGTCGATGGTCTCCGCAGCCTGCTCGACTGCAGCGGCCACGTGCTGCCGGTCAGCGTCGAGCAGTCGACGCTCTTCGCGGAGTACGAGGATGGCACCCGCGCCGAGAGCGAAGTGGGCGTGGATCGGGCGCAGACCAACGGCCACCGGATTAGCCGGATCTGGCTGGACCCGGTTCCGGCTGTCCACACGTCGACGGCGGCGGCGATTCGTGATTTCGACGCGATCGTGATCGGGCCGGGCAGCTTCTATACCAGCCTGATGCCGATCCTCCTGGTAACTGGCGTTGCCGAGGCGGTCGCGGCCTCGTCAGGGCCGATCATTCTGGTGACGAACATCGTGACCGAGGGACGCGGCATGCATGGCTTCACGGTGGGGGAGGCGGTGCGCCGCGTGGCTGAAGCGATCGGCCGGCCGGTCGACGTCGCCATCGCGAACACCGCTCGGCCGCAGCCCGACGTGATGGCGCGCTACGCGGCGGAGCACAAGGAACTGCTGCCGATCGGCGAGGTCCCGGAGGGATGCGAGCTGGTGACGGGGCAGTTCTGGCAGGGTCAGATCGCACGGCATGCGCGCCGGCGGCTTGCCTATGCGGTCTGGAGCGTGCTGGCGCGCCACCTTTTGCGGTAGCCGCTATCGGCAGAGTCCGCGGGGCTGAGCCTGAGGAGCACCCACGGGCTCCTAGCGCGGGCGCTGCCGGGCCAGAATCTTCCGCGCTGCCCGCTCGATCACGTCCCGCGTCATGGCCGCCGCGCGTCCCGCGCCGACGGCCGTCGCTGGTCGCCCCGTTACCCACTGCGCCGGCATCTCCTCGGCCAGGATGTCGTCGAAGTCCCCTTCGCTCTTCACGCTCAGCGGCGCGAACTCCGTGATGTCGACCGCACCCGACCAGAAGTCGGCGTGCTTGATCAATAGCCAGTTGCGGCCACGCTGCGCGGCTCGTGTCTCCGGACGATCGCGGATTCGGACCAACGCCCACGAGCCCTTCAGCTTGAATCCGTCGAGCGAGAACTTCAGGTCGCCCCGATCGAGCGCCGCATCGATATCGTCCACTTCCGCCCTCCAGGTGCCGTAGTCCCAGAGCATTACGATGCCGGCGCCGTAGCCCTCCGGAATGACGCCCTCGAAACTCCCGTAGTCGTACGGGTGATCCTCGGTCCGGACCGCCATCCGCTTGTCGGACGGTTGCAGCGAAGGTCCCTTCGGTACCGCCCACGACAGCAGCACACCGCGATGTTCGAGACGGAGGTCGTAGTGGAGGTGGCTCGCCAGGTGCTTCTGGACGCAGAAGTATGACTCCGGTGGCTTCGCGGATCGGGTGCGCCGGCTCTTCGTTCGGGCGCGGGCGCCATCCGGCTCCGGCGTCTTCGTGAAGTCTCGTTTTTGGCGGTACTCGTCGAGCGGGCGGGTCTCCCCTCGGGATGGGGAGGGTTTGCGCGGAGGTGCTTTCTTCGTCGGCATGACGTCGGGCGGCTAGCAGCCCGTGGTGAAACCCCTGCTGCATTCGACCGGCGATGCATCTCGCCTGAACGGCGTTGCTCGTCGGTCCCATATAGCCAATATGCTTCCTCGTCGCGCCTGGTCAGGCGCGCGCCTCGCCGGTCTCGGTGCGACGCGGGGTTTCACCACGGACTGCCAGGTTCCGGCGGTCATTATCGGCCAGATGATCCAGAATGGTCCGGTGCTGACTGCGGTCGTTCTCTATTTGTCCGTCCTGGTGCTGATCGGCGCGTGGCGCAGCCGCCGCATCCGGACCGGAGATGATTTCCTCGTAGCAGGACGGCGCCTGCCGGCGCGCGTCCTCGTCTTCACGCTGCTGGCCACCTGGATCGGATCGGGCAGCCTGTTCGGGGGCGCCGGTCTCGGGTACCGATCCGGCTTCGCGGCACTCTGGCAGTCAGCCGGCGCGTGGACCGGCATTGCGCTGGTCTACTTCATTGCCCCGCGCGTCCGCCGCATTGCGCAGTACACGGTCCCCGACATTCTGGAACTGCGCTACGGACCCGCGGCGCGCGTGCTCGGCACGATCACGACCGTGCTCGCCTATGCCACGATCGCCGCGTACCAGTTCCGCGGCGGCGGGCGCCTACTGGAACTGGTCGCCGGTATCGATCCGGGGACCGGCGCGCTGGCCACCGCGATCTTCTGCATCCTTTTCACCTCGCTCGCCGGCATGCTGTCCATCGCCTACATCGACGTCGGCAACGGCCTGGTGATGACGATTGCGGTCATCCTTGGCGTGGCATACCTGGTGAACGACGGGGGTGGGCTCGGCGCGTCGATCGCGCAGCTTGAACCGCACCAGGTCTCGCTCTTCGGCGATATCGGCCCGCAGGCGGCGTTCGCCCTCTTCTTGCCCACCATGTTCCTGCTTCTGGGCGAAGCGAACATGTACCAGAAGTTCTTCTCGGCGCGCGACGAGCGGGCGGCGCGCCTGTCCGTGGTGGCGTGGATTGTCGGCACGATCATCGTCGAGACGCTGATCGATTCGACGGGGATCTTCGGCTCGCTCCGGGTCGCGGGGCTGGATGCCGCGGCGTCGGAAGCAATCGTCATCCGGGTGGCGATTGAAGTGCTGCCGACCACCCTCGGCGTGCTGCTCGTCTGCGGCGCGGCGGCGATCGTCGTCTCAACCGCGAACAGCTTCCTGCTCACGCCGTCGACCAACCTGATCCGCGACGTCTATCAACGCTTCATCAACCCGGATGTGACGGATCGGCAACTGGTGATGTACACGCGGCTGATCGTCGTCGCCGTGGGCGCCTTCGGCTACATCGCCGGCACCTTCTTTCCGACCATCCTGGCGATGGCGCTCTGGGCGTACACAATGTACGGTGCCGGGATCACGCCGGCCCTGCTCGGTGCGCTGATCTGGAAACGGGCGACACGGGCGGGAGGTGTCGCGTCGATTCTGGCCGGCATGTCGACGACGCTGGTCTGGGAGATCGTCGGTCTCGTGCGCGCCGTCGATGGCGTGGCGGTCTATCCGTTCGGCTGGCAGACCGCCTATCCGGCGCTCCTGCTTTCGATTACGACATTGATTGTGGTCAGTTTGCTGACACCGCCGCCAACCCAGGCGGAAGTGGAGCTGTCCGCCCCTCCGGCCGGGTCATGAGCGTCACCCTGATCGCGACGTACGAGCTGGGGCGCCAGCCGTTCGGCCTTGCATCGCCCGCCGCGTGGCTGCGCCGGGCGGGGCACGAGGTTCGCTGTTGCGATCTGTCGCGCCAGTCGTTCGATGCTGACGCCGTGGCGCGCGCACGTCTGGTAGCGTTCCATCTGCCGATGCATACCGCGACCCGTCTGGCGGTACCGGTGATTCAGCGTGTGCGGCGCATCAACCCGAACGCGGCGCTCTGCGCCTACGGCCTGTATGCACCGCTCAACGCGCCGCACCTGCGGTCGCTCGGGGTCCGCCATATTCTGGGAGGGGAGTTCGAGGCGGACCTTGTGCGCGTCGCCGATGGCGAGGTGATCGGCACCCAAGGCGCAACGGGAGCCGCCCTGCCGCGCCTCGATCTGATCACGCCGTGGCGCGAGGACCTGCCGGAACTCGACCGCTACGCGACGCTGCAGTGCGGCGAAGAACGCCGCGTCACCGGCTATACCGAGGCGAGCCGGGGCTGCCGGCATCACTGCCGGCATTGCCCGATCGTCCCGGTCTACGACGGGCGATTCCGGATCGTCCCACCGGACGTGGTGCTGGCGGACATCGAGGCCCAGGTGGCGCAGGGCGCGCGGCACATCACGTTCGGCGACCCCGATTTCTTCAACGGTATCGGCCACGCGATGCGGGTCGTCGAGGCGGTTGCGGAGCATTGCCCGGGCGTCACCTATGACGTCACCATCAAGGTGGAGCATCTGATTGCGCATGCGCAGCGCCTGCCACGGTTGCGCGAGACCGGATGCCTCTTTGTGACGAGCGCCGTCGAGTCGTTCGACGACGCCGTCCTGGCGCAGCTCCGGAAAGGACATACGCGCCGCGATGTTGAACGCGCCGTCAAGCTCTGCCGGGATGCCGGACTGACCCTCGCGCCCACGTTCATCGCGTTCACCCCGTGGACGACACGGGAGACGTACCGCGACCTCCTGGCGGAAATCGACCGGCTCGACCTCGTGGACCAGGTGGCGCCCATTCAGTTGACACTCCGCCTGCTCGTCACCGCGGGTTCCGCCCTGCTCGAACTGGACGAATTGCGCCGGCAGGTCGGCCCGTTCGACGACGGGAAACTCGTCTATCCGTGGCGGCATGCGGACCCGGCGGTGGAGCGGCTCGCGGACGACGTCGCGGCCATCGCGGGCCGCCGGATGACTGCCGATCGGCGTGCGGTCTACGAGGAAATCCGGATGCGGGCGCATGCGGGGTGCAGCGCGCCGTCCCCCCGGTCTGCGCCTGCCCGCCAGCGGGTCGACACTCCCTACCTGAACGAACCGTGGTACTGCTGAGCCGAGCCCACCCCGGAGCAGGTTGCTCTGGTCTGACGCGTCGATGACCATCCCGCGGCCGCGCCTGCTGCTGGTGTCGGCGACAACCGGCTACCAGCTCCGGTCGTTCGGCGCCGCGGCGGATCGGTTGGGCGTGGACCTGGTCTTCGCCACCGACCGCTGTCATCAACTCGATGACCCGTGGCGCGACGGCGCCGTGCCGGTTCGGTTTCACGAGGAAGCGGCGTCGGTCGACGCAATTGTCGCGGCGGCTGCCATGGCGCCGATCAGCGGCGTGGTCGCGGTGGGGGACCGGCCGGCGATACTCGCCGCCCGCGTGGCGGAGGCACTCGGCTTGCGTGGCCATCCGGCCGGTGCGGTGCGCGATGCGACCCACAAGTTGCGGACCCGGATCCGGCTGCACGCGGCGGGATTGGCGGTCCCGGAGTTCCGCGCAGTGCCGGTGGAGGCGGATGAGGCATCACTGCTCGATGGCGTGACGTTTCCGTGCGTCATCAAGCCGATGGCGCTCGCTGCCAGCCGTGGGGTGATGCGTGCGGACACGCCGCGGGAGCTCGTGGCCGCGGCGGCGCGGCTGCGACGCCTGCTCGAAACGCCGGTAGTGCGGGTGCTGCGCGATCCGGCGAACGACGCCATTCTGGTCGAGACCTTCGTTCCTGGCCGCGAGGTGGCGATCGAAGGCATGGTGACGGATGGCGCACTGACGGTCTTCACCCTCTTCGACAAGCCCGACCCGCTCGACGGTCCCTTCTTCGAGGAAACGATCTACATCACGCCGGATACGCTGCCGGCTGCGGTGCGCCGCAACGTGATTGCGGAAGTGGACCGCGCGGTCCGCGCGCTGAGTCTCACCAATGGACCGATCCACGCGGAGGCGCGCGTCGATGGCGACCGGATCGTCGTGCTCGAAGTGGCGCCCCGCCTGATCGGGGGGCGCTGCGCGCGGGTCCTTCGATTCGATCCGCCAGCCGGCGTCAACCGCGACGGAGGCGGTGTCGGATGGGTGTCGCTCGAGGAGCTGCTGCTACGTCATGCGCTTGGCCAGTCGGTCAATGGCTGGCATGTGACGCAGGAGAGCGCGGCGGTGATGATGATCCCGGTGCCGGCAGCCGGCATCTGCCGCGCGGTCACCGGCCAGGATGCGGCGCAGGCGGTTGCCGGCATCGACGACGTTGTGATCACCATCAAGCCGGGGGAGCGTCTCGTCCCCTGGCCGGAGGGAGCCAGCTATCCGGGTTTCCTCTTCGCGCGGGGCGACGACCGGAAGGCGGTGCTGGAAGCGGTACGCATGGCGCACCGTCACCTGGTCTTCGATATTGCGCCGGAACTGCCGATCAATAGGGAAGGTACGGCGTAGGGAGCGGAGTAGTTGCGTGCCGGCGTGGACAGTGGCGCACCAGCATGAATGCCGGCGTGGACGTCGGCGAACCAATGACGCCGGCGCACCCGTGCTACTACTTGGCCTCCGGAGCGACGTAGTCGGGAGGCAGGGCGGAGCCTTCGCCGAAGAAGAAATCCTCCATCTGGTCGGCCACCAGTTTTTGGGCTTCCTTCTGCCACGGCATCAGGCGGTACTCGTTGAGGATCATCTTCATCCGCTCTTCCCAGAGCTTCCACGCCTCCATGGAGACGTTCTCGTAGATCCGCCGGCCGAGATCGCCGGGCCACGGCGCCCCGTCGAGCCCCGGCAGCTTCCTCTGCAACTTCACGCACTGAACGGTGCGGTCGGCCATCGTTGCTTTCCCCCTTTGAACGTTAGGAGCCCGTGGTGAAACTCCCGCTACATTCGAGCGGCGATGCATCCCGCCTGAACGGCGTTGCTCCGCGGACTGCGTCAGTCCGCGGTCGCAATATGGCCAATATGCTCCCTCGTCGCGCCTTGTCAGGCGAGCGCCTCGCCGCTCTCGGTGCTACGCGGGGTTTCACCATGGGCTCCTAGTGTAGCCCGTCCGGATCCGGCGCGGTGCCGGCCCAGATCTCGACGCTCTCGCCGCCCAACCTCGAGGTGACGATGCGCGTCACCTCGACGCGCGCGTCGTTGAAGCACGCGCCGTCGCCGAGGTCGGTCAGATCGTCTGGCGCGAGGGCGTTCGCGGTCGATCCGTTCAGCGTGGATCGCCGCCACAACCCCTTCGGCAGACAGACCACGCCGGGCTTCATGTCGGGATCGACGAGCGCCATGCAGTGGACTTCGCCGAGCGCGTTGAAGACGCGGATCGCATCGTCGGTCGAGATATCCCGTCGCTCGGCGTCGTCCGGGTGGATCCGTAGTCGCGCCGCCCGGGTCTCCAGCTCCCCCAGCGTGGAGTTGACGGTCTTGGCGCTGGCCGGGGAGAGGAGCGCGAGCGGGTACTGACCGTCGCCGCGGTCCGCCGGTTCCGGACGGTACCGGTACAGGCCGAGCGGGGCCTGGCGGTCGAGTTCGTCCGGGACGAGGTCGATCTTCCCGTCGGGCGTCCGTGGAAAGACATCGACGAACTGCACCGGCGCCTGCGGCGCGGCCCCGCGCGTGATGCCCGAAGCGAGCAGTGCTTCGCCCGCGTTGTCCCGCAGCGCGCCGGCGACATGCAGCAGTTCACAGGTGTCGGCCGGTAGCTCCTCGGGCAGATCGAGTCCCAGGTGCGACGCCAGTTCGCCGAAGACCTCGACATTCGGCCGCGCCTCCTCGATCGGTTCGATCGCCGGCTGGACGATCTGGACGCTCCCATGCCCGTAGCTGAGCGCCAGGTCGTACTGTTCGAGGAACGTGGTCGCCGGGAGCACGACATCGGCCCAGCGCGCCGTGTCGGTCATCACCTGATCGAAGACCACCGTGTAGAGATCGTCCCGCTCGAGGCCGGCCAGCACGCGGTTCTGATCCGGCATCGTGGCGAGCGGGTTGCAGTTGTAGACGAAGAGCATCTTGACCGGCGGGTCGTCGTAGTCGTTCAGCGCGCGGCCGAGATGGTTCATGTTGACGAGGCGCGTCTTCGGTTCGGCGGCGCCGATCCAGTCCTCCTCGGAGAGGGGGATGGCGCGCGAGCTGCTGAGCGAGAACCCGCCGCCCCGGACGCCGAACTTGCCGCCGACGGCAGGCAGCGTCAGCACCGCCATCACCGCGTTGCCGCCGTTCCGGTTCCGCTCCAGTCCCCAGCCGCACCGGATCAGGGCGGGGGAGGTCTCGGCGTACAGCTCCGCCACCCGCTCGAGCAGCTCCGGATCGACGTCGGCCACTGCCGCCGCCCGTTCAATGGGCCACTCGTCGGCCCGGCGCCGCAGTTCGTCCGCGTGGTGGGTATGCGCCTCGAGGAATGCCTCGTCGGCGTAGCCATACTCGAAGAGGAACCGGTGGATGGCGAGCGCGACCGCGACGTCGGTGCCGGGACGCACGGCGAGGTGGATATCCGCCTGCCGGGCGAGCGGCGTGCGCCGTGGATCAATCACTACCAGCGCGGCGCCGTCCCGCTGGGCGGCGCGGACATGCGGCACCAGGTGAAACCCGGAAGCCGAGGGGTTCGCCCCCCAGATCACGATCAGCCGCGCGTGGCGGTAGTCCTCGTACGCCACCCCCTGCATCCGCCCGTACAGCGACGCCGATGCCGTGGTGGTGGGGGCCGAGCAGACGTTCCGCGCGAGGCGCGATGTCCCGAACGTCCGGAACAGCCTCGCGTCGGCCGTATCCTGCGACAGCAGGCCGTTGGATCCGCCGTAGGAGAGCGGGAGGATTGCCTCCGCGCCGAACTCGTCCCGGATCGTCCGCATGCGCCCGGCGATCTCGTTGAGCGCCTGATCCCAGCCGATACGCGTGAAGTTTGCCTTGCCTTTCGCGCCCCGGCGCCGGCCCGGATAGTGCAGGCGATCCGGGCTGTAGACCCGCTGATCGAAGCCGCGCACCTTGCGGCAAATGAAGCCGGCGGTCGGCTCATGGCGCGGGGAATGATCGATGCGGGTGACGCGTCCGCGCTCCACCGACACGGCCAGGCTGCAGGTATCGGGACAGTCGAGCGGGCAGGCGGTTTCGACTGTCGATCGTCCCCAGGTGAGGGGTGGTTCGGTCGACATCGCGAGAGTGTACCATGGGGTGCGAGACTTTCATCCCGCGCGGATCCATGTATCTCTTCCTGGATCAGATCACCTGCCGCAACGAAGGATCGGCCCGCCCGGTCCTCGACGGCGTCTCTTTTTTTGTCCGTTCCGGCGAGGTAGTTGCGGTTGTTGCGAATCCGGCCCTTGCCGGGTCGACGCTGCTTCGCTTCATTGCCCGATCCAGTGCGAGCGACGGCGTGCTGATCGGAACGGACGGATCGGAGGGGGGCGGCGAAGACGCGCCAGGGGTCCGCAACGACTGGCGCTTGAACTCGGCCGACGATGGAGTCCCGCCCCGATGGGAGACGGAAACATGGCGCGGCGTCAGCATCCGGCGCTATGCCGTGCCGAACCCGGCGAGCGACGACCTGCCCGACCTGGTGTTGGTCGAAGACCTGGTGGAACAGCCCGGATTTGCCGATGCCGACGCGCGTCGAGGATTCGTTCGCGACCTGCGGGCGCAGCATCCGAAGCCCAGCCAGCGCACCATCCTCTACGCGACGCGCGACACGGACGACGCCCTCGCTGTCGCCGACCATGTAGCGGTGCTGCAATCGGGACGGCTGGCGCAGTTCGGGACACCGGCAGAGGTGTACCGCACGCCGGCGACGGAGTTCGTCGCGCAGTGTTTCGGCCGGCCCACCATCAATCTGTTTCCGGCGATTCTGGAGAAGGATGGTCAGGCCCTCAACCTCCGGAATCAGTCGGTCCCGCTCGGCGGCCGGATTGCCGAGGAGTTCTGCCGCGACGTGACGGGCGGCATCCGGCCGCACCAGGTGCGGCTCTTGCGCGAGGGGGGTGGCCTGCGCGGCCGCGTCGTTTCCGTCGTGCCTGCCAGCGAAGCGGACGGCGGGGCGGCAGGGGCCAAGCTCGTGGAGGTAGAGGTCGAGGGCTTCAGGCTCCGCGCGCTCGATCCGTCGGCGGCCGATGAGGGATCGTCCGAGACATGGGCAACTGGCGACAAGGTGGTGGTCCGGATCCGTCCGGAGCACTACGTCGTTTTCGATGATCGCGGCGTTCGATTGGACCAGGTGCCGCCCCGGAGCCGTTAGCGAGCGCGGCTGGAGGCAACGACACGCGTGACCGCGCTGGTAGCCCTGCGGGAACGGTTCGCGCGCGCCACACCCGCGTCACGTGCCGCGGTCGTCCTGATCGCCGGCGCTGCCCTCGGCTCACTCGCACCCGTGCCCGCGGCGTGGGTCGAGCGGGTCTATTCGACCGGCGTGTACCTCCTCGGCCAACAGGTCGTGACGCGACTTTCCAGTCTGGTCGGCTTTGCGTTGCTCGACCTGCTCGTCGTGGTCCTGGGGTTGACGCTGGCGGTCTGGTGGTGGCGGTCGATCCGCCGCGCCCCCCCCGGTTGGCGTGCCTGCGGCGCCGCCGCATTGCGAACGGCGTTCCTGACGCTGGGGCTCTCCGCGGCGATCTACCTGGTCTTTCTCACGATGTGGGGGATGAACTATCGTCGCGAACCGCTTACGGCGAAGCTCGACTACCAACAGACTCGCATCACGCAGGCCGCGCTCGCGACGCTATCACGCGACGCAATCGCACGCCTCAATCAGTTGCACGCGCGCGCTGCCGCGGAGGGTGACTGGCCGACGTTCGACGAGCTGCCGGCCTGGCTCGGCCCGGCGTTCGCCACGGCGCAGCGGCAGCTCGGCGCGTCGCCGCCGGCCGTGCCGGGGCGACCGAAGCCGACGCTCTTTGCGCCGTACTTCCGCAGCGCCGGGGTTGACGCCATGGTGAATCCATGGTCGCTGGAAGTGCTGGTGAATGACGCGGTGCTGCCGTACGAGCGGCCGTTCCTGGTAGCGCACGAGTGGTCCCATCTCGCCGGCTACGCGAACGAGGCCGAGGCCAGTTTCGTCGGCCTGCTCGTCTGTCTCGCGGGTGATGCGCGGAGCCGCTACAGCGCCTGGCTGCACCTGACACCCCGTCTCGTGCAGTACCTGCCACGCGACCTGCAGGCCGAGGTTTGGGCGGGGCTGGACGATGTCCCGCGCGAACACATGCGCACCATCGCCTCGCGGTTTGCGCGCGACACCATGCCGGTCGTGCAGCGAAGCGCCAGCGTCGTGTACGACCGTTTCCTGCGCGCCAACCGCGTGGAGGCCGGCATGGCCAGCTACGGCCTCGTGGTGGATCTGGTGCTGGGGACCGCCGGCACCGATACGTGGCAGTAGGGCGGCGGCCCGACTTCTCGCGAATTGGATTTTGGACACCGGATGGGTCCTCCGAGCATTCGATGTCATCGAGAATAGCGACACAGTTCAGAGAGTTGTCATCGGTATTTCCATGGAGTTTGTGACGTAGTGAGAATGCGTCCCTGTAAGGGTAACTAGTTGTTACTGTGTCTTTGTCTCAAGTTGGGACAATGTGTATTGAGTGTGTTAGAAATAGATAGATTCAGTTACTGAAGGACTGGATCGACTCTTGGGATCTGGCGGTCGCTGAGGTGCGACGAATGAGTTCTGAGATAGCGCGATCTTGGCGATGCGGCGCGGCACTCTTGCTGTGGCCCGTGCTGGCGTCGGGACAACCGGCGACCGACGCCGAGCTCTATCGGGACGCGTGCGCCGCTTGTCATGGAGAAGACGGGCAGGGACTCTCTCGGGAAGAGGTCGGATTCGCCACGCCACTGCCCGACTTCACGGATTGTTCGTTCACCTCCCGCGAGCCGGATCCGGACTGGCATGCGGTCATTCACGAGGGAGGCCCTGTACGGGCGTTCGATCGGATGATGCCGGCCTTCGGGGATGCGTTGGACGATGCGGAGATCGGCGCGATTCTTCGCCATGTGCGCACCTTCTGTGCTGACGACACATGGCCACGCGGAGAGTTCAACGTACCCAGACCGTTGTTTACCGAGAAGGCGTATCCCGAAGATGAGATAGTCATCACCACGACCACTGATTCGAGCGGAGCAGGAGCCATCGAGAGTGAGTTCCTGTACGAGAAGCGCATCGGTTCGAATGCAATGGTGGAGGTGGCGCTTCCGTTGGCATACCGGGCTACCGGTGAGGCCGCAGGTGGGTCGCCGGGGCGGGGAAGCGGACGCACGCTTGGTCTCGGTGACGTGTCGTTCGGTTACAAGCGAACCGTCCATCACGACCTGCGTCGCGGGACTATCTTGAGTCTGGGCGCCGAGGCCGTGCTGGCGAGTGAAGTGGAGGCGAGCGGCTCGTTACGGCGCGCACCGGTCTTCGAACCGTTCGTGGCTTACGCACACCTCCTGCCGCGCGACTCGTTCGTGCAGATGCAGGCACTCGCCGAGCTCGCGGCGGATGGCGACGCTCACCACGTTGCGGAATTCGGGGTCGCGTTCGGCAAGACCTGGACGCGCGGTGAATTCGGTCGTGCCTGGACCCCGATGATCGAGGTGCTGACGGCGCGTGACCTGACTTCGGGAGCGTCCACGCGCGTCGACCTGGTGCCACAGGTCCAAGTGAGCCTGAACACACGACAGCATGTCCTGTTGAACGCGGGCTTGCGTTTTCCGGCCGGAGACTCGGACGGACGAGGGGTGCAAGTGGTCGTCTATCTCCTCTGGGACTGGTTCGATGGAGGATTCCTGGATGGATGGTGAGCGGTCGGACCGTCGGCGTGAGGCGACGTCAGGACACAAGAGGATGCCAGGGCGCACCGGTGTACATCCACGACCGCTGGTTTGTCTCGCACTCTGTGTGGGGCTGTCGGCGGCGCTGACCGGCCAACAGTCCGACCCTGCGCGTGATCGACCGGTGTTCTCGACGTCCGACCAGTGCATTGCCTGCCACACCAACCTGCGCGACGAGACCGGCTCCGACGTCTCGATCGGTCATGCCTGGCGGGCGACCATGATGGCGCAGGCAGCGAAAGACCCCTATTGGCACGCAGCGGTGCGGCGGGAAGTAATGGACCAGCCGCGACTGCAATCGGCAATCGAGGATACCTGCGCTACGTGCCATATGCCGATGGCGCGTACCACGGCGCGGGCGGACGGCAATCTCGGCCAGGTCTTTGCCCACCTCGAGGGGCTGGCGGGCGACGTGGATGAGGGAGCGGAGCTGGCGACGGACGGCGTGTCGTGCACCGTATGCCATCAGATCCAGCCGGATGGCTTCGGTGAACATGCCAGTTTCGATGGTGGATACCGGATTGGTGGCCCCGACGACGGGGATGTGGCCATTTTCGGCCCGTTCGACGATGTGGACGATGGTCTCCGGCGAATCATGGAGTCCGCTACCGGTTTCTCGCCCACGGAGGGGACCCACGTCCAGGAGTCGGAGCTGTGCGCCACCTGCCACACGCTCTTTACGACCGGACTGGATGATGCCGGTCAAGAAGTGGGCCGACTGCCGGAGCAGGTTCCCTATCTGGAGTGGCGGCACAGTAGCTACCGCGACGAACGGAGTTGCCAGGACTGCCACATGCCCGAGGCGGCGCCGGCACGGATTGCATCGGTCCTCGGGGAGCCGCGCGAGGGTCTTTCCCGGCATGTCTTCCGAGGCGGCAACGCCTTCATGCTGCGTTTGCTCGCTGCCTATCGCGACGAGCTACACGTGACGACGCCGGCCGACGAGTTGGAGGAAGCGGCCACCCAGACAGAGGAGCACCTCCGTGAGGACACGGCGCGGATCGGCGGTCTGGACATTCGGTTCGACGGCGCCGAGCTGTTCATCGATGTCGACGTTCGAAACCTGGCCGGCCACAAGTTGCCTACCGCGTATCCGTCGCGGCGCGCCTGGCTGCACCTGACGGTGCGCGATCAGAATGGCTCGACACTCTTCGGGTCTGGCGCGATGCGGCCGGACGGATCCATCGTCGGCAACGAGAACGATACGGACCCGAGCGCGTTCGAACCGCACTACGCGGAAATCGCCGCGCCGGATCAGGTGCAGATCTACGAGTCCGTGATTGTGAACCACCGGCAGGAGGTGACCACTGCGTTGTTGCGCGGCGTTCGCTACGTCAAGGACAACCGGTTGCTTCCGGAGGGTTTCGACAAGAGGTCAGCGGAAGCCGATGTCGCGGTCCGTGGCAAGGCCGCCGAGGATCCGGATTTCGTCGCCGCGGGTGACGGGATTCGCTATCGCGTCGCCGTAGAACGTGACGTAGAAGCGGTGACCGTGTCCGTGCGCTTGATGTTCCAGACTATCGGCTACCGCTGGGCGCGGAACCTGGACGCCTACGATGCGTTCGAGACCAACCGCTTCCTCAAGTACTACGAAGCGAACGCCGCGGATTCGGCGGTAGTCCTTGCATCGGCCGAGGCACAGCATGCCCGGCGGCCAGCGTCCCCGAACTAGTGTCCGGCGGAATCGGTGTATCGTGCTTTGATGCGCGCCCGTAGCTCAGCCGGATAGAGCATCGGTCTTCTAAACCGAGGGTCGCAGGTTCGAGTCCTGCCGGGCGCGCCACCTTCCTTGCGCGGAGTAACCCATGACGGAGCGGACAGACCCTTTCTCTCGATCCGTGGTGCTGCAACGCACCGCCGCCGACGCGGTGACGGTGCGCTCCAACCTGGCGTGGGGTGATGAGCCGGACCAGTTCCTCGATCTGTACCGTCCACCACACACCGAGGGACGGCGGCTTCCGGTGACCGTCCTGGTTACCGGGTTCCCGGACACGGGCTTCGCACGTATGTTCGGACGGCCCATGAAGGACACCGCACCTTACCGCTCGTGGGCCCGACTGCTCGCGAGCCGCGGTCTGGCGGCGTTGACCTATACGAATCGCGATCCGGTAGGGGACGCGACCGGCGTGCTGGAGCACCTCGCCCGCCATGCCGACGCACTCGGAGTCGATCCCGGCCGTTGCGGTATCTGGGCCTGTTCCGGCAACGTTCCCAACGCGTTGGCGGTCCTCGCCACGCCCCTTTCGCTACCGGTGCGATGCGCGGCGCTGTGCTACGGCTACATGATCGATGGCGATGGCTCTACGCCGGTCGGCGACGCCGCGCGCCAGTTTCGTTTCGCCACCCCGGCTGTCGCCCTGAACCGCATTGCACCGGAGACCGCGATGCTGATCGTGCGGGCGGGCCGGGACGAGATGCCGGGATTGAATGACTCCATCGATCATTTTCTCTCCCAGGCGGCGTCGCAGAAGCTCTCCGTGCAGTTGCTGCACCACCCGACGGGTCCGCACGCATTCGATCTCGTCGACGACAGCAAGGCTTCCCGGGAAGTTGTCTCTGGCATTCTCGATTTCCTGGGCCGGCAGCTTTCCGCCGAACCCAATGCATCTTCGTGATCGGCCCGAGTGAGGCGGAACGATACGGCGGCGGCCCTCCCGAACTAGTGCCGGGCGGGGGTTGCTAGAATCACCACGCCACGCTTGCTCGGGACGAAGACGCTGGGTCCAAAGGACACCTTGAACAGGACGGCGTCACGCCCCCAGGCCACGAGCCACGCATGATCCGATTGTTCCGCTCCGTCGTGATATCGGCGTTCAAGCAGTTCCCGGGCCTGCGGTCTGCGGTATTCGCGGCTTGGGCACCGATTGTCCATGTTGCCCTATTCCCGTTCCGGCTGCCACAGGGGCGCGGGTCGGTGGCGGAGCAGGACGGGCTGGTCCGGCGCACCGAGGAGTACAACGACGCGGCGGAACGGTATTTCGCGGAGTATTCGTCACCGGAGTTCCTGCTGGACAAACCGTTCGGTGACACATCCGATTTTGCCGGCCACTTGATTTCCGCCGGGATCCTGTTTGCGGGGGCGAGGCTCCGTCCCGGTGACGTTGTCGTTGAGTTCGGCGCCGGGTCGTGCTGGCTGTCGCATTTCCTGAATCGTTTCGGGTGCCGCACCATCGCGGTCGACGTGTCGGAAACGGCGCTTGCCTTCGGGAGACAACTGTTCGAACGGGATCCACGGACGAACTGGTCGCTCGAGCCGCGGTTCGTGGCGTATGACGGGCATCGTCTGCCGCTGGAAGACGGCTCCTGCGATCGCATCCTCGTGTACGACGCCTTCCACCACGTGCCCAATCAGCGAGGGGTTCTTGCCGAGATGCACCGCGTGCTGGGGCCGGACGGCATGGTGATGATGTCGGAGCCGGGAGAGGGACATGGCACCAGCCCGACCAGCGTTTCCGAGGCCGTCAACACCGGCGTCCTGGAGAACGAGCTGGTCATCGAGGACATCGCGGCGCTGGCCGAGTCGGTCGGGTTCAACCAAGTGAACGTGCTGGCGGCGAGCACCCGGACGCGCCATGAGTTTCCGGCGCACCAGATCGGGCGGTTTACCGGCGGCCGCGGGTTTCACCACTACTGGCGCGGCGTTTGCCGCGATGTCACGCAGCACCACTACGTGCTGATGTACAAGGGCGAATCGCAGCCAACGACGGAACGTCCCGGCCGACTGTCTGCGGAACTCCGGCTGGTACGGCCCAGCGGGCCCGTAACGGTGTCACGGAGTGAGAGGCTTCGGGTGGATCTCCGGGTAACGAATACCGGTGACACCCGCTGGCTGCACCAGGGCAAGGGTGACTCACGCGCCGGATGGACGCGGATCGGCGTGCATCTGCACGAGGCGGGCGAGCCCGTCGGCGAGGTGGTCGACTTCAACTGGTATCGCGCCGATCTGGAGGCGGACCTCGAACCTGATGGCCGGATCCGCGTCAGCCTCGACCTTCCGGCGATTGAACGCCCGGGGGCCTACGACCTGCAGTTCGATCTCGTCATCGAAGGGATGACGTGGTTTGCCCAGCGTGGGGCGTCGCGGCCCCCGGTGCTTCGCGTCAACGTCGACTAACGCGGGGAGGGTCGCAGGTTCGAGTCCCTCCGTTTCAGTCCTTTCCAATCCAGAAATGAGCCTGAAGCGGGCCGATGAGCCAGACATGTCAGGCAGCCGGGTCAATGGACCGGAATAGCCGCGTGCGCGCCTCCTCAACGGCGCGCGCGGCGTCATTGTCGCTCAGGGCGAAGGCGATGTCGTCGAGCTGTTCGAAGGTGGTCCCCGGGTTGAGGTAGTCGGTGGCCCCGGGGAGCGACGTGAGCTTCTCGTAGGGCGTCATGATGTCGGCGTCGCGGTAGCGCTTGCGGACGCGCCCCTTGGCGTCGACCACCGTGCTGGGAAAGAAGCAGGGGCGGTGGAAGTTGAGGTAGGGCGAGAGGACGTTCTGGGTGAAGTCGTTGACGCGTTGGGCGTGGCGGCTGGGGATGTGGCCGTAGCCGAGGTGCTTGCGGACGACCGAGCCGTTCTTGCTCTCGACGAGGGCGTTGTCGTTGGTGTGTCGGGCTCGGGACTTGGTGAACTCGTCGATGTGGAGGGCTTGCAGCAGCGCGGCGACGGTGCGGTTGACGTATTCCGACCCGTTGTCGGAGTGGAAGCCGTGGAGGGTGAACGGGAAGGCGCGGAGCAGGGCGCTGAGGACCGGGGCCAGGCACGCGGCGTGGAGATGCTCGACCGAGCCGATGCACTGGAACTGGGTGACCTCATCCACCAAGTTCACGTGGTACAGGCCTTTAACGTCATCGAGGTCAGCCTGATGGACGGAATCGACCCGGACATAGCCGGGGCGCCCGAACGGTGCCGGCCGGCGGCGCTCGCCGATCGCCACCTGCACCGGGCGCGTCGGCATGGGGGTGGTTCCGCGGCGCCGTTGATAGGTGATCGAGTGCCGCAGGTTGTAGAGATGGCCGTTCGAGATGCCGGCCAGGCGCTCGAACCGATGGTCGTCGAACCGATGGTAGGCGCGCGCACAGAGCGTGCGGGTGGCCGGTCCGGACAGCGTGCCGTGGAGCCGGTCGACCTCGGCGAGCAGGCCGATGTCGGTGCTGCTGTAACGGCGCGGGAATGGTCGGCTGGGTGCGCCGCGGCGGTCGGCGATCCTCCCGGTGGCCCGGTGTTGAGTCACGAGCCGGGTGAGTTGGGCGCGCGACAGGCCGGTCACCTTGGCCAGCAAGCTCCGGAGCAGACCCTTCTCAGCCTTCCCCTGGTGGACATAGTCGAACCGTGTCAAGGTGCGCTCGATGAACCCGTAGGCGTCCGCTCGCGTCGACACATTCAGGTCGATCAGTCCGCTGCCGTCAAGGAACGCTCGAACGTGTTGCAGGGTCCGCAGGCGGTCTGTCTGGAGTGTCACGATCATCCTCCGATGATCCACCACCCAGCTCCCCTTCAGGCTCATGTGTCGTTGGAAACAACTCCCCCTTCAGGCTCATGTCTCATTGGAAGAGACTGTTTCTGTTGATAAATCGCGTTTACGTGATATAAAGGCTTCCTCGTCGTGGTTCGACCGGCTGACCGCAGTCGTGCCAGACGGTCGACTAGCTCGTTCGGGCGTCGCTACAGACATTCGTTTTCTCGTTAGGAGGCACCGATGAGAGCCACTTGGGCAGTGCTGGTCACGACCCTGCTCGTTCTGAGCTGGGGACCAAGCGCGAATGCGCAGACAACTACCGGCGGGTTTTCCGGGAACGTCGTCGATGACTCGGGCCTGGTTCTGCCGGGCGTGACGGTCACTCTCCTGCAGGAAGAGACCGGCGGGCTCAGAAGTACGGTGACCAACGAGGTCGGCATCTTCAGCTTCGCAGCGGTCCAGCCGGGGCCCTACACTGTCCGGGTCGAGTTGCCCGGTTTCTCGACATACGAGCTCAGCGAGGCCCGGCTGGCGACCAACCAGCAATACAACGTGGGCACGGTGGAGCTGACGATCGCCGCCCTGGAGGAGACCGTGCAGGTCACCGCGCAGCGGGTTGTCGAGACCATCAGCTCGGACCGTTCGGCGCTGATCACCGAGGAGACCATCCGCGCCATCGCGGTCCGTGGCCGTGACGTCACGTCGATGCTCCGGATCCTTCCCGGCGTCGGCTACCAACCCGACCCGGATGCGATCGGCGAGATCGTCATCGGCTCGTGGTTGCCGAACGTCGGCGGCACGCGCCAGGGCTGGAGCACGGTCACCATCGACGGGATCCCTGGCAACGACATCGGTCTCCCGGAGGTCTCCAGTCATTCGATGAACCCGGACGCCGTCGGCGAAGTCAACGTCCAGCTCACCAACTTCACTGCCGACACCGGGCGGAACGGCGGCGCCCAGATCAACCTCGTCACCAAGGCGGGGACGAACGTCTTCAGTGGTACCGCCTACACGTTCGGCCGGAGCGAGAAGTTCCGGGCCGACAACTACTTCGACAAACAGGCGGGAATACCGAAGCCGGAGTACCGGTACTGGACACTGGGCGCCAACGCCGGCGGCGCGATCGTGCAGGACAAGCTGTTCGTGTTCCACAGCTATGAGCAGTGGGGGGTCAGAACGCCGCAGAACCTCGCCCAGCTCACGGTCCCGAGTCTGGCGGAGCGGATGGGCGACTTCTCGCAGAGCTTCGATCAGTCGGGGAACCTGATCCCGGTGATCGATCCGATGACCGGGCAAGCGTTCCCGGGCAATGTCGTACCAGAGGATCGGCTCAACCCTAACGGGCAGGCGCTGCTGAACTGGTTCCCGCAGCCGAACGTCCAAGGGCAGTCGAACTACAACTACCAGTTCCAGGGCCAGCAGCGAGCCCCCCGGGTCAACAACGTCACGCGGGTCGATGTCCGGCCGACCACGAGCGACTCGATCTACGCCCGCTTTTCCCACTGGCTGCAACCAACCAGCTCCTGGCGGGGGAACTGGGAGAGCCTGGAGCGGACGTTCACCTACAACGACTACGCCATCTCCGTGAACTACACCCGCGTCATCGGAGACAACATGGTGAACGAGTTCAACTTCGGATGGCGCCATTCGTCGGAGCACAATCCGTGGGCCAGCTCTTTCGACATCAACCGGAACCGGCGGACCGATTCCCACATCAACTTCCCCGGTGACGACGGCCGGGACAACGGGGGCGACGGATCCAATACACAGGGTATGGTTCCCTATACCCTCGCGCAGTGGTACCCGAACAACAATCTGTACGGGATCATTCCGGCGATGTCGTTCGGCGCACCGATTCCCAACACCGCTAACCCGAGTTGGGACTCGCGCTTCATCAACTACGGTAACGACGATCTGTTCAATGTCTACAACGGGCTGTCGTGGACCGCGGGGCGCCACAACTTCAAGGCCGGCGTGTACATCGAGCACCTCAAGAACATCGAAGGAAAGGGCGCCAGCGCGCTGGCTGGCAGCTACGACTTCAACCGCGATCCGTCGAACCCGTTCGGCACCGGCCACCCGTATGGGAACGCCCTGATCGGATCGTTCCGGTCATACCAGGAGAACACCGCTCGCCTGGGGCAGCTGGCCAACCAGTGGATCGGCAACGTCTTCATTCAGGATAAGTGGCAGCCGACCGCCCGGTTAACGCTGGACATCGGGATGCGCTTCAGCAGGTACACGGTGTTCGAGCAGGCGAACCCCTCGGCATCGTTCCTGCCGTCGCGCTTCGACCACACGAGTCCGGCGCAGCTCTATATGCCGACCATGGTGAACGGCGTTCGGATGGCGGTGAACCCGAACGATGCGAACGACGTTCGGCCCGAGGTCGTCATCGGTGCGCTCGCGCCCGGATCCCTGACCGACAACGGCATGGTGCGCCACGACGACTCGCAGGTGCCGGCGCCGTACCAGAACCTGCCGGCGCTCCTGCTGGAGCCGCGGATCGGCTTCGCCTATGACGTGTTCGGCGATGGCAGTACGGCGTTCCGGGCGAACATCGGCGTCTTCCACAACACCCAGCAGGCGGGCGCGCTCAGTTGGCGCCAGGCGCTCAATCCGCCGCTCGTGGCGACGCCGCAGGTCTTTTACAACACGATGAACAACTGGTCGTCGATCCGGGAGGGCGTGGTTGCCGGGACAGGTGGCATCGTGTATCCGACGGGCACGGTGTACGGCGTCGTCACCGACCACCAGGCGCCGACGCTCACCAGCTTCACCGCGGGCATTCAGACGGAGCTCGGGCTTCAGACGGTGCTCGACATCGCCTACGTCGGCACGCGTGGGCGGAACCTTCCACAACTCTGGGACGAGAACACCGTCCCGCGTGGCGCCCGGTTCCTTCCCGTGAATCAGGATCCGACGACCGGCCGGCCGCTGCCCGACAACTTCTTCCGCCCGTACCCCGGCTACGCCAGCATCATCATGACGGAGAACGCCGGCAAGTCGGAGTACAACGCGCTGCAGGCGCAGCTCAACCGCCGGTTCACGGGGGCGCTGGAGTTCTCGGTCGCCTATACGCTGTCGCAGTCGAAGGACTATACCTCGGCCGACATCCTCTACGGCTCCCGGTCACGCGTACCGAAGTACGAGGATCGGGACGCATGGTCGTGGGGTCTGTCGGACTTCGACCGGACGCACCTGCTGACAGTCAACTACACGTGGAATCTGCCCGATTCCGGGGGTGGGGCCGCTTGGTTGCTTGACGACTGGGTGCTCTCGGGGATCACGCAGTTCGTGAGCGGCGCCCCGGCGACCGTCTCCTTCAGCACCACCGACAACCAGGACATCCTCGGCGGGGGCGACCTGCTGCGGCGGTCGACGAACCCGGACGGGTTGGGGAGCGTCGGCCTTGTGGTTCCGGCCAACATCGACCGGGGCTGTGATCTGCAGGCGGGCGGCGGCACGATCGACCGCTGGTTCAACACGGACTGCTTCAGCCGCCCGGGCCAGTCCGAAGTCGGCAACGTGCGGAAGGACGACCTGCGCCTGCCCGGCTTCTACGACACCGGCATCCGACTCAGCAAGCGGATGTCGGTTGGCGACACGCAGTTCTTCGAGGTCAGCTGGGAGATCTACAACCTGCTCAACCAGGTGCAGTTCCTCAGGGTCGATCTGGCGGCGCAGTTTGACGAGCTGGGCAACCAGGTGGACCAGAGGTTCGGCCAGGTGATCTCCGCCCGTCCGCCGCGGACGATGGTCTTCTCGGCCCGGTACCTCTGGTAACGGCCGATACCCTCTGGTAGCGGCCGCTACCTTTGGTAGCCACAGGACCGTGTGGTTCGTGATGGCGGGGCGGGACCGGTGGTCCCGTCCCGCCGTTTAGTCGTCGGTGCGCGGCACCGGCATCATTCCAACGGAAGTGCGAACACCTGGATCACCGACCCGGACCCCGGCGGTCGTTGCATGGTCTCCGGAAACGCCACCCGCGCGTTTCGCCAAGAGATGCTCCAGCCGGGTCCGGACGGTATCGCGACATACTGGCGGCCATCGACCGCGTAGGTAATCGGAAAGCCGTCGGTCGCCGTCGGCGTTCGCGTGCGCCACAGCTCGGTGCCGTCTCGCGCGTCGAAGGCGTACATGTGCCGGTCGATGTCGCCGACGAACACGAGCCCGCCGCCGGTAGTAAGGGCAGCCGTCCCGTACTGCCAACGACTACGCCGGCGCCAGAGCAGCTCTCCGGTGCGGCTGTCCATCGCCACGAAGTCGCCCAACTGCTCGGGGCTGTCGGGATGCACCGTGAACCGCCGGTCGTTCGGGCCGACCCCGCCGCCGCCCAGTTCGGGCGCAGGCATCGCACCGAAGACCGAGTGCGCGCAGCCCGGTGTAAGCGGGACGTAGAAGGCCTGCGTCTCCGGGTGATAGGCCATGGCCCACAGATTCTTTACGCCGCCCGGGCCGGGACAGTAGTCCACCGGCACGCCGATCTGCGGGATGCGGTCGCCGCGCAGGATGCCCTGCCCGCTCACCGGGTCGATGTCGACGATGTTCTGGTAGCCGAGGTCGAACGCGTTCCGAAACGCGCCGGTGCGCGGGTCGAGCTCCCACAGGACCCCGATCTTGCCCATCTTGAAGAGCGACAGCCCATCACCCCGGTCGACGAGGACGATCTCGAAAACCTCATCGAGGTCGTGGGTCTCGGCGGGGATGTGCTGGAAGTACCAACGGATTTCCCCGGTCTCGGGGTCCAGGGCCAGCGTGGAGTTGGTGTATAGCGCCGCACCCTCGGTGCCGCGCTGCGCGCTGGCCCACGGCTTGGGTTGGGCGGTCGACCAGTAGATGAGATCCGTCTCGGGGTCGTAGCTCCCCGGGATCCACGCGTCTGCTCCGGCGCGCCACGTCAGTGGCAGGTCGCCCCATGTGTCGCCGCCCGGGTCCCCGGGACGGGCGACCGTCGACGTGCGCCACAGTTCGGCGCCGCTCTGCGGATCGTGGGCGGAGATGAAGCAGATGTCGTTCTTGTACCGCTCGCACCCCGTCATCCCGGCGACGACCCTGCCCTGCACGATGATCGGGCCGCTGGTGTACCGATAGCCGAGGTCGCTGTCGGCGACCTGATGCTGCCAGACGAGCTCGCCCGTCCGCGCATCAAGGGCAATCAGCTCGGCGCGGCTTGTGCCGGCGTAGAGCTTGTCGCCGTAGATGGCGAGATTGCGTCGCGCCATCCCGGGCCGGAGGTTGATCGGCAGGTTCTCGTCCGCGACGCCGGACGCTCCGCGCGAATGCTCCCAGAGGAGGTCGCCCGTGGCGGCGTCGAGTGCCTGCACGCCGCTGCGGCTGGGAATGTACATGACGCCGTCGCGCACGAGCGGGGTCACCTCGTCCGTGCCCGGCTGTGTCGCCCAGGACCAGACGAGCTGCAGGTCGCCGACATTATTCCGGTCGATCTGGTCGAGCGGGCTGTAGCCTTGACCGTTCAGCGTCCGGCGCCAGTTGATCCAGTCGCCGTCGTCCGGGGCAAGGAGCTCCCCGGTCGTGACCGGCTCGAAGTCCGTCACCTGCGCTCGGGCAACGGGCGTGAGTGTGCCGAGCAGGAAGGTCGAGATGATCAGTGCGAACGTCACGCGGGTCATACCTTGGTCCCTTCTTACGCTTGGTCCAGCGGCGTCTCCGTCAGCACCATTTCCGTGGCGGAGACTCCTGGCCCGAGTTGCTAGCGATTCTATTCCTCCCACCGTGGCGGGTCGCAGGTTCAAGTCCTACCGGGCGCGCCACTCTTCCTGGATCGGAGTAACCCATGACGGAACGGACAGACCCTTTCTCTCGATCCGTGGTGCTTCGACTCCCTGCCGCCGACGCGGTGACTGTGCGCTCCGATCTGGTGTGGGGTGAGGAGCAGAATCAGCTCCTCGACCTCTACCGTCCACCTCGCACCGAGGGACAGCGGCTTCCGGTGGCGGTACTGGTCACGGGGTTCCGGGACGCGGGTTTCATCACTACTGGCGCGGCGTCTGCCGTGATATCACCCAGCACCACTACGTGCTGATATAGAGGGGGACTCACAGCCGACGACCGCACGTCCCGGCCAAACTGTCTGCGGAACTGCGGGTGGTGCACCCCAGCGGACCTGTCAGGGTGTCTCGCGATGAGCGTCTACGGGTCGACCTTCGGGTAACGAATACTGGTGACACCCGCTGGCTGCATCAGGGCAAGGGGCCATCGCGCGCGGGTTGGACGCGGATCGGCGTGCACCTTCACGCGGCGGGGAGCCCGTCGGTGCGGTGATCGACTTCGATTGGTATCGGGTGGACCTGGAGCGCGATCTCGTGGACTAGGAGCCCGTGGTGAAACCCCTGCTACATTCGAGCGGCGATGCATCCCGCCTGAACGGCGTTGCTCCTCGGTCTCATACGGCCAATATGCTCCCTCGTCGCGCCTTGTCAGGCGAGCGCCTCACCGCTCTCGGTGCTACGCGGGGTTTCACCACGGGCTCCTAGCGCGTCATTGAGGGAGACTGCGCTCGTCGATATATCTCAGGATGATGTCGGCCAACTGGTTGTGCTCGTCCATCAAGCTGAGGCGAAACGACCAGTTTCTTGTCTCTCCGTCGTTCTCCGCTACCTGTTCCTGGCTGGGCGCCCGAAGCGCCAGGGTTCCATCGACGCGGCGACTGGGTTGCCCGAGGGCCGATGTCGGCACTTCAAACCAATGGTCCGGATCCTCTTCTTCCGGCGACCAATAGGCCACGGAATCTCTTGTCAGGGTTAACGTCCCGTTGCAACCGCCGAAGATATGCCCGTGCCTTGCCGCCAACTCGAGCGGCTGGCCGGCGTCAAGGAACTCTGCGAACGCATCGAACGCAGCCACCGTGTCGTCGACCTTCATGTACGCCGATCCGAGATGGAAAAGCACATCCGTCGAAGCGGGCTCCAGTTGACGTGCGGTGCGGTATTCCCGGACCGCCGCAGGGTAGAAGGCGGCATCCAGGAACGCGCCGCCTCTTTCCATATGCTCGGACGCGGATGCCCTCGGGGCGGCGCGCACCGCGAGGTCACCTTCCCGACCGGGTAGATGAACGCGGTCAGCACCAGGGTGAAGACGAAGAACGACCAGAGCTTCACCCGTTCGGCCAGCGCGCCGGAGACGATGGACGCGGCCGTCGCCACGAAGACCATCTGGAAGAACCAGTCCGACATGACCGCGTAGTCGGTCGCGATGACAGCCTCCCGCGCGCCTTCGGCGCCCTCGAGGAGGGCGAGCTCGTCGGACGACGGTCCGCGGAACAAGGTGAACGATCCGATCACGCTTCCCACGTCGACGCACATCAGGTTGTAGCCGATGACGTAGTAGGCGATTCCGGCGACCGCGTACGGGCCGATGTTCTTGAGGCAGATGACCGAGGCGTTCTTCGTGCGGACGGAACCAGCCTCGAGCATCGTGAAGCCGGCCGCCATCCACATCACCAGAGCGCCCCAGAGCAGGAACGAGAAGGTGTTGAAAATGAATCGAAGCACGTTGCTCGGCAAGTCGGTCATGCCTCACCTCCCACGCGCACCCGATACTATCCGACCATCGTGGCCACCACTAGACGATTTATGATGGCCCTCGAAGATCAGGAGGGAAGACGATGACGCATGGAATGTTGTCGGCGAGCGGGTCTGTTGCCGTGTTCCTGTTGCTGGCACCAGGTTGGGTCGCTGGACAGACGACGGACACGCCGCGCACGGCGTGGGGCGCCCCGGATCTGGGGGGTGTCTGGGACTATCGTTCCGCAACGCCCATGACGCGGCCGGTGGAATTCAAGGACAAGCCGATCCTCAGCGAAGAGGAGGCGGCGGCACTCACGCAGGAGCGGGCGGCGTGGATCGAGTCGCTCGACAGCGGGGAGAACGGGGCGGTTGCTGGCGCCGCGATCCATACGCGGGTCTTTCTGGACTTTGGCACCAATCTTGTACCGGATCGGCGCACCTCGCTCATCATCGACCCGCCAAACGGACGGCATCCGCCCACGGTTGACGGAGCGAACGAGAAACGTGCCGCGTATGCCGGTTCGTTCGGCACGGGCCCGTTCCATTCCTGGGAGGATCTCAACCTGATGGACCGCTGTCTGGGCAGCATCGGGTTCCCCGTCGTACCCCCTGTGCCAATAATTTGTGAGACAACTTCCCTGTTGAGATTAGTGTAGGGGCGGGGAGGGTTTGATGGATGAATCGCATGCCACCAGCCGTGGAGATGGACGCGGTCGTGGGGCCGAAGGCGGAGGGAGCCCGGTAGAACTGCGGGCTCTTCAATCTCCAATGCCGATGTGTAAGCGACTGGTTGTTTGCGCCGCCGTCGCCTGTCTGCTGCCCGCCGCGGCGGAGGCGCAGGGAATCGGCTTTCAGGCGGGCGCAACATTCGATCCGGAGCAGTTCTACGTTGGCTCGCATATCGAGTTTCCGGTCGGTTCCAATCAGTTCGTCATCCGGCCCAGCGTCACCGGCGCCTTCGGCGGCGCCTCGCGCATGGCCTCGATCAGCGGCGATTTCATCTATCGCTTCGATCTGGGCGGGACGGGCTGGCGCTTGCTGCAGGGGCTTGGACCCAGCGTGAACATCGCCCGCTACGCGGATGCGGAGATCACCGACGTCAGCGGCGGCTGGAACTACCTGATTGGCGTCGGCAACGAGAGCGGTTTCTTCTTCGAGTTCAAGGGAGGCGGGTCGCGCGGATCCGTGGCGCCGCTGCTCTGGATCGGCGTCGGGTTCACGGTCCGGCCCGGCTGATGCGCCGGCGGAAGAGGAAGGAGAACCGCGCGCTCAGGCGCGGTCGAGCCACTCGACGAAGCGGTCCGGCTCTTCGACGATCATGACGCGGATCACCCGCTGATGCTCATGCATCACAGCCTTGGCCGCAGCCCGGGCCTCGTCCACGGAGGGGTACTTCGCCCAGGCCGCGGCCACATTCACGGCGCCGCCCCGGACGGTTGTCACCAGCTTGAACATCGAGCGAGATAATACACCACGTCCGCCCGACCTCCGCGCCCCCACCCGACTTGACGCGCCCGCGTTGCAGGGGAGTAGAATGCACCTAACGGTGGGGATGGATTCCTCTCCGGCAGCAGTCATGAACACTTGGTGGGACCGTCTTGTCGTCGTCGCCGTTCGCGTGGTCGGCGCTATTGCGCCGGCCGCAACGGGATGATGTCCTGAGCCACACCCACCGCGACTTGGAGAGGCCATCATCCGACACCGGATGATGGCCTTTTTGCTGTAGAGGGAAGAAGCAATGGCAAGCGAGCGACGCAGTGCGGCGATTACCGAGGGTCCGAGCCGGGCCCCCGCCCGAGCCATGCTGAAGGCGGTCGGATTCACCGACAGTGATCTCGCGCGGCCGATCATCGGCGTCGCGAATACCTGGATCGAGATCGGTCCCTGCAACTACCACCTGCGTGAGCTCGCGGTAGAGGTGAAGGACGGGATCCGTGCGGCGGGTGGCACGCCGATGGAGTTCAACACCGTCTCCATCTCCGACGGCATCACGATGGGAAGCGAAGGGATGAAGACGTCGCTCGTGAGCCGCGAGGTGGTGGCCGACTCGATCGAACTGGTGGCCCGCGGCAACCTGTTCGACGGCATTGTCATCCTGGTGGGTTGCGACAAGACGATCCCGGGGGGCGTGATGGCGCTGGTCCGCCTCGACATCCCGGGCCTGGTGCTCTACGGCGGATCGATCGCGCCGGGGCGGTACGACGGACGTGACGTCACGATTCAGGATGTCTTCGAGGCGGTCGGGGCCCACGCGGCGGGCCGGATGAGTGACGCGCAACTCTGCGCGCTCGAAGATGTCGCCTGCCCCGGGCCGGGCGCCTGCGGTGGACAGTTCACGGCAAACACGATGGCGACCGTCTGCGAGCTGCTCGGGGTGTCGCCGATGAGCGCCAACGGCGTGCCGGCGATGGTGGCGGAGAAGGGGGACGCGGCACGCGCGGCGGGCGAGTTGGTAATGGACCTGGTGGCGCGGGATCTGCGCCCGCGGCGGATTGTGACCCGCGACGCGATCGACAACGCGATCGCCGCTGTCGCCGCGACCGGCGGATCGACGAACTCGGTGCTGCACCTGCTTGCGATTGCGCACGAGGCGGGAGTTGACCTGCAGATCGATGACTTCGACCGGGTGAGCGAGCGGACCCCGCTGCTGGCGGACCTCAAGCCGGGTGGACGTTTCGTGGCGACCGACCTCTACCGGGCGGGTGGCATCGGTCTGATCGCGAAGCGGCTGCAGGAGGCCGGGTTGCTCAACGAGGATGCGCTGACCGTGACCGGTCAAACGATCGGTGATGTTGCGCGCGCCGCGACCGAGACCGAGGACCAGGAGGTGGTCCGCCCGGTCGACGATCCGATAACTCCTACGGGAGGGCTGGTAATCCTCAAGGGGAACCTGGCCCCCGAGGGGTGTGTGGTGAAGGTCGCCGGACACGAGCCGCAGACCCACCGCGGGCCGGCCCGGGTCTTCGACAGCGAGGAAGCCGCTTTCGAAGCGGTCGAGACGGGACGGATTCAGCCAGGCGACGTGGTGGTGATTCGGTACGAGGGCCCCAGGGGGGGGCCGGGGATGCGCGAGATGCTTGGGGTGACCGCCGCCATCGTAGGCGCTGGGATGGGCGAGTCGGTGGCGCTACTGACCGATGGACGGTTCTCCGGCGCGACACGCGGCATGATGGCGGGTCACGTCGCGCCGGAAGCGGCGGCGGGCGGCCCGATCGCGGTGGTGCGGGAAGGTGAGACCATCCTGTTCGACGAACGGAACCGGAAGCTGCAGCTCGAGGTGGACGATGCGGAGATCGAATCGCGTCTCGCCGCCTGGCAGCCGCCGGAGCCCCGCTTCCGGACCGGCGTGATGGCGAAATACGCGCGGCTCGTTTCCTCGGCCGCCGCGGGTGCGGTGACGAATTGACGAAACGGACGGAACCGTGATCGACGGGCGATCCAATAGAGGCACGACATGTCTTCGATGAGAACCGGCGCGCAGATCATCTGGGAGGCGTTGGTACGCGAAGGGGTTTCCACCGTCTTCGGCTATCCGGGCGGGGCAATCCTGCCGGCCTACGACGCGATGCTGGAGTACCCGGTTCGGCACGTTCTCGTCCGCCACGAGCAGGGTGCGACGCACATGGCGGATGGCTACGCCCGGGCGAGCGGCGATGTCGGCGTCGCGATTGCCACCTCCGGTCCCGGCGCCACCAACATGGTGACCGGAATCGCGACGGCGATGCTCGATTCGTCGCCCATCCTTTGCATTACCGGCCAGGTGGGGAGCCGCCTGATCGGATCCGACGCATTCCAGGAGACCGACGTCACGGGCGTTACGCTGCCGATCACGAAACACAACTACCTGGTGGCGGATGTCAACGAGATCGCTCCGGTGATCCACGAGGCGATGTACGTCGCCCGCTCCGGCCGTCCCGGTCCCGTGCTGGTCGACATCACGAAGGATGCGCAGCAGGCGTCGACCGAACTGCAGTTCGGGCCGGACGACGTGAAGCTGCCCGGCTATCGGCCCAACTTTCGTGCGTCGGACACCGAGTACCGGAAAGCGGCGGACCTGGTCAACCGGGCGAAGCGGCCGGTGATCCTGGCGGGTCATGGCGTGCTGCTTTCCGGCGCGATGAAGCAGGTGCGCGAGTTGGCCGAGCGGGCGAACATCCCGATCGCGATGACGTTGCTCGGCATCGGCGGCGTCCCGGCCCAGCATCCACTCAACATGGGGATGATGGGGATGCATGGCGAGTCGTGGGTGAACGCGGCAATTCAGGAGGCGGACCTGCTGCTCGCGCTCGGCATGCGCTTCGATGACCGGGTGACCGGCAATGTCCGGACCTACGCACCGAACGCGCGGAAAGTGCATGTCGACATCGATCCGGCCGAGTTCCACAAGAACGTCCCGGTGGACGTCGCCCTGGCCGGCGACCTCTCCGCGGTGCTCGATGATCTCGGTCCATTGATCGAGACGAACGACCACGCCGCCTGGCTGGAGACGATCCATGACATGAAGGGGGACGTCGCCGTCCGCGACATCCAGAACCTGCCCGACAGCGGGCACCTGTATGCGGCGCACGTCATCCATGACATCTGGCGGATGACCAATGGCAAGGCAATCGTCGTCACCGACGTCGGCCAGCACCAGATGTGGGAGGCGCAGTACTACCATCACAACGACCCGCGGACACTGATTACGTCAGGCGGACTCGGGACGATGGGCTTCGCCCTGCCCGCCGCGGTCGGCGCCAAACTGGCCCAGCCGGATGCCGAGGTGTGGGTGGTGGCGGGCGACGGCGGCTTCCAGATGACGATGGCCGAACTCGCTACCATCGCGCAGGAGCGGATCAAGATCAACGTCGCGGTCATCAACAACGGCTATCTCGGCATGGTGCGCCAGTGGCAGGAGTTCTTCTACGAACGGCGCTATGCGGCGACGCCGCTGCTGAGCCCCGACTTCGCCAAGCTGGCCGAGTGCTTCGGCCTGGGTGGGGCGACGGTGAAGACGCGCGGCGCGGTGGAGCCGACGATCGCGCGGGCGCGGGCCGACGAGCGGACGGTGGTGATCGATTTCCAGGTGGAGCAGGAGGATACCGTCTACCCGATGGTGCCGGCCGGCGCCGACCTGCACGACATGATCCGGCGGCCGAGCCCGGCGCCGATCGTTGAGACGGCGGACGACGAGTAAGCGGGAGGCAGCAGGACCATGACCGCAGAGGCACGCCACACGTTCGTCGTCTACGTCGAGGACAAGCCGGGTGTATTGAACCGGGTCGCGTCTCTCTTCAGGCGTCGCGCCTTCAATATCGAATCGCTCACGGTCGGCCATACCGAGGTGCCCGGCGTATCGCGGATGACCATCGTCGTGGAAACCGACGAAGGGGGCGCGCACCGCCTTGAGGCGAACCTCTACAAGCAGGTGAACGTGTTGCGCGTGCGCGATGTCACGGCCGATGCGGTGGTCTTCCGCGAGCTGGCGATGGTGAAGGTGCGCGCGACCGCCGAAACGCGGACGCACGTGATGCAGCTTGCCGACGCTTTCCGCGCGCGCCTTGTGGATGTGGCGCCCGACGCGGTCGTGATCGAGACGACCGGCACCGAGGAGAAGATCGATGGTCTGCTGGAGGTTCTGCGTCCCTACGGCATCCTGGAGATCGTCCGAACCGGGCGCGTGGCGATGCTGCGGGGCGCGCGCAGCGTCGTCGTCGATCCGGCTGACCTGCCGCCGCGGCGGGCCGTGCAGCCGCGCCAGACGGACGACCTCAAACTTTCCTACTCGGTGTAAACTTTTCCGTTTGGCGAGCCCGGTTCCGGGCTGTTTCACCACACCGTTCGGAGCGAGGGGATACTGACGACATGGCGACGATCTACTACGACGACTCCGCCGACCTGGGTCTGATCCAGGGGCGGAAGGTGGCGGTCTTTGGCTACGGTTCGCAGGGGCATGCGCACGCTCTCAACCTGAAGGAAAGCGGTGTCGACGTCCGTGTCGCCCTCCACGCGGGAAGCCGGTCCAAGGCGAAGGCGGAAGCGGACGGGCTGACGGTCGTGCCGGGGAGCGAAGCGGCGGCGTGGGCCGACATCATCATGCTGCTGACGCCTGATACTGCGCAGGCGGGCATCTACGCCGAGCAGGTGGCGCCGCATCTCGATGCGGGCAAGATGCTGATGTTCGCGCACGGCTTCAACATCCGCTTCAAGACGATCCAGCCGCCGCCCGAGGTGGACGTCACGCTTATCGCCCCGAAAGCGCCAGGCCACCGGGTTCGCGAGGTCTTCCTCGAGGGAGGCGGTACGCCGGCGCTGATCGCGGTGGAGCAGGATGCGACCGGCAGCGCGAAGGCGCTCGCGCTGTCGTATGCGAAGGCACTCGGCCTGACGCGCGCCGGCGTCATCGAGACGACGTTCGCCGAGGAGACCGAGACGGATCTGTTCGGCGAGCAGGCGGTGCTCTGCGGCGGTGTCAGCGCGCTCGTCAAGGCGGGTTTCGACACGCTGGTGAAGGCCGGTTACCAGCCGGAGGTGGCCTACTTCGAGTGCATGCACGAATTGAAGCTGATCGTCGACCTCTTCTACCGGGGCGGCCTCAACTACATGCGCTATTCGGTGAGCGATACCGCGGAGCATGGCGACTACACCGGCGGCCCGCGTGTCGTGACCGACGCGACCCGCGAGGCGATGCAGCAGATCCTGAACGACATCCAGGACGGCACCTACGCGAACAACTGGATCGCCGAGGACAAGGCGGGCCGCGACTGGTTCATGGCGCAGCGCAAGCAGGAACAGGGTCACCAGATCGAGAAAGTGGGCGCGGACCTGCGCGCGATGATGCCGTTCCTGGAGGCGGTGACGCTCAAGGAAGACGTGTAGCGCCGCTCGACTACTGGCGCTGCCGTTCGATCCACGCAACCATCGCGTCCTGCACGGTCGCGTGGATCTCCGCCTCCGGGGCATCCTTCCGGCGAACCTTGAAGGAATGATCCCCGCCATCGACGACGAAGAGTTCGGCAGAGTCGCAGCCGGCGAGCACGGGACGGAGTTCGTCCGGCGTGCCGAACGCATCGCGACTTCCCTGCACGAAGAGCATCGGTACCTTGATCAACGGGAGATGCGCGGCGCGCAGCTTTTCCGGACGGCCCGGCGGGTGCAGCGGATAGCCGAGGAAGATCAGGCCATCGGCGCCCGGTTCCTCGTTGGCCTGCGCGTTTGCTGCGAGGACCTGGGACGCGATGCGCCCGCCCATCGACTTGCCGCCGATGAAGAAACGGCGGCCCTCATCCTGGTGGCGCGCTCGCACGGCTGACACCACGGCCCGGTAGCAGGCTTCGAGGCGGCGGGCCGGGTCGGGCACGCGGCGGCCGCGTTCCTTGTAGAGGAAATTGAACGTGACAACGCCGATGCCGCGGCTCGAGAGGCCGCGCCCGAAGGCGGTCATGAACGGGTGGGTCTGTGGCGCACCGGCGCCGTGGGCGAGGATGAGCGTCGCGCCCGGCGCGCCCGCCGCTTCCGAGGCTGTGGCGGCATAGTCGAGAGCGCTGACCGAATCGCCGCCTTCGAGTGGAATCGTGAACGGCGTGGCCATCAGAGGAGCTCCGCGAGGAAGCGTCCGGCAGCAGCCCGGAACGCGTCCGTCCACTCGTGCCCGCCCTCGAAGACGAGCGGCGTGACTGCCACGCGGGCATCCTCGAGGAACCCCAGGTCGGTGTCCAGCTTCTCCTGCGTGTACCAGGCATCCAGTTCGCCCCGTCCGATCAACACGGGAGGCCACGTAAGCTCGGGGTCGCTTCGAAGCTCTGGCGGGACGTCGCCGGCGAGGGCAATGATGCCGCAGCACGGGTGTCCGACTCGAAGGGCCGCACGGTAGGCCATGGCGACCCCCTGGGAGAAGCCGCAGTAGACGAGTGGAGCGGCCGTCTCGTACTCGCTTCTTACGGCGCTCACGACGTCGCGGACATAGGCGAGGTTGTCGACGATGGCCAGCTCGCGATCCTGTCGGGTCATCCAGCTTCCGACGACGTGCCGGCGGCTATCGCTGTAGTGGCGATGGAGCGCTTGCACCGCGACGCGGTTCCAGTCCTCGGCGCCGGGAATACGGTCGAGCTCCGCAAGGTGGCGCTCGGCGTGCTCGCCGTAGCCGTGGAATCCGACGAGCAGTGGCGCCGGCCCCGGGCTGGCGACGGGTGCGACCAGGTATCGGCCGTGCGTCGCCGCGGCGATGGTATGAGCCGTTGGGGTCGCGGTTGGAGCAGCGTCAGCGGCGTAAGTGGCCACGGGACTGTATTCTAGTGAGGAGTCTCTTGGAGTAGGAGGAGTGGATGCCACAGATCGCGTTCGATGAACTGCCTGGTTATGCCCGTATCTGGATTTTCTCGGCGGCGCGGAAGCTGACCGAAGCCGAACGAACACGCCTTCTGGGCGAGGTCGATGCGTTCATCGATCAGTGGGGAGCGCACGGGGTGCCCCTGAGCGCCGGCCGCGACGTCGTGTACGACCAGTTTCTCTTCATCGCGGTCGATCAGCGGGCGGCGGGTCCGTCCGGCTGCTCCGTCGACGCACTCGTCCGGCAGATGAAGGCGCTGCAGCAAGAGATCGGCGTGGAGCTGGTCAACCATGCGCCGGTGCTGTTCCGGCAGGGCGAGTCGATCGCCCGGGTGCCGCGCGATGCGTTCGCCAGACTGGCGGAGGCGGGCGAGGTCGGTCTCGACACCACCGTCTTCAACAACACGCTGACGAGTCTCGGGGATGTCCGGGACGGGCGCTGGGAAGTGGCGGCCGGCGACTCCTGGCACGGGCGCGCCTTCTTCTGAGGCGCGCCACCGACGGCACCGCCCCGCTAGAGGCGGATGTACTCGTAGAGGTAGAGCAGTCCCACCGCCACCACGTACAGCGTGGCGCTGTAGGGCATGTTGCTGCGCGCGATGCGCCAGTTGTTGGCGCCGTAGCGGCTGGCGAGCACGACGTTGACGCCCGACAGCGGATTGACTGCGCAGCCGAGGCCCCAACCCATCGCGAACGTGGTCGCGAGCAACGTCGGGTCCAGTTCAGTCATTTCCACGAGCGCCACGGTGACGCCGACCAGCACCGCCGGGTGGATGCAGATCAGCGACGTCACGATGAAGGCGAGCACCAGCAGGCTCGCGTGGAACGCGTCCAAGCGGGGAAACAGCAGCCAGTCGCCGGCCGCCGCCGCCGCCGTCACCAACCCTGCGGCCAGCACCCCCGCCCCGAGGAACAACGCCAGCTCGCCGCCCATCTGCGGGGCACGATCCTGCACGTATTCCGAGAAGCCCCGGCGCAGGCCGCGCAAGCCGCTCCGTTTGAGCAGAACCGCCACGACCACGGCGGGCGTCACCATGGTAATCAGGGCGAGCACGGAAAAACGGGGCATCGCCACGGAGGCAACAAGCACCGCCGCCCCGAAGGTCAGCGGCACCTTGAGGTCCTTCGGATGGAGCGGGTATCCGTGGAAGCTCTCGACCTCGGCACGGCCGCTGCTCGCGTACCAGTACAGCAACAGGAAGGCGGAAGCGGCCAGCGGCAGCCCGAACAGCATCATCACCAGGGGATTCGATCCGGGGGTGTAGGACAACCCCAGGGCGACCCCGCCGATGAACGGCGAGTAGAAGGCGACGGCACTGAAGGCCCGGCTGAAGAGCTGCGCCTGGTTGAATCCGAGCGGCCGCACCCGTGTCAGGCGGTCGGACATGATGATCAGGGCCGAGATATTGATGACCGAGCCGAAGGCATGCACCCCCAGCATGCTCTGCAGGTAGGCGCCCAGGCCGCGGGGGAGTTCGGGTTCGTTCGCCCGAGGTGGCCGGTTCAGTAGCCGCAGCAGGGTTACGGAGGCCAGCATCGACAGGATTGGCTGGTTCTGGCCCAGGAGGCTGTCGGGACGCAGTGGCGCTCCGCGGCTCGTGCCCCAGAGGAGGGCGGCAACACCCGCCGCTATGAAGACCAGCGCCTGGAGCTGCTGCCTTCTGCCGATTCCCGGCCACAGCAGGGCGAAGGCGATCCATGCCAGGACGGCCGGAACCACCGGCGGCACGACGGACCAGAAGGCGGCGGCGATCGTCAACGCCAGCATGCCGGCGATCACCATCCCTGCCGCGCGTTGCGCCAGCAGGCCCTGCACCGCCTCCCGGCGCCACCAGGTACCGATGCGTTGCGCCGTCGTGACGGTCAGGGCGTAACCCAGATCGGCGACGACCAGGCACGCTCCTGGATGGTGGCTGGCAGACCGGGCCGTGGTTCCACGCCGGCGCGAACCGCCTCCCAGGTGGACCAGCGGCAGGATGGATTCTCGAGCACGCGCACGTAGTAGAAGGCGCGCTGATTCGGGTCGAAGTCCGGGTCCGTCCACAGCGTGCGCAACTCCGCATCGCCGGCGTCCGGGCTGACGCTGCAGTCGTCGAGGTTCACGGTGGCGCCGTTGTCAGGACAGCGCTGCGTCGCCGGATCCACGGAGAGTCCGTCCGAGCAGGCGACGTCATAGACCCGCTCTTGCGCCTGACCGTCGTCGATCCAGCCCTTGATGACCTGCAGTCGCGCGAGCGGCGTGCTTGACGCATCGCGGCTCGCCCAGACGAGGAAGCGGGGGACGCGCGAGCCCGGCGCGACCAGCTCGCCTCCCATGGGTACGCCGCCGGCGTATGCCTGGTCGACCATCTCGGGGTCGTCGACGAGGTCGTCCGAGTAGTCGTAGCCGCCGAAGAACCGGACGCGGATGCGCGGTCCGGTGGTGGCGAAGGTCTCCTTCCGGCGGAACGCATCGAAGATAGCGTCGCGCGTGTTCTCCTCCGCCCACGCGCCGGCCAGTCCCGATGAGCCGCGGAGGGGGCCGAGCGCCGAATCGCTGTATAGACTGCCGTCCGGACGCGGCGGGTCGAACGGTATGGAGATGCCCCTCTGCGGAGCGCCTCCGTTGGTGAAGAAGCCGGACTCGCTCGGTGGGGTCGCACCGGCGTGGTTATCGGTGGCGCCCACGAGGCCGAAGCGGAACGGGTTGATACCCCGTTCTTCCTCCAGGAGCAGGCCGTTCAGATAGGCCTCGCGCACATAGCTGCCGGATGGCTGGCTCGGGGTGGTGCCGCCGCCGATCCGGTACGACCAGATCTCGAAGTCCGCCCACTCGTCGTTGGGAGAGAGGGCGGGGTGGGTGTCGGACGTCCCCTTGGTCTGGGTGATCTCCACCAGCGGTTCGTTGCGCATGCGCACGTCGGCGTAGGTTGCGTCGAGCGGTTCGCCGCCATAGGTCGTGAGCCGGAACATCAGGCCGTTGGAGCCGTTCGAGTTGTGCGGGATGGCGAGGGCTTCGATGCCGGCCTCGCGGTTCCGATCCATCCATGCCCACAGCTCTTCCGGATTGAACGAATCGAGACGGCTGAACGGCACCTCCGGCACCGCGTTGCCGCGGAAGATCACGTTGCGGTGCAGGTTCTGGTTCTCGGGACTGCCAGTGAACTCGTAGCCGATGAACGTGGTGAACCGGCCCGGCTGGTTGTATCGCTCGGCCGCGGCAATGGTCTCGTTCCAGGCGGAACGCACCACGTCCATGTCGAGCAGGCCCTCGCTCTGGCCGAGGGTATGCGACCGGATGTCGGCGTATGCCGCCGCCCGGTCCGGCCCCGTCAGCGCTCCGGAGGCGATGTCCTGGGCGAGCGCGGCGTCGGGGTGGCGGGAGGCCTCCTGTTCGGGATCCAGCATCGCCGGCAGCATGCCGAGGAAGCTGGCGTGGTCGGTGACCGCATAGAAGTCCAGCGGCGCATCGAGCTGGACGTCGAAGCCGGCCGGATGCGCGAGAGGCTCGCCCTGGGCGTACCGGAAGGCGTCGTCCGGCGTGGCCCGCGTGCCGTTGAGGAAGGCGTCGTAGGAAAAGCTGGTGTGCGTGTGAAGGTCGCCGAAGTAGGCGTTGCGCAGGGGATTGGCGCCCTCCGTCGCGACGTCCGTGGACTCGGCGCCGGTTGCCGTCTCACTCTCGGTGGGGCTGCCGTCGCCGCTGCAGGCCACCGTGGCAACGCCGAGCAGGACCACGGCGGCCAGCGTAGCGGCAGCTCCAGGCCGGTGAAGGGGAGCAGGAGCAGTTCCGGGCTTGCGGTTGCGGCGCGTCATGGTTCCTCCCGATGTCTTCAGGGCGTGATCCCGGTCACCGACGGTCGGGCACGTTCCTGAATAATAGCTGGCGACCCTTTCACACTCACGGCAACATCGAGAGCACTCTCTCGACGAACCAGTAGGCGGACACGGTGCCCATGACGTAGATCGGCATCTGCGTGACGGTGGCGGGGAGACGCACCCGGGAGGCCCTGAAGACGTAGAGCAATCCCAACAGGACACCGACGACCGCGAGCTGGCCAATCTCGACCCCGACGTTGAAGAGCAGCAGGGCGATCGCGCGGGCCTGTTCGGGCAGGCCTATCTCGGCGAGCGCCCCGGCGAAGCCGAACCCATGCAGCAGGCCGAATCCGAACGCAATCATCCACGGAGAGCGGGCAATCCGTGAAGGCTTGCCCCCGGCGCCACGAACCAGTTCGACGGCCAGAAAGAGGATGCTCAATGCGATCACCGCCTCGACGGGGCGCTGGGACAGGGTCAGCACGCCGAGCGTCGAAAGAGCGAGCGTGATGCTGTGCGCCGCCGTGAACGCCGTCACGACCTGCACGAGTTGGAGTGGCCGGCGCACGAGGAACATCAGGCCGACGACGAACAGGATGTGATCGAATCCGAACAGCAGGTGTTCGACGCCGAGCTGCAGGTATGTGGGGACGGTCACGCCTCCCGTCGAAGCGTTCGACAGCGCGGCGCGCGGCGCTTCCGGCCGGAGCAATTGATCGACCGATGTTCCGTCAAGAAACCGGACTCTGAGCAGGACGTCCGTCAGGGTCCGCGGCAGGCCCGCGACCTCCACCTCCAGATTGGCCTCCGATGGCCCGGGCGCGTCGCAGGCAAGTACCCAGCGCTCGATCAGCGCCGAGTCGGTCAGGTCGGGGAACGTCCGGTCACTCTCGCTGCAACGCGCCGGGAAACGCGGTTCCAGCGGCAGTCGACGAACGAGTCCGGGTTCGCCGCCCGGCAGGATCGGTTGCTTCCAGAGGACCTCGTAGCGGCCCGTGGACAGTTCCGTGAGCTCGAGATAGGCAGGGCGGACCTCGTGGGCTGCGGCGGCCGGCGGCAGCACGATCGCCGCAAGGAGCGCTATGCCCCAGTGGCGTGCTCGAAGCCGATCCCCCGGATAGCGTGCCATACCCCTATTGCCGCTCGGGCGTCAGGTCTTCCGACGCCGGCAGGCGCACCTCGTAGCGCTCGCGCAAACCTTGCAACGCCGCCTGGTTCTGTTCCCGGCGTTGCGTCGTGATCAGGTCGTTGGCGACCCTTTCCCGGACTTCGTCGACATGAGGCGTCCGGGGCTCGGTCCGGCCAAGCACCAGCACCAGGTGCATGCCGTGCGCGGATGGGACCGGCCCTTCCCACTCGCCCAGGGCAAGATCGGAGAGTGCGGAGGCGAAACTCCCTCCGAAGAATTCGGCTATCTCCTGGTCGCTCCGGTCCGCGTACTCTCGCAGGAGCATGAACGGGTCACCGAGGTTCCTCCAGCTTCCGTCCGCGCCTTCGCGTGCCGCGTCGAGCAGGGCGACCGCATCGGTTGCCGGATCCGCGCGGCGGTCGTCGCTCAGGAACACGTGGCGGAACGTGGTCCGGCGTGGAACCTGGTAGCGCTCGGCGTGCGCGGCGAAGTAGCGCTCCACCTCGGCGGGGACGGGCGGCGGTACCTCGGTATTGTCCTCCAGCATGAACGTCAGCTTCTGGGCGAGGCGGCGTCGCACGATTGGGTCGTTCTGGTCGAGGTTCAGGCGCAGCGCTTCGCGGTACAGGATCTCCTCTTTGACCGCATCGTCGATCAGCGCCTCCAACTCCCGACTAGTCGGCGCGCGACCCCACTGAACCGCCCAGCGTTGGCTGATCGCGCCAACCTGGTCTTCGGTCACCGTGACGACACGACGTTCGGCGCCCCGGTCATCCAGCCAGCGGTCGAGCAGGAAAGCGCCGGTTCCGAGGAGGAGGAAAACAACGAGCGGCGACGTACCTCGAATCGTTGACATGCCCGCGCGCCAGCGGCTCGGTCCGGAACTATGGTGATGAACGCGTCGAAGGAGGCTTGGTCGGGGCGCCGAGGTTCGAACTCGGGACCTCCTGCTCCCAAAGCAGGCGCGCTACCAGGCTGCGCCACGCCCCGTCAATCGAATCCAAGCGTACCACACGACGATCAGCCACCGAGGAGGCGAGCGGTGTACGCGCGGATGCGTTGCGCATTGGCCCCGACGTCGCTGCGGCCCACCCTCGACTTGGAACGGATATCGATGCGGCTGCCCGCGCCGTCCGGGCGGACGCGGATGACCACGTCGTCCTTGAAGCCGTACCAGAACGTCGTGTCGGTCGCCTCTATGCGGCCGGCCGCGGTGTCGTCGGCCACGAGGTCCCAACCCATGTCTTCGGCTGCGGCCAGCGCTTCCGAAAAGGCGTCGGCCGGCGGAAGGTCGAGTGTGACGGCGCGCAGGTCGGGGTAGGCGTCGTGTTGCTGTGCCGCGATCTCCGGGTCGTATTCCGGCGGGTTCGGTGCGTCGGCGCGCAGGGGAATGACCGCTACGAATGACGGCGGATCATCCGTGTCCGTAGTGATGTCATGGATCGGCGGCACCGAACGGGCGATCGACTGCTGGCGTGCCGGAAGGACAAAGCTGACGCCGCCGATCGCGGCAACGAGCAAGCCGACCAGGACGTTCTGCCAGTGCAGCCGCCGGAATGCGGCCCAGACGGCTCCGATCAGGGCGACACCCGCTGCGCCGGAGGAGATACGGGCGCCCCAGCGAAGGACACTGAAGGAATCACCCAGTGCGAGCAGGCCGGTGCGGTAACCCAGGGCGGCGACCAGCACAAGCGCCGCACCGAGGATGACGGCGGCGGTGCCGCCGATGACGATGGGTGACCAGTTACGAAGCGTGGCTTTCTGCATGTGGGTCGGGCTCCTAGGGTCGAGACGAACGTCAATCCTACTACCAGTCCAAGCGCAACAATAGCCCTGCAGGGAGGCTTCACCGAGTGCTGCGTGTTCTGCGCCGCGGTTGAACGAACCGCCATACAATGCGGAGCATGCGGGTGATCTGGCGGTTTCTTGGGCCTGTGGCACTGTTGATCATGACGGTTGCGTGTGGTCCAGCGGGCGGAGGCACGGGCGCTGGCGGTGCCGTGGCTGGTGGCGCGGACGGAGCCGAAACGGTGCAGCTCGACGTGACGCATCGGTCGGAGTGGCGTCAGCTCTGGATGGAGGGGGCGACGGATCTCCCGGATGGGGCGTACGTCAACTACCGGGTGACGCATGAGGCGGTGGCGACGTTGCCGGTGGAGGAATGGCCGGCGGAGAACCTGATGGAATCAGGGCGTGCGGCAGTACAGGACAACCAGTTCTGGACCCGCATCAATACCTTCCGCTGGCCGCGCGGCGAGGTGCGTATCGTCGTGCAGTTTCCACTTTCGCCGCAGCCGGACGCAGTGGTGGCGCGCTACGGGGAATTCGGCGAGCGTCTCGCCGGCGACAACGTCACTGAACGGGCCGGGATGCGCGCCGTGGAAGTCGAGCACGTCTTCGAACACACGCCCTGAGCGCGCGCGTCGTTGTAGAAATGAGTTGCCGGCGCGGACGCCGGCGCACCTAGGAAGATTCCATGTTGAACGAACGTCAGGAACGGTTGTGCTCCGAGAGCCGATGGGATTTCTCGGACCTGCGGGCGATCTTCCTCAACTGCACGCTGAAGCCAAGCCCGGAGTTGTCACACACCGAAGGATTGATCCGAATCGCCCGCGCCATCATGGAGCAGAACGGTGTCGCAACCGAACTCATCCGGCCAGTCGACCACACGATTGCGCCCGGCGTTTATCCCGACATGCGCGAGCATGGCGCGGCAGAGGACGATTGGCCCGCGCTGCTGGAGAAAGTAATGCCGGCCGACATCCTGGTCATCGGGACCAGCATCTGGCTGGGGGAGAAGACGTCGGTTGCGACCCGTGTCATCGAGCGTCTCTACTCCTCGTCGGGCCAGCTCAACGACCAGGGCCAGTATGCGTACTACGGCCGGGTCGGCGGCTGCCTCATCACCGGTAACGAGGATGGAGCGAAGCACTGCGCGATGAACATCCTCTATTCACTACAGCACCTCGGCTACGTGATTCCGCCGCAGGCGGACGCGGGCTGGTTAGGGGAGGCGGGTCCGGGACCGTCCTACCTCGACGAGGGATCGGGCGGTCCGGAGAACGACTTCACCAATCGCAACACCACCTTCATGACCTGGAACCTGCTGCACATGGCGCGGATGATCAAGGACGCTGGTGGTATCCCCGCACACGGCAATCAGCGATCGGCCTGGGATGCCGGCTGCCGGTTCGACCATCCGAACCCGCTGTATCGGTGAGGTTGCCGGCGTGGACGCCGGCGCATCATGGGCGTGGACGGCGGCGCACCTACGGCTGTTCCGGAAACGGGACGCGGAACGGACGGAACGCGAGGTAGAGCCGGATGCGGGCTTCGATGTTGATCCCCAGGGCTGCGTAGGCCGGATTGGACTGCGCCGCCACCGAGGCCCGGCGTGCCGTCGAGACGGCGTCGTCGAACCGGCCCCTCGCCGCATAGGCGGCGGCGAGCGTGTCGAGTACCTCCGGGTGATTGTTCCCTATTTGCGCGACGGCCCGCTGCGCCAGTGCTAGCGCCTGATCCGCCTGCCGGAGGCTTTCGTAGGGCGACGTGGCCCGGATCCAGGCCAAGCCGACGAGGGCAATCGGATAGTCGGGCGCCAGTTCCAGCGCCTGTTCGTAGTGGGTCACGGCTTCCCCGAAATCGCCGCCGGTCGCGAGGGCCCGCGCCAGGCTGCCGTGGACGGCCGGATCGTTCGGCGCGAGTTCAACCGCTTCGCGGAAGTGGCCGAGCGCCTCCTCCCGGCTCCTTAGCAGCAGGAGGGCGCTTCCCAGGTTGAAGTGTGCGCTGGCGTCGCGCGGATTGAACTGCAGGGCGAGCCGGTAGTAGACCACCGCGTCGGGTAACGCACCGGTCGACGCGAGCAACGCTCCGAGGTTGTTGTGTGCGTCCGCGTACTCCGGACGCAGCTCGGTCGCCTTGCGGAAGGCGTCGATGGCTCCGGCAGCGTTCCTCTCGGCGATGAGAAGCGACCCGAGGTTGAAGTGCGTCTCCGCGTTGTTGGGCTCCAGCTTCAGAGCCTCTTCCAGATGCGTGCGCGCCAGTTCTCCCTGATCCATGTCCAGGTAGCGGGCCGCCAGCATGTTGTGACCCCGATAGTCCCCCGGGGCGAACCGGAGCCGGGCCTGCAGGCTGAGCATGTCGTTGCGCGCTCGCTTCAGCGCGATATTCCGAGCGAGCGCCTCCATGTCAGCCGCCAGGATCGGCAGCACCTGCAGCACCAGTCCTCCGCGTTCAGGTGGCGATGTTGCGGCGGGGTCGGCCGTGACGAAGCCCGCACGTTGCGGCGGGTTCCACGGATTACGCGGGTTGCTGGTCGAATTGTCGAAGGTAAATCGCGCGAGCAGCATCGTCTCTGCGGGCAGGTGGATCGGTTGGGCGTAGCGATGGCCCACCACCTCGTCCGGCTGCCAGTCATCGATTCGCAACAGCTCGGTTGCGGTGCCGTCGGGGAGCGTTGCCGCCAAGTGGATCTGCCGCCCCAGCGGTCCCATCTGCGGATAGGCGCCGATCAAATCGACGGAGGCAGGCAGGCGGTAGCGGTCCTCCACCACGTGCTCGGCGGAGCCGGCCGGGATGTCGAGCGCCGGTGATTCCATCGGGAGCGTGACCGCGGTCAGCGCCGGTGCGCCCTCCGCAAAGTACAGGCCGACCGATGCCTGCACGTCGACCGCGGAGCCATCCGCCTGCATCACCAGTTGCAGGAGGAGGTCGGTGCCGGGTATCAGAGGCCACGCCACTCCGTCGACCGGCGTCACGACGCTGCGCGTCGCCGACCAGGCGAGCACGTGGCCCGCCGGCAGCACCCCATGGTCGTAGATGGAGCCCTCGTAGCCGACGTTGTCGTCCGCTGCTTCGAGGATCCTGCCCGCCCCGGTCGCATCAAGCAGGATACGGGCCCGCTGCACGACGCCACGGGCATTCGCAGCCGGCTGCAGGTCGAACGCGCGGACCCACCGTTCACCCGGCAGTTCTCCAATCGGCAGGACGAAGTTGCGCGAGATCACGCCGTCGCCCGGGGCGAGCGGATAGGCGGCCGGCATCTCTACCACCAGATCCGGTTCACCCAGCGGCCAGCCGCCACTGTCTGTCTGTCCCGCAGCCGTGGCCGGAACTGTCCAGCCGGCAAAAATGACCAGCGCCGTGAGGATCCGTGTCGGGCTCATCTGCACATGCTACTCCGGCGCGGGTCCAATCGCGTCAGGCACGGGCGAGGCCCGCTTCGAGCCGTTGCCGTGTGGCGGTCAGCGCCACGGCGGTGACGAAGATTGGCATTGCCTGATCCAGTTCTTCGATCGACGGGTAGGTGGGTGCGAGACGGATGTTCGTGTCGTTCGGATCGCGTCCGTAGGGAAACGTCGCGCCGGCTGGCGTCAGCTTTACGCCGGCCTTGCCCGCCAGTGCGATGATGGCGGAGGCGGTGCCGGGTGGCGCTTCAAACGAGAGGAAGTAGCCGCCGCGCGGCCGGCTCCACGATCCGATGCCGTCCGCCGCCAGGCCGTCTTCGAGGTGCTGGAGGACACGGTCGAACTTCGGCCGGACGATCGCCGCGTGGCGACGCATCAGCGTCCGGACACCGTCGAGGTCCCTGAGGTAGCGGACGTGGCGCAACTGGTTCACCTTGTCCGGGCCAATCGTCTGCACACCGAGGGCCGCGATGAACGAGGCGAAGTTGGCGGGTGACATGGCGGCGAACGAGATGCCGGCGCCTGCGCGGGTGATCTTGGACGTGGAGGCGAACAGCACGACGCTGTCCTCGGTGCCGTAATGCTGCGCGCGTTCCAGCAGGTTGGCCAGCACCGGCGGATCGTCATCGAGGTCGTGCACCGCGTAGGCGTTGTCCCAGAGGATCCTGAAGTGGGGTCCGGCGCGGCGTGCGAGCTGCGCAAAGCGGTCGACGACAGCGTCGGAGTAGGTGCAGGCAGTCGGGTTGGAGTACTTCGGGACGCACCAGATTCCCTTGATGCCCGGGTCTTCCGCGACGAGCGTCTCCACCCTGTCCATGTCGGGACCGTCGTCCCCGATCGGTACCGACACGAGTTCGAAACCCAGGCTCTGGGTGATCATGAAGTGGCGGTCGTAGCCCGGCACGACGCAGAGGAACCGGAGCGGCCGCGGTTCCTCCCGCCAGGCGCTGCCTGGACCGACCGGACCGTTCAGCCAGGCGTTCAGCACGTACTGGTACATGAACGTCAGGCTCGAGTTGCCGCCGGCGATGACCCGATCCGGGCTGACGCCCAGCATTTCCGCGCCCAGCCGCCGTGCTTCGGGGATGCCCGTCAATCCACCGTAGTTGCGGACGTCGGTACCGTTGTCGAGGCGGTAGTCGCCGTCGAGCGCGAGGTCGAGGGGATCGGAGAGCGCAACCTGCTGTGGGCTCGGTTTGCCCCGTGTAAGGTCAAGGCTCAGGTCGGTAGCGGCCAGTTCGCTGAACCGCGCGGACAGCTTCTGTTCGCGCGCGGCCAGCGCCTCCGGACTTAATCTGTCAAACATGATGACTTAATTATAGGGATTGCAGGCGACCCTCTATAATCCTCCAGGTTCTGGCATGGCGAACGACCGCGTAACGCGCGACCAGGTGGCAGCGACGTACGGCCGAGGTCTCCTCGACCTGATCTACGAGGCGGCGAGCGTGCACCGGCAGCACCACGACCCGGATGCGGTGCAGTGCGCGTCGCTGTTGAGCGTGGAGACCGGGGGTTGCCCGGAGGACTGTGCCTACTGTCCGCAATCGGCCCACTACGACACGGGGGTGGAGGCGTCCGGCCTGATGCGCGTCGACGACGTCGCCGAGGCGGCGGCTCGGGCGCGGGCGGGGGGCGCCGACCGGTTTTGCATGGGCGCCGCGTGGCGCGAGGCGGCCGACGGCCCGGCGTTCGATCAGGTGGTCGCGATGATCGGCGCGGTAAAGGCACAGGGACTCGAGACCTGCGCGACGCTCGGCATGGTCGACTGCAGCCAGGCGGAACGGCTGCGCGATGCCGGCCTCGACTACTACAACCACAACCTCGACAGCGGCCGTGACTTCTACGGATCGATCATTACGACACGGACCTACGACGACCGCCTCGAAACGCTGCGCGTCGTGCGCAACGCCGGCATCAAGGTCTGTTGCGGCGGCATTCTTGGCATGGGCGAGACGCACGCCGACCGGATCGATCTGCTGTGGGAGCTCGCGCGTCAGGAGCCGTACCCCGAGAGCGTGCCGGTCAACACGCTGGTGGCGGTCGACGGGACACCGCTCGCGGATCAGCCTCCGGTGCCGTGGGATGAGGTTGTCCGCGTGATCGCAGCGGCGCGCCTCCTGATGCCGAACGCGAAAGTGCGGCTAAGCGCCGGACGGATGGAAATGGGGGAGGTGACGCAGGCCCTCTGCTTCCTGGCGGGCGCGAACTCCATCTTTCTCGGTGACCGGCTGCTTACGACACCGAACCCGGAACCGGACGCCGACACAGCGTTGCTCCAACGCCTCGGTCTGCACGGCGTCCGTTAACTGCCAGCAGTTCACCACGGACTGCTACTGTCGCCGCGCGCCGGCGACCAGCCGATCCAGGTCGAGGGCGTCCTCCATCAAAGCAGCGGGATTGGCCGTGCCGACCGGCGTCCAGGCGACCGCACCCAGGCACGGGACGTCCGTGGAGCGCGCCAGCAGTTCGGCGTTGGCAGCGGTTGCGGCGTCGTCGTCCGGCGCGGCGCGGTTGAGGATGTAGCCGGTCACGCTCAGGCCGCGCGCGGCAGCCGTCTCCAGAGTAAGCAGCGTGTGGTTGATTGCGCCCAGCTTCGAATCGACGACGACGAGCAGTGGCAGCCCAAGGTCGCGCGCCAAGTCCGCCATCGTGTAACGGCCGTCGATCGGAACCAGCAGGCCACCCGCGCCTTCGACCAGGGTGAGGTCATGCGCCCGCTCCAGGTCCCGGTGAATCGAGATGATGGTGGCCGGGTCAATCCGTTCACCTTCCAGGCGCGCGGCTGCATCGGGCGCGAGTGGCGCCTCGAATTGCCAGGGGCAGATCCGGCGCAGATCGACCGCACTGCCCGCGGCGTCCCGCAGTGCGATGGCGTCGATCGGCCGGCGCGCGCTGGCCGGGCCGCAGCCGGTCTCGACCGGCTTCATGACCCCGACCCGCAGGCTGCGGGCGCGGAGCGCCGCGGCAATGCCGCACGCGATAAACGTCTTGCCGACGCCGGTGTCGGTCCCCGTAATGAAGTAGCTCAACGGAGCAGTCCGGTCGCCCGTCCCGCGGCGGCGAAGGCGGCGGCCGCTTCCTCCAGGTGATCGTTCGTGTGCGTCGCCATCGGTGTGACACGCAGCCGCGCCGTTCCCTCCTGCACGGTCGGCGGACGGATGGCCGGGACCAGCACGCCCCGCTCGAGCAGCGCATCAGCCAGGCGCACCGCGGCCTCGGCGTCGCCCACCAGTACCGGCAGGATTGGCGAGGCGCTGTCGGCGAGTCGGAAACCGGCTCGCTCCAGCGAGGCGCGGAGCATCGCCGCGTTCGACCAGAGGCGCGCGCGCCGCTCCGGCTCGGTGTGCATGACGCCGATCGCCGCGCGCGCCGCCGCCACCACCGCGGGTGGCAGCGCGGTGGTATAGACGAACGTGCGCGCGGCGTTCAGCATCCAGTCGACCACCACGCGCGATCCGGCAACGAAGCCGCCGAGCGATCCGAGCGCTTTGCTGAGCGTGCCGATCTGCACGTCGACAGCGTTCGACAGTCCGAGCTGTTCGACCAGGCCGGCGCCCGTCGGGCCGAAGACACCGGTCCCGTGCGCCTCGTCGACAACTACCCACGCCCCGTGCCGACGCGCCGCGGCCACGATCTCGGCCAGCGGGGCGATGTCGCCGTCCATGGCGAAGACTGACTCGGTGACCACGATGCGGTGGCGGAAGTGGCCCGAGGCCCGCAGCAACTCCTCGAGATCGCCGACATCGTTGTGCCGGTACACCCGGATTGCCGCGCGCGACAGTCGGCATCCGTCGATCAGGCTGGCGTGGTTCAGTGCGTCGCTCACGATGACGTCGCCGTCGCCTGCGAGCGCCGGCAGGGCGCCTACGTTGACGTGGTAGCCGGACGAAAAGACCAGTGCCGCCTCGGTTCCCTTCAGACGCGCGAGGTCGTCCTCCAGCGCCGCATGCAGGACGGACGTGCCGGCGACGAGGCGCGCCGATCCCGCTCCGGTGCCTTGTGCTTCCGCCGCCTCGGCTGCGGCTCGCATCACCGCCGGGTGTGACGCCAGTCCGAGATAGTCGTTCGAGCAGAACCGCAGCAGCCGCCGGCCGTCCAGTTCGACATGGGTCCCGACGGTCTGTGCGAGCGGCCGGAGGCGCCGGCGGATGGCGCGCGCCTCCCGCTCGTCCAGACGTCGGGCGAGCGTGTCGGCAAGCGAAGGGCGGGCGGCAGCGGTCATCATCGGCCGGATCGTATTACGCCGTCAGTAGCGGAAGAGGTACTGGAACTTCGTGAAGAATGCCCGGCGGTGCCGCTCCAGGTCGCGCGTGTAGTAGCGCTCCTTGTCCAGGAAGATCCCCTCCTGCAGACGGTCATCGAATCCGATGTAGAAGACGGTCCCGGCGTTGACCCGATACGTGACGAGCAGGTTGATTCCAACCTTGCCGTTGCTCGTGTCGCGCTCCAGGATGTTCCGGACCAGAAGTCGGTCGGTGAACTGGTAGGTTGTGAACGCCCGGAGGATCTTCACGTCGAACGCGAGCGCGCCGCCCGGGTCGGTGAACCGGCTGGTGTCGAGTGACAGCCGCGTGTTGAATCGCGAGGTCGGAAGCAGCGTGACGCCGATGTTGTATTCGAACGCCCGCCCCAGGTACGGGGTCTCGATGAAGCGGATCTGATCGCCCCAGGTCAGACCGTGGGAGATGGACCACCGGCTGCTCGAACTGATCCCGTTGTTGAACGAGAAGCGCGTCTTGTGGAAGTTGACCTGCTCGAAGCGTTCGAACTCGCGGCGCGCGTTGGTCCGGAAGAACATGTTGCGCGAGAACCGGAAGCTGAGACCGCCTTCGACCGTTTCATCCTGCAGGACGCCGGCGTGATCGAGGTTCCGCATGTAGGAGAGTTCCGGCCCCCAGTTGATGATCCAGTGTTCCGGCCACCAGTCGTACTCGACCCGCGCGTCGGCGCGGCGCGTGTCGACGCGGCGGACAAAGCCGGCCGCAGTGCCGAAACCGGGGTCGATCCGGTTGTACTGCAGTGCGTAGTTGAGCCGGCGGCCCTCGCGGCGGAACTCGAGGTCGAGTAGCGGGCCGTTCCGCTCGCTCCCGTCCAGTTCGCGGTTTGACGAAGCAACCGCGATGAACTCGGCTCTGTAGTTCTGGCCGATCCGGAACCGCCCGTCGACGCCCGCCACGCGGCTGTACGAGTCGAGGAACTCGCGATCGGTGACGATGGCGCCGATGTACGACTCGGTATAGAGGTCGTAACGGGCTCGGCCAATCAGGAACTGCGCGGTCTGCCCATACCCGGCCGCGTTCGGGTCATCCAGCTTGCCGGGCGCCTCGTCGTTCACGGCCAGGACGCCGAGTGTTGTTTTTCCCGTCTTGCCGGTCAGCTTCGCGCCCGCCTGCGGGTCGACAATCGTCCGCGTGTGGACCAGGTTGACGCGGCCCGGCGTGCTGAAGATCTCCTGGCCCTCCAGGAAGAACGGACGCAGTTCCGGGAAGAAGAGGGGGTACCGCTGGTTCACCTCGATCTGCGGCCGGTCCGACTCGATCTGCGAGAAGTCGGGGTTCGCCGTGAAGTCGGCCGTCAGGTTCGATGTCACTCCGTATTTGACGTTCAAGCCGAGGTCGGGCCGCACCCGATCATCGATGTAGCCGGTCTCACCCAGTTGTCCGAGCTGAATTGCCGTGGCGGTCGGGAGGATCTCCAGGTTCCGGCTGACCGACAGGCCGCGCAGTCCATCCAGGGTCCCCATCTGCGTCAGGACGCCGGCGACGGCGCGGGTGACCGGCGACCAGACGACGGTCTCGTCCTTCGTCTGCAAGGTGCGGGTGATTTGGAAACCCCAACGGTGTGCGCCATCGCCACGCGACGGGTAGCGGAGGCTCTTGAAGGGGATCGCCATCTCGGCCGTCCAGCCGTCGTCGACGATGGCGCCGTCCGTCTCGAAGAGGGCATCCCAGGAGGTATCCCCGCCCCCGCCCGGCGGGCCGCGCTGTCGCTGTCCGCCCTGCAGAATTGCATCCCCCTGTACGCCGTACGGGTTGACCGAGAACCGGTACGCCCGCTGCTGATCGAGAAACGGGTCGAACATCACGGCGATCCAGTCGTCGCGCCGGATCTGATCCCGGTCCACGCGGTTCGCACGCATCTCGCGCGGGTTGTCGTAGTGGGCGTAGAAGGCGAAGTAGAGGTAGTCCGCATCGTAGGCAATCCGCACCTCCGTCGCCTCGGTCGGGGCAGCCCCTTCGATCGGGTTGGTCTGGATGAACTCGGTGATCAGCGCCGCGTCCCGCCACACTGCGTCATCGAGTCGGCCGTCCACCACCGGCGGCGCCGCCGTCCGCGGCACGGTGATGCTCGGGCCCGAGGGGACGGCGGATCCGGCCTGCTCTCCCAGGATCAGCCGCCCGTTGGAGGGTTGCGCGCGGGCGGTACCAGCCGCCAGGACAAGCCCGATGCCCAGGGCGGGCAGGAACTCCCGGCGCAGAAATTTCGCGGTCGCGAAACTTCCAACGCGCCCGCAAGGGCGCGCGGCGATGAAACGCCTGCTGATGCGTATCACGCGGAGAAATCCACTGTATCACCCGCCTCCGTGGCGGGCCGCGCAGTTACTCCGCGACGGCGCGAACCGAATCCGCGAGGATCTCGACCATGCGGACGAGCTGATCGTCGGAGGTGACGATCGGCGGGGCGAGCACGTAGCAGTCGCCCTTGACACGGCTTACCAGGCCGCGCTCAGCGGTCTCGCGGAGCAGGGCGGCGCCGATGCCGCGATTGGGAGCGAACGGGCGTTTCGTCGCGCGGTCCTCCACCAGTTCGACCGCACACATCAGCCCCTTCCCGCGGATGTCGCCGACATGCGGGTGATTCCCCAGGGCGTCGCGCAACGCCCCGAGCAAGGCCTGGCCCTTCGCCCCGGCCTGCTCCGGGAAGCGTTCATCCTCGATGATCCGGAGCATCCGGAGCGCCACGGCGCAGCCAACCGGGTGCGCGCTATAGGTGTAGGCGTGCATCCAAGGCTCTCCCGCTTCCTCGATGGTCGCCGCGATCGCATCGCTGATGCCGATGCCGCCGAACGGGAAGTAGCCGGAGGTAATCGCCTTGGCGAACTGAATGATGTCCGGCTCGATCCCCCAGTGGTCGAGCGCGAAGAGGCGGCCGGTCCTTCCGAAGCCGGTGATTACCTCGTCGGCGGCGAACAGGACGTCGTACCGGTCGCAGATCTCGCGGATGCGAGGAAAGTAGTCGTCCGGAGGGACGATGACCCCGCCCGCGCCCTGCACCGGCTCGGCGATGAAGAGCGCAACGGTGTCCGGCCCCTCGCGTTCGATCGCCTGTGCCAGTTCGTCGGCGGCGGCGATGCCGAGGCTGACGCCCTCGGGTGCGGGGTAGCGGTACGGGTCGGGAGCCGGTATGTGGGTGAAGCCCGGCACGCGCGGCTCGAACAGTGGCCAGTAACGACTCATGCCGGTGGCGCTCATCGCCGCCAGGGTGACGCCGTGGTAGCCGTCGATGCGCGAGATCACCTTCGTCTTGGCGGTCCGGCCCCGCAGTTTCCAATAGGCGCGGGCGGTCTTGATCGTGCTGTCCGTCGCCTCGCCGCCGCCGCTGGTGAAGAAGAAGTGGTTGATCGAGGGATAGCAGATCGCGGAGAGCTGCTCGGCCAGCTCGATCGCGCGCGGGTTGGAGCTGCCCGAATAGCCGGAGACGTAGGCGAGATCGGCGGCCTGCGCGCGCATCGCGTCGGCGAGCTCCATCCGGCCATGACCGGCGGTGACGTTCCAGAGGCCGGCCAGGCCATCGAGGTATTCCCGGCCGTCGACGTCGGTCAGGATGGCGCCCTCGCCCTTCACCCAGATCCGTCCGTTTCGGTGGAGAGCCGGCTCGTGCAGGGGATGAATCAGGTGCGCCTGATCGCGGGGCAGGAGGCTTGCTGTGGTAGTCATCGCGGTTTCGCCGGCACCCGGAAGGGCCCGGCGGACGCGACGGGCACAAGGTGCCGTTCCTGCCCGCAGAATAGCACGCTGCGTGCTAGGCTTACGTGGATCATGATGCGCGGAATCCCCATGCGCGCACGTCTGGCGCGGGTGCTGCTGCTGGGTTGGGTGGCACTCGGCCTCGGAGCCGCCGCACCCGCGGGGGCGCCCGCCGACGTGGTAGTTCCGGCGCTCGACGGCACCCTGGCCGCGCCGCTCGCGCCCGCCGATGACGTCGAGGCGACGGTACTGCTGTTCGTCATGAGCGACTGTCCCATCTCGAATCGCTACGCACCGGAAGTGCGGCGGATCCACGACGCGTTCGCCGGTCGGGTAGCCTTCTGGCTGGTCTATGTTGATGCGGACCGGCCAGTCGCCGACCTCGCCGAGCACCGCGCGTCGTTCGGCTACCCGTTCACTGCCGTCCGCGACGCGGAAGGGGCATTGGCCGCGGCGGCTGGCGCCACTGTGACGCCGGAAGCGGCAGTCTGGGACGCGGCGGGACGACTGGTCTACCGAGGCCGGATCGACGACCGGTTCGTCAGCTTCGGCGTGACGCGGGCGGCGCCGACGACGCGCGACCTGCACGGGGTGCTCGAACGGATTGTGGCTGCCGAGAGGGTGCCGTTCCAGGAAACCCGCGCCATCGGTTGCTATATCCCGGACGCATCGTAGAAGCGACCGGGCAAGCTCGATAGGGGAGGAAGGACGATGAAGCGCATTAGTGTTGTGACCGCGCTCGTGGCGGTGGTCGTGCTGGCGGTCGGCGCGGTGGCATCCGCCCAGGAAGTGACGAAGTACGTCCGCTATGAGCACAACGGCAGCGTGTCGTACGGCGTGCTCGAAGGCGAGACGATCCATCAGCTTCGCGGCAACATCTTCGAGTCCCCCGAACGGACCGGCACGACGGTGTCGCTCGATGACGTCAGTCTGCTTGTGCCGAGCGAACCGAAGAAGGTGGTGGCGGCCGGTCTCAACTACCGTAGCCATCTCGGCCAGGCAACCCCGGCGGAGTATCCCGGCCTGTTCGACAAGCACGCCACGTCGCTCGTCCCGCACGAGGCGACCGTCGCGTACTACGAGGACGCCACCAACCTCCACTTCGAGGGGGAGATGGTGCTGATCATCGGCAAGACGGCGCGTGATGTCTCGGTCGAGGACGCGCCGGACTACATCTTTGCCGTCGCACCCGGCAACGACATCAGCGAGCGGGTGTGGCAGAGCAACGACCTGCAGTGGTTCCGTGCCAAGGGAGCCGACACCTTCGGTCCGGTCGGTCCGGTCATGGTGAGTGGGGTCGACTACAACGACCTGCTGCTGCAGACCCGCGTGAACGGCGAAGTGAAGCAGTCGCAACGCACACGGGACCTGCTGTTCGATTCGTCCGCGCTGGTGAGCTACGTCAGCCGGTACGTCACGCTCGAACCGGGCGACATGATCTTCACTGGCACGCCGGGGAGCACCTCGGCAATGCAGCCGGGCGATATCGTCGAGGTGGAACTTGAGGAAGTCGGCCTGCTGCGGAACACGATTGGCGAGAAGGGCGTCCGCCCCACGAACGAGGAATAGCGCGATGACCCTTGCACGACTCTTCGTTGCCGCGATGCTGGCGGTGGTGTTCGCGGTGCCGGCCGTGGCGGCAGAGACGCCCACCTTCTCGAAGGATGTGGCGCCGATCCTCTACGAGCACTGTGTCGCTTGCCACCGGGAGGGCGAGTTCGCGCCGATGCCGCTCGTCACCTACGACGAGGCGCGTCCCTGGGCGCGTGCCATCCGTCAGCGCGTCGAGGCGCGCGAGATGCCTCCCTGGTACGCCGAGCCGGGTCACCAGGAGTACCGGAACGACGCCAGCCTGAGTGACGCGGCGGTCACGACGATCAGCGCCTGGGTCGAGGGGGGCGCGCCCGAGGGCAACCCTGCTGATCTTCCCGACGTGCCGTCGTTTCCCGAGGGCTGGACGATCGGCGAGCCGGATGTCGTGCTGAACCTGCTCTCTCCGTACGATGTCCCGGCCGACGGCACGGTGCCCTATCTCTACTTCACCGTGCCGACGAACTTCACCGAGGACAAGTGGGTGAAGGCGCTCGAGATCAAGCCGGGCGACCGCCGCGTTGTCCACCACGTCATCGCGACCCTGCAGCGGCCCGATCCGAACGCACCGCCGTCGGCCGAGTCGACGCTGACACGCGACCGCCAGCGGCAGATCGGATCGCTTGGCGGCACGACGCCGAACAAGCTGGGGAGGGTCTATCCGGAGGGGGTTGCGCGGAAGATCTCCGCCGGTTCCGAGATCGTCCTGCAGATGCACTACACGGCGATCGGCGAGGCGACGAGCGACCGGACCAGCATCGGCCTGATCTTCCAGGATGAGCCACCGAGCCGGATAGTGGGCGGCGGCCAGGTGATTAACGCACGGTTCGTCATTCCGCCTGGTGCGGACCACCACGAAGTGCGCGCCGAGCAGGTGGTGAAGGCAGACACCTGGCTCACGACGATGAACCCGCATATGCACTCCCGGGGCAAGGACTTCACGTACACCGCGGTCTATCCGGACGGAACCGAGGAAGTCCTGCTGCGGGTGCCGAACTACAACTTCGATTGGCAGCTCACTTACCGGCTGGCGGAGCCAAAGCACTTGCCGGCCGGCACGAAGCTCGTCGGTGTCGCCCACTTCGACAACTCGGTCAACAATCGGCACAACCCCGATCCGTCGGCCGAGGTGCGCTGGGGTGATCAGACGTGGGAAGAGATGATGATCGGCTTCTACGGCACGGAGGATCTCTCCGCCACAGCCGCTCCGACCACCAACAGCGGAGGATAGAACCAACTTGCGGCGGTTGAGGGTTTGTCGTTCCGGGGCTGGTGCGCGCCGCGCCGCCGTCCTGGCATTGTTCGTCGCGGTAATGCTGGCGCTGCTGCCGGACCCGGCGGCGGCGCACCCGATGGACACGCAGAACGCGGCGTTCGTCCAGGGGGTGGACGGCCCGGCGCCGGCGCCTTTCATGTACCTCGGCGCCAAGCACATGATGACCGGGTACGACCACCTGCTGTTTCTGGTGGGCGTCATCTTCTTCCTCTACCGGCTGCGTGACGTCGTCCTGTACGTCAGCCTCTTCACGCTGGGCCACAGCATCACGCTGCTCCTCGGCGTGCTCGGCGGGTTTGAAGTGAACGCCTATGTCATCGACGCCATCATCGGCCTGTCGGTCTGCTACAAGGCGTTCGAGAACATGGGCGGCTTCGAGCGGGTGCTGGGTTTCCGCCCCAACACCAAGGTGGCGGTGCTGGTCTTCGGCCTGTTCCACGGACTGGGTCTCGCCACGAAGCTGCAGGAGTTCACGGTGACCGATAGCGGCCTCGTGGCGAACATCTTCAGCTTCAATGCGGGTGTGGAGATCGGCCAGATCCTGGCCCTCACCGCGGTTCTGGTCGGGATCACGGCGTGGCGGATGCGCCCCAGCTTCGTTCGCCATGCATTCGCGACGAACGCGGTGCTGATGGGAGGGGGCTTCATCCTGACGGCGCAGCAACTGTTCGGCTACGTCTTCTACCCCTAGCAGCCCGTGGTTAAACCCTGCGTCGCACCGAGATCGGCGAGGCGCCCGCCTGACAAGGCGCGACGAGGAAGCATATTGGCCATATGCGACCGAGGAGCAACGCCGTTCAGGCGGGATGCATCGCTGGTCGAATGCAGCGGGGGGTTTAACCACGGGCTGCTAGGAGCTAGTCCCCACCGCGCTGCCTCTACCCATGCCTGACACCGCGCCGCCGCCCGTCTCGATCCGGAAGCTGGGCCTTGCCGCACTCGTGTCGCTGGTGGTGGCCGGTCTGGTTTTTGCCGGTGCCGTCCTGCCGGCTGAGTACGGCGTCGATCCTCTCGGGACAGGCGAACTGTTCGGCCTCCTCGCGCTCGCGCAGGTGGCGGCGGTCTCGGTGGAAGAGGACGAGTACCGACTCGATGCGGTGGAACTGCCACTCGCGCCCGGCGAATGGACGGAGTACACGTACCGCCTGCAGGAGGGCGCCACCATGATCTACACGTGGCGCGCCACCGGAACGGTCGAATACAACTTCCACAGCGCACCGGACGGCGCGCCGCCCGGCTATGCCGAGAGCTTCGACGCCGCCGCGAGTGACGCGGCGCACGGCAGCTACATCGCGCCGTTCACCGGCGTGCATGGCTGGTACTGGGAGAACCCCGGATCGTCGGAGATTACGATCACCGTCAACACCGCCGGCTTTTTCCGCGACGCGCACGTGGCCCGCGAGCGGGCGGACGGTTACCGCACGCTGATGGACGTGCGCGGCAATCCGGTGCCGGACGGATCGAACTGACGACCGTTGCGCGGTTCACGCGCGCGCCAGGAAACAAGGAGGATGCGTTGTCGATGAGCGGGTGGTCTGGGTCGGAGAACAGGAATCAAGGGCATGGCGCCGCGTGGGTTGCGTTGGCGGCAGTATTGCTGGCGGCGGCCGTGACCGCGCCGTCGGCGGCGGCGCAGGAGGAGACTGCATCCGATCCGGCTTATCGCGCCCCCCGGACGGCGGACGGCCACCCGGACATCTCCGGTATCTGGACCAACGACACGCTGACACCACTCGAACGTCCCGCCCGTCTGGGCGACAAGGCGTTCTACACCGAGGAGGAAGCGGCGGAGATCGGTCAGAGTGGTCGCACGTCGTACGATCGCGACAGCGCCCCCGGGAACCGCCGCACACTGCCGGGGCAGTTCGACGGTGGCTACAATCGGTTCTGGAGCGACGTGCGCGACAGTGTGGTCTATACGCGCCGGACCTCGATGATTGCCGACCCGCCCACCGGCCGCGTGCCGACGCGTCCAGAAGCGGAGGCGCGCGCGGAGTGGCTCGTGGCGCACCGGACCGATGAGCACGAGAACATGAGCCCGTACAGCCGCTGCATCACGCGCGGCATGCCCGGCTCGATGATCCCGAATACCTACAACACCGGCAACCACATCCTCCAGATCCCGGGCTACGTGGTGATCCTGTATGAAATGGTGCGGGAACCCCGGATCATCCCGCTCGACGGCCGTCCCCCGATTGACGGAAAGATCGATCAGTGGATGGGCGATGCGCGTGGCCGCTGGGAAGGAGAGACGCTGGTGGTTGAGACCACCAACTTCACCGCGAAGGGCTGGATCACGCCGAACCAGAACTCCGGCCGGATGCACGGTGTCCCGGTCTCGACCAACCTGCGCCTGGTGGAGCGTTTCACCCGCGTCGCCGAGGACATTCTCGACTGGGAAGTACGGGTCGACGATCCGGAGGTCTACACGCAACCCTGGACGCTGGAATTGCCGCTCGCGCGCGACCCGGACTACATCCTCTACGAGTACGCCTGCCACGAAGGCAACCGCGCCGTCACCGGCATCCTCGGCGGCGCCCGCTACACCGAGCGCACTGCCGGACGCTGACTACGCCAGCGCCGCCAGCGTTGCGGTCAGCAGCCGGTAGAAGCGGCCGACCGACGGGACGTGCACCCTTTCGTCGGGCGAGTGGGGGAACTCGATCGTCGGACCGAACGAGATCATGTCCATGCCGGGCGTTTTCTTGCCGATGATGCCGCACTCCAAGCCGGCATGAATCGCCTTCACCTCCGGCTCGGCGCCCAGTTCCTGCGCGTGTACCCGCCGGACCACGTCGAGCAGCGGGGAGTCGAGGTTCGGCTTCCAGCCGGGGTAGGCGTCTCGTTCTTCGACGTCTGCTCCGGCCAGCTCGCCGGTGGCCCGGATGCGGCGCCGTAGCGCATCGAGGGCCGCATCGATGGATGAACGCGTGCTCGTGGTGATCACGATCGACCCGTTCTCGCCGGCGACGGTAGCGAGGTTGTTGCTTGTCTCCACGAGGTCGGGGATGTCGTAGCTCATCGCCTCGACGCCGTGCGGCAGGCTCGTCAGGAGGCGCAGAACGGTCGCAGTCGTCTCGGCGCTCCAGGGCACGCCGCCGTCCGTCGACTCCGCCGCGTCGTCCACCGACAGCTCGATACCCGGATCGGCGGGACGGAATTCCGACTGAATCGCTTGCACCTCGGACCGGACGATGTCAACGATTCGGGCGAGTGCATCCGCTTCGGCGACCACCGTCGCGAATGCCTCGCGCGGGATCGCGTTGTGGGCGCTGCCACCCTCGATCCGCGCCAGCTGGAACGGCGTCGACTGGTACGCCGCCCACAGCGCCCGCGCCAGCAGGCCGACGGCGTTGCCACGCTGCAGATGGATGTCGCAACCGGAGTGGCCTCCCTTGAGGCCGGTCAGCGCGAGCACGGCGCGCCGGTCGTTTGCGCCGGCCGCGGTGGTCTCGGCGGCAAGAGTCAGGTGTATGTCACCGCCACCGGCGCAGCCGACGTAGACGATCCCCTCTTCCTCGGAGTCGAGGTTCAGCAGGCGGCGTCCCGCCAGCAGCGAGCCGTCCAACTGCGCGGCGCCGGTCAGCCCGGTTTCCTCGTCGATCGTGAAGAGGAACTCGAGTGGCCCGTGCGTCAGGTCGGTCGCTTGCATGACCGCAAGCATCGTTGCAACGCCGATGCCGTTGTCCGAGCCGAGCGTGGTGCCGGTGGCGGTGACGTAATCGCCCTGGTGCTGCGGCACGATTGCGTCGGATCGGAAGTCGAACGCGATGTCGCTGTTCTTCTCCTGCACCATGTCGAGGTGCGACTGCAGAATGGTGATCTCCGCCCCTTCATGTCCTGCCGTTCCCGGCTTGCGGACAACGACGTTGCCGGCGGCGTCCACCGCATGGTCAAGGCCGAGGCGCGTGGCGGTAGCGACCACGTGCTGCCGCATCCGCTCCTCGTCCTTCGACGCGCGCGGGATGGTCAGGATGGTGTCGAACTGCGTCCAGACGGTGGTCGGTTCCAGGCTCGAAACAAACGTCATGGCATTCCCTCTTGGCGATTTAGTCGACGCGTTGATAGTTGGCGTTGCCGAGGCGGCGAAACGGTCCGCCATCGACGGAGAATTCCTCGGTCACACGGAACGCCCGGTCGGAGGTGACCGACAGAAGGCGCCGCAACTGATACATCCGGCCATCCGCCTCGACCGGCCGGGTGAGGAAATCGATCCCAATCGGACTGCGCCAGTCGCCCACACTGAGCAGTTCGACGCCGTTCGACAGCTGTTCCTGCACCACCAGCATCTGGCTGTCCGCTTCGAAACCGATCGAAGTCTGTTCCTCATACGCCTCGCCGTAGACCTCGCCCGTCACGACGCCGTCCACCCAGGGAGAGTCGCCGCGCTGTGCAAAGGTGATGCGGCCGCTTCGCGTCCCGAGGCTGAGCGGCGGATACTCTCCGCCGGTGTAGTCGAACGTCCAGGTGCCGGCAAAGTAGCCGATTCGCTGTTCCACCTGCGGTTGGGGCACGCCTCGCCGCCGTCGCCGCCGCAGTTCCACGTCGGACGCAATGCGCTGCGCGCCGGCAATGACCTGCCGCGTTCCGGTCAACTGGTCGCCCTCTTCGGCCAGTGTCAGGTCGAAGCGTACGAGGAGTAGACCGAGGCGGGTGGCCACTTCGGTCTCGGCCAGAAGCCCGCCGTCCGTGACCTCGACCCGCGTCAGCGGTGCGTCACGTCCCGGCTCGAACCCGGAGACGGTGCCGGTCCAGGTGCCGTCCACGTCGGCCAGCGCCAGCACCACCGCCGTTGTCGCCCCGTCTGCAGCAGTGGCGGCGCCTCGCCAGTTGCCGGCAAGAGTCGCATCGTTCCCACCCGCAACGGGCTGTCCGGCCACCACCGTCAGCGGCGAAAGCAACAGCCAGGCGAGGACGATGCGGCCTCCCGTGCGGCTGTAGTTCGGCACCATACGCGCTGCATCCTATCATCCACGTACCACCGGATCGGCCGTGCCCGGACGCGGCCAAACGACAGCCGTATGCCATACTGCGGCATGCACCGGAACGCGTTTATCGCGCTGACCGTCGTCCTTGCCGCGACCACCGTCGGCTGCCAGAACGCACCGCCGGAGGCCGCGAGCGTGGGCGCCGCCGACCTCCCGCGTGCTTGCGGCGCGCTCCTCTCGCGGACCGACTTCGATGTGAGCGTGATGGATGCCGAGCTGATGGAGGCTGGCACGCCGTCCGAGTACTGCTGGGTCGACGCCATGATCCGTCCGAATATCCGCTTCGGGGTCAGTCTGCCGACCGACTGGAACGGCCGCTTCGTCATGCGGGGCGGTGGAGGCTACGCAGGACAGCAGCCGCTGAAGGGGCGTGAAGACCCGTTGCGCGATGAGGGCTACGTCACCGCCTCCACCGACACCGGCCACGATTCCGCCCGCTTCCCGCTCGCCACATTCGCGTACAACAACCGCGACGCGGAGATCGACTACGCCTACCGCGCGGTGCACCTGACCGCCGTGGAGGTGAAGGAGTTGATCGCGGAATACTACGACCGGTCCGCCGACTACGACTACTGGCTCGGTTGCTCGACCGGCGGCCGCCAGGGACTGATGTCGGCGCAACGCTTCCCGGAGGATTTCGACGGGATCGTGGCCGGTGCCCCGGTTCTTGACTTCACCAACACGCAGATCGGCGGTGTCTGGTTCTCGCGCGCGATGCACGAGAACCCGCTCAGCTTGCAGCAGATCGCCAGCGTCGGCGAGGCGATCTATGCGAAGTGCGACGCGATCGACGGGCTGGAAGACGGCGTGATCGACGATCCCCGCCGATGCGATTTCGATCCCGCCATCGACTACCCGGCGTGCGAGGGCGCCGACGGTGACGATTGCCTGACCCCGGGGGAGCGCGAGACGCTGGCCAAGATCTACGGCGGCGTGATTAGCCGCGGCGCGCCGCACTTCCCGGGCCAGCCGCTCGGGGCCGAGTTGGGCGATCCGCTCGGCTCGCCCGTTGCCCACGTCAGCGGTTGGGGACGCTGGTTCGTCGATCCTTCGGGCAACACGCCGCTGCTCGAGACATTCGGCGTCACGTTCATGCGGTACATGGCGTTTACCCGGGACGATCCCGACTGGTCGCTCGATCAGTTCGACTTCGATGAGGATCCGTACCGCATGGACGCGATCCGGGGCATCCTGGACGCGACCGATCCGGACCTGACGCGGTTCCGCGACGCGGGCGGCAAGATGATTACGTACCACGGCTGGTCGGATACCGCCCTCAATCCGTTGATGGCGGTCAACTACTACGAGGACGTGCTGGCCAGCACACCCGACGCGCCGGATGTTTACCGGCTGTTCATGGTGCCCGGGATGTTCCACTGCGGCGGCGGCCGCGGCATCACTGAGATTGACGCCTTGCCCGACCTGGTCACCTGGGTGGAAGAAGGGCAGGCTCCCGCGCAACTGGTGGGGCGGCGCGTCGACGGCGAAGGCAACGTCCTGATGACGCGCCCTGTTTGCCCCTATCCCGAAGTGGCGCGCTACCGCGGGACGGGCGACGGCGGCGACGCCGACAGCTTCGCCTGCATGTTGCCTGAGGAATGAGAATGCGGATCGACGGCTGGCGCCGTGGCGCGAGTGCCGTAGTTGTGGCGATGGCTGCGCCCATCCTGATCGGTTGCGGTGCGGCAGACTCCGGGATGGCTTCGGATGCCTCGGACACGGTCGCCGAGGCGGCCGATCCGCGAGACCGGTTTGTCGGCACATGGCGGCTGGTGCGCACCGAGCGTTACGACCAGCGCGGCGACCCGCTCTCCGACCTGATGCATCCGACGATCGGCCTGTCCGAGGTGCTCGGCTACCTGATGTGCGACGGTGAGCGGATGGGCATGATCGTGCAGCAGGCGGACCGGCCTTTGGACGATGTCCAGGCCGCCGTGGAAGGGTACACCGCGTATTTCGGGACGTATGAGGTGAACGAGGCGGAGAGATACGTCAGGCACCGGATAGCCGGCAGCCTCAATCCGCGCCTTACCGGCACCGACCTGGAGGCGTTCTACGAGTTTTCCGACGATCAGCTCATCCTGACCCCCGGCCTGCAGTGTCCCGACTCGTACGTCACGGGGAACGGTTGCGCGTATGGCACGACGGGTATTCAGTTGCGGCTCGCCTGGGACCGGGTGCCGCCGGCGCCGACGCAGGCTGATGCCGCGCCGCTGTACGGCTTCTGGGCAATCGATCGGGTCGAACAATCGCTCGATGGAGCCGACCTGCCGGTCGCACAGCACGAGAACGGCTATCTGGCCTACATGCCGTCGGGCCAGATGGCGGTGCAGTTGATGCGCCCCGATCGCCGGCGCTACGAGGGGCCGCGCCCGACCGTTCCGGAAGCAGAGGCGGCAATCGAAACCTACTTCAGCTACTTCGGTCCCTTCAGCATCCAGCCGGACGGGCCGGTAGTCGTGCATCACCGCGCCGGTCATCTCGATCCGGAGCAGGTGGACACGGACGCCCCCAGAGGCTTCACGTTGCGCGACGACGGCAAGCTCGTCCTGCAGCCGCCGGTCTCGACCGACGCGGAGGGTCGCGAGAGCCTGACTACCGTCTTCTGGACCAGGCTCGCCGAGCTCGATCCCGCTGCAGTTGGCCCATAGGCTCCCTCGTCGCGCCTTGTCAGCCGGGCGCCTCGCCACTCACGGTGTCACGCGGGGTTCACAACGGACAGCTAGTGGACTGTCTGCGAATCAAGTTGTCCATGGCCGATGCGCCGCGTTCGTCAGCGCCACGACGACGACATTGGCCGGACGCCGCGTCGCCCTCTCATCGAACGTCCATCAGTCGATGGCAAAGCAGTAGAACAGGCCGGCCCCTCCCGTAGCGACCAGTTCGGGCTGTGAGCAACCGCGTGACGGGTGGGCGGTGTTCCAGGGCGAACCCGGCGTCGTGAAGGAGTAGCGGTCGGCGTGGCCGAGCATGGCGCTGCCTTCGCTATTGCTGGTCCAGTTGCCACATGTGCGGTCCTCGCCTGCCGGAAACGCCGTGCCGTCCATCCGTGTGCCAGTCAGCACGTCGTGCTCCGTGAAGTCAGGGTCTCCGTCGATGCGTGATGCGAACTGGTTGCCGTTCTCGTCCACCGTGTGGGTCCAGTTGAAGTTGGAGTTGTCGAAGTGCAGACCTTCGACGCTGGTGGCCATGATAAGGCCCTCCGCGTTCGCCCACGGTCCTTGCCCGATCCGATCACGTGCGTTGACGGCTCCGGGGCCCTGCGTGCTCAGGTAGGCCCGCCAGGTGCGGTTGCCGGCGCCCACCGCGGCGGCCAGCGTCTGGCAGCGGGCGTCCGCGCCGTCCAGCCCACCCAGGTCGGCGCCGTCACCGAGGCCGGCACTGGTGATGAAGAAGCCCATCGGAGGCGGCTCCTGTTCCTGTTGCTGGGCCACGACCGATAGCCCGGACAGCACCAACGCACCGAAGACCGCCGTAGTTGCCAGCTGGATTCGTCTGTTCCTCATCTGAGCGCTCCTCTTAGGATGGCGAACGGGTCGCTGTCGGCGCTCGGGCTGGGTGGTGCGTTCGACCTCCGCGACGAAGGCCACACCCAAGCCAGGGCTCTCGCGTTCGTAGACCGGATCCAGCTCGAGCGCCTCGACTTCGAGCTCGTCAACTCTCGAGGCCCCATTCTACCCCACCCGCATCCGGACGCCGCCGCGCCAGGGAGCGTGGAGACCGGTGTAGGCGGTCGGCCCACGCCGGCCACGTGGTGTGGACGCGCCACGGCGAGGCGTGTCCCGCGGAGGACGCCAAGATCGTGAGCCTCGCACCCGGTCAGAAGCTCGGTGTCCGTGGAGTCGTAGCCGTCATCGGGCGGGGCGGGATGGGCGAGGTCTACTGGTATCTGCCGGCGCGGCTGCCGTACAATGCCCTGCCTAACGGGACGTGACCTGTCGCGACGTAGCGACGAAGGAGGACTAGTAATGCGTACAGCCGTGCTTGCCGTCATCACCAGCTTCGCTCTCGTCGGCGTGGCCAGCGCCCAGGGGTTCGAGGGACCGTGCGGCCCGAAGAGCCAGTTGGGGTCGGAACTCGCTAACAATGTTGGCAGCAGCGCACGCTGCTTCGAGCTTCGGATGTACACCGTCGATGAGGCGCGCGTCGGCACGGGCGACTTCGAAGGGGGCATCGACAACCTGCACCAGCGGTTCCGCGAGAAGGAAGTCGAGATCTTCGAGAATCATGGCGCCGAAGTGATCGCTGTCTGGCAGGATCTCCAGAAGCCGACCACGCTGGTCTGGATGCTGGCGTACCGCGACTGGGAGCACCGCCAGGAAGTGTGGGCCAAGTTCGGCGAGGATCCCGAGTGGGATGCGCTGCTGGCGAAGTACAACGTGCCGATTCAGCGGCCTGTCGTCTACTACATGAGCGCGACCGACTACTCGGCGCTCAAGTAGCCGCGCTCGACCCGCCGCCGCGGCCGGCTTCAGCCGATTTCCCGTGGAAACACCTCTGACGCCGCTGGAGTTTCAGCGTCGCGCCCTCAGTCTGTACGCGGACCGGGAGGCGGTAGTCGATGGAACACTGCGGCTGACCTACGGGGAGTTCTTCGACCGATGCAACCGGTGGTCCGCCGCGCTGCAGCGCCTTGGCGTCGCGAAGGGCGACCGCGTCGCCTACATCGCGCCGAACACGCACGCGCAGCTTGAATCTTTCTATGCGGTGCCGCAGATCGGCGCGGTGCTGGTTCCCATCAACTTCCGCCTCACGCCGGAGGAGATCGCCTACATCATCCGCCACAGCGGTGCGAAGGTGGTCTGCGCCGCTGCGGAGCATGTCGAGGCGATCGACGGTATCCGTCCGGACTGCCCATCGGTCGAGCAGTGCGTGGCGCTGGAGCAGGGCGGCGAGGGGTGGCTCGACTACGCGGCGCTCGTCGCAGCCGAGGCGCCGCGTTTTGACGCGCCTGCCATTGACGAGCGCGACCTGCTGACGATCAACTACACCAGCGGGACCACCTCGCGCCCCAAGGGGGTGATGATCACCCACCGGAACGCGTACATGAACGCGGTCGGCACGCTGCTCCACTGGCCGATGATGGTGGGGGACCGGTACCTCTGGACCCTCCCGATGTTCCATGCGAACGGCTGGACGTTCACCTGGATCGTCACCGCGGCCGGCGGCGCGCACGTCTGCCTCCGGGCGGTCGATCCGGCCAGGGCGTTCGGGTTGATGCGGGATGAATCGGTGACGCACCTCTGCGCGGCTCCCACGGTGCTGATCATGCTGGCGAACGCGCCGGCCGACGTGCGTGCGGCGGCGCCGGAGGGGGTGCGCGTGCTGACTGCCGGGGCGCCTCCGGCGGCCGCGACGATTCAGCGGATCGAGGGGGAGCTGGGGTGGACGTTGCAGCATGTCTACGGGCTGACCGAGACCGCGCCGCTCATCACCGTCTGCGAAGCGCGCCCGGAGCACGGGGGGCTGACGCCTGCGGAGCGCGCCATCGTCAAGGCGCGTCAGGGGGTGGAACTGATCACCTCCGGGGAACTGCGCGTGGTGGACGATGCCGGCAAGGATGTGCCGCGTGATGCAGCGACGCTGGGTGAGATCATCGTTCGCGGCAACGTCGTGATGGCGGGCTACTACGACGACCCGGCGGCGACGGCCAGAGCGATGCGCGACGGCTGGTTCCATAGCGGCGACGCCGCGGTGGTCCATCCCGACGGTTACGCCGAGATCCGCGACCGCTTCAAGGACGTCATCATCAGCGGTGGTGAGAACATCTCGTCGGTCGAGGTGGAGGGGGTGTTGATGCGCCACCCGGCGGTGCTGGAAGTCGCCGTCGTCGGCATGGCGGACGAGCAGTGGGGCGAGACACCACACGCGTTCGTCGTCCTCGCCGCCGGCGCGTCGGTCACGGCGGAGGAACTGATTGCCTGGGCGCGCGAGGAGATGGCGCACTTCAAGGTGCCGCGCCACGTCACGTTCGTCGAACAGTTGCCGAAGACGGCGACCGGCAAGATCCAGAAGTACGTCCTGCGCCAGGGCCGGTCGGCCATCGGGAGGCAGTAACGATGAGACGCATCCTCCACCATCTCGTGCCCCTGCCGCTCGCCTGCCTGCTCGGGGCGGCGGCCGTGCTGTTTCCGGCCGGCGCACCGGACGCGTTCGCGCAGGGACAGGGGCAGGAAGCAGGCGGCGCGCAGGTGGAGTGGCCTTTCGTCGGCGGAGACGCTGCGAATACCCGTTTTTCCGCCGCCGACACGTTGACACCGGATACCGTCGGGGAACTGCAGGTGGCCTGGACGTGGCGTCCGGCGGACCGGCCCCGAGAGGAGTTCGGGACCGTGCCGGGGAGCTTCACGAGCACGCCGATCATGGTTGACGGCACGGTGTACGTGAGCTCGAACTACAACCGGGTCGCCGCGCTGGATCCCGAGACGGGTGCGGTCCGATGGATCTTCGATCCGCGAGCCTACGCGGACGGCATGCCGGCGCTGGGCGGCGGCTTCCGGCATCGCGGGGTCACGATGTGGCGCGACGGGGAAGATCTGCGCATCTTCCTGGCCAGCCGGCACCGCCTGTTCTGCCTCGACGCGGAGACCGGCGGGGTAGTGCCCTCGTTTGGCGACAACGGCGTGGTGGACCTGAGCCAGGACCTGATCTGGCCCATCGACCGCAGCCACTTCGAGTTCAACGCGGCGCCCGTGATCTACAAGGACCTCGTGATCGTCGGCAGCGCGGTCGGCGACCGGGTCATCTATCCGCGTACGCCGCCCGGCGATGTGCGCGCCTACGACGCGCGGACGGGGGCGCTCGTCTGGAGCTTCCATCCCATTCCGCAGGAAGGGGAGTTCGGGAGCCAGACCTGGGAAAACGAAGCGTGGCGACATACCGGCGCGACCAACGTCTGGGCCGGGATGACCGTCGACGAGGAGCGCGAACTGGTATTTCTCCCGGTCGGCAACCCGACCAATGTCTACTACGGCGGCCGGCGACTGGGGGACAACCTGTTCGCGGAAAGTCTGGTCGCGCTCGACGCGAACAACGGCGAGCGGGAGTGGCACTTCCAGATCGTGCATCACGGAGTCTGGGACTACGACCTGCCGACACAGCCGATGTTGACGCCGATCACCGTCGATGGACAGCAGATAGAGGCGGTCAGCCAGCTTACCAAGCAGGGACTGGTCTTTGTCTTTGATCGCGTGACGGGGGAGCCGGTCTGGCCGATCGAGGAACGGCCGGTACCGCAGAGCGACGTGCCGGGCGAGCGGACGTCGGCTACCCAGCCATTTCCCACACGGCCACCTGCGTTGCTCCCCACCCTCGGCATGTCACCGGATGACGCGTTCGACCTGACTCCGGATCTGCAGGCCGCGGCGCAGGCGGTAATGGGTGAATTCAGGACGGGACCGCTCTATACGCCGCCCAGCCTGGAGGGATCGCTCGTGCGCCCGGCCGGCAGCGGCGTCGCCAACTGGGGCGGCGGGGCATTCGACCCCGAAACGGGGATGCTGTACGTCAAGGCTTCCAATGTGGCGGGCATGCAGCGGCTGGTGAAGTTCGACCCGGAGACGACGACGAATCCGTTCGCCGACACGACGGATCCGGATTACGTCGGGTATGACGCCGACCTGGGTGGACGGGCTACGTTCGAGAACGGCATCCCGCTGAACAAGCCGCCCTACGCTTACCTCGTCGCGCTCGATCTGAGCACTGGCGACGTCGCCTGGCGCGTCCCCTTCGGCCGGGGGAGTGATCGGCTGCGGGCCCACCCGGCGCTGCAGGGGATCGACCTGCCGGACCGGCTGGGCACCCCGGGCGCTCCCGGGGGCATTGTCACGAGGGGGGGACTGGTATTCGTCGGTGGCGGAGAGGATGCACTGTACGCGTTCGACAAGCGAACGGGACGGGAGCTCTGGTCGGCGCCGCTGTCTGAGCGTTCGGCCGGTACGCCGATGACCTACCAGACCGGCAGCGGGCGACAGTTCGTGCTGATTGCGACGGGTGCCGGATCGAGCCAGGAACTCGTCGCGTTTGCGACCCCCGACTAGGAGCCCGTGGTGAAACCCCGCGTAGCACCGAGAGCGGTGAGACGCCCGGCTGACAAGGCGCGACGAGGGAGCATATTGGCCATATGTGACCGAGGAGCAACGCCGTTCAGGCGGGATGCATCGCCACTCGAATGTAGCGGGGGTTTCACCACGGGCTCCTAGCGCTTGCCGGCGGCGTCCTGCGCGCGCGAGCCGGCCAGCATGTTGGTCAGCCCGTAGTTGCCCTCGTGGCAGGCGTACTCGAAGACCGGCCCTTCCGCGCGCCACATCGGTAGTGATCCGCTCCACGGCCGGGTCCAGACATTCGGATCGGTCACCGTGAACTCGTAGTCGAGCGTGTCGTGGTCGGCGCGGCGGAAGCGCTCGACGACATGCAGTTCCTCGGTCAGATTCGCGTTGAAGTTCCGGATGAACGCGTGCCGGTTGAAGTGGGTCGTCTCGACCACGAGCGTGTCGCCTTCCCAATGGCCGCGCGAGTCACCTGCGAACTGCCGGATCGCCGGGTCGATATGCGGACGGTCGTCGAGCGCGATGAACCGCACGTCATGGATGTGCTCCTGGAGGATCGCCACCCACGTTGGCGTCTGCACGATCTGGTAGTGGTTGTTGTAGGCCGTCGGGAAGGACGGGATCCCTCGGTACCAGAGACACCGGTCGCCGCCATCGAGCTGCTCGTACGTGTCGGTCGGCAGGTTCCCGCCACGGACATCGGCGAGGCGCGCCGCTTCCGGCGATGCGAGCCAGGCAGCGACGTCCTGCGTCAGTTCGGGCAGCCGTCCGTTCGGCGGATCGGTGACGATCGATGTCCGGCGGGTCGGCACCACCGTCGAGCCCCGCTCCATCCAGAAGTTGTTGTACGAGCCGGGTGCGCCGTCGACGCCCCGATCGACGTTGCCGGACGGGTCCGCCGTCGTCCGAAGCGCAGGGCGCCCGTCGAGCTCCGCATTGCGGTCGGCGTTCGCCTGCTCGATATTGGCGGCTTCCTCCTCGGTCAGAAACTCCTGATTCCCGAGGCGCTCCGGACGCTGGAACGGCGTGAGCGTCGAGTTGTTCCAGATCCCCTGGAGGTCCGGGTCGCCCCACGGTGTCCGGAGCGACGGTTCCTCGGCCGATTGCGCAGCCGCCGTCACCGGCGCCAGGGTCAGGCATGCCATCAGGACGAACACGCCGGCCTGTTGTCGCTTGGTCATCGTTTCCTCCGGATGCAGCGAACCTGAGAGCGCTTGCTAGCGCTCGCCTGCCGCTTCCTGCGCTTCGATGTTGCGGTAGATCTCGAGGATGTGGCGAATGTCGTAGTTACCCTCGTGGCACGCGTACTCGTACATCGGCCCTTCGGTCGCGACCATCGGCAGTTCGACGCTCCACGGCACGTCCCACGTACCGGGATCGGTCACCGTCCACGCGTAGCGGATCTCTCCGTCAGAGACCCGGGTGAACCGCTCGACGACGTGCAACTGATCACTCGATCCGCGCCACCGTCCCTTGTCGTTGAAGTGTGTCGTTTCCACCACGAGCGTGTCGCCTTCCCAATGGCCGCGCGAGTCGCCCGGGAACAGCCGGATGTTCTCCGACATCGGTGGCAGCCCGGTCGTCGGGATAATCCGCGCCGCGTTGGTGTTCAACTCGGTGAACAGAACGACGTAGTCCTCGGTCTGGAAGATCTGGTGGATGTCGTTGTAGGGCGGCGGCAGCATTGGCGGCCCGTTGTGCGGCCAGACCAGGCACCGCTCGGCGAGCGGCCGCAGCTCGTGGCCGTCGAACGCGCCGCGCCCTTCGCGTGCGGCGCGCCGGTCGGCGGAACGCTGTTCGGCCTGGGCATTCGTTGGCGGGATCCGGCCGTTCGGCGGGTCGATCACGAGCGACGTCCGTCGTGTCGAGAGTCCCTTCGGTACCGGTGTCCGAAGCCAGAGTTCGTTGTCGTAGTGGACGTATCCCGTCCGGTCGCGGTTGGTTTGGTAGAGCACCTCATCTCGCGCTTCCGGATCCTCGATGGTGACGGCGCTCCCGGCCAGCGGGTCGACCCCTTCGGCGGTCAACTGCGCCTGGAGTTCCGCCCACTCCTCCTCGGAGAAGAACGCCTTTTCGACTAGATACTCGGGCCGTTGCAGCGGCGTAAAGGTCTGGGTAGTCCAGAACCCCTGCAGGTCGGGCCTTCCATCCGGCATCCGCGGTGGCTCGTAGGCTGGCGCCGCGTCGGCGTTCCCCGCCCGCGTCTGTCCAACCGCCGGCGCGGCCTGCGCCATCAGTCCGATCGCCAGCAAGAAGACGAACGCCCCAAGACGTCGGTAACTCATCTGCCCCTCCCGCCTGACAACGTCACGGCGACCGATCCCCGCCATAATCGCCCACTCGTTCCTGTTTGGCAAATACTCCCCGCCGGTCTGGGCGGATCTGCGCAGGGAAGACGGCGGCTGTCCGGTTCCTCCTACAATGCCCGCATGACCATGCTCAGCCGACGGGACTTCACGCTCTCGACCGCGGCGCTTCTGACCGCCTGCGCCGCGCCATCCGATACGGAACCACAGGCCGCCGCCGATGGCGACGCACCGGCCGTGCCTTCCGGCCCTCTCTACTTCGATCTCCACATCGACACGCCGCTCCGCATGGTGAGCGAGGGGATCGGTCTGGGGGAAAGCCTGCCGTACACGCATGTCGATATCCCCAGAATGCGTCAGGGCGGCCTTCACGCCGGTTTCTTCGCCGTCTCGACGCCAGCGCGCAGCCAGACGCCGGAGTCCGCTGTCCGCAACGCGCTTCGGATCACCGACGTGATCGTCGAGGAAGTCGATCGCCATCCGGCTGACCTCTTCCTGGCGACACGCGCCGATGAGGCGTTGCAGGCCCAGCGTGACGGCACGATCGCCGTTTTCCTCGGCATCGAGGGGGGGCACATGATCGACTCGAGTCTCGAGGTGTTACGGCAGCTCTACCGGCTCGGCGCCCGCTACCTCGGTCTGACGCACAGCGGGAACACGCCCTGGGTCGGCGCTGCGGAGTACGACGACGGGCCGGAGGGCCTGACGCCGTTCGGCCGCGAAGTGGTCAGCGAAATGAACCGCCTCGGCATGATGATCGATCTCTCCCACGCCTCGGATCAGGCCTTCTACGACACCGTCGACGTGTCGACGGCGCCGGTGCTCAATACGCACGCGGCGTGTCGGGCGGTCTCCGACCACCCGCGCAACCTGAGCGATGACATGCTCCGGACGCTCGGCCAGCAGGGGGGCGTGCTCGGTATCGCCTACTACGCCGGCATGCTCGACGACGATTACCGGGCCAGCATGTCGCAACTCGCCGAGTTGAACCGGGAGCGCGCCGCCGCCCGCGAGACCTACGCCGATGACCAGCAGCGCCTGTCGGAAGAACTCTGGCGCATCGAGACCGCCGGCGTGAAACTGATCGGCCAAGTGCCGCTGAGCCGCCTCGTCGATCACATCGAGCATGCCGCCACCGTCGCCGGTATCGACCACGTCGGCATCGGCTGCGACTACGATGCAGTTGGCCTGCGCGTCCCGGAGGGCCTCGAGCACATCGGGCTCACCCCCAACCTGACCGCCGCGCTCGCAGCCCGGGGCTTCTCGGACGACGACATCAACAAGGTGATGGGCGCCAACGTCCTCCGCGCGATGCAGCAGGCGGAGTCGGCGTGAGGTCAGGCTCCGAAGGCGGCCAGGCCCAAGGCCTGTGCGGCTGCGTTCAGGTCCGAGTCGAGCGTCACCAGCGGAAGCTCGCGTCGCCGGGCCAGTTCCAGGTACACGGCGTCGTACAAGGTCAGTCGATGTGCCCGCGCCAAAGTGAGCGCGCTGGCCAGGTCGACGTCCCCGTCAGTCCCAATCGGGAGCTGGCTCAGCATTGCCAGGCATTCGGTCACTCGGTTTGCGGTGATTCGTTTCCGGCGCTCTGCCATCAGCAGGGCGTTCCGGACCTCCAGGTGCCACAGTTGGGGCACGAAGACCCGATCTTCTGCAAGCCGATGCCGTGCCGCTTCGGCTCGAGGGTCTGACTCGTCCTTGAAGAACCACGACAGTGTGGTCGACGCGTCGATGACAAAGCCGCTCAATAGCGGTGTCCCGCATGCTGGTACTCAAGAGCCTCTTCCAGCGACATGTCGATGCCTCCCCACGAGTCGAGCCACGCGTTGAACCGTCGGACTGCCTCCCGTCGGGCTTCACGCTCCTGATCCTCGGCCGGGATGAGGTGGGCAATCGTCCGCCCGTGGCGGGTGATAGCCACCCGCTCGCCATGTTCCACGGCCCGAAGGAGTTCCGCTAGCCGGGCCTTTGCGACGGTCGCCTGAACCTGCCGAATGCCTGATCTAACCACTTGTTATGACCAGTTGGAATTGTTCCACGGCAAGGAGTTACCCGTCAACGTGCCTACGGCGGCTACGCGCCAGATGTCTCTGCCGGTGTTTCCCGGTACCTGAACAGGAAAGCGAAGAGGACCAGGACAATACCGGCCCAGACGGCGGGGATGGACCAGATCTCGGGCCAGGCGTGCGTGCCGCCCGCGATGGTGTAGGCGTCGACAATCCGACCCGAGAGCCAGGTGCCGATGAAGCCGCCGACGCCGTAGGTGATCAGGGTGATGAACCCCTGCGCGGCGGCGCGCAGGTCGGCGGGCGCCTTCCGGTCGACATAGATCTGCCCGGTGACGAAGAAGAAGTCGTAGCAGATCCCGTGGAGCAGAATGCCCCCGTAGAGCATCCACATCCCGCCTCCCGGGTCGCCGTACGCGAACAGGACGTAACGGGCCGCCCAGGCGAGCATGCCAATCAGCAGCAGGTTCTTGACACCGAAACGGACGAGGAACCAGGGCATCAGAAGCATGAAGCCGATCTCGGACATCTGGCCCAGCGTCATCTTGCCGGCGGCGTTCACGACGCCGATCTCGTTCAGAAAGAGGTTCGTGAACGCGTAGTAGAACTGCAGCGGAATACAGACCAGGAAGGAGCCAAGGACGAACACCGCGAAGGCCCGCTCGCGCAGCAGGCGCAGTGCGTCGACCCCCAGGACGTCGCGCGCCGTCACCTGATCGGCTGCCTTGGCGGGGGGCGTGTGCGGCAGGACCAGGCAGTAGAGTCCGAGGACGATCGAGACGACGGCGCCGATCTGCATCGGCCGCGCCGTCGCCTCGAGGCCGAGAAAACCGACGACGAGCCCCGCGGCGATCCAGCCGATCGTGCCGAGTACGCGCACCCCCGGGAACTCGCGCCCGGGATCGGTCATCTGCCGGAACGAGATCGAGTTCGTGAGTGCGAGCGTCGGCATGTATAGCAGCGAGTACGCCAGCAGCCCGATGTACATCGCACCGAACGAGGTCTGGAACGACGCTGCAAACAGCACGGCAGCGCCCAGCAGATGCATCACCGCCAGCAGCCGCTCCGTCGCGAAATAGCGGTCCGCCACCATCCCGACAAAGAAGGGGGAAACGATCGCGCCGATCGCCGTCGTGCCGACCACCAGGCCGATCTGTTCGCCCGGGAAGGCGAGCGTCTCTCCCAGGTAGGTGCCGATAGGCACGAACCATGCCCCCCAGACGACGTACTGGAGGAACATCATCACCGAGAGCTTCAGGCGGATTGCGGAGTTCATCTGCGCGTCGGGTGCGTCAGGCTGCCGCCGCGCACGGCTGGCGCATCAGTCGATCGGGCGGACAAGAATGTTGCGGAAGCGGACCGGATCCCCGTGGTCCTGGATCGCGAGGTGACCACGACGGACGCGACCGTAGCGGGGCATCTCGGCGAACTTGCTGGCCGCAACGCGCGACTGCCAGTCGGGGCTGTCCAGCTCGTATGTCAGCAACTGCGTGCCGTTCATCCAGTGTTCGACGCGGCCGCGGTTGACGACGAGGCGCGCGCTGTTCCATTCGCCGACCGGTCGGGTGACATCGGCCGACGGGGGATGGACGGCGTAGTTGCTGCCGGCGGAGGTAATCGGATCCGCGCCGTCCTGATGTCCGGCGTTGTGGAGCAGCTGGAACTCCGGGCCGGAGTACCAGGCCGGGCCGTCCACCTCCTCGCTGACGCCGAAGAAGACGCCGCTGTTGCCGCCGGTCTCCACCTGCCACTCGAAGCGGAGTTCGAAGTGCTCGAACTGCTCCTTCGTTATGATGTCGCCCCCCTGGCCCACGCGCGCCAGCGTGCCGTCCACCACCTGCCAGCCGTCGGGCATCGTCTCGCGCTTGTAGCCCCGCCAGGCTTCCAGCGAGCTGCCGTCGAACAGCGCACGCCAGGGATTGCCGTCGTCGAGCGCTTCCCGGCAGTAGTCGAGGCAGCGGCGGAGCTCGGTCAGCGTGTCGCCGCCGTCGTACTCGTACTCGATGTTCGCCGGAATCGCCCATCCTTCGTCGCGCAGCAGGTGCAGCGTTTCGCGGATCGGCGTGTCTCCCTCGCCCCACGGCGTGTTCGGACCCTGGTCGCGTTTCCGGTCCTTCAGGTGGATCGTCACGATGCGCGGGTGGTGTTCCCGCAGGTACGCGATCGGATCGTGATTGGCGGCAACGAAGTGGCCGATGTCCAGGTTGATGGCGATGGGCGCGGGGCCGCCCATCTCGATGGCACGGGCGAAGTCGGCGGGGCTCGAGAACTCGTTCGGGTCCTCGCGCGAGTGGTTGTGCATCGCGACCGGCATGCCGTGCCGCTCGGCGTAGCGCGCAATCCGCGGTACCGCGTTCATGTTCGCCGAAGCAGTAATTGCGGGAGCACCCAAGGCCTGCGCCATCTCGAAGCCACGGTCGATCTCGGCGTCCGAGAAGTGGTCCTTGAAGCTGATGTTGTAGGAGTTCAGTTCGATCCCCGCCTCCGTGAACCGCGCGCCGATCTCCTCGAAGTGGCTCAGCGGGATCGTGGTGCGCCAGCGCCGCAACTGCTCGCGGTTCCCCGGTAGCCGCAATTCACGCGGTTCGACATGCACTTCCCACAGTTCGCAGCTTGTGATGCCGAGATCGGTCATCGCCGCGATGCCTGCATCCAGGTCCATGTCCCGGAAGCTGTAGCTCTGCAGGCCGATCACCACGCCGGCAAAGGTCGACTGCGCGGCGTGCGTCCGCCGCACGCCGGGGGGCAGCCAGTGGGTTGCGGCCGCGCCAATCGCACCGCCGACGGCCAGCCGGTGCCATTCACGGCGGGTGAACTGCGGCATCGTGTGGTCCTCCGTCAGACGTTGCAGCTCGCGATCGCCTCGCGCAGCGACGTCATCGGATCGCCGGTGGGGATGAACTCGTGCGCCACATAGCCGTTGAACCCGGTTTCCGCAATCGCTCTGGCGATAGCGGGCCAGTGCAGTTCCTGTTGCCGGCCCAGCTCGTGGCGTCCTGGTACCCCCGCGGTGTGGTAGTGACCGATCTGCTGGTGGTGGTTGCGGATCGTCTGAATGACGTTCCCCTCCATCACCTGCATATGGTAGATGTCGTACAGCAGCTTGACGCGGGGCGAGGCGACCCGCTCGACCACTTCGCTGCCGAAGCGTGTCCGGTCTCCCTGGTAGTCGGGGTGATCCACCCGGCTGTTGAGCAGTTCGAGAACCACGGTCACATCTTCGCTCTCCGCGACCGGCGCGACGCGCCGCAAGACTGACACGCAGTGGTCGATTCCCTCGGCGTCAGTCATGCCGCGCCGGTTTCCGAAGAAGGCGATGACGTTGGGAACGCCGGCGCGCGCCGCCGACGGCAGGCTCCGCTCCAGGTTGCGGACGATGGTGTTGTGGTTCGCCGGGTCGTTCAGCCCCTCGGCGATTGTCCCGCCGCCGCCGTAGCCCGTGGAGCAGGCGAGGCCGTACTGGCGGGCCACCGCCCATTCCTCCGCGTCAAGCAGGTCGACGGCGGTCAGGCCAGTTGCCCGCACCTGCTCGAAGAAAGTGTGGAGCGGGATGTCGTTGAAGCACCAGCGGCAGACCGACTGGCGGAGAGCGCCCGTCGCCGCGTGGGCTGGAACCGCGCGGCCAATTGCAGCACCGACCGCTGCGGCGCCTACCAGTCCCACTGCCTCGCGTCTGGTCAATTCAGCCATCGGACAACCTCCGCCGCCACTATACTCGACACTGGCGGACCTCCCAAAGCATGGCGCGCGCAGTCACCCTGTTCACCGGGCAATGGGCGGATCTGCCGCTTGCGGAGCTTGCTCCGAAGGCGGCCGGCTTCGGTTACGCGGGCCTCGAGCTCGCCTGCTGGGGTGATCACTTCGATGTCGATCGCGGCGCCACGGACGACGTCTATTGCGCGGAACGCCGCGCGCTGCTAGAGGCATCGGGCCTCGGTTGCTGGGCCATCTCGCATCATCTGGCGGGCCAGCTCGTCTGCGATCCCAACGACGACCGGTCTGACGCGTTTGCGCCGGCCGAGCTGGCCGGCGACCCGGAAGGGAAGCGCGCCTGGGCGGTGGAGACGATGAAGAATGCCGCGCGCGCCGCAAGGCGCTTCGGGGTGCCGGTCGTCTGCGGCTTCACCGGATCGCCGATCTGGCATCTTCTCTATTCGTTCCCGCCAGTCAGCGAAGCGACGATCGCTGCCGGCTACGAGCGGTTTGCCGAGCTGTGGCATCCGATCCTCGATACGTTCGAGGAGAACGGTATCCGCTTCGCGCTCGAGGTTCACCCGACGGAGATCGCGTTCGACCTGATTACCGCCAATCGCGCGCTCGACGCGATCGGCCGGCGGGAGGCGTTCGGCTTCAACTTCGACCCGAGTCACCTGGAGTGGCAGGGGGTCGACCCGGTCCGCTTCCTCGAGGAGTTCCCCGACCGCATCTACCACGTCCACATGAAGGACGCCGCCGTCACGCTCGACGGCCGGAGCGGCATCCTTTCGTCGCATCTCGATTTCGGCGCGCCGGGCCGCGGTTGGGATTTCCGTTCGGTCGGCCGGGGCGATATCAACTTCGAGGCGATCATTCGGGCGCTCAACCGGATCGGCTATACCGGCCCTCTCTCCGTCGAATGGGAGGATTCCGGCATGGACCGCGAGCACGGTGCGCGCGAATCGTGCGAGTTCGTCCGTTCGATCGACTTCATGCCGTCCACGCTGGCGTTCGATGCCGCGTTTGACAGGCGCCGTGGCGATCGCGTCGATACCGACCGGCAGGACGGTTGAGCCGATGGCGGCCACGATCGGCCGGACGCTGAAGCTCGGCATGGTGGGCGGCGGCCCCGGTGCCTTCATCGGCGATGTCCACCGCCGGGCCGCGCTCCTCGCGGGCGGTGTGGAGTTCGTCGCCGGCGCGTTCTCGTCCAGTCCGCGTCGCTCGCGCGCCAAGGGGCGCGAGCTGCTGCTCGATCCGTCACGCGTCTACGACTCGGTCGACGATCTGATAGCGGGGGAGCGCCGGCTTCCGGCGGGCGAAAGGGTCGATCTCGTTGCGATCGTCACGCCGAATCACCTCCACTTTCCGATGGCGAAAGCGCTGCTTAGCGCCGGCATCCACGTCGTCTGCGACAAACCGATGACGCTCGATGTGGCCGAGGCACGGCAACTCAAGCGACTCGTCGGGAAGTCGGAGTGCATCTTCGCGCTGACACACAACTACACCGGATACCCGATGGTGAAGCTGGCGCGCGACCTGGTGCGCGATGGCCGGTTGGGGCGGGTCAGGAAGGTCGTGGTCGAGTACCCGCAGGGCTGGCTCGCGACGCCGCTTGAGCGGACCGGACAGAAACAGGCGGCGTGGCGGACCGACCCTGAACGGAGCGGCGCCGCCGGTTGCCTCGGTGACATCGGCACGCACGCCGAGAATCTGGCGGAGTACGTGACCGGCCTCCGCATCGCCGCCGTGTCGGCCGACCTCACGACGTTCGTGCGGGGCCGGCGGCTCGACGACGACGCGAGCGTGCTGCTCCGCTTCGCCGGCGGCGGCCGCGGGGTCCTGCTGGCCAGTCAGATCTCGGTGGGCGAGGCCAATGGCCTCACGCTACGGGTCTACGGAGAGAAGCGAGGCATCCGCTGGCGGCAGGAGACACCCGAGACGCTCGAGGTGACCGCGCTCGAGGGCCCGGAAGAAACCTGGCGCCGCGGCGACCCCGGCGTCGCGGCGGCAAGCGCCGCCGCTGCCCGGGCAACGCGCCTCCCGGCAGGCCATCCGGAAGCGTTCCTCGAGGCGTTCGCGACGATATACGCCAACGCGTGCGATGCGATCCGCGCCCGCCTCGCCGGAGCACCTCCCGATCCTCTCGCTCTTGACTTCCCGACTGTCGACGATGGCCTCCGCGGGATGCTCTTCATCGAGACGGTAGTGAAGAGCGCCGGCTCCACCCAGAAGTGGATCCGGATGCCCCGCCGCTAGCTACCGCGAGAAGAGGTAGGTCATCTTGATCGCCAGTTGCCGGTTGCGGATCCAGGGGGAGTAGCGGCGGATGGCGCCGACGGTCGGCTGGTAGTCGAGCCGCAACTCGTCGTAGGCGATGTAGATATCGCTGCCGGGACTGTAGATCCAGTTGAAGCGGATGCTGTTGCTCAGCTCGCCGGTGGTCGACACGTACTGCGACAGCGTGCGGAGCGTGATGTTGGGCGAGACCGCCCAGTCAAACGTCAGTGCCGCCAGGTCGGCAACGAACGATCCTCCCGCAAGATCGACGTTGTTCCGCGTGAAGCGCGCCTCGGTGGCGAGCGACTGCGTGAAGCGGACGCCGAGCGACGCGGTCGTGTCGGTCCGCGTCCCGTCGAAGAAGGTCTGCGGCGTGTAGCCGAGCTGCGTGTACACGCGCTTGGACGGGTCGCTCCGGTAACGGAACATCCACTGGCCAAAGTGGTACGGGCCAACGGGGATACTGATGTCCCTCGCCGGATCCTTGACGTCGCGGTGGATGAGGAACGGTTCGTCCAACTGTTCGAACAGGTCGTTATAGATGATGGTGAACGACGAACCATCCTCCAGATAGGTGCCGATCATGTTGTGTATGCGCCGCGTGACCAGCCGGTTGTTCTGATCCGTCGTGTACTCGAGGTTCCACATCGGATCGAACTGCCGGATACCCCAGCGGCCGGGCCGGGGATCCCACTCCCCGTGGAACTTCGACGTCCGGATGCCGACCCGCGGCACGAACCCCACCTCGGCGTTGAAGTTGTCCTGGATGTCACTGTACTCACCGTAGACCCGCCACGACGGACTGAGCCAGACCGCGGTGAAGTAGCTCGCCATGTCGTTGCCGGTCATCCCGGGCGTCTCGGTCTTGGCGAGAAACGCCGTCATCGACAGGTGGCGGTGCGGAGCGAGCGTCGTGTCGACGGCGAAGGTCCGGTTGAAATGGCCGCCGCCTACCGATTCCTTGTTGACGACCATGCCGCCCACCTTCGAGCGCGCGAAGATGTCCCGGCTGTAGCGGCCGACGAAGAAGTTCTCGCCCATCCGCCGGGCGTCTCCGACTCCATTGGCCTGCGTCGTGATGTTGAGTGCCGCGATGTTGTTTCGGTCCACCTTGCCGGTCAGCCGGGCGCCGCCGACGATCGGGATTGCCTGTCCCCCTGACAGGCCGATCCGCCGGGTGAAGAACAGGTCGGCGGAGCGGTTGAACCCCTGGGTCCGCACGCTGAACATGCCGGCGTTCTCCAGGAAGAAGTCACGTTTCTCTGGAAAGAAGAGGGGGAACCGGGTCAGGTTCACCTGCTGTTCGTCCACTTCCACTTGCGCGAAGTCGGTATTGAACGTCAGGTCGAGGTTCAGCCCGGATCCGAGGCCGTACTTGACATCCAGCCCGGCGTTGCCCAGGCCGCTGCCGGCGAGGTCGACGTTGGCGGCGCTCCGGTTCTGCGTGCTGCTCGCCAGAATGTACGGCGTCACCCGCAGATCAAGGCCGCGGTTCACTTGCGTGACGCCGGCCATTGTGCCTGCCAGACTGACCCGGGTCACGGTGAATGCCTTCGGAATCGGCGCCCAGAAAACCTGCTCGTTCTTCCGGCGGATGTTCCGCATGAAGTTGACGCCCCAGGCCTGGCGCTCGACGCGCGGGAAGCGGAGCGTCACCATCGGGATCCCGATCTCCGCCACCCAGCCCTCGGACGTTCGCTGCGTGGCGACGTCCCAGACACCGTCCCAGTTCAGATTGATATTCGAGCTGTTGCCGCGGAAGCCGCCCTCGCCCTCTTCGGCCACCTGCTGCTCCAGCTTCGCACCAAGCGGATTGGTGACGAACATGTAACCGGAACGGCGGTCGCGGAACGTGTCGATAATGATCTGGAAGTTGTCCTCCTCCAGCAGTCGGAGGGAGTCACGCCGCTTCTCGGTCGCGATCAGGCCGTTCGGATCGTCGTCGTAGGCCTCGACGCCGATGTAGAGCATCTCGGCGTCGTACATCAGCCGGACGACGGTATGTTCGGTTGCCGGTTCGCCCTCGGATGGCTCCTGCTGCACGAAGTCATCGATTACCGCCGCGAGGAGCCACTCCTCTTCGTCGAGCCGTCCGTCGATGGACGGTTTCTCGTTCACGCGCACCGGCTCGACGCGGTACTGATCGGCTGGCGGCAACTCGCTGCCAGCGTCGATGCCCTCGAGCACGAGCGGCTGCTGACCGGCCGGATCCTGCGATCCAGCCGGATCTTGTGATTCGACCGGATCCTGTGCGGATGCCCCGGGCGGAGCCGCCAACGACAGAAGCGTGGCTACGACGCAGACCGTAATAGTGCGCAAAGATTCCCCCTGTCCCGATCGTAGGGACGACACCTACTGGGCCGGCGCTTCACCCGCGGGTCGCTGTCTCCGGACATACCGCAGGCCATACCAGGCGATCGTGGCGGCCAGCATCATTGCAATCAGCCACGGGATGATCCCCACGAGGAGCGCGCTCAGCACCGCGCCCCAGGTCAGCGGGTACTGGCTAAGCGTCTCGTACCGCTCGGCCATCCAGTGCCAACTCGTATGCGTCACGAGGACCGAGATCAGAATGGTGCCCATCCGCTCGGTGACCACGAACCGGAAGAGCAACTCCAGCGCCGGCACGGCGAGCGCGATCACCAGCAGCTGACCCAGTTCAACGCCGATGTTGAACGACAGCAGCGACGTCAGGAGATGCGAGCCGGCGAACTGGAGCGTCTCGCGCAGCGCGAACGAGAAGCCGAAGCCGTGAATCAGGCCGAAGCCGAACGCCACCACCCAGCGCCGCCGGATCCGCCCGACCTCGACCGAGTCTGCCGCCACGATGTTCTCGAACGCCATGTAGAGGATGGAGAGCGCGATGAGCGTCTCGACGGCTGGCGGGAACCAGAGCGTGTCGGGCGCCATGTCGTAGGCGGAAGCGATCAGCGTCACCGAATGGGCGACGGTGAAGCCGGTCACGATAGGCACGAGCGCCCGAAGCCGGCGGAACGGTACGACCAGGCAAAGGAGGAACAGCAGGTGGTCCGTCCCGTCCAGGATGTGATCGAAACCGGAAACGACGAAGCGCCAGGCGGCCTGGTGCCAGCGGGGATCGAGCGTGACGATGCCCGGGTCGCCGCGCAGTTCGAATGCGCGTTCGGCGCCCGACGGCGTCAGGAACCGGATGACCGAAACGACCCGTAGTCCGAGCCGTTCCACGCCGGGGCGGATGGCGAAGCTCGATTCGGCGGAGACGGTGTCGTAGTCGAGCAGCACGTCGAGCATGGCCTGCCGCCAGATGATCTGCGTCGACGCTGGCAGCCGCGCGCCGGTCGTGACATGCGCAAGGGCGGTCTCGTACTCCTCGAACGACCGGTCGGAGGGAATCGATAGTCGGATTGCCTCGATCGTCGGCTCCGCGAGGCGGTTGCCATCCTCGTAGATCTCGATCTCCTGTCCCAGCCAGAGCATGGCGGCGTCGGGAAGGAGTTCCCGGGCCGGCTCGATCTCGAGGTAGCCGGGGCCGGTGAGGGGGAAGTTGACGTCGAGCATCGCCTCGAGCGGGAGCCGGATGAGCATCCGCAGCCGATCACCTTCGGGCTTGACGAAGGCCCGGACGGTGACGTCGCTCGGGATGTCATGGGCGGTCGGGACAGCGGGAGCCGCCACCATCAGGGCGGCGGCCGCAGCCGCGACTATCCAGGGTCCGTGTCGCATTCGCACTGCTGTCTCGTTGGTGTGCGCGTGTTTGGCCCCGGATAGCACTGCTTGCTCCGCCGGGACAATTTGCAAGTATACTGGTGCCCGTTCAAGCGTAGCGAGATGCGCCGGCTTCGGGCGATGTTGCCCGAAGGCGGCACAAGTTCCAGGGAGGGATACGATGAGTCGGAAGTACGCACTTCTTCTGGCGGTGGCGTTCGTCAGCGCCGTGGCGGTTGCTTGCGGTGGCGGCGCAGCCGGCGGTGGCGGGGAGGAAGCGGCAGCGGACATGCCGCCGGCCGATCCGAACGCGACGCAGGCGCCGATGTTCGAGGTGGACCCCACCTGGCCGAACAACCTGCCGAACCACTGGCTGATGGGCGCCACGATCGGCATCGATGTCGATTCACAGGATCTCATCTGGGTGCTCCATCGCAACACGATGGATCAGTTCGTGCTCAACACCGAGGTTGGCATGATGGCTGACCCGCCGGTGAGCGAGTGTTGCCAGCCTGGCCCGCCGGTTCTGGTCTTCAACCAGGACGGGGAACTGATGGACAGCTGGGGTGGTCCGGGTACCGAGACGGGTGACTACGTCTGGCCGGAGTCGAACCACGGCCTCACCGTCGACCACATGGACAACGTCTGGATCGGTGGCAACGGCCAGGGCGACTCGCACGTGCTGAAGTTCACCCGGAGCGGCGACTTCCTGCTGTCGGCGGGCACCCACAACGCCCGTCTGGTGCGCGAAGAGGATGGCCGCCGGATCTTCGAGCGTGACAGCCACTCGCCCGACAGCTACGGCCGGGTCGCCAAGATCGGGATCGACCCCGAGGCGAACGAAGCCTATTTCGCCGACGGCTACTACAACAAGCGGGTCGCGGTCGTGGACGTCGACTCCGGCGAGCTGAAGCGCTACTGGGGCGCCTACGGGAACGAGCCGGACGACGCCTACGACTTTGGCGGACCGTATCAGCCGGGCGGCGACCCCGCGCAGCAGTTCCGCGGCCCGGTGCACTGCGGCGAGATCTCGAACGACGGTCTGGTCTACGTCTGTGACCGCGCGGAGGACCGGGTCCAGGTCTTCCAGAAGGACGGCACGTTCGTGGACGAGTACTTCGTCGCGACTCACACCCGGTCGCAGGGCTCGACCTGGGACATCGACTTCTCGCCCGACCCGGAGCAGACCTACCTCTACCTGGCCGACGGGCAGAACATGAAGGTCTACATCATCGAGCGGGCGACGATGGAAGTGCTGACCGCGTTCGGCGACGGCGGACGGCAGCCTGGGATGTTCTTCGCGGTGCACAGCATCGCGGTCGACTCCGATGGCAACATCTACACGACCGAGACCTACGAGGGCTCGCGCGTGCAGAAGTTCGTCTACAAGGGGATCGGCCCGGTTCCGGCCGGTGCGGAAGGCGAGAACAGCCAGGGCGTCCTCTGGCCGACCAACTAGCGCCTTTCGGGGGCACGACACAAGAAGAGCCGGTCCGGCATGCAAGCCGGACCGGCTCTTCGCTTGTACGCCGATCGAACTGCGGCCGCGCTATTGCAGCGCCGACGGCTTGATCCGGAACCCGTCTGCGGTTTCCTCACGGAACTCTCCGTGACAGGCCGCGCAGGCGCCCCGCAACTGCTCGAGCCCCGTCGTGGCCGCGTCCCGGTCCTGAGCTCCCGACGCCCGCGCGATCGCGCGCGCCGCTTCGATCGCGTTCCCCACCAGTTCGACGGCCTCCGCCTGGCCCTGCGCCTCCCAGAACACCTCCACCTTCGCGAACTGCGTCCGCATCTTGTCGGTGTCTTCGCCCAGGTCTCCCCAGTAGCTCGCGTCGAGGTGGATCGCGGCGTCCGACACCAGGTAGCGAAGCTCCTGCATCGCGTCCTCGTAATCCTCCACGCTCACATCCTCCTGCGTGCCGGCGAGCGTTCCGCCCGCGGCGAGTCCGAGCAGCGCGCCGAGCACTACCACCTGTCGCATCATCTGCACGTCGTCCTCCTTTGCCTTTGCTGATCCGGCCGACTCCTGTACCGGAACCGATGGAATCATAGCGACATGGAAGGAATGCCGTTTGCCGCTTACAGACCAGCGGTATAGGCTGCACCCGAGTATCGGCGCACCGCGCGCCACTTCCAAGGGGAGGAGCATGATGGGAAGCAGCGTACGGCTCGTGGTGGCGGTGGCGTTTGGGGTAGCGGCGTGCGTCGCGGTCGATGCCGCGGCGCAGGTTCGAGTCAACGGCACGATAACCGATGCTTGGGGTAACGGACTGCCCGGCGTACAGGTCATGGCCGAGCGCGAGGGCGGCGGCTCCCCTGTCACCACCACGACGGACGATGACGGCGAGTTCTTCATGATCGGTCTGACGTCGGCCCGCTACGACATCACCTTCCTCCGTGATGGTTACCAGGGGGTTCGCACGCCGGCCGATATCCGGATGCGCGACAACCAACCGATCGACCTTGAACTCGAGGTGCTGCCGAGCGGCAGCCGCCTTCGGGGCGAGCAGGAGTTTCAGGCGGAAGGGGGCACCCCGCGGATCACCTTCACGGAGGATGGCTTCTTCGAGTTCGAGGACGCCGAAGGCGAAGAGGGGATGGGCACCTACGCCATCGCCGAGCAGGACGCGCTGCTGGTCGTGCGGGAGTACGACGGTGACGACGACAAGTACTCGATCGTCGAGCCGGTCGTGATCAGCTTCAGCAGCGATCAGTTCACCAGCTTCGACTGGGACGGCGTGACGCTGTCGAAGCAGTAGCGTCGAGCGGGATGCGGGCGCCGCGGCTGGCGGCGGCGCCCCCTGGGTTGCAAGGAACGGTGACCGCGCGGTTGCGCGGCTACTGAATCGAGATCAGTTCGACGTCAAAGACGAGCATCCCGGCGGGGGACCCGGGACGTCCCCCGTAGGCAAGATCTTCCGGAATCCAGAAGCGGCGCTTCTCGCCCGGCACCATCAACTGCACCCCTTCGGTCCAGCCCGCGATCACGCGGTTCAGCGGGAATGACGCCGGCGCGCCACGCGTAACCGAACTGTCGAACATCTCACCGTTCGTGAGCCAGCCCGTGTAGTGAACCGTCACGGTGGAGGCGGGGCCCGGATGCTGACTGCCGCTGCCCGCCTCGATCACCGTCGAGGCGAGACCGGACGCCGTGGTCTCGGCGTCGGCTGGCGCTGCGGCGACATCGTCCGGTGCTGGAATGGTCCGCTGCGCCGCGGCGGCGGCGACCATCCCGACGGCAACCAGGGCAAGGAGTGCAACGGCGAACGTCGACGAAGGTTGCATAATAGTGGTCATGATCATGGCGGGATTGTATCCCAGCCTCTGGTGGCCCCCGCCGTGCGGCTACAATCGCCCATGCAATTTTTGGTGCGCCGGCGTCTTGCTGGCATATGGGCCGTCGGCGGCGTTCTTGCGGGCATCGCAGTCGTCATCATTCTCAGCCTCGAGGTACCTTCCGCCCAGGCTCCTGAAGGGGCGGACTGGCCGCAGTGGCGCGGGCCGCTCGCGACCGGTGCTGCACCTTCCGGCAACCCTCCGCTTAACTGGAGCCAGACGGAGAACATCCGCTGGAAGGTGCCGATTCCGGGCCGAGGCTCCGCGTCGCCGGTTGTCTCGGGCGACCGTGTCTTTCTCCTGACCGCGGTACCGGCGGGCGAGGGGGAAGACAGCACCGGCTTCTTCGCCAGTATCCGCAACCGCTTCATGGGGACCACCGGCTCGGACGAACTCCTCCACTTCGTCATCGTTGCGCTGAACCGGCAGGACGGATCCGTCATCTGGGAGCGGACCGCGGTTACGACGCAGCCGCACGAGGGACGTCACAACACGAACAGCTGGGCGTCGGCCTCCGCGGTGACGGATGGGGAGGTGGTCTGCGCGTTCTTCGGATCGCGAGGCCTCTACTGCTACGACATGGATGGCACGCCGCTCTGGGATCGCGACTTTGGCGACATGCGCATCCGACTGGGATTCGGCGAGGGGGCGTCGCCGGCGCTATACCGCGATTCGATCATCGTCATCTGGGATCACCAGGGGCCATCGTTCATCACAGCGCTCGACAAGCGGACCGGGACGGAGCGCTGGCGCGTCGACCGCAACGAGGAGACCGCCTGGACGACGCCGCTCGTCGTCGAACATGACGGGCAGGCGCAGGTGGTGACCAGTGCCACCGATCGCATCCGGAGCTACTCGGCCGAGACCGGTGCGCTTCTCTGGGAAGGGGAGGGCGTCACCCTGAACGCCATCCCGTCGCCGGTCGAGGAGGACGGCATCGTCTACCTGATGAGTGGCTACCGCGGGAACCGGCTCTTCGCCGTAGACCTGGCTCGCGCGCGGGGTGACATTACCGGCAGCGATGCCATCGTCTGGTCGCACGACCGGGACACGCCGTACGTTCCGTCTCCCGTTCTGCACGACGGCATCCTCTACTTCACGAAGAGCAACTCCGGGATTCTTTCGGCGCATGACGCCGCGACCGGAAGTCCGCTCTACGGTCCGGAGCGGCTACCCGGCATCCGCGAGATCTACGCGTCGCCGGTAGTGGCCAACGATCGGCTCTACATCACCGGCCGCGACGGGACGACGCTCGTGCTGGCGACCGGTCCGGAGATGCGGGTGCTCGCCACCAACACGCTGGACGATCCCATCGACGCCTCCGCGGCCGTCGTGGGCGACGAGATCTACCTGCGAGGCGAGCAGTTCCTCTACTGTATCGCCGAGGATTGATGCGGATCCTGACGCTGACCGCGGGCGCCGGCGGCATGTATTGCGGCAGTTGTATCCGCGACAACACGCTGGCGCAGGCGCTCACCCGGCTGGGCCACGAGCCGATCCTGGTGCCGCTCTATACGCCGCCGCGGACCGATGAGCCGAGCGCCACCAGCGGGCGCCGCATCTTCTTCGGTGGCGTCAACGTATTCCTGGAGCAGCAGGCCGGCTTCTTTCGCGGCACGCCATGGCTGATCGACCGGCTCTGGGACTCGCGCTGGCTCCTTGGTCTCGTGTCGAAGCTGGGGATGCCGACACAGCCGGAGGCCCTGGGCGCGTTGACGGTCTCCATGCTCGAGGGTCGCCACGGCCGGCAGCGGAAGGAGTTCGACAAGCTGCTCCATTGGTTGCGCGACGAACCGCGTCCGGACGTCGTGGACATTTCCTACTCGCTCCTCATCTCGCTGGCGCCGGAGCTGCGGAAGGCGCTGGGCTGTCCAATCTGTTGCACGTTGCAGGGGGAGGACATCTTTCTCGATCATCTGGTCGAACCCCACCACAGCCGTGCCCTCGCGCTCATCCGCCAGCACGCGCAGTCGGTCGATCGCTTCATTGCCGTGAGCGACTACTACGCCGGCCATATGGCGAACTACCTGCGGATCCCCGGCGCCAAGATCGATGTCGTGCCGCTCGGCATCACGACCGAGAACTACACGCCGTCGGACGCCGGCGCCGGTAAGGCGAAGCCGTTCACGATCGGCTACCTTGGCCGCATCGCGCCGGAGAAGGGGGTGCATCTGCTGGCCGACGCCTACCACCGCCTCCGCGCTGATGGCCAGCTGCCTGGAAGTCGCCTGGAGTTGGCCGGCTGGGTCGGTCCGGAGCACCGCGCGTATCTCGACCAGATACTCGGGGCCGCGCGCGACCGCGGGCTCGGCGACGACGTGCGCTACCGTGGCGTGCTCGAGCTGACGGACAAGGTGGAATTCCTCCGCGCGCTCGATCTGTTTGCGGTTCCCGCGACCTACGACGATCCGAAGGGCCTGTCGCTGATCGAAGCGATGGCGTGCGGCGTCCCCGTCGTCGCCGCCCGCCGGGGCACCTACATCGAACTCATCGAACGGACGGGGGGCGGCGTGTTGATCCCGCCCGACAACCTCGACGCGCTGATCGCGGAACTGCAGCGTCTCCACGATGACGACGACGCTCGACGTGGGCTTGCCTCGCGGGGTGCGGCTGCCGCCCGAGAGCACTACACGGCCGAGATGATGGCCCGCCGCGCGCTGGAGGTGTATCAACGCGTCGCCGTGCCTCAGGCGGCTTCGGCGTAACCCAATCGGTTTCCGGCCGCCGATAGCTATAATCGGGGCTCTCGATGGCGCATCAGGACGGCGCGATGATTCATCCGGCAGCCGTGGCGCGGTTCGCCCTGCTGTTGGTCCTGCTGAGCGGACTGGCCCCCGCCGCGCCGCAGGCGCAGGAGAGCGACCGATGGCGCACGCCGCCGGAGCGGTGGCTCGAGGAGAAACCGCGGGAGGTAGACCGGCGCCCCACCATTCCCGAGTACCTGGAGGAAATGGCGTCGCGGCGTCTCGATCAGGAGGTGCTGCTCATTGCCGGCAGCGCTACCGCCTGGCGGTGGAATGTCGAGAAGTGGTTTTCCGACTTCCGGCCGGTGAACCGGGGTTTCGGGGGTTCGCGTATCGACGACGTGACCCATTTCGCCGACCGGCTGATCGTTCCCTACGCGCCCTCGACCATCATCCTCTACGCGGGCGATAACGATCTGCAGCAGGGAAAGCCCCCCGACGTGGTGGCGGAGCACTTCGGGGAATTCGTCGACACGATCCGCGCCGCCCTCCCGCAGACGCAGATCGTCTTCATCGCGATTCGCCCCAGCATCGCGCGCTGGGCAATTTGGGACGCGATGCAGGAGGCGAACGCGCTGATCCGGAAACGGATCGATGCCGACCCGAATATCTACTACGCCGACATCGCCCCGGTGACACTCGGCGCCAACGGTCAGCCGCGCCGCGAACTGTTCATCGAAGACGATCTCCACCTGACCCAACTGGGCTACCTGGAGTGGTCGCGCGTCATCAAGCCGATTGTCCGCGCGGCGGAGGCGCGCTATCGCCAGCTCAAGGGGTGCGACCTCTGCGGCGCGCAGCGGTAACAGACATCCATGTCCATGTGGCTAGCCTCCGGGCTCCGGGCCGTGGTGTTGGTGGCTGCTCTCGTGGCCGGCATCGTGGTGGTGTCGGCCGGCGGCAGCCGGCCGGCCGCCACGCCGTTCACGCTCGCGGCAGAAGTGCGCGACGCGATTGTCGATCACGCCGCGCAGTTGCCCCGCTTTCGAAGCCTGCTCGTTTCTACCGGCGGCGAGTTGATCGAGGAGCACTACTTCAACGGTGCGACCGCGCGGAGCGTAGCCAACCTGAAGTCGGCATCGAAGTCGATCATCTCGATCCTGGTAGGTATTGCGGTCAACCGAGGCGATATCGAGAGCGTCGAGCAGCCGATTACCGATTTCTTCCCGGACGAGCTTGCCGACGCCGACGATGTGCGGCGATCCATCACGGTGGAGGATCTGCTCACGATGCGGTCGGGCCTCGAGACCACGTCGAACCGGAACTATGGCCGCTGGGTGCAGAGCCGGCACTGGGTGCGCCACGTATTGACGCGGCCCATGGTGGACCGTCCCGGCGGCCGCATGATCTACAGCACCGGGAGCACGCATCTGCTGTCTGCAATCCTGACGCGCGCTACTGGCATGAGCACGCTGGAGTACGGACGGCGTTACCTTGCCCGGCCGCTCGGCATCACGCTGCCGGCGTGGCTGCGTGACCCGCAGGGCGTTTACTTCGGCGGGAACGAGATGACACTGACGCCGCGCGCGATGATGGCGGTAGGCGATCTCTATCGCCGTGGCGGATCGATTGACGGGTTCGACGTGGTTTCGTCCGAGTGGATAAGCGAGTCGTTCACGCCGCGGACGGCGTCGCGCTATAGCCGCCGGCAGTACGGCTACGGCTGGTGGATGCGCATGCTCGCGGGTCACCCGACGTACTATGCGTGGGGCTACGGCGGACAGTTCATCTTCGTCATTCCGGATCTGGACAGCGTGATCGTCGCCACGTCGTCACCGAACCCGGGCGATGGACGGCGCACGCACCGGCGGGAGCTGGACGCGCTGATCGAGGGGCAGCTGGTGCCCGCGATCCGGCGCGCGTCGGGATCGGCGGCGGATGACGCGGGATAGGCAGGGGAGGGCGGACATCATGACCACCTGGATCACTCGCGGGATGGCGCGTGCGGCGGCGGTCGTGGCTCTCGCGGCGCTAACCGCTACGGGCGTGGTTGTTGTTGGCCAGGCGCAGGAGCGGCCGTACGTCAATCAGGAACAGTACGACCGCTGGTTCGACGAGCTGTCGAACTGGGGCCGCTGGGGTCCCGACGATGAAATGGGTGCGCTGAACCTGATCACGCCCGAGAAGCGTCGCGCGGCGGCAGACCTGGTCACGGAGGGCTTCACCGTCTCGCTCGCGTCGATTGCAGCGACCGAGGCGACGATAGATGGTCCTTGCCCAATCACCTGGGAGATGGTGAACGCATCGCCCGGCGGCGCGACTGACCGCGTCGGCTATCCGTGCATCCACGGCCCCGGCACGACCCACATCGACGGCTTTGCCCACCGCTTCTTCGACGGCAAGATGTGGAACGGCTACGCGATCGCCGACACCGTCACGATGGAGGACGGCGCGTCAAAGAACGCCATCCTCACGCTGCGCCACGGCATCGTGACGCGCGGCGTCCTCTATGACATCCCCCGCCTGAAGGGAGTGCCGTATCTGCAGCCGGGCGAGCGGATCTTCGTCGAGGATCTCGAAGCGTGGGAGGCGCAGGCGGGCGCGGCGGTCGGCCCGGGCGACGCATTCATCTTGCGGTGGGGCCGCTGGGCCCGCCAGGACGATATCGGGCCGTTCGACACCGGCGCCGCGGCGGCGGGGTTGGACAATAGCGTGATCGAGTGGTTGCGCGAGCGGGACGTCGCGATCATCGGCTGGGAGACGCCCGGCTACATGCCGCAGCCGGAAGGCGACTTGCCGCGCCTCGCGCTGCACGACTTCGCGCTGACGATGCTGGGTATCCATCACCTCGACCGCGCCAACTTCGACGAGTTGGCCGAGGCCGCGGCGGAGCGAAACCGGTGGGAGTTCATGCTGACGATCACACCGCTCCCGATCCCGAACGGGACCGGATCACCGGTTAATCCAATCGCGATGTTCTAGAACGGAGGAGAACGACATGCGTGACGACAGCACGACGATGAAGACGATACTGTTCGCAGTGCTGCTGGCGCTGCCCATGGTGGCCGGCGCAGCTTGCGGCGGAGGGGGCGGGGAAGCGGAACCGGCGATGGAGGAGGCGGTCGATGCCGCGCCGATGCCGGAGCCGGCGGGCGCTGGCAGCATCCTGCGGGTCGACGCGGGTCTCGACGCGCTCGTGCCGACCACCGCACAAATCGAGAAACTGTCGGACGGATTCGTCTTTACCGAGGGACCGGTCTGGATCCGCGCGGAATCGCGTCTCCTCTTCTCGGATGTCCGCGCAAACGCCATCCACCAGTGGTCGGAAGCGGACGGCGCGAGCCCGTTCATCGATCCCGTTTTCGAAGGCGATGCGGAGGGGCTGCGGTCGCTCTCCTCGAATGGCCTGACACTTGACGCCGAAGGCCGAATCGTTATCTGCGAGCATGGCAACCGGCGGATCTCGCGGCTCGAAGCGGACGGTAGCCGGACCACACTGGTGGACAACTACGAGGGCGGCCGGCTCAATAGCCCGAACGATGCGACGTACGGCTCGGACGGCTCGCTCTACTTCACCGACCCGCCGTACGGTCTGGAGGGGCTCGAGGAGTCGCCGCTGCGGGAACTCGACTTCAATGGCGTCTACCGGTTGCATCCGGACGGCGAGCTGGAGTTGCTGGTTCGCGACCAGAGTCGTCCGAACGGCATCGCGCTCTCGCCGGACGAATCGGTTCTGTATGTAGCTAACTCCGACGAGAACCAGAAAGTCTGGTTCGCGTACGACCTGGACGAGAACGGCGCGAGCAACGGCCGCATCTTCTACGACGTGAACGATCAGATGGCGGAGGGTGCGGCGGACGGCATGAAAGTGGATCGTGCGGGTCACCTCTTCGCCACCGGACCGGGCGGCGTCTGGGTCTTCGGGATCGACGGCACCCACCTCGGCACGATCATGCCGGATGAGGTTCCGGCCAACGTAGGCTGGGGCGACGACGGCCGAACCCTCTACATGACCGCGCGCACCGGCCTCTACCGCATCGCCCTCTCAACCGAAGGCGTCCTCCCGGGACCATAGGATCTTATGGGTCGACAAACACGTTGGTCCGCCGGTCTCCAGACCGGCATTCCCTTGCTTCTCCTCGCGTCGCTCGCCGCGGCCTGCGCCGCCGAGCCGCCGCCGGCGACCGTCGCTTCCGGCCCGCCACCCGCGCTGGAACTGCCCGCCAACACCACCGGCGACCCGGAAGCGGTCCGCCCCTTCACGATCGACGTCCCGGACCCGGTGCTCGACGACCTCCGTGCGCGCCTCCGCCGCACCCGGCTCCCGGATCAGTTGCCGGGTACGGACTGGGACTACGGCACCAACCGCGACTATCTCGGCGAGCTGCTTGCCTACTGGCGCGACGACTTCGACTGGCGCGCGCAGGAGGCGATGCTGAACCAGTTCGATCAGTTCCGGACCACGATCGACGGTCTTGACATTCATTTCATCCACCAGCGGTCCCCGCACGAGGACGCGCTCCCGCTTCTCATCACGCACGGCTGGCCCGGCTCCTTCATGGAGTTCCACAAGATCATCGGGCCGCTCACGGATCCGACGGCGTACGGGGGCGACGCGTCTGACGCATTCCATGTCGTCGCGCCGTCAATCCCGGGCTACGGCTTCTCCGACAAGCCGACCGAGCGTGGCTATCACCCGCAGAAGATGGCGGAGCTGTTTGGGAAGCTGATGGCGAGACTCGGCTACGACCAATGGGGCGCGCAGGGGGGTGATTGGGGCAGCAGCATCAGCCGCTGGCAGGCGGCGCAGTTCCCGGCCGGCGTTGTCGGTGTCCACCTGAACATGGTGTCGGCGCCACCCCCGGACGTGGACGACCCGGAGGCGGGAGTCCCGCCGGAAGAGCTGGCCCGGATGCGCGAGCGGCAAGCCGCCTTCGCCAACGAACGGGGCTACAGCAACGTGCAGGGAACGAAGCCGCAGACGCTCGGCTACGGGCTGAACGACTCCCCGGCGGGTCTTGCCGCCTGGATCGTCGAGAAGTTCCACACCTGGTGCGACTGCAACGGCGACATCGAGAGTCGCTTCACGAAAGACGAGCTGTTGACCAATGTCACCATCTACTGGGTGACACAGACAATCACCTCGTCGACGCGCATCTACTACGAGTCGCGCCGCGCGCCGCGCCGCGGAACCGGCTACATCGAGACGCCGGTCGGCGGTGCGCTTTTCCCGAAGGAAATCACGACCCCGCCGCGTGCGTGGGCCGAGGCGGCGTACAACCTGGTGCACTGGACAGAGATGCCCGAAGGTGGCCACTTTGCCGCCCTCGAGCAGCCGGAACTGCTGACGGAGGATATCCGCGCGTTCTACCGGTCACTACGGTGACGAGCCGCACGCCGTCACGGTCAAGAGCCACTTGCAGGAATTGGGAACATCATGACAACAGCGCCCGGGTCCGCCGGTCGGTCCGCCGGTCTCCAGATTGGCAACAAACTATGGTCCGCCGGTCTCCAGACCGGCACCTTCATCTTCCTTACGTCGCTCACCACGGCCTGCGCCACTGAGACAGCGCCGCCGGCGGAAGACTTGTCCAGCCCCCCACCCGCGATGGAGCTTCCCGCGAACACCACGGGCGATCCGGAAGCGATCCGTCCCTTCACGATCGACGTCCCGGACGCGGTCCTGGATGACCTCCACGCCCGGCTGCAGCAGACGCGCCTGCCCGATGAACTGCCCGGCACCGACTGGGATTACGGCACCAACCTCGACTATCTCGGAGAGATGCTCGCCTACTGGCGCGACGAGTTCGATTGGCGCGCCCAGGAGGCGATGCTGAACCAGTTCGATCAATACCGGACCATGATCGACGGGCTCGACATCCACTTCATCCACCAACGCTCGCCCCACGAGGACGCGTTGCCGCTGGTGATCACGCATGGCTGGCCCGGCTCCGTTGTCGAGTTCCACAAGATCATCGGGCCGCTCACTGATCCGACCGCCTACGGCGGCGATGCGGCTGACGCCTTCCATGTCATTGCGCCGTCGATCCCCGGTTACGGCTTTTCCGACAAGCCGACCGGGCGGGGCTACCACCCGGAGAAGATGGCGGAGATCATCGGACAACTGGTGGAGCGGCTCGGTTATGACCGCTACGGCGTGCAGGGAGGTGACTGGGGGAGCATCATCAGCCGCTGGCAGGCGGCGCAGCACCCGGACCGCGTCGTGGGCGCCCACATCAACATGGTCACGGCGGGACCACCCCCCGGTGCGGATCCGACGGCGGGCGTGACGCCGGAAGAGATGGACCGGTTCCAGTCGCGGAACCAGTTCTGGCAGGGTGAACAGGCCTACCTGAACCTGCAGGGGACGAAGCCGCAGACGCTTGGTTACGGGTTGAACGACTCGCCGGCCGGCCTCGCCGGCTGGATCGTCGAGAAGTTCCACACCTGGTGTGACTGCGACGGCGATGTCGAGAGCCGCTTTACGAAGGACGAGCTGCTGACGAACATCACCATCTATTGGGCGACGCAGACAATTACGTCGTCCACGCGCATCTACTACGAGTCACGGCGGGCGACCAATCCGATCGGCTACATCGAGGTGCCGGTCGGTTGCGCAATCTTCCCGGGCGAAATCTTCCTCCCGCCCCGTGCCTGGGCGGAAGCCTCGCTCAACGTGACCCGCTGGACCGAGATGCCGGAGGGGGGACATTTCGCCGCGCTCGAGCAGCCGGAGCTTCTGACTGACGATATCCGTGCCTTCTTCCGGGACCTCCGGTAGGGCATTCGACATTCCCGCGCGACGGCCCGACGCCCGTCGGTCGCCGCTCGCGTAGCAGGAGAAGGACCGATGATGATCACGACATTGTTGCACCGCGCACTCACCGTTACCTGGCTGCCGGCGCTCTGTCTCGCCGCGGGCTTCTTGCTCGGTCTCGCGGTCGCCGACGGCGCCGGCTGGCTCGGCACGGATGCCGTACAGGCTCAGGAACGCACGCCGGTTCGCGTCACCCGCATCTACACCGGCGACGACGGCAAGACGCATGCCGAGGAGTACGACGTTCCGCTCAACACGCAGCGCGGCGCCACCGAACTCTCGGACGCGGTCGACGTCACCAGCGTGCAGTTCCGCCGCACGTCACCCGACTACTTCATCGACTGGCACACCGCGCCCCGCCGGCAATACGTCATCACGCTGGCCGGCGAGAGCGAGGTTGAGATTGGCGATGGCTCCGTTGTCCGCCTGCACCCCGGCCACATCCTTCTAGCCGAAGACACAACCGGCCAGGGCCACATCTCCAGAGCGGTCGGCAGCGAAGACCGGGTCTCCATCTTCCTGCCGCTCGCCGAGCAGTAGGGCGGCGTCGTCGCTACTGCTCCACGCCGTAGATCAGGAAGTTCGTTGCACCCGTGACCGATCCCCTCGCATTCGACCGGCGCCACATCTGGCATCCCTATGCGTCGATGGTCGATCCCTTGCCGGTCTACCAGGTCGTATCCGCGGACGGTGTGCGCCTGCGGCTCGCGGACGGCCGCGAGCTGATTGACGGCATGGCGTCGTGGTGGTGCGCCATCCACGGCTACAACCATCCCGCTCTCAATGCCGCGGTACGGGCGCAGCTCGACAACGCCGCGCACGTCATGTTCGGCGGCCTCACCCACGAACCGGCCGTCGAACTGGCGCGGCGCCTGGTCGATCTGACGCCGTCCGGCCTGCAACATGTCTTCTTCTGTGACTCGGGCTCGGTCGCCGTGGAAGTGGGCCTCAAGATGGCGATCCAGCACTGGAGCGCGCAGGGACGCCCGGAAAAGCACCGTTTCGCGACCATTCGGGGCGGCTACCACGGCGATACGTTCGGCGCGATGAGTGTCTGCGATCCCGTCAACGGGATGCACGAACGCTTCTGTCGTCTGCTGCCGGATCACTTCTTTGCGGACCGCCCCCGGACCCGTCCCGGCGCACCGCTCCACCCGGACGACGAGGCGGACATCCGGGGCATCCTCGAGGAGCACCACGGCGAGATCGCGGCCATCGTCCTTGAACCGATCGTGCAGGGCGCCGGGGGCATGTGGTTCTACGCGCCGGAGTACCTCCGTCACGTCAAGGCACTGTGCGATCGGTTCGATGTGCTCCTGGTGCTGGACGAGATCGCCACCGGTTTCGGTCGGACCGGCCGGATGTTCGCCTGCGAGCATGCCGGGATCGAACCGGACATCCTGTGCCTCGGCAAGGCGATGACCGGGGGCTACCTGAGCCAGGCGGCGACGCTTGCCACCACGCGCGTCGCCCACGGCGTCTCCGCCGATGGCGGGGTGCTGATGCATGGCCCGACCTTCATGGCGAATCCGCTTGCTTGCGCGGTTTCGAAGCGGAGCATCGAACTGCTGATCGACGGGCCGTGGCAGCAGCGGGTGGCGGCAATCGAGTCGCAACTGGCGGCGGAGCTGGCGCCGTACGCAAGCCATCCCTTGGTCGCCGACGTGCGCACGCTGGGGGCGATTGGGGTTGTCCAGACCCGCGCACCTGTTCCCGTGGCGGCGCTGCAGTGGGTCTTCGTGGAGGCGGGCGTGTGGATCCGGCCCTTCAACGACCTGATCTATCTGATGCCGCCCTACGTGATCGACGCCGGCGACCTGTCGCAACTCACGCGGGCCATCGGTCTCGCCCTCGACGCAATACCGCGGTAGCACGCGCCGGTCGGCGAGCGACAGAGGCGACGGGCGATCACTCCTGGTCCCGGACCGCCGCGCGGGGGAGGCTGGCGTCGAAGAACGCCAGCGCACGGGCCAGGTACTCCTCCGGGGCGTCCACCGATACGTGATCGTGGGCCGAACGCGGGAAGATCCAGAGGTCATACACCGCGGGTCCGGCCGCGGCAGCGATCCGTCGCGCGTGGTCAACCGGGATAAGCCGGTCCCCCTCGGCGTGAATGATGAACAGCGAGTCGGGCGGGAGCCGCGCGACTACTTCCACCGGATTCACGATGCTCGTATCGGCGTCGAACAGGGTTCGTGTGAAGAACAGGATCGGCGGGTTGAAAAAACCGGGCAGTCCGCTCGCGATGGGCAGCTCTCTGGCAAGCAGGTCGTCGAGGCGCGCGAAGCTGCTGTCGGCAACAATCGTGCGCACGTCGGAGGAAATCGCGGACGCCAGCAGGGTGGTGGCGGCGCCCATGGAATGCGCCCAGAAACCCAGCCGTTCCGGTCGGAACCCCCGGCTTTTGAGGTAGTCGACGGCACCCAGCAGATCGCGCTGCTCGGCCCACCCCAAGGTGTAACGCACACCGCCAGACTCGCCGTGCGCGCGAAAGTCGAATAGCAGCGCGTTGTATCCGGCGCTGACGAGCGCGGCGGCGTGGGGTACCAGCTCGCCGTCGTCACCGGTGCGGGTCGAGTTGCGGCCGTGACTGATGACGACCACCCGGTCGCTCCCCGGCACTGGGAGGAACCAGCCGCGCAGCGGAATGCCGTCGCCGGTGCTCTCGAAGGTCACTTCCTCGTAGGCCAGGTCGAAGACCGCCGGTGACGATGCCAGGGCCCGACGGTAGGGCTTCGTCAGCGTCTCCGCAACGACCAGGGCGATCGCGGTGTAGGCGAGCAGGGCCGTCGCGGCGGCTGAGAGGACAAGGATGCGGCGGTATCGGCGCCAGGCGCGCAGGAGACGGGAGTCGGACATTGCGGCACGTGCCGTCAACTTCGGTGCGACGGCTCCACCGGGCTCAATATAATCGGTGGGGCGTGAGCGCACTCTCGTACGTCCACGGCGCAGCGGAGGTTCCCCTGCTGGGGGAGACCATCGGTGCGAACCTGGCCAGGGCGGTGGAGCAGTTCCCGGAGCGCGATGCCCTGGTCGTCTGCGATCAGGGTTTTCGGGCCAGCTACCGGCAGCTCTGGGACCTCACCTCCCGCCTCGCCCGTGCCCTGCTCGCTCGCGGTATCGCCCGAGGTGACCGGGTCGGCATCTGGGCGCCCAACCGGTACGAATGGGTGGTAACTCAATATGCGACGGCCCGTATCGGCGCGATACTCGTCAACGTGAACCCGGCGTGCCGGGCCCACGAACTTGAGTACGCGCTCATCCAGTCGGGACAGCGCCTCCTGTTGCATGCGCGCCGGTTCCGTTCGGCCGACTACACGGCCATTGTCAAGAGCGTGCGCGCCGGATGCCCCGCCCTGACCGAGACGGTGGTTCTCGACGACGGCTGGGACGCGCTGCTCGAGGAGGCCGACACTGTCGACGACCGCGCGCTGGCCGAACGCGAGGCGAGCCTGCGCTTCGACGATCCGATCAACATCCAGTACACGTCCGGAACGACCGGGGCGCCCAAGGGCGCGACCCTTTCGCATCACAACATCCTGAACAACGGCTACTTCTGCGGCGAGATCCTCAAGTACACCGAAGCCGACCGGGTCCTCGTCCCGGTCCCTTTCTACCACTGCTTCGGCATGGTCATCGGCAACCTCGCCTGCACCACGCACGGCGCGTGCATCGTCGTTCCGGCCGAGAGCTTCGATCCGGCCGCCACCCTGGCCGCCATCGAGCAGGAGCGGTGCACGTCGATCTACGGCGTCCCCACGATGTTCATCGCCCAACTGAACCACGCCGACTTCCCGAGCACGGATTTCTCCTCGTTGCGGACCGGGGTCATGGCCGGGTCGCCCTGTCCCGTCGAGGTGATGAGGCAGGTGCGGGAGCGGATGAACGTCAAGGAGATCACGATCTGCTACGGCATGACGGAGACCTCGCCGGTCTCGACCCAGACCCGCGTGGACGACTCGGTCGAGAAGCGGGTCGGCAGTGTCGGCCGGATCCACCCCTACGTCGAGATCAAGGTGATCGATCCGGAAAACGGCCAGGTGGTTCCGCGGGGAACGTCCGGAGAGCTCTGCACGCGCGGCTACTCGGTGATGATCGGCTACTGGAACAATCCGGAAGCGACCACCGCTTCGATAGACGACGCGCACTGGATGCACTCGGGCGATCTTGCGACCATGGACGGCGAGGGGTACCTGAAGATCGTTGGGCGCATCAAGGACATGATCATCCGTGGCGGGGAGAATATCTACCCGCGCGAGGTGGAGGAATTCCTCTACACGCATCCCGACGTGGAGGACGCCCAGGTCATCGGGATCCCGTCGGACCGGTACGGCGAAGAAGTGATGGCGTGGGTGAAGCCGAAAGCAGGCGCCACGCTGACCGGCGAGGGGCTCCGGATCTTCTGTCACGGCGAGATCGCGACTTACAAGATCCCGCGCTACTGGAAACTGGTCGACGCCTTCCCGATGACGGTCACCGGCAAGGTGCAGAAGTACCGGATGCGCGAAATCTCGATCGCCGAACTGGACCTGGAAGGGGCGGCCGGCATCCAGACCGCCTGAAGGCTCCTAAGGCCAGAGCATTCGCCAGTCGGTGAAGTACTCGGCTTCTCCCCAGGCGATACGCAGTTTCCCGGACGGGACGGCGCCCTCTTCGGCCGGCGGGTCGGGCTCCAGTGTGATGGCGAGGCTCTGGACCGCTTCCGCCAACGCCCGGCGCTCTATCGGAGTCCTTCCGAAGTCGTGGGATGGGCCGTAGTCGGTGCCCCACTGTCGGGTCTGGCGGTTGACGATCAACTCGCCGCCCGTCTCGCGGGGGAGCATGAAGAGCGTGTACTCGCCGCGCGGCACGGTGAGATCGCCGAAGCGCACGTCGAAGTCGAGCGTCAGGCGCGTGGCCCAGTTCGCGCCCAGGCGCCACACTTCGCCGTAGGGAACCAGTTCCCCGAAGATGGCGCGGCCACGCGCATGCGGCTGGCCGTAGTCGATGGTGATACGCGAAGGGCCTGAATGCGAGGGTGTGAGGGTGAACCAGCCGCCGTTGGGCAGCACGCGCCCGTCGAACGTCACGCTCGTTGTCACCCTCCCGCTGGGGGCGACCTTCGGGCGCGGCTGCGTTTCGTTCTGGGCGGCGAGCGCCCCGCCCAGCAGGAGAACCGTCAACGTGGCGAGCCCGGCAGGGCGGCGTAACGTGCGCATGGCGTCATTCTATGGCCCCCGCGTCGACCCGGCGACCAGGCAGCAGGCACAATAGCCACACGATGGGAAACAACGCGATCGGCCAGCTTCGACGGGAGGTCACCACCCTGGTCTTCGATCAGTACGGGACGGTCGTCGATATGCAGGGCGGACTGACCGAGATGGTGACCCCGTTCCTGGCCGCCAAGGGCTGGCGCGGCGACCCGCACCGCTTCGTCACCTGGTGGCGGCGGACACACTTCGAAGACTCGATGATCGATGCGCTGTGCGATAGCAATCACACGTCCTACCGGGAGATCGGCCACCGCGCCGTCGCGCAGGTGATGCGGCGCTCCGGAATCACATTCACCGCCGACGAAGTGCATTGGCTCGTCGCCTGCATCGAACGGCTGAAGCCGTTTCCCGACGTGCTCGAGGCGCTCGCCAGGCTGCACCCGCACTACCGCCTGGCCATCCTCTCCAACGGCGACCGGGACATGCTCGACGCCGCGAAGCCGCACATCGGTTTCGACTTCGATGCCGTGATCTCGGTAGAAGAGGCGGGGTACTTCAAGCCGCACCACGCGACCTATGCGAAAGCGTGCGAGCGGCTTGGCGTCGACCGGTCCAGCGTGCTCTTCGTTGCCAACCACGCATTCGACTGCATCGGCGCGAAGGCATCCGGGATGCGCACCGCCTTCATCGATCGGCGCCGGCGTCCCTTCGGTGAGTCGCCGCACCAGCCGGATCTGATCGTGGAGGACTTCGCGGCGCTGGCGCAGATGTTGTGCGGCTGATGTGCCGCGGCTGGCGCCTCAGGCCAGCAACTCGCCGCGCAGGACGGTGAGCGCCCGGCCCGACAGCGTGACGCGTTCGCCACGAACCGTGACCTTGACAAGACCGCCGCGCGCGGACGCCTGCCACGCGGTGAGCGCATCCCGCCCGAGCTCCCGCTGCCAGTAGGGACCGAGGCAGCAGTGGGTCGAGCCGGTGACGGGATCTTCGTCGATGCCGGTGCGCGGGGCGAAGAAGCGCGACACGAAATCAAAGCCGTCGGTGTCGGCCCGGGCCGTGACGATGATGCCGCGCGCTTCGAACGCGCCGAGACGCCGGACATCCGGGGCGAGGTGCCGCAGGGTCGTTTCCGTATCGACCCGGACGAGATAGTCGAGGCGATTCCGCCCGACGTAGATTGGCTGGACGCCGAGGGCCTCGGCCAAGCCGGGCGGTGTCTGCACCGGCGAGTCCGGCTCTGCCGGGAAGTCCATGGCGATCCAGCCGTCCCGGAACACCGCCGACAACTGGCCGGAGAGGGTATGAAAAACGGCCGGCGCGTCGGTCGCCAGATGCCCCGACTCCCACAGCACATGCGCGCTCGCCAGTGTCGCGTGGCCGCAGAGGTCCACTTCCAGGGTCGGGGTGAACCACCGGAGGTCGAACCCACCGTCGTCGCGGCGCACCAGAAAGGCGGTCTCCGAGAGGTTCATTTCACGCGCCACCCGTTGCATCCAGGCGGTATCGGCGGGATCGGGCAGCAGACAGACCGCAGCTGGGTTGCCCGTGAACGGCTCGCTGGCGAACGCGTCGACCTGCGTGATCGTCAGCGCCATCCGTTCGTGCTCCGCAGCGCGGCAACGGCGGCCGCAATGAGCGTCCCGACCTTCAGGAACTCCAATACGACGAACACCAAGTGCAATAGGCTTTCCTCGATGGTCTCGCCCGCGATGATCCGCACCGTCCGCGCGTCGAGGAGCGGCATGAGAATGAACCGCTGTACGCCGAACACGAGGATCGGCGCCGCCATCCATGCCCGGGCGCCTGCGCAGCGTAACGTAAGCGCGCCCAGGAGGACCGCGTGAAGCGTTGCATGCAGAAGCGCCAGCGCTGGTGCCAATCCCGCGCCTCGACAGCGCGGCGTTCCTGGTGGCGGACCGCGTACGCTCGACGACCATCCTTTAGCCAAAACCTCGGCTCGTCCAGGCGGCACGGCCGGGCGAATCAGTGGCGCACCCCCATTGAGCGCTGCCGGCGAACCTGTCGTTCCGGGCGAAGAGGAAGCAGCCGGCCCGGGACGAACGGAGAGCCTGCCCTCGCGTGAGCGTCCTCAGTCCTTGGAGGACACCGAAGAACAGCGGGATTCCGGCGGGCCCAAACCGACAGTGGGATCGATCTCGGCGGCCGAGGACGCAACTGCATCCACACCATCTGTTACGAGGGCGGAGCGAGCCGACGACGAATCCGGCCCCGAATACGACTCCGTTCTTGGCGTAACGAGCGCGTCACCGCAGTACGGCCTACTCGGTGAAGCTTCCGGCCGCTCGATCGCCCTCGACCTGAATCAGACACACACGATCAGCCTGTTCGGCGTGCAGGGTGGCGGCAAGAGCTACACGCTGGGCAGCATCGTCGAAATGGCCTGCATGTCCATTGCGCGAGTCAACGAGCTCCCGCATCCGCTCGCCGGCGTCATCTTCCACTACAGCTCGACGCTCGACTACAAGCCGGAGTTCACGTCGATGGTTGCGGCCAACGGAGTCAAGGCGGAAGTGGACGCCTTGCGGACCCGCTACGGCGCCGCGGCCCAAGCGCTCGAAGATTTGGTGATTCTGACCCCGGCTGCGAAGGTCGAAGAACGTCGCGGAGAGTATCCCGGAATCACGGTGATGCCGATCGCGTTTGCCGCGTCAGAGCTGAAAGCGTCGCACTGGAAGTTCCTCATGGGCGCGGTCGGCAGCCAGAGCATGTACATCCGACAGCTCGCCCTCATCATGAAGAAGCTGCGCGCCGATCTCACCCTCGATGCACTGCGTCACGGGATCGAGCACTCCACGTTATCCGACTACCTCAAGGATCTCGCGCTCCTGCGGCTCCGCTTCGCAGAGGAATATGTAGACGACGCCCGCCGCCTGACGGACGTCCTGCGTCCGGGACGTCTCGTGATTGTCGACCTCCGGGACGAGCTCATCGAAAAGGATGAAGCGCTGGGGCTCTTCGTCGTGCTCCTCCAGATGTTCGCGGAGACCACCTGGCAGGGCCGCCGGTTTAACAAGCTGGTCGTCTTCGACGAGGCCCACAAGTCCATCGGTAGCCCGGATCTCGTCGCCGGGTTGGTCGAGGTGGTGCGTGAGATGCGCCACAAGGGTACGAGCATCATGGTGGCGTCGCAGGATCCGCCGTCCGTCCCGGCGTCCCTCATCGAGCTGTCCACGCAGATCTTCCTACACAAGTTCAACTCACCGGCGTGGCTGAAGCACATTCAAAAGGCGAACTCCGCGCTTGATGCACTCACTCCTGCCAAGCTCGCATCCCTCGGCCCGGGCGAAGCGTACGCCTGGAGTAGCAAGGCAACGGATGACGCATTCACACGCGGGGCGGTGAAGATCTCCTGCCGACCCAGAGTCACGCGGCACGGAGGCGGCACGAAAACGGCGATCGTTCCTTCCGGGGATAGCGGAGCCGGATCCTGATGTCCGAGGCCTGGCCGGACTGGTCAACCTCCACTCGAAGAGGTGGGCTGCGGAGCAGGTGGTAGACCTTCTTCACAAATACAGCGAAGCGCCAACAATATCGCGGTTCGGCTGGCGTGTGGTGAGCCGGACTCGATCTGGAAGCTGCCCGACGTCATGGCCGCTCTCGCCCTGCGTGACTTCTCGCCTGATCGTCACGAATCACACCCGTTGCCACTTGCGCGCCTCATTCTGGCCACGTTTCGAGACCTTCCGCCGTCGCTGTTTGGCGCAACTCGTCGTCGAAGCACGCGAACACGACCTCGTCTTCCGTGTCTTCGGTTGTCTCTTTCCACACCAGGGCTGCTGCGAGCTGCGCAGCGTCGTAGCCCCGCAGCCCGTGTTCCCACGCCAAGTTCCCTGCCCGCGCGGCCAGCGCGTCCGTCACCCCGATTCTGGTGAAGTCAACCCACTCGTCCAGGAACTCCCGTTGGGCCTCCTCGGCCGCGTCTTGGTTCATCCGTTGCTCTCGCACGGCCTTTGCCAGCGCGGCTGCTACTTCCACCCGGGTGATCAGCGCTGTTCCGACAGTTGGAGCTCCTTCCATCCTCGCGAGCATCGCGTCTGACTCGTCCTCCTCCACGTAGCGCTTGAACAGGGCGCTCGTGTCCACGTAGAGCAGTTTCACCCGCGGTTATCGCTGACGATGTCCGTCATGCTGCCTCCGCCTCGAAGGCGTGCCTTGGGCTTGGTCTTTTTCAGCCGCCGTCCGCTCCAGGCGATTGCCGGGCCGTTCTTTGACTCGCTCGCCTCCGGCTCTGGGATGAGGCGTGCGACTCGATGCGCTCCGTCCGTCAGGAGGAGGGTCGTGCCACTCCTGACCTCTTCGAGGTACCCGCTAAGATTCGCCTCGAGTTCTTGAATTCCGACGCTTCGCTGTCCCATCTTTCGCTCTCCCTGTTGACTTCATCCTAGCAGGCTGTGGTGAAAGTCCGGGATAGGGATCGACAAGACCGATCCCGCGTACTACACTCCTGCCCATGGCCATGGGCAAACGCCGCCGCCGCGCGCGGCAACCGTCGATGTGGATGGCCAGCTCCGACCTGCCGCGGGGCGGGGGTCACCCGTTCTACGAACGCCTGAATCGTGTTCTCGACGAGGCGGGTTTCGACGCCTTCGTCGAGAGTCAGTGCGTGAAGTTCTACGCCGACCGGGTCGGCCGGCCGAGTCTGGCGCCGGGCGCTACTTCCGGCTGCTACTGCTCGGCTACTTCGAGGGTCTGGACTCGGAACGCGCGATCGCGTGGCGGGCCGCCCACTCGTTGAGCCTGCGGCAGTTCCTGGATGTGGCGCTGCACGAGGCGCCGCCGGACCATTCGACGGTGTCTCGAGCGCGGCAGCGGATCGCCCTCGAGACGCACCAGGCGGTCTTCACGTGGGTGTTGGAGCGACTGGCCGACGCCGGCCTGGTCCGAGGCAAGACGGTCGGCATCGACGCGACGACGCTGGAAGCCAATGCCGCGCTGCGGAGCATCGTCCGCCGGGACACGGGTGCGGGCTACGAGACGATTCTGCACGGGCTGGCCGAACGGAAGGCTTCCCCGTCAAATGGATCTCTGTGAACCGGGACTTCCGCATGGCGACTCCGTCCAGAGCGCCCGAAAGTCCAACATTCTATGGTCTGAACTCGGGGGAAGCGTGCCGACAGCGTCAGTCGAACTCACACACAATCGGAAGGTGATCGCATAGGCGCGGCGTTGGTTCAAACACCTCATCGCAGTCCGGTGAAGTGGTCCCGGTCATTTGGACAGGTCGAGGGCTTCGGTAAGGTGTATTCCGGTTGCGAAGTCATGCCCTCTTGGTGGTCGTCTGGGATGAAGAAGGCTGGTGAATGGGTCGAGACGACACGGTACCTCGTGCCGGTGTCATCTACCACTTCGCATCCGAGAACCCACCCGGATTGTTCCTTCTGGATTCTGTCGACCCACTCAAGCTCGGAGAACAGAAACGGTTTCTTGTTCATGGCCCACTTCGTGAGGATCGCTGTCCGAAACCTGGCGTTGCGACCGGAGAAGTACTTCGGATGGATGCTATGGACATTGCCGTGGTAGTGACGGAGCATCCGATCAGGGATCCTGGTCACCTCCTGAAGCAACACGATATCCGCGTCTTCCTGTTCCAGCTGTTCCCACACCCCGGGTCGCGAGATGCTCGCCCGGTTGACGTTCCACGTAAGTACCTTCATCGGAACTCGGCTCCTTTCATCGGTGCCTGGAATGGATGGGTAACCAGCAGACGTACGGAGTGGACGACCTGCGCTATGCGGCGATCACGCGCGCCAGTTTGTCGAAGAAACGGGCGACGTTCCGCAGGGTCTTGCGCTGCTCCTTGTCAATCCCGTCAGGAGTGAAGTGCATCACGTTATTCCGTATTTTCCTCACGGAATTCAGGTGCTCCACGAACTCGGCACGATCGATGTCGAGATTGAGTTGCCTCCAGTTCGCACGGTTCTCCAACAACCGGCAGAACCCGCCGAACGTCAGGTCGGATGAACCCTCGATGGCTTCTTCCTGATGGGACGCGGCCTGCAATTGATCGAGCGTGAACTTCCCGTGGATAAGATTCCTCAGGTGTCCCTCGATCTCACCGACAAACAGGAAGGGACCGGCGAATTGTCCGAGTTGGTCCGTTAGGTCCGTTACCGTCACCATGCCGGTGATGGTCCGATCTGTGCCTCGTACCAGGACGTATCCGTGCTTCGTAACGATGCCGATCGCATCGAACAGCCTGTGTGTTCCGGGAATCACTTCGGCTGGCTCCATATACTTCCCGACTTCATCAGAGTCGCGCCCCAACGCGAGGCGCGTACCGATCGATTCCCAAGTGACTATGCCCGCAACGTCCCGCTCGTTCTTCATGACGGGAAGGCGGGAATAGCCGTTCATCTGCATGATCGTGGTTGCTTTGCAGAGGGGGCTCTCAGGCTTGACGCTGGCCGGTACACGGTTCGCGGCCGGGAGCGCCGACACCCGGTGCGTGGGGTCGGAGGTGCGTGGCTTCTCGGACGCACCCGTGGAGTTGGCGTCGAGTTCGATCGTAATCGTCGAGTCGAGCCAGACCACCGTAACGTCCTCGTCGGTGCGCAACTTGAATTTCTCTAGCCCGTTCTGGATGTGTTTGTTGATCCAGTTGCTTCGGCGCGCATAGTCGAAGTGTGCGAGCAACTCGCGTACGGTCAATCGCTCCGGCTGGGCTGCCGCGCCCTTGTCAACGTCGTGCTGCATCCGATCGGCGATGCTCTTCAACCAGGTGTAGCCTGCGTCCATGCTCCGGTCTTCCTATGTTGTAGATGGCTTCGCTGGGTTTGTGAACGACCTGTAGAAGGTCAGGACCGCCATACTATACGGTCCAGCGGGGCAGTCGGGCAGAGTCCACCCCGAGCGATCTGACACAGCTTTCGCCAGACGTGGTCGAGGCCATTCGATCGATGGCCGGAGAGGCTAGGAGCGTAGGTGTGACCGCTAGCCTGCATTATTCGTGAAGGCTCCAAGTCGGCCGCGCGGACGGTGTAATTGTCGCGCACCGGGCGCACCGGGCGCACCGGGCGCGCCGGGCGTCGCTGCCGTCGGGCGCTGGCGGGATGGACACTGATTGTCGGTGCGGACGGCCTGGGTACGGGGCCGTCCAGGGACGGCTTCGCCACGCGGGCGGGCTCGGTGCGCCGTTGGGATGCGTGTATGCGCGGCTGACAGGCGCTGTCTGGGGTCTATCCGGGGCGGGCGCCGAGTGCCAGCGCGATGTGCCGCCAGGCGTGGAGGTCCGGTGTGGCGGTCGGCAGGTGCAGGACCACGCGGCGGACCGAGCCGACGACGTGCGCCCCCAATTTGAGGAGCCGGTCGCGCAGCCACGTCACCTGGGCGCGGGCACAGGCGGTGCGCGCCGCGCGCAGCCGGAGTTCTTGCATCAGCACGTAGGCGGCGGCGGTGAGGAGCACGCGCAGTTGATTGGCCCAGAAGCGACAGCAGCTCGTGCGGTCGATCTGCAGGCCATCGAGCAGTTCCTTGATGCGGTTCTCGATGTCGCCGCGGGCGCAGTAGATCCGTTCATAGAGGAAGCGCGGCGTCTGGCGCAGATTGGTCACGACGAAGCGCGGGTTGTCGCGCGGGGCGCGGTCGCCGAGCCGGACGACCTCGGCCTTGATCACGACGCGGCGGTCGCGGTCCCACGTGCGGGCTCGATAGCGGGTGTCGGCGTAGACGTGCGCGGTCTGGCCGCTGGCCGCGCTCTGGGCCTGCGCCACGAGCAGGGCGGGCTCGGCGTGGCGCTGCAACACGGCGTTCCTGGCCATCGCCACCACGTAGTCGAGCCGTGGCTCGGCATCCAGGAAGTCGAAGATCTCCGGTGTCGCAAAGCCCCCGTCGAGCCGGACGAGAAACCGCGCCTGGGGAAAGGCCTGCCGCAGCAGGGGCAGCAGCCGGCACAACACGCCCACGGTCCCGCGGGTGGCCGGCACATTGCCGGGCCGCAGCACCGCCGCGCACAGATACTGTTCGCGTTCCTGGTCGAAGGTCAGAAACGCCAGCAACGGCAGGTAGCACCAGCGATCGTAGTGCCCGTTGAAGAAGGTGAGCTGCTGGGCGCCGTGCGTCGCGTCGTCGGTCGGATCCAGGTCGATCGTGATGCGCCGCGCCCGCCCGTCCAGCCGGCGCTGATGCCGCTCGATGACCCGCATCGCCAGCTCGCGCGCCAGCTCGTAGAGGGCGGACCGGTCGACGCCGTTCTCGAACCGAGAGATCGTCGGCTGCGAGGCCAACGCCTCCCCCGCCACCGGGTCCCGCCCGAGCAGCAGCTTGTGGATCGGGTCGTCGGCGAGATGGTTGGCGTCGTTGCCATCGGGATGACCGCAGGCAATGCCGAAGATCCGCTGTCCGAGCAACTCCGCCAGCGTGTGCCGGATCTTCCCGGGCTCCCGTCGGTCCACCAGACACCGGGCGAAACCCGCCACCAACCCATACACGCGCTCCGCCGCCTTGAGCAGGACGGCGCCGCCATCGGAACTCGCGTGCTGGCGGTCGAACGTCGCGACGAGGGGCTTGTCGAAGAGATCCGGAAAGAGGACAGTCTGTGGTATCGTATTGATCGTCACGTAAGGGCCTCCGTGGTGGGTAAATGTCTGTGAGCAAGCCATTTATACCACGCGGAGGCCTTTGTTTTTCTACCGAAATCGGACCCTTCCTGAATAATCCGGGCTAGGAGCCCGTGGTGAAACCTCCGCTACATTCGAGCGGCGATGCATCCCGCCTGAACGGCGTTGCTCCTCGGTCGAATATGGCCAATATGCTCCCTCGTCGCGCCTTGTCAGCGGGGCGCCTCACCGCTCTCGGTGCTACGCGGGGTTTCACCACGGGCTCCTAGAACCGGAACAGCCGGTTCATCTTGACGACGAAGCCCCGGTTGCGCAGTTCCGAGTACCGGTCCGGGCGTAGAGGGTCGGTCGCGCGATCCTCGGTGTAGACCACGAACAACTCGCTGCCGGGCGAGTACTCCCAGCGGAGCCGCAGGTTGTTGCTGACCGTGTTGGTGCTCGAGTTGTATTGAATCAGGCCGCTCAAGAACATTCGCGGCGTGAAGGTGTAGTTCACGCGCGAGACGATCAGGTCCGTGCGGAACGAGCCGCGCGGAGAGTCGATCCAGTTGACGGAAACGCTCGGCTCCAGCGAGAGCTGCTGGGTGATCTCCATGCGGCCCCGGCGGAAGCCGATCGTACGGATGGTGCCGTCGTAGTAATCGCCGGCGCGCACCGACAGGGTCCCATTGAGGCGCCGCTGCGCACCGGACGAATAGGAGGCTTCGACGTCGACGAAGCTGTAGGCGCCTACCGGGAAGACAACGTCGTCCGGTCCGGGTGTGAACTCGCGGTGGAGAAACTCGTAATTGTCCGCCACCGAAACGCCGAACCGGTCGCTGTTCTCGAGCTCCGTCGAGAATCCCAGTTGCGACTGGCGGGTCTCCACGATTGCCAGGTCCGCCGTCTCGATGTAGTCGAAGCTCCCTTCCAGCCGGAACTGTCGGATGCTCGCCAGTGACTGCGGTCGTGGGCTGAACCGCGCCCTCGTGTACGTGCGACGGAAGTTGCTGCGCCGGAGGAAGCCCACCTCGGGAATGAAGTTCTTCTCGACGAGCAAGTGCTCGGCCTGGAAGCCGTAGCGGTCCCCACCGTAGTCGAAGCGCCCCTGGTAGCTCAGGTCCTTCCCCTGTCGGTCGGGGTCGGGAACCTGGGTCCGAGCCACGTACCCGAGCAGGGCGACGTTCTCGTAGAACGAGAAGGTCGCGTCCGCGCCGTAGGCCTGGCTGGAGCCGTCGCCCAGGAGAGACACCGATCGGTTCGTGAACATCCCTCCGATGGTGCTGCGGCGGAGGATATCGCGCTTCAGGCGCACGACGGTGAAGTTCGTCATTTCGGCGCCTGCCCCCACATCGGCGTCGGCCTGGATATTCAGCGCGCCGACATCGAATGCACCGACCTTGCCGGTGACCCTGCCGCCACCGACAATCGGCACCACCGACCGGTTCTGCAGGCCGATCTGGCGGCTGTAGAAGAGGGTTGGTGCATTGCCGCCGCCGAAGAAACCGCCGCCTCCGCTTCGCAGCGCGCCGCCGAAGCCGCCGGAGAAGCCGCCGCGCGCGAAATCGAAGATGCCGCGGCCCTCGAGGAAGAACTCCCGCTTCTCCGGGAAGAAGAGGTTGAACCGGGTCAGATTGACCTGCTGTTCGTCCACCTCGACCTGCGCGAAGTCGGTGTTCAGGGTGAAGTCGGCTGTCAGGTTCTGTGTGACGCCGTACTTGACGTCCAGGCCGCCGGTGCCATCTTGGACGTTACGTGTCGGCGGCGTGGCGGCGAGATTCGTGGCGACGCCGCCGATCGCGTACGGCTTGATCTCCAGGTTCTTGCTGCCGCTTGGGGCGTCGATTCCGACGAGCGTTGCCGCTTCGGAGACGCGGAAGATCCCGCCGGGTCCGGAGCCGGCCGAGATCGGCAGCGGCGTGACGTAGTTCCACTCGTTCTTGCGCCGCACGTTGCGCCGGAGCTGGACGCCCCAGATCTGCGACGGCCCCGGCCGGTAGCGGAGCGACTTGAACGGGATCTCCATCTCCACCGTCCAGCCGTCCTCGAATCTGCCGGTCCGGACGTCCCACACCGGGTTCCAGTCGCTGTTCGGATTACCTTCGTTGGTGATGGCGAAGTCGGCCAGCGCGCCTATGGGATTGGTGTAGAACGCCACGGCGTTCCGGCGGTCGTAGAACGTGTCGAGAATGATGGCGAAGGTGTCGTTCTGGCGAAGCTGCCGCGTGTCGCGCCGCATCTCGTTGGCCACCCACTCGCTCGGCGGGGCCGAGTCCCATACGCGGGCCGCAACGTAGATGTTGTCCGGGTCGAAGAAGATCCACGCTTCAGTCTTCTCTGTGGCGGGGGCTCCTTCGTCGGGCGCCTGCTGGATGAAGTCGGTGATGGAGGGTACCGTGACGTAGATTTCCTCGTTGAGCTGCCCGTCGAGCTGGATCGGGTTAGCCACCTCGACGGCGCGGATGGTGGCGCCCCCCTGCTCGTCGCGACGGATGACCTCGGGCGCAAGGGGGGGCGGCGGACCGTCGATGAACCCAGGCGCGCTGCGCGGCGTCGCGAAGCCGGCCGCACCGCCGGATGGCGGCCCGCCTGTTCGGTTCGGTGCGCCCCGCGCGCCGGTCCGCGGCGCGTTGGATTCATTCCCGGACCGTGCAGACACCGGGTCGGACGTCGCACGGGCGCGCGGTGCTGCGGGCTGGGATAACCCCTCGCCCTCGGCCGGCGGGCGGCCTGCCCGGAGGCCGGGGGGCGCCTCTTCCGGAGCGGCATCCCGTTGCATCCCGGCGAACAGTTCGGTCGCAATCCGATCCTGAAGGTCGAAGAGCTCGCTGACTTCGCCGTCCACCACGGCTGCCGAGGCCACCGTGCCGGTTTGCACGTCGAGCAGCCACGCGGTGATCCGTAGCTGATCCTCGAAGCGCTGGTAGCCGCCACCCACCACCCACTGCACGCCGGCGGTCCGGCCGATCTCGAGAAGTCTCGCGTTCGAATCCGCGGGTGTGTCCGGGATGCCCTCGCGGCTGGCCGTCCGCACGGAAGATCGCGCGGAAAGTTCCGCGGCGACCGTGTCGGCAATACCAGCACCGATCCAGTTGTCGGCCTCGGCGCCGCTGATATTGAAGAACTCCACCACGACCGCATCGAGCGGCGCGTTGCCCTGGGCGGCGCCGGCGACCGGCGTGATCCAGCAAAGGAGGGCGACCGAAGCGATGCGAGTCAGAATGGAGCGCTTCATTTGACCTCTAAGACGCCCACCGTAGCACACGCGTTTCGATCGCCGATTCCTCGGCTTGCCACCTGTTCAGGAACGCAACCGAGGTTCGTGCTAACTTCCGAAACCAAACGAAGGAGAGTGGTCATGAACATCCGTACCTTCCTGGTGATCGGGGTGGTCCTTCTAGCCGCGTTCGGAAGCGGTCTTGCAGTCGGCGCCCAGATTCTGGTTCGCCAGCAGGCCCCGACGGATCGCGCGGCCGATTTCCCGCTCGCCGAACTCGAGGCAATCGTGCAGGAGATGGACGCCGACCAGCGCACCACCGTCCGGCTGCTGGAGGGCGGGAGCTACAACGTCAATATCCGGCGCATCCGGGGCGGGGAGACGGCGCTGATGCACCCGCGCACGACGGACGTCTACGTGATTCGGGAAGGTTCAGGGACGCTCGTCACTGGCGGGCAGATCGTCGACGATAGCGGGAATCCGGTCGACGGGCCGCGCGGGGCCGCTATCCGCGGGGGCGAGGAGCGGCTGATCGCTACCGGGGATCTCGTCTTCATTCCCGCCGGCGTCCCTCACGGCATCCGTGAGACGGATGGCATTACCTGGTTCAATATCCGCTTCGACACGTTGCCCTGATCGTCACGACTCAGCGGGACGATGCAGACGATGCGCGAAGCCTGGGTCGGCATGGATGCAATAATGATGCGCACCATGCGGGGGAGACTCCGGCCAGGTTTCGGTCTCGGCCCCACACGGCGGTGGCGCGGTGGCGCACGCCGGCTGGCCACCCTCGCCGCACTGGCGATGGCTGTCGTCCCGGCTGGTGCCTGGCAGGCTCAAGAGACGGCGGAAACTGCCGAAACACCGCCGACCGCCGCGCTGCACGCCGAGGCGACGCCGTTCTTCGCGGAGCACTGCGTTGTCTGCCACGGCGACCGCCTGAGCACGGTGAACCTCAATTTGCAGCAGCTTGCCGCCGCACTCGATCCGCAGGCCGTCGCGAGCGGATCTGGTCGCTCAGGTGCTGCCGCCGGCGCGCAGATCGAAATCTGGACCCGGGTGCTCGGGAAGCTGAACGGCGGCCAGATGCCGCCCCCCGGTCGGCCGCGGCCGTCTGACGACGCGGTCGCGAGCCTCACCGCGTCCATTGAGGCATACCTGGGCAATGCCGGCTATCGGAGGACCGCCGATCCGGGCCGGGTGACCGCGCGACGGCTCAACCGGTTCGAGTACGACAACACGGTGCGGAGCCTGCTCGGCGTCCACGGCAGCCCGTCCGACGAGTTCCCGATCGACGATTCCGGTTACGGCTTCGACAATATCGGCGACGTGCTCTCGGTCTCGCCGCTCCTGATGGAGAAGTACGTCGCGGCGGCCAAACGTCTATCTCGCATCGCGGTCTTCGGCGAGCCGCTGCCGGACGAGCCGACGCTGCTCGCGCGCTACATGGGCAAGCGATCGCATGACGCCGGCAACGATCTCACTGGCGCGGACATCCTCCCGTACTCGATGCGCGGCGCCCTCTACGGCTCGCACCTCTTCCCGTGGGACGCCGAGTACGAGCTCCGCTTCCGAGCCGCCAACTATCGCTATAGCCGGCGGCAGCTCATTGCTCGCGGAGTGATCGAACCGGAGGAGCGCGATACAGGCGACGCTGGCGCCGATGGAACCCTGACGGCGGAGGAGCGGCTTGCCCTTTTCATCGAGGACGCCCGGGAGAGCCAGCCGCCGGTGCCGGTCGTTGCCACGCTTGACGGCGAGACGTTTCGCGAGGAGTTGATCGAAGGGAGCAATGCCTTCGGGTATGAGCGCGGGGAGTTCGTCACGCGGGTCCCGGTGACGGCCGGGGTGCATGATTTCCGCATTTCCTATCCCCATGTCGCCGATATCGACGATCCCCGCGACAACGTGATGGAGGACGGCCGGCGCGTCCTGTACGTCGACTACCTCGATATCGTGGGGCCGTTCGACCCGAGCCCGGCTCCGCCCGCGAGCCACGACTCCATCTTCATCTGCCGGCATCGACCGGGCGGCCACGACGAGGAATGCGCCGGCGAGGTAGTCACAAACCTCTCCCGTCGCGCCTACCGCCGCCCCGGGACTCCGGCGGACGTCGAGCCGCTGATCGAATTGGTGCGGCAGGCCGAGGCGGCCGGCGATTCGTTCGAGGAGGGCGTCCGGCTTGCCGTTCAGGCGGTGCTGCTTTCGCCCAACTTCCTGTTCCGGATCGAGCGCGATCCGGTCGGGGACGCGGACGTGCGCTCCCTCAACGACCACGAGCTGGCGTCGCGGCTGTCGTACTTCCTCTGGGCCGACATGCCGGACGAGCGACTCTTCCGGCTCGCCGACGAGGGACGGCTCACCGATGAGGCGGTGCTGAGGGAAGAGACGCTGCGCATGCTGGCGGATCCGAAGGCCCGTAGCCTCGTGACCGACTTCGCGGCGCAATGGTTGCAGCTACGCGGCCTCGACCGCGCCAAGCCCGACCCGGAGCGGTTTTCAACTATCGACGACGAGTTGCTTGACGCCATGCGCACCGAGACCGACTTGTTCCTCGAGGCGATGGTGCGGGAAGACCTGAGCGTGCTCGAACTCCTCGACGCCCCGTTCACGTTCGTCAACGGACCGCTGGCCCGCCACTACGGGATACCGGGGATCGACGGCGAGGCGTTTCAGCGCGTCACGCTAGACGGATCGCAGCGGGGCGGCCTGCTGTCGCACGCGAGCATCCTGACCGTTTCGTCCTATCCGACGCGCACGTCACCGGTGTTGCGCGGCAAGTGGGTGCTGGAGAATCTGCTCGGCGCGCCCCCGCCGGACCCGCCGGTGGACGTGCCTGCCCTGGAGGATGCCGCCGGCAACCTCGGCGGCACGGTGACGCTGCGCGAGCAGATGGAGGCGCACCGGACTAATCCGAGTTGTTCGGTCTGCCACAACCAGATCGATCCGATCGGCTTCGGCCTGGAAAAGTACGACGCGACCGGCGCCTGGCGCACGCACGAAGGCGATGCCCCGATCGACGATACCGGCGTCCTTCCCGACGGCACTGCCTTCCGCGGGCCGGCCGAACTGAAGCAGGTATTGCGAGACCGTGCGGACGCGTTCCGGCGCAACCTGGGTGAGAAGCTGCTGACCTACGCGCTGGGCCGCGGGCTGGAGTACTACGACACGGAGGCCGTTGCCGGCATCGCGGGCACCGCTCGCGAGAACGGCGACCGCTGGTCGGCTCTCGTTACCGCCGTCGTCGAAAGCGCGCCGTTCCGCATGCGGCGCGCCGAGGTGCGCGAACCGTGATCAGAGAGCAAGGACGCGAGTCATGACGATGCACAGATCCCTTCCGCGACGGACCATCCTCCGGGGGGTCGGCGCCACGCTGGCGCTGCCGTTCCTGGATGCCATGGTTCCGGCATTCGCGCGCACGGCGCAGGCCGCCGCGCCGCCCAATCGCATGGTCTTCGTCTACGTGCCGAACGGCATCGTCATGGATCAGTGGACGCCGCAGACCACAGCTCCCATCGCCCCGCTCCCCTCGGCGTTGCCCCGCGTCCTCGAGCCGATGCTTCCGTACCGGAACGACATCTCGATACTGACCGGGTTGACGCATAACGGTGGCCGAGCTCTTGGCGACGGTCCGGGTGACCACGCCCGTGCCGGGGCGAGTTATCTCACCGGTGTCCACCCGAAGAAAACCTACGGCGCCGATATCCAGGCCGGCGTCTCGGCTGACCAGATCGCGGCGCGGCACCTCGCCGGAGAGACGCGGTTCGGCTCGCTCGAACTTGGCTGCGAGCCCGGGCTCCTCGGTGGCAACTGCGACAGTGGCTACAGTTGCGCCTACAGCAACAGCATTTCGTGGCGCACGCCCTCGTCGCCCATGCCTCTCGAAGCCAGCCCGCGCGCCGCCTTCGAACGCCTGTTCGGCGCGGAGGAGATCGAACGGGATCCGGCCGCCCGCGCCCGGCAGCGGAGCTACGACCGCAGCGTTCTCGATGTGGTGCTTGGCGATGCCCGTCGACTGAGCAGTACGCTCGGCCCGACCGACCAGCGCAAGCTGGACGAGTACCTCTTTTCCGTGCGCGAGATCGAGCGCCGTATCGCGAGTAGCGAACGGGACGCCGACGCCGCGCCACCCGATCTGGACCGGCCTGCACCTGGTCTTCCCGGCGATTTCGTTCAGCACGTGCGCCTCATGTTCGACCTCATGTCGGTAGCCCTCGCGGCGGACCTGACGCGGGTCATTACGCTGATGGTTGCGACCGAACTGAGCAACCGCGTCTACCGGGAGATCGGTATTGCGGAGGCGCACCACGGCCTGACCCACCACCGCGGCGATCTCGCCAAGATCGAGAAGGTGACGCAGATCAATCGCTTCCACGTCGAGCAATTCACGTACTTCCTGGACAAGCTGCGTGAAACCGCCGACGGCGACGGGTCGCTGCTCGATCACGCGATGGTCGTCTACGGCGCGGGAATCTCCGACGGCAACCGGCACGAGCACCACGACCTGCCGACGCTGCTGGCCGGACGCGGCGGTGGCCGGCTCACCCCGGGACGTCACGTCAGCTACTCGGCGGAGACGCCGATGGCCAATCTGCTACTGACCATGCTCCACCACATGGGCGTGCCGGCCGAGTCGCTCGGGGACAGTACCGGCGCCATCTCGCACCTGTCGGAAGTGTGACGGCGGCGGCGCGCCTGTCCTCGCCGATGCGCATTCTGATGGTCCCGGTCGGAAGCGATGGCGATGTACATCCGCACGTCGCCATCGCACTCGCGCTAAGGCGGCGCGGGCATGACGTCTCGATCATCACCAACCCGCATTTCGCCCCGCTCCTGGAACGGGTCGGATTGCCGTGCATCCCGGTCGGCACGGTCGATGACTATGACGCGATCACCGCCGATCCGCAGGTCTGGCACAGCCGCCGCGGTCTCGGTGTCATCGGGAGGGGAGTGGGGCGCCATGCTGCCGAGGTAGCCCGCGTGATCCGCGAGCAGGCCGCCACGGGGTCCCCGCTGCTCGTGGCATCCGGTCTTGCCTTCGGTGCGCGCGCCGCGCACGACGCTCTCGGCCTGCCGCTGGTGACGCTGCATCTGCAGCCGGCCTGTTTCCTCAGCGCGCACGAGCCGGTCGTGCCGCACCTGTGGCTCGGTTCGCTCCATCGGCGACCGATGCCCGTCAAACGTTTCGTGGTGGCTACCGCCGACTATCTGTCCGACCGTGCGCTGGCGCCCGCGGCGAACGCGCTGTGCGCCCAATTCGGTCTGGCGCCGGTGCGGCATATCGTGCGGGCGTGGTGGCATTCCCCCCAGTGCGTCATCGGGCTGTTCCCCGACTGGTACGCCGCCCCGCAACCGGATTGGCCACCTCACACGACGCTGACCGGCTTTCCGCTGTACGACGCCGCGAATGTCGCGTCTCCACCGCCGGCGCTGGAGGCCTGGCTCGATGCTGACGATCCGCCAATCGTCTTCGTGGCTGGATCGGGCAACCGGCAGGCCGCACGCTTCTTCCAGGCCGCTACCGACGCCTGCCGCCACCTGGGCCGCCGCGGGCTGCTCCTCACCCGGTTCACCGAGCAAGTTCCGCGTTCGCTTCCGTCCGGGGTGCGCCACGCCACCTATGCGCCGTTGAGCTGGTTGCTGCCGCGGGCCGCGGCGATTGCCCATCACGGCGGCATCGGCACCGCGGCCCAGGCGCTGCGGGCCGGCTGTCCCCAACTCGTCCTGCCGATGACGTTCGATCAGCCGGACAACGCCGTGCGGTTGGAGCGGCTTGGCGTGGCTCTGGCCGTGCGCCGGGCTGTCTTCAGCGGACCCTCTGCGGCAGAGGCCCTTGCCGCGCTGCTTGAATCGGCCGATATCGCCCGCGCCTGCCGTCTTGCCGCCCGCCGGTTCGACGGCATCGATCCGGTGACGCGGACGTGCGAGCTGATCGAAGCGGCCACGTGACACCTGCCGTCCCGCAGCCGGCATCCTTCACGTGCCCGCACGGTCCTGGCGCCAGGTGGTCGTCCCCGAGAGCGGTTCCATCACCTATGCTCTGATCAACGTGCTCGAGCGACGATCGATGGCAGCCTGCGCCGGGCGTCCCGGCGGGCCGCCGGCGGCGTATCGGAGTGCGGCGCAAAGGAAGGTTGACCCATGAGTGCGGACCGACTGGCGGTGGCGGGACGTCGGGCCTGGAGGATATGGTTCCGAACGATTCTCGGAGCGCTGGCGGCCACCCTTGCGGTGCGGGCGGCGGCGCTCTTGGCCCTCGACATTCCATTCGCGTTTCAGCCGCTCGCGGTGGCAGGGCCAACCGTGTTCCTGACGGTCGTCGGCGTCGTGGCCGGGCTGGGGGTCGCTTTCGCAGTCGACCGCCTGTCCGAGCGCCCGGTTATGCTATTTCGGCGGATCGCCGTCGTCGCCCTCCTGCTCTCGTTGCTCCCCGACTTCTGGCTGCTCACCGACAGCGCCAGCGAGGCGTTTCCGGGCGCCACAGTCCCGGCCGTGGCTACGCTCATGGTGCAGCACGTCGCTGCCGCGGCCGTTGTGATCTGGAGCGCGACGCGACCGGACCGTACTACCGCGTAAGTCGCGGCGGAGACCGTCGAGGCTGTCGCCACGCGTACATGCGCGGCATCCGCGCGTTCCTACTGGTCCTTGAAGTAGTCGTCCGTCCGGTCCAACCAGTCCTGCCGGGGCGGGCTGAAGATATCGACGTCCAGCGTCTCTTCCAGGGCCTCGGCCTTGTGCGGGATATTCGATGGCAGGTGCAGCACCTGACCTTCCTCGACGTCGAAGACCTGCGAGAAATCGTCACCGACCCAGAACCGGAGCTTGCCCTTCAGGATGTACGTGAGTTGCTCGTTATGGTGTGAGTGCTCCGGGACGATAGCTCCTTGTTGCAGGTAAACATGGGCCACCATCGTGCTCTCGCCGCTGACGATCCGGCGATCGATGCGGTTGGTGACCCGCTCCCTGGGTATGTCGTTCCACGTAAACTTGGTGGCGTTGGTTGAGTTGGGCATCACCCCAGTGTACGCGTGGCGCCAGGAGAACTGTCATGAAGCTGACCCCTGAGGAGATGGCACGGTTTGACGAACAGGGATACCTGTTCTTCCCGTCATGCTTCTCGGCGGCGGAGGCGGCGCTGTTGCGGGCCGCGGCGGACGAGGTCTACGCCCTCGACCGGGAGGAAGTGTGGCGTGAATCGAGCGGCGTCGCCCGAACCGCGTTCGCGGCGCATACCTATAACGAGGCATTCCGGCGGCTCGGATGCCATCCGCGCCTGATCGAGCCGGTGATGCAGCTCGTCGACGGTCCGGTCTACATGCACCAGTACAAGGTGAACGCCAAGGCCGCCTTCGACGGCGAGGTCTGGCAGTGGCACCAGGACTTCGGCACCTGGCACCGGGACGACGAGATGCCGGAGCCGCGCGCCATGAATATCGCCGTGTTCCTGGACGAAGTGACCGCCGCCAACGGACCGTTGCTCTTCCTGCCGGGGAGCCACAAACAGGGAGTCTTCGAAGCCGGGCACGATCTGGAGACAACGAGTTATCCGCTCTGGACGCTCGACCGCGCCACGGTGACGCGGCTCGCCGAGCGGGGCGGCTGCGTGGCCCCGACCGGGCCGGCCGGCAGCCTGATCGTCTTCGCCTCGACCCTGGTGCACGCAAGTCCGCCGAACATCAGCCCACTCAGCCGCAGCATCGTCTACCTCTCTCTGTGCCACGTCGACAACCACATCCGGCGCTTCAAGCGTGCGGCGTGGATCGCGCACCGGGACTTCGCGCCGATCGAGCCGCTGGCGGACGACTGCCTCGTCGACCTCGCGCGCGCCGGAACGGCGGCCTGAGCGGCGCTCGATGTATCTCTACGACCAGTTGCGGGAGCGAGCCCGCGCCGGCCGGCCGGTGCGAGTGGGTCTTGTCGGAGCCGGCAAGTTCGGCTCGATGTTCCTGAGCCAGGTCCCGTCCGCGATCGGCCTGGAGGTGCGGGTGATTGCGGATCTTGATCCGGACCGCGCCCGCTCCGCGTGCCGCACCGTCGGCTGGAGCGATGCACGCATCGCGGCGACCCGGTTCACCGATGACGCGCTCGATGCCATCGGCGACGATGCCGTCGACGTCGTGGTGGAGGCGACCGGCGATCCCGCAGCCGGCATCGTGCATGCCCGCGCCGCCTTCGCCGCGGGCCGGCACATCGTCATGGTCAACGTCGAGGCCGATGTGCTGGCCGGGCCGTTGCTGGCGGCGGAGGCGGCTGAGGCGGGTGTTGTCTACACGATGGCGTACGGCGATCAACCGGCGCTCACCTGCGAGCTGGTGGAGTGGGCGCGTTCGTGCGGCTTCGATGTCGTGGCGGCGGGGAAGGGCACCAAGTACCTGCCCTCGTACCACGCCTCGACGCCGGATACGGTGTGGGAGCACTACGGGCTCACGGCCGACCAGGCTGCGGCAGCGGGCATGAACAGCCGGATGTTCAACTCGTTCCTTGACGGGACCAAGTCCGCCATAGAGATGGCGGCCATCGCCAACGCGACGGGTCTCTCGCCGCCGCCGGACGGCCTGAGGTTCCCGCCCTGCGGCAAGGAGGATCTCGCGCACGTGCTGCGACCCGCCGATATCGGCGGGCAACTCCATCACAAGGGACAAGTAGAGGTCGTGTCGTCGCTCGAACGCGACGGCCGGCCGGTACCGAACGACCTGCGCTGGGGGGTTTACGTTGTCCTTGAGGCGCCCAACGACTACACCGCGGCCTGCTTCCGCCAGTACGGCATGAACACGGATGCGACCGGCCGGTACTCCGCGATGTACAAGCCGTTCCATCTCATCGGGCTGGAACTGAACGTATCGATTCTCGCCGCTGGATTGCATGGGAAGCCGACCGGGGCGACCCGCGACTTCGTCGGCGACGCGGTGGCCACCGCCAAGCGGGATCTCGCGGCGGGGGAGACCCTCGACGGAGAGGGCGGGTTCACTGTCTACGGCAAGCTGCTCCCGGCGCGGGCATCGCTGGAACGCGGCGCGTTGCCGATCGGGCTCGCCCACCGGGCGCCGTTGAAACGGGCGGTCGGTGCCGGCGAGGTCGTCGGGTGGGACGATGTCGAGATCGATGCGGGGCTTCCCGCAGTGCAGGTGCGGCGCGCAATGGAGGCCCGTGCTGCTCGAGCCTGAGGCACGAGCCGTAGCCCGACCGTCGGTCTCCGCCATCTGCCAGCCTTGACGTTCGCGCCCCGTAAGCGCAGTGTAAATGGGACGGTTTCATGCCGTCAGGAGGAGGATCACGTGCGCACGTGGATCGCCGCAGCGCTCCTTGCCCTCGTGTTGCTCACCGGCACCATGGGCGCCCTTCAAGCCCAGCTTGAGCCGCCGACTCCCGCGCCTGCCGTCGTGATCGAGACTCCGATGCCCGCGCCCGCCTGGGCGCTCGCCGAACGTGCGCTGCTAAGGATCAACGCCGAGGGCGTGGCGGCGTTTGCCGACCGGTACTTCGACGCGCGGGGGTACATGCGCGCGCCTGCCCGATGGGGCGTCTCCGACGGACCCGATGACGTCATGGAAAACATCCGGAACTGGCCGCTGGCTTACGCGCTGGGTGGGCCGGACTCGATCCTTCAACACTGGAAGCACGTGTGGGAGGGCCACCTGGAGCAGTACAGCCAAGCGAAAATCCCGGGCGTGGAGCTGGCGAAGGACGGCATCTACCAGAAGGAGTTCATCACCTCGTTCGACTGGGAGCACACCGGCGAGGGGCTGGCCCCCTTCTACTTCTACGGCCTGAGCGGACCCACCGATCCCCGTTATCGGGCTCGCATGCAGCGCTTCGCCGGCTTCTACATGAACGAAGATCCCGACGCTCCGAACTACGATCCCGAGCATCGGATCATCCGGAGTCTGTTCAACGGAAGCCGCGGCCCGAAGCTGACCCCCGCTTCGGTGAACGACTGGGATGGCGAGCCCGTCCCCGGTGCGAGACCCTCGCGCCGAACACGATTTCTGGAGAGCACCAACATCCGCGGCGATCACCCCCTCAACCTCAACACGACCAATCTCGCCCTGCATGCCTACCTCTTGACCGGCGAGCCGAAGTACCGCACCTGGCTCCTCGAGTACGTGGACGCGTGGCACGAGCGGGCGGTGGCCAACGGCGGCAACATTCCGTCGAACATCGGGCTCGACGGCACGATCGGCGGCGAGTGGGACGGTAAGTGGTACGACGGCGTATTCGGCTGGAACTCGCCGGATACCGGCGTGCGCAACTACACGTTGCGCGGCCCTCCCGAGGCGTTCGGGAACGCATTGCTCCTCACCGGCGATCACCAGTACGTCGACGTGATCCGGCGCCAGCTCGACAATCTCTTCGCGGTGAGCCGGGTCGAGGACGGCCGGGTGCTGCTGCCGCGCTACTACGGTGACGAGGGCTGGTATGGATTCCACCTCGTAGGCGAGGGCCCGGGGGGTGCGCTCGGCAACCTCGGCAACGTGCTGACCGACGTCTATATGTGGTCCCTGGCGCCCGGCGACCTCGAGCGCCTGCCGAAGGAGGGCTGGATCGGTTACCTGACCGACGAGCAGCCGAACCCGGACTATCCCTTCGAGGCGCTGCAGGCCGATCTTGAAACGATCAGCCGGGCGGCGGAACGGCTGCGCACCGACACCAGCAGCTACAACATGGCGCGTGGCACCGCCCGTGGCACGGGCGCCAACCCCGTTGCCACGACCGCACTCATCAACCTGACGCTCGGCGCGAATGACCCGGGGGGATCCACGCATGGTCCGCTGCCGCTGCACGCGCAAGTGCGGTACTTCGATGCCGACCGCCGCCGCGCCGGCCTGCCGAATGACGTGGCTGCGCTGGTGGAGCGCATTCTCCCCGGACGCGTGACGCTCACTCTGGTCAACGTCAATCCGCTGGAGCACCGCACCGTCACCGTGCAGATGGGGGCATACGGCGAGCATCACGCGGACGCCGTCACCGTCGGTGGCCGGACGACTCGGGTCGACCTGCCCTGGTTCGAGGTGCGACTGGCCCCCGGCGCGGGCGACACGCTCACCATCGACGTGAGCCGCTACGCGCATCAGCCGACGCTGGCGTTTCCCTGGGATCGCGGGTGGATGCTGGCTCGGTAGTGCTGGCGGCGCGGCCCACTCGGTGCTGCCAGTAGTCGGAGCCGCGGTGCGATGCCGCAATCATCGAGACGACGCGCTCCTTGTCGTCGATCTCGTAGAAAAACCGCCAGGACGTTCGTGTCGAAGACGACCGTCACGACACGATCTTGAAGACGTCTTCGTCGGTGTAGATGCCCTGCGACCGAGCTTGCGGCACGAGATCGGCGCGGGCCTCCTCGAACGTGCCCAGCAGCTCTTCCGCTTCGAGTGCCCGCCGGACGTACTGGCTGAGAGTGAGCTTCTCCGCGCGCGCTCGCGCCTCCAGCTTCCGTCGGGTGCCGTTGGGCACACGGATCGTGATGACTTCCTGCATTTGTATGACCGTGTCGTACCATTGGGTGGGCGGCCGGTCAACCAAGTCCTCTGACTTCGATTTGGGCGAGGGCATGCGTCCTGTTCGCCCGGTCGTCGTCGGCGCCGCGAGACCCAATCGCGCCCGTTGCCCGACAGTGAGCAAACCGGGCCGAGTGCGCACTCTACTCGCGCGCCAGTTGGCCTTTGGTTGCGGTCGCCGGTACGTCGTGAATACCAGATGTAGCGGCCATCGGGCGACGCCCGAGCGCTACACGAAGTCGTCGCGATACGGCTCGCCAAGCTTCCGATCGTGCTCGAACAGCCGGCTCAGAAACGGAACAGCCGGGTGAGCTTCACGACGAAGGCACGGTTCTCGAGCAGGGGAAAGCCGCGGTTGAGAAACGTGTCCCGCTGATCGTTGTACACGATAAAGAGCTCGCTTCCCGGCTGATATTCCCAGCGCAAGCGCACGTTTGTGCTCAGCACGTTGTTGGTGGAGTTGTACTGCAGCAGCGCGCTGGCGAATATCCGGGGTGTGAAGGTGTAGGTGACCCGCGTCGTGGCCACCTTGGCCGTGAACTGACCCTGCGGCAGCGTGATCCGATTGAGCGAGACGCTCGGCTCCACCGCGAACTGTCGCGTGACCTCGATGCGGCCGCGCGAATAGCCGACGGCAGTAATGTCGCCCGCGAAGAACTCGCCATGCTGGAACGACAGGCTGCCCGCCAGTCGACGCTGCGGTCCCATGCGGTAGGACACCTGGAAATCCCGAAACTCGTAGCCACCGACCGGGATGATCACATCGTCGGAAATCTTGAAGGGTTCGACCAGGAACTCGTAGTCCTGCTGGACGTCTGCGCTCAGGCTGTCGCTGTTCTCGAAGTCAGTCTGAAAGCGTCCCTGCACGATCCGGGTCTCGAGCTGCCCGGCGCCGTTCAGGATGTAGTCGAGGCTGCCACCCCAGGTGAACTGGCGTACTGCCTCGATGCTGCTCGGTCGTGGGCTGAATTGCCCGTAGACGTAGGTGCGCCGGAAATCGCTGCGGCGCATGAAGCCCACCTCCGGATTGAAGTTCCTGCCGACGAGCAGGTGATCGATGCGGAGGCCGTAGAGATCGCCTTCATAGGAGAACGCGGCCTGATAGCTCTCGTCGTCACCCCGCAGGCCCGGCGTATTCGTGCGGGCGTAGTAGCCGGAGAGGTTTACGTCGTCGTGGAACGAGAACGCGGCATCGACGCCATACGCCTGGTTCGAGCCATCGCCGAATAGCGAGACCGACCGGTTCGTGAAGATCGCGCCGACGCGACTCCGGCGGAGAATATCGCGCTTGACGCGGAGCACGCTGAAGTTGGTCCCGACGGTGTCGGCGGCCTGTGTGTCATCGGTTTGAATATTGATGGCCCCGACGCTGAAGTCGCCCACCTTGCCGGTCAGGCGTCCGCCGCCCAGAATCGGCACGGTCCGTCCCCGATCGGCCAGGCCGATCCGCCGGCTGAAAAAGAGGGTCGGGGCGTCTCCGCCGGCGAAGAACCCCGGCGCCCCGGTCAGTCCCCCCCGCGTGGAACCGCCGATGCCGCCGAAGCCGGGCACCCGCCCGAAATCGAAGATGCCCTGGCTCTCCAGAAAGAACTCGCGCTTCTCCGGGAAGAACAAGCTGAATCGCGTCAGATTGATCTGCTGCTCGTCCACCTCGACCTGGGCGAAATCGGTGCGGTAGGTGAAGTCCGCCGTCAGGTTCTCGGTGAGTCCGTACTTGATGTCGACGCCGCCGTCCCCGTCCCCGTCGTTCGCGATCGGGGGCACGACAGTCCGGTCGGTGTTGAGCGAGCCGATGGCGTAGGGCTTGATCTCGAACGTGCGGTTACCTTCCGGCACCTGCAGACCGGTGAGGGTGCCTGCCGCCGACACGCGGAATTGCCCCGGCCCAGCCGAAATCGGCACTGGCGTGAGATACGCCTCTTCGAAGCTCGATCGAATATCCCGGCCCAACTGGATGCCCCACAACTGCGATGCTCCGCGCGGGAAGCGGAGCGACTTGAACGGAACCACCATTTCGACGGTCCAGCCTCCGGCGAAGCGGCCGGTGCGTACATCCCAGACCGGATTCCAGTCCGGGTTCGGGTTTCCTTCGTCGGTGATCTGCCGATCGCTGAAGCCTCCGATGGGGTTGACCCTGAAGGCGAAGCCGTTCCTGCGGTCGTAGAACGTATCAAACACGACGATGAACCCGTCGTTGTTGATGAGCTGGAACGAATCCCGCTGCATTTCGTTGGCGATCCACTGCGACTCGGGAACCGACTCGTAAATGCGGGCCGCTACGTAGATCGACTCATCGTCGAAGAAGATCCAGGCATCGGTCGGCTCCGTGGCCGGCGCTCCCTCGTCAGGGGCCTGCTGGATGAAGTCGCCGAACGGTTCCACCCGGGCGTAGATGGGTTCATCGAGCACGCCGTCCAGTTGCAGGGGGTTGTCGAGGCGGACGGCGCGGACCGTCGCCCGACCGTCGGCGTCGCGGGTAATGGTGGCCGGCGGAACCGGCGCGGGCGGGCCATCGATTTCGGCTGCAGGCGTCGCGGGGCGTCCCGTATCCTGGGGCTGCTGGGGGGCGGCGGCCAGCCGTGTTACGCCCGCCGGCGACAAAGCCAACAACAGGAGCGCGGCAACGAGCTGCGTGGTCTGCCTCGCGAAGACGAGATTCTTGCCGTCCCGACGCACGCGCTACTTCCGTTCCCAGCGCACGAACGACGGCCCCGCGGCGCCGCGCGCCTCGCCGCCGTGCTCCGGGTACACCGACGCGACGTAGATGTCGCCGTGGCTGTCCATTGCCATCTGGTGGACATAGACGTTAGCGCTGACGAGACGCTCGACGATGCGCCCGGTCTCGGCGTCAACGACGACCACGTCCTGACGTCCCCGCTCGGAGCCGGTCATGCTGAGATAGACCTTGTCCCCATAGGTCGCGACGCTCAGCGGTAATCCCGGATCCGGCACTGGCTCGTAGGGTCCGACATACTCGCCGTCCGCTGTGAAGACATCGAAGCGGCTCCGGCAGTTGGGTATCGGTTGGAGACGCTCCGGGGCGATCTGTCCCGGCGCGGTGACGTACGGATGAAGCGCGGTGCCACAGACGTTGCCGACGATGAGGTTGCCATCGGGGGCGAGCGCCACGGAGTGCACGGCGGCGAGTTGGCCCGGGCCGTTCCCGAGTTTGCCGACTTCCTTCAGGTAGTTGCCGTCCGCGTCGAACCATATCAGGCGCGAATTCCAGTAGCCGTCGGAGACGACGAAGCGGCCGTCCGGGAAGAACGCGACGCCGGTCGGTCCGTTGAAATGGCTCGCGTCATCACCGAACCGGCCGTACTCTCCGAGCGAGAGCACTTCCTCTCCCTCGGGGGTCAGCTTGACGACCTGATGCCCCTCGCGGTCGGCGACCCAGACGAACCCTTCGGGATCGACGAACATCGCGTGCGGACCGATGAACTCCTGATCCTCCGCGAACTTGCCCAGGAACCGGCCGTCGCGGTCCCACCTGGCAATCGTGCCCTTTCCTCGGTAGCGGGTCATTGCCAACGGGTGGGCAGCCCAGTGATCAACGTCCCGCGAGATCGTGTAGATCACGTCGTCGGCATCCACCGCGATGCCGGTGCCCATCTCGAATTCCAGGTCCGGCGGGTACTGCGGCCAGTCCGCGACCAGCGCGTAAGTACCCTGCGCGCGCACTTGCGTGCCGGGCGCCGGAAAGACGCCCGCGATCCAGGCGGCGCCGAGCCCGGTGATCAAGAGCGCCGCCGACGCATGGCGCGATCGCCGTGATGACATGGTTGCCCCCTGGTTTGCCCCGAGCTTTCCACTTTCGGCCGGAAGCAGGTCGCGATTCAATGCGCCGCCGCATCGATGAACAGGTCGAGCACCTCGGTGACGACGCTGTTGTTGGCGCCCGTCAGATTGATCAAGCCGACCACGACCACGCGCGTGTCAGGCTCCATCACCATCAGCGACGTGCCGCCGACCGAGCCGCCCGCGTGGGACAGCAGGCGCCGTCCATCGTCGCGCTCCCGGATGAACCAGCCGAAGCCGTAGCCGACGCCCTCGCCGTCGCGGGTCCGCTGCTCGGTGAAGAGGAGCTTCCGGGACGATTCGGAGAGGTAGTGGTTGTCCAGATGGGCGTTGGCGAAACGCAGCACGTCCTCCGTGGTCGAGAGGAAACCGCCGCCGGCCCACTTGTAGCTGTTATTCACAAATGGCGCATTGACGACGTGGTCATCCGCGTCCCGCACGTAGTAGCTGGTCCGTCCGTGGATGATGGGAGTCACGAAGTCGGCGACGGTCTCGCGCATGCCTAGCGGACGGAAGACCGCCTCGCGCATGTAATCGAGGAACGGATGTTTCGCGGCCCCCTCGACGACTGCGCTGATCAGGTTGAAACCGTGGCTCGTATAGGTGAACTTGGTGTCCGGTTCGTGCAGCAGCGGATCGTCCTGGAAGATGGTGAGGGCATCCAGGACCGTCGGATACGGGTCGCGGATGAAGTTCTCGTTCCCCTTGTAGTGGCGGATTCCGCCCAGGTGCCCACCGAGTTGGCGCGTCGTGATCGGATGCGCTTTCTCCGGGAACGAGGGGACGTACTGCTGGATCGGCGCGTCGAGGTCCAGTCGGCCATCCTCTACCAGTGTCGCCGCCGCCGCCGCGGTCATCGATTTCGAGATGCTGCCGACACGGAACTTCACCGACGGGAGCATTGGCACCCGGTGCTCCAGACTGGCGTACCCGAAGCCTTCCGACCAGACCGTCTCGCCGTCCACCGACACCGCTATCGCTATGCCGGGGTAGCCCCGCTCCGCGATGTCCGCCCGCACCAGGGCGCGCGCCTGCTCGACGACCTCGGTGTATCGAAGCGGGGCGGGCGCCGTAGCCGGGGCGCCGTTCGACTGGGCCGATGCGATCGGCGTCCACAGGGCAACCAGGACGCCGGCCAGCACCAGGCGCTGACAGTGCGTCACCGCGTGGGAAGCAATCATCAACCGATGGGCACGGGCCTTCATTGCGGCTCTCCTTGGTCTCGGGCGTAGCGATCCGTGGATGCTACCGCGAATCCTGTGCGGCTTCCCGCTCCTCCATCCGGGCTCCTGCGAGGATGCCTTCCATCGAGTAATTGCCCTCATGGCAGGCGTACTCGTAGAGCGGCTCGTCGGTTCGCTGCAGCTCCATCCGGGCCGTCCACGCGCTGGTCCACGTGTCCGGATCCTCGATGGTGAACTCGTAGCGGATGGCGTCCGATCCGACGCGCGTGAATCGCTCCACCAGGCGCGCGTCGGGGGTCGATCCGCGCAGGCTGGTCAGGCGGTTGAAGTGCATCGTTTCGACGACCAGCGTGTCGCCTTCCCAGCGGCCGCGCGAGTCGCCGGTGAACTGCCGGATCGGTTGCGCGGGCCGGGGGCGTCCGTCGAGCGGCACGATGCGGATGGTGTGGGTCATTTCGACCAGTAGCACCACGTGGTCCGGCGTCTGGAAGACATGCACATTGTTGTTGTAGGCACTCGGAACCATCGGCAGGCCCGTCGTGAACATGCACCGGTCGTTCAGTCCGCGATCCTCCCAGGAATCGGCCGGGTGGTCGCGCCGGTACGCGGCCCGTTCCTCCCGCCTCTGTTGCGCCTCGCCGGTCAGCGGCGGCATGCGTCCGTTGGGCGGGTCCACGATCAGCGACGTCCGCCGGGAACTGTCGGTCGTCGTTCCGCGATCCAGCCAGAAGTCGTTGTAGGCGCCGAGTGCGCCGTCCTCGCCGCGGTCGACGCTGCCGCCGGCCTCCGTTCTGCGGGCCGGACGCAGCAGCAGCTCCAGCTCGCGGTCGGTGGTCGCCTGCTCGAGGCCCGCCGCTTCTTCCTCCGTCAGAAACTCCCGATCCGCGTATTCCTCGGGCCGCTGGAGCGGCGTTATCGACCGGAAATCCCAGATGCCGTGCAAGGCGGGGTCACCCCAGGCCGTTCGGGTTTCCGTTGCAGAAGTCGTCTGCGCCGACCCGGACAAAGGGGCCAGCGCCAGGATCGCGACAACAAGCCATACCGTTGCGAGACACTGTCGGCTCATCTCATCTTCTCCTTGGCGAGCGGCTTCGCACACGCCCGTTCATGATGGACCCGCGTGCGTCCGGGCGCAAGCCGGCGCCGTTGGCGGGGTCGGGTGTTATTCTGCGTCGCCCGGCAGGCTGCCGGCGCTTGCGAGGAACGCTATGGACGAACGTACCGTCGGTTTTATCGGACTCGGCCGCATGGGCTCCGGAATGGCCCGGAACCTCTTGAAGGCGGGCGTTCCGCTCGTCGTGTGGGACGTATTTTCGCAATCGGTCGAGACGCTGGCGGGGGAGGGCGCCACCGCTGCGGCCGACGCTGCCGCGCTAGCCGATAACGCCGACCTGATCTTCCTCTGCGTGCCGACGGACAAGGAAGCGGACGAGGTGCTGTTCGGCGAGCGCGGGATTGTCCAGAGCGGCAAGCCCACGGCCATCGTCGACACCACGACCATGAATCATGGTGCAGCCCGGCTTCTCGCGCAGCGGGCCCGGGAGGCAGGAATGGCCTACGCCGACTGCCCGGTCTCCGGAATGCCCCTGCGGGCGGAGAAGGGCACGCTCACCATGATGTTCGGTGGCAGCACGGAGCTGTTCGGGCAGGCGAAGCCGTATCTCGACGTGATGGGGGAGCACATCGTCCATTGCGGCGATGTCGGCATGGGACAGCTCATGAAGGCGGTCAACAACATCATCTACGACATCAATATCGCGGCGTTCTGCGAGGTATTGCCGTTCGCGGTGAAGGCCGGGCTGCAACCCGACCAGCTCGCCGAGGTGCTCACCACCGGCAACGCTCGCAGCTTCGCGAGCCAGTACTTTGTGCCGCGCATCATGGAACGCCGGTTCGAAGGCGATTTCTCCCTGCGCGCCGCGTACAAGGACATCGTGAATATCCAGGAGGCGGCCGTGCAGATCAACGCTTCATTACCCCTGGTGGAAGCGATGGTATCGGCCTACGAGGCAGCGATCGAGAGCGGCCTCGGTGACGAGCCGAAGAGCGCGATGATCAAGGTTTACGAGGAGCGAATGGGCCAGGAGGTCCGGGCCGGGCGCTGACGTCCCCAGCATGCTTTCCTTCGCCCGCCGTCTGCTCGCCTGGTGGGATCTGCATGGTCGCAAGGACTTTCCCTGGCAGCGCGAACGCACGCCGTACCGGGTGTGGATCTCCGAGATCATGCTGCAGCAGACCCAGGCGCGCACGGTCGTTCCGTACTTCGAGCGATTCATCGCGCGTTTCCCGGACGTGGACTCCTTGGCGCACGCCGATCTGGACGAAGTTCTGCACCTATGGAGCGGCCTCGGCTACTACGCCCGGGCACGCAACCTGCATCGCGCTGCCGGCCAGGTCGTCCAGGAGCACGGTGGGGTCGTTCCCGACACGGTAGAGGCAATACAGGAGCTGCCCGGCATCGGCCGTTCCACGGCGGCGGCGATTGCCGCTCAAGGCTATGGCCGGAGGGCGGCCATCCTGGACGCCAACGTCAAGCGCGTGCTTGCCCGTCGGCACCGCGTATCGGGTGTGGTCTCTTCAACCGTGACGCTCCGCGAGCTCTGGCGGCTGGCGGAAACCCAGACGCCGGCGCAGAGGGTAGGGGACTATACGCAGGCGATCATGGACCTCGGGGCGACAGTGTGCCGCCGGGCCCGGCCGCTCTGTCGTGACTGTCCCGTCCGCACCGACTGCCAGGCGTACGCCATGGGCGAACCCGAGCGGTATCCCGAGAAGGCGCCGCGCCGCGAACGCCGCCTCGAGCGGAGCCGGTTCTTCGTGGTGGTCGATCCGGATGGCGCGTGCCTGGTCGAGCAACGGCCACCGCGCGGTATCTGGGGTGGCCTCTGGTCACCCCCGGAGCGCGATGCCCGCGCGTCCGTAGGCGGGTTCCTCAATCAGGCCGGTATCGACGCCAACCTGGTCGATCAGGTCCACGAGGCCGGGGTGTTCCGGCACGGCTTCACCCACTACGATCTGGATATCGAGCCGGTCTACGTGCGGCTCAAGGCGCGGCCGGCCGTGGTTCGCGAAGGCGCCGGGCGCTGGATCGACCCAGAGGACCACCGGCTAGGACTCTCGACGGTCGCGACAAGGTTGGTCACGGCCATCGGGGGAACGACCGGCTGAGTCGGGCCGTCGCTCGACCCTCGAAGATCGGCGGACAGGACTACCGGGGCTCCCGCCGTCTTCGTTTCGCGGGCGGCCGTTGCAACGGCTCCGCCAAGTCGTCCGGGGCCGTCGATGCACTGAGTGACCAGAGCGAGGCGGGGCGCCCGCGATGGGAACGCGGTGGGGCTTCCGCATCCATTCGCTTTTCGAATGCGCCGCTCTCCTGGACGTTGCGCTGGAAGTTGCCCGGATCGAGACGCGTGTTCCAGACCGCCTCGTAGACCCGGCGCAACTGGCCGATCGTGAACTCGGGCGGGCAGAACTTCGCCGCGAGGGCGGTGTGCTCGAGCTTGGATCGTGTCCGCTCGACCGCGTCTCGCACGATCCGTTCGTGATCGAACGCCAGGCGAATCTCGCCACTCTCAATCCTCTGCACCGGTGTCAAGGTGGCGGCTACGGCATCTCCGCCACTGCGCAGCACTGGCAGGTCGGCGCAGATTGCCCAGTAGGCGACGGTTACCACCCGCATGCGCGGATCCCGGTTCGGAGTTCCATAGGTGGCCAACTGTTCCAGGTGCCAGGACCCTGGGCGCAGACCGGTCTCTTCGGCAAGTTCCCGGGCCGCGCCCTGCTCCAGATCCTCGTCGGGCCGAACGAAACCGCCCGGCAGGGCGAGAGCGCCCAGGAAGGGCTCGCCACCGCGTCCGATTAGCAGCACGTGCAGCGCGTCGTCCCGAATGGTGAAGACCGCGATGTCCACGGTCACCGCGAAGGGGGGATAGTCGCCGGGGTCGTAGTCGAAACCGACACCAGAGGCCACGCGTCCAAAATATATTGTCGTGTTGACAAAAGCAAGGGCGCTCCGTAATATTGTCACCGACACAATAACCATAGGAGGTGACCATGACCCTACCGAAACTCGACACCGTGGCGATCGGCTGGCCCATCACGCGGCTGGGCATGTCGTTCTTTCCCGTCTACCTGCCCTCCAACGAGTTGCCGGCGATTCTGACCGGCGCCGCGTCGGGACTCGTCGTCGATGAGCTCGAAAAGCCCTCCGTGCAGGCCCTACGGGTGCGCAACCCGGGCGACAAGCCGGTGCTCGTCGTAGAGGGCGAACACTTCATCGGCGGCGACCAGAACCGCGCCGTCAACGTGACCGTGCTCGTCCCGTCCCTGGGAGACCTGGTGATCCCCGTCTCCTGCCTGGAGCAGGGCCGCTGGGGTCGCCGCCGGAAGTCGCGGCGCGATGAAGCGTTCGCGGCAGTCCGTGTTCGTGCGACGCAGAACGCCGGGGTCGCGGAGTCGATGCGCGCGCATGGTTCCCGCGAAGGCAACCAGGCTGCTGTCTGGCACGAAGTCGGTGACATGCTCAGCCGGGCTTCGGTCCGTTCTGCTACCGGGGCGGCCGCGGACATGAAGATGGCGTCGCATGGCCGCGACGAATCCCGAACCACTGCGATCGAGAAGCTCGCCGCGCGTCGACCGCTTCCCGGACAGTGCGGCATCGCCGTCGTCCATGGGCGTCGGGTGGCGGGGATGGATCTGTTCGGTGCGCCCCAACTGCTGGCTGCGCACTGGAGCGCCCTCGTCCGCTCGCATCTCCTTGAAGCGCACCGCGCAGAGGGGAGCGCATCCGCCACGAGGGTGCTGAAAGTTGTCCGGGGCTTCGCGGTGGCGCCCGCCCAGGAATCGCCGGGCGTGGGATTGGGGGTCGAGCACCGGATGGCCGACCGCCGGCTCGTTGGTCATGCCCTGACGCTCAAGGGCGCCATCGTGCACGCGGCGTTCTTCACCCGGGAGTGACAAGAACGTCCGCGGCGGTTTCCCTCAGCGTCGGTTCGATGTTCACCACAAGCCGAGCAGCCGCCACCAGAGGCTGCCGGCGCCCAGCCAGATCACGATGTTCACCACGCTGATCAGGGCGCCCAGCTTCCACCAGTCGCCGATGTCCACGTTGCCGGAGCCGAACAGGATGGGCGCCGGCGCCGTGCCGTAATGGGTCATCGATGCGAACAGGTTACTGAAGAAGGCGAGGACGAGGGCCGCGAGCAGGGGCGGCGTTCCGACCGCGAGGGCGAGCGCCAGAAACGGTGCGTACATGGCGCTGACGTGGGCGGTGTTCGATGCGAAGAAATAGTGGACGTAGAAGTAGATCAGGCTCAGGGTAAGGAACGCGGGGAGCCAGTGTCCTTCTCCCAGCACCCCTGAGACGCGGTCGGTGAACCAGGCAAGCAGCCCCAGCTCGCCGAGCTGGCTCGCCATCATGACGAGTACCGAGAACCAGATGAAGGTGTCCCACCCGTTGCGTTCGTTGAGGATGTCGTCCCAGGCGAGTGCGCCGGTGGCCAGCATCGCCGCCACCCCCGCCAGCGCGGTGGCGGTAGCGTTGACGCCGAGCGTGTCGCCGAAGATCCAGAGGGTCAGGAGAAAGCCGAACACGGCAAGGAGAACCCACTCGTCGCGCGACATTGCGCCCATCTCCCGCAGCCGCCGCCGGGCCAGTTCCGGCGCTTCCGGCGTGTGCGTGATCTCCGGCGGATAGAGCCGGTAGATGAGCAGGGGCACGATCAGCAGGCTGAGCAAACCGGGGACGAGTCCCGCCACGGCCCACTGCGCCCAGGTGATCTCGATTCCCTGTTGCGAAGCCAGCTCGGCCGCAAGTGGGTTCGCGGCCATCGCCGTCAGGAACATCGCGCTCGTGATGACGACGCCCTGGTAGGCGGTGAAGGTCAGAAAACCGGCGATTCGGCGCTGGGTGCCGAGCGCGGCGTCGCTGTCGAGGGAAACGCAGAGGGACTTGAGGATCGGGAAAATGACGCCACCGGCGCGCGCCGTATTGCTGGGGATGGCCGGCGCAAGGACCAGGTCGGTCGCGAGAAAGCCGTAGGCGAGGCCGAGACTCCGTTTCCCCAGCAGGCGCATGAAGTGGTACGCGATGCGCGTGCCGAGCCCGGTCTTGACGAAGGCGGTCGCGATGAAGAACGCCGCCACGACCAGCCACACCACGGTACTGCCGAAACCGGCGGTAGCCTCCGCGATCGTCAATGTGCCGGAGAGCACCGCGAAGGCCGCTGCAACGAACGCCATGGCGCCCATCGGCATCGGGCGCACGACGATCCCGACCATCGTGGCGACAAAGACGGCAAGGAGTTGCCACGCTCGTGGTTGCACGCCGGCCGGTACCGGGACAAACCAGAGCGCGGCGCCGACAAGGATGACTAGCGCGAGACGGGTGGCGTCAACCCGTGGCGCGCGGCCGCGCGGTTCCTGCGCCTCGCCACCCATATGTCACCGGAAGCTGGAAGCAAGACCAGGCCCCGGATTGCCGTGAGGCTCTTCGGTGTGCGCCTGGTGCCGGCTTTACCGCTCTGCCTGCGCCGCTTGCTCGGTCTCCATCCAGCCCGGATACCAGCGGAAGACGTTGCCGGTCAGGCTGCCGATGAAGATCTCGCCGGATTCGGCGACGTCGATCCAGTGGCCGGGGCTCTCCATCGCGCCGGTGATCTCGCCGGTGTCGATATCGATGCGCATGATGCGGCCGGCGAGCGTGTCGTAGGTGATGTTCTCCACGTTGTCGCGATGCGTGATCACCCATACCTCGTCGTCGGGTGTGATGAAGATGTTCTGAGTGGCTCCGAGGTGCGTCCACATGTTGAGCAGGTTGCCTTCGCTGTCGAAGATCTGAATCCGGTTGTTCTCGCGGTCGCTGGCGTAGACGCGCCCCTCTGAGTCGACGGCCACCGAGTGGACCAGGTCGAACTCGCCCGGCCCGGATCCCGGCGTGCCCCAGGTCTTCACGAAGTTCCCCTCGGCGTCGTACTTCACGACGCGGCTGTTACCGTAGCCGTCGGCGACGTACAGCTCGTCGTTCGGTCCGAAGGCGATGTCGGCGGGGCGCCCGAAGGTCTCGTCGGTGACGCCTTCCTCGCCCTTGATGCCGAGCGTCATCAGGAGTTCGCCGCCGTTGCTGAATTTCATCACCCGGTGGTTGCCGTTGTCGGTCACCCACACGTTGTCGTGGCGGTCGATGCGCAGTCCGTGCTCGTTGGCGAAGTCCTGATCGGCCCCGAACGAGCGGGAGAAGTTACCCTCGGCATCGAAGACGATGATGGGATCGGCGACATCACCCCGATGGAACACGAAGACGTTGCCGCTGGAGTCGCTAGCCACCGCCGACACGCGGCCGAAGGTCCAGCCCTCGGGCATCGTGCTCGGCTCCTGGCCGTAGCGAATGGCGACGCGGTATTCCATCAACCCGCCCTCGTGCGGGTACCAGCCGGCCATGCCCTGGGAATCGACCACCTGTCCGGGTGCGTAGGAACGGTCGATATCGACTCCGGATGGCGGCAGGGCGACGTCCATAGCCGCATCCGGCGCCTCGGCCGTAGCGGTCGGATCCGAGGAACAGGCGGTCGCGAGACCAAACAACAACGCGAGACTCAGGAGCTTCTTGACAGGCATCTGGACCTCCAGTTAAGGGGCCAGTGTAGCGCATGTCCAGCTCGGCGGGGGTGGTATCCTGTCGCCATCGCGATCCGGGAGGAGAGACGTCATGAGCAGGGCAAGACAGGCAGCATTCGGGTTCGTCATCGTGATCGCCGTGGGCTGCGGCGCACCGGCGCCCGAGCCGGAACCGGCGGCTGACGCCGCTCCGGAAGCTCCGCAGTTCGCCGTCACCGGCGAGCACCCCTGCGACCCGGTCGGAGAGATTCAGTTCATCTGCGACATGGTCAGCCCGGAGGACATTGCGGTCATCCCGGGCGAGGAGTGGGCCATTACGTCCGGTGCGCGGGAAGGAGGCCGGCTCCAGCTTCTGAACGTGAGCGACAAGACGTCGACCGTGCTCTACCCGACGCCGGACAGCGAGCATCGGCTCGATGCGGAAACCTATCCCGGGTGTCCGGGTCCGCTCGACCTCACCAACCCGGACGTATCCCGATTGCACGGGCTCTACCTCGAGCCGGGCTCGGAGAGCGTCCATACCCTGCTCGTTGTTCAGCACGGCCCCCGGGAGTCGATCGAGTTCTTCGAAGTAGATGCCGGGGGTGCGCAACCGAGCCTGGCCTGGACCGGGTGCGCGGTGGCGCCGGAGGGCGCCAACCTCAACTCGGTGGTCGCCCTGCCGGGAGGTGGTTTCGCCACGACGAATGCCGGTATCGGGGTGTGGGAGTGGCATGCCGACAGCGGGTGGGAGGTCCTTCCGGAAAGCGAGGACACCGCGGCGAACGGGATCGAGGTGTCGGAGGACGGGCAGTTCCTCTACATCGCGGGCTGGGCCGAGGAGAAGCTGACCCGCTTGTCACGGGGTGTGACACCGGTTGAGAAGGACGTGATCGCGCTCGGGTTCCGGCCGGACAACCTCCGCATGGCTCTCGACGGCTCCGTCATTTTCGCGGCGGGTCATACGGACAGGGACGGCAACTCGATCACCGACCCGCGGGAGCCTACGCGGGAAACGACCAACGTGGCGGCCATCAATCCGGAGACCCTCGACTTCGAGCGGGTGTTCGTGCATCCCGCGATGGATGGGTTCATTGCGTCCACCACCGCGATTCAGATCGGGGATGAGCTGTGGCTGGGATCGTACCGCGGTGACAGGCTCGCCTACCTCCCGGCGCCGGAGTAGCCGTCCGCCGGGAGTAACCTCTCCGCCGTTTCCAGGAGCCGATCCTTCCAGGCGACCCGTTCGAGCCAGCCGGCGGGGATTCCGTTGAGGCCGTAGAGGGCGCCGGCGAGCTGTCCCGTTACCGCCGCTACCGTATCGGCGTCGTCAGCCAGATTTGCTGCGAGCAGCACCGCGTTCCGGAAGTTCCCGGTCCGGGCGACCGACCAGAGGGCGGCTTCGAGCGTGTGGACCACGTACCCGCTGGAACGGATCTCCTCCCGTGGGCGACCGCGCCAGCGACCAGCCATGACCTCCGCTATCGGCTGCGTGCCCGAGAACTCTCTCGTGGACAGGACCTGGGCGCGTGACGACCCGGCAATCGCATCGGCAAGCAGTCCGGCGAACGCCCGGCAGGCGTCGACGGCGTTCTCGGCCCCGTGCGTCGTCCGGGATTGATCGGCGGCGGTGGCGAGCAGGCGCGGCGGATCGTGCCAGAAACGGAGGGCGACCGGGGCGAGTCGCATCAGCGAGCCGTTGCCCGCGCTCCCGGGATCCGTCGAACCGGCGAGCGGATCGCCGGTCTGCAGATACCGGTCGAGCGCCTGTCGGGTGGTGATCCCGATATCGAAGCAGTGCCCGCTGCAGGAGTAGTCGCCGCCCCGCCACCACTTGACGAAACGGTCCATCAGGTCCCGCCGGTCGAGCGTTTCGGAGCGCGCCAGGCTGTCGGCGAGGGCCAGGGCCATGGCGGTGTCGTCGGTCCAGGCGCCGGGCGGGAGGTCGAACGGGCCGCCGCCGACCATATCTTCCAGGCGCGGCTGCGCATCGCGGGAGCAGAACTCGAGCTTCGTGCCGACCGCGTCGCCCACGGCCAGTCCCAGGAAGGCTCCGAGTCCCCGGTTCCGGATGCTTCCCGCGCTCCGCGACGGTTCCGCTGGCGCACGCGGCGTGCACTGCCGCACGTGGTGTTCCTGGGACCGGGTCTCGATGGCGCCCTCCCGGACACTGCGGACGCGGCGGATCGCGTCGTCCGGACTCGCACCCAGCTCGACGAGGAGTCGCGCGGCGAGGGTGCCGGCGCAGCCGAGCCCGCCCTTGCAATGGAGGAGCACGTCGAAGCCCAACCGGAGCCGGTCGCGAATTGCCTCGCCGGCAACCGACCAGGCTTCCTCGAAATCGGTTCCCGGCGGTTGCCCGTCCGGGATCGGCACGTGCCACCACTCCATGTGGCGGTCCCGGACCGCCTGCGGGAGATTGCCCACCGATAGGTAGTCGATTTCCTGCTCGGTGATCAGGCTGACTACGGCGGTTGCTCCCCAGCGCTGAATGGCATCGAGGTCGGTGTCCAGATCCCGCGCCCAGGCGCCCGTGAGTCCGGCGGGATCGGTTTTGCCCGGGCACAAGGTGATGCCGACCCGGCCCAGTCCGTCGCCGGGGGTAACCGCTTTGACGCGGAGGGGGCTGGTCTCGCTCGTCCTTACGGTCGGCATGGCCAGGGGCTGCTAGCGCTTGACGTATTTGCGGATCCGTTGCGGCCCGACATCGGCGGCGTAGACGTTGCCCTCCCGGTCCGCGGTAATGCCGGATGCCCCGGAGATGCCCCGTTCCTCCTGCTGATCGAGGTCGGGATCGGGAATGTAGGCGTGCACCATGCCGTCGACGGCGCTCCCGATGTAGATCCCCCGGTTGAGGCCCGGGTTGTTCCGCGAGTTCGAGGTGGAGTCGGTGACGTACAGCACGTCGTCCTCGTCGATGAACATCCCGCTCGGTCGCCCGAACTGCTTCCACTCGGCGACGAACGTGCCGTCGGGTTCGAAGATCTGCACCCGGCTGTTCGAGCGGTCCCCGACGAAGACCCGCCCGCGGCTGTCGAGGGTGAGGGTGTGCGGCTGGTTGAACTCGCCAGGACCGTCGCCCGGGCCTCCCCATGTCAGGAGGAAGCCGCCGTTCCGGTCGAACTTGACCACCCGGTTGTTGGGTCCGTGGCCGTCGGTGACGAAGATGTCGCCGTTGGCGTTGACCGCGACGTCGCTCGGCCGATCGAAGGTGTCGGGGCCGTTGCCGGCGATGCCGGCCTTGCCGAGGGTCATCAGGATCTCACCGGTTGGGCTGAACTTGAAGACCTGGTGTCCCCGGCCGCCGGTCGGCATGCCGAGCACCGTCTCGCTCCCGTTGTAGTCGGTCGCCCAGATGTTGCCCTCGGGATCGATGTGGAAGCCGTGCGGAGCGGCAAAGACCCCTTCGCCCCAGCTATCGAGGAGCTCGCCCTCCGGACTGAACTTGACGACCGGCGGGTCGTTGTCACGGCCCACGCACGTGGCCGCGCCGCGCGGCTGGTTGTTGAAGCAGCGGTGAAAGACCCAGATGTTCCCATCCGCGTCGCGATCGACGCCGATTGTCTCGCCCCATTCCCCGCCGTTGAGGTGCGGCGGCAGGTGAGGCCATTCGTCGACGAGACGATACGGGTTGGGGAGCGACTGCGCCGCCGCGCCCGCAACCAAGCCAAGAACGGCCGCGAGCACGAGCCCGATGCGGGCACGATGGAGCGTCCGCGCGGTGGTTCGTTCAGCCATGCTTCCTCATCCTTGGTTATAGGGGTGCGCGTCACAGCGAGCGCAGAAAATCGAGCACCAACCGGCTGACCTCGGCGGACTTTTCCTGCTGCACCCAGTGCCCGGCGTCGTCGAGCAGGTGCAGTCCCCGCAGGTCGGTGCAGGCTTGCGTCTCCATCCGCTCCAGGGCGCCGGGGCGCTGGTGAATGCCCCAGTCCCGCGCACCGGCGATGAACATCGACGGCTGGTCGATCGCGCGTCCGGCGAACACCTGCAGGTCGGCGTTGATGCCGCCGCCGAATAGGGACGACACGGAGGCCACGCTGCGGTACCACTGCAGCCCGCCCTGGAATCCGTTCCGCTGGTATTCGCCACTGTAGACCCGCAATGCGTCGTCCGGCAGCCATTCGCAGGCGGCGATCTCGGCCGCAGAGGGCATGTGTTCGGCCACGGTTTCGGCCATGCCCTTGCCCAGATCCAGAACATAGTAGCGGGGCAGCCGGGCCAGCTCGGCAGCAGACCACTCCCGGAGCGGCTCCGGCCGGTTCCCGCTCCAGTCACCGCTCTTCATGTGGTAGTAGGCGCGCAGGAAGTCGTGCACGCCCTGCGGCGCCTGCCACATCTCGTTGTTTGCCTCGCGCGTGGCGTAGAAGCGGCGGTAGTGCCAGCGCGGCGGATCGAGACTCGCCAGATCCGTGTCGATGTCCGTGGGCGCGGCGTCCGCCGAGGCCGCCGGCGCGTCGGCGGTATCGAACGGCAGCATCGCCGTGCCGCCGAACGGCGCGCTCATCAGGACGACGGAGCGAAAGACGTCGGGGCGAGCGACGGCGCACCACGACGCCACCAGCGATCCGAAGTCGTGGCCGGCGAGGTGGACCTCGCGGTAGCCTAACGCCGACACCAACGAGAGCATGTCCCGCACCTCGTTCAGCATCCGGAACGGGCGCAGTTCGTCGTCGTAGCGCACGTCGGTGCCGTCGGTGCGGCCGTAGCCGCGCAGATCGGGCGCCAGGACGTGATACCCCGCGGCGGCGAGCTCCGGCATCAGACGCCGCCAGCTGTAGGCGAGTTCGGGGAAGCCGTGCAGCAGGAGAACGCCAGCGCGCGCCTCCGCCCTTGCGCCCGCCTCCAGTACATGCATGCGCAGGCCGTTGATGTCGGCGACGAAGCGGGACCGGATACCGGGCGGCAGCACCGCGTCAGGATAGGGTCCCGGCGGGTCTTGCCGGGTGATCGCGGACGCCACAGCGCCGGCTTGCGCCCCGGCCGCGGCCGTTGCGATCCCGGCGGCAGCGCCCCGCAGGAGTTGCCGCCGCGTCAGCGGGGGAGAGGGCATCGGCTGTCAGGCGCGTTCCCGTTCGCGTTCCACCAGTTGTCTGCGGAGGATCTTTCCGGACGGGACCTTGGGAATCGCGTCGATGAACTCGACCCGGCGGACCTTCTTGTGCGGAGCGACGTGCTGGGCGACGTGGGCCATGATGTCGTCGGCGGTGGCCTGTGCGCCAGGACGGAGAACGACGAACGCCTTGGGGACCTCGCCCGCCTCCTCATCGGGGCTCGGGATGACCGCGGCGTCGGCGACGGCGGGATGGGATTGCACGGCTGCTTCGAGCTCGGCCGGAGCAATGGGAAAGCCCTTGTACTTGATCAGTTCCTTCAGGCGGTCGACGACATAGAGATAGTCGTCGGCGTCCGCCTTGCCGATGTCACCGGTGTGAAGCCAGCCGTCCGTGTCGATCATGTGACGGGTCGCCTCGGCGTTGTGGAGGTAGCCCTTCATCACTTGTGGGCCGCGGACCCAGACCTCGCCCAACTCTCCCTCGGCCGCGTCCTGACCCGATTCGATATCGACGATCCGCCACTCGGTATTCGGGAGCGAGGTGCCGACCGACGTCATTCGCAGCTCGCGGCTCTTCGGGTTGGTGTGGGTCACCGGGCTCGATTCCGTCAGGCCGTAGCCCTGGCGGACCACCATGTTGTTCCGTGCCGCAGCGCCGCGTGCGACCGATTCCGGCAGCGGCGCTGCGCCCGACATCACGTTATTGAGCGACGAGATGTCGAACTGATCGACCACCGGATGTTTCGCGAGCGCGAGGACGATGGGCGGCACGAGATAGCCGGTCGTCACCTTGTACTGCTGGATGAGGCCCAGGAACTGTTCCAGGTCGAAACGAGGCATCGTGACGACGGTCGCGCCGGCGCGCAGCGCTGCGTTCATGATCACCGTCATGCCGTAGATGTGGTAGAAGGGCAGGATGCCGATCAGCACGGCCTCCGTGTCGATCCCCTCCACCGCATCGATCTGCGACAGGTTCGCGACCATGTTGAAGTGCGTCAGCATGACCCCTTTCGGCATGCCGGTCGTGCCGCTCGAGTAGGGCAGCGCGACGAGGTCTTCCCGTGGGTCGATCTCGACCTCCGGCGGGTCGCTGCCGGCGAGCAGCGACGCGAACGGCGTCGCCCCTTCCGCTTCGCCGAAGACGAACAGCTCTTCGACGTTTGTCCCCTGGGCGCCTTCCCGCGCTGTCTCGAGGAACTGCGGAATCGTCAGCAGGAACTTTGCGCCGGAATCGGCCAGTTGCCGGTGGACCTCCTCGGCGGTGTAGAGCGGATTCATCGTCGTCACCGCACCACCCGCCATGGACACGCCGAAGAACGCGATGGCGTACTCCGGCAGGTTCGGGCTGAAGATCGCGAAGATGTCGCCTTTCGCGAATCCGCGCGCGGCAAGGCCGGCCGACACGGCGCGGACCGCGCCGCGGAGTTGCACGTAGGTGAGCGTCCGCCCGGTCGGGCCGTCGATCAGCGCGGGCTTGTCGGGCCACTGATCGACTCGCTCCAGCAGTACGTCGTGGAGCGCTCGGATCGGAATATCGATGGTGGGGAAGGGGCTCCGGTAGGTCATGAGTCGACTCCCGCGCGGATCAGTCGCCGACCGCTGCCGCGCGTTCGGGCGCGCCACGGCGCGTCAGATGGGTGCCGCCGTCGACCGGTATGACCGCGCCGTTCGTATAGGCGCCGGCGGCCGAGGCGAGGTAGATCACAATTCCCGCCATGTCCTCGAGCCGGCCGATGCGGCCGAGCGGACAGGCGTCGATGATGTTCTGGCCGTGGGTTTCCAGAATGCCTGCCGTCATCCTGCTCTCGAAGAAGCCCGGGGCGATCGCATTGACCGTGATCTGACGGGGACCCAGCTCGACGGCAAGCGTCTTGGTCAGGTGATGCACCGCCGCCTTGCTGGCGGAGTAGGCGAACGTCCCGGCCTCGAGCAGTTGCGGCACATGAATGCCGTCGATCGATCCGACGATGATGACCCGGGCCGGATCGTCGGACGTCGCTGCCCGTTCGAGGAGGGGCGTCAGGTCCCGCGTCAACAGGAACGGCGCCTTCACGTTCAGATCCAGCAGCTTGTCGAATGCCGATTCGGGGTACTGCGCGTACGGCGCACCCCAGGCGGCGCCGGCGTTGTTGACGAGGATGTCCAGGCGATCCTCGCGCCCACCGATCGCGTCCAGCAACGCCGCGCGACCCTCGGCCGTCGTGACGTTGGCGGGCAAGGCGACGCACCGGCCGAGCGATGACAGCTTCTCCGCCGTCCGTTCGCACGCCCCCGACTTGCGCGCCGTAACGTAGACGGCAGCGCCGGCACGGAGCAGACCCTCCGCTATCATCCGGCCGATCCCGCGGGATCCGCCAGTCACGAGCGCTACCTTGCCGTCGAGCGAGAAGAGCGCGGTGAGGTCCGTCTGCGCCATGGGACGGCTGATTCTAGCAGTCGTGTTGCATATCATGGTCGCGTGTTGATGCGTGCTACGACGGTGATGGCGGTCCTGCTGGCGATCCTCGTTGCGGCGGACATCGCGGCAGGACAGAGCCGCGTTCCGCCCTTGGCGCCGGGCGACGCGGCATGGACGGATGACGTCCGGGCCGGGATCGAAGCGTGGGGTGTGGCTCCGGACGAAGCGACCACGTTGCTCCGGACGCTCGCGCGGCACCCGCCGGCGCTGCATGGCCTCGGGCCGCTCGCTCGTTACCTGCGGCAGCGCGCGACGGTGCCGGTCGTGGATGGACTACTCATCGGTTTGCGGGCGGCGTGGCTTTGCCGGTCGGAAGCGCTGTGGGCGGAACTGGCGACCGAGGCGCGCACGTTCGGCCTCGGGGATGCCGACCTGCGCCGCATCGCCGAAGGCGCGGATGCTGACTGGGGCTCCTGGGACGCCACGATGCTCCGCGTGGCCGATCAGGTGTACCGCGACGCGATGCTGCAGGACGATGCATGGACCGCGATGGCCGAGCGCTACAACGCCCAGCAGATGATGGATGCCATCTTCACGGGTGCGGAGTACATCCTCCTGTCGATGCTGGCCAACGGCCTGGGTGTGGAGCTGGACCCGCGCTTCGGCGACCGGCTCCCGACCGACGTGCCGCGCACAATTGGGCCGGCCGGGCCGCCGCCGATGCCGCTTGCCGCAGCCCGGATCAATCCCATCCCGCGCGACGACTGGAGTGACGAGGTGCGCGGGTTGCTCGATCCGGATGGAGAGGGCGGTCCGGTGCTGAATCTGTACGCGACGCTGGCGCGCCACCCGGTCTTTTTCCGGCCGCGCGCCGCACAGTCGGCCTACATCCGCCTCGGTGCGACGTTGTCGGCGCGCGCACGGGAGATCCTGATTCTCCGGATCGGCTGGCTGTGCGGCTCGGAGTACGAGTGGTCGCAGCATGTCCGGGCGGCACGCCGTATCGGCATGAGCGACGACGAGATCCGTCGCATCGCGGAAGGGGCTGATGCTGGCTGGGATCCGTTCGAGGCCGCGCTGATCCGGGCGACCGACGATCTGCACCGCGATGACACGATCAGCGATGCAACCTGGCAGGCGCTATCGGAACGGTACGGCACCCCGGAACTGATCGATGTCGTGATCACGGTGGCGGGCTATCGGATGGTGTCGATCGCACTCAACTCGATCGGCACGCAGCTCGAACCGGACCGCCCGCGCTTTCCGGACGTGTCCCGCTGACGGGATCGGGTCCACAGTGTTCGTCGCCACCGGGTCCGGCGCGACGCGGGGTCTCACCACGGACTGCCAGGCTCGTCAGGCCTTCGGATAGGTCTGCAGCGTTTCGACCACCTCGTAGTAATCGAAGACCTTCTGCTGCGCGTACGGGTCGCGCGCGTAGGTCGCTTTCGCATCCTCGAGGGTTTCCGCCTGCAGAACAACCAGGCTGCCCACCACGTCCTGGTTCTCGTTCAGGAGCGGCCCCCCAAAGCGCAGGCGGCCCGCCGCTTCCAGTTCGTCCATATGTTGAAGATGCGCGGGGCGGACCTGCCGGCGGCGTTCGAGATCGGGGTGGTCGCGGGCTATCAGGGCGTAGAGCGGCATGGTCGATTCCTCCAGTTGGCCTAATCTTATTGAAACGTGATCGACCCGACACTGGTACCGTCGCCGCCGGATCCGCCGCCGAGCGTGCCGTCCCCGGCCGGATTGGCTGGCAGCCGCGTTGCGCTGTGGTCCTGGTGCTTCTACGACTGGGCCAATTCCGCGTTCACGACGCTGGTAGTCACTTTCATCTATTCCGCCTACTTTACCGCCACGTTCGCCGATGATCCGGGGCGGGGGACGGCGCTCTGGTCGCGCGCGATCATGGTGAGCGCCGTCGCCATCGCCGCGCTGGCGCCGGTTGCCGGCGCGCTCGCTGACCGCGGCGACCGGCGGAAGTACCTGATCCTGTGCTCCCTCGTCTGCGTCGTGACGACTGCCGCGCTCACGTTCGTGACGCCAGGCATGCCGAACAGCGTCCTGGTCGCGCTCGGCATCTTCGTTGTCGCGAACGTCGCGTTCGAACTGGGTCTGGTCTTCTACAACGCCTTCCTTCCTTCGATCGCGCCCGCCGATCGGATTGGGAGGATCTCCGGCTACGGGTGGGGTCTCGGCTACGCCGGTGGCCTGATGGCGCTGGTGGCGGCGCTCTTCGTCTTCGTACCGGAAACGCCGCGGTTCGGCATCCCGACGGATGACGGCTTCAACTTGCGCGCCACGAACCTGTTGGTCGCCGGCTGGTTCCTGCTGTTCAGTGTGCCGGCGTTCCTCTTCCTCAAGGACGACTGGGTCCCGGGCGGGGTGAGTATCGGCCGCGCCTTCAGCGACCTGGCCGCGACCACGCGCCACCTCCGCCGCTACCGGCAAGTGCTGTTGTTCCTGCTGGCCCGTCTTTTTTACAACGACGGGCTGGTGACGATCTTCGCCTTCGGCGGGATCTACGCGGTCGGAACGTTCGGCTTTAGCTTCACAGAGTTGGTGACGTTCGGCATCGTGATCAATGTCGGCGCCGGTCTGGGTGCGCTCGCGTTCGGATTTCTCGACGACCTGATCGGCGGCCGCGCGACGATCGCGTTCAGCGTGGTGGCGCTCGCCCTGGCGACGATCCTCGCGGCACTTGCCCCGAACCAGACCTGGTTCTGGGTAGCGGCGGTGCTGGTAGGTGTCTTCGCCGGCCCGAACCAGTCGGCCAGTCGATCCCTCATGGCGCGTTTTGTTCCGCCGAAGCACGAGTCGGAGTTCTTCGGTTTCTTTGCGTTCTCCGGGAAGGTGACGTCGTTCCTCGGGCCGGCTTTGCTCGGCGTCCTGAGTGATCTCTACAGTCAGCGGGTCGGCGTCGGCAGCCTCCTCGTCTTCTTTGTGGTGGGCGGCCTGCTGCTCTGGCGCGTCGACGAGCAGCAGGCGATAGCAGACGCGCGAGCGGCGTAGCTGTTGCTTCGCCGGCATCGTCTGCAGCGCACTCCGGTCCGACCGATAGTGGTGGTAGAGTAGGTTCAAGAACCCATTCGGGCAGGAGCGCGGGGGAGGTTGCAATGAGAAGGCAGAGAACTCGGAAGATCGTTGTTGCCGGCCTTGCGATGGCCGCGGCTGCTTTGCTCTTGGCGGGTATCCCGACCGGTGCGCGCGCACAGGATTCCGCCGACGGAACCTGGATGCGTGTCGATATCGTGCAGATCCTTCCGCGCGAGTTGGACGAGTACATCGAGATACAGCTTGAAGACGTAAACCCGGCCCTTCGCCGCGCGGGCGTGCCATGGCGGTCGGCCTGGAGCACGGCTGAATTCGGTAACACGTACGAGCGCCAGTTCGTCACGCCCATCTCGAGCATGGGTGACTTCGACGCCGGGGGGCCGCTCGCGCGGGCACTGGAACCGGACCGTCTGGCGCGGATACGTGACCGCGTCCGGCAGACGCTCTCCAGTCGGCAGAGCTTCGCCATCCGGTACCACCCCGAGTTGAGCGTCGAGTCGGACGACGTGAGCGGGCTGTCGCTGGCGCGTGTCACTACCGTGCAGGTGGCGCCCGGCCGCATCGCCGACTGGCAGGAATTCCTGCGGGACAACCTGCCGCTGTTCGAGGGTGCGAATATCGTCTTCGGGGTCTATGAGCGCTTCTTCGGTCCCGGCCCGTCTACCTGGCAGCTCGTCGAGAACCATGCCAGCTTCGCCGAGTTGGACGAGCCGGGCATCCTGGCTCGCACTTTCGGAGAGGGGGCGGATGAAGTAGCGTCGCGGCTGTCGGGCGTGCTGCTGACAGTCGAGCGGAGCGTCCTGCGGTACGATCCGGAACTGAGCTTCTCCGCCGCCACGGGCAGTTCGCAGTAGAAGGGAGTCGCCCTCCGGTATGTATAGCTGGTTCGTCGTCGTTCACGTTGCCGCGGCGATGCTGCTTGTCGGTGTGTCGTATGCGGCGCTTGCCGCACCGCTGCCGGAACACCGGCGCCCGCTCCTGATGCGTTCCGGCATCATGGCGCTGCTCCTGTTCGTGACCGGGTTCGGCATCCATGGCATGCAGCAGATGCCCTGGGAAGGGTGGGTGATCGTGAAGATCGCCTGCTGGCTCGTGCTCGCGATGATCGTTCCGCTGGCGTTCCGTCAGCCAGGAAAAGCGGCGACGCTCCGCTGGGTTACGGCCGCCACGGTCGTCCTCGCCGTCATCATGGCGATCATCCGGCCGTTCTGACGGCCGGACATGGCGCGGGGCTGGCAGCTGTGGTCAGCCGGCCAGGTACGGGATAGTCTGCGGTCCTTCCGGAAGCACGCACAGCCGCCCGTCCGGTCCGGCGCGATCGAGTTGCTCGCGCGCCGTCTCCTCCACGTTGTCGATCGGCGTGAGATGGGCTGCGCGCACATCATCGGGCGATAGCCCGTCGGACTTCAGAAAGACCTGGGCGCGCTGCTGAATCTGCGCCTGGACCTGTACTTCCCATTGATCATGGCGGTTGTGTCCCGGCGCGCAGATCATCTCGAGCAGCGCCTCGGGGGAGTTGCGGGCCTCGAGGATTGCCTTGTAATCCCCGTGCGAAGGCAGCCCGTCGGCACACTCGGCGGCGCAGACGATGGCGCCGCCCCGTTTCACCACCTGGGCGGCGGCCGACATCCCCTTTACGCTCTGATAGAGGTTCTGATCGAGCGGGTAGCCGCTGTTAGTGGTGACAACGACGTCGAACGGGGAGTCGAACGCCTGCATCGCGCTCTGCTGCACATGGGTCGCCATCGCCTTGTGGACGGCAAAGATCTCGCCTGCGGCGACGCTCGTGATCCGGCGGTCGCGGTTGATGGCGACATCGACGCTGAAGTGGACCCCGACCTTGGCCGCAATCCGACGGATCGCGTCGTGAATCGGATTCCCTTCGGTGATTCCCCACCGTGCGTTCGGACTGCCGATCATCTCGGCGTCGTGCAGCCGCATCGTCGTTCTGAAACCGGCCAATCCCGGCGCGACCAGCTTGGGCCCGCCGCTGAAGCCAGCGAAGAAGTGGGGCTCGACGAAGCCGGTCGTGATCCGGATGTCGGCGTCGACCCAGTGCCGGTTCAGCCAGACCGGGACATGCGGTTCGACCTCGCCCAGATGGACCAGCATGTCCTCGTCGAACGCGCTGTGGTTGATGATGGGATAGCGGTCGACGATCGGTTCGCCCAGCATCTCGATCAACTCGTCGCGCGTGTTCGCGCGGTGCGTGCCGGCGGCAATCAGGATGACGATCCGATCGTCCGGGACATGCTGGAGTTCGTCCAGCAGCACCGGCAACAGCCGCTCGCTCGGCATCGGGCGCGTGATGTCGCAGACCGAGATCGCGACCGACTGCTCCGCCTTGACTAGCGAGGCGAGCGGCGGAGCGCCGGTCGGCATCCGGAGGGCATGGCGGATGGCCCCCGCCTCGTCCGGCAAGCCCTCGATATAGGACGGTTCGATGACCGTCGTCCGGTCTTCAGGGAAGTCGACCGGCATCCGCCCACGGCCGTAGGCCAGTTCTACTTTCACGGCCGCATCATACCGTGCCGCCGGCTCGGCGGGCGCCGTCCTCGATAGGCGGCACTTTCGGTAGGTTACACATGTGCAAGGAGAACGATGTATCATTCACATATGAGGCGACTGCAGATCATGATCGACGAGGAACTGGACGAAGCGTTGGAGCGTCAGGCGCGGGCGGAGAGTTCATCCAAGGCCGCGCTCATTCGTCGATTTGTGCGGAGCAACGTCAGGTCGCTGCCAGCGTTGCAAGACGATCCTCTTGGCCGCTGGATCGGCGGGGATGCTTTCGATCCCGAGCCGGTGGACGACGTCGTCTATCGATGATCTTCGTAGATACGTCGTTCTGGGTGGCCCTGCGCAACAGCCGTGATAGTCGTCACGACACGGCCAGGCAACTCACTAGCCTCTACGCTGACGGGAGCCTCGTGACCTCAAGTCAGGTTCGTGGCGAGACCTGGACCTATCTACGCCGAAAGACGGGGCATCGTTCTGCCGTAGCGTTCTTGGACATGCTCGATGCCAGCCCCAGGCTGCAGGTCGAATGGATCGACCAGGACACCGAGCGGGCTGCCATCCGATGGCTCCGCCGTCACTCCGAACGGGAGTTCTCGTTCGTGGATGCGACTAGCTTCGCGTTCATGCGGTCCAAGCGCATTCGCAGCGCGCTCGCTTTCGACGGGGACTTCCAGGCCGCAGGCTTCGTCGAGCTTCGACCTTAGCTCCCGGGTGGAATCACCTTTCGGTCGGGTGCGCAGGCCGAGCAGAAAGGTCGCGCGACGACTCAACACGCCAGGACGCGACGTGCGCCGGCTGCCGCCTCGGCGGCGCGATCGGCGATCTCGTCCTCGGTGAGTGTGCTGAGCGGATGTGTGATGACGACCGGTTCGAGCCGTTCGGCGCCGAGTGCCGTCCGCTGCAAGTCGGCCTCGTGGACGAACGCGCTGGTGACGATGACCGCGGTGGGAACACCTCGTCCCTCCAGGCCGACCGCGTCGTGCAAACTGCACGACGTGCAGGAGCCTCAATCACCGATCGCCGTGATGACGGCGTCGGTCTCCTGTGCGATCCGGTCCAGCAGCGCGGGGTCCGCGGTCCGCGAGAAGCTCTCCTTCGAGTAGTTCCGTACCTCTGCGAAAGGGATGTCGGCGCCAAGGCGCGTTACCGTCTCGCGGAGCAGCTTCGACGCGTTCCACTTCGTGTTGTCGAGGACGCCGAGGCGGACGCCGTCGAGCGACTCGAGGCGTGGCGCCAGTGCCTGCGGCTCCGCCGTAACGGTTCCGCGCGGGTCGTAGACGATGCGGCCGTCCGGCAGTTGTCGTTCAATACCCATACAGCTGTTTCCTATAGTGCGCACGTGCCGTCTTCGCATTCGCCACTCGCCGGCGGACGTCCGTCAATCGAGCGAAGGACCGGCGCTGACATGTTGCCCCAACCGGGGAGGAAGGCACTGAACCGCCCGGCGTCGGCGCCAGCGACGAAGAGATGGATGTTGTCGGGGGAGGGCACTACCGGGATGCGCCCACCCCGGTGGCGCGGATACTCGGCTGGCAGGTTGCGGTTGTAGATCTTCCCGTAGCGGTCGTGGAACGTCAGCTCCTCCCACAGATTGCGGGCGGCGTTCCAGAGATAGTCGCGGACGTCGCGCTTGGTCCAGCCCCGGGATGCGATCGTGGTGGCATGTTCGGGGCCGATGACGACAGCGCACGATCCGCTGCTGACGGCGTTGTTGTGGGCGATCGTGCGCATGGCCGAGGCGATGCTGTCGCAGATCCCTTCAGCGTCATTCGCTACGTGATTCGTCACGCTGTGCGGCCCCTCCGCCGCGAGACAGAAGACCGTGCTGTGGTCCGGCGCGTAGCCGTGCTCGACGTGGTGCGGCTCCCACGGGCTTGCTTCTTCGTTCTCGGCGATGCAGAAGGTGTACTTGCCGGGGTGTCCGAGGGTGCTCTTGTCCAGGTCGCCCGGCCAGCCACCCCCGACGTTGAGCAGCACCAGCCGGATCGCGCGGCCGATCGTCGCGTTCGCGCGGCAGCCGGAGCCGAAGACATTCGCGCCGGCGTTCAGTCCGATAGCGCTACGGATCGGACCGTTGACCACGACGAGCGGCGCCGCCATGTGGGTCGTAGTCTGCACACCATGCAGATTGAAGCGGCTGCTGGTGAGCGCGAGAAGCGCAGCGCGGACGACCGGCCCGTAGTCGGGACGGCAGCCGGCCAGCACCAGGTTTATCGCGAGGACCTCGCGCGTCAGGTTCCCCCAGCGGGGCGGGATACGCGCTTCGAGGTGGTCCGGATTGCCCCCGAGCGCGGCGACCATCGCATCCATGGTGGCGGGCGTGGGCGGGACGACCGGCAGGCCGTCGGTGCAGCCCTGCTCGAAGTACCACTCGACGAGATCGGCGCCATCGGGCGGCACCGTGACGGGCGCCTGGTCCGCATCGCCGCGCGGCTTTGCGGGCGCGGTCATGGCCGTTGCTTGTCCAGATCGCCGAACGTCTGGCCCTCGCTGGCGAGCCGCTCCAGGAGCGGCGCGGGCGTCAGCCACTCACCATGCGTGTCCTGCAGACGCTGCATCGTCTCGTGAATGGTCCTGAGGCCCACGAGGTCGGCCCAGAACATGGGTCCGCCGCGATACCGCGGGAAGCCGTAACCGAGCATCCAGATGATGTCGATATCGCTGGCCCGCAGCACGAGACCCTCTTCCAGGGTCTTCGCCCCTTCGTTGACGAGCGGGTAGAGGCAGCGGGCCACGATCTCGTCATCGTGCACCGCGCGCCGTTCGATTCCGAGATCGGCCGACACCTGCGCGATCAACGTATCGATCGTGGGATCCGGGATCGGTGTCCGGTGTCCCGGGTCGTAGCGGTACCAGCCGGCATGGGTCTTCTGGCCGAAGCGGCCGAGCTCGCAGATCCGGTCGGCGATCGGCGAGTACCGCAGATGCGCCGGCCGATCGGCTGCCTGCCGCTGGCGAATGCGCCAGCTCACGTCGAGTCCGGCCAGGTCGGCCATCTCGTACGGCCCCATCGGCAGGCCGAACTCGCGGATGACACGGTCGATCTGTTGCGGCGAGGCGCCTTCTTCCAGGAGGAAGTCAGCCTGGCGGCGGTAGGCGTACAGCATCCGGTTGCCGACGAAGCTGTCGCAGTTCCCGACGAGTACCGCCACCTTGCCGAGGCGTTTGGCGAGGGCCATGGCGGTAGCAATCGTCTCGGGGGAGGTCGCGGCACCGCGCACCGTTTCAACCAGGCGCATCACATGCGCCGGACTGAAGAAGTGGGTGCCGATCACCTGTGCGGGGCGCGATGTGACGCTGGCGATGGCGTCGACGTCCAGCGATGACGTGTTGGTGGCCAGGACCGCGTCCGGTTTCGCGGTCGCGTCGATTGTCCGGAACACCTCCTGCTTGAGCGGCAGCTCCTCGAAGACGGCTTCGATGACGACATCGGCGTCGGCCATCGCGGCAGTGTCAGTGGTCGGCGCGATCCGCGCGAGGCGGTCCTCCATCTGCGCTTCGGTCATCCGCCGGCGTGAGACGGTGCGGGCGTAGTTTCTCCGGATCGTCTCCATCCCGCGGTCGAGCGCTTCGCGCGAAGATTCCATCACCGTAACCGGGATACCGGCGTTTGCCAGGCTCATCGCGATTCCGCCTCCCATCGTGCCGCAGCCGATGACGGCTGCGTGTTCGACGGGGTGGGCGGGGGTACCTTTCGGCACATCCGGGATGCGCGTCACGCCGCGCTCCGAGAAGAAAGCGTGGCGCTGGGCTTTGGACTGATCGGAGTCGCGCAACCGGGAGAAGATCGCCCGTTCGTGCTTCAGCGCATCCGGGTAGGGGAGGTGAAGCGCCGTCTCGACGCAGTCGACGGCCGCGTAGGGCGCCTCGAAACCGCGTGTGCGGTGGTCCATCCGCTCGCGGTAGTGTCGGAAGAAATCGGGTTGATCGCGCACCGCCTCCAGATGTTCTTCCAGGATGGTGGCACGTTTCAGTGGCGCGCCGTCGTCGGCCAGTTGCCGCGCGCGGGCGACAGCGGCCGCTTCGAGGTCGCCCTCGACGCATGCGTCGACGAAGCCGTACTCCAGGGCACGCTCGACCGGATGCAGTTTCCCGCCGACGATCACGTCGAGCCCCGCCTGCACGCCGATCAGTCGCGGCAACCGTTGCGTGCCGCCTGCTCCGGGGATGATGCCGAGCGTTACTTCGGTCAATCCGAGGCGGGTGCCGGGGGCGGCCAGCCGGACATGGCAGGCAAGGGCGAGTTCCATGCCCCCACCGGCCGCAACGGAATGGATAGCCGCCACCACGGGTTTCGTCGAAGCTTCGATCCGATCGAGGACCGCCGGCAGCGATGGCGGGTTCGGCGGCGGCGGGTCGTTGAACTCCCGGATATCGGCGCCGCCGCAGAACATCCGTCCGGCTCCGGTGATGACGATGGCACGGAACGTGTCGTCCGCCAGCACCGCGTCGACGCGCTCGCCGAGCAGGCCCCGCATTGCCCAACTGAGGCCGTTGACCGGCGGGTTCTCGAGACGGAGAATGGCGACATCGTCGCGGCGTTCGATGTTGACATTGCCGGGCATGGGTGGTGCGTCCTCTAGTGTGCGGCGCAACGGGGCGGCGCTGTCACGCGCGCTGCCCGGACGGTCATCGCCCGGGTCGGTTTCACGCGGTGACCGCGCCGACTATCGCGCCGAACGCCGCGCGCGCCTTCGCGCGCATCTCGTCGTCCGTGGCGTCCTGTATCGGGTGCGGCACGTAGACGGCCTGCTCCGCGATGTCGGGCATCCCGAGCGCGTCGGACTGCAGTTCCGCGGCCGAGACGAACTCGGACGACGCCACCATCACGGTGGGGATTCCCTGTGCTTCGTAGTCGACCAGGTCGTGCACACTGCACGACGTGCAGGATCCTCAATCGGCAAGCGCCTGAATGACCGTCCGGCACTTCTCCGCGACCTCCTGGCGGAGGTCCGCTGGCGCGGGTCGGGTGAACGTAGGCTTCCGGAGCCGAATCACGTCGATTCCGGGCGACCGCTCCCGGAGTAACGCCTCCAGCTCGTCGCAGAAGACGTCCCCCCGCGGCTTGGAGATATCGACGATGCCCACCGGCCCCGCCAACGCGGGCGGCCGTCCCGCCAGCCGTCGCGCCATAGGTTCCCGCTCGTCCGTCGGGTCGAGAATGACAATCGAATCGCCCATAGAGATGGCCTCGCGCAAGCGGATTGCCACTCTACCACACCGTCTGACAGTGGGCGCGAGGCCCTTTGGCGGACTTGCCGCCCTCCGGGTACGCCGGGTTCAGCCCAGGCTGGAGGCCAGGACGGACAAGCCCCCTGGTTGCACCCCGGCGTCGCGAAAGAGAGCGTCGACGTCAACCGCGGCGGCAATCTCATGCGCCACCGTCACTCCCTTCCGGATCGCGCACACGGCCCCCCGGCATCTGGTACCCGCCGCAGAGTCCGAGCACCCTTCCACCGGCCCGCGCATGCGCGATGATGTCGTGGTCCCACCCCTGCGCGCGAAGGAATGCGAGCTCCGCCAGGGTCGATTTCGTTCCGGGCAGCAGCACGACATCGGTGTCGCGCGGGATCGGTTCACCCGGCGGGACAAAAGCGAAGTCGACGGCCGGTTCCATCCGGAGGGGATCGATGTCGTCGAAGTTCGCGATGCGTGAGAGCGTCGGCGCCAGGATGCGAAGCTGGGCCTCTCGCTTGCCCGTCGCAGTCGCCGTGGCGTTGTCGAGCGAGGCCGTATCCTCCCGCGGCAGCCGCTGGGCGGCATCGATCCAGGGGATAACACCGCGGCACGGCCACCCGGTCCGCGCTTCAATCTCGCGCACGCCGTCATCGAACAGTGCCGGATCGCCACGAAAGCGATTGATCACGAAACTGGTCACGAGTGCCGCATCGTCAGGGTCCAACACGGCACGCGTGCCGGCGATCGCAGCGATGACGCCTCCGCGATGGATGTCGGCAAGCAGACAGACCGGTGCATCCACCGCGCGCGCGAATCCCATTTTCGCGATATCCCCGTCGCGCAGGTTCGTCTCTGCCGCGCTACCGGCGCCCTCGACGATCACAAGATCGGCTTCGGCCGCGATCCGTTCGAAACTCTCGAGCACCGGTGCGAGCAGCCGATCGCGGTCCGCCCGGTAGCGGCGGCCTCCAGCGTTCCGATCGCATGTCCCTGCACAACCAGTTGCGCCCCGCGATCCGATTGCGGCTTCAGGAGTACCGGGTTCATATCGACCGTCGCCCGGCTACCAGCGGCCCGCGCCTGCAGCGCCTGCGTGCGGCCGATCTCGCCGCCGCCCGGACACACCGCGGCGTTGTTCGACATGTTCTGCGGCTTGAAGGGTGCGACCGAGAACCCCCGCCGCCGCGCGGGACGGCAGAGTCCCGCAACGACGGTCGACTTGCCGGCATCCGACCCGGTCCCCTGAATCATCAGGATCCCGGATCTCATGCGTCCTCCATCCCTCTTGCTTTGCTTCTCAGGCGACAGTCCCGCGGTGGCGCCGCAAAATGCCCTGCGAGGCCGCGATCCAGACAACCGCGCACCGTAACGCGCGCAACGAGCGCATCCGATCCCAGTTCAACGGTGCAAATGTTCCGGCGCTAGCTGCCCGGTGAGGCCTGTCGAAGCGCCACGTCTGCCGCATCGTCTCCGGCCGCGATAAGGCACAGGAATAATCAACGCAGGGACTGGACGGATCGGGCTAAACTCCACGATGGTTCTCACAAGAGACCGGCAAAACCACTGGTCTTGCTGAGACGCGCAGCCGAAATATAGAATTGGTCTATTGAGTTCACAGGGAGCAGCACCCTCTATGTTCGAGAAGGAGCTCGCGTTCTTCATTGCCAACCAGAACGAACTCGTCGCGAGGCATCGCGGCAAGGTGCTCGTAATCCGAGGCGAGCGCGTCGAAGGCGCATACGAGTCCCCTCTGGCAGCGTACACGGCTGCCGAGACGCAGTTCCAGCCCGGCACATTTATGCTCCAGCCGTGTGAACCTGGTCCCGGGGCCTACACGGTCACGATTGGCTAACGGGCCTGCCGCGCCGGCTCGCCCGGTCCGCGCTCGCGCATTCACAATCAAAGCGGACGGCAGGCTCGACCGGATTGTCACCGACGTTCGCGTCTGCGCTGCGTTCGATCCGGTCGCTCATCCGACCCCCCTGCCGCCGCAGGTCCAGACGGGAGCGCTTTGGGACACCTACCGGGGCGACGAAGAGTGGAATCTCCAGCGATCTCGCCCATGAACTCAATCTCACGCCGGTTGGAACGGCGACGGTCCGCCACGCAGGCGGATCAAGCGAGCAGGCGCAGTACCTCGTCAATTTCGTGCTGCCGAACGATGTCGGCGTGGTCGGTGCGCTCGTAACCGGGCTCCCTCCAATCGACGGCTTCGGGGCGTTGCTGGGCATGGACGTCATCGCACTCGGTGATTTCTCGATCACGAATGTCGACGGCCGGACCTGGATGTCGTTCCGGTTTCCGTCTCGGGTCGGCATCGACTACGTGGTGGAAGAAGATCGAGCCCGCTTCGCTGGCGTGCGAGCCAACGATCCCTGCCCGTGCGGGAGCGGGAAGAAGTTCAAGAAGTGCCACAGGCCCTGACTGAGCCGATCTGCGTCTCGGCCGGCCACCACCACACCGGCATCGACGACTCTTCGGCCGCGGGTTACTGAGCTCCTACCGTTAAGCGCCAGCGCCTCGCGCAAGGCGTTCTCGTCGGTGATACTGAGAGGCCAGCCATAGGCCGCTGCGACGGCGGCATCGAGAACTGCGACGTTGCGGATATCCGGGAGCCGGCCCCGGGTCGCAAGGTCCGCAGCGCACAGGTCTTCGCGCTCGCCGGACTTTCGCCCTGGGGACGGCGATCGGTCGCCGCGCAGCCTCATCTAACCCTGTTGCGTGTTGGACCGTTGATCCGGTCTTCAAATGGCCGTTGGTTTATTTCAACACTGGGGCCAGCGTCTTTCGCAATAATTGGGGGCCGTTCTTCGCACGCCTGGTATCGCTCCCCATCCGGACGTCCGTGTCACGGTCGCCCGCGTGGGGCCGAGCGGAACGCGCCCGTGAGAGCGTAGAATCAGAGGGCTTGATGTGCTGACCGGCAAAGATGGAAATTCGCATGACAAAACTCACACGGCTCGTCGTCATCGCGGCGATTCTGACAGTCGCATTTGGCGTCAGCGCCTGCTCGACGCCCGCGCCGCCGGACCAGTCGACGTCGGCGGCGCCGGTGGAGCAGCCGCCGGCAGCGCCGTCGCTCAAGCTCTACGTCTTCAACTGCGGACACATCCGGATCGACAGCCCGGAGCGTTTCAGCATCCAGGACGACGAGACGGATGTTCGCGAACTGATCGTGCCCTGCTACGTGGTGGAGCATCCGAACGGCAGGATGCTGTGGGACGGTGGCCTCCCCTCGGCGATGGCCGAGGCGGACGGCTGGCAGGGCACCACGAAGCTTGACCGGACGCTGGCGAGCCAGCTGGCGGAGCTCGATCTCGGTTTCGACCTCAGCTCGCTCGACTACGTTGCCTTCTCTCACATGCACTACGACCATGTCGGTGTGGCCAACGAGATCGAGGGCGCCACGTGGCTGGTGCAGGGGCCCGAGTACGAGGCGATGTTCGGGGGGGCGTCCGACGTGCCGGCAGCGCAGCCGGAACTCTACGAGAACCTGCGTGACGCCGAGCGCATCACCCTGGAGGGCGACCACGACGTGTTCGGCGACGGCCGGGTGCGAATCCTCTCGGCGCCGGGTCACACGCCCGGACACCAGGTGCTCTTCCTCGACCTGGCCGTCACCGGTCCCCTGGTGCTCTCGGGCGATCTCTACCACTTCCGCCTGAGCCGCGCGGATCGTCGCGTGCCGACGTTTAACGTCGACCGGGACGCAACGCTGGCGTCAATGGACCGGATTGAGGCGTTCGTCGAGGAGGCGGGGGCGACGTTCTGGATCGAGCACGATCTGGCTCTCTTCCAGGAACTCGACAAGGCGCCCGCCTACTACGAGTAGCGCGGTTATCGCACCGACCCGACCGGAGGGGCAGGAGTCCCGCCTTCCGTCCGGGCCGTCGGGCCGTGAAACCGGCGGCCTACTCGCCGATCGCTGTCGTTACCGCCTTGGAGCCGAGGCCGCCACTGGCCCAGCCGCCGACGGCGGCCGAGAATTTACCCGCGGTGCCGCCGGCCACGGCGATGAGGATGTGATCGGGAGACTGGAACTTGGGCAGGGGGTTGTCGAGGGCCTCCGGGAGCGGCGCGCCGGTTGCATCGAGCCAATCCTTCGGGATGTTCCTCGGGATCATGCCCTTTTGGCAGTCCGCGTTCGGGAGCAGATCGCGCAGGGGCCGTGAAGTGACCTCCTGGATCCGTTCGCGCAACTGCTGCTTGGAATAGCCGTCGCGCTCGAACGTTCTCGCATGTTCGGGCGAGACGACCAGGAGGGCCTGATCCATGCGATGCAACTTGACGTGGGCGATCGCCTCCATCGACATCGCCATGCTGGTGGCGAGCGATCGCGCGCTGCGGGACAGTTGATCGCGGATCGCGCGCGGCGCCTCGGCCGCGAAGACCGTCACGGTACTCTGGTCGCGACGGAAGCCACGCTCGACATGCAGCGGTTCCCAGCAACTCAGTTCTTCGTTCTCCGCGATGCAGGCAGTGAATTTGCCGGGCTGGCCGAGCGTCGACATGTCCACTTCGCCGGGGCGACCGCCTCCGATGTTCCGGACGACCAACTGCAGTGCGCGGCCGATCGTGGCGTTCGCGCGCGAGCCCTGACCGAAAACGTTGCGTCCGCAGTTCAGGCCGATGCGCTGCCGGATCGGGCCGTTGACGAGGATCATCGGACCAACGAAATAGGTGGTTGCCAGCACGCCATGCAGGTTGAACGCGTCGGTGCAGGCCGCCTCGACCGCGGCAATCACCACCGGCAGGTAGTCCGGGCGGCAGCCCGCCATCACGGCGTTGATCGCGATCTTTTCGACGGTCGCGGGCACCAGGTTCGGCGGCACGTTCGCCACGATGTCGCCCGGTGATCGCGTCGTCCCCGCGAGCATCCGGGTGACGCGCTCCTCGGTCGGCGGGACGACCGGCAGGCCGTCGGTCAAGCCCTGCTCGTCGAAGAACTCGAACTCGTCAAGTCCGGACGGCACGCGGACGCGCCGCGCTGCGAGCCGCTTGCCGTCTCGCTTCGTCGCCAGCCGCCGCGCAACGTCCGGATCGTGGACCCGCGATCCGCAGCCGGGGCGCATTGCCGGTAGCGGCGCGCGATCCGAAGATTCGATGGCCGGCGCTTCGGCGCCGCACTCCGCCGCCGCCTGCGCGACGAGCGCCTCGACTTCTGTCTTCACCCAGCCTTCGCTGCTTGCAAGGACGGTGCCGTCGGGGCCAGCCAGCACGAGGGCCGGCACCGCGTCGAAGCCGTAGGTTTCCGACACCGCCAGCTCCGCGTCGAGCGCGCAGGGGAACGTCAGGGCGTGGCGTTCCGCGAACGTGCCGGTCGGCCGCACATCGTCCTGCGAGATGCCGACGAGGCGTAGTCCGGCGCCCCCCAGTCCGCGGTGAATCCGCTCAATGACCGGCGCCGTCAGGTCGCAGGTCGCGCAGTCATGCTTGAAGAAGAAGAGAAGCGTTGCGGCGCCGTCCGCCCCGCCGTGCGCGTCGAACGCGTGCTCCGCGTCCTCGGCATCGCGCAACGTGAATGGCGGCGCGGTCGCGCCGGTCGCCGGCAGCGTCGACATGCGGAAGATAGTACTATGCTCGGCTGATGCGTTTGCCGGCGCGCTTTCCAATCGTCGCCGCATTCGCGGGGGTGCTCACAGCGTCGCTCATCACGGCCCCCGGTCCGGTGGCGGCCGCTCCGTCAAGGGCATCCCCCGAACCGGCACAGCAGGCGCCAGTGAACGGCGCCGACGTTCTTCGCGTCTTTCTCGACTGCGGTCCGTGCGACGACGACCACCTCCGCCGCGAGATTGCTTTCGTCAACTACGTCCGCGACCTGCCCGATGCGCAGGTGCATGTGCTCGTCACGCGCGAGAACACCGGCGGCGGCGGCCGCGCCTGGACGATGCACTTTTACGGCATGGACGAGTTCGAGGGGTTGGACGACCAGATCGTCTTCTTTACCTCGCAGGACGATACCGACGACCGGGAGCGGCGGACCGTCGCGCAGAGACTGAGTCTTGGCCTGGTGCGCTATGCGGCGCAGACGCCGCTCGGCCAGCAGTTGCAGGTCTCAGCCGCACCGGCGGGGGGGCCGCTGGGCACCCGCCGTGTCGCCACGGCGCAGCCGGACGACGACCCGTGGGACTTCTGGGTCTTCCGCGCGCGCGTCAACGGGCGTTTCGAAGCGGAAGAGCTCGCATCGACCCGGTCGATCAGCAGCTCGTTCTCGGCGAACCGCGACACCGAAGATTGGCGGATGCGCTTTGGCGTCTTCTCGAACCATCGCCGCGACGGGTTTGCCCTGACCGACTCCACCTTCACGAGCATCCAGCGCAACACGTCGCTCGACGTGCGGTTCATCAAGAGCGTGGGCGAACACATGGGCATCGGCGTCGGCGGCTCCGCCATCAGCAGCACGTTCCGCAACCAGGATGTGACCCTCCGAGCCGCCCCCGCGGTGCAGTACAACTTCTTTCCGTACACCGAATCGACCCGCCGCCAGTTCACGGTGATGTACACCGCCGGCTACAACTCGTTCCGCTACACCGAGCCGACCATCTTCGACCGGATGGAAGAGCAGCGGCTGAACCATACCGTGCAGACGTCGTATGAGGTGAACGAGCCGTGGGGCGAGAGTGAGTTGACGCTGGAGTTCTCGCAGTTCCTCGACGCGCCGGACCAGCGCCGTCTCGTGGCGTTCGGCGAGTTGGATATCCGGCTGTTTCGGGGATTCTTCCTGACGCTGGAGGCTGACAGCTCACTTATCCGCGATCAGATCTACCTGCCGCGCGAGGCAGCGACCGACCAGGAGATTCTGGTGCGGCGGCGCCAGCTCGCCACCGATTACGAGTGGGAATTCCGTATCGGCTTCACCTACTCGTTCGGATCGATCTTCAACAACGTCGTGAACTCGCGGTTCGCGGGATCGAGCGGCGGCTTTACGCGGACGTTCTAGCAGCTAGACCGCTGTTGCCACTCCGTGGCTCCGTGGTCGTGCCGGCTGAAAGCCGGCGCGCCATCAGCCGGACTTCCGGGCGTTTCGCAACTCCACCGGCTTGCCGTGGGGCGTGTGCCGATAGGCGTCCGCCCACGCTTCCTTGCGGTCGAGTAGCGCACCAACGTCGGTCAGGCCCTTGCGAGTGGCTAGCCATTCCAATGCAGCGACCCAGTGGTTGTAATAGTGCGAGCCGTCGTCCGGTTCGCCGCGGTCGGCCGCCGCCTGCAGCTCCGCGGCCAGGGTCTCCGCCCACTCCTTCCAGGTGAAGTGCCCCGCCTCGGAGAGATTTACGGCGAGCGCGAACGCCTGCGCTTGCCACGGCGCTTCGAAGACCGGTCCTTCCGCGTCTCTCGGTAGCGGCGGGAGTGCCGCGAGGTGCTCGGCCCCGACTGGTCCGGCGGGCGGCGGCGACGGGGGATCACGCCGACTCAAGGTACTCCTCCCACATGTCGACGTAAACCGAATCACCTGTGGAGGCGCGCTCGCCCCACAGTTCCCGCGCGTCAAACCGGACGGTGTAGACGTGCTGGGGGATGTTGCCGAGCCGCTGGCCCTGCTCGTCGGTGTCCTGTAGCGCGTAGACACCGTTGTCCCGGATCACCACGCCGCGGCGGCCGCGGGTGTAGCGCGGCATGCGCGTGTGTCCTCGGGGATGCATATTGCGCCCCCGAACCGCGTCATTCACGTTGAAGCCCGCGTTCACCTTGGTGTCGAGGAGGCTTGAGCCGAGGGACGCGGTCTCAGCCTGAGTTGCCGGTAGCAGTTCGGGCGCCGCCGCATCCGGATCCGCGTAGCCGCTGTCGAGCTCCGCCTCGGTGACCAGGCCGCTCGACAGCAGCAGGTTGACATGCGCCGTGAACCACCGCTCGTAGTACGACATGCGCAGGTAGTCGGCCGGCGGCAGACTCTCGAGCGCGAACCGGAAGCTGCCCCAGTTGCGGCCGCGTCCCCAGCGGCCAATGGAGCGACGGAGACCGTAGACGCGGCCCTCCCACGGCTTGTGGAAGACCGGTTCTTTGTCTTCGCGGACGACCGGGTCCATGCCGTCCAAGCCGCCCATGTCGTGGATACCGTTCATACACAGTCTCCGTGTCGGCGATGTGCCAGCCCACGGGCTCCTAGGGTGGCGGCACCCTGGCGACGCCGATCATCGAATCGCGACTGACCAGATTCGCGAGCTGTTCCTCACTCATTCCGTCCGTGGCGGCCGGACGCTCCGGCAGCACGAGGTACCGGATTTCGGCCGTGCTGTCCCAGACGCGCACCTCAACATCGCCGGGCAAGTCGAGTCCGAACTCCCGGAGCACGGCGCGGGGTTCGATGACCGCGCGCGAACGGTACGCGGCGGACTTGTACCAGACTGGCGGCAGGCCAAGCGTCGGCCACGGGTAGCAGGAACAGAGCGTGCAGACCACCAGGTTGTGCACGGCAGGCGTGTTCTCCACCACTACCATGTGCTCGCCCTGCGCGCCGAGGTAGCCCATCTCGCCGATTGCGGCGGTGCCGTCCGCGAGCAGCCGAGCCCTGAAGTCGGGATCCGTCCAGGCGCGGGCCACTACCTGTGCACCGTTGCGCGGACCGATCCGATTTTCGTAGGCGTCGACGACGACGTCGAGGTCGGCCGGGGCGATCATCTTCTTGTCGATCAGGATCGACTCGAGGGCCCGCACGCGGAGCGCGATGTCATCAGGAACCACCTGATGGTCGTGATCATGCTCGGATTCCTTTTTGTTCGTCATCGGCTTTGATCCCGGCGTCGAGCCCCCAGAGCCCGCATTCTACGTCGGCAGCGCTTTCAGCCAGCAATTGTGCCGGCTGAACGCCAGCGCACCAGGCGGGCGCACCCCGCCTCGCCGACTCAGTAGGTGGTGTGACCCGCCAAGTGTGTCCACGTGGCGAACACGTCCAGCGCGCCGTCGCACGGGACGTGCACCATCGGCATGCTAGGGCAAGGCGAACGCGATCAGTTCAGGGATGCGCCCACCCCCGACGGTCAGCGCGATGTACTGCCGGCCGTCGAGCAGGTAGGTCATCGGCGTCCCGATGGCGCCGCCGGGAAGGTCGACGGACGCCAGTTCGTTGCCGGTTGCCTTGTCGAACGCCGCCAGGCGCGGGCCGTCGTTCGTGCCGCCGGTGGTCAGGGCGTAGATCAGAATGTCCGGCGTCAGCAGGGGACCGGCGCGGCTGGCGTCACCGCCCAACGGCGGCAGGTCAAGGTCGCGCAGCATGGCGTGATTGCGGATCCGATCGCCGTTGCCCGTCGGCGTCATCCAGACATGCTCGCCGGTGTTCAGGTCGATGGCCGTCATCCGCGAGTAGGGCGGCTTGAAGAGGGGCAGCCCCTGCGGCATTTGCGGCCGCGTGCGCGTCTGGCCGCGGCGCTCGATGACGTCGAGCGTCGCCCCTTCGTTCGGTGAAGGCTCGCGGTACTGCATCACCGAGTAGGCATTGCTGGAAGGGACGTAGAGGATCCCGGTCTGTGGGTCGAACCCCGCACCGGACCAGTTGGCGCCGCCGCCGCTGCTCGGTCGCTGAATCGTTCCGTCCCACATCTGCGGAGTGAAGATCGGTCCGAGCCGGTAGTCCTGGACCGCATCGATGGCCATCTGCCGGATTTCCGGGGTGAAGTCCACCAGGTCGTCGACCGACGTTCCCTGGTACTCGAACGGGGCGGGCTTCGTCGGGAACGGTTGCGTCGGCGACGGCCGCTCGCCCGGGATGTCCGTGTCGGTCGGCACGGGGCGTTCCTCGATCGGCCAGATGGGCTCGCCCGTTTCCCGGTTGAAGACGTACATGAAGCCTTGCTTGCTCACTTGTGCGAGGGCTTTTACCGGCTGGCCGTCAACAACGATGTCGACGAGGTTCGGCGCGGCGGGGAAGTCCCAGTCCCAAAGGCCGTGGTGGACAGCCTGGAAGTGCCATTCCCGCTCGCCCGTCTCGATATCGAGTGCGACCACGCTTTCTGCAAACAGGTTGTCGCCCAGACGATGACCCCCGTAGTAGTCCGGTGCGGGCGTGTTCGTCGGGAGATAGATGAGGCCCAGTTCGGGGTCGGCGCTCATCATCGTCCAGACGCCTACCTTGCCGGTGTGGCGCCACGAATCGCCTTCCCACGTGTCGTTCCCGAACTCGTCTCCCTGCGGGATCGTGTGGAATGTCCACTTGGTCCGGCCGTTCCGGGGATCGAAGCCGCGCATCCACCCCGGGGGCGCTTCGCGCGTGATGTTGTAGGACGAGATCGAAGATGGCGTGACTATCGTGTCGCCGACGATGAGCGGCGGAGACTGGACGGAATAGCGCAGCGCGTTCAACCAGTCGCGGTCGCCGCGCACCGCCCGTGGAAGATCCGCCACCAGGTCGAGCCAGCCATTGTCGGCGAAGTCGGCGCACGGTTCACCGGTCTTGGCGTCGACGCAGATCAGGTAGCCGTTGCCGGTGCCGGAGAAGATCCGCTCGTCCTCGCGGTCGGGACCGTCAGACCAGTAAGCGACCCCGCGCTGATTCCAGCGCGCCGTCATCGTCGTCGTTCCCGCCTCGTAGGTCTTCGGGTTGTAGACCCACAGTGTCTCGCCGGTCTCCGCATCGATCGACGCGATCTGCGACGTCGGCATGTTGATGAACATCCGGCCGCCCACCATCAGCGGTGTCGCCTTCAGGTTGGTCAGATAGGGGGCTTGCGCGTCCCGCCAGCGGTTCGGGTCGCGGCGGAGCAGTTCTTCGAAGATGGTGGCCGAATCGGCCCACCATTCACCGCTCCCAGGTGTGTCGATGCTCAGGAACGCGTCGGCCGACAGCCACCGCCATGCAATTTCCAGGTCGCCGAAGTTCGTCCGGTCGATCTGGGTCAGCGGGGAGTACTTCGTCCCGCCCAGATCGCCGGCGTAGGTGGGCCACTCGCCGTTGGCGGGTGCGCCCTGCTGCGCCGCCGCGGGGAGTGCGCCGGCGAGCATGGCGATGGCTGCCAGCAGGAGGATCGGAAGACGGGTACAGGTGCGACCAGGCATCGGCATCCTCGCTCTCGTGACCGGATTTCGGCGTCGAATGGTGCGCGCCATCATATAGCAGCCGTGCCGCCGAGGCCTGCTAGAATGCCGGCATGGACCGCAACCGCGCGCCGCGCCGGTTCGCGGCATCGCACACCCCAGCGCCGCGCGCCGGCCGGGGTATACGGGCGTTCCCCCCGGCATCGTGGATGGCAGCCGCCCTCGTGGCGGCGTTCGCGGCCGCCGGGGCGACGGCCGCCGCGCAGCAACGCCCAACGCAGCAGCCGCCGGAGCTGTACCACTGGGTTCTGCCGGCTGATTCGCCCGGTGTCGCCGTCGCCACGCTGCACCCGAACGACTGCTACGTTGTGCGCCAGGCTAGCGGGGTTGCGTACTTCGGGCAGCCGACAGCAGCCTTGCGCGAACTGCATCGGCAGGCGAGTCAATCGCTGGCGCACCTGGTCGAGGCAGAGCCGCGATTGCCGCCGGAGACGCATCCCGAGTGCATTCTTGGGGCCTGCGTCGAAGTGGAGCGCCTGGCCGGAGCGATGGAACGAGAGATGGTGTCAGCGAATCGTCGCGCCGCGCGACCGGTTAGCCACGACCCGTCACCGCTCGACAACTTCTTCGGCGGGGCCTACACCGACGTCGGGACGGATGGCGCCGACATCGACGCCGCCGGACTGACCGTCCGCGCGCGTTACCGCAACACGCCGGAGCAGCAGATGATCGTCCGGCATCTCGCGACCGCGCGGCGCGACAATTGCTACGAGGCAACGCTGCCGCGCTCGCTTACCATTCATGTGCGCGACCACGACCTCGAGCGCAACGACCGGACCGGGGTATACCGCGGGTACCTTTACATCGAGCATCATCATCCGGAAATCACCGGCCGAGCGGTCATAGAGTGATCGACAGGGACGCCGGCCGAGCGGCGGGACAAGGAACAGGAGCAGACGACATGCGGAACTGGTTGAATGGAAGGCGGGACCTGGCACGTGCGGCAGCGCTCGGGCTGGCGATGGTGGCGGTCGTGGCGGTGGCTGCGCAGGAGACCGATCCGACCGACGGCAAACGCGCCTACCGGTTCGAAGAATTGACGGACGGCGTCTGGTTCGCTACCGGCACCGGCGCCATGACGACGATGAGCAACTCGCTGGTGATCGTGAACGACGACCACGCAATGCTGGTGGACACGAGCGTGACGCCGGCTGCTGCCCGCAAGCTCGTGGCGGAGATCGCCGAGGAAGTCACCGATCTACCGATCCAATATGTCTTCAACACGCATTTTCACTTCGACCACGCGCACGGCAACCAGATCTTCGATGACGACGTCGAGATCATCGGTCACGACTATGTCCGGACACAGTTCCTGGCCGATTCGGCCAATCAGCGCACCAATCGCAACTTCACGGCTGGGACGCGGAGCCAGGTGGAACAGTTGAAGGAACGAGTCGCTGCGGCGACCGATGCCAGCGAGCGGTCACAGCTCGAACTCAATCTCCGCATTACCGAGGCGCACCTGAACGCGCTGGCCGAGACGCAGCTGAAGGCGCCCAACGTCACCTACAACGACACGATGACCATCGTGAAGGCAGGGCGGGAGATTCAGCTGCATCATCCCGGGCGCGGCCATACCGCGGGTGACACGCTGGTCTTCCTTCCGGAAGAGCGCATCGTCTTTACCGGTGACTTCTTCGTCGGCAGTCCGGGCGCGAACGGCCTGCCCTACATGGGCGATGGATTCGTCCACGAGTGGCCGGCCAGCCTGGACCGCCTGGCGGCGCTCGACTTCGACACGATCGTCCCGGGCCATGGCGCCCCATTCCAGGAGCGTGAACAGATCGATCACCTCCAGGCGTTCCTGCGTGATCTCTGGGCGCAGGCGAGCAAGTTGCGCGCCGACGGCGTGTCGGCGGAGGACGCAACTGGCCGGATCGACCTGAGCGCCCACGCCTCGCACTACGGCGACCGCGCCGGGAGCGTAGATCCGAGAGCGGTCGTCCGCATCTACGAGGTTCTGCAGATCCTCCACCCGATGTGAGGCAGGCACGAGTGTTTTTCACTTTCGCGCGCACTGCTGCCGTCTCCATCGCCGCGACACTCCTCGTGCTCGCAGCGACCGGCGCCACCCTCGAGACCCGGGCGACGGCGCAGACCCAGGCCGATCAGCCCGGCATTTATCTCAGCCTCGACGAAATCCGGGAAATCGCCGGGCGGGTCCGTGGTGGGCGCAACCTGCAGCCGGCGAGCTGGCCGAATGGCGCGCGCGTCGCCGTTCTTCTTTCGTTCGATGTCGACAACGACACGATCACGATCGCCCGCAATGCGGAGCCCTCGGTCGGCGCCATGTCACAGGGCGAGTATGGCGCGCGGGTCGGCCTGCAGCGTGTCGTCGACCTGATGGACCGCCACCAGATCCCGGCGTCGTTCTTTATTCCGGCGGTCAGTCTGGTCCTCCGGCCGGAAATGGTTGGCGTCATCCAGGCTTCCGGACGCCACGAGTTCGGCGTCCACGGCTGGATTCATGAACTGAACAGCGCCCTCGATGCCGAGACGGAACGCGATTTGGTGATCCGCGCGACGAACTATCTGGAAGAAGTGACCGGCCGCCGACCCGTCGGCTACCGCGCGCCAAGCTGGAACTTCAGCCCGAACACGCTCGACATCATCCAGGGCCTTGGCTTCATCTACGACAGCTCATTGATGGCCGACGACCGTCCCTACGAACTGATGCAGGACGGAGAACCGACGGGGATGGTCGAACTCCCCGTCGAGTGGATCCTCGACGACGCCCCCCTGATGAACCCGAGAGGAAACAACTACACCCCGCCGCGGGAACTGCTTCAGGTCTATATCGACGAGTTCGACAAGGCGTACGAGGAAGGCACCATGTTCCTTCTCACCACCCACCCCCACATCATCGGCCACCGTTCCCGCATCGTCATCCTCGAGGAGTTGATCGCCCACATCCAGCAGACAGGGAATGTCTGGTGGGCCACCCACGAACAGGTCGCGCGGTACGTGAAGGAGCAGGCCGGCTTCTGATGTGCGCGGCCGCGCGTCGATGCTCGTCCCGGGTCCGGTCTCAGCGGTCCGCGGGCATCAGCATCAGGCGATTGGCCGCACCTTCCTCGACCGCGCCTCGCGTGTAGAGGAGCGGGAAGTAGTCGCCGTTGCCGAGATTCTCGACCAGGTCGCCGTAGTACGGGCTCCCCGGCTGCGCTGACTGCCCCGGGGAGTTGCTGGCTACGGAGCGGTCGAGGTCAGCCAGGTCGACGATCCGGCGGAAATTGGCCCCGGTTGCGTTAACCGTCCCGAACCCTCCCGGACGCTCGACGGTCGGCAGGTCGAATGCCGAGGCCAGCATGTGTGGCAGCTCGCTGGCATGCACCCGCCCGTGCCGCCACTCGGTCCGGTCGGGGCCGAGCTCCACGGTCAGCCGATCCAGCGCCGCCTTCAGGCCTTCTTCGATTAACGGGCGGCGTTCGGCCTCCGGCGTCTCGGGAGCTTGCGCCCGATCGTCCACCTCGTCGTTCCAGATCACGTAGAGTGCCGCCGCGGTGCTCTCCTTCGTCAGCTTGGCGTCCCACGCCGCGATCAGACCGCGCGCCCACTCGACGTCCGGATCGTCGGACGCCCACCCTTGGAAGGCCGGGACGTCCCGCTCGCCCGCGAGTGAGTGAACATCGTGCTGAATGCGGATGTGATCCTCGACGGACAATTGCTCATCCGATCCGAGGATCTGGTGGAGACGCGCGATCCGCGACGTCGCCACGCCCCTCGACGAGTGGTAGAACACGGGACGTCCCTCGTAGCCCGGCGGATGGACGTTGTTGTTGGCGGTGGTGATATAGCCTCGCTCCGGGTTGAACTCACGCGGGAGATCGGTGCGAAACCCTTGCCACTCGTACTCGCCGGTGCCGGGAACCGGTAGTCGGCCGTTCCAGCCGTCGCGGTCGGGAGTGAGCCCCGTCACCTGCAAAGCGATGTTGCCGTCGACGTCCCCGCAGATGAGGCTGTGGGTCGGCACGACCCAGTGCATGGCCCGTTCGAAGAAATCCGTGCAGCTCTCGGCTTGGGCGAGCTGGAAGCTACCCTTGTAGGCAGCCGTCCCCGGCTCCTGGACCACCGACCGCACCGCGTAGGCGCGACGGTTCTCCAGGTCCTCGTAGAAGACCGGACCGTGCCGGCTGAATTTCAGCACGATCGGTTCCGGCGTCTGGCCCTTGATGGGAATCTCCTCCTCGATGATTCGCAGCGGTTCCCAGCCGTCCTGCCACCGCACCAGATTGGGATCCTCCGGGTGCAACTCCTCGACGTAGACGTCGACCATGTCCGTGCCGGCAAACGTGAAGCCCCACGCCATGCGCTCGTTGTTCCCTGCGTCCACGCCGGTGAACGGCGGCTCGCCTCCGCCGATCACGTTCCAGCCGGGGGCGACGAGGTGCACGAAGTACCGGAGGGCCGGCATCTCGATGCGCCGGTGCGGATCGTTGGCCAGGATCGGCACGCCAGTCGGCGAGCGAGCGCCGCTCATGACCCAGTTGTTGCTCCCCTCCGTCGCGATCACGCCCGGCGAGACCTGAGTCGTCTGCACACCGCCCATGAGCCCTTGATACGGTTCGACGACTTCCAGCGCCGGGAGCCTTCCGGCCACGAACGGATCGCCGTCCCCGGCGCGCATCGCATCGATGATCTCCTCGGTGATGATGTTGACGTCGAGGCCGTCGGGGACAACCAGATCGTCCCAGGGGTCCGGCGCGGCGCGCCGGTTGGCTTCCTCGAGGCCGAGGCGGGCGACGTTCATCGCGAGCTGCATTTCGTTGATGGCGTGCCCGCGGACGCTCGGGACCGCGAGAGCAGCCCACCGCAGGACCACCGTCCTGGCGGTCCATGGCTCCGGCTCGATGCCGGTGAGCTGGAACTCGACGGGAAGGTTGTCCCGGTTCTGTTCGATGTACGCATTCACCCCGTTGGCATGCGCGGTGAAGAGTCGCTCCGCGTCCGGGTGGTAGCTGGTCCACTCGGTCTCGTCCCACGGTCCGCGGAACATCATCAGGCGGGTGCGACGGTCATAGTCGAGCGCTTCCGGTCCGAAGATCTCCGCGAGCCGGCCCTCGTGCCACCGGCGCCACATCTCCATCTGCCAGAGGCGGTCCTGCGCCATGACGTAGCCCTGGGCAAAAAAGAGATCTTCGTCGTTGTTGGCGTAGATGTGCGGGACGCCCCACTCGTCCCGGATTACCTCGACCGGCTCCCTCAGCCCCGGCATCTCGAGATCGCCGTCGATCTGTGCCAACGCCCGGTTCGCAAGCTCGTCCAGCGATTCAGACGGGCCGGGTTCGGCGGCGCAGCCCGTGACGGCCGCCGCCAGCATCATGATCGCTAGCAGGCCAACGATCCGCGCCGGCGACGATGGTTCGCGGGTGAACAGCATGGACATGGCGCCTTGCTCCTTCTACTTGTCGACCGGATCCTCACGCGCGATCTGGTCCACCATCTTATCGGGCGGCGGGCGCAGACGAGAGCCTTGAATGTCACTGTCCGGGCTGGTTCGCCAAATCCAGAAGAGCGCGACCAGAATCCCGATTCCGAGCAGGCGCCTCGGGCCGCTGACAAAGATCACTGCTCCGTTGGCGATCATGAAGAGGAAGAAGCAGCGGATGGCCGTGGTCCAGACGGCGGAACGCCGCCCGTGGTGCGCAGGCAGGAACTGCCACCAAAGGCCTTCCGCAATCCAGACCCCGGTGAACGCGTAGTTCATCCACAGCCCGCCTCCCCATTCGAGGCCCACGAACGCCTGGGTGCGGGCAGCCGTGTAGTTGTATGCCGCCGCGTGGCTCCAGCCGTGGTAGATGCCGAAGGCCGCCGCGACGTGCGCGAGGTAGACGAACCCGCCGAGTAGCCATATCGGCTGAGCCCAGACCGTCTGCAACTGTCGCGTGCGGCCATATTCCCCGACGGCGTAGAGCGTGAGTGCGGCCCAGATGGTCAGGTAGACGGAGGGTGGTACGGGTGCGGTCGGGAGCGCCACGCGGCACCTTACCTCACGAAGCGACCTCTGGTCGCATCACCCTATCGAGCCGATAGAAGGTGTAGTGCGGAAACCATTCCTGACGGTCGTCTGGTTCGCAGCGTGGTTCGTGATCGGATACGCGACCGGCTTCGGTAGGTTGATGTTCCGGTGGGCGTCGGTTCTCCTCGATTGAGCCGACGTTCCTACGTCACCGACGTCACGCGATAGAAGTCCCGGTCAGTGTTCACCACGGACTCCTAGCCCGGATAATTCGTGAAGGGTCCGATTTCGATAGTGACGCAAGGACCCCCGTGTGGTACAAATGCTGTGAAGCCAGACATTTACCCACCACAGAGGCCCTTGCGTGACGACCGACAAGATATCACAGACTGTCCTCTTTCCGGATCTCTTCGACAAGCCCCTCGTCGCGACGTTCGACCGCCAGCACGCGAGTTCCGATGGCGGCGCGGTTCTGCTCAAGGCGGCCGAGCGGCTGTACGGGTTGGTGGCGGGCTTTGCCCGCTGTCTGGTCGACCGGCGGGAGCCCGGGAAGGTTCGGCACACGTTGGCGGAGTTGCTCGGCCAGCGGATCTTCGGCATTGCGTGTGGCCATCCGGATGGTAACGACGCCGACCGCCTCGCCGACGATCCGATCCACAAGCTGTTGCTCGGGCGCGACCCGGTCGCTGGCGAGGCGTTGGCCTCGCAGCCGACGATCTCTCGGTTCGAGAACGGCGTCGGCCGGTCTGCCCTCTACGAGCTGGCGCGCGAGCTGGCGATGCGGGTCATCGAGCGGCATCAGCGCCGGCTGGACGGGCGGGCGCGGCGGATCACGATCGACCTGGATCCCACCGACGACGCGACGCACGGCGCCCAGCAGCTCACCTTCTTCAACGGGCACTACGATAGCTGGTGCTACCTGCCGTTGCTGGCGTTTCTGACCTTCGACCAGGAACGCGAACAGTATCTGTGCGCGGCGGTGCTGCGGCCCGGAAATGTGTCGGCCACCCGCGGGACCGTGGGCGTGTTGTGTCGGCTGCTGCCCCTGCTGCGGCAGGCCTTTCCCCAGGCGCGGTTTCTCGTCCGGCTCGACGGGGGCTTTGCGACGCCGGAGATCTTCGACTTCCTGGATGCCGAGCCGCGGCTCGACTACGTGGTGGCGATGGCCAAGAACGCCGTGTTGCAGCGCCACGCCGAACCCACCCTGCTCGTGGCGCAGGCCCAGAGCGCGGCCAGCGGCCAGACCGCGCACGTGTATACCGACACCCAGTACCAGGCCGGTACGTGGGGCCACGCGCGCCGCGTCGTGATCAAAGCCGAGGTCGTCCGGCTCGGCGACCGCGAGCCGCGCGACAACCCGCGCTTCGTCGTGACCAACCTGCGCCAGACGCCGCGTTTCGTCTATGAACGGATCTACTGCGCCCGCGGCGACATCGAGAACCGGATCAAGGAGTTGCTTGATGGCCTGCAGATCGACCGCACGAGCTGCTGTCGCTTCTGGGCCAATCAACTGCGCGTGCTCCTCACCGCCGCCGCCTACGTGCTGATGCAAGAACTCCGGCTGCGCGCGGCGCGCACCGCCTGTGCCCGCGCCCAAGTGACGTGGCTGCGCGACCGGCTCCTCAAATTGGGGGCGCACGTCGTCGGCTCGGTCCGCCGCGTGGTCCTGCACCTGCCGACCGCCACGCCGGACCTCCACGCTTGGCGGCACATCGCGCTTGCACTCGGCGCCCGCGGCGGATAGGCCCCAGCCGGCGCTCGTCAGCCGCACGTAAACGCATCCCAACAGCGCACCGAGCACGCCCGCGGCGAAGCCGTCCCTCGACGGCCCCGTACCCAGGCCTTCCCCACCGACAGTCAGCTTCTATCCCGCCGGCGCCCGATGGCAGCGACGCCCGATGCGCCATGTGCGCGACGATCACACCGTCCGCGACGTCGACTCGGACCCTTCATGCATAATCCGGGCTAGTTGCCCTCGCGGCGGTCGGATTCCTGCGTGTTCCACAATGCGGCGCCAGCGACGTCCAACTCCGATCCCGGCGCAACGGCTGTGTCCAGTACGAGGTGTTCGTTCGATTCCAGCGTAAACGCCGGCCATTCCGGCAGATCGGTGCGGTTGGGGTCACCGGTGGCGGCGAACTGGATCCAGTAGCTTCGGACCGTCTCGGAGAGACGGAAGTCCGCCTCCGTGAAATCGCCCATCGTGCCGAGGCCCAGGGGCCGTTCGCCGCCGTCTTCGGTCCGCGTCAGCGTGCCGAAGACGTAGACGAGCTCCGCTGCATGATGCGCGCCGAGGGTTTCCCCCCACGCGGTGGGCGGGGCATGCGTGAAGTGGTAGAGCCAGACGGGGGATGTCTTCTTCGCCTGCGCCTCTGCCTGCGCGCGAACCGGTCCCGCGAAGAGGAGGTCGTGGATCACCTTGTCGATCCCGGCCTTGGCCGATTCGGGAGAATCAACCGCGTAATGCGTCAGCATCCCTTCGGCATGGTCGGGGTAGACGTCGCGAACGTAGGTCTCGAACGACGCGGCGTCCGCGATGTCCATGGCCCGGGTGAACAGTGAACCCTCGTTCCCCATCATGCCGGTAATCAGCGGGACATCGTGCTGGCGGCCTTCCGCGTACATGGCGAGCGGATCGTCGGGAATCGACCAGCCATCCACGTTCGGCGCCCAGACGTTGCCGGTGTTGCGGAAGGTGTCGCCGGCATCGCGGTTCGATGCCTCCAGGACATCAGCCGCACTGGCGGCGCGCATCGCGTCGAGCAGCTCTGTCACATTCTCACCGCTGGAGCCGAGCGCCTCGCCGACCCGGACGCCCTGCGCCTCGGCCGGCTCCCACCCGCGAGCCGCTTCGTCGAGCGGGCGGTCCCAGCCGCGGATGTAGTTGCTCTGGGCGATCGCGCGTTGATAGAGGCCCTCGGCCTGCGGCATCAGCATCACCGACATCACGGCGCCGCCGCCGGCCGACTCGCCGAAGATCATGACGCGTTCGGGGTCGCCGCCGAACGTCGCGATGTTGTCGCGGACCCATTCGAGCGCCGCCACCATGTCGAGCAGGCCGTAGTTGCCGCTCGCGTCATGGGGCGATTCATCGGAGAGCGCCGGGTGCGCCAGGAAACCGAAGACATTCAGCCGGTAGTTGATGGTCACCACCACGGCTCCGTCGCCAGCGAGCGACGTGCCGTCGTAGATGGCGCTCGAACCGGAGCCGCCGGTATAGCCGCCGCCATGAATCCAGAACAGGACCGGCCGCAGGTCGGTTGTCTCCTGCGGCGCCCAGACGTTCAGGAAGAGGCAATCTTCGTCCTGCGTAACGTTCTGGCCGCCGTTCTGCACGCAGATCGAGCCTGTCTCGGTGGCGTCGCCCACGCCGGTCCAGGGGACTACCGGCGCAGGCGGCTGCCAGCGCAGATCGCCCACCGGAGCCGCGGCGAACGGCACTCCCTGGAACGCGATCACGTCGGGATTGACCGCGCTTGCCGCACCCTGAATCTCGCCCCCCGTCACGCTGACCGGTGTGTCGGCCGAGAGCGAGACGACCGGCGCGGCCGGTGCGTCTTCCGCGGCCGGGGCGCCGCACGCGGCCAGCGCCGCCACGCCCGTCACCGCCAGGGTGAATGCTGCGACTCGATTCCATGTCATGGCTAATCTCCTCGTGACGCTGCGTGCCAGATGCGGAAAGGCTCGTGTCGGCGATTGATTATAGGATTGTGTAACGCCGGTGTGGCAGGCCTCCCGGTGGCACCCCCCTTGGACCCAGACAATCAGCCGACCCGCACCACCCCTCCCGCCGCACCGGAGCGGTCAGCCTCTGCACCCACGGCCGACGGGCCGTGGTACCGGCAGGTGACCGGGGACCAGTGGAAGGCGTTCTTCGCGACGTTCCTCGGCTGGATGCTCGACGGCTTCGATTTCCTCATCATGACGTTCATCCTGATCGACATTCAGGAGAGCTTCACGGTCGACCGCGCGCTCGCCGGCGCGCTCGGCACCGTGACGCTGATGTTCCGTCTGGTGGGAGGCCTCGGCGCAGGCATGATGGCGGACCGGCGGGGGCGGAAGCTGCCCCTGATGTTGTCGATCCTCTGGTTCTCCATCTTCGCGTTCCTGAGCGGCTTCTCCACGTCCTACGCCATGCTCTTTGCCTTCCGCGCGCTCTTCGGCGTCGGAATGGGAGGGACGTGGGCGGCGGGAATGCCGCTCGCGTTGGAGCACTGGCCGACGCGGCTCCGCGGTCTGGCGTCGGGGCTGCTGCAGGGTGGCTGGTACTGGGGCTACATCCTGGCGGCGCTGACGTACCACACCATCTATCCGCTCTTCGAGGGGGTTGCCGATCCGTTCGGCGGCGGCGCCGGCTCGACGATCGGCTGGCGGGTGATGTTCTGGGTCGGTGTGCTGCCCGCGCTGCTGGTGCTCTGGATCCGGCGCAGCGTCAGCGAGAGCCCGGTCTGGCTGGAGCGCCAGCGGCACCTGCGCGACGCGGCGGCAGCGGACCGTGCCAGCGAGGGCAACGCGGCCGAGCGCGTCTCGGTGCTCCGGCTGTTTCGTCCCGAGTTGCTCTGGGCGACCGTGCAGTCTTCGGTGTTGATGGGAACGTTCATGTTCTCGTACTACTCGCTCAGCTTCTGGTATCCCACCTTTCTGATTGAAGAGGGATACCCGACGCTCGGCTATCTGCTGTTGTTCAACCTGGCCGGGATCGTCGGCATGGCGTTGTGGGGGCGTGTTTCGGAAACCGCCCTCGGCCGGCGTGGCGCGGTGACGGTGGCGGCGCTGATCGGCGTCGCCTCGCTCCCGGCGTTCCTCGGCTCCGGGGCGATTCTGCTTGCCATCGGCGCGGTCGTCATGGGCGTGTCGGGCGCCGGCATCTGGGGTGTCGCGCCGTCGTACCTCGCGGAGCGCTTTCCGACTGCGGTGCGTGGCGTCGGGCCGGGGCTGACGTATCACCTCGGCGCCGCGCTGGGATCGATGACGCCGTTCGTCTTGGGGCGGCTGCAGGACGGCGGCATGAGCACCGGGGATGCGATGCGGATTTGCATCGCGGTCTCCGGCCTCCTGGTCGCTGCAATTATCTGGATGGGACCGGAAACACGCGGGCGCCGCTTCACGCCGACGGAGGCCTGAACGGTGGCCGATCGGGAGTAGACGAGATGCAGCAGTACGGTGAGCGGCAGGAACAACGCAACAACCACCAATGTCAGGGTTTGCACGCACGCGGCGTACGCCGTTTGCTGGTGGTGGCAATGGTCGGCGCCTCCTTTCTGGGTGGCATGGTGGGCAGTCTGCTGACGGCAGGTCGGGTCAGTGCGCAGGGCCCTGACGTCGTGACGACGACCCAGGTGAACCTGGTGGACGAAGCCGGCAACCTGCGGGGCATCCTGGCCGGAAGTGACGAGGGCGGGCGCGCGTCACTCGCCCTGTTCGACGCCGCGGGCATGGCCCGAAGCCTCCTCGCGGTGCAGGCGGACGGCACGCCGCTGTTGCAACTGCAGGGGGCTGGAGGTGAAACCCGTCTGTTGGCGACCGTGCAGGGCGAAGACACCATTTTGATGGTGGGCGAAGAGGGCACCGCCCAGGGGGTGCTGGGCAACGTCCAGGGCCGGCCGATCCTGAGCCTGAGTGACGGTGGACGAAGCCGGCTCCAGTTGCATCTCAGTCCCGAAGGCTTGCCACGCCTCGCCCTCTCGGACGGCGCCGGGAACGAGGGCGCATCGCTCAGTGTCGGAAGCGATGACCAGCCAGAACTGCGCCTGACGACAGAGGGCCGCCAGCGGGCGCTCCTGACGGTCGCGCAAGGTGCGACGGTTCTCAACCTGTCGGGCGCCGACGGGATCCGGATGGTGGCAGGCGTTGCGCCCGACGGCAACCCGAGCGTCACCTTCCTCGACGCGGCAGGAGAGGTGACGGCCCGGCTTCCGCAGTAGAATCAACCGGGTCGCTGCGCGGCCGAAAGGACTCATCATGTCAATACTCCCTCACCGTCGCTATTGCTGTCTTGGCCTCTACCGCGCGGTTGCAATCGGGATGGCCGCGGCGCTGATCCTGGCGATTGGCGCTCCGCCCGCCGACGCGCAGGGCGGCGATCACCCGAAGCGGATTGCGCTGTGGGGCTCGTCGGTGCCAAACGGAACCGGGGACGAGACCAACCAGGGAGGCTACACCGGTCGCTTGCGCGAGCTGCTCGAGCCGCGCGGCTGGGAGGTGATCAACGTCTCCCGCGGCGGTGACAACACGATCACCATCACCCCGCGGTTCGAGCCGGAAGGGACCCCGGATCCGGAGTCCCGCTACCTCATCCCGGTCGATCCGGGCTACGTCGTTATTGCCCTCTCGCTCGGCAACGAGGGAATCATGCGGTGTCCGCCAGGGCAGGAATCGCCCCGCTGCGCCGCTTCGCAGGACGCGCAGGACGCCGTCTCGCAACAGTGGGCCGACGGCATGCAGCGGCTGATTCAGCGGGCGCGAGACAACAACATCATTCCGATCGTCGGCAACACCTACGCGCGCGGGGACTTCAACGAGGCGGAGTACGCCCAGACGCGCCAGATGAACCTGCTGATCAACACCTGGGACGTCCCGAGCGTCAATCTGCTCGGCGCCGTCGACGACGGGTCCGGCCGGTGGGCGCGGGGGTTCTTCCCCGAACCGATCCACCCGAATGCGGCCGGGCACACGGAGATGTTCCACGCGTTCGTGCCGACGATGTTCGATGCGCTAGCGGCCGGCAAGCCGATCCCGCAGAAATCGGACGCGGCCGGGTTCGCGCGGATCCGGGGGAACGCGCGGTCGCCGCTCACGTTGGATGTTGACGATACGATGCGTTCGTTCGGCGTCACCTTCACGGTGCGGGCCGAGGGGGAAGGCACGGTCGCGAGCCTGGGTGGCGAGACGGTCGACCATGCCGTGGATTGGGTGACGGTACCGTTCCGTCAGGCTTCGCTCGACTTCGAGGCGATGACGCTGTCCGCCACGGGTCGCCGCTTCAATGCGTCGATCGCGATTCAGGATGGCCGGTGGGTCTACGCCTCGGCGAACGGCAACGCGGTCTCGACGCTCGCGCCGAGCGCCGATGGACAGTGGCACACGGTCACGCTGACGCACTACGTGGCGCGCGGCGTCACACAGTTCTGGGTGGATGGCCGGATGGTGGGTGTGATCGAGGAGCGGCTCCAGCCGGACCGCTTCGTCCTGGGTGGTCCCGGTCCCGACTGGTCGACCGCCGTGCCGGCGCCGGCCGACTACAAGGACTGGATGGTCCACCGCGCCGGGCTCAACGCCGACGAGGTACGCGCGCTGCACGAGGGTACGTTGCTGCAGTCGAGCCTGGAGCTGTACGCACCGCTCACGGGCGAGCCGTTCGACAATCACGCGCAGAGCCTGTCGGAGGTGACGGTGGAGGCGGGCGCGGTGGAGGCGACGACCGAGGAGTAGCGCGCGGGTGCGCCCTCGGATGGAGGACGGAACAGGAATATGACCATGGGTGAGGTGGTGGAGTTTCCGGCGAACGGCAAGCCGTCGTCCGGCTATCTGGCGGCGCCGTCGTCCGGCAGGGGACCCGGCGTCATCGTGATTCAGGAGTGGTGGGGGCTGGTCGATCATGTCAAGGACGTGGTGGACCGTTTCGCCGCCGAAGGGTTCGCCGCGCTCGCGCCCGACCTCTACCACGGCGAGACCGCATCCGGTCCCGACGATGCCGGCAAGTTGATGATGGCGCTTAACATCGAGCAGACCGAGCGTGACCTGCGCGGCGCTGTCGACTGCCTGCTGTCCCGTCCGGAAACGACCGGCGACCGCGTCGGCACGGTCGGATTCTGCATGGGCGGGCAACTCTCCCTCTTCGCCGCGTGCGCGAACCCGCAGGTGGGCGCGTGCGTGGACTTCTACGGAATCCACCCGAATGTCAGCCCGGACCTCGCCAGTCTGCAGGCGCCGGTGCTCGGCTTCTTCGCCGAGAAGGACGGGTTCGTCACACCGGAGGTTGCGGGTAAGCTGGAGGCGGACTTGAAGGCGGCGGGGAAGGACGTCGACATCACGATCTTCGATGGCGCCGACCACGCTTTCTTCAACGACACACGCGCGGAGGTGTACCACGGGGAGTACGCTGCCGAGTGCTGGTCGCGCATGCTGGCCTTCTATCGCGCGCACCTGTAGCCGGCGCGGGGCGGCGGGCGCAGGCGGCGCCGGCCGACACCGGGCGGAGTCGGGCGGCCGCGCGCGGAGTCGGAGGTGAACGATGCGTTGGTTCGTACGACTCCTGCTCCCGTTCCTTTACCGTCTTCAGCCGCTTATGTTGCGGCTCCGGTCGTGGCAGCTCATCACCGTGGTGGCGGCGCTTACCCTCCTCAATTGGATCGTTCCGGATCCGATCCCGTTTCTGGACGAGATCCTGATGACGATTGTTCTGATCCTGCTGGCGCGCTGGCGGGCCAAGAAACAGGAACCGTTCGAGGGAGAGTCGGCGCCGCCGTCAGTGCGTTCGCGGCCCGAGGGACCATTCCAGTCCCCGCCACGCTCCTAGCAGCCCGTGGTGAAACCCCTGCTGCATGCGACGCGGGGTCTCACCACGGACTCCTAGCCGGTACAATCGCGGTGTGCCGGGAAACAGTTTCGGACAGGCGTTCCGTATCACGACGGCGGGGGAATCACACGGCGCGGCGAATCTTGTAATCGTCGACGGTTGCCCGCCCGGCCTCGCCTTGAGCGAGGACGACCTGGTTCCGGACCTCGCGCGGCGCCGGCCGGGACAGAGTGCGATCGTCTCGCAGCGGGACGAGCCGGATGTCCCGGAGATCCTGTCGGGGGTCTTCGAGGGGCGGACGACCGGCACCAGCATCGCCATTCTCATTCGCAACCGGGATCAGCGGAGCCGCGACTACTCGAACATCCAGGCGAAGTACCGTCCCGGCCACGCGGACCATGGCTACGACGCCAAGTACGGTTTCCGTGACTACCGCGGCGGCGGGCGCTCGAGCGCCCGCGAGACGACCGTCCGCGTTGCGGCGGGTGCGATTGCCAAGAAGCTGCTGGCCGATCAGAGCGGCGCGCGCATCGTCGGCTACGTGCGGCAGGTGGGCGAGATCGTGGCGGCAATCCCGGATCCGGCGGCGGTGAAGCTCAACGATGTGGAGCAGTTGCCCGACGGGGCCCCGAACGTCGTTCGCTGTCCCGACCCGGAGGCGGCGGCGCGGATGGTGACGCTGATCGAGCGGATGCGGTCGGAGCAGAACTCGATCGGCGGCGTCGCCGAAGTGGTTGCGACCGGCGTACCTGCCGGTCTGGGCGAACCCGTGTTCGACAAGCTGAAGGCGGATCTCGGCAAGGCGCTGTTCAGCCTGCCGGCGGTCCTCGGGGTCGAGTACGGCGTCGGTTTCGCCTGCGCGGCACGGACCGGCATGGAGAACAACGACACCTTCTACGCCGGCGGCGACGGCCGGATCGCGACCCGGACGAACCGCCACGGAGGGATGTTGGGTGGCATCTCGAGCGGAATGCCGATTGTGCTGCGAGCCGCGGTAAAGCCGACCAGCAGCCTGCCGCAACCGCAGGATACGGTGACCTCGTCGGGCGAGGCGACGACAATCAGCACGACGGGGCGACACGATCCGTGCCTGCTGCCGCGTTTCGTGCCGATGGCCGAGGCGATGGTGGCTCTGGTGCTCGCGGATCACTGGTTGCGTTGGCAGGCGACCGGGCGCGCGGACTGATCCGGCGGCCGGGTCCGGTTCTTGAGCGGCGGGGCGTCCCGGAGCACGGCTATAATCGCGACCATGAAGACCAAATCGATCCTGCTTGCGGCCGGCTTTGTGGTCGGACTGCTTGGCGTCTTCGGTATTGGCTGGCTGCTTGGCGCGACCGGGGTGGGGCAGGAAGCGTCCCCGGAGTCCCTCGACGCGCGCGAACGGGCGTTCGCCGAGCAGATGGAGAACGTCGTCCTGACCGGCCACTTCACGATTGAGGGGCAAGAGCGGCGGGATGGTCTGCCCGAGCGGTACGAAATTGCGAGCGCGACGAAGCTCGAGGGCGACCGCTGGCGCTTCGATGTGCATCTCACTTACGGCAGCGTCGATGCCACGCTGCCCGTGATCGTTCCTATCGTCTGGGCGGGCGACACGCCGATGGTGAGCATTACCGACTTTGCGATCCCGGGTCTGGGAGACGAGTTCGGAGCGCGCGTCGTCTTCTACGACAGCCGCTACGCAGGCACCTGGGACCACGGGGAGTACGGCGGCATGATGTACGGCACGATATCGCCCTCCGGAGGCCGCTAGCCCGGATTATTCAGGAAGGGTCCGATTTCGGTAGAAAAACAAAGGCCTCCGCGTGGTATAAATGGCTTGCTCACAGACATTTACCCACCACGGAGGCCCTTACGTGACGATCAATACGATACCACAGACTGTCCTCTTTCCGGATCTCTTCGACAAGCCCCTCGTCGCGACGTTCGACCGCCAGCACGCGAGTTCCGATGGCGGCGCCGTCCTGCTCAAGGCGGCGGAGCGCGTGTATGGGTTGGTGGCGGGTTTCGCCCGGTGTCTGGTGGACCGACGGGAGCCCGGGAAGATCCGGCACACGCTGGCGGAGTTGCTCGGACAGCGGATCTTCGGCATTGCCTGCGGTCATCCCGATGGCAACGACGCCAACCATCTCGCCGACGACCCGATCCACAAGCTGCTGCTCGGGCGGGACCCGGTGGCGGGGGAGGCGTTGGCCTCGCAGCCGACGATCTCTCGGTTCGAGAACGGCGTCGACCGGTCCGCCCTCTACGAGCTGGCGCGCGAGCTGGCGATGCGGGTCATCGAGCGGCATCAGCGCCGGCTGGACGGGCGGGCGCGGCGCATCACGATCGACCTGGATCCGACCGACGACGCGACGCACGGCGCCCAGCAGCTCACCTTCTTCAACGGGCACTACGATCGCTGGTGCTACCTGCCGTTGCTGGCGTTTCTGACCTTCGACCAGGAACGCGAACAGTATCTGTGCGCGGCGGTGCTGCGGCCCGGCAATGTGCCGGCCACCCGCGGGACCGTGGGCGTGTTGTGCCGGCTGCTGCCCCTGCTGCGGCAGGCCTTTCCCCAGGCGCGGTTTCTCGTCCGGCTCGACGGGGGCTTTGCGACACCGGAGATCTTCGACTTCCTGGATGCCGAGCCACGGCTCGACTACGTGGTGGCGATGGCCAGGAACGCCGTGTTGCAGCGCCACGCCGAGCCCGCCCTGCTCGTGGCGCAGGCCCAGAGCGCGGCCAGCGGCCAGACCGCGCACGTCTACGCCGACACCCGCTATCGAGCCCGCACGTGGGACCGCGACCGCCGCGTCGTGATCAAGGCCGAGGTCGTCCGGCTCGGCGACCGCGCCCCGCGCGACAACCCGCGCTTCGTCGTGACCAATCTGCGCCAGACGCCGCGCTTCCTCTATGAACGGATCTACTGCGCCCGCGGCGACATCGAGAACCGCATCAAGGAACTGCTCGATGGCCTGCAGATCGACCGCACGAGCTGCTGTCGCTTCTGGGCCAATCAACTGCGCGTGCTCCTCACCGCCGCCGCCTACGTGCTGATGCAAGAACTCCGGCTGCGCGCGGCGCGCACCGCCTGTGCCCGCGCCCAGGTGACGTGGCTGCGCGACCGGCTCCTCAAATTGGGGGCGCACGTCGTCGGCTCGGTCCGCCGCGTGGTCCTGCACCTGCCGACCGCCACACCGGACCTCCACGCCTGGCGGCACATCGCGCTGGCACTCGGCGCCCGCCCCGGATAGACCCCAGACAGCGCCTGTCAGCCGCGCATACACGCAGCCCAACGGCGCACCGAGCCCGCCCGCGTGGCGAAGCCGTCCCTGGACGGCCCCGTACCCAGGCCGTCCGCACCGACAATCAGTGTCCATCCCGCCAGCGCCCGACGGCAGCGACGCCCGGCGCGCCCGGTGCGCCCGGTGCGCCCGGTGCGCGACAATTACACCGTCCGCGCGGCCGACTTGGAGCCTTCACGAATAATGCAGGCTAGCAGCCCGTGGTGAAACCCTGCTACATTCGACCGGCGATGCATCCCGCCTAAGCGGCGTTGCTCCTCGGTCACATATGGCCAATATGCTCCCTCGTCGCGCCTTGTCAGGCGAGCGCCTCGCCGGTCTCGGTGCGACGCGGGGTTTCACCACGAGCTGCTAGTTGATCGAGAAAGGGAGAGGAGTTCCCATGTCCAAGCAGATTCTGTTCGTCGTCGCGGTGCTCGCCGTCGTGCTCGGCATCGGTCTGGCTGGAACATCCGGCGTGGCGCAGGTAGACAACTACGCGCCGGTGACCGATACCCTGCTGCAGGATCCGCCGGACGGGGACTGGCTCAGTTGGCGGCGGACGCTCGACGGACAGGGCTACAGCCCGCTCGATCAGATCACGATCGGCAACGTCGACAACCTTCGCCTGGCCTGGAGCTGGAGCCTGGGGGAGGGGTCGCAGCAGACGACGCCGCTCGTGCATGACGGCGTCCTCTATATCGCTAACCCGGGTGAACTTGTCCAGGCGCTCGACGCGGCGACCGGCGACTTCATCTGGGAGTACCGGCGAGGCGTCGACGCGCCGGAAGATAGCTTCGGCGGGCCGCCGCCAGGCCGCGCCCACCGCAATATCGCCATCTACGAAGACAAGGTCTACCTGAACACCGCGGACGCGCACATCATCGCGATCGATGCCCGGACCGGCGAGGAGGTCTGGGACACGGATGTCGGGGGCGGCGTGGGCTTCCAGTACTCGAGCGGCTCGATCATCGCTGACGGCAAGGTGATCTCCGGCCTGACCGGCTGCGGCCGCTATCGCGAGGAGGCCTGCTACATTGTTGGCCTCGATGCGCGAACCGGCCGGGAAATCTGGCGGACGTCCACGATCGCGCTGCCCGGCGAGCGGGGCGGCGACTCTTGGGGCGACCTGCCCGTGATGTTCCGGGCCGGAAGCGATTCCTGGATCCCGGGCAGCTATGACCCCGTTACGCGGACGCTCTTCCACGGCACGTCGCAGGCGAAGCCCTGGGCGCGCGCGGCTCGCGGCACCGATGGCGACGCGTTGTACACGAACTCCACGCTGGCGCTCGATCCGGACACCGGCGAGATGAAGTGGTACTACCAGCACCTGCCGGGCGAGACACTCGACATGGACGAGGTCTTCGAAAGGATCGTCGTCGAGTACGACGGGCGGCGGTCGGTCTTCACGATGGGCAAGATGGCGGTGCTCTGGGAGATGGATGTCGAGAGCGGCACCTTCCGGAACGCGCACGATCTCGGCTATCAGACGTTCGCTGACGTCGATCCGCAGACGGGCGAGGTGAGCTACCGCGAGGGGATGATCCCGGAACTGTACAAGGAGGTCTTCTGGTGCCCGAGCACGGCCGGCTTCAAGAGCTGGCGCGCCATGTCGTACCACCCGGGGCAGGAGGCCTTCTACATCCCGATCAACCTGAACTGCGAGACCGCCATCTTCGGGCCGGTCGACAAGGTGGAGGGTGGCGGTGGAACTGGACCGGTCCGTCGCACGAACCACTTCCATCCCGATAGCCCGGGCGAACTGGGCGAGTTCCTGGCAATGGACATGCGGACCGGAGAGGTCCGCTGGCGCCGGCGTTTCAAGACGCCGATCAACAGTGCCGCACTCACCACGGCGGGCGGGCTGGCGTTTGCCGGCAGTTGGGACCGCTTCATGTACGCGTTCGACGTCGAATCTGGCGACACCCTTTGGCAGACACGCCTGCCGACGTCCATCCAGGGCTTCCCGATCAGCTATGCGGTTGATGGCCGGCAGTACGTCGCGGTGCCGGTCGGCAGCGGCGGCGCCAGTTGGGGCGGCATGATCCCGAACGACCTGATGCCGGAAGAGAAACGCCCGGGCGGTGGCAACGGCCTCTTCGTCTTCGCGCTGCCCGACTGAGCAGGGTTGAACTCCGACATGGATATCTCGTAACCCATTGATAATAGGCAGCTTTTTGGCTTAGCTGCCGCTTGTTCCCCTCGTTTCGTCCATCGTTCTGCATCGGATTCCAGCGGACCAAGGACACCGGCCACGAACAGGCCGGGATCGGGGCTCCCCTCGGCCCCTCGTACCGTGGACGAGTCGCACGGGCCAGCCGTTCGGCCACGTCAGCACCGTCGTAGCATCGCTCTGTGTTCGACACGGACGCCATCGCTCGCGCATTGACTGCCGCCAAGCTCACCTCCGAACAGGCCGACACCATCACGGATTCCGCTCGGCTGGCCGCCGAGCACGGCGAGCATCTCACGCCTGATATGCTCCGCGCCGAAATAGCTACCCTCCACAGCGATCTCACATGGCGCATTGTCGCCGTCGGCGGACTCGTTGTCGCGGCAGTCCGGCTGCCCGGCCGATATCGATAGCGCCGTTCCCATGTCCGATTCGTCCACGCTCGGCGTCGGCGAGACGGTCCAAAAACTCCGTCGATCGCTCCCTGACCAAGAGACGATTCGCGACGCGGTCGAACAAGCCAGTGGGTGCATGTTCAATGTGTCCCAGCGTTGCGAGGCGGTCGAGCAGCTCCGGCAGTCGCTCAAAGAACACGAGACCCTTCGCAAGCAGGTCGAGCAGACTAGCGTGAGACTGTTCGAACAGCGGCAGCGGGTTGTCGCTAAGGCGCCCCCGGTTTTCTTGGACACGGATTAAGGGAGAATCTGATGTCCAAGGAGGTAGGGGAAATGGTTCAGTCGAGGCAGGTGAAGGGATCTGGGTCGGCACGGACGAAGGGAGCCCGGAGGGCGACTGGAGTCCGAGCCGACGCCGCGGCGGTTGGGTCGGGGGCCTTGGCGCCCGGGCAACGGTGGAGCGCGAGCCGGAAGCGGGACGTGGTGCTGCGGCTGCTGCGGGGCGAGTCATTCGACGTGGTCTCGCGTGACGTCGGGGTGGAGCTCTATCGGCTGGAGGCGTGGAAGGGGCGGGCGCTGGCCGGTCTTGAGCTCGGGCTGAAGGATCAAGCCGGTGAGCCGGTAGCGGCAGCGCTGGATGCCGCCAAACGACACATTGGGGAGCTGTCGATGGAGAACGAGTTGCTGCGAGAGCGTGCCCGCGCGGCGGAGCGTCGCCTCCCTTTGCCGATGCGGAGGTCGCGATGATGAGCGCAACGACCTCCGCGACCACGGGGCGGCGCTATGGGCTCGAGCGGGTGTGTCGGATGTGGGACCGGTCGCGCTCGGCGCTCTACGCGCGGCGGGCTCGTGCGCGGCGGTTGGAGCGGGGTGCACGCCCGGCGCGCCGCGGGCCGACGCCCGCGCTGTCGGATGCGCAGCTGCTGGCGGCCATTCGCAGCGACCTGGCCCGCTCACCGTTCCAGGGCGAGGGCCATCGCAAGGTCCACGCGCGGCTGCGGATCCTGGACGGGGTCCGCGTTGCCCGGACGCGGGTGTTGCGCGTGATGCGCGCGCAGGGGCTGCTCTCGCCCCACCGCGGGCGACAGGGTGACCCGAAAGCGCACGACGGGACCATTGTCACCTCGGCGCCCTGCGTCATGTGGGGCACCGACGGCGTGCGGGTGTTCACCGCACAGGACGGCTGGGTCTGGACCTTCGCGGCGGTGGACCACTGGAACGCCGAGTGCGTGGGCGGGCATGTGTGCAAGGTGGGGAGTCGTTTTGCGGCCCTCGAGCCGGTCGCGCAGGGGCTCGGGCGACTCTACGGCTCGGTCGCGGCGGACGTGGCCCGCGGGCTGGCGCTACGGATGGACCACGGCAGCCAGTATCTGTCGGACCACTTCCTCAACCAGCTCCGCTACTGGGGCATCCACCCCAGTTTCGGCTTCCTCACAGAACCGGAAACCAACGGGGTCGTCGAGCGCTGGAATCGCACCTTGAAGGAGCAGGCGATCTACGGCCGGGTCTTTGAGAACCTCGCCGACGTGCGCGCCGCCGTCGCCGAGTTCGTCGAACGCTACAACCAGCGCTGGCGCCTCGAGAAGCTGGCGTATCAAACGCCACTCGAAGCGCGCGAGGAGTACGAGCTACGTCACGCCGCGTAGCGCAAACGTGTGTCCAAGAAACCGGGTGCGGTACACAGCGGGTTGTCGCCGAGCTGATTGAGCCGGTCGAGGAGTACGTGAACGGATTGGCGAATACACCCAAGGAGTTCGACAAGTCGGTTCGCGCGTTTCGCATCGAGATCAATCGGTTCGATAGCACCGTGCAGCGCATCAAGACGGAAGCCGCCAAGTCCGAGAAGATTGGGAGTGGCGTTGGTCTGGCCGGGGCGACGGCTGGGATGGCTTGGCCGCGTTCGGTCCGTCCACGGCCTTGGCGGTGGCGACGACATTCGGTACGGCGTCGACGGGAACAGCCATCTCCGCCTTGTCCGGTGCCGCCGCCGCCAACGCCGCCCTCGCCTGGCTCGGCGGCGGCGCGCTCGTAGCCGGCGGCGGCGGAATGGCGGGCGGCCACACGCTCCTGGCCTTGGCAGGACCGGTGGGCTGGACCGTCGGCGGTCTCGCGCTCGTGGGCTCGGGCGCTTATCTCCACTACCGCAACGGTGTCCTCGCCCAGAAAGCCGTGCAGGAGCGTGTCCGGATTGAAGGCGAGATCCGTTCCCTGCGGACGGCCTGCCGGGAGATCGAAGGGCTCGGAGCAAGCACGCGGACGTACATTGACGGCACGCTGGCTTCGCTCGGCTGGCTCTGCAATTGCGCCCCGCACGACTACGGGCGGTTCGATCCGGGACAGAAGGAACGCCTCGCTGCCCTCATCAATCACATTCGTGCGCTCAGCGAGCTGATCCGTAAGGAGGTCGCGTTGTGAAGCGGTCTCCTGCCGATCGGGGCGTCGCGCATGTCTCCGCGCAGGTCGTCGCTGCATGGGGCGCTCTGGACGCCGAGCATCGAGCCGGCGAACTCGCGGCCGCGTTGCGGGGTCAGGACCGGGCCTTTCTCGACGCGATGCGGGAACTGCACGTCGTCCGGAATTTTGTGGGTTCGCCCGGGAACATCCTCGGCAGCACGGATACTAAGCACGGCGAGATCGCCGAGCAGGTCCACGTAGGTGTGAGCCGTGCGAGGGACGTGCTCTACGGCCGGGCTCCGGCGGCGACGTTCGACGGGGTTTCGCGCACCGGTCCGGTGGATTACCGGGTGGACGGTGTGGACATTCAGTCCAAGTACTACAACGGTCTGCGCAATACGCTGGACGGTGTTGCGATCCATGCGGAGAAATACCCGGACTTCGCCGGCGAGCACGGTCGTTACCACATTGCCAGTGACCAGTACCAGCAGTTGAAGGAACTGCGCGAGACTGGCCGGATCGAGGGTCTGTCCGACCGGAGCGCAGCCACGATCCAAAGCCGAGTCGACGATCTCGAACGGACGAGTGGCCGCCCAGGGGACGACCTGATCGATCCGGGCGACGCCCGTTGCGACGAGATTCAACGGGGGCGGGTTCACGACACGCTTCACGACCGTGAGGACAGGCTCGCTCGGGAGAACGAGGATCTGCGGCAGGCGGCGCGGGCCGAGCACGGCCCATCCTTGGCCGGGTTGGGTACCGCCGCCGCACTCGGTGCCACGGCCGGTGGCGGCGTCAGCTTGGCGCAGGCGATCTGGGTGAAGTGCCGTCAGGGCAGGAATCCCTTCCGGGGAGAATTCTCGATCCAGGATTGGCAGGACGTCGGCGTCGTGACGGCGCAGGGTGCCAGCGGCGGCGCAGTTGCCGGAAGCGCTGTTTATGCGCTGACCAACTCGACGGCGTTGGCGGCGCCGTTTGCCGCCTCACTGGTCAGCGCCCTGATGGGCGTCGGAGCGCTCTTGCGGGACTATCATGCGGGAACGATAGATAGTGATCAGTTCGTCGAGATGTCGCATATCGTCGCCATGGATGCCGCCGTCGTGGGACTGGCGGTCGCGGCCGGCCAGACGCTGGTGCCGGTCCCGATGCTCGGCGCTCTGCTCGGGAGCCTCGCCGGGAAACTCGTCGCGTCGGCTCTCAAGGACGGTCTCGGAGAATCGGTGCCCGCATTGGCCGCAAGGCTCGCCGAGTACGAGCGGGACGCCTTGGAGCAGCTCGACGAGGAGTACCGTGCCTTCGTGCAACGGTTGGACGCTTGGTTCGGCAACCTGGAGCGCTTGGCCGTAGCTGCGTTCGATCTGGAGATGAACACCACACTCCGGTTGGAAGCCAGCGTCCAGACTGCGGTAGCCGTCGGCGTACCCGTGCGTCGCATTCTCCGTACAACCGGCGATCTCGACGCGTTCATACAGAAGTAAACATGGACCCGTTGCGCGATCCGCTCGACGGCCTGTCGCCGTCAATGTACGTTGCGACGTTGTCGGAGATCGCGCATGTGGATGGACTCCATCCTGCCGAGCGAGAACTCCTCGACCAGCACGCTGCCCACTTCGGCGTGGATCTCGACGACCTCCCCGCAGTGCCCCGCGACCTGTCGGCACTGCCCTGGGCCACGCGGGTGCTGGTCTACCGGGATGCGGTGACGCTGGCACTGGTCGATGAGATGAGCGCAGAGGAAGAGCGGTATCTCCGCGATCTGGCGGAACGCATGGGACTGCCGGCCGAGACAGTCGCAGCGGTTTCCACTTGGGTGGGTGACTACGAAGCGTTGCTCGAGCGCCTTGACGCGCTGATCAGCGTATGACAAATCCGGTCCAACCCACGGGAGCGAACCCGGAGGAACGGCACAGGCGGCGTTCGGTGCATCGGCGGCCTACCCCTTCCTGGATGGTTATTCCGACAGGAGGCCGGCGCCGGTGCCACCGCCAGAGGCCGCGCTACCCGGACGTCATCTCCTACCCGGCCGAGCCCTACAATGACCGCGTTGACTCTTGCCGCATGACCGCACCTTTGCACAACTTGACGTACACAACCCATTTTGTTGGCATAAACGCGGATCCCAACGGGTCCGATCGGGTCAGAATACGGCCAGCAGATTCGGAAACGGCTGCCAGTACGGCTGGCTAGTACAGAGCAAGCCCAGCCGGTCGGTAGCCCGCGCATGAACGTCCCGTCTCAACCCGCCGCCACGCGCACGCCGATAAGCGCGTGGGCCAGGCTCGGCGTGATTCTGATGGTTTCGTCCCTGCCCATCTGGCCCCTGCTGCTGGTGGTGCCGTTTCTCCCGCTGGGCATCGCGGCCCGCGGCGCCGTGGCGACCGGAATGGTGGTCCTCGCCGAAATCATGTTCTGGGGCGGCGCGGCGCTGGCCGGCCCGGAGGCGGCGAGACGCGTGCAATCCTGGTGGCGCCGACCGCGCAGCACCTGACGCCGGCGACCGCGCGGGTTACAGCTCCGGATACCACGCTCGGCACGTCGTGGACATCGGCCGGCGTGAGATAGCTGAGCCCGCTGTGTTGCGCAGCACCCTCTGCGTCATGTCTTTGGATCGACTTGGTATTCCCTGAGAATGTGGCCGGGTCGCGTCCTGACCATCAAGAAGGGCTACCGAGACCCTCGCGTCACGGCCATTGCAGCGTCCGCCTCGGCCTTCCGCCCACCGGCGAGGATGTTGGGGATCGCGTAGTTCCCCTCGTGGCACGCGTACTCGAAGATCACGTAGTCGGGCTCGGCCGTGAGCGGCATGGACATCGTCCAGGGCTGCGTGTAGACATTCGGATCATCGACCGTCACCGTCCACATGATCGTGGTTTCCGACACGCGCTCATACCGCTCGACCACGTGCAGCCTTTCGCTCGTCGGAATCCCCTTCAAGCGCCCGCCGGCAAAGCTCGTCGCGATCCAGCCCCGGTTATGAAAGTTCTTCGTTTCCACTACCAGGACATCGCCCTCCCAGTGCGCGCGCGCATCACCCATCCATAGCTCGATGCGGTCATCGACGTGGGCACGATCGGACAAGGGAATGATCCGCACGTCGTGGATCATCTCGTGCTGAAACACGATGTGGTCGCGCGTCTGCACGATGCGATGCGTGTTGTTGTACCCGGCGGGAAGCATCGAGCCGGGTACGCCTCGTGACAGGCACCTATCCAACACACTCAGGTGTCGATAGTGCTCACTTTCGTGCGCGAGATTGTACGCCTTGGCCTCCAACGCCCAAGACCTTATCGGGGCCCGGCCGTCCGGCGGATCAACAATCAGCGAGGTCTGCCCGGTCGACAGCACGGTGTCGCCCGAGTCGAGCCAGTAGCTCCCGTAGGCGCCAACGTTCTCGCCGGCCTCGGCTCGTCGCGCGGGCGCGGCGTCCTGCGCTTCAAGGGACCGCTTTCGCTGGTCATTCGCCACGGCGATCTCTTCATCCGTCAGGAAGGCTCTGCCTTCCGCAGAATCGCGCCGTTCCGTCGGCGTGATCGTCTTGTTGCCCCACAGGCCCTGGAGGTCCGGCTGGCCGTGTGCGGTGCGCGGCGTGGTCCATTCGGGATCGGCGACCCGCTCGACCTGGGCCGCGGCAGAGAGTGGCCCAACCAGTGCGCAGGTAAGAACAACAACGGCCGCCGTGCACGGTGCAATGCGTGTCTGCATGAAACACTCCTTCTACAATGAGCACTTTCCACGCCAAGTATCACCCATTTGGTGGGGTGCCAGATCGTCAGCCTCCGAGGCAGCCAAGCTCCAGTGCCTTCAACACGGCGCGGGTCCGGTCGCGGACGCCGAGCTTCGACAACACGCTGGACGCATGGTTCTTGACAGTGCCCTCTGCAATGCCCAGGGCTTCCGAGATCTCACGGTTGCTGTACCCGCCAGCCATCAATCTCAGGACTTCAAGCTCGCGCGTTGTGAGCGGATCTGGTGTCCGCGTGTCGTGTCCGAGGTTGCAGCCGCGTCCCGGTGAATGCTTTTGCCGTCTGTCTTCCTCGGTGACCATGGCGTCTGCCGGTTCAGCGGCCATATCGCGTCTCCCTCGGGTCGCTCGTTCCCGAGTGCGCTTCAATCAACGTGAAGGGCCTGCATCAGATCGAGTCTCAAGACTCGGCGCGCGGGCCCGACATGGGCGGCCGCGGCGACCCCGACCACCATCATGCCGGTTGATACGATGGACACCAGCCCGGAAACCGGGACCGTTCGCAACCGTGCGCGCAACCCACCGTAAACGCTGGACGAATCGCTCACCCACCAGTTGACGCGTACCGTTAACGTCCGGTAAAGTTCGTTTATAGCCGTGGGGACAGCGTGGGGTACAGCGTGGGAATCGAGGTCGGGGGGAGCAACATCATGGGACGATTGACAGCGGCGGCGGTGCGAGCACTGACCCGACCGGGACGGTATGGGGACGGTGGCACGCTGCATCTGCACATCGCGCCGCGCGGTTCGAAGTCATGGATTCAGCGGATCACCATCGGCGCGCGGCGGTGCGATATCGGCTTGGGTTCGGTCGATATCGTGTCACTGGCGAAGGCGCGCACGCTGGCGCTCAAGAACCGGATCGCAATCGCTGAGGGGCGCGATCCGCTGGCCGAAAAGCGGCGGGCGAAGGTGCCGACGTTCCGCGAGGCCGCGGTGCTGACGTTCGAAGCGAACCGGCCCCGCTGGCGCTCGCGGAAGACTGCCGACAACTGGATCGGCCAAATGGAACGGCACGCATACCCGGTGCTGGCCCAAATGCGCGTTGACAAGATTGGACGCGAGGCCGTGTTGCGGGTGCTTACCCCACTGTGGACGGCGCACCCCGCTATCGCCCGCCAGATGCGCGCCCGCATCCGGTCCGTGTTGAGCTTCGCGCAAGCACACGGCTACGTTGACCAGAACGCGGCCGGCGACGGTATCAGCGGCGCGCTGCCCGCCATGCCTGCTACGCGGTCGCACCATAAGGCGTTGCCGTACCGTGCGGTCGCCGGGGCGCTGGCGACCGTTGCCGCTGCGCCCCGCGCGTCGATTGCGGCTCGGGCGTGCTTCCGGTTCATGGTGCTGACGGGCGCGCGGTCCGGTGAGGCGCGGCTCGCGACGTGGGACGAGATAGACCGGGACGCCCGCGAATGGCGCGTGCCCGCCCGCCGAATGAAGATGAACCGCGAACATCGGGTGCCGTTGTCGGATGCGGCGCTCGCGGCGCTCGCGGACGTTTGGCCGTTGCGCGATGCCTCGGGGCTGGTATTCCCGTCGCCTATCCGCCCCGGTCGACCGCTGGCGGATTGCACCCTTGTACGACTGCTGCGCGATAGCGGTGTGGCTGCAGTACCGCACGGATTCAGATCCAGTTTCCGGGATTGGTGCTCGGAACGGACAGCCGTACCGCATGCGGTGTGTGAGGCGGCGCTCGCGCACATCGTTGGAACGGAAGTCGAGCGGAGTTACGCGCGCTCGGATCTGTTCGAACAGCGGCGCGCCTTGATGGACCGCTGGGCCGCGTACGTCACTGAGGCGGATGCCGGAAAGGTGGTGCGAATTGGATAGCACCGAGTACCGCGATGCGCTCGCGATCGCGCGTCGGTTACGGCCGTTCATGGCGCTAGACGACCCCCTGCCAGACGCGGAGACCGCCGCGGCATATCGCGAGTACCGGACCGACCGACACGATTTTCTCGGGATGCTACTGAGGGCCGAACGGACGAGCGCTAGGGCGTGGCGGTGCGTAAAGCTGATTGCGTGTGACCTATTGGATTCGGGCGACGAACTACCCCCCGCCCTTCGTGCGTGGCTGTCTGCCTATGTTAAAGGGCTGCGACCGCAACCGCCGAGGCGCGAACCGGACGTCCACCACTACCGCGACAGCCTGATCGTGACGGCGATAGGGGCGCTGGTAGGCCGCGGATACACACCAGCCACGCGACACCACAATAAACCGCTCTACCCGTCCGGCATGCGGCGCTGTGACTATTGATCTTGCCTGGGAAAAGTGGACAGGTTGATTATGCTGCACGCTGAGCCTGCCGAGCGTGCCTCCTTTCACAGTTATTGGGGCTGACATACCCCAGCGACGAGTGCAGCCGGTAGGGATTGTAGAAGCCTTCGATGTACTCCGCCACGGCGTCTTTGGCCCCGCGCCGCGTCGGCCACGGCTGCCGGTGAATGAGCTCGGTCTTGAGCGTCGCGAAGAAGCTCTCCGTGATGGCGTTGTCCCAGCAGTCGCCCTTCCGACTCATGGAGCAGACGATCCCGTGGTCGCGCAGCACGCGCTGATACGCGTCGGCCGCATACTGGCAGCCCCGATCCGAGTGATGTAGCAAGCCGGCCTCCGGGACTCGGCGCCCCAGCGCCATGTGCAGCGCCTCGAGCGCCAACTCGACCCGCAGGTGCGGCTGGATAGCCCAGCCCACCACGCGCCGCGAGAACAGGTCTAGCACCACGGCCAGATACAGCCAGCCCTCCCACGTCCAGACGTACGTGATGTCGGTGCTCCAGCGCTCGTTGGGGTGTGCAGCGTCGAAGGCGCGGGCGAGGACGTTGGGCGCCACCGGACGCTGGTGGTCACTGTCCGTCGTGCACCGGTGCCGCTTGAGGGGCAGGCCGATCAGCCCCATGTCCTGCAGCAGTCGGGCGACCCGCGCCCGGCCAACTGGGACCCCGTCCTGCCTGAGCTGCTCGTGGATCCGCGGGCTGCCGTACGTTCCGCGGCTGGCGGTATGGATCGCCCGGATGCGTACCTTCAACCGGTCGTTGTCCCGTTGTTGCGCGCTCGGGCCCCGATGCGCCCAGGCGTAGTAACCGCTGGGCGTCACCTGTAGCACGCTGCACAAGCGCCGCACGGCGTGGTGGGCCTTCTCCCCGTGAACAAACGCGAACCTCATGCGTTTTCTTTCGCGAAGAAGGCCGCCGCTTTTTTTAGGATCTCGCGCTCCTCGCGCAACACCCGCACCTCACGCCGGAGCGTGCGTAGTTCCGTCTTCTCCTCCGTGGTGAGCGCACCGCTGGGATTCGGGCCGTGGTCGACCTCATACTGCTGCACCCACCTGCGCAGGGCCGACTCGGTCAGGTCGAGCTCCCGAGCGACCTGCCCGATGCTGCGGTCGTGCCGCAGGCAGAGCCGGACCGCCTCCTGCTTGAACGCCTCGGTGAACCGTCGTCGCTGCCGTTTGCCCATGAACACCCCCTGGCGCATTCTCGCGCCTTCTTCGGTGTCCACGAAACTCAGGCAAGATCATATGGCCGCGCATGCGAGCAGGGCGGCTCTATCGCTGACGCGGTGGGTGAGGCGTTCGGCATGGGGCTGGATAGCGTTCGGGGCGTTTGGGACAACCGCAAGCGTAAGGCTATCGAGCCGTTTACCCTAACGACCAGCCCCTAATAAATAGGACCACGGCGGCGGACGTTGCCGGTATGTTGTGAACTATGACGGAACAACTACTGACGCGCCGCGAGGTTCAATCCAGACTGGGAATAGGTCGCACGTCTTTCTACAAGCTGAGGGACGAAGGCGGTTTCCCACTGCCGATCCAAGTGGGGCCGCGCGCTATCCGCTGGTCAGAATACGAGGTCGCCGCGTGGCTGGCTGCCCGACCGCGTACGGGCGGCTCGCCACTTCCTAACTGACCCCCCGGTGAGGCCGGAATGGCGCTCAACTGGGAGTCGTTCACTCCCCCGCAAACGTGGCGACGGGCCGGTGCCGAGTGGCGCGGCCCCTGCCCGGTGACGGGCGAAGGCAAGACGCGCTCATGGGCGAACCCCGGCCGCGGTTTGCTTGGCTGTCGCCACTGCGGCGACGGCGGCGGCAGACTCGCGGGGGCGGACTTCGCGGCGCATGCGGCGGCGGTCGGGGTGCTGGCGGACCCCTGGCGCCCGACCCCCCGGCCCCGGACGGTCGCACCCGCCCGCCGCGCCCCCGCGTCAGACCTGGCAGACGTGGCGGCGCTTGTCGCGTCCGTCTGGCGCCGCGCGGCCCCACTGGCCGACACGCCCGGCGCGGCGTACCTGCAGCAACGGATCGGATGGGCGGCGCCCTGGCCGGCCGCGCTGCGCTGGCTGCCCGCGGATGCCTTCGCGGACGTGCGCCCGCGGCCCCCGGACGGGGCGGCGGGGTGCATCGTCTACGCGCTGACGGCGCGAGATCGGCCGACCGGCCTACAGCTTGAAGCGGTCGCGGCGGACGGCGCGGCGCTCCGGTTCGCTGGCGCCGGGAAACGCCCAAGCGTCCGCGGCTCGCGCATGCGTGGCGCGGTGTTCGTGGCGCGCCCTGGCGCGGCCGGGGCCGGTGTCTGGCTTGCGGAGTCCGCGCTTGATGCGCTCGCGGTGCTGGCGCTCGCGCTGCCGCCAGCGGACGTGGCGGTGCTGGCCGCGGCCGGGGCCGGGGGCGTGCGATACGGCGCCCTACCGCCCGACGCGGGGCCGGTGACGGTCGCGGCGCAAAACGACCCCGCCGGCCGCGCGGCCGCGTTTCGGATCGGGGCTGCCTTGGAAGTGAGGCGCCGGCCGTGGTACGTGCGGATGCCGCTCGGCGCTGGGGCCGATTGGGCGGACGTGGCGGGCGAGGTCGCGGCCGAACGGGCGGCGATCCAATGGGAAGGCGCCGCCGATGCCTGAGACCGACGGCGACCGGATACGGGCCGACGTGGCGGCGTTTGTCGCGGCAGAACGGGCGGCCGGGGCGGATGCTGAGGCCGCGGTGCCGCTGCCGATGGCTGGCCTTGAGGCGGTGCTCGCCCAACTCCGCCATACCGACGCGCATGAGCGGCAACGCGGTCTGATCGCGCTCGGCACCTTGCGCCAGTCTGACGACTGGCAGCGGGCGGACGCGGTGACGCGGGCGACAAACGCCACCTGGCTATCCCGACAAGTGCCACGGTTCGCAGACGCGATCCGGATGACACTCGGCACAACTGGCCGCCTGGGGCGCTGGATTGATGCCGAGGTTCCGACCGACACCGAGGCGGACCCGTCACTGTGGCGCCGCGCGTCCGACGTGAGGGTGCGGCCGATATCGTGGCTCTGGTATAAGCGGCTCGCGCGTTGCGAGGTGACGCTACTTGATGGCGACCCCGGTGCCGGTAAGTCACTGATAGCCGCGACGGTCGCGGCGTGTGTCACAACCGGGCAACCCTTCCCGGACGGCGCCATGAACGGCGGCGCGCATGAGGTGGTCTGGATCGGCCATGCGGGCGAGGATGCGGCTGAGTACGTGACGGTGCCGAGATTCATTGCGGCGGGCGGCAACCCGGACCGGCTGCAGGTACTTGATACCCGACGCGATACCGATCTCGCGACCGCGTGTCTAAGTGCCGCTAACGAGCATCATCCACGGCTGGCCGTGATTGATAGCTGGGCTGCGTGGAACGATGGCACGGACGATAACGATGGGCCGGCCGTTCGCGATCGGTTCATGGCGCTGCAACCGCTCCGGGATACTGGCGCCGCGGTTCTGCTGATCGCACACGATCGTAAGAGCGAGGCCGAAAACGAGATCCATCGGGTAGCAGGTTCCGTACAGGCGACGGCGGCGCCCCGGATGGCGCTCCGGGTGTCTAACGGTGGGATGCGTCAGACCAAAGGCAATCTCGCGGGGAACGGGCCGGCGCTCACGTTCGCCATTGAGTCCGCGTCCGTCATGGTGGGTGATAACACGGTGGATACCGCGCGGCTCGTCTGGTTCGAGGCGCCGGCCGATGCACCCGCCCCACCCGGACGCGGCGGTGTTGAGCCAGTCGGTTACGAGGCGGTACTAGCGGTACTAGACGCCATCGGCGGCGGCGAGGACGGCCTGACGCACAATCAAGTCTGCGATCGCCTATCCGCCGGTGGGAAGGCGAAGCGGCAAGCCATCGGCCGGCACCTTACCGCAGCCGTGCGACAGGGAGCGATTGAAGAGGTAACGGTAATGCGGAAAGGCCGGGAGCGAACGGGCTACATCATGCACGTCCGGCAACATCTGGCGCCGGACGTGCATGATGTTCCCGATGTTCATCCGGCACATCATGCACCCTATATAGGGGTGCATGATGCCGGATGTAAATCGGCCGGTGAACCAGACGACGCGCCAGCGGACGCGCTGCCGGATGTAGCTGAGGCGGTGGAAGCGTCCGCGGGCCAGCTCGCGGCGCTGGCCGACATGCATGACGATCCCGACAAGCGGCGCGCGATGTTCCGGCGCTTGCAACCGCTGACTGATGCCGGGTGGACGCCTAGCGGCATCCTAGACCGCTGGCCGAAGGCGGCGATAGAGATTGCGCTAGGGGTGCGTCCGGCACGCGAAGGTGAAACGGTAGCGAGCAATGGCAGCTAACCCGGTGCCGGGTGCGCCCGCCGCATCGGCCGGCCAGTGCGACCGATGCGGAATCGGGGCGGTGAGGATCATCTTCGTCTGGCGCGCGCGGCGCGACCCGCTCCGGTTGTGCCAGACGTGCCACGAAACCACCCCCCCGGCAGACGCCCCGGCGCCTGATGTAGACGGCGGGGGGTGGGCATTGTCGCCTCCGCCGTCGCCGTCCGTTACCCGGCGCTGAGGCTGCCCGCGCCCCGCTCGCGGTCCGCTGACGCATACACGCCCCCCTTGGGCACCCGCGCCGGCACATTTCGGCGTGTATGGGCTTCAAAGGGGGTGGGAGCACTATCCCTCCATCTTCCGGCGCAGTTCCTCGGCGGCGCGCAGTTCGTCCGCGGTCAGCCGTGACAGGTCGAACTCGACGCGGTCGGCGAACATGCGCTGGTGCTTACCTAGAAGCTCCAGCGCCCTGATGCGCGCCTGGTTGGGCGTGTCGGTGTCGCCAGCGCTCGCTTCCTCCTGGAGCCGCTTGAGCACCCATGCGGCAGTCACGCCCGTCTTCTGCTCGCGCTTCACCTGTGCCTTGGCAATGGCGTCCTTGATGGCCGCATTTGACAACAACCGTTGCCCTTGCTGACGCGCACTCTGAGCGCTGTAGCCAGCTCGCGTTGCGGCCTGCGTGGCGTTCATGTCGATTAAGTATTCCGCCACGAATACCTGTCGCTTGTCGTTCATGACTCCTTGCTGAGTCTACGCCGTTCTAGCACAGGGTTTCGGCGCCCGGCGCGTGGCACCCGTCGCGGTCGCACACGCCCCCCCGGATGGAATATTCGTGGGGTTTTTCCGATGTTGGGGATTGTTGATGTTTGGCGTCAAGTACTTCTGCCGCTCAACGTCAATTATTCTTGCCGGTTCGGACGGCTGCTCGTTCGACGACGCTCAGCTCGTGCGTCGCCGCCGACAGGTTGTCGTGTCGCAGCACTGCCGGGGCCGCGCCCAGCATCCACAACGCGCCCTGCAGGCCCGACACCAACGCCTCGAACGTCTCGCTCAGCGCCAGCCCCACATACGTCCACTTGCTGTAGCTCAGCACCCACTCGAACAGCAGATGCGGGAACGGCACGCTCCGTATCGTCACGCCCAGGTCGCTCGCGTCGGTGAAGTCGAACGCCGCTTCCCGACCCGGAACCGCCACCTGCTCGAAGTACACCTCGCGGTCCGGGCCGTACTGCATCCGCCAATCGCGGACCCGCCGCTGTAGCGTCCGTAGCTGCCCCGCCTGAAAGCGACCCGGATGCCGCCGGCACAGCACTTTGAACAGCGTCAGCACCTGCAGCCGGCCGTCGGTATCGGCCACCAGCTGCGGCACGACCTCCGACTGCCACACATCGGCGAACGGGTCCTCCCGCGTCCGCCACGTCCGCGGCGCCTTCGCCGTCGACGGCAACGCCCCGCGCTGCCACGTGCGCGCCGTCCGCTCGCTCATCCCGGCCGCCGCCGCCGCTGCCGCCAATGTCTTCCCCGACATCCGTTTCTCGCGCAATCGCCGCACCTGGGCATCCCTGATCAACCCGTCCTCCACAAGGAAAACGGGCAGTCTCACACGACTCTCGCTGGGTCCACGAACCGGCCGATCGCGTCCTCGGCAACCGGCAAGAATAATTGTCGTTGAGCACGCGCGTTCCGACCGACCGGTGATGGTAGGCTACGGGCGGCGATGACCTCCACGCTGCTTCGTGATGCGTCCGCCACACCTCGGACCCAACCTCCTCCACCCGAGCGCCGCTTCCTTGTCGGCGACCGTCGAGCTGAGTGGCGGGGCAGTCGCCGTGATGAAGACTGGGTACAGCACTTCAACGAGGAATCGTCGGACCGCCGCCGAACAACCGAGACCTGGGCGGGTTCGAGGATCTGACCCAGCGGGTGCCGGTTCCGTAGACAAGGAAAAGTCCAGCTGAGGAGACAAGATGGCCGAGCATTTCAAGGTCGCCAACGTCGCCGACCTGCCGCCAGGCGAAGCCACGCTGGTGACAGCTGGGGAAAAGCGCGTGGCCCTCTTCAACGTCGGGGGCACCTGCCATGCGCTCGACGACACGTGTACGCATCGCGGAGGCCCCCTCTCGGAAGGCACCGTCGACGGCGATGTCGTGACCTGCCCGTGGCACGGGGCTCGCTTCTGCGTGCGTGATGGTCACGCCCAGGGCCCCCCGGCTCCCGGCAACGTCACGGCGTACCCGGTGCGGGTCACCGACGGCAGCATCGAGATCGAGGTCTGAGGCTGTTCGTCAGCGGGCCATGACGGACCCCCTCGACGCACCCCGCTCTCGGGCCGAGCAGGAACAAGCCGAGTCCGCCCAGTTGTATCGGCTTGCCGCCGAGCAAGGGGTGGCGGGCGCCCAGTGCCGACTCGGTGTGATGTACGCTGACGGCCAGGGTGTGCCACGGGACGATGCCGAGGCCGTGCGGTGGTTTCGGCTGGCGGCTGACCAAGGCGATGCTGAGGCCCAAGGTGGCCTGGGGTTCGCCTACGGCACCGGGCGTGGTGTCGAGCAAGACTTCGCGACGTCGTACATGTGGCTGACGCTGGCGATCGCGACCCTCACCGGCCCCACACGACACGGGGCGATGAAGTTCCGCGACACGATCGCGGCCGCGATGACCTCGGCCCAAGTCGCCGAAGCGCAACGCCTCGCTCGCGAGTGGACACCCGTCTCGGAGCGGTCGGGGGCACCCTGACCCTTCGGGGACTCCTGGCTGTGCCCCAGCCGTTGCGGCCTTGTGCTGGCCGTCCCATCAAACAAGTGTTTTTCGCGCACCGGATCTTCACGACGGAACGATAGGTTTTACAGGGCGAAAGTGAACCCCTCGCTGCAGAGTTTTTTGGCGCACCTCGCCGATGGCGCACTTTCAGCGAGCCGGCCGCGGATACGCGATGTCGACGACCAGCTTGAACAACTCTCCTGCGGCCTCCTCATCCACCGAAGGAGAGCCGGACCCCGCTGCGAGGAGCCGACGACCCAATCCAGTCACCCGGCGATATTGATCGTCCGGTAGCAGGTCACGCAGTCGGGCATCGAAAGAGGCCGCGCGGTCGCCGAAGGCGGTCCCCAGTTCGTCCGTGGTGGCGATGAGCGCCCCCAGCTTATTGCGGAGCCAAAACCAGAGGGCGGCGGGCCACTCTAGACCAGCCTCTGCGGTCTCGTAGTCGCGGTTCTCCGAGGCCCGCCCTTGGATGTCGTGGTAATGGCCGAGTCGGTCAGCAGCGAATGCTGGGTAGTCTTGCTGTAAGTGTTTCTCGGCCATGACCTCGTGGGGGAACAAATACAAACCTCGCGCAAGCTGGATGCGTTGGGTCTCAAACGCCTGCTCGGACCTCGTCGTGCCTTGGAAGTGACCCTCAGATAAATCGTCGGCCTGTTGGAGGCGTTTCCCCGTGAGTTCCAGGCTCATACGGATGGTTTCATTAAGGAGTGTCACCATCTGGCTGGATGGAGTGAGCCGAAAGAACTGTGCTGAAAGCCGCAGAATCAGGTGGGGGTCACCTGGGAGGTCTTGGACCGCCTCGGCCTCAGTCATAGCGTCGGCTGGCGGTTCAGGAGCCTGCGCCCAGTAGATGTCCGTGACCTCCACCGGCGGCGGTTGGACCTGTTCCACAAAGCGCTGCCAGGCTTCCTCGGCCCGTTTGAGAAAGGACTCGTCTGGGTAGTAGACAACCAGCTTCACAGTCTGGACATTCTAACGGGTGCGGCACCGACGTTTTCTCAGGAGTTGAGGCTGGGCTGGCACAGTTGCCGAATGCCTCGAAGGCGGGCTCGGAAGCTCGGGCCAGAGCTTCCATTGAATAAACGGGGATCCGCTAGAAGAACGCCTGGCAGCCTGTGGCAAAAGTCGGCGATTCTGGCTCGACCAGATCGATCGAGTTTCGTACACGTGACAGCCATGGCGATGGGCAAGAGACCGGCGGCGCGACAGGCGTCGCCGATGTGGGTGGACACCGCGGACCTTCCGACGAGTGACGGGCATCCTTTCTTCGAGCGTCTGAACCGGGCCCTGGAAGAGGCAGGCTTCGACGCCTTCGTCGAGGGACTGTGCGCGGCGTTCTACGCGGCGCGGATGGGCCGCCCGAGTCTACGGCCGGGACGGTATTTCCGTCTGTTGTTCATCGGCTATTTCGAAGGGGTGTCCTCCGAGCGGGGGATTGCGCGGCGGGTGGCCGATTCGCTGAGTCTGCGGTCGTTTCTGGACCTGGACGTGACCGAGGCGGCGCCGGACCACTCGACGTTGTCGCGCACGCGGCGGCTGATCGACGTCGAGACGCACGTGGCGGTGTTCACGTGGGTGTTGGAGCGGCTCGCCGACGCGGGGCTGGTGCGGGGGAAGACGGTCGGCATCGATGCGACGACGCTGGAAGCGAACGCGGCGATGCGGAGCATCGAGCGGCGGGACACGGGCGAATCCTACGAGGCGTTCGTGCGGAGTTTGGCGGAGGCGTCGGGGGTGGAGACACCGACGCGGGCGGATCTGGCTCGTTTCGACCGGTCCCGGAAGAACAAGAAGACGTCGAACAAGGAGTGGACATCGCCCCAGGACCCGGACGCGAAGATTGCGAAGATGAAGGACGGTCGGACGCACTTGGCCCACAAGGCTGAGCACGGGGTCGACATGGACACGGGAGCCATTGTCTCGGTGACGGTGCAGGATGCATCGGACGGTGATTCGGCAACGCTGCCGGTGACGCTGATCATGGCGGCCGAGCAGGTGGAGTTGGTGCCGCCGGACGGTCCGGGGGTCGAAGAGGTGGTCGCCGACAAGGGGTACCACAGCGACGAGACGCTGGTGGCGCTCGGTGCAGTAGGGGTTCGGAGTCACGTATCGGAACCGGAGCGCGGCCGGCGCCGCTGGCAGGACAAGAAGACGGGAGAGACGCCGCCGGAGAAGCGTGCTGCGCAGAAGGCGTTGTATGCGAACCGCCGGCGTGTCCGCGGGCGGCGGGGTCGTCGCCTGCAACGCTGCCGGGGCGAGGTGGTGGAGCGTTCGTTCGCGCACATGTATGAGACGGGCGGTATGCGTCAGGTGTGGGTGCGCGGTCACGAGAATGTCCGCAAGCGCGTGCTGATCCAGGCGGCCGCCTGCAACATCGGGCTGCTCCTGCGTCGCCTGACCGGCGTCGGCACGCCCCGGAGCCTGCAGGGGCGGGCTGTTTCGGCGATTTGCCGCCTGATCGGGCGTTTGATCTACCGCTGGGGGCGTCTGACGCGCGCCTGGGGGTTCAAATGGACACCGACGGCGCTCGTCGGCTCAATCGCTCATCGCCAAGCCCGCTGAACAGCGGGGCTCAGCGAACAGACTTCTTCCACGGGCTGTTATCCCCCGCTGGCGCTCCTGGCGGGGTTAGGGCTTGGCGGCGTGGCTTCCGACCCCCGCACCCCCCCCGGCGCCCCGCCCCCCCGTGCGGCGCGGGCGTTTCCCCCCTCCCGTGTCCGATACCCGACCGGGACTCTCGACGCGCTCCCGCCCGGCGCCCCGGACGCCGGGGCCGATGGCGGCGACGGTGACATCTGGTAGCAGACTATGATCCGCCCGTTGAAGATGCGCTTGATATTGACCTGCGCGGCCGCCGTTGTCCTGCTCGCGGTCACGCCAGCCCGTGCCCAGGATGACGAAGCGAGACGGCACGCGGCTGAACAGGGTGACGCCGACGCCCAGTTCACCCTCGGGTTCAGGTACGAGTACGGTCTAGGCGTACCGCAGGACGACGCGGAAGCCGTCCGGTGGTACCGCCTGGCCGCTGAGCAGGGTGACGCCAGCGCCCAGTACAACCTCGGGTTCATGTACGCCGACGGTCGGGGCGTGCCGCGTGACGACGCGGAAGCCGTCCGGTGGTACCGCCTCGCCGCCGAGCAGGGTAACGCCAGCGCACAGACCAACCTCGGGGTCATGTACGGCAACGGTGAGGGCGTACCGCAGGACTACGTATCCGCGCACATGTGGCTCAACCTTGCTGCCGCGACCGACGGCGAGGATGCCCGCAAGGCCCGCGATATTGTCGCCGCCCGCATGACGCGCGAACAGATCGCCGAGGCGCAAGCGCGGGCACGGGAATGGGCTAACCGATAGCCTCGATCAGGGTACGGCGGTGCCGTGTCCCGGCTTACGCCCGGACCCGACCCGCCGCGGTGCGGTGATATGCGGCGGTGTAGTGCTACTGAGAAACGAATAGGGCCAGCGGTGAGGCGGGCGAACCATCCGCCCCCCGGCGCGTGGCACCCGTCGCGGTCGCACACGCCCCCCTTGATGGAATATTCGGGGGGTTTTTCCGATGTTGAGGAATGTTGACTTTTGCTAAGGTTCGCGGCGGTCCACGAAACCCCACCCCCACCCCTTGACGGGGGGCCGGGGCGCCTTGCCGAGCGAAGTGATGCCGCACCGCGAACTGGAGGCGCTTCGTGGCATTGAAGGGGCGCGTACGCGAGCGCTGTATCTGGCGTAAACTCCCGACCACATGCCCAAGACAGTCTCTGGCATCAACGCAGAGATCCTCGTTTGGGCGCGGCAGCGATCCGGCATGTCGGTCGCGCAAGTCGCCAAAGCCACCGGGCGCGACGTCTCGGTGATCGACACCTGGGAATCCGGCGAGTCCGCGCCAACCTATCCCCAGCTCGAAGACCTGGCCTATCGCGTTTATAAACGCCCGATCGCGCTGTTTTTTTTCCCTGCCCCCCCCACCGAGACGGATCCGGAACACTCGTTCCGGACCCTACCAGCCCTTGAGATCGAAGACCTAGCGGCCGACACCCGTTTCAAGATCAGGCACGCGCGCGCAAGCCAACTCGCACTCTACGAACTGCACGACGGTGCAAATCCAGCGGACCGGAAGATCTTTCGGGACATTGACGGACAAGCTGCGTCGCCCGCCAAGGTCGCCGCCATCGTCCGCGATTATCTCGGCATCGACGCAGATGTCCAGCGTCGCGCGTGGAAGACTCCGGACGACGCGGTGAAGGGGTGGCGGACGGCGATCGAAGACGCGGGCGTCTACGTATTTAAGAACACCTTCAAGCAAGAGAATGTCTCTGGGTTCTGTCTCTACGATGCCGAGTTTCCGCTGATCTACGTCAATAACAGCACGGCAAAAACGCGTCAGAGTTTCACGATTCTCCATGAACTCGGCCATCTGCTGTTCGGAACGGGTGGCGTCACGAAGCGCGATGACCACTACATCGATTCGTTGAAGGGCGAACAGAGGGAGATCGAGGTCTTCTGCAACCGATTCGCGGCTGAGTCGTTGCTGCCGACACGACTCGTGAAAGCAGAAATGCGGTCAGTCGCTGACGATGACATTTCTAGGCTCGCTGCGACTTACAAGGTTAGCCGTCAGGTGGTGCTGACCCGCCTCGTTGCGCTCGGCGCTATCACGCAGGCGCACTACGAGAAAAAGGCGGCGCAGTGGAAGGCGGACTACGAAGCGCAGCAGAGTGGAAAAGGCAGTGGCCAGTATTACGCAACGCAGAGAGCCTATCTCGGTGACAGGTTTCTGCGACTCGCCTTCAGTCGCTACTACGATGGCCGAATCTCGGTCGAACGGCTCGCAGAGGTGCTGAACGCCAACACCGCGAGTCTCCCCGGCCTCGAGCAGGTCGCACTGGCGGCGGGGGGTAACGAGTGACGGACCCATACGTCTTCGACACGAACAGTGTCAGCGTCCTCAAGAACTACTACCCCGATCAGTTTCCGACGTTCTGGAAGCGCTTCCATAATGCGATTGAGGTAGGCACGGTGGTGTCATGCCGAGAGGTCTTCAACGAGCTAAAAGGACTGCAAAAGGGATGGGTGGTTGATTGGGCGAACGAAAAGAAGCCGATGTTCCGCACTCCGACCGACGACGAAACCAACTTCGTGGAAAAGATATTCAGGGTGCCGCACTTTCTCACCCTCGTCGGTGAAGAGCAGCAGTTACGCGGCAGGCCAGTCGCGGATCCGTTCGTCATCGCGGCCGCGCATGTCTTCGGCGGCTGCGTAGTGACGGAAGAAGCATTCAAGCCGAAGGCGGCAAAGGTGCCGAATGTCTGCAAATACTTCGGCGTTGACTACACCAACGTCGAAGGCTTCCTGAAGAAGAACAACTGGACCTTTTAGCCAGGATTTCCTTTTTGACCGTCCTGGCACAGGCAGGGTAGTCGTTCCACGGTCGCGATGCACCGGTTTTGGGACGCGACCTACAAACGTCGTGGACGCTATCGAGACCGGGCCGGCGGGCCGCGCCGGCCACGCCTAAAACCCGGCCCCGCGCCGGCATCGGGTGGGTGGCGACCGCCCCGGCGCGGCTCTGGCCGGCCTGTGGCGCGGACAAAAATACCCCCCCCCTGGCACGTGGCACCCGTCGCGGTCGCACACGCCCCCACGGATGGAATATTCGGGGGGTTTTTCCGATGTCAACCGGCCCTGCCCACTGCGGCGGCAGGCGCACGTCGTCCGTCAGCGTCAAGGATGCCTGCCGATCTTGGTTGGAGTCGGGATAGGCGGCGGCCAGATTGGCCATGATCACGTCGAGGCTCGCGGCCGCCCGAGCCAGAGTGACGCCATCGCGGAGCCTCCCCTTGACGAACAGCCAGCGTTGTCCGCGGCGTTCGAGCCGGGTCTCGCCCGGGGAGTTCACGAATGACAAGATGCCCATCGGCGTCACGTCGTTGACCCATGTCATCGGAGTCCACAGGTCCGCGCCGAGTATGGGCACCATGCCGGCGAACCCGGGCGGCGCGACGCCCACCACGAGATACGGCTGAGACCGGATACGGAGGCTCCGGCCGAGGACCCCCGGATCCCCTCCGAAGGCTCGTTCCCACAGCCCGCTGGAGATCACGGCCACGCGGGCGGCGCCCGGTCGATCGTCCTCCGGCGCCAGCAGCCGGCCCAACACCGGCCGAAGGCCGAGAAACTGAAAGTAGTTTCCCGTCACCGTCTCGCCCATCAGCAGGTTGACGTCCTCGTCCACACGCACCGCCGCGACCATCGAAGAGTGCGCCGCCAGGTCCGTGAACACATCGTTCTCCGCCCGCAGATCGAGGTAGTCCGGATAGGAGGTCGTCGAGTACCGCTCGACACCGGGGTCGCTCGTGTAGACGTCGACGAGTTACGCGGGACGAGAGACCGGCAGCGGCTGGAACAGCAGCGAGTCGACGATGGCGGCGATCGTGGTGTTGAAGCCCATGGGGATGGCCAGCGACACGACGGCGGCGAGGGTGAAGCCCGGATTCCTGCGCACGCCCCGCAGCGCGTAGCCGAGATCGCGAAGCAGGTCCTCCAGCGGCCGCCCACCGCGCGCGTCCCGGACCGCCTCGCGTATGGCGCCGACGCAGCCCAGCCGAACGCGGGCCCGTCGGCGGGCCTCACGCGGAGCCATGCCCGCGCGCACGTTCTTCTCCGCTTCCATCTCCAGATGGAACTGCAGTTCCTCCTGCGTCTCGGCATCCTCGCGCCCGCCGCGGAAGAGGCCACGGAGTCGCCGGACGACGGCAATGAGCGCGCTCACTTTGTCCCTCCCGCCCAGTTCAGCACGCCGTTCACCGCGTTCACGGTCCGCTCCCAATCCGCGCGCTCCGCCGCGAGCTGCCGCCGGCCGACGCCGGTGAGAAAGTAGTAGCGCGCCCGGCGGTTGTTCTCCGTGACCCGCCACTCGGACTCCACCCAGCCCTTGCGCTTCATGCGCTGGAGGGCCGGATACAGCGTTCCCTGCTGGATCGCGAACACGTCCCCCGACATGGTCTCTATCCGCTGGGCCAACCCCCAGCCGTGCATCGGCTCGAGGGCGAGTGTGCGCAGCACCAGCAGCTCCAGGGTGCCCTGCAGGACATCGGATCGGTCTGCCGTCATGGGAGTTCCTTTTGTTGATCCAAAGGTAGCTTGGCACGCGCTCTTCAGATTGTCAAAAGAAAAGCGGCGCGCGACGGGCGGCCGCAGGGCGGACGTGTCGGCGCCCTGTCGAGAGCTGCGGTTCCCCATGCTTGCAGTCCAGCCGGTCGTCCAGGGTGAGCCAGTTTTCCGACCGTTGGCGCACTCTCATCCAAAGGGAGGATGTAGACGATGCGCACCACAATGCTCGCGGTTCTGATGCTCACGATCACAACGGGGGCGTACGCCCAAGGTGAACGCGAACTCGAATTCGGCGGCGGGCTCCACTTGTGGAACCTGCAACAGCACTACGATTTCTCGGATTTCCCCACGGGGCCCACGGTCGACCTGACGTGGGTCCGGTGGGGTGAGCGCTGGGGCGGCGCCTTCGGCGTCTCAGGGGTGCTCAACCGGGTGGATGTCCAGCGAGGGCAACTACACCGTGGAGCGGCGCCTGCCGGTCTATGGGCATGCCACCGTGCGGTATCGGTTTCGGCCGGACAGTAACGGCACCGTGTGGTCGATCGGCGTTGGGACCCCCTGGATGATCTTCTGGGAGAGAAACCGTCCGCGCATCTGGGATTCGGAGGGCGGCTACTGGACGATGGACCGGAGACCGGAGGCGGTGGAAGGCAAGCTCGTGGCCGGCACGCTGCTGATGCACACGGAGGTCCTGGTCACGCGCCAGGTGTCGGAGAAGCTGACGGTCCGGGGCGGCGTCCGGGTCGCGCTGCTCATCTACCCTCTGATGGTGCAACCCGTCGTGGTCGGCGTCTGGGATTTCTGATCAGGCCAGAAAGTCAAACCCGAGTTGACCGCTGCACGCCGGTTGCATTGGGTGACCGTTCAGCTACACTTTGCGGACCGACGGCCGGCGGCAATCACTGGCCGATTCGAAGCCGCATCGCGGGCTCGCGAGGAGGGCAGAGGATGACTGGACCAAAACTGGACACACGTTTCCCCGGTCGCGCAGCGAGTCGGCGGGAGTTCTTCAAGCTGCTGGCGGCCAGCCCGTTGCTGGGCCTCGCCGCGTCGGGCTTGCCGGCCACCTGGCAGCGTGCGCTCGCGCGCGAGGCCGAGCGCGGCGCAACCCCCGGCTCCGCGGCGCTGCGCTGCGCCGAGTGCGGAGCGGAGATGTTCCCGTCGTTGGAGCAACCGCAATTCAACGCCGCCCAGGAGCCCGCACTGCCTCCCCAGAATGCCCTGGAAGATCAGTTGACGGGACAGGTCATCGAGTCGCCGGACGACGCGATCAACGTGTGGGATTTCGAGCGCGCGGCGCATGCCAACAACCTTCCCCAGCACTGGGACTACCTGCACATGGGGGTCGGTGACTACGACACGAGAAAGGCGAACCGAGAAGGGTTCCAGCGCCTGATGCTTCGTCCCCGACGACTCGGTGGCGAGCCGCTGGCCGAACTCGACACGTCGGTCGAGCTCTTCGACCGCCGCTGGAGCTCACCGCTCTTTCTTTGTCCCGTCGCGAGCCTGGAGGCGTATCACACGCAAGGCGAGAGCGGCGCCGCCCGGGCCGCCCAGGCAAGAGACATCCTGCAGATGCAGTCGCATCAGAGTTCCCAGTCGTACGACGAGATCGCCCAGGCCCGTGGCGAGCCGCACTGGTTCCAGATCTACACGGCGCCCGACTGGAATGTGAACCAGCGGGTCATCGACCGCGTCGCCAATGCGGGTTGCCCCGCTCTGGTGTGGACCATCGACTTGCTGGGCGGCAGCAACCGGGAGTTGCAGCGCCGCACACTGTCGGGCGACGGTTACGAGTCGGTGCTCTGCCAGAACTGCCACCAGCACCATGAGGACTACGTGCGGCCGATGCGGGCCGGTCTGGAGGGCCCCGCTGGTCCGCGTCCCCCCTACACGTGGGACTACGTCAAGCGTCTCAAGGACGCCAGCGACATGAAGCTCATCCTGAAGGGTATCGTCACGGCCGAAGGGGCCGAGCAGGCGATAGAGCACGGTGCGGACGGGATCTTCGTGTCCAATCACGGCGGCCGGGCCGTGAACAGCATGTGGTCGTCGATCGACGCGTTGCCCGAGGTCGTCACCGCAGTCCGCGGGCGGGTGCCGGTGTTCATCGACAGCGGCGTCCGTCGCGGCACCGACATCTTCAAGGCGCTCGCGCTGGGCGCCGATGCGGTCGGGATCGGCCGCCCTTATGTATGGGGTCTCGGCGCGTTCGGAGAAGACGGCGTCGCAAAGGTAATTGACGTGATGCTCGCGGAGTTCCGGATCGCCATGCGGCAGACTCGGACGACCTCCGTCGAGCAGATCACGTCTCGCTTCGTCATGGAGGGGAAGAATCCCATCATGATGCGCGACAACCGGTTCGGCTTCGGGCTTTGATGGAGTCGAATCGGTCGCGCTCTCGCTCGGAACCCGGAGGATCCAGGATGTTGGCCGCACCTCGTACAGGCTTCTCGCTTCGGTTGGTGGTCGCCGTTTCCATCGGTCTCGCTCTGCTGGCCGGATCGCCGGCAGCGGCGCAATCGTCCACGGTCGAGTTCACCGTGTCCGGAACGTCGACAGTCAGGGGATGGACCTGTTCGGTGCAAGGGACGGCGGATGTGACGCCCGGTTCGTCCGCGCCGGTGCCCGGCTTCGCCGCCGGCGTTCAGTCGGCGGCGCTCACCGTACCGGTGGCCGACTTCGAGTGTCCCGACGAGATGATGACCGAGCATCTCTTCGAGGCGATGCAGCCGGCGGAGCACGCCGAGATCACCTTCGAGCTCGAGAGCTACGAGGCATCCAGCGCGGGCGCCGAAGCCAACGGCGCGCTCACCATCCACGGCGTCACCCAGCCGGTGAGCTTCCCGATTTCGCTGACGCCGTCCGGAGCGGGTGTCCAGATCGCGGGAGAAGTCGGACTCGACATGACGACCTACGGCGTGGAGCCCCCCGTCGTCATGCTGGGTCTCATGAGAGTGCGGCCGGAAATACGCATCGAGTTCAGTGGGCTCGTCGTCCCCTAGCCATGTCCTGCGGCCGAGATCCGCGTCCAGCGTCGTACACACCCCCAGCCGCCGTCTGTACTTGAGCCTTGCCTCACGGCTGTTACGCTGCCTGTTCCGTGGCGCGCGCAACACCATCCATGATGGCTGGATCAAAATGGACGTCAAGCTGCGGGAATGCAATGACGATATCTTTCTTTTGGAATGCCCACCAGATCTCCTCGTACAATGCGGACGTCGCCGGGAGCGCCTTCCACGGATCGTTCATCCAGATCCGCACTTCCCAGTTCACCGCGTGGTTCCCGAATTCGGTCATCACGATCAGGGGATCGTGCCCCGGAACGGACCAGACCGAGCTGATCTTCTCGGCCACAGCGGTCAGCGTCGCCTTGACCAGGGCCATGTCGGAACCGTAGGTGACACCTACGGGAACGCGGATCCGGTAGGCGGAGTCCTTCAGGGTAAAGTTGGTGACCGTCGTCTGGATGAGCACGGCGTTTGGGATCACGAGATCCTCTCCGTCTCTCGTGCGGGCGACGCTCGCCCGAATACCAATGTCGATCACCTTGACGAACTTTCCCTCGACCTGCAGGATATCCCCCGGCTTGATGCTCCGTTCTCCCAGCAGAATGACCCCGGCGACGAAGTTCTGGGCGATGCTCTGCATCGCGAAACCAAGACCGACAGCAAACAGCGCGCCTGCAGCAAAAAGCGCCGTCAGGTCGATGCCAGCGGTGTCAATCGCGATGCCGAATCCCATGACGAGGACAACGTATCGCAGCAGTCCGCTGATCGTGCCGATATCCCCTGGCCGCGTGCCGCGTTTTGTCAGCGTCCGCTCGACGAGCATCCGGAGTACCCTCACCACCCACAGAGTCACGATCAGCACGATGACAACCGTCAGCAACGTCGACAGGCGGACCTGTGTACCGCCGATCACGAACAAATCGAGATCAAGCCACTCCCCGACGAACTGCAGGAATTCTCTCATCGGTCCTCCCTCTCTCGATGACGCTCAAACCAGCAGTCCGACCACCGTGTCAAGCGACATCCGGAATTAACCCCCTGGCGACACCTGAAAACCGACTCCCGAAGAAACAGCGTACATAAATCGACAGCTACGATGATGACGGCTCTGCGCCGTCCAAACCGGGGCGGGAAACGCGCTTTCCCGATGTGACACTCGTTCTCGGTTGCCCTGTGCGTTCCACGCCGGTGGCAGGATCCACACGCCGCCCGGAGCTGGCTTCGCGTTCGAGGGCCTGACCCCGCCCCCGGCACCTGCAGGAACCAGCTCGATTCTGGGACCGTTTCACCAGGGGACCGCTGTTGCCGGGTGCTCAGGGGGTCCCTTTTCAAGTGGCCACGGGGTCCCTCTTCATCTTGCCGCTACCGCACAGTCTGTTGCGAGCGCGTCCCGGCACGCACGACTTGCTGCTCCCTGGACGACGCACGCGGTGGTCGGCAAGAATAGTTGTCGTTGATCACCAGTCATCCCGCGATCGCCTACGAAACCGGGGTGGTTCCGGAGCCACCGGCCCGGCAGGTCACCTTTACGCAGTGGCTGCGCCTGCTTCGGCAGAATCCCATCGCGGTGTTCGATCAGGGCGCCTTCGCTGCCGACTTCAGAGAGAAGCGAGTCTTCTTCGGCAACTTCGTTCTCGTGAACGAACCAAGCTGCATCGAACACATCCTCCTCAAGAATCACCACAACTATTCGAAAGGGCGTCTCACCCGCGACGTTCTCCGCCCGGTGCTCGGCAACGGCCTGTTGACGAGCGAGGGTGATTTCTGGCGGCGCCAACGGCGCATAGCGGCGCCGGGGTTTCACCATCAACGTCTCGCGGCGGCGGCCGGCGCCATGGCGCGGTTTGCCCGGCGGCGCGTAGATCGCTGGCACATCCCCTGCGAGCATGGCGAGCCGCTCGACATCGTGCAGGAAATGACGTCGCTGACGATGGAGATTGTCGCCAATACGTTGTTCTCGATGGATATCACCGGATCGGTCGACGAGCTTGGCGAGGCGATGACGACGGTCATCACGGCGTTTGGCACACTCAAGCTCGCGGACATCCTCGGCTTGCCGGACTGGATTCCACGCGGGCGCTCCCGGCGGACCCGTTCCGCATTGGCTCGGATCGAGCGGACGATTCAGGAAATGATTGCCGAACGTCGACGCGTTCAGGAGGCTCCCGACGACTTGTTGAGCCTCCTGCTCGCGGCGCGAGACGACGAAACTGGCGCTGGGATGACCGCCGTACAGCTTCGCGACGAAGTAGTGACGTTCTTCGCGGCCGGACACGAGACGACGGCAATGGCATTGACGTGGACGCTGTACCTGTTGTCTCGGCATCCCGCCGTCGAACGCAGACTGCACGACGAGGTCGACCGTGTGCCGGGCGATGGAGAGGCGTCTTTCGCAGACCTCGAATCCCTGACCTATACGCGCATGGTCATCCAGGAAGCAATGCGGCTGTTCCCGCCGGCGTTCAGTATCCAACGCGTGCCGTTCGAAGATGACGAGATCGCGGGGCACCGCATTTCGGCGGGCAGCCTGGTCACCATCAGCCCCTACGTCACGCACCGCAACCCGCGCCTGTGGAAGGACCCGCTGCGCTTCGATCCTGAGCGCTTCACACCCGAACGGATCCAGGAGCGCCATCCCTTCGCCTACATTCCCTTCGGCGGCGGCCCCCGCATCTGTATCGGCAACGGCTTTGCCATGATGGAGGCGTGCCTGATACTCGCCACCATCGCTCGCTTCTATCGCCTGCGCGTGGTTCCCGGACACCGGGTCGAAGCGCAGGGGTGGATCACGCTTCGACCACGCTACGGTCTGCGTATGACGCTGGAGAAGCGGGAGCCAGCGCCCGGTACAGTCCACTAGCGCGCCGACCGGCCGCGCGGCGCATTCGCACGACAGCCGTGTGGTAGCCTCAGGTTTCGGCCAGGAGGAATGGAAGTGCGAGTGAAGATGTTCGCAATGATCGCGGTCTTGGGCGTGCTGGCTTTCGCCGGCGTTGCCGAGGCGCAGACCAATACCGTGGCGGCCGGAGGGCGGTTGTATCAGGGGAAAGGGAACTGCCAGGCCTGTCACGGCTGGGCGGGCGACGGACGGAAGATGAACAACCAGATGCCGGACGGGGCGAATCTGCGGGAGAGTGCGCTCGACCGGGATCAGTTGGTCTTCGTTATCAAGTGCGGGCTGCCGGGGCGCGACATGCCGCCCTACGACCGGCGGGCGTATCAGGATGACCGGTGCCTGGGTCGGACAATGGCCGACCTGGAGCGGATGGGCTTGCGATTGTTCACGCCGCCGGCGACGCTGCAGGACCGCGAGGTGCAGCGGCTGACCGATTTCCTGATGGCGAAAGTGATCGGCCAGGGAGAGATGAACCGCGACGAGTGCATCGAGTTCTGGGAAGAGGACACCGAGGCGTGCCAGGATGAGTTCCCGCGGTAGACCCCTCAGAACTCGCCCTCGCGCACGCGGTCGCCGTGCAGCATCTTGACGACGGCCGGCTGCACGGGGTCGTTGTCCACGAGAACTCCCTCTCCCTGTTTGATTTTCTTCGCGGCCACACTGTCCAGGCCCGCCAGCTTCTTCGCGCCGTCCAGTGCGGTCAGGTCACCACCGTAGTAGTCGAACCAGGGCAGTCCGGCGTCGGTGTAGTCCTTGGCTGTGGGCGGCACGCTCGGTGGTGCGGCGCCTGACACCTGGAGGTACTGCTCGCTGTTGAGGATGTGCACGTAGCAGCGGGAACGCGCCGACCGGTCCCATGCCTCGAAGCCATACTCGTCCTCGTAGATCTCCTGACGCATGAGACCGCCCGGCGCCAGACCCATCTCGGATGGCGGCGCCGCCGGCATGGAGCAATACGTGCGCTCGTCCGCCCGCGCGTAGCGTGCGGCCCGTTCCTTCGCCCACGCCTCGTAGCGCGCGGCCTGCATGGGATACACGATGATCTGCAACCCGCCGTGCTCCGCCTTGCCGGTCAACTGCTCCTCGGCCGTGTAGCCCCGTCCCAGAGGCATGGCGACGAACTGTCGGATCGCCCCCTTCCCGACACAGAAGCCGTCCAGCCATGGCTGATTGGGTACCGTCAGGTAGTTCTGATGCCGATTGGAGAGCTTGTTTGCCCAGCTCTCTCCCGTCAGGGCGTCGATCTTCCCGGCCGCTACCTTGATGGCCATCGGATAGTCGGCATCGAAGTTGAGCCACATCGCTTCCGCCTGATACATGGGCAGGAAGACGCCGCCGTGCCGCCCCCACGATTCCGGCGCCTTGTCGAGATGGTCGTCCACATGGCGGAGGGGGAACCGGCCGAGGCCGGGCGGCAGGGAATACTCCCGGTTGTCATCCGGGATGCGCAACGTGCGCTGGAACCCGATCCGGCACACGGCATCCGCGTGCACTTCCGGGAATCGGAACACCAAGTTGTCGTTCTTCAGCTCTATCATTTGCCCCTCCTTCTTTCGTGGTCCTTGTTCTTGTCGTGCTCGACGTCTCACCAATCCCCGTCCCGAACCTCCCGAACCACGCGCAGGATCGCGTGCTCGGGGGCATCCTTGAGTTGCCGCAGGAGGTCCGCGAACAATCGCGGCCGGCCGAGGATGATGCCCTTGAGATCGCTCGACACCTTGCCGGCCATCGCCAGCAACAGATCCGGATCCTCTTTCAGCTCTTCCGCAAGTCGGCGGATGGCCGCCTCCGACGGGGGCGCCATCCGGTCGCGTTCGATCTTGCTCAGATACGCTGGCTCGACGCCGATGCGCTGCGCGACCTGGCGCACGGAGAAGGCCCGGTCGCTACTGCGTATCCGCTCGCGGACGGTCCGCACGTAGATTCCGAATGTCATGTGTAATACATACTACACATTATGGATATCAGTCAACATGGAGCGTGAACGGGGTTCAGAATCGAGGCGCTGCCGCAGCCTACTCGTCGAGCGCAAAGACGAACAGGTAGCTGGAGTTTTCCAGGTTGTCGTAGTTGACGGGGTGGAGGTGGCGGCCACTCGCCTGCACCGCCAGATACTGCTGCGGCCCGATGGCGTAGGTGACGGGCGCGCCCTTCAGCGGGGTGCCCAGGTTGAACCGCCACAGTTCCTGTAGCGTCTCGTCGTTGTAGGCGACCACCCAGCCGTCCTGCAGGGCGGTGAAGACGAGGCCGCCGGCGGTGACGACCGCACCGGAGCGGACCTCGATCTCGGTCACCGCCTTCGCGATCACCTCGTGCGAATCGGCGTCGACGGCCGTGATCGAGCCGTAGTACAGGTCGCTCGTATACTCGCGACGCTCACTCGCCTCATTGTCGATATTGCCCTCGGGACCGGCCGAGGCAACCGCGGCGCCAGTCTGCGAGAAGCAGCCCTCGGTACCGACGCCGTAGGCGATCCCCTTGTCCGGGTTGAATGCGGTGGGCTGGTGCGCGACGCCGCCGTGCCAGGTGGGGCAGGCGCGCTTCATTTCGTCGCGGTCGGTCCGCAACGCGCGCGCCTCCTCGTTGTAGAGCTGAATATCGAGGTTCGGGTCGTACTCGAGCGGCATGCCGGTCTCCGGGTCGAGGCCGGCCGTCCAGTTGAGCTCGTTGACGTACTGGTTCCCCTTGATGAACTCTCCCGTGTCGCGGTCGATCGAATAGAAGAATCCGTTGCGGGCGAAGTGCGCGGCGACATTGCGCTCCTCGCCGTCGATCACCGTGTTGTAGAGCATGTGCACGCCCACCTCGTCGTAGTCCCACGAGTCGTTTGGCGTGTACTGGAAGTGCCACTGCCGCTCGCCGGTCGCCACGTCGAGCGCCACCGCCGAGTTGGTGTAGAGATTGTCGCCCGGACGGAATTCCGGGTCGTAGGTCGGATACGGGTTGCCGGTTCCGAAGACATAGAGGTTGCGCATCGGATCGTACGAGCCGGTCTGCCAGACGCCACCGCCCCCCGTCTTCCACGCGTTGTGGTCGTCTTTCCAGGTCTCGCTGCCCGGCTCGCCCGGCGCCGGTACCGTGTACCACCGCCACAGCTCCTCGCCGGTGTTGACGTCGAGCGCCGCCACCCAGCCGCGCGTCCCGCCGTCGCCTGCGCCGTTCTGCACCAGCACCTTGCCGTCGGCGACGATCGGCGCGGTAAGGAACCGCTCGCGCCGGCCGAACTCGGTGACTCCGGCCACTTCGACGTCCCAGAGGATCTCGCCGTCGTCCCGGTCGATCGCCAGTACCCGGCCGTCCTGCAGGTTCTGGATCACCTTGTCCTCCCAGAGCGCGATGCCGCGCGTGCGGGGACGGTTCTCCTCCTGATCAACCCCCGGATCGGTGGTCCAGATGAACCTCGCGTGATCGTGGTTGCGCGCGTCGATCTTGTAGACGGTGCCCCAGCCGTCGGTGGTGTACATGAAGCCGTTGTCGATCAGCGGGTTCACCTCGTTCTCCGGGCCGTTGGCGCCGGTGCCGAGCATGCCGCCCAGCGCGAGGGCCCAGACCATCCGGAGGTTACCGACGTTCTCCCGGTTGATCTGCTGCAGCTTCGAATAGCGCTGCGAGCCGTAGTCGCCGTTCATCAGCAGCCAGTTCTGTGGCTCGTTCTGCGCGTTGATCAGCCGGTCGGGCGTCACCGTCAGCTCGAACCCGCCGGAGAACTGTCCCGCGAGGGGAACCGCCGCCAGGGCCGCGAAGGCGATGGCGAGTGGAAGCGCGATCCGCGTCGGGCGATGCTGGCGCATGGTGAACTCCTCCCCAAAGGGGCCCAAAAGACTGCCCGTAGCATACAATACGCCTCTTGCCACGCGGTTCCGGCTGGAGGGATAACGCCCGATGCGACCGATACAATTGACCCGATTCACCTGCATCCTGATGGCCCTGGTTCTGGTGCAGTGCGGCGGCGGGACCTCGGAGCCGTCGATGGCCGACGACACGGCCCAGCCGGCGATGCTGTCGGCGTCGACGGCGGCGCTCGATGCGGGCGACTGGCCGATGTACCGCGGCGCCCCGTCGGGCACCGGCTATTCGCCGCTCGACGAGATCGGCCCCGCGAATGTCGGCAGTCTCGCGCGCGCCTGGACCTACGACCTCAACCGCGAAAACCGGGGGCCGGACGATCGGGGTCCCAACTCGCAGGTGACGCCGATCGTGGTCGATGGCGTGATGTACCTCCCTGCCCCCGACCGCGTCGTCGCGCTCGATCCGGCGACAGGCGAGGAGCACTGGCGGCACATGACGAGTGTCGGTGCACCGTCGCGGCGCGGCGTCTCCTGGTGGCCGGGTGACGGGACGCTCGCCCCCCGGATCATCTTCATGGCCGGTGGCACGACGCTTGTCGCCCTCGACGCGGCGACCGGCGAGCCGGCTGACGGCTTCGGCACCGGCGGCGCGGTCGAGATCGGCGTGCCGTACAACTCGGTGCCGCTCGTGCATGACGATGTGGTCGTGGTGGGCGCCAACACGCCCGCCGGGACCATCGGCGGCATCGGCAACGCGCGCGCCTTCGATGCACGGACCGGCGCCAGGCTGTGGGAGTTCGACTCCGTCGCGCAGCCGGGACAGCCGGGACACGACACCTGGGCGGGCGACAGTTGGCAGGACCGTCTGGGCGCGAACGCGTGGCCGTTCTACTTCACGGTGGACGCGGAACGGAGCCTGCTCTACGTGCCGCTAGCGTCGCCCATTCCGGGCTACTACGGCGGCGACCGGGCCGGCGCCAACCTCTACGGCAACTCGGTGGTCGCCGTCGACCTGCAGACTGGCGCCTACCGCTGGCACTTCCAGACCATTCATCACGACCTGTGGGATGCCGATCCACCGGCGCCTCCCACGCTGTTCGACATCCCCTCGGCGGACGGCACGGTGACGCCGGCCCTCGGCGTGACGACGAAGTCGGGCTACCTCTACATCCTCAACCGCGAGACGGGAGAGCCGATCCATGGTGTCGAGGAGCAAGCGGTGGCGCAGAGCGACGTGCCGGGCGAGGCGACCGCCGCGACGCAGCCGATCCCGGTGAAGCCGGCGTCGATGGGGCGGGTCCGCTACACCGCGGCGGACCTCGTGACAGCGGAAGTGACCTCGGCCGAGCACGCCGAGGCCTGCGGCGCGCTGGTCGACAGCCTGGGAGAAATCGTCAGCGAGGGACCGTTTACTCCCTGGGCGTACCGCACGGCGGGCGGTCCCCCACGCACGACGCTCAACTTCCCGGGCGGCGTCGGCGGTCCCAACTGGGGCGGCGTCGCCTTCGATCCGGCGACGCGCTATGCGTTCGTGTTCACGATGGATGTCGGCGCCCTCGGTTGGATGGTGGACGAGGACGACCCGGACGCACCGTCACCCTACCGGAAGGAGACGCCGCGGCCGGCCAGCTTCGAGGTGAACCTGGATGGCGTCCGGATGCCGTGCCAGACGCCGCCCTGGGGGCAGTTGATCGCGGTCGATACCGCGACCGGCGACATCGTATGGCAGGAGCGGGTCGGCGTGACCGAGATCCTGCCGGAGGATCGGCAGCGGACCGGCCGGCCGGGTCGGGCGGCGGCGATCGTCACTGGCAGCGGCCTGTTGTTCATCGGGGCGACCGACGACAACCGCTTCCGCGCCCTTGAGGCCGGAACCGGCCAGGAACTCTGGGTGGATGAGCTGCCGGGCCGCGGCAACGCCATTCCGATGACCTACCGCGCCGAGGGCCGCCAGTACGTCGCCATCGCCGCCACGGATCAGATAGTCACGTACGCGTTGCCGTAGTTCGGCTTCGGGGGCTTGTTGGCGACGCTCTGCCACACCAGCGGCACGGCTCCGCGGGCTCGGCTACCCAACCCTCTCCGCGCCCGGGTTATCCCCCGGTCGCCAGGCAACGCTGATCACGTACGGGAGGTCAAGGTGCTCTCCGTACCAGTTGGGAAGCGACGTAGCGGAGTCGATCTGGATGCCATTCTGCGCAAGCCTGGTGTCCGTCAGCGCGAGCGGATCGCCAGTCCAGGCGGCAGGGAAGGGCACCATCGGCAGCGCCCCGCCGTCCGGCCGCGTGAACCGCGGCTGGCCGTCGATGTCGAGCGTGAGGCCGAAGCCCTCCTCGTGCACCGCGCGGTGGTGCCGGCGGCACAGCAGCACCAGGTTGTCCAGCTTCGTCGCGCCGCCGTCCGCCCAATGCTCAACGTGGTGGGCGTCGCAGCGACGGGCCTCGCAGCCGGGGAAGCGGCAGTGCTGGTCCCGTGACGCCAGAGCCCGGCGCAACGCGGGGGAAATGGTGCGGGTCTTGCGGCCGACGTCGAGGATGTTGCCGTCGGCATCATGGCGCATCATCACCTTGCCGGCGTCGCAGGCAAGGCGGCGGGACGTTTCCGCGGAAACGCGGATGCCGTCCGCCTCCTCCAGTGCGGCCTGTCCGTCAGTTGGCGACGTTTCCGCGGAAACGCCTTCCTTCAGGGCGTCCGGGTCGACGTGCACCACCACCTGGTAACGGTCGCCGGCAGTTCTCGTGTCGAGCTTCGCGGCCAGGGCACTCTCGGCAATCAGCCCGAAGGCATCGGCGCGGCGGCAGGCAGGCGTCTCCGCCTCGACGTTCCGCGGCTCCGCATCCTTCGATTCCTGATAGAGCTGCTCGGACGCCGCATCAATTGCCCGGCGGACAACGGCGCCCACCTCCGGCGTCAGCAGGCCTCGGACGACGAACATGCCGTCGGCATCCGGGTAGATGCTGAGACTGTGATTCCGCCGCCGCTCGGTGTCTTCCTGCCCCTCGTGCTGGCGGTCGCACAGCCGCCAGGCGCGTGCGATCCGCTCCAGGTCCGCTGCCGTCGCCTGGCGCGCGAGATGCAACAGCCGCTCCTCGGTCGCCGGCGTCGCCACCCGGGTGATGGCACGCACTTTCGAGTAAGAGATCCGGCCCCGGCGCAGGGCGTCCGAGATCTTCGGCAGCGTAGCCAGGGCATGTGCGACGCGCACATACTCCCGCGCCGTTCCCGGCGCCAAGTTCGCCCGCCAACTCAGCCACTGCGCGTAGGACGTCTGGCCTGCCCACCCTTGCAGTTCGTCGAAGCGGCGGATACGGACCAGCAGTTCGTAGATGGCCGCGTCGATGCGGGCGGAGAGTTCGGCGATCTCTTCTTCCAGGCGGTTACGCTCCTCGCGGCGCTTGCCCCGCTGGTCAGCGGAAAGAACCTGATTGGTATCGGAATTAGTGGGAGTGTTCATATTTCTATTGTAAGCTCCGGCATTTTGGCGCTCCATAGTGGGTTGCACCGCCCGTAAAGCGATCCGAATGGAGTTTCCGTCAGACTTTCGTGCCGCGCACCGCTACGGCCGTTACAGGACGTCAGACGGCAAGTTTGCTGGCCGGTAAGGATGTTCCGGAAGCGACTAAGAAAATCCGTGTCAAGTAAATTCTTTGCATCCAGCCGTTGCTTGAGGACCATGCCCCATTCTTCCCCGGTCCACCGGCGCGGAATCGGGCGGCGGCCCTGCTAATAGCTGAACCGCACCTCGCCGGTGACAGTGCGCCGCAGGATGTCGCCGAAGATGTGCTGCTGGACGCTCTCGTTGAAGAGGTTCGTCACCTTGACCAGCGTCGTGACAGCACCGCCACTCCACTTCACCCCAATAGTGTCGTTCACCATCGCGTAGCCGTCGGAGTAGCCGTGATACTCCGGCGTAAGCACGTCCGACCAGAACGCGGCGGTCGCGGCGCTCACGGACGCGTTACCGAGGTATCGCGACCCGTCCGTGGAGACACCGATGTTGATCCGATGGCTCGGAGGCAGGCTGAGTTCTGTCAGCGGGTAAGGTTTGTCCGAGTCCAGAATCTCCGGATCGCCCTGCCACGAGTAATTGAACCAGGCGGACGCGGACCGCGAGAGACGCTGGTCCACCCAAAACTCGGCGCCGACTTGCCGCGTCGATCCCAGGTTGACGTACGCAAGCGCCGTCCGCGGTAGGGCTTCCCCGAATAGCGACAGGATCGACAGCATCTGCGGCGGGAGCAGCCATCCCGGCGGCGGGTTCGCCGCCGTGTAGGGGTCGGCAGTCCGGGGCAGTTCCGCGAGGTTGATGGGGTCATCCCGGCGGTTGAGGTAGACGGCGGCTCCGGCTGTCATCCTTCGTCCGAAGGTTCCTGTGTAGCGCAACTCGTACGCCGTCAGCGACTCGTGCGTGATCCCGGTGCGCGGTTCGGCGCCGACCGGCACGTCGCTGCCGGCCGCGCGGACGACCAGCGGAAACGGCTGTGCGGTGGTCTGGTCGAGCTGCTGCTCCAACTGCCTCAAAGCTCCCGGGGCGGTCGTCGGCGGCAGGTCGGCCGGGAGCAGAAAGGGTAAGGAAGGGTCGAAACGCCGTCAGCTGGCTCAGGTCGACGGGCTGGACGATGCTCATGTCCAGGAAGTTGTTGATCATCGACGGGGATCGGAACGCCCGGTTGTACGAGAGCGTTAAGGTTTGGTCGGCGCCCGGCTTTACCATGAACGCCACGCGGGGTGAGAAGACCGGCTTGTCCAGATTGCCGAACTTGTCGACCCTCCCGCCCAATATCAAGCGGAACCGATCGAAGAAGATCTCGTCCTGCACGTAGGCGCCAGACTCGAGACGGTTGTCGGCCGCCGGCGCAATGCTGATATCGAAGTTGTTGCGGCGCAGGTTGCCGCCGTAGGTCAGGAAATTCCGCGCACGCCCGAGCCGTGCTTCCCGCTCCACGCGATACACTGCGGTTGCTCATGCGGTAGGTCACAGAACCGGCGGGGTAGGGAGGTTGCGATGCAGGGCAGGTTCCGGCTCCGGATAGCGTTGGCCGTTGCCGTCTCCGCCGGCGCGCTTGCCGCACTGAACGCCCAGGCGCCGTCCGTGTCGCCGGTCACGGACGCGATCCTGCAGGATCCCCCGGCGGAATCGTGGCTGATGTGGCGGCGGACGCTGAACGGGTGGGGCTTCAGCCCGCTCGACGAGATCGATCGGACCAATGTGGGCGAGCTCCAGATGGTCTGGTCGCGCGGCCTTGGGCCGGGGCTGCAGCAGGGGACGCCACTCGTGCACGACGGCGTGCTCTACATGCCGAACCCGCGCGACATCATCGAGGCGATAGACGCCGCGACCGGCGACCTCTACTGGCGCTATCAGCGCGTCCGCCCGGACGACCTCGAGGACTACATGCTCGGTGTCCTCACCGACCTGAACCGGAATCTGGCCATTTACGGCACGCAGATCATTGATACGAGCGGCGACGACTATGTCTTCGCGCTCGACGCGGCGACCGGCGAGCTCGCCTGGGAAACCGAGATCCTCGACTACCGGGTCAATCCGGCGAACCAGAGCAGCGGCCCGATCATCGCCAACGGCAAGATCGTCTCGGGCCGGGGCTGCACGCCGCGTGGGGGGCCGAACGCCTGCGTCATCGTGGCGCACGACGCACGCACCGGCGAAGAACTGTGGCGCCGGCGCACCATCCCGGCGCCGGGCGAGCCGGGGGACGAGAGCTGGGGCGGTGTCCCGTTCGAGGAACGGAAGCACGTCGGCTCGTGGATGGTCCCGAGCTTCGATCCCGAACTGAACCTGGTCTACGTGGGCACCTCGGTCACCTCGCCCGCCCCCAAGTTCATGATCGGCGGGACCGGCAATCAGCACCTGTACCACAACTCGACGCTCGCACTTGACGCCGACACTGGCGAGATCGTCTGGTACTACCAGCACCTGAACGACAGCTGGGACCTCGATCATCCGTTCGAACGGCTGCTCGTCGATACCGCGGTGACGCCGGACCCCCAGATCGTCGACTGGATCAACCCGCGCCTCCGGCCGGGCGAGGAGCGGCGCGTCATGACCGGCATTCCCGGCAAGACCGGGATTGTCTACACGCTCGACCGCGAGACGGGGGAGTTCCTCTGGGCGGAACCGACCATCGCCCAGAACGTCGTCAGCGCCATCGATGGCGCGACCGGCGCGGTCTCCGAGAACTCGGAGGTGGTCTTCGAGCGCGAGGGCGAGGAAGTGATGGTCTGTCCGACTCTCGTGGGGGGCAAGGACTGGGAGGCAGGCGCGTACTCGCCGCTGACCAACGCGATGTACATGCCGCTCCGGAATGCCTGCGCCCGGATCATGGCGAACGACAACGACTCGCTCTACAACCTCACGGTGCGCACGCAGATCGCGCCCGGAACCGATCAGGTCGGCACGGTGCAGGCGATCTCGGCCGAGACCGGCCGCGTCCTCTGGAAGCATGAACAGCGCGCCGCAACCTCTTCGCTGATGGTGACCGGCGGGGGGCTCGTATTCGGCGGCGATCACAACGGCCGGGTCCGCGCGCTCGATCACGAAACCGGCGACGTCCTCTGGGAAATCAACCTCGGCTCGCCGCTCACCGGGTTCCCGGTGACCTACGCCGTCGACGGCAAGCAGTACGTCGCGGTCAGCACCGGGACATCGCTCACGTCTGGCGCGTTCAATCGCCTTACGCCGGAGTTACGCCCGGCGGCGGGGAATACGCTGTTCGTCTTCGCGCTGCCTTGAGCCCCGCCGGCATGGTCACGCCAGTGTGCCGCCAAGGTAGAATCAGGGTCGGCTGCCCCGGTGCGACCGATCCACTATGAAGCACTGGCAGGAAACGTCGCATATCGTGGGCCGGGTTACCGAGTTGGCGGCGACCGGCCAGCGCGCGGCGATGGCGACCGTCGTGCGGATCAACGGATCCGCGTATCGGCGTCCCGGCGCCAAGCTGCTCGTGGAAGAGAGCGGCGCAACTCGAGGGGGCGTGAGCGGTGGATGCCTCGAAGCGGACGTGCGCGAGATTGCCATGACCGTGATGCGCGAGGGGGCGCCGCGGCTCCGCCATTACGAGACCGGCTCAGACGATCGCACCGTTTGGGGACTCGGCCTTGGCTGCAACGGATCCGTCGACATCTTCGTGCAGCCGGTCACATCCGAGGACACCCTGCACGTGATGCGCCACGTGCGGACGCTTCTTGCGGGAGATGCGCCGTTCGCCGTGTCCACCCTCGTCCGCGGTCCCTCGGCCGCCCTGGGCCGGATGCTCGTGGCGCGGGACGGCCCGCTGGCCGGCTCGACGGGAACCCCCGACCTGGATCGTGAGATAGCCCGACGCGCGGAAGCGCTCCTCGCGGCCGGCGAATCGACGTGCTACGACCTCGAATCGACCGGCGTCTTCACGGAGGTTCACGTCCCGCCGCCGCGGCTCGTCATCTGCGGCGCCGGCGACGACGCGATTCCCCTCTCGGCCTTTGCGTCACAGGTCGGCTTCCGTGTGACCGTCATCGATCACCGTCCCGCCTACCTGTCCCGAGAACGCTTTCCGGACGCGGAGCGCATCGACCGGAGACCCGCCGACGGCCTGGAAGGACTTCCGCTCGGTCCGCGCACCCATCTGGTGGTAATGACACACTCGTTCGCCCACGACCGGGAGTGGGTCAGGCACCTGCTCCGGACCGACGCTCCCTACATCGGCCTGCTCGGCCCCCGCGCCCGAAAAGATGAAATACTCGAACAGATCGACGCGATGGGGAGCGACCGGCTCTTCGCTCCGGTCGGTCTCGATTTGGGTGCGGACGGGCCGGAGCAGGTGGCCGTGAGCATCCTGGCGGAGCTTCTGGCCGTCCGCGCTTCGAGCGCGCCGAGCCACCTGCGGGAGAAGGACAGCGTCATCCATGCTGGCTGAACGGAGCGGCGCGGTGGCCGGCGTCGTGCTCGCCGCCGGCAGCTCGACCCGCATGGGACGTAACAAGCTGTTCTTCGAGCTCGACGGCGAGACGCTTCTGAGACGGGTCGTGCGCCGCGCGATCGGCGCCGGTCTCTATTCGGTCCTCGTCGTCGTGGGCCACGAAGGGGAGCGCGCCCAAACGGAGCTCTCGGGACTGTCGTGCACGACGGTCGTCAATCCCGACCACGCCGAAGGGATCAACCGGTCGCTGCGGACCGGCATCTCCCACGTTCCGGAACGCGCCCGGGCGGCGGTCGTGATGCTGGCGGACATGCCGTTTGTCACGAGCCGCATGGTTGCAGGTCTCGTCACGCGTTACCGGGAGAGCACGGCCCCGCTCGTCATCTCCGCCTACGGGGACGTCAATGCGCCGCCGATGCTGTACGACCGCGCGTTGTTTTCCGAGCTCCAGCGCATGACCGGAGAAGGGTGCGGGCGCCAGGTGGTGCGGCGGCATCGCGACGAGGCGGTCGCGGTCTCCTGGCCGGTGGCGGCGCTCCGCGACATCGACGTTCCCGAAGACTACGAATGGATCAAGGCCGAACTCGCCACGGGATGACAGCGATGCGTGCCGACATCCTGCAGCTTGCATCCGATCTCGCCGGTCGCAGCGAGGCGTTCGCGCTGGCCACGGTGGTTCGCCGCGAGCCGCCGAGCTCGGCGCGTGTCGGCGACACCGCCATCGTGACCCCGGGCGGCGAATTCCACGGCTGGTTGGGCGGAAGCTGCACGCGGCCGACCGTGATCCGTGAAGCGCTCGCCGCCCTCGCCGACGGGGCGCCGCGGCTGATCGGGATCGTCCGCGACCCCGACTCGGTGCCGGGCACTCGACCCGGGCTGACGGTGTTTCCGATGGCCTGCCACAGCGGGGGAAGCGTGGAGATCTACATCGAGGCAATGCTCCCGGCGCGTCGGCTGCTGATCTTCGGGGTGTCGCCGGCGGCGCAGGCGCTGGCGCGCCTGGCGACCGTGCTCGGCTACCGGGTGGAAGCGGTCGATCCGGAAGCCAGCGAAACGCTGTTCCCGGACGTGAACCGATTGGTGACCTGCGACGCGTCAATCGAGCCTCCCGGCTCTGGACAGGACGCCGCCCGCTGTTTCACCGTCGTCGCGACGCTCGGCCAGCGGGACGAAGAGGCGACCTGGGCGGCCAGTCGATTGATGCCGGCGTACGTCGGCGTGGTGGCCAGCAGCAAGCGGTTCGGAAAGATACGCGAAACGCTGACCGCACGCGGCGCCAAGCCGGAACAGCTCGACCGGATCAGCAATCCCGCCGGCCTCGACATCGGCGCCGAGACGCCCGAGGAAATTGCCCTGAGCATCCTCGCCGAGATCACCCAGCGCGGGCGCGCCCGCCGTCCCGCCCAGGATTCTGCTCCCGCCGCGGCCGTCACGGACACCGAGCGCGACCCGGTGTGCGGCATGGCCGTGTCCGCCGCGGCTGCCCCCCACCAGGCCGACGCCGGCGGGAGGACCTATTACTTCTGCGGCGCGCACTGCCGCGATCGGTTCCTGGCGGAGCCGCAGAAGTACGCAGCGGCGGCGGAAGCCGGAGGGTAGCGTGAGGCCGGAGGTGCGGGCGACGCAGGCGGCGATGGAGCGCCAGGGGTACATCGCCGAGCCGGCCATCGCCACCGCGGTCTTCCTGGCTCGCACGATGCGCAAGCCGCTCCTCATCGAGGGGGACGCCGGCGTGGGCAAGACCGAGATCGCCAAGGTGCTGGCCCGGATCCTGGACACCGAGCTGATCAGATTGCAGTGCTACGAGGGGATCGACGTCAACACGGCCCTGTACGAGTGGAACTACCAGCGGCAGATGCTGCGCCTCCGAATCGCGGGAACGGAGGGCAGGGATCCGGCAGAAACCGAGCAGATGATCTTCAGCCGCGACTGCCTGCTCGAACGCCCCCTGCTGCGCGCCATCACCCGCCGCGACGGCCCGCCGGTCCTGCTGATCGACGAGATCGATCGGGCCGACGACGGCTTCGAGGCCTTCCTGCTGGAAGTCCTCTCCGACTTCCAGGTGACGATTCCCGAGCTCGGCGCCATCACCGCCACGCACGTGCCGTACGCCGTGCTGACGTCGAACCGCACTCGCGAGATCGGCGACGCGCTGCGCCGCAGGTGCTTCTACCTCTACGTCGAGCACCCGTCTCTGGAGAAAGAGGTTCGCATCATCCGCGCCAAGGTGCCGGAGGTCATGGACGGATTGGCCCGGGAAGTAGCAGCGGCCATGCAGGCGTTCCGCGGACGCCGTCTTCACAAGGCGCCGGGCGTCGCCGAGACGCTGGACTGGACCCGGGCGTTGATGGCGCTGCAACTCGATCATCTCGACGTCGACGCGGTGGAGGAAACGCTCGGGTGCATTCTGAAGGACCACCACGACGTGCAGGACCTGACCCAGCACGACGTCGAGTCGCTGCTCGCCGACGCACGATCACCGAGCGGCGCCGATGGATGACCGTGACGTCGTGGAACGGCTGGCCCGCTTCGCGGGCCGGCTTCGGGAACGGGGCGTCGGCGTGTCCATGAGCGACGAGATCGACGGCGCGGCCGCCCTCCTGCTCGTGGATCTCGGCGATCGGGACGAAGTCCGTTACGCGCTGCGCGCCGCCCTGAAGATTCGACGGTCCGACTGGGACACGTTCGACGAGCTGTTTCACGGCTTCTGGACCGCCGAGGACCGGCCGGCCAGGCCGCCGGACCAGCCGGCGCGGCCGCGTTCCGACCGGAGCCGCCCAGCCCCTCAGTGGAGTTGGATCCAGGCAATCGCGCCGCCTGCCGGTGAACGTGAACGCGAAACGCCCGGCGGAGATCTGCCGGGCTACTCCTCCGACGTGCTCCTGCGCCGCAAGCCGTTCGACGACTGGTGCGCGGACGACCTGTCCGCCATGGAGCGGCTGCTCGCGCGGGTGGCGCGCCGGCTGGCGTCCCGGCCGAGCCGCCGCCTGGTTCCGGTCCGCGCTCGGGGCCGGGTGGATCTGAGACGCAGCTTCCGCCACGCGGTGGGAACCGGAGGTGAGTTCCTCTCGCTGGCGCGGCGGGACCGCGCCGTGGAAAAGCCGGACGTGCTGCTGCTCTGCGACACCAGCGGCTCGATGGATCCGCACACCCGTTTTCTGCTGACCTTCGCGCTGTCCCTCACGCGAGTGGTGCGACGCTGCGAGGTCTTCGCATTCAACACCTCGCTGACCCGGTTGACGCCGTGGCTGACACCGGGGAGGATCGGTCCGACCCTGGATCGTCTGGCCGCCGGCGTGCCCGACTGGTCCGGCGGAACCCGGATCGGCGCGAGTCTTGAGGAGTTCGTCACGCGGTATCTGGATACGCTCGTGAGCGCGAAGACCGTCGTCGTGGTGCTCAGCGACGGGCTGGACCTGGGCAGTCCCGAGGTGCTGGCCAGGGCGATGCGCGACATCCGGGCGAAGGCGCGGAAGGTGATTTGGCTGAACCCGCTGCTCGGCGACCCGCGCTACCGCCCGGAGGCGCGCGGTATGAAGGCCGCCCTGCCCTTCGTCGAGCATTTCGTGCCGGCACACAATCTGGAATCACTCGAGCGGCTGCTGCCGCTCCTGGCAGCCTGACATGGGTATCCCGATAGAGAAGCGCTTCGTCATCAACGCCGCCCCGCAGGAGGTGTGGGCGTTTCTCACCGATCCGTCCAGGGTGGCGGGTTGTCTGCCCGGCGCCGCGATCACCGGACAGGTCGACGAGCGGACCCACACCGGTACGATCGCTATCAAGGTGGGGCCGGTCTCGGCCCGGTACAAGGGCACGGTTCGCTTCGAGCGGCTGGACCGGGAGGAGGGCGTGGCGGAGATCGCCGCGGCCGGCCAGGACGTTCGCGGCAAGGGCGGAGCCGACATGCGCATGACGAGTCGAATCATCGAGCGCGGCCCCTCCGAAACCGAAGTGACCGTAGCGTCGACCGTGAACGTCACCGGCATCCTGGCGCAGTTCGGCCGGGGGATGATCCAGGACCTCAGCGACCAGATGTTCCGGCAGTTCACCGATGCGATGCGGGCCGAGCTCGAGTCGGCGGCCGACCGGGTGGGCGCAGACGGCCCGGTCGGCGACCGGTCGGTCGCGGACTCTGCGGGCGCGCAAGCTCCCGGCGGCGCCGCTCCCGGGAGCGACGCGATCGACGCCGTTTCCCTCGGCGCCAAGGTCGGCGGGCGGGCGCTTGGTCGAGTAGTGCGGCGGCCAGGCTTCTGGTTGGCCGCCGTCATCGTGGGGGCTGCGATCTTCTGGCTGGTATACTCGCGGCTGTCGTGAGTCCTCCGCGGGAGGGCTCGGGTTCTGTCACCGGCCGGACCATCGGTGCTCGCTCGAGCCCCACCCGGCTGGACTCTTGCCACGGGCTGCTTTCGCCATAGGGTGATTAAGGAGCGTTGCAATGATTCCGTCGGCATTCGACTATCACGCACCGAGCACGATCGAGGAAGCGTTGGCGCTGCTCGAACGTCACGGGGACGAGGCGAAGGTGCTGTCCGGCGGCCAGAGCCTCCTGCCACTGCTCAAGCTCCGGCTCGGTGACGCCGGCCATCTGGTGGACATCGGGCGCATCCCGGGGCTCACGGGCATCACGGAGGCGGACGGGTACCTGAGAATCGGTGGTTCCACGCGCGAATCGGATCTGGAACGCTCGGATCTCATTCGCGAGAAGTACCCGATCCTGCTGGACACCGCCGCCGTCATTGCCGACCCGCTGGTGCGGAACCGCGCCACGGTGGGAGGCAACCTGGCGCACGGCGACCCGGCAAACGACCACCCGGCGACGATGCTCGCGCTCGAGGCGGAAGTGGTGGCGCGAGGTCGCGAGGGCGAGCGCACCATCCCGATTACGCGCTTCTTCACCGGGCTCTTCGCCACGGCGCTCGCGCCGGCGGAAATCCTCACCGAAATCAGGATTCCCATTCCTCCACCGCGGAGCGGCGGCGCCTACGTCAAGCTCGAGCGCAAGGTGGGCGACTTCGCCACCGCCGCCACGGCGGCGCAGGTCACGCTCGGCCCACAGGGCGAGATTGCGCGGATCGGGATCGGTCTCACCAACGCCGGCCCGACGCCGATCAAGGCGACCGGGGCAGAAGAGTATCTCCTGGGGCGACAGCCGGACGCGGAGGTCATCGCCGAGGCCTCGCGGCTGGCGGCGGGCGCCGCGTCACCGAGCGCCGACCGGCGCGGGTCGACGGAGTACAAGCGCGACATGGCGCGCGTGCTGACGGGCCGGGCGCTCACCCTGGCGCTGCAGCGGGCGGGAGGGCAGTAGGCATGGCGACACACGACGTTCGGATCACCGTGAACGGGGAACCGCAAGAAGCCGCGGTCGAGTCGCGCCTCCTGCTCGTGCACTGGCTCCGCGACGTGCTGCGCCTCACCGGGACCCATATCGGATGCGACACGACGCACTGCGGAGCGTGCACGGTGTTGCTGGACGGCGAGCCCGTCAAGTCGTGCACCGTGCTCGCCGTGCAGGCCGATGGCCGGGAAGTGATGACGGTGGAGGGCCTGGAGCAGGACGGATCGCTGCATCCGCTCCAGGAAGGGTTCCAGGAGGAACACGGGCTGCAATGCGGCTTCTGCACGCCGGGCATGCTGATGACCGGGTCCGCCCTGCTCGAGCGGACCCCGAATCCGAGCGAGGCAGAGATCCGGCAGGCGATTTCCGGGAACCTGTGTCGCTGCACCGGCTACGTGAACATCGTCAAGTCGATCGAATACGCGGCCGATAAGCTGCGCTAGGGGAGAAACCATGGCACCCCAGACGACTGCGGAAGTGTGTGGCATGGGCCACTCGATGAAGCGCAAGGAGGATCCCCGCTTCATCCGCGGCCAAGGCAACTACGTGGACGACATCCAGCTTCCGGGAATGCTCTACCTGGACATCGTCCGCAGCCCGTTCGCGCATGCCCGGATCACGTCCATCAACACGGAGAACGCGCTCAAGATCCCCGGGGTGCTCGCTGTCATCACGGGCGAGACCCTCAAGCAGTACAACCTGCACTGGATGCCGACCCTGATGTCCGACACCCAGATGGTGCTGCCGACCGAAAAGGTCATGTATCAAGCGCAGGAAGTGGCGGGGGTGATCGCGACGGACCGCTACGCGGCGGCCGACGGGGTCGAGGCGGTGGAGGTGGAGTACGACCCGCTGCCGGTCGTCGTCGATCCGTTCAAGGCGCTGGAGCCGGACGCGCCGGTGCTGCGCACGGACAAGGAGGGCAAGAAGGACAACCACATCTTCCACTGGGAAGTGGGCGACCGGGCCGCGACGGAAAGCGCCCTTGCCGACGCCGACGTCGTCGTCAAGCAGGATCTGTACATTCCGCGGATCCACGTCGCGTCCATCGAAACCTGCGGCTGCGTCGCGGACTTCGACCGGGTCATGGGGAAGCTCAAGGTCTACATGACCACCCAGGCGCCGCACGCCATTCGGACGGTGCTGGCCCTGGTGGCCGGGCACGTCGGGCTGTCGGAAGAGAAGATCCAGGTCATCTCCCCGGACATCGGCGGCGGGTTCGGCGGCAAGGTGCCCGTCTATCCGGGGTACGTGATCGCGATCGCCGCATCGGTCGTGTTGGGCAAGCCCGTCAAGTGGATCGAAGATCGGATGGAGAACCTGCAGGCCGACTCCTTCGCGCGGGACTACCACCTGACGGCCGAGCTCGGGGCAACGAAGGACGGCACGCTCACGGCGCTGAAGATCAAGACGGTGGCCGACCACGGCTATACGGACGCCGCCGCGAACCCGTCGAAGTTTCCCGCCGGCCTGTTCTCGATAGTCACCGGGTCGTACGACCTGAAGCACGCCTTCGCAGAGGTGGACGGCGTGTACACGAACAAGCCGCCGGGCGGCATCGCCTACCGCTGCTCGTTCCGCGTGACCGAGGCGGTCCACACCATCGAGCGGCTGGCCGACATGATGGCCCAGAAGCTCGACATGGACCCGGCCGCGCTGCGCCTCAAGAACTTCATCCCCGCGGACAAGTTCCCCTACCAGTCGGTATTGGGGTGGGAGTACGACAGCGGCGACTACCACGGCGCCCTCGAGAAGGCGATGGACCGGATCGGCTACGCCGAGTTGCGGAAGGAGCAGGCGGAGAAGCGGGCGCGGGGCGAGCTGATGGGCATCGGCATCTCGAGCTTCACGGAGATCGTCGGCGCCGGGCCTTCGAAGCAGTTCGACATCCTCGGTATCAAGATGTTCGACTCGTGCGAGATCCGGGTCCATCCCACCGGCAAGGCGACCGCCCGCTTCGGGACCAAGTCGCAGGGCCAGGGCCACGAGACCACGTACGCGCAGGTGCTCGCCGAAGAGCTGGGCATTCCCGCCGCCCACATCCAGATCGAAGAGGGAGACACCGACACCGCGCCCTACGGGCTGGGCACGTACGCCAGCCGCTCGACGCCGACGGCCGGAGCGGCCGGGGCGATGGCTGCGCGCAAGGTCCGCGACAAGGCGAAGAAGATCGCCGCCTACCTGCTGGAGGTGAGCGAGGACGACCTGGAATGGACGCCGGGGACCTTCTCGGTCAAGGGCGCACCGCAGAAATCGAAGACGATCCAGGAGCTCGCGTTCGCCGCCTACACCAACCACCCGCCCGGCATGGAGGGCGGCCTGGAGGCGGTCTCGTACTACGATCCGCCGAACCTGACGTTCCCGTTCGGCAGCTACATCTGCGTCGTCGACATCGACCGCGGCACGGGAGAAGTGAAGATACGCCGGTTCGTGGCGGTGGACGACTGCGGCAACATCATCAATCCGATGATCGTCGACGGGCAGATCCACGGCGGCCTCACGATGGGCATGGCCCCCGCGTTGCTCGAGGAGATCAGCTACGACGAGAACGGCAACATTCAGGGCGGAAGCTTCATGGACTACCTGGTCCCCACGGCGATGGAGACGCCGCGGTGGGAGACCGACAAGACCGTGACCCCGTCGCCGCACCATCCGCTGGGCGCGAAGGGCGTCGGAGAGTCGGCCACCGTGGGCGCGCCGCCGGCGATCGTCAACGCCGTCGTGGATGCATTGGCGCATCTCGGCGTGCGGCACATCGACATTCCGATCACGCCCGAAAAGGTGTGGACGATTCTGAAGGACAGCGGCGCCGGCCTCTAGCGTTGCCGTCCGTAGACGGTTCGTCACTTCAGGTCCTGTTCAGCCCGTGGCGCACGGCGGCCAAGGCCGTAAGGGTCGCCGCCAGCGCCACGCAGATTGAAAGCGCGTAACCCTTCGACAGGGTGAACAGCGACGCGCTCGCCACCTGCGGGGCAGACACCTCAGGATAGAGAACCAGCAGGAAGATGATCTGGATGTTCTCGCACAGGTCGAGCACGCCCGCGCCGATCGGCAGACATGCGAGCGTCCACAGGCGTTCCGTCGGCCGGAAGCGATAGACGAGTCCGGCCAGCAAGCTGGCGTAAACGATGGGGAGCAACGTGTCCAGGGTGGCGCTGGACCACGCGTACACCCATCGCCCCTGCTCGCCGTAGGCCTCCAGAACCACGACGGCCTCCCGGTAGGTGTAGCCCGATTTCACGTCGAGCATCTCGCCGCCGATGGGCAGAGCCGGAAACACGGCAAAGACGAGAATCAGCGTCGCCAGCAGGGTAGCGCTGAGCGCCGGCGTCGTGCTGATCGACTCGAAGTACGTTCTCATGCTAACCAGTTGCCGACGAAATTACTCGGTGCGCAGGGCAATCGCCGGGCGCACTCGTGTCGCGCGGCGCGCAGGCCAGACGCTCGCGACGGCGGCGACGACGACCAGCACACCGGTGACCGCGGCCAGCGTCACGGGGTCGCTGGGGTTCGTCTGCACGAGAAACACACGCAGGAGCGGCCCGATCGCGAACGCGCCGGCGATGCCGGCCAGCAGACCGACGCTCAGCGAGACGAACGCCCGTCTGGTGAACAGCCATACGATGTCGCCGCGCTGGGCACCGAGCGCCATTCGGATGCCGACTTCCTGCTGCCGCTGCGTCACCGAGTAGGCCGTCACGGCGTACAGACCGACCGCTGACAGCACCACCGCAATCCACGCGAACGCGGCGAACATCGCGGCGAACACGCGCACCGTCCAGCGCGACTGCGAGATCGTCTCGTCGAGCGGCACCAGCCGCGCCAGCGCCACGTCGGGATCGAGCGTCCAGATACGTTCACGGACGACCGTGGCGACCGAGGTCGCCGACGGCGCGCCGCGCACGAGCAACCAGGCCACCGGTCCGGACGCCGGCGTGCGTGGCACGTAAACCACCGGGTCGAGGTCCTGAAGCTGCAGCGTGGGCTGCTGTCGCACGGAGGGCGCCACGCCGACCACGGTGAGCCAGGTGTCGGTGTCCTGCGACGAGGTCGCCCCCCCGCTCAGGCGGATGCGCTTTCCGATCGGTTCCTGATCCGGGAAGAACATCGCGGCTAAGCGTTCGTTGACGATCGCGTCCCCGCTTCCCTGCCTCATGTCCGCCTCGGTGAAGGCGCGACCACGCATCAGACGCACTCCCAGGGTCTCGAAATACGCCTGGCTGATCGACACCATCGAGACGCTCGGACGCGGCGCATCGGGCGCGTCCGCACGGCCGTCGACCGACAGCTCACGGCGCGGCGCACCGATGAAGGGCACCGTGTTGGCGAAGGCCGCCGCGCCAATGGTCGACAGGCCGCCGAGCTGCTCCTCGAGTTGGCGAAAAAAAGCCGTCTGCGCTTCGGGCGTCGGATATCGCGCCGGCGAGAGCGCAATCCGCGTCGACAGCACGTTGGTCGGGTCGATCACGAGGTCGGCGCGATACAGCGACATGAAGCTGCGCGTCATCAGCCCGGCGCCCGCCAGCAGCACGAGCGTGAACGCAAGCTCCACGGCGAGCAGGCTGGTGACGAGCCGTCTCGGCCGCGACCCGAGCGTGGCGGATCGTCCACCCTCCCGCAGGCCGTCCATGACATTGCTCCGGGCGAGATGCACGGCGGGCCAGAGACCGGAGATGGCGACGCTCACCACGCAGACGAGCGCGACAAACAGGAACACGCGGCCGTCCATCGTCCACCGCAGCCAGTACGGGAAATTGATGCTCGCGAGCGTTTCGCTCAACAGACGCGTCGCGAGCATGGCGAACAGGACGCCCACCGCGCCGGCCACCGCCGTGAGCAGCGCGCTCTCGACGAGCAACTGGCGCAGGACGCGCCAGCGCGTCGCCCCGTGCGCCAACCGGACGGCGGTTTCCCGCGACCGAGCGAGCGCGCGCGCGAGCAGGAGGTTGGCGACGTTGACGCAGGCGATGAGGAGCACGAGGCCGACCGAGGCCATCAGCGCGATGAGGAACGGGTACATCGGGCGGATGTCGCCCGTGAACGGCGCCACCGTGACGGCCGTGGCGCGGCTGGGTTCGGGCAGGTCCTGGCCGAGCCGGAAGGCGATCGGCTCCAGCTCGGCGACCGCCTGGGTCGCCGTCCGGCCGGGGCCGAGCCGACCGACCACGTCGATCACCCGGGCGTTGCGGTCCTCGCCGTATCCGGGCATCGCCGACAGCGGCAACCACAGGTCGGCCACCATCGGGAACCGGAACCCTTCAGGCATGACACCGACGATGGTGACCGGAATGTCATTGACGGTGATCGAGCGGTCGAGAATCGATCGATCGCCGTTGAAGCGGCTGCGCCACACGGCATCTCCGAGCAGCGCCACCACCGGTGCGCCAGGACGATCGTCCTCCGGCAGGAACTCGCGACCCAGGACCGGGCGCTCGCCGAGGAGACCGAACGTGTCGGCGGACACGTAGGCGGCGGCCACCGGCTCGGGCGACCGGCCTCTTTCGCTGACGGTCGCCATCGTCGGGCTGAACGCGGCGATGCCGGCCAACGTCGAGGCGGAGCGCCACGCCTCGAGCTCGCGGGGTGATACGCGCACCGGGCGCTGCGACGCATCGAGCACGCCGACCCGCACGATGCGATCCGGCTCGTCTACGGGAAGCCCCCGGGTCATGGTGTTCACGATCGTGAACGCCGTCGTGCTTATGCCGATGCCGCACGCGAGCGCCGCCACCGCAGCGATGGTGAACCCAGGACGTCGCGCGAGGCCGCGCACACCGACCCGCAGGTCCCTCCGCAGGTCGTCGAGCCAAGGTATGCCGCGCTGGTCGCGCAGCGCCTCCATCGCCTGGGGGAAGCCGCCGAAGCGCACGCGCGCCAGCCGGGCGGCTTCCGCCGGCGAATGGCCCTTCCCGCGAAGCTCCTCCTCCGCCTGTTCGAGATGGAAGCGCAACTCGCGGTCCAGATCGTGATCCGTCGGATTGCGCCGGAGCGCGCCCCACAGACGACGCAGGCACTCGCGAAGCAGGGCCATGGTGGTTCTCCTCGTCAACGCGCCGCTTCACCGGTCGGCCCTCGTCGCGCCCGCGACGGCCGGCACAGCGATGCGCGCAGCCTCGTCAATGACGTTCGCTCGGCGCCAACGGCGGCTCCCGAAAGAGCGCGTCGATGATCGACACCATGCGGTCCAGGCCGCGCTTCTCGGCGGCCAGATGACGTCGCCCGGTGGCGGTGATCCCGTAGAACCGGGCGCGCCGGTTCTTCTCCGTCAGGCCCCACTGGGCCCGGACGAGGGCGCGCTGCTCCAGCCGCATCAGGGCGGGATAGAGCGTGCCCATGTTGAGGAGCAGGGCCCCGCCGGAAACCTGCTCGAGCCTGGCGGCGATCGCGTACCCGTGCGACGGGCCGAGCGAGACCAGTGTCTGCAGCACCATCAGGTCGAGCGTGCCGCGAAGGACCTCCGTCCTTGACGGCTCTCTATTAGGCATCCCAATGAAAGTACCGCCAGCTCCATTAGTTTGTCAAATGGATTTGCACGTCAGCGGCGCGGCGATTTGCCTCGTCTAACAGGCGCGCGAGAGCGCAAATGACGTTGGCGCCGGGTTTGCGCCGACACGAGAGATCCGTGACGCGGCACGTGCCGTGGCCAGCAAATTCGGCGTTCCGGACGATGGGCTGTGTGATGACAGGAAATTCTAGAGGCCCCCGGTCCAGCACGCCAAGCCAGCCCCGGTCCCGGCGTCGGTCCGACATGCGGACTCACAAGGCAAGTTGCCGGTCAGCACCTTGCCGACCCCGGTTCGTTGGCGAGCATTTTCGACACAGGCTTGGCCTACGAGTGGAATAGGTCCCTGTTTCGATTCGGAATTCCCCGGAATACGCGGAAAATCGTGAATCGATGGCGCGGGTCCGTACCGTCAAGTTGTCACGGTCGGACGAGTGCCCGCGTTCCGATTCGGCCGCTCGAACTCGTCCCAAATGGTCATCGCCGGACTCTCAGCCGGCGCCCATACGATCGCGCGGTTGCCGGAGTTGGACAACGGGGCCCGCGCGCGAAACACGGCCCGGAAGCTGGGGGCGTCCGCCCCGACGATCTATTTACGCCATGCGTCCTGGATTACGGGCTTGGCCTCTTCGATTTCAAGATCCCGTGTGTCCGTCACGCCCAGGTTTTCGGTGGCGCGGCGCACTTGCACATCAACGGCGACGGGAATGGCGTCCATCCGCCGGATATCCGCCCCGCCCGGGTTCGCCATGATCCGCACCCACATCGGTCCGACCTTCGGACCCCGGAGTAGGGGATAGCGCGGCCGGCCGTCCGAATCGCGGCGCTGCAAGTCCCTCCGCAGTTCGACCGCGTCACCAACACCGGAGTCCACCAAGTGGGACACGGCGCCGACGCCGCGGGCCAAGCTGCCCGCGATGTCCCGCCAGGCGCCGACGTCCCGCCAGGCGCCGACGTCCCGCCCGTGGCGTCGACTGACACCGCTTTGGGATAGCAGTTGGTGCAACTCCCGGGCCGACATCGACGTCACGCGGGCCGGATCGAAGGCTTCCGGCTGCGATTCGAAGAGCCGTGTGGCGGCGCTCCTCTCCCGGAGAGGTCGAACCGGTCATTGTAGAAGTCGTCGGCAATCGATTCGGCCAGCCGCGGCGTGTCAGGCATGTCTAAGCTGTTCGGCATACCATGCGATTTGCGCACCGATTCCCGGCATGTGCGCCAGTGGCCGGCGAACCTCCGCGCCCGCCTTGCGCAGGCCGTCCTCCAATCCACGGTCGGATTGATTCATGGTCGCAGGTCGAGTAAAATGGAAACAGATATTCCACTTTTCGACCTGAAATGGAATTCGTCAGTCGATTGTTTCGAATTCCGGACCGGAGCTGCTTCCTGTTCGGTCCCCGTGGGACCGGCAAGTCCACGTGGTTGCGCCACCGGCTGCCCGACGCCCAGTTCCTCGACCTGCTCGAACCGCCGCTCCATCGCAGCCTGAGCGCCCGCCCGGAACGCCTGCGGGAACTGCTCGCGGGATCGCCGGGGAAGGAGACGGTGGTCATCGACGAGATCCAGCGCGTCCCGGAGCTGCTCACGGTCGTCCATGCCGTCATGGAGGAGCCGTCGCCGCCGCGCTTCCTCCTGACCGGATCGAGCGCCCGCAAGCTCCGTCGCGGCGGGGTGGATCTGCTGGGCGGACGGGCGGTGCGCCGCACCATGCATCCCTTCATGGCCGCGGAACTGCCGGAGTTCGACCTCGGTCGGGCGCTGCACATCGGGCTGCTGCCCCTGGTGGTCGGCGCATCCGACCCGACGGACGTCCTCGGCGGCTATGCGAGCCTGTACCTCGATCAGGAGGTCAGGGCGGAGGGGCTCACGCGCAACGTCGGGAGCTTCACCCGCTTCCTGGAGGCGGTCAGCTTCTCCCACGGCTCGCAGCTCAACGTCTCGGCGGTGGCCCGGGAATGCGAAGTCGAGCGCAAGGTCGTCGCCGGGTACGTCGGTATCCTGGAGGACCTGCTGCTGGCGTTCCGGCTGCCGGTCTTCCGCAAACGCGCGAAGCGCAAGACCGTGACCCACGACAAGCTCTACCTGTTCGACGCCGGCGTGTTCCGGTCGCTGCGCCCGAAGGGACCACTCGATCGCCCCGAGGAGATCGACGGGCAGGCGCTCGAAGGACTGGTGGCCCAGCATCTCCGGGCGTGGGCCGCGTATTCCAGGCGCGACGTGGGCCTCTTCTTCTGGCGGACGCGCGCCGGAGCCGAGATCGACTTCGTCGTGTACGGGGAGACGGGGCTGCAGGCGTTCGAGGTCAAGAACGCCGGCAAGGTGCACTCCACCGACCTGCGGGCGTTGCGGGCGTTCCGCAAGGACTTTCCCGAGGCGGAGACCGCGGTGCTCTACCGCGGCCCGGAGCGCTTGCGGATAGACGGCGTCTGGTGCCTGCCGATCCAGGAGTTCCTGCGTCGAATGGTGCCGGATCGAGGACTGTTGGCCTGGTTGTGACGCCGGCGCGAATCAGACCGGCAGCGGCGGCATCCGCGGTCCGGGCGTGCTGAACGTCATCTCGGTAATCGCCTTGACGCTCCGGTTCCCGTACCGGAACGGCACGATCAACCGCAGCGGCGCGCCGTGACGCGGCGGAATCGGCTCGTCGTTCATCATCCACGCCAGCATCACCTGCGGCCGCCGCAGCGTCGTCATCGGCTCGTCCGCGTAGAAGCGGTCGGACGCCACGAACCGGCAGTAATGCACCCCGGGGACGAGCCCGAGCATGTCGGCGAAGTCGCTGAACCGCACGCCGGTCCACTTGACGATCCCGCGCGGATTCGGCGCCCCGCACTGCAGGAGAAACGTGTGGGAGACGACCGGCAGTTGCTCCAGGTCCGAGAACCGCAACGTGCCGGCGAGCCTCCCGAGCCCGCGGGTGTCGACGCGGATCGCCATTTGCCGGTAGTCGAACTCGATCTCCGGGGTCTGGCGGCCCGCGGAACGCCACATCAGCGGATCGGTTATGGGACCGGCCGCGCTCTCCGGATGTTCCGGAGCCGACCCGTCGGGCTCGAGCGGCAGCGGCGCGGGAAATCCCTCGCGCAGCGGGCGTTCGACGAGCGAATCCGGCCAGTCGTCCTGGGCCTGCGCCTCCAGGGCCGCGGCATGCTCGGGCCGCAGGACGCCGAGGGACAGCCCCGCGAGGGTGGAACCGGACAGGGAGAGCGCCTTGCGTCGTGAGAGGGTCATCGCAGCACCTCCGAAGGTTGCCGTAACCGGGATCACTGGAATTCTACCCGTTCGAGCCCCGTCGGGGACAGTCGGCCAGTTCCGAAGCACTCGTGGGCGAGTTCCAACCGGGCGAACAGCGCTTCCTTCATCGGGCTCCCCGGCGAAAGTGGGCGGTCCGGCCTCAGTCCCTGATAGCACCCGACACCCCAGGTGTGGCTGAAGATGCCGTCTAGTAGGCCGGATTCGCCGCTCGGATCGCCTTGTCCGGGGCCAGACCCCCGTAGCGACGCTCGCGGCGACGAAACGCCTCGACCGCCCGGCGCAAGTCATCGCCGTCGAAGTCCGGCCACAACGTCTCAAGGAACATGAGCTCGGCGTAGGCCGACTCGAACAGCAGAAAGTCGCTCAGGCGCTGCTCCCCGCTCGTGCGGATCAGCAGATCGACCGACGGTGTTTCCGGATCGGAGTGGCACGCGCGGTTGACCCGCCGCAGGAAGCCGTTCTCATCGCAGTGTTCGTCCGACCTCAGCGTGCCGGCCGCGGCGAGGATCGCCGAGCGTGCCGAGTAGTCCACGGCCAACCTCAGGTAGAGCCGGGCGCCGTCGCGCGTCGTGCGCTCCGTCTCCTCAATCGCACGAATCAGCGCGGGTGACAAACGGTCTCGCCGACCGATCAATGCGATCCGCACGCCATGCCGGCGACAGTTCATGCGCTCGCAGACGAGGAAGGATTCCAGCAACCGCATCAGGGTCGACACCTCGGCGGCTGGGCGTCGCCAGTTGTCGGCGGAAAAGGCGTAGAGCGTCAGCGTCGTTATGCCGAGCCCGGGTGCCGCTTCCACCGCACGTCGAACGGCGTCGGCCCCGCGACCGTGCCCCTCCATGCGCGGGAGGCCGCGCGCGCAGGCCCAGCGGCCGTTGCCGTCCATGATCACGCCCACGTGGAGACCGCCGTTTGCCGGTCGATCCATCTCTCGCCGCCTCACACCGGCTCCTCCACGAGCTCGGGCGGTAGCGAGCGCAGGGCGGATCGTTCCCGCGGCCGGGATCCTGGGAGGCCTGCCGTCGTGACAACGATTTCCCGCGAGCGCGGCCCGTCGAGCTCGACGAGGAAGAGCCGCTGCCACGTGCCGAGCTGGGGCTCTCGGGTCCCGAGGGTCAGGCGCTCGTGGGTGACAGCCCACGGGGATTGGGGTGAAGGCCGAAGGGGAAGTCGTAATGCCATCGTTATCGCTCCCCGCCTCGGGCGGGGCCTTGTTGGAGGCAGGGCCGCGGTCGGATTCGCTCACAGGCAGTATGGGCAGAAGGCCGCCCCGAGACATGAGCGAGAAGTGAGGAGTTGGTGATATTCCGCTGAAAGGGGCAGAAATGGGCTCAGCGGGGCCGCTTGGTGAGCCCCGCGGCCAGGCCCGAGCCAAACATCAGGCCCTCGAAGGTGCTGATCGCGACCCGGGTCACGACCCCAGGCTCCTGCTCGCCTAGGAGGCGGGCCAAGGGCGCCAGGCCGACTTGCGAGCCGGGGAAGTTCTGCGCCATGAAATCGAGGCTCATCGCCCCCAGGAAGCGGCCACTCCAACCGAGCAACCCGGCGCCCAGCGCGCAGGCGAGCCCCGTCAGGACAGCGACACGGATCCGGGCGCGCCCATGGGGGGTAGCCATGCCACCTTCTGCCGTCGGGGTGGCCAGCCCGTACCCCAGCCCGACCGCTCCGCCGAGGACCAGGCCTTCCACCGCGCCGGTCAGCAGCGAGAGCTCGCGACCGAATAGCCCCTCGAGCACGAGGCGTCCCAGAAGGTGAGCGATCCCGCCGACCGCCAGGCCGCTCGCCGCCCCGGCCGCTGCGAGCGCCAGCCGCCGCTGCGCGCGGAAGGCGGCTTCTGCGGCGGCCAGACCGGCCCCGATCCCCGCCGCCGCGACACCGCCGATCGCCGTTCCGAGAAGCGGCAGCATCAGAACCACGCCGGTGTCTGCCGTAGACCCGGGTCCGAAGCGGAGGACGAGGCCACCGACGAAGCCGCCGATCGCCCCGGCGGCGGCGCCACCGGCTGCCGCAGCCATCCACCGGCGCGCGGCCAGCCGGGCCACGCGTCGGATACGAAACGAGAACAGAATTCTCGCGGCCGCCAGCCAACCCGGATGCCCGAACAGCGGAACCGGCCCCGCACCCGGGACATCCCAGCGGGTCTCGCGCAAGTAGGCGCGGGCCACGGCGTTTCCCTGTCTGCGGTTCAGCCGGTCGAGAGCTTCCGCCGTGCCCAGATGGTGCAGGGTCTCGGCGGCCTGACGCCGCCGGATGTCCGCACCTTCGGCGTCGTCGGCATCGTCCGCGAGCAACGTCTCGAGGGCTTGGTCCAAGGAGACGGTCGCGGCGGGCTCCGCCGTGGTGGCCCGCACGGGCTCCGGCGATCCCTCGTCCGGCTCCTCGACGATGTCCTCGCAGACAAAGCGGTAGCCGTGCCGGGACACCGTACGGATGAAGGTAGGCTCGCGCGGATCGTCGCGCAGCGTGCGTCGGAGGATCCGGACCGCCTGGCTGAGGGCACCGTCGGTGACCACCACGTCGCTCCAGACCGCGTCGAGGATCTCATGCCTCGACAACGCCTCGTTCCGCCGCTCGATGAGCAGGACGAGCAGGTCGAAGCAGCGCGGAATCAGCGGCAGCTCCCGACCGTCGCGGAAGAGCGTCCTGCGGGCGGGGGACAGGGTATGACCAGAGAACCGGTAGCGGGGTGTGCCGGGAGACGATCGCATCGACGGCCGGCAGTATACGCGCCCTCGCGGCCTTTGCCCGTAGGCAACGCCGTTTCCGCCAGCGTCCCGACGTCCGTCTCCCGTCGCTGTCTATACAGGGATCTCGAAGCCGACGGAGCGCATCAGCTCGATCGCGTTACCCTTGCCGACCACGCCCGGCCGCAGCCTGTAGTCGAAGCGGAGCTTGCCGTTCGTCAGGTGATCCGTGAAATGGACGTTCTCGGCGCGCCGGCCGAGAACATCGGCGATCGCCGTGAGCGCCAGATCGTGCGTCGTCACGATGCCGATAGCGCTCCGCTTCACCAGGCTTCGGACGACGGCGTCGGCGCCGATCCGCCGGTCGTGTGAGTTGGTGCCCTGCAGGCACTCGTCGATCAGGAAGAGGACCGGCGTCGCATCGTCGGGCGCGCCGTTCCCGCCCGGTTCCTCCTGGTGCGTTCGCGCCAGGATGGCCTGCAGCCGCAGGATCTCGGCATGAAACCGGGAGTTGCCGTCCTGGAGTGAGTCGGTGATCCGAATCGACGCGCCTACCGCCAGCGGCGACATTCGCAAGCGCCGCGCCCGCACCGGCGCTCCCGCCTGGGCGAGGACCGCGTTGACGCCGATGGTGCGGAGCAGGGTGCTCTTGCCCGACATGTTCGATCCGCTCAGGATCAGCACCTGCGGCTGATGGCCCAGCCGGACGTCGTTCGCGATGGCCTCAGCGTTCAACAGGGGATGAGCCAGGGCCTCCGACTCGAAGTGCGGCGCGCCGTCCATGACCTCGGGCCAGACGTCGTCCGGCCGCTCGAATCGATAACCGGCCAGCGACGCCAAGGCCTCCAGCTCACCTACCGTGTCGAGCCACGGACCGAGCTTCGGGCCCGAGGCGCGGCGCCAACGCTCGACGGCGTGTGCGAGGTGCACATCCCAGACCAGGAAGAAACCGATGAGCCGCGCCATGGCGTTGTGGCGCGAATCGACCTGCTCCATCAGGCGGGTCAGCCGCGCCACCTGCCGCGACGGCGGCTGCCCGTCGACGTCGAGCCGGGCGCGAAGCTCGGTAAGGCGCGGCGCGCGAAAGCGCTCCGCTTCAAGCCGGGCCAGCACGGCGCCGAGCAGTCCTATGTCCCGCGCCGCGTGGACCCCTCTGAAGATGCGGGCCGCGGTCGACCGGATGCGCAACTGCACGATAGCCACCCCGACTACCGCGGCAACGAAGTACCAGCCGAGCAGCGCCCGGACGCCGTCGCTCAGATCCAGCGAGCCACCCCCTGCCAGCCAGTAGGCGATACCCGCAGCCAGAGCTAGCGCTCCGGCGGCCGATGCGATGCGTCCCGCCGCGAGCAAGGCCGGTGAATCGAAGGCGGGCGCCGCCGCACCCCAGGCCGCCAGCCCCTGTGCGTCGACGGCGGCTCGTGTGTCGTCGCCCAGCACCGCCAGGGCTTCCCGGAGATCGAGGTTGGAGGTAAGTTCGTCGACGGCCGTCTGCCGCTCGCGAATGACGCTGGGTGGGGCTGGCGTCAGCAACCACGCGGCGAGCATGCCCATTCCGCGCCGCGTCCGGGCCGCGCAAAGGCGCTGGAAAACCGATCCGTTGCCGAAGAGGTCGAGATCGGCGGCATAGAGGTGCTTCGGATCGGCGAACTCGTTCCCGCTCTCGCCGATTCCGGCCCAGTCGTCGTTCAGGCGCGCAAGACCGCGCTCGTAGAACCCGATGGCCCGTTCCAGGCGGATACGTTCCGCCTCGATCCGATCGAGCCGTACCCCCAGCAGGAAGACCCCGGCCAGCGGCGCCAGCAGCCACCAGCCGGAGTATGCCGCGCCGCCGACGATGCCTATTCCCAGCGCGCCGGCGATGCCCAGTCCGACCAGCCGGAGCGTGCCGATGGCGTGGTGCCGCCGCTCGTTCGCCGCCTGTGCCGTCCGGCGCGCGGCGCGCCGCTCTTCGTAGACCCGACGGGGATCCGGTCCGGTCGCCCCAGTGGAAACCATCCGTTCATTCTCTCAGGTGCGTGACGCCGCGGTCCTCGCGAACGGCGCCAGTGGCGAATACGCTATGGTCGAACCGGTTCGCTGAGAGGTCCCCGGGGTCCTACCCGAGGACGTTGCTGACCAGCGCGAGCAGCACGCCGCCCGCGATTACGGAGCCAAGCTGGCCGGCGGTGTTGGCGCCCATCGCGTGCATCAGGACGTGGTTGGTGAAGTCCTCTTCCTGGGCGACGCGCTGTACGAGGCGGCCGCTCATCGGGAAGGCGCTGATGCCCGCCGCGCCCACCAGCGGGTTGATCCGGCCGCCGGTGACGACCGTGAGGATCTTCCCGAAGCAGACTCCCGCCACGGTGTCGAGCACGAAGGCGCCGAGGCCGAGCAGCAGGATGAAGAGCGTCTGCATCTGGAGGAAGGTCTCGGCCTGCATCAGGCTGCCGATGGTCAGGCTGAGGAACAGGGTGGAGAGGTTCGCCAGCTCGTTGGACGCCGATTTCGTCAACTGGGCGACGACGCCTGATTCCTTCAGCAGGTTTCCGAGCATCAGCGTGGCGACAAGCGGCGCCGACGGGGGCACCAGCAGGCCGACCACGACGGTCACGACGACCGGGAAGAGGATCACGGCCAGACGCGGCACCGGACGGGGCGCGTAAGCCATCCGGATGCGCCGCTCCTTCCGGGTCGTAAGCAGCCGCATGATGGGCGGCTGAATGATCGGCACGAGGCTCATGTACGAATAGGCGGTCACGGCAATCGGCGCGAGCAACTCGGGTGCGAGGAGCGAGGAGACGTAGATGCTGGTCGGCCCGTCGATCGCGCCGATCACGGCGATCGATGCCGCCTGGTTGAGCGGGAAGCCGAGCAGCGTGGCCAGGATCAGCGTCGCGAAGATGCCGAGCTGGCCAGCCGCGCCGAGGATGGCGAAGTACGGCTGCGAGAGGAGTGGCCGGAAGTCCATCATCGCACCGATGCCGATGAAGATGAACAACGGGAACAGTTCGGTCTGGATGCCGAACTCGTTCAGGATGTGCAGCATCCCGCCCGGCTCGTTCATCGGCGAATTGGGAAGGTTGCCCAGCAGGACGCCGAAGCCGATGGGCAACAGCAGCGTCGGCTCGTACTCCTTCGCGATGGCGAGGTAGATCAGGACGCCGCCGATGGTGAACATCAGCAAGACGCTGGGGTCGAGGGCGAGGATCTCGGGCACGGCGGGCGTGATCAAATCAGCGGGGCTTCACCGTGACGAGCGGCTGGCCCTGCACCACCTGATCGCCATCCTTGACATGAATCGCCGTCACCTTGCCCGCCCAGGGAGAGCGCATCACGTTGAACATCTTCATGGCGTCGATCGTCAGCAGTTCGTCGCCACGCGACACGGTCCGCCCGCGGCGGGCCGTCACCTTCGCGACGACGCCCGGGATCGGCGCGTTCATGGTGCGGGGCGACGCGTCGCCGGAGGCGGCGGCCGGCGTGTCGCTGGGAGCGTCTGGCGTGCCGGCCTCGGAGGTTGGCCCACCGTCGGGCCGGGGGCTCTCCGCCGGTGACGGGGCAGCTTCCGCGGGAGTGGTTTCCGGCGCCGGCGTTTCGGCGGGCGCCGGATCGACCTCGACCGTGTACGACGTGCCCGAGACGGTCGCGGTCACCGGCCGTGCGCGTGGATCGTCCACCTCGACGTCGTAGGTCTGGTCGTCGATCGTGACGCGGTAGCGTGTCATGCGCGGGCCCTCGTCCGCCGCCGCTGCTTTGAGAAATGCCGCATCCGGCCGGCGCGCCGCCAGTCCGACGTGGTCTCGGTGGCGGTGGCAACGATGCGGCGTACGGACCGTGCGGCACGGTCGCGGGCCACCGCCACGGTGACGGCCAGCACGACGGCCCGCCGCTGGCGTTCCGCTTCCACAGGCGCCGGCGTTTCTCCGGCCGTTTCCGCCGTTGCCAGCGGCTGCGCCGCGGTCTCCTCGTCCGTTTCCGTTACCGCATCTTCCGGCGTTGCCTCGCCGGCCGTCTCGGGTCGTCCGAACAGCCAGGGCGCCGTGAGCAGGTACATCAGCCCGATCAAACCGGCGAGGGCCAGGAACAGGAGCCCGGATCCGACGGCGGCGATTTCCAGGACGATGTCGAGCGCGGAGGTCATCGGGTCGGCCGCCGGGCGGACGTGCGGGGCGCCTCAGAGCGGGATGTTGCCATGCTTCTTCGGCGGCATCTGGGTCTGCTTGTCGCGCAGAAAGGAAATGGCGCCAATGATCCGGGCGCGGGTCTCGCGCGGGTGGATCACGTCGTCGATGTGTCCCGCCGCCGCGGCGACGAAGGGGGAGTTGAACTGTTTCTGGAACTCGCCCTCGAGTGTCGCGCGCTCCGCTTCGCGCTCCGCCTCTGTCGGGGCCTTCTTCAGGTGGCGCGCGTGCAGGATGCTGACCGCCCCCTTGGCGCCCATTACCGCGACTTCGGCGGTCGGCCACGCCAGGCATACGTCGGTCCGGATCATCTTGCTGCTCATGACGATGTAGGCGCCGCCGTACGCCTTCCGCAGCACCACCGACACTTTCGGCACGGTCGCCTCGGCGTAGGCATAGACGATCTTGGCGCCGTGCCGGATGATCCCCTGTTGCTCCTGGCTCGCGCCCGGCAGGAACCCGGGGCAGTCGACGAGGGTCACGAGCGGGATGTTGAATGCGTCGGAGAAGCGGATGAACCGCGCGATCTTGTCGGACGCGTTGATATCCAGGACGCCGGCGAGGTGCGACGGTTGGTTCGCGATGAACGCAACGACACGTCCCTCGATCCGCGCGAAGCCGACTACGGCGTTTGGAGCGAAGTCGGCATGCACCTCGAGGAACGAGTCGCGGTCGGCGATCAGTTCGATGGCGTGGCGCACGTCGTACGCCACTTCCGTTGAAGCCGGAATCAGGTCGTCGAGCGCCGCGACATCCGGTTCGAGCGCGTCGTCGGGCTCCGCCGCGGGCGGATCGTCCGCGTTGTTGGACGGGAGGTAGCCGAGCAGCTTTCGTGTCAGGGCGAATACCGCTTCTTCGTCGTCCGCCACGAGATGGGCGACTCCCGAAGTGGCGGCGTGCGTATCGGCGCCGCCCAGCGTCTCGACATCCACCTCTTCGCCGGTCACGGTCCGGATGACGTCCGGTCCGGTGATGAACATGTAGCTGCTGCCGCGCGCCATGATCACGAAGTCGGTCAGGCCGGGCGAGTAAACGGCGCCGCCCGCGCACGGGCCGAGCATCAGGCTGATCTGCGGCACGACGCCGCTCGCCTGCGTATTGCGCCAGAAGAGGTCTCCGAAGCCGGCAAGGCTCCAGACGCCTTCCTGAATGCGCGCGCCGACCGAATCGAGCAGCGCGATAGTCGGCAGGCCGCTTGCCGTCGCCGCCTCGAGCAGCCGCCCCACCTTGAGTGCCTGCGTCTCGGAGAACGATCCGCCCAGCACTGTGAAGTCCTGCGCAAACAGCGCGACCCGGCGGCCGTCGATCCGGCCGAAGCCGGTCACGACGCCGTCGCCCGCATGGCGCTGGCGGTCCAGGCCGAACGCCGCGTGGCGGTGTTCGAGGTAGGGGCCGAGCTCCTCGAAAGTGTCGTCGTCGAGCAGCGCCGCGATCCGCTCGCGCACCGTCAGCTTGCCGCGCGCGTGTTGTGCGTCGATGCGTTGCTGGCCGCCGCCGAGGCGTGCCTCGGCCCGCCGATCGTCGATCGACTCGCTACGGGCGGCGGGGGGCGTGCTTTCGGGAAGCGCCGCCGCATCGAGTGCGGCCTGGTCCGTCTCCGCGTCGGTTTGCGGCGGCTCCGGCCGCCGTCGGCGGAAGACACGCAGGAAGGCGAGGAGAGCCGCCCCCGCCATGGTGGTGGTGACGGCGCTTGCCTCGGGCGACCAGGTGAAGCCAGAGGGGGTGGTCGATCGAGTCTCACCCGATCCGTTGGTGGCGCCCGCCGGCGCCGACTGGGGCGCGGCGGGCTTCCCGGGCGTTTCCGGGCGGTCCGCTTCAGGCAAAGTGGTAGACGACACGTCTAACAATGCTAACACCTCGACGATGCAGAATCGTCTCTTCGCGGTGTTGGACGGCACCAGGAGGCATACTGTTCCCGTTCGTTGGCTTGGCGGCAATGCGGGTTCTTCGTAGGCGCAGGGGAGAGAGCAATGCGAAGCGACAGCGTGATGCGCAGTGCAGTTGCCACCGTGGTGGCTGGCGTCGGTCTGGTACTGGCTACAGGCTGCGGCGGCTCGGCTAATGAGGCGGCGCCGGCCGCCGACGCGAGCGGGATCAGTTGTCGCATCGAGCAGGCCCCGATGCGGGACGGCATCAACCTTGCGACCGAGGTGTACCTGCCGGCGGGCGACGGGCCATTCCCCGTCATCCTGCAGCGAACGCCCTACAATCGGCGCCCGCCGGCTCCCGGAAGCGACTGCGATGCCGCCCTCGGCCGGTATTTTACGGAGCGCGGCTACGCGATGCTCAATCAGGATGTGCGTGGGCGCTACCGCTCGGAGGGCGAGTTCGACGCCATGCGACAGGAAGCCGTGGACGGTTACGACTCGGTCGAATGGGCCGCCGCCCAGCCGTGGTCGGACGGCAAGGTCGGGATGATCGGCGGCTCCTACGTCGGCTTGACCCAGTGGCAGGCGGCCGGGGAGCAGCCGCCGCACCTGGTCGCGATCGCGCCGCACTACAGCTCCTCGAACTACCTCCAGGGCTGGACGTACCAGAGTGGCGCGTTCGACCTCTGGTTCGCCCAGAGCTGGACATCGCAGATCCTGGCGACCGACACGTTGCAGCGGCGGCTCGAAGCAGAGGGCGTCTCCCCCGAGCAGGCGGAGCAGGAAGTCGCCGCATTCGTTGCCGAGGGCCGCGAGAAGCTGCTGGATGACTGGCCCTGGCAGGTCCCGTTGAAGGACTTCGCGGGGTTCCAGCGGGAGGGTAACCTGGCTGCCTACTACGACGAGTGGCTCGAGCGGCCGGGCTATGACGATTACTGGGCGGCGCTCGACGTCGAGACGAAGTACCCGCGGATCCAGGTTCCGGCCCTCATCAGCGGTGGCTGGTACGACATCTTCCAGGAGGGCACGATCCGCAACTTCATGGGGATGCGCGACGAGGGCGGGTCGGAGGCTGCACGGACCGGCACGCAACTGGTGATGCGGGCACTCTGCCATTCCTGTCCGCCCGACACCACGGCGGGCGACATCGATTTCGGCCCGGACAATGCGTTTGACCTGAATGCGGCATGGGCGCGCTGGTTCGACTACTGGCTGAAGGGAATTGATAACGGCGTCGCGGATGACCCGGCCGTGCGGCTGTTCGTGATGCTGCCGCCGGACGAGGGGACCGCGGGGGGTGGCTACTGGATCGAGGCGGACGAGTTCCCGCTGCCGGACACGGTCGAGACGCGCTACTACCTGCGGAGCGGTGGCAACGCCAAATCACCGGCCGGCGACGGCGTACTCGCCGAGGCGGGTGCGGGGGGCGGCGCCGACGAGTACATCTACGACCCGGGTGACCCGGCGCCCACCGTCGGCGGCAACATGTGCTGCGCGAACGATCTGCTGTCGTCGGGCGCATTCGATCAGCGTGACGTGGAGGAACGCGACGACGTGCTGGTCTACACGACGGAACCGCTGGACGGGGACCTGACCGTCATCGGCCCGGTGCAGGTCCAGCTATGGGCGTCGTCGTCCGCCCCGGACACCGACTTCACCGCCAAGCTCGTCGACGTGCATCTCGACGGCTATGCCCAGAACATCTCCGAGGGGATCATCCGGGCGCGGTACCGGAACTCCGACTACCGGGAATCGTGGATCACGCCGGGCGCGGTGCACGACTACGTGATCGACCTGGGGTTCACGGCGACGGTGTTCCGGCGGGGTCACCGGATCCGGCTGGAGATCAGCTCGTCCAACTTCCCGCACTTCGACCGGAATCTGAATACCGCGACGCCGTTCGGGGAGGGCGGGGAGATGACGCCTGCCACGCAGCGGGTGCTGCACGACGCGCTGCACCCATCCCGGCTCGTGCTGCAGGTCAAGTGAGCCACTCGGCCAGCTTGGACCAGCGGCGGCGGCCGGAAACGGTCCGAACCGCGATGGCGACCGCGCCCGGCTGGCCGACGAGGACGACGAGCTGCCGTCCGCGCGTGATGCCGGTATAGAGAAGGTTGCGCTGCAGCATGACGTAGTGCTGCGTAACGATCGGGATGACGACGGCGGGGTACTCGGAGCCCTGGCTCTTGTGGATGGTGGTCGCGTACGCCGGCACCAGGGCGTCCAGCTCGCCGAAGCCATATCTCACCAGCCGGCCGTCGAAGTTCGCTCGCAGCTCGCCCATCTCCTCGTCGACCGCCTCCACCCGGCCGATGTCGCCGTTGTAGACGTCGCGGTCGTAGTCGTTCTGGGTCTGCATCACCTTGTCGCCGGGGGCGAACGTCCAGCCGAAGCGTTCGACGACGGGCCGGCCGGCGGGCGGGTTGAGGGCCGCCTGGAGGTCCACGGTCAGGGTGCGCGCGCCGACCCCGCCCCGGTTCATGGGGCAGAGCACCTGGATGTCCCGGATCGGGTCGAATCCGAAGCGGCGCGGGATCCGTTGGGTCACCAGTTCGCGGATGCGCGCGGCGGCGGCGTCGGCGTCGTCCGCGGGAACGAAATAGAAGTCGGTCTCGCCTTCCGGTTTGCCCAACCAGGGAATCTCGCCCGCGTTGACCCGGTGCGCATTCGTGATGATCCGGCTGCCGGCCGCCTGCCGGAACACTTCCGTAAGGCGGACGACGGGTAGCGCACCGGAGCTGATCAGGTCGCTCAACACCTGGCCCGGCCCGACGGACGGCAGCTGATCGATATCCCCGACGATCAGGAGCGCGGCGGCATCGGGCACGGCGCGGAGCAGGGCATGCATCAGCGGGACGTCGACCATCGACGCCTCGTCGACGACGATCAGATCGGCGTCGATCGGGCGTTCCTCGTTGCGCTGGAAACGCCCGGTAGCCGGGTCCACTTCGAGCAACCGATGGATCGTCTTTGCCGGCAGGCCGGCCGTCTCGCTCAGGCGCCGTGCCGCGCGGCCGGTCGGCGCGCAAAGCGTGATCGCGAGCCCTTCCGGCGCAAGAATCGCGAGGAGCGCGTTGACGACCGTCGTCTTGCCGACACCCGGGCCGCCGGTCATGACGAGCGCCTTGGACGCCAGCGCCTGACGTATCGCCTCGGCCTGGCGCCGCGCAAGCGTCAGGCCGGTTCGTGTCGCTACCGCCTGGAGCGCGATGTCGGGAGCGATCGGCCGCCATGGGAGCGGCGCGGCGGCGATCGCCCGCAGGCGCTCGGCGATGGCCTGTTCCGACCGGTGGAGCGTCGCAAGAAAAAGGCAGTCGGTGTCGCGGACCGTGTCGGCGACGATCGTTCCTTCCGCCAGTTCGTGATCGATTGCCGACTGCACCAACTCTCCCGGGGCCTCGAGCAGTTCGGATCCCCGGGTCAGGAGCTCGCGTGCCGGGAGGCCGCAGTGGCCGTCCGATGTCGCCTCGAGGAGCGTGAACCCGACACCGGCCCGGAGCCGGATCATCGCCGTCTTCTCGATGCCGAGGCGCATTGCCAGCGTGTCCGCAGTCCGGAAGCCGATGCCGCGGATGTCGCGCGCGAGCTGGTACGGGTTTTCCGACATCACCCGGACCGCGTCGGCGCCGTACGTCTTGTAGATGCGCACCGCGCGCGCCGTGCCGACGCTGTGCTCGTGCAGGAAGACCATGATCTCGCGGACCGCTCTCTGCTCGGCCCACGCTTCGCGGATCCGTGCGGCGCGGACGGCGCCGATTCCCTCCACCTCCCGGAGGCGGTCAGGTTCCGTGTCGATCACGTCGAAGATCGCATCGCCGAACGTGTCGACCAGCTTCCGGGCGTAGACCGGACCGATGCCATGGATGAGGCCGGAAGCGAGATACCTTTGGATCCCCTCGTTCGAGGTGGGTTCGGATGTCTGCAGGAACTGGGCGCGGAACTGGCGGCCGTAGGTCCGGTCCTGCACCCAGGTTCCGGAGGCGGTGATCCATTCGCCGGCCGATATCGTGGCGGCATGTCCCACCAGGGTGACGAGGTCGGCGTGGCCTCGAGCCTGGACACGCAGGACCGAGAAGCCGTTCTCCGGGTTGTGGAACGTCACCCGCTCGACCGAGCCGGCAATCACCTCGTGATCGGTGGGATTCGGAGCGGCTGGGCCGGGCACGGCGTCAACGTAGCACGGCGGCGCGGTCGGAGTAGACTGGCGGCAAGGGAGGGACGAGACATGGCGCAGTCCTGGATGTCGAGACGCCGCGCGAGCGTGGTTCGCACCTGGGTGGCCGTTGCGGGCGCAGCCGTGGTGGCCGCCGGCATGGCTGGCCCGGCGCCCGCTACGGCGCAGACCGTGGAGTGGCCGAGTTATGCGGCCGACGCGGCCGCGACGAAGTACACGCCCCTCGATCAGATCGACGCCTCCAGTGTGGATCGGCTGGAGATCGCGTGGCGCCAGCCCGTGATCCCGGACGCGATCCGGAATGGCAACACCTTGCGCGGTCCGGTGGCGACCCAGAACACGCCGCTGATGGCGGACGGCCGGCTGTATGTCAGCACCGGCCTGGGCACCGTCGCGGCGCTCGATCCGGCCACCGGCGCTGTCATCTGGCACGACGGCGAGCCCGTCTTCGAGGAGGAGGGGGCGTCGCAGCGGACGGGGCAGACGCGCGGTGTTGCCTACTGGACGGACGGAACCGAGTCGCGCGTGCTTGCGGCGCGCGGGCCGAAACTGATCTCGGTCGATGCGCGGACCGGGGTGCGCGATCCCGACTTCGGCGACAACGGGATGGTCGACTTGCGGAAGGGCCTGATCCGCGATTCTCCCAATTACTACTGGAACTCGGCGCCGCTCGTCGTGAACGAGGTCATCATCGTCGGCTCGTTTATCCGCGACATCCTCGACAACCAGATGCCGGCCACGAAGGAGGCGCCGCGGGGTGACGTCCGCGGCTTCGATGTCCGGACCGGCGAGCAGCTCTGGACGTTCCACACCATCCCGCTCGAAGGCCAGCCCGGGATCGAGACCTGGGGGGTTGATCCCGACAGCGATCAGCCGTCGTGGGTCTACAGCGGCAACACCAACATGTGGGCCCATCCGACCGCCGATGCGGAACGGGGTCTCGCGTACCTGCCGCTCTCCACGCCCAGTAACGACTACTACGGCGGCCACCGCCCGGGCGACAATCTCTATGCGGAGAGCCTCGTCTGTGTCGATATCGCGACGGGCGAGCTCCAGTGGTATTTCCAGGCCGTCCGCCATGGTGTCTGGGACTACGACTTCGCATCGTCCGCCAATCTGGTGGACATCACGGTCGACGGGCGGGAGATCGCTGCCGTCGCCATCCCCAGCAAGCAGGGGTTCACGTACGTCTTCGACCGCGTCACCGGCGAACCGGTCTGGCCCATCGAGGACCGTCCCGTCCCGCCGTCGCCGGTGCCGGGCGAGCGGCTTGCCGCGACGCAGCCGTTTCCCACGAAGCCACCGCCGTTCGAGCTGCAGGGGGTCCACGAGGACGACCTGATCGACTTCACCCCCGAGATGCGGGCGGAGGCGCTCGAACTGCTCGCGGACTACCGCTGGGGTCCGCTGTTCGAGCCGCCGGTCCTGATCGATCGGTCGCCGGGCGGTCTCCTCGGCACAATCCTGAATCCCGGCACGGCGGGCGGGGCCAACTGGCAGGGCGCGGGCGTCGATCCGACGACCGGCGTGATGTACGTCCCGTCGGCCTACAGCCAGAACGTCATCGGCCTGACGCCATCGGACCATCCGCGCTCCGATGTCCGCTACACGCGGGAGCGCTATACGCCGACGCCGCGCGTCGATGGCCTGCCGCTCTTCAAGCCGCCCTACGGCCGGCTGACGGCGATCGATCTGAACGCGGGGGAGATCCTCTGGCAGGTGGCGAATGGCCCCGGGCCGCGCGACCACCCGCGGCTTCGCGATCTCGACCTGCCGTGGCTCGGATCGCACGGCCGGGGATCGGTCCTGGTCACGCCGGAACTGATCTTCCTGGGCGAGGGGGCGAACACCGGTGTCACTGCACTGCCGCAGTACTACGGGGGACCGGGCGGCAAGGTGTTCCGGGCGTACGACAAGGCGAGTGGCGATGCCGTCTGGGAGATCGAACTGCCCGGCGGCACGAGCGGCGCGCCGATGAGCTACATGGTGGACGGCCGCCAGTACATCGTGGTCGCCATCGGCTGGGAAGACATGCCGAGCGAGTGGTTCGCGTTCGCCCTGCCTTAGTGCCCGTCCCGCCCGGCGGGTGCTGGAGCAGAAGCAGGGCGGCTGGCGCGGCCGGTGGCACGCGCAGAACTGGTGGCGGAGCCTCGAACGCTATGCGTTCCCGCGCATCGGCCGCCGGCCGGTCTCCGAGGTCAACACGGCCGACGTGCTGGAGATCCTCACGCCCATCTGGCACGTGAAGGCGGAGACCGCCCGCGCCGTGCGCCAGCGCATCCGGTCGGTGCTGGAGTGGGCGATCGCGATGGACCTGCGACACGACAACCCGTGTGACCGCATCCTGCCGGTGCTCGGTCCGCAGAACGACATCGTGGAGCACCGGCAGGCGCTGCCGCACAAGGACGTGGCCGTGGCCGTCGAGACGGTGCGGGCGTCGGCGTCGGCTGCGCCGGCGGTCAAGCTGGCGTTCGAGTTTCTGGTGCTGACGGCGGCGCTTTCCGGTGAGGTCCGGCTCGCGACGTGGGACGAGATCGACACGGCCGGCCGCGTGTGGACGATCTCCGCTACGCGGATGAAGGTGAAGCGCGAGCACCGGGTCCCGCTGTGCCGGCGGGCGGTGGAGATTCTCGACGCGGCGCGGACGCTCGGCGAGGGCACGCGGCGGCTGGTGTTTCCCATGCGGAGGCCCTCCAGCACGATCCGAATCTTCTCTTCGGCCGAGAACCGCCGGCGGGTGTGCCGCCGAATCTCCCGAACCACCTTCTCCGTCGATCCTGCCTTCGCCATGGGGTGCCTCCTCCCCTGGCAGGAAAGTGTCTCTTACTTCACGACCCTACGTGGTCCACATTAGGCTGACGCCACACAGCACGCCGCGACCCCGACTGCCCGCCACGGCGCACATTCGTTATGATTGCTGCGCATTGCCAAGAGAGGAATCCCCGATGAACGATATGCGTCGAGTCCACGCTGAGCAACTGGTGTCGTCGCTGGAGCTGTCGCTGCCCCCAGTGGCCATCGCGTTCTGCGACGTCGTGCCCGACGACGTTCCGATGTTTGAGGGGGTCGTTCCCGCCGGATGCGCGTTCTGGTCGCAGGCCACGTCGCGCACCTTCGCGACAGCCGCCCCTGACCACGCCCTGTGCGCGATTGGCATCCACACGCATAATCTCTCGGGCGCGGCGGCCTCGCAGCCGGAGGAGTTGCACGCCTCGCTCAAGGCCATGATGGGACTCGATTACGTACGCGAGGAAGAAATCCCCGCCATCCCGGTCATGCCGCGCCCGCTGGCCCATGCGCTCTACGGGCCGCTCGCGGACTTCCCGATCCAGCCCGAGGTCGTCCTAGTGTTCGCCCACGCGCAACACGGGCTCATCCTGAGTGAGGCCGTCGCGCGGGTTGATGGCGGCACCCCGCCGGCGATGGGGCGACCGGCGTGTGCCATCGTCCCGCAGGTACTCAATCAGCAGCGCGCGGCCATGAGCCTGGGGTGCTGCGGCGCGCGCGCCTACCTCGATGCCTTGACGGACGACGTGGCGCTCTGGGCCCTGCCGGCGCATCGTCTCGACCAGTACTGTGGGCAGATTGTCGCATTCGCTAACGCGAACAGGACGCTCACGGCGTTTCATCAGCGTCGGCGGCAGGATGTCGAGTCAGGCCAGCGACCGACGGTTCAACAGTCGCTCGAGCGGCTGTCGTGAACCGTACCGGGTTTCTCTGAGACCTCATTGCTTGGGAGCAACTGTCTCTGGTGTCAAGCCAGTTCTGGGGTGGACGACACGAGACCGTGCTGCCACGCCGAGTTGGATCGCACCATCGCATTTAAGATAGTGATGAGCTTACGCATGCACGCGGTCAACGCTAGCTTCTTGGGCTTGCCGGCGGCAACCAGGCGGTAGTAGAAGCGCTGGATCAGCGGATTGTAGCGAGTAGCGACGAGGGCGCCCATGTACAGAGCGGCGCGCACGGATGCTCGCCCGCCCCAGATGAGACGCATCGTGAGGTCGCCCCGGAATACTTAGAAACGCACGTTGTAGAGAAGCGTGACGTTGCGCCCCCTTTCCGGCACGTGCGCCTTGATGAGCGACAGATGATTCCGGTACAGCTCGTCGGTCACGTTGTCGAGCCTCGCCGTGACCGTGCTGGTCGTCTGGCCCGTCACGAACGAGTACGACACAAACAGCTTGAGGAGCTGATATCCCTCGGTCGGCTCCTCGACGCCGGACACACGATCCTGCGTCGTGGTGGCCCGCACCTCGCCGCCGACCTGGAACGCGTTCACCTGATACCGCAGACCGACGCGGCCCCGCAGCGGCGGTATCCGCGGCAGCGGTAACCCCTCGTTCTTGAGCTGACCGTGGACGTAGTCCAAGCCGACCTCGGCACTGAGCCGCGAGGTGAGCCGCACGTCTGCGTGTGCCTCGAACCCCTGCAGCAGCGCGTCGCTCCCCAGGAACTCCACGATCGCCGGCTCTTCCTCGTGTACCTCCTCCTCGTGCGTGTGACCAGCCGGTTCGCGCCCGCCGAAGCGCGCGACGAACGCCTCTTCGCGCGCCTCGAACTCTTCGTAGTCCATCTGCCGGCGGAAAATAAAGTTGCGAATATCGTTGCGGAAGTAGGTCACCTCGGCCGACGCGCGCGGGCCGCGAGCCCGCAGTGACAGGTCGAACCCGAGCGCGTTCTCCGACTCGAGGTCGGGATTGCCGACCTCAAGTGCGAAGTTGCCGTGGTGTTGGCCGAAGAAATACAGCTCCTCGAGCGCCGGGTTGCGCGTGGCGTGCGCCAGGCTGAACGCCACCGTCAGGCGATCATCCGCGGCGGCGGGCCGGACGAGCAGCCCGACCGATCCCGAGCCGTTGGTGAAAGCGCGCGACGGATCGCTCGCGCTCTGTGGCGTGAACCGCGTGTGATCGAGGCGCCCGCCAAACTGCACCGTCACGTGCGGCCACGTCACCTCCTCATAGAGGAACGCCGCGAACCCGCGTTCGTCGACCGGTGGCGACAACGCTTCGGCACCCGCCGCCGCAAAGCTCCGGTCGAGACCCCAGGCCCCGAGGCTTCCCTTCATCCGGCCGATGGCGCGGTGCGACACCATCAGCTCGACATCGGTTGTGTGGTTCGTGAACGACGTGCCGATCTCGTCGCCCTCAAGTTCGTCGTGCTGGTAGCGCCGCACCCCGAGCGTGGCCTGGACGCTGTCGAAGACGCCCTCGAGCGACTCGGAGCCGCCCCGCAGCGTGACGGCGTGCCGCCGCGGCGTGAGCTGGAGACGGCCCTCCTCGACGACCGGAATGCCGTACTGCGTGTCGTCGTATCCGTAGCTGCCGCCGACGTACCCGCGCGCGCCCGTCCAGCTCAGTCCCACACTCCCGAAGCCGTTGCGCGACTGCGAGTTCCCGACCGGGCCGGCCGGCGTATGCACGTCACCCGACCGGCGCCCGCCGCCGCTGACGTGCAGCGCGAGCGTGCCGTTGCCGACGTGCAGATCGGCCGCGCCGGCCGCCTCGCGGGCGGCCGAGCCGAGGTCGAACGTAACATTACCGCCGACGCCCTCCTCGGGCTCGGTGGGGATCTCGTCGGTGATGATGTTGACCAGCCCGCCGATCGCGTTGGCCCCATACAGCAGCGTGGCAGGGCCACGGACGACCTCGATGCGCGTGGCGGTCGCTAAATTCACGTTCACGCCGTGATCACCCGACTGGCTCGACAGGTCGCCGAGACGCTGGCCGTCTTGCAGGATGAGCACGCGATCGCCGCCGAGGCCGCGCACCACCGGCCGCGCCGCCGCAGGCCCGAAGCTCCTGGAGGCGATGCCCGGCTGATTCTCCAGCGTGGCCCCGAGTGACATCTCAAGCGTCTGCGTCAGCTCCTGGCCCGCCAGCACAGACGTCGGCTGAAACGCCTCGAACTGGCTGCGCGACTGCGCCGACACCGACACGACCTCCTCGAAGTGCAGCTCAGGATCGATGAGCAGATCACGGGGCTGACCGGCCTGCACTTCGGTACGGCGCGACGAGAAGCCCGGCGCCACCACGAACAGGTGATAGGTACTCGGGGCCACGGCCCCGAGGCTGAACGTACCGTCGGCGGCCGACGTGGTGGTGCGGCCCAGTTCCTCGACAACGACGACGACGCCGGGAATCGGATCGCCAGACAGCGAGTTGAGTAAACGACCTGACAGCGTGACGCCGTCCTGCGCTGCCGCGCGCGTCGCAGACAACAGCGCGGCAGACAACACGGCGCACACAACGAGCACGGTGCGGGTCATGATGACCTCCGAAATGAGCAGTGACACGAACCGGCCGATGGCCGGCTGCGATGACGATCGGCTCAGATCAGAGAGGGCGGCCCGCGAAGCGGGGGCTGTGCGGCCCGCGCCCGCGACATGGCCCCGAAGCCGTCAACGAGCGCCCGCCGTACCGCGTCGACGGGAGGCGCATGGTGGGAGACGCGGACAGGGGGTGCCCACCCCGAGCGGGCCCATTGGCAGACCAGACACTGCGGCTGGGGCGACGGGGCGGTCGACCCGGCACCGCCGACCCCGTGTGCCGACGCGTCGTGCTCGACATACGCGGGCGCGTCCAAACCGGTGTGGGCGTGGGTTGATGCTCCGACGGCGTTCGCCCCCACGCTCGCCACAAGAGCGCACACGGAAGCGAGCGACCGGGCCCTGGAGCGGAACCGGCGAAGCATAACGATTCAAGCGTACGGGCAGCCTTCCGACCTGTCAATCCAGTGCCAACCAGGGGGCCAGCCGTAGCCAGCCCCAGGGGAACTCGTGACCGCACCGACGTTGCGGATTACGGGGTGATGTCGACCGCCGTCCCGAGGGTGTGCGGCCGGGTCATGAAGACCTTGCCCTTCGCGCTTCCATGATCGGGCCGACAGGACGAGCGCCGCAAAGCCGGCGTCATTGAGTCCGTGGAACAGCGCCGGCCTACCGGCATGATCTGGACGAAGACGGGCAGGTGGCGTTCAAGGGCAAGGCCAAGGGCTTCGTCCGAGCCTACGGCTTCCTCGCGTGCGTGCTCCCGTACAACAATCCGGATTGGGAGAAGCGGTCGATCTTCCTGAACTTCCTGATCCCGAAGCTGCCGTCGCCCCCAGAAGAAGACCCGACCAGGGGCATTCTCAGCGCCATCGACATAGACAGCTACCGGGTTGAGAAGCAGACCGTGCAGAGTCTCATGCTGCCCGACGAGGACGCCGAGATCGACCCGACGGCGCCGGGCGGCGGCGGTCACATGGCCGATCCGGAGGTGAAGCGGCTGTCTGACATCGTGAAGGAGTTCAACGACCACTTCGGCGACATCGTGTGGCAAGACGCCGACCGCGTGCGTCAGCTCATCACCGAGACCATTCCCTCACGCGTCGCCGCGGACGCCGCCTTCAGGAACGCCCGGCGGAACTCGGACGACGAGAACGCGCGGATCGAGCACGGTAAGGTGTTGCTGCGGGTGGTGACGAGTGTCATGAATGATGACACCCAGTTGTTCAAGCAGTTCATGGACAACGAGGGCTTCAAGCGTTGGATGACCGACGCGGTGTTCGAGCTGGCCTGCGCGAGAGCGGAGGGTGGGTGAGGGGTGTCGGTGCCGTTTGACGCGTCGCTTGGAGGCTGGGTGCGTCGCCGATGCGCGGGAACGCATGCCGCGTCAGGCTCGCCTGCCAGTTCCGGACGTGCTTCGGATTGCGCCAGCCGGGAGCCAGAACGGTTCTTTGCCCTTGCCGAAGAGTTGATTCAAGAGGGACGCGACGGTGTACGCGAGCGAGTACGCATCGAGCCAGGTGGCACTCAAGGGGTTCCACGTCAGCCGGCCATCGAGGGACAGCTCGATGTAGTCGCCGCCTCGGTCCAGCTCGGTCAGCATCCGGCGGATGTCGTGGCAAAAATCGCCCTTCACTTCAAGGACAAGCGCCGCCGCGCGCCGCTCGGGATTCGTCGCTTGCCAGCCTAAGAGCTGGCGCGCGAACGGGTGCATACACGCGGACGTCTTGCCGGACCCAACGGCCCCGAAAATCGCCACGCCGGTATAGAGGCCCCGCTCCGGGATCGTCAGCCATTCGGGAGCCGGGCTCTCGATGGCTCTGACCGGGTGATGGACCTCGCCGACGACGATCGCCGGCCCATCCGCCGAAGGCGAAAGGGGCCAGCGCGGCCGGCGGGACCGGCGCCCCATACGGACGCCCATCCGGGCGAACCAGATCCGGGATGTGCTGATGAGAAATTGGCCGGCGAGGAACACCGCCACGCCGGGCGCCACGTAGTACCACGCGACGACGGCGCGGTACGCGTTCGGGGTGTGGTATCGGACACGAGGACCGCCACGGGATCGGCCTCGGGAAACGCGCCGGGCCACGTCCAGGCGCACCCGACACTGACGCCGCCGACGACCGGGAACGCGCGGATGAGTCGGTCAAGCATGGGGCCGCTCGTCTCGGCTCGTCGTCCGGCCCGCACGCGGGCCGGGGAGCCTTGATCTTGCCTGGGAAAAGTGGACAGGTTGATTATGCTGCACGCTGAGCCTGCCGAGCGTGCCTCCTTTCACAGTTATTGGGGCTGACATACCCCAGCGACGAGTGCAGCCGGTAGGGATTGTAGAAGCCTTCGATGTACTCCGCCACGGCGTCTTTGGCCCCGCGCCGCGTCGGCCACGGCTGCCGGTGAATGAGCTCGGTCTTGAGCGTCGCGAAGAAGCTCTCCGTGATGGCGTTGTCCCAGCAGTCGCCCTTCCGACTCATGGAGCAGACGATCCCGTGGTCGCGCAGCACGCGCTGATACGCGTCGGCCGCATACTGGCAGCCCCGATCCGAGTGATGTAGCAAGCCGGCCTCCGGGACTCGGCGCCCCAGCGCCATGTGCAGCGCCTCGAGCGCCAACTCGACCCGCAGGTGCGGCTGGATAGCCCAGCCCACCACGCGCCGCGAGAACAGGTCTAGCACCACGGCCAGATACAGCCAGCCCTCCCACGTCCAGACGTACGTGATGTCGGTGCTCCAGCGCTCGTTGGGGTGTGCAGCGTCGAAGGCGCGGGCGAGGACGTTGGGCGCCACCGGACGCTGGTGGTCACTGTCCGTCGTGCACCGGTGCCGCTTGAGGGGCAGGCCGATCAGCCCCATGTCCTGCAGCAGTCGGGCGACCCGCGCCCGGCCAACTGGGACCCCGTCCTGCCTGAGCTGCTCGTGGATCCGCGGGCTGCCGTACGTTCCGCGGCTGGCGGTATGGATCGCCCGGATGCGTACCTTCAACCGGTCGTTGTCCCGTTGTTGCGCGCTCGGGCCCCGATGCGCCCAGGCGTAGTAACCGCTGGGCGTCACCTGTAGCACGCTGCACAAGCGCCGCACGGCGTGGTGGGCCTTCTCCCCGTGAACAAACGCGAACCTCATGCGTTTTCTTTCGCGAAGAAGGCCGCCGCTTTTTTTAGGATCTCGCGCTCCTCGCGCAACACCCGCACCTCACGCCGGAGCGTGCGTAGTTCCGTCTTCTCCTCCGTGGTGAGCGCACCGCTGGGATTCGGGCCGTGGTCGACCTCATACTGCTGCACCCACCTGCGCAGGGCCGACTCGGTCAGGTCGAGCTCCCGAGCGACCTGCCCGATGCTGCGGTCGTGCCGCAGGCAGAGCCGGACCGCCTCCTGCTTGAACGCCTCGGTGAACCGTCGTCGCTGCCGTTTGCCCATGAACACCCCCTGGCGCATTCTCGCGCCTTCTTCGGTGTCCACGAAACTCAGGCAAGATCACCTTCCCGCAGGGATACATACAGACGGGAGCGACCTCCCCAACGGCGGGGGGGATGGGACACCCGGTGGGACACTGGGTGGGACACCCCCCTCCTTGCCGAACCGCGCCAGCGGTTAAAAGGGGGGGGTCGCTCCCGTCTCTCCCCTCTCCGCTGGCGCGGTTCGGGTCGGCCGGTCTAGGACGAAAAACCCGAACAACGACAGCGAAAAATGGAAGGGGGGGATGGGACACCCCCCCCTGCTGTTCTTGGGACACCCCCCCCGCTGTCCGCGTCCCGTTTTCCCTGCCACGGAGCCTGCCACGGAGCCTGCCACGGAACGGGGCACGGAAGGCGGGGCACCATTAGATAGCCACCTCGGGGGTGGTCAGCCGGACGGTGGGCCAGATCGTGAAGCGGTCAATCGCCCCTCGCGCGGTCGCCGTGGTGGGCGTGCCGTCGGGGAGTTGTTGCAACAACTCAAGACGATCGGCTGCCTTCTCCCATCCGCCGGCCGCGCGCAAAGGTTCACGATTGCCCATGCCGATCGCCTTCTCAAGCCGGGCGATTTCCTGGCGGATTTCCGGGTCGGCCTTGGTCGGCCCGGCCGGGTCCGCCGCGCCCTGGCCGTCGCCGTCCTGCGTCCAGCGTTTCAGGACGGGCGCGGCGCGTTCCGCGGCCTCTACGCCCGTGCCGACGGCGACCACGTGCACGGCGAACGTCCGCGCCCGGAGCGCGGCCCAGAGGCGCGCGTGGGCCACGCCCCACGCGCGCAGCTCGCTATCGGTGGACTGGCCCGCATCGACGTAGACAAACGTCGCCGCCTGCTCATCGACCGCGATCGGTAATTTGAAGGCGAAGTACCGCGGGATCTTCCGTCGGCCTTCCGGCCCGTACAAGCGGTACGGGAAGGTTCGCCGGTCGATGCCGAGCGCCTCGAACCGTTGCACCTTGTCGGCCTCGGTCGGGAGCCAGGCGAGGGTCGACCGCTCGATAATGTAATCGAGCGAGAGCAAGCGGCGCATCAGCACCTGCGTCGTGGCGTCCTTCGCCCGACGGTGCCGCACGTCGGGGATGCCCAGCGCGCGATAGGGGGCTTTCCCGGTGAGGAGGACGGCGCGCGCGCCGCCGGGGAAGATGGCCCGCTCGTCCTCGATGGCGAGCTGCTTGTCGAGGAGCGCGCGCACAAGCGCGGCGGCAGGTTTTCGGTTATCACCAGAGTGGACGTACGCGCCGTATTGCGACCGCGTAAAGACGCCGGTATGCAGGGCGACCAGCGCGATCCATTCGGCCTCGCGGCCGATCCAGCCGAGGGCCGCGAGCGGGCCGGCGCGGTCTTCGAGCGTCGGGTCCGTGACGGGGCTCGGTGTCTCCGGGGCCGGGCGCGTCGTCATCCTGTCACCAGCGCGCGATCGCCGCGCAAGTACGTGATGAGGAGGCCCATCGGGTTGACGATCATCAGCTCGGGATCAACCGTGTCCAGAAAGGTGAATTGGAGTGAGAGGGTCCAGCGGTCGCGGCCCACTTCGGCCCCGTTGACTAGGCGCACGAGATCGAAGTCCGCCGCCGCCGCGTGCGGGGGGTCCGGGTTCGCCTGGATGCGAAGGATCACCCGTTCCACTTGCAGTTCGTCGCGGGCGGCGCCGGCTGCGAGCATGGCGACGTTATCGCCTTCGAGGCGGAACGCTTCATTCGCAAGGGTCGTGGTCAAAAAGCGGAGCGAGCGCGGCCACGCGGTTTCGAGACATTGCGCGGCGACCAGCCGCCTCGGTTGCGGCTGATCTCCACCAACCTAGCCTGCGAGCCCTATGTGGCCGTGGTGAAACGGGCTGCTAGCTACTGGGGAGATGGCCGAGTAAAAGGCGTGGATGGTTGTCCAGCGAGACCGGGCCGCAATGCTGAAGGTCCACCCCGCACGCGGGGGGCCACACCGATCGGCGTGCTGCTGCCCGTGCTGCCGATGCGTCCACACCGGGCGCGCGGGGATAGACCAGCAGGTGTGGCCGAACGGGTTGATCGACGACTTCCCCGTCTCCCGTCCGCGGCCGGCGCCGCGCAGCTCAACAACCACCTGCACGCGGACCCGCCGCCTGATCGACGTGGAGACGCATCGGGCCGTCTTCACGTGGATCCTGCAGGTGTTGGCGACGGCGGCTCTGATCAAGGGCAACACCATTGGGATTGATGCCACGACGCTCGAGGCCAATGCGGCCCTGCGGAGTATCGTGCGGCGGGATTCGGGCGAAACGTATCAGGAGTTTCTGACGCGGCTGGCGCAGGCCTCGAGCATCGAGACGCCGACGCGGGCGGATCTGGCGCGGTTGGATCGGACGCGCCCGAAGAAGGGCCGCAACACGGACTGGCAGCATCCGCACGACCCCGACGTGCGCATCACGAAGATGAAGGACGGCCGCACGCACCTCGCGCACAAAGCCGAGCACGCGGTCGACATGGAGACCGGCGCCATGGTGGGCGTGACCGTCCAAGGGGCCGATCAGGGTGACACCACGACGATCGCGGAGACGCTCACGGCCGCGGCTGAGGACTTGGAGGCTGTGGCCGCGGTGACCGACGACGACACGGGGGGTGATTAACGAGGTCGTCGCGGACAAGGGGTACCACAGTAATCAGGTGCTCACGGATCTGACGGCCCTCGACCTGCGGAGCTACATCGCGGAACCGGGTCGCGGCCGACGTAACTGGACGAAGAACGCCGTCGCCCGCGATGCGGTCTATGCGAATCGCCGATGCATCCGCGCTATACGGGGCGTGGCCTTGCTGCGGCGACGGAGCGAGCACCTCGAACGGCCGAACGCGCATCTGTACGACACCGGCGGCATGCGACGGACGCACCTGCGAGGGCATGCCAACATCCTCAAGCGACTGCTCGTCCACACGGGGGCGTTCAACTTGGGCCTGCTCATGCGAACGCTGATCGGGGTGGGCACGCTACGCGGCCTCCAGGGACGCGTGGTGGCGGTCCTGACGCTCGTCGTCGCGCTGTGGACACGTCTCATCGACTGCTGGCGCCCTTTAGCCCGGATTATTCAGGAAGGGTCCGATTTCGGTAGAAAAACAAAGGCCTCCGCGTGGTATAAATGGCTTGCTCACAGACATTTACCCACCACGGAGGCCCTTACGTGACGATCAATACGATACCACAGACTGTCCTCTTTCCGGATCTCTTCGACAAGCCCCTCGTCGCGACGTTCGACCGCCAGCACGCGAGTTCCGATGGCGGCGCCGTCCTGCTCAAGGCGGCGGAGCGCGTGTATGGGTTGGTGGCGGGTTTCGCCCGGTGTCTGGTGGACCGACGGGAGCCCGGGAAGATCCGGCACACGCTGGCGGAGTTGCTCGGACAGCGGATCTTCGGCATTGCCTGCGGTCATCCCGATGGCAACGACGCCAACCATCTCGCCGACGACCCGATCCACAAGCTGCTGCTCGGGCGGGACCCGGTGGCGGGGGAGGCGTTGGCCTCGCAGCCGACGATCTCTCGGTTCGAGAACGGCGTCGACCGGTCCGCCCTCTACGAGCTGGCGCGCGAGCTGGCGATGCGGGTCATCGAGCGGCATCAGCGCCGGCTGGACGGGCGGGCGCGGCGCATCACGATCGACCTGGATCCGACCGACGACGCGACGCACGGCGCCCAGCAGCTCACCTTCTTCAACGGGCACTACGATCGCTGGTGCTACCTGCCGTTGCTGGCGTTTCTGACCTTCGACCAGGAACGCGAACAGTATCTGTGCGCGGCGGTGCTGCGGCCCGGCAATGTGCCGGCCACCCGCGGGACCGTGGGCGTGTTGTGCCGGCTGCTGCCCCTGCTGCGGCAGGCCTTTCCCCAGGCGCGGTTTCTCGTCCGGCTCGACGGGGGCTTTGCGACACCGGAGATCTTCGACTTCCTGGATGCCGAGCCACGGCTCGACTACGTGGTGGCGATGGCCAGGAACGCCGTGTTGCAGCGCCACGCCGAGCCCGCCCTGCTCGTGGCGCAGGCCCAGAGCGCGGCCAGCGGCCAGACCGCGCACGTCTACGCCGACACCCGCTATCGAGCCCGCACGTGGGACCGCGACCGCCGCGTCGTGATCAAGGCCGAGGTCGTCCGGCTCGGCGACCGCGCCCCGCGCGACAACCCGCGCTTCGTCGTGACCAATCTGCGCCAGACGCCGCGCTTCCTCTATGAACGGATCTACTGCGCCCGCGGCGACATCGAGAACCGCATCAAGGAACTGCTCGATGGCCTGCAGATCGACCGCACGAGCTGCTGTCGCTTCTGGGCCAATCAACTGCGCGTGCTCCTCACCGCCGCCGCCTACGTGCTGATGCAAGAACTCCGGCTGCGCGCGGCGCGCACCGCCTGTGCCCGCGCCCAGGTGACGTGGCTGCGCGACCGGCTCCTCAAATTGGGGGCGCACGTCGTCGGCTCGGTCCGCCGCGTGGTCCTGCACCTGCCGACCGCCACACCGGACCTCCACGCCTGGCGGCACATCGCGCTGGCACTCGGCGCCCGCCCCGGATAGACCCCAGACAGCGCCTGTCAGCCGCGCATACACGCATCCCAACGGCGCACCGAGCCCGCCCGCGTGGCGAAGCCGTCCCTGGACGGCCCCGTACCCAGGCCGTCCGCACCGACAATCAGTGTCCATCCCGCCAGCGCCCGACGGCAGCGACGCCCGGCGCGCCCGGTGCGCCCGGTGCGCCCGGTGCGCGACAATTACACCGTCCGCGCGGCCGACTTGGAGCCTTCACGAATAATGCAGGTTAGACACGCCACTCATCGATCACACGTCCGTATGTCCCATTCACGCGAAAGAGGGCGACGCGGCCATGCTATTGTTCGAGCCGATGCTTGCCCGCACATGACCAGCATTGATAGAGAAGAAGTTGACGGCCGGCGGTTGAATAGTCTGGGTTGACGACACACGAAAGGGTCATATTGGAGAAGCCGTGGGTCTCAGGCGCGCTTGAGTTGCTGGAACACGCTCATTCCCACATCGAGGGTAATTCTGCCTTCGACAAACGAATGGCCTTCATTGGTATCGACAACTGCGTGGAGGTCAGCATCCGCAGCTTCTTGGCGTTGCCGAGTTCGAAGTCCGGTATAGCTGTGTCGCGGGCGGAGCTCAACGCAATCAGTGGGAGCTTCCCGAAGCTTCTTGAACTGCTCGTGACGCGTGCACCACCCCCTGTGCCAATGATCTATGAGACAACCTCCCTATTGAGATTAGTGTGGGGGCGGGGAGGGTTTGATGGATGAATCGCATGCCACCAGTCGTGGAGATGGACTTGGTTGTGGGGCCGAAGGCGGAGGGAGCCCGGAGGGCGATCGGAGCCTTCGGGCCCACGGCTACGTCAGCCGCGACGGCACCCGATCCTGAAGTTCCGGCGAAAGCCCAGCGCCGCCGGTTCACGGCGGAGTATCGGCTCGGCATCCTCAAGCAGGCCGACGCGTGCAAGCGGCCTGGCGAGCTGGGGGCGCTGCTGCGCCGCGAAGGCTTGTATAGCTCGCACTTGGCGAATTGGCGACGGCAGCGTGAGCAGGGCGCCCTGCGGGACATGCGGGGACGTCGGCGCGGCCCGACCCCACGTCCGATCGACCCGCGTGTGAAGCAGTTGGAAGCCGAGAACCGCAGGCTCGAGCGGAAGCTGCAGCGGGCCGAGACGATCATCGCCCTCCAAAAAAAAGTTGCCGAGATCCTGGAGATCCCCCTGAAACCCCTCGACACCGACGAGACCGACTGATGCGCGCGATCGAGGCCGTCACGGCGAAGGGCGAGACGTCGGCGTTGTGTCAGAGCATCGGCGTGTCCCGCGCGTCGCTCTATCGGCAGCGCCGGCCCACGCCGCCGGCGACACCCCGGCGGCCCCGCGCACCGTCGCCGCGCGCGTTGGTCCCTGCCGAACGGCGAGCCGTCCGCGACACGTTGCACAGCGCGCGGTTTGTCGATCAATCGCCCGCCGAAGTCTATGCGACGTTGCTTGAGGAGCAGACCTACCTCTGCTCCCCGCGCACGATGTATCGGGTGCTCGCCGAGGCCGACGAAGTGCGGGAGCGCCGCGACCAGGTGCGGCATCCGGCGTACGTCAAACCCGAGCTCGTCGCGACGGCGCCAAATCAGGTCTGGTCCTGGGACATCACCAAGCTGAAGGGCCCGGTCCCCTATCTCTACTACTCGCTGTATGTGATCCTCGACCTCTTCAGCCGCTACGTCGTGGGCTGGATGGTGGCGGTCAAGGAGAGCGCTCACTTGGCCGAGCGCTTGATCGAGCAGACCTGCGCGAAGCAGCGCATCCAGCCGCAGCAGCTCACGATTCACGCCGACCGCGGCGCGCCCATGCGCAGCAAGCTCGTCGCGCTGTTGTTCTCCGACCTCGGCATCGCGGCCAGCCACTCGCGGCCGCGCGTGAGCAATGACAATCCGTTCTCGGAGGCGCAGTTTCGCACCTTCAAGTATCGGCCGGAGTTTCCGAAGCGGTTCGGCGCACTCGAACACGCGCGCGCCATCTGCCACGACCTCTTGGCTTGGTACAATGATGCCCACCACCACAGCGGCCTCAGCTATCTCACGCCGGCCGACGTGCATTACGGCCGCGCGCCGGCGATCCTCGACCTGCGTCACCGGACCCGCCTCGCGGCCTACGCCGCGCATCCGGAGCGCTTCGTCAGCGGACCACCACGCCCCGAAACCTTGCCGACCGCCGTGTGGATCAATCCGCCGTCTAAAACGACCCGCCAGGATGCCCCAGGACCGACGACCGGCACCCCGGACAACTCGCAGCATGAGGTCGTTGCCCGGCGGCCACCACCGCTCGATCGATCGTCGATTCAACGCGTCGATGGCGTGGAGTCGCTACAGTAAATGCTGAACCAGGTTGTCTCAAAGACGTTGACACGGCCCGCCAGACCGATTCTCTGGTCTTGATACCGTAGACATTGAGTACTATCACCGAATTCGCAATACCTTGTACCATGAAGGCACGGGCCTGAGTGTGGACGAGCAGTACTTGCTCGCCTCTAGCCCGGATAATTCGTGAAGGGTCCGATTTCGATAGTGACGCAAGGACCCCCGTGTGGTACAAATGCTGTGAAGCCAGACATTTACCCACCACAGAGGCCCTTGCGTGACGACCGACAAGATATCACAGACTGTCCTCTTTCCGGATCTCTTCGACAAGCCCCTCGTCGCGACGTTCGACCGCCAGCACGCGAGTTCCGATGGCGGCGCGGTTCTGCTCAAGGCGGCCGAGCGGCTGTACGGGTTGGTGGCGGGCTTTGCCCGCTGTCTGGTCGACCGGCGGGAGCCCGGGAAGGTTCGGCACACGTTGGCGGAGTTGCTCGGCCAGCGGATCTTCGGCATTGCGTGTGGCCATCCGGATGGTAACGACGCCGACCGCCTCGCCGACGATCCGATCCACAAGCTGTTGCTCGGGCGCGACCCGGTCGCTGGCGAGGCGTTGGCCTCGCAGCCGACGATCTCTCGGTTCGAGAACGGCGTCGGCCGGTCTGCCCTCTACGAGCTGGCGCGCGAGCTGGCGATGCGGGTCATCGAGCGGCATCAGCGCCGGCTGGACGGGCGGGCGCGGCGGATCACGATCGACCTGGATCCCACCGACGACGCGACGCACGGCGCCCAGCAGCTCACCTTCTTCAACGGGCACTACGATAGCTGGTGCTACCTGCCGTTGCTGGCGTTTCTGACCTTCGACCAGGAACGCGAACAGTATCTGTGCGCGGCGGTGCTGCGGCCCGGAAATGTGTCGGCCACCCGCGGGACCGTGGGCGTGTTGTGTCGGCTGCTGCCCCTGCTGCGGCAGGCCTTTCCCCAGGCGCGGTTTCTCGTCCGGCTCGACGGGGGCTTTGCGACGCCGGAGATCTTCGACTTCCTGGATGCCGAGCCGCGGCTCGACTACGTGGTGGCGATGGCCAAGAACGCCGTGTTGCAGCGCCACGCCGAACCCACCCTGCTCGTGGCGCAGGCCCAGAGCGCGGCCAGCGGCCAGACCGCGCACGTGTATACCGACACCCAGTACCAGGCCGGTACGTGGGGCCACGCGCGCCGCGTCGTGATCAAAGCCGAGGTCGTCCGGCTCGGCGACCGCGAGCCGCGCGACAACCCGCGCTTCGTCGTGACCAACCTGCGCCAGACGCCGCGTTTCGTCTATGAACGGATCTACTGCGCCCGCGGCGACATCGAGAACCGGATCAAGGAGTTGCTTGATGGCCTGCAGATCGACCGCACGAGCTGCTGTCGCTTCTGGGCCAATCAACTGCGCGTGCTCCTCACCGCCGCCGCCTACGTGCTGATGCAAGAACTCCGGCTGCGCGCGGCGCGCACCGCCTGTGCCCGCGCCCAAGTGACGTGGCTGCGCGACCGGCTCCTCAAATTGGGGGCGCACGTCGTCGGCTCGGTCCGCCGCGTGGTCCTGCACCTGCCGACCGCCACGCCGGACCTCCACGCTTGGCGGCACATCGCGCTTGCACTCGGCGCCCGCGGCGGATAGGCCCCAGCCGGCGCTCGTCAGCCGCACGTAAACGCATCCCAACAGCGCACCGAGCACGCCCGCGGCGAAGCCGTCCCTCGACGGCCCCGTACCCAGGCCTTCCCCACCGACAGTCAGCTTCTATCCCGCCGGCGCCCGATGGCAGCGACGCCCGATGCGCCATGTGCGCGACGATCACACCGTCCGCGACGTCGACTCGGACCCTTCATGCATAATCCGGGCTAGAGGTATTGCCGCAATACTCATACAGAACCTGTTCGACGTCGCAATGAAACCACCAGCACCGCAGCCGTCACTGGAAATGCTGATTCGCAGTTGGAATCGCATCGAAAAGCTCGTCAAAACAACGTTGGACAATGCCGGATTCACATCGACGTTCAAATGGGAGGAAGCGTTCGCCGCTGGCCTACTGAGCCCGGCCGACGTTGCCAACCTGACAGAACTTCGGATAGCGCGGAACCGGCTGGTTCACTCAGATATGATCGATGCAGAGGAAGTTGCGTTCTGGATCAGAAAATCCGCTCAGATCCTCAAGAAACTAGAACAACTACTGACGGCGTAACGACGAGCATGGGATTGAGATGAACTACGGCGAAGATGTTCGTGGCTCGCGACCAGATGACGATGACGCGCGAGCAGTGATTGGGCAGCATGGTCTTCAGGACTGCGCGGGGCGTACGACGGGGAATGCCGTGGGACAGGCAGAGTGGTCTAAGAGCGCGCCAACGGGTGTCGACCCTGGAGGGTGGGCCAGTGGGACACCAGCCCACTGCTGAATGTTCGGCTCGCGCGGATGCATCTCGTTCAGACGACGGAGAAACCGCGCGTTGGATGTCCCACGCTGTCACCGATTACAAAGGGATGAAAGCGATGATGCGAATCATACTAATCGGCGTGTCACTCGCGGTGCTCTCGGTTGGATGCCGACAGGACCCGTTGGCTGAGTTGCGAGAGGGGGCTCAGGGAATCCTGGACGACGCGCGAACGAGGGCAAACGACGTGCGCGAGCTGTCGGCAGCAGAGCTCCAGGCTCTCTGGGCCATCGAATACACGTCACTCGAGGTGGCCCACGCTGATCTGGGAGCCGTGGACGAACGGCTCAATGCGATGGGACGAGAGCGGTGGGAGTGCTATCACGTCAGTGAGCATGAGCAGGGACGGGTCTTCTACTTCAAGAGACGCACGTCGAACGCGGTCGCCTACCTGACCAATCTGCTGCGGGTCGGCGCGGTCGCGTTCTAGCGTGTGCAGCGTCAACGATGCGTGCCGGTGGGCGTCGACGGCGCGGTTCAGAGGACGAGAGCCCCGGCGGGACGTATCATGTCTCCATAACCAGCTTCCGGATGTCGGTGACGGTGCTCGCGGTGATGCACGCGCTCTTCGCCGGCTTCACGGCCCTGGTGGGCGCATTCGCGAACGGTGGGGACATCTGGCAGCGGCTGCTGGTAGTCCTGCTGCATCCGCTTGGCGCCGCGGGTGTGCTGGTGCTCGTGTTGCGGCCCCGCCTCGCCACGACGACGATCCTCGCCCTCGCGGCACTCCTGACAGCGAACGTGATCGCCGACCTGGGCCTTGCGCAGCTGATGGCTGCGGGCCGCGTGCGTGGCGATTGGGAGCTGGCGCTGGCTTTCTCAGTGGTTCCGGTCATCGGAGTGGTCTACGGGCTGGCGCTGCTGCGCACGGCCCGCGGAACGGCCGGGTAAGGCGCCGTCCGGAACTGGAGACGCGTTGGAGCCATGGGCGCCAGCCGTGCTCGATAGTCCAGGGCGCCGGACCGCTTCTGCGCCGCATCAGCGGTGTGGCGAATCGCCGGTTCCGTGCTGTCCGTTCAGATAGGCGGTCCACTCGTCCATCAGCTCGCGCCGGCGCGCGAACAGGTCGGAGAAGGACTCGATTCCACAGACTCTGTTGATCAAAGGTCACAACCCGCTGCGGCTGCTTCATTCCGCATGGCCGCGACGATGCCTACTCCCTCGAACAAGCGAGCAGTATTCGTGTTGTTCTTGCGGAGCTGTCGGAGCGGCTGGTTCAAGCCCTCAACGATGAGGCCAAATCAAATGGTTCCTCGCACAAATGTACGCACGATTTAGCCCGCAGCAGGTCGTCCACGCCGGGAGAAGAGGCTGCGGATGTGCTCGTGGCCGGTATTCAGCGGGGAAGTCGTCTGTCGCTCAGTCGACGGCCGCCTGCGCGGCCCCGCTCTTGGTGGGGGGCCTACTCGGCGGCAGCTAGCTCGACCGCAAGGTGCTGAGGCGCTGGCACTTACAGGGCGACGAACCATGAAAGCCCGTGGCGGCCTCGACTTTCGACGACGTTCGACCGCTGGGCCGAACTGTTGCCGACTGTTCAGCCCCTTTGGAACAGGCAGGCCCCTCGCCATTCCGCTGTCTGCTGTGGCCGGATTTTCAGGGGGCCTGCAACTCCTCTCCAGATACAGACGGTGTTCCCAGGCACGTAAGTCACTGATAATGCTTGGCTTATTAGCCATGAAGACCGGCCAAAGTTGCACCGATCTCTGAGAAGAACCAATCAAATAGAGCGCTCTCGCATCTTCTAAACCGAACAGATAGTTAACCTCGGCCTGCTAGGCGCGCGCCGCACCCACTCGGCCAACGCCGACGGCGTCAGGTCTAACTCGCGGGCGACGGTGCCGACCGTCTTGCCCTCCTCGAGGACGAGTCGAATCGCCCCCGCTTTGAACTCGTCATTGAACTGCCGGCGTACGCGGCGCGCCGGCCTGGTCTGGGACATGCGGGACATCGTATCCACCTTTCGGAAGATGTCCACGAGATCGGATCAAGCCCACAACGGCGCGCCTCCGTCGAACTGGCCGTGGCTGGCGGTTTCCACATCCCACCCGCACCCCAGACTCGCTACTGCCGCGTCAGCGTTCCCAAGACCTCAAAGTTCCCGCAGCCGTCGCTGCTCGCGGTTTGGAGAAATCGCGCCGTGTTGCCCGAGAACGTCAGCATCGTGGGAGCCGGTGTGATGGTGCCGCAGGTGTCGTCAATGGGCACGGTATTGATTGGGGAGTCGGGCGGGAACGTGACGAGGCCGGTTTCGTTCACGGTGCCGGTGACAGGTTCGAGTGCGCTGGTCTCCTCGAAGATCGAGGTCGAGCCCGTGATCGTGAGCTGTGCCCCGGCTTGCACCACGGTTATTTGCATGGTTCCGTTCAGACTCACCATCAACACGCCACCTGCGTCCGAGCCGGTGATCGTCAGCGGTCCACTATAGGTTCCCGCGACATTCGGAATCTGCGGCTGCGGTGACGGAGCGGTTGGGCCGCTGTCGCCGCCACACGAAGCGGTGGCCACGACGACGACCGCGCAGGTGGCCAGGAGCCTGATGCGAGATAGGTCTAGCAGCATGAGGCAGAGTCTCACATTCCGATCCTGGAGCACACCACACAGATCGCCGGACGAACCCCGGCCCACGACCAAGCTTATGAGTTTCTTGCTAGCGCGGCTAGCCGGCGAGCAGTGACGCTGGGGCGCAACGGTAGATGGGTGGAACGCCAACTGGGCGGTAAAATCGCTGCGAGAATCCTTCCCGATAATTCTCAGGAGCGTAAACGAGGCGGGTTCGTTCCCCTCGGCGACATGGCCGGGGCGGTCGAGCTACCAGGCGGTCGCGTCCTGACACCCCGCGCCGCCGCGCCCCAGGCGCTCCACCACTTCACCCGCCTCGACCAGGTGACGCAGCTCGTCCGCACGAGCGAGGCGGAGGCCGATGTCGGGTTCATGGCGCGTCTGCTCGCGCTGTGCAGCCTGCCGCGCACCAATCCAGGGGACCGGAAAGAGTTCATCCGGCGCAACGGGCCGTACACGCTCGGGATGGTCGCCGGAGTCGGAAACAAGCTGCCCTACGGCACGCTGCCCCGTCTGCTCCTCGCCTGGGTGTGCACCGAAGCCGTGCGGACCGGGCGCCGTGAGCTTGTGCTCGGCCGGTCCCTCGCCAAGTTCATGCGGCAGATCGGCATCACCAACGACAGCGGCGGTCGCCGAGGAGACCGCACCCGACTCCGGAACCAGATGGATCGGCTGTTTGCTGCCCAGGTGTCCCTGATCTACGAAGACGAACAGCAGAAGTTGCGGGTCAGTTCACTCGTCCGGACGGTGCGGGGCGGGCTGGTGGTCTCGCCCTCGCCCCCGCGGGTCGCGGCCACGCAACTGCGCCTTGTCGAGTAGTCCGCACCACCCCGTATCCAGGCCCTGCGCGAGCCTGCGACGGGGACATCGCGCCTACATCGAGGCGGCGGAGCTGCGGGCCGGGATCGAGCGCGAGGCCGACCCCCGTGACGTGATCGAGGCCTACCTGGTGCACCGCGTCGAGCGCGGCCTTCCGCCAGCGGTAGTACGTCTGCTCGCTGATACCCAGTTTCTTGCAGACCTGGGGCATGCGCAGCCCCCGGCCGAGCTCTACCTCGGCCTGACGGAGCTTCGGGGATTGTCCCAAGACCTGTTGATCTTCTGATGTAAGAGCGGCGGCTTCTTCACCCTCCGTGTGATACGGAGGGGGTGCCTAAACCAAGAAGGAGCCACCGCCATGACGAAGCATGCCAGGAAGTCCCCGCGTCTCCAACCCGTAGAGCGGCCGCCGGCCGCGACGGTGCAGATCCCGCTGCCGGTGCTGGGCGCGTTCGCCGGCATTGAACGTTCGTATTTCGAGTTGTGCATCCGCGCGGGCCAGCAGGTCCTGGACGCGATGATGGAGCAGGACCGCACCGAGTTGTGCGGACCGCGCTGGAAACGTGACCCCGAGCGCCGGGCGGGTCGCGCGGGCACGACGTCGAGCGAGGTGACGTTGGGGGGGCGGCGGATTCGGATGACGCGCCCCCGCGTCCGCAGTCAGACCGGGGAGGAGGTCGAGTTGCCCAGCTTCGCGTTCGCCTCACAGCGCGACCCGCTGGATGCGCAGACCGTGAACGCGGTGGCCTGTGGGATCTCCACCCGGAAGTACGCACGGAGCCTGGAGCCCCTGCCGGAGGAGGTCACGGAGCGGGCGACATCGAAGAGCGCGGTCTCGCGCCGCTATGTCGCCCTGACGACGACGCAACTGACTCGCTGGCTCACCACGCCGCTCGGGGACCGCCAGTTCCCGATCGTGCTGATCGACGGGATCGTGCTGGGTGACCACACGGTCGTGATCGCGCTGGGCGTTGATACGGAGGGGAAGAAGCAGATTCTGGGCCTCCGGGAGGGCCACACCGAACATAGCCGCGTGGCCAAAGCGCTCCTGCGTGACCTCGTCGATCGCGGCCTGGACCCGGACCGGGCGCGCCTCTTTGTGATCGACGGTGCGAAGGCGCTCGCCTCGGCCATCCGCGCGGTGTGCGGCCCGCTCGCGGCCATCCAGCGCTGTCAGCTCCACAAACGGCGCAACATTCTGGGCCATCTCCCGGAGCATCTGCACGCGAATGTGACCGCGGTGCTGCGGGACGCGTGGGCGGCCGGTGATGCCGCCCTGGCGCAACGACAACTGGAGCGGCTGGCCGCTTCCCTCGAGACCGACCATCCGGGGGCCGCAGCCTCGGTGCGCGAGGGCCTCGCCGACACCCTCACGCTGCAACGCTTCGGCATTGCCGGGGCGTTATACACGAAGTTGCGCACCACGAACGCCATCGAGAACTTCAATGGCAGCATTACCACCTACTCGCGCAACGTGAAGCGCTGGCGTAACGGCACGATGGTTGTACGTTGGGTGAGCGCAGCGATCGTCGAAGCCGAGAAGACGTTCCGCCGCGTGCACGGTTGGCGCGACATCACCAAGTTGGTCTCAGCCCTCGCCGTTCTCGAAGCCAAGGAGGAGGCGGCCACCGAGCGGGTCGCATAGAATCACAGCACAAGCCGCCGCTCGCGAAGATCAACAGCGGGCGGGACAATCCCGACGGGAGCCCGGGAAGATCCGGCACACGCTGGCGGAGTTGCTCGGACAGCGGATCTTCGGCATTGCCTGCGGTCATCCCGATGGCAACGACGCCAACCATCTCGCCGACGACCCGATCCACAAGCTGCTGCTCGGGCGGGACCCGGTCGCCGGCGAGGCGTTGGCCTCGCAGCCGACGATCTCTCGGTTCGAGAACGGTGTCGGCCGGTCCGCCCTCTACGAGCTGGCGCGCGAGCTGGCGATGCGGGTCATCGAGCGGCATCAGCGCCGGCTGGACGGGCGGGCGCGGCGGATCACGATCGACCTGGATCCGACCGACGACGCGACGCACGGCGCCCAGCAGCTCACCTTCTTCAACGGGCACTACGATCGCTGGTGCTACCTGCCGTTGCTGGCGTTTCTGACCTTCGACAAGGAACGCGAACAGTATCTGTGCGCGGCGGTGCTGCGGCCCGGCAATGTGCCGGCCACCCGCGGGACCGTGGGCGTGTTGTGCCGGCTGCTGCCCCTGCTGCGGCAGGCCTTTCCCCAGGCGCGGTTTCTCGTCCGGCTCGACGGGGGCTTTGCGACACCGGAGATCTTCGACTTCCTGGATGCCGAGCCGCGGCTCGACTACGTGGTGGCCATGGCCAGGAACGCCGTGTTGCAGCGCCACGCCGAGCCCGCCCTGCTCGTGGCGCAGGCCCAGAGCGCGGCCAGCGGCCAGACCGCGCAGGTCTACGCCGACACCCGTTATCGGGCCCGCACGTGGGACCGCGACCGCCGCGTCGTGATCAAGGCCGAGGTCGTCCGGCTCGGCGACCGCGCCCCGCGCGACAACCCGCGCTTCGTCGTGACCAATCTGCGCCAGACGCCGCGCTTCCTCTATGAACGGATCTACTGCGCCCGCGGCGACATCGAAAATCGGATCAAGGAGCTGCTCGATGGCCTGCAGATCGACCGCACGAGCTGCTGTCGCTTCTGGGCCAATCAACTGCGCGTGCTCCTCACCGCCGCCGCCTACGTGCTGATGCAAGAACTCCGGCTGCGCGCGGCGCGCACCGCCTGTGCCCGCGCCCAGGTGACGTGGCTGCGCGACCGGCTCCTCAAATTGGGGGCGCACGTCGTCGGCTCGGTCCGCCGCGTGGTCCTGCACCTGCCGACCGCCACGCCGGACCTCCACGCTTGGCGGCACATCGCGCTTGCACTCGGCGCCCGCGGCGGATAGGCCCCAGCCGGCGCTCGTCAGCCGCACGTAAACGCATCCCAACAGCGCACCGAGCACGCCCGCGGCGAAGCCGTCCCTCGACGGCCCCGTACCCAGGCCTTCCGCACCGGCAATCCGTGTCTATCCCGCCGGCGCTCGACGAAAACGACGCCCGGCGGGCCGTGTGCGCGACGATCACACCGTCCGAGGGGCCATCTTGGAGCCTTCAGGAATAGTCCGGGTTAGGAACGGCCAGCCTGGCGGTGATGCTGTGGGCGCTGGTGCAGTATCTTTTCGCGAGGTTTCAATGAGCCAGGACGACGACGGCCGCGGCGAGCTCGTGCACGTCGGCGATATCCCCATCGACATGCCCCGGCGTCGGCCGCACGCTGACGGCCAAGCGCCAGGCGCGCCACTCCACCAAGCCAAGGAATATATAGATCTCCTTTCCATAGAGCTTGAGGCGTAATCCGTTTCTCCAGTACGTGGCGAGTCTTCTTATGAGCAAAGACGAATAGTTGGCGCGGACTTTTTATGACGGATCGGTGATCTGAGCCAGGAACGATACCAACCTGCGCGTCCGGATTCAGAACGGGAACCCGACGCCGACTTGAGGTTCCGGGAAGATGCCGCGCAACCCTGCCCGCACGAACGGGCGTCGGACGCCGGCCGGGAAGTCGACCGCAAGTCCGACGTTGAAGGTCCAACCCTCGGTCAAGGTGTAGAACTCGGGCGCGAACCCCCGCGACCCCGAGTTCCGGCGATGCGCGAGCGCCGCACGAAACCGCGTCGTCGTACGCGCGGTTCGCCACATCTTCACGTCCCAAGATGCCGTCGTCGCCCAGCCTTCGGCGACCAACGGCTCGCGCCACGGCAGATCGTGGCGCGCCGCATACCGCACATCCCACACGTTCAGCCCGACCTCGTGCTCGATCTGAAAGCGGCCGATCTGTAGCCACGCCCCGACGGACATGCAGCACGTCGACTCATCGCTGAGCCTGAGCAACGGCCCGACCGTCACACCGACCGAGCGGGGCAGTTCCTGCGCGACAACAGGCAGCGGCAGGGCAATCGCGAGCAACAGAACGATGACACGCATCCCGCCCCCCCCTGAATCGGCAGGAACGACCCCCGACGCCCCTCAATTGAACCATAAGACGACGTTCTCTATCGGCACACCGGGCGTCGCCCGCAGGGTGAACGATCGAATTCGTACTGGCCGTCGGTCACGAACATCGACGCCGACCTGGGGTTCGAGGTCCCCCCGTCTTCAGTAGCACTTCGGTTTAGAGTCCGATAGTGACGGTACTGCGTTCCGCGACCAGCCGCTTGGCGTACTGGGCGGGCGTGAGCCCGCCCAGTCCCTTCTTCGGCCGCTCCTCGTTGTACTCGCGTCGCCAGGCCTCGATGAGGACCTGGGTATGGGCCAGACTCGTGAACCAGTGCTCGTTGAGACACTCGTCGCGGAACCGGCCGTTGAACGATTCGACATAGGCGTTCTGATGAGGCGTGCCCGGCTAGATCAGGCGTCACGTGACGCCGCGCGTATGCGCCCATGTCAGCATGGCGCGCCCGCAGAACTCCTTCCCGTTGTCGGTGCGCAGGACACGCGGCAGGCCGCGCTCGAACGCGAGTCGATCAAGCACGCGGGTGACCGGCGCAACCGTCACGCTGCGCGGTGGACCGGATGGGCTGCGGGAGGCGCAGACGGATGCGAGCGACCGGTTCGCGTTCACCGTCGTCGCTCCCGGCACCTACGCGGTCACCGTCTTCCTGGCCGACTTCGGCGCGGCGACGGTAGAAGGCGTCGCGGTAGGTGCCGATCCGGTCGAGCTGCCCGCCATCACGCTGCGGCTCGCCGCCTTCGACGACGCCGTGGTCGTCACGGCAACCCGCATCGAGGAGCCGCTGCGGCAGGTGCCGCTGAGCATCTCGGCGGTGACCGGCGCGGACCTCGAGCGGCAGGCGATCGGGAACCTGACGGAGCTGTCGCGCTGGACGCCCGGCCTCACCGTGGTCGACCAGGGCGCGCGCGGCAGCAACGTCGTCATCGCCCGCGGTCTCAACACGGACTCACTGAACGGATCGGAGTTCGCCGGCAACAACTACAACAACGGCGTCGCCACCTACCTCGGGGACATCCCGCTGGCGGTCGACCTGCGGCTGCACGACATCAAGCGCGTGGAGGTGCTGCTCGGGCCGCAGGGGACGCTCTACGGCGCCGGCACGCTGGCGGGGGCCGTGCGCTACCTGCCGCGCCGTCCCGACACCGAACGGCGCACGTTCGAGGTGCGCGGCGACCTGTTCGCGCTGGCGCACGGCGGCGTGCCCGGCTCGGACGCCGGCCTGACGTTCAATCTGCCGCTTGTCTCGCGCAAGTTGGCGCTGCGCGGCTCGGTCGACCGTTACGCCGACCCCGGGTTCATCGACTACGACTACCTGCTGCGCACGCCGGGCGTCTCGGAGCCGGAGCCGGACCTGAGTGACCCCGGCGCGGTGGAGGCGAACCTGCGGAGCGAGCCGGATGCCAACACCGAGGAGACGGTTTCGGCGCGGCTTTCCCTGTTGTGGCAGGCGACGCCGGCGCTGTCGGCGCTGTTCGCCTACCACCTGCAAGATCAGCAGGTCGGCGCACGGCAGATCAACCACGCGCGGTCGTTCGACACCGGCCGCTACGTCGCGGCGCACCGCTACCTCGAGCCGAACGACCGCAAGAACCAACTCTGGAGCTTGGAGCTGACCTGGGCGCCGGACCCCGCGGAGTTGACCACCGCCATCGGCTACTCGCGTTTCTTGGCGCAGGGGCAGCGCGACCAGACCGACCTGCTGATCCAGGCCTTTGGCATCGGGGGGCTGCTGCCCGGCGAGTTCCCGGCGCTGGCAAGGGCCCGGGCGATCGATCCGGTCGTCTCTGCCGCGGACCTGACAGCGCAGTTCCGCTCTTTTTCAGCCTATACGCGTGAGGAATCGCGGGAGGAGCGCTTCAACTGGGAGACGCGCCTGGTGTCGACTGGCGAGGGCCCGTGGCGCTGGGTGGGCGGCGTCTTCTTCAACAACTACGACAGCAGCGGGACGAGCTTCGAGTTCACTCCCGGACTGACGGAGTTCTCCGGCATCACGCCCATTCTGGCAGGCAGCCCCGCATCCGAGCCGGTCGAGTACTACAGCCTCGAGAGCCAGGCGGTGGAGGAGCGGGCGCTGTTCGGGGAAATCTCGCGTGACCTGGGCGAGCGTTGGCGCGTGACGGCGGGCGGCCGCTGGTTCGGCTACCGCATTGAAACCGGCAGCCTCACCGAGTTCCCCTACACGCCCATGTACAACTCGCCGTTCACGGACTTCGAGTCCGACGACCGCGGCGTGCTGTTCAAGGCGAGTGTCAGCTACCGCTTCGACGACCAGACGAACGCGTACTTCACCCGCTCCGAGGGGTACCGCATCGGCGGCGGCAACAACTTCCGGGTCTGCACCGACGAGGAGATCGCCCTGCTCAGCGACGCGGACCTCGGCAACGATCCGCCGCAGTCCGGCTGCATCTACGAGGATCAGGCGCTGATCAGGCCTGACGCGACGACCAACTACGAGGCGGGCGTGCGCCGCTCGTGGCGCGACGGGCGGTTCAGCGCCAACGGCACCCTGTTCCACGTCGACTGGGAGGACATTCAGGTCGCTGGACTCACGCCCTTCAGCTCGCAGCCGATCACGCTGAACGGCGCCGGGGCAGTGAGCCGGGGTGTCGAGTTCGCTGGGGCCGCCGGCCTGACGAACGCGCTGCGCTTCCGCGGGTCGTGGTCGTATACCCACGCGGAGCTGAGCCAGGACTCGCCCGGCCTGCTCGAAGGCGGTGCCGATGCCTTCGAGGGCGACCGCCTGTCGGGCGCGCCGCGGCAGCAGGGGGCAGCCTCCTGGCGTCCTACGGCGTGCTGCTCGGCGGCGGCACGGCGCTCGAGCTGCTGTATGGCTACACGTACATCGGCGACGTGCTCACCCGCATCGGGCTGCGCGCGCGCGGCGAGACGCTGCCGGCGTACGATCTCCACAATCTCTCGGCCGCGGTATCCAAGGGCGACTGGACGGTGACGTTCTACGTCGACAACCTGCTTGACGAGTACGCCGTGACGGGCGTGCGGCAGACGCCCGGCCTCATTGGCGTCACCGATGACGGTTTCCGGTCGCGCCGCTACTTCGCCAACGTGCTCGCCCCGCGGCGGGCGGGTGTGCGCCTCCGGTACATCTTCCAGTAGATCTCGGACGAGCGGTCGCGGCAACACGGGTGACAGGTGCCTGCAAGCGGGCGTCGTGTTTGACAGGTGACGATCGCAGTTGACCACGCACCCATCACCGGCGGACTGCGCGGTTTTATGTGTAATTTTATATATCGCAAACGGTCGTTTGCGACAGGAGGGCGAGAGCCGAGGCGGTGCAGGTGCCTTGCCAGAAAGGCGAAAAAACGTTTCGACCCGGCATTAAGGGTCTGGGTGGTGGGAACGGCATCACACCAACTGTTTTTACTATGTTTTTTCACAAAAACGATTACTGGGATAGCCACAGACGCACCAGAAACAGCCCCGCCCACGGTATCGCCTAGCTTCCCCCCGCGCTGGGGAACACGAACGGGCTGCCGTATTGCTCGATCAGAACGTATACCGCATAGCCAAGCTGACGCCCACGAACGAGAGCGCGCCGTCTGTACGGATGCGGAATGTCACCGGCTCGCTGCCGTCGAGACGTAGTTGCGACGCGTGGCTCCGGAGGCGCTCCCATTCGATGTCGTCGGCGGCGAAGCGGCCGAAGCGGACCCAGCGGACCTTGATGCCGAGCGAGACTGCATCCGACATGGAGTAGTCCACGCCGCCCAACACCTGGTACCCGGTCAGTCGGTCGTGCAGCTCCGCCTGTTTACTCGTGGTGGTGGCCGCAAGGTTCCGGCGGATCTCCGCCTCATTCGGGAGGCCCGCGGCCGTGCCGATCGCAGCGGGGTTGGGGTTCCGCGCCCACAAGTCACCGTAGTCCAGCGCGGTCAGACCGATGCCGACTCCGGCGCCGACGTACGGCGTCACACGGCTCCGACCGGGGAAGTCGACGTACGCGTTGGCGAAGACGTTCTGCGACGAGAGGCTGCCGATCCGGTCCTCGGCCCGCTGGATCTCGCCGTCCAGCTTCGCAAAGGTGTCGCCGGTCGCGCTCGTCACCGGCGAGGTCTGATCGTACGCCGACTCCCGATGGAACCATTCCGCCTCGACGCGCAGTCGCCCACCGAACCGGTAGCCGGCCGACAGTCCCGCCAGGATGCCGGCGGCGCGATCGTAGGTGGTCTTCCACCCCGCGCCCGACCCGCGGTTCGGATCGGTGCACCCGGGGACCTCCGCGAAACGGGGGTTGATAAACTCGTCACAGCGGCTGGCCCGGTCGGTGCTGTTGCCGAGCAGCGCCACCGCCGGCGCGACGTTGAGCCCGATCTCCTGGCTCAGATAGAAGCCCGACGCTGGCTGCGCCGAGGCCGAGCCGGTGGACAGTCCGGCACCGGCGAGAGCCAGCACGCAAGCGCCGAAGAGCGACCTCCTGGTGCACATCATTGTCAGGTCCGTTGGGATCGTACCCTGAACTGGAACGTCAGGGTTGGCAATCAACCCGACGCCTCGGTCAAGCCACAGCTCAGATCAGCATGTGTCGTAAACGGCCGTTTGGAGGGTGTCCCGGATTTAGTGGAAGGTCGGTGGCGACTCCTGCCCGACTGTGATACCGGTCGGGTGTTCATGAGAAAAGGAGCAGCCACCGATGCAGAGACCCTACGAGATCGTGCACGACACATCCACGGCCAGCAGCCGGAAGCTGGCGGACTGGCTGGCGAAGGACGGGCAACTGCTGGTTCCGCTGGTCGAGCTGCTGGAGAAGGGGGAACGGGCCATCGACGAAGTGATCGACGTCATGGGCCGGGCGACGGTCGAAGCGGTCCTGCAGATGAGCGCCGAGCAGGTGGCGGGGCCGAAGGCGCAGGGGCGCCGCGGTCTCGACCGGGAGGTGTACTGGCATGGCGTGCAGGGAGGACGCGTAGCACTGAAGGAACGGCAATTGCGGGTCGCCAAGCCGCGGCTGCGCAAGCAGCGGCGGCGTGCCGACGAGTCGGGCGAGGTCGAGGTTCCGGCCTACACGGCGCTGCAGGCCGACCAGCGGCTGGCTGATCGGATGCTGGAGCTGGTGCTCAACGGGGTGTCGACGCGGCGCTACGAGAAGGTGCTGCCGGCGATGGCCGACCAGGTGGGCATCGGCAAGTCCGAAGTCTCGCGGGAGACCATCGAGGCGGGGACGCGTGTTCTACAGGAGCTGGCCGAACTGGACCTGAGCGAGCTGGACGTCTTGGTGGTCTACCTCGACGGGATCGTGTTCGGGGACTACCATGTGCTGGCGGCGGTGGGCGTCGATGCGACCGGCCGCAAGCACGTGCTGGGTCTTCGGGAAGGCCCATCCGAGAACGCGACCGTCACGACGGGCCTGCTCGAGGAGTTGGTCGAGCGCGGGCTGCAGGCGGACCGGCGCCGGCTGTTCGTGATCGACGGCGCCAAGGCACTGCGCAGCGCCATCGGCCACGTGTTCGGCAAGAGGAACCTGGTCCAGCGCTGTAGGAATCATAAGGTGCGGAACGTACTGGGCCATCTGCCGAAGGCGCAGCACGAACAGGCGCGGTCGACGCTGCGCGCGGCGTGGAAGCTGGAGGCTGGCGAGGGTATCCGCAGGGTGGAGCAGTACGCGGCGTGGCTGGAGCGGGAATGGCCGTCGGCGGCGGCCAGCCTGCGGGAAGGCCTGGCTGAGCTGTTCACCGTCAATCGCCTCGGACTGCCGGCGGCACTGCGCCGGTGCCTGACGACGACGAACATCATCGACTCGTCCCACGCGGGCGTTCGCCAGCACACGCGGCGCGTCAGCCGCTGGCGCAACGGAGAGATGGCAGTGCGGTGGGCGGCGACGACGTTCTGTGAGACGGAGAAGAACTTCCGGCGGGTCACCGGCTACCTGATCTTGCCTGAGTTTCGTGGACACCGAAGAAGGCGCGAGAATGCGCCAGGGGGTGTTCATGGGCAAACGGCAGCGACGACGGTTCACCGAGGCGTTCAAGCAGGAGGCGGTCCGGCTCTGCCTGCGGCACGACCGCAGCATCGGGCAGGTCGCTCGGGAGCTCGACCTGACCGAGTCGGCCCTGCGCAGGTGGGTGCAGCAGTATGAGGTCGACCACGGCCCGAATCCCAGCGGTGCGCTCACCACGGAGGAGAAGACGGAACTACGCACGCTCCGGCGTGAGGTGCGGGTGTTGCGCGAGGAGCGCGAGATCCTAAAAAAAGCGGCGGCCTTCTTCGCGAAAGAAAACGCATGAGGTTCGCGTTTGTTCACGGGGAGAAGGCCCACCACGCCGTGCGGCGCTTGTGCAGCGTGCTACAGGTGACGCCCAGCGGTTACTACGCCTGGGCGCATCGGGGCCCGAGCGCGCAACAACGGGACAACGACCGGTTGAAGGTACGCATCCGGGCGATCCATACCGCCAGCCGCGGAACGTACGGCAGCCCGCGGATCCACGAGCAGCTCAGGCAGGACGGGGTCCCAGTTGGCCGGGCGCGGGTCGCCCGACTGCTGCAGGACATGGGGCTGATCGGCCTGCCCCTCAAGCGGCACCGGTGCACGACGGACAGTGACCACCAGCGTCCGGTGGCGCCCAACGTCCTCGCCCGCGCCTTCGACGCTGCACACCCCAACGAGCGCTGGAGCACCGACATCACGTACGTCTGGACGTGGGAGGGCTGGCTGTATCTGGCCGTGGTGCTAGACCTGTTCTCGCGGCGCGTGGTGGGCTGGGCTATCCAGCCGCACCTGCGGGTCGAGTTGGCGCTCGAGGCGCTGCACATGGCGCTGGGGCGCCGAGTCCCGGAGGCCGGCTTGCTACATCACTCGGATCGGGGCTGCCAGTATGCGGCCGACGCGTATCAGCGCGTGCTGCGCGACCACGGGATCGTCTGCTCCATGAGTCGGAAGGGCGACTGCTGGGACAACGCCATCACGGAGAGCTTCTTCGCGACGCTCAAGACCGAGCTCATTCACCGGCAGCCGTGGCCGACGCGGCGCGGGGCCAAAGACGCCGTGGCGGAGTACATCGAAGGCTTCTACAATCCCTACCGGCTGCACTCGTCGCTGGGGTATGTCAGCCCCAATAACTGTGAAAGAAGGCACGCTCGGCAGGCTCAGCGTGCAGCATAATCAACCTGTCCACTTTTCCCAGGCAAGATCAACCAGCATCTCTGGATGCTGAAGGCTCACCTCGATGACGAGGATGGCGCCCTTGCTGAGATGGAGAAAGCGGGGTAACGTGAGTGCACCGTCGCCGCCGACTTTCTACTATCGGCGGGGCACCCTCGATTTCCACTCCTGCCACTTCGTGTGCGAGCTCACCAAGCGCTGCGCGTCGGACAGCAGGGAGCGGAGCGACCGGAGTCCTGCCTAAGACGCGTACGTATCCGGACTATCGGGGCGGGAGGGCAAGCAGATCCGAGTGACCTACGGTGAGCCTGAACTGCGCGCCCGTAACGGTGTTCCGGCGACGCTCGGCCCAGGCGCGAACCCGGTCCGCCTCGCCGGTCTGTTCGATCGCCGCCTCGACCCAGCCGTCAAGCAGTGCATGAACGAGCGTCGCATCTTCGGGACCGAGACGCCATGGGCTCCGCAACTGCCAGGCACGGAAGCCCGCTTTGCGGAACAGCATCTCCCCGTGCAGCCCGGCCATCGAGCCAAGGGCGCGGCCGAATCCCTTGTCGCGCCGCTGGTGATCGTTCACGGCGCGCCGGATCCAGCCGTCGTCCGGATCGTCGGGTTCATTGTGGACCAGCCATTCGATGATGCCGTCGTAGTTGAGCGCGAAGAGCGCCGCGGCACCCCCCGCACGGCAGGCATCGACCACCGACGCGAGCCAATCCCGGGAAACGAGGTCGAGCAACGCCGAGGCCGTCACGAGGTGGGCGCCGGTGGCGCGGACCACCTCCAACCCCACCGTCGAGAGATCGCCCGTCAGGGTAGCCAGCCGGAGGTTCGGCACCGTGTCGGGCGGGATGGCTCGCGCCAGCAGTTCGTGGTCATGATCGAACAACGTCCACTGCTGCGCCCCGGGCAGGTACGGCGCGAGGTATCGCAGATTCGATCCCGCCCCGCTGCCGAGATCGATGATGTTCGACCAGCCGTGCTTTTGCCAGGCCGGCAACAGCAGTTGCATGACGGCCCTGGCGCGCGATCGATGATCGATCGGTTCCCGCAACGTCAGCCAGTCGGGATCGAACACCGCGCGTGTCAACACTTCCTCCCTGACCTTGCCAGCTCCAGCAGGCACTGTTCGAACGCGGCAACGGCAGCATCCCAATCGATCAGTTCCGCGGCGTGCCGACGCGCCCCGGAAGCGAGGGTCGCGCGCCGCTGGTCATTGTCGAGCAACGTTGCGAGGGCATCGGCGAGCGCACCATCGTCGCCGGGCGGCACGAGGAGCGCCGCATCGTCGGGCACCGTGTTCGGGATCGCTCCAGCCGTCGTGCTGACTATCGGCAATCCGCGCGCCAGCGCCTCGGTCAACACCATGCCGTAGCCCTCGTATCGCGACGGCAGGATGAAGATCGAACAGCCATCGTACAGCGCGTCGAGCGCCGCCTCGTCACACTCCCCCACGAATCGGATCCGGTCGGTCAGGCCAGCCCGTCCAACCGCTGCCTGGACCTCGTGAGCAAACCCCGCCTCACGGCCGAGGCTCCCGGCGCAAACGCAGGTCCAGTCGCGATCGCGGAGCCGCGCGAGTGACCGCACCAGTACGTCATGTCCCTTGCGCGGCGTGATCGAAGCGACCACCAGCAGTTGGGGAGGATTACCCGGCGTCGGCCCGCTGGCGGGCGCGGACGGTTCCGTTCCCGGACAGACGACCCGCACACGGCCGGGATCGACGCCATACTCCGCGACCAGCGTCTCGCGGGTGAAGGCACTGGTCACGATGACCCCCTGCACGGCGGCAAGCGCCCGCGTCTCGAGCGTCGCCAACCGCCTGCCGGCCGACGGATCAAGACCGGTCTCCTCGGCGACCGGATGGTGCACGAGCGCCACAAGCCGCAGCCGATCCGCATGCTCGGCAATCGGTTCCGGCAATCCCGCCATCGCGAGCCCGTCGATGATCACGAGCGCGTCATCGGGATGCCGGCTCAGCGCCGCCGACAGGGTCTGCCGGGCGAGGTCGTCCGGATCCGGAAACCTCCCCTCCAGTCCCAGTCGACCGACGCGCCAGCCCCGCAACGCGAGTCCATCCAGCATCCGGTTGTCGTAGCGGTAGCCACCGGTCCGCTGATCAAGCGGCGCCGGCGCCAACAGGGAGAGTCGCTTCCCGGCCACCGCGCCGGCGGCGCTGGCATGACGTTGGGCACACTCCGGAGCAGGGGTTGCGAGACCGCTCACACGGTTCCCTCGTAGCAGCCCCAGGCAACGTGGGATTCGTGGAGCGTCACCCTGATCGTGGTGACGCCAGTGCCGCTGGGGCCGAGATCACCGGCGCGGATTGCGGCGACCAGTCTGTCGAAAATCCCCTTCGCAAGTATCTCGGTCGACGTGTTGCCCCCGCCGAACGCGGGGTCCTCGTCCAGGTTGCGGTAGTTGAAGTCGGCCAGAATCGCCTTCAGCACTTCCGCCGCGCGCCCGATGTCGACAACGATGCCGTCGGCATCGAGCTCGGGACGAGTGAACGTCGCGTCCACAACATAGGTTGCGCCATGCAGGCGCTGCGCCGGGCCGAACTGTTCGCCCTTGAAGCTGTGCGCAATCATGAAGTGGTCGCGAACGTTCAGGCTATACATCGTCAGTGGCTCCCGCTGTCACGCGCCGTCCCGGTAGCGGATACGGTGGCAGAGCGTATCATCCGGCGCACCGCTCAGCGCCGCCATCACTTGCGGCAACATCTCGAACGAACTCTCGTCCGTGATGAGCGCGTCGAATCGATCCTCGGCCAGGAGCGAGAGCGCGAACCGCAAACGCCGTTCACGTGTCCAGGCGGCCGCTCGGGCAGGGGGAAGACGCCCCACCTGACTGCTCCGGATAGTCAGACGCCGCGCGTGGAACGCTTCTCCAAGGGGCAGCGTCACCTCCCGCGCCCCGAACCAGCTCGCCTCGATGATGGTTGCTTCTTCCGCCGCGACTTCCAACGCTGCACGCAGACCCTCGGGTGCCCCGCTGGCGTGGATCACCAGGTTGGCGGTCGCCGCGGGCGGCGGGTCAGGACGCCATCCAAGACCGAGCGCGTCCGCTACCCTCTCCCGCGATCGGTTCGGATCGATCACCGTCACCGACGTGCCCTCGACCTCCAGGCAGCGCGACGCTGCAAGCAAGCCGACAACGCCGCCACCGATCACCACGATCCGATCGCCCGCCCCCGGATCGGCGTCCCAGGCGACGTTGACCCCGGTCTCCATGTTGGCAGCGAGCACGGCGCGCGCCGCCGGCACGTCGTCCGGCACGGGATGGATCGCCTCCGCCGTCACGACGTAGCGATCCTGGTGCGGGTACAGGCAGAACACCGTCCGGCCCACTAGCTCGTCCGGCCCCTCCTCGACTACGCCGACGCTGCTGTAGCCGGACGTCACCGGCCCCGGGTAGTCCCCCTGCTGAAACGGCGCCCGCATCGCCTCGTACTGCGACGGCGGCACGGCGCCCCGGAAAACCAGCGTCTCGGTGCCACGGCTGATTCCGCTGTACCGTGCCCGGATCAGCACTTCCTGTGCTTGCCTCGGCGGGAGATCGACGCGCACAATCTCTCCATGGCCGGGGGCGTTGACCACGAACTGCCGGGCGGTGCTGGCGTCAGCCATCGTCGGCGCAGTATGGAACCGGGACATCGTGGAGTCCAGACGCGGTTTCGGCCCGCCGGCGCGGAGCCGGACGAATCGTCGCTGATCGCCCCGGCCGGGCAGTTCAGCAGCCTGCGGCGCGCCGGAAGCGACCTGGTGGCCGGCCTCGCGCCGCTCGTGCTAGGCGCGCTTGGCGCCTGGTACCTGTTCGACCTGCCGGCTCTCTACTTCGCGGATGTCCTCGGGCTCTATGCGCTGCTCGCGGCCGTGCTGGTCTACACCCTTCCCAACCGCCTGCCGCAAGCGGGTATCGGCATGGCCAACCGTGTCACTCTGTTCCGGGCGACGCTCGTCCTCCCGATAGTCGCGCTCGCGCTCCGCGCGCCGATCCCCGACGCCACGGCGCGGTGGTGGATCGTCGTCGTCGGAACAGTCGCGATGACGCTCGACGCCGTCGACGGCGTGGTGGCTCGCCGGAGCGGCGGCGAGACGCGGTTCGGCGCCCGTTTCGACATGGAACTGGACGCCTTCCTGTTGCTGACGCTCTCCGTCCTGGTCTGGTGGAGCGGTCAGGCGGGGGCCTGGGTGATCCTGATCGGCCTGCTCCGCTATGCCTTCGTCGCTGCCGGTTGGATCTGGCGCGAGCTGGCCGGCGATCTTCCCACCAGCTTCCGGCGAAAGGCGATCTGTGTCGTGCAGGGCGTCGTCCTTCTCACCTGTCTCGGCCCGATCATCCCGGCGTCGGTCGCCACGCCGATTGCCGCCGCCGCGCTGGCCCTGCTGATCTGGTCGTTCGCCGTCGATGTTCGCTGGCTCCGGACGTCCGGAACGCATCACCTGGCGATCATTGCGGCTATCGCGATCACCGCGGCCTGCGGCACCAGCTGGTCCACGAACGAAACGCACTCTACCGTCGAGACGCTGACCGCACGGGCTGAACAGGGAGACGACAACGCGCTGTTCGACCTCGCCGCGCGCTTTCACAGCGCCGACGGCGTGCAGCGCGACAACATCACCGCTTACATGTGGTACGCGCTCGCCGAGGAATTCCTCACGACGGAGGAACGCTACGAGGCGGCACGCATGCAGCTCGTGCTCGACCCCGACATGTTCCGGCATGAGATCGACGAGTCGCACCGGCTGGCGCGGATCTGGAAGGCCGAGTTCCGCACCGCGGAGCCCTAGCAGCCCGTGGCAGAAGGGGCTGATTGTCAATCGAGAATCGCGTGTCCGTATTGGCGTGTCGCCGGACTATCCCACGACGAATCGGGCCGATCATGGCGCTCCGGGGCCCAGAAGCGCCGCACACGCCCCCAGCAGCCGCTCAGGAGGCCGATCAGCGCCTCCACCAGCGCCGACGCGCGGCCCTGGAGGCTCCGCGGCGTGCCCACGCCCGTCAGGTGCCGCATGAGCAACCCGAGATTGACGCCGCAGACCTGGACGAGCAGCCGTTTCAGGATGTTGGGATGCCCGCGCAGATGGACGCGGCGCATCCTGCCGGTCTCGTAGAGATGCGCGTTGGGCCGTTCCAGTAGCTCGCCCCGCTGCCGCAGCAGCCGTTTCCCGCGCGCGCCGCGAATCCGCCGCCGGTTGGCATACACCGCGTCCCGCGCCGCCGCCTGGCCCTTCCAGTGCCGCCGGCCGCGATCCGGCTCCGAGACGTAGCTGCGGACGCCGATGGCCGCAAACCCGACCATCGTCTCGTTGCTGTGATATCCCTTGTCGGCCACCACCTCCGCGATCCCCGGCGCGCCGACCGCCTCGACCTGCTCGGCGGCCGTGACGAGCGTGTCGACCAAGGTCGTCGTGTCGCCCGCACTCGCGTCCTGCACCGTCACGCCCAGGATGGCGCCTGTGTCCAGGTCGACCGCATGCTCGGCGGTGTGCGCCAGATGCGTGCGGCCGTCCTTCATTTTCGTGATCTTCGCGTCCGGATCGTGCGGGTGGGTCCAGTCCGCGTTCGAGCCCTTCTTTTTGCGGGTCCGGTCGAACCGGGCCAACTCGGCGCGCGTCGGCGTCGAGAGGCCGGACGCCTCGGCCAGCCGGGTCAGAAACGCGTCGTAGCTCTCACTCGTATCCCGCCGCACAATGCTCCGCATCGCCGCATTGGCTTCCAGCGTCGTGGCATCGATGCCAACCGTGCGCCCCACCACCAGCGTGGCGTCGGCCAGTCGCTGCAACACCCAGGTAAACACTGCCTGATGGGTCTCGAGGTCAATCAGGCGACGGGTGCGCGACAGCGTCGAGTGGTCCGGCGGGGCCTCGTGCAGGGCGAAGTCCAGAAATGTCCGGATGCTCAGCGAATCGGCGGCGCGCCACGCGATTGCCCGTTCCGAGTCCAACCCTTCAAAGTAGCCGAGCAACAGCAACCGGAAATACCGGCCCGGCGCCAGACTCGGCCGACCGACCCCGTCCGCGTAGAACGACGCGCACTTCGCCTCCACGAACGCATCGAACCCCGCCTCGTCGAGCACCCGATTCAGCCGCTCGTAAAACGGGTGCCCAGCGCTCTTCGGCAGATCCGCCGTGGGCACCCACATCGTCGCTTGCCGCGGTCGACCGCGGCTTGTCCCCATCGCCATGCCCGACAGTGTAGGACACAGGACCGATCACGTCGATCCCTGGAACGAGGGACTTTCACCACGGGCTGCTAGCGCACGATACCCGCGGTCCGCAATTCCGGGTGCTGCTGTCGCACTGAGGGCAATGCCGTGAGCCGTTTCTTACAGGGGCGCGTCGAAGAAGCACAACAACGCGGAGCGCTGCACCGGCGGTAAGTTAGTCTCTAGCCGAACTGGTTGCAGGGAGGGTGAGATGTCGACGAAAATCGTGAGCTGGAACATCAGCGCCCGGCGCGCGCCATGGCAGGAGCTCTCGGAAATGGGGGCCGACGTCGCCCTGCTACAGGAAGCTCGCGAGCCGCCGGCGGACGTGAGAGAGAAGGTTGAACTGGGCGGCAAGAAACACTGGGATTCGCACTCGTGGAATTCCGATTGGTACAAGGAGAACGACAGATTTCCGAACCTGTACGATCGCTGGGCGATGGTCGTGAAGCTCTCGGACCGCGTCGACGTCGAATGGTTCAACCAGGTCAGCCCAATCTGTGACGCAGCTGCTGGCGAATTTCCCGTCAGCGGCATCGGCACGGTCGCAGCCGCCCGTGTCACCCCGCGGGACGCGCCGCCGTTCATTGTCGTGTTCATGTATGCGCGCTGGACAAGGCCACATCCCTCGATAAAGAGCAAATGGGGTACGGGCTATCCGGACGGCCAAGCGCACCGCATCATCTCCGACCTATCGACATTCATCGGCGACACCGATCCCTCCACGCATCGCATTCTCGCGGCCGGAGATCTCAACATGGACTACGACACGTTGGGCAACGAACGGTACTCCCTTGCCGTCCGCGAGCGGACTGTCTGGCAGCGCATGGAGGCCATAGGCCTCGAGTACATGGGACCGCAGTATCCAGCTGGCCGAAGAGCCGACCCAATTCCGAAGCACCTGCCAAGGGACACGAAGAACGTACCAACGTACCGTGGGAACAAGACTCCGGCGAGCGCAGGCTTGCAGTTGGACCACGCCTTTGCCTCACGCGGCTTCCACAAGAGCGTCACGGTGCGCGCGCTCAACGGTGTCGCCGAGTGGGGCTCAAGCGATCACTGCCGCCTGCTGATCGACGTCGCGAGCGGCTAACTCTAGTGTCACGCGAGGCCGCATTACTGAACAGCCGATCTTTGCCGCGATCGACCCGCGTGTTTCTGTGCCGCCATCGACGCGGAAGCGAGTTTGCTCTGCCGGTCAGCGCCGGGTCAGATCCAGATCGAACAGGACGTCATTGCCGAGACGAAAGGTACGGCACGGAGGGCGCAGGGCATCGTCGAGCGTGGCGACGGGTGCGAGCGTGAACGCTGGACGGCCGGAGCCGATCAACAGCGGTGCAACGGTGACGTGGAGACGGTTGACCAGTCCGGCGTCGAGGAAACGGGACAACGTGAGTCCGCCCCCTTCAATCAGCAGGCGACGGAGGCCTCGCGCCCGAAGCGCCAACACGATCGTGCGCGGGTCGATCGCTTTCTCCGTATCGGCGGCCAGCGAGATCGTCTCGGCACCGGCCATCTCGCTCTTCGCGGCGCCGTCTCGGCGGACGACCAGCGTCGGCGCGGCGCCGTCGCTGAAGATATGGCAGGTGGGATCGAGGCGGCCGTCCGGGTCAATCACGACGCGAGCCGGATTGTCGCCCTCCACTTCCCGGACAGTCAGGCGCGGGTTGTCACTGGCCACGGTGCCGGCGCCGACGACGACGGCGTCGACGAGTGACCGGAGGCGGTGGAGACGACGGATATCCTCCGGACCGGTGACATAGTGGGAGTGTCCCGACTCGGTCGCGATACGGCCGTCGAGGCTTTGGCCCGCCTGCGCGACGACCAGGTCCGGCTGAACCTGGAGCGGCAGAAAGAGGTCGAGAATCAGTCGCGCTTCGTCGGTTGGCGCCGATGATGCCTCCCATTTGCCGTCGGCGAGCACTTGCACCCACACCGAGGGACAGGAATCATGATAGATACGTGTAGAGCCCGCGCGGACGTTCCGGACAAGACGCCAGGCGATAGCCTCGTCCAGCGGCGGTGTAGTCTGTGCGATGATCTTCACGGGTCGGTGGAACTGAGACTACAGTAGCTAACGTCAGTCATGTACGAAGCCGAACGCGGGTTGTTCGATCTCCGGCAGGGGCGACCCATCTATGTCGCCCCGTCGAACGGCGCTGCCACAGCGGACGAACCGGGCGCGCTGATCGCCGCCGTCGATGGCCTGGCGGGGGCTGCGCTTGATGCATTGCGTCACCAGGGGCCGCTCCGGCTCGCCGTCACCCGTGAGCGGGCCGCGTCGATGGGTCTGCCGGCTCCGTCGCGGGACGGGGCCGCGCGAGCCGGGATGAAGGGTACGACGCCGATAAGCCTGGCCTTGAATGGCGAGGACCCGGATCGGATTGTGCACCTGGCAACCGCGCGGGGCCTCTTCGGTTCGGAGGACTTCGACTTGCGCTCGGCTTCGCCGGTAGAGACGGGCGGTCTGCGTCTGGCGCGGCTCGGCCGCCTGCTGCCGGCCGTGGTAAGTGCGGTGGCCGATCCGAACCGCTCCGAGCCGCTCCAGCACGCGATCGATCGGGGTCTGGCGCTCGCGGTGACGACCGATCAGATTGAAGCGTTCGTTTCTGCCCGGGAGGTCCGCGTGACGCTCGTCAGCGACGGACCGGTGCCGCTTGCCGAGGCCGAGGATGCCCGTTTCGTCTGCTTCCGTGAAGTGAACGGCCTGCTCGATCATGTCGCCGTTCTGATCGGTCCGGCCGAGTCGTGGCCCGACCCGACGCCGGTCCGGATCCATTCGGCCTGCCTGACGGGCGACCTGTTCGGCAGCCTCCGCTGCGATTGTGGCGAGCAGTTGCGGGGTACGCTCCGCCACTTCACCCAGCAGGGAGGAGGCGTGCTCCTCTATATGTCGCAGGAGGGGCGTGACATCGGTCTGGCCAACAAGTTGCGCGCGTATCGTCTGCAGGAAGAGGGACTCGACACGATCGATGCTGACGAAACACTCGGCTTCGGCGCCGACGAACGACAGTACGCCGCCGCAATCGAGATGCTTCGCACGCTTGACGTGAAGCGGGTGCAACTGCTGACGAACAACCCGGACAAGGTCACTGCGCTGCGGGAGGCGGGCATCGACGTGGCCGGGCGGATGCCGCTCTACGGGACTCTCAACCGTCACAACCGGCCGTACGTCAAGACGAAGGTGGAGCGGGCGGGCCACTGGCTGCACGACATGCTGGCGGGTGCGGACGCCGCGATTCCGCCGGAGCGGTCCGCCCACAAGGCGGCCGCCGCCCGCAAGACGGGCGGGGCGCGTCTCAGACCAGACGGTCGAGCGGGAAGGCCCTCGCGTCGCGAATGATGGCGGCGAGCGTGTCGCCGTAGTGCTCCACGAGCCGCCGCCCCATGTTTGGTGTGGCGAGTGTTGCGTCGCCAACGACGCCGTCCGGATTCAGGTCGCGCGCCCGCCAGGCAAAGGCGGCCATGCCCTCGGGACCGATCGTCGAGCCTGCTCGCTCGAGTTCCTCACCGAACGACGCGAAGCGTTGAATCCTCCGGGTCCGCACGCGGTCCGCATGGAGATGGAGCATCATGGCGGTTTCCACGGCGCCCCCGTGGAGGCCGCGGCGCCATTCCGATTCCGGTAGATCGATACCGTCCGGCCGGTCAAACCGGAACCAGCTTGCCGATACCACGAGCATCCGCTCACGGCAGCGGAGCTCGAGTGCCGCGATCGCCATGGCGTGACGATTCCCGCCGTGGGTGTTGTGGAGAACGAGGCGCCGGACACCCGCGCGCGCCAGCTTCCGGCCTTCCTCGAGGATCGCCGACTCCACGCCGTCCGCGCCGATCGACAGCGTTCCCGGGTTCGGCATCGCATGCCCCGGGTGGTCGAGATGTTCGTCGCTCGCGCCGATCTCGATTGGGGCACAGACGGCGACCGGCAGTTCCGATGCGACCTTCGGGAGGGCGTGGCGCAGCAGGCCGCGGTTGATGTCGTTGTCGGTCGTGAGCGGCAGGTGCGGGCCATGCTGCTCCGTTGCTCCTAGCGGCAGGATGGCCACCGGATCGCGCCGGAACAACGCCAGCCGTTCCTCCGGTGGCATCTGGACCCACGGGACCGGCGGCATGTTAGTCATCGCGTCGCGTGAAGTGTGCGAGATCGTAGGTGATCCATCCGCGATGCAGACAACGGCTGAGTGCGGCGCCGCCGGTCAGGTGGCCAAGCGGACCGTCGAGCGGCAGCCAGCGCACCACGCCGGCTAGGCACGCGATCATCCAGTCGCGCGGCCGGTGCAGTTCCAGGTGCGGCGTCAGATTGGCGGTCGAGTCATGGGCGAAGCCGCCGCCGGCGGCCAGCCGCTGCAGTTCCTCGCGCTCGATCAGGGTGTTGATCCGCCAGCCGCGCCGGAACCCTTCTATCGCGCGTGTCGCCGCCGGCCCGTCCGCCCCTGCCCGGCGCATGTCGTCGCAGATGATGAGGCGCCCGCCCGGGCGAAGCCGCCGCGCACACTGAATGAAGAAGAACGCGGGGTTCGTACCGTGAACGAACGACTCGATGGCGTAGATCAGGTCCACGCGGGCGCGGTTGGCCGATGCTGGCAGGGACAAGTCGAGGGAGAGGTCGCAGAAGTCCCCGTCGATGCACCGGATGCGATCCGCGAGACCCTGGCTTGCAATCCGCGCACGGGCCTGTTGCGCCTGCAGCGGGCTGAGCGTAACGCCGGTTCCGCGAAGGGCCGGGATGCGCTCGGCTAGCGAACAGAGTGTCGCGCCGACGCCGCAGCCGAGGTCGAGTACAGCGACGTTGCCGTCTTCCGGGGCCAGCGCATGCAGCGCATCGGCAATCCGATCCTCGACGTACCGGAACGCCTGGTCTCGCGTGGCAACTCCGGGTCCAAAGACCGCTCGGTGGATTGCGCCGACGTCTCCGCCCTGGCCCCAGGCGAGAAAGCGGGCGGTGTGACGGTCGTAGTACTGCTGGATGGCAGCGGTGTCGAACCGAGGGGCGGTTCTCAACGGTTCTCCAGCAAGGCGTAGACGTCGCCGGAACGGCGCTGTCCCTCGGTGCTCTCGAGCGCGTGCATCAAGGCATCGCTCCTGAGCCACGTGCGTGATGCGAGCGCGTACGACTCGCCGGGCGACCAGTTGTAGCGGTAGGGACCGAGCGCGTCCAGGCGCTCCAGGCAGAGGCGCACGTTGCCAAGCGCGGAAGGGAGGTACTCGAACGAGAGGCACGGCAGCGGCTGGTTCAGTCCTGCCAGCACTTCCGATTCCGAGCCCTCGACGTCGATCTTGACGAAGGTGGGGAGGCCGAACCGTCCGATCAGGGTATCGATGGTCGTCGCTTCGACCGTCGTCCGTGCGTTCCAGCGGATACGCGCGAACAACGGATCGGTCTCGCGCGTCTCCCGCCAGGCGGCCGACGCGGTGGTGAGGGTCGGGTGCCGTTCGCTGATCGCAAGCGTCACCGGCCCGTCGGACGCGGCGACTGCCATTTCGAGGACGGCGACATGGCCGGCGGACGGATGCGTTCTCCCCTTGCCTCCGCGTTCGCGCTGAACCGAGTCGTCGAAGCAGGCGCGGAGCAGGCGGGCGCAGTCGGGCTGCGGTTCGATCGCGACGACCCGGCAACCGAGGTCGCGCAACGCGCGGGTCCGGTTACCGACATGCGCGCCGACATCGAATGCCAGACGACCCGGAAGGACGAACTGGCGATAGAGCTGGCGCAACCGCCGCTGGCGGCCCGGAATGCCGTGATAAACCACGAGTGACCGCCCGAGACCCCAGAATCGGCGCACGCGGCTTGCGAGCGTTCCCATGCGTTGATTCTGGGCGAAAGGCCTGGCGGTTACAATGCGGCAGGATGGCGTGGCAAACGAGGCGCTTGGGCAGGATTGGTGACGACAGTCGCGATTACGCCAACGGGCTTAGGACGCTGTCGTTCGTCATGGGCCTGTTCCTGGTGCTGATGGGAAGTGACAAGACAGCCTGGCTGAGCGACAGCGGTCCGCTGCTGGACGAGCTCTTCCGCTGGCGCGACCTCACTTCCGGTATCAGCCTGTGGTACGTGGAGACCGTGGCAATCCCGGGCGCACCGCTCTTTTCTCGTCTCGTGCCGATCGCCGAAATGCTGGCCGGGGCCGCGCTGATCGCCGGTTTCCGCATCCGCCTGGCGGCTATGCTGGCGCTCGCGATGATTCTCAACTTTCATTTTGCGAGCGGCCTGATCTTTACCGCCGGCTATCTGACGAACGGCTACGGTCCGCCGGTCATCGGCAGTCTGCTGGCCCTGGCCATCAGCGGCCGGCGCCTGCCGCACTGCTTGACGCCGTAGCAGGGGTCAGCCGTGACCTGGATCGCGCTGGCCGCTTCGCTTGTCCTGCTCAATCTCTCCGTGACGTTCAGTCATGTCTGGCCGACCCTCTCGGTCCGGCCGACGGCGGAGTTGTCGGTGGAATTGGCACTAGTGACGCTCGGTTTCGCCCTGTGGTGGTGGCGTGCGGGACGTCCCTCGCGGCTTGCGCTCCGTCTGCTGGCGGGGGCCTGGGTGCTTCTGATTATCGGGCGTTATGTTGGTGTGACGGCGGAAGGGCTCTACGGGCGGGAGGTCAACCTGTACTGGGACATCCGGCACATGCCGAGTGTCGGAGCGATGTTCACGGCGGTGGCGGAGTCGTGGGCGGTCGCGGCCGGTGCCGGCGTCGTCATTGGTGTGCCGCTGCTGCTGTACGCCGTCTCCCGCTGGTGCCTCGGCCGGCTCGCTCAGGCCTCCGCCAGTGCGAATGCGCGGCGCTGGCTCGGCGCTGCGGCAGGCGTGCTGATCGCACTCTGGGCAGTGGAGCAAGGGACCGGCTGGCGCATGGCGGACCGCCTCCGCTTTGCTGATCCGGTAACACCGGCGTATGCCCGGGAGGCGTACGAGATGGTGTACGAGGCAAGCGGCGCCGGTCTCGACGCGCTCGGTCCACCGCCGGTGATCGAGTCCGACCTCGCGCGTGTCGCCGGGGCGGATGTCTTCCTGATCTTCATGGAGTCGTACGGCGCGGTCAGTTGGGAATCCGCTGCGTTGGCCGAGACGCTCAGCGAGAGCCGCACCCGCCTCGCGGAGACCATTCAGGGAACCGGCCGCCAGGTCGTGTCGGCGCTGGTGGAATCGCCAACCTTCGGCGGAGAGTCATGGCTGGCCCACCTGAGCCTGCTCTCCGGCACCGAGGTGCGTGATAACCGGACGAACGCGCGGCTGCTGGCGCAGGAACGCGACACGCTGGTCACGATGTTTCAGCGGGGTGGCTACCACGCGTTAGCTCTGGTGCCGGGAATGCTGGTCGCCTGGCCCGAGGGGGCCTTCTACGGGTACGACGACGTGTACGACTACGACCGTCTGGGCTACCAGGGCCCGCCCTTCGGTTGGTGGTCCGTAACGGATCAGTACGCACTGGCGATGCTCGACCGGCACGAGATCGCGCCGGGCGCGCGGCCGCCCCGATTTGTCTTCTTCTCCACGATCAGTACGCACGCACCGTTCACGCCGGCGCCGCCGTACCAGGCGGACTGGGCGCGTGTGCTGACGCCGTACCCCTACGACGCCGACGTCCTCGACCGCGCCTGGTCGGAGCAACCGGACTGGATGAACCTGGGGCCGAGCTACGTGCAGGCGCTCCGCTATGCCTACGCCACGATTGGCGGGTATCTCCGTCTGCGTGCGGACCGCGACCTGGTGTTAATCCTGGTGGGCGATCACCAGCCCCCCGCGCTGGTGAGTGGCGCCGGGGCGTCGTGGAACGTCCCGGTCCATGTGATTGCCGGACGCAGCGAGTTGCTTCGCAAGTTGCAGTCCCATGCCTTCCGGCCCGGCCTTGCCCCTGGCGACACGGCTGTCGCCACGATGCATGGCCTGCTCCCGATCCTCCTCGACGCTTTCGGGGACGGTTGAGCCCGCTAGCAGTAGTTCGGGGGAACATCCAGGAGCACGCGGTTTCGGCGGAGCCGGGCGTAGTCGGCGCCGAAAGCCTCCGGCGCCATCGGCCCGCTCGGATCGGCATCTACCGTCACCTCCCGTGGTAGATACCGTTTGGATACCGCGAACTCGTCCTCGTACTCCGGCGTCGGGAACTGCAGGCGCAGGCGGCTGCGGTTAGCGCCGATCCGTTCGACGCGGTAGAGGGGATTGATCCTCAGCGCACCGGATACGTCCAGACGATCCGGCACGTCGCGCCGACGGAAGAAGGCTTCGGTGCGGCTAGCGATGAGTGTCAGTGACGGTGTGTTCTCCAGCGCCCCGGGCGCGGTGTCGTTCGCCAGGTCCACGATGCGGTGGGCAAGCACGCCGTCCACTATCGCCCGGTCATCGAACAGCCGCGGCCCGTTCAGCGCGAACAGATCGCGGTACGCCGCAGGTGTCAGTCCGTCGCCGGCGGTGTAGTTCTCGCCCAGCGCATTGTGGAGGTGGGGCAGGACGACGACGCCATCCGGCGATGCGACCCGCCGCATCTCGCAGGCGAGCATCCGTTTCTGCCAGACGTAGGGAAGTGCATCGTGCAGCAGCACCGTCTTGAATTGCGCGTCATCGAACGGTAGCGGGTTGTTCGCGTCACAGCAGACGGCTATGCAACTCGGCGTCAGGATCCGCGAGGCGAGCCACAGCTTCCAGAAGTACAGATCGGCCAGGACGACGCCGCCGGTGGCCGGCTGCCGTATCAGGACGCGCGTCAAGTGGCCGGAGCCGCCACAGATGTCGAGCGCCCAGCCGCCTGCCCGGCCTTCCTGCCCCAGGGCGTCCAGCAGTGCCTCGGCGGCCAGGAACGTCGGGTCGGAAAAGCGATAGAGAAAACAGTCCGCCTCCGCGTCCCGCGAGAGGATCGGCAGCAGCTCGCGGTACGTCGCGGACGGACCGGCCTCGGTGAGTTGGTGGAACGTGTCTGCGCGTTCTGCGTCGTCTGCCAAGCCCAGCAGCATCTCCAGCGCTTCGATGCGGTGACCGTTCTCCAGCGTGTGCATGGCGGCGCGTGTCGTATCGTCCGCGATCAGTACCGGGATGCCGGCCATGACGGGGAAGGCGCTGCATTCGCATCCGATCACGCCCTCGTCGATCTGCTCACCGCGGGTTGAGAGCGCACGGTTCGCCACGACCGAGAATCGCGTCCCGCAAAACGGACACCGAAGCGACTGAAGCATGCTCAGGTGCATGGTGGTGAGGGTACAGGCTGCGCGCGTCGGTACTGTTCCAGGCCGAGCAGGGTTGCCGCCTCGCTCGGCGCGATCGCGGCCAGCGCCGAGCGGCGGAACTGGGTGGCGTGACACGCCAGAGCGGCCAGCTTCCGCGTGGCGTAGCGGCTGATGTCCAGCGAGAGCGTCGGGGCCGGTGCTTCCGCTCCGAAGGCGTCTGCGTCATCTATGCCCAGGATCGACGTGGGGAACATGCCGGTGGCGGCGGCATGTTCCGCCACTGCCCGCATCGCCCCCGTCGGCATCGTGACGTACCAGAGCCCTGGCGCATCACGGCCCATCCTCGCCACTGCCGCCGTCACCCGTTCATGCAGTGCCACGTGATCCGGATGCCAGTAGAGCCCGTCGCTGTCGAACGTTACGACCCGATCCGGCCGGCGCGCGGCGACGGCTTCCGCAATCTCCGTTTCGCACTGCATGGCGTCCACGGACGGCAGCATCCCGTCCGGGTAGTCGAGCCACATCAGCTCCGCGACGCCGAGGACGCGCGCTGCCGCCTCCATCTCGCGCGTGCGCGTTTCGGCGAGGCGTCCGCCACGCTGCCCCCCAGGTCCACCCTCACCCCGTGTCGCCACCACAAGCGTCACCGTCGAACCGGCGGCCGCGCACGATGCGATCAACCCGCCCGCGGCGAGTGACTCGTCGTCCGGGTGCGCGAAGATCGCCATCAGGGAACGGCCGCACAGCGGGTGCTCGGTCAGGATCCCGCTCCCTGGCCCACCAGGCTGGCATAGCAAGTGACGTAGCGGTCGACCATTCGGTCCGGATGGAACCGATCGAGGGCATGCGCTCGCACTGCTTTCCGATCGAATGCCATGACGGCAGGAAGCGCGTCCGCCAATTGCTCCGGTCCGTTCCGGACGACCCCGGTCACGCCTTCGTCGACCAGTTCAGGGACCGCCCCGCGACCGAGCGCGGCGACCGGCGTGCCGCAGACCATCGCCTCGGCGACGACGAGGCCGAACGGCTCGTCCGACGCGACGGGGTAGAGCAGGGCGCGGGCGCCGCCCAGCAGCGCCGCTGCGCCAGCGCGGTCCACTTCGCCCCGGTAGACGATCTGCGTGCCGTCGACACGCGGTGCAATCGTCTCGCGGTAGTAGGCGTTTTCTGCTGCCGCGAGGATCAGTCGTTGCCCCGTGCGCCGGGCGATATCGATGGCGTCGAGAACGCCCTTGCCCTCGGTGAACCGTCCGAGGAAGAGCAGATAGTCGTCCGGTACCTCCCGGTACGGCAGGGCGCCGACATCGACCGCATGATGGATGACCCCGGCCACGTTCAGCCCCCGCAACTGCCGTGCCTGCGCCTCGGAAATCGCGATAAAGGGGGCTTCCGGGTAGCGGGACCAGAGTGCCACCTCGGAAGCGGTCGGCCAGTGGTGGACGGTCTGCACGAGGGGGACCGGTGCCAGGCGCGCGAAGGCGAGTCCAATCGGGGCGTACTCCGCCTGGGCATGGACGAGGTCGAACCGCCTGTCCATCCTCGCCTGTTCGACGGCGGCTGCGACGTTGAACAGTTCGCACAGTTCCCAGGGCCAGAGTGCGTCGTCCTCGTGATAGCCGTACGGGAAAGTCGCGTGCAGCTTGGCCGGCGTATCCGACGATCCGGCGGCATAGAGCGTGACTTCATGGCCGCGGGCGACGAGGCCGGACGCCAGCAGGGCGGTGACCGATTCGATGGAGCCGGAGCGTTCCGGCGGAATCCGCTGCGCCACCGGTGCGACCAGCGCGATGCGCAGCGGGCGGTCCGGACCGTTCATCGCCATACCTTCGAGCACGCCGGGTGCTGACGGGAAGCGTCAGTACTCCCGGAACATCCGTCGGATTTCTTCGACGTCACGGGTCCTCGTGAGGGCCAGCATCAGCAGGATGCGCGCTTTCTGCGGGTTGAGCGTGTCACCGGCAATCATGTCGGCCGCGTCGTAGGAGGGCAACGGGACCACGCGGCCACTGCCGGTCCGGGTCGATCGCGCGATGACCGGTCTGGATTCCGGTGGGAGGGTGGCAACGCGTTCGAGGGCCTCCAGCTCGCGGCGCGACACGAGCCCGGCGCCGGTGCCGGCGAGGACGATGCCATCGACGCCGTCGTCGATCAGCGCATCAATCATCACCGGATTAGGCTCCGCGTAGGAGTAGACGATGTCGACCCTGGGAAAGCCGTTCACGCCGGTGAGGTCGAACTCCGAATCCAACGTGTGGCGCTTGGTTGGCTGCCGGTAGAACGTTACCCGGTCGGCGTCGACATAGCCGAGAAATCCGAGTTCGCGGGAGCTGAAGGTCTCGACCCGGTAGGTGTTGGTCTTGGTGACGTCCCGGGCGGCGTTGATCTCTTCGTTCATGACCACCAGCACCCCTCTGCCACGGGCCTCCGGGGAGGCGGCGGTGCGGACTGCGTTGAGCAGATTGAGCGGGCCGTCGGCGCTGATGGCGGTTGCCGGCCTCTGCGAGCCGACCAGCACCACCGGCCGATCGTGGCGGACCGTCAGGTTCAGGAAGTAGGCGGTTTCCTCCAGCGTGTTGGTGCCGTGGGTGATCACGACCCCCGCCGCGTCCGGGTCCTCACGAAAGATCGCATCGATACGCCGGGCGAGCGCAAGCCAGTTGTCGAACGTGATGTCCGGGCTGCCCACGTTGGTGATCTGCTCGACCCGAATGGTGGCATGCTCCGCGAGTGCCGGCACGGACGCGACAATCTCCTCGCCGGACAGGGCCCCCGCCTGATAGCCGGTCAGGTCCGTCGAGGAGGTACCCCCGCCGGAGATGGTGCCTCCGGTTGCGAGCACCCAGACCACAGGGGGATCAGTGGACGTTTCCTGTGCGAATGCCGCTGTGGCGAAGGACAGGATCGCGGCAAGCAGCACCGGCGCGGAAACATGGCGGTTCATGGCGGCTCCTCAGGCTGTACGTGGCGCGTCCGATTCAATGCGATGTGCCGGACAGGCCGATTCTACCTGCGCGGGGGGGACGACTACAGTCGGTTGCTGAAGCTGTTGTACCATCCGTTTTCCGCATCACGGCGCTGTAACAGCGACGCCCGCGCGTGGCGGGCGTCTGGGAGAACCATCATGGGGTCCATGTTCCGGAAGTCGACCGTCACCATCGTTCTGGCCGCCGTTACCGTCTTTAGTGCGGGTGTTGCCGGCCTGATGGCCGCCGAGCCTCGTCCCGCTGCGGAACCACTTCCTCCCACCGAATCACAGGCTGCCGCCAGCGACCAACTGGAGCGGCTCAAGGCCGAGGTGCTCGAGAGCGTCGACGGCCGTCGCGTCTTCATTCAGCGGATGGTCGACAGCCTGTTCAGCTTCGGCGAACTCGGATTCCAGGAGTTCGAAACCCAGCGCTACATCACGGAAATCCTCAAGGCGGAGGGTTTCGATATCGAGTTGGGAGTCGCGGGCATTCCCAGCGGCTGGGTGGCGCGGTGGGGTTCCGGACGGCCGGTGATCGCGCTCGGCAGCGATGTCGACGGTATCCCGAAGTCGTCGCAGATGCCCGGCGTGGCGTACCGCCAGCCGATGATCGAAGGCGCGCCGGGACACGGAGAGGGTCACAACTCCGGCCAGGCCGTGAACATCGCGGCGGCGCTCGCGGTGAAGGAAATCATGGAGCGGGAGGGGATTGACGGCACGCTCGTGATCTGGCCCGGCATCGCGGAGGAGCAGCTCGGTGGCAAGGCGCACTTCGTCGAGGCCGGCGTCTTCGACGATGTCGACCTGGTTCTCTACAGCCACGTCAGCAGCGGGCTGACTACTGCCTGGGGCGATAGCCGGGGCAACGGCCTGGTCTCGGTGGAGTACACCTTCGAGGGGGAATCGGCGCACGGCGCGGTGGATCCGTGGAGCGGACGGAGCGCTCTCGACGCCGTCGAGCTGATGAACATCGGGTGGAACTTCCGGCGCGAGCACCTGCGGATCCAGCAGCGCTCGCATTACGTCGTCACCGACGGCGGCGACCAGCCGAACGTGGTGCCGCCGACCGCCAGCGTCTGGTACTTCTTCCGCGAGAGCGACTACGACAACATCATGCGGATGTGGCGGATTGGAGACGCGATAGCCGAGGGCGCCGCCCAGATGACCGATACCACCGTCACGTCACGCGTGCTAGGCGTGGCGTGGCCGCAGCACATGAACCGGGTGGTTGCCGAGACGATGTTCACCGCCATAGAGCGGGTCGGGATGCCTCATTGGTCGGAAGACGATCAACGATTCGCCCGCGCCGTCCAGAAGATGCTGGGTGTCGAGGAGCAGGGGTTGCTGACCGAGGTCAGTGAGACGCTGGATGGCGCCGAGCGCATTCCGGACAACCAGCGGCGCGGCGGCGGTTCGGACGACATCGGCGACATCTCGTGGGTGGTGCCGACCGCCGCGCTGCGGTTCCCGTCCAACATCGTCGGCGGGGCGGGCCACAACTGGAACAAGGGGATCGCCATGGCCACGCCGATCGCGCACAGGGGCGCGACGGCCGGGGCCAAGGTGCAGGCGCTGACCCTGCTCGACTTCCTGCTCCAGCCGGAGCTCGTGAAGCAGGCGCGGGACTACTTCGAGAACGTCCAGACCAAGGACCGCCAGTACACGACATTCCTCCGCCCCGAGGACGAGCCGGCGATCTGGCTGAACCACGACATCATGGAGCAATTCAAGCCGCAGCTCGAGGAGCACTACTACGACCCGGAGCGCTACGACACCTACCTGGAGCAGCTCGGCATCGACTACCCGCAGCTCGAGCCGGCGCGGTGACTTCCAACGCGCCCGTCAGGGCGCGCCGGGACCGTAGAGCACGCGCCCGGGCAGCGCGCCGGTGTGCTCTCCGCCGTCAACGACGACCGTGCCGTTGACCAGCACGTATTCGAAGCCCTCCGCGTACTGGTGCGGATCCGGAAAGGTCGCGCGATCCGTGACGCGCTCCGGGTCGAAGACCGCGATGTCGGCGAAGAATCCTTCGCGCAGGAGGCCGCGATCCTGCAGCCCGATACGCTGCGCGGTGGCGCCGCTCATCTTGCGCACCGCCTCTTCGAGCGTCAGGACACCGCGCTCCCGCACGTAGCGCCCCAGCACGCGGGCAAACGTGCCGTACTCACGCGGGTGAGGCACGCTGGCGCCGAAGACCGACACGCCGCCGTCGGAGCCGATGGCGGTGGCCGGGTGCTGCATGATGCGCTCCACGTCCCGCTCGTCCATCGCATGGTAGATGGCGCGCGCGCCGCCGCGTTCGACGATCTCCATGACCAGGTCCGCCGCGTTCGTCAGCGTCACCTCGATCTCGCGCTCGGCGAGGATATCGGCGAGGCTCTTGCCCTCCAGCGACCGGTCCCATTCGCAGAGCCCGATGACGATGTTGGCGGGATCGCCGCCGCCGCGGTCGTGCTCGATGCGGTAGACGATCTCTTCCCGGATGCGGCGCCGCGTCTCCGGAGCCCGCAGCCGTGCGATCAACTCCTCCGTTCCCCCCGCCTGCGCCCACTGCGGCACGACGGCGGTGATCGACGTCTGCGAGGCGGTGTAGGGATACTGGTCGATCGTGATGTCGACCCCGCGCGCCCGGGCCGCGTCCACGAGCGCGAGGCTGTCGGCACTCCGCCCCCACATATCCCGACTGATCGCCTTGTGGTGGGTCATCTGGACCGGGATATCCGCTTCCTCGCCGATGCGGATGGTCTCCCGCACGGAATCGAGTAACAGGAGCGCTTCGTCGCGCATGTGCGAGATGTAGATGCCGCCGTAGTTCGCCGCAACTGCCGAGAGCTCGATGACCTCTTCGGTCGACGTGAAGCTGCCGGGGACGTAGAACAGGCCGGTGGACAAGCCGAATGCCCCCTGTTCCATCGCTTCGCCGACCAGCGTTCGCATCCGGTCGAGCTCGTCGCGTGTCGGCTCGCGATCGTCGGTTCCCATCACGGTGCGCCGGATCGTGCCCTGACCGGCAAAGACGCCCCAGTTCGGACTGATGCCGGTCTCCGAGATTCGGGTCAGGTGCTGGCCGATCGGCCACGGCGAGCTGCCGTCGTTGCCCTCGGTCAGCGTCGTGACGCCCTGCAGCAGATAGTTGTCAGCCGTCGGTACGTCGAAGATGCCCCGGACGGCATGCGTATGCGGGTCGATGAACCCGGGCGCCACCACCAGCCCCACGGCGTCGATGATGCGCTCGGCCGTCGCGTCCGGTAGATGGCCAATATGCGCAATCCGGTCGCCGCGCACCGCGACGTCGGCGCGCACCCAGGGATTGCCGGTGCCATCGACGACGCGGCCGCCGCGAATGAGCAGGTCGAACCCTGGTTCCTGCTGCGCGGCGAGAGGCGCCGCGAACAGGGCCAGGGCCAGCAGGAGCCGGGACCGTTTTCCGAGTGACGTCTTGAGTCGGTGTCGATACATGATGAACTCCAGGCAATGGCAACGGATGGTTCGTGTGGGTCAGGTGCAGGCCGCTTCGAGCAGCGGCGGGAGGATCCGGCTTGCATCGAAGCACTCGACCGCGATTTCGCGGGCACGGACGGCGTGCGCGACATAGTCGTTCTCGACGCGTTCTATGCCATCCACGGCTTCCTCGATCGTGGAGAAGGAAAGAAGTCCCTGGCCGGCTGGCAGGTAGTCCGACCAGCCGGTCTCCTGGACTACCGCCGGACGCCCCGCCGCCAGGTAGCAGGCGGTCCGGTCGCTGAACCAGCCTGAACGGTGTGCGACGTAGGCATGCTTCGCGACGCCGAACTCTGCCTTCGAGCCCTGGACGAACGATCGGTAATCGGGCGCGGTTCGGGACACCTGCATGGCATCGATGGGTGACCAGCCATGCGCGCGGAGCAGGTCGTGGGGGCCGTTCACGGCGATTTCGAAGCGTGCCGCGGTGCGCGCCGGCAGGTCGAGAAACCGGACGAACTCTCGGTCCTTGTTACCGTCGACATCCTCGAAGCTCTCGTTCTTCCAGGTCATCACGGTCGTGAAACGGTCGCGCACCGGCGGGAGATCGGTCCGCCAGAGGTCGGTCGTTACAGGCTGCCAGGTGCGCTGCCAGGTGAACGCGCCCGTCGGGACGGCGGTTGCCGCGCCGGGTGAGGCAATATTCGCGCCGAACGTGAAGAGGTGATCGAATTCGCGGAAGAAGTCGACGTACCAGGGCACACCCTTGGCGATGGCAAGTTGCGTGAAGACCGGGTCGGAATCGATGAAGGCGCGGTGCGGAATCGCCCGGTACTCGTCGCGCCAGAACCACGAGCCACCTGACAGATCGAGGAAGAGATCGGCGTCGCGGCAGAAGGCCCGGAGTTGATCGCGCGTCCATCCGTGGTACGTCTCGTCGTAGTTGACGAAGCACCAGCGATCGCCCAGGCCGAACGGGGCGAGCGCGTCGTGGATGTAGCGGGTGCCGTAGGTGGGATCGACCGAGATGGCATCCGCTTCCGGGTCGTAGATGCATTCACCCGTGTCTTCGAGGTAGCAGACTTCGTGGCCGAGCGCGCGGAGACCGAGCAGGTACATCAGCGAGCACCAGGTCACGCCCCCGAACGGATACCGGCCGATGATGCCGGCGAACAGTATCTTCATCCGCGTTCGTCCGCCCGGCCCAGACGGGCCGCATCATCAACTATCGGGCAAGCTCCTTCTCGGCCATCGTCTTTCCGGCCACGAATCGCTCCCACATCCGCCGGTAGAGCGGGCTGGTTGCGATCAGGGTGTCGTGTGTTCCCGCCGCCACGATCCGTCCGGAATCGAGGACGAGGATCCGTGTCGCGTCCCGGACGGTGACGAGCCGATGCGCGATCACCAGCGTGGTTCGGCCCTCCCGTCCCTCCCGGATCGCGTCGAAAAGCGCCGCCTCCGCGATGGTGTCTATCGAGGATGCCGGCTCGTCCAGGATCAGGATTGGCGCCTTCTTCAGCAGAGCCCGCGCGATGCCGAGACGCTGACGCTCGCCACCGGAGAGCGTTGCCCCCGCCTCGTCAACCGGCGTGTCGTAGCCGGCCGGCAGGCTGGCGATGAACGTGTCGATCTGCGCTGCGCGGGCCGCCGCCACTACCTCCGCGTCGGTCGCGCCGGAGCGTCCGTACCGAATGTTGTCGCCGATCGTACCTGCGAACAGCACCGGATCCTGTGAAGCGAGCGCGATGCGTTCGCGGAGCGACCGCAAGCCGTAATCGGTCGCGTCGCGCTCGTCAATCAGGATGCGCCCCGAAGTCGGATCGAATAGACGGGGGACCAGATGAACCAGTGTGGTCTTTCCCGCGCCGGTCGGCCCGACGATCGCGACGATGTCGCCCGGGCGGGCCTCGAACGTCACGCCGTCGAGTACCTGCCGGTCACCGTCATACGAAAAGCTGACGCCGGCGAAGCGGATCGCGCCGATGATTGCGGACGCGTCGATGGCGTCAGGCGCCTCTGCCACTTCCGGGCGCAGGGCGAAGAGATCACGCACGCGCCGCGCGCTTACTACCGCCGCCTGCAGCGTTCCCGTCGTATGCGCGATGGCGCTGACCGGGTCATAAACCGCCGCGAGGTACGCAGTAACCACCAACAGCGTCCCGATGCTCAGAGTGCCGTCCAGCACGTGCAGACCGCCGACAACCAGGATCACCGCCGTCCCCGCCAGCGTGATCGCGGTCACCGCAAGCGAAAAGAGCGATTCCTGCCAGGTAAGTCGAACGCGCGCCCGCATCGTCTCCTGCCCGGCGCGGGCGTAGCGGCGTAGCTCGTGCCGCTCGCGCGCGAAGCTCTTCACCGCCGCAATCGAACGCAGCGTCTCGTATGCCCGTTCCACGAGGCCTGCTTCCTGGGTCTTCACCTGTTCGGCCCGCTCAATCAGCGTCGTCGCGTGGTACCGCAGGGAGAGATACAGAAACGGCGCTACGCCGAGCGCGAGCAGCGCGAGCGTTGCATCGATCGCGACCAGCACGCCGAACATCACAGCCAGATGCAGTGTGGCGAGCGCGATGGGGAAGGCGCCGCCCGTCACCAGATCGTTGATGCAGTAGGTGTCGGCGTCGAGCCGGTAGACTGCGTCCGCCGTCCGGTGCTTCCGGTGATGGCCGAGCGGCAGCGCCTGCAGATGGTCCAGCAGCCGCGTTCTCAGGTCGTGCACGACGCGCTGTCCCATCTCCACTTCCAGTTGCGTATGCGTCAGGCGAACCGTTTCGGCGGCCAACTGCACCGCCAGACCGGATGCGGCAAAGAGTACGAGCAGGGTGATGCTCCCGAGTCCCGCGAGTGCCGGCAGAATCGCGAGCAACCGTTCTGGAAGCGGCGCGTTGACAAGCACCGAGTCGACGATTAGCTTCAGCGCCCAGGGCGCCAGGGCCGCGAGGACGATCTCCACCACCGACAGCAGCAGGATCAGTCCCACGCGTGCCCGGTACGGCTGCAACCAGGAAGCTGTCCAGCGCGCCAGCGTCACGATGCACAGTGTACGCCGCTGCTGCGCGCGTACCGTCGTAGAATGGAGCGCCACGGCGAAAGGAGACCGCACGATGTGGGGACGGACTTTCTGGATTGCTTGCTTGCTGGTGGCACTCAGCGCGACGGCATCAACCGCCCAGGAACACTGGCCGCAGTTTCGCGGTGGCGTCGCCGGTGTCGTCCCGGACGACCCGGCCCTGCCGGAGCGGTGGGGGCCGGAGGAGAACGTCGCCTGGCAGATCGACATCCCGGGACGGGCATGGAGTTCCCCGATCGTCTGGGGCGATCATGTCTTCGTCCTTACCACGACGCGCGCCAGCGGCGCCGACGCGGCGCCGATGCCGATCGAGAACTACCGCGCCCGCTCGCTCGGCGGGACCATGACCGGCGGTTTCATCAACAACGAGACGGAGCCGCTCCGCTGGGTCCTCTACGACGTCGATTTCGAGACGGGTGACATTCGGTGGGAGCGTGCACTGCATGAGGCGGTGCCGTCGCTCCCGACCCATCAGAAGAACACGTTCGCCGCCGAGACACCAGTCACGGACGGCGAGCGGGTCTACGTTTACCTGGGGGATGTCGGTCTGTTCGCACTTGACTTCGACGGGAACGAGGTGTGGTCGGTTGCGCTCGAGTGGCTGCCGCGCCGTGACTGGGGCGCCGCCGGTTCACCGATCCTGCACGAAGGACGCCTGTACGTGGTGAACGACAGCGAGGCGCAATCCTGGGTAGCCGCGTTTGACGCCGCGACCGGCAGCGAGATCTGGCGGACGGATCGTGACGAGGGAACCAACTGGTCGACGCCGTTCGTCTGGGAGAACGACGCCCGGAGGGAGCTCATCACCACCGGCACGGGCGGCGTCCGTTCCTATGCCCTTGATGACGGCGAACTGCTGTGGGAACTGCATGGCATGTCGTCACTCGTTATCCCGACGCCGTTCGCGAGCCATGATCTCCTGTTCATCAACTCCGGGTACATTGCCGATCAGACCCGGCCGGTCTACGCGATCCGCGCCGGCGCGAGCGGCGACATCACGCCGGGACAGGGAAGCACCAGCAACGACTACGTCGTCTGGTCGAACCAGCAGATCGGTTCCTACAACCCGTCGTCGCTTGTCTACGGCGACACCCACTACACGCTGCTCGATCGTGGCGTCATGATGGCCTACGACGCACGCACCGGCCGTCCGGTTTATCCGCGCGCGCGCGTCACCGCCGGGACACTCTTCACCGCATCGCCCTGGGCCTACAACGGCAAGATCTTCGCCTTGAGCGAGGATGGCGACACCTTCGTCATCCAGGCGGGGCCGGAGTTCGAGCTGCTCGGGAAGAACTCCCTCAACGAATGGACGATGGCAACGCCCGCCATCGCCCGCGGAAGTCTCTTTTTCCGGACCGCATCCAAGCTGTATCGCATCGCCGCAGCGGGCGCGGACTAGCCCGCTGCGTACGGCGTCCCTCCGGCTGGGGGCGTGGTAGTATCGGTCGATTCTGGGGAAGTTCAGGGAGGCAGATCCGATGAGCAAGCGATTCGCGCTGCTGTTCGTGGTGATGGCGGTGTTCGTGCTGACGCCGCTGCCGGCGGTTGCCCAGTCGAACGGGGATGGCCAGGCGGCGCGGACGCCGGACGGACAGCCGGACATCTCGGGCCTGTTCACGTTCCGGACGCTGACGCCACTCGAGCGACCCGAGGGGCTGGAGGGGCGCGACACCCTCAGCGCGGAGGAAGCAGCGCAGTTCGAGGCGTCGGAGCGGATCCGGCTGAACCGCGACCTCTTCGATCCGGAGACCGGGGCGCCGAACGCCGGCTATCAGTCGCGCGCGGAGGGTGGCGTCCTCTCGTACAACGAGTTCTGGTACGAGCGGGGCATCGAGTTGACCGCCGACAAGCGGACGGCGCTTGTCGTCGATCCACCGGACGGCCGGATCCCCTACACAGACGAGCATCGGGAAGCCCGCCGGGTGCGGCGGCTCAACCTTCGGAACGGCTTCGCCGACCACTACCTCGACCGAAGCCTTTCCGACCGCTGCATCCTCGGCTTCAACGCGGGACCGCCGATGACCGCCGGGTCGTACAACAACAACGTCCACATCATGCAGGTGCCGGGCTATGTCGTCATCGTGAACGAGATGGTGCACAACGCGCGGATCATTCCCATCGACGACGACGCCCCGCGCCATGACCTGCAGCAGTGGTCGGGTGAATCGCGCGGCCACTGGGAGGGAGAGACGTTCGTCATCGAGACGTACAACTTCACGACCGAGACCAGTCTGCGCGGGTCGTCGACGGACACCCATGTCATCGAACGCTTCCGCCGTGTCGATCCCGACACGGTGGTGTATGAGTTCACGGTCGAGGATCCGAACAACCTCACGCGCCCCTGGACCGCGATGATGCCGCTGCGGCGGACGGACGGCCCGCTCTTCGAGTACGCCTGTCACGAGGGGAACATCGGCATGGAGGGCATCATGGCCGGTGCCCGGCGCCTGGACACGCAGCCCGTCGAGGCCGATTCCGTTCGCTGAAGCCGATGGGGACCGTTACCCGGCGGGCTTTCCTCGGAGCAACGGTCGGATCGGCGGCCCTGGCGCCGGTCCTGGCGGCGCAGCAGCAGAACATTGCGCCGTACGAGCCACGGGACTGGTCAGGGAATACGCCGCTGGCGTACCCCGACCCGGACATCATCGCGCTCGATGACCGGTTCCGACCCTACATCCTCTTCAATACGCCGATCCGTCGGCACTACGTCGGGACTCTCTGGGCGGAAGGGCCAGCCTGGAACGGCAGCGGGCGGTACCTGGTCTGGAGCGATATCCCGAACAACCGGCAGATGCGCTGGCTGGAGGAGGATGGCCACGTCACCGTCTTCCGGAGTCCGTCCAACCACAGTAACGGCAACACGTTCGACCACGAGGGGCGGCAGCTTTCGTGCGAGCACAGCGGACGGCGCGTGGCGCGGTACGAACACTCGGGCGAGATAACGGTGATTGCCGACACGTATGACGGCCAGCGTCTGAACTCGCCGAACGACGTGGTGGTTCATCCCGATCGGAGTATCTGGTTCACGGATCCGCCGTACGGGATCCGGGGGAACTACGAGGGGTTGCCGGCCGAGTCGGAACTGCCTTTCGCGGTCTACCGGGTGGATGGCGCAACCGGCGCGATCACGCGGGTGACTGATGAGATCGGCGCGCCGAACGGTCTCTGTTTCTCACCCGACTACGACCGTCTGTACATCGCCGATACCGGGAGCGGGCGGAACGTGCGGGTCTGGGACGTCGATGGGGAAGGGCTCGTGAACGGGCGGGATCTGGTGACGCTGTCCGCGCCGGGTCGCCCCAACAACCCTGTGGTCGCCGATGGGATGCGGTGCGACGTGGACGGAAACGTCTGGGCAGGCGCCGGAGACGGTGTTCAGATCATTGCGCCGGATGGCGATGTGATTGGCGCGATCCGGCTCCCGGAACGGTGCGCGAATGTCTGCTTCGGGGGAACGCGCCGGAATCGCCTGTTCATGACGGCGAGCCAGTCGATGTACTCCGTCTATGTCGGAGTACAGGGCGCGGGCATCGCGTAGCGGTGGCGGCCTTCGGCCGCGCGTTTGTGTTGCTGGCTGAAAGCCGGCGAACCAGTCATCACGCCCGCAGGTCGTAGCAGCAGAGGCGCGGGAGGTTGCCGGTCAGCAGGTCGCGGGTGTTCTGCGAGACGTAGAGCAGGCCACGGGAAAGCACCGGCAGGTTCCACGACTCGCGTGCGGCGAAGAGCCAGGCCCGCGATATCTCGCGGTACCCGTCCGGCGTCAGATCCATCCAGATCAGGTGCCCGAGTTCGCCCAGGCACAGGAACTGTCCGTCCGCCGCCAGGAGCGAACCGCGCGCAGTACCCATGAGCGTCTCTCGCTCGCGTCCACCCTGGACGAACGTCTCCCGCCACTCCGGCGCCTCGCGCCAGACAATCTCGCCGGTCGCCGCCTCGACGCAGGCGAGCGAGGCATCTCCCATGTTCCTGCCGTCGAAGCCGTACAGATAGCCGTCGCGGTGTATCGGCGTGTTGTAGTGGAGCGCGAACTCCTGCGTCGTCCAGGCAACCTCATGCGTGAAGTCCGGCTGAACGGTGACTAGCGCGCCACCCGCCCGGTAGCTGGCCGTAATGAACACCTGGTTGTCGAACACGACCGGACAGGCGGCGTTGACCGACTCGTACGTCCGGCTCCGCCAGGGAAACGCGAAGTCGACTGCGCCGCTTGCCGGTTGAATCGAGAGCAACCCACCCGAAGGAGGTTGGGATTCGCCGCCGGCGAAGACGAAGACACGAGGCTCGCCGTGCACAACCGCCGGGATAGGCGAGGCGTAGCTCGCGCCCCACGCCGTACCCGCACGCCATACCTCCTCGCCGGTGCGCAGATCGAACGCCGCCACGGTCGGGCCGCCCGGCGCGCCGACGTTGACGATCAGCCGCCCGTCGTCAATGAGCGGTGTCGAGGCGGTGCCGAAGAAGTCCTGCGTCACCTCGTAGTCGACACGCAGGTCGCGGCGCCAGGCGACGCGGCCTGTCGCAAGCTCGATCGCGTGGATCTGACCCTCTGCGCCAACCGTGCAGACCAGGTCCGCCGCGGCATCGATCACCGGGCTCGCTCGCGGTCCGTCGTTGTAGCCGTAGCGGTCACGGTAGGCAGTGGGGTAGCGGAGGCGCCAGTGAATCGCGGCGGTCTCGGGATGGAGGCATTCGACGACCTCCTCGTCGTCGATCCGGTGGAGGTAGACGAGTCGGTCGCCGGCGATGGCGGGAGACGCGTAACCGGTGCCGGTCGGCAGCTCCCAGACGAGCGGCGGCGGGAGCTGGCGGCTGAGGCGTGTCTCGGTCGATACGCTGTTGTGCGTCGGGCCGAGGAAGGATGGCCAGTCGTGGGTCACGGCGGCCGCTGCAAGCGGACGAGGCGTTTGGTGGACGATTGCGCCCGCTGGTTGCGCGAAGGCCGTGCGGGGGAGCAGGACTGGCGCGGCAAGAGACCGCAGCAGTTCGCGCCGGGAAATTCGTTCCATCGCTCAGGCCGCCGGACCGCCGGCGCTAGTGCGGCCGGTAAGTGAGCACCAGGAACGCCCCGGCGGCTGCCATCAGAATGCCGAGGAAGAACACGGGCGATGGGCTCTGCTGCGGCGGATTGTAGAGCATGGCGACAAAAACGCTCACGACCGGCGCGCCGGCGAATACCAAGGGCGGCACGACACTCGGCCGTCCGCCGTTTACCAGCGCCAGGACTATGCCCAGAGCGCCGAGTGCGCCCAGGACGCCGGCCGCCAGGGTGAACGCCATGCCGTTGGGCGTGAACGTGCTCCACGATCCGGCGCGCAGCACCATGACGCCCGGCACGGTGATGGCGACCAGGAGATAGGCGATACCCACCAGCAGAAACGCGTGGATTCCGCTTCCGCCCAATGCCGTCGTGCCGCGGTGAAGCGTCGGAATGTAGGTGCCCCAAGCCAGCACCGTCATGATCACGAATGGCAACCAGCTACGCATCGTTCGTTGTCCTTCCGTCTGTGGTGTGTGGGGTCACGGCTGTCGTGCGACGCACAGAAAAACGGCCCGCCCCAGTGGACTGAGACGGGCCGTTCTTCACGAAACCAAGGTCACTGCCCGCTACTGCGGGAGCGACGTCACCTTTTGCGTGTTCTTCTCACGGGCGCCTGCCATGATGCCGTGCATCCCGATGTTGCCCTCGTGGCAGGCGTACTCGAACAGCGTGCCGTCGGTCCGCCGGAGCGGCATCAGCGCCGTCCACGACTGAGCGAAGTTGTTCGGATCCTCGACGGTGAACTCATACATCACCGTGTCGGGATCGACGCGCCGGAAGCGCTCTACGACGATCGTGTCCTTCGACGAGCCGCCAAGGCTGGTCTCCCGCAGGAAGTTCTTCGTCTCGACAACGAATGTCTCGCCCTCCCAGTGACCGCGTGAGTCGCCCGACCACTGGCGCAGGCCGTGGCGTTCGTTGTTGTCATCACCGAACGGGATGATGCGCGTGTTGTGCACCATCTCGTTCAGGATCACGACGTGACCGGGGATCTGGAGTATGTGCACGTTGTTGTTGTACGCACTCGATACCATCGGCGGGCCGGCATTGAAGCCCATGATGCAACGGTCCGAGAGGCTCCGGTCGGTGTAGGAATCAGCGAAGCCGTTCCGGAGGTTGAGTCCGCGGATGCGGGAAGCCTGCTGGTAGTCCGCCTGGTACGGGATCCGGCCGCTTGGCGGATCGACGATGAGCGAGGTGCGCTTGTCGGAGGTCAGCTCGACGCCACGCTCGTACCAGAACTCGTTGTACGAGAGGACGCCACCCTCCGCGCGCGGCTGATAGCCGGCGTTCGGCGCCCCGGTCTCCGGATCGAAGAGGTCGCGGTTCAGCCGGATCCGCTCCGACGCCTCGAACTGCGCTGCCGACTCGGGGTCGAGCGTTTCCTGGTCCCCGAGCGCCGAGGGCCGCTGCAGCGGTGTCAGGGTCCGGAAGGTGAAGATACCCGAGATATCCGGCTGCCCGTCCGGGGTGCGTACTTGCTCGGACTGCTGGGCGCCGGCCGTCAACGGGACGAGCGCAAGCACGGCAATGGCCGCCCGGGCCGTCAGCGCGAATCTGTTCCTCATCAAAGTGCCTCCTCGGCTCCGCTGGGAGCGGTCAGATCCTACCACGCGGCTTACTGCTCCGCTTCCTCAGCCCGGGCGCCCCGCAGGATGTTGAGCAGGCCGTAGTTCCCCTCGTGACAGGCGTACTCGAACATCGGGCCGGAGGTGACGCCGCGCGAGGCGTGGTCGGTCGTCATCGGGACCAGTGCGGTCCAGGGACTGGTGAACATCTCCGGATCGGTCATTGTGAACTCGTAGTCGAGCGTCTTCTCGTCCACGCGGGTGAACCGTTCCACCAGATGGAGGCTGGGCCGCGCCGCACGCCACGTGGCACGCCAGAGATAGCGTCTCTTGTCGGCGAAGCTGGTCGTCTCGACCACCAGGGTGTCACCCTCCCATCGCCCGCGCGCATCGCCCAGCCATTGGCCGACGTGGGCCGGTACGTGGGGGCGGTCGTCGGTCGGGATCAGACGGTACTCGTGGAACATCTCGTTCAGCATCGCCACCCATCCCGGCCCCTGCAGGATGTGGTAGTTCATGTTGTAGCCCTGCAGCGGGACGAAGGGGAGGCCGTCGGTCAGGCAGCGCTCGCCCGTGTCTGCGTCGTCCCACGAATCGAACGGTCCGACGCCGTACCGCGCCGAGTCGCTCGCGAGTCGCTCGCGCCCCGCCGGTGTCCAGGGGATCCGGCCGTCAGGCGGATCGATGACGAGTGACGTCCGGCGGTCGCCGGTTACGACCTTGCCGCCGTCCATCCAGAACTGGTTGTAGGCGCCGACGTTGCCCGCAATGAAGGTGTCGGACGCGGCACGCGCCTCGGCGGAGCGCGCTTCGAACGCGGCCGCTTCCTCGGCCGTCAGCATCGGGCCGTCCATGGATTCCGGACGCTCGACCGGCGTCAGGGTCGCGTTCGTCCAGATCCCTTGCAGGTCGGGAACGCCCCAGGCGGTGCGGGGCGCCGTGTAGTCGCCGCTCGACTGCGCCTCGAGCGTCGCCGCAACGAGGAGCAACGCCGCGCACGCTGCGGCGAACGCCAACAGATGAAATCGACGCATGTGTCGGTGAACCATGGTTCTCCTTCCGGGACCGGACTTCGATTGTGGTGGCTTGGCTAGCGTGCCTTTGCCTCCTCGACGCGCGCGCCGGCGAGAATGCCCTCCATGCCGAGGTTCCCTTCATGGCAGGCGTACTCGAAGATCGGTGCGTCCGTCCGCTTCCACTGCATCACGGCGATCCAGGGTCTCGTCCAGATGGTCGGATCGTTCACGGTGAATTCGTAACGCAAGTCGTCGGGTCCGACGCGCGTGAACCGTTCGGTCAGGTGCAGATGTTCGCGTGCGCCGCGGAAGTTGCTCTGTGGGGAGAAATTCTTCGTCTCGACCACCAGCGTGTCGCCCTCCCAATAGCCGACCGAGTTGCCGTGCCACTGCCGGATGTTCTCGTGGACATGCGCTCGGTTATCGATCGGAATGACACGCGTGGTGTGGATCAGTTCCTGTTCGATCACGACATGGTCGGCGGTCTGGAAGATCTGGTAGTAGCTGTTGTAGCCGGCCAGCAGGTTCGGAAGACCGAAGGTGATGCAGCGCTCGCTCAGGCCTCGGTCCATCGTCCAGGCGGCAGGCCGGCCCCGATTGGCCAACGCCCTGTCGGCTGCCACCTTGGCGGCGGAGGTGGATTCGGGCAGCCGGCCGTTCGGCGGGTCGACGATGAGTGACGTGCGGTTGTCGAACTCCCGTTCGACCAGCCAGAACTGGTTGTAGTTACCGGTCCCGCCGTCGTTCGACGTGTAGCTCTCGGCGTCGCTCACCGCCACGTTGAAGAACGTATCGCCGAAAACGGCATCACCCGCGTCCTGCGCGAACAGTTGGTTGGCCTTCGCCTCGACCCGGGCCAGCTCCTCGCTGGTGAGTGCGTCGCGATCCGCGAGCGACTCGGGACGTTCGAGTGGCGTGACGGCGTTGTTTCCCCAGGTACCCTGCAGATCGGGATGGCCGGCCGGCGTCCGCGGTGGAGACCAGGCGGAAGAGGACTGGGCGGCGGCAATTGCTGGCGTGAGCAGCAGGACGGCGACGAGTACGTGCGCAAGACGCATCGAACCGTTTACCATCACCAATCTCCTCGGCTGAATCGGGCCGTCAAGTTGTCGGTTGCCGGCGTGGCGTCAGCGTGCTGCCGCCTCTTCCGCCTCCTGGTGTCGCGCGCCGGCGAGGATGCCCTGCATGCCGATATTCCCCTCGTGGCAGGCGTACTCGAACAGTGCATCGGAACTGCTGCGGAGAGGAATCATCGCGGTCCAGGGGCGCGCCCAGGTGGTCGAATCCCTGGCCGTTATTTCGTACTCCAGCACGTCCTCGCTCACTCGCGTGAAGCGTTCGGTGATCTCCAGGTGCTCGGCGGCGCCCATGAAGTTGGCGTGCGGTGAGTAGTTGCGCGTCTCGACCACCAGCGTGTCCCCGTCCCAGTAACCTCGCGAGTCGCCCAGCCACTGCCGGACGCCGTCATCTACGTGAGGCCGGCCGTCGAGCGGGACGATCCGCGCGTCGTGCGCCATTTCCATCAGGATGACCACATGGTCCGGGGTCTGCAAAACCTGGTAATAGCTGTTGTAGCCCGCTCCGAGGCGTGGCGCCCCGAAGCTGACGCAGCGCTCGCCCAGGCTCCGGTCATCGGTCCAGGCGGCGTGCCGTGCCCGCCGCTCGCTCCGATCCGCCGCGCGCATCTTCGCGGCCTCGGTGGTTGCCGGCAACCTCCCGTTCGGCGGGTCGATGATGAGCGACGTGCGGGTGTTCCAGTCGCGCTCCACCATCCAGAACTGGTTGTAGTTCCCAGTGGCGCGGTCACGGGAAGTGAAGTTCTCCACTTCGTTGAGCGCCGCCGTGAACACGCTGTCGCCGAACGCGGCGTCGCCGCCGTCGAGCGCGAACAGTTCCTCGGCGCGCGAGCGGAGCGCCGCCAGCTCCTCGTCGGTCAGCTGCTCGCGGTTGCCGAGCACCTCGGGCCGCTGGAGCGGCGTCACATTGTTGTTCGCCCAGACCCCTTGCAGGTCAGGGTGTCCGAACGGCGTCTTCGGCGTCGTCCACGAGCCGTCGCCGTTCTGCGCTGCTGCCGTGCCGGCCGCGAGCGCGGCAAGGGCAACCAATGCCGTCGCGATGGTCAGAGTCTGTCTCATCACGTCACCTCCCGTTACACGGTGATACGAACGATGCGGGCTAATGCGCCTCGACGAACGAAACGACCTTCATCATGCCGGTGTCGAGATCCTCGCCCATGTTCGAGTTGACGCTGCCGTGCGTCCGGTCGGCGATCTCGATCACCGCCGCGTCGTTGCCGGCAGCGGTCAGCTCGGTGGCGAGCCGCTGATTCTGCTCGCGGCGCCAGTCGTCGTCACCATCGGCATAGATGAACAGCATCGACGGCTTGCTCCCCCCGATGTAGGGAGTGACCGACGCATCGAGCCAGACCGCCTCGTCGGTTCCCCAGACCGTTTTCGGCCGGCCGGGCGCGACATCCGGATCCTCGACGAAAAGGAACGGGCTGACCGGGATGGCGCCCCGGATGTCGGAGAGCCGCAGGCGGTGCGCCTCGAGGTAGCGCGGGTCGAGCGTCATCAGCGCCGCCAGGTACGCGCCGGCCGAATGGCCCGAGACGAACACCCGGTCCGGGTCGCCGCCGTAGTTCGCGATGTTCCGCTTCGTCCAGGCGAACGCCGCCGCCGCATCCTCCATGTGAGCCGGATGCATCACGCTGGGGGAGAGCCGGTAGTTCGCCGTCACCAGGCCGATGCCGCGCGCGGCAAGCTGCTTGCCCAGGCCCTCGCCTATCGCCTTCGTGCCGTTCTGCAGGCCGCCGCCGTGGAAGTAGACGACAACTGGCGTGTTGGTCAACCCCTCCGGCATGAACAGATCGAGCTTGTCCTTGTTGTCGGCGTAGTCCTCAGCCGCGACGTAGTCGATGTCGCGGTGCTCGACGACGTTGAAGATGGCGCCGTCGAGCGCCTCGGAAGGCACGACGAAGGCAGCGAGCGCCACGAGCGCAACGGTGGCGAGCGCGAGGTAACAGGTCGTCGGTCGGATGCGCAGCATGAGATTGCTCCTGCCGCTACTGTTCTTCGGTTGACGTGTCGCCACGCGCATCGATGACCCGCTGGCCGCCCAGTGCGTTGGGGACTGCGTAGTTCCCTTCGTGGCAGGCGTACTCGAAGATCTGGTACTCCGGCTCCGCGGTCAGCGGCATCTGGATCGTCCAGGGCTGCGTGTAGACGTTCGGGTCGGTGATGTTGACGGTCCACAGGATCGTGTCTTCGGCGACGCGCTGGTAGCGCTCGACCACATGCAGCGCCTCGCTGGTCGGGATCCCCTTGAGCCGCGCGCCTGCGCTGCTCGACGCGATCCAGCCCCGGTTGTGGAAGTTCTTCGTCTCGACCACCAGCGTGTCGTCCTCCCACCAGGCGCGCGCGTCACCCATCCACTGCCGGATGTTGTTGTGGATGAAGGGCCGCTCCGCCGGACTGTCGACGACCGGGATGATCCGGACGTCGTGGATCATCTCGTGCTGAATCGTGACGTAGCCCGGGGTCTGCACGATCCGGTAGGCATTGTTGTAGCCGGCCGGGAGCATCGAGCCCGGGACGCCGCGCGAGATGCAGCGGTCCCACACGCTCATGTGCTGATAGTGGTCGCCGTTGTGCGCCAGGTTGTAAGTCTTGGCGTCGAGCGCCCACTGCTGAATCGGCGCGCGGCCGGTGGGCGGATCCACGACGAGTGACGTCTGGCCGGTGCGAAGGACCGTGTCACCGGCGTCAAGCCAGTAGCTGCCGTATCCGCCGACGTTGCCTCCTGGCTCGTAACGCTGCGCGGGCGCCGCGTCCTGCTGGACCTGCGCCATCGCGCGCCGGCCGTTGAGCTCGGCGATCTCCTCGTCGCTCAGAAACGCGTCGACGCCGTCGGGGCGTTCCATCGGCGTAATGGTCTTGTTGCCCCAGAGTCCCTCGAGGTCGGGTGAGCCGTCGGGAAGGCGCGGCACGGACCAGTTCGGGTCGACCACTCGGTCTGCCTGGGCCATCACGGCCGGCGCGACGGTGAGGGCGCAGCCGACGGCGATCAGGGCGACCAGGAAGTAGCGTTGCATGGCAGTTGTCTGCATCGGTTCAACTCCTTAACTATTTCGCGCCCTTGCGCGCATCCTCGGCGCGGGCGCTCACCATCAGGTTCAGCATGCCGTAGTTGCCCTCGTGGCACGCGTACTCGAACACCGGCAGGTCATTTTTCTGCATTGGAACGGCGACCGACCAGTCGCGATCGAATGACTCGGAATCGGTGACGGTGTACTCGTAGAGCAGCGTGTCGTCGGCGACTCGCGTGAAGCGCTCGACCAGCTGCAGGCTCGGCCCGGTGCCGCGGAACGACGTCTTGCCCGTGAAATTCCGCGTCTCGATCACCAGCGTATCGCCCTCCCAGCGTCCCCGGGAGTCGCCCCGCCACTGCCGCACGCCATCCGGGAGGTGGTCGGAGCCGTCGAGCGGAACAATCCGCGCGTCGTGCACCATCTCGTTCAGGATGACCACGTGGTCATCCGTCTGGAAGAGCTGCATGTTGTTGTTGTACGCACTGGGATTCATCGGCGGCCCCGCGTTGAAGCCGAGGATGCAGCGCTCGAAGGCGCCACGGTCTTCCGGACCGTGCGCGTCGCGGCCGAGCGCGTCGCGGCGTGTGGCGGCCCGTGTCTGTCCGGCGGCGGTGAGGGCTGGCACCCGGCCGTCAGGCGGATCGACGACCAGCGAAGTTCGCAGGTCATCGGTCAGTTGCCGGCCGTAGTCCCACCAGAAGTCGTTGTAACCCCCGGAGAGGGGAATCCGTCCGTTCTCGCCCGGCTGATCCTTGTCGAGCGCCGCGAGGCGCTCCTGAGTGAACTGGGCCGCTTCCTCCTGGCTGAAGGTGTCCTGTTCGCCGACCGACTCGGGCCGTTCGAACGGCGTCAGGCTCCGGAAGTCCCAGACTCCCTGCAGATCGGGGCGGCCGTCCGCAGTGCGGGGCGCCTTCCAGGCGTCACTCGACGATTGGCCGTTGACCGGAGGTGCTGTCACCAAGGCGGTAGCGACGAGGACGGCAGCGAAGGTCAAGGCGGCGGGGCGGTTGCGCATCCGATTCCTCCTGATGAACGGGGCGGTGTTTCCGCTTATTATGCCCTGAATCCTGCATTCTTGACAGACGGATCGGCAGGCGTGCAGTCTAGGGACTCGGACTGTTTCCGCAACCGCTTCGCGCGAGGGAGGGAGATCGATGCACCGCACCGCCGCCGCCCCGATTGTCCTGCTGCTGGCCGGCGTGTTCCTGGTTTCGGGACCTGCCGCGGCGCAGGAGAACTGGTTACAATTCCGGGGGGACACCGCCGGTGTCGTGCCCGATGACCCCACCCTGCCGGAGCGCTGGAGCGAGACTGAGAACGTCGTCTGGTCGGTCGACGTTCCCGGGCTCGCCTGGAGCTCGCCGGTAGTGGCGGGAGATCTGGTCTTCGTCACCACTGCCGTCAGTGCGGGGAATGAGCCGGATCCCATCAAGGGGCTGTACGACCCCGGGATGGAGAATGGCTCGGAAGCGTCCGAGAACGACCACCGCTGGATGGTCTACGCCATCGACTTTCACACCGGCGCCGTCAGGTGGCAGCGGGAACTGTACGCGGCGACGCCTCCCGGGAAGCGGCACCTGAAGAACAGCTTCGCTTCCGAAACGCCCGTAACCGATGGCCGCCGCGTTTACGTTTACTTCGGCGCCATCGGCCAGCTTGCCGCCTTCAACATGAGCGGCGAGACGGTCTGGACAAGCGAACTGGAGGCGTACAACACGACGCTCGAGATGGGGACCGGAGCGTCGCCGATCCTGCACGACGATCGGGTGTACGTCGTGAACGACAACACGACCCACTCGTTCGTCGCTGCCTTCGAAAAGGACACCGGCAACGAGGTGTGGCGCGTGGACCGGGACGAGCGGGGCCAGAACTGGTCGACGCCTTTCGTCTGGGAGCATGACCTCCGCACCGAACTGGTCACCGCCGGCACGCAGGGGGTTCGTTCCTACGCGCTCGATGGCGAGCTCTTGTGGGAACTGCACGGCATGTCGGGCCTCACGATACCGACGCCGTTCACCGCGCACGACCTGGTCTACATCAGCTCCGGCTATCCCGGTGGCGGTCTGCGTCCGGTGTATGCCGTCAAGCCCGGCGCCTCAGGCGATATTTCGATCTTCACCGAGGACCAGATGCGACGGGGGATCCCCTCCGGGTTCCCGGGACCGCTCACCTCGTCGGACAGTATCGCCTGGTCGTACCCGCTGCTCGGCACCTACAACACCACCGCGATCGTCTACGGCGACATCTACTACACCCTGCTTGATCGCGGCTTCCTCGTCGCGCATGACGCGCGGACCGGCGAGGAGATCTACGGCCGGCAGCGGCTCGAGATAGGTAACGGCTTCACGGCTTCACCCTGGGCGTACAACGGGAAAATCTTCCTCCTGAGCGAAGACGGGGAGACCTACGTGATCGAAGCGGGGCAGGAATTCCGGATCCTGCACAAGAATGCACTCAACGAAATGACCCTCGCCACGCCGGCGATTGCCCGCGGCAGCCTCTTCATCCGCACGCAGTCGAAGCTGTACCGCATCGCGAACGGCGGCGGCGAAGCGGTCGGAGCGCAGCCGTGACGGCCGGTGGCGCCCGGCAAGCGCGCGGCGTGGCGGCGGCAGTTGCGGCGTTCTTGCTAGCCACCGGATGGCCAGGGCCGGATCCTGCCGCGCAGAGCGTGACGCTGGCAGAGATGGGGGAGATCCCGGGGCCCGCGAACCTGGTTCGGGTGCGCGCCGGCATCGGGTACGTCACGGGCGGCGACACCTTCACCATCTACGACCTTTCCGACCCGGCGAACCCGGTCGCGCACGGTTCTCACACCTTCCCGGAGGAGATCTGGGGATTCCGCCTGGCCGGCGACCGGGCCTACGTGGGGGCCAACTTTTTCGGGCTCGGCATCATCGACATCAGCGATCCCGACAACCCTGCGCTGATCGGCCGGCACCAGACGCTCGGACAGGCGAAGATCGGCGCTGTCGCTTCCGGCAAGGTAGGGATCATCGACCATATGGAGGGTTTCGTCCTGGTGGACATCTCGGACGAGACCGCGCCGTCGGGGATCGGTTCGTTCTTCCTCGACGGTTATGCACGTGACGTCGTGACCGCGGGGACGATTGCCTATGCGACCGATTCCCCCTCCGGCCTGTATGTCTTCGACCTTTCGCGTCCCGGCATGCCGGAGCCGGTCGGTGTCGTGCATGCGCCGGCCGCGCCGGCCGATATCGAGGTCTCGGCCGGGACCGGCGGGCGGCCGACGCTGATCGTGGGTGCGGGTGGTGGGGACTTGCAGGTGTATGACGTCTCCGACCCGTCGGCGCCGGCCAAGCTGTCGTCGTTCGAGACGCCGGGGCGTGCCGCCAGCGTGTCGCTCGACGGCGAGCTTGCTTACGTCGCGGACACGGAGGCGGGTGTGGTCGTGGTGGATCTCTCGGACCCGGCCAATCCGGTACGGGCAGGGGCGTTGGCCACGCCACGCCCGGCCCGCGACATTGCCGCCAACAACGGTGTGGTGCTGGTGGTGGTGGGCGACAGCGAGCGAGAGGGGCATGACCGCCACGTCATGATCCTCGAGAGCCGGTAGCGATATACTGGTACTGCCTGCCTGCTGCCGGGATCCGAAGAGGTCAAGGAACCGCTCGACCGTGCGCCCTTCGTTAACAACTGCCATAGCCGCGCGCTGCTGCGCCACCGGGGCGCTTCTCGCGGCGTTGGGATGGGTCCTGCTTGCCCAGGTCGCCGCACAGGAGCCGCAGCAGACGATTGTCCGCCGTCCGGTCAGCCCCGGGATGGTGTCTGCGTCCGCCGACCTGACGGAGTTACGCCAGCTCGATGCCCGGGTGGACGCGATGGCGCGGACCGACGCGCTCGAGTTGACTTCGCGTCTGAGGGACCGGCAGTTGCCGGGGCGGACGCACGAGTACTTCCAGCAGTACTACCAGGGAGTGCCGGTGTACGGCGGCGGCGTGTCGCGGCAATTGCGGAACGGCGTCACCGTCTCGATTGCCGGCACGCTCCACGAGACGATCGATATCGCCACGATCCCCGCCATCTCGGCTGACGACGCGCTGGCGCAGATGGAGGCATGGTCCGGCGCCGGGCGGGCGACCGATGTGCCCGAGCTCGTGATCCTGCCCCTGCTGGTAGACCGCTACGTTCTCGCCTACCACGCGCCGATGCGCGACCGGATGCGCTATTTCGTGAATGCCCACACCGGTGCGGTCGTCTGGACGGAACCGGAGTTCGACGAGCAGAGCGCCGTCGGTGTGGGTCATGGGATTCAGGGTCAGCGCAAGAAGGTGAGCGCGTCGCGGAGCGGTGGTGTATTCCAGGCCCACGACCGGTTGCGGCCGGCGGAGATTGTCACGCTCGACCTCCAGTTCGACGTGGAACACGCTGACATGCTGCTCGATCCGATGGGACCGGAGTGGGTGGCGAGCGATGTCGCGAGTGATTCGGATAACGACTGGACTGATCCAGGGGTGGTGGATGTCCACACCTATGCGGGGTTCACCTACGACTACCTGTACAGCCGGCACGACTGGCAGGGCGCGGATGGCAGTGACGGTCGGATCATGACCATGGTCAACGTCAGCGAGGATCCCGAAGCGTTCTTTATCCCGCCACCGTTCGGTCCGGAGAAAAGTGGCGTGGTGGCGTTCGGGCTGGAGCCTGATGGCACGCCGGCGGCGTCGCTCGACATCGTGGCGCACGAGTTGATGCATGCGGTGACGTACCATTCGGTCCGCGCGCGGACCGGCAGCCGGTTCCGCAGCAGCCTCTATTACATCGAGGGGCCGTCCAGTTTCACGACGGAGAGAGGCAGCCGGGCGGATTGCGACACCGTGTGGAGGGTTCGATCCGGCCCGTTGGCAGCTCGGCCGTTTCACTTGGTCTGCAACGAGGACAACGGTCGCATTCTGCTGTTCATCAATGACGGCGGGGCCATCAATGAAGCCTTTTCGGACATTGTCGGGACCTCGGTCGAGTTCATGTTCCACGAACCGGCCATCGGTCCGCTCCGTGCCGACTACGAAATCGCCGAAGATTCCATATCCCCGTTCCGATCGCTGAAAGCTCCCCAGTCAATACCGATCCGGGGGACGTCGCAGTTTGATTATCCCGATGCTCTCCGCCGTGGCGTTCACATCATGCTGCTGACGGACGGCGAGTCCTTTCTGTTCCACCAGTACGGGTCCACGGATCTGGGCGACACGATCGTGCCACTGCCGACGGCAGGCTATTCCGGCGTGCACTGGAACTCCACGATCCTGAGTCATGCGTTCTATCTGGCGATCGAGGGGGGAGAGAACCGGACCACCGGTCTGTCGGTGGACGGCGTGGGCGGCGCCAACCGGGAGCAGGTGGAGCGCGCCTTCGTACGCGCCATGACCGAACTGATGCCGGCGAGCGTCAGTTTTTTCCAAGCGGCCGATGTCATTCGCCAGTCGGCCGAGGATTTGTACGGTCGCGACAGCGAGGTCTATCGCGCGATCGACGAGGCGTTCACGGCGGTCGACCTGGACTAGGCACTAGGCATCCGAGCGGATCGATGGAGAGGACCGGATTCGGCATGACGGCGAAAGGGCTTCTGGTGTCCTTGGGAACCCTGCTCCTGGCCGGGCTGTGGAGCGTGCCGGCGGCCGCGCAGCCGCCTCTCGTTTCCATCGCCGTCAATATCGGACGGCAAACGGACTCGGTCGGCGTCAGCGACAACGTCGTCTTCACCGAGTTTTCGGAGGAAGGGGATTTCGACGCTCGCTACCCGGACGCGAACGGACCGCTGTTTGACCTGAACGGCCGGTTCCGGATTGCGGGTGGATTCGCGGTCGGCGGCGGTGTGTCCCTGCTATCGCGGCGGAACACGATTGACCTGACGGCCCGCGTGCCGTACCCGTTCCGTTTCGACCGCCATCGTGTCGTAGACGGCAAGTCGGCGCCGCTGGACCGGCGAGAACTTACCGTGAATGTGCATGCGGCGTGGATTGTGCCGCTTGCCCGCTCCGTTGAACTCACGCTGTTTGGTGGCCCGACCTTCGTCACGTTGACGCAGGATCTGGTTGACCGTATCGAGTACGTCCACGCTTACCCGTACGAAGCGGCCTCGTTCACCCGGGACGTCCACAAGCTGCGTTCCGAATCGAAGGTCGGATTCGTGGCTGGCGCCGACGTGACTTACTACGTTACCCGGTTTGTGGGTATGGGCGGTACCGTGCAGCTCAACCGCGCCACGATCCCGCTCAGTTCCGCTGACGGCGGCACCGTCACCTTCGAGACGGGCGGTTTCCAGGCAACCGGCGGCCTCCGCTTCCGGTTCTGACATCGCCTCGGCCCTCGGCCCGGTATCGACCAGCCCGCTTGGCAGCCGTCTTGACGGCCTCTCTCTCAGCGGTCCCGGAGTTCGACGTCGAGACCTTCGATCACCGGATGTTGCCGGAACCGGTAGACGGCGATCGCCGCTTCGGCCGCGAGCCAGAGGGCGAGCACAAAGAGGATGACTCCGGTGGCGAAGAGCAGCCACTGGCCCGCGATCCAGAAATCGACCAGGTTCACCCCCATGACGGTGAGTGTGGACGCCAGCATGAAGAGCATCGGCGCGCCGGTCCAGCCCACCGGTTTCCCGCGCCGGAGCAGGTAGAGCGTCACCGCGAGTAACGCCAGGCCGGCGAGCAACTGGTTCGTCGTACCGAAGAGTTGCCAGAGGATCAGTCCGGCGTACTCGCCGTCCACCTGGATGAATGCGAACGCCCAGATCGCGGCGACGGCGATGGCGGAGGCGACGTAGCGGTTGCCGAGAGCGCCGACGCCAAGCGTCTCGCCCATTTCCGAAATGTTGTAGCGGAGCAGGCGGGTCGCCGAGTCGAGCGACGTGAGCGCGAACGAGACCACCAGCACCGAGACGAACGTCCCTGCGAACGCAGCCGGGAAGCCGAGGGTTTCGAGGAAGTGGGTTGCGCCCTGCACGAAAGCGGCGATGTTGTTCCCCAGGCTGTCGGCTGCCTGCCAGCTGACGTAGCGCTCCAGCCACGCCTCGCGAGAGACGAAACCGGCCGTGCACGCGAGAATCGCCATCAGGCCGAGGAGTGACTCGCCGATCATCGCGCCGTAGCCGACGAATCGGGCGTCTCCCTCGCTCGCCAGTTGCTTCGCGCTGGTCCCGGACGAAACCAGTGCGTGGAAGCCGCTCGCGGCGCCGCACGCGATCACGACGAAGACGAACGGCACGATCGCCGGCGCCCCGGGTGGGGAAAGATCGACGGCGGGGGCGACGAATGACGGATTGGTCAGCACGAAGCCGAGATACATCGCGCCGACTCCGACATAGAGCAGCAGGCTGTTGAGGTAGTCGCGCGGCTGCAGCAGCAGCCAGACCGGCAGGACGCTGGCGGCGAACGAGTACGCGAGCAGCAGCCATTTCCACTGCGTGACCGACGGCCCGACGACCGGGTAGCGAAGGCCGAGCAGGATCAGTGACGGGGCTATCACCAGGCCGACAACGGTCAGCGCCTGAACTCGTGCGTGGCCCCGATGGACCTGAATTCCCACGGCGATAGCGGTGCCGATCAGCAGGCCGGTCGGCAGGACCGCTTCCGGGTAGAAGTCGGGCGAGAAGAGGAGCGCGATCACATGGACGAAAACCCCCATTGCCAGCGCGATGAGGAAGAAGATCACCAGGTGGAAGAGCGTCTTCCCGCGCCGCCCCACCAGGTTGCCGGTCACCTGGCCGAGCGACATGCCGCGCGCGCGGATCGACACGACCAGTGCGCCGAAGTCCTGTACCGCACCGACGAAAATCGCGCCCACCACGACCCAGATCATCGCGGGCAGCCAGCCCCAGATGACGGCGATGGCCGGGCCGAGCATGGGGGACAACCCGGTTATCGACGCGTACTGATGGCCGAACAGGACGTAGCGGTTTGCCGGGACGTAATCGACGTCGTCCCTCTGCGTAACGGCGGGTGTCGGTCGCGACGGATCGATTGCGAAGACACGGTCGGCGAGAAACCGGGCGTACACGCGGTACGCCAGCCAGTACGCAACGAGGCAGACGGCGGCGGCGAGAAGGGGGGAGACCGTCATGATGCGATCGTCAGGGAGCGCACAGGTGGGCGCCCACTTCCTGCAGTGCTTCGAGACCGTGGACGTCGCGTCGGCGGAGCGGGATCACGATGCGCGGGAGCGACCCGAATGTGTCGGCGATCTCGCGGAGGTAGGCTTGCTCCTGCTCCCGTCGATCGTCGATGAACGGCCCCGAAGCGTCCACCGTTTCGGAGAGGACCCGGTTGACTACGAGCGCCGCGACCGGCAGGTCGAATCGTTCCAGCGTATCGACGATCCGCCGGCTCTCGAGAATCGAGAGACGGTCCGGGTTGACCACCAGCAGAAACGCGGTCCGCTCGGTATCGAGCAGTCGCTCGCGTGCCCGCACGAACGTTCGCCGGCGCGCCTGCAGCAGGGCGGTGACGCGCGCTTCCGCACTGTCGGGCGGATGGTCCGATGCGGAATCGATCAGCGATAGATCGTCCCCCCGGGTCGTTCCGCCGCCGAGATTGCCGAGCATCGTGCTGAGCCGGGACGCGCGTTGGCGTTGACGTAACAGGCCGTCCATCCAGGCCGCCATCACCTCCGGGAGCGAGAGCAGACGCACGGTGTGGCCGCTCGGCGCGGTGTCGAAAACCACCAGATCGAAGCGTGCGCCGGCCTCGCCCATCAGCGCGGCCACGCGTTCGAGCAACGCGGCCTCAACCGCACCCGGCGCCTCGCGGGCAAGGGTCATCTGTCGGTCGATCTCGTCGTACAGCCGCGGATGGACCAGCCGTTTCATCTGCGTCGTCACGGTCTCGATGTGCGCGGCGGCGGCCGCGTCCGGATCAATCTCGAGACCGGTCAGGTTGGGGACGATTGCCGTCTCGCGATCGCCGATTTCCCGTTCGAAGATGTCGCCGAGCGAGTGAGCTGGGTCGGTAGAGACGACCAGGCACCGGCGCCCTTGCCCGGCCGCCGCAAGGGCGATTGCCGCCGCCGTCGTCGTCTTGCCGACGCCTCCCTTGCCGCCGACGAAGACGAGCTGGTGCGCCAGCGGGTCGTACGGCATCAGTGCGGTTCCGTCACGCGAGTGGATTGGTCCAGCGCAGGCCGGGGAACCGGGCAAAATCGGTGTCGTTGGAATGCAGTTCGCACTGGTGTTCGATCGCGATGGCGGCAAGATGCGCGTCAGACGTCAGGTTGCCGGCTGTCCCGGCAGCGTCGAGCATCCGCGCAAGAATCGCCAGATGGCGCGGACCGGGTTCGATGACTTCCACGACTGGCCGATCGAACCACGAGCGTACGTGCTCAATCGCAACTCCCGGGCTGAGAGGGGCCGCGAGGACTGAAGGACTCGTCATCAGGCGAATAAAACCACACGTGACGACCCACGGGACAACGACTGGCCGTGGGCCATTCAGCAGCGATTCCCACCAGCGACGGGAGTTCACGTGTTCCGGCGCCTGCTCGGCATAGGCATATACCAGCAGGTTGATATCCGGCAGGATCATCGTCGCGATGCCAGCCCGCGGGTCTCGCGGATGAACTCGGTCACATCGAGCTCATCGACGAGTTGGTTGAGCCGCCTCGGATCGACGCCGGGGGCAAAGCCGGTGGGCGTCGGCGTGACGACGAATGGCTGTAGCGCGTCGACCGCCGAATCCTGCGAGCCCAGCCCCCGCCTGAGGACCGTGTTCAGTGCTTCCTTGAACGACAACCGATTCCGCCGAGCGTAGTCCTTCAATCGTTCCGCGACGTTGGGCTCCAACGTGACTGTCGTCCGCATGGAAGCATCATGATGCAACCCATGAGGCGCGTCAAGATGCTTCCATCAACAGCAACGGAAGTGGTCGAGTGGCGAGTGCTCCAGACCCATCCGGGTATGCCAGTCATGGAATCGCTCGAACAGGATTGGCTGCAATTCCAGCGTGTAGTACGTCGCGGGGTTCGGCACCCCCATCAACTCGGCGAAGACGAACAACATGAAGAGGTCGTCCTCGTCGCGGCGCGCCCGTGCCACCGCGCCCCGGTAGGGCGCCATGTAGAACTCGTGCAGCAGTCCCCGGAGCGTGTCGCGGTGCAAGGCGCTCATCGCTTCTCAGAATAGATCGCCGCGGCGCGCGCGGCTTTCCGCCCGTTATGACGTCGCCATGCCCGCCGCAATCCTCCGCTCGCGCATCAGGGCGGAGGCCGCCTCCAGCATGACGAAGATCGCGGTGATGATGATCACGACGTCGATCGCCATCAAGAGGTAGCTCCCCTGGTTATACAGGCTGATCAACTGGTAGAGCGCGCTCAGCAGCGCCATCGTGGTGACGAAGACCATCGGAATCAGCGTGTAGCGCGCCGGCCGGCGCCGCTGCACGAGCATGACGCTGATCACGAGCAACGTCAGGCCGGCCAGCAACTGGTTTGTCGTGCCGAACAGCGGCCAGATGATCATGCCGCCGCTGCCGTCAGCGCCACCCGCGCCGAACGCCAGCACGAGGCAGGCGCCCACCGCGATGCCGGTGGCGACATAGCCGTTCTGGAGAGGTGGAATGTTGTAGATAGCACCCCATTCCTGCACGATGTAGCGCTGCAGACGGACGCCGGCGTCCATCGTCGTGCCGGCGAACAGCACCGCCATAACCGCGAGCAGTGTCTGGGCAAAACCGATCGGCATGCCAAGCCCCGCGGCCGCGATGCGCGATCCGCCTTCCACAAACGCGCTGATCCCGCCCACCGCGCTGAAGCTCTCCGCGTTGGCGTAGGACGCCTGCCATTCGGTCATCGAGAACCCGGCCGTGACCGCGATGATCGCGACGATCGCGAGCGTGCCTTCGCCCAGGGATCCCAGGTAGCCGACGAAACGCGCGTCGGTCTCCTTGTTGAGCTGCTTCGACGTGGTGCCGGAACTGACCAGACCGTGGAAGCCGGAGATCGCGCCGCAGGCGATCGTCACGAAAAGCAGCGGCATTAGCGGCGGCGTCGCCGGCGGCACGTTCGGGTTGATCGCCGGTGCAACGATGGTTGGGTTCGCCAGGAAGACCGCGCCGTACAGGATGCCGAGTCCGACGAACAGCTGAATGCCGTTGATGTAGTCGCGAGGCTGCAGCAACAGCCAGACCGGCAGCATCGAGGCGATCGCGGCGTAGGCGAACAGGATCAGGATCCACTGCGCTGACGGGGCGATGCCACCCACCGGGGCCAGCGTGATCGGGAAGAGTTCACCCAGGTAGATCACCGCGTACAGGACGATCGTCCCGATGACGGTCGGCCAGGTGATTCCCACTCCCACCCTGTAGAGCAGGACGCCGATCACGACCGCCACGAAGACGGCGGTCCAGACGGGGATGACACTCGCGGGAGTGTTGATGAACTCGCCCGCGATGGCGACGGCGAAGACCGCGTTCACCATCAACAGCAGGAAGAAGACGACGATCATGAAGAGATTGCGCGCCCGGTGGCTTACCACCTCGCCGGTGAGCGAGCCGACGGACAGCGCATTGTTGCGGACACTCGCCCAGATGGCGCCGAAGTCATGCACGCCGGCGAAGAACATCGTGCCGATCACCACCCAAAGGAAGGCAGGCAGCCACCCCCAGACGACGGCAATGCTCGGGCCGATGATCGGCGCCGCACCGGCCACCGCCGTGAAGTGATGGCCCCAGAGGACGACCCGGTTCGTCGGGATGTAGTCGATGTCGTCGCGCATCGTATGCGATGGCGTTTCGTAGTCCGGGTCGAGCTGGTAGATCTTCTCCGACAGGAACTTCGAGTAGAAGCGGTAGCCTGAGAAGACCGCCACGAGGCCGATCACGGCGAGCACGATAGCGTTCATCGTCTGTTCTCCTTCACGTCGTCGGCCAGATCACGCACTGCCGGGTAGCCCGGCACCCCCGTCGCAGCGCGCACCGCGCGGACTATTGCCTCGGCCGTCGCATCGGCGGCCAGTGCGCCGATGCGGAGCCGTCCGATGTCGGTTGCCCACTCGCCAGCTTCGATGGCGCCGGTCGAGAGCGCAAAGATCGTATCGCCGTCGACCGGCGTGTGGGCCGGCCGTACCGCACGCGCCAGCCCATCGTGCGCCATGCGGGCGACGACACTCAATTGTGCCTGCGTCAGCGGCACGTTGGTTGCCACGACACCGATCGTCGTGTTTTCACCCCGAGGTGCCGCGAGGGGCGGCTGGCGGAGCAGGGAGCCCGCCCCTTCCAGTGCGCCGCCATCCAGGGTTCGGACACCGGCGATCAGCGCACCGGATTGGGGGTCGTGGATGTCTCCGACGGCGTTGACGGCCATCAGTGCGGCGATGCGGACGCCGCCCGGCAACTCGATCAGTGCGGTGCCGATACCCCCCTTCATCGCCCGATCGGGACCACCCAGCTTGCCGACCGTCGCGCCTGTCCCGGCACCGACACTCCCTTCGGTGATGTCGCCGGTGGTCGCCGCCTGCGCGGCGCGGTAGCCGCACTCGGCATCGGGCCGGATTTTCCCGTCGCCGACCGTCAAGTCGAAAAGAATAGCGGCGGGAACGATGGGTACCGGCCCGCCGCGCGTCGGGAATCCGACGCCGCGTTCGTCCAGGTAACGCATAACGCCGTCGGCGGCGGCGAGCCCGAACGCGCTGCCGCCGGAAAGCACGATGGCGTGTACCTGCTGTATGCGGTTCGCGGGATCGAGCAGCGCAGTCTCCCGGGTGCCGGGCGAGGCGCCGCGAACATCCACCGCGGCGGTCGCGCCCGCTTCCGCCAGGACGACGGTGCAACCGGTCGGCCGGGCGTCGAGCGTGTGGTGACCCACGGCGAGGCCGTCGATGGCGGTCAGCCCCCGTATCGTCATCGATCCGCCCGCGATGGCAACGCCTTCGTGTGCAGTGCCCGCCATGGCGGCGCAAATGACGGCGCAGCCGAGGCGTACTGTCACTCTCATCGGGCGGTCAATGCTACCTGAAATCCGTTCCCGGGTGCGCTGATTTAGGTAGCACGACCCACGGAACGGTAGAATGGCCGGATGCGTTCCGTCCGGATGATGCTGCTCGTAGTGGGGACGGTCGCGTGTGGAGCCACGCCCCCGGAGGCGGTCGATCCGGCGGCGTTCCGGACCGCGCCGGAGGCCGTCGACGCTCTGGCGCGACCGAAAGGGGATCCGTCCGTCGGTCCTCGCGCGCGCATCGTGATCCTGGGCGACTCTCTCACGGCCGGACTCGGGCTACCGGAACATGAAGCGTTCCCCGCCCGGCTGCAGGCACGGGTCGATGCCGCTGGCTGGCCGATTGAGATCGCGGCGCGCGGCGTCTCGGGCGATACAACGGCAGGCGGTTTGCGGCGGCTCGACTGGGTGATCGACGGCGATGTCCGCCTGCTGCTGGTGGCGCTGGGCGGAAACGATGGACTGCGCGGGTTGCCAGTTGAACAAATGCACGGCAACCTGGCGGCGATCATAGATGGCGCCACGGTGCGTGGCATCGAGGTGGTACTGGCCGGGATGGAGGCGCCACCCAACTTCGGCGCCATCTATACGGCGCAGTTCCGAAACGTGTTCCAGACACTCGCCGAGACGCGCGAGATCGCCTGGATTCCGTTTCTGCTCGAAGGTGTGGCGGGCGATCCCGATCTGAACCAGCGGGACGGTATCCATCCGAACGTGGCCGGGGCGGAGCAGGTTGCCGCCCAGCTCTGGACGACGCTGGAGCCGCTACTGGCCGAGATCGCCGATGAATACAGAACCGCAGACGAGGCGGTTCGTTGAGACCTCCGATCATCGAGTTGCGCGGCGTCTCCAAGACAGTCCGGAGCGGTGACCGTCCGCTGACGATCCTGCACCCGCTCGATCTCGCGGTGCCGGCGGGGCAATTGCTCTCGATCGTAGGCCCGTCGGGGAGCGGCAAGTCCACACTCCTTGGCCTGATCGCCGGCCTCGATACGCCGTCAACCGGTGAGATCGTGATCGATAGCACCGCGATCACGGCCCTCGATGAAGATCGGCTCGCGCGGTTCCGCGGCGAACGCATCGGTTTCGTCTTCCAGTTCTTCCACCTGCTCCCGGCGCTCAGCGCGCTGGAGAACGTCATGGTCCCGCTTGAGATCGCCGGTATCGCCGACCCTGCCCGGAAGGCGCGAGCGCTGCTGGAGGAAATGGGCCTGACCAACCGGAATCACCACTACCCGTCGCAACTCTCCGGGGGCGAGCAGCAGCGGGTAGCCATCGCACGGGCCCTGGCGAACGATCCGCCTATCCTGCTCGCGGACGAGCCGACGGGCAACCTCGACAGCTCGAACGGCCGGCACGTGATCGACCTCCTGATCGAGGTAAACCGCTCGCGCGGGACGACGATCGTGCTGGTAACGCACGACCGTGAACTAGCAGCCCAGACCGACGTCACGCTGGAGATGCTGGACGGGCGGACCACGGCGCGCGATACCGTGCCCGGAACGGCTTCTGCTCCAGCCGCCGCCGCAACGAGCCCCTAGGAGTCTGCGCCGTAGAAAATGCGACAATTGCGGCAGACCTGATCTTGACGGAAGGACGTGATGTCGACGACGTTTCGCCGCTACGCCCCGGACCAATCGTTGCTGTTGCCACCAGATTTGCAGGCGTGGTTGCCGGAGGGCCACTTGGCGCACCATGTCAGCGACTTGGTGGACGGTCTTGATCTGACGGCATTTTACGCACCGTATGAGGGTGACGGTCGGCGCAACGCGCCGTATGAGCCGCGGATGATGTTGAAGGTGCTGATCTACGCGTATGCGACGGGGGTGTTTTCGTCGCGGGGGATCGCGAGGAAGCTGGAAGAGGACGTGGCTTTCCGGGTGCTGGCGGCGGGCAATTTTCCGCAACACCGTACGGTGTGCGAGTTTCGTCGTCGGCATCTGGAGGACTTCAAGAAGCTGTTCGTGGAGGTGGTTCGTCTGGCGCGGGAGTTGGGGGTGGCGAGCTTCGGGAAGCTGTCGATAGACGGGACGAAGGTGCGGGCGAACGCGAGCAAACGCAAGGCGATGAGCTACGGTCGGATGCAGGAGGAGGAGCGTCGCTTGGTCGGCGAGATTGACGCGCTGCTGGCGTCGGCGGACGACGCTGACGCGGCCGAGGATGCGCGGTTGGGGGCGGCGGTGCGCGGCGACGAGCTGCCGACGGAGTTGCGGCGGCGGGAGGATCGTCTGGCGGCGATCCGGGCGGCGAAGGCGCGTCTGGAGGCGGCGCAGCGGGCGGCGGACGACGCGCGCGGGCGGCAGCCGGGCGAGGGTCGGAACCCGCAGGGCGGTCGGCCGTACAAGCGGGCGTATGGCGAGCCGGACGAGAAGGCGCAGAGCAACTTCACGGATCCGGACAGCAGGATCATGAAGACGAGCAACGAAGGGTTCCAGCAGTGCTACAACGCGCAGGTGGCGGTGGATGGTGACCACCAGTTGGTGGTGGCGACGGACGTGACGGCGAACGCGAGTGACCAGGGCGGGTTGCCGGCGCTGCTCGACGCGGTGTCGGAGACGTTCGACGCGCAGCCGGAGACGGTGCTGGCCGACGCCGGGTATTGCAACGAGCGGGACTTGGTGGACCTGGAGACGCGGGGCGTCAACGGGTATGTGGCGCCGGGGCGAGAGGGTAAGACGGCGACGACCAGCGACCCCAAGAAGCATCCGGCGACGAGTCGCATGTCGGAGAAACTGGCGACGCGGGCGGGCCGGGCGGCGTATGCGGAGCGCAAATGGCTGTCGGAGGCCCCGCACGGCTGGATCAAGCACGTGCTGGGATTCCGGCGCTTCAGCCTGCGGGGACTCGCCACGGCGGGCGGCGAGTGGGACTTGGTGTGCCTGGCGTTGAACGTCAAACGCCTTCAGCCCCTGATGGGGATGTGAAACGCGAGGTATGAAGCCGGCAACGGCCGCGCAGCGGTGCGAATCGTGGCCGCTGGCGAGCCCCGGGGCGCGTCGGAGCCGATTTTGCCGACCGTTTCGCCGGCCGCCGAGAATCGACCTCGCCCGCTGACCGGCGAGGTCGCCCCGACGCGGTGCGTCAGGTTGTGGGCCGACGGCCAACTATCGTCCGGCGAATCTCCTACGGCGCAGACTCCTAGGAGTCCGTGGTAGCGCCTAGACCAATGCGGTTCATCCTTCGAATGGCGGCCCGCGAGTTGCGCGCTTCATGGCGGCGGCTCATCTTCTTCTTCCTGTGCGTCGCGATCGGCGTCGGCGGTATCGTTACGCTCCGTTCACTCGTGCAGAATGTTCGAACCGCGCTTGCCAGCGAGGCGCGCAGCCTGACTGGCGCCGACGTCTACGTTCGGGCGGACCAACCCTGGGCCGAAGACACCCGGGCGCAGATCGAAACGCGCGCCGACGCCATCCCTGGTTCGGCCCGGACCGAGACGATCGACACGATCACCGTGGCGCGCCTGCCGGAGGGGCAGGGAACGCAGACCAAGGTGGTCGAGCTGCGGGGCGTCCAGGAGGCGTTCCCCTTCTACGGGCGGTTCGTGCTCGAGAGCGGCGAGGACTATTCGCCTGCGTTGCTGCGTGATGACGGCGTCCTGGTGGGGCGTGAACTGCTGCCGCAACTGGGAATAGCGGTGGGTGACGCGATCGTCATCGGTGACCGGGCGTTCACGATCCGGGGCGCCATCGTCACCGAGCCAGGGCGACAGCTGGGCGGTTTCAGCTTCGGCCCGCGGGTCCTGATCGACCTCGAGGCGCTGGAGACGACCGGTCTCGTTGGATTCGCCAGTCGGGCGGAACGGCAGATCCTGATTCGCGTTCCGGAACCGGCGATCGAACCGCTGGTTGACACGCTGCGCGAAGACCTTGAGAACGCCTATGTCCGCATCGGGTCATACCGGCGGACCGAGAACAGGATCGAGCGCAACTTCGGCCGCGCGGAGAACTATCTCAGCCTCATCGGTTTCGTCGTCGTCATCCTGGGCGGAATCGGCGTCTGGAGCGTGACCCGGGTCTTCGTGCAGCAGCGGCTCCGGAGCGCCGCCATCCTGAAGTGTCTGGGTGCGACGCACGGCCGCGTGCTGGCCGTCTACGTCTTGCAGGTGGCTCTGCTCGGCCTGGGGGGTGCGCTGCTGGGGGTCGGCGTGGCGCAAGGAGCGATCTGGTCGCTGCCGGCATCGCTCACGGAGCAGGCGATGGCACTGACCGGATCCGACAACATCGCGCCGGGTCTGACCTGGTCGGCGGTCGTGCAGGGCGTGGCGGTCGGCGTGATCGTGTCGATGCTCTTTGCGCTGGTGCCGCTGCTCGAGACCCGGCACGCGAAGCCGTTGCTGCTGCTGCGGCCCGGCGAGACACCACGCGTGGACGGACGCGATCCAGTGCGTCTGGCCGCCATCGGCATCGCCGTGGCGGGGCTGGTGCTCACGGCGGCGTGGCAGGCCGCGTCACTCGAAGTGGGGGCGTGGGTGGCGGGCGGGTTCATCGCCGTGGCCGCCCTGTTGCACCTGGTGGGCAACGGACTCGTCCGTGCGGTCCGGCCGCTCGAAACCTCGACGTGGTTCCCCCTGAGGCACGCGGCACGCAGCTTGCGACGGCCGGGGAACCAGACCCGCGTCGTCCTGCTGGCGGTCGGCCTCGGCAGTTTTTTCATCATCGGCGTCCACGCGGTACAGGAGAACCTGCTGACTGCCTTTTCGCTCGAGTTGCGGGACGACATGCCTGACATGTTCCTGATTGACATCCAGCAGGATCAGGTGGCGGGGGTAACTCAGGTGCTCGAGGCGGCCGACCTGGGCCCGGATGGCACGGACCCGGTACCCTTCCTGATCCCGGTGCTCCGTGCCCGCGTGGCCGGCGTCAGCGGCCTCCAGACCGACATAGAAGGGCGTGGCGCCGTCCGGCGTGCCGGCCTCGGCCGCGAGTACACGGTCACCTACCGCGGACGGCTCGCGGAGAACGAGCGGGTGGTGGCTGGAACGTTCTGGGACGAGACGCCGCTGGGCGATCCGGATGGACCGATGGAGGTATCGGTCGAGGATAGCGTGATCGAGCGTGGTGTCCGTCTGGGCGATACGATCCGGTTCGACCTGCTTGGCCGTCCGTTAGAAGCGCGTGTTACCAGTGTCCGCGAGGTCGACTGGGACGATTCGAGGAGCGGGGGCTTTATCTTTGTTTTCCGGCCTGGTGCGTTCGGCGATGCTCCCCATTCCTATATCGCGTTCCTGCGCGGACCGGACGGGAACGAATCGCGCGGTGCGATGCAGCGGGATCTGGTCAGTCAGTTTCCCAACGTCTCGGTGATTGACGGCCTGGAGATCCTGCGCACGTTCCGGCGAGTGCTGGACTACGTGGCGCTCGCCGTGACGGTCGTGGGAGCCATCGCGCTTCTTGCCGGGGTGTTGATCCTGATCGGGTCGGTGGCGATGACCCGGTTCCAGAGACTCTACGACGCCGCCGTCTTCCGGACTCTCGGCGCCGACACCCGCGCGCTGACGTCGATGTACGTCCTCGAATACGGTGTCCTCGGATTGCTGGCCGGTCTGATCGGATCAGCAGGTGCGCTCGGTTTCACCTGGGTGCTCACCCGTCAGGTGCTGGAGATCGCCTGGACGCCGGCGCCCGTGATCAACGTCATCGGTCTGGTGCTCACCGCGGCGGCGGTACTGGTAGTGGGTGTCGCCGCGAGCGCCGGTGTCCTCAGGCAGAAACCGTTACTGACGCTGCGTGCCGAGTAAGGCGTTTGGGCACCCGTGATACATTGTCAGGGTGAGCGGGCAGACAAAAGACCTGCAAGGGGGGCAGGCCATGGAAGAGGCCGCCTACGACATCTACAGGGACGCGTTGCTCAGGAAGCGGGGGGAGATCCTGAACGAGCGGGGCGGGCATACGCTCACCACGCCGATGGAGAATAACACCCGCCAGGGCGACATGGCCGATCAGGCCAACGGCAACAACGAGGTGCACATTCAGCTCAAGCTGAAGCAGACCGATGCGAAGATCCTGAACGCGATCGAAGAAGCGCTGGCACGCCTGGATGAGGGAATCTACGGCATTTGCCGGGACTGCGCCGAGCCGATCGCCGCCGCCCGCCTGGACGCGATTCCATGGACGCGCGTCTGCATCACCTGCAAGGAACGGCAGCGCGGCTGACCGTCGTTGCTCTCGGGAGCAACCTGGGTGACCGCCGCGCCCACCTCGCATACGCCGTTACTCGCCTTGAGGCGGTACTCGACCGCCTGCGCGTCTCGCCGCTCATCGAATCGACCTTCGTCGGCGATTCGGCCATTGCTCCACAGCCTGACTACCTGAATGGCGTCGCGATCGGTCGGAGCACCGCGGATCCGGCTGCGTTGCTGTCGGAACTGCACGCGATAGAGAGCGAACGCGGCCGCGAGCGCCCGTACGCCGGCGCGCCCCGGACCCTCGACCTCGATCTGATCCTGATGGATAACCTCGTGGTGAGCGGGCCGGAACTCGTGTTACCGCACCCTCGGTTCCGGGAGCGGCGGTTCGTGCTCGAGCCGCTTGCCACACTAGCGCCGGATCTGATCGATCCGATCAGTAGCCGGAGCGTGCGCGATCTGCTCGCCGCCCTCGACCGGCCCGCTCAGCGTTTGCCGAGGACGCCGTCGACGCTCCAGTCGCCCGGGCCGCGCGCCGCGAGATAGAGGAAGACGAAGCAGTAGAGCACGGCCCGTTCGCCGTCGTTCACCACCGGGAAGAGGAAGGCGCCGGAGCGGGCTACGTGGCCGATGAAGTAGGCAGCGGCCATCTCCCCGCTGCAGATGAACGCTACCGGCCGGGTGAATAGCCCGAGTGCGATCAACGACCCGCCGACCAGTTCGACCGCGCCCGCGGTCCAGAGCAAGGACAGAATCTCTTGTTGCGTACCGCCCAGGATGCCGAAGAGCTTCTGCAGGCCGTGGAGCATGAAGCCATACCCCGCAACGATACGGAGCGTGGCAAGGATGCAGTTGGCCCATGGATCGAGGAAACGCATATGCTGACCCTCCTTCGGATGCTAGTTCTACCGTGCTGCGCCGGTACCTATTCGAAGCGAAGTGACTCGATGGGGTCGAGCTGCGCCGCCTTCCGAGCGGGGTAGAAACCGAAGAAGATCCCGGTTGCCGCGGCGAAGCCGACCGCGACGACCACGGCGTTAGCCGGGATCGCGGTAGGCCAGGCGAGGAACCGGGTCAACCCATCGGAAAGGCCGAACCCCATCCCGACGCCGACCAGCCCGCCGACCAGGCTCAGGACGATTGCCTCGACGAGGAATTGGAGCAGGACATCGCGGCCCTTCGCGCCGACCGCCATCCGGAGTCCGATCTCGCGAGTCCGCTCGGTCACCGAGACCAACATGATGTTCATGATGCCGATGCCGCCGACGATCAGGGAGACACCGGCGATGCTCGCCAGAAGGCCGGTCATCGTCTGCGTCGTCTGTGTCCGCATGCTGGTCATGTCTTCCTGCGTCCGCACCATGAAATCGTCATCTTCGCCCGGTTGGAGGTCATGCTCGATGCGCAGCACCGCCGCGATCTCTTCCGCTACCTCGTTGATCCGGTCGGCACTCTCGGCCGATATGACGATCTCCGAGATGTTCGTCCCGTCACGGCCACGCAGTTTCTTGTTGACGGTGGTGTAGGGAACGAAAATCGCATCGTCCTGATCCTCGCCGAACTGGCCCGATCCCTTTGCCTCCATCACACCGAGTACCTGGAACGACTGGTTCCGGATTCGGATACGCGAGCCGACGGCATCGACATTCTCGCCGAAGAGGTTGTCGCGCACGACGGAGCCGAGGATTGCGACTTTGGCGGCGCTTTGTACATGAGTCGAGGTGAAGAACTCCCCGTACTCGATCCCCCAGTACCGGATCTGCGGGAACTCGATGTCAGTGCCCTGGATGGTGGTGTTCCAGTTCTGTCCTTCGGCAACCACCTGGTCTCTTGTCCGAACACCTGCCGCGAGATACATCGCTTCGGGTACCTGCTCGCGGATCACGCCGACGTCCGACGCCTTTAGCCTGGGCGACTGGCCCATCCCCATGCTCACGCCGCCGCGGCGAAAGTTGCCGGCGCGGATGTTGATCATGTTCGTCCCGGCCGAGCGGATCTGCTGCTCGATCTCTTGCTGAGCGCCCTGGCCGAGACCCACCATCGTGATGACGGCGGCGACGCCGATGATCATCCCCAGCATCGTCAGGCTGGTCCGCAGCTTGTTCCGGCCGAGCGCCTTGAGTGCCACTCGCAGCACCATGAAGATCGACATTGCTGGTTCCTCCGCTAGCAGTCCGTGGTGAAACCCCGCGTCGCATCGAGACCGGCGAGGCGCGCGCCTGACAAGGCGCGACGAGGAAGCATATTGGCCATATCGTGACCGCGGACTGACGCAGTCCGAGGAGCAACGCCGTTCAGGCGAGATGCATCGCCGGTCGAATGCAGCAGGGGTTTCACCATGGGCTGCTAAGGTAGGGCGCCCGCCGAACTGCCGGCGCCGACGGGCACTCCGGCCGCATGGCTGGTAGCCCGCGGTCGAAGATTCTGTTGATCCGAGGCGACCACGCCGTCGTGGAAGCGGATGATCCGCCTCCCGAATTCGGCAATGTCCGTTTCGTGCGTGATCAGGATGACCGTGATTCCGTCCTCCTGGTTGAGTCGCCGGAATATACCCATGACCTCGACACTGGTTCGCGAATCGAGGTTGCCGGTCGGCTCGTCCGCCAGCAGGATGGACGGCTGATTCACCAGCGAACGGGCGATTGCCACGCGCTGTTGCTGTCCCCCCGAGAGTTGATTGGGCAGATGGTCCATACGGTCGGACAGACCGACTGCCTCGAGCATCGCCTTTGCCCGTTGCCGGCGCTTCGAACCGCCGAGCGGCGATCCGCCGTACAGGAGCGGCAGCTCCACATTGTCCAGCGCCGTGGTCCGCGCCAGCAAATTGAAGCCCTGAAAGACGAAGCCGATTTTCCGGTTGCGCACTTCGGCGAGCTGATCGCGGGAAAGCCGCGATACGTCGCGTCCGTCCAGCAGGTACCGGCCGCTGGTGGGACGGTCGAGGCACCCGAGGATATGCATGAGCGTCGACTTGCCGGAACCTGAAGGCCCCGTCACGGCAACGAATTCGCCCGCCTGGATGGCGAGGGTTACCCCCCGGAGGGCGTGCACGTCGATGTCGCCCATCCCGTACGTCTTCGTCAGGTTCTCGACCGCAATAACCGGCATCGGTCCGCTATCTGCGTCGACGTCCGAACGGAAACTGCGGCATCAGCGGAGAACTGCCGATTCCCGCCGACGTGCCCGCATCTTCCTCGGGTGTGGTGATGTTGGTGATGAGCTGGGCGCCGTCGGTTATCGCGATACCTGGATCCAGCACTTCGATCAGCTCACTGGCCGATCCGTCGGTCACGCCGAGGCGGACCTGAACGCGCCGGAGACGTCTGCCCTCGTCCAGCAGCCAGACCTGCGCATTGCGCTCGGCCACCTCGAGTGGCGAAAAGAGGGCATCGATCGTGCCGGCGCCTCGTTCGACGGCCGGAATGGTGTTGACAGCCGGCGCGGCGGCTCGCCGAGGCGGCCCCCCGGCGCGGCCCGGCCCGCCAGCTCCGCGAGGGCCACCCGCGCCGCCGCGGCGCTCGCGCATCTGCGCGAAGAACTGCTCCCGTTCCTCGGGCGACATCTGCTGAACCCGCTCGCGCATCCGCTCACGCTGCTCTTCGCTCGGCGGACCACCTTGACCGCCGCCTCCACCGAATCCGGCAAATCCGGCGGGGCCGCCCGACGTGCCGGCTCCGGCCTCAGCGCCGTCCGCGACAGCCGTCGGCGGTGCACTCGCGTCGGTCGCCCCGCCTGCCGCGACCGCGTCGCGCGGCCCGGCACGCTCGTCCTCTGGGGCCGGCTGATTCAGTACCGCAAACATCGCTGGCGTCGGCCGAAAGCGGACGGCTGCGTTCGGCACCCGGAGAACGTCGTTGCGACGCGCCACCTCGACCGTGATTGTCGCGGTCATGCCTGGTTTCAGCTTCAGTTCGGGATTAGGAGCGTCTATCACGGTGGCATAGGTGACGACGTTCTGCGTCAGGAGCGGTTCGAGACGAATTTGCGACACCGTTCCCTCGAACAGCTCCTCCGGGTAGGCATCGACGGTGAAGGTGACCCACTGGTGTGGCCGGATCCGTCCGACGTCCGACTCGTCGATGTCGGCGATAACGCGCATCTTCGTCAGGTCCGCCGCAATCACGAAGAGTTCCGGCGCCTGAAAGCTGGCGGCGACAGTCTGCCCGACGTCGACCAGTCGGGACGTGACGATGCCGTCGATCGGGGCGCGGATGACGGTGTGCTCCAGGTTCACGTCGCTCTGGTTCAACGAGGCCTGCGCCTGCGTCACCTGCGCTTCGGCCGACTTCTGTTGCGCCTCGGCGGAACGGACCGCTACCACGGCTGCTTCGAGTTCGGTCTGGGAGATCAGGTTCACGGCTGCCAACTCGCGCGAGCGGCGCAACTGCGTCCGTGCGTCATCGACCGAGACACTCAAGCGCTCCACCTCGGCCTCGGAGCGCAGCAGATTGGCCCGTGACTGCTCGATCTGCGTCTCGAACAGCGACGGATCGAGGCGCATGATGACGTCCCCTTCCCGGACGATCGAGTTGAAGTCGACATGCAGCTCCTGAATGATGCCGGAGACCTGGCTGCCTACCTGGACTGTCGTGACCGCCTCGAGCGCGCCGGTAGCGCCGACGGTGTCGACTACGTCGCCCGTCACGATGCGGGTCGTAGTCACTTCCGGCACGAACTCCACGGTCCGCAGGCCGTAGTAGTAGGCGTAGGCTCCGGACGCGCCCCCGAGCAGGATGATGACGATGAGCGCTTTCTTCATGATCTGTTGCTCCGTGCGCCGTGCCGTAGTCGCATTCCGGCCGGCTTACTGTCCGCCGCTGCCGATCACCGTCACACCGGCCGCGCCAAGTGACGACCGCTGCGCCCGCTCGAACTCGATCAAGGCGAGCTGGAAGTCGAGAATCGCGCGCAGCTCGTTGTCCTGTGCGGTCGCCAGGTCGCGTTGCGCCTGAACGACGAAGAAATTCGTCGACAGTCCCACTGCGAAACGGCTCTCTTCGGCACGCAACTGCTCCTCGGTCAGTTCGCGTGCCGCCATCGCCGCCTCGATCCGTTGCTGGATGGCGTCAATCTGCAGAGCCGCGTTGGTGACCTCGCTCGCAATCAGCAGTTCGATCTGGCGGATCTGCGCTGTGGTCTGTTGCACCTGCAGCCGCGCCCGCACGTACGCCGCCTTGTCGGCGCTCTGGCCCAGGGGATAACTCATCTGGAGCGCGACGCTCCAGAAGGGATACTCGTTGGTGATGATGCTGCCGACCGCATTGCTGTAGCCGCCGGGAATCTGTGTCGTCACGTCTCCGAAGAAGTTGTCGCGGATCAGCCGCGGCCCACCCTGTCCCGTCAACTGGTAGTTGCCGACCAGATCGAGGGCGGGGAGCGTGGCGTTGCGCAGGTTCTCGACATTGCTGTCGTTGATGTCGAGCTGGCGGCGCACTCGCGTGATATCGGTGCGCCGGTCGAGCGCGTTGTCGATCGCGGTTTCCAGATCGATCGGCGTCGTCTCGATCTGGGGTTGGTCAGTCAGGTTCAGTGCGGCGTTCCAGAGTTCGTCCGAGGTGCCGCCGACGATCAACTGCTTCAGGGCGAGTTCGGCAGTCCGGAGCACCTGGATCGCCAGCGCCAGCGCCTGCCGCCGCGCCGCCGCCTCGGACTGCGCCTGGACGATGTCGATGGGGGCCAGCGTCCCGATCTCGACCCGCACGCGGTTGTCGCGGACGAGCTGCTCGGCCAGCGCCAGGGCTTGCTCCTGCACGCCGACCGCGGCATTCGCATAGACCAGGTCCCAATACCGCGACTGCACGTTGGCGAGCGTGTTGGTGATCGTCTGTTCCAGATCGATGTCGGTAATGTCGCGGCTGATCTGTGAGACGACCAGTTGCGTCCGGCGTTGATCAGTCCTGAACCCGCGCAGCAGCGGCTGCGTGTAGGTCAGGTTCATGTTGGCGGAGTAGCTCGGGTTGAAGCTGTTGAAGATATTGGTCGACTTGGACCGATTGCTGTCCCAGCCGAGGTTGTACTGCCCGCCGCCCCATTTCATCTGCTGGTTGATCCCGAAATCGTAATTGCCTCGGTCGGTGATGATCGATTGGCTGCCCAGGCCGCCGCCGTCGAAAAGCGTCCGGTTGGGAAAGGTGGACTGGTTCAGGCCGAAGCTGGACGAGGCGAGCGGCAGGAACGCGGCGTTTGCAGTCGCCACCGCCATATCCTGCACGAGCGGGTTGATTCTCTGCACCGCGATGTCGAGGTTGCGCTCAAGTGCCCGCTCGATGGCGTCATCGAGCGTCAGGTCGTAGCCGCCGGAAGACGGACCCGGTTGTACGCTCCGGCGCGCCGCAGCTACCGCCTCGGGATCGACCGAGCCGGTGGGAACGAGGATCTGGGCCTGCGCTGCTGGCACGACGAGAGCCACGGCGACGGCGAGACATGCGGTACAGAGACGACGGACATGACTGGTCAAGGCATTACCTCCTGCCCCGGCAATAAGAGACCTCCTTCTTGGCGGCGTTCTTCCCGGGATACTTCCTTAAGGACGCGAACGCTGCCGTCCCGGTTCCGGTCCTAGGAGCCCGTGGTGAGACCCCCGCTACATCCGAGCGGCGATGCATCCCGTCTGAACGGCGTTGCTCCGCGGTCACAAATGGCCAATATGCTCCCTCGTCGCGCCTTGTCAGCCGGGCGTCTCACCGCTCTCGGTGCTACGCGGGGTTTCACCACGGGCTCCTAGTGCTTGCCTGATCCGCGCGACGGTGTTCCACGGCGCCCGCCACGGTCCCACAGATCGTGCAGCGCTTCGATTTGTGGCTGTTCCAGCACTTTGTGCATGCGGTAGAGCATCAGCGTCCGGGTCTTGCTGAGCGCGCTGCGTGCAGCTTCCACCTGGTCGATCTGCAGCGAAACCTCCCATTCCTCCGCCACCATCGCGTGCATGAGCTGACTCAGTTCCTTCTCTTCCCGATCGAGTCGGTGCATCAGTTCACGCAGGGTTGGTCGGAGCTCCTGGAAGATCGCTTCGATCCGGCTACCCTGATCCTGGGTGAGGCCGATCTCCGCCTGTACCTCGGCTGACTGCCACCACTTGTAGCGTTGCGCCGCCGCCTCCGCGGGCCGGCTGGCCACGCTCCAGGCTACGACCGTGACGAGGAGGGCGACGATGGGCAGGTGTCGTTTCCGCATGCAAGGTCTCCTCAGGCCAGTTCCGAGAGCCGGTCGATCACTTCGCCGACGACGGTGTCCGGTGTGGACGCTCCAGCCGTGACGCCGACCGCGAGGCGGGCGTCCGGTGGCAACCAGTGGCGCGCCACGACTTCCGCTGCCTGGGTAAGTGCGCTTCCTGCCCCGAGGTGCCGGATAAGTGATGGCGATTCCAGGCAGGCCGGGCCGGCAATGTGATAAGTCGGCACCCGGCTCGCGCAGATGCGGGCGAGGTTCCGGGTGTTGCTGCTGTTATAGCCGCCGATGACGATTGCAAGATCGAGTCGTTCGTTATCCAGCAGTGCGAGAACTGCGTCTTGCCGATCCTGCGTGGCGCTGCAGATGGTGTCGAAGGCGCGGTAGTGGTCGACGAGCTCCGCTTCACCGTATCGGTCGATCATCGCCTGCCGCACCATCTCGCCCACTGTGAGCGATTCACTCATCAGCATCGTTGTCTGGTTCGCCAGCCCCACGTTGCGAAGATCCCGTGCCGGCTTGAAGTCGGCCGAACAGGCATGGCCAAGCTGGTCCACGAATGCTTCCGGTGTCGCTTCGCCTCGGATGCAGTCGCAAAGGAGGGTTGCCTCGGCTTCGTCGCGCACGACCGCGTAGCGGCCGCCCGGGGTCAGTCCGGCCTGTGACGCGGTCGCCTGCGTCTCCTCGTGGCCGATCTTGCCGTGAATGACCGACGTGTAGCCATCCCGCGCATAGCGGCGGACGTTCTTCCAGACGTTCAGGACCGAGCCGCAGGTCGTGTCGACGAGCGTGCAGCCGCGCCGGTCAAGTTCCGCAAGGTCACCGATTGTGACGCCGAACGCCGGCAGGATCACCACGTCGTCTGCGCCGACATCATCGACGGATACCCCGTTGTCGCTCAGGAACCGGATCCCCGCGTCGCGCAACCGTCCGTTGACCTGGGGGTTGTGGATGATCTCGCCGGTCAGGAACACCCTGCGATCGGGAAACCTCCGCCTGGTCTGGTAGGCGTAGTCGACCGCGCGGTCGACGCCGTAGCAGAACCCGAACTCCTGGGCCAGGTGGATCGTCAGCCTCCCGTCCCGATGCGCATGCCCGTTCTCGCGGATGCGATCGATCAGCTGGCTGTGGTAGTCCCGCGCCAGTTCGTCGGCGACAAGATGCTTCACGTCGAGGCCCTTGCGGAAGATCGTGGTCACGGGTGGGTGGTCAGCAGGGGATGGCAGGTCAGCGGACATCGGTCGCGGCGGCACGCAGCCGGGGGGTCATCTCGTCCAGCGTGGCTAGCGGCGCGACGCGGCCCGTATCGAGTGCCGCTTCCAACTCGCGCATGAACTGTTCGTCCGCTAGCACTGCCGGTGTTTCCGGGGCCGGCTCGGTGGCCGCTGCGGCGGCACGGGTCTCGCCGCCGGCCGGGGCGATGTCCTGCTCGGGACGCGGCTCGGTGTCGGGCTGGACCAAGGCCATCCCGATGAGCAGTCCGGTCACTGCCGCGGCTGCGAACCAACGGTGGACACTCGAGGTGCCGCGGATGGTCGGGGGTGCGATGGTCGGGAAGCGGAGTATGCGTGCCGGACCGGGATCGGCGACCCGCCCGATCCGGCGCAGAATGCGGTGGCGCTGCGTGGCGAGGCGATGCAAGGGGATTGCCGTGTCGAACGCCGATTCCGCCCCATCGGCGAGTCCGTCGAGAAACAGCCGGGTCTCGGCGTGCCGGGTTGCGCAGTCGGGGCATGCGGCCAGATGTGCGGCGGCTGCAGCCATGGCGGGATCAGGGCTAGCGTCGTGGTCAATCGTCAACGCCGTCAGCTCCCGCTCCGTCAGATGACGTGACGGACGGAGGCGCCGCAGCCAGGACGACCAGCATCCGATCTGCGCACGGCGTATCGAGCCCATCAGGCCTTCGCCTCCCCTGCGTCGGATGCCGGTCGCGCGGCCAGCCACGACGGACCCTGGAGGCGCCGCCGGAGCGTCCGGATCGCACGGAACAGGTGGACCCGGACGGTCGCTTCGCTCAACTCCAGCATGGCCGCCACGTCGCGTGTCGGATGCCCCTCGAACTGGCTCAGCAACACTACGGCGCGCTGGCGTTGCGGCAGAAGGTCGACCGCCGCGAGCAGTTCAGCGTTCCGTTCCGCTTGGAGCAGCGCGGCTTCGGGAGACAGGCCGTCGGCGGGCTGCCGCGCGATCCAGTCCTGCTGTTCCGTCTCGGTATCGTCTACCGGCACCATCCAGCGCCGTCGCCGCGAGCGGGCCTTGAGGCGATCGAAACAGCCGTTCGTCAGGATCCGGGTAAACCAGAGTTCGAAGAACAGCTGTTCGCGGAACGACGGCAGGTGCGTGAACGCCTTGAGGAACGCATCCTGCACCGCTTCGTCCACGTCGGCCGGATCTCGCAGGTAGTAGTAGGCGATCCGTGCGGCCCGGCGCTGATGGCGATCGATCAGTTCCGCGAAACGAGCCCCCGCCGCGGCGCGGTCGTCCGAGGCGAGCAGCGCCTTGACCTCCGCGACCAACTCGGAGTCGGCGACGGCGCGGCGTTCGGCTGCCGAGGCGCTGGCGGCGGTCATGGTCACGAATACGGTCCTGTTTTCTAGGATGCCGCTCGACCGCCGAGCGTTTACACGGGCGATCGCGTTGGAACCGTAGGTAGTCCATGATACTCCGTCGGCGCGATTCTTGACCGGGTCACGGGTGCGTAGTAGGGTTACGGCGTCCGCTGCGCGGCCTGCTGCCGCGTGCGCTGAACCCTTCCCACGCCGATGGCCCGGACGACGGCCGATACCCCGCAAAGGACGCCACTCTCTGCGCGCCACGTAGCGCTCGGCGCCCGTATGGTGCCGTTCGGCGGTTGGGAGATGCCCCTGCAGTACACGGGGATTGCGGCGGAACACGAGGCGGTCCGGACCGCAGCGGGTCTGTTCGACGTGAGCCATATGGGCGAACTGGAACTGGCCGGGACGGACGCGTTGGCCATGCTGCAACGCGTCACGGCCAATGACGCCGCCCGGCTGGAAGTCGGACAGGCGCAGTACTCCGCGCTCACGACAGCGGAAGGGACGGTTGTTGACGACCTTGTCGTGTACCGCCTGGCACCGGACCACTTCCTCCTGGTTGTGAACGCCGCGAACGTTCAGGCCGATCTGCGCTGGATCCGAAACGCCATCGCCGCGAGCGAAGGGAGCGACCCGCCTGACGCGTTCGTGATCAATACGAGCGCCCGGTACGCGTTGATCGCGCTGCAGGGACCATGCGCGGAGGCGATCCTGCAACCCCTCACTGGCGTCGAACTGAAGACGATTCCGGCCTTTGCGTTCGCGACCGGCGAAGTGGGCAGCGCGCGCGCCACGATCGCGCGGACCGGCTACACCGGCGAGGACGGCTTCGAACTGCTGGTGGCGCCGGCTGCCGCCGAGTCGGTCTGGAACACCGTGCTTGCGGCGGGGGAGGGGTATGGCCTCGTTCCCGCCGGCCTGGGTGCTCGTGACACGCTCAGGCTCGAAGCCGGGATGCGCCTGCATGGACAGGACATGGACCGGAGCACGAGTTTGCTTGAAGCGGGTCTGGGCTGGCTGATTGGCTGGGAGAAGGGACCGTTTGTCGGGCGCGACGCGCTGGCGGCAGAACGGGCGGCGGGCCCCGCGCGTCGTCTCGCTGGTTTCGAGATGATCGATCGGGGCATCGCAAGGTCCGGCTGTGACGTCTACGCCGCTGATGCCGCGGCCGCGGACGAGCCCGTCGGCCGCGTGACCAGTGGCACGCTGACGCCGCATTTGAAGAAGGCTATCGGCATGGCGTACGTTCCCGCGGCCCTGGCGTCGCGCGACACGGAACTGCTAATCGATGTCCGGGGCGCTCGCCTGCGCGCGCGCGTCGTCCGGATGCCGTTCTACCGGAGGCAACGATGAGTTATTCGACCGACCTGCGCTACACGAAGGACCATGAATGGATTCGCATCGACGGCGAGACCGGACGCATCGGCGTCACGGACTATGCCCAGCAGCAGTTGGGCGATGTCGTTTTTGTTGAACTGCCGGCAGCGGGGGACAAACTGACCAAGGGCCAGCAGTTCGGGTCGATCGAATCGGTCAAGGCGGTTTCCGACCTGTATGCGCCGATGAGCGGCCGTGTCGTGGAAGTGAACGAGGCGCTCCGGGATCAGCCTGAGGCGGTCAACGAGGATCCGCATAGCACGTGGATGATTGCCATCGCGCTGGATGACCTGTCGGATGCGGACGAGCTTCTGGACGCCGACGGCTACCGCTCGCTGATCGGCGTCGGGTGATGTTTGCCGCCCGCCACATCGGCCCCCGCCCGTCCGACCTGGAAGGGATGCTGAGGGCCGTCGGAGCGCCATCGCTCGATGCATTTGTCGACGAGGTGATGCCGTCCGGCATTCGGCTGGATAACCCTCTCGACCTGCCCACCGCCGAATCCGAAGCGGCGTTTCTCGAACGGATGCATGACATGGCGTCGCGCAACGAGGCCTGGCGATCCTTCATCGGCCTCGGCTACTACGGAACGATGACGCCCCCGGTGTTGCTGCGCAACATGCTGGAGCAGCCGGGCTGGTACACGCCGTATACGCCTTACCAGGCGGAGGTGGCGCAGGGACGGCTAGAGGCGCTGCTGACGTTTCAGACTGCGGTCGAGGACCTGACCGGCATGGAGGTGGCAAACGCCTCACTGCTGGATGAAGCGACCGCGGCGGCCGAGGCAATGGCGATGTTGCATCGCCTGCAGGCGCAGCGCCGGCCGGGGGCGCACCGATTTCTGGTATCGGACGACTGCTTCCCGCAGACTCTGGCGGTTGTGCGGGGCCGGGCCGAACCGCTCGGTATCCGCGTCGAACGCTTCGACATCGATCATGTCGATCGACTGGATGCAGAGGCGGCCGCCGGGGAAGGTGCGAATGGCGTTTTCGGGATGCTCGTGCAGTCGCCCGGTGCTTCCGGGGGGCTGCGCGACCTGCGGCCGGTGACCACATGGGCGCACGAGGTGGGGGCGCTTGTGGCGGTGGCTTCCGACTTGCTGGCACTGACGCTTCTGACGCCGCCGGGAGAGACCGGGGCGGACATCGTCGTCGGGAGCGCGCAGCGTTTCGGTGTGCCGGTCGGCGGCGGCGGACCCCACGCGGCATTCTTCGCGACGCAGAAGCGCCACGCCCGACAGATGCCCGGACGATTGATCGGCGTTTCGGTCGATTCGCGCGGGCGAACGGCGTACCGGATGGCCCTTCAGACGCGCGAGCAGCATATCCGGCGCGAGCGGGCGACGTCGAACATCTGCACGGCGCAGGCGCTCCTGGCGAACGTGTCCGGCATGTATGCCGTCTGGCATGGACCGGGTGGCCTGCAGCGGATCGCCCGTCGTGTGCACGACCAGACGCGCCGGCTGGCAGCCCAGCTCGCGTCGCTCGGCTTCTTCCAGCGCAACGAGGTTTTCTTCGACACGCTTCGGATCGACACGGGTGGGGCAGATACGGCGGCGCGCGTTCGCGAGGCGGCAGAGGCGGCACGGATCAACTTCCGGTATGGCGGAGACGGCGACATCGGTATTGCACTCGACGAGACGGCGACCGAGGCGGACGTAGCAGCGATCGTGCGTTGCTTCTCGAGTGCCGCCGGACGTGAGCCGGCCGCGCAGATCGAGAGCGGTGGGGAGGACGAGGCGGCAGCGCCGCCGGAGTGGCCCGCAGCGCTGCTGCGGACAACGCCGTTTCTGACCCATCCGGTCTTCAACAGCCATCACTCCGAGTTGCAGATGATGCGTTACCTCAAGCGGCTCGAGCGTAAGGACCTGGGCCTCGACACGTCGATGATCCCGCTCGGTTCGTGCACCATGAAACTGAACGCCGCGGCGGAAATGCTGCCGGTCACCTGGCCGGCATTCGGCCGTGTCCATCCCTACGCGCCCCCGTCACAGTCGGCCGGCTATCAGCAGATCGTCACCGAACTGGAGGCGATGCTCTGCGCAATCACCGGGTTTGATGCGGTCTCGCTGCAGCCCAACTCCGGCGCGCAAGGGGAGTTCGCCGGACTGCTCGCTATCCGTGCGTACCATCAGGCGCAAGGGGAGCCGCAGCGGAATGTCGTGCTGATTCCTGCGTCCGCCCACGGCACCAATCCGGCGAGTGCCGCGATGGCCGGACTTCATCCGGTGATCGTCGGGTGCGACGAGAACGGTAACGTCGATCTCGATCACCTGCAGGAACAGGCCGCCGCCCACGGTTCGCGCCTGAGTGCGTTGATGATCACGTATCCCTCGACACATGGTGTCTTCGAGGAACCGATTCGGGAGATCTGCGACGCCATTCACCGGGAGGGCGGACAGGTCTACATGGATGGCGCCAACCTGAACGCGCAGGTGGGTCTCACCTCGCCGGCGCAGATTGGTGCCGACGTCTGCCATCTCAACCTGCACAAGACCTTTGCGATACCGCATGGCGGTGGCGGACCCGGCATGGGGCCGATAGCTGTGGCACGGCATCTGACCCCGTACCTGCCGCGACACCCACTGGCCGGGGAAGACGCGGATGACGGCATCGCGCCGATCGCTGCGGCCCCGTGGGGGAGTGCGAGCATACTCCTGATTTCGTACGCCTACATCCGGATGCTGGGCCGCGAAGGTGTCACGGACGCGGCCCGCTATGCGCTGCTGAACGCGAACTACATCAAGGCACGTCTCGAATCGGCGTACGACGTTCTCTATGCTCGGCCGAATGGGCGGGTCGCCCACGAGCTGATTTTCGATCTGCGTTCGCTGCGTGAACGAAGCGGCGTAACGGTCCAGGATGTGGCGAAGCGGCTAATGGACTATGGGTTCCATGCGCCAACCGTCTCGTTCCCGGTAGCCGGGACGCTGATGGTGGAGCCGACCGAGAGCGAGCCCCTCGACGAACTCGATCGCTTTTGCGAGGCGATGCTCGCCATCCGGCGAGAGATCGAGGCGATTGCCGACGGCCGCGCCGATCGGGACGACAACGTCCTGGTGAACGCGCCGCATCCGGCGGCGGATGTGACGGCGGACGAGTGGTCACATCCCTACTCTCGGCAACAGGCAGCGTACCCGCTGCCGTTCGTCAGGGGACACAAGTTCTGGCCGCCGGTCAGCCGAATCAACGACGCCCGAGGTGACCGTAACCTGGTCTGTTCCTGTCCGCCGGTGGAGTCGTGGGCCGAGACGCGTCCAGCCGGCTGACGTAACGACGCGGGGTTTCACTACGGACTGCCAGGCGGCGAAACTCGGCGGCGAGCGTGCGGGTGACGGGACCCGGGCGCCCATGGCTGTATTCGGCTTCATCGACCCGCGTGACGCCGAGCACCTCTCGGGTGGTGCTGGTGATGAACAACTCGTCCGCGATAGCGAGGTGTTCCAGCCGAAGTGTCTGTTCGCGCACCGGTACCTCAGCTGCTTCACCCACCTCAAAGAGGAAGTTGCGCGTCACACCCTCCAGCAGGCCAGCCTCGAGCGGGGGCGTCAGTGCCGCGCCGTCCAGCACCAGGAAGATGTTGGATTGCGCGCACTCCGTCAGTTCGCCGCGGTCGTTGAGCAGTAGCGCCTCACTCGCTCCATACCGGATTGCTTCCTGCATCGCCAGGATGTTGTTCAGCAGGTTGTTCGACTTGATGCGGGGGCTGAGGGCGCGCGGATGGTTCCGGATGACCGGTGAGACACGGATCCCGATCCCGTGCTCGACGTCCGTTGCCGGCACTTCCGCCACCGGCCGGACGATGATGACCGCGGTGGGGGAGGGGCAGGCGGCCGGATTGTAGGTGAAGTCACCCACCCCCCGAGTCAACAACAGCCGGATCGTCACGTCCCCGTCGTGATTCAGGGCCGTCATCGTCTCGATGATCTGCGCCTCCCATGCCGCAGCGTCGAGTGGCATCGGTAGCGCCAGCTGATCGGCCGAGGCACGGAACCGCGCGAGGTGCCGGTCGAGCAGGAAGGGGCGCCGGTTGTATGTCCGCAGCGTCTCGTAGACACCATCGCCAAACAGGTAGCCGTAGTCGAGCGCGGGCACGGTCGCCTCGCGCCCGTCGCGGATTCGACCGTTGACGTTGACGGCAATCTCCATGGGTGATGGCTGAACTGCTGATTATCGCCGACCGGATAGGATTGCGCCATGCGCGTGGTGACGGCTGGGCAGATGCGCGAGGCGGACCGACGGGCGATCGATGAGCGCGGTGTGTCATCGATTGAATTGATGGACCGAGCGGGACGCGAAGTCGTAGCGGCAATCGACGCGCGCATGCCCGACCGGCTCGATGGCGGTCCGGTGACACTGCTTTGTGGACGTGGGAACAATGGCGGCGACGGCTGGGTGGTGGCTCGGATCCTGCGGACTCGCGGCCTGAGCGACCTCTCGGGCCTGCTGATCGGTCGGCTCGACGAGGTTGCGGGCGATGCGCGCGAGATGCTGGATCAGGCTCAGCGCGCCGGCGTGCCGATTACCGAAATCACGGACGAGACGGCGTGGGAAGCAGCGGCCGCACGGCTCCAGACTTCATCGCTGGTCGTTGATGCCCTGGTCGGTACGGGTCTCAATCGGCCGCTCACCGGTACGTTGGCGCGTGTCGTCCGGGACCTCAACACGGCGGCTCGGTCCGTCGTCTCGATTGACGTGCCGTCCGGCCTGCTGGAGCAGGCGCCCGCAGTTGGTGCGCGTGGCACTGCGCCTCCTGCCGTAAGGGCGACGCTCACCGTCTCACTTGCGGCGCCCAAACTGGCACTGTTGCTGCACCCGGATGCAACCGGCGAACTTGCGGTAGCCGACATCGGTATCCCTCGCGAATTGATCGATGGCCTCGACGGTCCGCGGATCGACATGTTGACGGCACCAGAACTCCGGCTTCGCATCCCGAGGCGCCGGGCTGACGCGCACAAGGGGATGTTCGGCCGTCTGCTGATCGTCGCCGGCTCGCGCGGAAAGACCGGCGCAGCGCAGCTGGCGGGCCTGGGCGCGCTCCGGGCAGGTGCGGGACTGGTGACGGTCGCGACGCCGGCGTCCTGTCTCGAGCTCGTCGCCCGCGTGCCGGAGTACATGACCTATCCGCTCGCGGAGCGTGATGGCACGATCACCCGCAAGGCGTTGGCGGCTCTGCTGGCCAATCCGTGGGACGTGATCGCCGCCGGCCCCGGGCTCGGTACCGGCAAGGGGGTAATGAGGCTGGTGCATGCCCTTATCGACCGGGAGGATCCGGTGCCGCTGGTCCTCGACGCCGACGCGTTGAACGTATGTGCCGCGGCGCCGAAACGGCTGCGCGGCCGGCCCGGCACCCCGATCATAATCACCCCGCATTCCGGGGAGATGGCACGCCTGGTTGGCACGACGAGTGCGGCGGTGGAGCGTGATCGGATAGGCATCGCCAGTACGTTTGCCCAGGACCATGAATTGACCGTCGTTCTGAAGGGCGCCCGGACAGTCATTGCCGCGCCGGACGGGACGGTCCAAATCAACACGACCGGCAACGCCGGCATGGCGACCGGTGGGAGTGGTGACGTACTTACCGGCGCGATTGCTGGCTGGATCGGCCAGGTGGATCATCTGCCCGATACGGTCGGGCTGGCGGTCCACCTGCATGGCCTTGCGGGAGATCTTGCGGCGCGGGACGTCGGGCAGACGGGCGTGATCGCTGGTGACATCGCCGAGCGGCTCGGTTTGGCGGCGGTGATGCTGCAGAGCGGGGCGGTGGACGCGTGGTGATCCACGAGAGCCACTCCGAGGAGGATACCCAGCGAATCGCGCGCGACCTGGTGGCGTCGTTCGACGCTGGCGTCCCGGCGACGGTTCTCCTCTACGGCGAACTGGGCGCTGGCAAGACCGCCTTTGTTCGCGGCCTGGTGGAGGGAGCGGGCGGGTCGCCGGACGACGTGAGCAGTCCGACTTTCGTGCTCGCCCAGGAGTACGTCGGACGACGCACTGTGCACCATGTCGATCTGTACCGGTTGAACGTGGCCGAGGCGGCAGCGTTCGAGCCGCAGTTGCTCGAGTTGGCGGCAAGTAACGTGATCGTAGCCGTGGAATGGGCGGACCGCCTGCCCGAGGCGCCCTCGGGCGCGATCCGGGTTCGCATCGACGATTGCGGGAGCGACGATCGAACGGTGACGATCACCGGTTGACGTCGCTGGAGGCCCGCGGTTACTTCCGTGAGGATGCGCCTACGGCGCCTAGGGATCCGCGGGCAGGGACGCCCGCGGTTACTTCCGTGAGGATGCGCCTACGGCGCCTAGGTCTTGGCCTGGTAGTTGGGGGCTTCCTTCGTGATTACGACGTCGTGGACGTGGCTCTCGTGTGCGCCGGCCGGCGTGATCCGCATGAATTCGGCGTCGCGCTGCAGCTCCTTGAGTGTCGGCGCGCCACAGTAGCCCATTCCGGCCCGCAGGCCACCCACGAGCTGGTGCACCATCGCCGCGACCGTTCCCTTGTAGGGGACACGCCCCTCGATGCCCTCCGGCACGAGCTTCTCCCCGCGATCTTCCGCCGGGACACTGAGGTCGAATTCCTCCTGGAAGTAGCGGTCTCGACTGCCTCGGCGCATCGCACCGATCGATCCCATCCCGCGGTATTCCTTGAAACTGCGGCCCTGGTAGAGGATCAGTTCTCCGGGACTCTCGTCCGCACCGGCAAACAGGCTGCCCATCATCACCGTGCTCGCGCCGCACGCAAGCGCTTTCGTGAGGTCTCCGGAGTAGCGGATACCTCCGTCAGCAATGACCGGGACATCCGCGTCCGCCGCGGCGCGTGCGCTGTCGAGGACCGCCGTCACCATGGGCACGCCGATGCCCGCGATGATCCGCGTGGTGCAGATTGAACCGGAACCGATTCCCACTTTCACGGCGTCGACGCCCGCGTCGATCAGCGCCCGGGTCCCTTCCGCAGTGGCGACGTTGCCGGCGATCAGGTCCAGGTCGGGAAACAACTTGCGGAGCCGCCGCGCTGCGTCGATCACATTCTGGGAGTGCCCGTGCGCGCTGTCGAGAACCAGGACGTCCACATGCGCCGCGGCAAGCGCCTCCGCGCGCTCGATGGCGTCCTGTCCGATGCCGACCGCGGCACCCACCCGCAGTCGGCCCAGCACGTCCTTGCTTGCTGTCGGGTACTTGATCGCCTTTTGGATGTCCTTGACCGTGATCAACCCCCGCAGGTTGAAATCACCGTCGACGACGAGCAGCTTCTCGACCCGGTGCCGATGCAGGATCTCCTCCGCCTGGTTCAGCGTCGTGCCAACCGCCACGGTGATCAGGTTCTCACGCGTCATCACGTCCCCGATCGGAAGCTCGACGTCGCGGAGGAAGCGGAGGTCGCGGTTCGTGAGGATGCCGACCAGCCGTCCTTCGTTCCGGCCGTCCTCGGTAACCGGCACGCCCGAGATCCGGTACTTCTTCATCAACTCGAGCGCCTGGTAGATCCGTGCCTGCGGCGAGAGCGTGATCGGATTCACGATCATCCCGCTCTCCGAACGCTTTACGCGGTCCACCTCGGATGCCTGCTGCGCAACGTCGAGGTTCTTGTGGATGATGCCGATGCCACCGAGTTGCGCCATCGCGATCGCCATCGGAGCTTCCGTGACGGTATCCATCGCGGCACTGACGAGCGGGACGTGGAGCGAGATGTTGCGCGTCAGGCGGGTCGAGATATCAACCGCGCTCGGCAGGGTAGAAGAGTGACGCGGCTTGAGCAGGATGTCGTCGAACGTCAACGCCATCTCGAACGTAGTGGTCGTGCCTGTCGCCGCTGCGGTTACCGTCTCGATTTGGGCTGCCACTTCAGAATCCCCCCTTCACGCTCCGTGACACTTCTTGTACTTCTTTCCGCTCCCGCACGGGCACGGGTCGTTCCGTCCCACCTTGGGCGCGTCGCGCCGCACTGTCGCCACCGCCGCATCGTCGCCCCCGACCCGCGCCGGTCGTGGTCCGCGGCCCCCGGCCGGGCCACCTCCACTTACGGCCGCGCCCGCGCCGGCAAAAGCGGGGACCACCGCACCCGGATCGTTGAACGAGAGCGGCGTCGCCCGACGTGCGGGTATCGGCGAGGGTGCGCCGGCATCAGGTTCGTCGACTTCTCGTACGACTGGCCGGATCCGCCACAGATAGCGGATCATCTCCTCGTCGATCCGCTCCTTCATCCCCTGGAACATGGCGAAGCTCTCCCGCTTGTATTCCACCAGCGGGTTGCGCTGGCCGTAGCCGCGGAGGCCGATCCCCTCCTTCAGATGGTCGAGACCGTACAGGTGGTCCTTCCACTGTGTGTCGACGATCTGCAGCATTACGTCACGCTCGACGCGGCGCATGACCTTCTCGTCGATTGACTGGCCCTTCATCTCGTACGCCGCGCCTGCCGCGCCCCAGAGTTCGTCGTGCATTTCGTCCGGGCTCTTGTCGCTCAGATCGATCGTGGCGCGCGTTTCCTCGTCGAGACCAAACAGATCACCTACGTGCTGCACGACTGCCGGCAGGTCCCATTCCTCCGGTTCCGTGTCGCGGCCGCAGTGCGACTCGATAGCTTCCTCTGTCAGGCTCTCGCCGAGCGTAAGCAGGTAGGCATGCGCGTCAATCGGCTCGTCGTCCTCGCCGAGACGAATCCGGTCCTCGAGTAGCTCGCGCCGTAGCGCGTAAACGTTCTCGCGCTGCTTGTTCATCACGTCGTCGTATTCGAGCAGGTGCTTGCGGACGGAAAAGTGCTGCGCTTCCACCTGCTTCTGGGCGCGCTCAATCGCCTTGGTCACCATGCCGGCCTCGATGGGGACGCCTTCCTCCATGCCAATCCGATCCATCAGGCCCTGGAGCCGGTCCGACCCGAAGATGCGCATCAGGTCGTCTTCGAGCGAGAGGTAGAAGCGGGACGAACCCGGGTCGCCCTGGCGGCCGGCGCGGCCCCGGAGCTGGTTGTCGATCCTTCGCGCTTCGTGCCGCTCCGTGCCAATGATGTGGAGTCCGCCGGTCTTGACGACGCGCGCGTGCTCGGCGTCGGTTTCCGTCTTGACGTACGTGAAGATGCGTTCCCAATCGGCGCGCGGCACCCGGTAGAAGCCGTCTTGCGCGAAGTAGACGAACTCGTCGTCGTCCACGAATTTCGGCTCGCCAACCGGCAGGCGCTCCGCCACTTCCTCAGCCAGCGCGCGGCGGCGCGCCATGTGCTCCGAGTTGCCTCCGAGCAAAATGTCGGTACCGCGACCCGCCATGTTGGTGGCGATTGTCACGGTTGCTTCCCGACCCGCCTGCGCGACGATCTCCGCCTCCCTGTCGTGGTACTTCGCATTGAGCACGGTATGCCGGACACCGCGCCGCTTCAGCAGGCCGGAGAGTCTTTCGGATTTCTCGATCGACACCGTCCCGACCAGCACCGGTCGGCCCTCGTTCTGCGTGGCGACGATGTCGTCGACGATCGCGTTGTACTTCTCGCGCGAGGTGCGGTAGATCAGGTCCGGCTCCTCGATCCGAATCAGCTGCCGGTTGGTCGGGACCGAGAAGACGTCCAGTTCGTAGATCTTCGCGAACTCGGTTGCCTCGGTTTCCGCCGTGCCGGTCATGCCGGCCAGCTTCTCGTACTTGCGGAAGTAATTCTGGAAGGTAACGGTGGCGAGCGTCTGATTTTCCCGCTCGATCTTCACCTTCTCCTTGGCCTCCACAGCCTGGTGGAGGCCGTCGCTCCAGCGGCGCCCAGGCATCAGTCGGCCAGTGAATTCGTCGACGATCACTACCTGGCCGTCTTTCACCATGTACTCGACGTCGCGCTCGTACAACGTATGGGCACGGAGCGCCTGGTTGATGTGGTGCAGGAGCGGCATGTTGACCGGGTCGTACAAACCGCCCGGCTGCAAGCGGTGGCCGAGCAGTTTCTCGCAGATCGCCATGCCGCTCTCGGTCAGCGTCACCGTCTTGTGCTTCTCGTCGATCAGGAAGTCGCCCGTCTCTTCGAGCTCTTCGCGTCGCTCCGCCGGGACGTTGCCCTGGGTGACGGCCCCGGCCTTGAGTCGCGGGATGATCCGGTCGACTTCGTAGTAGAGATCGGTCGATTGCTGAGCCGGCCCGGAGATGATGAGCGGCGTTCGTGCTTCGTCGATGAGGATGCTGTCCACTTCGTCGACGACCGCGTAGCGATGGCCCCGCTGCACGAACTGCGTCACGTCGAACTTCATGTTGTCGCGGAGGTAGTCGAACCCGAACTCGTTGTTCGTGCCGTACGTGATGTCTGACGCGTACGCCTCGCGCCGCTCGTGGTCACGCAGGTCATGCTGAATGACGCCGACCGACATCCCCAGGAAACGGTAGATCCGTCCCATCCACTCCGAGTCACGTCGTGCCAGATAGTCGTTTACCGTGATGACATGCACGCCTCCGCCGTCAAGCGCGTTGAGGTAGGCGGCGAGGGTGGCTACCAGCGTCTTGCCCTCGCCGGTTTTCATCTCGGCGATCTGGCCGCGGTGCAGCATGATGCCGCCAATCAACTGCACGTCGAAGTGGCGCATCGCGAGCACCCGGCGGCCAGCCTCGCGCACCACTGCGAAAGCGTCGATCAGCAGGTCGTCCAGTGTCGCACCCTGGTCGATCTGTTCGCGGAAAGCAATGGTGCGCGCGCGCAACTCAGCGTCGGAACAGGCTCGCAGAGCCGGTTCGCGTTCACCGATCTGGGTGACGAGCGGCTGAATGCGCTTGAGATCCCGCTGGTTTTGCGTGCCGAAGACCTTCGCAAGGACGGTGTCCAGCATCACATCAGGCGCGCATCGCGCGGGGCGGTCAATTCGCTGAAATCGGGTCGGTGTCGGTCAGGAGGCGAAGCGGGTTGATGTTCCGGCCGTTGACGGACACTTCGTAGTGGACATGGTGGCCGGTAGCGCGTCCGGTCGCACCGGCATAGCCGATGATGTCACCCCGCTCGACGGTGTCCCCGACGCCGACCGCGAAAGCCGACAGGTGACCGTAGCGGGTGGCGAGGTCGAAACCGTGCTTTATCTCGACCAGGTTGCCGTAGTTGCCCTGGCGATGTGCGGCAGCGACCAGGCCGCTCGCCGTGGCGTAGACCGGTTCACCCGCACGGGTGGAAATATCGATGGCGGAATGGAATTCCCGGCTGCCGGTGAACGGATCGTTCCGGCGGCCGTAGCCGCTCGAGATCCAGCCGTCGGCCGGCCAGATGGTAGGAGTCGCATCCGCGAGCGTTTCACGCAGCGCAACGCTGTGGCGGACCGCCGACAACTCTCGGTCGAGCGAATCGAGCAGGGTGCGAAGCCTGTCGAAGGTTGGGCCAGGCGCGGGTAGCGAGGCCGGTTCTTCATACGGTACCGTCGACGGCAGGCGATCGAGCACCCGCTGAACCGGTGCGTCCATGCCGTCCCGCGACACGAGGCTGTCAATCGCGCTCCGGAGCGAGGCGATCTGGCCCACCAGTTCGGTCGCGGTAGAGCGGTAGCTGGTGCTCTCGACTTCCAGGCGCGCATTCTCGGCGCGAAGCCGCCCGATCTCGACCTGGGTGTCCCGGCGTGAGACACCGAACCAGGTAGCTGGCAGGAGAGCCAGAAACGCAACCGCTAACATCGCCGGTACGACGGCTATGGTCCCGCGCCGGACTTCACCGGTGTCCCGATCTGCGACAATTAGGGTGTAACGCTTCGACGGCATACACGATTCCCGACCTGCAGACGTGGGTAAGTTCGGGAACTTTAGCATAAACTCCCGGCTCGGCAAACCGCCCATTTCAGTCAATTCCCCGGTAGTGGAGCGCTTCGGCAACGTGAGGTCGCCGGATGGTGTTCACGCCGTCGAGATCAGCAATCGTTCGGGCGACCCGCCGTACCCGATCGAAGCCGCGTCCAGTCAGCCCCAGGCGGTTCATCGCGCGTTTGATCAGGGCGAGGCCGGCGCCATCGAGCGCGCAGTGCTGCTTGAGTGCTTCGCCCGTCAGATCCGCGTTGGTCTGTCCCGTCCCGTCCCGGTCTCGCGCCCGCTGCCGTTCTCGGGCCTGTTCCACCCGGGCACGCACCACCGCGGATGACTCGCCCCCGACGGCGGTGGCGAGGGACTCGAACGGCACCGGGTCAACCTGCACCGTCAGGTCGATGCGGTCGCGCAGCGGTCCGGAGAGCCGGTCACGATAGTGCCGCACCTCCGAAGGACGGCAGCGGCACCGCCCGGAAGATTCTCCGGCGTAGCCGCACGGACAGGGGTTCATCGCGCCGACCAGGAGAAAGCGAGCCGGGAACCGGACGGTTCGAGCCGACCGCGCGATGCGAACGATGCCCTCCTCGAGCGGCTCGCGCAACGCCTCGAGCGCACGACGGTCGAACTCGACCATCTCGTCGAGAAACAGCACGCCATTGTGGGCCAGGCTGAGTTCACCCGGCTGCGGATCGCGCCCGCCACCAACCAGTGCGGCGACGGATGCGGTGTGGTGCGGCGCGCGGAAGGGCCGCTCGTGCATCAGGCCCTCGGCGGGATCGAGCAGGCCGGCAACCGAGTGGATTGATGTCGAGGCGCTTGCCTCCGCAAATGTGGGCGGGGGTAGCAGAGTGGGGATACGCCGCGCGAGAAGCGTCTTGCCCGCACCGGGTGGTCCGACCATCAGCAGGTTGTGCCTCCCGGCGGCGGCGATCTCCGCCGCCCGCCGGGCGCCCGTCTGTCCATGGACATCCGACAGATCGGCCATGGGGTTTTCGCGACGGCGCGGAACATCGTCCGGGATTGGTCCGGCGGTTTGCGTACCGCGCAGGAGATCCCGGAGGACTTGCTCGAGATTGCGGGCCGGAATCAGTTCCACGTTATCGACGATCCGTCCTTCGCGGATGTTGGCGGCGGGCAGTATCAGGCGGTGACCCAGCCGAGCCGCCAGCAGCGCCACCGGCAGGACTCCATGCGATGCCTGCACGCGGCCGTCGAGAGAGAGTTCTCCGATGACCAACAGCTTCTCGAACACCGCCGGAGGAAGGAAGCCGATTGCCGTCAACAGACCCAGGGCTATGGGCAAATCGAATGATGCGCCGCTTTTCCGCGTGTCGGCGGGCGCAAGGTTGACGACGATACGGCGGAGCGGGAACTCGTACTTGGCATTCTCCAGCGCGCTCCGGATCCGCTCGCGGCTTTCGCGGACGGTGGAATCGGGCAATCCCACGATGGTGAAGGTCGGGAGCCCGGTGTCGGAAACATCTACCTGGATGTCCACGACAGACGCGGTGATGCCGAATACGGCGGCTGAACGGAGGCGAGCAAGCACGCCGTAGACCGATGCAAGATCCGTTCCACGTTCCCCGCGTGGGGCGGCCCACGCAGCCGCCGGGCACGCCGGTTTCGGTATGATGCACAGCGTCCCGCCATCGCTGCGCCATGCGTCTTTCCATCGTCATTCCGGTCTACAACGAACGGGCAACGATCATCGAACTGCTTGACCGCGTCGCCGCTGTCGATCTCGACACCGAGGTGATCGTGGTGGATGACGGTTCAACCGACGGGACGCGCGAGCTGTTGCAGGAGCGGGCGTCGCGCGAGGGCGGCCGGATGACGTTGCTGCTGCAGCCGAGCAATCGGGGGAAGGGAGCGGCGCTCAGGGCCGGTTTTGCCCGTGCCACCGGCGACTACGTGATCGTGCAGGATGCCGACCTCGAGTATGACCCGGCCGACTACGCCGGGCTGCTGCAAGTCGCGGAAACCCAGGGGGCGCAGGTCGTGTACGGCTCGCGTTTCTCCGCCGGGCGTCCGGCGATGTCGATCCGTCACCGTGTCGGGAACGGGCTGCTGACCTGGTTCACCAACTTCTGCTACGGCTCTTCGCTGACCGATATGGAGACCTGTTACAAGCTCATCGAGCGGACGTTGTTACAGCAGATCGAGACGGTGGCGAACAGTTTCGACTTCGAACCCGAGATTACCGCCAGGATCCTGAAACGGGGGATCCCGATTCACGAGGCGCCGATCCGCTACCAGGGACGCAGCTTCGCCGAGGGGAAGAAGATTTCCTGGAAGGATTTCTTCCAGGCGGTCTGGACGCTTCTGAAGTACCGCGGCTGACTTAACGGCCGCTCTGCGCGTCGGCCGTCTCGATAAAGACGCGGTGCCCTGCCGCCAGGTCCCGTGCGGATGGCGTGACGATGGTGTGCGCGCCGATGACAATGGTGCGCGACTCGCGCAAGGCGGCGCGAACATCGTCCTCGCAGACGAAGGGGACCGCCTCGCTCTCCGGAGGCGGCGCGTCGGGCGTGGCATCCCGCGTAGTGGCACTACGCCCTGTCAGCCGTGCATCGACCCGATCCGCGACTATTCGCGGATCAAGCCCACCCGTCCGGACTGGTCGCCGGGCCCGTACCGCGGCGGGCGCATCAACTCCGGTCGGTCGCGTCGGTCGCGCGGCGGTTGTTGTTGCGGCCGGAGCCGCGGCCGCGGTGCCATCCGGCGTTTCCCGCCGCGGCGCGCCGCGCGTTTCGTACGCCAGACGCTTGATGTTCAACAGATGCCGGGGCGAGATGTTGTCGGACGTGATGTTGCCCCCCCAGCCGCCGCAGCCGAGCGTCATCGAGGGATCCAGGCCGGTCGTTATCCCAATCGCACCGAGCGTCGTCGATGTGTTCACCACTATCCGGAACGCCGGCTTCTTGAGCCCGAATTCCAGGATCACCGCGTCGTCCTGCGAGTGGATGGACATCGTGTGGCCCATCCCGCCGTATCGCAGGATCTCCTTGCATCGTTCGCAACCGGCGTGCCAATCCTCCACTACGTAGTAGGCGAGTACCGGGCAGAGTTTCTCGATCGAGAGCGGATAGTCCCGCCCGACACCGTCGAGCGGTGCAATCAGCACCCGCGTGCCGCGCGGTACGGTGAGGCCTGCCAGTCCGGCGATGGTCTCGGCGTCGCGACCGACGCACGCGGGGTTCGGCAGCCGCTGCGGCGTGACCAGCAGGTCCGCGAGCGCATCCGCCTCCTGGGGGTGCAGGAAGTAGGCTCCCTCGGCCGCGAACGTGCGGCGCACCTCTTCGTCGATAACGGCGTCCACCACCACGGCGTTCTCTGACGAGCAGAGCAGGCCGTTGTCGAACGTCTTGCCGATGACGATATCCGCGACGGCCTTTCCGATATCCGCGGTCCGCTCGATGTACGCGGGTGCATTGCCAGGGCCGACCCCGTACGCCGGTTTGCCGGCGGAGTACGCGGCACGCACCAGGCCCATGCCGCCGGTGGCCAGGATGACAGCGACGCGGCGGTGCGTCATCAGTGCCTGCGTTGCCTCCAGCGATACTTCTGACAGGCATCCGATCGCACCGTCGGGCATCCCGGCTTCGCGCCCAGCCTGTTGCATCAGTTCGGCGCACCGGTTGACGCAGCCGACCGCCGCGGGGTGCGGACTGAGGACTATGGGGCAGCGCGCCTTGATCGCGATGAGCAGCTTGTAGATTGCGGTGGATGTCGGGTTTGTCGACGGGACGATGGCTGCGACGACCCCGAACGGTTCGGCAATCTCGACGACGCGCTGTCGGTCCAGGCGGCGGATCACCCCGACGGTGCGCATCGGGCGGATGAACTCGTAGATGTCACGCGCGGCGAAGAGGTTTTTTTGAATCTTGTCGGCGACGACGCCGTAGCCGGTCTCCTCGACCGCCGCGCCCGCAAGCGCTTCCGCCTCGACCGCCGCCGCGGCCGCCATTCGGTCGACGATGGCATCGACCTGTTCCTGTGTCAGTTCGGCCAACTGTGGCAGGGCGCCATACGCCCGGTCGGCGAGGCGTTGCGCTTCGGCCACGGCGCGCTGATCGCGCGGGGAAGATTGGCTGGATATGGGAGCAGCTGGCACCGGCTACCGGGTAGCCGCTGACACCTGCGGCAGGATCCTCTCCACCTCGGTGTGCGGCCGGGGAATGACATGGACCGAGATCAGTTCACCGACTCGCCGCGCCGCTGCCGCGCCGGCATCGGTCGCTGCCTTCACCGCGCCGACGTCGCCCCGCACCATGACGGTGACGTAGCCGGCGCCAATGTACTCCTTGCCGATCAGGATCACGTTGGCCGCCTTCACCATCGCGTCGGCCGCTTCGACCGACCCGACGAGTCCCTTGGTCTCGATCATGCCTAGCGCTTCCAGCGTCATGCTGCACATGGTACACTCTCCGGTTCATGACTCTGCAAGCGATCCGTCCGATCCGGACCTTCCGGTCCCGAACCGTGGGCATGCTCGCCCTGGCGCTGATGCTGTCCGTGTCGCTTCCTGGTGTCTTCGGCTGTGGCGACGGGGCGTCCGGTCCGCCGGTTGCGACCGTTAATCTGCGTTTCGACCGGGCCAGCGTCCCGCTCGGCGGGCCGCTCGAGATGACGTTACGGTTCGATGTGTCGCCGGACCTCGTGCCGATCATGGACGACTACAGCGTCTTCGTCCACGTCCTCGACAACAACGGGGAGCGGATCTGGAACGATGATCACCTGCCCCCGACGCCGACGAGTCAGTGGCAGGCGGGTCAATCTGTCGAATACTCCCGCCGGATCATGGTGCCGCTCTATCCGTATATTGGTGAGAGCGAAGTAGCCGCCGGTCTGTATCTGCCGTCGACCGGTGAGCGGTTGGTGCTTGCGGGCGACCATAGGGGACAGAACGCCTACCGCGTTGCCTCCATCAGCTTCACGCCGCAGCACGAGAGCAGCTTTCTCGTGTACGAAGACGGCTGGCACGGGGCGGAGTTCCAGCCGAATGGCCAAGCCTACTGGCGCTGGACTACCGGCCACGCCGTGGTCTCGTTCCAGAATCCCAGGGGCGACGCCCGACTGATGCTGGAAGTGGAAGGGCGGCCGGATCTCTTTGAAGCACCGCAGCGCTTCAGTCTCCGGGTCGGCGACCAGGTGCTGGAGGAACTGTCTGTCGACACGGCCGAGCCGGTCATGATCGATCGGACGTTCACTACGGCCGAACTCGGACCGGACGAAGTGGTCCGGCTGGAGCTGCTGGTCGATCAGACCTTCATTCCTTCCGAGCTGGGTATCGGGGAAGACGCACGGGAACTGGGCGTCCGTGTCCTGACCGTCTACGTGGAACCAATCTAGGAGCCCGTGGTGAAACCTCCGCTACATTCGAGCGGCGATGCATCCCGCCTGAACGGCGTTGCTCCTCGGACTGCGTCAGTCCGCGGTCGAGATATGGCCAATAAGCTCCCTCGTCGCGCCTTGTCAGCCGGGCGCCGCACCGCTCTCGGTGCTACGCGGGGTTTCACCACGGGCTCCTAAGCCCGCGAGGGACGCTCCCGGGCGGTTCCTTGTCTGCCTTGCGTCGATACCGGGAGCGCTTGGCGGGTTCTGTCACACCATGGTACGCTCTCTAGTTATGCCTAACCGGAAAGGACTGCTGGTGGGGTGCGCCTGCTGCGCGGCCGCGCTGGCGGTCTGGCCGAGCCAGACGGCGGAGGCCCCTGCCGCCGCCGAGCGGGTGATTTTCGCCAGCGGAAAGGTATTGGCAACTACCGGTCGCGCTACAACTGGAGATGCGCTGGTGCTCCAGCTCCGTGATGGTGGAGAGTTGGCGGTCGCCCCAACCCTGATTGACCGGATCGAGACCGACGCAGCGGGCGTGCCTCGTCTGGACGAGACGACTACCGTGGTCGGACCCGCACTTCCGGCACGTCCCTACGCCGAGATCGTCGCGGCCGCTTCCACGCGGCACGGCGTCGATCCGCTATTGCTGCATGCGGTGATCGAGACGGAGTCGGCATATCGGGCGGATGCCACGTCTACCCAGGGTGCGGTCGGCCTGATGCAATTGATGCCGGCCACCGCGGCGCGTTTCGGACTGGATGATCCGTACGACCCGGCAGGCAACATAGATGCCGGGACCCGCTACCTCCGGAGCCTGCTGGACGAGTTCGGTACTCGCGGCGCGCTCGCTGCCTATAACGCAGGGGAGGGGACGGTACGCCACTTCAACGGCATGCCGCCGTACCCTCAGACCCGCCGCTACGTCGGACGTATACTCGCCCTGGTCGATGCGCACCGGGATGCCGCGCCCGACGCCGCCGCAAATTAGCGTCGGCCCGGTTGTCGCTGCATCCACCGCCTGCCGATAGTCTGTTGAGAGAGGTCGCCGCCGCGCCGGGCATGATCCGGTCGGCCGCGGCATGAGGGATGGAGTTCCGCTGCCGATTGGGAACCGCCGACGGCCGGATTCTGGAACGCGTCCGTGCCGCCGAAAGCGAGGCGCGGCTGCGCGCCGACCTGGAGCTAGAGGGGCTTTATATCTTCTCGCTCCGTCGCATGGGCGCTTTCGGGTGGCCGGATCGACTGATCCCGTCAGGCCGGGGTCCTCGTTTGGGGCGCCGCCGGCCCGGCACCCGTGAATTCACCGTCTTCAATCAGGAATTGGCGATCCTGCTCCATGCCGGTATGCCACTCGTGCAGTCCCTCGATATTCTGCGCCAACGGATTGAGGCACCGGCGCTGAAGGCGATTCTGGACGACGTTCACGAGCAGGTGCAGGGAGGTGCGGCGCTATCGGAAGCGTTCGCGAGCCACGGCGACCTGGTGCCGGGCGTCTACACGGCTGCGGTCCTGGCTGGTGAACAGAGCGGCAGTCTGGAAGCAACGCTCCGGCGCTATGTGGACTATGCGCGCGTGATCAGCGGCGTGCGCCGCCGGACGCTGTCGGCGCTGATCTACCCGGCGATTCTGCTGACGCTCTCGGCCGCGGTGGTGACGATCATCATGCTGCGGGTCGTCCCCGAATTCACCCGCTTCTACGAGGGGATGGGTGCGGCGTTGCCGCTGGCGACGCGCCTGCTGACCGGCGTCTCCACGTTCGCAGTCAGCTACGCCTGGATGATTCTGTTCGCGGGAGCCGCCATGGCGGCTGGCATTTGGACCTGGGTGCGTCAGCCCGGACGGAGCGCCCAACTCGACCGCTTGTTGCTCCGCGTGCCGTTCGCCGGCGGCGTGGCGACGAAGTTCGCGGTGTCGCAGATGGCGCGGACACTGGCAACGCTGCTCGGCGGCGGCATCCCGCTGGTGCAGGCGCTTGACGTCACGGCGCGGGCGGTGGGAAACCGTCACATCGCGCAACAGCTCGACGCTGTCGCGCGCAGTGTCCGCGAGGGGCAACCACTTGCCGCATCGATGGACGCGCGTGGTACGTTCCCGACTGTCGCCGTCGAAATGGTGGAAGTGGGGGAGTCGACCGGCGCGTTGGGAGAGATGCTGAACGCGGTAGCTGATTTCTTCGACGAGGAAATCGAAACGACGCTCGCCCGGTTCCTGACGTTGGTCGAGCCGGTGTTGCTGGTGGTGATGGGCATCGTCATCGCGGGCCTGCTGCTGGCGTTGTACATGCCGTTGTTGCAGTTGGGAACGATTGTCTGATGGCCGAGACTGACGCGGTAACGAACGGCGCGCCTGCGGATGCGACCGTGGACGTTGTGGCCGAGGAGACGCGCGCCCGCGAACTGGCGGCGCGCTACCGGCTCGATTACGTCGACATGGCGGAGTTTGTTATCGATCAGGAACTGCTGCGGTCGATTCCCGCAGACCTGATGCTTCGCTACCGCTTCGTTCCGCGACGTCGTAGCAGCGAGGCGCTCGAGATCGTCGTCTCGGATCCGACCGACTTGCCGATGATCGACGAACTTGCGCTGCTGCTCCGCACACCGATCACCGTAACGGTCGGCACGCCGTCCGCGATCGACGTGATCCTGACCCGCAGCGAGAGTTCACAGCGCGTTCTCGATGAAGCAACCGAGGATTTCGGTCTGCAGCTGCTCCATGATGATGACGGCGGCGACGAGGCGCTGACCGTCGAGCGACTCACCAGCGACATCTCACCGGTAATCAAGCTGGTCGATTCGATCATCTATACGGCAATCCAGCGGCGCGCGAGCGATATCCATGTCGAGACGCAGGATGACGCGGTGCATGTGAAGTACCGGATCGACGGTGTCCTGCAACCGGCGATGCGGCCGATAGACCGGCAGTTTCATGGTGCCGTCCTCTCCCGTATCAAGGTGATGGCGGAGCTCGACATTGCCGAGAAACGCGTGCCACAAGACGGGCGTTTCAAGCTGAAGATGCCTGGCAAGACCATCGACTTCCGGGTCTCGATCATGCCGAGCCTTCATGGCGAGGACGCCGTGATCCGCATCCTGGACAAGACGTCACTCAGCGAGCAGTTTCGCGAACTCCGCCTGGACATCCTCGGCTTCCCGCCAGACCTGCTCCAGCGGTTCCGCCGTGCGATCGCGGAGCCCTATGGCATGGTGCTGGTGACCGGCCCGACCGGCAGCGGCAAGACGACCACACTCTATGCGGCACTCTCGGAGATAGCGTCGCCGGAAGACAAGATCGTCACCATCGAGGACCCCGTCGAGTACCAGCTCAAGGGGATCACGCAGATCCCGATCAACGAGCGGAAGGGGCTGACGTTCGCGCGAGGTCTGCGGTCGATACTGCGGCACGACCCGGACAAGATCATGGTGGGCGAGATTCGGGATCCGGAGACGGCGCAAATCGCGATTCAGTCCGCGCTGACCGGTCACCTGGTATTCACGACGGTACATGCGAACAGCGTGATCGACGTGCTGGGCCGCTTCCTCAACATGGGTGCCGAGCCTTACCAGTTCGTCTCGGCACTCAACTGCGTCCTGGCCCAGCGACTGGTGCGCACCGTCTGCCGCGACTGCCGCCGGCCGGTGGTGCTATCCGACGCCGAGCTTCGCGAGTCTGCAATCGATCCGGCCGCTGCCGCAGGACACACCCCGTACGAGGGCGCGGGTTGCATCGAGTGCGGGGGGACCGGTTACCGGGGTCGTACCGCGATTGGTGAACTGCTGGATCTGACGGACGATCTGCGCGAGATGATCCTGGCGCGGCGCCCGACTTCGGAGATCAAGGCAGCGGCCTACGCGAGCGGGATGTGCTTCCTGCGCGAGTCGGCGGTGGAGCAGGTATTTGCGGGCCGGACGACCCTTCGCGAGATCAACAAGGTGACTTTCGTTGCCTGAGATGGGTGTGCTGGGCCGGGCGCTGGGGTCGCTGGTCGCGTCGCCGGGGCCATCCTCGGCCGTGTCCATCGCCGCGGACCATGTCGCGGTCGTGCAACTGGCGGGAGGCGGCAGTGCCCCGGAACTGGCGGGGTACGCGCGTGTCGGTCTGCCGGAAGGCGTGGTCACGCCGGCGATCAACGGTCAGAACATCCAGGATGCGTACTCGGTAACGCAGGCGGTCGACGAGGCACTCGGGCAGTTGCCGCGCCGGCCGACCCGAGTCGCCCTGGTGATACCGGACGGGGCGGCGAAGATTTCCATCGTCCATTTCGACCAACTCCCCGCGCGGGCGGCTGATCTCGACGAGCTGATCCGCTGGCAGGTGCGGAGTTCGGCGCCGTTCCGCCTGGACGAGGCGCAGCTCGCCTGGACACCAGGTGTTCGCCGTGACGGGGGTGGGCAGTCGTTTGTCGTCGTGCTGGCTCGGCGCGACGTGGTGGCGGAGTACGAGGCGATCTGCGACGGCGCGACGGCACGCGCGGGCGTAGTCGATCTGGCCTGCATCAACCTCATCAACGCGGCACTGGCAGAGAGCGCGGACGACGATGGCGGTGATTGGCTGCTGGTGGAGACCGCCGCGGACGCGGGCTCGATCGCGGTCCTGCGGAGCGACCGGCTCCTTTTTTTCCGTCACATGCCGGCAGATGGTGGACGCCTGGAGGATCTGGTCCACCAGACGGCGATGTACTACGAGGATCGTCTTGGCGGCGGCGGTCTTTCGCGCGCGCTGATAGTGGGGGACGGCGAGATCGAAGCCGTGCTGGCGGAACGGTTGCCGGACCTTCCGGTCGAACGTCTTGCCGATCGCCTGGCGCCACTGCTGGCGGATCGCGGCGCGGGCGGGAAAGCGCGACTCGACATGCTGGCGGCGCCTATCGGAATTCTGCTGCGCGATCGCGAGGTATCGGCGGAGACGACGGCGGCTTAGGAGTTAGCGGAACAGACCGATGCTGACCACGAACCTGGCGACACGCCCCTTCTACAACGAGCGGGCAATCCACCTGGTACTGGCCGCAATCGGTCTTGCCGGCATTCTTGTGCTGGCATTCGGCGCGGTGCGCCTGGTGGAACTCTCCCGGGCGACCGACCTGCTAACCCGTGAGGCGGAGTTGGCGGAACGCGACGCCTCCGCGATCACAGGCCGAAGCACCGCGCTGGAGCAGGACCTCGCGGGGGAGCAGGTCGAGGCGCTTACTTCGGCGGCAGCGGAGGTCGACCGGTTGATTGCGCGGCGCAGCTTTTCCTGGACCGCGTTCTTCGATCTGATTGACGAGACGCTGCCGCCGGGCGTGATGCTGACGGCGATCCGCCCCGACGCAACGGCCAACGGTTTGGCGCTGGACCTGGGCGTAGTGGGGCGGGACGTGACGGAGATCGATGGATTCATCGAACGGCTGGAGGCGACCGGCGCGTTCGTGGACGTGCTGGCCCGACAGGCGGAACTGGCGGAGAACGGAACATACCGGGCGCAGGTGCGCGGGCGCGTTACCCCGGACGCGGCCGAGACGGCGGCGGATAGTGCGGCCGAGACGCATAGCGAGGACGTTGAAGCGGAGGGTCGGTCATGACCGGTTCAGCCTGGTCTCTTGCGGCCCGTATCCTGGCGGAGAAGCGGGTAGTCGTGTCGGCGGTGGCAATCGTGCTGGCGGTCGACGCCGGATTGTGGGCATTTGCGGTCTATCCCTGGACCTTGAAGCTGGCGAACGCCGAGCGGCGCGCGTCGATGGCGTCGGCGGCACTCCAGACGGCGGAGCAGCGGCTCTTGAGCAGCGGGGCGGCGTCCGACGACCTGACCCAGGTCGACACGAACCTCCAGGTGTTTCGGCGCACCCTGCTTTCCCCTGACCTGGCGGGCGCCCGGTCGATCGCGTTCGCGCGGCTGGCGTCGCTGGTCGGCGAACATGGCCTGGTGATGGAGCGTCGCGCGTCGGATGCCGACACCGACGAGGAGAGCAACCTCGAGCGTTTGCGTGTCTCGATGGTGGTGCGGGGCGCCTACCGCGACCTTCGGCAGTTCATTGCGGCGGTGGAGGGTTTGCCCGACTTCCTGGTGATCGAAGAGATCCTGCTGAGCGGTGGCGAGGATGCGGACGGGATGCAGGTGCTGACGCTCGGTCTGGCGACGTACTACTGGAACGGTCTGGTGGCGGGGAGCGACGATGCGGCTCGCGAGGAACCGTAACGAGCGCGGCTACTCGTTTGTCGAGCTGCTGATCGTCAGCGTCATCCTGCTGATTCTTGCATCGGCGGCAGCACCGCTGGCCCGCGTTACGGTACAGCGGCAGCGTGAGACCGAGTTGCGTCGTGCGCTGCGCGAAGTGCGCATCGCCATCGACAACTACAAGGATGCGATCGACCTTGGTGTGATCGCCGGTGCCGACGTCGATCCGCAAGACCAGGGATATCCGCCCGATCTTCAAACGCTTGTCAACGGGGTCAAGCCGGTTGACGAGAACGCGGGCGAAGTAATCCGGTTTCTCCGTCGTATCCCGATCGATCCGATGACGCGCGCGGCGGACTGGGGGCTCCGGTCGTACCAGGACGCTCCGGACACGGTCCGCTGGGGCGGTGAAAACGTTTACGACGTCTATTCCCGTGCGCCCGGCATGGCGCTCGACGGGACCCGGTATCGCGACTGGTGACGGCGGAACCATGAGGGTGCATCGAGCGGACCGTGAGCACGGCTGGACGCTGATCGAGTTGACCATCGTCATCTCGCTCATCACGGTACTGTCGACTATCGCCCTGGTCGGTTACCAGAGCGCGGTCACCCGTTCGCGAGAGGCGGTGCTGAAGGAGGATCTCTTTCGGATGCGCGACGCGGTCGATCAGTACTACGCTGATCTGGGTGCCTACCCGGCAGCGCTCGAATCGCTTGCGAGTGCCGGTTATCTGCGCGCGATCCCGGTCGATCCGTTTACCGGGACGACCGACACCTGGCAGGTGGAGTATGCCGCTTCCGACCCCGCCGATCCGTTTGCGCGGGGGGTCTATGACGTCAGAAGCGGATCGGAGAGGGTAGCGCTCGATGGAACCAGCTATGCGGAGTGGTAGCCGGAGCTGTTCCGCAGGGCATGCGGAGTTCGGCGCCGGCAACGGTCGCGCAGTGGACGCCGGCTTTGCGATGGCCGCCCTTCTGGTCAGCCTCGCCATCATGAGCATCCTGTTGGCGATGGCGCTCCCGGCCTGGCGGCATGCCGCTCAGCGCGAGCGCGAAGCCGAGCTGATCTTCCGCGGCGAACAGTACGCGCGCGCCATCATGCTCTATCAGCGCCAGACACCCGGGGCGTTTCCACCCGATCTGGAGACGCTTGTCGAAGGTCGCTTCCTCCGCCGCGCGTACCACGACCCGATGACTGAAGATGGCGCGTTCCGATTGATCCCGCAGTCGGAACTGGCGGCCCCAGGCGGGGGGTTGGCTGCAGGTCCCGAACGGATGGGTGGTGCGGAAGAGCCGGTGACGGAAAGCGTGGAGACGGCTGATGCTCCGGGCGGCGTTGAAGGGGGCGTCGCCGGAGTCGTCAGTCGGAGTACGGCGTTCTCCATTGCCCGGTACAACGGGGGTTCGCGCTACGACGAATGGCGGTTCCTCGTCAGCGAGCCGGAGGGAACCGACCCGCCCTCGCCCTCCCCGTAAGCAGACCAATCGATCTGCTCCAATGGCGACGGGACGCCCGGGGGTCACGTTTCCTCACGACGGGCGGTAGACGTCAGATCACGCGTGAGCCAGGCGGCCATCGCGGCGCCGGCCATGAAGAGCGCCGCGGCCAGGCTGCGCGTACCGAACAGCCACTGGTGTGTCGCCGCGAGCGTCGTGTAGACCGCCGCGCAACCGAGCACCCATCGGCGCAGGAGCGGTGCGATCGGATCGGGTGACGCCTCGCCAGCCTGGGCGGCAATCAGACGCCATCCCGGACCGGCGGGGCGGGCGCGCCGATAGAAGGCGATCAGGTGCGGAAGTGGATCGGGCGGCGTGGCAAAGGTCGCCACGATCCACCAGGCCGTAGTCCAGGGAACCAGGTAGAGGAGCGAGTCGGGAAACGGGATGTCGGTCAACGTCCGCAAGAGAACGAAGCCCGTGCCGGACGCTATCAGCGCCACGATTTCCGATATCGCGGTAACGCGCCACCAGTACCAACGGAGGATCAGCACCAGGCCCAGTCCCGCCGCTGCCTCCAGCATGAACTCCCACGCCTGGCGGACCGAGTCGAGCCAGAACGTGACCGCGCCGCTCAGGATCATCACGCCAATCGTCGTCAGGCGGGAGACGGCTACCAGGTGTGCATCGGTCGCTTCGGGCCGGACGAACCGCCGGTACCCGTCGTGCACCAGGTACGACGTTCCCCAGTTCAACTGCGTCGATACCGTCGACATGTACGCAGCGAAGAAGGCTCCCACCAGCAGTCCACGCCAGCCGGCCGGCAGGTGATCGCGCATCAGCAGGATGTAGCCCGTCTCCGGATCATTGAGGCCGGGGTAAAGGACGAGTGAGGCAAGCGCCGCCAGCACCCAGGGCCAGGGTCGCAGGCAGTAGTGCGCCAGGGTGAACCAGAGCGTCGCGAGGACCGCGTGGCGTTCGTTCCGCGCCGAGAGCATCCGCTGGGCTACGTAACCGCCGCCGCCCGGTTCCTGTCCCGGATACCAGCTCGCCCACCACTGCATGCCGAGATACGCAACGAAAGCGCTGAGTGGCAGCAGCAAAGTGCCGGCGGTCACTGACGTCTCGGAGGCGCCGATCACGGGCAACAGGCGGAACGTCGACTCCGGCAGGGCGTCGCGGAGCCCTTCCAGACCTCCGACCCCGGGCGCAGCGAGCGCGTAGTACGCGAGCGCCACGGCGCCCGTCATCGCGATGCCGAATTGCACGACATCTGCCGCGACGACCCCACGGAGGCCGGCAACCGCCGCATACGTGCCGGTTGCCGCCAGACCGATCAATACAGCGGTCAGTCGGTCCCACCCCAACGCGATCGACAGGACCTTGGCCAATGCAAGGTTGACCCAGCCGATTATCAGGCAATTGACGGGGAGGCCGAGCCAAAGGGCCCGCAATCCGCGCAGCAGGGCCGCCGCACGGCCGGTGTAGCGGATCTCCACGAACTCGACGTCGGTCAGGATCCCGGCCCGCCGCCAGAGCCGGGCGAAACAGACGACGGTCAACATGCTGCCAAGGGCGGCGTTCCACCAGATCCAGTTGCCGGCGATCCCGTTCGCCGCCACCAGGCCGGTCACGGCTAGCGGCGTGTCAGCCGCGAACGTCGTCGCTACCATCGACGTCCCGGCGATCCACCAGGGCAGATTGCGTCCGGAAAGGAAATAGTCCGACAGACTCCGTCCGGACCCCCGCCCGGCGATCACGCCAACGCCAATCGGGAGCGCCAGGGCCAGAAAAAGCAACGTCCAGTCGAGCGCCGTCAGGATCATCCGCCGGTCACCGCCCGGTGCACAGCAGAATGGAACGCAGGGCGGAATCGCAGGATCGCCTCGTTCTTTCGCGAGGGGTGCACGCGATTGGTGAGCAGGACTATCGAGACGCCGGCGTCAGGGTCGATCCAGAGCGACGTGCCGGTGAAGCCGGTATGGCCGATCGAGCGAGCCGAGAGATGACCGCCGCACGACGAGGTGGGGCGCATCATGTCCCAGCCGAGAGCTCGGGAGCTACCGGGGACATCGGTGGCATTGCGGAACCGGTCGAAGGTGGTGGTGGAGGCGAGCGTGGTGTCGCCCCCGAATGCGCGGAGGATGTCGCGCGCAAAGGCTCCGACCGCCGCCGCGGTACCGAACAGACCGGCATGTCCGGCCGCGCCCCCCAGCGCCCATGCGTTCTCGTCATGCACCTCCCCGACGAGCGTGCGGCCACGCCACGGGTCCAGCTCGGTCGGTGCGGTGCGGGAACGCCAGATCGCGGGGGGGTGATAGGCGATCTCCCCCCAACCCTGTGCGGCAACGAGGTGGTCGAACTGTGTCGGCAGACTGGCGCGGTCCGGATGTCGGTCCGCCAGAATGAAGCCGAGCAGGATGAATCCGAGATCGCTGTAAACGGACTGGGTGCGAGGGCCGTACTCGAGCGGCAGTCTGCAGATGGCCGCCTCGAACTCCGGGCGGCCCGAGTGATCGCGGTAGAAGGGAAGATGGGCGGTCAAGCCTGAGCTGTGCGCCAGCAGGTCGCCCACCGTGACCGATGCACGGTGATCGCCGCGCCAGCCCGACAGCGCATCGGCGACCGGCAGATCGACTGGCGTTACGCCCGTGTCGACCTGCTGCATGGTGAGTGTTGTCGTGGCCACCACCTTCGTGAGCGACGCCAGGTCGAAGATCGTCCCGGCGGTTACGGCAGGGCTTTCCGGATCAAAGGTGAGGCGTCCGGCAGCGAAGCGCCAGATCGGACCGTTGGCGGACCCTGCTTCTGCGACGGCGCCGGGGGCGACGCCGTCGGCGACGGCGTCGCGGAGGAGTTGTTCCGCTTGCGCGAATTCGGTCATGGCGATGGTTTGTCGAGTCCCGCAACTTGCGCAAGCATGCCAGCCCCGACCGTGGCCGTCACGCCCACCAGGACGTACCACTGCCACGACAGCGCGGTGAAGAGGGCGATGGCGATCAGTGTGACCAAGCCGGCGGCAAGACCTATGGCGCCGGCTCGGGCCGTCGGCCGCCTCGACGACATGCTCAGGACGAACAGCCCAAGCATCAACCCGCCCGCGAAGAACTGCACCCTCAGGACATCGTCGATCACGCGCTGCGAAAGGCCGATGGCGAGGAGCGCCACCATGATCTGCACGAGGGCCCAACCGCCAGTGGCGGTGCGCGACGTCCTCAGCAAGCGTGCGTTATCACCCGGGCCACCCTGCGGTTCCGGACAGAAGTCGCCGATCGTCGATGCTGCCGAGGAGTTGAGTGAAGACGACAACGTCGACATGGCCGCAGCCAGGATCGCGGCCAGTACCAGGCCGCGCAAACCTGTCGGCAGATGCATCATCAGGAACCAGGGAAATACGCGGTCGGCTTGCACCGTCTCCCCGGACGTGATTGACGCGAGAGCGTCCGGCGGCGCAGCGGTCTCGTAGAACGCCCAGAGCAGCAGGCCGATGCCGAGAAACAACGCAAACTGCACCAGGACGAAGACACCACTCAGCCCCAGGGCCAAACGGGCCTCTCGAAGCGATCGGCTGCAGAGATAGCGCTGAACGAACATCTGATCCGCGCCGTGCGTCGCGGCTGTGAAGACTGCGCCGCCGATAACGCCCGACCAGAACGTGTAGTCCCGCGTGAGGTCCCAGGCAAAGTCGAAAAGCGTTAGCTTGCCGGCCGCCGAGGCCGCTATCCATGCGCCTGTCAGCCCATTCGGCAGATGCGTGATCAGTATCGCCGCTGCTACCAACGCACCCGACAGATAGAGCGTGAGCTGCACGACATCCATCCAGATCACCGCACGCATCCCGCCGAGCCAGGTGTAAGCGAGCGTAACGGCCGAAATGGCGGCTATGCCGAGTCCCAGAACAAGGGTCTGGGAGGGTATCGGCGTGCCTGCCGACTCGGCGGCGAAGGTCACCATCGACGCCAGCACGAGGGCCGTCGCGAAAAGGCGCAGACCGTCGGCGATATTCCGTGTCGCGAGGAAGACCACGGCCGCGGCGCGACCCATCGCACGTCCCATCCGTTCCGAAAGCAGTTGATAGGCTGAGAGCAGGTCCCGGCTGAGGAAGGCGGGAAGCAGGAAGGCGGCGACCAGCAGTCGCCCCGCGACGTAGCCGAGCGCCAACTGCAGGAACGTCAGATCGCCGGCGAAGGCGTAGCCCGGAACGCCGATGAACGTCACCGTGCTGGTTTCGGTCGCGACGATGGACGCCATGATCGCCCACCAGGGTGTCTCGCGGCCGGTCAGGAAGTAGTCACGGACGTCGCTGCCCCGCCGCGCGCGTCGGCCGTACCAGAGCGCAAGCCCCAGGTAGAGGACGACGACCGCAAAGTCGAGCAGAAGCATCGAACACGCCGTCCCGGCTGCCGGACGGATAGCGCCGGCGGACATCCGTTTGACGTGCGGCCGGCGCGCGGAGTATAAATCACGGTTGGTTCATTGAGGGATGGAGCCTAAAAACGTGCATCGTCGCGGCGTCATGGCGACCGGCCATATGAAGACTACGGCCACTCCGTGCGCCCCGATGACGGGGCGCACGGGCAGCGGGAGATGACGCCAGAGGCACAACTCGAGCTTTGAAAGGCCATCATCCGCTAGTCGGTTGATGGCCTTTTTGTTTGTTGCGTCGATTCTGAGAACACCGTGATGAAGGTGGCACTCGTTGGATTCGGGACGGTGGGCCAGTCGGTCGCCCGCATACTCGTCCAGGGGGACGAGCGGCCGCTCCAATTGACGCACGTCTGCAATCGTGACGTCGGGCGGAAGCGGGCGGCTGCGGCGTGGGTGCCGGGCGAGGTCGTGTGGACCTCCGACTACGCGGACGTGCTCGCCTCCGACGCTGACATCGTGGTCGAACTGATCGGCGGCACGGATCCGGCGGCCCGGTGGATCCGGCAGGCGCTCGAGGCAGGTAAATCTGTCGTCACTGCCAACAAGCAGGTGGTTGCCGAGAGCGGAGCCGATCTGCTGGATGTCGCTTCGGCGTATCGGCGCCACTTGCTGTTCGAAGCGGCGGTTGCCGGTGGCGTCCCGATCATTCGCGCCGTGCGGGAGGGCCTCGCGGGGGATCGTCTCTGCCGCGTGGCTGGGGTGCTGAACGGCACGTGCAACTACATCCTGACGCGAATGGAGGCGGATCCGGAGCTTTCCTTCGAGGCCGCGCTCGCCGAGGCCCAGGCGAAGGGGTATGCCGAGGCAGAGCCGACGGCAGATATCGACGGTAGGGACGCTGGGGCAAAGCTGGCGATCCTCTCGGCTGTCGGCCTGGGATACCGGGTTGATCCCGAAGCGATCCCCCTGGGGTCGATCCGGCCGGTGGAGCCGATCGACTTCATTTACGCGCGCCGCCTCAGTTGCACGATCCGGCAGGTGTCACGGGCCGAGTTGGTGAACGGCTTTGCCGGCCGCGTGGTCGCGTCCGTGCAGCCGATGCTGGTGCCGATCCGATCGCCCATGGCGCGCGCGGAGGGAAGCCAGAACGTGGTGGTGGTAGAGGGATCGCACGGAGGCGAGACCGCTTTCCGTGGGTTCGGCGCCGGGGGAGACCCGACCGCGGTAGCGGTGGTTTCCGACCTCGAAGCGATCGCGCGGGTGGGTAACGAAACGCCGGCCGCGGAGACCCACGCGGTACCCGAAGCGGTAGTTGAAGCGGACTTTGTCGCGCCGCAGTACCTCCGTTTCATTGTCGTGGACCGTCCCGGCATCATTGCCGCCATCGCGCAGATCTGTCTCCGGCATCAATTGAATTTCGACTCGGTCCTGCAGGAACCGGGCTACGCGAAGTCGGAACTGCCTTTCGTAGTGACGCTCGAACCGTGCCGGACCGACATCGCGCAGGCGGCACTGGCGGAAATCGCAGCACTGGACTTCCATGCGCGTCCACCCGTTTGGATGCCGATCCTGCCTCCTGGAGATCGTTCATGAGTTATCTGACCGGCCTGCAATGTTCGATGTGCAAGACGCCGTTTCCGCCCGAGGCGCTCTACGTTTGCACGGAATGCCTCGGTCCGCTCGAGGCGACGTACGATCGTGACGCGATCCGGCGTGATGTCTCGCGCGAGACGATCGAGGATCGTCCCCCCAGCCTCTGGCGCTACCGGGAGTTCCTGCCCATTGAGGGTGAGCCACTGACCGGCCTGACGTCCGGGTTCACGCCGCTGGTGCGGGCCGACCGTCTGGCCGCCGAGTTGGGCGTTCGGGAGCTGTACCTGAAGGACGACTCGGTCAATCACCCGACCCTCTCCTACAAGGATCGCGTTGTTCCCGTCGCGGCGACGCGCGCCTGCGAACTGGGGGCGGAGGTGTTCGGTTGCGCCTCGACCGGCAATCTGGCGAACAGTGTCGCCGCGCATGCGGCCCGGCTGGGCCTCGAATGCTACGTCTTCATCCCTCGAACACTGGAGCCGGGGAAGATTCTGGGCTCGGCGGTGAGCGGGCCGCATGTCGTCGCGATCGATGGCAACTACGATGACGTCAACCGGCTCTGCACGCAGGTAGGCGACAAGTACGGCTGGGCGTTCGCCAACATCAATCTCCGGGCTTACTACGCGGAAGGAGCGAAGACGTACGGCTTCGAGATCGTCGAGCAGCTCGGCTGGCGCTTCCCGCAACACCTGGTCTGTCCAGTCGCGGGCGGGACGCTGCTGCCGCGGATCGGTCGCGGATTCAACGATCTGTTGGACGCCGAACTGGTGGACGGGACGCCGCCCAGGATCCATGCCGCACAGGCGGCGGGCTGTGCACCCGTAATCCACGCCCTTGACACGGGGCTCGACTATCCCGAGCCCGTCCGTCCCGACACCATCGCGAAGTCCATTGCGATCGGCGCTCCGGCCGACGGCTATCACGTCCTGCGGACGGTGCGCGACTCCGGCGGTAGCGGCGCGTCGGCGACCGACGACGAGATCCTCGACGCGATTGGTCTGCTGGCCCGAACCGAGGGGATCTTCACCGAGCCGGCGGGCGGGACGACCCTCGCGGTGACGCGCAAGTTGTTTGAACAGGGTGTGATCCCGCGAGACGAGAGCACGGTGGTCTGCATCACCGGCAACGGCTACAAGACCGCCGACGTGATGATGGCGCTGGTCGATCCGCCGATCGCGCTCGGCCGTTCGTTCGGGGAGTTCGAGCAGTTCATGACCGAGCGCGATGCGGCACACGTCGCCCGGGTGGGCGCCGGAGGAGCAGCGGGAGAGTGATGCCTGGTACGGATGCATCGATCGGCACGACACCGGCCGATGCGAGCGAGATCGTCGAGGCGGAAGGCCATCTGGTCGATTCGAACCTGCTGCAGAAAGTGTTCGATCGGGTAATCGAACATGGCGCCTCGTTCGATGTGCTCCGCTTCGAACTGGGACGGACGAACGACGAGATCTCTTACCTGCAACTGAAGGTAACGGCCTCGAGCCAGCCGGTACTTGCCGAACTGCTGGCGGACCTGATGCCTCTCGGCTGCTATCCGGCGGAAAAGCGGGACGTCACCCTCAAGCCCGCGGAAGCCGACTGTTGCGTGCCGGACGATTTCTATTCGACCACCAACCACCGGACGTACGTCCATCATGGCGGTGGGCGGATCGAGGTCGCGCAGCAGCGGATGGATGCGGTGATCGTGATCGAGAATGGCGAGGCGTCCTGTCGGAAGCTGCGCGACGTCCGGAAGGGAGATCCCGTGGTGTGCGGGGTCGTCGGCATCCGGGTGTCGCCCGAGTTCCGCGAGCGCGACCGGTTGGGCTTCGCCTTCATGTCGAGTGACGTCTCGACGGAGCGGCGCGTCGAGGTGGCGGTTGCGCGCGTCGTGGGAATGCTGCGAGAGACGAAGGCGACGGGCGGGAAGATCGCTTTCGTCGCCGGCCCCGTCGTCGTGCACAGCGGCGGCGTGGAGTACTTCGCCGAATTGATCCGGCAGGGTTACGTCGATGTGATCCTCGCCGGGAACGCCCTCGCGGTGCACGATGTCGAGCACGCGCTCTTCGGCACGTCGCTCGGCATCGATCTGGACGCAGGGATCGCGGTGAAAGAGGGTCACCGTAACCATATGCGGGCGATCAACGCGATGAACCGTGCCGGTGGCCTGAAGCCGGCGGTGGAACAGGGCGTACTCCGTTCCGGGATCATGTACGAGGCGATCCGCCACAACGTCGGCTACCTCCTGGCTGGCAGCATCCGTGACGACGGCCCTCTCCCCGACACCGAGATGGACCTGATCGTGGCGCAGGACCGCTACGCCGAAGCTCTGCGTAACGTGAACCTCGTCGTCATGCTGTCGACGATGCTCCACAGCATCGGGGTGGGCAACATGCTGCCTTCCCACGTCCGGGTAGTCTGCGTCGACATCAACCCGGCCGTGGTTACCAAACTGTCGGACCGGGGATCGTCGCAGACCGCGGGAATCGTGACCGATGTGGGTCTGTTCCTTCATCAGCTGGCGACGCAACTGGCGGCGGCAAGACTGGCGGGGGCCGCGACAGGGGCGGCGCGATGACCGGGGCCAGCGCTGGCGCACCGGTCGTCGTCCAGAAGTACGGCGGCAGCTCCGTGGCGACGGCCGCGCATATCCGGGCCATTGCCGACCGGGTGGCACGCGTTCGCGAACGGACCCCTCGTCTCGCGCTAGTGCTTTCCGCGATGGGGAAGACCACGGACCAACTGGTGGAGCTGGCCAACGAGGTGTCGACCGATCCGCGTGGCCGCGAGATGGACCTCCTCCTGGCGACCGGTGAGCAGGTCTCCGTGTCGCTCCTCGGCCTGGCATTGCAGGACCGAGGGATCCCGGCTGTCTCGCTTACCGCGTCGCAGTGCGGCATTCAGACGGACGACGCGTACAATATTGCCCGGATCGAGTCGATCGACACGGCGCGAATCAACGCTGAATTCGAGCAGGGCCGGGTCGTGATCATCACGGGTTTTCAGGGGATCACGCGTGACCATGAGGTGACCACCCTTGGCCGTGGCGGCAGCGACATTACCGGCGCGGCGGTGGCGGCGGCCGTGGGCGCCGAGGTGTGTGAGATCCGCACCGATGTCGACGGCGTGTTGTCGGCCGACCCGCGTATCGTGCCGCACGCAACGCGCTGGGCCGAGATGAGCTACGAGGCTGCGATCGAGATGGCGTCGAGCGGCGCCAAGGTGTTGCATCCCCGCGCTGCGGAGGTGTGCATGGCCTACCGCATTCCGATCCACGTGCGGTCCAGTTTTCATGACCGAGACGGCACGTGGATCCGTGGAGCAGATGAGATGGTGATGGAACAGGCGGCAGTCGTCGGGGTGAACAAGGAGACGAAGATCGCCAAGGTGACGTTGATCGACGTGCCGGATCGGCCGGGTCTCGCGGCGGAGGTGTTTCAGGACCTGGCGGCGCGGTCGATCAACGTCCGGTTGATCATTCAGAGCGCGAGCGCGGAAGGGATCGGACGCATCACGTTCGTCCTCGACACGGAGTACGTGAACGCGACACGTCCATTGATTGACGGCTGGACGGCGCGTGGCCTCGCGAAGTCGGCCGAGGTGGACGCGGATGTCGCCAAGATCTCGATCGTCGGGTCGCGCCTGGCGTCGACACCCAGTCTCGCGGCGCGGATGTTCGCGGTACTCGCGCGCGAGGGGATCAATATCGACTGCATCAGCTCTTCGGAGATGAAGATTGCGTGCGTCATCACCGCCGCCCATGCGGAACGGGCCGTGGAGGCAGTGCACGACGAGTTCTTTCCGCAGGCCGAGACGGCCGCGGCGGCGCCGGCGGAACGGCAGGAGGCGAGATGAGCGATCGGATGCCGGTCGGCGTGCTGGGCGCCACCGGGACAGTGGGGCAGGAGTTTATTGCGGGACTGGCCGACCATCCCTGGTTCGAGGCCACCTGGATCGGCGCGAGCGAGCGCTCGGCGGGCAAGACCTACGCGGACGCCACGCCCTGGCGTTTGCCGACAGCGCGGCCAGAATATGCCGCCGGCATGACCGTGCAGTGCTGCGAGCCGGGCGGCAACGTGCCGAACCTCGTCTTCTCGGGGCTTGACTCATCCGTGGCGGGCGAAGTGGAAAAGGCGTTCGCCCAGGCGGGGCACATCGTCGTCAGCAACGCGCGGAACTACCGGATGGACGCGGACGTGCCGCTGCTCATCCCGGAGATCAATGCCGATCACCTCGCACTGCTCGACGTGCAGTCACGCCAGCGGGGCTGGCCGGGGCGGATTGTCACCAACCCGAACTGCTCGACGATCGTGTTGACGCTCGCCCTGGCGCCGCTCCGGCCGTTCCATCCGACGCGCGTGACCGTCTCGACGCTGCAGGCGGTCTCCGGCGCCGGCTATCCGGGGGTCGCGTCGCTCGACATCACCGGGAACATCCTCCCCCACATCCGCGGCGAGGAGGACAAGATGGAAACCGAGACGCAGAAGATTCTCGGTACGCTCAACGGAGGTTCCATCGAGCCGCACCCGATGGTGGTGAGCGCGACGACGACGCGCGTGCCCGTACTCAATGGCCACACGATGCTGGTCTCGGTCGAGTTCGAGCAGTCAGCGTCGGAACAGGAGCTGATCGACGCGTTCCGCACTTATGCCGGGCGGCCGCAGCAGGAAGGTCTTCCGACCGCACCCGCCCAGCCGATCCACTACACCGAAGACCCGGACCGTCCGCAGCCCCGGTTGGACGTCGACTGCGAAGAGGGTATGGCGGTCACCGTCGGCCGCCTCCGCCGCTGCCCGGTGCTCGACTGGAAGTTCATCGCGCTTGGACACAACACGATCCGCGGCGCGGCCGGCGCCGCCATCCTGAACGCCGAGCTGATGAAGATAGACGGTTTGTTGTAGGTCCTTGGAGCGCGCCGGGAAATTACCGGGCGTCGTACACGATCCTGCCGCCGGCGACGGTGACGGCGACCGACGCGAACCGGATATCCGGCAATGGCGCGGACAGGAGCGCCAGATCGAGCAGGACGAAGTCAGCCAGACGGCCGATGGCAAGCCGCCCCTTGATCGTTTCCTCAAACGAAGCATAGGCGCCGGCGACGGTGTAGGCGTCGAGCGCCCGGGCGATCGTGATTCGCTCGTCCGGGGTCCAGCTTCGCCGGCGCATTCTTTCGACCGACCGCCTCGTCACCGCACCATACAGCCCCAGGTTGGGTCCGGCCGGCGCGAATCCCCAGTTTGTGCCGAACGCCACTATCGCGCCGGCGTCAAGGAGCGATCGGACGGGAAACGGTTCGGCCAGCCCGTCTTTGCCCAGCATTGCTTCGAGCCGCGGCCCGACATCGCCGATCTCTGCCGGTTGCATGCTGGCGATCACCCCCAGTTCGGCGAACCGCGCGATGTCATCCCGACGGAGGTGTTGCGCATGTTCAATACGGAAGCGGCGGTCGCGCGGACCGTTCGCGTCCATCACGCGTTCATAGGCTTCGAGCGCCAGATGGTTGGCGCGACTGCCAACCGCGTGCAGTGCGACCTGCAATTCCGCGGCGTCGGCCGCATCCACCTGCGCGCTCAACCGATCGACGTCGTACAGCATCAATCCGCGGTCGTTAGCCGAACCGGGGTAGGGGAGATCCAGTGCAGCGGTGCCGGTTTCGACGGTGCCGTCCACCACCCCCTTGACGGCGCCAACGCGCAGCCAGGCATTGCCACGACCGTCGTCGCCGCCGAAACGGCCATCGGCGATCGCATCGCGCAGCCGCCGCCAGGTGGGAAGGGGAACCGCCGCGTAGATCCGCGACGTCAAGCGTCCCGCGTCACGCGCCCGCTCGATTGCCTCCAGGTTTGTCCAGCTCCCCATGTGGTGGACCGACGTGACGCCCCGTTCCGCCAGATAGGCGAGCGCGGCGTCCAGGGCGCTGTCGTCCTCGGCCGGCGTGTGCGCCGGCGGGGGCTCCGGTGCTACCGGCCAGAAGTCATCGTCCAGGAGGAGGCTGTCGCCGGTGGCATCCGCCAGCAACCGATGCCCGGCGTCCAGCAGATGGACATGCGCATCGATGAAGCCGGGCACCACGCTGGCGCCGTTCGCGTCGATGATCACGCCGTTGGCCGCCAACTCCCGGATCGCACGACCCGATCCCAGCGCGACAATCCGGTCTCCCGCGACGCCAATGGCTTCGACGAGCGGCCGATCCGGATCTCCGGTCCAGACGGTTGCGTCAACGACCGCGAGCGAAAGGGTGGGAGGCTCTACCGGCGCGTCGAGTGTGGTACACGCGACGGCAAGCGCAGTCGTGGCAACCGCGATCCAGCGCATCATGGCATCGCGACGGCGTGCCGTGCATCCGCCGACGTGCATGCCGGCACGCCGGAGGCGTCAGTTGGCGAGGCTGGAGCCGCTCGCATAATCCACCATCAGGCGGATCGGCGCGGCCGGGTCGGCGCCGAACAGCGACCGTCCCGGCGTATGGTCCGCACCCGGATGGATAATCGCTTCCACCTCGATGGTTGTCCCGCCCGGCAGCGTGATCGGCGCATCGAACCAGTAGCGGGTGGGCCAGGCGGTGTCCGGTTCGCGCAAGAACAGCATCGGCACGCGCGCTCCGTCAGGCGTTACCGCCACCACCTGCACATCCTTCGCTTCGATCTCTATTTCGGGCAGCATCGCGAGCACCTGCACGTCGTCGTCGATCGCCTGGCTGAAGGTGATGGTCTGGCCCGTCTCGTCGGCGGGTGACGCGATAAGCAGCGACTCGATAGTGGCGGCATCACCGTCGGCGAAATAGAGGCCGATTCGGCTCCGGTCCGCGAAAGCCTGACCCTCCGTAATCCAGGTCTTCTTGTAATGGACCCGGACGACGACATCGACGCCCGCCGGCATCGGGTAAGCCGTATTCTCCAGAAGGACGCTCGGCCGGCCGGGTGACCAGAGCGCCACCGGGGCGGCGGCGGGGAAGTCGCCGGCATCCGGTTCGGCGAAACCCGGCGCGGGGTCTGCGTCGTCGAGCGCGCGCGCTGCGCCTGACGGGTCCAGGTAGATGGCCACGTCACGCACGACCGAGCTGGCGCCGGGCATCACGTCGGCGCCGGTCACGAGGCGGTCCGCGTTGGCGCCGGAGGGCAGAACGAAATAGCGAACCGTCTCGGTCGTCCCGATCTCGACCGTGAACGAATCCGGCATCTCCAGTTCCACGTCGGGTGCGCCGAGCGGCCAGTCGGTGGGCGCCGTGACTGGCTCGAGCTGCACGCTGCGCGGTCCCTGCGGATAACCGCCACTCGACCACTCCAGGATCATGTCCATCTCTTTCGCCGGGAGGGCATGACCGTTCCGGAAGTTGCCGAAGCCGTCCTCCGCCTTCCAGGGCGGCATCCGGAGGCCGAGCACCTCCTCGCGGATCGACTGCGCCCAGGGGTAGGCCTCGTTGTAGGTGACGAGCGACATCGGCGCGATGCCCCCTTCACGGTGACAGGCGCCACAGTTGTCCCGGAAGATCGGGAAGAGATGCTCGTTGTAGTTCCAGCGGGAGGCGATCGGCGTGTGCGTCTCGGTCGGGGAGCTTCCGGTCAACACGATCACCACCGCGAGCAGCACACCGGCGGCAAAGCGTGCGATCCCCGCGCGGTGCGTTCGACGTCTCGATGTCATGGTTCAACGCCCCCGTAGATCTCGGTGATGAGATCGACTGCTTCGTCGAATATGTCGTGCGCCTCGCTTACCTGCTGCTTGTTGCCCAGATCACCGTACCAGTCGAGCAGCCAGGCGGCGCGGACGAGGCTGCGAACGGCGATCCGCACCATGTCGCGCTCTTGCGCCGGGAGATCTTCCGCCCGGTCGTGCAGCGCAAGGGCCAGCTCCTTCGATTGCAGCGCTGGAATGAAGATTTCCGTGAATCCACCGGTCGCCACCAAGCTGGCGATCTCATCGTTCCGAGCACTGATCCCCTGCACGATCTCGCTGGTCTGTTCCGGGATGCGCGGGCGAATCCGCTCGGCGAGTGGCAGGGTGTTAGGGACTGCGGCGGCCGGCGAGGTGTCGACCACGGCCGGTGCGGTGGAGGAGAACTCCGAAAAAATGAAGTCGAACCGGTCTTCCGGGAAGTCCTCGACAACCTGAATCTTGGCGATTACCTCCGCGGGGAAGGGCAGATCGCCTACCTCCGCCTCGAGATACGCACCGTCAGGTGACGGCAGGAGCACGGCCGCACTGACTTCGACGAACTCGTCGCTCTCTGCGTCGTACTCCTCCTCGAGGACGACGCGCCCCATCCAGAAGGTAACGTCTACCAGCTCGCGATAGTTGTCGGTCGCATAGAGCCGGAAGACGCCCTGCTCGGGGTAGACACCCTCGATATGGTGAAAGCTGTCGGGCGCCATGAAGACCCGGCCACCATACCGTGGGCTGTGGTCCATGTGTGCGCCAGGTGCGGCGTCGATGACGCCACAGGTGAGCATCTCGGAACCGTAGTACGGGTTGCGGACGGGGCCGTCTGCCTGCACCCAGTTCGATCCACCGTCATACATCGGGCAGTGCGCCCGTGCGAAGCCCTGCGGCAGCTCCATTCCGGCCAGGAACTCCGAGAGCGGCTTGAAGTCGCTGCGCATGGAGGTGATGTCTTCAGCATCCGCGGCGACTTCCGCCAGCGGCCGGATCGTTGGATCCGCAATAGCGACGAGGTCGGCGAGCGCGGTCCGGGCATCCGCGAAGTCGTCGGCTGCCAACGCCGTTTGCGCACGGACGTACTCGGCGAGCTGGGTGGGGAAGTCAGCCGGCTCGGTGGAAGCGCTGGTCAGGGCCGGCGCATTCCGTGCAGCGCAGCCGGCTAGCGGCAGAGCCAACGCGAAGCCGATAACGACAACCCGCATGAACTGTTGAGCCATCTGACGGAACCCCTGTACAGTGACGTGGACCGGTCGTTCGACAGTGCCGATTATACAACGCAGGCTTCGTGCCGATCCTGCCGGCGAGTTGGTTGACGCCTGGCTCGACGACCTGAAGGGCGTCAGGAGGCTGTCGCCCCATACCCTCAGCAGCTACCGTCGGGATCTCGCGGCACTTGTGGAGTATGCCGACAGCGAGCGCAAGGGACTTGATCGTCTCCGCAGGCAGGATCTCGAAGCATTCATCCGCGACCGTATGGCATCCGGCCTTGCCCCGCGTTCGGTTGCGCGCACCGTCGCAGGGGTGCGCAGCTTCTATCGCTTCCTGATGATCGATGGCCGAGTTGACGAGAATCCGGCCGACGACCTGCGGGCGCCGCGGTCCTGGCCGGCACTGCCCTCGGCACTCTCGGTGGAGGCCATTGAGACACTGATCGACCAGCCTGACATTACGACGCCTGCCGGCCTGCGCGACCGGGCACTCATCGAGCTCCTGTACGCCACCGGCCTCCGAGTCTCGGAACTGGTGTCGCTCCGGCCGCCGGATCTGAACCTGCAACAGGGGTATCTCACGTGCCTCGGCAAAGGGAACAAGGAACGGTTGGTGCCGATGGGCGCGCTTGCCGTCAAGTGGGTAACCCGTTACCGGAGCGATGCCCGCCCGGTATTGCTCAAGGGGAGGACATCGCCCTGGCTCTTCGTCAACGCGCGCGGGGGCGGGAAACTCAGCCGCGTGGGCTTCTGGAAGAAACTGAAGCAGTACGGCCAGCGAGCCGGGTTGCCGCGAGACCTGAGCCCGCATGTGCTGCGACACTCGTTCGCGACGCACCTCCTGGAGCGGGGGGCGGATCTCCGGTCGATCCAGACGCTGCTCGGGCATGCGGATCTGTCGACCACGCAGATCTACACGCATGTTCTGGACGCTCGCCTGAAGGCGATCTACGAGACGTTTCATCCGCGCGCTTGAACCGCGATCCCGGACGCGCCCGCGCTGCCGGGCCCGCAGACCGGCGTGACCTGCAAAGGGATGGGACCCGCGTTGACCAGGTGGCATAAGGGCTGGTAGCCTATGCGGTTGCCGTGAGCGCACCGCGCCCTCCAGGGCTCGCACGATACTGAAGGAGAACCACAACCCATGCAGCGAACCGGCCCCTACCTCTTCACTTCCGAGTCGGTGACCGAGGGTCATCCCGACAAGATTGCCGATCAGGTCTCGGACGGCGTCCTCGACGCGGTCTTTGCGCAGGATCCCAACGGACGTGTCGCGTGCGAGTCGCTCCTGACGACCGACCTGATCGTTCTGGCGGGGGAGATCACCACCAGCGCCAACGTCGACTACGAAGCGGTGGCGCGCGAGGCGGTCCGTGACGTGGGCTACACCGATGCAGCGTTTGGCTTTGACGCCAACAGTTGCGAGGTGCAGGTGAAACTACACAGCCAGTCGCCCGACATCGCGATGGGAGTTGATCCGGGCGGTGCGGGTGATCAGGGTTTGATGTTCGGCTATGCCTGCACGGAGACGCCGGAACGGATGCCCCTTCCCATCGCTTTGTCGCACCGCCTGGTGAAGGCGCTATCGCAGTCGCGGCGCGACGGGGTATTGGCGTATCTCCGGCCCGATGGCAAGTCGCAGGTTACCGTGGAGTACAACGGTCACGTGCCCCAGCGAATCCACACGGTTGTCGTGTCGAGCCAGCACAGCGACAAGGTGTCGACCGCGCAATTGCGCGCCGGGATCGAAGAAGTCGTAGTTCGGTCGACGCTGCCGGCGGAGCTCATGGATGACCAGACCATCATCCATGTGAATCCAACCGGCCGGTTCGTCACCGGCGGACCACATGGAGACTGCGGCCTGACCGGCCGGAAGATCATTGTCGACACCTACGGTGGCATGGCCCCGCACGGTGGCGGCGCATTCTCCGGCAAGGACCCGACGAAGGTGGACCGTTCCGCCGCCTACATGGCGCGCTACATTGCGAAGAACTGCGTCGCGGCGGGCCTTGCCGACCGGGTTCAGGTGCAGTTGGCATACGCCATCGGCGTCGCCGAGCCGGTGTCGGTGCTGGTCGAGACGTTTGGCACCGGTACGACCGGCATGACCGACGAACAACTCGGCGAACTCGTGCTGGCGCACTTTGCGCTGAAGCCGCGGGAGATCATCGAAACGCTCGACCTTCGCCGTCCGATCTACCGTTCAACGGCGGCGTTCGGTCACTTCGGACGATCGGAGACGGGCTTCACCTGGGAGCGGACTGACAAGGCGGACGCGCTGCGCTCCGCTAGCGGCATGCCGGAACGCGAGGCCGCAGCGGTACACTCCTGAACCATCAGGCCGCGTAGGCCTGCACCGCGGGGCGTGACCGCGGCAGGATCAGGGTCCCGGGATACGGGTCATGGAACGGCGATCCGTGCGGTTCCGGCCTCTCTTCACAACAGCCGTCCTCGCGGCGGCCGCGGGCCTCGTCGTCACTCTGCTGCTACCTCCGGCGGCGCGGGTCATTGATCTGCCCCCGGCGTCCGACGCGCAGGCGGACGGGACGCGTGTTCTCGCCGGTGCTTTCGACCACACGGTGCGCGGGGCGTACCACGTCCACAGCCGTCGCTCGGACGGGAGCGGTACCGTGCCGGAGATTGCGACCGCTGCCGCCGCGGCGGGCCTCGACTTCGTAATCCTCACCGATCACGGCGACGCGACCAGTATCGCATCGCCTGCGTACCACGACGGGGTGCTCATGATCGATGGCGTCGAGATCAGCACCGCCGGTGGGCACTATGCCGCGGTCGGTCTCGACGCTGCCCCGTACCCGCTCGGAGGCGATGCGCGTGGCGTCATCGAAGATGTCCGCCGCCTGGGAGGTTTTGGTATCGCGGCGCATCCGACGTCACGGAGACCCGCGCTCGCCTGGTCCGACCCCTCGTTAGCCCTTGATGCGATCGAGTGGATAAACGGGGATACCGCGTGGCGCGACGAGAACTGGGCATCACTGCTGCGGGTCCTCTTCGGTTACTGGATTCGACCCTCCGAGAGCCTCGCCTTGCTGCTCGCGCGTCCCGAACCGGCTTTGGCGCTCTGGGACGAACTGACATCGGCTCGCCGCGTGGTGGGTCTCGGTGCGTTGGACGCCCACGCTCGCCTGGCGACCGGAGCGGACGACGAGGGATATGGCGGGGTGGGGAGCGCGGGCGACCGGTCCGAGGAAGCCGACCTGCGCCTGCCGGACTACGAGCCTGTATTCCGCGCGATGTCGATTCAAGTCGAATTGGATCGGCCGCTTGGCGGTAGCGCGGGGCCGGACGCGGCGGCGATCCTGACGTCGTTGCGCAACGGACGGGTATATACGGTGGTCGACGCCGTCGCAGGCCCCGCCCGGTTCAGCTGGACCGGCGAGACTGTGGACGGGCATCCCATCCGGATGGGGGAGTGGACCGCGGGGGACGCGCCGGTCACCCTCACTGCACGGATCGCCGCGCCGGATGATGCGACATTCACGCTGCGGCGCAACGGTGAGCCGGTCGTGGCCGGAGAGCCGGGTCCGACACTCACGTACCGGGCGCCGGTGGAGCCGAACCAGTGGACCGCGTACCGCATTGAGGTGTTTCTACCCGGAGCGCCCGGCAGTCCGCCGGTCCCCTGGATTGTGGGAAACCCGATCTTCGTGGGCGGGGGAGTGGCGGAAGCGGAAGTGGAGGCATTGCCGGAACCCGCCATCTCGGCCGAGAGCCCCGCGTCGGAACCGAGCGCTCCCGCAGCGGCTGGGAATCGACCGCTTGCCGGCGAATGGCGGGTGGAGCAGAACGACGCCACAGTCTCCCTGACCTCGGACGTCCTCCGGCCGGGAGCGGATTCACCCGGCGGGCAGGTCCGCTTGACGTTCGAGCTGGGAAGCGACCCGGAGACGTACGTGGCCGCCGTCCATGCCATAGGACTGGGCGGCATGACCGGCGCGACGGCGATTCGCTTCGATGTCGAAGCGTCGCGCCCCATGCGCCCTTCCTTGCAGGTGAGACGGGGCGGTCCGGCCGGCAGCAACGGCGACCGCTGGCGTCGATCGTTCTACGCCGACCCGGAGCCGCGCACGGTAACGATCCCGCTCGATCAGTTCGCACCAGTCACGCCGGATCTGGCGCCGCGCCCGGACGCGGCAACGCTAGACAGCCTCCTCATCGTGATCGACACCGTCAACACGTCGCCCGGGACGGGCGGTGTCCTGACGATCACGGGGCCCCGCCTGCTTGTGCCGTAGACGCGCCGCCGCGTCAGGTCCGAACCGCGAACAGAAAGTAGCCGGCCGACGCGCCGAAGAAGATGTTGGGAGCCCAGGCGGCGACGATTGGCGCGAGGACGCCGGCGCTGCCGAAGGCGCCGAAAATACTGAGGATGATCCAGTAGGAGAAAGCAAGGGCGATCCCTACCCCGACACCGTACAGGGTCCCGCGAGGCCCGGTCGTCACCGCGAACGGGATCGCGATCAGCGTCAGGATCACCGTGACGAAGGGAAACGACGCTTTCCGGTGCAGTGCGACGACCAGGCTCACGACATCGAAACCGCGCGTCCGCAGCTCTTCGATGTATCGCTGCAGTTCGTTGTAGTTCATCAGCTCTGCGTCCGGGAGTTCCGCCGCGAATACATCCGGAGGCGCAACCGCCGGCAGCAATCGCTCCGCGTCACGCCGGTACGCCGCATCGTCCGACGCCGCGGCGGAAAAGTCCCGTTCCCAGACATCGCGGCCGTCCCAGGTTCCGGCTGCGGCATCGAACGTCGCTTGTGCTACATAAGTTCGGCGCCCGAGCGACCAGCGGCGTCCCTCGAACTCGAAGATCGACAATGCGCCCAGTTCATGCCGCTCCTGATCGAAGTGGAGATAGTGGTAGATGTCGCCCTCGTCATTGACTAGCCACCGGCGGCTCAGTGCATCGAAGACCTGAACGCGCCCGGTCCGGATCTGCTGATCGAGCGCTTCCGCCTGCCGATTCGCCCGGGCGAGTATCGTCTCGGACAGTACGAACAGGCAGCCGCTCCAGATCAGGCTGAAGGCAAGAATCGGCAGCACTATCCGGTACAGGCTGATACCGCACGCCTTCATGACGGTCAGTTCGTTGGTCCGGGTCAGGATGCCGATGGTCACGAGCGTCGCGACTAGTCCGGCTATCGGCAGGACGTAGTAGATGAACTGCGGCGTGGCGTACCAGAGGTGTTCGAGCAACATCAAGCCGCTCGCCTGTTCCTTGAACAGGTTGTCGGAGAGCTCGATGAACTGCGTGATGTAGAAAATCCCGAGCAGGCCGACGAACGCCAGAGCGACCCATCGGAGGTACATCCCCGTAACGTACCAATCCAGGATGCTGACGCCGGCCGTGGCCGATCCGGTCGGAACCGTGACAATCGCCCCATCGTTCACGCCCGCTTCATCGCCTGTCCCCGATCCCGTTGTGGTGTCCGCAGCCTGAGTTCGGCGGGGGAGAAGGCGTTGTGCCAGCGCAGCACCAGGCAGTCGGCGGTCGGCTCGGCCGGCGCGCCAGCAAACCAGAGCGATTCCCGCGATCCCCAGGACGATGTTCGGTAGCCACCGCGCCAGATGGGGCGAGATTCGTTGGCCCATGGCCATGGCTTCCCCGGTGTACATCACGATGTAGTAAGCGAAGATCACGCCAATGCCCAGCGCGAAGCTGGCAAGGCGGCCGTCCTTTCGGTTACTGACCCCGAATGCCGCGCCCAGCAGCGTGAAGATGAAACAGGCGATCGGGATCGAGAACTTCTGGTGCAGATACAGGATCGGCGCGTGGGGAGAAAGCCCGTCTTCGCGCATCTCCTGGGCCCGTTCGCGAAGTTCCGGGATTGTCATCTCCGCATAGCCTTGTTCGGGACCTTCCACCGGAAAGAGTGATGACGCGTCGACCTGAATCAGCAGATCCTCGAACGCGTGCCGCTCGTAGCTCTCCGGCAGCGCAGGATCGACATGGTGGCGCGTGCCGCGCGTCAACGCGATATCAACCGTCTGCCGGTCCTGATTGACAACGATTTGGCCGCGTTCGGCCACATAGATGTCCGGTTGGTTCGCTTCCCGGACATCTGCCAGGAAAACATCCGACCAGCCACCGCCCGTCTGGGAGACTTCCTGGACGTAGAGCACCAGATTGGGGAAGTCGTCCGCATGAAAGACCCGAGGCTTTACCTCCCCCTCCGCGCGATTCGCCATCACCCGGAACACCAGTTCCTGGAACGACTGGTTCGCCCGCGGAACGACATCGACCATGATCCAGCAATTGATCGCTGCCGAGATCGTCGCAAGCAGCAGGAGGGGCGCGAGAATCCGTCCGAAGCTGATTCCGCATGCCTGCATCGCCACCATCTCGCGGTCGCTTGAGAGGCGCCCGAGGGCCATCAGGACACCGAGCAGCAGGCCCATCGGGATCGTGATTGCGAGCGACTGCGGCACCAGGAGCACCAGCAACCGCACGATCTCACCCGGAGCTATTCCCATGCCGATCAGTTCTTCGGCCCGGTCGCGAAGCGGCGGGAGCAGGAGCAGACACGTGAAGACCAGGAGCGACAGGAGGAAGGGCGGGATGACCTCCCGAACGATGTACCGACTGGTGATACGAAACATCTGATTGCGCTGCGCTACCTGATCCTATCGGCCGCGTTGGCGGCGGGCCAACCCGGTCTCGCGCCTTGAACGCCCGCCGGGCCGGACTCTTGACGCGCCACCGGGCGATTCCGCGAGCCTTTGAAGCGCCGGCCAGCGGCGCGGTGACCGGGCAACCGGGGTCAAAACCTTCATCGGACGTTGGCGCAGCCAACGTCTGATAAGATGTGTTATGTTAACTTTGTGGTCTGGCGCGGTCCTGGAATCGCGCGACAGCCCCCCGCTTGAGGACTCTTACTATCGGGCTCAGTCGTTCTGCTGACGCAGCTGATCGAGGATCTGTTCCAGTGCGTCGATCAACTCCCCGCGCGGCACTCTCGACTTCCGGAACGCCAGTCGGAGGTTGAACGTCTTGTTGGGGGCTGCGTAGCTGTAGATGAACGGCTTTGGCCGGCGCCCCGCCTGCTGGCGGGCCGCGCGAGCCTGCTTGCGAGTCGCGGCTCCGTCGCGCGTCAACCGCTCGATCAGCTTCGTCATGGCCTCGGGCGTGCGTTGCCGGACCACCTCCAGCAGCAGCGACTTGGACGAGATGTTGCCCAACTGGCACAGCTGCTTGATCTCGCGCGGCATCGCCTGCAGCGCCAACGACTCGGTGATCGATGTCCGGGACTTGCCAAGGCGCCGCGCGAGCTCGGCGTGCGTGTGGCTGAATTTCTGTCCCAGGGTGTGCAGCGCCTCCGCCTCTTCGAACGGCGTCAGATCCTTGCGCTGCAGATTTTCGATCAGGGCGATTTCCAGGGTTTCCGAGTCGTCTGCCTGCCGGATGATCACCGGTATCTCGGTCAATCCCACCTGGATTGCGGCCTGGTATCGGCGCTCACCGGCGATGATGTGGAACCGGCCCTGTCGTTCGCGGACTATGAGCGGCTCGAGGATCCCCTTCTCCGCGATGGACGCCATCAGTTCGGAGAGATCTCCCATCTGTTGCCGTGGCTGATCCGGGTTCGGGTCAATCCGATCGATGGGCATCAGCCTCCCGATCGGCTCGCCAGCCGACGTGGCCAGCGCCTCGACGTAATGCGCTTCGTGTCGCATCTGCACGGTCGCGGGCAGTCCTCGTCTAGGCACGGTCCATCACCTCTTCGCACAGGCTGTAGTAGTCCCTCGCGCCCGTGGAATGGGGCGCGAAGCTGAAGATCGACTCCTGGTAGGCCGGGCTTTCCTCCAGCCGGACGTTCCTGGCGATCACGGTCCGGAAGACCTTGTCGCCGAACACCTTCCGGATCTGGTCCTGTGTGTCGCGCCCCAGTGACGTGCGACGGTCGTGCATCGTGATCAGGACGCCCAGTATGTTCAGGCTCGGGTTGGCACGCTGTCGTACCTTTTCAACAGTCTCCAGGAGGTCGTCAGTTCCTTCCAGGGCGAAGTAGGAGGATTGAATCGGGATCAGCAGATGCGTCGACGCAACCAGCGCGTTGACGGTCAGTAGTCCCAGCGTCGGCGGGCAGTCGATCACAATGAACTGGTAGTGGTCGCACACCGCCGCGATCTGGTCCTTCAGGCGGAAGTGTGCGTCCAGCTCTCCCCCCAGACGCGATTCCAGCTTGGCGAGCGCGATACGCGCGGGTGCTATAGAGAGGTTCTTCTGGCTCGCCGGAAGGATGATTTCGCCGAGACCGCAGTTGCCGTCCGCGATCGCGTCGTAGACCGAGCGATGTTCGGGATCGTGTTCGACGACCGACATCGTGCTGTTTGCCTGTGGATCCAGGTCGATCAGGAGCGTCGGCTTGCCGCGCATGGCTAGCGCCGAAGCCAGGTTGACGGAGGTCGTGGTCTTCCCCACTCCGCCCTTCTGGTTGGCTATGGCGACGATCATGGGTCGATCCGCCGGCGCGTGGATAGACGCGGAGCCCTCGGCCGCAGCGGGAGATGGCGTGATTCTAGGAACCGCGCCGGGACCTGTCAAGAAACCCCGCCGGACGAAATGTCGTGGGAGACCAAAAGGCCGTGGAATTGCGGTGTGATTGTGCGATTGTCGGCCGGCCGACAATCGTCACATCTTGTACTTGCCGAGGTCTTCGGTATCGAGGCTCTCGAGCCAGCGAGTGAGCCGTTCGGCGTCGTTCTTGCCGGGAGTGAACTCCAGGCTCTTGGCGCTGTCGATAACCGCGTCCTCGACGAAGATCGGTGCGCTCACGCGGAGCGCGAGCGCGATGGCGTCGCTCGGCCGTGCGTCTATGGCGACGACATCCCCGCGGATGTGAACGTAGATCAGCGCGTAGAAGGTGTTCTCCTTGAGATCGGAGACGACGATCTTCTCCACCGTTCCATCGAGTCCGGCGACCATGTTGCCCAGGAGGTCGTGGGTCATCGGGCGCGGCGTCGTGATGTTCTCGATCTGGATCGCGATCGCATTCGCCTCGAACACGCCCACCCAGATCGGCAGCACACGATCGCCTGCGTCGTCGCGCAGGATGACGATCGGCGTGCTGGTAATGGGGTCGACCATGAGCCCCTTGATGGTCATCTCGATTTGCATCAGATCATCTCGCCCCAGAGGCTGTTCCGACCGGCCCGTCGCACCTCGACGTTCAGTAGTTGTCCGATGCAATCCGGCCCCGCCTCGAAGTTGACCGCGGTGTTGCCGCTGGTCCGTCCGGTGTACTCGGTGGGGCGTTCCCGCCGCCGGCTTGGCGCGTCAGCCAGAACCGTCACCCGCTCGCCCACCATCGCTTCGTGGAGCGATTGCTGAATCTCCTGCTGCGCCGCCTGCAGGACACTCAGCCGCCGTCCCTTCTCTGCCTCCGGAACCGTCTCGGGCATCCGGCGACGCGCCAGCGTGTTCGGCCGCTCGGAATACTTGAAGGAGAACATACCGTGGTAACGCACGCTCTCGGCGAGGCTCAGAGTCTGTTCGAAGTCGTCCACCGTCTCTCCTGGGAACCCGACAATAATATCGGTCGATAGTGCTATCTCCGGCACTGCCGCACGGATTTCATCGATCAGTTCGAGATAGCGTTCCCGGGTGTGGCGACGCCGCATCAGGCTCAGGATCCGGGTGGATCCGGATTGCACCGGCAGGTGCAGGTGCTTGCAGACCTTCGGGAGATCGCGGATCGCTTCGACTAGCCGTCCGGTGACGTGACGCGGATGGGGGCTGGCGAACCGGATTCTGTCGATTCCCTCGATGTCCTGGATCAACTCCAGCAGTCGGGCGAAGTCGCAGTCGGGCCGATCGGGCGCCTGATAGTGGTTGACTATCTGCCCTAGCAGCTGCACTTCGCGGTGTCCCGAGGCGGCAGCCTCCTCCACCTCTCCAAGGATCTCGGCCGCCGGCCGCATCCGCTCATGGCCACGCGTGTAGGGGACGACGCAGAACGCGCAGAAGTCGTTGCATCCCTCGATGATGGTTACGAAGGCCTTTACCGGATCGTTGCGAACCGCGACGCCGAGCGGGAACGAGACAGTGTCGTAGGGATGGGTGTCGACCTGTGGGACACGGGTGCGTTGGGCCGTCTCGATGGCCTCCGGCAGTCGGGCCAGTGCCTGCGTCCCAATCACGACATCGATCATGGGTGCCCGGTCGAGGAGCTGATTCCCTTCTTGCTGCGCCACACAGCCGGTGACTGCGATGATCGGCCGCTCCTCTACCCCGACGTGGCGGTAGCGGTCGAGGCGCGCGAACAGTTTTTCCGCCGCGCGCTCGCGCACGCTGCAGGTGTTCACCACCACGAGGTCTGCCCCGTCCGCCGACGGCGCCGGCGCATAGCCCGCCCCGTGCAGGAGGCCAGCCAGCCGCTCGCTGTCGTGGACGTTCATCTGGCATCCGAACGTCTCGATGTTGTAAGTCCTTTGCATCGCCGGTCTGAGCCTACCCTGACTATCGGTCGCGGCGACAGGTGGATGTGTCGTCTGCCCACACTGCGCTTTCGCCCCGCGCTTTAACTTTCGCCTTTCGCTTTCGCCTGCGCTGCGGCCCGCGCGAGCAGCTCCTTTGCTCCAGCCAGTGCTGCCCCGCTGGCGCTTCCGGTCATCAGTCGAGCCAGTTCCACGGCGCGCCGCTGGGGCGGGAGCCGTTCGATCCGCGTCCGGGTCCGACCTCCCTGCATTTCCTTAGCCACATGGAAGTGCGTCGTCGCATGCGCGGCCAGTTGCGGAGCGTGGGTCACGCAGAGCACCTGGAAGCGCTCGCCCAGGGCGCGCAACCGCTCCCCTACCCTGTAGGCCGCATCGCCCCCGATACCGGCATCTACTTCATCGAAGACGAGTGTCTTGCCGGCGTCGTCGGTCGTCGCAAGTGTCTTGAGGGCGAGCATGACGCGTGACAACTCTCCGCCCGATGCGACGGTCGAGAGCGGTCGAAGCGTTTCACCCGGGTTGGCCGAGAAGAACAGCTCGGCGTCGTCCGTGCCTCGGGCACTCCAGCGCGCCTCGTCGAGGCTGGTCTGGAGCCGTAGCTCGAACCGGCCATTGGCGATAGCCAGGTCCTCTACTTCCGCTTCGAGGGCCGGAGACAATGCCCTCGCCCACCGAGCCCGCTCGGTGGACAGCGCTTCCGCAGCCTCCAGATAGGAATCGCGCGCCGCCTCGAGCGTCAAGGTCAACGCCGCACGTTGGGCAGTGTCATCCCCCGAACGATCGAGTTCGGCCACAATCGAGCGTCGGCGCTCCAGAACGATATCCAGGTCGCCGCCATACTTCTTCGCCAGGCGCTCGATGTCGGCAAGTCGCGACTCGACCTGGGCCAGACGGTCGGGCGCGGTATCGATGTCGGCGGCGCACGAGCGCAGGGTCCGAGCCAGATCATCGAAGGTCGCGTCGATGGTGGCCCGTGTCTCCAGATAGGGAGCGAAGGAGGGGTCGAGTCGCGCCAGTTCTTCTACATGACGCCAGACCGTGGCGAGTACAGAGACGATCGAGTCATCCTGCTCGTAGAGCGCGCCATAGGCGCCGCCGGCGAGTGCGTGGATCCGCTCGGCGTTCGCCAGCCGCCGCCGTTCGGTCAGGAGCTGCCCATCCTCGCCCGACTGCGGTGCGACTCGATCGATCTCGGCCAATGCAAAGGTGAGCGCGTCGATTCGTTCCGCCCGCCCGCGGGCGTTCCGCTCCGCTTCGGCAAGCTGGACACGTGCCTCGCGCCACCGCTCGTGCCGGGCTCTCACGGTGCCGATCAGGTCGACGGCGGTTCCACTGCCCCCGAAGGCATCCAGCATGCCGAGGTGAGTCCGGGGATCGAGCAGCGCCTGGTGCGCGTGCTGGCCGTGGATATCGAGCAGCTTGGCGCCGAGCGTCCTGAGTGTGGTGGTTGAACTCAACGCGTCATCGATGAAAACCCGCCCTCGTCCGGTGGCCGGCACTTCCCGCCGTACGATCGTTTCGTTACCCCAGGTCGTTTCGAACGCTGCCTGCACCACCGCGCGCTCCGCGCCGGTCCTTACGGCGCTGGCGCTACCCCGCTCGCCCACCAGGAGGCCGAGCGCGCCCACGATGATCGACTTGCCGGCGCCCGTTTCGCCGGTGAGGACGTTGAATCCCGGTTCGAACTCGCATTCGAGCGTGTCGATGATGGCAAGGTCGCGAATACCGAGAAAGCGGATCATGGGAGAGAAAAAAGCGTATCACCAGACGGCGCAGAACCGTGGAGGTCACTTCGGGTACGCGTAGGGACTGCACGGTTTGACAATCGGCAGCGGGGCGGCTACGCTACCGGGAGTCTGCGCCTTCCCAGCGGCGCGCCAGTGTCAGCATAGACGGGAGAACTGAGGTGCGTATCCTTGGATACTTTGCCTTTGTGATCCTTCAGGCGCCCGCGATGACGGAGTGGCTCGAAGGGCTGCAAAGGCTATTCGATATCAGTGCAGGCGTCTTTCCTTTCTTGCAGGCGCTTGCACTGCAACCGGATGCCGCGATCGGAAACGAATCGTCCGGCGCGTTCGGCAGCGGCATCATCGGCCTGATCGCGCGTTCGTCACCGCTATCTCAGGCGGTGCTTGCTTCGCTGCTGATTTTCTCGGTGGCGTCGTGGGGAATCATCCTCTTCAAGCTGTTGCAGTTTCGACGGGTCGACTCGCAGACCGGCGCGTTCGTCGAGATCTTTCGCAAGAGCCGGAAGTTTTCCGAGGTGCAGTCGGTCTGCAAGTCGCTCGCCGCCAGTCCGTTGGCCGGCGTCTTCCAGGCGGGCTATGCCGAACTGAATGCCCAGCTTCGGCAGGCGGACGGCGGCGCTTCCGAAACCGGCCGACCACCGGCGCTGCGGAGCTTCGAAGCACTTGACCGCGCACTGCTTCGGGCGTCCAACGTGGAGGTAACGAAACTGGAACGCCACGTCACCCTGCTGGCCACGACGGCGAGCATCACGCCGTTCATTGGCCTGTTCGGAACCGTCTGGGGGATCATCATCGCCTTCCAGGGCATCGGTGAGACCGGGTCGACCAACCTGGCGGCGGTGGCGCCCGGAATCGCGGAAGCGCTGGTCGCAACCCTCGCCGGGCTGTTCGCCGCCATCCCGGCCGTCTACTTCTATAATCACATGACCACCAAGGTGAAGTTGGCCGCATCGGCGATCGACGACTTCTCCCTCGAGTTCCTGAACATCGCGGAGCGGCACTTCTCGGCCTGACGTCCACGCACCATGCCAAAAGTACAGGCGGCGGATGGGGTTGGCGGCGGCGGGCGGCGGCGCGGGCGGCGCACCAGCACCTCGCTTTCCGAGATCAACGTTGTTCCGCTGGTAGACGTGATGCTGGTACTGCTCGTCATCTTCATGGTGACGGCGCCGATGATGCAGCGCGGCCTCGACGTCCAACTGCCGGAGGCCCGTCGGGCGGAACCGCTGGTTTCCGAACGCATCTTCGTCACCGTTCCTCTCAGCTACCGGTCAGACGGCATCGTTCAGCTGGGTGACGACAACGTCCAGGTCAGCGTGCTCGCGGACCTCCTCCGGGACGAGATGGCGACGCGGACCGACAAGGCGGTTTTCCTGCGGGGCGATCAGGACATCACCTACGGTGAATTGGTCACGGTAGTGGACTACCTGAAGGAGGGAGGGGTGCAGGCGGTGGGCCTCGTGCTCGACCTGCCCCGCGAGCGGTAGTTCGCGGTGTCTCCGACTCACGGTGAATAAGGGTGCAGGACGCGACATCACAGGTCATCGCGGAGCGGGCATACCCGCAGAAGGCATTGCGGCGGCCGTTTGCCTACTCTGCGGGGGCGCACGCGCTGTTCATGGTGGTAGCGCTCGTCGCGCCGTCCTCCTGGCTTGCGGCAGGTAGTGATGAGGCTGACTTGAACGTGATGACGCTCCGGCTGGGTGGCCCGGAAGGCCCGGGTGAGGGTGGATTGACCCCCCTCGGGGGGCGGCCCATTCAGCAGGTGGCGCCGCTTGCCGATGCGCGGCGGCCGGAGTGGATTCAGCCTCCGTCACCCGCCCCGCCGGAAATGATCCTGCCGGTACCCGATGCCGAGGCGCGCCGGCGCCCCGAACCGGAGGTCGAGACGAAGACGGAGCCGGAGGAGGCACGCGGCCGGACGCCGACACGGGGTCCGGAGGTGCGCGAAGGGACCTCGATGGCAGATACCGGTGTTCGGGGACTGGGCGACGGATTATCGTCCGGCGGCCTCGGAGGCGATGGACTCGATCTCGACGTGGGCGATTTCTGCTGTCCGGAGTATCTCGCCACGATGCTCGAGTTGATCCGTCGGCAGTGGGACAGCAACCAGCCGGTGCCAGGCCTCGTCGTTATCCGATTCACCATACAGCGGAGCGGAGTGATTGGCGACGTCCAGGTAGCGCGCAGCAGCGGCCATGTCGCCCTCGACCTGAGCGCGCAGCGTGCGGTGTTGCTCGCCGCAACCATCCCACCCCTGCCGTCGAGGTTTCCCGGAGAGGACCTTACCGTCCGACTCACGTTCGAGTACCAGTCATGATGCATATCGCACGCCCCTTGCCCCTTGCGTTCCTCTTGGCGGTGTCGGTTGCCGGCCCGTGGCTGTTGGCAGCGCCACCTCCCGGGCCTTCCAGCCAACGGTCCGAGGTGGATCTGCGGATCGGTGGACGGATTGGCGCGCAGCCGCGTTTCGCAGTTCCCGACTGTCTGACGCTAACGACCGATCGCGAGACGGCCGACGCGGCACAGATGTTGCCTCAGGTGCTTTGGGACGATCTGGAGTTCGAGCGGGAATTCCGGATGGTGGCGCGCGACACGTACGACTCGGTTCCGCGTGCCCGGACGCTGACGGACCTGTCTTTCGAAGCCTGGCGCGAGTTGGGCGCCGACGGAGTGATCAGTTGTACGGTCCGCCGTCTTGGCGAGGATCGTGTCGAGGTAGATGTCCGGCTGTTCAATACCCGGACATACGAATCGGCTGTCGGCGAACGTTATACGGGCAGCCTGCGCAACATCCGGGCCTACGCGCACGCCTTCTCGGACGAGATACACCGGCGGCAGCGAGGCCTGGAGGGGGTGGCGCAGAGCCAACTTACGTTCACCTCCGATCGCGACAGCCAGTCCGTCCTCGGCCTGGTGCCTGATCGGCAGACAAAGGAGATCTACGTTGCCGATTACGATGGCGCAAATGTCCGCCGGGTGACGGTGGGCCGGACGCTTAACGTCAATCCGACCTGGGCGCCGGATGGTCGTGCGGTGGCGTACACGTCGTACCGCAGTGGTGTCCCCGACGTCGTCGTTTCCCACCTCTACGAGGGACGCCTCGAGACACCGGCCGCCGGCACCGGTGATGTGCACAACTTCCTGCCGGCCTACTCCTCAGACGGCACGCAGATCGCATTCATGTCGAACCGCGACGAGAACCTGGAGATCTACGTGATGAACGTGGATGGCACCGGGCTTCGCCGCCTGACGACGCATCCGGGAATAGATACCAGCCCCACCTGGTCGCCACTTGGCCGCCAGATCGCATTCACCTCCGATCGGACCGGTTCTCCGCAGATCTATGTCGTCGGGGTCGACGGCACCGGCCTGCGCCGCATCACCTTCGAGTCGTACTGCGACCGGCCTACGTGGTCACCCAGCCCCTACAACGAGATTGCGTACGCGTCACGCACCGGGCCTGGTTTCGACATCAAGACTGTCGACCTCGCGACCAACGATGTACGGCAATTGACGTTTGGGCTTGGCACGAACGAGAGCCCAAGCTACTCCGCAAACGGGCGGCACGTTGCGTTCTCGTCGACCCGGGGTTCTGGTGACAAGCAGATCTGGCAGATCGGACGGGACGGACGCGGACTGCGCCGCGTCACGCACTCCGGAAACAACGAGATGCCGAATTGGTCACGGTGAGATCACAGACGGAGGACGGAGAACTGATGACTATGCACAGGGGGCAGCGTACGGCGTGCCGTGTTCTGGTAGCGGCAGCGATTCTGTTCTGGGCTTCAGCCTGCGTGCGCCCGAACATCCCGGCCACGTCTCCGGATCGGGTACTGCCGCCGCCATCCGACGAGGCATCGGCGGCCCCCCGTCCGGCACCCCCGCCGTCGGCACCCGCACGGGAGCCCACGCTTCCCCCGCCCGACCCTCCCGTCCTGCCGGAAGACGAGTTTTCCGCGCGGACGCTGGAGGAGATCAACCGCGAGGCACTACTTCAGCCGGTGTTCTTCACGTACGACAGTATCGAGCTGGACGGAGTAGCACTGGAAGCGATTCAGGCGAACGTGACTACACTCGAGTGGTACGCCAACTGGTCCATCACGATCGAGGGGCACTGTGATTCACGGGGTACGCCGGAGTACAACCTTGCCCTGGGTGAACGGCGAGCCCTCGCGGTGCGTGATCACCTGGTGAACCGGGGAATCGACGCGGCGCGCATCCGGACGATCAGCTACGGCGAAGAGTTTCCGTTCGCGCCCGGCGAACACGAGGATGCATGGGCCGCGAACCGGCGTGTGCACTTCGTAATCACGGCCCGCTAGGTCAGCCGGTGCAGATGTGGACACGCACCGCGAGTTGCAGGTGCTCAGTCCTTTCCAATCCAGAAATGAGCCTGAAGCGGGCCGATGAGCCAGACATGTCAGGCAGCCGGGTCAATGGACCGGAATAGCCGCGTGCGCGCCTCCTCAACGGCGCGCGCGGCGTCATTGTCGCTCAGGGCGAAGGCGATGTCGTCGAGCTGTTCGAAGGTGGTCCCCGGGTTGAGGTAGTCGGTGGCCCCGGGGAGCGACGTGAGCTTCTCGTAGGGCGTCATGATGTCGGCGTCGCGGTAGCGCTTGCGGACGCGCCCCTTGGCGTCGACCACCGTGCTGGGAAAGAAGCAGGGGCGGTGGAAGTTGAGGTAGGGCGAGAGGACGTTCTGGGTGAAGTCGTTGACGCGTTGGGCGTGGCGGCTGGGGATGTGGCCGTAGCCGAGGTGCTTGCGGACGACCGAGCCGTTCTTGCTCTCGACGAGGGCGTTGTCGTTGGTGTGTCGGGCTCGGGACTTGGTGAACTCGTCGATGTGGAGGGCTTGCAGCAGCGCGGCGACGGTGCGGTTGACGTATTCCGACCCGTTGTCGGAGTGGAAGCCGTGGAGGGTGAACGGGAAGGCGCGGAGCAGGGCGCTGAGGACCGGGGCCAGGCACGCGGCGTGGAGATGCTCGACCGAGCCGATGCACTGGAACTGGGTGACCTCATCCACCAAGTTCACGTGGTACAGGCCTTTAACGTCATCGAGGTCAGCCTGATGGACGGAATCGACCCGGACATAGCCGGGGCGCCCGAACGGTGCCGGCCGGCGGCGCTCGCCGATCGCCACCTGCACCGGGCGCGTCGGCATGGGGGTGGTTCCGCGGCGCCGTTGATAGGTGATCGAGTGCCGCAGGTTGTAGAGATGGCCGTTCGAGATGCCGGCCAGGCGCTCGAACCGATGGTCGTCGAACCGATGGTAGGCGCGCGCACAGAGCGTGCGGGTGGCCGGTCCGGACAGCGTGCCGTGGAGCCGGTCGACCTCGGCGAGCAGGCCGATGTCGGTGCTGCTGTAACGGCGCGGGAATGGTCGGCTGGGTGCGCCGCGGCGGTCGGCGATCCTCCCGGTGGCCCGGTGTTGAGTCACGAGCCGGGTGAGTTGGGCGCGCGACAGGCCGGTCACCTTGGCCAGCAAGCTCCGGAGCAGACCCTTCTCAGCCTTCCCCTGGTGGACATAGTCGAACCGTGTCAAGGTGCGCTCGATGAACCCGTAGGCGTCCGCTCGCGTCGACACATTCAGGTCGATCAGTCCGCTGCCGTCAAGGAACGCTCGAACGTGTTGCAGGGTCCGCAGGCGGTCTGTCTGGAGTGTCACGATCATCCTCCGATGATCCACCACCCAGCTCCCCTTCAGGCTCATGTGTCGTTGGAAACAACTCCCCCTTCAGGCTCATGTCTCATTGGAAGAGACTTGCTCTGGCGTTCGCTGTCGGGCCGGAGTACAGTAGTCAGAATACCCTCCGGAGGATTGGCATGAGACGCACCTTCACTGCGGTTGCAAGCTCTACGCTCGCCGTGATTCTGGCTCTCCCGGTTTCCGTCGTCGCCGCCGACCGGGAGCACGAGCAGCTGATGGCCGATATCCGGATGCTGCAGGAGCATGCGCTCCGCATCCATTTGATGATGAACGAACTTGACGTTCGCCTCGACGCGGTCATGGCGGGTCAGGAAGCAATTAGTGAAACAATGCGCCGTGCGTTTGCGGACCATCAGCTGACCGCTGGGAACATTGCGACTGGCGTCCGTGTCGTGCGCGAGAAAGTGGACGAGTCGAACGTTCGGATCGCGTCGCTCTCTCAGGAGATCGAAGCGTTGCGCGAGGCAATCCCGCCGATGGCAATGCCGATGACGATGCTGTCGGTTGATCCCGAGACCGGACTGCCGCTCACGCCGTCCGGGATGCCTGCTATTGCGACCCGGGTAGCAGCCGGTACCGGTGCCGGCGCCAGTTCTCAGAATGCGCTTCCGCCGCCCGTTGTCGCACCCGTCGCACCTGGCCTGGGCATGTCACCGCAGCGTTTGTACGACACTGCCTGGGCCGACTATACGAACGGGCAATGGGCACTCGCGGTACAGGGTTTCGAGGCGTACATCGAGACCGTGCCGCAGTCCGATTTCGCGGACGACGCCACGTTCTATATCGGCCAGACGTATTTCGCGGAGAGCCGGTTCGATGAGGCGGTAGACGCCTTCGAGCAGGTATTGCTGAATTACCCCAACGGCGACGTCGTACCGGAAGCGTCCTACAAGCGGGGCCTGGCGCTCGAGCGGCTAGATGACCCGGATCGCGCGCGTCAGGCATTCGAACTCGTCGTAGTCAACTATGCGGAAAGCGACATGGCCGCACTTGCCCAGCAGGCGCTCGATCGACTCAGTCAACCCCAGCCGTAGTTGATCGACTTCACATAGAACGACAGGCAGCCACCACACACACCACACAGGTTCGAGCGCAGGCGCGCGGGGGTACAGCACATCATGGCGAGTCTTTGCAAGATCAGTATTGTCGGTAATCTCGGCCGGGACGCCGAGCAGCGGTTCACACCGGGCGGCGACGCGGTCGTCACGTTCAGCGTCGCCACGACGGAAGTGCGGAACAACAGGGGCGAGCGCGAGGAGCACACCCAGTGGTTCCGCGTGGATTTCTGGGGCAAGCGCGGCGAGCGGATCAAGGACTACCTCACGAAGGGTCAGCGCGTCTACGTCGATGGTCGGCTCCGCGTGCGGGACTACGAGGACCGTGACGGCAAGGCGCGCTACTCGCTCGACGTGCGGGCCGATGACGTCTTGCTGCTTGGCAGTCGGCGTGACAGTGAGAATCGCCAGGATCGCTACGAGGATCGCGCGCCGGCGCCGGCGCCGGCGTCGACCTCGGCGCCGTCGGGCGGCGGTGGCGGAAACGTCGATCTGGCGGACGACGATATTCCGTTCTAGCGCCGCGCTGTCGATCTACGGATCGGAGGTTCCGGTGCGGCCGTAGCGATCGTCCAGTCGGACGACATCGTCCAGTTCGGGTGTCGAGACCTCGAAAAGGTCGCTGTCCTCGATAGCGGTCATCCGATGAACCGTGCCGGGACGGATGCGAACTCGCTCGCCGGCCCGCATCTCCCAGTCGCGGCGGTCATCGCCGGTCCCCAGCTCGAACCGCAGGCGTCCGCGCCATAGGAGGATTGTTTCGTCCTTCCGCTCGTGGTACTGCAGGCTAAGGGCGTGGCCTGCCTGTACGTGGAGGAGCTTGCCGACGTACCGGTCCGTTTGCGCCCAGATCAACTCGTAGCCCCACGGTTTTTCAACGCGCCGCGCGGCGTCGCTCGCCGGGATCTTGCTTCCGCTCATGCGTCAGTAGTGGGCCTTCCGCCGGCTGGATGTAGGGATCTTCATGTCCTCGCGGTACTTGGCAATGGTGCGCCGAGCCAGCTTTAAACCTTCCCCTTGTTCCAGTCGCTGCACGATGCGGGCATCGCTCAGGGGCTTGCGCGCATCTTCTTCCTGGATCATCCTGCGGATCCGCCGTTTGATGGCGACCGAAGAGACATTTTCGCCGAACGCGGTATGGAGGCCGGAGCTGAAGAAGTACTTCATCTCGAGCACGCCCTGCGGCGTGTGCATGTACTTGTTCGTGACCACACGGCTGACCGTCGACTCGTGCATACCGATGTCATCCGCCACCTCGCGCAGCACCATCGGCCGAAGGTAGTCGACGCCATACTCGAAGAATGCGCGTTGAAAACCGATGATGCTGGTTGCCACCCGCTGAATGGTTTTTTGCCGCTGATCGATGGAACGGAGCAACCAGATCGCGGACTTGAACTTCTCCCGGACATACGCTCGGGTTTCCTCCGAGTTCTCGCTCTGCTTGTTCATCATCCGCCGGTAAACGGGGCTGATGCGGAGTTGCGGCATGCCGTCCTCGTTCAGGATGGCGACGAAATCGTCATCCACCTTGACGACGGAGATATCCGGGATCACGTACTGCGACCGAACCGGGTTCAGGCTGGAGCCAGGTTTCGGATCGAGCCGCTGCAGCACCTCGACGTGTTCACGCAGCGCTGCGAGCGTCAGACCGAGCCGCCGCGCCAAGTCGGGCAACTGATGATTCTGGAGCAACCCGAGATGCTCGCGGATGATGGTCTCACTTGGCGTGCCGACCAAGCCCAGCCGGTCAATCTGCAGCAACAGGCATTCCTGCAGGTCGCGTGCCGCGACGCCGGCCGGATCGAGTGTCTGGACCAGCGCAAGTGCCTGCTCCACTTCATCCGGAGACCAGGTACCCATCGCAGCCAGTTCCTCGATCGACGCGACCAGATACCCGTCCTCGTTCAGGTTGCCGACGATCGCCAGCCCGATTTCCCGCAGACGGTCGTCATCGGTCTGCATGAGAAGTTGCCACCGAAGGTGGTCCGACAGTGACCCGGCGGTCGCGAGCGTGTTCTCGATCGGGGGCAGCTCCGGGATCTCGGTCACTGTTCGCGGGCGATATCCGTCGTCGAGATAATCACCGAAGAAATACTCGTAGTCCGCGTCGTCCCAGGAGCCTTCCTCCTCCGCTGCCGGTCCGTCGGGCTGATCAGTACTGCTATCCGAAGCGGTTTGGGGAGCCGACAGATCGGATGCATCCGCGTTCCCCGCGTCGATGCCGGGGTCGGTATCTTGCCCGTCGCCGGTATCGGCGCCCTCGGTCTCGGAGGCCGTGGACATGTCAGCGGCCTCGGCAGTTGCGGTGTCTTCCTCCGCCACCTCTTCGAGCAGCGGATTCTCGACAACTTCCTGGTTGAGGAGATCGGCCAGCTCGAGCGTCGACATGGGCAGCAACTTGATCGCCTGCTGCAGCGACGGGGTCAGTACGAGCCTCTGTGAGAGCCGCGTCTGGAGTCTTTGCTGAATGGCCATCGAGCGTCGGATGCGGGCAGCCAGCAGGCTGTCCGGTACGCCTCTACCGATCTTAGTCCAAACGGATGTGGGTACCGTCCGTCACGCTGACTACGCGCAGGACGTTCAATCAAGTCGGAAGTCGGTGCCGAGGTAGATCTCTTTTACCGCGTCGTCTCCGGCCAGTTCGTCCGGCGTACCGCTCTTGAATACCTCGCCGTCATGGATGATGTACGCCCGGTCCGTGATCTTGAGTGTTTCGCGGACGTTGTGATCCGTCATCAGCACGCCGATCCCGCGCTCCTTGAGGTGGAAGATGATCGCCTGGATGTCCGCGACGGCAATCGGATCGATTCCGGCGAACGGCTCGTCGAGCAGCATGAACGAGGGCGACATCACCAGCGCCCGCGTGATCTCGACCCGCCGTCGTTCTCCCCCGGAGAGGGAGTGCGCCCGTGCCTTGGCGAGCGGCGTCAGATTCAGTTCCGACAGCAGTTCGTCGGCCCGGCGCCGGCGTTCCGCCCGGGGCAGCTTCAGCGTTTCAAGAATCGCCAGGATGTTCTGCTCGACGGTCAGTCCTTTAAAGACTGACGGTTCCTGTGGGAGGTAACCAATTCCGCGTTTTGCTCGGAGGTACATCGGGTAACGGGTGATATCCGTTCCATCGAGCAGCACGCGACCCGAGTTGGGGGGCGTCAACCCAACCACCATGTAGAAGGTGGTGGTCTTGCCAGCACCGTTCGGACCGAGCAGTCCGACCACCTCGCCCGGATAAACCTCGAGGCTCACACCGCGCACGACGGTGCGCCGGCCGTACGACTTGGTGAGATCCGACGTCTTGAGAGAAGGCATCGAAGAACGCGTGCCCGATTCAGAATGGTTGACACGGACCGGTGGACGATGTCGTGCGCGCTTCTGCCCTGCCGTCCACCGTCACCGCGTCGTCGTTGACATAGAACGTAACCGCGCGTCCCGTCGTCTCCCGGCAACCATCGCCCATTCGTTCGACGATTCGCACCGGCGTGCCGCTCATATCGTAGCGGCCACCGGCGTCCTCGTACTCGAGCGTTTCGCCGGTTGCGCGACGCCCCTCGAGCACAAGCAGTACCTCTTCACGTGCCTCGATGCGTTGCAGTGTCCGGACATCCTCAGCCAGGCGGAGCGTGATTGCGCCGGCGGCGAGGTCGGTGCCGCCACTGTCGAGCGTCGCGTCACCGGTGTACACCACTTGCCGTGCGGTGTTGTCATAGTGGAACGCGGCGCCGCGCGAGGCGGCGGTAGCTGGCGCTGCCTCACCGGTGTCGTGATCCTGTTGCACCATGGTCGTCCGGGTCGAGACGTCCTCCTCCGCTTCCAGGTTGCCGGTTGCTTCGTCCAGGGTGATCGTCCCGCCGCGGATCTCGGTCTCACCTTGCCAGAGACGGGCACCGCCACCGTACGTCGCTCTCGATGACTCGGCGTCGTAGGCAAACCGTTCCGCTGTCGCGTAGATTGGTGGTCCCTCGTCGAACAATCCAGGTCGGGTCAGGTTCTCCTCACCGTCGTCCTCATTGTCCAACTGGAGGATGCCCCGCACCGCTTGGACCGCTTCGATGTCAGGGCCATCAAGACGGACGGTTACGGTCGCTCCCTGAATTGAACCCCAACGATCCTCTACCCGCGGTGAAGTGCCGGTATCGGTAGTCAGAAGGACCAGGGTCGCCTCGTCCGGGGAGTACGTCGCCTCGTCGGCCAAACCGCGAACTGCCCCAGCTTCAAGCGTGACCGCGCCGCTGAAACGCGCGTCGCCCAAACGCGTAACGTTGTCGTGGAGCAACGAGTCGAGCCGCTCCGCCCGCACGATCCGCTCGCTGGGGCTGGCTGATCCTGCATCACCCTGTTCGCGGAACTCGACACTGCGTTCGAAATGAACCTGGGTTGCCTCACCGGATTCGTCGAATCCCAGGTCCAGTGCGCCCGCGCGGATCTGGCGCCGCGGTCCCTCGGCAGCGGGCAGATCAAGCGTTACGCTGTCGCGCGCGCGCAGGTGGTCGATGCCGCGGGATTCGCCATCGCTGTCGAACCGGAGGTCGATTGTCTGGCCGGCGACCGCGGCGCCCCGGCTACCCGCGGCGCCGAACAGCTCGACCCGACCACCGCCCGCGACCGCCGCGCCGTCAATGGCGCCATCGAGGTACGTCACCGTTATCGCTTGGGCTAATAGCGCGCGAAGACCGCCCGGCACTTGGTCACGTCCTTCGACTCGCGCATCACCAGTCAACTCGACACTGTCGAGTCGGGCCGCTTCCGGGTCGAACGCGATAACTGCCTCACGAGCTGCCATCCGGCGGTCGCCCGCATCGATCGCAACGTTCCCCCTGAAGCGCATGTAGCCGTCTGCACGCGCGATGAGGGCGCTCGCTGCTTCGATGCGGGTTTCTGCCGGTGCTTCGCTGTCGCCCGTCTGCAATTGCACCTGTGCGCGCCGATCGAGATGCAACAGGCCGCGGCGACGGTCGTACCGTGATGCGTCACCCGTCAAAGTCATCCAGCCCTGCTCGAAGCGGGCGGGCACCGGAATCCGGACGACACCGTCGCTGTCGGCGTAAGACGCTTCGGCAGTAGTGCCCTTCAAACCGTCGTCGGTCTCGATCGCCACGTCACCTGTCAGCGTCCATGTCCCTTCATCCTGACTGCCTGCCGCGTCGCCTCCGAGGATACGCAGGCCGGTCCGATCGTCATCGCTGGGCACGCTCACTTCAACCGCCACCAGGCGGGACCGCCCGTCGGCGTAAGCGAACTGCTGATCCGCCTCGATCACGGTTCCATCACCCAGCGTGATCCGGGCGCCGCGGCTCTGCAGGACCGCGTCCGGGTCGGCGCCGTCGAGTGCGATGGTCATCTCCGGCGCGCTACGGTCGCGCACGCCCAGCACGACGGCCACGGCGAACGCCACCACACAAAGGCCCAGTGCAATCCGCAGGGGGCGTTGCCACATATCAGTTGTCCGTTCCCGTACTCACTCTATCGGGCAGGCACCGCGTCAGCAACGGTCAGTTCGGTGTAGGTGGTTCCCCGAAAACGGTTCTCACTCAACGAAAAGGCGAGGTTCAATCCGCTTCCCCCGTCGGTATAGCGCTCCATGCGTTCGGCTGCCCGCCAGGCGATCGCCCGGAAGCGCGCACCGCCTTGTCCGACCGTCATCTGCAGGTGCTGCGATTTCAACAAGCGTGGCCCCTCCACCACATCGACCGCTTCGGCCGAGAAGACCGGCCGCGGGTTTCCCCGGCCGAAAGGTTCCATCGCAGCGAGGCTGCTGATGAACGGGCCATTGATCGCGTCGAGTGGCAGAGGCGCATCGACGGTCAGCGACGGCATGAGCGTTTCCGGCGCCACACGTTCCGCCGCGAATGCGACAAGGCGGTGGCGTAGTGTCGATAGACGGTCTGTCGGGATTTCCATGCCGGCTGCTTGCCGGTGGCCGCCAAAGCGTGTGAAGAGTTCGGCACAGCTCTCCAGTGCCTCAAGGAGATTGAAACCGGGAACGCTGCGCCCGGATCCGTGGGCCGCTGCCCCATCGACAGACAGGACGATCGCCGGCCGCGAGAACGTCTCGACCAACTTCGACGCGACGATGCCAATCACGCCGCGGTGCCATTGCTCCCCCCACACCACCAGCAGGTGCGCCGCCGACAACTCCGGATCCTGCTCGACCGCCCGCCGCGCCTCGGCCGCGATGACCGTCTCTTCGGCACGACGCCGCGTGTTTTCCTCATCGAGCGTTTCCGCCAGATCCCTGGCTTGGGCAGAGGCCTCGGCACCGGTCATGAGCAGCAGGCGGGCTGCAAGCTCGGGAGATTGCATCCGCCCCGCCGCGTTGATCCGGGGTGCGATACGGAACGCAACCGCGTCGCTGTCGATCGCCTTTCCTGCCAGGCCACTCGATTCCAGCAGTGCTTGCAGGCCGACCGTGTGCGGACCTCGCGAGAGCTGGTCCAGGCCGACCTTGGCGATAATCCGGTTCTCGCCCTGGAGCGGTACCGCATCGGCCAGCGTTCCGATCGCCGCCAGCTTGGCCAAGCCGGGCAGCCACGCGGCGTGGTCCGTCCGCCGGCACAGCGACTGCGCCAGCTTGAAGGCGACACCGGCACCTGCCAGGTTGCGCTCGGGATAGGCACTGTCGGCCCGGCGTGGGTTGATGACCGCGAAAGCTGGGGGCAGCGTCGAACCCGGTTCGTGGTGATCGGTGACGATCAGGTCCACGCCGAGTGCATGCGCGCGTTCTGCCGCGGCGTCGCTCCGGATACCGCAGTCAACGGTTACTACCACGCGCCGGCCTTCGGCTTGCAGCCGGTCGATTGTCTCCGGCTGGAGGCCGTAGCCATCGGTCAGCCGCTCGGGGATGAAGTGCATGACATCGGCGCCGAGGAGTTCCAGCAGCCGGCGCAGCATGACGGTGGCGCTGATGCCGTCGGCGTCGTAGTCACCATGGATCGCGATCGGTTCGCGTTGGGCGATAGCCCGTTGCAGTCGATCAGCTGCACGGTCGAGGTCGATCAGCGCAGATGGGTCATGGAGCTGATCCAGGGTTGGGTAGAGAAACCGTTCAGCCCCGGCAGGATCGGTGACGCCTCGCTGCACGAGGAGCTGCGCCACGGCGGGATGGATCCCGAGCTCCCGTTCAATGTGCTTCGATGCCGCTGGGTCGCCCGGCTCCAGGTGGCGCCAGATCGGAATGTTCGTGGGAACGTTCGCGGCGCCAGGGCTGTTCATGGTGTCGCTACCACGAGACAGCGCCCTTGCCGCATACCGCCTCGACATCCGCGACGAGCGCTTCGGATGGACTGATGCGCGCCCGGCTCAACTCGGCGCGTATCCGGACTGGTGGAGTCTGATCGCGCAACTCGATATCGAGCGCCACCTTGCCGCTGCCGTAGTGCCGTCCGAGAACCTCGGCCAGTGCAACGAACATTGCCTTGTCCGCAGGTGGCGAGGTGACGCGGATTGCCAGGAAACGCCCCGCCTCGCCCAGCACCGTGTCCAGCGCCTTTACTTCGTTTACGGTGAGCCTGGGCTCATCGTCGTCCATCTCCAGTTTTCCCTCGACCACCACCAGCTGGTCGGCGTCGATCAAACGGCCGTACTTGCGGAATGCCTCGGGAAAGACCACGGCCTCGACCCGGCCGCCGCGATCCTCGACCGTGATCACCGCCATCGGATCGCCCTTCTTCGTCTTCAGGCGCCGGATTGCGGCGATGATACCCCCGACGCGGACTGACTTCAGGGAACGGTCGAGCGTGTCGATCGCGCGGACGTCCGCACGAGTGAGGTCGTCGCGGAACCGATCGATCGGGTGGCCGCTCAGGTAGAAGCCGAGCGCCTCCTTCTCGTGAGCAAGCTGCTCCGCTTCCGTCCACGGCGGCGCGTCCGGTAGACGCCGACCCGCGTCGTTCAACGCGTCACCATCGCCGTCACCGAACAGATCGTGCTGACCCTGGGCGCGGTCGTGCTGGCGACGGGCGCCCTGGTCGAGCGCTCTGTCAGTCGCGGCAAGAAGTTGCGCCCCCCACTGCCGGAAGCTGGCCCCGTTCGAGGTGGCGTGTTCTGCTTCGCTCAGGCACACGTTGAACGCGCCCGCCTTCACCAGGCACTCCAACGCCTTCTTGTTGACTTGCCGGAGATTTACCTCTTCGCAGAAATGGTGGAGTGAAGCGAAGCGGTCCAGCTGCCGCCGCGCCTGGAGGATCGCCTCGACCGCGCCGTTGCCCACGTTCTTAACGGCGCAAAGTCCGAACCGTACCCCTTGAGGCGTGACGCTGAACGCCCAATCGCTGGCGTTGATGTCCGGAGGCAGGACCTTGACGTCCAGGTCGCGGCACTCGGCAAGATACAGCGCCACCTTGTCCGTGTTGTGCCGCTCGATGGTCAACAGCGCGGCCATGAAGTGCGCCGGGTAGTGCACCTTCAGGTACGCCGTGTGGTACGCCAGAAGCGCATAGGCGGTCGAGTGGCTCTTGTTGAAGCCGTACCCCGCGAAATGCTTGATGCGGTCGAAGAGCACCTTCGCCGTCTCGTGTGGCAGGTCCTGGTCCAGCGCGCCTTGCATGAACGGTTCGCGCTGCCCTTCCATCACCGCCTCGTTCTTCTTCCCCATCGCCTTGCGGAGGATGTCCGCCTGGCCCATGGTGAAGCCGGCCAGTTCGCCGGCGATCCGCATTACCTGTTCCTGGTAGGCGATCACGCCGTAGGTATCGCGCAGGATCGGTTCGAGTTCCGGTGTCGGGTGCTTGATCTTCTGCGTTCCCTCCTTCTGCTTGATGTAGTCGTCAATGACGCCACCGCCGAGCGGCCCGGGACGGTAGAGCGCGTTGAGCGCGATCAGGTCGTCGAACCGTTGGGGTTTCGCCTTGCGCAGCACCTCGCGCATGCCTGAACTCTCGAACTGGAAGACACCGTTCGTCTGCGCATCGGCGAACAACCGGTAGGTCGGCGCGTCATCCAGCGGGATCGCGTCGAAGGCAATCCGTTCCCCGGTCGTCCGCTCGATCATTTCCACTGCGTCGTGCAGGAGCGTCAGGGTGCTCAGGCCGAGGAAATCCATCTTGAGCAGCCCGACCCGCTCGATTTCCTTCCAGCCCCATTGGGTCGTGATCTCGTCCTTCTGGCTCTTATAGAGGGGCGCGAACTCGGAGATTGCCTCGGGGGCGATCACGACGCCAGCCGCGTGAACCGACGCATGGCGCGTCACCCCCTCGAGGCGGTGCGCCACCCTGAGGAGGTTCTGCACCTTCGGATCGCTCTGCTCCATCTCGCGAAGCACCGGATTCTCCTTGAGTGCCTTCGCGAGAGTCATGTCGAGAGTCGCCGGGATCTGCTTCGCAACACGATCCGCCTCGGCGTAGGAGAGCCCCTGCACGCGGCCGACGTCACGGACCACCGCGCGGGCCTTCATTGTCCCGAACGTGATGATTTGGGCGACGTTTTCCCGGCCGTACTTCCGGGTGACGTAGTCGATGATCTCGCCCCTGCGCCGTTCGCAGAAGTCGATGTCGATGTCCGGAAGCGAGACCCGTTCCGGATTGAGGAACCGTTCGAAGATGAGATCGTACTCGAGCGGATCGACATCGGTGATTCGGAGCGAGTACGCCACAAGGCTGCCAGCCGCCGATCCCCGTCCCGGGCCGACGGGCACGCCACGCTCCCGTGCGTACCGGATGAAGTCCCAGACGATCAGGAAATAGCCGGCGAATCCCATGTTCTGGATAACGCCGATCTCGTAGTCGAGCCGCTGGGTGTACTCATCGAGAGGATGCTTGAGCACGCCGCGCGACGCGAGATCCTCCAACCGTTCCCGTCGATCCCGGAATCCATCGCGTGTGACATGGGCGAAGTATTCATCCGGGCTCGTGAACGGTTCCGGCACGTCGAAGTGCGGAAGGTGGTAGTCGTTCTTGGGGATCGTGACATTGCACCGATCCGCGATCGCCAGGGTGTTGCGGAGCGCCTCCGGATAGTCGCCGAAGACCGCCGCCATTTCCTCCGGCGTCTTCAGAAAGAACTGATCGCCGTGGTAGCGAAGGCGCTTCTCGTCTTCGACGTTCTTGCCGGTGCCGATGCAGAGCAAGACGTCATGCGGTTCAAAGTCGGCCTGCTGGAGGTAGTGGACATCGTTCGTGCAGACGAGCGGAAGGCCGAGGTCTGTCGCAATCGGCTGCAGTCCCCGGTTGACTACCTGCTGATCGTCGATTCCCTGGTATTGCATCTCCAGGAAAAAGTTCCCCGCACCCAGGATGTCGCGGAACGTGGCTGCCGCCGCGCGTGCCTCGCTGTCCTGCTGGCGCGTGAGGCGTTGGGCCACTTCTCCCTTGAGGCAACTGCTCAACCCGATCAGCCCGTCGGCGTGCCGGGAGAGGAGGTCCTTGTCGATCCGTGGCTTGTAGTAGAAGCCGTCGGTGTAGCCGAACGAGACAAGCTTGATCAGATTGTGGTACCCGGCATCGTTCTCCGCGAGCAGCACGAGATGGTTTGCGGTGTCGCCCGGCTGTCCGGAACGCTCGCGGCGGTCGCCCGGAGCCACGTACACCTCGCAGCCGATGATGGGCGTTATCCCCCGCTCGCGGGCCGCATCGTGAAAGGTAACGGCCGAGAAGAGGTTGCCATGTTCGGTGACGGCTACCGCCGGCATCTTCAGTTCGGCAACGCGGTCCAGCATTTCACCGATACGGCAGGCCCCGTCGAGCAAGGAAAACTCGGTGTGCAGATGGAGGTGAACAAAGTCGGTCACGGACTTGGGGTTCCTCCCTGGTAGTCTGCGCCTATTCCCACTCAATCGTGGAGGGGGGTTTGGAACTGATGTCGTAAACGACGCGGTTTATGCCCCGCACCTCGTTCACGATCCGTGAGGAGAGCGTCGCCAGCAGATCGTGCGGCAGGCGCGCCCAGTCGGCGGTCATCCCGTCGCGGCTTTCCACCGCACGAACTGCCGCGGTGTACTCGTAGGTCCGACCGTCACCCATCACGCCGACACTTTGGACCGGCAGCAGAACGGCGAACGACTGCCAAATCTGCCGATACAGCCCGGCCCGCCGGATTTCTTCCGCAACGATGGCGTCGGCGCGCCGCAGCAGATCGAGGCGATCGTGCGTCACCTCTCCCAGAATCCGTACGGCGAGGCCCGGACCCGGGAACGGCTGCCGCCAGACGAAGTCGGCATCAAGGCCCAACTCCTCCCCCAGCGCCCGTACTTCGTCCTTGAACAGTTCGCGTAGCGGCTCGACCAGATCGAACCGCAGGCGTTCGGGGAGGCCGCCCACGTTATGGTGGCTCTTGATCGCCGATGAGGGGCCGACCACCGAGACGCTCTCGATGACGTCCGGATAGAGCGTTCCTTGCGCCAGGAAGTCGAACTTGCCGAGTCGCGCAGCGACGACCTCGAAGACGTCAATGAACGTGCGGCCGATGATCTTCCGTTTCGCCTCCGGATCGGTGACGCCCGCGAGCGCCGTTAGAAACATTTCGGACGCATCTTCGCAGACGAGCGGCAGATGCATCCGGGTGGTGAACCGTGCCTCTACCTGCCTGGCTTCGTTCAGGCGCAGCAGGCCGTTGTCGACGAAGATACATGCGAGACGGTCGCCGATCGCGCGATGGAGCAAGAGCGCGGCGACGGTGGAATCAACCCCCCCGCTCAACCCGCAGACGACCCGTCCCTCCGGTCCGACCTGTGCCAGAATTCGCTCCGTCGCCTCGTCGATGAACGACGCCATCGTCCAGTCACCTGCGCAACCGCAGACATGGCCGGCAAAGTTGCGCAGTATCTGCGCACCATGCTCGGTGTGGACCACTTCCGGGTGGAACAGCAGCCCGTAGAGGCGTTGTTCGGGATTTGCCATCGCCGCCACCGGGGCGTTGGGGCTCGTCGCCGTAACGGTGAAGCCGGCTGGCGCCAGGCTCACCCGGTCGCCGTGGCTGGCCCAGACGCGGAGCGTTTCCGGAACGCCGTCGAACAGGCCCTGCCGCTCCTGTAGCGTGACGGTGGCATCGCCGTATTCCCGCTCCGGCGCCGGCACAACGCCACCTCCCAGCGCGTCGGTCATGGCCTGCATCCCATAACAGATGCCCAGGACCGGGACACCGTTCTGGAAGATCGCGGGATCGACCAGCGGCGCCCCTTTGTCGGAGAGGCTTGACGGGCCGCCCGACAGGATCACTCCGGCTGCTCCGCGCGCACGAATTGCCGCGGCGTTAGTATCGAAGGGAACGATTTCGGAGTAGACCGACAGTTCGCGAAGGCGCCTGGCGATCAGTTGAGTGTATTGGGACCCGAAGTCGAGAACCAGTATGGTCTGATGGTTCACGTGTTCACGGAGGCGGCGCGAACGCCCTGCAAGGAAGGAGCACCGGGTCAGGGCGCCTCACGACTGCCGGTATTATAGCGACATGGGTGGCGGTTGCGCCAGTTACGCACGCATCCGTGCGTTCGTTGTGTGTCTCGCGGCGTACTGCGTTGTCGTTGCTCCCCATGCTGCGGCTGGCCAGACGCTGGCTGGTGCTGACGAAGAGGAGGCGACTCCTCGTCTGTTGCCCGCCGATGTCGGCTGGACCGTCGATCTCGGCGCCGGTCCCCTCCACGCCCCTGCATGGGATTCGCGGACCGCGTACGTCGCGCTGCGCACCGGATGGCTCACAGCGGTGGACCTGCAGTCCGGGGAGACCGTCTGGTCGGTCGAGCAGCCGGCGGATCAGTCGCCGGTGACCGGCGAGCAACTGGTGGTGGTGGCCGACGGAGCTCTATTGACGGCGCGCCGCACCGGGGATGGCGTGGCGCACTGGACCCGATCGTTCGAGGCGTCCGTTGCCGGACCGCTCTTCTTCGAGGCTGGCTGGGTGGTCGCGGCCACCACCACCGGCGACCTGCTCGCGCTACGGGGCGTCGATGGCGCCGAGGTGTGGCGTCAGCCGCTGGGCGCAACACCGACGGCTCGGCCCAGCCTCGCGGGTGAGCATCTCTATGTGCCGCTCGATGATGGCAGGGTCGTCGCACTGGCACTCGCTACGGGAGCACTGCTGTGGGAGAGTCCGTTTACCGGCCAGCCACAGGGGATCCTGCCACGCGGGGCGTTGTTCGTCGGATCAACCGATCATCACCTGTACAGGCTGGCGCTCGCTGACGGCGACCATGACTGGTACTGGCGGACTGGCGGCGACATCATCGGCGCTCCGGCCGTCGACGACGAGCGGGTCTACTTCACGGCGCGCGATAACGTGCTGCGTGCACTCGACCGGCGGAACGGTGCACGCCGATGGCGCACGTTCCTGGAATACCGACCGACCAGCGGACCCATCCTCGCCGGATCGATCTTGCTGGTATCCGGCGTATCGGAATTCGCGTATTTCTTCGACACTGAGACTGGTTCGGCGGCGGGCCGCTACGAAGCGCCCGGTGAACTGGCCGCGCCTCCCTATCTCATCCCGGCCCGCGAGCCAGGCGGAGCTGGAGAACCGTCTTCCGAGCCTCACTTGGTGCTAATCACGACCGATGGCCGCCTCGTCGGACTGACACCGCCGACCGGACCACCGCGGATCACGATTTCCTTCCCGCCGCACCCGCTCCTGCCGCTTCCGGATCGGCTCGCCCCGGCTGAGATGACCGAATGGCATCCGCTGAGCATGCCGGTACCGCCGATGCTGCAATGATCAGCCCCTTTGGTTCCGGGGCCCGAGCGGTCCTCGCGGCGCTCGCCGTCGCGCTCATTCTTCTCGGCATCGGATGGGTCGCGGAGCCCTTCCGGTTTGGCGCTTCGGTCGACGAGACATTCGACCGAGTGGAACGCCAGGTACGGACCCGCTTTCAGCAACTCACCGCCGAGCTCGCCGAGAGTGCGGCCGGCGTGGCAGAGAACCCGGAAGTGGCATACGGCCTCGGGAGCACCGCCGGTACATCGGCGACTCTCTTCAACCTGGCGGCGTCCGTCGATCGGCTCGGTCTGGACCTCACGATCTATGACGCCACTGGCATGCCCCGCGCCTGGAGCGGACAGCCTTCAGAGTTGCCTCGCGAGCGTGTTCTGGGTGACGCCGCGCTGTTCGTCACCTCGGAGGCCGCAGGCCTCCGCCTCGTGCATGTCGAACCGATCCGCGCGGCATCCGAGGGAGGCGCGCCTGGTCGCCGCATCGGCTCGGTGGCGGCCGAACGGGCGTTGTCACCGTCGGGCGGTTTCACACCGGCAAGCGGACCGTCGCCGATCGATTCCTCACTGGCGCCGGTCACGCTGCAGCCGGCTCCCGTTGGCGCCTCGGTCGCCACGGCGGAAGTTCCCGGATCGGGCCGATTCTTCCTGACTGCGACTGACGGCGTGCCCTTGCTGGATGTCGCGGTGGCTGCCGCCGACCTGGAAACGGCGCGGGCAGGGTGGCGGCAGACCATGCGCCGGCTGTTGTTCGGGTTTGTCGCAGCGATCCTGCTGCTGGCGGCATTGCCCGAGCTCGCGCTTGCTCCCCGTCGGGCTGCCCGGCCGGAGGTGCTCCGCCGGACACTGTTTGGCGCCGCCGGACTGGTAGTGGCGACGGTTCTTCTCTGGGATCTCGGCACGCCGAGGGAAGCGTTTGCCGACGAGCCCCTTGGGGCGTTTCGGGTCGTTCGCTCCCCCGCCGACATATTGTTGATCGCCCTGTTCGTTGCCGCGGTCGCATGCACGGCGTCGCGGTTCGTCGACAGCGCCCGCTTTGCCTGGCGAACGCTGCGGCGTCCTTCCCGAGGCGTGATGCTGCTCGGTCATCTGGCCGCCGGCGCCGTAACCGCGCTTTGGCTCTGCGGCTACGAAGTGATCCTGAGCCGCAATGTCACCGGCGCGCTTACTAGCCTCCTCGACACGTCACTCGATCCCTGGAACCCGATGCGGCTTGTCCTGCTGCTCGGCCTGTTCGTAGGCGCTTCGTCGGCGATCTGGCTCGGTGCCCAGGCGTTGGTTCTGGCCGACGCACGCTGGAACCGCGGCCGAGCCAGACTCGGGATCTCCGGACTCGCCGCGTGGACCCTGCCGGCGCTCGCAATCGCAGTCACGTTCCCGGTGCCGGCGGGACCGTATCTGGCGGAGATGGGCGCGGCGGTCGGGATCGGCCTGCTATCGCCTCGGTTGCGTCTCTGGTTGCGTCACGGATCGGAGTCGGGACGGCTGACGATCCTGTTTGCCTGTCTCGTCCTGCCGGCGCTCCTTGCGTATCCGGCAATCATGCATAACCGTGATGCCGCGCGCCGAACCTTTATCGAAACGGAGTTCGCGCCCGCGATGGCGCGCCACCCAGAAACGCTGCTCGCTTCACTTTCACGCACCCGCCTGGACATCGATGGGCACCTCGGCGAGGTGGTGCTGGCCGCACCCGATGCCGCGAACGGGCCGACCCCGGACGCTGCATTTGCACTGTGGCGACAGACCAACCTGGCGGATCAGCGTCTGTCGTCGGCGCTCGAGCTGTACGACGCGGCGGGGACGCTCGCCAGCCGCTTTGCGTTGAACTTCCCGGAGTACGTCTTGACGCCGCAGTTGTTTCAGGCCACCTCCTGCGACTGGACTGCCTACGGTGAGGTCTCCCCGTTCGGATCGCAGGAGCGGAGGCTGCTCCATGCCGAAAGGGCGATCTGTGGGCCCCCGGATGGCGGTGGGATCGAGGTGGACGGCCTTCGGCTGATCGGTTCCGTCGTGATTCATGTCCCACTCGACTACCAATCGCTTCCATTCATCCCGTCGGCGAGCCCCTACTACGAACTTCTTCGCGCCCCATCCACGCCGCTGGGCGAGCCGGTCCCGCTCGATAGCGACATCGCGTTCGCCATCTATGGCTGGGGCCTCTCGCCGATCTTCACGTCGAGGACGGGTGCGTGGACGATTAACGAGGCCTTGTTCGATCGGATCTACACCTCCCGAGATCCGTTCTGGACGACGCTGCAAACCGGTGGTCGTGCGTCGGATGTCTACATCTCGAACAATCGGCGCGGCATCTATGCAGTCGGGCATCAGCGCTTCACGATGTTCGATCACGCGGTCCGTCTGGCCGAGATCGTCGCGATTCTGGGTGCCGCATTTCTCGCCTGGCTAGTCCTTCTGACGCTTGTTCAGCCCTTTACGCGCGAACGATACCGTTTGGGCCGCGAGTTGGCGCGCGAACTGCGGGTCAGCTTCTACCGCCGGTTGTTCCTGGCTTTCGTCGTGATCGCAGTGGCGCCCGTGCTGGTGCTGGCGGCGATCATTCGGAACAACTCCACTACCCAACTCCGGGCGGACATCGAAGCAGGCGCCGCACGGACGGCGATCACCGCGCAGCGGGTGATCGACGAACTGGAGCGGGCCGGAGGGGATCCGGGACCGGTGGTGACCGATGACCTGTTGGTGTTCGTCAGCCAGATCCTGGATCAGGACGTCCATATTTACGGCGGTGCCCAACTGTTGGCAACGAGCCAGCGCGACCTGTTCGCTTCCGGACTGTTGCCGGCCCGCACACCGGCAGCGGTTTACGGCGCGATAGCCCTGGCCGGCGCCCCCAGTTTTGTCGCCGAAGATCGGATTGGTCCGCAGCCGTACCTGGTCGCCGCGGTGCCGATCCGTTCGGTCGGTCCCGACGCGATATTGACTATTCCGCTCGCGTCCCAGCAGCGGGAGATCGAACGGCAAATCACCAATCTCGACCGCGGCATATTGCTGGGCGTCACACTACTCATCCTCCTGGGTGCCGCGAGTGGCTTCTACATGGCGGAACTAATCGCCGACCCGGTTCAGCGGCTGACGCGCGCTACGCGCCGGATAGCGGGGGGGGACTTCGATGCACGTGTCGCTACCCGGTCAGCCGACGAATTGGCTCGCCTGGTCGGCTCGTTCAACCGGATGGCGCGTGACCTGGCGGAACAGCGGCGGCAACTCGAAGAGACCAACCGCCTGGAGGCATGGGCGGAGATGGCGCGCCAGGTGGCTCACGACATCAAGAATCCGCTGACACCCGTGCAGCTCTCGGCGGAACACCTGCTGCGCGTCCACCGCGACCGAGGCGAGCCACTGGGGCCGGTGATGGGTGACTGCATCGACTCGATCCTGAAACAGGTGCGGATCCTGCGGCAGATCTCGTCGGAGTTTTCCAACTACGCCAGTTCGCCGTCGGTGGTGCCGGAGCCGACCTCGCTGTCGGTCTTGGTGGCGGATGTAGTGGAGCCCTATCGTGTCGGTCTTCACGAGCGGATTCGTCTGCAGGTTGACGTACCGGCGTCGCTGCCGCGCCTGGCGATTGACCGAACATTGATCGCCCGTGCGCTCACCAACGTGATAGAGAATGCACTCCACGCGTTAGCGGGCGATGGAACGCTGGCGATCGTCGCGTCGACGAACGGTAGTGAAATCGTACTGACGGTGCGGGATGATGGCGTTGGCCTCGACGAGGCGACCCTCGGTCGGATCTTCGAGCCCTACTTCTCGACGCGGACCTCAGGCACCGGCCTCGGGATGGCCATTGCGAAACGGAACGTCGAACTGAATGGCGGAACCATCGCAGTCGCCAGTGCAAAGGGTGACGGTACAGCCGTCACTCTCCGCTTTCCGCTGGATGCGCCGCGCCGCTAGGCGGGGCGATGTTGTCGATCCGAGGATGTGCCTGACGCCGCATCGTCGTGACGGCGGCGGCGGGTACGGCGCCAGATGGCGCCGATGATGCCCGACAAGAGATAGCTGTAAGCCATCACCAGCAGCACGGCTTCCGGTTGTGCCGCGATCGCGGCAATTACAGCGGCAATCACGACCGGCGTGAGATAGGAGCGCCGCCGCCCCGGAATCAATGCCCCGAAGCTTCGGAAGCGGAGACGGTTCACCATCAATACAGCCGGCACCAGAACGATGGAGAGCGCCACAATGGCGGTCGACGGATCCCCGAAACCCAAGGGCCATGCGAAGACAGTCGACGCGGGCACCCCTGCCGCGGCCGGGCTGGGCAGGCCGATGAAGTACCGCCGGACCCCTTCGTGTCCCTGGATATTGAACCGGGCGAGCCGAACCGCGGTGGCGGCGAGCCAGAGGAAAGCCACCGCCCATCCGAGCCGCCCGAGTGGTTCGAGTCCCCAGGCGAAGACCAGAGTGGTCGGCGCCACCCCGAACGAGATGACGTCGGCCAGCGAGTCAAGCTGGGTGCCGAACTCGCTTGTCGAACCGGTTGCCCGTGCTATCCGGCCGTCAATCAGGTCCAGCACCATCGCGAAGCCGATGAAGGGAGCGGCCGTGACGTAGTCTCCCCTGAGGGTAAAGACGATGCAGGCCCAGCCGCAGAACATGTTGGCGACCGTGAAGAGGCTCGGCAGAAGGTACGCGCCTCGCCGCCGTTGTCTTGGCTGCCGCCGGCCGAACATCTTCAGGACTGGACTCATGGTTGCGCCTTCATGGTCGCTATGGGCGGGTCGCGGGGGCCGTCTCGGCTGGTCCCAGATGGGCCAGTACCGTTTCGCCTCCACGCACTGATTGCCCCACCGTCGCTGTTAGCGTAGCCGAGCGGGGAAGAAAAATGTCCATCCGCGATCCGAACTTCATGATACCGAACCGCTCCCCCTGCGCCACCTCCATGCCGGGCTCGATGCGACATACGACGCGGCGGGCCAGTACACCCACCACCTGGCGGAAGATGATCTGCTGGCCGTCATGATCGACCACTACTTCGGTCCGTTCATTTCGATCGGCCGCGCGCCGATCGAACGCTGGAAGAAACCGTCCGCGCCGGTGGGTAACCGAAACGACCCGGCCGCCGATCGGAGCTCGGTTCACGTGGACGTCGAGTAGCGACAGGAAGATACTCACCTGCCACCAAGCGCCCTCGGGCGAAACGTCCGGATCCGGCTCGCCGGCATGGAGCACCTTCCCGTCCGCCGGTGCCAGTACTGCTTCCGGTCCGACGCCAGTGGGTACGGAACGCCTGGGGTCACGAAAAAACAGGGTGATCGAAGCGGCGAGAACGAGCAGCGCCGCGGCCGCCGCAGGCAGACCGGCAATCCAGAACACTCCACCCGCTACGGCCGGAACCGCGATGAACGGTACGCCGGCGCGGTCGATTGTCACAGATGGCGACGGAGGATCTGCTCCATCCGATCCTTCACCTGCAGTTTCTGTTTCTTGAGGGTGGTTCGTTCCAGGTGGTCGCTGGAGGGGTATGGGTGGCCGAGCAGCTTGTCGAGGCGGGACTCGAGTTCCTGGTGCTGCTCGGCCAGACGACGGTACTCGTCGTCCTCCTGCAGCAACACTTCACGGGCGTGCTGCTCTCGCGTCATGGCGCCTCCTGTCCGGGATTCCGTCGTGGGGGACCGACCGCCGACTCCGCATTCCGCCTGCAACGTATCACACGGCCTGGACCGTTTCAACCGCCGGGCGTCCGCCGCCGGAGCCACGGTAATCAGTCGTGCGGTACGGGGTTTTCCACCCCGAGAAGGCGCTGCAGGTCCGCCAACAGCGAGTGGGCCTCGCGAGGCGTGGTCTCGTCGATATCGACCGCAAGAATCCGTTCCGCCACCTCTTGCTCCGCGGCTGGCGGCGCTGGCTGCTGGAACAGCGTGAGTTGCGGATGGGAATGTTCGCTCGGGGTCGATGCGCTACTGAACGATGGCCGCCCGCCACGCGACAGCTCGTCCCGTTCGAGGCCCGCCAGGATGATTCGGGCACGGGCGACCGTCTCGGGAGGCAATCCGGCCAGCCGCGCGACATGGATGCCGTAGCTTCGGTCGGAGCGTCCGGTCTCCACCTTGCGAAGAAAGACAATGTCGTCCTTCCACTCCCGCGCCGCGACATGGTAGTTGACCGCGCCGGCGTGCGTGTCCGCGAGATCGGTCAGTTCATGGTAGTGCGTGGCGAAGAGGGCGCGCGGTCGGGCGCGCGGGTTGCTCACGAGGTGTTCCGCCACCGCCCAGGCGATGCTAAGGCCGTCGAACGTCGCCGTACCCCGGCCGATTTCGTCGAGCAGCACCAGGCTGTCGGATGTTGCCTGATGCAGGATCTTCGCCGTCTCCTGCATTTCGATCATGAAGGTGGATTGGCCGCGCGCAATGTTGTCGGAGGCGCCAATCCGCGCAAAGATTCGGTCAGTCACCGGCAGCGAAGCCGCGCGCGCCGGAACAAACGAGCCTGCCTGCGCCATCAGCACGATCAACGCCGCCTGCCGGAGGTACGTCGACTTGCCTCCCATGTTGGGGCCGGTGAGCAGCACCACCTGGTGGTCGGTGCCGTTGAGGCGGAGATCATTGGGAACAAAGCCGTCGACGTTCCGTTCCACCACCGGATGACGTCCGTCGGTGATCATCAGTTCACCATCGTCGGTGACCGTCGGCTTGACGTAATCGCGCCGGATTGCGGTCTCGGCGAACGCTGCGAGGACATCGAGCGTGGCCAGCGCGCGCGCTGTCCGTTGTACCCGTTCCGCTTCGGCCAGGACGGCGAGGCGTAGCTCCTCCACCAGCACCTGTTCGCGCTCCAGGATTCGCTCGTCGGCGGTGAGCGCCTTCTGTTCGTACTCCTTCAGCGCTGGAGTAATGAACCGCTCGCCCGTAGCCACCGTCTGCTTCCGGCTGTAGTCGTCCGGAACGGCGGACAGGTTGGATCGCGACACTTCGATGTAGTACCCGAAGACCCGGTTGAACCGGACTCTCAGATTGGAGATGCCGGTCCGCTCCCGCTCCGCGATTTCCATCGCGGCAATGGCATGCTTGGCATCGCCGCTTATACCGCGCAGTTCATCCAGTTCCGGGTCGACGCCATCGCGGATCGCTCCCCCGTCGCGCGCGAATGCCGGCGGGTCATCGGCCAGGGTGGAAAGGACGCGGTCACGGATGTCGGCCAGATCATCCAGATCACCGGCAAGGGACACGGCGAGTGGCGCGCGCAACTCCGCCACAAGAGGCAGGAGGTCCGGGATCGCGGCTACCGAGCGTCCCAGGGCCATCAGATCGCGCGGTCCGGCAGTGCCGAGCGCGACGCGGGCAATCAGCCGTTCGAGATCCTGTACGTGCTTCAGCACCGTCCGGAAGCGTGTCCGGAGTGTCGTGCCGACGGAAAACTCCTCTACCGCATCGAGACGGTCGCGAATCGGATCATGTTTGGCGAGCGGCCGCTGCAGCCACGCGCGGAGCAATCGTCCCCCCATGGCGGTTACGGTTGCATCCAGTTCGGCAATGAGCGATCCGGCCCGACGGGGATTCGTTCCCTGAAAGATCTCGAGGTGCTCGAACGTTGCCGCATCCAACAGCAGGTGCTCTGCTTCGGGACGGAATTCGAGCGTCGCCAGGTGTGCAAGGTCCGCCTTCTGGGTCTCGCGCAGATAGTGGACCAGCGCACCTGCTGCGCAGATCGCCGCGGCATGCCGATCCGTAGCCAGACCGAAGCCGTCGAGCGATATCGTCCCCAGTTGTTCGGTCAGTGCATGCGTTGCGTGCTCCAGGGTGAACGTCCAGGGGGCAGCGCCAGTAATGCGGATGTTGGCATCGAGCCCGGGCATGGCGGGTGCCGTTCCGTTCTCGGATGGCAGCAGCAATTCGCGGGGACGCAAGGAGGCCAACTCGTCCGACACCGAGGCTGCGGCTGAGGAGCCCGCATACTGTGAGACACGGAACTCACCGGTAGAAAGATCGGCGATGGCCACGCCGTAGATCGGCGTCGAGCCTGGTCTGCTCCCAGGGTCCGCTGGCGCGATTGCCACCAGGAACGCCGGCTCGCGTGACTCCAGGTAACCGGCATCCGTCAGCGTGCCGGGTGAAACGACACGCACCACTTCGCGGCGAACGAGGCCCTTCGCCTGCCTGGGATCTTCCACCTGCTCGCAGAGCGCTACGCGGTACCCTTTCTTGACAAGGCGGACAAGGTAGCTGTCGATTGCGTGGTGCGGGACACCACACATCGGGATCTGGTCTCCCTTGGTATCTTTCGATCGCGACGTCAGCGTCAGTTCGAGTTCGCGTGCGGCGGTTACCGCGTCCTCGAAGAAAAACTCGTAGAAGTCGCCCATCCGGAAGAGGACCAGCGCGTCGGGGTGCTGCGCCTTGGCATCCAGGTATTGGCGCATCGCGGGGGTGGCATTCCGGCGCGCCACTGCTCGCTTCTGGGCCGAGGGGGGCATCGTGCGGATGGTAGCATCGCCACCGATAGTCACCGACCATGTGGATTCTGGCGCTTGATACCAGTACGCGTAGCGGTAGTGCGGCAATCGGCCGTGACGGCGAAGTGGTCGCATCCCGCGAGGGCGATCCGACGCGTACGCATGGCGAGAGGCTCCCGAATGACCTGATTGCGCTGGCTGGCGAGGCAGGCGTCGCGCTGGCCGACATCGATCGTTACGCCGTCGCGGTCGGTCCTGGATCGTTCACCGGTCTTCGTGTCGGTATCGCAACGGTACAGGCGCTGGCCCTCGTACGGCAGCGTCCGGTTGTTCCGCTTTCGACGCTGGAAATACTGGCGCGGATTGCAGCGGGTGCCGACCTGGAGGCTTCTGCCACTACACGCAGTCGCCGAATCGTTGCCTGGATGGATGGTCACCGTCAGGAGATCTTTGCCGGCCTCTACAGTCCCGACGGGAGGACCGCTCTCGATGATCCGCGTGTTGGTGCCGCCGCGTCACTTCTTGATGCCTGGGCACCGTTACTGACGGATCGGCCGGTCACGGTGATTGGCGACGGCGTCGCTGCAACTCGCGATCTGCTGGACGCAAGGCTCGGCGGACGCGCGACGCTGCACGGGAAACCGCCGCCGCTGGCGCCGGCGATGATCCGCCTTGCCTCTGCGGCAGAGGATCGCGCGGTTGAGCCGCACGCCCTGCAGCCGCTGTACGTGCGCCGTCCTGACGCGGTACGTGCACGCGAACAACGACAGTAGACCGCTTCCCCATGACCAAGACCAAGACCAAGAAGTCACGGTTTCTCAAGACGCCGATCGAGCCGTTCCGTGTGGAGGCGGGCGTGCCAGTCGAGGAGGTGTTGCGCCGGATGGAGCGGATTTCGTTCCAGGGGCGGAACCTCGCGGCGGCGCACCGCGTTTGGCAGCGGATGCTCGGCGACGAGCTGATGATCTTCCTGGGTGTCGCCGGCGCGTTGAGCGCGGGGGGACTGCGGCTGATCATCGCCGATCTGATCCGGCGACGCGCAGTGGACTGCGTCGTCTCGACGGGTGCGAACCTCTACCACGATCTGCACGAGACGCGCGGCCAGCGCCATTTTCTTGGTTCGCCACGCGCCGATGACCGGGCGTTGGCGGAGGCGCATATCGACCGGGTTTACGACACGTTCGTTGATGAGGACGAGTTCGTGCGGAACGACATCTGGATTGCACGGTTCGCCGCGACCCTCGAACCGCGCCCGCATACAACGCGAGAGTTTCTGTACAGATTGGGCGAACGTCTCTGGACGGAGACCGAGGCGGACGGCATCCTGACTGCGGCGTACCGGGCCAACGTCCCGATCTTCTGCCCTGCCATAGCGGACTCGTCCCTCGGGATGGGGTTGTCGCAGGCTCGGCATGACGCCGGAAGCGCCGGTCAGATCGATGTGATCGGTGACATCATCGAATCAGCCAATCTGGTGATTCACCGGCCACGTACCGCATCCGTGGTGTTGGGGGGCGGTACGCCGAAGAACTTCATCAATCAGGCTAGCGTGCAGGCGGCGTTCTACCACGAGGGTATCGAGGGGCATCGCTACGCGCTGCAGGTGGTTACCGATGTGCCGCACTTCGGCGGCGCGAGCGGATCGACGCTCGACGAAGCGGAGAGCTGGGGCAAGCTGGCCGGCGATGCGGACCGCGTGACCGTGTCCGCGGATGCGACCGTGGTCCTGCCGATTCTCGCCACGGCACTCGCCGGATCGGCGGTCGACCGGCTTTCGGCGCGCCGGCCGCCAAGGTTTGGTCTCGACGCGCGAACTCTGCTGGTCGACGGCCGGGAGGTTCCGGTTGACCGCTTCGACGGAGAAGCGGCCCTGGAAGACTGACCGCGGCCCGGGTATCAGGCGGCGTGTCCGGCAGGCTGTTGCTGGGTGACGCAGTGAATGGCGCCGAGCCCGACGATCAGGTCAGTGGCATGAATCCCGGTCACTTCCCTGTTCGGGAAACAGCGCGCGAGCGTCGCGAGTGCGTCGCGATCCGCGGGATCGTTGAACGTCGGCACCAGCACGACATCGTTGGCGATGTAGAAGTTGAGGTAGCTCGCTGGCAGCGGCTCTCCGTCAAAGACAATGGGCTGCGGCATTCTGATCGGGATCACGTCGAGCACTCTCCCCTGCGCCGTGCGTAACGACCGGAGGCGCGCCAGGTTCGCGGCGAGCGCCGGATACCGGGGATCACGCCGGTTGCGTATCGTGGCCGCCACGACCGTCGTCGGACCAACGAAGCGCGCCAGATTGTCAATGTGTCCATGGGTGTCATCACCCGGAAGCGTCTGTTCCCCGACTCCGCCCGGTAGCCACAACACCTGCTCCACACCAAGCCTCCGGCCCAGCGCCTGCTCGATGGTCTCGCGTGACAATCCAGGATTCCGCGCCTGCACATGGCCGAGCAGACAGGTCTCGGTCGTCAGCAGCAGACCTTCTCCATTGACGTCGATGCTCCCACCCTCAAGAACGACCTGCACTCCTTGTTCAACTACCTCGATCCGCTCCATGCCGAGATCTCGTGCAATCCGCCGTGGCAATGCGTGGTCGAGCGCATGCGCGCGGTACCGCGACCAGCCAGTGAACCGCCAGTCCATCGCGACGACCGCCTGACATGTCCTATCGCCGTGCAGGACGAAGATCGGCCCACTGTCGCGAATCCATGATCGGTTCGTCGGGATCAGGTGCGTGTCGATGCGCGTCATGTCGACGCCGCACCGCTCGAGATGGTGGCAGGCGCGCTGACGAACGCGCGCATTCTGGCAGACGAGCGCAACGCGCTCGCCACGCACCAAGTGGTGCACCATCTCGACATAACACCATTCGACGGCGGTGGTCTTCGTCCGCCAGTCGTCCCGGTTGTGCGGCCAGACGAGCCAGGTGGCGGCGTGGGGTTCCCATTCCGCTGGCATCCTGAAGCCGGCGACCCGCGCGTTCATCGGTCGCCGTCGAGGAACCGCCGGCTCAACGGCGCATAGGTATCGATCCGCCGATCCCGCAGGAACGGCCAGGCTCGGCGCTGCTGTTCTACCAGGCTCCGGTCGCATCGCGCGACGACCACCGTCGCCTCCTCCGACGCTTCTGCGACGACGCGGCCAGCCGGATCACAGACGAATGAGCCACCCCAGAAACGCAGGCCACCCGCGGCGGAGTCTTCGACACCGACGCGATTCACCGATGCGACCCAGACGCCGTTCGTTACGGCATGCCCTCTTTGCACCGTGCGCCAGGCGTCGCGTTCAACCTCACCGTCCGGTCCCGGGCCGGTCCCGGGCCAGCCGATTGCCGTGGGGTAACAGATCAGTTCTGCTCCGCCCAACGCCAGCAGCCGCGCCGCCTCTGGATACCATTGGTCCCAGCAGATCAGCACGCCGAGCCGCGCGTAGCGTGTCTCGAAGACCGGGTAACCCAAGTCGCCCGGCGTGAAGTAGAACTTTTCGAAGAACTGAGGGTCATCCGGAATGTGCATCTTCCGGTATGTCCCGAGGAGTTCGCCCGACGCGTCGATCACGGCCGCCGTGTTGTGGTACAACCCGGCCGCCCGGCGCTCGAAGAGCGGGACGACGAGCACGAGTTCAAGCTCGCGCGCCACAGCCGCGAATCGTTCAGTCGTCGGCCCCGGCAAGGGCTCGGCGAGATCAAAGCAGGTGGCATCTTCCTGCTGGCAGAAGTAGGGCGTCGCGAAGAGTTCCTGCAAACAGACGATCTCGGCCCCCTGCCCCGCTGCTTCGCGGATGCCCGCCTCGGCTGCCTCATGTGCGCCGGCGGCGGATCCGGGCCACGACATCTGCACGAGTCCAACGGTGAAACTGCCGGCGCGCATTGCTGGCCTGGCAAGTAGCGCGAGGGCGTCTATCCGTCGCTCTGTTGCGGCAGGGTATCGAGTTCGCGCTGGGCCTCGAAGCGGTAGCCGGAGGTGGGGAACTCATCGATCAACTGGCGGAAGGTGGACGCCGCCTCGGCTGCCTGTCCCGCCAGCGCATATGCCTGACCGAGACGCATCAGCAGCGCATCACGCGGCAGCCCTGCATCGTCCGTCACCGAGGCAGCCGAGGCCTCCGCCAGAAGGGCAATGGCGCCGTCGTGGTCGCCCGTGTCCAGCAGCGCCTCGGCGCGGCCGAGACGGGCCATGTGGCCGTACATTCCCTCTCCGGCCAGTTCAATCACGCGCTGGTACTGCGCGTCCGCTTCGTCGCTTCGGCCGAGCGTGCCGAGCGCCGCCGCCGCCTGATAGCGCGCGGCTATGCCTGGCGACAAGCTCGGATAGGCGTCAGCCGCTTCCAACAGCCTCGGCACGGCGGTTTCCAGCTTGGCGGCGACGGAGGGAAACTCGGCCGTTGCCGGTAGCCCGCCTTCGGCGGTCTCGCCCGTCGCGTCCTGCGAAATGACCGGAGCATCTACGATCGCCATGGCGGTTGCGAGCAGCGCGCTCGCCTGTGACGAGCGGTACTGCTGCCAGCCGAATACAGCGCCCGCGATCACGAGCGCGCCGACGACCAGCGCAGCCCCGGTGACCGAGCGTGTGTTCACCCAGTCGGTCTCCGTCAGCTCCGAGACGAAGGTCGCGAGCGGGTTGTCTTTCAGGTGGTGACGTTCTGATCGCTTCATGGTGCGAGATGCGCCCTCGGTTCAATCTGGGCGCGCAACGATACCCTCAACCGGTTAGCTTACCAAATTCGCCTGCTCCGGATGTGTCGTGTCGATGTCGGGATAGAGCCGCGAAGGCAGGAATTGGCAGCCACGGTACGCGTCACACCCAGACTACCAAAGACGGCGGTAACGTGGGCTTGACACGGTGCACGAAAGTTGGGCTACGGTACCTGATCCGTGGCAACCGCAAGTCAGTTGCAGCGCTTCAGGACAGCATCGTGGACAAGCACCGATTGTGACTTCCGTGGGTCGGGCACAGGCGCGAACGCCCACTCGGCGGCAGTTTGTCGCGACGGCAGGCGCCGCTCTGGCCGCCGCCGCCGCCCCGGGCAGCGTAGTGACTGCGCAGGCGCCGGTGCTTCTCCCCTCGTGGGTGGCTGATATCGACGGTGACGGTGCGGTCGCTCTTGCTGACCGGCATCTGGCCGAATCGGTCCTCTTCGCCCAACGAGGCTTCGGCCTGCAACCGGCGTATGGCTTCGATCCCCGGGCGGATGTCTTCGGACGCGGGGCCATCGATGCGTCCTCGGTCAACGCCATCGAGCATTCCGTGCAGCTCTATTCCGGCGGCTTGCGGACGCGGACGCGGCCGATCACGATCGCTTGGCACTACGGCTGGTACAAGTCGACGAACCGCCCGCCGGCGCTCCAGACGGCGCGGTTCCTCGGCGGCAACTACGTCTCGTGGGATCCGGAGATCGAGACCACGTTCAACGAGTTGAAGAACGAGTTCGGTGTAACGGTCGACGCCTTGAGCTGGATCCCGTCGCGCGACCGCGACAATCACTCGAACCAGGAGAACTATCGTCAGGGGTACCTGCGCGCGCAGAATGCCGACACGCGTTACGCGTGCCTGATCTACGAAAGCACGATCGCCAACCTGCGCAATTCCGCCGATCCGGGTGAGCGTCTCGACTTTCGCAGCCCAGGTGTCGTCGACCGGCTTCGGGACGATTTCGAGCAGATGGCCCGCTTTCTGGCGGAGGTGCGCGACGACAGCCCGGTCCGGATCTTCACGCTCAACAACCGGCCCGTCGTCTTCATCTTCGGCTCGCATACGTGGGGCCCGATTCCAGCCGACATGAGCGTCTACGGGATGATGAGGGAGGATATCCGCATGCTGCGGGAACGGTTCCGCGACATCTACGGCGCCTACCCGTACCTGGTGGGAGACGAGGTGTATCTGGCCCCAACGCGCGACTTTTCCCGGGATCGAACGCTTCGGTCTACCAACTTCGACGCGATCTACGTCTACCACCATGCGGCGCTCAAGCCCATCATGGAGCCTCGCGCGTTGCCGGTTACGCAGCGTTACATCGAGAACCAGCTCACCATCATGCGGGTCAACTACCGGACGATGCGCTCAGTCAGAAACGTGTTCACGGGGCGGCGCATCATGGTGATCCCGAATCTCTCGCCCGGTTTCGCCAAGCCCGGCTTTCCGACGCTACAGATCGGGCGCGGGGCCTATACCGATTTCCTCAAGCTGTTGCGTGACGTCCACCTGTTCGAGTACATCGAGACCGAGTGGCATGGCGAGCTGGGTACTCGGCACCTGCCCGCCGCCATGTACATTGTCGGATCGTGGAACGAGGAATTCGAAGGACACAGCATCTTCCCCTTCGACTTCAACCTGACCGTGCCGGAACCCCTGCAGCACGGTTTCGATCTGTCGATGGCGGTCAAGGAAGCGTTCGGCTGGAACCACTACGCCGAACGGAACATGCTGTCGGAGTAGGGACCGTGCTTGCAGTGGCGCGCGTGGCAAGCAATGGGGTCTGGAGCTGCGGTCCTGCAACCCGGCGGCGCCCTCGGCTTGATAGCGGGCGACCCACTTGCGCACAGTGCGGGTACAGACCCCGACAGCGGCGGCCACCGCCGCCGGGGTCTGGCCTTGATCGAGAATCCGGAGCACGACGTCGGCTCGACTCCGCGGCGTCAACTTGGCATTCTTGTGGATGTCCACTCGGTCCTCCTTCCGGGAAACCGTTGGCCTGGCACCTTCAGTTTCCTCGGTCGGGTCCGAGTGGACAACCTATTGAAAGATCACACCTAGGAGGGCACAGTGAGGGACGTTCGTACCGGGACGACGCGGATCAAGTGCAGGTTCAAGGGCTGCGACGGGACGATGGTCGCTGGCCCGAAAGACCGAGAGTCCCATGGGGGAGTTGTCGACCATCTGGTGGTGCGAAACCTGCAAACGCGCAAAACCCCTTTTCGATCACGACATCCGCCCGGAGGAAGTCTTCCCGCCGGGCTAGTTTGGTGCACGGAAAGCCCCACCCTCCCGGCCACCTGCAGGCAATGGGAACACCGCGCCCGCCGCCTCTTCCGGCCGATGGCGGGCAGGGGTCCCCGCGCCTACTTCGGTCAGTCCTTCGGCACGGTGTATGTGATGTCTTCCTCGAACATGCGCGGGCTTGTGTTCCGCTTCCATTTCCCGCCGCCGATCATGCGCGCCACGTCCATCAGGAGAATCTGCGTCTTTTTCTCCTCGGCGGACCGGCCCGATGTAAGAACGATTGCATCCTCCACCTTCACAAGCACCTGCCGTTTCAAATCCTCGTTCATTGCTGTGGCTCCCTTCAGTCGAATGCTACAAGTCTAGCCCGCCGTCGTCGGCCGGATGCCGCGGAAGCGGCCCGGCGAGCGCCTGTATCACCGTCTCGATGTCGCCCTCGATGTTCATGGTGTCGCCGGACGCGAGCGTCAATTCCGGTGGTGTGGTCACTCCCAGCCGTCAGGCGGGTCAAGCTCCCAGCCGTCACCCGTCCTGATGTCGACCGCGTAGCTGTGCTCCTCGCCGCACCGCTTGCACACTGGCTCCGCGGCGGGTCCGGTCGGCGCGTACGGCCACGCCTTGCCGCACCGGCGGCAGACTGCCCATTGTCGACGTGCCTCGTATCCAGACCTTCCCACCGACACCCGTGCGGACCGCCCCGCGGTTCGCCGTTCCGCCCCCATGTCGGCCGGGACGGCTGACCGTTCCGGAACGGCAGACTTCTTCGAAGGCTGCATAGTGGTAGAGGGAAGCTCTGTACTACTTCTGTTGTTTACTTTGTGATCCACTGGTGGATCATCAAGGCTGGCCGCTCGACTAACCGAACGCACCGCGGGAAGGCAAATGACGCGGTACTCGGCCGACCGGTACGGCCCTCGCCGCTTGATGGTGACAGCGCCGATCTCCCGGAGGTGCCGGAGCGCCAAACTGACCGTCTACGGCCAAACTCGCACAGCGTCGCCAACGCGTCGCGCGACGGCCAGCAACGGCCCGCGGTCCCATCAACGAACGGCGTTACGTGTGCCGCCAGCACCAGGTAGACGAGCTTGGCGTCCGCGTCGCCCACGCGGGTATGAGCGCAGCGCTTGACGAAAGCCGCTGCGTCCGGCAGCCGCCGGGACACGGGCAGCAGCGGTTGTAGCGGCGGTGGGACAAGCTGCAACGGGCGGGGGGTTTGTTCGGCCGCGGCTGGTGCGGTATTCTGCATGTGTCGGCCTCCTGTCAGGCCGCGCTCACCAGCCCTCTCGCGCCATCCACGCGGGGGGCTTTTTCTTATGCGAGCGCTTTGTCGGGTTCACCTCCGGGACGTGAATTGCGCGCCCCACTCGGCAGGACCGGACTCTCGGAGCCGGCTGACGCAGCGGCAGCGTTGCCCTCGGGGAAACGCCCGGCACCACGTCAACGCGCCCTTACAAACTAGCACGGAAAAGACGGCTTTCTAATTTAGCCGGGTCTATTACGCTCGCCGCCGCGAATTGGCCCATTCACGCACTTCGGACGCCGGCCACCTAACCCGGATTATTCAGGAAGGGTCCGATTTCGGTAGAAAAACAAAGGCCTCCGCGTGGTATAAATGGCTTGCTCACAGACATTTACCCACCACGGAGGCCCTTACGTGACGATCAATACGATACCACAGACTGTCCTCTTTCCGGATCTCTTCGACAAGCCCCTCGTCGCGACGTTCGACCGCCAGCACGCGAGTTCCGATGGCGGCGCCGTCCTGCTCAAGGCGGCGGAGCGCGTGTATGGGTTGGTGGCGGGTTTCGCCCGGTGTCTGGTGGACCGACGGGAGCCCGGGAAGATCCGGCACACGCTGGCGGAGTTGCTCGGACAGCGGATCTTCGGCATTGCCTGCGGTCATCCCGATGGCAACGACGCCAACCATCTCGCCGACGACCCGATCCACAAGCTGCTGCTCGGGCGGGACCCGGTGGCGGGGGAGGCGTTGGCCTCGCAGCCGACGATCTCTCGGTTCGAGAACGGCGTCGACCGGTCCGCCCTCTACGAGCTGGCGCGCGAGCTGGCGATGCGGGTCATCGAGCGGCATCAGCGCCGGCTGGACGGGCGGGCGCGGCGCATCACGATCGACCTGGATCCGACCGACGACGCGACGCACGGCGCCCAGCAGCTCACCTTCTTCAACGGGCACTACGATCGCTGGTGCTACCTGCCGTTGCTGGCGTTTCTGACCTTCGACCAGGAACGCGAACAGTATCTGTGCGCGGCGGTGCTGCGGCCCGGCAATGTGCCGGCCACCCGCGGGACCGTGGGCGTGTTGTGCCGGCTGCTGCCCCTGCTGCGGCAGGCCTTTCCCCAGGCGCGGTTTCTCGTCCGGCTCGACGGGGGCTTTGCGACACCGGAGATCTTCGACTTCCTGGATGCCGAGCCACGGCTCGACTACGTGGTGGCGATGGCCAGGAACGCCGTGTTGCAGCGCCACGCCGAGCCCGCCCTGCTCGTGGCGCAGGCCCAGAGCGCGGCCAGCGGCCAGACCGCGCACGTCTACGCCGACACCCGCTATCGAGCCCGCACGTGGGACCGCGACCGCCGCGTCGTGATCAAGGCCGAGGTCGTCCGGCTCGGCGACCGCGCCCCGCGCGACAACCCGCGCTTCGTCGTGACCAATCTGCGCCAGACGCCGCGCTTCCTCTATGAACGGATCTACTGCGCCCGCGGCGACATCGAGAACCGCATCAAGGAACTGCTCGATGGCCTGCAGATCGACCGCACGAGCTGCTGTCGCTTCTGGGCCAATCAACTGCGCGTGCTCCTCACCGCCGCCGCCTACGTGCTGATGCAAGAACTCCGGCTGCGCGCGGCGCGCACCGCCTGTGCCCGCGCCCAGGTGACGTGGCTGCGCGACCGGCTCCTCAAATTGGGGGCGCACGTCGTCGGCTCGGTCCGCCGCGTGGTCCTGCACCTGCCGACCGCCACACCGGACCTCCACGCCTGGCGGCACATCGCGCTGGCACTCGGCGCCCGCCCCGGATAGACCCCAGACAGCGCCTGTCAGCCGCGCATACACGCATCCCAACGGCGCACCGAGCCCGCCCGCGTGGCGAAGCCGTCCCTGGACGGCCCCGTACCCAGGCCGTCCGCACCGACAATCAGTGTCCATCCCGCCAGCGCCCGACGGCAGCGACGCCCGGCGCGCCCGGTGCGCCCGGTGCGCCCGGTGCGCGACAATTACACCGTCCGCGCGGCCGACTTGGAGCCTTCACGAATAATGCAGGCTAACGGCCGTCGATGTAATCTTCAACGGCTTCGGAAACGTACCCGCGGCCAGCAACCGATACAGTGTCGCCCGCGAAATCCCGACGCCCTGCGTGACTTCGCGCGCAGTTAGGAGCCGCTCGCCGTCCGTCGTCGTTGCTTCGTGTCTCATACGAAGGATCGTACGTGGCCGAACACGGGAAAGTAAATACCGGGCAGAATACTTTGTTTCTGAGGTAACAAAGTCGCGCCACCTTAACCCGGATAATTCGTGAAGGGTCCGATTTCGATAGTGACGCAAGGACCCCCGTGTGGTACAAATGCTGTGAAGCCAGACATTTACCCACCACAGAGGCCCTTGCGTGACGACCGACAAGATATCACAGACTGTCCTCTTTCCGGATCTCTTCGACAAGCCCCTCGTCGCGACGTTCGACCGCCAGCACGCGAGTTCCGATGGCGGCGCGGTTCTGCTCAAGGCGGCCGAGCGGCTGTACGGGTTGGTGGCGGGCTTTGCCCGCTGTCTGGTCGACCGGCGGGAGCCCGGGAAGGTTCGGCACACGTTGGCGGAGTTGCTCGGCCAGCGGATCTTCGGCATTGCGTGTGGCCATCCGGATGGTAACGACGCCGACCGCCTCGCCGACGATCCGATCCACAAGCTGTTGCTCGGGCGCGACCCGGTCGCTGGCGAGGCGTTGGCCTCGCAGCCGACGATCTCTCGGTTCGAGAACGGCGTCGGCCGGTCTGCCCTCTACGAGCTGGCGCGCGAGCTGGCGATGCGGGTCATCGAGCGGCATCAGCGCCGGCTGGACGGGCGGGCGCGGCGGATCACGATCGACCTGGATCCCACCGACGACGCGACGCACGGCGCCCAGCAGCTCACCTTCTTCAACGGGCACTACGATAGCTGGTGCTACCTGCCGTTGCTGGCGTTTCTGACCTTCGACCAGGAACGCGAACAGTATCTGTGCGCGGCGGTGCTGCGGCCCGGAAATGTGTCGGCCACCCGCGGGACCGTGGGCGTGTTGTGTCGGCTGCTGCCCCTGCTGCGGCAGGCCTTTCCCCAGGCGCGGTTTCTCGTCCGGCTCGACGGGGGCTTTGCGACGCCGGAGATCTTCGACTTCCTGGATGCCGAGCCGCGGCTCGACTACGTGGTGGCGATGGCCAAGAACGCCGTGTTGCAGCGCCACGCCGAACCCGCCCTGCTCGTGGCGCAGGCCCAGAGCGCGGCCAGCGGCCAGACCGCGCACGTGTATACCGACACCCAGTACCAGGCCGGTACGTGGGGCCACGCGCGCCGCGTCGTGATCAAAGCCGAGGTCGTCCGGCTCGGCGACCGCGAGCCGCGCGACAACCCGCGCTTCGTCGTGACCAACCTGCGCCAGACGCCGCGTTTCGTCTATGAACGGATCTACTGCGCCCGCGGCGACATCGAGAACCGGATCAAGGAGTTGCTTGATGGCCTGCAGATCGACCGCACGAGCTGCTGTCGCTTCTGGGCCAATCAACTGCGCGTGCTCCTCACCGCCGCCGCCTACGTGCTGATGCAAGAACTCCGGCTGCGCGCGGCGCGCACCGCCTGTGCCCGCGCCCAAGTGACGTGGCTGCGCGACCGGCTCCTCAAATTGGGGGCGCACGTCGTCGGCTCGGTCCGCCGCGTGGTCCTGCACCTGCCGACCGCCACGCCGGACCTCCACGCTTGGCGGCACATCGCGCTTGCACTCGGCGCCCGCGGCGGATAGGCCCCAGCCGGCGCTCGTCAGCCGCACGTAAACGCATCCCAACAGCGCACCGAGCACGCCCGCGGCGAAGCCGTCCCTCGACGGCCCCGTACCCAGGCCTTCCCCACCGACAGTCAGCTTCTATCCCGCCGGCGCCCGATGGCAGCGACGCCCGATGCGCCATGTGCGCGACGATCACACCGTCCGCGACGTCGACTCGGACCCTTCATGCATAATCCGGGTTAAGCGAGCCGCACCACCTTTGCGGCGGCAGCGCCGGTCAGGAACCGCGCCCAGTCGTCCATCAGGCCGCGCCGCTTGTCGAACAAATCGCTCCGCGCGTAGCTCCGCTCGACGGACGATCCCACCGCGTGAGCGAGCGCCGCCTCCGCGACCGCGTGAGGCACGGCGGTCTTTTCGCTGGCCCACGTGCGGAAACTGCTCCTGAAACCGTGAATCGTGCAGCGATCCGCCAGCCCGGCACGGCGGAGCGCCATCGTCATACTCGTGTTGCTCAACGGCGCGCCCGGTTTGACGGGCGACGGGAAAACCAAGCCGCTCGAATCGCGCAGCGGTCTCATGGACTCCAGCGCGGCGAGCGTTGCATCAGAGAGCGGGACGCGGTGTTCAACGCCCCCCTTCATCCTCGACCCCGGGACGCGCCACTCGCGCGCCTCTACGTCGATCTCGGTCCACGCGGCGAGCCGCGCCTCACCCGACCGGCACGCGGTCAGCACGACGAACTGCAAGCACGCCTTGACCGCCAGCGCCGCCCGCGACGCCTCGATGGTATCGAGCGCCGCGGCGACCTCGGTGTACGCCAACGCCCGAAAGTGCGCCTTTACCGACGGCTGCGCCGGGAGCGCGCCGTCGATGGCCGCACCCGCGGGATTGCGGTCGCAGAACCCGTGCGCCTCGGCCCATGCGAACGTCGCTTTGATGCGCCGGCGCACCTTGCGGGCAAGCTCCGGCTTGGCGGTCCAGATCGGCGACAGCACCCGCAGCACGTCCGCGCGGTCGACCTCATCGACCGGACGATCCCCGAAGATTGAGAAGCAATGCTTCTCCATCGAAGCAGCCCACAACGCCACCGTCTTGGTGTGCCGCCACGTCGCCCGGTTCGCTTCCAGTGCCTTCGCGGACGCTTCCCGGAACGTCGGCACCGCGGCCTTGCGTTTCTGCGCCAGCGGGTCGCCCCCGCGGCGCGCGAGCCGCCGATTGTCGAACGCGAGATCGCGCGCTTCGGCCAGCGACGTCAGCGGGAACCCGCCCAAGCCGAGATCGTGCCGCCGACCGCGAATCGTGAGCCGTTGAATCCAAGCCTTCGATCCCTTCGGCGCGACGACCAGAAACAGCGTGCCGCCGTCGCCGTACCGCCCCGGCCGCGTCAGCGTGCGGACCTTTGCGACTGTCAGCCTTGCCATCGTTCCCCCCCTTCTCCCACGTCAGGAGTAGAACCAGCCTACCACGCTTTACCCCACGAAGAACGTGGGAAAAGGCGACACCGGCTGACACCGGCTGACACTGCGCTACCGCCGTAAGTTATTGATTCTACGGTATAATGAGGCTTGGTGAGACTGGAGGGGACAGGGGGCGCGCGTGCCCGGATTCGAACCGGGGGCCTGCCGCTTAGGAGGCGGCTGCTCTATCCTGCTGAGCTACACGCGCATGCTCGCGAACAGCTCAAGTGTACCACCCGGCGTCGGCGAGTAGCGTCGCGCCTCTCAGTCGGTGGTATCGGTCTTCATCAGGGCGACGAGCCCATTCCCGACGCGGACATACTCCTCGTACCGTCGCTGGTAATCCTGCAGCTTCTCGTCCTCGAGTGCGTCCAGCTTCGCCCGAACCGCCGGCGCCCCCCCCTTCTCCACCGCATTCAGCTCGGCCGTCAATGCCGCGACACGCTCACGGCACTCGATATCATGTTGCCGCTCCCATGCGAGCCAATCCGCCGTCCACCGCGCGTGCGCATCTTCGATAAGGGCCCGCGGGAACGGAAACCGATTCCCCGTCCGTGCTTCGATTGTCTCAACCTGCTCTGGAAACAACTCCCGGATGCCGTCTGCCGCGCTCCGCCACGCCAGCAATTCGCGAGGTTCGGCGCGCGCCACCGCTGGCGCCATCGTGGTGAGCAGGAGCGCCACGATTCGTTCACTGTGCTCCCGGCGCTGCGCGCGCCGGTGCCTTTCGACCGCGCCGAAACCGATTGCGGCGAGCACCCCCGCGAGGACCACGAGCTCGATCAACACGGAACAGTCATCCCGGTCCGATCAGTAGTGCAGGACGGTGAAGAGTTCGTGCCCGTCGAGCCGGTCACGGCCACGTAGCTCGTCGAGTTCGATCAGGAACGCAAGCGCGTGCACCGTCGCACCGAGTTCTCTAATCAGGTCGGCGGCCGCTCGCGCGGTTCCACCGGTGGCGAGCAGGTCATCGACGATGAGCACGCGCTCGCCCTCGCCCACGGCGTCGGCGTGCATCTCGAGCGCGTCCGTGCCGTACTCGAGCGCATACTCTCGCCGAATCGATCGGGCCGGCAGCTTGCCCGGTTTCCGGATCGGCACAAAACCGACGCCCAGCCGGTCCGCGACTGCCGCCCCCAGGATGAAGCCACGGCTCTCGATGCCGACTACTCTCGTGATCTCTGCGTCACGAAAGGGTTCAGCCAGGCAGTGGATTGCCTGACGTAGTCCGGCTGCATCCCCAAGCAACGTCGTGATGTCATAGAAGAGGATGCCCGGCTTCGGAAAGTCGGGTACTTCGCGGATCAATTTTTTCAATGCGTCCATGGTGTGTCGCTCTCTTGCTGCAGGGCTTCCCTGAAGCGGACCCGATGGGTGTGGCGGTCAGCCACGAACGGTGAACTCTTCCGTCAGGTTGAGCGGCGCCAGTTCCTCGACGATCACGTCGATCACCCTTGAGAAAGGAGGACCATCGTGTAGTGCCCGGACAAAGCGCTCGACCGCTTCCCGATCTCCTTCTCCTACCGCCTCTACGCGTCCGTCAGCCAGATTCCGGACGAAGCCCCTGATCCCTTCGCGCCGCGCGGCGTTCGCGACGAATGCACGGAATCCGACGCGCTGGACGCGTCCGCTCACGAGGAAACGTCGTGTTATACGCATGCCGTGGCCTCCGCCAAGGGCAATCCGCGCGGATTATAACCTCGGCCAAGCGGTGCATCTCCTGTGCTAGGCTCACAGACACGTCTTGTGGAGAAACCTCATGCAGACCCACTTTGGATCGGCCGCCGCGGTCGTCGCCGTCCTGCTGACGCTTGGCGCAGCACCTCCCGCCTCCGCGCAGTTTGCCGAGGTGGGTTCGCTCGACTTCCCCACCTCCGCGCGCTCGGAGGAGGCGCAGCGTCATTTCCTGCGCGGTGTTGCCGTACTGCACAGCTTCGGTTGGAAGCAGGCCATCGAACAGTTCCAGGCGGCGCAGGAGATTGAACCGGACTTTGCCCTTGCCTACTGGGGCGAAACGCTTTGCTACAACCACCCGCTGTTCGGGGCGGGCCGCGGCCTCGATGAGGAAAATCCCCGCGCCGTGCTGAAGCGCCTGGCTCCTACCCGTGCAGCGCGCGCCGCCAAGGCGCCGACCGACCGGGAGCGTGGCTTTCTCGAGGCAGTCGAGGAACTCTGGTCCGAGGACGGCACATACCCCGAACGGCAGGTCCGGTACATGGAGGCGATGGAACGGCTCTATTCCCGCCATTCCGACGACCACGAGGTAGCCACTTTCTATGCGCTCTCGATGCTGGCCGGCTCGCGCGCGCTGGGCGATCAGTCGCTGCGCCTCGAGGTCCGCGCAGGCAACATCGCGATGCGTGTATTCAATGTGAACCCGGACCACCCGGGCGCTCCGCACTACACGATCCATGCCTTTGACGATCCGATCCACGCACCGCTGGCACTCACCGCAGCACGGCGTTACGCCGAGATCGCACCTGCCGTCTCGCACGCCCGGCACATGCCGACGCACATCTTCATTCAGCACGGTATGTGGGATCTGGTTTCGACGCACAACGAATCGGCGCACGAAGCGGCGCGGACTCTCTGGCAACCGGGCGACAGCGTAGGCGACGCGGTGCACTCGCTCGACTGGGGTCAGTACGGCGACCTGCAGCGTGGCGACTACGAAAAGGCGCGCGTCTGGATCGAGCGACTCGAGAATCTCATCGCCGACAGTGATGGGCAGGAGCGCGCGGTCACCACGCTGCCGCTGGTGAACGCCCGCTATATTGTCGAGACAGAGGATTGGCGCCTGCTGCCCGTCACGAGCGATTCCTCCATGCACGAGCTGCTCGCGACGGGTCTGAGCGGCGTCCGGACCGGCGATGTCGGAGCGGCGCGGGAGGCGGAAACCGCCCTCAAGGCGATGGCGGACGAAGGCGGCGGGCAGAATCGCATCGCCTACCGGGAAGTCGCGGCGTCGATCCGTGCTGCGGAAGGCATGGCAGACGCGGCGGTCGCTCTCATGGACGAGGCAATTGACATCGCCGGGACGCTCCGCCAACCGAACGGCGCGGCCAGCCCGGTAAAACCTCCGTACGAGTTGTACGGCGAGATTCTGCTGGAACTGAACCGCCCGGCCGAGGCGTTGGAGAAGTTCGAGACTTCCCTTCTCCGCATGCCGAACCGGATGCGATCGCTGCTGGGTGCGGCTCGTGCTGCCGCGGCTAGCGGCGACCGCGACGCGGCGCGCGAGTACTATGCGACGCTCGCCGGCTTCTGGGTTGGCGACACCGACGACCCTGGCTACACCGAAGCACAGCAGTACGTCACGACGAACGAAGGCCCGTAGCGCCAAGAAGGAGTGGATGGTCGGGGCGAGAGGATTTGAACCTCCGACCCCTCGGTCCCGAACCGAGTGCTCTACCAGGCTGAGCCACGCCCCGACCAGGGAAGCTCTATTCTACCCCACATCAATCCCAACGGATCCGCCGCATTCCGGTTGGCCGGTTCAGGGATGTTGCCGTCAGGCAACCAGGCGGGCTTGCGCTGAATCGCCGAGCCTTGGCTGCTAGCCCGGGTTGATCCCGTACGGACGCGCCCACTCGAGCCCTGCGATCGTCTCCCCCGCCGGACGGTACTCGCAGCCGACCCACCCCTCGAACCCGATCTCGTCGATCACGCCGAACAGATACGGGTAATTGATCTCCTGGGTTCCGTCTGGCTCGTGCCGTCCCGGCACGCCGCCGATCTGAAAGTGGCTGATGATGTCCAGATTGGCCCGGACGGTCTCGGCCAGATACCCCTCCATGATCTGCATATGGTAGAAGTCGAACTGCAGGAATACATTGTCCGCGCCGACCCGCTCGATGATACCGCGTGCCTGTGCCGATCCGGTCAGGAAGTAGCCTGGGTTGTCCTGGGTGTTGAGCGGTTCCAGCAGCAGCCGGATCCCGAGGGGTTGTGCCTGTTCCGAGGCCCATTCCAGATTGGCGACGAACGTGTCTTCTGCCCGGCCGTCGTCGGTCGCTCCCGCGAGGCAGTGGAGTTGCCCGCAACCGGCGGCCTCGGCATATTCGAAAGCACGCGACAGACCGTCGCGGTACTCCTGCTCCCGTCCCGGGATCGCGCCGGCCGCGACCGGCACGTTCATCAGCGTCGCCACGAGGTTGTTCTGCTGTACCCGGTTCGCGATGTCCTGGGGAGACGCGCTGTACGGCGCCTGAATCTCTACCCCCTCGAAGCCGACACGCGCCGCCTGCTCGAACCGGTCAAGCAGATCCCATTCGTTGAACATCATCGCCACGCTGGCGGCAAATCTGGGCATCTCAATCCCTCCCGGGAAGTGGCTCATCCTATCACGCTGCTTGCGCGCAGACGTCCCTGCTCGGAGGCATCGCATGAGGCCATCGGGTCGCCACCGCTCCCGTTATCATTTCGGCATGGCACCTACCGGCCGGCCGTTCGACGCGGTCCTGCTGATCAGCTTTGGAGGCCCGGAAGGCATCGACGAGATCAGGCCTTTTCTCCGCAATGTGCTGCGGGGCCGCCGTATCCCCGCCGAGCGGATCAACGCGGTGGCGCACCACTACGAGCAGTTCGACGGGGTCTCTCCCATCACGGCGATCACGAGCTGCCAAGCGGAAGGGCTGCGCGCGCGCCTTGCCGCTGGCAGTCCCGATCTGCCGGTATGGGTCGGCATGCGCAACTGGCATCCGTTCCTGGATGAGACGCTTGCCGCAATGGCGGACGCTGGTGTCCGCCGTGCCCTCGGCATCATTCTGGCGGCCCAGCACAGCTACTCGAGCTGTGGCCAGTATCGGCAGAACGTTGACGATGCGCGCCGCACGCTCAGGGTGAGCGGCCGGCCCGACGTTCAGGTCACCTACGTCGGCGACTGGCACGCGCACCCGAACTTCGTCGCCGCGAATGCTGAACGGGTTGCCGACGCCCGGCGTGACTTGCCTTCGGAGTTGCAGGGAGATGCGCGGATTGTCTTCACCGCGCACAGTATTCCGCGATCGATGGCGGATGCATGCGGTTACGAGGCAGAACTGCTCGAGACTGCTCGCCTCGTCGCCTCGGCCGCCGGCGTCAGCGATTGGGCGCTCACGTACCAGAGCCGTAGTGGGCGCCCGGAAGATCCATGGCTCGAACCGGACGTCTGCGACTATCTCCGCGCCGAACGTGATCGGGGGCTGGCCGCGGCAATCGTTGCGCCGATCGGTTTCGTTGCCGATCACCTCGAGGTTCTATACGACCTCGACATTGAGGCGGCGGCACTTTGCCGGGCGCTGAACCTCCCCATGCAGCGCGCGGCGGCCGTAAACGACCATCCGGCGTTCCTCGACCTGCTGGCCGAACTGACGCGCAACGCCTGGGCACGCGGCGGCCGCGCACTCCCGATCGTCCCGTCTGTTCCCTCGGCTCGAATCGAGCCTCCCCCACCGGAGCGCCGGGGGCATCCCTCCCCCGTCGCACCGGTCAGCACGACGGCCGGGACGGCAGCGGGGCGCTGAGATGCGATCGGATGCCCGAACGGTGGACGAATACCTGAAATCACTCCCGCCTGACCGGCGGCACGCGCTCGCAGCGGTTCGTACCGTCGTGAACGGGAACCTTCCGGACGGCTACGAAGAAGCCATGAACTGGGGGATGATCACCTGGCAGGTGCCGCTGGGAACTTGCCCGAACACCTACAACGGCCAGCCGCTGATGTACGCCGGGCTCGCCTCGCAGAAGAACTACATGGCGATCTACCTGCACGGCATCTATGCGTCGGAGACCGCGCGCCGCCGGTTCGAGCAGGCCTATCGGACAACCGGCAAGCGCTTCGACGTGGGCAAGTCGTGCGTCCGCTTCCGCAAGCTGGACGATCTCCCGCTCACATTGATCGCGGACACTATCGGCGGCATGTCCCCCGACGAGCTGATCCGGCTTGCCGACGCCACGCGCCGCCGGACCCACCGCCCACGGGTGTCATCGGTCGCCGGCCAAGGCGACGGCTAGCCGACTGCCTGGCCTGCCGGTGCGCAGAACTGGTCGAACGCGACCGTCAAGTCGCGGGCAATAGCGTCCGCTTCCTGATTTTCGATCTGGTGTCGCTCCATCATGTACACCAGCTTGCCGTCGCGCAGCAGCGCTACGGACGGCGAGGAAGGCGGATAGCCGACGAGATACCCGCGTGCCCGTTCAGTCGCCTCGATATCAGCGCCAGCAAAGACAGTGGCGACGACATCCGGCCGGATCGCATGCTGCAGCGCCAGGGCGATGCCCGGGCGAGCCCGGCCGGCGGCGCACCCGCAGACTGAGTTGACCACTACCATCAGCGTTCCCGAAGTCTGGGTCATCGCATCGTCGACCGCTGCCGCCGTTCGCAGTTCCCGGACACCGTGCCGCGTCAATTCCTCCCGCATCGGGGCGATGAAGAACTCTGGATACATGTTGTTACTCCTTGTGAGATTGGCATTCCTGACGGCGTCTCACCGCGAGGTTCTGCAATTATAGCGTTTCGCTCCGGTGCGGTGCCGCGAGGCTTCGCACGGCCAAGCGGCGATTGCCGAGCCGGAGGACAGCCAGGGCGATTCCCCACTGCGCGACACAGGTGCCGATGCTGTAGACCCGGACCGGGTTCCACCAGCCTTCCGGGTCGTAGATCGTGGCTGACTGGTACATCCACCAGGCGAACATCATGGCGAACTCAATCGGCACGAGCCAGGTGAGCAGCCAACTCCAGAGCGGGCCGGCATGGCGGCCCGCGGCGTTCGTGTTGACGAGTTCGGTGCGGAACCGGTCCGCGCCGTAACGGATGACGGCGATCGCGATGAACAACCCGCTCACCATCAGCGCCAATCCCCATACCCAGTCCTGGTTCTCGAACACCTGCATGCTGGCGGCCGACGGCATCCCGCAGACTGCAGTGGCCGCAACCACCAGGGCGACCGCGCGAGTGCGCGGCAAACCACCATCGAGTAGTACGCGCACCGCGAGTTCGACCATCGCGATCAGGGACGAGAGGGCAGCGAACGCCAGCGTGAGAAAGAAGAGCGGCAGGAAGATCTCCCCTGCCGGCATTCGCGCGAACACCTGCGGTATCCAGATGAACGAAAGACCGGTGTTCCCCGCCGCCATGGCCTCGAGCGCGTCGGCGGTCGGCAGGATGGCAAATACCGCGGGGAGAATCGCCATTGCGGCAAGGATCGACGCCAGGTTGTTTCCCAAGCCGATCGAAGCGGCGTTGGACACGACATCGTCGTCGCGCCGAACGTAGACGGCGTAGCTCAGCAGCAGCCCCCAACCGGCGCCGGTTGACCAAGCGGATTGCGTCAGCGCTTCCAGCCAAATCCGGTAGTCGGTCAGGCGCGTCAGATCCGGCACGAAGAGGTAGCGCAGACCTTCGCCCGCGCCGGGCAGTGTCACGGCGCGTGCCACTGCGAGCAGCAGCAACACGAAAAGCGTCGGAATCAGTATCCGGTTGGCGCGTTCGATACCAGCCGTAACACCGCGCGCTACCACCGCCCCCGCTGCCGCGATGGCCACGGCATGGAACAGGATTGGCTGCCAGATGGATGTGCTGTAGTTATCCCAGTACGCCGCAGTGTCGGTGCCGGCCGAAAGGTGTCCCCCGATTGCTGCCGTGAAGTACTTCAGCGCCCACCCGGTGACGACCGAGTAGTAGAACATGATCATGACGGTGGTGACGACGACGAAGCCGCCCATCCAGGCGGTATTTCGTCCGAGGAGCGAGGCGAACGATCCGATGGGTCCGCGCCGCGCACCCCGCCCCAGACCAAACTCGGCGATCAGCAGTGGAATCGACCAGAGGAAGAGGAAGAGCAGCCAGGGGATGAGGAATGCCCCGCCACCGTTCTGCGCGACGATGCGGGGAAAGCGCCACAGGTTGCCTGCCCCGACTGCCATGCCGATTCCCGCGACGATGACTCCCCAACGCGAGGTGAAGAAGGCTGAACGGGTCGCGGCGGGCGGCGTCGGCATTGTATGCGGGCCGCAGGCCGGCCCGTCGGCTATTTGAAGTCTAGGAGTCTGCGCCGTAGGAGATTCGCCGGACGATAGTTGGCCGTCGGCCCACAACCTGACGCACCGCGTCGGGGCGACCTCGCCGGTCAGCGGGCGAGGTCGATTCTCGGCGGCCGGCGAAACGGTCGGCAAAATCGGCTCCGACGCGCCCCGGGGCTCGCCAGCGGCCACGATTCGCACCGCTGCGCGGCCGTTGCCGGCTTCATACCTCGCGTTTCACATCCCCATCAGGGGCTGAAGGCGTTTGACGTTCAACGCCAGGCACACCAAGTCCCACTCGCCGCCCGCCGTGGCGAGTCCCCGCAGGCTGAAGCGCCGGAATCCCAGCACGTGCTTGATCCAGCCGTGCGGGGCCTCCGACAGCCATTTGCGCTCCGCATACGCCGCCCGGCCCGCCCGCGTCGCCAGTTTCTCCGACATGCGACTCGTCGCCGGATGCTTCTTGGGGTCGCTGGTCGTCGCCGTCTTACCCTCTCGCCCCGGCGCCACATACCCGTTGACGCCCCGCGTCTCCAGGTCCACCAAGTCCCGCTCGTTGCAATACCCGGCGTCGGCCAGCACCGTCTCCGGCTGCGCGTCGAACGTCTCCGACACCGCGTCGAGCAGCGCCGGCAACCCGCCCTGGTCACTCGCGTTCGCCGTCACGTCCGTCGCCACCACCAACTGGTGGTCACCATCCACCGCCACCTGCGCGTTGTAGCACTGCTGGAACCCTTCGTTGCTCGTCTTCATGATCCTGCTGTCCGGATCCGTGAAGTTGCTCTGCGCCTTCTCGTCCGGCTCGCCATACGCCCGCTTGTACGGCCGACCGCCCTGCGGGTTCCGACCCTCGCCCGGCTGCCGCCCGCGCGCGTCGTCCGCCGCCCGCTGCGCCGCCTCCAGACGCGCCTTCGCCGCCCGGATCGCCGCCAGACGATCCTCCCGCCGCCGCAACTCCGTCGGCAGCTCGTCGCCGCGCACCGCCGCCCCCAACCGCGCATCCTCGGCCGCGTCAGCGTCGTCCGCCGACGCCAGCAGCGCGTCAATCTCGCCGACCAAGCGACGCTCCTCCTCCTGCATCCGACCGTAGCTCATCGCCTTGCGTTTGCTCGCGTTCGCCCGCACCTTCGTCCCGTCTATCGACAGCTTCCCGAAGCTCGCCACCCCCAACTCCCGCGCCAGACGAACCACCTCCACGAACAGCTTCTTGAAGTCCTCCAGATGCCGACGACGAAACTCGCACACCGTACGGTGTTGCGGAAAATTGCCCGCCGCCAGCACCCGGAAAGCCACGTCCTCTTCCAGCTTCCTCGCGATCCCCCGCGACGAAAACACCCCCGTCGCATACGCGTAGATCAGCACCTTCAACATCATCCGCGGCTCATACGGCGCGTTGCGCCGACCGTCACCCTCATACGGTGCGTAAAATGCCGTCAGATCAAGACCGTCCACCAAGTCGCTGACATGGTGCGCCAAGTGGCCCTCCGGCAACCACGCCTGCAAATCTGGTGGCAACAGCAACGATTGGTCCGGGGCGTAGCGGCGAAACGTCGTCGACATCACGTCCTTCCGTCAAGATCAGGTCTGCCGCAATTGTCGCATTTTCTACGGCGCAGACTCCTAGCAGGCTGTGACGAATCCCCGTCCCGGGACTTGTGAGGCGCCCGGCTTGCAGGGCGCGCGCCCTTGTGGCCTCTATACTGGAATCGAGGCGGCGACGATGGAATTCAAGGACTACTACCAGACGCTCGGGGTTGACCGATCAGCTTCACAGGACGGCATCAAGAAGGCGTTCCGGAAGCAGGCGCGCCGGTATCACCCCGATGTCAATCAGAACGATCCGACGGCTGAGCGGCAATTCAAGGCGGCGAACGAAGCGTACGAAGTACTGGGCAATCCCGGGACGCGGAAGAAATACGACGAGCTGGGCTCTAACTGGAAGGAGTACGAGCGGGCACAGGCGGCCGGACAGAACCCGTTCGCCGGCCGCGGCCCAGGTGGGTTCCGCTGGACCAACGCCGGTGGGCGCACCGGTGGCTTCCATTCGGTTTCCCAGGAGGAGCTCCGCGATCTCTTTGGCGGTGCAGGCGGCGCATTCGGTGCGGGAAGCGGTACCGGTCATTCGTTCTCGGACTTCTTTCAGACGTTCTTTTCCGGCACCACCGGGGTTCGTGACGAAGCTGCTGCCGCCGGCGGACGCCGTACGCGCGGCCGGAAAGGCCGCGACGCGGAACACGAAATGGAGCTGACGCTCGAACAGGCGTTCCATGGGGTGACCCAGCGCTTGGTGTTGCGTGGCAACACCGGCCCGCGAACGGTCGATGTCCGGATCCCGGCCGGTGTGGACATCGGCTCGCGCATCCGCGTCGCTGGCGAGGGAGGCACGGGCACGGGCGGGGCTGCGCCGGGGGATCTGTACCTCCGTGTGCAGATTGCGCCCCACGCAATCTTCACGCGAAAGGGGCGTGACCTCCATATGCGCACAACGATGCCGCTGGCCACCGCAGTGCTCGGTGGCGAGATCGACGTACCGACTATTGATGGCGGCACGGTGCGCCTGAAGGTTCCGGCCGGCACGCAGGAGGGACAGGTCTTCCGTATTCGCGGCCAGGGGATGCCATCCCTCGGGAACGGTGACGGCCGTGGGGATCAGTACGCGACGGCGCATGTCAGACTTCCTCGCAACCTCACGCCGGAAGCCCGAAAGCAGTTCGAATCGCTGGCGCGAATGCTGGACGACGGACCATGAACGGACCGGTACAACAGCCGCCACAAGACGGTAAACAACAGTCCGCACTCGAGCGTTATGCACGGGATCTGACAGAACTGGCGCGCAGCGGCAGGCTCGATCCGGTGATTGGTCGAGACGAGGAGATCCGGCGCGCCATTCAGGTGCTTTCGCGGCGCACCAAGAACAACCCGGTCCTGATCGGCGACCCGGGCGTCGGCAAGACTGCCATCGTCGAGGGACTCGCGCAGCGGATCGTCCGGGGCGACGTCCCCGAGGGCCTCAAGGAGAAGCGCCTGGTGGCACTCGATATGGGGGCGCTGATCGCAGGTGCGAAGTACCGTGGCGAGTTCGAAGAGCGGTTGAAGGCGGTCCTCAAGGAGATCACCGACGCGGAGGGAGGCATCGTTCTCTTCATCGACGAGTTGCACACGGTGGTGGGCGCCGGCGCCGCCGAAGGAGCCATCGATGCGTCGAACATGCTGAAGCCACTGCTTGCGCGCGGCGAACTGCACACGATCGGCGCAACGACGCGGAACGAGTATCGGCAGTACATAGAAAAGGACGCTGCGCTGGAGCGACGCTTCCAGCCGGTCCTGGTGTCGGAACCGACCGTCCAGGACACGGTCAGCATCCTGCGCGGCCTGCGCGAGCGGTACGAGATTCACCACGGGGTCCGGTTCAAGGACTCGGCGCTGGTCTCGGCCGCCGTGCTGGCGAATCGCTACATCAGCGACCGTTTCCTTCCTGACAAGGCGATCGACCTGATCGACGAGGCGGCGTCGAAACTCCGGATGGAGATCGATTCGTTGCCGGTCGAGCTTGATGAGGTGGAACGCCGTCTGATGCAGCTCGAAATCGAAAGAGAGGCGCTCCGCAAGGAGACCGATGCCGCGTCGCGCACGCGCCTCGAGCGGATCGAGACTGAACTGGCGGGTCTGAAGGATGAACGGAAGCGACTGCGGACACAGTGGGAACAGGAGAAGGCGCAGATCCAGAACGACCGCAGGCTGCAGCAGGAACTGGAGTCACTCCGCCTGGAGGTGGAACGGGCGCAGCGTGAGGGCGACTATGCGCGCGCGTCCGAGCTGCAATACGGACGGATTCCGGGGCTTGAGCGCCAGTTGGCATCCAATCGGGACGTGTCGCCCGACGGAGAGACGCCGCGGATGCTGAAGGAGGAAGTGGACGAGCAGGACATAGCCGCCGTCGTCAGCAAATGGACGCATATTCCGCTCAGCAAGCTGGTCGAAGGAGAGGTTGAGAAGCTCATCAGAATGGAAGCCCGGTTGCGCGAACGGGTCGTGGGTCAGGATGATGCGCTCACTTCCGTGGCCAACGCGGTTCGCCGCGCGAGCGCCGGCTTGCAGGATCCGGACCGCCCGCTTGGCAGCTTCATCTTTCTCGGACCGACGGGCGTCGGCAAGACCGAATTGGCGCGGGCGCTTGCGGAGTTTCTCTTCGACGACGAGCGGGCGATGATTCGGATCGACATGTCGGAGTATCTGGAGAAGCACACCGTCTCACGTCTCGTGGGTGCTCCGCCGGGATACGTCGGCTACGAAGAGGCGGGTCAGTTGACGGAGGCGGTCCGTCGTCGACCGTACGCCGTGGTGCTGTTTGACGAGGTTGAAAAAGCGCACCCCGACGTGCTGAACGTTCTGCTGCAGCTGCTCGACGACGGACGATTGACCGATGGACAGGGGCGGACGGTCGATTTCCGGAACGTCGTCATCATCATGACGTCCAACCTGGGAAGCGAGCTGATCGCCGGACGGACCGGCCTTGCTGCCGATGGGAACGGTGAACTTGATGATGAGACACGTCGGCAAATTGACGCTGTCATGCGAGCCCACTTCCGGCCGGAGTTCCTGAACCGCGTCGACGAGATCATCGTCTTCCACGCGCTCGGACGTGACCACCTGAGACAGATTGCTGCCATGCAGCTGGCCGCGCTCGACCGTCGCCTGGCGGACCGGCGTGTCACGGTGAAATTGAGCGATGCCGCGACGGACACACTGGTGTCTGAAGGGTACGACGCGGCGTACGGCGCGCGTCCGCTGCGACGGACGATTCAGCGGCGCGTGCTAGACCCGCTCGCCGAGCGGCTGCTCAAGGGCGAGTTCGGTGAGGGTGACACGGTCGTCGTCGACGTGGAGGGCGACACGCTCACGTTCGCCGTACTGGCCACGCCCGCCGGTACACCCCAGACGCAGTAGGAGGCCACCACGCCGATGGCTCCCGAGTCACGGCGGCGGTGGAGCTGGGAGACTACGAACCCGCGCGCGGAGCGGACGTGAAGTCTGCCTGCCTGTGCGAGCCGTCACAGAACGGCTTGTTGTCGGAGTGCCCGCAACGGCAGAGCGCAAAGGGCCGCTTCGCGATCTCGTACGCGTTTCCCTCAGCGTCAACGACCGTGACGTCGTCTCCGTCAACGAGGCAAGGGCCGTTGTCACGCAGCTTGATGGTGGTCGGCATGGCGGTCATCCCATCCTTTGCATCGACGCCAGGAAATCGGCGTTCGACTTGGTCTTGCCCATCTTGTCGAGCAGCAGTTCCATCGCCTCGACCGACAGGAGCGGATGCAGCACCTTGCGGAGTACCCAGACCCGGTTCAGGTCTTCCTTGGTGAGCAACAGCTCTTCCTTCCGCGTGCCGCTCTTCTGAATGTCGATCGCCGGGAAGACGCGCTTGTCGACCAGCTTCCGGTCGAGATGGATCTCCATGTTGCCGGTCCCTTTGAACTCTTCGAAGATGACGTCGTCCATCCGGGATCCCGTATCAACCAGCGCGGTTGCCATGATGGTGAGCGAGCCCCCTTCCTCGATGTTGCGCGCTGCTCCGAAGAACCGCTTCGGCTTTTGAAGCGCATTCGAGTCGAGACCGCCGGACAGGACCTTGCCGGAGGGCGGGATTACGCTGTTGTAAGCGCGCGCCAGGCGCGTGATCGAATCGAGCACGATAAAGACATCCTTCTTGTGCTCGACCAGGCGCTTCGCCTTCTCGATGACCATCTCGGCTACCTGGACATGGCGCTGCGCCGGCTCGTCGAACGTCGAGGAGATCACCTCGCCGTCTACCGAGCGCTGCATGTCGGTCACCTCTTCCGGCCGCTCGTCGATCAGCAAGACAATCAGGTACACCTCGGGATGGTTCTTCGCGATCGACTGCGCGATGTTCTGTAGCAGCATCGTCTTGCCGGTCCGTGGCGCGGCAACGATGAGTCCGCGTTGTCCCTTGCCGATCGGGGTCATCAGATCCATGACGCGCGCCGACAGGTTGTCCGATGCCGTCTCCAGGCGCACCCGCTCCAGCGGGTAGAGCGGCGTCAGGTTTTCGAAGAAGATCTTCTCGCGCGCCTGGTCGGGCGATTCGAAGTTGACCGCCTCCACCTTGATCAGCGCGAAGTAGCGCTCGCCTTCCTTCGGCGGTCGGATCTGCCCGGAGACGGTGTCGCCCGTCTGCAGGTCGAACTTCCGAATCTGTGATGGAGAGACGTAGATGTCGTCGGGGCCCGGCAGGTAGTTGTAGTCGGGCGCCCGCAGGAAGCCGAATCCGTCCGGCAGCACTTCAAGCACACCTTCCGAAAAGATGAATCCGCTCTGTTCGGTCTGCGCCTTGAGGATCTGGAAGATCAGCTCCTGCTTCCGCATCCCTGTGGCGCCCGGAACGTGCAGATCCTGTGCCACCTTGGTGAGGGCGGTGATGCCCATATCCTTCAGGTTGGCGATTTTCAGGGTCGGTTTGCCCCGTCCCTTGCCGCGCGGTTTCCCGGTTGGCTCCGCTTCTGGCTCGACCTCTTCCGGGGCGCCGGCGACCGGCGGCGAATCATCCGGTGGAGCAACAGCGGCGGTTCCGGAGGATGCGTTCTTCTTGTCGGCCATGCTTGGATGAACCTTCGGGTAACGGTGGTGCAGTGAATCGGGCCGCTAGGGCCAGAATGTTCAGGAAAGCGTCATCCGGAAGGAATCCGGCGACGAGTTACCGGGTAGCATAGGAATGGGTGGGGATGTTGTCAAGTCCGCCCCGCCCGCGACGTGTTGTGCTAGGTGTAGTTGGCGGGCGAATCTCCGACGGCGAGGATGCTGCATTGCAGACGCGCCTCGAGGCCCAGTTCACGGGCACGGGCGAGTAGCGCCTCGCTCTCGGCGCCAGGATTCACCCAGATCTGAGCGATCTCCCGTGCCGCGACGTCATCCAGCAGGCGCTCGCCCACGGCCGGCGGCACATAGAAGGTTGCCACGTCGATCGTGCCCGGTACGTCCCGCAACGAGGCATGCGTTGGCACCCCCTCGATCGACTCACCCGCCGCGGCGCATCCAGGATTGACGGCTGTCACGTCATACCCCTGTGCCAGCAGTGCCCGAACTGCCTTGTTGCCGTACTTGTGCCGATTCGTAGAAGCCCCCACGACCGCAATGCGCATACCTCCAGTCTGTCAACTCCGCGGTCCAGCGGCAAGCGGGGATATACAATTCGCTGCGGTGTTCCGTCACGCGGTCGTCCTTGTCAGCCTCTGCGCGCTGACGTTTCTTGCCGGGTTGGGCCAGCCGGCGCTCACTGACTCGGACGAGGCGTTCTACGCGGAGAGCGCCCGCGAGATGGTCGAACGCGGCGACTGGCTGACGCCCTACTTCAACGGTCAGCCCCGTTTCGAGAAGCCAGTCCTCTACTACTGGTTGGTCGCCGTCCTATACCAGGTGGCGGGCATTTCGCCCTGGGCAGCACGTCTGCCATCAGCTCTTGCTGGCTTTGGCCTGGTGTTTGTCGCCTGGGCATGTGCCCGGCGCTTCTACGACGAGACGACCGCTCTCGTCGCGGGTGTCGTGACGGCGACCGGTTTCGCCACGATTGCGATGGCGCACCAGTCACTCCCCGATCTGCCGCTCGCGTTCCTCATCGCACTTGCCACCTGGTCTTCGATGATCGGATTGCTGGAAGAAACAGCGCGTGACGATGGAGTGATGACGGGTGGCTTGCGCCGCCGGGCCTGGCTGATTCTCGCAGGTGTCGCCGCCGCCGGTGCGTTCCTCGTGAAGGGGCCGGTCGGTCCGGTGCTCGTGGGAATGGTGATCGTGCCGGCCGTGGCGTTCGACCGGTGGCGTGGTGGCTCGCTCCGACTCGCCCGCCCGGCCGACCTGTTGCTCGCGGCAGGCGTCTTTCTTCTCCTCGCACTGCCGTGGTACGGCGCAATGACGATGGAGCATGGCGCCGCCTATCTCGACCGCTTCTTCTTCTCCGAGAACTTGGATCGCTTTGCCAGCGATCGCTACAACGACCCGCGACCGATCTGGTACTACCTGCCGATCGTCGCCGGCGGCATGCTTCCCTGGACGCCCTTTATGCTGCTCTGGGTCCCGGCATTGCGTCGGGCCTGGCGGCGGCGGGAGTGCGACACGCGGACCGTGCGCCTCGCCCTCTGGGCCGCCGTGCCGTTGGTCTTCTACACCCTGTCCGTCGGCAAGCAGCCCCGCTACATCCTGCCGATGCTGGTTCCGCTCGCCGTATTGATTGCTCGCCCGATGACACAGGCGATGAGGGCCGATGCGTCGCGGGCGGAACGGCGGTTGTGGGTTACCGGTGGCATCACGGCGGGCATCGTGGTCGGCCTGGTCGGAACGTTGGTCTGGTACGCCCGCCCCCTCCTGATCGAACGGCCGGGCATGATGATCGATGACGCCGCCGACGCCATCGCGACGGCCGGCGGTGTCGCCGTGGCCGTAGCACTCTGGGTGGCTTGGAAATCGCGCTACGTCCGCGCCATACCGGTCGCGGTCGCGGTCGCTGTTGCCGTTGTCGCGATCGAAACGCACACCATGGTGTTATCTGGTCCAGATCCTGCCCCGGTAGAGAGAATGGCGGCGATGGTGGCGGATGAGCGACAGGCGGGCGAACCGTACGGGCGCTACCGTGTCTTCGATCGGAACTTGCTCTACTACGTCGGTGAGCCCCACACCGAACTGGTCAATCTCCAGGCGGTGAACGATTTTCTCCAATCGCCCGAACGAGTGCTGGTCGTTCTCCGCGCGGACGACGTCGAGGCGCTCGCGGCCCAGGGCGTGTCGTTCACCCGTATCGGGGACGTGCCCTACGTCAACACCGGCAACTTCAACCTGCGGACGCTGCTCGATCCCGACCCGGACCGCTACGTACTGACCATCGTTCTGATCTCCAACCGTTAGAGCGCCATCGCGACGTTGAAGAGTCCCTGTTTCCCTTCGGTGGTGACAATCACCTCGCCAGGCCGCACGTCGCCGAGGGCCGCAACGCGCTCGAGGCGCTGCGCAAAAGGTGACGCCAGGGAGACTGCCACGCTGCCGGTCAGATCCGTACGACGGGCGGTACCGTCTTGACCTTTTGCCGGAGGCGTTGCTCCACCACCTTCGGCACCAGGCCGGATATCGATCCACCGAGCACGTACACGTCTCGAGCGAGACGCGAGCTGAGATAGGTATAGCGTTCGTCCGGCATCATGAAGACCGTTTCGATCGACTGACGCAAGTGCCGGTTCATCAGCGCCATCTGCATCTCATACTCGAAGTCGGAGATCGCGCGGAGGCCGCGGACAATCACGTCGGCGCCGCGCCGCTCCGCGTAGTCCACCAGCAGGCCGTTGAATGTCTCGACCTCCACGGTCGGGTGTTCCCGGAATACCTCCCGCGCTATCTCGACCCGTTCGTCGACCGAGAAGAGCGGCGACTTGTCGAGGTTCAGGAGTATCGCGACGACGATCCGGTCGAACAGTCGGGCGCCGCGCCGAATAATGTCGACATGTCCGTTCGTGAGCGGATCGAACGAGCCAGGATAGACGGCGACCCGAGGCTGGCGCCCGGAGGTCTTTCCCGCCACGCTGTCGTCATTGTTCGTTGTCGTTGCCATGCTTCCACTCACCGTCGGGCGCCGCCGGCGACCTCTTCCCCCTCACGCCGGTAGAGATCCAGTGCGCTGTCCCCTGCCGTGACACGCCGTACATGCACCAGAGCACTGTCACCTTTCGCTTCCGCGGCAAGCGGTTCGCAACGACGTGGACGCTCGATTGCCAACATGCCTCCCGGTGCGGTCCGTCGGCCGAGTGTCGAAAGTATGGCACCGATCGGCCGGTCATCAAACCCGTATGGAGGGTCCAGCAGTATCAGGTCGAACGCGGCAGGCTCAGGTACACGATCAAGGGCTCCGGGCAGACTCCCACGGACAATTTGCCCTCGGGCGACGACCCCGCAGTGGACCAGGTTTTCTTCGATGAGTGCAGCGGCCCGACGGTCGCTGTCCACGAAGGTGACGGACGCCGCGCCCCGACTGATGGCTTCGAGGCCGACGGCGCCGGTACCTGCGTAGCCGTCGAGCACGGTGGCTCCCGAGACACGGTCGCCGAGAACGGCAAAGAGCGTTTCGCGTAACCGATCGGAGGTCGGGCGTAGCCCGGGCCATGTGGGCGCTCGCAGTCGCCGACCCTTCAGTTCACCCGCGATGATGCGCATCGTCGTCCGATCCGTTGAAAGGGGACGCGATCGTCCGGGGTGCAGCGTGAGCGCGGTGCGCGGCAACCGATGCCGCCGCGGCGCGTTGCGCGTCCACCATCAGGCGATGATCGCGGACGATATCGCCAACCCGGAAGAGCGGCATGCCAGACTGGCGCGTCCCGAGAATGTCACCCGGGCCGCGCAACTCCAGGTCTCGCTCGGCGATCTCAAAGCCGTCAGTGGTTGCCGCAAGCGCCTCGAGTCGGGCTTGAGCGAGGCTGCTCAACTCCACCGCATGCACCAGAATGCAGGTGGATGCGGACTCTCCCCGTCCAACGCGTCCGCGCAGCTGATGCAACTGCGCCAGGCCGAACCGTTCCGCCTGCTCGATCACCATCACTGTCGCGTTCGGGATGTCGACGCCCACCTCGATGACGGTGGTCGCCACGAGAACATCGATCGTCCCCGCCGCGAATGCCGCCATCGTCCGCGGCCGTTCGGTCGGAGGCAACCCTCCATGGACCAGGCCGACGCGGTGGTTCGGGAAGACGACGGCCTCAAGTTCCTTGGCGAGCGCGGTTGCCCCCTGCAGGTCAAGCGCCTCTGATTCGTTTACCAGCGGATGCACGACGAACGCCTGATGGCCTGCATCGAGTTGCGCCCGCACCTGATCGTACGCCTCGGCACGGCGCGATACGGAACGAAGGCAGGTAGCGATGGGTTGTCGCCCGGGGGGACGCTCGCGCAGTTCCGAGACATCGAGATCCCCGTACGCCGTCATCGCCAGCGTCCGTGGGATCGGCGTCGCCGTCATCACCAGCAGGTCGGGGTTGAGACCCTTCTCGGAGAGTGCACTGCGTTGGAGTACACCGAACCGATGCTGCTCGTCGATGATCGCAAGGCCCAGATCCTGGAACGCCACCCCTTCCTGCAGGAGCGCATGCGTCCCGACGGCAAGCCGCGCGCTGCCGTTGGCGATGCTCGCCACCGCTTCGCGGCGGGCGCCTGGCGCAAGGGTGCCGGTCAGCAGCAGCGGCGCGAAGCGAGAACGTGCAAGCAGGCGCGCTACGTTGGCGTACTGTTGTTCGGCGAGCACCTCGGTGGGTGACATCAGCGCTACCTGGCGCCCGTTCTCCATCACGACCAGCGCGGCGAGCAGCGCAATGATCGTCTTGCCGGACCCGACGTCGCCCTGGAGCAGGCGCCGCATCGGCGTCGATGCTCGCAGGTCGTCGACGATCATTCGGAGCGCAACCCGCTGATCATTGGTCAGTCGGAATGGAAGGACGTCGCGCGCGGCCCGCCGGATCCGATCGTCGACCGTTATCCGTCGGGACGCAACCGATCGCTCTGCTGTCAGCCGCCGGCGCAACAGCTTGATCTGGAACGTAAAGAACTCTTCGAAAATCAGCCGCTGCTGGGCCGGCGTCCGGAAAGCGTTCAGTCTGTCGAGCGACGTGCCCGCCGGCGGAAAGTGTGCGGCGAGCAATGCTTCGGTCCGCGACGGAAAGTCATGCGCGCGGCGGACATCCTCCGGTAACGGATCGGTCAGCGCGTTGTCAGTCTCCCCTTCCTCCGACGGTAGCCGAGCCAGTGCGTCATGCGCCCAACGCCGGCGCACCTTTGGTGTGCATCCACTGATCGCGGGATAGATGGGAACAATTCGTCCCGTATGGATACCCGTGTTGCCGGGTGCCGCCTCTTCCACAGATGTCGATGCGTGGTCTCCGTTCGCTCCGTCGGAGAGGAACTCGTGATCCGGATTGGTGAACTCCAGGCCATTACGGCCAAGGTCGTATCGGCCGTGCAGCACCACCCGGCGCTCCGGTTGGAAGAGCTTCGCCAGATAGGCCTGATTCATGAAGGTAGCGCGGACCTGACCCGTCTCGTCCGCGATCACCAGATGAACGAGCGTGAACCGGCGACGCCAGGTTCGCCGAAGCCGGCAGGAGACGACCTGGCCCGCGACGCTGGTGGTGGCGCCCGGCGCGAGCCTGGCGATCGGGACTACCGTCCCCCGGTCTTCGTACCGGTGCGGCAGCGCGAGCAACAGATCGTCGAGGGTCCGGATGCCGACCGCTTCGAGGTCCGCGACGCGGCGGGGTCCAGCGCCGCGCAGCGTTGCTACGGCCGCGCCGAGCGTGTCATTCCGCCACCCCGACATCGCTTACGGTGCGGGTCACGAGCCGCCTATTGCACCACGACCAGACGGCGTGGCTCCACTCGGAGCGCCTCGATGCTGTACGGCAGAGGAAACGATTCGCTCAGATCGATACCGTCTGGCTGGCGATCCGAGCGGGTGTAGTAACGGACCAGTTCGTGGACGAGCGTAGCCGGTACCGACACGGACCCCACCTCAACCGATTCGATGTCGACACGAATCGTGCCTCCCTCTGCCTGAATCAGGCCGACTGCGCTGACCGGCAGTTGGCCACCCAGGTAGCGAAGCGGATCGAACAGACTCCGCTCCGCCTGCTGCTCGCGAAGACCGTCAACATCGACCGTCGCGCGTGCGATTGTCCGTCCTGCGCCTTCAAAGTTGAGTTGGGGATCGGTCACGCCAGGCGGGAAGGTGTCGGCGCCCTCGAAGCGGAACCATGCGTTGAAAGACCGCTCGTCGATCGCAACCGTGCGCACCGCGCCGGTTCTATGTTCCGTTGACGCGTTGAGCAGGATCCGGTCGAGCGCCTCTTCCATCGCGCGCGCGTCCGCCGGGCTGAGCGGCTCCTCGGCCTGTCTCGCGTTCCCGATCCCCACCACGACGGCAATGGCGATCAGCCACACCATGACGCACTGTACCACGCTGCCGTGCGGCCGGCTCGGCGTGCGATACACTGCGCTAGGAGCCCCTCTTGCAACCGGCGCTGACACGGCGGCAACGACAGATCCTCGACTTCCTTCGAGAGTGCATCGACCGCGACGGCCGTCCTCCCAGTCTCGAGGAGATCGGCCGGCGTTTTGGTCTTTCGTCGCTTGCCACCGTACACAAGCACCTGACGAACCTGCAGGAGAAGGGGTTCATAAAGCGGTCATGGAACCGGAGCCGGTCGATCGAGTTGCTGCCGGCGCGGACCGGCGCCCGCGCTGTAGATCTGCCACTGCTCGGCTATCTCACCGCCGGCACTCCGATTGACGCGGTGCTTCCGCGCCAGACGGTGGCCGTGCCGGAAGATCTCGTACGCGCGCGGGACGCCTACGCACTGGCCGTCCGGGGCGATACGCTGCTTGGTGAACAGATTCGCGACGGTGACATAGTCATCGTCGCAGAACGGAAGGCGGTGGGGAACGGCGACTTGGTGTTGGCCCTAATCGACAGAAAAGCCGTGGCGGTTCGTGGTTTCCGCCAGCAGGGGCAGTGCGTCCACGTGCGGTCGGTCACGCCTGCTGTCGATGCGACTACCGTCGACGCCGACCGCGTGCAGGTGCAGGGAGTCGTGATTGGCGTCTTGCGGACGTACTGACCATAATCCGTGGCACCGTTTTACTTCACCAGAAGGAGACCTATGGCCGAACGCAAGCAGATCAACTTCACCGTCGTGCCGGACGAGCCGGGTGACGCGCCACGCTACTACTCGAACTTCTGCGCGCTCTCGCACACCCCGTACGACTTTACGCTCACTTTCTGCGAAGTACAGCCGCCTACCGAGAACGACGTACGCAAGGCGGAGGCTAACCAGCAGCTTCGCGCTCCGGTCCGCGCCCAGATCGTGGTGCCGGCGCAGTTCATCCCGAACCTGATTGCCGCGCTGCAGAACCATCTCAACACCTTCAGCGAGGCGCCGCCGAAGGTGACGCCTCCAGAGGATGCCGTCCACTGACGAGCGAACGGCCGAGCGGACGCCTCCGACGTCGCCGACGCTGCCGACGCTGCCGACGTCGGAGGCGAAGACCGCCGCGCGGCGGATCCTGCGCGCGCTCGAACGACATCATCCGGAAGCCGACACCGAACTGCACTACTCGACGCCGTTCGAACTGCTGGCCGCGACCATCTTGTCGGCGCAGTCCACGGATGTCCGGGTCAACCAGGTGACCTCGGCGCTTTTTCGTCGTTACCCCGACGCGCGCTCGCTCGCTCGCGCCCGCCCAGCCACAATCGAGCGGCTGATCCGGAGCACCGGCTTCTTCCGGGCGAAGGCGCGATCGCTCCTTGGCATGGCGGACGCGCTTGTCGAGAACCACAACGGCGAGGTTCCACCGTCAATGGATGATCTCGTCAAACTGCCCGGTGTTGGCCGAAAGACCGCTAACGTGGTGCTGGGGCACGCATTCGGCATTCCTGGTTTCCCGGTCGATCGGCATGTGCTACGCGTTAGTCGGCGGCTCGGCCTGATCGCGACCGATGATCCCGTCGCGGCGGAGGCGGTGCTGTGTCGGCTTCTACCGCGCGACAAGTGGACGGTCGCGTCCGATTCGCTCATCCTGCATGGCCGGCGCATCTGCAAGCCGAGACCGCTCTGCGATCGGTGCGGCGTGCGCTCCGACTGCGCCTACGCAACGAACCCGGATCCGGTCGAACCGCCCCGCCAGCCGGTGGCGCAACGGGGATGACTACCGCACGGTTCGGCGAACTTGTGGCGAACGCGCAGGGGTGCATCCCGGTCGGGTTGCGCGCGTTGATGGAGAACGTCGTCCTGGTCGTCGAAGATCGCCCGTCTCCCGAGATGCTCGCCGAACTGGAGATCACGCCTCCCGATACGCTGTACGGGCTGTACGAAGGAACACCGCTAACCGAACGCGAGTGGAGCGCAACCGGGATTCTGCCCGATCGGATCACGATCTTCTCCGAACCGATACTGGAAGATGCGGAAGACGAGGATGACGTGCGCGACATGATTGTCGAGACAGTCATCCACGAGTTCGGCCATCACTTCGGCCTGAGCGAGGAGGAGATTGAAGAAGCGGAAGCACTCTGGCGGGACCAGTGGTTCGAAGTACGCGGCCTCGACCCGGAAGACACCCAGGACCAGTAGCCGCCGTCGTCGCCTCGGCCAGCACTTCCTGGAGCCTGCCTGGGTCGCCAAGGTAGTCGATGCAATAGCGCCGAAGACGGGAGAGCGTTTCCTGGAGATTGGCGCTGGAGCCGGCGCACTCACCCTGCCGCTCGCCGCGCGCGCTGGAGGACTCGTAGCTGTCGAGCGCGATCCGCGGCTGGCGCGCGTCCTTCAGGATCTGGTTCCTGACACCGTAGTGGTGGTCGAACAGGACATTCTGGCTTGCGATCCGTCGGCATGGGCACGCCGGCTCCGCGAGAGAGCCCCGGAGGACGCCACGCTTCGCATTGCCGGCAACCTCCCGTACTCGGTCTCGTCACCGATTCTGGCGATGCTCCTCCGTGGAGCGCATGCTGCCAGGTTTCGCGATGCCGTCCTGATGTTGCAGCGCGAAGTGGCGGATCGGGTGGTAGCCGAGCCGGGAACACGCGACTACGGTCCGCTCGCGATCCTGACGGCGCTTCACTCCGTCGCGCGGTGCGTGCTGCAGGTGCCGCCCGGCGCCTTCCGTCCATCGCCACGTGTCTGTTCGACAGTGGTGGCACTCACTTTCCGTGACCCGATTCTGAGACCCGACGACCCGGTTCGTTTCGATACGCTCGTCCGGAAGCTATTCACGCGCCGGCGAAAGCAGTTGGTGAACGCCCTGTTGCCGGCGGTGGGTTCCAGCGACCCGGTCGCCGTTTGCCGGGCCGCCGGCATCGACCCGGCCCGCCGTCCCGGCAGCCTTTCGCTCGCCGAACTGATCGATCTGGATTCCGCTCTCGCAGCCACGCGTGGCTGAGGTGCGGCCACCGCTGGCCGGTCTGAGTCCTTTCCAATCCAGAAATGAGCCTGAAGCGGGCCGATGAGCCAGACATGTCAGGCAGCCGGGTCAATGGACCGGAATAGCCGCGTGCGCGCCTCCTCAACGGCGCGCGCGGCGTCATTGTCGCTCAGGGCGAAGGCGATGTCGTCGAGCTGTTCGAAGGTGGTCCCCGGGTTGAGGTAGTCGGTGGCCCCGGGGAGCGACGTGAGCTTCTCGTAGGGCGTCATGATGTCGGCGTCGCGGTAGCGCTTGCGGACGCGCCCCTTGGCGTCGACCACCGTGCTGGGAAAGAAGCAGGGGCGGTGGAAGTTGAGGTAGGGCGAGAGGACGTTCTGGGTGAAGTCGTTGACGCGTTGGGCGTGGCGGCTGGGGATGTGGCCGTAGCCGAGGTGCTTGCGGACGACCGAGCCGTTCTTGCTCTCGACGAGGGCGTTGTCGTTGGTGTGTCGGGCTCGGGACTTGGTGAACTCGTCGATGTGGAGGGCTTGCAGCAGCGCGGCGACGGTGCGGTTGACGTATTCCGACCCGTTGTCGGAGTGGAAGCCGTGGAGGGTGAACGGGAAGGCGCGGAGCAGGGCGCTGAGGACCGGGGCCAGGCACGCGGCGTGGAGATGCTCGACCGAGCCGATGCACTGGAACTGGGTGACCTCATCCACCAAGTTCACGTGGTACAGGCCTTTAACGTCATCGAGGTCAGCCTGATGGACGGAATCGACCCGGACATAGCCGGGGCGCCCGAACGGTGCCGGCCGGCGGCGCTCGCCGATCGCCACCTGCACCGGGCGCGTCGGCATGGGGGTGGTTCCGCGGCGCCGTTGATAGGTGATCGAGTGCCGCAGGTTGTAGAGATGGCCGTTCGAGATGCCGGCCAGGCGCTCGAACCGATGGTCGTCGAACCGATGGTAGGCGCGCGCACAGAGCGTGCGGGTGGCCGGTCCGGACAGCGTGCCGTGGAGCCGGTCGACCTCGGCGAGCAGGCCGATGTCGGTGCTGCTGTAACGGCGCGGGAATGGTCGGCTGGGTGCGCCGCGGCGGTCGGCGATCCTCCCGGTGGCCCGGTGTTGAGTCACGAGCCGGGTGAGTTGGGCGCGCGACAGGCCGGTCACCTTGGCCAGCAAGCTCCGGAGCAGACCCTTCTCAGCCTTCCCCTGGTGGACATAGTCGAACCGTGTCAAGGTGCGCTCGATGAACCCGTAGGCGTCCGCTCGCGTCGACACATTCAGGTCGATCAGTCCGCTGCCGTCAAGGAACGCTCGAACGTGTTGCAGGGTCCGCAGGCGGTCTGTCTGGAGTGTCACGATCATCCTCCGATGATCCACCACCCAGCTCCCCTTCAGGCTCATGTGTCGTTGGAAACAACTCCCCCTTCAGGCTCATGTCTCATTGGAAGAGACTGTCTGTGGTCACATGCTATACTGCGAAATCGTCGTTTCCCGCCTACGCAGGCCTTCCCAGCAGCCTGCGGGTGACTAATTTTTAGGCTCGTGCCGATAGAGGGTAATGAACCCGTCTGGCGGTCGTGTTCCGCCGGCAGTCGCATGGAGATCACATCGTGTCTGGAGAGGTTCTGTCGCGCCGCATCAGCGAGCTGACTGGCGTTGCCCTGTTCGGGTCGGCGCTCTTCTGGCTGATTGCCATTGTGACCTACGACGCCGCGGACGCCGTCTGGTTCTTCAAGACCGGCGGTCAGATGCCGCCTGCGAATCTGGCGGGCCGGGTTGGGGCGTTCCTTGCGGAACTGTCGCATCAAGTGGTCGGCTTTGCCGCATTGCTCGTTCCGGTGACCTTCGGGGTGCTCGGTTGGCACGCTTTCTGGTGCCGCCCGATCTCCGCCGGCTATACGAAGGTGGTCGGCCTGGGATTGATCTTCGTCTGCACGGCGGCATTCCTCAGTCTCACACTCGGATCGCCCGAAACTGGCGGGCGGTCGTTTGAGGCCGGCGGGATCCTGGGTGGAGTGTTCGCCACCGGACTTTCGAACTATTTCAACCACGCCGGCTCTTTCGTCGTGATCCTCACCCTTCTCTGCCTGTCGATCATCCTGTCCACACAGGCATCGCTCGGCCATGGATTCACGCGCACCGGCCGGACCGTCATGGTTGTCGCCACCAGTGTCAACGGTCGGATCCGCCGCTGGCGGACGGGACGAGCGAAGGCCCGGAAGCGCCGGGAGGTAGTGAACAAGCATCTCGCGAAGACCGGTGCATCCTCCGCCCGGACGGAGATCCTGGCCAAGAGCGAGACGGCGGCGGAGGCACGTCGCGAACAGGAAGCGGCCGAAGCCGCCGAGATGACGCTTGTCGACGCGTCAACTGGCGGTACCGAGCCGGCGGGCGCGATCACGCTTCCAGATCCCCCGGCCATCAAGCGGGAGAAGAAGCGAGCGCCGGTCGTTGAACCTCGGCTACCACTCGAAGCAGATCGTCCGATCGAAGTGCAGCGTGACGAATACACCTGCCCGCCGATCACACTTCTTGACGCGCCGAAACGGGCGCAGAAGGTGAACGAGCGTCGGTTGATGGACGGGGCGCGCCTGCTTGAACAGAAGTGCCAAGAGTTCGCCGTCGAGGGTTCAGTGTCCCAGATTCAGCCGGGACCGGTTGTGACGACGTTCGAGTTCAAGCCGAACGCGGGTGTGAAGTACAGCAAGGTGACGGGCTTGGCTGACGACCTATGCCTGGCGATGCAGTCCGAATCGGTTCTGATCGAGCGGATCCTGGGGAAGAACACGGTCGGTATCCAGATTCCGAACCCTGTGCGCGATCAAATCTCGCTCCGCGAGATGCTGGAGTCGGAGCCGTATCAACGCTCCACATCAAAGCTGGCCCTGGTGCTCGGCAAGACGATCCATGGCGAGCCGGTGGTGTCCGATTTGGCAAAGATGCCGCACCTGCTGATCGCGGGAGCTACCGGCACCGGCAAGTCGGTCTCGCTCAACGCGATGCTGACCAGCATCCTCTACAGGGCAACGCCGGAGGACGTGCGGTTGATCCTCATCGATCCGAAGCGGCTCGAGCTTGGGATGTATGCCGATCTTCCCCACCTGCTGACACCCGTCGTCGTCGAACCGAAACAGGCCAACAACGCACTCCGGTGGGCGGTACGGGAGATGGAGGAACGCTACAAGCAGCTGGCCGCCGAGGGTGTGCGGAACATCGATCAGTACAACCGGAACATCCGGCGGATGCTAGCGGAACAACAGGAGCAGAACGGCGGCAAGAAGCCGGCGGACGACGAGGAGGACGATACGCTGCCGAAGCCGCTTCCCTACCTGGTAGTGGCGATCGACGAACTGGCCGACCTGATGATGGTGGCGAGCAAGGATGTTGAGGAATGCATCGCGCGTCTCGCGCAGATGGCCCGCGCGGTCGGCATCCACTTGATCCTGGCGACGCAACGGCCATCGGTCGACGTCATCACCGGTCTGATCAAGGCAAACTTCCCGGCGCGCATTGCGTTCCGCGTGTCATCGAAGGTTGACTCGCGAACGATCCTTGATGCGAATGGCGCCGAGCAGTTGCTCGGCAAGGGCGACATGCTCTTTCTGGCGCCGGCAACGTCACGCAGCGTGCGGTTGCATGGCCCGTACATCTCGGAGCGCGAGACCGCCCGCTTCTGCAGCTACCTTCGGAAGCAGGGCAAGCCTGGCTACGACGAGTCGATTACTGCGGACGAGACCACGCCCGATGCGGTGCAGCTCGACCGGGACGACTTGTTCGATCAGGCGGCCCGCATCGTGGTGTCGAGTGGCCAGGCGTCGATCTCCTATCTCCAGCGCCGGCTCCGTATCGGCTTCAGCCGGGCCGCGCGGCTGGTCGACATGATGGAAGCGGATGGTCTGGTCTCGACCGGCACGGCTGGCAAGCCGCGCGAAGTGCTGGTGAAGCCGGATTACTTCGAAGAGATCGACACCCAGTTGCAGTAGCGTCGGTCCCCGCGCCCCCGCCTACCGGCGCGTTATGTCAATGCCGAGACGCGTGGCGCCGCCGCTGCCGGCAACCGGGTTGCCACGGCTTCTGCGGAGCAGTATCAAACCGCCCGCCATGGTCAGGCCGAGCAGAACGGCGCCCAGGCCGAGCACGCCGACGAAGGTGAACGAGCCAAGAAGGACGTCGACGACGGTGGTTTGCGGTGTCGTCTGCTCCACCACCTCGTAAATCATCGGCGTCATCGGCTGCGCGAGCATCATGCCTCCCACGAGCCTTCGTCACTCGCCAGGGCCGCGAGTGTCCGAACCATCACGCCGGTTGCCCCGGCGGCGGCATCATCCCGAGCCTTCTCGTGCCAGGCGGTGCCCGCAACGTCCAGGTGCGCCCACGGCAGGCCATCGGTGAACGCTTCGAGAAATGACGCAGCGGTGCACGCGCCCGCCGCGCGGCCGCCGACGTTCATCAAGTCCGCCATCTCCGACCGTAGCTGTTCGCGGTAGGCCTTGTAGAGCGGCATCGGCCAGACCGCCTCGCCCGCCCGCACGGCGGCCCTCCGCACGGCGGCAGACCAGGTTTCCGGCCGCCCGAACAGTCCGCTCGCGGCATCGCCAAGAGCCACGACGCAAGCGCCGGTCAGCGTTGCGACGTCGACCAGGTGGGTAGCCCCCTGCTGGCGCGCGTACCAGATGGCGTCTCCCAGAATCAGACGTCCCTCGGCATCGGTGTTGATTACCTCGACGGTGGTGCCGCTGGCGCCGGTAAGAATGTCGCCCGGTCGGATGGCTCGACCACCTGGCATGTTCTCGGTCATGGGCACGACGCCGATCACGCGGCGGCCGGCACCCAACTGGCCGATCGCACGCATCGCGCCGACGACGGCCGCGCCGCCCGCCATGTCGCTCTTCATCCACTCCATGCCGCCCGCCGGCTTGATCGATATCCCACCGCTATCGAACGTCACTCCCTTGCCGATCAGGCCAAGCAGCGGCGCTTCGGGAGCACCAGGCGGGTCGTATCGCATCACCAGGAGCCGTGGGGGTTCACGACTTCCCTGCGCGACGCCGAGGAGGAGCCCCATGCCGAGATCCGTGATGGCGCGCTCGTCGAGCACTTCCGTGCGGATACCTGTTGGTTCCACTGCCTCGACCGCCTGTTCCGCGAAGGCGCGCGGCGTCAGGATATTGGACGGCTCGTTCGCCAGGCGGCGCGCCACGTTGGTCGCATCGCCAAGCGCCATGCCGCGGCGGACGGCATCGGCAAGCGCATCTCCGGGTCGGCCGTCGGACTGGAGCACGGTACATACTGACCGGCCTTCCTCGGGCCCGTCGAGGCTGCGGCCGGTCTCGGTCTTGTAGCGGGTGTCGCGGTAACTGCCAATGACCAGGCCTTCGGCCGCCGCCTGCGCCAGGGAGGGCTCATCGCCGGGTCCGCGGCAGACGAACGCCACACGCCGGAAGCGCCGCGCGTCCGCGAGGCGTCCGGCGACTGCCGCGGCGTCCCGCAATCGATCGGTCTCGCCAGCGTTGGCATCTGCCGTGCCGGTGGTATCCGCTGGCGCACCGACCAGAACGACGCGCGAGGTACGCCACGTGTCACTCTGGAGATGAACTACAAAGGTCTCGTGCCGCTTCCCGCAGAATTCTCCTGACGCGCGAGCCCGGGCGATCGTGCCCCCCGCCGCCGCATCGAGACCGGGGAGATCGTCCAGTGGATCGGAGTCCGAATCACCCCCAATCGGGATAGCCAGCAGGTCGGCCTCGGTGGCCACAGGTGGCGTGACCCCGGCGATTATCTTCGGCGCCAAGGGGGGGGACATCGAGGCAAGTATAGCGGTGGAGAGTGCATTCGGACCGGCGCGGGCATCGGGCGAGACGAGATGGGACTAGAATGAGGTATGGAATTCCGACGGCTCACGTTTACCGTCGCAGTCGCGCTCGTTTGTGCTAGCGGTAGTTTGGCAATTGTCGCTCAAGATCGGGACGACGACCCGGATCTTCGCCTTCGCGCCACACCGCGCGTGGCGTTCGCCGGTGCGGAGATTCTGTTTATCGGCGAGATCCGGGGTGGACCGGACGACAACGAGGAGCTCTACTGCCCCACGATCGAATGGGATTGGGGGGATGACACGATCTCGGAGAACACGCCTGACTGTGATCCGTTTGAGCCAGGTGTAAGCGAGATTCGGCGGCGCTTCTCGGTCCGTCACAACTTCGATTACCCGGGTCGGTTCGAAGTACGGTTGCACCTGAAGCGTCAGGACGATGTCCTGATCTCCGCCCGGACCGCGATCGAGGTTCGCGGTTCGCGCTTCCGGTAGGCCGCGCGCTTAGCCTTCGGTCCGACCTGCGGGCGGACGTCCTTCCGCGACCACCTCGCGCCACTCCGCGGCTGATTCGAAGACGCGATCGATCGCGTCGGAATCGGATAGTCCATCCCGAATTGCTTGCAGTTCGGTCACCAACCGATCGAGCGCCACGCGAATCTCGTCCGCGTTCGTCGCGCAAATGTCACGCCAGATGTCGGCCGGGCTTGATGCGAGGCGCGTCGTATCAAACAGTCCCCGTCCGCTCAGCGACAGCCCGTCCGCACCGATTTCTTCGCCCACGACGTGCATCAGCGCACTGGCGGTGAGTTGTGGCAGATGACTCAGGAATGCCATCAGCCGGTCATGAGCCTCGGCGGTGACGACGTGCGGTCTCGCGCCGAGCGCCGTGACGAACTGGCAAAGGCGGTCGAGGGCTTGCGGGTGACGGTCGTCGGCCGGGGTAAAGAGCCAGGGACGGGCACGGAACAAGTCGGGCCGCGCCTGATCGATGCCGCCGCGTGGCGCGCCACCGAGTGGATGTCCACCGATGAAGGTCAATCTCGGTGGCAGTGCGCGCGCCGCCGCAACGATGTCCCGCTTGGCGCTCCCGACATCGGTGACGATTGCGTTCCCCGGAACATGCTGCTCGAGGTCGGACAGGATCGTCAGGTTGTCGCGGACCGGTGCGGCCAGGATCACCAGATCCGCCTCGGCCATCACCACCGGATCGTCCGCCGCCACATCGATGGCGTGGCGGAGCATGGCGCGTTCAAGAACCGCCTTGTCGTCGACCCCGATCACCAGACCGGTGGGCCAGGTCCGGCGCGCCGCGAGAGCGACGGAGCCGCCGATCAGGCCGAGGCCGACGATGGCAACCTTCTCGAAGACCGGCGGTTCACCCGTGGTCCGGATCGTCTCCGGCGCCCCGGGCTGCACTACCGGCAGGCGGCGAGGGTCGTCGGACATCGTATGGCGATCGCGGCGTGCGTCACACGCGCGCCGGGACGCGCCGGGACGCTGGCTCTACGCAAATGCTCCGGCCGATGGCCGGAGCAATGATCCGGAGCTCGGCCATTAGCCGCTCGAACTGCTCGGGGAACATCGACTGCGCGCCATCGCTCCTCGCATGGTCCGGGTCGGGATGCACCTCCATGATCAGTCCGTCGGCTCCAGCCGCCACCGCGGCCCGCGCCATGGGCGCCACCTTGTCGCGCAATCCCGTGCCATGGCTGGGGTCAGCGATGATTGGCAGATGACTCAGCTTGTGGATGACCGGGATCGCCGAGATATCGAGCGTGTTGCGCGTATAGGTCTCGAACGTGCGGATGCCTCGCTCGCACAACACGACGTCGGTGTTGCCGCCCGAGAGGATGTACTCCGACGAGAGGAGCCACTCCTCAATGGTTGCCGAGATACCCCGCTTCAACAGGATAGGCGTGCGCGCCTTGCCCAGTTCCCGCAACAGGGAGTAGTTCTGCATGTTCCGGGCTCCCACTTGCAGCATGTCGGCGTAGCGCACCACCAGATCGATCTGGCTGACGTCCATCACCTCGGTTACCAGCTTCAGATGATGCCGATTGCATGCACCACGCATCATCTTGAGTCCGTCCTCGCCCAATCCCTGGAAACTGTAGGGAGAGCTGCGCGGCTTGAACGCGCCGCCACGGAACATCTTGGCGCCCCCGCCAGCGACAGTAGCCGCTGCCGCTTCCACCTGCTCTTCGGTCTCGGCCGAGCAGGGACCTGCCATGACGATTACCTCATCGCCTCCGATCCGGAAATCGCCCATTGAAACGACCGTCCGTTCCGGTTTGAAGGTGCGACTGGCCAGTTTGTACGGCTCCGTGATGCGCAGCACCTGTTGAACTCCTTCCATCACCTGCAGCAAGCCGGTATCGAATTCCCGGTTGCCGCCCACCGCACCCAGCACGGTCTTCAGCGCGCCGGTCGAGCGGTGGACGTCGAACCCTCTCTCCACCAGCGTCGCGATGACATGCTGAATCTGATCCTCCGACGCCCGTTCTTCCATTACCACAACCATGATCTCTCTCCTTGGTCTCCCGATGCCGTCTCGTTCAGCGTTCGTGTCCTTCTGTTGTCAGCCGTTCCAGGCGGCGTGACTCGTCGATGATCCGTTCGAAGACCCGCGCGACGGCGTCGCCACCGAGCGGCCCCGGGTTCGCCCGGCGGATATGCTCGAGCACCGCCTGTTCGCGCACGGGTTCGTAGATCTCCATGCCGGCCCGCCCCTTCAGCCGGCCGATCTCGTTCGCGCACGTGGCGCGGGCGTTCAGCAGGCGGACAATTTGCTCGTCCAGCCGGTCGATCCGGTCGCGGAAGTCGGCCAGCCTTGCGGCAACGTCAGTTGCATCGATCGCCGCCGGTGTACCCTGAGCCGCGGTCCTGTCGTCTGCCCTCATCGCTCTTTGCTCCCGGCCTTTGCAACACTCCGGATCTAGGCCTTGCCGGCATCCACGTTCGACATCCCGCTCGCCACCGCCGTACCCTCGTCAGTTCCCCGCAGCCAGCGGACATAGCGCGCCGCTTCCGAGGCAGCCCTGTCCGGTGTCGCGCGCGCGATGACGTTTACCAGCGCGCTGCCGACCACCGCCGCGTCCGCCCAGCGGGTCACCTCCGCCACATGCTCCGGTCGCGAAATCCCGAAACCGAGCGCTACCGGCAACTCGGACGCTGCACGGATCCGCTCCACGAGCGTCTTCGCGCCCTCGGCAATCGTATCCCGCGCACCGGTGACGCCGAGGCGGGAGATCCCATAGAGGAACCCCCGTCCGAGGGACGCCGCCCGTCGTATCCGCTCATCGGTCGTCGTCGGGGACAACAGGAAGATCGGGTCGATGCCGGTTCCATCCACTGCTGCTCGCAACCCATCCGCTTCTTCTATCGGCAGATCGAGCACCAGCACCCCATCGACACCCACGGCTGCCGCCCGCTCGACGAAGGCGTCCAGCCCCATCCGCACGACCGGATTGGCGTAGGTGAACAACACGATTCCTGCCTCGATGGATGGGCGCACGTCTTCCACCAGATCCAGCGTCCGACGGAGCGTGGCGCCGGCTGCCAGCGCCCGCTCCGATGCACGCTGAATGACAGGACCGTCCGCCAACGGATCGGAGAACGGAACACCCACCTCTAGGACGTCGGCGCCCGCCGCGTCGAGTGCGCGGAGGATCTCGGCCGAGTGGGCCAGATCGGGATCGCCGGCGGTCGTGAACGTGACCAGACCGGGCCGTTCCTCCTGGCGCAGTGCGGCGAATGTCGTTTCAAGCCGCGACATCAGCTTACGCTCCCCGGATCAGTTTCTCCGCCCGCCGCTTCGTGGTCGCGAACGGCTTCGACATCCTTGTCGCCCCGCCCCGAGAGGTTGACGAGAATTACCTGGTCGCCGCCCAGTTCGAGGGCGAGGCGGCTGGCGTACGCGATTGCGTGCGCCGACTCGAGTGCCGGCAGGATGCCCTCCGTTCCACCCAGTTGCCGGAAGGCGGCGAGCGCATCGGCGTCCGAGATCGAGTCGTACTCGGCGCGGCCGAGGTCCCGCAGCCACGCATGCTCGGGTCCGACCGCGGCATAGTCCAGACCGGCCGAGATCGAGTGCGTCAACTCGATGTTGCCGTCGTCGTCCTGCAGTACAAACGTGCGTGTGCCTTGCAGCACGCCTGCCATGCCGGTGGCGAAGCGTGCGGCGTGACGTCCCGGCGTGAGTGATTCTCCGCCCGCTTCGACGCCGATTAGCCGGACCTGCCGGTCATCGACGAAACCGTCAAAGATGCCAAGAGCGTTGCTGCCGCCGCCCACGCACGCAACCACCGCGTCGGGATTACGGCCGATCAGCGTTTGGATCTGTGCGTGTGCCTCACGTCCGATGACCGACTGGAACTCACGCACCATCAATGGATAAGGGTGCGGGCCCAGCACCGAGCCGAGCAGGTAGTAGGTGTCGGTCACGTTCGTCACCCAGTCACGCATCGCCTCATTAATCGCGTCCTTCAGCGTCCGGCTTCCCGCGTCGACGCCCGTCACCTGCGCACCGAGCAAACGCATCCGGTAGACATTGAGCGCCTGTCGCGCCATGTCCTCCGTCCCCATGTATACCTGGCAGTCGAGGCCGAGCAGCGCACAGGCGGTCGCCGTTGCGACGCCGTGCTGCCCGGCCCCCGTCTCCGCGACGATGCGACGCTTCCCCATCCGAACCGCCAGCAATGCCTGGCCGAGCGCGTTGTTGATCTTGTGTGCGCCGGTATGGGCTAGATCCTCCCGCTTCAACAGGATGCGGGACACGCGGTCCGTCGGAACTCCCGCTTCGGCCGCGACCGTGGCCCGCAGGCGAGCAGCCTCCGTGATCGGCGTCGGGCGTCCGACATAGCGTTCGAGCAGGTTGTCGAGCTCCGTGGCGAACGCGGGATCGCCGCGTGCGTCGTCATAGGCGCGCGCCAGCGCTTCGACCGGGGCAACCAGTGTTTCGGGAACGAACCGGCCGCCATAGGGACCAAAATAGCCCCGTCCGTCCGGATCGCGACGACCGAAGACCGGCGTCGTCATCGCTGTTCCTCCAAGACTTGCCCTGCGGTGACGGGCGTACCGTTGTCAACTGCCGGATCGGCGCTGCGAACCGCATCGAAGAAGGCGCGCAGCCGTTCGGGGTCCTTCCGGCCGGGCGATGCCTCGACACCTGACGAGACGTCGAGTCCGAACGGTCGCACGCTACGGAGCGCGGCTGTGACGTTGTCCGGCGCCAGACCGCCTGCGAGCACAATTCGGCGATCGGCGGCGATGGCAGCGGCGATCGTCCAGTCGATCGTCTTGCCGGTACCGCCACGGCGTCTGGGATCCGACGCATCGAGCAGGACGGTCACGCGATTCGGCACCTGATCGACACGGGAGCGTGTCCGGGCATGGTCCGCATCGACGGGCACCGCCTTCCAGACGTAGTACGGCAGGCCATCGCAAAGCGTCGCCGGTTCGTCACCGTGCAGTTGCACCGTTGCCAGGCCGACCGTAGCGGCGATCTGGCGGACGTTGTCGCGGGTCGGATTGACGAAAACGCCAACCGGTGCGACCTGGGCAGGCAGGGTTCGGACGATCGCCGCCGCCGCCGCCGGTTCCAGATACCGAGGGCTCTCCGGCCAGAATACGAACCCGATCGCGGTCGCACCCAGCTCCGCGGCAAGCGCCGCGTCCTCGGCTCGCGTGATCCCGCACACCTTCACGTTGACCATTACGCCATCACCCGTGCGGCGATTCCTGCCCGTCTTGGACCGCGCATCACCTCACCCGCTTCCTGCAACAGGCCGGTGAGCGAAGCGCCCGGCGCGGCGTTCTGCATCAGTGACTCGCCGATCAGGAACGCGTCGTACCCGACCTGCCGCAGATCCACCAGATCCTGAGCCTTGCGGAGGCCGCTCTCCGCGACCGCGACGACACCCTCCGGGATTGCCTCGATCAGCGTCCGGGAAGCATCGAGGTCGACCTGGAGCGTCCGCAGATTCCGGTTGTTTACGCCGATGACGCTGGCGCCGGCATCCAGCGCGCGATCGAGTTCCTGCCGGTCATGCACCTCGGTCAGCACCGCGAGGCCCAGATCACTCGCGGTAGCCGCCAATTCCCGCAGGGCCCGATCGTCGAGCGCAGCGACGATCAGCAACACCGCATCCGCGCCGGCCGCGCGCGCTTCCACGAGCTGGCGCCGGTCAACGATGAAATCCTTGCGGAGCAGCGGCAAACCTACTTCGCGGCGGACGGCGGCGAGATGTTCGAGGGCACCGTCGAAGAACGACGGCTCGGTCAGGACCGAAATCGCCGCGGCGCCCGCTCCGGCGTAGTCCGACGCTATCGCCGCCGGGTCGTACGTCTTCCGGATCACACCGCGCGAAGGCGATCGGCGCTTGCACTCTGCGATCACCCGGCAGCGTCCGGGCGCGCGCAAGGCCTCGACGAACGCACGGCCCTGCGGCTCGCGGTCGCGCGCGGCGCGTTCCAACTCGGCAATGACCTCGGACGTCACGTTCTCGCCCAGGGCGCACCGCGTCGCAGCAACGATCGTTTCCAGCAGGTCAGGTCCGTACGTCATGCGCTTCCCTCGTGTGAGACGCGCGCCATCTTCTCGAGTGCCGTGCGCGCATTCCCTCCGTCGATCGCTTTCGAAGCCAGCGTCATTCCTGCTTCCAACGAGTCGACGCGGTTGGCTACGAGGAGGCCTGCGGCCGAGTTCACGAGGACAAAATCGCGGGCAGGACCTTCTTCGCCATCGAGCACGGCGTTCGCGACGGCAACGCTCTCGTCGAGTCCCTCTACCCGCAGTCTGCTCAGACTAACTTGCGGCACGCCGAAGTCACTGGGTGACAGAAAAAAGGAGGCAATTTCTCCGTCGCGCACCTCACACACTTTTGTGGGCCCTGCGGTCGAGATCTCATCAAGGCCCGGTGCGCCATGGACCACCCAGGCGTGTTCCGTCTCCAGCGCGACGAGCGCTTGCGCTACGAGATCGGTCAACTCCGGCCGGGGAACGCCCACCACCTGCCGGCGTGCGCCGGCAGGATTGGTAAGAGGACCCAACAGGTTGAATGCGGTCGGAACACCCAGTTCGCGTCGTACTGGACCGGCATGACGCATGGACGGATGGAACGTCGGGGCGAAGAAGAAACCGATACCCGCTTCGTCGAGACACCGTGCCACCACCGCCGGTGCGGCATCGATCTTCACGCCGAGTGCCTCGAACAGGTCGGCGCTGCCGCACCGGCTCGAAACCGACCGGTTGCCATGCTTCGCCACTTCGACGCCGCATCCCGCGAGCACCATCGCCGCGAGTGACGAAACGTTGAACGTGTGCGACCGGTCACCGCCGGTGCCGCAGGTGTCGAAGCAGGCCGCTCTCGGTGCCGGGAGTGCAATCGTATGCGCCCGCATCGTCCGCGCCAGTCCGACCAGTTCCGGTGGTCGGACACCCTTCATGGCGAGAGCCACCAGGAAGCCCGCGATCTGGACAGCCGCCGCTCGGCCCGTCATCACCTCCGCCATTACCGCCTCGGCCTGTTCGGCCGTCAGGTCCTCGTGGCGAAGCAGCGTTTCTATCGCGTCGCGGATGCTCTTCCGCTGCGGCGTCGGTGCCGTCACGATGCACTCTCCAGGAAGTTGCGGAGAATCTGGCGTCCCGCGTCCGTCAGTACCGACTCGGGGTGGAACTGCACGCCATGTACCGGCAACGTTCGGTGACGAAGCGCCATAATCGTTCCATCCTCGCGTGCCGTTGCGGCTACCATCAGTTCCTCCGGCACGCTATCGCGGTCGACGGCGAGCGAATGGTAGCGCCCGGCCGGAAAAGGACCGGTCAACCCGGCGAAGACCCCCTCTCCGTCATGTTCGATGGTCGAGGTCTTGCCGTGCAGCAGTGTGGGCGCAGCGACCACCGTGCCGCCGAAGGCCAGGCCGATCGCCTGGTGCCCAAGGCAGACCCCCAGAATCGGGATGCGTCCCGCGAACGCGCGGATCAGATCGAGTGTGATGCCTGCGTGCTCCGGGCGGCCCGGGCCAGGCGAAATCACGATGCGATCGATCGGCATCTGCTCCACATCGGCCAAGGTGAGCGTGTCGTTCCGGCGTACGTCGAGCGTGGCACCCAGCTCCCCGAGGTACTGCACCAGGTTGTAGGTGAACGAGTCGTAGTTGTCGATCACCAGTACCATCTCATGCACCTCCGCCCTCGCCTGCGTCTCCCTGCGCCATGCGGAGCGCCCGGAACATCGCAGCGGCTTTCGAGCGCGTTTCTTCGTACTCCGCGGACGGGTCGGAATCGGCGACGATGCCCGCACCTGCCTGGATGGAGGCGCGGCTGTTGCGGATCACGATCGTCCGGATAGTGATGCAGCAGTCGAGATCGCCGGCGAAGTCGAGGTAGCCGACGGCGCCGGCATAAACACTGCGTCGCGTCGGCTCGAGCTCCTCGATGATCTCCATCGCGCGGATCTTGGGTGCGCCGGATACCGTGCCGGCCGGGAAGCAGGCGGCGAGCGCGTCGAGTGCGTCGTGATCATCGGTCAACCGGCCGACGACTCGCGATACCAGATGCATCACGTGCGAGTAGCGCTCGAGTGTCATGTAGACCGGCACCTGTACCGAGCCGTACGCTGATACCCGGCCCAGGTCGTTCCGGCCCAGGTCGACGAGCATGACGTGCTCGGCGCGCTCCTTCTCGTTTGCCATCAGTTCGTCGGCCAATACCTCATCCGCTTCCGGCGTGGCCCCGCGTGGCCGCGTACCTGCAATCGGATGGGTTTCGGCACGTCTGTTCTCCACCCGCACGAGCATCTCCGGGGAGGAACCGACGATCGACAACTCCCCCATCCGGAGGCAGTACATATAAGGAGAGGGGTTGACATAGCGGAGCGCTCGGTAGACGGCGAACGGATCGGCGGTGAGCGGTGTGTCGAACCGCTGCGACAGCACTACCTGGAAGATATCGCCCGCGGTGATGTACTCCTTGGCGGTCCGAACCGCCTGCTCAAAGGACTCTCGGGGCGTGTTCGACTCGAAAGTGACGGGGACGGCGGGTCCGGGGGGCGGCGCCGAGATCGGCCGTTGGAGTTCCGCACGAAGACAGGCGATCTTTGCAAGGGCCAAGTCGTATTGTGCGCGGAGATCGCCTCCTGTCTCCACCGCCGCATTGGCGACGATCAGCATCCGGTGCTTCACATGATCGAACGCCAGCACGGTGTCGAAAAGCATGAATACGGCATCGTCGGCCGCGCCGCCGCCTTCCGTTTCCACCGGCTTCGGGTATGCCGCACGTGCCTTTGACAGCGTGGGCTCGAACCACGCGGCGGTGTCGTAGCCGAAGTAGCCGACCGCGCCACCGGTGAACCGCGGTAGCGATGCCACGCGCGGGGCTCGGTAGCGTGACATCACGTCGCGCAGCGCATCCATGAACGGCTCGGCCCGTTCGACGGTCCGGCCGCGGTTCCGGCGTGCTTCACGGCAGAATGTCTGTCCGTTGACCGATCGGAGCACGAGGAACGGGTCTTTTCCGAGGAACGAGTAGCGTGCGAGCCGTTCCCCTCCCTCGACACTCTCGAAGAGGAAAGCATGGTCGGCGTGCTCCGCCACGGTCAGAAAAGCTGAGACAGGCGTGAGCAGGTCGGTTCGCACCTCGCGGCAGACCGGGATGAACGTTCCCTGCTCCGCGAGAGCGGTGAACTCTTCGAAGGTGGTCTCGATGGTTCCTGCCGTCATCGCTTCAGCCGGCCGCTGTCGCCGTCTCCATCGGACCCTTGCCTCGATCCTTGTACCGCCGCGGCTGTCCCGCCGTTTGCCGCGCGTCCCTGCCGCGCCAGATCTGCCTCGGCAGCCTCCCGAAACAATCCGGTGGGTGGCCGCCTACCCGTCCACCAGGCGAACTGCTCTTCCGCCTGGGCGACCAGCATCGCGAGACCGCCAATCGTCTCGCACCCGGCGCGCGCGGCGTCCGCCAGTAAACGGGTTTTCGCGGGGTTGTATACCAGGTCGTAGACCAACTGGCCATCGAACGGTCCATCCGGCAGCGGGCTCGCTTCGACATTCGGGAACGTTCCGACCGGCGTCGTGTTGACCAGCAGGTCCCACGACCCGCGTCCCGGCGAAAGGGGCGCCGCCGCGACTCCGACCGCATGTGCCACTTCGGCCGCCCGCTCCGTTCGACGCGCGCAGACCGTCACGATTGCTCCGGCTTGCTGGAGTGCGTACGCCGCTGCTCGGGCTGCACCTCCAGCGCCCAGAATCGTCGCGCGCGCGTCGGCGAGGCGTAGACGGCCAACCAGGGGGGCGAGAAAACCAGGAACGTCCGTGTTGCAGCCAACCCAGCGGCCGTCTGCGATTCGTAGGGTGTTGACAGCGCCGGTCGCTGTCGACACGTCGTCGCGGACGCTGATCCGTTCCGCTACGGCTTCCTTGAATGGGGCGGTAACACTCGCGCCGCGCAGGTTGACGGCCCGGGCAAAGGCGGCGAAGTCGTCCGCGCTTCGGGCTTCGAGGGGCAGATAGACGGCATCGATGCCGGCAGCTCGGAATCCCGCGTTGTGCATCGCAGGCGAGACCGAATGCCCGATCGGCGCTCCCAGCACGCCGTAGATAGCTGTGCGCGACGTCACATTGCCCACGCGGAATTGATCGCGCATCCGTGGCAGATCGATCTGCCCCGGCGCGATGCCGTCGCCGGCATAGGTCCAACACGATCCAAACCGTCCGGCGAGCAGACGGGAGGGGATCCCCGCCGGCCCCATGGCGACCAGCACCCGCCGCCCCCTTCCCGGTTCCTCTTGGGTTCCGCCGAGGGAGGCGACCTGCACCGTATCGTTCAAGCTCTTGACCGCAACCGCCACCTTCACAACCTCCGCGCCGGTGGCCCGCATCGCGCGGTAGCGCGCGTCGAGATCGGAGGGCAAATGGTCGAACGCGTGATATGAGACGACCATCCCCTGGCCTTGGCGCGACCGGATCAACTCCTCGGCGAAGGTCGCTTCGTGCTCCACGTCGATGTACTCGGCGCCTTGCCGTGCCGCCTCGAACAGGATCTCCTGTCTCTCCGCCTCGCTGCCCGCGAACGAGCCTCCCTCGCGCGCGGGTCGGCAGGTAACCACAACCGGGGTGCGGCGTCCGGCGAGCGCGGCTGCAACGTCCGGCCGGTCGACCGTGTCCAGGCGAAGCTCTACCAGGTCCGCTCCCACCTGCGCATCGCGTCGCGCGCGCAACTCGGCGGTTGTCTTCCCGGTCACGGTCGCACAGATCCAGGCTCTCGACATCGGCTCTGTCCACGAACAGGCACAAAAAAAGCCTCTTCAACCCGCCGGTTGAAGAGGCTTTGGTGTCGTCCGTCGGTCGTTAATCAGGTGCGGATGACAGCCCCTCCAACGGGCAGCCGAAACGAATAGCGCCACCAATAGGCGTACACGGGACTTCCCACATCGTTGCCGCGGGTCCCGTCCAGTCGTTCTGAGAATGTCATCGTAACGGGACAATCTAGCAGACCGTGTCGAAAGGTGTCAATCGGCCACAGACGATTGCGGACGCGCGCCGTTTCGGGGATACTGACCACGCTGGATCTCACGGGAGGGTTGGATGAAGACCATCGCTCGTATCGGCCTGCTGATCGTTGCCCTGTTTCTGCCCGCCAACGCCTGGAGCCCGTGGTGAAATCCCGCGTAGCACCGAGAGCGGTGAGGCGCCCGGCTGACAAGGCGCGACGAGGGAGCATATTGGCCATATGACGACCGCGGACTGCCACAGTCCGAGGAGCAACGCCGGCCAGGCGGGATGCATCGCCGCTCGAATGTAGCGAGGGTTTCACCACGGGCTCCTAGGCCCAGGCCACGCCCCAGGTAACTTTCGCCAAGGACATCGCACCGATCCTGCAGCAGAGCTGCCAGCAGTGCCACAGGGCCGGATCGGTGGCGCCGATGTCGCTTCTCACCTACGAGGAGGCCCGGCCCTGGGCGCGTGCCATGAAGAACCGGACAGCACTCCGCAACCGGCGAGGGGGCATGCCACCCTGGTTCGTAGAAAAGGATCTTGGTATTCAGCATTACAAGAACGATCCCTCCCTGACCGAGGAAGAGATCGCGAAAATTGCCGTCTGGGCGGATTCCGGTGCGCCCCTTGGCGATCCGGCCGACCTGCCTCCGGCGCTCGACTTCAGCAGCGCTGACGAATGGTCGATCGGCACCCCCGACCTGGTGCTCGAGTCGCCCGAAATCTTTGTGCCCGCCTCGGCGCCCGACAAGTGGACGGCGCTCGGATCTATTCCGACCGGCTTGACCGAGGACCGTTACGTCGCGGCGGTCGAGGTGCGGGAGGTGAACGACGTTCCGAAGGAATCCGCGAGTGACACCGTGGGCGGCCGGTATGTCTTTCATCACCAGACATACACCACGTTCGTGCCGGACGACGACGAGGAGACGGCGCCTACGAGTTGGCCAGTGCACGAGGTGGGGCGCAACGCCGACATCTTCCCGCCGAATGCCGGCCGGCGGCTGGCTGCCGGTTCCGTGCTCGATCTCGATACGGCGCATCTGCATTCGAACGGGCGCCAGACTCGCGCCCGGCTGCAGTTTGCCTTCAAGCTGCATCCGCCCAGCTACGAGCCGGCAGTGCAGTACTCCCGTGCGTTTACCGGCAACGGCGTCGATATCGACATCAAACCGAATCAGGCGGGACAGCAACTGCACGCCTACCGCGTGCTCGACCGGCACACGAAGCTGCTGTCGTTCGAGCCCCACCAGCATGCACCCGGTACCCGGATGTGTCTGGAAGCAATCTGGGGGCACAACATCGAGACCCTGACCTGCGCGCACTACGACGACAACTGGGTCAAGCAGTACATCTATGACGATGACTATGCCCCGCTGCTGCCGAAGGGGACGGTCCTGCACATCATCGGCTGGCTGGACACCACCGCTGCGAACCGGAACGTCGCCGACCCGCGAAACTGGTCTGGTGGTGGTCGCCGGTCCGTTGCGAACATGTTCATCGATCTCGGTCTGGCGGTAGAGCTGACCGACGAACAGTTTGAAGCAGAGATCGCGGCACGGCGAGAACGGTTGCAACTCTCGAAGAACGACCACCTGATCGGTTGCCCGCTCTGTACGGTGGAGTTCCCCGCTCAGATGTCGCCGGCGGCAGCCGCCGGTCCCTAGCCGATGCGGCCGCTTGCGGTAGCGATCGCGCTGTTGCTTCTGGGCGGCGCGGCAGAGGCCGGGGGTCAGACCCGGTTCACCTACAGCCGCGGTCAGAGCATCTCCCCCGCGTTCGAGGGATGGTGGCAGAACGACGACGGGACTTACTCGTTGTTCTTCGGCTACATGAACTCCAACTGGGAGGAGACGTTCCATGTCCCGGTCGGGCCCGGCAACAACATCGAACCGGGTGGTCCGGATCGCGGCCAGCCGACGCATTTCTATCCGCGCCGGAACCTGTTCCTCTTCACGGTCGACGTCCCGGCGGATTTCGGGGACAACGAAGTGGTCTGGACGCTTACGACCAACGGCCGGACGGAGCGCGCCTACGGCTCGCTCCGTCCCGACTACCTGCTTGACCCGCAGACGATTGCAACGGAGATGGGAGCCAATTTCGGTCGCGTAATCGACGAGTGGCGGACGAACGAGTTTCCCACCGTCCGCCTGCAGGTTGACCAGCCGCGTCGCGTCCGGGTCGGTGAACCGCTCGAATTGGTCGCCTCCGTCACCGATGACGGGATTCCGACGGGCGACTACGTACCGCCGCAACCCGAGCCGGGCAAACCGCACCCTGCCTACACAGCCCCCCGCCAGATCGTTCCCGGGAATCCAGCCGCCCTCCGCTTCTCCTGGATGGTGTACCGGGGCGACGCGTCGAAGGTCCACTTCAGCGAGGACCAACTCAAGACCTGGCAGGACACGCGTGTCTATTCCAACTCTCCCTGGTCGCCGCCGTACATCCTCCCACCGGTGCCAGAGGACGGCCGCTGGATTGCGGCAGTCACCTTCGATGCGCCGGGCACCTATGTCCTGCGCGGCATGGCGAGCGATGGCGCACTCACGAACAGCGCCGAGCTGAGGGTCACGGTCACGCCGTAGATTGCCTCGCGTCATGAGCGGTGCTACAGTGCCGCACCACACGGTTGTGACTGGATGACGGGAAGTTCGGTGATGAAACCGACGCTGCCCTCGCAACTGTAAGCAGGTACGAAGTCCGCATTGTGGCCACTGCCCGTGGGGCGGGAAGGCGCGGAGAGTAGGCAACGCCTGCAAGCCAGGAGACCGATCCAGTCATGCCTCACACTGCTTCCGGTGGGGAAGTATGGAGGATTGCATGCGGAGATTGTTCCTGCCGTTCGCTGCCGCCTTCGTGCTGGCCAGTTGTGCGGCCGAAGGACCCGGGCCACCGGTAGCGAGCCAGGAGGTTGCCGCCCGCGCTGACCCGCTGCTTGCGTCTGACAGCGTCGCGGATACGGCGTCAGTTCCACCCCGCCGCATCGTCAGCCTCGACTACTGTGCGGATCAGTACATCCTCGGCCTGGCCGACCGGGACCGGATTCTGGCCCTGTCACCGGACGCTGACGCTGCGTTCTCGTACATGCGCGAAGAGGCAGCCGGACTGCCAACCGTCCGTCAACGCATCGAGGATGTGCTGGCGCTTGAACCGGATCTCGTGGTGCGCAGTTACGGCGGGGGGCCAAGAACCACGATCTTCCTCGAGCAGGCGGGTGTCCGCGTCCTTCCGCTCGGCTTCATGCAGGACATCGATACCGTGCGGGCCACCATCCGGCGCGCCGCGGAGGTGTTCGGCGTCCCGGCGCGCGGCGAAGCGCTCGTGGCGGAAATGGACGCCCGGCTCGAGCGCGCCAGGGCGGCAGCACGCGCCGTCGACGCGGATGTCCTCTACATGTCCCCCGCCGGGGTGAGTGCCGGACCGGATACCTTTGTCCACCGCCTGATTGACACCGCCGGTTTCGAGAACTTCCAGACGCAATCCGGGTGGCGATCGATCCCGCTTGAACGCCTTGCCTACGAGACACCGGATCGGTACGCGGTCGGTCTGTTTGATCGCAACCGAAGTCATGTCGATGCCTGGACGCCATTCCGTCATCCCGTAGCGACACGTCGTGTCGCGGAGGGGCCCATGACGCCGATCGATGGGGCGACCGTCGTCTGCGGCGGGTGGTACCTGGCGGATGCTGTCGAAGCGCTGGTGGAGTCCGTCCGTTGACCGGCCGCGCCCTGCTCTTGTGGCTCGCCGCGGCCTCCGTGGTGGCCATCGGTGCTGCCTGTCTGATTGGATCGACGCCACTCGGACCTGGCCGCGTCGCTGCAGCCCTGGCTGGCGCCGGCTCCACCGGCGATCAGATTGTCGTCTGGCAAATCCGTCTGCCGCGCGCACTGGCCGCCTTCGTGGTCGGGGCGGCGCTGGGAGCCTCGGGCGCGGCGATGCAGGGTCTACTGCGTAATCCGCTGGCGGAACCTGGTGTCCTGGGAGTTTCGGCCACCGCGTCGCTTGGCGCGACCTTCGTCATCTACTACGGCCTCGTCGATGTTGGTGCGTTCGCCATGCCGCTTGCCGCGATCGCGGGCGCGCTGGCTGCTACCACACTGCTGACCGTGGCGGCGGCCCGCGTCGGATCGATGGTGACACTGATCCTGATCGGCATCGGTTTGTCCAGCTTTGCCGGCGCGATGATGGCCCTCCTGATGAACTTCGCGCCAAACCCTTTCTCGCTCGCTGACATGCTCAGTTGGACGCTCGGTACCGTCGCGAATCGGAGCTTCGCCGATCTGGGCCTCGCCGCGCCGTTTGGCGTTGCCGGTCTCGCACTGCTTGCCGTGTCGCGCCGCAGTCTCTCGGCGCTGACGCTGGGCGAAGAGGCGGCCTCGGGTGTGGGTGTCGACCTGCCCCGTGCCCGGCGGCTCGTCGTGATCGGAGCGGGCCTCGCGACGGGTGCCGCCGTCTCGGTTGCGGGGGCGATCGGCTTTGTCGGTATTGTGGCGCCCCACCTCGTCCGTCCGTTCGTCGACCATGACCCCGCGCGGACGCTTGCACCGTCAGCCCTGCTGGCTGGTCTGATTCTGGTCCTGGCCGACATCGGCGTTCGGATTGCGCCCACCAGCGCCGAGCTACGTCTGGGCGTCGTCGCGGCGTTGATCGGCGCGCCCTTCTTTGTCTGGATCGCGGCACGCCAGAGGATGGGCCATGTCTGAACTGACGGTCGCCGGACTCAGCGTTACGCTCAACCGCCGGGAAATTGTCAGCGAGGCATCACTGCAGGTGCATTCGGGTGAACTGGTCGCCCTGCTGGGAGCCAACGGCGCGGGCAAGACGACGCTGCTGCGCGCCCTCCTGGGCCTCACACGACGGAACGGTGGCAGCGTGTCGATGGATGGAGATGATCCGGCCCATCTCGGTGCCTCCGAGCGGGCGCGCCGTATCGCCTACCTGCCGCAGATGCGGCCGCTCGCCTGGCCAATCCGTGTCCGTGACCTGGTCGCGCTCGGCCGCTTCGCGCATGGCGCGGTGCTCGGCCGTCTGAGTTCTGTCGACGCCGCCGCCGTCGATCGCGCGCTGGCGGTCTGCGACCTCGACGACTTGGCCGATCGGGCTGCCACAACGCTCTCGGGCGGCGAGTTGGCGCGCGTGCACGTGGCGCGTGCGTTTGCCGCCGAGGCTCCGCTGCTAATTGTCGATGAGCCGACGGCGGCGCTCGATCCACTGCATCAGCACCAGGTGATGCACCTGCTCCGCAAGAGCGCCAACAGCGGCTGCGGCGTCCTGGTGGTGACTCACGACCTCTCGCTCGCGGCGCTTACTGCCGACCGCCTCGTCTGGATGGCGGCCGGTCGTGTTGTCGCCGATGGTCCCGCGGAGGCAACCCTCACAGCCGAGCGGCTGGTTGCGGTGTTTGGCGTCAGGGCCACGGTCCGCCGCATCGACGGTGACTGGTCGGTCTCAGTCGCGGGCGCCGCCTGAGCCCAGCGATCGCGTCACGCTGGCGTCATCCACCGCCCGACTGCCCGGCGTAGTCGCCCGGCGCCGATCCAGAGCCCAATCCCGCTCGATATCAGACCGCCGAGACTGAGCAGGATCAGACCTGCGTCCCACAGTGGCCGCCGCGCGTACCAGAACGCGAAGTCGAAGCTGTGCAGGCCATTGAACAGCCAGCGCTCCACCCGGCTGTACCGGTGCACGCTTCGGACAATCTCTCCTGCCACCGGATCGACGTACACCCAGGTCTCCATCGGGTCAGGAAAGCGAACCCTTACCACTGGCAGTGGCATCGCGCTTCCCGGCCGGCCGTAGTAGTACGCATCGTACGACTCCAGCAGTTCCGCATCGACCATCGGAACGCCTGCCGCCGCCACGAGTTGCGAAACGAGCGCCTCGGACTCGAATGGCGCCGATCGTACGGCGGACGTGTCGGCTTCCATGAGCAGCCGGTCGAGCCGCGTCTCGGCAGGGCGCGTGCCGGTGATCGCATGGCCGGTACCGCTCGGCAGGGCGCTATCCGCCTTCGCCATGCGCAACTCGTAGAACGGTGCGCCGCGTACCTGCCGCAACGCCACTTCCTTGACAGATCGCCTCCCGACTGTCTGCGCCCACGCATCCGGATCGATCGCCAGGAACCGTTCCAGCTCGAGCGGTCCTCCCGCCAGCGTGTCGCGTGGCAGTTCCAGTCCCCTCGCCCGTGTCCAGTCAAAGGGCTCCATCGACAGCAACCCGCTGAAGACCCAGGTGAGCGTGAAGACGCCGAAGATCGCGCCGGTGATGTAGTGCCAACGCATCCAACCGGCATAGGGAATCCGGCTTCCACTGCCCCGCCACCTGAATTGCGTCACTCCCAGCACGAGTCCGAGCAACGCCACGAAGCAACCGAGAATCGCCGTCCAGACGACAGCGCGCGTCCAGAGTGTCGGCTCCACCCGTAGAGCGCGTACGTAGAACCAGTGCGGAATTGCGCCGGCCCATGCCAGTGCCCGGCTCCTCCGCGAGGTCGCCATCACCACGTCGGCAGTCCGTTCCGAGACATACACCTCTGTGGCCGCGTCGTCATCGACGACGAGCCGGTGAGCCGGCAACGCGCCGGCGACTTGCAGGGTCCATTGATCCGGCTCCATGACGAGCCGGTCGTATCGCACCGTCGCAGCCGGTGCTCCGGTGAAGCGCAGTGCAACCGTCATTGCTGCCGCCGATCCGAGTGGCGCCAGGCGTTCACCGGTGTCGGCAAACACCGTCACGTCGTCGAACCGGTACGCCGGCCGCCCCAGCACCCTCAGCAGCGTCGCCTGCTCGGGCACCGTTCGCACACCACCCCTCTCGGCTGCTTCATCCGGCGTGAGTCGAACCCGCGCGATGTCGATGGGATCGAGCCGCTCGAGCCGTTCTGCCTGCGTTACTCGCGGCATGCCGCCCGTGTACATCATCACGATGCCCGAGGCGAACCAGATGACGACCACGATGCTGAACGGAATACCCAGGTACCGGTACGTCCAGATCAACAAGCGGCGGATCATCGGTCTGATGATAGCGGGATGCCTGATGGGACCTAGGCGCTGACGGATACCTGTGTTTTCGCGAGCCCGGTCCTTCGAACGCGCTAGATCGAAGGCAGTGTGATGCGGAAGGTGGTTTCTCCGACCGCGGGCCGTGTGTACCTGAGGCTGCCGTGATGCGCCTCAACGGCCCAGCGGGCGATGGCTAGCCCCAGTCCTTTCGGCGGTGAAACGCCGTTGGAGCGGTCACCCGGATCGTGATGCAGCCGGTCGAACAGCGCAGCCGCCTCGTCTTCCGGCACGCCCGGACCGGTGTCGCAGACGTCCACGATAGCGCCGCCGTCTGACGTATCGACGCGTACCTCAATCGCCCCGCCCGGTGGGGTATAGCGAATCGCGTTGTCTACCAGGTTAACGAGCGCCTGGCGCAAGACAATACGGTCGCCGCGACAGGATGGTTGCGCGCCGTTGTGTGCGACGTTGAGTGACTGCCGCTTTTCTTCCGCCAGAACGGAGAGTTGATCGACTACCGTGTCGGCCAGTTCTCCCAGGTCGATTGTCTCGGTGCGGCGCGGGCCGTCGCCATGCTCTGAGCGGGCAACGGTCAGCAGGCGTTCGACCAGCGTGGCGAGCCGGTCGGATTCTTCCAGCATGCTTCCTATCGTGGCGCGGTAGGTCGCGGCGTCGCGATCGCCCCGGAGCGCAACCTCGCCGACGCTCCGGATGGCGGTGAGCGGTGTACGCAATTCGTGCGAGACGTTCGACGTGAAGCGGCGCATCTCGGCGAACGACGACTCTAGACGCGCCAGTGTCTCGTTGAAAACGATAGCCAGACGACCCAACTCGTCGTTCGGGTTATCGACGGGCAAGCGATCGTGCAGGTTGTGGGCGGTTATGTCGCGCCCACGCGCGGTCATCCGGTCGACCGGGGCGAGTGAACGGCGGGCGAGCCAGTAGCCGCCCAGGCCGGCCGTGCCGACGCTGAGCGGCAGGCCGAGGACGAGAAGCAGCGCCAGATCGAACACTTCCCCCCGGAGTAGCGCCTCCGAACGGCCTACCTGAAGGACGAGGTTCTGGCCGGCGATCGTTGCGCGGTCCGTCAGCAGGCGAAACGGCGCCGGCTCGGCCGGGACGGAGACGATGCGGCCGTTCCCGCGCGCGATCTGCGCCTCGCTCGCGGGAACCGGCAGGCGCCAGGCGACGGCAGTCTTGTAGACCAGCGCACCCTCTGGTGTCCAGACCTGTAGCCAGGGACTCCTTTCGCTCCAATCGTCTCCTTCGAACCAGTAGAGCGATCCGTCAGGCGCTTGCTGCGCCATGCCGGCCGCCCACCGGTAGTCGCTTCTGAGGCGGGCGTCGAGGCTGACGGAACGCTGGCGCGTCACCAGCGTCAGGACGACCGCCGCATAGATGGCGAGCACCACCACCATGGCCGCCATGTGCCAGAGCGTCAGCCTCACGCGGAATGTCACGATGCCGCCTCGCGTGCCCGCAACACCAGACCGACGCCGCGGATCGTATGGATCAAGGCAACCGGTTGCCCGGCGTCCACCTTGCGGCGGAGGCGTGAGACATGGACGTCGATGACGTTGTCGAGCGTCACACTTCGGGCATGTTCGCTCCACACCTCGCGGATCAGTGTCTCGCGCGAGACAACCTCCGGGGCTCGCCGAGCGAGGCAGACCAGCAAGGTGAACTCCGTCGTCGTCAGGTCGATTGCGCGATCGGCGCGCGTAACGCGCCGCCGGGGGATGTCGATGGTCAGCGTGTCAATCGTGAGCGGCTCCGCCTCGACCGTTCGCCCTCGGCGGCTGATCGCCCGGATGCGCGCCAGAAGCTCCGCGAATGCGAACGGCTTCACCAGGTAGTCGTCAGCGCCCGCATCGAGCCCCGCTACCCGATCGGCGAGCGTATCGCGTGCGGTGAGCGCCACGGCCGGGGTCGTGATCCCGAGCTGACGGGCGGCAGCCAGTACATCGAGGCCATCGCGTCCGGGTAACGTGAGGTCCAACAGCAGCAGGTCGAAATGATCGGTCGTGAGCCGCGCGAACGCCGCGTCGCCATTCGACTCGACGGCGACGTCATAGCCCTCGCCCTCCAGGCCGTTGCGAAGTGCGTCGGCCACCTTCGGTTCGTCCTCGACCACCAGCAGACGCATCGTGGATACCATCCGTACCGAGCTTACCGGCGGGCGCGCCCGCAGTAAATCGGCGTCAGGTGAATGTCAGGTGCGCGCTTGACCGAACATCGGTATTATCAGAATGGACGTTATTGGCATGGGTTGGAAGCTGTCCGTACCGATCGCAGTCGGCCTCCTTGCTGCCGGGGTTCATCTGCACGCCCACCACGCCATCTCCGAGATCTACGACGAAGAGCGGACGCTCATTCTGGAGGGCGAGGTAGAGGCGTTTCTCTTGGGCAACCCGCATTCCCTGCTACATGTCCGTGTGACCGACACCGGCGGCACAACGCGGACCTGGGCAATCGAATGGCGGGCTGCGGAACGCCTGGAGCGGGCCGGTCTCGATGGGGCGGCGCTCACGCGAGGGGTTCCCGTCGCGGTCTGTGGTTATCCCGGACGCGATCCTTCCGCCTATCGCCTCTACCTGCTGAACGTCGCGCGTCGCGATGCGCGAGCCCCGTTGGGGTCCGAGGCCCAAGTGCAACTTTGTGCGCGCGAGTCGGCGCCGGCAATCGCCGACCTTACGCTGCCCGGCTAGTCGCAGAACAGCACGGACTGCTAGCGAATCTCTCGCCCGCGTTGCTCGTCGCCCACCCAGTAAAGGCTGTGGCAGTTGTTGCAGGAGTTGTAGACGATCTCGCCGACGTCGAAGATCGCCTGAGAGTCGCGGCGCTGGGCTGCGTCGAGCGCGATAGCGGAGGCGTCGATCAACTGCTGTGAGTACTCGATCCAGCCCTCGTCGTCCCGCTTGCGCGTACCGATCATGAGGAGGTTGCCCGACTCCATCAGCGTCATGGCGGCGCCGGTGACGGCGAGCCATTCTTCCTCGGTTTCCGGCTCCCAGTAGGTCTCCCCTTCCTCGTCGAGCACCGTGCCGACCGCATCCCAGAGCGCATCGGCCGAGGCGTCGATCATGCCCGCCATCAGATCACGCGTGTCGTGCCGCATGTCGAGCGGCGGGCCGGGAGGAGGCTCGGGGGCACCGCAACCGGTGAGTAACAACGCCACGATTAGTACGGATCCGGCAGTAAATCGCATTTTCCGTCCTACCTGTCTCCAGTTAAAGCGAAAGGCCGGACGTCGCGATCGAAGATCGGACGCCCGGCCTTTCATCGAACCGTGCTGCAAGCGGGCCGCGCCCTAGTTGGTGGGGTGCGGTACCCCGACGTCGCCCATCTGGTTCCCCATGCCGGTGTAGCGGAACTTCTGGACGCGCTTTCCCTCGTAGGTCTCGGTCGTGTAGACGTTCCCCTGGGAATCGACGGCAATGCTGTGCGTCCCGAAGAACTGCCCCGCCATCCGGCCGCCGCTGCCGAAGCTGTAGATGTATTCCAGCGGATTGCGGCGCAGGACGTGCACCTTCTCGTTCATGCCGTCCGCGACGTACGCGAACGTCTGATCAGAGTCGGCCGAGAAGGCAATATCCCAGACGGCGCCGGCCCCCAGTGTCTTCGTCTGGAGATAGATCTCCTCGACGAACTCGCCCTCCGTCGTGAACACCTGCACCCGGTTGCCCGGACGGTCGCAGGCGTAGACGAGGCCGTCGCTGGTCGGATCGGCGCAGTGGACCGGGTTGCGGAACTGCGGATCATGCGCGTTGGCCTCGCTGTTTACGTCACCGTTCGCCGGCGCCGTGTCCGGATCGAAGCGCGGCGGTTCCGCGTCGTCCGGCTCGTTCCCGTAGGCGCCCCAGAACCGCTTCAGTTCGCCGGTGTCCATGTCCACCACGGCGACCCGCTTGTTGCCGTAGCCGTCGGCCAGGTACGCCTCGTTGTTCGCGGCGTCAATCGACACCTTGGCGACCTGCGAGTAGCGCGTCGTCGACAGGCTGTCCGGCCCTTCGTGGTCATGCTCGCCGATCTGCAGCAGGAACTCGCCAGCATGGGTGAACTTCAACGCGTGGGAGTCGGCGCCGCCATTGCCGCCGATCCAGACATTGTTCATGTGATCGATCGCGATCCCATGGTTGGAATCGGGCCAGTCGTAGCCCTCGCCCGGACCGCCCCAGTGCTGAAGCAGGTTGCCGTCTGAATCGAACTCCAGGATCGGCGGGGCCGGGAAGCAACACTCGGCCGCCAGCGGCGGGTCGAGCGCGGCCGGCTGCTCGTTGGCGCCCAGGTTGCCGCGGTGGACGATCCAGACATGGTCGTCAGCGTCGACCGCCACGCCGATGGTCGAGCCGAGCAGCCAGTTGTTCGGCAGCGGCTTTGGCCAGAACGGGTCGACTTCAAACATCGGCGCCCCATCGCCCGTGGTGGGGGGCAACGCCTCCGCCATCGGTTCCTCATCCATCGACTCCATCTCACCGCCGCCACCACCGCCGCACGCAACGGCAACGGCCAGCAGTGTGACCAAGCTCCAGATGCTCAAATTACGAGTCATGTCAAATCCTCCTGCGGAACGTGTTCCGCCCAGCGTGCCACCCACGGCCGCAGAACGCAAGCCCCAATTCCCGGCATTATCTCACCGCGCGCGCTTTCCGTCTACAGGCTCGATCCGGAGAATCGCACCGTCGTCCGCGTCGGTGAGGACGTACAGCAGGCCGTCCGGCCCTTGCCGAACGTCCCTGATCCGCTGCCGCAACTCCTGCAACAGCCATTCGCGCCGCAGCTCCTCGCCCTCCTCGTTCAGCACTATCCGCTCGAGATGCCCGGTCCGCGGCATGGTCCCGAAACGGAGCGAACCGGCGAACAGATTGCCCCGCCAGTCGGGGAAACGGTCACCATCGTAGAAGGTGAGGCCGGACGGCCCGATTGACGGCACCCAGAGGATGGCCGGCAACTCCATCCCCTCCGTCGAGGGGACGGAAGAGATGCGATCCCCGGAATACTCCCGGCTGTAGGTGACGACGGGCCAACCGTAGTTCTTCCCGGGTTCGATCACGTTCACCTCGTCGCCTCCCTGCGGCGCGTGCTCGCTCGCCCAGATCTGTCCGGTATCGGGATGGAAGGCAATGCCGAGCTGGTTGCGGTGGCCCAGGGAGTACACCTCCGGCCGGTGGTTGGCCCGGTCCGCGAACGGATTGTCGTCGGGTGCAGTTCCGTCGTCCCGCAGGCGCAGCACCTTGCCGAGCAGGTCGTTCGGATCCTGGGCTCGCGGCCGGTTCATACCGAAGGCCCCGCCGACCGTCATGTAGAGCATCCCGTCCGGTCCGAAGGCAAGGCGTGAGCCGCCGCTCCCGGGCGGGTCGACCACGATCAGATCCTCGACACCGATGAGCGCCTGCCCGTCGAGCCGTCCTCGGGCCAGCGCGACGGTCGTGCTGTCGCCCACGGGCTTGGAGTAGGTGAGATAGACGAAGCGGTTCCGCGCGAAGTCGGGGTGAATGGCGACATCCAGCAGACCGGCAATCCCCTCCGCGTGGACCGCCGGGACGTTTCCTATGGGCGTCGGCTCGAGCGTCCCGTCGGCCCTGATGCGTCGCAGCCGGCCCACCCGCTCGGTCACGAGCCAATCGCCGCCCGGCAGGAATGCCAGGCCCCAGGGATGTTCGAGGTCACGCGTGACGACAGAAACGCGGATTTGGCCGTACTCGGCGGAGTCGAGGATGACCGGTTCGTCCGGAAGCGGCCGCGCGGGCACACCGGGTCGTCGTTCCGCCGCCGCGTCCTGGGCCTGGACGGCGCTGGGCAGAACGAGCATGGTGACGAGCAGTCCGATCGTGACCAAGTGCATTCGCCCGTTATACGGATGTCTCCCGACAGTGTCAAACGACCCCGCCTTCGGTTCGGCGGTCAGAATGGCAGACCGAAACGGAGATAGTAGCGGGGACCGTCGGCTTCCACCAACGGGAACGCGACCCCGAAGCGAACACGGAACGGCGAGTACGCCAGGAGCAGATCGCTGGTCATCTCGATGCCGGCCGACAGCAGGACGCTGGAGGAAGTGCTTTCCGGAAGATGATCCGTGCCCCAGGCGTCGCCCGCATCTACGAAGACGGATCCGAGGATCCGGTCCAGATGCAGAGCCCAGGCGCCCGGCGCCTGGTTGACCAGTGCAATCGGCATGCGGTACTCCACCGATGCCGACCAGGCGCGCCGTCCGGATCGTGCCGCGGTCTCATAGCCTCGCACCGGAAACAGGACCGAGACTCCGGGTGCGCCGAGCAACGAGAATGCTGGAATCAGTGTCTCGGACGCCCCGCCCACATCGAAGTAACCGGTCGCCGATCCTGGTCCGTGCGCTGCACCGGCCGTCGCGCGGAACGCGAGCACGGATGCGCCATAGCCGGGCCAGGGCAGCGGAACATAGGCGCGGGCCCGACCGATGACGTCATTGACCGAGCTATCCACCCGCCCGCTGCCAGGCACCGCCGGTAGTGCGTCAAGGTCCCGGCGCAGGCGCGTCCTGACCGACACCGACGCGCCGCGCGCGTTGCCCATCTGAAAGGCGTGGGACCGGGCCGTCGAGGTGTGGAGCGTCAGTTCCGCCTCGCCCAGTCTGGTGGACGGACGCCGCAGTTGCAGGTGACTGACCGCCTCGAGCGCGTCGTCGAGCAGTTCGCGGTCCTGTCGCACCAGGCCTCCGGAAACGGTCAGCGACACGGGCGTGCGAAAGGAGGCACGGTCCAACCTGACGGAGACCGCGGCGCGCCGTTCCCGGGCCAGGACGTAGTACGGATCGGGGCTGGCGTGATTCGCCTGGCGGGGATCGAACCGGACGCCTTCGTCGTCCCATCGCTGCGCCAAGGAGAAACCGAGCGTGGGATTGGCGAGACCGCGGTACTCGTACGAGAACGCACCCTCGCCCTTTCCACCCGACGTGAACGTGCGCGCGCGCGCCATCCAGGCGTGGCGGCCCACCACGTCGACGCCTGACGTCTGGCCGCCGATCGACCAGCCAAGCAGTTCCTTTCGTGGCGTGCGTCCGTCCGCGGTCCCCGCGACCGCGATCGGCCCGCGCAGCGATGGCAACCACCAGGTAGGCCAGAGGGTCCGCATCGGCGCGTACGGGCGTGCTGACGGTATGTTGTCCGGCGCTCCTGCGCCGGTCGGTGCAGTCGCGGACGCGGGACGGAACGCAGTGGCCGTTCCTTCGATGTCGAATCGCGGCGCCAGCGGCGGTGCGGGACGGGCTTGCCCGAGGCTGAACCGGGTTCGCTCCACATCCCAGCCGTCGACGTGGTACCCGGAAAAGTAGAGCCAGGCGCCGGACGGATCGACACTGGGAAAGAGCGCGCCGGTCCGGACATTCGTCAGCATGACCGGTGCACCAGTGGCTCCCGTGTCGGGAGCAATCATCACGGCAAAGATGTTCGGGATCCCGCTCCGATCCGACGACCAGACGAGATGCCGTCCGTCGGGGCTCCACGCCGGCGCGAAGTCGAGTGCGCGGTCGCGGGTCACCTGGTGGCGCAGGTTCCCGTCGGCATCCAGGATAACCAGATCGTGCCGCTTGTCGGCCCAGCGGCTGGCGGCAATCCAGCGCCCGTCGGGTGAGACCGCGGGATAGGCCCAATAAATTCCCGACTCCGGCTCCACGAGGTTGGTGACGGTTCCGTCCGAGAGGTTGACGCGCACCAGGCCCTGGGTCCCGTTCCCTTCCGACACGGCCACTACGGATGCACCGTCCGGTTCCGCTGCGGGCGCGGTCAGTCGCGCGCCTGTGGTCACCCGACGGACTGCCCCACCGGTTTCGGCGACGTAGAGGTCGCTGAAGACGCGGTAACGATCGCTGAAGTCCAACTGATCAAACACGATCGCGCCGGACGGAAGCAGGTCGAACGTCGTCACGTGGTTCGTCCGCGCGATGGACCGACGGCCGCCTCCGGCTGGATGCTCGGCTACCAGTTGCGGATCGGATCGCCCATCCGACCGGACGTAGATCAGCGAGGCACCGTCGGCCGACACAGTCGGATGCTGCGCGTACCGCGCCCGTCGTGTTACCCGTTCCGGTTCCGTGATCGAACCGTACCGCGCCAACTCGCTATCGAGTCCGCCTGCCTCGGCGCGCCATCCGTCCGCCCAGGTGCGCCACGCATCGGTCAACGACACGCCGAAGATCCGAGTTGCAGCGCCGTTGAGCGTCCCGTTGCCAAACAGTTGTGTGCGTGCGCTCACCAATTCCCGAGCAAACGCTCCCATTCGGTCCTGACCGTACGTCTCCAGCAGGTGATCGAAGAAGAGCGATCCGTACGCGTAGCGCCGCGTGCCACCTGGCCAGACCGGCGAGTTGCCTCCGGCCTGGCCGACCGTTTCGAACCGTCCCTCGAGTGCCGCGGTCCGGAGCACCATTTCGTGAAAGGTGCCGTGGATGCGGCCGGCGCCGGTCAGCGCAGATTCGTACCACGTGCCGATACCTTCGATCACCCACCCGGGTGCATCCGTGCCAGGGAAAGAGAAAATCGTCGGAGAGCGCCCGAAGAGCCGGCGGAAAAAGCGCCCAAATCCACCCGGGTAGTCGAGTTGATGGATATGTGCCAGCTCGTGGACGATCAACAGTTCCAGGTTGTCTTCGAAGTAACCGAGCGCGAGGGAGTCGGTCGGGGGACGGATGTAGGCCACGATCCGGTTGGACGGCCAGACCGTGGCGTAGCCGTTGGACTGATCGACATGGTCAGTGACGACCAGATCGATCTGCCCGCTTGGCGCCTCGATGAACTGCTCCTCCAGCCGGGCGCGCGCGCGTTCCGCCAGCTCGGCGGCACGTCGCCCGACCGCCTCCAGATGTTCGGGAAAGGTGACTCGGAAGTGTGCCGTTTCGATCGTCCGCCACGCTTCGTCGGGCGGCGGCTGCGCCCTGGCCAGCGCCGGTGTCGCCGCAAGCAGGCAGAGCGCCAGCGCGAAGCGGCAGCTGCCGCCCACTACTCGGAGCCGAGCCACTCCAGAATCGTGGGCGTGACGAACTCGGGGACCTCGGTATGCGGCCCGTGTCCAACGCCCGGAAGCACGTGGATCGTAAGCGGGCCGTCCACCCACTGCCACGTGCCACTGAGCGTGCCGTTCGTGAACGGCCCGCTGTCTTTGCCGTAGATCAGCAGCGTCGGCGCCCGCACCGGCGGGAACTCGCCCGGCCGGAAGCCGAATCCTTCCGTTTCTGTCGTGAAAGGCGGCTGCGGCCAGTTTGCCCGGTAGAAGTTGGCAATCGACTCGCCGTCGAGACGTTCGTACGCTTCCTTGCGCAGACTCGCCAGGTCGTCCGGGTCACCCGGGCGCGCCGGCGCGTTCCGCATCCGCTGGCCGAATTGGGCCCCCGCGTTGGGGTTTTCCTGCATGCCGCGCTGGAACGTGCTCGCTTCCTGTTGCGCAGTGTCTGCGGCAAGCTGACGAATAAGCCCTTCCGGATGGATGGTGCCGACCGAAACAAGCCGCTCGACCCGCTCCGGGTGCGTCATCGCAAAGTGCCAGGCATAGAATCCGCCGCTGTCCTGCCCGATGACGACTGCCCGCTCCTCGCCGAAGTGCCGGATGATGGCGTCGATGTCCGACGAGATCTTCGCCATCGTGTAGTGCTCCACGCCTTGCGGCTTGTCGCTCTGATCGGTCCCACGTGTCGACATCGCCACGACGCGGTAGTCAGCCGCGAGCGCCACTATCTGTTGCCGCCAGTCGAACCACGGCCCGGTAATGCTGTGGACGAACACGACGAGCGGCCCCTCGCCCGCCGTGTGGTACGCAATTCGTACGCCGTCGTTGTCGACCGCCCCCGCTTCCACGGTCACGGACGCCCCCCGCCAGTCGGAGATCGTCACTTGTGCCGCAACCGGCGCTGCCGCCAGCAGCGTCACGGTTGCAAGACAGAGCATTTTCTTCATGACTTCCCCTATACGGGACGCTAGGCAAGCAATTCCTGAACCACCCGTGCCGCTTCCACGCCGGTGAGTTTCGCGTCCAGGCCGCGGTGCTTGTGGGTGAAGCGTTCGTGGTTGATGCCGAAGAGGTGGAGGATGGTCGCCTGCAAATCCCGGATATGGACCGGATCCTTGACGATGTTGTACGAGAACTCGTCTGTCTCTCCGTAGACCACGCCCCCGTTCACGCCGCCGCCGGCCATCCAGAGGCTGAAGCAGCGCGGATGGTGGTCGCGGCCATAGTCGGTCGGTGTCAGCCGCCCCTGTGAGTAGATGGTGCGGCCGAACTCGCCACCCCAGATCACCAGCGTCTCGTCGAAGAGACCCCGTTCCTTCAGATCCTGAATCAGGGCCCAGGCGGCGCGGTCGACATCGGCGGCCTGCGCGGGCAGCACTTCCGGGGCGAACGAGTGGACATCCCAGCCGCGGTGGTAAATCTGGACGAAGCGGACTCCCCGCTCCACCAGACGACGGGCCATCAGTGCGGCATTCTGGAACTTGCCGGGTTGCCTGGCTTCGTCGCCCCACCGTTCGAACGTGCTGTCGGGTTCACTGGCGAGGTCAGCCATTTCCGGAACCGACATCTGCATCCGGTACGCCATCTCGTACTGCTGGATGCGGGCCAGCGTTTCCGGGTTGCCGATCTGCTCATGCTGAATACGGTTCAGTTCGCTGAGTCCGTCGAGCATCTCGCGCCGGACGTTGCGCGAGACCCCTTCCGGGTCGCGCAGGTAGAGCACCGGGTCGGCGCCCGTCCGCAGCCCCACGCCGGCATACTCCGATGAGAGGAATCCGGCGCTCCAGAGCTTGGCGGAGATCGCCTGGACCCCGGACTTCGGATGGCTCTTCTCGGCGTTCATCACGACGAACGTCGGCAGATCCTCGTTCAGGCTGCCGAGCCCGTAGGCGAACCAGGAGCCGATGCAGGGACGCCCCGGGATTTGCTGCCCGGTCTGGATGAAGGTGATCCCCGGCTCGTGATTGATGGCGTCGGTGTGCATCGAGCGGACGATGGCGATGTCATCCGCCATGCTCGCCGTGTGCGGCAGCAGTTCCGAGATCCACGCGCCACTCTGGCCGTGCTGCTGGAATTCGAAGACCGAGGGTGCGATCGGGAACCGCGCCTGACCGGACGTCATCGTCGTGAGTCGCTGACCCTGGCGGATCGACTCGGGCAGGTCCTTGTCGTACCAGTCGCGCATCCCCGGCTTGTAGTCGAGCAGGTCCATCTGCGGCGGCGCGCCCATCATGTGGAGGTAGATGCAGCGCGTCGCCTTGGGCGCGAAGTGCGGCAGTTCGGGGAGCCCTCCGACGCGCTCGCCGCCTCCCGCTACCGCCTGCGCCAAGCCGGGAATCGCGAAGGCGTCCTTCGCCATCAGAGTCGAGAGGGCGAGGCCGCCAATTCCCTTCGCCGCCGTCCCGAAGAACTGCCGCCGGGTCTCCGCGAGGGCCGCTTCCTTGACAGGGTGCATTGTGGAACCTCTTCTCTGTCGGCGAGCTACTTGTTCAGCGTCTCATCCAGGTTCATCACCTGGCTCACCAGCATCGTCCAGGCAGCCGACTCCGCCACGCCGAAGCTGGAGTCCGCCTCGGACGCGCCAACCGATATCAGCCGTTCGGCCTCGGCAGGCTCTGCCTGGTAGGTGTCGAGCAGGCGATCGAACGTCCGCTCGCTCACGGCACGCTCGGCGTCGCCGAAGGGACGCGACAGCAGGCGGACGGTGACGAAGTCGAGCCGCGCGTCGAAGTCGTCCGCTTCACGCATGGCGCGCTGCGCGAGATACCGCGCCGCTTCGACGAATTGCGGATCGTTCATCGTCACCAGCGCCTGGAGAGGCGTGTTGGTCCGCTCGCGGCGCACCGTGAAGTGCTCGCGCGTCGGCGCGTTGAAGATCTCCATCGACGCGGGCGGCGCCGAACGCTTCCAGAATGTGTAGAGGCTGCGCCGATAGAGCGCGTCTCCTTCATCTGCCTGATAGCTTCGCGTGTTGCTTTGGAGCATCGCGACGGTCGACCAGACGCCTTCCGGCTGGTACGGCCGTACGCTCGGCCCGCCGATGGTCGGCACCAGGAGTCCGCTGGCCCAGAGGGCCGTGTCGCGCACCATCTCGGCATCCATCCGGAAGCGAGGGCCGCGCGACAGCAGCCGGTTCGCCGGGTCGCCCTCGAGCTTCTCGGGTGTGGCCAGCGCCGACTGCCGGTAGGTGGACGAGGTCACCAGCATCCGGAAGAAGCCCTTCACATCCCACTCCGACTCGCGGAACTCGTTGGCCAGCCAGTCGAGCAGTTCCGGATGGGTGGGCGTGTCGCCCTGCGCGCCGAAGTCCTCGCTGCTGGTTACCAGGCCGGTCCCGAACACCTGCTGCCAGAAGCGGTTGACGGTTACCCGGCTTGTCAGCGGGTTCGCGTCGTCGACGAGCCAGTAGGCGAGGCCGAGGCGGTTGCGTGGGAGCGATTCCGACATCGGCGGGAGCACCGCGGGAACGCCGGCCACCACCCGTTCGCGCGGCTGGTCGTACATGCCGCGGTACAGGACATGTGCTTCCGGCTCCGCGTCGGCCTGCTCCTGCATCACGTGGGTGATGCCGCCGCGGCGGCGCATCTCCCGCCACTCGCGATCGATCTCGTGGGTCCGGGCGAGCATCTGGCGGTACGGTTCGTCGCGCGCGCCCAGGAAATAGAGGCGCAGCGCCTCTCGCTCGTCGGCGTCGAGCTTGTCGACTGCCTTCGTGCTGGCGCGCTCCAGCGTCGCCCAGCGCGAAACCACGGCCGCTTCCTGCACCGTGAGCGCGCGGTTGAAGATGCGCAGGTCGGCGATGCCTCCCCCGGCGAAGTAGCGCATCTCCTCTTCCGTGCGGACGGTGGTCCGGCCGCGTCCCAGTTCCAGAGGCGTATCGACCCGGAGCTTGCCGAGCACGCGCGTGAAGTACTCGCTGCCGGACGCTTCCACCACGTCCCCGTCGCGGAAGACGTTCATGCCCGCGCGTTCGCCGGTGCCGTCATGGGTAATGACGATGTGCGTCCACTCCCCCGGCGGCATCCGCTTCAGATTCGTCGGGGCGACGCGCGGCGCCGGCCGGCTCAGCGGGTCCTCGGGATCGAAGTCGCCGACCAGCCGGAACGAGAGTTGCCGCGAGCCGATGCTCATCGACCAGCCGCGGCTCCCGTCGCCGGGGTCGTACTGGCCCGCCACGACGTAGTTCCCTTCCTCTTCCGGCTGGTAGATCCAGAGCGCCATCGAGAAGGGGGTATCGGAATCGATCGCCGACGGCGGCACACTCGCCCAGGATGCGTCGCCGAACCAGAGCGCCGGCAGATCGTGCGGCCCCGGGGCGATGCGCGCGTCGCCGTGAAGCTCCGCCGGTTCGCGTTCGCCGTCCATCACGAACGCCGGCGCCGCGGCGTCCGTCAGGTCGAGCGTCATCCAACTGGAGGTCTCGTCGAGCGGCGCGCGCAGCGTTCGGTACTCGCCGGTGGCGAGCCACTCGGCGAACGCACCGTCTGCGGCGGCGGCGCGCGAGTCGATACGCGTATCGAGTTCGGCCGCTTCGGTCCGCAGGTCGTGCCACAACGCGCGGTCCGCCTCGTCCGGCACCACCAGGATCGGCGGCGGGTCGGAGACGTTTCCGTCCATCACGTATTGCGTCGTGTTCCGGAAGAACGCCGTCATCGCGTAGAACTCGCGCTGCGCGATCGGATCGAACTTGTGGTCGTGGCAGGTGGCGCAGCCTACGGTGAGTCCGAGGAAGACGCCGCCGATCGTCTCGGCGCGGTCCTTGGCGTAGATCGCCTCGTACTCCTCCGGGACGACACCCCCTTCGTTCGTCGTGATGTTGTTCCGCTGGAAGCCGGTCGCGACCCACTGATCGAGCGTCGGCTCCTCGAGCAGGTCGCCCGCCACTTGTTCGACGGTGAATTCGTCGAACGGCTTGTTCTCGTTGAAGGCGCGAATCACCCAGTCGCGGTAGGGGTACATCTCCCGGTAGTTGTCGATATGGATGCCGTGCGTATCCCCGTAGCGCGCTGCATCGAGCCAGTAGCGCGCCCGGTGCTCGCCCCACTGCCCTGTCGAAAGCAGTCCGTCGACGTACCGCTCGTACGCATCGGGTGCGGTGTCGTTCAGGAATGCCTCGAGTGCCTCGGGCGCGGGCGGCAGTCCGGCCAGGTCGTAGGCCGCGCGGCGCGCCAGCGTCCGGCGGTCGGCCTCCGGTGCGGGAGCCAGGCCCTCCGCTTCGAGCCGCGACAAGATGAACCGGTCGACCGGCATCCGCGCCCAGGCGCCGTCCGCCACGGCGGGTGGCTCGGGACGCAAGATCGGTTCGAATGCCCAGTGCTGATCCCAGTTGGCGCCCTGATCGACCCAGCGCCGCAACGTGTCGACCTGATCGTCGGTGAGCGACTTGTTCGATGCCGCGGGCGGCATCCGGAGCCGCGAGTCGGCATGCGTGACCCGCTGGATCACGAGGCTGGCGCCGGCATCCCCGGGGACCACGGGCTGCCCGTTCGGCCGCTCCGCGATCAGGCCGTCTTCCGTGTCGAGCCGCAGCCGGACTTGCCGCGTGCTCTCGTCCGGCCCGTGGCACAAGAAACAGTTATCGGCCAGGATCGGCCGCACTTCGCGCTGGAAGTCGACCGGCGCCGCCCCGGCGGCCGGCTCGGATTGCCCCGCCCGGAGGTCGATGGACGCGCCCGCTGCGGCGGCCAGCAGCACCCCGGCCAGGATCAGGACTCGCGAATCACGCGTGAACATGGTTTCCTCCCCGCTGGGACCCGTTGCGCGATTCTACCATCGACGTCACGCACACCCTATCGGGGGGCGGATGCGCCGGCTCTCGGGTTCGCCGTCAGGTGGAGCACTCCACAGCGGAACGCCGCGATGTTCCCCTCCGTCACCAGATGGGACAGGAAGGTCCAGCGATACGATCGAACGGCAGCCGCTCCCAGACGTAGCTGGAGACCGGACGCCGCGTGCCGATGTTGCATTGTTCGATGCAGGTGGCATCGACTTCGCGAACGTTCACTTCGTTAATCGCGCCGACCTCACGGATCGACCGGTCAATGGCTGGGGTGATGACGTCGAAGCCAGCGATGAAGAGGTGGTGCCGGCGCGCGAACGCTTCGCAGAGCCGAACCGTCTCGGGGTGAATCCGGTCTGCCGCATCGATGAAGTCAGCGCCAGCGCGGCCAGTAACAAGACGGCTGATTGCGACAGTATCGCCCTCCCCAGGCACGCTCTCGGTGGTGTAGCCCTGTTGTCGGAGGTAGGCTTCCGCTGCACGATCGATAAGGATCGGATGGAGGAGACCGCTTTCGCACAGTTGGTCCCTTCCCGGCTCATGATTGCGTTGGGCGACCAACTCTGTGATCGTCCGTTTGCCGTCTCCGATCACCGTTGGTGCCCGCCGCTCAACGCAACCGGCAAACGTGCCGCCGACGCAAAGTACCCGGTAGTGCGCGCCCTCGATCTGTTGCTCCACGAGCACCCGATGCCCGGCCGTCGCGATCCGTTCGACTGCAATACGGAGAAGACGGCGAGTTCGTATGTGCGTGAAAACCGCACGGCTGTATGTGCCGACGCACGGCTTGGCGACACAGGGATACGTCAGCGGTGCCGACTCGAGAACACCTACCGCGTCGTCTGCCGCGGCGCAGGCAAGCAAGCGCGGCGTTGGCAGCCCCACCTCTGCGAGCAGCAGCTTCTGTGACGGTTTGTCAATCAGTCTGACGTAGTCGTCGCGCCGTTGCAGCGTGAGAAACCCTGGCCAGGTCCGGAAGATGAATCCGGCTCCGTCGGGATGCATCACCCGGACGATGTTCAGTGGGTGGTCACAGATCACTTCGAAGTCATATCCCGCGAGGTGTCCTGCATCCAGCAATGACTGCAGGCCGCCGGTGAGCGCCGGTACAAACGGCACGTCCTTCAACCTTTCCGTCACACGCTACAGGGCGCCAGCATCGCGTCGCGCCGGATCGACACGAGCGCGGGAGGCAATTCGCGACACGTCTCCCGAATCGAACAAGGGATTGACCGTGTGCAGTGCGCCTTGCAGCCGCCGACCGGCATCGGTTGCGGCAAGATCCTCAACCGTCAACCGGGTCAGAGCCACCACTGTTCGGAGACGTGCTTCTGACCGGAGGGCTCCCACACGCGCGCTGTCGAACGCTTCCAGATTGTGCGCTGCACGCGTGACGAGCCACTGCAGCACCCGAAATGCGCCACTGCTGAGAGGCGGATCGCCCTGGTAGTACTCCAGCCGTGCGCCGCGCCGGTAAGCAGGAAACGCCTCGAGACCCAGGAATCGAAGCGCCCATTCGGCGCGGTATCGGCCAGTCGCATGAACGAGACCGGCGTAGTCGGCAATCAGCTCGTCGAGCAGTCGGTTTTGCATGGAGCCAAAGACCCGACGCGTGAAGTAGTGAACCGACTCGTGTTCGATACGGATTGCGAGGGAGAGCCGACGCCAGGTGGCGGCATCGATGCCAAGGCTGCCCGAAGGCACTTCGCTGTAGGGCGCGGTCGACGCCAACATGAACCGATCCAGGTACAACGCTTTCTGAGACGACAGCGATTGGAATCTGATCCGCCAGTCCCGCTCGGTCGCTTCGGGATATGACGTCTGCCACTCCGACTTCAGGCGCCTCATCCGGTCGGCGTTGGGGTAGCCCGCTACCAGGGTTGCGCCCAGTGCGTCGGGTACCGGAATCGGCTCGTTCCATCCAGTGATCGCCTGCGTAAGCAGGACGAAGTCCCGCTTGTCCGGAATGATCAGTACCGGCAAACGGCCCGCCGGTGTTTGGTGGAGTGTGAGCTGAAGAGCTTCCGGTCGCTGCAGTCGCAACGGCGGCGTTTCCGCTGGCACCGGCTCGAGTCGCAACACCGAAGCCCTGTAGGTGGGCGATCGACTAATGCCCCGCTCGACCGGAAAGCGCAGCTGCGGAAGCGCTTGACGCAAGATGGTCCAAACGCCTGGTACCGATGCCTCGGCGATGTAGCGTTCCCATGATTCGACGAACGGTTCGTCGTTGAGTGGCAGGTGAACTGTCTGACTGAGTGCCGCCGGATCAAAGTGGTTGGCGTTGTAGTCCAACAACTCATCGATCTCGGGAGCCGAGGCGCCGGCTTGCTCCAATACCGCCGCGCGCTCGTCAATTCGGGCCGCCAAGTCACTCGTCCTTCGCGCGCCCGTTCGGCGTGCCGCCCAACCAGTCGAAGGCACTATCACGCACCACCATCGTCCCGAGCGATCTATCCACCAGATCCCCGGCATCGGTGAAGGTCACTCGGCCGGTCACAGCGGGCCAGTCGCGCGCCGCCCGCAAGGCATCGGCTACCCGCTCCGGTTCGGTTGATTTCGCCTTCTCGATGCCGTGCGCAATCAGGCGAACCGCGTCGTAGGCGAGTGCGGCGGACACATCGGGATCGAGGCCGTGCTCTTGCCGGAATGCCAGTCTGAACCGTTGAACTTCTGCCCGTTGATCGTCCGGATGGAACGCCGTGGCAATGACCGTTCCCTCGACAGCCTCACCACCCCGGTCGATGAAACCCCCTGTACCTAGTGCGTCACCCCCAAGCATCGCCGCCTCGATCCCCAGCGCGCGCGCCTCCCTGATCATCGTGGCCGCCTGGCGCGGCTCACCGGCCACGAATATGGCGTCGAGGGCCAGATCACGCCACGCAGCGAGGAGGTCCTCCAATGCGCGGTTTCCCGTCGTCGTGTTCGGGTCATATGACTGGCGATCAGCAACCACGAGTCCTCTTTCGATCGCCCGTTCCTCGAACGCATTCGCCAGGCTGCGTCCGTAGGCGTTTCGGATGTAGTAGATCGCCAGACGGTGGTACGAGCGCGCGGCGGCCACATCGGCCATCTGTGCGCCGATCTCCCGGTCGGTAAATGTGATCCGAAACAACCGGCGGTAGCCTTGCTGGGTCAGCTGCGGGTCGGTCGCAGTTGGCGCCAGGTGCAATAGGCCTGAGAGGTCGTAGATCGCTGCGGCCGGAAGCGAGACATACGACTGCATGTGACCGACAACGGCAACCACGTCGTAGTTCTGCGCGAGACGCTGGGCAACAAGTCGACCACGATCCACCGATTCGTAGTCGTCCTCGCGCAACACGGCGAGTGGACGCCCCAGAACGCCACCAGCGCTATTCACTTCATCAAGTGCCAACTGCAGTCCCTGGCCATAGAGCAGTGTCAATCGTGACTCCCATGGCCAGACTGCTGCGATCGTGATCGGGCCATTCGCAAGTGCCTGTGCTTCACCTCGAGCCAGTGTCGTCCGCTGACATCCAGCCACCATGACACCAAGCAGCACCGCAAGGGCGACCGAGATCCCCGCCGCGTTGCCCAATCTCCTTCGTACAGTTGCTCGGATGGCTCGCTGTGTTTGCATGTCAGTCCTGCTCCCTCGTCAATCTCAAACGGTCTGGCGTCTTGCGAGCTCAGCGAACGGCCCATCCCGACTGATGAGCGCGGCATATCGTCCAGATTGGACGACGCGACCGCGTTCCATGACATAGATCCGATCCGCCTGCTCGATTGTGCTGAGGCGATGGGCAATGACGATGCGCGTCGCGTTCAGACGCGCGAGGCTCTCGCCGACAATCGCCTGCGTCCGGTTGTCAAGCGCACTGGTTGCCTCATCGAAGAAGATCATGCGTGGTCGGTTGATGATCGCTCGCGCAATCAGCAGCCGCTGACGCTGACCGCCGGAGAGCGTGTTGGCTCCCTCACTAACTACCGTGTGCATCCCCATCGGCATGGCACGAATATCAGTGTCGAGCCCGACCATCCGGGCCGCCACCCAGGCATCGTCCAGCGTGTGATTGCCGGAACCAACGATGTTCGTAAAGAGGTCGCCCGCCATAATTCGCCCCGACTGCAGCACGACGCCGATCTGTGCGCGAACCGCTCGCACGTCGAGGCCGGCGAAGTCCTGACCATCGAAGTAGACCGATCCGTTATCTGGTTGTTCGAAGCCGAGCAGAATACGGAGCAGGGTTGACTTTCCCGAGCCGGACGGTCCGACAATCGCGATGAACTCGCCGGGCCGCGTCATGAAGGAGACATCTAACAGCGTGGGAGGAGTTTCGGGTTGGTAGCTGAATGTCAGGTGATGCGCTTCGATCCGGCCCGTGAGCGTTCCTGGATCACCCTTCGCCTCGGTCGTTTCCGGTAGCGCGTCCAAGATCGGTTTGGCGGCCTCGTAAATCGGCACCAGGCCGAGTGTCTCCATTGCGGCACCGCTCAGAGAGACCATTGCCACGAGACAAGTACCGAACGCTACGGAGAACGCCAGATAGTCACCCGTTCGGATCGACGGCACATCAGTCCCGCCTGCCGTTGCCGCCATCATGATCGTCAGCACGGCGACTGACGGAAGAGTCGCATTGAAGACGACAAGCCAGTTGCCAGCGGTGCGCGACAGGATCTGCAGACGCCGTTGCTGGCTGAACAGCCGGGCCCACTGCGCAAACGCATGCCCTTCGGCTGCGGCAACACGCAGCTTGGAGATGCCGGTCAACAACTGCAGAACAAGGCCGGAGGTCTTGGTCCTGAGGGGTACGATCCGCCGCTGCAGCCTGAGTTGTCTGTAGCCGGTCGCCAGGGTCACGGCGACCACCCCGGCTAGCAACAACATCGCCCACCATGCGAGGTGTTTGCCGTAGTAGAAGAGGAGACAGATGTTCGAGAGCGAGAACATCCCCCCGAGCGCCGCGGTAACGGTGGCGCCAGACAGGGTCCGTCTTATCGTGTCGATCCCCATTGCTCGCACCGCGAGGTCGCCGGACGAGTAAGGCCGGAAAAAGCTGAGTGGCAAGCTGAGGAGCCGGTCCCAGAGCGCCGCCTGTACGGTTGCACCGAGCCGGCCATCCAGCCGCGTGAGCGACAGGCGGCGACCCAATTCGAACATCCCAGCGGCGCCGGCACACGCGAGCAGAATCCATGTCATCTGCCACAATTGACCCCGCTCCGCACTGGGTATGATGGTGTTGAACATCGCACCCGTCGCGACGGGCGTTACGAGGCCGAGCACCCCTCCCGCGAGGCCCAGCAGGATCACCGCCATCACATCCCGGCTGCATCCCCGCATGCCGAAACGGACAATCGTTCGGAACGACAGTCCGGTCGCCGGAAACGGGCGGTAGAACGTGTGAGCGATAGGTGCCAGCGTCGCCGCGACCGCAGCCGTAACACGTTGTGGGGTGTTGTCGGATGACGGATCGTGCAGGAGATAGCGCCCGGGGCCCTCTGGAATCAACGAGATCCACGTTGCGTTTGCGCCTTGGCGCCGGGCAAGGAGAGGGCCGCTGTCACTCCGCCACCAATCCTCTTCCAGCAACACCCGTCGAACTCGGACGCCGGATACCCTTGCGACTGCCGCGACCGGATCCGTAACGGACTCGACTCCACGCGTTGGGTTGGGCGCGAGGGGCACGCCGAGCGCTTCACCCACCAGGTGGCACGCCCTGCTGAATGACCTGTCACCCGGTGTGCCGGCGGTGGTGACCGCAGCAGCGGTGCTGGCCGTCTCGGAGGCTGGCCAACCGGGTGACGTTTCATGCGCGGCTATCAGCTCGGTGAACGCGTTCGTCAACAGCCGACGGCGGTTCGCGTCGCGCTGGCCTTGGCGCACTGTCTCACTTGTTGCCGCCTCCTCCATCCGCAACAACGCACACCGAATGGCAACCCGTTGCAGGCTGGCGAGCGCCACCCAGATATCGTCCGTCGCGAGCACTGTCTGGGTGCTGAGGACTGCGATATCTACCGCTGCGTCGGTCTCGAACCAAGTGCGCTTCGTGCACGGAATCAGCATTCCTTCCATCCGCAACTCGGGATGCCCAACCAAACGCGATCGGCCGTCGCGGTGTGCAATCCAGGAGACTCCAGCCGTGGGAAAGACCGTCAACCCTCGATCAAGGCGAATCGTCGACGTCTGGCGGATTGCCTGGCAGTCGCGCGGTCTTGGATCGTCAGTCAGTCCGATAGAGATCGCATCGACCCATCCATCAATCAGTTCGGCCGCTTCGGCACGCGCCGCAGGTTTGCCGAACCGATCGCGGGCGGTCTCCGCCGGCAGGTGGTGGAGCTTAGTCCCGGGACGCGAGACCGCCTGCAGCATGCCCGTGGAGCCGCCCTGGTTCCCGTTGGCCGTCACCGTGCCGACGAGGCACTGTCCCTGCGGGATCCGCGTCAGATGCGTCCGTCCCGTCACAGTGCCAGCGGTGGTTTGACGAACACAGAAGACATCCACCCACCCATGTTGTACGAACCAAACCGAACCATCATTCAGCCAGAATGGGCGGTTGCCACCCAGGGTGACAAGAGAATCACGCTCGTCGAAGAGTGTTGCGATGCGGTCGCTGGCGCCGTGCACCTTCTTCTCCATACGTCTTACCGGAACTGACGTTACGCGGCCGCGATCAAGCGGCTGTAAATGCCGTCCGTGTCTATCAGTTCATCGTGCGTGCCACGCTGGGCAATTCCGCCACGATCGAGCACGATGATCTCGTCGCAGTCCCGGATCGTGCTGAGTCGGTGCGCGACGATCAGACAGGTGCAACCGCGCTGCCGGAGGTTGTCATCGATCCGAGCCTCGGTAGTCGCATCGAGCGCGCTGGTCGCTTCATCCAATACCAGGAGTGTCGGATTGGAGACCAGCGCACGTGCGATCTCGAGCCGTTGCCTCTGGCCACCGCTGAAGTTGCGGCCACCCTCCTCGACGGGGCTGTGGTAGTGGCCTGGGCGCGCGGAGATCTCTTCATGCATGCACGCATCTGTCGCCGCCCGGACCATGTCCGCTTCCGCTATCGTGGGATCCCAGAGCGTCAGGTTGTCTCGGATGGATCCCTCGAACAGGAACACTTCTTGATCGACGACGGCGAACGATGTCGTCATCAACCGCCGTGGGATCGCGTGCCGCGGACGGCCATCGAAAAGGATTTCGCCTCTCCAGGGTTGATAGAGTCCGCAGACGAGCCGGGCAATCGTTGTCTTTCCGCAGCCGGATCCACCGACGAGCGCAACCCGTTGACCCGGTTGCAGCGCAAGATTGAACCGATCGACCAGGGGCGAATCCAGTGGGCTGTAGCCGAAACTGAGGTTCCGTAGTTCCAGATACCCGGAGAGTTTCACCCGGATGTCTGGGACTCCGTCGGTTGGCTCTCTCTCCGGGGCTGGTGCCATGGGGGAATGTTCGTCGGGGCGATCGATGTCGGTGGTGGCAGCCAAGACGTCGTCGAGGCGAGCGAGATCGCCCTTCACCTCCTGTAGGGTGCTGCCGAGGTCCACCATTCGATTGACCGGCACGATGAAGCCAAACATCAGCGCCTGGAACGCGATCAACATCCCCATGCTGATGCCACCGTCCATGACGTGCAGACCGCCAATCCCCAGGATGCATGCCGCGCTGAGTGGCATCAGTAGCCGCGGTACCGCTGACAGCAGTTCGGTCTGTACCCTTAGTTTTTGCTCCGTACCGACCGCCTTGGCCTGATAGCCGGACCACTTGGCGAACAGGTCCGATTCAGCTCCCATCGCCTTGAGTGTCTCGACGCTCTGGAGGCCACCCATCGCCGTCCCGAGCATGCGCGAGTGCTCATGCAGCAGTTGCTGATTGAGATGGACTCGCTTGGCGGAGAAGTACTTCAAGGCCGCGACGTTCAGCAGGGCTGTCGCCATCGCAACAAGGCTGAGCGCGTGGTCGTACCGCCACATCAACAATGCATAGAAGAACGCCATGCACGCGCTGATGAATGAGGCGGCCAATTCGCCCGACAACAGATAGGCAATGCGGTCATTGATGGCCACGCGGGAGCCGATGTCGCCGGCGTAACGCTGCGAGAAGAACTGCATCGGCAGACTCATCACATGCCAGAGGAACTGGCTCGACGTCGTCACAGCGAACTTTGTTTCGAGCCGGAGCAGGTATCGGTGTTGTAACCAACTCAGCGTGCCAGTCGCTGCCAGCGTTACGCCCATCGCGAGGAAGAGGGGCCGTGCAAGATCGGTCGCACGGCGGACCAAGACGTCGTCCACAAAGAGCCTGGAGAAGGTCGGAACGACGAGCCCAGGCACCACGAGCAACAGACCCGTGCCTACGACATAGGCGACCGCTGCGTACGATCCGCTCAGACGTGGGCGGAGCGCCGTGACGAGCCGGCGTCTGACGCCACCTCGCTCGAACTGGCGACCGCGTTCGAATGTCATCACGACACCGGTGAACGCCTCGTCGAGCTCCCGTGCCGTTACGGCGCGTGGACCGGATGCCGGATCGTTCAAGAACACCCGGCCTCGTCCAAATCCCTCGAGTACGAGGAAGTGGTTGAAATTCCAATGAATGATCATTGGAACGGGTAAGTTGGGCAGATCCTTCGGTTCGAGCCGGAACCCTCGCCCGACGAGGCCATATCGTCGTGCAGCCTTCAGCATGTTGGTCGCCTTGCTCCCATCGCGAGATACGCCGCAGGCGACTCGCAGCTCTTCAAGCGGGACATAGCGACCGAACCAAGCGAGGACCATCGCGAGAGCCGCTGCGCCGCATTCGACTGCTTCCATTTGCAGCACTGTCGGCACCCGCGCCCGGCGCCGAAGCCGAAAAGACGCGGGAAACTGCACGAAGCGCGTACCCAACCGGGTCCGGAGCGTTCTTGCGGCACGCCTCAGCCGGTCAAGAATCACCGTCATGGCTCCAGACCGAACCCATCGCGGATCAAAGGAATCACCAGATCAATCGGGCGCCGCCGCTCCACGGTGATCAGCGCACCACAAAGGGTGCCGGTCAGGATATCGATTGGTGGTCCGTCCGAAGAAGACCAGCGGTAACCGCTCACCGTGGTCGGATCAAGACGCAGGTCGGCACGAATCTCGTACGGAGCGTCCCCTTGCGTTAGCTCGGCCACCAGTTCCGGATTCCGCAATGTCCGCTGAATTGCGCGCGATGTCGTTGGGAAATCCGAGACATAGGTGACCGTACCGAGGAGATAGCCGTATTCTTCTGGAGCCACCGACGACGGTGCGATCCGAACCTCCATACCGCTCCGAATTCGCTTGCCGTACCCTGACGGCACGTAGACGACCGCTTCGAGTCCAGTGACCGTGCGTCCCGTGCGATCCAGTCGGAGCAGCGGCTGTCCCGGAGTGACGAGATCGCCTTGCTCGGTCATCACTTCGATGACCCGACCCGAGAAGGTCGAGAGCACTTCGGACCTCTCCTTCAGCTCGCGCTCAAGCTGGATCAGCTCCGTTCTTGCGCGAACCACTTCGTACTCGCTTGTCTGGAGTGTGTGGGCGTCCTGGGCCTGTGCCACCAGTTTCTGTATCCGCAGTTCCGCCAGCTCGTGTCGCTTTGCCCGGATCTCCTCGTCGGTTGCGTCGCGTTGCCTGCGAGTCTCAATCAGCGCCTGCCGCGTCAACCGTCCCTGGTCGACCAGTTGTTGCTGCGCTGCCATCTTGTCGCGCAACCAGGTGAGGTTCGCTGCCGACGCGGCGATCGATTGCTCAAGTCCGTCACGGCGTTGGTCCAGCTGTGCAAGTTGAAGGTCTGTCTCCTCCCGTCGGTGGGTCATCGTCAACCGATGCACAACCTGGAGGTTGTCGAGTGCGAGTCGCACCTGTCGGATCTGGTGCAGGATCTCCGGCTGCGCAACCCGTGCCACGACCTGGCCCTCGCGGACCGGGTCACCGACGTTCACTGCGACATCGCTAATACGACCACTCGCCCCGGCAGCGATTTCGAGCACACCTCCGCTCTTGAGGAGAATGCCCTGGCCGCCCACTCTGGAAGGGATACTGCCCTCAAACCCCCAAACAGCAGCGGATCCCACCAGACACCCCAGGGCGGCCAGGGCAATCCAGCTGCGGGGCCGCGTCACCTGCAGCAACTTGTCGAGCTGCTCGGGCGAGGCGAGACGGTCCAGCGCCACCTTTCTAAACATCCGGTTCCGATTCATGGCGACTCCCCTTCGGGCATGAGTGTCGTTACGCGGCTCACGTCCACCGATACCCTGCCGGCATCGATCGTCAGAAGCGTGCCGGTTTCGAATCGAAGGCGTGCGAGTGCCACCGCATAGCGGTAGCGAGCGTCTGTCCGGCGGAGTTGCGAATCTGTGAGCGTGTCGGTGGACAGGATGGCGTCGAACAGTGTGGCAAGGCCGAGACCAAACTTAGCTTGCTCCGTGTCGACTGACCGTTCTGAGAGACGGACTGCCTCATCAGCACTGGCCACTTCGTGGGTCGCGTTGTCGAGAGCTTCGGCCGCCGCGCGCGCATTCGCCTGAATTCGGCGCGTCAGGTCTTCGGCCCGGACCGTCGCCGAGCGATAGGCTGTTTCCGTCCGCAGCACGATTCCCCGCAAGGAACTGTTGGTCACGATCGGCTCGTACTGAATCTGAAGGAACGTGTTGAGGCCTGCGGCGCTCCGAACCAGCGGTGAGAGGAACGTCCTCAGTTCCGGACCGAAGGAGATGCCCGTATGACCGACGCTGGCGACGATGTCCCAACGCGGACGGAGGTCACGTAGTGCGCCCTGCCAAGCGAACCTGGCACCATCACGTCGCGCGTGGGCTGCGGCGAGGTCGCGCCGGGCCGTGGTCGCCGTCCGGGCCAGTGCAGATGCCGATCTGTCTCCGGAACCACCCGTGCCGACAACTGCCGGAATAGGGAATTCAGTGATTGCCGGACCGAGATTTTCTATCTCATCCGCCTGTAGTCCCAACGCTATTCCCAACGCGTACCTTGCGTCGAGCACCGCTTGTTGGGACGCCAAGACGGCAGTCCGCTTGTTGGCGAGGTTGCTCGCAATTACGTCGCGGTCAGAGGCAGGTCGTTCATCTGCGCGAATCAGTGCCTCGGTCGCTTCGACCAAGGCGTCGGCGCGCACTGCCGACGCACGACGGGTTTCAAGCCGTTGCTGCGCGGCGACGTACCGCCAGTAGGCTGTGATCGCATGCAGGACCGCGCGCGCTGACACATGACCGCGCTCCAGTACCGCCGCCCGATACGACTCTTGAGCCGAACGTTCCACGCCTGCAGCCGAACCGCCGTCGCGTCCGCCTGCCAAGGGGATACGAATAGAGACTGATGAGTCCGCCTGATTGAGAGGCAGCGAGTGCTGGGCCCCGAACCGTCCGAGGGACAGATCGGTGGAAATCACGACGCCCGAGCGGAGGCGCTTTACACCGGAGGTAACGGCTGTCAGGCTGCCAGTCGACGCGAGCGTGCCGCTCACTTCAAGGTTGTCCCGGCCGCCGACGATCGAGGTCCGCATGCGGAAGTCGAACGGACCGGCAGCGGCGATCCGTTCGGCAGCGCCTGCGTCGACCGCGAGAAGGCTCTGTGCGATCTCGGGGCTATCGGCGAGAACAGTTGTGACAACGGTGTCGATCCCAAGTCCGCCAGCGAGTCCCAGCTGTCCGAATGCCGGTGGGTTCAAGCCCGGCAGAAGAAGGAGACCTGCCTGCACCACGCCGAGGCTAGCCATCAATGGCCGCAACGTTCTGCGAACTTGTTGGCCGTGACTTGTGTTTCGATGCACGACCGAACACATGTGCAAACTCCATGCCATGTCCGGCGACGATCACGAGTGGTTTTCGTGTTCCGACCGCCCTCCCGACTTCCTTACTCCGGCATTGGCGGACACATCCGTATCGCCCACCTGTCAACCCTGGTTGCCGTGCCCTCCGATCGCTGTTGCCGCCAAGTTGTGGTTGGGCTCTGTGAGTTCGCCGCTCCTTGCCGGCAGTCGGTACTGCCGTCGGTCCGGCCAGAAACGGAACTCTCGTTGCATCCCAGCCCGCCTGCACTTGCGGGACTGAACTGCTGATTCTCCGTTCGACGGTGCAAAGACAGATCACCGCGACGCGGCGCACACGGGTGTCTGTGTTTCCAACTGATGTCGGTGGCGCCGTAGACACACGTGAATACGAACGCTTTGAACAGGCATCGCGGCCTTGGCATGCGGTTTGCTTCCATTTCGACCATCGGAACGCCACATGACGCGGTGTTCCACGCAACACCACAAGGAGGTATGGCATGCCTGAGAACGTGAACGACCGAGTGCAGGAGGTGCTGTCAAAGTCGGCACTTGACAGCGAATTCCGTGCGGGTCTTCTGACTGACCCGCGCACGACGCTGGAAAAGATGGCTGGCGAGCCGCTGCCCGGGAACCTGCGTGTCAAGTTCATCGAAAAGGACAGCGACTGTGATGCGATGTTCGTCCTGCCCGATCCGATCGCCCAGGACGAGCTGACGGATCAGGAACTCGAGGCGGTTGCGGGTGGTATCGGCGACCTCACTATCAACCTGTGCAACGGCTGGATCAACGGCGGCGAGTAGGTATCGAAACAGGGCACGAATCCCGGCGGCCCCGGTCGCGTGTATGGGGCCGCCGGGACATTCGTTGGCAACGTTGGTGCGTCCACGCGCGCACTGAGGGAAACACTTGAGGAGGTACAAGATGGCGGACGACAACATGACGGCTCGTATCGAACAGGTGCTTGCAAGAGCCGCGGCGGACAACGGTTTCCGACGGGGATTGCTCACGGAGCCGCGCAAGACCCTTCAGACGATGAGTGACTACGTTCTTCCGGAGACCCTGCGCGTCAAGTTCATCGAAAAGGGCAACGACTGCGACGTGCTGTTTGTGTTGCCTGATCCGTCACCGACCAACGAACTGTCGGCCGAAGAACTTGAAGCGGTCGCGGGTGGAGTTGGCGTTTCTGGTCCGACCACGATCTATGACCCCACGGGTGGATACGACTGGAATGGCGAGTAGCGGCCGGCATGCTGGCAGAGACGACACCGATGCACTCGCTTGGCACTACGTTGGAAGTAGCGCGCGCGCATCTGCCCCACCTCTTGGTCACGCAGGAGACCTTCAGACGTCTGGGTGCGGCAATCGATCACCTGCCCGCAGCCGTGGCCAAGATGCTCTACTTCGAATGCCGGTTGCGTGAAACGGCCTCGCAGGTCGATCTCGTCTTGGCCGTCTACCGGCGCGGCGCCGCGATCGTAGGCCGGTACAAGGATCCCACCCGCGAGCCGGCGCCCGACTGGTGGATGCGCCTTCAGGCATTTTGTCGCCGCTGGGTGGCCAGCCCGTCACTTGCCCTATGGGTTGATCACATCTGGCTTGAGTACGACGTCGCCCCTGATTCCGCTACCGCGGACGTTACGACAATTGGCAGATGGCATGGTTCACCGGAACCGGGGATATTCATCAGCCTCGCCAAACCGTCTACCTCACGCGATTGCAGGATGACCGCTTGGCTTGATCGCGTGTCGACGGTCGTCGAAGCCATCACTTGCAACGGGCTGGCCCGGTGCGTCCGACGCAGCCTCCGGATCTGTGTCGAGGCGCTGCCACCCTCAACTGTCGTTGCCTATATCGGCCTAATGACGCATCGTGCGACGCCCACCATTCGTGTTTGCCTGGCAAATGTGCCGGTCAAGAGCATCGCGACATACGTCACAACGGTCACCACGAGATGTCCGCGGCAGCTGGACCTGGCAACAAGGCTTGCTGCTCTCCGCTATGCATCAGATGGCGAGGGCCAAGTTTCGATGCTCCACTTGGACATCAGTCCAGAACACGGAGTTCTGCCGCGCGTGGGTCTCGAAAGGTTGTTCTCGCGCCAGTCTCAGCGCCAAGGCCAGATCGCGGATACCGATCGTTTCATGCTCAGGATGCTCGAGCGTCGTGGTCTCTGCACATACGACAAGCGAGAGGCGCTCCTGGCTTGGCCGGGGCGATCCGTGGCTGTACTGCCGCATGAGCTCTGGTGGAGCCGTATTGATCGACGCATCAACCATCTGAAGTTCGTTCTCGACGGTGATGCCTGCATCGACGTCAAGGCCTACCTGTTGTTCTCGTACCTGTGTCACAGCGGCCCCGGACGCGCCGCGAATCGCACTGCGCTGGGCTGACACCAAAGTGTCAAGAGGGAATATCGCATGGATGCACGTACGCCCACGGCAACACGGGCCGCTTGGCAAACAACAATTCGATGGTTTCTGGCGAGTCTGCCTGCCGCTCCGCTCGCGGTATTGCCGCACGAGGCGGGTCACTACATCGTGTACTGGCTGATCGGAGTACCGGATCTGCGCTTCTATCCCATGGCCGTGGGATGGACCAACATCCCGTTCCGCACTGCGATCGCGGCCGGGGATCTGGCCGGAGCTGCGGTCATCGCTCCGATCTGGGGCGTTGCCTCGGCCCATCTGGCTGGGCCGATCGTGACGTATCTCGTCGTCGCTGGGTGTTGCTACGGATGTGCACGGTGGAAGCCGTACCCGCTGTTCGTCTCGCTTGCTTACCTCTCGCAGTATCGAATCGAGATTGGGGCCAGACATAGCGTCGGGGAGCTGTTGGGTACACCGATTCCGGACAGCGTGGTCTTCGATGAATTGCAGTTCAGCTACCTGACCGATGTGCCGGTAGCGCTGCCCGTCGGATTCGGCCTCGCGGTGCTGGCCGTGAGCGGGATCTGGTTATTCCGCTTCTTCCCACCGGGGCAGAAAATCATTGCAATCCCGGCCATGGTGGTTGGCTTAGTCAGTAGCGCCGTGCTGTACGCTGGCGTCATCGCACCCTGGTTCCGCCCCTGATGGAGAGCGTTGTAACGGTCGACATCTACGACCGCGCGATCGGCGTTCTCGAGAAGATGGCGGCGCACCGGGATGGAATTCTCCATCGCGCGTTCTCGATCTTCGTCTTCGATGACGCCGGCCGGATGCTCCTGCAACAGCGGGCGCAGCAGAAGTACCACTCCGGCGGCCTCTGGACGAACACCTGCTGCAGCCATCCCCGGCCGGGTGAATCGGTTCTCGAGGGCGCGCACCGCCGACTGCGTGAGGAGATGGGCTTCGATTGCCCACTGGAAACCGTATTCGGCTTTATCTACCGCGCCGACCTGGATCACGGGCTGACGGAACACGAGTACGACCATGTCCTCATCGGCCGCTACGCAGATGACCCGGTGCCGAATCCCGCCGAAGTGGATGGCTGGAAGTGGATGCCCTTGGCCGACGTGCGTGCCGCCGTTGCGGAACGGCCCGAGACGTTTACCGTCTGGTTCCGGATCGCGCTGCGGGAGTTGATGAAGCGGCCGTTCACGCCGTAGCCCGGGCCACGAGCAGCGTCAGGTCGTCGCTCTGGCGCGTGCCGGCGAACTGCTGCACGGCGCGCTGAATCGCGTCGATCAGGTCCGGCACCGGCAGGCGCGCGTTCGCGCGAAGTGTCGCTTCAAGCCGGTCGTCGCCGAACAGTTCGTCGGCGTCGTTCATCGCTTCCGGGATACCGTCGGAGCAGATCACCAGCGTATCGCCGGGACGGAGCGTCGTCGCGGCGGATGCGCCCACCCACTGCTCGAACAATCCGATCGGGGTAGCGGTCACCTCGAGCGTCTCCACCGCGCCGTCGGCGCGGACGACAAGTGGCGGGATGTGCCCACAGTTGACGTAACGAAGCTCGCCCGTTGACTGGTGGTAACTGCCGAGAAAGAGCGTGGCGTAGCGGTTGCCGGGGGTGGAGGCGAAGAAGAGTTCGTGCACCCGCTCGAGCAGCCGGACCGGGTCGTCCCCCGTCGCTGCGTACTGTGCGCGCAGCGTTGCCTGCAGGTTCGATGTCAGGAGCGCGGCGGAGATCCCCTTGCCGGAGACGTCGCCAAGCACCAGCATGAGGCCATCCGGGCCGGTCGGAATGAAGTCGTAGTAGTCGCCGCCCACCGAGCGTGCCTGCGAGCAATGGCCGGCGCATTCCAGCCCGGGCATACGTGGCGCCTCGGCCGGCAGGAGCTGGTGCTGCACCTCCTGCGCCATGGCAATCTCCCGTTCCGCCCGCCGCTCCGCCTCCAGACGCTCGGCCATCGCCTCTCCCAGCATCAACGCCTGCATCGTCAGCGCCGCCCGGTCGGCGGCGACCGCCAGCAGGCGTCGATCCTCGCCGGAGTACGGCTCGTCCGAGAGACGTGGCCCGAGCGCGATCAGGCCGACCAGCCGCTCGTTCTGGTCGACAAGCGGCGTGACGCACTCGACGTCGAGCGGTTGTAACAGCGCCCGGAGACGCGCCACCGGTCGCGCCTCGCCGCTCGCGCCCTCCGGCGGCAGGATCAAGGGTTGTCCCCGCCCCGCCAGGTACGACAGCGCGCCCGCGTCCGGATCCAGCGTCGCGGGCTCTCCATCACCCCCGCCCTGCCCTTCCAGTTGACCCTCCCGGCTGGCCAGCCAGAGAGCAAGTGACGCCGGATGAAGTGCCGTCCGAACCTCCGTCTCGAGCATCGTGGCGAGTTCGTCGCGTCCGTGGGCGGCGCGGACGCGGTCGACGAGCGATTCGAGCACCTGGCGGGCGTCGTACCGGTCGCGGAAGAACGCACGGTCGATCCGACCGGTCACGCGACGCTCGACATCAGCACCCGCCCGCAACACGCCTACGCCCGCCAGGGCGGCAAGCAACACGGCTGCCGGCGTGCCCAATTCCGTTGCCATCGGCAGGAAACGTCCCACCAGCCTCACCAGCACGATCGTGATGGCGACGCTCGCCAGAATGCTAACGACCACCAGGCCGCGCACCACCAGCACATAACGCACGCTTCGGCGGAGCAGCACTGGAAGATCCAGGACTCGGTGGCGCACGATGGCGTACACGAAGGCGGCGGGCATGATCGGCAAGAACAGCATCGCGACGCCCCACAGCCAGAAGGCCGGCAATCCCACGAAACCTGTCCAGAAGAGCAGAAGGAGAAAGGGTCCCATTCCGAAGACAGCGCCCGCGGCCAGGACGCGCGCCTTGCGGCGCACTTCGGACGACGGCGCCTGGACGGTATGCAGCACCAGGGCCAGCAGCCCGAGGGGGACGCCCATCGTCAGCGGGAACTCGATCAGCTCGCGTGCTGTAGCCAGTAATCCCGTCAGCCAGGTGCCGCCGTAGGCGGCCATTTCCTCCAGCGTGGCCGGTGGCGGCCAGCGGTTCGTGGCCACCATCGCGACACCCGTCCACAGCAGACCCCACTTCAGCCAGGGCGCGGCGCGGTCGAGTGTCGAGCGGGCCGGGAAGCGGAAGAAGAGAAAGCAGAAGGCGGCGGGCGCCAGGTCGCCGGCCAGCATCCGGTACGTGGCGGTATATGCGCGGAGCAGCCGCGGCACCGCTTCTGGCGCCACGAGACCAGGGTCAGGCAGCACGGCTACGCAGCAGAAGATGAGCGAGAGCAGCCAGACATTCCGGTCCGCCGGACGCAGGAAGAGCATCCCGAAGCCGACGATCCAGAAGACACCGGGAAGGAACAGCAGCACCACCGACCCCGCGGCGACCCGGACCGCGCCGGGGAACTCTGCCGCGCCGCCGCCGCCCAGCACGAGATACTCGGCCGCTACCGGCAGCGTCGCGACCAGCAGAAGCGCGGCGGCGAAGCGCAGGCGGGTGGTGTTGGCCTCTATCGTGCTTCTGGCCTACGACGACAGTGTACCGTCCGTCGCGTGCTCGCTCCGCTCCGTTACCCGCGCTACGAGGAGCGTCAGATCGTCGCTGCGGAGGTCACCGGCGAACGCCTGCACCGACGTCTCTATCGCCGTGATCAGTTCCGGCACCGGCAGGTGGGCGTTCTCGCGGAGCGCAGCATCGAACCGTTCGTCTCCGAACACCTCGTCAGCCGCGTTCATCGCCTCTGGAACGCCGTCCGAGCAGACCACCAGTGTGTCACCGGGATGGAGCGTCGTGGAAGCGGACTCGCCTACCCATGACTCGAACATGCCCATCACCCATCCGGTCGTTCCGAGCTTGTCGAGGGTACCATCCGCACGCGCTATCCGTGGCGAGACATGGCCGCAGTTGACATACAGCAGGCGGCCGCTCGCCTGGTCGAAATTGGCGAGGAACAGGGTCGCGTACCGGTTGCCGGGCGTTGAGGCGAAGAACTGCTCGTTCACGCGCCCCAGCAGGTCGACAGGGTCGTCACGCGTCAGAGCATGCTGGCTGCGGAGCGTCGCCTGGAGGTTGGCCATCAGCAACGCGGCGGCGATCCCTTTGCCCGCCACGTCCGCGAGTACGAGTGTCACACCGCCCGGCCCGGTGGGAATGAAGTCGTAGTAGTCCCCACCAACCGACTTTGCCTGGACACAGTGGGCGGCGTAGACAAAGCCCGGCAGCTCCGGCGCCGTGTCCGGCAGGAGTTGGCGCTGCACCTCCTGCGCGAAAGAGATCTCCCGGTCGGCACGGCGCTGCACTTCGATGCGGTCAGCCATCTCCTCGCTCAGGCTGATGTTGTCCAATGTCAGTGCCGCATGGTCGGCGATCGCGGCTATCAGTTGCAGGTCCTCCCGCGAGTATGGCTCCTCCGATCGGCGCGGCCCGAGTGCAATAAGACCGACCAGACGGCCGTCCCGCCGCCCCACGAGCGGGGCGACGCATTCGATCTCGAGCGGGTGCAGACTGGCTGCGAGTCGCGCGTCCAGGTCATCGCCACTATCAACTTCCCCGGGCACCGGCTCGGTTTCCTGCAGGATGACCGGCTTGCGCCCGGCCGTGAGCGGCGCCCACAGGGCCGCCTGCGGATCCAGGCGTGGCGGCGCAACCCCGCTGACGGATGTGGCCACCGTCACCGGCAATCCGCCCTGTCCGTCTTCCAGGTAGATGGCAATGGACTCCGGGTGGAGCGCCGCCAGGAGTTCCGTCTCGAGCATTCCCGCAAGGTCTTCGCGCCCCTCGGCCGTGTCGGCCCGTTCAACGAGCGCCTCCAGCACGTTACGCGCGTCATAGCGCTCCCGGAAGAACAGCCGGTCGATCCGGCTGGTCACGCGCCGTTCAACGCGCGTGCCGGTCCGTGCCAGGCCCACTCCTGTCAGCACGGCAAATACGACGGCGCCGGGTACCCCGAACTCCGACTCTTCCGGCAGCAGCTGCTGCACCAGCCCAACGAGCGTTACGGCGACCACGACGCTCGCCAGGACGCTGGCGATCGCCAGTCCCCGCTGCACCAGCAGGTACCGGACGCTGTGGCGCAGGAGCACCGGAATTGCCATCACCCGGTGTCGGACTACGGCGTACGCGAAGGCCGCCGGCATGAACGGCGTGTTAAGCGCTCCCACCACCTGCAACCAGAGCGGCGGCACGACACGAAGCAACTCCAGCAACACGATCCCCACCCAGGGGACGATGGTGAGCGCGGTACCGGTGGCCAGCACCGACATCTTGCACCGGACACCCGGCAGGGGGGAACGCGTCGCGTTCCAGATCAAGGCAAAGAGTCCAACCCCGAAGGCTCCCGCGATGTAGAAGAAATTAAGCACCCGGCGCAGACCGCCGAGCACGCCGGGCAAACCCAGCGCGTTATCGGCGCTCTGCAGCAGCGGCGTGCCCAGCAGCAGTCGCCACACGTCCGATGTCAGCACGAGGATGATGCCGACGGCGACAATTCCCCACTTGAGCTGCGGCACGCGCGTATCGAGCGAGGTCCGAGCCGGAAAGACCAGGAACAGGTAGCTGAACAGCGCGGGCGCCATCGTCATGACCAGGTAGCGATAGATCGCCATGACCAGGGCGATATCGGGAGGCAGGCCGACGGGGAGGCCACCGATGAAGACGAAAAAGCCGCTGCACATCAGAGCCAGCAGCCACGCGTGCCGATCGGTAGGCCGCAGCATCAGCAGTCCGAACGGCGCCAGCAGGAGCGGTGTGGCCAACAATGGCGCCAGGTTGAAGGGTCCGTCTGCGTCCGGACCGATCATCGGAGTGAACACGCCGACCATGTACGCCACGTTCGCGACGAACAGGCCGAGCGCAGCGATACGAGCCCGTGTCGGTGAACTCATGAACGCCATCCGCTTCGCTTCATCGGCATACAGTTTCAGCCTCCGTCGAAGGTGGCCGGGACTCGAACCCAGTTGCCAGGCTGCGGACGAGTTGCGTCACCAGCCTAACGGCGCGCGCCATGGCTTCTGGCTCCAGGCGATCCACGGTATCGCGCGGCGTATGGATCGTGCGAAGAATCCCGGGCAACCAGCCGTCCCGCAGGCCACTTTCCTGCCCCGCGTTAAGCCGCAGCCAGAGTTGGTGCGCCTCGGCGGCTGGCAACAACGCCACCGAGACTGCAGGGATGCCGGCGGCGGCAAAGCTCCAGTCATCGCCTGGTGGCATCCGTGGCGTGCTGATGCAGACGAACCCTTGCGAGGCGCATGCCTGCCGTGCCGGATATGCCAACCCAAGTTCTTCGACGCGCGATCTTCTCGCCGCGTTTGATCCGTCCGGCCCGAATAGTACGGCATCCCCGTAGCCGACGATATCGACGTTGACCATCGCGGCGACATCGGATGTCTCGAGCGTCGACGCAAACGCCGCCGATCCGCGCAGTCCGATCTCCTCCATGTCGAAGAAGACCACCCGAACCTGGCGGGAAGGCGGATCGCTACGGAGCGACTCGGCCAGTTCGAGCAATGTCACGACCCCGGCCGCATTGTCCACCATGCCATGGCTGAGTGAGCCGTCCTCCAGACGCGCCGCATCTGCATGCGCGCCGACGACGACTTCCGGCAGGCCGTCGCCGAAGGTGAGAACCAGATTGCGTCCCGTCGGTCGAGGATCGCTCGGATCGCCCGGACCGGAGAACTCGTGCACCGCATACGGCAATCCGCGACTATCGAGCATCGCCTCGAGTGCGGCAATCCGCTCGCCGTTCGAGGATGTCACAAGCCGTTGCGCCTCCGTGACGAGCCGTTGCGCATCGGATTGCGCGCCGACCGGCGTGGCCAGGGCGAAGATGGCGACAGCCGCCCATCGCAGGGTGGCAGCACCCGATACCCGTGCGCGCGTGCGATCCGCAGCCACAGTTGCTCTCCGTGCGCCCGGACTTCCCGGTCCCAGCGCTTGCCGCAATAAAGTCAAGTACTTACCGGCCACAGTCGTCCGTTAACCGCGGTTGCGAATGGGGGGATGGAGGCGCCGCCCGGATTTGAACCGGGGATGGAGGTTTTGCAGACCTCTGCCTTACCACTTGGCGACGGCGCCGTCGAAACGGATGTGCAGGTCGCTCGGGAGGTAGAAAATGGAGCGGGAAACGGGATTCGAACCCGCGACTTCGACCTTGGCAAGGTCGCACTCTACCACTGAGTTACTCCCGCTCGACCCGAGCGACGAACGACTGAAACTACCACAGCGTCCGCCCTGCCAGCAAGGATCGGACGGCCCCCGGCATCGGCCCATTACCAGGCTCCCTCCGCATTGAAAGCGTTGCGAATCACCGCCACGTCGGGTGGCCGGTCGTCCTTGTGCCGCTGAATCGCAACGATGTCAAACCGGCAGGGACGCGTCGACCAACCGACCCGCTTCATGTAACGCTGCGCCATCATCATGATCTTCCGCTGTTTCGGCCAAGTGACGGCGGAACGCGCGCCACCGAACCGTGTGGAGGAACGCGCCTTCACCTCGATGAAGACAAGGACGTCGCCGTCTCTGGCGACAATATCGATTTCGCCATGCCGTGTCCGGAACCGGCGCGCCAGGATGGCGTAGCCACGGCGGCGCAACTCTTCGCAGGCAAGGTCTTCTCCCTGGCGTCCGAGCCTGTCCCGGTGTTGGGCCGGCATGACGCCGAAGGAACACGCAAGAACCGTGCCACCGTTCGACCGAACGCGGGTGCTACGGAATCCTGCCTGCGGACCAGCAGGCGCAGCGTCTACTTCCGCTGCCAGCGCGTGCCCGCGGGCGTATCTTCCAGAACGATCCCGCGCGCCTCGAGATCGTCACGGATGCGATCCGCTTCGGCGAAATCGCGGTTCCGGCGGGCCTGACGACGCGTCTCGATCAGCGCTTCGATCTCCGATGCATCAACAGGGGGGGCCGCTTCTTCCCTCTTTCGTAGGGCAATAACCCCAAGTACATCGTCGAAGCGGTCGAAAGTCTCGTGTACCAGCGCCGCGTCATCGGTGCCCAGTTGGTCCCGATCGATGGCGCCGTTGACTTCGCGCACGAGTTCGAACACCACGCCGAGCGCTCCCGGGACGTTCAGATCGTCGAGTAATTTCGCCTCGAACCCTTCGCGCGCGGAGGCCACCAGTCCGGCAATCTCCGGATGCCCACCGGGCGCCGTCACCGCGTCCACCCGCGCAAGACAGGCCATCAGCCGGCGGAGCGTTTCCTCGGCTTGCGCCAGGCTGTTCCAGTCGAAGCGAAGCTGCTTCCGGTAGTGGGTCGACAGCAGGACGTAGCGGAGCGCCGAGGCGCGATGTCCCTGATCGAGGATGTCGCGGACGCTCAGGACGTTGCCGAGTGACTTCGACATCTTGACGTCCTTGCCGAGCAGCAGGTGCTCGACGTGAACCCACCAACGGGCGAACGCTTCTCCTGTCGCCCCTTCCGCCTGGGCGATCTCGTTCTCGTGATGCGGAAAGATGAGATCGACCCCGCCGGCGTGGATATCGATCGGTGGGCCGTCCAGCAGGCGCAACGCCATCGCTGAACACTCGATGTGCCAGCCGGGACGACCTGGCCCGACGCCCACCTCCCAGCTCGGTTCATCCGGGGCGGACGCTTTCCACAGTACGAAGTCGCGTGCCGTCTCCTTCGCGTATTCGTCGCTGTCGATCCGTGCTCCATCCTGCATCCCGGCGTGATCGAGACGGGCCAGCTTGCCGTAATCGGGCAGAGATGCGATGCGGAAGTAGATCGAGCCGTCACTGCGGTAGGCATGACCGCGCGACTCAAGCCGTTGGACCATATCGCCCATGGCGCGCAGGTTTATCTCGTCGGTCGCACGAGGATTCTCCTCGACCGGCTCGAGGCCGAGTGCGCTGGCATCCTCGCGCCAGGCGTTGATGTAGCGGTCGGTATACGCGCGCAAGTCTTCCCCGGCGTTTCGGGCGCCCGCGATCGTCTTGTCGTCTACATCGGTGAAATTGATCGCCTGCTGCATCCGGTAGCCGGCAACATGCCGGAGCGTGCGACGCAGCAGGTCCAGGCAGACGAAGGTGCGGAAGTTGCCGATGTGGCCGCGTGCGTAGACGGTCAGGCCACACGCGTACATTCGGACCGTGTCTTCGCGCAGCGGCTTGAACGGTTCGATCTGGCGTGTAAGCGTGTTGTAGAGACGTAGCGGTGTCGCGATCATGGCGGCTGGGTGGGATGTGGCGCGATCGGCGCGCCACCATAACTATAGTGAAATCTGCCGGAACAACATCCGCGCCTGCTCACAGTCGTCATCGATCTGCCGGCGGAGCGCCAACGCATCGGCAAAGGCTCGCTCGTCCCGCAGGCGCTGCACGAAAGCCAGGCGAAGCAAGCGTCCATACAGGGTGACTTCGGTACCGTCACCACCGGCGTCCGTGTCCAGCAGATGAGTTTCGATGGTACGCGGCCCATCCGGACCGAACGTTGGCCGGACACCGATGTTTGTCACCGAAGGGTGCATGACGCCATCGATGACGGCGGTGGTCGCATAGACGCCATCCGCGGGCAGCAGCTCGTTGTCTGTTCTGAGATTCGCGGTCGGGACGCCGTGGTCGCGGCCGCGGCCGTCGCCCCGCTCCACCGTTCCGTCCATTGCGAAATGGTGTCCGAGAAGCGCACCCGCCTCGTCGACGCGCCCATCCGCGATCAACCGCCGCAGCCGCGTGCTGCTGACGACGAAGTCCTTGTAGCGAACGGGTTCCACCTTCTCTACCTCGAACCCGTAGTGGGCGCCGAGTTCACGCAGCAATGAGAAATTGCCCTGCCGGTTCCGTCCAAAGAGGAAGTTGGCGCCGACGCACACCTCCCCCACCTGCAGCCACTCCACCAGCACCGTCCGGACAAACCGATCGGGATCCCACTGCGACAGGTCGTGCGTGAAGCGGACGATGGCCGTTCCCGCCATACCTGCCTTCGCGAATGCCTCGAGCTTCTGCGCAGTGGTCATCAGGAGCGGCGCCACCCGGTCGGGCCGGACGACGCGGGAGGGGTGCGGATCGAACGTCAAGACCGTCGGCGTCGACCGGCGCGCTGCCGCGCGGCGGTACACCTCTTCCAGGATCTTCGCGTGGCCCCGGTGCACGCCGTCGAAGTTGCCGAGCGCAACAACCGGTTGCGACCAGCGGGCGGCCGGCGGCGGATCGTCTGGGTAATGGATGACTTCCACGGTCGCACGGATGATACCCGCCCGCGCCCTGCCGGGTCAGCCGGTGTCGGATGTGTCACTCCAGCACGAACCTGAACTCCAGAGTCACCTCGACCGAAACAGGCTCTCCGTCCACTGTTCCGGGCTCGAACCGCCACTGCGTGGCGGCTTCCACGGCTGCCTCATCGAGTCCGAACTCAGCGTCGAGCGACTCGACAATGTCGATCTGGTCAATGGTGCCGTCTGGACGAACCACGCCGGTCAGGAGCACGTCCCCTTCGATGCCGGCGTCCATCGCGGCCTGCGTGTAGACAGGCTGCACCTCCCGGACGACCGACGGCAGCGTGACCTCCTCCTCGTCCGGGGAAAACACCCGCTGCTGTCCGGAGAGGGTCGACGCGGCCACCAGGGTCGCCACCAGCAGTCCCCCCAGCATGACGTGGTGGCGCCAGCGGTTGACCCTGGCGGGTGCGCGCGCGGCAAGCGCCCGCATCCGTCTGACGAGATGGCGACGCCCGAACCCTGTGGTCGGAGCCAATCGTGGTGAGGTCTCAGCAAGCTGCATCAGAGTCTCCATATAGATGCGATGGCCGTAGCGCCGTGCGACGATGGCATCGATCGCTTCCTCGCGGCTCAACCGCAGGCGGTCGATGGCCCACCAGAAGCCCGGGTGGAACCACAGGACCGCTCGCACGAATTCCTCGGCGATCTGCCACGCCCAGTCCCGCCGGGCGACATGGAGCGCCTCGTGGTGAACTACGGCCGCCAGCGCTGCCTGCGGCAGGAACTGCGCATGCAGCGGAAGCAGGATCAGGGGACGGCCAATCCCGAAGCTGACCGGGTGAGTGATGCTCGGATGCCACCAGATCGCCACATGCGTCAGGCCCGGAGCGTCGGGTCCGTTGAGTGTCGTTCCGACCGGTCGAACACCTGGGGCATTCCGTAGACGCCTCAGTGCCAGAAGCCCAACCGAAAGCCATGACACCGACGCCACCACACCACCGAGCCACACCAGGAGAATCACGTCGGACAGTCGCCACGAGGGGTCGACCGTTTCGAGCGAAGTCACCAGGGAGACCATGGATCGGGCGTCGACGGTCACGGTGGACACCGACATGCCCACGGCCGGTGGCACCGCCAGCAGCAGGGCCCCGGCGAGCACCGCTCGCCAGTAGATCAGCCGGATGGCGGCCGGCATGGCGACACAGGCCTCGCCAATCGCCGCCACCCCGATCGGGAGGGCTGCCTGCACGCTGAACAGCATGAGCCAGTCGGCCAGCGCAGCCACTACTTCATCCTCTCGATCAGCCGGACCAGTTCCGCCCGCTCGGTCGCGGTCAGGCGCTCATGCTGAACGAGGTGCTGGAGCAGGGGGCGCGACGCCCCGTCGAACACCCGATCGATGAACTCCTGCACCATCGACGTCACGACCGCATGCTCAGGATCAGTCGGCCAGTAGCGGTAGGCGCGACCCTCCATCGTCCTGTGCAGGTATCCCTTCTCGGCCAGGGCGTTCATGGTTGTCATCACGGTCGTGTAGGCGATTCGGCGGCGCGCGCGGAGGACTTCATAGACTTCCCGCACCGTCGCACTGCCGTGCCGCCAGACCGCCTTCATGATCACGAGTTCCTGGCGTGCCAGTGTCGTTCGGCGCTTGCCCATATCGCTCGCCCTTGGCAATGATCTATTTAGTACTAGTTCTATAGTAGTTGTAAAGCCACTTGGGCGTGGAAGCCGCGTTCGTGCCCGATTGGATCGCTGGTTGCGCCGGCCTCGTCAGCGCGACGTCACCCCGCCGCCGGCCGCCGCCCGCTCCTCCGCCCGTGCGCCGCTCAGCATGTTGACGATGCTGTAGTTGCCCTCGTGGCAGGCGTACTCGAAGAGCGACTCGTCGGTCCGCCGCAGCGGCAGCTCGCCGGACCATGGCCTCATCCAGCGCGTCGGATCCTCGACCGTGAACTCGTAGCGGAGGGTGTCGGCATCGACCCGCGTGAACCGTTCGACCACACGCAAGCTCTCGGTGCGGCCCCCGTTGGCGGCGCGGATGCGGACGACGTCGTTGCCGAACGACGAGCCCTCCGCGCTACGGGCGATGTCGCGGGTCTCGACGACCAGCGTGTCACCCTCCCAGCGGCCGCGCATCTCGCCCAGCCACTGCGGGATCGGCTGGCCGAGGCGGGGGCGCCCGTCGAGCGGAATGATGCGCGTGTCGTGGATCATCTCGACGTGGATGACGACGTAGTCGGGCGTCTGCAGAACCAGGTAGTTGTTGTTGTAGCCGGTCGGCAGCATCGGCGGTCCCACCGACCAGAGCATGCAGCGGTCGTTGAGGTCCATGTCGGTCCAGGTGTCGGCTGGGCCGCGAGTGCTGCGCGCAGCCAGGCGCGCGGCGTCGTCCTGCTGCGCCTCCGGCGTCAGCGCCGGTAGGCGGCCGTCGGGTGGGTCGACGACGATCGATGTTCGGCCGGTCGACGTGGTGCCGCGGTCCAGCCAGAAGTTGTTGTAGAAGCCGGGCGCGCCGTCCTCGCCGACGTCCACGCTCACGGTGGCCTCGGTCCGGCGCGCCGGCCGGGCCGCCAGATCCGCGTTGCGGTTGGCGACCTCCTGCTCCAGGTTCGCCACCTCCTCGGCGGTCAGCACCTCGCGCTCGGCGAGGTCCGCGGGACGCTCCAGCGGGGTGATCGTCTTGCTGGTGTACGTGCCCTGCAGGTCGGGATGCCCCCACGGGGTGCGCGGGGCCGCCTCCTGTCCCGGCGCCGGGACCGGCGCGACGGCGACGGCGGCGAGCACGACTACGACCGCTGCGACAAGAGTTCGAACCTTCATATTTCTTCTCCGGAGGTGCCGCCGCGGGTCTTCGCGTCGGGCGGGCGCCGAGCCTAGTGGTCCGTCACCTTATAATATTCGGATATACGGACTTGAGTTTGCAGCGCGCATCGTCGACCTTCATCTGCCAGTCGACACCGCGTTGCGTGCGGTTGACGTTGGTGGACCACGCCGACACCTCGTCGTGCAGCGTGCCGAGGTCGCCGATGCGGCGCCCGCGCACGCATTGGCGCGTCAGGGAACTGAGTTCGTTCTCCGCGATGTTCAGCCAGCTCCCGTGTTTCGGCGTGTAGTAGAAGTCGATGCGTCGAACCAATTGCCGCGCCCGGGTCGGCTCGAACACTGCGTAGAAGGCGCCCTTCGTGTGCGTGTTGAGGTTGTCGCACACCAAGGCGATCTTCTCACAGTCGGCGTAGCGTCCTTCCAACAGGCCGGCGACCTCCACCGCCCAGTCCGCCTTCGTACGCCGGGCCCGGGCCGTCGCCTGCCGCCAACCCGCCAGCGGTTCGCTGAACAGGAAGACCGAGGCCGTGCCGGCCCGTTCGTACTCGTAGTCGACACGCCGCGGACGGTTCTTCGTGGCCGCCATCGGCGCGCGGGTTTCCTTGACCAACTGCACCGGCTGCTCGTCCATGCACACGACGGGACAATCCGGATCGTAGGGTTTCTGATACAGGTCCAGGACCTGTTCCATGTTCGCCACGAACTCGGCATCGGCCTGTGGCGGGATCACCCAGTACTGGATTTTCCGCTGCGTCATGCCGTTTTTTTCAGCGTCCGCCGGATGGTTTCGTGGCTGATCGACTCGACGATCGCCAACTCGACGACCCGGCGCGCCAGCAGGCGCAACGACCAGTTCGCGTAGCCCTTCGGGGGTGGCCCCAGACGCAGGGCGATGACCTGCGCCTCCTGTTCGCCGTCGAGCAGTTTGGGAACCGGGGGCGACGCCCGCCGCTTTCGTTCCAGCGCCCGCTCGAACCCGTCCTGCACGCAGCGTTGGCGAATGTTCTCGACGGTCTTGGTGCGGCACGAAAAGGCCTCGGCGACCCGCTGGTCGGTCCACGCCGGCCCGTCCGCATCGGCCTTCAAGAGAATCTGCGCGCGGCGCACTTTCTCGCTGCTCCCGTTGAGCTTGCGGACCGTCTGTTGACAGACCTCGCGTTCCTGGGCTGTGAGTCGAACGATGTACCTCTTTTGCGGCATGGAAACTCTCTCGGTTCGAGACGAGCTCCCCAATAGTCCTAATGTTTATTGATGGCACAGCACTAGTCTCTCGGGGCCGGCTCCGTCGTGTCCCGCCCGTCCAGCGGGGCGCCGGTGCCCGACGAGCCGAGGAACAGCTTGCTCCCGTCGGCGAACGTCACGTCCCGGCCGTTGGCCTTCTGCGAGCCGTCCTTCGCCCGGAACCCCTGGACGAAGACCTCGGTGCCCGCGAGCAGCGAATCCCGGGTGAAGCCCCGCCGCAGCAGCGACGTCGGCGGTCCGCCCTCGATCATCCAGCGCGCGGTGGTGCCATCGTCCTGCGGCACGTCGACGTGGATCCAGGTGTGGGGGTTGACCCACTCCATCCGGACCACCGTCCCCGTCAACTCGACCGGGGCGCTCGCGTCGAACTCCGCCGCGAAGGCGTGGTGCGCCCCCGCCGGCGCGGCGGCGGCCATCGCCAGCAGCGCGCCGGCAGCAATCCCGACGAGTGCGTGTGTGGCTCGCATCGTCCTGTCCTCCTGCATCAAACGTCCCACGACGGTTTCGGCCTCAGCGGCTCTCCTGGCTCGCGGCCTCCCAAGCCCGGAACTCCTCCCGCTTTTCCTCCAGCTCGCGCTCGCGGATCCCCGCCTCGCGCAGCGCCTCGTCGAGCGCCCACGCGCGGTCGACGCGCGCGCCGCGGATGGCGTTGATCATCCCATAGTTGTGCTCGTGGCAGGCGTACTCGAAGATCCGGTCCTGAAAGCCCTCCTGGCTCCACGAGTCGAGGGTGAAGTAGTTGACGGCGCTCCAGGGCCGCACGAACACGGCGGGATCCTCGACCGTGTAGCGGTACTCCAGCGTCTCGGCGTCGATCCGGGTGAAGCGCTCGGTCAGCCGCAGGGTCTCGCCGGTGCCCAGGTAGTAGTGCACATGGGCCGACCCGCCGAAGGGGCCGCCGTGCGCCGGCGCCACGTTGTTGACGGTAGTCTTGAAGTTGGTGGTCTCGACGACGAGGGAGTCGCCGTCCCAGCGCCCGCGCGAGTAGCCGTTCCACTGGCGGATGTCCGAGCCAATCGGCGTCGAGTCGTTGACCGGGATGATCCGCACGTAGCCGTAGGGCATGACAATGGACACGTAGCCGGGGGATTGCACGATCTCCTTGACTGGCTGCTGCGAGCTGCCGAGCATCTCGCCCGGCAGGCCGTTGCGCGTGATGCACCGCTCCGAGAGGCCGCGGTCCTCCCAGTCGTCCGCCTGGGTCCGCTCGCGCCGCTCGGCCTCGCGCCGCTCCCACGTCATCAGCGCCTCGCGCGTCAGCGGAGGCATCTGCCCGTCGCGGGGCTCGATGATCTGTGACGTGCGCAGGGACAGCGGGGGCGATGTGGGGTCGGCGCTCCAGAAGGCGTTGTACTCCGCCCCGGCGATGCGGTAGCCGGGCCGGCCGTCGTCTGGCCGGTCGGATCGCGCATAGCGCTGCACGTCCTGATCCACGAGCTCGGCCGCCAGCAGGTCGTCGTCGTCGTCACTCACGATGCGGCGCAGGCCGAGCCGCTCCCGTTCGGCCGCCTCCTCCGCGGTCATGAACTCGCGGTCGCCGAACTCCGCCGGCCGCTCCACCGGCGTATAGGTCCGCGTGTCCCACAGCCCCTGCAGGTCCGGATCGCCCCACGGGGTCCGCGACGCCTCGTAGTCGTCCTGCGCCTGTCCGGCGACCGGCGCCGCCGCCAGCCAGCCGATGACGCATACGACCGCCACCAGTCTCACCGCCCGTCGATGTCTCACGTTCGCACCTCCCTGCGAGCCGGCCGCGGAATCCCGCAACGTTCCGCCACGGATTCCTACCGGGCCGGCTCGTCGACGAGCCCCCCGTACACGTACGCCTCGGCGAGGTCCACGCACTTGAACTCCAGCAGGCGCACGTTCTCCTCGATGCGGCGATACAGCGGGAACCGGATGGTCCAGGGCCGCGTGAAGACCGCATCGTCCTCGATCGTCGCCTCGTACTGCATGTGGTACGGGCTGATTGGCGTGTAGCGTTCGATCACCCGGAGCCCGGCGCTGTGATGGTTCCCGGCCCGGTCGAACCACGACAGGTCGTGGAACCCGGTCACCTCGACCACCAGTGTGTCGCCGTCCCAGCGGCCGTTCGACCAGCCCATCCAGAAGTCGACGGGGGCGGGCTTCGTGCCGCCGATCGGGATCGTGCGGTTGGCGTTGGCGAACTGGTAGGCGACGATGATGCGGTCGGTGCTCTGGATGATCTGGAACGGGAAGGGCATGTAGGTGGCGCGGGGCACCCCCGGCATGTAGCACTTCGCCTCGGGATCCCCGACCGTGTTGATGTTGTCGGGATCGACGGTCAGGCGGGTGCGGGCGTTCTCCTCACGCGTGGCGAGGGCCTCCGGTCGATACGGGATCTCCCCGCCCACGACCACGCTCTGGCCCGGCGACTGCGCCCCCCACATCCCGAGCAGCCGCGGGAACGGGCCCGCCTCGGCGCTGTGGTCCTCCAGGTTCCAGTTGGCGGTGACGAACGCCTGCCAGATCCCGGAGAGGTCGGGATGCGACGTGCCGGACAGACGCGGCGCCCGGTACAACGGGCCCTGGGCGTCGGCCGGCAGTCCCGACAGCCAGACGGCCACGACCACCGCGGCGACCGCCGTGACCGTCGCAAGCCGGTTCCGCATCCTGAACCCGTCGGGCATGACGATCCGACCTCCTCCTCGAGACGAGCGCTGCGCGATCCTGCGCCCATGCTACGCCCACGGGGGGAAGGTCGCAACCGAGGGCGGCCGTGGACTGGACTCAGCCGAATATCGTGAGGGCCAACCACCCAAAGAACACGGCGTTCACCACAACGAGCGCCGCGCTCAGTCTCCTGTGGTTGCGCCGGATAGCAACCACAGCCATCAGATAGACCCCGACGGGGAACAAACCCCACAAGAAGAAGCGAGGTGTCGCCGCAAGGTACGCCGACGCCGGGCCGACTAGAACCGCTGCCGCGAGCAGCGGCGTTGGACGTCTGCGGGCCACTCCGAGGGAGGCCGCCAGCACGCTGAGCGCCACCGCTGGCCAGAAGTGATCTTGCCTGAGTTTCGTGGACACCGAAGAAGGCGCGAGAATGCGCCAGGGGGTGTTCATGGGCAAACGGCAGCGACGACGGTTCACCGAGGCGTTCAAGCAGGAGGCGGTCCGGCTCTGCCTGCGGCACGACCGCAGCATCGGGCAGGTCGCTCGGGAGCTCGACCTGACCGAGTCGGCCCTGCGCAGGTGGGTGCAGCAGTATGAGGTCGACCACGGCCCGAATCCCAGCGGTGCGCTCACCACGGAGGAGAAGACGGAACTACGCACGCTCCGGCGTGAGGTGCGGGTGTTGCGCGAGGAGCGCGAGATCCTAAAAAAAGCGGCGGCCTTCTTCGCGAAAGAAAACGCATGAGGTTCGCGTTTGTTCACGGGGAGAAGGCCCACCACGCCGTGCGGCGCTTGTGCAGCGTGCTACAGGTGACGCCCAGCGGTTACTACGCCTGGGCGCATCGGGGCCCGAGCGCGCAACAACGGGACAACGACCGGTTGAAGGTACGCATCCGGGCGATCCATACCGCCAGCCGCGGAACGTACGGCAGCCCGCGGATCCACGAGCAGCTCAGGCAGGACGGGGTCCCAGTTGGCCGGGCGCGGGTCGCCCGACTGCTGCAGGACATGGGGCTGATCGGCCTGCCCCTCAAGCGGCACCGGTGCACGACGGACAGTGACCACCAGCGTCCGGTGGCGCCCAACGTCCTCGCCCGCGCCTTCGACGCTGCACACCCCAACGAGCGCTGGAGCACCGACATCACGTACGTCTGGACGTGGGAGGGCTGGCTGTATCTGGCCGTGGTGCTAGACCTGTTCTCGCGGCGCGTGGTGGGCTGGGCTATCCAGCCGCACCTGCGGGTCGAGTTGGCGCTCGAGGCGCTGCACATGGCGCTGGGGCGCCGAGTCCCGGAGGCCGGCTTGCTACATCACTCGGATCGGGGCTGCCAGTATGCGGCCGACGCGTATCAGCGCGTGCTGCGCGACCACGGGATCGTCTGCTCCATGAGTCGGAAGGGCGACTGCTGGGACAACGCCATCACGGAGAGCTTCTTCGCGACGCTCAAGACCGAGCTCATTCACCGGCAGCCGTGGCCGACGCGGCGCGGGGCCAAAGACGCCGTGGCGGAGTACATCGAAGGCTTCTACAATCCCTACCGGCTGCACTCGTCGCTGGGGTATGTCAGCCCCAATAACTGTGAAAGGAGGCACGCTCGGCAGGCTCAGCGTGCAGCATAATCAACCTGTCCACTTTTCCCAGGCAAGATCAGAAGAGCAGGACAGGCCAGAACTCCCATAGGTCATGCATGTACCTTGTTACGCGAGCCGCAGGCTGCGGTGCTCCTGTGGAAGAAGCGGGCGCTGGGCCTCCCGTTCGCGCGGCGCGATGATGTAGCCATTCAGGTCGCCGATCATCTCCCAGTCGGAGGGGGCGTGCCATGCGAGCCACGCGGCAAGGGCACATGTAAGTCCGTCGAGTGTGTCGTCGAGGCGCTTCAGGGCGGCGCCCCTTGCCGTCGCTGCAGTCTCTGGCGACAGGGCACGCTCGACATGGGGATTGTCAAGAACGCGGGGCGTCTCGTTTCGAATGAGTGTTCTCAGGTGTCCCTGATAACTCCGAATGGCGTCTTGACGAAAACCGACGCTGCGGCCAGCCTTGGCCTTGTACGGAATCCGCTCGGCGAGATCGAACAGCCGCACGTGAATCGTGTGGGGATAGACCTCGACCGCGACGCGCTCACCGCGTTCTCCGCCAAGCAGTGTCGCCGGGTCAAGGGTAAAGCCGCGCGCCTTGAGCGCCGCACCGAGGTCGATACCGGCCGTGAATCCCTTCTTCACAGCGTAGTGGGCTTGATGAGGGGACGCCTTGTATCGACCGAAGCGCCGGGCAACCTCGCGTTCAGCCCACCGTTGGGGTGTGTAGAGAACGGGTGCGTCGATCGTAACGATGACGGACCCCTCTAAGGCGGCCAGTTCATCCGACAAGCTCTCGGCGCCGCGCACACAGGCTCCGATGCGCGTACAGGTCAGGTCAGCGGGCGTTTCTCCCTCGAACCAGCAGATGCCGGTCTCGTTGCGGGCAGTCCAGGCTAGATCGAGGCCAACAAAGGTCGGCATCACAACACTCCGTACTACTTCCGGTCGGCACGGCCGCGTAGCCGCGTGGGTCTGGCGTTTCCCCACTCGCTGCTATCGCGGCGATGCAATTCCGCCAGGCGCCAAGGGCAGAGTCCCCGGAAGGCCCGCTTTACCCTCAACTGACCACTTGCGGAATAGGCGAAGTGCGGTGATCCTAGCACCCGTGCTCCTTCCGCCCCGCGGCCGGCCGCCGATGCTGGAAGACGATACTCGGGCACGTACCGCTGACCGGGAGGTAACGATGAACCGCTGGATGTCGCTTTCGTTCGCCGCGCTACTCGTCCTCGCCGCCCCTGGTCGCGCCCCGGCGCAGCCCGCGGATACGGGCCACGGCGAGGAGCGCTTCAACACCCGGCTCGTCGGCGCGAACGACCTGCAGGCGCGTTCGGCCTACCAACCACTGCCGGTCCGGCAGGGAGAGCGCCGCATCGCGTACGTCGGGCACCACGCCGGGGAGGCGCTGAACCCGCTGACCGGCGCCGTCGAGCCGAACGGCACGTCGGTGGTCGACGTCACCGATCCCGCCGCTCCTGTTTACCTGGCCCACATCGCCGCGACCGGCGGCGCCAGCGGCGCGCAGATGGTCCAGGTCTGCGAGGGCGACCGGCTCCCGGGGGCGGACGCCGGCCGGTTCTACCTACTGCGGTCGAACGGGAACACCAGCCATGAGGTATGGGATGTCACCGATCCGGCGAGCCCCGCGTTCGTACGCACGGTGGCCGAGATGGGCCAGACGCCGTCGGGCGAGCAGCACACCCACAAGAATTGGTGGGAGTGCGACACCGGCGTCGCCTACCTCGTCGGGACCGTCGACGGCTGGCGCGCGCCGCGCATCCTGCAGATCTTCGACCTGGCCGACCCGGCCGCCCCGCGGCGCATTCGCGACTTCAGCCTGCCCGGCGTCCAGCCGGACGCGAGCGGACCCATACCCGGGGGATCGGGCCTGCATGAGGCGGTCATACTGGGGAATCGCGTCTACCTGGCGTACGGCACCTCCGCCGACGGCGCCGTGCAGATCCTCGACCGCGACGGGCTGCTGAACGGCGACCCCGATGCCGCCGCGCCGCTCGGGGCGAGCCCCGCCGCCCTCGCCTACCCGCAGATTGGCCGCGTCGACCTGCCTTCCTACTGGGGGGGGCACACCGCCATGCCGCTGCTCGGCGTGGAGATCGCCGACTACGCCGGCAACCGCGACAACGCGACACGCGACTTCCTGTTTGTCGTCTCCGAATCGACCGCCAACCGGTGCCAGGAGACTCGCCACGTGACACTCATGCTGGACATCACGGACGAGGCCCACCCCCTGCCAATCGGGACGTTTCAGGTGGACGAATCGAGCGGTGATTTCTGCGACCGGGGCGGCCGGTTCGGCCCGCACGCGCCGCAGTGGTCCATGGAGCCGCCGTTCTACGGGAACCTGATGGTCGTGTCGTGGTTCAACGCGGGCGCGAGGATCATCGATATCCGCGACCCGTTCAACATGGCCGAGGTTGCGTACTACATACCCGCCACGACCGAACGGACGGCCGAGCGCTGCGCCACCATCGACGGCGTCGAGACCTGCCAGGTGGCGATCCAGACGAACAACGTGGAGGTGGACGACCGCGGGTTGATCTACCTGGCGGACCGCTCCGACACGGGACTGCACATCGTGGAGCTGACGGGTTCGGCCCGAGCGATTATCGATCCGGGAGAGTAACGGTCAGTAGTCCCCGCTGGCGGCGGCGGCGGCGGCGAGGAGCGTGGCGGCCGGGGCGGCGTCCGTGGCGACATCCAGTTCCAGACCGTCCCAGGCGAGCGACATCCCGTCCGGAAGGGTCGCACACGTGGCCGCATGCGGCAGATCGTGTGTCATGTGCGTGAAGAAGGTCTGCGCCGCGCCGATCCGCCGGGCCGTCTCGATCGCCTGGGCCAGCGTGAAATGTGTCGGATGCGGCTTGTGGCGGAGGGCGTCGAGCACCAGGATGTCGAGGTCCTTGAGCAGTGGCCAGGAGTCCTCCGGGAGGCCGTTGCAGTCGGTCAGGTAGGCGAAGTTCCCAATCCGGAAACCGAGGACCGGCAGGCGGCCATGCAGGACGGGCACCGGGACGATGGTGGTTCGGCCGAGCGTGAATGGTCCGGCGAGTGGCCGTAGATCGAGTTGCGGCAGGGCGCCTCCCTTCTGTGCCGCCGCGTCGAAGACGTAGGCAAACATCCGCCGCACCTGCGTAAGCGCCCGTTCCGCCCCGTACACCGGGATCGCTGACCTCTGCCGGAAGTTGTAGATCCGGACATCGTCGAGGCCCAGGATGTGATCGGCGTGCGCATGGGTCAGGACGATCGCGTCGACACGCGGGATGCGGAAGCGCAGCGCCTGCGCTCTCAGGTCGGGCGACGCGTCCAAGAGGACGGAACTCCCCTCGTCGAACCGGAGCCAGAGCGATGGTCTGCACCGGCCATCACGCGGATCCTCGGAGCGGCACGTGTCGCAGTCGCAGCCGATGACGGGCACACCGGCGGAGGTGCCCGTTCCGAGGAAGGTTATCTGCATAGCGACTCGGCGGTGCGCCGCTGGCGACCTGCTAGCATACGCCACGATGTCAACGAAGCGCACCGCTCCGGACGCGGACCCCGAGTTGCGCGACGCCGCCGACGGTTTTTCGCGCCTCGTATCATTGATGCGGACGCTGCGCTCGGAACAGGGGTGTGCCTGGGATCGCGAACAGACGCTGGAGTCGCTTCGCCCCTACGTAATCGAGGAGACCTACGAGGTGGTCGACGCGATCGATCGGGGCGACACCGAATCGCTGCGAGAGGAGCTGGGCGACTTCCTTCTTGAAGCCGTCTTCCTCGCCCAGGTGGCGCACGAACGGGGAGACTTCCATGTCAGCGATTCGCTCCGCGCGATTTGCGAAAAGTTGATCCGTCGACATCCGCATGTGTTCCCCTCTAACACCGACTCGCCGGCGCGCAATGGCAGCGACGGATCCCAGGCCGCAACGCCGCTGTCCGCGGCCGAGGTCAAGCGGCAGTGGGATGCGATCAAGGCTTCGGAACAGGCGGCTACCGGTGCGGAACCGAGCTTGCTTGGCAGTGTGCCGGAGAGTTTGCCCGCCTTGCTGCGTGCCTACCGACTTGGCAAACGAGCCGCGAGCGCCGGCTTCGATTGGCCCGATCCCGCTGGCGTGGAGGCAAAGGTCGTCGAGGAGCTGGCGGAACTGGTGAATGCCCGCACGGAGGGCTCCCCCGCCGCTATCGAGGAGGAGTTGGGCGACCTTCTTTTCAGCATCGTGAATCTTGCCCGCCACCTGGGCGTCGATCCGGAAACGGCCTTGCGCGCGGCGAACCGGAAGTTCGCGGAGCGCTTCGCACAACTGGAGATCCGTCTGCGTGAGCGAGGCATCGATCTTTCCGCTGCGTCGCTCGAAGAGATGGAAGCGGAGTGGCGCCGGATCAAGATGGGCATCTGACGCGGCTCCTTCATTCCACCGGTCCGGGTATCGTGAAGCGGCGTCCGGTGGCAGTCGAGATGCCGACCTGTTTGCCATCGGTGCAGAGCGCAACTGCCCCGTCGTGACCGGTCTGGAGTATTTCGACACCGGCGCGCTCGTAGCGGGCGATAACCTCCGGGTGTGGGTGTCCGAACAGGTTCCAGCGTCCCGCGCTCACGATCGCAAGCGAGGGCTCTAGCAGCCCGTGGTGAAAGTCCCTCGTTCCAGGGATCGACGTGATCGGTCCTGTGTCCTACACTGTCGGGCATGGCGATGGGGACAAGCCGCGGTCGACCGCGGCAAGCGACGATGTGGGTGCCCACGGCGGATCTGCCGAAGAGCGCTGGGCACCCGTTTTACGAGCGGCTGAATCGGGTGCTCGACGAGGCGGGGTTCGATGCGTTCGTGGAGGCGAAGTGCGCGTCGTTCTACGCGGACGGGGTCGGTCGGCCGAGTCTGGCGCCGGGCCGGTATTTCCGGTTGCTGTTGCTCGGCTACTTTGAAGGGTTGGACTCGGAACGGGCAATCGCGTGGCGCGCCGCCGATTCGCTGAGCATCCGGACATTTCTGGACTTCGCCCTGCACGAGGCCCCGCCGGACCACTCGACGCTGTCGCGCACCCGTCGCCTGATTGACCTCGAGACCCATCAGGCAGTGTTTACCTGGGTGTTGCAGCGACTGGCCGACGCCACGCTGGTGGTGGGGCGCACGGTTGGCATCGATGCCACGACGCTGGAAGCCAATGCGGCGATGCGGAGCATTGTGCGGCGGGATACGAGTGAGAGCTACGACGCGTTTCTGACCCGGCTGGCCGAGGCGTCCGGCCTCTCGACGCCGACGCGCGCCGAGTTGGCCCGGTTCGACCGGACCCGCAAAAAGAAGGGCTCGAACGCGGACTGGACCCACCCGCACGATCCGGACGCGAAGATCACGAAAATGAAGGACGGCCGCACGCATCTGGCGCACACCGCCGAGCATGCGGTCGACCTGGACACAGGCGCCATCCTGGGCGTGACGGTGCAGGACGCGAGTGCGGGCGACACGACGACCTTGGTCGACACGCTCGTCACGGCCGCCGAGCAGGTCGAGGCGGTCGGCGCGCCGGGGATCGCGGAGGTGGTGGCCGACAAGGGATATCACAGCAACGAGACGATGGTCGGGTTTGCGGCCATCGGCGTCCGCAGCTACGTCTCGGAGCCGGATCGCGGCCGGCGGCACTGGAAGGGCCAGGCGGCGGCGCGGGACGCGGTGTATGCCAACCGGCGGCGGATTCGCGGCGCGCGCGGGAAACGGCTGCTGCGGCAGCGGGGCGAGCTACTGGAACGGCCCAACGCGCATCTCTACGAGACCGGCAGGATGCGCCGCGTCCATCTGCGCGGGCATCCCAACATCCTGAAACGGCTGCTCGTCCAGGTCTGCGGCGTCAATCTCGGGTTGCTCATGCGGCACCTGACGGGCGTGGGCACGCCGCGGAGCCTCCAGGGCCGCGCGTCGGCGCTGGTGGAGGCGCTGATCGGCCTCCTGAGCGGCTGCTGGGGGCGTGTGCGGCGCTTCTGGGCCCCGGAGCGCCATGATCGGCCCGATTCGTCGTGGGATAGTCCGGCGACACGCCAATACGGACACGCGATTCTCGATTGACAATCAGCCCCTTCTGCCACGGGCTGCTAGCGCCTCGATGAAGGTTGTCGTGCTCGAGAACCGGCTGCCGTGGTGCGGCGCCTTCACAATCCGGATCGCGGCCGCATCGATAGCTGGGGTCAATACCGTCTCCACCTCCGCGCCGATATCGCCCGGCAGCACAATCGATACCCCGCCATGACGGAGCTCAAGGACGACCGAGTCATCGTTTCGGACGCGGGGTCGCTCCCAATCGGCAGCCGGCGGATGGAGGACGCGGACATCGACACCACCCAGCGACAGGTGGTCACCGGTCTGGACGGTTCGCCATGCCGCGTGCTGCTCGTCTGCCGCAACCCGCACGGCGGCGAGGATTTCCGACGACGGCACCGGCACGCCTTCCCACACCTCGCGCGGACGCAGTTCGCGCACGATTGAAGCTCCACCCCCCGCATGGTCCGGATCGCCATGCGTGATTAGCAGGTAGTCGAGCGACCGGACGCCGAGTGCCCAGATTGCCGGCACCACAATACGTGAGCCGACATCGAACCGTCCCCCAAGCACGTGCCCCCCAGCATCAACCAGCAGTGTCTGCCTGTCCGGGAATCGGATCAGCGTCGCGTCCGCCTGATCCACATCGAGCGCGTGGACGCGGAGCAATCGTCGGTCGTCGGTCCCGTTCACCGGATCCGCCAGCAGCGCACATGCGTCGGCGGTAGGGATACCCGGCCACCCCGGGACCGGCGCCACCAGCATCAGGGTCGTCGTAACCACCACAGTCGCCTTTCCGAGCCGGCGCAGTCCGCGGCTATGAGAAGCCGCGAGCCAGATGCACCATCCGGCGTAGTAACCGCCAACAATCGGTAGCCACGGTGGTGGCAAGCGCCAGGCAAGCCAGGGCGCCCAGTCTGCGAACCGCGCGGACTCGACGATGCCGGTCGCCGCCAGATGCGCTATCCAGCCCGCAAATCCAGCGGCGAACTGAAGGCCCGCCGACTCCAGGCCTACCGCCGCCATCCCGGCCATTTGCGTCACGGTCATCAACGGAATGGCGGCGAAGTTCAGCAGCAAGCCGGCAAGCGTGACACGCGAGAAATGGAACGCCGCGATCGGGAAGAGCGCCAGTTCTGCACAGACCGTGGCCATGAGGAGTCCGGCTGCTGCCGCCGCCGCAAGACACGCGCGTTGCGCCCATAGTGATCGGTTGTCGCGTTGCCGCGACGAAACGGCGCCATCCGTTGGGTCCTGTATCCACCGCCACCGTGCATCAAGCCACGCCATCACACGTGGCACGCCGATCAGAAGACCGGTGGTAGCACCGAATGTCAGTTGGAATCCCGGATTGAACGGTGCGCGTGGATCGACCAGGGTCAGGCCGCCTGCAGCTAGCGCCAGCGTGTTGATCGTGTCCGAGCGGTGATCCACCGCCTGGGCTGCCAACAGGATGATGGCAACAAACAGCGCGCGCGCCACCGATGGCTCGGACGCGACAATTTGCCCGTACGCCAGCAGGGAGAGTCCGACGACTACTGCCGGGATTCGCCCCGTCAGTCCTCCCATGCGAAGAGCCAGGAGAAGCAGCGCAGTCAGGATGGCGATATTGCCACCTGAGATCGCGATGACGTGATACGTGCCGCCACGTTGCAGGCGGTCGGTCATCGCGGGATCGAGACCGGCGCGATCGCCAATCAGCACTGCGGTGACAATGGCGGCCGACTGCGTCGCATGCCTGCCGGCGGTCACAAGGACCGCACTGCGCACGGCGGCCCGCATCCGCGCACCCCATTCCTCGAGCCGGGTGCCCGGTTCGAGCACCTCGATCAGCAGCGCACTCTTGACCGATCCGATCAAGTGAATGCCACGGGCATAGAGCTGCTCGAACCCGTCTGGCGTTCCCGGGTTCGCGTAGCGCGTCGGGTGCCGCAGCGTGACCGGCGCCCGGATCAGGCGCCCGGCTCTCCAGGCGTCGATGTGATCGGGCACCAAATCGCCACCCACACGCGCCCGCACGACGCCCTGCAAGACATGCCACCGGCCACCGTGTCCGATGCGGGTTACGCTAACCGTGACGCTGCCGCCGTACGGCGTGGGTGTTGCATCGAGGAGCAGGCGGCCTTCGATGCGCACCGTACCGTTCGGCGCCCTGCTGCTATTCGATGACGCGCCACCGTCGAACCAGTCGATCAGCGGCGCGCGCAGTTCACTCCGTCCGCCGATCCCCGCCGCCACTCCTGCGAGAAGAGCACCCACCAAAGCGGCAGAAACCGCCACTGGGCGCGCGCGACCGATCCAGCCGAGACTGGCCGACACCAGCAGCGCGCCGCCTGCCGCAGCGAGTGCCGGCAGCAACCAGGTTCCGGAAATGTCGGTCTGGATCCCGGCGAGGGCGGCGCCCGCCATGAATGCGAGCGCCAGCGGTACCGCGGGGCATGACACGCCCCGACAGGAAGCAAGAACCGCGCCAGATCGTCAGCCCGGATCAGCTGTTTGCGGTATCGGCGGTGCGGGCGACGCTCGCGTGGTAGTCCTGCAGCGGCCGGACCGTCCGCTGCTCCGAACGTAGCGCACGGATACCGCTGACGGTGGCCACCGCGCCCGTCATCGTCGTAACGCAGGGCACACCGGTGAACATGGCGATGCGGCGCATCGTGATGTCGTCGAAGAACGACTCGCGGCCGAGCGGTGTGTTGATGATCAACTGCACTTCCCGGTCGAGCAACCGGTCGCCGACATGCGGCCGGCCTTCGTTGATCTTGTAAACCACCTCGACGTCCAGGCCGTGCGCCCGTAGATACGCTGCGGTGCCGGATGAGGCGAGCAGCTCGAACCCCAGGTCGACCAGATCCCGTGCAACCGGCAGCACCTGTGGCTTGTCGGCATCGTTGACGCTCAGAAACGCGCGACCACGGTCCGGCAGTCGCTGGCCAGTGGCCAAGTGTGCCTTCGCGAACGCCATGCCGAAAGAATCGCTCGCCCCCATGACCTCGCCAGTCGACTTCATCTCCGGGCCGAGGATTGTGTCGACTCCCGGGAAGCGAACGAAGGGGAAAACGGGACCCTTGACGAAGACTCCGGCGACCTTCAGGTCCGATTCGAACCCCAGCTCGGCCAGTGTCTTCCCCACCATCACTCGAGCCGCGACCTTCGCCAGAGGTACGCCCGTCGCCTTCGACAGGTACGGTACGGTGCGTGACGCGCGCGGATTCACTTCGATCAGATAGACCGTGCCATCCTGGATCGCGAACTGAATGTTGAGGAGACCCACCACTTTCAGGGCGCGCGCAATCCGCCGGGTGTAGTCGCGGATCTGCTCCTGGTGACGTTCGTCCACCAGATACGGCGGGACGACGCAGAAGCTGTCTCCCGAGTGGATACCAGCTTCCTCGATGTGCTCCATGATGCCGCCGATCACGACGGCCCCGGTCGTATCGACTACTGCATCGACGTCAAGTTCGAACGCGTTCTCCAGGAACTTGTCGATCAGGATCGGATGCTCGGGTGAAGCTGCTACTGCCTCCGCGACGTAACGGTCCAACGCACCCGGGTCATAGACGATCGCCATTGCTCGTCCGCCCAGCACGTAGGACGGCCGCACGAGGATCGGGTAGCCGATATCGTTCGCGATCTGCCGCGCTTCCTCGCGCGATACGGCCAAGCCGTGCGGCGCCTGCGGGATTCCGAGATCCCAGAGCAACTGCGCGAACCGTTTCCGGTCTTCGGCAAGGTCGATCGAGTCGGGCGACGTGCCGATGATGTTGACGCCGGCCTCCTGCAAGTCGAGTGCCAGCTTCAGAGGCGTCTGGCCACCGAACTGCACAATGGCGGAGACCGTTCCTCCCTCCTGCTGCTCCCGGCGAATCACCGCGCTGACGTCCTCGAACGTGAGCGGCTCGAAGTAGAGTCTGTCCACCGAGTCGTAGTCGGTAGAGACGGTTTCCGGGTTGCAGTTGACCATCACCGTTTCGTAGCCCTCCTCGCGCAGGGCAAAGGCGGCGTGGCAGCAGCAATAGTCGAACTCGATCCCCTGTCCGATCCGGTTCGGACCACTCCCGAGAATCACAACCTTCGGGTGGCCAGTCGGGTCCGCCTCGCACTCTGGCTCGTACGTGCTGTAGAGGTATGGCGTGAACGACTCGAACTCGGCGGCGCACGTGTCAATCCGCTTGTAGACCGGATGCAAACCGCTTTCGTCACGCCGCGCAGCGATTGCCTGCGCGTCGATGCCGAGGATGACACCCAGCTGTTCGTCGCCGAACCCGGCCCGCTTGAGTGCACGGAGCAAGTCATCCGACATCTCGCGCGCTCCCACCAGCGCCGCGGCACGCCGTAGTTCCACCAACTCTGCGAACTGTGCCAGGAACCAGGGATCGATCCCGGTTGCCTCGTGCAACTGCTCGCGTGTCCAGCCCGTCTCAATCGCCTCGAATACTGCCCACATGCGTCGATCCGTCGGCGAAACGAGCCGCCGGCGCAGTTCTTCCGGTTCGCGGTCCGGATCAGCGGGTTCGCGCCCGAACAGCAATCCGCTCGAGCCGATCTCGAGCGAGCGCATCCCCTTCAGAAACGCCTCCTTGAACGTCCGACCGATCGCCATCGCCTCGCCCACCGACTTCATCTGCGTCGTCAGCGTTGGATCCGCCTTCGGGAACTTCTCGAACGCCCAGCGTGGCACCTTGACGACGACATAGTCGATGGTCGGTTCGAACGACGCCGGGGTGAGCCGGGTGATGTCGTTCGGGATCTCGTCGAGCCGGTAGCCCAGGGCCAACTTCGCCGCAATCTTCGCGATCGGGAAGCCGGTCGCCTTGGAGGCAAGCGCGGAAGAACGAGAAACACGAGGGTTCATCTCGATGGCAACCATGCGGCCATCCTGGGGATTGATCGCGAACTGGATGTTCGAGCCGCCCGTCTCGACACCGACCCGACTGATGATGCGGCGTGCCGCATCTCGCATCCGCTGGAATTCCTTGTCGGTCAAGGTCAGCGCGGGTGCGACGGTAATGCTGTCACCGGTATGGACCCCCATCGGGTCGATGTTCTCGATCGAGCAGACGACGACGAAATTGTCCGCCCCGTCTCGCATTACCTCGAGCTCGAACTCCTTCCAGCCGATCACCGATTCCTCGATCAGGGTTTCGCCAACGGGACTCAGTGTGATGCCGCGGCGTGCGAGTTCCCGGAATTCCTCCATGTTGTAGGCGATGCCGCCGCCGACACCGCCGAGCGTGAACGACGGGCGGAGCACCACCGGAAAACCGAAGCGATCGACCAGCGACAGCGCCTCGTCGAACGATCTGGCATAGGCGCTCTCCGGCACCGCAATCCCTATCGACTCCATCGCATGCCGGAACTCCAGGCGGTCCTCGGCTACGCGAATCGCATCGAGCGAGGCGCCGATCAACTTGACGCCGTACTCTTCGAGCACGCCATGCTCACCCAGCTCCATCGCCAGGTTAAGCGCCGTCTGCCCGCCGACCGTCGGTAGCAGCGCGTCGGGTCGCTCCCGTTCGATTACGGAACGGGCGTACTCCCAGGTGAGTGGCTCGACGTACGTCCGCGCCGCGACGTCCGGATCAGTCATGATCGTCGCCGGGTTGGAGTTCATCAGCACCACCTCGAGGCCCTCGGCCTGAAGCGCCTTGCACGCCTGGGTGCCGGAGTAGTCGAACTCGCACGCCTGCCCGATCACGATCGGGCCGGATCCGATAACGAGGACGCGGTGGAGGTCCGTGCGGCGTGGCATCAGGTCAGGCGGACGTCGGGAAGGGGTCAGTCACCGGCGGCTTACACGTTGTTCCATTGCCTGCATGAAGCCGGCAAAGAGGTAGTCGGCGTCGTGCGGCCCCGGCGATGCTTCCGGATGATACTGCACCGACGACACTGGGGCGGTCCGGTGCCGCAGGCCCTCGATCGTTCCGTCGTACAGGTTCTCGTGCGTTACCGCCACGTCGTCCGGAACCGACTCCGGGTCGATCGCAAATCCGTGGTTCTGCGACGTGATTTCCACCTTCCCGGTGGCAAGCTGTTTCACCGGGTGATTCGCGCCCCGGTGGCCGAACTTCAGCTTGTAGGTAGATGCACCCATCGCCAAGCCGAGCACCTGGTGCCCGAGGCAGATCCCGAAGACCGGAAGCCCGGATGCGACTGCGCCGCGCGCATTTACGATCGCATAGTCAACCGGCGCCGGGTCACCCGGGCCGTTGCTGAAGAAGATGCCGTCCGGGTTGATCGCCAACAGATCCGCCACCGGCGCATCGGCGGGATAGACCCGTACTTCGCATCCGTAGTTGGAGAGCCGCCGCAGGATATTCCGTTTCATTCCCAGGTCGTATGCCGCGACCCGCAGCCGCCGTCCGGTCCGTCGTTCGGCATCGAGGACGAAGCCGGGTGCACCTGCTTCGTCTTCCGGGCGCCAGTCGAACGGCGCGCCGCAGGTGACGCCGCGCACAAGGTCAGCGCCTTCCATTGCAGGGGCGTTTCGAGCCTGCGCGACCAGCGCAGCCGGATCGACAGCGGAACCGGTACCGATGACACCCCGCATCACACCTGCCGTGCGCAACCGTCGCGTCAATGCACGGGTGTCGATGTCCGAAATGGCCACAATGCCATGCGCCACCAGGTAGTCCCGAAGCGATCCACTCGCGCGCCAGTTGCTCGGGATGGGCGATTCCTCACGCATCACGAACCCGGCCACCTGGGGGCCGGCTGATTCGACGTCGGCCGGTGCGACACCATAGTTGCCGATCTGGGGACAGGTCATCGTCACGATCTGACCGGCGTACGATGGGTCAGTAAGGATTTCCTGGTATCCCGTCATGCTGGTGTTGAACACGACTTCGCCGGTCGCGGTTGCCGAGGAGCCGGTTTCCGGATCGGACGCCACGGTGATCGCGGCAACGTTCCTGTCGCCGTCGTAGGCGCCGCCCCCTGTGGCGCCTACGGCATCGCCCTCGTACCATGTGCCGTCTTCAAGCGCGAGGATCGCCTTCATCACCCATCCTTGATCCTGGAAAAAACTACTGCTCGTCCGGCCGCAGCGACGCACCGACCCGGATCTGTTCACCCGTGGTTACCGAGACATCCGTTACCCAGAGGCTGTATCCGGCCAGTTCGATCCGCATCTGATGTACGCCGGCCCCGACATCGGGTACGAGGATCGGCGTGACGCCAACCGGTTCGCCGTCGATCACGACGGTGGCGCCTGGGGGCCGCGTGTCCACGTAGACCGATCCGGGGCCAGTTGACGCTGCCGGAGCAGGTGCCGGATCGACCCGTTCGAGCGGCACACCCACTTCCGGTTCCGGTGCGGCCTCCACTATCGCAGCTACTTCGTTTGCCGGCTCCGGCAAGACATCCACCGCTGCCGGCGGTGCCACCCGGCTCTCCGTCGGCAGTGGAACGCCTTGTTCCGGCTCGGGCCGCGGCAACTCTGGTTCGGCGTCATTGTCCGCAACAGGACGGGCATCGCCCGGCATGCCGCTGACCGTTTCTCCCGGACCACCCAGTTCTATTCCGAGGATGTAGGCCAACCCGATGCCGATCACCATTGCGACCGCCACCGGTGCCGCCGAGCGCAGAACAAATTGCTGCGACGAGGGCCTGCCCGCCCGCGGCGGAGGCACGACGTTCCGGTCGACTGCCTCGTGCGCGGCATGTGAGTCAGCGAGCCTCTCGTCGTCCTGCTCGACCGGATTCGTCCCAATTGTCGTCGCGTGCGTCCCGCCGGCGCCCTGCGGCCCATCCGTCTCACCCGGCACCGCAGTCTCGCGCGTCCATCCCAGCGGAAACACGCCGCTGCCCTGGGGACTTGCGGACTCCGGCACCAGTTCGAATGGATCGGTGGCGGAGGACGGCGGCTCCGGTTCATCCAGCAGATCAAGCGGGTCCGCCGCAACGAATGCGTCCGGTTCCTGGAAGGGGGCAACGTTCTCGCCGACGGGCGCTGTGGTGCCGAGTGCGGAGGTGAACGCCACGACGAACTGGCCGGCGGAAGCGGGACGGAGCGACGGATCATCCGCCAGGCCGTTCCGGAACGCCTGTTGCAGCGCCGCGCGGTCCGCCACGTGGACGCCGGCCAGATCTCGCAGGCGTGACACCAGTTCGTCGGCGGAGCCCGCGGCGCGCAGACCGGTCAGCAGTTCATAGGCAATCGCGGCAATCGCGTAACGATCGGCCTCCGAACCCCAGTGCCGGCCGGCCACAATCTCCGGCGCCGCGTAGGGCCGTCGAATCGGCACCCTCAACCCCACATGCTCCAGGACGTTGGCGACGCCGAAACCGCTAACGCTGACGCGGGCGCCGTCAACCATCACATCCCGCAGGTGGAGCGCACCATGCATCACGCCAACCTCATGGGCGGCGTCGACCGCCGCGGCGACTCCGGCGATGATCTCCGGTGCCCGCGCCGGGCGTCCTGACGCGTTGCGAAGAACGACATCCAGCGAGTTGCCCGCGACGTACTCCGAAACCAGGTACGGGATTCCGGCGTCGATCCCCGCATCAAGTAAGGGAACGATGGAAGGTTCGGAAAGGTCGACGCCGATTACATCGTGAAGCGCACTGGCGAAACGCTCCACCTGCTCGGGTGTCAGGTCGAGCCGGAAAGCCTTGACGGCAACGACGCTGCCCGTGGCGTCGACGGCGCGGAATAAAGGACCGAGAACGCCAACTCCGATCTGATGCATTACCCGGTAGGGTCCAAATGCATCAGGTGTCGAAAACGAGCTGTCGGTCTCGCTTGCCAGTCCTGTACTCTCCCGGCCTGACAGCCCGTGGTGAAACCCAGCGGGGTATCACCGCAGACTGCTAACCGAGGATGGTACCACGCGCGCGCGCACGGTTCCAAACGGACAGCCTTCCGCCGGCCGGGCCCGCGGACAGTCTTCCGCCGAGCGGAAATCGTAGACCGCGGAGGGTCAGAACCGCGTGATCAGCCGCGCCGCGCCAGGATCGTCTCGATCTCGTCCATCACCCGGTCCATCCGGGAGATGAGGGCGTCATAGGGGGCGTCCGTGGCGAGATCGATGCCTGCATTCCGGAGCAGGTCGTAGGCATAATCGGACCCGCCAGCGGAAAGAACCGCCAGATAGTCGCGTCGAGCAGCGGTGCGGGACGCCTCGTCACCAGTCAGCAACCGATCCGCGAACATCGTCCCGCCAGCGATCGACGTCGCATACTGGAAGACGTAGAAGTTGCGGTAGAAGTGCGGGATGAACGCCCATTCGATCGCGTAGTCAGAGTCGTAAGCAAGTACTCCCTGATTCGAACCGTGGTACCGCCGCACCAGCCGCTCGTACAGCTCTGACATCTTCGAGCCCGAGAGCGCTTCGCCCTCTTCAACCAACTCGTGGATTGCCAGTTCGAATTCCGCGAACATCACCTGGCGGAAGAAGGTGCCGCGAATCCCCTCCAGGGCGGTCCCGAGATAGAACAGGCGCTCCTCGTCCGGAAGGTCCTCCGCGAGGAGGTGTTCCTGGAGCAGTACCTCGTTGGTGGTCGATGCCACTTCTGCGGTGAACGTTGCGTAGCTGGCCGTCTCGTACGGGTTGGCGCGCGTGGCGAGCATCGTGTGGACCGCATGACCCCACTCGTGGGCAAACGTAGTGACGTCGTCATAGGCGCCGTTGAAGTTCAGCAGTAGATACGGGTGGACGTCGTAGACCGACCCGTACATGTATGCGCCCGGCGCCTTCCCCGGTTGCGGGTAAACATGCATCCAGTCGCCAGCGAGGCCCTCCCTGAGGAGACCCAGGTAGTCCTCGCCCAGCGGAGCAGCCGAAGCAACGGCGAGGGAGCGCGCCTCGTCGAGCGCAAACGCCTGGTCGGACGCCACAAGCGGCGGGTAGATGTCGGAGTAGCGCAGCTCGTCAACGCCCAGCATCTGCTTGCGAATTCGGAAGTACCGATGGAGTGACGGCAGGTGGCGGTGCGCCGCCTCGATCAGGGTCCGGTAGACCGCGGCCGGGATGTTCGATCCGAAGAGCGCCTGATCGAGCGCGCTATCGAAGTTGCGGACCTTCGCCTCGAAGACATGCGCCTTGACGTGCGTCTCGAGCGTCTGCCCGAGTGTCGCTTCGTAGTTACGCCAGGCACCCCAGAAGGTATCGAACACCAGTTTCCGATCTTCACGGATGGGTGAGGCGCGGTGCCGTCCGTACGCCGCTTGGTCTAGCCGAACTTCCTCACCGGTGGAGAGCGTCACGGTCGGGAACGGCAGATCGGAACTCGAGAGCATCGCGTAGATTCGCTCCGGTCCCTGTCGCATCGCGCCGGTGGCCGCGAGGACTTCCTCCGATTGGTCAGAGAGCGTGTGATCCACCTGACGGAGCGTGTCGCGCAATCCGAACGCATGCTTCTGGAGGCGTGCCTCCGCGGCGACGAACTGTTGAATCGTCTCCTCACCGACCCGAAGCACCTCCGGGGCGATGAAACTGGTCGCCTCGCCGAGCTCCGCCATAAGCCCGGCCGCCTCACCGCGCCGCTCCTGGGCATCCGAGACGCGCCTGTCTTCGTCGGCCGCCAGGAAGGCATGGACGTACAGACGCACCAACTCCTTCTCACTTCCCCGGACAGCATCGAGGGCATCGGCCAAATCCGCCGGACTCTCCCCCAGCCTCCCGCGGAACCGCGCGAGATCCACTACCCGTTCGGCAAGGTCGTCCTTGGCCGCTCGCCATGCCTCGACCGACGGGTAGATTTCCGTCAGATCCCACACTACCGGCGCTGGCGCGGCCGGCCTGGACTGCTCCGTCAAGACTGATTCCATCGTCACTGCTCCCAATAGCACCCCCGTCAGCGCCAGCATCGCTGCCGCGCCAACTCGCTTCGCCACTGTCTGTCTCCTCACTACGCCGCCGCAAGGCGACGTAGAACGTACGGAAGAATGCCGCCGTGGTGGTAGTAGCGCAGTTCCTCGGGGGTATCGATGCGTGCAACGGCATCGAAGTCGACGCTCGTGCCGTCGGCGCGGGTGGCGCGGGCGCGAATCCTGGAACCCGGAGCGAGCGCATCGCCGGCTATGCCGGCCAGATCGAAGGACTCTTCGCCGGTCAGGCCGAGACTTCCAGCCGACTGGCCCTCCGGGAAAACGAGTGGCAGCACTCCCATGAAGACCAGGTTGCTCCGATGGATCCGTTCGAAGCTCTCCACGATGACGGCGCGGATACCGAGAAGCATGGTTCCCTTTGCCGCCCAGTCACGGGAGGAACCCGAGCCGTATTCCTTGCCGGCGAGGACAACGAGGGGGGTTCTCTCCTCCCGGTAGCGCATCGCGGCGTCGTAGATCGCCATCTGCTCCCCGTCCGGCACGTGGCGAGTCCACCCGCCCTCGGTGCCGGGTGCGAGATGGTTACGGAGCCGGATGTTGGCGAACGTGCCGCGCATCATTACCTCGTGGTTGCCACGACGGCTGCCGAACGAGTTGAAGTCCTTCGGGTTGACACCGAGAGAGGTCAGGTAGCGGCCAGCCGGACCGTCCGCCGGAATCGAACCGGCGGGCGAAATGTGATCCGTGGTTACGCTGTCGCCCAGCCGTGCCAGCACGCGTGCACCCGTGATGTCGCCCGGCGCCGACGGCTCCGCCGCAAGTGATTCGAAGAACGGTGGACGGCGGACGTAGGTTGAATCCTGCGCCCAGGCGAAGCGGTCTCCTTCCGGTGCGGCAAGGCCGCGCCACCGCGCATCTCCGTCAAACACGGAGGCGTACTTCGTTGTGAACTGATCGGTCCGAACGGACGAGGTAAGCGCGGCCTGGACCTCGGCCGCGGACGGCCAGATGTCGTGCAGATACACAGCGTTGCCATCGCGGTCCAGTCCGAGTGGCTCCTTGACGAGATCGACCGTCATACGCCCGGCAAGGGCATACGCGACCACCAGTGGCGGCGACGCCAGGTAGTTCGCCCGCACGAGCGGCTGCACGCGGCCCTCGAAGTTCCGGTTGCCACTCAGGACGGAAGCGACTACCAAATCGTGGTCCACAACTGCAGACGCCACGTCATCCGGGAGCGGACCGCTGTTCCCGATGCAGGTGGTGCAGCCGTAACCGACCAGGCCGAAGCCCAGTTGTTCAAGTGGTTCGAGCAGACCCGCGGCGCGCAGGTACTCGGTCACCACCATCGAGCCGGGGGCGAGGCTGGTCTTCACCCAGGGTTTCGGCTGAAGCCCCCGCGCGACGGCATTGCGCGCCACCAACCCAGCGGCAAGCATGACACTCGGATTCGACGTGTTCGTGCAACTGGTGATCGCGGCGATCACGACTGCGCCGTCGTCCAGGGCGCCGCCACCGTTGGTAGCATCCGTTGCCGAAGCACCGTTCGTTGCCGGCTTCGTGCCGCGCCCCGCAGCAAGATCTCCCAGCGCCGTCGTGAATGCGGACGCGGCGCTTCGTAGCGGCACACGATCCTGGGGGCGCTTGGGGCCCGCCAGGCTCGGCTCGACCGAACCCAGATTGAACTCGACTACGTCGCTGTACAGCGGGTCGTCGTCCGGCGTCGCGTACAGCCCCTGCGTCTTCGCATAGGCCTCTACCAGATCGACGCGCGAGGGATCGCGCCCCGTCAGCGTCAGGTAGTCGAGCGTCATCTGATCGATCGGGCAGATTGCCACGGTCGAGCCGTACTCCGGCGACATGTTGCCGAGCGTCGCCCGGTCCGCCACGGTGAGCGACGCGAGTCCTGGCCCGAAGAACTCGACGAACTTCCCTACCACGCCGTACTGCCGAAGTCGTTCGGTAATCGTCAGCACCAGGTCGGTTGCGGTCGCCCCTTCGGGCAACGTTCCGTTCAGGCGGAAACCAATCACCTCCGGAATCAGCATCGAGATCGGCTGTCCCAGCATCGCCGCCTCTGCCTCGATCCCGCCAACGCCCCAACCGACGACGCCCAAACCGTTCACCATCGTGGTGTGCGAGTCGGTTCCGACCAGCGTGTCGGGATAGGCGACGGTTCGTCCCCCATCGATTGCATCACGGCAAACGACCCGTGCGAGGTACTCGATATTCACCTGATGGACGATGCCGGTGTCGGGCGGCACCACCTTGAAATTGTCGAACGCCTCTTGTCCCCATTTCAGGAAGGCGTAGCGTTCACGGTTGCGCGAGAACTCGAGTCGCGCGTTCAGATCGAACGCGTCGGCCGTGGCGAAGTGATCCACCTGCACCGAGTGGTCTATCACCAGTTCGGCAGGCTGTAGTGGGTTTACCTGCGCGGGGTCGCCGCCAAGCTGGGCGATCCCGTCTCGCATCGCGGCAAGATCGACTACCGCCGGCACGCCCGTAAAGTCCTGCAGCAGGACGCGCGCCGGCATGAAGGCAATTTCCTTGCCCGTTCCCGGCGTCCAGCGCGCCAATGCCTCGATGTCGGCGGCCGTGACGCTTTCGCCATCCTCTCGCCGGAGCATGTTCTCCAGCAGGATCTTCAACGCATACGGCAGCCGACCCACACCGGGGAACCCGGCGGACTGAAGCTTCCGCAGGCTGTACACCTCGACTTCCGCCCCGCCACCGACCGGGAGCACCTGACGAATACCGAACGAATCCTTGCTCATAACCGCCCATGATCGATCAACGTTGCCGGAAGGCGCAAGGCAACCTGCCCGTCCGCTTGTCCAAGGGGGTCTGCTCGCCATAAAATACGCGCGTTTCGGCGAACTACACGGCTAGCCATCCGTGGTGAAACGACGTGTGTCGAATACAGCGGGGATTTCACCACGGGCGGCTACGCCCCACGGACACGCCATGACGCTTCAATCCTCTTGTCGGCTAGCGATATACGTGAGTGCGGCGGCGCTGCTGACGGCCAGCGCGGCCTTCTTTGCCGTTGCGCTGGGCGCCCCCCTGCCGGCCACCACGCTGTACGGTCAGGAGGAAATCGCATCGGACGTGGAGGCGCCGGATCCGGGTGCCCCCCCGGTGCAACCCATCGACTTCAGCCATGCGCGCCATGTCGAGCAGGCGCAGATCGATTGCCAGTTCTGCCACGCCTACGCGCGCCGCGGCCCGGTAGCGGGTATTCCGTCGGTCCAGCGGTGCGCCGGCTGCCACCAGACGATCCTGTCGGAGGCATCCGAGATCCTCAAAGTGCTCGACTACTGGGAAAACGAGCAGCCCATCCCGTGGGTTCGAGTACATAACCTGCCGGACTACGTCCAATTCAGCCACAAGGCGCATATCCGCGCCGGATTCGACTGCGCCGAGTGCCACGGCGACGTCGGCCGGATGACGATCGCCCAGCAGGTGTCATCGTTGTCCATGGGCTGGTGCGTCGAGTGCCACGAGGAGAACAGCGCCTCGCGCGACTGTCTGATATGTCACTACTGACCGGCCCTCCGCCCCGCCCCACACGCGACGAACTGACGGAGAAGGTGGGCCGGCGCACCTTCCTGAAGGTGCTCGGCAGCGCCGGACCGGCCGCGGCCGCCGCCGCCTGCTCGCCGGTACCGCCGGAAAGCATCATTCCGTACGTCATTCCGCCGGACGATATCGTGCCGGGCATCGCAACCTGGTACGCAAGCGTTTGCGGCGAGTGCCCCAACGGCTGCGGCGTACTGGTGAAGACCCGAGAGGGACGCGCCATCAAGGTGGAGGGAAACCCACAGCATCCGGTGAACCGGGGTGGGCTCTGCGTTCGCGGGCAGTCTTCGCTGCAGGGGTTGTATGACCCGGATCGGTACCGCGAACCGCTCCGCCGGCGCAACGGTGAGGGACGCGACGGCTTCGCGCCGATCACCTGGGACGACGCCAACGCGGAAGTGGCGGCGCGGATCGCGGAACTGCACGCGGCCGGACGCGGCAATCGGATCGCGGTGGTGACGCCGGCATTGACCGGGACCCTTGATGCGCTCATCGATGTGTGGTGCGACGCAGTGGGGGGTGCGCGGCGCCTGCGCTACGAAACATACGCGTGGGAAGCGATGCGCGCGGCGAACGATGCGCTCTTTGGCCGCGCGTCAGTGCCGTATCACGATTTCAGCCGGGCGGAACTGGTCGTCTCGTTCGGCGCCGACTTCCTCGAAACCTGGCTTGCCAACGTGGCTCACACCCGCGACTACGCTGACGCCCGGCGGCCGGATGGGACGACTGCTGGTGCGCGGGCACGGTCGGTCCATTTCGAACCACGTCTGTCGCTCACGGCGTCCAACGCGGACGAGTGGATTGCGATCGAGCCCGGCAGCGAGGGCGCGCTAGCTGCCGCGATGGTGCAAACCATCGTTACAGAAGGCCGCGCACAAGTAGAGGATGCCGCACAACTCGAACAGGTAGCTGCACTGGTGGCCGACTGGACGCCCGAGGCAGCGGCGGCGCGAAGCGGCGTGCCGGCGGAACGCATCGTCGATCTGGCGCGTGCTTTCTCAGATCCGTCGGCCGGAGCGGGACGGACATTGGCGGCGGGGGGCGCGGTTGCCGCGTCGGGCGCCGACGCGATGGAAGCCGCAGCCGCCGTGGCGCTCTTGAACTACGTCGCCGGCAACATCGGCGCGACCGTGCGGATGGCGCCCGAGACGATGTGGGACGGTGTTGCAACGTACGCCGACATGACGGAACTGGCCGGAGCGATGCGCGCCGGCGAGATCGATCTGCTGTTGCTCCACCAGGTGAACCCGGTTCATACGATGCCGTTCGCTGTCGATTTCGCCGGAGCAATGAACGAAGTGCCGTTGGTCGTGTCGATCGCCTCGGGTCCGAACGACACCACCGCACACGCCGACATCGTGCTGCCGTCACATACGCCGCTCGAGTCCTGGGGCGATCAGGTGATGGCAACCGGCGTCGAAGGACTGATGCAACCAGCGATGCGTCCGCTGTATGACACACGCCATGCGGGAGACGTCTTCCTTGCCGTCGCACGCACGTCACTGGCAGGCACGGACCCGCCGGAAACGGAGGACGACGAGGCAGCGCCGACGCTGCCGGACGGCGAGTTCTTCGACGTGCTGCGCAACCGCTGGCGCGACCTGCAAGCCGCGCGCAACGAAGCGGCTGCGGCTGCGGCGCCAGACGATACCGACGCGCCGGCTCCGCAGGACTTCGAAGACTTCTGGGCCGACGCCCTCCGCCGCGGCGGCCTCTGGTGGCTGATTGACCCGGAACCGGTCACGCTGAAGGAATCGCTTGCCGAAGTCGATTTGGGTGGCCTCGCATCCGAGCCTGCGGCTGGTGGCGACGCCCTGACGCTCGTCACTTACCCGTCTCTCCACTTCTTCGATGGCCGGACTGCGAACCGGCCCTGGTTGCAAGAGATTCCCGATCCGATTCTGAAGTCGACCTGGGGAAGCTGGATCGAGCTCCACCCGGAGACCGCAGTCTCCATCGGCGCCGACGAAGGCCAACTGGTCACCGTCGAATCGGATCATGGCCGGGTCGACGCAACCGTCCTCCTCAACCCGCATCTCCACGCCGGGGTCGCCGCGATGCCCATCGGCCAGGGACAGGTGGCCGCGGGACGGTACGCCTCGGGCCGAGGCGCCAACCCGATCGCATTGCTCGATCCCGTTCCCTCCGAATCCTCCGGTGGTTTGCGCTGGGCCGGTACGCAGGTGGTTCTGACGCCACGTGAACTGCAACGGCCGGTCTACCGCTTGCAGCGCACGTTCGATCAGCAAGGGCGCGGTCTGGCGCAGGCAGTGACGCAATCGGCGCTCGATACCGGCGACGTGCCGCATGAGGAGGAGCACCTTACACTGAATCCTCCGCACGACCATCCGGAGCACCGTTGGGGGATGGCGATCGACATCGACTCCTGCACCGGTTGCAATGCCTGCGTCGCCGCCTGCTACGCGGAGAACAACGTTCCCACGATGGGCGCCGACCGGATGCGGCTAGGGCGGACAATGTCCTGGCTGCGCATCGAACGCTTCGTCGAGCCACCGGCAGTTGGCGAAGACACCTCCGGCGCGGACACCCGCTTCCTGCCGATGCTGTGCCAGCACTGCGACCATGCGCCGTGCGAGACGGTCTGTCCCGTCTACGCGACGTACCACACGGATGAAGGGCTGAACGCACAGGTCTACAACCGCTGCGTCGGGACCCGCTATTGCTCCAACAACTGCCCCTACAAGGTGCGCCGCTTCAACTGGTCCGCGCCGGAATTCCCGGAGCCCATGAACCTGCAACTGAACCCGGACGTCACCCCGCGGAGCAGCGGCGTGATGGAAAAGTGCACCTTCTGCGTGCAGCGGATCGCGGAGGGGCGTGAGCGGGCGCGCGACGAGGACCGGTCCATGGAGGATGGCGACGTCACCTCCGCTTGCGCCCAGAGCTGTCCGGCACAGGCAATTGTCTTCGGCGACCTCAACGATCCGAACAGCCGCGTATCACAGCTATCGGCCGACGCCCGTGGGTACCACGCACTGGACGAAATGAATACGCGTCCGGCAGTGACGTACCTGCGAAAGGTGCTCCGGTGAACGGAATGAGTGTGGTAGCGGGGACGGCCGGGAGCGTGACCGGCGCCGCGACGACGGCGGGCGCCCGTTACGCCCGGATCGATGCCGACATCCTCCGCACGATGCGTCCGCCCGGCTTGGCCTATCTCGCTGCCCTTGCCCTCGCCCTCTCTGGTCTCGCCTTCGGCGCCTACGCATTCTCATTGCAGTTGCGCTTTGGTCTGGGCGTCGCCGGGTACCAGCATCCGATGTTCTGGGGCGTCTACATCACGAATTTCGTCTTCTGGGTCGGCATCGCGCACTCGGGCACGCTGATCTCGGCGGTGCTGTTCCTCTTCCGCGCCCGGTGGCGTACCGCTGTGGCGCGGGCATCAGAGGCGATGACGGTGTTCGCCGTGATGACCGCCGGGCTCTTCCCGATCATCCATATCGGCCGGCCCTGGTTCTTCTACTGGTTGATCCCGTACCCCAACGAGCGGCAGCTCTGGGTCAACTTCCGTTCGCCGTTGATCTGGGATGTCTTCGCGATCTCGACGTACCTCACGGTGAGCGCGATGTTCCTCTTCCTGGGTCTGCTCCCGGACATCGCCGCAGTACGCGACCGGGCCACAGACTGGCGGAAGCCAATCTACCGAATGCTGGCTCTCGGATGGGACGGGTCGACGCGGCGGTGGCGCCACTACACGGCACTCTATGGCTTCTTGGCCGCGCTGGCGACACCGCTCGTCGTGTCAGTCCATAGCGTGGTGTCGTGGGACTTCGCGGTGTCGATCCTCCCGGGGTGGCACAGCACGATCTTCGCGCCGTACTTCGTGGCCGGCGCTATTTTCTCCGGTCTGGCGATGGTGATCACGCTCTTGATCCCGCTCCGCAAACTGCTCCGTCTCGAGGACTACATCACCATTCACCACTTCGAGAACCTGGCGAAGATGATCATCGTCACTTCGCTGATTGTCGGCTACGCCTACCTGACGGAGTTCTTCATCGCCTGGTACAGCGGCAGCCCCTACGAACAGGGCACGTTCTACGATCGGATGTTCGGCCAGTACCGCCTGTTCACCTGGGCGATGCTCACCTGCAACGTGATCGTCCCGTTGTTCCTCTTTGCGAAGAGAGTCCGGACCAGCCTGCCGGCGCTCTTCGTCATCTCGCTCCTGGTGAACGTCGGCATGTGGCTGGAACGCTTCGTCATCATCGTTACGTCGCTATCGCACGATTTCGACCCCGCGAACTGGGGAGGCATCTACACGCCGACGTGGGTCGAAGGCGCGATCACGATCGGCAGCTTCTCCATGTTCTTCTTCCTGTTCCTGTTGTTCGTGAAGAATTTTCCCGCGGTATCCATCACCGAGATGAAGGAGGCGTCCGACCTTGGCCAGTAGCACGCACCTGCTCGGTGTCTTCGACGACGGCGCGGCGGCCGCGCGCGCCATCTCGGGTCTGCGCGACGGCGGCCTGAGCGATTTGACGGCCTATGGACCCGCGCCGCACCACGATCTCGAGGCAGCGCTGGCCGAGCCGGTGAGCCCGGTCCGCACCTTCACACTGGTAGGCGCCCTGCTCGGTTGTGTAACCGGGTTCGCGCTTCCGATCGCAACCGTCTGGGACTGGCCGCTCATCACCGGCGGAAAGGCGCTCTATTCGATCCCGCCATTCGTCGTGATCGCGTTCGAGTTGACGATTCTCTTCGGGGCAATCGCCGGCATGCTCGGATTCCTGACGCTGTCGGGACTTCCTCGCCTCCCGGTGTTGATGCGCCCGACTACAGCCTTGGCGTCCGACCCCCGCTTCTCCCATAACCGCTTCGGCGTCCTGGTGCCGTGTGGCGACGAAGCTCAGACTGGGGCAGCGCGTGCCGCACTAGAGGCGGCCGGCGCCCTGGAGATCCGATCCGATGCGTAACGTAACACTGTCGATCGTTGCACTGATCGCCGTCACGGCAGTCGGCTGCGCGGCTCAGAGCGAACCGCGAGACCCGGAGGCGTCTACGTGGATCCGGAACATGTGGACCGGTCCCTCGGTACTCCCCCATGAGACGGAGACGTACACACCACCCGAGCACGCAATGGCCGTCGACGGACAACGCCTGCTGAACCGCCGCGAGGCGCGGCTCGCGCTGACCAACCCACTCAAGGCAACGCCCGACGTTATCGCTGAAGGAGCCGGCCTCTACGCTATCTATTGCGCACTCTGTCACGGAGGTACGGGGGGCGGCGACGGCCAGCTCGCCGATCGGTACCCGCGGATGCCGGACCTGACGCAGCGCTACGTCCTCAACTATCCCGACGGTTTCGTTTACTCGATCATCCGCGAAGGAGGACGTAATATGCCCCGCTTTGCCGACGCACTGAGCATCGACGAGCGTTGGGCTCTCGTCCACTACCTCCGCACTCTCGACCCCGTGAGCCCACCCGGCCGGGAGAACTCATCGCCGTGAGCGTTGTAGCGGAGCAGACGCCGGATGCGACCGGCGCGGTGGCGCCGCCGTACGTTGCGCCGCCTCAACTGAAGCACGCGCTCCTTGCCGCCGCCGCCGGCGGTGCGATCAGCTTTCTGGCATATGTCCTTCTGGACGATGCCCTGCGCGCCTGGCAGGCGCTGCTCGTGAACGTCCTCTTCTTCGCCGGTGTGGCGCAGGCGGGAGTGGTGTTCTCGGCGTTGTTGCAGGTCACATCTGCACGCTGGGGACGGCCGCTGAAGCGTGTGGCAGAGGCTGCCGGCGCGTTCCTTCCGGCGGCGTTTGTCCTGACTTTGGTGTTGCTGCTGGGGATCGCCGCGTGGGCCCCCTGGGTGGCGGAACCGGTCGAAGGAAAGACCGCCTGGTTGAATATCCCCTTTTTCGTAGTGCGTGAAGTAATCGCGATCGCGCTTCTGAGTGGCTTGAGCCTCGTCTACGTCTACCGCTCGGTTCGGCCGGATGTCGGAATGCTCGACGAGTCAGGCGTGCCTCCGAGCACCGGCCTCGCGGCACGGTGCATGGCCTTCTGGCGAGGCATCGATATCGAACGAGCGGCCAGCCAGCGCGCGCAGGACCGCCTGGCGGTGGCGGTGCTCATCGCCTATGGCTGGATCTACACGCTGATCGCATTTGACTTCGTGATGGCGCTCGAGCCGCACTGGTTCTCGACACTCTTCGGTGGCTACTACTTCATCGGGGCGCTGTTCAGCGGCCTGGCGTTCACCGCGATTGTGGCCGCCGTCGGAAGCGGCCCCATCGGAATCGCGGCGGTAGTCAGCCGCCAGCAACTCCATGACATCGGCAAGCTGCTGTTCGGTTTCTCGATCCTCTGGGCCTACATGTTCTGGTCACAGTACCTGGTGATCTGGTACGGCGACCTGCCGGAGGAAACCGAGTTCATCTACCACCGGATGTACGGCCAGTGGGCCGCTGTCACCTGGACCGTCGCCGCAACCGCGTTCGTCATCCCGTTCACGACACTCCTGAGCCGCGCGCTCAAGATGCGCCCAAAGGGACTTGCCACCGTTGCTGGCATCGCGCTGGTCGGCATGTGGCTCGAGCGTTTCATCCTGGTCGCCCCGTCGCTCTGGCATGAGGCCACGCTCCCGCTCGGCATTCCGGAACTGATGATCACGGCAGGCGTCGGGGGGCTCTTCGGCTGGTGCTATCTCTCCTTCCTGGAGATCTTCCCGACGTTGCCGATTTCCGACCCGAAGTTCGCGCCGGAGCCACACGCTCACTAACGCTGTACACTCGCCCATGCCACAAAAACGGGGCATGCCCTACCTGCTGGGGCGGCTCGCTGGCAAGAAATTCAAGAAGGCGCAGTGGATCTGGACATCGGCGGCCGGTAGTGAGGACGACGCGATCCGGGCCGAGCAACAGATGGGTCTGGACCTGGCAGAGAAGGTGCGCCAGGAATCACGTGCACCGGTCGATCCCGACGTCCAGGCTTTGCTCGACGATATCCTGGTGACGCTGGCCACTTGTGTCGCCAACCGGACGCACCGCTTCGAGGTAACCGCGCTGGCGGAGACCCAGCGTGCAGCGTTCGCGCTGCCGGGGGGCTACATCTTTGTCTCGACGACGCTCGTCGATCTGACTGGTCGCGACCGTGATGAAGTGGCCTTCGTTCTCGCGCACGAGATGGCGCATGTCCTCCGCCGTCATGCAATCGACCGCTGGCTGACCGACAAGGCACTCACGGCGGTTTCCATGGCAACCCCCGCCACGCGACGCCTCTCGCCCCTGATCCGGCGCCTCGGCATGAACGGGTTGTCGAAAGCGTACTCGCGTCAGCAGGAAGAGGAAGCGGACGAGTTGGGCATCAAGCTGGCCGCGGCCGCCGGTTTCGAGCCAGCGGGGGCGATACGGATGCTCCAACGGCTCGCCGCGACCGACGAAGGGTTTGCGTTCTTTTCGACCCACCCGCCGACTGCCGACCGGATTCGCCACTTGCGCGAACGGCTTTCCTGAAGGCGCGTGCTATTCTGCACCGCCCCGCCCGGGATTCAATGCACGGCCCGAACGAAGAACGTCCACACCAGGTAATCAGCCGACCCGACGAGGGCGCCACCGCCTGGTCGCGCGAGGGACGGATCCGCCGCCGCTTCGACCGGCGGCTGCGGTTGCTCCAGATCCCGGACGATCTGTCCGGCTGGTCCGTGCTCGACATCGGTGCCTGGCACGGCTTTTTCTCGTTCGAGTGCGAACGGCGCGGCGCGGACCGCGTACTTGCCATCGATCGCTTCGCCTGGGATCGCTTCGGCATGGAGGAGTTCCTCACCGCACACAAGCGGCTTGGTTCTCAGGTCGAGTACCGCCATGCGGACGTGCACCAGCTTGACCCGAAGGAGATCGGCGAATTCGATCTGGTGCTGTTGCTGGGTGTCTTCTATCACCTGAGGAATCCATTGGCCGCAATGGAGCAGATCCGGCGCGTGACGAGGCGTCTGCTAATCTGCGAGACGCACGTTCTGCTGCCTGCGGTCCACGAACGCTATCCCCTGGTTCCCTTCTTCCCCGGTGACGAAGGGGCACGCGAAACAGCCGACGAACTCTGTGCGATGCCGACACTGACGGCACTGACGCAGATGCTACAATCTGCCGGTTTCAGCGACGTCGAGACGGTGTACACGCCATCCTTCCGCTACTGGAAGAAGTTCCTTGCGCTCGCCACTAACCGCCCCCGCTCCGGGCGCGGCATCGTGCATGCGCGTGTGACAGACGAAGGAGTATCGAAACCATGAAGATCGCAGTGCTGGGCATGGGCACGATGGGCGCCCCGATGGCCACGAATCTGATCAAGGCCGGTTGTGAAGTGACGGTGCATAACCGAACCCGCGCGCGGGAAGAACCCCTCAAGAAGCTGGGCGCCGCTGGCGCCGCGACACCCGCCGCCGCGGCCGGCGATGTGGAGATCATTCTCTCGTGCGTCTCTGACACGCCGGACGTCGAGCGCGTGCTCCTCGATCCGGAGACCGGCGCCATCAACGGTCTTTCCTCGGGTTGCCTGGTGATTGACTGCTCGTCGATCGCCCCCGCCGCCACGCGCCGCATCGCCGATCAGTTCCGCGCCAAGGGGATCGGCTATGTGGACGCGCCGGTCTCAGGCGGATCCGAGGGAGCGATCAAGGGAACCCTCACCATCATGTGCGGTGGGACCGAAGACGACTTCGCGCGCGCCGAGCCCGTGCTGCAGATCATCGGCGCCAAGGTGACGCGCATCGGCCCGGTGGGATGCGGCCAGATTGCAAAAGTGGCAAACCAGGTGGCAATCACCGGGACGTTCATGGCGCTTGCCGAAGCGTTGACACTCGCCTACCGCGCGGGCGCCAACCCGGAACGGGTGGTCGAAGCGATCGGTGGAGGCGTTGCCGGTTCCTGGATCCTGAACAACCGGTCCAACAAGATGCTGGAAGGCAACTACCCGCTTGGCTTCCGCACCCGGTTGCACCGGAAGGACCTCGGCATCGCCCTCGAAACGGCGCGCGAGCTACAGGTGCCCGTGCCAATCGCCAGCCTCGTCGCGACGATCGAGGATGCATTGATCGCGCAAGGCTATGGCGACGAAGACATGTCGAACCTCGCGCGCTTCATTCGCCAGGGCGCCGGTGTGCCGGAAGGCCCCATGAAGGCGTGACCGGATCGGAAGACGAGACTGACGTGAGCCGAAAGGTCTACCCCGGTTCCGCCGCCGCACTCGAGGGCCTGCTCCATGACGGAATGACCGTCATGGTAGGCGGGTTCGGCCTGTGCGGCGTTCCACGCAACCTCTGTATCGCACTGTGCGACTCGGGCGTGCGAAATCTGACCTGCATCAGCAACAACGCAGGTGTCGATCATGATGGTCTGGGGCTGCTGCTCGACACCCGGCAGATCACGAAGATGATCGCCAGCTATGTCGGCGAGAACAAGACGTTCGAGCAGCAGTACCTCGATGGCAGCCTTGAAGTGGAATTGAATCCGCAGGGGACGATGGCGGAACGGATCCGAGCCGGTGGCGCCGGCATCGGAGCCTTCTTCACGCCGGCCGGTTACGGCACACCCCTCGCCGACGGAAAAGAAGTGCGCGAGTTCGACGGACGGCCCCAGGTGCTCGAAACCGCGCTCCACACCGACCTTTCGCTCGTGAAGGCGTGGAAGGCGGACACGGCGGGCAATCTCGTCTACCGGATGACCGCGCGCAACTTCAACCCGTCGATGGCGGAAGCGGGCAGGGTGACAGTGGCCGAAGTAGAGGAGATTGTCCCGGCTGGCGCCCTCGACCCGCACCTTGTCCATACGCCCGGTATCTACGTCGATCGCATCGTGATCGGCGAGGATCCGAAGAAGGTGATCGAGAAACGGACGACCCGCGCCGGCTGACGCTCTGCCGCGGTAGACCACGAGACGAGGACGGACGACCATGGCGCTGACCCGTGAACAGATCGCTGCACGCGCCGCCCGCGAGATGCAAGACGGCGACTACGTCAACCTCGGTATCGGCATCCCGACCCTGTGCGCCAACCTCATCCCGCCCGGCGTCGAGATCCTTCTCCAGAGCGAGAACGGGTTACTGGGCATCGGTCCCTATCCGACAGACGCAGAGGTGGATGCCGACCTGATCAACGCCGGCAAGGAGACGGTCACCGCAGTGGACGGCGCCAGCTACTTCAGTAGCGCGCAGAGCTTCGCGATGATCCGGGGACGCCACATCGATCTGGCAATCCTGGGCGCGATGCAGGTGTCAGCCGCCGGCGATCTTGCAAACTGGATGATCCCGGGTGCGATGGTCAAAGGTCCCGGCGGCGCGATGGACCTGGTTTCGGGGGCAAAGCGGGTGTTGATCGTGATGGATCATGTCTCCAGGCGTGGCGACCATAAAGTGCTGGCCGAGTGCACCTTGCCGCTGACCGGCAAGGGTGTCGTGGACACCATCATTACCTCGCTCGCCGTCCTGAAGGTGACCCCTGACGGGCTACGGCTGCTCGAACGCGCGCCGGGTGTCAACGTGGATGAGATCCGTGCCGCCACCGGGGCCGAGCTGATCGCCGACGGCGACGTGCCGGAAATCGAAACGGCGTAGTCACCGTCGTGACCGGGAGCCCGTGGTGATCGCCTGGTCGATAACCCGCACGCCCCACTCCACCACCGCCCGCCGCCAATTCACGTCCATCGGGCAAAAACACTCCGCGAGTGCATGCGTCGCCGCGCTGGCGCGCGCGGATCCCGAAGAGCCGCAGCGGCGGGCGCTCTGCTCGGCGCGCAGCGTCGCCAGGACGCGCACCTGCGAGTACGTGCCGAACTCCACGACGGCAGCGCGGCACTCGCGATCTACACCGCTGTGGCGCGCGAGCCACGCCGTCATGGTGCCGCGCGCGGCATACGGCGCCCCATCACCGGCCAGGACGACCTCCACCGGATGGAATACCGTGCGGAACCAGTCATGATGGGCACGCTGATCCGGCTCGACAATCAAGCGACTTTCGCCCCAGCCTCCGAGACCACTGTGCAGATCGAGATGGATCACCGTCGCCGCGGAACTGATCCACTCGCCGTAACGTGTCTGCACCAGCCGGGTCGTTGCCTCCGGTTCCCGCCCACCGAAGAAGAGACCATCCGGGTGGTCGTACTGTCCGGCCGCCACCGCCGTGGCCAATGTCTGGCGGCCATGCCGCAGGATCGCCCACCCCGCCTGCAGTTGGAAGGTATCGAGACGGCCGGGCGCACTCGAAGGATTGAGCAGACGATGAACCAGGTCATAGCCGGGCGGAACGCCTGAGTAATCCTCTCCAGCTTCCAGGAAGTTCCGGTTCAGATCGACGTTCCGCTCGTTGACGCGGCGGCGCCAGGCGAAACCGTACGGGTTGAGCGCGTGCAGGAAGACGGCGCGCGTGCCGTCCGGCAGGCTGCCCCCACCGGCGGCAAGCCCCTCGAGCCAGGCTATCTGAATCGCGGATCCGATGAAACCCTCGACCCCGTGCAGTCCGGACGAAACGACAACGGCGCGGTCCGGCCACCGAGCGCCGACCGCCGCTACGTCGGTCGCAAGCGTTTCGCCAGCCGGTCCCCGGCCTTCAATCCGGTGTTCCGAGCATTCCGCGTGCACGGCATCCGCCGCTTTGCGGAAGCGTTGGCGCGCGGTCCGGTACTCGGGTGAGAAGGGATCAGGCGATCGTGATCTCCTCCGACAGATAGACGTTCTGGATCGCGTTGAGCAGCGCAACCCCTTCCGCCATCGGACGCTGGAACGCCTTGCGGCCGGAAATGAGCCCCGTACCTCCCGCCCGCTTGTTGATGACGGCGGTCTTGACCGCCTCCTTCAGGTCGCTCTCCCCTGACGACGCGCCACCCGAGTTGATGAGACCGGCGCGGCCCATGTAGCAGTTGGCTACCTGATAGCGGGTCAGGTCGATGGGGTGATCGGACGTGAGCGTGTCATAGACCCTGGGGTGGGTCTTGCCGAACTTGAGCGCCTGGAAACCGCCATTCGTATCCGGCAACTTCTGTTTGATGATGTCCGCCCCGATCGTGACACCCAAATGGTTCGCCTGACCGGTCAGGTCAGCCGCGGCGTGGTAGTCCGTGCCACCGGTCTTGAACGCCGAGTTGCGCAGATAGCACCAGAGTACCGTGAACATCCCCAGCTCATGGGCCTGGTGAAACAGCTCGGTCACTTCCTGAATCTGCCGATCCGATTCCTCCGAGCCGAAGTAGATCGTCGCGCCGACGCCCATTGCGCCCATATCGAACGCTTGCTCCATGTTCGCGAAGCGGATCTGATCGTAGGAGCTGGGGTACGAGAGGAACTCGTTGTGGTTGAACTTCAGGATGAACGGGATTCTGTGCGCATAGCGCCGAGACACCGCACCCAGAACGCCGAGGGTGGAGGCAACCGCGTTGCACCCTCCCGCGATCGCCAGCCGGACGATGTTCTCGGGATCGAAATAGTCTGGATTCGGCGCGAACGACGCGCCGGCAGAGTGCTCGATTCCCTGGTCCACGGGCAGGATCGAGACATAGCCAGTATCGGCCAGCCGACCGTGACCGAAGACCGCCTGCAGACTGGTGAGCACACGCGCTGGCCGATCCGAGGGCGCGACGCAGCGATCGATGAAATCCGGCCCGGGCAGGTGCAGACGCGACGCCGGTATCGTCTCGCACCGATGTTCCAGCAAAGCGGCATCGTCGCCCAGAATGTCGACGATGCCGTTCACACCCGACGCCGCCTGCTCCATTACACCCGTAGTCACGCTTTACCTCCTGTTGGTCTTGTCCCGTGGTCCGATCCGGCCCATGTCAATAGAGGAGCATCGCCGCAACGATCACCAGGATGGCGAAGAGCACCACCCATTGCCATACTTCCTGCTTGTCTTCGGCCGGGATCAACTGAAAAGTGATCGCCCGGTGGTTGTCGATTGCGTTTCGCAGAAACGACCCGGACGAGAGGTTCGCATTGTCGAGAATGAACGACCCGCTCCCGGAACGCGCATCGAACATCGCGACGCCTTCCGGGTTCAGCCGGGTCCGGAGTCCCTCAAGATCCGCCTCGAGAGTCTCATCGTAGTCGACGCCGCGTATGTAGTCCTGCAGCACGATATCGAGGTCGGCGCCGGTCCGCGAACCGATCACCACCGGATAGATCGCCAGACCACGGCGGCCGAACTCGGAGAGCGCCTGATCGAGCCGTGAGACCTGCTCGGCGTCCACCGCGAAGTCGCCGTCGGTGAACAGAAGCGCCACCCGGTCTTCACGCTCCTCCGGCTGCCAGTCTTCGTCACCGCTATCGAACCGATCCTGGTTGTCGAGCGACTGGTAGACATGTTCGAAGGCCGTCGCAATATCGCTGTCCCACGGGAAAGCGTCGCCCGAGAGTTGATCGGGAGGTCCGAGCTGTCCGACCTGTTCGATGAATCGCTCCGCATTCGATGAGAGATGCACCTGCCGGAGTGCAGTCGTCCCGAAGACAAACAGCGCTACCCGGTCACCCGGCGTCAGGATGTCCTGCGTATACAGACCCAGTGCTTCGCGCACCCCCAGCTCCAGCCGCGACGGACCAAGGTCAGGTACCCACATCGAGGCTGATGCATCGATGATCACGGCGACGTCGACATCGCCCCGTTTGAAGCTCGATGCGCCGTACACCCAGAACGGCCGCGCTGCCGCCACGCCGAGGACGGCGAGCGCCATGCTCACGATGAACCAGAACTTGATATGCCCGATCCAGGGATATGTGGATCCTTCCGTTCGCGCCGGGCGAAGGCGCAACCGAATCAGGAATACGCACAGGCCGAACAGCATCAGCAGTCCGGCTATCGGGACGACGGTGAGGTACTCCGGGTTCTGGAACTCGACGCTCTCGCGCAGGGCAGCCTGCCAACCGCTCATGTCAGCCGCGCCGGCGGCGTACCGGCGTCCCCTCACCCCGCATCTGCTCGAGCTGCGGTGGCTCGACCTCGCGCAATGGCTCCAGGGCGCGGCGAACCGCTTCCGGATCACTCGTCAGGTCGTAGTTCCACTTGAAGTCGAAGCGCCCGGACGTATCACCGCGGAGTGCCCGCTCGTAGTCGGCGTTCACGTCCTCGAGCACCTCCTGAATGATCGCCAGCTTCTTCGGCTCGATTTCCGGGTCGTCGTCCGGGATGGCGCGGTAGCGCTGCCGTGCCATCTGAAACTTGGCGCTTGCGAGCAGGTGCGACGCGCGCGGGTCATCCACCTCGTCAGCCAGATCGCGGACCACCGCTTCGAAGTCACCCGTCAGGTAGTTGTAGGAAGCCTGCTGCAGGAACGCGTCCGAGAAAAGGTACGCATCCGCAAACCAGCCGAGGCCATACCCGCGGCTCCGCTCGTAGAAGCCGGTCACCTCGGTCAGTTCGGTGTCCGCTTCCTCGTAGTCACCCCGGTCGACCGCGTCGCTCAACGCATCCATTCGGCCATAGAAGCCCGCGAGCGAGTTGGAGGGGATGGCAACCGCGGCCAGAAACACCAACGCCAGAACAAAACCGATCAGGAACCGGAAGCCCGATTCCCGGTCGAGCAAGTCAGTTAATCGCATGTCGTTCTCTCCTTCGTTGCGCCGTCCGCGGTTTTCTCTCCGGGCGGTTACGGCCCCGTGCCCAGGAACAGTTCAGCCAGGAAGCCCGCCGGGATACCGATCAGCAGGAATGCCATCGCCACCAGCAGGAATCGGGCGTAGATCGGCACCTTCAGTGCCCGATGCCGCTGCTCCACGCGAACCGCTTCCCGCTCGTCGATCGCCTGGTACGCTTCCTGAAGGCTGTCCTCGTCGGTCACGTCAAAATAGTCGCCGCCGTACTCGCGAATCATCTCGATGAGCCGGGGTGTGCTCGGATGGCCGATCATTGCCGTTCGCGCATCGGACGTATTGATGTAGATGATGTACGGCACGATATTGCGCTGGTTGAACGCAGCAAACTCCGTGTCGGGGAACTCGTCGACCGCAGCGTCGGTCACGATCAGCACCGCGCGGTTCGGCCGGTCGTCGTTCCCGAGCGCGGCGTCGTCCTGATCGAACTGTTTCGTGATGGACTGCAGCGGCCGGATGATATTGGTATCTCCTTCCGCCGGAACGATCCGCACCTTGTCGCGCGGCACGACCATCGCCTTGTCGAGTCGCTGCGTCATCACGTACGGTGCGTCCCACACCTGGAAGAAGTACAGCTCGTCATCCATGACGAAATCGTCCACCATGTAGGGATAGGTGGAGAAAAGCCAGAGCGACACGCGGTCGTTCTTTCCCCGGCGCATTTCGAGGAACTGGAGGTGCGCGTCGCGTGCCACTTCCGCCTTCGACTTGCCGGTGTCGGGGAATTCCCAGGCCATCGAGCCGGACGTGTCGACCAGATCGACCCGGACCCGCGATTCGATATAGCCGGTCACCTCCTCCGTCGCGGTGAGAAATGGATCAGCCGATGCGGCCACCATCAAGGCCAGCGCGGTGGCCACGGCCAACTTCGGCACCGAATGGAGGATCCGGATCCAGACCGGCTTCCGATGTTCCGGATCGATGAGGTAGCCCGAATGGTGCCGCGCATGCTTGCGCTGCCGAAGTACAAGTCGCGCCAGCGAAGCGACCGCCACCACGCCAACGACAACCGCCAGCCACGTGGCCAGGCCGATGTTGCCGTAGCGCACCTGCGCAAGCTCGGTCTCGAACAGCTCCTGCGCGCTGGTGGTGAAGAAGCTGGCGATCTCGTCCCAGGGCAAGAACATAACGCTCCCGTCTACTCGACGCTCCGCTAGCCGCGTCCGCCGAACACTCCGGTCACCGTCCGCCAGAGTTGAATATGGGGACGGAGCGCCGTAAGCGAAGCGCCAATGGCTTCAGCCTCCGACATCGGGTCGGCAATCGGAGCACCGTCGCCCCGTTCCAACCCGGCGTGATAGATGACAAGGCGCGATGAGAGAGAGGCAAGCGCGTCCTTGCGCCCGTCGTCCGTCAGACCGTCCACATAGCGCTGTATATCTCTCGGCGTGTCCCCGCTGCGCAGATCCGGCAGTTCGGCCCGCAGGTACTCGCGAGTCGATATCACCAGATCGCGCGCCAGCGCCTGCCGCGATCCGTTGTCGCTCATCGGCGCCTTCTCCAGAGCCTGTACTTGCTTCCGGAGAGCCCGGCGAGCCTCCCAGATGGACGGGGGCGCAGGTATCAGCGATTCAAGGCGCTCGATCTCCTCAAGCTCTCTTGCCACTTCAGTCGGGACAGTTTCGGTCCGACGTGCCTGCCGGAACAGTAAGAAGAGCCAGGCTACCAATGGCAACGGCGCAACCGTCCATGCGATCGTCTGGAAAAGCGTCGCGCGCCCGCCGAACTCACCCAGTTCGATCGTGTCGCGGATATCCAGGATCGGCAGGTCCGTCATGGTCGAAACGTAGCGGACGAGCCGCTGACCGCCGTCTACCTGCTGGATCTCGGCATCTTCGATCTCCTCGCCCAGATCGCGGATCAGGTAGTAGAAGCCGAACGACGGGACAACGTACACGGCCTTCTCCGGCGCAATCAGCCGGAGGCTATATGCGAAGTCCCAGATATGCTCGTCTTCCACCTGCCGCTTGTCCACCGCGAGCGAGACCGCCTCGAACGGATGGACGGGCAAGTTCTCCGGCGCCATCCGATCCTCGAGGATCAGCAACTCCCGCCCCTCGTCGATCAGATCGGGGAAACGGACGCGGTATGTCTGGATGATCATGTCGCCCGTCTTTACGACGGTCGGCTCGATCTCAAGGGTCTCGATGGTAATCGGCGGCGAACCCGCTTCTTGAGCCGCAACCGGCAGCACCCCGGCAGTCAGCCCGACCGCCGCCATCGCCAGCACCACTGCAATGGGAGCCTGTCGCTTCGTCCGTTCTCTCACGTGACCTCCCCCGCGCATCTATCGTGCCGTCCTGGCGATAAAGAACTTCGGCAGTTCATCGATATGGTTCTCAGGTGTGAGCACCACCGAATCGACGCCCGCCTTGTGCTTCAGCATGTACTGCAACTCCGCGCGCCGCTCCTCGATGGTCCGCCGGATATCGCCCGCCTTGCGGGCCGAAATCACCGTCTGCCGGCCTGTCTCCATGTCGGCGATTCGGACGTAGCCCAAGCGGCTACGGAAGTTGAACTCGTCCGGATCGTCCAGTATCAGCATCATCATATCGTGCTTGGCGGCCAGCGTGGCGAGGAGCTTGAAGTCGATCGAGTCACGGTCATTCACCAGATCGACCACATCCGAGACCAGCATGATCGTGTGCCGGACCTTGAGCCGGGAAGCGATGAACCGCAATGGCACGCCGAAATTGGCCGCGCGCCGCTCCGGGAACTCCCGCTGCAGCTTCAGTTTTTCAAAAATCTGCGCCGCCATGTAGAAGATCTGCCCGCTGCCCAGCTTCGGCTTGATGTAGAGCTCCATCCGGTCCGAGAACCCGACCAGGCCGACCGGGTCGCGGGCGTTCGAACGCGTCAGGCCGATATTGCCGATCAGATCGAGCATCAGCAGCGCAATATTCGACGCCTTCGACAACTGGAACAGGATTGACGAGGACAGATCGAGCAGGAACAGCGTCCGGAGTTCCTTCGGCTCCATGCGCTCGATCCGATAGATCTTTTCAGGGTAGGTGCGGAGGCTGAGTGCCCACGCGATGTCCTTCAACGGCTGGCCGGGACGCCACTGATCGACGCCCATGATGTCGTAGCCCGATCCCTTGAAGCCGCTCTTGTGGTCGCCGTAGTGGATTGAGCGGGACTTCTTCCGTGTCCGGATGCCGTGCTTGATGTCGCGGAACCGTGCATAGACCTCTTCTACTTCCACGGCGGGACCTCCATGTCCGCCACGATCTGACGGAGCAGATCCTCCTTGTTCACCGAAAACTCCATCCCTTCACGGAGCACCAGCCGGTGCGCAAGAACCGGTTCTGCCACCGCCTTGATATGGTCCGGCGTGATGATTGTCTCGCCGTTGAAGAAAGCGAACGTCCGGGCGACCGCCTCGAGGTGGAAATGGACACGGGGCGAGATGCCGACCCGGATGTACTCCCGGACGGTGCGCGTCGCGCGCCCCTGCACACGATGCGGCCGGGTATTCCGAATCAGGCGTGTCTTGTACTGCTGGCCGTAATCCGACATCGTCACCGTGTTGAAGATATGCTCCGCAATCTCAAGCACCTCGTGCAGATCCGTCAGTTTCTCGACCTGTTTGCCGACCACGTTGCGCGCGGTGATGTTCAGTTCGTCTTCTTCCTCCTCCGGATCCAACATGTTGATGGAGAGTGTCGTCCGGTCCAGCTGAGCAACCGGGTTGGCGAACGTCCCTTCCTCCTCGCCAAAGATGTTCTCCGTGCAGATCACCATGAAGAACCGGGGACCCGTAATGTCGTTGTAGTCGCACGACAGTGGGAAGAGCGGCAGCATCTTTCCCTCGGCGAAATCGCCGTAGTCGGAATTGAGCGTCGCTGAACTCTCCTCCATGCCCTCGAGTATCGCCGCCTTCGTCTTGCCCGAGAGCCGGTTGTCCTCGTCGATCAGGACGATGTGCGCCATCAGCTTGCCCGGCTTGAAGTGAATCCGGCGCGTGCCATCCATTTCCTCGACGATCGTCTCGTAACCGAGAATGTCCTCCGGCATGTAGGTGGGGAGCCCCTGGATCCGCTCGAACTTGGCGTCGATGGCCATCGCGCAGGCGCTGACCAGATCCGTCTTGCCGGTGCCGGTCGGCCCCCTGAACATGAGGTGGGGCTGCCGCAGTTTCTTCCCCTGGCTCAGCTTGTCGGTATAGGGCAGGAGCGTGAAGAAGGCCCATGAAAGGATTCGCGCCGCGTCGTCCAACCCGTAGAGCCATTTCGTCGACTCCCGCTGGAACCGCTGTACGACCTCCTGCGCGCGGTCACGATCGGTGGCCGGTTTCATTTCGGCCGGCTTCGTTTCGACAGTCATCGGCAGCGCCACTCCCCTGTCCCGGTGGCCCGTTCCCCCGGAAAAACAGCCAAGCATAGCAGCGTCAAGGTTCCAACGCTACCGCCCTGACGACCCAAACAGGATCCGTGAGGTTGGTTTTTTGTCGGCCGGAATGCCAACATGACCGCCCCAAGGAGGAGAGGATAGATGCCATTGATGACGGCGGAACAGTATAGGGAGAGTCTGAGGGACGGGCGGACCGTCTGGTACCGGGGCGAGCGGGTGGACGACGTGACGACCCATCCGGTGATCGGTCTGGCGGTGGAGCATGCTGCGACCGACTACCGGATGGCCGAGGATGCGAACGAGCGCGATCTGGCCGTGGTCGAAGGCCCTGACGGGCCCTATTCCCGCTACTACGAGATCCCCGGCACGCCAGACGATCTGCTTCAGCGGAGCGCCCTGATCGAGCGGGCGACGGCGCTCGGCGGCACGCTGGTCGTGCTCATCAAGGAGATTGGAACCGACGCCCTCTTTGCCCTACGCCTGATCGCCAGCCACATGGACCGGACGCTCGGCACCGACTACTTGCCTCGGGTCGAGGCGTTTCACGCCCACTGCAAGGACCGGGACCTGGCAGTCGCGGTCGCCCAGACCGACGTCAAGGGAAACCGGGCCGTCGGCCCCATGGCACAGGCTCATCCCGACTACTACGTCCGCGTCGTCGCCGAAGACGACGACGGCATCACGTTGCGTGGCGCGAAGGTGCACACCTCGGTTTCGACCAATGCGCACGAAATCATCGTGCTGCCGACGCGCAATCTGGCCCAGGGTGAAGAAGCCTATGCCGTCGCGTGCGCGGTGCCGGCGAACGCGCCGGGGTTGACGATGCTGGCAAGCGGATACGGCCGGACCGGCAATCCCTTCGAGCATCCGCTGAGTGCGCGCCACAAGATGATGGAGACCCTGACCGTGTTCAACGATGTCAAGGTGCCGTGGGACCGGGTCTTCCTGAACGGTGAAGTGGCGATGGCCGGGCCGCTGGCGAAGACGTTCGTGGAGTTCCACCGCTTCACTGCGGTCAGTTACAAGCTGCCGCTGGTCGACCTGTTCGTCGGTGCATCCCATCTGATGGCGGAATACAACGGCGTACTGAAGGCGGGCCACGTTCGCGACAAGCTGGCGCGGCTAATCAGCTACGCGGAGATCTGCCGCGGCATGACTCGCGAGGCGGCGCACGAGGCAAGGACCGTAGACGGTCTCGCCGTCCCGAACGCAGAACTGATCAACATCGCGAAGCTCTACTTCGCCACCAACTACCACGACGCGCTAGCCTGGGTTCAGGACATCGCCGGTGGCCTGCTCGTTACCGGCCCGAGCGCGGAGGACATGGATGACGCTACGCTCCGTCCCCTGATTGACCGTTATCTCGGCGCGGCCAATCCCGACGCCGAGGAACGCCTCCGCCTTATGAACCTGATTGCGGACCTGACCGCGAGCGACTTCGCCGGCTACCAGTCCACCCTCGCTATTCACGCCGAAGGGAGCATCGAGGCGGAAAAGATGACCATCTGGCGGCAGCACGATATCGCGTCGGATATCGCCTACGCCAAGCGTCTTGCAGGCATCAACTGACTACTGGACACCTCCGCCGAAAGTGATGCCGACATAAATCTCCCGGTCGGGGGAAGGTTCATAGTAGCGGCGACCGAAGGCGTTGGTAATGGCGGACGAGTTGTAGCGCTCGTTGAACAGGTTGTCGATTCCAACGAACGGGCGGACATCGACATCCCCCCACTGCTGTTCGAAGCCAAAACGGAGATCGACCACCGTGTAGCCCCAGTTCGACTGGGTGTTGTCGTTCGTCAGGGCAAACTCCCCCACGCGGCGGACGGTGGCGCTGCCGCGCAGCCCGAAGGGCGTCGCGTAGTCGATCCCGGCAAAGAAGCGGTGCTGCGGTGCGCCCGGTTCCAGGTTGCCGCCGAAGTCCGCGCCGTTGAGGAGGAACTCGTCGAAGACGAAATGCTGCCGCGTGTACGCCGCGCGCGCGCTGAAGCGCGAGACCGGCTGCCAGTTGAGCGAGAATTCAAGACCGGTGCGGTCGGTCTCGCCAGCATTGGCGAAGTAGGTCCGATCGTCCGGCCGGTTGAAGGGCACGAATGCATCGAGGACACGGGCCCGGTAGATGGCGATATCGTAGTGAAGTCGGGCCGGCGCCACGAGGCCGCGGATCCCGAACTCGACGCTCCGAAGCCGCTCCGGATTGAGTGCCTGGTTGAAACCCCCTTCTCCCGTGGGCGTGTTCGACAACTCGACGGTCGTCGGCGTCTCGTACGCTGTGGAGACGTTCCCGTACAGGTTGAGGTTGTCGCTCGCCGCCACCGTCAGGCCGACGGACGGGCTGGCAGAGCCCATCGTCCGTTCACCCGACTGATCGCCATCCACAAGCCGCCGGTCGATGGCCCGGAACCGGTAGTAGTCATACCGGATGCCTGCGGTGGCTGTCACCCGCGCATGCGGCGAGAGGCTCACCTGCGCGAAGGGGCCGACCGACAGCACCTGTTCCTGCTGATCGACACGGAGCTCCGCGCGGTGCGAAGTGCTCCCGACCACGAACGGTGGCGCGAAGCCAAACTCCATCCGGCTGTCATCCTGCGTGGCGACGTCGGCGCCAGCGGTCCAGGTGACCGCTCCGTTCGCCGACGCGCCGAGGTACTCGGAGCGGAGGCCACGGCCCTTCCGGCTCAAGTCAATCACCTGGCCGACTCCGGCCCCGTCCAACTTCCGGTTGGATGCCCAGCCGGTCGCCCGAAGGACCTGCGTGCCGGCAAAGCGGTACTCCAGCGTCATACCTCCTTGACCCTGCGAGGCTCCCTCACCCCAGTTCTGATCGGCGACCGTCGGGCTCCTATGCCCCGAGCAGCCGAACCGCCCCATGCAGGGACGCGCCTGGCGCGGATCGGCGTTCGCGATATCGGCCGCCGGCAGGCGTGGGTCGCCCGCCTGCGCCGCGTTCAGGAAGCTGGCGCTTTCGGCAAAAGGCAAATCGTAGTGATTGAAGATCCCCGACAGATGCCAGCGAGCGCCGATCGCCTGACGTATCACCACGTTCGTCTGGCGGATCTCGGCCTCGCTGTGGTCGCGCCAGCCGTCGGTGCTGAACCGGTTGAAGCTCGCCATGAAACTGGTGCCGCTGGTGTTGCGTCCGTCTGCGCGAATCTGCTGTCGCTGATAGCCGTTGCTCCCGAACTGCAGGTCAGGCCGCAGGGTGAAGCGCCGTGTCGGGTCGATCTCGGTAAACAGACTGATCACGCCGCCGGCCGAGTTGCCGTACAGGACGGAACTGGGACCACGGATCACTTCGATGCGCCGGACGGAGCCCAGGTCGACGTTGCCCGGCTCGGTCGTTCCGTCCGCCGTCGTAATGGGGATACCGTCCTGAATGATGGCGACGCCGCGCAGCCCGAACCGCGGCTGCGGCGCCCGGATGCTCAAACCAACGCCACCGGATAGCCCGTAGCTTCGCCGGTTCTGCACCAGCAGTCCCGGTATGCCGCGGAGCACCTCGTCGAGCGACGACCGCCGTTCTGTGAAGTTGATCTGCTCGTTGCCCACGACCGCCACCGCGTTGGGAACAGTCGCCAGTGTCCGCGCCGAGCGTGTCACCTCCACCGTCTCGGCCATCGGCGCGATTGCGAGCGTCAGGTCGAGCCGAGCCGCCGTCGAACCTACCGTGACCGTCGACCCTTCGCCCAGGAAGCCGGGCAGTGCCGCGCCCACCGTGTAGTCTCCCGCCGGCAGACGGGAGATGCTGAAAATACCTTGCCCGTCGGTAACGGCGCTCCGCACCAGGCCGGTCCCACCATGCTCCACCGTCACGGTGGCCCCGGGCAGCACGCCGCCCAGTTCGTCCAGCACGGCACCGATAATCGAGCCGACTTCGTCCTGCGCCGCAGTAACCGGAGCGGCGGGGACCGCCACCAGCATCGCGGTCAGCAACGCGATGGCGCCGACAGCCGGCGAGAATCCGTCCATGCGGAAGCGAAACGTCGACAACATGTTCCCTCCAAAATCGCTGTGCCGCTTCGTAGCGACATCAGCATTGGCACAACAGAATAGCGGAATCGGCCTAGCTCGCGGAACTTGCCGCGAACCAGAGGCGCAACGATCAGAATCGCGACAGCCGGTCAGGCGCTGTCAGAACTTCCGGCGAGCAACCTGCGAAACTGGAGTGGCGCTGACGGACGGAAACCGGAAACCGACTACCGTTTCGCCCCGGTCCAGACGCCGGTGCCATACCAGACGAAGCTCCCCTCGTCCCCCTTCATCATGGCGCCCTGCACTTCGCCGGAGAAGTTCACCGGCATGTCGCCGTCGAGATCGGGAACGATAAAGCCCCACTTGATCATGCCGCTTTCGAGCGATCCGGTGAGCGGCAAGGGACCCTCGCCATCGTTCATGTCGATCTCGCCCTCGATCGTCGAACCGTCCTGATCGAACGTAGCGGTCCAGACTTGTTCGCCCGTCTGCGTGTCGAGCTTGATCTCCCAGACCCCGTTAATGTCCGACTGTGCGGCAAGCCCCGCACCCCACACCCCGCCCACCAAAATGGCGATGGCGAAGATTCCCGGAACGACCTTGATCATCGACCTTCCTCCCACGGATCCACCTGCCCCTCGCTCGGCCATATTGTAATGGCATTCCTGCCGCCAGCCGCGGGGTAGAATGTCTCAGCCGCGCCTCGAGCCGGCAGAGAGAGGAACCCCGCATGACTGACGCGAACGCCGCCAACCGCTGGCTCCCGCTCCTCGGCGGGGTGCTGATGAATCTGGCGCTGGGCGTCATCTACGCCTGGAGCGTCTTCGTTGCGCCGTTGAATGCCGACTTCGACTGGACACGCACCCAGGTTTCCGTCGTTTTCACGATTGCCATACTTTCCGTTGGCTCGTGGTTCGTCGTCGCCGGATTCCTGCAGGACCGCTTCGGTCCCCGAATGGTGGCGGCGTTCGGTGGCATCCTGTACGCGCTCGGGTTCTTCCTGGCCAGCCAGGCCGAGTCGCTCATCTGGCTGTACGTCACTTTCGGCGCCATCGCGGGAGCCGGCAACGGCTTCGGCTACGCCATCCCCATCCCGGTCTGTTCGAAGTGGTTCCCCGACCGGCGCGGTCTCGCGGTCGGACTGGTGGTGGGCGGCTACGGCGCCGGCTCCGGGATCTACGGCCCCCTCGCCCGGGAAATCCTTATTCCGGCCTATGGCTGGCAAGGCACGATGCAGATCTCCGCGCTGATCTTCCTCGTGATGACACTCGCGGCGGCGTATCTGCTGAAGAACCCGCCGCCCGGCTACCAGCCGCCGACCCCGGCAGGCGCCCAGACGGCGGGCGGTGCCCAGAAGCCGCCGATCCCGGTTGCCCGCGACTTCACGACGGGAGAGATGGTGCGCACCCCCACGTTCTATCTCCTCTGGATCGCCTACTGCCTGGGCACGGCGGCCGGATTGATGGTCATCAGCCAACTGGTCCCCGTCGGCGAAGCAGCCGGCCTGGGCGCCGCGGCCGCACTCGGCCTGACGATCGGGGCGATCGGAAATACCGGCGGGCGCGTGCTCTCCGGCTGGATGTCCGACACTGTCGGCCGATTGAACACGCTCAGGCTGATGGTTCTGCTCTCCGCCGTCGCTCTACCGTTGTTCTACCTCATGAGGGGGGAGGTCGCGCTCTTTTATCTCCTGCTCTTCGTGATCTACTACTGCTACGGAACGCTGCTGTCGGTCTTCGCGTCGACCTGCGCCGACTTCTACGGCACACGGCATATGGGGGTCAACTATGGACTCCTGTTCTCGGCGTGGGGGATCGCGGGCATCGTTGGGCCGGTCATCGCCGGGCAGGTCTTCGACGCCACCGGAAACTACGAGTTGGCGTTCCACGTCGCTGCCGCACTGTCGGTCGTCGCACTCGGCGCGCTCATGCTGGCGAAGCCGCCGTCCGCACCCGTCGCGGACAGCAGCTCCGCCTGACCCGCGATGAGCAGCCTGATCGGTTTCGTCGGCGAACTGGGCGACCGTCTCTGCCAGTTCACGCAGCGGTGGATTCCCGACTCGTGGGTCGTCTGCATGATCCTGACGATCCTGTCGATCCTGTTGGCCATGCTGGGGGCCGGGGCGAGCCTGAATGAGTCGGTCCTCGCCTGGGGAGACGGGATGTGGTCGCTTCTGGAGCTGGCGATGCAGTTCTCGATCGCCATGATCGCCGCGCACGCCTGCGTCTCGTCCCGGCCGGTCTACCGCTTCCTCGACTGGCTCGCGCATCTCCCAGACCGCAATCGGCCGCTCCAGGCCATCGTGCTCATCGGCGTCTTCTCGCTGATCACCGGCTATCTGAACTGGGCGCTCAGCGTCGTGGCATCGGCGCTCTTCGTGCCGTTCGTCGCGCGCCGCAATCCGAAGGCCGACATCCGACTGGTGATCGCCGCCGCCTATCTCGGGATCTGCACGATCTGGCACGGGGGCCTCTCCGGATCGGCGCCGCTCATCCTGGCCACACCCGGCAATCCACTGCTAGCCCCGGCGACTGGCGAGCCGGTCATCGACCGCGTGCTGCCGGTCACCGAGACGTTGTTCATCCCGTTCAACCTCATCTTCATCGCCATCCTTGGTGCTGCCGCACTGGGGACGGTGATGCTGCTCCATCCGCGCCGCAACGTGCAGACCCTGAGTTCCGAACAGATCGAACGGATGATGCCGGTGCTTCCCGAGGAACAGACACCCGACACGCCGGCGAGCCACATGGAATCGTTCCGCGGCTGGATGATTCTGGCCGCGATCCTGATCGGCTATCCGCTCGGGTATTCCATCGTGACCCGCGGTTTCGGCGCCTCATGGACCATCAACGCCTACAACGCGGTCTTCCTGGTGACGGCGCTGCTGCTTCAGGGCCGGCCGTCCAATCTCGTGCGCGCCTTCGGCAGCGGCGCACGCACCGCATCGGGCGTCATCCTGCAGTTCCCTTTTTATGCCGGGATTTTCGGCGTGATCAACAACACCGGTCTGGGCGCCTGGCTGGGTGAGCTCTTTGTCACGTTTGCCACCACGGAGACCTATCCGGCGGTGGTCTACTTCTATTCCGGCTTTGTGAACCTCTTCGTGCCGTCCGGCGGATCCAAGTGGCTGATCGAAGCGCCCTACCTGCTGCCGGCTGCGAAAGAGCTCGGCGTGTCCGCTACGACCACGGTGCTCGCCTACGCCTACGGCGATGCGACGACCAACTTCATTCAGCCGTTCTGGGCGATCCCGATCCTGACCGTTACACGTCTCAAGTTCGGCGACATCCTGGGCTATACCGGCATCGTTGCGGTCGTCTGCACGATCATCAGCGTCATCGCGATGTTTCTGATTCCGCCCAACTTGTAGTGATGGCGCGCGTCTCGGGACTATAATTCCCACGATCATGCGGCGCAGATCATTGGCCGCAGCCGCCGGACTCCTGTCGATCGCGCTGATCGCGCTCCCCGCCTTGTCGGCCAGCGAGTGGCCCCGCTTCCGCGGCGCCGATGATGGCGTAGCCGCCGACCACCCCGACCTCCCCGAGACCTGGAGCGAGACCGAGAACGTCAAGTGGCGCGCCGACATTCCGGGCCTCGGCTGGAGCTCGCCGATCGTCTGGGGCGACCACGTCATCGTCACGACGGCGATCAGCGCAAGAGAGGAGCCGCAGCCAGTCAAGGGGCTGTACGACCCGGGCGACGAGCATGGCAAGCAGGAGGCGGTGGCGGAGCACCGCTGGTTGGTGCTCGACATCGACCTCGCCACTGGCGCGGTGCGGTGGGAGCGGGAACTGCGGTCGGCCCTTCCCCCCATCAAGCGGCACCTCAAGTCGAGCTTCGCCTCCGAGACGCCGGTCACTGACGGCGAGCGCGTCTACGTCTACTTCGGCACCATCGGCCTGGTCGCGGCGCTCGAGTTGCATACCGGCGAGGTGGTGTGGACGCAGGACGTCGGCGCGTTCAACGGGGGTCAGGAGTTCGGGCCCGCCGCGTCGCCGGTGCTGCACGACGGCCGTCTCTACGTCGTCAACGACAACACCACCGAATCGTTCCTGACCGCCTTCGATGCCGAGACCGGCGAACAGGTGTGGCGTGTGGTGCGGGGCGAAACCGAGAACTGGTCGACGCCGTTCGTCTGGGAGAACCGTCTGCGGACCGAGCTGGTGATAACGGGACGGGCCAGAGTCCGGTCGTACGACCTCGACGGCAACTTGCTGTGGGAACTGCAGGGGATGACCGTGAATGTCGCGCCCACCCCCTTCGCCAAGAACGGCCTGGCGTACCTCAACTCCGGCTATCCCGGCTCAGCGGTACGCCCGGTCTACGCGGTGCGGCCGGGCGGCTCGGGCGACATCTCGCTCGACCCGGACAACCCGACCGACCATCCCTACATCGCCTGGTTCCAGCCGATGCTCGGCACGTACGTCACTTCGGCCCTCGTCTACAAGGGCATCTATTACACGCTGCTCGACCGGGGGATGCTGCTGGCGCACGACGCCGCCACCGGCGTGGAGATCTACGGCCGCACCCGGCTCCGCCCCGGCAGCGGGTTCACGGCATCGCCCTGGGCATACAACGACCGAATCTTCGTCCTGAGCGAGGATGGCGACACCTACGTCATCCAGTCGGGCCGCGAGTTCGAGATTCTCGCCGTCAACCCGCTCAACGAGATGGCGCTGGCGACGCCCGCGGTGGCAGGAGGCAACTTGATCATCCGGACGCAGACGAAGCTGTACTGCCTCTCGAACGGGGGTGGGGCGTGAGCGGGCGGCGCCGCGCCGACACGCCTGTTGCGGCGCTCGTCGCCGCCGTCATTGCCGGGGCGGCAGCCGCCAACCCGGCCAGCGCCCAGACGATCGACTTCACGCTGGCCTCCACCATCCCCGGGCCGATCGACCTGGTGCGGGCCGAAGGATCGTTCGCCTACGTCACGCGGGCCACGACGCTGACGATTTTTGACCTCTCCGACCCGGCGTCGCCGGTACGACGAGGCGAGCACGTCTTCCCGGAGGAGGTGTGGGGCTTCGACGTCGCCGGCACGCTCGCCTACGTGGCGGCGGGACACTCCGGCCTGTGGATCCTCGACGTCTCCGACCCCGACGCGCCGCGTCTGCGCGGGTCGGTCACCACGCCGGGGCAAGCTAAGAACGTCGCGGTGTCGGACGGGCGCGCGGTCGTGGCGGATCACATGTCGGGCGTGGACGTCATCGACATCACCGACGTCGACGCGCCGATCGAGGTCGGCTCGGTCTTCACCGACGGTTACGCGCGCGACGTAGCCATGTTCGGCTCGCACGCCTATGCCGTCGACCACCCGGCCGGTTTCTACGTGCTCGACATGGCGACCGACCCCCTCGATCCGGTGGGGTCGCTACAGTCGGCCTCGGCGCCGCGACACGTCGAGATCCTGGACGGCGCGCCGCACATTGCCGTGCTGGTAGGGGGCGTTCCGTTCGACCCGCTCCGGGCGCTCCGGCAGGATGCGCCGCCTGTCGACCCGCGCGGCACGCTGCAGCTCTACAACGTTGCCGACCCGTCGGCGCCCGCGCTGATCACGACGTTCCGGACCCCGGGCGACGCACAGCGGGCCGCGCTCCGCGACCGTCTCGCCTACGTGGCTGATGGGCCTGCGGGCCTCTCGGTGGTGGACCTTTCGACGCCGGAAACGCCGCAGGTGGTCGGCTCGTATGCGACGCGGCATTTTGCGCGCGACGTCGCGGTGGGAGACGGGATTATCCTTCTCATAGAAGACACGATCCACAGCAGATCGCACACGTACGAGGACGGCGACATGATTGTCCTGAAGCAGGTAGACGAATGACGCGGCGCGAGCGGACTGGTTCTGTTCGTGCGCGAAGGAGGTAGTGCAATGAGACGCAGCATGATTCTGACCGCCCTGGTCATCGTCGGTGTGTTCCTGACGGCCAGCACCTACGAGGCGCGGCAGGAAAAATTCAACATCGTGATCCTCGAGGTCGCCGACAACCTCTGGATGCTCGCCAACGACCCGGCCGAGCAGGGCATGCGGACCGGCGGCAACACCGCGGTCTACGTCCGCGACGATGGCGTGACGCTGGTCGACACGAAGATTGCCGGGTACGGGCCCGACATCATGGCACGCGTGCGGGAGCTGACCGACAAGCCGGTGACAACCATCATCAACACGCACACCCACTACGACCACACCGGCGCGAATAACGAGTTCCCCGACACCGTCGACTTCGTCGTGCACGACAACACGCGGGCGCAGATGGCGCGGTCAAGTTGCGAACCGGTGACCAACTGCGAGGCGTTCCAGGGGGCGAACGCAAAGTACATCCCGGAAACCACCTACAGCGACACGCTGTCCCTCTTCAGCGGCGACGATCAGATCGACCTGTATTACTTCGGCCGCGGTCACACCGACGGCGACACGTTCGTCGTCTTCCGGGCAGTACGCGCAATTCATACCGGAGACATGTTCCAGCGGAAGGGCCTCCCCTTCATCGATGTCGCCAACGGCAACGGCAGCGCCGTCGAGTTCGGATCGACGCTCGAGAAGGCGATCGCCGGTATCAGCGATGTCGACCTGGTCATCACCGGTCACAACGACACCCTGCTCGAATGGGACGACTTCGTCAACTTCAGCGGCTTCTACAACGACATGGTTGACCAGGCAGAACGCTCTCATGCTGCCGGCCGCTCGGTCGACGAGGCAGTCTCTGCCTACACGCTCCCGAGCGACTACAGTGACTTCCAGGCTCCCGAAGCCGGCCTTCGCCGCGCCATCGAGTGGGTGTACGGCGAGCAGTAGAACGTCGCGAACCTAGCAGCCCGTATATGGACTGCTAGCCGTCGAGCGTGGTCATCAGAACCCACATCGGGTTGTTGCCCACTTCGTACGTCTCGAGCGGGGTGAGCGCGCCGTCCTGCTCGACGCGGTACGCCGTGAGGCGACCCGTCTGCTGACCGGTGGCGAAGACATACTGATCGCCCGGGTCGAGGCCGAAGGCGCGAGGGACCGGATCCGTGCCGGCTCTGTCGACGAACGTGAGCTGGCCGGTCGATGGATCGATCCGGAAGCTGGCAACACTGTTGTGTCCGCGGTTCGGCGCGAAGAGGAACCGGCCGGATGACGCGACGCGGATCTGTGAACAGGTGTTGGCCCCGGTGTAGTCAGCCGGCAGCGTCGAGATGGTCTGGAACGGCTCGAGCGTCCCGGCCGCGCCGATCGCATAGGCGGTGACGCTGCTTCCCTGCTCGTCGGAGAAATAGACCACATCGAGCGTCGGATGGAATGCCAGCGCTCGCGGTCCGAGGTATTCCGCCGGGTCATGCCGCGAAGGATCGTTTGGCGTCAGGTGGCCAGTCTGTTCATCGAAACGGAACTGGAAAATCGCGTTCGGTCCGCGGTTCGCGATATGCGGGACGTAGGCGAAGCGGTTCGACCGGTCGGTGAGGATGGCGTGCGCGCCATGTGACGTGTAACGCCACTCGACCGGCGGAAACGTGACCGCTCCATCGTCGCCGACGCGGTGGACTGCCGCAGTGCTCTGGTAGTAGTAGGCCGACAGCACCCAGCGGCCGGTTCGATCGGTGGCAAGGTACACCGGTTCGCCCTGGAGGGCGGCCGTACCGATCAGCGAGAGACTGCCGCTGCGCGGGTCGACGCGGTAACTGGAAATCGCCTGGGCGCCACGACGGCCAACATGCAGCACACGGCGATCGGGCGAGAGCGCAAGCGGAGCTGGGCCACCCTCGACGGCGACATCCTCCTGATGGTGGAGTTCTCCTGACGCGTCCATGGTGTAGATCGCGATCCGGTCGTCGTCCTGCAGCGCGATGTACATGTGGCGGCGGTTCTGCATGGCAGTCCTCTCCTCTCAACAACGAAGACGCCGTACTCACCGGCCAGGGGCCGGCGCTGCGATGCGCCGGCGCGCACGCCGACGCGCGCCGCGGGCTACAGCCCGCGAATGCGGACGTTCCGGAACTTGACGACGCCCGCGCCGTACTGGAGCGCGATCGGACCCTCGGCGAACTGGGTGTCTTCGATGTCGACCATCTCCTCACCGTTCAGCGTCACGTGCAGCCTCGAGCCGCGAGCCATGATCTCGTAGGTGTTCCACTTCCCGCCGGTCATGATCGTGCTGGCCGGCGAGGCAATGTGGACGATGCCACCGGTCCGGTAGGTCTGATCGGCCCGGGTGTCATAGATGTTCACCTCGTATGAGTTCCGGTCGGTGACCATCGCCGGGTCAGCGCAGCGGATGAAGATGCCGCTGTTCGCTGGCTCGTCCACCCAGAACTCGAGCGTCAACTCGAAGTCCGCGTACGATTCCTTGGTCACGAGAAAGCCGCCTCCGCTGTCCGCCTGCACGGCGCCGTCGGCCAGCTCCCAATTGGCGTCCCCGATGGGGTTGAAGTTGTCCAGATTGGAACCATCGAAGAGGGTGGTGAAGCCGCCCTGCGCCGTGGCGGTGGCCCCCGAGTGGAACGCAAGTGCGGCAACGGTGATCAACACAAGGGCTGCAACACTCGGACGCAACAGTGACTGCTTCATGTCATCCTCCTGTGGCCTGTCTTCGGCCTCCGATACCGCCGAGTATAGCGCGAGGCTCCGCGGGTCGGCGCGCTACCCCAGCAGCTCGAGCAGGGCGTCGACCACGGCATCCGGGCGCTGTGGGGCAAGGTCGTGCCCGGCACCTTCGACGATTCGCCGGGCAACCAGGTTGGTGAAACGGCTCTGATCGCCCGACGGGTCCGCCGTTGGACGGCCAAAACCACTCTCGGCTCCGCGCAGGACGACCGCTGGCACACTGATCGGGGGACGCTCCGCCAGCCGGCGTTCGACATCGAGGAACCGATCCTCGCCTGGGGCGTAACCATGCCGGTGGCGATACGAGTGAATCACGATATCGACGAAGTCAGGGTTGTCGAATGAGGGCGCCGAGCGTTCCCAGACTGCGTCCGTGTACTCCCACGCCGGCGCCCAGGTCTCCCAGAGGTGACGGCAAATCGCGCGCCGGTTCGCCTCGAGGCCGGCGCGGCCACGCTCGGTGTTGAAATACCACTGGTACCAGAGCCGCGCCTCCGCCAAAGCGGACGGCGACGGCCTGGACGGAGAAACCGTGTCCTGCACCGAGTAGCCGCCGATCGCCACCTGTGCACGGACCCTCTCGGGTTGGAGTATCGACGTGATACACGCGGCACGGTTCCCCCAGTCGAAACCGGCCGTCGCGACCCGTTCCAGTCCAAGGGCATCGATGAAGTCCACCACGTCCTGCGCAATCGCCGCCTGTTCCGCCATCCTGGGCACACTCGCGTCACGGAAGCGCGTGGGACCATAGCCGCGGAGATACGGCGCAAGGATCCGGTAACCCGCCTCGGCCAACGGCGGAGCAACGCCGTCCCAAGCGCGAATGTCGTACGGGAAGCCATGTAGAAGCACGACCGGGAAACCGTTGGGGTCTCCGCGTTCCTCATAGCCGATGGTGAGGACGGGCGTATCGACCCTGCGGAGCGTCGGCGTGGTAGAACGGGCCTGCGCCGTGGCCGGCACACGTGAGGCGCCGCCGGCCACGGCGGCAGCGGCGCTCGCCGCGCCGGCGCGCTTGAGAAACTCGCGTCGCGTAGGTTCCGGCTTCATCATCGGGCCACCTCCGTGCCTGACCTGTCCCGCTCTACGCCCCGTGAAGGCGATCCGCAGGACTCATCGTTGTGGTCAACGAAGGCCGTGACTTACGGTTCGCTCACCCGGAAGACGTAGAGTGCGTTGTGGCTCTCGGGGCTCACGAGCTCGGGGGTCAGGAAGGTAGGGATGCGCCAGGGGCTCCCGCCGCCCCGGGCGGTAGCCACCGCCACGTACTGAACGGCGTCCACTTCGTAGCTGATCGGGAATCCCATGACCGCCGTGCCAAGGCGGCTCTTCCAGAGCACCTCGCCCGTCCGGACATCGTAGGCGCGGATCCAGCGGTCGAAGTCGCCGGCGAAGACGAGGCCCCCGGCGGTGGTGAGCGCGCCGGTGAGAAACGCGGCCGGCTGTTCGACGCTCCACACCTCGTCGAGGGTGCGGACGTCGAAGGCGGCCAGCTTGCCGAACAGCCCCTCCTTGCCTGGCATCGGACGCCACGCCCGGATGCCGGCGCTGCCGCCCGACCCGATTTCGAGCACCGCCTCGCGTCCCGCGATCTCCATGCAGCTCTGGCTGAGCGGCAAGATCAGCAACGCGGTCTCGGGATGATAACCGCCCGCTTGCCAGTTGTGTCCGCCCGCCGTTGACGGACAGACCGACATCCAGTCGCCGATCTTCGCGTTCCGGATATCCTCCCGGTAGACCACCCGACCGGTCTCTCGGTCGACTGACTCAAAGACGTTCTGATAGACGGTCTCGGTCAGGCCGAGAAACCGGCCGGTGGCGGCGTCGAGCTTCCAGAGGATCCCGTTCTTGCCTGCACTCAGGACGACGCGCTCGCCATCGAGATCGACGACGATCCGCTCGAAGGCCTCGTCCATGTCGAGCGTCTCGCCCGGCACGTGGGTGAAGTACCAGACGATCTCGCCGGTCTCGATGTCCAGCGCCAATGTGGAGTTGGCGTAGAGCGTCTCATTCGCCGTGGTCAGTCCCCGGCTCGCCGCCACCCAGGGCTTCGCCTGGGCCGTCCCCCAGAAGCTGAGGCCGAGCTCGGGGTTCCAGCTCCCCGGAATCCAGACGTCGGCGCCCCCGCGGAGCTCGAGCGGCAGGTCGCCCCAGGAGTCTCCCCCAGACTCGCCGGGGCGCGCGACCGTGAAGGTCCGCCACAACTCTTCCCCGGTGCGCGCGTCGTGCGCCGTGATGAAGCAGCTCTCCGGGTGGAACCGGCCGCACCCGCTGATGCCATTGATGACCTTGCCGTCGACCACGATCGGACCCGAGGTGTTCCCGTAACCGAGCTCGGCGTCGGCCACCTCGATCTCCCACCGCACCACTCCGTTGCGGGCGTCGAGCGCGACCAGGTGGGCGTCGCTGGTGGCCACGAAGATCAGATCCTCCCAGACCGCAAGCGTCCGGAGCTGCCCCCCGAACCGGCCCTCCGGGAACGTACGCCGATACTCCCAGAGCGGCGTCCCGTCGACGCCGTCCAGCGCCTGAATGACATTGCCGGGGTTGCTGAGGAAGAGGACACCATCTCTGACCAGTGGCGCCTGCTGGCTCCGCCCCTGCTCCATGCCCCACGACCACGCAAGCTGGAGGCGATGGACATTGCCAGTGTCGATCTGATCGAGCGGGCTGTAGCCCCAGGCGCCTGGGTTGCCGCGCCAATGGAGCCAGTCCCGGTCGGGGGGATTAGCCAGATCGGCATCCCGGACCGGCGTGAACCGCTCCACGCGCCGATAGGTTCGAGTGACGCCGGTCGGCGTCTCGCTGACGTCGCCCACCACCTCCGGCGGCCGGTCAATCGAGTCGGGTGACGGACCGGTCCCGAGACGCCCGGGCACCGGTGGTCGGATGTCGTCGGGACGGGCGGTCGCGGCGCGGCTATCCGGACGGACCAGCCCGGCGGAGGCCACGGTCAGCCGCGTGTCCGACGCGGCGACCCCGTTCTCCCGAAGGATGAAGGCAACGATCATGGTGCGCTGCTCGTCGCTGAGCGAGCCAGGCGACTGCACCGGCATCGTCTCGTCGATGACCGTGAGCAGGTCGGCGATGGACCGGTTGCCCCAGATGTTCCGGAAATTGGGGCCAGCCAGCTCGGGCGCCTCGAACTGTCCCTGCAAGCTGACCAGGTGACACGAGGCGCACTGCTGGAGATAGAGGGCTTCACCGGTCTGCGCCTGGTCGGCGGCATAGGATGCCTGGCCGCCGCCAGGCGTCTGCCCAAGGGCGGCCCGACCAGCCACGCCCGTGATGGTCGCCAGCATCAGCGCCGCCACTGCCGCGGTCCGCGTGATCCCGCCGCGCATCATCTCGCACCCTCCGTCACGGTGACCGGCACGTAGCCGTTGGTCCAACAGCAGTGGAACTCGAAGTCCTCCACGGGGTCGTCGATTCCCTGCACGCGCAGCAGATAGTCGCCGGGCTGGCCGAAGGTGACCGTGACCGTGGCCCGACCCTCCGCCGGCTCGACCCAGAGCTCCGGCGCGCTGAAGGTCACGTCGCCCGGTCCCCGATGTTTCGTCCAGCCGAGCCAGCTCCGCTCGTCCCCGTGCTCCGCCCAGACCGTGAGCCCTAGCGGCTGCCCCACGGCGACCGTCCGTCCGGCTGCCGTCCGTCCGGAACGCCCCCGGAAGCGAGGCCCGTTCTCCTCGAACTGCAAGGTCGGCGCCGACTCCCCCCGGCCGTCGGAATTGGGCTCGTCGAGCACATAGTCCGGATGCAGGTGGCCCGGCGTGGAGGCGCGCGCCGTGCCCCGCTCGATCGTCCAGACTATCTGCTGCCGCCGGCCGAACCCGCTCGGCACGGTCACGGTGAAGACGCAGTAGTACCGCCGATAGGGTGTCTCAGGAACTGGATCGAAATGGGTCGGCTGCCCGCCGTTGAACTCTGCCGGCTCGATGGCGTTGGCGGGCCCGATCGGGATGTCGACCGCCTCGTCGGTGTTGAGGCTGTAGTAACCGAAGCAGAGATCGGACGAGCCGTCCTCATTCCGGTACCACCCGTCGAAGATCGGGACGATACCTTGCCCGCGCGGACGCAGCACCTGCTCGTCGAACGGCCGATTCTCAAAGGGGATGACCTGCTCGGCCGCGGACCCCGCGCCTCCGATGAGCAGCCCGAGGATCCCGAGACTGGTCAGGCGTCGCCAGCCGCGCATGTGGAGCTTCCCTACTCTCGCTCGGCCAGCAGCATCCCGTACTGTTCTTCGTCCAGATACGAGATGCCGACCCACATGTGCGACATTTCATCCACCCCGCGCCGCCCGAAGACAACCCACTGGTTCGGGTCGGGGTTGATCTCGTTGGCCGCCGTATTGTCGAAGACCGACGTGAAGAGCAGCGTGGTACCGCTGGGTAGGAGCGGCTGCGCCCCTTCCTCGATGAGATACGTGATTTGCCAGTTGTGGCGGTAGTTGTCGATCTTGGTGAGCATCTCGCGCCGGCCGTCGGGGTAGAGCGCCTCGAGTGACATCTCCTTGCCACGGGTGTGCATGTGCGGGCGGAAGCTCTGGATCAGCGCGGGGCGGTCGAGCGTGTGGACCCCCTGGAGAACCTTGTAGCTATTGGGCGGTATGAGGATGTCACCTCCGCGGGGAATGCCGCCCATCCGGTCCACCCGGAAGAGCACCTCACCTGCTGTCTCGATTCGCGGGGTCACGCCCTCGGTATGGAACCAGAGGCCGACCTCCACGACGTCGCCAGGGACAGCCTCCGTCGTGGCGAACGGCGCATAGTGCAGGTTCCAGGTCACGACCCCGGCACCCGACGGGAGCAGCATGCCGACGTCCTTCGGGAAGACCTCGTACCGCTTGCCCACCCCGTAGTGGGCGATCGCGACGCCTCGCTCGCTGTCGGCTGTCCGGTAGTTGGCGTGGCCATGGTGGACCACCTTCATGCCGCCAGGGTAGGACGGCTTGAACTCGTAGGCCTGAATCCAGCGGGGCTCGTCGATCCCCTCGACCGGGACCGTCGGAGCCCACCACTGGTCCGAGCCGTTGGCCTGGACGTCGTAGGGCGTGGACCGGACGATCAGATCAGGCGGACGCTTGAGCTCCGCCTCAAGCTGCCACGATCCCCCCTTTGGGAAGTCGGGCACGGCTGGCGGGTCGCCCTGGCCGCGAGGCGCGCCGGCATCCACCCACCGCGCGATCGTCTCGATCTGGTCGCCGCTCAGCGAGATGTCGTTCTTGTACGCCTGCACGCCGACGTTCCGGTCGATGTGCCAAGGCGGCATGAGGCGCTCCTGGACGCGGAACTTGATCAGGCGGGCGTAGCGCTTCGCCGTCTCGTAGTCGAGCAGCGACATCGGGGCAAACGAGCCGGGCCGATGGCACTGAGCGCAATGCTCCCACATGATGGGCGCCACGTCCTCGGTGAACGTGACCTCCTGTCCCTCGGCAGACGTGCCGGTGAGCGTGCCCGCAGCGAGAAGCAGCCCAGCGAGCCAGACCTGCTTCCCAGTAGGATGAACCGTCCGTCGTGCCATGGTCCCCTCCTTCGGCTCCGTCTCCCCGGACACTACCACACGAGCCGACCGGCCATCAGTCCGCCAGGCCGAACGTGTAGACGACGTTGCCAACCGTCATCGTGATGTACTGCTGCCCATTGACCGCGTAACTCATGGGCGATGCATTGACCGGTCCGCCGAGCGGAACGTTCCAGAGTTCGCTGCCGTTTTCGGCGTCGAGCGCAAAGAAGTAGCCATCCACGGTCGCGGCAAAGACCAGCCCCCCCGCCGTCGCCATCACGCCAGTTCGAGCCCGGGGTTTCATCGGAAATTCCCAGGCGATCTCCCCCGTTGCCGGGTCAATAGCGCGAACCGCGCTGTGGTAGTTGTCGACCGGCATTGGCGACTGCACGCCGCCGCCGGTGTAGCGCTCCCCTTCGTCGTAATCTTCGTCGCGGATAAAGAACTCTCCTTCACCGTCGAACGCGTTCACGTACAGCAGGCCGGTCTCCGGACTGAATGACGGCGACCACCAGTTCGTCGCGCCCCCGGCGGTCGGCGCCACCACGGTCCCCTCCACGCTCGGCGCGGTATCGGGAACCCGGATCGGCCGTCCGTTCTCGTCGAGGCCCTCCGCCCACGTCTGCAACGCGAACGGCTCGCCCAACAGGAATTCCCCCGTCCCACGATCGAGCGTGTAATAGAAGGCGTTGCGGTTCGCCCAGAGCATCGCCTTCCGGCTCTCGCCGGCGATCTCGATATCAGCAAGGACCGGAACCTGGATCGCGTCCCAGTCGTGCACGTCGTGCGGCGTGAACTGGAAGTACCACTCCATTGCTCCGGTGTCGCCGTTCAGCGCGAGTACCGAGTCCGAATAAAGGTTGTCTCCGAGACGGACGTCGCCATTCCAGTCAGGCCCGGGGTTGCCGGTTCCCCAGTAGACCAGATTCAACTCCGGATCATAGGAACCGGTGATCCACGTGGGCGATCCACCGGTCCGCCAGGACTCGCCGGCCCACGTCTGGTTGCCCGGATCGTCCGGGCCCGGGATCGTGTGCGTGCGCCAGTGCAGCTCCCCGGTCACGGCATCGTATGAATCCAGGAAGCCTCGGATACCGAATTCGCCGCCGGCGATCCCGGTCACCACCTTGTCCTTGACGATGAGCGGCGCCGCCGTCTTGCTGTAACCCGCACGGTAGTCGCCGACCTCTACGTCCCACAAGACGCTCCCGCTCCGCGCGTCTATGGCCACCAGGTGCGCGTCGAGCGTGCTCATGTAGAGGGTTTCCCCCAGGATCGCGACGCCCCGGTTGTTTCGACCGCAACAGATCCGGATGTCCTCGGGCAATGCGTGCTCATAGCGCCAGTAGGGACGTCCGTTGGTCGCGTCGACGGCCGTGACGTTGCTCGGCGACTCGGTGATGAACATCACGCCGTCGACAACCAGCGGTGTCGTCTCGGCGCGGTCGAGCGCCCGGATGTTGTAGGCCCACTTCAGTTCCAGGTTCGCCACATTACTGGTGTCGACCTGATCCAGGTGGCTGAAACGCTTGCTGTCCAGCGTTCCGTTGTACATGAGCCAGTTGTGCGGTTCCGCCGCCGCGTGCACCAGGCGATCCCAGGTGACCGGCTCGAACCGCGGCCCGCCCATCTCCTGCGCAGTGGTGACGAGCGAGATGGACACGACCAATGCTACGACCGTGAAAATGCGCGCCATGGGCGTTCCTCCCTCGCAACTGGACGATATTGCCGCGATGATACTTCAGCCCGGGTCGGGCTCAGGCGACCCGATGCAGCAGCTCGTCACCCGATGCCAGGCGGCGGCAGTTCTCCAGGGCCACGGCCAGGCTCCGCTCAATCGTCTCGCGGGTCAGCCAGGCGAGGTGCGGCGCAACGATCACGTTGTCCATCGCGAAGAGCGGATTCGCCGCCGATGCCGGTTCGGCTTCGAAGACGTCCAGACCGGCGGCGGCAATGCGTCCATCCTGCAGCGCCGCAACCAGCGCGGCTTCTTCGATCAGTCCGCCCCGCGCCGTGTTGACGATCACCGCGCCAGGTTTCATCCGTGCGATTGCCGCCGCGTCGATGATCCGCTCCGTCTCCGGCGTGAGCGGCACATGCAGCGAGATGATGTCACTCTCGGACAGGAGTTGATCGAGCGATACCTGCTTCCCCACCGCAGCCGGTCTCGGCGTCCGGCATACATAGAGAACCCGCGCGCCGAGTGCTTCGAGAACCGGCGCCAGGCGTTGTGCAACCGCTCCCCAACCGATCAGGCCGACCGTCCGTCCCGCCACTTCGCCGCACCTATCCTGGAGCGCCGTCTGCAGGAGCCAGCCATTCCCCGTGCGGGTAGTCCGATCGACCTGAGCCGCACGGCGCAGCGCGCCGAGCATCAGCAGCAGCGTGGCTTCGGCTACCGCCTGCGAGTTCGTCCCCGGCATGTTGCAAACGGCGATCCCGCGTCGCCGCGCCGCGTCGAGATCGATCGTGTTGACACCTATGCCGATCTTCTGAATCAGGCGGAGCGACGGCCCAGCTTCAATCATTTCCGCGCTGAGCGGCAACAGAAGGTGCCAAAGCACCTCCGTTTCCCTGATCAGGCGGTGGTACGAGTCCAGATCCTCCACCGGGCAGACGGCGAGCTCAAGACCGTCTGGAGCCAGGTCGGTGAATTGACGTTGGAAATCACGACTCGCGGCGTAGTGACAGAGAATCTTCATCGCCCCCAGCTGTAGTCCCACCCGCGGCGAATACGTCGCCGCAGGCGTCCCGATCGCCCGGTATGATACGCGCTGTGTGACCCATAGGGACGCCATTCTTGATGCGCTGCGCCGCATGAATCTCATCGACGCCACCACCATCCCCCGTTTGACGCCGCTGATCGGCGGTGTTTCTTCCGACATCTGGAAGGTCGACCTTCCCGCAGGGCCGCTGTGCCTCAAGCGGGCGCTGCCGCAGTTGAAGGTGGCGGCGCGGTGGGAGGCGCCGATCGAGCGGAACCGGTTCGAATGGGCCTGGATGCGCGAGGCAGAGCGGATCGCACCCGGATCCGTCCCGCCACTCGTTGCAGAGGACGCGGAGGCGGGGTGCTTCGCGATGAAATTCCTGGATCCGGCCACACACCCGCTCTGGAAGACGCAACTTCGCAACGGGGACGTGTCGATGTCGACGGTGCGCGCCGTCGGTGAACGGCTTGCCGCGATCCATGCCGCCACGGCAGGGCGCGACGATATCGCCACGCAGTTTCGAACCGACGACATCTTCGTCGCGATCCGGCTGGAGCCGTACCTCCTCGCGACGGCGGAACGTCACGCCGATCTCGCCGCCCCGTTGCGGGAACTTGCGGAACGGACCGCGGCAACGAAGCGCGCCCTGGTCCATGGTGACGTCAGCCCAAAGAACATCCTGGTGGGACCGGAGGGTCCCGTCTTCCTCGACGCGGAGTGTGCGTGGTACGGCGACCCGGCGTTCGATCTCGCGTTCTGTCTCAACCACCTGTTGCTGAAGTGCCTCTGGACACCGCGGGCAACCGAACGCTTCCTCGACGCGTTCGACACGCTGGCGGCTTGTTACCTCGACGGTGTCGACTGGGAACCCCGCGCAGCACTCGAACAGCGTGCCGCGCGGCTGCTGCCAGGGCTCTTCCTTGCGCGCATAGACGGCAAGTCGCCGGTGGAATACGTTACCGAAGACGCCGATCGCGACCGTGTACGCGCGACCGCCCGGCCACTTCTGCGACAACCGGTTGCCACACTCGCCGCCATCCGTTCGGCGTGGACAGATACGCTGGGAGCTTGCCCATGACGGTCAAGACTGTCGATCAGCAGACGATTACACGCGTGTCGGCGCGGCGCGTCTGGGACTCGCGTGGCCGGCCGACCGTGGAGGCCGACGTAACGCTGGCCAGTGGCACCGTCGGTCGCGCCATCGCACCAGCCGGCGCATCGACCGGCAGCGCGGAAGCGGTCGACTTGCGTGATGGCGGCGAAGCGTTCGGCGGGTACGACGTCTCCAATGCCGTCCATCACGTCAACCACACCATCCAGCAGGCCCTCCCGGGCTTCAACGCTGCCGATCAGAGATCAATCGACCAGATGCTGGTCGACCTCGATGGCACCCCGGACCGGAGCCGCCTCGGGGGCAACGCGCTCATCGCCGTCTCGATGGCGGTTCTTCATGCGGCGGCGACCGCCGCGCGACTACCCCTCTGGCGGTACCTGCTGGGTAGCGCGCCGGCGCTCCTGCCACTCCCCGAGGTGCAGATCTTCGGGGGCGGAGCCCATGCGCGCGGCCGGGTCGATATCCAGGATGTGATGGTGATGCCGGTGGGTGCGGGTTCGTTCGCCGAAGCACTCGACTGGACGGCGGAGGTGTACCGTGCGGCAGGCAGAACGATGGCGGCATCGGGACGCCTGCAGGGTGTCGCGGACGAGGGGGGCTGGTGGCCCGCGTTCGACAGCAACGAGCAGGCAATAGAACAGCTGCTCCGAGCCATCGAATCGGCCGGTCGGAAACCGGGTGACGAAATGGCCATCTCGCTCGACATCGCGGCGACAACGTTCTACCGGGACGGTCGCTACCGTCTAGGTCTCGACCATCGCGAAATGGACCGCGACGGTCTGGCGGAGTTGCTGATGACTTGGGTCGATCGTTACCCCATTGTCTCGATCGAAGATCCGTTCGCTGAGACCGATACCACCGGCATGCAGCGCTTCACCGCCGCCATCGGTGACCGCGTCCAGGTAGTGGGAGACGATTATCTGGTGACGAACGCCGCACGCGTCGCCAAGGCGGCGCAAACCGATGCCTGCAACGCGCTCCTCGTCAAGCCGAACCAGGCGGGCACGATTACCGAAGCGCGGGACGCACTCGATGCGGCACGCGACTCGGACTTCGCTACCATCGTCTCTGCACGTTCGGGCGAGACGGAAGATGTCACGATCGCGCACCTCGCCGTGGGCTGGCGTGCCGGCCAGCTCAAGGTGGGGTCCTTCGCCCGCTCGGAGCGGATGGCGAAGTGGAACGAGATGCTTCGAATCGAGGAGACGCTCGGCGGCGACGCCACGTTCGCTGGAGCGTCGGCACTTGCCTGCATGAGGGAAGCGCCGGCGTGACCAGACGCCAATGTCTGCCGTAAGGAGGAAAGATGATGACGATGACTACAACTCGGTTCCTGGTAATCGGCCTGGCGGCGGCACTGCTGGTGGTGCCGGCACTCGCGCCACCTGCCTCCGCACAAGCGGGAGACGCGGCGGCGGCTTTTGTCCGGGTCGCCACCGGCTACCAGCTTGCACCGAACATCGTTTACCACCGCGCCAACGGGCGTGACCTGACGCTGGACGTCTACCGGCCGCGCGGCGCTTCCAGTGCCACGCCGACGCTGATATACATCCATGGCGGCGGTTGGACCAACGGAAGCAAGGAGGCATCCGCGCTCACTTTTCTTCCCTACCTGGAAATGGGCTGGGCGGTGGTTAGCGTGTCATACCGCCTCGCTGATGCGGCGCACGCTCCGGCCGCAGTAGAGGATTGCCGCTGTGCGCTGCGCTGGGTCTACCGGAACGCCGAAGGGTTCAACTTCGACCTCGAGCGGATCGTCGTGACCGGCAACTCCGCCGGTGGCCACCTCGCCCTCACTACCGGTGTGCTCCCCGCTTCAGCCGGTCTGGATGCCCAGTGCCCTGGCGACCGCCGCCGCACCTGGACGACCGGTAATACGTCGACGGCCGAGTTGAAGGTGGCGGCCGTAGTCAACTGGTATGGCATCACCGATGTCCATGATCTGGCGAACCGGACACCCGGCACCTCGGGCAACTTCACCGTGGCATGGCTCGGCAGCGGTGCCGACCGGAACGAAGTGGCTACGCGTGTGTCGCCAATGCACTACATCCGGCGCGACATACCGCCGATCCTGACGATCCACGGCGACGCCGATCCGATTGTCCCGTACGACCACGCGACGCGCCTGCACGAAGCACTGGACGAGGCAGGGGTCCCGAACGAGTTGCTGACTGTTCCGGGGGGCGGCCACGGCGGCTTTACTCCGGAACAGAACCAGCAGATCTACGACACGATCCGCCGCTTCCTGGGCGAGCAAGGCCTCAGGTCGGTCACGTCCAACGAATAGCGAAGCCACGGGCTGCTAGCGATGCAACGCCCGAAGGCGTGCGCGCTCTTCGTCTGTCAGGGGCAAGTACCCTGTTGCGTCAGGTGTTGAGGCAAGTGGCTGGCAGGGCCCGCACATCAGCGTGTCGGGCTCGTCGTTATGCAGTAAGCCCAGCGTGTGCCCCAGTTCGTGCGCCACTACATGGCGCGTCACCATTGCATCGCCGCGGTCGGGCCCCCGCACGGAACGAATCACCACAAGGTACCGCCGCGGATCGATCCGCGGCAGGGGCCAGGCATACGACAGGATGTCCTGTGCGGACAGCAGGAGGATGACCTCCGCGTCGAGATTCACCACCTCCGCCGGGGCGTCCGGTTCCGCCGATCCCGCCGGTAGACGAACCGCGCGCTGTGCGACGCGCCGCGCATAGTTCTCGATGTCGCGCAGTTCCGGCGGGTCGATCACGATTTGTGGTCCGTCAAGGCGGGTGGTGAGGCCGAGTTCGGTCAGCCTTGCGTTCCAGAAGTCGACGGCATCCCGCGCCGCATCGATTCGTCGATCGTCCGGTGTCGGCACGATCAGCAACACAGTGACCGCCACTGCGGCGACTTGCATGGTCAGGACGATCTCGCGATTCCGACGGGGGAAACACGCCAGCCAACACCATTATCCTACGGCGCTTGGGTCATTTCGGCCGCTTCGCCACGCCAGGGCCGGGATCGATCCCGAGACGTTCGATCAACTTGATCAGCCCCTGACGGGACATTCCCAGTTCCCTGGCGGCACGGCTACGCTGGCCGTTCGCGCGTACCAGAACGGCGCCAACGAAAGCGCGCTCGAATGCACGTCGCGCCTCCGCAAGCGTCGGGCGGCGCTCCCGAGCGGCGCATCGGAGTCCCTCCGGAAGCAGATCCGGTCCTACCTCACCCTCCATCGGCGCCTGCACCGCAAGCCCCGCGAGGACGTTCTGCAGTTCACGCACGTTCCCGGGCCATGCATGAGAAGCGAGGACCGCCAGCGTATCGCGTGAGAGAGTTGCGTGTCCCCGGGTCTGTTCCAGGGTGCGGCCCCAGTAGTGCTCGGCGAGTGGTTCGATGTCGTCCACCCGGTCGCGCAATGGCGGCACGTCTAGGTGAACGACATCCAGACGGTAGAGCAGGTCGCGACGAAAGCACCCCCGCTGCGCTTCCTGCGACAACCCGCGGTTGGTAGCGGCGACGATACGCAGGTCGAGGCTACGCGTCTGATTCTCTCCCAGTTTGCGGATCTCGCCCTCCTGTAACGTGCGCAACAGCTTTGCCTGCGCGCGTGGCGACAACTCCGCCACCTCATCCAGAAAGACCGTGCCGCCGGACGTCTCCTCAAGCAATCCCCGTCGCGCTTGTCCGGCACCAGTGAAAGCCCCCTTCGTATGGCCAAAGAGCTCCGCGTCAATCAACTCATCGTTGAAGGTGGCGCAGTTGACGGCCGAGAAACGCGCATGACAACGCGGTCCCTCCTCGTGCAGCGCGCGCGCCACCAGTTCCTTGCCGGTGCCACTCTCCCCTTCGATCAACACCGGAAACGGCACGGACGCCACTCGCACCACGGCTGCGCGCAACGCCACCATCACACGGCTGTCCCCGATCAATCGCGCCAGTCCACCCTTCCCCTGACACCCACTGTCGGTGTCGTTCCTGGTCCAGTTTCTGCTCATGGAACTTCCGGTATCGGCAAGATCCGTGCCAGCGTCGACACCTTTGCGAATCCCGCCCACCCCGCGCGAGCTGGCGTGCCGATAACGTGACGGTCCGCACTACAATCGCCCCGTGCTCCGGCAGGTCCTGCGATTCGGCGACGAGCGGCTTCAGCGGCCGGCGGTCGATGTTGACGAGATCACGGCAGATACCAAGGCGTTGATCGACGACATGGTCGAGACCATGTACGCCGCCGAGGGGATTGGTTTGGCGGCGCCGCAGGTAGGTGTTTCCGAACGGATCTTCGTAGCGGATCCGTCGGGCGGGCACGACGCCGATGCGCTGCTCGTCATGGTCAATCCAGAGTGGGTGGCGCGCGAAGGTACCCAACGGGAGGACGAAGGTTGCCTCAGCCTCCCCGGATTCAGCGCGGCGGTAAGCCGACCCGCGCGGGCCGTGGTGCGTGGGCTGGATCGGGGCGGAACCTGGCGCGAGGTGGAAGCGACCGGTGTCCTCGCTAGGGCATTCGCCCACGAAATGGATCACCTCCACGGCTCCCTCTTTCTGAATCACCTGAACGGCATCCGTCGGGAGTTGATCCTTCGGAAGATCAACCGGCTGCGACGCACCGGTAAATGGTGAGTCCGGCATCCACGCACGTCGTGAGGATCGACCGCTGAGAATCGTCTTCTACGGCACACCACCTTTTGCGGCAGCTTCGTTGCGTCGTTTGCTCGACTCGGTGCACGAAGTGGTTGCCGTGGTTACGCAACCGGACCGGCCGCGCGGGCGGGGACGGCGGGTACTCGCCTCGGCCGTGAAGAAACTCGCCGCAGCGGAGGGACTCCAGGTCCTCCAACCGGATCGGCTCGCCGACGAACAATTCCGCGCAGGACTCGACGCCTGCCCGCACGACCTGGCGGTTGTGGCGGCGTACGGTCGCCTGCTGCCGGACTGGCTGCTCAACGCCTGCCAACACGGAGCGATCAACGTGCATGCATCGCTCCTGCCGAAGTGGCGCGGCGCCGCGCCCGTTCACCGGGCGATCATGGCGGGCGAGAAAGAGACCGGTGTGACGATCATTCGCCTGGTGAAAGAGATGGACGCCGGACCGATGCTGGCGAGGCGCGCACGGCCGATCGGACCGGCGGATACAAACGCCGTGGTCGAAGCAGATCTGGCCGGGATTGGCGCGACCCTGATGGTCGAAACGGTTGATCGCATCGCGTCGGGAACGGTAGTTCCGGAAGAACAGAACCACGCGCTCGCGACCTTCGCGCCGCGACTGACACGAGCGGACGGAACGATCGACTGGCGCCGTCCGGCGCAGGCGATTCACGATCAGGTGCGAGGCCTCCATCCTTGGCCCCACGCATCCGCAGTCCTCGGGGGGAGGCGCTACCTGATACACGGAACCGAGGTCGTATCGCCGCGGCCGGAGGGAATATCGTCCGCAGTACCGCCCGGTACCCTTGTCGAAGCGCGCAGCAGCAACCTGGTCGTTGCCGTTGGCGACGGCCAGGCCATTGCAATCCACGAGTTGCAGCCGGAAGGGCGCAAACGCGTCTCGGCCCGTGCCTTTCTCGCGGGGCACCACTGGCAGGCCGGCATTCGTTTCGACCTCTTGTAACCCCTCAGCGGTTCCGTCGGTACTCGGACGGACATCGCCTGCACGCCCGCCGTCGACGTAGGATGACTGCGCGCCATGAACCGGGAGGCAGCACCAGCACGTGTCGCGGCACATCGCGTGTTGCGATCGACGCATGAGGGACGGCGCGATCTGGCAACAGCGCTCGACGCGGCGCGGCGGGACCTGATCGATCCGCGTGACCGCGCGCTGGCCGGCGAGATCGCGCTCGGCACGCTCCGCTGGCGCAACGCGATCGATCACATACTGTCCCAAGTATCATCTCGGCCGCTCTCCCAGATTTCCCCCCCGATCCTGGACCTTCTCCGCGCCGCCACGTACCAGATCCGCTGGCTCGACCGGATCCCGGGCCATGCTGTCGTTGCCGACACCGTCACGCTGACCCGCACCATCGGGATGCCTCGGGGCGCCGGCTTCGTCAACGCCGTCCTGCGCGCCATGACGGATGGACGGCGCCATGCGACCCTTCCCCGTTTGCAGCTGCAGAACCGCAGCAGAGTTGCAGAACGCACCGAAGGCACTCGGGGTTCTCGGGAAGCGACTCTTGCCTACCTCAGCGTCACACTCTCTCATCCCCAGTGGCTCGCGGCCCGGTGGCTGGATCGCCATGGGTTGGATGCCGCCACCGCCTGGATGCGCTTCAACAACCAGGCCGCCCCTGTCACGCTTCGTCCTAACTTCGACCGAATCAACGGCCCGGATCTCGCCGCGGCGCTCGGCGCGCACGGCGTCGAGACGATACCTGCCCGCCTCGCCCCTCACGGCCTGATTGTGAGAACAGGCGACCCGAGAGCGACCCCTCTCGCGGCGGAAGGCGCCTTCGTCATTCAGGACGAAGCCTCGCAACTGATCGTCGAACTGGCCGCTCCGCCCCCGGGGTCAACCGTACTGGATCTGTGCGCCTCCCCCGGCAACAAGACAACTGGACTCGCCGGTCCGGCCCCGGCCCTGTCCGATGTAGCATCCGGGCAGAAACACCGAATCCCCGGCCTCGTTGTCGCCTGCGATCTCCGCCCCCATCGTGTCGCGCTGCTCAATGCCACCCGTGCGCGGCTCCACCTCGCCAACGTCGCTGTTGTGCGGCTGGACGCGACCGCGCCCCTTCCATTCGACGCGCCGTTCGACCGCATCCTGCTTGACGCTCCATGCTCTGGTCTTGGCACCGTCCGCCGCGATCCCGACATCAAGTGGCGACGCACCCCCGCCGACCTTCCGAGGTTCGCGGATCAGCAACTCGCCATGCTGCAACGCGCCGCGGCTTGTGTGCGTCCCGGCGGGCGGCTCGTGTACTCGACCTGCTCGAGTGAACCGGAAGAGAACGAGGAGATCGTCGAACGGTTCCTGGAGAGGCATGCAAGCTTCGAACAAGTCCGGCCGGAAAGCCCGATCATCGCTCCATTCGTCGACGACGCGGGCCACTTCCGGACGCTGCCGTTCCGCGATGGCGTCGACGCCTTCTTCGGCGCCGTGCTGCAGCGGATTCTCCAGGTACGCACCGTCGGTGATGGCTCTTGCCTTGTCGGGCGGGAGCAGGTTTCTTAAACTAAAGGGTTGATGCGGGTTTCCGGAGGGCTGTACAAGACCTCCAAGGTCATCCTGTTGGCTGGCGCACTCGCCGGCACCTTCGGGCTCTTCCTGTTCGCCGGACTGCAGGTAGCGATCCGGACGCGCGAGGTGCCGACGCCCGACCTGCGTGGCCTTGCGCCGCAGGAGGCGACGCGGATCCTGACCGACACGGGACTACGGGCTCGTTTCGACCCGCAGCGCCGGATTCATCCCGCCATCGAAGCGGGACGGGTCGCCGAACAGGACCCGCGGCCGGGCATCGTCACGCGTCGGCGCCGCAACGTGAAGCTCTGGATAAGCTCGGGTCCGAACGCGGGGGAGGCACCCACCTTGATTGGCGAATCCGAAACGGGCGCCCGGCAGCGGCTGACCGACAACGCGTTCGTCCTCGACACGGTTTCCGAAATCCGGTCAAGCCGATACCCGACGAACGCGGTGGTTGCGCAGGATCCGCCACCGGCAGGGAGTGGCGAACAGATCTCGCTGCTGATCAACCGTGGGGAGCGGGGACGGACGTACGTCATGCCGAACCTGATCGGGGTGGATGGTGAGGAAGCGGCCACCATCCTGCGGGCACGTGGCTTTCGGGTGTCGGTGGTGGGGGATCACCCCTATCCGGGGATTGCCCCGGGCGTCGTAATCGATCAGGCGCCGAGCGCCGGATATCAGGTAACGCAGGCCGACACGATCTCGTTGGAGGTAAGTCAGTGACGCCGGGGATGATGCCGGCACCCAACGTTCGGATCGCACCCTCGGTGCTGGCGTGCGACTTCAGCGCCCTGGGCGACGCCGCCCATGCAGTCGAGGCTGGCGGCGCTGACCTGCTCCATGTGGATGTGATGGACGGGCGGTTTGTGCCGAACATCTCGATCGGCGTGCCGATCGTCGAGGCACTGAAGCGGGTGGCGAGAGTGCCGCTCGATATCCACCTGATGGTGGTCGAACCGGAACGCCACATCGATGCGTTCGCAGCGGTCGGCGCGGCCATGATCTCGGTTCACGTGGAGGTATCTCCCCACCTGCATCGGACACTCTCCGCGATTCGGGCGTATGGTCTGGCCGCCGGCGCCGTGATTAACCCGGGCACGCCAGTCGACGCGCTCAAGGCCGTGGCGGATCAGGTCGATTATGTCGTCGTGATGTCCGTCAACCCGGGCTATGCGGGCCAGGCGTTTATCCCGGAAAGCACGGCGAAAGTGAGAGCGGCACGCGCGCTCCTCGATGCCGCGGGCAACCGTGCACCGGTCGAGATCGACGGCGGCGTCGGCTCGTCGAACGTGGCAGAACTCGTCGCCGCAGGCGCTGAGATCCTCGTGGCGGCTTCCGCCATCTACGGCGCGGACAATCCAACGGCCGCAACCCGCGCCCTGCGAGAGACTGCGTTGTCGGGGCTGACAGTTGTGGGCGATGGATAGCTTCCCGGGGTCGAGATGAAGGCACTCGTGACCGGCGCGGCGGGATTCATCGGGTCCCATTTGTCCGAGCATCTGCTGGAGCGCGGACACACGGTGACCGGACTCGATGCGTTCACGGACTACTACGCGCGGGAGACCAAGGAAGCGAATCTGGCTTCGCTTCGGACCCGCGCCTCCTTCAACTTCGTTGAGACTTCAATCCGCGAGGCCGACTGGCCAATACTACTGGACGGAGTCTCACACGTTTTTCATCTGGCCGCGCAGGCGGGTGTTCGTGCGAGTTGGGGACGCGATTTCGCAATCTACACGGATCTCAATATCGACTCGACGCAGATCCTGCTCGAGGCATGCGCGAGCCGGCAGCTCGAGCGATTCGTCTATGCGTCGAGCTCGTCGGTCTACGGAGACGGTGTGGCGCTGCCGATGCGCGAGGATGCACGGCCGCAACCGCTCTCGCCGTACGGTGTGACGAAACTTGCGGCCGAACATCTCTGCCTCCTCTACCACGCCACGAGCGGCGTGCCGGCCGTGGCGCTTCGCTACTTCACGGTATATGGCCCGCGTCAGCGACCGGACATGGCGTTCAATCGCTTCCTGCGTGCAGTCGCCGCTCACGAGCCGATCAATCTGTACGGCGACGGCGAACAGACACGAGACTTCACCTTCGTGGAAGACGCGGTCGCCGCGACTGTCGCTGCCGGACTCCGCGGGACACCGGGCCGGGTGTACAACATTGGTGGGGGTTCGCGCGTCTCGATGAACACGGTTATTGACGTAATCGCCAGCGCCACGGGCTGCTTCCCGGACATCCGGCGCGAGGCGGCGCAGAAAGGTGACATGCGGGATACATTCGCGGATACGTCGCGGGCGCGGAACGATCTGGGCTTCGTTCCCACGGTCACACTAGAAGATGGGATACTGGCAGAGTACCAATGGCTGACGAACACGTTAACCAACGTTTCATGATCCTGGCTCCCTCGACCCGACGGCGTCGACATCGGCACTTCGCGCCTGCGCTGGCGGCATTCGCCGCGGCTGCCACCTTCTCAGCGTGTGGCGGGAACCCGGAACCGGAAGTGGAGTTCGCTGCCGCGGGCGCCGATACCGTCCTCTTCGAACGCGGCCAGCTGGCACTGGGCGAGGAAGATTGGGACGTCGCTCGCGAGTACTTCGTTCAGATTCGCGACAACTATCCCCAGAGCGAATTGCGTGCCAACGCGAGAATGGGGGTCGTGGCGACATACGAGGGCCAAGGGTCAGCGACCTCGTACGTCGCGGCGCTCAGCGAACTGCGGGAGTTCCTTCGACTTTACCCGCCAACGCACGCGCTCGCACCTGAGGCTCAGTACAAGCTGGGAATGGTCTACTACAACCAGATGCGGCGGGCGGAGCGTGATCAGACGGAAACCCGCTACGCGATTGAGGAATTCGAGCGCTTCGTGCAGGAGTACTCCGAGTTGGCCCCGACCGCGCTGATTGACGAAGTACGGTCAAAGCTGCGGGAGGCGCGGGACCGGCTGAGTGACTCGAGCTATCTCGTCGGCCGCTACTATTACCGGGCCAACTACTTCCCGGGCGCCATCTCTCGCTTTCGCGAGATCCTGGACGAAGACCCGGCCTACTCGCGTCGCGATCAGGTCTACTTCCACCTGGCCGACTCACTCGCCCAATTGAACCGGGGTGCCGAAGCACTGCCGTACTTCGAACGGCTGGTGGATGAGTTTCCTCAAACCGAGTTCCTGGAGGACGCCACCCTGCGCATCACCGAACTCAAGGTCGCGATGGACCTGGATCGGTGATGACACCGCTGTATCGCCGGTAGTAGTCGACGGCCGACCAGATAGCCGCCGCCAGAACCAGCCAAAGCGCAATCGTCCCGAGCAGCCAGAGAATCCACGCCTGGCTCCCCAGCATCAGCAGCAGGATCGCCACCACCTGCGACGCCATTTTCACCTTGCCAAGGTGTGAGGCAGGGATCGTCACCCCGCGCGCAAAGGCGAGGCTCCGGAGCACGGTGATCGCCAGTTCCCGCCCCAGTATGACCGCGACCATCCAGGCGGGCGCCATTCCCATCTGCACGAGCGAGATGAGTGCCGCCGTGATCAGCAGCTTGTCGGCCAGCGGATCCATCAACTGGCCCAGCTGGGTCACCTGGTGGCGCCGGCGCGCCACGTAGCCATCGAGCCAGTCGGTGAACGCCGCGAGGCCGAAGATCGCCGCGCCGACGATCTCCTTCGGAACCCCGAAGATCAACTCCGCCTCAAACCGGGTGAGCAGCACCACCACGAGGAGCGGAATCAGAAAGATACGGCCGAGGGTGAGCGCATTGGGCAGGTTCATCCGCGGCTATTCCCCATCCCCTAGCTGACTGCTACGTATTCTACCCGGGTGCACACGCAGCTTGCTGCGAGGAGCCCGTGTGTGTGCGCCGGTGCCGGACGGTGAACCCAATGAGTATGATCCTGCCACTTCGATGAAAGCCATCCTTCTCGCAGGCGGCTTCGGCACGCGACTACGCCCGCTGACGCTCTCCACACCGAAGCCGATCGTACCGCTGTTTGACAGGCCCTTCTTGTACCACCAACTCGATCTCCTCCGTCGCGTCCCGGAGGTGGACGAAGTCATCCTGAGCCTCAACTATCAACCCGACAAGATTGAAGAGATAGTCCGCGACGGCTCCGACGCCGGCCTGCCAGTCCGCTACGTCGTCGAGCCGGAACCGCGTGGGACCGGCGGCGCCGTGAAGTTCGCGGAGCCGCATCTCGACGGTACGACGTTCGTCTTCAACGGCGACGTGTTGACCGACGTCGACCTGAACGCCATGCTTCGCCGCCACCGTGCCCTTGACGCACGGGCCACCCTTGTACTCACCCCGGTGGAGGATCCCTCCCGCTACGGCCTGGTAGAGACTGACTCCGGCGGGCGGATCACCGGCTTTATCGAGAAGCCAAGTCCTTCCGAGGTGACCTGCCGAACCATCAACGCCGGCATATATCTCCTCGAACCCGATACCTTCGACCTGATCCCGCCCGACGAAAAGTATTCCATCGAGCGCGGCTACTTTCCCGGGTTGATCGCGCGCGGCGAGACGGTCGCCGCCTACATCGAGGAAGGCTACTGGCGCGATATCGGCACGCCGGCGGCGTACCTGGCCGCGCACCGCGACATCCTGGACGGCGCGTGCCGATCCGGTTGTTTGCCGGGAAACGCGACCGGGACACTCGAGCCGATCGTCGCCGACAGTGCGACGGTTGAGCCTGGAGCGAACTTGAAAGGTCCATGCTACGTGGGGCCGGGCGCGACGGTGCGTGCCGGTTCGGAGGTGGGGCCCCATGCTGTCATTGGCCAGGATGTCCTGGTGAAGCCTGAAGCCGAGGTACGCGAATCAATCGTGTGGGCAGGTACGACCATCGGTATCGGGGCTCTGCTCGATGGCGTCATCACCGGCCGCGATTGCACCATCGGCAACCACGTGAGGCTGGGTCCCGGTACCGTGCTGGGCGATGCCTCGACCGCCACCGCCTATACTCGGTCATGAACTCCCCGCTGACCGGATGATGGCCAACATCGAACCGTCGATCTTCAAGGCGTACGACGTGCGTGGCATCCATCCGCACCAGATCGATGCCGACGCCGCCCACAGGATCGGCCGCGCATTCGTCGCCTATCTCGGCGCCCAGCGCATCGCCGTTGGCCGGGACATGCGGATCGCCGCGCCCGAGATCGCGGGTGCGTTCATCGAAGGCGCTCTCGCCCAGGGCGCCGACGTCACCGACTTCGGTCTGGTCGGAACCGACATGCTCTACTACGGCGTCGCGCGTGATGGCTTCGACGGGGGCGCCGAAATCACGGCCTCCCACAACCCGAAGGAGTACATCGGGATGAAGCTGGTGCGTGCGCAGGCGCTGCCCCTCAGCGGCGACGCCGGCATCGGCGACATCCGAGACATGGTTCTCCAGGACACCATCCCGGTCCCCACCGGATCGCCGGGAACTCGCACCGAGGCGGTGCTTCTCGACGACTACGTCGACCATGTCCTGTCATTCATCGACCTCGCCGCGATAAAGCCTTTCAACCTGGTCCTGGATGCGGGGAGCGGCATGGCTGGCCTGATGGCGCCGCCCCTGTTTGACCGGCTTCCCTGCAAGACGACACGCCTTTGCTTCGACGTCGACGGCACTTTCCCATCCCACGAGGCGAATCCCCTGATCGAGGAAAATCGTCGCGACATTGTCGAGCGCGTCATCGCCGAACGATCCGACGCCGGCATCGCCTGGGACGGTGACGCGGACCGCTGCTTCTTCATCGATGGCGACGGCGAGTTCGTCGCCGGCGACTTCATCACCGCGCTGTTGGCCGAGGCATTTCTCCGGAAAACGCCCGGCGCGAAGATCGTCTACGACGTGCGTGCCAGTCTGGCGATTCCCGACACGGTAGCGGCGTTCGACGGCACGGCACTCATCAACCGCGTCGGGCATGCGTTCTTCAAGAAGCGGATGCGTGAAGAAGACGCGGTGTTCGGCGGCGAGGTGACCGGGCACTACTACTTCCGCGACAACTTCTTCGCCGACAACGGGCTCATCCCGGCGCTGCTGCTTCTCGAGCTGATGTCGGTGCGCGAAGCGAGCCTGAGCGAGCTGCTCGCGCCATTGCGTCTGAAGTACTTCCTCTCGGGCGAGATAAATTCCGAGATGCCCGACATGGCAGCCGTGGCCAGAACGATCGATCGTCTCTCTACGCGGTACTGCGACGCCCGCATCTCCCGGCTGGACGGCGTCTCGGTGGATTACGACACCTGGCGCTTCAACGTCCGACCATCGAATACCGAACCGCTCCTCCGCCTCAACCTGGAAGCGACCACCGAGGCGGAGATGGCGGCGCGACGCGATGAAGTCATCGCGTGCCTTCGTGGCGAGTAGTCCTCCGAGGCCTGCGGCGGCATTCGGCCGACAGGACCTGATGCTAGAATAGCCGCAATCTGGAGCGTGGCTCCACACGAGAAGCGGGAGTAACTCAGTGGTAGAGTGTCAGCTTCCCAAGCGGTACGGAGCGATGCGCCCGATCGGCCATTTCTCGAACGATCCCAGGTTTTACTAGGGTAATCGTCCCTCAGGCGAACGCTCTCAGACGCCTCAACACGCTCCAATACGCAGAAACGGCTGGCAGTACGGCTGGCAGTACAGGCGAAAGTGCTGAAAGGCGAAGGTCGGAGCGAACGTCCTGTCACTCCGTCGCCGCCGGCCGAGCGTCAAGCGCGGTTGCCCGGACCGTCCAGGCGTCGGTCGCCGTGTCGACCGCCATCCGCGTCGCCACGTAGGCGCCCACGCTGCGATCGAGGGTGTCGGCCAGCGCGCGGAGCGCCCAGTGCCGGCCGCTCGGCTCGTAGCGCGTCTCGATGCCGGCCAGGTCCGACAGCGCGGTCAGGCTCGACAGCCACCCGCGGCGCGTCACGACGGTCGCGCGCAGCGTGTCGAGCGCCGCGGCCTGCTGCGCCGTCGTCAGGGCAGCGTAAAGCGCCTCCAGCTGCGCCAGCGACGGGAGGCCGATCGCCACCGCCCGCTGCCCCGTCTCCAGCTCGCCGAACGGCGAGTCCGTGCCCGCGGGGTCCTCGGACTCCCAGGTCGCATAGACGTCGCCGGTCCCACCGATCACGACCCACACCGTGGGATTGTCCGAGCTTGTCACGTAGTCCCAGTACAGGGTCATGTTGTAGGTGCCGCCGGGACACCCGGAGGCCAGCGCCTCAATGACGACCGTGGGTGCAGCCGTCGACGAGCTGGACCGCGCGAGGCGCAGATCGGCGGAGGTGCCACACTGGCCGGTCAGGCTCGGCAGCAGGGTGTACCGGTTCAGGACGATGGTCTTGTTGTTGCTCCGCCCGCCGCCCGTTCCCACTGGCCCGCCCGCCGAGCCCTGCGCGGTCCGGAGTTGGCTTGTACCCACCGAGTCTGCCGCGAGTCGGTTCTGCCCGAAGGTCCCGGACGTGATCTGGCTCGCCGTCAGCCCGGTCAGGTTCGCGCCGCTCAGGTCGCTCAGGATCGTGTCGGAGAGCGGTCCCGTGATGCGTCCGTCGGTCCCGAGCACCGTGTTGACCCGGGTGTAGAGATGGGTCAGGTTGTCGCGCACGTGCGTGTTGAACTGCCCGGCCGTCACGACCTCGCCCGTCACCCACGTCCGCGGCGTCGTCCACGTCTGTGCCAACAGACTGATGCCCACCGCGACGACGCCGCCCGTCAGCCCGCCGACAATGCCCTGTCTCATCGCATTACCCCCATCCGAGCCGGGTCGTCTCGCCCAGCGCGCTTGTCCCGAGAATCCACACGTCGGTCGCCTTCGTGTGCGAGAGGTCGATCGTCACGCGTACGTCGTCCGGCGCGCCGACCCGGTAGGCGAGCCGGTTCACATGATGCGCCGTGGCCACCCCGATGGAGTCGTCGGCGAGGCTGCACAGGTCGTGCAGCCTGGTGCGCACGGCGAGGGTCGCCATCGCCACGTCGCGTGACGCCATCAGCGTCACGGCGTCCACGCGCGTGCGCGCCGTCCTGTACAGATCCAGCAGGTTGTCGGCGACGCTCTGCGCCACGTTCATGTCTGACCCGTACGGGAGATCGAGCGTCAGGATGTTGTGGGGCTGGTCCGCTGCGACGGACGCCGGCGCGGCCTCCAGATACGCCCGGGCGTAGTCGTAGATGCCGCGGCCGCGCGCCTGCAGTGTGGTCAGATACGCCGTGGTGGTCCCCGTGTTCGTGATCGTCCACCGCACCCCGCTCGCGCCAAAGCTCGCCGTGACCGTCAGCTGGCTCGTGACATCCGTCCCGCTCCCATCCGCAGCCGTATTGGCCACATAGTCGGTGCTGGCCACCGGCGTCCGCATGTCGGCGCCCCCGACCCGCTGGGCCTCCTGCGCCGGGTCCCGGTACGGCCCGAAGGGATAGATGGTGGCGCCGGCGGGCATCTCCACCGCCGCGCCCCCAAGCTGGTAGAGCACCGTGGTGGTCCCCGCGTCCGCCCGCCGGAGCGGAATCCCCACTCGCACCAGGTCGACGACGTGGGTGCTCGACCGCTGCGCGACGAGCGCCTGGGCTCGGCTGATCTTATGCCCCATCGGTCTCACCACCCGGTAGGTGCGATCGACGAACCGCACGGTCTCGCCGTCCGCGTCGTCACACTCGGCCGTGAAATAGCCCAGCTCTGAGAGCGTGACGCGATAGAGCGCGTCGAGCGCCGTCGCCCGCTCGCCCCGCAGATCGTCGAGCGCGTAGTCGAGCGTGCTCTGCCCCGTCTCGCGCACGACGGTGCGCGGCGTGACGGGCATCTCGGCGAGGATGGTCTGGACGATCTGATCGGTGCGCTGCGTCTGTTGCAGCGGAATCTCGCTGACTGTGGTCCGCGCCGCGATCCCCATCCAGTCGGTCCCGTGGCACACGGTCACACGCGTGGCCGCGGGGCCAAAGGACAGATCGAGACTGTCGAGGTAGTAGAGCTTGCGCTGGCGCACGCGGCGGCCGTCGTAGAGGATGACGTCCAGCGTCCCGCCGTCGGCGATCACGGCCTGGATCGCGTCGAGCGTCGCCTGCGTGGTGGGCAGCCCGTACGGGCCCGCGTCGTTCGCATCGGTGGCGAACAGGACGTCCCAGACCGTGCCCGCGTCCCGGTCACGGAACGCGATCCCGTAGTGGCGCTCGGCGTCGTCGGTCAGATCCGCGGTCGGATCCCCGGTCCCCGTGGTCGTGTCGGTGAGCCAGACGGCAATCTCGTCGACGTCGTGCTGCAGGGTGAGGACCCGGACGTAGCGGTCGACGCCGTCGCCCCGGTCGAAGGCGGGCACGGTCGCGTAATTCGTGGTCCTGATGAGCGTGGCGCTCGTCGTATCGGTGCTCAGAAAGCTGGAGAACGACTGCGACCAGCGGATCCCGACGTCCTCGTCATCGGCGGCCTTGTGCGCGGCGGCGGCGAAGAGCGCGTCCCAGGGGCGGGCGAGACTGATCCGACACGCCATGCCGAGCTCAAACCCGGCGCGCGCCTGCGCATGGCCGGGCGCGTAGTAGCCGACCAGCCCCGCGCTATTCGACGGGCCGTTGTCGAGGAAGAACCGGCACTCACCGATCCCGGCGACGCGGTCGCGCGGCATCGGCCCGGGGAGCCCATAGTCCCACGAGACGCCGCCGCGGACCAGCACGTCGCGCGTCACGTCGGTCCACCCCTGCTGCGGGCCGTCCAGCTCGAGGTCGACCGTCAGGTCCAGCGGCGCCATGACTTAGCTCGAGAAGGCGGCGGCCTGGTGCCACGCCCGGGCCATCCGTCGCGGGTCGAGGCCGTGCCGGAACTCGTCGAGCAACAGCGCGACATCCTGGTGGAGCTGATCGAGCTTGGCTTCCACGCGCCGGCCGCCGCCGAACTCGGCGATCTCGTGTTGGGGAATCACCGCTTCTGGCCCGCGCTCGCCGAGCATCGTGAGCGTGGGCCGCGTGACGAGCCCGCCGCTCGCCAGCGCTCGCACGCCGCTCAGGTCCGCAATGGCCCCGAGGCCCAGCTGGATGCTCCCGAGCGCCGCCTGGATGCCCCGGCCCTCCCCCGCCGTCATCACCCGCTCAAGGCCGTGCAGGACGGCGCGGGTGCCGCTGCCGAACTGGCGAAACGGCGTCCCGTGCTGCGCGTGCACCGCGCCGCCGACGCCCGATGGCGTGCCCTCGCTGCGGTGCCGCGTCGTCACCGTCACCGTGCGGTCCCGGATCTTCGCCAGCTCATGGTTGACGAACGCGCGGAAGTCCGCGATCTCGTCGCGCTGCGCATCCGTCATCGCCGCCCAGCGCGTCTCCAGCTCGTCGAACCGCAGCCCGGCGTCGTCGACCATCTGCCGCAGCTCGTGGTCCTGCAGGAACGTGCGGAAGTCACCGAATGCCGCCTGCTGCTCGGCCGTCATCGCCGCCCATGCGGCCGCGATGTCGTCAAAGTTCAGCCCGGCGGCTGACGCCAGATCTTGCAACGCCCGGTCCTCGACGAACGAGGCGAAGTCGCCGAACTGCGCCTTGGCCTCGTCGGTCATCGCCGCCCACGCGCCGGCCAGGTCCTGGAGGTCGAGCTCGGCCGAGCCGACCATGTCCTCGATCGCCTTCGACAGCCCGCTCGGGCCGCCGAGGGCGATGATGAGCAGCTGGATGCTGTCGGCCAGCAGGTCGAACTTCGCCGCGATCGGGTCGGCGAAGTCGAGGTGCGACATGTCCGTCAGCTTGTTGCCGTTCTGGTCGGTCAGGCGCTCCTGCTCGATGAGCGAGGCGATGATGGGCTGCATCCCGGCGGGGATCGCGACGCCGGCGGTCAGGGCCTGCGCGACGAGCGCCTGGACCTCGTCCTGCATGCCGGCCAGCACGCCGTTGACATTGGCCCCCTCCTGGGTGAGCAGATCGAAGTCGCGCACGAGGGCCGCGGCGGCATCGCTGAGGCGCGCCTGCTCGAACTGCGGCCCGAGCGCCGAGAGCTCGACGCCGTAGCGCTCGGCCGCCTGCCGCATCGCCTCGTGGTCCACGTGCGCGTCGTCGGCCAGCTGCCGCAGCGCGGCCGCGTCGGCCGCCGTGAGGAGCCCGAGCTGTTCCATCTGCGCCAGGTAGGGATCGAGCTGCGCCGGGTCGAACGCCGCGGCGCCGGCGTCGACGAGGCCGTGGAGCGAGCTGATGAGCTGGTCCTGCTCGGCCGCGATGTCCCCGGCCGCCTCGCGCCAGGCGTCCATCTCGGCCGTCACCGCGTTGACCGCGTCGGGCCCCTGCTTGATGGCCGCCACGTAGCGCTGCCAGAGCGCGTCGGCCTCGGCCGCCGAGCCGCCGGCCTTGGTGACGGCGTCGCGCAGCACGATCCACGCGTGCGCGTCCTCGACGTTCGCCCAACCGGCGCCGAGCGCCTCCTGAATCTGTGCGGCGTTCGCCTCTCGCGCGAGCCCGTCGGCGTAGGAGCGCCAGGCATCGCGGCCGGCCAGCTCCGCCTGCGACGGACCGCCGAGGCTGAAGAGCTTGCCGATGAGCTGCCCGACCACCGGACCGATCACCGGAATGGCCATCCCGAGACCCTTGCCGAGCATCTTCCCCAGGCCGGAGGCGAGGAACCCGGTCCCACTCTCCAGCGTCTTCGTGAGGCGCGTCGAGAGCAGGCCGCCGAGCCGGTCGCCGGCCTGCGTGCCGAGCGACTGGACGGCGCCCAGCCACTGCCCGCCGCCCTCGAGCGCCCGCGCGAACGTCTGGCCGATGGTTGCGCCGAAGCCCGTAAACGAGGCCTGCACGCGGTCCCGCCACGTCCCGAACGCGTCGGGGTCGAAGGTAAAACGCGGCGTCACGGTCGGCAGCAGGGCCTGCGCGGGAAACGCCATCGCCGTCGCGGGCAGGGGCGCCTGGAACTGCGCGGCCCGCAACGTGTCCGCGAGGTGCCGCTGGACGGACCCCGCCGCCCGGGCCAGCTTCAACCGAGCCGTGGCGTCGACGAACCTCGAGACCGCTGTGCGCGCGGCCGCCGTCTGTTCCACCAGCCGCTGCAGATCCACGGGCGCGTCCTGTCCCAGGGCGCGGTACTTCTCCAGCGCCGCGTCCAGTACGCCCGCCAACTCGTCGGTCTCGCCGGTGGTCAGCCGCGTCAGCCCGCCGACCTGATCCAGGGCTGCCGCCCAGTGCTGCGCGGACTGAATCGCACCGGTGCCCCGCAGGCGACCGACGAGCGTCTTGACCCCGTCGCTCATGGTCTCCACGTCGCCGCCCGTGTCTCCAATGGTGTCCCCGGCGTTGGACACTGCATGGTCCGTGCGCCTCAGCCACGTGACGATGTTTCGAAGCTCCGGCGGCAGCTCGTCGAGGGCCACCCCGAGGTCCGCGGCCTGCGTCCCAATCTCACGCATCACCGTCGGCGTGAGGGCGCCGGTCGTGGCGAACTCACGCACGGCGCGCGTCAGGTGGTCCATCGTGACCGCGACCGAGAGCTCCACGCCCAGCTCGCGGGCGGCCGTCTTCGCTTCCCTCGTCGCGGCCGTCCACATCTGTAGGTCCTTGGCCGCCATCTCGGCCAGCGGCGCCATGACCTCGCCGAACTGCACATCCTTCGCCCGCTCGTCATGCAGCCGTTTAACCGTCTCGATCTCCTCGTTCAGTGCCGTAATCCGCTTGGTAATGCTGGGAATCGATCGCCGGTTCTGGGTCTGCGCCCGTTCCAACTGTTCGGTGAGTCGTTCGTGCTCGCGCGTGAGCACGTCGATCTGCTGAGCGGTCTCGTTGAGGGCTGCGCGCGTCTTGTCCAGGGTTGTCGAGAACTCGGCCCACTGCTGATCCATCCGATCCGCCGCGTCCGCGGCGTCATCCGTGATCCCGACCAGCCGCTTCAGCTTGTCGCCAAGCTTGAGCGCCCCCGCCGCCCACGTGACGAACTCGAACGCCGCGAATCCGATCGCGAGCGGCCCGAGCGCAGCGATGACGCCACGAAGAGCAAAGCGCAAACCCGTCAGCGCGACGCTCGTCAGCCTCACGCCCACCGCCGCGGCGCGCGCGCTCACTGACAATCCAGCGAGACTGGCTCGAAGCGTCGTCATACCGGTCGTGAGCTGCCGCGCCGTCACGATTGGCTGGAAGAGCGCGGTCGTCATTCGGCCGGCTGCGATCCATACCCGCGAGAACGCGGGCAGGAGCGGCGAGAGCGCCCGTGCGATCCCACCAAACGCGATCAGCGCCGGTCCGATGGCCGCTGCCACACCGAGCCAGATCAGCCGGTTCTGCTTGGCGGCCGGCGACAGCCGGTCGAACGCCTCCAATGCACCGCGCACCGCCGGCAACACCGTGTCCGTCAGCACTCCGGCGATACGTTCAAGGACCGGCGCCAACCGCTCACCAATCTCGATCAGGATCCCTTCAACCGCCGATTGCAGCCGGGTCCACGCCCCTGTCAGACCCGCCAGCTTCTTCTCTGCGATCTCCTCCGCAGTCCCGCCCGACTCCTCCAGCGCGGCCGTCATCTCCCGGAGCGCATCGGCGCCCTGCGAGACGAGGGCGCTCATGGCCGGACCGGCGCGCTGTCCGAAGATCTGCATGATGGCGCCGGTCTTGTCGGCGTGCGGCGCGAGCTGTTCGATGATCTGATCGAGCGGCAGCAACCGGCCAGTGGAATCAGTCGCAGAGATGCCGAGCTCCGCCATAGTCGCAGCCGCCTCGGTGCTCGGATTGAGCAGTTTCGTGATGGCGCCCCGGAGCGCCGTCCCGGCCATCTCAGCCTGGATACCGGCGTTGCCCATCAGCGCCATCGCCGCGCCCGCGGTTTCGAAGCTGACGCCAGCTGACGACGCGACCGGGCCAGCGAACTTGAACGCCTGGCCGAGCTGGAGCACGTCCGTGTTCGCGCTGCTGGACGCCTTCGCGAGAACGTCGTTGACGCGGGCAAGCTGCTCGACTTCCATCCCGTATCCCGACAGGACGTTGGTGGCGATGTCGGCCGCTTCGGCGAGCTGGATCCCGCCGGCGGCGGCCAGCTGCAGGACGCCGGGCAGAGCCGCTCCAGCTTCCGCCGCATCGAACCCGGCCTGGGCGAGAAATCCCAGCCCCTCGGCCGCCTGCGCCGCAGAGAACGACGTCGTCGCGCCGAGGTCCTTGGCGATCCGGGTGAGGCCCGTCATCTCGGCCTCAGTCGCGCCACTCACAGCGGCAACGCGGTTCATCCCGCGTTCGAAGCCGAGGAAGGACTTCGTCGCCTGCGCCCCTATTGCGGCCAGGGGCGCAGTGAAACCGACAGCAATCGTCTGACCGGCCCGTGTCGCCCGGTCGCCGAACTTGTCGAATGACCGTTGAAGTCTCCCGACACGCTTGGCCGCCTTACCGAGGTCGGCCTCGAACTTGGCGATGTTCGCCGCGAGCTCCACGCGGAGCGCGCCGATTACTGCCATCGACCACCCCTGCTATGATGCGGTCGGGTAGTTCGCATGTTCCTGTTCGACCTGCTCGGCCTCGCCTTGGCGTGGATCGTCCTCGCTCCCATCGCGGTGCTCATCCTCTGGTGGACCGCCGCGCATTTCTCGTGGTGGTGGCTGGTGTTCGGCGCCCTCTTGATCGGGGGCGACATCCTCCTCCGCCTCGACCGCCGCAACGCTGGCCGCTGAGGCTGTCCCTCCCGGACCTACCCCGAGGCCGTCGAAGAGCGCGATCTGCTGCTTCCGCATCTGCATCCGCCGGGCCCACCTCGCGGGTTCGTCCAACCGCCGCAGCAGCGTGTCGAGCCGCGGCAATCGCTTCGCCCGCTGGAACGCCGCCGCGTGCCACGCCACGCTCAGCCCCTCGGCGACCCGGCGCCGGTCCCGTTGTCCGAGCGCCTGGACCTCCCGCCGCAGCTCGCGCGGCGTCAGGCGCCACGCTCGTTCGGGGTCGACGCCCGCTTCGACCGCCGCGCGGTGGACGTCTTCCCAGCTCGCCGGCCCGTCGTTGCCGGCGCCGGCGCGTTTCCCTGGTCGGCCTCCTCCCCAGGGAACGCGGCCGAGAGCGACTCGAACAACCCATCGGCCATCTCCTCCAGCGTCCCGCCGCCCGCCAGGTGCCGCTCAAGCAGGTCGCCGACCGCCGCGACCGTCAACGCCGCGTGATGGCGCCGCAGACCGCCCCAGAGGATGGCTCGCAGGTCGCGCACGGCCACGCGCCCCGTCGCGAGCCGGTTCCCCACGACGCCGATGTTTTCGCCGAGCGCCGCCTCGATCTCGCAGATGGCGTTGATGCCGAACGCCACCGTGAATGATCGTCCCGCGACGCTGATCTCGCGCTCGCCACGCACAGGATTCGCCATCCCGCTACACCCGCGTGACCGAGCCGGTGACCCGCATGCTCACCTCGGCCGACATCTGGCTGTCGAGCGGGGTCGTGATGTTGAACGCCGTCAGGAACCCGCGGAACTGCCGCGTCTCGGCGGGCGTCGCCGCATCCGGCGCCGGCCAGATGATCCGCCAGGTGCGCGTCCCGCCCTCCGTGAAGATGCCCTCGGCGAGCGCCTGCTGACTTGCGTCGTCCGGCAGGAAGTTGACCGAGAACGACAGGTCCCGGCTCTTGAGGGTCGGGACGTACTCGCGGTCCCCGCCCGGCGAGGCGTGGTGCGTCACCTCCACCTCGTCTCTCGACTGGTTCAGGCTGATATCGCCCATGATTTCGGCGACCTGGGTGAACATCTCGTCACCGACCGAGACGTGCACGGCCGCGTCGTCCGCCACCGCTGCCTCCAGCCCCTCGGTGAGCGTGAAGCTCCCGCCGGCCAGCGCGGTCTCGACGGTGTAGACCCTGGTGGCGCTGCCGAACGTCACCGTCGCGCCGGCCGGGATGGTGCCCGAGCCGGTGTCCACCGTGACGCTGGTGTCTCCCGCCACCAGCGCCCCGTTCACCAGGTAGCCGCTCGCCGTCGGCACCGGCGCCGGCGTCCCGTACGCCAGGATGGTCCCGAATCCGATCTGTGCCTTCGATTCCGGCATTGCTATTCCTCCCGCCACGAAGCACGGCCGCCCCTCCACCGGGCGACTGCCCGCAGAGAGACGGCCCATCTCTCGTGGCCCTGTGCTGACTGGCTCGCCGCCTGGCCGGGCGGATTCGGGCTGCAGACCCTAGAGCCAGTCAGATGCTCGCTACCTCACGTCGTCTCCTCGTGCCAGACGAGATAGTCCTGCGACCGCCGCCAGAGCCGTGCCTCCGTATCCGGGTCGTACGCCTCGCGCTCGCTCGCAAGCTCCGCCTTCCGCACCGTCACCCCGCTCCACGCCCCGGTGAACCCGTCGAGCGCCCGCCGGAGCGCGTCCGCCAGTGTGGCGACGGCCTCATCACCGAACACGCTGTCCGTGGTGCGCGCCCACGCATCGAGCTGCAGCCGGGTCTCGACCAGGCCGCTCGGCCCACCATGCGACCAGACGCGGCGGCCGTCGCCGATGCGCTGCACCGTCAGCACCGGCCACAGCGGCGTGCGCCGCTGCGGAATCTGCACCGGGTAGACCCGCACGGTGCCCGTGAGCCCGCCGAGCGCCTCCTGGACCTCGGCCAACGCCGAGCCGGCCGGCCCCGTCGGGCCCGTCAGATGCGCCCTGAGCCCCTGGTCGAGCGTCACCGCCCCACAGCCTCCCCCTCAACGCCGGCGGCCTCACGCGCCCGCAGGGCGGCCGTGTACGCCTGGTTCGCCTCGAACCCGAGGCCAGCCTTGTTCCGGAGCACCGTCGCCGCCTCCTCGAGCGCGTCGGCCGCCGCGTGCAGCGCCGAGGCGTACCCGCTCAGCGCCACGTGCGCCCCGGCGGCGATCATCGTTTCGAGGCCCTGCATCTCCCGACGGTGCTGCCGCTTTCCCATTGTTCAGCGCCTCTTGGCGCGCCTCGCCGCGCGCTTGATGAATGCCCACAGCTCTCCGCGAAACGCCGACAGTGCGCGCGCCTTCCCGCCGTCCCACGCCGGCCGCAGGAACGGCCGGGCTGGATACTGGCGACCGTCCCGGTGCGTGAAGCCGAACTCGAACAGGTGCGCCAGCTGGCGGTGCGGCCCGGTGACCCCCACGGCCAGGGTGACCGCATCGGCCTGGGCCCCCTGGCGCCGCGTCAGCCTGACGACCGTGACGCCAGCGGCTAACTGGCCGGTGCTCTCCCGACTGCGCGGCGCCCGGCGCTCCGCCTCGTCGGCGATCGGCTGCAGGGCTCGCTTCCCCGCTCGCGTCATGGCCCCCGTCACGCGCCGGAGCGAGCCGAGCTCCGTGAGCGCCGCCACGAGCGCGCGCCCGCCGGTGAACCGCACCTGGAATCCCTGCGCCATCGCCTACCCCGGCGCCTCCACCGCAGCGAGCACCGTCCACCGGTGCGCGCCGTCCTCGTCGATCACCGACTGGATGTCCCACGTCCGCCCGTCCCACTGCACCCGGTCGGTCACCGCGACGCCCGCCACGAACCGGAACCGGAACACGGCCCGCGCCTGCCCCTGCACCGGGTTGGCGTCCGTGAAGAACTCCTTCCCGGTCGGCATCGTCACCCGCGCCCACGGCTGCGCGTAGGTCACCTCTGGATCGCGGTCCGACTCCTGTCGCTGGAGCTCGATGCGGCGGTTCCCCTCAGGCACCGTGCGCCCCCCAGGCCTTACTGCGCTCCTCGAGCACCGCGATCGCGGTACGGATGCCGCTCATGTCCGTCCGCAGCGACTTCATCCCCGCCAGGAGCTCGCCGTCTGTCGTGTCGTGCCGCTCGATGCGCAGCTCCAGCTCGCGCGTCTTGGTGTCGAAGTCCTTGCGCAGCTCACGGACATGGCTCTCCATGTCCTTCCGCCACGTGAGCGTCGACACGACCGACGGCCGGATGAACCGCGCGTAGAACGCGACCATCGACGTCAGCAGGCCGAGCCCGAACGCCACGTCCGTCAGGGTCACCAGGTCAGCCACGGTCGTACCGCCTCCAGTGGTCGATCAAGGCGTCGTAGGCGGTGCGCATCGAGCCCGCGCGGCGCTCGTCGCCGTTGTAGTGCTCGCGCACCCGCAGGATCACGGCCTGCCGCAACCCGTGCAGCGGCGACGACACGGCCGCCGCGTAGGCGGCGGAGGCTGCAGCGTAGGCGTGCTGCGCCGTCTCTGCCGCGTCGGCCTCCGGAGGTGCGCCCGGCCAGTCCACCCACGCGGGAAACGGCACGCCGCGGGTGATGTCGAGCCAGAGCCTCGACCCCACCAGCAGCGCCGGCCACCCGGCCGCTGGCGGATACAGCCGGTTGTGTCGACTGGCGGGCCAGTCCGACCACAGCCGTCCCAGGACCGGGTCCGCCATCGTGCCGGCCGGCTCGTCACGGAGCGCAGCCCCCGGCGTCCAATAGCGCACCTGCCGAACGGCCCGGACGACCGTGGCGGAGAAGGCCACCGGGCGATCGCGGTACGGGACCGCCGCCGCGATCGTCTCCTGCTGCTCGACCAGCGGCGCGCTGGCGTCGAGACTCACATCCGCCACCGCCGCGCCAATCTGCCCAATCAGCCGCGCGTCATCGTCGGGGTTCGTCTCCCCCTCGATGCGCAGCTCGCGCCGCATGGCCAGGAGCGGCACGACGTCCAGCGCTGTCTTCGCCATACCACCCACCCTCACCACACGCGACTACGGCATCGAGATCGTGGCGAAGGCTTGCGGCCGCTTGACGACCAGCGCCAGGCGGATGCTGGCCTTGATCCGCATGATCTCCTTCGCCCAGTCGTCGTTGATGTAGCCCCACTCGGTTTCCAGCTCCCGCCGAAGGCGCAGCTGAATCCACATGGGCGAGAAGTCGCCAATCACCCCGTTCACATGACCCGACGTCGTCGTGCCGACCAGATGATCGGAGAGCACCACCGGGAGTCCCCAGACGCGCTCGGTAAAGTCGTTCTGCGGCGAGCCGTAGTAGTAGCCGCCCGCGCTCGACTCGGCGAGCACGATGTCATCCCACACGCTCGGGTTGAGCACGTAGTGCGTCGCCATCGACCGACCGGTAAACCGGATCAGCGTCTTGGCCTTCCGCAGGACGTTGAGCGGCTTCGACCGCACGAGGTTGGCCTCCGTGCCTGTCGTCGTCCATTCGATGTCCTGAATCCCCGGCACGGTGAGCAGGCCCCGGAGGTTCGGGGCCGTCCCGTCGCCCGTCAACGTCGCGAGGTCGACCGCCTGGCGGACCATGAAGGGCAGCGTGTCGTTCAGGTAGCTTTCGACTTGCGGCTCGTCCTCCATCTCCTCGCGGGTGACCGGGATGTGGGTGGCGATCTTGCGGACCGCAGTTTCTTTCTGCGTCAGCGCGAGCGTCGACTCCGGCGCCGCCGCCCCCTCGGCCACCCCCGCGGCGGCGTTCGTGTAGGTCGTCTCTTCCATGTAGCGCACGAGTTCCTGGGTGGTGGAGCTCCGCGGCAGGATGTCGACGAACTGGATCGGGTGCCGGCGCGAGGGCACGTAGCCCGGATCGCGCACCGACTCCGGCGCCCAGCCCGCGTCGGTCTTGAACAGCGTGGCCAGGATCGCGTCGTCCCGCACCGAGAGGGTGCTCTTGAGCGGGAAGCTCGCCATCTGACTCGCGAACGCCGCCGAGCCGAGCGGGGGGAGATCGCCGTGTGCCTTGAAGTCCGCACGAATCAGATCCGCGAGCCGCGCCCGCGGCGCCGGTCGGACCAGCTGGACCGGCGGCGGGTCGGCCGCGCTGACCCCGCCGCCGCGATTGCCGGCTCGAATGTCCTGGGCCACGCGATCCAGCTCGGTCCGCTCCGTGAGCGCGTCTTCCAGGCCCGAGAGCTCCGAGTGGACGCCAATCAGCGCCTCGCACTTCTCGGCGAGGCTCTTCCCGTCGCCAATCGCGGTGACCTTGGCGAGATCGAGATCGTCGCCCGCTTGGTCAAACGCGTTTTTCATCGTGCGCTCAACCTCGTCCCGCTTCGTCGTGATCGCCGCGTGCGCCCTGCCGCGCCAGGCCGTAAAGGTCTCCGTCCGCGTGGCCTCGTCGACCGACGCGAAGGGTGTCATCTGCTGGGTCATGCTGCTGCCTCCTGGTGGGCGTTGAGCCGCCACGCGGCCAGCACGCGCCGGGCCACGGCCCGCGCCTGCTCATCCGCCTCGGCCGTTACCGTGGCGTCCGCGACCACCGCCGTCGCAAGACCGCCCGTCATCGCGTCCGCCGGTGCAAACCACGTCTCATCCTTGAGCCACGTCGTCACCGTCTGGCGAGACGCACCCGTCCGCTCGACCAGTACGTCGCGGTAGGTCTGCTCCGAAGCGCGAAGCCCGGTCACCACCTTGCGCACCTCGTCATCGATCTGGTCCGCGTTGCCGGCGAGCAGCACGAACGACCACGGGTTGTGCACCATCAGTTCCGTGCCCGTGGTCATCGTGCGCGTGTCGGCCGCCAGAAACGGCAGCACGGCCGCCGAGGCCACGACCCCGCGCGCCTCCGTCGTGACCGTCACGCCGTTCCGCGCGCGGCCGCGCAGATCGTTGTAGAGCGCCAGGCCGTCGGACAGAAAGCCGCCCGGCGATTCGATGAGCAGGTGAATGGCGTGAGGATCGGCCTCGTCCAGATCCGCGATGAGCGCCCGGACGTCGAAGCCGAACCAGTCATCGAGTGGGCCCTGCACGCGCACCGTGACCGCCCGCGCGCCGGCGTCAGCGGCGGCGGTGAGCGACGTGATCGGCGGGGTCTCAGCCGCGTCGGGATCGAGGCAGCGCAGCGACACGCCCGCGCGCGCCTGGATGGCACGGTAGGCGGCGGCGCGCGCTTCGACGAGGGCGCGAAGATCCATACGTCAGCATGGACAATCGCGATCGCGTCGACAAGGGCAGATTGCCCTAGCAGCCCGTGGTGAAAGTCCCTCGTTCCAGGGATCGACGTGATCGGTCCTGTGTCCTACACTGTCGGGCATGGCGATGGGGACAAGCCGCGGTCGACCGCGGCAAGCGACGATGTGGGTGCCCACGGCGGATCTGCCGAAGAGCGCTGGGCACCCGTTTTACGAGCGGCTGAATCGGGTGCTCGACGAGGCGGGGTTCGATGCGTTCGTGGAGGCGAAGTGCGCGTCGTTCTACGCGGACGGGGTCGGTCGGCCGAGTCTGGCGCCGGGCCGGTATTTCCGGTTGCTGTTGCTCGGCTACTTTGAAGGGTTGGACTCGGAACGGGCAATCGCGTGGCGCGCCGCCGATTCGCTGAGCATCCGGACATTTCTGGACTTCGCCCTGCACGAGGCCCCGCCGGACCACTCGACGCTGTCGCGCACCCGTCGCCTGATTGACCTCGAGACCCATCAGGCAGTGTTTACCTGGGTGTTGCAGCGACTGGCCGACGCCACGCTGGTGGTGGGGCGCACGGTTGGCATCGATGCCACGACGCTGGAAGCCAATGCGGCGATGCGGAGCATTGTGCGGCGGGATACGAGTGAGAGCTACGACGCGTTTCTGACCCGGCTGGCCGAGGCGTCCGGCCTCTCGACGCCGACGCGCGCCGAGTTGGCCCGGTTCGACCGGACCCGCAAAAAGAAGGGCTCGAACGCGGACTGGACCCACCCGCACGATCCGGACGCGAAGATCACGAAAATGAAGGACGGCCGCACGCATCTGGCGCACACCGCCGAGCATGCGGTCGACCTGGACACAGGCGCCATCCTGGGCGTGACGGTGCAGGACGCGAGTGCGGGCGACACGACGACCTTGGTCGACACGCTCGTCACGGCCGCCGAGCAGGTCGAGGCGGTCGGCGCGCCGGGGATCGCGGAGGTGGTGGCCGACAAGGGATATCACAGCAACGAGACGATGGTCGGGTTTGCGGCCATCGGCGTCCGCAGCTACGTCTCGGAGCCGGATCGCGGCCGGCGGCACTGGAAGGGCCAGGCGGCGGCGCGGGACGCGGTGTATGCCAACCGGCGGCGGATTCGCGGCGCGCGCGGGAAACGGCTGCTGCGGCAGCGGGGCGAGCTACTGGAACGGCCCAACGCGCATCTCTACGAGACCGGCAGGATGCGCCGCGTCCATCTGCGCGGGCATCCCAACATCCTGAAACGGCTGCTCGTCCAGGTCTGCGGCGTCAATCTCGGGTTGCTCATGCGGCACCTGACGGGCGTGGGCACGCCGCGGAGCCTCCAGGGCCGCGCGTCGGCGCTGGTGGAGGCGCTGATCGGCCTCCTGAGCGGCTGCTGGGGGCGTGTGCGGCGCTTCTGGGCCCCGGAGCGCCATGATCGGCCCGATTCGTCGTGGGATAGTCCGGCGACACGCCAATACGGACACGCGATTCTCGATTGACAATCAGCCCCTTCTGCCACGGGCTGCTAGGAGTCCGTGGTGAAACCCCGCGTAGCACCGAGAGCGGCGAGGCGCTCGCCTGACAAGGCGCGACGAGGGAGGATATTGGCCATATAACGACCGCGGACTGACGCAGTCCGCGGACTGCCACAGTCCGAGGAGCAACGCCGTTCAGGCGGGATGCATCGCCGCTCGAATGTAGCGGGGGTTTCACCACGGGCTCCTAGCAGCCCGTGGTGAAAGTCCCTCGTTCCAGGGATCGACGTGATCGGTCCTGTGTCCTACACTGTCGGGCATGGCGATGGGGACAAGCCGCGGTCGACCGCGGCAAGCGACGATGTGGGTGCCCACGGCGGATCTGCCGAAGAGCGCTGGGCACCCGTTTTACGAGCGGCTGAATCGGGTGCTCGACGAGGCGGGGTTCGATGCGTTCGTGGAGGCGAAGTGCGCGTCGTTCTACGCGGACGGGGTCGGTCGGCCGAGTCTGGCGCCGGGCCGGTATTTCCGGTTGCTGTTGCTCGGCTACTTTGAAGGGTTGGACTCGGAACGGGCAATCGCGTGGCGCGCCGCCGATTCGCTGAGCATCCGGACATTTCTGGACTTCGCCCTGCACGAGGCCCCGCCGGACCACTCGACGCTGTCGCGCACCCGTCGCCTGATTGACCTCGAGACCCATCAGGCAGTGTTTACCTGGGTGTTGCAGCGACTGGCCGACGCCACGCTGGTGGTGGGGCGCACGGTTGGCATCGATGCCACGACGCTGGAAGCCAATGCGGCGATGCGGAGCATTGTGCGGCGGGATACGAGTGAGAGCTACGACGCGTTTCTGACCCGGCTGGCCGAGGCGTCCGGCCTCTCGACGCCGACGCGCGCCGAGTTGGCCCGGTTCGACCGGACCCGCAAAAAGAAGGGCTCGAACGCGGACTGGACCCACCCGCACGATCCGGACGCGAAGATCACGAAAATGAAGGACGGCCGCACGCATCTGGCGCACACCGCCGAGCATGCGGTCGACCTGGACACAGGCGCCATCCTGGGCGTGACGGTGCAGGACGCGAGTGCGGGCGACACGACGACCTTGGTCGACACGCTCGTCACGGCCGCCGAGCAGGTCGAGGCGGTCGGCGCGCCGGGGATCGCGGAGGTGGTGGCCGACAAGGGATATCACAGCAACGAGACGATGGTCGGGTTTGCGGCCATCGGCGTCCGCAGCTACGTCTCGGAGCCGGATCGCGGCCGGCGGCACTGGAAGGGCCAGGCGGCGGCGCGGGACGCGGTGTATGCCAACCGGCGGCGGATTCGCGGCGCGCGCGGGAAACGGCTGCTGCGGCAGCGGGGCGAGCTACTGGAACGGCCCAACGCGCATCTCTACGAGACCGGCAGGATGCGCCGCGTCCATCTGCGCGGGCATCCCAACATCCTGAAACGGCTGCTCGTCCAGGTCTGCGGCGTCAATCTCGGGTTGCTCATGCGGCACCTGACGGGCGTGGGCACGCCGCGGAGCCTCCAGGGCCGCGCGTCGGCGCTGGTGGAGGCGCTGATCGGCCTCCTGAGCGGCTGCTGGGGGCGTGTGCGGCGCTTCTGGGCCCCGGAGCGCCATGATCGGCCCGATTCGTCGTGGGATAGTCCGGCGACACGCCAATACGGACACGCGATTCTCGATTGACAATCAGCCCCTTCTGCCACGGGCTGCTAGGGCAATTTGTCCGCTGGTTCAAGTGATACGGCGCGAATGAACGGGACGCTCACTCGAACATCGTGCCTTGATCGGCGGCATTCTCTCGGGCTTTCGGCGCGCGTTTGAACGTGACGCTCGTCTGGCGGGGCGGCGGGGCGTCCAGCTTCCTCCCGTCGAGTAATTCACCCACGGTGAGGATCTGCAATCTCGGATGCGTGCCCTATGCCGACTGATAGAATCCCGCGCTGGCCGCCTCCGTCCGCATCTTCGCCGTGGGTGTCTCCAGCGACAGGAGGACGCCCATTTCGGCCTGCTCGCGCTCGATGACTCCACGGAGGTCACGGACGTAGGGCGCGTGGAGCTTGCCGGCCTTGACCGAAATGACGATCTGCTTGGTCTTGCCTGTATCGCCCTCGTGGAAGTAGAGCCGCCCGTCGATCCCCTTGTCCGCGCCCTTCTTCTGCTCCGCTGGCCGCGCGTGAACGAGGTCAAGTGCCCACCACTGGAACTGATAGGGGTCTGCCGCCGCAAGGGCCTCGGCGTCACGCAGTGACACCGGTTCGCCGATGACGTCGTAGGTCTTATCGATACCGTCACCGTAGGCATCTCTGAGCCGATGCTTGATCAGCGTCGTGGCCAAACTTGTAATGTCAATCCCGATCCACTGGCGGTTACGTTTCTGCGCCGCCGCGATGGTCGTGCCACAACCGCAAAACGGGTCCAACACCGTGTCGCCCTCGTTGCTGCTGGCTTCGATGACGCGCTCCAGTAGGGCTTCTGGTTTCTGGGTTGGGTAGCCGAGGCGTTCCTGTGCATTCGCTGAAATCGGTGGAATGTCATCCCAGAGGTTCTGAATCTTCACACCTGGAGATTCGTCGATATACATCTTGAGACGCAACGCACCAGATGGTTTTGTTGGGAAATGCAACCGGCCTTCTCTCTCGTACTTCTTCATGCGCTGCGGATCGCACGACCAGCCGTTGCGGTGAGGCTGATACGTAATACCGTTACTCGCTTTGTATGGGTACGTCAGATTCGGGCGCGGGTTCGGACTACGGAGGGTGACTGATTGCCACCGCCGACCGCTCAACGAGTCGGTCCCGGTGAACGTCTTGTCGATGTATTTCTGTGAAAATGGTCGATGCTGCGGCATGAACTTGTAGTCGTCCGACTTTGAGCACAAGAAAAGCGTGTCAGTAATAGCTCCGTACTTGCGTCGAGGGTCACCGTGGGAGTGGGTACGCTTCCATATGATTTCACTGACAAACCGTTCCGGCCCAAACACAGCATCGAGTAGTAGCTTCAGGTAATGGCTGGACGTCGGATCGCAGTGGAGATAGAGCGATCCGGTAGGCTTCAGCACGCGCCGCAGTTCCACGAGACGCGGTGCCATCATCGACAAGTAGGCGAGCATGTCGTTGTCGCCGAGCAACGTCCGAAACGCCTGCATCGCCCGTGACACCGCACCGCTCTCCTCCACCACCTCCTGAAACGCGCGCGCGGCCGCCTCGTCCCACCGCCACGTATCCTCGAACGCCTTGATCTGGGCCGCCGCCTGCGTGCCGTCGCGCTCGGCGAACAGCACGTTGTAGTTCTGGTTGCTCTTGAACGGCGGGTCCAGGTAGACGAGGTCGACGCTCTCGTCCGGGATGTAGCGGCGCAGCACGTCCAGGTTGTCGCCGTAGTAGAGCGTGTTCATCGCGGCCGAATTGTACCGCAGGGCTCGCGGGTGCCTCAGCCAGACCTACGAAGCTCTCCCGAGCTTCTTCTCGTCCCGCTGCGCGTGCCAGAGTTCCCAGTCGGCCTGAAGCCCCATCCAGAACTCAGCGGTCGTGCCGAACAACGCGCCCAGCCGCAAGGCCGACCTGGCGGTGATCCCGCGCTTGCCCTTCACGAGCTCGTTCACCCGATTCACGGGCAGATCCATCCGGCGCGCGGCCTCCGCCTGGCTCATGTTGCTCGGCTTCAGGAACTCCTCGAGCAACATTTCACCCGGGTGCGGCGGTGGCGCGTTCTTCGGCAAGCCGGTGTCCGGGATCTCGCCCGGTCGTCGCGTTTGCTTCGGCATGATCGACTCCCTCAGTGATAGTCCTCGCAGCGCACCATGAAGGCGTGGCCGTCCGTGAACTCGAAGGTGATCCGATGCTGGTCGTTCACGCGGATGCTGTAGCGGCCCGCGCGGTCACCCTTCAGGGCTTCCAGTCGGTTCCCGGCCGGGATGCGCAGGTCAGACAGGTGGCGAGCATTGCGGACGGCCGCGAGCTTGCGCCGGACGACCGGCCAGATCGCACGCGGAATCTGGCGGGCGGCCTTGCTGTTGATGCCGTCCCAGACGTCCTTGGTGCCTTGGTCGCTCCAACTGCGAATCACGACACCAGTATACACACCTACTGTGGAGGTGTAAATGTCAACAGTGGAAAAGAGGCGGGCCGTGGTGCCGCGGGGACGAGTGCGGCATCGCCTGTTAGCGGGTGTCGCCTGTGGACCGGTACGTGTCCGGCGGGCAGACCTGCCGGAGGAGGAGGGCCATCGCCATCGTCACCGGCCCCGGAACCGGCTGGCTGCCGTCCTGCCAGCGACGAATTGTCCGCGGGTCGACGCCCAGGCGCTCGGCCAACTGCTCCGTCGAGAGTCCAAGGGCGAGACGGTGGTCCCGGAACTCACGCGGCGTCATCATCCCGCTCCGTCTCCTGCGTTGGGGCGCCCTTCGGTTGCAGCAGCCGATCGCCGTCGGGCACGGGCGGCAACCGCAGCAGGCGCCGGCCCTCGTTGATCGTCATGACCCCGGCCTTCGCCACGGCCTGATCGACGGCCCGGACCTGCTCGGTCCACGAGCCCGCGCGAATGCGATCCGCCGGCATCCGCACCACCAGCCCCGCGGCGGCGTCGTCCGCCGACACCAGCTTCGTCGTCAGCTGCGCCTGGACGCGCTGCACGTGCTCCTGCACCGACCAGCGCTCGAAGTCCACCGCGTGCCCCTCGAACGTCGTGGCCACCTTCGCGCCCTCGTGGAAGTGCCCGAGCATGCGCGGCGGCACGCCGAACGCCCGGCCAACGTCTTCGACGCTCCACTTCAGCAGCTCGATGAGCTGGATGTCCGCGGCGCTCAGTCCCCCAACCGTGGCGAGCCCAAAGCCGGGCGGCAAGACCGGGATCTCGCCCTTCCGCCGCGCCGCCACGTAGCTCTGGTTGAGGGTGTCCTGATACTGCTGGATCTGCTCCGGGTTGATCGACCTGACGCTGAGCAATTCCGTCGCAATCGTAATCGCCGTTCGGAGGTTCACCCCGCTCAGGAGGGCGCGCTGGTGCTCCCCGGACAGCGCCATGACCGACAGCGTTTGCCGCGCCGCGTAGTGGATCGGGCTCGGACTCTCCAACCCGTTAAAGCCTGGCCCGTGCAGCGTCAGCACGTCCGGCGCGAGCGCCGTGATGTGCTCCCCGACGCCGCGCAGGCCATCGAGCAGGACGAGGTCGTACTGGGCCACGGGCCCCGGCGCCCACCGGGTCACGCGACACACGGCCGGCACGAGTTCCACCGGCCGCCCGGTACGTGGATCACGACGAATCCAGGCGTAGGCGTTCCCCGAAGAAAAGAGCGCCCGAAACAGCGACTCCCAGAAGAGCCACGGATCGGGCATGCGCCGCGAGGGCGCCTCCAGCAGCGCCGTCACCGGATGATTGGGCACCGGCGTCCACTCGTCCGCGAAGAGGTCCTCGAGCCGCGCGGCCGTCCGCGGCAGCCGCGCCAGTGTCGACGCGAGCAGGCCAATCGCGCGATGCGCCGCCGGAATCGCGGCCAGCGCCGACGACCCCAGTCCACGGCCGTACGTATACGCCTGCGGTCCGCTGTCCGGGTCGGGCTGCGGGAGCTGGAGCATCCGCCGCCCGACGGACGGGACGTGGCCCGCAAAAATCGTCGTCATCACACGCCCACGATCTCGACCTTGCCCCCCGAGGCGTAGTAGCGGACGAGCGGATCGGACTCGGCGCGCGTGGCGGCGCCCAGCGCCAACACCGCGGCCGCCACCGCGTCGATGCGCCCGCGCTTCCGGTGGCGCCCCAGCCTGGGATGTCCCATCGCCGTGCGCTTAATGTCCGTCTCCAGAATCGCCTGTCGCATCACCAGGCTCTCGACGCAACTCATCTCGCGTTGCAGCACCGCCCGTTGGAACGCCCGCACGTCGTGGCTGCCGTCATGCCCCGCCGTGCCGCTGGCCGCGCTCGCCCGCCACGTCACGGGCCAGACCACTCCGGCATCCGCCAGCGCCTGCTCGGCCTCCGCGCGGCGGCAACTGTCGGCCGCGGCCGCCCCCACGGTCTCGCCGGCCAACGCGCGCGCGACATCCGCGAAGAACGCTCCCACGGGCACGACCCGGCCCGGATAGAGACGAAGCTCGCCGCGCTCGGCCATCTGGACGTAGAGGCCGCCGATGCCATCCGCGCGGCCCCGTGTCACCAGATCCGGGATCTCGGGAAACGCCACCCACACCTCCAGCCGCCCCGTGGCCGGCCACGACGCGACCACGGCACTCATGCTCTCGTTGTAGCCGAGATCGAACCCGACGACGCACGACCCGGCCCGTGGGGGTAAGGCGGCCGCCGACGCGACCTCGCACCGGTGCCAATCCTCCGGGTCGCACAGGAGTTCGCGCGACGGCGACTGCCCAGCAGCCGGCCCGCGCGGCCGCTCACCCGTGGCACCGGCGTCGCAGGCGGATGCCCCTGGGCCCGCTTCCGCGCCCGATACGCCCGCATATGGTGTCCGGCCGGCCGGCCGCCGGTACTTTCGATCCCCCCCTGCTGCTGCCGCCGCGTCTTGGCGTCGTGGCAGGCCGCGCACAGGTGCTGGAGGTTGGCGCGGTCGAGGAGCGCCCCGCCGTGGGCGAGCGGCACGATGTGGTCGACCTCGGCGCCCGCCACGGTCAGCCCCTGGGCGGCGCACTGCGGACAGAGTGACTGCTCACGGCGAACGCGGTCCCGCAGGGTGCGGTAGCGGCGATGCGAGCGTTTCATGTCAGTCCGTCCTACCCGTCTCATACGCGTTGGCTGCGGTGCAGCCCAGCAGGATGCAGAGCACGCCGCCGAGTGTCGCAACACCGGTCCAGCCGCCCAGCGCCCATGCCACAGACATGAAGCAGCCGACACCGGCGACCAGCGAGACGACCGCGACAACCGCAGTCGCCGCGTGTACACCGTGCGGCTTCTCAGGTTGCGTCATGCCGTGTCCCGCATCGGCGTGCCCTGGCGCACCCGAGACCAGGCGACGATCCGGCCGCGGCGTCGTGGCCGGATGTCCACGTGCACGCCCCATCGGTAGTAGCCGACGGCGCCAACCGTGGCGAGCTCGCGGCAGAACGCCCGAACCCGACGGTGGAAGGTCTCATGCGACAGGCCACGCGGCGTATAGACGTCGAGGGCGCGGCCCTGCATGTGCTGGGACTGCCGCGAGCCGCCGATGGCCAGGTTGTGCATCGTCGTGCGGTAGCCGCTGCCGACGACGAGCGGGCGGTGGCCGCCGTGGCTGCGCAGCGCCTCGAACAGCGCCGCGAGCCCCACGGCGCGCGTGTCCCGCCAGGCCTCCGGATACGGCGTCCCGTCCCGGCAGGCGAGCTCGCGCCAGCTCAGGTGCGCCGAGGGGCCGCGCGCGGCTCCCATTAGCGCACCGCCTCGCGTCGATCGTGAGGTCGGACACGCGCCACACGGAGCCGCGCTGGGTCGCCTCCGGCTACATCGGCGAGCGGCTGCACGTCGTGACGTACACAACGCGGGGGTCTCGCCTGCGCATCATCAGCCTGCGCAAGGCGAACTCCCGGGAGGTGCGCAGATATGCCCAAGCTTAGGCCCGGCACCATCGTCCCGACTCCGGACGAGGACGCAGCGATCACCGCCGGCATCGCCTCAGATCCGGACACCGAGGAGCTCGACGAGCGGTGGTTCGCGGAGGCGCGACCGGCCATCGAGGTGCATCCAGAACTCGTTGCGCGGTTCCGCCGCGGGCGCGGGAAGCAGAAGGCCCCCACGAAGCAACGGGTGACGATTCGCATCGATCGGGACATCGTGGCCCGTCTGCGCGACGGGGGCCGCGGCTGGCAGACGCGGCTGAACGACACCTTGCGCCGCGCCCTGTTCAAGTCGTCGTGACCTGACGTCATTCGCGCGCCGCCTCCATCCCCTCGAGGATGGCGTCCCACTGCCCTAGATGGGCGGGGTCGCTCAGGATGCCGCTGTGCCCGCCGGTGACTTCGAGGTTGCGCGTCGCGCCGTCCAGCTCGCGCGGGCCGAAGCTATTCCCCAACCAGCGACACCACGACCGCCAGCCGCGCTCGCTGTAGAGGTGCGTCCAGGACTGCACGCGCGAGCTGGAGAGCGCTCGCCGATACACGTCGCACATGTCGCGCCGGACCGGCATATCGACGGAGACGACGTGCACCGGCGGCCCGTCCGGATCCCGCTCCAGGTAGTAGGCCAGGACCTGTCCTCCGTGACTGTGCGCGACCATCGTGAGGCCGTCCGCGCACTCGGCGTGGCGGCGCATGAGGAACAGGAGGAGCGCCGTCGAGCCCGTCCGCCAGGCCCGGTGCTTCCCGTGCCGGCGCCACAGCGTCTGCAGCAACAACCCGTTCACGTGGCCGGACCAGAACCCCCGATCGGGAGTCTCCGGATCTCGGTCCTGGTCGACGCGCCGGTAGCCGTGGCGCGCCAGCAGCGTGTCGAACGGCGAGCCGCGGTGATACCAGTCCCGCCGGTCGTGCCGGCCCCGCCACGGCGGGCGCGTTCCGGCGATCGGCAGATACCAGCGCATCAGCCCGGCTCCTGGCACCACGGCTGCCGCCGGGTGCGGCCGTCGTAGGGGCGGCCGTAGCCGCCCGCGATGAGGGTGGCGGTCAGGGGGGTCCCATCGACCTCCACGCGCGCGACGACGCGACCCGCATACGTGCCGTCCCGCGGGTCGATGACCGTCACCGCCGCGGCGCGGCTCAGGATGCGGATCACCGCCTGGAGCGCGCGTTCCGCCGCGGCCCGCTCCTCCGGGCAGCGCCCGCGGAGCTCGGGCGTGTCGACGCCGTCCACCCGCACCGATGTCCGGATCGTCACGCCCGGCCACGGGTGCGCGTCGACGACGACGGTGTCCCCATCGATGACGCGTACGACCTCAACGGGAACGACCTGGCCGACGGCCGGCGCCGGCGCGACGAGCGCGGCGACCAGCGCGAGGCGGGCCGCAGCGCCCTGACGCCGCATCAACACGTCTCCGCGGACCGTCCGTGCGTCCGTACCATGCATCCGGCCGCGCGCATGGAGACCGTCGGCCGGATCTGCAGCGTGCTCCCGCTCGCCGAGGCCTCGAGCCAGCCGACGACGCTCCCCTCGACACGCCGGCGCACCCCATCGGGAGCGAGCACCCACCGACGTCCGTCGCCGACGATGACCTCCCAGGCCGACGCGTCGGCGGGCGATCGGCGGCACGCGTAGACGTCGGCACCCGCGTAGCCGCACGTCAGAGTGGCGGGGGGCGGCGGCTCGGGCGGCGGCGGTGTGGGCGTGGGTGGTGTTCCCTCAGCCGGCGGCGTCGGCGCCGCGGGCGTGGCCGGCGGTACGTCATCCCCCGGCGTGGGCTCCGTGGGCGTGGCCGGGGTCAGATCGCACGCCACGAGCAGCGCCGCCAGCCCCAGCCAGCCCAGCGCGCGCATCAGCACACCTCCGTCGACCGGCACAGCGTCCCCATGCCCACCGCCGTGCCCGCGATGGCCGCCAGTTGGCCCCACGGCGAGCGCCAGGCGCGCTGGAGCCAGCCGCCGTCGTGCTGGACGTCGAGCATAAGGGTGCGCTCGACCGGGACGTCCTCGTGCCCGACGATGCGGCGCACGCTGAGCCGGAGCTGGTAGCGCCCGGGCGCCGTGGCGTTCCAGCGCAGGACGGGCTCGCGCCGGCCCTCGTCGAAGCCAGCCGCGCGGCCGCGCTCCCCGCGGACCATCCAGTAGTACAGGAACCGCGTCGCGTCCGACGGCGTCGCCAGACACTCGACCGTCTCATGGACCACGAGGCGGGTACTCGAGCAGCGGATGGTCGGCTGCACGTAGCGGCCGCCGTCGGCCGACGGCAGCGTGTCGACGGTGCCAAGCGGCAGCCGGCCCGGGGGTTGCGCCGCCGCCGATCGGGGAACGCCAGCCACCACGGCGAACAGCAGAATCAGCGCAGGAAAGTGTTTCATCCTGCTAGCGTGGCAGGATTCCTATCGGAACGTACCGATAATGCCTGTCCGCAGTACGGGCAGCGTTCTTGCCAGCGCTTCCGCCGCACGACATCGCTGACCGTCGACTGCGCCACGCCGAATCGGGCCGCAATCTCAGACTGCGTCAGCATCGACTCGGCCGCCAGCTGGCGAATCGTCAGGACATCGTCCGCGCTGAGTCGACGCTGGTGGCGTGGCATCACGAGCCCTCTACACCGGCATCAGCGAACAGCGGCCCTCCGGTCTCGTAGCGCACGCGCGATTCCTCGCAACGCGCCTGCGCGTCACGGATGCGCGCCTCAGTGATCGCCACGTACTCCGGCTCGCGCTCGATGCCCACGAAGCGCCGCTCCTCGTGGATGCACGCGACGCCCGTCGTGCCCGAGCCGACGAACGGGTCGAGCACGACGCCGCCCGGCGGCGTCACCAGCCGCACGAGCCAGCGCATGAGCGCCAGCGGTTTGCACGTTGGATGATGATTGCGCGCGCCCGAGGTTCTCCCGGCGCCAGCGCGCGGACTGCGCAGGCCAGCGCTCCCCTCCTGACGGCCGCCGGTCACCTCGCCGGCCGTCCTGCGCGACAGGTCCTCGCAGCCGCGCTCGCGTTCCGACCGCGACGCCTTCGCGCAGTAGAAGAACCTCGACGCGCCGCCCGAGCGGGCGCCGCTGGTCAGCGTGCCCACGTCGGCATCGAGTCTCTCCGCCGCCGCCTCGTCAAGCGCGACATTCGGCGGCCACCGGTCGGCATCGCCGTCGTGCCCCGGCAGCTTGCAGGCGTCGATGTTCAGGGCGCCGGTCCCGTGCTGCTCGACGCAGCCGGCCACCGTGCCGCCGCACGGCTTGCGGGCCAGGACCATCGGCTCGTAGCCGGGCCGGAGGGCGGTTCCGAGCCCCTCACCGAGATCCAGTGATTTCGGGAAGCCTTGGCCTTGCAACCAGAGTAGGACGTCGCGACACTCGAACCCCGCGTCCTCCAGGCCGCACGTGACTCGGTGCGCCAGCCGCGGCGACGCGCAGACGACGGCGTGCGCGCCGGGCTTGAGCACGCGGAGCATCGCTTCGGCCCACTGCTGCGTCCAGATCTGAAACTTCACCGACGCGCCGGCCGAGCGGTCGTACACGACGGCCGTGCCGCCCCGCCACGCCTTCCGCCCGCGGAGATTCGGGTTCTTCTCCTCCTGGTTCCATCCTCGCTTCACGCGCATCGTCTTCGCCACGGTGTCCGGCCGGAACGTGTCCCACTCCTTGCCCATCATCCCGATCCCGTACGGCGGGTCCGTCACGCAGGCGTCGACCGACTCGGCGTCCAGCGTCGTGAGCACGTCGAGACAGTCCCCGGTGTGGAGCGTCCAGGTGTCAGGCACTCGTCACCCCCGGCGTTTCCGCAGCGACGCCGGGCCACTCCCGCACCCGGAGGTCGGCCGGCCACTCGGCCGGGTCGGCGCCCTTCCGGTCTCGACACCGCACGGTGTAGGCATGCGCGCAGCCGTCCGGATCGGCCCGCTCGAAGCGCACGCCCTCGGGCCACGCCTGCAGGTGCAACACGGAGGCGGTGACCTCCGGCGCTGCCCCCAGTTGCTTCACGAACGCCGGCACGCCGGCCTCGCGGCACTGGCGGACCAGCGAGCGGATCCAGCCGACGTCGCACGGCCGCGCCCCTGGGCCGCTCTCGCCGCCAACGATCACCCAGTGGATCCCGTCCGGATGCAGCGCCCCAAGGTGAAATCCGAGGTCGCACTGGTCCGGACGCCCACCGATGCACGGGTCGCAGTCTCCGCACGTCTGGCGCGGCCCCCGGATCTCCATGCGGCCAAGTAGCGGCTCGCAGCTCAGGAACCGCACGGCGGCCGGCGTCTGGAGCAGCAGTGGGATCCGCGCGTCGGCCGTCGCCTGGTTCTCGACGCTGACCCCGAGCCAGACGTTGGGGAGCGGCCACTGGCCCGCGCCTCGCATGACGTTTACCGTGCTGTCGCCAGGCCATTCGTTATTAAGAAAATCGGGGAGTTCCTGCGTCATGACACCGTGCATCCGCTCCGCGCGCTTCGTGAGTACCTGGAACCTGTGTGGATCGCCTGTCCAGCACTCCGCATCGTGCTGATGGCGCTGTCCGCACTCGGCCGTCGCCGAGGCCATCACGTCGAACACGCGCGCCACGAACTCCAGCGGCACGTCCTCGTGGAACAGGTCGCTCATCGAGTTGACGAACACCCGCCGCGGCTTCCGCCAGCGAAGCGGCTGGTCGAGGCGCTCCGGGTGACATCGCACCTCCGTGAACGGCCGCCCCTTCCAGAACCGCTTGGCCACGCCCTCCGCGTAGCAGTGCGCACAGCCCGGCGAGACCTTCGTGCAGCCGGTGACCGGATTCCAGGTCGCGTCCGTCCATTCGATGCTGGTCACGAGGTCTCTCCCGCCGCCGGCAGTCGCCGGTCCATTTTGGGGCATCCGCCCCGTCGCGTACGCCTCGTCCCGCACCATGCGCTCACCCGTGGCGCCGCTCATAGCCCGCACCCGCCTGCAGCATGGCGTCCAGCAGCCGCCGGGCGGACGCCTGCAGCGTGGCCACCACCGGCAACAGTCCACGCCCGGCGGCGGCCCTCGCGGCGTCCCTCGCGGCGGCGGCGGCGTCCGAGGCGGCCCAGGCGGCGTCGGCGGCGGCCCAGGCGGCGTCCGCGGCGGCGGCGCTCACGACGTCGTCGGCGGCGGCCCAGGCGGCGTCCGCGGCGGCGGCGCTCACGACGTCGTCGGCGGCGGCCCAGGCGGCGGCGGCGGCGGCGGCCACCACGGGCTGATGGGTGTGCGCTACGGCCGGCGCGGTGATCGGCGGCAGCGTGCGGAGCGCCGCGGCGTGTGGCGCCAGCGCCGGTGTCAGCGCCAGCCACGCCGGGGCCGTCTCCCGCACCAGCCAGTCCGTGGCCAGCCACGCCCGGCGCCGCTCCACCGCCGACGTTGCCCGCGACCCCACCACGCGGCGCAGCACCGGGCGCAGGAGCCGGTCGCGGTCCGCATCCGGCAGGTCGTCATTCCAGCGCCGCAGGAACGCCGCGATGACCCACGGCTCGCCGGCAAGATACGACACCGCCTCCATCGCACACGTCCCCTCCGCCAGCGAGGCGTGCGCCCCGACAGATAGCACCGGCACGTCGGCCACCGTGGGTACGCGGGTCTCGTCACGCATCGTCATCACATACCCTCCGGTGTGTTCCCCTCCGAGGGTCGAAGACCGTTCACGCGGCGCGGGCGCGTCGCGCGCCGCAGGCGCCAGTCGTCCCCGTCCAGCAGCACCACCCGGCACCGCCCGACGATCCGACTGGCGAGTCGGTCGTCGCCCATGAACTCGCCCACCTCCAGCGGGGTCTTGTTGGACGTCCACACGGTCCGCCGGCCGGCGTCACACCGCGCCTCGTAGAGCATCAGGAGCGTGCGCCGGGTGTAGTCGGTGGCCGCGTCCCGCTCCGCCCCCAGGTCGTCCAGGACGAGCAGTGACGCGGCCTCCAGACGGCCGAAGAGGTCGGTCTCCGCCGGCGCGCCCGACGGCTGGAGGTCGTAGAGCAGCCGCGGCACCCGGGCGAACCGCACGTCCCGGGCGCCAGCGCGCCACGCCTCGTTGAGCATCGTGCAGGCGAGGCGCGTCTTGCCCGTCCCGACCGTCCCACAGAGATACAGGTCCCGCCCGTCGTCGCCCGCGGCCAGAAACGCCCGGGCGGCCTCCAGCGAGTGCCCGGTACGCGCGGCCGCCCGCCACGTCGCCCAGGTTGCGTCGCGGAACTCGCGCGGCACCGAGGCCGGCGCGGCTGCGTGCGCCATCGTCCAGCACGCGCACCGCTGCAGCCGCCGGTTGCCGGCGGCCACGATCGCTTCCCAGCCCGGCGTCCCCGTGCACTGCGCACATCCGGCCCCATTGGTGGTGGTCATGACTCGTCCTCCTCGTCCTCCGCGCGCTCGAGGACGGCGTCGTACGCCGCAGCCTTCGCCGCCGATGCCGGCCCTTCGCGCGCTCCCCGGCGACGACCCTTCCCGCCGCGCGCCGCCGCCGCGGCGGCCTCAGCGCGGTAGCGATTGACCTGCCGGATGAACGTCCCCAGCGGGTGCATGGTCTCCTGTAGCCAGGCGTCGTCCGTCGCCAGATACTGGTCGATGCGTGTCCGGCACTCGGCGTCCCCGAGTTGTGCCGCGAGCTGCTCCAGCCGGCCGGCCGCGGCCGGCGAGACATCGAGAATGCCCTTTGGCCAGCGGTGCTCCCAGGCCGTCCGCCAGTGGGCGAGGATGGTCGGGATCGGGGTCGACGCGCGCGCCGACGCGACGTCGCGCGCGGGGGATGGTACGTACTCTCCAGACGACGCGTACGTCTGTTCCTGATCCTGTTCCTGATCCTGTTCCTGATGTCTTTGTTTACCGGGGTGATTCGACGAGCGCGGACGTAGGTGCCGAGTTCTTCCTCAACAGCCACGCGGAGGCATACTGACAGCGGCGCTGTTCTACTGACGTGGTTTCGGATCGGAAGGACCGCGCGTTGATCTACGGGGGCGACCGTTGGAGCGTGTCGGGAACGACGGGGCTGGAAGAGCGAAGCATCGTGATGATCAGAGGGGCGAGGTCGAGTTGACGCTGGTAGGCGGTGCGCACGACGCTGGCAAGCACCTGCTGGGTGTCGGCGCCGTGGCGGGTACGATTACCGCCACAGACTTTGCGGGTGACCACCGCGGGTCGGATGGCCTGTTCGGCGCGCCAGTTGGTGGCGTCGATCGACGGGTCCCACAGGAAGGCGAACGTCGCGGCGAATTCGCGGTCCAGATGGGCGGCGAAGCGGTCGGCGGCGTCCAGCGTCGGAGATTTGTCGATCAGCCGACCGAGTTGGGCGAGCAGTCGGCCGCGAGCGGTTGCCAGGCCGTGGTCGCTCAGAAGCCCGGCGTCGCGGCGGTCGCGCAGCTTGAGAGCGGCCTGCAGGACGGCTTGCACCCGGGCGGCCCACGGGCTGCGCGGATGATCGGTTCGGAGTTGCCGCGCTCGCCGGATCAAGTGAGCCAGACACGACTGGTGCAGCGCGTGGGTGAAGCGGCGATACGGCGCCCACCCGTCGCGCACGAGCACGCCGGCGAAGTCGGTTCCCAGGACCGTTGCCGCGTCGTCGAACCCGCGGCCGGAGCGAATCGCGTAGACCGTCGTCTGGGGCGTGGCGAAGGCCCACAGCCAGTGGCGCATGGCGCCGACGCGCCAGCCGGTTTCATCCGGCGTGACCACGGGAGATTCCCGCACCTGCTGGCACAGTGCGGTGTAGGTCGGCGCGGCTTGGCGAGCCGTGCGATGCAGCACCTGCGCGAGGCCTCCCGGTGTGACGGTCAGGCCGAACTGGGTCCGGAGCAGGTGCGCGACCTTCGCCAGCGGCACACCCAGGTGCGTGTGCAGCCGCACGACCAGCGCGACGACTTCGGGACCGAGTTGCACGCTGGCCGCTCCCAGCGCGTCGGAGGTTTGCAGCCGGTGGCGGCCCTGGACGCGACGCCGACACTGCGAGCAGTGGCCGACCTCGATGTCGAAGCGCCGCACGATGGGGCGCACCACCGGGAGATCTTCCTGATATTGCGTCGCCACCCGGGACAGCTCGACGGCGCCGCCGCAGTCCGGACACGCGGCAGCCACCGGCGCTCGGCAGGTCTCGTCAACCTGCGGCGGACGCGGGCGGCACGCCTGCCGGCCGTAGTGCGCACCTGCGCGCCGGCCGGGTCGTCCGCCGCGACCTTGGGGCCGGTCCTTGGCGAAGGGAGCCGCCTGCCGGAATCCTGCCCGCCGCGCCGCGTCGAGTTGCTGCTTGAGGTGTTCACTGCGGCGCTTCCACCGATCCCGGTCACCCTCGACCCGCGTCAACTCCTCGCGCAGTCGTGCGATCTCTCGCTCTTGTTCCTCAATGCGGGAATCGCGGGGATCCTGTTCCGTCCGGGGACGTTGCCGTGGCACCCCACCGTTATGCCAGATCCCCTAGAAAAGTACAAGTCCAAAATGTTGGATCTCGCGCGTCACGAAACCACCCCGCTAAACAAATACTTCCTGATTAGCCTTAGCCTTAGCCGTAGCCTTAGCCGTAGCCTTAGCCGTAGCCTTCCTGGAAGGCTTCAGCCAGTGATCTTGCCTGGGAAAAGTGGACAGGTTGATTATGCTGCACGCTGAGCCTGCCGAGCGTGCCTTCTTTCACAGTTATTGGGGCTGACATACCCCAGCGACGAGTGCAGCCGGTAGGGATTGTAGAAGCCTTCGATGTACTCCGCCACGGCGTCTTTGGCCCCGCGCCGCGTCGGCCACGGCTGCCGGTGAATGAGCTCGGTCTTGAGCGTCGCGAAGAAGCTCTCCGTGATGGCGTTGTCCCAGCAGTCGCCCTTCCGACTCATGGAGCAGACGATCCCGTGGTCGCGCAGCACGCGCTGATACGCGTCGGCCGCATACTGGCAGCCCCGATCCGAGTGATGTAGCAAGCCGGCCTCCGGGACTCGGCGCCCCAGCGCCATGTGCAGCGCCTCGAGCGCCAACTCGACCCGCAGGTGCGGCTGGATAGCCCAGCCCACCACGCGCCGCGAGAACAGGTCTAGCACCACGGCCAGATACAGCCAGCCCTCCCACGTCCAGACGTACGTGATGTCGGTGCTCCAGCGCTCGTTGGGGTGTGCAGCGTCGAAGGCGCGGGCGAGGACGTTGGGCGCCACCGGACGCTGGTGGTCACTGTCCGTCGTGCACCGGTGCCGCTTGAGGGGCAGGCCGATCAGCCCCATGTCCTGCAGCAGTCGGGCGACCCGCGCCCGGCCAACTGGGACCCCGTCCTGCCTGAGCTGCTCGTGGATCCGCGGGCTGCCGTACGTTCCGCGGCTGGCGGTATGGATCGCCCGGATGCGTACCTTCAACCGGTCGTTGTCCCGTTGTTGCGCGCTCGGGCCCCGATGCGCCCAGGCGTAGTAACCGCTGGGCGTCACCTGTAGCACGCTGCACAAGCGCCGCACGGCGTGGTGGGCCTTCTCCCCGTGAACAAACGCGAACCTCATGCGTTTTCTTTCGCGAAGAAGGCCGCCGCTTTTTTTAGGATCTCGCGCTCCTCGCGCAACACCCGCACCTCACGCCGGAGCGTGCGTAGTTCCGTCTTCTCCTCCGTGGTGAGCGCACCGCTGGGATTCGGGCCGTGGTCGACCTCATACTGCTGCACCCACCTGCGCAGGGCCGACTCGGTCAGGTCGAGCTCCCGAGCGACCTGCCCGATGCTGCGGTCGTGCCGCAGGCAGAGCCGGACCGCCTCCTGCTTGAACGCCTCGGTGAACCGTCGTCGCTGCCGTTTGCCCATGAACACCCCCTGGCGCATTCTCGCGCCTTCTTCGGTGTCCACGAAACTCAGGCAAGATCACAGTCCTTTCCAATCCAGAAATGAGCCTGAAGCGGGCCGATGAGCCAGACATGTCAGGCAGCCGGGTCAATGGACCGGAATAGCCGCGTGCGCGCCTCCTCAACGGCGCGCGCGGCGTCATTGTCGCTCAGGGCGAAGGCGATGTCGTCGAGCTGTTCGAAGGTGGTCCCCGGGTTGAGGTAGTCGGTGGCCCCGGGGAGCGACGTGAGCTTCTCGTAGGGCGTCATGATGTCGGCGTCGCGGTAGCGCTTGCGGACGCGCCCCTTGGCGTCGACCACCGTGCTGGGAAAGAAGCAGGGGCGGTGGAAGTTGAGGTAGGGCGAGAGGACGTTCTGGGTGAAGTCGTTGACGCGTTGGGCGTGGCGGCTGGGGATGTGGCCGTAGCCGAGGTGCTTGCGGACGACCGAGCCGTTCTTGCTCTCGACGAGGGCGTTGTCGTTGGTGTGTCGGGCTCGGGACTTGGTGAACTCGTCGATGTGGAGGGCTTGCAGCAGCGCGGCGACGGTGCGGTTGACGTATTCCGACCCGTTGTCGGAGTGGAAGCCGTGGAGGGTGAACGGGAAGGCGCGGAGCAGGGCGCTGAGGACCGGGGCCAGGCACGCGGCGTGGAGATGCTCGACCGAGCCGATGCACTGGAACTGGGTGACCTCATCCACCAAGTTCACGTGGTACAGGCCTTTAACCCGGATTATGCATGAAGGGTCCGAGTCGACGTCGCGGACGGTGTGATCGTCGCGCACATGGCGCATCGGGCGTCGCTGCCATCGGGCGCCGGCGGGATAGAAGCTGACTGTCGGTGGGGAAGGCCTGGGTACGGGGCCGTCGAGGGACGGCTTCGCCGCGGGCGTGCTCGGTGCGCTGTTGGGATGCGTTTACGTGCGGCTGACGAGCGCCGGCTGGGGCCTATCCGCCGCGGGCGCCGAGTGCAAGCGCGATGTGCCGCCAAGCGTGGAGGTCCGGCGTGGCGGTCGGCAGGTGCAGGACCACGCGGCGGACCGAGCCGACGACGTGCGCCCCCAATTTGAGGAGCCGGTCGCGCAGCCACGTCACTTGGGCGCGGGCACAGGCGGTGCGCGCCGCGCGCAGCCGGAGTTCTTGCATCAGCACGTAGGCGGCGGCGGTGAGGAGCACGCGCAGTTGATTGGCCCAGAAGCGACAGCAGCTCGTGCGGTCGATCTGCAGGCCATCAAGCAACTCCTTGATCCGGTTCTCGATGTCGCCGCGGGCGCAGTAGATCCGTTCATAGACGAAACGCGGCGTCTGGCGCAGGTTGGTCACGACGAAGCGCGGGTTGTCGCGCGGGGCGCGGTCGCCGAGCCGGACGACCTCGGCTTTGATCACGACGCGGCGCGCGTGGCCCCACGTACCGGCCTGGTACTGGGTGTCGGTATACACGTGCGCGGTCTGGCCGCTGGCCGCGCTCTGGGCCTGCGCCACGAGCAGGGCGGGTTCGGCGTGGCGCTGCAACACGGCGTTCTTGGCCATCGCCACCACGTAGTCGAGCCGCGGCTCGGCATCCAGGAAGTCGAAGATCTCCGGCGTCGCAAAGCCCCCGTCGAGCCGGACGAGAAACCGCGCCTGGGGAAAGGCCTGCCGCAGCAGGGGCAGCAGCCGACACAACACGCCCACGGTCCCGCGGGTGGCCGACACATTTCCGGGCCGCAGCACCGCCGCGCACAGATACTGTTCGCGTTCCTGGTCGAAGGTCAGAAACGCCAGCAACGGCAGGTAGCACCAGCTATCGTAGTGCCCGTTGAAGAAGGTGAGCTGCTGGGCGCCGTGCGTCGCGTCGTCGGTGGGATCCAGGTCGATCGTGATCCGCCGCGCCCGCCCGTCCAGCCGGCGCTGATGCCGCTCGATGACCCGCATCGCCAGCTCGCGCGCCAGCTCGTAGAGGGCAGACCGGCCGACGCCGTTCTCGAACCGAGAGATCGTCGGCTGCGAGGCCAACGCCTCGCCAGCGACCGGGTCGCGCCCGAGCAACAGCTTGTGGATCGGATCGTCGGCGAGGCGGTCGGCGTCGTTACCATCCGGATGGCCACACGCAATGCCGAAGATCCGCTGGCCGAGCAACTCCGCCAACGTGTGCCGAACCTTCCCGGGCTCCCGCCGGTCGACCAGACAGCGGGCAAAGCCCGCCACCAACCCGTACAGCCGCTCGGCCGCCTTGAGCAGAACCGCGCCGCCATCGGAACTCGCGTGCTGGCGGTCGAACGTCGCGACGAGGGGCTTGTCGAAGAGATCCGGAAAGAGGACAGTCTGTGATATCTTGTCGGTCGTCACGCAAGGGCCTCTGTGGTGGGTAAATGTCTGGCTTCACAGCATTTGTACCACACGGGGGTCCTTGCGTCACTATCGAAATCGGACCCTTCACGAATTATCCGGGTTAACGTCATCGAGGTCAGCCTGATGGACGGAATCGACCCGGACATAGCCGGGGCGCCCGAACGGTGCCGGCCGGCGGCGCTCGCCGATCGCCACCTGCACCGGGCGCGTCGGCATGGGGGTGGTTCCGCGGCGCCGTTGATAGGTGATCGAGTGCCGCAGGTTGTAGAGATGGCCGTTCGAGATGCCGGCCAGGCGCTCGAACCGATGGTCGTCGAACCGATGGTAGGCGCGCGCACAGAGCGTGCGGGTGGCCGGTCCGGACAGCGTGCCGTGGAGCCGGTCGACCTCGGCGAGCAGGCCGATGTCGGTGCTGCTGTAACGGCGCGGGAATGGTCGGCTGGGTGCGCCGCGGCGGTCGGCGATCCTCCCGGTGGCCCGGTGTTGAGTCACGAGCCGGGTGAGTTGGGCGCGCGACAGGCCGGTCACCTTGGCCAGCAAGCTCCGGAGCAGACCCTTCTCAGCCTTCCCCTGGTGGACATAGTCGAACCGTGTCAAGGTGCGCTCGATGAACCCGTAGGCGTCCGCTCGCGTCGACACATTCAGGTCGATCAGTCCGCTGCCGTCAAGGAACGCTCGAACGTGTTGCAGGGTCCGCAGGCGGTCTGTCTGGAGTGTCACGATCATCCTCCGATGATCCACCACCCAGCTCCCCTTCAGGCTCATGTGTCGTTGGAAACAACTCCCCCTTCAGGCTCATGTCTCATTGGAAGAGACTCAGCCTAGTCTTCTGGAAGCCTTTCGGGTAGGCTTCACGGAAGGCTTTCGGGTAGGCTTCACTAAAGCCGTCAAGGAAGGCATAAATGCGGCGGCCGGCCCGTTGCTTCAGGGCGCATTCAGGAATCTCGACGAGATCGGCCGCCCAGGCGCGGACGACGTTGGGCGACTGCGGGGGGTTGTGCACCACCGCATTCGGCAGCCAGACCAGGGGCGCGGACCAGTCCGCGATCGCCATCCCTTGCGCCGCAATTTCGTCGAACACGCGTTGAAAGTCATCACGCGACCACCCCAACCCCTCCGCCAAGGTCGACATCCCCACCGGCAGCAGGCCTGGCACGCGGTGGGTGTGGGGGCCCGTGATCAGGTACAGCCACAGGCTCTGGGCGTTCGGCGCGGGCGCGCTGAGCCGGCGGAACTTCTCGTCGCCCCACATCCTGAGCTTCACCGTGCGATACCGTTCCCGCACATGACCGCTCATGACGTCGTCCTTGCCGCGTCCCGGGCCTGGGTGCGCCGCGCCAGTGCCGCATCGCTCCCGCCGACGTCCGCGTGCGTTCCCAACAGTGACACCCTCGTGCGCCCCTACACCGGGTCCGTATCCGCGGCCGGCGTCACCCGCACCTTCACGGTCTCGTCCTCGACGACCAGCTGGATGTAGACGCCATTGCAGGCATAGTGCGTCTGCTCGTGCTGCTTCATGAGCTGCAGGATCTCGCCTTTCAGGGCAGACTCGGCCTTCGAGAGCGCCATCCGCTGGTCGCGCGTCGTCGCGTACCGGAGCGCCGCCGTGTGCAACGGCGCAATCGGCTGGTCGTCGTCCAGCAACGCTGGTTGATCCGCTCGTCCTGGCATGGTGTCCTCCTGGGGGTTAGAACGGGATGTCGTCCGCGGTCAGCTCCTCGTCGCGCGGCGGGGACACCGGCGTCGGCGCCGCGGCCTGCGTCGGTGGGTCGACCCGGATGCAGTCCACGCGCCGGCCCTGGAAGTCGGTCCGGTCCTGATAGAGCACGAGCCGCGTGCCCGGCCACGCGTCCGTCTCCTCGGTCCCCGCAATCTCGATAATCGAGGTGCAGTTCGTCCGGTTGAGCACAAGGGCCCGATCGGCGCCGCGGAACCGGACCACTAGTTTTTTACCATCGTCGAGCGCTTCCATCTGCGCCGACTCGATGGTGAGCACCATGCGCCGCCCCTGCAGGTCGGCTGCCTTGAGATAGTTCGACGGAAACGCCTCGTTCGCATTCATCTTCGTGACCTCCTTGTCGTCCTCGGTTGTTGTCATGCGGCCCAGCCGGGGAGCTGGCACCCACACGGGCACCACAGACCGCCCGGCGCCCGCCAGCACCGCTCCTCCTGCGGCGGCGCCGGCACGGCCGTCATCTCTGGCTCCATCTCCCGCAGGTCCTCCGGCGCCCCGGCGGGCTCGATCACCTCGCGGTCAGCGGCGACGCGCCGCCGCCGGCGCCCGCCGAGTCCGCTGCGGCGCCGCGCGTGGGCGGAGATGGACGGCACGCGCTCCGGGGCCACGGGGATCGTCGCCTCGTCGTGCCTCCTCATCCGTCATCTCCCGCCGCCGGCGCGCCGTGCAGCAGCGCCGCCTCCAGACGCGCCCAGTCCGCCGGGCGCCACACCGCCGCCTCCGTTGTCCGCACCCCGCGGAACGCGTCGAGCCAGCGCTCCTGTGCCGGCGTCAGCCGGCCCGCCGGCGACTTCAGCTCCACCGCCAGCTGCCGGGGCCCTTGAGCAGGAGGAGGTCCGGGAACCCCGCGTGCGAGCGGCGGCTATCGAACGTGTGGTAGACGTGCCAGCGGTGGAGCTGCGCCAGCTCGACGACCTGGCCCTGGAAGTCAGCCTCGGTCACCGGCCCGCCCGCTCCCCGCTCGCGTCCAGCGCAGTCGCCCCCACCCAGATGAGCTCATACCGCGGCGGGAGATCGCGACACGTCCCCGCCGCCGCGGGATAGACCGCGATACACGCCCCCTCCGGCCAGCGCCGATAGACCTGCGGCGTCTCCAGCCAGAGCGTCAGCACGATCCACCCGAGGATCAGGATGACCAGGGCCGGCCAGACCTCGACCCACAGCCCCCTCCACCGCGGCGCGTCAGTCAGCATCACACTCGCCTCCGGCATGGCCCCGCTGACCGGTCGCCCAGAGCTGGGGTTGCTGGACGGGCGCGGGCGAGAACGTCGACACCAACGTCCGGAGCGCCGCGGCGCGCGCGGCGAGCTGCTGCCGCCGCGACTCGAGGTCGGCGATGCAGCGCGTCACCCCCTCGGCGTCCGTCGCCACGTAGTAGCCATCGACCGACGACACCAGCGGGAAGCCATACGACGGCGCCGCGGCCACGAGGGCGCGGAACACCCGGTCGCTCAGGGCGAGGCCGCCCTCGTCGGCGAGCCGGCGGCGGAGCGCGTGGCGAGACTGCGCGTGCGCCGGACCCCGGACGCCGAGCGCCAGCAGCGCCGCGTGGAGCGCGCGGCACTCGCCCGCGGTGACGCGCGGCGTCGCCCTCACCGCCACCTCCCCCGCTGGCGGCGCGGCACTGACGCGCGGGTGTCCGCGTCGAGCCACCGCGCGACGTCCCGCTTCGACCAGCGGGGCCGGCGGTCGATGCTCGGCAGCGGCGCAATGGGAAAGATGCCCGCCGCCAGCCGGCGGCGGATCGTGTCGTCCGAGCAGTCGAGCAGCGCGCACAGATCGGCCAGCGACAGCACGTCGGGCATCGACGCCAGCCGCCGGTCCTGCGGGGCGCACAGCGCGCCGGCCATCGCCAGGTCCGGGACGTAGGTCGCCGCGCGCAGGACGCGCCGGCGGGCCTGCACGTCCGTCATCCCGCCCCTCCCAGCACCTTCGCCCGCGCCTCGTCTACCAGGCGCGTAGAATCGCTAGATCCATGTCTTTCGAGGGCTGTTGGGAGAAGATGAAGCGGGCCGACGAGCACATCGAGGACCTCAGCGAGGACGTCACCGCGTTCCTGGACGCGCCGCCGAACCGTACGTACCGAGTCCTCGACAACGTAGACGCCCAGCAACTCGAAGATGCGCGGCAGGTGGTTCAGAGTCGCGTCGTACCAGCCGACTTCAGCGTTCGCGCCGGTGAGGTCCTGCATGACCTCCGGTCGGCCCTTGACCACGCCGCCTGGCGCCTGGTCGTAGCCTCCGGACGTACGCCGACCCGTCGCACCGCGTTTCCGATTCTCACTCACGACCCTCTCGTGAACCCGCAGCAGGCGACCAGTTTTCGTGCTGCGGTACGCGGTATGTCCGTCCGGATGGAAGCAGTACTCCGTGCGCTGCAGCCCTACACAGATCCCGTTGTGCCGGTGGAGATGCACCCGCTCGTCGTCCTGCGCGAGCTCTGTAACCGGGACAAGCACCGGCACCTGAATCTGCTGACCCACTGCACCCTGCGCCGTGCTCGCGTCGCCGTGCTCCACGACATTCCGAAACTGCACGCAGACGGATCGCCGACCGGCGAAACCGAAGATCTTCAGGTGAAGGTGTGGGATCAGGTCGCCATAGACATATGCATCGACGACACGCCCCCGGCCGTGTTCAGTGCCCGCCGGGGCAAACTCGTATTTGCGCATGGCGCCCTTCGGACGATGCGGGAGCTGCGCACGCTGCCCGCGCTCCTCGTGCCAACCCTCACGGATCTCGCGGATCAGACGCGGTATATCGTCCGGATTCTCAGCCAGGTATTTCCCGGCCTCTAGCCACGTCACGCCGCCCCTCCCGCCAGCACCTTCGCCCGCGCCTCGTCGGCCGCCTGCTCCGCCGCTTCGAGGCGGTCCAGCGCGGCCGTGGCGCGCGCCTCGAAGTCGGGGGGCTCGGGCCGCAATCCGCGCAGAATGCGGCTAAACAGCGACGGCTCGTAGCCCGCGGCCAGCGCGACCCGCTCCTGTGTGAGCCGGTTCAAAGCGATCCGTGCCGTGACTTCGCTTGCTGACATGTCAACTGAGTTGTGATCATAGATTCAACTCAGTTGTGATGTCAACTGGATTGTTGTTGGTAGGCTGAGGGCGTGCTGCTTGCGGAGCGCCTCGCCCAGTCCCGGCGACGCGCGGGACTGAAACAGGTCGAACTCGCCGTCGCCATCGGAAGCCGGTACTCGGCTTCCATGATCTCCAATGTCGAGACCGGCCGATCGGCTCTCCTACTCGACGGAGCAGTGAAGGCCGCCCAGACGCTCGGGGTATCGCTCGACTACCTGACGGGGCTGACCGACGACGAACGGCCATCCGCCCAGCTCGCCGCACGGGTGAGCGAACTAGAGGACACCGCCGCGCTCGCGCCCACGGACGACCAGGAGCGCCGCGGCCGCCTGCTCCCCTTCGCACGCCCCGGTATCCAGTACGTGCCGTTCGTCCAGGGCGTCGGCCTCGCGGCGGGCGCCGGCGCCGTGGCCGATGACGAGTCCCTGCTCAGTTACGTCCCGTTCCGCGACGACTGGCTGCGGCGCCACGCGCTGAACGCGGACCGCTGCCGCGTGATCGAGGTCGTCGGCCGCTCGATGGAGCCGACGCTCGAGAACGGTGCCGTCATCCTGGTCGACTTTCAGCGCACGACGCGGCGCCGGGACAGAGTCTTCGCGGTGCGCACCGAGGACGGCCCGGTCGTGAAGCGCCTCCGCCGGCACGACGAGGACGGCTGGTGGCTCGTCAGCGACAACGAGGACTACACGCCGCGCCCGTGGCCCCGCGACGCCGGCGTGCTCGGGCAGGTGATGTGGACGGGGCGAACGCTGTGAAGCACATCCCCCCGCCGACTGCCACCCCAGGGTTCTCTCGGAGAACCCGTGCAACACAACAAATGGAAAGGAAACGCTCCGATGACAGACGACCTGGCCTACAAGTACATGGACGAACGGGCCGTGTCAACGTCTTTGAGACAACCTGGTTCAGCATTTACTGTAGCGACTCCACGCCATCGACGCGTTGAATCGACGATCGATCGAGCGGTGGTGGCCGCCGGGCAACGACCTCATGCTGCGAGTTGTCCGGGGTGCCGGTCGTGGGTCCTGGGGCATCCTGGCGGGTCGTTTTCGACGGCGGATTGATCCACACGGCGGTCGGCAAGGTTTCGGGGCGTGGTGGTCCGCTGACGAAGCGCTCCGGATGCGCGGCGTAGGCCGCGAGGCGGGTCCGGTGACGCAGGTCGAGGATCGCCGGCGCGCGGCCGTAATGCACGTCGGCCGGCGTGAGATAGCTCAGGCCGCTGTGGTGGTGCGCGTCGTTGTACCACGCGAACAGATCGCGGCTGACGCTGCGCGCGTGTTCGAGTGCGCCGAACCGCTTCGGAAACTCCGGCCGATACTTGAAGGTGCGAAACTGCGCCTCGGAGAACGGATTGTCATTGCTCACGCGCGGTCGCGAGTGGCTGGCCACGATGCCGAGGTCGGAGAACAACAGCGCGACGAGCTTGCTGCGCATGGGCGCGCCGCGGTCGGCGTGAATCGTGAGCTGCTGCGGCTGGATGCACTGCTTCGCGCAGGTCTGCTCGATCAAGCGCTCGGCCAAGTGGGCGCTCTCCTTGACCGCCACCATCCAGCCCACGACGTAGCGGCTGAAGAGGTCGAGGATCACATAGAGCGAGTAGTAGAGATACGGGACCGGGCCCTTCAACTTGGTGATGTCCCAGGACCAGACCTGATTGGGTGCCGTCGCGACGAGTTCGGGTTTGACGTACGCCGGATGCCGCACCTGGTCGCGGCGCTCCCGCACTTCGCCGGCCTCGGCGAGCACCCGATACATCGTGCGGGGGGAGCAGAGGTAGGTCTGCTCCTCAAGCAACGTCGCATGGACTTCGGCGGGCGATTGATCGACAAACCGCGCGCTGTGCAACGTGTCGCGGACGGCCCGCCGTTCGGCAGGGACCAGCGCGCGCGGGGACGGCGTGCGGGGCCGCCGGGACGTCGCCGGCGGCGTGGGCCGGCGCCGCCGATAGAGCGACGCGCGGGACACGCCGATGCTCTGACACAACGCCGACGTCTCGCCCTTCGCCGTGACGGCCTCGATCGCGCGCATCAGTCGGTCTCGTCGGTGTCGAGGGGTTTCAGGGGGATCTCCAGGATCTCGGCAACTTTTTTTTGGAGGGCGATGATCGTCTCGGCCCGCTGCAGCTTCCGCTCGAGCCTGCGGTTCTCGGCTTCCAACTGCTTCACACGCGGGTCGATCGGACGGGGGGTCGGGCCGCGCCGACGTCCCCGCATGTCCCGCAGGGCGCCCTGCTCACGCTGCCGTCGCCAGTTCGCCAGGTGCGAGCTATACAAGCCTTCGCGGCGCAGCAGCGCCCCCAGCTCGCCAGGCCGCTTGCACGCGTCGGCCTGCTTGAGGATGCCGAGCCGATACTCCGCCGTGAACCGGCGGCGCTGGGCTTTCGCCGGAACTTCAGGATCGGGTGCCGTCTCGGCTGACCTAGCGGTGGGGCCGAAGGCTCCGGTCGCCCTCCGGGCTCCCTCCGCCTTCGGCCCCACGACCGCGTCCATCTCCGCGGCTGGTGGCATGCGATTCATCCATCAAACCCTCCCCGCCCCTACACTAATCTCAACAGGGAAGTTGTCTCACAAATTATTGGCACAGGGGGGAACACAACGACCCCTCGTGGGATGAAACCTCCCTGCTGAAGGATCTCAGTGAATCAGAACGAGTGATGTTCCAGACCGAGTATCAACCTGCGAAGAAGAGCGCGACCGCCGGCGTCCTTCTCGCTTTCTTCCTGGGAGGTCTTGGGGCGCACCGCTTCTATATGGGGCAGGTCGGACTGGGGTTCGTTTACCTCCTGCTGGCGTCGATCACATTGGTGACGCTCATCCCGATCACGTCCGTTATCGCGCTGGTCGAGTGCTTCCTGATGCCCGGCCGGGTGCGGGCGTACAACAAGGCACAGGCGGACGCGATTACGACGAAGCTTAAGGCGCTTCGGAGCGACACCACAGTGGCAACGTGAAACCCTTCGAAGCAACCGCTGTAAAGCAGCTGGTGGCTCGTCAGCGACAACAAGGCATACAAGCCGGTGCCCTGGCCGCGAGATGCCGTCCTGCTCGGGCAGGTGATGTGGACGGGGAGGACGCTGTGAGGAACGGCGAGGTCCGGTGGGCGGTGCGGACCTTCGACGTCGAACGCCGGCTGCGGCCCGATCTCGACTCAGCGCGTCGGCCAGCGTTGGCGACCGTCCTCCTCGCCGACCGCACGCGCGTTGCCCGACCAGCCGCGCGATCTCGTGCTGGAACTCTACCGGGTCCGAGCATCTCGGATGCTGACGTCCCGGCCTCTATCACGTTGGGCGCCCCTTGCGGCGCAGCCGGCGGGCGGCACGTCCCCCCCTCTTGTGGTACGCTAGCCTGATGTCGGTATTCGCTGAACAAGTTCTAGGGAGGAGGTCGCTCGTGCGTTCAAGCTCCGCCGCCGCCGTTCTCGCACTACTCTCACTCGCCCCGATGGCAGAGGCCCAAGTTGCCGCTCCGGATTACGTATTCCTGGATACGGTGAAGACCAGCACATTGCAGCGGGAGCTGCAGGAAGCCGTTGACAATGGGTACCGCCTCGTTCCCAGCCAGGGCAGTTGGGGACGACCAACGGTGATTCTGGAAAGAGTTCTCGAGCCGGAACCCATCGAATACCTCCTGCTCGCGACAGCGAAGACCGGGACGTTGCAGGACGAGATCGCTGAAGCCGCACTCAGGAGCTATCGACTTACCAGTGTCTTCGAGATCGGCAACGAAGCCGTGGTGGTCATGCAGCGCGCGCCGGGTCAGGCTGATCCGACACACGAGTACGTTGTGCTGGGAGCCAAACGGCTTGGCACTATGGAAGAAGAACTCCTTGCGGCAGCCGCGAACGGATTCAAGCTCGTCGGACAGTCACACTACAGCAGTCCCTCTTCCACCGCCCTCGGGATCATCGCTGCGGCCGTCACCCTCGGCGCGGCCGGGCCGTATCTTCCCGAGATGTTCGCGATTCTCGAGCGACCTATCCAAGACCAGCCTTCGCGGGTAGCCGTCCTCGACCAGTGATGACAAGCTGACGACTGAGGTTACTGATCGGCGGCTCTGTACCCGCAAGGGCGCAGATACCGCCTTCCTCATGCTTCCCATCTCTACGAACCACCGCCAAGCTGAGACCCGAGGCCGATGCGCGCGCATCCGCGCCCACGACGCCGACCGCGCCCTGGCCCTCGCTGCGCTGGAGCTCGAGCGCCGGTTCGGGCGGCTCACGAAGGCGCTGGTGCCGGCCGACGGGGGACGTTGACGCCGTCGAGCGGAGGGGATCATACTGCCGACATGCCGATCAAACCCGACCTGATCTCTCGAGTACTCGAGGCTGCGGCACGCGTCGATGGTCCAACGCAACTCGCCATCGACTGGCCGGACGCAGTGGAAGCGCATGAAGCGTTCGAGTACTGCGTCTGCAGCGGTTGGATTCGCAGAGCATCATCCCAGACCGGTGCCCGATTCGGCGGCGGCTGGTTCCACTTGACGGACGGCCTCACGCCCGCCGGGAGGTCGAGGTTCTGCCGAGCGACGTCGGGGCCGACGCGGAGGTCTTCGTGATCGAAGACGACGGGGCCAGGCGGCGCCTCACGACGATCGCCGGGCACGACCCCGACGACGCCCTGGCGCTCGCCGCGCTGGACCTGGAGCGGCGGTAACGCCAAGAGCCAGCGGATGAAGCGGCCGGGCTGCGGGTATCGCAACCGCGAGCGGTTCCGCAACGCCATCTACTTCCATCTGGGAGGGCTCGGCCTCTACCCGGACGCCCTGACCGCGCACACGAATTCCTGAAGCGCCAGAACAAGGAACGCCTAGGAGCCCGTGGTGAAACCCCCGCGTCGCACCGAGAGCGGTGAGGCGCCCGACTGACAAGGCGCGACGAGGGAGCATATTGGCCCGTATGAGACCGAGGAGCAACGCCGTTCAGGCGGGATGCATCGCCGCTCGAATGTAGCGGGGGTTTCACCACGGGCTCCTAGTACAGCCCCGCAAAAAAGAAAGCGATGAGCGGGCCGGCGATGATCGGGAAAGAGCCCACGATTGGAAACAACACCGCCGCTTGACACAGCATCTCCATGCACGAATCGGGCTCTGTTCGTTCCCGCTCCAATGTCCTTAGGTGGTTGATAAATCTGTTCGTCGCCACAAAGATACTGACAGTCCAGAGGACAAGGTGAACCCAGATAAGTCCATGAACCCACGTGGACGTGCCAGGTCCCGCGATAACGTAGACCAGAAGGTACACGAGCGTCAGCACAAATAGGATGCACGCCTGTATGTACACGCGACGCTGTGAAGCCGAACGACCCGGTTCTGACGGCGCCATCCACGGAGGAACCCATCGTTCACTGGCCGCCTCCTTAACGCATCGCCGTAGCTGGCCCGCGATGACAGGCGCCTCCGCGGCCGGCTAGGAGCCCGTGGTGAAACCCCCACTACATTCGAGCGGCGATGCATCCCGCCTGAACGGCGTTGCTCCTCGGTCGCATATGGCCAATATGCTCCCTCGTCGCGCCTTGTCAGCCGGGCGCCTCACCACTCTCGGTGCTACGCGGGGTTTCACCACGGGCTCCTAGACGTCGTCGTCGAAGTCCTGTAACGACTGACGCTGGGCGAGTTCGATGCGCACGCGGTAGGGCAACGTGGGCGGCGTGGCGCGGCTCTGCGCAACGAGCTGCGTGAGACCGCGCACGAACATGTCGAACGCCGCATCATTCACCCCCGGCTGGTCGCGCCAGGGCACCTGACAGTTCGGGCATCGCGCCGCCTGGTTCTTCCAGCGCGCCGGATCCACCGACACGGACGTGCCGCACGTCCGGCACTCCAGCCGGTAGGCTTGCAGATCCTGAAGGTCAGCCACGAGGGTGACGTCCGTCGTCATCGTCGCTCCATCGTATCCTATGACGAGGCGGAAACAGGTTACGCGGCGGCGACTGGTAGAAGCCCTGCATGACTCGCGCCTTCACCTTCGGCGCCACGGACTGTCTCGTCGACGTGCGCACCCGCGGAGCCGTGGCCATCGCTGAGGTCTTCGTCGTCGAGGGCGGCAGCAGACGCCGACTCACGCGCGTCCGCGCCCACGACGCTGACCGCGCCCTGGCGCTCGCCGCACTGGACCTGGAACGCCGGTTCGGGCGGCTCGCGAAGGCGCCCGCCCCGACAGGCGAATGATTCGGGTAGTGGACCCGAGTGAGACGCTGTTGCGGGCATGGCGGCTCGGGCGCTCGCCGGGCCACGGGTGCGCGGCGTAGGAGATCAGCGTGGCCCCGAAAAGAATCGAGCTACGGCGGGGTCACCCCGGCGAGCATGGCTGCGTAATCGGATTCGTAGTCGTCGAACCGATGGATCGTCTGCACCGACAGCCCGGCCGTACTGATGGTCGTGAGGTGCAGTTCGCCACCGATGCGGGGCGCCGAGTCGTTTCCCGCGAGCGTCCGCTGCGCGTCTACCAGTCGGATGAACCAATCGTGCGCATTCTCGTCGGCTGTCGGCGGTGGTGTTGGGAGTGAATCGAAGGCCGGCCGCAGAATGAGGCAGTCGGTGTGCTCTCGCGGCTCGAACTCTCGCTCCGAGTCGAACCCGAAGGCGCGGCAGCTGTTCGTGCGAGAACACACACCGAAGTGATACACCGCGCCAACGCCCACGTCCGGGGTCTCATGGGTCGACACCAGGTCGGTGGCAAGCTGCCGCATGCCGGCCGCTACGCGCCACGCATCTTGTGAGGGAGGTCCCGGGCTACGATCCGTTGTGCGACGATCCGAAACCAGTCCACCAGGAGGTCGAACGACCCTGTGCCGTAAATGGCCCCGCGGAGGTGTGGCAGCAGCAGAACCTTCGATGAGAACTTGGCCGGCGTCCGAGCGTCGAGGTCTACGCCGAGCGTGTCTGTCACGACGGTGATCAGATCTGGACCCACGAGCGCGTTGAGAGCCGTGCCGCCGGCCGGCGCGAGTCGTTGCCGCATGGTCATTCGTGCCGTGTTCGCTTGCGGGTCTCCGAGGGGTCTCTCCGGCTGCTGTCCATCGTAGCGCGGAACAGTCCGAGGCGGGCGCGGTCGGGGCGTTGAACACGCAAGGAAGGCATGCAGTGGCCCCGGGTGACCGTTATGATGGTGCCTTGAGCGAGACGCTCTCGGATGCAGAAACGGCATCAATGACCAGCGAGTAGTCTCATGTCGCCTGACAGCTCGGACCCCGCACGCCGCCGCACCCGCGTCGCGGAGGGCATCTACAAGGACCGCTGGGGGCTCGCCGCGACCGTCAAGGTCGGCAGCATCCAGCGCGAGCGCCGCTTCCCGCCGAACACTCCGCTCAAAACCATCCGGGCGCACCGCGACGCGCTCCGGGCGAGCCTGCGGCTGCTGCCGCGGGGCCGACGCCAGTCGCTCGCCCATGACGCCGCGCGCTACCTCGAGCAGGTCGGCGGCTCGGTCAGTCTCGTCAACCGCCGGCGCGAGATCGGCGTCTGGCTGCCCCGGTTCGGGCAGCTGCAGACGCTGGCGCTCCCGACGCACGTCAACGCGCTGAACGCGCAGCTGCGCCAGTGGCGCCGCACGCTGGCCGCGTCGACGTGCAACCACCGCCGGGACGCGCTCACGAATCTCGTCCGGGTCCTCTACGGGCGGCGGGCTGGCGGCGAGCTCGTCGATCTCGTGCGCTTCCCGGCCGCGCGGCCGGTGCCGCGGTGGATCGATCGCGCCGACGTCGCCGAGGTCCTGGCGCAGCTGACGCCGACGACGAAGACGGCGGCGCGGCTGTGGCTCATGCACTGGACCGGCATGCGCCCATCACAGATGGGCCGGCTGACGCCCGGCGATCTCCGACTCGACGACGCGATGCCCTACATCGCGGTCCCGCGGGGTAAGGGCGGCACGCTGGCGCCGATCCCGCTGGTCGACGACGGCCTGATCGCGGCCCGGGCGTTCGTGGCGGCCGACGCCTTCGGTCCCTGGTCGTGCGCGAGCGCGAACACGGCGTTGATCCTGGCGGCGCGGCGGGCCAACGCGGCGCGGGCCGCGGCGGGCCGGTCAGCCCGGGTGACGCCGTTTACCGTGTACACTCTCCGGCACACGTTCGCGGCGGCGCTGCGGCGCACGGGCGCCGACGTCGCCGACATTCAGGACCTGTACGGGCACATGGATCCCGACGTGACGCGCATCTACGCCCCCCCGGCGCTGGCGAAACACCTGGCGGCTATCGAGCGGCTGCGCGCGGCCGATGCGGGCGCCGGCGCGCCGACCTTTCGCCCTCCGGGCGACGGGAAACGGCTGGCAGTACCGGCTGGCAGTACTTCGGTGAGCGTTCATAAGTTCACTGTTGTAAACGATTTGCGGGAGTAACTCAGTGGTAGAGTGTCAGCTTCCCAAGCTGAAAGTCGCGGGTTCGACCCCCGTCTCCCGCTCCAATTCCCCATCCGCAACCCCTCCGACCGATGGGAAGCAAGCGCGTGTACCGGTCGAGGATGTCAACGCCCCCGAGGGACTCACCTCGCTCGGCCGGACGATCACCATCACCGGCGAAGTAGTTGCCGGAGAACATCTGATCATTGAAGGCCGTGTCGAGGGAACGGTGAGCGCACCGGACCACGGTGTCGCGATAGCCCGCCGGGCATCGGTAGCGGCCGACGTCTCCGCGAAGACGATTACTGTCCTGGGTCGCGTCAGCGGAAGACTCAACGCCTCCGGCACGCTCCATGTAGAGATGGGTGGTGTCGTCGAGGGGTCCGTCGAGGCAGCCGACGTCACGCTGGCCGACGGCGCGCACGTCGATCTGCCAGGTCCCACCGACGAAAGAGCACGCGCCTCGCTCGGCGTGAACACACCGCACCGGCGCGCCTCGGGTGAGTAACCTCGCGGGTGGCCTGCGCCTGCCAGCCTGGAAGAGCCCTGCAGAAGCTCGCGCCTTCGTCGCCGACGCCATCCGTCCGATTGCCGAGCGGCTCGACCTGGCACGCCGTCTCGAGCCATACGCGGATCGCCGTTTCCGGAAGGAGCAGGCGGATGACTGCTTCTTGATCTGCCTGGACGATGTCTCGGAAATTCCATTCCTGAACGACATCGCGGGGGTCGAGGAATATCAGCACCGCGCCCGAATCCGCTGCACGTCACCCGCCTGTTTTGTGACTGCAACGCCGAGTGACCCCGTCTACGACGCCTACTGGACAAGGTGGCTCGGGCTCACGAATGACCCGCGTGTAGCGGTCGAACCGCCCGCCGATCAACGGCTCGGTATCTCGCGAGGCTGTCTGAACCCACCCGCGCGCGAACGCCTCGTGTCCTTGATCGACAAGCACGACCGTGTGGCGATCCATCCGTACATGTCAATCGAACCTTGCTGGGAATTGGCCCGCACGCTTCGGCACGCCGCCTCCTCCGTCACCAGCGTGCAGGTGGTGGGACCACCGCCCCCCGTTACCTGGGTCGCCAACGACAAGGCAACGTTCAACGAAGTGGTAACGGCCGTGCTCGGCCCGGGCTGGATCCCGGAAACCCGAACCGCAGACGACGCGGACGGCCTCTCCACGCATCTCATGGCGCTGTCCAGCGTCTGGCCCGCCGTCGGGCTGAAGCGGACACGTTGTGCATCGGCGATGGGGAACCAGGTGTTCGACAGCGCCACGCTCCGAGCCCGGCCAGCCGAAGACGTCAAGCGCCTGGTCAGGCAGTTCCTGACACGGACGGAATGGACGCAAGGCGAAACCGTGCTGGCCGTCGCCTGGGAAACTGCGACCGCATCGCCATCGACGCAGTTCTGGATTGACCGCGACGCAGGAGGTCCGACCTGCCATGGGGTATACGAACAAATCCTCGCCGGCGACCGGAAGGTCTTCGTGGGCAGCCGCACCTCGACGCTGCCGGCCGAGGTCGACCTGACGCTCACGCGCGCGGGATATTGGGTATCGCTCGCGCTGCAGGAAATTGGCTACTTCGGCCGCTGCTCATTCGACTACCTCGTGATCGGCGATCCGCAAGGCGACTACCAGGTCCGCTTTACCGAGTGCAACGGCCGGTGGGGTGGAACGAGCCTGCCGATGGCCCTGGTCGAACGGATCGCGCCACACTATCGCCCCGCACCGGGACGCTTCGAGCCGTACCGGGCGCAAGATGTGACCTACGCTGGATTGGTGGGAGCGCGGTTCAAGGATGTGCTTGAACTCGTGCAGGATGAAGCGTACGACCCCTCCACCAGGAAGGGTCGTTTCATCTTCTACAACGTCGGGCCGATCAGCAGATTCGGAAAGTTCGACGTGATCGCACTCGGCGAAACGCCGGAACGGGCGGACGCTGCGATCCTGGAAGACCTCCCCCGACTTCTGGGGGTCTGACGTGCCCTAGCAGCCCGTGGCAGAAGGGGCTGATTGTCAATCGAGAATCGCGTGTCCGTATTGGCGTGTCGCCGGACTATCCCACGACGAATCGGGCCGATCATGGCGCTCCGGGGCCCAGAAGCGCCGCACACGCCCCCAGCAGCCGCTCAGGAGGCCGATCAGCGCCTCCACCAGCGCCGACGCGCGGCCCTGGAGGCTCCGCGGCGTGCCCACGCCCGTCAGGTGCCGCATGAGCAACCCGAGATTGACGCCGCAGACCTGGACGAGCAGCCGTTTCAGGATGTTGGGATGCCCGCGCAGATGGACGCGGCGCATCCTGCCGGTCTCGTAGAGATGCGCGTTGGGCCGTTCCAGTAGCTCGCCCCGCTGCCGCAGCAGCCGTTTCCCGCGCGCGCCGCGAATCCGCCGCCGGTTGGCATACACCGCGTCCCGCGCCGCCGCCTGGCCCTTCCAGTGCCGCCGGCCGCGATCCGGCTCCGAGACGTAGCTGCGGACGCCGATGGCCGCAAACCCGACCATCGTCTCGTTGCTGTGATATCCCTTGTCGGCCACCACCTCCGCGATCCCCGGCGCGCCGACCGCCTCGACCTGCTCGGCGGCCGTGACGAGCGTGTCGACCAAGGTCGTCGTGTCGCCCGCACTCGCGTCCTGCACCGTCACGCCCAGGATGGCGCCTGTGTCCAGGTCGACCGCATGCTCGGCGGTGTGCGCCAGATGCGTGCGGCCGTCCTTCATTTTCGTGATCTTCGCGTCCGGATCGTGCGGGTGGGTCCAGTCCGCGTTCGAGCCCTTCTTTTTGCGGGTCCGGTCGAACCGGGCCAACTCGGCGCGCGTCGGCGTCGAGAGGCCGGACGCCTCGGCCAGCCGGGTCAGAAACGCGTCGTAGCTCTCACTCGTATCCCGCCGCACAATGCTCCGCATCGCCGCATTGGCTTCCAGCGTCGTGGCATCGATGCCAACCGTGCGCCCCACCACCAGCGTGGCGTCGGCCAGTCGCTGCAACACCCAGGTAAACACTGCCTGATGGGTCTCGAGGTCAATCAGGCGACGGGTGCGCGACAGCGTCGAGTGGTCCGGCGGGGCCTCGTGCAGGGCGAAGTCCAGAAATGTCCGGATGCTCAGCGAATCGGCGGCGCGCCACGCGATTGCCCGTTCCGAGTCCAACCCTTCAAAGTAGCCGAGCAACAGCAACCGGAAATACCGGCCCGGCGCCAGACTCGGCCGACCGACCCCGTCCGCGTAGAACGACGCGCACTTCGCCTCCACGAACGCATCGAACCCCGCCTCGTCGAGCACCCGATTCAGCCGCTCGTAAAACGGGTGCCCAGCGCTCTTCGGCAGATCCGCCGTGGGCACCCACATCGTCGCTTGCCGCGGTCGACCGCGGCTTGTCCCCATCGCCATGCCCGACAGTGTAGGACACAGGACCGATCACGTCGATCCCTGGAACGAGGGACTTTCACCACGGGCTGCTAGGAGCCCGTGGTGAAACCCCGCGTAGCACCAAGAGCGGCGAGGCGCTCGCCTGACAAGGCGCGACGAAGGAGGATATTGGCCATATCCGACCGAGGACTGACGCAGTCCGCGGACTGCCACAATCCGAGGAGCAACGCCGTTCGGGCGGGATGCATCGCCGCTCGAATGTAGCGGGGGTTGCACCACGGGCTCCTAGCTCCGTGTCGTCGCGCGACGCACCAGCGCCTCATAGTAGCGCGCCGCAACATCCAGAACGCGCTCGTCCACGTCGAACTTGGGCGAATGGAGCGGGATGTACTCCCCAGTATCCGCCCGGGCGCCAAATCGGACGTAGCAGCCAGGCGTCTTCGCCAGGAACCAGGAGAAATCCTCCGCTCCCATGCTGGGGTGATCCGCGACAACGATGCCGTCTTCTCCCACGGTTTCTCGAGCCGCGTCTTCCGCGAGCGCCGTTTCCACCGGAGTGTTGACAACCCCGGGGCAGCTCTCGTCGATCCGGACGTCGATCCTTGCTCGGTGCAGTTCACCCAGCGCCGAGGCGGTCCGCTGGAGTCCGTTGATCATCTCTGTGCGCACGTCGGGCCGCGTCGTCCGGATGATCCCGTCCAGCGCGGCATACTCCGCGATGATGTTTGCCGCAGTTCCGGCGCGCACCTGGCCAACCGTGACCACCGAGGGCCAGACCGGGTTGACATAGCGCGACACCAGCGACTGAATCGTCGTGATCAGCAACCCGGCAATCAGCACTGCGTCGACCGCCTCGTGCGGCCTGGCGCCATGTCCGCTCTTTCCGCGCACTTCGATGCAGAAGCGATCGGAGTGTGCCGTGATCGTCCCCTTGGAGACCATGATCCGGCCGACCGGATACTCCGTCGTCACATGGCCGGCGAAGATCGCATCGACATCCTCGAGGGCGCCTGCCTCGAGCATGATCCTCGCGCCGTTGCCCCGCTCTTCCGCGGGCTGGAAGACAAAGACCACTTCGCCGGGCGGCGGGTCGGCGGCAAGCCGTGCCGCACTCCCCAGCACCATCGCCATATGCGCGTCGTGACCACAAGCGTGCATCCGGCCAGGAATGTTGGATGCAAATGGCCGGCCGGTATCTTCCTGACACGGCAGTGCGTCCATTTCCGCTCGGAGCGCGATTCGCCGGCCCGGACCGCTGCCGGTCAAGCGCCCGACGATACCGCCCCCGGCGCCGCCGTAGTCGTAGGGAATGCCTAGGCGCTCCAGTTCCAGCATGATGGTGCGGGCTGTTTCCACCTCGTCGAAGGCCAACTCCGGCCGCGCGTGAAGCTGCCGGCGCAGTCCCACCATCCAGTCGACGACCGCATCGTTCGGCACCGCCGCCGTCTCCTGCCCTGCTTCCCCGTGTTTCTTCATGCCGATTCTCAACCCTGGCTCATTGTACCGAACCGTGATGTGTCAGGCGGACTCGCCGGCAGTTCCCCTTGTTGTGCGCCGCCGAGCATCCAGCAGAGTTTGAATCGTGGGCCGATCGGCACCACTCTCCCCAACGTGGACCAGACGAACCACGCCGTCCGGATCGATCAGCACATTGCCGCCCCCCTGTTGCGGATCCGCCACCGGCCAACCCGGTACGTTCCCCTTCAACACTTCGCCCAGGTACAGCTTCAGGGCGGAGGGGTGCATCAATTGCCTCCACGACAGCCGTCCCATTCCGTAGGCTTGGTACAGGTTCCGGTCGCTGTCCGACAACACCGGCCAGAGGATTCCCGTCGCCGCCGCGTATCCACGCGCCGCCTCTTCACTCTCGAATGTGACGACGCAGACGCGGATCCCGAGCTCGCGCAGTGCAGCATCCTCCTGCTGCAACTGCAGCAGGTGTCGGCGGCAAGCGAGTCAACGGAGGTGACGGTGCATTACCAGCAGCAGCCATTCCCCACGGTAGGTCTCGGGAGTATGGCGTCGCCCGTCGCTGCCCGGCAGATCGAACCGCGCCGCTTGCCTGCCGGTCCAGTTGAACGTCATCGACGACGATCATAGCGGGTGATAATGTGCATCCTCGCTTGACAGGCGGCCAACTGCCACCGCATTCTGTTGCCCGGGAGACAGATACACAATGCTTGAATCCGGCTCGATGACCCCACTGCAACGCATCGTGGTGGGCGTGCTGCACGCGGCGATGTTCTTTGTCGTGGCGCTCTTCCCGTCGGTCCAGATGGCGTCGTTCCTGGCAGAGAGCACCGTCCTCTACACCTTTCTCTTTCTGCTGGCCGGGATCCTCGGCCTCTATTGGCTGGCGTCGTCGGAGACCCTCCTTCCCGCCGCGGGATTGACGATGCTGGGCGCTCTCCTCGGATTCCTGTTTCGGCCTGCAGCGCCCGAGGCGGGACAACTGCCGTTCTCGACCATCATCACACGGGGGGCCACAGGCCCCTTCGATGAATCAAACCCCGTGGTCGTGGCGGTAGCCCAGTCGTCCTTCAATGTCCTGATGGCTGGCGCGATCCTCGGCCTTGCGGTGGGGCTCGGCCTCGCTGTGCGGGCCGCTCGCCGCGGTCGTGCGGACGTCTGAGCGTCCTTGCTCCGGCGCGGTTTCGACAGTATTCTCAAGCGGTCGCGCGAATCACTCGCGCACGATCCAGGGAGCGATGCAGATGATCAACCGATCTCGTGCAATGGTGTTCGTCGCGCTCGTCGGGGCGCTCGTCGCGCTGGCGCCGCTGGCGGCCTACGCGCAGGGCAACGCGGCCGCCGAGATGCGGACGCCGGACGGTCAGCCGGATATTTCCGGTATCTTCACGTTCCGGACACTGACGCCGTTCCAGCGCCCGTCGCAGTTCCAGGACCTGGATTCGCTCGATCCGGAGACTGCCGCGCAATTCGAAGCATCGGAGCGGATTCGGCTGAACCGCGACCTGTTCGACCCGGAGAGCGGCGCTCCGTCTGCTGGCTACCAACCGCGCACCGACGGTGGCGTTCTTTCGTACAACGAGTTCTGGTACGAGCGGGGGATCGAACTGACCTCCGACAAACGGACATCACTGATTGTCGACCCGCAGGACGGCCGGCTCCCACCACGCACTCCGGATGCAGCGCAGGCAGCGACCGAACGGCGCGCCTTGCAAGAGGAGCACCGTTACGACTCGCACGAGAGCCGGAGTCTCTTCGACCGCTGCATCATGGGCTTCAACTCCGGTCCGCCGATGCGGTCGGGTGCGTACAACAACAACGTTCACATCCTCCAGACGCCCGGTTACGTCACGATCGTGAACGAGATGGTGCACAACGCACGGATCATCCCGATCGACAGCGACGCGCCAAAGCATGACCTGAAGCAGTACGCCGGCGACTCACGTGCCCACTGGGAAGGAAACACGCTGGTGGTCGAGACGACCAACTTCACGGGAGGCCAGAGTGGCGGCACCGGGCCGAACATGCACCTGATCGAGCGGTTCACCCGGATCGATAGAGACACGCTTGCCTACGAGTACACCATCACCGACGAGACGGTATATACCGCGCCTTACACCGTAGCCATGCCCCTCCGCAGGCTGGACGGCGTCCTCTACGAGTACGCCTGTCATGAGGGGAACTACGGTCTGACCGGGATCCTGGCGGGAGCCCGCCAACTCGAAGCCGACGGCCGGCCGCTTCGGCGGTAAGAGACAGTGACGGCGGACGGTTCTTGTCCGCCGGCATGACGCGTGTCCTGTCGCGACGACCCTGACGGCTATCTCGCCGGAGTCGTCACCTCGTCGGGTTCATCTGCGCCTCCGGCTACCACCGGATCCAGGTTCAACCAGATCTGGCCGGCGCCGAACGACTCATTGTAGGTCTCGTAGAGTTGCTGCGCCTCTGCCGGAAAAGCTTCAGCCAGAATCTGTGGCACGGCGTAGTCGCCGCCCCCCACCGCCGGGTTGAGCAGCCACACATACACGACCTGATTGTTGGGACCGAGTTCCCTCGCCTTGTAGATGGTCCAACCCTCTGCCTGGGCCCGCCGTTCGACGTCTTCCCCTTCGGCAAGCGCCTGCTGCAGCCGCAGCATGACTGACTCGAAGTCCGCGGTGCCGGCCGGCCGGACATAGCTCACGACCAGACCGACCGGCGCCTCGAAAGTCTGCGGCTCCTGCGCCGCACCAGGGAACGGAATCGCTAGACCGACGAACAGGCCGATACCCGCCGCCAAGGTGAGCGCACCGCCTAGCTGTGCGCCACGCCAGCCATTCGCCCCCGATCTCTTTTCGACACACATCAGGCGTCACCTCACGATCAGGTGCAGGCGTACGGCAACAGGCCCGGTTCAGAAGCCGGGGCGGACGACGACCGAGGGCGCGAAAGCGCTCGGTGCCTAGTTGGCGAACTCGGTGACCAGCTCGAGATTGACCGGAAGCTGCTTGACCTGCCCGTCCGTGAACGCACCGTTGTAGGCGTTGAAGAGCTCCTCGATGTCAGCCGGGAACGCCTCGTTCATGATGGTTGCAGCCGCGTAGTTCGCGCCATTCATCACCGGATCGATCGCCCAAACATACGGGACCGCCCCTTGGCCGGTGAAATCCGCATTCGCCTTGAACACTCGCCAGCTGCGCGCCTGCGCTTTCCGGTCCGTCTCGGTATTCTCGCTCTGCTGGAGCGCGTCCTTCAACTTCTGCATGACGCCTTCATAATCCGCCTGCGCACTCGGCTTCACGAAGTGAAACATCAGAGCCGCATTCGGGCCAGTGAAGGTGACCGAAGGCTGGGCTGTCGCCTCGTTCGTCGTGAACAGCGCGCCAAGCGCCACGCCCACGACCAGGGTCGCCGCGAACGCGCCGCCCAGCAGAATCCGCCGCATCGACTGTGTGCGATACCACCGCATTTCCTGTCCTCCTTGGAACGTCGTCCCGGAATCCTCTACCGGGAATCCCCTGTTCTCCGGTAAGAGCCGCCTACTTTACCGTACCGGACGGCTAGACAAAAGCCCCCAGCACTTCGTTTGAGACCAACATGCCGGCTCGGCTCAGACGCCAGCGTCCCGCAGCATCGTTGAGCCAGCCGGCCGCGACATAGGGTTGTATCCTGTGGCCGAACCGGGCAGGGACGTTCACCCCGTAGCGGCGGCTCAAGGCGAGCGGGTCTATCCCCTCACTGAGACGCAGCCCGGTAAACAGCGCGTCGCCAAGCCGTTCGTCCCGGGAAAGCCGCCTCCGCGCCTCGGCCACCGGTTTACCCCGCTGTACGGCATCCACGTAGCGTGCTGTCTCCGAGACGTTGCGCCAGCGGGCACCGTCCCGCGTCGAATGGGCGCCGCAGCCGAAGCCCAGCCAGGCACCATCCTGCCAGTACTTGAGATTGTGGCGGGCACGGCGTCCGGGAAGCGCGACATTTGAGATCTCGTACTGCGTATAGCCGGCCGCATCCGTTCGCTCGAGCGCATCCAAATACATCGCCGCCGCTTCTTCGTCTGGCGCGAGCGACCAGTTCGAGCGTGCCATCTCCTCGCGGAGGGGTGCATTCGGGTAGAGCTCGAGCAGGTAGAGCGACAGGTGATCCGGTGCGAGTGCGATAGCCGCGTCGATCGACCTGGAGGCGTTGGCCAAGCTCTGTGCCGGCAGCCAGAGCATCAGATCGAGGCTCAGGTTCTCACAGCCGGCTCGGCGGATCGACGCGACCGCCGCGCGAGCGGCGTCCGCTGTATGCATTCGGTCGAGACGGGCAAGTTCATGGTCATCGAAAGACTGCACGCCGAGACTGATCCGTGTGACGCCGGCAGCAAGCAGATCAGCGGCATACGCCTCCGAAACCGACTCCGGGTTCATCTCAAGCGTTACCTCGGTATCGGGCGCCACATCGAACGCATCACGGCAAGCCGCAATGAGCGACGCCACCTCGGCGGCCTGGAGCAGCGAGGGCGTTCCGCCCCCGAAGAAGATCGAATCGACCGGCGTTCGGTCGCCTGCACGCGCGATCTCGCCATGAAGCGCGGCGATGTAACGCCGCTTCAGTACGTCGTCGAGCAGCCCGCGATTGAAATTGCAGTAGTTGCAGATCGACGTACAGAACGGGATGTGCAGGTAAAGGCCGAGCGCGGAGTCGTCCCGGTGCGCGCGATCAAGCATCGCGCCACGCATCAACCGTTGCCGGCGCGGCCACCACCCCAGCCGAGGTCGAGCTGCTCGCTCTCCGCTGTTCGAGGCACTTTGCGCCGCGCACCGTAACCGGAGCGCATCTTGGCGGTCGTCCCGGACCGCGCCGGGAGGCGCTGGCGGGCCTGGTGTTTCCAACGCTGCTCCAGATCGCCAGCCGTGGGGCGGTGCTCGAAGCCGCGGTAGTCAGGGCCGCCGAACTCCAGGAAGTCGCACATCTCGCGCAGGCGAGAGTGCATCCGGAAGCCGACCCGCACGCGGAGCGAATCGAGGTCGTCAGTCTCCGGCACATCCTCGTAGTTGGTCGTAAACACGGTCGCACGCCGTTCGTTATAGCGCGTGTTGACGATCATGTTCATCGTTTCCTCGACCCACTCGGTCGGCCGCTCGGCGCCGAGGTCGTCGAGCACCAGGAGATCCGCTTCCTTCACCGCGTTCAGAATCACCGACTGTGACGTGCGGGTGATCGGGTCGAACGAGGCGCGGATCTCCGCCAGTAGCGAGCGCGTGTCGTAGTAGACGCCGCGGCATCCCTTTTGCACGACCTCACGCAGGACCGACACGGCCAGGTGCGTCTTGCCGATGCCGGGCGGTCCGATGAACAAGAGCCCTTTCTCCACGACAGGAAACGTCCCGGCGAAACGCTCCGCGCGGGCCATGGCGCTCAGCAATCGATCATTCTGGTAACTGGTGAAGGTGTGGAAGCCACACTTCGCGTACCGGCCGGGAATGCGGGCCTCTGAAAGAAGGTCGCGGGCCACTGCTTCGTGCCAGCAGTGACAGCGTTCAGCGCGTCGGACGCCGTTGGTCTCGCGCGTGCGCCAGCGAGTGCCGTTGCAGTCGCGGCAGGGGGTGGACATGCGCGACAAGCATAACGGAGAACCGGAAGGCGCCCACCGGTAGCTCCCGCTTGCCGTCAGTGCTTGGAACGCTTCTTGGGTGTGGCAGCAGGCCGCACGCGGTCACCGGGATCGACCTTGACGAGCGCGGTGCCGAGCCGCTGCTCCCAGTCTCCCACGCCGCGCGAGAGTTCCTGCTTTACGTAATTGACGAACTCGTTCACTTCACGCTGCATCCGGTCCATCTTGTCGCGCATGTTCAGAATGATCTCGACACCCGCCAGGTTCACACCCAGTTCGCGGGTCAGCGAGAGGATCGTCTCGAGGCGCTCGAGATCCTCCTCGCCATAGAGGCGCGTATTGCCGTCGGTGCGCGACGGCGTCAAGAGCCCCTCGCGCTCGTACATCCGAAGCGTCTGCGGGTGGATGTCGTAGCGCTGCGCTACGACGCTGATCATGTACGGCCCTTCGCGGTTCGATTTCTCCGGCATCCTCGTCGCCTCGCCAACCTCTCTACGTCTTGTCGAACATGTCCTGCCGGACATTGTTCGTATGGATCCTCCCGAACTCGCGCAGAAGTTCTTTCGAACGCTCGTCCGAAACCGCCGGCAGGACAACGTTCACAGTCACCACCAGGTCGCCACGCCGGTCGCCACGACGCGGGCTCGGCACGCCACTTCCGCGGACCCTGAAGCGTTGCCCCGAGATCGTTCCCGCCGGCAGTTCCAGGGTCGCCGGACCATCGAGCGTCGGCACCGCGATCACCGCTCCGAGCGCCGCCTCATGGATGGCGATCGGCAAATCGAGCAGGAGATCGTACCCATCCCGTCGGAAATGCTGATGCGCCTTCACGCGCGAGACCAGATACAGATCGCCCGGCGCCCCCCCGCGCAACCCTGCGTTCCCCTTGGCACTGACCCGCAGGCGCGTGCCGTCATCGACTCCCGGCGGGACTTGCACGGTGATCTCCTCCACCTGCTCCGCCACGCCTCGACCACCGCAGTCAATGCAGGCGCGATGCCGCAGGCGTCCGGTACCACCACACTCACTACAACGCGTGGAGAAGATCATGTGGCCCCGATGCCACTGGAGCCTTCCGTGTCCGCGACAGCTGGCGCACCCCGCCTCCGCGCCGCGGCGGCGGCCTCTCCCGCCGCACCTGGCGCAGGTGTCGAGGCGCGTGACCGTGAGTCGCCGCTCGGCTCCCCCTATTGCCTCTTCGAAACTCAGCGTGATCTCTGCAAACAGATCACTGCCTCGCTCAGTGCTCCCGCCCCGTCCTTCAACTGCATTGGGGACGCTCGGCAGGACATCCGCGAACAGGTCCGCGAACGTGGCCGAGGGACGCTCGCCGCTCCCGCCCGGGGAGAAATCGAACCCCTGGAACTGCACGGCCGGAGACGGCAGGTCGGCGGCTTCCGGCACAGCTTCAGCACCGCGGGAATCGTACGCCTGACGCCGGTCCGGGTCACGCAGAGTCTCGTACGCCTCGGCCAGTGCCTGGTAGAACGCGGCCGCCGCCCGATCACCCGGATTGATGTCGGGGTGATAACGCCGAGCCAGCCGTTTGTATGCGCGGCGCAACTCCGCAACCGTCGCTGACCTCTCGACGCCCAACACGACATAGAAGTCCACCTGTGCCACGGTCCGTCCTCCCGCTCCAACCCGGCGCTCCGCGCGCGGTTACGGCTTCTGGTCGTCCACCACCTCGGCGTCGATCACCTCGCCATCGCCACCGCCCGCCCCAGCGGATGGACCGGTGGTACCGGTGGTCTCGTCACCTGCAGCCGCGCCCGTCGGGTCTTGCGCCCCCTGGGCGTAGAGTTTCTGTGAGACCCCCTGCATCGCGGCCATGAGCGTGTCGAGCGCCGGCTTGGTGGCCGATGCGTCGTCCTTGTCGACCGCCGACTTGAGCGATGCAATCGCCTCCTCTACAGGCTTCTTGTCGTCTGCGGTCAACTTGTCGCCTGCGTCCGCCAACAGCCTCTCCGCCTGATAAACCGCCTGATCCGCCTGGTTCCTTGTCTCCACCGCCTCGCGACGTGTCTTGTCCTCAGCTGTGTGCGACTCCGCCTCCCGCACCTTCGCTTCGACTTCCTCCTTCGAGAGGCCACTCTCGGCCGTGATGGTGATCTGCTGCTCCTTGCCGGTGCCGAGATCCTTGGCGCTGACATTGACGATGCCATTTGCATCGAGATCGAACGTCACCTCGACTTGCGGCATGCCCCGAGGCGCCGGCGGAATTCCATCGAGGTGGAACTTGCCGAGCGTCCTGTTGTCCACGGCCATTGTCCGCTCACCTTGCAGCACGTGAACCTCGACGCTCGGCTGGTTGTCGGCCGCAGTCGAGAAGACCTCGCTCTTCTTTGTCGGGATTGTCGTGTTCCGGTCGATCAGCGTGGTCATGACGCTACCCAGCGTCTCGATGCCGAGCGACAGCGGCGTTACGTCGAGCAGCAGCAAGTCCTTTACCTCGCCGGCGAGCACACCTGCCTGAACCGCGGCGCCGATTGCCACAACTTCGTCCGGGTTGACCCCACGGTGCGGCTCCCTGCCAAATAACTCTTTGACAATCTCCTGCACCATCGGCACTCGGGTGGAACCACCTACCAGGACCACCTCGTCGATCTGCGACGGTTCGAGGTTAGCGTCGGCCAGCGCGCGCTTCACCGGGCCAACCGTCCGCTGCAATAGCCCATCCACCAACTGCTCGAACTTCGCGCGGGTCAACTTCTTCTGAAGGTGCTTCGGTCCGGACTGATCGGCGGTGATGAACGGCAGGTTAATCTCGGTCTCCAGCACGGTGGAGAGTTCCATCTTCGCCTTCTCGGACGCCTCCCTCAGCCGCTGCAACGCCATCCGGTCCTTACTCAGGTCGATCCCCTCATCGCGCTTGAACTCTTCGACAATCCAGTCGATCAGCCGCTGATCCAGATTGTCTCCACCAAGGTGCGTGTCACCGTTCGTCGACTTCACCTCGACCACACCTTCACCCACCTCCAGAATGGAGATGTCGAACGTGCCGCCGCCAAAGTCATAGACGGCGATCGTCTCGTCCGCCTTCTTGTCCAGCCCGTAGGCGAGTGCCGCCGCCGTCGGCTCGTTGACGATGCGAAGCACTTCGAGGCCAGCAATCTGGCCGGCATCCTTGGTCGCCTGGCGCTGCGAATCGTTGAAGTACGCCGGCACCGTGATGACGGCCTTCGCGACCTTCTGCCCGAGGTAGTCTTCCGCGGACTGCCTCAGTTTCTGCAGCACCACCGCCGACAGTTCCGGCGGCGAGAGTTCCTTTCCCCCCGCCTTGACCCGCGCGTCGCCGTTCTGCGCGCGGACCACCTCGTAGGGAACCATGCGCATTTCCTCCGTCACCTCGCCGAAGCGACGTCCCATGAAACGCTTGATCGAAAAGACGGTGTTCTCCGGATTGGTCACGGCCTGACGTTTTGCCACTTGTCCGACCAGTCGCTCGTCGGACTTCGCGAACGCGACTACCGACGGCGTCACGCGCTGCCCCTCCGGGTTCGTAATGACGGTCGGCTCCCCACCCTCGATGACCGCGACGACGGAATTCGTCGTGCCGAGATCGATCCCGATAATCTTGCTCATGTCCCTGCCCATTTCGTCTCCTGGTGTCCACCCATGGCCGGTCTTGGGCCGACCCATTCCTATACTGACAATAATAATAAAACCTGAGTGCCTCTATGTCAATTCTATCCACTCGTCCATGTGGCCGGCCGCGGAATGCGTCTATCCCGGGTTCGCCGATCAGGCTCCGACAGCGTCCGGGCGTCGCCCATGGGCCCCTCACAATCCTGCTAGAATGAGGCGTGTCCCGGCTGAAGCCACGTCGACGGCACGTGGCCCTCGTCGCGACGTTCGCCATCGTCGCCCTTCTGGGTGTGGCGACCGGTGTTCTGCTCGCCTACTCGCCCGATCTCCCCGAAATCGAGGCGCTCGACGATTACGCACCCGGGACGATCACCCGCGTTCACGCCCGGAACGGGGAGCTCATTGGCGAGTTCGCCACTCAGCGCCGGGTGATCATCGGGTACGACGACATTCCGGACGTGCTCCGTAACGCCATCGTCGCGGCAGAGGATGGTGAGTTCTTCGAGCATATCGGCGTCAACATCCCCCGCATCCTGATCACCCTGGTCAACAACATACTGTCTGGCGACCTCCGCGCGGCGGGGGCGAGCACGCTGACAATGCAGCTCGCCAGGCACATCACGATCGGCGGTGACCAGCTCGGCCTCGAGAAGACGCTGCAGCGGAAGCTGCGCGAGGCGTACTACACGTTCCACCTCGAGAAGCGCTACACGAAGCGCGAGATCCTCGCGCTCTACGCCAACCAGATGTTCCTTGGCACCGCGACGCGCGCGGCCGATGGTGTCGAGGCGGCGTCGCAGCTCTACTTCGGGAAGTCGGCGCACGACCTCGAGCTGGGTGAGGCGGCGATGATCGCCGGGCTCTTCCAGTTGCCCGCACGGTGGAGCCCGCTCGTGAACATGGAAGCGGCGACCCGCCGACGCAACTATGCCCTTCGCCGGATGGCCGACGAAGGCTATGTCACGACGGACGAGGCCGAAGCGGCAATGGCGAAGCCAATCGTCCTGGCGCCGCGAAGGCAGCGGGCCAACACGATAGCGCCGTACTTCCTCGAGGAGGTTCGCCAACACCTGGAAAGCAACTACGGCGCGACTGACCTCTACGAGGCTGGTCTCGTTGTCCGCACCACGATGGACCTCGAGCTGCAGCGCGCCGCCAATCTAGCCGTCTCAGTGGGGTTGCGCGCGCTCGACAAGCGGCACGGCTACCGTGGACCGCGACGCAATGTCCTGGAAGGGACGGACGCCACCGAGTCGGTCGACGCGTTCACACATCCACGCTGGCTCTATCCGATAGCAACCGGCGATCTGGTGCCGGCGGTGGTGACCGGCACGACGGCCGACACGGTTGAGGTTCGGGTCGGGCCGCATGCACTTGCAATCGATCAGGACGGCTTCGCCTGGACCCGACGTGACGCGCCCGCCGACGTGGCGGTTCCGGGGGACCTGGTGGACGTCGTCCTGACCGAGCTGCCAGCCGAGGCAGGCAGCGTCGGCACGGCGACACTGGATCAGGAACCGGAAGTGGAAGGCGCGCTGCTCGCGATCGACAACCGCACCGGGCACATTCTTGCCATGGTAGGCGGCTACGACTTCCAGCGAAGCAGGTTCAACCGCGCGACGCAGGCGGCACGGCAGGTCGGATCACTCTTCAAGGCAATCCTGTACGCCGCCGCGATCGATCAGGGCTGGACCGCGTCGAGCATCGTGATGGATGAGAAGGTCAGCTTCGAAGTCGGGCCGGGTCAGCCGCTCTACGAACCGAGCAACTACGACAACGAGTACGAAGGCCCCATCACGATCCGCCACGCCCTGGAAGATTCACGCAATATCCCGGCCGTCTGGCTGATGAATGAGGTCGGACCGGAAACCGTGGTCGACTTCGCCCGGCGCGTCGGCTTCAGCTCACCTATCCCGCCGTTCCTCTCGGTCGCGCTCGGATCCGCCGAAGCCACGTTGCTCGAGGTAACGAGCGCCTATTCCGTCTTCCCGAACGCCGGCCGCCGGATGTTGCCGTTCCTGGTGCAACGGGTAGTGGACCGCGAGGGGAATCTACTGGAGGAGAACCGGCCGCAGTCGCGCGATGCCCTGCGCGAGGACACCGCATTCGTCATTGCCAACCTGATGCAGGGGGTCGTGCAGCGAGGTACTGGCCGGCGCGCAGCGTTTGCGCTCGACTGGCCACTCGGTGGAAAGACCGGCACAGTGGACGAGTACACCGATGCCTGGTTCGTCGGCTTCGATCCCGACATCACGCTCGGCGTCTGGGTCGGCTACGACGAGAAACGATCACTGGGAGACCGCGAGCAGGCTTCCGCCGTGGCATTGCCGATCTGGATCGACTTCATGGAGGCGTACGTCGCACAGCAGGAAACACGACCTGCCTTCGTCCCGCCAGAGAACATCGTCTTCCACTCGGTGATGCCCGACACCGGCGAGATCGCCCCGCCGTGGGAGCGGGGCGCCATTCAGGAAGCGTTCATCGCTGGAACCGAACCCGGCGCCGCCATCCGGCACTAGCCCGGATTTCTCACAGCTCCCGGAGATCGGGCATGAGGCGGCGCGTCTGGGGTTCTGGACGGCCAGATCGGACGCCAGCGGTGGTCTGGACGCGGGCGACGACGTGCGCGTGGCACCGAATCGGCCGGGTAGGCACACCACACCCGACGGACCCGTGCCCCCTGCGGTCGTGAACGTATGCCGCCGCCTGGCCAATCGTCAGGCCGGGCCGGGCGGTGCGCGCAAACGCTGAGCGGCCGTGATGAACAGATCGGCGTCGGGCGCCAGCTCGGACAGCGCCACGCAGATGCGGCGCACGGTGACGCGGACGTGGGCGCCGATCTTGAGCAGCCGCAGCCGTAGCGTGTCGCATTGGGCGCGGGCGAGCCGGGTGCCCGCCAGCCCCCGGTCGCGGAGGTGCTGGAGCAGGACGTAGGCCAGCGTGGCCCAATACAGGCGCAGTTGGTTGGCGCGCAGCGTCGCACTGCTCGTCCGGTCCGCGAACAGCGCCAGTTGCTGTTCCTTGATGCGGTTCTCCATGTCCCCGCGGGCGCAATAGAAATCCTCATACAGCGCCTGCGCCGCCAGGGTGTCCGGCCGCAGCGATGTCACCACGAAGCGTGGATTGGCGCCCGCGGGCAGATGCTCGGCCTTGCCGACCACCCGGCGCTCCCGGCTCCAGCTCTCGCGCGTGCGATAGCGGAAGTCCGCAAACACCCGCGCGGCGGTCCCGGTTTCCTCGCACTGCGCCTGGGCCTGCGCCAGTTCGGGCGCGATGTGTTCCTTCAACCGAGCGTTCTTCGCCAAGCCGATGACGTAATCCACCGCATGCTCTTCGCACCAGTTCAGCAGCTCGTCTCGGCAGAACCCCGAGTCTCCCCGCACCAGGATGGAGACCGACGGCCACGCCTGCCGCACCTGCCCCACAATCCGCGCCAACTCGTCCACCACCCCGGCCGCCCCGTCGATGTTCGAGGGCCGCAACCGCGCGCAGAGCACCTGCGCCCCGCAGAAGATATACAGAGGCAGATAGCAGTAGTGCCGGTAATACCCGTGGAAGAACCGCCCTTCCTGCTGGCCGTGCAGCGGGTCGTCCGTCGCATCGACATCCAGCACGATGCGCGCCGGCGGCGTCGGGTGCGACTCGATGAACACGTCCACCAGCAGGGCGTCGAGCGCCGCCTCGTCATAGGTCACCTTCTTGTACCGGTCAGCCTCGGCGTCCTTCGACCCGACCAGTTCCAGCCGGTTCAGCGTGCTCTTCCCCGCCAGCGCGGCCCCGCGGTCCGCCGGCCGCACCCGGTTCTCGCCCGTCGGGTCCGCCTTGCCCACCGCGGCCGCCACCAGCGGGTCGCGCCGCAGGGTGTCATGGTCGTTCAGATCTTCGTAGCCCAACGCGACGGCCATCACACGCTGGGTCACCAAGTCCTCGACCGTGTGCTCGATCAAGCTCGGATCCCGGTAGTCCTGGAAGCACTCCGCCGCGCGCCGGCACACGCCGGTGCACTTCTCAACCGCCCGCAGCAGCAATGCCCCGGCGTTGGACGTGATCGTTCCGCCATCGAAGCTGGCGACCAGACGGCGACGACCGACCCGAGGAAACTCAAGCTGGGTTGGCGTACAATGTGTCGACAAGAGGCTGCCTCCGTGTGTGGCTTGAAGTTATTGTGATAACAACACTTTACGCCATCACGGGCAGCCTCTTGTTCACCTCCGGTGAGAAATCCGGGCTAGCAGCCCGTCGCGAAACCTCTGCTGCATTCAACCGGCGATGCATCTCGCCTGAACGGCGTTGCTGCTGCTAGGACGATGCCTTCTGCATCAGATACGTCTTGATGAACGGATCCAGATCCCCATCCAGCACCTTGTCCACGTTCCCTTCTTCCAGTTTCGTCCGATGGTCCTTCACCATCCGGTACGGCTGCAGGACATAGCTCCGAATCTGGCTCCCGAACGCAATCTCCTTCTTCTCGCCACCGAGCCTGTCCAGGCGATCCTTCTGTTCCTGCAGCCGCAAGTCGTACAACCGCGACCGCAGCACGGACATAGCGGCGTCGCGGTTACGATGCTGTGACCGCTCGTTCTGACACGACACGACGACGCCGGTCGGCAGGTGGGTGATCCGGACCGCCGAGTCGGTGACATTGACATGCTGCCCGCCTGCACCGCTCGAGCGGTAGGTGTCAATCCGGAGATCTCCTTCGTCGATGTCCACCTCGACATCTTCCGGCAGCTCCGGCCATACGAGTACCGATGCAAAGGACGTGTGGCGCCGCGACGCCTGATCGAACGGCGAGATCCGGACCAGGCGATGAACACCCGCTTCAGCCAGGAGCAACCCGTAGGCGTAGTCTCCCTTGACGGTGATCGTGGCGCTCTTGAGGCCTGCCTCGTCCCCCGCCGACGCCTCGATTACGTCGCGAGTGAAGCCGCGTCGCTCCGCCCAGCGGAGGTACATGCGCAGCAACATCTCGGTCCAGTCCTGCGAATCGACACCACCGGCGCCTGGCTGGAACGAGACGATCGCGTTGCGGTGGTCATGCTTACCGCCAAGCATCTTCCGGATTTCGCTCGCTTCGACTTCTGCAGCGAGTTCGTCGAGACCGCCGTCCAGATCGGCGGTGACATCTTCCCCTTGCTCCGCCCATTCCACCAGGACGGCGAGATCGCCGGCACGGGTGCTCAGCGACTCGGCAAGGTCGGTGTCTTCCTGCAGCCGCCGGCGACGTTGCAGGACTTGTTGCGCTGCCGCCTGGTCGTTCCAGAAATCGGCTGCGCCCGCCTTTCGCTCGAGTATCGCGATTTCATCCGCAATGCCGGCCGGGTCAAAGATAACTCCGGAGGTCAGCCGCCCGCTTGACGAGGTTCTGGTAACGGCGAATCTGTTCTTCCAGCGTAATGGCCACCAATAGTCTCCTTGTGACGTGATCGTACTTGCGACGGCGACTGCCGCGCCACTGTTCAGATGCTGCCAGGAGGCACTCGGCCCCGTCGGCAGACGGTTCTACCCGCCACGCCGGCGCCAGCCCAACGCCAGCGCCGCAACTATCGCCAGGACGTACGCGGGCAGATCCCCTATCCGTCCGTAGATCGTCAGGCCATCGAGCAGTCTCACTTCCCCCGCCAGCACCGCGGGCTCGAACAAGGCCGAGCGGACCAGGACACGGCCGTACGGATCGACGATGCCGCTGATCCCCGTATTCGCCGCTCGAACCAGAAAGCGTCCCTGTTCGATTGCCCGCATGGACGCCTGCTGAAAATGCTGATGCGGAGCGGCCGACCGCCCGTACCACGCATCGTTCGTCACGGTCGTGAGCAGGCGGCTTCCGGCGAGCACCATCTCGCGCACCAGAGCCGGATAAATGATCTCGTAGCAGATAGCTGTGCTGACCAGCTGTCCGCCTACCGGAAGCACTGTCGCGTCAGTGCCCGGCGTAAACGCGCCGACTGTCTCAACCAGGGGTGAGATGAAGAAGAGTACGTCTCGCAACGGTACGTACTCGCCGAACGGAACCAGGTGTTGCTTGCGGTAGATCGCAACGGTTTCGCCTGCGCTGTCCAGCAGGTATGCCGCGTTGTAGTAGCGCGCTCCGTCAGGTTGGTCCGCCGACTCCTCGGTCGTCCCCACCAGCAGATGCACGCCGCCGCGTCGCGCCGCCGCACGGATCTCCGCCGCGCGGGGATCGCGGTCCAACGGGTACGGCGTCGCGGATTCCGGCCAGACAACAAGCGCGGCGCCACGCTCCACTGCCTCTCGTGTCTGATCGAGATACGTGTCTATGACCGCATTCACACTCCGCGGATCCCACTTGTCTTCCTGCGCGATGTTGCCCTGGAGCGCGGCAACGCGAAGAGGGACACCCGTCGTCAGCAGCGCATCGTCACCAAGACGCCACGCACCGAGCCCGACCGCGGCTAGCCATATCAAGACAGTTGCCGCAACGGGAGCGATACGCGATCGAGCACCAGCGACCAGGAGGTACCCCACTGCCGCGTTGAGTAGCAGCACCAGCCCGGAAACTCCGAGAACGCCAACGACGCTCGCGCTCTGGGCCACCGCGAGCACGCCCACCTGGCTGTAACCCACCAGTGCCCACGGAAAGCCGGTGAAGAGGTACATCCGGCCCAGTTCGGTTGTCACCCAGACGGCAGGAGCCAGGAAGAGCGCGAGCGGCCCGTACCGTCCGACGAGATCCGCCATCGCCGCTGCAAACAGCGCTGGAAACAGGGCGAGATACAAGACGAGGAGCGCATGCACCCCCCAGGCGGCGGGCAGTGAGAGCCCCCCGAAGTCGACCATCACGGGTGGAATCCAGTACAGCGTGCCCGCGAAGTGGACAAGACCGGTCAGGAGCCCCAGGCGTAGTGCGCGCCAGGGAGACACGCACGTGACCACGGAGAGCAGGGGCACCAAGGCCACCCATGCCACCGTCCCGTGACCGAGATGCGGGAAGCTGAAAACCAGCAGCAGGCCAGAGAATGCAGCTAGCAGGGCGCGCGCGGACGGAACACCGATCGGCACGGACTACCGCGTGAACCAGGGATTGAACGCGTCCTCGCGCTCGAGGCGCTCCAGCGCCCGCTCCGCCTCCAGCCGGCTGCCGTACGGTCCAACACGTACGCTGAAAGTCGTAATCGGGGCGCCATCGAACGGACTCGCGACAAACGCCGCATAGCCCTTCTCCGCCAGTCGCGCCGCCAGCAGCTCTGCTGCGCTCCGATCGCGCAGCGCCGAAACCTGCAGCGTGTAGCCGCTATCCCTGGCTGGTGTGATGATGGGCAGCGTCGGTTCCGGACCATCCGCTGGCAAGACGGTTGCGTCCGATACGGCCGGTACAGAACCAAACCGGTCACTCTCAGACGCCGTGGCGCCGTCGAGACGCGTGTAGTACGTCAGGTTTGCGTCGGCCAACGCCGAAGTGGCCGGTTCGCTGCGCGGCGTGCTGATCACGGCCGGTGGTTCGTTGGTGTGGAGAGCCACGACGTTAGCCGTCTCGCCGTTCAGCACCTGCGCAAGCGGTACTCCGCGGCCGACCAGCACTCCGCAAAGGAAGATCACGACTCCCATGACGGCAGCAGCCACGAAGAGGAAGACCACCTGCTTCGGCGTGAACCGAACCTGCGCGCGCGTGTCCGTTCTCACTCGGGCTTGTCCGCACCGCCGCCGGCTGACGTCTTGGCGCCGCTATTCGCGCCGCCCAATGCGCCACCCAGAATGCCCATCAGGTCAATCGGCATGGGAAAGACGATCGTCGAGTTCTTCTCACCTGCGATTTCGGTCAGCGTCTGCATGTAGCGAAGCACCGGTGCGAGTGGCTGGGTCGACATCACTTCCGCGGCTTGCGTCAGCTTCTCGGATGCGGTGTATTCGCCAGCCGCATGGATGATTTTCGCCCGCTTCTCGCGTTCCGCCTCTGCCTGACGCGCCATGGCCCGCTGCATGTCGACCGGCAGGTCAACATGCTTCACTTCGACCGACGACACCTTCACACCCCAGGGATCGGTATGCGTGTCCAGAATCTGCTGCAATTGCTGATTGAGGGATTCCCGCTCCGAGAGCAGCCCGTCGAGTTCCACCTGACCCAGCACGCTACGCAACGTCGTCTGCGCAAGCTGGGAAGTCGCGTAGTGGAAATTCTCCACCTCCACCACGGAGCGCAGCGGGTCCATGACGCGGAAATAGATCACCGCGTTCACCTTCACCGAGACGTTGTCCTTCGTGATGACGTCCTGCGGCGGCACGTCCATGACGATGGTCCGGAGGCTGACGCGGACCATCCGATCGATCGGCGCAAGAACCAGGATGACGCCGGGCCCCTTCGGCTTGGCATACAGCTTGCCGAGCCGGAAGATGACCGCCCGCTCGTACTCGTTCAGGATCTTGATCGAGTTGGCCAGGTACAGGAGGACGACAACGAGAAAGATCAGTTCCGGTGCGATGTTCATGACTCCTCCGTACCCGTGCCAAGTGTTCGGGATGTCTCTACCGTCTGCGACGAATGCGCATCAGGGCGATCGGTCGGCGCGGACGTGCCCGCGGGCTCGACTCGCAACGTCATCCCGTTGATTTCGACGACCCGCACCGCATCACCGGCGCCGATCATCTGATCCGCCACCGCTGACCAGATCTCACCATGGGTCTCTACGCGTCCCCTCCCACCAGCCGGAATCGGCCCGAGTGCCCATCCCGGCGAGTTCATCATACCGGAGGTGCCGGTCACGGCACGCGTCCGATGAGCCTGGATCCCGAGACGCGTCAGCATGGCGGTGATCAGGCCGAGTGCCAGCACGGTCGCCACCAGGAACGGCCAACCCAGTTGCAGCTCGGGCAGGTCGGAGTCGAACAGCAGCAAGCCACCCATCAGCATGCTGACGATACCGCCGCTCGCGAGCAGCCCGTACGTTGGCGTGAACATTTCGATCACGAGCAACAGCAACCCGAAGCCAATCAGTAATAGCCCGACGTAGTTGATCGGAAGGATCTGAAAAGCGAAGAACGCGAGCAGGAGGCAGAGACCGCCGACGACACCCGGCACGATGCCGCCGGGGTTCCAGAGCTCTATGGTGAGGCCGAGACTGCCGAGACTGAACAGCAGCACGGCGATCTGCGGATGCGCCACGGCACTCAGAAGCCGCTGCCGCCAGGTCATCTCGACCACCTTTATGTCGGCGCCATCGAGTGAGGGGGTAACGACCGTGCCGTCCCACCGGCGGATGTCGCGGCCGTCAAGCTGCGCAATCAGATCGTCGAGGTCATCGGCAACCAGATCGATGAGGGGCGGGTCGGCGTCCAAGGCTTCCTGTTCGGTGAACGATCGGCTGTCGGTTACCGCTTCCTCCGCGAGCGTGACGTTCCGGGCACGACGGCTGGCAAGAGAGCGGGCGTAGGCGGCAACGTCGGACGCCGCCTTCTCTGCCGCCGTCTCATCCATTCCCTCGCCGGTGCCGGAGACCGGGTGCGCCGCACCGATGTGCGTACCGGGCGCCATTGCCGCGACATCGGCCGCTATCGTGATGAGGAATCCGGCAGAGGCCGCCCGCGCGCCGCTGGGCCCCACCCAAACCGCGACCGGCGTCTCCGCCTCGATGATCGACCGATTGATTTCCCGCGTCGAGTCGACCAGGCCACCGGGTGTCCGCAGTGTCAGGACGACGAGGTCGGCCCGGTCGTCATCCGCCTTGGCGATCGTTTGCGCAATGAACTCGGCGGAGACCGGATGTATCAGCGCGTCAACATCAGCGGCGTAGACGATCGGACGCCCGCTGCGAGCAACGCCACCGTCGCCGCTGCCCCCACGCGTATCCGGTTGCTGGGCTTCGAGCAAGGGCTGCACGACAGTCCCCGCGAGCAACAGGCCCCAGCTGATGAGGGCAAGCTGGAGGCCAGGGCGAATGCGGCGACGGGCATGCCTTAGTGACATGGTCTTGTATCGCGCCTGCGAGCGCGTGTTCCTCCGCCGAAGACACCCGGCCCAACCAGAGCCGATGGCCGGAACCGCCCGCAGCGAATCGAGAACATCTGATTATCGCATAGACTTTCGACGTCCATGTCGACGGCCGCCATCCTTGCCGGCGGGCGGGCGCGCCGGTTCGGCGGCCAGGCCAAGATGCTGCTCCCGCTCGGGCGGCAGCGAATCATCGACCGGCTGCTGGCGGCACTGGGTGCGGTGGTAGATAACGTCCTTATCGTCATGAGTGCGGCAGAAACATCGGATCGAGACCTGTTCGACCTGCAGACGACCACCGTGGTCAACGACCACTTCGTCGAGGCCGGTCCCCTGGCCGGTATCCACGCAGCACTAGCCGCATCGGCTTCACCCTGCACGCTGATCGTCGCCGGCGACATGCCATTCCTGACCCGCCCGTTTCTGGCCCACCTGCTGCAGGTAGGGTTGGCCGACGCGGCGGCCGACGCGGTCATCCCTCGCAGCAGCGACGGCTGGCACCCCCTCTGCGCCTGCTACCGGGCGTCCTGCCGCAACGCAATCGAAGAACGTATTTCCCGCGGCGCACTGAAGACGAGCAACCTCATGCACGACCTGCGAACGCGGGTACTGCTGGATGAACATCTGAGCCCCTACAATCCGGACGGCGCCCTTCTCTTCAACATCAACACGCCGGCCGACTACGCACGGGCGTTGGCTATCGGCGCCTACCGTGCCGATAGTGGGATCGACAAGGGACGCCGCACATGATCCTGCCGATCCACCAGACGCTGCGATCGCGCGTTCGTGACGCGCTGGCCAAGCTGTACGGCCTGGACGCAGGGCAACTCCCATCAATCGTCATCCAGTCACCGCCCAACCGGGCGCTCGGCGACCTCGGAATCACCGTCGCCTTCGAATTGGCCCGGACGCTCCGCAAGGCCCCGAGGGTGATAGCCACCGAACTGATCGATGCCCTCGGCGACATCGACGGCGTCGCGAAGGTTGCTGCAGCACCCAACGGCTACGTAAACATCTTCCTGCACCGCGCGGCGTTCGTCCGTCACCTCTTCGCGTCCACGTGCCGCGTCGACCCGGCTGCTTCAGCTTCCGGTTCGACATCGCGCAAGGCGATCGTCGAACACACCGCCATAAACCCCAACAAGGCCGCCCATATCGGCCATCTCCGCAACGCCGCCATGGGCGACTCGCTGGCTCGCGTCCTGCGCTTCCTCGGCCACCCCGTCGAAGTACAGAACTACATCGACGACACGGGTGTTCAGGTAGCAGACGTTGTTGTCGGCTTTGAACAGATCGACCGGATGTCCCTTGACGACGTCACGGCACTCGCCGATCGGCCGAAGTTCGATTTCTACTGCTGGGATCTCTATGCGAAGGTCACGCGCTGGTACGAAGCGGACGACAACCGCCTCGAACACCGCAGGCGAACGCTCCATGACCTCGAACACGGCGCTGAACCGTCAGCTTCGCTGGGTGCGCTCATCGCTGACAGAATCGTCCGCTGTCATCTCGCGACGCTCGACCGGATGAACATCGAGTACGACCTGCTGACGCGGGAGAGCGACATCCTTCATCTCCATTTCTGGGCGCGCGCCTTCGAGGTGCTGAAGGAAGCCGACGCCATCCAGCTCGCCCAGGTGGGCCCGCAGGCCGGCTGCTGGGTAATGCCCATCGCGGGCGCGGAACGTGATGGTGGAAACGGCAACCCGGAAGAGGGGCATGCCGAGCCGAACCGCGATGGCGACACGGCAGACGCATCCGACGACCCCGACGATGCTGCCGCCGAAGTCGACAGCCGCCCGGGCGGACCGAAGTCGGCGACGAAAGTGATTGTCCGGTCGAACGGCACCGTCACCTACGTCGGCAAGGACATCGCCTACCAATTCTGGAAGTTCGGGCTGCTCGGCTGTGACTTTCGCTATGCGCCACACGGCACGCAACGCTCCGGTCATCCGCTCTGGACGACGACCTCCACCGCGCCCGGCGACAACGACGGTAGCGCACCTCGACCCGGCACCCCGTTCGGTCGTGCGTCAAGCGTCTACAACGTGATCGACACGCGTCAGTCGTATCTGCAACAGCTTCTCGCCCAGGCGCTCGCCGCCGCCGGGCGACCAGAAGAGGCAGCCCGCTCGACACATGTCTCCTACGAGATGGTCGCCCTGTCCCGGCGGACCGCCGAGGCGCTCGGTTTCCCGCTCGAGGGAGACGCGAACCAGCGCGTCGTGGAAGTGTCCGGCCGGAAGGGTCTGGGTGTGAAGGCGGACGATCTGCTCGATCGCCTCACCGCCGCCGCGCGCGCCGAAGTGGTTGCGCGGCACGATGACCTGGCGCAGGACGCGGAGGAAGCAAACCGCATCGCCGGCATCATTGCCTGCGCCGCGATTCGCTACTTCATGATCAAGTACTCGCGCGGCAAGCTGATCGCATTCGACATCGACGAGGCGCTCAGCTTCGAAGGCGAGAGCGGGCCGTACCTGCAGTATGCCACCGTCCGTGCGACGAACATCCTGCGCAAGCTGGCCGAAACTGACGGCACGGACGCGGAGAGCTTGATGGCGGCGCTCGACGATCTCCCCGATATCGCCCTGACCGCGGACGCTGACTCCGAGCTTTGGGCGCTCTTTCTTGAAGCGTCACGCCTCGATGAAGTCGCCGACCAGTCGATGCGCTCGCTGGAGCTCTCCGTGCTGGCGAAATACGCCTTTAGTCTCGCCCAGCAATTCAACGCCTTCTACCACCGCGCCCCGGTTGTCGCCGAAGCGGACCGCCCCACGCAACTGTGGCGAGCCGCGGTCGTCCTTCATGTGCGCAACCAGCTGACGAAGGCCCTCGACCTGATGGGCTGTGAAGTCCCCGGCCGCATGTAGCCGAGTCACGTCCGGCCCCGCCGTGTAGTACCCTGCCTCGTCCATGCTTGGTGACGACACCGCACCGGCCCTCCTCTTCTCCGCGGATCAAATCCAGCGCCGCGTCACAGAGATCGCGGATGCGATCGAGAACGACGCACCACCCGACAAGACCATCCATCTCATCGGGGTGCTGACCGGCGGGTTCGTGTTCCTCGCCGATCTGCTGCGGGCATTCTCCAGGCCGGTCACGATGGACTTCGCCCGCTGCTCGAGCTACGGGAGCGGGACCGTTTCGTCCGGATCGGTGGTCTGGAGTCTCGAGCCGCGCGATGTGCGGGGACGTTACGTCGTCGTTGTCGATGACATAGTCGACAGCGGTACCACCATGCGGGAAATTCGGACCCGCCTCGGGGAGCAGCGTCCATCTCATCTGCGCGCGGCCTGCCTGCTCGACAAGCCGTCCCGGCGCCGCTGTGACGTGTCGGTCGAATTCGTCGGGTTCGCCATTGACGACCTATTCGTCGTGGGCTACGGCCTGGACCACGCGGAGCGATACCGCCATCTTCCGTATATCGCCCGGCTCGACGCGGAGCCGGCATCGACCCGCAAAGCACCCGCTGGCGCCGCCACGGCCGCCGGCTAGCGACTAGGAGCCCGTGGTGAAACCCCCGCTACATTCGAGCGGCGATGCATCCCGCCTGAACGGCGTTGCTCCTCGGACTGTGGCAGTCCGCGGACTGCGCCAGTCCGCGGTCTCAATACGGCCAATATGCTCCCTCGTCGCGCCTTGTCAGTCGGGCGCCTCACCCGCTCTCGGTGCGACGCGAGGTTTCACCACGGGCTCCTAGAACTGGATACGCACGCCCAGTTTTATCGCAATCGGATCGAGCGCCGAAATGACACGCTCTCCGTCGCCCGTCCGCAGCGAGAAGTTGGTGACTGCGTTGGTGTTCAAGAGGTTGTACACGTCCAGCATCAGCGTCACACGGCTCCGCAAACCGGCCGCCAGCGCCTTGTCCAGGCGAACGTCCACCATCGTCACATTCTCGGACCGGTTCGCTGACAAATCGGTGAGGAAGATGGGCAGGCTGGTGCCGGTACCCGGAATGTCCACACGCTGAATCAGGGCGTATGGCCAACCGCTCTGATGCCGGACGTTCGCCGAGAGGCCGACGCCTGCCGGCAGCGCGTAGCGTGCCAACAGGCGCGCCCCCCAGATTGCCGTCGCCTGGCGCGCCGCGACATCGAGGCTGTGGTTCTGCCATATCCGGCCGTGCTGGCCGGAACCGACAACGAGCGGATCCGCATCGAGTGGGCTGCGGGACTCGCCGGAGGCCGCGCGAAACTCATCCCGCCACTGGTAGTCGAAGCTTGCCTGCATCAGGAACCCGTCGTTGAAGCGGCGATCAACCGCCACCTGCAGGGTGTCGTAGGCGGCCTGCATGCCGGGAACCGCGCCAATCCGGTTATCTACCATTCCGGCTACGTCGTCCGGCACTCGCTGGACGTTGAGCGGCAAGCCGGTCAGCGCGTTCACCGGGCAATCCCATTCCGGATCAACCGCGCACGCGATGCCCCGACCGGCGAACAGCGCGGTCTGTTGCGGCCCGTTCCAGATCCCGCTGTCGCCACTGAGATCCTTGCGCACGTAGGAAAACCGCAGGGCGGTATCCGACGCCAGTTCGTGCTCCAGCGACAGGTTGAACTCGTCGACGTACTCCGGCGGAAGCGCGGGGTCGATAGGCGTTCCCTCCACGCCGGGAACCGCGCCTGTTGCGCCCTGCTCGTCCAGTTTGGCGCCCAGCTCGCCCGGGCCGTCATAGATCCCGTTGGCGTTCGGATCGAGAAACGCATAGCGGATCCACGCGGTGCTGGCCGGATTGGCGCCCTCGTGGGCGTCGGCAAGATTCACGTGGTAGCGGCCGTAATGCCCCTTCAGAACGGTCCGAGGCGCCAGCGCGAACGTCAGCCCGAGGCGCGGCGACCAGGTATTCCAGATGACGTTCGTCCTTCCGGCCGTTGTCCCGGCGGGAAAGAACTCTGTGAAGAAGGGATCGGACACTGCATCCAGAAAATAAGTGTGCTGCTGCTCGTACCGGACGCCCAGATTCAGCGAGAGGCGGTCAGCCGGCCGCCACGTGTCCTGCAGGAAGACCGCGTGATGCCGGTTTCGGTTGTCTGCACTGATTTCCCCCTCGGCCGGCATGTTGAAGAGCATGATCCGGTCCACATGGAACGGCCGATCGTTCGTGCTGTCGTCGAGGTACCGAATATGTCCGGAATTGGCGTTCGATCCGAACTGGCTGCTGTCGATCTGGAACTCGTACCCCACCTTGATGTCATGACTGCCACCCAGGTCCGGCGCGTAGTGGTTCAGCCTGACCGTGGCTTGCGGCTTCCATCGTACGAAGGTGAATGGAGGTGAACCGTTGACACCAGGAAACCAGCCTGCGCCGCGGAGACGACCCGTAGCCGTGTCCAGTCGCGGCGGGTGCTGCCCCGGATCGACCTGCGGCACCATCGGCCATCCAAATCCGAAGTGCTTGCCGGCCACGGTCATGAACGTGCGGTCGTCCCAGACGCGTTGCCACTCCGCCTTGTGGGCCCAACTCCAACTCGCCTGGGCAAGCACCGAGTCGGGACCGACATCGGTGGACAGGCCCCGTTTCGGCTTCTCCTTCAATCCCCAGTTCGTATAGCCGATCAGCCGATCCCGTTCCGTCAGCCGCACCGTCGCCTTGCCGCCGAACGAATCGAAGTCGCCCAGGTCGGTGGCCACGGCGCGGTCCACGCCCGACACTGCCTTGTCGATGCGAAAGTGGTTGTAGAACCCGTAGAACCAGGCGCGGTCACGCACGATTGGTCCGCCCAGGTCCGCGTGGGTCTCGAAGAAGAGCAGGTTGGGATTTCCGGTGTAGCCGCGGGCGGCCAGATCGGCGTCGCCGTTGTCACCCACGAACCGCTCATGCTCGTAGTCGGCGTGGAGCAACCCGCTGAACTCCCTTCGCCTTCGGTGGTATCCACGCCGTCGGCCAGGATGCGGTTCTGATCGCGCACGCCGAAGCTCTCGTAATTGGTCTGTTGGCTCTTATGCGAGCCGCCCACGTCGAATCCACGCATGCGGACGCCGGCCGTCTGGCCCAGCACCGCCCAGACGTCGGTGGCGGAGGGGACCTCCTGCAATTCAGCCACGCCGAAGTCGTTCACCAGCGCCGTCGTCTTTGTGTCCACCAGAGGTGCATCGCCCCTCACCGTGATCGTTTCGGCAACCTCGACCAGTTTCAGCGACGCGTCGATCCGGATCACGCGGTTCCCTTCGACGGTCACGCCTTCACGCATCACGGTTCGAAATCCCGGCAACTCGAACATGAGGCCGTACGCACCCCTTCCCAGCGCCCGGAACCGATAGGAACCGTCAGCCAGCGTGACAGCGACCTGCGGGGCGATCAGCGCTTCACCCGAGACGGTGACTGTCACTCCCGGCACCGCAAGCCCCTGGCCATCTACCACCGTGCCTTCAATCTCTCCGGAAATCTGGGCGCTCGCGGCGGCCGCAAGCCACGCCACCAACAGGAACGCGCAAGACCATCGGAACCCCCACTCTGTCGACCTGAACATCACAGCCATCCCTACTGGTACGTCAGGCGCGGGAGATGCCAGTGCTCCGCAAGGAGATGGTCCGTAGCGCTGTCGAGGGCGCTGGCAAAGGCACTGGGGAGCATCCGTTCCCGGAAGGGAGCGAGGGAATCGGCGGCCTCGGACCGGAGTCTGGCGGTGGTCGCCTGATCGGTATCCTGGCGTGCTGCGGCGGTGAGCAACCGATCGAACGCCCCGAGGCGCTCGATGAGGGCTTGGCGTGCCCCACCTCGGATCGTGCCGGTGGTCGGGCGCGCTTCATCGACGATGACCCGGGCGCTAGCGATTGTCTCGGCGAGCGCCGGGGGCGCACTCCCCGCAGGGGGCGCCCACTCGGCAAGCGCGGCGGTGAGGTGCTCAAGATGCGCCGCAAGCGAACGGCGGCCCGGGCGCGGCGTGGGCTCCCCTTCTGCACCGGCGTCTGGCGCCCCTGGCCCGGACCCCGTATCGGCTTCCCGAACACCCGCCCCGGAAACGTGGATAGCACGCTTCCAGTAGTCGAAGAGCGTCAGGACATCCGCTTCGCAGAACTCGATACGAAGCGGAAAACGGCGCGGGCCTTTCGCATAGTAGCGCGCGAAGCGCTGATCAATGCCGCGCCGGACGACACTCAACGGGACGCCGGTCGCGGCCCAGGCGCAGACCATTTCGAAGGCGGGACCGACGACCCGGATCAGATGGCCATCGTTCTTCCGACAGAGGTACGACTCGACGGCGCGGCAGTACTCGCCGGCGTCCATCACGCCCCCGCGTTGCGGCGCCGCTCCCAGACGTAGCGGAGTCCGATCAGGGTCAGGTCGGGTTCGACTGCGTCTATCACCGTCGTCTCGGCGGCAATGGCGCCGGCAAGGCCGCCGGTGCCGACGCAGATCGGAACCGCGTCGCCCCCAACCTCGTCCCGAAGACGTCCGACGATGCCTTCCACCATCGCAACGTAGCCGTAGAACAGACCCGATTGCATCGAAGCGACCGTGTTGCGGCCAACTACTTCCGCCGGCTTGCGCACGTCGACCCGCGGCAGGCGCGCAGCACGCTGAAACAACGCGTCGGCCGATATCTCGACGCCGGGACAGATGACGCCGCCGAGATACTCCCCGGCGGCGGAGATGACGTCGAACGTCGTGGCGGTGCCGAAGTCGACGACGATGATCGGCCGGCGCCCTTCGGCGCCGCCGCCATCCGCAAAGAGGCGGAGCGCTGCGACGGCGTTCACCAGCCGGTCAGCGCCGACGTCGGACGGTTGCTCATAGCCGATCGGCAGGCCAGCGTTCTCGGCGCCGGCTACGAGCATGGGACGGTCGATATTGCGCGCCACCATCTCGGTGACGGTCTGCGTCAGGGCGGGAACCACCGAAGACAGAACGACGCCCTCAATGTGAACCGGATCGATGCCGCGTTGGGAAAAGAGACCGCTCACGAGAACCCAGAGTTCGTCGGCGGTCCGGTCGGGAAGCGACATCAGACGCCAACTCACCTTGAGCGCGGTACCGTCGAAGATACCGAAGACGACGTTCGTATTGCCAACGTCGATTGCGAGCAGCATGACGTCCCTATCCACCCCAGCGAAGTTCGCCGCCGACAATCCGCTCCGTCACGCCATCCACCTCTACCAGGAGGGCGCCGCTGTCATCGACGCCGGCGGTAATGCCACGGCGGGTGGTCCCCGCGCCGGCCTCCCAGGCGACCACGGCTCCACGGCTGCTCGGCGAGAGTTCCCGCCACCGATCGATCAGCCCGGCCGTCCCGTCCGCGGCAACGCGCTGTCGCCAGCCGGCGAACTGCACGAGAAGCGCAGCGCAGAGCCCGGATTGATCGACGGGCGCGCCGACGCATTCATCGAGCGCGACGGCGATGTCGGCCAGGTCGCGCGGAAACTCGGTTGCAGCGACGTTCACGCCGATGCCGACGACGGCGCCCTCACCCGCGCCATGCGGAAACGTCTCGGTCAGGATGCCGGCCAGTTTGCGCCAACTACTCGCGCTGCGCGGGGCAGCCACCAGGTCGTTCGGCCACTTCAAATCCACAGCCACACCGGTCTGCATGCGGATCGCCTCGGCAACCGCGACGCCGGCCAGCAGTGTAACGACCGGAGGCTGAGGCCCGCGCAGAATAATCGAGAGATAGAGGCCTACGCCCTCCGGCGAGTGCCATCCGCGTCCGCGCCGCCCCCGGCCGGTGGTCTGGTGGCCGGCGATGACAACCGACCCGTCGGGCGCACCGGAGGCCGCAAGCTGGGCGGCGACGTCGTTGGTCGAGGCGAGGACCGAATGATAGTGGACCAGTGACGCGTCCATCTCCGGGTACGCGGCAAGCGCCGCGGCGAGTTCGGATGGCAGTAGCGCCGCGGTGTCGTTCATGGGTGTGGCGTGATGTCGAAGCTGATATCGACGGCCGCGGCGGAATGCGTCAGCGCACCGACCGAGATGTATGTCGGCCCCAGGGCGGCGAGGGCGGCTATGGAATCGAGCGTCACGCCACCGGAGATCTCGGTCTCGACCTTGCCGCGGCAGCGAGCAATCGCCTCGGCAGCGTCGCCCAACGGGAGGTTGTCGAGGAGAATGATGTCGGCGCCGGAAGTGAGGGCTTCGTCCACGTCAGCAAGGGACTGTGCTTCGACTTCAATCCGGTTGGCGAGGGGGCCCGCGGCGCGGGAAGCCCTGTCCGTCGCCGCCACACGCGGCGGGAGTATGGCGCGGGCGCGACGAACCGCTTCGGTCACGGTGCCGGCCATCCGGATGTGGTTGTCCTTGATCAGGATGCCATGCCCCAAGCCAAACCGGTGGTTCGCGGCCCCGCCGACCCGGACGGCGTACTTCTCGAGGGTACGGAGCGTCGGCGCCGTCTTGCGTGTATCCAGGATGACCGTCCGGCCAGCCGCCGCCTCCACGTACCGTCGCGCTTCGGTGGCGATACCGGAAAGGCGCTGCAGGATATTGAGCGCGGTGCGCTCACCGCCAAGCAGGCCTGCAGCATGGCCTTCGAGGATCGCCAGCACGTCTCCCGGTGCGCAGTCGTCGCCGTCACCGCACCGGATTTCCCTCGCCTCCACTTCCGGGTCGAGTTGACGGAATACCTCCAGCGCGACATCCAGTCCGGCCAGCACGCAGGTCTGCTTCGCACGGATGAGGCCGTAGCCGCGAGAGTCACCGGGCACGGTGGATCTGGTCGTGACATCGCCGCCCTCGAGGTCTTCAGCCAGCGCACGGCGAACCAGGTCCTGGTAGTCCGATGCGTCGAGCGGCGCGGTCGTCACACCTGCGTCCGGCGCGCCACGGGTCATGACGCGATCTCCGCCAGGATCCGCTCCAGTTTCTGTTGACGCTCGGCAGCCACCGCTTCCTGTTCACGCGTCTCCCGGACGACGTCGGGGTCGGCGCGCTCGAGAAACGACCGGTTCTCCAGGCGCGCCCGAAGACCGTTCCGCTGCTTCGTCAGTTTCGCCAGTTCACGTCCCACGCGCTCCGCTTCCTGCGCGCGGTCGACGATGCCGGCGAGCGGAATGTGCAATTCAAAGTCACGGGCGACACGGCGGACTGTCTCCGGATCCTTCTCGGGAACGGCATCAACAAAGTTGAACGACTCGACCCCCGCGAGGCGTCTCACGTGATCAAGATGCGGGTCAAGGCGGTCGATAGTGGCATGGTCGGCGCCGCATGCGGTCACCGTGATCGGCTGTCTCGGGGGAACGTTCCACTCGGAGCGAACGGTGCGAACCGTGGTGATGACATCCTGCACCACCGCCATCGTTGTTACCGCATCGTCGTCACGCCAGGCAGCGACCGGCGCCGGAAACGGCGCGAGCGTGATAGTCCTGCCCTCCCGCGACGCCTGCGCGCCCAGGGCCTGCCACACCTCTTCGGTGACGAACGGAATAAAAGGATGGAGCAGGCGGAGCAGGCGATCGTGGACTTCCAGCAGGACCGCAACGGCCCGGGCGCGTGTTTCACCCCCAGCCTGCAGTTCCGGTTTGACGAGCTCGATGTACCAGTCCGCATATTCGTGCCAGAAGACGTGATACAGCCGGTCGGCGGCGACATCGAAACGGAATGCGTCCAGTGCCGCATCCACTTCGGCTGTGAGTTCATTCACCCGGTGGAGCATCCAGCGGTGGATAAGACCCAGAGCATCCACCGGAGGAAGCTCCGCTGCCTGATCGGGCTCGCTGGCACCGCTCGCCGGCATCGGCGCCGACCCCGGCGGATTCTCGTCCTGCAATTGCATCAGGACGAAGCGCGACGCATTCCAGATCTTGTTGATGAACTGTCTGTAGGCGCGAAGGCGTCCCTCCGAGAGCGAGATGTCCATGCCGGGCGAGGCGAGCGCGGCGAGGGTAAACCGGAACGCGTCGGCGCCGATGGCGCCCATCACTTCGAGCGGATCGACCACGTTCCCCTTGGACTTGCTCATCTTCCGGCCATGCTCGTCGCGGACGAGCGACGTGACATAGACCGACCGGAACGGGACGTCGTCCCGGAAGCGGAGCCCGAGCATCATCATCCGCGCGACCCAGAAAAAGATGATGTCGTGGCCGGTCACCAGCAAGGTCGTCGGGTAGTAACGTCGCAGATCGTCGGTCTCGTCGGGCCAGCCCATGGTGCTGAACGGCCAGAGACCCGAACTGAACCAGGTGTCCAGGACGTCCTGTTCCTGCGTGAGCGCGCCGCCGCAGTCGCACGCGTCAGGCGCCGCCTCGGCAACGTGCGTCTTGCCGCACTCGTCGCAGTACCACGCCGGGATGCGGTGGCCCCACCAGAGCTGGCGCGAGATGCACCAGTCGTGAATGTTGGTCATCCAGTCGTTGTACGTGCGGGTCCAGTTGTCGGGGACAAAGCTGGTGTCACCCTTCGTCACCGCCGCAAGCGCCGGCTCGGCAAGCGGCGCGATCCGGACAAACCACTGGGTCGAGAGCAGCGGTTCCACCACCGTCCCGCAGCGCTGGCACTGCCCCACCGCATGTTCGTGATCCTCGACCGCTGCGAGCAATCCGTCCGCCTTCAGCTTCTCGACCAGCGCCTTCCGCGCTTCGAAACGATCCAGTCCCGCGTACGGCCCGGCGGCGTCGGTCATCCGACCGTCCTCATCGATCACCGAAACCCGCTCGAGGTCATGGCGTTCGCCGATCGCAAAGTCGTTCGGGTCGTGTGCTGGCGTCACCTTGACCGCACCGGTGCCGAATCCGGGATCGACAAAGTCATCGGCGATCACCGGTAACGCACGGCCGATCACCGGGAGCGTGAGCGACGCTCCCACCAGCGCCGCGTAACGCGCATCGTCCGGGTGTACGGCAACCGCGGTGTCGCCCAGCATCGTTTCCGGCCGCGTGGTCGCCACCGTCACCGAACCGTTGCCGTCTGCGTACGGGTAGCGGATGTGCCAGAGGTTTCCGCGCGTGGGTTGATGTACAACTTCGAGATCCGAGAGCGCGGTGCGGCAGCGCGGGCACCAGCTCACGAGCGCCGGCGCTCGGTAGACGAGGTCTTCTTTGTATAGGGTGACGAAGACCCGTCGGACGGCCCGAGAGAGGTTCTCGTCCAGCGTGAAGCGCTCGCGCGACCAGTCGACAGATGCGCCAAGCTTCCGCATCTGGCTGGTAATCGTGCCGCGGCTCCTGCCGACCCAGTCCCAGACTCGGGCTTCGAACGCCTCGCGACCCAGGTCATGCCGCGACTTGCCTTCGCCGGCCAACTGCTTCTCGACGACGTTCTGCGTCGCGATGCCAGCGTGGTCGGTTCCGGGAAGCCAGAGAACGTCAAAGCCGCGCATTCGCTTCCAGCGGGCGATGATATCGTGGAGCGTCTGGTTGAGTGCGTGGCCGATGTGCAACCACCCGGTGACGTTCGGGGGCGGCAGCACCATGCTGAACGGCGGCCGGTCGGACGACGGATCGGCGCGGAACGCACCGATCTTCTCCCAATAGGCGTACCACTTCGGGTCCACCTCGGTGTGCTCGAACGCCTTCGCCAACTGACGCATTATTCGGCGGTGGGCGGACGGACGTTCATACGGGCCAGTTCCTCGCGCACGATCCGATCTACCGCCTTCCCGACAACCTTCTCCGCCGTATCGCGTACGAACGACTTCGTGAGCCGTCGACGAACGCGGCGCGCCAGTTCGCGCTTGACCGCATCGGCGAGATCGCTCGGAACGGGAACAGCGGGACTGGTGATCGTCGTCAACAACGCGTCGGACCGTGGCGCAAGCTCGCGTTCGGCGGCGAGGAACGCCGCGAACGCCTGAGCCAGGATCGGACGGCGCGCGAGCGATGCCGGCTCCGGGGCCGACGGCACCCCGATCGAGTCGGCATCGGAAGCCACGGCTATCGGTTCCCGTGCTGGCGCGACGGCAACCGGCTCCAGTTCGCGCGTGTCTTGCGGCGTCACGTCGATGGGTCTGGGTGCAGCGGCCGGCTGGATGGGCACCGGTGTTCGTTCCGGTGCGACATACAGTGGTTCCGGTGCGACTGGAGAGGACGCCGGTGCGGCCGGTTCCTCCTCAATGGGGCGCGGAATGTACCCCGGGTCGAGCAGTGTCTTGACGCGGGTTACGAGATCCCGCGGCGCGAACGGTTTCACCAGGATGTCGCGGCAACCGACCGCGTTGGCACGGGCGCGGTCAACGGGCTCGAACGCACCCGCGAGGAGAACAACCGGGAGGCTGGCGTTGGCCGCGTCGTGCCGAATGCACGCGGCCAGGTCGTAACCGTCCGTGCCCGGGAGATTGACGTCGGCCAGCACGATGTCGGGGGACTCGCGTTCGACAGCCGCGATGGCGTTGGCGCCGTCATCGACGACAACCACATCGATGTTCTCACCATCGAACGCGAGGCGGATCACCTGCTGGATCGCGGCGCTGTCGTCGGCGAGGAGAAGCTTGTGACGCATGAATAGGGGAGCGTACCGGCAGGGTTGGAGCGGCGTCAACAGGCACGCCCGACCTGACGCGCACCCCTCGGAAGCGAGCTGCCTACGGGACCGGACGCACTTCCGCGCGGATAAAGTCGATGATCGCCTGCATCGGGGTGCCGGGCTGAAAGACGCCGGCTACGCCCGCCTCCCTCAGTCGGGGAATATCGGCGTCGGGAATGATGCCACCCACGACGACGAGAACGTCACTCAGGCCCTTTTCCGCCAGGAGCGCGGTGATGCGGGGACAGACATGGTTGTGCGCACCCGAAAGGATCGACACGCCGATCACGTCGGCGTCCTCCTGCAGCGCCGTCTCGACGATCTGCTCCGGCGTCTGGCGAAGCCCGGTGTAGATCACCTCCATCCCTGCGTCGCGCAGAGCGCGGGCGATCACTTTCGCGCCGCGATCATGGCCGTCCAGACCCGGCTTGGCGACGACCACACGAATGCGGCGCGACATGTCGGTGGCAGGAACGGGCGCGGCAGAAGAGACCGGGGTCGGTTCCGTCATCATCGATCAGACGCGTGGCGTCTCCTCCCATTCCCCCCAGACGTCTCGCAGCGCGTCGCACATCTCGCCCAACGTCGCCCCGGCGCGGACCGCCTCGATCAGCGGCGGCATCAGGTTGCCCGTGCCTTCCGCGATCCGCCGAACGTCATCGAGCGCACGCTCGCATGCCGTTCGATCACGCCGGAGACGGATCTCCGCCAGCCGATCGGCTTGCGCTCCCGCGGCCGACTCATCAATGTAGAGCGTATCGACCGGTGCGCGTTCGCCCTCCACTACATGCGAGTTGACTCCAACTACTTCCGCTGCGCCCGTCTCCACCGCCTGCTGCGCGGCGTACGCGCTGTTTGCAATCTCCTGCTGTGGATAGCCCTGTTCGATCGCCTCCACCATGCCACCCCGCGCGTCAATCTTCTCGAAGTAGTCTTTCGCACCCGCCTCCAGATCCTGGGTCAACGACTCGACCCACTGCGAGCCGCCCAGAGGGTCAACCGCTTCGGTAACGCCACTCTCGTGGGCGATGATCTGTTGCGTCCGGAGCGCAAGCAGCGCCGTCTCCTTCGTCGGTAGGGCGAGGGCCTCGTCAAGCGCATTGGTGTGCAACGAGTTTGCACCGCCCAACACCGCTGCCATTGCCTGCAACGCGGTTCGGATGACGTTGTTGTAGGGCTGTTGCGCCGTAAGCGACACCCCGGCGGTCTGCGCATGGAACCGAAGCTTCCAGGAGCGCTCGTCCCGCGCGTCGTATCGATCGCGCATCGCTGTCGCCCATAGCTTGCGCGCTGCCCGGTACTTCGCGATCTCCGCGAAGAAATCGTTGTGGGCGTTGAAGAAGAACGAGATGCGCGGCGCAAACGCGTCGACCGGCAGCCCGGCGTCAATGCCGTACTGCACGTATTCCATCCCGTCCCGCAGAGTGAACGCCAACTCCTGCAGCGCCGTCGAACCCGCCTCGCGGATATGGTAGCCGCTGACCGAAATAGTGTTCCAACGCGGCACTTCCTGGGCGCAGAAGGCGAAGGTGTCGGTCACCAGACGCATGGAAGGACGCGGCGGGTAGATGTATTCCTTTTGCGCGATGTACTCCTTCAGTATGTCGTTCTGGAGCGTTCCGGAGAGCAGGTTCCACGCAACCCCCTGGCGTTCGGCCGCCACCAGGTACATCGCGAAGATCATCGCAGCCGGGCTGTTGATGGTCATCGACGTGGTCACCTGATCGAGCGGTATGCCGTCGAACAGGCGCGCCATGTCGGCGAGCGATGCCACGCTGACGCCGCACTTCCCCACTTCCCCTTCCGACAATGGGTGGTCCGGATCCCTTCCCATCAGCGTCGGCAGGTCGAACGCGACGCTCAATCCGTGTCCACCGGCGTCGAGCAGGTCACGGTAACGCCGGTTGGTGGCCTCTGGCGTCCCGAAGCCAGCGAACTGGCGCATCGTCCAGAGCTTGCCGCCATAGCCGCTCTGGTGAATGCCGCGGGTGTAGGGAAACTGTCCCGGCTCGTTCAGGTCGCCAGCGTAGTCTAAGCCGCCGAGATCGTCTGCCGTCGTGACCGGAGCCGGCGCAGGTCTGTCCGCCGTGGGCATCGACGCGTCAGGCCTCGAGCCGGAACGCGGCGAGATGTATCGTCTCTCCGTCGCCGAAGGTTGCTTTCAATTCGATCAGGTACTCGCCGGGCGGCAGGAATGGCAGCGCCACGTGCACCTGGAACTGCCCAGGCCCCACCTGGGATGTCGCATCGCGTCCGCCGGGGGCAGACGGTTCCGCGTCACCAGTCGAAGCCCCGGGTTGGGTCACGTCCAGCGGTACGATCGGTACTCCCGCGCGGTTCACAAGCTGTGCTTCCACCTCGGGAATCGCACCCCCCGGCGCGTACGCCTGGAAGCGCACCAGCATACGTTCCGTGCGGCGGAACGCGCGCGACACCGTGGGTGTCGCCGTCCAGTCCTCAACGAGCGCGCGGTACTCCAGTTCGTTGCGGGCACGGACGAAAACCGGCGTACTCAGGATCACTTCCGGGCTGGTGTAGTCCGGCACGTCGATCTCGAGACGGTCCCGGTCGAGCACCTCGCCGGCCGATCCTTCGATCGCCAGACCGATCTGCAACTCCCCCGGTTCCGCTTCGAACTCGGCCCAGTTGCGGTCTTCCGCTCCCTGTTCCGGTATCCGTCCGCGAAAATAGGCGCCACCGTCACCCATCGCGGTCAACAGGATACGGGACGCTTCGTCGCGCCGGCCGCGTCCCTCGACCGGCTCCCAGACGAACTTCACCCGAGTCTTGCCGTCAGCGCCGCTCGATGTGCCGAACCAGGTCCGGACGAGGCGGCCGCGGCGCGGCTCGGACAGTTGATCCAGCGCAACATCCACCGCGCGCGGCGGTTCGTTGGCCACGGTCGTCTTCGCCCGTTGAACGTCACGCTCGGTGATCGCCCAATAGCCGGAGCGCGCGCGCACGTTCAGGGACGGATCACTGACCCGCACATCAATCTCGTGGAACTCGCCGTCGGTCGGTGCGGCCTGCGAGTTGTATCCCATCAGGTAGTAGCCGTTCGAATCGGCTAGCAACTGTTCCAGGCCGGGGCGCAGGTCGTTCTGGTTGATGATCGCCCGCCCGTCGGTTTCCTCCGCGAGAACGCGGAGCGTGTCCTGCGTCGTTCGCAGCGCTTGCCGGTCTGTGCTGATGCTCACGTTCGGCTCCGACACGTCAAACTCGAACACCGCGAGGCCGCGTGGATCAACGGTGTAGATCGACGTATTGAAGCGGTTGGCGGTCCGGAAGATATAGCGCAGATCGCCCAGGATCTCGCTGCTGCGGAAGAACGCGTAGGTCTCTTCGTAGGAGTTCTCGGCCGCAAATGGATCGAGCCGTGCCGGGTTGATTGCCGGATCGACCGGCATCTCCGCATTGTGGCTCCGCAACTGCGGCGGCACGTAGTTCGAATAGCCCTCACTCACGAGAAGTACTGATTTCCGACCTTCCCGGAGGCCACCCAGCCTGACCATCAATCCGCGCAGCGCCGACAGGGACACGTCGTTCCGCACACGTTCGACGATTTCCGTCGGGTAGTGGTTGTAGCGCGCTTCGAATTGATTGCGCGCCTGGTACTCGTACTTGACGCCCTGGAACTGACTGACCGCGTTGATGACCGACTGATGGTTGCGGGTCAGCAGCACGTCGTCGAGCGGCGTCAACGGGTACATCACGCCCACCAGATCACTCGGGATCAACTCGTTCTGGAGGAAATCGACCAGCATGCGGCTGGCGCGGATACCGTTGCCCAGCCGTACGTGGTAGTCGTCGAGGAAGACTACAAAGACCCGAACGTCAGGCTGCGAAGCAGCCAGTTCCTGGTCCGACCGGGTGACACCGACGCCGGTATCCGGGCCTGCAGCTCGCGCCAGTAGCGGATCGATTCGTACCACCTGGAAGGAATCGATCTCCTGCTTGACACCATCCTCGTACACCTCGAAGTCGTCTTGCGTCAGGTCGAAGACGGGATTGCCATCCTCGTCGGTGACATAGGCGTCGACCCGGATGTAGTTGACGCCGCTCCGGAAGATGAGCGGCTGGTCGTCATTTGCCGGTTCGACGGTGACGCCGGGGGTGGTGACGGGCGCCTGACCGTCCGCCTGGGGTTCGGCGGCACCCGGCTCCGGCGCCGGTTCCTGGCGCTGCTGCCAGGCTGCCCCCCCGGTGGTGAGCGCCAGCGCCAGCCCGAACGCCATGCCGGCACCGATCCAGGGTCTGGTCATTGCCTTGCCCAATGTTACCATCGCGCCATGCCGGATGTCGCCGTAGCGCCGTCGCCCCTCACCCGTCTCTCCGAAGAAGAGCACCTCCTCCGGTCCAGCGTCCGCGCGTTCGCCGAGACTGAGATCGCGCCCCGCGTCCGCGAGATGGACGACGCCGCGGCGATGCCTCGCACCCTGATCGACGCGCTCTTTGATCTGGGTGTGATGGGGATCGAAGTACCCGAGGTGCATGGCGGCGCCGGCGGCTCGTTCATGCTGTCGGTACTGGCGATCGAGGAACTGTCACGCGTGGATCCGGCGGTTGCCGTCGTCGTTGACGTGCAGAACACGCTCGTTATCAATGCGCTCCGCCGATGGGCGACCGACGAACAGCAGTCGCGCTGGCTGCCCGCACTCGCCGCACGCGCTGTCGGGGCCTACGCGCTGTCGGAAGCCGGCTCCGGCAGCGACGCCTTTGCACTGACGACGCGTGCGGTACGCGACGGCGACGGCTGGGTGCTGAGCGGCCGGAAACTCTGGATCACGAACGCGGCCGAAGCGGAACTGTTCATTGTCTTCGCTACCGCCGATCCATCGGCCGGTCACCGCGGCATCACCGCTTTTCTGCTCGAGCGCGGCACGCCCGGGTTCGCGGTCGGGAAGAAGGAAGACAAGCTGGGCATTCGCGCGAGCAGCACCTGCGAACTGCTGTTCGACGACTGCCGCGTGTCGGATGCGCAGGTGCTTGGTGAGGTCGGACGCGGCTACCAGGTGGCGATTGAAACCCTCAACGAGGGACGGATCGGGATTGCCGCGCAGATGGTCGGCCTCGCCCAGGGCGCGCTCGACCACACGATCGCCTATACGCAGGAGCGGAAGCAATTCGGCCAGCCGATTGCGGAGTTCCAGGCGGTGCAGTTCCAATTGGCGCAGGCAGCGACCGAGATCGAGGCGGCACGGTTGGTGGCGTACAACGCGGCGCGGCTGCGTGACGCGGGCGAGTCGTTCCTGACCGAAGGAGCGATGGCGAAGCTGTTCGCCTCGCAGGTAGCCGAACGTGTCAGTTCGCTGGCCGTGCAACTGTTCGGCGGCGTGGGCTACACGAAGGACTATCCGGTGGAGAAGCTGTACCGCGACGCCAAGATCGGGCAGATCTACGAAGGCACGTCAAATCTGCAACTGCAGACGATCGCGAAGCAGCTCCTCCGGCGTACTGGGCGCTAGGAATCCTCGGGGCCGATCACCTGCTCGGCAATGATCATGCGCTGCACCTCCGACGTGCCCTGGTAGATTTCGGCAGCTCGGGCATCGCGGTAGAGGCGGTCAACAGTCGAGCCGCGGGTGTAGCCGGCCGAGGCGAGCACCTGCATCGCGCGGTCCGCGGCCCTATGCGCCGCCTCCGAAGCGGAGAGCTTGGCCATCGCCGCCTCGACCGTGACGCGCTGCTGCTGATCGGATGCCGACGCCGCGCGAAGCACCAGCATCCGGGCCGCCGCGAGTTCCGTCGCGGAATCCGCCAGCATCCACTGAATCGCCTGGTGGCGGCCGATCGGCTGACCGAACGTCTTCCGCCTTCGGGCATGCGCGAGCGCCGCCTCGAATGCGGCGCTTCCGACGCCGAGCGCTTGAGCACCGATCCCGATCCGGCCCCGGTCGAGTGCGGCGAGGGCTATTCGAAAACCCCTGCCCGGCTCCCCCACCAGTGCATCCGGCCCCACCGTCATGGCACTCATTTCCAGGTCGATGCAGCCGAGACCGCGAACACCGAGCGAGTCGCGCGGCCGGACACGCGTCAGACCAGGCGTGTCAGCCGGTACGAGGAATGCGCTGACGCCCTTCGCGCCGGCGCCCGGCTCGGTCGCAGCGAACACGAGGACGACATCCGCGACCGTACCGTTCGCGACCCACACCTTCCGTCCGGTCAATCGGTAGCCGCCGCCGTCGGCCGTGGCTACGGTCTCCTGGTTGGCCGCATCGGCGCCGGCATTCGCCTCCGAGAGCGCGAACGCCCCGATCGCGTCGCCCGAAGTGAGCCGCTTCAGCCACGACTCCTGCTGCGCCGGCGTCCCAAACCGGTGGATCACCTCGGCGACCAGCGAGTTCTGCACCGTCAGAATTACCGCCAGGGTGGCGCTGGCGGCTGAGACCGCTTCTATCGCAAGGGCATAACTGACCGTGTCACGCCCGGCGCCCCCCACCCCGATCGGGAGCGTTACGCCCAGCAACCCGCGGCGCGCCGCTTCCGCCAAGAGATCTGCCGGGAAGATATTGTCAGCGTCGATTTGCGCTGCACGCGGCGCGACAACGGTGTCGGCGAACTCGCACACTGCCGTCCGAAACGCTGCCTGCTCCGGTGTGTACTCGATCCGCATCAGGTGTCCTGCCGGCTCGCGACGCGCGTCTCTCGCGCTTCTCCGCTACGGTGCGGACGATGCTGCAAGGCGCTCGAAGAGTGGCTTCAGCCTGGCGACGCTCGCCGCCGGCTCCTCTGGCACGACACGAGTCTCGCCGACGACGGTCATGAAGTTGGTGTCCCCTTCCCAGCGCGGCACCAAGTGGACGTGCAGGTGCCCGACGACACCAGCGCCCGCGGTCCGTCCCAAGTTCATTCCGACGTTGATGCCGTGCGCGGCGTACGCCTCGGTAAGCGCCATTTCGGCCAGACGCGTCACCGCGATCAACTCCGTCAACTCCTCCGGTGTGGCATCCGCCATCCGCGCGATGTGCCGGACCGGCACCACCATGAGGTGGCCGTTGTTATAAGGGTACTTGTTCAGGATGACGAAGACCCGTGCACCTCGGTACAGCAGGTGCTCGGAGGGCGCCGACGGATCAAGCGCGGCACAGAAGATACAGAGGGGCTCGTCACCACCCGCCGCGCCGGTCACGTACTCCAGTCTCCACGGTGCCCAGAGGCGCCTCACGATATAATGGCGGGGGCCGCCGAAGCCGGGCGGGACGGCCCGGGCGAATGGCGCGCTGCCGAAGTTTCGAAGTCCTCGTTGATCAGCGCACGCAGTTCCTTGCCCGGCTTGAAGTAAGGAACGGTCTTCGGAGGAACGTCTACCGGATCCCCGGTCCGCGGGTTTCGTCCCCGACGGGACTGGCGCCGGCGAAGCCGAAAGCTGCCAAACCCCCGGAGTTCCACCTTCTCCCCATTGCGCAGCGACTCGACGATACTGGCGAAGACCGTGTCAACGACCTTCTCCGCGTCCTTCCGCGGGAGCTCGGCGGTGCGCGACACCTCTTCGACCAGCACCGCCTTTGTCATGCTGCTTCCGATCACAGGCCCCTGCCGGGTGCGTGTTGGATGTAGGAGTTAGTCGAACTTCCGGTACGACCCATCGGCCGCCTGCTGCTGCTTGAAGTGGTCGCCCAGAGTCACTTCGGGCGATGACTCGTCGGAGTACGTGCGCCAGTCCGTTACGAAGTTCTCATCGTGCAGCGCACGGACGCTCAGGCCGATCTTCCGCTCCTCGGGACTCAACTTGATGACCCGCATCTGGATCGTCGTGTCCACTTCGATGGCGCCCTGCTCGCCCCTCTTCTGAGCCTCGAACTCGGACACGTGGATCAGGCCCTCGATGCCATCAGCCAGTTCGACAAATGCGCCGAAGTTGGTGATCCGCACCACCTTCCCCGTGACCACGTCGCCCACCTTCGTACCGGAGAAGAAATCATCCCAGATATCAGTGGAGAGTTGCTTCAGCCCGAGCGAGAGGCGCTGATTCTCGGCGTCGATGTTCAGCACGACCGCCTCCACCTCGTCCCCCTTGTTGACCACTTCGGAGGGGTGCTTCAAGCGCTTGCTCCACGACATGTCAGAGATGTGGATCAGGCCATCGATACCATCCTCCACCTCGACGAAGGCCCCGAACTCGGTCAGATTCCGAACCGTGCCGTTGATGCGGGAACCGACCGGGTACTTGTCGCCCAGTTCCTGCCAGGGGTTGCTCTCGACCTGTTTCAGGCCGAGCGCAATGCGGCGCGCTTGCGGGTCGACACCCAGCACCATCGACTCGACCGTGTCACCAACCGTGAGCAGTTTGGACGGATGCTTCACCCGTTTGCTCCACGACATCTCGGAGACATGGATCAATCCCTCGACGCCCGGCTCCAGTTCGACAAACGCGCCGTAGTCCGTCAAGCTGATCACCTTGCCGTTCAACCGCTGGCCGACCGGGTAGCGTTCAGCCGCCGACGTCCAGGGATCGTTGTGGAGTTGCTTGTAGCCAAGCGAGATCCGCTCGGTCGCAGGATCGAACTTCAGAACGATGACCTCCACGTCATCGTTCACCTTGAACAACTCGGAGGGATGCTGCGCGCGGCCCCACGACATGTCGGTCACGTGCAGCAGGCCGTCGATACCGCCCAGATCGATGAACGCGCCATAGTCGGTGATGTTCTTGACGACCCCGGCCATCACCTTCCCTTCCGCGATGTTGGCGAGGGTGTCCTGCTTCTTCTCCGCGTTCTCCTCTTCCTGGAGCACCTTGCGCGAAAGAACGATATTGCCCCGCTTCTTGTTCACCTTGATGACGCGCATGCGCAGCTCTTCGCCGCGCAGTGCGTCCAGGTTCCGGACAGGACGGATGTCGATCTGCGAACCTGGCAGAAAGGCCCGAACACCGATGTCGACCGCGAGCCCTCCCTTGATCCGGTCGATGACCCGACCGAGCACGACTTTGCGCTCGGCGTAGGCCTTCTCGACCTCGTCCCAGATCTTCATCTTCTCGGCCTTGTCGCGCGATAGCACAACATGGCCATCCCGGTCCTCGGTCCGCTCGAGCAGAACGTCCACCGTGTCGCCCGGATTGACCGCTGACACGCCGTTCTCGTCGCAGAACTCCGTCAGGGGGATGATGCCCTCCGACTTGTAGCCAACGTCGACGAGCACCTCGGCGTCAGTAACCTTCAACACGGTCCCCTCGATCACCTCGCCCTCAACGATGTTCTTCAGACTTGCGTCGTACATCGCCGCCAGGCGGGCGTGTTCCTCGGGGTCGCGAACCTCTTCGTCCGGATCGCGGTACTGATCGTCTGTCATGCTGTCGGGCTCCTCCTTACGCGCGTTTGTCCTCGGCGGGAACCGGCCCTGGTCGTCTGGCCGGCGGCAAACTGTGGATATTATGTCACTTATGTGGGGGCGTCAACCGGCCGCGGCCTCCGGCAAACGCTCGCGGATCACTTCCAGGACGCGCCGCACGACTTCGTCGATCGATACGCCGGTGGTGTCAATCTGCACCGCGTCATCGGCCACCTTCAGCGGCGACGCGGTGCGCGTGCGATCGCTCTGATCGCGCTCGTCGAGTTCCTGCTTTACTTCCTCCACACCTGCCGTCGCCGGCCGCTGGTGATGCCGATCATTGGCACGCCGCGCGGCGCGCTCGGTGGGGTCGGCGTCCAGATAGATCTTGACCGGCGCGTCGGGGAAGACCACGGTCCCGATGTCACGTCCTTCCATGACGACGCCACCGCTACGCGCCAGTTCCTGCTGCCGCCGCACGAGCGCCGCGCGTACGTCTCCCAGGCGCGCGACAGCCGCGGCCGCGCGATCCATATCGGCGTTGCGGATCTCGTCGGTAACATCGTCCCCGTCTATCGCGACGCGCGGTCCGTTCAGCGCGAAGCCCACTCGATCCGCCAGTCGAGCGACCGCCGGTTCGTCGTCCAGTGCGAGTTCCTCGCGAAGCGCCTTCCAAGCGACGGCGCGGTACATCGCGCCGGTATCAACATGGCGCCACTGCAGTTGTGAGGCAACGGCGCGTGCGACGGTCCCCTTGCCCGCTCCGGACGGGCCGTCTATCGCGATCACGGGAACGTGGTTCATCGTGTCGTTTCACGCCCGCGCGGGGAGCGCGTCGTCCGCGCCCGTCGCGGCGGAGGCGCAGCTTCGCGCGCCGCCCGGCGCAGCGCCTTCAGTTCCGCCGCCGTCAGCTCGCGCATATCCCCCGGCTTCAGTCCATGCAGCTCGAGCGGGCCCAACCGGGTCCGGCGTAGTCGACTCACCGGATGACCGATCACGTCGAACATCCGCCGCACCTGCCGGTTGCGCCCCTCACGCAGTGTCAGGCGGACACGCGTGTATTTCGCACGGTTGTGGTCGGTGCCGCGGCGCGAAACCAGCCGGACTTCCGCCGGCGCGGTCCGCTGGCCATCGAGCATCACGCCATTGGCGAGGCGCCGAAGCTGCTCCGACGCCGGCACGCCGCGAACGACCGCCTCGTACACCCGTGGCACACCGTGGCGAGGATGTGTCAGGACGGCTGCGAGTGAACCGTCGTTCGTCAGGAGCAGCAACCCCTCCGAGTCGTAATCGAGACGGCCTACCGGGTACACGTACTCCTGCACCCCCGGGATCAGATCAAGCACGGTTGGTCGGCGCTGCGGGTCGCGGCGGGTCGTGACATAACCAGCCGGCTTGTGGATCAACAAGTAGCGCGGACGCTCCGCGCGCACGATCCGCCGTCCGTCCACCCGCACGTCATCACGGGTCGGGTGCGCGCGCGCGCCCAGTTCACGGACCGTACGGCCGTTCACGGTCACTCGGCCGTCAACGATCAACTGTTCCGCGGCGCGGCGCGAAGCAATCCCGGCCGCCGCGATCACCTTTTGCAACCGGACGCTCGGCGCGTCCACCGCCTGTTGCACGGCCATCGTCTCCCCCTCCAGCATACGCCGAGCAACAACCGCTCAGTGCACCCGTTCAGCGGGGTCCCCTTCGACCTCGAAGGGTAACAGCTCGTCACGCGGCACGTCGACCGAGAGCGCAGAGGGTGCATCCATGCCGAGCGCCTCGGCCATGTCCTCCACTTTCGGCAGGTCGGAAAGGTCCTTCAGGCCGAATCGGTCGAGGAACTCCCGCGTAGTGGCATACAGGAAGGGCCGGCCGACCACCGCCTTCCGTCCCACGACCTTGATGAGCCTGCGTTCGACCAGCGTGCCCAGAACGCCGCTGGTATTGACACCCCGGATCTCGGTGATCTCCGGCCCGGTCACGGGCTGCCGGTACGCCACCACCGCAAGTGTCTCGAGGGCCGGGACCGACAGCCGTTGCTTCGAATGCTCATGGAACAGCCGGCGTACCCAGTCGTGCAGTTGTGACTGCGTGACGATCTGGTAGCCCCCGGCCACCTCGACCAGTTCGAGTCCACCCGGACGTTCCCGCCACCGTTCGCGAAGGGCGTCGAGCGCCGCGACCACCGCTTCTCCCGGCTCGATATCAAGTGTCCGCTGCAACGTCTTCAGCGTCACCGGATCGGGCGATGCGAAGATGAGCGCCTCGATGATCGCCAGCAACTCGTCACGCGGGGGATCGTCACTCACCGGCCGTCTACCTTGTCACCGCGGATCGTGGCTGAGCGCTTCGCGGTTGGCGCGCCCGCCCCGATGATCGGCGCGGGGCCGCCCGCTGCCAGGTCGCGCCGGAAAAGCTGCATCGCACCAAACGGTCCCGCTTGCAGCACGCGAATCAGATTCAGCCGGATCAGCTCGAGCAGGGCCAGAAACGTGGTGATCAGATCGCGCCGCGACGACGCGTCGTCGAAGAGATCCTCGAAACGCGCCGGTTCATCTGGCGAGAGACGTCCGAGCACTTCCCGCATCCGGACTTCGATCGGCACGATCTCTTCCGGCAACGGCACCTGCGGCAGGCCACGGCGGCGGGCAAGCACCGCCTGGAACGCCTGCAGCAGGCTGAAGAGATCCACCTCCAGCTCCCGTTCGAAGGGCGCGCCGGAAATCTCCTCGACGCGGGCGTCCGGGCGGGTCCACTGCGCGCTTCGGAGCGTCTCGCGGTCGTGCAGCATCTCGGCCGCCGCCTTGAACTGCTGATGTTCCAGCAGCCGCCGCACCAATGCCTCGCCCGGATCCTCTTCCTCTGTTTCCTCCGCCGCCGTCTCGATCCGCGGGACCAGCATCCGTGACTTGATCTGAATCAGCGTCGCCGCCATGACGAGAAAATCGCCCGCGACATCCAGGTCAATCTCGCGCATCAGATCGAGATACTCGAGGTACTGCTCGGTAACGAGCACTATCGGGATGTCATAGATATCCACCTCGTTTTTCTTGATGAGGTGGATCAGCAGGTCGAGCGGCCCATCGAAGTCGTTCACCCGCACGGGGTAGTCGGGCAGTATCGACTCGAAGTCGACGGGGATCTCCGGCGAACCCGACGTCGCCGCCGGGTCTGCGGCCATTGACCGCGCCTGCGTCGCCTCGCTCTCGGGCTTCTCGTCGTCCACGTAGCTACCCGTACGTCAACCGGATCGCCTCGCGCACGTCTCGCATCGTCGCCTGCGCGACGGCCCGCGCCTTCGCCGAGCCATCGTGAAGGATCTCACGAATCCGCCCCGGCTGCGCCAGGATCTCCTTCCTCCGCTCCCGCATCGGCTCGAGGTGCGCGTTGATTGCCTCGACCAGCGCCCGCTTCACTTCGACGTCCCCCACCCTTCCCTCGCGGTAGCGCTTCTTGAAGTCCTCTACCTGCGCCGTGTCGGGATTGAACGCATCGTGATACATAAAGACAGGGTTGCCCTCGATGGTCCCAGGGATGTCGGCCCGAACCCGCTTCGGGTCCGTGTACATCCGCATCACCTTCTTTCGGACTGCCGCGGCGTCATCCGACAAGTCGATCGCGTTGCCGTAACTCTTGGACATCTTCCGGTTGTCTACACCCGGCAGGCGCGGGAAGTGCGTCAATAGCGGCTGCGGTTCCGGGAAGACCTCGCCGAAGAACTGGTGAAAGCGGCGGACCACCTCGCGCGCCAATTCGAGGTGGGGCACCTGATCGTCTCCCACCGGAACGTACTGCGCCCGGTAGATGATGACGTCCGCCCCTTGCAGCAACGGGTAGCCGAGAAAACCGATCGACGACAGATCCTTCTCCGACAGCTGCTCGATCTGTTCCTTGTAGGTCGGTACGCGTTCGAGCCAGGGAATCGGCACCACCATCTGCAGCAACAGGAACAGCTCCGCATGCTCCGGCACGAGTGACTGCACGAACAGGGTGCTGCGATCCGGATCAATACCCGCCGCGATCCAGTCAGCAACGTTGTCGTACGCGTAGCGCGTCAGTTCGGAGGTGTCGGCGAACTCGCTGGTGAGCGCATGCCAGTCCGCAACGAAGTACATGCAGTCGTAGTCCGCCTGCAACTCGGCCCACTTGCCGAGAGCCCCGGCCAGGTGTCCGAGGTGGAGCGGCCCGGTAGGCCGCATGCCGGAAACGACGCGGGGCCGCGTGCGCTCAGTTGTCATGCCGGGCGCTCGCGACGATGACAGGAAACGTAAAAGGAAGGTAGCGCGAAACCAACAGTCCTCAGAATACCCTAATTCGCTGCCGTTGTGATCCGCGTGAAGAAAGCGAGAATGACATCCGCCAGCTTCGGCCCGACCACCGGCAGCAGTTCCTCCCGTGTTGCCCGGCGGACTTTCGCCAGACTGCCGAATCGCTCCAGGAGTGCATGGCGGCGGCGGGGGCCGACGCCCGGAATCAGGTCCAGTTCGGACTGGAAGTCGCGCATCGCCCGCGCACGCCGGTGGAAGCTGACGGCAAACCGGTGCGCCTCGTCGCGAGCGCGCTGCACGACGTGGAGGGCCGGGCTGGTCTTGGGCAATCGGATTGGCAAGTTGCCGCCACGGGTATAGATCTCCTCCTCCCGCTTGGCTAGACCTATCACCACCAGGTTCCCCAGACCGAGCGTGTCGAGCGCCCGGTACGCCGCGTTCAACTGCCCCTGACCACCGTCGACCACCACGAGGTCGGGAAACGGGCCCCCGTCCTCCAGCAGCCGCCGGTAGCGGCGGAGCACCACTTCGTGCATCGCCGCGAAGTCGTCCGGTTTCGCGCGGGTGGCGCCAGCGCGACTGCCCGCATCGTGCCGCTTCGGGCCCTTCCCGCGACGGCCGCGACGGCCGCTCCGCGCGTCTAGTCCCTGCACGCGAAACTTCCGGTACTCGCTCCGCTGCATCCGGCCGTCGTCGCACACCACCATCGACCCGACCGTCTCGCGACCCTGGAACGTCGAGATATCGAAGCACTCCACGCGGACCGGCGCCTGCGGCAATCCGAGCACGCGCTGGAGTTCCGCGAGGGCCCCCGCGTGGATGCGCGCATCCTCGCTGTAGCGCGCGTCGTAGGCCAGCGCCGCGTTGCGCGAGGCGAGGTCGAGCAGCGCGCGCCGGTCGCCGCGCTTCGGCATCCGCATCTTCACGCGCTGGCCGGCCCGTTCAGACAGCCATGCCTCGATGGCCTCACGGTCTTCCACCTCGACCGGCACATGCACTGCCGGCGGCACGTCGCGCGCCGCGTAGAACTGTTGCACCGCCGCCGCCACCAGCGCACGCTCGTTTCCCTTCAGCGCGACATCACTCCCTTCCGCCACCAACTCGACCCGCTCGACGACGCGCCCGCGCCGCACCTGGAACACCTGAATAACCGCACCGTCCGGTCCGATCTTCATCCCGAACGCGTCGCGGTCGCCCAGTTGCGCGGTCGCCATCTTCTGCTGTCGGTCGCGTAACGTCTCGACCGTCCGCATCGCGTCCCGACACTGGGCCGCTCGCTCGTACCGTTCCTCCGCCGAAGCCGCTTCCATCTGCCGCCGCAGCCGGTCGAGCACCTCTTCGGTCTTCCCTTCGAGGAAGAGCCGGGTATGCTCCACCGATTCCGCGTACTGCTCGGGACTGCACACCTCGGCAACGCACGGCGCGACGCATCGCTTGATGTCGTACTCCAGGCAAGGCCGGTCGCGCTTTCCGGTAATCACCTCGTTGCACGATCGGATGCCGAACAACCGGTGCGTCAACGACATCGTCTTGCGCGCGAAGGTCGCCGGCAGGAACGGACCCGCGTAGTAGTGACCGTCGCGCGCCACCGAGCGGGCGACCAGGACACGCGGGAATGCTTCGCCCGTAGTGAGTTGCAGGTACGGGTAGTTCTTGTCGTCGCGCAGGAGGATGTTGTACCGGGGTGACCGCTGCTTGATCAGGTTGTTTTCGAGTGCGAGCGCCTCGACCACCGAGTCGGTGACGATCACCTCCAGGCGCGCCGCCTCGTCGAGCAACGCATCGGTCTTGGGGTCCTTGCCGTAAGCTCCCAGGTAGCTCCGGACCCGGTCGCGCAGCGCCCGCGCCCGGCCAACATAGATTGTCTCGCCGGCGCGATTGAAATAGAGATAGACGCCCGGCTGCGCCGGCAACCGAGCGATCTCGCGCCGCAGGTCGGTAATCGCCATTGCCTTGGACGGGTCGCCAATGCGCCGCCACCTATAGAATAGACGCGCTCGCACCCCGGCAGCATCGCCGGCCGGGCGGTTCGGACACGCAATTCATGACATTCACCGGGGCTATCGGACGTGCCTGCCTCTTTCCCCTGCACGGCATTATCCGGCTGTGCGTCGTCCTCCGGATCCACCCGAACGTGCTGACGCTAACAGGCGTCCTCATCAACGCCGCGGCCGGCGTGGCCCTCGCCGGTGGACGGTTCATGACGGCGGGCTGGATCATGCTGCTGGCGAACATCTTCGACTTCATCGACGGCAAGGTCGCAGACGAGCTGCAGCTCAGCTCGAACTTCGGCGGCTTCTGGGACTCCGTGATGGATCGGTTCTCGGACCTGTTCATCCTGACCGGCCTCATCTACCTCTATGCCACCCTCGGCCGGCCCGACTACGTCATGATTGCTACCCTGACGCTCACCTTCTCGGTGATGACCAGTTACACGCGCGCGCGCGCCGAGTCGATCATCCCGCTCTGCAAGGTAGGTTTCATGGAACGGCCGGAGCGGATCGTGCTCTTCATGATCGGCGCGTTCACGAACCGGATGGCGGCAGTCCTCTGGGTGATTCTCGTACTGTCCGTCCTGACCGTTCTCGACCGGATCTACTTCACGTGGCGTGAACTGCGCAGCAACAAGCCGGGAGCTGCCGCATGAACCTGCTGACACTCCCCCTCCGGATGATCTGGCATGCGCTCTTCTGGACGTTCGAGCGCGCTACCTGGCAGTACGACCTGATGGTGATCGCCATCCTCGCCTTCGTCTGGCTCACACCCCCCAGCTGGCTGGGTGATCCGATGGCCAGCGGTCCCGGCCTGATCGGCATCATCCAGCGGCTGCTCTCGCTCTTGTAGATCTGCGGTCCGCCTCAGATGTGGTCGCGGTCGTCACCCCCGAGGTCGAGGGTCTTGCCGGTGAAGTGGATATCGTGCGCGGCGATCTTGTCTCGGAGGAACCTTCTCACCTCGGCGTAGTGATCGCGAGGAACGGTGAGGGAACGAGCGATGCTGCGGAGGCGATAGGTGATCACGAGCTTGATCGTCTTGCCTTCGCGCCAGGAAAGGCCCCCGATCTTGGCGTAGGGAATGTAGCCGGCGTCGGTCCAGATGCCGTCGGCGAAGAGGCCACAGCCGATTTTCATTCGAAGCGGGACGGCGTACGCATAGTAGAGCAGCATCATGCCCTCGCCGAACGCGCGTTGCGGCGGCTGCTGTTGCACCACCAGCTTGATAAAGACGAGGATGCCGGCAACTACGCCGAGCGCGAGCAGCCAGGGATAGGTGGCCGGCGTCTCGACCGGCCAGGTGACGAGCGCCGATTGGCGGAGGCTGCGGTAGCGAAGGAACTGGACGACGATGCGGAGCGTCGCGAACAGGAACCCGACGCCGAGCACGAACAGCGCGACCCGGACCGCCGTCACGTCGTTCCTCTTGGCCGCTAGGAGCCCGTGGTGAAACCCCGCGTAGCATCGAGAGCGGCGAGGCGCTTGCCTGACAAGGCGCGACGAGGGAGCATATTGGCCATATTGAGACCGCGGACTGGCGCAGTCCGAGGAGCAACGCCGTTCAGGCGGGATGCATCGTCGCTCGAATGTAGCAGGGGTTTCACCACGGGCTCCTAGGGGTCAGGCGCGCGACTGATACTCGCCGGTCTCGGTTTTAACGCGCACCTTGTCACCGTTCGAGATGAACGGCGGCACCTGGACTGTAAGGCCGGTCTCTAGTCGCGCCGGCTTGAGTTGCGCGCTCGCCGTCGCACCCTTGATCGCCGGAGCCGTCTCCTCCACCGTCAAGTCGACGGTCAACGGGATCTCGATACCGACCGGATCGCCCTCGAAGAGTTCGACCGTAATGGTGGACTCGGGCAACAGGTAGTCAATCGCGTCGCCGAGCGTCTCGGCCTCGAGGCTCACCTGCTCGTACGTCTCGGTATCCATGAAGTGGTAGCCGATGGTGTCGGCGTACAGGTACTGCATGGAGCGGCTGTCGAGCATCGCGCGCTCCACGGTGTCGTTGGAAGAGAAACGATGGTCCTGCAACGTGCCGGCGCGAAAGTCGCGCAGCCGTGTCTGCACGAACGCACGCCCCTTGCCTGGAGTCATGTGGTTGAACTCGAGAACGCGATACAGCGTCCCCTTCATCTTGATCAGCATCCCCTTGCGGATGCGTGTCGCCTGCAACGATTCCATGGGCGCGGATGGTACTACACCGGTCGCTCAACGGGGAACCGGACGCGATACCCCCGGATGCCCGGCGAGCGAGGCACGCCACGGCCGATCGCCGCCCGCCGCAACGCCGATTCGCCCGCTCCAGCGCACATCATTGACCCGGACACCGCGGTCGATCTCGATGCCCCGATCCTCGATCACGAGCTGTCCGACCCCGCACAGGTCCGCGAGATTCTCTCGGCGCGTGACACCCAGCGCGCGCGTCAGGTTCGCGGGACCGCGACAGAGCGCCGTCTCGTCCGGCGAAGCGACGCCGGGACGGAGAACCTCTAACCGGCGGGTTCGCATCAGCCGCACGCCGTCGAGCGGGCTGAGCGCTCGCATGAGCACCGCCGACGGGTAACCCGCCGACTCCGTCACCGCGTTCAGCAACTCGTGCAGTCCGTAGGTGAGGTAGACGTAGGCGTAGCCTGGCGCCCCGTACAACGGTGCGTTGCGCGGCGTCAGACCGGAGGCGGCGTGACAGGCCGGATCGTCCTCGCCACTGTACGCCTCCACCTCGACGATCACGCCGGCGGCCGTTCCGGATAGGGCACGGTGGACCACCACCTTGCCGAGCAACTCGCGGGCCACTTGCAACGTGGGTCGCTGGTAGAACGCCCGAGGCAGCACGCGCGAGCGACTCACGGCTCTGCCGTGGCGGCGGACAATTCGGTCCGGACCTCGCTCTCCTCATCGCCGCCAGAACCGTCGAGCACGGCCTTCAGGTACCGCCCGGTGTGCGACGTCGTGTGCGCGGCTACTTCCTCGGGCGCGCCGGCAACCACGACGCGACCACCCGCCTCGCCACCTTCCGGTCCCAGATCGATCACCCAGTCGGCAGTCTTGATCACGTCGAGGTTATGTTCGATCACCAGCAGCGTGTGGCCGGCTTCAACCAGTCTCGCGAAGGCGGCAAGCAGTTTCGCGATGTCGTCGAAATGGAGACCGGTCGTCGGTTCGTCGAAGATGTAGAGCGACTGTTCGCTTCGCCGTGTCCCCAGGTGCGCCGCGATCTTGATCCGCTGCGCCTCACCTCCCGAGAGCGTAGTCGCCGGCTGCCCCAGTTGCAGGTAGCCGAGACCGATCTCGTCCAGCACCTTCAAGCGCCGGAGCACCTTCGGCGATCCGCTGAAGAACTGCAGCGCCTCGCGCACGGTGAGGGCCAGCACCTCGTCCACCCGCTTGCCGCGGTATGTGACTTCGAGGACTTGCGGCTTGAACCGGCGGCCTTCGCATTCCTCGCACGGCACGAAGACGTCGGCGAGGAACTGCATCTCCACCTTCAGTTCGCCCTCCCCTTCGCAGACGTCGCATCGGCCGCCGGGCACGTTGAACGAAAAATGGCTCGCCGTCAGGCCGCGCGCCTTCGCCTCGCGGGTCGACGCGAACAGTTCGCGGATCGGATCGAATGCCTTGAGATATGTCACCGGGTTGGAACGCGGGGTCCGGCCGATCGGTTGCTGATCGATGAGCACGACGTCGGATATCAGCTCGACTCCTTCGATTCCCGAGTGCCGGCCGACCCGCTTCTCCCACGTCCCCTTCGCCCGCTTGATCGCGGCGTACAGCACATCGTGCACCAGCGTCGACTTTCCGGAACCGCTGACGCCGGTGACGCAGGTGAACAACTGCAGTGGGATCTCGACGTCCAGCGACTGCAGGTTGTGTTCCGCCGCACCGCACAGGCGGAGGCACTGGCTTCCTGGCAGCCGGCGGCGACGGACGAGGGGCAGCGGGATGCTGAGCGCACCCCGCAGGTACTTCGCCGTGAGCGATGTGGTCTCCGCCGCGAGGCCACGGGGACCACCCGCGTAAATGACGCGGCCACCCCGCGTACCGGCGCCGAGGCCGAGATCGACGACGTAGTCGCTCGCGCGGATCATGTCGGCGTCGTGCTCGACGACGAGCACGGTGTTCCCCTGATCGCGCAACTGTTCCAGGATCCGGATCAGACGTTCGTTGTCGCGCGGATGAAGGCCGATGGAGGGTTCATCGAGGACGTACAAGGTGCCGACGAGCGACGCGCCTAGCGACGTCGCCAGGTTGATCCGCTGCGACTCCCCGCCCGACAGCGTGGACGAAAGTCGGTCGAGCGTCAGGTAGTCGAGTCCGACACCACTCAGGAAGCCCAATCGGCGGCGTATCTCGCGCGTCAGCCGTTCTGCGATCGCCGCCTCCTGCTCGGTCAACTCCAGTGCATCGAAGAAGCGGCACGCCTCCCCCACCGTCAGGCGACAGATGTCACTGATGCGGCGGCCAGCGACCCAAACATCGCGCGCCTCGCGCCGTAGCCGACTGCCTTCACAGTCGCTGCAGGTGCGGTAGCTGCGGTACCGGCTCAGGAAGACACGGACATGCACCTTGTACTTCTTCCGCTCCAGCCGACTAAAGAAGCCCTGCACGCCGCGGTACCGCGCGCCGTCCCCGTCGACTACGAAACGCCGTTCTACGTCCGTCAGCTCCGACCAGGGAACCGTCGTCCGAACATCGTGCGCCGGCGCCGAGCGCTTCAGTTCCACCAGGTTCGACCGGTAGTGCGGCCGGTTCCACGGCTCGATCGCTCCGTTCTGGATGGATTTCGACGGATCGGGCACCACCAGGGCCATATCCAGTTCGATCACGTTGCCGAAGCCGTGGCAGGTGGCGCACGCGCCGACCGGGCTGTTGAACGAGAAGAGCGTAGGCTGCGGCATCTCGTACGTGATGCCGCACGGCTTGCACTCGAACCGCTCGCTGAACCGGTGGAGCGCACCCGCGGCTGAACCGCCGCCGTCCACCTCGATCGCCAACCCCGTCCCGTTCCCCTCCCGGTATGCCATCTCGACGGCCTCGGTCAGGCGTGGCAGGACATCCGGACCGGTCCGGATGCGATCGACAACCACCGTCAGGGTCCGGGCTCCCGCCAATGAGACGACGTCGACATCGTCGAATGCGACCCCACGTCCATCTACCGCCAGGCGGCCAAATCCCTTGCGCCGGAGGATGTCGACAGCATCGGCGACCGGGTTGCTGCCCGGCGTCGCGGCAGTCTCCGGCACCGGCGCTTCAAACGCGATCAGCAGACGCGTGCCGGCCGGCAGGTCATTCAGCTCACTGGCCACGACCTCGGCCGTTTCTCGCACCACTTCGGCGCCGCACTGCCGACACAGGGTACGGCCGACGCGCGCGAAGAGGAGACGGAGGTAATCGTAGATCTCGGTCGTCGTACCGACCGTCGACCGCGGATTGCGGATGCTGTTCTTCTGCCGGATTGCTATGGCGGGACAGATGCCTTCAATCCGATCGACATCCGGCTTCTCCATCCGCTCCAGGAACTGCCGGGCGTAGGCGGAAAGCGACTCGACATACCGGCGCTGCCCCTCGGCATAGATCGTGTCGAAGGCGAGCGACGACTTCCCGGAGCCGCTGACGCCAGTAACAACGATGAGCTGCTCCTGCGGCAGCGTCAGGTCGATGTTCTTGAGGTTGTGCGTCCGCGCGCCATGGATTTCTATGCGGCCTTTCCGGCGGGCCGGCGCAGCGGAAGTTGCGCCGTTTCCGGAACCGCGACCACCTGCGGTCGATATCTGTCGGAAGGACAACAGGCCATTGTAGCGCGCCGACGCGGCAGCCGCTATCGCCGTGCGCGTCAGGGCTCCCGCAGCACCAGGACGTCGTTGAGCGGCTTGCGGCGCAGGTCAGGCACCTGCGCGCCGGCGGCGGGATAGCCGACTGGTATCAGTAGACACGCCGTCTCGTGCACGGGTCGGTCCAGGACCTCCCGGAGAAATCCCATCGGGCTGGGGGTGTGCGTCAGCGCCACCAGGCCCGCCTGATGCACGGCGGTCAGGAACAGGCCCGCCGCGATGCCGACCGACTCGGAGACGTAGTAGTGGCGGACGTGCTCACCGGCTGGCCCCACACCGTAGTTCTGGCGGAAGAGCACCACCAGCCAGGGGGCGATCTCGAGGAACGGCTTGTGTTCGTCCGTGCCCAGCGGAGCGAGCGCGCGGAGCCATTCGTCCGGCATCCGCCCTCCATAGTTCTCGCGCTCCTCGCGTTCGGCGGCGATGCGGATGCGGCGCCTGATCTTCGGATCCGAGATTGCAACGAATGTCCACGGCTGCCGGTGGGCACCCGACGGCGCCGTGGATGCCGCGCGCACCAGGTTCTCGATGACGCCCGCCGGCACCGGCTCGGGACTGAAATCCCGCACCGTGCGGCGCCGGTTCATGACCTCGAAGAAACTGTGCGCCCGCGCGGCGACCTCGGGGGCTGAAGGCTTTTCGTACTGCAGCGGAATCAGTCTCGGCTTCATGGCAGATCACGCACCCCGTCATCGGGCGCGATCATCTCTTATCCGAACCCGACCGCCTTCTACCCTCTCACGAGCGGCGCCAGATCGGTGATTGCCTCCACCACATGATTCGCCGCGAACCCGAGCTCCTCGGGGGGCTCGGCTGCGGCGCGCTGAATCCAGAACGTGATCAGGCCGGCCGAGGCAGCACCGTTGATATCCCAGGAGTTGGACGAGACGAATCCCAGCGCCGACCGGCCGACCCCGAGCCGCTCCAGCCCGAGCATGTAGACGCGCGGGCTGACCTTGAAGATTCTGATCTCCTCGACGCTGATAATCGTGTCGAGCAGAGTGTCGATGCCCGCGCTGCGCGCCGCCGCCTCCAGCATCCGGGGCTCCCCGTTGGAAAGAATCGCCAGCCGCAGGCCCTGGTTCCGCAAGGCCTCAAGACCCGGCCGCACGTCGGGGAACGCCGACAGTGTCAGATAGGCCTCCATCAGGCGCTCGCGCCGCTGCGAGGTGAGATCCAGATCGAGGCTGCGGGCCGCGTACCCCAGCGCGTCCCCGGTGACCAACCAGAAGTCCCGGTGCCGGCCCATGAGACTGCGCAGCAGGCTGTACTGCAACTGCTTGGCGCGCCAGCGCTGCGCCAGCGCGTCGCCTTGCCCGGGAAACAGCTCCTCGCACAGCGCCGTCACCGAAAAGACATCGAATAGCGTTCCGTAGGCGTCGAACGCGAGCGCCTCTATGCCCTCTACGCTGGCGGGCTGGAAGGTCGCCGCCCGCACGGCGCCCGCGCCGGCCGCCGCCGCACCCAGGGTCCCGACAAATGCTCGGCGGCCGGTCTTCATGTTGCGACTCCTTGCCCATTCCGCCGGTCCGCGGTCAGCACCGGCGCCAAGTCCCGAACATTATCCCACCGATGCTGGCGGCGGGCTCCGGAAGAAGTGCCGCTGCCGGCTCCGTTTTGGGGCATCATTACCGGTAGCCCACATCCAGGAAGGAACGGACCATGATCGGAATGCTTGGATCGGGAAGGCGCGCCGGCGCGTTGCTGGTAGCGCTCCTCGCCGCAACCACGGTCGCCGCGACCGGCCTCCGCACCGCCGACGATGTCTTCGTCACTGTCGATCGGTTCGTGCCGCACACGTCGACGGTGCCCGCAAACCAGGGCGAGCGGGTCGGCCTGTTCCTCCGCGAGAAGCTGAGCCGGGACCTGGCCGCACGGATCGCGGATGACGAGCTGCTCGACGGCAAGGTGGTGCTGTTCGTCCACGGCGGGTCGATCCCGTCAGTGCCGGACTACGACTTGCCGTTCAAGGACTACTCGTGGATGGAGCATCTCGCCGCCGCCGGCTATGACACGTTCGCGATGGACCAGACGGGATATGGCTTGTCGCCACGGCCCATGATGGACGACCCGTGCAACATGGACGCGGACAACCGCGCGCTCGTAACGCCAAACCCACTGGCGCACGACTGCGAACCCCGCTACCAGCACGGGCTGACAACGAGCCAGTCGGACTGGGACGAAATAGCGCGCGTGGTCGACTACATCCGTGAGTTCCGCGGCGTTGACAGAGTCAGCCTGATCGGCTGGTCCGCGGGCGGGCCGCGCACTGCCGGGTTCGCGGCACGCAACCCGGATCTTGTCGACAAACTCGTGCTGTTCGCGCCGGGCTACCGGCCCGACCAGCCGTCGACGCCGCCGGAGAAGCTGCCGGCCGGCACGGCGCCGATGCGGCTACAGACCCGGGACGCGCTGGAGAACGGTCGCTGGCGCTCGACTGTCGCCTGCGACGACCAGGTCGATCCGGAGATTCAGAAGGTCATCTGGCAGACGGTGATGGCTTACGATCAGCTCGGCTCGGTCTGGGGACCGTCGCACGGCGTGATGCGGGTCCGCACGTCGGCCGGCGGGTGGGGCTGGAACCGCGAGTACGCCACGCAGGTGCAGACGCCGACCCTGATCCTGGTCGGCGAGCAGGACTCCCTGCTGGAGCCCGACCGACAGCTCTACGAGGACTTGACCGGCACGAAGAACAAGGTGCTGGTCGAGATGGCGTGCGCCACCCATTTCGCCGTGTGGGAGACGACGCAGTACAAGCTCCTGCACGAGGCCTCGCTGGAGTGGCTCGATCAGGGAACGTTCCGGGGCAGTGCGGCCGGGCGGTTCACGGCGGGCGCCAGCCGCACCGGCCCGTAGAGTCAACCCGCATACGGTCCTGGCGCCGGACGAAGTATTCTCGTACTGCAGCGGAACGAGTTGCGACTTCATGGCAGGTCGTGCGCGCCACCATTGACGCTGACGGACGGTGCGCGTGAATAGAATTGAAATAGGGCTACGCCAGCAAGAACCACAAACCCACCCAGTATTGATGTTATCTCCGGCAACTCACCAAGTGTCAACCACGCAAGCAGTATCGTCGCGGGCGGAATGCAGTACAGAAAGATCGCGGCATGAGATGCGGATAATCTGGACAGCGCATACGACCAGGACGTAAGTGCAAGCGCGCCGGGAAAGACGCCAAGGTAGACTACGATCCATAGCGTCTGGATTGGCGCGGCTTTGACCTCTCCGATAACGTCTTGCGCAAACGGAACCATAAACAGCGTTCCGCACCAGACGGCCACGCTCACCACCTGCACCGAGGAATAGCGATTCAGGAACGGTTTCTGAATTACAAAATAGAGGCTGCCCGCAATGGCCGCCACCGCGACAAACAGCGCCGCCGGATGAACGAGCGACAGCGAGGTCTCACCCGAAAAGATGAGAACAATACCCGCGAAGCAGACGGCAAAGGAAAAATAGCCGGCCCTCGATACAATTTCGTGCCGCTTCAGGAATTCGTGTGGGCGGCGAGCGCGTCCGGGTAGAGGTCGAGCCCTCCCAGATGGAAGTAGATGGCGTTGCGGAACCGCTCGCGGTTGCGATAGCCGCAGCCTTGCCGCTTGATCCACTGGATCTTGGCGTTGATGCCCTCTGCGCGCGCGTTCGTGACGTTCGTCAGGACGGCGTTGATCACCCCGTCCCAGTGGCGTTTGATCATCCGCGCGACCTTCTTGATCGGCTCCAACCGACTGCGAATCGCCCACCCGTACCAGCGGCTCCACATGCGGACCGCCCAGCCCCGCGACCGGTAGTGCCACAGCCGCATCGCCAATTCCTTGATCGCCCACGCACGGGCCACCCGCAACGCGCTCGTGCGTAGCGGCGTGAACGCCCGGCGTTGCCGCGGTGTCAGGTTCGCAGGGCGCGTCAACCACAGGTAGCGTGTCTTCGCCAGCCGGTCATCGCCGTGTTGCCGCAAGGCCCGGTGCTCCGACCGCCGGACCTGATCGACCGCCGCGCCCAGGTGCTGCGCGATGTGGAACTTATCGAACGCAATCGGCGCTGCGGTGTGGTCGTGCACCGACCCGATGTAGGCGGGCCACATGTCCATCGCCACCATCTCGATCTGCGCACAGCCTGCCTCGCCCACCGCTGCGAAGTAGCCGTCGAGGGCCGCCCGGTCGCGACCGTCGGCCACATACAGCACGCGCGGCGCCGACGCCGTCAGGTCATTGACGACGGTGACGTACTCGTGTCGCCGTTGAAACGACGTCTCGTCGACGCCGACCAGCGGCGCGGCGGCCACCGCGCGCCGCGACAGCCCCCGCCGCACCGCCCGCGCCTGGATGCCCGCCACCTGGTCCCAGCTCAACCGGCATTGGCGGGCCACCGCCGCGAAGCTGGCCACCTGCAGCCAGTCGATCACCATCGCCTCGAACAGCGCCGTGAAGCGTACCTGCGCATCCGCCCACGGCACCGGCACCTGCTGGACACCATGCTCGGCACAGCGCACCCGCGGCACCTCGGCGCGTACCAGCGTGCGGTACTGCATCGTGTCCAGATGCCGCCACATCCGCGGCCGGCGGTCGTACCCCGGACAGGCCGCCCCGCAGGCCGGGCAGACCAGCGTCTCGCCCACAAACTGCACGCCGACTTCGACGTCACCCTGCTCGAGGGCCAGCCGCACGTCGTGCACCCGCCACGGGCGCTCGATGCCCAACAGGCGTTCGTAGAAGGTCGTCTCTCTCATCCGGGGAGTGTACGCAGTGGGCGGACGGATCCGTCCGCCCACAACCAGCGCTGAGCCGGCGCGAGCGGCGAGTCACCTGAACGGCCGTAGCGACAGCGGAGGAGGCGCAAAGCGCCTTGACTCGACGGGAACAGAGGCTACTCCTCTGCTTCACCTACCCACACGATTCCCGGAAGACCCAATTTCGTTGAGCAACAACCTTGCCCACACTGCTGTCAGGATTGGCCCAGTGTTGATCACGAAGCTCATTGTCCCGGCATCAATGAACTGCGACCCATGGTTTAGGGTAATGTTGTAGATGGTTATCCCGACCAGACCTACGAACGCAAGGCCAGCCCAGTCCCGCAGACGTGGCAATGCGGTGCGAGTGGCCGCAACTATGCCCGCGAGCACCGCGGACGCTATAGCGAACCGCAGAAAAGCCAAGGAACCGGGTGACAAATAGACTACTGTGGCGCGAATTCCGACAAAAGCCGAGGACTGTCAATGGCAACCGAAAACTGCACACTTTTGGGAACTGAAAACTGCACGCTTCGGGGAGATACATCTCGGGCGGAGCGGACGTTCTCCCGTTGATGCTCGTCGGGCGTTTTGGGCTGGACGCAGGGAGCGGAGCGACCGGAGTCCTGGCCAAAACGCGCCGCGAAGCTGCGCAGCCGGCGGTCACGTTGCGACTCCCTCACGCTGTTCGTCCGACGCTGTCCTCAGCCAGTGCTGATGCTCCCGCATCCGGTAGCTGTTGCCCCGGATGTTGACGATGTGGCAATGGTGCAGCAGCCGGTCGATGAGCGCCGCCGCCATGATCTCGTCGCCGAGCACGTGTCCCCATTCCTCGAAGCCCTTGTTCGAGGTCAGCACCGTCGACGCCCGCTCGTGCCGGGCGTTGATCAGCTGGAAGAAGAGCACGGCGCCGTCTTGGCTGACCGGCAGGTAGCCGATCTCGTCGACGACGAGCAGCGCGGGATGCGTCAGCACGCGCAGCCGCCGGGACAGCTCACCCGCGGCCCTGGCGTCCATGAGCGAGTCGATCAGGCCTGCCAACGTCCCGTAGTAGACGCGTCGGCCGGCCTCGGCGGCCGCGATCGCCAGACTGATCGCCAGATGCGTCTTGCCCACTCCAGGCGGGCCGAGCAGGATGACGTTCTCGGCGCGGTCGAGGAATCCCAGCTCGTGCAGGCTCTCGATCTGCTCGCGCTTGATGCTCGGCTGGAAGGTAAAGTCAAACTGCGCCAGCGTCTTGACGGCCGGCAGGCGCGAGGAGCGCATGGCGGCCTGCAGGCGACGGTTGTTGCGCAGCGCGATCTGGGCGTTGAGCACCAGCTCGATCGCTTCGCCCGCCGTCACCGCCCCGCTGTCGACCTGCGCCAGCACGCCGTCGACGGCTTCCAGGGCACCGGGCATCTTCAAGTCCGCCAGCATCGCCCGCAGCCGGTCGCGCCGGTCACTCGCGGTCGCCGTCATCCCGCCGCCTCCGCGTAGACCCGCAACGAGCGGCGCTCCACCGCGATGGTGTCGGGCACGCGCCGGTGGGCCGGCTCGGCACCGCGGTGGACGCCGAGACGCTGGTAGGGACGGCGTGCCAAGGGACGCAGCACCGCACGCTCGTCCCGCTCGAAGCGGTCCACTGGGCGCTCGCCCGTCGTACCGTGCCGACGCACGTTGGCCGTGCCCTCCAGCCAGCGCGACGCCTGCTCGTTGAGGTCCTCGTCGTTCGCGAACGCACGCCCGTAGAAGAAGCTGTCACGGATGTAGCGGATTGGCCGCTCCACCTTGCCCTTCGTCAAAGCTGCAGAATGCTCCCGGTGCTGTTGAAGCACCACAGATTCGGATTACCCACCCGTTCCATCCACTCCGGGGCGCCCGCTTCCCGTTCCTGGTGACCAAGTCCCTCTGGGGAGAAGACCGGGTCACGGTGCAACGGCCCGACGGCACGGTCTGGTCGATTCCCGTTGGCTGGACGGACTTTGCGCCACCGGATCCGGCGGTGGTGGCGGGACGCGGGCGTGCGCCATTTCGTCTTGAGGACCTGCTGCGGCTGGCCGAGATGGTGAGCGAGAGGGTCCGGACATGAGCGGCGGTGGCGTCACGGAGATTTCGTCCGTTGTGTCATATGGATTTCATCCACATGGAGTGGGCGACAAGGCACCATCGGTGCCCGCGTGTTGCACTATTAAGCATATAATACGGTGCTGTCTTTGGGTTCCAGGTCATAATCTTCTTGACGTCGTCCGGCATTGTAGTCATAATCTATCTGACATACGCGATGCGCCGTCCTCCAAAGCTGTCGCCGGACGCCAAGACGCAGGCCCTGCGCGAGGCAGGCGCCTTGCATCCGCACCCCGAGGCCATTCGCGACGATGCCTTTCGGAGCCATCCGTTCTTCGACCCGCGCGACCGCGTCCAGGTCAAGTACGAGATGGTGCGCCGCCACCAGGTCGATGGACGGCCGGTGACCGAGGTTGCCACGCGCTTCGGGGTCAGCCGCCAGACGTTCTACCAGACCGCGGCCGCGTTCGAGGCGCACGGGATCCCCGGGTTGGTGCCCAAGCGTCCGGGGCCGAAGCGGGCCCACAAGTGCACCGACGCGGTTGTCGACTACGTGGAGCGCTGGCGGGCGGGCGAAGACGTGCAACCGGACGAGTCGCTGACGGCGGCCGTGGCGCGGCGGTTCGGCGTTTCGATCCACGCGCGCTCGCTCGACCGGGCGGTGGCGCGCCGCAAAAAAAACCGCACCCGTAGGCGACCCCATCACAGCGTCGGGTCTCGATTCCAATCAGCTGTGCCGGCAGTACGAGGTCGTGCGGCAGGACGCCGCCACCGATATCGCGTTCGCTCGCCAAGGCTACGGGGTGGCGCTGTTGATGACCCGCGGTATGGCGGCGTGGTTGAAGGCCGTCTCGACCCTCTGCCTCCCGTCGGTCGGGCCGGTGCCGGCCGGCAGCGGTGACATCGAGCTGACGCCGCCCGTTCGTTCCGAGATGGCGCGTGTGTTGGCGAGCCTGGTACTCAGCCGCGTTGCGGAGGGCGTTTCCCCATGAGTCAATCGACCGCGGTCACGGCGGACCATCTGCGTCGCCTCGCCTGTCTCTACGTGCGGCAGTCCTCCTTGCAGCAGGTGCACGACCATCAGGAGAGCACTGCCCGACAGTACGCCCTGAAACGACGGGCATTGGCGCTCGGCTGGGCGGCCGACCGAATCGTGGTCATCGATGACGACCAGGGGATCTCGGGCGCCTCGGCGGCCGAGCGGACCGGCTTCCAACGGATCGTCGCCGACGTCGGCCTCGGTCGCGTCGGCATAGTCATGGGGCTGGAGGTCTCGCGGCTCGCCCGTAACTCGAGCGACTGGCATCGTCTGCTGGAGATCTGCGCGCTGAGCGAGACGCTCATTCTCGATGAAGACGGGCTCTACGACCCGGCCCACTTCAACGATCGCTTGCTGCTCGGTCTCAAGGGTACGATGAGCGAGGCGGAGTTGCATGTGCTGCGCGCGCGTCTGATCGGGGGGCAACTGAACAAGGCGCGCCGCGGCGAGCTGTGGATCCGCCCCCCGCTGGGTATGGTCTTCGACGCCGGTGGGAAGCTCATGCTCGATCCTGACGAGCAGGTGCAGGGCGCCGTCCGCCTCGTGTTCGACACCTTCCGCCGCGCCGGCTCGGCCGGCGCGGTGGTGCGCTACTTCCAGGAGCAGCAAGTCGCGTGGCCGCGGCGGGTCGTCAAGGGACCCCGTGCAGGTGCGCTCGTCTTCGGCGAGTTGGCGCGTGACCGTGTGCTCGGCATCCTGCACAATCCGCGCTACGCCGGCGCGTACGTCTTCGGGCGGACCCGGCAGCGCAAGGTCCGCCCCAGCGGCCAGGCGCGGTATCGACGACTTCCCCGCGAGGAGTGGAAGGTCTTTCTGCCTGACGCGCACCCCGGCTACATCACCTGGGAGCAATTCGAAGCGAATCAGGAGGCGTTGCGCGCAAGCGCCCAGTGCATTGGCGCAGACCGTCGGCGCAGCGCGCCACGCGAAGGCGTAGCCCTGCTGCAGGGGCTCGTCATCTGCGGTCGGTGCGGCAGCCGGATGACTGTCGCCTACGTCGTGTCTCACGGTCACCCGGAGCCGCTCTATCGCTGTCAGCGCCGGGGGATTCAACGGGCGGAGCCGGCGTGCCAGAGCCTGCCGGGCGCGGCGATCGACCGCGCGGTCAGCGAGCTCGTGCTCGAAACCGTCACCCCGGCGTCGATCGACGTTGCAGTCGAGGTGTTCGACGAGCTACGAGCCCGGGCCGCCGAGGTCGACCGCGCCAAGCGGGCGCAGATTGCCCGGCTTCGGGAGGATGCCGAGCTGGCGCAGCGGCAGTTTCTTCTCGTGCGGCCCGAGAATCGGCTCGTGGCCGACAGCCTCGAACGGCACTGGAACGAGGCGCTCCAGCGGTTGGCTGCGGCCGAAGAGGCGTACGCCGGTGCGGGCAAGACCCAGCTCCCGGCGGTCACTGCCGAGATGAAGGAGCGGGTGGCAGCATTGGTCGCCGACCTGCCGCGGGTCTGGCATGACCCGCGCACGCCGGCGCGCGACCGCAAGCGGATGCTGCGGCTTCTTGTCGAAGATGTCACCCTGCTCCGCGACGACGTGATCCGAGTGTCCATTCGCTGGAGGGGCGGCTCCACCCGCGAGATCGAGTGTCCACTGCCGCTCAGCGCACCGGATCTGCGTCGTACTCCGGCCGCGGTCGTCGAACAGGTCCGCGCCCTCGCTACCGAACAGACCGACGCGCAGATCGCCGAGACGCTCAACGGGCGGTGGCTACGCACCGGGACCGGTCTGCCATTCAGCCGCCTGCGCGTCCGCATGCTGCGCGAGGCGTACGACATCGAGAGCTACGCCGAACACCTGCTCGGGGCGCGCTGGCTGACCGTACCGCAGATGGCCGAGCTACTCGACGTGCATCCGGCCACCGCCAAGCGCTTCGCGCACCAAGGCGTGCTGCGCGCCGTGCGCGCCGACGACAAAGGCACGATACTCTTCAAACCGCCCACCGGACCCCTGCCCGTCAGCCATCCGGGAAAGCGGTTACGCGACCGGCGGCAGCACCCAAAGCTTGTATCGCATGTACAGGAAGGTGCGTAGTATGAAGCCTGAAACTTCGTCTGCGCCCGATACGGCCGGCACGCGCGCGGGTGGAATCCCCAGTGCGCGGCAAAGCGCAGAAACTCCGCGTTCAACACCAGCTCGCCGCCGCCCACGCGCTGGTCCGACAGCACGACCGCGCGCATCTGGTCAAACAAGAGCTCCTTCGGGACACCGCCGAACCGCGCGAACGCGCGCTCCAGCCCGTCGGTCAACACGGCCATCGTCTGCCGGCGGTAGAAACACAGCCACAGCAGCCGGGAGTGGCTCAGCACCACCACCAGGGCGTGCCGGCGGCCCCAGGGCAGGGTGAAGGTCGCGAAGTCCACCTGGCCCTGACGCCCCGCCGGCGTCTCGAACCGAACCACCGACTCGGTCGGCTCCCGTGGACGCACCGCGCGGACGTAGTCCCGCACCCGGCTGTAGCCACCGGGGTAGCCCGCCGCGCGGACCTCGTCAAACAGCCGCTGCGCCGACAGCCCGGGATACTCCTCGAGACGTGCATCGATGATCCCCGTGTAGGGATCCAGCTTGTGGGGCGCCGGTGGTCGCGGCGCGTAGCGCGAGCCACCTGACGACAGGTCCCGGTCCAACTGACCCGTCTCGACCCACTCGTGGATCGTCCGGCGACTCACCCCGAAGCGTCTCGACAACTCCGCCTTCGAGACGCCCCGTTCCAGGTAGTACTTCAGCAACATCCTCGTCTCCCATCCATGCATCGGTGCCCCGCTTCCTCGTTGTTGACGTCGTCAACATCGTGGAACGCAGGGCAGCTCCCGCCAACCACCAAGGTGTGCGGTTTTCGGTTGCCACAAATGGGAACTTTACGGTTGCCACCAACAAGGACCAGAAAACCACGGTCACAATGACTGCAAGATAGGCCGAGCCCGGGGCAACCCGCCGCGTTGACCGCGACACCAACTTCGTGATCTTGTCAACCAATGGGAGCTTCCTCGGAGCCGTCATTCCGTTTCTTGCTCCATTGTACGGTTGGATGATTCGGGTTCCATCGGGGTGGGATCTCCCACTGCCGCAGTACCGCCACATCGGGAAGGCGAAGGCTGCGGGGGGGCCGCGGATCGTCCTGACTACGCGTTCCTGCGCCGGCAACATCGGGGACCCGGGCCGCCAGCGCTGCGGAGGAATTGACGCCAGTGCCGGCGGTCGGTATCCCAAGCTTGCGGTGGCGCGATGGCCGCTTCACTGTCTAGCCGCGACCGCCTGCTGAATTTCCACCACGTCCGGGGACACTGACCCCCGGCTCCGGCATCATCGTGCGACAGCCGAGCCCCTGTGCTACGTTGACGCCAATTGTGCAACCCACCACCGAGCAGCAGATCGACCCGCCGCAACTCCCTCTCGAATCGGGCTTCGAAGCCGGAGCCGTGTCGCCGTACGGGAAAATGCCGCCTACGAGATCCTCTGGTCCGATCCCAGCCGACGTTCAGGTTGCTTTCCCAAGCGTTTCCCCCGGCGTCCCGGCGACGTGCCTTCGGACTTCGTACCGCGAGAGAACGCGATCGCGCGCGCCGGGTTCATTAGGCAACGCTGCTCCACTTCCTCGCTCTCCCCGGTTCGGCGTCCTAGCGTACGCTATGCACAACACCTCGGCACTGCGTTGTATCGACATGGAGGTCCTCGAATGGCAGACCTAACCACCCTAGCAGCCTGTCGGACTTGGGCGCGGCAAACGCGCGTGGAAGCGACTTGGCACCTGTTTGAACGACGCCCTGTGTCTCTGTGCCGGGAGGGCCGCTTCGACCGAAACGGGGACTGTATCCCGGCCATCGGTCGCTGACGGCGCCTGGAGGTCTTTCTGACGCCTCTGGTGGGTCGCGAACACGCCGAGTTCCGCCCCGTATAGCCCCGTCATGCCAGCCTGAGGTTGTGCACGCGTCGGCAGTTATACGCCAGCGTTACCAAGGCCCATTCGCCCTCCACCTTCTCAAGACCCCGCAGCAGAAACTGCCGGAAGCCCATCGCCTGCTTCACGATCCCGAACACCGGCTCCACCGTCTGCTGGCGCAAACGGTAATGCGCCCGGTGCTCCGGCAGTGCCATCTTCTCCTGCATCGACTTGATCCAGTCCGCCTGCGGCTCCTTCGCCAGCTGCTCCGGCGGCTCCGGTCGGAAGTCGTGCCGGCGCCGTTGGCCTTCCGCCCCCGTCGCCACCAACACCTCCACACCGCGACCTGCCAGTTGCGACACCTCGCTGCCCGTCGCGTAGCCACTGTCCGCCAGTACCCGATCCGCCGCGCCCAACGCCGCCGGTATCGCTTCCACGTCCGCCACCAACTCGTTGCGGTCGCTCGCGCACACGCTCACCCGCGACCCCAACACCAACTGACTGCCGTCGGCATCCACTGCCGCCTGCGCGTTGTACGCCTGACGGTACTCATGGTGCCGGCTCCTGCGCATCAGCGCACTGTCCGCGTCCGTCAGGTTGATCTGCGCCTTCGCCTCCGGCGCTTCCGTCGGTGGCTTGATGTGCCGACCCTTGCGCGATCCCGTACGCCGCTCCCGCGCCGCCACCTTGCGCTCGTACTCCGCCCGCTCCGAGTCCGCACGCGCCTGCGCACGCCGTTCCAACTCCGCGCACGCACGGTCCAGCTTCGCCCGCAGCTTGTCGCGCCGCGACAACTCCTCCGGCAGACCCTGCGGGTCCGGCACGTCGTCCGTGTCGGCGTGCTCCGCCTGATCCAACAACCCCTCGATCTCGCCTCGCAACTGCTCGCGCAACGCCCCCGCACGGTCGTAGCGGATGCTGTTGCGCTTGTTCGCGTTCGCGTCCACCTTCGTCCCGTCCACGCTCACCGTCCCAACACGCAGCAGCTTCAGTTCCTTCGCCAGCAGCAGTACCTGCAGGAACGCCTCCGCTACCGCTTCGAAGTTGCTGCGCCGGAACGTGCAGATCGTGTCGTGGTCCGGATGACAGTTCGCCGCCACGTACCGAACGCCAATGTCCCGATACGTCGCCCGCTCGATCCGACGCGAGCCGAAGATCCCGTTCGCGTAGCAGTACACCAGCAACGCCAGCATCATCCGCGGGTGATACTGCGCCGATCCGGTGCCCCGTTCGTTCACCTGGAACCGCTCCAGCGGCACCCGTTCCACCGCCTCAATCACGAAGTGCGCCAGATCGTCCTCAGGCAGCCAATCGCGCAGGTCCGGCGGCAGCAGATACAACTGCGACTGGTGCCGCTGTACAAAATTCGGCATCTACTTCTACCCCCTCAACTCGACAAGCCCCATTATAAAACCCGGGCCTAAGTCCGACAGGCTGCTAGCCCGGATTATTCAGGAAGGGTCCGATTTCGGTAGAAAAACAAAGGCCTCCGCGTGGTATAAATGGCTTGCTCACAGACATTTACCCACCACGGAGGCCCTTACGTGACGATCAATACGATACCACAGACTGTCCTCTTTCCGGATCTCTTCGACAAGCCCCTCGTCGCGACGTTCGACCGCCAGCACGCGAGTTCCGATGGCGGCGCCGTCCTGCTCAAGGCGGCGGAGCGCGTGTATGGGTTGGTGGCGGGTTTCGCCCGGTGTCTGGTGGACCGACGGGAGCCCGGGAAGATCCGGCACACGCTGGCGGAGTTGCTCGGACAGCGGATCTTCGGCATTGCCTGCGGTCATCCCGATGGCAACGACGCCAACCATCTCGCCGACGACCCGATCCACAAGCTGCTGCTCGGGCGGGACCCGGTGGCGGGGGAGGCGTTGGCCTCGCAGCCGACGATCTCTCGGTTCGAGAACGGCGTCGACCGGTCCGCCCTCTACGAGCTGGCGCGCGAGCTGGCGATGCGGGTCATCGAGCGGCATCAGCGCCGGCTGGACGGGCGGGCGCGGCGCATCACGATCGACCTGGATCCGACCGACGACGCGACGCACGGCGCCCAGCAGCTCACCTTCTTCAACGGGCACTACGATCGCTGGTGCTACCTGCCGTTGCTGGCGTTTCTGACCTTCGACCAGGAACGCGAACAGTATCTGTGCGCGGCGGTGCTGCGGCCCGGCAATGTGCCGGCCACCCGCGGGACCGTGGGCGTGTTGTGCCGGCTGCTGCCCCTGCTGCGGCAGGCCTTTCCCCAGGCGCGGTTTCTCGTCCGGCTCGACGGGGGCTTTGCGACACCGGAGATCTTCGACTTCCTGGATGCCGAGCCACGGCTCGACTACGTGGTGGCGATGGCCAGGAACGCCGTGTTGCAGCGCCACGCCGAGCCCGCCCTGCTCGTGGCGCAGGCCCAGAGCGCGGCCAGCGGCCAGACCGCGCACGTCTACGCCGACACCCGCTATCGAGCCCGCACGTGGGACCGCGACCGCCGCGTCGTGATCAAGGCCGAGGTCGTCCGGCTCGGCGACCGCGCCCCGCGCGACAACCCGCGCTTCGTCGTGACCAATCTGCGCCAGACGCCGCGCTTCCTCTATGAACGGATCTACTGCGCCCGCGGCGACATCGAGAACCGCATCAAGGAACTGCTCGATGGCCTGCAGATCGACCGCACGAGCTGCTGTCGCTTCTGGGCCAATCAACTGCGCGTGCTCCTCACCGCCGCCGCCTACGTGCTGATGCAAGAACTCCGGCTGCGCGCGGCGCGCACCGCCTGTGCCCGCGCCCAGGTGACGTGGCTGCGCGACCGGCTCCTCAAATTGGGGGCGCACGTCGTCGGCTCGGTCCGCCGCGTGGTCCTGCACCTGCCGACCGCCACACCGGACCTCCACGCCTGGCGGCACATCGCGCTGGCACTCGGCGCCCGCCCCGGATAGACCCCAGACAGCGCCTGTCAGCCGCGCATACACGCATCCCAACGGCGCACCGAGCCCGCCCGCGTGGCGAAGCCGTCCCTGGACGGCCCCGTACCCAGGCCGTCCGCACCGACAATCAGTGTCCATCCCGCCAGCGCCCGACGGCAGCGACGCCCGGCGCGCCCGGTGCGCCCGGTGCGCCCGGTGCGCGACAATTACACCGTCCGCGCGGCCGACTTGGAGCCTTCACGAATAATGCAGGCTAGGAGCCCGTGGTGAAACCCGCGTAGCACCGAGAGCGGCGAGGCGCTCGCCTGACAAGGCGCGACGAGGGAGGATATTGGCCATATCCCGACCGCGGACTGACGCAGTCCGCGGAGCAACGCCGTTCAGGCGGGATGCATCGCCGCTCGAATGTAGCGGGGGTTTCACCACGGGCTCCTAGCAGCCCGTGGTGAAAGTCCCTCGTTCCAGGGATCGACGTGATCGGTCCTGTGTCCTACACTGTCGGGCATGGCGATGGGGACAAGCCGCGGTCGACCGCGGCAAGCGACGATGTGGGTGCCCACGGCGGATCTGCCGAAGAGCGCTGGGCACCCGTTTTACGAGCGGCTGAATCGGGTGCTCGACGAGGCGGGGTTCGATGCGTTCGTGGAGGCGAAGTGCGCGTCGTTCTACGCGGACGGGGTCGGTCGGCCGAGTCTGGCGCCGGGCCGGTATTTCCGGTTGCTGTTGCTCGGCTACTTTGAAGGGTTGGACTCGGAACGGGCAATCGCGTGGCGCGCCGCCGATTCGCTGAGCATCCGGACATTTCTGGACTTCGCCCTGCACGAGGCCCCGCCGGACCACTCGACGCTGTCGCGCACCCGTCGCCTGATTGACCTCGAGACCCATCAGGCAGTGTTTACCTGGGTGTTGCAGCGACTGGCCGACGCCACGCTGGTGGTGGGGCGCACGGTTGGCATCGATGCCACGACGCTGGAAGCCAATGCGGCGATGCGGAGCATTGTGCGGCGGGATACGAGTGAGAGCTACGACGCGTTTCTGACCCGGCTGGCCGAGGCGTCCGGCCTCTCGACGCCGACGCGCGCCGAGTTGGCCCGGTTCGACCGGACCCGCAAAAAGAAGGGCTCGAACGCGGACTGGACCCACCCGCACGATCCGGACGCGAAGATCACGAAAATGAAGGACGGCCGCACGCATCTGGCGCACACCGCCGAGCATGCGGTCGACCTGGACACAGGCGCCATCCTGGGCGTGACGGTGCAGGACGCGAGTGCGGGCGACACGACGACCTTGGTCGACACGCTCGTCACGGCCGCCGAGCAGGTCGAGGCGGTCGGCGCGCCGGGGATCGCGGAGGTGGTGGCCGACAAGGGATATCACAGCAACGAGACGATGGTCGGGTTTGCGGCCATCGGCGTCCGCAGCTACGTCTCGGAGCCGGATCGCGGCCGGCGGCACTGGAAGGGCCAGGCGGCGGCGCGGGACGCGGTGTATGCCAACCGGCGGCGGATTCGCGGCGCGCGCGGGAAACGGCTGCTGCGGCAGCGGGGCGAGCTACTGGAACGGCCCAACGCGCATCTCTACGAGACCGGCAGGATGCGCCGCGTCCATCTGCGCGGGCATCCCAACATCCTGAAACGGCTGCTCGTCCAGGTCTGCGGCGTCAATCTCGGGTTGCTCATGCGGCACCTGACGGGCGTGGGCACGCCGCGGAGCCTCCAGGGCCGCGCGTCGGCGCTGGTGGAGGCGCTGATCGGCCTCCTGAGCGGCTGCTGGGGGCGTGTGCGGCGCTTCTGGGCCCCGGAGCGCCATGATCGGCCCGATTCGTCGTGGGATAGTCCGGCGACACGCCAATACGGACACGCGATTCTCGATTGACAATCAGCCCCTTCTGCCACGGGCTGCTAGGGCTTGGCGTCCTGGCTACCCCCATGGTTATGAAACTCCTCGGCCCGACTGCCGATTATCTAGGCGGCGAACTTCGGACACTTGCAGAAAAGCGATTGCAGAACATTCAGAAGATTTTCTCCAGGCGGCAACCAAACTTGAGGAAACGCTTGACGCGCCGGGCCAAGTGCCGCCCAAAGTTCTCAAAGTGATACTCAACGACGGCTCCTATTGTGACGATGCCGTGTCAGTGGAGTACTTTGGAGGCGTGTTGGCGTCGTCCAGAACTGAAACCAGCCGAGATGACAGAGGATCGTGGATAGCCAAGATTGTTGACGGCCTGTCATCGTACCAAGTCAGAACACATTATGTCATATATTCCGCAGTGGCGCAGCTATTTTCTACTGGCACGCATAACCTTACCGTTTCCAAAGATGGAAAAAAGATGGAGCTATTCATTCCATTTACCGCCTACGTCCACGTTATGCAGTTCACAAAGGAAGAATACAACGGTCAACTTCTGCATCATATATTCAATAGCCTGAGCAATGAGGGACTTATAGAAGCAGATTGGAGTTTCGGGTCCAAAAAGGAACTGGCGCGCATGGGTACAGCGTCTCCCGGCGACGGTATCGTCTGTAGGCCATCTGCGCCAGGAGCCGAGCTGTTCCTATGGGCCTTTGGACATGGCGACAAAGGCTTGAATTTCATGCTCACGGACAGTTTTTCCCCGACAAAAGAAGGGATCTCCCAGTTGGGTTCGGACGCAATAGCAACAAAGGCTGGCTAACATCTTAGTCCACCGCGCTGTACGGAGGGCGCCGCCGCGTGGTCGACCGGATCTGCGACGATGACCAGACGCACAGACACCGCGATACCTTGCCTGTCGACGGCCGCAACGTCAACGACGGCCCACGCTCCCCCGACCACCTTCCCCACGGGGCACACCGCCTCTCCAAGCGGCCCGCCCGGCGCTGATCTTGGACGCGCAGGTTCCCTCCAGCCCCCACCGTGATGGTCGAGTCGACCGGCCGTGGAAATGGCAAGTAGAAAAGGGACCTCTGTGGCCACTTGAAAAGGGACCCCCTATGCGTTGTTCCGATTGTCGTGACGTGGCCGGACGGAGCGGAGCGACGGGAGGCCACGTCGCGACAAGTCCTATTGTCGTGTCACCTCCTGTGGCGCGCGGAAGCCTGGTTGCGGGTGGCGGCCTTGAGCCGGTAGCTGTCGCCGACTGTCGTTAGCACGGTGGCGTGGTGCACGATGCGGTCGATGACCGCGGCGGCGGCCGTGGCGTCGAGGAAGACCTCCGACCAGCGGGCAAACGGCAGATTCGTGGTGACTACCAGGCTGCGGCGCTCGTAGCGCTGGCTGATGAAGCCGAATAGCAGGTCGGCGCCGACCTTGTCGAACGGCACGTAGCCGAGCTCGTCGAGAATGACGACGCCGAAGCGGGCGAGCTGGTCGAGCTTGCGGGCCAGCCGGCCCTGCTGCTGCGCTTCAATGAGCAGCGTGACCAGCTCGGCGGCGGTCACAAACCGCACCCGGTAGTCGTGCTGGCAGCAGGCCATTCCCAGGGCGATGGCCAGGTGCGTTTTTCCCGTACCGACTCCACCGACGAGCACGATGTTGGCCGCGTCGGCGACGAAGTCGCAGCCGAAGACCTGGAGGACCGCGTCGCGGTCCAGGTTTGGCTGCGCCTCGAACGAGAAGGCATCGAGCGTCTTGAGCATGGGGAAGCGGGCTTCCTGAATGCGGCGTTGGATGCGGCGCTCCCGGCGCCCGGTCACCTCCAGGTGGGCCAACTGCGCCAGGTAGTCGGCCGGCGCCTGGCGCTGGCGGGTGGCTTGCTCGGCCAGTGGCCGCCACTCGGCGGCGACCGTCGACAGGCACAGCGTCTTCAGGTCCGTTGCAAGATGCGGGGGCTCGGCAATCGCAGTCGCCATCAGACGGTCCTCACCAACGCGTCATAGGCCGCCAGCGTCGGAGCGGGCACGGTGATCCGCGCCAGGTCCGGACGCACCTCCATGACCGGCTGGCACACCGGCGGCGGGCCGCCCTGCTGCTGCCGAAGGATGAGCCGCACGGTCTCCAGGCGTGGCGAATGGCGCTCGAGCGCGACGGTGACCGCACGCTCGACGGCCGCGGCCGGATGCGTCTCCATCAGCCGCAACATCCGGACCCATTCCTGATCGGACTTGCGCGTGTGCCTTGCCAGCTCCGCCCGCACCTGCTGCCACACCGGCGCCAGTTGCCAGCCCAGAAGCGCCGTCGCCTCGGGCACGGCCCGGTGCTTGCGTTCCAGCAACTCCAGCACGTGCCGCGCATCGAGGACTTTCGAGCCCCGGTAGAACGCCCGGGCGTGCTGCGCGACCACGTCCGCGCCGACGGCGATCGCCACCCGGTTGTGATACAGCTTCACCCACACCGGGCGGTAGGCGTGGCGGATCGGTACCGAGTACGTCACATGGTCCACGCGCACATGCCCGAACTTGTCGGCCACTCGCGCAACAACACGGCAGGTGGCGGGAAGATGAGCAGGCAGTGCCCGCAGATGCTGCCGCTCGAGCGTCCACGCTTCCTGCACCGAGCGCCCGTCGTCGAGGTGACGCAACGGAAGGTCGGCCTCCAGCTCCGTGACGATCAGCGCGTTGAGCGCCGCCCAGCTCTCCACTTCGGGCCGCGGCCGGAACACCAGGTTGCGGACATACTTGACGCCCGTCTCCACGGAACCTTTCTCCCAGCCCTTCGCCGGCGCACAGAACTCGGCCCGGAACGGATACGCGCCCCGGAAGGCCTCGAACGCCTCGGTCTCCACCCGGTCCCGGCCGGCCAGCACCTGCTTGACCGCCAGCGACGTGTTGTCCAGGACGACACGCTCCACAACGCCGCCGAAATACACGAACGCCGATTCGATGCCGTCGAGCAGCGACTCGAGCCGCTCGAGCGGATACGCCTTGGCGAAATACACGTTGCTGTGAGGCAACGTCGCTACCAGGTACTTGACCTTGCACGGCGCACCGGCGATGTCGGACCACGATTCGCCGAAGTCGACCTCCATCGTCGTGCCGGCAAGCACGCTGCGGTGCACGAAGGCCTCCTTCGGCGCCGTGGCCGCTTTCAGCGCCGCCACATACCGGCGCACCGTGCGCGCGGCAACCGGGCCGGCCAGCGGCAGCAGTAACCGGCGAATCCGCTTCGCCGTCAACCGCCGGTCCAGGCGGAGCCACTGCTCAATCTGCGCCCGCCACGGGTCCAGGCGGCGGGCGCGCGGCGGCGACACCCGCGCCGGCGCAGCCTGCTGGTCTACCGCGCGACGAACAGTCTTGACGTCCAACTGCAGCCGCCGGGCAATTTCCTTCTTCGGCACCTTCTCCACCAGATGCAGGTGGCGAACCTCGGCCCATTGAGACATCCTGATCACCTCCGTGTCCTCCTGGCTGGGTCGACGAGACGACCGTGTCGCGCCTCGTCGATCATCACCAGAGGACTGCTGTTGCCGGGTGCTCAGGGGTCCCTTTTCACGTGGCCACGGGGTCCCTTTCTATCTTGCCGCTACCAGGCCGCCATCACGGAGTTCGCCCTGACCACGATGAAGCCGTCCTCGCTCACCCGCACGCCGGTGGCTCCATCACCGAAGGTTGAACAGGAGACCCGCAGCATCGGCCGTGATGGCCACCCGTAACTCCCCTGGCAGCGGCTCGGCATTGTCGTAGCACCCCGGCACGACCGTCGGACCTCGGGGGGCTGCCTCGCCGACTTGAACGCCCAACTGCACGATTGGCGCAGGACGCTCGCCGCGTCGAGCTACAACCACCGGCGCCATGCGCTCATCCACTTGGTGCGCCTCCTCTACGGTCGGCGTGCCGCCGTCGACCTCATCGATCTCGTTCGATTCCCGCCGGCGCTGCCGAAGCCTCGCTGGGTGCAGCGCACGCACATCGACGCGGTCCTCGGGCAACTTACGGGCGGATCCAAGACAAGGGTTCGGCTGGAACTGATGCACTGGACGGGTATGCGGCCGTCCCAAATGGGGCGTCTGGCCCGCGGCGACTTCCTCCTTCAGGAGCCAATCCCGTACGTGTCCGTACCGCGCGGCAATTGCGGGCGTCCGGCCGCCGTTCCGCTCGTGGACGAGGCAGTGCGGCGGCACGCGCCTTCATCGAGAGCGACGCGTTCGGCATCTGGTCCACGCCGAGCGCAAACAGAGCGATCCGCACGGCGGCCCGGAAGGCGGATCTGGAACCGTTCACGGTGTATCAGATTAGCCACTCGTTCGCGACATGGCTCCGGCACGCGGGGGCTGACCTCGCCGACAACCAGGACTTGTACGGGCACACTGACCCGACGACAACGAGGATCTATGCGGCGCCGACCCTCGCCAAGCGGCGCGATGCGATCCGACGGCTGCGGGTCGTGAGCGACCGGTGACGACGGGGTCCCTCGGGGATCACACGCCGCGCCGCGGAATAGGTTGTGTGCTATTCTATATTCCGGATTCTGGAATAGAGAGCGTCAATGAGTCCGCTGTCCCTACTTCCCCAGGACGTTGTCGTGCTGGCCAAGCTCTTGAGCTACCCAGCACGACGCCCGTCTCTCGCGCGGATGGCCGTCGATCTGATCCTCAGCCCGTCCCAGGTCCACGCCGCTCTGAACCGACTGGCGGCTGCGCGGCTCATCTTTAAGGACGCCCGCGACAGTCGAGCGAACGCAAGGGCGGCGGAGGAGTTCCTCGTACATGGGATGAAGTACATGTTTCCAGCGAGGCGGGGCGGGGTCACTCGGGGGATGCTCACCTCGTACGCAGCGCCGCCATTGAACCGTCTGATCTCGAGCGGGACCGATCTGCCGCCCGTCTGGCCGCTCGCGACGGGTGAGCACCTCGGCACCTCACTTGAGCCGCTGTACAAGATGGTGCCCCTTGCTGCGCGCGCGGACCCGAGCCTCTACAAGTTGCTGGCGCTCATGGACGCGCTGCGGGACGGTCGCGCTCGAGAGAGGAGCCTCGCTGAGCGAGAGATCGTAGAGCGCATACGAGAACGTCCTCATGCATGATCCCAACCTCCAGTTGCTGGAGGCCGCGGCTCGGCTGCTGGAGCCATTGCTCGACCATGTCGTGTTCGTTGGCGGATGCGTGACCGGACTGTTGATCACCGACCCGGCTGCGGCCGATATGCGGCCGACGACCGATGTTGACGTGATCGCCGAGGCGTATTCGTACGCTGAATACGATGTATCGTCCGACTCGCTCCGTGAGCTTGGATTGACCGAGGACAATCGAGAGGATGCGCCAACCTGCCGGTGGCGCCACGGGAGCCTCGTTATCGACGTCATGCCGGTTGATGCGGCAGTCCTGGGGTTCACTAATCGCTGGTATCAACCAGCGATCGAATCGGCCGAGAAGGTCGATCTCTCAGGGTTGACCCTACGATGCATCACACCCGTGTACTTCGTTGCAACCAAGCTGGAAGCATTTCACGGACGTGGGGACGGCGACTATTTCGCCAGTCATGACCTCGAAGACGTGATCGCAGTTGTCGACGGGCGGGCCGTGTCAACGTCTTTGAGACAACCTGGTTCAGCATTTACTGTAGCGACTCCACGCCATCGACGCGTTGAATCGACGATCGATCGAGCGGTGGTGGCCGCCGGGCAACGACCTCATGCTGCGAGTTGTCCGGGGTGCCGGTCGTGGGTCCTGGGGCATCCTGGCGGGTCGTTTTCGACGGCGGATTGATCCACACGGCGGTCGGCAAGGTTTCGGGGCGTGGTGGTCCGCTGACGAAGCGCTCCGGATGCGCGGCGTAGGCCGCGAGGCGGGTCCGGTGACGCAGGTCGAGGATCGCCGGCGCGCGGCCGTAATGCACGTCGGCCGGCGTGAGATAGCTCAGGCCGCTGTGGTGGTGCGCGTCGTTGTACCACGCGAACAGATCGCGGCTGACGCTGCGCGCGTGTTCGAGTGCGCCGAACCGCTTCGGAAACTCCGGCCGATACTTGAAGGTGCGAAACTGCGCCTCGGAGAACGGATTGTCATTGCTCACGCGCGGTCGCGAGTGGCTGGCCACGATGCCGAGGTCGGAGAACAACAGCGCGACGAGCTTGCTGCGCATGGGCGCGCCGCGGTCGGCGTGAATCGTGAGCTGCTGCGGCTGGATGCACTGCTTCGCGCAGGTCTGCTCGATCAAGCGCTCGGCCAAGTGGGCGCTCTCCTTGACCGCCACCATCCAGCCCACGACGTAGCGGCTGAAGAGGTCGAGGATCACATAGAGCGAGTAGTAGAGATACGGGACCGGGCCCTTCAGCTTGGTGATGTCCCAGGACCAGACCTGATTGGGCGCCGTCGCGACGAGCTCGGGTTTGACGTACGCCGGATGCCGCACCTGGTCGCGGCGCTCCCGCACTTCGTCGGCCTCGGCGAGCACCCGATACATCGTGCGCGGGGAGCAGAGGTAGGTCTGCTCCTCAAGCAACGTCGCATGGACTTCGGCGGGCGATTGATCGACAAACCGCGCGCTGTGCAACGTGTCGCGGACGGCCCGCCGTTCGGCAGGGACCAGCGCGCGCGGGGACGGCGTGCGGGGCCGCCGGGACGTCGCCGGCGGCGTGGGCCGGCGCCGCCGATAGAGCGACGCGCGGGACACGCCGATGCTCTGACACAACGCCGACGTCTCGCCCTTCGCCGTGACGGCCTCGATCGCGCGCATCAGTCGGTCTCGTCGGTGTCGAGGGGTTTCAGGGGGATCTCCAGGATCTCGGCAACTTTTTTTTGGAGGGCGATGATCGTCTCGGCCCGCTGCAGCTTCCGCTGGAGCCTGCGGTTCTCGGCTTCCAACTGCTTCACACGCGGGTCGATCGGACGGGGGGTCGGGCCGCGCCGACGTCCCCGCATGTCCCGCAGGGCGCCCTGCTCACGCTGCCGTCGCCAATTCGCCAAGTGCGAGCTATACAAGCCTTCGCGGCGCAGCAGCGCCCCCAGCTCGCCAGGCCGCTTGCACGCGTCGGCCTGCTTGAGGATGCCGAGCCGATACTCCGCCGTGAACCGGCGGCGCTGGGCTTTCGCCGGAACTTCAGGATCGGGTGCCGTCGCGGCTGACGTAGCGGTGGGGCCGAAGGCTCCGGTCGCCCTCCGGGCTCCCTCCGCCTTCGGCCCCACGACCGCGTCCATCTCCACGGCTGGTGGCATGCGATTCACCCATCAAACCCTCCCCGCCCCTACACTAATCTCAACAGGAAAGTTGTCTCACAAATTATTGGCACAGGGGGGGGCGACAGGAGCTGGTCGACGAGATGCTGGAAACACCGCAGGACGTACGGGACTACATTCGAGATGATTTCGCGAAGCTACTCGGTACTCAAGATTTCGTCGACGCTCTTCCTGGATTCCTGCTGCCGGACGAGGCGAACCAAGCCCGTGTCGCGGTGTTGCGGGAGCGACTCGAAGCGCTGGCCTCTTGAACGGACTCCGGAATCGACCCGGTTCCCGCCGGCGTCAACGTCTCGGGCCGCTATCCCGTAATGGCCGGTTCTCAAGTGTCCGCCGATTGCCAGACTTGGGTGTCCACCGAGGGCTCCGGCACGCGGGTACCGACCTCGCAGACCTCCAGGCCTATACGGAGACACCGACGCCACCACGACAACGATCTACCGGGCGCCGACGCTCGCCAGGCAGCGCGCTGCGATCCGCCGGCTCCGTGTCGTGACCGACCGGTGACGACGGGGTCTCTCGCGGATCGCATGCCCCGCCGGGAACGGACTACAATAACGACATCGTGGCAGCGAGGATCAGGACACGCTCGTGCTTGCCCCATACGCCAAGGTCTCGTGTCAGCGGCACGACATCGTTGGGCTGGCAGACACGGCCGGCAGTGATTCCAAGGCCCTCGTAAGTCATTGATTTTAAAGTCATGCCGGCGTAGCTCAGTTGGTAGAGCAGCTGATTCGTAATCAGCAGGTCAGCGGTTCGAGTCCGCTCGCCGGCTCCATTCTTTTCAACAACTTAGACGATTGTTGGAGATCCGGACATCGTCATGTAGCAATCAGATAGCAATCAGGATGGCGGATCCCGCACGGTGATCGCCCGCGTCGTGCGAGCGGCTACGGGCGCCCCTCTTCGCTCGTCGAGGCACGTCGGGCGACTTCCAGCCACGTGTCCAGATCCTCTCGGCGATAGACGACTCTCCGTCCGAGCTTCACGAAGGTCGGCCCGCCGCCCCGAACTCGCATGGTCTCGAGCGTGGCTGGGCTCAGGCCGACGTAGTCCGCGGCCAGCGGCGTCGACAGAGCGCCCGGATCTGCCAACAGGGACTGCAACGGCGGGCCGGCAGCCGGGCGCCTGCGGCGCGGTCTTCGTTCTTCGTTTTGGCTCGGCGCTGCTAAGGGCGGTGGTTGGGGAAAGAGGAGGGGGCTGAGCATCGCCGCGAAGTCTCGAAGATCACCCATACGGAGGCTTCGCGGCGGCTCTTCTAGCTCTTTCGAAAGCCTCTCCTCTATCCGCTCGATGGATCGAGGATCATCCAGAAGGCTCACGACGGAATCGAAGCCTGCCTCAATGTCCTTCTTGATGTTTTCGACGACGTGCCCGGTTCCCATCTCGATCTCGATGGCGATCCTTTTTCTCCGAGCCAGAGCAACGATGTCGACGCGCGCACCCGATGACTCGTCTTCGATCCGAGCCCGCGCTCCTTGCTCTTCGAGCCATACCGCAATGGTCTCCGCCCACCACTGATGTGCGATGCCACCGCGGCCAAGCCCTCCCTTGGGCGTGACGCCAAAGTCGAGCAGGAGCCTACGTCCCTCAGTCGTGAGCTCAACCAGCTTGAACTGCTTGCCACGTCCGCCGGGGTTGATTGTCACTTCCTTGACCCACCCCGCTTCGACGGACGCACTCTTGATCTGCTGCCCCTTCCACCCTGAGAGACCGACTCGCTCATTGCGCTGCCGCACTTGTAGAAATGGCTCAGCCGCGACCGACTCGAGGTAGTCGAGAGTCGCCTTGTCCGGCTTCGGTTGCGTCGGCTGCTCCGGCTCGCTGCGACGCCGGCTCGGGCGAGTGGCGCTACTCAGTTCAGCAGCCCGGTCAGAATCGGCCGGCGGCGGGTTAGCCGCTTCAGCACTCGGCTTAACCACCTCGATCGGCACGCCCCATCGATCGGCCGAGCGTCGCCGGATGCTCTTCGCCCGACGTGCTGCCTCGCCAGCTTCGAGGCCTGGCAGAGCCTCAGTCTGCAGATTGAAGTCGGCGGAACGCGACCCAACTCGGCAGAGCGCCTCGCCGAGGCCGAGACTCATCAGGTCCTCGGCATCGAAGAAGCTGAAGCCGTTCTGCATCTGCCTCGCATCAGCGTCGCCCAGACGGAAGCAGATCCGGGTGTAGGCGTTGGCCAGGAGCGACCGCTCCACCTCGGGAGCGGTCGCGTGCAGCTGGTGGAGGTCCTGATGCGCCACCGTGAGGCCCAGCCCGTATTTTCGAACGCCCGAGAAGAGCGAAGCCATCGACGGCGTCGCCACGTGATGAAACTCGTCGATGTACAGGAAGAACGGCCGACGCGTCTCGGCATCTTGCCTCGATCGCGCCAGGGTCACTTGGTGCAGCTTCGACACCAGCAGGGATCCCAACAGTGCCGCGTTTTCCTCGCCGATGGCCCCCGCGGACAGCTTGCCCAGGAAGATCAGACCGGAGTCGATCACGTCCCTGAACACGAGCTTGCGCTCTCGCGCCGTCACGACGTTGCGGATGAGCCGGGACCGGAGGAAGGTGTCGAGTCGGGTCAGAATCGGCGCCTGTGGCTTCCGGCCTGCGATCAGCGGGAATTCCGTCAGCCAGAACGACTTGACGAGTGGGTCGTCCACCGTCTCCAGGATCTCGGCACGGAACGATTCGTCGATGAGGAAGTGCCTCAGGTCCACGAGCGTGCCGCCGCGCGTGCTCTCCAGGAAGACCATGATGGCGTTGGCGAGAACCGCCGTCATCTGATCGCCCCACGAGGTCGACAGACGCCGGAAGACCCCGACCAGGTCCGAGGTCAGGAGGTCCTTCTCCGTCTCGGAGTCGGCCCCGAGGATGTTCCATCCCACGACGACGTCAGTGTCGGAAGGATCGAACATCACGACATCCGCAGCCCGCGCCTCCGGGATCCGCTGGGCAACGTCGTCGACCAGGTCGCCATGTGGGTCGAGCACCCCGACGCCATGGCCCGCCGCGACGTCCTCGAGAATCATCTTCACGAGAAGCGTTGACTTGCCCGTGCCGCTGGCCCCCACAACGTGCACGTGCTTGGTCTTCGCTCCGACGCCGAGCCTGACTTCCGCAATCTCCCCCTCGGACTCGTTCTGGCCGAGAAGACAGCCAGCCCCGGATGTTTCCTCCGGGGCTCTCTTCGTCTTGTGTCGTACTCGCCAGAATTCTGGAACCTGCACCTCGGCACCCGGCAGCCGGATCAGCGAGACCAACTCGTCGGCCGAAAGCAGCATCCCGGAGCGGTGAGCCGTTCGGCCCACGATGTCTTCTTCGAGTCCGTGCAGGTCTTCCGGGACCAGCGGAATCAGCTCGTTGGTGCTGGGGCTGCCGAAATGCGACAGGACCCCGGCCACGTTCCGGACGATGTCCTGTGCGCGTTCCCCCCTGTGCCAATGATCTATGAGACAACCTCCCTATTGAGATTAGTGTGGGGGCGGGGAGGGTTTGATGGATGAATCGCATGCCACCAGTCGTGGAGATGGACTTGGTTGTGGGGCCGAAGGCGGAGGGAGCCCGGAGGGCGATCGGAGCCTTCGGCCCCACGGCTACGTCAGCCGCGACGGCACCCGATCCTGAAGTTCCGGCGAAAGCCCAGCGCCGCCGGTTCACGGCGGAGTATCGGCTCGGCATCCTCAAGCAGGCCGACGCGTGCAAGCGGCCTGGCGAGCTGGGGGCGCTGCTGCGCCGCGAAGGCTTGTATAGCTCGCACTTGGCGAATTGGCGACGGCAGCGTGAGCAGGGCGCCCTGCGGGACATGCGGGGACGTCGGCGCGGCCCGACCCCACGTCCGATCGACCCGCGTGTGAAGCAGTTGGAAGCCGAGAACCGCAGGCTCGAGCGGAAGCTGCAGCGGGCCGAGACGATCATCGCCCTCCAAAAAAAAGTTGCCGAGATCCTGGAGATCCCCCTGAAACCCCTCGACACCGACGAGACCGACTGATGCGCGCGATCGAGGCCGTCACGGCGAAGGGCGAGACGTCGGCGTTGTGTCAGAGCATCGGCGTGTCCCGCGCGTCGCTCTATCGGCAGCGCCGGCCCACGCCGCCGGCGACACCCCGGCGGCCCCGCGCACCGTCGCCGCGCGCGTTGGTCCCTGCCGAACGGCGAGCCGTCCGCGACACGTTGCACAGCGCGCGGTTTGTCGATCAATCGCCCGCCGAAGTCTATGCGACGTTGCTTGAGGAGCAGACCTACCTCTGCTCCCCGCGCACGATGTATCGGGTGCTCGCCGAGGCCGACGAAGTGCGGGAGCGCCGCGACCAGGTGCGGCATCCGGCGTACGTCAAACCCGAGCTCGTCGCGACGGCGCCAAATCAGGTCTGGTCCTGGGACATCACCAAGCTGAAGGGCCCGGTCCCCTATCTCTACTACTCGCTGTATGTGATCCTCGACCTCTTCAGCCGCTACGTCGTGGGCTGGATGGTGGCGGTCAAGGAGAGCGCTCACTTGGCCGAGCGCTTGATCGAGCAGACCTGCGCGAAGCAGCGCATCCAGCCGCAGCAGCTCACGATTCACGCCGACCGCGGCGCGCCCATGCGCAGCAAGCTCGTCGCGCTGTTGTTCTCCGACCTCGGCATCGCGGCCAGCCACTCGCGGCCGCGCGTGAGCAATGACAATCCGTTCTCGGAGGCGCAGTTTCGCACCTTCAAGTATCGGCCGGAGTTTCCGAAGCGGTTCGGCGCACTCGAACACGCGCGCGCCATCTGCCACGACCTCTTGGCTTGGTACAATGATGCCCACCACCACAGCGGCCTCAGCTATCTCACGCCGGCCGACGTGCATTACGGCCGCGCGCCGGCGATCCTCGACCTGCGTCACCGGACCCGCCTCGCGGCCTACGCCGCGCATCCGGAGCGCTTCGTCAGCGGACCACCACGCCCCGAAACCTTGCCGACCGCCGTGTGGATCAATCCGCCGTCTAAAACGACCCGCCAGGATGCCCCAGGACCGACGACCGGCACCCCGGACAACTCGCAGCATGAGGTCGTTGCCCGGCGGCCACCACCGCTCGATCGATCGTCGATTCAACGCGTCGATGGCGTGGAGTCGCTACAGTAAATGCTGAACCAGGTTGTCTCAAAGACGTTGACACGGCCCGTTCCTCCGTACCTGCCACGCCCGCCACCCGCAGGGCCACCGCGAACAGAGGCGAAGCGACCTTCTCCCTTGCGAAGGTGGTGATCTCCGGAGCATCGGCGAAGAAGGGCTCTCCTTTGGGGGTCACGACCGAACGCAGGACGCTCTTCGCCCACGGCTGCCGGGCTGGTTCAAAGAGCACCTGGTAGAGACCCAGTTCGCCCTCCGTGAGCTCGGCCAGGGCCGCGATGATGGGCAGCAGCGGTTCGGTGGCAACTTTCTTGGCGGAGAGCGGCACCATGAACTCGCTGGCCAGCCCGAACTCGGCCGCCGAGAAATGCTGTTCGGCAAGCTCACCCCAGCGATCTCCGAGGGTCTCTTGTGGTGCCAGGGCGGACAGGGCCGGAAAGGCCGCCTTGAGCTGGCCGAGCACGTTCGAAGCATCGCGTCGATCCGCCGCCAGGCGAAGCTCGACGCAGCGCCTGCCGCCGAGCAACTCGATTGCGACAGGGCTGCGCGCAGTCAGCAGCGCCTGCAGCCAGCCGATGAGGGGCGCACTTGAGATCCGCGTGTGCTCCGGGATCGAGAGGACGAACTCAACGAGCTCAACGTCTTCCGGGCTCGGCTCGGGACGCGGCTCGGGAGCCTCGAGCGCCTCCGTCTCTGCCTCGGGTGATCCGCTTCGGAGCCCTTCGACAAGCAAGGAGAGCCAGGTCGGTCGACGGATGTCGTCGACCCCTCGCTCGTCGCTCGCCCTGGGTCGGCGAAACGCCCGAAAAGCCGGCTCCAGCGCGACTAGTTCCTCGTAGAGCGCCCAGCCCCGGCCGCCAATCTCCCACTCGTAGAAGGTCCGCGTTTTGCGCTCAACAGCAGTCAGCCGGGGCTCATCGGCCATCGGTCTAGCTTGGCCCCGCTAGTTCCCGAAGGTGCGGCTTTGCCTCCGCCTCGGATAGCGCTCGAAGACCTTTCTCGTTTCGGAGCTCTCCGACCACCTGCATCACCGCGTTCCTCACCGACTCTTGGAACATCAGTGCGGTATCGAGGCGGTAGTAGGTCCCCGGACTGAAGAGCCTCTCGTAGACCCACCCTACAAGCGGGATCTCCAGAATCGCTTCCTCGGCCTGGATCTTGCCATCTCGAATCAGGATTCCGAGCACCCCGATCAGAATCGGCATCGCGATCGTGGCCAGGACGAACCCAAGTGCCTGTACAAGGATGCTGTAGACGATCACAGAACCCAGGAGGATCAGTCCCAGAAATAGGAGCCCGTACTTCTGCGGGATGCGGGCCAGCCACCACGAGAAGAAGAACCCCTTACCAAAAGGGGCCGCACAGACATCGAAGGCCAGGCGCGAGCGCTGCACTCTCAAGTACTCCCGTTTTGCCGTGGCAAGCCCGCCTTCCTGCCACTCGACGCGCGACAGCTTGATGTCGGGAACGCTGCGCTCCTTGAGAGCCTCTTCCACCGCAACATAGAACTCCATCCCCGATGTTTCGAAGTTCTCTATCAGTAGGTACCAGTGCGAAATGACTTCGGGATTTTTCACGCTTTTCCTCCGTCGGGAACTGAACCGTACCGGGATCGTCGGACGGGCCGTGTCAACGTCTTTGAGACAACCTGATTCAGCATTTACTGTAGCGACTCCACGCCATCGACGCGGTGCAACGACGACCGATCGAGCGGCGGTCGCGGCCGGGCAACGACCGCATGCTGCGAGTCGTCCGGGGTGCCGGTCGTCGGTCCTGGGGCATCCTGGCGGGTCGTTCTCGACGGCGGATTGATCCATACGGCGGTCGGCAAGGTTTCTGGGCGTGGTGGTCCGCTGACGAATCGCTCCGGATGCGCGGCGTAGGCCACGAGGCGGGTGCGGTGACGCAGGTCGAGGATCGCCGGCGCGCGGCCGTAATGCACGTCGGCCGGCGTGAGATAGCTGAGGCCGCTGTGGTGGTGGGCATCATTGTACCAAGCCAAGAGGTCGTGGCAGATGGCGCGCGCGTGTTCGAGTGCGCCGAACCGCTTCGGAAACTCCGGCCGATACTTGAAGGTGCGAAACTGCGCCTCCGAGAACGGATTGTCATTGCTCACGCGCGGCCGCGAGTGGCTGGCCGCGATGCCGAGGTCGGAGAACAACAGCGCGACGAGCTTGCTGCGCATGGGCGCGCCGCGGTCGGCGTGAATCGTGAGCTGCTGCGGCTGGATGCGCTGCTTCGCGCAGGTCTGCTCGATCAAGCGCTCGGCCAAGTGGGCGCTCTCCTTGACCGCCACCATCCAGCCCACGACGTAGCGGCTGAAGAGGTCGAGGATCACATACAGCGAGTAGTAGAGAGAGGGAACCGGGCCCTTCAGCTTGGTGATGTCCCAGGACCAGACCTGATTCGGCGCCGTCGCGACGAGCTCGGGTTTGACGTACGCCGGATGCCGCACCTGGTCGCGGCGCTCCCGCACTTCGTCGGCCTCGGCGAGCACCCGATACATCGTGCGCGGGGAGCAGAGGTATGTCTGCTCCTCAAGCAACGTCGCATAGACTTCGGCGGGCGATTGATCGACAAACCGCGCGCTGTGCAACGTGTCGCGGACGGCTCGCCGTTCGGCAGGGACCAGCGCGCGCGGCGACGGCGCGCGGGGCCGCCGGGGCGTCGCCGGCGGCGTGGGCCGGCGCCGCCGATAGAGCGACGCGCGGGACACGCCGATGCTCTGACACAACGCCGACGTCTCGCCCTTCGCCGTGACGGCCTCGATCGCGCGCATCAGTCGGTCTCGTCGGTGTCGAGGGGTTTCAGGGGGATCTCCAGGATCTCGGCAACTTTTTTTTGGAGGGCGATGATCGTCTCGGCCCGCTGCAGCTTCCGCTCGAGCCTGCGGTTCTCGGCTTCCAACTGCTTCACACGCGGGTCGATCGGACGTGGGGTCGGGCCGCGCCGACGTCCCCGCATGTCCCGCAGGGCGCCCTGCTCACGCTGCCGTCGCCAGTTCGCCACGTGCGAGCTATACAAGCCTTCTCGGCGCAGCAGCGCCCCCAGCTCGCCAGGCCGCTTGCACGCGTCCGCCTGCTTGAGGATGCCGAGCCGATACTCCGCCGTGAACCGGCGGCGCTCGGCTTTCGCCGGCACTTCAGGATCGGGTGCCGTCGCGGCTGACGTAGCCGTGGGCCCGAAGGCTCCGGTCGCCCTCCGGGCTCCCTCCGCGTTCGGCCCCGCGACCACGTCCATCTCCACGGCTGGTGGCATGCGATTCATCCATCAAACCCTCCCCGCCCCTACACTAATCTCAATAGGGAGGTTGTCTCACAGATCATTGGCACAAGGGGGGAGACCGAATTCGTTGAATCAGGCCACCGCAGCCTGCTCATAGTACTGCGCCTCGAACTCTGCTGGTGGAATGTCCCCGAGCGGCCCCAACAGTCGTCGTGTGTTGAACCAGTCCACCCACGTCAAGGTGGCGAACTCCACGGCCTCGAGGGTGCGCCACGGGCCCTTCCGTCGAATCACCTCCGTCTTGTACAAGCCGATCACCGATTCGGCGAGGGCATTGTCATAGGCATCGCCTTGGCTGCCGACCGACGGCGCGATGCCGGCGTCCACGAGGCGATCCGTGTACCGCATCGAGAGATATTGCGACCCGGCATCACTGTGATGTACGAGGCCGGTGAGGGCGTCGCCCCGGCGGGCGTAGATCGCCTGCTCCAACGCATCCAGCACAAAGTCCGTGCGCATGGAGGCCGACACCCGCCAGCCCACAATGCGTCGCGCAAACACGTCGATAACGAACGCGACGTAGACAAAGCCGCCCCAGGTTGCGACGTACGTGAAATCGGAGACCCAGAGCTGATTCGGACGGGTGGCCACGAATCGGCGGTCAACGAGGTCCACCGGGCGACCGCCCTCACCTGCGTGGGTCGTGGTGACCCAGGCCCGGCCCCGGACGGCCCCGGCAAGGCCCATCGCGCGCATCAGGCGCGCCACGGTGCAGCGCGCCACGCGGACGCCGTCCCGCCGCAGCTGCTTCCAGACTTTCCGGGGGCCGTAGACCTGCTGGTGCGCGTCATAGACCCGCTGAATCTCGACGCGGAGCTGATCGTCGCGCTGCGCCCGTGCGGACCGGCGCGTCGGATGTGTCCGCTGGTGCCGATGGCGATGATACGTCGACGGGGCGATCGGCAGCACGGCGCAGATCGGCTCGACCCCGAACACGGCGCGATGGTCGGCGATGAACTGGACCATCGTGGCTACGTCCTCCGGCGGTCGAGCTCCGCCTGGGCGAAATACGCGAACGCTTTCCGCAGGATCTCATTCGCCCGCTTCAGCTCACGGACCTCGCGCTCCAGCTCCTTCAACCGCTCCCGCTCGCTCGTCGTCAGGCCCGGCCGATGCCCAGCATCACGCTGCGCCTGCCGCACCCACTTCCGCAGCGTCTCCGCCGTGCAGCCGAGCTTCGGCGCCACCGACTGCAGCACCGCCCACTCTGAGGCGTGGGCCTCCCGGTGCTCCTCGACCATCCGGACGGCACGTTCGCGCACTTCCGGAGAAAACCGACTTGGACGTCCCATAGACCCCATCCTCCCAAGCAATGAGGTCTCCGAGAAACCCGGTACGATTCAGTCCGCCCGGATCCGTTTCGCGAGCCGTGACAGGATCGTGCTCGCCAGATTCAGGACTCGAACCCAGGGCAGGATCAGGAAGCGGCTGTTATTGACCACCAACTGGAGATTCCGGGTCCGCCCCGCGTCGTCCCATCCCACCCACGCGTCGCGGCTCGCCATGCGCCAGGCGGGGCTCGAGCACTGCAGACACGCCACGAGCGTTCGCGTCGGCGTCGAGGCGTACACCAGATAGCGGAGCTGCGCTCCGAACGGCACCCGATACCCCAGGTAGTGATAGCGGCCCACCAACTCCCGAAACAGGCGCTGCGCGGCTGGCCCGTCGACCCGCTCGACCACGATCGGGCCGAGGTCGCCGACCATGCCCGTGACCGCACGCTGCGCGTTGCCCAGCGGCGTGATCGGGATACTGGTGGACGACCCCCGTGGACGACCCGCGCGCTTGGCCGGAAGGACCACCACCCCCGCCCGCGCCAGACGTTCCAGGAACTCGCGGGCCTCCCGTGCCTTCTACCGCCCGTTGGGGCGACGCCAGGACAGCCACTCGCAGGCCGTGAGCGCCAACTCGCTCCGGCTGAGCCCGGGAAACCGCGCCACGACGTCCTGGATCAGCGCCCGTTCGTTCGGCTGGACTTCTCGGCCGCAGAACCTCCACGCGACATCGGCCACGGGCGCCTCCTCAGCACCTTGAGGTTACAAGGCGGCGATCGATTTGTTCAGTGGAACTTTCAACAAACTGGGAATGCTCCCAGGCCAAGCAGGGCTTTCGCGAATTTCACGCGGCTCGGCGAACGATTGAGGGATATGAGGCGCTGCACATGATCCGGAAGGGGCAGGTAAGGCGGGTGAGCGGTTCGGATGTTCGGCGGCAGATTCAGTTCATCGACAAACTGTTCGAGGTGGTTGCCTGATATGGGCGCCCGGTCGACTCGACCAAGTCGGTCTCTTGCTGCTTTTCAAAGTTGCAACACATCCCTCAGAAGGGGATCGACATTCGCACCAGCACCGCTAGATCGGCCGGACCCATGCTGTTCTCCCGCCCCATGGCTTCCCATTCCAAGATCAATGGCAGCCCCTGCTGCGAGCGTGGAGGCAGGCTCCAAGCGGTCCCCCAGGCCAGCTCCCGGCTCTGTCCGGCCCATCGCAGCCGGCTATAGGGCGTCAACAGACCCGGTAAGCCCAGCACCCTCAGGCCGCCATAGGCCACCTCGCTTTCTATCCGGCTCTGGGAACTCATTCCCATGGCATCCATTCCCACCGGGCGCGTGACCATATTAGCGTTGTTCCATAGCGTCGTTCGGCCGCCTCCATCCTGGCCCCGCGTGGAGGTCACCGACGCCCTAAACCCGCGCTGCTTCTCGCCCGGGTCCCAGCTCGCCTGCACTCCCAGTCCCCAGTCCCGGTAGTCGCTTTCATGCACCACCAGCACCCGGCCGAGCATGGCCACGTCCAGTCCACTGTTCGCATCCAGGTACCCCAGACGGAATCCTGTTTCCACGCCGCTGCCCCGATCCGCATCGCCCCCGTCCAGGCGTCCTCCGGCCTCCGCCTTCAGGCTCAGTGATCGCCCCACTGACAGCTGCTTGGTATGCACCCACTCCAGCATCAACCGCGCCCGGTGGGCCTCGCCTCGCACCTTCGCGATGTCTTCGAAGGCTTCGGTCCCCAGTTGCGCCGAGAAGGCGTCCGCCCGCAGCCCCACCTCATTGCTGCCTCGCCTCGACAGCACTGTCCTCACTCCTCCCGAGAACATCCGGAAGTCGGCCTCGACGTTGTGACTCCTCCCCGGCTCGTTGACGTCCACTCGCCCTCGTCCCAAGCCTCCCATGCCCCACACACTCACGCGCTCCGCCGGCTGCCAGTACAGATAAGGATGAAAGGTGTTCATGCGACTCCCCAACGTCCCATCGATCCCATCGTCGCTGTAATCCATGTTGCCCCAGCTACGCATGAAGAACAGCCCGGCCAGCACCTTGTCGTTGGCATACAGGTCCAGCCCCACATGGGCCGTCTCGAGACTTCCTCGATAGTTCATCTCATGCCGCGTCAGGTTCCCGTTGAAGCGTTGCAGGTCCCCCTGCCCCCACACCGCCGGTACCCAGCTCCTGCTCGTCTCCTTCTCTTGCTTTCCCAGTGGCATCTCGAAGGAGGCTCCCGCAAGGTTGAGTTCTCGATTCCGCCTCCCCGAGAACTCGCCCGATCCCGATCTCAGCGACCAGTCCCTGGCCCCCGAACCCTGGAATCGATTCTGACCGTAACCCGGCTGCCCTCCCAATCCGACAGTCGGGCTGGTCCCACTCGGCCCCATGCCGGAGCCGGTCGAGACGCCCGCATCGCCCTGGCTGTGGCCGAACAGGCCCGTCAATCCACCCAGCGAGACGTTCCGCAGCCACGCTCCCTGCACGTCACCTTCCCGATCTCCCGCCTCCCCACTCGATCCCATCGCCGCTGGGGCCCCGGCCGCGCCTCCAGCGCTCGGCACCACCGGACCTTCGGCTCTTCTCCTGCCGGAGCCCTCAAGGCTCTCGCTGCCTATCCGCTGGGATTCTTCCGGGCTCAGAGCCGCGGCACCGTTGTCGCTTCCCGGCTGCACTGTCGGCAGCGTTCCTCCGGCTGCCCCCAGCCGACTCCACTGCCGATGCCGCTCAAAGCGACCCTGAATGGCCGTCTGCGCACTCTCCCCCATCGACCGCGCCATCACCGCCAGCGCCACCTCCAGCGTTTGCGAGAACTGCTCCGCCGTGCGCTGCTGCCTGAAGTTCACTGTTGTCTGGGAGATCTCTCCTCCACTGACCGCCTCCGGCAACACTCCAAAGCTCAGCACAATTCCCTCCCCGGGATCGTTCACTTCATCCGCCAACACCTCCACGGAAATCGTCCCCTCACTCTCGCCTTCCTCAAACACCACCTTCGCCGGCACTCCACTGTAGTCCTCGTCACTGGCCCCTCCTTTCGGCGCCACCACCAGCGGTACTTCCACCCGCCGGTCCGCCGTCGGCGCCACTTTCACCTCGATGTCGGCCTGCTCGCCTTCCCCGATCTCGTACTCCGCCTGCCTAAAGCTCACCTTCAGCTCCACCAGTCCTTTGTCCTCTAGCATCACTGTCGCCACGGCCGGCTCCCCCGCTATCACTATCTCCGGCAGTGCCCCAAATCCCAACTCCACCGTCTCGTCGTCCACATCCCCGTCATGGTTGGCCTCTATCGTGAACGTCTGCTCCGTTTCCTCGGCTGGGAACGTCAGCCTGCCGGTGCCCTCTTGGGCATCCCACTCCTCCAAACCATCTAGGGTATAGTCGGTGACTTCCGTCGCCTCCGGCCGCGTCACCCGGATCGGGATCGCCAGCTCCTCGTCCCAGCCCTGGCTCAGCTTCACCGTCACCGCCACCATCTCCCCACCTTCCCTCGCCGTGTAGCTCTCCTCCTGATAGCTCACCACCCGCGTCTCCACTTCGAAGGCCTCCGCCGCCGAGTTGCCGTTGCCGGCCACGTCCTCGGCCACGTCCCCGGGGACCTCAACCCTCACTTCGCCGATCCCTTCGGGCATGATCGTCGCCGTGTACTCCTGCGGCGAGATTTTTATAAAGTTCGAAGCCGTTCCATTAGTGACTCGGATATCTTCAAGCTCAAAGCCTTCCACCGGCTCCGAGAAGACGATCGTCACTTCGAACGCTGCTCCCACCGGCTCCGTCGGCCCTTCGATCGTTACCTCCGGCCGGTCCAGATCCGCCTCGATCACCAGACGCGCGCCCGCTATATTGCCGTTGCCGACCCCGTATTCGACCACATTCGCCCCAACCTCCACGATCACTTCACCGCTCTCCGAGGGAGTGATCTCTGCCTTATAGGTCGGCGCCGACCCACTGAAGTCGGTCACCGAACCATTCGTCACCGCGATCTCGCTCCGCTCGAAACCCGTCACCGCCTCGCTAAAGATGATCATCACCTCGAACACGCCGCGCACCGGAGACACCTCCGTCTGAATCGTGACCGTCACTACCTTTTCGTTGTCGGCCTCGGTCGCCGTGACCGGATCGACATTCTCTCTTGAGTCATAGTCCCCGTCGAGGCTTGCCGTGGTGTGAGAGAAGATCGCGACGTCATCCACCTCGTCGGCGTCTTCGGCCGCCGTGACCGTCACCGTCTGCTCCATATTCCAGTTCGAGTTCGTGAAGGGCAACGTAACCGAATTTATATCCGTATCCGTATCCGTATCCGAACTCACCGTCAGGTCGGCGTCACTCCTTTGGTCCCGGGTCGCCTGGACCGTGACATCGTTCGATGGCTTGGTGCCAAGCCTCACCGTGTAGGTCGCCGAGCCGCCTTCGGGCACCGACAGTGTCGTCGGCGAGATGATCACGCCGAGCGTGTCGTTGTCATCCTCGGTTGCATTGATGCCAGGGGTCGGAATGCCGTCATAGACGGTGCCGGGGCTGCTCACATTATGGCGAAACTGGGCGGGGCTGTCCTCGCCGTCGTCATCTTCCGCCGCCAGGATCGCCACCGTCTGCTGCATACTCCAGTTCGAGTTTGTGAAGGTCAGCGTATCCGGGCTCGCCGTCAGATTCTCATCGCCGGTCGCCCGCTCCACCTCGATCGTGACATCCTTCGATGGCTGGGTGACGAGCCTCACCGTGTAGGTCGCCGAGCCGCCTTCCGGCACCATCAGTGCCGTCTCCGAAACCATTATGCCGGGTCGGGGCCCGTCCACCGCCGGGAAGGTAATCTGCGGCCGAGTCCCGTTGCCGGCGAGGTCGGTGACCAGCACCCCCGACGTCTGCGTGCTGGGTGTGCCCGTCGTCGGCGCGCCGCTGATCTCGCCCGACGTGCCATGCAACGACAATCCCGGCGGCAGGGAATCGCCGCTAATCTCGTAGGAGAAGATATCCTCATCGTCCGTTGCCGGAACCATCGTCTCGATCGCTACGCCCACCGTGAGACTCTCCGGCGGGGTGTAGCTCACACTCGGCTGCGTCCGATCCACCGTCAGCGTCCGCGTAACCGGAACACTGGTAAACCCGGTCTTGCTGGCCGTCACCGAAAGCACCACGCTCGGTTCGGTAATGTAGTTCGCACGGGGCGGCACGGTCCCCGACCAATTCCCCTGGGTGTCCGAGAGGAGAGTGCTCAGCGTCCCCGTGCCGATGCTCACATCGACAAACACGCCGCTTTCGCTGCCCGTGTTGCCGCTGACGACGATTCCGTCCAGGTACTCCGTGTCGTTGATCGTGTCGTCGTCCGCAACGGTGTTCACGTTCAGCGTCAGCTGCTGCTGCGCGAAAGCCTGGGTCGGCCAGGCCAGCCAGGCCACACACGCGGCGACGGCGAAGACGAGCGCACGCCCCCAGCCGCGACGGCTGCACGTGAAGCGATGGGCTTGGTGAACCAGCCCCGCCGGTGGCTTGGGAGCGCGAGAATCGTCTCTCCGCGCCGCCGAGTGGGACCTCCTCATCAGCACAGAATCTAGCTTACAGCACTGTCCGAATTCTGCGTATCACTTCTAACGTAAGGCCGTTCGTGAAGCGACAAATCGCCGCGGTGTTGGTGCGTGAGCATCAGCTGCCGGTGCAGCGAGCCTGTCGCGTGGTGAGGCTGTCACGAACGGCGTACTACCAGCCTCCGGTGCCGGCGAGCCGGCGTGACGCGGCGGTGATCGCTGCGCTGACGGACGCGGTGAGCCGCTACCCGCGATGGGGCTTCTGGAAGCTCTTCGACCGGCTGCGGACGGAAGGCCGTCCGTGGAACCACAAGCACATCCACCGCGTCTACTGTGCGCTGCGGTTGAATCTGCCGCGCCGGACGACGCGTCGGGTTCCGAGGCGGGTGCGCCAGCCGCTGGAAGCGCCGCCGGTGCTGAACCGGACCTGGGCGCTCGATTTCATGACCGAGACGCTGGATGACCGCCGCCGCATCCGGTTGTTGACGATCATCGACGAGGGGAACCGAGAGGCCTTGGAGATCGCGATGGGCGTATCGTTGCCGAACCCGCGTGTCGTCCGGGCGCTCAACGAACTGGTCGCCGTGCATGGCTGTCCGTCGGCGGTGCGGGTCGACAACCGGCTACCTCAGAAGTCAAGGAAACAGAGTTTCTCTGATCTGACGACTGGGTTAGTCGATTTCGCGGCGCGTCGCCAAGCGGTTTCCACCGTCGCGGAATCACACGCTGACCATAGTCACACTGGGTCAAGCACGCGAGCGGCTTGCCCTCACACGGCTTAACACAGCGTCGTACTCCAGGTGGAAGGTCCGAGCATTATCTACGAGGTCGCATGCGCCTCGACGGCCCCTGGCGAAGGGATCCTCCCGCCTGGTCTCGTCGCTTCCGGGAAGCGGCGATAGTCGCGGCCGGTGCTGACGACGGCGTACGCGACGCGGGCCATCTTGGCCGCCACCGCACGGAGGTCCTGAATGCGCATCTCTTCGAATCGATCGCCGAGCTGCGCGCGCTGACCAACCAGTGGCTACAGATCTACAACCAGGAGCGGCCGCACGTCAGCCTCGGCCGGGTGCCGCCCCTGACCTTTCTGACGAGGCCTACAACGGCCGGCCAGTCTCCTTGGGAACTGTCCGCTTGACGGGGAAGCTTACGCCGCCATCGCTAAGAACCCATCGGTAAAAGCGCTTCGGACCTGGTACTTGTACATGGCGAGTAGAAGTTCACCTGGCCTGACGGTCTCGAGGACCCACAACCGATGGCGGAGGGATCCGCCCACAATCAATCTTGTCGGAAAGCGGTCTGCACCATTCTTGATGGTCCATGAGGCAACCTTCGAAAAAGATAAGTAGCGTGCTATTAGCACGTCAGGAGCCATCTCCGTCAACTTGACAGCTTCCACAGGTCTGCTAGAGTAGAAGGAGCATGGACAGCAGCTTGAATAGCGACAGCATTCCGTTTACCGTCCACGTCTTCAAAGAAGGCGGCGTTTTCGTGGCGCACGTGCCGGAGCTGGATGTTTCAAGTTGTGGCGACACGGCTGACAAAGCTCGGCAGAACATCCAGATTGCCGTTCAGGGATACCTTCTAACAGTAGAGGAGAAGGGTACGCTGAATGAAATAATGGAGGAGGCGGGATATGGGTCGAGCGGTGACGGTTGGTTGGCACCAGAGTTCGTTTCTCTGGACCACTTGACTGTCAGCCTTCGCTAGATGCCGTCACTTCGGCCAGTCAACTACAAGGTCCTTGTTGCCGTCTTCGAGAGAGACGGCTTCACTTTTGCCCGCCAGGCTGGCGACCATCTCATCTACACCAAATCTGGGGTCAAACGGCCCTTGGTTATTCCTGCCTACCGAGCTGTACCCGTTTTCATCATCAAGACCCGGATTTTCGATTTCGCTGTGGTACCGTAATCCACCGGATCAGTTCTCGCGCCTTGATTGCGCGGGTTCCGACGCAAGAACGCCGCGACGGAGGGTGACACCCAGTGGGTGAATTACAAACCGAGCTCTTTCAGTTCACATTCAATGGTTTTCTGAAGGTCGCGTTCCAGGGGTCGCGCATCACCTCCGATGCCGGTCTCATCCTGATACGCGAGTTGGATGAACGCTTGGGGCTGGAGACGCTCATCGCGGAACACCTGAGCGACTCTCGACAGGGCTTGAACACGCAGTTCACCCTGGCCGATCTCCTGCGCCAGTCGGTCTACAGCCGGCTCGCGGGCTACGAAGACCTCAACGACGCGGTGCGCGTGTCGGCGGATCCGACGTTTCGTCTCATCGGGTCACCCAAGCTGTGGGACCGGGGTGCGGCGCTGACCTCGACCCTGCATTGGTTCGAGACCGACCTGCTGACCCAAGACAAGAATCTGGTCGGGCTGATGGCCGTGAACCGCGAGCTGCTCGCGCAGGCCGGGATGCCGACGCGCGCCGGCCGGATCGTGCTCGACATGGATTCGAGCGGGAGCCCGGTGCATGGGGCGCAGGAAGGGAGCGCGTATAACGGGCACTTTGAATCCGTCTGCTACCACCCGCTGTTTCTGTTCACTGAGCACGGCGGCTGCGTGGCCGCCACGCTGCGGCCCGGCAACGTGCATAGCGCTGACGACTGGGCCGACCTGCTCGTGCCGGAGATTGACCGGCAGCAGGCGGAGGGCACGCGCGTAGCGTTCCGCGCGGACGCGGCGTTCGCCAAGCCGGAGATCTACGAGGCGCTCGAGCAACGCGACGTGGACTATGCCATTCGCATGCCGGCGAACAAGAGCCTGGAGTTGGACATCGAAGACATCCTGTTTCGTCCGCCGGGACGGCCGAGCTGCAAGCCCTTGGTGCGCTACAAGAGTTTCCGCTACCAAGCGAAGAGCTGGACCACGCCCAGACGGATCGTGGCCAAGGTGGAGCACCACCGCGGTGAGCTGTTCCCCCGCGTCGGCTTCATCGTGACCAACATGGCCCTCCCGAGCCGCTCGGTCGTGCGGTTTTACAACAAGCGCGGTACGGCGGAGCAATGGATCAAGGAAGGCAAGCAGGCCACCCACTGGACGCGGCTGTCGTGCCATCGTTTCCGGGCGAACGAGGTGCGCCTGCAACTGAGCGTACTGGCCTACAACCTGGGCAACCTCTGGCGCAGGCTGATCCTGCCGCCGGGGATCAAGCGCTGGTCGCTGACGAGTCTCCAGCAGCGGCTGGTGAAAACTGGGGGCCGGCTGGTGAAGCACGCCAGATACTACTGGCTCCTGCTGGCGGAAGGTCATCTGAACCGGCGGCTCTTCGGCGAGATGCTGCGGAGGATCTGGGCGCTGCCGGTGCCGGCAGGCTGACGCGCGGCCGAGTGCAACGAAGGCTGGCGAAGAAAGGGCACAAGTGTGGAGCGGTGTCTGAGAAATGCCCTGAAAGCAGCGGCTCCGGTCGGTTCCACGTCAGCGTGGGCTGAGGTGACGGCCTCTGGAGCTGGACGATTGTACGCCGAACAGGATTTCGTGCGCTCGGCGGCTCTCGGGTGTATAAAGGTGCCATGCGGGGCAGGCAAAACGGAAATCCTGGCTAAGGATGGCCCCCAACTTTGTTGACGTGCCAATCTGCGAAGAAAAGTCCTGACCGGACCGCTCATCCTAGGGGTCGTCGCGGATTGGACCGCTCGGATATTCAGGGCGTGATGCGGAGCAAAGCCCCGCGGCTGACAATCATCGGCATATTCCTCGCCGCCGCGACGCTGATGCTTGGCTTTCCGGCGCCAGCGCACGCCCAGACCGTGCTCGTGAGCAACACGGGCCAATCTAATGCCGGTCAGACATCCGTAAATCCCAATGACCATGCTCAGGGGTTCACCACGGGCCAGAATACACTGGGCTACTCCTTGACAAGTATCGAGTTGAGCGTAGGCGTGGCTTCGGGTAGCGGAACCCTGACGGTAACGGTGAGGGGTGACGACGGATCGGGCGATCCGGGGGGCAATACGTTATATACCTTGAACAACCCGGCCAACGTGGCGGCGGGACTCCGAACGTTCGCCGCCCCTGCCGGTGCCAGTCTGAGTGCAAACACCCAATACTTCGTGCAAATGGTTTTCGCGCCTAACGGCAGTGCTAGTTACCCCCGATGGGACAATACGACATCTAGCCTCCAAGATTCCGGTTCGGCCATCGGGTGGAGCATCAGGAATGAACGCCACGTGCGCACCCCGGGCTCAACCGGGTGGGGTTCGACTAATTTCACTGTGTTACAAATCAGGGTCAATGGGCAAATTCGCGCCCCGGCCGCCCCAATGAACCTCTCGGCCGCGCCGGATGACGGCCAGGTCACTCTGTCCTGGGCCAATCCGGCCAACAACACCATCACGAAGTACCAGTATCGCCGGAAAACAGACACGGGGACCTACGGCAGCTGGACCGACATCCCCAACAGCGGTGACACCACGACCAGCTACACCGTGACCGGCCTGACCAACGGCACCGAGTACACGTTTGCGGTGCGGGCGGTGAACGCTGGCGGTAACGGCGCGGCATCCACCGTGACCGCCACGCCTGCACCGGTGCCGGCCGCCCCGACGAATCTCAAGGCCGAGGTGGGTGACAGACGGATCGGTCTTACCTGGGACGATCCGGGCGACAGCACAATCGACGAGTACGAGTACAGCACCGACGGTGGCACCTTCAGCGTCATCAGCGGCAGCGATGACACCACGACCAGCTACACCGTGACCGGTCTGACCAACGGCACCCAGTACACGTTTGCGGTGCGTGCGGTGAATAATACCGATGACGGCGTGGAATCCACCGTGACGGCCACTCCACTGTGGCCCGCGCCGACCGGTTTGGTGGCGACGGCGGGCCAGGGTCGGGTCACCCTGGAGTGGAATAACGGCCACGCCGGCATCGGCGATTATTTTACCTATGCCAGAGGCAGCGACATCGTGGATAGAACCAAATTCCTTCCTCGCGGATCGGGTTCGACGACGACCGACATCGTTTATCCACTGACCAACGGCGTCCTGTACACCTTCAGCGTGCGGGCGCTGCACGGCAAGGAATCATCCACCGTGACGGCCAGGCCGGTGTCCATGCCGGCCCCGGAGAACCTCACGGCCACCGAGGGTGACGACCGCCAGACCACTCTGTCCTGGAGCGATCCGGGCAACGACTCGATCTACAAGTACCAGGTCAGCATCGACAATGGCACGACCTTCACCGACATCAGCGACAGCAGTAAGAGCACGACCACCACTACCGTGACCGGTCTGACCAACGGCACCGAGTACACGTTGGCGGTGCGCGCGGTGAACCATTGGGGTTACGGCGCGGCATCCACCGTGGCCGCCATGCCGCTGTGGCCCGCGCCGACCAATTTGGTGGCGTCGCCGGACGACGGCCGAATCTACCTGGAGTGGGACAGGAACCCCGGGATCACCGATTATCGGGTAGAGACCAAGGTCACCAGCACCGACGTGTTCGTTGCGTCTTCGCCCTTCTCGGCCGGTTCGGGGTCGAAGACGATCGCTGCCATTGCCTCGTTGACCAACGACACCGAATACACCTTCACGGTGCTGGCGACACAGGGCACCGCGGACAGCAGCTGGCCAGCAGCCGTGAACGCCACGCCGATGGCGGTCTTGCCGGACGCCCCGACGAACCTCTCGGCCACGCCGAGTAACGGCAAGGTCACGCTGTCCTGGGACGATCCGGGCAACAACACAATCACCAAGTACCAGGTCAGCAGCGACGGTGGCACGTCCTTCACCGACATCAGCGACAGCGGTGCGAGCACCACCACCACCACCGTGACCGGACTGACCAACGGCACCCAGTACACGTTTGCGGTGCGTGCGGTGAATACTACCGGTGACGGCGCGGCAGCCACCACGACCGCCACGCCGGTCAACGACGCCCCCACGGCTTCCGCCAAGACGGTGTCCATCGACGAGGACACGGCGTATATCTTTAAGGAGGACGACTTCGGCTTCACGAGCGTCAAATCCGGCGCCACGCTGAACCACGTGAAGATCACTGCACTGCCCGGGCCGAACTACGGGACGCTGTCGGTTGGCGGCACGGCCATCGCCAGCGTCAGCCCACCCCGGCAGGTGACGAAGACTGAGCTCGACGCTGACAAGCTCACGTACACCCCGCCAGCCAACGCCAACGGCGCCGGTTTCGCGACGTTCGACTTCAAGGTCAATGACGGCGTGGCCGATAGCGAGGTGGCATACACCATCACCATTAACGTGAATGCCGTGAACGACCCCATCACGGGTTCCGACAAGACGGTGTCCACGGACGAGGACGAGGACTACACCTTTGGTGAGGCGGACTTCGCCTTCTCGGACGTCGACGCCGGCGCCGAGCTGAACCACGTGAAGATCACCGCACTGCCCGGGTCGAACCAGGGGACGCTGTCGGTTGGCGACACACCCATCGCCAGCGTCAGCCCACCCCTCCAGGTGACGAAGGACGAGCTCGGCACTCTCACGTACACTCCGCCAACCAACGCCTTCGGCGCCGCTTTCGCGACGTTCAACTTCAAGGTCAGTGACGGCACGGACGACAGCGTCGATGAGTACACCATCACCATTGACGTGAATGCCGTGAACGACCCGCCGGTGGCGGAAACTGACACCGCCGAGACCAGCAAGAACATTCCCATCGTCATTGGCGTGTTGGACAACGACTCGGACGTGGACCCGGGGACTACCCTCCGCGTGGTCGAGGTGGGGTTGCCCGGAACGGGCCCGAGCGACGGGACCGCCGCGATCAACCCCAACGGGACCACCGTCACCTATACGCCCAACGTCAACTTCATCGGCGACGACGAGTTTCGCTACGCCGTCACGGACGGGTTCGACACGGCCAGCGTACCGGTGACCGTGAAGATCCTTGACAACAGCGACTCCAACGTGAACCTGGCGAACCTGGCGATCTCGCAGGGGACGCTGATGCCGGATTTCGCCGCGACGACCACGAGCTACGCCGTCACCGTGGAGACCCCTACAGGCAGTGTGCAGGTGACGCCGACGACGGCAGTCGGCAACGCGACAGTGACGGTCAACGACGAGCCGCTTACCAGTGGGACGGCCAGCGACGACATTGAGCTGATCAAGGGTGAGACGACCACCATCACAGTCGTCGTGACGTCGGCGGACGGGATGACCATCCGGTCCACCACCATCGACGTGACCCGACCGCTCAGCAACAACGCGAACCTGTCGGGACTGACCATCTCTTCGGGGACGCCGACGCCGGTGTTCGCCGTGGGCACCACGGACTATACGGTCGACGTCGGAAACGCCGTGGACAGAGTGACGGTGACGCCGACCACGGAGCACGCCGACGCGACGGTGACGGTCAACGGCACGCTGGTTACCAGTGGGAGTGCGAGCAGCGACATCGACCTGATCGAGGGTGAGACAACCACCATCGCAGTCGTAGTGACGGCAGAGGACGACACAACCAAGACCTACACCATCGGGGTCTTCCGGCGTCGGGCCGAGGATCAAACCAGACCGAGTGTGGAGATTCACACGGAGGCGTCGGCCCCGGTGGGCGGCGCCTTCGAGGTGACGATCACCTTTAGCTGGGCGGTGACGGGTTTCGAGCAGAGCGAGATCACGGTGACGAATGGGACGGTAAGCAGCTTCAGCGGGTCGGGGACGAGCTATACAGCCGAGATCACCCCCACTGCGAGCGGTGCGGTGACGGTGGAGGTTGGGGCGGACGTAGCCGAGGACGGGTCCGGCAAGGGCAACCGGGCGGCGCCACCCTTCGTCATCGAGGTGGACCTGGAGCGGCCGGAGGTAACGATCGCAGGTCCGACGGAGCCGGTACCAGTAGGCGTGGTGGGGTTCGAAGTGACGATCACCTTCTCGGAACCGGTGGAGGGTTTTGAGTCTGAAGATATCTCGGTGAGCAACGGGACAGTCGAGGAGTTCACCGAGGCGTCATCGAGTGAGTATCGAGCCACGATCAAGCCGGCGGAGGTGGGGCAGCCGGTCGTGGTGGAGGTCCCTGAGAACGTAGCCGAGGACGGGGCCGGCAAGGGCAACCGGGCGGCGGAGCCCTTCGAAGTGGAAACGAAGTTGGTGGTGAGCTACTCAGCGGAGAGCTACACGGCAACCGAAGGTGGGGAGACGGTGACGGTGACGGTGAAGCTGAGCCAGGCGGCGGACGAGGTGTTGACGATCCCGATCCGAGTGACGCACCCGGAGACGACGGAACACGGCGACTATACGGTCGAGGGATTGGACGATTGGGATCCCGAGGAGGACGCCGGCACACTCACCTTCCCGGCAGAGGAAACGGAACAGACCTTCACGATTGCCGCCAACCATGATGGGGACGGGGACGACGAGACGGTGGAGCTGGGCTTTGGGGGGCTGCCGGAGATCGCGATGGTCGGGGACCCGGCGGTGGCGACGGTGACGCTCGAGGACAAAGGGCTGGTGGAGCTCGTGGTGAGCTTTGGGCAGGCGGCGTATGAAGTGAAGGAAGGCGAGGTGGTCGACATCGAGGTGACGGTCTCCCCGGCAGCGGACCGGCGGGTGGACGTGCCGCTGGTGGTGGCGCTCCAGGGCGGGGCGACGTCGGAGGACTATCGCGGGGTGCCGGTGTCGGTGGTGTTCGAGGAAGGCGAGATTGAGGGGACGATTTCCGTGGAGGTCCTGGCGGATGAAGTGAGTGATCCCGGGGAGGGGATCGTGTTGAGCTTGGGCGCATTGCCGGAGGCGGTGAGTGGCGGAGCGATCTCGGAGACGCGAGTGAGCTTCGGGCCGCGGCGCACGGCGGAGCAGTTCACGTCCTCGCTGGAGGCGATGTTGGCAGTGATGGGACGCTCGATGGGGGAGAGCGCGCAGACGGCCATTGAGGGTCGCTTCGAGCGGCATCGGCAGTGGAGTCGCATGGGGTCGTCGGGTGGGGCGGAATCGACACCTCAGCCGGAGCGCGCCAATCGCACGGCGGCTCTGGCCCCGGGGGGATCGGAGCGGATGGGCAGCGGGAGCGCCGGCGGCCGAGGCGCAGAAGGCTCCATGGTGCCGAGCGCTGGGGGCTCGGCCGGGGCCCGAGCAGCGATCGGATCGAGTGGGGAGTCGGGAGATCGGGAAAGTGGCGTGCAGGGAGCGTGGCTGCAGAACGTCTCACTGGGTGGATTGGCGGGCCTGTTCGGCTACGGCCAGGGCTATGCGGGCATCTCGACCGGCTCCGGCATGGGGCCAAGTGGGACCGGCCCGACTGTCGGGTTGGGAGGGCAGCCAGGTTACGGTCAGAATCGATTCCAGGGGACGGGGACCAGGGACTCGTCGCAGGGATCGGGATCGGCTCAGTTCTCGGGGAGGAGCAATCGAGAACTCAATCTTTCTGGAGCGTCCCTTGAGATGTCGCTGGGAGAGGGTGAGGAGGCGACGAGCTGGGTACCGGTGTTGTGGGGCCAGGGGGATCTGCAGCAGTTCAACGGGGACTTGACGCGGCTGGGGATGGACTATGGCGGCGGTCTGGAAGCCGCGCATGTCGGTCTGGACCTGTATGCCAACGATCGGGTTCTGGCGGGGCTGTCGTTCATGCGCAGCTGGGGGGACCTGGAGTACACGGACGATGGGGTAGCGGGGGTGCTGGAGAGTCGGATGGACACGGTTCACCCGTATGTGTACTGGCAGCCGAGCGCGCGGTTGAGCGTGTGGGGTATTGGCGGCTTGGGGCAGGGTCACGTGGAGGTGGAAGAGCCGGGCCGGACGCACGACGTCGGCGCCGACTTTCGGATGTTCGCCGGGGGCGTGCGGGCGGTGCTCGGGGGGCGGGGCAGCAATGAGTGGGGTCTGCGCGCGGATGCCTTCACGACGCAACTGGGGACCAACGCGTTGGCGGACATCGCGGCGGTGCGCGGTGAGGCCCAGCGGGGCCGGTTGATGGTGGAGTGGGTGCATGACGCGGCGCTGTCGGCGAGCCGGTCACTGAGCCTGACGGCGGAGGCGGGCGGGCGTTTTGACCGGGGCGACGCGGATCGGGGCGCTGGGATGGAAACCGGTTTTCGTCTGGGGTATCTGGACGCGCACAGTGGCCTGGACGTGGCGCTGCACGGGCGGGTGCTGGTGGTGCACGAGAGTGACTACCGGGACTGGGGCGCGGGCGTGCAGGCGAGTTGGGACCCGGGGGAGAAGCAGCGCGGGTTCCGGGCGTCGGTGCACTCCTCGCTGGGCCAGGACGGCGGTGGCCGGACGACGCTGTGGGACAATGCGGATGCCGTGATGCGCCCCGCGGGGATGGGTGCGATGGGGATGGGCTCGCAGTCGCGGATGGAAAGCGAGGTGGCCTACGCCGGCCTGAAGGCGCCGGGTCTACCGGGTCTGCTGACGCCGTATGGCCGGCTGCGCCGGGCCGGACAGGTTCGGGAACTGGCCTGGGGCGCCGCCTGGAGCCTGCCGAGTCGCTCGCAGCTGGCGCTGCCCGCGACGTTTGAACTGGAAACCATCCGGCGGGAGACCAGCACGGGTCCGGCCGATCTGGCAGTGCTGGCGCAAATGTCGATTCCCTTCTGAGAGGCTGGCCCGGAGCAGGGCGTGAGCTCCGTGCCGGTCCGTACGAGCGGCGTACCGGACCAACGGCGGGACCGCAGCCGGCGTTTGCGCCGAGGCTCGCCAGATGGCCCGATTCCCTGCCGGCCGCGGCCGTGCAACCACCGGCCGGCTGTTGTCGTTTATCCTCTTATCGCCCGCGTGATAATTGCAGCAGCTCGCGTCGGTGGCGGAGCGTACGCGGCGGGGCTGGCGGTTCCGTCTTATAGCTTTCGGTGCAGGACATCCTTGATGGCCGCGTTCTCGAGCGCGAGATCCGCGTACATCCGCTTCAGCTTCGCGTTCTCCGTTTCGAGCTCACGCAACCGCTTCACATCCGACACCGACGCCCCGCCGTACTTGCTGCGCCATTTGAAGAAGGTCGCCTTGCTCACCCCGTACTTCCGGATGAGGTCCGCGACTGGCACGCCGCCCTCCGCGTCTTTCAAGATCCCGACGATCTGCGTCTCGCTGAACTTGGACTTCCGCATGACCGCTCCTTGCCGGGAGCAGTCTACCCAGAACTGTTAGGTGACCGGGGAAGCTTACGGCGGCGCGGGAAGTGTCCGAGCGCTGAAAGGCCGGGAGACCTCGCGGTCGATCATGAGTCGCAGGTAGATATGGAAATTGGGCAGAGCCACGAGATCGGCCGAAGAGAAGACCGGCTCAAATTCACGGGCGAGGTAGCCGGCGTCCGTGGCACTCACTCGAAACGAGATGAGTGTGCCCACGTTGCCAACGACGGCGTCGCGGACAGTCGGATCGAGCTGCGAGAAGTACTGATTGGCCAGGGTCAGACAGACGCGGTATTTCCGTAGCTCGGAGAGCATGCTCGCAAGAGACCTCGTCGCAAACATCTGGAACTCATCGAGGAAGACGTAGAACGGGCGGCGGTTGGCCTCGGCTCGGTCAGCCCGTGCAAGTCCGACCAGGCCGATATGGGCCGCGAGGAAAGCCCCCAAGACCTGGGCGGGTCCTTCGCCGATTTGACCGCGGGACAGATTCACTAGTGCTGTGCCATCAATAAACATTAGGACTATTGGGGAGCTCGTCTCGAACCGAGAGAGTTTCCATGCCGCAAAAGAGGTACATCGTTCGACTCACAGCCCAGGAACGCGAGGTCTGTCAACAGACGGTCCGCAAGCTCAACGGGAGCAGCGAGAAAGTGCGCCGCGCGCAGATTCTCTTGAAGGCCGATGCGGACGGGCCGGCGTGGACCGACCAGCGGGTCGCCGAGGCCTTTTCGTGCCGCACCAAGACGGTCGAGAACATTCGCCAACGGTGCGTGCTGAAAGGCTTCGAACAGGCGCTGGAGCGAAAACGACGCGAATCACCCCCGGTCGAGAAGCTGCTCGACGGCGAACAGGAGTCCCAGGTCATCGCCCTGCGTCTGGGGCCGCCCCCGAAGGGCTACGCGAACTGGTCGTTGCGCCTGTTGGCGCGCCGGGTCGTCGAGTTGGGGGTCGTCGAGTCGATCAGCCACGAAACCATCCGGCGGACGCTGAAAAAAACAGCATGACGCAGCGGAAAATCGAGTACTGGGTGATCCCGCCGCAGGCCGATGCCGAGTTCGTGGCGAACATGGAACAGGTCTTGGATCTGTATCAGACACCCTACGATCCGGATTGTCCCGTCGTGTGCATGGACGAGCAGCCGGTGCAGTTGGTCAAGGAAACCCGCCCGCCGATGGCGGCCACGAAGAAGCGTCCCCGGCGTGTCGACTACGAGTACGAACGGGCCGGCACGGCCTCGGTCTTCCTGTTCAGCGAACCGCTGGCGGGTTGGCGGCAGGCGACGGCCCGGGCCCGGCGCACGAAGGTGGACTGGGCGCTGGAGGTCGCCGGCCTGCTGGAAGGACGCTACGCCGAATGCGAGAAGATCACCTTGGTGAGCGACAACCTCAACACGCACACGAAGGGCGCCTTCTACGAAGTGTTCGAGCCGACCCGGGCACGGCAACTGGTTCGTCGCATCGAGTTCTGCCACACGCCGAAACACGGGAGTTGGCTGAACATCGCGGAGAACGAACTGAGCTCGATGACGCGCCAATGCCTTCGCCGGCGTCGCATCGGCGAACTCAAGACGCTCCACGACGAAGTGTCGGCGTGGTCCACCGACGTCAATGGCAGGCAACGCGGCGTGGACTGGCAGATGAAGGTCGACGATGCGCGCTGTAAACTCAAGTCCGTATATCCGAAGATTATGACGTGACGGACCACTAGCAGCACCTTGCCGGTGTCCATGACCTCGCGCAGGTCGAAGGAGCTTCGCTTGGCACCCAGAATGGATCGAACCCGGGGGTCTGTCAGAAGAGCACCCAGCTTGTTTTGGAGCGGTGCCGTCACTACGGCCCGAAAGGCCGGGCTGTAGCGAGCGTACTCTTTCAGCCAGAACTCGCGTACCTCTTCGTTTTCGAGTCTCTCCGCTACCTGCTCTCGAAGGTCCTTGTCGGTCATGAGTCGGCTGGCGTCAGCTAATGTCGAATCCGGGATCTCAAGGAGTGTGAAGACGACGTTTCTCAGGAGATGCTCCAGCCGAGGCCCCCAGTCGTCGGCCCACAGCTTGCGAAACACCTCAACAATCTCCGCCGTGGCCAGCGACTCCTGCCCCGGCGCCACGCCGGACAGAGGGTTGAAGGTCCAGTTGGCAGCATAAGCATCCAGGAGAATCACCCGCTCATCGCCAGCAGCCTCCCGACGAAGATCCGCGATCAGATCACCGTGGGGATCGAAGACGGCGAAGCCCCGTCCGGCGCGCAAATCCTGGAGCGCCATCGTCCGAAGCAGGGTGGACTTTCCGGTCCCCGTCTTGCCGACGACGTAGAGATGAGAAGCGCGGTCTGCCTGCCGAATCCCGAAGGGTCGACTCAGGCCTCGGTGATCTGCGGCGGCGAAATATGAAATATCATGAGGGTCGCTGGCTTCCATGTCGTCATGATTGCCGAGATCGACCCCCACGCGAAGACGACAACCCGTGCCGTCTGTCGGCGAGGAAGAATCGCCCGCCGCGTTCACGGGCGGCCGTCTCTACAACGGCGGCCGATCCGACCTCCTCCACCCCTCGGCCATCTGAGATCCTGGCAGCCTCTCCCAGGAGAGCATCGCGAAGCCGGCGGCCATGAAGAGGCCCAGCCGCTCGTCCTCGCCTTCCCAGGGCTTCCGGCACCTCGGGAGGCGATGGGACATTTCAGGGAAGCGTCGCGCGATCACGCTCGCGATGGCCCACTTGCTTGGCCGCGGGCCCCTGGCGAACTCGGCAGCCCGCCGAGCCGAGACCGGGACGACCAGAATGCCCGCGCTCTTGAGTGTCGTAGTGGCTGTTCGGATGAAGATTCGGCCGCGACACCTCTTCGTTGTTCCGGAGAGGCTCTCCACAACGCCGAACACCGGCTGGTACCGTCGAACCAAAGCGTCAATTCGTTGCCGGAACTGCTCGCTCACCGGTGGGCACCGGCGCAGCCCCCAGTCGACCAACCAGGTGCCTTCGAGAACGACGAAGCCGAAGCCACGAGGCGTTGACGCCAGGGCCAGGACTCGGACTACGGCGCGTCCTCCCATAGCGGCACAATGACTTCATCGTCGGGACGCGCCAGCTTGGAGAGCACCTCGACCTTCTTGGCGAACTCTCCGCTGGGCTCTTCAGGCACGACCTCGAGCAGCGCTCGTGCGCGACGTGAGACGTCCTCGCGCACACGTCCAGCCACGCCGACGAAGAGCTCGCTGATCGGAATTCCGAAGACAATCTCCAAGGCCAGGGCGGCCTCGAGGTTTGGCAACCGACGAGCGTGCTCGTAGCGGGAGACCGTCGCGCGATTCTCCGCGCCCAGGAGTACCGTCAAGTCGGACTGTGACAGCGCATGACTGCGGCGATGCGTAGAGATGTAATTGTGAAGCGGTTTAAACATGACTCCGTAGATTCAGCATAGCGAAGCTACGAGACTTCGAAAGGTGGTGCATGTTGCCACTGTGGAAACACGCGCCGCGCGCGTTCCGCGCGCTGCGCGAATACTTCCACCTATCTCGTCTTCTTATCTAGTTCTTATTGGACGCAACTATTTCACCACCACGCAGCAGCAACGTCTTGGGATCGCGCGCAGGGCACGCGCGCTCACTTGACCTCGCTACCTGAGTCGGCTCCGAATTTGCCCGGAGAGGGTCTTCCACCTTACGGTTGTCCGCAGTAGAGCTCGGTCAGTCGAATGCCGCTCCACGATGCCTTTCGACTCCAGCCGCGCAATTAGGCTCTGGACAGTTCGGCGGGATACCCCAATCGTTCTGGCCATGTAGCCGCGCGAGGCATAGCACCAGCCCGGCACGCGGCTCGCCGTACCGGAGAGATGGTCCACGACGTCGGCAACCAAATATTCGTTGGCGGCCAGGCCCAGATCTCTGCGCAAGTCGTAAAAAAACACCGCGTATCTCGGGGATCGTACTCTGCCACCTGTCGGTCTGTGTGACGGAGTCTCGTACATGCTCCTGAGCGTAACACTATCGGCACCACGGCCAAGGCGACACGGTGAGCCGCTCGGTCGCGAAGTGGAACCTCGTCAACCGCTCCATGCGCCGGCGACAAAACAGATATCCACACGCTAGCTTGACAGCCGCCGACGTGATCATAAGATCTGTACGGTCGATTCTTTACCCCGAACCTAACGGGCGGCACCTCCCGCCATCTCTCTTTCGTGATCTCCAACGGTTAGAGTCTCAGCATGGAGCTCACGGTTGAATCACTTCAAGAGTTCGTGCGTCTCTGGCGCGAGGAATTCGGCGAGACGCTGTCGCTGGATGAGGCACGAACCGTGGCTGAACAAGTATTGGAGTTCGCCCTTTTAATGGTGCGACACCGGGAATTACAAATTATGACATTCGCTACTGTATGAAGTATTTCGTCTACTGCCGTAAGTCGAGTGAGGACGAAGAGCGGCAGATCATGTCGATTGAATCGCAAAAGGCTGAGGTTCGTCGCCAGGTCAGCTTGGCGACGGATATTCAGGTTGTGGAGATTCTGGAGGAATCTCAGAGCGCCAAGGCACCAGGCAGGCCGGTATTCGATGCTATGTTGAGACGCATCGAATCCGGTGACGCCCAAGGCATCATGTGCTGGCATCCCGACCGGCTGGCCCGAAACTCGGTCGACGGCGGACGGATCATTTACTTGCTCGACTGCGGAATTCTGACAGACCTCAAGTTCTCAACCTTTTCCTTTGAGAACAACTCGCAGGGCAAGTTCATGCTCTCAATCGTCTTCGGGTACTCGAAGTACTACGTCGACAATCTCTCCGAGAACGTCAAGCGTGGCCTTCGAGCCAGAATCAGCCGAGGCTGGTTGCCCGCACGAGCGCCCATTGGGTATCTCAACGACCGACAGAACCGCACCGTCGTTGTCGATCCGGAACGGTTCGACTTTATTCGCAGGCTCTGGACTCTCGCTCTGACCGACACAACGAGCGTGAGGGACCTCTGGAGGACGGCGGCACACGAGTGGCATCTCACAACCCCCAAGCACAAGCGCCTCGGAGGCAGGCCCATTTCACTTAGTGGCGTGTATCGAATCCTGACGAACCCCGTGTATGCCGGCGTCATCGACTGGCACGGTAAGCGCTACCGAGGCAAACACAAGCCGATGATCTCCCTCCAGGAGTTCCAGCAAGTCCAGGAGATGCTGGGCCGGCCTGCCAAGCCTCGCCGCAAGAAACACCGATTCACTTTCGTCGGCCTCTTGCGGTGTGGGGAGTGTAATCACCGGATCACTGCTCAGCGCACGACAAATCGACACGGCACAACGTATACGTACTACCGTTGTACGAAGAGGCATCCGACCAGGAAATGTGGGCAGTCATACCTCCGAGCCGAAGATTTGGAATCTCAGATCGGTCAGTTCATGGACGAGGTCACGATTCCACAAACGGTCCACGCCTGGATTCAGCAAGAGCTGAATTTCGCTCTGGGCAGTCAGAAGGATCGGCTCACAGCTCAGAGAGAATCCCTGGAGCGCGCGCTGCAGACCCTTCTTCGACGGCGAGATTCACTCACCGACCTCAGGCTCCGCGAGCTTCTCTCCGACGAAGAGTTCGTTCGCGAGCGACAGCGACTGGATAAAGAGGTCTTCGCGACAGAGGATAGACTTCAGAACTTCGCGCTGGATGATGACCCGTTCGAACCCTTCCCCGCTCTGATTTCACTGGGTAGTAGAGCCGCCGAACGGTTCCGCGCTGGCAATCCAGAAGCCAAGCGCATGCTCCTCCAGATCATGGGTTCTAACCCTGTCTTGAAGAACAAGACACTGCTCATTGAACCCGCCAAACCGTTCCGCCGATGGCCAGAACGGCCGACCCGTTCCACTATGCGGGGGTTCGTGCACGTTACGCGAACCCTCTGTTCATCAAAAGAGCCAACCGACCAACGACGCTTCGAACTACTCCACCGGGCTCAGCAGTAACCGACGTACCGCAGCGGCACGACCTGCCATCTTACGAAGGCGTCACCCTGCGGGTAGGCTGAAGCAAGATCTAGTTCCACTTACAGCCCAGACGCCGTCTTCCCACCTGGGTTCATCCGAACCTTCAGGCGTCGACCAACGCCCACCCCGACAAATGTCAAAGGAGGAGCACCGAGTGCGAATCAAAGAACTAACGGTTCGGTACCGGGATCGGTCTGAACCCGGCGAACTGGCGGCGCGGCCCAGGTTTTCGTGCCCGAGGGATGCAGCTCAGTACTTGGAAGGCATCCTGAGCGACGAGTCCGTTGAGGTCTTCCTGATCCTTTGCTTGACCACGAAGCACAGCCCGATCGCCTACCACGAGCTCAGCCGTGGCACCCTCGATGCGGCACTGGTTCATCCCAGAGAGGTCTTCAAGGTCGCCTTCCTTGCCAACGCCGCCTGTCTGATTCTCGCGCACAACCACCCCAGTGGTGATCCGACGCCGAGTTCCGAGGACCTCACTCTAACAAAGACGCTCGCGGGGGCCGGCAACCTCCTCGGGGTCAAGATCATCGACCACATCATCATCGGTCGAGACGGCGGGTATCACAGCTTCAGAGAACGAGGACTCCTCGATTGAGGAAAACCGAAAGGAGGCGTCACATGGTCACACTTGGCTTTGAGGTCGTGGTGCGTGTCGATCCGCCACGGCTTGCGCGTCGGACGGCGAGCCAACGGTCTTGTGCCCAGCTACTCGAGGAGGAGATTCAGTCGAATCTTGAAAGTCTGGACGGTGTTGTCCGAGTCACAGTGCAGCACCAGGAGACAGCGCGATGGCCAGTTTGCCAATCCGACTTCCATTAGGTCGGATCGTGGCAACGCCTGGCGCGCTGCGGCTTCTGTCAGGCCTGCGGACGGACCCGGCAGCTCTTCTGTCCCGGCATTCCCAAGGTGACTGGGGTGATCTCGATCCCGAAGATCGGACTGCGAACGACACCTGCCTTCGAACGGGCGGGCGAATCCTATCGAGCTACCGCCTCGACGCCGAGACCAAGGTCTGGGTCATCACCGAGGCCGATCGCTCATCCACCTGCATCCTCCTGCCAGAGGAATACTGAGTTCCAACACCTCCGCATCCGCGGAGGTGTTCTTCTTGTCAGGCGCCTCTATTGGCCCAGCACCGCTTCGCCTGAACATCTACCCCGGTCATCTGCAACCGGTGTTCGTACGCTGTCGTCGGCAAATTGTTGGGTGTGAACGATCGTCGGGGGCTGCCGCCCCTTGGTATTTCGTGCGGGCGCTGTGGCGCCCTGTTCACCACACCACGGCGGTAGCCCCCTCAGTGTTGCTGGCAGGCCGGTTGACCCTCGCCCACAGGCGACGCCAGTACAACCGGAATTGCCGGATGGCCCGCGGTGAGAAGCGGCTGGTCTTCTGTGACAACGTAGAGCCGAGTCAGTCTGAGGGTAAGTCTCGGTGGGCCGGCGCCGGTCAGCCGATACGCTTCGCGGTCTGCCAGGCCATTCGGGACGTCCTGCTCGGGGCCGAGTTGCCAGGCAGCCTGTCCAAGCGTGCAGAAACCGAGCTTGCCGACGTGAGGGCAGAGTCTGCCTGGCTGGAGGCCGACGTAACGTCGGTCGTCAGGGACCCCGCGGGTGACGTACGGTGGTGGACGTTCGGCGGGTTGAATGCCAATGGGGCGCTCGCCGCGGAGTTGCGCGAAGCTGGTGTGGCCGCTGGCGTCACGAACAATCTCTCGATCAAGCTCGCCCCCGAGTGCTCGCTCAGTGAAGTCGAACAGGCACTGTTGACGCTCCGCAGGTCGAACCCGGAGTCGTTCGCTACACCCGTGAACGATAAGGCTCTCGACGGGCTCAAGTTCTCGGCCTGTTTGCCTGAGTGGTTGGCTCGGCGGATACTGTCGCAGCGCATGACCGATGTCGCCGCAATCGAATCCGTGCTCGCGGAGCGGGTCGCCCTCACGACCTTGGCATAGATGTCTTGGCAGCGCACGGCCGTCGTCAGCGCTTTCCAGCCTGCTCAACGGCGGCCCTCATCGCTCGGGCACGCTCGTCGGCTGCGCGTTTGAGCGCGTCGGGGGCGAAGTGCGCGTAGATCTCGGTCGCCTGCCGCGATCGATGGCCGACGTTCTTGCCCGCGATCTCCAGCGGCACGCCCCGCGATACATCCCAGCTCACGACGTTGTGTCTCAGGTCGTGGAGCCGGAGCGCCCCCAGGCCATCGAGGGAATCCAGCCGCGCTCGCTTGCGGATCTCCTGCCACGGCTTCGTCACCGTCGTCAGATGCTTCCGCAAAGCGCGACCCGGAAAGACGAACGGGTATCCAGCTACTCTCTCGACGCCTTCCAGTATCGGGATCACCTCGGCCGGGATCTGCCGGTACTCCTCCGTCGACGTCTTAGCCCGGATAATTCAGGAAGGGTCCGATTACGGTAGAAAAAAAGAGCCTCCGCGTGGTATAAATGGCTTATTCACAGACATTTACCCACCACGGAGGCCCTTGCGTGACGATCAATACGATACCACAGACTGTCCTCTTTCCGGATCTCTTCGACAAGCCCCTCGTCGCGACGTTCGACCGCCGGCACGCGAGTTCCGATGGCGGCGCCGTCCTGCTCAAGGCGGCGGAGCGCGTGTATGGGTTGGTGGCGGGTTTCGCCCGGTGTCTGGTGGACCGGCGGGAGCCCGGGAAGATCCGGCACACGCTGGCGGAGTTGCTCGGCCAGCGGATCTTCGGCATTGCCTGCGGCCATCCCGATGGCAACGACGCCGACCACCTCGCCGACGACCCGATCCACAAGCTGTTGCTCGGGCGGGACCCGGTGGCGGGGGAGGCGTTGGCCTCGCAGCCGACGATCTCGCGGTTCGAGAACGGCGTTGGCCGGTCCGCCCTCTACGAGCTGGCGCGCGAGCTGGCGATGCGGGTCATCGAGCGGCATCAGCGCCGGCTGGACGGGCGGGCGCGGCGCATCACGATCGACCTGGATCCGACCGACGACGCGACGCACGGCGCCCAGCAGCTCACCTTCTTCAACGGGCACTACGATCGCTGGTGCTACCTGCCGTTGCTGGCGTTTCTGACCTTCGACCAGGAACGCGAACAGTATCTGTGCGCGGCGGTGCTGCGGCCCGGCAATGTGCCGGCCACCCGCGGGACCGTGGGCGTGTTGTGCCGGCTGCTGCCCCTGCTGCGGCAGGCCTTTCCCCAGGCGCGGTTTCTCGTCCGGCTCGACGGGGGCTTTGCGACACCGGAGATCTTCGACTTCCTGGATGCCGAGCCGCGGCTCGACTACGTGGTGGCCATGGCCAGGAACGCCGTGTTGCAGCGCCACGCCGAGCCCGCCCTGCTCGTGGCGCAGGCCCAGAGCGCGGCCAGCGGCCAGACCGCGCAGGTCTACGCCGACACCCGCTATCGGGCCCGCACGTGGGACCGCGACCGCCGCGTCGTGATCAAGGCCGAGGTCGTCCGGCTCGGCGACCGCGCCCCGCGCGACAACCCGCGCTTCGTCGTGACCAATCTGCGCCAGACGCCGCGCTTCCTCTATGAACGGATCTACTGCGCCCGCGGCGACATCGAGAACCGCATCAAGGAACTGCTCGATGGCCTGCAGATCGACCGCACGAGCTGCTGTCGCTTCTGGGCCAATCAACTGCGCGTGCTGCTCACCGCCGCCGCCTACGTGCTGATGCAAGAACTCCGGCTGCGCGCGGCGCGCACCGCCTGTGCCCGCGCCCAGGTGACGTGGCTGCGCGACCGGCTCCTCAAATTGGGGGCGCACGTCGTCGGCTCGGTCCGCCGCGTGGTCCTGCACCTGCCGACCGCCACGCCGGACCTCCACGCCTGGCGGCACATCGCGCTGGCACTCGGCGCCCGCCCCGGATAGACCCCAGACAGCGCCCGTCAGCCGCGCATACACGCATCCCAACGGCGAACCGAGCCCGCCCATGGCGAAGCCGTCCCTGGACGGCCCCATACCCAGGCCTTCCGCACCGGCAATCAGTGTCTATCCCGCCGGCGCTCGACGAAAACGACGCCCGGCGGGCCGTGTGCGCGACGATCACACCGTCCGAGGGGCCATCTTGGAGCCTTCAGGAATAGTCCGGGTTAGTGTCAAAGAGCCGCGCCACTCCTCTCTCGAGATCCAGGTTGTCCCATTCGAGGGTGAGCACCTCGCCGATCCGCCAACCCGTCCAGAAGGTCACGCGGATGGCCGCGCAAGCCGCGGAGTTGGCGCCTTTCTCCTCCTCCTCGGTGATCGCCTGCAGGAGCCTCCTCATCTGCTTGGCTGTCAGCATCACTTCCTTGAGGGCGCCGCGGCGCGGCTCGGGGTAGCGCTCGACACCCTTGGCTGGGTTCGTAGCCTGCGCTCGCCAGCCCCAGGCCTCCGCCTGATCGAAAGCGTGCTGCAGCACGGACAGCGTGCGGTTTGCCACGAACGGTGTCGCCCGCATGCGCCTGTGCAGACGTTCGAGGTCCGCCGTCGCTACCTCGCTGACCCGCTTCTTGCCGAGGGCCGACAGGACATGGCAGCGGATCAGGCTGTCGTAGCTCCGCAGGGTCGCCGCCTTGGGCGGCCGCTTCTTGTTCGGCAGGTAGTCCTCGAGAAAACGCGTCATGCAATCGGAGACGGTGACCGCATCGGACCTCCGTCGCGCGAGGGACGGGTCGGCACCCGCCTTCACGTCGAGGAGCAGGTCCGCCGCCAGCTTCCTGGCCTGGTCGGGCGTCAGCTGGCCGTGCTTCCCGAGGGTCAGGCGCTTCGGCGCGCCCATCGACTGCTGTTGTTTCGTACGATACTGGAGTACGTAGACCCTCCTTCCAGCCGGCGTGACCTTGCACCCGAACCCGGTCAGATCCGTGTCCCACAGGAAGTAGGCCCGGTCTCGCGGAGTCAGGCTGTCGATGGCTCGCTTGGTGATTTTCCGTCGCATCAGATAATCACCGTATCTTCTAGCAATCAGATAGCAATCAGCTTGGCGCAAATCGTGACACACAGGAGCAGACCGAATCAAGAGCAAGTCCAGCAAATAAAGCATCCTTCAGGGGCCGCCAGTTTCAAGCAGACTCGAGGTCAATGATTCGTAATCAGCAGGTCAGCGGTTCGAGTCCGCTCGCCGGCCCCAATATTTGTAGCCTCAAACGCGATCCATTAGCCGGAGTTCGCGGCTTGGGGGAACGTCCCGCTCGGCACCTCACTCTTCTTCAATCTTGTACAGGTAGCGGTGACCGCGCAGGTACAGCTCGTCGTCGACGAGCGCGGGCGAGGCGTCGAAGCCGTCGTCGAGCTGGTTCACCGCGAGCACTTCGTAGCCGGGGCCCTGCCGGATGACCAGCGTCGCGCCATCGCGGCCGGTGATGTAGACCCTCCCGGCGGCGCCGACCGGGGAGGCGAAGACGTTGGGAATCCCCTGCAGCCGCTGCAGCGCGTAGTGCGGCTCGCCGGTCGCCGGATCGAACGCCGACAGGATGCCGTCGTTGCTCTTGAGCACATAAAGCGCGTCGTCGTAGAGCAGCGGCGACGGCACGTACGGCGTGTCTCGGTCGAGCTGCCAGACGATGGCATCCGTGCCCGCAATGTCCCCCCGCGCATCGGCCAGCCGGATGGCCTGCAGGTTGTTGCCGCGGTAACCGCTCGTGACGTAAACCATCCCGTCGGCGTGCACCGGCGAGGGGATGACGTTCATGGTGGTGCCGCGGCTCCGCCAGATGGTCTCTCCGGTCTCCAGGTCGTAGCTGTAGACCTGGTTCATGGCCGGCGTGATCACCTGCGCGCGCCCCGCGTGCTCGACGACGAGCGGCGTGGCCCAGGTGTCGATCTCGTCCCGGTTCGACCGCCACCGCTCTTCACCGGTGCGGGCGTCGAGCGCCGCGACGAAAGACTGGCCGCCGATGTGATCCCAAGTCACGACCAGCGTATCGCCGTACAGCACCGGGGTCGTCCCCTCGCCGAACCCGTTCCGCATCAACCGATCGCCGAGATCGACCTCCCACTGCAGCTCGCCGTCCAGGTTGTAGGCATAGAGCCCCCATGATCCGAAGAATGCGTACAGGCGCTCGCCGTCGGTCACGGCCGAACCGGAAGCGTAGCTGCCGTTCGGCTGCTGGTAGCCCTCGTGCGGCAACGCCTCGCGGGCGACGCGCTCCCAGACGACGGCGCCGGTATCGCGGTCGAAGGCCATGACCGTGAACTGCTGCGCCCGAACCTCCTGCGCCCCGCGGCCGCCACGGCGGCCGCCCCGACCGTCCCGCCGTCCCCCCCGATCCGGCGGCGGCTGGCGCCGCGACACCTCGGGAGTGGCAAGGGGCGCCGGATCGCCGACCGCTACGGCCGTCAGCAGGAACACCTTGTCGCCCCACACTATCGGCGACGCCACGCCGCGCCCGGGGATCTCCACCTTCCAGGCGACGTGCTCGGCCTCGCTCCACGTCAGCGGCGGGTCGGCGTGCCGCGAGACGCCTGTCGCCTCCGGCCCGCGCCACTGGCCCCAATACCGGTCTGCGTCCGAGAGCTGTGCGTCCGCCGGCAGAGTCCAGCCAAACAGGATTGTCAGGGTTGCGGCAATCGTCACGGGGCGAGTCACTACATGCATTGCTCGTCGTCTCCTGGCGGCCGCCCGGCGTTCCACGCGGTGTTCGACTTCAACGCCGTTTCGGTAGCTTGCGGCTCTCTGATGATCAGGACGCCGTTGCGTCCAATCCGTTACGCTAGCAGGTCCTTCACCGAGCCGTAGGCCGCCCGGTCGCGCCCTCCCTCGCCGTCCGCCCAGAGCATCCGTTCGGCCCGCGCCAGCAGCCCTCGCAAGCCGGTGCGGTGGAGCGCGGACACCGCGACGCCGCCGTGCCTGCGCGCCATCGCACTACCCTCGCCGTCCCCCATCCGGTCGATCTGGTTGAAGACGAGGAGCTCCGGCGCCTGCATGCCGATATCCTGCAGCACGCTGCGGACGGCCTCGATGCGCCGATCGCAGTCAGACGCCGCGGCGTCGACGACGTGGAGGAGCAGCGACGCGTCGGCCAGCTCCTCGAGGGTGGCGCGAAAGGCGGTGACCAGGTCCGGAGGCAGGTCGCGGATGAACCCCACGGTGTCGGTGATGATGACCTCGCGCTCGCGCGGGAACCGCAGGCGGCGCGACGTGGGGTCGAGGGTGGCGAACATCTGGTCGGCGACGTGCACCTCGGTGCGGGTCAGGGCCCGCAGCAGCGTGCTCTTGCCCGCATTCGTATAGCCGACGATGGACAGGACCGGGACCGCGCGCCTCCCCCGCCGCTGCCGCCGGTTCTCGCGTTGCGCGGCGAGCTTCTTCAGCTCGCGTTCGAGCCGGGTCAGGCGATCCCGGGTGCGCCGGCGGTCGACCTCGAGCTTCGTCTCGCCCGGTCCCCGTCCCCCTATGCCGCCGGCGAGTCGCGACAGCGAGACCTCGGCGCGCTGCGCGAGCCGCGGCAGCAGGTACTTGAGCTGCGCCAGCTCCACCTGCAGCTTGCCGTCACGGGTGGTCGCGTGTTGCGCGAAGATGTCGAGGATGAGCTGGGTGCGGTCTATCACCCGCAGCTCCATGCGCTCGCCCAGGTTGCGCGCCTGCGTCGGGGTCATGTCCTGGTCCACGATCACGAGATCGACATCGCTCTGGAAGGCGCGGATGACGAGATCGTCCAGCTTGCCGGAGCCCACCACGGTCTTGGTGTCGACCCGGGGCCGGTTCTGCGTCACGACGTCGACGATGTCGACCCCGGCCGATTGCGCCAGCTCGCGCAGTTCGGCGATATGAACCTCGAGGTCCCGGGCGCTGCGGCCGGCAGTGACCGAGACCAGGATCGCGCGCTCGCGGTCTCCGATGCGCTGCGTGCCGGTGTGGCGCGCGAGCGTCGCCTCGCGTTCGCGGATCCAGTCCGGGAAATCGAAGGCGATCTGCGCCGGCGGCTGCGGGCCAAGACATTCGATACCGGCGTCGAGGTCGCCCGGGGCGTGGTCGCCGGTGGGTGCGAGGGCGGCGGTATGGGCGAGCGCGGGCAGGCCGTCCCCGTCCATGCCGACCGTCACCATGGCGTCGAGGCGCAGCAGCAGCAGGTCGGTCCGGTCGTCCCGCGTCAGCCCCTCGTTCCCGAGATGCGTATGGAGGCAGCGCAGGCCGCGCAGACGCCCGCGGCCGGCCCGCAGGCGGCCCCAGTCGGGCAGCGTAATCGAGTGGGCGTCGCCCACCATCACGTGCTGAACCAGCCCGCGGCGATCGAGCAGCACCCCGACCTGGCGTCGAATCTCGTGGCTGATTTCGGTCAGGTGCCGGGCGAGTTCCTGGGTGATCAGCCGATCGGCCGGCACCCGACGCCGGAAGAGGCGCTCGAGCCGGCGAATCTGATTGGCCTTGAGGCCGTGCGTATCACCAAAGACCTCGATGGGAGGTGCCTCCAGTCACGAATACGTGCGCGCGTTCGCGGGGTGCCCGCCAGCCGGGCCACGCATCCGCCATGTCCTGCAACTTGTCGACTTGAGTGTGGCACAAAAGCACGCACGTGAGCCTCCGCGTCGGCATGTTAGGCTCCGCAGCCGGAGGCCGTGGTCGCCGAGCGAGCGACGTCAGGGTGAGAATAGCGTGCAAGACCGAGGCCTCCTGTCAACATGCATCGCCCTCGTTCTGTTGCTTGCGGCTCTGTCCGCGGGCGCCGCCGGCCAGGAACCGGGACGGATCCGGGTCGAGGTGCGGGCCGGCGGAGAAGCGGTCGCAGGGGCCACCGTGGTCGTCGCGGAAACCAGCCAGTTGACCGATGCCGACGGGGTTGCGCTCGTGCCAGCGCCCGCTGGAGTGATACAGGTCACGGTTGTGCACGAGGGGTACGTCCCCGTCACCGTGCCCGTAACCCTGACCGGGGGCGCCGAGCGTGTCGTCCAGGTCGAGCTCCAGCCGGGGCTGACGATCGAGGAGGAAATCACGGTGGTCGCCAGCACCCGCACCGGCCGCCGCATCGAGGACCAGCCGATGCGGATCGAAACCCTCGATCGGGAGGAGATCGAAGAGAAGATGCTCATGACGCCCGGGGATATCGTCATGATGCTCAACGAGATGGGCGGCATGCGGGTGCAGACCACGTCGCCGTCACTCGGCGCCGCGAGCGTTCGTATTCAGGGCATGCGGGGCCGCTACACCCGCTTCCTCTCCGACGGGTTGCCGCTCTACGGCAGCCAGCCCGGCGGCCTGGGCTTGCTTCAGATTCCGCCGATGGACCTGGGGCGGGTGGAGGTTATCAAGGGGGTGGCGTCCGCTCTCCACGGGGCCGGCGCCATGGGCGGCGTCGTCAACCTCGTGTCGCGCCGGCCCGGCGATGAGCCGGAGCGGGAAATCCTGTTCAACCGGTCGACGCGTGGCGCCACCGATGGCCTGCTGTGGCTGTCCACCCCACTGTCCGACACGTGGGGGATGACCCTGGTCGGCGGCGGCCACCAGCAAGACTTCACGGATATCGATGGCGATGGGTGGGCGGATATGCCCCACTACCGCCGCGGCGTCGTACGCCCCCGGCTATTCTGGGACGACGGACAAGGCCGGTCGCTGTTCCTCACGGCCGGCGCGACCCGCGAGACCCGCACCGGCGGCACCGGCCCGGACCAGGTGCTGCCAGCCACGGGAACCTCCTACCGGGAAGCCCTCGATACGCGCCGCCAGGACGTCGGCGCCTTGTGGCAGACACTGGCCGGCCGCTCCGTCGTGACCGCGCGCGCCGCCCTCGCGCGCCAGTCGCACGACCACTGGTTCGGGGAGACCCTCGAACGGGATCGCCACGATACGGCCTTTGCCGAACTCGCGGTGCGCCGGACGGCGGGACGGCATACATGGGTCGCCGGCGCCGCGGTCGAGCACGACGCCTACCAACCCACCGACGTCCCGCGGTTCGGGTATGCCTTCACCACGCCCGGCCTGTTCGTGCAGGACGATGTCGATCTGCGATCCTGGCTGGCGTTGTCGATGAGCGGACGGCTGGATCGCCACAGCGAGTACGGCTGGTTCTTCAGCCCCCGCGTGTCCGCGCTCCTGCGATCTGCAGACTGGTCAACGCGCCTGTCCGCAGGGACCGGGTTCTTCGGACCGACATCGCTCACCGAAGAAACCGAAGCAGCCGGCCTGACCCGGCTTACGGTGGACGGCCCGCTCCGGGCCGAACGCGGCAGAAGCCTCTCCATCGACGTCACCCGCACCCACGGTCCAGCCGCCTACACCGCTACCCTCTTCGCCTCGCGCATCGCGGACCCGGTACACGTTGAACGCTCAACTTACGTGTTGCGCAACCTGGACCATCCCACCACGAACGTCGGCGTGGAGCTGCTGGGGACGTTCCGGCAGCCGCCGTTCGCCCTGACGGCCAGTTATACCCATGTGCGATCGCGGGAGCAGGTCGGCGGCGTGATCAGCGACGTGCCGCAGACGCCGAGACACAGCCTGGGGCTCGTGGCCATGGCCGAGAACGAGGACGGCCGGGTCGGTCTCGAGATTTACTACACGGGACGGCAACAGCTCGAGGCCAACCCGTATCGCGACATCAGCGAACCCTACACCCTGGTCGGCGTCCTGATGGAGCGGCGAGTCGGCCCGGTTCGGCTGTTCATCAACCTCGAGAACCTTACCGATGTGCGGCAGCACCGGTGGGACCCGGTCCTCCGTCCCGACCGTGCCCGCGACGGGCGCTGGACGGTCGATGCCTGGGCGCCCCTGGATGGACGCGTCATCAACGGCGGGATACGCGTGCAGTTCTAGCAGCCCGGACGCTACGTTGCGTTCGCCACGACCAACAGCATGCCGACCGGATCCGGCCCCTCGTTCCGCCACGAGTGATCGGTCCCCCGCTCGACGAGCAGGTCGCCCGGCTTCAGCCTGACTTCCCCTTCGTCGACCAGGAACATCACCTCGCCGCTCAGGATGTAGACGTAGGCCACACCCGGGGTCCGATGGAACCCGATGCGGTTGGTGAGGTCCGGTTTCGGGTCCTCGTGCGGCGCCATCGACAGCAACCAGAATCGGGTGTCGCCGGTGGCGCGGCTGAAGTCGGCGCGCTCCTCACCCGCCGGCGCCGGACCGAGTGGGGCATCGGGGGTCGTTGTCCAGCCGTCCGCGACGGGGACGACCGCATCCTCCGCGATGTACGACCGACCCGCCGCGTTCTGGCCGGTCAGCACGCGACGGATGTTCCCGCTCCTGATTGGCTGCGCCGGTCCCGGCGTCGTTGCCTGCGCCGTTGCGACCCCGGCGAGCGGACCGAAGAGGCCGGCCGCGAGCGCCGCGCCGCCCGCCGCAGAACCCTGGAGCACGACGCGCCGCCCGATTACCGTGTCGAGTCTCACCTGTTCGTCCCCCCGTCAGTCGCTGACCCTCGTGAACTTCTGATTGCGCCGGCCGCCGACTGTCTCGGCCAGGTACACGTCGCCTTGCGAGTCGGCCACGATGGTGTGGACGAAGGTGAACTCGCCGGCCATGTGGCCGGAGCGACCGAAGCTGCCCACGATGTCGCCGCTCTCGCGCTCCAGGATCCAGACGCGGTTGCTGCCGAGGTCGACGACGAACATGTGCCGCTGCTCGGGGTCGCGCGAGAGCTCGATGTCGGTGGCCCGTAGCGTGGCCTCGCCGTACGCCGGCGGGTCGATAGACATGATCCGCACCGGGTTGCCTTCGCGGTCGAACACCTGTACCCGGTTCTGGCCGCGGTCGCAGGCGTAGACGAGCCCGTCGTTGGAGAGCACGACGCAGTGCGGATGCCCGCCGCCGGTCTCGACGAACTGCCCGTCACCGCTCCCGGCCGAGCCCCACTGCCGCAGGTAGGTGCCCTCGGCGTCGAAGACCACGATCCGGTGGTTGCCGTAGCCGTCGGCGACATAGATCGACCCGCGCTGGCCGGTAACCGGGTCCGGCTCCGGGTCCACCGCGATGTCAGCCGGCGCGTTCAGCAGCGTCCGGCTGGTGTTGGTGCCAGGCTCGCCGCAGGTGGGATATGGCGCGTTCGGACTCAGCGTCGGCGGGCCGTCGCACAGCCCTTTGGTGCCGATCTGCAGCAGCATCTCGGAGCCGTCGTTCGTCCACTTCTGGACGACGCCGTCGGAGTTACCGGCAACCCAGACGTTGTCCATGTAGTCGACGAAGCAGCCGTGGATGCCGTGCGGCAGGACCGCCGCCGCGCCATCCTCGGTCAGTGTCGGATCACCCCAACTGTCCGCCACGTTGCCCTCCCGATCGTAAATGACCACGGGTGGCGACGGAATCGACTGGTCGCCCTCCTGGCCCAGCAGGCCGTTCGGCAGGAAGCCCCGATTGACCGTGACGATCCGGTCGCGCGAGTCGACGCAACTCGCGCCCACCATGCCGGTCACCCACTGCCGCTCCAGCCCGTCCGCGCCGGTGACGACAGGCAGCGGCTTGGGCCAGAAGGGGTCGACGCGATAGCTGGGCGCCGCGCCGCCCTGCGCCGCCGGCAGCGCCAGCAGCAACGCGCCGCCGACCAGCACCATGAACAGACCGATCGCGATTTGCGTTGATGTGTGCTTCGGCGTCATGGCGCTATCCTACTCCCGTAGAATCCGCAGGACGTCTTCGAGCGGCTTGCGGCGCAGACCGGGCGCCCGGGTTTCGGCCGTAGGATAGCCCACCGGCATCAGCAGACACGCCGTCTCGTTGTCCGGGCCCTTCAGGATCTCCCGGAGGAATCCCATCGGGCTGGGGGTGTGCGTCAGCGCCACCAGTCCCGCCTGGTGCACGGCGGTCAGGAACAGGCCGGCCGCGATGCCGACCGACTCGGACACGTAGTAGTGGCGGACGTGCTCGCCGTCCGGCCCCAGGCCGTAGTTCTCGTGCTCCTCGCGCTCGGCGGCGATGCGGATGCCCTGCTTGATCTCCGGATCCGAGACCGCAACGAACGTGCACGGTTGCCGGTGTGCGCCCGGCCGGGCCGTGAAGGCGTGGGCCCTCTACTACCAGAAGGTCGGGCACCCCTCACTGCAATTGCCCTGAGGAAACATGACTGACGAGAAGATCGATGGGCGCCGGACCACTTGTGAGATCTTGGGCAGGCCGGTTCACCAGTATCCAAAGAGCGATGCTGACTGGATCAACCTCAAGGATCTGGAGACGGGTCTGCTCTATCGGGTCGAAGACCGAGCGAGGGTGGTGGATAGGACTCTCCTGGACTGCGCGACGGCAGGCAGCGCATCAGAGAGTGGCTGGAACAGAACCGCGTTCCTGGAGCTGATCCGGATGTCCACACCCGTCCGATGATAACCGTCGACGTGCCCTACAGAATCAGACTCCGCCGAAATCTCGACGGTTCGCCTATCGCCGACTGACCGCCAACTAGTTGCTGCTGACCGCCGGACGCTCGTCCGCGTCGCTGCGGCGTGGCCGCAGCCTCGCACTTCGCGCCGGCGAGCTCGCAACCGTGCCACGCTGATCGGACGGACCACCCGTCACATGGCACGAGACTCGGCAATCGAATGGATAGGCCACACATTCAACCCGTAGTGGGGTTGCAACAAGGTTTCTCCGGCATGCGATCATTGCTACGCGGAATCTTGGGCAAGGCGCACCGGCTTCGATGTCTGGGGTGCCGATGCTCCACGGCGGCGCCTCAGTGACGACTACTGGAACCAGCCACTCCGTTGGGATCAGGACGCGGCGCAGTCCAGACGGCGCGTGTGTGTTCTGCGCGTCGATGGCGGACGTCTTCGAATGGGACCGTGCCTTAGACGACCTCCGTGCACGATTCCGCACCGCCCTCGGCGTTGTCGCGTGCACAGGCTCAGGCGCGGGCGATATCGGCAGCCGACTCTTCAGGATCCGCTCGAACGACCGGGCGTCCGGCGCCGTGGACGGAAGATGCGTATCGCCGGCGCTTACCGTACACGCGCAGTTGTCCTCTGGTCCCACAGCGATGCTCGCCTCCACGGGGCTGTCGGCCGGGAGTTTGGCCGTAATCACGCTCAAGTTGTAGTCGCTCACCCGCACCCACGGTCCAGCCGCCTACACCGCTACGCTCTTCGCCTCGCGCATCGCGGACCCGGTACACGTTGAACGCTCAACTTACGTGTTGCGCAACCTGGACCATCCCACCACGAATGTCGGCGTGGAGTTGCTGGGAACGTTCCGCCAGCCGCCGTTCGCTCTCACGGCCAGATATACCCATGTGCAATCCCGGGAACAGGTCGGCGACGTGATCAGCGATGCCGCAGACGCCGAGGCACAGCCTGGGGCTCGTGGCCATGGCCGAGAACGAAGACGGCCGGGTCGGTTTCGAGATTTACTACACGGGACGGCAACAGCTCGAGGCCAACCCGTATCGCGACATCAGCGAACCCTACACCCTGGTCGGCGTCCTGATAGAGCGGCGAGTCGGCCCGGTTCGGCTGTTCATCAACCTCGAGAATCTGACCGATGTGCGGCAGCACCAGTGGGACCCGGTCCTGCGTCCCGACCGGGCCCGCGACGGGCGCTGGACGGTCGATGCCTGGGCGCCTCTGGATGGACGCGTCATTAACAGCGGGGTTCGGGTGCAGTTCTAGCAGCCAGCGGTGAAGCCCCGCTTGTCAGGGGACTAGTTGTGGTACCTCAACAGGTTGTCCCTGTTCAGGCCGAGTCGGCTGATGGGGGTCGTGGCCCTGAGACTGGCGTGTGGTCAGTGCCAATTGTAGCGGTGTAGCCAGCGTGGGAGTTGCTGATCCCGCTCGTCGAAGGAGATCGTACCCAGGAAAGCGAACCTGGAGGGGCGCGCCGATGTCACGGGGCAGCGGCTCTTCGGAGCTACGATACCGAATCGGAGGCGTCATCTCCCGGTGGCCCGTGTTCAATAACCGGTGGACGCGAGCGAGCAGCTCTGCGGTGATCCGAATCCGCCGTGGTGGACGGGTCAAACGGGTCGTGGCGCGGCGCCTGGATTCGGGGCGGTTCACGAAGCTGGATCGGATCGGCATCGACGAGTTCAGCTATCGGAAGCGGCACCCCGCCCTGCGGGGAACGGGGGTTCGAAATCGACGTCTCCGGCGGGTCGGCCGGTTCATCCCCGCGCGTGCGGGTAACGGACGGCGACCGCCGCGTCCTCTAGGAAGTCTCTCGGTTCATCCCCGCGCGTGCGGGGAACGGCCTCCAGAGGATTCCGCGGGGGTCAAGCCGCCCGGTTCATCCCCGCGCGTGCGGGGAACGGCGGTGCGCTCGCACCCGCCCGAGATATTTCCCCGGTTCATCCCCGCGCGTGCGGGGAACGGGGAATTGACCGGATCCCCACACCGCTCGGATCCGGTTCATCCCCGCGCGTGCGGGGAACGGAGACCCCGCCAGAATGCACGGCTCTGCGAGTGCGGTTCATCCCCGCGCGTGCGGGGAACGGTCCGAATCCGGACTCCAGACTACGTAGAATGGCGGTTCATCCCCGCGCGTGCGGGGAACGGCTGTTCGGAAACGCTCCCGAACTCGACTACTACGGTTCATCCCCGCGCGTGCGGGGAACGGAGCGCGTGGTATGCGACTGACGCGGCGAGGGACGGTTCATCCCCGCGCGTGCGGGGAACGGCGCTACCGTATCTCGGTGACGGCCCTCGATACCGGTTCATCCCCGCGCGTGCGGGGAACGGGGAAAAACAAAGGACATGGCGGATGCGGCGGCCGGTTCATCCCCGCGCGTGCGGGGAACGGTCGTCATCACCGGCGCCGGCCGTTGGAGGCATCGGTTCATCCCCGCGCGTGCGGGGAACGGCCCGGAAGTCCCTACAGTTCCGCCTACCGACGCGGTTCATCCCCGCGCGTGCGGGGAACGGCATGTCGCCTCTGTGGCTTCCTCGGTTGCGATCGGTTCATCCCCGCGCGTGCGGGGAACGGATGAAATCACCTGAAATTGACCGACTCTGGAACGGTTCATCCCCGCGCGTGCGGGGAACGGCGGTGCGCTCGCACCCGCCCGAGATATTTTGCCGGTTCATCCCCGCGCGTGCGGGGAACGGAACCCGGTGACCTCCTCGAGTTTGGACATCGCCGGTTCATCCCCGCGCGTGCGGGGAACGGTAGATTCGTCGGCGTCAACCCTGTACGACCGTCGGTTCATCCCCGCGCGTGCGGGGAACGGCCACCGCCACCGCTCGGCGGGATGCCAACGATCGGTTCATCCCCGCGCGTGCGGGGAACGGCCACCACGGGAGGCCCACAGATGGAAACACCACGGTTCATCCCCGCGCGTGCGGGGAACGGAACCCGGTGACCTCCTCGAGTTTGGACATCGCCGGTTCATCCCCGCGCGTGCGGGGAACGGTCCGCATTAGGACTCCAGACTACGTGGAATGGCGGTTCATCCCCGCGCGTGCGGGGAACGGAATTCATGCAGCGCGCGCCGCTTCTTCGCCCGCGGTTCATCCCCGCGCGTGCGGGGAACGGCTCAGCCCTCCCAGAGGCCGTGCGTGGTGAGTACGGTTCATCCCCGCGCGTGCGGGGAACGGACTAACTGCTATGTGGTTTATTGCGTGGGACTTGCAAGCTGCTGAGAATTCTACGGGCACTTCGGCCGCGGATAGCCAGCCTCATCATCGGATCAGCAAGCGCCTTTTTCCGGAGGCGGCGCGAAGCTAACGAGCTTTAGCCCGTCAAACTCCCGAGGCATTCGGCGATTGACTCCCACGGTGTCGAAATCGAAACCTTGATCGGTCGGTGCCGCCCAACAGATCACCGCGTCGCCGTCTCCGATCCCATCCCGAACCTGCTCCCAGATTCGACCTCGTACGCGGGCCGAATAGCGCCCCACGTAGACGCCGGCCCGGATCTCCAGCAGCCATACTGCTAGTCGGCCCCGGAGGCGCGGCGGAACGTTGTTAACCACGATGACCATCATCACCGCTTTGCTCCTCTTCGAACGCGGGTCCAACCGCGTCAGGTGGTGGTTCGGGACGAGGCAGTTCTCCCGCTGCCAGCACTTCTTCGATTCCAGGAATGATTCGCTGGAGGAGCCCAGTCTTGCGGAAGCTATCGCGGCACGCCAAGCGCACCGCTCGCTCGAGCGGCATGTCAAGCTTCCCCTTCTGCGCTCGACCGGCGATGCGAAAAGCCTCGGGGACAACCGTTTCCAGCTTCCACAAATCGGCGATGTCGTAGACGAAGCTCCTTGGCTTGCCAGTGTGGAGAAAGCCTATGGCGGGAGCGTAGCCCGCGGCCAGAACGGCCGCCTCACTCAGTCCGTGCAGGCAGGCCGTAGCAGCTGAGAGACACCGGTTCGCGCCATCGGCACTGTCCCAGTCGGCGGGATCGTATTTTCGCTTCTTCCAAGTGACGGCATGGCGTTGCGCCAACAGGCGGTAGGTGTGGCGTACGCGGTGCCCTTCAATCCCTCTCAGTTGATCAATAGAGCGTCTCGCTGGTGGATCTTCACCAAATCGCAGCGCGTACATCTTGCGAACGACACGCAGCCGTGCGGCCGGATCCAACGCCAACTGCGCCTGCCAGAGGAGCCTGTCCGATCGCGCCCCGCCGGGTTGGCCTGCTGAATAGAACCGGACACCCGCCTCCCCCACCCAGGTAACGAGGGTCCCGGCCCTCGCCGCCAAGGCAATGGCCGCATGGCTGATTCGCGCACCCGGTTCCAGCATCAGGCAGGCAACACCCCCGATCGGGATATGGGTGCGGGTTCCATCCGCGTCAATGGCTACAAACGCCCCGTCCGCGACATCGATCTTTGCGCGTTCCACAAAGACCAGTGACGCGCGTTCCTTGAGTGGGATCGGCTTCGGCGGCGGCAGCCCTCTGAGCGTCACCTTGCCCGTCGGACTAGCATCAGCCCGCAACCCCAAGCCTTGGCCCGTCCGAAACCGACTGCCAGAGCAGCCAGAAACACTTGAGGATCGGTGATGACAATCTCCCCGGTTAAATCCAGAATGCCGAATGTTGCCCCGTCACGGCGACCACTGCCCAACTCAATCGTCGAGTAACCCTCGACAACAGTCACCCGCGGTTCAAATCCCTTCGCAGCACCTTGGCTAGTCATCCAGGCCACGGCTGCGGCCCGCGCTGCACTTTCCCGATTCTCGGCGCGCTTCTCACGTTCCGGAGCATCTCGAAGGATATCCATCACCAAATCAACCCGCCGGCTGTTTCCCCGCCTCGCGGCCTTCTCCATCCGACTGACCTCGGCGCGATCCTTCGTGGCGTTTGCCCGCAACGTGAATTGCAGCAGATCGCCCGTCCGAAGCACCGGATCGAAGAGCTTAGTCTCCGGCGGGTTGAACAAGTCACTCGGTCGCGGTGGTCTACCCGAGAGAGTGTAGAAGCGCCCCTTCCCGTCATGTCGCCACAGGAAATCCCTCTTTCGCTCCGCGCTGTCGGCAAAGACTGACCAAATCAACCGATGATGCGCGTCGGCTGCCGGTCCCGGTTCCCGCGGGTTGAGCAACGGCATCAGTGCCGCGGCCGGAGCATCTCGGTTGAGCGTCAACCGAGAAAAATAGAGCGTCATTCCGTCGGCCCCAACTCATGCGGACGGGCAACATACACCTCGCGTGGTCCGAAGTGCCATGACAGACGGTCCAGGGGCTCGTCCCAACGGATCTCCTGCCTTCCCCCCGCCATGGGCTCGTCGGAGGCCACCAACAAGGGTCGTCCGGCATCCAGTTCACGCTCGAGAAACGGAGGTAACGAGATGCGCGCCAACGCCTCGACTGCCCCCTCCGCCTCCACCACTTGTGGTGCCATCGGGGCGGAAAGCGGGCAACTCTTCCGCCCCAAGTAAGGAGTGAAGTGTGGTCGAACCAGTGCCCGCCTGACCTCTTCCGGATCCTCGCCACCCCATAGCGCAATCCCGAAGGCGCAATCAGTGCGATAGTCACGCCACGTGATCAACGTATTCGCGCTGCCACCAACCGCCTCAACGGCATCTCGTCGTGTCAACGGACGCCTTACCCGCGGCGTCGGGACCGTCTGGACAGTGTGAAAGTCCCGCAATGCGACGCCGCGAGACAACACCGAAACGGCAACGCGCCAGCGCGACAGCCGCTCCTGGGTGGTCGCGTCGTCCCTCCGTGCGCCGAGCGCCCCGCCAACAAGCCCCAGGACCGCGGAACGCGCTGGCCAAGCACCCGAATGACGCCTCTCGTGACCGGCGAGATCTCCGAACGCGCCCATTGGGGCGACTAGCGTGAAGACGACGAACTCAGCCATCGATCACGGCATCCTCGACGAAGGTACGGATTGCCGCGAGCGTCCCCCGTCCCCCCGCGACGTTCATGATTTCGGTTACCTCGGAGCAGTTGCCGTAGGCAGTGTCAAGATCGGACGCCATTTTTTCCAGTGCTGCGACGGATGCCACCATAAGGTCATCCCCTGAAATGGGTTTGAAAAAGGCTCCCGCCAAGCTCCGCGGCTGTGCGTCCCCCCTTTCGGCGCGGACGTAGCTCGCACGGGTTTGGTGGGCAAAGCTGTTTCGCTTTCCTGAAGGTGTCGCCGTTGCGAGTGCTTCGACCAGTGCTCTGGCGGCGCGGGCGGCGAGTTCGCGGTCCCCGCTGAGGTTTTCCGTCAGCAAGGCGACATCCAGGCAAGCGTAGATGTAGAACACTGATCTTGCCTGAGTTTCGTGGACACCGAAGAAGGCGCGAGAATGCGCCAGGGGGTGTTCATGGGCAAACGGCAGCGACGACGGTTCACCGAGGCGTTCAAGCAGGAGGCGGTCCGGCTCTGCCTGCGGCACGACCGCAGCATCGGGCAGGTCGCTCGGGAGCTCGACCTGACCGAGTCGGCCCTGCGCAGGTGGGTGCAGCAGTATGAGGTCGACCACGGCCCGAATCCCAGCGGTGCGCTCACCACGGAGGAGAAGACGGAACTACGCACGCTCCGGCGTGAGGTGCGGGTGTTGCGCGAGGAGCGCGAGATCCTAAAAAAAGCGGCGGCCTTCTTCGCGAAAGAAAACGCATGAGGTTCGCGTTTGTTCACGGGGAGAAGGCCCACCACGCCGTGCGGCGCTTGTGCAGCGTGCTACAGGTGACGCCCAGCGGTTACTACGCCTGGGCGCATCGGGGCCCGAGCGCGCAACAACGGGACAACGACCGGTTGAAGGTACGCATCCGGGCGATCCATACCGCCAGCCGCGGAACGTACGGCAGCCCGCGGATCCACGAGCAGCTCAGGCAGGACGGGGTCCCAGTTGGCCGGGCGCGGGTCGCCCGACTGCTGCAGGACATGGGGCTGATCGGCCTGCCCCTCAAGCGGCACCGGTGCACGACGGACAGTGACCACCAGCGTCCGGTGGCGCCCAACGTCCTCGCCCGCGCCTTCGACGCTGCACACCCCAACGAGCGCTGGAGCACCGACATCACGTACGTCTGGACGTGGGAGGGCTGGCTGTATCTGGCCGTGGTGCTAGACCTGTTCTCGCGGCGCGTGGTGGGCTGGGCTATCCAGCCGCACCTGCGGGTCGAGTTGGCGCTCGAGGCGCTGCACATGGCGCTGGGGCGCCGAGTCCCGGAGGCCGGCTTGCTACATCACTCGGATCGGGGCTGCCAGTATGCGGCCGACGCGTATCAGCGCGTGCTGCGCGACCACGGGATCGTCTGCTCCATGAGTCGGAAGGGCGACTGCTGGGACAACGCCATCACGGAGAGCTTCTTCGCGACGCTCAAGACCGAGCTCATTCACCGGCAGCCGTGGCCGACGCGGCGCGGGGCCAAAGACGCCGTGGCGGAGTACATCGAAGGCTTCTACAATCCCTACCGGCTGCACTCGTCGCTGGGGTATGTCAGCCCCAATAACTGTGAAAGGAGGCACGCTCGGCAGGCTCAGCGTGCAGCATAATCAACCTGTCCACTTTTCCCAGGCAAGATCACACGCCTGATCCGAAGCCGGCCTCACCCACGAACCCCGCACCTGCGTCTTCAGCGGGACCCTTCAGGTCGTCGACCGCGGTGTAGTAGTCGTCCTCGACCAGCGCACGATGCGTCGTCAGCGCGTGACTAACCTGCACGGCGGCCTCGCGGTTGAAGTTTGGATCGTCGGCCAGCATGCGGCCGAACATGGCTACATCCGCCGCACCATCTGCGGTTCGCAATACCGTTTTCTTCAGTTCGTCGCCGGATGGGAGTTTCTCTCCCGCCAGCGCCTTCTTGGCCAAGTCGATCGCTGTGGAACGCTCGTCCGGTGAGATGAAGGCGAGCTGACGAGTACGAATCCTGCCTTGCTTCTCCGCCTTGGCATCCAGCTTGCCAAAGATGTCGGCGACCTTCGTGGCGATCTCCGTCACTTGGTCCTTGTTCCCGGCGTTCCCGGACAAGGCGTCGCGCACGACCTCGCCGATTCGCTGCGTTCGGTCGCCCAGATGCCCCTTGAGCTCAGACTGCATCGCGTCGGACATGCGCGCCGCTCGCTTCAGGGCTTGACTGGAAATGCGCAATCTTGGGGCACCTCCATAGCTAGCCGTCTTCGGGCGGCCGAGGTCGTCACGGTTGGGATTTGAAAGCGGATAAATCGTCAGGTAATGGAGTTGCAAGAAGCGACTCATACGATGGTCTCCTTCGGGATCGGCTTGGCGTCCGTTGCGCCATGGTAGTCGAAGCACCAGTCGGTGCGAGTTCGGTCATTCCACCAGTACAGGTCCGCAGCGAGTCTGCTTACGCTTGCCTCTCCCTTGATAAGCTGCAGCGCACGCGCCATTGGACGAATCAGTTGACGCGGCTCTCTGGTCCGGATAATGGCGTTAAATCGCAGTCCGCTGAGCGTCTTCGGTTCGCCCGCTCCGAACCGGCGAGCGGCGGTTTCCCGCTGGTTCTCCGTCACGTGCGCCAGCGCCACGGCGATCAGCGCCAGACGGTCCGGTCCATCCCTGCGCTTGCGCAGGTCATGGCCTGCACGATGAAGCCGTTGGCTCAGTTCGTGCGTCGCCGAAACGCCGAGGGCGTCCGTGACGTTTGCGGCACGGCGTAGTTCAGCCCGGGCCTGCCTAGCAGCGCCCGTCTCGGCTGCGATGCATGTGGCCCACCACACCCTGCAGGCCTCGGCCAATGAATAGGTGTCTGTCATTCGTCCTCACTGCATTCTTGCCCGCTTGGGCAACGTCTCCACGCCGAGCGGATCGCAGATTTTCTTGCCGAAGGGCGGCCCTCCCGCAAAGGCGGCGATCAGTTTCGACCGTGCCTTAATGGCTGCAGCTCGACGTGTTTCCCCCAGGTCGGGCAGCCCGGGCATGACCTGCTTGTCAAAGATCGGCAGCGCCACGGCGCGCATCGCTCCGATCCAGCGGTGGGGTTCGAACTGACGGCCAACGGACATCGATTCAAGCACTTCTTCAAAAGCGCCTTGCGTCCCAGCGAAAAACGACTCCCGCGCACGCTGGCCGGCACCCGACTTTGCGTCGCCGTCCCCCATCCCGTCTCGTACGCAAACAGCGACGGCGTAGCTTGCCTGCTCCGCAGCTTCCACCGCCGCCGTAGCGCGTTGTTCATCCTTCTCGGAGAGTGGAAACACAGACTGTTCGGACCAGATGAAATCGAGCGGCTTCATGTTGTCCATTGCCCAGCCCGCAACGATCAGACTGCAACGCACCCCCTCGATATCGCGCAGGTACCGCTCCAGTGTCTCCGGCCGCAAAGCGCTCTCACTCTGGAGGATGACACCCCGCCAGTTGCGGTAGCCGAAAGTTCCCGGCTTGGGATGGCGCGGCAGGGGCTCCGTGTCCTTCCAGTAGTACGGAGTCAGCGGATGCCGCCATCCGGAGTAGTTCGTTCCCCATGGTTTCTGAATGACGTGTCTTACCGCTTCCCCTTGGGCCACCAAGCGCAACCGTCGAGGCTGACCGAAAAACACTTCCGGGTCGGGCTTCGACGGACTGTCACTCTCGGGCACCGTGATGCGGAACTTCTTGTTGACAGGCTTGGATGTCTCCGTGGGCCTCATCCACGGCAATGCGTCTAGATCGTGTGGGCTGAGAGGCTCGCCTCTCGGTACGTTCGCCCAGACAAGCGGCCACAAGCCTTCCGCCGCAGGCTTGACAAGCGTTACCATCGGCCCTCCGCCCCGCATGGAGGTCCGATTCCCCGCGCCGCCGGACGGTGCAAATGCCTGCAGCGTGTAAAGCGCCATCGCCGCAAGAGGCAACGGGAGCGTTACGTAGCGTCCGCGACGCACCATCAGGTCAGCGTTCTTCTTCGCCGTACTGTCGCCCGCACTGTCGATGAACAGCATCTCGGGCGGACTTGCGTCGCCTTCCAGTGGCTCCAGATCCTGCAAGAAACGCGGACCATCGCCAAGGAGGTTGAAGGCGGGGGCAAGCGGCTCCATCGCCACCCGGAGCGTGGCCGGGTCTGGAGGACTGGCGCGATCATCGCTACCGTTCGGTGGATGCGCCAGATAGACCAACCCAATCAGCAACTCGTAGCACGCCAGGTTTAGGTCCGGCCGCGGCCAATCGGGACGCAGGACATCCGGCTCGGCCATCTGGTCAGGACGGATGACATCCACGCCAGAACGGCGAAGAACAGGAATCCAGGGGTCAGAGATTAGATTCAGCACGACTGCCCAGCTACTGTTTGCCCGAGTCAAGCAAAGACGATTCCAAGCGCGCTATCGTAGCGCAAACCGTCGCAGATCTGCCCGTCATGTCCCAGCGGTGCGACTAGCACCGTCTTGCGCATCCATTCTGGCCAAGCCTCGCGGACGGCCCTGATTTCTGGGCGGTCCTGATCGACACCCTCCAGTTTCCAGTAACGCGCGGCCGAGACCAACACTTCGGACGACTGCCAGCCGAACGAGCCCTCGCCCACCCAAGGCGACAATCTCCCGAGCTCTTCCCGCGCTAGCCGCAACGTCACCTGCGGAATGCCTAAACGCGTTGGGAAACGCTCGTCGTCGAAGACACGCCGCATCCGAGGTTGGTCGTACGCGTCCTCCGCATCGAGCACTTGGTTGAGTGCCTGCTGCGCCTCACTCATCTCGCGTCCTATCGTTTCTATCTCTTCCCCCTGGAGAGCTTCTGGAACCTCGAAAGGGGCTTCTCCATGAATGGCCTCGATCAGCTCGCGCAGCCTGCCCGGCGCCTGGATCACTCCCCTGTCAAAGAGCGCCTTCGCGGTACGCCATTGAACGTCCTGCGGATAGACCAGCGCCCCTGGTCCAAGGACTCGTTTCAGCCAGCCAGAGTCCTCGACCCGGTCCGGGTCCGGGGCCAGCACATGCAACGCAGGTTCAGGAACTGGACGACCCGTAGCCGGGCGTAGGTCCATATGCCGCCACAGGCGCCCGGCTCTCTGAATCAGTGATCCCATCGGGGCCAAGTCAGTGACCATCACGTCGAAGTCCAGGTCTAGCGAAGCCTCGACCACCTGCGTCGCGACCAACACCCTCCCTTCCCTACCGACGCCATCGCGGCCGAAACGCGCCTGCAAGGCCACCTCACGTGTCAGCCGGTCGGCAACCGTGAATCGTGCGTGCAGCAGGTCCGTCTCGATTCCTGCTTCGCGCAATGCCGTGGCCGAGGCGATTGCCCCACCGACAGAATTTCGGATCCACACACACGCGGCATCCTGCTCGAGAGCGCTCTGCACCAACTTGATGGCAGCGTCTTCATCTTCCAACCGATGCACGGCTATGTCACGACAGGTGTGCGGAGCGGGATCCGGTTGCGTGCTCTCGACTGCCCGCCCGACGACGGTCAGCATCGGATAGGCATCGTCCGAGACTTCTCGAGGCCGTCGAATTCCGAGACCTTTCTGGAATGCCTTCCCGTAGCCAGAACGCATTCCGAGCGGCAATGTTGCCGTCATGACGATTGCCGATCCCCCTAACAGCGCATGGAACTGCAGGAGGCGTTGCAACTGCGCTTCCATGTAGGGATCGAATTCATGCGCTTCATCAACCACCAGGATGTGTCCGGACAGAGCCCGAAGGCGAAGGGTGTTGAAACGGGTCGGTAGCACCGCCATCAGCGCTTGGTCGATTGTGCCAACCCCAACGTCGGCCAGCAGGATCCGCCGTCGGTCGTCCGCGAGCCACGATCCGCAACTCGGACCGCCACCCGGGTCGGATCCGTCGCGTCCCTGGATGGTGCGGAAGAGTTCGTTCATCTTCGCCCGTCCATGCGTCAGCGCCAGAGAGGGACAGCCTTCGAACAGCCGCGGCACGATGGCTTCCAAACGCGCCAGCATCGCGTTTGACGTCGCCATCGTCGGCAGCGCGAAGAAGAAACCCATTTCCCTTTCCCTCCGCCATCAGGCGGGCGGCAAGAACCAGTGCAGCTTCGGTCTTGCCCGCACCTGTCGCGTCTTCGATCAGGGCCAGCACGGGACCGTCTGGCAAGTCGATATGCGCTACTGCCTCCTGCATCGGACGAGGCTCTACGCCAACAGGCAGAACCCGTCCGGCACCGTCGGGCAACGGCCGGGACGAATACAACCCGGCCTCGGAGATAGCGCTCTCCGCCCAAGCCAGAGCCTGATTCCAATAACCTGGAATAGGTGTTCCGGGGTCCTGTGGACCGAACCAGGTCGGATTCGAGCCGATCCAGTCAGCCTGCACGGTCAGCCCACACAAGGCCCAAGAGAGTCGTCGGGCTTCGGATTCCGTCATTCCGCCCAGCGATGCCTCCGGAAAGAGCGGCGCCACTGCTTCGATTGCCTCTCCGGCGCTCCGAGAGGCCTCGGCTCCGATTTGCTTCGCCTGATCTTCGTACTTGCGATGGTCCAAGTGCTCTGGCGGGCCTCCGTGATGGCCAGCGACAGCGGCATAGAGAATTCGCCGGACACCTAGCGTCGACGCGATAACGTTGGCGACCGAGTTGTCATGATCGCGCAAGAGCCGATAGCTGTGCTGCCAGTGGCGCAAACCTGAATAGGGGCGGCGCAGCAGCATCGAACGAAACGAAGAGCTGAACTTGCCGAGGTCGTGCAGGACGACGAGAAACGCCGCTGCTTGATCGCTTGCCTGGGAGCCGGTCAGCGACTCTCGAGCCATCAGGCACGTCGCCACTGCGCCGACATCCAGCATGTGCCAGAGCGCGGAGTGAGGACGGCCGTCGATCATTTTGCCGGGCCATGCTTCGATTTGTTCCGGGGTCATATATCGTGGCCGGCTCCTGATCCGTGCCGTCCTCGACTGCGAGTTTGCCTCACTGTGGAAGGATTGGTGAGGGTATCCGACACCATGAGCACCTTCGTCGCAATCGACTTCGAGACAGCCAACTCCCGATCCGACAGCGCCTGCGCAGTAGGCCTCGCAGCCGGTTGCGAGGGGCGCATCGTGCTCTCGCGAGCCTACCTTATCCGACCACCCACCGGACGATTCACATTCACGGGGCTCCACGGCCTGGACTGGGACAAAGTGCGGGACGCGCCAACCTTCGTCGAGCTCTGGCCTACGCTTCACGGCTGGCTCGATCGCGCCAAATTCCTTGCCGCCCACAACGCGTCGTTCGACCGGCGTGTATTGCACGCCTGCTGCCGGCGGTACCGGGTGCGCCCGCCGCGGACGCCGTTCACCTGCACGGTGCAGCTCGCGCGCGCACAATGGGGAATCCGACCAACGAGGCTGCCCGACGTCTGCCGGCGTCTGCGAATCCCGTTACGTCACCACGATGCGGGAGAGGACGCGCTGGCTTGCGCGCGGATCGTGCTTGCGGCCGAAGCCGCTGGTTGGCGGCGCGGGAGGCACTGAGAGCGAGGGTTGCCGACCCGCGCGCCAATCCGGGCGATGGCATGCCCAGCCCGCTCCATTCCTGAACGCTCACGGCCGGGTCGGTGTGGATGTCCACTCGGGCTTCCCTCCGGAGAACTGGTTGGCTCGCACCTTCAGTTTCCTCGGTCGGGACCGAGCGGACAACCTATTGAAAGATCACAACTAGTCTCCGAGATGCTCCCGGAGAAACTCCAGCGAGCGCGGCCACGCGTCTTCCGTCGCGCGCCGGTTGGCGGACAGGCCTTCCTGAGCTTTCAGAAAAACGGTCGCCCCCTCGTAGACGACCGCCTCGTAGGGCTTGCCGGCAGCGGCCATCGCTTCGGTGGTCCGGTAGACCGTCGCGGCCGTCCGAAGCTCGCCCCCATACAGGCCGAGTACCGGCGCGGCAATCCGTCGGTAGTCGGACTCTCGCCCGTGAGCGGCGCCGTAGAAGACGATCACCGCATTCAGGTCGGGCTGATCGAGTGCGTAGGCGAAGCCTGCCGACCCGCCCCAACTGAACCCGACGATGCCCACGCGTCCGTTGGTCGCCGGGAGGTCGAGGGCCCAGCTTCGAATCGCATCGAGCCGGCTGCGGCCATCGGGCGCCATACCCGATAGGAGATCCGGGGCAACCGCGATGAATCCTTCGGCCGCGTAGGCATCGGTGATGCTCCGTACCCAATCGGACAGCCCATAGAGATCGTGCACGACTATCACGACCGGCGCGGGCGCCTGCTCCGGATACACCACCCAGGTCGGTACTCGCACCGCGCTGCCCGGCAACTCGATCTCCACGAGATCAGTCCGCCGGGGTGAAGCCTCGAGGTCGCCCCGCGCCGTTGCTCCACTCGGCGGTAAACCGGCAGCGGATGTGGGAGGAGGCGCCGCGCCACGGGCGACAGTACCTATCACCGCCAGCATGCCGCCGACCTGAAGGGCGGCAACGACGAGGAGAACGGCCGGGACGGACCTTGCCACTTGGAGCTGGCCTTACCTGGCGCGTACCTGCGCGCCGTTCCCGAACTACTGCCCTTCTGTCGTATCGGGAGACGGCACCGGGAACGGATACCCGGGCGGCCCGTGCGTATAGAACGCCCCGAGTGAGTCGATCTTGTCCATGTCCGGATACAGCACCCCGAAGGCGGGCGCCTCACGGCTGCCACGCGGCGAGTACCAGACGGCGCCGTCCCGGGTGACCTGGATCTTGGGCGAGTCGGCGTGCCGCTGCGGCTTCGGATAGAACGTGAACTCCTCGCTGCGCGGATCGAACTTCCAGAGCGAGGCGCCGTACTCGCCGTCGGTCCGCTGGCCGACATCGGCGGACCAAATGTTGTCGTCCGGGTCGGCGGCAACGTCATACGGTTCCGCGTTCTGCTGCGGGATCGTCCACTCCGTCATCTTGCCCGTGGACTGATCCAGCTTGACCAGCTTTCCGGGGCGCTTGCCGGCCGAGTAGATACCCCACCAGATGTTGTTCTGGGAATCGACGTTCAGGCGCCGCGTGTGCGCCGGATAGGTCGGGGCCGTGAACTCGGTCCACGAGTTGTTGGACGTATCGAACTTGACGATCTTGCCGCCGCTCCAGAGGGCGATCCAGATGTTGTCGTTGCGGTCGGCCACAACACCGTAGGGAACGGCGTGCGGAGTCGGGATACGGAACACGGACACCTCGCCCGTGGCCCGGTCCCACTTGCTGAGGGCTCCGCCCATGATCCAACCGACGTAGATGTTGCCCTTCGAGTCCATTGCCAGCGACTGCAGGAACTTCGTCGGGTTGCGCACGACACCGTCGGGATCCATCGGAATCTGGTATTCGAACTCCTCGGTCTCGGGATTGAACCCCAGGAGCCGCTTTTCCTTGTCCCCCGTGCGGCCCCGGTGCTCCGGCAGCCAGATCAGGCCGGACGGATCGATGAGAATCTCGTGGTTGCCGTTCCGGGGATCGGGATAGAGATATTCCTTCTGCTCGCCGGTGCGCGGATCCAGCTTGACCAGCCGGTGCGGAACGCCGCGATCGACCAGCCAGACGTTGCCATCCGCATCGAAGCGCGGATCCTGTCCGTAGCGTCCTACCCCATCCCGGACCCACCGGGCATCGTTGGTGCCTGCATCGGCTCCATCCACAGGCAGGTAGTACTCGATGTACATCGCCTTGCCGAGAGCCTCTTCATCGACCGGCGTCTGCTGATCGATACGCACGCGCCGAGCCTTGCTGTCGGGCCCGAAGTTCTTGACGACATAGGCCAGCAGGTCGTCCCGGTCCTGCCGGCCGAAGCGGAACACCGACGCCCGGAAGGAAAGCAACCCCTGACCGTATCGGGTGGGATCCTGTTCCCCGAGCGTGCTGCCGACCATGTGGTCGATCCAGGACATCCACTGTCGCTCGGTGCCCGGTCGGGTCGGGAAGAAGTTTTCACCGTGACACACCATGCAGACCTGCTCGGCGACCTCTTTTCCCGGTCCCGGCGGGTAGATCTCGTCGTAGCTCGCGTACTCGAACGGTCCCGCCGCGCCGCTCTCCATTGCGGTCCGGCCAGCCGGGATGACGAGCGGGGGCGCGTCGCCCGAGAGCTCACCCAACGTGAGATTGATCTCCGCCGCGGCACCGGCGCTCAACGTCACGGTCTGGACGTCCGACTCGAGATGCTTCGTGCTGGAACTCACCTCGTAGGTGCCAGGAAACAGCGCGACAGCCCGGTAGCGTCCCCCGTTCGTGTACACCATGTACACGATCCCCCTGTCGACGTTGCGAAGGTAGACTTGCGCCGCCGTGAACGCCTGGGAGGCGGTCACGGTCCCCGACAGCGTTGCTGTTCCCGGCACGGCCGCCTGGAGACCGATCCCGGTCACGGCCAGAACCGACGCGCACATCGCCACGGCAAAGAGCCGGGCCCGAAATCGGTTTGCGCCACGCATCTTCGAAAGCACCATGGCCTGCTCCTTGGTCAATCCGCGGGTTGTATCGTGAAGAGGATGCGCCCGGCGGTAGACCAAGTCAAGCCCCGGTCATCCGCCGCCGGCTGGCCTAGCCGACCGGAAAAAAGATGTCGGTTCGCCACTTCGACGGGTCCCGCTCCACGCCGGGGTCGGTGACATGGACCTCCCACGGTGCTCCCGCACCCTCGAGGCCCTGCGACTGCATCCACTCCGTCAACCCTGCCCACGCGGAGGGCAGTTTGTCGTACGGCCCCAGGTGGGTGACGGTCGCCATGGTCCCGGCGGGCAACTCGCCGGCCTTAATGCGGCCCTTGCCGGCGATGGGTGACGCAACAGGTATCGCACACTCCATGTCGACGTCTTTTCCGTCCATCGAGTAGTAGATCGCGAGAGGCATCCCGGCCGGAGCCTGTCCCTGCGACTGGATGTATCCGAAGATCTCGCCGAAGAGCGGCCCCATGAGCTGCGCGAAGTTGTCCACTGTTGTCTTGGTCCGAATGCCCAGGATGGGCTGCGCCTCGAGTTGCTTCGTCTGGAATTCCGGCTTCATCAGCGAATCCTCTCCTCTTTCTCTCATCAACACGACCGACTGCCCCCGCAACCACGCGACGGTCACCCCTGTCCGGCGAGCCGCCGCGAGTAGGATAGTTCCGCATCGCGCGCGGAACATCCGCCTGCAACGGGCGGTCACCCTTGGGACAGGCGGCGCGGATGCCGGAGGATCGCATGAAGAACCCACCCGACGGCTGGCCGAGGATTGCGCCGGCGGTGTTCTACGACGACGCCGCGGCCGCGATCGAATGGCTCACCCGTGCCTTTGGATTCACGGTGCAGGTGAAGGTCGAGAACGATCAGGGACAGATCCTGCACTCGCAACTGGTCCTGGACGGTGGACTCATCATGATCGGACAGGCGGGTCTGTCGCCGGACCGGGATTACCTGAAGTCCCCGCAATCGGTGGGCGGCGCGAACACCCAGTCGCTAGCCCTGCACGTTGACGACGCCGACGCCCACTGCGAACAGGCGCGTGCGGCCGGCGCCGTCATCACGGCCGAGCCGGCGACCCAGGACTACGGCGAGGGTTACTGGACGGAACGAACCTACCAGGCCCGGGACCCCGAGGGGCACCACTGGTGGTTCATGCAGCGCCTGAGCGGATAACGCACTCCCGCTCCGGCGCCCGGTGACAGCAGATCCGGCGCCTCACCGGGTCCCGTCGGTTCGCAGCGCCGCATACCGTTTGTCGATGAGTTCGCCCATGCGCTCGCGGCGGAACTCCAGAAAATCGGGAACGCGGTCCATGCCGCCCACGGGCGCGTTCCACCGGAAGTTGTCGATAGCAGCGCCGGCTCGTGGTCCGTGAGTTGTGCCAGAAGTCCGGCCTGTTCGAGCAGCACAGGCTGTATAGACGCAGTGAAATCGTTGAAACGCTGCGGCACGAGTTCGTCAAGCGTGGTGGGGACGACAACACCCGGAACGACGACGTGGCTCCCGTGCTGAAGAAGTGGCTGCTTGGGCCCTCCAGCCCCTTTGAGAAGGTAACACGGGGGCGATATCGGTTTCTCGGCTTCGAAGGCGTGACCGAGCAGGCCCTCGATGTGGAAGCTCAAGGCAGTGCCGGGAGCAACGCCGCCAAGGACGATGCGCCGGTTCCCGAGCGCGAGATCGGCGCAGGACCCTGCGAAGTGTACGCGTGGTGTCTGCCGAAGTATCAGGCAACTTCCGGCGCTCATTGGCCGATCAAGATCGGCAAGGCAGGACCGGACGGATTGAGACGGAGGTTGCGTGATTTTCAAGAGAACCTTCCCGAACGGCCGCGCACGTCACGGTCGACGATTGGGCTCGGCTTCCCGAAGACCTTGTCGAACGCCTCGACCACTACCTGTACGAGGACGATCGCACGTGAGGCCCGTATTCGCAGACACGGTTTATTGGATCGCCACGGCTCTTCCGAACGATCAGTGGCGCGTCGCGGCCAGGGAAGCGCGGCGGCGACTTGGACGAGTCGAGCTCGTGACTACCGACGAAGTGCTTACCGAATTCCTCGCGGCGCTCTCCAAGGCAGGGCCGCGAATTCGCTTGGCCGCGACGCAAACGGTGCGCGCGATGCTGTCCGGTTCGAATGTGCGTGTGATACCCCAATCGAGGGAGTCGTTCAGTAAGGCACTGGATCGTTACGAGGTGCGTGGCGACAAGGAATACAGCCTCCAGTACTGCGCATCCATGAACGTGATGGAGGCCGAATCGATCACGCAAATCCTGACCAACGACCATCATTTCGAGCAGGAAGGATTCACGGTGCTCATGAAGCGGAATGTCGCCCGACAAGCGCCGGGCAGGTGACGCCAGCTCACGCGCCGGGGACCTGCGGGGCTGCGGCACACTATCACCCCGGCATCTCCCGCAGCATGGTCACGATCCCGATCCGTCCACGGACGGTGCTCTCGGCCCGCTGACATCCGGCTGAGAACGAGGGACACGTTGAGGGGAAGCGATCACCTGCGCCAGCGCCGCCTCGATGACCTTGCGCAGGTGGTCCGTCTCCTCAGGCGGCCTCCGCCTTGACGTGCCAGATGGGCGTGAGGATCTCCAGCACGTCGGCGCTGTTGACCTCGGAGACGGGCCGGCTGCCGATGCGCCGGAAGGCGTAGCGTTCGAGGCTGCGGATCCAAGCTTCGGGTCCAGGTCGGCTACACGAACAGGTACAGGCCCTTGTACGGATATTAGGGCAGCGTTAGCACCCTAGTGCTAGTAAGTAATTGATAAAAAGCGACTTAATGTCGTTTGGTGGCCATGATTCCCTCGTTGCTTCCCACTTTTTCAACCGGGATCTACTAGCCCCCGGTAGCCCTTTTTGGACCAATCAGGCCCGATTTTCGCCTTGCCCGCCGCCGTCCGACGGCTCGACGCCAGGTCCGGGCGGGCCGCTCCCGCGCGAATGAGTCTAGCGCGGCTCCGCCGCGAACTAGCGCCCGGTTGCCCCTCCGAACGCGCTCCACGTCAACGCCAGCCGTCCTCACGGCGGATCTGACCTGCCGCGCCCGCCAGCCATCATGCTCGACGGCCAGCTGGACCTCGCGCTCGATCATCAGTGTGGTGGTCTAGCCGGCATGATCAAGCTCCGGGAACCGCAGCTCACGAAGGTCGAAAATACCTCGCGGAAACCGCTCTTCGTGGTGAGTTAGCTGGCCAGAGCCAGCATACCCAATGTGGCACATTGGGTATGCTGGCGAGGGGATGCTGCGCCCCCCTTCGAACTCCCTGCTGTCCGCATCCCTGTGGAGCCAGGAGCCAGTGGGCGGGCGGCGACGCCCCCCAGGAAACCTCCCTACCGGTGACTTGAAGGCTGAACGGTGGTTGACAGATCACCAGCGGAGTGACAAAGTATCGATTGCTCGCTGTCGTCGAAGCGATCTGAATCGACCTCCCTGTCGGCTCCGGCGTTCCGCAGACAACTCATGGCCATGGCACACACTCCCGAGTGGACTGTCGAGATCTCCCCTGGGACGGACGCCCGGAAGGAGCGCGACCGCACGACCCAATTAAGCGACCACTTCGCGAAGGTGTCGACACGCTATCGGTCGCTGCGCGAGCTGGATCTCGGTGCCGTGCGCATCATCGGCGAGGTCGTGGCTCGCACCGCGGACCCCGGGAGACCCGTGCGGCTCCTGGACGTCGCCACGGGCTCGGGGCGGTACCTGGACGCGATCAGTCATTTCCTCGCCTCAGTACTCGCTATCGAGGTTGTGCCCATCGGCCTGGATCTGAGTCCAGCGATGCTCATGCAAGTGCGCCTACGCCACGGACACGTGGGTCCGCACGCGCGGCACTTGGTCGGAGCCGTCGAAACGCTCCCGTTCCGGAGCTCCAGCTGTGACGTGATGACCTGCTTCAACGCGGTGCATCACGTCGACCTCGCGCGGTTTGTGGGCGAGGCGTCTCGGGTGCTCGCCCCATCCGGCCAGCTCGTCGTCTACACGCGCACTCCAGAGCAAAACCGCCGCACGATCTGGGGCCGCCACTTTCCGGAGTTCGCCACGCGGGAAACGAGGCTCCTGGAGGTCGACGACGTGCTAGCGGCCCTGCAGTCCACCGGGACTTTCGCGTCGGTTCGCGCCCAGACAGTCGCGTGGACGGTCACCACGTCGTTAGCTCGACTCGTCGAACAAGCCACCCAATATCATTATTCGACCTTTAGACTGTATTCAGATGACGCTCTCCGCGCGGCGATCGACACCTTCCGCCATCGCGTGCGTCAGGTGTTCCCCGACGCGATGCGCATCACGCATGCCAATGACCACGTGCTGGTGCTGGCTCAGCGTGGTTAGCTGAATCACGGGCAACGGTCGGACCCAACGATCCCCGCCCATCCGAGTCGGAGGCGTCCAGAGACCAGGGATCGCCCCTTCGTCCGCGCCGGTCGATTCGGTGACAACCGCCGACCCGCGCTACACGCCGAGCAAGACGCGGCGCGAGGCACGCAAGCTCGACACGCGGGCATACGTTAAGGGGACGAGATCATGGGGCAACATGGCGCGGTGGCCACGGTTCGCGCCAGCGGCGGGCGTTGGCACCGCGCCGCGCCGGAAACGCGCGCGCCGTCCTTCCCGATAGGGATAAGTCAGCCGGGAGCGACCCGCCCGATGGGTGTGACGAAGGAACTCCTATCACGAGGATGCGATCACACGCTGGCGCGGCGCATTGGTGCTCGACGCGGTGCTCGAACCGCGCCGCGTTGCGGCTGGCTGGTGACGCGAGGCGCGGTGTTCAGGGACGCGGCTGGTTGTCCGATCCGCGCTGTCCATTCAGGTAGGCGGCCCAGTCGTTCATCACGCGCCGGCGGCGCTCGAACAGGTCCGACCGCGCGTAGGTCGCCTCGACCTTGTTCTGGACCACGTGCGCCAGCGCCGCCTCGATGACCTCGCGCGGGTGGTCCGTCTCCTCAGCCGCCCAGTCCCGGAACGACGACCGGAAGCCGTGCGCCACGGCCACGATCCCGAGGTACTGGAGCATCTTGGGAAGCGTCGACATGGATATCGGCCTCCCGCTCCGCATGGGGAACACGAGCGACTTCCCGTCGCCGAGCGTCCGCGCCGCCTCGAGAATCTCCGCTGCCCGCCGGCACAGCGGGACCCGGTGCTCGCGCTTCGCCTTCATCCGCATGGCCGGAATGGTCCACACCTGGCCGGCCGTGTCGATCTCGTCCCACGTCGCCAGCCGCACCTCGCCGGACCGCGCCGCCGTCAGCACCAGAAACTCGAACGCCAGCTTGATCGCTGGTGCAACCGACGCCGATGCCCGCACCGTCTCGATGGCCGCGGCCACGTCCTTGTGGGGCAGCGCCCGCCTGTGCTGCACGATGTCGTTCTGCGGACCGAGCACCGGCACGACGCGGTCACACGGGTTATCCGCTCTCAGCTCCATCGCGATGGCCCACTCCAACACCGACCGGATGCGCTGGCGCACGGCGCGGGCGGTCTCGGCCTTGACGTGCCAGATGGGGGTGAGGATCTCCAGCACGTCGGCGCTGTTGACCTCGGAGACCGGACGCTCTCCGATGCGCGGGAAGGCGTAACGTTCGAGGCTGCGCAGCCAGTTCTGGGCGTGCCACCGGCCGCGCCAGCCGCCTTGCTTCTGTTCCACGACGCGCCGGGCGGCGTCGGCAAATGTGGGCACTCCCTCCGCGCGGCGCTTGTCGGCCAAGGGGTCCCCGCCGGACCGCGCCAGCTTACGGTTGGCGAGCGCCAGTTCGCGCGCTTCGGCGAGCGAGACGAGCGCGGCTGCGCCGAGTCCGAGCTCGCGGCGGCGTCCGCGGATGACGAGCCGCTGGATCCAGCTACGGGTACCGGCAGGCTGGACAAACAGATACATGCCGTTGCCGTCGGCGTGCCGTCCTGGCGGCGCGCTGCGGATGAAGGCAGCCGAGAGCGCCTTGTCGGGGTGGCGGCCTCGGCGCTTGGTTCTTCGGGGTTTGGCGTCGGTCTTGATTACAGCATCCATTCCAACATTATATGCGGGAATTGCGCGCTATTCACGGGGGCCTAACCAGACTGAGAGAGATCCGATGAGTGTAATAAATAACTACTGGTAAATCACTTAAAAATATTCTTGTATAAGGCTGGACACTCCCTCGGCAACTGTGGTTATTCAGGCAGCGTGAACACGAACAGGTTGTTCCCGGTCCCCGGCTGCAACTCGGTCGTCAGGCGGAGATTATCCCGCGTGCTGAGTGACGAACCTGTGCTGATGGCGACGTACTGGGTGCCGTCCACGGCGAAGGTGACCGGGAAGCCGGTCACCTGCGAGCCGAGATTGACCTCCCAGAGAACGTCGCCGGTCTCGTGGTCCAGGGCCCGGAACCGCCCGTTGCTGTCGCCGCCGAAGATGAGTCCTCCCGCGGTGGCGACGAGCGACGTGGTCCCGGCGCGCTGTTCGTAGAGCCAGGCGGTCTCGCCGGTGGAGGCGTTGATGGCCCGGACGGTGCCGACCTGATCGGTGCCGGGGGCATTCACGATCCGCTGCGAGAGGTTGTAGAGGCTGCCGTCGGCGGTCGCCAGCATGCGGGCGCAAGCGTTGCGGAGCGGGAAGTACATCATGTTCGTGACCGGGCTGTAGGCGCCGGCTTCCCAGTCCTTGCCGCCGGTCACGAACGACGGGCAGATCAGCATCTCGTTGTTCTCGCGCGTGAAGATCAGCTCCGGGTTCTCGGTGACGGCGCCGGTCGAGCCATCGATGTGGGTGATGACGTTCTGTGCCGTCGTCGGCGTGGCCCAGAGGAACTCGCCGGTGGCGCGGTCGAGCGTGTAGACGACGCCGGTCTTGCCCGGTATGCCAGTCACCACGCGGTACGTCTCGCCGCGGCGCAACCGCGGGTTGATCCAGGAAACATGCTCCGGGTCGGGCGTCATCGCGGTGTCGACGAGCAGCCGCTCGTACGGATGGTCGAGATCCCAGTGGTCGTTCAGATGCTGGTAGAACCACGCGATCTCGCCGGTATCGGCGTTCAGCGCGAGTGTCGAGTTGTGGTAGAGGTGCGTGTTCTCGACCCCACCGATCATGAACTTCGGCGCCGGTGACGTGACCGACGTGCCGATGTAGACCAGATTCAGCTCGGGGTCGTAGCTCGGAACCATCCATGCCCCGACATGCTTCCGTTCCTCGAACGGCACGCCTCCCCAGGTCTCGTCGCCGAACTCGCCGGGGCCGGGAATGAGACGCCGGCGCCACAGTTCCTCGCCGGTCGCGGCGTCGTGGGCGACGATCACGCAGGCGTTGGGCCCCCCTTTCGGGGCGCAGCTCCGGCCGGAGATCACCTTCCCGTCGGCGACGATGGGGCCTGAGGTCTGATTGGCCGGGTTGACGGTGTAGTCGAGCACCTGCGTTTCCCACGCCACTTCGCCGGTTACCGCGTCAATCGCAATGACCCAGTCGTCCGATGTGCTGTCGAAGAGGTAGTTGCCGTGGATGGCGATGTTGCGGTTGGTGTCGATCAGGCTGCCGATCATGTAGTCGGCGAGATCGTCGGGACGCTGCCGCCGATGCTCCCAGATCAGGTCGCCGCTCACCGCGTCGATCGCCTGAATGATGTCGCGCGGGTTCGGCATGTAGAGGACGCCGTCGTAGACGAGCGGTGTCCCCTGCTGCAGTCCGGGGCCGAGGGGACGGGTCCAGACCATCCGGAGCCCGGCCACGTTCTCACGGTCGATCTGGTCGAGAGGACTGAAACCCCAGGTGTTGAGGGTCCGGCGCCACATCAGCCAGTCGTCGGGATCGGGGTCCTGGAGCATGGCGTCGGTAACGGGGGTGAATTCCCGTTCGCCCTGCTGCGCGTGCGTGGGGGCGAAGAGGAACACGGCGACGGCAAGCGTCGCGAGGAGAAAGAACACCGGCGTCCGGACGGAGGGCTGCAGCTTCATGGGGGCAGCTTAGCCGGGATGCGGGGCGTGTTCAATGGGTTGGCGGGTGGCGGACGCCGGCGCGGAATGCCGGAGTAGACGCCAGCGCACCTCACCCCGCGCCGGTGCCGTTCGGGACCGGGCGCTCCGGGGTCAGGAAGGCCGGTTGAAGGCCGTCCTCATACCCGGCGTCGAAGAGCATGCCCTCCGAGATCTCCCCCATCATCTTCCTCGGCTTCAGGTTAACGATGAACAACGCCTGTCGACCTTCGATTTCGGTCGGATCATCGCGCTCCTGTTTCATCCCGGCGAAGATCGTCCGCGTGTGGTCGCCGAAATCGACCGTGAGTCGAACGAGCTTGTTCGACCCGTCAACCTCGCTGACGCGCGCGATCGTACCGACGCGGGCGTCAACCTGATTGACGATATCGAGTTTTATGGCGGGCTTGACCGGTGCAGGCTTCATTTCTTCCACTCGATTCTGGCTCACTTGCCGGGTGCTGAAGAACGTCTTTCTTGCAACGTTCGGGGTGAGCCGCTAGGGTAAGTGTTCACTCAAATGCGCCCTTACCTGAGGGGAGATCACATCATGCGTCGTATTCCCAGCTCGTTCGTCGCCGCGCTCGTCGGCCTCGCGGTCGCCGGCTCGGTCGTCACCACCAATGCCCAGAACGGCGCCCCGGAATCCGAGATCAGCCTCGGCAGTGTGGCGCTCAACGTGGCCGATATCCCCCGCGTCGAGAAGTTCTACACCGAGGTCTTCGGGTTGGTGCGGACCTTCCAGTATCCGCCTCAGGGCGAACCCATCGAGATCGGCCTCGGGCGGCCCGACCGGCCGGGCGGCATGGGCCTGCTGCTGGCGCACTTTAACGACGATCCCCTCCCCGAGGGCAAGACGACCTACGGCCGGATCATCATCAACAGCAGCGACGCGCGAGGACTGGCCGAGCGGGCAGTGGCCGCCGGGGCGAAGATGCTGAGAGACGTTGGGCCACCAGGCGGCCCTGTCATCCTGTTCCTGTCCGATCTGGACGGCTACGAGTTCGAGCTGTATCAGCCCACACCGGGCGGCGAGTGAGATGACGAGGGAGATCGGACGCGTCGCGTCGGCGGCGGTGCTGGCGGCGATCGTCGTTACTGGAAGCGCACGCGCCCAGTCGAACGGCCCCTGGCAAAGCTACGGCACCGAGAATGGCGAGTGGCGGAGCTACGCCGGCAACACCGCCGGTCAGAAGTATTCCCCCCTCGACCAGATAGACTCCGGCAACTTCAGCCAGCTTGAGATCGCCTGGGAGTGGACGTCGATCGACCGGCATCTGAGCCGCACGAGCCCCCAGGCCGGTGAGTGGTACGCGCCGCTGGATGCCATCGTCGAGTCACTGGTCGCCGATACCCCGAATCTCTACCGGGACGGCCAGTCGCCGAACCCTTCCAGGTTTCAGGCGACGCCGCTGATGATCGATGGCGTCCTCTACTTCAACACCCCGCTCTCGCAGGGCGTCGCAGTCGACGCCACGACCGGCGAAACCCTCTGGGTCTTCAACCCGAAGACGTACGAGGAAGGCACCCCGTCGATGTCCGGCCCCTGGACCCAGCGGGGCGTCGCCTACTGGACCGACGGCAAGGGGGACGAGCGGATCTTCTGGGGCACCGGCGCCGGCTACCTCGTCTGTGTCCAGGCGAGATCCGGGCGGCCGTGCGCCGACTTCGGGCCGAACGGCAGCGGCATGGTCGACGCGATGGTCGGCATTCCGCGCGTCGCGCGGGAAGACCGCGACCATCTCAACGCGTTTCTCTACTCCATCAACTCGCCACCGATCATCGTGCGCGACCGCGTGATTCACGGCTCGCACATCGCCGACGTGCGCGTCACGAAGGAAGCGACCCCGGGGTGGGTGCGGGCCTGGAACGTCCGGACAGGCGAGCACGAGTGGGACTTCCACACGGTCCCCAACAGCGCCGACGAGTTCGGGTCCGATACCTGGCTGAACGAGTCGTGGCGCTACTCGGGCAACGGCAACGTCTGGTCGATGCTGGCCGGCGACAACGAGCTGGGCTACGTGTATCTGCCGACCGGCACCGTGACCAACGACTACTACGGGGCGGACCGCCTCGGCGACAATCTGTTCTCGGAATCGATCATCGCGGTCGACATCGAGACCGGACAACGGGTCTGGCATTTCCAGGCGGTGCACCACGGCCTGTGGGACTGGGACTTCCCGACCCATCCCAACCTGGTCGACATCACCGTCGACGGTCGCGACATCCCCGCCCTGGCGCAGGTGAGCAAGCAGGGCTTCACCTATGTGTTCGACCGCGTCACCGGCGACCCGGTCTGGCCGATCGAGGAACGACCGGTCCCGCAGGAGACCAACCTGCCGGGCGAGGTGCCGTCGCTGACGCAGCCGTTCCCCACCAAACCCCCGCCGTTCGAGTATCAGGGCGTGACCATCGACGACCTCGTCGACTTCACCCCGGAGATCCGGGCGATGGCCCTCGAGGCGGTGCGAGAGTTCACACTCGGTCCGATCTTCACGCCGCCCTTGCAAACCGTCGAGGGGGTGACCCAGGGCACGATCCAGCGTCCGGCGATCGACGGGGGCGCCAACTGGAGCGGCGCCGGCGTCGACCCGGAGACCGGCATCCTCTACGTGCCGTCGAACAACCGCTTCTCGGTGCTCCACTTCTACACGCCGGAGGCATCCACCGGCGCCACCATGACGATCACCCAGGCGGCGTTCGGCGGCGGGCGCCAGCCGGCGCTGCCCCAGGGGCTGCCCCTGTTGAAGCCGCCGTATTCGCGGATGACCGCGGTGGATCTGAACGCCGGCGAGACCGCCTGGATGCAGCCGAACGGCGACGGGAACCGTCTGCGGAACCACCCGATGCTGCGCGACCTCGACCTGCCGCCGCTGGGCGGCGAGGGCCGCGGAGGGCCGGTGGTGACGAAGACCCTGCTCATCAGCGCACTGTCCGCGGGTGGCACCGATGACGGACCCCGCCTTGTCGCGCGCGACAAGGCGACGGGGCAGATTGTCGGGTCGGTCGACCTACCCAATGGCGCGATTGGCAGCCCGATGACCTACATGGTCGACGGGCGCCAGCACATCGCGCTGACCATCGGTGGGGGTCCGCGCCTGATAGCGTTCGCCCTGCCTCGATAGCAAGGGCCTTCAGGCCCGCGACGCACGGCTGAAGCCGTTGCCCCACCGATACGATGTCGCCGCGACCGACCCGGTGACCCTGATCGGCGCGTCCGGCGCCGTCCTGGCCGTGTCTCCGGCCGCTTGCTGTCGTCCAGCCTGGACGGCGATGCGGCTCCTAGTTTGAGGTCTTGCAGTTCCGCTCTGTTTTGTACTTCAGATGCACTCTCGACTTTGTGTCGAGAGCATGACCCGCCTGCCGTCGCGATGGTCAAGATGCCGGCCACTGCTCGCCGACCGCGCTGAATCAGCGCACCAACGCCCAGCGGTGCCTCTACGGAGTGGACAAGAACCCGTTCGCGGTGAGCTTGGCGAAGCTATCGCTCTGGCTCGTGACATTGGCTCGGGATCACGCCTTCACCTTCATCGACCATGCGCTCAAGCACGGCGATTCCTTGGTTGGTTTGACGCGGAGGCAGATTGCCGCCTTCGACTGGAAGACGAAGGCCAGCGACCAGATCGACTGGATCGCGGAGCAGACCCGCCATGACATCGAGGAGGCGCTCGGATGGAGAAACACGCTGCAAGGATTCGGCGAGGGTAACTACAACCAGAAGACGGAGGCGTGGTGGGAAGCGGAGAACGCGCTGGCGGACGCCCGACTCATCGGCGACCTGGCGGTTGCCGCCTTCTTCGGGGCTGACAAGGACAAGGCCCGGAAGGAGCTACGAAACCAGTACCACAGCGATGTGGAGGCGTGGCGTACGAACGCGGTGAACCGGCGTGTGCTGGAGGGGATCGTCGAAGAACTCAGGAGTTGCGAGAAGCCGGTGCCGCCCATGCACTGGGAGATCGAGTTTCCGGAGGTGTTCGAGCGAGAGCGTGCGGGATTCGATGCAATCGTGGGGAATCCGCCGTTCCAAGGGGGGCGGAACCTGAGCGCGACTCAAGGGAAGGTCTACTCTAGATGGCTGCTAGCAGTCTGAGGCGTAAGCCGCAGCACGGCGAACCCGTCGCATCCGGCCCGTCTCGCACACGTGCGCAAAGGGGTGCTCCAGCAACTCCGCGCGACAGCGCAGCAGCCGACCGCCGCTCGGTGATTTCGTCCTCGATCGTGGGGTCTACTGCGATCGCTGCAGGTACCGCAGTAGCTCACTATCGGTGCCGAGGATGAACAGCGTCTCCGCGTCCATCGTCTGCTCATACGTATCCAGCGACTTGGTGAATGCGTAGAAGTCGGCATCTCGATTGTAGGCTTCGGCGTAGATCCGAGTCGCCTCCGCGTCGGCCTTTCCCCGCAGCTCTTCGGCCTCCCGGTAGGCCTCTGACTGGATCTGCGCGAGATCCCGCTCGCGCTCACCCTGGATCCGGGCCGCCTCGCCCTGACCTTCCGACCGGAACTGCTCCGCGATCCGCTGCCGCTCGGCAATCATCCGAGCGAACACATCCTGCTGCACCTCGTCGACGTAGTTGATCCGCTTCAGACGCAGATCGAGGATCTCGATACCAAGATCGGCGGTCCGCTCAGATGCGGTTTCGAGAATCTCTCGCGTGATCTCTTGCCGTCCCCGCTCGATGGCTTCGAGAATGACCGCTTCTTCCTCGGACTCGATCAACACGTCGGACGCGTCGCGATTGGTGCTGCGTACCAGTTCGATCAGATCGTGACGGGCAACGGCGTTCCGCGTCTCGCCGTCGAGGATGTCGTCGAGCCGCGACTGCGCTCCGCGTTCATCCCGCAGGCGCTGGAAGAACAGCAGTGGGTCCGTGATCCGCCATCGCGCGTAGGTGTCGACCCAGATGAACCGCTTGTCCCTGGTCGGCACCTGGTTCGGGCTGCCGTCCCATTCCAGAAACCGCTTTTCGAACACATTGGCTCGCTGGATGAACGGGATCTTGAAATGCAGGCCCGGTGACGCGGCCGGATCGCCGACCGGTTCACCAAACTGGGTGAGAATGACCTGCTCGGTTTCACTGACGGTGTAGGTGGCCTGTACGAGGACGATCATTAGACCAAGGCCGATGACGAGTTGGATCATGGCTGCCCGGTTCATTGAACACCTCCCACGGCCGGCGGCGGAGTCGCTGGCGGCGAAGTCGTTGCGGTGGCCCGTCGCGGCACCGCGCCGTCAAGCGACAGCAACGGCAGCACGCCGGTGGCGTCGCTGTCGACGTACAACTTCCGGCCCACGCGTGGCAGAATGCGCTGCATCGTTTCGAGATAGAGCCGCTGACGCGTCACTTGGGGCGCCAAGCGATACTGGTCGTAGATCGCGCTGAAGCGCACGGCGTCGCCCTCGGCCCGGTTGACACGTTCAAGCAGGTACCCGTCGGCCTGTAGCACGGTCTGCTGTGCCTCGCCACGAGCGCGCGGTATCACGCGGTTGTAGTCGGCGCGGGCTTCGTTGATCATCTGATCGCGTTGCTGCTGCGCCTGGTTCACCTCGTCCCACGAGGGCTTGACGGGATCCGGCGGGTTGACGTCCTGGAGCACCACCTGATCGATCGTGATACCCATTTCGTACTGATCGGCAAGCTCCTGAAGCCGTTCCTCGACGCGCACCTCGATCTCCTGACGGCCCACCGTCAAGACTTCGGTCACGGTGCGATCGCCAACGACCTCGCGCATCGATGCCTCGTTCATCGCGCGGAACGTACCTTCGAGGTTCCGAACCTTGAACAAGTAGAGATAGGGATCGGCAACGCGGTACTGCACGATCCACTCGACTACCGCCACGTTCAGATCGCCGGTCAGCATGACCGCCTCGCCTGAGAGTTCACTGTTTGTGGCAGCGAACTGGCTGCGAACACCCGCTTCGACCGTGCGGAAGCCAAATTCCTCCTTAAGCTGCCGCTGCACCGGCACCTTGAGGACCTCCTCGATAAACGGTACCTTCGCCCGAAGGCCGGGCTCGGTAGTACGAACGTAGCGGCCGAATCGAAGGACCACGCCCACTTCCTCCGGCTGCACCTGATAGAGCGTACCGAGGCCGGCGATCGCCGCCACGACCAGGACGGCAGCCGCTTTCACAACCGCCGGCGGAATCCGCGGCAGTTGCAAGCGATTGAAATCGAAGCTTGGCAGGTCTTCCATATGGATTCTCCTTGTTACGAGAACACCAACGATGCGAAACAGCAAAGGACACCACTACGGCGGCAGGCATCTGAGCCGGCTGAGTGCCCGAGCAGGTCGGGTCAGTCATCCACTCCGGCATCCTCAGCCGGAATGAGGCCGGTGGAACTCGCTGCTCTTACCGAAGTGAAAATAGCCACAGTCGCGGCCGGCAACGCCACACCCTGACTCTTCAACGCAGTATGTCACACGTTCCCCGTCAAACGCACCACGGATTCTGGACTCCGGGGCTCCGCGTCGTCCCCCCGGCGAGATGTGCGTCCGAGCGTCAGGGCTCAGCCGAACCTGGATCGCCTAGCAGGCTGTGGCAGAACCGCTTCCTTGCAGCGTGAGCGGAACGAGTTGATGACGCTGTGTCGCGGGGACAATCCACGACGAGTCGCGCGGATCGAAGACACGAGCCACGTCGGAAAGCGCTACGAGGCGCCAGAGGCGGCTGAGGGCGCGGATCAGGGCGCAAATGCGGGCCCCGGCGCGGCCCTGGAGGCTGCGCGGCGTCCCGACACCCGTCAGTCGCCGCATGAGCAGGCCCAGATTCAAGCCGCAGACGTGCACCAGCAGACGCTTGAACACGTTGGCATGTCCGCGCAGATGCAGGCGGCGCAATCGCCCGGTTTCGTAGAGATGGGCGTGGGGACGCTCGAGGCGTTCGCCCCGCTGGCGCAGCAGGCGCTTCCCGCGGACGCCCCGAATCCGCCGCCGGTTGGCGTAGACGGCCGCACGCGCCGCGGGCTTTCCCCGCCAGCGACGTCGCCCACGGGCCGGCTCCGACACGTAGCTGCGAAGCCCCAGCTCGGCCAACGCAACCAGGGTCTCGTTGCTGTGATAGCCCTTGTCGCCGACTACCTCGGCGAGGCCCGGCCCGGCCGGCAGCACCGCCTCGACCTGCTCGGCCGCGGTGATCAGCGTCTCGACCATCGTCTTCGTGTCGCCGGCGTCGGCATCCTGCACGGTGACGCCGACCACCGCGCTGGTCTCCAGGTCGACCGCGTGCTCGGCCTTGTGCGCCAGCCGGGTGCGGCCGTCCTTCATGCGGGTGATCGTCGCGTCCGGGTCCTGCGGATGCGTCCAATCGTCGTTAGACCCCTTCTTCGGGCGCTTGCGGTCGAAGCGGGCCAACTCGGCGCGCGTCGGCGTCGGGATGCCGGACGCCTCGGCCAGCCCGTGCAGAAACGTCTCGTAGCCCGCGCCCGTGTCCCGGCGGACGATGCTCCGCAACGCTGCGTTGGCTTCCAGCGTCGTCGCATCGATGCCCACCGTCTTGCCTCGGCCTGGTTGGCCCCCGACCCGGGGAACCACGTGACGACGCCTACATCGCTGAGGTCCTACCCGTCGCGCCGTCCAAGTGGTACCTGACGGGCTTCTTGGTGCCGTACGAGGCACCGGCTGATCAGCGATCTGACGACGACAGCGACGACGCCCTGGATCAGGTTGACCGAGCGGTGGAGGGTGACGACGACAACGCCCCAGAAGCCACCTCCGCCCGCAAGGCCTTCTTCCCCTTGTCGATGGGGCTATCGGTGCTGGTGCCCCGAAGCACGACCAAGCTTCAGGTGCGAATCTCCTGGGCTGACTACGCCCCGATGGTCGAAGTCAAGGGCGACAAGGCCGGCGGTGCTTTCTGGAGGCGAGGCACCTGAGAGCGGCGAGACTGAGGGCGAGAGCGGCCCTGGTGCACGTTTCCTGGGCTGGCGGCGATTCCCCCGCGATGCAGAGGTGGTGGTCGCGCTCCAGGAGGGCGACCCGGTATCGACGGATATCCCTGATGGCGAGGGCCTGAAAGTGGTGGTGTCCGTCCGCCCGGTGGGCGACACGGACCTGGTCCCGGCCGACTCCCGGTCGGTCTCCGTCTTCCTCGTCAACCAACGGCAGCCGGCGCCCGACATGACCCGCGACGCCGCCTATGTCTTTCAGGCCGAGCTGTCGTTGCATGCCGAACAGCCCTTCGTTCCCCGCCCAAACCTGCGAGGGCAGCACAGCGACGATTGGGACGAGAAGGTGGCCGACCTGCAGTACGCCGACGCAGTGGAATACGCGGTGGGCCACAACATCTCTGCAGTGGCGGTCACCGACCCGGACAGCCGCTGTCGGCAGGTGCAGACCGCCTGGATGCCCACCGCCGATGTGGAGAAGGTGGTGCCGGACAACCGCGCCGGTGTGCAACTGGGGATGGAGGCCCTGGCGGGCGCGGCGTCGGCCGAGGCCATTCGCGGCATGGTGGGACCGATGATTACCGGCTACGCGGCGTGGATTGACGGTCAGCTCCGCCGGCTCCCAAATGACGCGGTGCGGGCGCAGGTCAGCCGCGACCTGATGGCGCGGGCTGGTCGGGCCAAGGATCGGATACAGGCAGGTATCGAGGCCCTGGACCCGCCTCATGTGCTCGACGCCTTCAGGATCGCCAACCGGGCCATCGCCGCGGCGATCCGGCAGCGAAACTGTCACGGCGCTCCCGGCGCCACCGCGACGGCCGAGGCACCACCAGCCTGGCGGCCGTTCCAGCTTGCCTTCCTGCTCACCAACATCGCCGGCGTGGTCGACGGCGAGCACCCGGATCGCAAGGTGGTAGACCTGCTGTTCTTTCCGACCGGTGGCGGCAAGACCGAAGCCTACCTGGGCCTCGCCGCCTTCACGATGGTGCTCCGCCGCCTACGCGACCCGTCCATCCACTCGGCGGGCCTGTCGGTCATCATGCGCTATACGTTGCGGCTGCTGACCCTGGACCAGCTCGGACGCGCCGCTACTCTCATCTGCGCCCTGGAACTCGAGCGGCAGAACGACGTGCCCGCGCTCGGGTCCTGGCCGTTCGAGATTGGCCTGTGGGTGGGGCAGACGGCGACACCGAACGTGATGGGGAAGAAGGGCGTTCCGAACCGCTACTCGGCCCGAGAACGGACGGTCGCCTTTCTCAACGACGACAAGCGAAAGCCCTCGCCGATCCCGCTGGAAAACTGCCCCTGGTGCGGGACCAAGTTCCGGAAAGACAGCTTCACGCTCCTGCCCGACCCCAACGAACCGACCGACTTGCGGGTCATGTGCGTCAGCCGGCGCTGTGCGTTTCACCCGTGGCGCCAAGCGCGAGGGCTGCCCATCCTGGCCGTGGACGATCCGATCTACCGGCGGCTCCCGGCCTTCATCATCGCCACGGTGGACAAGTTCGCGAACCTGCCGTGGATCGGCGAGACCGCCGGGCTCTTCGGCCGCGGTTGAACGATACGACGTCGACGGGTTCTATGGACCAACCCGGGCCGGCATAGGGCAGGCCTTGGAGCACCCGCTGCTACCGCCGGACCTCATCATCCAGGACGAGCTGCACCTGATCTCCGGGCCCTTGGGGACCATGGTCGGTGTTTACGAGACAGCCATCGACGCGTTGAGCGCCAACCCCGTGGGCCACGAGGGACCGCGGCCGAAGATCGTCGCCTCGACGGCGACGGTGCGCCGGGCCGAGCGGCAGATCCGGGGCGTCTTCGGGCGCGCCAATGTGGACATCTTTCCGCCGCCGGGTCCAGACAGACGGGACTCCTTCTTTGCGAAGACCGTGAGCCCGGCGGAGCGACACCCACGCACGTACGTGGGCGTTGCGGCCCAGGGAAGGAACCTCAAGGTCGTGCTGCTGCGGACGTATCTGGCGCTGTTGTCGGCCGGGCAGAAGGCGTGGCAGAAGGGCCGGGGGGCGCGCAACCCGAACAACCCGGCCGACCCCTATATGACGCTGGTCGGCTACTTCAACTCCCTGCGAGAACTCGGGGGCAGCCGCCGGATCGTCGAGGATGAGGTCCGCACTCGACTCGAAGACTACGGCCGCCGCCGGCGCCGGCTGAACATGGACCAGCGCCTCTTCGCCGACCGCACGCAGTTCGCCGAGCCACGAGAGCTGACCAGTCGGGTCAGCACCAACGAGGTCGCCGACACCAAGCGGCGGCTCGACCTGCCGTTCCACGAAAAGGAGCGGGTCGACGTGGCACTGGCCACCAACATGATCTCCGTCGGGCTCGACATCATGCGCCTCGGGCTCATGGTCGTCCTGGGTCAACCCAAGACCGCCGCGGAGTACATCCAGGCCACCAGCCGCGTCGGGCGCGACGACAAGCGGCCGGGCCTGGTGGTGACCCTGCTCAATGTTCACCGCCCGAGGGACCGCTCGCACTACGAACGGTTCGGGGCCTGGCACGAGAGCTTCTACCGGGCCGTCGAGGCGACCAGCGTGACCCCCTTCTCGCCGCGAGCCATCGATCGGGGCATCGCTGCGGTCACCGTGGCGCTCGCCCGCCTGGGGCACCGGGAGTTGACGGCGCCTGGCCGGGCCGCCGCCATCGCGCAGCACCGCAACGAACTGGACTTCGTCCTCGATGCCGTCTCCCGACGGGCCGAGGGCCACGACAAGGAGCTGACCACGCAGGAACAAGAGGAACTGCGCCAGCGGGTCCGCGGTCGGGTGCAAGACCTGCTGGACACCTGGGAGAGCATCGCCGGCCGCAAGGGGGAACTCCAGTACCAGCGGGAGGTGGGGGTAGCGCCGCCGCTGCTCTTCAACCCACTGGACCCAGACTTGGAGCGACAGCCCCAGGACGCCCGGAAGTTCGTGGCCCACCGCAGTCTCCGGGACGTGGAGCCCACGGTGAACCTGTGGCTTCGGAACCCGGACGGCTTCGAGGTGGAGGGGAGTGGCCATGAGTAAGCGTCAGGCCAAGCACATCCCGCCCACCGGGGAGCTACGTCAGAGCCAACTGCTCATGACCTTCGGGCCAGGCTCGATGGTCGACCTCCCGAACCAGGCCGTCCTGATCGGGGGCCTGGACCATTGGCAGTTCGCCGAACGGAAGCGGATCTACGAGGACCGCCTGGAGCGCCGCCTGCGCGATCTGCTGACACTCGAGGAGCTGACCCTCTACGAGCCGCCGATCGACAACGGCGACCCGACGGCACCCCGGTCAGGGGTCACCGCATTCCTCTTCCCGGCGTGGTTCCTGGCCCTGGTGGAGGAGACCTACAAGGTCCCAGACGGGCGCGTGTACCGAGCCCGGCCGCGGATTCCCTGGGACCGGCTCGTGAACGGTGGCTACCTGAATCGAGACCGAAAGATCGTCCCCGTCGTGCCGATTCGGTTCGTCCAAGCCTGTGTGAAGGGGCACATCAGCGACATCGATTGGTACGCCTTCGTCCGCGAGACCTACACACATGACCGGGCCGGACAACTCTGGTTCGACGAGGGTGGTGCCGGGAACGACTTCACCGAGATCTACGTGCGCGACGAGCGGAACGACAACCGTCGGAGGTCCCTGTCCGACGCCACGGTCCCCGGGGCCCGCATCCTGGGCACGTGCCAAGGTCGCAAGCCCTGGCTTGGGCCGCGGATCCGGGATGCGTGCGAGGAACCGAACCGCCTCCTCAACCGTTCGGCCTCGAATGCCTACTTTTCGCAGACGTTGAGCGTGATCCATATCCCCGACGCCGAGGCCGCACTGAAGGAGGCGGTGGACGGGGTGTTCGAGGACTTCCTCCAGTACTGCGAAAGCGTCGAGGACGTGACCCGCGAGCGCCGGAAGCAGCGGGTCCTGACCGCGCTCGAAGGCCACAGCGACGAGGTGGTGTGGGCGGACATCCAACGTCGAAAGGGGGGTGCCCCGGCCGCGACCCGCAGCATCAAACAGGCGGAATTCGAGACACTGACGGCCTCACCCGGCTCGATGGGTGAGGATGTCCCCGGTGGGGACTTCTATGCTCGGGCGAGATCCCTTGCCGGGCTCCCTGCCGAGTTCGAGGGTCGGCTCGATCGGGTCGTGCTCGTCCACCGACTCCGCTGGGTGCGACGAGCCGAGACACCGCAGTGGTCGTGCAGGAGCTGTTTCGCGAGGCAAGGGAGAGCCTCCTCATTGCCAGCTACGCGCTCGACACCGGGAGCAAGGCCAGGGAGATGTTCTGGACCCTGGCCGGCAGGATGGATACTGAGCCGGATCTGAGGGTGCGGCTCTTCGTCAACATCCATCGGAAACAGCGGGACGACACCCCCGACGCCGTTCTCCTGCGGGAATTCGCGGACACCTTCCAGCACGGCCTGTGGCCGGGCAAGCGGCTCCCCGAGACCTTCTACGACCCCCGGTCCCTGGCGACCGAAGGCAAGACGCGCTCCTGCCTCCATGCCAAGTGCATCGTCATCGACGACCACCGGGCCCTCATTACCTCGGCCAACTTCACGGAGGCCGCCCACAAGCGCAACATCGAGGCGGGCACCGTCATCACGGACAGCGTCCTCGCTCGGGCTCTGAGGGCGCAGTTCGACACTCTCGTGGATCATGCCGCGCTAAAGCGGGTGCCGGGACTCCACGGGCGAAACTGAGATAGACACACCAATCACCATAGTGGGCTCAACCGCCACATGTGTCTCCCCGTCGATCAGCGTGCTGCTACCCGGCCCGTGCTGACTCTTCCAACCACCGACTTCGTGTCCTGAATTTGATCTGTCGCCCCAAGTGGGCAGCACGCATCCAGACGTGGGAAACGGCAGGAATCCCACGGAATCAGCGAAACCCACGGTCGGCGATCCAACCCAATCGACAGGGCATATTTCTGATCTCTTGGCGACGGCCGGACAGGGAGTTGAGTGCCGAGGGTGGGGGTCGAACCCACACGGCCCCTCAGGGCCACAGGATTTTAAGTCCCGTGCGTCTGCCGATTCCGCCACCTCGGCACATGACTCAGTGCGTCTGCATGCTCCCGCGCACGTTCGCGAGGACGCGGCTGATCGTAGCGGTAAGCGTGTCCACATCGGCGTCGAAAGGACCCGCGACAACCGTACCGCTCGGGATCTCGACGAAAATGGCGACGCCGCCCTTGACCTCGTTGACGATCCAGCTGAAGCCCCGAAGCGTGACCGGTCGCTCCTCCTCCCCGGCCGGCTGCTGCACGGCGTCGAAGGCGCCGAGCGTCAGCTCCAGCACGCGGCGGACGTCGTCGTCCGCCCAGGCAACCGGCTCCGGACCCTCGAACTCCACGTTGCGCTCGACCACGTCGTCGTTCCCCTTCAGGAGCACTTCCACCATGAACGTCATCGTTCTGCCACCACGTATCTCCCCTTCCTGCATTGCGCTTCAAGCCGCTCCGGATCCGTGACCGGCTCGCGACAGGCGAAGTTGGCGCAGACGTACGCCGTCGGCTTCCCGTCGATCTGCCGCATCGCACCGATGAATGGCGCGCGTCCCGCCAGCCGCGCCTGAGCGTCGCCCGGCGCCACGACGAGACGGACGGCGAACGGCAGGTACTGCACGGCCACCACCTGTTCAAGCGCCTGCGTTGCCGGGTCGCCAGCATCTCCCACGATCACGACTTGGGAGACACCATCAGGTGGTGCATGGTAGTGGACCAGCCCCGCCATCATCATGGGTGAGGAGCGGGCCGACTGGCCGAAACGGCCGCCGAAGACGGCAAGCGCCGCCGCCGCACGCGCTGCCGCCGTATCGTCGCCCGTGAGGTGTGCGATCGTCAGGAGGTTACCCACCGCGACCGATCCGGCAGCCGGCTCGGCGCCGTCGTGTTCCTCCTTCACCCGGAGCAGGACCGACGGATCGTCGTCTGTCGTCGCGAACCAGCCGCCGTTCGCGTCATCGCGGAACAACGCGTCCTGACGCGATTGCAGCTCGAGCGCCCAATCGAGCCAGGCGGCATCGCCGGTGGTCTGCACCAGTTCCAGCAGGCCCCAGATGACGCAGGCGTAGTCCTCGGCGTAGCCGTCTATCTGGGCACCCCCGTCGGCCTGACTAGTATGCCAGCGGCGCGCGAGCACGCCGCGCTCGGGGTCCCACAACCGGTCGCGAACGAATTCGGCCGCGCGCACCGCCGCCTGCAGGCTGCGTTCCGCGGCGTCCCCGTCCAGTTGATGGGCGGCGCGGGCCAGCGCGGCGATCATCATGCCGTTCCAAGCGGCAAGCACCTTGTCGTCCAGTTGGGGGCGGGGACGCTGGGACCGAACTTCGAACAGGCGCTGCCGTCCCTTCTCGATGGCGCGCTCGACATCCTCAGGAGCGCGACCGGTCAACTGGGCGATCTGCGCAACGTCCTGCTGCAAGTACGGGATGTTCTTCCCGAGGAACTCCCCCATCGGATCCTGCGGCGCATTGCCGTTCGCCTCGAAGCCGAGCCGCCGCTCGATGAGGTCCGCGTCGTCTCCCAGCAACGCAGCGACCTCGTCCAGGGTCCAGAGGTAGAACGCGCCCTCCGATTTCCTGGCGCCCGGGTCCGCTGCCTCGGGGGGCACGCTGTCGGCATCCTCCGCCGAATAGAACCCACCCTCCGGATGCGTCAGATCGCGCAGGACGTACTCGATGGTATCCGCCGCCACCTCCAGAAGCGCCGCCGCCCCGGTTGCCTGGCCTGCTTCGAGGTAGGCCAGCACGAGCTGCGCCTGGTCGTACAGCATCTTCTCGAAGTGCGGCACGCGCCACGCGGCGTCGACCGAGTACCGGTGGAACCCCCCGCCGACCTGATCGCGCATGCCGCCCCGCGCCATCGCTTCTAGCGTGGCGACCGCGATCCGTCGCGCGTTCAGGTCGCCCGAGCGCGACGATTCGCGCAACAGGAAGAGCAGCTCGGCCGGCCGCGGGAATTTCGGTGCGCTGCCGAAGCCGGCATGCGCCACATCGAATGTCGACAGGAACTCACTGACACCCGCCTCCAGAGCGCTCGTGCCTGCGGGCGGCCGTGTTGCCGCCGCTTCGGTGGCAGCGCTTCCGGCACCGACGACGACGATGCCCCCCGCCGTCCGCCGAGCCGCTTCGGGCTCCGGTGTCTGTATCGCGCGCAGCCGCTCCAGGATGGCGTCGGCCGACCGTTCCAGCTCCGTGGGGTTCGATACCCAGCGCGACGCCACTTCGCGCAGGACGTCGGTGAAGCCGGGACGTCCCCAGCGCGAGTCAGGCGGGAAGTAGGTACCGCCGAAGAACGGCTTGAGTTCGGGGGTCAGCCAGACGCTCATCGGCCATCCGCCCGAGCCAGTGGTCGCCTGCACGAACGCCATGTAGACCCGGTCGACGTCGGGGCGTTCCTCCCGGTCCACCTTCACCGGGACGAAGTGCGTGTTGAGAAGCTCGGCAATGCCCTCGTGCTCGAACGACTCGTGCTCCATCACGTGGCACCAGTGACAGGTGGAATAGCCGATCGACAGGAAGATCGGTTTCCCTTGCGAGCGAGCGCGGGCGAACGCCTCGTCGCCCCACGGGTACCAGTCAACCGGGTTGTTGGCGTGCTGCTGCAGGTACGGACTGGGCTCTGCGGCCAGGCGGTTCGGCATCGGGTAATGGGGGCAACTCGCGCACCGGGCGAACTCCCATTATAGAATGCGCGGCTTTCCCGGAAGCGTGCGCGCCAAGCGTAGGGGCGCTCGCCGGGGCGTCAGCGCCCCGCGTACAGGTAGCGGATGATGGGACGGACCGACTGCTGCGCGACGGCGTAGTCCTCGAGGTCATCCGGAAGGGTGTAGGCGGCCACCGCCTCGTCGACGGAACGGCCCGCGGCCTGACTCCGACCCGCCTGATCGGCCAGGTCGTTGTAGAACCGCGCGTAATCCTCGAGATCGCTCCACGCCAGCGGCGTATGCCAGTGGCCGGTGATGATCGTGTCGACATCCGGCACGTTGGCGATCGCCTTGTTGAGCGTCCGCCCGAACTCCGTCGCGCTACCCCCATTGCCGTTTTCCGCGTCGATGAACGGCGCGAACTTGCCAAGGAACATGTCGCCGGTGTGCATCGCGCGCGCCTCGCGGAACACGATGAACGTATCGCCGTCGGTGTGGCCCGGGCCGAAATGGTACAGATCGATAGCGTCCCCGCCGCTGAACAGCGTCAGCCGATCCGAGAAGGTGGTCGACGGGAGGTACTTCGCGTTCTCTCCCTGAAAGTCGTCGCAGTTGGTGGGCTGAGGCTGGCAATCGTCGCGGGCCATGGCGCGCCGGATGTTGTCGTGCGCAACGAACTCCACCGTGTCGGGAAACTCGGTGTTGCTGCCGGAGTGGTCGAAGTGCGTGTGCGAGTTGATGATGTGCGTCACCGGCCGGTCGGTGACCCGCCGCACCTCCGCCATGATGGCCTCGCCGTAACCCTCCAGCTTGGTGTCGACGAGAACGACGCCCGCATCGGCAACGAACAGCGCGGTGTTACCGCCCGTCCGCATCCCCTGGAGGGCGTCTCCCTCCGATCCGAGCATCCACAGGTTGTCGGTCACCTGGATCGTCTCGATCGCAGGTTTCGTTTCCTGCACTTCGAACGCCGCGCCGGCAAGTGTCAGGCCCACGCCCGCCACCAACAGTCCCGTCAGGCAGATCACACGTCGCATCAGACACCCTCCTGCGCCGCCACCCGCGCTACCGCGGGAACTGCAGCACTTCCACGCTGACGCCGTTCGGGTCCTGGAAGAACGCCACGTGGACCACCTCGGCAACCGTGAACGGCTCGATCAGCGTTTTCGCGCCCACCGCGCGAAACGCCGCCACCGCCTCGTCGATGTCGGTAATGCCCCAGGCGATATTCCGGTTCGCCCGCTCCGCGCTCGGTGCGAGCCGCTCGCCCTCGCTGTCGGCCGCCAGCAGCCAGACACCGCCGTACCGGAGCCCGTCGATCCGCCCCTTCAGCGGCTCGCGCGCGCCCCCGAAAATCTCCTCGTACCAGTCGAGCGTGGCCTCCGGATCCGGCACGCGCAGGTGCACGTGATGGAAGCCGGGCCACTCGGCATCCTCCACCAGCTCGATCTTCGCGCCCCACGGATCCTCGAGGAACGCCAAGCGGAACAGCCCCGGAGCATCGCGCGGCCCCGACACGATCGTTGCGCCCGCCGCCTCGATGCCGTCGAGCACCGCGTCGATGTCGTCGACCGAGATGCCGTAGTGATCGATGACGCTACCTGCGCTTGGCGCGATCGCGTCCGCCGGCTGGAACGCGATCAGCGTATCGCCAACCATGACGTGCGTCTGGTCGGGTGTCGTCCGCCGGGCGCCGAGGTGTTCCACATACCAGGAGACCGCGCCCGCCGGGTCGGGCGTCGCGATATGGATGTTGTGGTAACCGCAAACCGGGGCTCCACGATCCTCGAATGCGCGAGTTTGGCTAGAATCTTCGTCGGTCGGTTCACACCACGAAGTAAGCATACACTCACTATGAGCCATAGCGCCACGGAACGCCGGCCCAAGCAAGCGGCGGGCATCGAACCACGTCCGAAGCGGATCCGCCTGACCGCCGAAGCACGGCGCACCCAGTTGATCGACGTCGCCATCACGCTATTCGGCGAGCACGGCTTCGCCGGCACCACGACGAAGGCGATTGCCCGGGCAGCCGGCGTCAGCGAAGCAATCATCTTCCGGCACTTTCCCTCGAAGGTAGAACTCTACAAGGCCGCGTTCGAACGGTGGCGCGGCGCAGACGTGACTCGGTTCGTGGCCTATCTGAAGGAGTACGCCGACCGCGGAGACGACTACGGCCTCCTCCGGACACTCTATGCTGCGCTCCTTTACGGGTACGAGCAGGAACGCTCTCTGCACCGGATGGTGCTGTACGCCGGCCTCGAAGCGGGGACGGAAGGCAACGGCCGGCTGACGGACTCGCTAGCAAACCCGCTCACCGACTTCCTGGCGCAGTACATCACGCAACGCCAGCAGGAAGGCGTGTTCCGGCTGGGCGATGTCCGGTTGATCGTCGGGGCGATGTTCGCACTGCCGCAGTCATACGCGATGTGGACCAAGCTTGCCGGGGCGCCGTCCGAACATTCCGACGAGGAGGTGGCTGACCTCCTCGCCCACCTGCTGTTCGACGGAATTCGCGCCTGACCGGTCTACTCGCGCCAGGCCTGATAGGAGCCGAGTGTCCGGAGCGAACGGGCGAACTCCGCGAGGTGCATCAACGCCCGCGCGCACGCCATGTCGTTCCGGTTGGCGGCAACATCCGCGTAGAAGAGATACTCGAACGGCCGGTCCGGGATCGGGCGTGACTCCAGCTTCAGCAACGCGATGTCGCGCAGCGCGAACACACTGAGCGCCTTGAACAGCGCGCCTGGCACATCCGCCACGGCGAAGACGATCGTCGTCTTGTCGGGGTCGGCGAGCGGCGTCGAGTCGCGGCTGATGATCAGGAAGCGGGTGGTGTTGCCGGCGTAGTCCTGCACGGCCCGCTCGAGGACGGTCAGTCCGAACAGTTCTGCCGCCCGCTCCGAGGCGATGGCGGCAGTGTCAGTGAGCCCCTGCTCCTGAATCATCTTGGCGCTGCCTGCCGTATCGTAGGTCGCGACGATCTCCGCGTCCTGGAGCGTGCGGAGAAAGTACTCGCACTGCGCCAGCCCCTGCGGGTGCGAATAGACCCGCCGGATGTCCGCGAGCACTGTCCCCTGGCGCACCAGCAGGTTGTGAACGATCGGGTGCTTTACCTCGGCGACGATCGGCAATTCGTGCTCCAGCAGCAGGTCGTAGTTCTGGTGGATGCTGCCGCCGATCGTGTTCTCGATCGGCACGATACCGTGCGTCGTCTCCCCGCTCTCCACCGCCTTGAAGACGTCCTGGAACCTCGGGAGCGGCAGGGTGTCGGTGTTCGGGTTGAAGCGCAGCGCCGCCGCTTCGCTGTAGGCTCCCGGCTCCCCCTGGTAGGCAATACGCACCGTCGTTGCTCCTTCCGAGAAGGATACAGGAGCGGTCAGGCGGCTGCCGGCGCCGTCCCGCCGCCGCGCCACTCCCGGATCCAGGCGTGCGTGAACTCGGCGCCGAACAGAAAGATAACGGCCGACGTATAGACCCAGAACAGAAACGAGACGACGGTCGTGATCGATCCGGAGAGGGTCAGATCCGAGACGGCGCGGAGGTACCAGGAGAAGCCGACCAATCCCGCCTGCCAGAACAGCCCGGTGAGGATCGCTCCCACCCAGACGTCCCGGAACCGAACCGTCGTATTCGGCACGAACGCGAACACGAACGCGGAGATGAGGATCACGGCGCCCAGCGGGAGGTAGCGGCTGGGAAGGGCAAGGAGCGTCTCGAAGAGCGGCAATACGTCTGCCAACTGCGTGCCGATCCGGCTGCCCCGGACGAGGTCGCCAAGGCTGAGCCAGACGATCGAGAAGACGAACAACGTCCCGACGGCGGCGAACAGCACGAAGGCAACGCCGTGATGACGTAGCAAGGAAGGTGGGGCGTCCAGATCCCAGACGCCGTTGATCGCGATAGACACCGCGCGAAAGATCCCGGCCGCCACCCATATCGCGACGACCACGCTTGCGACACTCATGCCGACGCTCGCCTCGGCAACCGCATCGAGTTGCGTCTGCACCAGGTCGATCTGCGCCGGAAAGAACTGCGTCAGGAACCGGGCGACCGCCGTGCGTGCGGTCTCGTCCGCTGTCCAGCGGCCGAGCGCCGCCGCGGAGAGCAGCAACAACGGAAACAGGGATATCAGCGCGTAGTAGGCGATCGAGGAGGCATAGGTAAGGTCGCCACCCGAGACCAGGCGGACAGAGGCGATGCGGAGCGCCCGCCCGAAGCAGCGGATCCCGCGCGCGGCCTGCGTCCTACTGAACGACACCGGACGGAGCGCTGCCGCTCCCGGCGGTCTCCCCCGTCGACGCCGATTCCTGTGCCCGCGCCGCGGCAAGCATGTCGTCGAACGCGCGGCGGCCTTCCGCCACGGCCTGACGTGCCTTGTCGACCGTCGAGCGAGCCCGGTCGATCTCTTCGACGAAGCCGTCGAGAGTCGGTTCAATCTGATCCCGCACGTCGCGGCCACGACGCGTCAGATACAGGAAGCCGACCAGGCCGCCGGCAACCGCACCGAGCACGACCGAGAAGAGTACCTGCGAGCGTTCGTCCACGTCTGCCTCCCTATCTCCGTCAGAACCGAATCGCCAATCCAACCGACGTCTTCCAGAAGCCCAGCTCGGAGAGCTCGAAGTCGCGCAGACCGCCGCCGACGGCAACGCCACGGACATATCGCACGTCGATCCGCGCCCCGATCGGGCCGATGAAACCCATCACGCCCCCACCCGCGCCGACAGCGATACCGTCGGTCCGCCGGTCGGTCTCCTCTGCCCGCAGCCAGCCAAGGCCGCCAGCGACGTACGGCCGCGCCGGACCAAGCGGCAGGCCGACCATCAGGTTGCCGAAGATCGTCGTGATTCGCCCGCGGCCGGCAAACACGCCGGTGTCGGGCGCGTCGGCAATGCGCGCATAGTCGGTCTCGAAGCCGATCACGCCGCCTGCCATCGAGGCAATCGAGATGCCGAGCGTCTCCGCCTGCACCTCGTCAGAGGGTCCGAACGCCCGTCCGACGTACGGCGTGAAGATGGTGTCGGCGTATGCCGGCGTGACACCGAGGAACGTCAGCAACAACAACAACAGGGCGACCAAAACAGCGCGGATTCCACCACGGGCCGCCCAGAGTCGCGGAACGCCGACACGCACAGGGAGAGAGTACCCCAACTGCGGCTTCGGTGTCTGCGAGCCGCTATAATCGAGTGGTGTCGGGTTCGCCGAAGCTCGTCTCGCCTCCCCCGCCAACGCCATCCGCCACCACCCCGTCGCCGCCTGCGCGGAATACGACACCGGTTCGTTCCACCGGGCGCCAGGCGCCGAGCGACGACGCGGTAATCTGCGAACGCTGCGGCGTCGAGATGTTCCGGATGCACGCGGTCTGGCGCTGTCCGAACTGCCGGTACAAGACCGACTGCTGCGGCTGGTGATGGACCGGCTCCGATCCTCCGTCCGGACCGATTCGGACGACTACCGCACGAACCACGCGGCGATGTCCGCGCTGGTGCGCGAACTGGAAGAACGCCGCGCCGCCCCGCGCGAAGGAGGCGGCGCCGAAGCGGCAGCACGCCAGCGCGCACAAGGCAAACTGACGGCGCGCGAGCGTATCGACCGACTGCTCGACGACGCCTCGCCGTTCCTGGAACTCTCGCCGCTCGCCGCCGACGGCATGTACGACGGGGCCGCCCCGGGTGCGGGACTCGTCACCGGCATCGGGCGGGTTTCCGGGCGCGAGGTGCTCCTCATCGCCAACGATGTGACAGTCAAGGGCGGCACCTACTTCCCCGTCACGGTCCGGAAGCACTTGCGCGCCCAACAGATAGCGGCGGAGAACCGGCTTCCCTGCGTTTATCTCGTCGACTCGGGCGGCGCGTACCTCCCGCTGCAGGCGGAGGTATTCCCCGACCGCGAACACTTCGGCCGGATCTTCTACAACCAGGCGCGGATGTCGGCGGCCGGGATCGCCCAGATCGCGGTGGTCATGGGGTCGTGCACGGCGGGCGGGGCTTACGTCCCGGCCATGTCGGACCAGACGATTATCGTGCGGAATACCGGGACGATCTTCCTCGGCGGTCCCCCCCTGGTGAAAGCGGCGACCGGCGAAGAGGTGACGGCGGAAGAGCTGGGCGGCGCTGATGTCCATACGCGTATCTCCGGCGTCGCCGACTACCTGGCGGAAGACGACGACCATGCGCTGCGCCTCGCCCGGACCGTCGTGTCGACGCTGCCCGACGGACCGGCAGGCTCGGCCGCGACCGACGCCGCACCGGAAGATCCCGCCTACGACCCGGACGAGTTGCTCGGTGTCACGCCTCCCGACGCCCGCACCGCCTACGACGTCCGCGACGTGCTCGCACGCATCGTGGATGGCTCCCGCTTCGACGAGTTCAAGGCGCGGTACGGGCCGACGCTGGTGACCGGCTATGCGCGCATCCACGGTCAACTGGCGGGGATCGTCGCGAACAACGGCGTGCTCTTCTCGGAATCCGCGCTCAAGGCGGCACACTTCATTCAACTCTGCAACCGTCGCGGCACGCCCCTCGTCTTCCTGCAGAACATCACCGGCTTCATCGTCGGGCGCGATTACGAGCAGCGCGGCATCGCCAAGGATGGCGCGAAGATGGTGAACGCCGTAGCGAACAGCGTCGTGCCGAAGCTGACCGTGATCATCGGCGGCTCGTTCGGCGCGGGTAACTACGGGATGTGCGGCCGCGCCTACGACCCCCGTTTTCTCTGGAGCTGGCCGAACGCGCGGATCTCGGTGATGGGCGGCGAGCAGGCGGCCAACGTCCTGGCAACCGTCGCTGCAGACCGCGCCAGACGCGATGGGCGCGAACTGGACGAGGCGGCGATCGAGGCGATCCGGGCGCCCATCCGGGCGAAATACGCCGCGGAAAGCTCGCCGTACTACGCGACCGCGCGGCTCTGGGATGACGGCATCCTGACGCCGCTGGAGACACGCGCCGCACTCGCCCTGGGTCTCGCCGTCGCGCGCCGTGCGCCGGGCGGTCCACCTGCCTACGGCATCTTCCGGATGTAGACGATGCTCCGGCGCGTCCTGATCGCCAACCGCGGCGAGATCGCCGTCCGCATCGCCCGCACTTGCCGTGGGCTCGGCATCGAAACGGTCGCCGTTTATTCGGACGCCGACCGGACCGCGCTGCACGTCTATGCGGCCGACCAGACGGTCGGGATTGGCCCGGCGTCCGCCGGCGAGAGCTATCTTTCGGTCGACCGGATCCTTGACGCCGCCCGGGAGAGCGGCGCGGATGCCATCCATCCCGGCTATGGATTCCTGTCCGAGCGTCCGGAACTGGCGGATGCATGCCAGGAAGCCGGATTCGTCTGGATCGGTCCGCCGGCGGACGTGATCGCACGGTTCGGGTCGAAGATCGCGGCGAGGCGCGCGGCGGCGGAGGCGGGTGTGCCGGTGGTGCCGGGAAAGACGCCGGACAATCAGACGACCGCCGGGATCTCGGCGGCCGCGCACGGGGTGGGCATCCCGGTGCTCCTGAAGCCGTCCGCCGGCGGCGGCGGCAAGGGGATGGTCGCGGTCCATGTCGAGCAGCACCTCGAGGAAGCGATCGAGCGCGCACGTCGCGAAGCGGTCGCCGCCACCGGCGACGGAACGCTCTACGTCGAACGACTCCTCGATCGGCCGCGGCACGTCGAAGTGCAGATCGTTGCGGACCACCTTGGCCAGGTGCTGGCCCTGGGCGAACGGGACTGCTCGCTGCAACGCCGGCATCAGAAAGTGATCGAGGAGTCGCCGGCGCCCGGTCTGTCGGACCGGCTCCGGCAACGTCTCGCCGCCGCGGCGGTCGACCTGGCGCGCCACGCGCGATACGAGAACGCCGGCACCCTCGAGTTTCTCGTCGAGCGCGCCGACTCTCGAACCGCGGACGATACCTTCTACTTCCTCGAGATGAACACGCGCCTGCAGGTTGAACACCCCGTGACGGAGATGGTGACCGGGGTGGACCTGGTGGCGGCTCAACTCGCCATCGCGGCGGGCGATCCGCTGCCGTGGTCCACCAGCGAAGTGGCCCCGCGCGGCCACGCGATGGAATGCCGCATCTACGCGGAAGATCCGGCGCGCGGGTTCCTGCCGCAGGCAGGACGGATCGATCGATACGCGGAGCCGGCCGGGCCCGGCGTCCGCGTCGACTCGGGCGTGGGCCCCGGGAGCGACGTGCCCGTGCACTACGACCCGTTGCTCGCCAAGCTGATCGCCTTCGGACGGACGCGGGACGAGGCGAGGCGGCGGGCGCAGGCGGCGCTCGCCGAATTCGTCCTGACCGGGATCACGACGAACATCCCGTTCCTTCAGGCGGCACTGGAGCACCCGGCGTTCGCGGCGGGAGAGGTCCAGACCGGTTTCCTGGAGGACCACGCCGAGGCGTTGGCGGCCGCGGCGGCGCAGTTGGACGGGGGAACCAAGCTGACGTCGGACCCGGAACCGACGGCGGACGTGGCGACCGAGCCCCGCGCCGGTGGGGACGTCTGGAGCCGGCTCGCCGGGTGGCGTCTCGGTGGCGGCGGAACTGGTACGGGCGGCGGCATCGGACGGGTCGGGCCGACACACGTGCACGCTCCAAACCTGGCGTCGGACACTCCGGAGCCGCGGTTGGACGCCGATGCGCTTTGTGCGCCGATGCCGGCGACGGTGACGGCGGTTGCCGTCGAGCCGGGCGCCACAGTTGCGGCCGGGGATACGCTGATCCGGCTCGAAGCGATGAAGATGGAGCTGGCCGTCCGAGCCCCGGCCGACGGGCGGGTCGCCGCCATCCACTGCGTGGTCGGAGATCTGGTGCAGCCGGGCCGCCCGCTCGTGACGCTGGATCAGGACACCCGCACACCGTGGCGATAGCGTCGGCTCCGCACCGTCTGCGACCTGATTCTCAGACGTGGCGCCGCTGGGTCAGGGGCGGAATCGACGCACCGGCTCCGCCGCGCCAGCACGCTACCTGGACGCCTGGCGCATGGCGAGGTTCCGATTCAGCGTGTTGGAAACAGGTTCCATTTCTCTCTCCGGCGTGTTCGTGCAGGATCAGCGAGCCGCCCAGGCCACCACAAAGGGAGTTCGCACAAGCCCCCCATCACGGAATCACCCCGTTACGCCTACTTCGCACAAGATGTTGCGTCTGCCGCGCCCTGCACCGGCTTCAATCGGATGTCCATAACGTCTTCCAGTCTGAACGCCCCTCCCGTAAGACGGTCCAATGCTAACGTCCATCCCACCGTCACCAAGAAGCCAACGACCGAATCCGGTTCGCCGATGCTTGCCTGAGCAGTCGCTGATTACAAACGGCCCCAAGGCCGAAACCCGGCCAGCCACGCCACCCGCGAGGCGGTGTATTGACACCGCCCGCGGCCGCCACCTACGCTCTCGCCCATGCGCGACAACACCCCCCAGGAATGGCGAGACGAATTCGACGCCGCGATGGCGCGGCCGTTCCACGTCCGCATGCGGTACGCGTTCGTCCACACCTACAAGCCGGTGCTGGACGACGAGCCGTACCGCTCCTGGGAGAGTACGGCCGAGTACCGTCGCTGGTGCAACGAGAACCTGCCGGAGTGGTTGGGCTATGCCAGCGATTAGCTACCGGCAGGTCGAGGAGCTGCGAGACGCCCTGCAGCGGCACGGCGTCCAGTACCTGTTCATCGGCAAGACGGGCGCGATCCTCCACGGCTTCCCCGACACGACACAGGACGCCGACCTGTTCGTCCAGAAGACGATCCGCAACGGCAACGCCGCGATCCAAGCCCTCCAGGAGTTGGGCTTCGAGCTGACACGCCGGCAGAGCGACGAGATCCGACGAGGTAAGGACTTCGTCCAGTTGAAGAACGGACCCTTCGACGTTGACCTGGTGTTCGCGCCGGACGGCATTGAACGGTTTGAGGACGCCTGGCGGCGTGGCGCCGAGATCAACGGGCATCCGGTCTGTTCCATGGACGACATCATTGCGAGCAAGAAGGCCTCCAACCGCGCCAAGGACCGGGAAACCCTGCCGCGGCTCAGGAGCTTCCGAGACTACCTCCGTGGACGCGAGCGCCATCCACACCTCCCCGAACTCAGGTAAACCCTCACGAATTTAGCGAGAGAGGTAGTTCCGCTCGGGGATGATGCCCCGTCATCATTCGTCCGAGACGGTGACGCCGATCGAAGCTTCGCTCTGCCGCTCAGCCGTGTCGTGAGCGGTTGCCCTCACTACGTAGCTGCCGGCACGCTCGTAGAGGTGAGTGACCGTGGTTGTGCCGGTCAGTGCCCCCAAGGACTCCCGGGTCCCGTCGCCGAAGTCGATCAGCACATTGCTGATCCCCGGCCCGGTCGTGGGCGGGGTCACCGTGACGGTGACCACCTGTCCGGCAACCGGCATCGGGGGGGCGGCCGTGATGTTGATCGACGTCACCGGGTCTACCGTGATAGTCGTCGTGGCCTGCACGTCATCGCCCGCGGTCGCTGTCACCACCGCGGTTGCCGCCGTGTTCAACACCGTGCGCGCGTTGCCGCCGCCGTCGGTCGTGGCAGAGCTGTGCTGCAGGATGCCGGCGCTCGATCGGAAAGTAACCGGAACGCGCGGCAGCGGATTCTGGGCGCTGTCGAGAACCGTGGCGGTCACCGTCGCCGCGCCGCCGCTCGGCGGCAGACTCGTCGGCTGCGCCGTCATGCGAATCGCTCCCACGGCTGCGGCGCCTATGGTCACTTTCACGGTCTCCGTTGCGGCATCGCCGGAAAACGCTCGAAGGTCGGCGACGCCGGACGCGGCGCCGGCCGTGAACGTGGCGCTGGCCCGGCCGCGGACGGTGGCGACCTCGGCGGGATGGATCGTCCCCAGACTCGCAGAGAACGTGACCACCGTGCCGTCGTGCACCGGCGTGCCGGCCGGCTCGACGACGTGCGCTGTCACCGACGTGGAGCCGCCGACGGGGACGATGCTTGCTCCCGCCACCAGCGTGAGCGTGGACCGCGTGGGAGCCACCAACGGAACCGAGTCGCACGCCGCACTACACGCCGTTACCGCCACGAGCGAAAGCACCTGAATCGTGCGACCCAGCATCATGTCTGCCAGGAATCCGAACGCGGCGTCATCGTCATCGATCCGGTCCTGTGGGTTCCACGACGGGCGGCGCGATGAGCGGGGGCGGGCCGCTCACGCCGATGTTGCGCTGCGTGCCGATGTGCAGGGGCCGGACGTCGTCCAGGGTCAACTGCCGCGTCCGCACGATGCGCGGCGTCAGCAGCATGACGATGTCGGTCTCCTGCACCGTCGTGTCGTTCGACCCGAACAGATGCCGCAGCACCGGCAGCCGCAACAGCCCCGGCAAGCCCCGCAGCGTCCGGCGGTCCTCCTGCCGGATCAGCCCCGCCAGCAGGTTCGACTCGCCGTCCCGGAGTCGCAGTCGCGTCGTCACCCGCCGGGTCCCGAACGTCGGCACCGACTGGCCCGCCACCAGTATCGGCGGCCCCACCGTGCTGTTCTCGACTTCCAGATCCAGCACGATCTCGTTCTCGTAGGTCACCCGCGCCGTCATGCTGATGACCACTCCGACCGTCCGGTACTCGAACGAGGTCAGCGGGTTGAACGCCGCCCCGCCCGCCGCCAGCGGCGTGAACGAGGTGGCCGGCACCGGAACGTCCTGTCCGAGATTCAGCGTCAGTTCCGTGCCCTCCTGGCCGCGCAATTGCGGCTTCGCCACGAGCCGGGTGCGCGTGTCCTGCTCCAGGAAGTTGATGACGGCGGTCGGGACAGCGAGATAGAAGTCCGCCGGGCTGACGCCGCGCGATATCGTGTTCAGATTGAACGGCGGCGCGCCCGGCGCGAACGGGGATGTCGTCTCGTTTGCGCCTGTGGATGACTGCCCGGGCGCAGGGGCGGCTTCCGGCGAGAATACGGTCCCCAGCGCATACCGCGACAGGTCGAGCCCGTACTGTTGCGCGCTCTCGCGGTTAACCTCCAGGATCTCGACGTCGATGACGATCTCGGCGCGGGGCTTGTCGTGAGCCACGATCACCCGCTCGACCACCTGCGCCAGCGCCGCCGTCGAGCGCACCGTAATGGTGTTCGTCTCGGCGCTCGCCATGAACTGCGGCTGCACCGGCAACTGCGGGATCTGCACGATGGCGCTGAGCAGCCCCAGGAGCTCATCGACGTTCGCGTGCGAGACGTAGAAGGTGCGGATGACCTGCTCTTCGTAGACCGCCCGCTTCTCCGGCGTGTCCGGAACCACGACGACCGTCGTCGGGCTGATCACCTTGTAGAACGCGTTGTTCGCCATCAGCACCTGGTCGAGCGCCTGAACGAACGTCACCCCGCTCAGCGTGACCGTGTACGACCGGTCCTGTAAACCTTCGTCGTAGCTGACGGTGATCCCAGCCGCGTCGCCGAGCGCGTCGATCAGGTCCCGCAGGCCGGCGTCGATGAACTCCAGGGAAAGCGGTGATCACCGTCGATCATCGACTGGTCGTCGCCGCGAACCTGAGTCGTGTCCAACACCCGGGTCGTCACCTGCAGATTGACGATGTCGCGCCACTGCGGATCCGCGCCTTCGAAGCGCACCGTACCCAACACTTCGGTTCCGGGTGTCAGCACGACTGACAGCCCGTCCACGCGATCACCGCTCACCGGAACCATCTGCCGCCCGAATGCCGCGTCGCCGGTCGGCGCCAGCCAGAAACCCTTAGCGCCCAAGCGGCGCTCGCTCGACAGACCGCGCAGATTATGGCGGGGGGCTAGCAGCCTGTCGGACTTAGGCGCGGCAAACGCGCGTGGAAGCGACTTGGCACCTGTTTGAACGACGCCCCGCCGCCTTCCAACCTCTCCCGCGCGTCCGTGCTGGACCTCCTGCGCCGTAAACTCACCGCTTCAGCCTCGCGCCGGGTGGCTGTGAGAAATCCGGGCTAGAGGAGGACGGACGAGCGCTCTCGCTGACTGCAATGGCCATCACTACCGCTATTTCAAAAACCAAACAGTGAAGGTGCTGCAAGGGTAGAAAAAAGGGGAATCGGGTAGGTCACGCTGTGCGCTCTTGGGAGATGAAAACTGCCTGTAGTTGGCACCGAGGTAGGTGCAGCCGCGATGGTCCTTGTTTGGCAGTGAGTGCTACTGAGGCGGTGGGCGTTGGAGCATCGCGGGGAGGGTGGGCCGTGGCGTACGAAGCCGGGTTGCGAGCCCGGACGCACTGACCTAAGACGCGAAGACTAACCGACGTCTGGCCACCTGTCACGAACAGGACTGTGCGTGGCTATTGGTGATCGACCACGCGCGCGACCACGCCCGGCTCCCCGGGATTGTGGCGCGCGCGACCCGCACATCCGCTGAGCTGGTCGACGGCACGGACGTCCGGCACGCCGACTCGATCTGCTAGAATGTTGCCGCTATGTGGACCAAGATGATGGACCGGCCGCGCAAGCGGCCTCCCAAGAAGATCGCGGTTATTGACCCGGAGCGTTGCTTCGGGGCGTTCGCCTGCTCCATCTGCCAGGCGGCTTGTCCGGTTCAGGACTGCATCATCGAAGTTCCGGACGCCTATGGTCGAATGGTCTGCGACGTGGTCATCGACAAGTGCATCGGCTGCGGCCTGTGCGTCACGCTCGGCAACCCGACCGCACCGCAGCCGCGCGACTTCGGCTGTCCTCCCGACTACGACGCCATCGACATGCACGCCTTCGAAGATGTCGTGCCTCCGGAGCCGGAGAAGCCGGAGAAGCCGGCGGAAGCCACTTCGCCAGGCGCGGGTGATTCCGGCGCGACGGCGTAACCGTACTCTGGCCTAGGTCGACCGGCCCCGCGCCGCGATCGGCCAGATCGCCTCTACCAGCCCGCTTCGCACCGCGTACATCTGGTCGTACAGATTCACGACCGGATCGCAGTGCGACACGATCAACTCCAGTTTCTCGCCCGCCCGATATGCCCGGCTGGCGTTTTCCTCGTAGGTGATCGTGCCGAACTCGTCCGACCCGGAGCTGTAGCGCATCCCGGTCTCGCCCTTCACGATTGACCACGGGCGGTTGATCGTGCAGGCCTTGGCCCCGGCGTCGGTCGTCGCCCGCCCCTCGTACTGCGCGTTCACCACGGTCGCCAGGATCGTCAGCGCCGGCTGGAAGTCGCGGTACACCGCGGAGTCGTCCTCGCCCCCGATATCGATGTACTGCGCGTCCATGAATACGTAGCTCCCCACCTGCACGTCGGTAAATCCCGGCGTCTGATGATCGATGTTGTACGTCCCGGTTCCGCCTCCGCTGAAGATCTCGGTGTTCAGTCCGGAGCGCACCATGCGCTCCTGCGTCTCCGCCGCCGCCGCCACCCGCCCGAGCGTCTGCGTCTGCCGCGCCTCGAACCCCTTCACATGCTGCGACCCGCCGTCGTAACAAAGGATTCCGCGAAGGCGCAGGTTCGGCAGCCGGTCGACCAGTTGCGCAAGCTCCAGCGCCGGCGCGCCCGCGGTGATGCCGGTTCGGTGGCCACCCGGATCGACATCCACCACGACGTCCGCCTCGACCCCTGCCGCCGCTGCAGCCTCCGAAAGATCCCGCGCGTTATCGGCTGTGTCGGTCGCCTGGATGAACGTCGGACACTGCTTTCGCAGATGCATGGCCCGGTTGATCTTGAACGGCGTGACGTTGATCGTCGTCATCAGGAGTTCTTCGATACCGTGCTCGAAGAGCACCTGCGCCTCGCTCACCTTGGCAACGCAGATCCCGACCGACCCCGTTTCGAGTTGCCGCCGTGCAATCGCCGGCGTCTTGTGGGTCTTCGCATGCGGCCGGCTGGCGATGCCGTTCGCGCGGACTGTCCGTTGCATCTGCGCGATGTTCGCCTCCAGGGCGTCGAGATCGACGACGAGGGCCGGCGTGTCGAGCTCCTCGACCGCTACACCCAGGTCATGCGGTGCTGCCAGAGCGGAGGCAGCTGCCGCCCTTTCCGTCATCTCGGCCGCGCTGTAACCCTTGACGGGTGAAGGAATCCAGACGGCGGCGGCGCCCGCACCGGCGGCGGAGGCCTGCAGAAAGCGGCGCCGTGAGACTGGCGGCCGCGGCATCGACGGCGGCTGAACTCTGGTTGGTACTGTCATGGGGGTGTTGTACCCCAAGTCGAGTCGCTTCGCCAGCCGCGCGGGAGTTTCGCCTACATCGGAACGTAGGGCATCGCGAGATGAATGAGCAGCGCCGTCACCAGCAGGACGAAGAGGGCGGCGGCGACCTCGAAGCGGATGGCTCTGCGTAGCTCGTACGTGGCGAACACGTTGCCCAGGCGCGGTGTGATCCGTCGCCAATTCCGGAGACCGATGGCGCCGGTCACCAGGAACAGGCCCACCTTCAACAGCAACACCTGGCCGTAGCGGGTTGTCCAGAGCTGTTCGACCGTCTCGAGATGGAAAACCGTCGTGACGAGACCGGAGATTGCCACCACCAGTACCGCCACGACGGCCAGCGGCGAGAAACGACGGATCAGGAACGCGATTTGCGCGTGCCCCCGCATGCCGCGGGTAAGCCTTGGAGCGGCAACGAGGATAGCTGCCAGCGTGCCAACCCAGAAGCCCGCCGCCAGTCCGTGCACCGCCTGAAACCCCCACGGAACGGGCGATCCGAAGCTCATTGCATGGCCCGTCAAGGGCAGCGTCGCCCAACCGGTCACGATCGCGAGCGTGGCAAAGCCCCGCCCGGCTCTCGGCCAGCGACGCCACCAGGAAACCGCGACCAGCGCCAGCACCGCAACACCCGCCTGCGGCCGCCAGAACGCGCTCCAACGGCTCTCCAGCCCGACGACGCGGACGAGATCGAGGGTTACCGGTTCATCCAGGCCGAAAACCGACCAGGTCTGCGCATAGAGGCGCATGGTGGCGCCCAGGAGGAGAACCAGCGCGGAACCGACCGCGAGCCGCCCGAAAACCCGTTCGATCTCGTGCTCCTTCTCGCGAGGCACGGAGATCAGCCGACCGCAGGTAACGGCGCCGGTCAGACCTACCAGTCCGAGGAAGGTGACCCAGGCAGCTACCGTCTGCAGGGCGAGCGCGAACGATGCATCCTCCATCAGATAGGTGCCGGCCGGTACTGGCCCGGGCGGCTGGTGCCCACCGGGGCACGACGCCAGGGCCGCCGCGCTGCTCAGTCGGCGGCGCCGAGGGTGAAGGTGAAATCACCCCGCTGCGCGTGGCCGTCGTCGCCGGCGGTGCGCCACCGGACCGTGTATGACCCGGATGCGAGCGTAGATGGCACGTCCGCCTGCAATGACCGGTCGTCTTCAATATTCAGTTCGCCCAGCGCGATCTCGCCCGACGCGCCTTCAAGTGTCAGTCGGCTGATCGCCGGATCGGGCGCCTGCGTGAACCAGATCTGGATCTCGGCGGGCGCCGCCGCCAACACGGCGTCAGCCTCCGGCATCGTCTTCGACACTGCCATGTGCGCCGAAACGACCGCCGTGGCAACCACAATCAACGCGGCAACCCACGCCGCACTCCTCCAGTTCGCCATCTTGTCTCCCGTCTCAGAATCCGTACTCCAGCCCAATGTACGCGCTACGGCCGACTTCTGCAATCCGCAGGCCGGTGAACGGGTTCAGCGCGTTGAGGTGATTAACGTAGTACTTGTCCGTCAGGTTCTGCACACCAGCGCGGAACGTCAGGCCGTCACCCAGCCGCCAGCCCGCGGTCAGGTCGACCGTCGTCCAGCCGGGTGTAGCCCGCTCGAGCCGCCGCAACGCGATTCTGCGCTGCCGCGCTGGTCAACTGCAGTTCGAACCAAAGGACTCGGGTCGGGTAGTGGAGCTCGATCGCGTACTGCTGCTCGAACGGCGGAACACCGAAGAGCGGCTCGTGGAACAGCATGTCCCGGGCCTGGACGTAGGACCAGCCGCCGCGTACATCGATCCACGCGCCGACGGGGGTACTGACCGTAAGGTCGAAGCCGGTGAACCGCGCCGCGTCTTCCTGCACGTACCGGTAGAGCGTTTCCGGGCTGAGCGGCAGCCGCTGCTGAAGATTCGGATCGGGCGCGACCGTGATGTAGTCATCAACATGCCGGACAAAGAAGTCGATGCCGACCGTCGCCTCCACGGCCCGGAACGTCGTGCCGGCGTTGAACTCCGGGCTCTTCTCCGGCACCAGGTTCGGGTTACCGACGAACTCCGCCGCCGTCTGGAACTTCACCGCCGGGAAGCGGTCGGCGTAGCGTTCAAGCACGGACGGATTGCGGACGGCCCGACCGACACCCAGGTTGACGAGCCAGGTATCGGTCACGCGGAGGCTGGCGTTCGCCGCAGCGCTGATGTTGGTGTTCGTTTGCCCGAACTGATCGCCCGGCACCAACGTCGTCGCGCCATGCCCACCGTCCTGACTGTGGCCGGGCGCCATATGCCCCATGTCGCTCGTGGGGCCCTCAGCGCCATGTCCCCCCATCTGCGGCATGCAGTGGGCCATGACGCAATGGAAATGCGCGCGCGCATTGTTCAGTTCGTACCCCGGGATCGCGTTGTGCGCAAAGAACGAGGTGATCTGCCCAATCTGCGCCTGCTCGCGATCGACCCGCACCGTTCCGCCAATCGTGCTGCGTCCTTGCTCGAACAGCACCTGGCCGTAGGCGCCGACGTTAGTCATCTCGGCGTCGGGCCAGACCGGATGCATGTTGTGGTGGATCTGCCCGGTATCCCGGTCGCTCACCGTCTGAGTCGCTGACTGCCACAGGCGATAGGCGTCCATCCCCAGCTTGTAACGGAATGCTCCCGCCTCGAGCGCCGCATGCAGGCGGCCGCCGATCGTGTCGGCTGACGCCGGCAGGTCGACCTGGATCGGAAACGGCGGCGTCCGATGCGGGTTGCCGCGCGCCGTCGGCTTGGCGTCATTGTTCATCAGGTGGTCCTTCAGGTTGAGGTACACCTGCCCGGCCAGCTCCGAGAGCAGGCCGCCCGACGATCAGCGTCTGCGCCCCGAGGCGCGCGCCGACATCCCAGCGGGTATCGAACGACTCGTAGTCACCCGGCACCGCGTCGCCATTGCCATCGGTGTAGTCGCTGCCGGTCCGGCTGTTGCGCTGGAATGCGAACCGGCGACGGTCACTGCTCCCCCACAGGCCCGCGAAGCCGTCACCCGCCGAGCCGTTACTGCCGTAGTTGGCCCCGACCCGTCCGCCGAGGCGGAATTCCCCCGACCGGAACGCCGGCTTGAAAGTCTCTGCCTGAATCGCGCTAAGCGTGCCGGCGCCCAGGTGAGCGCATAAGGCCCCCGGACCACGCGAAGCGACTGCAGCGCGTGCGGACTCACATGGCTCAACCCGGAGTCCATGCGCGCCGGACCGGCCGCGAACGTCCGCGTGCCGTCGACGAACACCCCGATTTGTTCGGCGTAGAGTCCGCGAACCGACGGGTCGAGGTTGATCGCCCCGCGCCGGAGCGCCGTGACCCCGGCGTGGCTCCGAAGCGACTGGCCAGATCCTGCGCCACGCGCCGTTCGATCTCCGACGCTGGCAGGACCATCTCGGTCGCCAGTTCCGGCATCAGGGCGCTGACCGTCACTTCCTGCGCGAAAGTGCCCACCTCGAGCATGATGGCAATTGGCGCGTTGCTGTTCGCATTGACGGGTGTCTCGGACGGAGTGAACCCGAGCAACGTCGCCTCGACCAGATAGGCGCCTCCGCTGACCTGCGGAAAGGCAAAGTCCCCGTTCCGATTCGTGATCGCGGACGCCACGAACTGCCCCGTCTCCGACCGGAGCACGACCGTGACGCCCGGGAGCGGCAACCCCTGGACGTCCGACACGATCCCCCTCACGCTCGCCGTCTGGGACTCCGCCGCTGCCGGCAACAAGAGCAGCGTCGCCAACAGCAGCGCCATCAGCCCGATCGGGCCTCGGGCACTCGCCCGAACCGATACCAACCAATCACACATTTGAAACACCTCCACCGATAGCCACCAGAAACCCTCGCGTCGAGCCGCCGATCGGCTCGCGCGCTAACACGGTATCCGACAGGTTCAGGCGCGAGGCGGAGGTGCGTGGGGGACGCTGGCGAACGACGTGGCGGCGACGCGGGTGGGGGCAACACGCCCCAGATCGGCCGGAACGACCGGCAACGTGAACGCGTCAGGCGTGAAACCGGCCTGGCTCACCAAGCCGATCAGCGCATCGTCGAGCGAGTTGCAGCCGACCATCGTGGGCTGATCACCTTCGGAATGATCAGATGGGTCAGCTGCCCGGTTGGGCGATTTCGCCATCGGGCACATCGCGCCGTGGTCCTGCCCCTCGCAGCAGGTGAGCGGAGCAACCGGATCCATGGCCGCCCGGCAGCAGAGTGCCGCGGGTAAAAGCGCCAGTGCGGTCAGCTTCCAGGGCAATTACGCCCGTGACGACACCGGTCCGGAGTGCGCGAAGCGAGCGCATGATCGTTAGATCTCACTCCGACAGCCGGACGCGGGTGTCCGCACACCCGGGAAGCGCGGCCGCTGCGTTAGGATTGCCCTCATGCCGCCAACACTCAGCAGCTACGACGACACATACCGCCGCTGGCAGGCGGACCCGCGAGCGTTCTGGGCCGCCGCGGCCGAGCCGCTCTACTGGCACCAGCGCTGGGAGACAGTGCGGGACGACAGCCGCCCGCCGTTCAATCGCTGGTTCACGGGCGGCGAGTTCAACACCTGCTACAACTGCCTCGACCGGCATATCGACCGGGGACGGGGCCGCCAGCTCGCGCTTGTCTACGACAGCCCGGTAACCGACACCATCCGCCAGTTCACGTTCACCGAGCTGCGTGACGAAGTGGCGCGGGTCGCCGGTGCTCTCGCGGCGCAGGGGGTGACGGCGGGCGACCGGGTGATCATCTACATGCCGATGGTTCCCGAGGCGGTCTTCGCGATGCTCGCGTGCGCACGCATCGGCGCGGTGCACTCGGTGGTGTTCGGCGGTTTCGCGCCCAAGGAACTGGCGACGCGGATCGACGACGCGAAGCCGAAACTGATTCTCTCGGCGTCGTGCGGCATCGAGACGGGCCGCGTCGTTCCCTACAAGCCGTTGCTGGACGAAGCGATCGAGCTGTCATCGCACACGCCGGAGCGGACGATCATCCTGCAACGTCCGCAGGCGGAAGCGGCAATGACCGCGCGGCGCGACCTCGACTGGCACGAGACGTGCGAGGGAGCGGAACCGGTCGACTGCGTCCCGGTTGCGTCGACCGACCCGCTCTACATCCTCTATACCTCCGGCACGACCGGGATCCCGAAGGGTGTCGTACGCGACAACGGCGGCCACGCGGTCGCGCTCAACTGGAGCATGGAACATGTCTATGGCGTGGGCGCCGGCGAGGTGTTCTGGGCCGGCTCCGACATCGGCTGGGTGGTCGGCCACTCGTACATCGTCTACGGCCCGCTCCTGCGCGGCGCAACCACGATCCTGTACGAGGGTAAGCCGGTCGGAACCCCCGATCCGGGCGCATTCTGGCGCGTCATCTCGCAGCATGGCGTGAATGTCTTCTTCACCGCGCCCACCGCCTTCCGGGCCATCAAGAAGGAGGATCCGGACGGTGAGCACATGCGTCGATACGACCTGTCACGCTTCCGGACGCTCTTCCTTGCGGGCGAACGCTGCGATCCCGACACCTTGATCTGGGCGCGCGGCCGCCTGGGAGTTCCCGTGATCGACCACTGGTGGCAGACCGAAACGGCCTGGCCGATTGCTGCCAACTGCGTGGGCCTCGGCATGCTGCCGGTAAAACCGGGTTCGCCGACGCGCGCCGTCCCCGGGTACGACGTCCGCGTACTCGACGAGGCGGGAGCAGAGATGCCGGCGGGACAGATTGGGACAATCGTGCTGAAGCTGCCGCTCCCGCCCGGCTGCCTTCCGACCCTCTGGAGGGACGACGATGGCTTCCAGCAGGCGTACCTGTCGCGCTACCCCGGGTACTACCTGACCGGTGATGCCGGTTACCGGGACGAGGACGGTTACCTCTACATCATGAGCCGCGTCGACGACATCATCAACGTCGCCGGACATCGTCTGTCGACCGGCGGCATGGAAGAGGTGCTCGCCTACCATCCGGATGTCGCCGAGTGCGCCGTCGTAGGCGTGGCGGACGACCTGAAGGGCGAGATTCCGATCGGCTTCGTCGTCACCAAGGCGGGTGTCACGAAGGAGGCGGAAGAACTTGTTCGGGAACTGGTCGAGCGGGTCCGGAAAACCATCGGGCCGGTCGCCGCATTCAAGACTGCCGCCATCGTCCCGCGCCTGCCGAAGACCCGTTCGGGCAAGATTCTGCGGGGCACCGTCAAGAAGATCGCCGACGGCCAACCCTACAAGGTGCCGGCGACTATCGACGACCCGGCGATCCTGGACGAAATCACCGAGGCGCTCCTCGGACTCGGCTATCCCAAGGCGGACTCCTAGCGCAGCACCCGGCTCATCGGTTGCCCGGCGTACCCGGTCATCTCGAGGTACCCGCGCCCGCCCACCGGCGTGCCGTCACGCGTGCCGCGGATGTCGATCGCGCCCTCCCAGTACGTCACGCCGGTCGATTCCCCGGTCTCCAGCTCCTGCGCATCCACGGCTGCCTCCACGTCGAGCGCAATGCCCAGCGAAGGAACCGCGAGCTGCCACACTACCGGGTAGGACGCCCCGCTCCCCGGTGAGGTCCACCGCCGTCCCGGGGTCAACGCATAGTCGCCCGCAACGAGCCGCGTGACGGTCCCGTCGGGCGCGACGAACGTTCCACTGGATCGCGGATCCGCCAGGCCGTCGTCCCTCCGCATCGTGTAGACCATCAGGTCGCTGCCATCGTCGAGCTGCAGCGAGAACCAGTCCCACCCCACCTGCGCGGGTTCCAGAAAACTGGTGCCGAACTCGTGATCCATCCAGGTGAGGCCGGTGACGTCGAAGGCTTCCCCATCGACCACGATCCGCCCGCTCGTCCGGAAACGTGTGATCGAGTAGTAGTGCGACGCGTTCCCCGTCTGACCGCCCTTCTGGCTGTAGCCGTCAGCTCCATGCAGCACCGCCGGGGCCGCTGGCACGAGTCGGAACTCGACCGCGAGCGCGCCGTCGTCGTGTACCGCGTTCAGCAGATGAGCGCCTGCGCCGCCGGCATCCTCGAGCCTTGCCGACCAGCCATCGTTCCAGACGTGCAACGTCTCCGTGCTCGCACCCGCCCAGCCGACTCCGTCACGGTTCAACCGCTCGGCAACATGGTGCCGATCTTCCGCGATGTCGGTCACCGCGAGATGCGCCATGTGCAGGTCGCGCACCGCCCACCGCGACGGGTTTATGGGCTGCCGGTCGATGCCGACACGAAAAAAGGTCAACTGGTAGCCGAACCGCCGGCCCTGCGCCGTCTCGACATTTCCGGTGTAGTACCACCACTCGATCCGGGTGTCCGGGTGCGATGCGTGGTCACGCGGGAACGTGAGCCGGTAGCCCGGGTCAGCCGCCCGCCAGCTTGCCCGATCCTCCTGCGCGCCCTCCACCATGGCCCCAGCCAGTGCGACCAGGGACAGCACCCAGGCAATCCGCATCATGCCTCCTCTCGCAGGTCGGCCAGCCCAAAGCCCGTGGCGAGACGCGCCGGCCAGAGACCCGCGAGCGCCGTGGCAGCGATTACCGCCACCGTCGACTGCACCAGGAAGACCACCGGAAGATGGAACTGAATCGTCCAGCCGAAGCTCTGCACGTTGATCACGTAGATCAGGATGAGCGACAGCACCAGCCCCACGACCAGGCCGACACCCTGGGTGACCACCCCCAGCACTCCCGCCTCGATCATGATCATCCGCCGGACGTGGCGCCGCTCCGCGCCCGCGAGACGCAGCATGGCGATCTCGCGCCGCCGCTCGAGCGCCAGTGCGAGCAGCGTTGCCGCGATACCGAACATCGCCACCCCGATCGCGATCGCTTCGAGGGCCCAGGTGATCGCAAACGTCGAATCGAAGATCTCCAACACGGTGGCGCGCAGCGTGCCGTTCGTCGTGATGAAGATCCGTCGGCTCGGACCGAGGGCCGCACGCAGTTCATCGCGCACCACGCCCGGATCGGCGTCCGGCCGAAGGTACAGCGTCAGGCCGGCCGGCCGCCGCGCGTCGAAATGCCGCGCGAATGTCGCATCGTCCATCACGACGATGCCCCGGTCGTTCGAGTAGTCGAAGTAGATGGCTTCGACCGTGAACGTTGCCGGACCACGTGGCGTCGGTAACGCGATCCGATCGCCCGGCGCGACACCGTGCTTGAGGGAGAACGACTCGGTTACCACCACGCCACCGGTCCTGGCTGCACGCGCAAGTGCTGCGCGCCCGTCCGACGGGGCCTTGAACTGCAGCGCGCCGTGCTCGAGCAGCACGTCGAAACGTCCGGCCCCCACCGTGATGACGGCGTCCTCGTAGCGCGTCTCGACACCGCTGAAACCGTCGATCGCGACAACCGCCGGATGCGCCCGGAGGATCGCCTCGGTCTCCTCGGAGAGGGCGCCGCGACCCGCGACCGGCCCACTCCGTGCGGCGGAGACGAACAGGTCGGCCTGCAGCGTCTGCCCCACCCAGTAGGCGACCGTCTCCCGGAAGCTGCCGACCATCACCGCGATTGCCACCATCATCGCCAGACTGACGCCGAGCGCCGCGACGGAAATCGCCAACCTCGGAATAGCGCTTCCCAGGTTGGCGTGCGCGAGACGCCCCTCGATGCCGAGCCAACGGCTCATCGCTCGCCCCGCCGCCTGTCGGAACGCGAACAGCACGACCGGCATCAGAAATGCCGCGCCCAGGACGACGGCCAGAGCGGCCAGCATGCCGCCGAGCGGCAACCCCCCGACGGGTGGCCACGTCGCAAACCAGGCGCCCAGCAGGAAGAGCGCGGCCGCTCCGGCCAGCGGCCGCCACGGGAAGCGTGCGCGGGCCTCGATGTCCCGATCGCCACGCACTGCGGCAAGCGGTGGGATGCGCGCCGCTTCCAGAGCCGGCGCGGCAGCCGCAATGAGCGCGAGCGGGACACCAACGCCGAACGCGACTGCAATCATCGAGAGGTCAAGCGCCGGCACCCGGGCGGCGGACGTGATCCAGAACTGGCTGACGGTCGAGCTGGTGAGGCCGACGGCGCCATGCGCCATCAGCCAGCCGAGCGGCGCGCCGAGCGCGCATCCGATCAGTGCAAGCACCGTGGCCTCGCCGAGAAACAGACCGACTATCGTGGCGCGCTTCGCTCCCGCCGTCCGCAGCAACCCCACTTCGGCACGGCGCGTGATGACCGAGACCGACACCGTGTTGTAGACCACGAACAACCCGACCAATAGCGCGATCAGGCTGAGCGCGGTCAGGTTGAAGTGGAACGCGCGAAGCATGCGCTCCACTTCGGCGCCGCGCGAGGACGGGCGGCGGACGCTCAGGCCGGCGGGCAAACGCGAAGCGATGGCCCTCTCGGCATCCGCGACCGCGACGCCGTCGCGCAACCGAAGGTCGACGCGGTCGACATAACCGAGACTGTCCACCGCCCACTGCGCCGCGGCGATATCCATCAGCGCGAAGTTGCCATCGAGCACCTGCGCCGGACCGTCGTCACCCAGAATGCCGGTTACGCGCAGCGGAACCAACCGGTCGCCTATCAGGAGCGCCACCTCACCTTCGAGACCGAGCCGGTGCCGATCCGCGAATCGCCGGGTCAGCATCACGGACCGCGGATCCGTCAACCGGTTGAGGAAGGCGTCGGTCGTCTCGTTCAACTCGGTGCCGTCACGCCGATCGTCGACCAGCGGATAGTCGCGAAACGGCCGGTCCCGGAGGATATCGACGCCAAGCAAGCGGACCGTCTCGATGGCCTCGCCTGCCATCAGGAGGACATCGGTGTCGATGACCGGGCTGACGCGACCGTACTCGCGCAACCATTCCATCTCGCCGAGCCGGGATTCATCCACGCTCCCGCCGTCAGCCGTGATCTCGAGCGATGTCTGTCCCGCCACCGCGTTCAACGCGGTCGCAAAACCACTGACCGAGCTGACGTTGGCGAGTTGAATCGCGACAACCACGCCGACGCCGACAGCAAGACTGGCGATCGTGGCAACGGTCCGCAACGGCTGCCGGCGGAGCGGCCGGACGATGAAGGCGCGGAACAGGATCACGGTGTCAGCGCCGGGGTCTGGTGGGCTATCGGTTGCGTCCCGGCTGGCGCGTCATCCCGGCGCCGTCGATCGCGCACGATGCATCCGTCCCGCATCGTCACGACACGATCGGCGGCCGCCGCGACCGACGCATTATGTGTCGCGAGCAGTATTACCGCCCCCGACTGCCGGTTGACCTCGCGCAGCAGGTCGATGATCCGCACCCCGTTCGCGCTATCGAGATTTCCGGTCGGCTCGTCCGCCAGGATGATGGCCGGCTCGTGCGCCACCGCGCGCGCTATCGCCGTCCGCTGCGCCTCCCCACCCGAGAGCTGCGACGGCACGTGATCCAACCGGTGCGCAATGCCAACCCGCTCGGCCCAGGTCCGCACCCGTTGCGTGACTGCCGCGGGATCGGCGCCCGCCAGGAGCAGCGGCAGGGCAATGTTCTCAGCCACCGTGAGCGACGGCAGCAAGTTGAAAAACTGAAAGACGAAACCGACGCGGGCCCGCCGCAGCCGCGTCAGCGCGTCGTCATCGAGCGTCCCGACCGACTGACCCTCGAACCGCACCTCACCCGCAGTCGGGCGATCCATCGCGCCGCACAGGTGCAGCAGCGTCGACTTGCCGCATCCGGACGGACCGACCAGGGCGACGAATTCCCCCGCGTCGAGCGCGAGATCCAGCCTGTCGACGCCGGTCACTTCGACGTCGCCCCGTCGGTACCGCTTCGTCAGTCCGCGTGCCTCCAGCACGGCCACGCGTTCACGATACAACGCCGCCCTACTCCTTAGACAGGGGGCAGCTCACCATCCAGTTGATACCGAAGCGATCGGTCAACATGCCAAAGTAGGAGCCCCAGAACTGCTCGCTGAGCGGCATCGTCACGGCCCCGCCCTCCGAGAGCTTCGCGCACAGTCTGTCACACTGCTCGCGGCTCTCCGCCTCGATGGAGAGCGAGAAGTTGTTCCCTACCACTGGCGGGGGCGCGAACCCCGTGGCCCGATCGCTACCCATCAGAACGCTCGATCCGATCCGGAAATCGACATGCATGATTCGATCCTTCTCGTCGTCCGGCACCTGCCTGCCGGCAGGGGCGTCACCGAAGGTTTCGATCATGTCGAACTCGCCGCCAAAGGCGGTGCGGTAGAACTCGAATGCCTCGCGGCAGTTGCCATCGAAGGTGAGGTACGTATTGAGCGAGAGGGGCATTCCGGAAACTCCTTGGATGTCTGGCGGTGAATGATCGTCGTTCAGCCGGAGAATACGCGGCGGGTCCGTGGCGCAGCAACCTCCGCGGAAACCGGCGCACGCACGGAGGCGGATCGGTACGATAGGACCATGAAGCCGATGCGGCTCGCAACGCCCGTTACCATGGCGATTTGGCTGCTCGCGGCAGGCACCGCCCACGCAGCCGGCCTTGAGGCGGGAGCCGCGGCGGTCGAGATCACGCCGGTGCTGTGCGACGACGCGGCGCCCAATGCGGAACCGGAGGCGTACGACGCCAGCCGCGAGTGCTTCCGCTGGATCCACCTGGCCGGGTTCTCGCCCTTCGTCCCGTTCCGGCAAGGCAACCGCCTCGCGACCGGGGTCCACGATCCGCTCTGGGCGCGCGCACTGGCGCTGCGGGATGAAGAAGGCGACGTCCTGGTTCTCGTGGCGCTCGATCTGCCGGGCATCGGACGGCAACATACCGGCCCGATCCGGCGGCTTGTGGAACGTGAGCTCGAGATCCCGGCCGAACACGTGGTCATCCACTCGACGCACGCACACTCCGCACCAGACGCGAGCGGCTACTGGTCAACGCTCCGTTCCGATCACAACGACCGCTACACCGCCTGGTTGCGCGAGCGGATCCACGAGGCGATTCGGGAAGCGGTCGGGGCGCTTCAGCCGGCGACGCTCGCCACCGCGTCGACAACGCATGTCGCGTGTGCCGACCGTCGAACCGGGCGACTGAAACACGCACCTGACTGTCGTCTCCCGTCCGCCAGTCACCAGCTCGAGGACGCGCCGGATGCCTGGGATCAGTTCGTGGTCCAGCGGGATCTACGCGATCCAATCGTCGGCAATACCAACATCACGGTCGCCGCTATCGACGACGCGGCGACCGGTGCGGCGATCGCGACGTTCGTCAACTGGCACAACCATCCCGACACGCTCGGCAGCGCCAACCGGTTAATCTCAAGTGACTACCCGCACTACCTGCGCGCCTATGTAGAGCGCGCCCGAGGAGGGATCGCGGTCTTCGTGGCCGGGACCGTCGGCAACCAGATCAGTGGCCTGCGCGGCACACCGGTACCGCTATGGAACGAGGCAGGCCGGCGCGTGACGGAGCCGGCGCCCGGCGGCGGCGAACGGCCGGTCCTGGTGACGGACGACTGGGCAAAGATCCGATCGACCGGTTACGAGATCGGTCACGCGGCGGTTGAAGCACTCGCCGCGGCGACACCGGTCGCTTCGGCCGACATCGCGGTTGCGACGCGGCGGTTCGACACCCCGGTTGACAACTTCATCCACCTGCTCGGCACCTGGCCGGTCTGGCACCACGATGTCGAACCGGAGGATCGGCCACGCTACGCTTGGCCGGACTGCTGGGGCCTGCTTGGATGCGTCCGCGCGGAAGTGAGCCTGATCGAGATAGGTGACCTCTCCATGCTGACCGCGCCCGGCGAGATCGATCCCGCCTACGCCCTGGGTCGACCGGCAAGCGTGGCGGACTACGGCGCGTGGGGCGACTGGCAGTTCCCGGCCATGGACGGCGTCGTGCATCTCATGCCCGGCCAACATCATGCCTTCATCGGATCGGCTCATGACTACCTGTCCTACCTGGTACCCCCCTCGGACAACACCGGTTGGTGGAACTTCGACCACCCGAACCACTACGAGGAATGGGTGACGATCGGCTCCCGGTTCGGCGACGATGTCTACCGCGCCTGGCGGGAGCTCCTGGAGGACCGGAGGCGCAGGGCGCAGTGATCCCGCCTGAGCCCTGGAGCGCGTTCGCCCCGGCGATTCATACCACCTGCGAGCCCGCCGTCGCCGGCTGGATCGTGCACCCGGCGGAGACCGTTTCGGCCCTGGCCTACCTGGTGGCGGCGGGCCGCTCCTGGCGTCTGGCGCCGGCCATCGCGCTGCGGATAGCGCTGGTCGGCCTGATCGCTGTCGGATTCCACACCTCCGGCACGGCCTTCATGCAGCGAATCGACCTGGCCGTCGTGGCGCTGCTCAACGGTCATCTGCTGACATGGGCGCTTATCCGAAACGGCTACGGCACGCCGGCGCAGGCGCTACCGATGGGAATCGCGCTCGCGATATTCCCCGCCGGCGTCGCGTTTCTGTTCAGCTGGTTCGGCTACTTCGTCGCGACGGTGGGTGCACTCACTGCGCTGGTGCTCTGGCAGCGCCTGGCCCGGATGGAATCCGGCATTCGGGACGACGTTCGGTGGATCAGCTGGCTCGTGCTGCCCGGAGGAATCGTGCTCGGACTCGGACACCTCGGCATCGGCTGCGTCAGCGGCGCCGCCGCCCACATCGTGCAGCCGCACGTCATCTGGCACGTGGTATCGGCTGCGGCTTGCGCGATCATCTGCCGGATGGACCGGACGCTGCGGCAATCCACCAACCTCCCGCCGCCGATGCAATGAGGCAAGCGCCGCCTCCCAGGAGACTGATCGCGAACCCCGCCAAGCCCGTTGCCCCCGGGGAGAGTGAGGCAACGAGAGCGACAAGCAAGCCACCGAGGAGACCGGCGGTACCGAAGACGAGACCGGCGGTGGCAACCCTCGGCCAACCGGCGCCGACACCGGAACCCGCGGCATCCGCTCCATCCAGCACCGCGCCGAGCGCGCCGATCAGACCGTAGGCGAGCACAAAGCCGGGCGCCAGACCGATAGCCAGTTCGGTTAACGTCTCTCGGCCACCGAGCGCCGGCAGCGTGCTCACCGCCAACAGCGGAACCCAGAGCAGCGCCACGAACGCCACACCGAACGCCGCCCGTCCGCGCCAGCCGGTGCCGGTGGCGCCGCCCGCCATCGCGCCACCCACGGCGCTGGCAGCCAACAGCAAGCCAATAGGTCGGAAGATGGACGCCCCGGCGAATAAATCCAGCGCGCCGAGCGCCGGCAGCACGACTAGCCAGACAACAACCGGCACCAGCGTCCCGGTCGCGAACTGGGCTGCTCCGCGGCGCCGGGCGGGAAGATGTTCAGAAGGCAAGGTCGGAGAAGGCGGTGCCCACCCAGCGCTTGACGCCGTCGACCGGGTTGAGGCCAAACCCCAGATCGAACCGCACACCGCCCCGCGATGCCAGGCGGTGGCTGCCTACCAACAGGCTGACGCCGACCGCGCTCCGCAGGTCGCTGAAACGAACCGGGTGTCCCTCCGGCCAGACGAAGCCGCTATCGAAGAAGCCGGCGACACCGAGAGAGAAGAGCTGCCAAACATCGTCCGCGACGAACCAGCGTTCCTCGAGCGACAACAGCAGCGATCGGGTGCCCGTGAACTGCCGCACCGGGTAGCCGCGCAATCCGCTCTCGATACCGAGGCGCAACTGCACCTCCGGATCGAGCCGATGGCCATGCACGTAGTCCGCACGTCCGATCAGGGCGGTGCGTGACGACGGCTTCAGCAGGTAGCGGGCACTGGCCGAGGCGGCCAGGTTCCGCCACAGATCGCCTTCACGACGTCCACCCACCGTGGCGTTCAGGATGACGAAGTGATCGTCACGGAAGATCACTCCCTGTTGATGCCCCGCCGCGACGAAGGTCGCGCGTCCGGCGCCTCCGAGCGCCTCGGCTGAAACCCCCACCGTGAAGTGCGATTCGGTCCCGAGGTTGAAGTCCTCGGTCCGTTCGAACTGATTGACATGCGTCAGACGGACGAACCGGTGCGATACTGCCTGCAGGCCAATTTCAGCGATTCCGAATTCACGCCGGTCCGCGCCGACATGATCCGATCGGAACCGGTAGGCGCCGAGCAGCCGGACCGCGTGAGCGTCGCGCCGGACGATCGCCCGGCCCAGAGCCAGATCGCCCCAACGCCCACGATGCGGCAGGCGGTCCACCTCGACACCCTGCTCCACGATCGGATCCGTCCGCCGGAACCCCCCAGCACCAAGCGTGTAGGTCCAGGGATCTCGCAGCGAAAGGAAGGGCCGGTCGACGATCAACAGCCGCTCGTACCCGTCGCTCAGTTCGGAGAGCGTTCCGGTCAGCGAGATGTTCGTATGTAACAGTTGCTGATCGTCGTACGTGAGGCGATCTATGGTCCGGTCCAGGTTCTGGCGGTGCGAGTAGGTAACCGCCTTGCCGAAGCCGAGCAGGTTCTTCTCCGAGGCGCCCAACTCCCACAGCGTGCGGTCCTCTATCTGCTGGAAGTCGACACGCGGGGAGAGCGTCCAGCGGTCCCACGTGGTGACCCGTACGTCGACGCGGTCCGCCATCCCGTCGCCGTCGGTGTCTACGTCGGTCGTCTCCAGCAGCGCGTCGCGCAGGAACGGCAAACCGCGCAGGTTGCGCTCGGTCTGCTCAATCAGCTCATAGTCGACCGGATCGCCAGTCTCAAAGAGCAGGTCGTTCCGGACAATCCGCTCGCGGGTCCGAACATGGAGGCGGTTTGCCAAGCGGTACGGCGCCGATCCGCCGACATCGAACACCTCGTGGCCGACCACCTCGATCTCCCCGATGACGGGCTGGGGCGGTTGGGCGGAGGCGGGGGAGGGAGCAAACAGCAGAGCGAGGAGCAGTAAGAGGGCGGGCACGTGATGGCGGCTATGGCGGCAGACAAGAAAAGACCCCGAACGTCCCAGGACAAGCCTAGGACGCACGAGGCCTTTCCAAACCGTGTCGTTCGCGATGAACGACCGACAGCCGACTAGCGGCCAGGCTCGGTCGGGTCGCGACCGTCAGTCGGCGCGCCCGTGCCGGACGAGCCCATGAACAGCTTGCGACCGTCACGGAACGTCAGGTCGCGGCCGTTGCCCTTGTTCGAACCATCCTTGGCCTGGTAGCCATCGACGATGATCTCGGTTCCGGGCAGCAACGAGTTCTTGCTGAACCCGCGGCGCAACAGCGTGTTCGGTGTGCCACCCTCGACCATCCAGACGACCTTGCTGCCGTCGTCGTTGGTCACCTCAAGGTGGACCCAAGCGTGCGGATTGATCCATTCCATCTTGACGACAACGCCCTCAAGGTGGAGCGGCCGATCAGCGTCAAACTCCGCCGAGAACGCGTGATGAGCCATCACGGGGACTCCAGCCAGAACCACCGCGAATGCCGCCAATGCCAAGATTGCCTTTGCTCGCATCTGTTTCGCCTCCTGTGTACTCGCGAACGAATGTGTGATTATCACCGGTCTCTTCGATTCCGTCAACTGCCCCACTGGCTTCGGCCTACCGGGGACCAGGCGCCTCGCCCTCGAAGGCGGATCCGTAGCCGCTCGGCCGATAGGTCGGGGTCAGATCCGGGTCCTTCCGCAGGTGCCCGTACATCAACTCCTCGGCGAACTCCACGCACTTGAACTCAAGGAGCTGCATATTCTCGTCGATCCGGCGGTAGAGCGGCAGGCTGATGGTCCACGGCCGCGTGTAGACCTCCGGATCCTCGATCGTCGCCTCGTACATCAGGTGATGCTCGCTGGTCGCGGTGTAGCGCTCGACGACGTGGATCGAGTTGCTGTGGTGGTTGCCGTTACCGTCCAGCCAGCTGTCGGGCATCTGGGCGGTGACGTCAATCACCAGCGTCTCGCCATCCCACGAGCCGAGCGAGTGCCCCATCCAGGCGTCGACCGGAGCTTCAAAGTCGGGCCGGTTCATGTAGACGACGCGGCTCGCGCTGGCGAACTCGTAGGCGAAGAGTATGTACTCCTCGGTCTGGACGATCTGGAACGGGTAAGGCATGTAGGTAGAGCGGGGGATGCCCGGCATGTAGCACTTGCCGGCCGGGTCGCGCTCCACCCAGTATTGCGCGTTCTCCTGCTGCTGGGCCCGCGCGGCCGCGGTGTACGGGATCTCGCCCCCCTGAACGATGCCGAGCCCGCCCGGGATGGCGCCGATGGCGCCCAGCTCGACCACCGGGCCGTGACTGGCCGCATGCGGCTCGATGTTCCAGTGGTGTGCGCCGACCGACTGCCAGATTCCGTTGAGGTCCGGCGTGCCAAACGCCGTCTGCGGCGCCTGGTAGTCCTGACCCGCCAACTCGGTGATCCCGACCGAGAAGATCATTGCCACCGCTGCCACGGTGGCTACCGCGACTGCGGCCAATGTACTGTTGAAGCTGCTCCGATTTCGCATCTCAGGATGTCTCCCGGCCAGATCTATCGAGCGGCCCTGACGCCGCCGACGGCCAGCCGTTGGTCCGGAACCCCGTCCGAGGGACCGGAACGTTTCGTTCTGGGTTTGCTCAGGATGCGATATAAACCCGTTTTTCCGTTGGTGTCAAGGCGGTCCGTTCCGCATTCCGGCGTCGCAGTCTACGACAACAGGCCGATCAGCCGGGCGCCAATGGCAACCCCGGTCCACACCGAAATCGAAAAAACTCCGGCCACCTTTGGCCATATCGGACCAAGTCTCGCTTCGTCCGTCAGCGTAATCTTCCGCCGGATCGTGAAGGTGAAGATCAGGCCCAGTATCAGCAATTCCATCTTCCACCAGAAAAATGGACTGTAGTACTGCTTGAGCGCGGTCGACATCACCGACGGCCAACCGGTGATGAGAAGCGCCACAAACCCCCAGACCATCCAGGGCATGGCGTCGGAAGCAACCTTGGAGAGCGGCACGCGTGTCAGGGCGACGCCGATGAGTCGCAGGTCGACCACCAGCACCGCGCCGGCGAACACCGACAGAGCGACCAGGTGCATGACCTGCACAATCGGGGCGAACCACGTGGTGCTCAGGATGTACGCGCTGAACGCGTGCTCCTGCATCCAGAAGAACAACGGTTCGAATGACATGCGGCTGCTCCTACCCTAACCCCGCGAGGTTCAGAGGTTCAGATCCTTCCACCACTGCGGCACGAGATCGGCGTAGGCAATCATCCGTCCGACGACGATGATGAACGCCCAGAACACGAGTGACATAAGCCCCGCCATGCGTGCGCCGAAGGGCGGCGTCCGGTCGTTATCCCACCGAGACACCGACTGGTAGATTGTGGCGTGGAAGTACCACATGTTCAGGCCCGCCAGCACCAGAAGCAGGTTCTTCAGCCAGAAGTAGAAGTTCGGGTAGAAGCGCATCGGGTCGCTGTAGAGGAGCAGCAGTCCAGTGACGATACTGACGGCGAAGCCCAACATCTGCCACGGAAACAGCTGGCGCTGCACCTGCGTCACCGAACTGTTGAAGTTGCCGATGCCAGCCAGACGGACGTCCATCATCATGATCAGGCCGGCGAACATGCACATCCCGATGACGTGCGACGTGAGCATGATTGGATAGGCGTTGAGCGATTCGCGAAGCGCGACGCTCGACTCCAACGCGCCGACCAATTCGAAGTAGCCACGCATGTCAGGTCTTGCGGAACGAGGACAGGAAACCGTGCTGTGGCGGCGTTACGGAACGCAGCGGGCCTTCGGCGGGTCAGCGTAGCTGTCGCGGTAGACGCTATGGCAATTGGAGCAGGCTTCCGCCACATCGCCTGTAATGAAAAGTACTTCGTCCTCGTCGTACACCCGGCGGCGTGCCCATTCGGCCGCGGCCAGGCCCACTTCCCGCAGTCTCGCGGTATGTTGCTTCCAGTCGTCCTGCTCGATCGGCACCGGTTCGCCGTTGCGCGCCGGGTCGTCCTCGACGTTCTCGCAGAGCCGCGGCAGCGTGATCAGGTTGGATGCTTCCGCGAGCGCGACCGCCGCGTTCTCAACCTGTTCCCAGCCGGTATAGATGCCGGCGAAACGGGCGGTTGTGGAATCGCCAGCTGACTCCTCTGGCGGGGCGGCGGGGTCGGCCGATTGCGCGTCAAAGATCAGGTTCGAGTTGGGGAACAGGATGCTGCGCATCACCTCGGCCAAATCGCCCGCCGCCTCCGGCGGGGGGTCCTGTTGCTGCGCAGCCACGGGGGCAGCGCTCAGCAACAACACCACGAACAGACTTAGTACACGCATCAGTTCAACTCCTCGGTGCGACCGTCCCAATAGCTACGGCGGGTAGTGTATCGCGCGCCCCGGAACGGGTCAAACTGACGTGCTCCTCAAGCTGGCTGGCTGACGGATGGGGACCGGCGCGGTATAGTTCTAACAGTTCTCACGTAACGAGGAGGCGTGATCGTGCCTGATCTGACCCGCATCGTGTTCAGCCTCGCCGCGTTCTGCGCGGCGTGCGCCCTGGTGGTCCTGTTCGGGCCGTCCACGACAGCCGTAACGGCGACTGCCCTCGCCGCACCGGTCGTAATACAAGACAACCCTGTCGAGGCGACGGACGAGTCCGTCGCCTCGGGCCGCCGGGTCTACGGCCGATTCTGCCGCTCCTGCCACGGCATGCAGGGTGATGGACGCGGCATGGCGGCGCCCGCCGGTTCGCAACCTGCCAACCTGATCGACGATCAGTGGGATCACGGCGACACGGATGCCGCGATCTACAAGGTGATCCAGGAGGGTGTGGCGCCGAAGTACGACATGGACGCCTGGGAAGGCCGGATTACAGACGAGGAGATCTGGCATCTCGTCAACTACCTTCGCGACCTCGGCTCCGAGTAGCCGAGGCATCGGACAACCGATGAACGACCGATGAAACCGCAACCGGTCCGTGTCCCGCACGCCGCCGGCCTCGCTGGCGGCATCGTCGTCGCCGCGCTGCTGGCGGTGGCCGTCCTCCCCGCCGCGACGCCCCGCATCGGCCTCGACGAAATCGAACCGGGGATGCGGGGTGTCGGCGTCACCGTCTTCAACGGCGCGACGCGGGAAGAATTCGGCGTCGAGGTCCTGGGGATCATCAACAATGTGATGGGACCCCGGCGGTCGCTCATCATCGCGCGGCTCGACGGCGGTCCGCTTGCCGAGACCGGCGTCATCCAGGGGATGAGCGGCAGCCCCATCTACTTTGACGGAAAGCTTGCCGGCGCACTCTCCTACTCGCTCGGTTCGTTCACGACGACGGCCATCGCCGGAATCACGCCAATCAGCGAGATGGCTGCCACCGACGCCACGCCGATGCGCACGGCACGCCACGGGGCGTCCGCAATTGTATTCGCGGACGGCGACCGCGATCACGTGGCATCCGCCGTGCGCCAGGCTTTCGCCCGGACCCAGCCGTTTGCCGAGCGGCCGGGCGACGTCCGCGGAACAGGTCTGCCACTCGCCGAGGTGGCGCGGCTCGGCACGCAGCTTCAACCCATCGCGACGCCGTTGCTCCTGAACGGCTTCGTGCCGGAAGTAATCGATCTGTGGTCCTCCGCGTTCGACGGCACCGGATTCGTGACAACCATCGGCGGCATGGCAGCAGGCGGGGCCTCACAACCGGACGACGACGGTGAGCCGCTTTCCCCGGGTGACGCGGTCGGGGCGACGCTGATGCAGGGCGATCTGGCGATGACCGGCACCGGCACCGTCACGCTGGTGGACGACGGCCGTGTCTATGCGTTCGGTCATCCCTTCTACAACCTGGGCCAGTCACAGATGCCAATGACTCGCGCCCGCGTCACCACGCTACTGCCAAGCCTGGCCCTTTCGTCGAAGATCACCGCCGTCGGCGACGTTGTCGGGACCATCGACCAGGATCGGTCGACCGGCATCTATGGCAGCCTCGGCGCCAGTCCGTCGCTTATCCCGGTCGACGTGAGGATCGCCGCATCGGATCGGGATCTGACCGAGTCGTTCGCCTTCGAAGTGATTGACGATCCCTTCTTCACACCGGTGCTGACTTTGACCGGGCTGCTCAACACGCTGCTGTCGTGGACGCGCGACCTCTCGCCCGCCAGCACCCTTGAGGTAACGGGCGCCGTGCATCTGGGCGGCGGCAATGATCCCATCCGCCTTCATAACGTCTACGCTGGCCAGCGGGCCGCCGTCGATGCCGCGTTCTCGGCCACGACTCCCCTGACGACGCTGCTCGGCAACCGCTTCCTGCCAGTCAAAATCGAACGCGTCGAACTCAGCATCACGGCCCACGAAGCTCCCCGCACCGCGCAATTGGAGCGGGTACGCGTCGATGCGCCCCGCCCGCGGTCCGGTGACGCGGTGCCGATTACCATCTCGGCCCGCACGGCGGAAGGCGACGCGATCATCGAAACGGTCCACGTGACTCTCCCGCGCGATTTGACCGGCCCGGTGCAGATCCTGGTGGCGGACGCCGCAACCCTCGAGGCCCGCGAAGCGTCAGCCGGCCGGCAACCGGGACAGGCACGGTCGCTCCCGCAGTTGATCCGCGCCCTGAACCGGTCCCGCCAGCAGGACCGCTTCTATGTACAGCTCCTCGCCGCACGGCCTGGCGCGATAGTGCGCGGTCAGGCCTGGGCAGCACTCCCCTCGTCGGTGCGGGCCGTCCTCGACGGGGACCGCGGCGGCGAGGTGACCCCGCTCGGCGAAGCGGTACTTGGCGAGTGGGATCTGCCGACCGGCCACGTCGTCTCCGGCTCTCGCCTGATCACGGTAACCGTCGAGCCAGCCGAGACCGGATGATCCCCCGCAAGCCCGGTCCGGTCGCGCTTCTCTTCTTTCTCGCCGTCGTGTTCGTGGGAGAGGCGGCGTCGCCGGTCTTCTGGAGCGTTTCGACACAGTCGGAATTTCTGGAAGGAGATGCGGAGAACATCTCCATCGATGCGGATGGGCAGTTGCGGATCGGGCCCGGCGCGGAAACGATCCACGACGCGGACGCGCCCTTCCTCTGGACGCTCGTGCATGCGGATGGGGCGCTCTGGGTCGGTGGCGGATCGGGCGACGACACGGGCGGCCTGGTTCAACGAATCGGTGAGGACGGCGCCGCCGAAACCCTGTGGCGGGGAACCGAGTTCGACATCCATGCGCTCGCCCCCCGCAGTGACGGCGGTGTCCATGCCGCCACCTCACCCGACGGCCAGGTCATAGCGATCGACCCGGACGGAACCTCCCGGAATTGGTTCGATCCCGAAGAGACTTACATCTGGACGCTTGCCACGCATCCGGACGGGACGCTGTTCGTCGGGACCGGCAATCCGGGACGCATCTACCGAGTGGCGCCGGATGGCGTAGCATCGCTCTTCTACGATACCGGCGCGACGCATGTCCGCGCCCTCGCTGTCGATTCGGACGGACGTCTGTTGGCGGGAACCGGTTCGCCCGGGCACCTGTTCCGGATCGATCCTGACGGCGAAGCGTTCGTTCTGCTCGACTCGAGACGTGAAGAAATCGTTTCCGTTCGCGTTGAAGACGACGGCACGATGCTCGCCACCGCCGCGGGGAACGCTTCCGCGTCGGGCGGCAGCGCGACTGCCTCTGCGACCGCGACCGCCACGGCTAGCGTCACCACCACCACGAGCGCGAGCACCTCGACCGGCGACGCTGGCGCCGCCGGCTCCGGCGGCGCCGTGTACCGGATCGAACCCGACGGCGTCTGGGACATCGTGTGGGAGTCGAGCGAGGCGACACCCTATGATGCGGTCCGTGATCCTGACGGCGGTATCGTCATCGGCACCGGCCCGAACGGCAAGCTGTTTCGCATCGCGGGCGAGCCGAGAACCACGGTCTTGCTCACCACCGCACAGGCAGGGCAGGTGACCCGTTTCGCATCCGAACCGGACGGGCGCATCGCCTGGACAACCGCCAACCCTGGCATCGTCCATCGCATGATGCCAACCCGCGCGGGCGAGGGGACCTACCGATCCGTGGCACACGATGCGGAGACCATCGCAACCTGGGGGATGATCAGCTGGCGCGCGACAACGCCGGACGGCAGCAGCATTCAACTGCAGACCCGTTCCGGCAACACCGCAACGCCCGGCAAGACCTGGAGCGCCTGGTCCGAGCCGTACGACACGCCGGACGGGGCGGCAATTGCCAGTCCGAAAGCGCGCTATCTGCAGTGGCGTGCAGAACTGCGCACGTCCGGCGACACACCGATCCTCCGGTCCGTCACCGCGGCGTACCTGCCGCGCAACCTCGCGCCCGAAATCACCCGGCTTACCCTGCACTCACCTGGACGTGTCTACCAGCAGAGTGCGGCGGCAGCCGATCCTCCGATCGCCGGACTGAACGGTGGCCGAGATCCCGGCGCGCCGCCAAACGGCCGCTCGGCCACGTCGACCACTACCCCTCTCGGCCGGCAGGTGTACCGGAAGGGCCTGCAGGCGTTTGCCTGGGAAGCCTCCGACCCGAACCGCGACATGCTCCGTTACGAAGTGCGGTACCGCCCGGAGACCGACGACAACTGGCGAACCCTCGCACGGAACCTGACTGACCGGCTGTTCACCTGGGATACGACTTCGACGCCAGACGGCGCCTACGTCGTCCGAATCATCGTGTCGGACGCCGCCGGCAACGCGCCGGGCGCCGCGCTCACCGCTGCGCGTGACACGGCGCCGTTCGATGTCGACAATGCACCGCCGCAAATCGCGGTGGGTCCGCCCGCAGCCGCCGGCGACGAGGCGGTGGTCCGCGTCACCGTTACCGACGCCCAGTCAGCCGTCGCGCGTGTGGAGTACACGCTCGACGCGGAAACGTGGCAGGTGGTCTACCCCATCGATGGGATTCCGGATGCCCGTGAGGAGCGGTTCGACTTGACGGTGCCAGCCGACGCGCTCGACCGCCTGGTGGTGCGCGCCACGGACGCGATGAACAACACCGCAACCGCTGACGCGCGCTAGGAGTCTGCGCCGTAGAAAATGCGACAATTGCGGCAGACCTGATCTTGACGGAAGGACGTGATGTCGACGACGTTTCGCCGCTACGCCCCGGACCAATCGTTGCTGTTGCCACCAGATTTGCAGGCGTGGTTGCCGGAGGGCCACTTGGCGCACCATGTCAGCGACCTGGTGGAGGGTTTGGATCTGACGGCATTTTACGCACCGTATGAGGGTGACGGTCGGCGCAACGCGCCGTATGAGCCGCGGATGATGTTGAAGGTGCTGATCTACGCGTATGCGACGGGGGTGTTTTCGTCGCGGGGGATCGCGAGGAAGCTGGAAGAGGACGTGGCTTTCCGGGTGCTGGCGGCGGGCAATTTTCCGCAACACCGTACGGTGTGCGAGTTTCGTCGTCGGCATCTGGAGGACTTCAAGAAGCTGTTCGTGGAGGTGGTTCGTCTGGCGCGGGAGTTGGGGGTGGCGAGCTTCGGGAAGTTGTCGATAGACGGCACGAAGGTGCGGGCGAACGCGAGCAAGCGCAAGGCGATGAGCTACGGTCGGATGCAGGAGGAGGAGCGTCGCTTGGTCGGCGAGATTGACGCGCTGCTGGCGTCGGCGGACGACGCTGACGCGGCCGAGGATGCGCGGTTGGGGGCGGCGGTGCGCGGCGACGAGCTGCCGACGGAGTTGCGGCGGCGGGAGGATCGTCTGGCGGCGATCCGGGCGGCGAAGGCGCGTCTGGAGGCGGCGCAGCGGGCGGCGGACGACGCGGGCGGGCGGCAGCCGGGCGAGGGTCGGAACCCGCAGGGCGGTCGGCCGTACAAGCGGGCGTATGGCGAGCCGGACGAGAAGGCGCAGAGCAACTTCACGGATCCGGACAGCGGGATCATGAAGACGAGCAACGAAGGGTTCCAGCAGTGCTACAACGCGCAGGTGGCGGTGGACTCTGACCACCAGTTGGTGGTGGCGACCGACGTGACGGCGAACGCGAGTGACCAGGGCGGGTTGCCGGCGCTGCTCGACGCGGTGTCGGAGACGTTCGACGCGCAGCCGGAGACGGTGCTGGCCGACGCCGGGTATTGCAACGAGCGGGACTTGGTGGACCTGGAGACGCGGGGCGTCAACGGGTATGTGGCGCCGGGGCGAGAGGGTAAGACGGCGGCGACCAGCGACCCCAAGAAGCATCCGGCGACGAGTCGCATGTCGGAGAAACTGGCGACGCGGGCGGGCCGGGCGGCGTATGCGGAACGCAAGTGGCTGTCGGAGGCCCCGCACGGCTGGATCAAGCACGTGCTGGGATTCCGGCGCTTCAGCCTGCGGGGACTCGCCACGGCGGGCGGCGAGTGGGACTTGGTGTGCCTGGCGTTGAACGTGAAACGCCTTCAGCCCCTGATGGGGATGTGAAACGCGAGGTATGAAGCCGGCAACGGCCGCGCAGCGGTGCGAATCGTGGCCGCTGGCGAGCCCCGGGGCGCGTCGGAGCCGATTTTGCCGACCGTTTCGCCGGCCGCCGAGAATCGACCTCGCCCGCTGACCGGCGAGGTCGCCCCGACGCGGCGCGTCAGGTTGTGGGCCGACGGCCAACTATCGTCCGGCGAATCTCCTACGGCGCAGACTCCTAGTGCTGTGCCATCAATAAACATTAGGACTATTGGGGAGCTCGTCTCGAACCGAGAGAGTTTCCATGCCGCAAAAGAGGTACATCGTTCGACTCACAGCCCAGGAACGCGAGGTCTGTCAACAGACGGTCCGCAAGCTCAACGGGAGCAGCGAGAAAGTGCGCCGCGCGCAGATTCTCTTGAAGGCCGATGCGGACGGGCCGGCGTGGACCGACCAGCGGGTCGCCGAGGCCTTTTCGTGCCGCACCAAGACCGTCGAGAACATTCGCCAACGCTGCGTGCAGGACGGGTTCGAGCGGGCGCTGGAACGAAAGCGGCGGGCGTCGCCCCCGGTTCCCAAACTGCTCGACGGCGAACAGGAGGCGCAGGTCATCGCCCTGCGTCTGGGGCCACCCCCGAAGGGCTACGCGAACTGGTCGTTGCGCCTGCTGGCGCGCCGGGTCGTCGAGTTGGCGATCGTCGAGTCGATCAGCCACGAAACCATCCGGCGGACGCTGAAAAAAACGGCATGACGCAGCGGAAAATCCAGTACTGGGTGATCCCGCCACAGGCCGATGCCGAGTTCGTGGCGAACATGGAACAGGTCCTGGACCTGTATCAGAAACCCTACGATCCGGATTGTCCCGTCGTGTGCATGGACGAGCAGCCGGTGCAGTTGGTCAAGGAAACCCGCGCGCCGATGGCGGCCACGAAGAACCGTCCGCGGCGTGTCGACTACGAGTACGAACGGGCCGGCACGGCCTCGGTCTTCCTGTTCAGCGAACCGCTGGCGGGTTGGCGGCAGGCGACGGCCCGGGCCCGGCGTACGAAGGCGGACTGGGCGGTGGAGGTCGCCGGCCTGTTGGAAGGACGCTACGCCGACTGTGAGAAGATCGCCTTGGTGTGCGACAACCTCAACACGCACACGAAGGGCGCCTTCTACGCAGTGTTCGAGCCGACCCGGGCGCGGCAATTGGTTCGACGCATCGACTTCTACTACACGCCGAAACACGGGAGCTGGCTGAACATCGCGGAGAACGAACTCAGTTCCCTGACGCGCCAATGCGTGCGCGGGCGCCGCATCGGCGACCTCGGCACGCTGCACGACGAGGTGTCGGCGTGGTCCACCGACGTCAACCGCACGCAACGCGGTGTCGACTGGCAGATGAAGGTCGACGATGCGCGCTGCAAACTCAAGTCCGTATATCCGAATATTATAAGGTGACGGACCACTAGGAGCCCGTCGGTCAGGCCGCCGGAGTCGTGGTGGTGGCAATAAGGTCAGCCGCCATGTCGCCCTGGATGGTCACTTCTTCGACCACCCAGACCATGTTCACCGCGACCGGTGCACCACGGTATTCCGCCGGCACGAATCGTGAGCCAGCCGCGGATCCGACCAGATCGGACCAACTGGTCGGATCGGCCCCGCTCGATTCGAGCACTTGCAGCACCGAGACGGTTCCCTCACGGGTCAGCACCAACGCGAACGTCACGCCGGTCGGTTGCCCCGGCAACGGGGGGATGGGATCGGGCCTCGACAGCAGCAGCGCGTCGGGGCTCAACTGTGGCGTCACCATGCCTGTCCGAAGGCCGAGAGGGTTCTCGTTCGATCCCGGGTTCGAGAGTGACAGCAGCCTCGCGGCAAGCGAACCGGGCTGCGGCACCGACCCCACGATGCTCGCGGCCAGCATCGCGCAGACGAACGTAACAACGCAGGCGGCGCCTGCCGCCCCAACCAGGTGCGGAGACTCTGTCAGACGTCCGACGCCGGTCGTGCGCGCCACCTCGCGCTCGGCCGCGACCCGACTGAGCACCATGTCGCCCGAGACGCGGAGCCGCTCCGCGACGTTCGCATCGAGCAAGCCACCCGACGCCTGCCGGACCACGCGGCTGAGGGCGCGCTCACGGTTCGCCGCGCAGGCACATCGACGGCACTTGGCCAGATGGTGGTCGACCGCGATCCGTTGCGGGATCGACAGTTCGTCGTCCAGGTACGCCGCCAGACGCCGCCGGTTGAGCAAGCAGGTCAGCATGGCCGAACTTCCTTGAGGGCGAGGCGGAGCGCCGCGCGGCCCCGCGCGAGACGCGACTTGACGGCGCCGACCGTAACGCCCAGCGAGAAGGCGATGTCCTGGTATCTCATGCCATGCACCTCGCGCAGAATCACCGCAGTCCGCTGATCGAACGGCAGGGTCGCGATAGCGGTGCGCATGCGATGCGCCAGACGCCGGCGCTCGAGCTGGACGTCGGCGGACGATTCGTTCGGCGCCGCCGGCTCGCCGTTCGTGCCGGCACAGGCCTCGTCGAGGGAAACCTGCGCGGCGCGACCACGCCGCGCCCACCAGCGACGCCGGTTGCGCGCCTGATTGACGGCGATCCGGTAAATCCAGGTCCGGACCGCAGCATCGCCACGGAAAGTGCGGAGCGTTCGGAAAACGCGCAGGAAAACCTCCTGCGACAGATCGAGTGCTTCTTCGCGATCGTCGAGCAGCGCGTACCCCAACTGAAACACCATCGCCTGGTGTGTCTCGACCAGTTCGCGGCATGCCTCCTCGTCACCCGCGACGCACCGCTCAACGAGCGATGATTCCGTCGTCGCAACGCGTGACCACTCAACCGCCGCTGGGGTGCGCATCCGTTCGTCCTCGTGCCGGACCGGAAAGCGACTTCGCCTGCCCCCAAGCGTCGCACGCCAAGCCGCTTTGCGCAAGCGTGCGAGCAGCGCAGGCTACAGCCGTTCGCCCTAGGTACCTTGGACACCGCGCGAACCGAAAAAGTCTCGCCAGCGCTTCCTGCTACCATTCGGACCGGCCCACGCAGACACGCGCGGCGCGAACCCCATGCTGAACGGCCTCTTCATCACGGTCACGCTGCTGTCGGTCCTGATCGCGGCAGCAACCGGCCGGATGGAAGCACTGACCGGCTCCATCGTCACCTCGGCACGCAACGCCGTCGAGCTGGCGATCGGCCTGGTCGGCGTCATGGCCTTTTTCCTGGGTCTGATGCGTGTCGCGGAGAAGGGAGGCGTGATGGCGACGGTCGCGCGGCTGGTGCGACCGGTCATGCACCGGCTGTTCCCCGACGTGCCGGCGGATCATCCGGCGATCAGCGCAATGATCCTGAACATCTCGGCCAACATGCTGGGACTTGGAAACGCCGCCACCCCTTTCGGCATCAAGGCAATTCAGGAGTTGAACAAGCTGAACAGCCGTCCCGGCACCGCGACGAACGCCATGACGCTCTTCCTCGCGATCAACACGGCGGGCCTCGCGATCCTGCCAACCGGCATGATCGGCGTCCGTGCAGCACTCGGATCCGGTGATGCGGCCGGTATCGTCGTTCCCACGTGGTTCGCGAGCGGAACGGCGACACTGGTCGGGATCACCGCCGCAATCCTGCTCGCGCGCCTCCCCCGCTACCGCCGCGACGAGCCGCCGCCGCTCGATGCCGGCGCTGTCGCGGAAGGGAACGCCTCGCTAGCTGCCCAGGCCGATGTAGCCAACGATGTCACAGTGAATGAACCGGCGCCGCCGGCGGAACGGGCGGCGGGGCGCGTCTGGGCGGCACGGTGCTTCTGGATCGGCCTGCTGGCGCTGGCGGCACGCGATCTGCTGTCGCGCCTCGGCACCGAACCGCCCGCCGAGGCGATACGCGGGATCACGTCGTTCTGGATGCTACCCGCCATCGTCGCCGCCTTCGTCCTCTACGGCTGGGTGCGGCGCGTCCGCGTGTACGACGCTCTGGTTGAGGGTGCCAAGCAGGGTTTCGACGTGGTGCTCCGGATCATCCCGTACCTGGTAGCCATCCTGGTGGCAGTCGGCATGTTCCGCGCCGCCGGTGGCGTCGACGCGCTGGTGACCGTCCTGGGCCCGATCACCACACTGATCGGCCTCCCGGCGGAGGTGCTGCCGGTGGCGCTGCTTCGGCCACTCAGCGGATCGGGTGCGCTGGGAGTGGCATCGGAAACACTGACGGCGTACGGTCCCGATTCGCTGATCGGCTACCTGGCAAGCACCATTTACGGGAGTACCGAAACCACCTTCTATACGCTGGCGGTCTACTTCGGTGCGATCGGTGTCCGGCAGACGCGGCACACGCTTCCCGCCTGCCTGTTGGCAGACGCCGGCGGCATCCTGGCCGCGACGGCGATCGTCAATCTGCTCTTCGGATGACGTTCCGTTACGGATCGAACGGAATCTCGTGCAGTGGGGCGGGATCGTCTGAGAGGGGAGTTTCCCCGGCCGCGACACGGTTACCGCGGAGGATGGCGGCAACGATCGCGGCCGACTCCGCGCCGGTCAGCGTGCCGGGCGCATCCTGCGGCATCGTTTCCTGGATGTACTCGAACAGCTCGCCGAGTGGCCGGCCGCGCCAGTTGTTCCGGAAGGTGTAATCGCCCAGGAGCGCCGCCATCTCGGGGATGATGGCGCGCAACTCGCCGTGGCATACGGTGCACCGCTCTTCGTATAGCACCGCCCCCGCGTCCGCCTGTCCATCGGCATAGACGCCGTCCTGCGCCGCCAGGGGGAACGCGTGTGGAGTGAGCAGGCCGCACGCGGCCCCCGCCAGACCGAGGGCGAGGGCCGCGCGGACACGAAGGGTGACAGCACGCATCCGAGAACCGGCCCGGATGCTATTCATTCAGGACGACGGTGGCGTTCCGCTTCGGCACCTGGCCGCCAGTCGGAATATCCGCCACCAACTTCACCGTCTCGATGTCGATCGCCACGACACGGTTCTCGCCAGAGACCGAGACGTACGCGATTTTGCTGTCGGGCGTGATGGTGATCCAGTTCGGCGAGTGGCCTATGCGGAGACCACCGACCAGCTCCAGACCGGGGAGCGTGTAGACGTAGACGCTGCTGTTCAGACTGGAGTTCGCCACGAGGTACTTGTTGTCCAGCGTCACGCCCAGCCCATGCGCGGTGTTACCGCCGTGACCCGGTGTCTGGTCGTCCATCGCCACCGTCGGGTACTCGATCCGCTTGACTTCCTTGCGGGTCGCGAAGTCGAGTACGGCGAAGCCGTTGTAGTTCGAGAGCTGCACGTAGACGTTGCGCGTCGAGCCGTCCGGGTTGACATCCATGGCCATCGGCCGGATGCCCCGGTCGAAGTACGTCGTCCAGACCGGCCGGTCCGTCGCGGTGTCCACCACCGTCAGGTTGCGCGCGCCGACCATGCCGGCAAGCGCGTACTTCCCGTCCGGCGTGACGTAGGTGTTGTGGACGCCACCATGGACGGAGATCGTCGCGATGATCTCGTTCGTCGTCGTGTCGAGCACGTCGAGCGCGCCGGGTGACTGGGCGATCGCCGTGTACACCTTCTTGCCGTCCGGCGTAATGGCGATGTTGTTCGGACGGCCGCTGAGCAGAACCTTCTCAATCACTTTCAGCGTCTTCATGTCGACGATGTCGACGGTGTCGTCCGACTCGTTCGCCACGTACAGCAGCTTGCCGTCGGGTGACGCGATCGCGCCGTGCGCCCGCTCGATCCCCTTGATCTCTCCCACGACCTGGTTGGTGACCGGGTCGATCACGTGAACGTTGTCGCCAGCGCTGTTTGTCTGCACGATCCGGACAGTCTGCGCCGACGCCGCCGGCGCGAACGCCAGCGCGACGACTGCCGCCGCTGCCGCGAATCCGATCCAACGGGATGTCGTCGTTACCATCGTTGCCTCTCCTGTCGTGCTGTCGTTCCGGGGTCTCACGATCGATTGTCTGTTGCCTACTGCACCGTCCCGCCGTTCACCCACTCCGAGAGGGTGACGAACCACGGGTCCTCCTGCGAACTGAACTGCCGTCCGCCGTTGTGGAACTCGTCGCCACCCGCCTCGGGCTCGAGCGGATGCATCAGCAACCGGCTCTCGAGCGGCTGGCCCGGCGTCACCAGGCCCGAGACCGACTCGAAGTTGGCGCGCGACTGCTCGTCCGTCCAGGTATCCGCGCCGCGCTCCAACTCCTGCAGGAAGCCGACCGCTCCCTCGGTGTGGCAGACGACGCAGCGCGTGAAGCCCTCCTGGCGTTCCAGGAAGATCGGCTGCACGCGGGTCTCGAAGAACTCGAAATCGAGCTGTGGCGACGCTGGCTGCAGCGTCGCCGTCATCAGTGCAAGAATCCAGAACACAGAGTACCCTCCTCTTGCCTTCCTGGCCGCCGATTCTACCACCGCTGGGTCCGATTTTCTATGGGAACGCACTTTGGCTGCCGAAAGGGACGTTTGCGACGCCGATCGGACGCGATAGAATGCGGCGACTGCTCACGATGGCGGGAAACGCCCCGGCTCACAGGAGGTTCCATGCGCACCACACTGACGACGCGAACGACCCGCTCGGCCCGCCGGCCGCTGCTGCTCGCCACCCTCGGCGCCCTTGTTGCGACCACCGCCGCCGGCTGCGGGGCGGACATGGGCGTTGCCCAACCGCAGGTCCGGCTCAACAAGGTGATCGAAGCGATCGACGAAGGACGGCCCGCCATTGCCACCCAGGACTGGCGTTTCGTCGACATGGAGCATTCCGCCTTCTCGGGTGAGCGGATCGACCGGGTGCTCGAGGAAATGGACCAGGACCGGGACGAGACGGGGCGGATGACGCTCACACCGATGGTCCGGATCCCGATGGAGGGCGACGAGGACTTCAAGTGGGCGATCAAGCAGGTGCTCGACCTGGGCGGATTCGGCGTCATCGTGCCGCATGTCGACACGGCCGAGGAGGCTCTCCGGCTGGTCCAGGCCGTTCGGTACCCGCCCGCGCTGGACGCCGCGGAGCCGGAGCCGCGTGGTGAGCGCGGCTGGGGTCCGGGCGGCGCGATCCGGCGGTGGCGCGTCGCGGACGCGGGTGACTACTACGCCAAAGCAGACGTCTGGCCGCTCAACCCGGACGGCGAGCTCTTCGTGGTGGCGATGATCGAGTCGGCCGAGGCGGTATCAAACCTCGAAGCAATCCTGCAGACCCCGGTCAGCGCCATCATGGTAGTGCCGGGCGACATGAGCATCGACCTGGGCCTCGGGCCGGCTCCGGGACCGGAGAACCACCCGGAGGTGGAAGAGGTATTCACGAAGGTGCGCGAGATCTGCCAGGCGCAGGACCGCGTCGCCTGTGGCATCGGCGACGGCGCGGCCCGGCTGCAGCAGCGGATCGACGAGGGCTGGCAGTTCATCCTCCCGCTGGGCGGGTAAGAGAAGCCGCGGCTACCGGGCCAGCGGATCGGGACGGACCTGGAACTTGACTGCCTTCTGCAGCGTTCCCGGTCCTCCCTCGAGGTGCCAGGCGGCGTAGTTGGAGTAGCTCGACCAGAGCCCCCTCCCCTTCCAGCCCGCCGCCGGGTCATCGATCCGGCCTACCGACGAGCGGGAGAAGAAGCCGAGCGGATAAGGCACCCGCATGGTGACAAACTGCCCGGTATCAGGGACAAATACCTCCAGCGAGTCGGTATTCACGACACCGTAGACCGGCGTCTCGGGGCCGAAGCCCAGGACGTCATGGTGGTCGATCTGCGTCAGGTAGCTCTCGTCCGAGTTGATCGGCATCGTCGCATTCTCGTACGTCGGCTTCTCCATCCGGTGGAACGTCCAACCCTCCGGACAGCTCTGTCCGGTCGCAGTCGGACCGTTCGTCACCGTGCAGACGCTTCGGTCGAACGAAGCGAAGTGGCCGCTTCCGCGCCAGTCCTGCCAGACGATGCCGTCACGCGTCAGGTGCAACCCCCCGCTTCCATACGGCGGCGGGTCGATGATGCTCGGCGGCGGCATGTACACCTCCGCGACGCAGGACTCGGGCGGGTTGTCGCCCAGCTCGAGCCGGACCAGCGTGTTGTCGTCCCGTCCGTTGTCGGAGCACCAGACAGTGCCGTCCGCGGCGTTCACGGCGGGTGAGTAGCAACCGTAGGCTACGCGGTGATCCCGTGTGGGGTCGACCATCTCATCCGGCTCGGTCCAGCCGGGCGTGATCACCCCGTCACCGTTCGTGTCGATAACGGTGGGGCACCATCCCTGCGCCGCCTCGGCGTCTCCCGTCTCATCCCACAGCTCGACGTCGATCCAGCCAACGCCGTCACGGAAACCGTAGTAGAAGCGCTCGTCATGACCCAGTTGATTGTGGTCCGCCGAGAAACAGGTATCGATCTCGCTGAATGACTCCGACGGCGGGTCGTACTGGAAAACCTGTCGCGTCCCCACTTCGATCGGAAAGTACGCCGCGAATGGGTTATCGCCATCCATGCAGAACTCGGGCTGCTCGTCCGGTCCGCGTACCCGCCCGGTCAGCCAGACGCGCCCGTCAGCATCCATCCCGACACTCCGCGGATCGGAAGCGCGCGCCCAGATCGGATCACCGCCGTAGTAGGGAGAAGCCGGAGTATCGGTCAGGATGCGCGGCGCGCCGGACGGGATCGGAATGTTGAACGCACGGTGTTCCACGGGATCGATCACCGCCAGGATGTCGCTCGGCTGCACGACCCCGTACACGAGGCCGTTGGCGTTCACCGTGGCGTCGCGCACGTCGGATGGCGTACTGTCGGTCCGGCCGTCGGTCTCGGTCCCCCAGTCCCAGAGCGTGACGACGATGTTGCGCTCTGCGCCGGCGGGACGGGGCGGTGCCTGCACCGGCGTTTCGCCAGCAGCGATCCGATCGGACCAGTCGGCGAACATCTCGCGCTGATCTCCCAGTCCCCGCCACATCCCGGACATGGACGACCCCATGGGCCCCATGGCGACGCGACGATCCCAGGCATCGAAGTGCGAGTCAGAATCGGCCAGGATGCTGTCCGAGATCTCGCGCGTCGCCCGGTTGCCGACCTGGTGGCAGTTGAGACAGCCGGTAACGCGGCTCCCGAGTTCCTCCTGCGACTGTTCACCCTCCGGCAGGTGCATCATCGAAAGCCACCAGGCGGCGGGATAGACCTGCGCAGCAGCGGCCGGATCAGGGGCGACGACGCCTTCCAGGTCGAGGCGCTCCCCGGGCCGCGCCGACACCCGCGGCGAGTCGAGCAGGCCGTAGCCCCGCACCCAGACGTCGTAGACGGCATCCGGCAGGTCCGGCAGGACGTAGCGCCCGGCATCATCGGTCGCGACAATCCGGATGAAGCGGGTCGGGAGGTCGGTCGTCTCGGCGATCACCCAGACCCCCGCCTCCGGGCCGGACCCACTCGCGACGACGCCGCCGATATCGTCCGGGTCCAGCACGATGCCGTCTGCCGGTCCACCGGATGGGCCCATTTCACCGCAGGCGATCGCCGTGATTGCCAGCACTGCGGCTGTCATTCCCCACCAGGTCGCCTGTGCGCGTCCGGTCATGGCTCGCTCCTTCCGTAATCCAGTTCGTCGTAACCGCCATCGATGGTCCATTGCACCCGCTTCGCCGGCGCGGGACCGCCGGTTCCCTCGCCGCGCCGGTAGACGTAGACCAGCACCTCCGCGTAGCTTCCCTCAAGCGGCGCGATCAGTTCCCGCGCGACATCGCTGGCCATGTCCGGATCGTCCACCTCCACTTCGATCGTGAAGATGTCATGCGCGGCCGCCATCTTCACGATCCGCCACGCTTCGTTGACGATCTGCGGGCCGTCGGGCACGCTGTCGACGGCCGGCGCGGTTCTGTCTTGCCCCACCGGCGCCGGTGCGCCCGCACCGTCACAAGCGAGGGCCGCCGCCGCGATCAGCGCACCGACGAGGCCGCCGCCGGGCGCGCCGCGCATCGCTCTACCCCAGGCTGACCAGGAACGCGTCGATCCCCGCCTGCGCCACCACCTCGTCCTGATCGGGGGTGCCGGAGCTGCAGCCGACGCCGCCGACGATCTGGCCGTCAACGAAGAGCGGCAATCCGCCCGCCACGATCATGAAACGTCCCTGGTTGCTGACATGGATGCCGAAAGCCGGTCCCCCCGGCCCACTCACCTCGCCGTAAGCGCGCGTTGACCGACGGGCTGCCGATGCCGTGAAAGACTTGCTGATCGCGATGTCGATACTGGTGATCCGGCCGTTGTCCATCCGATGAAACATCAGCAGGCTGCCGTTGTCGTCCGTAATCGCGATATCCATGTCGACGCCGATCTCGCGCGCCTTGGCCTCCGCGGCGTCCATGATGATGCGCGCGTCGTCAAGCGTCAGCTTCTGTACCGTCTTCATCCCTGCTCCTCCCGTTGTGCGGCCGCCGGCATTCCATCGGCCGCGTCCCGAGCATAGCACCGCCGTCACTCCTGATACAGTGTCGGCAACCAGGAGGATCCGATGCGTCATCAGCCCCGGATGTTCGCTGCCCTTGCCGCTGCGCTGATCGCCGCGGCCGGGCTTGTCGCCACGACGGCGGCCCAGGAATTCCCCCCCGGCTTCGTCGATCCGGAGCCCATTCTGCGTGCCGCGCGCGAGGCGATCGGCACAGACAACCTCCGCTGCATCACCATCGCCGGTACCGTCGACTACGGCGGCATGGTGGGCCAGCAGCGACACCATGGTTACGAAGTGGACTGGCCGCGGATCGGTCCCCTCCCGAACTATGTCCGGACGATGAATTGGGATGCCGGCACCCTGACCGAGGCATTCGACCGCGAACCAGGGCTGGCTCCGGCGTCATGGCGCTGGGGCCTCGGCTGGCGCGGCGGCATGCCGATTCAGCAGGAGAGCCGCCAGCACTTCTACATCAACGGGACGCAAGGCTGGTCACGCGACGGCACGAACGGCGAGGCGGTCGCCGCGCTTCCGGAGGACGCCGAACGCTGGCAGCTCGACATGTGGATCAACCCGCACGGCTTTCTGAAGGCGGCGCAGCAACCGGGCGCCAACCCGCGCGCCACCTGGCGGTGGGAGCTGGGCGAGATGGGGCGTGACGGCGTCACGGTTCGACCCGAGAAGATGCAAGTCGTCTCGATTACGGTGATGGACAAGTACCGCGTCGACGCCACCATCAACGGCGAGAACCTGCTCCAGCGGATCCACACCTGGGTGGGCGACCCGGTACTGGGCGACTTCAACTATGAACACGAGTTCACCAACGCCAGTTACGTTGACGTCGGCGACGGGATTCGCTTCCCGACCGGTTGGCACCACCACCAGGGGTGGGACGACAACTTCCAGGGGCAGAGCATCAACGCCGGCCACAACTCGTTCAACGGCACGTTGGCGGACATAACCGCCAACGGGAACGACTGCATGGCCCCGGTCGAGGTGCCGGCATCGGCAACCAATGCCACCTTCCCGGTGACGGTCGAGACCGACGAGCTGGCCGATGGCGTCTGGCTGCTGGGCGGCGCGTCGCACAACAGCATCGCGGTGGAGTTCGACGACTTCATCGCCGTGGTGGAGGCGCCGATCAACGAGGCGCGCAGCCTGGCGGTTATCGAAGAGGTGGTCCGCCTCGCGCCGGACAAGCCGATCCGCTTCCTGATCAACACGCACCAGCACCACGACCATATCGGCGGCATGCGCACCTACATGCACATCGGCGCGACGATCGTCACGCACTGGAAGAACTACGAGTTCTACACGCGAGATGTCCTGAACTACGCGCCGCGAACGCTGTTGCCCGACATGGTGTCGCTCTGGCCGCCGACCGAACTGGCCGAGGGTTACCAGCACGAGGTGATCCGGGAGAACTACTGGCTGACCGACCGTACAGGGTCACAACGGATGCATGTCAGCTACGTCCATCCCCTCCGGCATGTCGAAGGAATGCTGATGGCATACCTGCCGAACGAACGGATCCTGATAGAGGCGGACCTCTACGATCCGCCCCGCCCCGGCGCACCCGGGCCGCGGGAGCCGAACGCCGACCATCGGAGCCTGCTGGAACAGGTCACGCGGTTCGGTTTCGACGTCGAGACGATTGTCCCGATCCACGGGGATCCCGTGCCCTGGAGCCAGTTCGAATCGTTCGCGGGGAGATGACGATGCGAAAGGCGCTATCCCTGCTGACGTTGATCGGGCTGGCTTCCACGGCGCCCGCAATGGCGCCGCCCGCCATGGCGCAGTCGCCGGAGGCGACTGATGTCCTGGGCGGGGCGATCGAGGCGTTCATCGACGCGCTGCCACGCGATCAGGTGAGCGACCGGCCGATTCGTGTCGTCGACGTGGGCGGCTACCGCGTCGGCGTCTTCGGTGTCTACCGCCCCAAGGCGTATCCCGGCACCGCGATCATGCACCGGGTCCGGACGACCGAGATCTACTACATGCTCGCCGGCGCCGGAACCCTCGTGACCGGCGGGGAGCTGATCGATCCGGTGGAGGCAGGCGAGAACTCGACCAGCGTCCGCGGCTCTGGCATCGAGGATGGCGTCAGCCGCCGGATAACCGTGGGCGACGTCGTCGTGATCCCGGGCCACACTCCCCATTGGTGGAGCGAGATCGAGAGCGATATCGAGTACCTGATCTTCCGCCCGGACCCGGACAACCGCCTTCAGCTCCGCTGACGGTCTAGCCCGGATTTCTCACAGCTCCCGGAGATCGGGGCTGAGGCGGTGCGTCTGGGGTTCCGGGCGGCCAGATCGGACGCCAGCGGTGGTCTGGACGCGGGCGACGACGTGCGCGTGGCACCGAATCGGCCGGGTAGGCACACCACACCCGACGGACCCGTGCCCCCTGCGGTCGTGAACGTATGCCGCCGCCTGGCCAATCGTCAGGCCGGGCCGGGCGGTGCGCGCAAACGCTGAGCGGCCGTGATGAACAGATCGGCGTCGGGCGCCAGCTCGGACAGCGCCACGCAGATGCGGCGCACGGTGACGCGGACGTGGGCGCCGATCTTGAGCAGCCGCAGCCGTAGCGTGTCGCATTGGGCGCGGGCGAGCCGGGTGCCCGCCAGCCCCCGGTCGCGGAGGTGCTGGAGCAGGACGTAGGCCAGCGTGGCCCAATACAGGCGCAGTTGGTTGGCGCGCAGCGTCGCACTGCTCGTCCGGTCCGCGAACAGCGCCAGTTGCTGTTCCTTGATGCGGTTCATCGTGACCAACATGGCCCTCCCGAGCCGCTCGGTCGTCCGGTTCTACAACAAACGTGGCACGGCGGAGCAATGGATCAAGGAAGGCAAGCAGGCGACGCACTGGACGCGGCTGTCGTGCCATCGTTTCCGGGCGAACGAAGTGCGCCTGCAACTTAGCGTCCTGGCCTACAACCTGGGCAACTTGTGGCGGAGACTGATCCTGCCGCCGCGGATCAAGCGCTGGTCGCTCACGAGTCTCCAGCAGCGACTGGTCAAAACCGGGGGCCGGCTGGTGAAGCATGCGCGGTACTACTGGCTCCTGCTGGCAGAAGGGCATCTGACCGGGCGGCTGTTCGGCGACATGCTGCGGAGGATCTGGGCGCTGCCGGTGCCGGGAGGATAGCGGGCGACCGCTGAACTCTGGCGAAGAAAGAGCATAAGTATGGAGCGGTGTCTGAGGAATGCCCTGAAAGCGGGGGCTCCAGTCGGTTTCCCGTCGAGCGCGGCCCCAGCTGACGGGAGTTGGGAGCGGAATAACGTGCGCTGAAGAAATCTGGCGTGCGGAGAGGCGTGTTGGTGTATAAAGGCCCTGATCCGGCGGGCAAAATGGAAATCCCGGGTTCAATGCCTCCGCAACACAGATAGCGCATCGAGATGAGCGCATCGGGCGAGTGGAATCCGAAGGCTCGACGGGCGATCATCCGAAGGCGATTATTGATTCCCTCGACAATCCCGTTTATGATGTCAAATTCTCTGAGCAGTGGGCCAGCGGGCTGATCCCGCTGGCCCGAGTGAACTTCGAGGGTGATATGTCGGAACCAGAAGTCATCGTCGGCATCGGAGGCGCGGCCGGCGACGGAACGGCCTCCGCGGGCAATACCCTGGTGCTGTCCATGGCCAGGCAAGGCATTGCCGGATACAGCTACAACAGCTACCAGTCGGTCATCCGTGGCGGGCATTCCTGGCTGCGACTGCGTTTCTCGGCCAGAAAGCCACTCAACCACGGTGACCAGGTCAATGTGCTGATCGCGCTCAACCAGGACTCGCTCGATCGGCACCTGCAGGAGCTGCCGCCGGGCGGCGTCTGTCTCTATAACGGCGCCAAATTCCAGCCCAGCTACGACCCGCCGGCCGGGGTCCAACTGTGCGGGCTGCCGGTGCCCGACCTTGCGCCGGACTCGGTCAGGCTGCCCGTCATGCAAAACACCGTGGCCGTCGGGGCGGCGGTGCAGATGATGGGTCTGGGGTTCGAGACGCTCGCATCCGTGTTCGAGACGACCTTCGCCAAGAAGCCGGCGGTCGTCCAGAAGAACGTCGAGGCGGCTCGGAATGGCTATGACTACGCCGCCAAGAACTTCCAGCCGCTCGACACCCCGCTCCATCCGACCGACCAGAAGTGGGCGCAGTCCTCAGGCAACGACCTCCTGGCAATGGGCGCCGCTCTGGCCGGGTGCAAGTTCTACGCGGCCTACCCGATGAGCCCTGCGACCCACATCCTGGAGTGGTTCGCGAACCACGCAAAGCGGCTCGGCATCTGTGTGCGGCAGGTCGAGGACGAGATCTCGGTCGTCAACATGTGTATCGGGGCCAACCACATGGGGGTGCGGGCGATGTGCGCCACCTCGGGTGGGGGGTTTGCGCTGATGACCGAAGCGATCGGCATGTCGGCCATGTTCGAGACCCCGGCGGTCATCATCAACGTCATGCGGGCTGGACCCTCCACCGGCGTGCCCACCAAGACCGAGCAGGCCGACCTGACCCAGGCTTTCGGCGCCAGCCAGGGCGACTTCGAGCGCGTCGTGCTCGCCCCGATCAGCATGGGGGACTGTTTCGTAACTCCGTCAGTGGCGTTCGACGTCGCGGACAAGTATCAGCTTCCGGTCCTGATCCTGGCGGACCTGCTGCTCTGCGAAGGGAGCGAGACGGTCGCCACCGAGATCCTGGACGTCGAGTTCCCGATTGACCGCGGCCAGCTGATCACCACGGCCGACGGATCCCACGAGGAGCCGTATCTGCGATACAAGGACACGCCGTCGGGTATTTCGCCACGGGTGATTCCCGGTCTCCCGGGGCACCTGTACGTGTCTGGCACGGACGAGCACGACGAAGATGGCGTGCTGTTGAGCGACGTTTTCACCGACCCGATCCGGCGCAAGAAGATGGTCGACAAGCGGCACCGCAAGATGTCGACGATTCTCCACGACCTGCCGACGCCGATCCTGGAGGGGCCGGCCGACGCCGAGACGACCCTGCTCGGGTGGGGCTCGACGTGGGGGGTGATCAAGGAGGCGGCCGAGCGGCTCACGTCCGATGGTGTCTCGGTGAATCACCTCCAGATCAAGACCATGATGCCGTTGCATCGCGACGAGATCGCCGCCGTCCTTGAGAAGAGCCAGCGGCTCATCATCGTCGAGAACAACCAGAGCGGTCAGTTCGCCCGGCATCTGCGGGCGGAGACCGGCATCGTGGCGCACGGGCACATCCGGAAGTACGACGGCGAGCCGTTCGAGCCGAAGCACATCGTGTCCGCGGTCAACGACATCATCGGCGGTCAAGAGGTTGTCGACGTCCTGTCGACCGAGCCCGGTTTCCGAACCGATCATCCCACCGGGACGAGTGGCCCGTGGGAGGGGTTGACACAGGTCACACGGCCTGATGTGCCCAGCAAGGCATGAGGATACGACGATGACAGCTCCAGCAACGGCCGTAGAGGTCAAAGATTTTAAACCCGAGGTGCACTCGGACTGGTGTCCGGGCTGTGGCGACTTTGGCGTGCTCACCGCGCTCTATCAGGCCTGCGCCCAGTTGCAGATCCCGCCCCACAATCTCCTGGTGGTCTCCGGTATCGGGTGTTCGTCCAACCTGCCCGGTTTCGTCCGGTCGTATGGTGCCCACACCCTCCACGGGCGGCTTTTGCCGTTCGCGACCGGCGCCAAGCTGGCCAACCAGGAGATGACCATCATCGGCACCGGCGGCGACGGTGACGGGTATGGCATCGGTCTCAACCACTTCATCCAGGCCATGCGTCGCAACATCGATGTGACCTACATCGTGATGAACAACGAGATCTATGGGCTGACGACCGGGCAGGTCTCGCCGACCAGCGAGACCGGCATGAAGACCAAGACCAGCCCGCACGGCAACCTGGAGGGGATGCTGAACCCGATGGCGCTGGCCCTGGCCGCCGGGTGTGGTTTTGTGGCGCGCGGGTTCAGCGGCCAGATAAAGCATCTGGTGGCGCTGTACAAGGCTGGCATCCAGCACAAGGGGTTCGCGCTGATCGACGTGTTCAGCCCGTGCGTGACCTTCAACAAGCTCAACACCTATCAATACTTCAGGGAGCGGATCTACAAGCTCGAGGACGAAGAGCACGACACCGGCAGCTTCCACGCCGCCATGGATAAGGCGCTGGAGTGGGACCCGAAGATCCCGATCGGGCTCTTCTACCGCAACCCGGATCCGAGGCCGCCGCTCGATTCGCTCGACCCCGCCCTGGGCGGCCAGCCGCTCGTGCAGCAGGATTACGTGATCGACAGCGAGACCCGCGGGGAGCTGATTCGCGAGTTTATGTAAGGGCGCAGGCGGCGGAGAGCGACGCCTGCGCCCAGGCTATGGGCTTTAGGCGCTCTTCAAGACAGACGCCGGGCAGGACACATTGCCCGGCGTTTTTCCGCGTACGGGAACCCGGAGGAGCCGATCTGTGGGACTGAATAGCTAGGCTAGCTGCTACCGCCGGGTGCCGGCGATGTCGGTACGGATGCTGAAGAGGGTCTTGCCGGCGGTTACGTAGAGCGTGCGGAGGTCGTCTCCGCCGAACGCGGCGTTCGTGATCGAGTCCTCCGGGATCGGGATGTGCTCGAGCAGCTCGCCGGACGGCGAGAAGACATGAATGCCGGCCACCGTATCGAGCGTCTCGCTGGTCCCGCGCAGGCGGTTTAGACCGGCCGCGACATAGAGGTTCCCCTCGCTGTCAATCGTCATCCCGTCGCCGCTGCGGCCCGGGTAGAAGTCGTGGAAGACCCGGCTGTTGCTGGCCGTTCCGTCGGGTGCGAGGTCGAAGGCGCGGATCATCCGCGCGCCGCCTTCCTGCTGCTCCGTCTCGATTACGTAGAGCGTGGTGTCGTCGGGTGAAATGACGATGCCGTTCGGGCGGAGCACCTCCGGCTCGGTCAGGATGCGCGCGACGTTGCCGTCGGGATCGACCCGGTAGACACCATGCACGTTCGTCTTGTCCGGATCGGGCGGCACCCCCAGATCAGGGCGGTCCGTGAAATAGACGCGCCCCTGGCTGTCGATCGTCAGGTCGTTCGGCCGGTGCAATCCCTTGCCTTCGAAGGCGTCAGCCAGCACCTCGATCTCGCCGGTCTCGATCGTTGTCCGGCTGATGCGCGGCGGTATGTCAGCGCCGTTTCCGGCCTCGGCGGCCAGCAACCGCCACTCGCTGTCGAAAATGAGGCCGTTGGCGCCGTTGCTCGGCTGGCGGAAGGTGGTGACCGTCCCATCCGGATCCATCTTCAGAATCCGCGTGTTGACACGGAGGTCCGTGAAGTAGACGGCGCCCGCCTCGTCGACGGTCGGGCCTTCGGTGAAGGCGATCGTGGCGGCGGTCTCGACCGGGCGCGATGACGAAGCGGCGGGTTCGCTGCCCGGCGCCTCTTCCGCGGGCGGCGGGGCCTCCGCCGCCCCGCAACCGGCAAGCATCAGGAACGTCGATGACGCGAGAGCCAGTGTCCGGACCAGCCTGTCCGCATGAATGGAAGTCATGGTGTCTTCTCCCTTGCCCGCGCCTTGCCTGCCGGTAATCCGATCACCAATCCCACGCGCCGGCGTTCTCGTCCCAGAGCGCGTAACACTCCTGCGCCACCCCCGCCTCGAGGAACGCGTCCGGCAGTCGTGACATCGTGCCGATCGGTTCGATTAACTGCTCGTCGGCGTACCAGGACGCGGTGACCGCGCCCTGCACGGGCGCACCACCGGGCCGGGCGATCGAGGCGGAGTCGATCGTGACTCGCCATGACACGGTGTCGCCGTCGCCGCGTTGCTCCGTGAAGCGGATGGTGTCCCCCTCCCGCTCGAATCCCTCTACAGAGGCGACGCCTTCGATCTGATCGGCAAACGACGTCTGCAGGTTGTCCTCGCCCGGCTCGACCGCGCAGGCGGCGAGCATCGACAAGGCGGCGAGAGGCGCCGCCGTACGCCACAGAAATCGCATCGAATCAGTCCAGTTCGTCGAAGATTACCTGCACGTAAGCCTGCAACCTCTCCGCGGGCGGACTGTTGAACCCGGCGAACTGCGACGGCACCGACCAGCTCTCCGACACCTGTGCCGCCGTCCGCCCGGCCGCCTTCCCGTCACGAACCGCGCTGACGAACGCGTCGACGAAGTCGGCCATCTGCGCGAGATCCCCGCGCGTCATCTGCGTGCTGTGACCGGTGATGATCTGGTCGATCTCGGTAACGCCAGCGTGCGCGTTCCGGAGCGTCTGCGCGTAGTCAACGCCGCTCCCACCGTTGCTCGCGTCCATGATCGGCACCTGCTTGCCCGGGAACATGTCACCCGCGTGCATGATGCGAAGCGCCGGGAAAACCACCCAGGTGTCCCCGCCGGTGTGACCACGGCCGAAGTAGTAGAGGTCCACCTGATCATCGCCGCTACCGAGCGTCAGGCGGTCATCGTAGGTCTGCGTCGGCAACCCCTGCCCTCCGCTCGTCTCGAACACGGCGGGAAAGTCACCCGGGAAACCGGTCACGGGATTCCATTCCTCCATCCGTCGGGCCGCGTCGGTGTGGGCCACCACATCGACTGACGCCGGGAACTCCACGTTGCCGCTCACATGATCGAAATGGGCGTGCGTGTTGATGATGGTGGTGACCGGATTCTCGGTCAGTTCCGCGATGCGATCGATCAGCGGCTGACCCCACCCCGCCACCTTCGTATCGATCAGCACGACGCCGTCGCTGGTGATGAACGCGGCGGAGTTCCCCCCGCCCCCGCGCAGGACGTAGAGATTGTCCTGGAGCCGCTCCACCTCGACCACCATTTCGCCCTGCTGCGCCGTCGTCGTACTGACTGCTACCGACGCCACGCCAGCTGCGACCACCACGCCCAGGACGATCAGCCGCGCCGTCGCGATATTCCTCACGTTCATGCCATCCCCCCTGACAGAAAGACCCGCTCTACAAACCAGAACGCCCCGGCCAGGGCGACAGCGATTGAGCCTGCCACCATCACCCGCCGGCCGGCGACCGGACTGCGCGCTCGAATTAGCTCCACGACCGCGGCCACCACCAGGACGACCGCCAGTTGGCCCACCTCCACGCCAAGATTAAACGAAAAGAGCGACCAACCGATCGCGCCGGTCGGCAAGCCCATCTCGCGCAGGACACTCGCGAAGCCGAAGCCGTGGATCAGGCCGAACACGAGTGCGATCCAGACCCGCATGTCCCTCCCGCCGCGCGACAGCAGGTTGTCGAGCCCTACATAGACGATGCTGAGTGCGATGATCGGTTCGACCATCCGGGCCGAGGGCGTCATGATTTCGAGCACCGCGAGCGACAGCGTGACGGAGTGCGCCACGGTGAACGCGGTCACCACAAGCAGCAGTTGCCGCACGCGCCCGCCCAGCAGAAGGAGACCAATCAGGAACAGGATGTGGTCCGGGCCGATCAGGATGTGGTGGACACCCGACGGCACGAAGCGCTGCATCACCGCCCAGACCCCCTGACGCGTCCCCGTGAAGTACTCGTAGCGGGTCTCCTCGCCTCCCAGGATCGCCTGCGTCATCAGCTCGGCGTCCTCGTAGACGTTCAGGAAGGTCTGGTGATTCGGGTCGTACGGAAAGAGTCGCGTGGAAACGACGACCGAGCCGGGCCGGCCGTCGAGCCGGTAACGCCCACGGAGACGAACCGACTGGCGTTCCCGCAGTGGTTCGGGGTCGGACCAGCCCTCCAGCGTGATCGGGCGGCCGTCCACCAGTATCTCGAGCCGATCGGTGAGGATTTCCGCCAGCCGGGCGCCACGCGGGCGCAGGATATCGGGGTTGAGCACCAGCGCCGGGTCGTCGAGATCAAATTCGTACGCGACGTCCCAGACATGGACCACGATGGTGACGTCCAGCTCCGGGGCGCCGCCCTCGACCGCCGCAAGCCGGACGTCGACAAAGCTGAACGGCGCCGGGTGGGCCAGCGCGCGCTCCGCCCCGGCGGTAGCGAAGACCAGGAGCAGCAGCAGGTATCGACTGAGCCGCGTCATCGCGGATCATGGTAATCCAAGGTCAGTGCCGGTGATGCAACCGAAGATGCCGCAGCGACGGCTGGCGGCGCGTCCCGGCCTTCCGCCGGGACTGGTCCGCACCCACCTCGCTCGCCGAGTTGGCAACCTCCGCGGCGACCTCGGCAGTCTGCGCTGCGGCCGGGACATTCTCGAACGGCGTTGCTACCGGTGCATCTTCGACCGTCCCCTTCACCGGGATCTGCTCTGACGCCTCCGCCACGTCACCGCGGGCAATATCCGCGTCGTCGTCGGCAGTGACCGTCAGCGCAACCGTAGCCCGTCGCGCCAGACCGGTTCGACCCGCCACGGTATACGAGAACGTGTCCGGCCCCTGGTAGTCCGGGGCCGGCACGTAGTGGACGCCACCATCAGTGGCCGTTGCGATCCCGTGCCCCGGGGCCGCCACCGCCACGACCTGCAGCCGGTCGCCGTCCATACCCCGGTCATTCGCCAACACGTCGATCATCAGCGGAGTGTTCGCCTGAACCTCGACAGCATCGTCGACCGCGAACGGCGGCCTGTCGATCGACAAGACCGTGACAACCACCGTCGCCGCCGCCGTGAGACGGTCCGTATCGCGCGCCGTCACCGTCAGCTCATAGCGGCGGGGGCCCGACCCCCGGTCCCGTTCGGGGCCAACGTAGGCTATCGTGCCACTTGCCGGTTCGACTCTGAAACGGGTCCCGTCACCCGCGGTCAGCGCATAGATCACCGGATCGTCGTCCGGATCACGGGCCATCACGGTGCCGAGTGGAACCGCCGACCCTGACCAGCCAGGGGACTCGAGCAGCTCGAACTCGTAGGTCCCTGCGGTGAACGCGGGCGGAAGGTCCGACCCGAGTTCATTCACCATTGGCGCGGCGGGACTGACCGTCGGGGGCGGGTCGACCGGAGCCGCGACCGTCATCGCCTCGACCTCGTTTGTACTCGTCGTGGGAACCGCAGCGAACACAATCAGCGCATCCCGTGTGTAGTCCACCGCCCTCGCCGTCACCGGTTCGAACGGGATGGCGCCGGCTTCTTCGAGCGCCGGCCCGGTGCCCGTCTCCGGATTCGTCGGTTCCCACGTCTCCGGACCGCGGTTTCCGAACGTAACGACACCGAGCATGCTAAAGCGGTGGTCCGCCGTGAGCCCCGGACGGGCATAACGTTCGCCGCTGAGCTCCAACTCCACCGGACTTTCCGCAGCCCCCAGGACCCGCCCCAACCTGCCGACGCTGGCACCGAGTTGCAGGCGCCGGCCCAATCCCGCCTGTTGGCCGTAACCGCCGAACGGCGTTAGCAGTCCTCCCCCGCGCAGTCGCACTCCGTAGCCGACCCTGGCATCGACACCCGCTCCGCCGTAGTCGGCGCCCTGCATGTACGTCCGGATCTGTTCCTGCCACAACGTCTGTGCCCCGATGCCGGGAGTTCCCCACGTGGGCCGCACCGAAAGCGATAAACCTGGCTCCTGGCGCCCGGCGCCCACACTGGCCGCCACACTGACTCCCTGGTCCGTATAGCCCGTCGCCGAATGCAGCACCAGCCGCCGGGCCTGTGCCTCCAACTGCACCCGACCGGCCCGCATCACTGGACGCTGTCGTTTACAGTCAAATTCCTGTTCGGCAACTGAACTGTCTCACCCGAGATCAAGTGAGGAACAGGGCCGGGCCGACGACGACCGTGGCGGGGTATCGATGGTCGACTAGTCCGAGATCATCAGTCACGCCGTCTGGCTGTACCACCGACCGATACCCAACTCGGTCGCCCATGTCGGCAGTCTAATCCTGACTATTAAACCGAACAAACGCGAGCGCGTAGTTGCTGTTCAACGGAATGACCAGCTGGTTCTGAGTCGAGTCGTAGCACATGGACGCCGCGCTTGGTATGCCCGAGGCGATGACCTCTGCCTCTTGACCCGGGCGGATACGGGACACGCTGCCATAACGCACGCTGCTCGCGTACTTCGTCCCGTCGGCGGTTATCACGATGCCATCGTTCCCGCCTTCGACGCTATGCTCTATCTGGGTGACCGCTCCGTCTTGGTCGTAGGTGATAATGGCATTGTCACCGACGTTCACCACCACAATGTTGCCGTCCTGGTCGATCGCTACGCCGTTGGGGGCAGCGAGTGGAGCGCCCTCTGCGAACACCGACACCTCACCGTCTGCGGTGACCTTCCAGATCTGCTCCGGGTTCCGAGTATTGGAAGCGTACACGGTGCCATCATCCGCAACGGCAATGCCATTTAGCCCGGATAATTCAGGAAGGGTCCGATTACGGTAGAAAAAAGAGCCTCCGCGTGGTATAAATGGCTTGTTCACAGACATTTACCCACCACGAAGGCCCTTACGTGACGACCAATACGATACCACAGACTGTCCTCTTTCCGGATCTCTTCGACAAGCCCCTCGTCGCGACGTTCGACCGCCAGCACGCGAGTTCCGATGGCGGCGCCGTCCTGCTCAAGGCGGCGGAGCGCGTGTATGGGTTGGTGGCGGGTTTCGCCCGGTGTCTGGTGGACCGACGGGAGCCCGGGAAGATCCGGCACACGCTGGCGGAGTTGCTCGGACAGCGGATCTTCGGCATTGCCTGCGGTCATCCCGATGGCAACGACGCCAACCATCTCGCCGACGACCCGATCCACAAGCTGCTGCTCGGGCGGGACCCGGTCGCCGGCGAGGCGTTGGCCTCGCAGCCGACGATCTCTCGGTTCGAGAACGGTGTCGGCCGGTCCGCCCTCTACGAGCTGGCGCGCGAGCTGGCGATGCGGGTCATCGAGCGGCATCAGCGCCGGCTGGACGGGCGGGCGCGGCGGATCACGATCGACCTGGATCCGACCGACGACGCGACGCACGGCGCCCAGCAGCTCACCTTCTTCAACGGGCACTACGATCGCTGGTGCTACCTGCCGTTGCTGGCGTTTCTGACCTTCGACCAGGAACGCGAACAGTATCTGTGCGCGGCGGTGCTGCGGCCCGGCAATGTGCCGGCCACCCGCGGGACCGTGGGCGTGTTGTGCCGGCTGCTGCCCCTGCTGCGGCAGGCCTTTCCCCAGGCGCGGTTTCTCGTCCGGCTCGACGGGGGCTTTGCGACACCGGAGATCTTCGACTTCCTGGATGCCGAGCCGCGGCTCGACTACGTGGTGGCCATGGCCAGGAACGCCGTGTTGCAGCGCCACGCCGAGCCCGCCCTGCTCGTGGCGCAGGCCCAGAGCGCGGCCAGCGGCCAGACCGCGCAGGTCTACGCCGACACCCGTTATCGGGCCCGCACGTGGGACCGCGACCGCCGCGTCGTGATCAAGGCCGAGGTCGTCCGGCTCGGCGACCGCGCCCCGCGCGACAACCCGCGCTTCGTCGTGACCAATCTGCGCCAGACGCCGCGCTTCCTCTATGAACGGATCTACTGCGCCCGCGGCGACATCGAAAATCGGATCAAGGAGCTGCTCGATGGCCTGCAGATCGACCGCACGAGCTGCTGTCGCTTCTGGGCCAATCAACTGCGCGTGCTCCTCACCGCCGCCGCCTACGTGCTGATGCAAGAACTCCGGCTGCGCGCGGCGCGCACCGCCTGTGCCCGCGCCCAGGTGACGTGGCTGCGCGACCGGCTCCTCAAATTGGGGGCGCACGTCGTCGGCTCGGTCCGCCGCGTGGTCCTGCACCTGCCGACCGCCACGCCGGACCTCCACGCTTGGCGGCACATCGCGCTTGCACTCGGCGCCCGCGGCGGATAGGCCCCAGCCGGCGCTCGTCAGCCGCACGTAAACGCATCCCAACAGCGCACCGAGCACGCCCGCGGCGAAGCCGTCCCTCGACGGCCCCGTACCCAGGCCTTCCGCACCGGCAATCCGTGTCTATCCCGCCGGCGCTCGACGAAAACGACGCCCGGCGGGCCGTGTGCGCGACGATCACACCGTCCGAGGGGCCATCTTGGAGCCTTCAGGAATAGTCCGGGTTAGTATCGTAGATTCAGGAACAGGAATGGACCGCAGGGGTCGCCCTGTTTCCAGATCAAATAGACGGACGTATCCCACATCAACGGTATAGAGCACGCCATTGCTGATGGCACTGCCCAACGGATCATAGAGTTCCAATCCGTCCCGAGTGGCGCCGATCCACTTGGGCGTATGCACACTCCCATCGGGATTGATGAGGGAGACAAAGCCATCATTTTCGCTGGTGTCTCCCCGGTTACCGGTATTCATGGCCAGAATCAGGTTCTTGTTGGAATCAAACGTGCAGCTTTCAGAAAAATGAAAGCTGCCATAGACCGTGACGTTGTCCGACATCGGTTGCCACACGCCGGCCTCATTGAGCGCGCCGATCGGCTCACCAGCCGCAAACTCCTGAGCGACAGCTGGGACCGCCAAGACAACGGCGATGAGAACTGCGGGGACGATTCGCCGACTCGCTGAATGCATCATCACTGCGTACATGGTCAATGACTTCTCCGTCTTCTGCAGAGCGTGGTCGAGCTCCGGCAGCTCGACCACGCGGGTTCACCGCGACCGTAGACCGTGCGCCAGATCTCGAACGGAAGGTTCACCGGTGGCGCGGTATGTTGACGTCGCGCCGGCCATTGTATCCCGTAGTGTGCCGTAATCCGGCCGCCACCGCCGACACCGTTTCCTTTCGGCACCTCCTCATAGAGCCACCCTTGAGGTTTGAGCCAATCTGGCTCTCGCCTGCACGTGAGAAGGAGGGGGAAAGTGCGCCTGCGGACCCATTTGGCTACGATGGGCGCTGAATCGGGCTCACTCCTACAGCAATGCCTTTGGCCGGGATTTCCATTTTGCCTGTCCCGGATGGCACCGTTATACACCCGACCGCCGCCGAGCGGACGAAATGCTGTTCGTCGCACAAGCGTCCAGCTCCAGAGACTGTCACTCAGCCCGCGCTGACGTGCGACCGGCCGCAGCGCCCGGCCGGCGAACCGGCCCTCGACGCCGACCGGGACGATCAAGAATCGGGACCCGCTGCCGCGCGCCGGCCTCCCGCTCGTGGCTCTGCGGCGGCTGCTGCGGTGGGGGCGTCTGGCTGATCTGCGGGCTGGGCGCCGCCGAGTATTTCTCGGCCAGCTCTCCATGTTCCTTGTCCGTCGTCGGCTCGCGTTCGCGGATGGGCCGCATCAGGTAATCGGAGATCTTCTGTGCGTCGGCTGCCGCCTTGTACATCTCCTTCGGGTCTTGTTCCAGCGCCTTCAACCAGCCCTGGACATACGCCGCGCCTCGGCTGCCGTCGTGGCCGACGCCGCATTGCTCGCCGGTCATCATCGCGGACATTTCCGCGCGGAGTTCTTCGCGGGCGTACTCCCCGCTGCCGAAGTGCCCCGCGCCGTGCTTCAAGGTGTCGGGGTCCATCCGCTCGGGGTGGCCGGTGGCGTGGCCGAGTTCGTGTAAGGCGGTTTGGTAATAGCCGTTCGCCGTGGCGAACTGCTCACGTTCCGGGAGCGTCACCGTGTCGGACTGGAGGTTGTAAAACGCGCGGTCGCCGCGCACATGGGCGACGTGGATCCTGCTCTCCTGGATCACCCGCTCGGCCGTCTGGTGGGCCTTCCATTCGGGCTCGTGCTCCCGGTCGTCGCCCTTCCGTTCCAGCTGCAGGCCGTCCGCCTGTGCGACGTTGAATACGGCATAGCAGCGCACCATCGGCGGGCGCGTGTGTTCCCGCTCGGCCTTCCCCTCGGTGGTCGGGCGGTCGGGCTGGTCCTGCGCCTTCTGCTGCTCGTCGTCAAACTTGTAAAACAGCACGTGGGTGGCCTTCTCGCCCTTGCGGAGCTGCCCGCCCATGTCCTTGATCTGCTTGTAGGTCGCCCAGCGGTGATCGCTGTAGCCCTTCGCGGTTTGGGTCACGCTGAGGTAGACCGAATTGCCGCCCCGGTACGGCCTCCCCGTCTGGATGTTTTTCGGGAGTCGTTCCTCGCCGGGCTTCCACGGTTTCCGATGTGAATGTCTTGTAAGTCATTGACACATATGCACCTTAAAGCATTCCTGGGTTCTTGTTCCCCTCGCTCCATCCCTCGTTGTGAACCGGAGTCCAGTCGACGGCGAACACCCTCGCCGGACAGCACCGGACCAACAACTGGCCCGTGCCGGCCTAGTCCTCTGACGGCCCGTCGCCGGAACCGGGATCGGACGGCGCGTCGCCACCCCGATTCGCCGACCACGCTCGAACCTCGCACCACGGTCACCGCGATGGTTCCGCCGGAGGACGACGACGGCTCTACTACGTTGGCCACGCCGCGCCGCCGGCTGCGGGGCCAGCGACGGTGGAGCCAGTGATACGCTACGCCAGCCGACAGCGGCCAGCGACGAAGGAGACGGGCGCCGATGCCTCGACCCCCCCCTGTGCCAATAATTTGTGAGACAACTTCCCTGTTGAGATTAGTGTAGGGGCGGGGAGGGTTTGATGGATGAATCGCATGCCACCAGCCGTGGAGATGGACGCGGTCGTGGGGCCGAAGGCGGAGGGAGCCCGGAGGGCGACCGGAGCCTTCGGCCCCACCGCTAGGTCAGCCGCGACGGCACCCGATCCTGAAGTTCCGGCGAAAGCCCAGCGCCGCCGGTTCACGGCGGAGTATCGGCTCGGCATCCTCAAGCAGGCCGACGCGTGCAAGCGGCCTGGCGAGCTGGGGGCGCTGCTGCGTCGAGAAGGCTTGTATAGCTCGCACTTGGCGAACTGGCGACGGCAGCGTGAGCAGGGCGCCCTGCGGGACATGCGGGGACGTCGGCGCGGCCCGACCCCCCGTCCGATCGACCCGCGTGTGAAGCAGTTGGAAGCCGAGAACCGCAGGCTCGAGCGGAAGCTGCAGCGGGCCGAGACGATCATCGCCCTCCAAAAAAAGTTGCCGAGATCCTGGAGATCCCCCTGAAACCCCTCGACACCGACGAGACCGACTGATGCGCGCGATCGAGGCCGTCACGGCGAAGGGCGAGACGTCGGCGTTGTGTCAGAGCATCGGCGTGTCCCGCGCGTCGCTCTATCGGCGGCGCCGGCCCACGCCGCCGGCGACGTCCCGGCGGCCCCGCACGCCGTCCCCGCGCGCGCTGGTCCCTGCCGAACGGCGAGCCGTCCGCGACACGTTGCACAGCGCGCGGTTCGTCGATCAATCGCCCGACGAAGTCCATGCGACGTTGCTTGAGGAGCAGACCTACCTCTGCTCCCCCCGCACGATGTATCGGGTGCTCGCCGAGGCCGGCGAAGTGCGGGAGCGCCGCGACCAGGTGCGGCATCCGGCGTACGTCAAACCCGAGCTCGTCGCGACGGCGCCCAGTCAGGTCTGGTCCTGGGACATCACCAAGTTGAAGGGCCCGGTCCCGTATCTCTACTACTCGCTCTATGTGATCCTCGACCTCTTCAGCCGCTACGTCGTGGGCTGGACGGTGGCGGTCAAGGAGAGCGCTCACTTGGCCGAGCGCTTGATCGAGCAGACCTGCGCGAAGCAGCGCATCCAGCCGCAGCAGCTCACGATTCACGCCGACCGCGGCGCGCCCATGGGCAGCAAGCTCGTCGCGCTGTTGTTCTCCGACCTCGGCATCGCGGCCAGCCACTCGCGACCGCGCGTGAGCAATGACAATCCGTTCTCCGAGGCGCAGTTTCGCACCTTCAAGTATCGGCCGGAGTTTCCGAAGCGGTTCGGCGCACTCGAACACGCGCGCAGCGTCAGCCGCGATCTGTTCGCGTGGTACAACGACGCGCACCACCACAGCGGCCTCAGCTATCTCACGCCGGCCGACGTGCATTACGGCCGCGCGCCGGCGATCCTCGACCTGCGTCACCGGACCCGCCTCGCGGCCTACGCCGCGCATCCGGAGCGCTTCGTCAGCGGACCACCACGCCCCGAAACCTTGCCGACCGCCGTGTGGATCAATCCGCCGTCTAAAACGACCCGCCAGGATGCCCCAGGACCGACGACCGGCACCCCGGACAACGCGCAGCATGAGGTCGTTGCCCGGCGGCCACCACCGCTCGATCGATCGTCGATTCAACGCGTCGATGGCGTGGAGTCGCTACAGTAAATGCTGAACCAGGTTGTCTCAAAGACGTTGACACGGCCCGGACTGCCTGCGCGCAATGGACACGAAATATCTCCGAACGGAGCGCGCCACCGAAGTTGCAGCACCGTTCGCTTGCCTTTACCGGCCCATTGACCAGCCTGGAATAGTCCCAGACCGCAGGAAAGGAAGTGCGGGCGGACCCGACGCCCGCGGCAACCGCATCCGTGGCGGAATACAGGCCGCGGTCGACGGACGGGCTCAGCGATACCCGTCGACGATGCGGGCCGCGCGGATCAGTCCGTCCGCCGCCTGCAGCACCTTGGCGCGCAGGCGCGGCGCCAGATCCGGACGTTCCATCAGGTACTGCTCGACGATGGCGGCGGCGCTGGCGGATTGGTGCCCGTCCAGAGTTGCCTCGAGCCAGCGCAGGGGAAAGAAGATGTCGCCGGTGCGCTGGATTTCCTCCAGCAGGTCGAGGCTCGGCCGGATGTACCCCTCTGCCTCCCGCGCCCGCAGGGGGTGATGCAAGAACCCAAGCGCGGTCAGGACCAACGTCTCGCGCGCCCGGTTGCCCGGATCGGCCAGTGAGTCGAAGAACCCATCGCGGCGGCTCTGCGCCGCTGACAGCGCCGGCATGACGAACTCGAACGCCGTGCGCCGATCCGGGTTGTCGATACGGTCGCGCTGGGCAGCCAGAATCTCCGCGCCGCCGGGAACGCCCCGCACCGCCAGCGCCTGGGCGAGCGCCGTGAAGTCCTGCTCGGCCAGCGGGAGGCCGGGCACGTCTTCCTCACCGCGCCAGATGCGTTCGAGGCGAGCCACCGCCTCATCCGACGACGCCGCGTTCCGGTACGCACCGAACCAGGCCGCGGCCAGACTCCGGCTGTCAGCCGCCGCGGTCTCGCGCCACAGCAGCACCTCGATGTCCGGCGCGAGCGCCGCGCGTTGCGCCGGCGTCAGGTAGCGCCAGTACGCCGTGGTCAGGTAGCCGAGAACGCGCGAGACGTTCTGTTCGTCGGACTCCGCCACGAGCGCCCGTTGCGCCAGATCGACCAATGCCTCCGGAGCGACTTCGCCTTCGAGCAATGCCTCCCAGAGGGAGATCCAGCCGACCGCGCGCGTCAGGGCATCCTCGATAGCGGGCAGCTCGGCAAGCAGGTAGTCGCGCGTCCGCGCGTCGAGCACCATGAGCCCGTAGCCCAGACCGCCGCCGTTGGCGAGCACAAAGTCGGGTTGCGGATGCCCCGCTGCCCCCGTGACGACCACGGTCTCCTCCCGTAGATGCACCGGCAACCTCTCCGCTGCCCTGCCGCCGTACCCCAGTTGGAGGTCGAGCCGCTGGTTCCACACCCTGCCGGCACCCGCCGGATCGGACTGACGCACCGTAAGCTCGGCGATCGTGTCTCCTTCCGTCTGCAGCGCTACCTCAAGCCGCGGCCGGCCGCTCTCCTCCACCCATGTCCGGCTCCAGGCGGCCAGATCCTCCGTCGTCCGGCTGTCGAGGATCGCGATCAGGTCGGCCCAGCTTGCGTTTCCGTAGGCATGCGCCGCGAGGTACTCCCGCAGTCCGTCGCGCAACGCTTCTTCCCCAATCAGCCGTTCCAGGTGGGTGAAGACGATTGGCGCCTTCTGGTAGATGATGGCGCCATAGAGCGTGCCGGCCTCGTTCAGATTGTCGAGCGGCTGCCGGATGGGGTTGGCGCCGGCAGTGCGGTCGACGCCGTATGCCGACGGGTAGTGCGCGAGCAGGAAGCGCAGGTCGTGGTCGACCTCGGGGAAGGCGGGATTGACGATCTTCGCGGCCATGAAGTTGGCGAACGTCTCCTTCATCCAGACGTCGTCGAACCAGGTCATCGTCACCAGGTCACCGAACCACTGGTGGGCGGTCTCGTGCGCGATGACGCTGGCTCGGCCGAGATGTGCATTCTGGGTGGCGCTCTCGTCGAGCAGCAGCGCGTCGGCGCGGTAGAGAATCGCCCCCGGATGCTCCATGCCGCCGTACTGAAAGGCCGGCACCAGCACGAAATCGAACTTCTCGAACGGAAATGGAATGCCGGTGTACTCCTCCAGCCACGCCAGGGCCGAGGCATGCAGATCGAAGATGGCGCCGGCATTGCGTTCCACCCGTTCGCGATCGGTCTCGCGGTGGTACATCGCCATCCGCCGCCCGTCGCGCTCGGCTTCTTCCACCTGGAAGTCCCCCGCCGCGAAAGCGAAGAGATAGCTGCTGATCGCGTCAGTCTCGGTAAACGCAAACAATGTCCGGTCGCCGCGCCGGTCGCGGGATGCGACTGACCCGTTGGCCACCGCCTGCCATCCCGCCGGCACGTCAAGCTGTAAACGGAACCGCGCCTTCAGGTTGGGCTGATCGAAGAGCGGGAGTGCCACACGGGCCCGGTCCGGAACGAATAGTGTGTAGAGGAAGTCGTCCTGGCGGTTGAGCGACCCGTCGCCGGCCGTGAAGTCGATGTCGACGACGACGGGCCCCGCGGAAACCGCTGCCGCCGGCACAATGAGATGTTGGTCGCGGGCTTCGAAGTGGACAGGCTCGCCGGAGACGTGGACCGCGTGAATGCTCTCGCCCGGCTGGGCGAAGTCGAAGACCAGCGGGCCGTCCTCGGTGAGAGTGAAGGAGGCCGTGACCCGCCCCGTGATCGGCTCGGTGCGCGCGGCAGGAATCGCGAATCGCACGTCGTAGCGCAGGTCGTGGATCGTGGCCGCGCGCCGTTCGGCGAGCTCCAGCGCGATACCGGGACTCACCTCCACGATAGCCTCGCTATGGCATCCGGCAGCCATGCCTGCGAAGACAGCACAAGCCGCTGCGACCTGGACCCTGCACGCCCTGCCCACTCGCGGGATAGTACCGTATCGATCTTGCGTACATGACTCGACCGCCCACTGCTCCGCCACGGACTGAAGCGGCCCAGCTCGCGCAGGTCAACCTCGCGTGGGTACGCTATCCGCTCGACGACCCGCGCATGGCGGAATTCGTTGAGGCGATTGATCGGATCAATACCCTCGGCGACCGCTCGCCCGGCTGCATCTGGCGCTTCCGAACGGCGGGCGGCGATGCCACCGATGTCCGCATCCTCGACGACCCCCGCATTCTTTACAACCTGACGATCTGGCGCTCGGTCGACGACCTCCGCCGCTATGCCCATCGGACCGAGCACGTAGCGTTCTTCCGCCGGCGGCGCGAGTGGTTCCTCCCGCCGCCCAAACCGCCGCTCGCCCTCTGGTGGGTTCCGGAAGGATACCGGCCGACCGTCGAGGAATCGGTCGCCCGCCTCGAGCAACTGTGGCGGGACGGCCCAACCCCGGAAACGTTCACGCTGAAGGTAGCGTACGACGCGGACAGGGGGCGCCTGCGGTGACCGCTGCGCAGCGTTGCGTGAAGGCGGTCGGTACGCGATAGTGGCCGGCATGAGAATTTCCCTTCGCGTGGTGATGGCCGTGTCGCTGTTCGCTGGCGCGCTGATCACGCTTGGCCTCGGCGGACACGCCCAGGCGCCGCCCGATACCGACTGGTCGACGTACCTCGGCGACGTGGGACGGCGCCACTACTCGCCGCTGGCGCAGATCACGCGCGAGAACGTCGATCGGCTCGACGTGGCCTGGACGTACGACTCGGGTGAGCTGCGCGCCGGCAACTCGACGATGTACACGAGCCCCCTCGTCGTCGACGGCATCCTGTACGGCTTGTCGCCCACACTCACCGCCTTCGCGCTCGACGCGGCCACCGGCGAGGAACTGTGGCGCTACGACCCGGGCCTCGACGGTGCCGCCCAGCGCGGCCTGATGTGGTGGGAACGGGAAACCGACAGCGGCACCGCGGCGCGCCTCTTCTTCACCGGGAACGACTCGCTGGTCGCGCTCGATCCCGCGGCGGGACAACCCGTCGTCGACTTCGGCGAGAACGGCGTCGTCAACCTCTCGGCAGCCATGGAAGAAGACGGCCCGCTCCGCGTGACGGTTCCCGGCATTGTCTTCGAGGATTTGATCGTCATGGGTTTCTCGACAAGTGAAGCGGCCGACGCGCTGCCGGGCGCCATCTCCGCCTACAGCGCCATCGACGGCTCGCTGGTCTGGCGCCACCAGAACGTCCCGCGCCCGGGTGAGCCGGGCTCGGAAACCTGGGCTGACGATGCACTCGCCGTGGCGGGCGGAGCCAACACCTGGACCGGCATGGCCCTCGACGTCGAGCGGGGGCTGCTGTTCGCGCCGACCGGATCGGCGACGCCCGACTTCTACGGCGCGTCGCGCGTCGGCGACAATCTCTACGCCAACAGCCTGCTGGCCATCGATGTCCGGACCGGCGAACGCCGCTGGCACTACCAGACCATCAGGCACGACGTCTGGGATCGCGACCTGCCATCGCCCCCGACCCTCGTGCAGCTCGAACGCGACGGCCGGACGATCGACGCGGTGGCGGTCACCTCCAAGTCGGGCCACCTCTTCGTCTTCGACCGCGAGACGGGCGAGTCGCTATACGACATCGGCGAGGTGACGGCCCATCCGAGCGATATTCCGGGCGAGGTGGTGGTGACGACGCAGCCGGAGTCGTCGGTCTCGCTGACGCGGCAGCGTTTCGAGATGACGACGCGCAGCCAGGAATCGATCGACTTCGTGAACGAGATCTACAACCGCCTCGATCAGCGGCCCTGGGCGCCGCCCAGCCTGCAGGGGACGATGATGTACCCCGGCTACGACGGCGGCCAGGAATGGGGCGGCTCGGCGTTCGACCCGGCGACCAACCGGCTGATCGCCAATTCGTCCGAGATCGGCGCCATCCTGCAGCTCTACGAGATCCCGGCCGGCTTCGGCGCGCGCGCCGTCTACGCAGAGCACTGCGGCACGTGCCACGGCGCCGATCGCGCAGGAAACGCCGTCGGCCCCAGCCTGGTCGACATTGACGACCGGCTGACCGCGGCCGAGATCAACGACGTGGTGCGCAGCGGGCGGGGGCGGATGACCGGATTCGCTCATCTGGACGAGATCGAGATCCGCGCCGCGATCCGGTACATCCGGAACCCGGAGGCGGAGGAGGACCTGCCGCCGTCGGCCGAGGTGGATTACGCGTTCGGCGGATACACCTGGGTGCGCGATCAGGACGGCCTGCCGGGCAACCGTCCCCCGTGGGGAACCCTTACGTCAGTCGACCTGGCGACCGGCAATTTCGACTGGCAGGTGCCGTTCGGCGACTACCCCCAGACCGTGGGTCAGGGTCTCGGCTCCGAGAGTTATGGCGGGCCGGTGGTGACGGCTGCCGGGCTGATCTTCATCGCCGCGACACCGGACCGGAAGATTCGCGCCTACGACACGCGCGATGGCTCGGAACTCTGGCACGCCGACCTTCCGGCCGCCGGCTTCTCAACACCGGTGGTTTATGCAGCCGATGGGCGCCAGTTCGTCGTCATTGCCGCCGGCGGCGGCCGGATGGGACCCCCGTCGAGCGCGCAGTACTACGCGTTCGCGCTGCCCGACTGATGGGCGTGCTCCCTGCGACTTCGGCCTACTGTCCCAGTTCCTCGTAGATCGCCTGAATCGCGGCCGCCATCCGCTCAGTCCGGTAGCCCTGGTATTGGCCGGTAAGGTCGATCGACGCGGCGGCCTGCTCGGCCGTCTGGCCGTCGGCAATCGCCTGTCGAACCGCCGCCAGCAGGTCCGCGGTGAACCGCTGGTACTCCTCCAGCTTGTCGGGCGTGGTCACCGGAATGTGCCCCGGGATGACCGTGTCGAAACCGTCGACGTTGTCGATCAGGTTCTGCAGGGTCTCGGGGAACGAGACTCCGCTCCCGCCGTTGCTCCGATCAAGGAACGGCGCATCCTGCCAGGGGAACATGTCTCCCATCTGCAGCACGCGCAACCCGGGATAAAGGATGACCGTGTCGCCGTTGGTGTGGGCCGCGCCGAAGTGGTAGAGCTCGATCCGGTCGGCTCCCGATCCGAGCGTCAACTGGTCGCCATACGTCCGGTCCGGCAGGCCGCGCGCGCCGTCACCCGCAAACACGTCCATGCCAGCCATGTTCCGGCGGGTGTTCTCCTGGACAACGATCTCCACTTCCGCGGGGAAGAACATGTTGCTGCCGACATGGTCGCCATGCGTGTGGGTATTGATGATCGTCGTGACCGGCTTGTCGGTCACCGTCCGGATCCGATCCATCAACGCCTGGCCCCAGCCGCCGAGTTTGGTATCGACCAGCGTGACGCCTTCCGCGCCGACGTAAACGCCGCTGTTGCCGCCGCTGAACGCCTCGCGGTTCAGCGTGCTCGATCCGGTAATGACGTACAGGTTGTCGCGCACCTGTTCGATTACGGTCGCGTCAAGCGCCGCCTGCGACAGTTGCTGTTCCGACTGAACCGCGACCGAGAAACCGGCCGCCGCGATCAGAGCGCCGAGCACCACCATCCGTCTCATGGGATTCCCCTCCCCGCAAGCTGAAACCGCCACCCGGGCCGACCCTACTGGAACGTGACCCGCGCCACGCTGGGCGGATCCTCGTCGGCGAAATGCGGGTGGACCACGTACACGTCGTCACCCACCACCGCCGCCGTCGTGGCCTGCGTCTCGTACGGCGCCACACCTGCAACGATCGCCGTCGCCCAATCGTCCTCGCTCGTGAGCGCCACTACCCGGTTCGACGCGTTGCTGACTATCGCCAGCCGGCCGGCGCTCCAGACCATACCGTCCTGCCCCGGCACCTCCTCCGGCAGGGTCACTTCCGACGATGCCGCCGGATCGTCGAGCGGCACCTTCCAGAGCGTCGCGCCGCGCGCCACCAGCAGATAGCCGGCCGGATGGTGCACGATGCCGTTCGGACCGCCACCACCATCCTCGAACCGGTGGAACAGCGAAGCCTCATAATCGACGGTGACGCGGTACAGCGCGTTCAGCCGCGTATCGGTCACATACGCGGTGCCATCGTCGGTCACCGCCACGTCATTGGCGAAGTGCTCCGCGTCGGCGCCGGCATCCGCGGCGGCGGCAAGGTCGACCATTGCGATGCGGGCGCCCGTCGTCAGGTTGTAGACCCCCAACTTCGCCACCCCCATGCCGCCCGCCTGGAAGACCGATCGGTCCGCATTGGCAACCAGCAGACGGTTGCGCGGTTCGTCCGCCTCGATGCCGACCGACGAGACCAGCTCGTCGTCCTCGACCAGCGGGGTCACGCGGCCGTCCGCGTGCACCTCGAAAACCGATCCTTCCGAGAGGGAGCCGGTCAGGAGCCGGCCGTTCATCATGTCGAACTCCACCCCTTCCGGGATGAAGCCACCCCGCTCGGCAACGATCTCGTCCGGCAGCATTGCCGCGGCCGGTGCGGCCGCGGGGGGCTCGGTCGCCGGAACGGGCGCCGCCGGCGGGGGTTCGGATGCGCCGCCGCAACCCATCACCAAGCCCGCCAGGGCCAGGGTTAAAACGTGTGCGGAAGTCGAAACGGGCACTCTACGCATGCGGGCGGCCTCCTGTAACTTCGGTCGGGTCTCCGTAGTATAGGATGCACCCGACATGCGCGACACCCTGGCGCAACTGCTCGCAGAATCACCCACCCGCGAGTGGATGGTTTATCTGCTCAGCACCGTGCCCGGGCTCCCTCCGATCGCACAGTCATTCCATATCCTGGGGATCGCCACCGTCGTCGGCTCGATCGGCATGGTCGACCTTCGGTTCCTCGGCCTCGCGCTCCGGAATCAGAACGTAAGCGAGATGATCCAGCGGCTGCTTCCCTTGACCTGGGTCGCGTTGGCCGTCAATCTGGTGACCGGCTCGCTCTTCGTCCTCGCACGGCCGGTCCGCTACGTCTACAACCCGGTCGTCGCCTTCAAGTTGGCCTGCCTTATCCCGGCCGTGGCATTGGCGTTCCTGATCTGGTGGAAGAACCGGAAAGAGCACGGCTTCTGGGAGCGGACGCCTGGCCGTCTCGGCACGGCACGCGGGATCGCCATCCTTTCCCTCTGCTGCTGGATCGGCGTGATGCTGGCGGGACGCTGGATCGCGTACTCCGAGTACATCACCGACCCGTTCTACTTTCCATTCAGTTGGGAAGAACTCGCCGGCTACCCATCGATCTGGCAATGGCTGCAAGACCACCCGATCGCCCAGCACATCGGCTTCACCTGGTGGTTCCCGTTCCTGGAGTCGATCCACGTGATCGCGATCGGCCTGGTGGTCGGCTCCATCATGATGGTCGATCTGCGGCTGCTTGGCCTGGCCGCGCTCCGCTATCCGGCGAGCCAGGTGACGCGCAGGCTGATCCCGTGGACCTGGGGAGCCTTCGTTGTTGCGGCCATTACCGGCTTCGGCCTGTTCGCAACGCGGGCGACCGGCTATGTCGACAACACCGCCTTCCAGATCAAGTTCATGCTGCTCCCCCTCGCCTGCCTGAACATGGCGTGGTTCCAGTTCCGCACATTTCGGGGCGTCACCACGTGGGATACCGCCACCGACACCCCGATGGGGGCGAAACTGGCCGGCGGGATCTCGCTGTTGCTCTGGGCGGGCATCATTCTCGCCGGACGCTGGACGGGACACCTCATCTAGCAGCCCGTGGTGAAACCCCGCGTAGCGCCGCCTGCCGGGTAGCGCAGCCTGCCGCGTCAGGCCCTGGCCAGTTTCAACGAATGGGATCGGGCGGCGTGGGTGAGGTGGCGCCCAGTTCGAGCAGCACCATTTCCATCTCCGGGAACCGCCGCCCGAGGTTGGCGTAAAAGATCCCCTGGGTGATCGTGAGCGGCGTCCAGCCTCGCACGTTCACGGCATTGAGGGGCGCGCCCCGTTCGAGCAGATAACGGACCAGCTCGGGCGAATCGCGCATCACCACCCCATGCAGCGCCGTGTCGCCATTGTCATCGACAGTGGAGACCGAATCGCCCAGCTCCACCATCAGCTTGACCGCCTCTATCGCTTCCTCCGCGCTGCCCGGACTCTCGCTCGCTGACCAGATGCCGACACCGGCCGCCACAAGCAACGCGGTGGTACCGTCCTCGTTCGTCAACATCGGATCGGCGCCGAGATCGAGCAGCAGTTTCATCAGCTCGACATCGACCGCCTTCGCCGCAAGAAGGAACGGCGTCGCCCCGGCGCGGTTCAGCATGTTGCGGTAGCCGTCCTGCGGCTCCTCGGTCTGCCGCGCGTTGACGTCGGCACCCCGCGCAACGAGCGCGCGCGCCAGCTCCAGGTCCGTCACCGGCCCCGATGGAATCGCCGCCGGGTTGTTGTAGTGGCGGTTGGGACGGCGAGTCCAGACCAACTGGTGGAGCGGTGTCCAGCCCGGTCCGTCCGCGGCTGCGTCAGCCCCACGTTCGAGCAGATGGACTGCCAGGTCGTAGTGCGCGTTCACGACGGCCAGATGGAGTGCGCCCATCCCGTCCGGCGGCGGCAGGTTGACCTCGGCGCCTGCGTCCAGCAACGCGTCGACGGCCAGGCGGTGACCGGCGCGGACCGCGAAGGCGAGCGGCGTAAATCCCGCCTCGGATCGCGCATCGACACCGGCTCCCGCCGCGACGAGAGGCGCCACCACGGCGGCGTGACCTTCCGCCGCGGCCCACATCAGTGCGGTCTGCCTGCGCCAGCTCTCGCGCGAATCGATGGACGCGCCGGCGCCATGCCGCAACAACGACTCGACACTGGCGACGACACCGGTCCGCGCCGCGAGCATCAGCGGCGTCTCGCCCTGTGGCGACGCCCGGTTCGGATCGGCGCCCGCGGCAAGGAGCGCCTCGACAACGGTTGGGTGACCGGCGGTACAGGCGAGCGCTATAGGCGTGACGCCGTGGCGCGTCACCGCATCGACCACTGCCCCGTCGCGGAGGTGCCTTTCGACCGTCGCCAGATCACCCGCGTGGGCCGCCTCGTGCAACGACCTCCCGCCGTTGTCGGCGTCCTGTGCCGCGGCTACGGCCGCAGTCGCAGTCGCAGTCACGGCCGCGGCCAGCAACGTTAGGGCAAGAACCGTCCTCTCGACAGCGCGCAATATGCCGCCGTGTCGCGCCTTGTCAGGCGCGCGCCTCGCCGGTCCCGGTGCCACGCGGAGTTTCACCACGGACTGCTAGACGTCCGCCAGGCGAGCCAGTTCGGTCAATCGGCCGGTGCTGTCGCCCAGACCGTCATCGAGGCGGATACCTGCCTTGTCGAGTTGACTGACCAGGAGGTTGGTCATCGGCGTGTCGCGTGGGTATCGGAGGTGCCGCCCACCCCGCAGCTGCCCGCCGCTTCCGCCCGCCAGCAGCAGCGGAAGGTCATAGTGAAGATGCTTGTTGCTGTCGCTCAGCGCGGCGCCGCACAGCAGGAGCGACTGATCGAGCAGCGTCCCGTCGCCGTCCGGGGTCGACGCGAGCGTTTCGAGGAAGTCGCGGAACAGGGTGAGGTGGAAATTGTTGATCTTGGCGAGCTGCGCCAGCTTCTCCGGATCGTTCCGGTGGTGCGACAGCCCGTGGTGGGATTCCGGGATTCCCACCTCCGGATAGGCGCGACCATTCAGTTCGCGGCCCAGCATGAAGGTGAAGACCCGCGTGATATCCGCCTGCCACGCGAGCGCCGTCAGGTCGAACATGAGACCGACATGCTCCGTGTACGACTCCGGGATGCCCACCGGCCGGTCAAGTGACGGCAACTCCGCGTCGCTCTGCTCCGAGAGCTGAATGCGCCGCTCAATCGCGCGCACCGCGTCGAGGTACTGCGTGACACGAGCCCGGTCACCCACCCCGACCTCCCGCTCCAACCGATGCAGGTCGTCGGCGATCGCATCGAGAATGCTCCGGTCCTTCTGGAACTGCGTCTTCCGCTCTGCGGTCGAACCGCCCTCCCCGAAGAGCCGTTCGAAGACGACACGCGGGTTGTTCTCCATCGGGAGCGGCGTTGTCGGCGTCCGCCACGCGATGGTGTTCATATAGATGCAGGAGTACCCGTTCTCGCAGTTCCCCACCAGGAAGTCGCGATCAATCGCCAGTTCGAGCGACGGCAGTGGCGTCTCGCGCCCCAACTGCGCCGCGGCAATCTGATCCGCCGTCATACCGGCGCGGACATCCGCGCCTTCGGTTTCCTTCGGATGGACGCCGTTCAGCCAAGTGGCGGTGGCCCGGGTGTGCTCGCCGTTGCCATCGCCCAAGGCCTCCGCCTGTCCCTGCGCAAGACCGCTCAGCACCACCATCTGATCCCGGAACGGCGCAAGAGGGCTGAGCGTCGGCGAGAGTTCCAGCGGCCCGTCGGTCGACGGCGTCCAGGCCCCCATCGACATGCCGTTCGGTATGTAGACCCAGCCGAGACGGCGAGCCGGAGCCGCGGCCCGCCCCACGAGTCCGGCGAGCGGCGGCGTCATCGCGTCGAGCAGCGGCAGCGCCAGCGTCGCCCCCAGCCCGCGCAGCACGGTCCGCCTCGGCAGCGTCTTTCCGGTGATGATCATCGTCTCGTACTCCCCTATTCTGCCACGGCGCCGGCCGGAAGCGCCCTCCGCATCCGGAATGGCAGGCTCCGCGCGATTTCGGTGACGATCGCCGAGAACCGGTAGTCTGCGGCGGCGGCGGCGCGCGTAATCGCCCGGACCGTCGGGGCGTCGTAATGCTCGACGCCCCGCCCCAGCGCGTAGGTCAGCAGCTTCTCCACGAGCGTGCCGACAAAGCGGTCCGGGCGGCGCAGCAACGCGTCGCGCAAACCCGCGGCGCCGTCGAACGTCGTGCCGTCCGGGAATTCCCCGGTTGCATCGATCGGCTGATTCGTCGCGGTGCGGGTCCGGAAACGGCCAACCGCATCGAACTGCTCCAGAGCGAAGCCGGGCGGATCCATCAGTCGGTGGCAACTCGCGCAGGCGGGCGCGGCGCGGTGGCGCTCGGTAGCCTCCCGCATCGACAGCGGAGCACCGTCGCCGGTCGTCTCCTCGAGCGACGGCACGTCGGGCGGGGGTGCGGCGGGCGGCGTGCCGAGCAGGTTCTCCAATACCCACTTGCCGCGCAGCACGGGAGACGTTCGGTTCGGATAGGCGGTTACCGACAGGATGCTCGCGTGCCCGAGCAGACCGCGGCGCGCCTCGTTCGCGAGTGCGACGCGGCGGAACTCGCTGCCGTAGACGCCCGAGATTCCATAGTGCCGCGCGAGCCGTTCATTGACGAACGTGTAGTCGGCGGTCAGCAGTTCGAGCACGCTCCGGTCTTGCAGGAAAACGTGCTCGACGAACAGCTCGGTCTCCCGTTGCATGGCCTGCCGCAAGCCCTCACCGACATCCGGGAAACGATCCTCGTCCGGCACCACGGCCGGTACGTTCCGAAGATATAGCCACTGGCTGGCAAAGCTGGTCACCAGGGCCCGCGCACGGTCGTCCTGCAGCATCCGGAGCGCCTGGCGTTCGAGCTCGTCCGGATCCTGCAGGCGCCCCGCCTCGGCGGCAGCCAGCAACGCGTCGTCCGGCAAGCTGCTCCAGAGAAAGAACGACAGACGCGACGCCAGTTCGAGGTCACTCACCGCGTACGACCCACCCGGATCGACACCGGGCGGATCACGCTCGACGCGCAGAACAAACTCGGGGCTGGCAAGCAGCCAACGGAGCGCCAGCTCGATGCCGGCCTCGAAGCCGCCTTCCGCCGCCCCCTCGTCGTAGAAACGGAGCAGGCCATCGACATCGTCTGAAGTCACCGGACGGCGCCAAGCCTGACGCGCGAGGCGTGCGACGATTGCGCGAGCGCAGGTTCTTGCCTCCTCGACCGGACGGGCATCCGGACGGCAAGAGAAGATCCGGCGCCGGCTCGGCGTCTCCGCCTCGGGGGGAGCGCCGGCTGCGTCGTAAGGGCCGGTGATGGTGACGCTACCGAGATACGGCTGTATTCGGGTATCGCCACCGGTAATGCTGGTGTACGGCCGGAGATACGGCTGGCGTGGCGTCTCCGGGTAGGCGTACGTCTGGCGGACGAACGTCGCCTCCAGCACACGCGGTCCCGTCGCTACCGGCAAGCGCACTTGCCAGTCGGCGTCGACGTTTCGTTGCCGCGCACGCCACGCGCGGTACGGGTCGCTGTCGCGCGGCGCATCGGGCGGCGGCTCCCCCACCGTGAACATGCCGATCAACGCGCCATCCAGGCTCAACTCCAGCGTGTGGGTCAGCGTGAACGCCGCGAGCGCATCGCCGGCATCACGCGCCAGGCGAACCGCGATGACGTAGTCGCCGTCCTCCGGGAAGTTGTACCGGAACTGTCCGCCGCCGCGCGTACCGTACGGCAGCCCCGGCATTCGGTCGTCCTGCGGCAGATCGCTCGGCAGGCGGAACACTTCAGCCGTGGCCGACGGCGCCGGCCGTCCTACTGCAACGCGGCTGATCCGTCGCGCCGCCGCCAGGTAGCGTTCCAGGAGCGTCGGCGACAAACCAAGCACCCCGGCGATGTTGTCGAAGCCGTAGCTGCCACCGTCAGCCGGCAGCAGCTCCGCGACATCGATCTCGAAGTCCAACAGATCGCGGACCGCGTGGTGGTACTCGGTCCGGTTCAGCCGATGGAATGCCTCGGTCCGTCCCGGGTTCGGATCGGCGACCGCGGCGCGATCCAGTTCGGTTTGGAGCCAGCCAACAAACCGGTCGTAGGTCGCCGTGTCGGGCCGAGGGCGCGGCGGCGGCGGCATCGCTCCGGCGCGCAACTTCCGCACCACCGTCTCCCAGACGTCGGGTGCGTCGCCGACGCGCGCGATATCGAGTCCTTCGAGTGTCAGTCCACCGGTCTCGAGCCTGTCGTTGTGGCAGGAGAGGCAATAGCCATCGAGCAGGCCGCGCTGCCATCCGTCACCCGCGGGTTCCGGCGCCGTGGCGGTCTGTGCGCCGGCCGCCGTGACGATGAAGAGGCCGACCGCAGTTGACAGGGCAACGGCGCGACAAACGGTTCGGGCGAACTGTCCCCGTCTCATCGACTTGCCGGTCCACGCCCCGGGCATGCGCTATTCTACCCGCAGCCCCGAAGGAGGCATGATGCGGCGACACTGGCCGACCGATCGACGGCGCTTTCTCGCTGGCAGCGCCGGCGCGCTCGGAGCGGCGGTCTTTGGGCACTGGCCGTTCGACCAACTCCTGGCGGAAGCGGCGCCACCACAGGCGGGCGACTGGGACATGGGGTGGGTCCGCCACCTGCTCCCGTCCGTGAGTGACTCGCGGATCCTGCTGAAGGCTTCGTTCGAACGACCGCTTGGCGCGCCGCCCGTGCTGCGCATCAGCGCCGTCGACGGCACGGGAATCGAGTTGCGCGTCGACGGACGCCAGACCGACACCGCCGGCGAGTTCTGGCAGTTCCAGGTCACCGATCTCCTGCCGGCGCGGCGGTACTCCCTTGCGCTGGCGGAGAACCGCGGGCGGGCGCTCTGTGATCCCTGGGAGATCGCCACGTTCCCGGCGCGCGACGCCAGCCCTGAACAGTTTCGCCTTCTTTTCTTCACGTGCGCCGGCGGTCCGGGCGGCACCTACGCGGGCATCGGGCAGCGGAGCGGCTTTCTCCCGACCGCCATCCGCAGCCGTCTGCTCCGCCGCGCGCTCAGAGAAGAACCGGATGCGGCAGTCGCCAACGGCGATCACATCTATTGGGACCTGCACACCTGGTTGGGGGAGAACGCGGGCCAGCTCAGTCCCGCCGCGCGCGAGTCGAACTTCGACTTCTCCGCCTCGATCTTCGGCGCGAGCAACGAAGCATCGCTGAAAGCGGCGGCCGGGCCGCAAATCGTGCCGGTCTACGGGGCCGATTTCCGCTCGACACCGATCTTCTTCCTGCAGGATGACCACGACCACTGGGAGAACGACGGCGCGGACGTCTTCCCGATCCCGTGGTTCCAGTTGCAGCTCGCGCGGGCCACGCAGCAGCTTTACTACCCGGAGTTCCTTCCCGACCCGCGCCGCCCCGCCGGTCTTCCCTGGTCACACGCACCGGATCGTGGTGACCTGTCAGAGAGCTACGGCACGCTGCGCTACGGTGATCTGGCCGAAGTGCTGCTGTACGACGTCCGCCGGACGGTGACCGTCTCCGGCGCGAACCCGGTCTTCATCGACCGGCAGGTCGAAGAGTGGCTGATCGATCGGACCGGCGAAGCAAACGTCCGCCACCTGGTGCACGCCCCGTCGAATCCATTTGGCTGGAGCGCCGGCAAGTGGGGCGAGTGGTACCCCGATATCCTCAACCGCGAGACCAGCGAGCTGACCACCGCCATCGAGAAACCGTGGTGGCAGCCGGGATGGCTCGAGCAACACGACCGGCTCATCCGCGCGATCTCCGCGCGACGCGACCGCGTGCCACTGGTGGTGAGCGGCGACCTCCATGCCATCGGCGTCGGCCGGATCCACCGTGCGGGCACGAATGACCTGAATGCGCACCCGGTAACCGCGGTCCTGAGCGGTCCGATCGGCACGTCCGTCCGCGGTTTTCCCAGCAACGTGCGCGGTGTCGGCTCTACGCCTCCGGCACACCTCGATATCGAGGAATCCGTTGCGCCGATCGAGGATCACGGCTTCACGATCGCCGACTTTAGCCGGGACCGGATCGTCCTTCGGCAATATCGCTGGGACGTGGATCAGCAACCGGTCGAGGCCATCGACACGCTCGAACCGTTCTTCACCACCGAACTGCCGGTCCCCGGCTAGCAACGCTAATTTGGCGCGCCGCCCTGGTGCGCCGACGTCCAGGTCGGCGACAAAAAGAGTCCTAACTCTCCAAATGGACTTCCGCGATAGCGATGCCGCTCTCGCCGGCAACCGCGTAGAGCAGGAACACCCGGCCGTCCTCCTCGTAGATCGCGGGGTCGCGGAGTTGGTTCACATGGCCGTAGGCGGTACTGCGCACCGAAGGCTCGAGCGGCGCATCCGCCCCCTCCCAGTCGAACTCGGGACGGAGCACCTCCAGGCCTGGCGTCTCCTCCCAGCTCATCCAGTCGCCAACGAGGTCGATCGTGCTCACCTTGATGTGCTCCGGCACCTCGCCGACCTCGGTCCAGAATACGTACAGGGTGTCTCCCCGCCGCAGCAGTGCCGAGTGGCGCATGTTCGGGTTGAACAGGCGCGGCCCCTCTTCGAGACCGCCGAGTGGATCGAGCGAGCGATAGAACTGCCCCGGCATCGACAAGATGTAGGTGTAGTCGCCGTACCCGAATGCGCGCATGTAGGTTCGCCCGAGCCGCTCCGGCTGCGCCTCGAAGTGGACGCCATCACTCGAGAGCGCGACGCGCGACACCTGGGTCGACACGCCGTCGAGACCATGGAAGTACATGACGATACGACGGTTGGCATCATCGACATGAACATCGGGTGAAGCGATGTGCGGCGTCGTCGCCTCGGTCACGGGGTCATGGGACATCCCGGCGGGACGAGCGGGGCGCGCGAGGATCTCCGCCTGCTGCTCCGGCGTCAGCTCGGGGGGCGCTTCCAGGAAGTGCGAGCCCGCAATCTGCAGACTGCCGGAGGGGTGGATATTCCAGGGCCCGAGCAGGTCGTCGGCGTACGCCAGCCGGATGTACAGCCCCTTGTGGTCGGCGAAGTAGAGGTAGTACTGCCCCAGCGGCTCCTCCGCCCAGTCCGGCACCCGGATGAGCGACGGCCCCTGTACGTTCACGCCGATGCTCGGATGCAGGTCGGGCGTGATGATGGGTTGATCCAGCAACCGCTCCACGCGGATGCCGTACGCCAACGGAGCTGCGGGCTCGGGGCTCACCGCGGGCTCTGCGGCATCGGCCGCGCCGCCATCAGTTTCCGCTGCCCCGTCGCCGCTCGCGCCGCCGCAACCCGACGCGAGCATCGCCGCGAGCGCCAGCGTCGGGACCGCCGCCGCCATGCGCCCGGTCAGCATGCTGCTCGTGCGGGTCATCGCCATCTCCTCCATCTCACCCACGCGTTCAGTTGCGGACGGCCTCTGATTCCTCCACCAACACCTGAAAGCTCCGGAACCGCGAGTAGGTAGCGGTCCCGGTGAGGCGTGAGCCGGACTGCCGGTTGGCGTAACGCTCACGCATCTCGACGGGCACCCGATGACCGATAGCCGCGTCGGCCTCGTAGCGAACCACGATCTGCGACTCGAGGCCCGGGGCATCGAAGGCCAGCTCCGTCACGAGGACGTGGCCGGACGCCGGCTCGATCCAGTAGCGCCCCCGCGCCGGCACGTTCCCTCCGCGGCGGTGCTGAATTATCGTCGTGGGCCACGTCTCCCGAAAGCCGACCACCCAGATCTCCGGAACGTCATCCGGCAGATCGACCCCCAGTTCGGGATCCTCCCCGTCTCCCAGGCGCTCAAACGCGAACCGGGTCTTGAACGAGGTGTGGAGAAACAACAACGCCAGCGTTGGCGTATTGGTGTTCCGCTCGATGTCGCCCACGTTGTAGCGAGAGCTGTCGCTCAGGATGCCCCGCACCTGTTCCTGCGTGGTGGCCGACGGATCGAGAAAAAGCTCCCGGAGACGCTCGGCCCGATCCCGGACCCTGCTGCCGTTCACCTCAAAGACATCCCGGAAACCGAAGTGCCGGTACGCCCCCTCCGGCTGCACCAGGAGGTAGTCGGAACGAAGCGTCACCCGGTCGTAGCCGTCCCTGCCGCGGCTAAACGCGGCGACCGACGGCATCGTGGAGCGCTGCTCGTAACGCTCCTCCATCACAACATTGGTAAGGCGTTCATGGAGGTCGTCGATGTACTCGGTCGCCCGAGCAAGCACGTTCCCGAGCGTATCCGTCTGAGAGCCCGCCGCACCCGGGGCCACTGCCGGCGGCGCCAGCAGCGTGACGACGGCCGCCACGCAGACCGCAGCCCGAACGGACGCCTTGCGCCGCCGCCGCGGGCCGTCCATACGTGCAGTCTACTACTCCATTGCACATACGGGTAGAATCCGATGATCCGGCTGAATCGCACATGTCGGAGACCCTGGGAAGGAAGTGCACGATGACCCGACAGTCTCCCGTTACGCGATGCGTGTCGGTCCTGGGGCTGACACTGATGCTGGCCAGTCTCGGACCGGGCAGCGATCCCGCCGCGGCGCAGAGCGGCGAGCAGTTCGTGCCGGTTACCGACGCGATGCTGCAGGATCCAGCTCCCGGCGACTGGCTCATGTGGCGCCGGACACTCGACAGCTGGGGTTACAGCCCGCTCGATCAGATCAACCGGAACAATGTCGGTGACCTCCGGATGGTCTGGTCTCGCGGCCTCGCACAGGGTGCGCAGCAGGGCACGCCACTCGCCTACGGCGGGATGCTCTTCATGCCGAATCCGAACGACATCATCCAGGCGATTGACGCGGTTTCCGGCGATCTCGTGTGGGAGTACATCCGGGTGATTCCCGACGACATCAACGACTACGTCGGGGGTCTGGTCAGCGTCAACCGGAACATCGCCATCCACGGCAACCGGATCATCCACACCGCGAACGACGGCTACGCCTTCGCGCTCGACGCGACAACCGGCCAGCTCGTCTGGGAAACCGAGATTTTCGACTACACCGAGAACCCGGTGCGCCACTCCTCGGGACCGATCATCGCCGGCGGAAAGGTGATTTCGGGGCGGAGCTGCCGTCCGCGGTATGGACCGGAGGCGTGCGCGATCGTCGCGCATGACGCAGAGACGGGCGAAGAGCTGTGGCGGCGTCCCCTGATCCCGGCGCCAGGCGAACCGGGTGACGAGAGCTGGGGCGACGTGCCGTACGAGGAGCGGGCGCACGTCGGCTCCTGGATGGTCCCCAGCTTCGACCCGGAACTGAACCTGATCTACGTCGGCACCTCGGTCACCTCTCCCGCGCCGAAGTTCCTGCAGGGCGGCACCGACAATAAGCACCTCTACCACAACTCCACGCTCGCGCTCGACGCCGACACCGGCGAGATCGTCTGGTACTACCAGCACCTGAACGACAGCTGGGATCTCGACCATCCCTTCGAGCGGATCCTGGTCGACACCGCCGTCGCGCCCGATGCCGGCGCGGTGGAGTGGATCAACCCGCGCATCCAGCGTGGCGAGGTGCGCAAGGTGGTGACGGGCATCCCGGGCAAGACCGGCATCGTCTACACCCTCGACCGCGAGACCGGGGAGTTCCTTTGGGCCACGACGACGACGACGCAGAATGTCATCAGCGATATCGACGGCGCGACCGGCCAGGTGACCGAGAATGCCGAGCTGGTGTTCAGCGCGCTGGGCCAGGAGGTGTTCACCTGCCCCACGTGGAACGGCGGCAAGGACTGGGAGGCGGGCGCCTACTCACCCCTGACGAACATGATGTACATGCCGCTGCGCAACGCGTGCGCCCGCATGCTGGCGACGACGGCGGCCGGAACGTCGCACTACGCACTGGCGGTACGAAACGAAATCGCCCCTGGCACGGATCAGGTCGGGACCGTCTACGCCATCTCGGTCGAGACCGGCGAGACCACCTGGGTGTACGAACAGCGGGCGGCGACGATGTCGCTCGTCACGACAGGCGGCGGCCTGGTCTTCGGCGGCGACAACAACGGTCGGCTCCGCGCATGGGATCAGGAGACGGGCGAGGTGCTTTGGGAGATCAACCTGGGGTCCGCCGTGACCGGCTTCCCGATCAGCTACGCGATCGACGGCCGGCAGTACCTCGCAGTCGGTACTGGCACGGCGAGCACCGCGTCGCTGTTCGGCCGCCTCACCCCGGAAATACGGCCTAGCACCACCAATAATCTGTTCGTTTTTGCGCTGCCGGAGTAATCGACGCGGAACCGGGCCGACGCGCCAGGAGACAGCATGCCGATCACACGATGGCTCATCCCCGTCCTGCTCGCAGGCGCCGTGGCGGGCGTGCCGGCGTCCACCGCCGCGCAGACGGCCGACGCGGACCCCGCGGCGGTAGAGTGGCGGTCGTTCGGGCATGATCCTGCCAACACCAAGTACTCGCCGCTCGATCAGATCCATCCCGATAATTTCCGTGACCTGGAAGTCGCCTGGCGCTGGACCTCCATCTCAACCGAAGTGGCGGCGGAGCGGGAGGAGATCGAGCCGGGCCCGTTCAAGACGATCCCGCTGATGGTGGACGGCATGGTCTACGCCAGCACCGCACTCGGCCAGGTGGTGGCGCTCGATGCCGGGACCGGTGAGCTGGCCTGGTCGTACGACCCGGAAACCTACACGCGCCTCGAGCGTCCCGCTAACATGGGCTGGCAGCATCGCGGCGTCTCCTACTGGAACGATGGCCAGAGCAACGACGCACGGATATTCATCGCGACGCATGACCTGCTCCTCGTGGCCATGAACGCGCGGACCGGCGGGCTCTATCCCAACTTCGGCGCCGACGGGGCGGTCGACCTCAGCACCAGTCTCGGCCGGCCGATCGACCGGTCACGCCTGACGCACTCGCAACCGGTCGCGGTCGTGGGAGACACGGTGGTGGTGGGCAGCATCGTGCAGGACACCTCGCTCACCCGCCGCGAGGCGGACCCGGGCCACGTCCGCGGCTTCGACGCACGGACCGGCGAGCTGAAGTGGACTTTCCATACCATCCCGCAGGGAGAAGAGTTCGGCGCGGACACGTGGCAGAACGAATCCTGGCGCTACTCCGGCCACACCAACGTCTGGGGCACGATGGCCGTGGACGAGGAACTGGGTTACGTCTACCTGCCGACCGGCACGCCGACCAACGACTGGTACGGCGGGATGCGCCACGGCGACAACCTGTTTGCCGAAAGCATCATCTGCGTCGACGCGGAGACTGGCGAGCGCGTATGGCACTTCCAGGCGGTGCACCACGGACTCTGGGACTACGACTTCCCCACCGCCGGTCATCTGCTCGACATCACGGTGGACGGCCGCGACATCAAGGCGTTCGTCCAGACGAGCAAGCAGGCGTTCACCTACGTCTTCGACCGGGTGACCGGCGAACCGGTATGGCCGATCGAGGAACGGCCGGTTCCGGCGGGGGACGTGCCGGGCGAGTGGTACGCGCCGACACAGCCCTTCCCGACAAAGCCGCCGCCGTTCGACCTGCAGGGGATCACGCTGGATGACTTGATCGATTTCACGCCGGAGCTGCATACGGAAGCGCTGCGGCTCGCCGAGCGGATGCAGTTCGGGCCAATCTTCACGCCGCCGCCGGTGCGCGGACCGGACGGTCCGATCGTGCAGTCGCCCGGGCCGGGAGGCGGCATCAACTGGCCCGGAGCGGCGGTCGACCCGGAAACCGGCCGGCTGTTCGTCCCGTCGCAGACCCGCCTGCGCGCGGTTGATCTGGTGGAATACGAGCCGCCGGCAACCGTCGGGTACTTCACCGACCCCTGGGCGGTCAACGTGCCCGGGCCGCGCGGCCTGCCGCTCGTCAAGCCGCCCTACAAGCGCGTGTCAGCCTTCGATCTGAACAGCGGCGAGCAGCTCTGGATGAGCCCGCATGGCGATGGTCCACGCAACCATCCGGCGCTGCGTCACCTGAATCTTCCCGCGCTGGGCGGCCACACCGGCATGCATGGCGGCGGCCCGCTGGTCACGAAGACCCTGCTCCTGGTCAACTCCGGCGCACGCTACGTTGAAGACCAGGTGGCCTCCGCGAGCGCCATCACGGCCTACCACAAGGACAACGGCGATTACCTCGGATCGATTGCACTCCCCGCAATCCCCTATGGCAACCCCATCACCTATCTCCACGACGGCAAGCAGTACATCGTCGTCGCCGTTGGCAGCGGCAGCACGACCGCTACCCCGGAACTGATCGCTCTGGCGCTGCCGTGACGATAGACACCAGAGAACTCCCCTGGACCGGCCCGTTCGTTCGCGACTACTGCCACGCGTTCGACCGCGTCGAGTCGTTTTTTGCCGGATCACCGGCGGATCCCGCAAGTTGGACGCGCGCGGTCGAGGCGCGGCATGCCCATCCGTCCGATCCGGCGGTGGCGGAACTGATCGCGCGGCAACTCTCCGACCGGGGAGCGCCTGCCCCGGCGCGCGCGGCCGCCGAACGACTGCGTAGTCCGCGGACCGTCGCGGTGGTTACCGGCCAGCAGGCAGGCCTGTTCGGCGGACCGTTCTTCACGTTGCTCAAGGCGCTCACCGCGGTGAAGCTCGCCCGGCAGTACGCCGAGGACACCGACGCGGATGTCGTCCCGATCTTCTGGATCGATGCGGAAGACCACGACCTGGATGAAGTCCGTCACTGCGATCTGCTGGACAGCAACTGTTCTCCGCAATCGGTCGTGCTCGATCTCGACGCGCCGGCTGGAACGCCTGCGGCGCAAGTCCGCTTCGGCGAAGAGATTGGCGGTGCGATCGACCGCTTGCGCGACACCCTTCCGGCGACCGAGTTCACCTCGGAGGTGCTGGACAGTCTCGCGGCCGCGTACGCGCCGGGCGTCCGCCTGGTCGAGGCGTTCGCACGCTGGCTCGACCGCCTGCTCGGCGATTACGGCCTGATTGTTTTTGATGCGTCGGATCCGACCGCCAAGCCTTACACCCGCGATCTGTTCGCACGCGAACTGCAGGCACCCGGCCGAACCGGCGAACTGGCGTCGGAGGCAGGGAACGAACTAACGGCCCTGGGATATCACGCGCAGGTCTCCCCTACCGCCCGCTCGACAGCGCTTTTCCGGATGAACGGCGCACGCGAACCGATTCGTATCGACGGCGACGGGTTCCTTACCGGCGGCGAACGTGTCGAGGCGACCGCACTGCTGACCGAACTCGATGCGCGGCCAGCATCGTTCAGCCCGAACGTCCTGCTCCGACCGCTCGCGCAGGACACGCTGTTCCCGACCGTCGCCGTCGTCGCCGGTCCGCACGAACTTGCCTACCTGGGCCAGTTGCGCCAGGTGTACGCGGCATTCGACTTGCCGATGCCGCTGATCCATGCGCGCGCGACAGCCACCATTGTCGATTCGGCAACGGTGAGATTCCTCACACGCTACGAGCTGGAACTGGCGCGGTTGCAACCGCAGAACGACGCCGCCCTGAACGCGCTGCTCGACGCGCAGTTGCCGGCCGCCGTGCATGATGCACTCGATGCCGCCGCGCGCGCCACCGCCGAACGACTCCGCGTACTCCACGAGGTGGTGCCGGCCGTGGACCCGACCCTCGCCGGCGCCGTCGAGTCGACACGCGGCCGGATGGAGCGCGATCTCGGCAACCTGCGCAACAAGGTCATCCAGGCGGCCAAGCGGCGCGACGAGACGCTCCGCCGGCAGTTCCACCGCGCCCGCGCGCAGTGCTTCCCCGGGGGCGATCCGCAGGAACGCCGCGTCGGCGTCGTCTACTTCATCAACCGCTACGGCTTTCGTCTCATGGACCACCTTCTGGACGAACTCTCCTTCACACCCGGCTACCACGATCTCCTGACCCTTTGATCGGCGGTGCGATCGCCATCGACGGGCCGTCCCGAGCGGCCGGGGTATACTGGAAACCGTGCCCAAACGGGCGCATCCTGGCCATGAACGAAGAAGTCTTCCACGCCGTCAATGAGGCGTTCGAGCGTGGCGAATCAGCCGCGCTCGTCACCATCATCCGCACCCAGGGCTCAACCCCGCAACGCGTTGGCGCCAAGATGCTGGTCTACGCTGATGGCCGGACGGTGGGGACAATCGGCGGCGGCTGCTATGAGAACGACGCGTTCTGGAAGGCGCGGCAGGCGCTCGAGACGCGCAAGGCGCTGGTTGCGCGGTACGAACTGAACGACGACCTTGCGGAGGAGTCGGGACTCATTTGCGGAGGCCAGATGGAGGTCTACATCGACCCGCTCGAGGCATCGCCTCAGCTCTACCTCGTCGGCGCCGGCCACGTGGCGCAACATCTGGGACAGATTGCTCCGGCTGCGGGATTTCGGCTCCATGTTGTCGATGACCGGGAGAAGTTCTCCAATGCCGAGCGGTTCCCTGACGCGGTGGACTGCGTGGTGGATGACATCCCCTCCTGGCTCGAGAACGCCGACCTGCCGGAATCGGCCTATGTCGTCATTCTGACGCGCGGGCATCGCCATGACCTCGACGCGCTTCGCGCGCTCGCCGCCCGTCGGCTCCGCTACCTCGGACTGATCGGCAGCCGGGCGAAAGTCGCGCGACTGCACGAGGCGCTTCGCGAGGAGGGAATCGCCGTGGCGCATCCCGAGCGGTTGCATGCGCCGGTCGGCCTCGACATCGGCGCGGTCACGCCGCATGAGATCGCCGTGAGCATCCTGGCCGAGCTGATCGCGGTCAAGTACAACAAGCTGGACGACGGCAACGCCCGATCGCTCCGCTGGACGCCACGGGCTCCAGCGATCATGGAGGACGTAGCGCCGGTCGGCGACGTAGCGCCGGTCGGCGACGTAGCGCCGGTCGGCGACGCGACGGCGGCCGAAGAACCGGCTGCTATACTCAAGGGCGGTTAGCGCGCCACGCATTCGGCGCATGCCGCGTGCCGGCCCCGAGTACACCCATGACAGCGCGACCGGCTACCAGCCCATCGGAACGCCAGCCGCTTACCGAGCGCGCGAGCCGCATCCTCGCGTGTGTCGTGCGGCAGTACATTGATCGTGGCGATCCGGTTTCATCGCTCTGGCTGGCGCGTCACGGCAACCTCGGTCTCTCGTCCGCGTCGGTCCGCACCGTGATGGCGAGCCTCGAGGATGACGGTTACGTCCATCAGCCGCACACATCGGCAGGCCGGGTGCCGACCGACCACGGTTATCGTTACTTCGTCAACCGGCTGCTTCGGCGGCGGCGCCCCCCCAACCCTCCCGCCGACGTGGAGGCGCGGCTGCGCCGCGCGCGGACGGTCAGCGACGTGCTCTCGAACGTCTCGCACGAGCTGTCGACCGCCTCGCACCATCTGGCCTTCGCGTGCATGCCGCGGAGGGCATCCCGGACGGCGACAAACCCGCTCTTCATCGAGGGCTCCTGGTTTCTCGCCGAGGAAGTCTCCGACGAAACCAACCGCGTGCCACTCAATATCCTCCGCACGCTGCTCGCCATGATCGAACGGAAGGACCTGCTGGTTCGCCTGCTCGACGAATACCTCAAGCGGCCCGGCTTGACCGTGGTGATCGGCACCGAGAACAGAACGCCGGAGATGCAGCCCTTCAGCCTGGTTGCATCCACTTACTTCGATGGCGAGCAGACTGGCAGCATCGGTGTGATCGGCCCGCGGCGGATGCGCTACGGGCGCGCCATCTCCACCGTCGATCAGGTCTCCGCCGCCGTCAGCCGCGTGCTGGTGGCACAGACGGCCGCGTCCGACCATGACAGACGATCAGCAACCGGCATCGCCTGACAACGACCCTTCAGCTCCCGCGACACCCGCTGCCGACGACGTCGCCGCCGAGGGAAACGACCCCGAAGCGACGCAGGCACCGGCTGGCGAGCTGGTCGTCGAGCGCGATCAATTTCGCGATCTCCTGCTTCGCAAGACCGCGGAGTTCGACAATTTCCGCAAGCGGGTCGAGCGGGAAAGGTCGGTGGTCGCACAGCGTGCGGCCGAGGATCTGCTGCTCGCTCTCCTGCCACTGGTCGATGATCTCGAACGTGCTCTCGGCGTGCCGGCCGATACCCCGGACGGCGATTCTTTCCGCGCCGGCGTCGTACTGATACATCGGCAAATGCTTGAACTGCTCCGCAAGCGGGACGTCACGCCGATTGAGGCGGTGGGCGAACCGTTCGATCCCAACGTTCACCAGGCAGTAGCGCAGGAACCGAGCGACGAGCATCCGGAAGGCGCCGTGAGCAACGAACTCCGGCGTGGTTACCGCCTCGGCGACCGGTTGCTGCGCGCGGCGATGGTAATCGTGTCGACGGGTAGCAACGCCACCGACGACGCTTCGGTAGAGACAGAAGAGGGTGCCGTCGCGAGCGAGACCGATCAGCCATGAGCGCGCGTGACTACTACGAAGTGCTCGGCGTCCCTCGCGACGTGGATGAACAGGCGCTCAAGCGCGCCTACCGCCAGCTTGCACTCAAGTACCACCCCGATCGGAACCCGAATGACGCGGAGGCAGAAGGCCGTTTCAAGGAGGCTGCCGAGGCTTATGCCGTGCTGGCGGACCCGGAGAAGCGGGCCCGTTACGATCGGTTCGGCCACGCCGGCGTGCGGGGTTCCGGCAGCGGTGGCTTCGATCCCTCCACATTTGCCGACTTCAACGATATCTTCTCCGGTCTCGGCGACCTGTTCGGCTTCGGCGATGTCTTCGGCGGCGGCGCACGCCGCCGCCAAGGGCCGATAGTCGGGAGCGACCTGCGGTACGACCTCCGGATTCCGCTTGAGGAGGCGGCGGCGGGCCACGAAGCGACGCTCCGCATACCGCGCGAGGAAACGTGCGACGACTGTGGCGGATCCGGTGCCGCGCCCGGCACCAGACCGGAGCAATGCGCACAGTGCGGCGGCCGGGGCCAGGTCCGGTCCCAGCATGGCTTTCTGACAGTGGCACGGCCCTGCCCCCGCTGCGGCGGAAGCGGCCAGGTGATTGCCACTCCCTGCGCGGCCTGCCGCGCGGGGGGACGGTTGACGCAGGAGCGGACGATAACCGTCAAGGTGCCGTCAGGCGTCGACAGCGGGCAGCGGCTGCGCATCGTCGGCGAGGGCGAACATGGCCTGCGCGGGGGTCCGCCCGGTGACCTGTACGTCGTGCTCCATGTCGACGACCACCCGGTCTTTCGGCGCGACGGAGCGCACCTGCTCTGCGCCGTGCCGGCCAGTTTCCCGACGCTCGCGCTCGGCGGCGACGTGACGGTGCCGACGCTGAACGGCGATGCGACGTTGAAGGTTCCGAAGGCGACACAGCCGGGCAAGCGGTTCCGCCTGCGCGGCAAGGGCTTGCCACACATGCATGGCCGTGGACAGGGCGACCTGTACGTCGACCTGACGGTGCAGGTGCCAACGCGCTTGTCGCACGAACAGAAGCGGCTGATTGAAGCATTGCGCGAGACGTTGCCGGACAACGCCCCACGAGACCCGCGCGGCGACGGTGACACGGATCGGGACGACGAGCAGGACGCCGACCGCCCCTTCTTCGATCGGGTGAAGGATATCTTTGGCTGACACGCCGCCGCCGGACCGCCCGGCGCTCGACGTCCAGCTCCCCCCCACACCCGCTTCGCTCCGCCACCGCCTCGACGCGCTGCTCGACGACTTCGACCCGTTCGCGGTGGAGGAAACGGGCGGCAGCGCATGCCGCGTGTACTTCTTCTCCGCCCGGTCGCGCGATGAAGCGGCGCGCACGATCGCTCGCGCATTTGGAGTGGACGGCGCGGGAGCGACTCCCATTGACATCCCGGACGACGGCTGGGCGGAACGGTCGCAGGCAGACCTTCGCGCCGTCCGCATCGATCGCATTGTCGTCGCGCCGCCATGGGACCGGCCGATGCATCACGATGGCTTGATCGTCATCGAGATCGAACCGTCGACGGGCTTTGGTACCGGACACCACGCCAGTACGCGTCTCTGCCTGTCACTCATGCAACGGAGGCATGAGGAGATCACGGCGGGTCGGCGCGTGATCGACCTCGGTACCGGATCGGGCGTTCTGGCCATCGCCGCTCTCCGACTCGGCGCATGCACCGTCGCCGGCATCGAGCGGGACCCGGACGCCTTGCGGAGCGCGCGACAGAACCTCGCGCGGAACGGCATCGAGGAGCATCCCAGCCCGATTCGTCGCGGCCAGCCACAGGATCGTTCGATCGAGCTGATCCAGACGGACCTGTCGGCGGACTCTGAAGGTTGCCCCCGGATTGGCGATGCCGACGTGGTACTCGCCAACCTGACCGGACCGTTCTTTGCCGCGCACCCCCAGGCGGTGCTGCAACACGTCGCACCGGGCGGCCTCCTGATCGTCAGCGGTTTCACGGAGGACGAAGCCACGGGGGTCCGTGCTGCGCTGGGCGACGCGTTGACGCTCGTCGCGTGCGAGACGGAAGACCATTGGGCCGGCTTTGCGCTTCGCGAATCGGGCACAGCCGGTAGGCAATGACCGTCCGCCGTTTCTACGCCCCCTTCATTCCAGCCGCGGGTGGCGCGCTACTGCTCCCCCCGGAGGAAGGACGGCATCTCGCACGTGTCCTCCGCCTGCGCGCCGGCGCCGCGATCCGGGTTTTCGACGGCGGTGGACGCGAACATGACGCGATGGTCGAGCAGGACGACCCGCGCCAGGTCATCGTTCGCGTCGGCAAGGCAATCACGCCGGTGCCAACGCCGCGCGTCCCAGTGACGCTCGCCGTCACGCTCCTCAAGGGCAGGAAGCTGGATGATGTCGTCCGGGATGCGACGGCGCTCGGCGTCGCTGCGATTGTTCCCCTCGTCACCCGCCGGACCGGCGCGGCGCCGGCATTGGCGGGTGGGAATCACCTCGCCGCACGATGGCGCGGCGTCGCCATCGCCAGCGCGAAGCAGTGCGGCAGTGCCGTCGTGCCCCATATCCACGAACCGGCTGCTTACGAAACGTTCCTGACGGACGCATCAGCGGCCGGAGAAGGCGCTCCCCTCCGGATCATTCTGCTCGAGCCTGCAGCGGAAAATGCGGTGGGCGCCTCCCGGACTGACGTCGCAACCCTCACGTCGCTCCGAGCCGAACCGGCTCCGGCGCGCGCCGCGGTTGCCGTCGGTCCCGAGGGCGGCTGGACGCCGGATGAGGTGTCGCGCGCCGTCGCGAACGGGTTTCATCCCCTGACTCTGGGGCGCCGCACGCTCCGCGCCGACCTCGTCCCCATCGTCGCGCTATCGATCCTCCGCTCCGTCTGGAACGACCTTTGATCCCGGCGGGGCGGGCGGTACCCCACGCTATACTTCCCGTACCGCATGCTGTTCCGGGGTCAGACACTAGGCAAGTACAAGGTGGTCGCCCCGCTCGGAAGCGGCGGGTTCGGTGCGGTCTATCGCGCGCGCGACACCTGGATCGACAAGGACGTCGCGATCAAGGTGCCGCACAAGCAGAACCTGAACTTCACCGAACTCCTGCAGGAACCGCGACTGCTTGCGGCACTTGACCATCCCAACATCGTCTCGATCACCACGGCGGAGAAGCAGGACAACATCTTCTTCATCGTGATGGAGTACGTCCCGGGCGACACACTCGAGACGATCATTGGGGGGAGCGGCGGCCTCGCGCCGGAACGGTCGGCCGACTACGCGGCGCAGATTGCGCGCGCGCTCGAGCACGCGCACGCTCAGGGCGTAATTCACCGCGATCTGCGTCCGCCGAACATCCTGGTGTCGAAAAGCGGCGTACTCAAGGTGGCCGACTTCGGCACCTCCCGCTTCCTGGAACTGGCCGCGCACAGCACCACGGTGATCGGCAGCCCTCCCTACATGGCGCCGGAGCAGTTCGTGGGTAAGGCAGTCTTCGCATCCGACCTCTACTCGTTCGGGGTCACGTTGTATCAGATGCTGACCGGCATGCTCCCGTATGACCCACCGCCGCCCAACCAGCTCGACAAGCTGATGAGCGGTGAACTGGTCCGCGCGCCGCGGCTGGACAACCCGGCGGTCCCCAAGGCACTGAACGACATCGTGATGAAGGCGCTCGCGCCGGACGTCTCCCGTCGCTACCAGCGCGCAACCGACATGCTGCAGGATCTGGAGCTTGCCGGTCGGCCCGCCGGACAGACAGTGGGGGCGGTCCCCGCAGTCCAGCGGAGGCAGGCGGTAGCGGACGCCGTCAGCACGCCGGACGCCCCAGCCGGGCGGCCGAAGGAAGCCGGCGGTGTCAGCCGCGCCGCTCGCCGGTCGACGGAGCCGATGCCGAGTGGCCGACGAATCTGTCCTTCCTGCCACCGGCCACTGCACGCCCGGGCTGTCCACTGCCCCTTCTGTGGCGAGGCGGCCTGACGCTTCAACGCGTCGTCACCGCGGCGGTTCGCAGTCCCAGCAGATAACGCCCGGCTCCGCTACCGGGGCGTCAGGCGTTCCATCCAACGCCCGCGCTCCTCTCAGGATGTTCTCGAGAGCATAGTTGCCCTCGTGGCAGGCGACCTCGTAGGCCAGGCCGTCCGTCCTTCGCAGCGACACCGCCGCCGTCCATGGACTGACAAAGCGCACCGGATCGTCCACGGTGTACTCGTAATGGATGACGCCGGGGCCTGCGAGCGTGAATCGCTCGACCAGAGAACGGATGTTCCGGCCCGATCCGACCTGTTGCAAAAGGCCGGCAAAGTTGGTCGTCTCCACTACGAGCGTATCGCCATCCCAATGCGCCCGGGCGTCTCCCAACCACTGGCGGATCGTGCCATGCGGCCGGTCGGAGAGTGGAACGATGCGCCAGACCCGATTGCTCTCGCCGAAAATCGCCACATGGTCAGGCGTCTGGAAGATCTGCACGATGCTGTTGTACGGCAGTGGCGCGAGCGGCAGGCCGTGCACCGCGAGGCAGCGGTCGCCCCAGCCGAGATCCTCGTGGGAGTCGACCGGCAGATCGGCGCCGAAACCCCGGCGCGTGCTGGCCTCGGCCGCCCCGGCCTCGGTCATGGCGGGAAACCGGCCGTTGGGCGGATCGATGAGGAGTGACGTCCGGCGATCCTCAACGACCTGGGTGCCGAGATCCATCCAGAAGAGGTTGTAGGCGCCGACGTTCTCTCCCGCCTCCGCCCTCCGCGCGGGCGCGGCGGCGGCGTTCTGATCGCGTTCCACCGCACCCTGCTCGAGGGCCGCCGCCTCTTCCTCGGTCAGATATGCCTGATCGCCGTACCGTTCGGGACGCTGCATCGGCGTAATGGTGCTGTAGTCCCAGACGCCTTGCAGATCCGGGTCGCCCCATGGCGTCCGCGGAGCATCCGCCGGCTCGGTGGCCTGCGCCATCGCGATGACCGGCATCAGCACCAGCAGCGCGACAACTCCGATAGTCAGAGTCACACGATGCTCCATTTGGCAAGTCTCCTCGTCCCGGCGGCCGGCCTACGTCGGCTCACCCGCCGCCGACACAGATAAGGTCCCTTCCCCGATGGTACACTAGGTAAGTATTTACTCACTCCTAGATTTTCTGGAGGTTGCCGTGTTCAGAGCCTGTCTCCTCTCTGCCCTGATGGCTACCGGTGTTCTGTCCGTCGTAATCACGGCCCAGCCAGACGGCATGCCGCCGTCGCCGCCGTTGCGGCTGGAGCAACTCGACGACAAGCTCTACGTCCTGCACGGCGGGTGCATGTGCGGCAACACCCTCTTCTACATCGCCGACGGCGGCGTGGTGATGGTCGACACCAAGGTCGCAGGACAAAGCGCCGCGATCCTGGACCAACTCCGTGCCATCACCGACAAGCCGCTGACCACCATCATCAACACCCACACGCACTTCGACCACACGGGCAGCAACGCCGAATTCGGAGAAGTCGAGCAGATCGTGACCCACGAGAACGCGCGGGCCAGCCTGACGAAACCCAGTTGCGCGCCGGTCACGAATTGCGAGGCGTTCAAGGGCGAGAACGAACGATTCCTGCCCAACGTCACGTTCAGCGACACCCGCACGCTGCAAATTGGCGCGGACCGCGTCGAACTTCACTACTTCGGACCCGGTCACACGGATGGCGATGCGTGGATCGTGTTTCCCGACATCCGCGTGGCGATGGGCGGAGACCTCTTCGGAGCGAAGGGCGTGCCTTACATCGACACCGAAAACGGCGGCACCGCGATCGGGTTCGACGAAACGATCGCACGGGCCGTGGCGGGACTCGACGGTAGTGTCGACACCGTCATCTCCGGGCATGTCGAGGCCTATCCGTGGAACGACCTCGTCCGGTACTCCGAATTCCACCGGCACCTGGAGGACACCGTGCTCGACGGTCTCCAGCGGGGACGCACGCCGGCTGACATCGCCGGCGACTACACGCCGCCGGCCCACCTCGAAGATTTTTCGTTCATCGAGCCGTTCGCGACCAACTTCGTGCAGTTGCTGTCCGAAGAGGCGAGTGCTCCGTAGCGTGCGCCATTGCGCGCCCCGCAGGGGCACGCCAGGAGCCTGCGACAAGAAGTTCTCGCCCCGGCGAAACTTCCAACGCGCCCCGCAGGGGCACGCCAGGAGCCTGCGACGAGAAGTTTCGCGCCAGCGAAACTTCCAACGCGCCCCGCAGGGGCGCGCGCTTGCCAGAACCCGCAACCGCCCCCTACACTGGAAACAGGGATAACTCGTTCACCACAGGCGAGTTGAAAGCAGTGAAACGATGAGTTTCGGCACCGGCCGCATCTGGATGAACGGGACCCTGGTCGACTGGAGCGACGCGAAGATCCATATTGGATCGCACATCATCCATTACGGCAGCGGCATCTTCGAAGGGGCGCGCTGCTACGACACGCCGGCGGGCGCCGCCGTCTTCCGCCTCGATACCCACGTCCGCCGCTTGTACGACTCGGCGAAGATCTACCGGATGGATTACGCCCTGAGCAAGGCCGAGTTCTCAGCAGCGGTGCTCGACACAATCCGCGCCAACGACTACCGCGCCTGTTACATCCGGCCCCTGATGTACCGAGGCTACGACACGCTCGGCGTCAACCCGTTCAGTTGCCCGGTAGAGGCCGCCATTCTGGTCTGGGAATGGGGCGCCTACCTGGGGGACGAGGCACTCGAGCACGGCGTGGATGTCCAGGTCAGCTCGTGGGGCCGCGGCGCTCCGAACCGGTTCCCGTCCCTGTCGAAATGCACGGCCAACTACGCCAACGCGCAGTTGATCAAGATGGAAGCGACGCTCAACGGTTACGCCGAGGGGATCGCGCTCGACCCGCGCGGTTTCGTCAGTGAGGGCAGCGGCCAGAACATCTTCCTGGTGCGGGACAACATCATCACCACGCCGCCCCTCGCCGATTCGATCCTGCCTGGCATCACGCGTGACGTGGTCATCACCCTCGCCGCCGACATGGGCTACGAAGTGCGGTACGCAACGCTGCCACGCGAGATGCTCTATATCGCCGATGAGGTGTTCTTCACCGGTACCGCGGCCGAGATAACGCCGATACGTTCCATCGACAAGATAACCATCGGCAATGGCAGGCCGGGTCCGGTCACCGCGACAATTCAGGAGCGCTTCTTCGACGTGATCAACGGCCGTATCCCCGACACGCACGGGTGGCTCACGTTCGTCTATAGCGAAGCGGCGCAGCCGGCAGCCACCGGCACGGCGGCCGGCACTCTCCGCTCCTGACCCGCCAGCCGTGGCCACCTCCGCGTACGCGGCGGCGCTGGCGATGCTGGCACGGCGCGAACTATCAGCATCACAGCTTGGCGAACGCCTTGTCAAGAAGGGCTACGCGGCGGATGCCGCCGCAGCCGCAGTAGCGCGCCTGCGCGACGAGCGAGCGGTCGACGACCGGCGCACCGCCGGCATGATCGCACGCCGCGCCGCGGAAATATCGCACCGCGGGCCGCGCCGCGCGCAGCAGGAGATCGAGGCGGCGGGCATCGCGCCGGAGGTGGCGCGCGCGGCAGTGGACGAGACCTACGCCGAGGCTGGAGTCGACACCGTGCTGGCGCGTGCGCTCGACCGGCGGCTGACCGGCCCCGTCCGCGACCGCGCCCATTTCGAGAAACTCTGCCGCTACCTGATCCGGCAGGGGTTCGAGAGCGGCGCCGCAATCGCTGCCCTGCGCGCCCGCCGTGGTCCTGCCGACACGGACACCGGGGCTTCCCCCTGACACCGTGCGGTCCGACGCCCTATGTCACAATTGACACGCATGACTTCGGTCGAAATTCGCCAGAGCTTCCTGAACTACTTCGGGGAACGGGGCCACCGCGTGGTGACGAGTTCGCCACTCGTCCCCGCCGACGACCCGACGCTCCTGTTCACGAACGCCGGGATGAACCAGTTCAAGGACCTCTTCCTGGGCGCCGAGCAGCGCGACTACCGGCGGGCCACCACGTCGCAGAAATGCATGCGGGTCAGCGGCAAACACAATGATCTGGAGAACGTCGGCCCATCGCTCCGGCATCACACCTTCTTCGAGATGCTGGGTAACTTCTCGTTCGGGGACTACTTCAAGACGGACGCAATCCCGTTTGCCTGGGAACTGCTGACCGACGTCTGGAGACTGCCGGCCGAGCGGCTCTTCGTCACGGTGTTCAAAGGTGAGGAGGGGATTCCCCGCGACGACGAGGCCTACGAGATCTGGCGCAGACTGGTGCCCGCAGAGCGGATCGCCGAGATGGGCGCGGCGGAGAACTTCTGGGCGATGGGCGACATCGGGCCGTGCGGCCGCTGCTCGGAAGTGCACTATCACCGGGGCGACCATCTGCCCTGCCCCGCGCCCACCTGCCTCGGCATCGACTGTTCGTGCGACCGCTACGTGGAGATCTGGAACAACGTCTTCATGGAGTTCGAGCGGCGCGAGGACGGAACGCTGAAGTCCTTGCCGGCTCCCTCCATCGACACCGGCATGGGCCTCGAGCGCATTGTCGCAGTGCTGCAGGAGACGTTATCGAACTATGACACGGACCTGTTCACGCCGCTACTGACCGCGATCGGCGAGCGAGCCGGCCGGCCGTATGGACCCCTAGCCGGCCGCGCTCCGAACGAGACCTCGGACGTCTCGCTGCGCGTCATCGCGGACCATCTCCGGGCGATGACGTTCCTTATCGCCGACGGTGTCGTTCCGTCGAACGAGTGGCGTGGCTACGTCCTGCGGAAGATCATGCGGCGCGCAATGCGGCACGGCAAGAGGCTGGGGATCGGGGAACCCTTCCTGCACGACCTCTGCGCCGTCGTCATCCGCGAGATGGGCCCCGCCTATCCGGAGCTGGACGCAAACCGGCAGACGATTTCGGCGATGGTTCGGCGCGAGGAGGAACAGTTCGACAAGGTGCTGACGGATGGCCTTCCCCGACTCGAAGCGTCGCTTGACCGTGCGGCCGCGGCGGGCGGGCCGCTGGGCGGCGACCAAGCGTTCCGGCTGTACGACACGTTCGGCCTGCCCCTCGACTTCATCCAGGACCTCGCCGGGCAGCGGTCGATCGCCGTGGATCGTGAAGGCTTCAACCGGGCGCTCGAAGCGCAAAGGTCGCGCGCCCGCGCCGGCAGTCACTTCGCCGCCGGCGATACGCCGACTTTCACGATCGGCGACGGCACCAGCGACCCTGCCTCACTCGCCGATCGGTTCATCGGCTACGAAACAACCTTCGGTGCATGCCACGTCGTCTACCTGTTCGGTGACGATGGCGAGGCGGTGGAACGCCTGGATTCGGGTGCGACCGGGTACGCCATTCTCGATCGCACTCCCTTCTACCTGGAAGCCGGCGGCCAGGTCTCGGACACCGGCCGACTTTCCGCCCCGGACGGCGGCGCCGGAGCGGGAACTCCCGGTGGCGCGGGCGCCACTGCCCCACCGGAGGCGGTGGAAGCATCCGTCGTCGATGTGATCCGTCCGGTTACGGCATGGCCGCGGATGCACGTAGTCGAGGTGCAGGCGGGCGTTCTCCGCCGCGGCGCAACGGTGGCGGCGGCGGTCGACACGGAGCGGCGGGACGCGATCCGCCGGAACCATACCGCGACGCACCTCCTGCACGCGGCGCTCCGGAGCATCGTGGGCGATCATGTTCGGCAGGCGGGCTCGCTCGTTGCACCCGATCGCCTGCGCTTCGACATCACCCATCACGAACCGGTGACGCATGCGCAGATCCAGAAGATCGAGAAAATCGTCAATACGCACGTCTTCGGCAACCAGCGGGTCGAGACCGATGAGCGAGACACGCAGGATGCAATTGCCGACGGCGCGATGGCGCTCTTCGGAGAGAAGTACGGCGACCACGTCCGCGTCGTTCGGATCCCCAGTTTCTCGACCGAGCTGTGCGGCGGCACGCACTGCCGCGCGACAGGCAACATAGGCCCGTTCGTCGTTACGCAGGAAAGCGGTGTCGCGGCCGGGGTTCGCCGACTCGAAGCGATGACCGGCGAAGGCGCGGTGGAGTTTCTCCAGCACCGACGCGACACGCTCGACAGTCTGCTCAAGACGCTCGGCGCCGCCCCCGATCAGGCAGCGCTGGCGGTGCGCAAGCTGCAAACGGAGGCCAAGCGCCTGGCGCGGGATATCGAACAGCTCAAGGTGCAGGCCGCCCTGGCGAGCACCGGCAACGCCTCGTCCGGCGGTGGCGCCGTCGATGTCGCCGGGGCGGCCGCGACAAATGGCGACGAAGCGGAAATCGGTGGCATCCGCGTCGTCACGCGCGTCGTCTCCGGACTCAGTCCGGCTGCACTCCGTCTGATGGCCGACCAGCTCCGCGACCGCCTCGGAAGCGGCGTCGTCGTCCTTGGGTCCGACAACGACGGCAAGGCCGCGCTTACCGTCGCGGTCACCAGGGACCTGACCGACCGGGTCCACGCCGGTGGCCTGATCAAGGCGCTCGCCTCCGTCGTCGGCGGCCGGGGCGGCGGCCGCCCGGACTTCGCTCAAGCGGGCGGCAAACAAACCGAGCGGCTTGCCGATCTGCCCGCCGAGACCCACACCGCCGTCACGCAGATGCTGGCGGGCTCCCAGCGGAAGCCAGACGCAGCCGACAGCTAGCAGCCTGTCGGACTTAGGCCCGGGTTTTATAATGGGGGCTTGTCGAGTTGAGGGGGTAGAAGGAGATGCCGAAGTTTGTACAGCGACACCAGTCGCAGCTGTATCTGCTGCCGCCGGACCTGCGCGATTGGCTGCCTGAGGACGATCTGGCGCACTTTGTGGTTGAGGCGGTGGAACGGGTGCCGCTGGAGCGGTTCCAGGTGAACGAACGGGGCACCGGATCGGCGCAGTATCACCCGCGGATGATGCTGGCGTTGCTGGTGTACTGCTACGCGAACGGGATCTTCGGCTCGCGTCGGATCGAGCGGGCGACGTATCGGGACATTGGCGTTCGGTACGTGGCGGCGAACTGTCACCCGGACCACGACACGATCTGCACGTTCCGGCGCAGCAACTTCGAAGCGGTAGCGGAGGCGTTCCTGCAGGTACTGCTGCTGGCGAAGGAACTGAAGCTGCTGCGTGTTGGGACGGTGAGCGTGGACGGCACGAAGGTGGACGCGAACGCGAACAAGCGCAACAGCATCCGCTACGACCGGGCGGGGGCGTTGCGCGAGCAGTTGCGAGGTGAGATCGAGGGGTTGTTGGATCAGGCGGAGCACGCCGACACGGACGACGCGCCGGACCCGCAGGGGCTGCCGGAGGAGTTGTCGCGGCGCGAGACGCTACGGGCGAAGCTGGACCGTGCGTGCGCGGAGTTGGAACGGCGTGCGCAGGCGCGTGCGGACGCGGAGCGGGCGGAGTACGAGCGCAAGGTGGCGGCGCGGGAGCGGCGTGCGGGCTCGCGCAAGGGTCGGCACATCACGCCGCCGAGGGACGCGCCGGAGGCGAAGGCGCAGATCAACCTGACGGATGCGGACAGTGCGCTGATGCGCAAGAGCCGGCGCCATGAGTACCGCCAGGCATACAACGCGCAGGCGGTGGTGGATGCCGACGGCAGTCAGTTGGTGTTGGGGTCGCGGGTGAGCGTGTGCGCGAGCGACCGCAACGAGTTGGTGGCGGACGTGGAAGCGATACCGGCGGCGTTGGGCGCGGCGGATCGGGTACTGGCGGACAGTGGCTACGCGACGGGCAGCGAGGTGTCGCAACTGGCAGGTCGCGGTGTGGAGGTGTTGGTGGCGACGGGGGCGGAAGGCCACCGACGCCGGCACGACTTCCGACCGGAGCCGCCGGAGCAGCTGGCGAAGGAGCCGCAGGCGGACTGGATCAAGTCGATGCAGGAGAAGATGGCACTGCCGGAGCACCGGGCGCATTACCGTTTGCGCCAGCAGACGGTGGAGCCGGTGTTCGGGATCGTGAAGCAGGCGATGGGCTTCCGGCAGTTTCTGCTGCGGGGTCTTGAGAAGGTGGAGGGCGAATGGGCCTTGGTCACGCTGGCGTATAACTGCCGACGCGTGCACAACCTCAGGCTGGCATGACGGGGCGCTCCGGGGCGCAACTCGGCGTGTTCGCGACCCCCCAGAGGCGTCAGAACGGCCTCCAGGCGCCGTCAGCGACTGATGGCCAGGATACAGTCCCCGTTTCGGTCGACGCGGCCCTCTCGGCACAGAGACACAGGGCGTCGTTCACACAGGTGCCAAGTCGCTTCCGCGCGCGTTTGCCGCGCCCAAGTCCGACAGGCTGCTAGCCCGGATTTCTCACAGCTCCCGGAGATCGGGGCTGAGGCGGCGCGTCTGGGGTTCTGGACGGCCAGATCGGACGCCAGCGGTGGTCTGGACGCGGGCGACGACGTGCGCGTGGCACCAAATCGGCCGGGTAGGCACACCACACCCGACGGACCCGTGCCCCCTGCGGTCGTGAACGTATGCCGCCGCCTGGCCAATCGTCAGGCCGGGCCGGGCGGTGCGCGCAAACGTTGAGCGGCCGTGATGAACAGATCGGCGTCGGGCGCCAGCTCGGACAGCGCCACGCAGATGCGGCGCACGGTGACGCGGACGTGGGCGCCGATCTTGAGCAGCCGCAGCCGTAGCGTGTCGCATTGGGCGCGGGCGAGCCGGGTGCCCGCCAGCCCCCGGTCGCGGAGGTGCTGGAGCAGGACGTAGGCCAGCGTGGCCCAATACAGGCGCAGTTGGTTGGCGCGCAGCGTCGCACTGCTCGTCCGGTCCGCGAACAGCGCCAGTTGCTGTTCCTTGATGCGGTTCTCCATGTCCCCGCGGGCGCAATAGAAATCCTCATACAGCGCCTGCGCCGCCAGGGTGTCCGGCCGCAGCGATGTCACCACGAAGCGTGGATTGGCGCCCGCGGGCAGATGCTCGGCCTTGCCGACCACCCGGCGCTCCCGGCTCCAGCTCTCGCGCGTGCGATAGCGGAAGTCCGCAAACACCCGCGCGGCGGTCCCGGTTTCCTGGCACTGTGCCTGGGCCTGCGCCAGGTCGGGCGCGATGTGTTCCTTCAACCGAGCGTTCTTCGCCAAGCCGATGACGTAATCCACCGCATGCTCTTCGCACCAGTTCAGCAGCTCGTCTCGGCAGAACCCCGAGTCTCCCCGAACCAGGATGGAGACCGACGGCCACGCCTGCCGCACCTGCCCCACAATCCGCGCCAACTCGTCCACCACCCCGGCCGCCCCGTCGAGGTTCGAGGGCCGCAACCGCGCGCAGAGCACCTGCGCCCCGCAGAAGATATACAGAGGCAGATAGCAGTAGTGCCGGTAATACCCGTGGAAGAACCGCCCTTCCTGCTGGCCGTGCAGCGGGTCGTCCGTCGCATCGACATCCAGCACGATGCGCGCCGGCGGCGTCGGGTGCGACTCGATGAACACGTCCACCAGCAGGGCGTCGAGCGCCGCCTCGTCATAGGTCACCTTCTTGTACCGGTCAGCCTCGGCGTCCTTCGACCCGACCAGTTCCAGCCGGTTCAGCGTGCTCTTCCCCGCCAGCGCGGCCCCGCGATCCGCCACCCGCACCCGGTTCTCGCCCGTCGGGTCCGCCTTGCCCACCGCGGCCGCCACCAGCGGGTCGCGCCGCAGGGTGTCATGGTCGTTCAGATCTTCGTAGCCCAACGCGACGGCCATCACACGCTGGGTCACCAAGTCCTCGACCGTGTGCTCGATCAAGCTCGGATCCCGGTAGTCCTGGAAGCACTCCGCCGCGCGCCGGCACACGCCGGTGCACTTCTCAACCGCCCGCAGCAGCAATGCCCCGGCGTTGGACGTGATCGTTCCGCCATCGAAGCTGGCGACCAGACGGCGACGACCGACCCGAGGAAACTCAAGCTGGGTTGGCGTACAATGTGTCGACAAGAGGCTGCCTCCGTGTGTGGCTTGAAGTTATTGTGATAACAACACTTTACGCCATCACGGGCAGCCTCTTGTTCACCTCCGGTGAGAAATCCGGGCTAGGAGCCCGTGGTGAAACCCCCGCTACATTCGAGCGGCGATGCATCCCGCCTGAACGGCGTTGCTCCTCGGTCGAATATGGCCAATATGCTCCCTCGTCGCGCCTTTGGCATCGGCCACACGCCAGTCTCAAGGCCAGACCGCCCATCAGTCGACTCGGTCTGAACGGGGACAACCTGTTGAGGCACCACACCTAGGATGCGGCCTATCGACCGCGACCAGCCGGACGGAACCGACACACCCGCCAATCCTGTCCGCCTCGATGTCTGGCTCGATATCGCCTGTCTGTTCCGGACCCGATCGGAGGCGCAGCGGGCGGTCAAGGGCGGCAAGGTTGCCGTCAACGGAACCCGCGCGAAGTCGAACCGGGAAGTGCGTCCCGGGGACGAACTTAGGATTACGCGCTCGCACGGCGTCACCCAGGTGATTTCCGTCACCGCGCTGGCGGATCGCCACATTCCAAAGAACGAGGCGCGCGCCCTGTACGACGACCGTACTCCTCCCCTATCCGAGGATGAACGCGACTTCCGACAGTTCGTCCGTCGCGTGGCGCAGGCAAACGCGTCGAACCGGCCGGACAAGCGCCAGCGCCGGCAACTCCGATCGTTGAAAGATCACAGCTAGGAGTTTCGCGGCAGCGAAACTTCCAACGCGCCCTCCAGGGCGCGCGTCAGCGCGCGATGAACGGAGGACGGATCAACAGGGCTGGATCCGCATCGGTCTTCGGCACGAGCTTCTGCGTGCGCCCGTGCTGATTGTCTCCGCCATACAGGTTGCCGTCGGCGTCGACCGAGAACGCGTGCACCTCGAGGAAGCCCGTCGGTTCGTCGTTGGCAACGTTCCACGTGTACAGCCGGTTGCCGTCGAAATCGAGCTTCACCAACCTTAGCGGCCCGAGATCCGAGACCCACAGATGGTCCTCACCCACGATGAGGTCAAGCGGAAGACCGAAACCGGACCACGTGGCGAGGTGGTCGACCTCCGGGTGATATTCGCCAGACGCTTGATCCGAAATGCGGAATTTCTGGACACGGCCATTGGCCCGGTCGAGGGCAAAGACCAGGCCGCCGGGACCGACACCCAGGGCATGAATCCCGTCGAACTGTCCCGGTTCCGTGCCGAACTCCCCGAACTCCGTCAGGTAGCGTCCCCGGCTGTCCAGGATGACGATGCGGTGGTTGTCGAGTCCGTCCGCAACCAGCACACGCCCGTCGGGTAGAAACGCCACGTCCTGCGGCCGCCCGAAGTGGGTCTCGTCACTGCCGCCGACGTTCTTCTCGCCGAGCGTCATGAGCAATTCGCCGCCATCGTTGGAAAGCACGAAGATCTGGTGCCGGGTCTCGTTGATGACCCACACCCGGCGTTCCGGGTCGTACGGACTGATCCGGATGCGATGCGGTCCGGGCCCATCCGAATCGGCGCACAGCTGGTCCCACTGATCCCACACCTCGATCAGGTTGCCGTCGCCGTCGACCACCATGAGGCAGTTCTGCCACGTGCGAAGCTCGGCCTCGCGCAACGCATTGATCCCGATGGAGCCGACATAACCGGCGAACTCCGGTGGAACAGGATCCGGCAGGCGGGTTTCTCCCCGCTGGGAGATGAAGATGCGATTCGGGGACTCGGCGAATACACCCGAGTTACCACCAAAGGCAAAACCTTCCCCGGCAAACGGCTTGTGCCAGCCTTCTACCACCTCATAGGGGCTAGGCCCGACCGGACCAGGCTCCTGGGCTGCGGTCACCCCGGCAAGGAGCCCCGCCAGCAACAGCAGCGCGGCTAACGTGCGATACCGCATGATCATGGAACCTCCACGGCTCGGCTCCGCTCGGAGCCACCGTTCTTCAAGTGTACCGCACCCGGTTTCTTGGACACACATTTGCGCTACGCGGCGTGACGTAGCATGTACTCCTCGCGCGCTTCGAGTGGCGTGCGGTATGCCAGCTTCTCGAGGCGCCAGCACTGGTTGTAGCGTTCGACGAACTCGGCGACGGCGGCGCGCACGTCAGCGAGGTTTTGAAAGACCCGGCCGTAGATCGCTTGCTCCTTGAGCGTGCGATTCCACCGCTCGACGACCCCGTTGGTTTCCGGTTCTTCAAGGAAGCCGAAGCTGGCGTGGATGCCCCAGTACCGGAGCTGGTTGAGGAAGTGGTCCGACAGATACTGGCTGCCGTGATCCATCCGCAGCGCCAGCCCGCGGGCCACGTCCGCCTCGACCGAGCCGTAGAGTCGCCCGAGTCCTTGCGCGATCGGCTCTAGGGCCGCAAAACGGCTCCCCACCTTGCACACATGCCAGCCCACGCACTCGGCGTTCCAGTGGTCCACCGCCGCGAAGGTCCAGACCCAGCCGTCGTCCGCGGTGAACACCCGCACGCCGTCGGTGCCCCACAGGACGTAGGGCGCCGAGGTGACAATCGTCCCGTCGTGCGCTTTCGGGTCACCCTGTCGCCCGCGGTGGGGCGAGAGCAGCCCGTGCGCGCGCATCACGCGCAACACCCGCGTCCGGGAGACCCGGATGTCGTCGAGGATCCGCAGCCGCGCGTGGACCTTGCGATGGCCCTCGCCCTGGAACGGTGAGCGGGCCAGGTCGGTGCGAATGGCCGCCAGCAACTGCGCATCCGACAGCGCGGGTGTCGGCCCGCGGCGCGCCGGGCCATCACCCCGCTCCAACCGCCGCGCACGGGTCCGCCGCGCGTAGAGCGCCGAGCGCGACCGTTCCCACATCCGACACACCCGCTCGAGACCATAGCGCCGCCCCGTCGTCGCGGAGGTCGTTGCGCTCATCGTCGCGACCTCCGCGTCGGCAAAGGGAGGCGGCGCTCCGCGGCTCGGGCGCGCTCCCGCAGCAACTCCACTTCCATCGACAGCTCACCAATGTGCCGCTTGGCCGCGTCCAGTTCCGCCGCCCCCGGCTCGCCGGTCTGATCCTTCAGCCCAAGCTCGAGGCCGGCCAGGGCCCGCCCCTTCCAGTCCTCCAGGCGATAGATCTCGACCCCGACCTCACGCGACACCGCGTCCAACGACTCCCCCCGCAGCAGCCGCAGCACAACCTCCCGCTTCCGGCCCGCGCTCCACCGCTGCCCCGGGCCCAAGGCTCCGACCTCGGCCGCGGCGTCGGCACCGACTCCAGTCGCCCTCCGGGCTCCCTTCGTCCGTGCCGACCCAGGTCCCTTCACGCTCCTCGACTGAACCATTCTCCCAACCTCCTTGGACATCAGATTCTCCCTTAATCCGTGTCCAAGAAAACCGGGGGCGCCTCACACCGTTCTTCAAGCGACCGGCCATCCGGGGTGTGCGCAACGCTCCAAACGCCGGCGAGTATACACAGACCGTTGCCTGTCTCCTATCGGGACGGCCCGGCGACGTGTCTTCGGGCCCGTCGGTGCAACTCCGCCACCAGCGCATCGCAGGCCCGCAACCCGCTGTCGAGCATCGCACCGGCCGCAATCCCGGTCAGGTTCGCCACCGCGAAGCTGAGTCCCTTCAGGTTGCGTTCCGGATCGATGCCAGGGATCGCGCGCGGATAGCCGGAGGTGCGGAACACCATCGCCCCGGCTGCGTCACTCACGGTATGCGTGCCGCGTTGACAGGTCCAGTCGAGCTCGACGCGGATCACGCCATCGAGATCGAGCGTCCCGGGCAGCCAATCGATGCCCCGATCCGAACCGGCGGCAACCACCGTCGTCCCGGCCGCGCGCGCGTGATAGACCGCGACCGCCAGACGGCCGGCGCACGACCGGTCCGTCGTGCCAAGGCTGAGATTCAGCAGTGGCAGCGCGTGCGCGGCAGCCCAGTCGATGGCCGCCACGAGCGCGTCCACCGACGCGTCGAGCGTGCGGTCGAAGACCTTGAGCGGACAGACATGCACATCGGGCGCAAGATCCTGGATGGCCGCGGCAACGGCCGTGCCGTGGCCCAGCCGGTCGACGGTATCGTCGTGGGCGCGGCCGCCGCCGTCGAACCCGGCGCCGCCAGCGACGGCGCCGATGTGCGGATGACTGGCATGGATGCCGCTGTCGATTATCCCGACCACGAACGGGTGCGGCACGCTCATCGGGTTGTTACGTTCTCCATCGCTCCCGTTGCGTGCAACGCGAACAGCCGCGCGAAGACGCCGTCCCGCGCCAGCAGCTCGCTCGGGGAACCGATCTCCGCGACGCGCGCCCCATCCAGCGCAACGACACGGTCTGCGCGGCGGGCGATTCCCAGGCGGTGCGTGATCAGCAGGGTGGTCCGTTCCCGCATCACGGTCTCGTAGCCGTCGATCACCTGGCGCTCGACGACCGGGTCGAGCGAGGCGGTCGCCTCGTCGAGCACCAGCACGCTCGGGTCGGCGAGCAGGGCGCGGGCAATCGCGACGCGCTGTCGCTCTCCCGCCGACAGCGCTGCTCCCCGCTCTCCGACAACGGTGTCGTAGCCGTCCGGCAGGCCGGCGATAAAGTCGTGGATGCCCGCCGCCCGCGCCGCCGCCTCGACGTCGCCGACGCTGGCGTCCGGCCGCGCGTAGCGCAGGTTTTCCGCCATCGATGCATGGAAGATGAACGGCGCATGTTCCACCAACGCCACGTGCCGCCGCAGGAAAGCGAGCGGGAGTGTTCGCAGATCGCGGCCATCCAGTCGGATCGCGCCGCCATCGGGATCGAGCAGCCGCAGCAGCAGATCCGCGACGGTCGACTTCCCGGCGCCACTCGGACCCACAATCGCCACCGTCTCCCCTGGGGCAACGTTGAACGACACCGCCTCCAGGGCCGGCGCGCCGCGGTCGAACGACAGGCTTACCTCGTCGAACTCGATCCGACCGCGCACATCCGCCGGCGCCAGGGATCCTGGTGTTTCTTCTACCTCGACCGGTGCATCGGTGATCTCGTGAACACGCGCCAGCGATACCTTGGCGGACGCCAGGCTCGCATAGAGTCCCATCAGTGCCTGTACCGGCGCCATCAGCCGCGTCTGGTACGCCATGAACGCGACCAGCGTGCCCATGGTGAGCGTACCGTCGAGGTACCGCAGTCCGCCGTACAGGAACACGACCCCCATCCCGCCCGAAAGCAGCACGCCGGGCAGTCCGCCAGCCAGGTAGGTCACGCGCTGCATCGCCATCAGCGCGCGGATGAACGCGTCGTTACGGTCCCGGAAGCGATTAACCTCCCGGCCCTGGGCATTCGCCGTCACGACGAGCCGCATCGCGGACAGCGTCTCGATCAGGAAGCTCCCGATGTCCGCGCTTCGCTCGCGGAAAGTGGCAACGCGGCCTTCCAGGCGGCGGCGGTAGACCACCAGTGCCCAGATGCTGAGCGGCAGGACGGCCAGTCCCGCGAGGAACAGCCGCACGTCGAGCCAGACCATCATGGCGACCGATCCAGTCAGGAACAGGATGTTGCCGATCCATGCCAGGGCGGCCTCGGCCGCGACACGCTGGATCTCACTGATGTCGTTGTTGAGCCGCGAGACAATGTCGCCCAGCCGCGTGCGGGTGTAGAAGCGGGGCGAGAGCCGCTGCAGATGGCGGTAGAGATCCAGTCGCATGTCGAACAGGATCTCCGCCGATACCCGCGTGTATCGGAGTCCGCTCGCCACGTTCAGGAGGAAGCCGAACACGGTGAGGCCGACGAACGTCGCCACAATCCGCACCAGTACTGCGCGGTCTCCAGCCAGCAGTGCATCGTCGACCAGGTCGCGTGACAGGAGCGGAACGACCAGCGCCGCCAGCGTGCTCGCAAGGCTCAGCCCGACCACGAGCCCAAGGCGGCGCCAGTACGGGACGACATAGGACAGCGCGCGCCGGAACTGCGGGTCTAGCATGCGGGCCGTCTCCGCAGCCGCCTCACGGCGCCGGCGACGACGGCATGACGATGAGCCCGGACGTCATGTCGCCGTCCAGGGTCAGCGTATTGAGGTAATCGAACGACTCGGCGTCATAGAAATCGATCGTGCTGCCGGCCGACGAAATGTAGAGCACCCGGCCGTTGGTGCTGACGTCGAGCGCCATGCGGGGACGTCCCGCGATCGGCCGGCGGAAGCCTACGCGCTGCTGTTCCAGGTCGAAGGTCCAGAACTCGTACCCCTCGATCCGGCTTGCCAGGCCGTACGCCTTCTGCCGTCCCGGCGCCAGGGCAAACTGAATGCCGGTGGCCGGACCGAGCGTGTAGAAGTCCACATCGCGGTTCGGCAGATTGATCCGCGCAATGCCCATCAGTTCACGATCCTGCGCATCGTCGTGCAGCGTGAACAGTCCGGTGAAAAAACCGGGCTCCTCGTAGACCAGGTCGGTCGAGAAGCCGAAATCGATCCGGCCGAGGCCGGGCTCGAGCGACTCGCGGAACGACCAGCGGTCGATCTCGGTGAACCCGTCCGTCTCCAGAATCAGCACGTCGCGATCGAAGTAGTAGAGGTACTTGCCATCGGGGGAGAAGAGCATCCGCGCCCGAGGCGACGGCTCGCCCGTCGGCCACGGCAGTTCCTGAATGATCTCGTGCGTAGTCAGATCGACTTCCACCAGCCGGTACGGCTCGATCTCGAAGCGATCCAGTAGCTTGGCGGCTGCGTCCAGATTCAGGATGGCGGTCCGTCCGTCAGGCGCGACCCGGAACGACCGGATGCGCACGCGCCGATTCCCTTCGCTGAACGTGAACGAGTCGGTGACCGCCTGGGAAGCCACATCGACTGTCGTCAAGTGCTCCATGGTCGGGTCGAGAAAATAGAACCGCTCCCGATCCTCCGAAACGACCATCGAACGGGGCGCCCCGTGCGGCGCCGCGATCTCGTCGACAACACGGGTAGTCGCCTCGTCGATGACAAAGATCCGACTCGGATACGCTCCGAGATACAGCGTGCCGTCGCCCGCGGTGACTTCCGCGGTACCCTCCGCGGCGCCCTGCGCCGCCGCCGGCGCCGCCACGGCCAGGGTGAGCAGTGCGGAGAGGAAGACCGGTGCCCGTCGCCCGCGTGCCGCGGAGCCCCTACGGGAAAATAAGGTCAATCTTCCGCCAGTCCTTCTGTGCGGCAGCACACTTACCGGTCCAGTCCGGTGCGTGATTCAACTGGTCCGGCACCTGTGCCGGCCAGAAGCAGCCCAGGTGGCAATCGAACAGATCGCGCTCAACTGGCTGGCACAGTCCTGCCGCACCACCGTTACGGTCGGCCTCCCAGCCGGGCGAGAAGACGAAGCTGCACCCCAGCGGAATGTGCGGCCCTTCCGGCCTCGGCGGTCCGCTGGCCCCTTCCTGCAAGGCCACCACGCGGCCGTCCCCCGCTTCCCTGGACGAGTCTGCGGCCGCTGCCGCGCGGCGCCGGGCCTCGGCGAACCCCTGGGCGATGCGGGCAGCCTTCTGGTTAATGGGTCTGAGATGCGTCATCGTTCACCTCGTCGGGCAGATCGCCACCGTCGAACCGTCGCAAAAACGCCGGGTTCCGTTCGGCGATCTCACCGTAGATCTCCAGACAGGTCTCCGTCCAGCCGCGAATCCACTCGCAGTAGTGCAGATTGGGGGCGGTGGTAGTGCCGTAGCGTGTGTAAGCCTCGTGGTAGCAACCGCCGGCACAGAGGGGACGGGCCCAGCAGGTCCGGCAGTCGGTCTTCCGGTCGATATGGTGGCTGTCGAGGAACGTCTCCTGCGCCGTCTCGTCCACGCCCTCCCGCACAGTCCCGAGCTTGTGGGCGTCGGAGCCGGCGAATCGGTGACACAACGCCACGTCACCGTTCGTCGCCACCCCCATCAGCCCGAGACCCGCCCCGCACGGCAGTGCCTTGCTCGCACCCTTGTGAAGTTCCTCAATCGTGTCGCGTACGTTACTGAAGCCGTGATGTCGTCCTTCCAGCACGGCCTGCAGGAACTCTCGGCCGAGTTCCCGGAACTGCGCCAGCATCGCGTCGAAGCCGGTCTCCCCGATGGCGTGGGCACGGCCCGGCGACGTCGTCACCGGCGCAAAGCCAACCTCCCAGAAACCGATCTCCTCGGTGAGATGCCGGTAGATCCGGGTGATGTCCAGAACATCCGAGGTCAGTGTCACCCGCGCTCCGATCGGCCGCGACCGATGCCGCTTGAGCAGCTCCCGCACCTTGGGTGCCACGACGTCGTAACTGCCCCGCCCGTCGTGGAAGACGCGGAACTTGTCCTGCATCTCCTTCGGACCGTCGATGGAGATGGTGACCCCGACATCATTGTCGGCCAGGAACTCGATCACTTCGGGACGCAGCAGCGTGCCGTTGGTCGTCAGGCTGAACTCCACCCGCTTGCCCGCCTCGGCGGCGCGGCGGCGCGCGTAGGGGATGGTCTTCTCGAGCACGGCGAAGTTCAGCAGTGTCTCGCCGCCGAAGAACGTCAGCCGAACCACCGGGCTGCTGCCCGACCGCTCGATCATGAAGTCGACGCTCGCCCGCGCCGTCTCCTCGCTCATCAGCTTCGGCATACCGCCGGCGGTCGGCTCGGTGATCTTGTCCTCGCCGTACTCGTAGCAGTAGGCACAGCTCAGGTTGCAGCGGTTGGTGACGTTGACCACCAGCGTCGACAGCGGAATCGGTTTCAGCGGAATGATGTTCGGAGCGGGCTCTGGCGCGGGCACCGGGAGCGCGGGTTCGACTGGCAGGATCACGCGGGCGCCGGCCAGTTCCGTAAGGCTGGCCTCGACCGCCCGCGGATCGAATCGCTCGGCCAATCGCGCGAAGAGGTCCGGCGGCGCCAGCCGCCCGCCGCGCAAGGCGTCGACCACGGCCGCCGACGTCTCGTCGAGCGCGAACACCGCCGCACTCGGCACCAGATACAGGAACTGCCGCCCCGCCGCCTCGAATGGATGACATTCGCCGAGTGCAATCTGGGTCACGGGCCCGACTCCCCCCGGCGGATGTATACCGGCACCGTCACCAGCAGGTGCGCGCGCGCGCGGAGCGGCCGCTCGAGCGCGGCGCCGTTCGGCGCGGTGGTGAGCGTGGCCACCACCCAAACGTCGCCGATGTTGTTGCGCTCACCGCTCCGCTCCGGATTCGGGCCGTCTTCGGCCGGCTCGAAGACGCCGTGCTCGCCAAGCGTGCCGACGAACGCGGTGTCGTCGTCGTCGTAGGTGACGGCGTACTCCTCGATGCTCCAGTCGACATCGGCGAGCATGCCAAGATCGAGATCGTCTTCCGTGGCCGACTCCCCGTCCGGGCCATCGTGCCACGCGCGGGCCTCGAAGCGCTCGTACTGCTTCGGAAACGCCAGTCCGCCGACGCGCGCGAGACCGGTGGCCGGAGTCACCTCGAGGCGGTGGATCTCGTCGTAGACCGTCACCGCCTCCGTGAGCGCGGCGCGCCCGATAAAGAGGTCCCGGCTACCCACTCGGGCGTCCGGCGCCACGGTCACCCGTAGCGTCGCCTCCGTCGAGGACAGGTCAGTGACTTCGGTTACGGTCAGATCCGCGCCGAGATCGACAGCCGCGGCGTCGAGAGACTCCGACAGGTTCGCGCCGAACAGACGTAGCGTCACCTCGCCCGCCGCAGCCGGCACGGCCGACGGGTAGATCCCCGTGACGAGCGGCTCCGGTCCCACCCGGCGCAGCGTCACGTCGATACCGCGCTCATCGTAGCCGCCGGCGAACCAGCGGCCGGCGATCTCGTCGCGGTCGCGCGAGACGAACATCACCTCCCGCGCACTGAAGTGCTCGGGACTGGTGGTCCGTCCGCGCCACTGGTAGCCGGTATAGACGAGTGACTCACCGCTACGGGTGACGTCCACGCCCCGCGCCGGATAGGTGTAGCGCGCCTGGGTCTCCAGCTCGTCCCGGGCCGCGGGGTCTGACGAAACAGTCACCGTTCCGTACACCGGGCCCTGGCCCCGCTCGTGGCCGATCAGTGCCCAGGTTCCATCGAGCAGCGGCGTACGCATGTTGGCCGACCAACTCGCCCACTCCGGGGAATCGAGCGGGAACACCTCGGCCAGATGCGCAATCGCAAGCTCGACCGGAGTGCGGGTGTCGCTCTCCTCGCCAGCCGGCGGGTCGGCTCCTCCGCTCCGCGTGAACGACTGGAAGTCCGCGAAGGGGTAATAGCCACGGTGCATCGCCGTCAGCAGTTCCCATTCCTCGAGCGTCCGGCGCTGGTTCAGCACCCGCCCCATCGAATGGCAACGGTTGCAGGTCTCCTGCGTTTCTGGATCGGGTTCGTAGTAGAAATCGATATTCCGGCGTTCCACCTCGAACGCACCGAGGGTCGCCTCGTCCGGAGCCAGTCCGTGATTGGTAGCCAGGTAACGCACCGCCTCGCGCGCGTCCGCGGGCTCGATCTGCAGGTCGTTCAGCAGCACCATGCGCCGGATGGTCTGCTGCCAACCTTCCGGGGTAGTCCGCTGGTAGGAGATGCGGCTCATCCGCCGCTGATCGTCCGCGGGGTGACAGGTGCTGCAAACCCGATGAACGAGTTCGCTCGTGACCGGAATACCGCCGTCGGGCAGCGCCCCGTCGGGCGACTCGGACTGGGCCGCGACCGGCGAGGCAGCGAGGACGACGGCCAGCCCCATCAGCGCAGCCGCACGACACCAGACGCCGCACTGGAGGATCGGAGGCGGGAACGGCATGGGTGCCACTGTTGTAACACACATTCCAGGCGCGGTCGACCGCCGCGACAGCAAGGTCCGCTCAGACTTCATTGCGCAACACTCCTCGGCCGATGAGCACCGCCAGCGCGCCGAGAAAATCGGCGAGCTCCACCGGCGCATGCGCCCGGCGGTACGTCTCGTAGAGATCCGGCACCTGCGACTGGCTATCGGCCATCTCGATGAGCGCGAGTAGATCCACTCCCCGCAAATAGCGAATCGCCACCGTTCCGGCCGGTCCCGCATCGAGCGACAGACAGGCATCGGCCACGATTTCGCGTCCCTCGACGGCTGGCGCGGTCGTCATGCGGGCCGCGCGGGCCAGCCGTAATCGAACCAGAGGCGCGCGCCGCAACCCCTCGAACGCAGCACGCACCGAGGCGTCGCGGCGAAACGCCTCCAGCACATCGGTGCCGCCCGACCGGCCGCTGGCGTCCTCAAGCACGATGGGGTCGGCGCGGTCGCTCCAGAACGGGTGAAGCGCTCGCTGCGACACTTGCGCGAAGAACGCGGCGGACTGTCGGCGGTACGCGTTCCAGACTTCCTGCTCCCGTTCGGCATGGAACCGAAGGGCGAGCCCGGCACGGGCGGGATGCCGCAGGCAGGTATTCGTCGCCACCGCAGCCAGCCAGGCCGATGCCATCGCCTTCTTGACGCCGAACGACGACAGCGGATCGATAAAGGTCGCGGCGTCGCCGACCAGCAGATAGCCGGGGCCGCCGAACCGCCGGGCACCATACTGGGAGGCGTCGCAGGCCCAGGGCTCGCCTTCGAGGCTTGCGCCGGCGGTCAACCGGATCAGATGCGCCGTCTTCCCGAGTTCGGCCCGGTAGCGCGCCGCGAGAACCCCTGGATGGTCGGTCTCCGTCGTGCGGGGATCGACCATGACGGTGACATAGCGGCGGCGTCTCGAGACCGGCACCGACCAGGCCCAGCCGTCAGCGTATGTCTCGACAACGGTCTGCGCATCGAACCCCGATTCATCGTGATGTTCGCCAGTCGGCGCGGATCCGGGTCCGGCGTGCGGCCATCCCTCCGCATGCCGCCAGATCCCGACCAGCGCCAGTGTCGTCTCGCCGGTCTGCACACGCGTTCGATGACGACGCGCCACGATGCCGGCTCGGCCGGAACAGTCGAGAACGATGCGGGCCAGCGCCTTCACGGTACGGCCCTCTTCGTCCCGTCCGATCACGGCGCCGTCATCTGTCGAGACTTCGCGCACCGTCACGCCATTCCTGATCGTGGCGCCGGCGCGCTGCGCTTCGTCGAGCAGGAGATGGTCGAAGTCACGCCGGAGCACCTGATACCCGTATCGCCCTCCGTCGAACCTCGCGACCCGCGGCGTCCCACCGCCCCAGCAAACGGTGTTGCCCCGCGTAACGACGAAGCCCGCGCGTTCGATGGCCTCCCGGACCCCGACCGCCTCGAACACCTTCCGGCAACTCGGCGGCAATGACTCCGCCAGCGACGGCATCCCGGCATCGGGCTTTGTCAGCAGAAGAACGGAATGTCCCCAGGCCGCAAGCAAGCGTGCGGCGGACGCGCCGGCGGGACCGCCCCCAATGATCGCGACGTCGACGGAACCCTCCGTGCGCGACCGCGAGAATCGCGTGCGATCAGAACCTGGCCGAGAAAGCGATGCTCCCTGTTCCACGCCGGGCGAGCATATAATGCTGCCGCAAGGAGATACTGCATGAAACGGATACTGTTGGGCGTTGCGATCGCGCTGGCAGGCGCCGCTTCCGGGTGGGCGCCAGCCGATGCGCAGGAACCGGCAAGCGGTGCGACTATTGACGTATACAAGTCGCCGACGTGCGGCTGCTGCGTCATCTGGGTCAACCACTTGCGGGAGCACGGGTTCACGGTGACGGTGACCGACGTGCCGAACGTCACGCCACTCAAGCAGCGGCTAGGGATCCGTCCCGAGCTTTCCTCCTGCCACACGGCGGTCGTAGGCGACTACGCGATCGAGGGGCATGTGCCAGCCTCCGATATCCAGAGGCTGCTGGCGGAAGGGCCGCGCGTGGCAGGGCTCGCGGTGCCCGGAATGCCGCTTGGCTCGCCCGGGATGGAGATGCGGGATCCGTCGCGTCACGAACGGTATGAGGTTATTGCGTTCGACCGCGCCGGCAAGACCGAAGTCTGGGCGACGCACGGCCCGTAGCCGGACCGCCCGAGGAGCCCGTGGTGGAACCCCCGCTACATTCGAGCGGCGGTGCATCCCGCCTGAACGGCGTTGCTCCTCGGACTGTGGCAGTCCGCGGTCGTCATATGGCCAATATGCTCCCTCGTCGCGCCTTGTCCGGCGAGCGCCCCGCCGCTCTCGGTGCTACGCGGGGTTTCACCATGGACTCCTAGGAACCTGTATAATTGACTGTTTATGGCCAACCACAAGTCAGCTCTTAAGGCGCACGAGAAAAGTCTGGAGCGGCAGGCGCGCAACAGCCAGCTGAAGAGCCGGATGCGCCGGGCCGTCCGGGCAACGCGACGCGGGATCGAGGCGGGGAACGATGCTACGGAGCTCCGTGAATCGGTACGGACTACCAGCGCGTTGATTGATACGCTGGCGGGCAAGGGTGTGATTCACCGGAATGCCGCCGCCCGCCACAAGTCGCGTCTCGTGAAGCGCCTGCGGAATACCACTCCCTCCGAGTAGTCGAGGGAAGCGGTCGGCCCGGCTGCACGTCCCGAGATCCAATCACCGGCGCCGTTGCGGATCGCCGTTTCGGGGTCTCGCTCCACCTCCACCGCACAACTGGACCACCAGCCGCTCGAGCAGGACGCGCGGATCGCCGCCCGACTGCTTCAGCGCGCGATCCGTACGGAACACGGCATCTATCGCGGGACCGGTCCGTGCCGGCCCGAGACGACTGCGCGCCACCCAGGCGAGTTGGCCCAACAGCAGGTACGGGACGGCGCCGGCATCGAGCGCGAGCGCCAGTTCCCGCAGCGCACGCGCCGTGTCGCGTTCCTCGATCGCGCGCGCGACCGCCCAGTCGTCGTCCGGACCGGCAGCCGACGCGCCCACCACCGTTCGGACGTCCTCTGCCGTGATGGCCGGGGTGTCAGCCGCATAGAGGCAGAGCCGGTCGAGTGCACCACGGAGCACGCTGGCATCGGGGCCGACCACATCGGCGAGCAGCCGCACCGCCGCCGGCTCGGCGGCCCGATCCATCTCCTTCAGCCGCGCCTCGATCCATGCCCGAGCGTCAGTTGCATCGGTCAGATTGCCGCATCGAACCACATTCGCGGCGTTCGCGATTCGCCGGAAGATGCGACGCCGTTCGTCGAGATCGGAAGCCTCCAGGACCAGCGTGGCATGCGGCGCCGGCGCTTCCAGGTATGCCTCCAGCGCCTGCAGACCGGCACTCGCGGCCTGGCTCTCCCGTCTTGGCTGCAGCAGGGACTCGGCATGCACGACGACGATCACGCGCCGTGCCGCCATCATCGGGAATGTCTCGGCGGCATCGAGCACCTCGGCCACCGTTGATTCACCGCCCTGGAACCGGTCCACGTTAAAGAGGCGCACGCCATCGTCAATCGTGGAGAGGATGGCATCGATCAGCGCCTGCTTCTCTACCGCGTCGTCTCCCACCAGCAGGCAGACCTGACCCGGGCCACTCTTGGCAAGCCGCGCACGCAGGCTGCCGGGCGTGAGCTCGGGCACGGACTGGCTTAGGAGCCCGTGATGAAACCCGCGCTACATTCGAGCGGCGATGCATCCCACCTGAACGGCGTTGCTCCTCGGTCGCATATGGCCAATATGCTCCCTCGTCGCGCCTTGTCAGCCGGGCGCCTCACCGCTCTCGGTGCTACGCGGGGTTTCATCACGGACTCCTAAAAGGCCTCGAGGATCGAACTGACGACGGTGGTTGCGAAATCGGTTGCGAGACGTTCCACCGTGTTGTTCCGCTGGCCGAAGAACGTGGAAGGACTCGCCACGTCGCCCGTGCCCGAGGCGATATCGTACTCGTCGGCGAACTGCAACTGGGCGTTGTCCCAGATCACCTCACCGGTCGTCAGATCCCGGAACTCGATGCTCGCGGTCAGCGTGAAGATATAGCGCGACGCCTGCTGATCGGCGCTGAAGCTGGCCGGGGCGATCCGGATGTCGGTGATAGCGCCGATGAGCGACGCGTCGGCGCCGAGGATGTCGGTCTGGACGCGGTACGAACCGCGGCCGATGAACGCTGTGCGGACCTCCTGCGTCAGCAATTGCTCGACGTCGAACACCTGAGTCCGGTTCTCGAACGTCGGGATGGCAACCGTCTCTATGTAGTCGGGCAGGAACGAGCCGCGACCCGCCAGCGTGTAACCGCAACCGGCCGCGGACAACCCTGCGCCGGCAAGCGCAATTACGGCAGCCGCCACCGTGAGGGCACGACGGGAATCGGAACGGAAGTTCATGGTCATCTCCGGCCTACCCCTTGGCAACGATGCTCACCATGCGACCCGGCACCACCAGAACGCGAGCGATACGTTTGCCCTCCGTGTGCGCCTGTACCTGCGACGTCTCCAGCGCCAGCCGTTCCAACTCCGCTCGCGTCGCATGGACCGGCACCGTCAGCCGCGCGCGCACCTTGCCGTTCACCTGCACCGGCACGACCACGGTCTCCCCCGCCGCCACATCCGGATCCGCCTCGGGCCAGCCAGCCGCGGTTACTCCTTCGGCGTGGCCCAGCGCCTCCCACAACTCCTCACCGACATGAGGCGTAAAGGGCGACAACATCAACACCAGTGCCTCAATCGCCTCACGCACGACGGCGAGCACCGTCGCCGGCGCGCCAGCCACGGCGTCGTCAATGTCCCGGGCGAACGGACCGATCTTCTGCTGCTCACAGAAGACGTACAGCTCATTCACCAGCTCCATCAGCGCCGCGACCGCCGTATTGAGATGTACGCGCGGATCGAGATCCTCCGAGACGCGGGCAATCGTCTGATGTGTTTTCCTCCGCAGCGCCTGCGCGTCGCGCGCGAGGGCCTCGCCGTCGAACGTGACCGGCTTCGACGCCGCCGCGAACGCATCGGCAAACGGGATCACCAGGCGCCAGACGCGTCCGAGGAAACGGGCGCTTCCTTCGAGACCGGCGTCGGTCCATTCGATCTCCTTCTCCGGCGGCGCGACAAAGGTCTCGTACAAGCGCAGCGCGTCGGCCCCATGCTTCGACATCATCTCGTCCGGGTCGACGACGTTCCCCTTCGACTTCGACATCACGGCGCCATCCTTCAGCACCATTCCCTGCGTCAGCAGCCGCGTGAACGGTTCGTCGTGCGAGAGCAGTCCCAGATCGCGCAGGACACGGCAAAAAAAGCGCGAATAGATCAGGTGCAGGATGGCGTGCTCGACACCGCCACAGTAGAAGTCGATGGGCGCCCAGTAGTGGACCTTCTCCGGGTCGAATGCGGCGTTGGCGTTCTTCGGATCGCAGTAGCGGTAGAAGTACCACGACGAGTCCACGAACGTGTCCATCGTGTCGGTCTCGCGCCGCGCCGCGCCGCCGCACTTCGGACAGGTGGCGTCCACGAACGAAGCCACCTGCGCCAGCGGGGAATCGCCCTGTCCGCTGAACATCTCCACTTCGGGCAGCGTCACGGGCAACTGATCGTCCGGCACAGGCTGCACGCCGCAGGTGTCGCAGTAGACGATGGGGATCGGCGTACCCCAGTAGCGCTGCCGCGAGATCCCCCAATCCTTCAGACGGAACTGCACCTGGCGCCGGCCGAAGCCGCCCGCTTCCGCCGCGGCGGCCATCTCCTCGCGCGCCGCGCCGCTCTCCAGCACGGTATAGCGGCCCGAATCGACCAGTCGGCCATACTCCGCCACTGCCGCCTCCAGCCGGTCGCCCGGGGGCAACGTCTCTCCCTGCGGCTGTATCACCACGCGGATCGGCAGGCTGTACTTCCGCGCGAACTCGAAGTCCCGCTGATCATGCGCCGGCACCGCCATGATCGCTCCCGTGCCGTACTCCGCCAGGACGAAGTTGGCCACCCATATGGGCACCGCCTCACCGCTGAACGGGTGGATGGCAACGCGCCCGGTGTCAATCCCTTCCTTCTCTATCTGGCCGGTCAACCGCGCATGGCGATCCAGGGCGCGAAACTCTCTTACCCGCGAGAGGAAAGCCTCGCCGTCGACACGCTCCGCCGCAATACGTTCCACCAACGGATGTTCCGGCGCCAGCAGGACGAACGTCGCGCCGTAGATCGTGTCGATCCGTGTCGTGAACACCTCGATAGGATCGGCGCCCTCCCCCACCGTTCCGTCCGGTTGCGCCAGCGCGAACTGCACCAGCGCGCCCTCGGAGCGGCCGATCCAGTTCCGCTGCATCGTCAGCACCTTCTCGGGCCATTCACCCAGCGTCTCGATCCCGTCGAGCAACTCGTCGGCGTAACGCGTGATCCTGAAAAACCACTGCGCCAGCTCACGCGCGCCAACCGTTGCGCCACAACGCCAGCAGCCGCCGTTGACCACCTGCTCGTTTGCCAGGACCGTCTGGCACTCCGGGCACCAGTTGACCGAGGCCTTCTTGCGATAGGCGAGATCCCGCTCGCACATCCGGAGGAAGATCCACTGGTTCCACCGGTAGTAGTCTGCGTCGCACGTCGCGAGCTCGCGCTCCCATGCGTAGCTGATCCCGAGGCGCTGCAACTGATCCTTCATGTGCGCGACGTTCTCGCGCGTCCAGGTCTCGGGGTGCGTGCGATTCTTGATCGCTGCGTTCTCGGCGGGCATGCCGAACGCGTCCCAACCGAACGGATGGAGGACGTTGAACCCGCGCATCCGTTTCATCCGGGCCAGGACATCCCCGATCATGTAGTTGCGGACATGACCGACATGGGCGTGACCGGAGGGATAGGCGAACATCACCAGACAATAGAAGGGGTCACGCGCCGGGTCCTCGACAACCTCGAAGGCGCGACTCTCGCGCCAGCGCTGTTGCCACTTCCTGTCGATTGCCGGGGGGTCGTAGTCGCGCACGGGAGATGTTTGCCGGGGTGCAGGATCGGCACCGCTAGACCGATAGTCTACAGTCTCGGCCAGGCTGGCGGACGGAGAACGCGCCTACCAGTCGAGGGTCGGCCAGTGCGCCGCCTGGGCCTGCTTGACCGTCGGGAGAACCGCTCGGGCCATCTCGGCCGGCCCGCGCACTTCCAGGATCGTGCCGGGCGGTTCCTCCGCGCAAGTCTCCAGCGTCCTGTCGAGACACGCCTCGAGCGCGTCAAGGTTGTACCCACCCTCGGTCACGACGGCGAGGCGGCCCCGGCAGTGCGCAACCGCGAAAGCGCGCAATCGGCGATTGAGGGTTCCGAACCCCTCCACCGTGAGTAGCATCCCGCCGAGTGGATCGTCGACATGGGCGTCGAAGCCGGCCGAGAGGATGAGCAGATCCGGACCGAACGCGCCGAGCACCGGCAGGACCGCGTCGCGAAAAACGAGATCCTGATCGGCATCGGTGGCACCGGCCGCGAGCGGGATATTGAGCGTGGTTCCGGCGCCGTCACCCCGGCCGACGTCGTCCGCGGCGCCGGTGCCAGGATAGAAGGGGTACTGGTGGGTCGAGACATACAGCACGTTCGGATCGTCGTAGAAGATCCACTGCGTTCCGTTGCCGTGGTGGACGTCGTAGTCGACTACCGCCACACGCGCGATGCCCCGCGAGCGGGCATGCGCCACCGCCACGGCGGCGTTGTTGTAGAGACAGAAACCCATCGCTCGCGCCCGCTCCGCATGGTGGCCCGGCGGCCGGACGAATGCCAAGGCGGGTGCGCCGCGGTCGAGGGCATGGTCAACCGCCGCAATCGTCGCCCCCGCTGCGAGACGTGCGATCGCCTCCGACTCGGGCGAGGCGTAGGTGTCCGGGTCAAGGCGAACACGCCGGCCGGCCGTGGCGGCAATGCTCACGAGGTAGTCCGCGTCGTGCACGCGGGCAAGAGCCGCGTCAGTCACCGCTTCCGGCTCGGCAATACTGCCGCCCGCCAACCGCCACCGTTCGGCGACGCGGACCATCACCTCGGCGCGCCCCGGACGCTCGGGATGACCCTGTGGTGTTTCGTGTTCGACGAACCGGGGCGAGGCGATCAGCAGCACGTCGGCCAGCGCCATCGTCAATCTTCCTCCCGCGGCCGCCGCTACCGCGTTGACGCCAGAACCGTCGCCCGTTCAGCCAGCGCCGCGAGCGAGTCGGCCAGCTCCTGCCGCTTCGCCTCCATCACGGCCTCATCCGCCCGGCGCGGCACCTCTATCGGCGGTCCGATCACCATCGCGGCGCGGGCAAGCGGCTTCGGCACCTGCGTACCGTCCCAGCTTCCGGCTGTCCAGTAGCGGTCCGATTCGGCATGGAAAGGCAGGATCGGCTGGCCGGTCAGGCTCGCGAGCCAGACGGCGCCCGGCTGCACGGAGCGGGCCGGGCCGCGGGGACCATCGACGGCGAACCCGGTCGGCGCCCCGTCCATACTCAGCCGGCGCATCCTGACCATCGCGCGAGCGCCGCCACGCGATGACGAGCCACGCGCCGTGCGATAGCCCAACCACTGGATCAGCCGGCCGATCCACTCCCCGTCGAAGTTCTCGCTGATCATGACGACAATGCCGCGATGGCGCCAGAACCAGGTGGCGTGGAGGACGCGACCATGCCAGAAGGCAAAGATGGGCTGCCGGCCCGAAGCGATAATCGCGTCATGGTGCTCCATCCCCTCCACGCGCCAGTCGAGGGTTCGGCAAATCGCTCCGATAACCGGCGCGCCCAGTGCGCCGATCACGCGCGCTGCGGTCCGCTGGCGAAACGACAACCGCATGGGCGACCGCATCGGCGACCGATCGCGGCGTGCGGTTCGGCTGGTCACATCCCTTCGTATTGCGGGCCGCCGCCCCCTTCCGGCGGCACCCAGTCGATGATCTGGTACGGATCCAGGATGTCGCAGGTCTTGCAGTGGACGCAGTTCGACGCGTTCACCTGCAGCCGCTTTCCCTCCCCGGCAGCGGCATCGACGATCTCATAGACGTTGGCGGGACAGAACCGGGTGCAGGGGTTGCGGTACTCCTCGATACACCGGGTACGGCAGATATCCGTGTCCTGAACGATCAAGTGCGACGGCTGATTCTCATCGTGCCGCGTGCCGGAATAATGGACGTTGGTCAGTCGATCGAACGTCAGCGTCCGGTCAATCGGAACCGTTGGCGCTTCCGGGACCGCAGCGCCGCGGTAGTAGTCTCCGATGGTCTTCATCCGTTCATGCCCGGCGTGCGACGGGATCGGGTCGCGCAGCCACCAACCCCCGGTCAGCAGCGACAGGCCCGAATAAAGGAGGCCCGGCAGAAGGCCGGCACCGAACGCCTGATGGACGTTACGGACCGGATACAGCTCACGGCGGATCGGCCCGGCATCGATGAGCCGCGCGTACTCGGCGAGCCGCGACACCGAGACGTCGCCCGCGCGGATGGCGCCGAACGCCGCCTCGGCCGCCGCCATCCCACTGCGCATCGCGAGGTGAATCCCCTTCAACCGCATCGAGTTGAGGAAGCCACCCGCATCGCCCAGAATCAACGCGCCGTCGACATGGCATCGCGGCATCGCGTGCCATCCCCCCTCCGGCAGCGCTTTCGCGCCGTAGCGGACCATCTCTCCGCCTTCGAGCAGGCGCGCCACCAGCGGATGGCGCTTGAAGCGTTGGAACGCGACATGCGGATCAAACAGCGGATCGCGGTAGTCGAGACCAGCGACAAAGCCCACCGACAGCCGTCCCTCCGGCAGTGCGTAGATGAACCCGCCGCCGAACTCCTCGACTCGGAGCGGATGGCCCATCGTGTGGATCACGGATCCGGGTGCGAGACGATCCGGATCGACCTCCCATAGCTCCTTGATACCGATGGCGTAACTCTGCGGGAGGCGATCCGCGTCGAGGTCGAACCGGCGGATCAGCGTCTTCGTGAGGTTCCCGCGGACGCCGTCGGCCAGCAGCGTTACCTGCGCCCGGATGTCGACGCCAGGCTCGAACGTCGGCCTGCGCGTGCCATCCTTCGCGATCCCGCGGTCGCCAGTCCGCACACCCACCACGCGGTCGCCTTCGTACAGGAGTTGGGAGGCCGCGAAGCCCGTGAAAACGTCGACGCCGGATACTTCCACCTGCTCGGTCAACCAGGCAGCGAAGCGATTGAGGGAGACGACGTAGTGGCCGTGGTTGCGAAGGGGTGGCGGCGTGAAGGGAAACGGAATAGCACGCCGCCCGGTCAGGAAATAGATGCTGTCATGCACCACCGGGGTGTCGAGCGGTGCGCCGCGCTCGCGCCAATCGGGGATCAGATCGTCGAGAGCCGAAGGATCCAGCACGGCGCCGGACAGCATGTGCGCGCCCGGTGCTCGCGCCTTCTCCAGCAGGGCGATGGCAAGCGGCTCACCCCCCGCTTCGGCGCTCAGTTGCGCCAGTCGATACGCCGCGGCGAGGCCGGCCGGCCCGCCGCCCACAATCAGGACGTCGACGTCGAGCGTGTCGCGATCCGGCTCGATCGGATCCAGGGTCAATCTCCCCCGGTGTCTGCACCTTCGAGCGCCGCCTGAATCGCCGGCACGATCTCGAACAGATCGCCGACGATGCCGTAGTGTGCGACTTCGAAGATCGGCGCATCCGCATCCTTGTTGACGGCAACGATGGTGCGCGCTCCCTTCATGCCGACCAGGTGCTGTATGGCGCCGGAGATGCCCAGCGCAAGATAGAGCGCCGGTGCAACCGTCTGGCCGGAGCTGCCGATCTGCCGGTCCATCGGTAGCCAGCCGGCGTCGCAGATCGGGCGTGAGGCAGCGACCTCAGCATCCAGCGCGCGCGCCAGCTCCTGAACAAGCGGAAGATGCTTCGCATCCTTGATGCCCCGGCCGACCGCGACGATACGGTCCGCCTGCGTCAGGTCGACCGCCTGCTTCGCCTCCTTGAACGGCGCTTCCGGCTGCTGCCGAATCGCCGCCCGGTCGAGTGACACGTCTACCGTGCGAATCGCCGCCGCAGTGTCGCCGCGGCGGACACTGTCGGCCCGGTATGCGCCGATCTGGATGCTGACGCAATGCGGCGCGGGCCCCTCCGGGGCGACGTCCGCAACGAACTTGCCCTGGAACATGGGTCGCACGAAAACGGTCGCGCCGTCGCGAACCTTCGCCCCGATGCAGTCAGGAATAAGAAGGCGCCCGAGGCGCGCGGCAAGTGCCGGCGCGTAGTCCCGCGTCTGGTACGTGTGCGGCCAGATCACCAGGTCGGGCGCGATCTGCTCGACCACCTGCGCGCACGCAGCGGTGAAGCCATCTGCGGTGTACGGCTCGAGTGCCGCCTGATCAACCGACAGGATCTCGTCCACGTCCGCCGCCGCCAGTTCCGCCACCGCCGCCGCCAGGCGCTCGCCTGAGCCGGCCAGCACGACCTTCACCGGGCCGGCCGGCGGCGCCGCGGCATCAGTGATCTGCTGCGCCGCCGCCACGGTCTCCCAGGTAGCCGGATTCAGCGTGTCGTCACGCTGTTCTCCAATCACCAGAATCACAGGACGCGCTCCTCCTCGCGCAGCAGGCGAACCAGCTCCCGCGCCGCATCGGTCGGCGAGCCGTCGATGAGGTGCGTGTCGCCAGACTTCTCCGGCGCGTAGACCTGCAGAATCCGCTGGCCGGCCAACGCGTCGGCAGACTCCGGTGTCACCTTCCGGATCTCCTTCCGCTTGGCCGCCATGATTCCGCGGAGCGTGGCGTAGCGCAGTTGGTTGATGCCGCTCTGAATCGTCAGCAGGGCCGGCAACGGCAGCGTCACCCACTGGAACCAGCCGCTCTCCAGTTCACGCTTGACGCGAAGCGCTCCTTCCCCGGCGGCGTCCACCTCCATGATGATCGTGGCGTGGGGCAGGCCGAGCCGCTCCGCCAGGACAACACCGGTCTGGCCAAAGCCATGGTCGTCCGACTGAAGGCCGGTCAGCACCAGGTCGAACCCTTCGTCGCGGATCGCGCCCGCCAAAGCCGCGGCCATCATGCCGGCGTCCGCTTCCGCCAGCGCGTCGCTCTCGACGTGGATGGCCCGGTCCGCGCCACGGGCGAGCGCCTCCCGGATCACCTGCGTGACCCGCGCCGGACCCGCCGAGCAGACGACCACCTCGCTGCCCTCGCCGCCGAGCCGTTCCTTCAGCCGGAGTGCCTCTTCCAGTGCGTAGGCGTCCGGCTCGTTCGTCTCGAATGTCGCGTCCGCGTCGCGCACCCAGGTGCCCGACTCCGCCACCCGGAGAGGCCAGTCGCGGGTGATGACCTGTTTGAGGCAAACGGCGATCTTCATGAGACTGGCGGTCGACTCAGCCGTCGTAACGGCGGAGCAACAGGCTGGCGTTGGTGCCGCCGAACCCGAACGAGTTGGAAAGCGCGTACGTGATCGGCATCTCGCGCTTCACGTTCGGCACGTAGTCGAGGTCGCAATCCGGATCGGGATTCTCCAGGTTGATGGTCGGCGGCACCACCTGATGGTGTATTGCCAGCGCGGTGATTCCCGCCTCGAGACCCCCGGCCGCCCCCAGCAGATGGCCGGTCATCGACTTGGTGGACGAGATCGCGAGCGACGTTGCATGTTCGCCGAAGCAGCGTTTGATGGCGAGTGTCTCGATCCGGTCATTGTGGGGGGTCGACGTCCCGTGCGCGTTGACGTAGTCGACGACGTTCGGTTCGACACCCGCCGACTGCAACGTTTTCTGCATCACGCGGAACGCGCCGTCGCCGTCTTCTGCCGGTGCGGTCATGTGGAACGCGTCGGCTGACATCCCGTAGCCGACCAGTTCAGCGTAGATGGACGCGCCGCGCGCGCGGGCGCGTTCCAGCTCCTCGATGATCACAACCCCCGAACCCTCACCAATGATGAACCCGTCGCGATCCCGGTCGAATGGCCGGCTGGCACGCTCCGGTTCGTCATTGCGCGTCGAGAGGGCGCGCATCGCGGCAAACCCGCCCACCCCCAGCGGCGTGATCGTTGCTTCGGATCCCCCCGCGATCATCACTTCCGCGTCGCCCCGCCGAATGATCTCGTAGGCATCGCCGATCGCGTGCGCCGATGCCGAGCAGGCGGTGCACGTGGCGGAATTCGGCCCCTGCGCTCCGAACCGGATCGAGACCTGGCCTGCCGCCAGGTTGATGATGGCCGACGGAATGAAGAACGGTGAGATCTTCCGCGGCCCACCCTTGAGCAGCGCGAGGTGTTCCCGCTCGATAGTGCTGAACCCGCCTATTCCGGACGCGATGAAGACCCCCACGTCCGGACCCAGGGCACGCCCGGTCGCCAGACCTGCGTCCCGCACTGCGAACTCCGCCGCCGCGATTGCGAACTGGATGAAGACGTCCATCTTGCGGACATCCTTCTTGGCCAGAAACGCGAGGGGGTCGAAGCCAGACACCTCGCCCCCAATCTGCGACGCGAAAGCAGAGGCATCGAAGTTGGTGATGGTCCGGATCCCGGACCGGCCATCCAACAAAGCCTCCCAGTTCGCATCGGTCCCCACGCCGAGCGACGACACGAGGCCGACGCCGGTGACCGCAACGCGCCTTGTCACGGGTGATGCTCCCGTCGGTTGATCCGCCGGACTACTTGCCCGTGGCGTGGGATTCGATGTAGTCGACGGCCTCCTTCACGCGGGTGATCTTCTCCGCGTCCCCATCCGGGATCTCGAGACCGAACTCCTCTTCAAACGCCATGACCAGTTCGACCGTATCGAGCGAGTCAGCGCCCAGGTCGTCGACAAATGACGCATCCGACGTCACCTCTTCTTCGTCTACACCCAACTGCTCAACGATGATGTTCTTTACCTTGTCAGCGACCGCCATGCTCTCCAGCCTCCCTACATGTACATCCCGCCGTTTACTCCAACGACTTGCCCTGTAATATACGCTGCTTCGTCCGAGGCGAGAAACCGGACTACCCCGGCGACCTCTTCGGGCAACCCCAGCCGGCCCATCGGAATCCGCTCCTTCAGTGCCGCCTGCGCCCGGTCGTCAAGCCCCGCCGTCATGTCGGTCTCGATCATCCCCGGCGCCACCACGTTGACCGTAATGCCGCGCGAAGCGACTTCCTGGGCCAGTGACTTCGTGAAGCCGATCAGCCCCGCCTTCGACGCGGCATAGTTTGCCTGGCCGGGGTTGCCTGACTGCCCGACCACCGAGGCGATGTTGATGATCCGGCCGGAGCGCTGCTTCAGCATCGGCCGAAGCATCCCCTGACAGCACGTGTACGCCGCGGTCAGGTTGGTCGCCACGACCGCATCCCAATCTTCAGGCTTCATGCGCAACAGCAACTGATCGCGGACGATGCCCGCGTTGTTCACCAGGATGTCGACCCGACCGAAGCGGTCAAGGGCCGTTCTGGTGGCTGTCCCGATCGATCCGCGATCAGTGACGTCGAGTGTGATTGCCACCGCGCTACCGCCCGCCCGCTCGATCTCCTCCTGCACCGGAGCGGCATGGTCGGAGCGCGCTCCGGCCACCACAGTGGCGCCCGCCGACGCCAGCCGCCGGGCGATGGCCCGGCCAATGCCGCGCGAAGCGCCGGTGACGAACGCCACACGGCCGGCGAGATCGCTCATCGGGCCGCTCCCGCGACACGGGCACGGCCCAACACCTCTTCCGCCACCTCGAGGCTCTCCGGATCCTGCACGTTGGCAATGGTCAGCGATCGATCGATCTTCCGGACCAGGCCGCTCAATACGCGTCCGGGTCCCGCCTCGATAACGGTAGTCACCCCTTCCGCCACCAGTTGCTCCACCACCGAGGCCCACTGCACCGGCGCGCTGACCTGCTGCACGAGAGCCTCGATCGCCTCGGGAGCGGTTCGCTTGGGTTCGGCGTCGACGTTCGCGACGACCGGCACGGACGGCGTTGCAGAAACCAGCGCGCGCAACTCCGGCGCCAGCCGTTCCTCGGCCGGCTGCATCAAGGCGCAGTGAAACGGTGCGCTAACCGGGAGCGGCATCACGCGCCGCGCCCCCAACTCCCGCGCCCGGACCCCGGCCCGCGCGACGGCCGCCGCCGTCCCAGCGATAGTCACCTGCCCCGGTGCATTCCAGTTGGCGGCGCTGACCACCTCGCCGTTGGCCACTTCCCGGCACGCCTGCTCCACACCGTTGTGGTCGAGGCCGAGCACCGCCGCCATCGCCCCCTCGCCCACCGGAACCGCCGCCTGCATGTACTCGCCCCTTCGGCGGACGATTCGGAGTGCATCGGCAAATCCGATCGTACCGGCAGCGACATGGGCCGAGTACTCCCCCAGACTATGCCCCGCCAGATACGCCGGCGCATGCCCGCGGCTCCGGAGCAGCCGGTCGACGGCGACGCTCATCGTGAGAATCGCAGGCTGCGTGTTGGCGGTCAGCATCAGCTGATCCTCCGGACCGTCGAAACAAAGGCAGCTGATTGGTTCGCCCAGTGCCGCGTCTGCTTCCTCGAACGCCTCCCGGCAGACATCGAACGCCGCGGCAAGCGCCTTGCCCATTCCGACCTGCTGCGACCCCTGACCCGGGAAGATGAACGCGATCATGAAACACACCCTGAAGCGCGCGGCGCCGCCAACTGCGTCCTCTCGCCGATACTCTTGACCAGATCCTGCTGGACAAATCGGTACGTGAGCGCCAAGGCGTTGCGGACCGCCTTGACGGATGACCGCCCATGTCCCACCACCGTAAGGCGCGCCACCCCCAGCAGCGGCGCGCCGCCATACTCCGAATAGTCGACCCGCCGGCGAAAGCGGCGGAAGGCGCGGCGCGACAGCAAGTAGCCGAGCGACGTGGAAAACGTCCTGCTCAACTCGTCGTGCAAGAGCGATTCGACCATCTCGACCAGCCCCTCGCTCACTTTCAGCGCGACGTTTCCGGTGAAGCCATCGCAGACGACAACGTCAGCGGTGCCTGCGTACAGGTCGCGCGCCTCCACGTTGCCGACGAACCGCAAGCCACTGTGTTGCAGCCGCTGGTGTGCATCGCGCGTCAGGTCGTTTCCCTTCGTCGCCTCTTCCCCGATCGAAAGCAGGCCGACTCGCGGCGTGCCGATTCCGAGCGCCACCTCTGCGAACACCGTTCCCATGGTGGCGAACTGCACGAGGTGTTGTGGCCGGCCCTCCACCGTAGCGCCGACGTCGAGCAGCACCGCGTCACCGTGGCGGGTCGGGATCCGGACCGCGAGGGCGGGGCGGTCGACGCCCGGCAGCATGCCAAAGGCGTTGTGCGCCGCAACGAGCGTCGCCCCGGTATTGCCGGCGCTGAAGAAAGCCGAAGCTTCGCCGCAGGCGACCGTGTCGGCCGCCACGCGGACCGACGCGCCGGGCTTCCGCCGCAACGCCGCGGGTCCCTCGTCCATCCCGATCACGTCTGGCGCCGGCTTGACGCGCACGTCAACCCAATCTGCCTCCGGATGGCGGCGCAACTCGGCATCGATCACGCTCCGGGGGCCGACGAGGGTGAGGCCGAAACCGAGATGGCGGGCCGCTACGAGGGCGCCCGCCACCACGTTCCGTGGCCCGTGGTCTCCCCCCATGGCGTCAACGGCAATCTGCATCCTGTCCGCGCGCGTCCCGTCGGGACGACTACGACTCCTTGACGACGGAACGGACCTGGCGGCCCTTGTAGTGCCCGCAGTGCAGACAGACACGGTGCGGCGGCTGCAACTCGTGGCACTGCGGGCACCGCTTCAGGTCGACCGGCGCCAGTGCGTCGTGTGCCCGACGCTTCGCCGTGCGGCTCTTGGAATGCCGTCGTTTCGGATTCGCCATGGGAATCAAGCCTTCTTCGTCAATGCGGCTCGGGCCGGCTCGGGCCGGAAACCCCGGAGCTGATCGAGCCGCGGGTCATGCCAGGACGTGTCGCAGTCGCACGTCATTTCGTTTCGATTGGCGCCACAGACCGGGCAGAGGCCGCGGCAGTTGTCATCGCAGAGTGGCTTCATTGGCGACGCCAGCCGGAGTTGCTCGCGCACCAGGTCGCCCAGGTGAATCTTATCGTCCCGGTAGTACGCGATCGACAGGTCATCATCCGAAACCTCGCGTTCCCCCTCGCCCGCGTTGACGTGCTGCGGGTGATAACGAACGTCGATGTCGAGAGCCATCGGTACGTCGAATGGCTCCAGGCACCGGCTACAGCTCCGCCGGACTGTCGCCAGCAGACGGCCCGAAAGGCGGTAGCGGTCACGATCCTTCAGCACCCGAAGCTCCAGGACGACCGGAGCCGCCACGGTGTACTCATCCCGGTCACCGTCCGCGGTGACGAACAGCGACGCCGGAAAGGACCGTTCCAGTGGTTCGATCTGACCGCGTACGTCACGCAGATCGAACTCCTGCGATGTTTCCGGCGCTGATCGGCCCGCGCTCTGCGGATCGCGAAGCATGGTCAACGTTCCCGCTGATGACAGAACCACTCATTCTATCATCCCGGGGCGCGCCGGCGTCAGCCACCCCAGCCGATATCACCCCACGGGCGCGGCACAAAGAGCGCCTCGAACAGCCGAACGGCGTACCGGTCCGTCATTCCGGCCAGGAAGTCCTTCGTCGCGACATCGACACCATCCCGCTCGAGGGTACGGGTGTCGAGAAATCGTTCCGGATCCTCCCGCACTTTTTGCCACAGGCCGGTGAGGATATCGTGCGCTTTTCGCAGTTCTCCTGCGGCAGCATGGCTTTCGTAGACCGAGTGGTGCAGAAACGAGCGCAGTTCGATGGTCGCCTGCAGCATCGCCGGGCTCATGTCCACCTCGGGTGAGGCAGCCTCGAGCCGATCCTGTGTGCGGTGGACCACATCGGTCACCATGCGTCCGATCCGCTCCGACGAGTGGTCGCCAAGCACCTCGATCGGGCCGGCCGGCAGGTCTCCGGGCCGCAACAGCCCGGCGCGCACCGCGTCATCGATGTCGTGGTTCACGTAAGCGATGATGTCGGCGACCCGCGCGACCTGCCCCTCGAGTGTCGCTGCACGCTGATGGGGTGCGGCCCCGACCGGCAGGCCGTCTTTCCCCTTCGAGTGGCGGGCGATGCCGTTGCGAACCTCCCAGGTAAGGTTCAGTCCTTCGCCATCGTGCTCGATCACGTTGACCACGCGCAGGCTCTGCTCGTAGTGATTGAAACCACCGGGACTGAGCACCTTCAGCACCCGCTCGCCGGTATGGCCGAACGGGGTGTGACCCAGGTCGTGGCCGAGCGCGATAGCCTCGGTCAACTCCTCGTTCAGCCGGAGCGCCTTGGCGATGGTCCGCGCGATCTGCGACACCTCGAGCGTATGCGTCAACCGCGTCCGGTAGTGATCTCCAGCCGGCGCGAAGAAGACTTGTGTCTTGTGCTTCAGCCGGCGGAAGGCCTTCGAGTGGATGATCCGGTCGCGGTCACGCTGGAAGGCCGGACGAACCGGGTCTTCGGGCTCAGGACGCAACCGCCCGCGCGTCCGGCTGCTGAACGACGCCGCGGGTGAAAGCGTCGCGTCTTCCCGCGCCTCGAGCTGAATGCGAAGCGACGATTCCTGCGCAATGGTCACGCGCTACGCACCCTTGGTGTCGTCTCCAGACTATCCATCAGCGCCAACGCCTCGTCGAGTGCCGCGGGATGATCGCCCGGGTGCGCCATCCAGTGCACATCCGGCTCCTTCCGGAACCAGATCAACTGCCGGCGCGCATAGCGGCGGTTCTCCTGTGCGATCAGCGCGCGCGTCGCCGCTTCGTCGCGTACGCCATTCAGGCATTCGAGCGCCTGGCGGTAAACCAGGCCGGTGAACGGATGCGACGACGGGGGCACCCCCGAAGCGAGCAACGATCGCATCTCTTCGAGCAACCCCCCCTTGAACTGCCGATCGACCCGCGCCGAAACGCGGCGCGCCGTCTCGTCCGCCGGCAGCCGCAGCCCAAGTGTCAACAGATCGTACTCCGCGAGCGGACGGCGCGTGGCGGCGAAGTGTTCGGTAAGCGGTCGCCCCGTCAGGAAATACACCTCGAGGGCTCGGACGAGCCGCTTCCGGTCGTGGAGTTGAATCCGCTGCCCCGAGGGCGGATCGAGCCGGGCGACCATGCGGTGCAGCCAGGCGTCGCCCCGCCGTTCGGCAATTCGCTCGAGCCGGCGGCGCAGCGCCTCGTTCCGGCCCGGGCCATCGAAAAGTCCGCGCGTCACCGCACGGTAGTAGAAACCGGTCCCCCCGGCCAGCACGGGCGTTCGCCCACGGGCCGTGATCGCCCGGATCGCCGCAGACGCTTCGCGGACATAGCGGGCGGCGGAATAGCACTCGACCGGATCGGCAACATCGATCAGGTGATGCGGCACGCCGTCGCGCAGCGCGACCGGCGGCTTGTCGGTACCGATATCGAAACCGCGATAGACCGCGGTCGAATCACAGCTGACCACCTCGCCGCCAAGGCGCCGGGCGAGCCCGACCGCGAGCGCGCTCTTGCCAGTCGCGGTGGGACCGACGACGGCGATCAGGCGGGGGCGGTCCGACGCCCCGGTCATGACCACCGGTACAGGATCCAGGCGATCATCCCCGCCAGCAGAAGCACCCAGCCGATCAGTTGCGTGCGCGTCGGCAGCGGCATAGGGGCCATGAGCACCTGATCCGGCCGGTCAGACCGGTGGAGATTCGTTGAAGAAGAACGTGACCGTGAAGAAACAGTTCTCGCCCGGATAGTCGTCCGGCAGCGGCTGCGTCGGGTTGGAGGTCGCCAACGCGTTGAACGCAGAGTTAGTGAACGCGTCGAGCCCTGCCGGCTTGACTATCGTGAGGTCGGTCATCGAGCCGTCGCGCTGGATGTAGAACGTCATGACCACGTTGCCATGCAGCGACCGCGACATGACCGCGTACGGGATGAACCAGTTCCGGCGGACCTGCGCGACGAACCGCCGGACCCAGGGACCGAAGTCTGCGCCGCGCGAGTCGAACTGAATCTCCGGGCCGAACTGCCCCGTATCGCCACGCCGGTTGGAGAAGCTCTCGCGCAACGCGTAGCGCCCCAGGTCCCGCATCGCGCGTCCCACGAGGCCATCTGCCCGCCGGTCGATGAGGGGATCGAACGGATCCGGATCATTGGGCGCCTCGGTGCGACGCCCGCCGGGTGGCTGCAGAGTGCCGTCGGCCAGCGCCTCCGCCGGCTGCTCCTCGGCACCAGGTTCATCCGCATCCAGGTCCTCGACCTCCGCGTCCGCCAGATCCGGCTCGGGCTCCACCAGATCCTCCACGGGATCGTCGGCCGTTCCGTCAGCGCCCTGCGTAGCGTCGACGGTCTCGGCATCAGCCTGAGGATCCTCGATCGGCTCCCCTGCCTCAGCCGCCGACAGCATTTCCGGTGGATCGGCATCCGGAAGGAACTCGGCGTCCCCGAGTAGGCCGTCCGGGTCGGGATTGAATCCGTCCTGCGGATTCTCCGCGATGATGAAGTTGCGGGAATTGCCCTCCGCGGTCGGGAGGGGGTTCAGTGGATCGTCGGATGCCGTGGGAGACTGCGCCACTCGGTCCCGGTCGGATAGCGGTGCATCGGGGCGCGGCGCCTCTTGCAGTTCCATCTCGACACGCGGCTGGATGAAGACGAATGTCGGCCGGTCGGCGGCGGCGGCCGCGACTGCGTCCGCCATCGCCTGGGCTTGCTGCTCCTGCAGCTCCGCGAGACGTGCCGCCCGAAGCTCCTGCGTCTCCTGGACCCAGTCCAGCTGCGGGATGAAGACAAGGAGTCCCAGAACGAACAGGTGCGCGAAAAGGGAGAGGAGGGCCTGCTCCCGCCAGGACATTGCCGGTTCTAGTCCCGGCGTGTCGAAGTAGCGGTCCTCGAAGTCGAAGATCATGTTGTCTGGACCGATTCGACCGTCACACGATTATAGCCCTCTCCGGAGTTCCGCACGGCGGTGTAGAGATAGACGATACCGCACTGGAGGGGCCGTGCCGCCACCGCGTCGAATCCGGCCCCCTCGAGCATGCGTAGAAACGCATCGCCGCTCGGGAACTGACCCACCGATGCCGGCAGGTAGGCGTAGGCGCTGTCGTGCCGGGAAACAAGTCGGCCAAGGGCCGGAAGCACGCTACGGAAGTACCAGGCGTAGAGCGCGCGCAGGCCCGGGATCGTGGGCATCCCGAACTCCAGGATTGCGATTCGGCCGCCCGGGCGAACGACGCGGTGCAGTTCCGCCAGCGCCTGTCCCGGACTCTCCACGTTGCGGATGCCGAAAGCGATCGTGGCGGCGTCGACCGATCCGTCCGGCATCGGCACTTGGGTCGCATCGCTGCGGACAAGTTGCACGCGGTCGAGCAGTCCGCGCTGCGCCAGCTTGGACCGGCCGCGCGCAAGCATTGCGCCAGCGAAGTCTATCCCCACGACGCGGGACGCACCCCGTCCCCCGCTTGCGCCGGCCGCCAGGGCGATTGCGAGATCGGCGGTACCCGTGCAGCCGTCGAGCACCATCTCGTTGCCCGTCAGTTCGAGGGCTCGGACGGCGAGCGCGCGCCAACGGCGGTCGAGGCCCGCACTCAGCAGGTGGTTGAGCAGATCGTAACGGCCGGCGATCGCATCGAACATGCCGGCGATCTGTCCGGCCGACTTGTCGAGCGTGGGGTCTGCCGCCGGCCGATCCGTCACGGCGCCGATCATCCGTTCCAGGCGGGATAGAGCTGGTGTTCCATGTCCAGGGCTGAGAGGATCTTGCCCGCCAGGAAGTCGGCCAGATCATCCAGGGTGCGCGGCTGCTGGTAGAAGGCCGGCATCGCCGGCAGCAAGTGCGCGCCCGCCTCGGCGCACGCCACCATGTTGCGGAGTTGCGGCAGGCTCATCGGCGTCTCGCGTGGCACCAGCACCAGTCGCCGGCGTTCCTTGAGCATCACGTCGGCCGCCCGTTCGATCAGGTTGCGGGACAGGCCGTGCGCGACACCCGCCAGTGTCTTCATCGAACAGGGAACGATCACCATCGCATCGCACGGATGACTGCCACTGGCGATCGACGCGCCGAGGCTCCGGTTGCGGTGCGCGGTGAACGTGGCGCTACCGGAAAGCGTGACGCCGTACCGCGAGGCGAGGTAGATCGGCAGGGCGTCGACCGTGGCGTCGGCACCCAACTCCTCACGCAGCAGGCGATGACCGTAGTCCGACACCACGAGCTCTATCTCCGCGCCGGCGTCGATCAGCGCGGCGAGCGTGCGGACGGCGTACAGGGCGCCGCTCGCGCCCGTGATTCCCACCACCACCCGCATCGGTCGTCCGGACATGTGCCACCTGTCAGCTATGCAGGGCCAGCGCAGTCGCCGCGAAGTAGAGGATACCGACGTAGCCATTCATGTCGAATGCCTGCTTCACGCGCGACAGATCCGAGGAACTGACGAGCGACTGCTCGTAAGCGAGGAGCACCGCCACGCCAGCCACCCCTCCCAGATAGATTGGCCCGAGCGCGGTGAGCCAGGCGAGCGACGCCAGCGCGACAACCGTTGCGAGGTGAAACAGGCGCGAGAGCTGGAGCGCACGTTCGACGCCGAAGCGCGCGGGAATGGACCGGAGGCCCTGCTGTCGATCGAAGTCGAGATCCTCGCAGGCATAGATCACGTCGAACCCTGCGACCCACATGCCAGTAGCGAGAGCCAGCAGCCAGGGCTGCCACGCAAGGAGCTGCCCTCCTGCCGCGAGCCATCCCCCTACCGGCGCGACGGCCAGAGCCAGGCCGAGAAAGAGCTGCGTGTACGTCGTGTACCGCTTTGCGAGCGAGTACCAGAAAACGATCCCGAGGGCGAGTGGCGAGAGCGTGAAACAGAGCATGCCGAGCGGCCACGTCGATGCGATGAAAGCGGCCGTAGCGAACACGACAATCGTCGTCGCCTCGACGCGCGACACTCGACCGCGAGGAATCTCGCGCCCCGCGGTCCGAGGGTTGAGCGCGTCAAATCGGGCATCCACCAACCGATTGAACGCCATCGCCGCGGTCCGTGCGGTGAACATCGCGACGACGATCCAGCCCGCGCGCGCCCAGGTCAACTCAGCCACCTGCCCCGCCAACAGTGCGCCGGTCAAGGCAAACGGCAGGGCGAAAACGGTGTGACTGAACCGGACGAACGAACCGTAGGTACGGAGTCGCGTCAACATCGGTGCATCTCGACCCAGGCAACCTGCTCCGGCTCGATCCCGTGCACCAGGTATTGTTCCACATCGTCCGGAACGGCGGACAGATCGACCGCAATCAGCGCGGCCCGGCGGCCCGGTGCGATCGCCCCCAGCGTACGGTCCCGTCCGAGCGCGGCGGCGCCATCGAGCGTCGCGCTTCGGAGCAGCCGCGACGCCGATACTGCAGGCGCGAGACGATGCAGTTCCGCCAGTTCCGCAAAGAGATTCAGATCCGGTGTGCTCGCCAGGCTGTCTGTGCCGATCGCCACCCGGACGCCGGAGGCATAGAAGTCGGCAACGGGCGGCGTGCCCGCGCCGGTCCACCGATTGCTCCGGGGACAGGTAACGAGGGTCGTACCCGCCACGGCAAGCCGCGACAGATCGTTCGGTCCAAGCTGCACGCCATGCACCATCAGCGTGTCTTCGCGCAGCCAGCCGAGCGTCGCGAGATAGTCGACGGGACCTGTCCCCGGCGGCTTCCACGCCGGATCCCACCGGCCCCGCGCCTCCAGCATCGCGCGCCAGGGGCCGCCGCCGTCCCGCAGGAAATCGACCTCCTCGCGCGATTCAGCGAGGTGAACCGTGCGCGGGCCGGGCAGATGCGTCACCAGTGCCTGGAAGAGCGCCGCCGAGACCGAGTACGGGGCATGCGCGGCTCCGCGCACCACTACGCGATCGCCCGCGTCGCCGGACGAACCCTCCGCGATCTCCCCGGCTAGTCGATGGGCGATGGCACCGGCCTCTTCCGACCCGACATCGAAACCAATCTGCTCGCGAAAGCAGACCGCGTCGACCGGTCCCGTTTCCAGCGCCGGGAGCGCCGCCCGGGTGTTGCCGACATCGCCCACGAGGATGGTGCCCGCCGCATGCGCCTGCGCGACAGCGCGGGGGATGGCCTCCGTACGGAGACCGCCCTCTCCAATGACCCGTTCTACCAACGCCCGCGCCCAGGCGGGCATCGACTCCGCCGGAGGGGAAGCGTCACGGTGCCCCGACAGTTCCAGGTGCACGTGCGCATTGACGAGCCCGGGCAGGAGCGCAACGTTGCCCAGGTCCAACTCTCCCGCGGATGCCTCCGAGGAGCCGGAAACGCCGGGACCGCCGACGGCGCGGATGGTGTCGCCGGCAACGTCGACCCAGCCGTCGCGGATCGGTGGCGCCGTGATCGGCAGGATCCAGCGAGCGCGGCAGCGAACCCCGCCCCCTGAGCGCATCAAGCGCCAGCGCGCTGCTGCTTGCCGCTTCGGCTGCGCGCTTCGTAACGATGCAGCTCTGCCGGTACCGAGTCGTCGCCCGGCTCGCGCGCCGTCGCCAGTTCGGTCATCCGCGGCACGGCCTGCTCGCGGAAGAACGGATCACCCAGCACGGCATACTCCATGTCACGCCGCTTCGGAATGAAGCCGGCATCCTCGATGTTCCGGACAATCTCCACTTCGTCCATGCAGTAAGCGGCGCCGGCGGCACGGACGACGTTCTCCTCGATCATCACGCTACCCATGTCGTTGGCGCCGTAGGCGAGGCTCAACTGCCCCACCTTCCCCCCCTGGGTCACCCACGATGCCTGCAGGTTCTCGACGTTGTCGAGGACGAGCCGCGCCAGGGCCAGAGTCCGGAGGTACTCGACACAGGTCGCCGTGTCGATCCGGCGGGTATCCGCCAACTCGGTGTGGTCCGGCTGGAAGCTCCAGGTGATGAACGCCGTGAAACCACCTGTCTCGTCCTGCAGCGCCCGGACTCGGAGCAGGTGCTCTATCCGCTCCTCGACCGTCTCGACCGTGCCGTACATCATCGTCGCCGTCGTTCGGAGCCCCGCCCGGTGCGCTGCTCGCATCACCGCAATCCACTCATCCGCTGTCGCCTTGCCGTCGCAGTGAAGCAGGCGGCGCACCCGGTCGACCAGGATTTCGGCGCCACCACCCGGAATACTGTCGAGGCCGGCCGCGATCAACCGGCCAATCACCTCCGGCACCGGAAGGTTGGACAGCCGCGACAGATGGATCACCTCGGGCGGCGAAAGCGCGTGCAACCGGAAGTCGGAGTAACGCTCCTTGACCGCCCGGAACAGATCCTCGTACCACGCAAGCGGCAGATCCGGGTTGTGCCCCCCCTGTAACAGCAGTTGCACGCCTCCCACGGCGATCGTCTCGTCGATCTTGGTGAAGAGCTCGTCGAACCCCAGGACGTAACCGTCCGCGGACCCGACGTTGCGGTAGAACGCGCAGAAGTTGCAGCGCGCCACACAGACATTCGTGTAGTTGACGTTCCGGTCGATGATGTACGTGACGACACCGCCGGGATGGCGAACCGCACGCGCCCGATCAGCCAGCCGACCCAACTCGTGGGTCGGGAGTGCCCGGTAGAGGGAAAGCGCCTGGGCGGCGTCGAGCCTCTCGCCGTCGAGCAGTCGCGCTGCGGCGTGGTCGGCCGCCGTGCGATCCGCGCGCGAGCACCCGGTCATGATTCGAAGTAGCGGACGCTGTGGGTATCCGGTACCAGGTCGAGATCGGACGCCTCGGCGAAGAAGCGCTTCAACCCCGCGCGCGCCTCCGTGCCCATCGAAAACTGCACGTTGTCCTGCAGGTACGCCTCCGCGATCTCGGCCTGATCTTCCTCGTTCGGCCCATGGGTGGCGGCGATCTCGTCCAGCGCGGCCACCCCTGCCGTCCGCGCGGCGCGCAGCGCTTCGATATGCGCCGGCGTCACGACGCCCGGGCGCCCCGCCCAGAACGCCCAGACGAACGGCAGGTTGGTCAGCCCCGTCCACTCCTCGCCCAGGTCGATCTTGTCCAGGTCGACTACGGTCTCGTGCTCGGTAAACAGGGCGGTATCGCCAATCAGCAGCGCCGCGTCGCACCGCTTCAGCATCTTCGGCAGATCGGGCTCCATGGTGTGGAATTGTGGTTCGATATCGAACGACTGCGCGCAGAGAATCCGGAGCAGCGCCACCGCGGTGCGCGAACTGGCATCGATAGCGATCGAGCGGATGGCGGTCGGCGGCCGGGTCGTAAAGAGCGCCACGGATGCCACCGGCCCGTCGGAGGCGACGGCAATGTCCGGAACGACGCGGTAGTCGGTGCCGCGGAGGTACTCGATGGACGGGATCAGCGCGAGGTCGACGGAGCCGCTGTGCAGCATCCCCGCCACTCGAGCCGGCACGTCATAACGGACCGAGAAGAGGTCGGATTGCGCCTCCAGGCCATGAACCAGGGGCCGGGCATTCAGGTACTCGACGGCGCCGACGCGAATCGCACTCATTGTTCGTCTTCCGGCCGCGCCACGAAAGAGCCGTCGCGCTCGACCGGTTCAAGGCCAGCCGCCCGGATCTGCCGCCGGATCTCGACGGCCGGCGCGCGCCGCCATCCTTCCGCCTGGTCGTCGATCGGCGAAATGCCGTCGACATCGTCCGCGCCGAACGCCAGGGCGACCTGCGCCAACTGCGGGCCGTACAGCCTCCAGTCGACCTGAATCGAGTCGATATTGTCGACCAGCAGCCGCGAGAAGGCAACCTGACGCACATCTTCGTAACCGGTGGTCGGCTTCGCCGTCAGTCGGCGTGGCAGCGGTGCGAACGCCCGCGCGGGCGCGCCTCCTCCCCACCCGGCAACCCGCAGGATGAGATCGATCCCGGCGGCGGCGGGATCATGGACCGTCAACCGCGCGATCGGGAGGCCGCTGTCGCGCGCTCGACCAATCCAGTCAGGGCGGTCCGTGCGTTCCACCACCGCCTCGGCGATGGCGGCCAGGCCCGTGTGCCGGAGATCCGCCGCGAACCGGTCGAAGCGGGCAGCGTCGCCAGCGCAACAGGCGATCAGTTCATCCAGGGCAAAGCCGGTCACCGGGGTCTTGCCGGCTACCGCCACGGTGCGCTCTACCGCAGCCAAGACCATCGACTCCGACTCGGGGCACCCGGTGAGGCGGATCTCCCCTGCCCCGGATGCTCCGGGGCCAAGGTCCGCACCGGTACTGGCAATCTCCAGTACCCGCACATACGTCACCCGATCGCCCCGCCGCCTGCGCCGCCTCTCATCCGCCAGTGCGCCGAGCCGGACGACATCGCGGGTGTCGGCCAGTGCGATCAGGTCGTCGGCCGTCAGCGGTTCGCCCGCCCTCACGCGATCACTGAGGGCATCGAAGAGGACCGCATCCCTCATGCGGGCGCCTCCTCGGACCCGACCGCCGCATCGGTCTGCAGGAAGTCCGCAATCCGATGCGCCACGGCGAGCGCCCGGCGTCCATCGGCGCCGGTGACGCCCGGCGCCTCGCCAGTCCGCACCGAGCGAACGAAGTCGGCCAGTTCCCGTTCCAAGGGCTCTGCGTCCGCGACCTCGACACGTCGGACATCGATCTTGGGCTCGCCCGCCGGCGGGCGAGTGACCGTCACTGCCTCCACCTGCCGCTCGGCATAGTCGACCGAAACCAGCGCATGCGGCTGAAATACGCGGAGCTTCCGGACCCGCTCGCGACTGATTCGGCTCGCCGTCAGATTGGCGATGCATCCGTCGGGAAAACGGAGCCGAACATTGGCAATATCGATCCGCCCGCTCAGCACGGGCACGCCCACGGCCTCGATCGAGGCCGGCTCGTCGCCGACGATCGCGAGCAGAATGTCAATGTCGTGGATCATCACATCGAGGATCACGTCGACGTCGAGGCTGCGCGGCTGAAACGCGGCAAGCCGGTGCACCTCGATGAACCGTGGTGTCGAAATCAGCGGCAGGGCCGCGGCGACGGCCGGGTTGTGCCGCTCCGTATGCCCCACCGCCAGTGTCGCCCCGGCGGCGTCGGCCAGCGCCAGCAGACGATCCGCCTCTGCAAGGGAGGTGGCAATGGGCTTCTCGATCAACACAGCAATCCCGGCCTCCAGCAGCGGCGCGGCAACCTCGGCATGGTCCGCCGTCGGCACAGCCACGACAACACCGTCGACCGGCGGATTGATGGCATGGATATCGTCGACTACCGGGGCACCGACGCTGGCAGCGACGGCGTGAGCCCGGTCCGGATCCCGGTCGACAATCCCCACCAATTCAACGTTCGGCATAGCGGCCAAGATGCGCGCATGATTCCTGCCATGGGATCCGACGCCGATCACCGCCGCGCGGAACACACCGTTGGTCATTGCTCTGTCATTCGGACTGCGGCGGTGCCGATTCTTCGGTCTGTGGACGTCCAACAATCGCGATGCCCGCGTCGTTCGCCGCCTCGAACACCCGGTCACCGTCAATCACGAGTGTCCGGCCCGCGTCGACGGACAGGACGCGCGCGCGCCCCGCGCGCATCGCCTCCACCGTCGATAACCCGACCACCGGCACGTCGAACCGCATGTCCTGATTCGGCTTCGCCACCTTGATGACGGAAGCGCCCGGGCCGGCGAGACGGCCTGCCCGGGCGATTACCGCATCGGTTCCTTCCATCGCCTCGACCGCAACCACCGCCCGGTCCTTGACGACTATCGTCTGGCCGATATCCAGCCCGGCAATCGCGTCCGCCATCCGGTAACCGAACGCAAGGTCGGTCTGCTCGTCGTCCGTCGGTCCGCTCGCCGTCAAGGTACCGGCACGCGCGAGCAGCGGTTCCAGGAAGAGCGTGGAGTCGACCAGTTCAATGCCATGTTCCCCCAACACGTCGGCCACCGCGGAGATCAGTGCGTCGGTGTTTTGCGCCCGAAGCCGGCGCAGCACCGACAGGAGGGTCAGATCGGGCATCACGCCCGAAAAGAGCTTCGTGTGCTTCACCTGCCCCGCCATCAAGGCTCGCTTCACTCCGGCTTCCTGCAGGATCCTGATGCAACGCCCCAACTGGCCGAGCGAAACCCAGTGGAATGCCGCCGGCTGACCGTTGGCCGCCGCCGCTTCCAGGTCGGGACTGGCCTCCTCGCGGATGGCGACCACGGTGACCGCATGCCCGAGACTTCGGGCCGCGTCGAGAGCCAGGAAGGGAAACCGGCCGTTACCGGCGATCAGGCCGATCCGCATCGGACCGCTCGTGTGCTACTCCTCGACCCCCACCGGCTCGCACCTCCGTGTCGGACGGCGCAGGATGACGCCACGCTTGGAACTCCGGATGAAGTCGACCAAGATGTGAACTTCCGGCACGTCGAGACTCGGGTCCGCATCGATGACGGCAAGTGCCTGCGTGGTATTCAGCTTCGACTGCAGGAGGTAGCGGTACGCGCGCTTCAACTGCACGATGGTTTCGGGCTGCGTGCCGCGCCGCTCGAGGCCGATCGTGTTTACGCCGTACATGCGCGCCCGGTTACCCACCGTCCGGCTGTACGGCAGGGCATCCATCGTGACGACGCTGCCGCCGCCGATAAACGCCTGACGCCCGACGCGGCAGAATTGATGCACACCTGACAACGCACTGATCGTCGCCTCATCCTCCACCACGACATGCCCGCCAATCGTTGCGCCGTTGGCAAAGATGTTGCGATCGCCGATGGTGCAATCGTGCGCCACGTGTGCGTATGCCATGAAGACGTTGTCGTTCCCGATCAGCGTCAACCCGCCCCCGCCCCGCGTACCCCGGTTGATCGTCACGAATTCCCGGATGACGTTCCGGTGGCCAATGACTACGCGGGTTTCTTCTCCCCTGTACTTCAGGTCCTGCGGGATAAGTCCGACTGACGCGAACGGGAAGACCTGGCATTCGTCCCCCAGCTCGGTGTTGCCGGCAATGATGGCGGAGGCGCCGATCCGGCAGCCGCGACCCAGCCGCACCTCCGGACCGATGATCGCGTTCGGGCCCACCCGGGTGTCCGGTTCGAGCACCGCCTCGGGATTGACCGTCGCGGTCGGATCGATATGTGTCGACGCCTCGATGCCGACGAGCAGTTCCGCCTCGGCGACGCTTTGGCCCTCGACCGTCGCCACCCCGTACGCCACCGCCTCGCCCACCGATCGCTTGCGGAGCACCACCTCCAGACAGAGTCGGTCCCCCGGAAGCACCTGCTTCCGGAACTTCGCGTTGTTGACGCCGCGCAGCGCCGTCCGGCCGGTGGGCGCCTTCCCTTCGTCCCCCAGCAACAGCAGTGTCGCCACCTGCACGAGGGTCTCGATCATCACAACGCCGGGCATCAGCGGATTGCCCGGAAAGTGCCCCTGAAAATATTCCTCGTTAACCGTCACGTTCTTGACGGCAGTGACGCGCTGGCCCGGCTCGTATTCGACAACACGGTCCACCAGAAGCGAGGGGTACCGGTACTGGAGCCGGTCGAGCAGGACGGGTATGTCGAGGGACACGGGGTTCGAAGGCTTACGGACCGATGGGGAGTTTATCAGACGACGATGCGCCCGGTACCAACACGCCGGGTTATCCGAGCCCGGTCAAGGTACTCGAGCAGCGGGATCGCGTATTTTCGGGTGATGCCGAAACGGGCCTTGAACCAGGCGATATCGACCCTCGCCAATTCCCCGGTCGGCGCGGACGCCTTCAGCTTCATCACCTCCGTCCGCACGTCGTCGAGCACCTCGCGGTGAAACACAAGCGCGTCGAGACGCGCCACGACCCCCTCCCGGAGGAGCAAGGTGAGCATCCTGTCGATCGCGTCCGCATCCGCACCGAGCGAAGCTGGCAGCGCGGCAAGATCGGTCGGCGCTAGTCCGTCCTCCAGGAACCGGGCTGCCAGCCGGTCCTTGAGGGCCGAATCATCCTCGCTCAGCACGAGCCGATGACTCGCCAGTGCGAGATGACGCCCCACAACGAGTACGCCGTCGGCCGCCAATGCCTCCGCGACATGCTCGAACAGTTCCGGGCCGGCCAGGTTACCGAGACGGACGCGGGCTTCCTCGTGCGGCAGCCCCGGCTCGAGCGGCTCCCTCTCATGGCAGGCAACAACCGCGTCGAGCAGCGCCGCGCGCGTCGTGTCGACGCGTTCCGTAGCGAAGAAACGCTGGCCCGCCGCCGTCACCGCACCCGCCGCGGCGAGTTCGCCGGCCACGTGCCGCGCGGCGGCTGTGGTGAGCCCGACGCGCGGGGCCAGCTCCTCCGGGGTCGTGCCCGCTCCGCCGGCTTCGTCCACCCGCAGTTCGACCGCCGCGCGCAAAACGTCGCCATCCTGTCGATCCAACTGCCGGAGGCGGCGCGCACCGGCGGCCGACCGGAGGCGGCCGCGCGGTGGATCCGGATCGAGGACAACACCACCGCCGATAGTGAGGGGCGGTGAGTAGGCACGCAGGACGACGCGATCCCCCCGCGTCAGGGTCGCCGGCCGTTCGAGATGCAGACGGGCAAACGCCGAACCGCCCGGATCGAGTGCGCCCGGAAAGAACGAACCCGCGTCCGTTTCGGCGTCGGCACCGTCGTGGGTCGACGACCGGCGCGCGCCGAGGGCAACGCGCGCCATCACTTCGGTCGTGCCCTGATGGAAACGGACCCTGGCTCCGTGCCGGAGCGGCCGGGCGTCGCCGAGCAGATTAACGCGCGTATCGACCCGCTGTGTTGCCAGCAGACCGCCCGGCACAGTGAGCGTGTCGCCACGGCGCAGGTCGCTGACCGCGACACCGGCCAGGTTGATCGCGGCGCGCTGCCCGGCGTGGGCGGATGACCGTGTATCCCCATGCACCTCGATGCCGCGCACTTTCACGCGCTGGCCGTCTGGCAGGAGCACGAGGTCCGCGTCCCGCTCTATCCGCCCCGATACCAGGGTGCCGGTCACCACCGTGCCGAAGCCCTTTACGCTGAAGGCCCGATCGATCGGGAGGCGCACGATCCCGTCGTCGCGACGACCCGCCGCGCTATCGGCCAGTTCAGCCAGCGCTTGGCGGAGGTCGTCCAGGCCTTCGCCCGTGCGGGACGATACGGGGATGATCGGGGCCTCCTCGAGGAACGAACCGGCGACCAGATCGAGCACCTCCAGACGGACCAGTTCGATAGTGTCGTCGTCCACCAGGTCCGCCTTCGTGAGCGCCACGACACCGCCTGCCACGTCGAGCAGCCGGCAGATGTCGAAGTGCTCCCGGGTCTGCGGCATCGTCGATTCGTCCGCCGCTACGACGAGCACGACGCAGTCGATGCCACTGACTCCGGCCAGCATGTTCCGGACGAACCGCTCGTGCCCGGGTACGTCCACAAAGGCCAGGCCGGTGGTCCCCTCCTGGTACCGGGCAAAGCCGAGGTCAATCGTGATGCCGCGCGCTTTCTCCTCCCGGAGGCGGTCCGGATCGACCCCGGTCAGTGCACGGACCAACGCGCTCTTTCCATGATCGATATGCCCTGCCGTCCCGACAACGAGGTGTTTCACAGCGTCATCATCGCACGGCGGCAGCGCCCTACCGGCGTTGCGCGCGGGGTCCCCGGGAAGTTCGCCGGCGGTCCGTCGGGGGACGGTCAACTCGGCGCCGGCGCGCGCGGGGGGTGCGGCCATCGCGGCGACGGGCGACCGACTCGAGGATGTCGGTCAGCGCCAGGTCGAGTTGCCGGCGGTCCCGATCGACCCGGACCAACTGCACTTCGACGCGGTCGCCCAGACGGTACACCTTGCCGGTGGCCTCACCCCGCCAGAGGTGGTGATCTTCATCGAAACGGTAGTAGTCATCCGCCATGCTGGAGATGTGGACCATGCCGTCGACGAACGGGTCCACCAGCTCGACGAACAGGCCGAAGCCGGTGACGCCGATGACATAGCCGACGAACGCATCTCCCACCTTGTCCGCCATGAAGCGGGTCTTTTGCCAGCGCACCACTTCGCGCTCGGCCTCTTCGGCTCGCCGTTCCAGCTCCGAGGTCTGCTTCGCCAGTTCCGGCAGCGCCGCCAGGCGCACACGCCGATCCTCGGCCGTGAGCTTCCCGGCGCGCGAGGCGCGCAGCGCGCGGTGCACCAGCAGGTCCGGATAGCGACGGATAGGTGATGTGAAGTGCGTGTACGCGCTCGACGCCAGACCGAAGTGTCCGAGGTTGGTTGATTCGTACCGCGCCCGCTGCATCGTGCGGAGTGTCAGCAGACCGACGGCCCGTTCGGCTAGCTCGCCGTGCATACGGTCCAGCAGTTTCTGGAAGTGGGCGGGCGTCACCTGATCCGGTGGCGCGCCGAGGCTGTGGCCGAGCGATCGCGCGAACGTATCGAGTCGTTCCACCTTCTCCGGGTCGGGCTGCTCGTGCACCCGGTACAGCGTTGGCATTCGCGTGCGTTCCAGGTGTGTCGCCACCGTCTCGTTGGCGATCAGCATGCACTCCTCGATGATCCGGTTGGCGGTGGTCCGCTGATCGGCGACGATCGCCGCCACGCGCCCTTCGTCATCGCGCTGAAAGGTGGCGACCGGCACGTCCATATCGATCGCGCCGCGGGCACGCCGCCGCTTCGTCAGCAGCGCCGCCACTGCGGCCAGATGTTCGAAGAGCGGCACCAGCTTCCGGTACTTTCGCCGTTGCGGTGACGCGGGATCGGACAGGACCGCGTCGACATCGGTGTACGTCATCCGCTCGTCGCTCTGAATCACGCCATCGTGGATCTCGTACCCCACCACCTTGCCGCGGCCATCGATCACCATCAGGCAGGACTGCACGAGCCGCTCCACCTTCGGCTTCAGGCTGCAGAGGCCCGTCGCGAGGGCGTTCGGGAGCATGTGGACGGCACGGTCCGGAAAATAGACCGACGTGCCGCGCGAGCGGGCGTCGTGATCGAGCGCACTCCCTTCCGCGACGTAATGCGCGACATCGGCGATATGGACGCCCAGACGAGCGCGTCCCCGGGAAAGCGGCTCCAGCGTGATCGCATCGTCGAAGTCGCGCGCCGTCTCGCCATCGATCGTGACCGTGGGAAGCGCGCGGAAGTCGGTGCGCCCCTGCAGGTCCTGCGCCTTCACCGTCCTTCCCATACGCTTCGCTTCGGCGATCGCGGACGGGGCGTGTTCGTCCGGAATCTCGTGCTTCTCCAGCGTGATCAGGACATCGGCGCCGGGTAGCCCGTAGCGCGCCTCGTCGAGGCGGATCAGCGCGCCGCGCGCGAGGAGCGTGTCGAGACTCTGTTCGAGCACCTCGCGCCGGTGTGAGGGCAATGCCAGCCGTGCTTTCAATTCGAGCAGCGTGACCGGTTTCCGGATCTGCTCGCGGAACGCCTCAAGCAATTGATCGGGGGACAACACTTCGCGGTCAGCCAGCCGTCAGGCGATCAGGGCCACTTGCAGATCACCAACGTTGGTGTCGGTCGGTCCGGTTCGGACCAGATCGCCAAGCGCCTCGAAAAAGGCGAACGAGTCGTTCGCCGCGAGGTAGGTCTCAGGCCGGCGCAAGCCGGCGTCGGCCGCCCGCGTCGGCGTCATCGTGTCAACCAGCGCACCCGCCGCTTCCGTGGGCCCGTCGATACCGTCCGTCCCGACGCTGGCGAGCACCGCCTGCGGGAAGCGCCGCGTCAGGTGGAAGGCGGACGCGAGTGCGAACTCCTGGTTCCGTCCACCCTTGCCCGTGCCGGTGACACGAACGGTCGTCTCGCCTGCCGACAGCACGCAACAGGGGCGGGGCTGCTCGTGCGCCAGTTGCGCCACGTGCCGGACATGCCAGAGGGCGGTGTCGCGCGCTTCGCCCGTGACCGGCTCGTCGATCGTCAGGACCGTGAAGCCAAGCGCGCGTGCTTCGGCGGCAGCCGCGGCGATCGCATCCCGGCGACTGCCGATCAGGTGGTAACTCGAGCCGTCCAGGCGAGGATCTCCCGGCTTCGGGCTCTCCGGGATCTCACCCCGTGTCCCCCGTTCAAGGGCGCCGAGCGCAGCGGCCGGCACCGCGTCGACACCCCCCGCCACCGATGCGGCGGATTGCACGATAGACAGCGCGTCCGCGAACGTCGTCGGGTCCGGCATCGTCGGTCCCGATCCGATCACCGCCGGATCATCCGGCGCCGGATCGACCACATCAGAGATCGCCAGCGTCACCACTCGGCCGCCCGCGGCAACCGCAAGACGGCCGCCCTTGATCGCGGACAGGTGTTTTCGGACGCAGTTGAGGCCGTCGATCGCGACGCCTGCGCGCAGCAACACAGCAGTGACCGCGGCCTTGTCCGCCAGCGTCACCCCCTCGACCGGCGCTGCGAGGCCAGCCGAGGCGCCGCCCGACAGCAGCAGTACAACCACATCGCCTTCGCTTGCCCCCGCGGCCAGTTCCAGCGCGCGGCGACCGGCCTCGACGCTCCCTTCGTTCGGTGTCGGATGGCCGACATCGAACCACTCCAGACCACTTGCCGTCGCGCTACCCTGCGGTGAGGCAATCAGGCCACGCACCGGCACGTCCGGGTTCAACGTCTGCCGTGCCGCAATGAACGCCTGCGCCATCACCGCGGACGCCTTCCCGGCCGCGATCACGATCGGCGAGCGGTTACCCAAAGCAGCGGAAACGGCCGGTTTCCGGAGCGCATCCGCCGTCAGCCGCCCCGCGCCAGCACCTGCAATACCAGCGTCCACGATCCAGCGGGCTTGTTGTCGAAGGGTTGCTAGAGTCAGCGGAAGGCTCGGAGATGCGTAGCGAAATGCCGAATCAATCGGGTAGTCAGTGGCGTGGGGCGCGATCGGTGGAAGCGGAAAGGCGGGTGATACCGTCGATCGTCTGGAGGAGTCGATTCAGTACCGCTTCACCTCGGTCTTCCTCGCAGAGCCGGTCGACACGCTGCATCAACTTCAGAATAGCCGTCTCGACGTCACGAATCGCCTTTTCCGAGTAGTGCTCCCGCTGCTGTTCCAGGCACCGCCAGTGTCTGAATAACTCTTCGCGGTAGAAGCTCATCCGGACCGAAACAGGCTGATGGAGCCAAGCCGGCGGAACGGCAATGTCGAGCGGGCGAGGCAACGCAACGTTCGTTGGCGCCATAAAGGAGGTTAATAAATTATTGTAGACAGTGTGGTTAGGTAGTGTCAAACCGGTACAGCGAGACGTCAGTTGTTCAGAGCCGCGCGGACCATTTCGTTTACGACGCGTGGGTTTGCCTGTCCCCGGGTGGCCCGCATTACCTGACCCACCAGGAAGCCGAGCGCACCCTCCTTTCCGGAACGGTACTTTTTCACGGCATCCGGATTGTCCGCCAGTGCCTGCCGGACCGCGCCCTCCAGGGCGCCAGCGTCGCCGATCTGCGAGAGTCCTTTCGCTTCGACGATCGCCTCGGGCGATTCGCCCGTCCGCGCCATTTGCTCGAGGACTCCCTTGGCGGCCGAGCCGCTCACCTTGCCACCGTCGATCAACCGCACCAGCGCGCCGAGGGCTTCCGGTGCGACGCCCACCTCGGGAACCGCCACTTCCTGGGCCTTCGCCAGCCGGGTCAGCTCCCCCATGATCCAGTTGGCCGCCCCTTTTGCGTTGTCCGCCGCGGCTGCCGCAGCCTCGAAGTAAGACGCCACCCCCGTTTCGTGCGCAAGCAGCGCCGCGTCCTGATCCGGCAACCCGTAGCGGGCGATGAACCGCTGCCGCCGCGCCTCCGGCAACTCAGGGAGCGAGGCGCGCAGTTCGTCCACCCACGCCGGGTCGACCACGAGCGGCGGCAAGTCGGGATCGGGAAAGTAGCGATAGTCGTGCGCGTCTTCCTTGCTCCGCATGGAAATCGTGCGGCGCCGGACGGTGTCCCAGAGGCGTGTCTCCTGCACTATCGATCCGCCGCCTGCGACTACGCCGGTCTGACGCTCGATCTCATACGCGAGCGCCTGTTCGAGGAAGCGGAACGAGTTGAGGTTCTTCACCTCCACCTTGACGCCTAGCCTCTCGGTGCCGGCCGGCCGGACCGACACGTTCGCGTCGCAGCGGAGACTGCCCTCCTCCATGTTGCCGTCGTTGACGCCGAGAGCAAGAAGGACGCCGCGCAAATGCTCGAAGAAGTGCGCCGCCTCGGCCGGCGCCCGCAGATCGGGCTCGGTCACGATCTCGATCAGCGGGACGCCGCTCCGATTGAAGTCGAGATAGGTGGCGCGCTCCGAGTCGGGAAACCCGTGATGGATCGATTTCCCCGCGTCCTCTTCCATGTGGACGCGGGTAATCCGCACCTCCCGTGATTTTCCGTCAACCGCATACACCACCCGGCCCCCGATCGCGAGCGGCTGCTCGTACTGGGAGATCTGGTAGCCCTTCGGGAGATCGGGATAGAAGTAGTTCTTGCGAGCGAAGATGGAGACCGGCTGCACGTCGCAACCCAGTGCGAGCGACGCCCGGACCGCGTGCTGCACGGCGCGGCGGTTCAACACCGGCAGCGCACCCGGCAGCCCGAGGCAGACCGGGCAAATCTGACTATTGGGGGGCGTGCCGAACGTCGTGCGGCAGCCGCAGAATATCTTGGTATCGGTTCGGAGATGCGCGTGAATCTCCAGACCGATGACCGGTTCGAACGTCATGTGGTCCGTCTCGGCGGGCCGGAGCCGTCGCGTTCTGCCGGCCGGCGCGCTCAGGCCTTCGGACCTGCCCGCCGCACGTCGTCCGACGCCTGCGCCTCGAACTTGGTGAAGTTCCCGGCGAACATTCCGGCGAGCATCAGCGCCTGCGCGTCGTATGCGGCGCCGTCGCTCCAGGCGGCGCGTGGCTGCAACCCCTCGGAAGGCACGTCCGGCACTGCGGCCGGCACGTCGACGTTGAAGATCGGATCGGGGACGTAAGGCACGTCGTCGAGCGCGCCCGAGAGAGCCGCCGAGATCATCGCGCGCGTATGCGCGATCTTCATCCGGCTGCCGACACCGTACGCACCGCCCGTCCAGCCTGTATTGACCAGCCAGACGCGTGCGCCGCTCGACGCGATTCGCTCACCCAGCAGCTTCGCGTACGTGGTCGGGTGATGCACCATGAACGGCGCGCCGAAGCAGGTGCTGAACGTCGCCTTCGGTTCGGTGACTCCCTTCTCCGTGCCTGCCACCTTGGCGGTGTAGCCGGAGAGAAAGTGGTACATCGCGCCGGCCGGCGTCAGCCGCGAGATCGGCGGCAGCACGCCGAATGCATCGCATGTCAGCATCACGATATTCGCAGGATGCCCGCCGCGGCCCGATTCGACCCAGTTGTCGATGAACGAGATGGGGTACGCGCCCCGCGTGTTCTCGGTTATCGAATCGTCGTCGAGATCGAGGGTTCGCGTCGCCGGATCCATCACGACGTTCTCGAGCACCGTACCGAACCGGCGTGTGGTGCTGTAGATCTCCGGCTCCGCCTCCTCGGACAGCTTGATCATCTTGGCGTAGCAGCCACCTTCGAAGTTGAAGATTCCGTTGTCGCTCCAGCCATGCTCGTCGTCACCAATCAGGCCGCGATGCGGGTCTGACGAGAGCGTCGTCTTGCCCGTGCCCGAGAGGCCGAAGAACAGCGCGGTGTCACCCCCGACGCCGATATTGGCCGAGCAATGCATCGACATGATGCCGCGGGTCGGCAACAGGTAGTTCATCACCGTGAAGATCGACTTCTTGATCTCGCCGGCGTAGCTGGTGCCACCGATGAGCACGGTGCGGCGGGCAAAGTTGAGAAGGATGAACGTCCCCGAATTGGTGCCATGGCGCGCCGGGTTGGCGGTCATCGACGGAATATCGATAACCGTGAATTGCGGCTCATGGTTGCCCGGAGGCGTACCGGCCGGCTGCTCGAGAAACATCGTCCGCGCAAACAGGCTGTGCCACGCCTGCTCCGTCACGATGCGGACCGGCAGCCGGTAGTCGGGATCGGCCCCGGCGAAGCAGTCCTGGACATAGAGCGTCTTGCCGTCGAGCGACGCCATCGTCTCGGCGTAGAGGGTGTCGAACGCCGCAGCGTCGATGGGCCGGTTTACGGTGCCCCACCAGACGTCGTTCTCGGTCGACGGCTCCCTCACCAGGAACTTGTCGTTGGGCGAGCGTCCGGTATGCGGCACGGTGATGCACACGAGCGGGCCGGACTCGGCAACGGTTCCCTCATCGCAACGGATCGCCTCCTCGTAGAGGGCTGCAGTGCCGAGGTTCCAGTGGATCTGTCCAGGGTTCGCGAGCGGAAGGGGAGCGGGAACTACCAACGTCTCAGACATAAACGGCAACAATAACGGCCCCCGATTCGCCAAGTCAAACACCCCCGGTCCGCGGTTGGCGGCGGCGTTCGGCCGGGCAAACGGAGCACCCCGCGGCCATGCGGAGCGCATGCTACGATCCCGTTTGATGGCCCCCGTTACGTTCATTCGCGGCCGTCCCACCCGCGCACCGCAACTGCCCCGCGAACGGAAACCCCCCTGGTTCCGTGTCCGCGCTCCCGGCAGCCCCGGCTACCTGCGGCTCAAGGGCCTGATGCGCGACCTGTCGCTCCATACCGTCTGCGAGGAAGCCAGTTGTCCGAACATCGGCGAGTGCTGGCAGCATGGGACCGCGACCTTCATGATCCTGGGTGATACCTGCACCCGCTCGTGTGGCTACTGCAACGTGAAGCACGGGACGCCAGGCGTGGTCGATTCGGACGAACCGGAGCGCCTCGCAGAGGCGGTCGCCGCGCTCGGGCTGGACTATGTCGTGATTACCTCCGTCGACCGCGACGACTTGCCGGACGGCGGAGCGGCAGTGTTCGCCGGTTCGATCCGCGCGATCCATCGGCGGGCGCCCGGCTGCCGCGTCGAGGTGCTGATCCCGGACTTCTCCGATCTCGGCGCGCCGCTGGAAACGGTTCTCGACGCCGGCCCCGACATCCTGAACCACAACCTGGAAACGGTCGAGCGTCTCTACCGCACCGCGCGTCCCGGCGGGCGCTATCGCTGGGCGCTCAACCTGCTCGACCGGGCCCGGCACTACCGCCCGGACGTACCGACCAAGTCAGGCGTGATGGTCGGCCTGGGGGAGACGACCGACGAACTGCTCGCCGCCCTCGCCGACCTCCGCGCCGTCGGTTGCGAGATCGTGACGATCGGTCAGTACCTCCGCCCCTCCCCTGCCCACCTGCCCGTCGCGCGCTACTACCACCCCGACGAGTTCGCCGATCTCAAGTACCGCGCACTCGCGATCGGCTTTCGCCACGTCGAGTCCGGCCCGCTGGTCCGCAGCTCCTACCACGCGCACGAGCAAGCCGACTCGTACGACGCCGCCACGGCGTAGGTTTCCCTTACCGCTTCGGGCGGTAGATGTGGGCGCTCTGCCCGAAGAACGCTTCGGCCGCCTCACCCATCGTCTCGGAGAGTGTTGGATGCGGGTGGATAGCGTGCGCCAGATCCGATGCCTTGACCCCCTGCTCGACCGCCAGCACGCCTTCGGCGATCAACTCGCCCGCGCCAACGCCCGCGATTCCGACGCCCAGCACCTGCTCCGTGCCGGCATCGAGCACCAGCTTCGTGATCCCTTCCGGCCGGTCAAGGGTCAGCGCCCGCCCCGACGCCCCCCAGGGGAACCGCGCTACCGCGATATCCCGGCCATCCCGCGCCGCCTCGGTCTGCGTCAGCCCACACCACGCCACTTCCGGATCCGTGAAGACGACGGCCGGGATCGCCCGCGGCGTGAACGCCGCATCCTCTCCCGCGATCGTGTCCACCGCTACGCGCGCTTCCGCGAACGCCTTGTGCGCAAGCATCGGTTCCCCCGCCACATCACCAATCGCGAAGATCGAAGGCTCAGCGGTCCGGCGCTGCGCATCGACGCGGATGAACCCCCGCTTGTCCCGCTCGACGCGTGTCCGGTCGAGACCCCCGATCGCCGAGTTCGGTGTCCGGCCGACCGCTACCAGCACCGCGTCGAAGCACTCCGTCCATTCGCGCCGACCCCCGTCCGTCGCTCCGGCCGTGCCGCCGCCGCCAGCTGGTCCCGCGAATGTCGCGTAGATCCCTTCTTCCGCCGGCACCAGTCCGCGCACCGTCGTTCCGAGGTGCACCGCCGTCGAGATCGTGTTCATCCGACGCGCCAGCACGCGCACCAGGTCGGCGTCTACGTCGGGCAAGAGGCTGTCCGTCATCTCGACAACGGTGACGGCGGAGCCGAGTGCGGCGTACACCGTTCCGAGTTCCAGGCCGATGTAACCACCACCCACGACGAGCAGTGACGAGGGAATGCGTTCGATCTCGAGTGCACTGGTCGAATCGAGCACGCGCGGATCGTCCAGCGCCAACGCCGCCGGCCGCGCCGGCCGGGAACCGGTCGCAACGATTGCGTGTTCGAACCGTAGGCTCGAAACCTCCTCGCCGGTAGCCGTGCTCCCCGGAAGAACCGTCAACGTCGACGCATCCGCAAATGCTGCGCGCCCCCGCACGCAGGTGATACGCCTCTGCTTTGCCAGTAGCGCCAATCCCCCCGTCAACTTCGCTACGACACCGTTCTTCCACGCCCGAAGCGCTGGCAGATCAATCGCCGGTTCTCCGAACGTGATGCCCCAACGCTCGGCCTCCCGCGCCTCGGTTACGGCACGTGCGACATGCAACAACGCCTTCGACGGCATGCAGCCCCGGTAGAGGCAGACGCCACCCGGCTTCGCTGCTTCGTCAACGAGCGTCACCGCCATCCCGAGGTCAGCAGCCCGAAATGCCGCCACATAACCCCCGGGGCCCGCTCCAATCACCGCCAGTTCTGTCTGCACCACCATCTCCCGCACACCATCTTGCCCGACCTCCGAATCTTGAGGTTACCGTACGAACCCTCCCCTTGCGCGGTCACAAACCACCTACGGGAATTGCAGCAGCGGTCGCGGTGGGGGTCGCAGCGGGGGTTTCACCACGGACTGCTACGATCGCCGCGTGGCCCGCCTATCGAGCCCGCTCGCCATGCGCTCCCCCCTTCTATTGCTCCTGTCGATGGCCGTCGCTGTGCCGGCCGCACAGGAAGTGGACTGGGAAACGTACCTGGGCGACCACGGCCGCCGGCACTACTCGGCGCTCGATGAGATCACGCGCGACAACGTCCACCAGCTCGAGCTTGCGTGGCGTTACGACTCCGGCGCGTTGCGCGAAGGCAATTCCCGCATGTACACGAGTCCGCTCATCGTGGACGGGGTGCTGTACGGGCTGTCGCCACGGCTCGTGGCATTCGCCCTGAACGCTGCCACCGGGGAGGAACTATGGCGCTACGACGCCAACCTGGGCCAGACCGATCAACGGGGCTTGATGTGGTGGGAATGGCGCGCGGAGACACGATTGTTCTACACGGCTGGACGCCATCTGATCGCGCTCGATCCGGCCGACGGCCGCCCGGTCGCGACATTCGGCGATAACGGCGCGCTCGATCTGATGCCGGAAGGCCTGTCCGGGCCGCTCAGCGTAACCGTGCCGGGCATCGTCTTCGAGGACCTGATCATCCTTGGCTTCACGACGAGCGAGAAGCGGGGGGCGCTGCCCGGTTCGATATCCGCCTACAGCGCCATCGACGGTTCGCTGGTCTGGCGCTTTCACAGCATTCCGCGTCCGGATGACCTGGCTGCCTACACGTGGGCGGAAGGCGCGCTGACAACCGCGGGCGGCGCCAACACGTGGACCGGCATGGCACTCGATGTCGGAGAGACCCGCGTCTCGTCCGGGGGGAGGTAACGGCGTCGTGCGCGGCATCGGACACATTCCGCGCGGATCTATACGACTCCGGATGGCGGCGTCCGCGGCGCTCGTCGCGGCGTGGTGCCTCCTGTTCCTGCAGGGCCTACCCGGAGCGGCCACCGGGGGCGAGGCGCAGCCGACCGAAACCCCTTCTCGCCCGAACGCCTCGTGGACCCTGATCTACGCCGAAGACTTCTCCACGCCCTTGAACGAAGCCGTCGCGTCCTGGATCTGGGACGGCTACAGCAAGCCGTTCGACACCATCATGGATGACGCGGGCCTGTGGTACCGGAACGACTACGGGCCCGCGTGGACCACCGCGCTCAACGCTTTCGCGACCTACCGGAAGGAGTTCCGGGTCGGTCAGGATGGCTGGCTGACCGCATCCCTGTCGGCCAGGGATTGGAACCGCGACGGCGTCATCGAAGCGCCACCGTCGATCACCACGGAGAGACGGAACGGCATTTCGGCCGCGGTGCTCGACGTGCCCGACCACACGGGCGGCGCGATCTTCCGCTCGACCTACCCCCTACCCGAGCACTACCGCATCGAATACACGCTGCGGACTATCGACTTCGGGGGCAAGCGTAATGGGTCGCTCGTGTACGACGGCCGCGTGAACGGCTACGGTGCGGAGGGCTGCAAGACACAGCACCCCTGGGGTGAAGGCTCGAATACTCCCGGTTGGTCGGGCGACGCCTCGGCACCCTACTGCGAGTGGCAAGATGTCCGCACCGGTCCGTACGGATACAACGGATTCCACTTCCTGGCGATCGTCGACTTCCCCGATCCGGCGCCACGCAACAACCACTTCTGGCACTACCACCGGAAGGTGGTGATCGATGCCTTCGCACAACACCCGGACCGCATCGGGACCGGCGACGGCGGCCGGGTATGCGACCCTGGCGCCAACCGGTACTACGCGTACCGCAGCAGCACGTTCAACACCGTCAACGTCTGGATCAACGGGCTCCCGAACTGGCACCCGGCCCGCGGATCGCTGGCCAGCAACTCGCAGTGGTTCCTGACGAGTTGTTCCGACGGGTTCGCCGAACCTCAGCTCTCGTCGGCAGCGGAGCTGCAGCCGGAACTGATGCCGGACGAATCCTACCGGTTCGCGATCGAGCGCAACGCCACCGGATATGCGCTGGAGATCAGCGGTAGCTTCGCGCGGGTCGGTCGAACCACGCTACGTTTTCATCGGCCGTTCATTGCCGGAGACGTGCCGATCTGGCACTACAACGTGACCGCCGGCGAGTACGACGGACGATTCAACGCCGATCTGGTGCAGGACGACGCCTGGGGCAGCATGATCTGGCCCGATCAGTGGCCCGCCGGGTCCGCCTACCCCGACTACTTCATCATTGGGGATCCCTACACGAACGTCTACGAGGGGCGCGCCAGCCTGACCGACATCCGACTCTACCTACCCGCGGTCGACGCCAGAAGTCCTAGTCCGCGCGTCCCCGGCGGCGAACGCCAGCATCGGTGACCGCGGCAAGTTGGCCGCAACGCCTGTAGTATTCTCGCGACGTTTCGATGCGGGCACAGATTCTGGCCACCCTCATCGTCGGCATCATTGAGTGGCTGGCGAAGCGATCCATCCGGGTACGCCGGCTGCTGAACGTCATCTACGACCGGTTGTACGCGTCGGACTGGCTGAACCAGCCGCCGGCCGCGCACCCACGATTTACCCCCGAACAGATCGTCGCGCGCACCGACGCCTTCAATGCGGCGGCCGACCCCTACTTTGCCGAACACGAGGATCGGCAGTTCCTGCTGGGCAAGCCGTACACCGACACCGACAACTTCTCCCGCCGTCTCTTCGACATCGGCGTTCTCGCGCATTGGCTCCGCCTGGCGCCCGGAGATGTCGTCATGGAACTCGGCGCCGGCACCTGCTGGCTGCTCCATTTCCTGAACCGGTACGGCTGCCCGACCATCGCGGTAGACGTCTCCCCCACCGCGCTCGAGATAGGAGACGAGCTGTTCCGGCGCGACCCGCTCATCAACTGGGATCTCGGGCCGCGGTTTCTCCCCTACGACGGTCACCGGATCCCGCTGCCCGACAACCACGTCGACAAGATCATCGTGTACGACGCCTTTCATCACGTGCCGAACCAGGAGGAGATCCTGCGGGAACTGGCGCGCGTGCTCAAGACCAACGGTGTTGTCGCGATGTGCGAGCCGGTCGCGGGACATAGTCACACCGAGGAAAGCCGCCGCGAGATGGACACCTGGGACGTGCTCGAAAACGACATCGACGTCGAGGAACTGGAACCGCGTGTCCTCGCCTCTGGCTTCAGCAAGATGACCGTGGTCCCGATCAACCTGCCGATGTCAATCGAAGTGCCAGTACCCGGCGTGCGCGACTTCCTCCGCGGGCGTGAGTTGCGCCACTACTGGGGCTTGCTGAATACGGCGATGCGTTCGTCGAACTACATCGTGCTCTACAAGGGGGATTACCACCCCACGACGCGCAATCCCGACAACCCGAAGGCGCGCATCGAGCCGCCGGTCGAGCCCGTACAGGTAGCCGCCGGCGCTCCCATTCAGCTTCGGGTGAGCCTGACCAACACCGGCGATACACGCTGGCTGTGCGGCACGCCGGACCAGCGCGGCACCACCCAGCTTGCCGCAGCACTGCACGGCGGGGACCCGGGGACTCTGGTTGATGAGAAGTGGTCGCGCACCCTGCTCCCGCGCGATGTTCCGCCCGGGGAGGAGATTTCGCTGCCGGTCGAACTGCCCGGCATCGAGACGCCCGGCGAATACCGGATTGTGCTCGATCTCGTCGCCGAACACGTTTGCATGTTCGCGGACCGTGGCTCGCCCACGGTGGAGGTTCCCCTGACCATCATCTGACGCGGGACGGAAATCGACCGCGCTCACATCAGGAGCGCGAGACGATCCGCGAGGTGCCGCAAGCGATAGGCGCCGTCTTCCGGATTGTGGTAACCGACCGAGCGTTCGGCGGGAGTTAGAGCGGCGGCATCCTTCATCGGTTCGAACTGGTGGCCTTCATGCCACTCGTTGAACGAGCAGAGAAACAACAGAAAGAAGCCCTGCCCCGTATCCTTGAGCCACGGATCGGTCTGCAGCTCCAGCGCCCACATCAGCGTTTCATCGATCTGCCGGGTTGCCAGGCGCGCCGCACGCTCGGGCTCGTCGGGACGCGACCAGTCGAGCGGCTCGTCTTCCTGCCGCGGCAGGAACGGGGATGGCCGATAGCAGGGATCGGTCGGAGCACGCTGTTCGATCACATCCGCCCCCGGGTTGACGTTGAAGGCGACGGCCAGACCGTGGCGGCGCGCAGCCCGCGCGATTCGATACCACTTCCAGTGCTCGACGAACGGACCGTAGGTTGCGATGCCGTCGAATCCGGCCTCCTTCACGTCGTCCGCCTCCCAATCGTCGGACAACAAGGTCAGGTGCGGAAAGTCAGCCGCCAGCGTTGCGCGAAGCCGATCGATCGATTGCCGCCAGACATCCGTCGAGACATGATCGCGGAGCTCGACCAGCCTGCCCAGGCAATCGCGCTGGCGCCGCGGCAAGAGCGTGTGGAATCCCTTGAAGACGGGACCGCTGCGGCCGTCCTCCCGCTCGTTGAAGTAGAAGCAGTCCCACCGGCGCCGCTCGCCGAACTCGCGCAACAGGTACAGGATGTCGTCCGCAAGGCGTTCGCCCCGCCGCGGACTGTACGGCTCCAAGTGGAACATTACCTGAATGTCGTGGGCAGCCATCACGTCCATCAGGCGATGCACGGCACGGTCGGTGTAGCTTCCCCGCCCCCACCAGCTGGTGTTGATGACGCCCACCCCCGCCTCCGCGATCCAGCGTGCATGCTGTTCGAGCACTGCAGTCGACCGCGAATCGTACGCACCGAGCCGTGGCACGGCCTTCGCGGCCAGGTCATCGGGCGGACGCCGCCCCCATTGATCCCAATGAAAGACCGGATCGGCGGCGTACCAGGGGTAGTACTCGAAGACAACGTGGCGCCGCAAATCACGAAACCGGCCATGCAGGCGCGACCGCATCTCCGACCAGGGATACGTGCCGGCGAGCGGGACGCCTTCCTGTGCCCGGACGGAATCCGTGAGCCGTCGCTGGCCGGACAACGCCACCCCGCCGCCGGCCACTCCACGCGCGATGCGACCGACGAACGCACGACGCGACTCGGACTTCACGCTGTAAGCACCCTCCAGACGATGGGGATAGGGAGGAAGGCCGTCCGCCGCCGAGAAGACGGCGTAGGCGACAGCGCCAGACGGGTCGTTGGCCAGATTATCGCTATGCCGCCCAGCCTTGGGCGGCTACTCGAATCCACTCATGGGGGCGGCACTGACGCGACGCACCAACCCGCAGTCCCCCACATTGTAGCCGTGTCAAGACCTCGCTGCAACGCTGAGTCTCTTCCAATGAGACATGAGCCTGAAGGGGGAGTTGTTTCCAACGACACATGAGCCTGAAGGGGAGCTGGGTGGTGGATCATCGGAGGATGATCGTGACACTCCAGACAGACCGCCTGCGGACCCTGCAACACGTTCGAGCGTTCCTTGACGGCAGCGGACTGATCGACCTGAATGTGTCGACGCGAGCGGACGCCTACGGGTTCATCGAGCGCACCTTGACACGGTTCGACTATGTCCACCAGGGGAAGGCTGAGAAGGGTCTGCTCCGGAGCTTGCTGGCCAAGGTGACCGGCCTGTCGCGCGCCCAACTCACCCGGCTCGTGACTCAACACCGGGCCACCGGGAGGATCGCCGACCGCCGCGGCGCACCCAGCCGACCATTCCCGCGCCGTTACAGCAGCACCGACATCGGCCTGCTCGCCGAGGTCGACCGGCTCCACGGCACGCTGTCCGGACCGGCCACCCGCACGCTCTGTGCGCGCGCCTACCATCGGTTCGACGACCATCGGTTCGAGCGCCTGGCCGGCATCTCGAACGGCCATCTCTACAACCTGCGGCACTCGATCACCTATCAACGGCGCCGCGGAACCACCCCCATGCCGACGCGCCCGGTGCAGGTGGCGATCGGCGAGCGCCGCCGGCCGGCACCGTTCGGGCGCCCCGGCTATGTCCGGGTCGATTCCGTCCATCAGGCTGACCTCGATGACGTTAAAGGCCTGTACCACGTGAACTTGGTGGATGAGGTCACCCAGTTCCAGTGCATCGGCTCGGTCGAGCATCTCCACGCCGCGTGCCTGGCCCCGGTCCTCAGCGCCCTGCTCCGCGCCTTCCCGTTCACCCTCCACGGCTTCCACTCCGACAACGGGTCGGAATACGTCAACCGCACCGTCGCCGCGCTGCTGCAAGCCCTCCACATCGACGAGTTCACCAAGTCCCGAGCCCGACACACCAACGACAACGCCCTCGTCGAGAGCAAGAACGGCTCGGTCGTCCGCAAGCACCTCGGCTACGGCCACATCCCCAGCCGCCACGCCCAACGCGTCAACGACTTCACCCAGAACGTCCTCTCGCCCTACCTCAACTTCCACCGCCCCTGCTTCTTTCCCAGCACGGTGGTCGACGCCAAGGGGCGCGTCCGCAAGCGCTACCGCGACGCCGACATCATGACGCCCTACGAGAAGCTCACGTCGCTCCCCGGGGCCACCGACTACCTCAACCCGGGGACCACCTTCGAACAGCTCGACGACATCGCCTTCGCCCTGAGCGACAATGACGCCGCGCGCGCCGTTGAGGAGGCGCGCACGCGGCTATTCCGGTCCATTGACCCGGCTGCCTGACATGTCTGGCTCATCGGCCCGCTTCAGGCTCATTTCTGGATTGGAAAGGACTCGCTGCCCGGACGCGATGCGTCGCCGGTCGCGCGCCACAGGGCTTCCCGACGATGCTGCTAGAATCGATTGATGCGTCCCCCCACGCTTGGCGCCCTGCGAACAGCGGTCGCCGCTGGCGAAATTCCCCGGCGCTCGGTGCGGCGCGAGTTGCGCGAGAATCTGATCGACCGCCTCCGGCGCGGCGAAATTCTTTTTCCCGGCATCATCGGCTACGACGAGACAGTAATCCCGCAGGTCGCGAACGCGCTATTGGCCCAGCACGATTTCGTCATGCTGGGCCTGCGCGGCCAAGCGAAGACCCGGCTCCTCCGCGGACTTGTAGATCTGCTGGACGAAGCGATTCCGGTAGTGTCGGGCTGCGACATCAACGACGACCCGATGGCTCCGATTTGCGCCTCCTGCCGCGAGCGGGTCCGCGCCGAGGGAGACGCACTGCCGGTCGCGTGGCTGGAACGGTCGCTCCGCTACGTGGAGAAGCTCGCGACGCCGGACGTGACGATCGCCGACATGATCGGCGACATCGACCCGATCAAGGCGGCTCACGCCGGGCGGCAGCTCTCCGATGAACTGACCGTCCACTATGGCCTCGTGCCACGTGCCAACCGCTGCATCTTCACTATCAACGAACTGCCCGATCTGGCCGGCAAGATTCAGGTAGGCCTCTTCAATGTCCTGGAGGAGGGCGACGTGCAGATCCGGGGCTACCCGGTCCGTCTCCGACTCGACGTCATGATGGCGTTCACCGCCAACCCGGAGGATTACACCGCACGCGGGAAGATCGTCACGCCGCTCAAGGACCGAATCGGGTCCGAAATCCGGACTCACTACCCGCAGACCCGGTCGGAGGCCGTCTCCATTACCGAGCAGGAGGCGTGGGTCGCGCGCGACCACGACGGCACGGGGGCCGAGGTCAGCATCCCACCTTACGTCCGCGAAGTGGTCGAGGAACTGGCGTTCCAGGCACGGTCGAACAAGCGGATCGACGGCCGATCCGGCGTCAGTCAGCGGATGCCGATCACCTGCCTCGAGAACGTCGTGTCCAACGCCGAGCGGCGGGCACTGGCGGCGGGTGAATCCCCGACCGCCCGCGTCACCGACGTATATGCCGCTCTTCCCTCGATGACCGGCAAGTTCGAACTGGAGTACGAGGGCGAGCTGCGCGGCGCCGACGCCATGGCGCAGGAGTTGATTCACGACGCCATTGCCGCGGTCTTCGCCGGCTGGTTCGACGGCGTGGACACCAGCCAGGTGGTCGAGTGGTTCGACATGGGCGGCACGCTGCAGGAGAGCGATGCCACCGCGTCGAAGGCACTGCTGAAGGATGTTTCGCAGATCCACGGCCTGACGGACCTGACCGCGCGCGCCGGTGTCACGACCGACGACTCGGCCTCGGATATCGCCGCCGCGGTCGATTTCGTCCTCGAGGGACTCTGCGCCGTCCGCCGGATCAGTCGAAGCGATGGCGGCGGCTACCAAGGAACTCCCCGCGCCGAGCGATCGGAGCGAACGGGCCGCGAACCGGCCTACGGCAAGCCCGAGTCTTCGTTGGACGCGTCCGAGACGTCACGCCGGCGCGGCGACAGCGGCCGGCGTGCCGGACGTAACAAGAAGAAGAAGCAGTACTACAACTGAACTGACGTGCGGTACCGCTACACGCGCTATACCGGCGATCCGTTCGGCGGCATTGACATCGACGAGTTGGTGTCGAAGCTGTCGAAGCTTCTCCTGTCGAGCGGCTTCGACTCGCCCTACGGTCCCTACGATCCGTATGGCGAGGAGCGCGACGACAGGAGTCTGCAGTCGCTGCACGACGCCATCCTCGACGCGCTGCTCCGCGACGGACTGCTCCCGGACGAGGCGATCGAGCAGTTACTGGGCGACCCGGCCGACGCCGATCAGGCGGATGGACGTTCCGAACTGGAAGCGCTGGTGCAGGAACTGATCCGCGAGATGGCGAATCAGGGCTACATCACGTTGGACACGGATGCCAACCAGACCGACGGCCCGGGCGCCGGTCCCGGATTCGGTCCCGACCAGGATCCGGGACAGGTTCGCTTCGAAGTAACCGACAAGAGCCTCGACTTCCTCGGCTACCGCGCGCTCCGGGACCTGCTCGGCTCGGCCGGCTGGAGCAGCGTCGGCCGGCACGACACGCGCGAGATGGCGACCGGGGTCGAAGCAGGTGGCGCGTCCAAACCGTATGAGTTCGGCGACACCTTGAACATCGACGCCAGCGGCACCATCCTGAACGCGGTCCAGCGGCGTGCCGACCGGCCCACCTCCGACGCGCCCGGCATCGACGTCCGTTACGAAGACCTCATGGTCTCCCAGGGGGAGTACCAAAGCTCCTGCGCCACCGTCCTGATGCTCGACTGCAGCCACTCGATGATCCTTTACGGCGAGGATCGCTTTACCCCGGCCAAGCAGGTGGCGCTTGCCCTGGCGCACCTGATCCGGAGCCAGTTCCCGGGCGACGCGCTGAACGCCGTCCTGTTTCATGACTCCGCCGAGGAGATCCCGGTCAAACAGCTTGCCCGTGTCCGGGTCGGCCCCTACTACACGAACACGCGGGAGGGACTCCGTCTCGCCCGGCGTCTGCTCGAACGGCAGCGAAAGGACATGCGGCAAATCGTGATGATCACCGACGGCAAGCCGTCTGCCCTGACACAGGAGGATGGCCGCATCTACCGGAACGCGTTCGGTCTCGACCCGACGATCATCCGCGAGACGTTTGCCGAAGTAGCGAACTGCCGGCGCGCCGGCATCATGATCAACACCTTCATGCTGGCGCGCGATCACGACCTTGTCAGCTTCGTCCGCCGCGTCGCCGCCATCTGCCGGGGCAAGGCGTACTTCACGACGCCCTACACGCTCGGCCGGTACGTCCTGATGGACTACATGGACCGGAAAACGAAGACGGTACACTGACCGAACCCGAGAAGAATCGTGCCGAGCGCTACACTCCCGTCCCAGCTCCCGATTTTCCCCCTCCCGAACGTGGTGCTCTTTCCCCACGTCTTTCTCCCCCTGTATATCTTCGAGCCTCGCTACCGCGAGCTGGTGGCCGACGCGCTGGACGGCGAGCGGCTGATTGGCATGGTGCTGCTGCGGGATGGCTGGCAGCAACATTCCGATCCGAACCCGCCGATCTTCCCGGTGGGTTGCGCCGGCCGAATCACGCACGTCGAATCGCTGCCCGACGGCGGGTACAACATCGTCCTGCGGGGCGTCGAACGGTTCCGGGTGCGCTCGGAGAACCACTCGCGCAGTTACCGGATCGCCACTGTCGACCCGTTCGCGGACGCCGCGGTGGCGGACCCGGATCGGTTGCGCGACGGCCGACGCCGCCTCGAAGCAGTCCTCGTGCGTCAGTCGAGCGAGAATGGCCATGGCGCCGCCCCCCGCATTCCGCGCGCGATGGCTGACGCCGAGCTCGTGAACGCCCTGTCCCAGTACCTGGAGCTGGACCCGATCGAGAAACAGGCTCTCCTGGAACGCCCCACCCCCTGCGACCGTTGCACCGCACTGATCGATCTGCTCGAGATGCGCCTCCTCGGAGGTGACACCTTCGGCTCCCCCTGCGGCGTGCAGTAGCCGGCCGCTCCTTCTTCCGTCAGGGAACATTCCGGCACCTGCGCCGGTATACTCCGATAGAGGTTCACGCCCCATGAGCAAGGGAACGCGCTACATCGTGTTCGGCGGAGGCGGGCTGCTCGTCGCTGGTCTGGCGATTGGCCTCGCGGCATGGCTCGGCAGCGGCCTGCCCACCGAGGTTCTCGCGCAAGGTCGCCCCGACGAACTGCGTTACCTCCCAGCCGACGCGGCAGTCGTTTCCTTCGCCAATGTCCGCGAGGTGATGGATTCCGATCTGCGAGAACGGCTGCGGGAGCGCGAATCGGAGACCGAAGGGCCTGCCGCGTTCGAGAATAGGACCGGAATAGACCTCGATCGCGACATCGATCGTGTCGTCGCTGCCCTCGCGCCGGGGAGGCAGGACGACGCGGAAGGGATCGTCGTGCTCGCGGGGCGCTTCGACGCGGCGCGGATCGAATCGCTCGCGATCGCGAGCGGCGGGATTCGGATCGAGCATGCCGGCCGACCATTGATCCTGCTCGACAGAAACCGGGAAGATCCGGATGGCGACACTACCGCCATGAGCTTCCTCGAAGCGGACGTGCTGGCGCTCGGCTCCGAATCGCTCGTGCGTCAGGCACTCGACGGCGGGTCCGGCGCCGAGACGAACGACCAGTTAATGACTCTGCTGGAGCATGTGGAGGACGGGAGCACCGCCTGGACCGTGGGCCGCCTTGACACCCTGGAAGGGAGCGAATGGGTGCCCGACCAATTGGCGCCGCAGATGTCGCAGGTGTCTGCATTCGCCCTGGGCGGTCAGGTGAACGGTGGCGTCCGAGGGCAGCTCACGGCCGAAGCGACGGACGAAGAAACGGGCCGGAACCTGCGTGATCTGGTGCAGGGATTCCTGGCCCTGGGCCGCCTGCAGGCTACGGAACGTCCGGAACTGGCCGCTCTGCTCGAAGCGCTGCAACTCACCTCCAGCGGCCCGAATGTGACGCTCACGTTCGACCTCCCGGCGGACACGCTCCTGGATCTGCTCCCCGATCCGGGCGCCACCGCCGACGGCGCACCGTAGCCGCGGTCCTCGGCCGGCGCTCCGGCTCGCCGGTCATGATGCACCGGCGACTTGCCGGCGTCCTTGTATGATCGATCAAGACAATGGCATTGCAGACGATAGGGGTCGCCGGCTGCGGCCTGATGGGCTCGGGCATCGCCCAGATTTCCGCACAGGCCGGCTACCGGACGGTTGTCCGGGAGATCGACGACAAGACGGCGCAGGCAGGGCTCACCCGCATCGACAAGTTTCTGTCCGCCGGGGTCGAGCGCGGCAAGGTAACCCCCGAGCACCGAGAAGCCACCCTCGGCAATCTGGTTGCGACCAGCAAGGTGGAAGACCTCGCCGGGTGCGACCTGGTAATCGAGGCAATCGTCGAACAGATCGACGTCAAGCGAGAGCTCTTCGACGCCCTCGAGCCGCTGGTCGGCCCGGAGACCATTTTCGCCAGCAACACCTCTTCTCTCTGCATCACCGAGCTCGCCTCCGCGACCCGGCGGCCCGACCGCTTTGTCGGCATCCACTTCTTCAGCCCGGTGCCGGTCATGAAGCTGGTCGAAGTGATTCGGGGCATCGAGACGAGCGACGCCACCTACGAGACGGCGATGGCGTTCGGCCGAAGCGTCGGCAAGGACCCGGTCACCGCGCCCGACCGGCCCGGTTTCATCGCGAACCGGCTGCTGATCCCGTACCTGCTGGACGCGATTCGGGCGTACGAGTCGGGTGCGGGGTCGATCGAGGATATCGACAAGACGATGGCCCTCGGGTGCGGCCACCCGATGGGGCCGTTCACGCTGCTCGACTTCGTCGGCCTCGACACGACGTACTACATCGCCGGCATCATGTATGCGGAGTTCCGCGAAGAACGGTTCGCTCCTCCGCCGCTTCTGAAGCGGATGGTGCTCGCGGGCCATCTCGGGCGGAAGGCCAGCCGGGGGTTCTACACCTACTGATGTCCGCCTCGATGAACGACGAGCGTGTCCGCGCCGCGGTAGAAACACTTCTCGCCGAGATTGGCGAAGACCCGACGCGCGAGGGGCTGGCCCGCACCCCGGCCCGCGTCGCCGACGCGTTGCGGTTCCTGACGAGCGGATACGAGCAGGATGTCGACGCGGTGCTAAACAACGCGCTCTTTTCGGTCGACTGCAGCGAGATGGTGATCGTCCGGGATATCGACTTCTACAGCCTGTGCGAGCATCATCTGCTCCCTTTCTTCGGCAAGTGCCATATCGCGTATCTGCCGCGTGACCGTGTTGTGGGACTGAGCAAGATCCCGCGCCTGGTCGATGTCTTCGCCCGGCGGCTGCAGATTCAGGAGCGCATGACGAACCAGATCGCACAGGTCTTGCTCGAGACGCTGAATCCGTTCGGCGTCGGTGTCGTCGTGGAAGCGACCCACCTGTGCATGGCGATGCGCGGTGTCGAGAAACAGCGATCGTTCGCGGTGACGAGTGCGATGCTGGGGTCCTTCCGATCCGACGCGAGGACCCGGATGGAATTCCTCGAACTGCTGAAGATGCGCGGCGACCTGCTCGTGCGACTCGATCCGTCGGCCGGCATGAACAGGGCGGCTCAGGCGGACAGGGAAATGACGCACGAATGATCGCCCGCACGCCAGGAGCCCGTGGTGAAACCCCCGCTACATTCGAGCGGCGATGCATCCCGCCTCACCGCTCTCGGTGCTACGCGGGGTTTCACCACGGGCTCCTCGTCATCGCGCTTTATGCCGCCGGCACCGCCGCAGCCGGCACCGCCGCGGGCGCCGCTGTCGCCCAGGCAACGCGAATAGAGCCGGTCGAGGTGCGCTGCCCGTCCGTCCTCGGCGTCGGCGTCACGACGGACATCGCGTTCTGCGACGTGCTGATTCAGTCCGACCCGGCGCTCGCGATCACCGTCGTCCTGCCACCGCGGCGGGGACAAGCAACGCTTTCTTTCAACCTGCACAACCGCCACACCTTCTCGGAGGACGAGGTGCGCGCCGGCCGCGCCTATACCCGCTACATGGCGGAGGTTGCGGTTGCGACCCCGTCCGGCGACGTCCTGGGCAGGCGCTATATTCTGAGCGAGTTTCGCGGCGCACCGGATCTCGTCGATCGGGTGAGTGGCGGCGCGGGGCCACAAGGGGTGAAGGCGATCGCGCCGGCGGGGGTCGAACGGGTGTTCATTCCCATCCCCGCGGAACTCGATCAGGTGGTGATCGCCGGGCAACGCCTTGAGATGCTCCGGTTCGATCAGACACGTGACGAGGTGCGGACGGTGGGACGCCCCGTCGCTGTGATCAGCGACGTCCAGATCGAGTACCGCTCAACACAGGATGAATGACACCGTGCGTGATCTGATTATCATCGGCGCCGGCCCGGCCGGCCTCGCCGCCGCAATCGCGGCCAAGGAGGCGGGCCTCGAAACCCGCATCTTCGAGAAGGGAGTGCTGGTCAACGCGCTCTTCCACTTTCCGCCGCAGATGGTCTTCTTCACCACACCCGACCTGCTCGAGATCGGCGGCCTGCCCTTCGTGACACCGCATGGTAAGCCCACGCGCGACGAGACACTCCGCTACTACCGGCGCGTCGTCGACACCTACGAGTTGCAGGTCGACTTCGGCTACCGGGTGACGGCGGTCGAACCGGGCGTCTCCTCCGCCGATCCGTTCACCGTGCGGACGCGGAGCGACGAGGGGGGCAACGAAGTGTGGCAGGCACGGACCGTGCTGATTGCGAGCGGCTGCTACGACCATCCGAACCAGTTGGGGATCCCGGGCGAAGATCTGCCCCATGTCTCGCACTACTACACCGAGCCGCACGAGTTCTACCGCAGGCCGGTCGTGATCGTGGGTGGCAAGAACTCGGCGGCCGAGGCGGCGCTTGATCTCTACCGGTCCGGCGCCCAGGTCACGCTGATTCACCGCGGTGCGGAACTCGGCGGTTCGATCAAGTACTGGGTGAAGCCGGACATCGAGAACCGCATTACCGAAGGCTCCATTCCTGCCAGATTCGAGACACGCGTCATCGAAATCCGCCCGCACGAGGTGGTCGTCGAACCGATTAATGGCGGCCCGCGGGAAACACTGCCGGCAGACGGCGTCTTCCTCCTGACGGGCTATCTGGCCGATCTCGACTTCCTCCGCGCCGCCGGTATCGAGGTCGCCGCGAACAACGTCCCGCTGCATGATCCCGAGACGTACGAGACCAACGTCCCCGGCCTGTACCTCGCCGGAGCTGTCGTAGCCGGCGCCAACCGTGGCGAGGTCTTCATCGAGAACGGCCGCTTCCACGGGAAGGTGGTCGCCAATCACATCGCCTGCCGTCTTCGCCAGCCCGCCAGCGCCTGACTAACCAAGGCCCGCTGGTTGGCCCTGGCTACGGCTGCTCGGGCGGCTAAAATGGTTAAGATGCAGCCAGCGTTCGGACCGTCCCGTTACCCGGACACCATGCCCCACGATGCCAAGACGCTCGATGCGTACTTCACACCCGAGGCCGTCGTGCGACTAGCCTCAGACTGACAGCGACAACGGGGCCGGGTCAACGGCCATCGTCACGCTGGCAGCGACTCCACCAAGCACTCCCTCGGCAACCCGAACTCGTCAACCATCTGCCGCCAGGTAACGAAACCAAGAAGATGCTGGGATAGCCGCTCGCGATCTAGCTCCCCGAGGTGCGGGTAGCTACCGCTGAGCGATGCGGCAGCCGCAGCAAGCGCAGCGGTCCCGTCCCGTTCGGTTTCCACCGCCAAGATCACCGCAAAGTCCTTCCCCTTGCTGAAGTCGCGCGCGGCCTCGACGTTTCGCCACAGTTGGCTTCTTTTAGAGAACCACAGAGTCGAAGGAGAAACGCCTTCGGTCCGCTTGCCTTCCACGAAGAGCACCAGGTTCTCGGCAATGAGGCAGCAGTCGATGTGAGAGAAGCCTTCGAACGCCCACCACTGTTGCCCGCTCCGGCCGGCTCCCGTTTGTTCTAGTGCCCGCAAGCCCTCCGCCGTCGCCTCCTCCTGCTCTTCAGGGTTGCTTGAGAAGAGCTTTGGCCGCCATTCGATGGCCGACTCGGACTTCGAACCGAACTTCCCCGAATCTCGAACGGCCATCCGCTGAGGGTGGTGGAGGAGCCACCGCAAGAAGGCGGTGGGTGGGGGCACGATCCGCTCGAACACCACTCCGCGGCGAGCCGCTTCAGCGCGTGTTTCCTCGGGGACCAACGACCCCGCCTGGCGGAGACGCTGCAATGGTGTCTCCTTCGTCGCAGCGGCCATCTGGAGAAGCCGGTCCAGCCAAGCCTTGCCCTCGGGATCGAGGTCCAGCAGCGCGTTGAACACAGGCTGCACGCGGGTAAGGGAACTGTTCTTTCGACCCATGAGAGGCGAAGGGTAACAGACGCCTCTGAGGGCGTGCTGTGCATGTCTGCACGGGGCGGACGGTTCAGCCCTGCCGGCGACGGTCCGGCGCCTGAACACCGGAAGCCGACAGATGGTCGCGCACACGACGCGTGTTCATTGCTCCAGGACGTATTCGCGCCGGGCAGTGACCCGAAGGGCGGCGGTGAAGGCGACCAGCCAGATCGCGGCCAGCACCAGGATGTTCGTCCAGGTGCCGAGCGGGGTCTGGACGCTGGTCAGGACGGCCTGAAGCAGGCTGAGCGCATCGCCTTGCGGCATGGCATGCGGGACAAGGCCCTGCAGGTAGTAGGCCACGGTCAGGTATTTCATGTAGCCCGGAAGCATCGTCACTATCGGTTCCCAGCCGAAGACGACGACCAGGCCGGTCAGCAGCGGGCGGCGGAACCAGGCGCCCACCAGCGCGAACAACCCACCGTAGACGGCGAAGCCGGCGCCGACCATGGCGAGGTCGATCGCGAGCGACGGGAACTCGCGGCCGATGCTGCCTCCAAGGATGGGTACCACGAGGAAATAGACGAGCATCACCGACGGCAGCACCACGACCGCGGTGCAGGCTAGGTACGCCAGGTACTTGCCGGCCAGCACGGCGCCACGCGGAATGGGGCGCGTGAACAGGTAGGTGATCGTCCGATCCTCTACCTCGTCGGCGATCAGCGCGGTGCCGTAGAACACCCCCAGCACCGGGACGGTGAACCGGAGATAGAACGTCCAGACCATCAGGCCGAAGATGGCGGGACCGTTCAGGTTGATCACGCGGCCGTTCACCGTGCCGGCGGCGCCATCGAACACGCCGGAGGCGGTCACGACGCGAAGGAGCAGCGCGAGCGCGACGGGGCCGGCCGCCACCAGCGCCATGAAGATCGTTCGGCGCGACCAGAGCATCTCGCCGACACTGACATCAAAGACCCGTAGCGCGGCCGTGACGAACGTCGGCGCCGCAGGCGCCTGATCGGATGTCATGGCCGGTTCACTGTTTCACCAGGTACGCGAAGACCGCCTGCAGGTTGTCGTCCGGCGAGGTGACCTCCCCCACCGCACCTGCTTCGTCGGTGGCCGCCAGCGCCGTCAGTCGGGTATAGAAGTCGTCCGGCCGGTTCGTCTGCGCAACGACGGCGCCCTCTTCCAGGTGCATCGCGATGACGTCCGGGTGCTCCAGCAGATGGCGCGCCAGCCGCCGCGGGTCGGAGGCGGTGATGCGCACCGTATGCGGGTGTTCATCGATGAGGTCGCGGATCTGATGCACGTCCCCCTCGGCCAGGACTCGTCCCGCATGCAGCAACAGGATGTTCGACGTCATCCGCTCGATCTCGTGCAGGACATGACTTGAAACGATGACGCTCCGGCCGGCCTCGCCCCAGGCGCGGATGGCGGCGATCACCTTGCGCCGGCCGATCGGATCGAGGCCGGCGAGCGGTTCATCCAGCACCAGCAGCTCGGGTTCGTGGGCGATCGCCTGCGCCAGCTTGATCCGCTGCCGCATCCCCTTGCTGTAGCTGCCGATCTTCCGACCGGCCGCCGCCACCAGGTCGACTGCCTCGAGCGCGCGCGTCGCGGCGTCCGACGCGGCCGCCCGGTCGTAGCCGCCCAGGCGGAGCAGCGCGGTCACCCATTCCATTCCGGTCATCCGGTCGTAGCAGCCGTCATGATCCGGGCAGTAACCGATTCGGCGGAACGCGGAGGGATTCCCCCAGATCGGCTCTCCCAACACCTCGATCGTCCCCTGGCTCGGGCGGAGCTGGCCCGTCACCAGTTTCAGCAGCGTCGACTTCCCCGCGCCGTTCGGTCCGAGAAGGCCGCTGATGCCGGGGGGAATGTTCACCGTGACGTCGTTCAGGCCAATCACCTCGCCGTACCACTTCGACAGGCCGCGCGCGGCAACCACACTCACGACACCACCTCGACGCCGCGCACGCGCCGGCCGAGTATCCAGGCAGAGACTACGACGAGCGCCGCGACGACGAGCAGCGAAATGCCCCACGGTGTGTCGTAGCGGGGATCCGCGCCGAAAATTACGTCGCCCACCTGCTGCTGGCTGGCCGTGAATGAAATCCACGACCATGCGGAACTGCCGGTGACGCCCCGCAGCACATCGAACATCGCTCCGGTGAAGATCACGGCGCCGGCGTACAGGATCCCGACGTAGCGTGCGCTGGTCGAGAGCGAGGACAGCGCGACGATGGTGATCCCGGCAACCAGTGCCTGCAGGAAGCCGTACAACGTCACCGCCGGCAACAGGAACGCGTGCTCCCGAACGAAGGCCAGACTGCCGGTGAACATCGTCTGCAGGACGAGCAGCAGCAGCGCCTGCACCCAGGTGATCAGCAACAGAAACGCCATCACCACCGCCAGCTTGCCGGCGACGTACTCCCAGCGCCTCAGGGGCCTGGCGAGATAGAGGGGCAGCGCGTTCGCTTGCCGGTCGTTCGCGATTGCGCCCGCGCCGGTGTAGATAGCGACTACGAAGACGAAGAAGGCCTGGCTGTCGAAGAAGTCGCGGAACGTTGCTGGGGTCGGGGCGATGAAACCCTCGACCTGCGGGAAATTCGCGGCCAGGTAGAACACGACGCCGCGGACGAAGAACTGCATCCAGGCAAAGAGCAGCACCAGGAGAAAGAGCTTCGAGGAGAACATCCGCCGGATGCCGTTCCGCCCGATCACCCACCACGCGCGCCCCGGGGGGCGCCGTGCGCCACTGTAGCGGGCGTAGCCATGATCGTGAATCGGCATGGCGGCGTCAGGACTCCCCCACCGCGCGGGCGAAGACATCTTCGAGCGTCTGCACGCTCGATCGCAGATGCCGGACCTGCACGCCGGACTGCACCGCGAGCGCGAAGAGATCGCGCGCCGAGTGGCCGTCGCCGATCAGGACCCGCAGCAGGTGGTCGTCCGCCTGGCGGCACTCGGCGCCGGCCGCGCGCAACGTCTCCACGAAGCGGACGGCGTCTCCCTTGACACGCACGTCGAACGCCTGTCGGTCGTCTCGCTTGAGATCGGCGATTGGTCCCGCCGCGACAACGCGACCCTCGTGCAAGACCACCACGTTGTCGCACGCCGCCTCGACATCGGGCAGAACGTGCGACGAGACGATGACGTTCACCCCCTTCCGCTGGGCGAGGTCCCGAATCAGCGCAATCATCTCGTCGCGCCCCTTTGGGTCCATGCCGTTCGTCGGCTCGTCGAGAAAGAGCAGGTCAGGATCATGGACCAGTGCCTGTGCGAGCTTGATCCGCTGCTTCATGCCGGTCGAGTAGGTGTCTACCGTCCGGTACCGCGCCTCTCCCAGGCCAACGTAGTGCAGGACCGCATGCGCCCGCTGCATCGCATCGGCAGGCGGCAGGCCCGCCAACTCGGCGCAGTAGGCCGCGAACGTGACGGCGTTCAGTCCGGGGAAGTGCGCATCCGACTCCGGCATGTAACCGAGGCGCGTGCGGATCTCGAGAGGGCGTTCCGCAACGTCGAGGCCGAGGACGGACATCCGCCCCGCACCGCCATCGGGTTGGACAAAGCCCAGGAGCGCCTTCAGCAGGGTGCTCTTCCCGGCGCCGTTCGGCCCGAGCAATCCGACCGCGCCAGGCGGAAAGTCCGCGTCGACGTTGTCGAGGGCGCGCTGGCGTCCGTACGTGACCGAGACACCGTCGAGACACGCGACCGGATCCGCGGCGGTGGTCACTTCGGCAGGGTTAGCCACATAACGCTCACAAGTTACTCACAATAAGTGACTTACAGTCATCAGTCTCACCCTGCTTCCCTCGTCGTCTCCCCCGCAACAGTGGTGTCGCTGCCTGAAGAAGAGCGGTTGGTGCCGGTGGCGGCTATCTCCGACCATCGGCTCGCACTGGCCGCGTCGGCCTCACGGGACGATGGGTTGAACGCTCGGACGGTCCTCGGACGGCTCCCAGTGTCCCGTTGACCTCCCGGGAATCGGGTCAATATAGCTCAGTCCGGGCGCTTTCCTCCTTGCCGGCGTCGATCTCGGCAGCGTCGGCCCCGGCGATCTGGTCCGCCAGCAGCTCTGCGGACGAGAGTCGGTCACTGCAGATGAAAGTAGACATCCATACGCCCTCGCGGCAAGGCCCCCCAGCGAGGGCCGGCCTTGACCTCGCGGGCGTCATGATAGCCGAGTGACTATCAGCATGGCGCACGGAACGGGCGACCGGACTCTTTACGGAGGCCGTGCGGCTGCTCGAAGAGCCGCAGCACCGGGGCACGGCCGATTCGGGAATCAACCGGACCGTGCTATCGGCCTGCGGGATCCTCGCGCTCCCGTGCTCGCCGTTGCGCCTCCGCGATCTGCGCGCGCAGGTCACGTCCGTGGCGAGAGATCTCGCCGCGGCGCACGGAGTCTTCGCGCAGTACGACCTGCCGCGCTGATCCCAGTCGCGGCTGGCTCCACCCGTCGCCGCGCTAGGAGTCTGCGCCGTAGAAAATGCGACAATTGCGGCAGACCTGATCTTGACGGAAGGACGTGATGTCGACGACGTTTCGCCGCTACGCCCCGGACCAATCGTTGCTGTTGCCACCAGATTTGCAGGCGTGGTTGCCGGAGGGCCACTTGGCGCACCATGTCAGCGACTTGGTGGACGGTCTTGATCTGACGGCATTTTACGCACCGTATGAGGGTGACGGTCGGCGCAACGCGCCGTATGAGCCGCGGATGATGTTGAAGGTGCTGATCTACGCGTATGCGACGGGGGTGTTTTCGTCGCGGGGGATCGCGAGGAAGCTGGAAGAGGACGTGGCTTTCCGGGTTCTGGCGGCGGGCAATTTTCCGCAACACCGTACGGTGTGCGAGTTTCGTCGTCGGCATCTGGAGGACTTCAAGAAGCTGTTCGTGGAGGTGGTTCGTCTGGCGCGGGAGTTGGGGGTGGCGAGCTTCGGGAAGCTGTCGGTCGACGGCACGAAGGTCCGAGCGAACGCGAGCAAGCGCAAGGCGATGAGCTACGGGCGGATGGAGGCGGAGGAGCGGCGTCTGGCCGGGGAGATTGAAGCGTTGCTGGAGGCGGCTGGCGCGGCCGACGCGGCGGAGGACGCGCGCTTCGGGTCGGAGGTGCGGGGGGACGAGTTGCCGGCGGAGTTGCGTCGCCGTGCGGATCGTCTGGCGGCTATCCGAGCGGCGAAGGCGCGTCTGGAAACGGCGCAACGAGCGGCGGACGACGCGCGGGGTCGGCAGCCGGGTCAGGATCGGAATCCGAAGGGCGGGCAGCCGTACAAGCGGGCCTATGGCGAGCCGGACGAGAAGGCGCAGAGCAACTTCACGGACCCGGAGAGCGGGATCATGCAGACGAGCAACGAGGGTTATCAGCAGTGCTACAACGCGCAGGTGGCGGTGGACGGTGACCACCAGTTGGTCGTGTCAACGGACGTGACGGCGAACGGGAGCGACCAGGGCGGGCTGCCGATGCTGCTTGACGCGGTGGCGGAGACGTTGGGTGAGCAGCCAGAGACAGTTCTGGCGGACGCCGGGTATTGCAACGAGCGGGACTTGGCGGAACTGGAAACGCGGGGCGTCGCCGGGTACGTGGCGTCGGGCCGAGAGGGTAAGGCGGCAACGACCAGCCCCTCGAAGAAGCAGCAATCCGCGACGAGTCGCATGGCGGAGAAGCTGGCGACGCCGGCGGGCCGGGCAGCGTATGCGGAGCGCAAGTGGCTGTCGGAGGCCCCGCACGGCTGGATCAAGCACGTGATGGGGTTCCGGCGCTTCAGCCTACGGGGACTCGCCAAGGCGCGAGGCGAGTGGGACTTGGTGTGCCTGGCGTTGAACGTGAAACGCCTTCAAACCCTGGTCGCGGCGTAAATGCGAGAGCTTGGCGCCCACAGTGGCCACGGGTCAGCGCGAATCGCGGCCACTGGGAGCCGTGCGGCTCGTCGGAGCCGGTTTTTTCCGGTTTGTGTCGTCGGCTACCGAGAATCCAGCGCGCCCGCCAGCCGGCGACGTCGACCCGACGCGGTGCGTCAGGGTCCTGAGCCGACCGCCAATCTCGTCCGGTGGATCTCCTACGGCGCAGACTCCTAGGCGGACTTCGCGGGGCTTTCTTCGCCGCGGGCCGTCTGTCCGCGCAGTTGCTGGATGTTCTTCTCGATGCGTTCCGCGAGCTCGCGCTCGTTCTGCAGCGTCCGCAACGTCCCCTGCGCTTCCCGCATCACAAACTCGAGACGAGCGATCCGTTCGCCCACGTCGTCGATGACCACCTTCTGTTCGCCGACCATCTCGAGATTCACACGCACGTCCTCGAGGAGGTGGGCGATCTGGTTCGTCTTGGTCTGCACGTCGGTGACGACACCGCGCCGCCCCTCGATCGACGCGATCTTCTCATCGGTGTCGCGGGCCATCGACAGGAGGCTCTGCAACCGCTTGCGCACCGCAGCCACCTCGCGGCGATGCTCGGCGACGTAATCCAGGTCGGCCTTGCTTCGGGCGCTCACCTCGTGCACCTCCTCCACTTGGGACCTTACCGCGGCGACGATCGCTTCGCGGTCCGCCAGGACCTTGATGTTCTCCTCGATGGCCTGCCGCTGGTCGGCGAGATCACGCAGCCGCGCCTCGACCGACCCGACGCGCTTCTCGGCAAACGCCAGCTGCGACCGGCGCTGCTCCAGCGACGCGTATATCGTCTCAGCGCGTTTGAGCTGATCCTCCGCGGCTTTGGTCTGCGACACCACGTCGCGCTGGCTGGCCCGTACGCGCGCCAACTCGCCCAACAGCTCGTCTCTCACCTTCCCCGCGCGCGCCAGCTGCTCGTTGAGCGACTGGATCTGCTTGAGGCGCTCCTCGGTCTCGGTGGTTAGGCTCCGGCTCGACTCGACCAGCACGTTGAGCCGCGCCTCCTGCGCGTCGAGCGCGGCACTGTTCTTCTGGACGGCCGTCACCTGCGCCTGCGTCTTCCCCAGGCGATCCTGCAGGATGGCGATGCGGCTCTCCATCGGCAGCACCTTCGCCTGCAGCGCCGCCACGGCCTCGACCTTCTGGTGCGCATCCAGCATCTGGGCCACGACGGCGTTGCACTGGCTCTGCATGGTTTCGAGCTCGGTGCGGCGTGCGAGCTGCTCCGCGAGCTTACCGTCGATGTCGACTGTTAGCTTGTGCAGCGAATCGACCCGCCCGTCGAGCTTGTCGAGGAACTGCACGCGCGCGCCCACGCGGGTCGCCTGGGCGTCGAGCTCGCTCACCACCTCGCCGAGCTTGGCCGCCTGCCGGGTGCCCTCCTCGGCCTGCGCGAACTTGCCCAGCACGGTGTCGAGGCGTGCCTCGATCTCGGGCGTAAGCCCCTTGAACTCACTCATCCGACCGATGAAGCCTTCGAGAGCCGATCGGTCCGCCCCCAACTGGTCACGCAGCCGTACGGCCTCGACGTGCGACTTGTGGAAGTCCTGGATGTCCACCTGCAGGCGCTCGAGATCGTTCCGCGTCTGCTTCAAGCCTTCGAACTGCGTCGTCGTCTGCTTCGAAAGGTCCTCGACCTCCGTTAGCCGCTCGCCGAGCGACTCCAGATCCGCCTGCTTGTTGGAGAGCTCGTCCGCCCGGGCCAGCAATCCCTCGAACTCCTTGCTCAGGCCATCGACGCGCTGGCCGAGCGGCGCCAGGTGCCGCTCGCGGGCGCTCAGCGTCTCGAGACGGCTCTCGGCCTCGCCCAGCGACGACTGCAGCGTACCCACCCGCTGCTGATAGACCTCGATGCTCTTCTTCTCCTGCCCGACCTGATCGAGCGCGGCGCGCATCTGATCCACCAGCGGCCGCCAGTCCTTCTCGAATCGCTCGGCCTCGCGGGCCATCTCGTCCCGCACCTTGGCGGCGCCCTCCGCCTGGGCGGTCGCGTCCGCGACGAGCTTCTCGACGCGCGTCAGCGCCTCCTCGCTGCGGGCTGCTTCCTTGAGCCCTTCGTTCAGCTTGGCGATCTGCGCGTCCATCGCCCAGACCATATCGTTGAGCCGGTTCGCCTCCACCGTGGCCCGGTCGATAGTGTGTTTCTGGCTCTCCAGCGCTTTGGCCTTCTGCGTGACATGCTCGGCCAGCGCGTTGAGCGCGGTGAGCTTGTCCTCGGCCGTCTTGCTCCGATTCTGGAGTTGCATCAGCGGGCCGAGCCGGTTTTCGATGTCCTTCACCGCGGCCGTCACCCCGGAGGCGTCCTCGCGGGCCAAGCGGGTCGCGTCCTGCAGCTTCGCGTAGTCCTGGCCGAGCTGTCCCGCGGTGCCACGCACCTGCTCGATCTCGCCACGCAGCCCGCCGACCTCCTTGATCGCTTGGCTCGTCTCGGCCTTCGACTGGGCCATCTGTTTGCGCAGATCTTCGAGCACGGCCCGTTCGCGCGCCAGCGCCTCGACGCTCGCCCGCGTCTCCAGCGTCTGTGAGGAGAGTTGCTGCACCTGCTGGCGGTGCTGCTGGAGGTCGCCGTCGGGCGCCATCAGCTTCTCGGCAGCCTCCTGCGCCGCCCCGGCCGTCTGCAGCATCGCCTCGAGACGTTGTTCCACCTCGTCGAACGCCTTGGTCCGGGCCTCGAGGCCGTCGATGCGCGACAGCATCTCACCGAGCCGATCGCCGATCGAACTCGCCTTCTGGTCGACCGCCTCGAGCGACTTACCGACCCGGCTCAGCTTCGAGCTGCGCCTAGAGGCCTGGGTGAGCACGGCACTGAGCTCTCCCCGCTCCTCCCGCGCCGTCTCGATCAGCTTGTGGAGTTCCTCGACTTGCCGCCGCGCCTTGCCGCCCACGCCGATCCATTTGAATGTGTCCAGCATGTGGTCCTTCCTTCATGACCGAGACCGGTGAGTCACGAAGAATAGCGTACCTGTCGCCTCCCCTATCTGGCGTGATGGCAGCGGGCCGTCCGCCAGCGTTGGGCCAAAACACGAGGAAATGGTGGCGGTTGGAACAGTCGTCTACAGTTCTATCCCTATTTGCAGCTCGTCTGAAACAGCTCATGGTGGTGGTCTACGGACTATGAGCCACACCGGCCTGCGCGACTGGAATGCCGAAGGCGGCGATGCTGAACGACAGAACAGCGACGAGTAGATATTTCCTCATGGCAGAACTCCTCTCACCACCGGATCTTGTAGTGGACCGATTGGCCGGCGACCGCGAGCGATTGTTGCCGGCTGTCGTTGCGTTTCAGGACAATCTCCCACAGGGTTGCGACGGCCGCACCCGTGTAGCTCAACCCCGTCGCCTAGGTCACGGCTTCGTTGTCCGTCTTGGCATCGGCGACGGCAAGTGCCGAGCCGACGCCGATCAGGACGCCCGCCAAGACCTTCGCTGTGCGGCGCTTTGCGGCGTTCTCGCTATGCACCTCTTCCGCTTCCGTGGTTTCGGTCGCGGCTGGCTCGCCTGCCAGGTTCGCATCCTGGGCGTGAGCCGGGATCGCAACCGCGAAGAGTGCCAGCGCGAGGATGATCTTTCTCATGGCTTCCACCAGAACCCTTTCCCCAACCACCCAGCCCATAACAGAAGGTTCTCCTTCCGTGTGAGAACTACCACCGAACGAGATAGTGCACGCCGCCGCCGCCGCCGCGCGCGGCAGCCGTCGATGTGGGTGGCCAGCGTCGACCTGCCGCGAGGCGGAGGTCACCCGTTCTACGAACAGTTGAATCGTGTCCTCGACGAGGCTGGGTTCGACGCCTTCGTCGAGAGCCAGTGCGCGAAGTTCTACGCCGACGGGGTGGGCCGGCCGAGTCTGGCGCCGGGCCGCTACTTCCGGCTGCTGCTGCTCGGCTACTTCGAGGGCCTGGACTCGGAACGGGCGATCGCGTGGCGGGCGGCCGATTCGTTGAGCCTGCGGCAGTTCCTGGACATCGCGCTGCACGAGGCGTCGCCGGACCATTCGACGGTATCGCGCACGCGGCGGCGGATCGACCTGGAGACGCACCAGGCGGTCTTCACGTGGGTGCTGCGGCGGCTGGCCGATGTCGGCCTGGTCCGAGGCAAGACGGTGGGCCTCGATGCGACGACGCTGGACGCCAACGCAGCGTTGCGGAGCATCGTCCGCCGGGGCACAAGTCCTTGTCAGGTGCTTTGACGCCCTGATCCGGGCTCTCAGCCGCCGCTGGCGCCCTGCAGCGCCTTCCGGAGCGGTTCGACCGCTTGATCCGCGCGATTCGTCGTGGATTGCCCCCGCCACGCAGCGTCATCAACTCGTTCCGCTCACGCTGCAAGGTAGCCGTTCTGCCACAGCCTGCTAGTTAGCACCGGTCGGATGCGCTGGCGCACGGCGCCGGCGGTCTCCGCCCTGGCGTGCCAGACCGCCGTGAGGATCTCGAGCACGTCGGCGGTGTTCACCTCGGAGACCGGCCGACGGCCGATGCGGGGAGGACACAGCGTTCGAGGTTGCGCCACGGGTTCCGCACTTGCCACCGGCCGCGCCAGCCACGGCGCTTCTGTTCGAGCACGCGCTGCACTGCCCCGGCGAAGGTAGGAACACCCTGGACCCGGCGCTTCTCGGCCAGTGGGTCTCCACCGGACCGGGCCAGCTTCCGGTTGCCGAGGGTCTGCTCGCGGGCCCCGGCCAGCGAGACGAGCGCGACGGCGCCGATGGGGCGGTACGGACGACGGCGAAAGGTGTTACGGCAACGCGAACACGAAGAGATTGTTGCCGTTGCTGGGGCGGAGTTCCGGCGTCAACTGGAGAAAGCTGGCGGTCGTGGCGGCGCGGCCGGTGCTGACGGCGATGTACTGTCGGCCGTCGACCGCGAAGCTGATCGGGAAGCCGGAGACCGGCGATCCGAGGTTGATTTCCCAGAGCACCTCGCCGGTTTCCTGATCGAACGCGCGGAACCTCCCCGCCGCATCGCCGCCGAACACCAGGCCTCCGCCTGTCGCCACGAGCGAAAGCGTCGCCGCCCGCTGCTGGTGCAGCCACGTCGTCTTGCCAGTCTCGGCGTTGATCGCATGGACCGAGCCAAGCTGATCCGTGTTGGGAGCCAGTTCGTGCCGGACCGCGAGCGCGTAGATCCGGTGCGACGCATCGGGCGAAGTGGTGGCGAGGAGCCGCTGACACATGTTGCGGAGCGGCATGTACATCGTGTTCGTGAGCGGGCTGTAGGCGCCTGCCTCCCAGTCCTTCCCGCCATGCATGTTGGGACAGGCAAGGACCTGCTGTCCTTCGGCGGTGAAAGTGACTTCCGCGTTTTCCGTCACCGCGCCGGTCACCGGGTCGATGTCACTGATGACGTTTTGCGGGACGGTCGGCTTCGCCCAGAGGAACTCACCCGTCTCGCGGTCGAGCGTATAGACCAGGCCGGTCTTCCCGGGAATGCCGGTCATCACCTTGCGCACTTCGCCCCGCGTGATCCGCGGATTGATCCAGGCGACCTCGGCCGGATCGGGCGCGACCGCGGTGTCGAGCAGCAGCCGCTCGAACGGATGATCGAGATCCCAGTGGTCGTTCAGGTGCTGGTAGTGCCAGCGGATCTCGCCCGTGTCGACATCCAGCGCGAGCGTCGAGTTGTGGTACAGGTGCTTATTCTCGACGCCTCCCAGCATGAACTTCGGGGCCGGCGAGGTAACGGACGTTCCCTGGTACACCAATCGCAGTTCCGGGTCGTAGCTCGCCGGCATCCAGGCGCCGACATGTACCCGCTGCTCGAACGGGACGCCGCCCCAAGTCTCGTCGCCCGGCTCCCCCGGCGCGGGGATCGTCCGGCGCCGCCATACCTCTTCGCCGGTCCGCGCATCGTGGGCCATGATGACGCACGCTTCCGGGCCGCCGGCCGGCCGGCAGCTCCGCCCCGAGATCGCCTTGCCGTCGGCAATGATCGGACCGGAGCTATGACCGGCAGGTGTCTCCCGGAAATCGAAGATCTGCGTCTCCCAGGCGATCTCGCCGGTCTCGACGTCCAGTCCGAAGATGTACGAGTCGTCGCTTGTGTTGACGATGTAACGGTCGTAGATGGCGATGTTGCGGTTGTTGGCGGAGTTTCCCCCGACGAAGTCGTACACGTCCTCGGGCAGGTTGCGCCGGTGGCTCCAGACGAGGTCACCGCTTGCCGCGTCGAGCGCCTCGATCACGTCGCTCGCCTGAGGCATGTAGAGGACGCCGTTGTAGGCGAGCGGGGTTCCCTCGGATCGTCCCGGTGCGAGCGCGCGAGTCCAGACCATCCGAAGATCGCCGACGTTGTCGCGGTTGACCTGATCGAGCGGACTGTAGCCCCAGCCGTTGACCGTCCGCCGCCACGAGAGCCAGTCCCCTGGCGCCGGGTCGGCCAGCACCGCGTCCGTGACCGGCACGAAGTCGCGCTCCTGCGCCGCCGCCCCAGCCATGGCCGCAACCACGAGCGCCGCCAGCACCACTCCTGCCGCACGTCTCGCTGTCATCATCATCGCTCGCCCTCCCCAATACATATTAATATATAGAAACTAATAGTATTATACACGCCCTGGAATAGACTGTTTATATTAATCTATGGCGCGTTAAATTTAATAAGAAACCGCCATTCTCTCACGCGGTCCCCCGCAGGCCAAGATCGCCAGCCCCAGCGCGCATGAAGCCGATGACGTTCGTAATGTGCTCGTCGAGCGGGAGGCCCAGTTCCTCTGCCCCCTGGCGAAGGTCGTCGCGGCTGACGGCCCGAGCAAATGCCTTGTCCTTCATTCTTTTCTTCACCGACCTCGCTTCGAGGTCAAGGATGCTCTTCGTCGGGCGGACCAGTGCCGCGGCGGTGATGAATCCGGCCAGTTCGTCGCATGCGAACAGGGTGTGCTCGAGACGCGACTCGCGCGGCACCCCGCTGTAGTCTGCGTGCGACAGGATGGCGCGGATCATGAACTCCGGCCAACCCCGTTCACGCAGGATGCGGCTACCGCGGAAAGGGTGATCCGACGCCTCGGGCCACCGCTCGTAGTCGAAGTCATGCACCAGGCCGACGATCCCCCAGACCTCCGCGTCCTCGTCGAACCGACCCGCGTAGCCCCGCATCGCCGCCTCGACGGCAAGCGCATGCTTGCGGAGGCTCTCCCCCTCGGTGTGCTCGGTCAGCAACGCCCAGGCATCTTCGCGTGTCGGTGTCATCCCTCGAACCTCTCCGCTCAGTCGCCCGCCGTGGTCGCCATCCAGCTTGCCAAGCCGTTCACCGGCGTGGCGGTCAACTGCCGCTCGCTCGCTGCCACCACGGTGGCCACCATGAGATCCCCGGTCACGTTCGTCGTCGTCCGGCACATGTCGAGGATGCGGTCGACACCGAAGATCAGCGCGATGCCCGCCACCGGAACGCCGATCGCCTCAAGGACGATCACCAGCATCACGATGCCGGCGCTCGGTACCGCCGCGGTGCCGATCGAGGCGAGAAGTGCGGTAAAGACGATGGTGGCCTGTGCTGCCATGTCGAGCCCGATGCCGAGGGTCTGCGCGATGAAGACCGCCGCAACCGACATGTAGACGGCGGTGCCGTCCATGTTGATTGTCGCGCCCAGGGGCAGGACGAAAGACGTCACCTCCTCGGAGACCCCCAGGTTGTGCTCCGCCGTCTCCATCGAGACCGGGAGGGTTGCCGCACTCGACGACGTGGAGAAGGCAACCAGTTGCGCCGGCGCGACACCGCGCAGGAAAGGGAACGGCGTAATGGGTGTCAGCGTCCGCAGCAAGATCGGGTAGACAAGAAACGCGTGGATCGCGAGGCCAACCAGAACGCAGACGCAGTAAAGTCCCAGCGCACCGAGCAGTTGCGCCACGTCGTCCGGGTTGTCGCCCGCGACGGACGTGATGGTCCCGGCGATCAGCGAAAAGACGCCAAGCGGCGCCACCACCAGGATGATCTCGACGATTTTGATGATCGCCGCGTTCACCGATTCGAACAGATCGAGCAACGGCCGCGCCTGATCCCGCGGCAGCAGCATCAGCGCGACGCCGAGCAGCAGCGCCGCGAAAACGACGCTCAGCATCGAGCGGTTGTTCGATGCCGCGCTGACGATGTTCTCCGGCACCATGTCTACCAGGGGCTGCAGTGGCCCCCGCTCCATCTGGTCCGCCGTCGCCTGGCGCTGCGCAACGTCGCCCTCGTACGCCTCCTGGAGACTGAGGCGCAGGCTCTCCGGAATCGATGCGCCCGGCTCGACCACGTTCACGACGAGCAGGCCGATGACAAGCGCGACGAGTGTCGTGGCGAGGTAGATGGCGATCGTCTTGCCGCCAATGCGCGAGAGCTTTTGCAAGTTGGCGAGCGACGCGACGCCGGTAACGAGTGACGCCAGCACCAGAGGAACCGCAATCAGAAGCAGGAGCCGGAGGAAGATGGTGCCGAACGGCGTGATCCAGTCGCCGGTGAACCTGCTCAACCCGGCGAACGTGGCGGCGACACCCCAGACGATCCCGAGCGCGAGCGCCGCGAGGATCCGCCAGTGGGTCTGCCGGAGCCAATGCATCCCGAAAGCCTATCAGAGCGGCAGGGATGCCCGTGCGTTGAGGTCGAGGGGGGCTGTCACGCCCGCGTGCAGCAGGCGAAGACCGGCGGCGCCGATCATCGCGGCATTGTCAGTCGCAAGCCGGAGCGACGGAAGATAGAGCGGAAGCCCAGCTTCTGCCGCGCGTGCCGCCGCGTCCGCGCGGAGGCGCGAGTTGGCGGAAACACCCCCGGCGATGCCGACGCTTCGCGCACCGAAGCGCCGCGCCGCAAGGAATGTCCGGTCGAGCAGTGTGTCGACCACGACACGCTGGAAGCTCGCGCAGATATCGGCCACCTCCGCGTCGGGAAGTGCGGTATCGGCGTCAGATGTGTCTTCCAGCCCGGCGGCGCACCGCTGTGCGGTGCGGCGCTGCTGTACATGGCGCTTCACCGCCGTCTTCAGGCCGCTGAAGCTGAATTCCAGCTCGCGCAGGCGGCGTGTCTCGGCCAGGCCGGCGGGACGTGCCGTCGCGGGAACGGCGTTCCGGTCGTCATGCGTCATCCGGGCATACGGAAAGCGAACCGCCCGGTCATTCGCGCCGCGGGCCAGGCGGTCGATTACCGGTCCGCCCGGGTACGTCAGGCCGAGGAGCGACGCTACCTTGTCGTATGCCTCCCCGGCTGCATCGTCGCGTGTCTTGCCCATCAGCCGACAGTCGAGCCTGCCGTCCGGCTCTTCTCCCGCTACCAGGTAGAGGTTCGTATGCCCTCCCGACACCACCAGCACAACTGCCGGCAACGGCATCGCACCTCCTTCGACGACAAGCGATTCGATATGTCCGGCGAGGTGCTGCACGCCGACGAGCGGCAGCCCGAGCGACGCGGCCGTGGCTTTCGCGAACGCCACGCCCACGAGAAGCGAACCGACCAGCCCCGGACCCTGGGTGACGGCGATGGCGTCAAGACGATCCCAGCCGGCGTCTGCCTCCGCGAGTGCTCGATCGACGACGCCGCAGATGTCGCGCACATGCTGGCGCGAGGCAAGTTCCGGAACGACGCCCCCCCAGGCGCGGTGGATCTCCACCTGCGAGGCAACGATGTTGGAACGGACGTCCCACGGCCTTCCCGAATGGCCGGAGTCAGCCACCACCGCGGCCGCCGTCTCATCGCACGACGTCTCGATGGCGAGCAGCAGCATGCGCGTCAGCCGTCCGTCATCACGCAATCGCACGCGGCGCCGCAGCCTCACAAGCGGCGCGGAGGCTCTCGGCGTACGACGGCCGGCAAATCCCCTGCTCGGTAATGATGCCGCCGACCAGTGTGTGCGGCGTCACGTCGAACGCCGGATTCCAGACCCCCGCGCCCTCGGGTGCGATGCGCGCCGAGCCGACGTGCGTCACCTCGCGTGCGTCTCGCTCCTCGATGGGAATGGCGGATCCATCCGGAGTAGCGAGATCGACGGTCGATGTCGGTGCGGCGACATAGAACGGCACGCCATGTTCGCGCGCGAGAACCGCAACGGTATACGTGCCGATCTTGTTCGCCACGTCGCCGTTCGCGGCGATCCGGTCAGCGCCCACGACGACGACGTCCACCTTCCCGCTCCGCATCAACGGCCCTGCCATTCCTTCGGTGATGATCGTGGTCTCGATGCCGTCGCGCAGCAGCTCCCAGGCGGTGAGGCGCGCGCCCTGGAGGAACGGCCGGGTCTCGTCGGCGTAGACGGCGATCCGTTTCCCCGTCTCGACTGCGGCACGAACGACGCCGAGCGCCGTGCCGTAGCCGCCGGTCGCCAGCGCCCCGGCATTGCAGTGGGTCAGGACGCGTCCGCCGTCCGGCAGCACCGCCGCGCCATGGCGTCCCATCGTTCGGCAGCACTCGACATCCTCGTCATGTATCGCCTGCGCTTCGGCGATCACGATGTCGCGGATCTCGGCGGGCGACCGGCCGGCGCGCGCCGCCTCGGAAAAGACGCGCTTCATCCGATCGATCGCCCAGAACAGATTGACTGCCGTCGGACGGGTGCCGGCCATCAGGTCGCAGAGCTTGTAGAACTCGCCCGCGAGTGTGGCGCTGCCGGTGGCGCGCGACTTCACAACGCCCAGCGCCAGCCCCATTGCGGCGGCAACGCCAATGGCGGGCGCACCACGGATCACCATGCGCTCAATCGCCCGCGCCACCTCGCGTGCCGTCTTCAACTGGACGTACACCTCCTGTACCGGCAACTTCCGCTGATCGACCATCAGGACGTGATCGCCCTTCCATTCCACCGTTGGCAACATGGTGATCAGCCTACAGCAGCAGCGCGGCCACTGCCGCGTTGATCATCGTCGCAGTGAATCCGGCGAGCAGCGCGCGGCCGCTCAGCCGGGCGAGGTCGGCACGGCGCTCCGGCGCCATGCCACCGATGCCACCCAGAACGATGCCGATCGAGCCAAAGTTGGCGAAGCCGGTCAGCGCGTACGTCGCCAGCGTGCGCCCACGGTCGCTCAGCACCGTCGCGTAGTCGCCGCCCATCTTCACGTAGGCGACGAACTCGTTGGTCACAAGCTTCGTGCCGAGCAGATCCGCCACCACCGGGATGTCGCCCGCCGGCACACCGAGCAACGCGGCAACGGGTGCGAAGAGGAAGGCACACATCCCCGCCATCGACAGGCCAGGCCGGACGAGGCCGAGGATTGCATCGATCATCGCGATAAACGCCAGGAACGCGATCAGCATCGCCGCAACATTGAACGCCAGTTGCAAACCACCCGTCGCGCCAGCCGCCGCCGCGTCGACGAGGTTCGCATGCTCCCGTTCGCGGCTGATCAGGGCACGCCCGGCCGTCGCCGGCGCCTCGGTCTCCGGCAACAGGATCTTGGCCAGATAGAGCCCGCACGGCGCGGCCATCACGCTTCCGGTGATCATCGCTACCGGGTCCGCCCCGAGACTGACGTAAATGGCAAAGACGCTGCCGGCAATCGTCGCCATCCCCCCCGTCATGACGGCCAGCAGTTCCGACTGGGTCATTCCGGCGATGTAGGGACGGACGACGATCGGTGCTTCCGTTTGACCCAGGAAGACGTTCGCCGCCGCCGAGAGAGACTCCGCGCCGCTGGTACGCATCAGCGGCATCATGGCCCGCGCCATCAGGCTCACCACCATCTGCAGCACGCCCAGGTGATAGAGGACGGTGAAGACTGAAGACGCGAAGATGATCACGGGCAGTGCGTTGAACGCCAACACCAGGCCAGTCGGGAAGACCTGCTCCATGGCCGCCGGATCGGCCAACACGCCGAAGACGAACAGTGACCCTACGCTGGTGAAGTCGATGAACGCGCTGATGACGTCCGCCACCGCCGAGAACGCTGCATACCCCGGGCGGACGCCACCGACGCTGAACTTCAGGATGAGGACAGCGAGTGCCAGTTGCAGCCCGATCCCCCATCCCACGGTTCGCCATCGGATCGCCGCAGCGTTCGCCGAACAGGCAACTGCCGTCAGGATGAAGGCCGCGATCCCCATCAGTGCGCGCAGCGGCCCCGGGAGCACGGATGCGAACGAGAACGCCACCAGTGCCAGCGTGGCAGCCGTGACACCCGCAGCAAGGCGCAGTCGCCCCGCTGTCATCGTTTCATTCTCTCGGATTCAGCTTGCATGCCGTGGCAAGCCTACCCGACAGCGTGACCCTCCAGGTAGCAGCCCACCGGCTGCTAGCAGTCCGCGGGCTGCTAGAATCGCGCCATGAGCGATCCCACCGTTTCCGCAGACGCTGCCTTTGTCGAAATCGCCCGTTCCCGACTCTGCGTGCATCTGACCGGACAGGCGCGAGCTTGCCTGGACGCGCTCAAACCGGAACAGATCTGGTGGCGGCCGAACGAACGGTCGAACGCTATCGGCAACCTGGTCCTTCACTGCGTCGGGTCGACCCGGTTCTACCTCGGCCGGATAGTCGGCGGGAGCGACTTTGTCCGCGACCGGCGGGCGGAGTTCGCCGAGCGGCGCGAGCTGCCAGCGGCCCAGCTGCGAGCCCACCTTGACATGGCTATCGAGGAAGCGGATGCCGCGCTCCGGGGGTTCGACGCGTCTCGTCTGCTCGAGGTGACCGATGAGACACCCGAACCGATGACCCTGCTCGAGGTAATCACGCTGCAAGTGAGCCACTACGCACTCCATGTCGGCCAAATTGCTTATGCGACCAAGCTGATAGACGCGGGCGCGATCCACGAGATCTGGCGCAAAACACCAACGCGTTGACCGAAACGGACTGGTCGTCCGCCGGTGAGCCAGGGAGTTCGAACGATGAGACAGTCGCTGTTGGCCGGAACGCTCGCCGCCGGAGTAATCGTCGTCCTGACGGCGACGACGCTGGGTGGGCAGCAGCTCAGCGGCACCGTCAACGTGCCGCAGGGGAGACTGACGCTCGGTACGGTGGAACTACCCCGGCGCGTGATGGCGAACGGTCAAACCCTGTCCGCGGGCGCGTACGAAGTGCGTCTGACTGCGGAGTCGGCCAGTCCGGAGACGAACGGCGCCCTGAGGGTACTCGAGCGTTGGGTGGAGTTCCGCCAGGACGACATGGTGCAGGGCCGGGAGGTTGTGACGATCGTTCCGCAGGCCGAGATTGGCGACGTCGCGAAGACCGCCCCGCCGGAAAGCGGCGCCTCGCACGTCGAGATGCTCCGCGAGAGTGAATACCTCCGGGTCTGGATGAATCAGGACGGTACGCACTTCCTGATCCACCTCGCCGTCGGATAGCGGCGCGCCCCAGGAGCTAACGCGCCATCACGTCGAACTGCTCGTGATGGAGCCGGTCGTCGGCCTGGATGCTCAGGTCGCTCCCGAGCAGCTTCTCGATATCGCGCAGCACACCCTGCTCCTCTCGACCCAGGATCTGAGCGATGTCCGGGTTGACGCGAAGCTGCACGGCGCGTCCCTGGAGATCGGGCCCTGCTTTCTGCATCTCCGCCAGGATCTCGTGGCAGATCGTCGAGGTCGACTTGATGACCGCGCTGCCGGAACAGTACGGACAGGGATCGGTCAGTTGCCGCTCCAGGCTCTGTCGCACCCGCTTGCGCGTCACGATGATCAGGCCGAAGTCGGCAACGTGCGCAGTCTTTGACGGCGAGCGGTCGCGGCGAAGCTCCTGCTCGAACACCTGGGCCACCTTCTGGCGGTTCTTCCGGTCGTCCATGTCGATGAAATCGAGGACGATAATCCCGCCCAGATCACGCAACCGTATCTGCCGGACAATCTCCGCCGCCGCCTCCAGGTTGGTCTTGACGATGGTCTCCTCGAGACCACTGCTCTTCTTGCCAACGTAACGGCCGGTGTTCACGTCGATCGCGACGAGTGCCTCCGTCTGGTTGATCACGATGTAGCCACCCGACTTCAGCCAGACCTTGGTCCGCAGCGCCTTGTCGATCTCCGCCTGCACGCCGTACTCCTCGAAGATCGGGAACGACTTCGTGTAGTGCTGGAGCCGCGGCACGAGCGACGGCATGATCCGCTCGACCAGCCGGAGCGCTCGCCCGTGTTCCTGCGGGTCATCGATCCGTATGGCGGAATAGTCGTCCGTCAAGTGGTCGCGCAGCAGCTTCGCTACGAGATTCTCCTCCCGGTGCAACACGGCCGGAGCGCGCTTCGAGTCCATCTGCTCGCGCGTCTCCGTCCAGAGCTGGTGGAAGTAACGCAGGTCGCCCTCGATGTCTTCCTTCGACCGCTTCGAAGCGGCGGTCCGGATGATGATGCCGCCCGAGAAGCCATGTTTCTCCCGGAACGCCTTGATGATGCCGCGCAACCGCTGGCGCTCCTCGCGGGAATCGATCTTGCGGGAGACGCCGATCGAATCGGCCGTCGGCATGAAGACCAGGAAACGCCCCGGGATGCTGACGTGCGAGGTGACACGCGCCCCCTTGGTGCCAAGCGGTTCCTTGACCACCTGCACCAGCACCTCCTGACCTCCCTTCAGGAGGTTCTCGATCTTCTGATCGGCGCTGTTCTGGCCGGTAGCGCGAACGCGGCCGCCCGGTTTCGCGTTTCCGCCCTGGCTCTCGCCAGTGACGGCTTCGTCTTCGCTATCGCCAGACTCGAGGCGGTCGAACTCCTCGATCGTGTCGACTACGTCCGAAACGTAGAGAAACGCATCGCGTTCGAGGCCTATGTCGACGAAAGACGATTGCATGCCGGGGAGCACCTTGCGGACGCGCCCCTTGTAGATGTTGCCAGCAACGCCCCGCTGGCTCTCCCGCTCAATGTAGATCTCAGCGACCTGGTCGTTCTCGAGAATCGCCGCGGCCACTTCCCGGCCGGTCGACGAGACAATCAACTCCTTGTTCATGCAGTGCGATCTCCTGTCGGCCCGGCCGCAGCATCCGAACGGCGTCATGGGCGGGTGTACACGTCACCTGCACCCTCATTACGCCGTCGTGCGCCGCGTTGCACCGAACCTTGGATGTGTTCATCAGTACTTCGAGAACCGGTACATCCTCACATTAAGGATGAGCCCGAACCCGATCAGTGTCGCGATGAGCGACGAGCGACCGTAACTCAGGAGCGGTAGCGTCAGCCCCTTCACCGGTAACAGACCCGCCGACATCGTGACGTTATAGACAACCTGAAACGTGAATCCCGCCATGATGCCTGCCACAAGCAGAACACCCAGCCGGTCCTCGACGACGCGCGCCACTTGGAACGACCGGAGGATCACGAACAGATAGAGCCCCAGCGTGACCACCACCCCCAGGAACCCATGTTCCTCGGCGAGCACGGAAAAGATGAAGTCCGTGTGCGCCGCCGGGACGAAGTTGTACTGGCTCTGTGTTCCCTCGAGGAAACCCCGGCCGGTCAATCCGCCCGCGCCAACCGTGATCCGTGCCTGGATCTGCTGGTAGCCGGCGCCTCGTGGATCCTGCTCCGGGTCGAGGAAACTCGCGACGCGTGTCCGTTGGTAGTCTTCCAGTCCGTAGGCCCAGACGACGGGTGCGGCGAGGATAGCGACGACGGCCACCGCCGCCATCAGCCGGAGCCGCATTCCGGCCAGCAGCATCACGGCCAAGCCGACTGGAAGCAGCGTAGCCGCAGTTCCCAGGTCGGGTTGCCGCATGATCAGAAGCACCGGTACCCCGACTATCGCACCGGCGACGACCCAATCGGTCCAACTCCGTTGGCGGTGGCGGGAGCGGACCAGCAAGGCCGCGAGAACCAGTGCGAGAACGACCCGCGCGAACTCGGACGGCTGAATGGTGGCGATCCCCAGGTCGAGCCACCGCTGCGCCCCCCCCTGTTCGGTGCCGATGAAGAGCGTCGCAACCAGGGCCGCCACCAATCCGCCGTACAGCAACAGCGACCGCTCCGCGAGCGTTCGATAGTCGACCATCAGGCAGGCGAAGAGCGCAGCGAAGCCGATCGCGAACGCGACCGCCTGGCGGAGGACCTGGGGTCCGACCTCACCGGTTGCCTGATCGTAGGTGGAGCTGTAGACCATCGCGAGGCCGATCAGGCTGAGCAAGCCGATCGCGCCGAAAAGCGGCCAGTCGAAGTAGGCCAGAAGGCGGCGATCGTTGATCACTAGTCGCCTCCCCCGCCATTATCGGCCGCATCCGCCGACGCGGTTGTCTCCGCTGCAGGGGATGCAGGCGGCGCTGCCACCGGTCCGTCTGGCGTTTCAGCCACGTCGGGCGGCGCGACGGGTGGCGGCGGCGGCGGAAGCACCGGCAATGGCTTGCCTTCTGCCTTCGCGAAGAAGGTCTCCATCAGGTGGCGCGCGATCGGTGCGGCGAGGTAGCCATGCTCGGAATGCTCTGCGAACACAGCGCCGGCGATGCGGGGGATGTCGCGCGGCGCCGCGAAGACGAACCAGCCATGGTCGCGCAGATCCCGATCGGTTCCGGCCGCTTCGGCCCGACCGCCGAGCGAAATGACCTGCGCGGTACCGGTCTTCCCGATGACGTCGCGTCCGCGGATCCGGCCGCGGCGGCCCGTCCCGGCCCGGTTGACGACATTCCAGAGACCGTTGCGCAACGTCTCGATCGTCCTGGGTGACATCATGACGATCGACTCGGTCGACGGCCTGGGCACCGACTGCCAGCCACTTCCATCGTTCCAGGCGTCGAGCAGCCGTGGGGTAACCCGCCTGCCGCCGTTCGCCACCGTCGCCATCATCACCGCGAGCGACAGCGGCGTCACCGACACCTGTCCCTGGCCGATCGCAACGGAGATCGTCTCGCCCGGATACCACCGTTCCCCGGTCGCCGCCTTCTTCCAGGCACGTGACGGTATCAGGCCTTGCACCTCGTACGGCAGGTCGATACCGCTCAGTTCGCCCAGCCCCAGCGCGGTCGACCACTTGTGGATCTGATCGACATCCAGTTTCTGTCCCAGCGTGTAGAAGTACGTGTTGCACGACTTCTCGAGCGCTTCTTCCATCGCGACAAGACCGTGCGTCGAATGGCAGCGGAAAAAACGCCCATAGAACGTGCCGCCGCCGCTACACGCGACCTTGAAGTCGGGCTCGACCACGCCCTCTTCGAGTGCGGCTACCACCATGGCTATCTTGAACGTCGATCCGGGAGAGTAGCGGCCCTGCAGTGCGCGATTCTGCAGCGGCTTCAACGTATCGCTGTTGAGCGCAGCCCAAGTGCCGCCATCGATGCCGGCAGCGAACGCATTGGGATCGTAGGCGGGCAAGCTGACGAGTGCGATGACATCGCCATTCCACGGATCGAGCACCACCGCAGCGCCGTTGAAGCCCAACGTCCGGAACGCATCCTCCGCCGCCTTCTGGACGTCGTAGTCAATCGTCAGCCGCAACTGATGGCCTTCGACCGGGTGCGTTTCGCCGATCGTGTCGAACTCGCGGCCGAGGCTGTCGACGACGACCTCTCGCTGGCCGTCAATCCCCGTCAACAGCTGGTTGTACGCATGCTCGATTCCCGCGTGGCCGACGATGTCGCCGCTCCGGAGTCCCGCGAACCGTTCCTGCTGAAGCTGCCCTTCGGTGATTTCGCCAACGTAGCCGAAGGAGTGGGCGCCAAGTTGCCCGGCCGGGTAGTACCGGCTCGGTGTTTGCTCCACCACGACACCTAGCAACTCGAGACGGCGCGCCGCCACCGCGGCGACCTGCGCAAGCGAGGCATCCTGCACGACGGCAATCGGTCGAGACGGTGAAACGTTGCGCTGGCGCTCCAGCGTCTCGCGCACGACTTGCTCTTCGATTCCGGTGACGCGCGCCAGCATGGCGACCGAGTTGTCGAGCTGTTCTACCTGATCGCGCACCAACGAGATATTCAGGGCATGGCGGTTCTCTACGAGGACCCTGCCGTCGCGGTCGAAGACAACGCCCCGCGGTGCGCGGAGCTCCACTTGCCGCTGATGGTTGTTCTCGGAGCGGACCAGGAACTGCTCGTGCTGGCTGACCTGGAAGTACCAAAACGCGGTCAGGATCGCGGTGAACGCGAGAACGACAGCGACCTGAAAGGCGATCACCAGGCGCGCGACCCGGCGGGCGTCGATGCGGGCCGCGTGTTTGAACGACGATTCCGTCTTGTAGGCCACGTTCGTATCTCAATCCGCGTCGCTGGTCAGCCGATCCGCCGTGCGCGAGCGCGTGGAAGCAGTCCAGCGCCCCGCATTCGCCGGCCGTACTGGACGGCCGCTACTGCCAGTACTCCGACCGAAACATTCGCCAGGGTCTGCGTCAGAATGACGTCCCATGCACTGGACGGTCCCGCTTGGGGCATCAACGCATAAATCGCAACAAAACCCCACACGTGCACGACCGTGGCGATCGCAATCACCAGCCCCTGAAACGGGATGCCGGTCAGCAGAAAATGGACGGTGAGACCGCCCACCGCCAGCCCGACGAGGCTCTTCGACAGACCGCTCACGCCGACGATGCCGCCGGACAACCAGTCTTGTGCGCACCCGGCGACCGCACCGCTCAGAAAACCCGCCATCGGTCCGCCCGCAAGCGCCGCGAAGACCACCGCGACAAGAGGCAGATCGAGGTTCACACGCGCGGTCCCCATGCTCCAGGCGATGGTGGTCTGCGCCACCAGCGCGACGACGATCAGCAAGCCGATCTGGCGGACCTTCACCGAAGTCCCTCCGCCAGTCGCGCCCCAATGCCGTCCATGACGATCAATACCTGCTCCACTCGGGTGAAATCGACAGCCGTTGTGACCCGGATTGTCTTGTAGAGATCCGGGCCGCGCTCGACCTTGGAGACCGTTCCGATGGCGAAACCGTGCGGGAAGATGCCATCAGCCCCCGACGCAATGACGCGGTCGCCCACCGCAACGTCCTCCTGGTTCGAGACATACTCCATTGAAAACGCCGCCGGGTCGTCCTGGCCGACGATGATGCCCGCCGCACGTGTCCGTTCGATCAGCGCGCCCGCCGCCGCGTTTCGGTCGATCAGCAGGTGCACCCGCGCAGCACGCAACCCGGGTTGGCCAACGATCCGGCCCACGATGCCCGCCGGTGCTATCACCGCCAGATTCTCATGGACCTGGTCGAGGCTGCCCCGATCGATAGTCAACGTCCGGAACCAGGGGGTCGCATCCGCCCCGATCACACGGGCGCTCAGCGTGTCGGCGTCGACCGCCTGGCGCAGTTCCAGGAGCCGCTCCAAGCCGCGCGCCTGCTGCACGAGAGCATGTTGTTGCTGCAATTGGAGACGAAGCGCCGCCACTTCTTCCTCGAGCTCGCGTTTCTCCTGCTGCGCGCCGCGCAGGCCGATGTAGCCGTCCCAGGTGTTCCGGATCAGGGCGGTGGTCCGCGCAACCAGGCGCTGCGGCTCCGAGAGCGTGCTGAAGATTACCGTGTCCAGGATTGTCGTTCCGGATCGGGTCGTGAGCTGGGCCGATATCAGCGCGACGTGGCCCATGAGCACCACGAGCACCACCCAGGCGGCCCGATGCCTCTTCCACACAGCTCAGACTCCCGAAGCCGGCATCTCAACTCACCGCGATCTTGCGCAGCAGGCTCAGGTCGTTCAGCATCTCGCCCGCCCCCAAGACTACCGAGTAGAGTGGATCGTCGGCGATGGTAGTCCCGACCCCGACGGTAGAGGTGATCCTCTCGCCGAGATTCTTCAGCAGTGCGCCACCGCCGGTCATCATGATGCCGCGGTCGGAGATGTCCGCCGACAACTCCGGCGGCGTCTGCTCCAACGCGTCGTGCACCGCCGTGAGGATGATTTCCACCGAATCGGATATCGCCTCGCGGATCTCGCTGTCGTTCACGGTAATCGTCTGCGGCACGCCCTTCACGAGATGACGGCCCTTGATGGCGAGCGTCAGCGGTTCGTCCAGTTCGGCCGCCGATCCGATCTCGATCTTGATCTCCTCCGCCGTCCGCTCGCCAATCAGCAGGCTGTGCTCCCGCTTGACGTGCTGGATGATCGCCTCATCCATCTGGTTGCCCGCCACCCGCACCGCGCGGCTGTAGACAACGCCAGCAAGCGAGATGACCGCAATGTCGGTGGTGCCGCCTCCGATGTCGACCACCATGTTGCCGAACGGTTCCGTAATCGGCATGCCGGCGCCGACCGCCGCCGCCACCGCCTCCTCGACCAGGTACACCTCGCTCGCCTTCGCCCGGAACGCGCTGTCCTTGACGGCGCGCCGCTCCACCTGGGTCACTTCGGACGGGATGCCGATGACGACCCTCGGGCGAACCAGGACGCTGTTGTTCGCCTGCCTGATGAAGTACGACAACATCTGCTCGGCAGCATCGAAGTCGGCAATGACGCCCTCGCGCATCGGCTTGACCGCGGCGATACCACCCGGCACGCGTCCGAGCATCCGCTTCGCCTCGTTGCCGACTGCCTCGATGTTGCCGGTCAGCCGGTTGACGGCGACGATCGACGGCTCGTTAACAACAATTCCCTTGCCGCTGGCATACACACAGGTATTTGCCGTGCCGAGATCAATCGCCAGATCGCTCGACAGGAAAGAGAACAAGCCCACGTTCAACGCTCCTTCGTCCGGTACGTCCCGCGGGAGCGCTGCCGGTGCTTCGCCCGATACAGGGCATCGTCAGCCATCTGCACGAAGGAACCCGCGAAGATCCCGGCGCGCACCGTGGCCGTTCCGATCGAAACCGTGACCCGCGCCGCGAACCGCTCGCGCCGCAGGAACTGGTGGCTACCGATGTCGCGGTGCAACCGTGCCGCTACCGCCGCCGCGCCTGCGCTTCCGGTTGCCGGCAACAGGACGGCGAACTCGTCGCCCCCGACGCGGGCCACCAGATCGGTCTTCCGGGTGCCGCCCCGGAGCAGCGCAGCCATCTCGCCCAGCACCCGATCACCACGCGGATGGCCGTACCGGTCGTTCACGGATTTGAAATGGTCGAGGTCGATCAACAACAGCGATACCGGGCTTCTCGTCGCGGCAGCAGCCGACAGTGCGGAACCGACCGCTTGCCGAAAATGACGGCCGTTCGGCAAACCGGTAACGTCATCCGTCCACGAGAGCGTCTCGGCCCGTTCGAGGCGCCGGGCCGTGTCGAGCGCGATCGCCCCCAAGGCGACCGCTGTCTCCGCGAGATAGACAGGGTCGGGCGAAGACTGCGCCGACCGCATCATCGCGACGATTGTCTCCGGCCCGTGCAGGTCACCGCACAACCCGGACTGCTGTGCCGGAGCCGGCACGCTGAACTGCGTGAGAATTGCTTCTCCTGACTGGCGACTTGTGCCGCTTGCATATTCTACACTGACGCCGTATCAGCGTGAAGCCGCGCGAGAGCCCCTCGGGCGCCGACTCCGTGTCCCCCTGATAGTAGAATACGCCCATGACCATGCTCGATCGGATGCGACGCCACAAGGGATGGCTCAAGTGGAGTCTGGCGATCGTTGTCCTTGCCTTTGTCTTCCTCTATGTTCCCGGCTTCCTGGATCAGTCGGGCGGCGTCGGGATGCCGAACGAAGTGCTGGCGCGGGTCGGCGACCGCGAGATCCTCCGTTTCGACTTTCAGCAACAGTATGCACAGCAACTCCAGCAGTACCGCCTGCAGATGGGCGGGAACATGTCCGAGGAGCTGCTTCGCTCTCTCGGCCTCGACCGCCAGGTGCTGCAACAGATGATCGACGGCCACGCGGCTCTCAGCGAAGCGAGCCGGCTCGGCATGGACGTGAGCGACGCGGAAGTGCGGGAACGGATCCTGTCGATCCCCGCCTTCCAGATCGACGGGCAGTTCATCGGCGAGACGCAGTACCGGCAGTTGCTGGCGTCGCAACGTCCGCCCATCGATCCAGGCCAATTCGAGGAAGACATTCGGAACGAGATCATGCTCCAGCGACTGCAGACGGCGGTGACCGGCTGGGTCCGCGTCTCTGACGCCGAGGTGGAAGCCGAACACCGGCGCCGCAACGAACGAGTGCGCGTCGATGTCGTCACATTCCGCGAGACCGACTTCCGTGAGGGGCTCGAGGCAACCGAGGAAGACATCGCGGCGCAGTTCGCCGAGGAGCAGGAGACCTACGAAATCCCGGAGAAGCGGAAGCTGCGCTTCCTGCTGATCGACCAGACGGTTATTCGCGACAGCCTGACGCTCGCCGACGACGCGGCGCGCCTGTATTACGACGCGAACGTCGAACAGTACCGGACGCCGGGCCAGATGCGCGCGAGCCACATCCTGCTGCGCGTCGATGACGACGAGGAGGAGGCAGCGGTGGAAGCACGCGCCGCCGAACTGGCAGCCGAGGCGCGTGCCGGATCCGACTTCGCCGAGCTGGCTCGCGAGCATTCCGACGACGAATCGAACGCCGCTGACGGCGGCGACCTCGGTTCGTTCGGTCGCGGACGCATGGTGCCGGAGTTCGAGGCGGCGGCGTTCGAAATGGCCGCGGGCGAGATCTCCGACCCGGTCCGGAGCCCGTTCGGCTTCCACGTCATCCACGTCACCGAGAAGGTAGAGGAGGTGACGCAGCGGTTCGAGGAAGTGCTGGCCGGGATCGAGAACACGCTGAAGCAGGAGCAGTCCTTGGCACGCGCCAATGCCCTCTCCCGCGCGATCGCTGCCGAGGCGGAAACGGCGGAGGCCCTCGAGCGTGCCGCCATGGCGCGTGGCTACCTGCTCCAGGAGTCCGAGTTTGCCGCGCAGGGCGAACCCGTCCTGGGGCTGGGACTTGCGCCGCAGGTCTCAGCCGAGGCGTTTCTTCTCGAGGTGGGTGATGTGGCCGGACCGATCCCGTCACCGGCCGGGCCGGCCTTCGTGACGGTCGTCGAAGTTCAGGATCCTTACATCCCGGAACTGGACGAGGTGCGGGACCAGGTGCAGGAGGACGTGATCCGGAAGAAGGCGCTCACACTGGCGGGCGCGCGGGCGGCGGAAGCGCTCGCAGCGCTCCGCGAGGCGGAAGACTTCGTCGTCGCCGCCGAGGCTGCGGAACTGTCCGTCGGCTCCAGCGACCTGATCACGCGTGGCGCCTCGTTCCCCCAGGTGGGCTTTAGTGCAGAGCTGGACGTGCTGGCGTTCGACATGGAGCCGGGGACCGTGAGCGAGGTGGTGCAAACCGGGAATGCCGTCGCGATCGTGCACCTGGTCGAACGCCAGGAGGCGACGGCCGATGATCTGGCGGAGAATCGCGACACGCTCCGTGACGAACTGACGCTGCAGCGTCAAGGGCAGTTCTTCACCGCCTACCTGAATCGGGTCAAGGAACAGCTCGATGTCACGATCGACCAGGCAGTGCTGGATCTCGCGCTCGGCCAGGCCTGAGGGCCGGCGCCCGCTACGGCAGCAGCAGCGGCGGCAACAGCAGCAGTGGCGTTCCCTGGCTGGCCAGATGTGCCTGCCACCACAGTGCCTGCGCGGTCCGAGCGGGCGGAGCCTGTAACCAGGCGGCGGACACCTCGAGAACTGAACGTGCCCGCACCGCGCCGCGCAGCGTCGCGAACAGGGACCCCGCCCCCGGGAAGGCGACCAGCGTCACTTCCCGATCCGCCTCGATGCCTGCCTGCGTCTTGGCCAGGTCAACCGCGCGCCGCAATCCGCCCAGCTCGTCCACGAGACCCCGCTCGAGCGCCTGCTGCCCGGTCCAGACGCGTCCCTGCCCGACCGCGTGGACCGCGTCGCGGCTCATCGCCCGGCCCTCGACGACCACCTGCAGGAACCGCTCGTAGGTGTCGTCCACCTGCGCCTGCATCGCCGCGCGGCCCGCTTCACTGAAAGGATCGACCGGCGAGAAAAGATCGGCCTGGGCGCCGTAGGTGACACCCTCCATCCCGACGCCCAGCTTCTCGAACGCACCCGCAGCGGCGAACTTGCCGGCGAAGACGCCTATCGATCCGGTCACTGTTCCCGGCTGCGCGACGATGGCATGCGCCGGCGCGGCAATGTAGTAGCCGCCGGAGGCGGCCACGTCGGACATGGAAGCGACCACCGGTTTCTCGTCGCGGGCCAGGGTCAGTTCCCTCCAGATGATGTCGGACGCCGTCGCATCGCCCCCCGGCGAGTTGACACGGAGCACGATCGCCTCGATCGAGTCGTCCTCACGCGCGCTGCGGATCGCCTCCGCCGTAGTCCGGGATCCCACCATTGCCCCGAGACCCGGCACAGTGCCGCCACTCGAACCGATCAGGATCGGGCCCTCGGCATAGACCACGGCGATCCGCGGCCCGTCGTTCAACCCGAGGCTCTGCGCGCTCACGCGCCGGTACCCCGCAGCGTCGATCGTCGTCGGCGGGTCGTCGTCGGATGCCAGGCGCGCGAGGAGTTCGTCCTCGTACTCCAATTCGTCTACCAGGCCGTGGCGAACCGCGTCGGCCGGCACGAACGGCCCCTCGTCGATCAGTGCACGGACGCGTGCGGGCGTCATCGCGCGCGCCTCCGCGATGCCGTCGATCAATTGTTCGTACAGATCGCGAGCCAGTCCCTCGGTTGCCTCGCGGTGCTCCGGCGTGAAGGTGGTTTCCGTGTAGGTATTGATGGCTGTCTTGTAGTCGCCAGCCGACACCATGTCCGCCTCGAGACCCACCTTGTCCAGCGCTCCCCGGAGGAACATTTCGTACGCGGAGACACCGACCAGCAGCAGCGGACTGCTCGGCGTCATCACGACTTCGTCGCAGGCGGATGCCAGGTAGTACGCCTGCCGCTGGCCGAACTCGAGATAGCCGACAATCGGCTTCCCCGACGTGCGGTAGTCGGCCACCGCGTCCCGAATCTCCTGCACCGCGGCCCACGACGTCAGGCTGGGCGAGGGGGCAAGGACCACGCCACGCACCCGGTCATCCACCTTTGCCTTCCGTAGCGCGCCGACGATCGATCCGACCGTGGCGCCCCCATCACCGCTCAACAGGCTGAACAGATCGTCGGGCGCGCGCTCGCTCAACACCGCCGGCACACGCAACCACAGCACCGACTCCGATGTGATCGAGGGCCCCCGCCTGACGAGGTAGTAGCCCAGGGTCAGGCCGGTCATCGACACGATGACCGCCAAGGTAATGAAGACGAGAACCATGCGCGCGCCCCGTGTCAGTGCCACTCGTGAATCTCCTTGGTTGGCGGGAATTCAAACCGAGTATAGGTGGAAGAACAGCGCTCGGAGCGGTGATATACTGTTTTTCTTCGCAGTCCTCGCTCTCAGCGGAAGTGGCGGAACTGGCAGACGCGCAAGCCTCAGGAGCTTGTGGGCTTCGGCTCGTGGGGGTTCAAATCCCCCCTTCCGCACCCTGCAACCCTGCCTCCACGGAAATACTCGAACCGGTGTCCGCGTCTGGCACTGCCCACCGGCAGACCAGAGCGCGAAAGGAGCGCCGCCATGCTGGGCAGAGCATTCGCATCCAATCCGACGAGCCCCGTCGCCCTGCGGGCGAGCCTTGTCGCCGCCGCCCTCGCCGTTGCACTTGCGTGGCTGGCCGCGATGCAATCCGGTCCCGCCGCGGGACTTGCCGCCGCCGAGCAGCCGTCCGCATTCGTCCCTATCACCGACGCGATGCTTCGCGACCCCGACCCTTCCGACTGGCTGATGGTGCACCGGACGTACGACTTCCAGGCATTCAGTCCGCTCGATGAGATCACCCGCGACAATGTCGGTGAACTCCGGCTCGCCTGGATGCGCGCCATGGACGAAGGGCCGCAGGAGATTCGCCCGCTCGTCTATGACGGCGTGATGTACATCGCCCATCCGGGATACGACCACATCGAGGCGCTCGATGCGACGACGGGGGACCGGATCTGGAACTACGAGCGCGACCTTCCGTCGGATATCCGGGAATACGCGCAGTTCGGTGGCCGAACCCGTCACCTGGCGCTTTACGACCGCTACGTTTATCACCTGACCGCGGACGCGCACATCGTTGCCCTCGATGCCGAAACCGGCGAGGTCGCCGTCGATGTCGAGACTGCCGACTACCGCACCGGGATCAGCCATTCGTCAGGCGCGATGGTCATCAACGGCCAGGTGCTGAGCGGACGGACCTGCAGCCCGGCCAGCCTCGAGCCGCGTTGCTTCGTCGCCGCCCACGACGCCTCGACCGGTGTCGAGCGATGGCGGACCTACACCGCGGCGGGCGCCGACGATCCGGGCGGTGAGACCTGGGGCGACCTCCCGACGGCCCGTCGCGTCCACGTCTCGCCATGGGGACTCCCCGGTAGTTACGACCCCGAACTGAACCTCATCTTCTGGGGAATCGCCGTCCCCCTCCCCTACACGCGGCTTGCCCGCCGCGGCACGTGGGACGTCGGCGACACGACACCGTGCGAGCTCTATTCGAACTCCACAATCGCCATGAACGCGGAGACCGGCGCGATCGACTGGTACTACCAATACCTGCCATGCGACGACTGGGATGAAGATTTCGTGCAGGAGCGGACGCTGATCGATACCGTGGTCAACCCGGATCCGGACGCCGTCCGCTGGATCAACCCGGCCCTCGCCGGCACCGCCGACGAACGCAAAGTGGTCGTGGTCATGGGCGAGCCGGGAGGCCTGTTCGTCAACGACCGCGTGACCGGCGAATTCCTCTGGGCAACTCCGTTCCCCTACGACGACACGGAGCGGTTCGTCATCAGCGATGTTGATGTCGATACCGGCGCGGTAACGATCAACATGGACCTCGTGGCACGGGAGTTCGGTGATCAGTTCGTCATCTGCGGTCACAACATCAAGGGTTGGTGGTCGTGGTCCTACAGCCCGGTTACGGGATTGCTCTACATCCCGATCAACCGCTCGTGCCTCAACCAGACGGCGAACGAGCGGACGGTCTCTGGCACGAGTCCCCGGTTTTCCGTGCCCGAGCCGGGGCGTGAGGAAGACGGCGACCTGACCGAAGTGTGGGCCATCGATATCTCGACCGGCCGGGAGGTCTGGCGCTACGGCCAACGCGCACCCAACGCCGGCTCGACCCTCGCCACGGCGGGGAACGTCGTCTTCTTCGGGGATTCGAACCGGCGCTTGCGCGCCTTCGACGCCGAGAATGGTGCGGTGCTGTGGGAGACGATCCTCGGCAGCCAGATCAGCGGCTACCCGGTCACGTATTCGGTCGATGGACGGCAGTACCTGACCGTGCCGGTGGGTGGCTTCGGTGACCGCCTGGCCACCTACGCGCCGGAACTCGAGGCGCCGACCGGCAGCAACATGCTGGTCACGTTCACGCTGCCGTAGGTCATCTTGGGGGGGGGGCGCCAACTTGTAGGCCGTACCCCTGACCATCCCCGTCGCGCGCTGGAGATGACCGGCTGCGATGGCCATCGTCGCATGGCTTCGAATCCAACTGTGCAACATGAACGACACCCTCGGCCGTATCGAGGACCATCTGGACTGTCCCCAAGGGCCGCTGTTGTCTGGCGCTGCGACGGGATGCACCAATCGCCCGGTTCAGGTAGTCTGGCGCATTCCCCTGCAGACGGGAGTCGCCCGCTGTCGAAACCAACGCATTACAGACCGGACTGCTTGCGACGGGACCAGACGTGGCGACGTAGACAGACGTGATGTCAGGCGATCATGGAGTCCATTGGTGGCGGTGCCTTCGCGGCCGAGGTCAGACGCGAAATCGTCGAGGAGAAGCACGCGGAAGGCCGGGTGCTGCACCTGTCTCTGGATGACCCGTGCAGGCTCGATGGGTTCGGGACACGCCATGTGCAGGAAACGTCCATCGCGCCTCCCGGCTCGCCGACCACCTCTACCGGTTGACGCAATCCAAACTTCAGGAGAAGCGGTCAACAGGGGCAGTCGCGTGAATCGGAACATCTGAAACTCCCCCATGCTGCCCGCGCGACTCGACTCGGTCGACGAAAGCCAACTCAAGGCCCCGGTGACCGGTAGCGTTCGAGAATCCCGGTCTCTAGCTAGCTCTTGAGCGGACCATCCCCAAGAATCGCGGAGATTCGTTTCGCGAGGCCGTCTCGTAACCAGAGAATCGCTCAGCCTTGGCTCAGCCGGGCGGAAAATGAAGGTAGGGCTGTTGTGCCCGACTGACGAGGCGGCCCAGCCCCCTGGTAGGGAGTGCGAGCCGGGCTCGTCGGCCCGCTACCAGCCGAGCGTGGCCTGCAGGCTCATCTCATTGGACGCGTCGCCATGCAGGGCGCTTTTCCGCCGCCGCGCCTGCACGCCCAGCACGAAGTCCAGATCCTCCCCGCCCAGCACGCCGAGGCTGTAGCCCAGCCGGTAGTCCCGCCCCATCTCGGACGCCCCGAGCTCGGCCAGCGGACCGCCGCTCCACAGCGCCTCGGCCCCGCCCGCGGCCCGGCCGCCCCACGACGGCGCCACCCGCGCCGAGAACCCGAGTGGCGTCGACGGCGTCGGGTTGTAGCTGAACGACACCGAGACCCCCCGGTCACGGAACCCGTCGGCTTCATGCACCAGCAGCATCCGCACCCGCACGTCGGCCGACAGGCCGGTCGACGGATCGGACACGACCAGCCCACCCCCGATATCCACGCCGGACCCCGTCTCGGCGTCCCCGCCGTCGTGGCGCAGCCCGACCTCCACGCTCGGCCTCAGCAACAGCCCGCGCGCGAACGTGACGCCGCGCGAGCCCTCCAGCCCGGTTCGCACGCGCGTCACCGCCGCGTCGGTCGCCGCCAGCCGCCCCGCCGGTCCGTCCACGCCCTCGATCGCCGTGCCGACCCATAGCGCATCCGCCTTGAACGCCAGCGCGAAGCCATCCGCGCCTCCGGACGCGAGAAGCTCGCCCCGCGTGCCGGCCGCCGCCATCGCCATCGACAGATCGCTTTTCAGCGCCGGTCCGCCGGCCGGCGTCAGCCGCAGCGCGCCCGCCCCGTACCCGGTCACGCCCCACACCGAGATGCGGTCGGTCGCCTGGTACCCCAGCCAGGGGTAGAGCCCCGTCACCGCCGACGTCACACGGCCGTCGGTGACGCCGGCGTAGGTGCCCAGGCTCCGGCTGTTCGACAACGACAGCCCTGCCACCAGCGGCCCGGTCGCATAGTCGGCTCCGACCATCGTCGTGCGCACTTGGCCGTCGAGCGACAGCGGGCCCTCGCGCCCGGCGAACTGCGACTGCGCGCCGCGGCTCCACAGCGACAGGACGCCGCCCTGCCGCGTCTCGCGGGTCAGCGCGAAGGACGAGCCGGTCAGCAGGTCCCCACCCCCGAGTCCCCGCTCGAGGAGCCCACGACCGTCCAACCCGCCGTCAGGGCCAGCCCCCGCGCCGCTCGGTCCAGCCGCCGCGGCGATCCGCGCGCCGAGCGCCGGCGAGCCGGCCATCGTATCGTGGACCGTGGCGCCGGCCGTCTGCGCGCCGGCCGAGGCGCCGAGCTGGCTGAGGACATCGCGCGCCAGGTCGCGCGCCATGCCGGGCCGGAGCTCCCGACCGGCGACCTGACCCCGGAAGCCCGGCTCGCGCGGCGCCGTCAGCCGTTCCTCCACGTGCTGGACCACATGCAGCGCCGCCGTCCGCCCGAACCGCGCCATCAGCGCCCGCGGCAGCGGATCCCGGTTCGTGATCGTGCCGGTCGCTTCGCCGTCCGTCACACGGCCGCCCGAGGCGTTCGACAGCCGCAGCGTCACGGTCTCTCCGGCATCGTCGTGCGTGTCGTCGAGCACCGCCACCGCGACCGTCTTGACAGTCTCGCCCGGCGCGAAGGTCAGCGTACCGCTGGCCGCGGTGTAGTCCGCGCCCGCCGTCGCCGTGCCGTCCGCCGTCGCGTAGTCCACCGTCACCGCCACGGACACCGCCCGGTTCAGCGTCACCGTGAAGTCGATCGTCGCGTCCGTCCCTTCCTCGGCACGCGCATCCTCCACCGACAGCGCCACCGGGCCCCGGACCGTCGGCGGTCTGCGGAAGCTACGTCACCGAGGCGGCGCGCTGGTCGACTGGAACGTCACCGTTGCCGCGGCCGCGTACAACCTGGTGCGATTGCGAACCCTGGTGGTGACATGCGCCTGATGGCCTGGGCTGGCAGCGGCGAACACCGTGTGGGCGCCCATTGGCGTAGGGCGCCACACAGCGGATCCCCGTAGGGCTCGCTGCCGTGAGGTTGATATCGTCCATTACCCCGAGTTCTTCAGCACCCTGCTAGCTAGCCGGCCCCCGGCAGGGGCAGGGGTTATGCCGGTGAAATGCACGATGGCCGGTAACGTTCAGACTTTGACGATGGCGACGGGCACGACATCGAGATCGAGGATTACCACCGTAGATAGGCCAAGGGGCATGTCGTTGGGCGAGCGAGGACACGCGCGTGTGTGACGCTCCGCGCGGAAGTCGATGCAAGGGGATCACCACCCCATCGGCTGGCCGCGGGTACACAACAAGGACCCGACCCTCGCAGGGCCGGGCCGTTGCACAATCCTCCGCGCTCGCCCGCTAACGACCGGGAACCATCAGGTGGGCGCTCGACGTGCCGGGCTGCATGATCCAGACCACGTCGTTGCGCCGCTCGGCCGGCACGCCAATCGAGTCGGCAGTCGCATTCGGCACTGCGATGGTCATGTGCGGGTTGGCGCTTGCCTGATCGCCACCGCTCAGGGAATACCAGACGGTTCCGAACTGGGCCAGCGCGCGGCTGCCATCAGCTTCCGCGTCGTCCATCATGGCGCGGCGCGCGTCGGCATCGTCGCCTGCCTCGAAGGCGAATTGCCGGTTCTGCTCGAACCGTGGCAGGTTGCCTTCGGCGGAGCACTGTACGGCGAAGTCAGGTGTGCCAGGAACGTCTGACCGGTCCCAGCAGACCACACCGTTGCTGCTGGCGCGGACAACCATCCGGTTGCCGCTCCCGTCCCAGCGGACGACTCCCGCTTCCTCGCGGAGCCGTTGCGGCGCGGCGAGCGTTGCCTTGGCGATCAGGTCGGCATCGGATTGCGCGTTCGACGTGGCAGGCGCCGCCAGCAACACGGCAATGGCGATCAGCAGGTAACTTCTCATGTCTGGATCCTCCTCCGGAATTCGGCGCCGCCATTCTACCGCCTATACTGGCGTGGCGGTACAACCGCTAAGAAGGGGACACGATGGCGCGTCGAGGCGTGGCGGTATCGCGGTGGCTCGGGCTGCTCGCGATTCTGCTCCTGCTTGCCACACGGCCGACCGATCTGGGGCGCGCCGCCCAGGGCCGGCAGGGGTCGGGCGAGGAACTGGCCCAGGATTGCACCCTCTATTTCGAGTTCCTCGGACGGACCGGCGCCGGCCGTGACGAAGCCTTCGAGATCAACCCGTTCGGGATGGGTTACTGCGCCGGCCTGGTGCGCGGCGTAGCGGAGTCGGCAAACCGGCTGATGCCGGGCTCGGTCTGCCTCCCGCCGGAAACGACTGCGGCACAGGCGGTCTGGGTCGTCGTCAGCTATCTGCACGAACACCCCGAAGCGCGTCGTGTCGCAGACACCACGATCGTCCTTACCGCCCTGCAGGGCGCGTTTCCCTGCCCGTAACGGAGCTGCCGTCGGGCGTCAGGGCATCGTCCGGACGTACTTCCGCAGCGTACGGGGACGCGGCTCTCCGCCGTAGATATTGCCCTCGGCATCGACGGCGACGAACTCGGCGCCGTTGCCGGCGATGTCGCGCGGGTCGCCCCACGGGAACAGGACGAACTCCTGCACCCAGCCAGTCTCCACCTCGCCGATCCGGATGCCCATCTCGAAGCCGGGGTTCTGTTCGTTGTCAGACTCTGAGTCCGCGACGTAGATGCGTCCGTGCGCGTCGAACGAAATGCCGCTCGGCCGGCCGAACTGCAGCCACTGGGCGATGAACTCACCTTCCTGATCGAAGATCTGAACGCGGTTGTTCGACCGATCGGCGACGAAGACGCGCCCGTCGTTGTCGAGCGCGATCGCATGCAGGGTCCGGAACTCGCCCGGCCCGTACCCGGTCTTGCCCCATTCCTTGATGTAAGTGCCATCGGGCGCAAATTTCACCACGCGGTTGTTGCCATCGTTCTGGTGACCGTCGGCGACGAAGATGCTGCCGTCATCGGCAACGACGACATCGCCTGGCGCATTGAAATGGTCGCGCCCACCGCCCGCCTCGCCGGGTGTGCCGAGGGTCATCAGTACTTCGCCGGTGGGGCTGAACTTCACGACGATATGGCCGCGGGTCCCGGACGGCGTCCGCGCCGCGGCCACCCCGTCGGTTACCCAGACGTTGCCGTCCGGATCGACGTCAATCCCGTGCGGCCAGATGAACATCCCGCCGCCGAAACTCTCCGCCACGGTGCCGTCCGGATGGAACTTGACGATCGAATCGAGGTCCGAGTCGAGGCACTCGCTTCCGAAGTCTTCCGGCCCGGCATCGCAGCGCAGCACGGCCCAGATGTGCTGGCCGTCATTGTCGACCGTGGTGTCGCCGACGGCCCCGATCACGCGGCCGCCCGGCAGCTTCACCCAGTCTTCGACCATCCGGTACGGGTTGGGATAGGTCTGGCCGCTCAGGTCACCCGTGGCGCCCAGCGCGACGGCCACTACGACGGCCGCGACCAGTGCAGTGCGGTGTGCTGTAAGCATGGTTGTCACTCCTCTGTCTCAGCCCGTGGCTACCGGCGTTCCTGCGCCCGCTCGCCACTCAGTGAGTTCGGCACGGCGTAGTTCCCCTCGTGGCACGCGTACTCGAACTGCTGGTACTCGTTGTCGCGCTTGTAATTGAACGCGACCGTCCAGGGGGCCGCATAGGTTTCCGGGTCGTCGACCCGCAGCTCGTACCGCAGCGTGTCTTCATCGAGCAAGGTGAACCGCTCGACGACATGTCGCGCCTCGGTCTGCGGCGCGCGCGATCCGGGGCCGCGCTGATTCTCGACCGCCTTGAAATTGCGCGATTCGACTACCAGCGTGTTGCCGTCCCAGTGGGCGCGCGGATCGCCGTTCCAGAGGCGGACCCCGGAATGCGCATGCGGTCCCGCGTCTATCGGGATCACCCGCGCGTTGTGGATCATCTCGCTCAGGATCACGAGATGGCCCGGCGTATGGAAAAACATCTTCCCGTTGTTGTACGCGGTCGGCATCATGATGCCGTAGGTGCCGCGTGACAGGCAGCGGTCGCCTGTCTCCATCGTCGAGTACGAGTCGTGCAGGTGCACCTGGTGCCATTCGACGCTCGCCTGGGCCTTCTGGGTCAGCGCCGGCCTCTTGCCGCTGGCCGGCTCGATCAACAACGCCGGCGCATCGACTCCGGCCGGCTCCTTCCAGTACCAGTCGAACCAGTAGTTGGCGTAGGCGCCGACCCCACGGCTGTTCTCGTGGCCTTCCCAGGTAACCGACTTACTCCGGTCGGACCGCTCCTGCACCAATGCTTCGATGTCCTCGGGAGTCACGTCGCGGCCGGCAAGGGCGTCAGGCAACTCGAGCGGAATGTGGGCCGAGCCGACGTTGTTCCAGGTGCCGTTCAGATTGGGCTGGCCGTCGTCAAGCCGGACCGGATCCCAGGCGCCGCTACCGTTCTGTGCCGCCGCCGGGCCAGCCGCGCCAATCGCCGCGATCACCGCCGCCGCCACCACCAGCCGGAGGATCAGTCGAATCATGGTCAACCTCGCTTTCGGCCTGATGATACTGCGATCCGAATCGTTTCCGCGCGCCGGCGGCCACCATTTCTTGCGCCCGTGTCCGGCGGGCGGTATCGTAGCCGCAGACGGCGACTCATCCGAGAGGAAGGTTCACCATGCGCGCACGAAACGTTGATGGTCGCGGACGTTCGGTCGTGACGGTCGTCCTGGCCCTTCTTGTCTTCGTCCTGACGGCGCCGGCGTCGGCCCAGGAGTTCGAGACCGCATGGGGTGATCCCGATCTGCAGGGAACGTGGTCGTACGCGTCACTGACGCCCCTGCAGCGCCCGCAGAACATGGGGGAGCGGGAGCACTACACCGCGGAGGAAGCGGCGCAGCGAAACATCGAGGTGACGCAGGATAGCGAGCCGCCCCCCGGTAGCGTCGGTTCCTACAACGCACTCTGGTTCGACCGGGGCCGCGTCAGTCCGGACCTGCGGACGTCGCTCGTCACGGACCCGTCCGACGGACGCTTGCCGGTTCGGCCGGAGACGACCGCGAAGGGGGAGGCGGCGCGTGCCTACAGCCGTGAGCATCCGGCTGACTCCTGGCTCGACCGGAGCAACTGGGATCGCTGCATCACCTATCACGGGGTGCCGCCGGTTTCGACCGGTTACAACAACACATACCAGATCGTGCAGACGCCGACCCACGTGGCGATCCGGGTGGAGAACATCCACGACGTCCGGATCATCCCGATCGACGGCCGGCCGCGCCTCACGGACACTATCCGGCAGTGGAACGGCGATTCGCGCGGCCACTGGGAGGGGGACACCCTGGTCGTCGAGACACGGAATTTCAGCGATCAGACGCAGCATCGGTTCCCCTCGTCACCCGACACAGTGGCGGTGGAGCGGTACCGTCGCCTCGATGCCGAGACGATCGAGCATACGTTCTCTATCGAGGACGACTCGGTCTACACACGGCCGTGGACGGCGATGCGGCACATGCCGCGGATGCCGGACTACATCATCTATGAGTACGCCTGCCACGAGGGGAACTACGCGATGACCAACATCCTCTCGTCGGAGCGGTCCCGGGAAAACGAACCGTAAACGGCTCCAGCCGAGAGAGGTGATTCATGGGGCATCGAGTGCGAGTGGTGGTCGCAACGGCGGCGGCGATCCTGGCGTGGACGGTGCTGACGCCGTTCTCCGCGAGCGGTCAGGAGGTGCTGCGTACCCCGTGGGGTGACCCGGACCTGCAGGGCCTCTGGACGGGCTCGACGCTGACGCCACTCGAGCGGCCGCAGGAGTTCTCCGACCAGGAGTTCCTGACCGAGGAGGAAGCGGTGGCGCTGGAGCAGCGCGCGGACCGCAACCGCTTCATCGAGCGCGAGGTGCGCGACGGCGACCCCGGCACCTACAACCAGATCTGGTTCGACCCCGGTACGCGGCTGGTGCCCGACCGGCGGACGGCCCTCATCGTCGACCCGCCCGACGGCCGCATCCCCTATACGCCGGGGATGCGCGATCGCGAGCGGCTCCAGGTGGCATACCGCGTCAACGGCGCGCGCAACTCCTGGGTGGACGTCGACACCGGCGAGCGATGCATGACGGACGGGGTGCCGATGTTCTGGCTCGGCTACAACCCGAATCACCTGATCGTGCAGACGCCGGACCACATCGTGATAGTGCACGAGATGTTCGGCGACCGGCGCATCATCCCGCTCGACGACCGGCCGCGCGGCGGCGTCCGGCAATGGAACGGCGACATCCAGGGCCGCTGGGAGGGTGACACGCTGGTCGTGGAGTCCACGCACTTCGTCGACAGAAAGGCAGACCGCTGGGCAGCCACGTGGCGGATGCCGACCGAGACGATGCACCTCGTCGAGCGCTTCAGGCGGGTCGACGCCACGACCCTCGAGTACGAGTTCACCCTCACCGACCCGGCGAAATTCTCGCGCCCGTGGAGTGTCCGCCTGCCGCTGACGACGAACCAGGCGTCTCGCGGCGTGACGGCGGGGCCGCTCTACGAGTACGCCTGTCACGAGGGCAACTACAGCCTGATGAACGTGCTCAGCGGCGCCCGCGCCGAGGATCGCGCTCTCGCCGCGGGCGGCGGGCAGCAGTGATCAGGCGACCGCGGGCTGCGAGCGCGACTCGTTAATGGCGAGCGCCGGCTGACGGCGACGAAGATGGGGCGCGGGCCCGGTCGACGCCCCTACTGACCGCCTCCGGCTTCCTGGGCTTCCTGCAGCCGGGCGCCACGCAGTGTGTTCTCGATCGCGTAGTTCCCTTCGTGGCAGGCGAACTCGTAGATGTTCCCCGTGCCGGGCGCTGGCCGCATGAAGAGCCGCGCCGTCCAGGGCCGCGTCCACGTCGTCGGATCGTCCATCCTGAACTCGTACTGCAGCAGATCCTCGGCCACCCGGGTGAACCGTTCGACGAGTCGCAGATTGCTCGAAGCGCCACTGAAGTTCGAGTCCCGCTTGAAGTTCGTCGTCTCCACCACCAGCGTCTCGCCGTCCCAGTGGCCACGCGAATCGCCCAGGTCCTTCCGGATTCCGGCCGGCAGGTGCGGGCGGCCGTCGAGCGGGATGACGCGGGTTTCATGCATCATCTCCATCAGGATCGCGACCGAATCCGCCGCCTGGACGATTTGGAAGTTGCTGTTGTAGCCCCGGCCGGTCATCGGCACGCGGCCACCCGAGCAGCGCAGGCCGGAGCCCAGATCCTCCGGTCCGGCCGGGAAGCGCGGGCGCTCAACCGCGGCGCGCGCTTCGGCGCGTCGCTTACCCTCCAGCGTCATCTCCGGAATCCGGCCGTCCGGCGGATCCTCGATGAGCGCCGTGCGGTTATCGAACCAGCGGTCGATCAACCAGAACTGGTTGTAGTTGCCGGTGCCCTCCGGGGTTTCCTCGGTGACGCCGTCACGCGACTGATAGTCCGCCTGGTCGGCGAGCACGGCCCGAAACACGCTGTCGCCGAAGGCTGCGTCGGTCGCACCATTGAACAGCGTTGCCGCCCGGCTGACAAGCGTCGCCACCTCCTCGTCGGTCAGGAACGGCTTGTCCGCAAGCTCCTCGGGCCGCTGGAGGGGCGTCGCGGAATCGCTTGCCCAAACGCCCTGCAGGTCCGGATGACCGTCGGCTGTGCGCGGCACCGCCCGGGCGTCGCCGGACGAGAACTGGGCCGCGGCCGGGACCGCCACAAACACCAGGCACAGACTGAAAAGGAACCCCGCGAAGCATCGACTCGTCATAGCACGCCTCGTTTCTGCCGCCTCATCGCGACGACGGCCGTGTAGCGACACGTTCAACGCCCGGCCGCGTCCGCCTCTTCCTTGCGCGCGCCGGACAGCGCGTTCGGAACCGAGTAGTTGCCTTCGTGGCAGGCGTACTCGAACTGGACGTACTCGTCATCCCGGTCGTACGGGAACGATGCCGTCCACCCACCCGTGTAGGTCTCGGGGTCGTCCATCGTGACCGAGTAGCGGAGCGCGTTCGGTCCCACGACGGTCAGCCGCTCGACGATCCGTTGCGCCTCGGACTGGCGTGACCGCGTTCCCGCCGTCGGTCCGCGCATGTTCTCGACCGCGCGGAAGTTGGTCGACTCGATCACGAGCGTGTTCCCTTCCCAGTGGCCGCGCGGGTCGCCCTCCCACTGACGGATACCGTCGTCCAGATGCGGCGTCTCGTCGATCGGAATGATCCGTGCGTTGTGAATCATCTCGCTGTGAAAGACGATGTAGCCCGGCGCCTGCAGAACTAGCGTGCCGTTGTTGTACTCGGTCGGCATCATCATGCCGAGGACACCACGCGAGATGCAGCGGTCGCCCGACTCCATGTTGGCGTAGGAGTCATGCAACTGCGCCATGTTCAAGGCGATCCGTTCGCGCGCGTCCGCTGTCCGCTCAGGAATGCGTCCGCTGGGCGGTTCGACGATGATGGACGCTTGGCCGATGTCGGACGGCTCGTCAAAGTACCAGTCAAACCAGTACAGGCCGTAGCCGCCAACGCCACCCCGGTTGTTTTCGTGGCCACGCCACTCGCTACCCTCGATCCGCCCGTTGCCGCGTGCCGCCGCCCGTTGCCGCAACTCTTCGGAGGTGAGGTCGTCCCGGCCGGCCAGCTCCTCCGGCAACTCGAGCGGCGTGAACATCGCGCGGGTGTTGTTCCACATGCCCTGAATGTCCGGCTGGCCATCCGCCAGACGCTCGGGCTCCCAGCCGTCCTGCACGCCTTGTGCGATCGCCGGCGCCGTGAATCCGAGGATCAGCATGCCCAGCAGGCGGGCGATCAATATGTGCCGGTGCATCGTGTTCTCCTTCACTGCACGTGTCGTCGTAACGTTCGATCGTCACTCCACCGTGACAATGATGTCGATCGGTGTGGTATTGATGGAATCGTCCGCGAGAACGCGAATCACATGCGTCCCGCGCTCCGAGAAGCGGACGGTGGTGGTCGCCTCGCCGCCGCGTCCACCTTCGATGGAAGTCGTCATGGGATCGATGGTCACTTCACCCGGACCTCGATAGTGGATCCAGGTGACGGCCAAGCCGGTCTTGCCCGCTTCGAACGCATTGACCACCGCCTGGTTCATCGGATGCGGGAGTAGCTGGCGCCGCTCCTGGGCCGCCGCCCGCTCGGGATCGCTCGGCACCGGGCGTGGCCCCGGGATCCCGTCGTCACTTACTTCCACGCGAAGGGTCAGCGGCTCTCCCGCCGCCGCGGTCAACTCGGTGCCACCCAGCACGGTGATAGCGGGATCCTGATTGTCCGCCGGCGCCCCCTTCAGCCCCATGCCACGGTTCGCCCTGATGACGCCGTCATCGATTTCCCAGCTCAGCCAGAGCGATCCGAAGGCTTGCTCCGTCTTGCCATGGACAGTCAGATTCCAGACGAGATCCTGCTCGCCCCAGTCGGCTGGCACCTGCACACGGAAGACGAACTGCTGGCGGCGGGTATAGAAGCGGGTCGGCTGGCCACGGTCGGCCGGACCCGGTTCGAAGCGGTTGTCCGGTCCGACCGGCGCATGCGAGATTTCCTGGTAGTTGCGGTTCATGTACCCGAACACCATCGTGTAGGTGCCGTCCGGGTTCCGCTCCCATCCTTCGTAGACCGGCGCCACGCTCTGGCCGCGGTCGTACTTCATCTGCGCATCGGCGGCGCCGGGCGCGGCGAGCAGGAGCGCCGCAACAGCCACCGCCTGCGCGGCAGGGGATCTCAGCAGCTGCATCGTCGAGCTCCCGTCAGTTGTTGTTGTCAGCGGCCGCCTTCCGCTCCTCGAGCGCCGCGGCATACTCGTCATCGTCCAGCTCGTAGAAGCTGGTCCAGGTGAAGCTCATGTCGTCGCTCGACCGCTGGCCGAACCCCGCCCAGTTCCGCGGATCGGGATTCCACCGATTAGCGCGGGAGTTGTCGTGCCAGGTAATGGTATGGAGCATCGACCCGGCCGGCAGCAACGGCTGCACCTCGTCCGCGTAGTTGTAGACGATGTGCCATCCGAAATCCCAGTTTGCGCAACTGAGCATCTCGGTCTGGCCCTCCGGATAGATGGCCTCGATGCACTGCCGCTTTCCCCGGTTGTGGAGGTGCGGCTGAAACCCGGTCAAGCGGACGTTGTTCGGGAACCGGTGGTAGCTGTCGTGGCGGACGTCGTCCTCCCCCGGAGGAATGTCGAGGTCATAGTTCTGCGCCAGCGCGCGCGAGAAGAGTTCGTGCTCCGGTTCCTCTCCTTCCGGATAGAAGGTAAGGCCGACGCTGGTCCGGTCGGTCCGCTCCTCTCCTATCGAGGCGTAGTGCATGTTGAAGCGGATGACCGATCCCGCCTTCACCAGACGGCCAGTCCCGGGCGGGAACACGTCACCGTTCTTGCCCTGCGCGTACTCGTTCAGGAAATCCCCCTCGTCGGCATCCTCGGACTCCTGCAGCCGCGTCACCGCGTGATGCACGACCGGGAAGCCCTCCGCGGACGGCTTCGTCTCCACCGCCTTGATCCACCGGTCCTCGGTCAGACCGGCATCCGCGAAGAGGTCGCCCCACCAGTTGGCGCCATCGGCCGGTACGACGAACGGCTCGGGGATCGGCACGATCCAGTCGGGTTCCCCAATGTGCCACTTGTCGCGGTCGGCAAATTCGCGCGGCGGCGGAGCGTCGGCCGGGTTACCGCGGGGGGCGCCCGCGTCGACCCAGTTGACGATCATGGCGATCTGGCCGTCATCGAGCGAACGGTCGTACTTGAAGCCCTGCACCCCGATGTTCTTGTCGATGTACCAGGGAGGCATGGTGCGGGTCGACACCTTGTCGCGGATGGCCCGGGCCCAGGGGCGGGTTTCCTCGTAGGTCATCAGCGACATCGGCGCGATCGCCCCCTCGCGGTGGCAAGTCTGGCAGGAGTCCTGCAGGATGGGGAGCACATCCTTCGTGAAGGTGACTTCGGTGTCGGCCTGCGCGAGGGCGTTGCCCGGCAGGACGAACAGGACTGCAACGACGACGCCAAGCGAGCCGAACAACCGGATTCGGGCGTGGGGTCTCATGGGACTCGTCTCCTTGATCAGCTGCCGATCGAGCTTACTTTGCGCCGATCCGCGCAGCGTTGTCAATGGGCGGGCGCGAGGCCGTGATAGATTGTCCGATCGGCCCGATTGCCAGAGGCGAACAGGAGTACGACCGTGCCGGAGAACGCTGCGACGAAGACCACCCACGCCTTTCAGACCGAGGCGAGACAACTCCTCGATCTGATGATCCATTCCCTCTATTCCAACAAGGAAATCTTTCTGCGGGAGTTGATTTCGAATGCCTCGGACGCCTGCGACAAACTCCGGTTCGAAGCGCTTACCGACCCCGCGCTGCTCGGCTCGGAGGAGGAGCTGGCCATCGAGGTGAGAGCCGACGCCAGCGCCCGGACGATCACCGTCTCGGACACCGGCATCGGAATGTCCCATGACGAGGTGATCGACAACATCGGGACGATCGCCCGCTCCGGCACCCGCGAGTTCGTCCAGCAATTGACCGGCGAGCAGGTTCACGACGCGCAACTCATCGGGCAGTTCGGCGTCGGCTTCTACTCGTCCTTCATCGTTGCCGACCGGGTGACGCTGACGACCCGACGCGCCGGGCTCACCGATGACCAAGGGGTCCGCTGGGAGAGCACCGGCGAGGGAGACTACACGCTGGAGACCGTCTCGAAGCCAGCGCGCGGCACGGAGGTAACCCTGCACCTGCGGGAAGACGAAGACGAGCTGCTGGATGCCGCGCAGTTGCGGTCGATCGTCCTGAAGTACTCCAATCACATCAGTATTCCAATCCGGATGGCGAAGGCGCGGCCCGCCGGCAAGCCACTCGATACGGGCGACACCGGGGAAGGCGAGCAAGTCAACAGTGCCTTGGCGCTCTGGACGCGGTCGAAGTCGGAGATTGCGGCCGAGCAGTACGACGAGTTCTACAAGTCGATCGCGCACGACATCGAGGCTCCGCTGGCTCATACGCACGTTCACATCGAGGGACGGCAGGACTACACCCTGCTGCTCTACCTCCCGCGGCACGCACCCTTCGATCTCTGGGATCCCGAACGGCGTCACGGCGTCAAGCTGTATGTCCGCCGGGTCTTCATCATGGACGGCGCCAAGGAGCTGTTGCCCGGCTACCTCCGCTTCATCCGGGGCATCATCGACTCGAACGATCTGCCGCTCAACGTCTCACGCGAGAGCCTCCAGCACTCGAGCGATGTCGACGCCATCCGGAACACCGCGGTGAAGCGGGTGCTCGCGTGCTTCGAGGAGCTGGCCGAGAAGCAACCGGATACCTTCACGACGGCCTGGAACGAGTTCGGCCGCGTTCTGAAAGAAGGGATCGGCGAGGATCCGGTGAACCGGGAACGGATCGCCGGGCTGCTCCGTTTTGCCTCTACACACGCCGACACACCCGAGCAGTCGGTCTCGCTCGCGGGTTACGTCGAGCGAATGCAGGAGGGACAACAGGCAATCTACTACGTGACCGCCGACAGCTTCGACGCAGCGCGTCAGAGTCCGCACCTTGAGGTGTTCCGGAAGAAGGGTGTCGAAGTGCTGTTGCTTCACGACCGCGTGGACGAATGGGTGGTCTCCCACCTCCCCGCGTTCGGCGACAAGCCGCTGCAGTCGGTCGCCCAGGGAGCTCTCGACCTGGCCGACCTGCCGGGCGCCGACGAGGAGAGCCAGCCTCAGGAAGCAACCGAGACGGACTTCCAGCCGCTTGCGGAACGGATGCAGCAGGCGCTGGGCGAACGCGCCGCGGGCGTCCGTGTGACACACCGGCTGACGGAATCCCCCGCCTGCCTGGTGAGTGACGCGCCCGGAATGAGCGCGAATCTCGAGCGGATTCTTCGCGCCGCGGGCCAGGCCGTGCCAAATATCCCGCTGGTACTCGAGATCAACCCGACGCACCCTATCGTCACCCGTCTCAAGGACGAGACCGACGACGATCGTTTTCAGGACTGGAGCCACGTGCTGTTCGATCAGTCGATGCTGGCCGAGGGCGGCCACCTCGCCGATCCCGCTTCATTCGTCAAGCGGCTGAACCGGCTGCTGCTCGAGATGGCAGGCGAGGGCAAACCGCGGCTGTGGACTCCGCCGGGCAGTTAGCCCAAAGGACGATGACATGTCAGAGAGCGATAGCCGCGTGCAGTCCGGACGCACCACGCGCCGGCACTTCCTGCAGCGCATGAGTCGCTTCGCCGCGCTGGCGGCGGCGGCTGGCGCCGGCCGCGGCACGCCGGCCGAAGCCTGGCGTGGCCAGGGCCCGCGGATCACCATCGAGGAGGTGACCGCCCACCCGATCTACATCAACCAGCGGTCAGACGGCCTCCTCGACCCACCGACCTTTGCCGGCGACGACGATCCGCGCCGCTGGCGCTGGGGTGGCCCGTTCGAGCAGCTTCCCTCCGCCATTCTCGTGGTCATCAAGACCGATCAGGGGATCACCGGCTTCGGCATGGGAGCCGGGGGCGGCGCGGCGGTCGAGATCATTCATGGTCACCTCCGGCATCTCCTCGTCGGCGCAAATCCGCTAGACGTCGAACAGCTCTGGGATCAGATGTACAGCTCGGCGCTCTTCTATGGACGCCGCGGCCTTTTCGCGATGGCGCTCAGTGCGGTCGACAACGCGCTCTGGGACATTGCCGGCAAACACGCCGGCCGTCCGGTCTACCAGATGATCGGGGGCATCTCCCGCGACCGGCTTGCCATCTATCAGACGGGCGGGGACGTGGCCCAGGGACGCGCGCAGGGGATCCGCCACTTCAAGCGGTCAGCGCCGGTCGGGCCGCATACGACGCCCGCCGATCAGGCCCGCCTCGTAGAGTCGGTGCTGGCGGCGCGCGACACAATGGGCCCGGACGGCAACCTGATGACCGACTGCGTATCACGCAACGGCACGGTCGAGTGGGCGGTCGGCTTCGCCGAGCAGTTGCGCGGTGCGAACCTTTACTTCATGGAGGAGTTGCTTTCGCCGGACGACGTCTTCGGCTACGTCGAGCTGGTCCGGCGGATTGGTGGCGGCGGCCCCGGCTGGACCCGGGTCGCCTGCGGCGAACACGAGTACACGGAGCATGGCTTCGACGTGCTGGTCCGCCTCGGCGCCGCGCAGATCCTGCAGCCTGACATCACCTGGTGCGGCGGCTTGACGGCAGGCCGGCGTATCCGCGATCTGGTTGAAGCCGCCGGCCTGGAACTGATCCCGCACCGAGGCGGAAGCGTCTGGGGCCTGCCGGTCGCGCTCACCGCCGCAAGTTGCACGATGGCAGAGAGCTTCCCGGCCGGATCGCCCATCCTGGAGGCAATGTCGCCATCGTTCGAGAACGGCGACGCGATTGCGCCGATGACCCCCGGGTTCGGGTCCACGCTGACCGAACAGATGGTGCTCGACGCGCGGTTGCCGGGCACGTTCTAGGAGCCCGTGGTGAACCCCCGCGTAGCACCGAGAGCGGCGAGGCGCCCGCGTGGCAGCGGGGCTTTTGCTACGGGCCGCTAGTGCGCGAGCGGGTCCGGCCGCACCTGGAACTTGAAGACCGGCGCCACGCGCTCCGTCCCCCCTTCGGCGTGGAACGGGGCCCGGCTCCCCGACGTCGTCCAGATCCCCCGCCCCTTCCAGCCGGCGTCGGGGTCGTCGATCCGGCCGTCCAGACCCTTGCCGAAGAAGCTCCCCAGCGGGTAGGGCACGCGGAAGTTGAGGAACTCGCCGTCCACCAGCGCGAGCACGCCCTCGGACAGGTTGCCGGTGGCCAGCGATATGTTCTCGCCAAGCCCCAGCAGGTTGAACCGATCGGTGAAGTTGTAGTACGCCGACTCGGCGCTCCCGGAATCGACCGCCCCCTTGAAGTTCGGCCCCGGGAACTGATGGAGCGCCCAGCCTTCCGGACAGTGCCGGCCGGTGGCCGTGGGCCCGTTGAGCGGACCGGCGCACTTCGTGCGGTCGAAGCTCGCGAAGTGACCGCTCGCCAGCACCGTCCACACGACGCCATCGCTGTCGACGTCCATGCCGCGCGGCGAGAATCCCCGCACCGGCGCGTCCGGTTCGTTCCACGGCACTTCGTAGAACTCCACCAGCGCGGTGTTCACCGGATCGTCACCCGGCACGAGCCTTACGAGCCCACCCGGGAACCCCAGGGTCGAGCCCCAGATCGATCCGTCGAGTGGACTGGGGGCAACGCCGTAGAAGCCGCGCTCGATCCGCGCGTCCTTGCTGGGATCGATCGGCTCGCCCGGCTCCACGTACTCGTCCCGCCGGCCGTTGCCGTTGATGTCCAGCACCTGCACCGTCCAGCCCTGCGCCAGCTCCTCGTCGCCGGTCTCGTCGAACACCTTCGTGTCGAACCAGGCGACCACCGGCCCGCTGCCGCAGAACCACAGCTTGTCGTCGTAGGCGAAGTTCAAGTGGTGCGTCCCGAAGCAGGTGTTGACGGTGGTAACCTCTCCCGTCTCGGGGTCGTACATCTGGACCTGGCGGTTGCTGCGCTCAATGGGAAACGCCTGCGCGGACGGATGGCTCGAACCCGGCTGGCAGAAGGCCGGGGTCTCGGCCGCACGCACCCGGGCGGCGATCCAGACGCGCGCCCGGCTGTCCATGGCGAAACTGTGGGCCACGCTGCGGCTGTGCCAGATGACCTCCTCGCCCCAGTAGGGCGACGGCATCTTGGGCGGGGTCGCCGCCGAGCTCGGCGTGTCCGGGTCGCGCACCTGCAGCGGCACCACGCTGGCCACGTGCGTGTTCGGGTCCACCACCGGCATGTCGTCCGTGCTGTTCTCCGGGGCGCCGTAGACCGGGCCGTTCGCGTTGACCGTCGGATCGCGCTTGTCGGCCGAGATCAGGTCGTGCATGTAGGCCTGCGAATCCGACCAGTCCCACAGGCTCACGACGACGTTCCGCTCCACCCCCTGCGGCCGGGGCGGCGGTGTCGTCGGGTACTCGCCCGCCTGGATGCGGTCGGTCCAGTCGGCGTACATCGCCAGCGCGCGGTCGCGCCCGACCACGGCCAGCCGCGCGTCCATGGTGGCGCCCGCCTGCCCGGACTGCACGCGGCGGTCCCAGGCGGCGAGATGCGAATCGAAGTCGCCGAGCGCCTCCGGGATCTCCCGCGTGGCCTTGTTCCCCAGCGCGTGGCATCCGGTACAGCCGTCCGTGTTCACCACCGAGCGAATCCACTCGCCCTGGCTCTCGATGTCCGGTGAGATGCCGTTCCCGTCCGTCCCCGTGCCGGGGAACTCGTCCGGTCCCGGGACCTCGAGCAGGGCGAACCAGTCCTGGGCCGGGTAGTACTCGGCCGCCGCGGCGGCGTCGGGGGCGGGAACCGCCGTTAGAGCGAGCCGCGCGCCCGGCTCCGAGCGCACCTTCTCGGAGTCCACCAGCCCATAGCCCCGCACCCACACGTCGTAGGTGGCCTGCGGCAGATCGGGGAGGAGGTAGCGTCCCGCGTCATCCGTCACGACGATCTTGACATGACGCGTGGGCAGGTCGCGCGTTTCCGCGATCACCCAGACCCCGACCTCCGGACCGTCGGGGCCGGTGACCACGCCGGCGATGTCGTCGCCGTCCATCGGGATCCCCCCGCCGGGCGCCTGACCGGCAAGCACCGAGACGAGCGACAAGGTGACGACGATTACTGCCGCGACTCCGACCCTGCTCGAAGACCACACACTGCGGGTCATGTCCTACCTCCTCCAGCTCCGGATACCCTCGGCCGACCGCCGGATGCAAGGCGAGTCGGTCGGTTCCTGAGCGCGCGCGCCATCATGCCACCCGCCCTGACGATAACGCAACGCCGGGCCTGGTTTCCGGCTGGGAGTCTGCGTCGCGGAGAGGGCAACGCAGACGACGCCGAGCCAAGCGGCCACCACGGGCTCCTAGCGCGGATACCACTCGGCGTCGCGCACTTCTATCGGCTCCCCCTCGAGCGCGTCGCGCAACGCCTGAATCGTGTTGGCGATCTGCGCCGCGTTGTCCGGCCGCTGCCGGCTGCGGTCGCCGAACCAGCCCGCCGACGCGTTGTCGTAGTGGTAGACGTAGACGACCGATGGTCCGAACGTCTTGACGCACTCCGCAACCGGCCGGGGACGCATCCGGTCGACCGGCAGGTTCATCGGCATGAACGCGACGTCTATATCGCGGAGCGCCTGGATTTCCGGCACGCATTCGCCGACGCCGGAAAAGAAGATGCGCTGGCCACCCAGCGTGACGACGTAACCGTTAGCCTCCCCTTCCGGATGCCACGGTTGTCCGGGCGTCATGTCGTACGCCGGGACCGCTTCGACCGGGACGCCGGCGAACGTGCCGCGCGCGCCGTTGGCGAGCACTTCGCCCCCGTTGAACCGTTCGGCCGCCGCGGCGGTGAGCACCACCGGTGCGCCGGGCTTCCGGAGGCGCGCAATCGCTTCCGGATCCAGATGGTGTGACGGGTCATCGGTCACCAGGATCAGGTCGGCCGGCTTCGCCTCCGACAGATCTCCCGCGCTCCACGGATCGACGTGCACCACCGTCCCGTTGTGCTCTACCTGAACGGAGGCATGCAAGATGGGCGTGATCACGATATCGCCCCCGTCGGCGGCGATCCGGTGAGGCTGCTGCGACTCCGCCGGCGTGGCCGCGCAGGCAAGCGTTACAACGACGGCAACAACGAACAGGAATCGGGACATGCCCGCCATCCTACGCCAGCCACATGGTGGCGGCAACGAGTGTCAGGGCCGCCGCCATCGCGATCACGCGCAACGCGAGCCGATAGTCGCTCGAGCTTCCCCCGGGCGGATCGTCCGGGTCACCGATCCAGCGGTCGGATACCAACTGCCCCCGCAGATGTATGGGTCCGGCAAAGCGTCGGCGGATGGCGCCCGCCAGGGCCGTTTCGCTCCAACCGGCGTTCGGTCCCGGCACCACGGCATGCTGAAGCCAGCCGATCCGCGCCGCGCGGACGCCGGATGCCCCGGGAATCAGCACTCCCGCCGCGGCGATCAACAGCCAGGCGGCTCGTGCCGGCAACAGGTTCATGGCGTCGTCAACGCGCGCGCCGCACCAGCCGAAGCGGGTGTAGGGCTCGGTCCGGTAGCCCACCATCGAGTCCATGGTGCTTACAACCTTGAAGACCACCAGGCCGGGCAATCCGGCTGCGGCGTACCAGGCAACGGGCGAGATGAAACCGTCCACCAGGCTTTCCCCCAGGCTCTCGATGGCGCAGCGGCGGCAGCCGGCGGCGTCGAGCCGCTCCACGTCGCGTCCGACCAGCCTGGCCGCGGCACGCCGCGCCGCGTCGAGATCACCCGCGTCGGCCGCTGTATGGATTGCCCGGCCGTGTGCGAAAAGATCTCCCAGGGCAATCAGGCTGTACAGCAGGAAGCAATGCCCCGCCAGCGCGGCGATCGGGTGGACGGTTCCCAGGCCGACCACGACGGCCACAGCCGTCCCCCCGCTGAACGTCGCGAGCAGGACGAACAACACGCAACCCCCGACATACCCGTCAAAGCCGATGGCCCGCAGGCGCATCTCCAGCCACGTGAGCGCAGAGCCCATCAGGCGGACGGGATGAAACCGGTAGACCGGATCGCCCAACCAGAGATCCGCGAGGGCTGCGGCGATCAGCAGATCGGCGCGCGGAGCGAGCAGACTCAAATCCACTTCGCGGTCCAACCGACGGCTATCGCCCGCAGCACCAGATCGACCGGGCCGTCGTCGCGCGCGTCCCCGAGCGCGTCGCGCCCGTCGCCGAGCGCGGCATGGAACGAGACCCAGTCACGCGGTCGCGCCGCCACCGCGCAGGCGAGCGAGGCCGCCTGTTGGCGGAGCGCCTCGGCCGCGTACCCCGGCGGCAGCGTGCCAGCCGCGACCCGGTCGAGCACGGCGGCGATCGCGTACGCGGATGCGGCAACACCCGGGTCGTGGAACAGCGCCCGATGGTTGCGCTCGAGCAACGCATGCTGGGCCTCCGGGAGCAGGACGGCGAGCCGTTCGAGCGCATCCGTCTCGGTCAGGCCGAAGCGGCCGAGGGCATGCACGAGGCTGCGGGTATACGAAGGCTCCAGCCCGTTCTGCCACCGGAGCGCCTCGGCGGTCGCCTCCTTCACGGCGACGCCAATCAGTTCACCCAGCTTGGCGTGCGGGCTGGTCGACTCGCGCGCACGGCGAGAAGGGTCGAGTGGCGCGCCGATACAGAACTGATCGGTCCCGGTGCCGGTGGCGATCGTGGGCGAATAACGGCTCGGCACGGCCAGTTCCGCCAGCGCAGCCGACTTCGCTTCGGTCATCGTCACCACCGCGCGCGCTTGTGCCGCGGCTACCACCGGTACGTTGATCAACAGAATGGTGTTGATCGTGCCGGCCAGGGGGTTGGCGCGGCGCCATCCTCCGTCTGCCGTCTCGGTCCAGGGTGCGGGATCGCCCGCACGCGCAGCGTTGCCCGACACCCCCGCCGTGACGAACGCGTCCGCGCGCAACTCCTCGAACGTGGCGCATCGGTGGGCAGCGCACGCCATGTTGGCGGCCGTTCCCATCACTGCCGCCCGATCCGGGTCGATGCCGATTTCGTCGCACACCTCCCGGTGGTACGCCGGCAACCCCAGTCGGCTGATCAGTTCATGACGCGCGCTATCGCCGCTCGCTTCGCAGCTCTGGTGGTTCACCAGGTAGCGCAGGGCCTCCTGCTCGCCACCCTGGTGCGCCGACGTGCTGACCACGCGGTGGGGTCCCAGCAGCTCGACGACGAGAAACCTGCCGCTGCGTCGGGCCGTGAACTGATCGCCCGCGTACAGCAGGTCTGCGGTACCCGCTATCGCCGCTGCCGTCCCGGGGTCGTCTCGGTTCATCGTGCCGCCGGCATGCTACACTTTCCGCGCAAACTCGCGCCCCGAGGGAGCTGGGAAGTGGGTGAAAGGCCCACACGGTCCCGCCACTGTAAGTGGGGAGCGGGCGGCAGTTGGCGCTTCGGCGCCCGCCACTGTGCCGCGTGCACGGGAAGGCGTTGCCGCACCGTGTCGATCCACGAGTCAGGAGACCAGACCTCGGGGACGAGGAGCCCGTGGTGGAACCCCACCGCGGGCTCCCAGGCAACCCCCGGCTGCGGCATGACCGATGCCGGGCCGCACGTTCGGCGCGTGGAGACGCCGATTGGAGGTTCAGATGCGGTCCATCATGGGCGCCGCGGTCGCGGCGCTGCTTCTCGTCTCACTCGTTCCGGGTCTGTTTGCCGCACCCGTCCATGCGACGGAGACCTCCGGCCGGATTCGGGGCACGGTCACCGATCAGTTGGGTGGCGGCGTGGCCGGTGTTGTCACGCTGACGCGCGACGGCGCGCCCGTAGCCGAGACCACCTCCAGTGCCAGCGGCGCCTTCACGTTCAACGGGATTGACCCGGGACGCTATGTCGTCACGGCGCGAGCGGGCGGATTCCGGGCAGCGGCGACGGCAGCATTCGTAAGCGGCGGTTCGACTGCAACGGTGTCGCTGGCGCTGACCGTCGGTCCGATCGAGCAGCACGTGGTCGTGACGGCCGCCGCCGCGGACCTGCCTCAGGCACGGAGCGGTGCGCCAGTAACGGTGCTGCCGTCCGAAACGCTCGGCCTCCTGGAAAAGACCGACATCCTCGAGGCACTCCGTCTCACGCCGTCCGCCAACATCGTGCAGACGACCGGACGCGGCGGCGCTGCATCGGTCTTCATTCGCGGCGGTGACGCCGACTTCAACAAGGTGCTGATCGACGGCGTGCCGGCAAACGACATCGGCGGCGCGTTCGACTGGTCCGCCGTCGCTACGACCGGCGTCGAGCGCGTCGAGGTGCTGCGCGCGGCGAATAGCGTGACCTACGGCGCGGACGCCCTGAACGGTGTCATCAGCCTGACCACGCCGCGCGGTTCGACACGTACGCCGACCGCTGCCTACACGGCCGATGGCGGCAACTTCGGCACCTCGCGCCACGCCTTTTCGCTCGGCGGCCTCAACGGACGGGTCGACTACTTCGCCGACGTCTCGCGATTCCAGACCGACAACGAGGTACCCAACAACGCCTATCGCAACGTCACCGGCGCCGGCCGCCTGGGTATCCGCCTCGGCACGTCGACGGACATCAGCGTCACCGCTCGCCGCATGGAGGCCGACTACGAGGCGCCGAACGGCATCCTCTACTACGGCCGGACGGACGATGCGGCACAGACGCAACAGCTGACGCTGGTAGGCGTGACCGCCCACTCGCAGGTAACCAACCGCCTGCAGACGGCGCTGCAGTTCGGATCCACCGAACGCGACTACGCCTTCACCAACCCCGCGCCAACCGGTGAAGCGTTCGATCCGTTCGGCTTCGGCGCCAACTATCTCGGCAACCCAGTGACGATCACCGGCGCGAACGGCTACAGCGTCACCGGACGCGCGATCCTCGACTACGGCGGCGCCTATCCGTCCGTCTTCGAGTCCGAGAGTGCACGGCAGTTCCTGTCAGGACGGGCGACGTACCGGGTGAATGACGTGATCGACCTGACCGGCGGAGCTCGAGTCGAACGAGAGACAGGGCGCTCCGGCAGCAGCGCCACGATCCAGCGGGTCAACAGCGGGGCATTCGTCGAAGCACAGGTGAGCGGCGGCAACCGGGTGTTCGTCACCGGCGGCCTCGGCCTGGAACGGAACGGACTCTTCGGCCAGGCGATTACCCCTCGCGTCTCGATGGCGTTCTACGCCCGCTCGCCGGTCGCCGACAGCGGCAGGGTGGGCGGCACGAAACTGACCGTCAACGCTGGCCGCGGCATCAAGGCGCCCTCGGTCTTCAACCAGACGGGGTCTCTCTTCACGCTCCTCGAGTCGGTCGACGGCGGCGCGGCGATCATCTCCCAGTTCGGCATCGCGCCGATCGAGCCTGAACGGAGCCGGACGTTCGACGTCGGCATCGAGCAGACACTCGCGGCAGGACACCTGCAACTACGGGCGGCATGGTTCGACAACGTGTTCACCGACCAGGTGGAGTACGTCAACAAGTCGGTGCTGCCGCAGTTGGGCGTGCCGACCGATGTGGCGGTGACCGTGCCGTTCGGGGCCAACGTCAACGCGTCGTCGTTCCGGGCGCGCGGACTCGAAACCTCCGCCGACCTGCGCGCCGGTAACATCGAGCTGTTCGGATCGTACGCGTTCGTCGACGCGGAGGTGACGGCGTCATTCAGCAGCAGCGCGCTCGCCCCGGTCTTCAATCCTGCCTGGCCCGACATCGCGATTGGCCAGTTCGCTCCGCTGGTTGGCGAACGTCCGTTCCGCCGGCCCCGGCATATCGCGAATCTGCGACTGTCGTACATTCTTGGCTCGGCGCAGGTGACGCTGGCCGGTTACTTCGTCGGGAAGTCGGACGGCAGCACGTTTCTGGCCGATCCGTTCTTCGGTTCATCGATGCTGCTGCCCAACCGCGACCTGGGCGAGGCCTATCAGAAGATCGATCTGAGTACCTCCTGGCGATTCCACCCGCGTATCCGGTGGTTTGCAAGCATCGAAAACCTGCTGGACCAGGATTACGCTGCAGCGACCGGCTTCCCGTCGCTCGGCGCGGCGTTCCGCTCCGGGGTGTCAATCAGCCTGGGCGGCGACTGATCCACGAATCACACAGGGAGACGGAACCATGAGCAGTATTGCCACCCAGCGCGGCGACAGCGGCGAGACCGGTCTCGTGGGAGGGACGCGCGTTCGCAAGTCGTCACCGTACATCGAGGCATGCGGCGCTGTGGACGAACTGAACGCGCAGATCGGCTTCGCCCGCTCGATCTGCGGAGACGAACCGATTAGCGCGCTCCTGAAGGAGATCCAGCGGGAGCTGTTCATCGTCGGGGGCGAGCTTGTTACCCCGGCGGGGGCTGCAAGGAAGACAAGAGGAGCATCCCCGACGCGTGTCACTGACGCGATGGTGGAGCGCCTCACCGCCGAGGTGCATCGCATCGAGGGGGTCGAGGGGGTGCTGAGCGACTGGTCGCTACCGGGTGAGGATCCGGTTGCGTCAGCCCTCGACGTCGCGCGCACCATCTGCCGCCGCGCCGAACGGGATGCGGTCCGCCTGACCGAGGCGGGAGCGGAGGTGCGTGCGCCGGTCCTCGCCTATCTGAACCGTCTGTCGGATCTTCTCTGGCTGTTCGGCCGTCTCCTCGAGCATCAGGCGGGCCTCGATGCGTCCCTCCGGACCGACGGCCGGCCCGGACCGAACTGGTCTCGCGCCTGGTAACCGTCGCGTCACTCCTGATCGGCGGCTCCCGGCCGCGGGTCGTCGAATCCGGGATACCAATAGACCGCGTGACACGCCTCGCAGGCCAGATCCAGCTCGGTGCCGGCGGCGAGCAGTGCCTCGACATCGCGCGCGTCGACCGCCTCGAGCACGGTCAAGCTGGTCGCCCGCAGCGCCTGCGACACTTCCACCCAGGTCTCCCAGTCCTCTTCGACCAGCGTCTGAATCGCGTCCGGGTGGAGATCGATCCCGGGCAACTCCGAGCGCGAGGTCGGCGCGGCGATACGGCGTCCCTCCACCAGCAGCAGGTTGGCCGACTCGGCGAGCGTCACCGCGTGGCGGCGCAGTCGGATCCAGTCGCCGTCCGACTCCGGCACGATCTCGACGACACCATCGGGAGTAGCGTCAATCACGACGGCATCCCAAACGGCGTCGGCGGCCGGATCGACCATCGTCTGCATCAATTCCTCGACCGTTGCCGTCGGCCGGAACGCCGGAGGCTCCGGTTCTGCCGCGCAGCCCGGTAGACCGAGGGGCAGCGCGAGCAGCGCGAGTCGGAGCAGCGGGATCCTCCGTCGCATCATCCGCTCAGATCCACCAGGCCCCGGCCCGCCATCTCGCCGGCGAGGATCCTGTCGATCGCCCCCGACAGCGTCTCGAGCGTCAGCGGCACCACCAGCGCCTCGAGGTCAAGCATCCACGGCCCGGCCAACCGGTTCCAGATCGCACGCTTGTGCGGCATCGGCGGAACGACCGAGTCGACTCCCAGCAGGTTGACGCTCCGCAGGATGAACGGGAAGACCGTGGCGGGGATCTCCGCCGACGCCACCAGGCCACAGGCGGCGACGCTCGCGTTGTAGCGGAGGGCCTTGATCACGTTGAAGAGAATCGGTCCGCCGACCGTATCGACGGCGCCGCCCCAGGTCGGTCGCAGCAACGCCTTGTTCGCGCCTTCGAGTGCCTCCTCGCGAGACAGGATGGCGCTCGCCCCGAGGCTGCGGAGAAAGTCGTGGCGCGACGCCTTGCCGGTAACCGCATGCACTTCGTACCCCAGCTTCGCCAACAGCATGACGGCAACCGACCCCACACCGCCTGTCGCGCCCGTCACGAGCACCGGCCCACCGCTTGTCGTCATGCCGGCCACCTCCAGCTTGTCGACGCAGAGCGCAGCGGTGAATCCGGCGGTCCCGAGGATCATGCTGGTCCGCGCATCGAGACCGTCCGGCATCGCGACAGCCCAGTCTGCCGGCACCCGGATCCGCTGGCCGAACCCACCGGGTGTGTTCATGCCGAGGCCGAAGCCGCAGACGATTACCGCGTCACCCGGCGAGAAATCCGGGGAGGCTGATTCAATCACCGTGCCGGCGGCATCGATGCCGGGGGTATGGGGAAAATTGCGCGTCACACCCGGGTTCCCGATCGCCGAGAGCGCGTCCTTGTAGTTGAGCGACGACCACGCGACGTCGATCAGCAGCTCCCCCTCCGGCAAGTCGTCCACTTCCCGATCGACGATGCTCCGGACGAACCGCTTGTCTTCCGTCTTCTCAACCCAAAACGCACGAAACGACATCTGCGAAACTCCCTTGTGCGCTGACGTCAGCGCCACAATCCCAGGACAATCGCCATTATTGCGATCGAGGCGAGCTGGTAACCCGCGTCGATCACCCAGCCGCGGATCGGCTTCTCGGAGAACCGGCTGTTGGTGACACCGACGCTCGCCGAGAATCCGAGCCAGAGCAACAATCCAATGTGCAGCATCGCCAGGACTCCATCGCCGAAGTGCGGCCCCACCATCGCCAGCACGAGCGCCATCAGGAACCAGGCGACGAACGCGATCGTGTAGCTGACCTTGGCCCGCGCCATCAGCCGGGGCACGTCCGCCTCCGTGTAGCCGTTAACCGCCATCCACGCGTTCCCGCACAGTAGCGGCGAGTACCAGACCGCGCCCAACCCGAACGACAGCACCGTCGCCACCCCTACCGCCAGCAGGTTCACTTCTGCGAAGTCCATCGGGCTTAGTCTTCTTTCCACGGGTTGTTGGCGAAGATCGCGAGTTCCGGCCACAACGCGCGCGGGTGCATCTCGAGCGCCGCCATGATCGTCCGGGCGATATCAATCGCGTACAACTTGTTGGGGTTGTTCCGCCCCGTCTTTCCCATCCAGTTGGTCTGCACCTCGGAGGGACAGACGCAGGTGACATGCACCCCGTGCGGCCGGAGCTCCGCCTGCCAGCACTGGCTAATGCCGCGCACCGCCCACTTGCTCGCGGCGTACACCGTCCCGCCTGCCGCGCCCTTCATGCCGGAGGTCGACGCGATGTTGATGATCGCCCCGCTTTGCTGCGCCTTCAGCATCGGCGCGACGCGGTTGGTGAGATCCACCAGTCCGAAGACGTTGATGTCGAACAGCCCCCGCATCCGGTCCATTTCGATCGACCCGAGCGGGTTGACGTAGCCGACTCCCGCGTTGTTGACCAGGATGTCTATCCCGCCCATCCGCTCGACGCAGCTGTCGACCGTGCGCTGATTGTCGTCTGCGATGGCCACGTCCGCGCGGATCCCGCAAGCGCCCGTCTCGGAAGCGACGGCCGCAATCCGCGCCTCGTCGCGACCGGTGAAGAGCACATCATGCCCCCGCTCGCAGGCCAGCCGGACGAGCGCCTCGCCGATCCCCTGGCTCGCGCCGGTAATCAGAAATCGTTGTCTTTCCATCTACTGCCTCACGACTTGCCGGATTGAACGGGGCAATTCCCCACACGCCGGGCGCACTGCGGGCATCCGGCACGCTGGCCCCGGAAGCGCAACTGGCCGGCAGGGACGCCGATGCACCGGAGACGGACCGGTTAGTCCGCCGGGCGAATGGAACTACCGTCGGGATTGGTGAGGTCGGCGCAGCACATGCCGTGCGTACCTGGCGCGCGGGACGGCTGCCCGACGGCGCGGATCGTGTCGCCCACCTCGATCGTATCCGGGCTCCAGCCGCGGCGGCTCATCGACACCGCAGTGCCCATCTCGATCTCCCACTGGATCTTCCCGCCGTTTTCATCCTCGCCATCCAGGAAGAGGAACGAGTGCGGGTTCCGGAACAGGAAACGGGTGACGCTGCCGATCGCCTCCACGCTCTTCGTGTTGTCGTAGAACGGGGCACTCGCATGGTGCGCCGTCGCGGGCGCGCCGGTCAGGGCGATCATGATCGCCACTGCCGCCACGGCTGCCGTTGTCCAAAGCAGGATTCTCACCGATCTGCCCTCCTTCATCGTGACCGGCGCCTCTACCGGTACCTCGGTATCAGGTACTTCACCGGGAAGCGCGCCACCTCAGGGTCGCACTCGTAAGACTGCAGCTTGTAGCCCTCCGGCCCGAGGTTCCACTGCGTGGTGAAAGCAGCCGGTTCGCGCAGGAACAGTTCGTCCTCCACCGTAACCGTCACCTTCAACTGCTCGCCTTCGCGCCAGTAGCGTTCCGTCACCTTCTTCAGTTGCGACGACGGGATGCCGTTGTAGTCATCGAAGCCGGTGGCATCGAACGTGTAGTGCGTCGTCGTCACATGCAGCGCGCCATCCTCGTAGTGGCCGACCGACACGCCCTGCAGGCTGTAGTCCAGTACCGTCGGCTCACGGCCGTCGAGCCAAACGGTCCGCAACTGATCGTCCTTCTCGTAGCGGAACAGCACCCGGTCGGGCCACTGCACAACCTCCATCATGTAGGGGTCGTAGATCAGCGCCGGTGGTGTCGATGGCACGCAGTCGTACTTCGCCGCGATGGCCTCGTCGAATATTTCCTGGTGGGCGACGCCCCGCTCGTTCAGCACCGGGAAGTTCTCGCCCGGCACCCACGGCATGTTCGGTCCGTTGATCGGCCGGGAACCGGGTCCGCCGTCCCAGACTCCCGAGAGTTCGGGGATCTCCCCGGTATCGTCCTGTGCGAAACCGACGCCCGCGGCGCCCCAGAGCAGCAGCGCTGCCGCGAGCGCGATCACCTGCATCCGTCGTGGATCCATCCATGTAGGCATGGTCGCTGAACCTCTCACTTCCGTCCGCCTGCCGCGATTCTACACCCGCCCGCCGTCAGTTTTCCCTCGGTAGCGCGAAGGCGAGGATCAGGTCTCCGCCGCGCCGGCCACGGTCGCCGCCACCCGACCCCACGGTAACGAACTGCTCACCGTTCACCATGTAGACCGACGGGGACGAGAAGACGCCGGCGCCGGTGTTGAATCGGTAGAGTTCCTCCCCGGTCCGTGCATCGATCGCAAAGAAATAGCCGGCTACGTTGCTACCCGTGCCGACGAACACCACACCGCCCGAGGTGACCACTGGCCCCGCCTGACCGTAGCCCTCGTAGATCCGCCGCCAGACCATGTCGCCCGTCGTGGGGTCGTACGCGGTGAAGAACATCCGCGGGCCGCGCCCGGAGTCGAACGGCCGATCGATCGCGTTGACATAGAGCAGACCGGCCTGTTCGCTGTAGGCAAGCGGCCCGTAACTCGCGCCGCCGCCGTAACCGGGTGAGAAAATCTGATCCGGCGCCATCGGCGTGAAGATCGGCACGAGGGTCTTCCCCTCGGCATGCTCCGCCGGGATTGCCTCCGGGAAGGTCGGCGAAACGGGCAGCATCGGTTCACCGGCCGCCGTGTGCGGGATCGGCTGCGTCGGCCACGGCTCCTCCCCTTCGCGGTCGGTTTCGGTCGCTACCGGCGTCTCCACAATCGAGTGGATCGGCTGACCGGTCTCCCGATTCAGCAGATAAAGAAAACTGTTCTTGTTTGCCTGGGCCAGGGCGCGCACCGGCTCACCGTCCACCTCCATGTCGAAGAGGATCGGCTGGCTCCCGTTGTCGTAATCCCAGACGTCGTGGTGCACGAGCTGGTAGTACCAGCGCAACTGCCCATCGTCGAGATTGAGCGCCAGCACGGAGTCGGTGAACAGGTTCATGCCATCCCGCTTCGTGCTGTCGCCGAACGGATTGCCCACCGCGACGTACATCAGCCCCAGTTCCGGGTCGATCGACGGCGTCTCCCAGATGCCACCGCCCTCCCGCCCGCCACCGACCCACGTGGGACCGGCAACATCCCATCCCTGATCGTTCTCGTCCTGCGGGATCGTGTTGAAGTGCCAGATCACCTCACCCGTCTTCGCGTCGACCGCCAGCACATGGCCACCCGGAATGAGACTCTCGCTCCGCGTGGATCCGACGTAGAGGACACCGTCGTGGATCTGCGGCGCCGTGGTGAACCAGTAGCCCATCGAGATGGCGGTCTCGACTTCGGGGTAGCGGAGCCGCAGCACGTCGAGAATGACCGACGCCTGGCCGTTGTCGCCGAACGTCTCGATCGGCTCCCCGGTTTTCGCATCGAGTGCGAAGATGAAGGAGCCGGCGGCGCTGTAGACGACGCCGTCCTCGTAGGTGGGCCCGCGGTGACGGAAGATATAGCCTTCCGCCCGGGCGCCACCGAGGAGATTGGTCACGTCATACGTCCAGAGGTGATGCCCGTTTTGGGCGTCGACGGCGTAGACACTGCCACGCGAGTCGGTCAGGTACATCACGCCATCGATCACGATCGGTGTCGTCTGGTTGCTGACGCCGTCGATGACGCCATGCTGGAACAGCCAGCGCGGCTCCAGCTCGTGGGCGTTCTCCGGCGTGATCTGATCGATCTCGGCATAGCGGCTGCCGGCAAGATCGAGGTTGTGCAGGCGCCAGTCGACGTTCTGCCCGACCGCCGGCGACACTGCTCCGAGGAACAGCGAGACGGCCGCGACCACCGCCAGGCCCGAACGAATCCTCCGTCCGTACGTATGCGTCATCGGGGCGACCTCCAGCCGGGAAGCATATTCGAATCACCCGGCCGGTGCAGGTCGTTCGCGCGGCGGAGCGTGACGACGCGGCGTTGTTTTCTGCCACGGGGGCGCGTAAGGTGCAGGACCAGCAGAACACGGGAGCGGGATAGCCATGACCAGTATCGACCGGCGGCGTTTCCTGGAAGTCGGAACGCTCGGTGTCGGGTACGGGCTCGCGACGGCAGGTCCAGTTGCAGCCCAGTCCGCACCGGCGACGGCTGCGGCGCCGGGAGCGACCCGCCCGGTGCGCATGGTGGGCGACGGCCTGGGGCTGACGCCGGAGGAAACGGCGCAGCTCTGGACCGCGGTGGCCGCAGACGGCGGTATCGTGCGCGACTCCTACTCGAACGGTGGCGCGGTGGAGCGGCTCGAGAACGCATTCGCGAGACTGCTCGGCAAGGAACGCGCGGTCTTCATGCCGACCGGCACGCTGGCCAACCATCTGGCGGTGCGGGCGCTCGCCGGTGGCGCCGGACGCGCCATCGTTCAGGCGGACAGCCACCTGTACAACGACTCCGGTGACTGCGTGCAGACGCTCAGCGGCATCACGCTCATCCCGCTCGGTACGGGACGTCCCGACTTCACGCTCGAAGCGGTGGAGGCAACCCTCGATCGCACCGCGAGCGGCCGGGTTCAGGCGCCGGTGCGGGTCATTTCGATCGAGACGCCGGTCCGCCGCCATTTCGGCGCCACCTTCGACCGGCGCGAACTCGACGGCATCACCGCCCTGGCGCAGCGCGAGGGGATCCGTCTCCACCTCGACGGAGCGCGGATCTTCTTGCAGGCGGCCTATGAAGGCCGCGCACTCACCGACTACGCGGCGCCCTTCGACACCGTCTACGTGTCCCTCTACAAGTACTTCAACGCGCCCTCCGGGGCGATACTCGCCGGCCCCCGCGATCTGCTCGACGACATGTTCCACACGCGGCGCATGTTCGGGGCGGGCCTTCCGGCCGCGTGGCCATTTGCCGCCATCGCGCACCATTACCTGCCCGGCTTCGTCGACCGCTTCCGGCAAGCCCTCGAAGTCTCCGAGTCCTGGACGGCGCAACTGGTCGGCCACGACGCGTTCTCCTTCGAGCCGGTCCCGAACGGCACCAACCTCGCCTGGCTCCGGGTAAGAACCGGTGATGTCGCCGCGTTCCGTGACCGGCTGCGTGACCGGGGCGTGACGGTGGGCGCGGACCGGGACGGGCGCGTGCTCGTCGGGGTCAACGAGACCTGGAACCGGCGTCCGGCCGACGAGCTGGCGGAACTGTTCGTCGCTTCGGTGTGAAACGGTCGCTTCGCCCAGAAGCGGTCGCTTCGCCCAGAAGCGGTCGCTTCGCCCAGAAGCGGTGGAAGCCGAGGACCCGGGTCGGGCCGAATCAGGACGCGCGCAGCGCCGCCACAGCCAGCAGCGCCCAACCGGCAATCATGCACAGGCCACCGATCGGGGTGATCGCGCCCAGCCAGCGAATGCCGCTGATCGACAGCACGTAGAGGCTGCCGGAGAAGATGAGGATACCGGCGACGAAGAGCCAGCCGGCCGCACCGACGAGCGGGCCGGGCCACCGGGCCGCAGCCCAGGCGACAGCGAACAGTCCGAGCGCGTGGATGAAGTGGTAGCGAACGCCCGTCTCGAAGACCGCGAGCATGTCCGCCGCGAGCCGTTCGCGCAGCGCATGTGCGCCGAACGCGCCGAGCAGAACGCCCAAACCGCACAAAGCTGCAGCAGCAGCAAACCACCCGTTCGCCATGGGTCTATATGATACCGCCGTGTTAGCAAGTTGGACGGCCTTTCCCGAGTTCCTGAGCGGGGAGCTGCAGGATCTGCTCTCCACCGATCTGGCGCAGGTGCGATACGGCGACACCGGGACGGCCGTTCTGGTGGCGATGGCGGTCGCCGCCGCCGCGCTCCTCACCGCTGGCCGCCTGGTGCTGCTCCACCGGCGACATGCGCGGCGCCACTCGGGCTACCAGGTTCCACGCCGCTTCCGGCGCGGCCTCATGGGACGGGTGCTGCACGCCATCCCGAAGATCGCCCTCGCTCTCGCTCTCGTGACGATCCTGGTCGCGCTTTCGGATCCGTTCCTCACGTCGACGGAACGAGTAGCCGGCAATGTGGAGTCGCGCGTCCGGATCGACCTGGTGGACACGTCGCTCTCGATGGCGTGGGAGTTCGCGGCCAGCGACCGATCGCGCGCCGATGTGGCACGCGAGGCACACCTCCAGTTTCTTGAAATGCGACAGCAGAAGAACGACAGGGTGTCGCTCTGGCTCTTTTCGTCCTATCCCTACATGGTCGACGACTTTGTCATCGACGACGAGCTGTACTACTTCCAGGTGATGGAGGCGCCCTGGGTGACGGTGAAGATCCTGGCGACCGAGCCCGGTGCGCCCCGCGACCGCTTCTTCGTCCCGGAGGACAAGGTGCGGATCATCGACTCCGAGGGCACGACAAACATCACGCGCGCCCTGCAGTCGATCATTCGGCATTTCGACCGTGACGCGTCGGTCGTCAACCGGGGTGCGCCACAGAGCCGCGCGCTGCTGATCATCACCGACGCGGACGTCGACGAGATTCCGGAGGCGGAATTCGCCGCGCTGAACGCGCGCAACGTCATGCCTTACATCATCTACATCAATACGACGGCCGAGACATCGACGCAGGAGGATGCCGGCCGCGTGTCGCTCATCGACCGGATACGCGACTTCGGCGGCGACTACTTCGACGTGTCGACCGAGAACGGTCTGCAGGAAGCCTACACGGCGATCGACGAACGGGAAACGGTTGCCGTCCCGCTGATGCACCGCGCACTGAAAGTACCGATCTACTCCCGGTTCCTGCTCATCAGCCTGGCACTGCTGGCTGTCGGCATCCCGGTCGGCTTCGTGGCCGAGCTGGTCTGGGGCACGCACCCGTAGCCCGATCGCCCGGAACGCCGGATTCCCGTCGCCGGACTTGCAGTCGCCGGTGGCCGCCCATGAACCTGCAGATCGCGAAGTGGAACGCACGGTACGCCGGCCGTGAACCGGGCAACCTCGAGCCGCCGTGCGTCCTGCTGCCGGACGCCGTGGCCACCATCCCCCAGGGGCGTGCGCTCGACCTGGGCTGCGGCGCGGGCCGGCATGCCATCTGGCTTGCCCGGCAAGGCTGGCGCGTCGATGCAGTCGACGGTTCCGATGCTGCCGTCGCCCTGCTGCTTGCGAATGCGGAAGGCGCGCGCTGCAGGAACCGGATAACCGCCCACGTCGCCGATCTCGAGGCCGACCCGCCCGAGTTCACGATTGCGCGCGCGACTTATGACCTGATCGTGGACTGCTATTTCCTGCACCGGCCGCTGTTCCCGGCGATTCGGGAAGGTGTGCGTCCGGGTGGGCTGTTAGTCGCCGCCCTGCACCTGCCGGCTCCTTCCGGAGGCCGCGGACACCGCTTCGTGCTCCGGCCGGGCGAGCTGGAACACACCGTGCGGGAATGGCGGTGGGAGATCCGCCACAGCGTGGAGCGCAGTGCGAAGCCAACGGCCGGCGACGATCTCGGCGTCGCCGAAGTCATCGCCAGCCGTCCGAAGGTGCTGCAGGCCGAACGCTGAACGCGCGTCGGCCACACCACGCGGGCCCGCGGCCCGGTTACTGTCCGGTCTCGGCCGCCTGTTCGGCGGCGCGGGCGCCCGACAGGATGTTGAAGAGCCCGTAATTCCCTTCGTGGCAGGCGTACTCGTACATCCCCTCGCCAAGCCTCATCGGAAGCGCCGCCGTGAAGGGTGCCGTGAACGTCGTTGGGTCGTCCACCGTGAACTCGTACAGTAGCGTCTCCTCACCGATGCGGCTGAACCGCTCTGTCAGATGAAGTGTGTCGCCCTTCCCGATGGAGGTCGCGACCGAGGGGTTGAAGCTCGCCACCTTGTCGGTGAAGTTCTTCGATTCGACCACCAGGGTGTCGCCATCCCAGTAACCGCGTGAGTCACCCATCCACTGACGGATGCCGTCCGGCAGATGCTCGCGCCCGTCGAGCGGCACGATACGGGCGTCGTGCACCATCTCGTGCAGGATCACGACGTAGTCCGACGTCTGGAAGATCTGCAGGTTCTGGTTGTAACCGGCCGGCACGATCGGCGGTCCCGAGTTGAAGCCAAGGAGGCAGCGCTCCGCGAGACCGCGGTCCTCGTGGCTGTCGGTGCCGATGCCGGCCGCGCGGACCCGCACCGGACGCGTGCCGGGCCGATCTTCGCCGAGTGACAGTTCCACCAGCTCGAAGCCGGGCCGGAGCGCCGGCAACCGGCCGGTCGGCGGGTCGGTGAGGAGCGATGTCCGCTGATCGTCGACGACGCTCGCGCCCTGGTCGACCCAGTAGTGGTTGTAACCCCCGACGTCGCCACCGACCGGCAGCCCATCATCCGTCCGTTCGGTGGGCGCGTTCAGCTCGGCGCTGCGCGCCGCCGACCGTGCCACAATCGCCGCCGCTTCCTCGTCGGAGAGGACTGCGCTCTCCTGGTCCTCGGGACGCTGCAGCGGCGTCAGGGTGCGGAAGTCCCAAACCCCCTGCAGATCAGGCTGCCCATCCTGCAGCCGGGGCGGCTCGTACCCGCTCTGGGCCAACGCCGGCGCAGACGCACCCGCCGTCAATACGATCAATATGCTAGCGACGACGAAACCGCGAACCGTCATGTTGAACCTCCTTGCCCCCGTCATTCTACGACGACCTGTGCACTCCTTACCGGCTCGCTTCGACGGCCCGCGACGACGTCAGGAGATTGATCATGCCGTAGTTGCCCTCGTGGCAGGCGTACTCGAACATCGGCCCCGCGGCGGGACGCCACGGCACCATCCCGCTCCACGGCCGGCTCCAGACGCTTGGGTCGGTCACCATGAACGAGTATTCGATGGCGTCCTCGCCCCGTCGGGTGAGCCGCTCCACGACGGTACGGTTTGGGCCCGATCCGAGATAGTCGGTCTGGGCATGGAAGTTCTTCGTCTCGACGACGAGCGTGTCGCCTTCCCAGTGACCGCGCGACACGCCCAGCCACAGCCGGACCTGATCGGGCAGTTCGGGCTGATCGAAGACTGGAATGATCCGGAAGTCGTGAATCTGTTCCTGGAAGATGGCGACGTAGCCCGGCGACTGCAGGATGTGCACGTGGTTGTTGTAGCCGCTCGACGTGATGGGGACGTGACGATAGACGAGGCAGCGGTCGCCGAGGTCCATGTCCTCCGGCCCGTGCGCCGGCTCCCGGCCCCGCTTGGCGGCAGCCAGCCGCTGCGCCTCGGGGGTCGCCTCGTACTCCTGTCGCTCGGGTGTTCGCGGAGGCAGCCGACCGTCCCCCGGATCGGTGATGAGCGACGTCCGGCCCACCGAAATGCCGCGATCCCACCAGAACTGGTTGTAGGCGAGGGCGACGTCCTGCTCGCGACTCAGCTCGCTCCTCCGCTCGGAGGTCGCCCGCGTCTCGGAGGCAAGGTTGGCGGTCGCTATTTCCTCCTCAGTCAGCCACTCGCGGCCAGCGTGCTCGAGCGGCCGCTCAAGCGACGTGATGGTCCCGTGATTCCACAACCCCTGCAGATCGGGATCGCCCCATGGCGTGCGGGGAACCTCCGGCCACTCGTTCGGCTCCTTGGCCTGGGCCGCAGCCGACTGCGGGTATGCGCCAGCGATGATCGAGAGCATGGAGAGCGCAAGAACGCACCCTTTCATGACCGTCCTCCGTAGCTCTACCGAGCCGTAGCAACTCTCGCATCATCGCCCAAGCGCGCGTCCGGCGCAACCGGCGCGCGCCAGCCTGTCACGCTTGTAGTATTCTTGCGTGCTACCTGCACCCCAACTGAAACCCGGAGGTCGCGCCTTACATGCGCATTCATCTGATCAATCCTAGCCATATCGCGTTCGGTCTGGCAGTCATCACGCCGCGTTGGCTCTATGTGCTGGCCCACGCCACGCCCCGGACCTACGGCGATCCGGTGATTGTCGATGAAACGCTCGAACCACTCGACCCCGAGACGATTGCCGAGGGTGACATCGTCGGCATCGGCGTCCATACCGGCAACGCGCTCCGGGGGTACGAGGTGGGGCGTCTTGCGAAGGAACGCGGCGCCCGGGTGATCTACGGCGGCATCCACGCCACGCTGTACCCGGAGGAAGCGCTTGAGCGCGGCCACGCCGATGCCGTCGTCAAGGGAGACGGAGACGGCATCTGGCCGCACGTGATTGAAGCAGTCGCGGCGGGAACGCAGGAGCGTACCTACGACGGCGGCCGCGTGCCGGGCACATCGCTGCAGAAGGCCCGGTGGGACCTGATGCCGCGCGACCGCTACATGTGGGCCTCGGTCCAGACGGTGCGGGGCTGCCCGAAGCACTGCTCGTTCTGCTCGGTCTGGCGGACGGATGGCCAGGAACCGCGGCAGCGGACGGTCGACGCCGTCATGGAGGAGATCGTACAGCTCCGGCGGATGGGCTTCCGCTTCATCGCGCTGGCGGACGACAACTTCTACCCGGTGACGCTCGAAGATCTGGCGATGGCGCGGCGGAAGAAAGATCCGTCGCGGCTGCACGAACTCGAAGCGCTCCGTGCCGAGCGGTTCGAACTCATGGAACAGCTCGCGAAGCTGCCGGAAGACACCATGTTCTTCACGCAGATCACCATGGAGGCGGCGGAGGACCCGGCATTCCTCGACGCGATGCGCGGGGCGCGCATCAGGGGGGCGCTGATCGGCGTCGAGGCGGTCACCGAAGAAGGGCTGAAGGACGTCTACAAGGGCTTCAACCTCGCGGGCGACGCTCTCGTGCGGCAGCTCCGTCTTTTCCGCGAACATGGCGTGCACGTGCTCGGGTCGTTCATCTTCGGCCTGCCGAGCGATCGGGAGTCGACGTTCGACGCGACGGCGGCGCTCGCCAATGCCGCTGACATCGACTTCGCGCAGTTCCTGACACTCACTCCTTTCCCCGGCACGCTCGACTTCCTGAAGTGGGAACAGAACGAAGCGAAGGCGGCGCCGGATGTCGACGGCGTGCCGGTCAGCCGGTACTGGCTGATCCCGCCGATCGACCGGCCGAAGGTCTTCTCGCCCCACCCGGCGATGACGTCGGAGGAAATCCGCGTCGGCACGCAACGGGCTTGGGACCGATTCTACCGGCTCGGCTCGGTCTGGCGGCGGTCGCGTTGCGTCCGCTCGCTCAAGTCTCGCCTCGCGTTCATACTGGTGTCGAAGCTGTACCGCCAGATGTACGGCAACACCGGCATCGCGACCGACAGCGCCCGCGTCTCCCGCGCGGCAACCTGGGCGCGGTGGCTCGCGATCCCCGTGAAGCGGCTCTTCACCGCGGCGCCGATGCCGGACCTGCAGGTCCCGGCGCGGTAGCAGTAAACAGCCACACCTCCACAGTTGTCGTTACCAACATAGAACTAGCGTTGCGCCAGCGACGTCGGCGTGGACGGGATCGGATCACTATGACTGTCGCCCCGCCGCGCGCGGCCGGACTCCTCGCGCTCCTGCTGGGGCTGGCCGCAACCGCCTGTGCGCCGGTCACCATCACCCTGAGTCCCGACTGGCCACCGGAGCGCGAAGCGCCACCGGCCGAAGAGGCGCCGCCACCAGAGACGGCGCCACCGGGAAACCGCCCGCCGGGAGCGCGCCGCATGCCGTCCAACCGCGGTGGGCCGCCCGCGGGTCGGGAGACCGCCGGGGCCCCTGCCGTTTCCGCGCCGGGCGCCATCGACGGTCCACCACCTCCCGAAGCCCCGGCAGTCATCGTCCGTGACGCCACCGGCCGCGCGACGGTACGGGCGGTCCGGATCGGGGAGCCGCTCAGCCTGGACGGCGTGCTCGACGAAGGGGCGTACGAGACCACCCCCTCGATGAGTGACTTCCTGCAACAGCTACCGGACGAAGGTGCGCCCGCCACCGAGCGGACCGAGGCGTGGATCTTCTACGACGACGACCGTGTCTACGTGGCGGCTCGCCTGTGGGACTCGGCGCCTGAATCGCGCTGGATCGCCAACGAGATGCAACGCGACTCGTTCCAGTTGATCAATAACGACTCATTCAGCGTCGCGTTCGACACCTTCTACGACCGGCGCAACGGCGTCTCCTTCATGGTCAATCCGATCGGCGGCTTCTTCGACTTCGAGATCACGGACGAAGGTAACCCCAACAGCGACTGGAACCCAATCTGGGATTCGCGCGCCGGCCGGTTCGACGGCGGCTGGACGGTCGAAATGGAGATCCCGTTCAAATCGCTCCGGTTCCCGGGTCGGACGGAACAGCTTTGGGGCGTGCAGATCTCTCGCCGTATTCGATGGAAGAACGAGAGCGTCTACCTGACGCAGGTACCGATCTCGGCCGGCCCCGGCATGTTCCGCCTCTCGGCCGCCGGAACGATGGTGGGCCTCGAGACACCTTCGAGCAACCGTGTGCTCGACGTGAAGCCTTACGGCATCGCGTCGCTGGCAAGCAACCTGACAGGTGATTCACCGTTCAGGAACCGGGGCGACGGCACCGGCGGACTCGACGTGAAGGTGGGAATCACGCAGAACCTGACCGCCGATTTCACCTACAACACCGACTTCGCCCAGGTCGAGGCGGACGAGGCGCAGGTGAATCTGTCCCGCTTCAACCTCTTCTTCCCCGAGAAGCGGGAGTTCTTCCTCGAAGGTCGGGGGATTTTCGACTTCGGCCGGGAGGCCGGCACAACCGGTGGCGTGTTTCGAGCCACACGTCTCGGCACCGGCGGCTTCTTTGGCAGCAGCGACACGCCGCAAGTCTTCTTCAGCCGGCGGATCGGATTGAACGAACCGATCCTGGGCGGCGGGCGACTGACCGGCAAGGTGGGCCGCTTTACCCTCGGCGCACTCAATATTCAGACCGACGACGCGAACAATTCGGACGGCTCCTACTCCACCAACTTCACGGTGCTCCGCGTCAAGCGGGACATCCTGCGCCGAAGCCGGATCGGAGGCATCTTCACCAGCCGCTCGATCGCCGTCGACGGCAAGGGTTCCAACGAAGCGTACGGCCTCGACGCCGCCTTCTCGTTTTACGACAACGTCAACTTCTACGGCTACTGGGCGGAAACCAGCACACCCGAGCTGGCCGGCAACGACGAGAGCTACCAGGCGGCGTTCAACTACGCCGGCGATCTGTTCGGCCTGCAGGTAGATCGCCTGTTGGTGGGCGAGAACTTCAATCCGGAAGTGGGCTTCAAGCGGCGGGACGACGGCTTCACGCGTACGTACGCCCTGGCGCGCTTCAGTCCGCGGCCACAGTCGATTCGATCGGTCCGGCAGTTCCGCTGGGAAGGGAGCGTGGACTATGTCGAGAACCCGGCCGGCGTGCTCGAGACCCGCATCCAGCTGGGCGCCTTCTCGACCGAACTGGAAAACAGCGACATCTTCGGGATCGACATGGAGCAACGCTACGACTACGTCCCGTACGAGTTCAAGGCGGCCGGGATCGTGCCGATCCCAGCCGGCCAGTACGACTACCGGAGCGTATTCATGTCGTACGCCATGGGTCAGCAGCGGCGCGTCTCCGGCACCCTGTCACTCTGGCGCGGCGGGTACTACCACGGCGACATCACCGCGCTCGGCTATTCGCGAGGGCGGATCGAGTTGACGCGACAGTTCTCCCTCGAGCCGGGCGTCTCGATCAACATGATCCGGATCGGCGAGGAAGACTACACCGCGCCGCTGGTGACGAGCCGCATCACCTACACGTTCACGCCCCGGATGTTCTTCGGGGGGCTCGTGCAGTACAACTCGGTCTCCAATTCGCTCAGCGCGAACCTGCGGCTGCGCTGGGAGTACCGGCCCGGCAGCGAGATGTTCATCGTCTACAACGATCAGCGCGACGTTGCAGACTTCTCGTTCCGCGACCGGCAGTGGCCGGTCCTCCAGAACCGCGCGTTCGTTATCAAGTTCACGCGGCTCTTCCGGTTCTGACGGAACGCGATTGTTCCGTCGTTCCGTCAGTCGCGATAGTTGCTGATCGGCGGCAGTTCCGCACCCGTCAGATCGGACGGCGGCTCTTCGCCCGCCACCACCGGCATCCGGAGTGTGCCGATCCCCTCGATGCTGGCCTCCACCACTTCGCCCGGCTTCAGATAGCGATCTTCCTGGCCGCGGGTCTCCGCGGCGCCCGCCGCGGTGCCTCCCGACGTGCCGTTGTTGATCACGTCGCCCGGGTAGAGCGTGATGATGGACGAGGCGTACTCGACGATCTCCCAGAGCGAGTGAATCATGTCACCGGCCCGCGCATCCTGCAGCGTCTCGCCACCGACAACGAGGGTCTGGCGCAGATTGACCATCGGATCGCCGTAGAACTCCTTCGGTGTGATCCAGGGTCCCTGCGGCGCGAAGGTGTCATGTCCCTTGCCGACGAACCAGTCAGAAGTGGTCGCGCTGCCACCCGGCGGACGGCCGCCCCGGTCAGAGACGTCGATCGACACGATGTAACCGAAGACGTGATCCTCGGCGTTGGTGGCCGACACGTACTTCGCGGTGCGTCCGATGACCGCGCCCAGTTCCACTTCCCAGTCGGTCCGGTCACGGCCGTGCGGGATGACGATCGGATCGCCGTCGCCGATGACCGCGCCGCGGCTCGGCTTCAGGAACAGATATGGCACGCCGCGCTCCTCGCGCCGCCGCCGCTGCTCCGCCGCCCGCTCCTCCGGGGTAGCTCCCTCGCTGACATGGCTGTAGAAGTTGACCGCCGCGTTCAGGATCTTGCCCGGAAACAGGATGGGCGGGCGGGTCCGGAGGTCGGCCACCGCGTGGACGAAGTCAGCCTGACCGTTGCCTGTCAGTTGGTTGTTGCCGACGATGTGATTGACGATCTCGAACAGGCGGTACTTCAGGCCGTAGTCCCAGCGCCCGATCAGTTCGAGCATGTCCTCCGGCATCGGCACGTGGCTATAGGCGGGATCCACCTCGAGCGCCATGTTGGCCTGTTCGATGTCGATGACGAGGCTGTCCCGCAGGACAAGGCCGACGTGCGGAACGCCGTGGATGTCGAAGGTCCCAACGTGGAACGGCTCGGCCGACTCGGCGGCCCCTCCCTGCGCGAACGCCGCGCCGGGCGCCGCGAGGACCGTGAGAATGGCGATGGTCAGAATGCGTCGCATGATGCTCCTCTGTCGCGAGATCCAGATGATCCGACTCTATGTTCGTGGGCGCCGCCGGGCGCCGCAGTGGGTTGTACTCCCGCCCCGCCAGCCTGTCAAGAAGCGGTCCCTCTCCGGCCGCCGGCTGGCTGAGTGTATCCTGCAACCAGCACCAACGCAGGAGGATAACGATGCACCAGCGGAATCCCGGATGGCGGAGCGCCCTGGCAGTCGCAATCGCGGCACTGGCCGTGACGACCTTGTTCGGCCCGGCGAGCGCCCTGGCGCAGGCACAGGCGCCGGAGGGGTGGACGGTGCCCCGAACGCCCTGGGGCGACCCTGACCTGCACGCGATCTGGAACAACGCCACCATCACGCCACTCGAGCGGCCCGGGGCGCTGGCGGACAAGGCGTTCCTGAGCGACGAGGAAGCCGCGGAACTGGAACGGCTCGCCATCGAGCGAGTCAATCAGGCGAACGCCCCGAGCGAGGTGCGGACCGAACCGTTGCCGGCTGGCGGTAACGTCGGCGCCTACAACAGCTTCTGGACGGACCAGCGGACCTCGGTGGTCGGGACGCAACGAACATCGATCATCACCGACCCGGAGAACGGCCGGCTGCCGACGCTGACCGACGAGGCGCGCGAGCGGATCGCGTCAGCCGAAACCCGGCGCCTGGCCGATGTCCGGGACGGCCGCGTCCCCGCGAACGGACCGGAAGAGATGGGTTTGAGCGAACGGTGCCTCTGGTATCGCGGTATCCCGACGATCCCGACCGGCTACAACAACAACTTCCACTTCTTCCAGACGCCCGAGATGGTCATCATCCTGCAGGAGCACATCCATGATCTCCGGATCATCGCCATCGACGGCCGGCCGCACCTGCCGGAGGCGATCCGTCAGTTCGCCGGCAGCTCGCGTGGTCACTGGGAGGGCGACACCCTGGTGGTCGAGACGATCAACCTGCGCCAGCCCTTCATCCGGCGGTGGGCTCGCCCGGAACATTCGCTGTCACGCGGCGACATGACGGACGCGGTGCGCGTCGTGGAGCGGTTTACGCGGATCGGCCCCGACATGCTCGACGTCACCTTCACCGTAGATGACCCCGGCACCTGGGAGCAGCCCTGGTCAGGGGCGCTGCCGATGACCCGGACCGACGGCCCTATCTTCGAGTTCGCCTGCCACGAAGGGAACTACGGCATGATGAACATGATGGCCGGGTCGCGGGCTGAAGAAGCCGAAACGGCGGCGGGCCGGTAACGCACCGCCCCGCCGGCGTTCGCCGACGCATCCGGGTCAGCTCGCGGCGCCGCCCAGTTCGTCCATCAGCCGGACCAGCGACGACAGATCGTCCCGGCCGAGACCGCGGCCGTGCAGGCCGTTGATGAACTGCATCGTCACGGCACCGGCCGGGAGCGCCACTCCCAGCGTATGCGCCAGGCCGAGGACAATGTCGAGATCCTTGTGATAGAGCCGGCTCTCGATGCCGGCGGCGAAGTCGCGCCGCGCCATCCGGTCGCCGAAGAAGTCCAGGACGCGGCTCGAGGCCATCCCGTCGAGCATCGCCTCGCGCACCCGTTCGGCGTCGAGGCCCGCGCGCCGTGCCAGCGCGAGCGATTCCGCCACGCCCTGCGCGGTGATCAGGAGCAGCAACTGGTGGCACGCCTTCGTCGTTTGCCCGGCGCCGTGATCGCCCATGTGGCGCACCTTCGCGCCGATCACCTCCAGCAGTGGCCGAACCCGCTCCAGCGCCGCCGCATCGCCCCCCACCATGATTGACAGCGTTGCGTCGCGCGCGCCGTGCGGGCCGCCCGAGACCGGCGCATCGAGCATGTCGATCTGCCGCGCTTCGAGCGCCGAGGCGATCGTACGGGTAGCCGACGGATCGATCGTGCTGGTGTCAATCACCACCAGGCCGGGCTGGGCGCCGCTGGCCACACCATCCTCGCCCAGCAGCACCTTCTCGACATCAGCCGTCCCGGTCAGCATCGTGAAGAGGACATCACAGCGCGCCGCCAGCGCGGCCGGCGATGAAGCGGCAGTCGCACCCCGCTCGACAAGCGGTTCCGCCGATTCAGGGCGGCGCGCCCAAACGCCTATGTCGTGGCGGGCACGTAGCAGGTTGAGGGCCATCGGGCGCCCCATCACGCCCAGGCCGATGAATCCAACTCGCATGCGCTGCTCCTTCCGCCTTTGTCGATCCGCCCTGTGAGCCTACATGACCGGCCGTCCGGCCGACCTGTCCAACAGCCCGTCGCGATACCACGGACTGCTCTAGAATGGGAGTGCGCTGGCGTCCGTTCCCGCGCCAGCCAACCCAGGAGGACGCGCCATGCGCCATCTCGTCACGCTGATCGCAGGCGTCGCCATCGGGAGCGCGGCGACACTCCTCGCCACGGGGGCAATCTCCGCCCCGGCGCTTCTTGCACAACCGGACGTCCAACCGTCATGCGACATGTGCCCCGCAGAGCTCGTGCCGGCTGAAGAGCTGGCCGAGTACGCCTTCGTGGGCAGGGCAGGCGGGCTTGTCGATCAACAGGTCCGCTCGATCGACATCGGCAAGGCGAACGTCCAGGTGGCGGTCGCTCACCGGGGTCGGCTGCCCGAACGGGGTAACCGGGTGGCCGAGCACGACCTCGTGACCGAGGTGTACTACGTTCTGAGCGGCAGCGGCACGATCCTGACCGGACCCGACCTCGTCAACAAGGTACGCCGTCCCCCGGACAACCGCGCCGTGCAGTTCCTGAACGGACCGGGCAACAACGCCGAGGATGTCAGGAACGGAGTGACGAACCACCTCAAGCAAGGGGACATCTTCGTCATCCCAGCCGGGACGGGGCACGAATTCACCCGGATCGACGACCACATCACTTATCTGATGGTGCGGGCCGACCCCGACAAGGTGGTTCCGCTGATGGACGCGAACGCCTCCCGCACCTACCTCGACGAACAGGCACCGTAGGAGCCCGTACACGCAGGGAGACCCAAGATGATCTGTCGACACTTCGGACACGGACTGTTGCTTGCCCTCGTCGCCTTGATGCTCGCCTGCGGTGGATCCGCCCCGGCCGGGAATGACGCCATGGACGGAGAGCCGGCGCCCGACCCGTTCGAGGGATTGCCGGGGGGAGCCGGGTTCGTCTTCGATCCGACCTGGCCGAAGCCGCTGCCCGACAATCAGACGCTCGGAAATGTCGTCGGCGTCGCGGTTGATTCGCGCGACTACATCTGGGTCCTCCACCGTCCGGGCAGCCTGACGCAGCAGGAAGGAGGCGCCGACGACGACCCGCCGCTCGCCGAGTGTTGCCAGCCGGCGCCGGCTGTCGTGGTGTTCAACCAGGAAGGCGATCTGGTCGACGCCTGGGGCGGCCCGGGCGAAGGCTACGAGTGGCCACAGTCGGAGCATGGGATCTTCATCGATCACATGGACAACGTCTGGATTGGCGGCAACGGCGGCACCGACGCGCACATCCTGAAGTTCACGCGCGACGGACAGTTCCTGATGCAGATCGGGGCGCAAGGCCAGGGACAGGGGAGCAACGACACCGCTAACTTCGGTCAGCCGGCCGAGATCGATGTCGACCCGGAGACGAACGAGGTGTTCATCGCGGACGGCTACGGAAACCGGCGGGTCGCGGTCTTCGACGGCAACAACGGGGAGTACCTGCGGCACTGGGGCGCCTACGGCAACGTGCCGACCGACGATCCGTATACCTACGATCCCGACGCTCCGCCTTCGCAGCAGTTCGGCCGGCCGGTCCACTGCGCGACGCTTTCGGCGGACGGCCGGCTCTACGTCTGCGACCGGGTGAACAACCGAATTCAGGTATTCGAGAAGGACGGCAGCTTTATCGACGAAGTCGTGATGGCGCCACGCACACGGGACTTCGGCTCCGCGTTCGACGTCGACTTCTCCCCCGACCCGGACCAGGAGTTCCTCTATAACATCGACGGCATGAACGCGAAGATATGGGTGATCTCGCGGGCGGACCTGTCGATCGTCGATTCGTTCGGCTTCGGCGGCCACCAGGCTGGCGGCTTCACCGCCGCGCACAGTCTGGCCGTCGATTCGAGCGGCAACATTTACGTCGGGGAAACGCTCGAGGGAAAGCGGGTGCAGCGCTTCGTCCGGCGGTGACCGGCAACCGCCCTGTATGATCCTGCGATGCTGACGAGAATCGGACCACACGCAGCATCGATGGCGGCAATGCTGGCAGTCACCGTGCTGTTGGCCGCCGCTCCGGTTGCGGGACAGACCAACGACTTCGAACCGCCTCGGCTGTCGAACGGAAACCCGGATCTGAACGGCGTCTGGCAGACGCTGAACGCCGCACACTACGACCTGGAGCCGCACAACGCGCGCCACGCGATGCAGTTGCGCGAAGGACCCCGCGGGCCGTTGCCGGACGTTCCGGTGCTGCGGCTTGGCGCGGTCGGCGCCGTGCCGGGGAGTACGGGCGTGATTGTCGGCGGCGGACAGATCCCGTACAGCGACGAGGCCCGCACTCTCAAGGAAGAGAACCGCGCTGACTGGCTCGATACCGATCCGGAAGTCAAGTGCAACATGCCCGGTGTGCCGCGCGCCAACTACATGCCGTTTCCGTTCCAGATTTTCCAGAACGAGGACAACCTTCTCATCGCCTACGAGTTCGGCGGCGCCGTGCGCGAGGTTTATCTGTCGGACATCGGTCCGGCGGAGACCGACTCCTGGATGGGCCAGTCGGTCGGTCGCTGGGAGGGTGACACGCTGGTGGTCGAAGTGACGGGCCAGAACGACCAGACCTGGTTCGACCGCGCTGGCAGCCATCACACGAACCAGCTTGTCGTGACCGAGCGCTACATGCTCATCAGTCCGAACCACATCCAGTACGAAGCGACGATGGAGGACCCGAACGTCTTCACGCGCCCCTGGACCATCCGGATGCCGCTCTATCGCCGGATCGAGGACGGGGCGCGGCTGATGGACTTCAAATGCGTCGAGTTCGTCGAGGAATTGCTCTACGGTGAGTTCCGGCGGACACCGCTGCCCCGATAGCGGCGATTACGCGGCGACCTTCCGCACGGGAGAGAGTGGCAAACATGGACAACGCACTTCGGACCGGGATCGCGATCGGCATGGCGTGCGCGGCGGTCGTTGCCACCGCGGCGCAGGAGGGTCCGCGAACCGCGAGCGGACGGCCTGACCTTTCGGGCACCTACGACACGGCGACACTGACACCACTGCAACGGCCTGAAGCGTTCGGTGACCGGCTCACACTGAGCGAAGAAGAGGCCGCGTCGATTGCAGCGGGCGAGCCGGTGGCCCTGGCTGCGGCATTCGGCATTCCAGCGGAACGCAACATCGAAACCGCCCCGCCCCGTGAGGCGCCGCCGGTCGGAGGCGACGGCTCGACCGGCGCGGCTGGCGGGGTCGGCGGCTACAACACCTTCTGGATGGACCGCGGGACGTCGTCGTTTCAGATCGACGGCCAGTGGCGCACGTCGATCATCACCGACCCGCCCAACGGCCAGCGGCCGCCCCTTGCGCCGGACGCGCAGGCCCGGGCTGCCGAGGCGGCCCGGTTCTATCGCCCCAATAGCGGTACCGCCTGGTGGCTCATCGAGAACGGTCTGGACGCCCCGGGCCCGTATGACGATCCCGAGATCCGGCCGCTCGCGGAACGTTGCCTCCTCGGCTTCGGCTCGACGAGCGGGCCACCGATGCTGCCGGTCCTCTACAACAACCTGAAGCGGATCGTGCAGACCGACGACTACGTGATGATCCTGGTCGAGATGGTCCACGACGCGCGCGTCGTCCGCATGGATCAGGAACATGCGTCGCCCGAGGTCCGGAGCTGGCTGGGCGATTCGGTCGGCCACTGGGAAGGCGACACGCTGGTGGTCGACACCACCAACTTCAACGACACGCCGGCCCTCAGCGGCGCCTCGCGGAATCTTCACGTCGTGGAGCGGTTCACACGGATCGACGCCGATACGCTGCACTACCAGTTCACTGTGGACGACCCGAACGTCTGGACCGCGCCCTGGAGCGGCGAGTACGTCTGGCCCGCCACGAACAACCGCATCTACGAGTACGCCTGCCACGAAGCGAACTACTCGTTCCGGGGTATTCTGGGCGGAGCGCGCGTGCTGGAACAGGACGTGCGGGACGAACGGGAATAGCTCCCGCACCGTTGGCGTTTGCCGGGGCATGGAGGAGATCATGCGGGTGCGAATCATCGTCGCGGCGTCGGTGCTGGTTCTGGGATTGCCCGCGCTGATCCAGGCGCAGGAGAGCCCGCGGACACCGAGTGGTCACCCTGACCTGTCGGGCACGTACGACATCGCCACGCTGACCCCGCTGCAGCGCCCGGAACGCTTCGGGGATACCTTCGATCTCTCCGAAGAGGAAGCGGCCACCGTCGCGCGGCAGGAGCTTGAGCGGAACGCACAGCGCAACGAGGCGAGCGATCCGAATCGCGAGGCGCCGCCCGCCGGCGGCGACGGCTCGGCCGGCGCCGCGGGCAATGTCGGCGGCTACAACACCTTCTGGATCGACCGGGGCGCCGGCGCGTTCCAGATTAACGGTCAGTGGCGGACGTCGATCATCACGGATCCGCCGAATGGCCGCCAGCCGGCCCTGACCGCGGATGCCGCTCAGCGGGCCGCCGATCGGCGCGCGTTCGCCCGGCCGAACTCCGGAACCGCGTGGTGGATGGTCGAGAACGGCATGGATGCGCCCGGCCCCTACGACGACCCCGAAATCCGTCCGCTCGCCGAGCGCTGTCTGCTCGGTTTCGGCTCGACCGGGGGTCCGCCGATGCTGCCGGTCCTCTACAACAACCTCAAGCGGATCGTGCAGACCGACGACTACGTGATGATCCTGGTCGAAATGGTCCACGACGCACGCATTGTCCGGATGAACGAGGAACATGCCTCACCCGGGATCCGGAACTGGCTGGGCGACTCGGTCGGCCACTGGGAGGGCGACACGCTGGTGGTCGACACCACCAACTTCAACGACACGCCGGCCCTCCGGGGCGCGACTCGCGATCTTCATGTCGTGGAACGCTTCTCCCGGATCGACGCCGACACGCTGCTCTACCAGTTCACGGTCGAGGATCCCAACATCTGGACCGCGCCATGGAGCGGAGAGTACGTCTGGCCGGCCAGCGACACCCGGGTCTACGAGTACGCCTGCCATGAGGCGAACTACTCCTTCCGGGGCATCCTGGGCGGGGCGCGCATCCTGGAAGAGGACGTCCGAGAAGGCCGGGTGCCGGATCCGCCGCAATAGTCCGGTTCGCAGCGGGAACAACCATCGACGTCAGGAAATTGCGGAAAGAAGCCTTGGAGGGAACCGCCATGCAAGGACAGTCACACGAAACGCGGTGCGTTGCGCCCATCCTGCTCGGTCTGCTGGCCATCAGCCTGTTCACGTTCGTTGTCGCCAGTGCGCCGGCGATTGCCCATCACGCCTTCGGCGCCGAGTTCGACCCGAACCGCCCGGTGCTGCTGCGCGGGCCCGTGGTAAGGGTGGAGTGGGTCAACCCCCACACCTGGATCCACATGGAGGTGACCAAGGACGACGGCACCACGGAAGTGTGGATGGTAGAGGGGGGCACTCCCAACACGCTGCTGCGGCGCGGGCTGCAGCGCGACTCTATCCAGCCCGGCACGATCATCGTGGTGGACGGCTACCAGAGCAAGGACCGGTCCACCCGCGCCAACGGCCGTGACGTGACCTTCGAGGACGGTCGGAAGTTCTTCATGGGGTCGTCCGGCACCGGCGCACCGTACGACAACCCGCAGAACCGGTAGGCGCCGAGCCTGGCAGTCCGTGGTGAAGACCCACGGGGCTGCTACCGGCCAGCCGCTGCTTCCTGCTCCTCGAGCCGGGCGCCCCCCAGGATGCCCGGCATCGCGTAGTTCCCCTCGTGGCAGGCGTACTCGAAGATCGGATCCATGGTGGCGTCATGGAGCAGTTCGACCGTCCAGGGTTGGGTCCACGTATCCGGGTCATTCAGGATGATCTCGTGACGCAGCGCATCCGGGCTGATCCGTGTGTAGCGCTCCACGAGATGCAGATTCTCGCTCGCCCCGCTGAAACGCGCATTCGGTGAGTAGTTCCGCGTCTCCACCACCAGCGTGTCCCCTTCCCAGCGGCCACGGGCGTCGCCTGCCCACTGGCGGACGTCTTCATCGACATGCGGCCGATCGTCGATCGGGATGACGCGCGTGAAGTGTCCCATCTCCTGGAAGATGGCTACGTGGGTCGGCGTCTGCAAGAGCTGGAAGTAGCTGTTGTAGCCCGCTCCCATCCGCGGCGCCTCGAAATGGAGGCAGCGATCGCCCAGTGTGCGGTCCTCCGGCCCGTCGGACGGATGCTCGGCGGCGTACGCGCGTCGCTCGGTCGCGCGCGCGCTGGCCGCGTCGGTCAACGACGGGATACGGCCATTGGGCGGATCGACGATGAGCGAGGTCCGGTTGTCGAGGTGCCGCTCTACCAGCCAGAAGGCGTTGTAGTTCCCGGTAATCACGTCGAAGTCCTGGAACTCTGCGTTCCCAAGCGCCTGCTGAATCAGCCGGTCGCCCAACAGGTCACCCGCCTGCTCGGAGTCGCGGAATGCTTCGATCTTCTGCGTCAACTCCGCCAATTCTTCGTCGGTCAGCGTCGCCTTGTCGCCCAGTTGCTCCGGGCGCTCGAGCGGTGTCGCGCTGTTGTTCGTCCAGATACCCGACAGGTCAGGCTGCCCGTAATCGTTGCGCGGCGCCGCATACGACTCCTGCCCGAATGACGCCGATGGCGCAAGGATAACGGCGGCGATCGCGATCGCCACCGGCCAGGTGATCAGAGTCCGGCTAGTCATGGAACCCTCCCTTGTGCCTCCGTATTCAGCGTGGAGACGCCACCGGCGCGCAAGGCCAGACACGTCACGATAGACGGCTCGATCAGTAAACGCAAGCCCGGATCCGGACGGTTCGTGCTACAGTCGGCGGATCCCTATTACGACGAGGTGACCCAATGACGATGCGACCCCTGCGGCATAGCCTTATCGCCTGCGCCGCGCTGCTCCTGGCGTTCGCGCCACTCGCCGTGGCCCAGTCGGGCAACGGTGGCGAAATGCCCCGGACACCGGACGGCCGACCCGACATCAGCGGCGTCTGGGACTTCCGGACCGTCACGCCTCTGGAGCGGCCCGAGCAATTCGCTGACAAGGAATTCCTGACCGAGGAAGAAGTCGCCGCCTACGAGCAGGAGCGGGTCCGCGCCAACAACGCCGACCTGAACCGGGAGGACACGACCACGGACCGCGCCGTGGTGAACGGCACGCGCGAGAGCGCCGACCTTCGTCTGGCCTACAACGACTTCTGGTGGGACCGCGGCACGACGGCGGTCGAAACGCGGCGGACTTCACTCGTCATCGATCCGCCGAACGGCCGGATCCCGCCGCTGACGGAAGCGGCCCAGACGCGCCGCGACGAACGGGGCCGCATCAGCCAGCGGCCGTCGTTGGGGCCGGAGGATCGCTCGCTCGCCGAGCGCTGCATCACCGGGTTCAACTCCGGCCCGCCGATGCTGCCGGCCGCCTACAACATGAACGTGCAGATCTTCCAGACGAAGGATCACGTCGTGCTCCTGAACGAGATGGTGCACAACGCGCGGATCGTCCCGCTCGACGGTTCGTCGCATGACGTGCCGCTCTGGACCGGCATGTCGACCGGGCGCTGGGAAGGTGACACCCTGGTGGTCGAAACGAAGAATTTCCTCCGCGAGACGAGCTTCCAGAACTCGAGCAAGAACCTGACGCTCACGGAACGGTTCGAACGGCGCGACGCGGACACCCTGGTCTACACGTTCACGGTGGAGGATCCGGACACCTGGACCACGCCCTGGACCGTGGAACTGCCGATGCGGCGGAGCGAGATGCCGATCTTCGAGTACGCCTGCCACGAGGGGAACTACGGCATGGAGGGAACCCTGAGTGGCGCCCGCCACGTCGAGAGCCAGTAGCCATCCAGGCAGTCGCGGCGCCCGCTGCCGCCACTGCGCTCCCGTCGGCTGACGATGCCTTCTGTTTCGCAGCCCCGTGCTTTCGCCACAGCCGTGCTGGTTGCGGTGGCAGCCGGGGCTGTCGTGCTGTACGGCAACGCGCTCGCGGGAGGACCCTTTCAGGATCGTCCCGCAGTTGGCCAGGACGGCAAGGATGTCGAGTGGGTCCCGACGGCACATGCGCTGATCGAGACGATGCTCGAGATGGCGGAGGTCACCCCGGACGACCGCCTGATGGACCTCGGCTCCGGTGACGGTCGACTGGTGATCGAGGCGGCGCGACGCGGTGCGCGGGCCATCGGCGTCGAGTACGACGGCGGGCTGGTCACCCTGTCGCGGGAGCGGGCCGCCGAAGCGGGCGTCTCCGAGCGAGCGACGTTCCTGGAAGCCGACCTGTTCGGGGTCGACCTCTCGGAGTCAACTGTCATCGCGCTCTTCCTGCTGCCGGATCTGAACCTGCGGCTGCGCCCGACATTGCTCGATCTCGCCCCGGGCACCCGGATCGTTTCCAACACGTGGGGCATGGGGGACTGGGCAGCGGACGAGACGGTTCAGCTCGACCCCTGCCCCGGCTTCTGTACAGCGCTCCTCTGGATCGTTCCGGCCCGTATCGCCGGCATCTGGACCGAAGGCAGCGGTGGGAACGCGTTCACGTTCGAGCAGCAGTTCCAGGAGGTGACGGGCACGCTTCGGGAGGCTCCCGGCGCTGCCGCCCCGCTGGAGGAGGTCACGCTGCAGGGCGACGCACTGACGTTTCGTGCCGGGTCCATGCGCTACCGCGGCGTAGTGACCGGCGACACGATTACCGGTACGATCATATCCGGCGGTCGGCAGGCAGTCTGGACCGTTACGCGCGCCGGACCATAGGATCCCGCTCGAGGAGGGGCGTCAGATGAGAGCGCACCGTTACTACCGCGCGGCGGCTGCCAGGAGGCTCGCGGCCATCATCGTACTGGCGCCGACGTACGCCATGACCGTTATCGCACAGGATCGCATGCCGCCGATTCCGGAGGCGGAGATGACCGAAGCGCAACGCGCCGCGGTCGAGGAATTCAAGACCGTCCGCAACCGGACCAGTGTCGGCGGACCGTTTGTCCCACTGCTTCGCAGTCCCGAGGTGATGCGCCGCGCTCGCAACGTGGGGGACTACGTTCGATACGAGACCACGCTCCCGTCCCGTCTGAGCGAGTTCGTCATCCTGCTCACCGCGCGCCATTGGACACAGCAGTACGAGTGGTATGTCCACGCACCGATCGCGGAGCGGGAGGGACTCGATCCCTCAATCATCGACGCCGTCGCCGATGGCCGCCGTCCCGACAGGTTGGCGGACGACGAGGCGGCGGTCTACGACTTCGTGCAGGAACTGTTCCGCACGCGCGGGGTGAGCGATTCCACGTACGCCCGCCTCACGGACCACTTGGGCGAACGGGGCGTTGTCGACACCGTCGGCATCATGGGCTACTACCAGCTTCTCGCCATGGTGATGAACACCGCCCGCACCCCGCTCCCCGAGGGCGTCGAGCCGGCGCTGCCGTCGTTCCCGCGGTAGGTCCGCTCCGGAAAGACGGAGTGTCCTTCCTTCCGCGCCAGCCGCTAGTGGTCGTCCGGCAGGGCCAGGGCAACCAGCGAACCGGGATACCGATCCGGACCGCCGGCAATCGGGATGATGATGTACTGGCGTCCCTCATGCATGTAGCTCATCGGGATGCTGGTCGCCGGCGCCGGGATGTCCACGGCGCCCACCCGGTCCCCGCTCCGCTTGTTCACGGCGTACAGGCGCGGGCGGCCACCACGGCCCTCGGAGTACATCAGGAGCGAGCGGGTGACGATCGAGAGCGACTGGCTTGGTGCGCCGGTGTTGGGCAGATCGACGCCGGCCAGGGCCGGATGGTTCTTGAACCGGTCCGGCGTGTCACCGTTCGGGATCATCCAGAGCGTCTCTCCCGTGTTCATGTCGATCGCGGTGATGCGGCCGTACGGGGGCTTGAAGAGCGGCAGCCCCTGCGGCCCCTGCAAGAAGCCGTTGTCGGTCGCGTACTTCGCGATGGTCCGGCCGATCGGATTCGGGTCGGCGGCATCGCCCTGTTCACCCGGCGTCAGAATCGGCGCCGCGCAAAGCGTCATCGACGACGCATACAGGATGCCGGTCTCCGGGTCGGCTGATGTTCCGCCGGTGATATTGGTGCCGCCACCCGGACCGGGGCAATGGATCGCGCCGCGCTTCCCCGACTCGTTGTCCGGGTGGAGTGGCGGCGTGAACATGGAGCCGTACTCGTACTGATTCAGTATCTCGAGTGCCTGCTGCCGCAGTTTCGGCGTGAAGTCGATCAGGTCGTTCTCGGTGATGTCCTGAAGGTCGTAACCCGCCGGCTTCGTCGGGAATGGTTGCGTCGGCGAGTACCACTCGCCCGGCACACGGCCGCGCGGCACCGGGCGCTCCTCGATCGGCCAGATCGGTTCCCCCGTTTCCCGATTGAACGTGTACGCGAAAGACTGTTTCGTCGTCTGCACGAGGATCGGCGTCCGCTGGCCGTTGATCGTGACGTCGAGCAGGTTCGGCGCGGTCGGATTGTCGCGGTTCCAGATGTCGTGATGCACCGTCTGGAAGTGCCATTGGCGCTCACCGGTCCGGATGTCGAGGGCCAGTATGGTGGTCGCGAAGAGGTTGTCGCCCGGATGGAAGCCGCCCCAGTAGTCGTTGGTCGGCGGGTCGGTCACTACATACACCAGTCCGAGTTCGGAGTCGGCCGACAACGGCGCCCAGGCCGAGACGTTGCCGGTCCACTGCCACGCGTCGTTCTCCCAGGTATCGAAGCCGAATTCGCTCTCGGACTGCGGAATGACGTTGAACTTCCAGAGATGGTCGCCGCTCGCGGCGTCGTACGCCAGCACATGTCCTGGCACATTCTCCTGGCGGGTCTGCCGGTAGCCCTGTTCGTGGGAGTTCCCGACCACGACCACCCCGTTCACGACGATCGGAGGCGACGAATTGGTGATGTAGCCCACCTCGGACGGCAGGCCCTCGGTCGGGTGGTACTCGTAGCCGAAGTCGGCCAACAGGTCGACCGTCCCGTTGTCACCGAAGCTGGAGATCAACTTGCCGTTGTCCGGGTCGAGCGCGTGGAGGAAGAAGCCGGGGGTGACCACATAGATCCGGCCCTCCCCGTTCACCTGTTCGTAGGCGACGCCCTTCCCGTAGTTCTTGCGCATCGAGTCTTCCCACCGCTGCGTCGGCGGCTCGCGGAAAGTCCAGAGCGTCTCGCCGCTCTTCGGGTCCATCGCGATCACCTGGCGGCGGTAGCCGGCGACACCGAACAGCTTCCCTTCGGCGTAGATCGGCGTTGAACGCATGACGTTGTCGACCTGGTGGCCGTAGTTGTCACCTCGCCACACCCACGCCACCTCGAGATCCCCGAAGTTGCCGGCATCGATCTGATCGAACGGCGTGTAGCGCGTGCTCCGCTCGTCACCGCCCCAGTGGGTCCAGCCGCCATTGCTCTGCGCCGACAACGTTGCCGTTGCCACGAGCGCCAGCAGACCCAGCGCACCAAGCAAGGTTCCCGCCACTCGCCGTCGTTTCATGGTATCGATCTCCCGGAACCGAATCGGGCAATTATGCCCGATCCCCCCCGTTGACGCCGTCGCCGCCGCGTGGCAGAGTCGGAACCCACGTCCCCGGGGAGGAATCGCCATGCAACTTCACATTGCCCCCATCGCCGTCTCGTTACTGGTCGTCCTGGCCGCAGCCGGGCCCGATTTCGCGGGCGCGCCCGGTTTCGCACCGGCCGCCCAGGCACAATCCTGGTCGCTACCGTCCGAGTCCGAACGCTGCCCGTCGAAGTGGGGCGCGAACGACACGCGGGGCGCCGCCAACCACATGGGACCGGACACCGTGCTGCGCGCCGCACGGCTGATTCGGGAGGGCCGGGTGATCGAACTGGGACAGGTGCTCCATAGCGGGATTCCCCTCGGCGCCCGGCACTTCGACGTCTACATGAAGCCGACGACGATGAACCCTGGAGCGAACCGGCGCGGGTCTAACGAGGAACTGGTGGTGGCCGAAATGGGGCAGGTCGGCACACAGTTCGACGCGTTCCCGCACCAGACCATCGGCGACAGCCTCTACAACTGCGTCGACATGAACGCAGTGCTTACCCGGACCGGCTTCACGCGGCTCGGCGTCGAGGGCGTCGGCACGCTGATGACCCGCGGCGTTCTGATCGACGTCGCCGCGCTCAAGGGAGTCGACATGCTGCCCGACACCTATGAGATCACGGTCGATGACCTGCAGCAGGCGCTCGACCGCCAGGGCACGTCACTCGAACCGGGTGACGCGGTGCTGATCCACACCGGCTGGGGCGTGCTCTGGCAAACCGACGGTGAGCGCTTCATGGCGACCAACCCCGGGATTGGTATTGCCGCAGCCGAGTGGCTGATTGAACACGACCCGATGGTCCTCGGCGCCGACAACCAGCCGGTGGAGGTCTCCCCCAACCCCGATCCGAACCTGTCACTACCGATCCACCAGCTCGCCCTGGCCGTTCACGGCATCCACCTCGTCGAACGGATGAAGCTGGACGAACTGGCTGCCGCCGGCGTCTACGAATTCGCCTTTGTCGTCCAGCCCCTCAAGCTGCAGGGAGCGACTGGATCGACCGTCGTGCCGGTTGCCATCTACTGAGGGATCGCCAGGGACAAGCTGCCGCGGACCACGCTCCGGGTATGGTTGTGACATGGCTCGAACCGCAGATCCCATCGAACGGTACCTGGTTGTTTTCGACCGCCTCCGGACGGACAAGCGGTGGCATGTCAACATGGCGGCGTTCCGGTATGTCGCGCTGACGCTGGGCGCGGTCGGCCCGACGATTGACTACGACCATCTGGAGGAGGTGGCGGCGGGGCTGAAGCGGCGCGCGCGCTGGACCAGCCCGCTCAAGTCGGAGGTCCGCTACGTCGTGGCGGCCATGATCCTGCGCCGCGGACTGGATCCGGCAGAGGTGCACCGGATCGTCTACGAGACACGCGACGCGTTCAAGTCGAAGAAACTGCCGAGCCGCGGCGTCGGACCGACACTGGCGGCGCTATTGCTGGCGCTGCACGGCAACGCGCGCCGGTACCCGACGCCCACGTCGAACGGCTCGCACGGATCTACCGGCAGTGGCGCAAGGACCATTTCTGGCTGACTTCGTCCCGAGACCTGCCAACGGCAGCGCTCCATGCCGCCCGGGACAAGCCGGTGGAATCGGTAACCCTCGACGTCGAGCGGGCCTACGAACGGCTGCGCGAAAAGGGGCTCTGGCGCGGCAACCAGCTCCAGCTCGTGTCACACCTGCTCGCGGTCGATCCGCGCGGTGTAGATACTGCGGTGGAGCGATTCCGGGTTGTGGCGGAGCAACTACGGAGCGCCGGCGAACGGGTCGGACAAAGCCGCTACGACGAAGTCGCCACGCTCGCCCTGACACAATCGACCCCGACGTGGGTGGTGAAGCAGGTCTTGCGAGCTCGGGACCGATTGCGCGAGGCAAAGCCGCGACCCGCCAAGAACATCGCGTTCTCGCTGGCGGCGGGCATCGTTCTGGCGGAAGACTGCCAGCGCGCCGGCCAGCTGGCGGCCGGTGATCTCGCCGCGCTGCAGGCGATCCAGGCGATCATCGACGCGCAGCAGGCCGGGGCGGCGGCCGGCGCGGCGGCGGCAAGCTCGGGCTCCCACTGACCGCGCGCTAGGAGCCCGTGGTGAAACCCCGCGTAGCACCGAGAGCGGCGAGGCGCTCGCCTGGCAAGGCGCGACGAGGGAGCATATTGGCCATATTGCGACCGCGGACTGACGCAGTCCGCGGACTGCCACAGTCCGAGGAGCAACGCCGTTCAGGCGGGATGCATCGCCGCTCGAATGTAGCGGGGGTTTCACCACGGGCTCCTAGCGGCACTCGCGGGACAGCACTTCCGATTCGATCACCACGCCGCAGACGTGGCTGGTGTACTCGAAGGGATCGCCGTCGTAGAGGACGAGATCGGCATCCTTGCCCACTTCGATAGAGCCGACGCGGTCGTCGATGCCGAGGATACGGGCAGCGCCCAGGGTCACCGCTTCGAGCGCCCGTTCCCGCCCCAGGCCGTTGGCGGCGGCGATGGCGGCCTCCCACAGCAGCACCCGCGTCTTGGGCACGTAGTCCTCGAAACCGGTCTGAATCGCGAACGGGATGCCGGCCTCGGCTAGCCTGGCTGCCGTCTCGAACGACCCGTTGCGGACCCGGCTCATCGGTGGGTGGACCACGACCGGCACCCCCGCCGCGCGAATCTCTTCCAACAACAGGTACGACTCGGCGGCGCCGTCAAGCACCAGGTCAAAGCCGAACTCGCGCTGCAGGCGGAGCGCGGCAGCGATCTCGGTGGCGGTGTTGGCCGTGACGAGCAACGACAGCTCGCCGTCGAGCGCCCGACCGAGGGCCTCCTTGGCCAGATCGGGGGCCGGAGGCTGCGGGTCATCCGGTCCACCCGCCGTCGTCCGGTCCACCTGTTCCTGGTATGCCTGGGCGCCGATCAGTGCGCCGCGCAGCATCGCCACCCCCTTGGAGGAGGTTCCCGGCGAATCGAAGTTCGCGGACACCGCGTTCCCCAGGGTCGCCGCCAGCATGCGGACCGGCGCTACGACCGCCTCCTCCGTGTTACGCCCGCGCGTCTTGACGATCATCGTCTGGCCGCTGATCAGGGCGCCCGGTCCATGACCCGTATGGAGCGTCGTGACGCCGTAGGATCGCACCCACTCGACAAGCGTGTCGGCGGCGTCGTAGGCGTCGATGGCGCGCAACTCGGGCTGGATCGGCGATGACCTGTCCAGTTGATCCTGATCGCGGACCGGCCCGACGTTGCTGTTCAAAGCGCCTGCGAGGCCGACGACGGAGTGCGGATCCACGAGTCCGGGCGTCACCACGGCAGCTTCCAGCACTTCGACGCCAGACGGAATCTCCGCTTCGGCCGCCGGGCCCACCCATTCGATGGCGCCGTCGGCACCGGCGATCACGACGGCGTTCTCGAGCGCCGGTCCAGACACCGTGTGGAGCGTTTCCGCCCGGACCGCGACCTGACCGGCGGCCGCCGGCGGGAGTCCGCCCACCAGGGCCGCAGCCAGCGCCAGGACCAACAGCGTCGCCTGTCCTCTTGGCCTCCGCCCGCCGTTCATAGCCCTTCTCCCGCCAACAGACGCCGGAGCGCTTCCTCTTCTTCCGCCGTCGTGCGGTACACGTTGTGGCCGCCCACCGCGTAGCCACGATGTTCCGGATTGGACCGGTCGTAGATGAGCCGCCCTTCGACCCAGGTCTGCTCGACGGTGGTATACACGCTGAGCGGATCGCCAGAGAGCACCGCGAAGTCGGCATCCTTGCCTGCTTCGAGGGAACCGACGCGATCCTCCAGGCCGAGCATTCGTGCCGGCACCAGGGTCAACGCCTCCAGCGCCCCGGCGCGGGACATGCCGTTGCGAACCGCGAGCGCCGCCCCACGCAGCAGCAGCCGCGAGTCGGTGATGAAGTCGTCCGTGTTGAACGCCACGTCGACACCGGCGCGCTCCAGGATCGCGCCGATCTCCAGCGACCAGTCGAGCGTCTCTTCCTTGCCGCCCGGTGCGTCGATGAAGGTGATCGATACCGGCACGCCGGCGGCGGCAATCTCCTCCGCCAGCTTCCACGACTCGGTGCCGTGCTGGATGACGACGCGGAAACCGAATTCTTCGCGCAGCCGCAGCACGGTGGCGATGTCGTTGTGGCGATGCGTGTGATGCTGGACGATGCGCTCGCCAGCCAGCACCTCGGCCAGCGCCTCCATACGCAGATCGCGCGGGGCGGGCCGGTCTGCGTCCGCCCCGGCGCCTGGCCGTTCCAGATAGGCGAGCGCCTCGTGATAGAGGCCGCGCACCAGCGCTGCGGACCTGGCCCGCGTCTCCGGAAACGGCGGTCCGCCCATCGAGTTTGTGCCGTTCGCCATCTTCATGCCGCCGCAAACGTCGGTGAGCGGATCGTCGCAGAACAGCCAATCTTCGACCGTGCGGCCGCCGTCCCGCAGCTTGAGATACACGGTCTGGCCCGACATCAGGTGACCCGAGCCGGACATCACGTTCACGGTCGTGATGCCGCCGGCCCGGGCGCGCCAGAAGCTGTCGGAGGCGACATCGATGGAGTCCAGCGCCCGCACGTCGGGGTGCAGCGGCGATGAGCGGTCGCCGCCCGACGCGGCGCCCACGTGGGAGTGGCTGTCGACGATCCCGGGCATCAGCACCCGGCCCGAAAGATCGTGCTCCACGGCGCCCGGCGGCGAGGGCACCTCCGGCCCGCCGACCTCGACGATCGATCCGCCCCGGACCACGACGACGCCGGACTCGATCGGCGGGCCGGCAATCGGCAGGATGCGGGCGCCCCGGAAGACCTGAACCTCGTCCTGCGCCGCGGCCGCTGGCGTGGACGCCAACGCGGCCAGCGCCAGGACGAGCGCGGGGGTGAGGGTATGGAAACGTTGCTGCATTCGCGGCCGGCGGGTTACTGCCCGCCTGCGGCTTCAAGCGCGCGGGCGCCACCGAGCATGAGGGGCATGGAGTGGTGTCCCTCGTGGCAGGCATACTCCCACTTCTCACCGTCGAGCATCTTCATCGGGACCTCGAACGTCCACGGGGCACTCCAGGTCTCCTCATCATTGATCGTGGCCTGGTAGAGCATTGTGTCCGCATCGACGCGCGTCAGGCGCTCGATCAGGTGCATCGCGCCGCTCGTTGTCCGCCACTGCCGGCGCGGATCGAAGTTCGTCGTCTCGATGACGAGCGTGTCCCCTTCCCAGTAGCCGCGGGACTCGCCCGACCACTGCAGCAGGTTGTGCACGGGCCGTCCGTCGAGCGGGATGACGCGTGTCGTGTTCACCATCTCGGTGACGATGGCGACCGTGTCGGGCGTCTGGAACAACTGCATATTGTTGTTGTAGGCGCTCGGCGTCATCGGCGGGCCGGCGTTGAAGCCGAGAATGCAGCGATCGTACGTGCTGAAGTCGAGCCAGGTGTCGGCCGGCTGATTACTCCGGTGATCGGACGATGCCTCGGCGCGGGCTTGCCCCTCGGATGTCCGTGGCGGGTAGCGTCCGTTCGACGGCTCGATGATCAGTGACGTCCTGCCGGTTGTCACCGCCTCGAGCCCCTGATCGAGCCAGGTGTGGTTGTACGAACCGTTTCCGCCGTCCGGCCGTCGGTCGACGCCCTCCCCCGCCACGGTCCGTTGCGCCGGCTGGGTCAGGAAGTCGTTCAGCCGATCGACCGCGCCCTGCTCCAGATCGGCCAGCTCCTCCTCGGTGAGGAACTCCTTGCCGGCCAGATCCTCGGGACGCTCCATCCGCGTGATGCTCCGAAAATCCCAGACGCCGGTCAGGTCGGGCTGCCCCCAGGCCGTTCGTGGCGGATCGTTCTGGGCGGCAGCCGGCGCGGCGATCAGCAGCAGGCCGATCACAACCGTCGTGAGTCGATTGGTCCTCATGGCTTGTCTCCTCTTCTCGACATCTACTCTGCAAGTGGATTCGGGCGGAGCTGGAAGTGGATTACCGAGCTCCGCATGCCCTTCCCGCCCTCGATGTGCCAGTTCAGGTTCGACCCGTAGTTGGCCCAAAGGCCGCGGCCCTTCCAGCCGGCGTCGGGATCGTCGATCCGCCCGTCGAGGCCGCGCGAATAGAAGCCGAGGGGGTAGGGCACGCGCAACACCACCCACTCGCCCGTCTCCGGCAGCAGGGCCAGTATCGAGTCCGATCCCGATCCGGACGTCATCGGTACGTCCGCTCCGAGGCCGAGCGTATCGAACTGATCAACCCAGTTGTAGTAGTGGTAGTCGGCACTCCCCGGGTCGTTCACTCCCTTCATCTGCGGGCCCGGTGAGGGATAGAGCGTCCATCCCTCCGGGCAGTGCTGACCGGTCGCCTCCGGACCGTTCAGCACGGCGCACTTGCTCCGGTCGAAGCTTGCCATGTGGCCGCTGCCGGACAGCGCGGTCCAGATGATGCCGTTCCGGTCAACGTCAACGCCCCGCGGGGCATGGCCGGTCTGGGCCGGATCGACGGCCGGATTCTCGATCGAGGGCGGCTCGTAGACCTCCGCGATACAGGTCTCCGGCGGGTTGTCGCCCCGATCGAGGCGGACGAGGCGGCCGGGGAACGGGCCGGTCCGAGCGATCCACGCGCTGTCGTCCACCGGGTTGGCAATGACCCCATAGGCAAAACCGGCGAGGCGAGTGTCACGCGACGGATCGACCGGCTCGTTCGGCTGGTTCCAGGGGCTGGTGATCCGGCCATCACCGTTGGTGTCGATGACCGTGGGACACCATCCCTGCGACGCCCGCTCGTCGCCCGTCTCGTCGAACAGCTTCGTATCGAGCCAGCCGACGACGTTCGGGTCGCCACTCAGCCAGAGCGTCTCCTGTTCGTCCTCACCGAACTGGAGGTGATGCGTGCCGTAGCAACTGTCGATCAGCGTGAACGACTCGGACGCCGGGTCGTAGTAGGAAATCTGCCGTCCGCTCCGATCGATCGGATAGTAGCTTGCCGACGGATGCATCGATCCTTCCTTGCACCAGTCCGGGTTGTCGCGACGCCGCACCGTCGAGGTCATCCAGACACGCCCCTCGCCATCCATCATCGGGTTGTGGGGGTTGGCCGGCCCATTGAAGATCACCTCGTCCCCCCAGGTCGGGGAGGGCTCGAAACCGGGCTCGGTCGGGAAGAACGACGGCACCATTCCATCCGGTTCCCGCAACGGGATCCGCAACTCCATCGACTGGTGGCGCGCCGGGTCGGTGATCACCAGCGTGTCATGCGTGATGGAAACGCCATAGAGCAAACCGTTGGCGTTGACGGTGGGGTCGCGCTTGTCGGTCGTGATCTCGTCGTGGATGTAGGACGTCTCTCCGCCCCATTCCCACATGCTGAGCACCAGGTTGCGCTCCACACCCTGCGGTCGCGGCGGCGCAGGAGGCACTTCGCCGGCGGCGATCCGATCACTCCAGTCGGCGTACATCTCGAGGCCCCGCTGGCGACCGAAGCGGTTCATCACGGCGCTCATCTGGCGGCCACGCTGACCCAAAGTGAGGCGGTGGTCCCACGCCTCTACCGTCGAATCGAACCCGGACAGATGGCTCGTGTCGAACGTGAACCGGTTGCCCATCTGGTGGCAGAGCTGGCACCCCTGTTTCGTGAGATCGACCCAGGCGGCCTGGCTCCGGAGGTTTCCGGCGATACCGTTCCCCTCCAGGCCGGTTCCGGGGAACTGGTCCGGCGCAGGCGGTTCGAGCAGCGAGTACCAGTAGTTCGCCGGATAGACCTGCGCTGCATCGAGCGGTGTCGCCGCGGGCGTCGCCTGAAGCGTCACCGTTTCGCCCGGCTCGGCGGTCACCGGCTCGGAATCGACCAGGCCATAGCCGCGGACCCAGACGCGGTAGGAAGCGGCGGGCAGGTCAGGGACGAGGAATTGTCCGTCGTCGTCGGTCACGACGATCTTGCGGAACGTGGTGTCGAGTTCGTCGGTCTCGGCAATTACCCAGACCCCTGCCTCCGGGCCGGCCGGGCTCTGCACGACGCCGCGCAGATCCGCCTCGTCCCCAGCCGGACCCGGCTGCCAAACGGCGCCGGGCGACGCGGCGAATGCGAAGGCGGCGGCGACAGCCGCTCCCGCCCCACCGACGATGAACCGTCTGATTCCGGCCTGACGCGCCATCAATATCCTCCTCCGAGCGTGGCTCAACTGCCTGCTGCCCCCATTCTGCAACGACTGCGGTGCCTGATCCAAGTCCGCCCTGTCCGGTTGCGATGCTAACGAATCCCCGTAGAATAGGGGGCACGACCATGCGCGGCACGGGGTCCGGACGGGATCGCCATCGCAGACCCGGAGCAGAACGACCATGAACGATCAGAAACGACTGTGGGTGGCCGCCGTAGCCATCGCCTTGATTCCGCTGGGCGCTTCCGGCGCCGCGGCACAGGACTGGCCGCAGTGGCGCGGTCCGGCTCGGGACGGCGTGGTGGAGGGATTCGACGTTCCATCCCGTTGGCCGTCCGCACTGAACCAGCAGTGGTCCGTCGAGGTGGGCCTCGGCTATGCCACGCCGGTCCTGATCGGCGACCGCATCTATCAGTTCAGCCGGCAGGGAGACGACGAGGTCATGATGGCGCTCGATGCCGGCACGGGAGAAACGATCTGGCGAACCGCCTACGCGGCGCCGTTCAACATGAACCCGGCGACGGCGCGGCACCGGGCGGGTCCGAAAGCGACGCCGACCTATGCCGACGGCCGTCTCTTCACGCTCGGCATGACCGGCACGGTCACCGCGTTCGATGCTTCGGACGGGCAGCAGTTGTGGCAGGTGCCGGACACCGGTACGCCCGCCTTCCACACGTCACAGTCGGCACTGGTGGTCGACGACCTCGTGATCCTGCATGTCGGCGGCGACGACGACGGCGTGCTCACGGCGTTCGATGTCGCGACTGGGAGCGTCCGCTGGACGTGGGACGGTGACGGCCCGGCCTACGGGTCGCCGATGCTGTTCGAGCTGGGTGGCGCACGGCAGGTGGTCATCTTTACGCACCGCCACTTCGTCGGCGTCTCCCTCGAGACCGGCGCGCTCCTCTGGAGCCGGCCGTTTGCCACGTCGTCGGATACGACGTCGCAAACGCCCATCCTCTACGACAACATGGTGATTCAGACCGGGCGCGGCAACGGCGTAACCGCGTTCCGCGTCACCCAGAGCGGCGGCGCCTGGACCACCGAGGATATCTGGCACACCGACGAGGTGTCACTCCACATGGTGAACGGCGTCGTTGATGGCAACGTGCTGGTCGGCCTGTCGCATCTCAACAGCGGGCAGTACTTCGGTCTCGATCTCGACACCGGTGAAGTGCTCTGGACCAGCGACCCGCGTCAGGCGGAACATGCGTCGATCCTTCGATCCGGCGGCACGCTCCTCTCGCTCGAGGATGACGCCGAACTCGTGGTGATCGAGCATGACCGGACGCGCTTCAACCCGGTGCAACGCTACGAGGTGGCCGACAGCGAAACCTGGACTGCGCCGACGCTGTCGGGCAACCGCCTGTTCGTCAAGGACATCTCGACCCTCACGCTCTGGACACTGGACTGACCGGTCACGACCGACAAAGGAGTGGATGGCCATGAGAATCACGCTTAGCACGCGATCACGAATTCGGCTGGCACTGGCGGTACTGACGACCGTCACCGTTGCCGGCGTGGCGGTCAGCCAGCCGCCGGACGTCACGGCTGCCCAAAGCAATTTCGTCGGCGGCGACCCGAGCCGTCCCGACTCGTCCGACATCCGCGCCTTGCGGCTCCGCTTCGAGCCGGGCGCGCGGTCAAACTGGCACAGCCATTCGAACTGGCAGATCCTGATGGCCGAGGAGGGACGCGGACGGACGCAGATCCGCGGCCAGGCGATCGTGGAACTGACACCCGGAACGCCGGTCCATGCCGGTCCCGGCGTCGTCCATTGGCACGGCGCCGCGCCGGACCAGCACATGGTGCAGCTGACCTTCGTCAGCGGGGAAACGAGCTGGGAGGATCCAGTAAGTGAAGACGACTACCTCGGCCGGTAGCGCCGCTTTCTTTGCTGCAAGGCTCGCGGTGGCTGCGCTGCTCGTCGCCGGCGGCCTCACCGCCGTCGCCGAGGCGCAGGACGACGCCGATCCGTCTGTCTGGGACGGTGTCTATTCCGCCGAACAGGCGAAGCGGGGGCAGGCCCTGTATCGCGAGAGTTGTTCGCGTTGCCATGGCGAAGATCTCTCCGGAGCTAACGCGCGCCCGCTCGCGGGCGAGGCGTTCATTCGCGACTGGGGCGGCCTGACTCTCGATAGTGTCCTGACACGCGCCCGCACCATGCCGCCCGGCGGCGCCGGCAGCCTCGGCGAGGACGGCTACCTGGCGGTCATGGCCTACATCCTCGAAGCGAACGCCTTTCCGGCGGGCGCCGCGGACCTGACGATGTCGCACGCGGCCGATGTCCTTGTATACGGGGCCGACGGCCCGGACGCGGTGCCGAACTTCGCACTGGTCCAGGTGGTCGGTTGCCTCGCCCGCGCCGCCGATGGCCGGAGCTGGACGGTGACCGATGGCAGTGAACCGATCCGCACACGTGATCCCGAAGCGTCGACGGGTGATCTGCTCATGATCACGCAATCGACAGCGCTCGGCGACAATGCATTCGAACTGATGTACGTCTTTCCCGATCCCGCCGCCTACGAAGGGCACCGGGTAGAGGCCAAGGGATTCCTGATTCGTCGCGAGGAAGCCGATGCCATCGACGCGATCAACGTCACCACGGTGGCGAGCCTGGATGCGGCCTGCCGGCCGTAGGGTGGTCGAGTTCCCGTAGCGGCGCGCCTTCTTGTCGGCGGCGCAGGTTCCGTTTGCTGCCGCGAGACATGGTCATGCCCAGTCGTTACGTCTGTCTCCTGACGGTCGGCGGACTTGTCGCATCGTTCGCCTGCGGCCCACCCGCGGACCCCACCGACGCCGGCGGATCGTCCTCAGCGGACGCGGCGGCCGTACCGATGGCGCAGCGCCCGTTCGCGGGCGCATGGTCCCTAGCCCGGATTTCTCACAGCTCCCGGAGATCGGGCATGAGGCGGTGGGTCTGGGGTTCCGGGCGGCCAACTCAGGCGCCAGCGGTGGTCTGGACGCGGGCGACGACGTGCGCGCGGCGCCAAAATCGGTCGGGTAAGCACACCATGCCCGAAAGGTCCCCGTGCCCCCCTGCGGTCGTGAACGTATGCCGCCGCCTGGCCAATCGTCAGGCCGGGCCGGGCGGTGCGCGCAAACGTTGAGCGGCCGTGATGAACAGATCGGCGTCGGGCGCCAGCTCGGACAGCGCCACGCAGATGCGGCGCACGGTGACGCGGACGTGGGCGCCGATCTTGAGCAGCCGCAGCCGTAGCGTGTCGCATTGGGCGCGGGCGAGCCGGGTGCCCGCCAGCCCCCGGTCGCGGAGGTGCTGGAGCAGGACGTAGGCCAGCGTGGCCCAATACAGGCGCAGTTGGTTGGCGCGCAGCGTCGCACTGCTCGTCCGGTCCGCGAACAGCGCCAGTTGCTGTTCCTTGATGCGGTTCTCCATGTCCCCGCGGGCGCAATAGAAATCCTCATACAGCGCCTGCGCCGCCAGGGTGTCCGGCCGCAGCGATGTCACCACGAAGCGTGGATTGGCGCCCGCGGGCAGATGCTCGGCCTTGCCGACCACCCGGCGCTCCCGGCTCCAGCTCTCGCGCGTGCGATAGCGGAAGTCCGCAAACACCCGCGCGGCGGTCCCGGTTTCCTCGCACTGCGCCTGGGCCTGCGCCAGTTCGGGCGCGATGTGTTCCTTCAACCGAGCGTTCTTCGCCAAGCCGATGACGTAATCCACCGCATGCTCTTCGCACCAGTTCAGCAGCTCGTCTCGGCAGAACCCCGAGTCTCCCCGCACCACGATGGAGACCGACGGCCACGCCTGCCGCACCTGCCCCACAATCCGCGCCAACTCGTCCACCACCCCGGCCGCCCCGTCGATGTTCGAGGGCCGCAACCGCGCGCAGAGCACCTGCGCCCCGCAGAAGATATACAGAGGCAGATAGCAGTAGTGCCGGTAATACCCGTGGAAGAACCGCCCTTCCTGCTGGCCGTGCAGCGGGTCGTCCGTCGCATCGACATCCAGCACGATGCGCGCCGGCGGCGTCGGGTGCGACTCGATGAACACGTCCACCAGCAGGGCGTCGAGCGCCGCCTCGTCATAGGTCACCTTCTTGTACCGGTCAGCCTCGGCGTCCTTCGACCCGACCAGTTCCAGCCGGTTCAGCGTGCTCTTCCCCGCCAGCGCGGCCCCGCGATCCGCCACCCGCACCCGGTTCTCGCCCGTCGGGTCCGCCTTGCCCACCGCGGCCGCCACCAGCGGGTCGCGCCGCAGGGTGTCATGGTCGTTCAGATCTTCGTAGCCCAACGCGACGGCCATCACACGCTGGGTCACCAAGTCCTCGACCGTGTGCTCGATCAAGCTCGGATCCCGGTAGTCCTGGAAGCACTCCGCCGCGCGCCGGCACACGCCGGTGCACTTCTCCACCGCCCGCAGCAGCAATGCCCCGGCGTTGGACGTGATCGTTCCGCCATCAAAGCTGGCGACCAGACGGCGACGACCGACCCGAGGAAACTCAAGCTGGGTTGGCGTACAATGTGTCGACAAGAGGCTGCCTCCGTGTGTGGCTTGAAGTTATTGTGATAACAACACTTTACGCCATCACGGGCAGCCTCTTGTTCACCTCCGGTGAGAAATCCGGGCTAGCAGCCTGTCGGACTTAGGCCCGGGTTTTATAATGGGGCTTGTCGAGTTGAGGGGGTAGAAGTAGATGCCGAATTTTGTACAGCGGCACCAGTCGCAGTTGTATCTGCTGCCGCCGGACCTGCGCGATTGGCTGCCTGAGGACGATCTGGCGCACTTCGTGGTGGAGGCGGTGGAACGGGTGCCGCTGGAGCGGTTCCAGGTGAACGAACGGGGCACCGGATCGGCGCAGTATCACCCGCGGATGATGCTGGCGTTGCTGGTGTACTGCTACGCGAACGGGATCTTCGGCTCGCGTCGGATCGAGCGGGCGACGTATCGGGACATTGGCGTTCGGTACGTGGCGGCGAACTGTCATCCGGACCACGACACGATCTGCACGTTCCGGCGCAGCAACTTCGAAGCGGTAGCGGAGGCGTTCCTGCAGGTACTGCTGCTGGCGAAGGAGCTGCAGTTGCTGCGTGTTGGGACGGTGAGCGTGGACGGGACGAAGGTGGACGCGAACGCGAACAAGCGCAACAGCATCCGCTACGACCGTGCGGGGGCGTTGCGCGAGCAGTTGCGAGGCGAGATCGAGGGGTTGTTGGATCAGGCGGAGCACGCCGACACGGACGACGTGCCGGACCCACAGGGTCTGCCGGAGGAGTTGTCGCGGCGCGAGACGCTACGGGCGAAGCTGGACCGTGCGTGCGCGGAGTTGGAACGGCGTGCGCAGGCGCGTGCGGACGCGGAGCGGGCGGAGTACGAGCGCACGGTGGCGGCGCGGGAGCGGCGTGCGGGATCGCGCAAGGGTCGGCACATCACGCCGCCGAGGGACGCGCCGGAGGCGAAGGCGCAGATCAACCTGACGGATGCGGACAGTGCGCTGATGCGCAAGAGCCGGCGCCATGAGTACCGCCAGGCATACAACGCGCAGGCGGTGGTGGATGCCGACGGCAGTCAGTTGGTGTTGGGGTCGCGGGTGAGCGTGTGCGCGAGCGACCGCAACGAGTTGGTGGCGGACGTGGACGCGATACCGACGGCGGTGGGCGCGGCGGATCGGGTACTGGCGGACAGTGGCTACGCGACGGGCAGCGAGGTGTCGCAACTGGCAGGTCGCGGTGTGGAGGTGTTGGTGGCGACGGGGGCGGAAGGCCAACGGCGCCGGCACGACTTCCGACCGGAGCCGCCGGAGCAGCTGGCGAAGGAGCCGCAGGCGGACTGGATCAAGTCGATGCAGGAGAAGATGGCACTGCCGGAGCACCGGGCGCATTACCGTTTGCGCCAGCAGACGGTGGAGCCGGTGTTCGGGATCGTGAAGCAGGCGATGGGCTTCCGGCAGTTTCTGCTGCGGGGTCTTGAGAAGGTGGAGGGCGAATGGGCCTTGGTAACGCTGGCGTATAACTGCCGACGCGTGCACAACCTCAGGCTGGCATGACGGGGCTATACGGGGCGGAACTCGGCGTGTTCGCGACCCACCAGAGGCGTCAGAAAGACCTCCAGGCGCCGTCAGCGACCGATGGCCAGGATACAGTCCCCGTTTCGGTCGAAGCGGCCCTCCCGGCACAGAGACACAGGGCGTCGTTCAAACAGGTGCCAAGTCGCTTCCACGCGCGTTTGCCGCGCCTAAGTCCGACAGGCTGCTAGCGGGAATCGAGCGGCGCAACGCCGACGGCGAGCTTCAGACAGTTCCTGTCGAAGGCCATCTTGCCTACCTCATCTACGATGCGGCCGGCTCTGTGGGCGTGACGATTCCGGGAACCGATCAGATCCCGCCGGCAGAGGACGGATTGACCGCCGGTGAGGCTCTCGCGCAGTTCGGCAGCGACGCCCCCTACTTCGGCCGGTTCACCGTGAACGAGGCCGAGGCAGTCGTCACGCACCAAGTGGTGGGAAGCTTCGATCCGGGTGACGCCGGGGCGGAGTACGACTTTTCCTACACGCTTGCCTCGAACCAGCTAACGCTCCAACCGCCGCCGCAGGAAGACGGTTCGACAACCGTGCTGACCTGGATGCGGGAGCCTGACCTGCCGGCGTCAGAGGTGAGCGAAACGCACCGGCAACTCTTCGGCGCGTACCGAATCGAATCGGCCACCCGCCACACCACCGACGGCTACGCCGTGGAGGTCGAACCGTACGAGGACGGTTATCTCCTGTATGCGCCGTCGGGGCACATGTCCCTGCACCTCCTGCGAACCGGCCCCGCGTCGAACACCGGCGAGCCACCGGCGGCGGACGAGACGATGCTCCTGCCCGCAAACTACGTTGGCCTGTTCTCGGTGCGGGAGATGGCAGGCTGCATCACCTGCCCGGGCCCGCGCGATCAGGGTTACCTGCTCCACCATCCGCTGCCGAGCGGAGGCCCCGGGTACGGGGAAACCGAGTTGCGGCGCTACTACGAACTGACCGACACCCACCTCACACTGCGGCCTCCCGTCCACATGGACAACGAGGGTCGAGAGGTGGTTACCGCGCTCCAATGGGCGCGGCTGCATGCTCCGTAGAGCTGCCGCCGGCGGCTTCAGCCGACGGCTTCGGCTACTCCGCGGGTTCGACGCCGGCGGCGCGCATGGCGGCTCGAACGGCATCGGCAGTCGGCCGGCTGCTCTGGATGTTCATGCCGATGTGGACCCCGCGAACGATGTCGAGCGGCGTCCACCCCTTGCCATTCGGCTGATTCCAGACGTTGATGTCGGCGCCCGCTTCGACGAGGAAGGCCACCACGCTCGGCAGGTGCTTGTAGGCAGCACCGTGCATGATGGTCTCGCCGTTGTCGTCGATTTCGTCCAGTGCAGCGCCCAGCTCCAGCGCCACCTTCACCGCCTCGAGCACCTCCGGCTCCGTGCCGGGATCCTCGCCGGGGGATGAGGTGCCGACGCCTGCGGCCACCATGAGAGGCGTCGTATTGTCCTCGTTCGGCGTCAGCGGATCGGCTCCCAGCTCGGCCAGGAGGCGCATCAGGTCGGCGTCGCCGGTGCGCGCGGCCAGCAGGAACGGGGTGCCGCCGATGAAGTTGAGGCGCGTGATGCCAGCGGGCGGACGCGAAGTAACCTGCACGTTCAAGTCCGCGCCCGCGTCGACCAGCTTACGGACGAACTCCAGGCTGGTCGTGTTCCCGGAGCCCTTCGGCGCCGGGTTGTTGCTGCCGGCAACGCCGGCCTTGCGGACCCATGAGACCTGGTGCAGCGCGGACCAGCCGCGCGGCGCGACGTTGACGTCCGCGCCCCGATCGATCAGCAGCGCCGCCAACTCGTAGTGCGCATTGGCAGCGGCGAGCAGGAACGCGTTGAGTCCGGTGGCGGAGCGCTCGGCGCTCGTGCCCCCGCGACGTGTCTCCTCGCGAACCGGCAGTGACTCCTCGATGTCGACACCCGCTTCCAGCAGCGTCTGCACGACGCCGATGTGCCCCTGGCGCACCGCGAACAGGAGCGGCGTCCATCCCTTCTCGGAGCGGGCGCCAAGATCTGCGCCGTGCGACAGCATGGTCGGGATCAACCGCGCGTGCCCCTCCGCCGCCGCCCACATCAGTGCGGTCTGACCGCGCCACGTCTCGGCTGCGTTCACGTCCGCGCCCCGGTCCAGCAACAGTTCCACGAGCTCGTGCGACCCGGTGCGCGCTGCCGTCATGAGCGCGGTTTCACCCTCTGCGGCGATGGTGTTCGGGTCCGCGCCGGCGTCGAGCAACTGCTCTGCAATCACGGCGTTGCCGTTGGTGGAGGCCAGGGAGATGGGAAGCACGCCGTACCGGTTGGCGGCTGCGACGTCGGCCCCCGCCTCGAGCAACAACTCGACAATCGCCGGCTCGTTGCCGTAGGTGGCCCAATGGAGCGGTGTCGTGCCATCCGGCTCCGCCGCGGTCACGTCGGCGCCGCGCGCCAACGCGGCACGGACACCCTCGATATCGACTGCCTTGATGGCGTTGATGAGGCCAGCGTCCGCTTCCGCCGCCTGCGCGGCGACCGGCAACGCGGCCAGACACACGACTGCGGCCAAGGTGTTGAAGGACCGTTTGATCACTTCACGCGTCTGCATCGGCGACTCCCCCGGGACGAGCATCCGCCCGCCCCCGTTGCGCGTGGCAATCCCGGACACCGGGCGACCAGGCGATCAGAGCGAGAGCGGCTCCACCACCTCACCGGCGTGGCCGGTGCTGTCGGCAAACTCGTCGAGCCTGACACCGACGTCGTCGAGCAGCGTCAGGTGCAGGTTTGCCAGCGGCGTGACCTCGTCGTACCTGACGTGCTGCCCGCCAGCGATCTTGGACCCGGCGCCCCGCGCCACCACGATTGGCAGGTTGCGGTGATCGTGGACGTTCGGGTTGCCGATACCGCTGCCAAGCAGGTACGTCGTGTTGTCGAGAAGCGTCCCGTCGCCATCTTCGGTCGACTTGAGCTGATCCACCAGGTAGGCGAAGAGCGAGACATGGTACTGGTTGATCTTCGCCAGCTTCGCCAGCTTCTCCGGGTCGTCCGTGTGGTGGGACGTCGGGTGATGCGGCTCCGGCACGCCAATCTGCGGGTAGGTCCGCGTGCTCGCCTCGCGCGCCATCTGGAACGTGATGACGCGGGTCAAGTCGGCGCGCAGCGCCAGCACCTGCATGTCGAACATCAGCTTGACGTGGTCCTCCCACGCTTCCGGCACGCTGGTGGGCCGGTTCAGGTCGCTCAACGGCGATGCATCTGCCGCCTTCTCCGCCTGCTGAATACGACGCTCCACCTCGCGTACGGTGCTGAGGTACTCGTCGACCCGATGCTTGTCGCTACCACCGAGCTGCTTCTGCAGGCTGGCCATGTCATCAAGCACCCAGTCGAGAATGCTGCGGTTCTGTCGGAGCTGCGCCTTCCGTTGCTCCGGCGTTCCACCGTCGCCGAACAGTCGCTCGAAGACGATCCGCGGATCCGCCTCGGTCGGGTTCGGCGCCGTCGGCGAGGCCCACGACAGGCTGTTCATATAGACGCAGGCGTAGCCGTTGTCGCAGTTGCCCACCTGCGCGATGAGGTCGGTCCCGATTTCGAGCGACGGCAGCGGCGTATCGCCGCCAATCCGCTTGGCCGCGATCTGATCGACAGAGGTGCTGTTGACGAAGTCGCTCCCCTCCGTCCGCTTCGGTTTCACGCAGGTAAGGAACGAGGAATTGGCCGCCGCATGGTTTCCGGTGGTGTGCGCCTCGCTGATTTCCAGGTTCGTCACTACCGAGATGTCATTGATGTGCGGCGTGAGCGGCGAGAGCGACTCCGAGAGCCCCGTCAACCGTCCCACCTCGGCCGGGGTCCAGGGCTCGGGATTCATCCCCATCGGCATGTAGACGAAACCGAGGCGCCGAGGAGCGGCAGCCGCGGTCTTCGCCATCGCCGAGGCGGCCGGGACCATCGCGTCGAGCAACGGCAGCGCCAGAGTGGCGCCAACGCCGCGCAGGAACGTCCGCCGGGGCAGCGCCATCTTCGTGATCATCATGACTGGGCTCTCCTCATCTGGAACGGCGTACTGTCAACAATAGCAAGAATCAGGGACGAGAGGCGATAGCCGTCCGCCTCCGCCGACCGGACAATCACCCGGATGGCGGGCGCGTCGGCCGGGTCGATGCCGCGGCCGAGCGCGTAAGTCAGCAGCTTCTCCACCGCAACGCCGGCGAAGACGTCGGGACGTTCGAGCAGCGAGGCCCGCAGGCCGGCGACACCGTCGAAGTCCTCGCCGCCCGGCAGGCTGCCGGACGCATCGATCGCGACGCCTCCTTCGGCATCGCGCCACCGGCCGATCGCATCGAAGTTCTCCATCGACAACCCGGCCGGGTCCATGATGCGGTGGCAGACGGCGCACTGCGGGTTCTGCCGATGCTGCTCCATCCGCTCGCGCATCGAGACGATGCGGGTGTTCGACCGGGTCTCGTCGAGCGGCGGAACGTTAGGTGGCGGCGGCGGCGGCGGTGTCCCGAGCAACGTCTCGAGGATCCACTTGCCGCGAAGCACCGGCGACGTGCGCGTGGCGTAGGAGGTGACCGTCAGCACGCTGCCGTGCCCCAGCAGCCCGGCGCGCGGATTCCCTTCCGGCAGGTCGATCCGGCGGAAGTGGTCGCCATAGATGCCGGAGAAGCCGTAGTGCCGCGCCACCCGCTCGTTGACGAACGTGTAGTCGGCGGTCAGCAGGTCGACGACGCTCCGATCCTCTTCGAGGATGCTCTGGAACAGCAGCTCCGTCTCGCGACGGAAGCCCTGCCGCAGGTTGTCGTCAAAGTCGGGGAAGAGACGCGCATCGGGGCGGACGGCGTCCAGGTTCCGGAGATGCAGCCACTGTCCGGCGAAGTTCGTGGTGAGCATCTCGGCGCGCGGGTCGGCCAGCATCCGGCGCACCTGCGCATGGAGGGTCTCGCGATCGCTCAGCCCTCCCGCCTCCGCCGCGGAGAGGAGCTCCTCGTCGGGAATGCTGCTCCAGAGGAAGAACGACAGCCGCGACGCCAGCTCGACGTCACTGATGGGGTACGGATTCCCCGGGGCAACTCCGTCCCCGTCACGCTCGATCCGGAAGAGGAACTCCGGACTCGCCAGCAATGCGCGGAGCGCCGTCTCGACCCCCATCTCGAAGCCGCCCAACGCGTGACCCTGCTGGTAGAAGGAAACGAGTTGATCAAGGTCGTCCACCGTCACCGGGCGCCGGTAGGCGCGGCGGGCGAGGGTAGCGATGATCGACGTGGCGCACTCCTCCGCCGCAGCGGCGTCCGCGGCTTCCGGGCGGCACGAGAAGATCCGCTCGCGGCTCGGTGTCTCGCCGACGCCGGTCGGATCGAACGGCCCTACGATCGAGAGCGACCGAACAGCCGGCTGCTGCCGCGGATGCCGGTCCATATTGAACGCAGCGTCGTACGGCTGGCGGGTCGTCTCCATCAGCGCCGAGTTCTTCCTGATAAACGTCGCACCCACTTGGTGCGGTCCCGCCGTAACCGGCGCGCGCACATTCAGATGGTTGTCGATGCCGACGTCGGCGTAGTACGCCGCGTTCCCCTGCATCACCATGTTCTCGCTCGGGTGCATCGTGAAGAGATCGAGCCGGACGCCATCCAGCGTGATCTCGATATCGTGCGGTTCGGTCAGACCCTCGACGTTCTCGTTCCGGTTCCGCTGCAGACGAACCTGAATCTCGTACTCGCCATTTGCGGGAAAGGTGTGGCCGACAATCGTGCCGCCGCGCGTCCCGAACGGAAGACCGTCAACGTGCCGCTCCTGCGTCCGGTCGGGCGGGACGACTACCACGCGGCTGCCGGGCGCCGGCAAGCGGCTCCCCACCGCCAGCTCGCTCACCTTCTGCGAAGCGGCGAGATAGCGTTCCATCAGCGTCGGCGACAACCCGCCAGCGTTCACGTTGTCGAACCCGAACGTCACGTCGTCACGCGGCAGAAGCGCGGTGATGTCGACGTCGAGATCGATCAGGTCGCGAATGGCGTTCTGGTACTCGGTCCGGCTGAGCCGGCGGAACGTGGGGGTGCGTCCGGGATCGGGCGACGCGGCGGCCGCCTGATCCAGCGCGGTCTCGAGGTAGCCGATCAGGCCAGCGTAAGCAGCCGCATCAGGCCGCGGGCGCGGCTGCGGCGGCATCGCGCCGGCGCGCAGCCTGCGGAGCACCGCCTCCCAGAGCGCAGGATCCGTCTGGGGATGCGTGACATCCACCCCTTCGAGTGACAGATTGCCGGTCTCGAGCCGGTCGTTGTGGCACGTAACGCAGTAGCGGTCGAGGAGGGCGCGCTGCGCGGCCGCTTCCTCGGCGGAAGCGACCGCTTCCTGGGCGAAAGCGGTACCGGTTGCAATGGTGCCGAGGAGAACGAGCGCGAGCCCTGTCGCCCAGCACGCTGGCCGAGGCCGTCTGATCATGTTCTCGTCCCTGGGGCTGAACCCCGGAATCCGCCCGATCCGCGTCGGCACATTCTACACCCGCCGTTACCCGTCCGCAACGCCCTGTGCTACGGTAGTGACGCTATCGGTTGGGTTCCCGAAGTTGCACCTGACAGGTCTGCGCCTTACCCAGTTCGCTCTGTTGATAGCGGTCGTCGCCGGGCTCGCAGGTCCGGGGGCTGGCGGCGCCTCCGCCCAGGCGCCCCGATCCGCTGACGCCGAGACCGAACCCCACGCCGCGGCACCGCTGCTCGACCGCTACTGCGCGCGTTGCCATGGCCCTCAGACCCAGACGGCGGGGCTGAATCTGACCGCACTCGCCAGTCAGCGGCCGCTGGTCCGGAACCGCGAGACCTGGACACGCGTCATCGACGCCCTGGAGGTGGGCAAGATGCCGCCCGCCACCGCGCCGCAGCCGACGGACGCCGACCTCCAGGCGCTGACCGGGCTGCTGACCGACGCGATCGACAACTTCGATTACTCGACCGTGGACAACCCGGGCTTCGAGCCACTACGCCGGCTCACGCACCGGGAACTCGATTTGACGCTGCGCGATCTGCTGGGCGCCACGTTCTCGGTCACCGAGCGCTTCCCGGCAGAACTGACCGGCGCCAGTGGCTTCGACAACTCGGCCAACACACTCTTCCTCGAGTCGACGCTGATGGAGCGGTACATCGCGGCGGCCGAACGTGTCATCGAGCTGATGCTGCCGGACGTGCCGAGGACCGACGCCGAGCGGCGCGCGCACGAACTCATCTTCGTTGCCGAGCCGGGCGACGGCGCGAGCGACGAAGCCGCCGCCGAACAGGTGCTGCGCCGCTTCCTCGAGCGCGCCTGGCGGCGTTCCCCTACCGAGAAGGACGTACAGCAGGCGCTGGAGCAGTACCGTGAGGCACGGCGGTCGGAGCGGGGATTCAAGCCATCGGTAAAGGTCGCAATGCAGGCGGCGCTCATCTCGCCCAATTTCCTGTTCCGGATCGAAACGCCTGCGCCGGACCGCGCAACCGCCGACGCGGCCCGGCCATACCGGATCAGTGACTGGGATCTCGCCTCGCGCCTCTCCTATTTCCTCTGGTCATCCATGCCGGATGACGAGTTGCTGGACCTCGCCCGGCGCGGCGCGTTGCGCGATCCGGACATCCTCTCCGCGCAGGTGGACCGGATGCTGGCCGACCCGCGCGCCGACACCCTCGGCACCAGCTTCGCCGCCCAGTGGCTCGGCTTCCAGCAGGTTGGCACGCGGATCTGGCTCGACCCAATCGACAACCCCTGGTGCACCGACACGCTGATGACGGCGATGCGCGACGAGTCGTCGATGTTCTTCCTGTCGCTCATCCGCGACAACCGGCCGATCCGGACCCTGATCGAGGCCGACTACACCTTCGTCAACCGGGAACTGGCCACCACGCTCTACGGTATGGAGGGAATCGTCGGCGACGAGATGCGGCGCGTCCCCGTGACCGATCCGAACCGCGGCGGCATTCTGGGCCATGGCAGCATCCTGGCTCTCACCTCGAACTACAAGGACACCAGCCCGGTGAAGCGAGGCCACTACGTGCTGGACGTCCTGCTCGGGACGCCGCCCCCTCCCCCGCCTCCCGGGGCCGGCGTGCTGTCGGAAGAGGTAGCCGACCTGCGCAAGCTCAGCTTCCGCGAGAAACTCGAGATGCACTCGAGCAACGAGACCTGCCGGGCCTGCCACAGCCGGATCGACCCGATCGGGTTCAGTCTGGAGACGTTCGATTATTTCGGGCGCCAGCGCGAGGCGTACCACTTCCGGGAGCGGGTGGAGACCGAGGAAGAGGCGGACGAGATCCGCGTCGTCGAGGACACGAACGTCTTCCAGGAACGGCGCTACTACAAGAACACCTATACGCCGATCAATACCGCCGGCTCATTGCCCGACGGCCCGTCGTTCGTCGGCCCCGTCGGTCTGAAGCGCGCCCTGCTCGCCGAGCGCCACGACGACCTGGTGCGGCAAACGTCGTCGAAGATGCTCGCCTACGCCCTCGGCCGACAACTCGAGTACTACGACGAGCCTGCCGTCCGGAAGATCATCGGGGCGCTCGAAGCGGACGACTACCGCTTCCAGACCCTGATCCACGCGATCGTCACGAGCTACCCCTTCCAGTACAAGCGTCAGCCGGCAGCGCCATCCAATTGACATCGCGGATACGATCTGGGACACAGGGACTAGGAGCCCGTGGTGAAATCCCGCGTAGCACCGAGAGCGGTGAGGCGCCCGGCTGACAAGGCGCGACGAGGGAGTATATTGGCCATATCGCGACCGCGGACTGACGCAGTCCGCGGAGCAACGCCGGCCAGGCGGGATGCATCGCCGCTCGAATGTAGCGAGGGTTTCACCACGGGCTCCTAGAGACGGATGACCGCACGCCGCATTTCCCGACGGACGTTGCTGCGCGGCCTGGGCGCAACAATCGCGCTGCCACTGCTTGACGTCATGCGCCCGGCGGTGGCCGGAGCGGCCGCCGCGGCGAGCGCGAGGCGACTCGCGTATCTCTATTTCCCGAACGGCATCCCGCGCGGCTCGTGGCACCCCGCCAAGACCGGCGCCGACGGGCGGCTGCTGAAGCTGAACGAGTGGATGAGCCCGCTCGAGGCATTCAAGGACGCGCTGACCATCCCGAAGAACGTCTGGACGCCGCTCGGCAACGGCCATGTCGGGGGCACCCCCACGTGGCTGACCGGATTCGATTACGACGGTCAAGCGGTGAGCGCGGGGGGAATGTCGATCGATCAGATCGTGGCGCGGCACACCGGACCGGAGACACTGCTCCCGTCGCTCGAACTGTCCACCCGGGGAGAGGGCTTCTTCTCGAATTCGCTGCCGCGCAACAGCATCTCCTGGTCGGCTCCCGACCGGCCGCTGCCGCGCGAGGTGGAGCCACGCGCCGTCTTCGACCGGATGTTCCGGCCGCCGTCCGGGGGCGCCACCAACCGCTCCGTCATGGACGCCGTGCTCGAGGACGCCAAGGCGCTGCGCCGGACGGCGAGCGCGACCGATCAGGTCCGGCTCGACGAGTACTTCGAATCGATCCGCGCGCTCGAACGCCGCATCGAGTTCTCTGAGCAGCGCTCGCAGGCGATGAAGAACGATGGCGCCCTGGCCGACACGCTGGCGCCGCCCGAGCCGGGCATTCCCGCCGATCACCAGGAGTACGTCCGGCTGATGTTCGACCTGCTGGTCGCGGCGTTTCAGTCCGACGCGACACGCGTCGTGACCTTCATGCTCGACCATGGCCAGTCGAACCGCTACTTCAACTTCATTCCTGGCGTGAAGGGCACCTGGCACGCGCTTTCGCACTACAAGAACGCGTCTGGCAAGACGGAGGACGACGACGGCGTCACCAGTTGGAGCTCGCCGGAAGAGAAGCAGCGGATGTACTCGGAGGTGATCCGCTGGCACCACCGGCAGGTCGCCTATCTGCTGGGCCGCCTGCGGTCGATCGAGGAACCCGATGGCCGCACGCTGCTCGACAACAGCATGGTCGTCTACGGCGCCACCCTGGGTGACGGCAACGAGCACGACCCCGAGGATCTCCCGACACTGCTGGCCGGCGGCGGCGGCGGCACAATCGCCTCCGGGCGCGCCATCGAGTTCGCCGAGCAGACCGATCTCGCCAACCTGCACCTCTCGCTCCTCCACCGCATGGGCATCGACACCGCGCGCTTCGGCAACAGCACCACGCCGATGCACGAGATCGACGCCTGACGCCCTGCCGCGGCGGTCCGGCTGCAAGAGCGGACCCTCACCGCAAGACCGATCGCAGCAGTTCAAAGTCGGCGTCCGCGGACTCAAGACGAGCGCCGTGCCGCCCAGCACAAGCGGCGATTACGATATCCGTGGCGGGAACCGTGACGCCGCTCTGGAGCGCACGACGGGCGATCTCGTACGCGTCACGCCACACGCGATCATCAATCGGCAAGGTGGGCAGTGTACGTCCGAAGTCTTCAAGCACCCGCTTCTCCCGGGGGCCACGCGCACCGTTCCACAACTCCAGTTGAATGATCGAGCACCAACATGCTTCGCCCGCACGCAGCGCTGCTTCAACTCGACCGCGAACGACCTGATCACCGTCGTCGCGGAGCAGGTGGATCCACGACGACGTGTCAACGAGGACCAAAGGCGTCATCCGCGGCGACGCTGCTCCTGCAGTTCGTCCGCCGTAAAGAGGTCCGTGCACGTGCCCGCGTGCTTCAATAACTCCGCCATCCGGCGCCGCTGGTTGAAGTCCACGATGGCCGTCACGACGGCTTCCCGCTTGGTCCGGGCCTGCGTAAACCGCATGGCATCTTCCAGTTCGTCCTGCGGAATATCAATGGTCGTCTTCATGATTCCACAATAGTTAGAACTGGATTCCACTTCAAGTTCCATCTGGAATACTACGCGTGAAGATCAGGAGTTCGTGTTCGAAGCCGGCGGCGCACCGGCCGCTCTCGACTGGCTCCGCACCCTGTTTCCGCCGTTCTCAGAGCCGAGTCAGGCGTGAGACGCGCGCGTACCCCTTCCGCCAGTCACGGCCATAACCCGCCACGTAGTCATGATTGACCCGCCCGACCATCTCGCTGGCATGTTCGAGCGCGCGCTGCCAGTCACCGTCCAGCAGTCCCGCGCCGAGCCAGCCCAGTGCGAGCAGATCGACAAGTTCTTCGTCGTTCAACGTGCCGATCATCTCGACGAGTCGCCTAAAGGACGGAGAATCCACAATCAGGTTCTGGTTCTCCGGCGTCAACGCAACCAGACGTTCAGGCTCGCCGCGCAGGGAAGTGACAACGTGTTGTGACGTGGCGGCGAACACTTCGTAGGCGGCACTCAGCGCCTCGACCTTGTCCCGACTGATGACCAGGGTGGTCGCCGCCGTCGCGATCATGTCCGCGACCCCGGGTGCCCCGATGTAGAGGACATCAACGTTCGGCAAGTGCCCGGCGGCCTTGTGGACGAACCGCTTGTCGGCCGTGACCAGCACCGGCGCCATGGCCTCGGCACACGCCAAGTAGAGACAGTCGTAGACCGGATGGTCGATTTCGGCGGCCAACTGTGCGGCGCGACCGACGAGCTGGCCATCGGGATGGAGCGTGACAATATCGGGGAGGCTGGCCAGCTCGTCGAAGTGCGGCTTCGTGTCCTCAATCTCGCCCCTGCGGGCCTTCTTCCAGATGGTATTCGTGAACTCCGCGAGCAGAATCTCGGGAGCGTACAGACGGAGCCTGGGGGCCAGCAACCGGCGTGCTTCCTCGGCCAGCGGCTCTGCCACGAACCACTTGACGATGATGCTGGCGTCGACGGTCAGATTCACCGGTCCCGATCGGCCCGCAACAGGGTGACGCTGTCGGCCTGGGGCCTACCCGCAGTTCCGGATGCGAGCTGTTGCGTCCGCTCTCGAAATCCGGCCAAGCGGGAACGGCGATCTACCTGCTCCGTCAACACGTGGCGAACCTCGCCCTCCAGCGAACGCTGATTCGCCTTCGCCTGAGCCTTGAGCCGGTCGATGATCCGATCGTCGAGGTTACGAATGGTCAGACTGCCCATGACACCCCCCGCTAGCATGAACCCATTATGCTAGCATAATGACCTCAACGAAGCCGCCGCTTCGCCAGGTGCAAGGACCCGCGCGCCGCTACACTGGGTAAGGGACGCCGGTGAGTTGTTCGGAGACGGTCCAGAGGCGACGGGCGATGGCCTCGTCATGGCTCTCGGGCGTGGATCGGACCAGGACCGGCGGGCCGGCGTACTCGCTGCGACTGGACGGGCCGTAGTACTGGCCGCCGGTCACCTCCGGATCGGTCGCAGCCCGGACGGTGGGAAGGGCGCCGGACGCCGGCGAGTGGGTCCTCCACCGGATCGCCAGCATCGCCAGGGCCAGCAACCAGCGGGGAAAATGGCGCCCGAGGTCGGTCGGGGTGACGCCGGGGTGACAGGCAACGGCGATGACGGATGCGCCGGACGCGTCGAGGCGGCGCTGCAGCTCGTAGGTGAACAGCAGGTTGGCGAGCTTGCTCATGGCGTAGCGGTCCATGCGGCTGTAGCCCTGTGCGGCATCGAGATCGTCAAAAGCAATCCGGCCGGACCGGTGGGCGATACTGCTCACCGTCACCACCCGGGCGCCGGGCGTTGCGCGCAGCGTCGGCAGCAGACACCCCGTCAGCGCAAAGTGGCCCAAGTGGTTCACGCCGAACTGGGACTCGAAGCCCTCGGCCGTCACCGTCCTGGGCGGTCCCATGATCCCGGCGTTGTTGATCAACCGGTCGAGACGCGGTTCGGCCCTCACCTGCTCGGCGGCACGGTGCACGGAGGCGAGCGCGCCCAGGTCCAGTTCGACGAGTTCCAGGTGGGCCGACGCGTGGGCGCCGCTGATCCGGTCCGCCGCCGCCTCCCCCTTCGCCCGTGATCGGCAACCGATCAGGACCCGTGCTCCCTTCGCCGCCAGGAGCTTCGCCGCCTCGAAGCCGATGCCACTGGTGGCGCCGGTGATGAAGATCGTCTTGCCGGTCTGATCCGGAACCCGTTCAGCTGTCCAGGGGTTCGCAGTCATCCGCGCGCAGAGCATACCGTAGCGCCCCCCTCCCTGTTCCGGTAGAGTTGTGGCTCGTCATCCCGGAGGAACCGATGAGTTGGACCAGCCCGTTCCACCGTACCGCTGCCGCCGGCCTCGTCCTGGCGTCCGCGGCCTTCCTGCTCCACGCCGGGGTGACGGCGCAGAACCGGACCGGCGCCTCGGCGCTGCGGGGCGTACCGGCCCTGCCCCCGCCCGAGCGCCCGGTGGTGCTCTACACCGCCGAACAGCCGCGGATCCGGGTCGTGCCCGTCGTGACCGGGCTTGACCACCCCTGGGGGTTGGCGTTCCGGCAAAACGGCGACATCCTGGTGACCGAGCGTGACCTGGGAACGTTGCGTGTGATCCGCAACGGCCAACTGCTCGACCGCGACATCCCCGGCGTGCCAGAGGTATTCACAGGCGTCCGGCTCGCGGGCCTGATGGATGTCGCCGTCCACCCGGAAGACGACACAGTGGTCTACCTCACCTACTCCAAGGCAGAGGAACGCGACGGACGGCAGGGCGCCACCGTAGCGCTTGCGCGCGGCCGTCTCGACGCGGGCGCCGGCGCCCTCACCGAAGTGCGCGACATCTTCGTCGCCGACGGCTGGGGAGGCGGCATCGCCGCATCACGGCTCCACTGGGCGCCGGACGACAAGCTCTTCATGACGGTAGGCGGCGCGTTCGAGTTTGCCGGCACCGGGGAGTACGCCCAGGACGGCACGACGCACTTCGGCAAGCTGCTCCGGCTGAACGATGACGGCACGGCGCCGGAGGACAATCCGTTCGTTGGCGAACCCGACTACCACCCCGAAATCTGGTCGATGGGCCACCGCAACCAGATCGGCCTCGCCTTCCATCCGGAGACGGGCGAACTCTGGGCGACGGAACACGGCGTGCAGGGAGGCGACGAGGCGAACATCATTCAGCCGGGCGGAAACTATGGCTGGCCGCTCGCCTCCTACAGCCGGACGTACGGCGGCCGGCCCATCACGGACACGCCGTGGAGCCCGGAATTCATCGGGCCGCACGTCATGTGGTGGCCGTCGATCGCGCCGTCGGGCCTCGTGTTCTACACGGGCGAGCACTTCCCCGCCTGGCGGGGGAACCTCTTCGTCGGCTCGATGATGGTGGGCCGGATGCAGCACACCGGCCACCTCGAGCGGATCGTCTTCAACCGGCAGGGCCAGGAAATCCGGCGCGAATGGCTCCTGATGGAGCTGAAGCAGCGGGTCCGTGAGGTGCAGCAGGGGCCGGACGGCTACCTCTACGTGCTGACCGAGGAGGACAACGGCGCGCTGCTCCGGATTGAACCGGCCCGTGCCGTCACCGAGGCGCCCGGCATCGTCATCCCGGCCGTCCGGGTGGCCGACGCGCGGGTCCCACCGATGCCGGCCGGTGAGACGACCGCCGCGCGGCAGACCATCCTCGACCGTTACGCCGGCCAGGGCCACTCGGAGAACGCGCTCCGGACGCTCGCGCGGATCCCGGGGCTTGCCGATCGGGTCTTCCCGCTGCGCGACTACATCGCCAACCGGTCGACCGTCCCCGAACGAGACCGCGCCATCCTGATGCTGCGGACCGGCTGGCTGGCGCAGAGCGCAAACGTCTGGGCGAACGTGGCGCGCCGCGCCACCGACGCCGGCCTGACAACCGAGGAGGTGCGCCGCGTCGCCGAGGGGCCGGGCGATGCGTGGGGCGAGTTCGACGCGATCCTGGTCGGTCTGGCGGATCAGGTTTTTCGCAACGCGTCGGTCACCGACCGAACCTGGGACGCGCTGGCCGCGCGGTACGACGTCCCGCAGTTGATCGATGCCGTCATGACGGTGGGTGACACCGTCCAGGCGAGCATTCTGTACAACTCGCTCGGCATCCAGCCGGACGCGGACACGCCGGCCGACGCGCTCATTCCGACGAACGATGTTGGCTATAGCGTTGTCGTGCCGGATCCCGAACCGCCGCTCAGCGCACCGCGGATCGAACCGCTGCCGGGCGACGATCTGCGTGTCCGGCGGACGTTCTCGCGCAGCCCCGACATGGCCGAGGCCCGAAGCCGGTACCCCGGTTACCTGCTCAACCCGGACCAGTCGCGCCTGGCCCCGCACGATCGGGAGCTGGTGATCCTTCGAATGGGCTGGAACTCCAGCTCGGTCTATGAATGGGCAAAGCATGTCGGCAGCGTCGGCCGGGCGCGCGACCATGGCCTCGATCCGGTCTGGATTGCGGAGGGCCGTGATCAGACAGGCTGGAACGCGCACGAGCTGGCCCTGATCGATGCCGCCAACGAGATGTTCCGGGATTCCATGATCTCGGACGAGACCTGGGCGGCGCTCTCCGGGCAGTACGACGCGCACCAGTTGATGAGCGTTGCGCTGACCGGCGCGCGTTACCGGATGGTCTCGCTGGCCCTCAACGCCTTCGGCGTGCAGCCGCGCGACGACGACGAACGCTTCCCCGTGCTGGAGGGCTACTGAGATGAACCGCAAGCTGACTTTCGCCGCCAACGCGCTGGTGGGCGCCGCGGTCATCGCGCTGCTGACCGGCGCCGCCGGATGCGGCATGGCATCCGTCGACAGCCAGACGCGCCGTGCCATGACGACCGAGGAAGACTTCCGCCACGCGATGGAGCAGCTGTCCAACTGGGGACGCTGGGGTGAGGGAGACGGCCTCGGCGCCGCCAATTTCATCACGCCCGCCAAGCGAAAGGCGGCGGCGGCGCTCGTCACCGAAGGCATCAGCGTCTCGCTCGCGCACGACATCATTCAGGAACCGGAACTCGAGGGCCAGTGGTACCTCGATCGCCAGGTGATGAACGTCAGCGAGACCGGCGCCTCGGACCGTTACCAGTACACGGGCACCTACCACGGCGTCATCCACAGCCATCTCGATTCGGTTGCCTGCCACGTCATGTTCGAAGGAGTCGGCTACAACGGGATCACGGCGGAGCAGGTGGAAGCGGCGGGCGGCTGCCCGCAGGGGAGCATTCACGAGCTGCGCGACGGGATCTTCACGCGCGGGGTGCTGTTCGACGCCACGCTGCTCCCCGGCCTCGATGAAGCCGGCAACGGCTGGGTCGAACCGGGCGCGGCTATCCGGTACGCCGATCTGGAGGAACTGGAGCGGATTCAGGGCGTCACGGTCGAGGAGGGTGACGTCATCCTGCTCCATACCGGACGCTGGAAGCGCCGCGCCGCGCTCGGTCCGTGGGATCCGAACGACGAGGGAGTCGCCGGCTATCATGCCGATGTCGCCTACTTCCTGAAGGACCGCGGCGTTGCATTCATCGCCGCCGACATGTGGAACGACGCCTTCCCGCACGAGTTCTCCGACGCGGTGCGGCTCCCGATTCACCGGCTGGCGCTCGTGTCGCTCGGTGTGAGCATCTTCGACAATCTGGATCTCGACGCCGTGGCCGCCGCCGCACGCGAGTTGGGCCGCTACGAGTTCCTCTTTACCGCGGCGCCGCTCCGAATCGAGCGAGGGATGGGATCGCCGCTCAACCCGATCGCAACGTTCTAGCGGTCCGTGGTGTCACCGCGGGCTGCCCGCCCCGGCGATCCGTCGGAAGGAGAAGAACCTGTGCGTTCTCATCGGTCGCTGTTCGGCATGGCCACGATGCTGGCGCTCCTCGCCGCGGCCGCGATCGCCCTGCCCGCACCCGCGGGTGCGCAGTGGTTCCGCGACGGCGCCCGCGCCCCCGATCAGCCCTGGAGCAAGTCGGAGGGCAACTTCGGCGCGATGCTGCTTCTGTCGAACGAGCCCGACGAGTTTCTGGACAACTGGGTGCAGCGAACGCCTGGCGTCCGGATCAGCACCACGCGGACGGCCCGCCGCGGCTCGCCGCTCGCGCCGTTCATTCTTTTTGTCGGCTGCATGGAGGATGACCAGGGCGGCTGTCACGCCTCGTTCGACATCGACGTGAGCAAGCCGGACGGTACGTCGCTCTTCCGCACACCGGATCTTGAACTCTGGCAACGGAAGCCAGCGCCGGCGGAAGGAACGCTCGGCCTGTCCGTTGGCTACGCAGAGATAGCGGTCGGCGACGACGATCCGCTCGGACGGTACCTGGTGCGCGCCGAGGTGCGTGACGAAGTCGCCGGAATCACACTGACGCTCGAGCAGGGCTTCGAGCTCTTCGGCACCGTCGCCACCGTCATTGGGGACGGCATGCCGGGGCTGTCCGACACCCAGGTGAACAATCCTTACGGCGTCGTGATCGGTCCCGACGGCGCGCTTTATTTCTGCGACCTGGACAACCAGGTAATCCGGCGGCTGGACCTTCGGACCGGGGTGACCGAGACGATCGCGGGCAACGGTGAACGCGGCTACGGAGGCGACGGCGGTCCCGCCACCGCCGCCATGCTCAACATGCCCCACGAGATTCAGTTCGACGAGCGGGGCGACCTCTACATCGTCGAGCGCGACAACCACGCGGTCCGGAAGGTGGATATGCAGACCGGCGTCATCACCACCGTTGCCGGCACGGGCGAAGCCGGCTTCTCGGGTGACGGCGGATCGGCGGATCAGGCGCAGTTGCGTGCACCGCACAGCATTGTCTTCACGCCGGACGGCAAGCTCCTGATCTGCGACATCGGCAACCACCGGATCCGCCGGGTCGATCCGGCCACCGGCGCGATCGAGACGTGGGCCGGGACCGGTGAGCGAGAACCGACGCCGGACGGCGCACCCTTGGCCGGGACACCGCTCAACGGTCCCCGCGCGATGGCCCTCGACCCGGACGGCAACCTTTACCTCGCCTTGCGGGAAGGGAACGCCATCTACCGGATCGATCTCGCGGCGGAGACGATCCACCATGTCGCCGGCACCGGCGAGCAGGGCTACACCGGCGACGGTGGGCAGGCGCGCGAGGCAACGCTCGCCGGTCCCAAGGGCCTGGCCTACGCGGCCGGCGGCACCCTCTACGTTGCGGACACCGAGAATCACGTGATCCGCCGGATCAACGTCACGACCGGCATCATTTCGACTGCCATCGGAACCGGCGAGCGGGGCGACGGTCCCGAACCGGAACCGCGCCGCTGCCGCATGAACCGCCCCCACGGCATCTGGACCGACGAGACGGGCGCCCTCTACGTCGGCGACAGCGAAGCGCACCGCATCCGGATCCTCAGATAGGGTTCCACGCGTCACCCCACGCTGCCTTGCGTGCGGCGCGGAAGGACTCCCGATCCCGACGCGTGACCACGGCGCGCCCTACGCCATCGCGCTCGCACAGGTGCAACGTCACATGTCCCTTCTCGATCCGGGGACGCCGGAGCACGCGGGCATCGCACGGATCAGCCGCCTGGCGCGTCACCGCGATGTAGGCGTACTTCTCGTCCTCGTAGCCGAGCGACCCCTGCTTCAGTTGCCGTTGTACGGAGGAACGGTTCAGCCGCGCTCCGAAGTGGCACCAGTCGTTCGGCGGCAACGGGCAGTCGGCGCCGTGCGGACACGGGGCCGCGACGACGGCGCCCCGGGCGATGAGTTGCGCGCGCGCCGCCAGGATTCTCGCGGTGCCGGCCGGCGTCCCCGGTTCGACAACAACGAGCGCCCCCGTCGTGACGTCCCACGCGGCATCGATCGCCGGCCCGCGTCGCCCCTCCGGCAGTTCGTTCAGCACGTACCCGAACAACACGAGATCGTGGGCGCCCAGGGCGCGCACCTCCGCCGCTGCGGCGGACGCCGCCAGGTCGAACGTCCGCCAACGGGATCGGATCGGTTGCGCGACGGCCGTCCCCTCCAGGAGACGCCCGCCGATTTGCTCCATCGCGCCGTCACGGTCAACCTGCGTCACCGTGTCCAGGTGCTCATACGTCTCCCAGGCCGACCAGATTCCGGTCCCCGGCCCCGCCCCCAGGTCCAGCAGGCTTCGGGGGTCGAAGTCCGGCGTGCGGCGGCGCAACTCCGCCAGCACCGCGCGGATCGCCGCGAACGTTGCTGGCACGCGCATCGCGGCGTAGGCGAGCCGATCGATCGTGTCCGTCATCGCGACGCTGCCGCCTCCATCCCGATAGGCGTTGGTCAGGCGGGTTGCCGACTGGTGCAGAGACGAGACAGGCACGCCATCGATCAGGCGATCGATCGTCTCGCGCAGGACGATCGAGAGGTCACGGCGGGAGGTCGTCATCATCGATGGGGAAACGGTGCGAGGACTATACTGAGCCAAGGAGTCCACCGTGAGTAGTCCCGTTCACAGACGGGGCCCCGACGAACTGGCGATCGTACTGACCGGCGGCGGGGCTCGCGCCGCCTACCAGGTCGGCTTCCTCCGCTGGATCGCCCGCGCGTTCCCGGATATTCACTTCCCGATTGTCACCGGGGTTTCCGCCGGCGCGATCAACGCCACGTGTCTCGCCGCGAGCCGCGTCAGGCACGCCGATACGATCGCGCAGCTCGACGAACGCTGGCGCGGTTTGACGGTCGACCAGATCTTCCGAACCGACAGCGCATCGCTCGCCAGTCATGTCGCCCGGTGGGCGGGGCGTTTGCTCGGGGGCGGCACCCGGCTTTCCCCGCCGGTACGCGGACTGCTCGATGCCTCGCCGCTCCGCGGCACACTGGACGACATGCTCGATCTGCAGGCGGACGGCACCATCGGTGGCATTCGAGAGAATATCGCCGACGGTCGACTTTGGGCGGCGGCGCTGATCACCAGCCACTACGGCAGCGGACAGTCGGTCATCTGGACGGAGGGACGCGACCTCTCGGAGTGGCGGCGACCGGAGCGCCGCAGTCGAAACACGCGCCTCACCGTCGACCACGTCCTGGCTTCGGCCGCCCTGCCGCTCTTCTTCCCCGCCGTCCGTCTCGAAGATGGCTGGCATGGCGACGGGGGCATCCGGCTCACGGATCCCTTCTCCTCCTCGCTCCGTTTCGGGGCGAACCGGATCCTGGCTATCTCGACGCGCTTTGCGGGAAACGACGGGACAGACGGTGGGTTCGATACCAACCCCTACCCCCCGCCGCTGCAGATCTCTGGCCAGCTCATGAACGCCATCTTCCTTGACGATCTCGATCGCGACGCGCGCGAGCTGCAACGGGTGAACCGTCTGCTGCGCGAGCTGCCTCCCGAGAAGTGCCGCGGTCTCCGCGAGGTCGACCTGCTCGTCGTGCGTCCGTCCGTCGACATCGGCCGCCTGTCGGCGCAGTACGAACCGGCGCTCCCCCGCACCTTCCGCTACCTGCTGCGCGGCATGGGTTCGCGGGAGGTCAGTTCGCCCGACCTGCTGAGCCTGCTGGCCTTCCACCCGGAATATCTGGAACAACTCCTCGACCTGGGCGAGCGCGACGCCGCGGCGCACGCCGACGCGCTCCGCGCGCTGCTCGGCGTCAACGCGCCCGCGTCGCCCGATACCGTCTGCGCGTCGACTGCGGGATACTAGTTAGCAGCGACCCGTATGCCAACAACGAACGAAGCCCCGCCGTCCGCCAAGGTCTACCACGACTTCCCGACGCCGATCGGCACGATGCGGATCGTGGGGGATGACACCCAGATCGATCAGGTGAACCTGCCGAAGGAAGCATCAAAACCGCCCGCCCCGGCGTGGCGCCGCTCCCGAAGCGAACTGCCGGAGCCGCTCCGGCTGGCCAAACAGCAGTTGCAGGAGTACTTCGAGGGCACCCGCTCGACGTTCGAACTGCCACTGGGGCTGGACGTCGGCACGCCGTTCCGGCGCAAGGTGTGGCGGGAGCTGCAGCGGATCCCGTACGGCGAGACGATCTCCTACGGCGAGCTGGCGCGGCGCATCGGGCAGCCGACCGCCTCGCGCGCCGTCGGCAACGCCAACCACCACAATCCGATCGCGATCATCGTCCCGTGCCACCGCGTCATCGGGACGGACGGCACGCTGGTGGGCTACGGCGGCGGGCTGCCGGTCAAGGAACGGCTGCTGGCGCACGAACAGCGCAATGGCACAACGGAACCGGCCCGCTCCGGCGCTACGGAAGACTGAGCGCGACCCACTGGCCGGGGGCATTCAGTCCCCCGATCGGCACGACGATGTACTGCTTCCCCTCGTGCAGGTAGGTCATCGGCACGCCCGTCGTCCCCGCTTCGAGTTCCATCTCCCAGACCACGTCGCCGGTCCGTTTGTCGTAGGCGCGGAACCAGGGCTCGCCATAGTTGGTGACGATCGAGTGCGGCATCCCCTCCGGCACGCGTCCGCCCGTCTGGATACCGACGTTGGACCCCTCGCCGAGGAAGAGGAGCGTCTTCGTCAATAGCGGCCCGGGGCGGCCCGGACTGCCGAGGCGTCCCAGGTTGAGGTGGCGGATCGCCGGATGGTTGCGCGGGCCGTGCCCGTTCGGCACCTGCCAGACGATTTCGCCCCGGTTCATGTCAATCGCCGTAACCCGGCCGTAGGGCGGCTTGAACAGCGGCAGGCCGCGGGGTCCGCCAATCCACTCCCGCGTTCCCTTCACGAACGACAGGTTCGTCCGATCGGGGTTGCCTTCAAGGACGTCTGCGACAAACGGCGACGTGATCGACGGGATATAGAGCCAGTTAGTCTCCGGATCGAACGATGCCCCCTGAATATCAGCGCCTCCCTGCGATCCGGGCAACTGAATCGTCCCCTGATTGTCGTTCGGACCTGAACCGCGTATGGAGGGGGGCGTGAAGAGCGGACCGATGGTGTAGCGCTCGACAATCTCCAGCGCTTCGTTGCGCAGTTCGGGCGTGAAGTCGATCAGGTTCTCGACCGTTGCACCCTGGCGGTCGAATGCGGGCGGCTTCGTCGGGAACGGCTGCGTCGGTGAGATCACTTCCCCCGGCGTGTTCGACTGCGGCACCGGCCGTTCTTCGATCGGCCAGACCGGCTCGCCCGTGGCCCGGTCGAAAACGAACGCGAACGCCTGTTTGGTGATCTGGATCACCGCCGGGATGTCGCGGCCGTCCACCGTGATGTCGGCCAGGATCGGCGCCGCCGGATTGTCGTAGTCCCACAGCCCGTGGTGCACGAGCTGGTAGTGCCAGACCCGCTCTCCCGTCTCTGCATCGACGCAGACGATCGATTGCGTGTAGAGGTTGTCGCCCGGTCGGTGACCGCCGTACATGTCGTTCGTCGACGACGAGGTCGGCATGTAGACGTAACCCAACTCGTCATCCGCGGCGAAGAACGACCAGACCGGCGCATGTCCGGTGAATTCCCAGGCGCCGTCGGTCCAGCTCTCGGTGCCCGGGTCGCCCGCCTGCGGGATGGTATGGAAGACCCAGCGGAGTTCGCCCGTCCGGACATCGAAGGCACGGACGTCGCCGCGGAGGTCTTCCTTGGTCACGAACGTGTCGGCCATCGACTGACCCATCACGATGACATCGCGCACGACGGTCGGCGCACTTCCCCACCGGTAGCGCGCGCCTTCCTGCAGGCCGGTCGTCAGGCTGACGCGGCCGTCGTCACCGAAACCGGGGATCTTCTCACCGGTAGCCATGTCGAGCGCGTAGAGCCACTCGCCCCGGTGCGCGATCAGCCGGCGCTCGGATCCGTCGGTCCAGTACGCGATACCCCGGTGGCCCGCGCCGCGGTATCCGGCCGGCATCTCCTCGTCGGGACGCTGCACCCAGATCGTCTCGCCGGTTGCCGGATCCCACGCTTCGACCAGGCCGACCGCGTTCGGCGCATACAGGACGCCGTCGATCATGAGCGGCGTCGCCCGGTTGGCGTTGCTGAAACCGAGATCGGGCACGACATCGAGGATCGACTGATCGACCGTCGGCCGCGACCACGCGATCCGCAGCCGATCGACATTGCTCGCGTCGATCTGATCGAGTGGAGAGTATTTCGTCGCGCCCTTGTCGGCGGCGTACGCGTGCCATTCCCCTTCCTCCGCCCCGTTCTGGGCGGCGGCGGGAAGAGTGCCCGCCAGCACGGCGACACACACACTCAGGGCGGCGGGCAAATGTCGATGCATCTTCATCTCATTCCTCCGTCTCGTCGGACGTGGCAACGGACGATTATAGCGAGCCCGCCGCGGTCTCCGGACGCGCGCCGGGCAGGCGCCGAACAATGGAAGTGTAAGTCACCAGCACCCGATCACCTTCGTACACCTGGCCCCGGACGAATGCCAGAGTGCGTGTCCGGCGGACCACCTCGCCGGTCGCCTCGATCACGGCGCCCGGCGTCCCCGGCCCGACGAAGTCGCAGTGGCACGATACCGTGACGCATTTTTCGCCCGGTTGATCCCAAACCGCGGCAAGGCACAACGCGAAGTCGACAAACGTCATCAGCATGCCGCCGTGCAACGTGCCGCCGGTATTTGCGTGCCGGCCGTCGGATTGGAATGCGAAGCGGATCCGATCCCCCTCGCGCCGATAGCCGAACGGCCCGACAAGGTTCTCGAACGGATCGTCGTACGGAAACGACCGATACCCCTCCGGCAGTTCCGGCGCGGCTGACGTTTCGGTGGTCATTGCGGCAAATCGTAACGCAGCCGGAACCAGCATGGCAGGTCGAAGGCCGCCGCGACCTGCCGGCGTGGACACCTGCGCACCAAGTAGCACCAAGTCAGAATCGCGTCCCGACCCCGGCGTGGAGGCGCACCGAGCCGCGCAGGTCATGCGCGACGTCGACATGCACCTCGAACAGCGGCGCTGTGACGAACAGCCCGACTCCTGCCCCGTCGAGAAACGTCGCGTCGCGCAGCCGAGAGCCCACGTTCCAGACCGTCGCGCGGTCATAGAAGAAACGCAACCCGGCATTGCCCGCGGACAGTGGCGACGTCACCGGCAGGCGCCATTCGAGCGACGTGGCGAGAAGGCGATCACCCATCCGCACGCCGACCGGCCAGCCGCGAAGTGTCGCGCCACCACCGAGGAGCGGCTGTTCGTACAACGGGAGCCCCCGCGAAGCGCCCTCATACCGGAAGCGGGCGGCAACGACCGACTGCCCGATCACGCCGACGAACACCTGCGCGTCGATCCGGGGGCGAACAATCGGCGCCGCATCACCGTCGAGCGCGATACGCTCCACCGAGGCCGTGAGCGCCACTTCGTCTCGCGGGAAGCTGGTGACCGCCGAGTTGTAGGTCACAGCCGCCTCGGCCCGGGTCAACCGTTCCACCGCACTCGCGAAGCGGACCTCCTCGCGAGCCACTGCGGCGTGCATCCGAAACCCCTGTGGCAAGTTACGGTCGACGCCGACGCGCACGCCGGTGCGGTCGTCCGTCAGTCCGAGCGCCGGATGCCGCCGCCGGCCACGGGACGCGCCGACGAGCAGGCGATCGACGATGCGCCCTGGGAGTGGCGCCTCCAGTTCGAACGCAACTTGCCGATCGGCTCCCCAGGTAGCGGGTACGGAGACGCGGCTACCCGCGCCGGCAATATCCACCAGGGCGAACCGCGCGCCGTACGTCAACCCGTAGCCTTCGTCGTACCGCACCATCGGCAGGAACAGGGTCTGCCGCAGAAGACCGACAACGCTCCGTAGCGCGGCGTTGCGGATGGAGGTGGCCGGCCGTTCCCGCACGACGATCACCAGCGCGACCCGATCGGTAGCGGTGAGGGTGCGGTACCGCTTCCGCACTTCCACCGTCTCGAAGTAACCGCTCGCCTGCAGGCGATCCGTCACCGTTTCGACAAGTTCCGGGGTAACCACATCCCCCAGGGCGACGCCGGCCAGCGCCAGCACCTCGTCATCGGGGATCGAGTGGTTGCCGTGGACCCGGAGGTCAACGACCGTCTCCGGCCCCGCCGGCACCGATCGCTGCGCCGTCGCCACCGCGGGAAGGGTCATTGCCGCCACGGCAACGACCAGGAGCGACAATCCCCGCAAACTCATGGTCCGCGGGGATCGATCGAACGGATCCGGCCGCCGCTTGCCGCTTCGCGGTAGTTGGCGTAGCGGCGGCTCCCCCGCATCTCGTACCGGCCGGTGGCGAGCGACAGCGCCGCTCCCATCTCCACCTCCGCCGGCAACCAGACGCCGTCGAAGGGCTGACGCATCGTCATCGTTGCAGTCACCTCTTCGAGCCGGAAGAGCCAGCGTCGCGGCAGGAAGTCGAATCCGAGATTCTCGAATGTGTACCGGACGATCTGATGCTCTGCCGGATCGATCCAGAGGGTGACCAGCGCGGTCTTGTCCATATCGCGCTCGACGTCGCGTTCGTGGGCGCGTTCGCGGGCGTCTTCATCGCCGCCGAGACCGCCCACGGCGTCCGGGTCGCTATCGTCGTCACTGAACATCTGCGCCGGGTAGTACTCGATGCGGACGACGTCACGGCCATCGAACCTCTCACGTCCCACCAGGTAGTAGCGTCCGGGTTCGAACTCGAAGTCGAGAAAGTAGGAGTCGGAGACGAAGCGCGGCTCGAGTCCGTCCCACGCGGGATCGGAGCCCGCCGTTGGGCCGGCTGCCGGGATCGGCACTGCCTGCAGCGCGCGGTTTGCCTCTGCCAACGCTACCGCCCGCTGGCTGCCGCCGGTACCATCGGCGTCCGCGTCCGTCGCTGCCAAAGCCTCTATAACCGCCGCATCCACCGGCACTATCCGCAGGCCATCGCGGACCGCCAGGTCGAACAGTTCGAGGAACTGCGCAAACTCCGCCTCGGTCGCCGAAGCCACAGCGGGCGCGATCTGCGCGACGGCGCCTTCGAGCATCGCGCTTACCTCCGCGCGGGTCAGGCGATCCTCCTCGAGCATCGCGAAGCCTGCGCGCGCCTGCGCGACCGCGCGGCCGAAACCAACCGTCGCGACACCCCCGCGCTCCGCCAGAATCCGATCCGCGGCAGAGACCATGGCCGCCTGACCGTCGTTCCAGTCGCGCGCCCGTTGCGCGACGCTGTCGAGCAGCGACTCGCTGACGCCACCGCCCCATTCCCGCTCGATCGCGATGCGCACGTTGTCGCGCGCCGACCGCCGGGACCAGCGCGTCGGTGACCGGCGCTCACCTCGCCGCCGCCGCGCGCGCTGCGCCTCCCGCCGGAGCCACTCCGCCTCGTATTCGCGCCGATCGGACTCGCCAATCGCGACGCCGTCGAGCCGGATCGGACTCCGGACAAAAACGCCGTCCCGCTCGTACCAGGTGTAGTCGCCCCGCGTCCCCCAGAGCGGGACGCCTCCCGGACCGGTCAATCGGATCTCGGATGCCTCGTCCAGGATGTACCGGAGTCGTGCCGCCGCGTTCTCCTCCCGTTTTGCCAGAACCTGTTCCATGAAGAGGTCCAGCTCGTTGTCGGACTCGTTCTGGCCCGCGTGAAGCGCGGCGAGGAGTGACAGGGCCAGACCGATAGCGACGAGGGTCCGACTAACCGCCTCACGCGTCGGCATCATCGGCTGCGGCGCATCCCCGTTCTGGTTCCGGGTCTCAGCCGGCCGGCATCGACACCAGTCCGAGTGCGATGCCGACGCCGATGCCGGTCGCATACAGCGCATAGAGCGTCAGCAGGACGATCCCCATCGGGCGCCGCACGACGCCGTACTTGAGCACACACGCAATCACCAGCACGAAGAAGACCGCCATCCAGGGGAAGCCGTAACGCTGGCTGAAGAGATCGAGGTTGAGCGGCTCGATCGCGCTGGAGAGACCGACGACCAGGAAGAGGTTCAGCACGTTTGCGCCGATGATGTTCCCGAGCGACAGGTCCGGCACGCCCTTGCGCGCCGCTGTCACCCCGGTCACCAGTTCCGGCACCGACGTCCCGATAGCGATCACCGTGAAGCCGATGACCGACGACGGAACGCCCGCCGCGAGCGCGAGGCTCTGTCCCGACGTCACGAGGAAGTAACTGCCGGCGAGGACGCAGGCGCCTCCCGCCGAGAACCAGCTGACTGCCCCCGCGAGTCCGGCGCGATCCTCGGCACTCGCCTCCGACGCCGCGTTTCCCCCCCGGAGGATGCCCAACACGTCCCAGCCGAGGTAGCCGAACGCCCCGGCGAGCAAGAGCCCCCCGAAGATGCGCTCCATCGAGAGATCCCAGGAGAAACCGATCACGAGCAACCCGCCAGCCACCATCCAGGCCGCACGCCGGATGAAATCGGACCGGTCGACGTCGACGGGCATGATCAGCGCCACGGCGCCGACGATCAAGCCGATGTTGCAGATGCAGGAGCCGACCGCGTTGCCGAGGGCCATTCCCGGATCGCCCCGCAAGGCGGCGGTTGCCGACACCACCAGTTCCGGCGCCGTCGTCGCGAGGCTGACTAGCGTGCCGCCGATAACGATCCGCGGGATCCCGAGCGCCTTTCCGATCTTGATGCTCGAGTCGACGAACAGATCGCCTCCCTTGGCGACCAGCGCGAAGCCGACCAGTATGAGCCCGATGTCGATCAGCATGGTATTGGACGGTTCTCAGAGGCCAAGCAACAGCACTGTGGCGCCACTGCCGGCTACCACCAGGCCCGCCGCAACATCGGCGTGGCGGCGAAGCAGGTCGAGGCCGACACGTCCGGATGCGTCGAGCGGGGCGGCCGCGAGCCAGCTCGCGCCGCGGTAACCGACTGCCACCGCGGCCAGCATCACGGTGACCGTGAGCAGGCCGAACACCGTCACAACAGCGGCCAGCGTCACCCAGTCCCGTGCGATCCCGGGCACCACCATCAGCGGGATCAGCGGCTCGCAGGGACCGAGGAGGAAAACGACGAACAGCGCACCGGGGGTCACTGCGCGCTTGGTCTGCATCGGACCAGGCGCGCGCCGCTCCGTCACATGCCCGTGCGCATCGTCGAGGCCGCGGAGGCGCCGCCAGATGGCCCACGCCGCGTATGCCAGCCCGAAGCCGATCAGGAGCGCCGCAGCCAGTTCACCACGGGCCGACTCGAGCCAGAGCAGGCGGTTGGTCGCAATACCGAGACCGACGCCGAACGCGCCGATGAGGACGGAAGAGGCGACATGTCCTGCCCCGCACGCCGCGGTCACGGCAAGGGTCCTGCCGAGCGTCCAGCCGCGGGCGCGACCGAGGGCGACGAACGGCAGCGAGTGATCGATGCCAAGCAGCGTATGCACGATCGCTAGTGACGCGGCGGTGCCGAGCAGCAGGGTCGTCGTCTGAATCGGATCGGGCATGGTGCGATTCGAACCGGGCGGGGGCCTCGTGGCAGGTCTGCCCCAACCCTGAAACGCTACACTATTTTCAGTGACACGGACGCAGGATGCCGTCGAGGATCGGCGCGGGCAGCTCCGGGAGCTGCTGAGCGGGCTGGAGCATGTCGTCGTCTGCTTTTCCGGCGGCGTCGACTCCGGCTATCTCCTGGCCGAGGCGGTCGGCGTACTGAAGGACCGGGCGGTCGCTCTTACCGCGGTGTCGCCCAGCCTCGCGCCGGAAGAGGGAGCGGCCGCGCGCGCGCTGGCCGAGCAGCTTGGCGCCCGTCACCTGCTGATCGAGACCGCCGAGGTGGACGACCCCCGCTACGCCGCCAATCCCGTGAACCGCTGCTACTTCTGCAAGACGGAAGTGTACAGCCGCGCCGTGGAGGAGGCCGCACGTCTCGGCATCCCGCATGTCATCGATGGCTTCAACGTCGACGACCGTGGCGATGTCCGTCCGGGCCGGCGAGCGGCACAGGAACTGGGTGTCCGCTCGCCGCTCGACGAAACCGGCTTCACCAAGGCGGATATCCGCGAGGCGGCGCGCCGGATCGATCTGCCGGTGTGGGATAAGCCGGCACTCGCCTGCCTCTCGAGCCGGTTTCCCTACGGCACCGCGATCACGCCGGAGCGGCTCACGCAGGTCGCCGCCTGCGAACGCGTGCTGCGGGAGCGCGGGTTCCGCGTCTGCCGCGTGCGGTACTTCGGCGAGGTCGCGCGGATCGAGGTGGCGCCGGAAGAGTTGCCGCGGCTCGCTGACGACGCAGCGCTGCTGCGCGAGGTGACCGATCGCTTCCGGGCAACGGGGTTTGCGCGCGTGGAGGTCGATCCGCAGGGCTACCGGCCCGGCGGGATGAACGCGTTGCTGCAGGTTGGACGGTACCAACCGGCGCACTAATCGATCGCGCGGAACATCTGGTCGACAGGAACGATGCGGGTGCGCTCCGCCGTGAACGGGAGTTCGTAGACCTCGATCTCGGCGTCCTCGGCACGGATCGCGTCGGTCACTTCGGCATTGTAGGCGGGAGGCGCCGGCTCGTTCGCGAGCAGCGCATCCCGGAACGCCTCCGCGTCGCGCGTGACGACGGCGACGGCGAGATTGTCCGCCTGCAAGTGCCGGCGGATGGCGCCGTTCACATCGTCGAGCGTCAGCGCGGGCAGCCGCGCCGCGATCTCGTCCACGAAGTCGCCGCCACCGTAGATCGCGGAATCCATCCGGTAACCGAGACGCCGGCTGGTGGTCTGCACATACAGGCGCGAGTAGTTCAGCAGGAACTCGCGGGTCGCCTCGAAGTCTTCCTGGGTCAGCCCGTCCTCCACCAGGCGGCGCAGCTCGCGGATCGCCTGACGCAGGGCGAAGTGCGCGTTGTGGTGCGGCACGGGACGGATCCAGACGCTGAAGAACTGGTGGCTGCGCGGGATGTTCGGGGTCGGCAGGCGCGAGCCGCCGTCCTGGATGAAGTTCTCGATGTAGGAATAGTCGCCGTAATTCAACCCGCGCGCGCCGCGCATTACGTTCATCAGCAGGCCGTTGAACGTCCGGTGCTCGCCGAAGTACGAGTTCGCCACCATCAGGGGGAAGAAGTCGTCGTCGGCACGCGTGATGTCGATCGGGAATCCGATCGAGACAGCGGTGGCGATCGCTTCCTTCTCGACAATCAGCAACTCGTAGCCATCCGGCGCTGGGGGTGCCGCGATAGGCTCACGCGTACCCTCCCCCGCCGGCAGCGCGTCGAGGATCTCCGCCTCAATCCGATCGACGAACCCGTCGGGATAGCCGCCGCCGATGCCGATCAGGGCACGGGCGCGCGTGTAGTGCGACGCATAAAAGGCGCGCACATCTTCCACAGTGAGAGACGCCAGCCCTTCCTCGGTGCCGATGGCCGGCGTCTCGTACGGATGCCCCGCGTGCATCAGGACATTGAGCGCCTGCTTGCCCAACTCCTCGTCGTCGCTCCCGCGCAGGCCCGACGCCACGCTGTTCGCGAGGAACTCGCGGTTGCGGTCGAAGTCGGCCTGATCGAAACCCGGCGCGGTCACCAGATCTCGGACGACCGCGAAGAATGGCTCCAGATGATCACCGTGCACTTCCCCGACGAGCACCGTCATCTCCTTGTCGGACTGGGCGCGGATCGATGCCGACCAGGGATACAGCGCTTCGGTGATCGCCTCGTAGCTCATCGACTCCGTGCCACCGCGCCCGATCATCAGCGCGGTGAGTGCGTTCAGCCCGTTCTTGCCGGGCGGGTCGTCGACCGAGCCGGTCTGGAAGCCGATCCGGAACGTGACGAGGGGAGAATCCGCGGCGGGAAGTTCGACGATTCCGGCGTGGCCGCTAGCGCCGTCCGTCCCTCCCGTGTCCGAAGGGCCGCAGGCGGCGAGCGCGGCGAGCGCGCAGGTCACAACGACGGAGGTGAGGGAGGGAAGCCGACGAAGACCTGCCGACGTGGACGTCGGCGCATCGGACGTCGGCGCACCAAACGTCGGCGAACCATCGCGCGGCGTCATGGCCGTTCCTCCTGCGTCATGACGACTACGGTCCGGTTCGTCTCGTCGAAATACTCCGTCGCCACCTGCTGGACATCCTCCGCGGTTACCGCGTCATACAGCCGGTAGACCCGGTTGACCGTCTGCGGATCCGCCGTCAGTTGCAGGTAGTGCCCCAGCGTCCGCGCGACGTCGCCCGGGTTGTTGAGTCCCATCGCAAACCCGTACCGCATGTGTGACTTGGTCGCCGCCAGCACGTCCGCGTCTACCGGTTCGGTCTTCATCCGCTCGATCTCGGCGACGATCGCGTCGCGGATGTAGTCGATCCGCTCCGGGTCGGTGATCCGCGCGATGATCGAGAAGAGGGGCGCGTCGCGGCTGTCGAGCGCGCTCCCCTGCACGACATCGACCACCTGCTCTTCCAGGTACAGCTTTCGGAACAGGGGTGACGTCTCCGAGAACAGCAGTTGCGACAGCACGTCGAGGGCCGGCATGTCGATCCGCTCGTCAGAGAACGCCGGCGCGTGGTAGCCCATCATCAGCCACGGCAGCGTCGGGTTGGGCCAGGTGATGTTCGCGTCGCGCGCGCCGGTCTGCCTCGGCTCCCGGGGAATATCCGGCACGAAGCTGCCCCGCTCCCAGTCGCCGTAGTACTGCCGGACGAGCCGCTCCAGCTCCGCCGTGTCGACATCCCCCACCACGACGATGACGCAGTGCTCCGGCCGGTAGTACCGGTCATAGAACTGCAGGCTGTAGTCGTAGTGGTTCGGCATGTTCTGGATGTCCTCCAGCAGGCCGATCGTCGTGTGCTTGTAGGGATGGGTCGTGTACGCCAGATCGTGCAGCCGCTCGCGCAGCAGCGAGACCGGGTTGGAGAAGTTGAGGTTGTACTCGCCCAGGATGGCGCCCGCCTCAGTCCGGTAGCCCTCCTCGGTGTAGCGCAGGTTCTTGAAACGGTCCGACTCGAGGTCGATGATGGTCTCGAGCGCGTCCGCCGCCGCGACATAGTGGTAGGCCGTCCAGTCGCTCGTGGTGAAGGCGTTCGAATCGGCCCCCATCGTCTTGACCGCGGCGTTGTAGGCATCGGTCGGGTACTTCTCGGTGCCGCGGAACATCATGTGCTCGAAGAAGTGGGCATACCCGGAGAAACCGGGCTCCACCTCGTTCCGCGACCCGGTCCGGACCACGGTGTAGTAGGCGACGACACCGGGGCTGTCAAAGTCGACCGCCACCACCTGGAGTCCGTTCTCGAGCTGGAAGGTAGTGACCGGGAACGGGAAGACGTCCCCGCCGTCCTGCGCGGCGGTGGGCGCAAGGAACACGCCGGCCACCAGCGCCAGGACCGCGGGCACGGCAAGCAGCCGCACCACTCCCCGCCTCGTGCTCATCATCTGCTCCTCACGCCCGCGCAGCACCGGCCGTTCTACGTCAGTGCGGGTCTACGTCAGTGCGGGGTCGGGCGCCCCATGATGGTCGGCTTCTGATCCGCCAGGCTGTCGACCACCGCCTGCGTTACCACGTTCGAAAACAGCGGCCGGATGTTCAGGTGGTTGTACGGCCGGATCTGAATCATCAGAAGGCCGATCAGATCCTCTACCGGGTCCGCCCAGTAGAGCGTCCCGTAGGCGCCGCCCCAGGTGTAGCTCCCGATGGACAATGCATCGGGCGCCCGGGCCGAGTCGGTCAGCACGCCGAAGCCGAGGCCGAAGCCGTACCCCCCGCCCCGGATGTAGACCTCCTTGCCGGTCCCGATGTGATTGCTGATCATGTTGTCGACCGTCATCCGGCCGAGCAGCCGCACGCCATTCAGCTCGCCGCCATTGGCGATCATCTGGGCGAACTGGTAGTAGTCGGCGGTCGTGCCGGCGAGCCCGGCGATGCCCCGGAACATCCGGGTCGGCTCGATATACCTCGGCTGCACCATCAACTCGATCTTGCCCTGGTCGTTCGGCCGGTAGACCGACCCCATCCGTTCCACCTTCTCTTCTGGAACGTAGTAGTAGGTGTCGGTCATGCCGAGCGGCTCGAAGATCCGCTCGCCCAGGAACTGATCGATCGACTGCCCGGAGATCTTCTCCACCAGGACCGCGACGTAGTCGGTGGAGTCCCCGTACTGCCATTCGTCGCCCGGATGGAACGCAGCGGGTATGAGGGCGGCTGCCGCCACGCGCTCGGCGAGCGTCGGCCAACCCTTGCCGCCGTTCGTCGCCTTGGCGATCTGCTCGTCGGTCAGACCCTTGCCGGCCGGGTTGAGCGTCAGTCCGGAGGTGTGCGTCAGGACATGCCGCACCGTGACCGGCCGCGCTTCCGGCACCGTGAGGGCCCGTACACCGTCGGCGTTGATCCGGACCGTGTGGTTCTCGTACTCAGGAATCCACTTGGCAATCGGATCATCGAGCAGGAACTTCCCCTCCTCGAACAGCATCATCAATGCCGACGAGACGATCGGCTTGGTCATCGACATCAGCACGAAGATGTCGTCCTTCGTCATCGGGACCTGGTTCGCCGCATCCCGCCACCCCTGCGCCTCGAAGTGGACCACCTGCCCCTTGCGCGCCACCAGCGTCACCGCGCCGGCGATCTGGTCGGAGTCGATGTACTCCTGGATGAAGGTGTTGATCCGCTGCAGCCGTTCGGTCGACATGCCAACCGACTCGGCCTCGGCTACGACGATGTCTTCCGCCGCGGTCGCGGCGAACGGCGTGACGCCGTACGCGCCCGACATCAGCCAGGCCGCCGCAATCACCCCCGCCGCCGTCATGAGCGTCCAGCCCCGGCGATTCGTCACTCTGCGTCTCATCGTTCTGTCCTCCGCGAAAGCCCGCGTTACCGGTAGTCGTCCGCCGCCAGCGAGACGCGAATGATCTCCTCGTCGTTACGGGTCACGAGGTGGCGGTTGGCGTAAGCCGGGTGGGTCCAGTTGACCGCCCGGTCCTCGAAGCGGCGCGGCCCGTAGCCGGAGCGTGACGTCGCCTCGATTAGCGCCGTCCGATCGATCTCCTCGTACCCTTCCGGCGTGAACCGCGCGATGATCAGGTCGCCGGCATCGTTGTTGACGAAGTAGCGGTCGCCGTGGCGCACCATGAACGCGGCCCCCCAACGGCGCTGCACCGTCATCTGATCCGACGTCCAGAGCCGCTCGCCGGTGCGCCCGTCAAGGCCGCGGAGTTCACCGTAGCTGTCGACACCGTAGATGTAGTCGCCTTCGACGATTGGGGTCGTGATGAGCGAATGGAGCGCCTGCGTGTCCCCGGGCATCTCGCTTGTGCCGTTGATCTGCCACACCCGTTCAGCCGCGGGACGGTCGGTGGCGAGACGAAGCATCATCGAACCGCCGTAGAACTGCGTGAGGAAGAGCTGGTTGCCGCTCCGAACCGGGGTGCTCACGGTCATGCTGGAGCGGACTTCCCACGGTTCGGACCAGTAGATCGTGCCGGTCTCCGGATTGAGCGAGCTGATCGCCGTCGGGTGCCAGACGATCAACTGCCGGACGCCGCCCGCCTCGTAGATGACCGGCTGGCTGTAACCCATCTCGTTCGTCACGTCGATCGCGCGCCAGATCTCGGTGCCGGTCATCTTGTCGAACGCCATCACCAGTCCGTCCGGCTCGGCGCCGACAAGGTGGATCAGCCGGTCGCCATCGACGAGCGGCCCGCTGGCCGTCCCCCAGACCGGAACCGTCGTGTCGTACTCCGTCACCGTGTCGTGCTGCCAGAGCACCTCGCCGGTGTCGGCCCGCAGGCAGATCAACATCCCGGCCCCGCCGGCAACGTAGACCCGGTCGTCGTCGACGGTCGGCGTCGCACGCGGTCCCGTTGCGTAGGAGAGCTGCAGGTTGCGGTAGGCAGTGGGCCACTCATACGTCCAGAGGATCTCGCCCGTCGCCTCGTCGAGCGCCAACAGCCGCTCCGTGCCGTCCATCACCCGCGTCTCCGGCAGGAAGTCGAAGTCGGTGACGAATACGCGCCCGTCGGCCACCGCGGGGCCCGCAAAGCCTCCCTGGATCGGCGTCCGCCAGGCCACCTTCAACCCGTCGGCCGGGAAACGCTCGATGATGCCGTCCTCGGCCCAGACGGCCTGGCGGCCGGTGCCGCGCCACTCGGGCCAGTCCACCGCACCGAGCGCCGGCGCCACGATCGCCAGACCGAGCGCCATCGAGGTCCATCCCCACACCGTCCGTACCGGCCATCGTTGCCCTGTTCGTATCAAGAATCTCTCCGTTCCCGGGGTGTTCCGATCGCCCGCGCGGCTCCTGTTTCCGCGCCTATTGTGGCGCAAATCCAGCGGGGGACAAAACGTCTCGCGCCGCCTGGCTGGAGCCTGCGCGTCTGGATCAGGTCCCTTGTCCACTTTTCAGGCCAGGTTCGTCCGCCCGGGAGGCAGGTCATCGCTCCGTCGCATGACGCCGGAAGAACGCAACACCCCTGGTCTTGCGCGCGGTATGGTTCTGCAGAACATTGGCATGCCGTATGCATAGATCCTCCGCATGCTGGATCGGTCTAGTCCTGAATTGAGGCCGATCACGAAGAGGAGATACACCATGTCACGCCTCACCCCCCGCTTCATCTCTTCGCTCCTGGCGTTGCCCCTCGTGTTTGCGCTCGGGGCGCCCGTTGTCGGGATTTCCGTCGAAGCGGCCGAAGCGGCGCAGCGGGCGCGTCCCCGCGGCGGTGGTCGGGCGGCGCCGCCCGCGCGGTCCGCACCGGCGCCCCGGGCACAGGCTCCCGCGCAGCGAGCACCCGCGCAGCGGGCCCGTCCCCGCAGAGGTGGTCAGGCGGCGCCACCCTCACGGCCCGCACCAGCGCCCCGCGCACAGGCTCCCGCGCAGCGAGCACCCGCGCAGCGGGCCCGTCCCCGCAGCGGTGGTCAGGCGGCGCCACCCTCACGGCCCGCACCGGCGCCCCGCGCACAGGCTCCCGCACCCAGCGGCGGTGACCGCGCCGCGCGTCCCGTGCAACGCCGTGCGCCCGAAGCGGCCGGTCGCAGAGCCCCCCGGCCGTCCCCACAAGCGTCCACGCCACCCCGGGCTCCTGGAGCGCCACGCGCGATACCGCGCCGCGCACCGGAGGCGGCAGCGGTACCGGACCGTCCCGGCCGGCCCAACGAGGCCCGGCCTAACCGCCCGGCGGCGCCTTCGCCGCGGGTCGACGGGCGTCGCGCCGGTCGCCCGGACGACGGGGCCCGTACCGCGAGACCGCGGCAACGCGCGCCACGCGTAGTCGATCGGGGCCGAGCCGTCCCACGGGTTGGCGCCGCACCCCGCATCATCGATACCAGCCAGCCGCGGGTGAGGCGGGACGGACGGGGCAACCGCGGCCAGCGCGACGGGTACCGCTATGGGTACAACTACCGACGCGGCTACGGCTACTACAGTCCGTGGTACACGACGGCGCGGTACTACCGCGTGCCGTTCCGGGGCTATCGCCAGGCGCAGCTCTACGGCTCCTGGTTCCACTTCCCCGGCTTCCATCTCGGCGTGCACGTCGGCCATCAGCCGTACGGCGGTGGCGTCTGGTCCAACTACCACTATCCGAACGGCGGCTGGTACGACCCGTACGGGTATGGCGGCTACGGCTCCAACTACAGCTACAGCGACTTCTACACCGGCTTTCTCCGGCTAAAGATGCGGCCACGCGATGCGCAGGTGTATGTCGACGGCTACTTCGTCGGGATCGTCGACGACTTCGACGGCTATTTCCAGCGGGTCCGTCTCGAAGAAGGACCGCACACCGTCGAGGTGCGGCATCCGTACTACGAGACGCTCACGCTCGACGTCCTGATCGTCCCGGGAGAGAAGGTGACCTACGAGGGCGACCTGATTCCGCGGCCGTGACTACCGCTCGGCGCCGCACTGCCAGCAGGCGGTGAACTGGACTTCGATCGTCTCGCCGCACGAGCGGCACCGCCAGGTCTCGCCCTCCTCGGCGGGAGGGGCGCCCTTCGACTTGGCGTACTCCTCGGCGATCTCGACCGCCCGGGCGTACAGCACCGCGTCATTGGCAAGCACCCAGATCGAGGGACGCGTCTCCATGCCGAAGAGACTCCCGCCCTGCAGCGGCACAAAATCGGCGCCGCGGATCACGACGTCGATCCCCTCCGTCTCGAGGAGGCCGCGCAGCAGGTGGGCGTCGCCCGGGCCGTCAGCGACATAGATCTTCCGGAGTTCCGACATCCCGGATGAACTTCACGGCGCCGCTGGCACGCCGATCGACAACTCCGCCCCGAACATGGCACTGCGATCCTGATCGATTGCCGCCCAGCGGAGCAGGACCTCGATGTCCGGTTCGACCTGGTCTTCGAGCACCGTAACGCCGTTGACGGTAACCGTTATCGGCTGGGTGAAGTCGAACTGTTCGGGCGACAGGAGCAGCGTGAATCGGCTGACACCGCGGGTATAGGCGGTGACGCGGTTGCCGCGCTGATCCAGCTCGGCCCGGCCAGCCGGGTTGCGTCTCGGAAAAGCCTGGCGGCCGCGCGGCGCCGCGTCGGCGGGATAGACCAACGCAACCTCGAGGCGCTCGCCCGCCCGTTCGATCGCCAGCGGAATCCGCTGTCCCGGCGCAAAACCGATCAGTGCTTCCTTCAGATCCTCCACCGACGGGTTCAACTGGCCGTCGACCGCGACGATCGTGTCGTCGTCCACCATGCCGGCGGCCGACGCGATGGAATCCTCCCCCACTTCCAGGACGCGCAGGCCCGTGCCATCCTGCAACTCGCCGATCATGTTGATGCCGAGCTGCACGCCCTGATTCGGATCCAGGATCGTGTTGTACGGATCGAGTGACGCTTCCCCCTCGACCGCGCCCAGTTCGTCAATCACCAGCCAGTGCGCCCGGTTGAAGCGGTCGGTCGTGCCGGTCTCCCACGACACCCGAGGGGGCAGCGGACGGCGGGGCTGGTCGGTCATGAACGACGCCATCGCCTCCGCCTCTTCGTCCCACCAGTCGGTATTGTGGCCCCCCTCCGGCCTGGCGCGAAAATCGAGGAAGGCGCCCGCCTCCTGGAACAGCCGCATGAACGGAATGACCGTCGCCGCCGGGTAGAGCCGGTCGCGGCCGCCGTTGACGACGAAGAGCGGCTTGTTGCGGAGGTTCGTGACGTGCAGGTCGGTGTCCACTTCGGACGCGGGGTTGGCGAGCACCACGGGATGGCCGATCAGCAGGATGAAACCGGCCCACGGCGTGGTCACGGTCATCGCCTGGTAGTAGCCGCCCGTTGAGCCATCGGAGACACCGATCATATGGACCCGGTTCTCGTCGATGTTGTACGTCCGTTTCAGGTCGTGCAGAACGCCCATCAGGTTCTCCGCCTGACTCGACTGCCACCAGAGCGATTCCGACCACGAGAGCGGCGCCACGACGATCGCGTCGTCCCGCGCCAGACGTTCTTCCCGGCGCCACCAGCTCCCGTCGTCCCGCTTGGGACGGGCCACCCCGCCATGCAGGTAGACGACCAGCGGGTAACGGATTGCCGGGTCGTAGCTGTCCGGCACCCGGACGATGTACGGGTGCTCGACGCCGTCGCGGTTCGTGCGGGTCAGCAACTGCCGGCCGGTCGCGACATCGCCCGTGTAAGCGCGGCCCGCGCGCAACCGGCGCCAGAGCGGCTCGATGTCGGGACCGAGCTCGAGGATGGTGGACGATGCCGCAGCGAATTCCGCATCGGTCGCCGAGGCCCAGAACTGCTCCACTGCAGCGTCGAGCGCCTCATTCTCGGCTGACGACTGTCCGGCTTGCGCCGAGGATGCGGCGAGCGCCGACAGAACGGTCGCGGCAACACCGATCAGCGCGAACCGGACGCGCGTCGCGGCAGGGACGCGCGCCGGCCAGGTCACGGCTGGCCTTCTGTGGTTGCCGTTGCGCCACCCAGGCCGTGCTGCCCGAGGAAGAGGTGGATCTTCTCGAAGATGGCGATGGTCTCGTCGCGGTTGAACCCGCCATGGCCACCACCCGGTACCGTGTGCAGTTCGTTCGACACGCCGGCGCCCGACAGCGCGTCGTGCAACCGGACCGCATGCTGATACGGCACGACCGGGTCGGCATCGCCATGGATCGTGAACACCGGCGGCAGCCCGGAACGGACGTAGTTGAACGGAGAGACCCGCTCGGCCACGTCCATCCGATCCGCCAGGCTTCCCGTCCAGCGAACCGCGTACGACCTCTCGTTCGCTCCCGCCAACAGGTCGCCGACGTCGGAAATGCCGTACCAGTTGATGATCGCCGCAACCTCCAGATCACCTCTCGGCTGACACTCCAGGTCGAGGCCGGACGACGAAGGAATCATGCCGGTGGTGAGGGCGAGGTGTCCCCCGGCCGAGTTGCCGGTGAGGACGATGCGGTCGGCGTCGAAGCCGTACTGCTCGGCGTTCGCCTTCACCCAGTGGAGCGCGCAGAGGCAATCCTCCACTGCGGCCGGCGCGCGCGAGATCCGGCCGAGCCGGTACTGCACGTTCACCACCGCCCAACCCATCTCCAGCCAGGGAAGGAGGCGCAACACGTTCCCTTCCTTGCTGCCGCCCACCCAGCCGCCGCCGTGGATGTACATCAGGACCGGCGCGGGTCCCGCGGCGTTGCGCGGCAGATACAGATCGACCCGGTTCTCGAAGCCGTTCGCGACGTGGTACGTCACGTTCGGCACCACCCGGAACTCGTTCGAGACATGCGAAGCCCAGATCTCGGTCTGGTCGAGCTGGGCCTCTGCGCCGGACGGCGCCGCCGTCAGGGTAACGACGGCAAACAGGCACGCGAACGCGAAAGATCGACTGGTCATGGCCCTTCCCTTTCCTATGCGGACGGGTTATCCGCAAAGTATATATAACGGCCAGTTTCCTGCCCGGATATGATGGCCAATACCGGAGGCCCTCATGAACAGACCGGCTTGCACACTCTTCCTCGCGGCGGTCGTTGCCCTGTTCCCGGGGGCGAACGGGCTGGCCCAGATCACCGAATTCGATCTGGAGGTGGTCGAGTCGCCGGCGCTGGGAGGCCAGCGCTTCGGCGAAGTCGGCCAGTACGAACGGCTTCGCGGCATCGTGGCGGGCGAAGTCGACCCCGCGGATCCGCGGCACCACCACATCGTCAATCTCGATCGCGCACCCCGTAACGCAGCGGGGCGGGTCGCGTATCGCGCCACGGTGGAGATCCACCGGCCCGTCGACATGAGCCGGTGGAACCGCGCGATCCACCACACGGTCTCGAACCGTGGCGGGGCGGGCGCGGGCGAGCCGGCGTTGCTGGAACGCGGATTCGCGTTCGTCCGGGTGGGATGGCAGGGCGACCTGACGCCGACCGACACGAACATCGTCGCGTACCTGCCGGTCGGGACGAACCCGGACGGCGCCCCCATCGTCGGCCCCGCCCTCGAGGAGTTCATCTTCAACGATGCGGAGCCCCGGTCGCGCGGTCGGCTGACCTATCCGGCGGATTCGGTCGACCCCCAGGGAGGGATTCTGTCGGTCAGAGCGACCCAGACGGGTAAGCGGGAGGCGCCGGCGGACCTGGAGTGGCGCTTGGTCAGCGACCGGGAAATCGAAATCACCCGTCCGGCCGGCTTCGACGGCGGGGCAATCTACGAGTTCATCTACGAAGCGAAAGACCCGATTGTGCTCGGGCTCGGCTTCGCCGCGATGCGGGACGCCATCTCGTTCCTCCGGTACGAGGCGGCCGATGCCAGCGGCAACCCGAACCCGCTCGCCGCCGCGGCCGGCCTCGCCACCACCGCCCTCTCGCTCGGGATCTCCCAGAGTGGTCGGATGTTGCGGGACTTCCTCTATCAGGGCTTCAACGAGGACGTCGCCGGGCGGATCGTGTTCGACGGCATCCATCCGAACATCGCCGGATCGCGCAAGACGTTCACCAACTACCAGTTCGGTCAACCGGGCCGCTGGCAGAAGCAACACGAAGACCACGTGTACCCGGGCGATCAGTTTCCGTTCACGTACGCCACGCTTACCGATCCGATCAGCGGCCGGACCGACGGACTCCAGGAACGGTGCCGCGCCTCGAACACCTGTCCGAAGATCGTGCACAGCGACGGCGAGGCGGAGTTATGGCAGGCGCGGGCGTCCCTGGTGGTCACCGACCCGAAAGGCGGACACATCGAGTTGCCGGACAACGTCCGCGTCTACCTGCTGTCCGGCACTCAGCACGGGGGTGGACCGGGTGTCCACACGCGGACGCCAAGCCACGGCATGTGCCAGAACCTGAGCAACCCGCTTGCCCTCGCGCCGAGCCGGACCGCGTTGGACATCGCACTGTACGAGTGGGTGTCCAAGGGGGTCGAACCCCCATCCAGCCAGTTCCCGACCGTCGCCGGCGGCGGGCTCGTCCCGGCGGCCGACCTCGACTTTCCTGACATTCCCGGCGTGACGTACTCCGGGTCCTACAATCCACTGCGGCTGGCGGACCACCGCTCGCTGCCCCCGATGTACGGCGACGCCTACCCGGTGTTCGTCGCACGCGTCGACGCGGACGGCAATATGGTCGACGGCGTCCGGCACCCCAATCTGGCCGCGCCCATCGGGACGTTCACCGGCTGGAACCTCCGCCGCAGCGGCTTCGCGGAAGGGGCGCAGTGCGCCGGAACCGGCTCGTACATCCCGTTCGGAGCGAGCGAGGCCGATCGCCAGGCGGCTGCCGATCCGCGTCCGTCGCTCGAAGCGCGGTACGCCGACCATGAAGTCTACGTTCGCGCGGTCTCCGAAGCGGCCGACGCGCTCGTGGAGCGCCGGCTCCTGCTTCCGGGTGACGCGGACGTCATCGTCGATCGGGCGCGTGCCGCGGGAAGCAACTAGGGAAGCAACTTAGAAATCGACCGCGATACCGACCTGCAACCCGAACAGGCTGGCCGGTGACCGTGACGGCTCAAACGTCACACCGGTCCCGTCGCGCTGCAGATCTCCCCGCGCCAGGTAGTCGACTTCACCACTGGTGAGATACCGGAGCCCGATGTCGAGACCGAGTCGGCCTCGCGGTCCCGACAGGAGCTCGATCGTGACACCGCCTCCCGCGCCGAGGCTCGGCGCGAAATCACCGAGATGGGTGGTCCCGGCGCCGCTCTCGTAGCCAAGATCGATCGACGTTCGCGTGTACACGTAGCTGAACCCGAGGAGCCCTTCCGCGTACGGCCTGACCCGACCGCCGGACGGACGGACACGCACAATCGCATGGGTCCGAATGAGGTTGTTCCTGGTGTCAACGTCACTGAGCACCTCGGGGACGGACGGCAACAGAGGCACGCGGCGAGTTTCCGTGCCGTAAAGCAGGTAGTCGAAGGCAACGCCTACGAAGAAGGGAGTCTGGCCGAGCCGGGACATCAAGTCGACGCCAGCCCCTGGGCTAGCGCCGACCCTGTCGCCGAAAGTGCCGACTGGCACCCCGGTCAGGAACTTCGGACCGAACTCGAAACGCAGCAGCCCGGTGGCGGGGGCAGCCGGCGTCTCGGCGCGGCCAGCCTGGGGAGGAGGCGGATCGGACTCGGCGGAAGGGGTCGCCAACGGCTGGGCAGCCGCCACCCCGCCCGCGAGAAGCGACCATCCAACGAGGGCCGCAATAATCTGTGCCATGTCCCACCCCGCTTCGCGTCCAGGAGCCCGTGGCGAAACCACGGGCTCCTCGGCAGGCTCCTACCATTGTCCTCCGGTGGAATCCCCTTTCGCAACCAGGTTCCGCGCGGCCGGCGCGATCTATGATCATAAGTTCCGTGGGTCCACCCACTTCGCCGTGCGGGGAGGCGAATCATTCCTGAAATCCGTCTGACGCTCCGGGTCCCAGGCTGGCTCTACCGAGGGCCTCTTCCTGCTGGCGCGTATATCGCGGCGGGGTTCGTCGGCCTGAACCTGTTGCTGTTTGTCCCCCTCTATCTGCTCTATGCCCAGGAAAACAACTTTTGGCCGTTCTTTCCCCTGGGACATCCTCGGGGGGATTACGACTGGGGATGGCCCGGAATCGGACGCAGCCTGTACGAGTACGTCATGCAGCTGTTCGTCCGACGCCACAACTGGGACATCTTTCGAGTCAGCGCGGACTGGATCTTCATCGTCTCCTCGCTGATTCTGGCCAGCCGACTCGTTCCCGGGTGGCGGACGGCGGCGGTGCGGCTTGCCGGGCTCGCGTACGCCGCACTGCTGGTGTTCATGGCATACAGCGGCTTCGTCCACTACGTGTTCGACCGGCCAGGCACGCTTCTCGATGACGTGCTCATGCTCGAGAGCGCGTGGATTCTCGTGCGCGACACCTGGGGATGGATGGACGTCCTGTCCACCCTGGTCCTGCTGGCCGCGGTCGCCGGGCTTGGCGTGCTCGCGAACCGCTATCTCCAGGCCGCCTGGCGCTGGGGCAGCGGTTTCGAGCCCCGACGCCTGGCGGCAGGGTGGCTGCTCCTCAACGCGTACTGTCTTCTGTCGCTCTCGTGGTTCGGCGTCCTACGCGACGATCCGGTCATTCAGTTGCAGACGAAGCATCTGTACTACAACTGGCAACGGTCGCAGGACGTGCTGGCGACGGTCGAGGCGCTGCGCGGTTCCGTGGTAGACGATGCGGTCCGGCTCGATCAGACGGAGCCCCAACGCCGGCCGGACATCTATCTGTTCTCGGTCGAGTCGTATGGCGCGACGCTGTGGGCCGACGAGGACTACCGCGCCGCCCGAGAGGGGCTGATGCGCCGGGTCCAGAGCGAACTGGACGCACTCGGCCTACCGATCTTCACGCGCTTCGCGACTTCGCCGGTGTATGGCGGCGGATCCTGGATGAGCACCGCGTCGGCGCTGAGCGGGATACGGATCGGCAACCACTCCACGTACTGGGCGTGGAAGCGCATGTCCGACCGATATCCGCACCTGATTGCCTACCTCAAGCGCCACGGCTACTACACGCTGTCGGTTCAGCCCGGCGCGACGTGGACAGAGGATCTGTACGGCTACGACGAAGTCATCATCCGGGAGGATTTCTCCTACGACGGTCTCGCCTACGGCTTCGGTCACGTCCCCGATCAGTGGGCTCTCGAATACGCGTTCACGAACCACTGGAGCCGGCATCCCCCTCCCCGCCTGTTTCACTTCTCGGCCGTCTCCACGCACTATGCCTGGGACCCGCCGCCCCGCATTGCCGAAGACATCGCGGAACTGGAGAAGCCGCAACCTTCCTTTCTTGAGACCCGGCCGGACTATGTCGAACTCGCGCTGTCGGTTCCCCAGGGTCAGAAACGCGACTTCTTCGTTACCGTTGCCTACGAGTGGGAACTGTTGCTCGATGTGTTCCGGAATCGGATCGAACCCGGATTCATCGCGCTCGTGTTCGGCGATCACCAACCGCCATTCATCACCGACGGGCAGGGTGACAACGATGTTGCCCTGCATGTCGTGACCGACATCCCGGCGTTGCCGGAACCGCTGGCGGCGACGGGCTTCGCGGCGGGCGGAGACATTCAGTGGTCACCCGCCCCGGCGACGGAATTCCGGGTGGAGGCGATCTATCCCTTCCTGCTGAGTCTGCTGTCGGCGGAAGCCGGCGATCACCTGCAATACAGTCCTACCGGCATCGAGATCCCGGAACTGCCGATGTGGTGACGCGTCTCCGGGCCGTCAGCGCTGCGACGAATCGAGAATGTCCGCCGGTGATCGGTCCGGCGACTCGAACGGGTCGACCACTCGAAGTGAGCCGAAGACGTGGCCGTGCTGCATGTCCTCGCTCAGGAGCACGCGACACTCGCACGATTGGGCGGCAGCGACGATCGTCTGGTGAACGAGCGACCGTCAGCGGCCTGACGATTCCTCCAGGCGCGAGCCGCGAAGCAGGAGCTCCACATCGCGGTTCCCCTCGTGGCAGGCGTACTCGAACATCACGTAGTCCGGGTCCCGCGTCAGCGGCATGGAGACGGTCCACGGACGGTCGTACACCTCGGGGTCCTCAACCGTCACCTCCCAGAGCAGCTCGTCCTCGGATATCCGGGTGAAGCGTTCGACGATGCGAAGGGCTTCGCTGACCGGTATCCCCTTGATGCGACCGGCGCCGCCGCTCGACGCGATCATGCCCCGGTCGTTGAAGTGGGTCGTCTCCACGACCAGTGTGTCGCCCTCCCAGCGCCCGCGGGCGTCACCCATCCACAGGCGAACCCCGTCGTCGATGTGCGGCCGACCATCGATGGGAATAACCCGTACGTCGTGGATCATCTCGTAGTGGATGACGACCGCCCCCGGCGTCTGGAGGAAGCGATAGGCGTTGTTGTACCCGGCCGGAAACATCGATCCGGGCACGCCGCGCGTGAGGCAGCGGTCCCACACGCTCATGTGACGGGTGTCGTCGCTCTCGTGCGCGCGGTTGTCGTCCCGGTCCGCCTCGGCCCACGGTTTTACCGGCACGCGGCCATCCGGCGGATCGACAACCAGGGAGGTCTGCCGCGTGGAGAGCAGTTCCGTCCCGGCGTCCAGCGACCGGTTGACGTACCCGAGGCTGGCCTCGCGATCGGCGGCGGTCAGACTCGCGAAGTGGGCGCCCTCTTCTTCCGTGAAGAACGCCCGGCCGGCGGCCGACTCGGGCACGCGGACGCCGGAATAGGAGAAGTTGGCGCCGCGCTCGAACGGGGTGATGGTCGGGTTCGTCCAGATGCCCTCGAGGTCAGGCCGTCCGTCCGGGGTGCGCGATACCTTCCACGGTTCCCCGTCAGCGTCCTGACCGGCCGCGATTCCCCCCGCCAGGGCCGCCCCCGCCGCGCCAATCGCCGTCGCCGCTAGCCAATATCGAGTGACCATCATGCCTCCTCGCGAACGCGAAGCGCCCCGACACCCGCCAGACCCTTTTGAGTGAGCATGCCTGCCTGAGGAGCGAACGTCAAGAGTGCACACCGGCGTAGCCGTGCACGCAAGAAAACGGGCTTGAATCCCACAGAAAAGTGGGGCTAGTGTCCACTCAATAGTAGTTCGGATCGCCTCAGGTTGAGGTCAACAGGGGGGTAACGCATGCAGATCAATAAGTCTCCGCGCTGGGTGGCTATTGTCTTCCTTCTGAGCCTCGTTCTGGCTCCTTCACTCGTCCTGGCACAGGACGAGGCCGGCATCGCGGGCAGCGTCGAGGACGACACCGGCGGCATCCTGCCCGGTGTGACGGTCGAGGCGCGCAGCCCGGTGCTGATCGAACAGATGCGCACGGTGTTCACGGACGGCGCCGGGAACTACCGCTTCATCAGTCTGCCGTCCGGCACGTACTCGGTGACCTTTACGCTCCCCGGCTTCGGCGTCGTGGTGCGCGAGGGCGTTGTCCTGCAGGGCGCGTTCGTGGCCGACGTCGACGCCTCCCTGGAGGTCGGCGGCGTCGAGGAGACGATAACCGTGGCGGGGGAAGCTCCGCTCGTCGACGTCACAACGACGCGGCAGCAGTCGGTGATGCCGGCTGAGCGCATAAACGTGCTGCCGGGGGCGGCGGGCCTCACCAGCGCCGCCGCCTACGTGCCGGGGGCGGTCCTCGGCGGCGGTCGCAACAACCTGCCGAGCCTGCACGGGTCGGACCCGCTGGACGGCCAGCCCGCCATCGACGGCATCAAGACCGGAGGGCAGCTCCAGGGGCGGAACGAGTGGGGGGCCGGCGTCGGGGGCGTCACGAACGAGGCGATGGTCACCGAAGTCGTCTTCGACGTTGGCTCGCAGTCGGCCGAGTTCGCCCAGAGCGGAGTGCGGACCAACATAGTGCCGAAGGCAGGCGGCAACACGTTCGCCTACAACCTCTTCCTCAGCGGCACGACATCGAGATTCCAGGTCGGTCACCGGCGCGCCTTCGATATCAGTGACCGTCATGAACAGTGACTGGTCCTGAGCCGACGCCACCTGGACCCCACCCCACGGCGCCCCGCTCACGACAAGGCTGACCGCAAGTGCTGATTCGACGAGGAGCCGACGAGGCATCCCGGCGGTCATGTCACCATCCTACCGCAGGCGATCCGCGATACCCCGCAGCGTTTCCGCCAACGCGCGGAGCCGCTCCTGGCTACGGCCGGTTGCGCCCTCGCTCTCGCCGTCTACCTCCTCCGCAGCGGCAACCAGCTCCGCCGCGAGCCCGGCGTCGGTGTCCGTTCCGTCCGCGCGATCGAGCAAGCCCGACAGCGCCGTGCGGCGGGCTGCGGAGAGGGTGTCGGTGCGGCCGAGCTGATCGAGGTAGGCGCGGGCGACCACCGGCCGCGGGGACCACTCGATGCTACGCTGCTGCTGCGCGTTGAACTCGGCCAAAGCGACCGATGCGGCAGCGGCGATCTCGTTCTCTGTCAGGTGTTCGCTCGGCAGCAGCTCCAGAACGTCGAGCCCGCGGGCGATCTCCGTTCCATAGATGTAGCCGCGGTACCAGTACGCGGACCAGAAGCCGCCCATCACGAGCCGCTCACTGTCAATCGGGCCGCGGTCGAAGTACGCGATCTCGACCGGATTCGCCGAATCGGTGAAATCGAAGACCGAGATGCCTCCCTGATACCACGCCTGCACCATGATGTCGCGGCCCGGCACCGGGACGAGGGAGCCGTTGTGCGCGACGCAGTTCTCCCGCTCGGTCTGCGGCGCTGGCAGCTTGTAGTGGTTGCGGTACTCCAGCCTGCCGTCGACGATGTCGTAGATGGCGTTCGCCCCCCACTCGCGGGGGTCGGACGCGCGGCACCGCGGGCGGCCACCGCCGCCCCATTCGTCCGTGAAGATCACCTTCGTGCCGTCATTGTTGAACGTCGCGGAGTGCCAGTAGGCGAAGGTGGGATCGGTCGCGTCGTCGAGCCGGACCGGATTGACCGGGTCGGAGATGTCCAGCAGGATGCCGTTCCCGGAGCACGCCCCGGCGGCCAGGCCGATCTCCGGGAAGGCCGTAATGTCGTGGCACCGGCTGCTCTCCGAAGTCCGCTGCGTGCCCGGCCCGTGGTCCCCGCCGCGCCACAGGCCGGCGACCGCGCCGGTCTCGGGATCCCGGAAGACGAAGGGGCGGCTGACGATGCTCGCCTCCTCGGGCCGCGCCACCGGGATCCGGATGACGTCGATCCGGAAGAGCGCGGTGTCCGGGTTCTCGGCCGGCGAGTCGTCCGAACAGCCCTCGAGTTCCTCCCCGGAACGGACGGAGCCGGTCCCGGAACCGTAGACGTAGACGTTGCCCGCGTCGTCGGGATCGGTCACGACGGTGTGGGTATGCGATCCGCGACAGGTCTGCACCGCCGCCACCTGCCGGGGCATCCGCATGTCGCTGATATCGAAGATCCGGACGCCGCGGAAGCGCTCCTCGCTCACCGGCTCCGCGACTCCCTGCAAGCCGCAGTCGAGCCGTCCCCGCGTCTGCTCGACCGACATGATCAGCAGGTTGCCCACCACCGAAACGTCACCCTGGCCACCTGGGCAGACCACGGACGTGACCAGTTGGGGCGAGGCCGGGACTTCGACGCGATAGGTGTTGAAGCCGTGATAGCTGCCCACAAACAGCCGATCGCCCGAGAAGGCGAGGTCGGTGTTCCCGAAGTTGAGCAGCCCGCGCCGCTGCGGCCCGGGATCTTCTTCCGCCGCCTCTGCATTGGCCGGCGCATTCCCGGCCTGGCCGGCATTCGCCTCCGGCGCCTGCTCGCGCGGCATCGGGCGTCCCCCCGGCGCAGTGGGATCGTAGAAGCCGTCCGGCTTCGGGCGCGTCGCCACCAGGGCCAGGTTCCAGAGCGCCTCGCCGGCGTCATCGAAACCGGACGCGAGCTGGACTCGCGGATCGACAACAAGCTCCGCGAGCAAGGCGTCCATCCGGTCGATCTCCATGCTCTGGTCGGCCTCGATGTCGGAGGTGAACGCGAAAAGCTGTGAATCCTGCGCCGCGCCGCGTTGATCGAGCAGGTTCTCGACCATCGTCAGGGCGCCGCGATGGTGCTTGATCATCAGCTCGAGGAACTGCCGGTCGAACTCGACTCCCTCCGCCGCGGTAAGGCGGTCCATCTCCTCCGGCGTCAGCATGCCCGGCATCGGCATCCAGCCCGGCGCATGATGCGCATCCGTCTCCGTCACCGTCTGGCCGCGCTCGCGCAGCCACTCCTGCATCATCTGGATCTCGTCTTCCTGGGAGAGCTCGATGCGCCGCGCCATCTGCTGCATCGTGTCGCTCGCGGTGCGGGTATCGAGCAGCTCGGTCATCTCGAGCGCCTGGGCGTGGTGGGGGATCATCCCCTGCATGAATTTCACGTCCACGTCCGTGAACCGGATACCCGCGAGATCGGAGGCATCGTCGGCCGAGATCGCGCGGCTCGGCTCGCCGGGCGCGCCCGGCTGCACGATGGGTGGTTGTTGTGCCGGGCTCACTGCCGCGCCGAGCGACAGGAACGCCACGCTAGCCAGGACGATGGCGGCGGCGCACGGCTTGCGGAGATGCTGGAGGTTCATGGGTGTGTCTCCCTCCGGAGTGAACACGCGACTATCCGACGCATTCTAATGGAGGCGGTGCCCCGCAGAAGTCGGCTTGGCGCTCGCCCAAACGGCAGTTCGCGTGACGCTCGTCATTGACCCGTCTGAATCCGCCGACGGCGTGAGCTGTTCTCGACGTCGTTTGCGCCCTAATCGGTAGCGAACGGGGCACGTCGCCTCTGTTTCGAAGCACCGGAGGATGGGAATGACCAGGATGTGGCGCCCGGCGATCGGAGGATTGATACTGGCGATGTTACTTCTGCCGGCCGCAGTGGCCGCGCAGACGGCACCCTCGGTGGAGCCCTCGCGGGTCAAGGTGTTCATACAGGGAGGCCTGTACGGCTGCTGTGAAGGGGAAGGGGCGGGATTTGTGCAGTACCGCATTGTTCGCTTGAACGACAACACCACCCTCGGCCTGCTGCTCGGCGGCGTGACCTTCTGAGCGGGTCTCGCAGCTCCTCGACCTGCGTAAGCTGATAGCGTAGGGGCGTTCCGTCCGGTCGGGACGTCGAGTGGAGACCCCTTGGCGAGGAGGCCCTGCATGTTGCCCCAGACCCGCGCCGAACCCTCTTGCACCGTAGGCGCTTCGCGCAAGCGAAACTCCCAACGCGCCCGCAAGGGCGCGCTGGCTTGGGCCTTGCTGCTGCTGGCTCCGGCGTTGCCGAACGTTGAGGCCCAGTCGCGTGGGGACTTCGTGTCAGTCACCGACGCGATGCTGCAGGACCCCGCCCCGTCCGACTGGCTGATGTGGCGCCGCACGCTCGACGGCTGGGGCTACAGCCCCCTGGACCAGATCGACCGCGATAACGTCGGCGCGCTGCGCATGGTGTGGTCGCGCGGCATGGGGCCCGGCAGCCAGCAGGCGACCCCGCTGGCCTATGGCGGCGTGATGTACCTGCCGAATCCGCGGGACGTCATTCAGGCGATAGACGCCGTCACCGGCGATCTGCTCTGGGAGTACCGCCGCAATCTACCGGAAGACACCGCCCGGCGCGGCCTCGGCACCACCAACCGGAACCTGGCCATCTACGGCGACCGCATCATCGACACCAGCACGGACGGCTACGTCTTCGCGCTCGACGTGGCGACCGGCGAGCTGGTTTGGGAGACACGGATCCTCGACTACGAAACACACCCCGCGCTCCAGAGCTCGGGGCCGATCATCGCGAACGGAAAGGTGATCTCGGGGCGGAGCTGCTCGCCGCGGGGCGGGCCGGACGCCTGCGTCATCGTCGCGCACGACGCGACGACCGGTGAAGAATTGTGGCGGCGGCGGACGATCCCGGCCCCCGGCGAGCCGGGCGACGAGACCTGGGGCGACGTGCCGTTCGAAGACCGCAAGCATGTCGGGACCTGGATGGCGCCCAGCTACGATCCGGAGCTTGACCTGATCTACATCGGGACGTCGGTCACTTCGCCCGCGCCGAAGTTCCTCCTCGGCGGCGCCGATCTCGCCCATCTCTACCACAACTCGACGCTGGCCCTTGATGCCGACACCGGCGAGATCGTCTGGTACTACCAGCACCTGGTTGATCACTGGGATCTCGATCACCCCTTCGAGCGGCTGCTCGTCGATACCGCCGTCGCACCCGATCCAGGCGCCGTGACTTGGATCAACCCACGGATCGAGCGGGGCGAGGTGCGAAAGGTGGTGACCGGCATCCCGGGCAAGACGGGCGTCGTCTACACGCTCGACCGCCAGACCGGCGAGTTCCTCTGGGCGACGCCAACCGTCGCCCAGAACGTCATCAGCGCCATCGACGGCGCCACCGGCGAGGTCACCGAGAACGCCGAGGTGGTCTTCAGCGCCATGGGCCAGGAGGTGCTGGCCTGTCCGACGCTGATTGGCGGCAAGGACTGGGAAGCCGGCGCTTACAGTCCGCTGACGAACATGATGTACATGCCGCTGCGCAACGCGTGCGCGCGGATGCTGGCAACCCTCGACGGGAACCAGCGGGCGTATGCCCTCGGCGTGCGCACGCAGATCGCGCCGGGAACCGATATGGTGGGAACCGTCCAGGCTATCTCCGCCGAGACCGGCCGCACCGCCTGGATTCACGAGCAACGCGCCGGCACCATGTCGCTCGTCACGACCGGGGGCGGCCTCGTATTCGGCGGTGACGTCAACGGCCGGTTCCGGGCTCTCGATCAGGAAACCGGCGAGGTGCTGTGGGAGATCAATCTCGGCTCGCCGGTCACCGGCTTTCCCATCACCTACGCCGTCGATGGCCAACAATACGTGGCAGCGAGCACGGGCTCGGCCGCCACTGCGTCCGGCTTCGCCCGACTGACGCCGGAGCTCCGCCCGAGCGCCGGCAACAACCTGTTCGTCTTCGCGCTGCCGGACTAAACGGTTACCAGTTCCGCGATTCCTCGTCGAAAACAGTGGTTGGGAGCGAGTAGGAGTGTTCGTAGTTGTCCAGGTCGGACACTTTGAGCAGCTTGGCGAACTGCCCCCAGGAGCTGACCGCCTGCCAGCCTGGAAACAACTTCCGCAATTTCCGCTCCACGCGGTGCTTGCATCGAAGCAACGGCACCGGCCTGATGCCCGGTTTGGACTTGGGATACCGCAGTCGATCGGCCAGCTCGTCGCCGATTAGATCGCGAGAGATCCGATACAGCAACGCCGCCTGAAAGCGGCGTTGCTTGGCATCGGTGAATCCCAGGAGGATGGGCGCGCTGTTGATGATGCTGTTCGCCATGATGATCGCGTCATCGTCGGCCTGCGGCTCACACATCGAGGCTACTTCGAAGATGCGCTGGGCCGACGCCTGATCCGTGAATCCGATCGCGTCGGGGATCCCCAGCAGGCGCGCCGTGTATCGCCACACATGGACGTATCCCTTGCGTTCCGTGTCGGTGAAATCCCCGCCGAGGCGGGCGACGTGATGCATCATCCGTGCGGAAAATGCCACGGATCCGAGCAGTATGTGAGCTGCACTGAGCGGCACTCCCTCGAGCTCGGAGTCCCACTCCGAGGTATCCCTGATTAGCAGCCGCGCTTGCGCATGCACCAGGCGTATGCGAACGCTCAGTCGCCAGCCATCTCCACCCGGCTCTATCCCGCCCGGCATGAACTGCTCGACGAGGTGCAGCATGTTCTGCTTCAGGCGGCGAACCCCGTTCTGCGTAATCCGGCCCCTGACGCGAAACGACTTGCTAACCAGCGTCGCGAAGCCCTCCACGATCGCGCCGCTCACGAGAGCCGTCATGACGATGCCGGAGTTGCGAAGAAACGCCCGCGTGGCCGCCATCGCCAGCTCCCGATCGAACCAGTCCGGCACAACTCCCGCCTCGGCAATGAGCTCCCGGAGGGATTCGGGCGTGTCCTTCGGCAGATCGGCGCGCTGCTCGACCGCGTTCCGGATGATGCTGTGGACTTGCCCGAGATGCGCTCTTGCAGCGAGCTCCGCCACCACGCAGTCCGCTAGAGGATCACCTATGGTGGTGTGGCGGATGTAGCCTTCAGCCAGGCCGGGATCCACCTTCCTCGCATTCTCGTATCCGTCGACGTAGCGGAGGGGTATGTTCATGCTCGTTACCTCAGCTCGTCTTGGCAGCAGGTAGCACGAGTCTTCTTGTTCCGCTGCCATCTCCAAGTCACAAATCCTCATTGGGAAGTGGCCTGACGCAATACGAAACCACGATCCTAAAGCTGAACACCTGGCTTGTCTAGTCACAGTCCTTTCCAATTAGATACGAGCCTAACCCGGACTATTCCTGAAGGCTCCAAGATGGCCCCTCGGACGGTGTGATCGTCGCGCACACGGCCCGCCGCGCGTCGTTTTCGTCGAGCGCCGGCGGGATAGACACTGATTGCCGGTGCGGAAGGCCTGGGTATGGGGCCGTCCAGGGACGGCTTCGCCATGGGCGGGCTCGGTTCGCCGTTGGGATGCGTGTATGCGCGGCTGACGGGCGCTGTCTGGGGTCTATCCGGGGCGGGCGCCGAGTGCCAGCGCGATGTGCCGCCAGGCGTGGAGGTCCGGTGTGGCGGTCGGCAGGTGCAGGACCACGCGGCGGACCGAGCCGACGACGTGCGCCCCCAATTTGAGGAGCCGGTCGCGCAGCCACGTCACCTGGGCGGCGGGCACAGGCGGTGCGCGCCGCGCGCAGCCGGAGTTCTTGCATCAGCACGTAGGCGGCGGCGGTGAGCAGCACGCGCAGTTGATTGGCCCAGAAGCGACAGCAGCTCGTGCGGTCGATCTGCAGGCCATCGAGCAGTTCCTTGATGCGGTTCTCGATGTCGCCGCGGGCGCAGTAGATCCGTTCATAGAGGAAGCGCGGCGTCTGGCGCAGATTGGTCACGACGAAGCGCGGGTTGTCGCGCGGGGCGCGGTCGCCGAGCCGGACGACCTCGGCCTTGATCACGACGCGGCGGTCGCGGTCCCACGTGCGGGCCCGATAACGGGTGTCGGCGTAGACCTGCGCGGTCTGGCCGCTGGCCGCGCTCTGGGCCTGCGCCACGAGCAGGGCGGGCTCGGCGTGGCGCTGCAACACGGCGTTCCTGGCCATGGCCACCACGTAGTCGAGCCGCGGCTCGGCATCCAGGAAGTCGAAGATCTCCGGTGTCGCAAAGCCCCCGTCGAGCCGGACGAGAAACCGCGCCTGGGGAAAGGCCTGCCGCAGCAGGGGCAGCAGCCGGCACAACACGCCCACGGTCCCGCGGGTGGCCGGCACATTGCCGGGCCGCAGCACCGCCGCGCACAGATACTGTTCGCGTTCCTTGTCGAAGGTCAGAAACGCCAGCAACGGCAGGTAGCACAGCGATCGTAGTGCCCGTTGAAGAAGGTGAGCTGCTGGGCGCCGTGCGTCGCGTCGTCGGTCGGATCCAGGTCGATCGTGATCCGCCGCGCCCGCCCGTCCAGCCGGCGCTGATGCCGCTCGATGACCCGCATCGCCAGCTCGCGCGCCAGCTCGTAGAGGGCGGACCGGCCGACACCGTTCTCGAACCGAGAGATCGTCGGCTGCGAGGCCAACGCCTCGCCGGCGACCGGGTCCCGCCCGAGCAGCAGCTTGTGGATCGGGTCGTCGGCGAGATGGTTGGCGTCGTTGCCATCGGGATGACCGCAGGCAATGCCGAAGATCCGCTGTCCGAGCAACTCCGCCAGCGTGTGCCGGATCTTCCCGGGCTCCCGTCGGTCCACCAGACACCGGGCGAAACCCGCCACCAACCCATACACGCGCTCCGCCGCCTTGAGCAGGACGGCGCCGCCATCGGAACTCGCGTGCTGGCGGTCGAACGTCGCGACGAGGGGCTTGTCGAAGAGATCCGGAAAGAGGACAGTCTGTGGTATCGTATTGGTCGTCACGTAAGGGCCTTCGTGGTGGGTAAATGTCTGTGAACAAGCCATTTATACCACGCGGAGGCTCTTTTTTCTACCGTAATCGGACCCTTCCTGAATTATCCGGGCTAAGGCAGGAATATGGCGACCTACCTATTGTTGGTGCGGTAGATTCGCCAACTGACCGTACTACCGGTGTGGCCCTACCTCTAGCGGAGCCTATTTGGCACAGAGTGGGTTGCGGTATGCCTATTACCTACCGGCTTACTACCCCCTCTGCGCTGTTGCGGCGGCAGTCTTCAAAACTGCCACTGCTCCATCCGACCGTACCGGCAGTGAAGGCAACGCGCGTCGAAGCTTTCGATCGATATCTTCGCAGGATCGCGGATCAAGGCGCCGGAGCGACCCACATATCCGCCTGCACCGCGCTCTGGCCCGGCGATCCACCAGCCACGTAGAAGCGGCCGTCGATGATGGCCGCCGCCGGCGACGAGAGCGGCATCGGGAGCGTGCCGACCACCTCCCACTCTCCCCCGGGTGAAAGCGCGAGGATATCCGGGTCCACCTGCTTCGATTCGCCCGGCGCGGTGGTATGCCCGCCGGCCATGTAGGTGCGGCCGCCGTGGACGAACGTCGAGCCCTCGGCATGCGAGTGGCCCTTGGGCAGCGGCGGACCACTCGTCCAGGTGTCGGTCGCCGGGTCGTAGATGTCGACGCGCGCCTGGTCGAGCTGCTCGCTGTCGTGGTGGAACTGGCCGCCGATGGCGTAGATCTTCCCCTCGAACGTCACGCAGGAAAACTGGTTGCGGGGTGTCGGCATCGGCGCTGCGTCCGTCCACTCGGCGCTGCCCCGCGCCCACTCGTCGAGGTCGAGCACCCAGTGGTCGGGGGAATCGGTGTCCCGGTCCGCCTCGACGCCCCCGAGGTAGTGCAGCTTGCGGCCGACGAGGGCAAGTCCTCCCCCGCCCCGGGGCTCCGGGAGTAGCGGCGCCGCGGTGTAGCGGTCCGCGTCAAAGTCGTAGCTCCAGACCTCGGCGATGGCGTGCCCCCGGTAGCCGTCCTTGAAGCCGCCCGCGAACCAGACGGTACGCCCGTCGAGCACCAGGTTCATGTGGGTGATCGCACTAGGGAGATCCTGAATCCGGGTCCAGCTCCCGTCGCTCGGATCGAAGACATGCGAGGTCTTGCTCGACCTGACGCCGTCCGTGTATCCGCCGAAGAGGTAGAGCTTGCCGTCGAGGACGACGGTGCCCGGCTCCCACTTCTCGACCGGCATGTCGGGCAGTTTCTCCCACTCCTGGGCATGCGCAGCGAGGACGGGAAGCAGGCCGAGGGCCAGCGCCGAGGCGAGCACGCGCGGCGCCCTGAATCGATTCCTCATGGAATCACGGCCCTGCTACTGCTGTCCGGCGCTGCCGGATATGGACGTTCCGCTCGGCTGAAGGTGCGTCACCGACTCCGTGACGCTGTCGATCTTCTCGCGGGAATAGAAGATGGGGACATACCGGTCACGGGCCCACACTTCGAACAGGTCACGGTAGTGGGGGTTGTCGGGATCGCCCGACTGGCCGGGCGTGTTGAGACCGACCGAGTTGTCCCAGTCGGCGGTATCGGTGATCAGCATGAATGACGCGCCGGAAGTCTGGTTGTCGCCGTTGCCGGTGTTGTGAACGGTCCCGGCGTAGCCGCCGCGCGGGAGCGGGCCGACATCCAGGCGGCGTCGCAGATCCTCGTTCACCGCGGCGCTCATCGGGTGACGGATGAGCGCGTGCTTGAACTGCTCGCCGCCGTAGCGCCAGGTGGTCGTCTCGCGTGTGCCGAAACGCGCCTCCAGGCTGTCGAGCGCGGCGGCCAGCGTGTCGCGCAGCACCCTGTCGCGTCCGGCGATCGGGTCGTCGCCGAAGCGGCCGTCGGGCGCCGTCAGCCAGTCGATCATCCGCTTCGTATTGATGCCCTGGAGGTAGTCGCGAACCGATTCCGGCACCACCACATCATGGACGGCAGCGCGTAGCGCCCGGTTCCAGCTCACATAGATCGCCGCTTCGACGGAATCCTTGTCGAGCACCGCATCCCAGGCCAGCAGCATCTCGCGGGCGCGGCCGGAACGCTCGTCCAGCCCCGGGACGTCCCGCAACAGCGGCACCAGGTTGCGCGCGGCGACCGATACCTCGTCCATCTGCAGCCGCATGTTGTCGATGATGGTCATGTGCCGCGTGTTGGCGAGGACTTCTTCCACGCGCGCGGCGCGCATCTGATCACCCCAGGTGTAGTGGAGCGCCTCCCAATAGGGATAGCGGTCCGGGACGTCGAGAATCGTGTAGTTGTTCGCGGTTCCGAAGTACCCCTTCTCCGGATTGAGGACACTCGGCAACGCCTTGATCGGCAGGAAACCGTCCCACTCGTAACGACCGTCGCCCGGCACCGGCACCAGACCGCTATGGTTCGGCCGGATCGGCGAGACCCCGACCGCCTGGTACCCGATGTTGCCGGCGCGGTCGGCCCAGACCATGTTCTCCGACGGGATCCGGCTGTAGTTGCACGCCTCGACGAACTCTTCCCATGTCGTTGCCTGATCCATGCGGAGGCTCGCGAGGTACGGCGCCGAGCCGTAGTCGAGCCATGCCGCGGCGACGGCGTAGGCAACGTTGTTCGCCGGATCCTCGAAGACCACCGGGCCGTGGCGCGTGTACTTCAGCTCCACCTCGGCGTCCGCTTCACCCTTGACCGGGATCGTGTCGGTCATGACCATCATCGATTCCCAGCCGCCCAGGTACCGGTACTGGTTCGGGTCGGCCGGGTTGGTCTCGTAGACGTACAGGTCCTCGTTGTCCTGGCCGAAGACCGTCAGTCCCCAGGCGCCCTGCTCGTTGTGGCCGATCGACACCCCAGGCAACACCGGCTCGCCGCCGCCGATGACATCCCATCCCGGCGCCACCAGGTGGACCCAGTATCGAAGCGACGGCGCCGACTGCGCACGGTGCGGATCGTTGGCCATGATCGGATAGCCGCCGAGCGTTCGCGTCCCGTGCACCACCCAGTTGTTGCTGCCGATAGCGTCCTGTTCCTGCCCCGTCAGATCCAGTTCGGACGGCATGGCCGCCGCCAGACGCTCGTGCGTCTCACGATCACCCCGGTATGCGACCGTGATGTCCTCCGGCTCGAAGCGAACCGGGCGCCGGTGGGCCCGGTAGCGGTCGAGGATCCGGGATGACAGGAGCGAGGCGTCGATGGCCGGGTCGAGCGTCAAGTCAGGGTCGCCGATGAAGTAACTGAGTTCCTTGACGGCGTCCGGCCCCAACTGGGCCACCGCCAGCGCGCGGTCGATTTCCGACGTCACGTTCGACACCAGACCCTGATGCCGCGAGACCACGATCTCCGGCGTCCAGCGACCCGGGGTGATACCGAGCAGGCGGAACTCGATCGGCAGCAAGTCCGGCTCCTGTTCGGTGCGAGCGACATAGGCGTTGATGCCATCCACGAATGCCGGGATGATGATGTCTCCCCGGTCGTGGTAGTGGCGCATCTCGGTCGTCAAGTCGCCCCGGAACTGGAACAGTCGGGTGCCGATATCGCGTTCCAGCTCGCGGGGACCGAGCATCTCGGCTACGGTGCCGGTCGCCTGCCGCCGCCACAGTTCGAACTGGAACAGCCGGTCGCGCGCCGCGGCGTAGCCCTGCGCGAAAAAGAGGTCACGCTCATTCTCCGTATAGATATGGGAGATCCCCCACCGGTCGGTCACGATCTCGACCGGCGCCTGCAACCCGGGCGTCCGGAACGTCTCAGCCGTCGCCCCCTGCGCGGCAACCGGCGCTCCCGAATCGGGCCCGCCACCGCTCAGAAAAACAGCGCCGACCACCGCCACGCCGACCGCGCACCGTGTCCACGAAGCCCCTGGCATCATGCGCTTCTCCCAATTCCGACCAGTTTTACGGCATTATAGCGACCCCATGAGCGATATTGGCGCCGCCGTGCGGTGCAGGTGATATCAGGTAATGGCGCCCGGGCGGGCGGTTTCGGGTATACCTTCTGGGCTCTGACCGTAGCGCCCTGCCGGCGCGACCTTCACTCGCCCGCGCGCCGGCGCCGGAAATACTCCACCTGGAACTCGCGCACGTTGCGGTTGTGTTCGCGCAACGTGCGGGCAAAGGCGTGCGTCCCATCGTTGCGGCTGACGAAGTAGAGGTAGTCGACATCGGCCGGTGCGAGCGTGGCCTGCAACACGGCACGCCCCGGCGCCGCGATCGGTCCGGGCGGAAGCCCCCCGTAGCGGTAGGTGTTGTACGGGGAATCGAACTGGAGGTTCGCCCGGGTCAGATTGCCGTCATAGATGCCTGCCTGCGTCAGCGCGTAGATGACGGTCGGATCGCTCTGCAGCGGCATGCCGATCCGAAGCCGGTTGTTGAAGACGGCCGAGACGAGGTCATGCTCTGCCGTCTGGCCCGTTTCCTTCTGGATGACCGAGGCGAGCGTCACCACGTCACGCACGCTCAGGTCGCGCTCGGTGGCCTGCGCCTGCAAGTCGGCATTGAACGACATGCGGAACTGCTCTACCATCGCCGCCACGAGGTCACGGGCGGTCGCATCGCGCGGCAGTGAGTACGTCTCGGGGAAGAGGTAGCCCTCGAGATCGACGGCTTCCGGATCGAGATCGCCGACCGAAGACGGGTCCGATGCCGCCTCCAGGAACGCCTCCGCGTCGCCGAACCCCGAGGCCCCGAAGATCGCCGCCATCTCCGGCAGCATCAGCCCCTCGGGAAAGGTGATCGTCCGGAGGAAGACCCGGCCGTCAGCAATCGTGGCGACGACGTCGAGCGGTGCGAGCGGCCCGTCGAAGAAGTACTCCCCCGCCTGCAGGTCGTGGTCGCGGCCGCTCCGCCAGAGTGCGAGGCGGAACGTCAGCTCGTTCTCGACGACCCCCGCCTCCACCAGGCGCGCCGCAATCGTGCCCGCGCCCGCGCCCGGCACAACATCCACGAAGACGCCGTCGGCCGGTATGCCCATGTGCGCGGTCGCAAGACGCCGCTCCAGTTCCTGCCAGGCGTAGAACCCGCCCGCCGCCACGAGCAGCAGCAGACAGACGAACGCCAGCAGCAGGCGGCGGATCATTCGCTCCTCCCTGCATCGAGGTAGTCCTGCAGGATGATCGCAGCGGCGGCCGCATCGAGCCGCGCCTTTCGCCGTCGCCAGTCCCGCTCGCGCACGGCGAGGCGCTGCTCCGCCTCCACGCTGCTGAGACGCTCGTCCTGCAACGCCACCGGCAGGTTGACCGACCGCCGGAGCGCGTCGGCGAACGTCAGCACACGCGCCGTCTGCTCGTGGGCAGCGCCATCGAGGCGGCGCGGCAGGCCGACCACCACCGTCTCCAGGCCATCCGCCTCGGAGGCCAGCGCCGCTACTTCACCCGCCACGGCGGCCGCGCGGGCAGCGGTCGAGCCGGACGGCGCGATCGTCCGCAATGGCCGGGCCAGGGTCCCGGTCACATCGCTTACCGCAAGGCCGATCCGCCGTTCGCCGTAGTCGATTCCCAGAATGCGCATCCGCGGACGTCCGTCGGCAGGAACACCCCGACCTTCCTGACGATCAGCCTATGTCCCGACCGCCGGGGGTGTCCACTCACCACACGATCCGGTAGTATGAAGCGTCACAGCCACGCCACGTGAAAGTCTGAAACATGTCGAGCAAGACCCGTCTGACCGTCCTTCTGGTCACTGTTCTGGTTGTCGCCTTCACGCTGATTGGCAGTTATCTCGGACGCGTCTCCGCCGGCGAGGATGCCTACCGGCACCTGCGTGTCTTCGAAGACGTCGTATCGCTCATCAGGAACAACTACGTCGAAGAAGTCAACCTCAATGAAGTGATGGACGGCGCGCTGCGCGGCCTGACGGAGGGACTGGATTCCGACAGCGCCTACCTGGCGCCGGAAGAGGCGGAGCGGATCGACAGGGGGGATCCGCTGCCGGCCGGCCGGATCGGCTTGAACGTAACCCGTCGCTACTACCTGCAGGTGATTGCCCCGCTGGAGGGCTCGCCCGCGGCCGAGGCCAACATCCTGCCGGGCGACTTCGTTCGCGCCATCGATGGACAGCCGACGCGCCTCGTGTCGGGAATCGAAGGCGAGCGGCGGCTGCGGGGCGAGCCGGGCACCGAGGTGACGCTGTCGCTCATTCGCGGCAGCACGCGGGAGCCGTACGACATCACGCTGACGCGTGAGGCGCTGTCCCCCGAATCCGCGACTGGCCGGATGCTGAGCGGTGCAAGCGCCAGCGTCGGCTACCTGCGGATTCCCGCCTTCCACGACGCTGTCGCGGCGGAGATCGCGGATACCGCCGCATCACTGGCCGGAAGCGGTGCGACGCACCTGATCATGGATATCCGTGGCACGGCGGAAGGAACGTTCGATGCGGCGATCGACGCGGCAAAGCGGTTCGTCGCCGAGGGAACCCTCGCCCTCCGCGAGGAACCGGGCGATGCACAGACGACGATAACGGCGGACGGTGCGGCCACGGTCACACTTCCCGTCACCCTCCTGACCAACTACGGCACATCGGGCCCGGCGGAGCTGTTTGCCGCAGCCCTGCTCGACGCCGACCGGGCCACTTCCGTCGGCCAGCAGACCTCCGGTCGCACGAGCCTGCAGCGTCTGGTCCGGTTGCCCGACGGCTCCGGTCTGTGGATGTCCTGGGCACGGTACATGACCGCGTCCGGAGAGGAGATTCACCCCTTCGGCCTCGCGCCGGACGTGCCGGTCGAGGTCGAATTCCCGGAACTGGGCGAGCCGCTCCCGGACGAGGATCCGGTGCTCGACCGGGCGGTCACCGAAATCACCGGCGCTAGCGCTGCGAACTAGAAGCCTCCTTGGGCGCGGCGCGGGGGTGTGCCGTTACACGTCCGACATGACGTCGCTCAGACGCATCAACGCGCGCCGAAGCGCCATGCGCGCGGCTTCGGGACTGGGCAGGCGCTCGATGAGCGCAAGCTCCTGGTAGTTGTACCCGAGTTCCGCGCGGCCGATGATCAATCACCGGTCGCGAGGCGTAAGGCGCTTGAGACCACTGAGGTAGCTTCGCCAGGTCTCATCGTCGATGAGTCGGCGAAGTTGCGGTGCAACATCGTCCGAGGGACGGAGCGATGCATCCGGCAGAATGACGTCATGACGACGTCTCGCGGACCGTAACTCGTGACGAATTCGCCCAAACATCTCTCGGCAAGGGTCAGGACAGAAAGCCCATCGACTGCGCGTAGCGCACGGCGTCCATCCGATTGCTCGATCCCGTCTTGCGGTAGATGTTCTTGAGGTGAAAGCGCACACCTTCGTCGGATATCCCGAGGTGCGACGCGATCTCCTTGTTCCGGAGCCCACGCCCCACCTCCACCAGCACCTCGAGTTCACGGGAAGAGAAGTGCTCTTGGGTGACGCGGGACGGTTCGACCACTTGCGCTAGCATCGACTTGGCTACGCCCCGCGTGTCTTCATCGAGATCCCCTGCGAGCAGTTGCTGAAGGAGGACCTGGCTGGTCGCCCCGTGGCGGACCAAGGGCCTGACGTAGTCCACCTCGCGCGCCAGGGCTAGGAACTCGACGAGCCGCCCCAGTGCCCGCTGCGTCTGCCCGCCGCCGTGCGCGGCGGCCATCGACAACGCCAGCCCCCGCATCAGCGTCCGGGTCAGGCCGCGACCGGACGCCACGCCGCACAACTCGCTCGCTAGCACTTCCGCTGCCACATTCTCCCCTTGCTCGGTCAACAACCGAACCCGTGCGCAGGACAGCATCTCCATCGTGCGCCACGACTGTTTCTCGAGGTCGAGGAGTTCGGCCGGGCGGTGCGGCAATCCGCGGGCGCGCCATTCCGCGGCAGCCTCCTCCGGATATCCCAGCTCCACCAGGTAGTACGCCAGCATCGCCGCCAGGTGGTTCCCCAAGCTCTCGGCGCGCGTCGCATTCACATCTTCAACCGCTCGCGTCAGGAGCTGGACGACCGCTTCCTTGCCGTCTTGCGCGAACGTCAACTCGACGCTTACCGCAGTCGCCGCCACATAGATGTTGCACCACGCACCCTGGGCTTCAGGCAGTCTCTTCAGCGCACGCTGCTGGATTGCCCGCTCGCGGTTCCGCTCAAGATCCAGCTCGGTCTTCAACACGTCGATACTCATGGCAAGGAGGGGATCCGAGTCGAAGAACTTCCGGATGTCCTTCCGTGCCCGCCGGTAGCCCTCACTCGCCTCCTCGACACGCCCCTGCGCCATGGCCGACATTCCCTGGCAGAGGTTCACGAAGACCCTGCCGAAGTGCGCGTCCTCGCCGAAGTGCGATTGCGCCAGCACGCCATGCCGCCAACTCTCCTCGAATCGGGCCCGATCGTGGTTGACCATGCAGAGCAGCACATGCCGGGCGGAAGTGAAGTCGCCCGCCTGTTCCGTGCCCTCCTTAGCGCCGCCATCCGCCGGCAACAGTGCCTCGATATCGGCAGGTGAGGCCCGATCCACCCCCCCTTCCAGCGCCACCTGCGCGAAGACGGCGTCGATGGCCAGCGACGCGGCATCGCCGTCCTTCCGGCCCCGCTTGAAGCCATCCGTCTTCAGGGAGACCGCATCGAGTAACTCGCGCGCCTCCTTGAACTTCAACGACAGGAGCAGAATCAGGCACTGGAGCAGCTCGAGCCGCGGATACGAAGCCAGGATCTCCGGGGTCAGGAACCGGCCGGCCGAGATCAGGCGGGACATCCCATCTCGCAGCCACAACTGGAACACGCCGAAGCGCTCGATCAGCTCGGCGAGAAGCTGGCCGTCACCCGCCGCGCTGGCGTGGCGCCACGCCGGCTCCAGTTGGACGCGGCGGGCCAACGCGAGCGCAATCCCCTTGTGCAGGAGGCGCTTGCGGTCCGGGTCTTCGACAGAGAGCAGTTCAAGGCAATAGTCCCGCACCAGCGGGTGCAGGAGCCGCACCGCCGGATTTCCTTCTGTGCACGTCAACAAGCCATCCAGCCACGACAAGGCGGCTAGCCGCACCATCCCGTCCGTCGATCCCAGCACCTCCTCCACGAGCTCCGGTTCGATCCAGTCGAACACCGCCAGTTCGAGGAGCGCCGTGCGATCCGCGCCCGACAGGTCGCGCAACAATCGCTTTCCGATGTAGTTCTCGGTAGGCGTTGCGGTGTCTGCACCGTCCGTTTCTGACTCGTCGGCGCGCTGCTTACGACAGACCACCAACGCAACCGGCCAGCCCTCCGTGCGTTTGTCGATCGTGGCCAACTCCGCCCGCGACAAGTTCCCGTCGAAGAACCGGGCGATATCGGCCTTGGAAAAACGAAGATGCCGCGCACCAATGAGAACTACTCCACCGTGCAGCATGTGCGGAGCCAAGTCGAACCCCGGGTCCGAGCGGAACGTCATGCCGAAATGCAGGTTCTCCGGCGCGCGCTTGATCAGCAGGTCGACCATGTGCACCGTCCGCCGGGGCGGGCGGTCAACCTCGTCCAGCACTAGCAGGCACGGCGCCTCGTGCGCTTCGATCGCCCGGGCCAGCATCCCGCTCTGTTGCACGGCGGACGACGACGACCAGGCGTCGTCCTTGAGAAGAGAGAGGTCCAGCCCGGCATGCTCGAAGGCGTAGGCCACGTAGCGCCCAAACACGCCCGGGGTGTCCTCCTTATCCAAAGAGAGCCAGGCGACGACGTACCCCCGGTCCTTCTGGATGCGGGCCACGTCCGCCAACACCGTCGTCTTCCCGAATCCGGAGGGCGCCTGCAGCACGGTGAGCCGCCGCTCGAGTATCCCGTCGAGTCGTTGCAGCAGCGACCCGCGGCGCACATACGCGGTGGGCGGCATCGGTGCCACCACCTTCGACTTCAGCAGCCAAGCTGAACTGACGTCGGGCACCGCAAGATTGGGATCAGCAAACAGGTTGTCCATAGAAGACCCATCAGAAGATGCGATTGGCAGCAGGAACAGCACCTCGAACTACGGAACGAAGACATTGCCGCACACTCGGTAAGGACTGTGCAGCCCCATGGCTTGGGCTAGGAGGCACCAAAAACACGCCGAATCCTTTCATGGCACAAACTGTAGAGTCCATCGGTAGTCTGCCAAACTTGAGTAGTGCTCGTTTTCTAGAGTCATAACCGTCCAACTACCGACATATTATGTGGGATCCGCCGGCTTCTTACGGACCAACTACCTTTTCCACTAGACACTACCCGGCTGCAGGGTTAGACCTGCCACCCATATCCGGGCATGCCTGTAAACGCCGAAAAACGACAGATGCAGGGAGCGTTTGTGTTCGGGGTCTTCAACCGCCGGGAGATCGAGACAGAAGTCCCTCAGTAGCGGATGCAGGCGCCACGCCGCCTTGTCGCCGTCCGCGCGCATCAGCAGGCGATCCGGCAAAGACAACGCCGCGACGCGAACGTAGCCCGCCGGCGGCTCCGGTGCGCTCACCTTCGACCTCAGGAGCCAGGATGAACCCACCCCCGCCGAAATATCCGAACTGGCCGACCCATCCCGCCCGGCCGGCGCAAGAAGGGACTTGGAACGCATCAATCGCGATCTTCGCTGGCGGCAGGGGCGGCGGGCAAGGTAGCGACGAACTAAATATCAGTAGTCTTCTTTTTCCTAAGGCCAACCGGTAGGCACCCCATACCGGTAGGTAGCCACGCCTGAAAGCCCTGTAACGACCGTCCTGTCGCCCAGAAATACAGACCCACCTCCCGATGCCGGTAGTCTTGCGAATTTATCCCGCTGTATCGTCACTACCTGTTTCCATCGTCTTTGTTTACCGGGGTGATTCGACGAGCGCGGACGTAGGTGCCGAGTTCTTCCTCAACAGCCACGCGGAGGCATACTGACAGCGGCGCTGTTCTACTGACGTGGTTTCGGATCGGAAGGACCGCGCGTTGATCTACGGGGGCGACCGTTGGAGCGTGTCGGGAACGACGGGGCTGGAAGAGCGAAGCATCGTGATGATCAGAGGGGCGAGGTCGAGTTGACGCTGGTAGGCGGTGCGCACGACGCTGGCAAGCACCTGCTGGGTGTCGGCGCCGTGGCGGGTACGATTACCGCCACAGACTTTGCGGGTGACCACCGCGGGTCGGATGGCCTGTTCGGCGCGCCAGTTGGTGGCGTCGATCGACGGGTCCCACAGGAAGGCGAACGTCGCGGCGAATTCGCGGTCCAGATGGGCGGCGAAGCGGTCGGCGGCGTCCAGCGTCGGAGATTTGTCGATCAGCCGACCGAGTTGGGCGAGCAGTCGGCCGCGAGCGGTTGCCAGGCCGTGGTCGCTCAGAAGCCCGGCGTCGCGGCGGTCGCGCAGCTTGAGAGCGGCCTGCAGGACGGCTTGCACCCGGGCGGCCCACGGGCTGCGCGGATGATCGGTTCGGAGTTGCCGCGCTCGCCGGATCAAGTGAGCCAGACACGACTGGTGCAGCGCGTGGGTGAAGCGGCGATACGGCGCCCACCCGTCGCGCACGAGCACGCCGGCGAAGTCGGTTCCCAGGACCGTTGCCGCGTCGTCGAACCCGCGGCCGGAGCGAATCGCGTAGACCGTCGTCTGGGGCGTGGCGAAGGCCCACAGCCAGTGGCGCATGGCGCCGACGCGCCAGCCGGTTTCATCCGGCGTGACCACGGGAGATTCCCGCACCTGCTGGCACAGTGCGGTGTAGGTCGGCGCGGCTTGGCGAGCCGTGCGATGCAGCACCTGCGCGAGGCCTCCCGGTGTGACGGTCAGGCCGAACTGGGTCCGGAGCAGGTGCGCGACCTTCGCCAGCGGCACACCCAGGTGCGTGTGCAGCCGCACGACCAGCGCGACGACTTCGGGACCGAGTTGCACGCTGGCCGCTCCCAGCGCGTCGGAGGTTTGCAGCCGGTGGCGGCCCTGGACGCGACGCCGACACTGCGAGCAGTGGCCGACCTCGATGTCGAAGCGCCGCACGATGGGGCGCACCACCGGGAGATCTTCCTGATATTGCGTCGCCACCCGGGACAGCTCGACGGCGCCGCCGCAGTCCGGACACGCGGCAGCCACCGGCGCTCGGCAGGTCTCGTCAACCTGCGGCGGACGCGGGCGGCACGCCTGCCGGCCGTAGTGCGCACCTGCGCGCCGGCCGGGTCGTCCGCCGCGACCTTGGGGCCGGTCCTTGGCGAAGGGAGCCGCCTGCCGGAATCCTGCCCGCCGCGCCGCGTCGAGTTGCTGCTTGAGGTGTTCACTGCGGCGCTTCCACCGATCCCGGTCACCCTCGACCCGCGTCAACTCCTCGCGCAGTCGTGCGATCTCTCGCTCTTGTTCCTCAATGCGGGAATCGCGGGGATCCTGTTCCGTCCGGGGACGTTGCCGTGGCACCCCACCGTTATGCCAGATCCCCTAGAAAAGTACAAGTCCAAAATGTTGGATCTCGCGCGTCACGAAACCACCCCGCTAAACAAATACTTTCCATCTAAACCCACCGTTGCGCTTGCAGTAGCGGATGCAGAGAATTCACCTATTCGTCACTGGTCGGCCGACAGCATGACTCCAATGCGTGCACGGCGATCGACCGCCGGATGCACATACTGTACGTCTACGCGAACTTCACTACCGCCACGGGCTCCTGCAGCACGCGCGCCTACGACTTCGCCCAGCGCTGGATCGAGAAAGGACACGACGTAACCATCATTACCGGGGTGTACGACCGGTCCGACCTGCGACCCGGCCGGCTTCTGTGGAGCGGCACCGTGAACGGCATCACGGTTCGCGCACTCAACCTGCGCTTCTCGAACCAGGATCGATTCCTGTGGCGGGTCACGATCTCCCTGCTCTTAGGAGCCTTCGCCGCGTGGCATGCGACGATCCGTTCCTACGATCTCGCGTTGATCTCGTGCGGCTCGATCACCCTCGGATGCGCCGGACTGGCGGCTCGCTGGATCCGGCGGCGGCCCGTCGTATTCGAGGTCCGCGATCTGTTTTCCGAGGGGCTTGAACAGCTCGGGATCGTCACCAATCGCGCCGCGCTGAAAGCCCTTCGCCGCTTCGAGGACCTGTGCTACCGGGAGGCCGACGGCGTCGTCGTGCTCTCGGAGACGATGGCCGAGTGGATCCGGCAACGGCACGACCCGCGGCACATCGCGGTGATACCCAATACCGCCAACGTCGAACTATTCGGGCGCGCCACGCCACGGCCGGCAGAAATGGCCGCGGATGGCGCGAACTTCTTGTACGCCGGCACACTGGGCCGTGCGAACGCCTGCGGGCAAATACTCCGCGCAGGCCGCTATCTCAAACAATGGGGGAGGGACGACATCCACCTCTATCTCATTGGCGAGGGCGCCGAGCGGCAGAAGCTGGAAGAGGAAGCGGTCCTGGGCGGTCTCGACCAGGTGCATTTCCTGCCGCCCATGCCGAACGAGACATTGGCCGGCTGGCTGGCCGCGGCAACGGGACTGGTCCTCGTGCTGCAACCCATACCGGTATTCGATACGGTGTCGCCCAAGAAGTTCTTCGACGCCCTCGCGGCCGGGATTCCCGTCATCCAGACCACGCAGGGCTGGATTCGGGAAGTCCTCGCCGAGCATGACTGCGGGCTCACCGTCGACCCAAAGTGGCCACCGGCGCTCGCCCAAGCCATCGCCGGGCTGAGCGACGACCTCCCAGGGCGGGATCGGATGGGCCGCAACGCCCACCGGGTTGCATGCGAAAGGTTCGAGACCGGCCTGCTAGCGGACCGGATGCTCGACGCATTGATCCTCGCGGACGGGCCGCGCGGGACGATATTCTCGTTCTGAATCCGCGGAACGAAGTCCCCCCGAGTCAGTTGACGCCGTTCGCCCGAATGGGCGATCATGGGCGAACCGATGGGCGTATCCCCATCGGCACGGGGTTCTAGTTGATTCCAAAAACGAAGGCGCGTAGCTCAGTTGGTTAGAGCGCCTGCTTGACATGCAGGAGGTCGGCGGTTCGAGTCCGCCCGTGCCTACCATGTTCCCTACCCCCATCAATGACCGCATGCCTCGCCTGAGCGCCCCCGCGCCTGCGCAGCCCGCATGAGCCAGATCACGGTTACGCTACCTGACGGATCGACGCGACCGGTGCTGGCGGGCGCGCCTGTCGCCGACGTGGCCCGAGATCTGTCGCCCCGGCTGGCGAAGCAGGCGCTCGCCGCCATCGTGGACGACCGGATGGTCGACCTGACGTTCCAGCTCGAGGCGGATGCCTCGGTCCGGTTCGTGACGCCCGGCACAGCGGAAGCGTTGAATCTCTACCGCCACAGCACCGCCCACCTGATGGCGGCCGCCGTCACCGCGCTCTTTCCGGAGGCGCAGTGCGGCATTGGCCCCGCCATCGACGACGGCTTCTTCTACGACTTCGTGGTCGACCGCCCCTTCGTCCCGGAGGATCTCGAGGCGATCGAGCGGAAGATGTCGGAGCTGGCGAAGCAGAACCTCCGCTACGAGCGGACGATGATGCCGAAGGAGGAGGCGAAGGCGTACTTCGACGGCCGCGGGGAGCCGCTGAAGGTGCAACTGATCGAGGAAAAGGGGGGACCGCGGGTCTCCTGCTACACGATCGAGGACGCCTTCATCGATTTCTGCACTGGCCCCCACGTCCCCTCCACCGGCCGACTCAAGGCGTTCAAGGTGCTGTCGAGCTCGAATGCCTACTGGAAGGGGGACGCGCGGAATCAGCCGATGCAGCGGATCTACGGCACCGCGTTCTTCAAGGCATCGGAGCTCGCCCAGTATCTCCACCGGATCGAGGAGGCGAAGAAGCGCGACCACCGCAAGCTGGGGAAGGAACTCGGACTCTTCATCTTCCATCCCTGGGCGCCCGGCGCGCCGTTCTGGCAGGCGAAGGGGGCAACGCTCTACCGGCTGCTCTCCGACTACATGCGCGGTGCGCTGTCCGGCGAGGGCTACCAGGAAGTGCGCACGCCGCTCGTCTTCAACAAGGCGCTCTGGGAGACCTCCGGTCACTGGGAGCACTACCGGGAGAACATGTTCCTGGTCGAATCGGACGGCGAACCGTTCGGGCTGAAGGCGATGAACTGCCCTGGCCACATGCTGATGTTCGCCAGCGAGGGCCGCAGCTACCGCGACCTGCCGCTCCGGTTCCACGATCAGGGGGTGCTGCATCGGAACGAGGCGTCGGGCGTGCTGAGCGGGCTGACCCGCGTCCGCCAGTTCGCGCAGGACGACGCCCACTGCTTCATCACCGAGGACCAGATCGGCGAGGAGGTGGAACGGCTTCTCCGCCTCGCCGACCGGGTCTACTCCGACTTCGGCCTCGCCTACGAGGTGGAGCTGTCGACGCGGCCGGACGACTCTCTCGGCGCCGCGGCCACCTGGGACCATGCCGAAGCGCAGTTGAAGGCCGCGATCGAAGCGACCGGCACGGCGTACACCATCTCCGAGGGGGACGGCAGCTTCTACGGGCCGAAGATCGATCTGCACGTGACCGACGCCCTCGGCCGGCGATGGCAGTGCGCGACGATTCAGCTCGACTACCAGATGCCGCAACGCTTCGGCCTGAAGTACACCGGAGCGGACAACACCGAGCACACGCCGGTTCTGATCCACCGGGCGATCTTCGGGAGCTTCGAGCGGTTCATCGCGTTGCTGATCGAGCAGTACGCCGGCGCGTTCCCGCTCTGGCTGGCGCCGGTGCAGGTCCGCATCCTGACCATCGCCGACCGGCACATCCCGCATGGCGAGACTGTGCGCGACCACCTCGCGGCGGAAGGGTTCCGGGTGGAGCTGGACCGCCGGCAGGAGAAGATCGGGCTGAAGATCCGCGAGGCGCAGCTCCAGAAGATTCCCTACATGCTCGTCGTGGGCGACCGGGAAGCCGAGCAGGGAACGGCGGCGGTTCGGAGCCGTACGGCGGGCGATCAGGGACCGAGCAGCCTGGACGATCTGGTGCGATCACTGCACGCCGAAGTGCGGGCGAAACGGTCCGTGGATCCGCAGGCGGTCCAGACAGGGTAAACTCCCTGTTTCGCGGCGAGCCGCGGACGAGTTTGGGAACGAAGGGAGCATAAGAAGATTCCTCCAGGACGCGGCCCCCGTGGGCCACGCCGCGATTTTCGTCAGCCGCGGACACGGGTCAACGAACGGATTCGGGTTCGTGAGATCCGTGTCATCAACGATGAGGGCGAACAGCTCGGCGTCATGTCGCCGGCTGACGCGATCGTGATCGCGCGCGACAAGGGACTCGACCTGGTCGAGATTTCCCCCACCGCGCGGCCGCCCGTCTGCCGGATCATGGACTTCGGGCGGTACCAGTACGAAGAACAGAAGAAGTCGCGGCAGGCCAAGAAGCATCAGAAGACGATCGAGGTCAAGGAGATCAAGTTCCGGCCGAAGGTGGACGAGCACGACTACCAATTCAAGAAGAAGCATGTGGAGCGCTTCCTGGCCCACGGCGACAAGGTGAAGGCGACGATCTTCTTCCGCGGGCGCGAGATGGCGCACCCGGACTTCGGCCGCCACATCCTCGACCGTCTCGTCGACGAGTTGCAGGAGGTGGCGGTGCAGGAAACGGCGCCGCGCATGGAAGGCAACCAGATGCACACCATCCTGTCGAGCCGGGCCCCGACGAAGAAGCGGCGGTAGCAGGGAACGAGACGGAGAGGACAGATGCCGAAGCTGAAAACTCACCGTGGTGCGGCGAAGCGCTTCAACAAGACCGGCACCGGCAAGGTGACGCGGAAGAAGGCGTTCACGCGGCACATCATGACGACGAAGACGACGAAACAGAAGCGGAAGCTCCGCGGCACAACCGCGGTCTCCGAGGTCGACGCGCCACGCGTCGCGCGGATGATTCCGTACAAGTAGCGACCCGGAAGTACCAGGAAGGATGCCAGCATCATGCCTCGAGTGAAACGCGGAGTCATCCGGCGGCAGAAGCGGAAGAAGCTGCTCTCCCGCGCCAAGGGTTTCTTCCAGACCAAGAGCAAGCTGTACCGCGCCGCCAAGGAAGCGGTCGACACATCGCTGAACTACGCGTTCGTCGGACGCAAGCACCGGAAGCGGGATTTCCGGCGGCTCTGGATCACCCGCATCGGCGCCGCGTCGCGCCTGCACGGACTCAGCTACAGCCAGTTCATGCACGGACTGAAATCGGCTGGCGTAGGCCTCGACCGGAAAGCACTGGCCGACCTCGCGGTGCGCGAGCCGGACGCCTTCGGCCATCTCGCTGAGCAGGCCCGGGAGGCGCGCGCGTCGACTCCGGCCGCATCGTAGGGCGTCCGTCCCACCCAGGCCGCGACGGGCTCCCTGCCGATGGCTGACGTTTCCACCGCGGAGCAGATCCGCGCCGCCTTCCACGACGAACTGGCCCGGACCGAAACGGCCGAGCACCTCCAGGATCTGCACGACCGCTACCTGGGCCGCAAGCGCGGCGCCGTGCAGGCGCTGCTGAAATCGGTCGCCGCCGCCTCCCCGGAGAACCGCCGCGCCCTGGGACAACAGGCAAACCAGCTCCGCAAGGAAATCGAGCACGCCCTCGGGGAGCGGCGCGACGCCCTGACCGCGTTCACCCGGCCGGCCGGCGCGGTCGATGTCACGCTGCCGGGGCGCGAGGTCCGGATCGGCCACCGCCACCCGCTCACGCTCATCCGCGAAGAGATCGAGCAGATCTTCACCGGCCTCGGATTCGAGATCGTCGACGGCCCGGAAGTCGAGGACGACTACCACAACTTCGAGGCGCTCAACATGCCGCCGGAGCACCCGGCGCGCGACATGCAGGACACGCTGTACCTCGACGCGCCGCTCCGCGTGCCCCACGGCCCGCCCGGCACTCTGCTCCGGACCCATACCTCCGGCATGCAGATCCGCTACATGGAAACGCATGAGCCGCCGGTCCGGATCATCGCACCCGGCCGCGTCTACCGCCGCGACAACCCGGACCTGACGCACTCGCCGATGTTCCAGCAGGTCGAAGGGCTGCTCGTCGGCGAGGATGTGACGATGGCGGACCTGAAGGGGACCCTCGAGTGCTTCCTGCAGCAGCTCTTCGATCCCGACACGCGGGTGATGTTCCGCCCCAGTTTCTTCCCCTACACCGAGCCGAGCGCCGAGGTCTTCATCAGTTGCGTCTTCTGCGGCGGCAACGGTTGCCCGGTCTGCAAGAAGACGGGGTGGCTGGAGATCCTCGGGAGCGGCATGGTCGATCCGGCCGTCCTCGAAGCGGTCGGCTATGACCCGGAACGGCTCACCGGCTGGGCATTCGGCATCGGCGTCGACCGGATCGCGATCCTGAAGTACCGCGTGCAGGACATCCGCGCCTTCTACGACAACGACCTGCGGCTGCTGGAGCAGTTTGCGCTGTGAAGATCCTGGTCTCGTGGCTGCGCGAGTTCGTGCCGGTCACGGTCTCGATCGATGAATTGGCGGACGCGCTCACCCGGCACGGTTTCGAGGTGGGGGCTGTCGAGCCGGCGCCTGCAGTCCCGGGCCGGCCGCCCGGCGACGCCGACGCGGTGCTGGATCTCGAGGTAACCACGAACCGGCCCGACTGCCTCAGCGTCGTCGGGATTGCGCGCGAGGTCTCGACGATCTATGGGTTGCCGCTGACGCTGCCGGCGCTCGCGGATGGCAACGACGCGACCGGCGCGAACGCCGACCCGTTGCCCGTCACCATCGACCCCGAGGCACTGGACCTCTGCCCCCGCTACGCCGCGTCGGTCGCGCAGGTGACCATCGGCCCCTCCCCCGCCTGGATGGCGGCGCGACTCGAAGCGGCGGAAGTCCGTCCGATCAACAACATCGTCGACATCACCAACTACGTCCTGATCGAGATGGGTCACCCGATGCACGCCTTCGATCTCGACCGTCTCGGCGGCGGCGCGCTGCGGATTCGCCTCGCGCGCCCCGGCGAAACCGTCACCACGATCGACGGCGTCGAGCGGAAGCTGGCGGAAGACATGCTCGTGATTGCCGACGCCACCCGCCCGCAGGCCATCGCCGGCGTAATGGGAGGCGCCGATTCGGAGGTCACCGGCGCCACCCGGCGGGTCGCGTTCGAGAGCGCCTGGTTCAACCCCATCTCGGTGCGGCGGACCGGCCGGCGCCTGGGCCTCTCCACCGAGGCGTCGTACCGGTTCGAGCGGGGCGCCGACATCACCGCACCGGCCCGTGCGATGCGGCGTGCGCAGGTGTTGCTGACCCAGCTCGGCGCGGGCACGCCGGAAGGGCCCATCGTCGACCGCTACCCTGCCCCGCGCGCGCGGCCGGTCGTCACGCTCCGCCACGCGCGGGTCGGCCGCGTGCTCGGCTTCGAGGTGGATCCGGCGTTCGTCCCCGCCGCGCTAGGACGGCTCGGCTTCGAGGTGGATCCGGCGACGACGGGGGGTGACGGCGATCCCTGGCGCGTGACCGTCCCCGGCCACCGGGTAGACGTCAGGCGCGAGATCGATCTGATCGAGGAAGTGGCCCGGCACCACGGCTACGACCGGATGCCCTCGACCTTCCCGGCGATGACGCATCCGCCGGCGCCGGAGAGCGACGGGCTGGTGCAGCAGCGCCTCGCGCGGCGGATCCTGACGGGAAGCGGCTGTTCCGAGGCGGTTACCTACGGCTTCATCGAGGAGTCCGCGGCCCGGCCCTTCGTCGACCGCGCGGAAGAGGTCGTTCGCATCGCCAATCCGCTCTCGGAGCACTTCGCCGTTCTGCGGCCGTCGCTCCTGCCCGGCCTCATCGGCGCGCTTGTCTACAACCGCCACCGCGAACATCACAACATCCGGCTGTTCGAGATCGGCCACCGGTTCACGGCGGGGGGCGGCGAAGGGCGCAGTGTCGCCATCGCGCTGACCGGCGCCGGCATCGCCGAGCATTGGAGCGGCGGCGAACGCGCGTCCGACTTCTTCGATCTGACCGGCGTCGTCCGCCGCCTCTGCGACGCGTTCGGCGTTGCGGCGAGCTTCGAACCGGTGAAGCAGTCGACCCTCGTGCCGGGACGCGCCGCTACCGTGCATGCGCCGGCCCCGGCAGGGCCGGCCGCCCCGCTGCCGCTCGGCACGGTGGGGCAACTGGCGTTCGACATCGCCGAAGCCCGCGGCATCCATCGCGCCGGGGCCGAAGCGGTCTGGGTGGCGGAACTCGATCTCGACGCCCTCGCCGCCGCCGGCGCCGATCGCCGCCGGATGACGGCGGCGCCGCTTCCCCGCCACCCGTCCAGCGTGCGCGATTTGGCCGTCGTCCTCGATGTTGCCTTGCCCGCCGCTGCGGTTCGTGGCACCATTCGTTCGGCCGCACCCGAAACCCTGCTGGATGTGCACGAATTCGATCGATACGAAGGCGCCGGCATACCTAAAGGGCGCATCAGCCTCGCGTTCCGGCTGACGTTCCGGGCCGCGGATCGGACACTGACCGACGCGGAAGTGAAGCAGGCGATGGATTCGATCATCCGCGCCCTCCAGACGGCGCATCAGGCTAGTTTGCGATAACCAGCAAGGAGTACCAGCCGCCATGGACCCCACCGTTGCCACCGTCGGCACTGCCCCGGTTGACGTCGCCTCCCGGGACACCGGAAGTTCCGGCGTCACGGCCATCGAGCGACTTGCCGACAAGGTCTCGGCCCTCGTCGAACTGCTCGATACAACCCGCCATCAGCTCGCCAACGCAACGCAGGAAAACGAGCAGTTGAGGCGGGAGTTGGACGATCAGGGCGCGACCGCGCAGCAGGACCGCGAGGAACTGCGGACGCTCCGGGCAGAGCGCGAGCAGTTGCAGACCCGGGTGGCTGCGATGCTCGATCAGCTCGAGGAAATCGAACTCTAGCTGATTGCGACGGACGCTCGTGAACGATCCGACGCCGCGCCACAACACGGTGACGGTCAAGATCCTGGACCGGACGTACCCGGTGCGCAGCGGGCTCGACCGGGCGGAGTTGCAGCGGCTCGCCGCCTATGTCCAGCAGAAGATGCGCACGGTCTCGACCCAGGCGCCCCACGGCGACCTGGTGCGCGTAGCGGTGCTCGCCGCCCTCAATATCGCCGACGACTATTTCCGCTGCCGGGAGCGCAGGACCGACGGCGACCAGGAGATCCGCGAACGGACGGCCGCGATCGAGGCGATTGTCGACCGTGCGATCGATGTAGGATCCCCGGCCGAAGACGAGCCCACGGACCGCTGACGCGGCTGCTTGCAAGCGCCGTCCGCGCGGTCTAAGATGCCTCTCAGTAACAGACGGTACGCGTGTCGGACGCGTTGCTGGCCGCAGGGGCGGCGGCGTGAATCCTGAGAGTGAGTTCCCTGCAGTACGCGTGATGGTCGGAGGCTCGTTTGAGCCATTGTTGAATCGAAAGCGAATCGCGACGCGTCGCCGTGTGCAAGCCTCCGCGCGAGGAAGCCTGAGAGGCGGCGTTTGATGACAGCGGTTCCACCTGCGAAAGCAGGTTCATACGACCTCCCCACACGGTAATCGCGGGGTTTTTCGTTCGGCTCAGGTTCCGGAACGCGCGCCGGGTTACGGGGGGGGGCGCGTGGTGGAATTCGGTCCGATAGTGGCGGGAGGCGTTGCGGCCGCCGCGGTCGGTCTAGTCATACTCTTCTTCTGGGTCTCCACCCGTCGCCGCATCGCCGCCGAGACGGTCGATCGCGCGCAGGCGGAAGCTGAACGCCTCCTCGCTGACGCCCGGCGCGAGGCGGAGGCCCAGCACAAGGAAGCACTCTTCAGCGCCCGGGAACAGGCGCACGAACTCCGCCAGAAGGCGGAGGCGGACGACCAGGCGCGGCGGGCGGAACTCGCCACGCTCGAACGTGAACTGGCCAGCCGGCGTCGGGGCCTCGACGACCGCGACGCGGCGCTGGCCCGCGCCACCGAAGCGATCGAGACGCGCGAAACGGCCATGGCCGCGACCGATCGGGCCCTCGCGAAGCGCGAGGCGGCGGCCGAGACCGACGAGGCGCGCCGCCGGGAACTGGTCGCCGAGGCCCAGCGCGCGCTGCAGCAGGTTGCCGGCATGACCGCCGACGAAGCGAAGGCGTCGCTCCTGCACCAGCTCGAAACGGACGCCCGGCACGACGCCGCGCATCTCGTGAAGCGGCTGGAGCACGAGGCGCGCGAGACCGCCGAGGCGAAAGCCAAGCAGATCATCACGCAGGCGATTCAGCGCAGCGCGCCCGACCACGCGATCGAGGCCACCGTCTCGGTGGTCGACCTGCCGAGCGACGATCTGAAGGGACGGATTATCGGGCGCGAGGGCCGTAACATCCGGGCGCTCGAGACCGCGACCGGCGTCGAACTGATCGTCGACGATACGCCCGGCGCCATCATCCTCTCCTGCTTCGACCCCTTCCGCCGCGAGATCGCCCGGCAATCCATCGAACAATTGGTCGCCGATGGCCGGATCCACCCGGCTCGGATAGAAGAAGTGGTCGAGAAGGTGCGCACCGAGATGGACGCGGCGACGCTGAAGGATGGCGAATCGGCGGCGTTCGAGCTGGGCATGCACGACCTCCATCCCGAGTTGAGTCGGATGATGGGGCGGCTGAAGTACCGCACCAGCTACGGCCAGAACGTCCTGGCCCACTCGAAGGAGGTGGCGTACGTCGCTGGCGTGATGGCGCGCGAGGTGGGGCTCGACGCGAAAACCACCATCCGTGCCGCATTCCTGCACGACATCGGCAAGGCGATGGACCGCGAGCTGGATGGGACCCACCTACAGCTCGGGATCGACTTCCTCCGGAAACATGGCGAGACCGAGGCGGTGATCGACGCCATGGCGGCGCACCACATGGACATCGACTGGCCGTCGCTCGAGTCGATGATCGTGCAGGCAGCCGACGCGATCTCCGCCGCCCGTCCCGGCGCGCGCCGCGACATCCTGGAGTCCTACGTCAAGCGGATCGAGAAACTCGAGGGCATTGCCGACTCGTTCCAGGGCGTCTCGAAGGCGTTCGCACTGCAGGCGGGCCGCGAGATCCGGATCATGGTGCAGAGCGAGCAGATTTCCGACGAGGATGCCGTCTGGCTGTCCCGTGACATCGCCAAGCGGATCGAGAACGAGCTGCAGTACCCGGGCCAGATCAAGGTGACCGTGATCCGCGAAACACGCTCCGTCGAGTACGCGAAGTAGGCGGCGCCAGGCGTGAAGACCGACACCGTTGCTGCTCGGGGCGAACACGCCGTCATCGAGCGGATCCGGGCGCGCGTGGGATTGCCGCCCGCGGGTGTGGTGGTCGGCATCGGCGACGACGCGGCTGTCGTTGAACCGGACCGCGGCGCCCTCACCGTCACCACCACCGACACGCTCGTCGAGGGAATCCACTTCGACCGGGCGTTCGGATCGCCCGCCGACGCCGGCCACAAGGCGCTCGCCGTCAACCTGAGCGATCTCGCGGCGATGGGCGCCGCGCCGCGCGCCGTGCTCCTCGCCCTGTCGCTCCCGGGCGATTGCCCGATTGGCGACATCGACACCCTCGTGGACGGCTTCCTCGCGCTTGCCGCCCGCCACCGGACGCCGCTCGTCGGCGGCGACGTCACCGCATCCCCCGGCCCAATCGTCATCGGCGTGACCGCCATCGGGAGCGCCAAGCGGCGGCGTATCCTCACGCGCGGCGCGGCCCGCACAGGGGACGTCGTCTGGGTCAGCGGAACCGTCGGCACCGCCGCGGCCGGGCTCGACGCGTTGCGGGCCGGCGCGGCGGACGCGGCCCGGCTCGAGACCTGCGTCACACGGTGCCGGCGACCGGAGCCGCGGGTTGCACTCGGTGTAGCGCTCGGCCGGAACCGGGCCGCGCACGCCTGCGTCGACCTGAGCGACGGCCTGGCCGACGCAGTCCGGCAGATCGCCACCGCCAGCGGCTGCGGCATCCGGATCGATGCCGAGTCGCTGCCGATCCATCCCGAGGCCCGCGCCTGGTTCGAGGCCGCGGGAGAGGATCCCGTGCTCGCCGCACTGGCGGGGGGAGACGACTACGAACTGGCCTTCACGACGCCGCCCCGCCTGACCGGCCGGCTCCGCCATGTCCGGCGGCAGATCGGCGATCTGGCGCTGACCCCGATCGGCGTGGTGACGAAGGAACCGGACGTGCGGCTCCGCCGCGGCGGCCACGAAGAGCCGCTTCCCGCCGGCTTCGTGCACTTCGGCGCGGTTCCGGCCGCGCCGTAGGCGGCTCGACGGGCGGATCAGACGACCGTCTGCGGCGACGCCACCGGCTCCGGCGCCGCTGCCGCGGTCTCCCCGAGCGGCTCCTGATCCTGGTACTGCAACTGGTACAGCGTGTGGTACAGGCCGCGCTGGCCGAGCAGTTCCTGGTGGGTTCCTGCCTCGCGCAGCTCCCCCTTGTGGAAGAGCAGGATCCGGTCCATGTCCTGCACCGTCGACAGCCGGTGCGCGATGGCGATGGTGGTCCGCCCCGCCATCAGGACGCCGAGCGCGTCCCGGATCAGGCGTTCCGTGTCCGTATCGACGCTGGAGGTCGCTTCGTCGAGCAGCAGGACCTCGGGAGCGAAGGCAAGCGCCCGGGCGAACGACAGCAGTTGCCGCTGGCCGGTCGAGAGCGTCGCCCCCCGTTCCGCCACCGCGCTGTCGAGGCCGTCCGGCAGCCGGTCGATGAACCGGTCGGCATGCACGCTCGCCGCCGCCGCACGCACCTCCGCGTCGCCGATCTCGTCGTGGCCGAGCCGGATGTTCTCGCGGACGCTGCCGGAGAACAGATGGACATCCTGCAGCACCAGGCCGAAGCGCCGCCGCAACTCGGGCAGCGGCAGATCCCGGATGTCGACCCCGTCGATCGTGATCCGGCCGCGGTTGACGTCGTAGAAGCGCATCAGCAGGTTGATCAGCGTCGTCTTGCCCGCCCCGGTCGCGCCGACAACACCCACCCGCGCACCGGGCGGGACGTCGAACGACACGTCGCGGAGGACGTAGTCGTCCTCCCGGTAGGCGAACCAGACTCCTTCGAAACGGATATGGCCGCCGCCCGCTGACGCGGCCGCGTCAGCGGGAGCCATCCCGGCCGTTGCCGCCGGCGGCGAGGTCATGGCAACCGGTGTATCGAGCAGGCCGAAGATCCGCTCCGACGACGCCATCGCCGACTGCATCACGTTGAACTTCTCCGACAGGTCGCTGATCGGCCGGAAGAACTGCTGTGCATAGCCCATGAACGCGATGAGCGACCCGAGCGTGACCGTCTCCTGCAGGGCGCGCCCGCCGCCGTACCAGACGATCAGGCCGGTCGCGACTGCGCCGAGCAGCTCGACGGCGGGATAGAAGGTGGCGTAGTAGAAGATCGAGTCGACGTTGGCGTCGCGGTGCGACCGGTTGATGCGCCGGAACTGCGCGAAGTTGCGGCGCTCGCGCCGGAACACCTGCACCGTCGCCATCCCGGAAATGTTCTCCTGCAGGAAGGCGTTGATCCGCGCGATCCAGGTCCGCACTTCCCGGTACGACGCGCGTGCGTTGGTCCGGAACCAGTGGGTGATGGCGGCGATCAGCGGCAGCACCGCGAAGGTGACCAGGGCGAGCCGCCAGTCGAGCACCAGCAGCAGCACCATGATGCCGGCCAGCATCACGATATCGCGGACGACGACCACTACCCCGGCCGCGAACAGGTCGTTCAATGCGTCGACGTCGGTCGTCACGCGCGTCATTAGCCGGCCCACCGGGTTCCGGTCGTAGAACCCGACGTCGAGCCGCTGCAGATGGCCGTAGATCTCCATCCGGAGGTCGTACATGATCCGCTGCCCCATCATCTGCAGCGTCATGACTTCGATGTAGCCGAGGACGAACGAGCCGAGCAGAACGCCGAGGAATACCAGGACGATCTGCCCCAGGCCGTCGAGGTTCCCGGTGGCGATGTGGTTGTCGATGACCAGCTTGGTCAGCCAGGGCGGCGCGAGTTGCAGAACCGACCCCGCCGCGATGGTGGCGAGGGCGAGGACGACCGAACGCCGGTGCGGCCACAGATACGTGAGGAGCCGCCGCATCAGGCGGGCGTCGTATGCCTTGCCGAGCACTTCCGGTTCGTGCATCTACGACTCCGCCAGGGCTGCCTCGAGCAACTGTTTCCGGTGCAGGCCGGCGTATAGGCCACCCTCCGCCACCAGCACGTCGTGCGTCCCGCGTTCGACGACGCGGCCATCGTCGAGCACGAGGATCAGGTCGGCGTCGCGCACCGTCGAGATGCGGTGCGATACCAGGATTGTGGTCCGCTCGCGCATCACTCCGCGCAGGCGCGACAGGATCGCCTCCTCCGTATGCGTATCGACAGCCGAGAGCGCGTCATCCAGGATCAGGATGCGGGGGTCCGTCAGCAGCGCGCGGGCCAGTGCCGCCCGCTGCTTCTGCCCGCCGGACAAGGTGATCCCCCGCTCCCCCACTTCCGTCGCAAGCCCCTGCGGGAAACCGGCGATGTCCGTATCGAGCTGGGCCAGGGCCACGACGCCGGCCACGCCGTCGCGGTCGCCATTGTCATGGCGGTTGCCATCGTCATGGCGGTCGCCACCATCGTCACTGTCGCCGTCCCGATCCACCTCCCGATCCGCCAGCGCCCCGAACGCGACGTTCCCCGCCACCGTCTCCGAGAACAGCAGCGGCTCCTGGGGCACGTAGCCGATCGCCCCGCGTAACTGATCGAGCGGCAGGTCGCGGACATCGACACCGTCGACGAAGACGCTGCCGGGCGGCGGATCGAACAGCCGCGGCAGCAGCTCGACCAGCGTCGACTTGCCCGAACCGGTCGGGCCGATCAGGGCGAGCACCTGCCCCGGCTCCACCCGCGCGGAAACCTCAGAAAGGACCGGCCGCCCGTTGTAGGCGAACGTCACGTCGCGGAACTCGACGGCGCCGTGGATCGTTTCGACCAGGGCGGGCCGTTCCGGATCGCGGATCGCCGGCTCCACCTCCAGGATGTCGAGCATCCGCCGCCATGCCGCCATGCCCCGCTGCAGCATGTTGGTGACCCAGCCGAACGCGATCATCGGCCACGCGAGCATCATCACGTAGCCGTTGAAGGCGACGAAATCTCCCAGCGTCATCCGGTCCTCGATCACGTAGCGGCTGCCGACCCAAAGCACGAGCAGGCCCGAGACCCCCAGGAACAGGGCGAGTGAGGGATGGAACCCACCCTGCAGCCCCACCAGCCGGCGGCTCCGTTCGAGGTACTCGTGGTTGGCCACGCGGAAGCGTTCCACCTCCACGCCTTCCCGGCGGTAGGCTCGTACCACGCGGACGCCGGCGAGCGCCTCCTGCACGACCGCGCTCATCCGGGCCAGTTGCTCCTGCACCGCCTCCGACCGGCGGTAGATGGCACTGCCGAACCACTTCACTACGACCGATACGAACGGCAGGGGGAGAAGCGCGATCAGCGTCAGTGCAGGCGAGATGGAAACCATCAGGACGACGGCGACGACGAAGGTGATGGACGTGGTGGCGGAATACATGATGGCCGGACCCGCCATCATCCGGACCGCCGACAGATCGTTCGTCGCGCGCGACATCAGGTCGCCAGTCCGGTTCGCGTGGAACCAGGCGGGGGGCAACCGTTGCAAGTGAGCGAAGAAATCGTTGCGCAGGTCGAATTCCACGTCGCGCGACGCGCCGATGATGATCCGTCGCATCAGGAAGCGGCAGACACCGGCCGCCGCTGCGAGGCCGACCAGCATCGCGGCATAGCTGACGAGTCCGGGGCCGCTATCCGGCGCGGCGCCCGCCCCCTGCGCCAGTTGGGCATCCAGATGGTCGATCGCGAGCTTCATCACCCACGGCGACAGCAACTGCAGGCTGCTGGCGCCGACCAGAAAGATGGCGCCCACCGCGAACCGGCGGCGATACCTGAGCAGATACGGAAGGAAGGCGGACGCGGCTGACGACATCGATCCGTGGAGGATAACAGGCGGAGTCAGCGCGTGGCCGAGGAGCAGAACGGTGACAACGAACAAACGGACGCGGCGGGAGGCCCGAACCGCACGGCCCGCCGTCCGGAAAGCGATTGCGGGAGTGGCCGCCGCTCTGGCCCTGCTGGCCAGCGGTGCCGCTGCGCCCGCCGCCGCGCAGGATCAGGCCGAAGAGCTTCCGGAATCCCTCTGGGCAATCAACGAATCGCTCTGGGCCGGCCCTGCCGTGGGCGAGGACTACGTCATCGAGCTGTCGGGCGGCCTCTGGCAGCCGACCCCTTCCCTCTTCGCCTCCAGCGAGCAGTTCGGCATCATCGGCACGAGGATCGACTTCCAATCGGATCTCGGCCTCGGCCGCACGGAACATCCGGAAGCACGGCTGACCCTCAAGTTCGGCCGGCAGAAGCTGCGCGCCTCCCTCGTGCCGATGCGATACCAACAGATGCGCACGCTGGAGCGGCCGATCATCTTCCACGGAATCCGGTTCGACGCCGGCCTGCCGGTCGAGTCAACGCTCGCATGGAACGCCTGGCGCTTAGGCTACGAACTCGACGTCCTCTCGTTCCCCCGGGCCTACCTCGGCGTGATTGCCGAAGCGAAGTACACGCAGGTCGACCTCACGCTCAGCACGCCCACCCTCGACCCCGAATGGGTAAACGTGAAGGCACCCATTCCGGCGGCGGGTCTCATCCTGCGGATCTACCCGACGCGCTTCACGCCGATCACGGCGGAAGTCTCCGGCATCCGGCTGCCGGAAGGCACCGTCGGGGAACGAAGCGGCTACTACTTCGACCTCGACGTCTACGCCACGCTCAACCTGGCGCGGACCGTCGGTGTCAGCCTCGGCTACCGATCAATCGACTTCCGCTACCTGTTCGAGCGGGATAGCGGCGACCTCAGGCTGCAGGGGCTCTACCTGCAGGCGGTCCTCCGCTATTGAAGGACAGCCGTCACTCGCCCCGGGCGATGCTGGTTGCCAGGTCCGCTACGCGATTCGCCGTGAGCGACTCCAGGCGGCAGCCCGTGTAGCGCGCCAGCACTTCGACCGCGGGAACCCAGTGGGGCGCCCGCTGACCGGGTTCCGTGTCGCCATCCTGCGCAGCCGCCCGGGCGCCGTCGGCATAGAGCAGCGCCATCGGTTCACCGCCCACGACGACCGGCACCGCCATGGCGCCGCGGTCCGGATCAACCGTAGCGCCGCGCTGGCCGATCGCTCGGTCCAGCAGGCCGGGATCGACTCCGCCGGCCGCGTAGTCCATCGGATCATCCACCGCATCGAACCCCGCAAACCGCCAGCCGCGCAACGACCCGCCGGTGCCGAGAAACAGCGCGGCGCGACCCGCCTCGGCGGCAACCAGATCGACCAGCGTGTCAAGCACGCCGCTCAGCGTCTTCGCGGCGTCGAGGTGGCCGACGGCAGCCACCAGCGCGCGCGGGCCGCTCTCCGCCACTTCCGCGAGCGCGCCGTCTATCGCCGCCTCGGCCTCTGCGGCCGTCTCCGCCGCGGCCGCATCCAGCGCCTCTGCGATCGCCGCATCCCGCTCCTCGAGCGCGGCATCCAGCGCCTGCTGACGCTCCCGCTCCGTCTCCGCGAGCAGATCCTCGATCAGACCGCGGATCTCGACCGACGCGACGTCGCGCAGTCGCGCCACCCGCTCGGCAATCTCCTCTTCGTAGTCGCGAATCTCGGCCATGGCTCGCTGTTTGCTCGCCCGGATCGGCCGGGCTCCCAAACGATTATAATGATTGGGTGGTCGTCAATGGGGGCGACACGGCTTCGACGGGGGTCATGGAACCGCCGGATGCATGCCGAGCACCATCGACTCGTAAATCCGATGGAAAACCAAGTAACTGCGGACACGCAGCTGCCTCTCGCTGCCTAGACGGTAGCGACGCCTCTTCCGATTCTGCCCGCGGGCCGGAAGTCAGGTGTCATATTAGCGGGCTGGCCACCACGCGCGGCACCGACGCGTAGCGGCGAGACGTCATCGGGGCTGGTTCCTCCGGCGGTTTTAGCCGCCCTTTGACGCCGGGGACGAGAAAAACAAGGGCGGATACGCATGTAGATTCCAACGGTACTGGGTCCTCGGACGCGGGTTCGACTCCCGCCGCCTCCACCACTTTATACGTGTAAATGACTGTAAATAAATAACTTATATATTTCTACGGCTCCTGCGTATATAAATGGCTCTACAGTTGATGTGATGCGGTGTCCCCGGTGGGGAGGCCTGTCCGACCCGCCCGAGCGGCGGTGGCTCGATATCGTCCCCCCTCCCCCGGTGTCCGTCGCGTCAGCCGCCCCGCGTGACGGCCCCCGGCCGTCCCGTCATGTGTTTGCGGATGGTGCTCGCGTGGCAGCCGGCCGCAATCTCTTGCTTGGCAAGCTGCCGGGCGTACCACACGTTTGGACATCCGCGGGCGCCGCTGCTTCAACGCGCGGTAGGCCTGTTGCCAGCGCGCGTACCGTGCCTGCGTGTCGCGCGTCTGGGCCTCGCGCCGCGTCGTGCTCGGCGTGTAGTGCGGGTGGCGGTCGTCGCCGCATCGACGAGGTGGCGAATGGCGGCGGTGTCCAGGACGTAGGCCCCGCGCTCGAAGTCGATCAGGTCCGCCAGGGCCACCGCCGTGTCCGCGACGACCAGCGTCACGTCCCCGTGCGTGCGCAGGCCCAGCATCTGGTGCCGCGTGTCCCCGGCGGCGAGCCCGAGGGGCCGCGTCCCTGACTCGTCGATCCGGTGCCGGCTCCGGCCCCGGCAGCCATCAGCCCAGCGCCCCTGAACGGCATGATCATGAGCCCAGCTCTCTCATAAGAACTGGCTCAACCCTGGGGGGCGGGTCAAGGGCGCGTTGGAGTTCCCACGGGCTACAGTACTTCTCGAGCTTGACGACGTTCTTCATCGACCGGTGGTAGCGTTCGATCTTTCCTTGCGTCATGGGGTGATAGGGCGCGCCCCGCGTATGCGCCAGACCGTGCGTGTCCAGGTAGTCGGCCAACTCTTGCGAGATGTAGCATGGGCCATTATCACTAAGCAGCCGGGGCCGATGGACGACCCGCACACGGTCCACCCCGGCCTGGGCCCGGGCCAAGTCGAGCGTCTCGGTCACGTCCGACGCCTGCATCGACGTCCGAAGCGTCCACGCCAAGATGTAGCGCGAGTAATCGTCGAGCACGGTCGACAGGTAGTACCAGCCCCACCCGACCACCTGCAGGTAGGTGAAGTCGGTTTGCCACAACTCGTTGGGCCGGTGCGTCGGATGAGCAACTGTCTTGGCCGCCGAGAGCACCACATACGCCGGACTGGTGATCAGATCCTCGGCTTTGAGGATGCGATACACGCTGGACTCCGAGAGAAAGTGGCGCTCCCGGTCCGTGAACTGCCACGCCAGCTCGCGGGGCGACTTTACCGGATCGGCCAGGGCGGCCTCCACGACGCGGTGCCGGACCCGCAGCGGGATACGGTTCCAGTGGCGCCGGGCGACCGCCGGCCGGGGGACCAACCCGGCCGCGCCCACGGCCTGGTAGCGACGATACCACGCGTTAGAACGTGGACCGGTGAACCCCCAGCTCCCGCAGCGTACGGCGCACCGACAGATCCGAGCCCTCCACAAGCCGGATGATCTCGTGCTTCTCGGCCGCGGTCAGTCGCACGTATCGACCCCCGCACCGGAGGCCACCAGATTTTTTTTGAGTACGCGATTCTCGAGGACCGCCTCGGCCACGACCTGCTTGGGCTGGCTGTTTTCGCGGCGCAGGTCCTGGACTTCCGTCGACGTCGCTTCGCGTGTCGTATCGCCCAGCAACCGCTTCTTGCCGGCCTCAAGGAATTCTTTGCTCCAGCGGTAATAGAGATTCGGCGCCAGGCCTTCGCGGCGGCAGAGCGCCGCGATGCTCTCTTCCCCGCGGAGCCCCTCCAGCACGATCCGAATCTTCTCTTCGGCCGAGAACCGCCGGCGGGTGTGCCGCCGAATCTCCCGAACCACCTTCTCCGTCGATCCTGCCTTCGCCATGGGGGGCCTCCTCCCCTGGCAGGAACGTGTCTCTTACTTCACGACCCTACGTGGTCCACATTAGGCTGACGCCACACACCATAGAACTTGGCGAGCTGTCTGCTGAAGAACTCCAAGAGATCTGGGCCATCGAGTACAAGACGCTCGAGGTAACGCACGTTGATCTCGCAGAGCTGGACGAGCAGCTTAATGCGCTAGACCGCTGGGAGTGCTACCACGTGAGTGAGGATGGTCAACGCACGGTGTTCTATTTCAGCCGCTTCAGGAATTCGTGTGGGCAGCGAGCGCGTTCGGGTAGAGGTCGAGCCCTCCCAGATGGAAGTAGATGGCGTTGCGGAACCGCTCGCGGTTGCGATATCCGCAGGCCTGCCGCTTGATCCACTGGATCTTGGCGTTGATGCCCTCTGAGCGCGCGTTCGTGACGTTGGTCAGGACCGCATTGATCACCCCGTCCCAGTGGCGCTTGATCATCCGCGCGACCTTCTTGATCGGCTCCAACCGACTGCGAATCGCCCACGCGTACCAGCGGCTCCACATGCGGACCGCCCAGCCCCGCGACTTGTAGTGCCACAGCTGCATCGCCAATTCCTTGATCGCCCACGCACGGGCCACCCGCAACGCGCTCGTGCGCAGCGGCGTGAACGCCCGGCGTTGCCGCGGCGTCAGGTTCGCAGGGCGCGTCAACCACAGGTAGCGCGTCTTCGCCAGCCGGTCGTCGCCTTGTTGCCGCAAGGCCCGGTTCTCCGACCGCCGGACCTGGTCGACCGCCGCGCCCAGGTGCTGCGCGATGTGGAACTTGTCGAAGGCAATGGGCGCCTCGGTGTGGTCGTGCACCGACCCGATGTAGGCCGGCCACATGTCCATCGCCACCATCTCGATCTGCGCGCAGCCTGCCTCGCCCACCGCGTCGAAGTAGCCGTCGAGGGCAGCCCGGTCGCGACCGTCGGCCACATACAGCACGCGCGGCTCCGACGCCGTCAGGTCATTGACGACGGTGACGTATTCGTGCCGCCGTTGAAAGGACGTCTCGTCGACGCCCACCAGCGGCGCCGCGGCCACCGCGCGCCGCGACAGCCCCCGCCGCACCGCCCGCGCCTGGATTCCCGCCACCTGGTCCCAGCTCAACCGGCACTGGCGGGCCACCGCCGCGAAGCTCGCCACCTTCAGCCAGTCGATCACCATCGCCTCGAACAGCGCTGTGAAGCGTGCCTGCGCATCCGCCCACGGCACCGGCACCTGCCGGACACCATGCTCGGCACAGCGCACCCGCGGCACCTCGGCTCGCACCAGCGTGCGGTACTGCATCGTGTCCAGATGCCGCCACACCCGCGGCCGTCGGTCGTACCCCGGACAGGCCGCCCCGCAGGCCGGGCAGACCAGCGTCTCGCCCACCAACTCCACGCCTACTTCGACGTCACCCCGCTCGAGGGCCAGCCGCACGTCGTGCACCCGCCACGGGCGCTCGATGCCCAACAGTCGTTCGTAGAGAGTCGTCTCGGTCATTCGGCCAGTGTACTCAGTGGCCGGACGGAACCGTCCGGCCACAACCAGCCCTGAGCCGGCGCGAGCGGCGAGTCACCTGAAAGGCCGTAGCGACAGCGGAGGAGGCGCGAAGCGCCTTGACTCGACGGGAGCAGAGGCTACTCCTCTGCTTCACCTACCCACACGATTCCCGGAAGACCCCTATTTCAAGCGACGACAATCGAATGCGATTGCACATTTGACGAATCTGCTCAGGGTCGGAACGATTGCATTCTAGGCCTACTTCTTCCCCTTCTTCTTCGCCCAGTACGCCTTCATCCGCTTGGAGGCAGCTTTCCTCGTCGCTGCTGACATCCTTGTAGCCACGCTTAGCCGTATTTGTTTAGCGGGGTGGTTTCTTGATGCGCGAGATCCAATATGTTGGACGTGTACTTTTCTAGGGGATCTGGCATAACTGTGGGGTGCCACGGCAACGTCCCCGGACGGAACAGGATCCCCGCGATACCCGCATTGAGGAACAAGAGCGAGAGATCGCACGGCTGCGGGAGGAGTTGACGCGGGTCGAGGGCGACCGGGATCAGTGGAAGCGCGACCGGGATCGGTGGAAGCGCCGCAGTGAACACCTCAAGCAGCAACTCGACGCGGCGCGGCGGGCAGGATTCCGGCAGGCCGCGCCCTTCGCCAAGGACCGGTCCCAAGGTCGCGGCGGGCGACCCGGCCGGCGCGCTGGTGCGCACTACGGCCGGCAGGCGTGCCGCCGGTGTCCGGCGCAGGTTGACGAGACCTGCCGAGCGCCGGTGGCTGCCGCGTGTCCGGACTGCGGCGGCGCCGTCGAGTTGTCCCGCGTAGCGACGCAATATCAGGAAGATCTCCCGGTGGTGCGCCCCATCGTGCGGCGCTTCGACATCGAGGTCGGCCACTGCTCGCAGTGTCGGCGTCGCGTCCAGGGCCGCCATCGGCTGCAAAGCTCCGACGCGCTGGGAGCGGCCAGCGTGCAACTGGGTCCCGAAGTCGTCGCGCTGGTCGTGCGGATGCACACGCACCTGGGCGTGCCGCTGGCGAAGGTCACGCACCTGCTCCGGACCCAGTTCGGCCTGACCGTCACACCGGGAGGCCTCGCGCAGGTGCTGCATCGCACGGCGCGCCAAGCCGCGCCGACCTACACCGCACTGTGCCAGCAGGTGCGGGAATCTCCCGTGGTCACGCCGGATGAAACCGGCTGGCGCGTCGGCGCCATGCGCCACTGGCTGTGGGTCTTCGCCACGCCCCAGACGACGGTCTACGCGATTCGCTCCGGCCGCGGATTCGACGACGCCGCAACGGTCCTGGGAACCGACTACGACGGCGTGCTCGTGCGCGACGGGTGGGCGCCGTATCGCCGCTTCACCCACGCGCTGCACCAGACCTGTCTGTCTCACCTGATGCGGCGAGCGCGGCAACTCCGAACCGATCATCCGCGCAGCCCGTGGGCCGCCCGGGTGCACGCCGTCCTGCAGGCCGCTCTCAAGCTGCGCGACCGCCGCGACGCCGGGCGTCTGAGCGACCACGGCCTGGCAACCGCTCGCGGTCGACTGCTCGCCCAACTCGGTCGACTGATCGACAAATCTCCGACGCTGGACGCCGCCGACCGCTTCGCCGCCCATCTGGACCGCGAATTCGCCGCGACGTTCGCCTTCCTGTGGGACCCGTCGATCGACGCCACCAACTGGCGCGCCGAACAGGCCATCCGACCCGCGGTGGTCACCCGCAAAGTCTGTGGCGGTAATCGTACCCGCCACGGCGCCGACACCCAGCAGGTGCTCGCCAGCGTCGTGCGGACCGCCTACCAGCGTCAACTCGACCTCGCCCCTCTGATCATCACGATGCTTCGCTCTTCCAGCCCCGTCGTTCCCGACACGCTCCAACGGTCGCCCCCGTAGATCAACGCGCGGTCCTTCCGATCCGAAACCACGTCAGTAGAACAGCGCCGCTGTCAGTATGCCTCCGCGTGGCTGTTGAGGAAGAACTCGGCACCTACGTCCGCGCTCGTCGAATCACCCCGGTAAACAAAGACGCTTAGCCTTGGCAGTCTTCTTCCCAGTTGGTGCGGAACCACCAATGATGCTGGCTGTTCGTTCTAAGGCTACGAGATCAGCTTGGAGTGTCTTGATCTCGGCTTTCTTGGCCGTGATGGCTTTTGAAATGTCACTCATGTCTGGAAGCGTATAGATTGGCTGAGAGAGGTGTCAATTCACAGCGGGCATCTGAAATAGCGCCACCGTTAGCTGACTGGGCGAGTCCATGCCGATTGGTCCAGTTGGCGTGTCAGCTAGTTTCAAACAAGCCTCCAAGATCGGATCATTGCTCCACGCATGTGCCAGGCAGACCGGGGCGCTAAAGGCGAAGTCATTCATCACCCCAAGCACTTGGCGACTGCGTGTCTTGGCGAACTGGATGTCCTGGGTTGCTTGAACCTCAGCATTGACGCGTTCCTCGGGAATCCCCAGCGCCAGCAAGACCTTGCTGAGTGCATGACCGAACTTGTGTGGGAAGTCTGCGTTGCGGGCCGGCAGAATCACGGGCAGCAGCGTGCGTTCACTCTGGCACAGCACCAGTCGAATGGAGCCAATGTTGAGCAGGTTGGCGTACCAGTCGCCCAGCACGCCCGTTGATGGGGTCTCAGGCTCAGTCGGGGTGAGCTTGAATCGCTTAATGACACGTTGCGTGCAGCGGAAGACGGTCATCTGACCTTGCCCCCTGAAACCGTTCCAGCCCGAGCGTTAGAATTCGGGCGCAACGAGCAGGAGGCAGGATGCCACGCAAGCGGTACAGCACCGAGCAAATCGTCACCACATGACGCCAGGCCGAGGTGGAGTTGGGCCGCGGTCTGCGCACGTCCCAGGTCTGCAAAGAGCTGGGGGTCAGTGAGCAGACGTACTACCGGTGGCGGAAGGAGTACGGGGGGTTGCGTCTCGATCAGGCGAAGCGCTTGAAGGCCCTCGAGCAAGAAAACACGCGGCTGAAGAAGCTGGTGGCCGACCAGGCGCTCGATCACATGATCCTTAAAGAGGTGGCCTCGGGAAACTTCTGAGCCCGTCCCGGCGACGCCCAGCCGTGGTGCACGTACAGCACCGGCTGGACGTCTCGGAGCGGCGGGCCTGCCGAGTGCTCAGTCAGGCGCGGTCGACGCACCGGCATCGGCCGGTCGTCCCGGACGACGAACCCCGGTTGGTCGCGCGCCTCATCGAGTTGGCGACGCTGTATGGGCGGTATGGGTATCGGCGCATCACCGGGCTCTTGCGTGGGGAAGGCTGGACAGTGAATCACAAACGCATCGAGCGACTGTGGCGGCGGGAAGGCCTCAAAGTGCCGCAGAAACAACCGAAACGGGGCCGGCTGTGGCTCGCGGATGGTTCGTGCATCCGCCACCGGCCGGAGTATCGGCACCACGTCGGGGCGTATGACTTCGTGGCGGACCGCACGCATGACGGCCGGCCGCTGAAGATCCTCACCATCGTCGAGGAGTATTCGCGGGAATGCCTGGCGATCGTGGTCGCCCGGTGGTTGCGGTCGATTGATGTGCTCGAGACGCTCGCGGAATTGTTCGTAAGGCATGGCGTCCCGGCCCACATCCGTTCCGACAACGGCCCGGAGTTCACGGCGGAGCTCGTCCGGCTCTGGCTCGAGGCCCTGCAGGTACAGACGTTGTTCATCGAGCCGGGCAGCCCATGGGAGAACGGGTACGTCGAATCGTTCAACGGCAAGTTGCGGGATGAACTGTTGGACCGGGAGATCTTCTACACGCTCACGGAAGCCCAGATCTTGATCGAGAGATGGCGGAGGCAGTACAACACGGTGCGGCCGCACCGGGCGCTGGGCTATCGACCCCCAGCGCCTGAAGCGGTCATGCCGGCACCGATTGGCGGATTGATCATGAGCCCAGCTCTCTCATAAGAACTGGTACGACCACTGGGGGCAGGTCACCTGCGCCGCGCCGGCATTCGAGAACGCGACGATCCCCACCGTCGCGAGGACCAATCCGACGACGAGACGACGTTGGCTACTCATGCGATGTTGCTCTCCTAAACCGGGATTTCTGTTTTGCCTGCCCCGGATGGCACCTTTATGCACCCGAGGGGCCGCCCAGATCCTTCGCAGGGTATCACCCTCCGTAGTGGCGTTCATAGCTCGCATCGGTGAGTGTCTAGAAGTAGCATACTGTTGGGACTCGGCAGGTTCAGTTAAGCCGTCGGGGGAGGATGTCATGAAGCGAGCAGAGACTGGCGCGGCTAGGCGGTTGGGGCGGTTGGGTCTGATGACCCTCGTCACGGTGTCGCTGCTCGGATGCGAGCCGGCGCAGGTCAGCGACGCGGAATCGCCGGGCGAGCCGGGCGCGGCGCCGCGCGCCGGCCTCGTGGACGACGAACGCATCAAACGCGCAGCCGTCGAAGAGCCCGGCAGCTGGTTGGCCTACGGCCAAACGTTCGAGGAACAGCGTTTCTCCACGCTCACCCAGATCAATCGAGAGACCGTCGCCGATCTGGACCTCGCCTGGTTCAAGCCACTGGGCGAACGGCATCGGATGGAGAACACACCTCTGATCGTCGATGGCGTCATGTACGTCTCGGACCCGTGGAACGTGACCTACGCGCTCAACGCCACCACGGGTGAGGAAATCTGGGCCTTCGATCCCGAGACGCGACGGGAGATCGTTCGGTACTCCTGTTGTGGCGGTCCCATGACCCGCGGCGTGGCCGTGTACCAGGGCCGCGTCTTCATCGCCACCTTCGATGGCCGGGTTGTCGCCGTTGATGCGGCCACGGGTGAGAAGGTCTGGGACGTCGACACGTACCATCCATCCGCGGTCAGCCCGTTCACCGTTACCGGCGCACCCCGGGCCGGCGGCGGCAAGGTCTACATCGGCCAGAGCAGCTCCGAGTACGGCGTGCGCGGATACGTCAGTGCGTACGATGCGGACACCGGAGAGCTCGCGTGGCGGTTTTACCTCGTTCCTGGCGATCCCTCCCAACCGTTCGAGCATCCCGAGCTCGAGATGGCGGCCGAAACCTGGAACGGCGAGTGGTGGAAGCTCGGCGGCGGCGGCACGGTGTGGAGCTCCATCGTCTACGACCCGGATCTGCACACGGTCTATCTCGGCGTGGGTAACGGCGCGCCCTGGCCGCGCGACATACGCTCTCCCGGCGGGGGTGACAACCTGTTTCTGACGGCGATCGTCGCCGTGGATCCGGATACCGGGCGGATGAAGTGGTATTACCAAACCGTGCCCGGCGACAACTGGGACTACAGCTCCGCCATGGACATGGTGCTGGCCGACATGGACGTGGACGGGACGATGCGCAAGGTGCTGCTGCAAGCGCCGAAGAACGGTTTTTTCTACGTGCTTGACCGCGAGGACGGCGAGCTGTTGCGGGCCCATCCCTACGGCGCGATCACCTGGGCCACGCACGTGGATATGGAGACGGGGAGGCCGGTAGAGAATCCGGAGGTCTACTACGAGGAGAACGCCCGGTGGATTCTCCCGGGCGCGGGCGGTACGCACAATTGGCAAGCGATGTCGTTCGATGCGAGCCGAGGGATCATGTACCTCCCCACCCACGACACGGCGTCCTTCTACGGCCTGCCCGAAGAGTTCGCGAAGACCGGCATATTCAAGATGCGTGAAGTGGGCATGACGACCGGCATGCCAATTGGTGCCTACCGAGATCAGTTGATTGCCGCGGCCGCGCCGCGGCCGGAGCCCAAGGCCTACCTGAAGGCGTTCGATCCGCTGTCCGGCGAGACGCTGTGGGCCGTCGAGAACGAAGGCGCTCGCCCCGGCGGCGTTCTGGCCACTGCGGGCGGCGTCATCTTCCAGGGCGATGGCACGGGCACCATTTCCGCTTACCACACCGACAACGGCGAGACCCTCTGGCAGTTCGAAGCCCCTGGCGGCGTATTCGGTGCCGGGCCGATTAGCTACGAGGTCGACGGCACCCAATATCTTGCGCTCACCAGCGGGGTGCATTTGGACTACGACGGCGGCGGCAAGCTCCTGGTATTCAAGCTCGGTGGTGATGCGGAAATGCCGCCGGCGCCAGAGCTTATGGACACCACCATTCCCGAGCAGCCGCCGCTGACCGCGTCCGCCGAAGACCTGGCGCGGGGCGATCAGCTCTATCACCAGGTCTGCGCGAATTGCCATGGGACCCTCGGCCGCGATTACACGCCTGGCACGAGGGTGGCCGACCTACGCAGAATGTCGCCGGAGACCCATGCGTCCTATCAGACCATCGTGCTCGGCGGCATGCTGGAGGATCTCGGCATGCGTAGCTTTGCCGACGTGATGGACGAGGACGACGCGGAGGCGATTCGACAGTTCGTGATCTCGAGAGCCAATTTGGCTCAAGAGGCACAGTAAAGATCTCTAAAAACTGTCACGACCATTCGGTATGAACCGGCTCACCGACACGAATCTGGTTTTTCGCGCCCTCATCATCTTGGGCGTCGTGGCGTTTGGGTTCTATCTGACGGCGGAGCGCGGGCTGCTGTCGCTGGCGCTTGGCGCCGACCGTAGCTATATTTCCTACGTCATCCTCGGACTCTACATTCTCGCGAGCGCACACTGGTTGTGGCTGTCGCATGCGCTGACGGAAGAGCGAAAGCGCTTCGCCAACCTGGAAATCGAGCTCACCGCCGACGAGAGGAACTTCAAGCACTGATCTTGCCTGGGAAAAGTGGACAGGTTGATTATGCTGCACGCTGAGCCTGCCGAGCGTGCCTCCTTTCACAGTTATTGGGGCTGACATACCCCAGCGACGAGTGCAGCCGGTAGGGATTGTAGAAGCCTTCGATGTACTCCGCCACGGCGTCTTTGGCCCCGCGCCGCGTCGGCCACGGCTGCCGGTGAATGAGCTCGGTCTTGAGCGTCGCGAAGAAGCTCTCCGTGATGGCGTTGTCCCAGCAGTCGCCCTTCCGACTCATGGAGCAGACGATCCCGTGGTCGCGCAGCACGCGCTGATACGCGTCGGCCGCATACTGGCAGCCCCGATCCGAGTGATGTAGCAAGCCGGCCTCCGGGACTCGGCGCCCCAGCGCCATGTGCAGCGCCTCGAGCGCCAACTCGACCCGCAGGTGCGGCTGGATAGCCCAGCCCACCACGCGCCGCGAGAACAGGTCTAGCACCACGGCCAGATACAGCCAGCCCTCCCACGTCCAGACGTACGTGATGTCGGTGCTCCAGCGCTCGTTGGGGTGTGCAGCGTCGAAGGCGCGGGCGAGGACGTTGGGCGCCACCGGACGCTGGTGGTCACTGTCCGTCGTGCACCGGTGCCGCTTGAGGGGCAGGCCGATCAGCCCCATGTCCTGCAGCAGTCGGGCGACCCGCGCCCGGCCAACTGGGACCCCGTCCTGCCTGAGCTGCTCGTGGATCCGCGGGCTGCCGTACGTTCCGCGGCTGGCGGTATGGATCGCCCGGATGCGTACCTTCAACCGGTCGTTGTCCCGTTGTTGCGCGCTCGGGCCCCGATGCGCCCAGGCGTAGTAACCGCTGGGCGTCACCTGTAGCACGCTGCACAAGCGCCGCACGGCGTGGTGGGCCTTCTCCCCGTGAACAAACGCGAACCTCATGCGTTTTCTTTCGCGAAGAAGGCCGCCGCTTTTTTTAGGATCTCGCGCTCCTCGCGCAACACCCGCACCTCACGCCGGAGCGTGCGTAGTTCCGTCTTCTCCTCCGTGGTGAGCGCACCGCTGGGATTCGGGCCGTGGTCGACCTCATACTGCTGCACCCACCTGCGCAGGGCCGACTCGGTCAGGTCGAGCTCCCGAGCGACCTGCCCGATGCTGCGGTCGTGCCGCAGGCAGAGCCGGACCGCCTCCTGCTTGAACGCCTCGGTGAACCGTCGTCGCTGCCGTTTGCCCATGAACACCCCCTGGCGCATTCTCGCGCCTTCTTCGGTGTCCACGAAACTCAGGCAAGATCAGTCCACGAAACTCAGGCAAGATCACACTTGCAACAGGGCCTGATCGGTCAATTCCTCCGCAACTGGCAAGTAAGGCGCCCCCGGTTTTCTTGGACACGGATTAAGGGAGAATCCGATGTCCAAGGAGGTAGGGGAAATGGTTCAGTCGAGGAGGGTGAAGGGAGCTGGGTCGGCGCGGACGGAGGGAGCCCGGAGGGCGAGCGGAGTCGGCGCCGACGGTGCGGCGGTTGGGGTGGGGGCCTTGGCACCCGGGCAGCGGTGGAGCGCGAGCCGGAAACGGGACGTGGTTCTGCGGCTGCTGCGCGGCGAGTCGCTGGACACGGTCTCGCGTGAAGTCGGGGTAGAGCTCTATCGCCTGGAGGCGTGGCAGGCGCGGGCGCTGGCCGGTCTCGAGCTCGGTCTGAAGGCGCAGGCCGATGAGCCGCTGGCCGCCGAGCTGGATGCCGCCAAGCGCCACATTGGCGAGCTGTCGATGGAGAATGAGCTGTTGCGGGCACGTGCCCGCGCAGCGGAGCGTCGCCTCCCTTTGGCGACGCGGAGGTCGCGACGATGAGCGCAACGACCTCCGCGACAACGGGACGGCGCTATGTCTCAAGCGGGTGTGTCGCACGTGGGAGCGGTCGCGCTCGGCGCTCTACGCGCGGCGGGCGCGTGTGCAGCGCCCGGCGCGGGGTGATGGCCCGGCGCGCCGCGGGCCGACACCCGCGCTGTCGGATGCGCAGTTGCTGGCGGCCATTCGCACTGACCTGGCCCGCTCACCGTTCCAGGGTGAGGGCCATCGCAAGGTCCACGCGCGGCTGCGGATCCTCGACGACATCCGGGTCTCCCGGACGCGGGTGTTGCGCGTGATGCGCACGCAGGGGCTGCTCTCGCCCCACCGCGGGCGGCAGGGTGAGATGAAGGCGCACGAGGGGACCATTGTCACCTCGGCGCCCTATCTCATGTGGGGCACCGACGGCGTGCGGGTGTTCACCGCACAGGACGGCTGGGTCTGGACCTTCGCGGCGGTGGACCACTGGAACGCCGAGTGCGTGGGCTGGCATGTGTGCAAGGTGGGGAGTCGTTTTGCGGCCCTCGAGCCGGTCGCGCAGGGGCTCGGGCGACTCTACGGCTCGGTCGCCGCGGACGTGGCCCGCGGGCTGGCGCTGCGGATGGACCACGGCAGCCAGTATCTGTCGGACCACTTCCTCAACCAGCTCCGCTACTGGGGCATCCACCCCAGTTTCGGCTTCCTCACAGAACCGGAAACCAACGGGGTCGTCGAGCGCTGGAATCGCACGCTCAAGGAGCAGGCGATCTACGGCCGGGTCTTTGAGAACCTCGCCGACGTACGCGCCGCCGTCGCCGAGTTCGTCGAACGCTACAACCAGCGCTGGCGCCTCGAGAAGCTGGCGTATCAAACGCCACTCGAAGCGCGCGAGGAGTACGAGCTACGTCACGCCGCGTAGCGCAAACGTGTGTCCAAGAAACCGGGTGCGGTACACTCCGTGTAACTTGGTCGCTGGAGGATCCCAATGACGCACACACGGTCCGCTCTCACCGCCCTGACCTTGCTCCTCGTGGCCGCTCCGCTCCTAGTCTTAGCCCAGCCACGAGGCACCCCGAGCCCGGAGGAACGCGCGCGGCAGGCGGCCGCGCAGGCCGCGTTCGAGGCCGAGATCGTGATGGAGAACCCGATCGAGCCGCTGAATTCCATCTGGATCGAGGAACTGACGTGGATCGAGGTGCGCGATGCGATGGCCTCTGGGAAGACCACCGCAATCGTCTCGACGGGCGGCGTGGAGCAGAACGGGCCATACGTCGCGTTGGGCAAGCACAACTACGTGCTTCAGGGCGCGTGTGAGAGGATCGCCCGTGCGTTAGGCGACGCGTTGTGTGCGCCGATCATCAAGCTCGTTCCGGAGGGCAGCATCGATCCGCCCTCCAGCCACATGCGGTACCCCGGGACGCTCACTGTCCGGGAAGAGACCTTCCGCATGATGCTCGAGGACGTCGCGAGCAGCCTGAACGCGCACGGTTTCGAGCACGTCATCCTCATCGGCGACAGCGGCGGGAACCAGCGCGGCATGGCCGCGGTCGCCGAGGCGGTCAACGCGCGATGGGGCAAGCCGGTGGCCCACTACATCCCCGAGTTCTACAACAACGGGGATGACCAGGAGTTGCTGAGGCGGCTCGGGATCACCGAGGAGAGCGAGGGCTTCCACGACTTCTACTGGTCCACCGCGCTGCAGATGACCGTCAGCCCGGAGTCGGTGCGCTACGACCAGCGCGTCGCAGCGGGGAAGGCCAGCATCAACGGCGTATCGATTGCGCCCAAGGAAGAAACGATCGCGATCGGCAAGCAGCTCATGCAGAACCGCGCCGACCGGACCGTCAAGGCGATCCACGCCGCGATCGGGCGCTGACACCGCGACGATGGGCCGTCAGCGGCTCGGCGGCTCGGTGGGGTCGGTGCCGTCTCTGGGGGCGCCGGTGCCCGAGGAGCCCATGAAGAGCGAGGTGCCGTCGGGGAACGTGATGTCTCTACCGCTGCCTCGACAGATCGGCTCGCAGATCCGGTCCTTGCTCTGATAGCCGCGCACCTGGACCGCGGTCCCCACCGTCAGGATCGTCTTCGTGACTCCCCGCCGCAGGAGGGTGTTCGGGGTGCCTGCTTCCAGCATCCACTCCTGAGTGGAGCCGTCTTCGCTCTCGTCCATCACGTAAATCCAGGAGTGGGGGTTGATCCAGTCGACCCGCGTCACCTTGCCCTGCACCTGGATCGGAAGGTTGGCATCGAACTCAGCCGAGAAGGCGTGGTGGGCATACACCGCACCCGCGGTGGCCAGAAGTCCGGCGGCCAGTAGGAAACCGATTGTGGTCCTTAGCATTGTTCCGACCTCCTTTACTTGTCGTCGTCCTCTTTCTGCACCGCGGCTGCGGCGTCCCGGTACCAGCTCGCCAGCCACTGATCCTCGCCTCCGCCGCCGCCTTCCTGTTCCTGGAGGCGTGCGCCGCGCAGCATCAACATCATGGCGAGATTGCCCTCGTGACAGGCGTACTCGTATATCGAGTCGTCGGTCGGGCGCATCTCCAGCGCGGTCGACCACGGGGCGACGTAGCTAGACGGATCGTCGACGGTGTACTCGTAGAGCAATCCGCCGTCCGTGCGAGTGAACTTCTCGGTGAGCACCAGGTCCTTGCTGGTCATTTGGTACGCGGTGTGCTCGTTGAAGTTCTTCGTCGTCACCACCAGGGTGTCGCCGTCCCAGCGGCCGCGAGAGTCGCCCTTCCACAGCCGCATGTCTTCGGGTAGATGTGCGCTGTCGTCATCGTCCAGGGGGATGATGCGGTGGTCGTTGACCATCTCGGTCATGATCGCGACGTAGTCCTCGGTCTGAAAGACCTCCATGATGTTGTTGTACGCACCTGGCGTCATCGGCGGGCCGGAGTTGAAACCGGTGATGCAGCGGACGGCCGTATTGCGATCGGCCGGTGTGCGCGGCGCCGAGCCCCAGGTTGCGTAGCGCTGCCGAGCCCGCTCCCGTGCTGCCTCGGTCATGGCCGGAAGCCTGCCGTCGGGGGGATCGACGATCAGAGAGGTCCGCATGGTGCCGGTCATCCTGGTACCGTTGTCGATAAAGAACGAGTTATAGCCGACGTCGACGTCACCTTGGCTCTCGGTGTAGTCGGCGCGGTTCGCGATGCGATCCTCGCGCGACTGGCGCCTCTCCTCCTCGAACGCCTCCACTTCTTCAGCGGTGAGAAACTCCTTGTCCTTGAAACGCTCGGGACGCTGGAAGGGAGTGGCCGAGCGGAAGTCCCATGTTCCCCGTAGGTCCGGAGCGCCCCAGGCGGTCCTCGGCGCCTCCTGACCCGCAACCGGAATGACGAGTAGGACCGCTACGCAGACGGCCCCCACGATGGCAACCAGCGTCTTCTTCACCGTTCGTTTAGTCATCGCTACTGTCCTTCTTCCTCCGAGTCGTCTCGTCTGTACCACTCCCCGAACATGGCCTCTTCGGCAAACGGTATGCACTTGAACTCTAGGATTCGCGCGTCGGGCTCGAGCCGGCGATAGAGCGGCATCGACATCTTCCAGGGCCGCGTGAAGACCTGCGGGTCTTCGATCGTGACCTCGTAGAGGAGGGCGTTCGGACCGGTCGGCGTGTAGCGCTCCTCGACCACGAGCTCGTCGCTGTGGAAGTTCCCGGAGCTGTCGAACCAGGTGTCCGGCATCTGGCTCGTGACCTCGACGACCAGGGTCTCGCCCTCCCAGCGGCCCAGCGAGTACCCCATCCACGACGACAGCGCTGCCTCCGTCCCCGGTCGGTCCATACGCACGACGCGCGTCGACGAGGTGAACTCGTAGGCGAACATCAGCGCGTTCGGGTTCTGGATGATCTGGAACGGGAACGGCATGTAGGTGGCGCGTGGGATCCCCGGCATGTAGCACTTGACCGCGGGGTCGAGCTCCACCGAGTTGTCGCGATTGTTGTTGCGCGTCGCCAGCGCCTCCGGCTGGTAGGGGATCTCTCCGTCCTCTACGACACCGAGGCCGGCGGGAATCGCCCCGAGGGCACCGAGTTCAACGATCGGGCCCATGCGGGCGGCGTGTCCCTCGACGTCCCAATGGGCGGAGCCGAGAGCCTGCCAGATACCGTTCAGATCGGGATTGCCGTCCGGCGTTCGAGGTGCCCTATACGTCGAATCTTCCGGCTGAGCGCAGGCGGCTGCGGCCAGGAGGGACACCGCCAACGCGGCGATAGCGAGTGCCATCGTCCATCGCCTCTTGATCATCGAGACTGAATATACCTCGGATCCCGAGAATGGTGCTTCAGTGACCCGCCCCCCAGGGTTGAGCCAGTTCTTATGAGAGAGCTGGGCTCATGATCATGCCGCTCAGGGGCGCTGGGCTGATGGCGGCCGGGGCCGGTGGCCGATAGCCCAACGCGCTGTGCGGCCGAACTGTGTTGTACTGCCGACGCCACCGTTCGATCAAGATCTTTGCTTCCGTCAACGTGTAGAAGATCTCGCGGTCGAGCAGTTCGTCGCGCCCCGACCTTGCTGCCGTTCATCCAGTAGATGGGGACGCCCTTGTCCGAGTCACTGGTGTAGTTGGTCCGGGTGTTGTCGCGGGCGTGGGTTACGCCAGCATCGAGGATTTCCTCGAGGGTTCCGGGGAGGAGGATCTCCTCCCTCCTCCTCGGGAACCACCCATACTCCGCCGGGCTGACGTTGCCGACGACAGCGAACCGTTCGCTGTAGGCCTGGATGGCGGCGTGGCCCGCGGCGGCCTGATCCTGGACGAGCTTGTTGAAGGTGGCGACGCTGTGTCCCTGGTACCTCGGCTCTATGACCTCGAGCACGTTGCGCTCGGCGAGGTCATCGAGGTGCTCGGCGATGAACAGGAGCCGGAACTTGTCGCCGGCGGTCAGGCCGCTGGGGGCCAGGCCCCAGTTCGCCCCGACCTCGAACTCGAATTCCTCCGGGCCGACCTCGAAGACGGGAGAGAGGGCGTAGACCGGCCGCGCGCTGTTGCCGTCGCTTGTACCGCCGCCTGCGAGCGGACCGGCATTTCCGTCGTCACCCGGATGCCCGAGCCCGACCTGAAAGCCGGATGCGCCCAGCGCGTTGAGCGCGAGCCCAGTCCCGTCATTGTTGGAGCCCGTGTAGGGCCGCTCGCTGGCCTGGGAGAGCGAGCGGTCGTTCCCGCTCTCGTCCTTGGCGCCGTCCTCGTCGTCCCAGGTCCCGTCATAGAAGTCCTCGTAGTTGTCGGCGACCTTGCTGCCGTTCAGCCAGTAGATGGGCGGGCCCTTGTCCACGTCGATGTAGTTGGTCGCGGTGTTGTCGCGCGCGTCGGTCGCGCCGGGCCAGCTCAACGTGTCGGCAGTGCTGCCGACGACGGCGAACAGCTCGCTGTAGGCCTGGATGTCGGCATGGCCGGCAGCGGCGGTGTTCTGGACGAACGTGTTGTAGTGGGCGATGTCGCCGTGGTTGGCTTGGCCGGTGGTGGAGGTGGCGAACAGCAGCCGGAACCTGTCGCCGGCTTCGAGGCCGTCCGGAATGAGGCCCCAGTCCGGCGGGACGACCGTCGGCGGGTTGCCCGTCCACACTACGAGATCCAACGAATAGGTGATCTTGCCTGAGTTTCGTGGACACCGAAGAAGGCGCGAGAATGCGCCAGGGGGTGTTCATGGGCAAACGGCAGCGACGACGGTTCACCGAGGCGTTCAAGCAGGAGGCGGTCCGGCTCTGCCTGCGGCACGACCGCAGCATCGGGCAGGTCGCTCGGGAGCTCGACCTGACCGAGTCGGCCCTGCGCAGGTGGGTGCAGCAGTATGAGGTCGACCACGGCCCGAATCCCAGCGGTGCGCTCACCACGGAGGAGAAGACGGAACTACGCACGCTCCGGCGTGAGGTGCGGGTGTTGCGCGAGGAGCGCGAGATCCTAAAAAAAGCGGCGGCCTTCTTCGCGAAAGAAAACGCATGAGGTTCGCGTTTGTTCACGGGGAGAAGGCCCACCACGCCGTGCGGCGCTTGTGCAGCGTGCTACAGGTGACGCCCAGCGGTTACTACGCCTGGGCGCATCGGGGCCCGAGCGCGCAACAACGGGACAACGACCGGTTGAAGGTACGCATCCGGGCGATCCATACCGCCAGCCGCGGAACGTACGGCAGCCCGCGGATCCACGAGCAGCTCAGGCAGGACGGGGTCCCAGTTGGCCGGGCGCGGGTCGCCCGACTGCTGCAGGACATGGGGCTGATCGGCCTGCCCCTCAAGCGGCACCGGTGCACGACGGACAGTGACCACCAGCGTCCGGTGGCGCCCAACGTCCTCGCCCGCGCCTTCGACGCTGCACACCCCAACGAGCGCTGGAGCACCGACATCACGTACGTCTGGACGTGGGAGGGCTGGCTGTATCTGGCCGTGGTGCTAGACCTGTTCTCGCGGCGCGTGGTGGGCTGGGCTATCCAGCCGCACCTGCGGGTCGAGTTGGCGCTCGAGGCGCTGCACATGGCGCTGGGGCGCCGAGTCCCGGAGGCCGGCTTGCTACATCACTCGGATCGGGGCTGCCAGTATGCGGCCGACGCGTATCAGCGCGTGCTGCGCGACCACGGGATCGTCTGCTCCATGAGTCGGAAGGGCGACTGCTGGGACAACGCCATCACGGAGAGCTTCTTCGCGACGCTCAAGACCGAGCTCATTCACCGGCAGCCGTGGCCGACGCGGCGCGGGGCCAAAGACGCCGTGGCGGAGTACATCGAAGGCTTCTACAATCCCTACCGGCTGCACTCGTCGCTGGGGTATGTCAGCCCCAATAACTGTGAAAGGAGGCACGCTCGGCAGGCTCAGCGTGCAGCATAATCAACCTGTCCACTTTTCCCAGGCAAGATCACCAACGGTCTGCTGCAACGCCTTTGACAGATACGCGGCGGTCATCCACCCCGCGGAGCCGCCGCCGACAATGACCACCCGCCGGATGGGTGCGCTCATGTGCGTCCCCGCCAAATTGGAATCTCCTCAAACACGTGTGGGTAGGGGCAGCGCCGATTCGACACCTCCGCAGCAGAGAAACAGCATCGAGATGGGGGCGCCGTGCGAGTGGAAACCGTAGGCGCGGCGCGCAATTTCCCCGCAGCTTGTGGTTGGAAGCCTTCGACGGGCCCAGTGGTCATCTTCGTGTCGCGGATCGCGTGGGTGTGCTGTACGAGGTCGTAGACGACCACTGCGGCCAGACACGCGGTGGCCAGTCGCAGCCAGAGCATCGGGGTGGGATCTTACCCGATAGTATGAGCCGTCAGCTCGCGGAGGTCTCCCCTACCCCGTAGTGGACGAGCACGCGCCGCACCGTGAGTCCCTGCACCAGGATCGAAAACACGACGACGGCATACGTGCACGCCAGCAAGTAGTCGCGCGCCGGAAATCTCGGCAGCGACAGCATCATGGCGACCGAGATGCCCCCGCGCAGGCCGCACCATGTGAGTATCGGCACGATCCCGCGCCGGTAGGGGCCGCGGAGACTCATGGCGGTGATCGGCAGGCTCACAGAGACGAAGCGCGCGGCGAGCACGATCGGCACGACGAGCAGGCTGGCGACAATGGCACCGGGACCGGCCGAGACCGCGAATACTTCAAGGCCGATCAACAGAAACAGCACCGCGTTGAGGATCTCGTCCACCATCTGCCAGAACGCGTCCACGTGCTCGCGGGTTGGCTGGCTCATGGCGAACTTACGACCTGGATTGCCGATGAGCAGACCGGCCAGCACCACGGCAATCGGTCCCGACACCTGGATTCAGAACGACAGCGTGTACATGAACATGACGAGCGCGAGCGTGATGAGCAGCTCGAGCGAATGATCGTCGATGCTCTTGAGCGCGTGGTAGCCGACGTATCCGAACCCCAGTCCGAGCGCGGCGCCCCCGAGCACTTCCTGAAGAAAGAAGCTCGTCAGGCCCGTAGCGCTCATCGTGATGGCCTCCATCTCACCTGCTCCGGAGAGCCCCGCGACCGACACGAGCGCGAAGAACACGACGACGGCGATGCCGTCGTTGAAGAGCGACTCACCGGCGATCTGCGCTTCGAGGCCGCCCGGCGCATTCAGCTCCTTCAGCAGCCCCATCACCGCGATCGGATCCGTCGGCGAGATCAACGCACCGAACACCAGGCAGACCACGAAGTCGACATCCACGCCGAGAAGCCTGAAGGCCCACCACGTAAGCGTGCCCACGGCCAGTGTCGACAGCAGGACGCCGACCGTGGCGAGCGCGCCGATGGTCCACTTGTGCTCGAGCAGGCCCTCGAGATCGATGTGCAGCGAACCGGCGAAGAGCAGGAAGCACAGCATGCCGTGCATGAGCGCCTCGTTGAAGTCGATCTCGCCGAGAAAGCCGGTGAGCACTTCCCGCAGGCGCCAACCTGGCACGACGGCATCAGCGGCCACCACGACAAACGAACTCACCAGCGCGACGGCTAGCGTGCCGGTGGTGGCGGAGAGCTTCAGGACGCGGTGATTGATGTAGCCGGTGAGGGCCGCGATGGCAATGAGCACGGCGGCCGTGTCAAAAGCATTCATGACGCTCAGGCAAGCCTGTTCCTCGCATCTTTCAGCCTCGAGATCAGAGCGGCGCGCGCTTCCTCCGGCGTGCTGACCGGCACGGCAAACGCCAGACGGACGGGTCGTGGTCCCTCCTTGGTCTTCGCCGACATCTCGAACCCGTACCGGTCGACGCCCGTCATGATCGCGGCGCTGATCTCGGTCGCCTTTGAAAAGGCCTTGCAGTAGAGCACCATCGCGTCGGCATGGTCGGCGTTCATGTGTGCAATGATGCCGGCCGCCGACGGACCGAGAGGATCCGGCTCAGCGGCCTGCCACTCGGCCTCGCCCACCCACGACATCCGACCGTAGCCCCCGATGTAGCGGACCGAAGCCACGTGGAGCTTCCAGAACGCGAAATCGCGGAAGTCGGCGTAGTACGCCGCATTCGGATGGGTCGCCAGGAAGGCAGCACGAGCGCTGCCCCCCTCCCCCTCGACGCGCGTGCAGGGACCGAGCATCGTGACGCGGCCGTTGGCGAGGGGATCAACGGCGCCGCCCTCGGCGACCAGCAGCGACGCGCGAGGGTCCCGCTCCAGGTTCTTGGTGTGCTCGGCGAGTCGGCTAATGAGGAAGACCGGGGCTCCGTTCTCAAAGGCCACGGTCACGAACGAGCCGTAGGGGTAGCCGACCGGCTCCAGCGCAAGGGTACACAGCGTCCCGGTCGAGATCTGGGCGGCCAGCGTTCGCGCGCGCTCAGCGTGCGTGGGTGTCGGTATATTTGCGTCGTACAGTGGCTCCGGCGCGCCGCCTGACGGCCGGGCGTGTGCATCTTGGCTCATGGTTCTTCCTGATCTGACGCGCGCGCCGTCAGCGACGGCACCAGTGGTGGCCCGCTACTTCCAGCCGGTGGACTTGTGTGTAAATCGCGCGCGCAGCGCCAGTTTAGTCGGTACCGGCTCTGGTTCCGGCTCGCCCGCCGCGGCGGCGATTTCCCGTTCGAGGTCTTCTTCGTTGGGCAGACCTGCGAACTGGTCCGCGAACATCACCGATTGTTGCGACGGAATCTCAAACCTCTTGCCGCAGGCCTTGCACGTGACCTGGTCGTCCAGGCGGAACGGACTGGGGACGGGCGGGTTCAGATTCGGAAGAATGAAGAAGATGCACCATTCCGCGTCCGTGTGAGGCGATGTCTCCTGAACGACCTCAGCCATGAATGCTGCGTTGTCACATTCCAAGGTCATCAGCCAGTTTTTGGAGTTCCTCCGAAGTACATCGTCGCATTACCTACTCCCTCATCAGTAGTACTGCCGGATGTATCCGTAGGCCTTATCGAACAGCGCCTGATCTCCTACGGTCGCGGGGGTGTGCCCACCACATCGAAGCCGAGCGCGCGTGCCGCTGTTGCCTGGCTGCGGTCGTGCGTGCCGAACACGAGACCGGTCTCATGGCGCTCGTCAAAAAGCAGAGCGCTTGCGAGATGGATCGCGTCGAGTGTTTTGACGACGGTTGGCATGGGCTGACCGGCTCGTCGCAAGACCGCAGCGGTCAACCGGATGGATCCGATCGCGCGCTCCGTCGCAGTGATCGCCTCGTGCACGTCAGCTAATGCGTCATCATCGAGCGCGCCCGCCAAGCGGAGACCGTCGAGCGCCCGCCGCGCCTCGACGCCCATGATTTCGCTCGAGTACGCGCGGTCCCACGTCCCCCATTCCGGCAGCGGGTTTCCGGTGCCCAGCAGCGCGCGCAACACCGCGCTCGTGTCGAGATAGATCGTCACCGGTCATCCCGGTCCGCCCGCAGGAGTGCAACGATGTCGACCCCCTTCTTCAGCGTGATGCGTGGTGCCGCTGGCAGGGCGCTCGCAGTGGTCGGCTCCCGCACCTCGAGCCCACCGACATCGCCCGCGACCGGCACAAGCTGCGCGATCGGCGTCTGACGGTCACACACCGTGACGGTGGCACCCCGGCGCACCTGTGCCAGGTACCAGCTCAGCTTCGCCTTCAGTTCCGACACCTTCGCTGTCTGGTCCATGTCTTGATTAGACCATATATAGTCACATTGAAACTATTGGTCGGTTTCGGCCATGGGCCGTGGTCTGCACCACGACCATGCGCTGAGCGGCGAGTGGGCCGATTACCGTGACTGTCACGTGAAGCCCGACTTGGTGCTGGTGTTTACGGATGGTGTCCGCGCGATGCCTTGCGCATCTGAAGAGAACGGGGGGCCGTGTCGCCGACCGGCTGCGTAGCCTGCGCGTCGAGTGACCTCATCGCCTGATCACAGCCCCGTACGAGGCCCTGGGAAACCGCCGTCCTCCCACCCCTCCGTGTCGCGGACGTCCTCGACATGATTGTGAGAGTCACTGTACCTGTTTTGTACCTGGACCTCGGCTTTTGAGCGTTTCTCGCGGATCTGGCGTTTCGGTTTTTCTAAAGTATTAGGAAATATGGACTTCTGGGCGGATCGACTCCCGCCGCCTCCACCACTTCTCTCGGCTTGCTCGAGCGGCGATGCATCCCGCCCGAACGGCGTTGCTCCGCGGTTGCGATATGGACAAACATGCTCCCTCCTCGCGCCTTGCCAGGCGAGCCCCTCGCCTCTCCCGGTGCTACGCGGGGTTTCACCACGGCGTTCTGAGCTGTCACAAGCGGATTGTCTGATCGCGGTCGAGCGCTGGCCCGTCTGAGGGTAGACTGGGAGAAGGGCGACGGAACGTACATTCATCGGGTCAGGTCGATGCACAGGGAATCACCTTGAGCGAGTCCACATGAACCCACTCGTTTATTCAAGAGCGGACGATCGAGCTTGAGTCCGGCTTCACCCCCCGACTCTGGGCTCTCGTTCACAACACTCCAGTGCTCTACGACGCGCTGCTTGATCAACAGGGTCTTGGGCTGTCCAGCATGGATCTCCGGCCTGACGCTGGTGACGGGTCGGTCGGCGGAGCCGGTCTTGGATTCTGGTTGTTCGGTGGGAGGACAAACGTCCGAATTGGACTGGACAGCGTTCGTTTTCGCTCAACATTGCTCACGTCGGATGTCGTTCGCTCTGTGGACGGTGTGTTGGCGGGCATGAGGCAAGCGTCGCCGGAACTTCAACTACGGAGCCACGCCTTGTCATATTCCTGTCATGGATGTATCGAGGGAACGAAGACGTCGGAATTCGTTGGACGATTCGTCCGGGAAGCGCCGGTCATTGAGGGTTTCGGCAACCACCTGGGAGCCGGCGTGGCCTTCTACTTCGGCGAGGCGCCGCCGATCATGAGTTCGACGCTCACTTTGGAAGTATCCCAGAGAGTTCCGGATGGCCTATTTGTCAGGGTATTCATGCTCTTTGACGAGACGGTAGGCTCGGGAGTTGAAATCGAGACGCCCGCGGAGGAACGAGTGCGTGCAGCGCTATCCGCGGTGAGTTTGGAGATTCCCTGATATGGCGACCGTCGGACAACAGGTTGGATGGGTAGAGGACGCCCCTCCTTGTGCACCACCAATTCCGCGGGAGAACGGGGCCGAGAGCGGACTGTTCGGGCGTGGCAATGGCGGATCAAGGTCGGGCGCAGGAGAGTTTTCGACTTTGGGGGTGGACACCGGCCGAAGTGAACTCGCTCGGCAGGAGGACGTCTATCAAGTCCGATTCAGTTCGCCGACGCCCGCTCCTCCTATTGAAAGCCCAGTGAATCGCCGGTCAGCATTGTCACAGGATTTCGAGTTGGGCAGCTCTGCGGCAGCGATCGTAACGACGATCCGTGAGCTCTTGGCGCAAGACCGTGTCTTGGCCGCGCGCAAGTTGATTGACGCCTTCCCGTCGAATCAGGTCGGCGATGCAGCGCTTCGACATTTGCGCCTCGTGCTGGCGGAGCCGGTAGTGCGCCGGCGGATGCCCGGGGGAACGGTGCGAACGGCTGACTTTCGATGGTTGCGGGAGAATGCCGGCAACTACACCGGAAAGTGGGTCGCCTTGGCTGATGGTACTCTCCTCGCGGCCGACCGATCTCTGACGGACTTGCGACGGCGATTGAGAAGACTCGCCCCGCACGCCAAGCCCCTCTTTCACCGTCTGTAGCGCGCATGCTCTCCCGGCGGGATGGTTCCACCTTCGCGGCGGGAAGGTCGAGATATCTTGACAAGGATCCCAGCCATCCTGGCGAGGGCGCGAGGATTCTCGTGCGGTTGGAATTCGACGGCGTGCCCGTCACTCGCATCTTCGATCGTTTGGCACTCGATCGCGGCCTCCCGCGCATCTTGCGCACAGACAACGGCCCAGAATTCTGTGGCCGCGCCATGCTGACGTGGGCCCATGCCCGCGGGGTCACGCTTCGCCTTATCGAGCCGGGCAAGCCGAACCAGAACGCCTACATCGAATCGTTCAACGGCCGGTTCCGCGACGAATGCCTCAACGAGCATTGGTTCACGAGCTTGGCGCATGCACAGGCGATCATCAAAGCCTGGCGCCGCGAATACAACGAGGAGCGACCGAAGAAGGGGCTGGGTGGGCTGACGCCTGCTTACTATGCAAAGCAACTGATGGCGAACGGCAGTACAGTCACCGTCGGACTCTAAACCGACCCGCTACTGAAAGAGGGGGGGACGTCGGCGGCAGCGCGAAGATCAGCCAGCCGTCACCCGCGTCATGTTCGAAGCCAAACACATCCCGGCGTGTCGCACGAAGGGCGTCTGCCTCAGGGGTATACAGGAGCATACGGGCACCGATGATTCCCCTGTTTCTTGTCTTTCGTGCAGGGTGGCCAAGCTGTCAGCGCACGGTGAGAATCCGCTCGTGCCTACGTCGATATCCTGCCGGCTTTAATGGAAATAGCACCAAACTCGATGGGCCGGGGTGCCGGACGCCGTCCTGACCGCGAACGCCGGAAAGTCCCAGAACCTACGTTCATGTACTGTTGAGTCAGGCGTCGCCACTCGCGCTGTTCAACCGCGATTCTGGACATCGAGACATCCCAGCGCCTTCCCGGCACACCATGGCCAATCCGCACCTGCGGACTCGTCGACACGGACCGATGCGGAAGCGGTTGCTGCTGATGCTGCTCGCCGGCGCCCTGCTCGGCGCCGTCTTCATCCTCGGCGCCAGCCTCGTGTCCGGGATCCTGAGCAGATCACCGGCACCGGACGACGCGCCGCCGGTCATCGTGGCGCACGGTCTGGGCCGGACCACAGCATCGATGGCGATCCTCGCCAACCGTCTCGAGCAGGCCGGATTCCGAGTCATCCAGTTCGGGTACCCGTCCCGTACGGAACCGCTGGAGGCGTTGGTCGATCGCCTGCGGGACGAAGTGGCGCGGTGCTGCGGTGACGATCCCCGGCGCGTGCACTTCGTCACGCATTCGATGGGCGGCGTGCTGGTGCGAAGCTACCTCTCCGAACGCCCCGAGCCGCACGAAGGACGCGTGGTGATGTTGAGCCCCCCGAACCAGGGGAGCGAGATCGTCGACGCGTTCGCCGATTCCGCCCTGCTCAGGTCGTTCCTCGGTCCGGCGGGGTCACGACTTGGAACGACCGCGGACGGAATGGCGAACCAGCTCGGGCCGATCCGGTTCAGTCTCGGCATCATCACCGGCAACCGGAGCCTGAGCCCAATCGGATCCTGGCTCATCCCGGGTCCCGATGACGGCAAGGTCGGCGTCGACCGGGCGAACGTCGAAGGCTCGTCGTCTTTTCTCGTGCTGCCGGCGACCCACACGTTCATCATGAATCGCCGCGACGTCGCGGACGAAGTGGTTCACTTCCTACGGCACGGACGGTTTCTGCGGGCTCAGTGACCGGCGGGGCTCCAAATCCTGCGGTCGACCGACGTTGGCGCTGAAGGTGCTCCACCCTGACGGCGACAGCGGCGTCAATTGCGTCACTGACACCGCCCTGACGACCACCGAGGTTGACAGCAACATTTCCTTGGTCCCCTTGCAACGACCCCCCGGTGGTCCGGCGAGCACTACGCCACCTAGCAGCCCGTGGTGAAACCCCGCGTCGCACCGAGGCCGGCGAGGCGCCCGCCTGACAAGGCGCGACGAGGGAGCATATTGGCCATATGAGACCGAGGAGCAACGCCGCTCAGGCGGGATGCATCGCTGGTCGAATGTAGCAGGGGTTTCACCACGGGCTGCTAGGCCCGCCCACCATGGTCCCGAGGTCCGGGATACTCCGTACCCGCGTGCTATTCTTCGGCGTTCGTGGAAGCCCCGGGTACCGGACCGCGCCTTCTCGACTCCGGCGTGATATCGCCGGCAACAGCTCCCGCACATCCTCGTGGATGCCGCCCGTGCAACATCCCGACCGGCGGGATAGTCGGAAGTGCCAGCGGAAGGACTCGAATGACGCATACGTTGAACCATCGACATGATGCCGATGTTCTGCTTGCCGTAACGGCGGCTGCGCCCGGCAAAGAGGCCCCCCCGACCGATAACGACACGCCGCCGCTTGGAGTTGCAACATGTCCCAGAAACCAACCAAGATCATCGGATTGCCCTATTCCGACTTCACGGCGTTGGATGGAAAGGAATTTCACCTCAGGCCCGCACGTCTTATTCCATTCTATAAGCCGGGCGACGAGATGGCACTCACATCCATCTTTCTCTCAGCTTTGCGCCTGATCGACGAGTTCAGAAAACAGATTTTCCAGATAGTGCATCTGCCGAAGAGCGGCACGATTCATGCGTTTGCAGAGGTGGAGTTCCTGCTCCACAAGAAGCAACGCGTCGATGGACTTGTCATCGTGGTCAAGGGAAGAAAAATAGTTGACGCTGTTCTGGTAGAGGTAAAAAACAAGAACATCGAACTAAGTTCCGATCAAATAGAAAACTACGCAGCGATTTCGAAAGACTACGGAATCCCGTCCATTCTTACGATTTCGAACCAATTTGTATCTTTTCCCACCCAATCGCCTGTCAAGGTGAGAACACCCAAGACCGTGTCACACTACCATATGTCCTGGTCTTACGTTCTCACAATCGCCCATATTCTCCTGTACGACAACGATACAAACATCAGCGACTGGAATCAGGTTCGGATAATGAGGGAAGTGGTCAATTATCTGGAGGAGCCCAAATCAGGCGTTGTAGGATTCGTTCAGATGAAACCGGGCTGGACGGAAGTTGCCAATAAGATCGGCGCCGGGGCCTCACTCGCGAAGACAGATAATGCCGTTGACGAAGCAGTCTCCAGTTGGTTGGAAGAAGAACGGGACATGGCGTTGATCTTGAGCCGCGAGCTGGGCCAGATTGTTCATTCGGGCAAGAAGAGATTCAAGAACGATCTCAATGCGCGCGTTGATTACGAAAAGCGACATTTGATTGAGAGCAAGACCCTTGACACCACGCTGCGTATCGATGGCGCGGCCGGCAATGTTGATATTCGCCCGAATTTTGTCGGGAAGACAATCGAAATGTCCGTGACGCTGGACGCGCCTCTCAAGAAAAACGTCCGTCCACAGTTTACGTGGCTAAATAATCAGTTCAAGGCATGCGAGAAACGGAACCCGGAACTATTTGCAGAACTTCGGCAGGAACTGTGGATCGAGATGGACATCAAATTTGCGCGAAAGCCCATCAGGATAGCGTTGAGTGAGCTTAGCCAGGCGCACGAGAAGGTGGGAGCACAGGAAATCAAGAGCTTCAGCATCATCCAGGCTAAGTACCTTGGGAGAACGTTTGAGAGCCGGAGGCGGTTCGTTGACGTCGTCGAAAACATGCTGATGAAATATTATCGGGGCATCGTTCAATACTTGAAGCGCTGGGAAAAGCCGCCGCCGCAACTACCGGATGCTTCACGGGAAGTGGAGACTTCGGCACCGTCATCGCCCGCAAGTGACTCGTCGCTTTCCGCTTCAGCCGCAGGACCAGTGGGGGACGTCGGGGTACCGGCGAAGGCTACGAAGTGACCGCAGGTAGAGGGCGGCGAGGCATCCCCGTCGTGGGATAGAGGCAGTCGTCGCCGGGTCACGAGAATTCTGTCGCCTACACGCGAGGGTGGCGCACAGCAACGGCCGGCTGGAAGAACTCTTGACCTTCTATGCCGGGGCCAAAGGGGAGCTCGAAATTCTGCTATCGGGTTCATCTCCGTCCCTTGGTGGCGGAGCGTGCCACAGGGCCCAGAAAACTGTATCTCGGCGGCGAATACACGACGGACCCTGGGAGGACGACGTCTTCGATGTGGAGCAACCCATGTAGACGGAGGATGTCACGGTCCTGGTCTGAGCGAGGGCTCCCATGAACGCGTTCGCGTCCTCTTGAGCGGTGATCCCCTCCTCCCGGCAGGCGCGGCGGATTCCGGCCAACTCTTCCGGTTCCTCCCGGTGGACGTAATGGTCAACCTTCGGCAGCAACCAGCAGCTGCTCTCCACCGACCTCTTGTTAAGGCAGTTCGACCAGATGGAGTTGGCGATGCACGGCAGGAGCCTATGGTGGCTCAGCGCCCACCGTGCGCGGCCAGACATCGGTACAGGCCGCGCACGTTGAGCGGGAACCACTGTTCATAGTTGACCCACTCCAAGTACGCGTCGGGACGGATCCTCTCGGCTGCCTGCTTCTCGGTCCATCCGGCTGCAACGGCGTCCCGAACGACCGCCGTCAGGTCATCGTAGTACGGAATCTGGCGCTGGATCACGGCTCGGCCACCGGGCGGCCCATGGCCGAAGACGATCGTCTCGAACGGGGATTCCGAGCAGACCCGACAGCGCGTCGAAGAAAGCGCCTAGTCGACGATCGCCTGGATTACGGCGTTCTGGAAGTCAGCCCGGAGCGGACCGCCCGGCGTCTGCACCATCAGAATCGCGGTCAGATCCTCCTTGCTATCGACCCAGAAGGTAGTACCAAAGGCGCCGCTCCAACCGAAGCTGCCGGTCGAACGGTGGTCGTCGCGGGCCTCGACGGCGTCGAGCACGACGTCGACGGTCAATCCGAAGCCTTTCCCGGGACGACCGCCGGTGCGTCCCGCCTTCGCGTAGAGGTCACCGACGTGATTCGACGCCATCAAGTCGACGGTCCGTGACCCCAGCAGCCGGGTGCCGTTCAGCTCACCGTTGTTGACGAGCATCTGGGCAAACTGCAGGTAGTCTTCGGCCGTCGACCAGAGACCTCCACCGCCCGAGTGCAATGTCTTCGTGGCCACCCATTCCGGCACGGGACGACGCTCGAGTCCGTCGGGGGTGCGCCCGTAGAGCGTCACGACGCGCGGCATGCTGTCATCCGGCACGTTGAAGGCGGTGTCCTTCATCCCCAGCGGCTCGAAGATACGCCGCCGCAGGAACTCGTCGAACGTCAGTCCCGAGGCGACCTCCACGATGCGCCCCAGGGTGTCGATCCCCGCCAAGCCGCTGTACGCCCAGCGGGTGCCCGGCTGAAAGTCGAGGGGGGCCGCTCCCAGCGCGGCTGCCCAACCCGCGACGGTGTCGGTCTGCTTGCGGGGCGCGACGCGTGACGCCGCCTCGCTCCCCGCACCGCCACTCACCAAACCCGAGGTGTGAGTGATCAGATCCTGTACCGTGATCTCACGTTTTGCCGGCACGGTATAGATGCCGTCTTCCTCATCCGCGGAGTTCGATCGCGGCATCGCAACCTTCGTATCCCGGAACTCCGGAATGAAGCGGGACACCGGATCCGACAGACGGACCTTCCCCTCTTCGACAAGCATCAGGATGGCGACGCCGGTCACAGGCTTCGTCATCGAGGCGATCGGGAAAATGGTGTCCTTGCGCATCGGGGCGTTCGCTTCGATGTCCATGAGGCCATGCGCCTCGAAGTGGGCGACATGTCCGCGTCGCGCGACGACGGTGACGGCCCCGGAGATCTGTTTCGCGTCGATGGCACGCTGGATCATCTCGCCGATCCGCTGGAGTCGCTCCGCGGACAACCCCACGTCATCAGGCGTCCCGACGGGCACCTGGGCTCCCATCGCGGCGACCGCGAGCAGGGCAACCAGGACAAACGTCAACGACAGCCGGGGCACGAGGCGGGCTCCGTTACGGACACTGTTGGCGCGCATCAGCAACTCCTTTGCTCGAGAATCGAGCACGGCTGATCCGTAGCTTACCGCATCACCGCCGCCGCCCCATCACCGGGTATCAGGCGGCGGGGCTGGACTTCAGCCAGCCCCGGACTAGTCGGCGCGCGGCACCGACACGTGGTGGCGAGACGTCATCGGGGCTGGTTCCTCCGGCGGTTTCAGCCGCCCTTTGACGCCGGGGACGAGAATAACAAGGGCGGATACGCATGTAGATTCCGACGGTGCTGGGTCCTCGGACGCGGGTGTTGACCTGCATCGGCGGATGCTGGATCCTTCGGTTGACCCCATGTGCGAGAACATGCAGTCGGCAGTTCGACGCTCAGATGGAGTCGAGACAACGTCTGCGGCTAGCGGGAGGACAGCGGCACGCCGACGAGCCGAGAGAGCGTGACATGCCCGCACCCGCCGATCCGAAGATCTACCACATCGTTCACGTGGACCGATTGCCGTCCATCATCGCGGAGGCGGCCTTCTGTGCGATTCAGAGATTGCTCGACGCGAGCCGGTCGGAACCACGATTGGCATGAACGACATCAAGCAACGGCGGCTGACAGAGCTCCTTCTGAACAGCCGTGCAGACCTCCATGTGGGCGCGTGCGTCCCGTTCTACTTCTGCCCACGCTCCGTCATGCTCTACGTGATCAAGAAGGCGAACCACCCGCAACTCTCCTATCGAGGCGGACAGGGTCCTATCGTTCATTTGGAGGCGGACTTGCGATCGACCGTTGCCTGGACTGACGAGCGCGATCTGCGCTGGTCGTTCACGCTTTCGAATGCCGGCGCCCGTTATTTCAAAGATCGGTCCTGAAGCAATTGGATGAGACCGACTGGGACGCCGTGGATTGGCAGCACTGCAAGGAAGGCAAGCAGGCGGAGTTCCTGATCGAACAACGATTCCCGTGGGAACTCGTCTCGCGTATCGGCGTGCAGTCACTGGGGTTGTGTCAACAGGCCGTGGCGTACCTCGAAACCGCGGCGCACAGACCACCCGTCGAAATCCGCCTAGACTGGTATTACTGACGGAGGACGGTCGTGATTACCTACAAGACCGGCAACATCCTCGCAGAGGCAGCAGAAGCCCTGGTCAACACCGTCAACTGCGTCGGGATCATGGGGCGTGGGATCGCACTTCAATTCAAGCGCGCATTTCCCGACAACTTCAAGGCGTACGCTGCCCGCTGCAAGCGTGATCAGATGCGGCCCGGACGCGTGTTCGTCTTCGAGACCGGCCAGATTCTCCCCCCGCGCTACATCATCAATTTCCCGACCAAGCGTCATTGGCGGGGCAAGAGCCGAATCGAAGACATCGAATCCGGGTTGGAATCACTCACGCGGGAAATCCGCTCGCGCGGTATCCGATCGATCGCTATCCCTCCGCTCGGCAGCGGATTGGGCGGGTTGCACTGGCCGAGTGTGCGCGCTCGCATGGAGGCTGTTCTGAGCTCACTGGATGATGTCGAGATTGTCATCTTCGAGCCGGGCGGCGGGGCGGCGGACGGTCGGGCCAACCGGTCACGCGACGTCCCGACGATGACGGCGGGGCGGGCGGCGCTGGTCGGGCTTCTCGACCGTTACCTGCTCGGCCTGCTGGATCCGTTCGTCACGCTGCTGGAAGCCCACAAACTCATGTACTTCATGCAGGCTGCAGGCGAGCCCTTGCAACTGAGGTTCACGAAGGGTCACTACGGGCCGTACGCCGAGAATCTCCGGCACGTGCTGAACGCCATTGAGGGCCATTTTGTGTCTGGCTACGCCGAGGGTGGCGATGTTCCCGACCGGCAATTGCAACTCGTACCTGGCGCCCTTGAGGAAGCTCGTGCGTTTCTCCAGAACGAGGCCGACACGCAGGACCGCTTTGCGCGGGTGTCAGATCTGGTTGACGGCTTCGAATCGCCGTTCGGTCTGGAGCTGCTGGCTACCGTTCACTGGATCGTCGGCGAAGAAGCACAGACCCTGAATCTGGAGGAGATCGCAAGGCGCACCTACGGGTGGAACGAGAGCAAGAAACAGTTCTCACGACGGCAGATCGGGCTTGCATTTCAGGTGCTGTCCGAGAAGGGCTGGGTCCCTCCAGCCGACCGTCCTCGACCCGCGCAAGCCTGAGGCGATCCTCCACGGCACGCGCGCCGGAGCGGCTTCGGTGCAACTGCTCCGCCAAGTCGACGCCGCCGAGCAACTCGGCATTTCAGCTAGTCGGAAGAAAGCTGGTGGCGATCGAGGACGGCTATCGGGAGAGCGTGGAGAGCTGTCGTGGACCGGTACGCGGGTCGAGCGTGCGGGCGCAACCTTGCGCAGGCGGCCCACGGGGAGATACCTCCGGTCCCTGACTGGCAGCGGGACCTGATTCGTGAGCGCCTGGCGGTGCTGAAAGACATCCGGCCGGAGGAACGTTCGGTGGCTTCCTACACGGACACCAGTCTCTGATTCTTGATCGGAAGATCCCTTACTCGAATCCCCGTCGCCGCGAAGATGGCATTGGTGACCGCCGGCGCCACCGGTGGTACACCGGGCTCGCCGAGGCCACCCAGGCGCTCATCCGAACGGATGAACTCGACCTGGACGTGCGGGGCGTCGGCCATGCGGATCATCTGGTGATCGCGGAAGTTGCTTTCGACGACGCGACCTTCGGCAATGGTGATCTCGCCCACCATGGCGGCGGAGAGGCCGAAGATGACACCGCCCTCCATCTGACCCGCGGCGCTGTCGGTGTTGACGACGTCCCCGCAGTCGGCGACGGCGTAGACGTTGCGGACGCGGAGCCCGCCCTGCGGCGACACCGCGACGTGGGCTACCTGGCCGACGATGGTGCCGAAGCTCTCCGCAATGGCGATGCCGTGGCCCTCGCCCTCGGGCAGCGAGCTGCCCCAGTCGGCCATCTGGGCCACGCGGTCGAGGACGGCGCGGAACCGGGGGTGATCGTCCATCAGGTCGCGGCGGAACGCGTAGGGGTCCTTGCCGGCCGCGTGGGCCAGCTCGTCGATGAACGACTCCTTGAAGAAGCCGTGCTGCGAGTTGAGCACCGACCGCCAGGCGCCTTCCCGGATATGGTGGGAGGCGCCCCGGCCGTCGAATCGCATGTCCGCGATGGCGTACGGCATGAATAGCGACTCGCTGTCACCGCCGCCGGCGTAGTGGGCCCCCACGGCGAGGGGACGGCCATCGGCATCCAGCGCGCCGGCGTAGCGGCACATCCCGGCCGGCCGGTAGTAGTCGTGCTGGATGTCGTTCTCCCGGCTCCAGACCAGCTTGACCGGCGTGGGGGACATCACCTTCGCGATGCGCGCGGCGAGATCGACGTAGTCGAAGCTGAAGGGGAGGCGCCGGCCGTAGCCGCCGCCGAGCATCAGGTTCGTGAGCTGCACCTGGTCGGTGCCGAAGTCCAGGGCGCTCGCCGCGATAGAGCGCGCGTTCAGCGGATCCTGTGTGCCGGCCCACACGTCGGCGCGGCCACCTTCGACGCGCACCGTGCACGCCATCGGCTCCATCGTTGCGTGGGCCAGGAACGGCACGCGGTAGTCGGCGGCGACGACCCTGGCGGCCTCCGCCGGCATCTCCGGGGCGGCGCCGAGCGCGGCGTCGAATGCCGAGAAGATCGTCTCGCTCGAGACGTCGCCGTGGCCCGCGTCGTCGTAGACGGGGCTGAGCGCGGCAAGCGCCTTGCGGGCGCGCCAGTAGCTGTCGGCGACCACCGCGACCGCCTCCTCGAGCTCCACGACCTCCTTCACGCCGGGCATCGCCTTCGCTGGCGCCGGATCGACCGACATCAGCCTCCCGCCTTGCACCGGAGCGATATCGACCGCCGCGTAGAGCATGCCGGGCAGCGTGAAGTCGATGCCGTAGCGGACGCCCCCGTTGACCTTCGGGGGGATGTCGAAGCGCGGCTTGGCCGTGCGCCGGATGGTGTAGGTGTCCGGATCCTTCAGCGGTGGATTCGACGGGGCCGGGATTGCCGCCGCGGCCCGGGCCAGCTCGCCGAACGTCGCGCTCTGGCCGGACGGAGTGTGCGTGACGTGGGACCGGGCCGCCGCGCACTCCGCGGCCGGAACGCCGAAGCGCTCCGCCGCGGCCGCGAGCAGCATCTCCCGCGCCGCGCCACCTGCGATGCGCATGCCGTAGCCGGTACCGCGGACCGCCAGCGAGCCGCCGGTCAACTGCGTGCCGAACCACCGTGCGAGGCGGTAGGCGCCGTAGTCGATGGCGCGCTCGAGCGGCGCCGGCATCGAATCGCCCGTGAACGCGCGCAGCAGGTAGGCGTTGGCATAGGCGTCGAGGGCGGGCGCCTCCTGGATGCGCACGCGCTCCCACTCCGCCTCCATCTCTTCGGCTGCCATCATCGCGAGCCCGGTCTGCGACCCCTGTCCCATCTCGCAGTGCGGGATGAGGATGGTGACGAAGTTGTCGGGGGTGACGGTGATCCAGGTCGTCAGCTCGCCCTTCTCGATCGCATCCGCCGAGACGACGCTGTGGCGGCCCGGCGCGAACGCGACCCCGGCGACGCCGAGGACGAACCCGCCGCCGACGAGGCTCCCGGCGCCAATGAAGGCGCGTCTCGTCCACTTACCCATGACGCTCCTCCGTCTTGCCCCCGGTCTTGCCGTCGGCGATGGCGTGAATCGCGCGCCGCACCCGGACGAACGTGCCGCAGCGGCAGATGTTGGTGATCGTGGCGTCTATCTGCTCGTCGCTCGGATTCGGCCGCTGTTCGAGGAGCGACGAGACGGCCATGATCATGCCGGACTGGCAGTAGCCGCACTGCGGCACCTGGTGGTCTATCCAGGCCTCCTGCACCGCGTGCAACTTGCCGTCCTGCTCGAGCCCCTCAATGGTCGTGATTGGCATCCCCTCGGCGGCGGAGACCGGCAGGGTGCAGGTTCGGACGGCCCGGCCGTCGAGGTGCACGGTGCAGGCCCCGCAGGCCGCGATGCCGCACCCGAACTTGGTGCCCGTCAAGCCGAGCGTGTCCCGGAGCACCCACAGCAACGGCGTGTCGGGTTCGACGTCCACCGTGCGGGTCTGTCCGTTCACCGTAAGCGTGATTGCCATGACGACCTCCCGTCGCGCGATGCGATCGCGTAATCCTACAGGGTGGTGGCCGGACCCTCGCGGCGTCGCGCGTAGTCACTGAACGGGATGAACGCCCGATAGCTGCCCGTTTTTTGAGCGGGCGGAGCGCCCGGGACACGGAAGACCTCCCGCTGCTGGGAAAAGGCCCGTTACTGTACAGAACGTAATCGGAAGCACCCGAACAATTTCAGGAGCGCTTCCGGAAGCCGGTGCGAGCCACGTCTGGTCTCGGCCGTCACGAGTCGCTTACGCCGAGCCGAGGTCGGACCGAACGGTATCGAGCGCGGCAACCAGGGCACGCACGTCGTCCGGTCTCGTGCGGTGGTTCGTGATACATGCTCGCAAGGCGTCGACCGTTCCACCGAGCCGAACGGTCGAGATCCACGCCTGCCCCGAATCGTTCACGCGGTCTGCGATCGCTCGGAGGTGAGCAGCGGAGGCGCCATCCGGCGTCATCCCATCCACGAAGCAGACGACCGGAAGCGCCGTCTCGTTCACCACGGGCCAGCTGGCGGAGGTCAGCTCGGTCCGCAGCAACTCGCCCAGCTCGATCATGTCCTGGATCGCGGCGCGGTAGCCCTGCCAGCCTGCGACGACGAGCGACAGATAGACCTTGAGCCCGATGAATCGGCGCGACCACTGCATCGACCTGGCGAACGGGTCACCCGATCCCCACGACGCCCCGGACGTCGGCATGTAGCCGGTCTCTACCTGAAACGTTCGCTCGAGCGCTCCGCGGTGCCGCGTCAAGAAGATGCCGGCCGCCATCGGCACCGAGAGCCACTTGTGCGCGTCGACCGTGATGGAGTCGGCGCGCTCGAACGCGCCGATCGCGTGCCGGACCTCCGGTACGAAGATGGCGGCCGTGCCGCCCCAGGCAGCGTCGAGGTGCAGCCAGAGCGCTTCGGCTTCCGCGATCTCGGCAATTCTGTCGACGTCGTCTATCGTCCCACCCGCCGTCGTGCCCGCAGAAGCCACGACGAGGAACGGCGCACGGCCCGCCGCGCGGTCGGCTCGAATCTGCGTGCGGAGGGCATCAGGGTCGAGCCGCCAGGTCCCGTCCCCGTCGGTCGGCACCGTGCGCACGGCATCCGTCCCCAGCCCGCTCAGGCGCGCGGCCTTGACGATCGAGTCGTGACTTTCGGAGGACACGTAGAGCACGGGCTGGGCAGCCAGGGCCCGAATGCCGCCACGACCGGCCTCCGGGAAGGTGTTGATGAGGCTGACGAGCAGTGCTGAGTGGTTAGCCTCGGCGCCGCCCGAGGTGAAGGTGCCATCGCTCGTCGCAGGCTCGTAACCGAGTCGTTCGCAGAAGGTCCGTATCAGGAAGTGTTCCACTTCCACGGCGAAGGGGCTGTGGCTGGCAGCCGCGAGCTGCGGGTTGAAACCGGCGACAAGTGCGTCCGCGGCGATCGACATCGTGGTGGGCGCCGGGTTGAAGAGGCCAAAGTAGCGGGGATGCGGGGTATGCACCTGTCCGCGCCACAGACCGTCGGCAACGAAGTCGAGGGCGTCGAGCGGCGGAACGCCGTCGAGGCCGAGGTTCGCGAGGCTCGACTGGATCTGATCTGACGCAACCTCTGGCCGCGGTGTCACTCGGCCCTCTGCGATCCGCGAGGCGTAGTCGTCGAGAATCGTCGTCACGCGCGTCCAGACGAGGCGCCGTGTCTCACGACCGAGGCTCAGCTCACCCATGACCGACCCCTACCAGCCAGACCGGACATGACGTGGACGAGATTTCCGGTAAGCACAACGGTCATTCCTGGGCCTCCTCACCCCGCACAAGCATCCGCAGCCGCTTGAACCCCTCGTTGTCAGTGTCGCCTCTCCAGAAGTTGATGAACTGACAGACGGATCTGGAGATTGCCGTGCTCATAGTGCCCGTTGCTGTAGATCCGATCAACCGAGGGCCGTAGGTTCTTGTCCGCGTGCGGTCCAGCGCACATTCTCTGTCCCGTTCATCCTCGCGACTGTCCTTGGCGTCTTGAAGGCCGGCAAACGACTCTTTCACCAGGTGCGCGGCACCGCGGCGGATGCCGTCTGATGCCGCCCGCCGACTCAGGCTCTTCGGCAGCGGTCGTCGCTGCTATCCTACGGCTGCTGATTGCTCTACCCAGGCCTTCGCGGCGGATACCGTCGTCAGCGAACGTGGAGGTATAGATGAGAATGCGTCTGACGCACGTGGTTCTGGCCGGCCTGTTGCTGATTCTCGGCGTCCGGGGCGCGGCGGCGGAGGTCATGAGATGGCAGGTCGACGGCGAGACGCGCGAAGCCATCGTCTACGTTCCGGCGTCACCGGGAGAGGAAGGAGTTCCGCTGGTCTTCTCGTTCCATGGGTACGGCGACAACATGCAGAACTTTCAGTACACGAATGTTCACGTGGCGTGGCCCGACGCGATCGTCGTGTACTTTCAGGGACTCGAGAGGCGCGCCGGCCTCCCCGGCTGGCAGGTGGAGCGTGGCAGCCGCGGCGACCGCGACCTCAAGCTCGTCGACGTGGCACTCGAGTCGCTGCGTGAGACGTATAACGTCGACGACGATCGCATCTACGCGACCGGCTTCTCGAACGGTGGGATGTTCACCTACCTCCTCTGGGCGGAGCGTCCCGGGGTGTTCGCCGCGTACGCCCCCGTGGCAGCCCGCCTCCGTCCCTCAGTGCGGCCCAAGCAGCCCAGACCCGTCTTTCATGTGGCCGGGGAGCGCGATGGGGTGATCCGCTTTTCGGATCAGGAAGCCGCGATCGCGGTTGCCCTTGAGGTGAACCGCGTTGACGCGACGACACCCTGCGGAGCCGGCTGCATGGTGTACGGAGCCGGTACGGCTGCGCCGGTCATGACTTGGATCCATGCCGGCGCCCACACCTACCCGCGCGGGACCAGCGAGCGGATCGTCTCCTTCTTTCGCGAACAGTCCCGCACGCACTGACAACGAACTCGATGCCTCGCGGCGTAGGAAGTCGCGCCGGGCACGCTAGAACAGGACTCCCTTGTTCTCCGCGTAGCGCACGGCGTCGAGCCGGCGGGAGACGCCGGTCTTGCGGTAGATGTTCTTGAGGTGGTAGCGCACGCCGCCATCGGTGATTCCCAGGGCGCTTGCGATTTCCAGGTTCCGGCGGCCGTGGCGGACTTCCACGAGCACGTCCATTTCTCGTGGAGTGAACTCCCAAGCACCGGTAGCGCGCGGCACGCCGAAGTGCGAGAGAGTAGCCTCGGCGGCGCTCTGCAGATCCGCGTCGAGGTTCGTCTCGAGCAACCGCCGCAGCAGGGTGCGGCCGACCCCGCCCTGGTTCACCAGGGGCCTGACATAGTCCACGTCGCGCGTCAGCCGCAGGAACTCGACCAGTCGCGAGAGCGCACGGTCCTCCTGTCCTGCCCGATGGGCAACGGCAATCGACAGGCTCAACCCCCGCAACACGGTGCGCGTCATTCCATGTTGCGACGCGGTGGCGCACAACGCATCCACGAGCTCACTGGCCGCCTCGAACTCGTTCTGCTCCGCCAGCAGCAGGACGCGGGCGCACGAGAGTGCTTCCATTCTTCTCCATGACTGACCGTCCAGATCGAGCAGTTCGGCGTTACCGCAGGGCAGCGCGTGGTCGACCCAGATCTGCCCCGCCTCCGCGCCGCGCCCGGCCCTGGCCAGGTAGAGAACCAGCAGCGCATAGGCGTAGGTCTCCAGGCTCCGGCCAAACATGCGCACGTCCGCTATCGTGCGGCTCAGGAACTGGATGACCGCCTGGCTGTCATATTGTTCGAACGCCAGCTCGGCACGGACGGCAACTGCCACCGCATAGATCTCGTTCCATACTCCCCGCAGTTCAGTGAATCCCTGCAAGGTCCGTTGCTGAATCGCCTTTCCACGATTCCGCTCGAGATCGAGCTCAATCGACAGGATGTCGATGCTCGTTGCGAGACGGGGATCGGAGGAGAAGTAGTCCTTCCCGCTATGCCGGGCGCGCTTGTATGAGTCCACGGCATCCTGGACACGCCCCTGCACCATGGCGGCCATACCCAGGTAGATGCTGGTAATGACGTCCCCGTGCCGCATGCCCTCGGCGAAATAGGACTGCGCCTGCAGGCCGTGGCGGTGGCTCTCCGCGAAGCGGGCACGTTGGCAACAGGAAACGCATCGCAGAAGGTGCCATGCGCTCGAGACGAAGCGGGCACGTTGGCCGATGTCCTTGGATACCCCGTCGGCGGGCAGCAGCGGGTCGAGTGCGTCGTGCAGGGATCGGCACGTGCCGCCTGCCAGGACCGCCTGCGTGAAGACCCGGTCGACGGTGAGCGCTTCCGCATCGCCGCCCTCGCGGTCCTTCGTGAAGCCGGCGGTCCCCTTCGAGACGGTCTCGTACAGCGTAACCGCGTCGTGGAACTTCGACGCAAGCTGCAGATAGACACAGCGCAAGAGCGCGAGCCGCGGGTACCTCGCGGTATTCCCCGAGGTCAGGAACTGACCCGCAGAGGTCAGCCCTTTCGTTCCCTCTCGCAACCAGAGCCCCAACACGCCGACGTCCTCGATCAACTGGCCGACGAGCTGGCTGTCGCCGGCCAGCGTTCCATGACGCCACGCCGGCCGAAGATGGCCGCGCTGGTGGAGCGCCCGCGCGATTCTGGCGTGCAGCAACCGCTTGCGACCGGGATCATCAACCGCAAGCCGACGGGCGCAATACTCCCTGACGAGCGGATGCAGACGCGACACAGTACCGTCGCGACCGACGGGCAGCAGGAGGCCGTCGAGACACGGCAGCGTCGTGACCCGCAGGCGGGCGTCGCTCGATCCCAGCACTTCGTCCACGAGGTCGGCATCGATCCAGTCGAAGACCGACAGGTCGCAGAGCAACGCGCGATCCCACTTCGACAACCCGCGCAGCAGGCGTACCCCGACGTAGTTCTCCGACAGACCGGCAGCATCCACGCGGGGCGGCTCGGCCCCGGTGGTGCGCGTGTTTCTGTCTACGATGAGCGCGACTGGCCATCCGGCCGTGCGCTCCTCGACTGCCGCCAGCTCGCGCCGCGACAGCGCGCCATCGAAGAACTGAGCGATGTTCGGCCTGGAGAAGCGGAACTGGCGCGCATTGGCGATGATCGCCGTTCCGGCGAGAAAGTGTGCGGCCAGATCGAGCCCCGGATTGAACCGGAACGCCATGGCGAAATGCAGGTTAGGAGGAGCGTGCCTCAGCAGAAAATCGACCAGTTCCACCGTTGCAGTCGGCAGCCGCTCTAGCTCGTCCAGTACTAGCAGGCACGGGTCGGCGTGCAACTGTATCTCGCGAGCCAGCATCCCCACTTGCCGGGTGTACGGGTACGACAGCCATCCTTTCTCGTCGTTCAACGCGGCGAGATCCAGACCCGCGTGCTCGAACGCGAGCGCCAGGTAGTTTCCGAACACGTCCGGCGAATCGTCCTGGTCCAGCGAAAGCCAGGCAACGACCAGTCCTGCTTTCTTCTTCCGGTGGCTGACATCCGCCAGCACCGTAGTCTTGCCGAATCCACCGGGGGCCTGCAGCACCGTCAGACGCCGGTCGAGCACGGCGTCGATGCGTTTCAGCAGGGAGGTACGATGCACGTATCCGACGGGCGGCGCCGGCGCCATCACTTTCGCCATCAGCAGCCAGGACGGAAGGATGCTGGAAGTGGAGGCGTCGGAACCGCTGGCATCCCCGCGGGGTGGTACCGAGTCAGAGGTTCGACGCATGCGGACCGTGTTCGAGTCCAACCGTCGGATCTCGCCTCCTATATGTACTGACGACCGTAGACCGCGCCTGGTTCGAGGCGCCAAAAAGAACGCGACTACTCCGCTACAGGGTCATTTCTGAATTGGAACAACCGACGAAACTGTTCCACACCACTTAAAGCTAGGGCACGCCAGGTGGGAGCAGCAAGATAGCATCCAGCCAAGTATGGGCAGCCGGAAAGCAAGAGTGCGCGATAGTGGACTACCGGTAGGGCTAGCAGCCCGACGACTGCCGTCGCCCCGCTACCTGATCAGGAAGCGGAACTCGACTTCAACCAGCGCCAGACCACGCGGTTCCACCACATGAACGCGCCGGTGACGAACAGCGCGGGCGGCACAAGCCCGATCAGCGCCCAGAGAGCCTTGGTGCTCGAGTTGCAGAGCGCCCCGCAGCCCGGGATGCCCCGGCCGCCGAGCCGGCCGAAATGCAGGTAAGCGAGCCAGTACATCACCTGATCGCCGACGCGCTCCACCGGGTTCGACTCGTCGAACGGCTCCACGTAGTCGACGATCGCATTAAATGGGGCCGGAAACGACAGGTAGACCCCCGTGATCGCCCACATGACCAGGAACGGCCAGCACCAGAAGCCGAACGCGCTGTGGAAGCTCCAGTTGAACAGCTTCCAGTCCGCCCGCCGGTCGATGGTCAGGCTGCGTCGCCAGCGCAGGATGCCGGGCCACCAGATCACGGCGCCGGTCACCGACAGGACGAGGAGGAAGACCGCGCCGATGCCGTTCACCCGCCGGCCAGTCTGTCCGCCGAGGAGGTTATCGTGCAGATCCAGCACCCAGGCGGCTGTGCGGTAACCCAGCGGCAGGGGGTCTCCCAGGTCCTCGCCCGTGAACGGGTCGAATAGCCGCCGTATCCGGTCGCCATCGCGCGTCAGGGTGATCTCGACGGCCTGGTTCGGGGTCCGGCCGGGCCGCATCTCCTGCACTGCGTAGCCGGGATAGACCTGCCGCGCAGCACGATCCAGGCCGTCGTCGCCCAAAGAGATGCCCGTGCTCTTCACGATGACGGGCTGCGGAGAGAAAGTTCTGTACAGCTCGTTCCGATAGACCAGCACGCTCCCGGTCGCACAGATCACGAATATGTAGATGCCGAGACCGATGCCGGTCCACAGGTGAACCTGGAAGATGGCCTTGCGCAGCCAGACGCTCTGCGGCACCTGCCCCCAACGTGACCACGCATTCCCCATAGTGCTTCCGCCGCCTGCCTGGAAGGATCCGGCGCCTGCCGCCGGCCGCGTGCCGACGGTGGATAGGATACCGCGTGCAGAGTTGCCCGCAGATCCGAAGCTACAACGGCCGCGAACCGCCGACGATGAGCGTGACCGCGAGAAGCGCGCACGCCACCCCGGTCACCTGCCAGCCATTAAGACGCTCGCCAAGCACCACCCGCGCGAGGAGGACAGTACTCGCAGGGTACAGCGACGACAGGGTTACCGCGACGCTGAGCGGCCCGTAACGGGTGGCCAGCAGATACAGCGCGTTGGCGCTAATGTCGATGGCCCCGGCGGCGACGGCGATCCCGGCGACGGGCGCGGCCATGCGCAGCGGCCGTGCGCTTCCCAGCGCCACGACGGCGAAAAGCGTCACCGAGACGGCGCGAGCCGCGAGGAGCGGCCACATACCGGCCTGGGCGTCCGTTTCGGCCAGTGCAAGAAAGAACAGGCCGATCGCCACGCCCGCCGGGAGCGCGAGCCCGACACCGGGCGGAAGCCCGCCGGCCCTTGCCGACACGGACGTGGCCGCTCCCTCCCGACTGACCAGCACGATGGCCACAATTGCCAGCGCGATGCCGAGTATCGTCAGCGACCCAAGGCGTTCACCGAGCAATACGCCGGTAACGACGGGTATTATCACGGCGCAGACGGCCGTCGTTGGAGCCACGACCGCCATCCTCCCCACGGCCAGCGCCCGATACAGCAGCGTCACGCCGACGCCGCCGGTCAGCCCGGCCACGCCGCCCCAGACCAGATCGCGCGTTGAAGGTGTGGCCGCGGGCAACAGCGGCAGCATGAGGGCCAGCAGCGTCAGGCCGGCGCCCTGCGACGTCACGACGATGGCGAGGGTGTTCGTTCGCCGCGATGCGAGGCCGCCAAGGAAATCGGCCGCGCCGTACAGCGCCGCCGAACCGAGTGCGAGCAGGTAGGCCATGGGGATCTCTGTGACATCTGCAGCCGGCAGGCACGAACGCAGATTGAGCTGCACCCGACGACGGCGCGTGACGGCGGGTGAAGTCCGGAGGGCCCGTCAGAACTGGAACAGTCGATTGAACTTGACGACGAAGCCGCGGTTGCGCAGATCCCAGCCCCGGTCGGGCCGCAACCCGCCGGTAACGTCGCGGTCGTCGGTGTAGACGACGAACAACTCGCTGCCGGGGCTGTATTCCCACCGCAGGCGCAGGTTGCTGCCGAACGAGTTGCTGGCCGAGTTGTACTGCAGGAGTCCGCTGAAGAACATGCGCGGGTTGAACGCATAGTTCACTCGGGTGACGGCCAGATTGGTCTGGAACGTCCCGTAGGGCGTGTCGATCCAGTTGAACGAAACCGTCGGCTCGATCGACATCTGCGGCAGCACCCCGATGCGCCCCTGCCTGAGTTCCACCGACGTCAGGTTGCCATCGAAATAGCTGCCCCACTTCAATGCCACCGACCCGTTGATGCGCCGCTGCTGGCCGATGGAGTACGAAACCTGGCCATCGGCGAAACGGTACCCCCCCACCGGGACGTCGAAACCGGATCCGGGGGGCGTGAACGGCTGGAGCAGCAGCTCGTAGTTGTCGGACGCGGTAAAGGTGAGCTGATCGCTGGATTCGAACTCGGTCTGGAACGCCACGATGTTCTGGCGCGTCTCCAGGAGGTTCTCGTCGGCCGTGAGAATGTAGTCGATGCTCGCTTCCAGACTGAACTGCCGGACGCTCTCGATCGACTGCGGCCGCGGGCTGAACCGTCCCGACGCGTAGGTGCGGCGGAAGTTGTCGCGCCGGAGGAAACCGACCTCCGGGAGGAAGTTGTCCTCCACCACCAGGTGGTCGACCTGCAGGCCGTAGCGATCGGCTCCGTATTCGAACTTGCCCTGGTAGCTCAGGTCCTTGCCCCGGTACTCGGGGCTCGGAAGCCGGGTCTGGGCGACGTAGGTAATCAGGCTGAAGTTCTCGAAGAAGGCAAAGGTGCCGTCGATGCCGTAGGCCTGACTGGAGCCCGGGGCCACCCGGGAGACCGAACGGTTGGTGAACATCGCGCCGATCGAGCTCCGCCGGAGGATGTCGCGCCGGAGGCGAACGACGGTGAAGTTCGTCGGATCCGAGGAGGAAACCATCTCGTCGCCGGCGTGAATGTTCAGGGCGCCGACGTCAAACTGGCCGATCTTGCCAGTCACCCGCGCGCCGCCGACGATGGGAATCACCCGGCCCCGTTCGAGTCCTATCTTCCGGCTATAGAAAAGCTGTGGCACGTTGGCGTCGCCGAAGACGCCGCCGACGGGACCGCCCCCCGGACCGCCGAACCGGCCGGTGACGCCGCCCCGGGCGAACCCGAAGATGCCTCGCCCCTCGAGGAAGAACTCGCGCTTCTCGGGAAAGAACAGCGGGAAGCGGGTCAGGTTGACCTGCCGCTCGTCCACCTCCACCTGCGCGAAGTCGGTGTTGTAGGTGAAGTCGGCAGTGAGGTTCTCGGTGATGCCGTACTTGATGTCGATACCGGCATCGCCGCTCCCCTCGTCGACAATCGCCGGGGAAGCGGTCAGGTCGGTGGTCAGGCCGCCGATCGCGTACGGCTTGACCTCGATGTTGCGGCTGGCCGGAGGCGGCTCGAGGCCGACCAGCGACCCGGCCGCCGACACCCGAAAGATACCGGCCGACCCGCTGCCGCCGCCGGCCGAGATCGGCAGCCGCGTCAGGTAGACCCATTCGTTCTTGCGCCGGATCGCGCGGCGGAGCTGGATGCCCCAGATATGCGGCGGATCCGACCGGTAGCGCAGGGTCTTGAACGGGATCTCCATCTCCACCGTCCAGCCGCCGTCGAAGCGGCCGGACCGGACGTCCCAGACCGGATTCCAGTCGGCGTTCGGGTTGCCTTCGTTCGTGAACTGCTGGTCGGCGCGCGCGCCGAGCGGGTTGGTATAGAAGTTGAAGCCGTTGCGGCGGTCGTAGAACGTGTCGAAAAACGCGGTGAACGTGTCGTTCTGCCGGAGCTGGCTGGTATCGCGCCGCATCTCGTTGGCGATCCACTGGCTCTCGGGGGCCGATTCGTACAATCGGCCCGAGACGTAGACGTTCGTATCGTCGAACATGATCCACGCCTCGGTGCGCTCGGTCGCGGGCGCGCCGATGTCGGGCACCTGCTGGATGAAGTCGGTGATCGCCGGCACCGTCTCGTAGACCGGCTCGTCGAGAACGCCGTCGAGACGGATGCCGTCGGCGAGACGGATCGCCCGCACGGTGGTGCGGCCTTCCTCGTCGCGTGTCATGACAGCCGGAGGCGCCGGCGCGGGTGGCCCGTCAATGAGACCAGCCTCGACGGATGCGCCGGCCGGCGCGGCGGCGACTCGGCCGAACGCTCCCGGTGCGGCAGCGGCCGCCGGCAAGCCGGAGCCTACCGAAGCGGCGGCAGTCTCCGTCCCGGACCGACCTGGACGCCGCGTAACCGGATCGGGCGCCGTGGGCGGGTCCGGCCGCGACCGGGCGACCGCCACGCCTCCGCGCAGCTCCATCGCGACCCGGTCCTGCAGTTCGAAGATCTCCGCAGTTTGGCCCGTCACGATTGCCGACCGGATGACGGCTCCATCCGCGACGTCGATGAGCCGCGCCGTCACGCGAATCTGATCACCGAGCCGCTGATAGGCGCCGCTGACCACCCGCCCGGCGCCGGCCAGTCGGCCCTCTTCCAGCGCCGCCTCCCAACCTTCGCCCGAGCCGGTGTCACCGCGCACCGGGGCAGTGGCGCGCAGGGTCCGCCCGCCCTGCACCTGCAGATCGGTCGCGATCGTCTCGGCGATACCTACGCCGATCCAGGCCTCGGCCGGATTCCCGGTCAAGTTGGTGAAAGGCAGCACGAGCACCAGCCCGTCGCCTCCCGGCGCCGGCGCTGCCGGGCGCGACTGCGAATAAGCCGGTACCGCCAATAGCGCGACCAGTGCCGCGGCGAGAAGTCCTGACGCAAGGTTTACTACTTGCATGATTCTCGATCTCGTCAAGGGTACACGAAAGAAAGCGCCCTCCGTCGATCGCATGCGAGGCGAGGTGCGAGCATGCCCGAGCCCGTCGAAACGCGCATGCTACGCTGCGCGGGTCATGAGCAACCCTCGACCGGACTGGAACGACCTGTTCCGGCGGGCCCGAGCCGTGGCCCGCCGCGCCTACGCGCCCTACTCCGGATACTACGTCGGGGCGGCGGGGCTGGTTGACGACGGGCGCGTGGTCGAGGGCTGCAACGTGGAGAACGCTTCCTACGGGCTGGCGCTATGTGCCGAATGCTCCCTGGTATCGGCGCTCCATTCAAGCGGCGGGGGGCGGCTCGTGGCGGTCGCCGTGGTGGCCGGAAAAGACATTGACGACCTCCAGCCAGGCAAGCCGTGCGGCCGCTGCCGACAACTGCTGTACGAAGCCGGCGGCGGCAGCCTCCGGATCAACGAGCGCCACACGATCAGCGAAATGTTGCCCGACGCGTTCGGACCCGACGCCCTGCAATAGGCCACGACGACGCGGACCGGCCACATGACCATCGACCAGCGCATCGACGCCATCATGCGTCCGGTGGCGGATGCCGTCTCGGGGCTCGTGTTCTTCCCCATCCCACTGTTCGGCGCCGAGATACCGCTGATCGTGCTCTGGCTGGTGGCGGGCGGCCTGTTCTTCACCGTCTATCTCCGATTCATCAACGTACGGGGATTCGTGGAGGCGGTCCGCACCGTCTCCGGGAAGTACGCGCGCGCCGGCGATCCGGGCGAGATCTCGCAGTTCAGCGCGCTCACGACCGCCGTGTCGGGCACGGTAGGCATCGGCAACATGGCCGGTGTGGCCGTCGCCATCTCGACCGGCGGACCCGGCGCCACGTTCTGGCTGATGGTCGCGGGGCTGTTGGGGATGTCGTCCAAGTTCGCCGAATGCACGCTCGGCGTGCTCTACCGGCGCCAGAATCCCGATGGGTCGGTTTCCGGCGGGCCGATGCATTACCTCGAGCGGGGGCTGGGCGAACGCGGCTGGCCGCGGCTCGGCCGCCGGCTCGGCGCCTTCTATGCCGCCAGCCTGGTGTTCGGCTGCCTCGGCATCGGGAACATGTTCCAGTCGAACCAGGCCGCGGCCGTCTTCATCGATCTAACGGGCGGGGACGCCAGCCTGTTCGCAGGCCGGGGTTGGCTGATCGGCCTAGTCCTGGCGGGCGTTGTGGCGCTTGTGATCATCGGCGGCATCCAGTCGATCGCCCGCACGACCGTCCGGCTCGTGCCGGCAATGGCGCTGCTCTACCTGACACTGGCCACGCTGACCATCGGTCTGAACGCCGACCGACTGCCGGCCGCGATCGCCGCTATATGGGAAGGGGCGTTCACGCCTGGCGGGGCGGCCGGAGGCGCCCTCGGCGCGCTCGTCATCGGGTTCCGGCGGGCCGTCTTCTCGAACGAGGCAGGCCTGGGCAGCGCCGCCATTGCCCACGCCACCGCCCGCACACCGCAACCGGCCAGCGAAGGATTCGTCGCACTGCTGGAGCCGTTCATAGACACCGTGGTGATCTGCACCGCGACCGCCCTCGTGATCACCACGACGGTCTACGACCCCGCGCTGGCCTCCGGCGACATCAGCGGCATCGAGCTGACCACGCGGGCATTCGCCTCCACGCTCTCCTGGTCCCCCATCCCGCTGGCGGTTGCGGCGATCCTGTTCGCCTTCTCTACGATGATCGCCTGGGCCTACTACGGGCTCAAGGCGTTCACCTATCTCGCGGGCGAGGGACGCCTGCAGGATCTCGGCTTCAAGTTCTTCTTCTGCCTGTTCGTCGTCGTGGGGGCCAGTGTCAATCTCGGCGCGATCATCGATCTGTCGGATGCGCTGGTCTTCGTCGTCGCCATCCCGAACCTGATTGGCCTGTACCTGATGGCGCCGATCGTCAGGCGGGAACTGGCACGCTACCGCCCGCCCGCCTGAGCCAACGGCGTGGTAGCGCTGTGCTATCAATTCAGCATGGTGGCATAATGGTGTCATGCCAGGAATACATGTGCGGAACCTGTCAGAGGATACGGTGCGAGCCTTGAAGCGCCGGGCCAGCGCACATCACCGTTCCGTCCAGGGCGAAGTCCGGGCGATTCTCACCGAGGCGGCGAAGGCGTCTCCTCCGGAGGACGGATACGCTCCCATTCAGCTCCACCCTGTCGACATTGGAACCGGAGGGAAGTGGAACCGCGAGGAGATCTATGGCGACGACGGTCGGTGAACGCTTGTTTTGCGACACCAACGTGTTGCTCAGTGCCATCGACCGCGGGCGCGCCCTGCACGCCCAAGCGCTGCACGTGCTGAACGTGCTACCAAATCAGGGTATCGAGTTGTGCCTCAGCGGTCAGATTGTTCGTGAGTTCCTGGCCGTATGTACTCGCCCTGTCGGCGCTAACGGACTCGGCTTGTCACCGGCGGCGGCGGTGGACAACGCCGAATCCATCATCGAGCGCGGCACGGTGCTCGATGAAAACCGTCACGTCGCTCGCCGTCTTCTTCACCTTACCCGCACCGTAGAGTGCTCGGGCAAGCAACTCCACGACGCCAACATCATCGCAACGATGCAGGAACACGGGCTGACCCGTCTGGTGACGGGTAACGTGAACGACTTCAGGCGGTTCGCCGGCCTGCAACTCGTGGACCTTGCACGCGTAACGCCCGCCTGAGCTTCCGCGGAAGCACCTCAGGTCCCCGGCCCGCGGCCCGAGCGCGCAAGCGGGTTGTGCGGATGGGGCGTCCAGTTGGCGTACTCGTCCACCGCCTTGCCGGTGCGGGTGTCGACCGCCCCGACCGGCAACGTGTCCATGGAGATGCAGCCCTCCACCGGACAGACGATGGCGCAGAGGTTGCAGGCCACGCACTCCTCGTCGATCACCTCGAAGACACGCCCGTCACGAATGGCGACCGCCTGGTGCGACGTGTCCTCGCACGCCGCGTAGCAACGCCCGCACTGGATGCACAGTTCCTGGTGGATGTTCGCCTTGGCGGCATAGTTCAGGTTGAGGTACTGCCAGTCGGTGACGTTCCGCGCCGCGCGGCCCTGGAAATTGCGCAGCCGCGTGTAACCCTTGTCGTCCATCCAGAGTTCCAGCCCCGAAATCATCTCCTGGACGATGCGGAAACCGTAGGCCATGGCCGCCGTGCAAACCTGCACGGTGCCGCAACCGAGGGCGATGTACTCCGCCGCATCGCGCCAGGTGGTGATGCCGCCGATCCCGGAAAGGGGAAGGCCCGCCGTCTCGGGACCACGCGCGATCTCGGCCACCATGTGAAGCCCGATCGGCTTGATGGCCGGGCCGGCATAGCCGCCGTGGCTCCCTTTGCCGTCGATGCTGGGCTCGGGACTGAACGTGTCGAGGTTGATCGACGTGATCGAATTCACGGTGTTGATCAGGCTGGCCGCGTCGGCCCCGCCCGTGTTTGCCGCGATAGCCGCCCGCCGGATGTCGGCGACGTTGGGCGTGAGCTTGACGATAACCGGCATCCGCGTCGCCGCCTTGACCCACCGCGTCACCATCTCGATGTACTCGGGCACCTGGCCGACGGCGGAACCCATCCCGCGCTCGTTCATGCCGTGGGGGCAGCCGAAATTGAGCTCGACGCCGTCAGCGCCAGTCTCCTCGACGTGCGGCAGAATGCGCTGCCCTGCGCGCTCCTCGCAGGGCACCATGAGCGAGACGACGACCGCCCGGTCCGGATAGTCGCGCTTGACCGCCTTGATCTCGCGGAGGTTCAACTCCAGGGGCCGGTCGGTGATCAGCTCGATGTTGTTCAGGCCGAGCAGGCGCCGGTCCGCGCCCCAGACGGCGCCGTACCGCGGCCCATTGACGTTGACGGCCTGCGGCCCGACGTCCCCCAGTGTCTTCCAGACGGCACCGCCCCAACCCGCCTCGAACCCGTGCCGGACGTTGTACTCCTTAGTCAGTCGGCGGTCCCTAAGCGAGCCAGAACGGATTGGGGGACCGGATGCCGAGGAAGTCGGTTGCGAGTGATGCCATGTCGCTGGCTCTCCTGCGGTCAGCGCATCAGCGCATCAGCGCGGTATGTATGTCTTCGGCGGCGTCACGCCCCTGCGCGACCGCCGTCACGACCAGGTCGTCACCCTCCGCCACGCAGTCGCCGCCGGCCCAGATGCCTGGCCGGCTCGTGCGTCCCGGACCGGTGGTCCGGATCTTGCGTCCGTCGAGCGCGAGCCCGCTCGCGGACCGCTCCAGCGTCTGCCCGATCGCCTTGAACATCTGATCCACCGGTAGCCGGAAGGTCTCCCCGGTGTCCTGGAAGCCGTCGGGAACATCCTCGGTCCGGACGAACTCCACTTCACGCACGGGACCGTCCGCCATCAGACGCACTGGGCGGGCGTTGGTGACGATCCGCACCCCTCTCGATGTCGCGAGATCCTGCTCGAAGGCGGAAGCGCTCATCCGCCCGCGCCCCTGCCGGTAGACCATCGCCACTTCCTCCGCGCCGAGGAGCCTGACCTGCACGGCGGCGTCGATGGCCGTCATGCCACCGCCAATCACCACGACGCGACGCCCCACGGGGAGCGCCGCCAGGTCCTCGGCCTGGCGCAGATCCGCAATGAACTCGACGGCGTCGGACACGTTCCGCGCGCCGTCACCCTCGACGCCCAGCGCGTTCACGCCCGCGAGCCCGATGCCGGGGGTCACTTATAGATCGCTGGTCAGACATGCTGACAAAGCCGCGGATCTTCCTGCGGTCTTCGGCTCGTAGACTGGGCGGTCGGCGCGATCCGCCTGAAGGAAGAAGTGTGCAAGTCCGATAACCTAAGCAACGGTGTTCCTTCACGTACAGCAGCGGTGCCGGGGACTCGCAACCTGTCACCGGGATGTGGCTGCCTTCGCCATCATCCTGGCCCTTTTCCTGTCTGGCCTCGGCGCCGTCTCGCCCGTCTACGCCGAGCAGGCGGAAGCCGAATGGATCGAAGTGGACCGGAGCACGCTGAGCCTCCGGCCGGGGCAGAGGTCGTCCTACCGCGTGCGGTTGAAGAAGCAGCCGCCAGCGGACGGATGGTGGATTCGGATACACGTGGACGGGACCGTGTACATCGACGGCGTATACAACGGCCTCAGATGGGTTCCTTCCGTCGGCTGGGAATTCAATCAGAACAACTGGAACGTCTGGCGTGAAGTAAGCGTGTACGTCACCGAAGACACCGGCCAGAGGGTGCAGTTCACCCATGAAGTGTGGGATCACAACAACGAGTGTCCCGAGCACAGTGTCGGCAGCGTAACCGTCACCGTCGACGACACTCCCCCGCCCCCACCTCCCGGCGGGACGTCGTCACTCTCGATTGCGGACGCGCCGACGGTGATGGAAGGGGGGGAGGCGGTCTTCACGGTCACACTGGATCCGGCGACCAGCCAGGCAGTGACGGTTGCCTACACGACGAAGGATGGAACGGCGGTCGGCGGTTCGGACTACACCACAACCGCGGGAACGCTCCGATTTGAGCCGAACGAGACGACCGAGTCCATCCGCGTGCCGATTCTGAGCGACTCCACGGCGGAGCCGAGCGAGAACTTCAGCGTCGAGTTGAGCAACCCGAACGGCGCCCGCATAGCCGACGCGACCGGGTCGGCAACCATCGAGGCGGATTCGATGGCGGGACTGAGCATTGCCGACGCGGCGCCGGTTGCGGAGGGGAGCGAGGCGGTCTTCACGGTCACACTGGATCCGGCGACCAGCCAGGCAGTGACGGTTGCCTACACGACGAAGGATGGAACGGCGGTCGGCGGTTCGGACTACACCACAACCGCGGGAACGCTCCGATTTGAGCCGAACGAGACCACCCAGACGGTCCGCGTGCCGATTCTGAGTGACTCGACGGCGGAGCCGAGCGAGAACTTCACGGTCGAGTTGAGCAGCCCGAACGGGGCCAAGGTGACTGACGCAGTGGGGGCAGGAAGTATCGAGGCAGACCCTCTGCCCATGTTGAATATCGGGGACGCGGCGGTCGTGGCCGAAGGGGGTGAGGCGGTCTTCACGGTTACGCTGAGTCCGGCCAGCAGCCAGGAGGTGACGGTCGCGTACACGACCGTCACCGGAACCGCGGTCTCGGGTTCGGACTTCACCGCGACCTTGGGAACCCTCAGCTTCGACCCTCACGGTACGACGCAGACCATCCGGGTGCCGATACTGCAGGACGCGGTATCCGAGAGCAGCGAGAACTTCACGGTCACGTTGAGTAGCCCGAACCGGGCCACCGTGTCCGACGGGACCGGCGCCGGGACCATCGCGGCGGACCCGATGCCGGGGTTGAGCATTGCCGACGCGGCGCCCGTGCCGGAGGGAGAAGATGCGGTCTTCACGGTCACGCTGCACCCGCAGAGCAGTCAGACGGTGACCGTCGCGTTCACAACGCAGGACGGCACCGCAGTCGCGAACAGCGACTACACGACGACCTCGGGGTCGCTCAGCTTCGGTGCGGGTGAGACGACGAAGACCATCCGGGTGCCTGTACTACAAGACGCGGTGCAGGAATCGAGCGAGAACTTCACGGTGGTGTTGAGCAACCCGTCAGGGACGATGCTGGCCGACGCAACCGGGGTGGGGACGATCGCCGCGGACCCGATGCCGGGGCTGACCATTGCGGATGCGGCGCCGGTCGCGGAAGGAGGTCAGGCGGCTTTCGAGGTGACCTTGCACCCCGCCAGCAATAGCGTGGTGACGGTCGCGTTCACAACGCAGGACGGAACCGCAGTCGCGGACTCGGACTACACGCTGACGTCAGGGACCTTGACCTTCAATGCGAACGAGACCACGAAGACCATCGAAGTCCCCATCCTGCGGGATTCGGTGCACGAGCCGAGCGAGACGTTCACCGTGGTGTTGAGCAACCCCTCGGGGACGACGCTGGCCGACGCGACCGGGTTGGGAACGATTGAAGCGGACCCGTTCCCCGGGTTGCGTATCGCCGACGCGGCGCCCGTGGCGGAAGGCAGGGAGGCGGTCTTCCGGGTGACGTTGCGTCCCGCGAGTAATCACGTGGTGGCGGTGACCTACGCGACGATGGACGGCACGGCGGTCGCAGGCGCCGACTACACAGCCACTTCGGGAACCCTGCGCTTCGAGCCCCGCGAAACGACCAAGACCATCCGGGTGCCCACCCTGCAAGACACCGCGACAGAGCCGAGCGAGACATTCACGGTGGAGCTGAGCAACCCGACCGGGACGACGCTCAGCAACGCGACGGCGGTGGGAACGATCAGGGCCGACGCCTCGCCGGGGTTGAGGATTACGGACGCGGCTCCTGTCGCCGAAGGGAGCGAGGCGGTCTTCCGGGTGACGCTGACTCCGCTGAACGACCAACCCGTGACGGTCAGCTACTCGACGGTGGACGGAACGGCGGTCGCGGGCTCGGACTACGCCGCCACCTCGGGGACGTTGCGCTTCGAGCCGGGCGAGTCGACGCAGACCATCCGGGTGCAGGTGCTTCGCGACGATGTTGCAGAGCCGAGCGAAAACTTCACCGTGGGGTTGAGCAACCCGGTCGGAACCACCATCGTCCACGGCACGGGGTTGGCGACGATCGAGGCCGAAGCGGTGCCGGGGTTGAGTATTGCCGACGCCGCAACCGTGGCCGAAGGGGACGAGGCGGTCTTCCCGGTCACGCTGAACCCCGCGAGCAGTCAGGTTGTGACCGTCGCGTACGCAACACGGGACGGAAGCGCATTGGCTGACTCGGACTACACGGCGACATCGGGGCGGCTCCGCTTCGAGCCGGGCGAGACGATGCAGACCATCCAGGTAGCCGCGCTCAACGACACGGCAGTGGAACCGACGGAGACGTTCACGGTGGAACTGAGCAATCCGGTCCGGGCAACCCTGGCCGACGCCTCGGGCGTCGCGACAATCACGGACGACATGGAGCATCGCGTCACGCGCGCTTTCGAGACCGGCCTTCCGGAGGTCGGGCGGGCCATTGCCTTCTCGGCCGTGACCTGCCGCATCGACCGGAAGATGTCGAACACGGCGACGTGGGACAACGCGGATCGACTGGCCGGCGGCATGGGATCCCCCGGTGCGGGGGGCCCTGGCATGGGGTTTCCCGGCATAGGGGTCAACGGCCCGGGGGTCCCCGGCGCGACGACCTCCGGAGAGTGGTCCAACCCGGCACACGCGTCCATGACGCCCGAGCAGCGACTCGGCAATCTGTCGTTCCTGATGGCGTCGCAGGAGACGGCGGAGAGTAGCGGAGGACGGTTCGCGGCCTGGGGCTGCGGCGACTACCGGCGGCTGTCGGGCGGCGGCGACCCCGGCACGGGAGCCTGGAACGGCGAAGCGTTCAGCATGCACGTCGGGGTCGATGTGCAGCTCGCGCCCAACGTGCTGGCCGGCGTGTCGATCTCCCGCTCCCGGGGCCTGGTCAACTACTCGGCGGCCCCGGGGATACGGCTGGCGGCGGCCAATTTGACCTGCGGCTGATCGGTGTCCATCCCTTCCTGGGATGGTCACTGAGTCCCGACATTGAGCTGTGGGGAACCGTCGGGCACGCGTGGGGAGAGCTGCGGATGGCGGACACCCTGGGACGGATGACCGGCGCCGCGACCCTCAACTCCGGCGCCATCGGCCTGAACGGCCGGCTCCTCACGCGTGGCGCAACGACGTTGCGGCTGCGGGGTGAAGGCGGCCTGGCGCAGCTGTCCGCCGACGGCGACACCTTTAACGTAGCGGCCCTCGACATGTGGCGGTTCCGGTTGAGCACGGAACTGAGCCACGAACGCCACTTCTCTTCGGGCACGTCGATCACGCCCTGGGCGGAGTTGGGCGCGCGGCACGACGGGGGTGACGGCGAGACCGGCGCCGGCCTGGAGTTGGGCGGCGGGCTGCGCTACCGGGTTCCGCAGGTCGGGCTGATGGCGGAGGGTTACGGGCGCTGGTTGGCCGTGCACGAAGGGACGCTGCAGGAATGGGGCGTGGGCGCGATGGTCAGCATCGATCCGGGAATGGACGGCCGCGGACTCTCAGCTACCGTTACGCCATCCTGGGGCGAGACCGCGAGCGGCATCCAGCGGCTCTGGCAGTACGGCGCCGCCAACCCGACCCACTATGGCGCTTCCCACGGACAACTCGACGCCCAGTTCGGTTACGGCTTCCCGGTGTTCCGGGGTCGAAGCGTGCTGACGCCGTTCGCAGCGGTCAACCTGGCCGGTGACGACGCGCGCGGGTACCGCCTGGGAGGCAGCCTGGCCGCGAGCCGCTGGGCGACGCTGAGCCTGGAACTCGAACGGTGGGAGCGCGCGCTGCTGAACACGATGCACACCGTCATGGTGCGCGGCACGGCTAAGTTCTAACGCGCTTATTGTTGCGTCTTCTCTTCCTTCGGCTTCGGCGCGTACTGATCGATGATCTCCGGGCGGGGACCCTCGGTCGAAATGCCGGCGCCGTCCATCAGCGCCGTGATCACGGCGATGGTCTCGCGCGACGGGCGCGGCAGGCCGCCCCGGTAGCCCTCGGCGATGAAGAGCGGCGTGCGCCCCATGTTGTTGGGGATGTGCCAGACCTCGATATCGGCGCCGTGGTCCGATAGCAACTGCACGACGCTCGGGAAGCTGCCGTAAGCGGCGCCATGCATCGCGGTGTCGCCCTTGTCATCGATCGCATCGATGTCGGCGCCCAGTTCCAGCAGCAGATCGACCGCCTGGTTCGCCTCTTCCTCGGTGCCCGCTTCCTCTTCCGGCGCCCCGGTGCCCAGTCCGGCGGCCGCCATCAGTGGCGTGCTCCCCTCGGCGTTCGCGATCAACGGATCGGCGCCCAGTTCGAGCAGCAGCTTCATCAACGGGACGTCCGCCCGGTCGGCGGCCAGCGCGAACGGGGTCGAGCCACCAGTGCCGAAGCTCGACGCCGTGTTCGGCACCCGCGGGGCATTCCCGGCGAGCTGCAGGTTCACGTCGGCGCCCAACCCAGCCAGTTCGCGAACGAACTCCAGGCTGGTCAGTTTGCCTGAGCCGATCGGCGACGGGTCCCCCCGGTCGCTCGCATCCGGCTTGCGGACCCAGCTCATGGTGTGAAGCGGCGCAAAGCCGGTCTGCGCGTCGTTCGGGTCGGCGCCGGCGTTCACGAGCGCGATCGCCAGCTCGAAGTGACCGTTGCGCACCGCCAACAGCAGCGGGCTCATCCCGTCGTCCACGGGGCGGAAGCTGGCGTTGTTGACCGTCTCGTCCGGACCGTCCTTCACCCGCTCGAGCAGCGCGTTGACGTCCATCCCGGCGTCAAGCAGCGTCGCGACGACATCGATATGCCCCTCGCGGACAGCGAAGAACAGCGCGTTGAACCCGGAGGTGAGTGCCGCGTCGACCTGCGCGCCAGTCTCGATCAGCGTATGGACGATGTCGTTGTGTCCCTCGTTGGCTGCCCACATCAGCGGCGTCTGCCCGCGCCGCTCGGCCGCGTTCGGGTCGGCCCCCGCCGCGAGCAGCGCCCGCACCGCGTCGACACTGCCGGTTTGCGCGGCGGTCATCAGGACCGTCTCGCCACCTTGGAGCGCGACGTTCGGGTCGGCGCCCGCATCGAGCAGCGCCGAGACTAGCGTTGCGTTGGCGTTCGTCGCCGCCAGCGACAACGCCGGCACGCCGTAGCGGTTCGTGGCGTTGACGTCGGCGCCCGCGTCGATCAGCAGTTGCGCCGTGGCGGTGTCGTCGTAGTAGGCAGCCCAGTGCAGGGCGGTCATGCCGTCCACCTGCGCCTCGTTGACGTCCGCCCCCTCGGCGATCAGCGCCCGGACACGCGCCAGACGTTCATCGGCCGCCACGGATTCCGCCGCGTCCGCGACGGCGCCCTTCTCGGCCGCCGACGCGACAACCGCGCCACCCGCCACGCCAAGCATCAGGATCGCCAGCGTGGCGCACCATCCGGCGGTTCGTACCAGTCGTCCCCAGGTCATGGCTTCGTCTCCCCGCTGCTGTCGCCTGGCGCCCTAGACCGGCACCGTTTCGAACAGGTTCGCCACCTTGCCGCTGCTGTCGCCGAACTGATCCAGCTGGACCCCCACCCGGTCGAGCAGCGTCAGGTGCAGATTCGCGAGCGGCGTTCCCTCGGTGTAGCGGATGTGGCGTCCGCCGTTCAGGCCGCACGCCGAACCGCCCGTCACCAGAATCGGCAGGTTCTCGTGGTCGTGCAGGCTCGAATTCCCCATCCCGCTGCCATACATATAGATGGTGCTGTCGAGCAGCGAACCGTCGCCGTCCGGCGTCGCCCGCAGTTTCTCGAGGAACTCCGCGAACAGGGACAGGTGGAACGTGTTGATCTTGGAGATCTTCAGCAGCTTCTCGGGATCGCCGCCGTGGTGGCTGGTCGGGTGGTGCGGATCGGCCACGCCAATCTCCGGGTAAGTCCGGTTGCTCAGCTCGCGCGTCAACTGGAACGTGACCACGCGCGTGATGTCCGCCTGGAAGGCCAGCTTCTGGAGGTCGAACATCAGCCGGGCGTGGTCGGCGAACGACGCCGGCACGCCGACCGGCCGGTCCGCGTCGATCGACGCGTTGTCGAGCGCGCCCGCCTCGGCCCGCTCGATCTGCCGTTCGATCTCGCGGACGGTGTCGAGGTACTGCTCGACCCGCGCCCGATCGGCCGGCCCGACCGCCCCCTTCAACCGGGAGATGTCGTCGCTGAACGCATCGAGCAGGCTCGCCCGGCTCGCGCGCGCCGCCTGCCGCTCCTCCGCCGTTCCGCCCTCACCGAAAAGACGCTCGAAGATGATCCGCGGATGCGCTTCGGACGGCAGCGGCGTGGTCGGCGACGACCACGACAGACAGTTCTGGTAAACGCAGGCGTAGCCGTTGTTGCAGACCCCGGAGAGCGGGTTCAGGTCCATCGACAACTCGAGCGACGGGAGCTGCGTCTCTTGCCCGATCTGCTTTGCCGCAATCTGATCGACCGTGGTTCCGAGGTGGTAGTCCGCACTCTCGGTGTGCTTGGCGTAGGCCGCGCTGAGGAAGCCGGAGTTGGACGTGTCGTGCGTCCCCGGGTAGGAGTTCTGCAACTCCATCTTGGTGACGACCGTTAACTGATCCTTCACCGGCTCGAGCGGACTGAGAATCGGTGTCAACTGCCCGAGGCGCCCGTCTTCGGACGGCGTCCAGCGGCCATGGTCGCACCCCATCGGGATGAAGACGAAGCCGAGCCGCGGCACCGGCCGCGCCGCCGTCTTCGCCAGGGCGGTCGCCGCCGGCACCATCGCATCCAGCAGCGGCAGGGCCAGCGTAGCGCCGGCGCCCTTCAGGAAGGTCCGCCGCGGCAGAGCTATCTTGGTGATGATCATGATTCCGCTCTCCTCATCTGAAACGGTGCGCTCCGAACAATACCCAGGATGAGCGACGACAGCCGGTAGCCGTCCGTCTCGGTGTCGCGCAGGATCTGGCGGATCGCCGGCTGATCGAAGTGCTCGACGCCGCGACCCAGGGCGAAGGTCAGCAGTTTCTCCGTGATCGTGCCCGCGAACATTTCCGGCCGGACCAGCAGACCCGCTTCCAGTCCGTCGATGCCCTCGAACTCCCCGACGCCCGGCAGGGCGCCCGAGACGTCGATCGTCGGATTGTCCCCTTCGTGGTCGCGCCAGCGTCCCAGTGCGTCGTAGTTCTCCAGGGCGAAGCCGACCGGGTCGATCGTGCGGTGGCAGTTGGCGCAGACCGGGTTCGCGCGGTGCGAGGCAAGGCGCTCGCGCAACGGCAGGTTCGGGTCCACCTTGGCGTCCTCGAGCGCGGGGACATTCGGCAGCGGCGGCGGCGGCGGCGCCCCGAAGATATTGCTCAGCACCCAGACGCCGCGAATGACGGGCGAGGTGCGTGTGGCGTAGGACGTGACCGACAGGATGCTGCCGTGCCGCAGCAGGCCGCCGCGCCGGGTGTTCTCGTCGAGTTCGACACGCCGGAAGCGGGTGCCGTAGACGCCCGGGATCCCGTAGTGCTTCGCCAACCGCTCGTTCAGGAAGGTGTAGTCCGCCTGCAGCAGGTCGGTGACGCCCTTGTCCTCGCGCAGCACGCTGTCGACGAAGCGCTCGGTCTCCTCCCGGAACGCCCGGCGCAGGTTGTCGTCGAAGTCGGGGAAGAGCCGGCCGTTCGGACTGACCGCGGCCAGGTTCCGCAACTGCAGCCACTGCCCCGCGAAGTTGCTCGCGATGTTGTACGAGCGGGGGTCAGTCAGCATACGGCGGGTCTGCCGCTCCAGTTCGTCCGGATCGCTCAGGACCCCGCGTTCCGCCGCGTCGAGCAGCTCGTCGTCCGGAATGCTGCTCCAGAGGAAGAACGACAGCCGCGACGCCAGCTCCAGGTCGCCCACGCGGTACGGCGTGCCCGGCGCCGCGTCTGATGCATCCACCTCGACGCGGAAGAGGAACTCCGGGTCCATCAGCACCGCGCTCAAGGCCCGTTCGATCCCCGCGTCGAAACCGGCGGCCGCCCGACCCTCCCGGAAGAACGCCATCGGCGTCTCCAGATCGGCCGGAGCGACGGGACGGCGATACGCCCGCCGCATCAGCGTCGAGAGGATCTCGGTGGCGCACGCCTCCGTCTCGGCCGCGTCCGCCGTCGCCTCGCCGTCGGCATCACCCGGGTTCGCCGCTCCGGGCCGGCAGACGAAGATCCGCTGGCGGGACGGGGTGTCGTTCGCCCCTTTCGCCTCGTACGGCCCGGTGATCGTCACTTGGTAGACGGCGGGCGTCAGGCGCGGATGACGCGTCTCGTTGAAGTGGGATTGCAGCGGTTGCCGCTCGGTCTCGAGGATCGACGACGCGTTCTGGATGAAGGTGACGCCCAGGTCGCGCGGTCCGGCGGTCACCGCGACGCGCACCTTCAGGTTAGCGTCGAGCAGTCCGTCGTCGATCCGTTCCTCCGGCTGCTGCACCGTGAAGCTCGCGACCGGCCAGCGGTCGAGCAGAACCTCCATTTCGTGCGGACGCGGGTCCCGCAGTCCGCCGATGTTGCCGCTCCGGTTGCGTGCGAGGTGAATCTGAATGTCGTACTCGCCGTCCGCCGGAAAGGTGTGGGAGATGGCGATGCCACCGCGGGTCCCGACCGGGAGTCCCGGCACGTGTGCTTCCTGCGTCGTGTCGGGCGGGACGCGGACTACGACGCTGTCGACCGACTCCGACGTACCGGCGACGGCCAGCCGGCTGACCCGGCGCGCGGCGGAGACGTAGCGGTCGAGCAGGGCCGGCGGCAGGTCGCCCAGGATCACGTTGTCGAAGCCGTGGCCCGATTCGTCGGAGGGCAGCAGCGCCTCGGCGTCGATATCGAGCGCGATCAGGTCGCGGACCGCGTTGCGGTACTCCGTCCGGCTGAGATGGCGAAGCGCTTCGGTCCGACCCGGGTTCGGGTTCGTTTCCGACGCGGCGTCGAGCGTGGACGTCAACCAGTGGAGCGCGGCTAACCGCTCCTCCGCCGACGGCTGCGGCCGGTTGGATGGCGGCATGGTGGCGGCCCGCATCTTCTGGACCACCTTCTCCCACATCTCGGCCTCGGTCGCGATGCCAGCGTCATCGAGGTGGTCGAGGACCCCCTCCAGGCTGAAGCCGGCCGTCTCGAGCCGGTCGTTGTGGCAGGAAATGCAGTAACGGCGGAACAGCCGGTGGCCCTCTTCGGCCGTGAAGGCGTTTTCGTCCGTCTGCTGCGCGGCGACCGGTGCGGGGAGACAGAAAAGCAGCGCCACGGCCCCGCAGGCAGCGCGGACAGACCATGGACGCAACGCGGACCGGACGCCTGAGCAAGCCGACATCCGCACCGGGGTATTGTAGACCGCAGAACGGGGGAATTTCAAGGCAAAACGCTCACTCGGGGAGGGCGAAGACGTACAGCGCGTTGCCCATTTCCGGTTGATAGATCTCCGGTGTGAGCGATCCGGTCAGGCCCCGGAATATCCCCAACCCGGCCGGGACGGCGACGTACTGCCGGCCCCCTGCCTCGTAAGTGATCGGGAACCCGTGCGCGGCGGTGCCGATCCGCGTCTCCCAGAGGACGTCGCCTGTCCGGACGTCGAACGCGCGGAAGTAACGATCGGCATCGCCTGCAAAGACGAGGCCGCCCGCCGTCGTCAGCGCCGACGTCAGGAAGGAGGCGCGCTGCTCGTGGCTCCAGAGTTCCTCCATGGTCCGGACGTCATAGGCGGCGAGCTTCCCCAGCTTGCCGTCGGTGCCCGGCATCTCGCGGAGTTCCGCGCGTCCCGCTTCCCCGCCGCCCCCATCGACGAACTCCACCTCGCGGCCGGTCAGGTGCATGCAGACCTGGTGGAGCGGAATTACCAGCGCGCCGGCATCCGGGTGGTACGCCGACGCCTGCCAGTTGTGGCCGCCATAGAGACTCGGGCAGGCCGGCACGCGGTCACCGATGCGGGCGTCACGGATATCCTGGCGGTACGAGACGCGTCCGTTCTCCCGGTCGATCGACTCGAAGATGTCCTGGTAGACGGTCTCGCGCAGGTCGACGAACGCGCCGGTCCGCCGATCGAGCTTCCAGAGGATGCCGTCCTTCCCGATCGTGAAGAGCCACTGGGCGCCGTCGGCGTCGACCAGCACCCGCTCATAGACGATATCGAGGTCGAGCGTTTCGCCCGGAACGTGCTGGAAGTACCACTCCACCTGCCCGGTGCGCGGATTCAGGGCGAGCGTCGAATTCGTGTAGAGCGCGTCCTGCCGCGTCGACATGCCGCGCGAGGCGGCCACCCAGGGCTTCGCCTGCGCCGTGCCGATGTAGAAGAGGTCGAGCCCGGCATCGTAGCTTCCCGGAATCCACATGTCGCCCCCGGCCCGCAGGTGCGGCGGCGTATCGCCCCACGAGGCATCGTTCGGATCCCCCGGCAGCGCAATGGTCGACGTCCGCCACAGCTCTTCCCCGGTGTCGGGATCGTGCCCCGTGATGAAGCAGGTCTGCTCCTTGTAGCGCTGGCATCCGTTGATGCCGGTCACGACGACGCCGTTCGCGACGACCGGCCCGCCGAACTGCATGAAGCCCTGCGTATAGTCCGCCTTGACGGTGCGCCACACCTCCTCGCCGGTCCGCGCGTCGAGCGCGACGAGCGCCGCGTCGTACGTCGCCAGGAACACCTTGTCGCGATAGAGCGCGAGCGTGCGGGTGGCGCCGTACTGCGGCGCATCCTCGGGCAGCGGTGAGCGATATTCCCAGATCACGGTACCGGTCGCGGCGTCGATGGCCTGCACCACGTTGCCGGGATTCGCCAGGAACATCACCCCGTCGTGCACGAGCGGCGTCGTCTGATTGTTGCCCTCCCGGATCGCCAGCACCCACTGAAGCTGCAATTGATCGACGTTGTCGCGCGTCACGTGATCGAGCGGACTGTAGCCATGGCTGTCCCGCGTCCGGCGCCAACTCAGCCAGTCACCCGCCGGCGGGTCGGCCAGCAGCGCGTCGGTCACCGGCGTGAGTCCCTCCGCCTCCCGGCTGACGAACCGCGTCGAGCGCCGGCTCGGGGTTTCGCCCTCCCGCGCGGCCCGCCGGGCGCCGGCCACGTCTGCCTGATCACCAATCACGACGCCCGCGTCGGCCGTCAGGGCTGTCTCGCCCTCGGGCGCCCCGTTCACGTCGAGCAGGTAGGCGACGAGATTCAGATAGACCGGATCCCCGAGCGAACCGCCCAACCCCGGCGGCATCTCGTCCCGGACGTACGCGAAGAGCTCGTTGGTCGTTCGCCCCTCCCAACCGTTCAGGAAGTCGGCGCCGCGGAGCGGAGGCCCGTGCGAGGAACCCATGAGCCCCGCCCCATGGCACTCCCCGCACCGCCGGGCATAGACCGCCCAGCCGGCCGCCGCCTGCTCCGGGGTGAACGCTCCGTCCGCCGCGTCCTGCGGCGCCGGCGCGGCCTCCACCGTGGCGGTCACACCCGGAGCGCCGCCGGGGAACGCCACCCCGGCCACAATCAGCCCGGCGCCGAGGATCCCGAGACCCGCCGCCACGAACATCCGCCGGCGCAACGCGGATCCCTCCGGACGAACTCTCCTGGGATTCACCATGCGTTGACTCCTCAATGCCTTCCGGCGCGTGTAGACCGCATGTCCGCTCGTGCCGCCCTTATACCACCAAGCCGGTGGGGTGATCTTGCCTGGGAAAAGTGGACAGGTTGATTATGCTGCACGCTGAGCCTGCCGAGCGTGCCTCCTTTCACAGTTATTGGGGCTGACATACCCCAGCGACGAGTGCAGCCGGTAGGGATTGTAGAAGCCTTCGATGTACTCCGCCACGGCGTCTTTGGCCCCGCGCCGCGTCGGCCACGGCTGCCGGTGAATGAGCTCGGTCTTGAGCGTCGCGAAGAAGCTCTCCGTGATGGCGTTGTCCCAGCAGTCGCCCTTCCGACTCATGGAGCAGACGATCCCGTGGTCGCGCAGCACGCGCTGATACGCGTCGGCCGCATACTGGCAGCCCCGATCCGAGTGATGTAGCAAGCCGGCCTCCGGGACTCGGCGCCCCAGCGCCATGTGCAGCGCCTCGAGCGCCAACTCGACCCGCAGGTGCGGCTGGATAGCCCAGCCCACCACGCGCCGCGAGAACAGGTCTAGCACCACGGCCAGATACAGCCAGCCCTCCCACGTCCAGACGTACGTGATGTCGGTGCTCCAGCGCTCGTTGGGGTGTGCAGCGTCGAAGGCGCGGGCGAGGACGTTGGGCGCCACCGGACGCTGGTGGTCACTGTCCGTCGTGCACCGGTGCCGCTTGAGGGGCAGGCCGATCAGCCCCATGTCCTGCAGCAGTCGGGCGACCCGCGCCCGGCCAACTGGGACCCCGTCCTGCCTGAGCTGCTCGTGGATCCGCGGGCTGCCGTACGTTCCGCGGCTGGCGGTATGGATCGCCCGGATGCGTACCTTCAACCGGTCGTTGTCCCGTTGTTGCGCGCTCGGGCCCCGATGCGCCCAGGCGTAGTAACCGCTGGGCGTCACCTGTAGCACGCTGCACAAGCGCCGCACGGCGTGGTGGGCCTTCTCCCCGTGAACAAACGCGAACCTCATGCGTTTTCTTTCGCGAAGAAGGCCGCCGCTTTTTTTAGGATCTCGCGCTCCTCGCGCAACACCCGCACCTCACGCCGGAGCGTGCGTAGTTCCGTCTTCTCCTCCGTGGTGAGCGCACCGCTGGGATTCGGGCCGTGGTCGACCTCATACTGCTGCACCCACCTGCGCAGGGCCGACTCGGTCAGGTCGAGCTCCCGAGCGACCTGCCCGATGCTGCGGTCGTGCCGCAGGCAGAGCCGGACCGCCTCCTGCTTGAACGCCTCGGTGAACCGTCGTCGCTGCCGTTTGCCCATGAACACCCCCTGGCGCATTCTCGCGCCTTCTTCGGTGTCCACGAAACTCAGGCAAGATCAGGGCTGCCAGATCGCGGCAGTCGACTCGAGTCGGCGGGGCGTGTTCTCCAGCAGGGCTTCATGTCGGCCGCGCTTCACAAAAGGCGACGCGGCGTGTGGTAAGTCCTTTCCAATCCAGAAATGAGCCTGAAGCGGGCCGATGAGCCAGACATGTCAGGCAGCCGGGTCAATGGACCGGAATAGCCGCGTGCGCGCCTCCTCAACGGCGCGCGCGGCGTCATTGTCGCTCAGGGCGAAGGCGATGTCGTCGAGCTGTTCGAAGGTGGTCCCCGGGTTGAGGTAGTCGGTGGCCCCGGGGAGCGACGTGAGCTTCTCGTAGGGCGTCATGATGTCGGCGTCGCGGTAGCGCTTGCGGACGCGCCCCTTGGCGTCGACCACCGTGCTGGGAAAGAAGCAGGGGCGGTGGAAGTTGAGGTAGGGCGAGAGGACGTTCTGGGTGAAGTCGTTGACGCGTTGGGCGTGGCGGCTGGGGATGTGGCCGTAGCCGAGGTGCTTGCGGACGACCGAGCCGTTCTTGCTCTCGACGAGGGCGTTGTCGTTGGTGTGTCGGGCTCGGGACTTGGTGAACTCGTCGATGTGGAGGGCTTGCAGCAGCGCGGCGACGGTGCGGTTGACGTATTCCGACCCGTTGTCGGAGTGGAAGCCGTGGAGGGTGAACGGGAAGGCGCGGAGCAGGGCGCTGAGGACCGGGGCCAGGCACGCGGCGTGGAGATGCTCGACCGAGCCGATGCACTGGAACTGGGTGACCTCATCCACCAAGTTCACGTGGTACAGGCCTTTAACGTCATCGAGGTCAGCCTGATGGACGGAATCGACCCGGACATAGCCGGGGCGCCCGAACGGTGCCGGCCGGCGGCGCTCGCCGATCGCCACCTGCACCGGGCGCGTCGGCATGGGGGTGGTTCCGCGGCGCCGTTGATAGGTGATCGAGTGCCGCAGGTTGTAGAGATGGCCGTTCGAGATGCCGGCCAGGCGCTCGAACCGATGGTCGTCGAACCGATGGTAGGCGCGCGCACAGAGCGTGCGGGTGGCCGGTCCGGACAGCGTGCCGTGGAGCCGGTCGACCTCGGCGAGCAGGCCGATGTCGGTGCTGCTGTAACGGCGCGGGAATGGTCGGCTGGGTGCGCCGCGGCGGTCGGCGATCCTCCCGGTGGCCCGGTGTTGAGTCACGAGCCGGGTGAGTTGGGCGCGCGACAGGCCGGTCACCTTGGCCAGCAAGCTCCGGAGCAGACCCTTCTCAGCCTTCCCCTGGTGGACATAGTCGAACCGTGTCAAGGTGCGCTCGATGAACCCGTAGGCGTCCGCTCGCGTCGACACATTCAGGTCGATCAGTCCGCTGCCGTCAAGGAACGCTCGAACGTGTTGCAGGGTCCGCAGGCGGTCTGTCTGGAGTGTCACGATCATCCTCCGATGATCCACCACCCAGCTCCCCTTCAGGCTCATGTGTCGTTGGAAACAACTCCCCCTTCAGGCTCATGTCTCATTGGAAGAGACTTGGTATATCGGCTGGCCGGCGGATATACTACGGTGGCTGGTGAGTCCCCGTTCGGTCGCTTGTTAGGACATGCAGATGAGAATTCGGGGCGCGTTCGGTCTCCTTGTCTTCGCTCTCGCCGCCGCCGCGACTCCGCCGGCGGCACACGCGCAGGCCCCCGGCGCGACGGAGGCGGCACAGGCCCTCGTCGAGGGCACCTGCCTGCGCTGCCACAACGACCGGCTCCAATCCGGCAACATGTCGCTCGAGGGGTTCTCGGTGGCGGGAGCCGTCGATCACCCCGCGCTGGCCGAACGCATGGTCCGCAAGCTGCGGGCCGGTCTCATGCCGCCAGCCGGCGTCAGGCGGCCGGACGAAGCCGCGCTGAACGGCCTCGCCGTCGCCCTCGAAACGCGCCTCGATGCGGCGGCGGCCGCCAACCCCGACCCGGGCCGCCGCGGCTTCCAGCGGCTCAACCGCGCCGAGTACAAGCGGTCCATCCGCGACCTGCTGGCCGTCGACATCGACGCTGGCGATTACCTGCCGCTTGACACCAAGAGCGCCAACTTCGACAACATCGCCGACGTGCAGATGCTGTCGCCGACGCTGATGAACGGCTATCTCCGGGCCGCCAGCGAGATCAGCCGGCTCGCGGTGGGCGACCGCGCCGCCAGTCCGGTCGAGGCAGCCTACAAGGTGCCGCGCTGGGTGTCGCAGCGCGAGCAGGTCGAGGGGGCGCCCTACGGGTCGCGGGGCGGCATCTCGCTGACGCACACGTTTCCGGCCGACGGCGATTACCGCTTCCGCGTCTCGTTCCACCACGAGACCACCGGGGACCTCTTCGGCAGCGGGCGCGGCACCCTGCACACGACGGAGTACCCGGAACAGATCGAAGTCGCCATCGACGGGGAGCGCGCCACGCTGTTCGACATCGACCGCTGGATGCACGTCTCCGATCCGCTCGGGGTCAACCTCTGGACTGATCCGATCCCCGTGACGGCCGGCCCGCACCAGGTATCGGCCGTCTTCGTGCGCCAGTTCGACGGTCCGGTACAGGATGTGATCTCGCCCCACGACTGGTCCCTGGCGAGCACCAGCGTGGCGAACGCGTACGGCTTCACGAGCCTGCCGCACCTGCGCGATCTGGCGATCCGGGGCCCGCAGAACGTGACGGGCGTCTCGGAGACCCCCAGCCGAGCCCGTATCTTCACGTGCCGGCCCGCGACGCCGAACGAGGCGCGCGGCTGCGCGGGCGAGATCATCGATCGGCTGGGCGCGGCGACCTACCGGCGCCCGCTCACGCCGGAGAACCGCGCCGGGTTGATGGAGCTCTACGACGCCGGGCAGTCCGGCGGCGGGTTCGAGGCCGGCGTGCGGATGGCCATCGAGGGAATGCTCGCCAGCCCGCATTTCGTGTTCCGGTTCGAGGAGCCGCCCGTCGACGTGGCGCCGACCGACAGCTTCCTGATCACCGACCACGACCTGGCGTCGCGGCTGTCCTACTTTCTCTGGGCGTCGGTGCCGGACGCCGAGCTGCGGCGGCTCGCGACCGAGCAGCGGCTGTCCGAGCCGGACGTCCTCGAGGCGCAGGTCGCGCGGATGCTGACCGATCCGCGGTCGGATGCGCTGGCTACCCGCTTCGCGGCCCAGTGGCTCCGGCTGCCGGACCTCGAGAAGCTGCACCCGGACGTGCGGGTCTACCCGGACTTCGACGAGCAGCTCAAGCAGGCGATGCAGCGGGAGACGGAGCTCTTCTTCCGCCACCTGGTTCGCGAGGACCGGAGTCTGCTGGAACTCTTCGAGGCCGACTATACGTTCGTCAACGAGCGGCTCGCGAAGCACTACGGGATCCTCGATGTCATCGGTCCCCGCTTCCGCCGCGTGACGTTTCCCGCCGACGAGCCCCGCCGGGGCCTGCTGGGACACGGCAGCATCCTGGCGTTGACGTCCTACGCGGACCGTACGTCGCCCGTGCTACGCGGCAAATGGGTGATGGAGGTGCTGCTCGGCAGCCCGCCGCCGCCGCCGCCGCCCAACATCCCGGATCTTGAAGACACGGTGGTGGCCGAGGACGGGCGGCTCCTTTCGGTGCGCGAGCGGCTGGAGTTGCATCGGTCGAGCCCGGCATGCAGCTCGTGCCATCGCATGATGGACCCGATCGGGCTGGCGCTGGAGCACTACGACGTCACCGGGGCCCGGCGCATCTGGGACAACGGCTCGTCGATCGATGCGGAGGGCGAGCTCTACGACGGGACTCCTGTGCGGAGCGCCGCCGATCTGCGGACGGCGCTGCTGCGGCGCCCCGTTCCGATCGTCCGCACCTTCACCGAGAACCTGATGGCCTACGCTCTCGGACGGCGCCTCGAGCACTACGACATGCCGGCGGTGCGCGAGGTCACCCGCATCGCGGCCACCGCCGACAACCGCCTGTCCGCTTTCGTCCTCGGCATCGTGCGCACGCCGGCCTTCCAGATGAAGGGCGGGCTGAGCGAGCAGTCTCCGGACAGCGTCGCCGGACAGCCGTAGGAATGGCAACTCGCGTGAAGGAGAACACCCCATGACCCTGGTCACCGGCAAGCACCTGCCCCGCCGTACCTTTCTGCGCGGCGTCGGCGTCACGGTGGCGCTGCCGTTCCTCGACGCGTTCGTGCCGGCCGGCGGGGGCCGGACGCGCGCGGCCATCGCTGCTTCCGTCACCGATCCGACGCGCCTGGTCTGCGTCGAGAACGTCCACGGCGCGGCCGGCAGCACCGAGTACGGCGCGTCGAAGCACTTCTGGTCGCCCGCGGCGACCGGCCGGGACTTCGATCTAACGCCAAGCGCGCTCAGTCCGCTCGAGCCGTTCCGCGACTCGCTGACCATCATCAGCAACACCGACGTCGCGCCCGCCGAGGCGGTGACGCCGCCGGAGATTGGCGGCGACCACTTCCGGTCGAGCGCCACGTTCCTGACGCAGTCGCATCCGAAGCAGACCGAGAGCTCGGACGTGCGGGCCGGGATCTCCCTGGATCAGCTCTACGCGCAGCGATTCGGTCAGGACACGCCGATCCCCTCGATGCAGCTCTGCATCGAGAACGTCGATCAGGCCGGCGGGTGCGCCTACGGCTACTCGTGCGTCTACACCGACACGATCAGTTGGGCGTCACCGAACGAGCCGCTGCCGATGATCCGCGATCCGCGGCTGGCCTTCGACCTGCTGTTCGGTGCCGGCGGCACTCCAGAGCAGCGCGCGTCACGCCGGCAGGAACGGCGCAGCGTGCTCGACTTCATCACCGACGAAGTCGCCTCCCTCAAGCGGGATCTGGACCCGGCGGACCGGGGGCGGATGGACCGCTACCTGGAGGACGTGCGGGAGATCGAACGGCGAATCCAGCGCGTCGAGGCGCGCAACGCCGGCGGCGAGGCGCTCGTGCTGCCGGGCGCGCCGGCCGGGGTTCCCGACTCGTTCGACGAGCACGTCAAGCTGATGTTCGACCTGCAAGCGCTGGCCTTCGAGGCCGACATGACGCGGATCTTCTCGTTCAAGCTGTCGCGCGACGCCACGGGCCGTGTCTACCCCGAGAGCGGCGTCAATCGCGGATTCCACCCGACGTCGCATCACGGCGACAAGGAGGACCGGATCGAGGAGTTCGCGCGGCTCAACCGCTACCACGTGAGCCTCATCCCGTACTTCCTGGAGAAGCTCCAGAGCATTCAGGAAGGTAACGCCACCCTGCTCGACAAGTCGTTGGTCATCTACGGGTCGCCCATGGGCAATCCGAACGTGCACAACCACAAGCGGTGCCCGCTCTTCGTCGCCGGCGGCGCCAACGGCGAGTTGCCCGGCAATCTGCACCTGCGCGCCGCGCCGGGCACGCCGATGGCGAACGCAATGCTGGACCTGCTGCACCGGCTCGGTCTCGACGACATCGAGCGCTTCGGGGACAGCACGGGAACATTCTCGTTGTCCGGGTGACCCGCGTGATGGATGAGATGCCGGAGCGAACGATGCAAACGACTCGAATCGCCACACTCACCGGCGGCGCGTGCCTGGCGGCCCTGGTTACACTGGCGCCGCTTTCCGCCGCGGTCGACGCACCGGTAGCCGACGCGGCCATGCGCCAGGACGCGGACGCGGTCCGGACCCTGGTTGCCGGGGAGGCCGATCCCGACGCGGCCCACGGCGACGGCATGACGGGCCTGCACTGGGCCGCGCACCACGGCGCGGTCGAAACCGTGAAGCTGCTCGTCGCGGCCGGCGCCGATGTCGAGGCACGGACCCGGCTTGGCGACCACACGCCGCTGCACGTCGCCAGCCGCAATGCGCAGGCGGGGGTGGTGCGGGAGCTGCTCGCGGCCGGCGCCGACGCGAACGCCGTCGCCACGACCGGAGCGACGCCCTTGCACTTCGCCGCCGCGTCCGGCAGTGCCGGCGCAGTAGCCGCGTTGCTGGACCACGGAGGGAATGCCGACGCCCGCGAGCCGGTGTGGGGGCAGACCCCGTTGATGTTCGCGGCGGCGGCGGCGCGCGCCGAGGCCATCGCGGTGCTCCTGGAACGAGGCGCCGACCCTGAGGTGACCGGCAAGGTCGTCGATGTCGCCGCCCGCAACGAAACCGACCGCGAGGAGAGCCGCCAGCGGCGCGAGCGCATCGCGGCCCAGCGGGAAGGCCGGGCGCCGGAGGAGGATGCGGAGCGGCCCGACACGCCGGAAGCGGCGGAGGCGGAAGCGGCGGCCATCGAGGCGGACCTTCAGGAAGAGCCGGAGCCGCTCGGCTTTGCGGATCTCGTCGGCACGCACGGCGGGCTGACGGCGCTGCTGCTCGCCGCGCGCGACGGCCACGCCGACGCAGCGCTCGCCCTGATCGAGGGCGGCGCGGACATCAACCAGACGAGCGCGGCGGACGGCACGAGCGCGTTGCTCATCGCCTCGATCAACGGACACTTCGACCTGGCGATGCGGCTACTGGAGCTGGGCGCTGATCCGACGCATGCGAGTAACGCCGGGGCGACGCCGCTCTACGGGGCTCTCAACATGCACTGGGCGCCGAAGGCGCGGCATCCGCAGCCGACCGACTACATGCAGCAGACGGTCTCGTACCTGGAGCTGATGGAAGCGCTGCTCGACGCGGGGGCCGACGTCAGCGCGCGCCTCACCCGATCGCTGTGGTACACGACCTACAACCGCGACCTGCTCGGCGTTGAGCGCACCGGGGCTACGCCATTCTGGCGCGCGGCCTACGCCCTCGACATCGACGCCATGCGCCTGCTGCTCGCCCACGGCGCCGACCCGCACCTGCCGACCACGCGGGTTCCCTCGCGGCAGCGCCCCGCCGATCCGGACCCGTCCGGCCTGCCGCCCGTGCCCTACGGCGGTCCCGCGGTGCCCTCACTGCTCGCTGCCTCCGGAGTGGGCTACGGCCAGGGCTTCGCGGGCAACTCGCACCGGCACGTGCCGGACGGCTGGCTGCCCGCCGTGCGCTTCCTCGTCGAGGAGGTAGGCGCCGACATTCACGCCCGCGACCACAATGGCTACAACGCGATCCACCATGCCGCGGCGCGCGGGGACAACGCGTTGATCCTGTACCTGGTCGAGCGCGGGGTCGACGTGATGCAGGTGAGCCGGATGGGTCAGACCACCGTCGACATGGCCAACGGGCCGGTTCAGCGCATCCAGCCGTTCTTCGAGACCATCGCCCTGCTCGAGAGCCTGGGCGCCCAGAACAACCACCGGTGCATGAGCTGCTGACGGCCCGCCAGTCGTCGCCACGGACGCGTTGCGCGCGCCGGCTCCGATCCGGCGGGCCGACGGCAACGTCCCGTTCCTGAAGGCGGTCGCGGCACCCGGCCGCGGAGACCAATCCGAGAGGAGGACACCATGAAAAGGTGCAGTTTCGCTCTCGTCACGGCGCTGGTGATCTTCGTTGCCACGGCCACCGCGCACGCCGATCCGCTGGCGTGCGACCTCAACGCCTACCAGCCCGCCGACGGTCTGACGGCGGAGATGGAGGACGATATCCTGACGGTCACCTGGAGCGGCGCCGACGGCGCGTCGCTGCTGGTGCGTTTCGCGGTCGATGACGGGCAGCCGGTCATCCGGGACATGGCGGTTCGTCAACCGGGCGGGCAATGGTCCTCCCTGGGCCAGAACCTGAAGCCGGAGTTCCACGTGACGACGGGACGCCGCCGGATCACGGAGCAGCAATTGAGCCCGCTGCGCCTGCTCGGCGTGGAGATCACACCGGAGATCATCGAGCGCGAGAAATGGAACGCGTTCTGGGACGCCCCGCTCGTGATGCCCGGCCGCGACGCGGACGATCCTGCTTACCGCCGGACGTCCGATGAAGTGCGCAGCGCGTCTGCGTCCTACGAGACGAGCAGTTGCGACGTCAAGACCGACGGCGGGCGACTCGAGGTCACCTTCCCGGGCCTGTCCATGGGACTCTTCGCCGGGCAGCTCCAGTTCACGGTGTTCAAGGGCGCGAACCTGTTGCGGCAGGTCGCCATCGCGAAGACCGACGAGCCGGCCGTCGCCTACAAGTACAGCGGCGGGCTCCGGGGGTTCTCGACGGCAACGCAGCGGATGCGGTGGCGTGACATCGGTGGCGACTGGCAGAAGTACGAGTTCGGCGGCTCGGTGAACACGGCGCCCGTGGCCCTGCGGTCGCGCAACCGCGTGGCCATCGTCGAGGGGCCGACCGGCTCGTTGGCCGTCTTCCCGTCCCCGCACAAGTTCTTCTCCTCGCGCGAGCTCGAAATCAACCTCGGCTACACCTGGTACCGCAAGGACGACGACGCGTCGTTCTCGTTCGGCATCCGCCAGGCGGACCGCGACGAGATATTCCGGCCGATGGGCTACGACGACCAGTGGATCGAGGCGCGGTTCAACCAGGCCCGCAACTTCGCCACCGGTAACTTCGCCCTCTTCAACGCACCTCCCGGAACGTGGCAGCACATGGCGGTGTTCTTCCACCTGAGCCCCGGGACGGCGGATGCGGCCAACGATGCCGTGATGAGCTACACGACGGGCGACCGTTACCGTCCGCTCGACGGCCACTACGTGATGCTGACCCACATCCACCCGCCGTTCACGATGGAGCTCGCCGACCGCGGCACACTGGATTACCAGTCGCCGTGGATCCCCGCGCTCCGGGCGCGCGGCGTCAACATCGTGGCGATGTCGGACTTCCACGCGGACGGTCACATGACGGACCCGGGTCCGCTTCGGCTGGCGGAACAGCACATGTACCACGAGGCGTCGCGGCGCCATTCCGACCGGGACTTCCTGATCCTGCCGTTCGAGGAGCCGCACGACCACCTGCTTCCCGGGCGCGGGCACTGGAACACGTTCTTCCCGCAGCCGGTCTACTGGACGCACGTGCGGCAGGAGGGCCAGCCGTTCGTGGAGGAGCATCCGGACTACGGCACCGTCTACCACATCGGCAGCGGCGACGACGTCATCGAGATGCTGAGGCGGGAGAACGGCTTCGCCTACATGGCCCACCAGCGGACGAAGGGCTCGACCGGGGTCCTCGCCGCGTTCCGCGACGCGAAGCAGTTCCGCGCCGATGAGTTCCTCGGCGCCGAGTTCCGGGCCAACGTGCCCGTCGATCTGTCGGAGGTCCGGATGCTGGAGCCGGGCGGCCTCGACGCGATGGACGACATGAACAACTGGACGGCCGACGCCGGCATCCTGCCGAAGTTCCTGATCGCGGCGACCGACTCGTACATGAAGGGGCCGGAGGACGACATCTATCCGACGTCCTACGTCAACTACGTAAAGCTGGATGGCCTTCCCGCCTTCGATGACGACTGGACCCCGATTGTCCGGGCGATGCGGGAGGGCGATTTCTTCGTGTCGTCCGGCGAAGTGCTGATAGACGGCTTCGAGGTCACCGGGACCGGGGACAAGCGCAACGTCTCGGCCGAGATCTCCTGGACCTTCCCGCTGGACTTCGTGGAGGTCGTGTGGGGCGACGGCCAGACGATCGACCGGGAGATCATCAGCACGACGGACCTGCCGCCGTTCGGGAAGCAGGCGTTCAGTATCCCGTTCGATGCCGCCGGCAAGAAATGGGTGCGCATCGCGGCCTGGGATTCGGCCTGGAACGGCGCGTTCTCGATGCCGGTGCGGCTCGACGAGCAGCCCGGCCCCTGATGGCGGAGATGGTGGCGGGAGCCTCCGGCCGGGCTCGCCGGGCGCGGGCGGTTTGATGGCGTTTGCACCTGAGTACGTCGATTGCGTCCTGCGCGAGAACTTCGACGACGCGCAGGTGCAGTTCGTCTCGCCGCTGATCGAGATCCACTACGCGCATCTGACGATGCTGACCGCGTGCGGGATCGTCGCGCCGGAAGATGCGCGCGCTTTGCGCGGGGCGCTTGATGGGATCTCGGAGGACGACGCCCGGGCGGCGGGGTTCGGCGGTGGTTGCGAGGACCTCTTCTTCTACGTGGAGGGCCTGATCGCGGAGGCCTGCGGCGAGGAGGCGGCGGGGCGGCTGCATACGGCCCGCAGCCGCAACGACATCGACATGACGATGTACCGCATGCGCCAGCGGGAACTCATCCTCCAGTTGCTGACGGCCACCCAGGCGGTGCGCCGGTCGCTCATCGACGGCGCGGCGCGGCACCGGGAGACGGTGTTCGCGGCACGCACCCACACCCAGCCGGCCCAGCCGACGACGGTGGCGCACTACTTCCTCGCGATAGTCGAGCAGCTCGAGCGCGACCACGTGCGGCTGCGGGCGGCGTACGAAACGACCAACCGCAATCCACTCGGAGCGTGCGCGATCACGGGTACCGGGTTTCCGATCGATCGTGATCTGACGAGCGATCTGTTGGGGTTTTCCGGACCGACCGGCAACACGTACGGCAGCATCGCGGCCGTCGACTACATGCTCGAGAGCACGTCGGCGGCCGCCGTCGCGCTGGCGGGGCTCGGACGCGTCGTGCAGGACCTGCTCCTGTGGTGCACGGCCGAGCTCGACTACCTCCGCCTGTCGGACGGCTTCGTGCAGCGCAGCAGCATCATGCCGCAGAAGCGCAATCCGGTGGCGCTGGAGCACGCGCGCGCCATCACGAGCCGCGCCGTGGGGCAGGCAACGGCGGTTATGCTGGCCGTGCACAATACGCCGTTCGGCGACATCGTCGATACCGAGGATGATCTGCAGCCGCTCATCTTCTCCGTCTTCCGCGACGCGACCCGCGCGACGATGCTGGTGGCCGCAGTGCTGCGCGAAGCCGAGGTGAACACCGAGCGGCTGCGCGCCCGCACCGAAGACGGCTGGATTACGTCGACCGAGCTGGCGGACACACTGGCGCGAGAGCACGGCCTGCCGTTTCGGACCAGCCACACCATCACCGCGCAGGTGATTGCCGCCAAGCGGCGCAATCCGGACCTGGGACTGGCCGACGCACTGGCGGCCGCCGCACGATCGTTCGGCGCCTCGGTGTCCTACGACGAGGCGGAGTTGCAGCGCGTGCTCTCACCGGAGCACTTCGTCGGCGTGCGGCGGACGCACGGCGGGCCTGCGCCGTCCGAGACGGCGCGCGCGCTCGACCGGTCCGGCGCGTCGCTCGCGGAGGACGAGCGCTGGGTGGCATCGGCGGAGGAAGCGCTTGCCGCCGCGCGCGCGCGGTTGCGCGAGCGGTGCGCCAGGCTCTGAGGGCGTGCCCGGAGGTTCCAGAATGGTCAGGGCCGCTCGCGCCGCTCTCACGATCTTCGGAATCGGGCTGGCGTGGGCCGCACCCGCGCAGTCCCAGGACATGGTGGGTCAGGTGCCGATCCGCGTCGAACGGCACGTCGAAGGCGCACCGCTGACGTTCGGCATTCCATTCCCGAAGGGCGTGCTCCACGCGCCGGAGCACGTGCGCGTCGTCACGGCCGATGGCCGCGAGGTGCCATCTCAGATCACCGAGGTCAGCACGTGGGCGCCGGCGGACGAGAGCATCAAGTGGGTGTGGGTCTTCTTCTTCGCCGGGGAGACCGACCGCTACCTGATCGAGTACGGCGCCGGCGTGCGCCGGGCGGCCGCGCCGGTGACGCGGATCCAGATTCGGAACAACCAGCGGGCGAACGGGTTGACCGAAGTTTCGACCGGTCCGCTGCGCTTCGTCGTGCCCAGAGGGGAAGGCGGCTTCCTCAGCGAGGTCGCCCTGGATCTCGATGGTGACGGCTCCGACGCGGCGGAGGTCGTGGCCGAGGGTGTCGCCGGCCGCGGGTCCTTCCTGGACCTGCTCGACGCCGGCGGGGTCGATCGCTCGCGTGCGTTCGTCCGCCGGGCCGTCATCGAGAAGGGGTCCGGACCGTTGCATGCCATCGTCCGGATCGAGGGCGAGTACCTCTACAGCCGGCCGGACAACCGCCCGGCGCCGTTCGTCACGCGGATTCACGCGTATGCCGGGCGGAGCTACGTACGGGTGCAGCACACCTTCGTCTACACGGGCGTCCCCGACCGGCATCGCCCGCAGGGCGGCGATCAACCCCACGTGGCGACGCAGGACGAGCGACTCATCACGGTCGACCCGACGGACACCGGATGGACCGAGCCGGAGGATCGCGTTGCGGCGGCCGGGCTGTCGGTCGGCTTGCTGCAGTCGGGCGATCGGCGCTTGACCACCCGGTGGCGCGAAGGCGCCTGGTGGGACGACGGGGTGACGCGGACGGAGGTCCACGACGTCGGCGGCACGGGAGAGGTTTCCCTGTTCCAGACCGGTCCCGAGCCGTCGCGCATGCCGCCGCTGCGGAGTTCGTCCAGCGCGACACGCATGGACGGGTTCTCCACGCACCTTGTCGCCGGCGGACGAACGCTCGCCGAGGCGGAGCGCGCAGAGGGGTGGGCCGCCCTGTCGGGCGATCGTTACGGCGTGGCCATCGGCATCCGGCACTTCCTGGAGGAGTACCCGAAGGAAATCCGGTTCGGCGCCTCGAGCGGGCCGGGAGACGCGGCCACCGCCTATCTCTGGTCGCCGCGGGCCGAGCCGATGAGCTTCGCGCGGTTCTCGAACGAGCTCGGACCCGAGAACGCGGTGGAAAACTGGGCGACAGGACTGGCCAAGACCAGCGAGGTCGTCTTCGACTTCCAGCCGGCCGGCATGACCGACGCGGATCTCGTGCGCACGATGTCCGCCGTGGTCGCGCCGCCGGTGGCCCATGCCGACCCGGACTGGTACGGCCGTAGCGGGGTCTACGGCCGCTTCGCCCCGAGCACCGGGCGCTTCCCCGATTTCGAGCGGGCGCTCGACTACAAGTTCGACTGGGTGCTGTTCAACCAGCAGTGGGAGCCGTGGTTCGGGATGTTCGATCACGGCGACCTGCAGAACTCCTTCGACGGCGTGGAGTGGTCCCGGTGGGGCCACGGAGAGCCGGCCCAGGACTACATGCTCTGGCTGCAGTTCATGCGGACGGGCAAGCCCGAGCTGTTCGACGCCGCGCAGGCCGCGAGTCGCCACCTGATGGATGTCGACAACACGCACTGGCCGCGCGGGCCGGCCTACTACGGCGATACGAACCACCCGCTCGACTACTGGCGCTCCCGAGGGGAACCGCCCGCCTCGAAGTACCTGGGCATCGGCCGCCGGCACGCGGAGCAGCACTGGCTGCACGTGCTGAGCGCGCACGTCTGGGTCCAGGGGTGGCTTGCCGACTACTATCTCGCCGCGGACCATCGGGGACTCGACGTCGCCATCCAGACGGCGGAGCTGCACCTGCGCCGCATCTGGGGCGAGCACGGGCTCACCGGGCGGCGCCTGTACCTGTCGGTCTGGAACCTCGCCGAGGTCTGGGACGCCACCAAGGACGAGCGCTACCGGCGCGAGCTCGAGGAGCGGGTGCGGCGGATGCTGCACTTCCAGGAGCGGGAGCAGGGCGGCAGCCTGGTGATGGACCGCTACGGCTACACGCACGTCTATGCGGCGCATGGACTGTGGCGCTACGTCGACTTGACGGGGGATGGCGCGGTGCGCGCGGCCCTGATCCGCTCGGCCCGCCGGGCGCGGGACGTCCCTCCGCTCGATCACACGGTGGAATCGCTGCTCTCGAGCGTGAGCACCCTGGCCCTCGGCTACGAGCTGTCCGGAGAGCAGAGCCTGCTGGACGAGCTGCGGACGCGCATCGAAGTGCTGCGGATGGACCCGCTCCCGCGCCCCATCGACGGATCATGGACGCAGGGCGAGCTGTTCGCGGCGCTGGACGCGCGGGACCGCCTGCCCGGAGGCGCCGGACCCCGGCGTGCGGGGTGGCGCTTCACCAACGGCCTGCGGGTGTTCGGGTGGACGCACGCCTACACCCTGCCCTACGTGTTGGATCTGCTGCGTCGAGCCGCTTCGGAGACTGCGCCGACCGACGCGAAGTGAGGCCGGCTGCTCCCCTGCCGGGTTCCGCTACTCGGTCAGCCAGATCGGCTGGACGAACGCGCCGTTGCCCGCCGAATCCCAGGCCGCGAAGCGCACCCAGGACTTGCCCGCCGCGTCGAACGGGATCTCGAAACGGCGCGCGCCGAATGCGCTCGAATCCGTGGCCCGGATGATTTCCCGGTCGATGTTCTCGCCGTCCCCCCAGACAACCTCGATGAACTCCAGCGGGAACGTCCACTCGAGGTCGGCCGCGATGGTCCGATCGTCGCCGGATCCCTCGACCGCGTAGTCGGTGATGAGGATCTGGCCGGTGGTGACGAAGAAGTCGCCGCCACGCAGGGTGTCGAGGATCGGCGTCCAGTCTTCGTCGGGCAGCGGCACACGGTCGAGCCTGAGGTAGTTCACCGGGACGTTCGGATAGATGTCGTCGCCCGGGAACTTGTGGTAGGTGTCGCAGTCGGCGATGAGGTACTTCGGCTGCAGGCCCGAGCCGGAGAAGTGATTGTTCAGTGTGTCGATGGCATCGAAGCACCGGTACTCGCACAGCCGCTCCGCGGAGTGATCCACGCCCATTCCCGGCTTGAAAGCGACGCCCAGGTAGCGGTCGCTGCCGATCCACGCCGTGTCGATCTCGGCGTCGGGATGTCCGGTCGAGCCCTTCGTGCGCGGATGGGCGTGGAACCAGTACCCGTCCTCTTCCTCGAGGACCCGCAGCAGGTCTTCCGAGCTCCCGGTGCGGTACACCGTGCCGTAAGTGGGATCCTCCTCGGAGAAGGGCTGTCCTGGCTCGCGCGACCGCGTGAAGTAGACATTCTTCGGGAACAGCGTGTTGTAGTGTCCGCCGAAGTGGGCGTTGGGCTCTTCCCACGGCGTGACCAGGAAGCCTTCGTCGGAGGCTCTCCGGCTCCCCTCGTAGTAGTCCAACTGGTCCTTGAACCGGGCGGCGCCGCTGTCTCCGGCAGCGAGCTGATCCGCGTGGAAGTCGCTCAGACCGATGATGTCGATCCCGAGCGCCTTTAGCGCCTGCACATCCGGAATCGGCGTATCGAGCGAGCCGGAAGCGCGCAGCCGGTCGACGAACCGGATGTGGAAGTGGTTGACGAAGGTCTTGTAACCGGGCACCGGCTTGAAGGTGTCGCCATGCGTGAAGGCGAGCACCGCGTCGCGCGTCGGCTCGGCTGCCTCCGGGCTCGCGTAGAAGTAGACGGCCATGCGCTGCCGCGTGCCCGGCGGCGCGTTGTAGAGGGCGAAGTTCTCGAAGAACCGGCCCATGTTGGCGGTGTTCTCGTCCGTGCGCGGCACGGCGCCGTAGGGCTCCAGAGCCGAGCCTTCGCGGGCCGCTTCGCCGTCGCCCTGCCGGATGCCCATGGCGAACGTCCCGTCGCCGTCATTGCGGTACCAGTTGTAGCCGTGATTCGTCTCCACCTCGCGCGTGAAGAAGAACGTGATGGGCGGCGGGAAGGCGGCGACGGAGCCGCCCTCGCCTTCGGCGACGACAATCCGGTTCTGGGCGCGCAGCGGGATGGCGTCGTCGCTGGCGGGTCCCCCGAACTTGTAGTCCAGCGGGCTGCCGCTGATGTCACGCCAGGTGACGCGCCCGGTGTGCTCGGTCGAGAAGCCCTGCAGCCCGCCGCGGTACTTGTAGGCGACAGACGGCTCGTCCGTGGCCGCTATCGCCTCGAGGCGAACCAGGTTCGAGCCGTCGTAGACCGTGAAACGCAGATCGCCGTCGAAAATGCCCATCGACAGGCCGTCGAAGGTGACCTCGAGGCGCGAGCCGTCCGTGGCGACGCTGCAGCTTGTCGTGTTGAACGTGGCGTTCGCTTGCCGGATCTCGTCGGGCGACCGCGGCAACCCGGGGTTGGTGCCGGGGCTCTCGCCCTCGCGGATGCCGGGCACCAGCAGCGGCGCGTCCCAGAACACGACCCACTTCTCCCGGTCGATGACCTCCTGGGTGATCTCGACGCCGAGATCGCGCAGCGGGTTCAGTTGCTGGTAGGAGATCCGGCGTACCGCGGAGGTCACGCGGAAGTCCGGTGCCAGGTTACGGCCCAGCGTGCCCCACTCGCCGTCCTGCGCGCGGATCGCCAGGTCGCGGACGACGGGCGCCGTCCCTTCGAGGCCGAGGCGCAGGCGCAGGTTCGCGCCGGCGTCGCCGCCCCACGTCACGAGCAGGGTGTTCTGCTCCATCGTCGCGGATGGGCCGCCGCCCGCGGCGTAGCCGGCGAGATCGCAGGTGAGCGGATCGCCCACATCGAGCAGCGCCGGATCGCCGGGGGCCGCCGCGGTACCCCCCGTGCCGCCGCCGCCGCCGCCGCAGGCAATGAACGTTGCGGTGATCGAAGTCGCGATGATGGCGGTGACGAGCAGCCTCATGGGAACCCTCCCGTCGCGCTGTTTTGGGGCGCCCAGCCTCCGGCGCCGGACGCCCCGTGCCGTTCCGGCCATCCTGACCGCTCCCGGTCAGGCCAGATCGTCAGAAGCGGAAGTTGAAGCTCATCCGCGCGATCCGCGGCGCGAGGATCTCGTCCACCTCGTAGAACGTGGAGCCGGAGCGGTAGTCCCGCCGGACGGCCGCGTTCGAGTTGAACAGGTTGAAGATATCGAAGTTGACGGCAGCCCGTGCACCCGCCAGGTCGAATGCCTTGCTCAGGCGGACGCTCACGACGTTCATCGTCTGGCTCCGCGTGGCGCCGTTGAAGCCGCCGAACGGCTCGACCGGCACGTCGATGCTGCTCAGGCCGATGAGACCATGCGCCCTGGTGAACCGCGCGGTCCGCTGGCCATAGACGCCGGAGCGGGTCTGCAGGTTGAGCGCAGCCGTCGTGTCGGCCGGCATGTTGTATACGACGCTGGCGGTCGCGTTCCAACTGGTCGTCTCGTTCCGGTTGAACAGATCCCGCTGGTTCGGGGTGGCCGCAGGCCGGTTGAGCAGCGCGTCGGTCCAGGTGTACCAGATCGACCCGACCGCGCTCCACCGCGACGAGGCGCGCCGCGTGATCGTCATCTCGACCGTGTGGAACGTGTCAGACTCCGGCGAGTTGGTCCGGAGCCGCTTGGTGAGCGTGCGGGCCGACGCGGGGTAGTCCCAGATCCCGAACGGGTCGCCATCATCGCCGGTCCCCAGCATGCCGTCGACGCCCGGATCCTGCACCATGATCTGGCGGTCGTAGGCATTGAACTGATCTACGCGCACGTGGTTGAAGAACCCCTGCAGGTCCTTGTACACGTACTGGAACCGGGCCGCCAGGCCGGGCAACAACTCCCGCTCCAGGGCGATGGTCGACTCGAAGGTCTTCGGCTGCTCGAGGTTCGGGTTGACCACATTCGTGCTCGCGCCGGTCCGGGTGATGAAGTCGGGGTTGCGCGCGCAGGCGTCCGCCGACACCGTGCAATTCGCCCCGCTCGCGCCGATCCCCGCGCCTGTCACCACGTTGTGCGTCAGGTCCGATTCGCCCGGGTCGAAACTGCTGTTCCCGTTCAGGTCGTTCCAGGCGAACCGGGCCCGCGACAGCGAGTTGGCGTTGTACGCGCCGGCGAACGATTCGCCGATCGTGTAGTTGAAGAGGCCGAACGTCGCCTTCAGGACGGTCCGGCCGTCACCCGACAGATCGTACGCGAAGCCGGCCCGCGGGACCATGCGCGTCCACTCGTTGATGTTCTGCGCCGGGAACTCCAGGCGTGGGAACACCTCCGGGTAGTACGGCGACCCGTCGTAGACCTGTGCATCCAGCAACGACCGCTGCCGGTCCCACCGGACGCCCAGGTTCGCCGTGAACCGGTCCGACATCCGCCAACTGTCCTTGAAGTAAAAGGACGTCGTCCGCGACAGGTTGTCCGGGGCGACCGGGCTGCTCCACAGCTCGATCTCGTCCGGTGTGCAGTTACTCATGTCCGGCAGGATGCCGGAGCCGCTGCAGCCGTCGTACCAGAGGACGTAGTTGCCGCTCGGGTTGTCGAGGATGCCGGTCGAGTGCTTTTCCCAGTAGAAGGTGACCCCCAGCTTCATCTCGTGCGACCCGGCCGCGTTCGGCGGCAGGAAAGTGAGCGACGAGTCGGACTGGAGCCGGCCGCGCGGCCGCTGATCCGACCGCTCGTACGGGCCGGTGCGGAGGCGGGTCGCCTGGTCGTAGCGGCTCACCTTGCCCGCCACGTCCGTCGCCGGCTCGGGGCTGCGCCCTGCGTCGTAGTTGGCGAAGTAGCCGGCCCAGCCGTAGTTCGACTCGAAGACGACGCGGCTGTTCGGCACGCTCTGGAAGCCCACCTTCCACAGTTTCGTCTCGTCCCGGTAATCGCGCGTCGCCTCGAGCGGCCGGAGCCGGCCGCCGCCGTTCTGCGGCTGCAGCTTGTCGCCCGACTGGTACAGGACATTCACGCGGTTCGCCGTGCTGAGCTGGCCCGTCATCTTCAGCGTGAACGTGTTCAGCTCGGCGTTGTAGTCGCCCTGCACGTCGTCGTCCGTCCGGTAGCGACCGTCCGATCCGGCCGACTCGGCGAAGCCGAACCGGTTGTCGACGCGGATCTGCCGGTCCATACCGGTGTAGAACCAGATCTTGTCGCGGACGATCCGGCCGCCCAGGTCGAAGCCGTACTCCTCGTACCTCCGGAGCGGGGCACTGTCGGCGATGCCCTGCGCGGCCAGTTCGGAGTCGATGTTGTTCGCCTGGAAACCGGGCCGCTGGAAGCCGAAGTTACCCGATCCGAAGAGCTCGTTCGCGCCTGACTTGATGACGGCGGTCATCGCGATGCCGGGCGTCATCACCTCGGCGTCGTTGCCGGAGGCGCGCACCTCGAGCTCCTCGTAGGAGAGGTAGCTGACGTACACGCCCGAGTTCGCGTCGGGACCGGTCGTGATGTTGATCCCCTCGACCATCAGCTTCGGCTGTCCACGGACGCCGTAGTTGATGATGGACTTCCGGGCGACGAAGTTGCTGTCCCCCACCTGCGGCGCGCCCGTCGTGATGACCCCCGGGGTCATGATGTAGGCGTCCATCAGACCGCGTCCCCGCGGCACCGCGTCGAGCACCTCGTTGGTGAGCGCGATGCTGGTGGCGGTCTGCTCGATATCCACCACCGGACTCTCCCCGGTCACCGTCACCGTCTCCTCGAGGGCGCTGACGGCCATCGTGACATCGATCTCGGCCGTGAAGCCGACGGTGAGACGCTGCGCTTCACGCACCACGGTCTGGAAGCCGGGCAGCTCGAACCTGAGCTCGTACATTCCCGGCGGGAGATTCGGGAGGCGATAGTTTCCGTCGCCACTGCTCACCACGATGTTCTGTCCGCCGATGAGGGCACCACTCGCGAGCGTTACCGTGACGCCCGGCAGCACGCCGCCGGTGTTGTCGGAGATGTTCCCCTGGAAGGCCGCGGTGCCCTGCTGCGCCGAGGCCGGCGCAGTGAAGGCGATGACCGCTACCAGTAGTAGCGCCGAGCATGGAATCCGCAACGCCCGAGGGCGTCGATGGGTGAAGAACGATGCATGCATGCTGCCCCTCCTCCTCGGTGAATGCCTTGGTACGTTCCAGGACGAACCCTCGGGCGAACACCTTCGTGGTTTCCGGACCGCTTAAGACCGCGGCAAGCGGCCGTTCTTCCAACTCTTGAATCAGGCGGCTCCTTCTCGTTGTACCGACACGTCAGCTACATGTAGTGTAACCGACATTCATGTGGTTTAACAGACGAAGTCTCTTCCAATGAGACATGAGCCTGAAGGGGGAGTTGTTTCCAACGACACATGAGCCTGAAGGGGAGCTGGGTGGTGGATCATCGGAGGATGATCGTGACACTCCAGACAGACCGCCTGCGGACCCTGCAACACGTTCGAGCGTTCCTTGACGGCAGCGGACTGATCGACCTGAATGTGTCGACGCGAGCGGACGCCTACGGGTTCATCGAGCGCACCTTGACACGGTTCGACTATGTCCACCAGGGGAAGGCTGAGAAGGGTCTGCTCCGGAGCTTGCTGGCCAAGGTGACCGGCCTGTCGCGCGCCCAACTCACCCGGCTCGTGACTCAACACCGGGCCACCGGGAGGATCGCCGACCGCCGCGGCGCACCCAGCCGACCATTCCCGCGCCGTTACAGCAGCACCGACATCGGCCTGCTCGCCGAGGTCGACCGGCTCCACGGCACGCTGTCCGGACCGGCCACCCGCACGCTCTGTGCGCGCGCCTACCATCGGTTCGACGACCATCGGTTCGAGCGCCTGGCCGGCATCTCGAACGGCCATCTCTACAACCTGCGGCACTCGATCACCTATCAACGGCGCCGCGGAACCACCCCCATGCCGACGCGCCCGGTGCAGGTGGCGATCGGCGAGCGCCGCCGGCCGGCACCGTTCGGGCGCCCCGGCTATGTCCGGGTCGATTCCGTCCATCAGGCTGACCTCGATGACGTTAAAGGCCTGTACCACGTGAACTTGGTGGATGAGGTCACCCAGTTCCAGTGCATCGGCTCGGTCGAGCATCTCCACGCCGCGTGCCTGGCCCCGGTCCTCAGCGCCCTGCTCCGCGCCTTCCCGTTCACCCTCCACGGCTTCCACTCCGACAACGGGTCGGAATACGTCAACCGCACCGTCGCCGCGCTGCTGCAAGCCCTCCACATCGACGAGTTCACCAAGTCCCGAGCCCGACACACCAACGACAACGCCCTCGTCGAGAGCAAGAACGGCTCGGTCGTCCGCAAGCACCTCGGCTACGGCCACATCCCCAGCCGCCACGCCCAACGCGTCAACGACTTCACCCAGAACGTCCTCTCGCCCTACCTCAACTTCCACCGCCCCTGCTTCTTTCCCAGCACGGTGGTCGACGCCAAGGGGCGCGTCCGCAAGCGCTACCGCGACGCCGACATCATGACGCCCTACGAGAAGCTCACGTCGCTCCCCGGGGCCACCGACTACCTCAACCCGGGGACCACCTTCGAACAGCTCGACGACATCGCCTTCGCCCTGAGCGACAATGACGCCGCGCGCGCCGTTGAGGAGGCGCGCACGCGGCTATTCCGGTCCATTGACCCGGCTGCCTGACATGTCTGGCTCATCGGCCCGCTTCAGGCTCATTTCTGGATTGGAAAGGACTGACGACCCTGGCGAAGTCCAGACGACCGCCGGCCTGCTTGCGCGGCGGCGAATTGGCTTCCGGCAGGGCGCGGCTTACAATCGATCGAGAGGCCAGACGAGGAGGTCGCGATGATCCCGAGGCGCATTCCGCTCATCGTCGTGGTCGCCATTGCAGTACTGGGAGTCGCCGTCGCAGCCCGCGGCGCCGGGCGGCAGGCGCCGGCGGACGCCGGGATCGAACAGCAGGTCAGCGACAGGCTGTCCGACGAGGACGACCTGCGCCGCATCCGGGCGACGGTGCGGGCGGGCGTCGTCACCCTGCGGGGCGAGGCGCCGAGCGTCGGGGCCAGGGACGAGGCCGGACGCCTGGCCTCCGGCGTGGACAGCGTGCAGGCCGTTGTCGACGAGATGACCATCACACTCGTCGAGGACGATGCGCTCATCGGCGCGCGGGTGGCGCAGCAGGTAAGCCGCTACACCCGGTTCACCATCTTCGATCACACCGATATCGGCGTGAATCGCGGCGTGGTGACGCTGTTCGGCAAGGTAACCGAGCCGATCAAGGCGACGGAACTCGTCCGCCGGGCGTCCCGTGTCTTCGGCGTCCGGGAGGTGCGGAACCAGCTCGAGACCCTGCCGGTATCGACCAGCGACGACAACCTGCGGGCCGAGCTGGCGGAGCGGATCTACCGGGACCCCTTCCTGGAGCATTACGGCCGCCTGCGGCAGCCGTCTATCCACATCATCGTGGAGCGCGGCCGCGTGACCCTGACGGGGGCGGTCAACTCGCCGAACGACCGGCAGACGGCGGGCTCCATCGCCAATGGGATTTTCGGCGTGCTGTCGGTCGAGAACAAGCTGTTCGTGACCGGCCGCTGAGTCCCGGCGATTCATCGGCGCTCAGCCGCCCCGCTTCGGCCGCGAGCGCCGCACTACTTGCGATACCAATCGTAGAGAGCGTCCCCCTCGGGGATCTTTCGCGTGATGTCGACGATCATCGTCTCGCCCTCCCAGCGGGTGACCAGCGGTTCCTTCCGGAGGTGTCCGTACAGGAACTCTTCGGCAAACTCGGTGCAGCGGTACTCCAGCAACTGCATATTGGGCTCGAGACGGCGATAGAGCGGCATCGAGATCCGCCAGGGGCGGGTGAAGACGTTGGGATCCTCGATCGTGACCTCGTACTGAATGGCATCGGGGGTAATCGGCGTGAAACGCTCCTCGAGCCGCAGCGCTTCGCTGTGGAAATTACCGGCGCGATCGAACCAGTTCTTCCCGTTGAAGTCGGTCACTTCGACCACCAGCGTATCCCCTTCCCAGCGCCCCACCGAGTGCCCCATGTAGGTGTAGTCGGGCGGTCCTACGACCGTATCGAGGTGAATCGTACGCGCCGTGGTGCTGAACGCGAACGCCATGTGGATCTTGTTTGTGCTCTGCACGATCTGGAACGGATGCGGCATGTACATCGCGCGCGGAATCCCCGGCAGATAGCACTTCAGCTCCGGGTTGCGGTCGATCCAGTTCTCCGAGTTCTCCTGTTTGATCGCCGCCGCCTGCGGGGTGTACGGAATCCGGCCGTCAGCCTGGACCACGCCTATCGAGCCGGGAACACCGGCGGCCGCGCCGAGAGCGAGCACCGGAGCCGCCGGAACCCTGGCGTACTCATACGGATAGACCCCCTCCTGCATCACCATTCCGGGACGCGCCGCGTGGGCCTCGAGGTCCCAATGCGCTTCGTTGAGGGCCTGCCAGATGCCGCTGAAATTGGGCCTGCCATCGACGGTACGTGCCGGGCGCGTGTCGGGGGCCTGGCCGGCGGTGCGGGTCACCGACACGGAAACGACGGCGCTGACGGCGGCGGCGGCGATGACGGCTCCCACCAGCCGGCCGTTGATCGGACCGAGGAATCGGCTTCTCATGTCGAGTCTCCTTCGTTACTCCCCGGGTTCCTCAGCGCAGCGCCAACGGGTCGCGCCCCTCCGGCGACGAGCAACCGGCGATGCACCGCGTCGCCGGGTGGGGACCCCCGCCCTCTTCGTAGGCCTGCTCCTCGGCCCGGGCTCCGATCAGCAGCCCGGGCAGCCCGTAGTTGCCCTCGTGGCATCGCGGCTCGTAGTAGATCCGATTCGGCTCGTCGGGCTGCTTGGCGAAGTCCTGGATCACGGTCCATGGCCTGGTCCACACCGTCGGATCCTCAACCGTGGTAACCAGTTCCATGCTGTCCGGCCCCGTCCGCCTCCAGCGCTCGATCAGATGCAGGTTCTCGCGCGACCCCCGGAACTCCCTCTTTTCCGAGAAGTTCGCCACGTCGACCACAAGCGTGTCGCCCTCCCAGCGGCCGCGTGAATCGCCCCACCACTGGCGTACGTCGGGCGGCAGGTGCGGCGCGTCGGTGATCGGGATGACCCGGTTGAAGCCCTGACCCTGGCCGACGTCGTAAAAGATGGAGACCGTGCCCGGCGACTGGACGACACGGATATGGATGCCGGTGAAGCCGCCGCGGAAAGTCGGGAGGTTGCCGCTCATGCAGCGCTCGCCCAGGCCGCGATCCTCGGGCCCATCGGCGCGATTGAGGTTGCTGACCGAGTAGTACGGCGACCGCTCCTCGCGCCGGGGCGAGGGCGGTCCGTACTCGCCGCCCCGGCACCCGGACAGGCCGTCCCGGCACACCGTGGTGTTCTGCATCAGGGCCAGCTCGTACTCGCGGACCTCCGCCTGACGCGCCTGGACCTCCGGCGTGGTCGGGGGCACCCGCCCATCGGGTGGATCGATGACCATGCCGGTGCGCCGGCCGGTCGGCCGGTGCGATGTGAAGACGGCGTTGTAGGCGCCGGCCACGTCGGCCTCGCTTCCCCGCTCGGCGCGGACGTGATTCCCGAAGACCGACATCTCCGCGCGCTCGAGATCCAGCTCGGCCTGCTGTTCCTCGGTGTAGAACTCGGTCGTCACACCCTCGGGGCGCTCCAGCGGGACCAACAGCTCGACGCTCCAGATCCCCTGGAAATCCGGCTCACCCCATGGCGTCCGTAAGGACGAGGCCGTGTCGGCCTCCTGCGTCTGGGCCGCCCGGAGCGCCGGTTCGCCGGTGCCGACGGCCCAGGCGATCGCTACGAGCACTGCCGCTATCACCACCGCGCCCAATACGTGGAGTGGTCGATGGGTCATCGTGTTCCCTCCTCCAAGTCTCGAACGAGCCCCGCAACGACGATTTTCCCGGAGTATAGTGCGATACAGGCGCCGGTCCGGAGGTTTCGATGCAACGTCGCGCCCACGCCGTTGTCGCCCTTGCCGCCGCTCTCCTCTGGTCAGCCGACCGCCTGGAATACGAAGTCACGATCACGCGTCTGAACTGAAGGAGCATCCCATGGGAATGCGTCAGTTCGCAGCGGCGGGAGCGGTTTCGGCACTCGTGGTCGCCGTGGGCCTGCTTGGCGCGACCCAGATCGGGCTGTCGGGCCAGACCGCCGGCAGCCAGGCCGACGCGTCAATCAGGACACCCTGGGACGAGCCGGATCTGCAGGGCATCTGGACCACCGAGGTCGACACGCCGTTCGAGCGGCCGGAGCGGTTCGGCGACCGGGAGTTCCTCACGCCCGAGGAGCAGGCCGAGCTCGACGAGCAACGCGCCGGGCTCATCAGCCGGAACCGCCGGGTCGAGCGCGGGACGGAGCTCGACGTCGCGGGGGCCTACAACGCCGTTTTCCTGTCGTACAAGCCCACCGACCGGAGGACCTCGCTCATCGTGGATCCCCCGAACGGCAGGATGCCTCCACTGATGCCGGAGGCTCAGGCCCTGGCCGACGAGGACCGGGCGTTCCGGCTGGAGCTGCTGCGTTCGACCGAGACCTGCCGGAGCGGGTCGGTGGCGTGCCGCGGCCGCGAGTACGACCCGGAGCCTTCCCCCCGGCGCTCGGAGATGCAGCCGCCCCTCTACAACACCGGCCGGATGAACCGCCAGGACAACCTTGAAGACGGCTCGCTCGGCGACCGTTGTCTGAGCGGCGGGATCCCCGAGTTCGGCACCGCGTTCGGCGGCAGTTTCCGGCGTATCGTGCAGACGCCGGGCGGGATCTCGATCTTCTATGACGTCGGCCAGGGACAGGGGTTCCAGCGGAACATCGTGATGAACGGCAGTCCGCATCTCCCCGACCACATTCGCCAGTGGTGGGGCGACTCGCGCGGCCACTGGGAAGGCGATACGTTGGTTGTCGACGTCACCAACTTCCGCCCGAAGCGCGCCTTCCGTGGATCCCGCGAGAACCTGCACCTGGTCGAGCGCTGGACCCGTACGGGACCGGAAACCCTGGAGTACGAAGTCACGATCGAGGACCCGACGGTGTGGGCCCGACCGTGGACCGTCCGGCAGGTATTCGGAAAGCAGAGTGATCCACAGAACCGCATCTACTACGAACCGCGGTGCTACGAGGGCAACTACGGCTTCCCGGCCCTGCTCCTGGGAGCCCGGATAGCGGACGAGGACTACGCCGCCGGCCGGGCCCCGCATCCCGCGACGTTCGATAACGCCACCGATTTCGTAGGTGTCGAAGAGAACCCGCTTCGCTAGGAGCCCGTGGTGAAACCCACGCTACATTCGAGCGGCGATGCATCCCGCCTGACGGCGTTGTTCCTCGGTCGCATATGGCCAATATGCTCCCTCGTCACGCCTTCTCAGCCGGGCGTCTCACCGTTCTCGGTGCTACGCGGGGTTTCACCACGGGCTCCTAGGGCAACCGGTTGCTTCCCGGGAGATCAACATGCGCTATCGCCATACGGCTACGTTGATCGGCGTCGCCCTCGTGGCGGCGGTAGCGGGCGGGATATTCACGGTGTCCATCGGCCAGCTGGCGGGCCAGCCCAATCGGCCGGAGCGGCCGCAGAGGATTGAAGGGCGTCCGAATCTCAGCGGTATCTGGCAGGCCAACAACGAGGCCAACTGGGACCTGGACTCCCACGCCGCGCGCCCGGCGGCGATTACCCAGCCGGGCCTCTATCCGTACGACTACGCCCGCCTTCCAGCGCCGCCGGTGGTCGCGCTCGGGGCGGTCGCCTCGGTGCCGGGTTCACTCGGAGTCGTCCAGGGCGATGGGCGTATCCCCTATACGCCCGAGGCGCTGGCCCGGAAGCAGGGGAATGTCGAGAACTGGGTCGACCGGGATCCGGAAATCCGCTGTTTCCTTCCGGGCATTCCGCGCGCCATGTACATGCCGTACCCGTTCGAGATCACCCAGAGTACGAACAAGATTCACATGGCGTTCGCGTACGCTTCCACCGCCCGCACCATTCACATGGACGAGGTGGAGCGTCCGCCCGACTACACCTGGATGGGCCACTCGGTCGGCCGCTGGGAGGGAGACACCCTGGTGGTCGAGGTGGACAACTTCCGCGACAACGGCTGGTTCGACCGCGCCGGCAATCACCACACCGCGGCTCTCCGCCTCGAGGAGCGCTTCACCCTCGTCACGCCGAACATCATCAACTACGAAGTGACGATCGAGGATCCGAACGTCTTCACGCGCCCGTGGCAGATCGCGATGCCCCTCTATCGCCGTATGGAACCGAACATGCAACTCCTCAAGTTCCGCTGCCAGGAGTTCGCCGAGGAGTTCATGTACGGCCATCTGCGGAAGGAGCCGCTGGTCACCCACTGGGAGAGCGCCACGATGGAGATCGATGTCACGCGGAAGATCCCGGAGGGGGACGCGTTCTACGACTGGTACACACGGTAGGAACCCGCTCAGTGGGTCATGCCGTAGACGATGTAGTTGATGCCCAGCTTGTAGGCGTCGTTGGTGAAGTCCACGGGGAAGAATCCGCCCTGGTCGGACCACTCCCAGTACTCGGCGACGTCGTTGTTGTAGTTGACAATCGCCATCATCCGCTGGGTCGGGTCGTTGTCTTCGAAGATGGCCCAGTAGCTCGGCTCCACCGGCACTAGCGGGTGCGGGAAGTCGAGCTCCCGGATCTCGAAGAACACCTGGAAGATCGGCCGCGTCACGTCGATCTCGATCAGTTGGTGCTCGGGGAGGGCGCGGCGCACCTGGTACTCGAAGTTGTCCCACTGGCGGGCTTCGAAATCGTCGAAGATGACGAATCCACCCTTGAGCCAGTAGTTCCGTAGTCCCTCGACCTCGCTCTCGCTCATGTGCCAGAACCCGGGCTCGGAGATATAGGCGATGGGATGCCTGAACAGCTCCGGATCGTCGAGCCGGAAGACGTTCGTTTCTCCGAGACGCGCGTCGATGGTGGTGATGTCATCAATAATCCGGGGCAGATGGAGATCGGCCCGCGGATAGTCGTGGTTCCACGTCGACCGAAAGCCGCCGTAGCGGATCCGGGTGAAGACGAACTCGTCCGTCCGGTCAGCCGATCGGTGGGCCCGGGTCGCGTCGGAACCGGTCGCGGTGTACCTGCGACCACTGACCTGCCCCTGCACGGCCAATGGCAGCACGCGGAGCAGCACCGCGACGACCAGACGGTGCGGCGAGCGCCCGACCCGCACTAGCCGCCCCGCTGCTGCATCCGTTCCGACATCGTTGATGCCCCGTCTGGTTTACCGAGCGGCAGCAACCCGCCGGGCCGTCGACTGGAAGAGCGCCAGATCGATGGCATTCGACATAGCCTCGTACCCGGCATCGTTCGGATGCAGGGCATCGCCGGAGTCGTACTCGGCCAGTATTGTCGTCGGCGCCGCCGGATCCCGCAGGGCGGCGTCGAAGTCGATGACCGCGTCGTAGGCTCCGCTGGTCCGGATCCAGTCGTTGAGGGCCTGGCGCTTCATTTCGCCCTCCATCGTCCAGTAGTTCGCCCCCTCGAACGGCGCAAGGGTCGCGCCGTAGATGGTCAGGCCCTGGGCGCGCGCGCGGGTTATGAACTGCTGGTGACCCTGGATGATGTCTTCCGCCGAGGGCGACGGGTTCTCCCTGGCGAACCCGATGTCATTGGTGCCGAGAAGCACGGTCACGTGGGTCGCCCCGGTGGCGGCGACGACGTCGCGATCGAACCGCGACAGGCCACTGAAGCTGCTGCCGGCACTCAACACGCGGTTCCCCGATATGCCGACGTTGAGAACCCCCATCTCGATGCCGTTGTCCGCCAGGCGTTTCGAGAAGTGGTCCGGCCACCGGTTGTTCGTATCCGGCGTCGAGCGGGTTCCATCGGTGATCGAGTCGCCGAACGCAACGAGCACGCCGGTATCAGCCGGCGCCGTCACCTCGACGCGGCCCAGGAAGAACCACGACTGGGTCGTATCGGCGACCGGCAGATCGGCTGCGCCGGTGTGGTCCCCTTCCGTCGAGATGTAGTTGGTCTGAAACGCCCCGGCGTGCATCGTGAACGTCGATACGGTCGACGCAACCTCTTCCGGCAGATACAAATCGATAGCCAGGTCCGATTGCGCCGGCAGCTCGAGGTCTACCGGATCACTGAACGCTACGGAACCGGCCGGAATCGTAAGGTGGGAACGGCCGCTGAACTTCAGCGCGCGACCCGACGCCGGAACGATTGCCGAATCGGCGCCGCGAATCGCGATGTGGGCCGCCCCGATCGCGAGCGGGGCGGTGCCGAAGACGTTGCTGAGGACCAGCCGGACCTGCTCGCCGCCGATGCTCACCCGGACGATCTGCCGCAGGGTCTGGTTTTTCAAGGTCGGCAGCGGCTGACCCCGACGGCGGCGGACCTGGGTGGCTTGCCCCGCCTGGCCCGGAGGCGGCGGTGTCGGGCGGACCACGGCGGCGGTCGCCCACGTGCCGAGCCACCGCTCGTCCGCCTCCTGGGCAACGAGGGTCGGCTGGCTGGCGAGCGCCAGCATCGCCAGCGCCACGCCGGCGACGATGCGCGCCATCACGAACCGCCGCTTCGAGTCGAATCTTCTTACGCTCATCATGCGATCCTCCGGGTTAGGACGCCATCTCCACCTTTCCGCCGCGGGACTCGAACGCATCGAGGACCGGCTTGAGGGCCGAGTGGAAATCGTCGCGCGCAAGCCAGACCGTCTCGCGCAGCCTGATCCGGCGGGCCCGCACCGACTGCTCGGCAAGGCGGGCGAGCAGGGCGTCAGCCGATCCGTTCATCCGGGCCTCGACGAACGTCATGTACAACCGCTCGCACGACACCTCGAGAGTTCGCGTGCCGCCGCCGCCGAGCAGGATGAAATCGCGGCGATTCATCGGCCCTCACCCCCTCGCCGCTGCCGCCCCAAGCGAAAGCAGCGTCCGACGCATCAGATTCTCGACCAGCGGGACCTTGTAGCGGTTCTTGGACATCGGCCGGGCGCCCTCGATGGCGAGCCGTCCCGCTTCGGCCGCGAGCGACTCGGTCACCTGCTGTCCCGCCAGCAGTTCTTCGACCGCCGCGACCCGCCACGGAATGGGGGCGACGCCGCCCAGCACGACTCCCGCGCGGCGAACGCGGCCGCCATCCATCTGCAGCGCGAGCGCCACGCTGACGACGGCGTGGGTCCACGCTTCCCGGTCGAGCACCTTGGCATACGTGCTCCGAAGGCCCGGCGCGGCCGGAACCGTGACGTCGGCCAGTACTTCGTTCGGCTCCAACACGTTCTCGCGCGCCACGTCGACGCGAGGCAGCGTGAAGAACTCGCCCGCCGGAACGACCCGGTCTCCGTCGGGGCCGACCAGGCGAAAGCGGGCGTCGAGGGCCACGAGGGCCGGGGCCGTGTCGGACGGATGGACGATGTAGCTTGGACCGCCACCGAAAATGGCGTTGAACTGATTCTCGCCGGTCCGGGAATAGCAGCGGTTTCCGCCGTGCTTGTAACAGGGGAACTTCTGACGGAAGTACGAGCACCAAGGCCGCTGGCAGAGGTTGCCGGCGAGGGTGGCGACGTTGCGAATCTGGGGCGTCGCCGCGGACCTGGCGGCCTCGGCAAGCACCTGGTAGCGGGCGGCCACCTCCGGATGCGCGCTCAGTTGGGTCAGTGTCATCAGTCCGCCGACCTGCAGCCCGGACGGTCCCGATGTAATGGCGGCCAGACCATCCGAAGCGGCAAGCGCCCTGAGATTCACCAGGACGTCGGGAGATGCCAGATCGTCCTTGATCATCCCGAGCAGGTCGCTGCCGCCGCCAACCGCGGCCGCCCGCTCTGCGCCGCGCTCCAGGCGCGCGACGGCGTCGGCCAGGCTCTCCGGATTCACGTTCGTGAGAGGTCTCACGCCAGTGCCTCCATCACGCGATCCCGCGTCATCGGCAGCTCCCGGAGCCGGCGGCCGGCCGCGCTGAACACGGCGTTGCCGATGGCGGCCACCACGGGGATGACCGGCGGCTCACCGACGGTCTTCGCCCCGTACGGTCCGTACGCGTCGTCCGGCTCGATGAACCGCACCTCGATCTCGGGTGCGTCGAGATGGGTCATGACCCGGGCGCCGTAGTACCCCGGGTTGACCGGAATACCGGTGAGGCGGTCGTAGATCAGCTCCTCGTGCAGAGCCATGCCGATCCCCATCGTGACGCCGCCCTTCACCTGACTCTCGGCGGTGAGCGGGTTGATGATGCGCCCGCTCTCGTGCATCGCCAGATACTGCAGCACCCGGATGCCGCCCAGCTCCGTGTCGACCTCGACTTCCACGAAGTGCGCGGCCGAGGCGTACCGCGCCACGCCGTCGAGGACCGGCTCCGGCGTCGCCTGCGCGATCAGCGTGCGGCTCCCGAGGGGTACGCCAACCGCGGCGATCTGCCGCTTGAGATCCTCCGCCGCTTCGAGAATCGCCTGTCCGGTATGGGTCGTCGTCCGGCTCCCCGACTCCCCCACGGAATAGGGGCACCGATCGGTATCACCCCAGATCACGGTGACGTCGGCCAAATCCATCCCCATCGCCTCGGCCGCCAACTGGGCCATGGCGGTCTTGGTCGCGGTGCCGATATCGGTCACCCCGATATGGAGAAACAGGCGTCCGCCCTCGAGGCGCAGGACCGCGCTACTGCGTCCGAGGCGGGCCGCGAACATGCCGATCGCCATTCCCACGCCCCGTCTGAGCGGACCGGTCGGCGTTCCCGCCCGCCGCCACCGCGCCGACCAGCCGAATCGGTTCGCCCCCTCGGTAACGCATTCGCGAAGCGCCCAACTGGTATAGGGCGTTTCATCGTTGAGGGCGCGCGTCAGGTTCCGGAGATGAAAGTCGACCGGGTCGATCGCCAGCTCGTGGGCCACCTGATCCATGACCGATTCGATCCCCCAGACCCCCTGGGGATAGGCGGGGCCCCGGAAGTTCGCGGCGACGGTCATGTTGGTGTAGACCGGCGAAACTTCGCGGTGAACGTTGGGACACCGAAACAGCTCAGTCCCGGCGATGCCGCCGCTGCTCTTGCGATGCGGGCCCATCCCGCTGAAGCCCCGGAGCTGGATCGCCTGCAGCGTCCCGTCGCGGCTGGCCCCCACCCTGTAGTGCTGCACCGTCGGCCACCGGCCATGGACCCCGAGAAAGTCGTCCTTCCGAGTCAGCTCCAGCTTGACCGGACGCCCCGCCTCCCGCGCAAGGAGCGCCGTCATGAGATCGGTGTCCTGACACTGATTCTTGTTGCCGAACCCACCGCCCATGTACTCGCAGACCACCCGGACCTGCTCGGGAGGCAACTCGAGATCCCGCGCCACATCCGACCGGCAGTTCGAGATGCCCTGGGTCGGCGTCCACAGGGTGAGCTCGTCGCCCGCCCAGCGCGCCACGGCGGAACGCGGCTCCATCTGCGCGTTGCTGTGGTGCTTGGAAACGTACGTCTCCTCGACCACCACGTCCGATGCGGCGAAACCGGCGTCCACGCTACCGCGCTGATACGTCTCGGGCAACGCCTCGCCGTCGCGCCGACGTGAGAGATTCCCCCCCGGCTGGATCTCGACCGCCCCGGGCTGGAGGGCTTCTTCCGGATCGAGGACGAAGTCGAGCGGCTCGTAGTTGACCTCAATTGCCTGGATCGCGGCCTCAGCCACGTGGCGGTCGATGGCGGCCACGGCGGCGACGGGATCCCCGACGAAACGAACCGGATTGTTGAACAGGTAGCGCGGGTTCTGCTGATCGCCGGACCGCCAGATCGTGTCGCAGTTCTCTCGGGTCAACACCACGTAGACGCCCGGCATTTCCCGGGCCCGCCGGGTGTCGACGCCCGTGATGCGGGCATGCGGGTGCGGGCTCCGGAGAACCCGCGCGTAGGCCATCCCCGGAAGCTTGATGTCACCGGTATAGCGCGCCGCGCCGGTGACCCGCTCGATCGCATCGATCCGGGGGCGGCTTTGGCCGACCACGCTCATCGGATCCCGATCCGTCGCCCGTTCGGGCGAGCGGCCGAGGACCGCGGCGACGTAACGGTTGTAGTTCGAGCATCGGCAGATGTTGCCCGTCATGCCCTGGCGGACTTCCTCCTCGGTGGGATTCGGTGTCGCCGAGACGACCGCCTTGGCCGCCATCAACTGACCGGACGTGCAGAATCCGCATTGCGGCCCATCGCCGGCGACGAACGCCTCCTGGAGCGGATCCAGCCGATCGCCCTCGGTGAGCCCTTCGACCGTCGTCACGGCGCGGCCATCGGCCCAGACGGCGAGCTGACTGCACGAGTAGACGGGAGCGCCGTCGAGATGCACGGTGCACGCACCGCACTCGCCGCGGTCGCACCCGATCTTGGTCCCCGTGAGGTCGAGGTGGTCGCGGATCAGCTCGGCCAGCGTCCACCGGTCCTCGACGTCGACGGTACGCCGGACACCGTTGACGGTCAGGGTGATGGTGGTCCGAGGCGGCGAGTCGGCGGGGCTACCCTGGGCGACGAGCTGCGCCCGCGCGCCCGGGAGCGTCGTCGCCGCGGTGACGGCGGCGCTCGACTTGAGAAACGCCCGCCGCGAGACGGATTTCACCACGGACTCCTAGTTCCCGGCCGCCTCCACCGCTTCTTCCAGATCGCTCAGCGGCAGGACTGCACCGTGGATCGGCACGAGGTGGTCGACGCGGAGGTTGCGGTCCTGGATGGCCTGGAGCAGCGCCGCCGCGGTCTCCGCAAACTCACCGCCGACCCCGGGGATGAACATGTCGGACTGGACCAGCATCCGCTCGGCCGGCAGATAGACGACAAGCACACCGTCGGCGTGAGGATTGTCCCCCATCCGGAAGATCTGCAGGGTTCTACGGCCTTCCCCCAGCTCGTAGACGTCGTCTCCGACTACCCCTTCCAGCATCAGCTCCGCCGGCTGCTGAGCCAGGTGATCGGCCACTATCGTGTGCGGCCGGGACGTGAGCTCTTGGAACAGGGCCCGGTTCGTCTCATGGGTGATCACGGTGAGCCCTTCCGCCACCGCCGCCCGAACGCCACCCGAGTGATCGAAGTGGTGATGGGTGTTGACGACATAGCGAAGCGGCGTGTCCGGCACCAGCTCGCGCGCCCGCGCGATGGCGGCCAGCGTTCGCGTGTCGTGCTGCGGCGCCTCCACCAGAACGGAGTACTCGGGGAACTCGACCAGAACGCTGTGATGGGATTGCCCGGCGAGCAACCAGACGCCGTCGGCGAGTTCCTCGTCCGTCACGTTGGCGGTGGGCGGACCGGGCTCCGGGGCCGAGGCCACGTCGGCCGGGGCGGCGAGATCGCCGACATCGGCGTTGACCGTGTGACTGACCCGCAGGACGCGGGTAGGCTGGCCGTCGATCGTCCTCGTGATCGCCTCAGGCAGCATCAATCCACCCGCGTCGGCGTAATCGCGAAACGTCGTCGCGGTCTCGACGTCACCCAGATTCGTGTTGTATGCCATCGACTCGATCGTCGCGACCTGCCGAGACTCCGGGTCGACGTGCAACGTAAGCTCGCTGCCGTCGGGCGTGGTGATGTCGACCACGTCATGCCCCGACTCCTGCCGCAGATTGCTCACTGTCCCGGCCATCTCCTCCGCGGCCAGGACGACCTGAAGCAGCGTCAACGGATGATGGTAGTAGTCGGCGTGACGCTCTCTCGCGACCCTTGCGCCCACCCGCTGGGCACCATTCTGTCCGACGTTGAACGCCACATCCGCGTCCATTGCCGTGACCGCCGTATTCACATTGCCGGCAAAATTGGCGCTCGCAATCTCCCATCGGATGCGGTGATTCTGGAGGTCGGCCTCGACCGTGTACGACTCGACCACCGCCGTCGGAAGACTTGCGTCGGGCGTCCGGTTCTGCCCCACCCGGAAGTTCGTCCCGTTTCCCTCGATGCGCAGCGTGGCAACCCCTTCGACCGCCTCGACACCGCCGAGAGCATCGGCCGCGTCGTGAATCAGTTGCATTTCCGGCGAGAGCTGCTCACAACCGGAAACCGCCACCGCGACTACGAACAGCCAGACCAGACGTCGCATCATCATCGGTTCGCCCTCCCGTGGTTCCGGTCCGAACGTGCCGACGTGAGCGAATCAGTTCACTCAGCCGGCGGTGATCTCTTCATATGCGGTTCCAATCGTGCGCGTCGGCTGGCCGGAGTACTCCGCGAAGCCCGGTAGCTGTTCGACCTGCGCGATCTCCTCGGCCGACTTGCCGGCGGCAATCCCCTGCTCGACGTACTCGAGAAGGGCCGTGAAGTAGTCGCGGAATCCCGACAGCACGCTCTGGGAGCCGGTAAGCGGCGTCCCCGGCCCCGAGTGCCCGAAGATGTAGGTGGTGTCGCTGTCGTGATCCGCGACGATCTGCTCGAGGGTTGTGATCCAGTTGCGGATCGACGCGCCGCCAGGGCGGTCGACGAACGGGTGACGATGGTTGAACATCAGGTCGCCCATGTGAACGACATTGGCTCCCTCGAAGAAGATGACGCTGTCCCCGCCGGTGTGGCCCGGACCGTAGTGCCTGGCCGACACCTGCTCGCCACCGGCGTCGAGACTCCAGCTCTCGTCGAAGGTCTCGTCCGCATACGCCTGGGCCGCCCCGGTGTCCCGCTCGGCCGCCTGGCGCCTTTGCAACCTGGGTACGTTGGCGTGCGCCACGATCTGGTCGACCGACGGCCGAAGCGTCTGGTTCCCGGCGGTGTGGTCGCCATGATGGTGGGTGTTGACAAGGACATCGATCCGCCGGGAGGTGCGCTCCCCCAGGCCGTCGAGGAACATCTGGGCCGTATCCGCGAACTGGCTGTCCACGACCACGACGGCATCCGGATTGATGAGCCAACCCATCGTCCCGCCGCGGGCCGTGAAGATACCCACGTTCCCGCGCAGGGCGGTGAATTCGGGGGTCGCCGGCTGCTGCGCGAAGAGCGGGGCTCGATACAGCCAAGTCCCAACAACTCCGAATGTCGAGGTCGCGATGAACTCGCGGCGATTCCACTTCATGTCGGTCTCCTCTCCGGAAGTGACGGTCCTATTCCGGCAACGCGAAGACGTACAGCGCGTTGCCTCCTTCCGGCTGATAGATCTCCGGGCTGAGTTTCGCCGTGAGACTTCGGAAGACGCCCCCCAGCGCGGCTGGGACGGCGATGAACTGCCGCCCGCCCGCCTCGTAGGTGATGGGGTACCCGTGCGCCGACGCCCCGAGACGCGTCTCCCAGAGCACGTCGCCCGTCTCGACGTCGAACGCGCGGTAGTAGCGGGCCCCGTCCCCGGCAAACACCAGTCCGCCCGCCGTCGTCAGCGCGGAGGTCAGGAACGGCGCTCGCTGTTCATGGCTCCACCGTTCCTCCATCGTCCGGACGTCGTAGGCGGCCAGCTTCCCGATGTTGCCATCACTGCCGGGCATCTCGAGCAGCTCGTAGCGGCCTGCCGTCCCGCCACCGCCCTCGATGAATTCCACCTCCCGGCCGGTGAGATGCATGCAGGCCTGGTGGAGCGGGATGACGAGCGCGCCGGCGCCCGGATGGTAGGCCGACGCCTGCCAGTTGTGGCCGCCAAGCAGGCTGGGACAGGTGAATACCCGCTCGCCGATCGCGATGTCGCGAATGTCCTCCCGGTAGGTGAGCTCGCCGGTGGTCCGGTCGATGGACTCGAAGACGTCCTGGTGCACCGTCTCCCGCAGGTCGACGAACGCGCCGGTCCGGCGGTCGAGCTTCCAGAGGATGCCGTCCTTCCCGATCGTGAACAGCCACTGCTCGCCGTCGGCGTCCACGAGGACGCGCTCGTAAACGATGTCGAGGTCGAGCGTCTCGCCGGGCGCATGCTGGAAGTACCACTCCACCTGCCCGGTGCGCGGGTTCAGGGCGAGCGTCGAATTGGTGTAGAGCGCGTCCTGCCGGGTTGTCATCCCACGGCTCGCCGCCACCCACGGCTTCGCCTGCGCGGTGCCGATGTAGAACAGACCGAGATCCGCGTCGTAGCTCCCCGGGATCCACGCATCGCCGCCCGCGCGCAGATACGGCGGGGTGTCGCCCCATGACGCGTCGTTCGGATCCCCCGGGAGCGCGATGGTCGAGGTACGCCACAGCTCCTCCCCGCTGTCGGGGTCGTGTCCGGTGATGAAGCAGGTCTGCTCCGTGTAGCGCTGGCAGCCGTTGGTGCCGCTGATGAGAACGCCGTTGGCGAGGACCGGACCGGCGTTCTGGCGGAAACCCTCCGCGTAGTCCGCCTTCACGGACCGCCACACCTCCTCGCCAGTCCGCGCGTCGAGGGCGACGAGGGCCGCGTCCGCGGTGGCGAGGAACAGCTTGTCGCCATAGAGGGCCAGCGTGCGGGTGGGGCCTGACGTTACGTCCTCCGGCAGCCGCGCGCGGTATACCCAGATGACGTCGCCGGTCGCCGCATCGATCGCCTGAACGACGTTCCCCGGATTGGCCAGGAACATCACGCCGTCATGCACCAGCGGCGTTGTCTGATGGTTGCCCTGCCGGATCGCGATCGACCAGGCGAGCTTCAGATCGGCGACGTTCTCGCGCGTCACCTGATCGAGCGGGCTGTAGCCATGGCTGTTGCGGGTGCGCCGCCAGGTCAGCCAGTCGCCTGGCGGCGGGTCCGCCAATAGCGCGTCGGTCACCGGCGCCAGCGCATGCGGCACCTCCCGGTTGACGAACCGCGTCGACCGCCGCCGCGGACGCTCCCCCGCCTGCGCCGCGCGACGCGCCTCGGTGATGTCCGCCGCATCGCCGATCGTGACCCCCGCATCCGCGGTCAGGGTCGCCTCGCCCGGCACCGCGCCGTTCGACTCCAGCAGGTATGCCACCAGGCCAACGTAGGCCTGATCGCTGAGCGTGCCCGCTTGCCCGGGCGGCATCTCGTCGCGCAGGTAGGCGAACAGTTCGTCCGTCGTCCGTCCCGCCCAACTGTTCAGGAATTCCACGCCGGCCAGGGGCGGCGCATGCACCATCCCCTCCAGGGCCGCTCCGTGGCACTCTTCGCACTGCACCCCGTAGACGAACCAGCCGCCGGACGCCTGATCCGACGTGAACGATCCGTCGGCGCCCGGTTGCTGTTCGGCGTGAAGGACGATCTCCGGCGCACCGGCCCAGCCGGGCGTGAAGGTGGCGGCCGCAACCAGGGTGACGACGGCAAGTCCCGCGCCGAGCGCCACGAGGATCCGACGCGAACCCGATCCGTCAATACCGGTCGTCGCGCGATACGTCATGGCCGCTCCTCCCCTGCGCCATTCGATGACGCCTGCATGGCCGCAGTTGGCCCGTTATATCACCGTGTCCCGCTTTCCGTGTCCTTCTTTTGACATCTGCTGGGGCGTAACCCATCATCGGGAGATTCGAACGGCACCCGACATCCAGGATCCCCCAACGCTATGAACGCCGGCTACACCAAGTTCACCATCTTCGCCTGCGCCATGTTCGCATCCTGGATCGTCGGTGCGACGGTCCCGCCCACCTGGCTCGTCGATCAGGTGACTCTCGACGTCCAGACCGACGACGACGGACGGCTCTACTACATGGTGGAGGGCGAACCCGCCTACTTCGAGCCGGTGCCGATCGCCGAGGCGCAAATCGATCCGGCGGTGGTGGATGGCTCGACCGACGTACCGCCGGTGACCGAGGAGTTCGTCGTGGCGACCGAGACGCGCGACGGGCGGACCGAGACGGTCTACTACCAGTTCCGCGCGCAGCGGCACTGGGGCTACTTCTCGCTGCTGCCCGCCTTCGTCGCGGTGCTGCTCTGCTGGGTGACGCGCGAGCCGGTCACCTCGCTCGGCGCCGGCATCGTCGCCGGGGCGCTGGTGCTCGGCCAGTACGACATCACCGGCGAAGTGCTGATCCCGTCGCTCTCAACCACCAACGCGGCCGGGATACTGCTGCTGTACCTCTGGCTCCTCGGCGGGCTGATGGGCGTCTGGTCGCGCACCGGCGCGGCGCGGGCCTTCGCCGAGTTCATGACCCGGCGATTCGTCCGCGGCCCGAGAAGCGCCAAGCTGGTCGCCTGGATGCTCGGCATCGTCTTCTTCCAGGGTGGGACGGTCAGCACCGTCGTCGTCGGCACCACCGTCAAGCCGATCGCCGACAAGCAGCGGATCAGCCACGAGGAGCTCGCCTACATCGTCGACTCCACCGCGTCACCCGTTGCATCGCAGCTCGCCTTCAACGCGTGGCCCGGCTACGTGCAGGCGTTCATCTTCGTCTCCGGCGTCAGTTTCCTCGCGACCGAGGCGGACCGGATCGCCTTCTTCTTCCGGAGCGTCCCCTTCTGCTTCTACGCCATCTTCGCGGTGCTCGGCACGTTCCTCGTGAGCGTCGAGAAGCCGCTGTTTCTCGGGAAGCGCCTGCGCGCCGCGATGGAACGCAGCCGCGCGACCGGCCAGCTCGACGACGACGACGCCGAACCGCTCAGTGCGAAGGAGCTGCAGGGCGCCCAGGTGCCGGAGGGCTACACGCCCCACGTCCTCGAGTTCTTCCTGCCGCTCATCCTGTTGATCGGCGTCGCCGTCGGGACGTTCATCGCCTACGGCTCGCCCAACGTGCAGTGGGCGTTCGGCGGCGCGCTGCTGCTGGCCTCCGGCATGGCGCTTGCCAAGGGGATGGCGCTCAAGGACCTCATCGCGGGCTACCACGACGGCATCAAGGGCGTGGTCCTCGGCTCGGTCATCCTGCTCCTCGCCATCACCATCGGCGGCATCAGCATCCAGACCGGCGGCGGTGTCTTCCTCGTCGATCAGCTCGGCGGGAACGTCCCCTACTTTCTGCTGCCGGTCATCCTCCAGGTGATGACCATGGTGATCGCCTTCTCCACCGGCACAAGCTGGGGCACCTACGCCGTCGCGTTCCCCCTCGCCATGCCGCTCGCCTGGGCCGTCGCCAACGGACAGGGCCTCTCGCACCCCGAGCTGTTCATGACCATCTGTTTCGCCGCCGTCATGGACGGCAGCGTCTTCGGCGATCAGTGCTCGCCCATCTCCGACACCACCGTCCTCAGCTCCGTCTGCACCGGCTGCGACCTGATGGATCACGTCAAGACGCAGATTCCGCAGGCGTCCATCGCCGCACTGCTGGCATCCATCTGCTGGACCGCGGTCGCGTTCTTCACGGCGTAGTCCGCGGCGCGAGCGTTTTCATGGTGCGCCCGCACCCATGGTGCGGCAGCGTCCACGCCGGCACCATGGCCACCCAGCGACGTCACGACGATGCGGCTTGGTGTCGGCTGCCGGAGCCTCGCCCGTCGAGAGAATCCGAGCATTGTGCGGACGCCACATCCCTACGTCGAGTGAACGTTGTCCTCTGACTCGATCCGCTGGACTGTCTCCGCGGCAACCACTTCCCGTCCATCGCAGACAAGAAGTCCGTTGCGTCGCTCCATGCCGTATGGTGGACTCCCGCGTTGGGAGTGCGCTCCCGGCAGCGAACGACGCAGGAGCTGGTTCACGGCTGCGCTGATGCTGCAGCCCTTGACGTCGGCAAACGAAACAACCTCCGTGTAAGTGTCGGGGTCGAGATCCACAGTGAGCTTCATATCCCATGGTGGCGTCCCGGCGCGAAGGCGTCAAACCGGGCTCTTTCTCCGCCGGACGTATGATTCCGCGCGATAGCGGATACCTAAATGGGCCGGATGGAGATCTCGACGGCGGACATCACCACGCTCGCGGTCGATGCGATCGTGAATGCGGCGAACACCGCGCTCCTGGGAGGCGGCGGTGTCGACGGGGCGATTCATCGGGCGGCGGGGCCGGGCCTGCTGGAGGAATGCCGGACGCTGGGTGGCTGCGAGACCGGAAGCGCGAAGATCACGGGCGGCCATCGCCTACCGGCCAAGCACGTGATCCAGGCCGTGGGACCGCGCTGGCGTGGCGGCAAGCGTGGCGAGCCCGAGTTGCTTGCCGGCTGCTACCGGCGTTCCATCGAGCTGGCGCACGCGCATGGACTGAAGTCGATAGCGTTCCCGGCGATCAGTTGCGGCATCTATGGCTATCCGGTGGAGCTGGCGGCGCCGGTGGCGGTCAGAACCGTCACGCAGGCCCTGGAGGCTGCACCCGGCGTCGAACAGGTTCTGTTCGTCTGCTTCACGGACGACGTGAAGCAGGCCTACACGGCCGCACTGGAAGCGCACGGCGGCGACTCGTGATAGCGCGCTCGCGGATCGACGCGCGCGGCGTGCTGCTCGATCTCGACGGGACGGTCTACGAAGCGGGCGCCGCGATCTCGGGCGCACGTGAGGCGATCGACGCCATCCGGCGGGCGGGGCTGCCGGTACGGTTCGCAACCAACACGACGCGCCGGCCGCGGCGCGAACTGGTCGACCGGTTGTGCGGGTTCGGGATCGACGTCGAGGCGGACGAGATCATTACGGCGCCCATTGCCGCGGTCGCGTGGCTAGCGGCGCGGGGCGTTCACCGGGTGGCGCCGCACATCGCCGAGGCGACGCTGGCGGAGTTCGGCGGCTTCACGATGGACGACGAGCAGCCCGAAGCGGTGGTGATCGGCGATCTCGGCAGCGACTGGACATTTGATCGACTGAACCGCGCGTTCCGCCAACTGCAGACCGGCGCGCACTTCGTCGCCATGCAGAAGAACCGCTACTGGCAGACCGAGGACGGCCTGACGCTCGACGCCGGTCCGTTCGTCGCGGCGCTGGAATACGCGACCGGCCGCGATGCCGTCCTTGTCGGCAAGCCAAGCGCCGCCTTTTTCGAGGGTGCGGCAGCGTCCATGGGCCTGCCGGTGACCGATGTCGCCGTCGCCGGCGACGACATCAACAGCGATGTGCGGGGCGCGATGGCCGTCGGCGCGCGCGGCGTCCTGGTGCGCACCGGCAAGTTCCGGCCAGCCGACCTCGATGGGCCGGGACGGTCCCCGGATGCCGTGATCCCTTCGCTCGCGGATCTACCGGAGCTGCTCGGAGCGGTGTGAGCCATACAAATTAAGTTTATGGCGTCAATAAATTAATAAGAGCCTCGCGCAGGCACACTACATATTAAGTCCTATCCAATAACATTAAATAACAGGAAAAGGCCGCCTTCGGAGCCTCCGGGGCCGCCCCGCGACGGCGCACGCGGCACTCCCCGCCCTCCTGTCGCGCCCCCCGCAAGTCAGGACGCCGTCGCCGACGCGCGCCGCAACGGCTGGCGCACACCGTACGTAAGCGAGCGCCAGACCCACTCCGCCGGGCCGAACCGGAACCGCTGCAGCCAGAGCGGCGACACGATCAACTGCACCACCCAGACAGCCACCACCACGCCGAACTGTCCGAGACGGTCGACCGACCCGAAGAGGCCGAAGCCATGGCCGTAGAAGATCGTGGTGCAGATGACGGTGTGCAACAGGTAGTTGGTCAACGCCATCTGCCCCACCGCGGCGAACGGCCGCGTGGCCGGGCGCAGCGCGGCCGTCTGGCACGCCAGCATGACGAGGCCGATGTAACCGAGGCTGACGCCGATGCTCGGCCAGTAGTTGAACTGCTTGCCCTGGAAGAACGACCAGGGAGCCCACCCGTACCGGAAATCGAGCACGACCCCGTACGACTCCAGCGGGATGGCAAGGAAGAGCGCCGCGGCGATCAGCGCGCCGTAGAAGCGCCGCGAGCGCTGGGCGCTGAAGACGCCGAGCTTGAAGAGCGCCATCCCGATCAGCATCAAGCCGCCGGCCCGCCAGCCGCCCCAGAAGAGGATGACGAATGTCTCGAACGTGAGCGCTTGCCCCGACCGGACGGGAAGCTGCTCGAGCCAGCCACCCCGATACGCGGCAACCTCGGCGGCGATGACCGGTTGCGTCGGCTGCCATTGCTGGTCGATGAACCCTCTCGCCGCCTCCTCCGGCCAGTAGGGAAAGGACACGCCACCGAAGAGGTAGACGGCCGACCCCACGGCAACGATCGCGGTTCCCGCCACGAGCAGCCGCCCCGGTGATAGCCGGCGAAGCGGATAGACCAGCATCCCGCAGACGGCGTAGAGGAACAGGATGTCGCCGGCCCAGAGCAGGTGGGCGTGCAGCGCGCCGATGAGGGCCAGCCACCCCATGCGGCGGTAGTGCACGCGTCCGGCTTCCCCGCTTCCTTCGGCGCGCGTGGCCATCAGGAGGATGCCGGCACCGAACAGCATCGAGAAGATCGTCATGAACTTCTGGTCGGCCAGCAGTCGGCTGCCGAGCCAGACGTAGAGGTTCGCGCCGTTGAGATCACCGTAGGCGACCGGGTTGAAGTAGGCCGCGCTAGGCATCGCGAACAACTGGATGTTCATCGCGAGGATGCCGAGCAGGGCGAAGCCCCGCAGCACGTCGATAGAGTCGATGCGGGCGCCCTGGATGACGGGAGCCGCTGCAGCGGAGTGAGGCGGTGTGGTCATGATGCGGTGCCGGATGCTTGCCTCGGGCGTCGAAGGGGTTGTGATTCCGAGCATATAGCTGTCGGACCTTGGTCGGAAGGGTGAAGGAGAATGCCGGCGCGGACGGCGCGGACGCCGGCGGACCGTAGTAGGCTTGCGGAAGACGGAATCAGGAGGCTGGGATGCGCACGAAGCGATCGGACCGGAGAAACGGAAACGGGCGGCGGCGGCTCTGGGTCGAGCTGGTCGCAGCCGTGGGAGTGGCCGGTGTGGCCGCAGTCGCGCTCACCCAGGTGGTTGCCGAAGCGCAGCAGGCGCCGCCGCAGCCGCTCATCACGGCGGCCGGCGAGGTGCGCGAGGAAGCGTACGACCATCTGCGCCGCGCGCTGACCGGCGAAGACCGGAAGTACGAGCAGATTGACGGGCAGCGGCTGAAGGGGTGGATGAACGACGTGGTCGCCTTCTCGCGCCGGAGCCGTGACGACGGGAACCGGTACTGGGGCCGGATCTCCGGCACACCCTACGAACGGATGACGGCCGACTGGACCGAAGCGAAGTTCCGCGATCTGGGGATGGAGAACATCTACCAGCACGAGTTCGACCTGGGACCCCAGTGGTTCCCGACCGACTGGACGCTGGTCGCCGAGAGCGGCGATGAGCGGCTGACGTTCGGTTCCGCCAACCCCGCGACGCGCTCGGAGCCGATCCCCGCCATCGAGGCGGAAGCGGTCTGGGTTGGCCTGGGCACCGCGGCCGACTTCGCCGGGCGGGATGTCTCCGGCAGGGCGGTAGTCATCCAGACGATGCTGGCGCCCGGACAGATGGGCAACTCCGCATCCTGGGAAGGAGCGACACTGCGCGCCGAGGAAGCGGGCGCCGCGCTGATCGTCGGCATCTGGGGCTACACCGGCAACATGGCGGTCTGGCAGAGCCTCCGCTCGTTCCAGATGCTGCGCGACCCGGACGGCACCTCGCGCTATGAGAGCGTCGGCGTGTCGACCCCGGGCTTCTTCATGGGCTTCGACGACGGCCAGCGCCTGCGCGACCTGGTCGCCACCGGCGAGACGGTCAGCATCGCGGCCAGCGTCGACACCGAAATCCGGGAGGGACTCCGCAGCCCGAGCATCTACGGCACGCTCCCCGGCACGACGGACGAGACGATCTACGTCATGGCGCACATGGACGGCTTCTACGATGCGGCGCTCGACAACGCCTCCGGCATGGCGGTGATGATCGGCCTGGCGGAGTTCTTCGCGCAGGTGCCGCAGGCGGAGCGGCGGCGCAACATCACCTTCATCGGCACGGCCGGGCACCACGTCGGATCGCCCAACGCGCCGTACCTGCGCGACGAGGGGATGCTGGAAAAGGCCGCGCTGATGGTCAACTGCGAGCATGTGGCCCCGACGCAGTTCATTGCGTTCAATACCGAACTGCGCCTGACGAACACGGTTTCTCCCCGCCGGTGGTGGGTGCACGGCAGCCAGGCGCTGCTCGACATCACGCTCGATGCCTACGAGACATTCGGCGTCACCGTCATCGCCGCGATGGACGGCCGCGCCACCGGCGAGATGATGGCGATCGACAAGGAGGCGCCCTCGGTGCAGTTGATCCGCTCGCCGGAGCACAAGCACACCGACTGGGACATCCCGGAACTGGTCCCGGCGGTGGGCATCGAGGCGGTAGCGCGCGCCTTCGCCAAGATCATCGATCAGGCGAACACGCTCGACATCGACGAGTTGCGGCCCGCGTCCTGACATGCGGGTTGGCATTCCCACCGAGCTTAAGGACGACGAGCACCGCGTCGCCATCACCCCGTCCGGCGTAGCCGCCTTCGTCGCGCGCGGCCACGAGGTGCTGGTCCAGGCCCAGGCGGGCATCGGCAGCGCCATCCCGGACCGCGCCTACCGGGAAGCCGGGGCCGAACTGGTCGACAGTCCGGACGCGATCTGGGAGCGGGCGGACCTGATCCTGAAGGTGAAGGAGCCGCTCGAACCGGAATTCGATCGGATGCGGCCGGGCCAGATCCTCTTCACCTACCTGCATCTGGCCGCGTCGCGGGAGCTGACCGCGAAGCTGCTCGACCGGCGCATCGTCGGCATCGGCTACGAGACGGTGCAGTTGAACGACGGCACCCTGCCGCTCCTCGTCCCGATGTCGGAGGTGGCGGGCCGGTTGTCGATCCAGGCGGGCGCGGCGTCGCTCGAGCGCCACGTGGGCGGCAAGGGCATCCTGCTGCCAGGCGTTTCCGGCGTCCGGCGCGGGCGAGTCACCATCATCGGCGCGGGTGTCGTCGGGATGAACGCCTGCGTCGTCGCCGCCGGCTTCGGCGCCGACGTGACGATCATCGACATCAACCCGCTCCGTCTCGGCTACGTCCGCGACGTGCTGCAGGGACACGTCAACACGCTGATGTCGAACGCGGCCAACATCGAAGGCGCGGTGGCGTCAGCCGACCTCGTGCTCTGTTCCGTGCTGATCCCGGGCGCGCGGACGCCGAAGCTGGTGACGCGCGCGCACCTGCAACAGATGGAGCCGGGCTCCGCGCTGGTCGATGTCGCGGTCGATCAGGGGGGCTGTGCCGAGACCAGCCGGGCCACCACGCATACCCACCCCCGCTACGTCGACGCGGGGGTCGTCCACTACTGCGTGTCGAACATGCCCGGCGCCGTTCCCCACACATCCACCTACGCGCTGACGAACGCCACGATGACCTATGCGCTCGAGATCGCGGACCGAGGCTGGCGCGCGGCGGCCGAGCGCTACCCGGCGCTCGCGAAGGGGGTGAACGTGGTGGACGGGCAGGTGACCCACGCCGCGGTCGCCGGGGCGCACGATCTGGAGGCGGTGCCGCTCGCGGAGGTGGGTGCGCGGTAGGTCTGGCGACCGGCGCACCTTGGTTGGTTATTGCAAACGGACGGTCACCTCATCCTCCGTCTCTCCGTCCCGGAGGATGGACACGCTGACCGTGTCTCCCGACCGATACCGGTCGAGCACCGCGCGCAGCTCGCCCAAGCTCCGGACCGGTTCCCCGTCGATCGCCTGAATCACGTCGCCGAGGGCAACGATCCGGTTGCGGGCCACTTCGATGGGCAGCAATCCCGCGTCCGCCGCGCCGGTCCCGGATTCGATGCCCGCGATCAGGATCCCTTCGACGCCGAGCCGGCGGGTCAACCCCTCGTCGACGGCCCGGATACCCAGCCGCGGCGGCGTGTACGACCCGGTCTCGATCAACTCCGGCACGACGCGACGCACGGTGCTGACCGGGACGGCGAGGCCGACACCCGCCGACGCGCCTGACGGGCTGTAGATCTGCGTGTTGACACCAATCAGCCGCCCGGAGCTGTCGAGCAGCGGTCCGCCCGAGTTCCCCCGGTTAATCGCCGCGTCGGTCTGGATGACGTTCTCGATCGGCGTCCCGTCGAGCCCGCCGATCTGCCGTCCGAGGGCGGAGACGACGCCGGTCGTGAGGGTCGCACTCAATCCGAAAGGATTGCCGATGGCATAGACGCTCTGTCCGACAAGCAACCCGTCGCTGTTACCCGGCGTAACGGGATGGAGTGCCTCTTGCGGCGCGTCGATGCTCAGCACCGCCAGGTCGTGCGACGCGGAGCCCCCTACCCATTCGGCCTGGTAGGTGGATTGATCGTCCAGCACGACTTCGACCGAGCTCGCATCCTGGAGCACGTGGAAGTTGGTGATGACGTGTCCTTCGTCGTCCCAGACGAAACCGGTACCGGTTCCCTGCGGCACCTCGGAGACGGTCCCGCGGAACCAGTCGGCCCGCCGGGCGAGCGTCGTGATGTAGACGACGGATGACCGCGTCCGCTCGAAAAGGTCGATGACCGCCTGCTCCTCCGGGCGCAGCGGCGTCGGCGGCGGCTGCACCACATCGTCAGCCGGCGACTGCACCCGGCCGGCGGCCAGTGCAGTCGCGCCCGAGGACGCAGGTGCCGCCTCCCCGTCCCGGGCCGGCGCGTCGACCGCGCACGCAGCCGTCACCACCGGCACTATCGCCACCACGAGGGCCCGGAGCCACCGCAACTCGGTGCGCGCGTATCGCATCTCGCTATGATATTCGACGGAGCCGGAGACCTCTTGGTTCTTCCGTGCCCCGAAATCGCCAGACGAACGGAGCCACGAATCATGCAGGAGACGAAGAAGACCCTCATCATCGCCGGGGTGGCGCTCCTTCTCGGAGTCGTCGCCTTCGCCAGCGCCCCGCGGCGCGCACTGCCGGATCTCTTTTTCGATGTCGGCGAGACGTTCTTCCCGGAGTTCGCCGATCCCGACGCGGCGGCCACGCTCGACGTGGTCGAATTCAACGCAGAGACCGCCTCGGCGATGCCATTCCAGGTGACGAACCGCGACGGGCTCTGGACGATCCCGTCCCACCACGACTATCCCGCCGACGGCGCCGAACGGCTGTCGAACATCGCGGCCGACATCATCAGCCTGACGAAGGAGGACTTCCGCTCCGACAACGTGGCCGACCACGAAGCGCTTGGCGTCATCCATCCGACCGACCTCGCCGCCACCAGCCTGGTGGGCCGCGGCACGCGGCTCACCGTGAAGGATGCGAACGACGAGGCGCTCGCCGACCTGATCGTCGGCCGCCCGGTCGAGGGGCGTCCCGGCCTCCGGTTCGTCCGCGCGCCCGACCAGAAGCGGGTCTACACCGCGCGGTTCGAGGCGGACATCTCCACCCGGTTCGAGGACTGGATCGAAAAGAACCTGCTCGAAGTCGAGCGCGACCAAGTGGTCCATATCGTGCTGAACGAGTACCAGGTGGACGAAATGACCCGCCGCGCGTCGCGGCCCCGCGCCTTCACGGTCGACAAGGTGGACGACACGACCTGGAGCGGCTCCCCGGTGCCGTCCGGGCAGGAGGTGGACTTCGTCCAGATGAACCTGCTGGTCGGCGCCATCATGAACCTGGAGATCGCCGGCGTCCGCCCCAAGCCGGAGGGGATGACCGGCAACCTGCGCGATGCCGCGATGGCGGGAAGCATCAGCCGCACCGACATCACCGACCTGGTAAACAAGGGCTTCTACCCCACCGCCGACGGCGGCCTGCTCTCGAACGAGGGTGAACTGCTCGTCCGGACTACCGAGGGCGTCCTCTACACGCTCCGCTTCGGCGAGATCGTCTACGGGCGCGGCGACGCCGTCGTCCTGGGGGACGAGACGAGCGACGACGAAGAGACCGGACCGGGCGAGAACCGCTACGTCTTCATCACGGCCGAGTTCGACGAGGCCGCGCTTCCCGAGCCGCCCGCCTCCGATGCCGACGCGCACGCCTCGTGGGAACGCCGCGTCGAGGAAGGACGAGAGAAGGCCGACCGCCTCGCCACCCGCTTCGCGAGCTGGTACTACGTTGTCTCGGCCGGGAGCTACGACCGTATCCACAAGCCGCGGGAAGACTTCCTGAAGGAAATCGAACCCGAGGACGACGCCGGGTGATGGCTGAGGCGGCCCCCGGGCCTTGATTACCGACCCCTGGTTCTACGTCGCCGCCGGCCTGGCGGTGATAATCGTCGGTCTCGCCAAGGGAGGACTGGGCGGCGGCATCGGCGTCGTCGGCGTCCCGCTGATGGCGATGGTGGTCGGACCGGTGCAGGCGGCCGCCATCCTGCTGCCGATCCTGATGATCATGGATGTCCTGGCCCTTCGCGTGTTCTGGGGGGAATGGGACATCGGCAACCTCCGCGCCATCCTCCCGGGCGCCTTCTTCGGCACCGTGCTCGGCTTCCTCACCGCGCGGCAGATCTCACCCGATGGCCTCCGCATCATGGTGGGCGTCATCGCACTGGTTTACGCGCTGCAGTACTTCTGGCTACGTCCCGGCCGGGGCGGCACTCCCAGGCCGGCGCGGCCGCTGCTCGGCGTCCTCTGGGGCACCACGGCCGGCTTCACCAGCTTCTCGATCCATGCCGGCGGACCGCCGCTCCAGGCGTACCTCATACCGCAGCAGATGCACCGGACCACGTTCCAATCGACCAGCATCGTCTTCTTCTTCGTCGTCAACTGGCTGAAGGTCGCCCCCTACTACTGGCTCGGCCAGTGGAACACCGAGAACCTGCTGACCTCCGCGATGCTGCTCCCGCTCGCCCCGGTCGGCGTCACCCTCGGCCGGCGGCTTCACGAACGGATCAACGACGCCATCTTCTACGCCATCGTGCACGCCGGGCTGTTCGTCATCGGCGTCAAGCTGCTCTACGACGCGTCGGGGGGGTTGTGAGCGCGACGCGGGTCCAGGCTCAGGACGGCGCTTCGGGCGAGACCAGCGTTACCGCCCGAAGAACAGTCAGTCGGCTCCGCGCGTGAGTCGCATGATGTCGTCGGTTCGAGCACGGCGTGGCCGCGAGCCCTGCTCCAATGAGGCCGCGGGTAGTTCCCGCGGATGACACTGGCCGAGCTCTACGAGGACGCGCGGGCGCTGATGCTTCAATGAGGCCGCGGGTAAGTCCCGCGGATGACTTCGATGCGCTGCGGCTCGCCCGCCGCCCATCTGTGGCTTCAATGAGGCCGCGGGTAAGTCCCGCGGATGACGCGAGCTGGAAACAAAGCTTACGGAATTCCGCGAGGGGCTTCAATGAGGCCGCGGGTAAGTCCCGCGGATGACGACCTCGCCCTGCTGCAGGTTTCTGAACAACGTCTCGCTTCAATGAGGCCGCGGGTAAGTCCCGCGGATGACTCGCGAAGTTTTGCAGTGCAACCCCGCTTCCCCCCGGGCTTCAATGAGGCCGCGGGTAAGTCCCGCGGATGACCGGCAGGCTGACAAACATAGGCGTTGGCGGCAGATGCTTCAATGAGGCCGCGGGTAAGTCCCGCGGATGACTCGGATTTCCAGACCTCGTGCTGGTGGCCCGCGGCGCTTCAATGAGGCCGCGGGTAAGTCCCGCGGATGACCTATGGCATTCTGAGGAATCCAGGGCCCGTAAACCGCTTCAATGAGGCCGCGGGTAAGTCCCGCGGATGACCCGTTGCCTGGCAGTACGCATCAGTCCACCGGTTAAGCTTCAATGAGGCCGCGGGTAAGTCCCGCGGATGACGCGATCAGGACTCGTCGCCCTAACCACTGCCGCCTGCTTCAATGAGGCCGCGGGTAAGTCCCGCGGATGACGCAAATACTCGGTCGCGGCATGCGCGCCGACGCTGGGCTTCAATGAGGCCGCGGGTAAGTCCCGCGGATGACCGGCTGGCGCTGACATCGCTGGCCAGCGGCGCCTCGAGCTTCAATGAGGCCGCGGGTAAGTCCCGCGGATGACGCGCCTGCATCGGCAACGTCCCGTTCTGGATAATGTGGCTTCAATGAGGCCGCGGGTAAGTCCCGCGGATGACCTCGTCGCCGGCCGGATCGGACTCCCCAACCGTACAGCTTCAATGAGGCCGCGGGTAAGTCCCGCGGATGACAGGTGACAGAGGGCGTCAACGCGGCCGGCGCGGCCTACGCTTCAATGAGGCCGCGGGTAAGTCCCGCGGATGACCACCTGCGTAAACGTGTCCGTGGCGCGGTACTCAAAGCTTCAATGAGGCCGCGGGTAAGTCCCGCGGATGACGTATGGAAAACCGGGAATCGCAGGTCCAGGACGCTGCTTCAATGAGGCCGCGGGTAAGTCCCGCGGATGACTGCGCTGTGCGGGCGCGAGGGACGGCTGTTTGAGCGGCTTCAATGAGGCCGCGGGTAAGTCCCGCGGATGACTTGAGTTGCGCGGTCTGATAGTCCGTCATGCGGCTCGCTTCAATGAGGCCGCGGGTAAGTCCCGCGGATGACGGACCGCTCGCAAACCCTTGCGTTTCAAGGCGCTGACGACCGGTTTGCGAGCGGTCGTGTGGTTAACCGACGAGCAGCGGTTCAGAGTACCCGCCGATCGGCGAAGCATCCAGCGTACGTCTCTAGTTTTCAAGGATCTCCCGCCGTGCGAGCACTGCCCGGCATCGCGTCGGCACCGGAGCGCTCGCTCCGGTCGCGGCAGCGCGTCAGACGACAACGGGCTCCCGGCGCACAGCCCGAAACTTCTTGCCCAAGCTGACCACGCGCGGGTCGATCCCGTCTGCGACGCCGACATCGACGAGGACGACATGGTCCTCCGCATGATCGATCATCTCGTCCAGTCGTGCAACCAGCGTAGCGTGCCGGCGGCGGCTGAGGCGGCACTGAAAGACGGAGAGCTGCACCCATTCGCCGTAGCCTTGCATCAATTTATAGACGCGCCGCCACCGCTTCGGATCACTGATGTCGTAGACGACGATGTACAGGTGTTCCATCGCACTCAGCGGGTGGTGAAGTTCGGATACTCGGGAAGCTCGCCGAGCAGATGCCGGCCGAGCAATCGGGCCTGCATCTCCATCAGGCGCCGGTAGCTCACCCGATAACCGAACAGCGGATGCACGATCTCGTGGCCGAGCCGCCGCTCGAACGTAGAGATGAACGTCCGCCTGGCGTTCGCGCCGAGGTTGACGCTACCCGCCGCACGCTTGAAATCGGTCGGCTGGACTTCGCCGTTGTTGATTGCCTGAAGGACCACGGAGTCCGCGATGAGAGGACGAAACGGTTCCATCAGGTCGAGGGCGAGCGCGGGCCGACCATAACGCGGTTGGTGGTAGAGGCCGCGGTAGGCATCGAACCCGACCGCCGTCAGCGTCACCGTCCAGGCCCGCACCAACAGCGAGTAGGCGAACGACAGCAGCGCGTTGACCGGATCCTTCGGCGGGCGCCGGTTTCTCGTTTCGAAGTCGAACCCGAACTCGGCACCCGGCGCCGCCTCGTGCAACATCGCGCCGAAGGCCCGGAAATAGCGGGCGGCAGCGGACCCTTCGATGCCGAGCAGTTCCGGCAGCGAGCCCGCCTCCGCCGCGCGGCGGCTGTCGGCCTTGAGTTCGACCAGAACCGACTGGCTGCTGGCCGCACGTTTCCAGTTGCGGCGCAGCAGCGTCCGGCAGTTCACGATCTTCGCACTCACCAGCCCGCGGGCGAACTGAAGGCACGTCGACTCGTCGAAGCTTGCGCGGTACTGGGCGGTGCGCAACTCGACGTTCTTGTGGCCGTTGCCCATCGTGTGGCCGAAGAACCAGCCGCCGTAGCTGTGCCAGGTGACGGGAATCCCGCGCCACATGAGTTCGTGCAGGCACGGCGTGGTCAGGTGGATGTTGCCCAGGACGACAACCTGCGACGTCTCTTCCAGACGAGCAGTTGCCAGCTCCACGTCGTCCGCCGTCACGACGAGGGTCTCTCCGGATTTCGACACTCGCGCCCGGGGCGCCTGGACGTAGAGCGGCAGGGCGTCGGTGCACGGCACCGAGATGGGACGCGGAGTGATGTCCGGCTTGGTGAGCCGATTGACCTCGTCCGGCAGGCAGATCTCGACCAGCGAGCAGCGCGGGCACTTGGGACTGTCTTCCAGCGGCGGCGGGATGACCCCTTCGGCGGCGACACGCCGCAGCCCTTCGACCGCCTCGTGCGTGGCGGCAATGAGTTCGTCGTCGAACGCCACGGGCACGCGTTCGCGGCTGCCGACAAAATAGAGCACGCCCTCGTCGCAGTCGTAGCCGTGTTCGCGCAGCAGCAGCCCCTGCGCGCAGAGTTGGACCCGCTCCGGATCGTACGCCGCCCGCTCCACATGGGGCCGCTTGCCTCGCTTGTAGTCGACCGGCGTCAGCTTCCCGCCTTCGGATTCGATCAGGTCCATTCGGGCTATCAGGCCCAGGCGCTCCGACGACAGCGTGATCGAACGCGCGTGAACCCGACCCGCCTGACCCACGTCAGTCGGTGGCGGTAGGTCGCCGCCGTCCCGGTTGACCCGCCGGTGTGCGTGGCGGCCCTCGACCGTGTCGGACGAGTCGACCCACTCGCCCTGGACCCACTCCAGGTAGGCCAGTCGCGGGCAATACACGTATTCGTTCACCAGACGCGCCGGCACCAGCGGCGGTGTGTCGGCAGCAACAGGCGGGTCCGACCGGTCGAAATGCTCCGGAGCTGACATGGCGACCTCCTCCAACCGACAAGAAACACCGGCCGACTGACAGATTCTGTCAGTGGACCTGGCTACCCTCCCGAATTGGCGGACAGAAAAGCGTGCGACGTACCGGTAGCGTTGGAATCGCAATCCGGTATGATTCCGCCACCCCGGACCCCGGCTAGGAATTCCACGTGGACGGCGCAACCATTTATCGAGTCGCGTTGGGAGCAGACCAGGAACCGGATGCGTGGCAATTGGCGCTCGCGAGCGACCCATGGCCACGGGTTCTGATCGCGCCGACGGGCTCCGGCAAGACCGCAGCAGTGACGCTCGGGTGGGCTGCTCATCGAGCGCGAGACCCGCAGAGCACGCCCCGCCGGCTCATCTGGTGCCTGCCGATGCGGACGCTTGTTGAGCAGACCGCGAACGCCGTCAGGGAGTGGTTCCGCAGGCTCGCGGCCGAAGTCGACATCGAGGGCAGGCTTCCCAGACCGGAAGACGTCTACGAGTTGATGGGCGGCGCGAAGGCCGATGGTTGGCTCGAGGCGCCGGACCGCCCAGCCGTGCTCGTCGGCACCCAAGACATGCTGCTGAGCCGGGCGCTCATGCGCGGCTACGCCTCGTCGCGCGCGGTCTGGCCGATGGAGTTCGCCCTGCTACACGAGGATTCGCAATGGGTGTTCGACGAAGTGCAGCTCATGGGCGCAGGTCGCGCAACTTCCGCCCAACTCGAGGCGTTCCGGCAATCGGACACGGATGGAGCACGGCGCAACGACCGGCCGTTGGGGAATCCCTCCCGCAGTCTGTGGGTGTCGGCCACCCTCGATCCACAGTGGCTCGCCACCGTTGACCATCCCGCACCACCGCCAGCGTCAGTCGTAAGAGTCGATCCGACCGCCGCACCAGGCAGCCGACTTGCGCAATTGGCCCACGCCACCAAGCGACTCGCCCGGTCGCCGATGGCGCCAGCGTCGCTGAAGAAGCCCGACCTGGCTGGCTACGTCAGCGATCTCGCGGACGCGATTCTGAACGCGCACCGCGACGTGCAAATGACTCTCGCGATCGTCAATCGGGTAGATAGGGCGCAAGCGCTCCATCGGGCGTTAGGGAGGAAGTTCTCCAAGCCAGGATCGAAGACGCCGACGTTGGCCCTCGTTCACTCGCGCTTCCGCCCCGCCGACCGCGCGCGGGAGATGAGCAAGGTGACAGGCGCCGGCGACGAAAACCCGCGCGGCCGCATCGTCGTCGCCACACAGGCAGTGGAAGCGGGCGTCGACATCTCCGCAGCGGTTCTCTTCACTGAGCTCGCACCATGGTCATCGATGGTCCAGCGCTTCGGCCGTGCCAACCGCTACGCAAAACTGTCCGAGGGAGCAGATGTTCACTGGATCGACCTGCTTGATGCGACAACGAACGACGCTTCATCGGACAAGGACGCAGAGGAACTAGCGATCCCGTACCAGGTTGCGGAGCTGCAAGCCGCGCGGGACCGCCTGACGGAGCTGACCGACGTCGCGCCGGCGCACCTTCCCGCGCCGGACGAAATCGAACCGCCCCATCGGGTAATCCGACGTAAGGATCTCGATGATCTCTTCGATACGGACCCCGACCTGACCGGCTTCGACGTCGACATCTCACCCTATGTTCGGGACGCCGAAGACACAGACATCCGCGTCTTCTGGCGCGACCTCGCGACAATTGGCGAAGATCCGCCGCGTCCCGGCCGGGAGGAGTTGTGCGCGGTATCCATCAGTGCCGCGAGAACCTGGATCGGCAAGCTGGCCAACAAGCGAAGAGGCCTCCTGTTTCAGCGCGATCCGCAGTGGCGCCGCGCTGACACCCCGTCCAGCAGCACACCGCCCGGATGGATGCCGCTGCAGGGGCAACCATGGCCGGGACTGGTCGTGCTCGCGGATCGGAACGCTGGAGGCTACCGCGAAGACGTCGGATTCACCGGCGATCCCAAAGACGTGCCCGAACCGGGCACCGTCTTTCTGCCACGGGGTGCCGGGGCTGAGGCATCGGAGAGTTCCAGCGTCCCAGGCGAGACAGACGGACACGACGAGGATTCCCTGAGCCAAAGCGACACAATCGTGCCGCTCGGCGATCATCTCCGACACGTCACCGAGGAGGCTGAGTCGCTCTGTAGCGCGCTCGGCGTAGCAACCACGACGCGCGCGAACATCGTCCGCGCCGCCCGCTGGCACGATCTCGGCAAGGCACATGAGGTCTTCCAGGACACGATGCGCCGGAGTCTTGACGGACGGGCAGTAGCGCCTGATGTGCTGCTCGCCAAGAGCATCAAGCGGTCTCGACACTCAAGAGCGTATTTCCGCCATGAACTTGCGTCCGCCCTGGCGTTTCTGGCTCATGAAGACTGGTCGCGCGATGCTGATCTGATTGCGTACCTGATCGCCGCTCACCACGGCAAGGTGCGCATGAACCTCCGCGCGCTCCCGCGGGAGGCGGCGCCCAAGGATGAGCGGGCCGGAGTGCGCTTCGCCCGCGGCGTCTGGGAAGGTGACGAACTGCCATCCCTCAATCTGGACGCCAATGAACGCTGGAAGGGCGGCAGCTTGTCGCTATCGATCATGGAGTTGGGTTGGGACGACGCGACCCACGAGAGCTGGACGGAACGCACACGCGATTTGCTAGCGCAGCTCGGGCCCTTCCGACTCGCGTGGCTCGAGACCCTCCTGCGGATCGCCGATTGGCGGGCATCCGCGAAGGAACGCCGGGGAAACCAGGATGACGGGTGACACGCTGACGTTGAGTGGATGCGCGCCAACGCCGCTGGCCTCGTACCTGAAGGCGCTCGGCGTGCTGCGCTTGGTCTCGTCCCCCGACAACCACGTTTCCGGCAACGCGGCCGATCCGCTGGCGCGTGGCTGGTGGGAAAACGAGTGCTTCTACCTGCGCACGACCTTGGGCCGGGACGGCCTGTCGCATTTCCTCCTCCATGACTACGCGCCGAGCCCGATCATGACGCCGTGGAATGGCGGTAGTGGCTTCTACCCGAACGACAACAAGGACGGATTCGGCCTGCTCGCAGCGGATCGCGTGGCGGAACGCTTTGAGCACCTCTCGTCGGCCATCCGCAATGCCGCTCACACAGTCGATCGCCTGGCTCTGACCGAACGGCCTGACCGGAAGGCCAAGATCGCTCTCGTAGCGGCGCTCAGAGCGGAACTTCCGGATGTAGCACTACCTTGGCTCGACGCTGTTCTGGCGTTGTCGGGCGGGGGGCTCGCCTATCCGCAACTGCTGGGCACCGGCGGCAACGACGGCCGACTCGACTTCACCAACAACTTCGCGCGCCGACTCGTGTCGAAGACTAAGCCGACGGGGCTGTTCGATGCGTCAACGGGGGAACCCTCGGTCGAGGCACAGACACTGCTCGCAAGTGCCCTATTCACTACGCCGACATCTGGCTTGAGTTCAGCCGCGATCGGCCAGTTCGCGCCCGGCACTGCCGGCGGCCCCAACTCAACCACGGGATACATCTCCGACAGCGAGGTGAATCCGTGGGACTTCGTTCTGATGCTCGAAGGAGCTACGGCATTCGGTGGCGCCGCCACGCGACGCCACCAAACAGTCTCTGGCTTCGGGGCGAGTTTCCCTTTCACCGTCCGGACGGTGGGTGCGGGCTGGGGTGGCGTCGAAGCCTCGGACGAAAACGATGCACGCGCCGAGTTCTGGGCGCCTCTGTGGATGCGACCGGCCCGTTTCTGCGAAATCGATTCCCTCCTCGGCGAGGGCCGGGCAGTGTTAAACGGCCGAACTGCAAGGGATGGCCTTGAATTCGCACGGGCGGCGGCAAGTCTCGGCGTCAGCCGCGGGTTCCAAGAATTCGAGCGCTTCGGTTTCCTAATGCGCGCGGGAAGAACCTATCTCGCGACACCCATGGGCCGCCGTTCCGCCGCCCCTTCGTCGGGAGCGCAGCTTGTAGCCAATCTTGACGCCGGAGGTTGGCTCGATCGTGTCCGCCGAATCGGACGTAGCGACGACGAGCCCGGTGCTGCTCGGCAGGCAATCAAGCGACTCGAAGACGCGTTGTTCGGACTTCTGACCGAAGAGCAAACACCACGGGATGTAGAAGGAGCGCTGCTTGCCCTCGGACAGGTCGCTGGTTGGCTGGCGGTGAGTTCGAGTGGACGCAAGGCGGTCGGGACGCCACCGCCCGTTCTTTCATCGGTCTGGCTTGAGCGGGCAGACGATGGCAGTGCGGAGTTCCGGATTGCCGCAGCACTCGCCGGGCTGGGACTGCCCACTCCGCAGCGTTCCAGGCAGGACACGCCTGCGCATATCGCCGACGAAGTCAGCGGCGACGCAGAGTCGCCGATGGCACTGGCGACACGTGACCCAGAGTCCGCAGAAGGCTCAAGGCGGGGGCGGTCGAGTGTCCCGCCGCCGATGGCAGCCCATCTTGCACCGCTTGACGAGCAACGCTTCTTCTATCGTGGCCACCTAAGCACGCGCCGCGCTTGGTCGGACGGCGACGTTCCACCTACCGTGGTCTGGGGCGCAGGCCCGCTCGTCTCGAACCTGATCGCCGTACTGGAACGACGACTCGTGGAGATGTCGATTCGCAGCCTGGAGGACAAACCACTCGCCGGAGCGACGCTGGCACGACTTGACGACATAGCGGCCTTCCTCTCCGGCGACTTCGACGATGCGCGCTGCGCGGCCCTGCTCGCGGGCTTGGTGTGGGCGCGACCGGCGCGCTTCGGTTCCAAGCAGATACGCGCCGGCTCTTCGCTACTTCCTTTCGCTTACGCCGCTCTAAAGCCAGTGTTGACACCCGACGCAACCCTGCAGTCCGCAGGCGTTCTGCCTCGAACGTCGCGGATGCCGGCTCCTCCCGGACTGATCGCGCACTTGCGGGCGGGTGGCGCTGGCCGCGACGGTCGAACAACCGACGCTGCCGTGCGACTTGCCATGACCCGAGCGCGCGCCTCCGGTCTTGCGACCCCCTTCAAGGCTCCACCCGCGGGCTCTCGGGCGTCGATGATCGAAAGCGGGCGCGTGGGCGCCGGCATCCCGGCCAATCGCCTCGCTGCAGTGCTTCTGATCCCCATCGGTGATCTGGCATTGACCGCGCTTATCAAGCGCGCCTATCCGGGCACTTTGACCGACAACGACAACCCGACGACGGAGGACATTACATATGCCACTTGATTTGACGGCCCTCGACGGAGCACCCCGTCTTCTCATCGAGGCCGAGCTCGCGCCGGTGCAGGGAACCAGATTTCAGCCGACGGGCTTTCCCAACTTGGGCCACGCCGTGTACGACTCGCCGGACGGGCAAGGACGCACGGTGCTCGTCGAGAGTGCGCAATCGATGGCGAACCGCCTTGAGACGGTTTGCTGGGATGGCGTGGCAGACGACTGGGTCGAACCACTCCGGGGACTGCCAGTAGTAAAGGTGGTGGACGGGAACGGCGAGTCACTCACGAACTCCCTGATCGAAGCGCACCGGCTGAACTCGCCGTACATCCTGGAAGGCAAGGATAAGACGGTTGCGGATCTCCTGAAGAAGCGTCTCGCCGCCATGGAGGAGGGGCGGGTGGACCTTCGCGAACTCGCGAGAGTGCTACTGGAATTTGATACCAACGCCCTGCTCCACGGCGTCTTTCTTGCGAAGAAAGACCTCGCCGGTGGGCGGTTGCGCCTGCCGCGGTCGCTATCGGCCTTCGTGGAAGCCGACAACGCGATTATTGCAGCAAGTGGCGGCGTCAAGAACGACAGCGTGAATCCATCGGGCGATACGGCCAAAGGTTTCGGAAACGTGCCCTTCGCGCGCGACGAGTGGGTCGCCGGGAAGATTACCGCCTACTTCAACCTCGACTTACGCCAGATCCGTGCCTTCGGCCTAGGCGACGACGTCGAGAGGTTGCTGATCATGCTCGCGCTCTTCAAGATCCAACAGTTCCTCGCGGAGGGACTCCGACTGCGAACGGCATGCGATTTCGATGTGAACGGCGTGTCGGTGACGCGGCCCGAGGGTTTCGACCTACCAAACCTCGGCGAGATCAAATCCGAACTACCGGGACTGATCGAGTCGGTGGCCGCCAAGGGCCTCTTCGGAGAGAGCCGCGTCCTGACCGTTCAGTACCAGAAGTGAACGGATGTTCGCCCTCTCTTTCCGGTTCCCCGCCGGCCGGTACCACGCGACGCCGTGGGGGCGCAACGTCAACGAAGCTGACGTTGCCTGGCCCCCAGAGCCATGGCGTCTGCTCCGCGTCCTCATCGCGACGTGGTGGAGAAAGGGGGACCGACACCTTTGGTCGAAGGATGCTCTCGCCCGGCTCATCGACACACTCGCGGAAACGTTGCCCGTCTATAGCCTGCCGGAGGGTGCGATCCACGCGCATACGCGTCACTACATGCCTACCGTTGGACTCGACAAGGGAAGGCCAACGACCACGCTTGTCTTTGATGCCTTCCTGCGGCTGCCGATGGGGGCAACGCTCGTTGCCGCATGGCCTGACGTCAGGCTCGAACAGGATCAGTTCGCTCTGGTTCAAGACCTCGCCCATGCCGTCAACTACCTCGGGCGAGCGGAAAGTTGGACGGAGTGTGAAGCGCTCCCGGACTGGAACGGCGCGGTGAACTGTCGCCCACTCGACAGCCGCGCAGCCGGCGACCGCGTGCGTCTGCTTGCGCCACTCGCTCCGACCGCCTACCTGACCGAGCGCCAGCGGATCACGGACGACTTGAAGCAGCAGATACTCTCCAAGGCGAAGCGACCGCTCACGGAGAAAAAGGTCGATGCCGAAATCAAGAAGGCTTTGCGGAGCAAAGGAGGGCACGCGGATACCTTGCCTGAACGTCTCATCGACGCGCTCTCGCTCGACACCGCAGACTATCAGGATCGCGGCTGGAGCCGTCCACCAGCGGCCCGCGAGATAGTCTACTCGCGCTCGCCGGAAGCCGCTCCCGGCGTGGTTTCCCGCCGAGTGGGGCATCGCCGTCCTTCGCGATCGCCCCGCGAGCTACCCACCGTCGCCCGCTTCCTGCTCGCCGGCCGGCCGCAACCACGCATCGAGGATGCCGTGCGAATCGGTGAGTTGATGCGACGCGCGGCGCTCGCGCAGTTCGGTTGGCATCGCGACGAGTCGACGGGACGTTCCATCCCCATGGCGCCGTCGGAGATTTCCGGTCGAAGCGCCGACGGGACGCCACTGAAGGACCCCGCCCACGCGCACGCGTTTTGGCTGCCCGAAGACGCTGACGACGATGGCTGGATCGATCACGTCTCCGTTTTCGTCGCTGGCGGCATGGACGACGACGTGCGGGCCAAGCTGGATCGCATCACTCGTCTCTGGCTCGCCCCGAGGCAGAGGCAGCAGGATGACGAGGCTGAGCCGGGCAACGTGCAGGAATGGCGTCTCGCACTAGAGGGCTTTGGCAAGCCAGTCGACTTCGCGGGCGGTGCGCGCATCTTCGCTCCGTCGCGCGAATGGCGGAGCGTCACGCCGTTCCTCGCGGCCGGTCACCTCAAGGCGTCCGGCTATCCAGGCGAGGTGCGCCGCTTGCTGAAGCATCGCGGACTCGCGGTGGCCGACGCGCAAGTCACCGTCCTGCGCGACATCACCGTCGGCGGAAGTCCTCGCCGCGCCATCCAATTCCATCGCTTTCGTTCCCGCGGCCGTGAAACACAGCCGGACGCGGCTGGCGCCCTGCTCCACATCGTCCTGCCGGAGCCTGTGCAAGGCCCGCTCGCCATCGGATTTGGCAGCCATTTCGGACTGGGGCTATTCAGGGCCGTTGCTGACGAACTGAACCCCGCCCCCTGCAGTCACACATCTTGAAACCTCTGGCGGATTCAGGTCTACAACTCCGAGAACCTGCGCGAAGGCCGCTCGGTATTGGAAATCAGCCGGCGGCCGACGCGCACGGCCGGATCCGGTGAGACTGGGCAGCGGTTCGCCGCCAGGCCGTGGCAGTGGCCTGAAGCTCCGGCGCCAAGTAGGTACACTTGAAAGTGGTCATCCATATTCGTTGAGGTGACGCATGGCAAAGAGCCTCGGTGCAACCGAGTTCAGGGCTACGTGTCTCCGTGTCATCAAGCAACTGGACAAAGACGGGGAGCCGGTCACAATTACCCACCGCGGCCGGCCGGTTGCGGTGTTGTCGCCCGCCCCTCTGTCCGGCACGCGTTTATCGATCATCGGCGCGATGCGAGGATCGGTGCTGGGCTATGACAGCCCCTTCGCGCCGGCTGCCGATCCGTCGGACTGGACGGCGGCCTGGTGATCGTCCTCGATGCGCACGTACTAGTCTGAGCGGTTGACCGTGACTCTCGCCTTGGACGCACGGCCCGCTACTGCCGCGCGCTGCTCCTCACCGCCGACAGCGCCAATATCGAGTACGCCATGGGAGGCCACGTTCGCACTATCGACGCGTCACGGTGACCGCAAGAGGCCGGTCTTGATGCACCGGCGCAAGAGCGCGTTGCGCTCTCGTTAGCTTATCGTGCTGCACGAACATTAGCTTTTCGAGCGGACTGGAGCGGGCCTGCCGTGGCGCCGCGACAGATCGACAGCAGGGCGACTGCCGTCCAAGGCTCGTCAACCAGAACACTCAGTCGTCTCCGCGCGTGAGTCGCATGACGTCGTCGGTCCGAACACCGCGTGCCGCGATCCCGCGAGCCCGGCGAAGACGGTCCTCCATGAACGCGCGCTTACGCACCACCGGACGGATGGTCACGCCGCCGTCAGCCTCTTCGAAGCTGACCTCCGTGTTCGGCAACAGCCCGAACTGGAGTCGGAACCGTTGCGGGATGGTTACCTACCCCTTGGTAGTTATTCTCATCGTTGGAGTATTACATTTATGAGGTATTACCTTTACGATGGCGCGGTCACCGTCGAAGGCTCTCCCCCATGTTCTTCCGGGACGGTGGATCCCACGATATCGCCAACCACGGCGACTCTACCCTTGAGCGCCAACTGTGGATACGCGGCGCGGGTCAAGCTCGTCGTCGACGAGATCGGCTACCTGCCGGTCAGCCAGGGGCAGGAGTTGCTCATGGCGCTCGCGGTCTCCCGCTGTCTTAGAAGTGGTACGTGAGGCTCAGCCCTACGCCCCAAAGCGTGCTGGCGTCGGTCTGGAGTTGCCCCGAGACGGGTTCGCTGCCGTCGCGGCGCAGATTGGGGACGTGACTGCGCAGCGGATCCCACACCAGCGCCTCGTCACTCTCGAAGGCTCCAGCGTGGACCCAGCGACCCTTGACACCGACCGAGAGCCCTTCCGTGAGCGCGTAGTTCACCCCGAACAGCACCTGCTGGCTGACCAACCTGTCGGACAGGACGCCCTGGAAACTGCTCGTCGTGGCCGCGAGGTTCTGGCGGATGTCGTCCGCGTTGGGCAGCCCCGCGCCGGTGGCAATCGCCGCGGGATTGGCGTTTCTCGACCACAGGCTGCCATAAGTCACCGCCGTGGACCCGTAACCCACGCCCACGCCGGCATAGGGCGTTAACCGACTACGGGTCCTGACGTCCCAATACAGGTTCGCGAACAGGGTGTGCGCGGTCACGCGGCCGAGGTAGTCCATCGCCGTCTGGAGTTCTTGATTCAGCTTGTCGGCAGTGACGCTGCCCGAGCCGGCGCTGAGGCCAGGCACGGCGACGGTCTGGTCGTAGGTGGTGGCGCGGTGGACGTATTCCACCTCCGTCCGCACGTGGCGCCACCGCGGGCCTGAGGCCCCAGCCCCGAAGCGATACCCCAGCACCCAGCCGGTATGCAGGCCCGTCGCCCGGGCGAACTGGTTGACCCAGTTATCGCTGCGATCCGGCCCCGTGCACTCGTAGGCTTCATACCCCGCCGTCTGCGTCACCGTCGCATACTGCGGATTGATGAATTCATCGCACACACTGGCCCGGTCGTTGGACAGCCCGGTCATCCCCAGATCCGGGACCACGTGCGCGCCCAACTCGCTCCCCAGATACCAGCCCTGCCCCTGCGCCGGACCCGCCACGCCCGCAAACGCCAAGACGAGAAGCCCCACGAAAGAGATTCTTGTCACGCTACCTCCTCTCCAGCCAATTGAAGTTGTCGCTGACGAGCCGCTTGACGAGCAGCCCATCCTCGGTGCGAACGACGAAGACACGGCTGTAGTGTGCAGGCCGCCGCATCGATAGCACAGTCCAGCGTTAGGTTGATCTGTTCGACGGTTGTGGCGCTCATGAGGGACGATTTTCCCGGGCGTATCCGATCCGCCGACCTTGCTCTTGCCGACAATGACCGGTGTCACGGTCAGACGGCCGCCGCCGCGAGTTTCGTGATGAGTAACGTGTCCTTGATGAGGTTACCCCAGCTGTTGGGGAACACGACGGACCCCCGCCTCGCCTTCCTTCAGGATGCCAACGATCTGACTCTCCGTGAACCGGGACTTCCGGCGACTCCTTCCAGAGCACCAGAAAGTCCAGCATTCAGACGTCCCGTGGAGCAGGGGGGTGACACGGTTGCGGCCGCGCGGCGCCCGGACGAGCAACTGCCCCGGTACCGTTCGATTACCAGAATGCAGCGCCAGGGGACTGTTCCGGAGACAGGCACCACGCCTCACCGAAGCGGGCGTGCAGGTAGCCGGAGCAGAAGCGCCAGAACGATACGTACCAAGCCGTCATGTCGCCCGCCGGCCGGTCCGGCGAACCGGCGACGTACCAACCCTTCATGACCGGCACCAGGAACCCGTTCCGAACGAGCCGTTCGCGGTGCGACCGCGGGAGATCGCTGGTGCTACTCCGGCAAGCGGAGGACGATCAACCCAGGCACCTCTCCCCCGACGGTGAGCGCGATGTGCTGCACGCCGTCGAGCAGGTAGGTCATCGGGGATCCAAGGGCGCCGCTCGGCAGATCGATGGACGCGATCTGGGCCCCGCTCGTCTTGTCGTAAGCGACCAGCCGCGGCCCGCCATCGGTGCCGCCCGCCGTCAGCCCGTAGATCAGCAGCGTCCGCGTGAGAAGCGGTCCGCTGCGGCTGGCCTCGCCGCCGAGCGGGGGGAGGTCGAGGTCACGGAGCATCGGGTGGTTGCGGATCCGGTCGCCATCACCGGTGGGAATCATCCACGCATGCTCGCCCGTGTTCATGTCGATTGCGGTCATCCGGGTGTAGGGCGGCTTCCAGAGCGGCAGCCCGCGCGGCATCACGGGACCGGCCGAGAGCGAACGCCGGATATACCGCAGGTTCGACGTCTCGTGCGATTCCGGCTCCGTGAGGCGGATCGTCGAGTGGGTGTTGGTCGACGGCACGTACAGATAGCCGGTCTCGGGGTCGACGGCGGCGCCCGACCAGTTGGCGCCGCCCCCCACGGACGGACGCATGACGGTGCCGCTGAGCATCTGCGGCGTGTAGAGCGGCCCGAGCCGGAAGCCCTCGACCGCCTCGACCGCCATCTGGCGGATCTCGGGGGTGAAGTCGACCAGATCGTCGATCGCCGTGCCCTGGTACTCGAACGCCGCCGGCTTCGTCGGGAAGGGCTGGGTCGGCGACAGGATCTCCCCGCCGAGGTCGGTGTCGGTCGCCACCGGCAGTTCCTCGATGGGCCAGACCGGCTCGCCCGTGACCCGGTCGAAGACGTAGACGAAGCCCTGCTTGCTGACCTGGGCCACCGCCTTGATCGTCCGGCCGTCAACGGTGATGTCCAGCAGGTTCGGGGCCGCCGGCAGGTCGTAATCCCAGAGCCCGTGGTGGATCATCTGGAAGTGCCACTGCCGCTCGCCGGTCTCGACATCCACCGCCACGAGGCTCTCGGCGAACAGGTTGTCGCCCAGCCGGTGACCGCCGTAGTAGTCACTCGTCGGCGTTCCCGTCGGCAGATAGACCCAGCCGAGTTCTTCGTCGCCGCTCATCATCGACCAGATGTTGGTATGGCCGCTGTAGCGCCATGACTCGTTGAGCCAGGTGTCCGAGCCGAACTCGTCGCCGCTCTGGGGCACGGTATGGAAATCCCACTTGTGACCGCCGGTCCGTGCGTCGTAGGCGCGGGCGAACCCGGGTGTCCCCTCCTGCGTGATGGTCCGGTCGTTGATGGTCGACCCGACGATGATGGTGTTCCGGATGATCATCGGCGGCGATTGCGACGTCAGGGGCAGGAGGTTCAGGATGTCGCGCTCGCCGCGGGTCGCCCGCGGCACACCATCGGTGAGATCCACGCGTCCGTTCTCGCCGAAGTCGGGGGCGGGCAGGCCGGTCTTCGCGTCGACGGCCAGGAGAAAGCCGTCGCCGGTGGCCCACACGATACGGGCGTCGCCGTCGTTCTCCCAGTATGCGACGCCGCGGTGGCGCCACTGCGCAACTGCCGGCATCCCGGATTCGTAGGCGCGCGGATCGTGGACCCACAACGTCTCGCCGGTCCGCGCGTCGATCGCCACGGCGCGGTAAAGCGGCGTGCTCAGATAGAGGACGCCATCCACCATGAGCGGCGTCGCCACCAGCAAGCGTATCGACGGCCGGGCGCGTGTCTGCCGCACGCCATCCCACGACGTCCAGAGATCCGGCTCCGCCGCCTGCAGGATGTCGAAGAGCGTCTCGGCCGCAACCAGCGAATCACCGGCAGGGGTGGAATGGACGAGGTGGGAGTCCACGGACGTCCAGTGCCACAGCACTTCGAGGTCACCGAAATTCTCGGCCGTGATCTGATCGAGCGGCGAGTACTTCGTGCCCCCGCTGTCACCGGCGTAGCTGCGCCACTCGCCGTCGGCCGGCGCTCCCTGCTGCGCCTCGGCCGCACCTGCGACCAAGCACATTGCCCCTACGACCGACGCCGTCGCTGCCCAGATCGTTCGCATGGTCATGACCTCAGATATTTGTCGGAACGCGGTGGCATTCCAGGAGCCCTCGGCAAAACACTACCGCAGCACGTCGCTCTCCTCCGCCATCCGGACGAGCACCTCGGCATCCTCGGGGAGCAGGATCCGGCGGGCGATCGATTCGTCCGCGGCGCGCCGGACCGCAGCGACGAAACCCGCATGGTCGCCGTAGCGTTCCTCCAGCGACAGGCGCGGATCCCCATTGGACATCCGCTCTGCGCGGGTGCGGGCGAACGGGAAGAACGACCCGGTCAGCGAGCAGAGATCGCGCCCGCGCGGGCCGGCCGCGTACAAGTTCCAGCCGGTGTTGGTCCCGACCGGCACCGCGATATCCACCGTATGGATGCCCGCGACATCGTGCCCATCGCGGTCCGTCGTGGGCACCAGCACCTGGTACTTCCCCCCGCGGGTCGGCGGCAGTACCGTCTGCCGGCCGCCCTGCGATCCGAACGTGGGGCCGAAGCCGAGCGCGTCGAGCCCGTTCACCCGCGTCGGGAAGGTGACGCCCGGGATGCCGGGAAACGTCCGCGCCACTTCCTCCACCATCGCCAGCGTTCCCCGCCGCACGTCCGGGTAGTTGCTCGGGGGCGGCTCGATGCCGCCGTCGGCCCACGCGTCAAGGGCGACGAGGAGCGCGCGCATCGGGGGCGCGGCGCTCCGGTAGGTGTTCGTCACGTGCTTGCACGCCCCGCGCTCGACCGGCGCCGCCCCGACCCCCGCGGCCCCGCCGTGCGGATGGCTGGCCAGCAGGTAGAGACGGACATTGTCCGGAATCGGCACCGGGTTGCCGTGGCCGTCGTGGACGTTCAGCGACGCCTTCATCTGCCAGAACTCGTTGCTCGTGTCGACGTGGAAGACGAGCGGGTCGGTCGCCGGCCGCTTGAGGATCCCGTCCCGGATGTTCGTCACCGGGTCGGTCGTCACCGCATAGGTCAGCGGCGGATACGAATGCGACGTGAAGTCGGGCGTGCGATCCTGGCGGGAATAGATGTTGGGGTCGGCGAACTCGACGTTGGCGAACAGCCGGTGCGAGCCGGGGATATGGATGCGGACGGCGTCGAAAACGCGGCGGTGCGCCTCGTCCTCGTTGAAGCCGAGGTAGAGATAGTCGCGCAGGTACATCCCGGTCGACGAGATGCCGAGACCGTAGGCCCGCCGGACGCCGGTCGCGTCGGCGCTCGCCGTGAGCGGATTGGGCGTGCCGGCGTCGTCGGCCGTCTCGTAACGCAGGAACGAGGCCAAATCCCGCGTCACGGCGTAGCCGAGGCCCATCACCCACGGGTTCTTCGCCGGGTAGATCAGTTCGTACACCCGATCCGGGTCGAACCCGGCGAAGAGGCAGATGTCGGTGGTGGAAGGCGCGAGCGACCCCTCGCCCGAGGGACATGTCCCGAACGCCCAGCCGTCGGCCGGGATCGGCCGCCGCTCCCCGTCGATGGCGTCGCGGACGGTGAGGGTGGAGTGCGCCGTATCGGTGTCCGCCGCCTCGTAGCTGACGAAGCGGTCGTTCCCCTTGAGCGGCAGGGTATAGAGGCCGGCGCCTCCCGCCGGCCGCCGCGGCAGATCCGAGGAATACTCGATCCGGATCCGCGAGACGATCGGGCTGCCGTCGGCCTGCACCGCGACCGGCAGGTTCGCCCCGAGCCGCGTCGCCGTCGTCGTGATGTCGCCCGCCCAGCCGGCGTCCACGAGGGTGTAGCCAAGGCGGAAGAACAGCCCGTCGCCAGACTCGGGATCGGCCCCGGGCGGCAGCGAGGGGAAGGTCTGGAAGCCGAGCTCGATGGCGTTCCCGCGGTTGTTGATGCCGTACAGCAGCTTCCGGTTGCCGCGCGCCATCTCGGCTGGCTTGATGATGAAGAACGGGGCGCTGAACTCCACCATGCCCCGTTCGTTGCGGGGGGCGCGGTCGAGGTTGACGATCACCGCGTTGAGCGGGTCGTCCGGGTCGACCTCCATGTAAACCGTGCCGTCGAGGCGCTCGAACTGGCCGGCGTCGCCGAACACCTTCCCGCCGGCGTAGGGCGTCGTCCGCTCCACCTCGATCCGGACCACCCGCGCCTCCGCCGCCGGTGGCGACAAGGCTCCCAGCAGACTCCCCAGGACCACGACCACGAATGTGCGTTTCATCATCGCGCCACTCCTTCGTCGACGTTGTTCCACGGGCCGCGTTCACTGAGCCCGCGACTGCGGCAGGGTCAGCGCGACGAGTTGCTCCCGCTGGTCGCCGCCCCCGACCGCGATCACAATGTACTGCTTGCCGTCCGCCAGATAGCTGATCGGCGCGGACGACGACCGGGCGGGGAGTTCCATCTCGAACAGCTCGTAGCCGCTCTCCTTGTCGAAAGCCCGCAGCCGGTTCGACTCGATACCCTGGCCGATGAAGAGCAGCGTCTTCGTCAGCAACGGGCCACCGCTCTTCTCGCAGTTGCCCCTCATCCGCCCATCGGTACGTCGCATGCTCAACGCCTCAGGTGTCATTCTAGGCCCCGTGGCGTGAAGATCGTCACGACCTCAAGGGATGTCGCCACCTAAGTCCGGGGAAACGGGCGAAGTCACCGTCCGTTGTAATCCACTCACAGCCGTGTTCGATGGCCATGGCGGCGAGCCAGGCGTCGGGCACCAGATTACCCTTCGCGCCGGCCGTGTCGCACAAACGGCGAAAGATCCGCCAATGGTCGTTCCCCGGAGAAACGGCAACACGATTGGGGCGGGCTCTCAATTCCTCCGCGAATTGCATCGCAAAGGCGAGACTACTCGGTGACGCAAAGATGCGCGGGTGGGTGACGACACGCACGAAACCACTGATCACCAGATCGCTCATCCCAAATGCCGCGTCAGAATTGACGGCCGATTCCAACCAGTCTCGATAGGCGCGATGGTCCTGCGCGTCTTCGCGGTGCGCATACACGAGCACGTTCACGTCGGGGAGGATCATTCCATGCCGTCCATCACGTCGAGCAGGGCTACTGAATCATCCAGGTCTATTCCCGAGCGCAACCCGCCACGTCCGGTGGTCGTGAGTCTTACGCGCGTGCGTGGTTCGTCGTTCGTGCGGGCCAGCCGGGCACGCAGCGACTCTTCGATGACCGCTGTCAGCGTCACTCCACACCGGGTGGCCTCACGCTTCGCCTCAAGCAGGAGGCTGTCCGCCAGTCGGATTGTGGTTCGCATGATGACTAAACATATCATTGCTGCGTCAATATGTCACAAGCAAGACCCGGCCGCGTCGAAGACGGCAGTCTGGCGGATGGTGCATGTGGCGTCCCCTCACTACTCCTATTGGTCCCGCCTCCCTACAAATGTACCGTGGAGTCACCGGAGAACAACACGGCCGTCGATGCCACAGGGGATGACCCCGATGCCGCAGGAGACGCCGAAGAGCGCTGCTGTCCCGCAGGAGATGACCGTCGCGGCCGGATCCCGGTTGCCCGATGCAGTCGGCTCGGCTACGATGCCTTCATTGTGAGGGAGGGTTGCGTCCTGGCGTTGGCCGTCCTCGCGTGTGTGGCCACGAACGTCGCCGCGACACGCGGGGCCGGGGTTGCGCCCGCGCCACAGACCGCCGAAGCGAGCCACGCGGAGGCTACCCGCCACGAGGCGCTGCTGCAACGCTACTGCCTCACCTGCCACACCGAAGCGAGGCGCGATCAGGGTCTGGTGCCGGTCGCGCTGGAGGGGCTGGACCTGTCCGATGTCGGGGCCGACCCGGAAGTCTGGGAATCGGTCGTCCGGAAGTTGCGCCTCGGGATGATGCCGCCCGCGGGACGGCCGCGACCCGATGCGGAGACGAACCAGCAGTTCGTGACCTGGCTGGAGTCCGCGCTCGACCGGGCAGCGGCGGCGACTCCATACCCGGGCCGCCCCGGGGTCCGGCGGCTAACCACGGCCGAGTACATCAACGCGGTGGAACACCTCCTCGATTTCGAGGTCGACGAGCGCTGGCTGCTCTTCCCCGCCGATGACGTCGATCAGCAGGGCTTCAGCACGAACGCCGACGTGCTCTCCGTCTCGCCGGCATTGTTCGAGCGGTATCTCGCCGCGGCCAACCGGATCAGCCGGCTGGCCGTCGGGGATCCGTCCATCGGCCCGGGCTATGCCGCCGCCAGCTACAGCACGCCACGGCTGCTCTACCAGAATGGCCGCGCCAGTGAAGAACTGCCGTTCGGATCCCGCGGCGGCATGGCCATCCAGCACTACTTCCCGCTCGACGGCGACTATGACGTGAAGATCCGGCTGCGCCGGATGATCTACGACTACATCGTCGGGATGGGCCGGTCGCACGAGATCGAGGTACGCCTCGATGGCGAACTGATCGATCGGTTCACCGTCGGCGACGCGGACCGGTTCGGCTATCCATCCGCCTACAGTTTCTTCGGCACCATCCGAGGCGATCCCGCCTGGGAGAACTACGTCTCCAACGAAGCGGACGCCGGCCTCGTAATCCGGTTCCCGGCGACGGCGGGGCCCCACACGGTCGGAATCTCCTTCGTCGATGCCCGGACCGAAGCGACCGGGGTGCTGGAGCGGAGGTTGTCCGGCTTCTCGCTCAGCGGTCTCGGGTTCTATCACGACAACGCCGCGATCGGCCGCGTCGAGATTGCCGGACCCTACGACGCCACCGGCCCCGGCGATACACCGAGCCGGCGGCGGCTGTTCACCTGCAACCCCGCCAGCGGCGGTGCGGCGGAGGAAGTGCGGTGCGCGTCCGAGATTCTGACCGCGCTGGCGCGTCGCGCCTACCGGCGTCCCGTGACCGATGCCGACCTGGCAACGCTGATGACCTTCTTCGAAGCCGGCCAGCAGGAGAACGGTTTCGAGGCGGGCATCCAGAAGGCCGTCGAGCGGATGCTGGTCGCACCGGAGTTCCTCTTCCGCGTCGAGCGCGACCCGGTCGACATCGCGGGCGGCGCCGCCTACCGGCTGACCGACCTCGAACTCGCCTCCCGCCTGTCCCTCTTCCTCTGGAGCAGCATTCCGGACGACGAACTGCTGGCCCTCGGCGAAACGGGGCGGCTGGGCGAGCCCGACGTGCTGGAACAGCAGGTCCGGCGGATGCTGGCGGATCGGCGCGCGTCAGCGCTGGTCAAGAACTTCGCCAGCCAGTGGCTGCAGTTGCCCCGCATCCAGGGCGTCACTCCCGATGCGGACGTCTTCTACGAGTTCGACGAGAACCTGCGCATGGACATGGAGCGCGAGACGACGCTGTTCCTTGAGAGCCAGATCCGCGCGGACCGCGGCTTGCCGGAACTGCTGACCGCCGACTACACGTTCGTCAACGAGCGGCTTGCCCGCCACTACGGCGTGCCGGGGGTCTACGGCGAGCGCTTCCGGCGGGTGCCGGTCGACCCCGAGACCCGCGGCGGCCTGCTCGGCCATGCCAGCCTGCTGACCCTCACCGCCTATCCGACGCGCACTTCGCCGGTGCTCCGCGGCAAGTGGGTGCTCGACAATATCCTCGGCATGCCGCCGCCGGAGGCGCCGGCCGACGTGCCGGCCCTCGAGGAAAACCACGGCGGCCGCGAGGTGCTTTCGATCCGCGACCGGATGGAGCAGCACCGCGCCAACCCCGCCTGCTCGTCGTGCCACCGCATCATGGACCCGCCCGGCTTCGTGCTGGAGAACTACGATGCGATCGGGCGCTGGCGCGACGCCGACGAAACGGGTGCGCCGGTCGACGCGGCGGGCGCGCTGGCCGACGGCACCGTCGTGGAGACTCCGCGGGCGTTCCGGGACGCGCTCCTGGCATACGATGTGAGTTTCATGCGCACGGTGACCGAGAAGCTGCTCGGATATGCCGTCGGACGGACGATGGAGCACACCGATCAGCCGTCGATTCGACAAATTGCCTCGGATGCCGCCGGCGACGACTACCGCTGGTCGGCCATCATCCTCGGGATAGTCAACAGCACGCCGTTCCAGATGAGGAGTGCGGAGCCATGATGATCACCAAGAAAGCCCTTCCCCGCCGGACCCTGCTGCGAGGACTCGGCGCAGCGATCGCGCTGCCGCTGCTCGACGGGATGGTGCCGGCGCTGAGCGCGCTGCGGAAGACGGCGGCGAACCCGGTGATCCGTTTCGGGGCGGTCTACGTGCCGAACGGAATGGTGATGCAGAACTGGACGCCGGCCGCCGAGGGCGCCGGGTTCGAACTGACGCCCACCCTGCAACCGCTGGCTCCGTTCCAGGATCAACTGCTCGTTCTCACCGGGCTTGCGAGCACGCCGCCGCCCGGAATCAACGGCGGCACCCACTCGCGCGCCTCGACGAAGTTCCTGACGGCCGAACATCCCGGCGCCTGGAACCCGGAAGCGGTGTCGATGGATCAGGTCGCGGCGCGGCACCTGGGGCAGGAAACGCCGCTCGCGTCGCTCGAACTGGGCCTGGAGGGAGCCAACTTCGCCGGATCGTGCGACAGCGGCGGCTTCAGTTGCGCCTTCTCCTACACGATCGCGTGGGCCAGCGGTGAAACGCCGCTGCCGATGGAGCACAACCCGCGTGCCGTTTTCGAGCGGCTGTTCGGCGACAGCGACAGCACCGACCCCGCAGCGCGACGGGCGCGGCGGCAGGCCCAGCAGAGCATCCTGGACTCCGTCGGCGAGGATGTCGCCCGGCTACAGCGCGAGCTGGGCGCGGACGACCAGCGCAAGGTGGGGGCCTACCTGGATGCCGTGCGCGATGTCGAGCGCCGCATCTCGATCGCCGAAGCGCAAGGCGAAGCGGATGTGCCGCTGCTCGAACGGCCGATGGGCGTCCCGGCGACCCTGACCGAGCATGCAGGGCTGATGTATGACCTGCAATTGCTCGCCTACCAGACCGACCGGACCCGCGTCACGACGTTCATGAGCGGCCACGAGTTGAGCGGACGCACCTACCGGGAGATCGGCGTGCCGGATGCGCACCACCCGCTGTCGCATCACCGCAACGTGCCGGAGGCGCTGGCGAAACTGACGAAGATCAACACGTACCACACGACGCTGTTCGCGTCGTTCCTCGAGAAGCTCCGCGACACCCCGGACGGCGACGGGTCGCTGCTCGACCATGTGATGCTGATGTATGGCGCCGGCATGAGCGACAGCAACGTCCACTCGCCCTACAACCTGCCGGTCCTGCTGGCCGGCGGCGGCGCGGGACAACTGGCGGGCGGCCGCCACCTTGTCTATCCGGACCGTACGCCCCTCGCGAACCTGCATGTGTCCCTGCTCGACAAGCTCGGGGTCGACGTCGACCGGATCGGCGACAGCACCGGCGCGCTGCCGCGCCTGGATGGACCGGCGGAGCGTTTGTCCGGGGTGTAGGAGAGACGTGAGCAACAATATTCGGCGGCTATTGCTCGGATTCATCTGCGGCGCGGCCGTCGTCACGCTTCTCGCCTATCTCCTTGAGGCCGAGACGACACACACCGACTGAGATGGATGGCGAAGCGCTCCGCCGGATCCTGCGAGGTCTCGCGACACTGTCGGCGGCCGGCTGGCTCCTGGTAGCCGACGTCGTTCCGGCGCCGGCGCAGACGGCGGACCAGCGTCTGATCGAAGCGGTCCGGCTGCAGGACAGCGAGGCGGTCGAGCGCCTGCTGGATGCCTCCGCCGACGTCAACGCGGCGCAGGCGGACGGCGCAACCGCTCTCCACTGGGCCGCCTACCTGGACGACCTGGAGACAGCACGCCGGCTGGTCGAGGCGGGCGCCGCCGCCGGGGCCGCAAACGATCTCGGCGTGGCGCCGTTGGCGCTGGCGTGTACCAACGCCAACGCCGCGATGGTGGACCTGTTCCTGTCGGCTGGCGCCGATGCGAGCGCCGCCGCCGGTACGGGCGCGACGGTGTTGATGGAGTGTGCGCGGACGGGCAGCGCCGAGGCGGTCGCGGCGCTTCTTGCGCACGGGGCGGATGTCGACGCGGCGGAGTCGGAAGACAATCAGACGGCCCTGATGTGGGCGGTGGCGCAGCGCCACCCGGCCGTGGTCTCCCTGCTTCTGGACCATGGCGCGGACCTGCATCCCCGCTCGCGCGTCCGGCGCCTGGTGATCAGCCGCCGCCTCCAGTCCAATCTGAAGTACGGCGAACTGGGCCGGCGCTACGGCACCGACGCGGAAGAGACCGACGCCGGCGGCTACAACGCGTTCCTCTTCGCGGCGCGCCATGGGACGGTCGAGTCCGCGCGCCTGCTGCTGGCGGCCGGGGCCAACGTGAACGACACCGCGCCGGATGGCCGGAGCGCGCTCGTCCTCGCCGCGCATAGCGGCCACCGCGCGTTGGTCGAATTCCTGCTGGCCGAGGGCGCCAACCCCAACGCTGCGGCGGCGGGCTATACCGCTCTCCATGCCGCCGTCCTGCAGGGCGATCTCCCCATGCTCGAAGCGCTGCTTGCCGCCGGCGCTCGCCCCGACCCGCAAGTGACCGAAGCGACGCGCGTGACGCGGAACGGCCAGGTGTTGATGATCGGCGACCATTTGCTCGGCGCGACCCCGTTCGCGCTTGCGGCGAAGTTCGCCGAGGCGGACATCATGCGCGCGCTGCTCGCGGCCGGCGCCGACGGCGTGCTGCCGCTCCGGAACGGCTGGACGCCGCTCATGCTCGCCGCGGGTGCGAGCTGGCGGTACGGCGTGTGGGATAGGCGCGAACGCGCCCTCGCCCGTGACTTCGCGTTCCAGGCGGAGCATATCGACGAGGAGGGAACGCTGAACGCCGTGCGGGTTGCCCTGGAGGCGGGCGCCGACGTCAATGCCGTGGACGAGACCGGCAGCACTGCACTCCACTACATCGCCGACAAGGGCTTCCCGCGTGTCGTCGAGTTCCTCGCCGAACACGGCGCCGGCCTGAACGCGAGGAACTACCGGGGCCAGACGCCGCTGGCAATCGTGATGCGTCGCCGGGGCAACATCGAGGCAGCGCCGGCGACCGAGGCGCTGCTGCGGACGCTTGGGGCGGAAGATCCCAAGTAGGGCGCCGGGTGCAGATGGCGCCAGTACTCGTCTGTCTCACGCACCAGTCGAACCGTCGGGTGGCCAAGCCAGTTGTTGACCCGCCGAGGCCTGCTCGACAGTGAGCGGTCACGGAAGGACGGACGGGTGCGTGCTGAGGCGTAGAAACCCGGCGACCGTCACTTGCGTTGCTCGATCTTGCGAAGCGTCTCCTCGTCTTCGAGTCGTGCCGCAATCGTGAGAGCGCGGTCGAGGTTGACGCGCGGCACCCCGAGATCGGCAACTTGCTCCCGGTAGCGTCAACGGCGGCGGGAGAGTTGGGCTCGCGAGTCCAGTCCGGCCCGGAGGGTGTCGTTTGCTACACGCGTCAACGACATCCCGGTTCTATGAGCCCGCGCCTTGAGCTCCCGGAGAATGTCATCTGAGATGGCAAGTGTCGTTCGCATGAAAGCACCATAGCATCACAGCAAGCATCATCAATGTGCAGCACTCGTCCGCAGGTTCGCTCGTGCCGCGCATCGCGATCCGGTTGGTCACCACCACCTCTGCCGCCGCAGAAACCGCGTCATGAGGTGGTAGGCTACGGGTTGCGATAGGCAGCAAAGCCGGGGGGAAAGACACGATGAAGAAGCATCTTGTCGCGGCAGTTACTCTGGCAATGGCGGCGCTGGTTGGCAGTACCGCCCCCGCGTTCGGTCAAGCGACCTGGTCGGTTCCGCGCACGGCGGATGGCCTGCCCGACCTTCAGGGGATCTGGGACTTTCGAACGATCACGCCGTTCGAGCGCCCGGAAGAGCTGGCCGACAAGCAGGTCATGACGCCGGAAGAGGCGGCCGCGTTCGAGGCGGCAACCTTGCGCGAGCTCAACAAGGATCAGCGGGTGACCGACGGGATAACCGCCCAGCGCGACGTGGCTCTCGCGTACAACGACTTCTGGTGGGACTACGGCAACAGTCTGACCGACGACGGGCGGACGTCGCTGGTGTTCGACCCGCCGAACGGGCGCGTCCCGCCGCTGACCCCCGAGGCTGAGCGACGCGCGGCATCGCCCGAGGCCCGGCAGTTCGAGGCGACCCGAAGCGGCATGGCCCCGGCCAGCTCGTGGGAAGACATGGATCTGGGCGATCGCTGCATCCTCGGGTTCAACTCAGGACCGCCGATGACCCCGAGCGCCTACAACAACAACTTTCAACTCCTGCAGACGCCGGATCACGTCGTGATCCTGAACGAAATGGTCCACAACGCCCGCGTCGTGCCACTCGACGGGCGTCCGCATCTCCCCGAGCACCTGCGCCACTGGGTGGGCGACTCGCGAGGACACTGGGAGGGCGACACCCTCGTCGTCGAGACCAGGAACTTCCGCCGGGAGACCGGGTTCATGCGGGGCGGCTCGAGTCCGCGGTTGACGCTCGTCGAGCGCTTCACGCGAGTTGCGGACGATACTCTCCTCTACGAGGTGACGGTCGATGATCCCGGGACGTGGACGACGCCCTGGAAGTTCGCGGTTCCGACGAAGAGGAATGACGCGCCGATGTTCGAGTACGCGTGCCACGAAGGCAACTACGGCATGACGAACCTGCTCGCGGGATCGCGTGCCCAGGACGCTGCGGCCGAAGGCGCCGCGTCGGGGTCGAAGTAGCCCCGGTACGTCCGGATCATCCCGATCGACGGGCAGCCGCATCTCGACGACAGCATTCGGCAGTGGATGGGTGACTCGCGCGCGCATTGGGAGGGCGACACGCTCGTCGTCGAGACAACAAACTACTCGGAGAAAAGCAATTTCAGGGGCTCGGCCGAGAACTTCCACCTGGCGGAGCGCTTCACCCGGGTGGGACCCGACACTCTCAACTGGGAGCTGACCTTCAGCGATCCCACCCGCTGGACGGGCTCCTGGACCGTGCTGCTCCGCTCCCGGATTGCTGTGGGGTCGTGCCCGGGGAGGTAATCCTCGCGGACTCTCGCGTCGGCGCGGCGGTGACTGAATGCTTCGGGAGGCGCCAGACTGTCGGGCTCCGCGTCGCGGTCGGCCACCTTGACCTGTTCGCGCAGGGCGCGCCACTCGTCCAGTGTCATCGTTGTCCAGAGTACTAATGCTGCGCCAGTTTCCAGCCCAACGCCACGGGGTCTACCCCTACACCGTCCAGCAGCCAGCCTCGGTCAGCCCTCGCTTGATCTCCTCCACGATGCGCGTCTTCTCACGATCATCCGCCACGCGCACCTGAAATGTCTGCATTGATCCCTTCGATCCCTTGTCGTACACAATGCCCTCGATGACATTGGGGGTTGGTGACATCTTTACCGTCGCTTCGCAGCTGTTCCGTCGCCCCTTCCGGCCGAAGGGCCCCAGCGTGATGGCTGTTATCCCCGAAACCAACGCGATGATCCTGAACACCTCCCTGGCGCTGGTGGAAGGAATGTCTTCAAGCTGCTTGACCCCCTTGCCCCAAACCGTGGCATGGGATTTCGGGCTGGTGATCGGCACGACGACATCTCGCGCACCGTACTGCCTGCCCGTGCGTTGGCGTACTGTGTCCTGCGGTGGATGAGCACTCCCCACCGGCAGCCTGCGTTTCTCTTCCGTCCGTGCTCGCCACACCTCCCGCACGCCAACAATGGCGGTGGCGCGTAGCGGATCACCTTCCAGTTCTGTCAGAACCTCCATGACCGCTGCATTGATATCGCTGGTCGTAACCGAATGCCTCACGCGCCGACTGCTTCCGCGCAGATGCTTGATCACGCCCGGCAAAACGAGCCCTGGTCCGGCAATGTAGTCCGACTCCGCATTTCGGCAAGCTGAGCGAACCGCTTCGATGATCTTCTGTCGGTGAAACGGTTCCTCGGGCTTGCTACCGGACTTGAGAACACGCCAATTCCCCTCGGCTCGTAGGAGATCGAGCAGCGCGTTGGCCCCCTTGAGCGGCAAGTCGACTACCTCATCAGCGTAGAACTCCAGCATCTTCTGGTGCAGCCGATTCGGATCCGCCACTACGACCGGGCGACCGTGGCGATGGGCATGCATTACCCCCATCGCCGATCCGATCGACTCGCGCCACATGTTGACGAGTAACCCGTCAGCCTCTTCGATTGCCCGCAGGTCCGCCTGTACGAACTCGTACGGCGACGCGTCCCGCCGGACGAGATTGTCACTCGGATCAAGAAAGTCGATCCGCTTCCCGTACTTTTCCTTGACTTGTGTTCGCCAACCGCGCCGCTGTTCCTCGTTACATCCGGATATGGGTCCGGCCAAGTAAACCCGCGGCCTTTGGGTTGCCACCATGTGTCCTCCTGACTGGAAGCGCCTCTAGCAATGAGCGTGGGACGAAGAATTGCTCTTGAGCGTAACGCACGGCTTCGGCCTCCGTTGCACACCATCAGCGGGCTGCACGCCGCCGCGCCAGGAACGGCGCCGACGCGGCAAGAACGGCGAGCATCAAGAGTACTGCGGATACCGGACGCGTTACGAAGATGGTTGGGTCGCCGCCGGCAATCGCCATTGCCCGCCGGAACTCCTGCTCGAGTAGCGGGCCGAGCACGACGGCGAGCACGGTCGGCGCGAGAGGTACGTCGTAGCGGCGCATGACGCAGGCGAGTACGCCGATGACGTAGACCACCGCGACGTCGAAGAGGTTGTTGTTGAGGGTGTAGACGCCGACGGTGGAAAAGGCGAGCACCGCGGCGAAGAGCAGCGGCGGCGGCACCCGGAGAAGCTGCACCCAGATGCGGATGAGCGGGAGGTTCAGGATGAGCAGCAGGGTGTTGGAGACGTAGAGACTGGCAATCAGGCCCCAGACGAGCGTCGTATCTTGCGTGAAGAGCAGCGGTCCTGGCTGGAGGCCATACATCTGGAACGCGGCGAGCATGACGGCGGTGGTGCCGGAGCCGGGGATGCCGAGCGCGAGCAGTGGCACGAGGCTCCCCCCGGCGCTCGCGTTGTTGGCCGCCTCCGGGCCCGCCACGCCTTCGATGGCGCCGTCGCCGAACTCCTCGGGGTGTTTCGACGCGCGGCGTTCGGCGTCGTAGGCGAGGAAGCTCGCCACGGTGGCGCCGGCGCCCGGCAGCACGCCGCAGAAGAAGCCGATGAGCGTGCCGCGGATCCAGGCCGGCCACGACCGGCGCCACTCCGCGCGGGTCAGGCGAACCGATCCACCGACCGAGCGGCCCGTTTCGGCCGCGCTGGCTGCCGCGCGGCGGGCGCGGGTCGCGGCGTACCAGAACACCTCGCCCACCGCGAAGAGGCCCACGGTGACGACGATGACGTTCACGCCGCCGAGCAGGCCCGCCATCCCGAACGTGAAGCGCGCCTGGCCGGTCTGCACGTCGATGCCCACCGTGCCGAGCGCGAGGCCGATCAGCGCCGCGGCCAGCCCCCTCGCGAGCGACCCCTGTGACAGACCGGCGACCGCCGTCAGCGCGAACACCATCAGGGCGAAGTACTCCGCCGGGCCGAAAGTGAGCGCGACCTCGACGAGCAGCGGCGCCGTGGTCATCAGCATCAGGGTGGCGAAGGTGCCGGCGATGAACGATCCGATTGCGGCGGTCGCGAGCGCTGCCCCGCCGCGCCCCTTGCACGTCATCCGGAAGCCATCGACGGCCGTCATCACGCTGGATGCCTCGCCCGGCATCCTCACGAGGATGGACGTGGTCGACCCGCCGTACATCGCACCGTAGTAGAGGCCGCCGAACAGGATGAACGCGCCGACCGGGTCCATGCCGAACGTGAGCGGCAGCAGCATGCTGATCGCCAGCGCCGGCCCGATACCCGGCAGGACGCCGACCGCCGTCCCCAGCGTCACGCCGATGACCCCGAGCAGCAGATTGAAAGGGGCGAGGGCGGCGCCGAAGCCAACCGCCAGGTTGCCGCCGAGCTGTGTCAACGCGTCCATGCCAGCGTCAGCCGAGCACGCCCGACGGCAGCCGGAGACCCAGCACCTGCCCGAGGACGACGTAGATCGACACCGTGATCACGAGACTCGCAATCAGGTCCCGGCGCCAGGCGCGGCTCCCGAGCAGACGGGCTTCCACCGGGATGAAGACCGCCGTCGCGAGCAGGTAGCCGACCGGCTCGAGCAGGGCGATGTAGACAAGAAACGCGGCGGCGCCCGGGGCGGCCCCGCCCAGGGCGGCGGCGCCCGCGGCGGGCCCGCGCCCGTCCGCGTAGACACCTTCAGTTGTCGGGCCGGGTCGCCGGAGGCCGATCCAGGCGGCACAGGCCGCGAGCGCAAGGCCAATCACCAAGGGGAACGCGCGGGGTCCGACTGCCGCATACTGCCCCTCCGGCTCGCTAATCAGGAAGGTCGCGGCGAGGTACCCGGCGCTCACGGCCAACAGGATGCCGGCCAGTTGGCGATCGGTGCCCATCCTCCCTACTGGATCAACCCGATCACGCGGAGGGTCGCGTCGACCGTGGCGGTCTCTTCGCGAAGGAAATCCTCGAACGCCGCCCCCGGCAGGAAGCTGTCTTCCCACTCGTTGGCGCGCAGAATCTCCTGCCACGCAGCCGACGCCCGCATCTGCTCCGCCGCCCGGATCAGCCAGTCGCGCGTCGCCGCGTCGGTGCCGGGCGGCGCCGTCAGGCCGCGCCAGTTCGACAGGACGACATCGAAACCGCTTTCCTGCAGCGTGGGCGTCGCGTCGCCTTCGACCCGCTCCGGCGCCGACACCGCCAGTGGCCGCATCCGGCCCGACTCCACGTAGGCCTTCCACTCACCGAAACCCGAAATGCCAGCAGTGACGTGACCACCCATCACCGCCGCCGCCGCTTCCCCGCCGCCCGCGTACGCAATGTAGTTCACGAGGCGCGGATCGGCGCCGGCCGCCTGTGCGAGGAGTCCGGCAAGGATATGGTCGATGCCGCCGGCGGATCCGCCGGCCCAGGCCACCGCCGCCGGGTCGCGACGGAAGTCGTCCATCAGTTCACCGAGCGTGACGTACTCTGAATCGGCCGGCACCGTCACCATCTGGTACTCGTTCAGGAGCCGCGCGATCGGCACCGTCTCGTCGACCGAGACGGGGCTGTTGTTGGTGCGGAGGGCGCCGAGCATCACCTGGCCGAACACCATCAGTGTCCGCGCGTCACCGCGGTGGGTCGTGACGAGTTCGGCAAGCCCGATGGCGCCGCCCGCCCCGCCGCGGTTGACCACCTCGACCGGCACGCCAAGAATCCCCGCCTCTGTCCAGACCTGTTGGATCTGCCGCGCCGTCTGATCCCAGCCGCCGCCCGGATTGGCCGGCGCAATGATCGTGATCGGCCCGTCCGGATAGCCGTCCGCGGTCGGTGCGAGCGCCTGCCCGTCCCGTGCGACCCTCGAGCCGCCCGCGCACCCGGCGCCGGACAGCGCGCCCAGCAGGCACGCCGTGGCGATCAGCGGGCGCCTGCCGGCGGCGGCGCGTACTATCGCAGCTACGACTCGGGCAGGACTAACCACTTGGATCTCGCAGGTTACTAGAACTGACGCTGTTGCACCCGTCATCGAGCCCGGAACGAGAGTCATGTCTCACGCGCGCCACGAACTGCTGCAACTTGAGATCGACCTGTATCCTGAGGAACTCGCCTGAGTACCGTTGATCATCGCGCACATGCACTGCACTCTTCTAGTGCGCATGGAAGCATATTGACGTAGGCTAAACATATGCGAACCACGCTTGACCTGCCTCCGGAGTTGCTCGACGAAGCGCAACGGCTCCTCGGATTCAAGTCCAAGACCGATACCGTGGTGCTCTCCCTGCGCGAGTTGGTACGCCGGAAGCGGATCGATGAGCTGCGCGAACTGCTCGGAGCCGTAACGCTTGACGTGGATGTCTCCAAATCCCGACGCCGTCCACGCCGATGATCTGCGTCGATACGTCGGTCTGGGTAGCGGCGTTGCGTGATCGCGCCTCCACTGCGGGTCGGGTGCTGGACGAGTTGCTTGACCACGACGAGGTCGCCCTGCCGATTCCCGTGCGGGTGGAGATCCTCAGTGGAGTATCGCGCGCGCAGGAACCACGCTTGCGGCGGGCGCTGTCCGGTCTGCCGGTTCTGTTCCCGACCGACACGACCTGGGATCGAATCGACAGGTGGATCGGAGAGGGTGCCGAACGGGGTCACCGATTCGGGGTAGGCGACCTCCTGATTGCCGCCATCGCGGCGGACCACGGCATGCCGCTGTGGTCGCTCGACAGGGACTTCCAGCGGATGCGGCTCCTGAGCTTTATCGAGGGGTACGACGCGGAATAGGCGACTGTCTATGTCAGGAGCGTGGCGAGGCGGGCGAGCGCCTCGTCCATGATCGGCGCCGGGACCGTTTCGAGGCGTTTCCCGTTCCGGGCAGCAAGATCGACGACGCGAGGCTGGTCGCAGCGGATCACCCCGGTCGTCCGCGTGCCTGCGTCATCAAGAGATACGGTGAACCCGCGGCTGCGCGCGAATCTCCCGCCCGTCGTGATCGGCAGGACAATCGGCGTCCCGGTCAGTTCGTTGAAGGGCGCAGGGGATACGATCACGACCGGCCGGGTGCCCCGTTGCTCATGGCCGGCGGTCGTGTCGAGGTTGACGATCCAGATCTCGCCCCGCTGCATTACAGCAGCTCGTTGCCGACCGGCTTGGCCTCAAGCCAGGCGCGATCCCCGTCATCAGCCGGGGCGGTCGCGTCGCATTGCGCCAGAAGTTCGTCGAGCGAGTAGCTCGGTCGTATCCTCGGCGCGACGATCAGCCGGCCGTCCTCGATGCCGATATCCACCCTGGCGCCGGCCCGGAGTCTCAGAAGATCGAGAAGCGCCGGGGGCACCGCGAGCATGACAGACCCACCGACCCTCCGCAGATTGGTGCTATGCATGTGCATCTCCAGCGTTATATCTGAATATAACACAGGCGGCGTGGTGCGCGGTCGCGTGGAGGCACGCCCTGAGACCAGAGGCCATATCGCGATGGCGCCATAGTGCTCCCGCTGTGGCGCGGTAGCGCTGTGCTAGATTGAATCCACCCAGTCGAGAGGCCCGGTTGCACGACGCTGATTGCCCATGGATACCGTTGCGGTCGGCGTCATCGTGCTCTACCTGATCGCCGCCACCGCGACCGGCAGCCTGATGGCGCGCCGAACGACGACGTCCACGGGCTGGGCCGTGGCTGGCGGCGGGATGCCGACCGTGCTGGTGGCGGTGGGCATTGCCGGGACCCGCATCGGCGGCGCCGGCACCTACGGCGTGGCCGGCGACGTCATCAGCGGCGGGGTCTGGAACCTGTGGTGGTACGGCATCAGCACGTTCCTGGCCCTCTCCCTCGTCGGGCTCTTCTTCGCCGTCTACTACCGCCGGCTAGGGCTGCAGACCGTCGGCGAGATCTTCACCCTCCGCTGGGGAAACCGCCGCTGCCAGTGGCTGACCAGCCTCTGCGTACAGACCGAGTACCTCATCGTAAACCTGATCGAGGCTTACGTCATCGGTGTCATCGTCAGCACCCTGACGCCGCTGTCGATGTTCTCCGGCGTGCTGGTCGCGGCCGCCATCTTCGCCACCTACGTGTCGCTGGGGGGAATATGGGGGACCGCGATCACCAACCTGATCCACTGCGTGGTGGTGCTCGTCGGGCTGACGGCGGTCGGTCTGCTGGGCATTGACCAGCTCGGAGGCTGGAGCGGCGTGACGGAGGCCCTCGACGGGCACCTGGCGGCGGCGGCGCGCGACGCGGAGGCATGGTGGGGATTCACCGGCACCGGCTGGCTGCCGGTGGTCGCGATGATCTTCTCGGCCGCAATCCACACGCCAGCAGCCTCGGTCTACACGAACTACGCGGCGGCGGCGCGGAACGAGCGGGGAATCGCACCGGCATTCGTCGCCGCAGGGATCATTGCGGCGTTAATGCCGATTCTGGCCGGACTCATCGCCATCCTCACGACCGCGCGCTATGGGCTCGACACGGGGCTCACCGGCTACCGCAATCTGACCACGCTCGCCTCGGAAATCAGTCCGGTGGTCGGCGGCGTGGCACTGGCCGCGGTGCTCGCCGCGGTCATTTCTTCCGGCGGGCCGATACTGCTATCGAGTGCCACGATGTTCGTCCGCGACTGGCTGCCGTTCACTCGCCGTTACGACTCGGCCCGCAAGCTCCGGGCGTACCAGGCAACCACCGTCGTTTACGCCATCGTGGCCGCCCTGGCCGCGTGGTTCGTGGCCACCCAAACCACTATCTCCATTCTCGACCTGTTGCTGTTCGGCTTCGCGATGGTGGTGCCGCCGGCCATTGCTGTCGGCTACCTCATCTACTGGCCGCGGACGACCGAGCGGGGCGCGTACTGGGGGATGGCAACAGGCTACGGAGCGGGACTCCTCTGGTTCGCGCTCATCAAGGTGGCTCTCGCGGTTGGCTTCAGCGCGCCGGAGGACGCCTCTGCTCTGCACCGGCTGCTCGTCTACTGCCTTACGGTGGACGGGGAGGGCATCGACCCGTCGTACGTGACGACCTTCGTCCCGCTCGTCGTGATTCCGCTGGTCTCGCGGCTGACAACCGACACATCAGGCGATCGCGAGCGGTTCTACGCGATGCTGGCAGGCGAGAGACCGGTGGAGGGGACAGGCGGGTAGCACTGGAAAGGCGTGGGCTGGACCGCCTGGTGGAGCCGCGCCGGGGTACCGGCGGGCCCTCTTAGACGAACGGATTCACGATGGTCAGGCCGTTAACACGCCGTCCGGTCTGAAGGTCCTCCGTCAGCAGCGTATCGCAGCCGGCGGCGAGCGCCGACGCCACGATCAATGCGTCGTAGAAGCTGAAGCCGTACGAATGGGCCAGAGCCACCGCGCGCAGGTGAATCTCAACGTCGATGGGGCGAACCGGTCCGAGTGCCGCGCGGACATCGGCGAGGGCATCAGCGATCACCGCCCACTCCAAACGGAACTTGCGGCGGAGGACAGCCGCGAACTCGTTGAGCACCTGCACGCTGATCACGCCGCCCGCGAGGATCACCTGCCGCGCCGTCTCACTCTTCGCGTCGGAACCGTGCGCGTAGATCAGCACGTTCGTGTCGATGAAGGCGGTCATCGGGCGTTGGCCTCATCGCGGTCGAACGCATAACCCTCAGGCAAGGGCCATGCGCGGGCGCGCATGCGGTCGACCGCCTGCGCCCGGCGGTCGTCCCTCACCACCACGATGCGTTCGGATGTGGCGGCCACGACCTCCAGCTCGTCGCCGGGCTTCAGGCCGAGGTCATTCACCAATGCCCGCGGCAACCGCACGCCCAAGCTGTTGCCCCATTTAGAAACCACCATGCCGCCTCCTGGATATCCGTATCCAGCAGGATATCATGCCCTGGAGACCGGCCGGTTGCCGATCCACGACGACAGGTCATGGCAGGGCGAAGACAAACAGCGTGTTGCTGCCGGTCGACGTGGTCAGCTCCGGCGTGATGCGGAGGAAGCTGGTTCCCTGTGTGATCCCGCCGGCCGCGATGGCGACGTACTGGCGGCCGTTGACGCTGTAGGTCATCGGGCGGCCGCTGACCGGACCGTTCAGGATCGTCTGCCAGAGGATGTCGCCCGTCTCCGCGTTGAAGGCACGGAAGCGCCGGACCGTGTCGCCCGAGAAGAGCAGGTTGCCACCGGTGGCGAGGACCGATCCGTAGATCGGCGCGCGCTGCTGGTAGCGCCAGAGCGTCCGGCCTGTCGAGGCCGAGATTGCCTCGAGCCAGCCGACCGGCGCGGTGTCGGGATCGAGGTCGGGATGGTGGCGCACCACGGCGCGGACATCGTAGCCGTCGCTCGGGCCAGCCTCCTCCACGGACATCGACAGGTCCATGCAGGCGTTGTTCATCGGCATGTACATCGCGCCGGTGTCGGGACTGTAGGCGCCCGACGGCTGATTCTTGCCGCCGAGCAGGTGCGGGCAGGCGAGCACCGGATCGGTGACCGACCAGGGGGTGGTGCTCTCGTCGATGATCGGCCGGCCGGTCCGGACGTCGAGGCCGGTCATGATGTTCTGGTAGACGGTGGGCCGGGCCCACAGGAATTCGCCCGTCGCCGCGTCGAGCGTCCAGATCAGGCCGGTCTTCCCCGGAATGCCGGTGATCACCTTTCGGGTCTCGCCCGGCACCAGGTCGGGATTGATCCACGGTACCTCCGCCGGGTCGGGTGACACTTCGGTCTCGACGATCAGCCGTTCGAAGACATGGTCGAGGTCCCAGTTGTCTCGCGGCAGGTGCTGGAAGTACCAGGCCAGTTCGCCGGTCTTCGGATCGAGGGCAAGCGTCGAGTTGGTGTACAGCAGGTCTGCCTTGCCCGATCCGCGAAGCGGCTCCGGCAGCGGCGATGGCGGACCGGTCCCCCAGTAGATGAGCCCCAGCTCCGGGTCGTAACTCCCCTGCATCCAGGCGGACGTGTGGCGGCGGGCCGAGCGCGTCAGGCCGCCCCAGGTGTCGCCGCCCGGCTGATCCGGCGTCGCCGCGGTGTTCACCCGCCAACGCTCTTCGCCAGTCTCCGGATCGTGCCCGGTGATGAAGCAGCCGCCCGGCCGCGGGCTCGACGGGTTGCACCGCGAGCCGGTCACCAGCATGCCGTCGACGATGATCGGCCCGGTCGTCTGCGCCACCTGCTCGCGCCAGTCGGCCCGCTGCGATTCCCATACCAGCTCGCCGGTCCGCGCGTCGAGCGCCACGAGGAATGCATCGTTCGTGGCGACGAACACCTTGTCGTCGTAGATGGAGACGTTGCGGTACCGCGCGCGCGTCCCGGTGGTGTTCCACGGCTCGTCGGGCGTGAATCGGCGGTACTCCCAGAGCAGGTCCCCCGTCGTCGCGTCGACCGCCTCCACGCGGTCCTCCACGTGCGGGAAGATCATCACGCCGTTGTAGACGATCGGCTCGACCTCCTGGTAGCCCTCGGTCATCGAGCGGGACCAGACCAGTTGGAGGCCGCCGACGGTATCCGCGTCGATCTGATCGAGCGGGCTGTAGCCCCAGAGGCTGTAGCCGCCCCGGAACGTGAGCCAGTTCTCCGGGCGCGGAGTGCGCAGCATCGCGTCCGTCACCGGGACGAAGTCGCGGAGCAGCGGGGGGATGGGCGCCGGCGCGTCGTCGGACGATTGCTGCTGGGCCGAGGCCCCGAGGCCGAGCGTCGCCACGATCGCGACGGCGGCGCACAAAGCAGCGGCCAGACGAAGTTCCCTCTTCCGCATTGCGTTTCCTCCGCCCGTTGGGCGCCTACTGGCCGGCGCTCTCGTCCGCGCCCTGTTCCACCAGATAGTGGACGACCGACTCGTACTGCAGGGCCTCCGCTTCGTCGAGCGCGGTCCGGCCGGTCGGGTCGGCGGCATGGATGTCGGCGCCCAGGTCGACGGTCAACTGCACCGCGGCGAGGGTGCGAGTCTCCGCCGTGCCGTCGTCGGTGTAGGGCACCCACGGACGGACGCGGCCACCCCCCATGCCGAGTGCCGCCATCAGCGCAGTTGTCCGATCCGTGCGCCACTGCATGGAGCCGTCGGCGACGTAGTCGACTTCGTGCACGAAGCGGGGATCGGCGCCGTGCATCGCCAGCAACTGCATCAGCTCGACGCGAGCGAAGCGGGCGGCGAGCCAGAACGGCGTGGCGCCGACGAAGCTGGGCGGAAAATGCAGGTCGCGCGACGCGCGACGGGTCGGCGTCCAGGTCTCGAGCGTGACGTTCGGATCCGCACCCGCTTCCAGCAGCGCGCGCGCAGCCCGAACGTCATTCCGCATCACCGCTTCGTGCAGCGCCGCGAAGCCGGCAGCGGTCGCGCTCGGATCCGCTCCCTGCTCGATCAGGAACTCCAGCAGTTCCGTATGTCCGCCGTGCGCAGCAAGCGTCGTGGCGCTGGCGCCCCACGCGTCGGCGTCGTTCACGTCGGCGCCCGCCGTTACGAGTTGCCGGGCCGATTCCAGGTCGCCGGCGCGCACCGCGAACAGCAACGCGGTGTTGCCGCCGTGGGGGATCTCCTTGTTGTTGCGGCTGTGGGGCGGCGCACCCATCCACTGCATCCAGACCTCGGACTTGGCGTGGAGATTGGCGCCGTGCGCAACCAGAGTGTCGACGACGTCCGGGTGCCCTTGCGCCGCCGCCCACATGAGCGCGGTCTGGCCGCGGGTCCCGCGCCGATCGAGGTCGGCGCCGGCCCGGACCAGGCGATCGACAACGTCCGGGGCGCCGGCTCGCGCCGCCACCATTACCGGTGTCTCCCCCGCGAGGAGCGCGATGTTCGGGTCGGCGCCCGCCGCCAGCAGCCGTTCGGCCATGGCGGCGTTACCGTTCTGCCCCGCCGCCCAGAGCGGCGTCGCTCCCAGATCGTTGGCGCTATTCGGGTCGGCGCCCGCGTCCAGCAACCGTTGCGTGCTCTCAAGATTGTCGCTGTAGCTCGCCCAGAGCAGCGCGGTCGAGCCGTCCGCTTCCGCCGCGCCAGCATCCGCGCCGGCATCGAGCGCGGCCTGGATCGCCGGCGCATCGCCCTGCTTCGCAGCGGCGATCAGTTGGGCGTTGTTGTCGGTCTGGGCAGACGCAGGACCGGCCGCAACCAACGCGACAACGGCCGCGGCCCACCACGCGCGAATCCGCATCGCGCCGCTCCCCTACAGGTCGGCTAGCGTGTCGAGCGGCAGGCTGCCGGTGCTGCCGCCGATCCGGTCGACCGGGACGTCCATCTTGTCCATCAGCGTCACCAGCAGGTTCGCCACTGACGGCTCGTTGCCGTAACGAATGTGGCGTCCGCTTGGCAGGCGTCCGGCGCCGCCGCCGACCAGCATGATCGGCAGATTGTCGCCGGCGTGGCGCGTGCTGTTCGAAATGCCCGACCCGTACATGATCGTCGTGTGGTCGAGGAGCGAGCCGTCACCGTCCGGCGTCGACCGCAGCTTCGCCAGGTACTTCGAGAACAGCTCGGTGTGGTACCGGTTGATCTTCGACATGTGCGCGATCAGTTCCGGCACGTTGTTGTGGTGCGAGAGCGGATGGTGCGCCTCCGGCACACCAATCTGCGGATACGGACGTGGGCTCTGCTCCTTGCCGATCATGAACGAGACGACCCGCGTCAGGTCGGACCGGAACGCCAGGAGCTGCAGGTCGAGCATCAGCTCGAGGTGATCCTCGAAGACTGGCGGGGCCCCCTGCGGTTGCCGCATCTCGGGCAGCTCGAGGTCGCTCTGCTCTTCCGCCCGCTGGATGCGCCGCTCCACGTCGCGGACCGACTCGGTGTACTCGTCCAGCTTGGTGCGGTCGGACACCCCCAACTCTTGCTTCAGAACGGCCAGCTTGCCGTTCACTGCGTCGAGCAGGCTCTTGTGCTGCCGCAGCCGCGCGGCGCGCGCAGCCTTGTCGGTGCTGCCGCTATCGCCGAACAGCGTCTCGAACACGGCGCGCGGATTCCATTCCATCGGGAGGGGCTGGGTCGGACTGCGCCACGAGATCGTGTGCGTATAGACGCAACTCAGGTTGCCGGTGCAGGCGCCGGCGTTGTTCGGACGGTCCATCGCCATCTCGAGCGAGGCGACCTGCGTCTCTTTCGCGTAGTGCCGCGCCAGGAGCTGATCCATCGAGACGTCCGCGATGATCTCCGTCTCGTTAGTCCCGCCCCGCGTCGTCCCGGTCAGAAACGACCCGGACGCCCCGGCATGGATGTAGTTCCAGTTGGCGCGCAGGCCGGACAGGACGATCATCTGATCGCGGTACGGCGCAAGCGGCTCCAGGATTGTCGGGATCGTGAACCCGGTCCCTTCCTCCGCCGGCGTCCAGTACTCCATCGCCATCCCGTTCGGGACGTAGAAGGCCTGGAAGCGGTGCGCTGGCTTGGCCGCGGCCCGCGTGGCGCGCGAGAGCGACGTGGGGGCCATCGCATCGAGGAACGGCAGCGCAATGGTCGCGCCGAGTCCCCGAAGCACCGTCCGCCGCGGCAACGACTTCTGGATCAGGGTCATCGTGGCCTTTCTCCTCTTCGGTCCTGTCGCCCGTGACCGTCCGCTAGTTTACCGCGTCCGTCGGGACGCAACGCCCGCATCATGAACTGCGGGCTCTGGACGATGCCCGACACGATTGCCGACCAACGATACTCCGCCTCGGCCGCTTCGCGCACGATCGCGCGCACCGCGGGCCGGTCAAAGTACTCGAGACGCCGCCCCAGCGCGTACGACAGGAGCTTCTCGGTCACCGTCCGGGGAAACCGCTCCGGGTCGTCGAGAAGCAGCTCGCGCAGGCCGGCCAGCCCGTCGATCGGTTGCCCCCCCGAGGTCGTGCCGGTCGAGTCGACCGGCAACCCATTTTCATCCGTGGTGCGCCAGCCGCCGATCACGTCGTAGTTCTCCAGCGCGAACCCGAGCGGATCGATCACCGAATGGCAGCTCGCGCAGACCGGGTTTTGCCGGTGTTGTGCAAGGCGCTCGCGGATCGACGCTGGCGGCGCCCCCGGTTCCTCCTGCAGGTCGGTGTCCACGCCGGGCGGCGGCGGCGGCACCGGTGTCCCGAAGATATTGTCGACCAGCCACTTCCCCCGCAGCACGGGTGACGTGCGGTCGGGGTACGACGTCGTCGCCAGCAGTGCGCCTGCCGCCAGCAGGCCGCCCCGCCGTTCCGGGTCGTTCAGCGGCACGCGCCGGAACCGGTTGCCGTAGATGCCCGGGATGCCGTAGTGCCGCGCCAGCCGCTCGTTGACGAAGGTATAGTCGGCATCCAGCAGGTCCGCAACGCTCCGGTCCTCGACGATAGTGCTCGCCACGAACCGTTCCACCTCTTCCCGGAACGCGTCGAGCAGGGTCTCGTCGTAGTGCGGGTACTGAAGTGGGTCGACCACCACCTCGCTGACGCGCCGCAGGTTGAGCCACTGCGCGGCGAAGTCATCGACAAGCGCCTCGATGGCGCGCGGGTCGGCCAGCATTCGGCGCGCCTGCTCCTCGAGCACCACCGGGTCGTTGAGCCGCCGAGCCTCGGCCAGCTCCAGCAGGGTGTTGTCCGGCAGGCTGCTCCAGAGGAAGAACGACAGCCGCGACGCCACTTCCAGGTCGGTCAACTCATACGCCTTCTGCCCGTCGGCGACCTCCACCGGATCGCGGTAGACGCGCAGCAGGAACTCCGGATCGATCAGGATCCGTTCGAGCGCGAACTGCACGCCGTGGTCGAAGCTGCCTCCCTCGGCGCGTCCCTGATCGAAAAAGACCAGGAGCGCCTCGACGTCGGCGCCGTTCACCGGCCGGCGGAACGCGCGGCGCGCGACGGGACGGAGGATCTCCGCCGCACAGGCCCGCTCCTCGCTCTCGCGGGCCGGTTGGCAGACGAAGATGGCGCGCCGGCTCGGCGTGTCCGTCGCCGCGCCCGCCGTTGCGTGCGGTCCCCCGATCTCGACCGCCGCGACTGCGGCGTAACCCATGTAGATCTGATCGTTGGTCAGCACCCGGCCCCGCTGCAGCGGCTGCGGCACCCCTTCCGGCTCCCACAACTGCCGGACGAACGACACGCCGACCGAGTGCGGGCCGGCCGTGACCGGAAAGCGCACTTCCAGGTCGGCGTCGCCGCCATGCTGCATGAACGCTTCCCAGTCGGGGTCGGCAGCAAAACCGGGCTCTCCGTCGCCGGCGTAGCTTGCCGCGGCCGGCTGGCCCGGCGCGTTGCCCCCCACCGTGAAGCGCTCGACCAGGCGGCCGTCGAGACGGACATCCAGCCATTGGGGCCAGCCCATCCCCATCAGGTAGTCCTGGTACTGCCGGCGCAACCGAATCCGCACCGCATACTCCCCGTCGACCGGGAACTGGTACGGAATTGCCCGGCCACCCCGGGATCCGAGCGGCAGGTTCTCCCCCTGGCGACCGTCCTGCACGATGTGGAGGGAGATCTCGAACGTATCCGCGCCCGCCGCGACCGGCGGCAGGCCGACCGCCAGCCGCGTCACCTGCCGCGCCACCGACAGATACCGCTCGATATGCGCGGTGGTCAGCCCGAGGACATCGGCGAAGTTGTCGAAGCTGCCGTCGGCCGTCTCGTCGCCGGGGAGGAGCGATTCGACATCGACGTCGAGCGCGAAGAGATCCCGTATCGCGTTCCGGTACTCGGTCCGGTTCAGCCGGTGAACCGCGCCGATGCGTCCCGGGTGCGGGTTACCGGCCCAGGCATTGTCCAGTTCGGATTCCAGCCAGCCCGCGATGCTCCGGTACGTCGGCTGGTCGGGGCGCGGCCGGCCGGGGGGCGGCATCGATCCGGCCCGCAGCCGCAGCGCGACCGTCTCCCAGATCTCGGGGTTGGCGGCGACGTTGGACGGATCCAGATCGTCGAGCGCGAGGTCCGCGGTCCGGAGCCGGCTGTTGTGGCAACCGATGCAGTAGCGGCGGAACAGCCGCTGCGCCTCGGTGGCATCCGCAACGGCCGGCGCCGCGGCCTGTACCGCCGGGAGCGGCGCTGCCGCCCGACCCGCGGCGGACGTCCCCGCCACAACCGCGACCCCAACGGCCGCAGCGGCGATCCAGGCACCCGCAGTGCTCTGCATGGACGTCGTGTCCCGTGGTGCGGTTCCGCTCCTCGTGCGGCTACTGCCCGCCAGCCTCCGCCGCCTCGCGGTCCTCAGCACGACCGGCGCTCAGGCTGTTCCCGAGACCGTAGTTCCCCTCGTGGCACGCGTACTCGAAGAGTTGGTAGGTCTTGTCCCGATTGAGCGGCATCGCCACCTGCCAGGTGCTGGTGTAGATGGAGGGATCGGTGACCGTCACCTCGTACTCGAGGGTGTCCCGGTCGACGAAGGTGAACCGCTCGATGATGCGCAGGTCTTCGGTGCGCGGCAGGCCGCGTGCGCCCCGCGTCGCAATGTTGGTCGCGATCGAGCCGAGCGAGTTGTAGTTCCCGACCTCCACCACCAGCGTGTTGCCCTCCCAGTGGCCGCGGGAATCGCCGTTCCACTGACGGATCTTTCCGGGGATCGACGGCTTGCCGTCGATAGGAATTATCCGCGCCTCGTGGATCATCTCGTAGAGGATGACGACGTAACCGGGTGCCTGCATGATGCGGTAGCCGGCGCCGTACCCGGGCGGAAAGATCCCCCCCGGCACGCCGCGTGTGATACACCGTTCCCATGGCGTGTGGTTGGCGTAGGAGTCGGTCAGGTGAATCAGGTTGTAGTCGCGAGCCGCGCGTGCATGGTCGCGAACCGGAATCCGGCCGCTCGGCGGATCGACCACCATCGAGCGGCGCCGCGAGTTGCGGGGCGCACTGCTCGGGCCATCGCCCCACGGACCCTGCGGCGGACTGCGACGGGCCTCCTCGGGTTCGGGGTCCGCGGGCGCCCGTTGCGGCTGATTCGCGCCGCCGAACCAGGCCGCAAGCGGAGCCAGCCGCTCAATGTCGATATCGTCCGGCGCCTCGAACGGCGTCGGGTCGAAGTTGGTCCAGACCCCCTGGATGTCGGGCTGGCCATCCGCGGTCCGGGCTGGCGTCCAGTCGTTGCCCGACTGCGCCTGCGCGGCGCCAGGCAGCGCGACGGCGAACGCCATTGCGACCGCCGCAATCAGTATGGGTGCGTGAGTTCCGTGGCGCATTGTCCCTCCCTCGTCAAGCGAAACCGGCGGGCCGCTGCGCGGCAGCCGATTTTAACAGGTCATGATGGCCCAGACGGCGGCCAAACGCAAGTACCAGTACCCAGTGCCAGAGACGGCTACGCGACCTCCTCCGCGCCCGGTTCCTTCCCCGGCCTCCAGGCCACGCCGATCACATAGGAGCCCGTGGCAGAACGGCTACCTCGTAGCGTGAGCGGAACGAGTTGATGCCGCTGCGTGGCGGGGGCAATCCACGACGAATCGCGCGGATCAAACTGACGAGCCGCTCCGGAAGGCGCTACCAGGCGCCAGCGGCGGCTGAGAGCCCGGATCAGGGCGGCAAGGAGAGCCCGGGAGCGGCCCTGGAGGCTGCGCGGCGTCCCGACGCCCGTCAGTTCGCGCATAAGGAGGCCCAGATTCGAGGCACAGACGTGGACGAGCAGGCGCTTGAGCACGTTGGAGTGTCCGCGCAGATGCACGCGGCGCAATCGCCCGGTTTCGTAGAGGTGGGCGTGGGGACGCTCGAGCCGTTCACCCCGCTGGCGCAGCAGGCGCTTCCCGCGGGCGCCCCGAATGCGCCGCCGGTTGGCGTAGACGGCTGCGCGGGCGTCGGGCTTGTCGCGCCAGTTGCGCCGACCGCGATCCGGCTCCGACACGTAGCTGCGGATTCCCAACTCGGCCAACGCAACCAGGGTCTCGTTGCTGTGATATCCCTTGTCGCCGACCACCTCGGCGAGGCCCGGCCCGGCCGGCAGCACCGCCTCGACCTGCTCGGCCGCGGTGATCAACGTCTCGATCATCGTCTGCGTGTCGCCGGCGTCGGCATCCTGCACGGTGACGCCGATGACCGCGCCGGTCTCCAGGTCGACCGCGTGCTCGGCCTTGTGCGCCAGCCGGGTGCGGCCGTCCTTCATGCGGGTGATCGTCGCGTCCGGGTCCTGCGGATGCGTCCAATCGTCGTTAGACCCCTTCTTCGGGCGCTTGCGGTCGAAGCGGGCCAGCTCGGCGCGCGTCGGCGTCGGGATGCCGGACGCCTCGGCCAGCCCGTGCAGAAACGTCTCGTAGCCCTCGCCCGTGTCCCGGCGGACGATGCTCCGCAGCGCGGCATTGGCTTCCAGCGTCGTCGCGTCGATGCCCACCGTCTTGCCTCGGACCAGGCCGGCGTCGGCCAGCCGCTCCAGCACCCACGTGAAGACCGCCTGGTGCGTCTCCAGGTCGATCCGCCGCCGCGTTCGCGACACCGTCGAATGGTCCGGCGGCGCCTCGTGCAGCGCCACATCCAGGAACTGCCGCAGGCTCAACGAGTCGGCGGCCCGCCACGCGATCGCGCGTTCCGAGTCCAGACCCTCGAAGTAGCCGAGCAGCAGCAGCCGGAAGTAGCGTCCCGGCGCCAGACTCGGCCGGCCGACCCGGTCGGCGTAGAACCTCGCGCACTGGCTCTCGACGAAGGCGTCGAAACCCGCCGCGTCGAGCACACGGTTGAGTCGTTCGTAGAACGGGTGACCCTCGCCCCGCGGCAGGTCGGAGCTGGCCACCCACATCGACGGTTGCCGCGCGCGGCGGCGGCGTTTGCCCATGGCCATGGGCAGAAGTGTAGTACGCGGGATCGGTCGTGTCGATCCCTATCCCGGACTTTCACCACGGGCTGCTAGCCCTCGATGCGCTTGAGCAAGCGCTGTACGCGCGGCCGGCGCGCGACGGCCTCGTGCACCACAGCGATAGTGAGGCACCCAGTATCTCTCGATCCACTATACCGATCGGCTGCCCGATGCGGGCATCGCCCCGTCCGTCTGGAACGTCGGCGACTCGTATGATTGTGAGCCGAGTCGGTGATCGGGTTGTATAAGACCCAAATGATCCGTCGTCGTGGCCCGTGGTGCGACCTCGAGGCCGTCGAGTTCGCGACACTCGAATGGGTGGACTGGTTCAACCACCGACGGCTCCTCGCGCCGATCGGCCACGTGCCGCCGGCGGAGTGTGAACAACAGTACTATCTGACGCAGGAGGCTCCAGGCATGGCGGCCGGAGTCAAGTAACGAGCTCTCTCACAACCCCGGGGTGGTTCACGGGTCCCGTCGAGCTCGGTTCCCAACACCCGCGCTCTAGCCGCCGTCCATGATCGACTTTGGAATCGTCGTCGCGTACTTCGCCATCATTTTCGTCATCGGCCTGCGTGCGCGCGCCGATGCCGGCGTCGGTCCCGAAGAGTATTTCCTCAACTCGCGCTCACTGCGGTGGCCGTCCATCGCGATGTCCACGATCGCGACGAACATCGAGGCCGGCCACTTCCTGTCCGTGACCGGCGCAGCCTATGTCGGCGGACTGGCGCAGGGGAACTTCGAGCTCAACGCCATCTTCGGAATTGTGATCGCCGCCTTCTTTTTCGTCCCCCTCTATCTCCGGCTGAAGGTCGTCACGATCAGCCAGTTCTTCGAGCAGCGCTTCGGGCCGCGGGTCGCATTGGCGTACGCACTGCTGATGATCGTGCTCTACGCGCTGCTCTACCTCGGCACGGCGTTGTTCTGGGCGGCCTATGCACTCGATGGCATCTTCAGCGAGATGGTGGCGTGGATCAGCGACTCGGAAGCGGTGCGGCTCGCGGTCCTAATCGTCGCCCTGGGGATGTTCTCGGCGGTCTACACGTATCTTGGCGGATTGCGCGCCGTGGTACGGACCGACATCGCACAGTTCGTCTTGCTCCTCGGTGGAGGACTCATCATGGTCACGGTCGCCGTGCATCACCTGGGCGGCTGGTCGGAGCTCTTCGGCACGACGGGACACCTCATGCACCTGCACCTGCCCCGGGACCACCCGACCGTGCCGTGGACCGCCCTCATCGGGATGAACCTGCTGAACCTGAATTACTGGGGCGCGAACCAGGTCATCCTTCAGCGGGCCCTGGCGGCGAAGAGTCTGCGGCACGCCCAGATCGGGTTGTTAGTGGGCGGGGTCCTCAAGTACGTCACGCTGCTCATCATCGTCATCCCAGGGATCGCCCTAGCAGGCATCCTGGCCGACACGCCCCTCGACGACCCGGACACAGCGTACATGACCCTCGTCACCCGGTTCCTGCCGGCCGGACTGCGGGGCCTCATCGTCTGCGGGCTCTTCGCCTCCCTGATGAGCACGGTCGACTCCATCTTCAACGCCGTGTCCACGTTGTGGTCCATCGACATCTACAAGCGATACCTGCGGCCGGACGCGTCCCCCGAGGACGTCGTTCGCATCGGGAAATCGGCCATCGTGGGCACCCTTGTGACCGGGCTGCTCTTTGCCTTCCTGGTCGTCTCCCTCAAGACGGGCAGTCTCCAGGAGGATCCGCTGACGCACTGGTTCAACGAGCTGTCCTACTACGTGAAGAACGGGTTCGTGGTGCTCGTGACCGCCGCGGTCTTCCTCATCCGGCCGTCATGGCATCTCGTTCTCGGAGCCGTGTTCGCCAGCATGGCCATGTATTTTGGGTTCACGCTGGTCTGGCCGGAGATGAGCTATCTGGTGCGGTCCGGGTGGGTCATCGTGCTCAGCTTCACCGTGGTGGCCGCCCCGACCATGAGGCGCAACGGATGGCGCATCCCGGTCCGCGACCTGATCGCGACACCCGATGTGGGTGTGGCGCGGTTCGGCGCGGGGCTCCTCGCCTCACTGGTCTTGACCCACATCCTGCTCCACTGAGCTCTCCGTGTCGTCAACTCGTGCCCCGTCGGCCAGCTGGCGTAGTTGCCAGAGCACCAGAGGAATGCCAGCCATGCTCAGGCAAGCGCGCATCCGCAACGGACACGCGGGCCGTCGCGCGCGGTACCTGGTCGGGGCCGTCGAAACGCTCCCGTTCCGGACCTCCAGCTGTGACGTGATGACCTGCTTCAATGCGGTGCATCATGTCGATCTCGCTCGGTTTGTGGCCGAGGCGTCTCGAGTGCTCACCCCATCCGGCCAGCTCGTCGTCTACACGCGCACTCCAGAGCAAAACCGCCGCACGATCTGGGGCCACTATTTTCCCGAGTTCGCCCCGCGGGAAACGAGACTCTATGGGGTCGAGGATCTGCGAGCGGCTCTGCAGGCCACTGGTGTCTTCACGTCGGTTCGCACGCAGAGGGTCCCGTGGGCGGTCACCACATCCCTGTCTCGACTCGTCGAACAAGCCACCCACTATCACTATTCGACCTTCAGACTGTATGCAGACGACGACCTCCGCGCGGCGATCGATACGTTCCGACAGCGCGTGGGTCAGGCGTTCCGCGATGTGACGCGCATCACGTATGATAATGACCACCTGCTAGTGATGGCTCATCGTCGAAGGTGCCCGCTTCGTACTTCGCCACCCAGATCCGGATGAGGTTCCGCGACACATCACGGCACCGAGCCAGTCCGTTGAGGCGCCGCCGAGGAACTCCTGCGCCACCTGGCGCTTGAACTCGATGCTGTAGGTGCGGTGTCGGGCCATGGGTTTGCCTCCGAATACCCCCATCCCCTGTCAAGCCTTCCACCCGAAACCGTCCACTTCCAGGAGCGTCCAGGGTGTTCCCACCTTCGCCGCCGCCGCCCGGCGCGTGCTCGAACAGAAGCAGCGCGGCTGGCGCGGCCGTTGGCATGCGCAGAACTGGTGGCGCAGCCTCGAACCCTGCACACTCGAATCGAGAATCGGGTAGAATGCGCCCGCTGCCACAGGACGGCGATCTAGCTGGCGGCAGGATTCCCGATGGAGGTAAAGCGCCACGATATCGTACTGGTCGGCGGGGGAGCGGCCGGTCTGCGCGCGGCGATCGCGGTGGCAGAGAGCGCTCCGGAACTCTCCGTCGCGGTGGTCTCGAAGCTCTACCCCATGCGCAGCCACACGGTGTCCGCCGAGGGCGGTGCCGCGGGCGCGGTGGGGCCGGACGACAGCCTCGAGCTCCACGCCTACGACACGCTGAAGGGCAGTGACTTCCTCGCGGATCAGGACACGGTCGAGACCTTCGTAGAGGCGGCTCCGCGGGAGCTCGTCCAGCTCGAGCACTGGGGCTGCCCGTGGAGCCGCTCGCCGGACGGTCGGATCGCCGTGCGCGCCTTCGGCGGCATGAGTGTGAAGCGCACCTGGTTCGCGTCCGACAAGACCGGCTTCCACATGCTGCATGCGCTCTTTCAGCACTCCATGCGCTACGATCCGATCGTCCGCTACGACGAGTACTTCGCGACGCGACTCCTCGTGGACGGCGGGCGCATCGGCGGCGTTGCCGCGTTCGACATCCGCAGCGGAGAGATGCACGCGGTGCTCGGCCGGGCCATCATCCTCTGTACCGGCGGCGCGGGCAAGATCTTCCCCTTCACGACGAACGCCGCGGTGAAGACGGGCGACGGCATGGCGCTCGCCTATCGTGCGGGCGTCGGGCTGAAGGACATGGAGTTCGTGCAGTACCACCCGACCGGTCTGCCCGGCACGGGCATCCTGATGACCGAGGCGTCGCGCGGAGAGGGCGGCTACCTGCGGAACGCCGCCGGCGAGCGCTTCCTGGTCGAGTACGACTACGGCGTGGGCAAGAGGGCCGAGCTCGGTCCCCGCGACATGGTGTCGCGCGCCATCCTGAAGGAGTTCGAGGCGGGGCGCGGCTTCAAGGGCCGCTACGGCGAGTACGTGCACCTTGACTTGCGCCACCTCGGCGAGGCCACGATCGACAAGAAGCTCCCCTTCGTGCGCGAGCTGGCGCGGAGCTACGTCGGACTCGATCCCGTCCGGGAGCCGATTCCCGTGCGGCCGGTCGTTCACTACATGATGGGCGGCGTCGACACCGACGTGAACGGCGCCACCGAGATCTCCGGCCTGTACGCGGCTGGGGAGTGCGCTGCCGTCTCGATTAACGGTGCGAACCGGCTCGGCTCCAACTCGCTGACCGAGTGCCTGGTGTTCGGCCAGCGTTCCGGGCAGGCGGCGCTAGAGTTCGCCGGCGGGGTTGAGACGCTCGCCGAGCCGGCGTTGCTGGAGCAGGCGCGCGCGGAAGAAGGACGTATGGACGCGCTGCGTACGAAGGCGGGCGGGGAGAAGATCGCGCAGCTCCGGCGTGAGCTGAACCTGACAATGGAATCGGGTTGCGGGGTGTTCCGCGAGGAGGACTCGATGCGCGCGACTCTCGACACCGTGACCCAGCTCAAGGGCCGGTACGCGGACCTCGGCCTGCAGGACGGGAGCAAGGTGTTCAACACCGAGCTCGTGCAGGCGCTCGAGCTCGGCAACATGATCGACGTGGCCGAGGCCGTCGCTATCGGCGCGATCCAGCGCAAGGAGTCCCGCGGTGCACACACGCGAACGGACTACCCGACCCGAAACGACGCGGAGCTGCTGAAGCACAGCGTTATCAGGTTCTCTCCGAGCGGGCCGACGCTCGATTACAAACCCGTAACGCTGACGCGCTGGGAGCCCGAGGAGCGCAAGTACTGATGGCCGATGTGACCTCGCTCGTATTCCGGGTCCGGAGATACCATCCCGAGAGGGACGACGGACCCTTCTGGCAGGAGTACGACGTTCCGTGTCAGCCCGACTGGGTCGTGCTCGACGCGCTCAACTACATCAAGGACGAGATCGATCCGTCGCTCTCGTACCGCTGGTCGTGTCGGATGGGCGTGTGCGGAAGCTGCAGCATGCTCGTGAACGGGCGGCCCATGCTGACGTGCGCGGCATTCGTGCGGGACTACAGCGGCTCAGTTAGCGTCGAGCCGCTCTCGAACTTCCCCGTGGTGCGTGACCTGGTCGTCGAGCTCGACAGCTTCATGGACAAGCTCAAGAACGTCAAGCCGTGGATCATCCGCAGGGCGGAAAGGGATCTCGACCTTGGCGAGCACCTGCAGACGCCGGAGCAGCTCGAGGAGTTCAAGAAGTTCAGCATGTGCATCAACTGCGCGCTCTGTTACGCCGCGTGCCCCGTGCTCGCACACGAGCCCGACTTCGTGGGGCCGGCCGCCGTCGCGCTGGGCTACCGCTACAACCGCGACTCGCGCGACGAGGGCGAGGCCGAGCGCTGGGAGGCCATGCACGGCGGTGAGAGCGGGGTCTGGTCGTGCTCCTACGCGAACGAGTGCTCGGAGGTCTGTCCCAAGAACGTGGACCCGGCCATGGCCATCCAGCAGACGAAGCTCACGGCCGCGTTGCAGTGGACGAAGCTCCTCCCCAAGCGAGGCACCCGATGAGCGCCGCTGCGCCGACTCCGACGCTCCCCGCGCGTGCGCCGGACGGCTACCCGTTCCGCTTCTCGAACTACCGGAACTACGTGCTGTTCGCCATGACGAGCCTGTTCATGGCCGTGGGGTGCATCATCCTGCTGGTTGGCGTGAACGCGCTGGCGAGCGGCGAGGAGGCCTGGAACGCGTATCTCGCCGGTCTCGGATCACCGGTCATGCTCTTGTTGAGCAGCGTGGTGCTGATCTTCACGCTCTACTTCGCCCTTCGATTCGGCTGGGTCGGTCGCAAGATCCCCGCCGGTGGAAAGATCGGCCGCATCCCGCTGGCACCGGCGACCATCCCGATGCCGCTCCTCGGCCTCGTGCCGATCGGCGGCTTCGTGGCGCTGTGGCTCGTGGTGTTGCTTGTTCTGGGTGGGGCCATCGGATGAACTTCATTCACAAGCTCGAACCCCTGTGGTGGATGCTGTTCGGCGGGGGTGGCTTCGTCGCGTCCTTCTTCCTGCCGGGCCTGCTGATGGGCGTCTGCCTGTTCGCGCCGCTCGGCCTGTTCGAGTCGGGACTCAGCTACGAACGCGCCTACGCTCTGGCCTCCAGCGGCGTCGGCCGGATCTTCCTCGGCGGCGTGATCTCGCTCACCCTGTGGCACTGTGCCCACCACCTCCGCCACCTGGGCCTCGACATGGGCCTGGGTGCCGTGGTCCCGGCGATCACCGCCTACAGCCTCGCCCTCGTCGGCACCATCATCACCATCGCCCTCGTCACGGCTCTCTAGCCCGCGTCCAGCGTCGAGAACAAGTCAAGATCAAGGACCGTCCGCGAGTTAAGGTCCGACTCGCCTCGCGCGAGGGCCCGCTTAACTTGGCGACGGCCGGGGGCCAGGGTGATCGCCGTGTGCCTGAGATCGCCGGCTCGTCATCTGATCGTCATTTGACGCCACTGCCCGTGGGCCTACTCGCAGACGACCCGGTCGCCGTCACCTTCCGTCATGTAGCGGTAGGCGGGATGGCCGCGCCGGACCGGGGCGATGCCGGGCGCGCGCGCCTCGGCGCAGGGGAATGCGGCCGGCAGTGGCAGGTTGGCTTGGGTCCGCTATCCTCACGAGCGGTGTGCTTCGCACGCGCACGTTGCCAGCGGTCACCGTTATCGAGATTGTTTCAATCCGCGCCCCCACGCGGGGAGCGACTTGATCCTAGTGTCGCGTCTCTCAAGTTCGATGCAGAAGTCCTCGCCGTTCAGGACCGCGAAGGCGCCATAGATTCTCACCAGGATGTAGATCGAATTGTGTCACGTGTCTCCGGGACAGCACACTAGTGCTGTGCCATCAATAAACATTAGGACTATTGTGGAGCTCGTCTCGAACCGAGAGAGTTTCCATGCCGCAAAAGAGGTACATCGTTCGACTCACAGCCCAGGAACGCGAGGTCTGTCAACAGACGGTCCGCAAGCTCAACGGGAGCAGCGAGAAAGTGCGCCGCGCGCAGATTCTCTTGAAGGCCGATGCGGACGGGCCGGCGTGGACTGACCAGCGGGTCGCCGAGGCCTTTTCGTGCCGCACCAAGACGGTCGAGAACATTCGCCAACGGTGCGTGCTGAAAGGCTTCGAACAGGCGCTGGAGCGAAAACGACGCGAATCACCCCCGGTCGAGAAGCTGCTCGACGGCGAACAGGAGTCCCAGGTCATCGCCCTGCGTCTGGGGCCGCCCCCGAAGGGCTACGCGAACTGGTCGTTGCGCCTGTTGGCGCGCCGGGTCGTCGAGTTGGGGGTCGTCGAGTCGATCAGCCACGAAACCATCCGGCGGACGCTGAAAAAAACGGCATGACGCAGCGGAAAATCGAGTACTGGGTGATCCCGCCGCAGGCCGATGCCGAGTTCGTGGCGAACATGGAACAGGTCTTGGATCTGTATCAGAAACCCTACGATCCGGATTGTCCCGTCGTGTGCATGGACGAGCAGCCGGTGCAGTTGGTCAAGGAAACCCGCCCGCCGATGGCGGCCACGAAGAAGCGTCCCCGGCGTGTCGACTACGAGTACGAACGGGCCGGCACGGCCTCGGTCTTCCTGTTCAGCGAACCGCTGGCGGGTTGGCGGCAGGCGACGGCCCGGGCCCGGCGCACGAAGGTGGACTGGGCGCTGGAGGTCGCCGGCCTGCTGGAAGGACGCTACGCCGAATGCGAGAAGATCACCTTGGTGAGCGACAACCTCAACACGCACACGAAGGGCGCCTTCTACGAAGTGTTCGAGCCGACCCGGGCACGGCAACTGGTTCGTCGCATCGAGTTCTGCCACACGCCGAAACACGGGAGTTGGCTGAACATCGCGGAGAACGAACTGAGCTCGATGACGCGCCAATGCCTTCGCCGGCGTCGCATCGGCGAACTCAAGACGCTCCACGACGAAGTGTCGGCGTGGTCCACCGACGTCAATGGCAGGCAACGCGGCGTGGACTGGCAGATGAACGTCGACGATGCGCGCTGTAAACTCAAGTCCGTATATCCGAAGATTATGACGTGACGGACCACTAGCAGGCTGTGGCAGAACCGCTTTCTTGTAACGTGAGCGGAACGAGTTGATGACGCTGCGTCGCGAGGACAATCCACGACGAGTCGCGCGGATCGAAGACACGAGCCACGTCGGAAAGCGCTACGAGGCGCCAGCGGCGGCTGAGGGCGCGGATCAGGGCGCAAATGCGGGCCCCGGCGCGGCCCTGGAGGCTGCGCGGCGTCCCGACACCCGTCAGTCGCCGCATGAGCAGGCCCAGATTCAAGCCGCAGACGTGCACCAGCAGACGCTTGAACACGTTGGCATGTCCGCGCAGATGCAGGCGGCGCAATCGCCCGGTTTCGTAGAGATGGGCGTGGGGACGCTCGAGGCGTTCGCCCCGCTGGCGCAACAGGCGTTTCCCGCGGGCGCCCCGAATCCTCCGGCGATTGGCGTAGACGGCCGCACGCGCCGCGGGCTTGCCCCGCCAGTGGCGCCGACCGCGATCCGGCTCCGACACGTAGCTGCGGATTCCCAACTCGGCCAACGCAACCAGGGTTTCGTTGGAGTGATATCCCTTGTCGCCGACCACCTCGGCGAGGCCCGGCCCGGCCGGCAGCACCGCCTCGACCTGCTCGGCCGCGGTGATCAACGTCTCGATCATCGTCTGCGTGTCGCCGGCGTCGGCATCCTGCACGGTGACGCCGACCACCGCGCTGGTCTCCAGATCGACCGCGTGCTCGGCCTTGTGCGCCAGCCGGGTGCGGCCGTCCTTCATGCGGGTGATCTTCGCGTCCGGGTCCTGCGGATGCGTCCAATCGTCGTTGGACCCCTTCTTCGGGCGCTTGCGGTCGAAGCGGGCCAACTCGGCGCGCGTCGGCGTCGGGATGCCGGACGCCGTTGCCAGCCCGTGCAGGAACGTTTCGTAGCCCTCGCCCGTGTCCCGGCGGACGATGCTCCGCAGCGCGGCATTGGCTTCCAGCGTCGTCGCGTCGATGCCGACCGTCTTGCCTCGGACCAGGCCGGCGTCGGCCAGCCGCTCCAGCACCCACGTGAAGACCGCCTGGTGCGTCTCCAGGTCGATCCGCCGCCGCGTTCGCGACACCGTCGAATGGTCCGGCGGCGCCTCGTGCAGCGCCACATCCAGGAACTGCCGCAGGCTCAACGAGTCGGCGGCCCGCCACGCGATCGCGCGTTCCGAGTCCAGACCCTCGAAGTAGCCGAGCAGCAGCAGCCGGAAGTAGCGTCCCGGCGCCAGACTCGGCCGGCCGACCCCGTCGGCGTAGAACCTCGCGCACTGGCTCTCGACGAAGGCGTCGAAACCCGCCGCGTCGAGGACACGATTCAATCGTTCATAGAACGGGTGGCCTCCGCCCCGCGGCAGGTCGGAGCTGGCCACCCACATCGACGGTTGCCGCGCGCGGCGGCGGCGTTTGCCCATGGCCATGGGCAGGAGTGTAGTACGCCGGATCGGTCTTGTCGATCCCTATCCGGGACTTTCACCACGGGCTCCTGGACTACTAGCCCGGATTTCTCACAGCTCCCGGAGATCGGGCATGAGGCGGCGCGTCTGGGGTTCTGGACGGCCAGATCGGACGCCAGCGGTGGTCTGGACGCGGGCGACGACGTGCGCGTGGCACCGAATCGGCCGGGTAGGCACACCACACCCGACGGACCCGTGCCCCCTGCGGTCGTGAACGTATGCCGCCGCCTGGCCAATCGTCAGGCCGGGCCGGGCGGTGCGCGCAAACGCTGAGCGGCCGTGATGAACAGATCGGCGTCGGGCGCCAGCTCGGACAGCGCCACGCAGATGCGGCGCACGGTGACGCGGACGTGGGCGCCGATCTTGAGCAGCCGCAGCCGTAGCGTGTCGCATTGGGCGCGGGCGAGCCGGGTGCCCGCCAGCCCCCGGTCGCGGAGGTGCTGGAGCAGGACGTAGGCCAGCGTGGCCCAATACAGGCGCAGTTGGTTGGCGCGCAGCGTCGCACTGCTCGTCCGGTCCGCGAACAGCGCCAGTTGCTGTTCCTTGATGCGGTTCTCCATGTCCCCGCGGGCGCAATAGAAATCCTCATACAGCGCCTGCGCCGCCAGGGTGTCCGGCCGCAGCGATGTCACCACGAAGCGTGGATTGGCGCCCGCGGGCAGATGCTCGGCCTTGCCGACCACCCGGCGCTCCCGGCTCCAGCTCTCGCGCGTGCGATAGCGGAAGTCCGCAAACACCCGCGCGGCGGTCCCGGTTTCCTCGCACTGCGCCTGGGCCTGCGCCAGTTCGGGCGCGATGTGTTCCTTCAACCGAGCGTTCTTCGCCAAGCCGATGACGTAATCCACCGCATGCTCTTCGCACCAGTTCAGCAGCTCGTCTCGGCAGAACCCCGAGTCTCCCCGCACCAGGATGGAGACCGACGGCCACGCCTGCCGCACCTGCCCCACAATCCGCGCCAACTCGTCCACCACCCCGGCCGCCCCGTCGATGTTCGAGGGCCGCAACCGCGCGCAGAGCACCTGCGCCCCGCAGAAGATATACAGAGGCAGATAGCAGTAGTGCCGGTAATACCCGTGGAAGAACCGCCCTTCCTGCTGGCCGTGCAGCGGGTCGTCCGTCGCATCGACATCCAGCACGATGCGCGCCGGCGGCGTCGGGTGCGACTCGATGAACACGTCCACCAGCAGGGCGTCGAGCGCCGCCTCGTCATAGGTCACCTTCTTGTACCGGTCAGCCTCGGCGTCCTTCGACCCGACCAGTTCCAGCCGGTTCAGCGTGCTCTTCCCCGCCAGCGCGGCCCCGCGGTCCGCCGGCCGCACCCGGTTCTCGCCCGTCGGGTCCGCCTTGCCCACCGCGGCCGCCACCAGCGGGTCGCGCCGCAGGGTGTCATGGTCGTTCAGATCTTCGTAGCCCAACGCGACGGCCATCACACGCTGGGTCACCAAGTCCTCGACCGTGTGCTCGATCAAGCTCGGATCCCGGTAGTCCTGGAAGCACTCCGCCGCGCGCCGGCACACGCCGGTGCACTTCTCAACCGCCCGCAGCAGCAATGCCCCGGCGTTGGACGTGATCGTTCCGCCATCGAAGCTGGCGACCAGACGGCGACGACCGACCCGAGGAAACTCAAGCTGGGTTGGCGTACAATGTGTCGACAAGAGGCTGCCTCCGTGTGTGGCTTGAAGTTATTGTGATAACAACACTTTACGCCATCACGGGCAGCCTCTTGTTCACCTCCGGTGAGAAATCCGGGCTAGAAGAACCAGGTGAGCGACAGATAGCCCGTCACTCCCACGAGCCCGTACTCCGACGCCAACTGATCCTCCGGCGCGTCCGTAGCGCCCTGGCCAACATACACGCCGCCCGCGAACGACGTGTTGTCGCTGGCCGAGTAGGAAAAGCTGGGCGCGATGATGACGCTCCGATCGTTCAGGTTCCACAACGCGAGGCTGGACAGGTTCAGCAGCGGGTGGATCTGGTAGCTCAGCGTCATCGCCAGCTCGTCGCGGCCGAAGACCTGGTATTCGCCCCGCAGGAACTCATCCGACTCGAGGATGGGGACGAACCGATCCGGCGTGGCGGCGGCGCGACCGTCGCGCTGGTACTCGGCAACGACCGCCAGATCGCTCCCCCCGACCACCCAATTCCGGTCGACGCCAATCGTTCCACGGCCTACCACCGTGCCATCGTAGTCGCGCACCACGGCCTCGGCCCGCACCGCCCAGGCGCCGACCGCGCCCGCCAGCCCGACGGCGCCCGCCGTATCCCCGTACAGCGTTCCTCCCCAGGCCGAGAGTTCCCAGTTGAGCACCGTCGTCAGCCCGCGTGCCAGCAGCGTCACCTCTTCGCCGACATCGGTCCGCGTCGGCCGAAACACCACGTCGATTTCACTCAGCGGCCCCGGGTAGATCCGGAGGCGCGCGGCGTCGACGCCGCCACGGAACACACGGAACGGGTCCGTCGGACTGAATGGAACGAACGGGTCGGCCGGGGTCAGGAAGAGCGTCGTGCCCCAGGAAACCGCCTGCCGCCCGACGCTCAGCTCCATCGTGCTGGTCGGACTCCACGATACGTTGAACCGATCGAGCCGATGCTGCCAGTAGACCTGATCCGTCGCGCCGCCGGCGACGGTGCCCTGCAAGTCGAGCCACTCGCCGCCGCCCGGGATGCCCGACAGGCCGCCCAGACCCAGGCCGACCGCATCGCCCGACTGCCGAAACGTGGCGGCATGCTCGTACGCCACCTCCAGATCGAAGGGGCCGAGGGTCGGTTCGACGGTCAAGCGCAACCGGTTGAAGTTGCTGAGGCTGGCGTCGGTCAGAACCGTCGAACTGCTGAAGAGCGGGACGGTCTGGACGTATCCGGTGAGCCAGCTCGTCTGCGCGGCAGCCGCGCGGGGCGAAACCGTGAGCGCGACCAGGGCCAGCGCCACGGCGCACGCCGGTCGCACGGTCACGCCCGGGTCTCGTCCGAAACGATCTGGCCGTCCACCATCCGGACGAGGCGCCGCGACCGCTCCATGACGTGATCGTCGTGCGTCGCAAAGACGAACGTCACGCCCAGATCACGGTTCAATTCGGCCATAATGTCGAGGAGCGCCTCGCTGGAGTGCGAATCCAGATTCGCCGTCGGTTCGTCCGCCAACACCAGCGCCGGCCTGCTCGCAACCGCTCGCACCACCGCGACCCGCTGCTGTTGTCCCCCCGAGAGCTTCCCCGGCCGCCGATCCTCGAGCCCGACCATTCCGGTCCGCTCGAACAGCTCGCCGACCCGCGCCTGCCGCTCCTCGGGGTCTATACCCTGCAGCAGCATCGGAAACTCGGCGTTCTCGAGCGCGGTCAGCACCGGCAGCAGGTTGTACGCCTGGAAAATGAAACCGACCTGTTCGAGCCGGAGCCGCGCGAGCTCCTGACTCGACATCCCGCTCACATCCTGCCCCGCCACCCAGACCTGGCCGCGGGTGGGCCTGGTGAGGCCGCCGATCAGGTTGAGCAACGTCGTCTTGCCGGAGCCGGAAGGTCCGGCCAACGCGGTGAACTCCCCGCGCTCCACCTGCAGCGTGACGCCCTGGACAGCCTGCACCTCTTCGGCTTCCTGTTTGAAGATTTTCCAGACGCCTTCGGTCCGGACGGCAGCAGTGTTGTCGGTGTCAGTCATGAATCCTCGGGCATGATGCGGCGTGCCGTCCTTACCGGTCGAATTTCATGGCCTCCGTCACGTCGATCCGCGCGGCGCGCACCGCCGGATAAACAGAGGCACTAGCCCCCAGCACCAGCATGAAGGCGACGACCTGCAGCACGCGGGTGGTCGCGAACCGCGGGATCAAGACCGGATCGATCACCACGCCCGAGAAGGCCACCTCCTCACCCATTAAAGCGCTAATGTCCAAACCGTCCCCGAAGAAATACCACGTCAGGAAACCCCCAAGCGCGACGCCCGCGAGGCCGCTGACCGCAGTGAGCGTCACGCCTTCGAACAGGACGATCGAGCTGGTCTGCCACGGCGTCAGCCCGAGGGCCTGCAGTACGCCGAATTCGCGGCGCCGGTGCAGCACCGACATCAGCACCGTGTTGATGACGCTGAACGCGATGATCAGGAACAGGATCCCGTAGACCAGGTAGTTGCCAAAGTCATCGATGGCGATGGCCGCAGCCAGCGCCGGGGTCGACTCGCGCCATTCCATCACCCGGGCGTCACCCCGCGCGACCGGCTCGGCCAGCGACGCCTCCAGCCGCGCGGCGACGTCCGCCACCACGCCGCTGTCATTCAGCACGACGCCGACGTTGGTGATGTCGTGTCCGGAACCGAGCCAGTCGCCCGCCGTGGACAACGGCATGTGGATAAGCGCCTGATCCACCTCCGGCACACCACTCCGGAAAATGCCGACGACGCGAAGCAGTTGGGCCGAGATCTCGCGGTTGGCGTCCTGCGCCTGCACAACGAGGCGCGATCCCAGCTCCAACTCCAGACTGTCGGCCAGTCCGCGACCGATGTACGCGGCCAGGCGATCGTCCGGCTCCAGGTAGCGTCCCTCGACGGCCTGATCGTCCACCATCCCGAACGCTGCTTCCGTCACCGGATCCACCGCAAAGATCTGGGCCGGCCGGGCGCCGGCGGCGGAACTGGCGAGACCGGTCACGGAAAGCTTCGAAGACCGCGCGACCACGAGCGGAGCGATTTCGGGCGAGGCGAGCGCCGCCTCCGCCACCTGCTGCACCTCGGCCGGGAGGCGGTGCTCGATCCTCCGGGTGGCGCGGAACTCCGGGTGCTCGACCGTGATATGTCCCGTTCCCATGCGAACGCCCGCGTCAATCCACGTCTCGTGCGAGCCGTCGCCGAGGGCGAACCCCAAGGACAGCAACGCGCCCCCGAGCACGATCGCCAACATCGTCAGTACCGTCCGCCTGAGATTACGGCGCAGGTTGCGTAGGGCGAGCACGATCAAAACCCGCAGATGCATCGGGGGACGGCCGGAGGCGCTGGCAGGCACCGTCGTCAGAGTCCCGAGAGCGTGTCCGCCGGTGCAGTGCGGGACGCGCGAATCGCTGGATAGAAGGCGGCGATCATGGCCGTCAGGATCAGGGACACGGCGGTGTAGATAGTCACCGGGAGGTCGTATTCGACGCGCAGGTCGAGCTCGACCAGTGCCCCCATGAAGGAGACGGAATCAAAGAAGGCATCGAGTCCCGGGGGCGCCGTGTGCAACCAGACCATCAGCGGCCCGGTGACCGCCGCACCGATCGCCAGACTCAGCAATCCGACGGCGAACGCTTCCCACAGGACGGCGCCGACCACGGCGCCGGGGGTCGCGCCGAGCGCCAGCATCACTGCGAATTCGCGACGCCGCTCGAAGGTCGCCATGAGCATCGTGTTCGCTACGCCGAACAACGCGAGGGAAAAGACGAGTACCAGGATGATCCAGTGGAAGCTCTCCCCAAGAGCGACGTATTCCACCAGCGCCGGGTTCAGATTCTTCCACGAGAGGACAGCAAGCGGCCGCCCACCTGTTTCGCTGGCGTCGAGGGTGCCAGCGAGCCGCTCCGCCGTCACATCCGCGGCGCGGGAGTCGGCCGTCGTGACAATCAGCTCGTGGATCCGTTCCGGATCGAGTACCACTAGCGCCTGCAGATCGCTCAGAACCATCACGGCGGTTGCCGCATCGAATTCCACCATGCCGGTGCGGAAGATGCCGGACACGGTAAAGAGATCGTTCGCCATCGATCCGTCGGCGCCGGAGGCGACGATGACCAGTTCGTCCCCGACACCGGCCTCAAGCTGGCGCGCCATTTCATCGCCGATCAGCAACTCGTTCGCGCCGGCGGCCGGAAGGATCCCGTCGACCAGTGGATCGAGGAACCGTGTCACCCTCACTTCGCGTTCGGGATCCACGCCGATGAAGGCGCCGGCGGTGGTCGCATCACCCGAACTGACCAGTCCCCCGGAGTAGACGCGCGGAGCCGCCGCCACGACCGCTTCGTCGGTGTCGACCGCGCGGAGCAGCGCCTCGATATCGACGCCGTCGCGTCCGCCGATCGTGTCGTACAGGCTTCGGTCCGGCCGGTACTCTGCATCCTGGATCTCGATCTGTCCGCTGATCAGGGAGGTGGAACTCTCCACCATCTGCCCCATCAGGCCCTGGGTCCACCCCACCAGGAAGACGCAGGCGAAAAAACCTGATGCAAGGCCGAACGCGGTCAGCAGTGTCCGCTTACGGTTCCGGCCGAGGTTGCGCCAGCCGATGCGCCGCCAGGGGGACTGGGGCATCAGCGCCTATCGTCCGCGCTGCAGCGTCCGGAGCGAGAAGAACGAGTCTTCGAGATCGATGTCGAACTCCAACTCCTCGTAGCGTAGCGTGGTCCGTTCGCCCGGCTCGTCCGCCGGAAACATATTCATGACGCCCGGTATCAGGCGGCCGCCAAACTCCTCGAACGCACTGTATTCCTGCGTGCGCGAGAGCTCTCCGTCCTCGTCGTAGTAGCGGGTCCAGAGCGGCATGTAGTCGTCCTGGCGAATGCGGAACTCGATATGGCCCCAGACCACTGGCGCCTCCGGCTTCGGCGTCAGGCGGAAGTCCCAGACCGATACGCCGTCTTCATCCCCGTCGAAGGCAATCTCGATGTCGTAGTCCTCGATCAGGCGGCTGTCCTTCACCAGATCGTCATTCGTGAAGTGCGACCCCATCCAGGCGCCGCCCATCATCGATGCCGGAACCTTGATGGTCCGGTCTACCTTCGGCAGGTAGTTCCAGATGTCGTCCGCCGCCTTCAGCGTGGCGGTCCCCGCCTCCCGCTGCGGCGCGCGCAAGCGAACCAGCGAATAGTCGGTGCCGAGCGACCAGATCTCCATCGTTATCTGCCGCTCCCAGTTCTCGGTCACCACTTCCATGGTCGCCACGCCGCGGCTCGAGTCGCCCCGCAGCATGCGGTCGACGCGGTCCATGATCTCTACCGGGTCTGTCTGGGCAGCGGCGGGCGCCGCCGGGACCAGCCATGCTGCCGCAGTCAGGATGGCCAGGGGTACAGCGGATCGTGAGCATCGGAACATCGGCACCACCATTTATCTGTAGGTAGACGAGAGGCGCCCAACTAGTGTTCCGCCCCTCCATCGTCGCCGTAATCGGACACGCAAACCCAGAGGTCGATGCTATCATGGGCGCCATGATACGCACGCTCTTCGTGGGACTGTTCCTGTGCGCCGCGATGGTGCTCCTTTCCTCGCCGGCGGGCGCGCAAACGCTCGAGCCGGTTGACGTTTCGGCGCTGGGGCCGCAGGTCGGGGAAACCGTTCCCGACTTCACGCTGCGGGATCAGAGCGGCACCGTCCGCAACCTCGACTCCATTATGGGCGAACGGGGCGCGATGATCGTGTTCCACCGTTCGGCCGACTGGTGACCGTACTGCAAAGCGCAGCTCGTGGAGCTGTATGACCGCCTCGATGACTTGCAGGCGCAGGGTCTCGGCGTCGCCGCCATCAGCTACGACTCGGTAGAGGTTCTCGCCGCGTTCTCGGAACGGCGCGGCATCACGCCGGAACTGCCGCTCCTCTCGGACGATGACTCCGCCGTGATCCGCGAGTTCGGTATCTACAACCACATCGCCGAAGCGGGCGTCGGCCCCAATGCGGAAGATCCGGACGTCAAGGCGGCGGTGGAACAGTACGTCTCGGTCTTCGGAGCGAACCCGATGATCGTCGGGACGCCGTTCCCCGGCACTTTCATCGTCGACCGGCAGGGACGCGTAACCTCCCGCTTCTTCGAAGAGTTCTACCGCGAGCGCAATACCGCGGCGAACATCATGCTGAAGCTGGGCACGCCGATTTCCGGCATCGCCGGCAGCTCGGGCGAGACCGCGCACCTCGAGATCGAAGCGTCGCAGAGCAATCCCGACATCAGTGTCGGCAGCCGCTTCCACCTGGCCCTCGACATCACGCCGAAGCCGGAGATCCACGTCTATGCGCCGGGCGCGGAAGACCTGGGCTACCGGGTGATTAACCTCGCGCTCGACATGCCGCCGTTCCTGCGCCTGCTGGAATCGGAGTATCCAGCGTCGGAGATCTACCACTTCGAGCCGCTCGACGAACGGGTGCCGGTCTACATGCAGTCGTTCCGGCTCATCCAGGAGATCGTGGTGGAGGGCGACCCGGAATCGACCGCCGCACTGGCCGAACTGGAAGCGGTTACGTTGACCGGTCGACTCGACTACCAGGCGTGCGACGACGCGATCTGCTTCAACCCGATGTCGGTGCCACTCACCTGGACCATCGCGGTCGCTCCGCTCGACCGCCAGCGCGCGCTGCCCGCCGACGGACAGTAGGCGGACAGCGCGCAACCGCGGGCATCGGTGGCCGAGGAGCCCGTGGTGAGGGTTTCACCACGAGCTCCTTAGAACGGGCCGATCTGCAGGCCGATGCTCGCGGTGAATCCTCGCAACTGGCTGTTGCTGGCGCCGGCGGCGCCGATCAGGCGGTAGCCTGCGCCGCCACCGATGCGGAGCCAGTCAGCCACGTTGAGATGCACGGTGGCCTGGGGTTCCGCGACGAAGAACTCCTGGCGGTAGCGAAACCAGCCGCCCGACGGATCCGGGAACGGCCAGTCCTCATGGCCGCGCCCCCGGCCGGGCCACCACGCAGGGAAGCGTCCGCCGTGGCGGCCGAAGGAAGACCACAGTGGGCTCGACCAGCGGGTGTCATCGTTCAGCGTGGCGGTACCGAGGCCCACGAGGCCGCTGACACTGAAATCCACCAGTCCACCCGGATTGGCGAACCACTCGACCAGGCCGCCGCCATAGAGCATCTCGACACCGTCTGAACTCCGGGGCAGCCAGTAAGCCGCACCGCCCACCAGAAAGCGGCGATCCGTCACGAAGCCGCCGCGCACACCCAGCAACCCGGCCTGCCTCCCGTTCACCTCGGTGAACTTGTAGTCGGGCGCGATAACGATGCCGCTCTCGATCTCCTCGAAGATGAAACTCGTGCCGGCCGGCTGCGGCGCCGGCTCCTGCGCCGATGCCGGCAGCGCCATCGCGCCGACCAGCAGCAACGTGTGCGGGAGCACACGCCACCACGGGAACGCCTGACGGTCTCTCTCCTCTCGGATGCACGTCGTCATGGCTCCCTCCGATTCTGTGCGGCCGGCGGGAGGCTGACGTTGAGGACCCTCGCCTCGCCCGGTGGGATCTGGACCTCGACGGCGTACGGGTGATGCCCGTCGCGGCTCACTTCGAGGCTGTGGGAGCCGGCGCCCAGGTCAAGCACCAGTTCGCCTACCGTCTCGTGTCCCGTCCACCGTTCCCCATCGACAAGGATCGTGGCGTCCGCCGGTTGCACCCGCACGATGAGCGTGCCGAACGGGTTCGTCTGGGCACCGGCGATACCGGGGTCAGGCGACGGCAGACTCCCCGTGACGGGTGGCGGTGACGGCCGGCCCCAGTGCCCGTGGCGAGCAATGGGGTCTGGAGCTGCGGTCCTGCAACCCGGCGGCGCCCTCGGCTTGATAGCGGGCGACCCACTTGCGCACAGTGCGGGTACAGACCCCGACAGCGGCGGCCACCGCCGCCGGGGTCTGGCCTTGATCGAGAATCCGGAGCACGACGTCGGCTCGACTCCGCGGCGTCAACTTGGCATTCTTGTGGATGTCCACTCGGTCCTCCTTCCGGGAAACCGTTGGCCTGGCACCTTCAGTTTCCTCGGTCGGGTCCGAGTGGACAACCTATTGAAAGATCACAGCTAGGAGCCCGTGGTGAAACCCGCGTAGCACCGAGAGCGGTGAGGCGCCCGGCTGACAAGGCGCGACGAGGGAGCATATTGGCCATATTCGACCGACGAGCAACGCCGTTCAGGCGGGATGCATCGCCGCTCGAATGTAGCGGGGGTTTCACCACGGGCTCCTACACTAGCGCCCCTCCAGGTCATAGACGCGGCGGAACTCGCCGCCGCCATCACCGCCGCGCCCACCTTCCACGCGGGACGTGACGATCAACTGTCGTCCTCCCCCGTCGTCGGCGCGCACCTCGTACGACCGCTGCACGCGGAACGACCGTCGCGTATCCAGTTCCACTTCTGTCACCAGCCGGTCACCGTCCCAGCGCGTCTTCCGCCGCACCTGCATGCTGCTGCCAGCAAGGCCGGCGTGATCGCGGTTATCCGGGATCAGGCGGACCACGCGACCGTCGGCGTATCTGAGACCGACTTCATCGGCGGTCGTGACGATGGTCATCCGGCCAGGCGCAGCCAGCAGGGCACTCATCGCCTCCCGCATCGCTTGACGCATCCGGGCCATCTCCTGCGGGTCGGGCCGGTCGCCGCCACGGTCACCTCCGAAGCCACCGCGGCCGCCGCCGAAGCCACCGCGGCCACCGCCGAAGCCACCCGGCCCACGGCCCCCGAAACCCCCGCCCCGATCGGGGTCACCCCGATCACCGTCCTCCCGGCCGGCGAGCCGGCCGGACGGGTCGTCACTCAAATCCCGGTTCAGCACCCAAACACCGTCGATGCCGCCGGTCTGCGCTTCCGCTGCATCCGGCGATGGTCCCGCCACGCCCAGCAGACCGACCGCCAGCATCACTGTCCACCACTGACATCTCATCGGATCCCCCTCTCAAGCACCGCTCATGACTAGCGACCCGCCAGCGCCGCCGAATATTCCGTGCCCGCCCACCCATCACCCTATAATCGACTACTTGCCGTCCGCGGCCGGGCAGATGTCGTGATGAGAACGATAACTAGAAGCGCGGCGATCGCGCTAACCGCTCTGGTCTTTACCGGCTGCGGCGCACCCACCAACGCTTCCCGCGACACGGGCCGCAGCCCCGACGCCCCTTCCGGGCCACCGAACATCCTCTGGATCATCGCGGAGCCGGAGACACCGGCCCTGGGAGAACTGGCGGCCGAGGGCGCGCGGTTCACCCAGGCCTTTGCCGTGACGCCGGACGGCGTGGCAGGACGCTCGGCGATCCTTACCGGGATGTACCCGGCCGCCATCGGAATCCACCGGTCGGGAGTGACCGCGGTGCCGCCGCCGCACGTCCGGAGCGTGGCGGAGACGCTCCGCGCGGCGGGCTACTTCACGACTTTCGCCTCGCACCACCGGGAGACCGCGGCCCTGGGCGACGCGTTCCGACCGCCGTCGCGGGACGATGCGCCGCCGGGCGCCGAACGCGTCCCGCTAGGCTCCTGGGATCAGGTGGGCGCCGAGGCGCACTGGCGGCACCGGGACCGGCGGCAGCCCTTCTTCGCGGTCATCGATCTCAGCGAGGCGAGCACGAACGCGAGCGCCGGCGATCAGCAGATCGCGCAGATCCTGGAGGAGCTCGACGCCGACAACCTGGCCCGCAACACTGCGGTTTTTGCCTTCGCGGAACCGGATTTGTCCGCCCCGTTCGGGGCCCGGACACTGACGGAGGCGGACCTGCAGATCCCCCTCGCCGTCCGCTGGCCGGGCCGGATTCCGGCCGGCACGGTGCGCGACGACCCGGTGACCACTGTCGACTTCGCGCCGACCCTGCTTGCTCTCGGCGGCGTGCCGGTCCCGGACGATCTGCCGGGCCGCGCCTTTCTGGACCGCGCCGGGACAGACGGGCCACCCTCGGCCGATCCTCTGACAGAGGTGCGCCGCGCGCTCGACGACCGGATGGCGTCGGTCGACGTTCCGTCGGTCGACGTCCCGGACGGCGAGCATCCGACGGCACCGCGACCCGAGTCGTATCCCCGCGGCGGCATCTTCCACGTCGCACCGCGCGTCAGCATCACCTGCCCGACGGAAGGGGCAGTGATCGAGTACACCACCGACAGCCACGAACCATTCCAGTGGAAGCTCTACACCGGTCCGTTCCGGTTCGTCGACTGGCAGCTCCAGTTCCGCTGCGGCCGCCTCGGCTACCACGACAGCGAGATCGTGAAGTACGAATTCGACGTGGAATACAACTGGTGGGACTACTGACCCCGGTCCCTATAATGAAGGCCCCGGCGCACCGTGCGGCGCCGGCTGACGCCATGGAGGACGACTGATGTTCCGCATCATCCCGCCACTCGCCGCCGTTCTCGCCGCCCTGCTCGTTGCTACCGCCCCGGCCTCGGCCGAGGTGAAGCGCGTTGAAGTCGAAACGCGCGTCGATGTCGCTGACGGCCGCGCGTGGGGCCTGGCCGGCCCGTACGAGGCGATTGCCGGCACCATCCACTTCGAGGTGGACCCGTCGAACCCGGCGAACCGGATCGTGACCGACATCGAGCATGCGCCGCGTAACGGCCAGGGCATGGTCGAGTTCCGCTCCAACTTCTACCTGCTGAAACCGAAGGCGATGGAGCGCGGCAACGGCGCCGTCCTCTACGAGGTGTCGAACCGGGGCGGCAAAGGGATGCTTGGCTACTTCAACAACGCCGCCGGCAGCCGCTCCCCGCAGACCGCCGAGGAGATGGGCGACGGATTCCTGCTCGAGAACGGCTTCTCGCTCCTCTGGCTCGGCTGGCAGTTCGACGTCCCGGTGCGCGACGGGCAGATGCGGCTCCACACGCCGACCGCGGTGGGCGCCGCCGGCGCCGCCATCACGGGACTCGTCCGGAGTGAGGTGATCGTCACCGAGCGCGCTTTCGACCGGACGGTCGCCGACCGGAACCACATCCCGTACCCGGTGGCCGACCCGAACGATGCGGCGAACGTGATGACCGTGCGCGACGGCGTCGGGCAACCGCGCCGTGTCGTCCCGCGCGATCAGTGGCGCTTCGCCCGCGTCGATGACAACGGCAATGTCGTGGACGATCCGACCCGCGTCTGGCTGGACGGCGGCTTCGAACCGCACAAGATCTACGACATCGTCTACGTCTCCCAGGATCCCGCGCTAGTCGGCCTTGGCCCCGCCGCACTGCGGGACATGATCTCGCAGTTGAAGTACGACGCGACCCCGGAACTGGGGCTGTCGGCCGACGCGATCGACCGCGCCCTCGCGTGGGGTGTCTCCCAGAGCGGGCGGTTCCTCCGGACGTTCCTCTACCACGGCTTCAACACCGACGAGGGGAACCGCCGGGCGTTCGACGGCGTGATTGCGCACGTCGCCGGCGCCGGCCGCGGCAGCTTCAACCACCGTTTCGCGCAGCCGTCGCGCGACGGGCATCCGTTCCTCAACAAGCTCTACCCGAGCGACATCTTCCCGTTCACGGACGTCACCCAGCATGACCCGGAGACCGACATGCGCGACGGCCTGCTGGCCGGCATTCAGCCGGGCCACATGCCGAAGGTCTTCTACACAAATTCCTCCTACGAGTACTGGGGACGCGCCGCGTCGCTGATTCACACGTCACTCGACGGGAACTCGGACTCGCCGCTGCTCGACAACGTCCGGATCTACTCGTTCGCGGGCGGACAGCACGGCCCGGGCCGCTTCCCGCCGCAGCGGACCAGTGGCCAGCAGCCGAGCAACCCGAACGACTACTCCTGGTTCCTCCGCCCGCTGGTCCTCGCGATGGAGCGCTGGACGGCGGAAGATGCGGCGCCTCCACCGCCGAGTGTCTACCCGACCGTCGCTGACGGCGATCTGGTGCGCCCGGAAGCTCTCGGCTTCCCGAACCTGCCGGGCGTCGGCCAGCCAGCCGAACCGCACCTCGCCTACCGTGCCGTCTACGGTCCGGAGTTCCGGACCCGCGGCGTCGCCTCCGTGCAGCCGCCGGAGGTGCTCTCGGCGTTCCCGATCCTGGTGCCGGCCGTCAACGACGACGGGAACGAGACGGGTGGACTGATGATGCCCGAAGTGGCCGTGCCGCTCGCCACCTACACCGGCTGGAACCTGTTCCACGCCGACGCGGGTCCGCCCGACGTCCTGTCGAGCATGCAGGGCTCCTACATTCCGTTCCCCCGGACCCGCGCCGAGCGCGATCAGGCGAGCGATCCGCGCCCATCGGTGGAGGATCGCTACGGCAGCCGCGCGGAGTACCTCGGCCGCGTCACCGAAGCGGCACTTGCGCTGGTGGACGATGACTATCTGCTGGCCCGTGACCTGCAGCCGATCCTGACCCAGGCCGCCCGCCACTGGGATTACCTGATGGCCGACGGCGGCGGCGGGATTCAGCCGTAGTACCGTGCCGCCGTCAGCCGTTCCGGCTGCCCTGCTGCTAGGAGCCCGTGGTGAAACCCACGCTACATTCGAGGGGCGATGCATCCCGCCTGAACGGCGTCGCTCCTCGGACTGCGTCAGTCCGCGGTCGCAATATGGCCAATATGCTCCCTCGTCGCGCCTTGCCAGCCGGGCGCCTCACCGCTCTCGGTGCTACGCGGGGTTTCACCACGGGCTCCTAGCGCTGACGCTCGGGCTGTCGGCGTGCGTTTCCACCGACGGCCCGCCAACCGCCGGCGAAACCGTTCCGGACGCCGCCGCCATCGCGATCGGCGGCGCAGGTCCCCTGACGCTCGACAGGTTCCGCGACGGGGACGCACCCTGTTACGACCGGGCGACGGAGCCTCAGTTGGCCGTGGTCGACACGCATATCCACTTCCGGCCGTTCGCCGGCCCGGCGATCCCTTACGAGGAGCTCGTCGGTTACCTGGAGGCGACCGGCGTGCTGTTCGCCAACGTGTACGGCATCGGGCAGATGCTCCCCGAGAACTCGCCATGCACCTACTATCTCGATTGCCCCGGAACGCGCGTTACGCCGTCGCTCCGGAACGACCTCGCGAACGCGTCGGACCATGCCGCACTTGCGCCAGACCATCTTCACCTGACGCTCTCGATGAGCTTCCCGGACCTGGCCAACCCCGATTCAATCCTCCCGCAGATGGAACGGCTCGAGGCGGAGTTCCCCGGTGTCTTTCACTGGATGGGCGAAGTGAACCTGGTCAAGCAGGCGCTCTTCGGGAACGGACACACGCCGGTGGCGGTCGAGGCGATCGACGCGTGGGCGCCATTCATGGCGGTGCTGCGAGACCGCAACATCCCGCTCGCGCTGCACGCCGACCTGGGAAACGACGACGAGCCGACGCGCTACCTTCCCCTGATGGAGACGGTCCTGGAGCGTTATCCTGACAATCCGATCGTCTGGGTGCACATGGGACTCTCGCGCGAGCTGACGACAATGGATCCCGCACGACACGTCGAGCTGCTGTCGGCGATGCTCGCGCGACACCCGCGCCTGATGCTGGATCTGTCGTGGCGCGTCCTCGACGACGCCTATTTCGCCGACCCGCAGGTCCGCGACGTGTACGTGCCTTTTCTCAACGCCCACGCCGAACGGATGCTTCCGGGAACCGACTTCCTGGCGTCGCGCGACAAGGACTTCGACGTCTACCGAACGGAACTGGAGGTGACCAGCCGCATCTTCCAGCAGCTCGACGACCACGCATTCCGGCAGATTGCGCTCGGCGGCAACTACATCCGTTTGCTCGGGCTGCCGTACGAAGCGCCCTCCGTCTGCCCCCACTGAGACCATGACAGCGCTTCTCGACCGCTGGTTCACACTGACGGCGCGCGGCACCACGGTGCGAACCGAACTGATGGCGGGCGTCACCACCTTCCTCACGATGGCCTATATCGCCTTCGTCAATCCACAGATCCTCTCGGAGGCCGGCATGCCGTTCGGCGCGGTCTTCGTCGCCACCTGCCTTGCGGCGGCGTTCGCCACGCTCATCATGGGACTGGCCGCCAACTATCCGATCGCGCTCGCTCCCGGCATGGGACTGAACGCGTTCTTCACGTACGGCGTCGTGCTCGGGATGGACTACCCCTGGCAGGTGGCGCTCGGCGCGGTCTGGGTCTCCGGCCTCCTCTTCTTCGTGCTGAGCATCCTGCCGGTCCGCCGTTGGATCATGGAAGCAATCCCGCGCGGCATGAAGCTGGCGATCTCGGCCGGTATCGGCCTGTTTCTGGGCGTCATCGCGCTGCAGAACGCGGGGGTTATCCAGGCGAGCCCGGCAACATTGGTAACGACCGGCGTGCTGTTCGCACCGGAACCGGTTCTCGCGTTGCTCGGCTTCAGCACGATCGTGGCGCTCGCGGGACGCGGCGTGTCCGGCGCCGTGATGATCGGCATCCTGGGCGTGGCCGGTATCGGCATCCTCGGGGGCGTCTCGGAATTCGCCGGCATCGTCTCCGCGCCGCCCGACCCGACACCAACCCTCCTTGCCCTCGACGTTGCGGCCGCGTTCGAACTGGGGATGGTCGCCGTCATCATCACGTTTCTGATCGTCGACCTGTTCGACACTACCGGCACGCTGATCGGCGTCGGCCAACAAGCTGGGCTACTGGATGCCCGGGGCCAACTTCCCCGCGCCCGGACAGCCATGATGGCCGATTCGGCCGGCACCGTAGGCGGCGCGCTGCTCGGCACGTCACCGGTGACCAGCTACATCGAGAGCGCGGCCGGGATCGCGGCCGGGGGACGCACCGGGTTGACCGCGGTCACCGTCGCGTTCCTGTTCCTTGCCTGCCTCTTCTTCGCCCCGCTCGCGCAGTCGATCCCGCCCTACGCGACGGCGCCCGCCATCCTGTACGTGGCCTGCCTGATGGCCCGCGGCCTGACCCATATCGAGTGGGACGACATCACCGACTCCGCGCCCGCGGTCGTCACCGCGCTCGCCATCCCCCTCACCTATTCCATCGCGGACGGCATCGGAATCGGCTTCCTCGCCTACGTCGCGATCAAGGTGCTGTCGGGCCGCTGGCGCGAGTGCCCGCTGACGCTGGGTGTTGTGGCGCTGATCTTCGCGGTGAAGTTCGCCTGGCTCTGACGCGGGCGGCGTCAGTACGGCTGCGGCCGGTTCTTCCGCCACGCCCACGCCGAGGCGATCATCGACTCGAGCGTCGTGTAACGGGGCGACCAGCCGAGGGTGGCGCGGGCGCGGTCGGCGCTGGCGACCAGCGTTGCCGGATCCCCGGGACGGCGCGGCGCGGGCGCGGCCGGGATCGGATGACCGGTGACCCGCCGCGCCGCCTCGACCACTTCCCGGTTCGAGAACCCGGCGCCGTTTCCCAGGTTGAACGCGACAGCGTCGACCGTGTCGATCTGCTCCAGCGCCAGGAGGTGCGCATCGGCGATGTCGGCGACATGCACGTAATCGCGGATGCAGGTGCCGTCCGGCGTGTCGTAGTCGTTCCCGAAGATCCGGATTTCGTCGCGGAGGCCGAGAGCCACTTCGATCAGGATTGCGATCAGGTGGGTCTCCGGGACGTGGAACTCGCCGCGCGCCGCCGTGGCCCCGCAGGCATTGAAGTACCGCAGCGAGCCGTGGCGCAGCCCGTAGGCCCTGGCGTACCACGGAAGCATCTGCTCGAACGCCAGCTTCGATGCGCCGTAAGCATTGACAGGACAGAGCGGAGCGTCCTCCCGAATCGGCATCGTGGCGGGTTCGCCGTAAACCGCCGCGGTCGAAGAAAAGATGAGCCGCATGACGCCGGCTGCCCGCATCGCGTCGAGCAGGTTGAGGCCGCCCACCACGTTCACCTCGTAGAAGGCAGCCGGGTCGGTCACCGATTTGCCTACGAGCGATTCTGCCGCGAGGTGCATCACGGCATCGGGACGAACATCCGCCAGCACCTCCGCCAGGCGGGCGCGGTCACGGAGATCACCCTCGAGAAAACGTACGCCATCCGGGACCGCGGCTCGGTGGCCCTGCGCCAGGTTGTCAAAGGCGACGACGGTTTCGCCGTTCGCGAGCAATCGCTCCGCCACCACGCTTCCGATGTAGCCGGCGGCGCCGGTGACAAGGACGGTCATGGGATGAATGGCCGGAAGCGTTGACGCCCTGAACGGCAGTGGCGCAGAAGCAGAGCCGCTATTATTCCCAAGACCTGGAACCGGAGGCAACGTGAAAACGCACCTCGGAACGTACCCACTGCTGTTGGCCGGCCTGTTGCTCACCGCGGGATGCGGCGGCGGGCCGGAATCCGCACCCGCCGGCGACCAGCCCGGCACGACTGCCGTTGTCTATAGCGGCGCCCGCCTGATTCCCGGTGATGGCACTGCCCCGGTTGAAACGGGCGCACTGGTGGTGGACGAGGGCGTCATCCTGGACGCCGGTCCGGCAGACGCCGTGGCGGCGCCGGACGGGGCACGCGTCGTCGACCTTTCCGGCCAGACCCTCATCCCGGCGCTGGTCAACCTGCATGGCCACGTCGGTTTTCAGCGCGGCCTGACCTACGACGCCGCCAACTACACGCGCGCCAACATCGAAGATCACCTGCAGCGCTACGCCTATCACGGCATCGGCGTCATCGTCTCGATGGGGACGGACGCCGGCGAACTGTGGCGCGATATTCAGCGCGACCAGGCGGCGGGCCAAACCGGTGGTGCGCGTCTCTTCACGGCGGGACGCGGCCTCGCCGCGCCGATGGCGGGCCCGGGCGCCGCCGCGCTCCGGCCATCGGCGGCGGGTGTAACGAGTGAGGATGAGGGACGCGCGCTGGTTGCCGAGCTGGCCGGGCAGGGTGTCTCCTTCATCAAGATCTGGGTGGACGACCGCGGTGGTACGGTCGAGAAGCTCGCGCCTGCCTACTACCGGGCAATCATCGAAGCGGCGCACCAGCAGGGGCTCGACGTCATCGCCCACGTCTTCTACCACGAGGACGCCGAAGATCTCGCGGCGGCAGGCGTCGACGGCTTCGCCCACCTCGTGCGCGACCGGGAGATGGACGACGCGCTAGTCGCCGCGATCGTCGAACAGGATGTCTTCGTCATGCCCAACCTGGGGATCTCGGAGCGAGGCCGGCACACGACGTCACCTCCGTGGGTGCGCGAACCACTCCTTGCCGAGACGGTGGCGGCCGACGTGCTGGCCCGGATGAACGACGCCTTCAGCGGACGGGACCCCGCCGCCGCCGAGCGCGCCGCGCAGTCCTACGCGCAGATGGAACAGAGCCTCGCCAAGCTGCACGCCGCGGGCGCGCCCCTCGTTCTCGGGTCGGATTCCGGCGTGCAGGATCACACCTTCGGCTTCTCGGCGCACCGTGAACTGGAGCTGATGGTCGCGGGCGGACTGAGTCCCATGGAGGCGATTGTCACGGCGACCAGCCGGTCAGCCGATCGCCTCGGCCTAGCCGATACCGGCCGGCTGACTGCAGGCGCCCGCGCCGACTTCGTTGTCCTCGACGCCAACCCGCTCGAAGACATCACGAACACGCGCCGGATCGAAGCGGTCTACCTGGCCGGCGCGGCGTTGGATCGGGACGCGCTGCGCACGGGCTGGACGTCACCCTAAGACGGTGCGCCGGTGGGTGCGCCGGCGTCCACGCCGGTGTCCACACCGGCATCTCCCCACTACGCCACGCGCTGCAACTGTTCGAGCGGAACGTAGAACGTCTCGTATCGGTGGCCGTCCGTGTACTCAACCCCCTGGTGATTCCGCACGAGCACCGTAGCGCGCCGCGTGATCCGCCTGACCATTCCGGTATAACGCTGGCCGTCGTACTCGAACCGGACACGGTCGCCCCGCTGGATGCCATACGCGGCGAGCGCCCGCTCGTCCGACGTGATCAACGTGTGCGTGTGCGCCTGGTGGCCGAGAATCCGCGCCGCAATCGACTGGAACCGCTCCGAAGCGCAACTCGTTCCACCCCAGGCGAGCATTTCCGCCAGGTGGACCACTTCGTGCTCCATCACTCCCTGCAACGCCTCCAGCCGGTCGCGGCACATGAGCCCCACCACCGTAATCCTGCGGTGGTCCTTGTCGGTGAAGCACTGGAAAAGCAGCGCGGTCGACACGCTGATCTCGTACCGCAGGTTTCGGCGGTCGTGCTGCCGCGTGTGCCAGGCGGTCTTGCCACCCGACCGGGTCATCCGGTTCGACATCCGGAAGTCGAGCGGGGTCTCGGCAAGCCCTGTCCGCAGCAGCCCCCGGAAGAAGAGCCGGTTGTACAGGTTGAAGAGCCGCCGCAGGTCGGACGAGTGGACCGCGGTGAAATTCCCGGCGTCGAGATAGTGGGACGACCTGAGCGCCTGATCGTAGATACGCTGCCGGCGCGACAGGATCTCCTCTCCGGTGACGACGGCCGTCTCGAGAAACGAACGGAGCTCTGGATCTGTCCGGTCCTTCGTCCGTGCCGTCACCGCCGTTTTCGCCTTCCGCGTCCGAGTCAGTTCCGAGGGGCGCTGCGCCCCGCCTCCACCGCCGCCGCGTTGCCCGCCGTCAGTCCGCCGCCCGCGCGGCCCGCTCCCAGGATGCGGAAGCCCTGGGCTATCCGTCGCGGCATGTCGGTCGCCGACGCCGTGATGCCGCACGGGATGTCACGGGCCACGCAGACGTCCACGACGGCCTGAATCGCTTCTTCCACCTCCGGCGCTTCGCGCGGCAGGCCGAGCGAGTTGGAAAGGTCGCTCGGCCCGATGTAGAAACCGGTGACGCCCGGCACTGCCGCGATCGCGTCCGCGTTGCGGACCGCGTCGGCCGACTCGATCATCATCAACGCCACGAGATCGCCTTCCGGGTTGAGTGGCCAGACATCCGCCCGCTGCCGGTACTCTGCTCCCGATACGCCCCAGAACCAGGTGGCGATCGCCGGGCCGGACCCGCGGCGCCCCGCCGGTTCCGGGTACCGGGAGTCACGCGGCTGCGGGTAACGCATCGACCGGACTGCACGCTCGGCTTGCTCGGGCGTTTCGATGGACGGGAAGATCAACCCCATCAAGCCGATATCGAGCGCCTGCTTGACCGCCCACGCCGGTGTCTCGTTGCCGTACGGTGCAATCCGGACAAGCGCCGCGACGCGGGGCCGGAGGCTGCCGGTCTCGGCGATCGCCTGCTTGTCGGTCATCCCGATCAGGAACGTCTGGAGCGCGGCAAAATCCATCGGCCCATGCTCCATATCGACGTAGACATAGTCGATGTTCGATCGCGCCAGCGATCGGGCATGCTCCAGCGAGAGGTCGTAGGTGCTTACGCCGAAGACCAGTTCGTCCGCCGCGAGCCGGTGGACCATCGGGTTCAGATGTTCGCCGGCCGACGCGCCCTGGCCCGCCAACCGGACTTCCAGCGCCGGCCAGCCGACCGCGACCGCGCCCGCCAACGCGATCGCCAGGGCTATCCTGCGCGCGCCCCATCGGCACCCGGCGCGACCGCCGCTGCCACCCACCGAAGACATGCCGCGCAGTCTAGCGCATCCATCGGTCGATCCTGACAAAGGGAGAAATGCGCGGCGGCTCGATAATCTTGTGACGGCGTTCTCGCGGGCTGCTGCTAGAATCCGGCCTTCGGTGGACGCATCCGATACGAACACGAGGACCAACATGACGACACGATCCTGGATGGCGCTGGCGGGTATGGCGGCAGCGGTGGCACTCGCCGCGTCGGGCGGCGTGCGCGCGCAGACGGAGGCGGAACAGCGCGAGGCGCCAGCGTTCTCGCCGGTCACACCGGAGCGGCTGGTCAATGCGGACGCGGAACCGCACAACTGGCTGATGTACTCCGGCAACTACATGGCCCAACGCTACAGCGGGCTGGATCAGATCGATCGGCGAACCGTGGGGGACCTGGAAATCGCGTGGGTCTACCAGTTGGCGGTGCTCGACCGGGCGGAGACGACACCGCTCGTGGTGGACGGCGTGATGTACATCACCGAATCGCCCAGCACCGTCATCGCCGTCGACGCGGCGACCGGACGGCCATACTGGCGCTACGAACATCAATTGCCGGACGACCTGATCTTCTGCTGCGGCCGGAACAACCGCGGCGTCGCCGTGCAGGGCGATCGCGTGATCATGAGCACGCTCGACGCGCGCCTCGTCGCGCTCGATGCGCGGACCGGCAGCGTGCTCTGGAACACGGCGGTGCACGAGGCGGCTTCCGGCTACAGCAAGACCGCGGCGCCGCTGATCGTCGGCGACAAGGTGTTCACCGGTGTCGCGGGCGGCGAGTACGGCATCCGCGGACTGGTCGACGCCTACAACCTCGAGACGGGCGAGCAGGAGTGGCGCTTCTACACGACGCCGAGCCCCGACCATCCCGACAACCGCTCCTGGTCGGGCGAGTCGTGGCGCACCGGCGGCGCCGCCACCTGGATGACCGGATCGTACGACCCGGAACTGAACCTCCTGTACTGGGGAACCGGCAACCCGGGACCGGACTACGACGGCTCGGTGCGCGAGGGCGACAATCTCTACTCGGACTCGGTCGTCGCCCTCGACGCGGACACCGGGGAGATGAAGTGGTACTTCCAGTTCACGCCGCATGACATCCACGACTGGGACTCGACCCAGGTCCCCATCCTGGCCGACGCCACGTGGGAAGGCGAAGAGCGGAAGCTGCTGCTCTTCCCGAACCGCAATGCGTTCTTCTACGTGCTCGACCGCGAGACGGGCGAGTTCCTGCTGGGCGAACCGTACGCGCGGCAGACCTGGGCCGAAGGCCTCGACGAGAACGGCCGGCCCATCCTGGTGCCGGGAATGGAGCCGTCGGTGGAAGGGACCGTCGTCTACCCCTCAATCACCGGAGGGTCGAACTGGTGGTCTCCCACCTACAGCCCGCGCACCGGCTTGATCTACGTGATGGCGTACGACGCCGCGACGCGCTACTTCATCCGCCCGGTCGAGTACCAGGAAGGCCAGAGCTACCGCGCCGGCGGAGGCGAATCTCCCGAGCCGCTCGAGAACTACGTCCGGGCCGTCCGCGCCATCTCGCCCCAGACCGGCGATCTGCGGTGGGAATTCCAGGTTGATTCACGGACGACATCCGGCCTGATGTCGACGGCCGGCGACCTGGTCTTCGGCGGCACCGCCAACGGGTTCTTCTTCGCCCTCGATGCCCTGAGCGGCGAGCAGATCTGGTTCAAGAACGTCGGCGGGCGCGTGCACGCCGGCCCGATGGCGTATGCCGTCGATGGCCGTCAGCACGTCGCGATCGCGGCGGGCAATGCCGTCTTCGCGTTCACGGTACCAGAGTAGACGCGACCGTCACGCACGGCGCGCTTTGGCGGCTGTCTGACGCCGATGTGGACATCGGCGCATCGGCGCACCGTCAGCGGTCGAGGAATATCGACTTCGGCACGAACGCCGTCACCACCTGCGTCAGGTCGACCGCCTCGGCGACGCGGAAGTCGACGGCGATGCTGGCGAGCGAGTAGGCGCGCGCACGATTGACGCCGTACTCCGCCACCAGGAAGTCGATGGTGGCTGCGACCGCCCTGCGGAGCGCCCGGTCAAGGTCGAGATCGATCCCCATCAGGATGTGGTGCGTCGCATTCTCGGCGCGGGGACCGTCGATCGGGCGGTTCTTGTGAAGGACAAAGCGGAAGTCACCGGTGAGTGACTGCTCGATCGCGGTGCCGCTCACCTCACCGTCTCCCTGCACCGAGTGGGGGTCGCCGACGTAGAAACGCGCGCCCGGGTGGAAGACCGGCAGGTAGAGCGTACTGCCGGCAGCCAGGTCCCGAACGTCGAGGTTGCCGCCGAACGGGCCGGGCGGGCGCGACCCCTGCACGCCTTCCACATCGACCCCCGGCTGCCCCACCGCGGGCGCTTCGGGTGCGACCGCCATCACTCCCATGAAGGGCGCGAGCGGCACGTGGATGTTGTCGGCCACCAGCGCCATCTCGACACCGTCCACGTCGCCAGTCCGGATGAAGTGTCGGACCGGCTCCATCTCCATCGGCACGTCGGCGGGTGACGATCCGGGATAGTCGGGAGAAAACACGCCGCTCGTCGCGCTGGTGTTGTTGATGCCGTACGGCACGCGGGTCTCGATGGAGAGAATCTGCACCTCCAGCATGTCGCCCGGCTCGGCATCCTCGATGTAGATTGGACCGGTGATGACATGCGCGCTCCGGCCTTCGCGCGGGCGGTCGTCGCGCGTCAGCCAGAAGTCGATGACGTCCTGGAGGATCTCCTCCGGGGCGACGCCGTACTGGTTGAGGTAGCGCTCGGGATCCTCCGCCTGCGTCGTGCCGGCGTGCGTCAGCGTGTCGATCCGGACGGTGTCGCCCGAACTGATCGTCAGCACCGGTTCACGGTCGATCGGGAACCAGCCCCACACGACGTTTTCCGGCGTGGAGGGGACATGGTGCATCGGTTCGGTTCCTTGCGCGCCGGCCCCGCGCGGTGTGGCAATGACCGCGGCGCACAGGAGGAGGCCGAGTAGCGTGCGCTGCACCATAACCGCTACTCCTCGCGCAACGCGTAGACGAAGAGCGAGTTGCCCGACGCGACCGCGACGTATTGCCTTCCGTCGATCGCGTAGCTGATCGGGCCGTTCGCAATCACCCCGCCGAGCGTCCGCCGCCACAGCAAGTCGCCGCTCTCCGCGTCAAGCGCGTGGAAGTAGCCCTCACGGTTGCCGGTGAAGAGCACGTCGGTCGCCGTCGTCAGGATGCCGCTGCTCGTCACGTCCGTCATGTCGTACTTCCAGCGCTCCTCGCCGGTCGCCGGATCGATCGCGATGACGGCGCCGCTCCCCGCCTCCTCGGTCCAGGTGTTGATGTGGCCCCGCCCCAGGTTCGGGATGGCGCCACCCGGGATCGGCGGCGCCGGCCGGCCACCCAGGAAGACGCGGCCCTCGACATACTCCGCCTCTTCCGCCTCGAAGACCGAGCCGTAACCCTCCCACGCCGACAGGTAGAACAGCCGCGTCGACGGGCTGTACGAGGGCGAGTACCAGTTCGTGCCACCCTGCACGCCCGGGTAGGTCGTCGCGCCGGGCGGCTGCGGCGTGAAGACCGGCCGGCCGTTGTCATCGAGCCCCTCCGCCCAGTTGACGTCGATGAACGGCTGGCCGTTGATGAACTGTCCCGTCTCGCGGTTGAGCACGTAGAAGAAGCCGTTGCGGTTGCCGAACAGCATCAGCTTCAGCATGCTGCCGTCCTGCGCCGGGTAGTCGATCAGCACAGGCACCTGGACGGAGTCGTAGTCATACGGATCGTTCGGCGTGAACTGGAAGTACCAGTCCAGCTCCCCCGTATCCGGGTCGAGCGCGACCACCGAGTCGGAGTAGAGGTTGTCGCCCGGCCGCTGGTCCGGGTTCCAGTCGGGTCCCGGGTTGCCGATGCCCCAGTAGATCAGGTCGACATCCGGATCGTACGAGCCGGTGATCCACGCCGACGCGCCACCGTAGCGCCAGGAGTCGTCGCCCCACGTCTCGTGGCCCGGCTCGCCCGGCCCGGGGATGGTGTAGAACTTCCACACTTCCTCGCCCGTCTCGACGTCGTAGGCCGAGATGAAGCCGCGGATGCCGTACTCGCCGCCCGCCACGCTGACAATCACCTTGTCCTTGACAATGAGCGGCGCGAGCGTCAGCGCGTAACCGGCGGACGGGCTCTCGACGGAGGTCTGCCAGATCGGCTGGCCGCTCACCGCGTCAATCGCGATGAGCTGCGCGTCGATGGTCCCCATGAACAGCGTGTCACCCAGGATGGCGAGACCGCGGTTCACCCGCCCACAGCAGGGGCGGGAGTCGCGCGACGGCGTGTACTCGTAGCGCCAGAAGACCTGGCCCTGCTCCGCGTCGACCGCGTACACGGTGTTCGGCGCCTCGGTGAGGTACATCATCCCGTCCACCACGAGCGGCGTCGTCTGGAACACCTGGAGCGAGCGCGCCTGGAACACCCACTGCAACTCGAGCTGATCGACGTTCCCTGGCGTGATCTGGTCGAGCGTCGTATGGCGCTGGGCCTTGTAGTTCCCCGAGTAGGTAAGCCAGTTGTGCGGCTCGTCAGCCGCGTTCATCAACCGTTCAAACGTGACACCACCCTCCTGCGCCTCGGGCGTGGAGGCGGCGAACGGAAGGACGATCAGCAGGGTGGCCGTCGCTGCCAGCACGCGCGTCGTTGCGGTCATCGGTTGATCCCCCTCAAGCTGAGCAGGAACGCCAGCACGTCGGCGCGTTCCTGGTCGGTCAGTGTCTCGGCGTACGACGGCATCGGCGATTCGTCCAGGATGGTGTATTCGCGCAGCTCGTCCTTGTTCAGTGACCGCAGGCGCTCGTTCTCATCGATGATCTGGACCGTGTAGGTGTCCTCGTTCAGCCGCCGTCCGTTGTAGCGCATGCCGTCGTTCGTGACGATCCGGACCGGCCGGTTGATCGGCAGCATCGCCTCGGTCGGACTCATGAGCGTCGCCGAGAGGGATCCGGCGGTTCGTGTCGTGGCGATCGTGGTCAGGTTCGGCGCAACGCGCGATCCCTCGCCGCCGATCCGGTGGCAGCGCGCACAGTCCCCCTCGCCGCGGTAGATCGCCTCGCCACGCGCCGCGTCCCCACTCGTCGAACCGGTCGGATCGAAGTCCCCCATCGTGCGGAGGTAGGCGACCAGGCCGGTCAGTTCCGACGCGTTGTAGTCCCCTGCCGGCATCGCGGTGCCCGGGATGCCTCCCGCGATCACGCCGATCAGATCCCGATCGGAGGCCGCGTTCCGGAACTGCCCGCTCCGCAGATTGACGCCGTCCACCACGTCACCGTCCGGTCCGTGGCACCCGACACAGTTCGCGCCGTATACCTGCATCCCGAAGTTGACGTCCGCTTGCAGGTACTCCCCCGCGTGGGCCTGCTGAGCCGCGACGGTTGCGCCGGGCATCCCCGCTGCCGCGCCGACAGCCACGCCGACGGCCAAGACGCCGGCTGCGGCCATCGCGCGCCGACCAAGTGCTTGCTGTTTCACGCCGTCCTCCCTCGATCGCTCCCGGTGTTGCCGAGTGCTGGCTATTCTATCGCCCGTTTTCAGGCAGCGTGTTGAAGTCCCTCGCTAACCCACGTTCCAACTGCGCAGCGCAGATCCGTTACTGGCAGATGACGCCGTCGTTGTTGGGATCGTTCATGAACGGGTACGCAGGATGGCCGCGGCGGACCGGCGCGATGCCGTGGTTGCGCGCCTCAGCGCAGGAGATGCGCCCGTTACGGTTGTCGTCCCACGCTGCAACGGCAAGCGGGAGGTCTGATGCTGGCTGCAAGTCAGCGGTCGGCCCGCCCCACAAACCCCGCCCCGCTTCCCGCGCTTCGCGTTCGTACTGCCGGAACTCGTCGAGGTACTTGAACGGGAAACGCGTGTATGCGTGGCCATAGCCCTGGCGGATGATCTCCGCGTTGACCAGCGTACCGTCGGGCAAATGCACGTATGCGAGCGTTCGTCCGTACTTGTCGGTCCGCTCCCAGTCGTACTCCAGGCGGACCCGTTTCCCATCGAGCATGCGCTTAGTGAACGCGCTTGCCTCCCGGCCGAAGAACTCGACCGGCCTTCGGGGATCAACTGTCTCGGGGGTATCGACACCTATCAGTCGTATTCGCCCTAATCCGCTGACGATGATCGTGTCGCCATCCACGACCCGCTCGACCAGGTACTCCTGCGGAGTTTCTGTCGCGGCGCGTCTCGTCTGGGCAACCGTTGGCTGGACCGCAGCAGTGGTCAGCGCGACAACGCACCACACTAAAGCCTTGAGCTGCGTCGAACGGCAGGTCGTCATCGCGAACAGCCCCCGCAAGCGGTACGCGTTGCGGAAACTGCAATACGCCTACTCGCGAGAGATCTCAATTATTGCGTACGCCGCTCGACCGCAGTATCAGCGACGACAGCATCTCGCCGCTCGGAAACTAAGGGCGCCAACGTCGGGTCCTCACCCTTCCGTGATCCACCCGCATCTCCGCCAAGTTGCCTTCCCACCGTCCCGAACCGGCAAGCTCCAGGATGCGTCTGGCTTTCGCCCGCCGCACGAACTCTGCCAATGCCAGATCCACCACTCTGGAGGAGCTCCTCACTCTGCTGAGCCGGCGCGCTTCGTCAAGAAGGCGTTCATCGACCGATAGGTGCATTCGCTTCACGAAGTGGCAGTCTACCGCTACTCGCAGACGACACCGTCGCCATCCCCGTCCGTCATGTACCGGTAGGCCGGATGGTCGCGCCGGACCGGCGCGATGCCGTGATTGCGCGCCTCGGCGCAGGAGACGCGGCCGTTCCCGTTGTCATCCCACGGCGGGCGCTCCGTGTCGTTCGGACTCGAGGCTGACGGACGCGGAAGCGTCTCGGGCGTGCGAGACGGTGGCCGCACAGCACGGGATGGTGCGGCGGGGCGCTCGCCGTACGGGCGCGCGTAGCCCTGACGGATGATCTGCTGGTTGACCGACGCGCCGTCCGCAAGCTGAAGGTCGCCCAGAAAACGGCCGTAGCCATCAACGCCCACCGCGCTCCAGCGGACGGATCGGCCCTCGAACGTCGTCCGGACCCACTCCCGCGCGCGATCGCCTGCCGGACCGCCCAGCTCCGGCGCGTCGATGCCGCTGAACCGGACGCGGAATCGGCGGCAGGCGCTTGCGATGTCGGCCGTGTCACCGTCGATCACGCGCGTGATGCGGCCGTCGCTCCGGGCCGGGGGCGTCAACGCGGCGAACGACCGCACGTCGTCGCGCGGATATGCACCCCCCAACAGGGCGAACAGCAGAACGACGGCGGCGGCCAGACCGACGCCGGCGCCGACGATCCGGCCCGCCTTCGAGAACTCTGACGAGCGCGGGTCACCGTCCGCGCTGGAACCGGCGCTGACGCACCTCGCCAGGTGATAGACCGCGATCGCCACGACGCAGGCAGTCACTAGCGCCAGTGCTATCCCGGCAAGCGTGGTCGACGGGGCCAGCGGCGCGGTGCGCTGTTCCAGCGATAGCCCGTCGACCAGCGTCATCTGGTACCCCGAGTAGAAGAGCATCGTCGGCACGAGGAAGAACCCCATCAGTTGCGCGCGCCGCACACCGAAGAGCAAGGGGATCAGGCCGACCGCGGTCGCGCAGATCAGGATCACCAGGCCACCCGCACCCAGCAGCAGCAGGGTGAGCGCCACGAGGAACGCAATGACGCTCCAGTTGAGGCCGGTCTGGTCGACCGCCCGGAACCGGGCGGCAACCGATGCGCCCAGCCGCCACAGGGTCACCGCCGCGATGGCACCCGCCGCGATCATGAACAACGCGATCCATCCCAGATCGGCGGGCGACACAATCCCTCCGAGGATCTGCTCCACCGCGATCGAGGCGCCGCTCCGGCTTCGGCCGATCAGGTACAGCGCGGCGATTGCAAAGAGCGCCTCGGACGTGTTGAGCGACGACGTGGTGACCAGGTACGCGCGGTCTTGTGCGTCTCGGTCGCCACGCCGTCCGACCCACCCCTCCAGCAACAGCAACAGGGTTGCCGCGTTCGCCGCTCCGAGGCCGGGCAGCAACCCCACGAGCAAGCCTGCCAATCCGCCTCGCACGCCAGGCCAGGCGATGACTGCGGTCGTGGGATTGGGTGACACGTCGGGCGGCGGAAGCGCGGGTGCTCCGCGCGTTGTCCCGATCGCGAACAGCAGGCCGGCGACACCGAATAAACCGGCCAGCGCGGGAAAGAAGGCATTGACCGGCGCATCGAGTCACCCGGCAACGAGCGGGGATCCGAACACCGCGACCCCGAGCAGGCCACTCGCGAGAAATGCGATGAACGACCAGCCGACGTGCGAGTCGCTCAAGATCAGCACTAACGACACCCCGGCCAGAACGAAGAACATCCAGGGAGCGATCGCATCCTCCACCGCGCCGACCAGGTTGCCGAACAGCAGCAGTGCGGCAATCACGACGAGACCGATGCCGAGACCGAGGACGCTTCCCGCCACAGAGAGCCGGAGCGCGAGATTCCCGTGCCCCTGCTTGACGAGCCGGTGTCCCGGCAACAGCGCGAACGACTCGTCACCCGGGACGCCCAGAAACAGCCCCGGCACGACATCGAAGAAAGTGTGGGAGATCGCCAGCGCGCAGGTGAACGCCAGTAGTGCGGAATACTCGATGCCCAAGGCTGCGCAACTCGCGCTGCTCGCCAATAGCAGGGCCGTCACCGTATTGACGTGGATGCCCGGCACCAGACCGGTGACGATGCCTGTTAGTGCACCGAAGACCGAGGCGACGATCACCATGTGTCGACGGGAAACACCCGCTGCACGTTGAGCGACGGCGCGCCCTGAAACATCTCGACTTCCGCCGTTGCCAGGAACGGTTCGTCCGACAGCAGCAGGTCCACCTCGCAGTCCGTCTGGTCACCCTCGAACATGATTCCCTGCACGCGGGCAGTTGCCGCACCCGCAGGCCTGCCGGCATCGGCAAGCGTCAATCGCAGATGTTCCCGCCCGGCCCGGCTCTCGAAGAATTCCGCGTCGAGCGCAATCAGCGGGCCGACCAGCAGCGTCGCGCCCACCTGCGTCGCGGCCGCGGCGGCCGAAACCGCATCGGTCGGGGGCGTCAGCACCACATGGGCGGACGACAGGGGGCGGACCTGAGGCTGCCCTGAGTACATCCCGAGATTGCCGGCAATACGCACCGTCTCGCCACGGACCGGCTTCACCGGCAGGCAGCCCAGTGTCGGGAAGACCGGCACGTCGACGAAGAGATCCTCCGTCGGCTCGTGCATCTCGATGATCACGATCCCTTGCCGGGTCGTGCGGACGGAGGTCACCCGTCCTTCTATCTGAACCGTCGTTCCCGCAAACCGCGGATCGACGATGTGCGCCGCAGTCAGGTCAGGCAGGGCACCTAATGCCTCGGAATAGACGTAGCGGCGATTGGTGACGAAGAGGACCGTGAGCGCCACGAGCGCCGCCACCGCGACGGGATATCGGAAGCGCGTCATCGCGGTCCGGCCGCTACGCCGGCGCCGGTGCGGTCTGGGCAGGCTGCGCGCAAGCGGCCAGGTGCGTCATCGCCGCGTCCACCCCGCCCGCCTGGTGCGGAATGGGCGCAAGGCCGAGGCCCATCTCGACGCCGGCGAGCGTACCCAGGAGGCTCAGATCGTTGAAGTCGCCCAGGTGGCCGATCCGGAAGACCTTGCCCGCCAGCTTCGTCAGGCCGATGCCCAAAGACATGTCGAACCGGTCGAGCACGGCGTCGATCAGCGTGTTGGCGTCGTATCCTTCCGGCGTCATGACGGCGGTGATCGACGAGCTGTAGGCCGTGTCGTCGAGGCAGAGCAACTCGAGGCCCCAGGCGTGAACGGCGCGGCGCGTCGCGTCGGCATGTCGGTCATGGCGCGCGAAGACGTTCGACATGCCCTCCGCGTCGAGCATCCGGAGCGCTTCGCGGAGACCGTAGAGCAGGTTCGTCGGCGGCGTGTAGGGGAAGAGTCCCTTCGCATTCGCCGCGATGATCGGTGACCACTCCCAGTAACTGTGGGGGAGCTTGGCGCTATCGACGGCGGCGCGCGCCTTCTCGCTGACAGCGTTCAGCGACAGGCCGGGTGGAAGCATCAACCCCTTCTGCGAGGCCCCGACCGTCACGTCGACACCCCACTCGTCATGCCGGTAGTCGATCGACGCGAGCGACGAGATGGTGTCGACCATCAGTAACGCCGGATGACGCACCGCGTCGATGGCTCGCCGCACCGCGGCGATGTCGCTCGTGACGCCCGTCGAGGTCTCGTTGTGGACCACGCAGACCGCCTTGATCCGATGGCCGGTGTCGTCCGCCAGATACGCTTCGATGGCAGCCGCATCGACCGGGTGCCTCCAGTCGCCCGGCAGGAAAATCGGCTCCAGGCCGAGGCGCACCGCTATCCCCCGCCAGAGCGTCGCGAAGTGGCCGGTCTCGGCCATCAGCACGCGGTCACCCGGGGAGAGCGTGTTGGCGAGCGCCGCCTCCCACGCGCCGGTGCCGGACGCGGGGTACAGCACCACCGGTTGTGTCGTGCCGACAATCGGTCCAATCCGTTCGAGCACCTCGCCGGTCAACTCGCGGAAAGCCGGTCCGCGGTGATCGATGGTGGGCGCCGCCATCGCGCGCAGGACGCGATCCGGCACGTTGGTGGGGCCCGGAATCTGCAGGAAGTGGCGGCCGCTCCGGTGTGTCATGCGCGTAATCTACCGTACCCGTGGACACACCCCGCAACCCCGGCACCGCGTTCTATACTCCGAGCCGATGGCCGGCCTGCAACGTGATCTCGAAGCCCGCCTCGATGGCGAGGTCCGCTTCGACGCCATCTCGCGGGCCCTCTACTCCACCGACGCCAGCGTCTACCAGATCAAGCCGCTCGGGGTAGCGATCGTCCGGTCGCGCGACGACATCCTGGCCGCCATCGCCTGCGCCCGCGCACATGGTGTTTCCATTACCGCGCGCGGCGGCGGCACGTCGCAGGCGGGACAGGCGATCGGCGCCGGCCTGCAACTTGACACTTCCCGCTACTTCAACCGGCTGCTGGAGGTAAACGTCGACGAGCGCTGGGCACGCGTCGAGCCGGGCATCGTCCTCGACGAACTGAACGCGCAACTGGCGCAGCACCGCCTACGCTTCGCGCCCGACATCTCGACCGCGAGCCGCGCCACGATCGGCGGCATGATCTCGAACAACTCGAGTGGGGTACGCTCGGTCCGCTATGGCAAGACGATCAATCACGTGCTGGACTTGCATGTCGCCCTGGCGGACGAGTCGGTTGCGCACCTTCGACCGCTGCACTCGGAGCAACTCGACGCCGCTTGCGCGGAACAGACGCGCGAGGGCGACTGCTACCGGACGGTCCGCCGCCTCGCGGCGCGCCACGCGGAGGAAATCGATCGGCGCTATCCGAAGATCCTCCGTCGCGTCGGCGGCTACAACCTCGATGCGTTCGTCCGTGCCGGCGACGGTAGCGGCGCGAACGGAGCGGGCAGCTACGACGCCGACCCCTTCAACCTCTCGAAGCTGATCGTCGGATCCGAAGGCACACTCGGCCTGATTGTCGAAGCGCGCCTCAACCTGGTGCCGCTCCCGAAGGCGAAGGCGGTGCTCACCATCGAGTACGGCGACCTGCTCGACGCACTGGGCGACACGCCCGCCATCCTCGAACACGACCCCTCTGCCGTAGAGGTCATGGACCACTCCATCCTGGATCACGCGCGAGAGAACCCGGCCCTCGATGCCATGCGCCGGGCCGTGATGAGCGATGACTGCGGCGCACTCCTCTGCGTCGAACTGTACGACGAGGACGCAGCGGCTCTCCGTCCCCGCCTGGACCGGCTCGAAGCCGCGGTTCGGGCGCGCGGTCGCGCCAGCCAAACCACGCGCGCGACCGCCCCGGCGGATCAGGCGCGCATCTGGAAACTGCGCGAGTCGTCGCTCGGGCTCTCGATGGCGATGAAGGGCGATGCCAAGAGCATCTCGTTCGTCGAAGATACCGCCGTTGCACCGGAGCGGCTGCGCGACTTCATCGAGCGCTTCCTCGCGATCGTCCGGAAGCACGGCACCACCGCTGGCGTCTATGCGCACGCGTCGGTAGGCTGCCTGCACGTCCGGCCCGTCGTCAACATGAAGACGACGGACGGCGTGCGACAGTTCGAGGCAATCGCGAACGAAATCGCCGACCTGGTGCTCGAGTTCGGCGGTGCGCTCTCGGGCGAGCATGGCGACGGCCTGGTGCGCGGGCCGTTCATGGAACGGATGTTCGGCTCCGAGCTGTACGGCGCCTTTCGTACGATCAAGCGGACGTTCGATCCGGAGGGGATCTTCAACCCGGGGAAAATCGTCGACACGCCGCCCCTCGCCACGAACCTCCGCTACGGCCCGACGTATGTCACGCCGGATCCGGACGCGGCGTTCGACCACACCGAATACGGCGGCCTCGGGCGGGCCGTCGAGATGTGCAGTGGCGTCGGCGCCTGCCGCAAGACGCTGAGCGGCACGATGTGCCCGTCGTACATGGCAACGCGGGACGAGGCGCACTCGACACGTGGTCGCGCGAACGCGCTGCGCCAGGCGATGACCGGCGCCCTCGGCGGCAGTGGTCCCCGAGAGATCGGGCTCGGCGACCGCGGCGTCTACGACGTCCTCGATCTCTGCCTCGAGTGCCGCGCCTGCAAGACCGAGTGTCCCACCGGCGTCGACATGGCCCGATTCAAGAGCGAGTTCCTGTTCGACTACTACCGCCGCCACGGCACGCCGGTTCGCGCCCACGTGCTCGGGAAGATCCGCGAACTGTCCGGCATCGCGAGTCCGCTCGCGGCGGTCGTGAATCCGTGGCTGGATCTTGGGTGGGTCCGCGCGCTGAACGAGCGGCTGTTCGGGATCGATCGCCGGCGCTCGCTTCCGCCCTGGGCGAGAACGACGCTCACGCGCGCCTGGCGAGAGCGCGGTAACGCTGACAGCGGAGGCGATGCCGCTCGGGCCGCGACCGACGGACACCGAGACACCGAGGTCGTGCTATTCGCCGACACGTTCACGAACTACTACGACCCGCACATTGGCCTCGCCGCTGCAGACGTGCTGGAAGCCGCGGGTTTCACCGTCCGCCTTGGGCCCGACGCCTGCTGCGGCCGCCCCCTCATCTCGCAGGGCCTCCTGAAAGAGGCGCGGGCGCGGGCAACGGATGTCGTCCGCCAACTGCACCCTATCGCCACCGCCGGCAAGCGGATCATCCTGCTGGAGCCGAGCTGTCTTTCCGCACTCATCGACGACGTGCCCGATCTGCTCCGCGGCGAGTCGCAGCAGCAGGCCCGCGAGGTGGCTGCAGCCTGCGTCCTGTTCGAAGATCACCTCGAACACACACTCGCGGCCGGCGAGGCGATCCTCCCGGTACGTGCAGGGCCAAAACAGATCGTCCTCCACGGCCACTGCCACCAGAAGTCGCTCGGCCTGGTCGCACCCGCCAAGGCACTCCTGGAGCGGATTCCCGGCGCGACGGTGACCGAACTCGACAGCGGCTGCTGCGGCATGGCCGGCTCCTTCGGCTACGCCAAGGAGCACTTCGACGTGTCGCAACGCATCGGGGAACGCGTCCTTCTCCCTGCGGCCCGCAACCTCCCGGACGGGGCCGTCCTCGTAGCCGCCGGCACCTCCTGCCGCCATCAGGTCCACGATTTCGCGCAGGCCGAGGCGGTCCATCCCGCCGTGGTTCTCCGCGACGTGCTGCCGTGAGCGCCCCTCTTGACCCGCCGCGCGGCACCGATCAACACTGCCGACACGTTCATGCCGATCTACGAGTACCGCTGCCGCGGGTGTGACAGGGAGTTCGAGGCGGTCATCCTGCCGAAGAGTGAGCCACCCTCCTGCTCCGGTTGTGGGTCAACCGACCTCGAGCGCCTGATCTCGCAATTCGCCGTCAGTTCGGAAGGCACCCGGGCCACGAACCTCAAGTCGGCGAGGAAGGCGGCGTCCAAGATCCGCCGTGACAAGCAGGTCGCTGAACACGAGGCGATCCACCACCATCACCACTAGCAGCCCGGGCGCTCAGCTCCCGCAACAAGACGCCATGCCCTGGCAACAACCTTGATCCGGGGCCCTGACACCACCGGTCGCGGCGCCCGAACGACGCGAAGGAGCACTCACCATGCGGATCCCGATTGCCGTCGCCGCCATCGCCACCGTCGCACTGCTGTCGACCAGTCCCGCCCTCGCTCAAGACGCGGCCGACGTTCCCCCGCCTGACGACTTCCGCGCCAACCGCACCTCCTACAGCGCGATCATGGATGTGGTCCGCGCCTCCGGCACGCAAGGGACGGTCAGCGACGCGGACCTCGCGCGCCTTCGTGAAATGCAACTCGAGGATATCTGGCGATCCCTCGGCGACTACCGCGCCAACTACGTCCGCGGGTTCCGTGCGACGCAACCTGGCCAACGCATCGCCGGACGCGCGCTGACAATGCGCTTCCTGCCGCCTCGTCCCGACCTGGTCGCCGCCATCGACACGCTCGCGGCCGAGGGCGACTGGGACCGCCGCTACTACGCGCGCGCTTCCGAAGAAGCGCAGCCAGGCGACGTCGTGGTGGCGGAGTTGGGCGGCGCGGACGGTCACGTCCTCTTCGGGGGCATGGGCGCCCTCGGCATCAAGCTGCGCGCCGCCGCCGGCGTCGTCATCGACGGCGGCAGCCGCGATCTGGCAGAACTGGTGGGCCAGACTTTCGCCGACTTCCCGGTCTTCGCCCGTTTCTTCGACGTCACCACGACGAGCTGGCTCGGCGTCGAATGGAATGCGCCGGTCCGCATCGGCACGACAACCGTCCTGCCCGGAGACGTGGTGGTCGCCGACGAGACCGGCATCCTTTTCTTCCCGCCGGCGCTGGTACCGGACGTCCTGCGGGCCGCGGAAGAACAGGCCGACGTGGAGGAACACGAACGCGACCTCCTCCGATCCGGCGAACACCGCTTCCGCGACGTCTACCCCCTCTCGCCCGAGCTCCGGCGCGAGTACGAGCGCAGCCGCTGATCCCGGCGCAAACCTCCGCGCTCTCCACGGACTGCTACGTCAGGTTCGTGCGGGCATGGGCAGGCATAGAGGCGACGACCACTTGCTCCGCCTCGGCGTCCCAGAAGTAGTAGATGCGGAGGCAGCGGGTGCGATCCCGCGTGTTACCGCCATTCTTGATGTGCCACTCGACGTTGATATTGCGACCGTTCCACTTCATCGGACTGAAGGGAAGATCGGCGTCGCCGCACGGCTCGTTGTGGAATCCCTCCACAACCGGCGTCCGGGGATTGCCCCCGCCGTTCCGACGGCGGTCGTGGTAGTCGACGGCGAGCCAGATGAGGCAGCGGGCCGCCTGTTCAACGTCGCGGAACTCGGGATCCTTGACGCCGCGGCGCGCGAGCGGGGCGAGCGCCACCCTGCCGGACAACTTCTCCTCGGTCCAGGGACCGAACTCGACCCAGGATGATGGCAGCGGCTCGAACGCCGCGATCGCCTCCCCTTCAGCCGGCCCCATCGACCCGGCCAGCTTCGCCTCCAGGTCCCCGATGCGGTAGCGCAGCTGATCCCGTTCCTCCTCCACCTCGGCGGCGTGGGCCAGGGCCTGCTCCTCATGTGCCTTGGCGGTCTCCATCCGCTTGTGCGCATCCGCGAGATCCGCTTCCGCCTGGGCGGCGCGCGCCAACGCTCTCGCTTCGGCCGCAGCGGAGACGGTGTTCGCCTCGGGGCCACCCACCGGGGCCTCGACCGGACGGGCGCACAGCGCGTTCCACTCGGTCACGTAGTCGCGGCTGGCGTCGAACGGGTTCCCGGCCGGGCCGACGATCCGGAGACAGTGGCTGCCCGCGGCTTGTGCTTCCCGCGTCGCGCCAGCGATACGTTCGAGCAGCTCTGCGGCGCGCGCGTCCGCGTCGACATGAGCCTGACCGACCGCTCCGTCAAACGCTTCGTCCGTAGCGAACAGTTCGATCAGTTTTTCGCGCAACGCCAGCTTCCGGTCCTCCGCCTTCCTCCACGCGTCCGTTGCGTCGCCCAGATCCGCATGGAGGCGTTCGAGGTCCTTCCGGAACGCCGGCGGGTCGACTTTCTCGTCCGTCAGGCAAGCAACGCGCCATTGGGCGTCTATCTGTTGCAGGAGGGGCCGGAGCCACTCGGCGCCAGCCTCGTCGAGAACCTTCGCGAGCGCGTCCCGAACGCCACCCATCAGATCGTGCGCTTCAAGCGCGGTTGCCCCCGGACCACGCACGGCGTCGAGCGCCTTGACCTGTTCGCCTAGTACGTTGAGTCTTTGCGGCTGCCGGGGATCCTGCGCCAGGATCGCCGCCGTGCCAGCCACCGCGTGGCATGCATCGGCCCACGGCGCGAGTGCCGTCCGCCGTCCCGTCCGATCGTCGGTTTCTTCCCTGCCGTGACCGAACCCGCCCCACGACCGATCCTCCCCCACCGCGATCGCCTCGAGCACCGGCGCGAACTCGTCGCCGATTGCCTCCACCGCGCGACCCGCCCACTGCAGCAGGCGGGCGTCTTCCAGCAGCGTCGCGACAGCGAAGATGGCAAGCGGCACAACCGCGCGACGCTCCGGCGCCAGCGTCCCCCAGTCGCGGACGCTGGCGCGCAGTTCCGGGAGCACCGCTAGCGCCAGGTCCTGCCATTGCGGCGGACCAAAGAGCGAATCGATGATGCCGGGAAAGTCCGCGAGGGCCGCCTCGACGCGCGACTCCTCCAACGGACGGTCCGGCAGATGGGAATCGTAGGCGAACAGCGCCTCGTACTCGAACGACGGCGGGAGGCGGCCCTGACTCTCTTCTCCCATCTCGACGCCCGCCTTCCAGAGCGCCACCCGCTGGTCCGGCATGCTGTAGAAGCGGATCAACACTTCACGCTGACGGTCCGCCGTGGGCAAGTCTTTAAGGTCAGATGACCAAATATCCGGGACGTGGGCACGTACCTGCCGAATGATCCCTTCCTGCTGCTTCCGGTTCGCAATGCCGAGAAACCGGGTCAGTTGCCTTCGCCCGTGTTCCGGATCGAGGAACGTCGCAGGCAGGCCGACCGGCATGGGTAGTCGCTTCCGGCCGGAGGGTACGTCCCTTCCCTCCGCTGCATTCTGGGACGTATTCGTTTCGGGCCGATCGGAGATGCCCGGCGCAGCAATAGTGGCGGGCCTGCGGGCGCTAGCGCGAATTGCGGTCTCGACGCGTTTGTTCATTTCGCATCCCCTCGGTTGGTGATGCGAAACGAATACGCAAGTTCTATGCCATCAACCCGCGATGGAGGACCACGACTCGGCGAGATGCGCCGCGGTCCGCCAGGCAAGCGCCTGTGCGGTGAGCGTGGGATTGTGTGAGCCGCTCGTCCCCATCACCGAGGCGCCCAGGATGCCGAGGTTCGGCACCTCGTGCGAAAAACCCCAGCGGTCGACCACGTTGGTCTCCGGGTTGTCACCCATGCGGGTGCCGCCGTAGGCGTGCGTCGAGGGACCCATCGTGCCGAGGCCGGCGCGGATGATCCGGGTGGCGCCCGCCGCGCGGAACCACTCCTCCATCCGGTCCTGCATGAACGTGGCAATGCGGTGCTCGTTGTCCCTGAAGTCGGCGGTGATGCGGCAGACCGGGTCGCCATACGGGTCGGTCAACGCCGGGTGGAGGTCGAGGTAGTTGTCCTCGTACGGCAGCGTCGTCTTCTGGATATACGTGTTGCACCAACGATCCGCGTTCTCGGCGACGAACGCCTTCCACTCCGCGCCCCATCGCGGCGCGCCGAACGTCGGCATCCGTGCGGCAGCAATCGGGCGGCGATCGGAATAGACCCAGAGGTTCCCGCCACCGATGAAGTCAACGTCCGCGTGGTCGAAGTTGTCGTCCGCCCAGTCGTCGATCGCCACGCCCTGGGCCGGTAGCCCATACCACCGGTTCAGACGGTGCGGGAAGAGGGCGGTTAGACCGGCTCCAGTCGCATGCGTCATGTAGTGACGCCCCACCTGCCCCGCGTTGTTCGACAGACCGTTCGGGAACGCTGGCGATGTCGAGAGCAACAGCAGGCGGACATTCTCGTACGTGTAACCGGCCAGTAGCACGACATCGGCCGGCTGAACGTACGTTTCTCCATCCTTCACATATGACACGCCGGTGGCGCGGCCGTTCCGATCGGTCTCGACGCCGCGGACATGCGCGTGGGTCACCACCTCGAGTCGTCCTGTCGCCTGCGCACGCGGAATCGTCGAGACCGCGGTCGAATTCTTCGCGTCCAGGTGACAGCCTCCCCGGTCACAGAAGCCGTGGTAGCCACAGGCCGCCCGATTCTGGTAGCGAACCGAGTTGACGGCAGCCGGACCCGGGAACGGACGCCATCCAAGACCGCGAGCCGCCTCCGCCATCTGGTCGATGAAGCCGGTCCAGCGGAGTGGCGGCATGGGATACGGCCGCCGACGTGCCCCTTCGAACGGGGAGCCGCGCTCGTCCATCACGCCGCCGACGTTGCCCGCCTGGCCAGAAACGCCGATCGCGTACTCGACATGGTCGTAGTACGGCTCGAGCTCCTCGAGACCGAACGGCCAGTCTTCCACCGTCGTGCCGGCCGGAAGGCGCGACGCGCCGTAGCGGCGGGTCGTCTCACTGACGACGGCGAAATCCCACTGTGGCAGCCGCCAGCTCTGGGCCCAGTAGTGGAGCGACGTGCCGCCGACCCCGTTCATCATCGGGTGGAGCGACCCCCGGGGCGAATCGGGCGCCGAGGCGTTCGGCCGGTGCACCGGGATCTCGCGGTTCGCCTTCTGGGCCGAGTCCGGCCAGCCGCGGTAGTTGTTGTTCAACTCGTCGGGCGCATGGTCGTTCGCGTGCAGCCAGCCTCCCGCCTCGAGTGCGACCACATCGACGCCCGCCTCGGCCAGCGGCAGAACGGCGATGCCACCGACCGCGCCCAGCCCGATCACCACCACGTCGCGCCGCTGTAACTCAACCGCCACCGGTCCTCCTTGCGCGGGCCGCCGCGAATGCCGGAAAGTCGTAAGCGGAAACCTGCCGGTCGGGCGGCATCCGATCTATCCGCTGCAGATCGGGCGGAACGGTGGTCCGCAGGCCCGGATAGCCGATCAGCTTCCAGCCGATGAAGTCGGCATTGCCGCCGTAGGCCGGGTCGGAGAAAGTGCCTTCGATCGTGTGCGTGCGAAGGAGTTGGAAGAAGGCGGAGGAACTCGGCGCAAACCCGGGCGCGTCATTCGATTCGACCGCCGTGAGCAACGCGTCCTGGTCCGCGGGGTCCAGGCCGGCGAACCGGCCGCCCCGCTCGGCCTGGGCGTAGCGGTCCAGTGCCGCGAGGCCGGCACGGTATGCCGGCAAGGAGGACGCCAGTGCTCCGGCCAGGGCCTGGTCGATGTAACGCACGGCGCCTGCTTCGACCGCGCCGGGACCGGTTTCATCGGACGGAATCAGACGCGCGACGATGGCCTCGAGCGTGGCGGCTTCGGCCTCATCCAGCGTTTCAAGCGGAGGAGCGCCAGACTGCGCCGCCGTGCCGGCGGCTGTCGTGCCAGCCGTCGTCGCGCCGCCTCCGTACGCCGCCAGGGGCCACGATGCGGCAGCGCCAGCCACGACCGCCCGTTTCAGCATTTCACGGCGTGACAGGCCTGCAGAGGGCATGGATAACTCGCTCCTACGGTATCACGGGGCCGCGCTAACGGTCGGCGGGCCTATGTTACGATGACCGCCCTCCCGGGGCCGGTTGCGTCCGGCCGGGGTGGGTCTGATATGTTTGGAACCCACGATGAACCAACCGCGAACCAACTTTGAGCCGGCCGCAGGGGCGAAGCGTGTGAAGTACGTCCGGCGGCTGGACCAGGTGCCCAATATCCCGCCGGACGTCCGCGAGCGCCTCGAACCGGTCACGCGCGAGTATGTCTTCCGGGCCAACAACTACTACCTCGGCCTGATCGACTGGGACGACCCGGACGATCCGATCCGCCAGCTCATCATCCCCCGCGAAGAAGAGTTGCGCGACTGGGGCAAGCTCGACGCCAGCAACGAGCAGTCGGTCACCGTCGCGCACGGCGTGCAGCACAAGTACATCGACACCGTCCTCCTGCTGTGCAACGAGGTGTGTGGCTCGTATTGCCGCTACTGCTTCCGGAAGCGGCTCTTCATGGACGACAACGACGAGGTGACGAACGACATCAGCGCGGGGCTCGCCTATATCGCCGATCACCCCGAGGTGACGAACGTCCTGCTGACGGGCGGCGATCCGCTCCTGATGAGCACCCGGCGGCTGGTGGAGATCTTCGACGCGTTGCGTGGCATCGAGCATGTCCGGATCATCCGGCTCGGATCGAAGATGCCGGCGTTCGATCCGTGGCGCGTCCAGCGCGACGAGGAACTTCAGGCCGCGTTCCGGAAGTACTCGACGCCGGAGCAGCGGATCTACCTGATGGCGCACTTCGACCATCCGAAGGAACTCACGCCGGAGGCGATTGCCGGCATCGACACCTGCATTCGGAACGGCGTCATCTGCGTCAATCAGTGCCCGATGATCCGTGGCATCAACGATGACCCGTACACGCTCGCGGAGATGTACGCGACGCTCTCGTTCATCGGCTGTCCGCCGTACTACCTCTTCCAGGGACGGCCCACCGCGGGCAACGAGCCGTATGAAGTGCCGATCGTGGAGGCATGGGAGATCTTCCAGAAGGCGCTCTCCCTCGGCTCCGGCCTGGCGAGGCGCGCCCGCTTCGCCATGTCGCACGAGACGGGCAAGGTGGAGGTCCTCGGGGTCGACGAAGAGCACATCTACCTCCGCTACCACCAGGCAAAGGACCCGGACGACCTGGGCCGTTTCTTCGTCCGCCGCCGCGACGACAACGCGTACTGGCTGGATCAGCTCGAACCGGTCGATACCGCACTGACTGTCGGACGGTGACCGTCGATCGCCGCACCCTGCTCAAGACCGCAGCCAGTCTCGCCGCAGGTGTAGCGGTCTGCGCGCCCTGCGCCGAAGCAGCCCGCGCGCAGGAGGTGCAGCGTCCCGGCGTGGCGCCCGACGGCCCGCAGGAGCGCGATGAGTTCGTCTTCGCACTGGGTGACCGAGCCGGTGAGACGATCGCGCTGGACGACGTCGCCATCGGCGGACCGCATCTCTTCGCGTGGCCGATGGATCCGGCGACCGGCACTGTGCGTGACGGCTCCCGGCTCAACCAGGTCATCCTGATCCGGCTCGATCCGGCGACGCTCGACGCCGACACTGCCCCCCGCGCCGCCGACGGCATCGTCGCCTACTCCGGAGTCTGTCCGCACACCGGCTGCGACGTCTCCGAGTGGCTGAACGGTACGCAGACACTTCTCTGTCCCTGCCACGAATCGGAGTTCGATCCGGCCGACAACGCGCGCGTCGTGCTTGGCCCGGCGCGGCGGCGCCTCGCGTCGTTGCCGCTGCGAATCGTCGACGGCGCACTGGTCTCGGCCGGCAGCTTCGATGGCTGGGTCGGGGCGACGCCTCAGGTGTAAGCTTCCCGCACGGACGCGGCCCGGCGGACGCCGCGAAACGGAGGAAGCATCAGATGTCGTCGAGACTATCCACCCTTCGGCTGCTCGTTATCCTCGCCCTGGCCTCGGGCGCCGCGGTCGCGCTGACCATCATTCCGGCCACCGCGCAGTCGGACGACTACACGCCGGTCACCGCCGAACGGCTGCTCAATCCGGAGCCGGACAACTGGCTGATGTATCGCCGCACCTACAACGGCTGGGGCTACAGCCCGCTCGATCAGATCACGGCCGACAACGTCGACCGCCTCATGCCGGTCTGGACCTTCTCGACCGGGGTGCTCGATGGCCACGAGGCGCCACCGATCGTGAACGACGGGCGGATGTTCGTCACGACGCCGCAGAACCAGGTCTTCGCGCTCGACGCGGCGACCGGCGACCTGCTCTGGCGCTACCAGCCCGAGCTGCCGCTCGAGCTCTTCCAGTTGCATCCCACCAACCGGGGCGTCGCTCTGTACGGCGACCGGGTCTACGTCGGCACGGTCGACGCAAAGGTGGTGGCGCTCGACGCGAGGACCGGCGACGTGGTTTGGGAACAGTCGATCCAGGAGTGGGACAGCGGCTACTACGTCACCATGGCGCCGCTCATTGCCGACGGCAAGGTGATGGTGGGGGTGTCGGGAGGCGAACTGGGCATCCGCGGCTTTGTGGTCGCTCTCGATGCGGACACCGGCGAGGAAGCCTGGAAGACCTACACCATCCCGTCGCCCGACGAGCCGGGAGGCGACACCTGGCCGGGCGACACCTGGCAGCGGGGGGGCGCGTCGGTCTGGGCAACCGCCACCTACGACCCGGAACTGAACCAGACCTACTGGGGCGTGGGCAACCCGGGACCCTGGATGGGCGATACCCGGCCCGGTGACAACCTCTATACGAACTCGGTCATCGCACTCGATGCGACGACCGGCGCGATCGTCGGCCATCACCAGTACCACTGGAACGGTTCGTGGGACTGGGATGAAATCGATCCGCCGCTCGTGGTCGACATTCAGCGCGACGGACGGACGCGCCCCGCGCTGATCCATCCGGGGCGGAACGGCTACCTCTGGACGCTCGAGCGCGGACAGAACGGAATCGGGTTCATCGACGCGCAGGAATACGTCTACCAGAACGCGTTCGCGTCCATCGACCCGGAGACCGGACGCCCATCGTACGACCCGGAGCACACGCCCCGCACCGGCGAGTCGGTCAGTTTCTGCCCGTCGCTCTCCGGCGGCAAGAACTGGCCACCGGCGGCGTTCAACCCGGAAACGCGTCTCCTCTACATCCCGGCGAACGAGAACCTCTGCTCCGAGTTCAACTCGATTGCGTACGAATACGATCCGCCCCGCCTCTACACCGGCGTCAGGAACCGGGTTCATGTCCGGGAGGGCGCGGATGACCACATCGGCGAACTCCAGGCCTGGAACGTCGACACCGGCCAACGGGAATGGACCCGCGAGATGCCGTCGCAGCTCTGGGGCCCGGTGCTTACCACCGGCGGCGGCCTGGTCTTCATGGGTGGTACGAACGACCGCTACTTCCGCGCTTTCAACGCGGAGACGAGCGAGGAGCTCTGGTCGATTCGGACCAACTCCGGCATCGTCGGCGTCCCGACCACCTTCGCGGTTGACGGCCGCCAGTACGTCGCCGTGCAGTCCGGCTTCGGCGTCGACGCCCAGCGGATGCAGACCGGCCTTGACCGGTTCCGCGGCAGCGGACCAACACTGGTTCCCCACGGCGGCGTCATCTGGGTCTTCGCCCTGCCCGAGTGAACGCATTCTCGAATTCATGCCCGCTGGCAGTTGCAGTTCTGACCGTTGATGGTTAACGTTTCTGGTATGGACAAACAGAGACTCACGATTCCTGCGGTGCTGCTAGGGCTCGCGGCCCTGGCGACGGGCTGCGCCGAGCCGCCGACGGCTCGTGTCGAGGCCGCGAAACAGGAGCTCTCTGCGCTTGCCGGCGAGGCGGCGACCTATGCCCCCGACGCGTATGCGACGGCCGAGGACGCGGTGACGCAGCTCGACGCGGAGCTGGCGGCACAGGAGGCGAGCTTCGCGCTCCTGCGCGACTACGAGCGGACCAACGAGCTGGCGGGGGCGGTCGAAGCCGCCGCAGGCCAGGTGCGCCAGGCAGTCGACGCGGAACGGCAGCGGCTGAGCACGGCGGCGAATGGGCTGGTCGACGATGCGAACCGGTCCATGACGAACACTCGGGCATCGATCGCGGAGCTTCCCGAGGACGAGTTGGAAGAGGACCAGGCGGCGGCGTGGGAGGCGGATCTCACTGAGGTGTCCGCGTCGCTCGAGGAGGTGACAAGCCTGCTGGCGGCCGATCAACAGGTCGACGCACAGCGCGAGGCCGAGGCTGCCGTGAATGCCGCGAATGCGGTCAACGGGGCGGTTACCGCGTTCGCCGCAGAGCTTCAGGCGGCGCGTGAAGCGGCGGCCGAGCGCGCCGCGCGCGGGGAGGTGACCATCCCCCGCTCGGTGATGGTCGACGGACAGTCCCTGGCCGCCGGGATGTACTTCCTGCGGCTGGCCGACGAAGCGCCGGACTCCGCCGGACGCTGGGTCGAGTTCGTCAGCGAGGAGGAGGTAGCCGGACGCGGGCTCGCCGTCGTCATTCCCGACTCCGAGATCAGTGAGGTCGCCAAGAGTCCGCCGCCGCGGAACGAGGCGCAGGTCATGGAGTTGAGGGAAGGCGAGTACGTACGCGTTTGGCTGAACCGAGACGGGGCGAACTACCTGCTCCACCTGCCGACGTCGTGACGGCGGCCGTCAGCCGGCGGAGCGTGTTCACAAGGTCGTCCACGTGGGCGGCATGCGTGCGGAACACCTCGATGCAGGGGCGAAGCCAGAAGCGGCCTCCGATCCGGGTGCCGGTCACGAAGACGTGGCCATCTGCGTGGATGGCTTCCTGCAGGGCCTCGGTAGCCTGATCCGTCTCCGCGTCCGAGGCGCCCGCCGGCCGGCGGCGGAAACAGGTGATCGTGAGATCCGGCTCTGGGCCCACCTCGAAGCCGTCCATCTCCGCCACCCGGACCCACAGGTAGCGCGCCAACACCACCTTTTCCTCGAGCGCGGCGGCAAACGGGGCAACGCCGTGCAGGAAGAGCGGGAAGAGCATCCGCATCCCCCGGAAGTGCTTCGTCAGTTCGATCGACCGTTCCGCCGGGGATGGGTCGGCAACCTCGAGCTCCGTCAGGTACGGCGCCCGGAAACAGAGCGAGTCGAAGTTCGCCGCGTCACGCAGGACGACGGCGCCGGTAGCGTAGGGCAGGAAGAGGCTCTTGTGCGGGTCCAGGGCCACCGAGTCGGACTGCTCGATTCCGCGGAAGTGCGGCCGCAGGTCGTCCACCAGCATGTAGAACCCACCGTACGCCGCATCTACGTGATGCCACAGGCCTTCCGCCCGCGCGATTGCGGAAACCTCTTCGAGCGGATCGATCGCCCCGGTGTTGACGGTGCCGGCTGTCGTCAGCACCAACCAGGGAGACAGGCCATTCGCCCGGTCCTTGGCAACCAGGCCCGCGAGCGCACCGGGCGCCATCCGGTACCGCTCGTCGACCGGCACGGTGCGACAGACCGCCTCGTGCAACCCGAGGATATGCAGTGCCTTCTTCGCCGCGTAGTGGACCTCGTCGGTCGCATACACCACGAGACGTGGAACCTCGGCGGACGGCACGCCCCGGACGTCGCGTGCGGCCAGTAGTGCGGTCAGCGTCGCGACGCTCCCGCCGGAGGTCAACACTCCGCCCGCTGTCGTGGGGTAACCGACCAATTCGGCGATCCAGCGCAGCATCCGGTGCTCTACGCGAACCGCGCCCGGACTCGCCGGCGAATGACCGGCGTAGGAGTCGGCCACCGCCGCCAGGTAGTCGCCCAGGGCGCTGGTGTACAACCCGCCGCCCGGCACCCAGCCGAAGTGGCGCGGGTGCGCAGGGTTGACGCCCTGTCGTTCCACCTCCACCGTGATGAGCGCGAGCAACTCGTCGATCGATCGCCCCTCGGCGCCCAGCTCCAGGTTGCGTATCGCGTCGCCGTCTCGCGGCGGTTGATAGGCCGGTCCTGACTCGAGCGCGTCGAGGAACGCCTCGGTGTGCGCGACCACCGCCTGCTCCAGGCGGCGACGCTCGTCCGGCCCTGGCTCCAGCGGCTCGGCTCGGCGGCGGAGGGTTTCCGCCCGTTCTCTCAGATGGTGCATGCGTCTCGACGAGAGCGGTCGCACCGCCTCTCGGCGGCGTCAGGCAGGGGCGGCCTCCCCCACTCCGGGAGGCGACGTAAAGTGGAGCGGCACCGGCTCGTGCTGCGTCAGGTAGCCGAACTCCCGCCGGAACTCCGCGGCCGGAATTCCGACTGTCGCAGCAAGCCGGGCGAGCCGCTTGGGGTCTTCGAAGTCCTCACGTCGCAGCCGGAGCATGTAACGGTGGGCGATGCGGTAGCGCGTCGACCAGTAGTCGACCAGACGGACGCGGAAGCGCCCCCGCTCCGGATCGATCAGATCGGCGAACGGGATCGGAACGAACTGTCCCGCGTCGATGGAGATCAGGTCGGCATTGCCGCCCGCCAGCAGGTGCCTCGCGGCGCAGAAACCGAGGTCGCGCGTGTACTCCATGTCGGCGGGAACGGGGTCGGCGCTCCGCAGTTCGTAGCCGATGTTCTTCGCGACGGTAGTCGCTTTCAGCCCGAATCCGGCGAGGCGTCCGGCCACCTGCTTCCGGAGGATTTCACCTAGGTTCACCTCAGCGATCCGCACATGGCCATGCTCGTCACGCTCGACATCGGCCGCGTCGCCCAGATCCTCCGGCCCGATGTGCAGTACCAGCCCCTCGGCAATCACCGCCACACCGTCGCGGCGATTCTCGGCCCGACGCTGAATGATCGAACCGACCAGCGTGTCGACCACGGTCCGAAGCGGCACATGGCCATCCCGCCACTCCTCCGGGATCAGGGTGATCGTCGCACCCGCGGCCTTGCCGATGCCCAGCGCCAGATGGCCCGCCTTGCGCCCCATCGTGATGACGAAGTACCAGCGGGAAGTCGTCTTCGCATCCACCATCAGGTTCTTGATAATCTCGACCCCCTGGTGCCGCGCCGTCTGGTAGCCGAACGTGTCGACGTGCGGCGGCAGATCCAGGTCATTGTCGATAGTCTTCGGAACATGCACGGTCCGGATTCGCCCCTCCGCCTTCCGGGTGAGCTGCATCGCGGAAAATGCGGTGTCGTCGCCACCGATCGTGATCAGTTGCGACACTCCTAGCGAGACCAGCGAACGGACGGTCGTCTCGAGCAGGGCGGAGTCGGTGGTCGGGTTGGCGCGCGATGTGCCCAATACCGAACCACCCCGGAAGTGGATCCGGCTGACGTCGTTGATCGTGAGCCGAGCCGCCCCGGACACGTCGCCGGCCATGATCTCCTCAAATCCGTTGCGGATGCCGATTACCTCGACCCCGGCAAGACAGCTTCGGATGGTCGCGGCGCCGATGACGCTATTGATGCCGGGGGCGGGACCTCCACCCACGAGGATCGCGAGCCGGTGTAGTTCGCTCATGCGGAGAGTCCTAGGAGCCCGTGGTGAAACCCCGCGTAGCACCGAGAGCGGTGAGGCGCCCGGCTGACAAGGCGCGACGAGGGAGCATATTGGCCATATTGTGACCGCGGACTGCCGCAGTCCGCGGAGCAACGCCGTTCAGGCGGGATGCATCGCCGCTCGAATGTAGCGGGGGTTTCACCACGGGCTCCTATTGGCAGGCGGGCGCCAGATGCGTGATGGAGACCAGGTTGAGCCGGGTCTCCCCGTTATCTTCGATCAGCATCCCCTTCGCCCACACCTTGTGGCCGACATGCTCCGAGACGCCGAACTCATACAGCGTGCCGATCAGCCGGACGCTGCGTTCGCCGAGCGGCGCGTCGGGCGGAGGCTCCGTGGGAATGCGATCGTCGATCGCTTGCGGCTCAGTGACGCGCGCCAGATGGAAGCCGTTCGTGTCGTCCTCCTCGACACACCCCACCATCATCATGAGCGGCATCGGTTGTGCCGCGGCATATGCGGCCGCCGGCATCATCACGGCGCCGGTCGCGGCGAGGCCAAGAGCCAGCACTGCCGCCGCGGAGGCGCTTCGCGCGATAGCGGCCATCATCAGTCGCGCCCCGCGCCGCCGGCAACGTCCTTCTGCCACCAGGCGTTGCCGAAGTTGGTGAACGGTCCGCCATCGACAGAGATTCTCGCCTCGACGCGGTAGTTGACCGGCGAGACGAGCCGCGTGATCAGACGCAGCACTACGTGGCTACCGTTCGCTTCGAACGGCGCGGATTCGTAGTGGATGGTGTAGAACCCGCCGAGGTCGCCACCCACGCGGCCAGCCATCAACCGTGCGAACCCACGGCTGTCGGCCTCGTTTCGGACGAACGCGCGTTGATCGACCAAGTAAATGATGGTCGACGCGATCGTGAACGGTCCGTCCGGGCCCTCCGCCTCAATCGTCGAGCGGTAGTTCCGGCCGTCGTCGCTCGGGTGGAAGGTCTCGGTGCCGGTGACCGGGCCGCCGACGCCGAGAGGACTGTCGGGGACACGCCACTCGAACGTCCATGTACCTGGGAAGTACGCGTCGTAGTCGAACGTCGGCACCTCGTCGCCCGCCTGCGTCGGGCGTCCGAGATCAGGGATCTGCCCCTGCGGCAGCGGGCGGTCGGGGGGCTGCGCCGCGACCGCGGCAGGCAGCAAGAGACACGCCGCCGTCACCAGCGCGAAGGCGCCGCGCGCACGCGAAGATGCGCGGCTACTCGTTGTCGTTGTTCGACGCACGCCTGATCTTCGTCAGGTCCTGGCTCTCGACGGTGTACTCGGTGAACGCCTGGTACATCTCGTCCCAGCTCTGCTGACCCCAGTACACCTCAAGGTGTGGCCCCGGGTTCCAGCGGTTGTTCAGGGAGTTGTCGTACACCCCGATGCCGGTGATCTTGCTGCCAGCCGGCAGGTGAAGCGGTTCCTCGAGCTCGTAGTGGATCTGCCAGTTGAAGTCGAACTCCGGCACGTCCAGGATCGTCTGCTCTCGGCCGTCCGGGTACGTGACAATCCACTTCAGGCTCTTGCCCCGCAGGTGCATGTGCGGCGACAGGCCGTAGAGCGTGATCGGCTCGAGGATCGGCGTAATACCGGTGATCTTCCAGTCCCCCTGGTACGGCGGGATGTTCGGGATCTCGGCGCGCTGGAACTTGCCGTTCTCTCCGCGCGACGGTTTGATTTCCTCACCCTCGACAATGTAGATGTCGGTTCCGAACGGATCGGTCGGGAACGCGTTCCCCGCCTGGCGCGTCAGCACCTCGTGGGTGACCGGCTCGGTGTTCCACCAGAGGCCGAGCTTGCTCCGCTCCCGCTCCGGCTTCCCGGTCGGGTTGTAGTGCATCGTCCACCGGATCCACTTTCCGGCCGTCACGCGCTTGCCGGTGCCGGGTTGGTGCCGCTCCACGCCGCGGCCCGGGACGTACGAGAGCAGCTTGCTCGTCCCCGGCAGGTTCACCTCGTTGAATACGGCCTGGGCGACGCCGCCCGCGTCCGAGCCCTCGTCGGCCGGCGCCGCGCTCGGATCGTCGAGCAGGAGGCCGTCAGGGCCGACCATCTTTCCGGCGGGCAGGTCCACCACGTACGCGCCCGAGTGATGCACCACGGCGTAGTTGCTCGGCCGCAGCTCGAGCACCTCGGCGAAGCGGTCCTCCTCGAACGGAATCTTCGTGTAGAAGTCGATGTAGTCCTCTTCGCCCTCGGCGGCAATCTGGTACTCCACCGGCAACTCGAAGACGTAGTCCGGGTCGCCTCCCTCGTAGGTCCAGCCCTCCGGGAAGTCAGGGAGCGCCGGCAGGTCGGCGTCGTTACCCTTCGGCGCGCCGCCGTCTACCCAGGCAGCGATCGTGTCGATCTCCGACTGATCGAGCCGGCGCTCGTTGCGGAATTTCAGGCTGTGCTCCGGATCGGCCGGCCAGGGAGGCATCGTCCGGGATACCACCAGGTCCTTGATCGAACGCGCCCAGGGCCGGCTGTCGGCAAACGAGGTGAGCGACATCGGCGCGATGTTGCCCGGCCGGTGGCAGGTGACGCAGTTCCCGAACAGGATCGGCGCCACGTCCTTGGTGAAGGTGGGCACATCGCCCGGCGCCTCGCCCGCCACGGCCGGCGTGGCCAGAACGAATGCCGCCAAGCTCACCGCCGCCGCACCGATCAGCACTCGCAGCGTTCTCATCGTCAGTTTCCCCCGCTTCCGGCATTCAACCGATCGAACAGGTCAAGCTTGGCCTTCCGTACTTCCCGGGTCGTTGCAATACTATCGCCGAATTCCAGCCACTCGTCGTCAGCGCCCCGGTAACTGGGCCAGTTGGCGAGCCCGCCGCCGTTCGGATTTCCGGTCCGCGCGAAGTTCACCCAGTAGTCGGAGATAGCGTCCGAGAGTTCGTGGTCCCAGTCGCTCCAGCCTACTCCCATGACGCGCGTGTTGGCGAAGGCGTAGGCAAGGTCGCCCGAATGGTACGCGCCGTAGCCATCCGGGCCGTCCGGCATCTCGATGGCCGCAGCCTCCGGCGTGTAGAGCCGGAAGACCGGCGGCGCGTGGCGGAAGAAATAGAGGTAGGCGTCGTTCCCCGACGCCTCGATCGTACGCGCCCAGGTCCGCATCTCCCAGACGAAGCTGCGGTCGGCCTGGATCATTTGCGCGCCCCATTTGGTGGATTTCCCAATCTCCTCGCCATAGAAGTCGCGCACCGTCGCCGCTGCCTCGCCGTACTGTTGATCGAGCAGCCCGGCCAGTTCGTCCATCGACCGCTCCGGCATCGTGGCGTAGAGGGTCGACCCCTCGTTCGCCAGCGCGCCGACGATCACCGGAACGTCGTTGTGCTCGCCCGCCGCAAAGATGGCGGCGGCGGGCCGTGGCATGAAGTGACCGTCGACAATCGCGCCGGCGTTCAGGTCGGACTCAAGGATCGCCTCGGCGTCGAGCGCCCGGAGCGCGGCGAGCGCTTCCGCGTCGTCACCTTCCACACCCAGGGCGGACGCGGCCTCGACGGAAGCCCCGTGCGCTGCCTCGAGGTCGGCGCGGTCGCGTCCGAAGCAGCCGCCCGAATGGCCGATCGCCCGATGGAACAGCCCGCGCGCGAGCGGCGACGCCTGCAGGTAGCAGACGCTCCACGATCCGGCGGACTGGCCGAAGATGGTGACGTTCCCGGGATCGCCACCGAAGTTGGCGATATGGTCGCGCACCCACTCGAGCGCCGCCACCTTGTCGAGCAGTCCCTGGTTGCCGGAAGCGCCGTGGCCCGATTCGGCGGTGAGCGCCGGATGTGCCAGGAAGCCGAACGGACCGAGGCGGTAGTTCATCGTGACCAGCACGACGCCCTTCTTCGCCAGGTTCGTACCGTCGAAGATCTGCGCGCTGCCCCACCCGCCGGTGTGGCCGCCGCCATGGAACCAGACCATCACCGGCCGCGCCTCGTCGGCCACCTCGGCGGCCGTCCAGATGTTGAGATAGAGGCAATCCTCGTTCCGGTCGAGATCTCCCCGCGTGTAGATGGAGTCCGCGGGCGTCAGGCGCTGCCAGCAGGCCGGGCCGAACGTCGTGGCGTCCCGGGCGCCGTCCCAGGCGGCGGGCGCGACCGGCGCCTGCCAGCGCAGATCACCCACAGGGGGCTCGGCGTAGGGAATCCCGCGGAAGACGAGGACGCCGTCGTCGCCCGCCACCCGTTCACCCTCGAGGGTGCCGAGACCGGTATCGACGCTCGGGCCGAGCGGGTCGGCCATCGACGCCGGCTCGGACGCGCTGTCGCCTGACCCGCACGCCGCGAGCAGCGCGACAAGCGCGAGGAGCACGAACGGATGGAATGGTCTGGTCGTCATCAAGTCGCCTCGGTCTTTCGCAATGATCACTTCGCCTGGGCGTCGAGATTGCGTGCCACCTCCAGGATGTGGCGCGCGTCGTAGTTCCCTTCGTGGCAGGCGTACTCGTAGGTCGGCCCGGAGCGCTTCATCAGCGGGTACTCCGCGCTCCAGGGCTGCGTCCAGGTAGTCGGATCGGTGACGGTGAACTCGTACCGGATCGTCTCGTCATCGACCCGCGTGAACCGCTCCTCGACACGCAGACCGACACTTGATCCGTTGAAGTGCACCCTGTCGTTGAAGTGGACCGTCTCGACGACAAGCGTCGCCCCTTCCCAGCGTCCCCGCGAATCTCCCGCCCATTCCCGGATCGCGTCCGAAGTGTGGGGGCGACCATCGAGCGGGATGATCCGCGGCGGGTTGGCCCGCATCTCCTGTGCCACCACGACATAGTCCTCGGTCTGGAAGATCTGCATCAGGTCGTTGTACGACGCCGGCAGCATCGGCGGCCCCTCGTGGCGCCAGACCAGGCAGCGCTCCTGCAGGGTGCGAGTCGCGTGGCTGTCGAACGTTTGCACCGGATTGTTGTAGACAAGCCAGCGGCTCTCCGCCTTGCGGATCGCCTCGCGCTCCTGCGCCGACGGAACGAGCGGCGGGATCCGGCCATTCGGCGGATCGGTGATCAGTGACGTCCGGCGGGTGGTCAACCTGCGCGGATCGTCCTCCCGCAACCAAATCGAGTTGTCGTAGTGGATGTTCTCCTGCGTCTGGCGCGTCGCCGCGAGCCGCTCCTCTTCGGTCTCGGCCGCCAGGACATTCCGTGCGCGGAGCGGATCGACACCGTCCGCCGTCAGAAGCTCGTTCAGTTCCGCCAGCTCTTCCTCGGCAAGGAACGCCCGATCCCCCAGTTGCTCGGGCCGCTCGAGCGGCGTATAGGTGGAACTGGTCCAGTAGCCCTGCAGGTCGGGATGGCCCCAAGGCGTACGGTTCACGGCGGCGGCGCTGGACTGGGCGATGGCTGGCGCGGACACCAGCAACGCCGCTGCGAAGACCACTGTCGCCAGACCGAACAGTACGGGTCGCCGGCTCATCACACCCCTCCCCATCTATCCGGATCGCACCATGATGGACTGACCGGGACCAAGTTGCAACATCTGTCCGAGACACGTTGAGCTTGCACCAACGACGCTGCTATCATATCGCCGACATGCGCTTAACCATGATCTGTGCCGCCGTCGTGACGGCGCTCCTGCTCGCCGCGCCCGGATTGACGTTTGCCCAGGGAGACGTCCCGCGTAACGCCTGGGATGACCGACCCAACCTGAACGGGATCTGGCAGTCGATGAGCACCGCCAACTGGAACCTCGAGGACCATATCGCCGCACCCGGCCATCCCGACCTGGGCGCCATCGGCGCGATGCCCCCGGGACTAGGAGTAGTCGTCGGGGGCGAGATTCCGTACCAGCCGGACGCGCGCCAGCAGCGGGATGAGAACTTCGCCAACCGGATGAGCGAAGACCCCGAGGCGAAGTGCTTCCTACCGGGCGTGCCGCGCGCGACTTACCTCCCTTACCCCTTCCAGATCATGCAGGGCGATCGGAAGATCATGATGATCTACGGCTTCGCCGAGGCGAGCCGGACGATCCACATGGACAAGGAGAATCCCGAGGCGCCGCCGCTGGACAGCTGGATGGGCCGCTCCCACGGCCGTTGGGAAGGTGACACGCTCGTGGTCGACGCGACCGGCTTCACCGGCGAACAGTGGTTCGACCGCGCCGGCAACTTCGCCAGCTCGGGGCTCAGCGTGACCGAGCGCTACACTCCCATGGGACCCAACGTGATTCGCTACGAAGCGCGGATCGAGGATCCGAACACCTTCACCCGGCCCTGGGAGATCAGTCTTCTGCTCTACCGCCGGCTGGAGGAGAACGTGCGAGTGCTGGAGTTCAAGTGCGTCGAGTTCTCGGAGGACTTGCTGTACGGACATCTGCGGCGGGAGCCAACCCGATAGGGCCGGCGCCCCATCGACGCGGAGGAGACAGACTATGACCATGACACGCATTGCACTGACGTTTATTGGAGTCGCCGTGCTCGTTGCCGGCGCACCGGACGTGGTCCGGGCGGCCGAGGCCGACTACCACCACGTGCACATCACGTCCTCCGCACCGCCAGAGTCGGTCCGGTGGTACACGCGGCACCTCGACTGCGAGGCGATCTCCGACCGCGACGACACCGCGAACTGCCACGGCGTCGAAGTGACCTTCGTCGTGCAGCCGACGATGGGAAGCACACAGGGAACCGGCATCAATCACATCGGCTTCTCGTTCCCCGATGTCGCCGCGAAGATGGCGGAGTTCGAGTCGGTCGGCGTCCGTGGATCGGGCGTTCGGCTGCAGCGCTTCCCGGACGGATCGACGCTGCGCGAGGCGCCGGGCGGCTCTCTGCACGGCTACATCTTCGACCCGTGGGGAACACGGATCGAGCTGGTGCAGGATCAGGAGTACCTCGGCTTCCACCACATCCACCTGAGCGCGACCGACCCCGAGGCGACGCTTGCCTGGTACCAGCAGATGTTCGATGGCGAGCGGGCCACGCACGCGGGCGGAGAGGAAGGCCTGCTCTTCGAGGACACCTGGGTTTTCGCGTCCGCCCACTCCGAGGGGACGCCAGCCACCACCCATGGGCGCGCCATTGACCATATCGCGTTCATCGTCGACGACCTGGATGCGGCGGCGGCCGAGATGCGGCGGGCGGGCGTCGATATCGTTGAGGATCCGCGGGTACCCGAGGGGGGCCGCACGTCCGCTCGGCGCGCCGTCGTCAACGGCCCGGACAATGTCCGTCTGGCGGTGATCGAGAGCGGATTTGCCGGCGTCGACTCCACGGGTGCGGTGCCGGTCTTTGCCGATGTGACGGAGCCTTACGACACCCCGGAGACCCCGTGGGGCGCACCCGACCTGCAGGGAGTCTGGACCGGCAACTCGTCGCACGGCATCCCGCTCGAGCGTCCGGAAGACCTCGAGGACATCGAGTCGCTTACTCCTGGGGAAGCGGCGTCGCGCCGCGAGCGCGGAACGCTCGGCAGCATCTGGGGCTACGAACGGGAGTGGCGCGATACAACGCTCAGCTATGACAAGAACGCACCGTCGACGCAGGTGGCGATGATCATCGACCCGCCCGACGGCCGCATTCCGGCGATGACGCCGGTAGGCGAGCAGCGCGCCGCCGACGCCGCGCGCGAGCGCGGCCGCTACACGAACAGTAATATTGCGGGCCCGGAAGAGGCTTCGGCTTACGTCCGCTGCATCACGCGGGGGCTGCCGGCACTGATGTTCCCCGGGGTCTACAACAACGGCCTGCAGATCTACCAGGGCCCCGGCTTCGTCGCGATCCAGAAGGAGATGATCCACGAAACACGGGTGATCCCGATGAACGATCGGCCGCAGGACGGACCGATGCTCGCCTCGTGGCTTGGCAGCACGCAGGGCCGCTGGGAAGGCGAGACGCTGGTCGTCGAGACGACGAACTTCAACGCTCGTGCTTCGTTCCGCGGTTCCAGCCCCGACATGGTGCTGACCGAGCGGCTCACGCGGATTAGCCCGACGCGGCTGGAGTATCAGTTCACGGTGAACGATCCGGACGTCTGGACCGCGCCCTTTACCGGCCGCTTCACGTTCGACCTCGACAACGAGCAGTACGACCTGGTCGAGTACGCGTGCCACGAAGGCAACTACGGCATGTTCAACATCCTGAGCGGCGCGCGGGCGCGTGACCGTGAGGCAGCGGAAGAGGGCGGCCGTTAGGCCGTCGCCGACACGCACCCGCAACAGCACGACAGCGAGGTATCACCTATGCGGAACAGATTGGCACTGACTTTGGCGGGCATCGCGCTCGCGCTTCTCGTGGCGGGCAGTTCGGCGCTCGCGCATCACGCATTCTCGGCCGAGTTCGACGCGACGAAGCCGGTCGCGCTGCGGGGCAAGATCACCAAGATGGAGTGGATCAACCCGCACGCCTGGATGCACATCGACGTGACCACGGAAGACGGCACCGTCGAGAGCTGGATGATCGAAGCGGGCCCGCCGGGAGCGCTTGTCCGCCGCGGCTGGCGGAAGGACTCGGTCACTCCGGGTATCGAGGTGCTGGTCGAGGGCTACCAGGCGATTGACGGCGCACTGCGTGCCAACGGCCGCGACGTGACGTTCCCGGACGGGACGCGGCTCTTCGCCGGTTCGTCCGGCACCGGTGCGCCGAGAGACGGGCGCGACCCGACGGAGCGCTAACAGTCCGATCGGCTCGATGAGGGGTGCGAAGGCAGCCGAGTTGGCGTTCTAGCGCTGCTCGGCCAGCCGAGCCGTCCTGATCATCCCGACGATCGACACGTTCCCCTCGTGGCAGGCGAACTCGAACAACGCCTCGTCAGCGCCGCGGTTGCGCAGCGGTAGTTCCGCCGTCCAGGACGTCTCCCACGTCGCCGGATCGGTCAGCGTTACGCGGTACATCAGTGCGTCTTCCGCCACGCGGGTGAACCGCTCCACCAGGTGCAGCCCCTCGGCCGAGCCCTGATACTCACTCTTCGGCGAGAAGTTCCTCGTTTCGACCACCAGCGTGTCGCCCTCCCAGTGGCCGCGCGAGTCGCCGTTCCATTGACGCACCGCCTCCGGCAGGTGCGGCGGTCCGTCGATCGGAATGATCCGCGCGTCGTGGAACGCCTCCATCAGGAAGACGACATGGTCGGGCGTCTGGAAGATCTGGTAGTAGCTGTATGGCCCCGCGCCGAAATTGCCGCCGAGGCGTGGAACTCCGGTCGTGATGCAGCGATGGTTGTTGCTCAGGTCTTCCGGACCTAGCTTCTCGTTCCAGCCGCGATCCGACTCGGCAAGCCGTGCCGCACCGTCCGGCCGCCGCCGCGGTATCCGCCCGTTCGGGGGATCGACGACCAGCGAGGTCCGGTCGTCGAAGACGAAGCCGATCATCCCGATCGAACTGCTGGTAGACCACGCCTCGTAAGTGTCGACATCCTGGACGGCAGCGCGGAACGCTCCGTCGGCGGTGGCGAACGCGCTCCTTCCGTTCTCGAAGATCCGGTCGGCCCGCGTCTGCAGCGCCGCCACTTCCTCTGGCGCCAGCCGATCGCGGTCCGCCACGTATTCCGGCCGTTCGAGCGGCGTGCCACTGTCACTCACCCAGACACCCGACAGATCCGGCGTGCCATCCGGCAGGCGCTGTACTTCCCAGGCGCCGCCCGCCGCCTGTTGAGCGGCGGCGGGTGATGCTGCCAGTCCCGTCGCCATCGCCCCAAGGGCCAACATCACGAGCGCCGTCAGCACGGCGTCGACGCACCGATCCGGCATCCGTTGCTGCATGGTGGCTGCCTCCTTGCGTCCCGCTGCCGCCAGCCTACTTCCCGCTGCCGCCATCCTACCGCTTCCGGGGTGATCTGTGATACGAATACGCTGGACCGACGGACGATCATCAGTTTGGGGGGGACGGACAATGGCGAAGCAGACAACCCGGCGTGAAATTCTGAAGGGAAGCCTGGCAATGGCGGGGCTCGGGATGATCGGACTGCCCGAATGGGCGATGCCGGCCCTGGCGCAGGGCGAGACGCTCATGGAGTTCACCGACCTGCCGGAGGATGTGCAGTGGATCCGCGGGCCTGACCGCCGGATCATCGACGTCCGTCAGATCGACGGCGAGTTCACGCCGATCAATCAGTTCTTCACCACACAGCACTACGGCCACCCCGAGGTCGACACGGCGACGCACCGTCTTCGTGTCTCCGGTCTCGTGGATACACCGCTGGAACTCTCGCTGGCCGACCTCCGCGCGATGCCGAGCCGCGATCTGATCTTCGGTTTCGAGTGTTCCGGCAACCGTGGCCCCCTGAACGGCCTGTCGAGCAACGGCCGCTGGACCGGCGTTCCGCTGCGCGCGGTGCTCGAGCGGGCCGGTGTCAAGGACGACGGGCGCGAGTTCGTCTTCTTCGGCACCGACCGGGGCGACGAGGAAGTCCTCTGGCGCGGCCGGACGTTCGATGTCGAACAGCAGTATGGACGCAGCCTCGAGCGCGATCAGGCGCTGAGCGACGAAGCGCTCCTCGCGTATGACCTGAACGGCGAGCCGCTGACGGCACACCAGGGTCGCCCGCTACGCCTGCTGGTACCCGGCTGGTATGGCGCACCGAACGTCAAGTGGCTCGCCGAGATCCACGTGCAGAAGGATCAGTACCTCGGCCGTTGGCAGGCGCGGTCCTACCGCACGCTCAAGGGCGAGACGATCAACGGCGAGATGAAGTGGATCGAGAGCGCCATCTCGACGATGCGCCTGAAGTCCTACGTCGCGCGAGTCACCGCAACCGGCGGTGGGCACAACGTCTTCGGCGTCGTGCTGCACGACGGGACGCCGATCCACTCGGTCGAGGTGCAGATCGACAACGGCCCGTGGCAGCACGCGACGCTCGACCCCGAGATGATGCGCGAGAAATACGCGTGGAAGTTCTTCAGCTACACGTGGGAAGGCGCGACGTCGGGCGAGCACACCGTCACGTCGCGCGTCACCGACGTCAACGGCAACGTGCAGCCGACCGCGGAGGACCTCGAGAACAAGATGACGTTCCTCGAGTCGAACGAACAGTTCCCGCGGAAGGTGATGATCGCGTAGCTGGGTGCGGATCGCGGTTCTCGAGACCGGCAACCCCGCGTCTCGAGCTATCCCGCCGTCGTCCCGGTGCAGCTCGACCCCAGCCCCGCCGTGCATCCAAAGCAGTGGCGGTCGGTCACGATGGTCCGCGCCTCGAGCGCGGCCAGGTCGAAGTCAGCGATGTGCCGTGGGGATCGCCCGTTCACCGGCAGATCCAGCATCTGATTGAAGTCGCAGTCGTACAGCGTCCCTTCCCACCCGACCGACAACGTGTTCCGGCACATCACTCCGCGCGCCGCCGCCGGGTTGTAGGCGTCGACCAGCCGCCCCATGTATGCCTCGAGATTGTCGGATTCAATCAACCACTCCAGAAACCGACTGATCGGCATGTTGGTGATGGCGTAGAGCGCATCGAACCGGATCCCGTACAGGCGGTCGAGTTCCCGTTTCCATTCCTGCTCGAGCGACGGCTGCCCCAGCGGCAGGTACGCCCCGACCGGATTCGTCACCAGCACCAGCCGCAGCCCGGACCGGCCATCGCCGTAGCCCACCGCGTTCAATCGCTGCAATGCCTCAATTGACCGCTCGAACACGCCTTCACCCCGCTGCGCGTCCGTGTTGAGCTGGCGGTAGTGCGGCAGCGAGCAGATCACCTCCACTTGGTGCTCGGCGAGAAAGTCGATCAGATCCGCCTGCGACGGCAGGTTCAGCACCGTCAGGTTGCAGCGATCGATCACGTGCCGATCCAGCGCCCGGCACTGCTCCACCAGCCATCGGAAATTCGGGTTGAGTTCCGGGGCGCCGCCGGTGATGTCGACGGTCGGGATGGCGGTCGCACGCAGCGCCTGGACACATTGCGCCATCGTCTCCCGCGTCATTGCCTCCCGCCGGTCCGGCCCCGCGTCAACATGGCAATGCCGGCAGGTCTGATTGCACAGTTTCCCGACGTTGACCTGCAGGATCTCAATCCCCGTGGGGCGCAGTGGATGCAGCCCCTCGGCGCGGAGCGCCGCCGCAAACTCGCGCTCGACCGGGAGGCGATGGAGCACGGCGAGCTGTTCGCGCGGCGCCGCGAGCGGCGCCTGCCGCGCGGCAAGGGTTGGCAACGTTATGGCCATGGTGTGTCAGCGCCGGAAACGGGGGATGGACTCCCTCCGGTGCACTGGCGTTTCACATGCCGATACGGCCGGCATGATTCCGCATCTGCACGCCATGAACCAGCGATGCTCCGCCGCGGATGGCCGAGGCGACATGGACCGCTTCGGTCATCTGGTCCATGTCGGCCCCCTTCTCCAGGGCGTCGGCGCTATACGCATCGATGCAATACGGACACTGCACCGCGTGGGCGACCGCAAGAGCAATCAACGACTTCTCGCGCGCCGATAGCGCACCGTCCTCGAACACCGCGTTGTACCAGGCGAAGAACTTCTCCGCCAGTTCCGGCCGGTTCTTGCCCATCTCGGGAAACCGTTCGAGGTCGTCCGCATGGTAGTACGTATCGTGCATGGTTCCCGGCATCCCTCCCAAACCGGCCGGCGCTACGGCTACAGGCGTTTACATTTCCATCGTAACCCCAAACCCCGGCAGGGTGCGACGCGGAGGGCCGGATGCATCCGACCAGTTGCGCGAGGAGCACGTCTATCTTTCCGCTTCTCTCACGCGAGCCGGTGTACTGACAGAATCTGACAGTTCAACCGTTTAGAACAGAGCCCTCATGAGTCGCCCTGCCCGCCTGCTGGATCTCGTGCAACTCCTGGCCGGACGCCGTGCCCTGCCACTCAAGGAAATCGCCGAACGGTTCGAGATCTCCGAGCGGACGGCCTACCGCGACCTCTCGGAACTCTCCCTCCGCGGCATCCCGGTCACGCGGAACGACTACGGCTACCGCTTGCTCGACACAGCCGTAATCCGGCCCCTCGCCCTCACCGCAGCCGAGCGCGCCGTGCTCAAGCTGCTGCTGAACAATCCGGCGGCTCGGAAAGCGCCCGACGTGGTCAAGGCGCTCAAGCTGGTCGAAGCGAAGCTCGACCTGGCCACGCGGCAGATAGAAGAAACGCCCAGCGCGCTGACGCTTGCCGGTCCGGAGCGGTCGGGCAAACTGGAAGCAGGACTGACGTCGCGTCTCGAAGAAGCTATCGCGGGACGACAACCGATCTCGATCAACTACCGCTCCCTGGCGGGCGGCCTCCAGGCGTGGCGCGGTGTCGACCCGTACGAGATCTTCCACCGCGAGAACGCCTGGTACCTCGTCGGCCGCTGCCACCTTCACGACGAACCGCGCACCTTCAGGCTCGACCGCATCTCGCAGCTCAAGCCGCTGACCGGCGCCTTCCGGCGTCCCGACTTCGATATCAACGCTTTCCTCGAAAGCACCTGGGCGATCTACCGCGGGCGCACACGGCACGACATCGTCATCCACTTTGACGCGTCGCTCGCCCCGCTGATCGAACAGGGCTTCCACCACCCCACGGAAAAGGTGGAGAAGCTGGGCAACGGCAACCTCGAGTACCGCGTCGAACTCTCGCACCTCGACGAGATCGCCCGATGGGTCGTCAGCTTCGCCGGCCAGGCACGAGCCGTCCAGCCGCCGGTGCTCACTATCCTCGTCCACGACATCGCCTCCGCCGCTCTGGACGCCCACAATCCCGAGACCCCCCAGCCGCCCAGCGGCCACCAGGAGGGGCTCCCCGGACTCTCCACGCTGGACAAACCGACCAGCCAGCGCCCGTTGATCTGACGCTCCGATCCGACACTCGCCACGAGTCAGCGGCTTCCGTCACGTTCTGCGGAGGCCCTCAAGGTCCTGACAGGTTCTGACAGGTTCTCCGCCTACGGTTAGACCGTCGCCCGGTCGTCACCCGACACACGTGGTCAAGGCCGGCATTCGGCCCGGCGACCAATCCCGGTCCGGGCATTCTGGAGGAAACAGATGATCGCTAGATTCATTGGACTCATGATCGCTTTCGTTCTGCTGATGCCGATCGGCGCCGCGGCACAGAACGTCACTGCTGAAGTCGGTGGAGCAGGTTTCGGCGTGGCAGCCCGCACGTCATTCGGTACGGTGTCAAGTGGTGTAGGGGGAGGTTACGCCGGCGCGTCGGTGGCCATCCCGGACACGACATGGCTTCAGCCATACGTCGCTGTCAATGGCTTCTCCGATCTCGGCGTTCTCTGGCAGGCTGGCGCCAACCTCAGGCTCGGCCCGGAACGGTGGCTCGCTCGCCCTGCAGCACGCATAGGCGCGGCGTTCAGCGACGGCGGAGAAGTTACCGGCGGCATCGGCGTCCATGTGGGTCGCAACGCTGGCGCAGCGTTCACGGCCGACTGGGGATCAGTCGAGGGGATCGTGTTTTCCGTGGTCCACATCGGCGCCTTCTTCAGCTTCTAGCTGGGCGGGCCGGCGCACGAGGATGCGCGCCGGCCCATCCGGCCCGACCTTACCCTGGCAACCTGCTGCACGATACGTAAACATGACGCCGTCCTCCTGCTGGGCTCCGGGCATTCGATAGCAGGGCAACCAATCGAGAAGGACAAAATCCCATGCATTCGCTCATCCCCCGTTTCGCCTTTTCCGTCCTGCTTCTCGGACTTCTGCTCCTGCCGGACCAAGCGGCAGCCCAGCGCTGGAACGACCTTGAAGATGCGCTCGAAGGCCGGGAGCTGGTCCTCAGACCAACCTTCGAGGGCCGCCGAAAGGTCTACCTCGACATGGAGAACGACAGCGTCTTCGCGCTCCATCGGGGAAACCGCCTCTTCCCTCTTCGGGAGAGCGAGACGGTCCGGATTACCGACGCCGACCCGGAGGATGACCACATCGAACTCGAACTGCAGAGCCCACGTCTCGGCCGTGGCCGTGTCGATTTCTACGGCCCGGCGCCATCGGCCGAGGACTTCGAGAGCTGGCTGGATGAAGTGTTCGAGGTGACGACCGCTGAAGCTGACTTCCAGCGTTACGTCGGGAATGGGCAGAGCCGGACGCTGCACACCCGGGGGGCGAATCACCTACCGGCAACGGCAGACCGGCAGCTTTTTGCGACGGAGGCCGATGCGGTTGCCAGTGGGTACAACCGCTGCGGCGTCTGTTTTGTCCCTACCCCCGATGTCTCGAACTACGAAACCGAGCGTTCGCTTGCGCTGATGTCGTTGCAGCAGGTGCAGTCCGCGTTCTATCCGCTTGTCGATACGGAACTGCAGGAGTACGTCGAAGGGCTCGGGGAGCAGGTTCTTGCCAACTGGCCGGTTCCTCTCAAGGGCTACCGGTACCGGTTCCAGGTGGTGGACGCCGACGACATTAACGCGTTCGCAGTCCCTACGGGATACGTCTTCCTGACCCGCGGGCTCCTTGAATCCCTCGAGGGTGAGAACGAAGTGGCGGCAATCCTCGCCCACGAGATCGCTCATGTCGAGAGTCGTCACAGCTACCGCATCTGGCGAAACGCGCAGCGGGCCTCGACCATCGCCGGGATCGTAGGCATTCTGGCTGGGGGCACCGACAACGTCGCTGACGACATCGTCGCTACGATGACCTCCTTCACGGCGAACCTGTTCATGGCGGGTCACGGGCGCGACCGTGAACGCGAAGCAGACCTGTTCGCAAGCTTCTACCTCAACGAGGTGGATGTCGGTGATGAACCACTGCTGAATTCGTTCCGCAAGCTCAAGTTTGCTCGCGACGCCTACGATCCCTTCGGGGACGGGAGCGGCGGGTTGTTCGCGAGCCACCCGCACATCGACGAGCGTCTTGACAGGGCTACCGGAACAGTCACCACGTCGTTCGCTGAAGAAGACGTGTTCCAGGGCGTGACGGACAATGGTGAGTTGGTTGCCACCCTCCGCTTCGACGTGCAGCGGCTCTTCCGGAACGAGCTGGACGTGGTCGCAACGCTTTCGACAACCCCGGAACTTGGCGAAGAAGACGACGTTAATACGATCAACATCCGGGTGGCCGGTCAACGCATTGAACTGAGAGAGCGGACGGCCGAGAAGATCTTCCCAAGCGATGAGGTCTCGGCAGTCTTCGGCAACGATGGCGCACGGGGATTGATCGAGGGACCGATCGAGTCGGTAGATCTCGACTTGCGGAACGTCGACCGCTGGGAGCGCGTCGCGGCCATCGCACCGTAGAGAACAGCGACGTCGCTGTCTGCGGATCACTAAGACAGGTTCTGCAGCCCGGTGAGCAGCGTCGCCAGCTCACGGAGGCCGATCGCTTCGATCCCCTCGGCCATCGGGTAGCGCTCATCGCCCGAGTAGACGACGAACGATCGGTCGACTTCCAGGTCGTCGCGCGCATGGTAGAAACCGCGCGCCAGTGCGGGGGCCAGACCGTGTTTCACCTCGATTGCCCAGCGACCGCGGTTCCCAGGCAGGTCGAGCAACAGGTCGATCTCCGCTCCGGCTGACGTCCGGTAGAAACCAGCGTCGGTGAAAGATGGTGCGACGCGCAGCAGGCTCTCAATGACGAAACCCTCCCAGCTTGCGCCGACCACCGGATGGCCCATGAGTGCGCTGTAGTCATCGATCCGCAGCAAGGCATGCAACAGACCGCTGTCGCGCACGTACACCTTCGGCGACTTGACGAGGCGCTTACGGACGTTCGCATGGACAGGCCGCAGCCGCCGGACCAGCAGCAGATCGACCAGAAGATCGATGTAGCGGCTGACGGTCGGCGAACTGACCGACAAAGACGCCGCGAGCTTCGACGCGTCCAGCAGCGTCCCTTGACCGTGCGCCAACATGGTCCAGAGCCGCTCCAGTGTTTCCGCGGGAACACGCGGCCCGAACTCCGGCACCTCCCTCTGCAGGTAGGTGCGTACCAGGTTTCCCCGGTAGGCAAAGCTGTCGACATCGTTCTTCGCGAGGAAGCTGAGTGGGAATCCGCCGCGCAACCAGAGCTTCGTGGTCGACGCCGCATCCGGCGCCGCTTCCAGTACGTCGAACGGCTGCAACTCGACGTACTCGATCCGACCCGCCAGACTCTCACCCGACTGACGCAGCAACTCCATCGATGCCGATCCGAGCACCAGGAAGCGACCGGTCCCCCGACCCTCCCGGCGCCCCCGATCGATGATCCCGCGGAGCTCCTGAAAGAGTTCCGGCGTTCGGTGAATCTCGTCGAGGATTACCAGCCGGTCCTCGTAGTCCCGCAAGAAAAGCGCCGGTGCGGCGAGCTTGTTGCGGGCCTCGGATGTCTCCAAATCCAGGTAGAGAGCGTCCCCACCTGTGGCTATCTGATGCGCCAGCGTCGTCTTTCCCGCCTGGCGCGGGCCAATCAGCGCGACCGCCGCCTGGCGCTGAAGACCGCGCGCCACGGCCGCTGCCGCCCTTCGGTCCATCATCCTTGTAATATTATTGCACTGCATTAATATTACAAGGTTATAGGGAGGATCCATGCCCAAGCTTGCGACCGCCATCGCCAGTGCCTTGACCCTTCTTGTCCTGACCCCACTCGCAGCGGCCCAGCAGCCCGAACAGCCGGAGAAGTACCTGCTGCTCGCCACCAACCGCACCGGGACCATGCAGGACGAGCTCAACGAGGCTGGCGCGCGCGGCTACCGATTCGCAGGCACCCAGGGTGGCGAGACCTCCTTCGGCGGCAATGAGGCGGTCGTCATCATGACGCTCGACCCCGACGGCCAGCGGTTTCAGTACATCCTGCTTGCCACGAACCGCACCGGCACGATGCAGAGCGAAATGAACGAGGCGCCGCCGGAGTACAACTTCGTTGGCATGACCGTGTTCCGCTCGACGTTCGGTGGCCGGGAGGCCGCCGTCATCCTCGAAGCCGAAATCACCAACGACTGACCCGTCGGGGTCGTCGTGAACGCGAACGTCCAAGGCCGCGTAAAAACGGTCGGATCCTCGATGGTCGCCTCGAAGTGAAGAGTGTGGGCGCCAGGCGCCAGCGCTCAAGCACCCACGCGCCCCGCCCAGGGTCCCGCGGGCGAGCGGCGGATTCGTTGAGACTCGATTGCATTCCCACCCCCGCCTGCGCAAGACTCCCTCGCTGGAGGCAAGACATGACGCGCACCGTTCTCGGAACTCTCTCATTCGGTCTGGCGGCCATCCTGGCCGCCAGCACGCTGCCGTCTGACAGCAGCACCGCCGCCCAGGCGCCCGGCCCGATCCCGGTTGCCACCATCGGCCAGCTCGAACGGGCGATGGTCGGCCCTTCCTCCGACGCCATCTTCAACGTCGGCCGCGCGGAACCGGCAACGGACGACGAATGGCTCGCACTGGAAGACGCCGCTGTCATCCTGACCGAGGCACCCAATCTCTACATGATGGACGGACGCCGCGCCGACGACGGCGAGTGGATCACGATGGCGCGTGCGATGTACGAGGCCGGACGGGCCGCTCTCGTCGCCGTTGAAGCGCGTGACGTCGACGGGATCCTGGGACTCTCGACATGGCGTTTGCGAAAGCAGCGACTTGCGCTTCTCGAGAAGGCCACCTCCTCGGCGTCGAGCTCCGGCGCGCGGTCGGCATTCGTCCAGTATCAGCCAGCGCTCATGGCGGGTGCTCAAGCCGTGGTCGTTGAGGGTTTTCTGAATCGTGATGGACGACACCCGGCAGCCCTCCGGCGACAGCATCGCCTCGAGCCGGTTGCGGCCATAGGCCGGATGCTCTAACGCCAGCTCCCTGATCCGAGCACCATCTCCGGTGGGGTCGTCTGCGGGTGGCTCTCGTGGATCGGCGGCAGGTCCCGCAGACCCTCGAACCCGTGGGTCTGGAAGCGCCGCTTCCACTCGTAGAAGCTCGTCCGATCCGTTCCCCGCTGACGGTACGCCTCGGCAACGTTCCCCAACTTCTGCGCCAGTTCCAGAACGCTCAGGCTTGCTCGGCGAGCCCGCTCCTCCCATCACGTTTTGCCGCTGTCAGACTTCGTTGCCGTGCGTCCCATGAGGACCTCCTTTCCGTGCAAAACAGCACCGCTAGCTAGAGGGTTAAGAGGACACTTCAGGAGCACTTGGCTACTGTGTCTCATCGCACCCGCGCGAGCCGGATGATCCGATCGTCGCCCGGCCGCGGCCGGCCGCGGCCATCCCGATTGCTGGTTGCGACGTACAGTCCGCCGTCGGGGCCGGTCACGACGGCGCCCAGGCGGCCGAAATGGCAGTCGAGCAGACGTTCGGTTCCCGTGACCCGGCTGGGATCGGCCGGGTCGAACCGCACCCGCAGGAGGTGACCACCGTCGAGGGTCGCCAGGAACAGATCGTGGCGGAACCCCGCCAGCTCTCTCCCGTCGTAGAACGACGCCCCCCCTACTGCCATTGACCGGGGAAGATACAGGTGGGGCCGACGCATCCCGGGCAGCACTTCGTCGCCCGCAACCCTCGGCCAGCCGTAGTTGCCCCCTGCCTCGACGCGATTGAGCTCCGTGGTCCCCGGCCGGCCCGGCTCGGCTACCCACAGCGCGCCGGTAACAGGATGCCAGGCGAGTCCGCGCGGGTCGCGATGCCCCCAGGAGTACACCGGCGACGCGAGCGGGTTGTCCCGGGGCGTCGTCCCGTCCGGCTGCAGGCGCAGGATCTTGCCGCCGTACGAGGCCGGGTCCTGCGCGGCGTCCGCGTGGTCGGCTCCCAGCGCCACATAGAGCAGACCCTCGGGCCCGAAGCGGAGTGATCCACCGCCGTCCAGGGCAGCTACCGGCAGGTCATCCAGCAGGATCACCGCCTCGGCCAACGTGTTCTCCACCTCGCGGTAGCGAACGATGCGCGCCGACCGTGACGCGCCGGGGCCAATCCGAGCCTGGAGCAGATAGACGAAGCCGTTGCGGGCAAACCCGGGATCGAGAGCAAGCCCCAGCAGGTGCCCCTCGCCGAGGACGGAGACTCTGCCGAGGACGAGCGCCGGTTCCGGCAGCAACTGTCCTTCCTGCACGACCCGGACCCGGCCCGGCCGTTCGGCTACGAACAGGCGACCGTCCGGGGCGAACGCGAGACTCGCGGGCGCCTCCAGGCCGGTCACGACGGCCTCGGTCCGGAACCGGTTTCCGTCAGTGGACGCGAACACCTCGCCGTCACCCTCCACGGATGGCGCGACGGACGGCGTAGACAGGGGCGGACTATCGGAGCCTCCTGTCTCCCGGGCGTCAGCTCGGGGAAGCGGATTCGTCTCGGCGCGACTCCCAAGGGAACGTCCGAAGAAGATGAAGTCGTTGCTGAAAAACCCGTCCGGGTTCTGAATCTGCACGAAGTGGATCCCGGGCGGTGACTGGAGTTCAATCACAACCCTCTCCCCGTCACAATCGGGGAGCTGTCCGCTCTCGCAACGCACGCCGCCAGGCACGCGCCGGCCGTTGACGAAGACGATCGCTCCGTCCTGGATGTGTCGGCCGCTGACCAGGATGCTTCCGTCCGACACCGACGGGAATTCCTGGGCGCCCCGTTGCACATGGATCGGCCCTACGCTCCAGATGGCGGGTTGCGGATGGTCGACGTCCGCGTTGACGCCGAGACGCGCGGTGAAGGTGCCGACGAACCGGCCGTCCGCTGCGAGCACCATCAGCTCGGCCCGGCTGAACGATTCCGAATCCTCGCCCCGCTCGACATAAGAGCCATCGTCGAACTGCAGCGCTACCGGCGTCGCAGCCGCGTCTCCCAGGAAGACCCCCTCCCCCTGGAGCGCGATGGCGCCTTCGCGCGCGGACAGCTCCAATGCGTCCAGCAAGTCCTCCGTCAACGGGACGTCCCCGGACGTGCGGTTCAGGGTGACCTGTCGGGCAAATGCTCCGGAGAAGCCGGTGCTGCCTTCCAGCACCATGTCCCAGAAGACCGCGCGCTCCGCGCGAGCGGCGCCCCATATCCTCCGTTCGGGAAAGGCGTTGTCCCGATCGAACTGGCTTCTGAGGTCGATCACGTTCCATCGACCTTGCGGCAGGATCAGCCAGCGATCGTAGGCGCCGCGCCATGTCGGCGCGTCCATCCCGCTGCCGGGCGTGTTGGTACTCACCCAGAACGGCATCCGGTGACAGTTGCCGCAGGTGTTGAGCCTCCGGTCGCGGCCGTCGGGGACACCGTGCATGTGGAAGCGCTTGAACCCGGTCATCGCGTCGTCGGACAGGACGTTTGAATAGGACCGCCGCTGGGCGGGCGGGTAGGGAACGCTGAGAACGAACTTCGCCAGATCATCGCGCTCGGCCCCGGACAGCGCGCCCGCCTTGCCCTCGTCGTTGACGGGGCACTCCCCCACCAGGCACATGGTGGTCCGGAGCGTGGCGTCCACCAGGAACCGCGTGCAGCTCTCCTCATCCCCGATGCTGCAATTGGGCGGCACCTGGGTCCGCGTATTGGCCGTGTTGACCCCACCGTAGGGATCACCGGGAATTCCGTCCCAGTGATAGGGAGCCGTATCGCGCAGACCGCGAATGGGCATCGTCGAGCGGGGCGGGATCTGCGTGCAGCCTTGTCGGTCGCAGACCGGCGTATTCAGGACCCAGACCAACTGGTCCGTGTGGCCGTCGGGATGGCAGCTCTCGCACGAAAAGGTGCCGGTGGTCGAAGCATCGGCGTCATTGAACGCGATACGCCCCCGCTTGACGGCGGGATGCGTCGGATCGTCGAGCGTGACGGTCGCGACCACCCGCGGGGTGGACGGATCGGACACGTCGACCTGGGAAACGGTGTTGGCTACCGCGTTGAGGACCCAGGCCCGCGACGGCCCGCCGTCCGCGTTCGATTCGAGCGCGATCCCCCGTGGCACTGCGTCCACCTGCGTGCGCCCGAGTACGTTCCCGCTCGCCGCATCGACGGTGAAGAGCTTGTCCGACCCGGCCGCGGAAACCACCAGCGTGGAATCGTCCTCGCTGACCTGAATCGCGAATGGGGTAGCCAGGGCCCGGCCCGGCGCCGGATGGACCGGCGGCAGCGGCTCCAACTCGATGAACGCAGGCGCCCCGCATGCTCCGCCGCCGCAGTCGACGCGCGTAATCCGGTTCAGAAAGGCGCGGTTCTCCAACTCCGCCAGCCCCTCCTTCTCGGTGCCGGCACGGCCGTTGGCGTCGTTCCGGGCATCCGCCTGAGCGACGAAGACGCGACCCTCGGAGTCGACGGCCAGACCGTAGAGCAACGTGCCCACGGTGCTGGCGATCTCCACGAGCGTGTCGTTCGCCGTCTCGAAGATGTACAGATCCCGATCCGGAACTTCCGGATGCTTGACGATATCGACGTCGATGCCGAGGGACAGCACGTTGTTGTTGTCGACAACGTGCTGCTGCGCGTCGAACGTGCAGAGCTCGCCGTCAATCCGGCCTCGACACCCCGAGATCTGGGTCTGGTTGTTGGACTCGAACGGGATGACGTACAGCAGGCCGTCCCGGACGACGAGGGCGCGTGGATCCTGCGCCGTAATGGCGAGTCTCCCGATTGCCTCGCGGCTGGCCACGTCGATCACGGCGACCTGGTTGTCCGAAGAGAGGGCCACATAGGCCTTGGCGTCGCTGGCGAAGGCGACGCCGACCGGTTCGTCGAAGCGGGTCACTCCGGTTTCCCTATCGAGATCCTGGACGGTGGCGACAACCTGCAGGTAGGTAAGACTCTTCGGGTTGGTGTCAATCACGCTCACCGAGTCCGAGACGTGGTTTGCGGCCCAGACCTCGAGACCGTCCGGCCGCACCGCGAGACCGACCGGGTCGATGCCGACGTCGATCCGGGCGACGACGGCGCGGCTGGACGCATCGATGACGTCGACCGTGTCAGCCGGCGTATTCGCGACGAAGACATAGCCGCCGTTCACGGCAATCGGCGACGCATGCGGACTATTGAACGTCGGATGTCCGACATCGCGCCGGCGATCCCCAGCCCCGTGCCCCGCGGACTGAACGAATCGCGCCGGGGCCGCGAGACCGGGCACGCTCCCGGCGCCAGCGTCGAAGGGAAACTGCCGGGCGTCCGATATGGCGAGCGCTGCGAAGCCTCCGGCGGCAACCAGTATGGCCCTAAATGGCCGTGGCCACGCACTCGCCATCGATCCGGTTCCTCGTCCTGAACGGCGTCACAGGGTCCGGGCTCCCGACTCGAACATCCTACCAGCCTGCGGGTCGGCGCAGCGAAGCAGGCCCAACCTCGTAGTAGTATGGACCGCAGCCGAGGGAGACTCATTTGCAGGCTGGAGGTTCGTCCGGAGTAGCGCTGGCGGCGGTGCTCATGGTTGCCGGCCTGGGAGCAGCCGGCCCGGTCACCGCGGCCGCCGGGCAGGAAGCCGCACTGGCTGACGCCGCACAGCGCGGCGACAACGCCGCGGTCCGGTCGCTGCTCGCGCAGGAGGCGGACGTCGACGCCGCGCAGGGCGACGGTGCAAGGGCCTTGCACTGGGCCACGTACCGGAACGACGCGGAAACTGTCGCAGCGCTGATCGGGGCCGGCGCTGACGTGCACGCGCCGAACCACTACGGCGAAACCCCGCTGTCCCTTGCCGCCCGGAACGGCAATGCCGCGATCATCGCGCAGTTGCTGGCAGCGGGCGTCGATCCGAACGATCCGCGGCAGGCAATCAACGCGGGCGAGACCCCGTTGATGCTGGCCGCGCGAGCCGGGCAGGTCGACGCCGTGCAGGTGCTCGCGGACGCCGGCGCGGACGTCAATGCGCAGGAGACCTGGAACGGCCAGTCAGCACTGATGTGGGCCGGAGCCGAGGGCCACGTCCCGGTTGTCGAAACCCTGGTCACCCTGGGCGCCGATATCGGCGCGCGTTCCAATAGCGGCTCGACGCCACTCCTGTTCGCGGCGCGCAAGGGGAGCATCGTGGCGGTCCGCGCCCTGCTTGGGGCCGGCGCCGACGTGACCGAGCGACGGCCCGACGGTGCTACGCCGCTGCTGGTCGCAGTAATCAACGGTCACGAAGATCTTGTCGACCTGCTGCTCGAGCGGGGCGCCGATCCGAACGCGGAGGGAGGCTCGACCCGCCTGACGGTGCACGGGATGCGAGCCCAACCGATGCCGCTCGAAATACGGAAGCTCGGCTACAGCGAAGGTGAATCCGAGGGGGTCACCCGCGGCAACATCTTCGGCCGCCCGCTCCAGGCCGCCGTCCACGTCGCCAACTGGCATATCAGTGATCAGTTCATTTCCGTGAACCTCGACCGGCTTCGGGTGATCCGGGCGCTGCTCGATCACGGCGCCGACGTCAACGGCCGGAATTCGATGGAGGAGCCTCGCTGGTCGGGCGCGCGCTACCGTCGTCACATGACCGGCGCCACCGCGTTCATGCTCGCCGCCAAGTCAGCGGACGTCGAGGTGATGCGCCTCTTGATAGAGTACGGTGCCGACCCGACGATCAACACGGAGGACAACATCACTCCGCTGATGGCGGCGGCAGGTATCTCCTGGGCCTCGAACCAGGACCGCGCCAGCGAGGCGCAGGTGCTCGACGCGGTGCAGTTGCTGGTGGAGGAACTGGGCGCCGACGTCAACGCGGTCAGTGACGTGGGCGAAACGCCGATGCACGCGGCGGCGTACCGCGGCGCCAACAGTGTCGTGCAGTATCTGTTCGACAAGGGCGCCAGGCTCGACGTAGTGGCCCTGGACGGGCGGACGCCGCTGCGGGTCGCGGACGGCGTGGAATACGGCAACTCGTTCGCCGCCCATCCCCATACGGCAGCGCTGCTGCGGCGGCTTGGTGCCAGCGAGATCCCGTGTCCGGCCCCCTGCGCGGCGGCCATTCCGGAGGAGGCGCTGAACCGGTGACCGGCCCGCGGGCGTCAGTCGCGCTACGGGGGCTCCGGCGGACCCCACCGGCCCTGGCGACGGGTCTTGTCCTCACTCTCGTTGCACTTGCCGTTTCCGTGTCTCTGAGCGCAGCGCCGCAGGCACAATCCGCCCGAAGTGGACCGACTCCCGCGGCCGGTGCGGCGACGGCGGCGGAACCGGCAGCGCACGCAGTCCTGCAGCGCTACTGCTTCGCCTGTCATAACCAGCGTGCCCGAACGGGTGGACTGGCCCTCGACGTTCTCGACATGACGCAGCTCGGCGAGCACGCCGAGGTCTGGGAAGCCGTGATTCGAAAGCTGCGGACCGGGGCGATGCCGCCGGTCGGACGGCCGCGGCCCGACCACGCGACCTACGACGCCGTGGTGGCCTGGCTGGAGACCGAGCTGGATCGTGCCGCGTCGGCCAACCCGGACCCTGGCCGACCCACGCTGCACCGCCTGAACCGCACGGAGTACCGCAACACGATCCGCGACCTGCTCGCGGTGGACATCGACCCTGCGCTGTTGCCGGCCGACAACGCGGCGTACGGCTTCGACAACAACGCCGATGCGCTGACCCTGTCGTCGGCCCTCACCGAGCGCTATCTCGGCGCGGCCGCACGGATCGCGGAGATGGCGCTCGGACGACCGCGGGGGACGCCCGCACCGGAGACTTTCCTCGTACCTACCGATCGCGATCAGGGAAAGCGCATCAGCGACGAGCTGCCGTTCGGCTCGCGCGGCGGAGCCGCGTTCCGGTACTACTTCCCGGCCGACGGCGAGTACAGCTTCCAGATGCGGCCGAAGGAGAGCGGCGTCGCCGGCGGATTCGAAGGGGTCACGGAAGAGCCGCACGAACTCCATGTGAGTATCGACGGCGAGCGGGTCTGGACCGGCATCGTGCAGCGCCCGCCCGACGCGCGCGGTGACGAGCGGAACCGGCTGATCCTGGAGCGCATGCGCTTCCAGGCGCCCGTATCCGCAGGCTCGCGCCTCCTGCAAATCTATTTCGCCGCCAAGACTTCGGCCTACGTCGAAGACCTGTTCGACCCCGACCTGCGCCGGAGTCCCTACCGGGCGGCGAACGGCGAGCCGGTCGTCTCCAGCGTCGCCATCACCGGGCCGCTGCCCGAGACTGTCACGGTCGGCGACTCGCCCAGCCGCCGCAAGCTGCTCGTTTGCACCCCGGCCACGGCGGCCGAGGAAGCGCCGTGCGCACACACCATCATTTCCACGCTGGCCCGCCGCGCCTGGCGCCGGCCCGTGAGCGACGCCGGCCTGGAGGTCCCGCTCGAGCTGTATCGCGATGGGGCCGCGCGAGCCGGCTTCGAGGCGGGGATCGAACTGGCGGTGCGCGGCATCCTCGTCAGCCCCAACTTCCTGTTCCGGTTCGAAGACCAGCCAGTGTCGGCCCAGCCGAACACGCCGTACCGGATCTCCAACCTGGAGCTCGCGTCGCGCCTGGCGTTCTTCCTCTGGAGCAGCGTCCCGGACGACGAGTTGCTGGATCTTGCCGTCTCGGAGCAGTTGCACGACCCGGATGTGCTGCAGCAGCAGGTGCGGCGGATGCTGGCCGACCCGCGGTCACAGGCGCTGGTGGACAACTTCGCCGGCCAGTGGCTGCATATTCGCAACGTCGAGGGATTCCAGCCGAGCCCGGAGCTGCTGTTCCACTTCGACGACAACCTGCGCCAGGCCTTCGAGCAGGAGACCAAACTACTCTTCGAGAGCATCCTCCGCGAGAACCGGAGCGTCCTCGACCTGCTCAACGCCGACTACACCTTCCTGAACGAGCGCCTCGCGCGGCATTACGGGATTCCCGGCGTCTACGGCGAGCGCTTCCGCCGCGTGATGCTGCCGCCCGACAGCGTGCGCCGCGGCCTGCTCGGCCAGGGCTCGATTCTGACCGGCACCTCGCGCGCCAACCGGACGTCACCGGTCATTCGCGGCAAGTGGATCATGGAGAACATCCTGGGCACGCCGCCGCCGCCGCCGCCGCCCAACGCGCCTGACCTGGTCGAGGAGCGGGACCCACGCAAGGTGCTTCCGATGCGCGAACAGATGGCGGCGCACCGCGCCAACCCGGTCTGCGCGGCGTGTCACGCCCAGATGGATCAGCTGGGCTTCGCGCTCGAGAACTTCGACGCGATCGGCGAGTGGCGCGACATCTATGTCTCGGGGCTGCCGATCGATGCCTCCGCCGAATTCCCGGACGGCACCACGTTCGACGGCCCGGCCGAACTCCGCGAGTTGTTGCTGAGCCATTCCGACGACTTCCTGGTGACAGCGATAGACCGGCTGCTGACTTACGCCCTTGGGCGTGGCCTCGAAGCAACCGACATGCCGACGGTGCGGCAGATCATGCGCGATGCCTCCGGCGACAACTACCGCTTCGCCACACTGGTGCAAGGCGTCGTCGCGAGCACGCCGTTCCAGATGCGGATGGCGCAGGATCGGACGAACTGACTTTGCGTATGATGGGCGTGGGAGAGATGCAATGGTGATCACGAAGCAGGCGCTGCCGAGACGAACCTTCCTGCGCGGCATGGGAGCCACGCTGGCGCTACCGCTCCTCGACGCGATGGTACCGGCCCTGACGGCCCGCGCACCGGGAACGCCGCGGTTCGCAGCGGTCTACGTCGGCAACGGCATGAACATGTTCGACTGGACCCCGCCCTCCGAGGGTGTCGGGTTCGAGCTCTCCCCCACCCTGCAACCACTGGAACGGTTCCGCGAGCGGATGCTCGTCCTGAGCGGGCTGGACAACTACCCCGCGACCGACCAGGGCGACACCGGCGGCCAGCATCCCCGCGCCGCCCCCGCGTTCATGAGTTCGGTACACCCGAAGCAGACCGAGGGCGCGGACGTGGAGGCGGGCACGACGGTCGACCAGATGATCGCCGAGTTGATCTGCGCCGACTCGAAGTTGCCCTCACTGGAGGTGTCGGTAGATCGCAACGACGTTGTCGGCGCCTGCGACCACGGCTATGCGTGCGCCTACATGAACTCGCTGTCGTGGAAGACGCCGACCCAGCCGCTGCCGGCGGAGACGAGTCCGCGGTTCGTGTTCGAGCGGCTCTTCGGCACCGGCGACACCGCCGAGGAGCGCCAGTTGCGGGTGGAGGAAGACCGCAGCATCCTCGACGGGCTGACCCGGGAGATCGCTGCGCTCTCAGGCCGGCTCGGTGGCCACGACCGCGTGAAGCTTGACGAGTACCTCGGCTCGATCCGCGACGTGGAGCAGCGCATCGCCCGGGCCGAGTCGACCAACACCGACTTTGCGGTGCCGGAGCGTCCGGTCGGCGTGCCGGAAACCTTCCGGGAATACGCCGAGCTGATGTTCGACCTCCAGGTGCTGGCGTTCCAGGCCGACATCACGCGCGTCACCTCGTTCATGATGGCGCGCGAGAACATCAACCGGTCCTACAACGAAATCGGGCTGCCGGAAGCGCATCACTCGATGTCGCACCATGGCAACAACCCGGACAAAATGAAGGACTTCACCAAGCTCAACACGTACCACGTCGACACGCTGGCGTACTACCTGGACCGGCTGCAATCGATCGTCGACGGGGACGGCACGCTGCTCGACGGCACCGTCGTCCTCTACGGCAGCGGCATGAGCGACGGCAACATCCACAACAACTACAACGTGCCGGTGGCCGTCATCGGCGGGCCGGAACGCGGGCTCCGGGGAAACCGCCACCTCGTCTACCCGAAGGGCACACCGTTGGCGAACCTGTCGCTCAGCCTGCTTGCCAAGTTCGGCGTGGACGCGGAGATGTTCGGCGACAGCACGGGGCATCTGCCGCTGCTGTCAGGCGTGTAGGAGACGCCGGAGGAGGGGCCACCCGGTCGCCGCGACGTCGCCCCGATGCCGTCTGGCGCCCGGCTGGTGGCCGTGGCAAGATTCAGGACATGCAGCACCCGGGAAATTGCTGTGCGCCTGCGCCGTCGGCGGAGATTCCGGCTCGGTGCCTGGCGCTGTTCATTGCGATAGGTTGCGGCCTGGCCGCCCCTGCCGCGGAGCGCGGCTCTGTTCTTCCTTCAGGGACGTTCCCCCAGCCGGCCGTCACCGGGCAACGCACGGGCGGCTTGAAAGAGATCCAGCCGGGCCACTACGTCTACCTGCACACGGACGACACGCCGGGCGTGTCGTCCACGTTCAACAGCGGGATCATCGTGACGAGCGACGGCGTCGTGGTAGTGGACGCGCTCGGCTCGGACGAGATCGCGCGAGAGGTCCGGGAGGCCATCGCCGGGGTAACGGATCAGCCGGTTCGATTCCTCGTCTCCTCGACCTTTCACGGCCGGTTCACTGGCGGAAACGCAGTCTACCGGGATGCGTTCAACATCGGCCACGAGCATTACCGCGAGGATCTGATCGGCCTGCTGGGCGATGCCTCGCCAGAGGACCTCGCGGCCCGACTCCCCGACCAGACCTATCGCGAGCGTGTCACGCTCCATCTCGGCGGCAAGGAGATCCAGATTCTCCACCTCGGCCGAGCCCATACGCGCGGGGACAGCATCGTGTTTGTCCCCGCCGATCGCATCGCCTACCTGAGCGAGGTATTCAACTTCGACGAGTTCCCGTATACGAACGATAGCTACCCCGGAGACTGGCTCCGCACGCTGGAGGCGGTCGAAGCGCTGGAGGCGGACGTCTTCGTGCCAGGGCACGGGTTCCTGCCCACCGACCCCCGTGCAACCCGGGCGGGGTTGGAGGGCCACCGGCAGATCCTGCTCGACGCGCGGGACGCCGTCGAGCGCCAGATTGAGCAGGGTGCGACGGTGGATCAGGCGGTGGCCCGCATCGATCTTCCACAGTACCGGCGGTTCCAGGGCTACTCCCGCGCGATGGAGATGGCGGTGCGCCGGATATACCAGGAGCTGACGACCGGCCTCGATTGAAGTGCTCCGGCGGGTGATATCGTGGACCGGCTGCGTTGGCGGTGATAGGCGGCCCCGAAGTTGCCCCAGGGGCCGACGTCGAGGGCGGGCCAGGGGAGACAAGCAATGGCGAAGAAGCGCAACAGCGACCGCGACGATCCACGGATCGAGGACGAGCACGGTGTCAGCAGGCGAGATTTCGTCAGGACGGGGGCCGCGGCCGGGCTGGGCGCCGGCGCGCTGCTGACGCCGGACCCGGTGGACGCGCAAGCCTCGGCCTCCGGCGGCGAGGACATCTCCTGGGACTACGAGGTGGATGTCGTCATCGCGGGGGGCGGGTGCGCAGGTCTGACCGCGGCCATTCGCGCGCGGGATCTCGGGGCCAGCGTGCTGGTGGTCGATCAGAACTTCGACCTCGGCGGCAGGATGCTGCACAGTGGGGCCTTCGTGTCCCTCGGCGGCGGCGACCCGGTTCAGCGCCGGGACATGAAGGGCGAGCGCGACAAGGAGGGATTGATCACGGTCGATCCCGCCGAGGGGGCGGACGAGCTCGACGACAGCGTCGATCTCCTGTTCACGGACATCACCGACTGGTCGGTCGTCGACCCCAAGGCCCAGAGCCCGTACCGCTACAACGAGCGGGAGCTCGCCCGCGCGTGGGCCGAGAACTGCCCGGCCACGCGGCAGTTCCTCATCGACAACTACGTCCGGTTCACGCGCGTCAGCGGCACGCACGGCGGCGGCGGCCTGTCGCGCGCGCGTGGGGCGCGCTGCTTCCTCATCCTGGGCGACAAGACGGACATCAAGGCGGGCACGATCACGCCGGAGGATGCCGGCGTCGCGGACCCCGAGCGCACGAGTGCGTTCGCGCCGGTGCAGATGAACAACGCGACCCGCTCCGTCGGACCCAACGCCGTGAGCAACGGCGTGGCCCTCTCCCGGCCGCTGGAGTACTCGGCGCGCGAGAAGGGCGTCGAGTTCATGCTGCATCGCCGCTTCGCCGACCTCGTTCGCGAGCAGCCGTTCTCGGGCCGAGTGATAGGGATCAGGGCCCACTACTCGCCGCGGCATCACCCCGAGACCGGCGAGCTCATGCAGAGCTACTGGCAGAACGGCAACGTCGACGAGCGGCAGGAGACGGTGACCATCCGCGCCCGTCGGGGCGTCATCCTGGCCAGCGGCGGCCACGCCGGCAATCCCCAGGTCCGCAGCATGTTCTACCCCGCCATGCGCGAGCCCGCCTTCCCGACGAGCGGCGTCGCCCTGCAGGGCCCGCACGGTCAGGACGCCAGCGCGCTCGTCGCCGGCCTCAAGGTGGGCGCCAACCTGGCCGGGATGCAGCAGAACCTGTCGTATCCCACGACGTTTCACATCTCGACCCGCCTCGGCACCCGGGACGCGTATACGACCATGATGCCCGGGCACCCGACGTTCGGTTTCCGCGGCTCCGCGGGGGTCAACGTCGGCAACGCCGGCTTCGAGGAGTTCATCGCGGTGAACCAGGTCGGGAAGCGCTTCTTCAACGAGGTCCGCCTGCCCGCCAGACCCGGCGGAAGCCGCTACCCGGGCGACGGGGGCGCCCCGGGCCAGGGGCTCGATCACAAGCCGCTCGACTGGCGCAACTGCCAGCAGAAGTGGGTCAGGGAGATGTACGGCTACGACCACGGCCTCGATGCCGCGTTGGCCATGAACGAGGGATCGAAGCCGCCGGACTACTACTCGGGACCGCTGTGGGCCATCTTCGATCAGGAGGCGGTGGAGCGCACCGGCTGGGAGCTTCGCTACCCCTACGTGGCGGAGAACGGCTACTTCTTCCAGGCCGACACCATCGAGGAGCTGGCCGAGAAGATTGCCGCCGGCCACGAGTTCCAGCGGGTGCCGCTGCGTCACCTGGCCGAGACGGTCGCCAAATGGAACGGCTACGTGGACGCCGGCGCCGATCCCGAGTTCGAGCGCGAGGCGGATGCACCGCTGAACCGCATCGAGACGCCGCCGTTCTATGCCCTGTCGATCATGGTGATCTGGCACGACTCCTACGGCGGCCTGCGGGTCAACGGCCGGCAGCAGGTCGTGGACATGCAGGGGCAGATCATTTCGGGTCTCTACGCCGGAGGCGAGGCGGTGGGAGGGTTCAACAAGCATGGCCTCGGCAAGGGCCACGTCCATGGCTACATCGCCGGCACGCATGCCGCCGAGGAACCGCGCGCCTAGAGATAATCGCGCCTGGAGATGGTCGGTAACCGGCCATGGCTCATGTGGAAGACATCGTCGAGTCGCACGACACTCGTGTGGTCGTCTGGGATGTCCCGCCGACCATCGAGTGCGGGAAGCGCTTCGCCATCAGGCTCGGTGTCACCTGCTCCGCCAAGTGCAGGCTTACGGGCCTGACGGTGGAGGTGCGCGACCACGATGGCGAAAGGCGGACGACGGCTACCCTCGGGGACGCCCCGTGGTCCGGCACCGACATGCTCCATCACGCGGAGGTCGTCCTAGCCGCCCCGGACGCCGAGGGTCTCTATTACTGGGAGGCGTCGGCGTTGACGGGCGGTCTGGCTGTCGCACACACCGACAGTAGTGCCCGTTTCGGCGTGCGTGTCGTATCCGCGCCAGCTTGTCTGTTGACCGTCGTCGTCGTGGACGCGCAGAACCGGACGCCGGTAGAAGGTGCGAGGGTGGTTGCGCACCCTTATCGGGCGGTCACAAACGAGCGCGGCATAGCGGAAATGCGGGTTCCGGCCGGCGAATACAGACTCTTCGTGTCAGGAAAGAGCTACATTCCTTTCCGCTTCGACGGAGAAGTGAAGACCGACACGACTATGCGGGCTGAGCTTACGCAAGATGTGGAGCTTTCGGATGCCGATATCTGGTCCTGATCGCCGTAGCCGATACGGGATGGCAGTTCGTCTAGGAGCCCGTGGTGAAACCCCCGCTACATTCGAGCGGCGATGCATCCCGCCTCACCGCTCTCGGTGCTACGCGGGGTTTCACCACGGGCTCCTAGTGGCGAAGGTCGCTGTTGTCAGTCTGAGTCTTGGCTGTCTCGTCTTTCCACGCGCCGTCTGGGCGCAGGTCGACAACGCCGCGATCTTCGAACAGGGACAGCAGCTCTACGGAGAGCGTTGCCTGCGGTGCCACGGAGCCACGGGCGAAGGGAACCCACCAACGTTTCCGGCCCTGAGCGGCAACGACCGGCTCGGAGACGTAGCCCGGATTGTCCAGGTCATCCGCCAGGGTTCGGGAAACATGCCGCCGTTCCCAGCCCTGACCGCGGCCGACATCTCGACTCTGGCGAGTTACGTCCGCAACGCGTGGACCAACGACTTCGGCAGCGTAACGACCGACGCGGTGGGCGCAGAGGCGAACACGTCCCCGGATCCGGGCCAGACGGCGTCGGTCTGGGACGGCGTCTTCACCGACGCCCAGGCGACGCGGGGCCGGACCGCGTACTCCGGTGCTTGTGGCTTCTGTCACGGCCGGCGATTGGACGGGGCGCCGGACGATCCCGATATGCGGTCCACGCCCCCTCTGGCACGGGCGAGGTTCGTTCGCGAGTGGGAGGGGCGATCGCTGGCCACCCTGTACGAGTACACGCGCCTGACGATGCCCGAGGACAATCCGAACTCTCTTACCGACGAGGAGTACGTCGACATCATCGCCTATATGCTCTCGGTCAACGGAATGCCGGCCGGGAATGACGAGCTCGCGCCCGATTCACGAAATCTGGCGCATGTCGTCATCCGGCAACGGCAATAGGGCGATCGATCTTCCGCAGTACCGGACGCGGCGGCGCGCCTCAGTTCTCCGGGACCGCTTCCATCAACAACGCAAGTCCGCGGCGTAGGGCACGCCCCCCGTCAACCGAGCCGCTGTAGTGGCCCTGGCGGACGACGACGAGGTCGTGCGTCGGGATGATCAGCGTGGTCTGTCCGCCGGCGCCCGACATGTAGTAGGCATCCCGCGGGACCGGGAACGTCCCGAGGGTGTTGAGCCAGAAGAAACCGCCATAGATCGGACGGCCGTCCGCTTCCCAGGCGGGCGCCACAGTGCTCACGAAATCGACGAAGCCCTCCGGCAGGATGCGCTCGCTCTCCCAGACGCCGTCCTGCAGGTAGAGGTTGCCGAGCCGGGCCCAGTCCCGCGCCGGAGCCAGCTCGTAGCCCTGCAGCAGGTAGTTCCCGTACGGGTCGGTCTCCAGGACGAACCCGCGGATGCCCAGTTTGTCGAACAGTTCGCGCTGCGGGAAGGTCAGGTAGTCGTCGCCGCGCCCCTCGACGCCGAGACGAACCAGGTAGTTGGTGAGCACCGGATCGGAGTTGCGGTAGCGGCCGATGGTGTTGGGCGGCCACTGCTGGGGCCGGGTCGCCGCCCACTCGAACGAATTGGCGGAGCCGGTATAGACGTAGAGGTGATCCGGATAGCCGAGTAACGGGTCGAGGTCGGGATCGGCGACGCCCCGGAAGCGCAGCCCGCTCGACATCCGCAGGATGTCGGAGATCCGGATCTCTTGGCGCGGGTCGCCGGGTGTCTGCCACTCCGGTACTGGCGCCGGCTGATGCAGCTCGTACACGCCCTGCTGGATCAACACACCCATCAGCGTGGCGGTCAGGCTCTTCCCCATCGACCAGCTCTCGAGCGGCGTGTAGGGCGTGATGCCGGGGCCGTACCGCTCGGCGATCAGCCGGCCACGGTGCGTGACCACGAACGCTCCAGTAAGTGACTCTTCCGGATCGAAGGCGGCGTCGACTGCCTGCTGCAGTTTCTCGGCGTCGATCTCGGCCGGGAGCGGCTCGTCCGGCATCTGATCGCCCATCGGCCAGGGGACCGTCTCGGCGGGCGGCAGCGTGCTGCGAATGTCGACCGGGTCGAAGTAGACATCCTCCTCCCCCACCGGGAGGGTGACGCAACCATGATCACCGTTCAGCTTCGCCGTCCGGACCGTGCCGTCGGGCAGCGTCAGGTGGACGCGCCGGCCGTCGCGATCAATCTCGCGGCGCGTGACGTGGCGCCGGTGCTCGTACGGGCCGCTGAAGAAGCCGACGTTTTCGGCCGCGAAGTCGGGATCGAGACCGGTTACGAAGACGGCCGAGCAGAGTGTCTTAGCGAAGCCGGAGATGTGGTGGGAGAGGGGGTCGCCCGGCGGTGCGACGTACTCGGTGTCGAGTTCCGCTTCGGCCGCGCGCGCCAGCATATCCGCGCGCTGATCGCCCTGCTGGGTGGCGGCGGCTACCGCAACGGCAACGACGGCCACAATGGTGGCGCCCACCAGCCACGTCCAACGGCTCGGTTTCAACATGGGTCCCTCCCGGCTCAGGCTGCCAGCGTAGCACGGTGGCGACGGCAGGCAACCAATGGGAGCGCGGGCCCTCGCGAGGGCGGTGCTACAATGCGGCGCATCGACGGAGACATCCCGAGGAGCTGCCATGTTGTCAGACACTCACCCGATCCGGACGTTCGCCGCTACCGTCGTCATCCTCTTGAGCGCGGCCGCCTTCGCCAGCGCGCAGATCCTGGACGCGCCCGATCCGGCGCAGATGGAAGATGCGCCCCACCTCGGGTATCACCCGGTCGAGACCGGGCTACAGATCCCGGCCAACGTCGAGATGGGCGCCCCCTCCAGCGTCGGCTGGACCTCGACGGGCCGCCTTCTGGTCTTCAACCGCGGTCCGAACCCGTTGATGGAGTTCCAGCCGGACGGCACCTTCATCCGTTCCTGGGGCCAGGGACAGTACGACCGGCCGCACGGGATGCGGATCGACCGTGATGGACACATCTGGACCACCGACGTCAACGGCGACATGGTCCGCAAGATGAACCCCGAGGGTGACGTCCTGCTGACGATCGACATGGACGACACGCCGTTGCTCGAGGAGCCGACCGATCTGGCAATCGGCCTCGAAGGCGAGGTCTACGTCCTCGTCGGACACGGCCGCGGCGTTCCCCGCGTGCTGAAGTTCAACCCCGAAGGCGAACTGGTCCACAACTGGGGCGGCCCCGGCACCGGCCCGAGCGAGTTCGACACGCCGCACTCGATCGTCGTCGACGACGAAGGGCTGATCTACGTCGCCGACCGCCAGAACCGGCGCGTGCAGATCTTCGACAGCGAAGGGACCTACGTCAAAGAGTGGTCCTACAAGGGTCTGCCCTGCGGCCTGTTCATCAACAGCGACGGCACGATGTACATGGTGAGCGGCTTCGCTGGCGAGATCCTTGAGCTGGACGAGAACGGGAAGGCGGTCGGCGCGACCGGACAGCCCGGCAAGGGCCTTGGTGAGTTCGGCGAGGCGCACTACATGACGATTACGCCGTCAGGCGACATCTATGTCGCGGATACGGTGCGGCCGGCGCTGCATAAGTACGCGAGGGACTAGCGAGCGGCGTCCGCGTCAGCCTCGATGGTTTTCCGCCAGTCCGGACCCAGATCGAAGCCGATGGTCTGGTCGGCGCCCAGTTCGGCGAGCGCTTCGCCCGTCTCCTCGTGGCGGTAGAACGACCCCGCTCGGTACTCGCCCTCCGCGGCAATCATCCAGGGGGTCTGGCCGCGGCCGTTCATCACGTCCATCTCAGCCCCCTGCTCCACCAGGTACGGCGCAATGAGCGTCCCGCCCATGTAGACCGCGCCATGCAGCGGGGTCTGGCCATCGTCGTTCACGGCGTTGACGTCGAGTCCCAGTTCCAGGCAGTACTGGACCGCTTCGAACGCCCGCTGCTGCAGTGTCTCGTAGTAGGCAGGGTACGAGCGGTAGCCGTACTTGTCCTGGCCTTCGACATAGTCCGCACCCGCCGCCACCATCAGGGCGGTCGTGTTGTCCTCGGTCGTCAGGAACGGATCGGCGCCCGCCTCTTCCACCAGGATCCGCATGATCTCGACGTCGCCGAAACTCGCGGCGAGCAGGAACGGGGTCGAGCCTGCGGTCTTCGGCGTCAAGCCATTCGCCTGCGTGATGCGGCGCGATACGAACGGCAGCCGCTTCTCCTGCCGCGCATCCGAATCCGCACCCGCCGCGAGCAGCGCGCGGACCACGGCCGGCATCTGCCGCTGCACGGCGGCGTGGAGCGGGGCGCGTCCCGCGCCGCTGTGGTTCGGGTCGGCGCCCCGTTCGATCAGGAAGAGCGCCATCTCCGCATGACCGCTGTCGATGGCGACCAGCAGGGCCGACGCGTCGGTGTCCTCGCGGAACAGCACGCGGGCATTGGTATCGCCGCCGATCCCGTCGGGCGCCGACTCGTGCACGTCGGCGCCGGCCGCGAGCAAGAGACGCGCTACTTCGACATTCCCCTGCTGCGCGGCAAACAGCAACGGCGTGAACCCGCTGGTCGACCGGTTGGTCGCACCGCCACCGGTCTCGAGCAGCACGCTCGCCGCCCCCGTGTGGTTCTCGGCGATCGCCCACATCAGCGCGGTCTGGCCACGCAACGATTCCGTGGCGGTCGGGTCGGCGCCGGCCGCGAGCAACCGGCGCAGCACCTCGAGGTTGCCGACGCGCGCCGCCGTCATCAGCGGCGTGACCCCGGTGACGCGCGCGCGATTCGGGTCGGCGCCGGCATCGAGCAGTAGTTCAACCATCGGGAGGCTGGCGTTGAGCGCGGCGAGGCCCAGCGGCGTGACGCCGTGGTCATCCGCAGCATCGACCCGGGCGCCGGCGCCCAGCAGCAGGCGGGCCGCCGCCAGGTGATCCCGATGCGCCGCCCAATGCAGCGCCGTGGCGCCATCCCCCTGCGGCAGGTTGACGTCCGCCCCCTCCGCGACGAGCCGCTCCGCGCGGGGCAGATCCTCCGTCTTGATGGCATCGATCAGCGGCAGTTCCACCGCGGCCGCAGCCGCGGCTGCGGCCGGCCCGGCGCCGGGCAGGAGCAGTACCGCCGCGACAACGAACGCCGGCATGGACAGCAGGGCGCGGGTGCGGCAATCACGCATCAGGCATTCCTCTTCAATCCGGGTATCCGAACCGGGTCAAACGGCCCGCCGGACCGCTTGACCTCCCCGAGACACCCCATGATAATGCACGGGTACTCGGCCTGTTGCAAGGCATCTCCACGCGCGGCAGGGGTATTCATGCGCGTCACACCGAAGCGGCAGCGGTCAACGTATGGACGGCTCCACAGCGCCGCCGCCCTGCTGATCGGCATTCTCCTCGGCGGCGGCCTGTTCGCGAGCCCCGCCGCCGCCCAGAACACCGCGGAGCCAGCCGCTGACGACGCGGCGACGGAGTACCGCCAGCTCCTGAACCGCTACTGCGTAGGCTGCCACAACGATCGGACGCTCACCGCCGGTGTCACGCTGCAACGCCTCGACCTGACCCGCGCCGGCGAGGATCCGCACGAGACCGTGACCTGGGAGAAAGTGATCCGGAAACTCCGGACGCGGTCGATGCCGCCGGCCGAACGTCCACGCCCCGACGAGGCGACCTACGAAGCCTTCACCGACTGGCTCGAGGACCAGGTCGACAGCGCGGCGGCCCGCAACCCGAACCCGGGGCGCCGCCACGCCGTTCACCGGCTGAACCGCGCCGAGTACGCCAACGCGATTCGCGATCTGCTCGACCTCGAGATCGACGCGCCAACGCTTCTCCCGCCGGACGATTCCGGCTTCGGCTTCGATAACATCGCCGACGTCCTGTCGATGTCGCCGATGCTCACCGAGCGCTACCTCGGCGCATCCCGCAAGATCAGCCGGCTAGCGGTGGGCGACCCGTCGCTGCAGCCAACCACCGACGTCTACGAGGTGGACAAGCACCTGCGGCAGGACCGGCGCGTGAATGATGCGTTGCCGTTCGGATCACGCGGCGGACTGGCCATCCAGCACTACTTCCCGCTCGATGGCGACTACACGGTGCGGATCTTCCTCCTGCGGACCTACGACGGACGGGTCCGCGGCCTGCTCGACGAACATCAACTCGAGGTCCGTCTCGACGGCGAGCTGATCGACACACTGACGGTTGGCGGACCGGTCTTCGACGAGAACGGCGAGGAAGTGCGCCGCGACCTGCGCAACGTCCCCGACGACGGACAGGAAGTCCGCTTCGCGGCGAACGCGGGGCCGGCGACGCTCGCGATCAGCTTCGTCGATCAGACCGCCTATCTGGAAGGGATGTTGCGTACCGACTACCGGGTCACGAGTTACGAGTACGCGGGCGATCAGACGATTCCCCCCGCCATCGCAAGCGTCGAGGTGAGCGGGCCGTACGACGCGAGGGGCCGGGGCGACACGCCGCCGCGCCAGCGAATCTTCTCCTGCCGTCCGGATCCGGGGATGGACGACACCGGCTGCGCGTCCCGGATCATCTCGGGTCTCGCCCGCCTGGCGTTCCGCCGCCCAGTGACCGGTGACGACATGGCGATGCTGCTCGACTTCTACCAGCGGGGCCGCGCGGAGGGAGACTTCGACGCCGGCATAGAGATGGCGCTTCGGCGCATTCTGGTCAGCCCCAACTTCCTCTTCCGGCGCGAGACGGATCCGGAAGGCGTCGCGCCCGGCACGGCGTACCCGATTACGGATATCGAGCTTGCCTCACGCCTCTCCTTCTTCCTCTGGAGCAGCATCCCGGACGACGAACTGCTCTCTGTCGCCGAGCGCGGCACGTTGCGCGATCCGGAAGTGCTCGGCGCGCAGCTGCGCCGGATGCTGGCGGACCTACGCGCCGAGACGCTGGTCGACAACTTCGGCGGGCAGTGGCTTTACCTCCGCAACATCCGCCTCGTCACGCCCGACCCGCAGGCGTTTCCCGACTTCGACGCAAATCTGCGCGAGGCCATGGAACGCGAGATGGCGCTCTTCCTGGACAGCCAGATCCGTGACGACCAGAGCGTGCTGGACCTGCTGACGGCCGACTACACCTTCGTCAACGAGCGCCTCGCGCGGCACTACGGGATGCCCGGGATCTATGGCAACCACTACCGCCGGGTCGCGCTCGACGGCGCGCAAGACGCCCGTCGCGGCCTCCTCGGCAAGGGGAGCCTGCTGACTGTAACGTCGTATGCGCACCGCACCTCGCCCGTGCTGCGCGGCAAGTGGCTGCTCGAGAACGTGCTCGGCACACCGCCGCCCCCGCCCCCGCCTGACGTTCCGGCGCTCGAGGAGAACGACGAACCAGGCGTTGCTCCCCGTTCCGTCCGAGAGCGGCTCGAACAGCACCGGGCCAATCCGGTCTGCGCCAGTTGCCACCGGGTGATGGACCCGTTGGGCTTCGCCCTCGAGAACTTCGACGGCATCGGGCGCTGGCGCGATGCTGGCGACGGGGGCGACCCGATTGACGCCAGCGGGACGCTGACCGACGGAGCCGCCGTTGACGGCCCCGCAACGCTCCGGCAAGCGTTTGTCGACCGGGGCGAGAACTTCGTCGCCACCGTCGCGGAGAAGCTGCTGACTTACGCCATCGGCCGGGGAGTCGAATCGTTCGACGGCCCCGCGGTGCGGAGCGTTATGGACGCCGCCGCCGCCGAGGAGTATCGTTGGTCAGCACTCATCGCCGGTATCGTCCAGAGTACGCCTTTCCAGATGAGGAGATCAGCTGAGCCATGACGATTCCGAAGAAGGCTGTCACGACCTCGACCACGCCATCACGCGGTGCATCCCCGGTAACCGGGCTGAAGCTTCACCGCCGGATGTTCCTGCGCGGCGTCGGCGCCACACTCGCCCTGCCGCTGCTCGACAGCATGGTCCCCGCCTTCGCCGCCGTGCGGAAATCCGCCGCCAGACCGGTGCAGCGGTTCTTCACTGGCTACGTCCCGAACGGCATCATCATGAAGCAGTGGACGCCCGCGACGGAGGGGCCGCTGAGTGAACTGCCGCCGACGCTCGAGCCGCTCACCCCGTTCAAGGACCGGTTGCTCGTCGTCAGTGGTCTGGCCGACGCGCCGGCCTTCCCGCTACCGGGCGAAGGTACCGGCGACCATGTCCGCGCCGCTGCCACCTTCCTGACCGGCGTTCACCCGAAGAAGACCGACGGTCCGGATATCCGGGGCGGCACGTCGATGGATCAGATCGCCGCCGAGAAGATGGGCACCGACACGATGCTCGCGTCCCTCGAGCTGGCCATCGATCCGAACGAGTTGATTGGCGCCTGCGAGGCGGGCTGGAGTTGCGCGTACGCAAACACGCTGTCATGGCGCAATCCAACGAACCCGCTTCCGATGGAGAATCAGCCGCGCGCGGTCTTCGAGCGGCTGTTCGGTGACACCGACAGCACGACACCGGAGGCGCGGCTCGCGCGGATCCGCGAGGATCGCAGCATTCTCGACTCCCTTGTGCACGAAGTGGCCGACTTCCAGCAACAGCTCGGTCCTGGCGATCGCACCAAGGTGACGCAGTACCTGGACGCCATTCGCGACATCGAGCGGCGCATCCAGTTCGCCGAGGCACAGAGCGAGCGGGAGTTGCCGGAGCTGGCCCGTCCCGCGGGCGGCATTCCAGACACATTCGCCGAGCATGCCCGGTTGATGTTCGACCTGCAGATCCTCGCGTTCCAGGCCGATCTGACGCGCGTCAGCACCTTCATGATGTCGCGCGAGGTGAGCCCACGCACCTACCCGGAACTGGGCATCCCGGATCCGCACCACGGGATGTCGCACCACCAGAACCGGCCGGAGCAGATCGCGAAGCTGGCCAAGCTGAATCGGCACCACATCGAACAGCTCGCCTACTTCATCGAGAGGCTCGAGGCGACACCGGATGGTGACGGCACGCTGTTCGATCACGTGCTGATGCAGTACGGCTCCGGCATCAGCGACAGCAACCAGCACCTGCATGTCGATCTGCCGGTCCTCGTCGCGGGCGGCGCGGCGGGCCGGATCAAGGGTGGCCGGCACCTGCGAGTGGTCGAGGAGACGCCGCTCACGAACCTGCAGGTTGCGCTCCTCGAGAAGCTCGACGTGCCGACCGAGTCACTGGGCGACAGCACGGGCGTCATCCAGCACCTTTCGGGGGTCTAGTCCCTCTGTGCGCCGACGTACACGTCGGAGGCTGGGAATGCCGCACGCCCGATGATTCGAGCCTCGGGTCTCACCAAACGCTATGGCGGCGCCGCAGTGGTGGACGACCTCTCGCTTGAGGTGGGCGCGGGCGAACTCGTCGTGCTCCTGGGCGGCTCCGGCTCCGGCAAGACCACCACGCTCAAGATGATCAACCGGCTGGTCGAACCGACCAGCGGTTCCGTTCACTTCGGCGGCGTCGACACGGCAACGCTGCCGCCGCATGTGTTGCGTCGCCGGATTGGCTACGTCTTCCAGCGGATCGGTCTCTTCCCGCACCTGACCGTCGGCGAGAACATCGCGGTGACGCCGGCGCTGCTCGGCTGGCCCGAGGACCGGATTGCCGATCGGGTCGATCACCTGCTGGACCTGGTGGAACTCGATCCCGGCGTGCGCGACCGGTGGCCGCGCCAACTCTCGGGTGGCCAGCAGCAACGAGTCGGGGTGGCGCGGGCGCTGGCCGCGGAGCCGCGCGTCATGCTGCTGGACGAACCGTTCGGCGCGCTCGATCCGGTGACGCGCGAGCGGCTGCAGACATCCTTTCTCCGGATACGCACCGAGTTGCAGTTGACGGCGCTGTTCGTGACGCATGACATGACCGAAGCGCTGACCCTGGGCGATCGGATCGGCGTCATGGAGCAGGGGCGCCTCGTGCAGGTGGGCACTCCACACGAGCTGCTTACGCGGCCGGCGAACGTCTACGTCGAGCGGCTGATGAGCACGCCGCGCCGGCAGGCGGCGGCCATCGACGCCTTGATCGCCAAGGGCGGCGCCGGCCATCCGGACGCCCCGAACGGAGCCGGTAGCTCGCCATGTTGAGCGAACAGCTCGCGCTGCTGCCGGACTACCTGACGGCGCATCTGCAGTTGACGCTTCTGGCGTTACTGTTGTCGACCGCCGTCAGCGTCCCGCTGGGCATCGCCGCGACGCGGATAGCCTGGCTCGAACAGCCGGTGCTGGCCGTAGCTGGCGTCATTCAGACGATCCCGAGCCTGGCGTTGCTGGCGGTGATGGTGCCCGTGCTCGCGGCTGTCGACCTCCAGAGCATAGGCTTCCTGCCGGCGGCGATCGGACTGACGCTCTACGGTGTCCTGCCGGTTTTGCGCAACACGGTGACCGGGATTGGCGGAATCGATCCGGCGCTCAAGGAAGCGGCGCAGGGGGTCGGCATGACGCCACGCCAGCAACTCGCACGCGTGGAGCTGCCGCTCGCGATGCCGGTGATCGTCGCCGGCATGCGTACGGCCACCGTCTGGGTGGTGGGGATCGCGACACTCTCGACGCCAGTTGGGGCAACCAGTCTGGGCAACTACATCTTCAGCGGACTCCAGACGCGCAACCTTGTGGCAGTGCTGGTCGGCTGTGTCGCCGCGGCCGGTCTCGCCCTGCTGCTCGACGGCCTGGTCCGTTCCATCGAGGTATCACTCACGGCCCGGCGCCGGACGGCGCTCGTCGCCGCGCTCACCGCCGTCGGGCTGCTCTACGCGTACGCGGGCGCGACGTTTGCCGCGCCATTCGTCTCCGGACGCGACCGCCCGGTCACGGTCGGCGGCAAGTCCTTTACCGAGCAGTACATCCTGAGCGACGCGATCGCCCGATGGATTGAGCGTGAGACCGGCCGGCCGACCCAACTCGTGCAGTCGCTCGGATCGACCGTCGCGTTCGACGCACTCGAAGCCGGCCAAATCGATCTGTACGTCGACTACAGCGGCACGATCTGGGCGAATATGATGAACGCAGGTAGTGACGGCGCGATACCCGGCCGGGAGGCGGTGCTCGCGGATGTCCGGCGGTTCCTCGAGGACCGCCAGATCACGCTCGCGGCAACGCTAGGCTTCGAGAACACCTACGCGCTCGCGGTCCGCGCCAGCGAGGCCGATCGGCTGGGCCTCAGAACGATCAGCGACCTCGTGCCGGTCGCGCCGCAACTCTCCATCGGCAGCGACTACGAGTTCTTCCTCCGAACCGAATGGCCGGCAGTCCGCGACCGGTACGGTCTCGACTTCGCCGAGTTGCGTACGATGGATCCGGCGTTGATGTACGAAGCGATAGTGGCGGACGAAGTGCAGGTAATCAGCGCGTATTCCACCGATGGGCGAATTGCGGCGTACAACCTCCGTCTGCTCGAGGATGACCGGGAAGCGATCCCGCCGTACGACGCTATCGTGCTGGCCGGCCCAGGTCTCGCCCGTAGCGCGCCGGCGGTCATCGACGCACTCCAGCAACTGGGCGGCGCCATCGACGCGGAGTGGATGCGCGCCATGAACCGGCGCGTGGACGAAGAGGGCGAGCCGGTGGCGGCGGTGGCCGACGAGCTCGTCGATCGGCTCGCGGCGGGAGTACGCTGATAGGCATGTCGATTCTCGATTTCCTCGGTTGGACCGGCGGGGCTGCAGCCCCCCCCGCGAAGGCAGCCGCCGAGGCGGATGTCGTCCGCCACATCGTCCACGAACTGGAGGCTCTGCCGGAAGCTCGCGCGCGATATCTCGCGACATTCGCCTGGGTGCTGGGGCGCGCCGCCCATGCCGACTCGCATGTGAGCGACGCCGAAACCCGCAAGATGGAGGAGATCGTGCAGCTCCTGGGCCATCTGCCGGAAGCGCAGGCGGTCCTGGTGGTGGAGATGGCGCGGCACCAAATACGGCTGTTCGGGGGGACGCAGAATTTCACGATTGCGCGGGAGTTCCGGGAGCTCTCGACGCCCGAACAGCGGATTGAACTGCTGGAGTGCGTGTTTGCAGTGTCGGCGGCGGATGCGTCAATCACGGTGGTTGAAGAGGGAGAAGCCCGGCATATCTCCAGGGAGCTGGGATTGACGCACGCGGAGTTCATGGCGGCGCGGGCGGCATACGTGGATCATCTGGAAGCGTTGAAGTCGCTGCGGGCGAAACGCGAGACGTAAGAACGAAGTGCCGGCGTAGACGCCGGCGCGCCGTCAGTCCTTTGTTGCCGGCTGCGGGGCCGGGTTGGCGTCGAGCAGGACGGCGACCCAACGGAACTCCCGGCTGTTCTCGAGGGCGATCTTGACGGCCATGGTGAGGGGCACGGAAAAGAGCATTCCGATCGGCCCCCAGACCCAGCCCCAGAAGACGAGCGAACTGAAGACGACGAGCGTCGACAGACCGAGACGCCGCCCCATCAGCGTCGGTTCGATGCCATTGCCGAAGATGATGTTGACGGCCAGGTAGCCGGCTGCGATCACCGCCGCGCGGCCCGGACCGAACTGCACGATCGCGAGCATCACGGCCGGCACCGCCGCCACGATCGAGCCGAGGGTCGGGATGAAGTTGAAGAGAAACGCCAACACGCCCCAGAGCAGCGGGAAGTCGAGCCCCATCAACGCTACCCAGATGCCGACGGTCAGACCGGTAGCGGCGCTTACGGCGGTCTTCACCACGAGGTAGGTCTGGACCTGGTGCGCCATTCGGGTCAGTTGGCTGAAGGAATCCTGTGGGGTACCGAATGCGACCGTGATCTTGCGACTGAAACCGGCCGCTTCGAACAGGATGAAGATCACCGTCAGCAACACCAGGAACGTGTTCGAGAGGAACGAGCCAACCGTCCGCACCGTGTCGCCGATGACGCCGCCGATCAGGTCGAACATGCCGGTCGGCGCGAGATCGAGCGACGTCCACTCCGCCACCGGCAGCCCCAACCGCGTGCCGAACGCCATCAGCGACGTGGTCAACTCGCGCAACCGCGCTTGATAGGTGGGCGCGGCGGCGGTCAACTGGTTGATCGACCCGGCGACCACGGCTACCAGCGCCGCGATCACCGCCACCGCGCTCAGGATGGTGAGCGCCACGGCCAGCGGCTTCGGCACCTTCATCCGGACCAGCCAGTTCATCAGCGGTACGTTGACGACCGCCAGGAAGACGGCAATCAGGAACGGGAGGATCAGCTCCGCCGCCGCGCGCAGGCCGGCAATGATGACGACAAGGCAGGCCGCCGCTACCAGGTACCGGATGCTCATCCCGCCCACCATGCGTTGATCGGTCACCGGATCGCTCACTTCGCGTCGAAAAGGGTCAGTGCGAACCGCGTCTCCTCGTCGATCCACTGGGCACGGTGCGCGAAGCCGGCCCGCGCGCCCAGGTCGAGAATCTGTTCGGGCTGGTACTTGTAGGAACTCTCGGTCCAGATACCTTCACCCGCGTCCAGTCGGACGCAACAGTCCACGCCCCGGAGGCAAACCGTCTGATCCGTCTGGCTCACCAGGTACGACTCGACCCGCGAGTCGCGGCGGTTCCAGGCCACCTCGTGCGCGAAACGTCTGACGTCGAAGTCCGCGTCGAGTTCCCGGTTCAACCGGACCAGAAGGTTGCGGTTGAACGCGGCGGTGACGCCGAGCGGATCGTCGTAGGCGGCGACGAGGTCCGCTTCGGGCTTCACGAGGTCGGCCCCCAACAGGAAACTGTCGCCCGGGCGGAGACCGTCGCGGATCTCGGCAGCGAAGCGGTCCGCCTCGCCGGGATGCAGGTTGCCGATGTTGGAGCCAAGGAATAGCACCATGGCGGAGCGGCCCGGTGCGAGCTGCGTAGTCGCCGCGCGCAACCCCTCTGCATACGCCGCGCGGTGGCCGTGCACCCGCACCGATTCGTGCCGGGCAACTTTCTCGCACGCCCGGTTGAGCGCCGTCTCCGAGATATCGATCAGGTGGACATCCGCGGTGCGTCCCGCGGCGGCGATGCCCTCGGCGAGGATGGCGAGTTTCTCGCCGTTCCCTCCCCCCAGTTCCACGAGCGTCGCCGGCGTGTCGAGGCGCGCCAGGATGGCGTCGCGCTGGCGGGCCAGGAGCACGCACTCTCCCCGCGTGATCGGGTACCAAGGCAACTCGCAGATCGCCTCGAAGAGCTGCGATCCGAGTGCGTCGTACAGGTAATGCGCCGGAATCTGCTTCGGCCGGCGCTGCAGCCCCTCGACGACATCGCGCGCCAGAATGTCGTGCGCCGGGCGGTCGTCCGCGACGTTACCGCGCCATTCTGTCGCTGTCGCGCCCGACGCCTCGACCATCAGCGGCTACTCGGCGTCCCGGGCGCAGCGGAACGAGGCGTACATGTACGGGTAGTGCGGACGGAACCAGTTCCGGAGGCTGCGGCGGATCAGTCCGGCCGCGGTGGCCGGCGATGCCCCTTTCACCACAAAGTGATCGCCATCGAAGAAGTCGGCGGAGTATTCCGGGTAGGAAGGCATCGCCTCGAAGCCGGGGAACCCCTCGAAGACGGTCGAGGTCCACTCCCAGCCATTGCCTACCAGATCGTGGATCCCCCAGGCGCTCGCGCCGGCCGGATACGACCCGACCGGCACGGGATCCCATTGTCGGAAGTCGAAGTTGCCGTGCGTCGCATCCGGCGGGGCCTCGCCCCACGGCTGCGTCCGTTCGGTCCCCTCCGGCGTCCCGTAGGCGGCACGGTGGAACTCCGCCTCGCTCGGCAGCCGGAGACCCCGCCACCGGGCATAGGCCGACGCTTCGTCGTGAGTCACCCAGACGGGCCAGGCCGGCGGCAAGGGCACGCGGTGGAACATGCCGCGCCAGTACCACCGCCCGTTCTCCCGTTCCCAGAAACGCGGGTGCGCTCGGCCACCCTTCTGCAGGCGCGCCCAGGCCCCTTCGGACCAGAGCGACCGCTTCCCATAGCCCCCCGCCTCGACGAACTCGAGGAAGCTGGCGTTCGTGACGTCATGGACGTCGATCGCGAACGCGGGGACGTCGACCGGATGCTCCGGAAACTCGTTGTCCCACCCGAAGGGGACTGCTTCGATGCGCGCGCCGAGCGTCGCCCGCCCTGCCGGCACGATCACCATCTCCACCGGCGGCGCAGGCCTATCGATCGCGGTCGGTTCGTAGCCGGCAGGACAGCACTTCTGGGAGGGATCGAGCCAGTGCCACATGTAGAGGAGCGTCTCCTGGTGCATCGCTTCGTGCTCCAGGATGGTGAAGACTCCCTGGCCACGCCGCACGACGCCGTTCGCCTCCCCTTCGATCGGCGCGCCGGCAAGCGCCCCGAGGATTGCGTGGTCCGCTTGCGCAACGTAGTGCCGCACGATCTCGCGCGTCGGCCACATGTCGCGAGCGGATCGCGCCGCGGCCGAACGATCCGCCGGGTCGATGCCGCGGGCGAATAACGTCTCGAGATCGCGGTCGATGCCGGGGTGTCCGAGTCCCTTCTTCAGCAGCGCATTGACCGCGAAGGCGGGGATGTGGCCGTCATAGAAGACCACCGGGTGGCGGAGCGGAATCGGTCGCGCGTAGTACGCGTCGGGTGTGAGCAGATCGAAGATCGCCTGCGTCCTGACGCGGTTGTCACGGTAGGCTGCGATCACCTCCTGCCGGTCTACTACCGGTGCCACGGTGGACAGCAACGCGTCCATCCAGTGATGGTAACAGACGTGCTAGGCTGTGGCCGGGCCACGATGCGAAAGTGGCGGAACTGGCAGACGCGCCGGATTTAGGATTCGGTAGCCGCAAGGCTATGGGGGTTCAAATCCCCCCTTTCGCACCACCTGCAGACCCGCACTACCCCGCACTCGGTGAGGCCGTTGGCAGACCATGAAGACTGAAGTGACCGATGTCGGCGCCTGCCGGAAACAGATGAAGGTCGAGATCCCGGCGGAGCGTGTCGATCAGGCGATAGACCGGCTGTTGAACCGTTACCGGCGCACAGCGAAGCTGCAGGGATTCCGCCCGGGCAAGGCGCCCGCCAAGGTGATTCGCGCCCGGTTTCGCGATGAGATCCTGCGGGAGGTGGCGGAGGATCTGGTGCGGAGCGCGGTCGACGACGCAATCGACAGCGAGCAGATTGACCCCATCGCCCCCCCCGAGATCCGTGATGTCGAGGTAGATGAAGGAAAACCGCTCACTTTCACCGCGCTGTTCGAGACGCTGCCGCAGATTGATCCAGGCGACTACACCGCGTTCACGCTCCGGCAGTCGCCGGTCAACGTCGAGGATGACGCGATCGATCAGGCGATCGAGCGTCTGCGCCAGGGTGCCGGCCGACTCGAGCCGGTCGAGGGACGTCCGACGGAGCGGGGCGATATCGTCACGATCGACCTCGACCGGCGCCTGACCGACGCGACGCAGGGGAAGGGGTCCGAGCATCTCGACGGCGTCCGGGTCGAGATCGGAAACGACGCCAATCCGCCCGGCTTTGATGCCGAACTGACCGGACTGGCGGTCGGTGATACCCGCTCGTTCACCGTGACGCATGCAGAGAACGATCCGGTCAGGCGGCTCGCGGGGCGCGAAGCGGCCTACGACATCACGGCAACCGCCATCAGCCAACCGGTGCTGCCGGAGGTAGACGACGCCTTTGCCCAGAGCGTGGGCGAGTTCGCCGACCTCGCCGCGCTCCGCACCCGGGTCGAAGAAGATCTCAAGGCGGCAGCGGAGCAGGAAGCACGCCAGGAGGTTCGCGGAGAGCTGTTGCGCCAGCTCGCCAACCGGGTCACGGTCGAAGTGCCAACGGCACTGGTCGAACGCGAGCTGGACCGGCGGATCGAGCAGGTCGCGCAACAACTGGCCGCCGAGGGGGTCGATCCGCGCAACGCGCCGGTCGACTGGCAGGCCTTCCGGCAGCAGCAGCGGGCCTCGGCGACCGATGCGGTCCGGAGCACGCTGGTGGTCGACGAAATCGCCCGGCGCGAGTCAATCGAGGCGGGCGAAGATGACGTCACGGGCGAGATCGATCGCCAGGCGGAACTGTCCGGACGGACTCCCGCGGCCGTCCGCGCCCTGGTCGAGCAGCAGGGGGGCATGGCCCGCCTGGGGGCCGGACTGCGGCGCGAGCAGACGATCGAGTTCCTGTTGGCGCGTGCTACGATCGTCCATGCCTGACTCGCGCGGACAGCTCATCCCGATGGTGGTCGAACAGACCAACCGCGGGGAGCGAGCCTACGACATCTACTCCCGCCTCCTGAAGGACAGTATCGTCTTCATCGGCGCCCCGATCGACGATGGTCTGGCGAACCTGATCATCGCGCAGATGCTCTTTCTCGAGGCGGAGGATCCGGATCGGGACATCATGCTGTACATCAACAGCCCCGGTGGATCGATCTCGGCCGGCCTTGCCATCTACGACACGATGCAGTTCATCAAGCCGGACGTGCAGACCACCTGCATCGGACAGGCGGCGTCGATGGCGGCGGTGCTACTGGCCGCGGGTGCGCCGAAGAAGCGCTTCTCGCTGCCGAACTCGCGAATCGTCATCCACCAGCCGCTGATGACCGGGCTGAGCGGCCAGGCGACCGACATCGATATCCACGCGAGGGAAATCCTCCGAATGCGGCAGGGGCTGAACGAGATTCTCTCGCTGCACACCGGCCGGTCGCTCGATCGGATCGCCGAGGACACCGAGCGCGACTACATCATGAACGCCGACCAGGGACGCGAATACGGTATTATTGACGACGTGATCCGTCAGCGCGCCTGAGGCGCCAGGCGGGCGAGCGCGTACCCTCATGGCCAAGCAGTCCGACGGCGAAACCCTCCGGTGTTCGTTCTGTAACAAGGATCAGAACGACGTCCGAAAGCTGATCGCCGGACCCACCGTCTTCATCTGCGACGAGTGCGTCGACGTCTGCAACGACATCATTGCGGACGATACCCGTGTCGACAGGAAGGGCGGGCTCCGTTCCGGACTGCCGGTCCCGGCCGAGATCAAGAAGTTTCTCGACCAGTACGTCATCGGCCAGGAAGTCACCAAGAAGAAGCTCGCGGTAGCCGTTTACAATCACTACAAGCGGGTCGAGATCCAGAAACAGTCCCGGAGCCGGAACGACCCGGAGCTGACCAAGTCGAACATTCTCCTGATCGGACCGACCGGCACTGGCAAGACGCTGCTCGCCCAGACGCTCGCCCGCCTGCTGTCGGTCCCCTTCACCATCGTCGACGCAACGACGCTGACCGAGGCGGGCTACGTCGGAGAGGATGTCGAGAACATCATCCTGAAGCTGCTGCAGGCCGCCGGTGGAGACATCGAGAAGGCGCAGCAGGGGATCATCTATATCGACGAGATCGACAAGATCTGCCGGAAGGACGAGAACCCCTCGATCACCCGCGATGTCTCGGGTGAGGGTGTCCAGCAGGCACTGCTGAAGATCCTCGAGGGGACGGTCGCCAACGTGCCGCCCCAGGGGGGGCGGAAGCATCCGCATCAGGAGTTCTTCCACGTCGACACGACCAACGTCCTGTTCATCTGCGGCGGTGCATTCGTCGGGCTCGACAAGGCGGTTCAGCGCCGGCTGCGCCGGAAGACGCTCGGTTTCCGAGCTGACATCCGTTCCGCCGGACAGGCTGACGTCGGCACGCTGCTGCAGAAGGTCGAGCCGGAGGATCTGATCAAGTTCGGATTGATCCCGGAGTTCGTCGGCCGGCTGCCGGTTCAGGGAACGTTGCACGAGCTGGACAAGGCGGCCCTGATCCAGATCCTGACGGAGCCGAAAAACGCCATCACGCGCCAGTACCAGAAGCTGTTCGAGTACGAGAACGTGAAGCTGCGCTTCACGGACGACGCGATCGTGGCTATCGCCGAGCAGGCGTTGATCCGAAAGATCGGGGCGCGCGGCCTCCGCATGATCATCGAGGATCTGATGCTCGACATCATGTTCACGCTGCCGGGCAAGAAGAAGGTGACGGAGTGTGTCATCACCCGTGACGCAGTGCTGGCCAAGGACCCGTCGCTTACGCTGATCGAGAAGGCCGGATAGGCGGCCGGAGCAGTACACCCTTATGGAATCTTACGAAACCCTGCCGATAGTCCCGCTGCGGGACGTAGTCGTCTTTCCGCACATGATGATTCCGTTCGTCGTCGGACGGTCTTCGTCCACTCGGGCGCTCGAGTACGCGCTGGCGAGCGACAAGCGAATCTTCCTCGCGGCGCAGCGTGATGCGGCGAACGACGATCCCAATCCGCAAGATGTCTACACGATGGGCTGCATCGCCAACATCGTGCAGAGCCTCCGCCTGCCGGACGGCAACGTGAAGGTGCTCGTGGAGGGCGTCGATCGGGCCCGGACGATTGAGTGGAAGGACGACAAGGGCTTCTACCGGGTCGTCGCGAAGGTACTCGCCGCACCGCCCGACTCCGCCGCCGACCTCGACGAAGCAATGGCGAAGGTGAGCACGCAGTTCGAGCAGTACGTGAAGCTGTCGAACAACCCGCAGTACGAAACGATGATCAACGCGGTTCGGGTGGACGACCCGAGCAAGCTGGCCGACACCATCGCCGGCCATCTCGCGATTGGCGTTGACGAAAAGCAGAACCTGCTCGAGATCATCTCTCCGCTCGAACGCCTCACGCGCATCGGGAGCATCCTGGACGGCGAGGTCGACAAGCTCCAGGTCGACCGCCGGGTGCAGTCGCGCGTGAAGAAGCAGATGGAAAAGGCGCAGAAGGAGTACTACCTCAACGAGAAGATGAAGGCGATCCAGAAGGAGCTGGGTCGCAAGGAAGACCGCGGCAACGAGGTGGACGACCTGCGGAAGAAGATCCAGAAGTCCCGGATGCCGAAGGACGTGGAAGAGAAGGCGCTCCAGGAGTTGAAGCGTCTCGATGCGATGCCGCCGATGTCGGCCGAGGCGACCGTCTCCCGCAACTACCTCGACTGGCTGATCGCCGTCCCCTGGTACAAGAAGACGCGCGAGAGCCGCGACCTGAAGCGCGCCGAGCAGATCCTGAACGATGACCACTACGGGCTGGAGAAGATCAAGGACCGCATTCTGGAGTTCCTCGCGGTTCGCTCGCTGGTCAAGAAACCGAAGGGAACAATCCTGACGCTGACCGGCCCTCCAGGGGTCGGCAAGACGTCGCTTGCCAAGTCGATCGCGCGCGCCACGCGCCGCAAGTTCGTTCGACTCTCGCTCGGCGGCGTCCGCGACGAGGCGGAAGTTCGCGGTCACCGGCGGACTTATATCGGCGCCTTCCCGGGGCAGATCATCCAGATGATGAAGAAGGCGGGGACCATGAATCCGGTCTTCCTCCTCGACGAAGTCGACAAGATGTCGATGGACTTCCGCGGGGATCCGTCGGCCGCGCTGCTCGAGGTGCTCGACCCCGAGCAGAACAATACGTTCCTCGATCACTATCTCGATGTGGAGTACGACCTCTCCCACGTCATGTTCGTCTGCACCGCGAACGTGCTGCACACGGTGCCGCAGGCGCTCCGCGACCGGATGGAGGTGCTCGCACTCTCGGGCTATACCGAGCTCGAGAAGACTGAGATCGCCAAGCGGTTCCTCCTGGCGAAGACCCTCAAGGCGACGGGCCTGACGACGGACAACGCCGCGTTCGTCACGGATGCTTACGAGACGATCATCCGGCGCTACACGCGCGAGGCCGGCGTCCGGAGTCTCGAGCGGGAGATCGCCTCGGTCTGCCGGAAGATCGCCCGCAAGGTGGTTGATCAGGGGACGGCGTTCAGCACCGAGGTGAACGCGACATCCATAACCGAGTACCTCGGCGTGCCGAGGTTCCGGCCGACCTACGCCAACGAACGGAACGAGATCGGCATCGCGACCGGCCTCGCCTGGACCGAGGCGGGCGGCGAACTGCTATTGACCGAGTCGACGCTGATGCCGGGTCGAGGACAGTTGACGCTGACCGGCAAGCTGGGCGACGTCATGCAGGAATCGGCCCAGGCCGCCATGAGCTACGTCCGGGCGAAGGCTGAGGAGTTCGGCATCCCGAAGGACTTCAACCGGAAGACCGACGTCCACGTCCATGTTCCGGAGGGAGCGATTCCGAAGGACGGCCCGTCAGCCGGCATCACGATCACGACGGCGCTCGTCTCGACGCTTACCCGCATCCCGACCCGGCGCGATGTCGCCATGACGGGCGAGATTACGCTCCGGGGCAAGGTGCTGCCGATCGGCGGCGTCAAGGAGAAGGTGCTCGCCGCGCACCGGGCGCACCTCAAGCAGATCATCCTGCCGAAGGACAACGAGAAGGACCTGGCCGACATCCCGAAGTCGGTGCTCGACGCGCTCGACCTCCACCTGGTCGACACCATGGACGAGGTGCTGAAGATCGCGCTGATGGAGCATCCTGTTCCGAAGCTGCCGGCGCTCGATACGGAGAAGGTCGAGCCGGTCGTCAAGGATCAGACAACCCACTGATCCGGGCGGCCTCCGGGGGCGCCGCGTGAAGATCCTCGAAGCCGACTTCGTCACCAGCGTGCCGGCCGGCGGCAGCGTCCCCGGCGACTGCGGGCCGACCATCGCACTCGTCGGCCGCTCGAATGTCGGCAAGTCCAGTCTGATCAACGCGCTGACCGGCTGCCGCATCGCCCGCATCGGCCAGAAACCTGGCACCACCCGCCTCGCCAACCTCTACTCACTGCGTACCACCAGATCCGGCCGGAAACCGGAACGCGTGACGCTGGCCGACCTTCCCGGTTACGGCTACGCCCGGGGGGGTGGGAACGCCCGGCAGGCGTTTGAAGAACTGACACGCAGTTTCTTCTCGCAGGTTTCCTGGACGGATCGGACAGTCGCCCCGGAAACGTCTCGCCTCGCTGGCGCCCTCCTGGCGGTGGACGCACGCCACGCCGGCCTGGAGAGCGACCTGGAGGCCCTCGCCTGGCTCCAACGTCTCGGCGCTCCCATCGTGGTGGTCGCCACCAAGATCGATCGACTCTCCCGCAGCGGACAGGCGGACGCCCGGCGGGACCACCCCACCGCGCTCGGCGTCGAAGTAGTCCCTGTCTCGAGCCGGACGGGCGACGGAATCCGCCCGGCCCTGGCCGCGTTCGCAGCGATGCTGGACGCCTGACCGGCGACCGGATGTATTCATGCCTTGTCGGCTCCCAGGCAAATGGTGCCGTTGCCGCCCCTTAGCGCGCCCCGCTGGTATAATGGCGGTTTGCACTTTTGACGGAGGAAGAGAGCGTGAGGGCTGACATTCACCCGGAATACCACGAGGTCGACGTCCGGTGCGCCTGCGGCGCCACTTGGAAGACCCGGTCGACCAAGCAGGAGCTGCACCTGGAAATCTGCTCCTCCTGCCATCCCTTCTTCACCGGCAAGCAGAAGCTCGTAGACACCGAAGGCCGCGTTGATCGCTTCAGGAAGCGGTTCGGCGACGTGACGGTCGAGAGCCGCCGCAAGCAACAACGCTCCCGCCGTTGAAGCTCAAACTCTTCGTGAACGGTCGCTTCGTGGATAGCCGCGCCAGCGGCATCGACGTGACCGATCCCGCCACGCAGGAAGTGATCTGCGAGGTGCCGTTTGCCACCGCCGACGAGGTAGATCAGGCGGTCCAGGGGGCGAAGACCACCTTCCAGGCCTGGCGCGAAGTGCCGACGCCCGAGCGCGCGCGGCTGTTGTTCGCCTACCAGGACATCCTGAAAAAGAACCAGGACGACGTCGCCCGGCTCCTGTGCCGGGATACCGGGAAGACCTGGGAGGACGCGCGGGGCGAGGTGTGGCGCGGCATCGAGGTGGTAGAGCATGCCTGCAGCATCGCCTCGCTGATGATGGGCGAGACGGTGGAGAACGTCGCCCGGGGAATCGATACCTACAGCCTGGTACAGCCGGTCGGGGTCTGCGTCGGCATCACGCCGTTCAATTTCCCGGCGATGGTCCCGCTGTGGATGTTTCCGCTGGCTATCGCCTGCGGCAACACCTTCGTCCTGAAACCTTCGGAGCAGGACCCGACGGTCCCCAACCGGCTGGTCGAGCTGCTTGCCGAGGCCGGCGCCCCGGACGGTCTGGTGCAGGTGATCCACGGTGGCAAGCCGCAGGTCGAGGCGCTGCTGGACCATCCCGACGTGCGCGCCGTCAGCTTCGTCGGCTCGGCGCCCGTCGCCAGGGCGATCTATGCCCGGGCGGCGGCGAACGGGAAGCGGGTCCAGGCGCTGGCTGGCGCCAAGAACCACATGGTGGTCCTTCCCGACGCCAAAAAGGATCAGGCCATCGCGAGTCTGGTGGGCGCCACGTGCGGCGCCGCAGGCCAGCGCTGCATGGCAATCAGCGCCGCGGTGCTGGTGGGTGAGGCCGCAGAGTGGGTCGACGACCTGAAGCAGGCTATGGCGGCAGTGCACCCCGGGCCCTGGGATGACGCCGGCGCGGCCTACGGCCCGCAGATCACCCGCCCGGCCCGGGAGCGGATCCTCGGCTACATCGAGCGGGGCAAGGCCGAGGGTGCGCGCTGCGTGCTGGACGGCGTCGGCTGCGAGGTGTCCGGCTACCCCGACGGTAACTGGGTCGGGCCGACGCTCTTCGCCGATGTCGACCCGAACATGTCGATCTACCGGGAGGAGATCTTCGGACCGGTGCTGGTCACCTCCAACGTGGAGACGTTCGACGAAGCGATCGCGCTCGTCAACGCCAATCCCTATGGCAACGGCGTCTCGCTCTTCACGTCGTCCGGCGGCGCCGCGCGCCGGTTCCAGCGCGAGATCGAAGTGGGACAGGTGGGCATCAACGTCCCGATTCCGGTGCCGTTGCCGTTCTTCTCGTTCACCGGCTGGAAGGATTCCTTCTTCGGTGACCAACACGTCTACGGCAAGCAGGCGGTGCGCTTCTACACGGAGACGAAGACCGTCACGGCGCGCTGGTTCGACGATGCGCCCGTCGACCGCCCCAACATGACCATCCGGTTGCGGTAACCGGGCGGTAGCGAGACGCGGGGTTCGCGTCCGGAGCCCGCTCAGATCAGCGACCGGGACTGGCAGCCGTCGACCGTGATGGCGGCCCCACTCACCCAGCTCGCGCGGTCCGACGCCAAGAACGCGACAACGTCGCCCACCTCCTCCGCCCGGCCGAATCGGCCGAACGGCAGTTGCGCCCGGACGAACGCAGCCATCCCGTCGGGGTCCTCCTGCTGCCGGCGGTACCACGATCCGCCGGGGAACGAGATCGATCCGGGACAGACGCTCACGACGCGAATCTGATCCGGCGCCAGTTCGAGCGCCATCGACTTGGCCAGACTGATCTCGGCCGCCTTCACCGCGTTGTAAGTCATCCGGCCACCCGACTCGCGCCCCCAGATGGACGCGATCATGATGATGATGCCGCCCTGGCGCGCCCGCAGGTGGGGCACGGCGCGGCGCGAAGCGCGGATGGCTGGCCAGAGGGTCTGGTCGAGCGCCGCATGCCACTCGTCGTCGGTCGCCTCCGCGATTCCCCCACCCCCGGCGCGGCCGACGTTGTTCACAAGAATATCGAGACCGCCGAACGTCTCTACCGTCCGGTCGACGACGGCCGCGATTCCCGCATCGGTTGCGAGATCCGCCTCGATCGCCAGGACGCGCTCGTCGTCACCCCTGGCCGCCCCAAGCTGCCGCAACTCCTCGGCCGCTTCGCTGAGCCTTTCGGCGCCGCGCGCGCAAATCGCCACACGTGCTCCCTCCGCCACGAGCGAGCGGGCCGAAGCGAAACCGAGCCCGCGGCTCGATCCGGTTACCAGCGCGATGCGGTCGTTCAGTTGGAGATCCACCCAGCCCTTCCCTACTCTGCGATCGGTGTGCCATTCCGGGGGCCCGGCATGATACAACAGGGGGTCATGCTGCGCGCCGCAGCCATCGGAATGTTCGTCTACGGTCTCTACGCCATCGTCGTAGGGATCGGGGATCTCCTCGTTGACGGCACCCTTGAGTGGTGGGCCAACGCGTGGGGCATCCTGTCCGGCGCCACTCTGGCGCTCGCCGCCACCTTCGTCCGCATCTCTCTGCCGGGCGGCCTCGCCCTCGCCGTGGCGGGCCTCTTGGGCCTGCAAGCCATCAGCCTGCATAACGATGGCCACTACTACAGTCAGCTCCTCCACTGGAGCCAGACCGTTCGCGGCGGATTCTCCGTGCTCCTGATCGTCCTGGCGTGGTGGGGCTGGGAACCGCTCCCCGGCGGCAAGCTGCCCGAAGAACAGTAGCCCCCCTATCCGGGAGCTTCTACGCGCAGCCGCTGGTCGCGCCGCAATTGACGCACTTGTAGCAGGCGCCGTTGCGGATCATGATCGACCCGCAAGTGGCGCACGGCGGGGCGTCCTGATCGTTCTGGATCGCGAAGTTGGTCGCCGTCGACGGCGCCGCCGCAGCCTGCCCTCTGGCCGGGGGCACGCCAGCATTGCCGCTGCCGTTCACGAGCGGCGCATCGCTGAACGAGAGCTGTTCGCCGTCCGGATCCGCGGCCACTTCGGCAACGTTCACGCCTGCCGCATGCTGCGCCTCGACCGAGAGGAACTTCGACGCCATCCAACGGAAGATATAGTCGACAATCGACTTCGCGATACGGACATCGGGGTTCTTCGTCATCCCGGCCGGCTCGAAGCGGACGTGGCTGAACTTGTCGACGAGGACCTGAAGCGGCACGCCGTACTGCAGCGAGTAGGAGATCGCCTGCGCAAAAGCGTCGGCGAAGCCGGAAATCGTCGACCCCTCTTTCGCCATCACGAGGAAGATCTCTCCGGGTGAGCCGTCCTCGAAGAGCCCTACGGTTATGTAGCCCTCATGGCCCGCGATGTCGAACTTGTGCGTGATCGCATGACGCTCGTCCGGCAGCCTCCGCCGGACCGGCTGGCCTGGTAGCGCGTCGACCGCCGCCTGCGCCGCCGCGCGCGCCGTATTGAGCGGCTGCGTCCGCTTGCTGCCGTCGCGGTAGATCGAGACCGCTTTGGTCCCGAGGCGCCACGCGTCGAGGTAAGCCTGCTCGACGTCCTGTATCGTCGCGTCGGTCGGGAGGTTGATCGTCTTCGAGATGGCGCCCGAGATGAACGGCTGCGTCGCACCGATCATCTTGATGTGGCCCATGTAGTGGATGAAGCGGTCGCCCGCGGCCGGCTTGAACGCGCAGTCGAAGACCGGGAGATCCTCCTCCCGGAGGTTCGGCGCGCCCTCGATCGTGTCGCGATCGTCGATGTGCTCGACGATTGCCTGCACCTGCGGGTCGTCGTAGCCGAGGCGGGTCAGCGCGGTCGGGACCGTCTGGTTGACGATCTTCATCATGCCGCCGTCGACCAGCTTCTTGTACTTGACGAGCGCGATATCGGGCTCGACGCCGGTCGTGTCGCAGTCCATCATGAAGCCGATGGTGCCGGTCGGCGCGAGTACGGTCGCCTGCGCGTTCCGGAAGCCGTGCGCCTCCCCCAGCGTCAGGGTCTCGTCCCACGCCTCCGCCGCCGCGCCATACAGCTCGTTCGGCACATGGCCTGTATCGACGTCCTTCAGTGCATCCCGGTGCTTGCGCATCACACGCAGGAACGGCCGCTCGTTCTTCGGGTAACCGCTGAACGGCCCACCGCAGTCACGCGCGATCCGCGCCGACTGCGCGTACGCCTCGCCCGTCATCAGCGCCGTTATTGCGGCGGCGTAGTCACGTCCCTCATCGCTGTCGTACGGCACGCCGCGCGACATCAGCAACGCGCCCAGATTGGCGTAGCCGAGGCCGAGCGGCCGATACGCCTCGGAGTTCTTCCCGATGGCCTCGGTCGGGTAGCTGGCGTTGCCGACGATTATCTCCATCGCGGTGCTCAGCGTCCGGACCGCGGCACGGAACGCTTCGACATCGAACTCGCCCGGGGCGTCCTCCCGGACGAACCGCATCAGGTTCAGTGACGCGAGATTGCAGGCCGAATCGTCCAGGAACATGTACTCGGAGCAAGGGTTCGATGCGTTGATCCGATCGGTGTTCGGGCACGTGTGCCAGTCGTTGATCGTCGTGTCGAACTGCATCCCCGGATCGCCGCAGACGTGCGTGCCCTCGGCCACGAGATGCATCAGCTCGCGCGCCTTGTAGGTGTCCATCACCCGGCGGTCCTCGGTAACGGCTCGGGTCTGCCATTCGCCGTCATCGACGACCGAGCGCATGAACTGATCCGGCACGCGGATGCTGTTGTTCGAATTCTGGAAGAAGACCGAGCTGTACGCGGTGCCGGTGAACGAGCCGTCGTAGCCCGCGTCGATCAGCGCCCAGGCCTTCCGTTCTTCGTCTACCTTGCAGTTGACGAAGTCGACGATGTCGGGATGTTCGGCGTTCAGAATCACCATCTTGGCGGCACGCCGCGTCTTGCCGCCCGACTTGATGACGCCGGCGAACGCATCGTAGCCCTTCATGAACGAGACCGGACCGGACGCCGTACCGCCACCCGCCAGTAGTTCGCGCGACGATCGGATCGGTGAGAGGTTCGTCCCGGTGCCGGAGCCGAACTTGAACAGCATCCCCTCGGTGCGCGCGAGCTTGAGGATCGAGTCCATCGTGTCGTTGACCGAGTTGATGAAGCAGGCGGAGCACTGCGGCGCCTTCTCGAAGCCGCAGTTGAACCAGACTGGACTGTTGAACGCTGCCTTCTGGTGCAGAAGGAGGTACTTCAGGTCGCCGCTGAACGCCTGCAGATCTTCCGACGTGGCGAAGTAGTGCTGCGTGTCGGCCCAGCCGGTGATCGTGTCGACCACCCTACCGACTAGCTGACGGACGCTGCGCTCGCGGTCGGGCGAGTTCATCTGGCCGCGGAAGTACTTCGAAACGACGATGTTCGTCGCCTGCTGCGACCAGAACTTCGGGATCTCGACGTCCTGCTGCTCGAATACCTTCTCGCCCTTCTCGTTGGCAATCACGGCGGCACGGAGCTCCCACTCGATATCGTCGAACGGGTCCACGTCCGCCCGGCTGAAGACACGTGAAAACTCCAGCCCCGGGACCTCCGGCGCCACCCTTTCGGACAGCACGAACTCCGACTCGTGCGCAACAGCTCTCGCCACGGACACCTCCCCTACATCAGACCGTGTCAAAACAACGTTTCTAGCAAGCTACAACGGGATCTTCAGCCGAGAAGGGCAGATTGCGAACTTTGCGGAGGTAGGTCAATAGACACAACATTTAGTGGTTAGAACGCCTTAAGGCGCAATATATACCATAACATCCTGGCGCAGTTCAAGGCAGCGACGGGGCGGAGACCAGGCAGTTACACCCGCAGGCTGTTAGCCCGGATTTCTCACAGCCACCCGGCGCGAGGCTGAAGCGGTGAGTTTACGGCGCAGGAGGTCCAGCACGGACGCGCGGGAGAGGTTGGAAGGCGGCGGACGGGGCGGTTGCGACACCGACGGCGGCGTGTCGGGCGCAGCGGGCCGGCCCCGGGGTAGTCCACCGGGTAGCTGCGGACGTGGTCTGGCGTTGGACTGGGGCGTCAGGCGGGTGCGCGCGCTTGGTGCAAGCGGTTGGCGGCGAGGATGAACAGGTCGGCGTCAGGCAGATAGTCGGTCAACGCGACCCAGACGCAGCGTGCGGTGACACGGATATGGGCGCCGACCTTGAGCAGCCGGAGGCGTAAGGTGTCGCATTGGGCGCGGGCGAGCCGGGTGCCTGCCAAAGCCCGGCTGCGGAGCGCGTGCAACAGGACGTAGGCCAAGGTCGACCAGTAGAGGCGCAACTGGTTGGCCCGCAGGGTGGCACTGCTGGTGCGGTCGGCAAACAAGGCCAGTTGCTGCTCCTTGATGCGGTTCTCCATATCGCCGCGGGCGCAATACAGGTCCTCATACAGCGGCTGGGCCGGGACGCGGTCTGCCGGCAGCGAGGTCACCACGAAGCGCGGATTCGGCCCGGCCGGCAGGTGCTCGGCCTTGCCGACGACCCGCCGCTCCCGGCTCCAGCTCTTGCGCGTGCGATAGCCGAAGTCGGCGAACACCCGGGCCGGCTGACCGCTCGCCTGGCACTGGGCCTGGGCCTGCACCATCGCCGGCGCCAGTTGCGCCTTGAGGCGGTCGTTCTTGGCGACCCCGATGAGATAGTCCACCTGGTGCGCCTCGCACCAGTTCAGCAACGCGTCCCGGCAGAAGCCCGAGTCGCCGCGCACCAGAATGGCCACCGTCGGCCACGCCTGCCGCACGCGGTCCACGATCCACGCCAGTTCATCGACCACGCCGGCCGCCGCATCGATGTTCGCCGGCCGGAGCCGTGCACACAGCACGTGCGCGCCGCAGAAGACATACAGCGGCAGATAGCAGTAGTGCCGGTAGTAGCCGTGGAAAAAGCGCCCTTCCTGTTGGCCGTGCAGCGGGTCGTCGGTGGCATCGACATCGAGCACGATGCGCACGGGCGGCTGCGGGTGGGCCTCGATGAACAGGTCGACCAGCAGCGCATCGAGCGCCGCCTGGTCATAGCTCACCTTCTTGTAGCGGTCCGTCTCCGCGTCAGGCCCCGCCAACTCCAGCCGGTTCAACGTGCTCTTGCCCGCCAGGGCCGACCCGCGGTCCGCCGCCCGCACCCGGGATGCCCCGGTCGGGTCCGCCTTGCCCACCACCGCCGCCAATAGCGCGTCGCGCCGCAGCGTGTCGTGGTCGTTAAGGTCTTCGTAGCCCAGCGCCAGGCCAAACACCCGCTGCGTCACTAACTCCTCGACCGTGTGCTCCACCCACCGCCCGTCCCGGTGATCCTGGAAGCACCGCGCCGCACGCCGGCACACCTGCGTGCACGCTTCCACTGCCTGCAGTAATAGCGCGCCCGCGTTGGAGGTAATCCGCCCGCCACCGAAACGCGCCACCAGTCGGCGGCGGCCGACACGCGGAAATTCAAGTTGGATTGGCGTACACTGTGTGGACAAGAGGCTGCCTCCGTGTCTGGTGTGAAAGTATTGCGGCCACAACACTTTACGCCATCACAGGCAGTCTCTTGTATCTACAACGGTGAGAAATCCGGGTTAGAGTCCTCCCTGATGACTGACAGGTGGGTCGGACCACCGGTTGCCCTCGGCATGCCGCCAGTTTCGCCGACAGCCAAGCGCCAGGACGTGCTGCGGGCAATCTGCGAGGTGGTACTCTGCTCCGGCTTCCCGACGCAGTTCGCGGTTGCCGCGCTGCTAAGCATTGCGGGTGTCGTCGCGCTTGGACCGTCCGGCAATCCGTTGTTCTCCTATGTTGTTGCGCTCTCGTTCATCGACGCCGCCATCCTGGCGCTGCTGATCGTCCGGCTGCTCCACCTGCAGGGCGAAACGGTCCACGGCCTCATGCTGGGCCGGAAGCCGATCCGACGCGAGGTGGCGATCGGCCTGGCCCTCACCCCGTTCATCCTGGTCGCCGCAACCGGTGGAATTCTCTTGCTCGCTGCGCTCGCCCCATCGCTCCACAACGTGCCCGACAACCCGTTCGCCGCGATGCTCTCCACGCCGGCGCAGGTGGCGATGTTCGCCCTCGTCGCCGTCGTCGGGGGCGGCCTGCGCGAGGAACTGCAACGGGCGTTCATCCTCCGGCGCTTCGAACAACACCTCGGGGGCGGCTGGGTCGGCCTTGTGATCTTCAGTACCGCGTTCGGCCTCGGTCACGCCCTGCAAGGTTGGGACACCGCGATTGTCACGGGCCTGCTGGGGGCCGCATGGGGTGCGATCTACCTTCGCCGCGGCAGCGCCGTCTCCAGCATTGTGAGTCACGCCGGCTTCAATCTGTCGCAGATCGCGCTGGCGCTCGCCGCCAATTGAGCCGCACCATCCGGTCGCCCCGCTATTGATCGAACCGAGCGATCTCGGCGCGGCGTGCGAGGCCGATAAGCCAGTCGCCGACCGGCGCGGGTCGGGGTCCGGCGAGACCCGCTGATAGGCCGAACCGGTCGCCGAGGTACGCCTCGAGACGCGCATCGTCCTGCAGTATCTGCCGCAGATCGTCCAGGTTGAGGCCGACCACGGCAAGCTGTCGCGCGAATTCCGCGTCGTCAGCGAAGCGGGCGCGGACCACCGCCAGATCCCGTTCGACACGCTCCAGGGGAGGCGGAGGAGGACCGTAGCGTTCCACCTCATCAAGAGCCAGCCGCCGTTCGATCAGCAGGCCGAGCGCCGCCGACTCGCGCGCCGGCTGATCCGATGTGTCGATTGTGAACAGACCCAACTCGAGGAATGCCCGAACGTCCGACGCCAGGATCACCTGCCCTGACACGACCGCGAGGACACGATCGAGGGTCTGCGCGGCAGCGGCGGCGGACACGAGCAGCAACACCGCCGACGCGACCGCGCAGACGGACCGGCAGCGCCGACGGGTCGAGACGGTGCGACCGGCGTCGGTGCTACGGGACGAGAGGCGGCGCGCAGTCCGATCAGAACGCCTGCCCGAAGCTGAAGTGCAGCGCCCAGCGCTGTTCTGGTTCGGAGTTTTGATGGTCACCGAACAGGTACCGTTCGCCCAGCTTGAATCCGATGTCGAAGCCGAGCGGACCGACCGGCGAGTGGTACCGGACGCCGAACCCGGCGCCGGATCGCACTCGCCGCAAACTCACATGCTCCACCCGATCATAGACGTTCCCGGCGTCGAGGAACGTCACCAGCCCCAACGTGCGGGTGACGCGAACCCGGATCTCGGAATTGAAGATGAGCATCGCGTTGCCTCCCTGCGGGAAGCCTTCCTGATCGATCGTGCCGCCCAGCTTGGTCCTCGGGTCACCGAGTCGATCAAGCGCGAAGCCCCGAACCGTCGTGTTGCCGCCCGCGAAGAACCGTTCGCTGATCGGAAGCGCCAACGCGCCGCTGATCAGGCCCGACCCGCTGTCCGTGCCGTCCTCGCCGAGCATCCGCGGAAAACCCCAGGCGACCCCCACGCGCGCGCCCACTGCCACCACCAGGCGGGGCGCGCCAGGCACCTGCCGATACCACGAGCCGGACGCAAAACTCTTCGAAAAGCCCACCTCGGATCCAATCGCGCGGGCCGCCACCTCCGTCTCGAGACTGACGAACGTACCGATCCGCGGATCGACCGGGTCATCTCGCGTGTCGCGAACCTGGCTCGCCGTGAAAGACGACAACCGGACGTCCGGGAACAGCCGGTCGACGATATCTGCATCCTCCCGGTTGAGTACCCGGTTTGATGTGTCGTTGTTGCCGAGGCGGTAGCCCACGGTCGTGCTCACCGACGTGCCCTCCGCCTGGGTCAATTGCGCCGTGACACCGCGCGTGAACAGGTCGAAACCGGGCCGGATCGCCCGCTCGACGTAGCCCGACATCACAACGTCCCACCCGAAACCGATTGCGCGCGGCTCGCGATACGTGGCGAGCACGCGATACTCGTTGAAGCCGAGGGTGCGGCTCTGTGTGTCCGGTGCGAAGAGCACCATGTCGTTCTTGCGGCGGACACTGACCCGCGTGAAGAGATCGATCGAACGGTTTTTCCCCCAGAGGTTGCGCCGGCCGATCTCGAACGAACCGCGAGGTGCGAACTCGATCCGCTCTACCGCCGAACTGCCCCCTACCCCGACCCGGCGCCGGAGGCGCTGAGACAGTTCGAACCCGCCGCCATACCCGACCCGCGTCCCTGGTGCCTCGTCCACCTCGATGATCACGTCACGCCGGTCGTCGCGACCATGGCTGAACTCGCGAATATCGAGGCGACGAAACATGCCGAGCGTGTTGAGCCGCCGGCGCGTCTCGGCAACATCGTCCAGACCGAGCGGATCGCCCGGCATCAGGGTCACCTCGCGCCGGATCGTCTCGGCATCCACCTGGCGGTTGCCGACAATCAGCACATGGTCCACCAGCACCTGCGCGCCTTCCACGATTCGGTAGACGATGTCGACCCGTGTGAGATCGTCACTGAAAGCGGCGTCGACGTTGACGCGGGACTGATCGAAGCCGTCGTTCAGGTAGCGAGTCAGCAGCGCGTTGCGGTCGGCGTTCACCTGCGGTGCGTAGTAGGGATCGCCGACGCGCGCGCCGACCGCCGACCCCAGTGACGCCGCCGTCAGCGCGGCCGCGCCCTCGAAGGCCACCGAACCGACCGTGGTCCGGACCCCTTCGACGATGGCGATCTCCATCGCCTGCGTGACCGAGCCGTCTGGAGTCGCCACACCACTCCCATCGCCCGCGCCGTTGCCGTTCCCGGCTTCGTCGGTTGCCGCAAGGTCCGAGCGAACGGCCCGAACCGTTGCGTAGCCGAGCCGGGCATACCGTTCCTCGATCTCCGCGAGGCGGGCGTCGAGTTCGCGCACCACCAGCGGCTCGCCCTGCGTGAGCGCGAGGAGCGCCCGAATCTCGTCGGTCGGGATCGCCTCGTTCCCCCGGACTGACACCGGCCCGAGGCGGTAGAGCGGGCCGCGCACGACATCGAACGTAACCGAGAGCACGTTCGCGTTGCCGTCACGCGTATGCGTTACCACCGCATCGCGGTAGCCAAGCCCGCGGAGATGTCCGGCGATTCGCTGCTCGGCATCCTCGAGCAGATCCTCGTCGGCACTCGCTTCCCGGGCGACCGGCACCAACTCGGCAACTTCAGCGCCCGGCACCTCGTCGCCGGTAAACGTGACGATGATCCGCGGGCCTCGCCGCGCGAACAAGCGAACATCCAGCTCGGACGGATCCAGCGCCTCCATGCTATGCGACAGCCGTGCTTCGTAGTAGCCGTCGCTGCGCAGATCCGCCTCGTAGTCGGCCAGTTCGCGATCTATCGCGGCGCCGTCGTAGGGCGCGCCATCCACAAGACCGAGCCGCGCACGAACCGCATCGTGGAATGCGAGCGGTCCGGTGATCGACCAGCGCCGGACACGCGCGCGCAATCCCGCCTCGACGGTCAGGCGCAGCGTGCGGCGGTCACCCCGGCCCACCAGTTCCGGGGTAATCTGCGGCGCCAGGTAGCCGCGTCCGGCATAAAAGGCGCGGACCGTCTCGACCACCGCCGCCGTCTGGTTACTGACGAAGGTCTCGCCATGGATGCGAACTACCGCATCGCGAATCTCGTCGTCGGTCAGGATGCGCGGTCCGGCGAACGTGATGCGTTCAATGATCTCGATCGGCCGCAACTCGTACAGCAGTGCGACGCCGTTGCCGAGCGAACTCGCCCCCACCTCGGCGCCGCCATAGCGGCCCAGGCTGAAGAGGTGGGTCAGCGTCTCACGCAACTGGCGCATCGACAGCGGTTGTCCGACGCGGGTCTCGATCAGGTCCCGGAGGGCGGGATCGTTGAGCTCGCGCCCACCGATGACGAAGCGGATCTCAACTACCGGCTGGCCGATGAACTGATCGATCTCTCCCTGCGCCGCCGCATCAACCGCCGCGCCGGCCAGCGCGATGACGGTCAGTGTGGACGAGAGGATCCGCTGGATCCGCATCAGAAGGCATGCCGGAAGCGGACATCGAGCGCGTAGGTCCGATCCTCGTTCTGCGACAACACCCACGACAGCCGGTCGCTGGCGTCGTACTCCAGCATGACAATCAGATCCTGGTTCGTGCCGCTGACGGCGCGTGAGAAGGTGAGATACGCACGGTCGGAGATCCGCTTTCCGATCCGGACCCGCGCCGTCGGCACCAGTTGCGCCGACTGGAGTGCCGCCGGGTCGTCAAGCGCCGGCGTAATCTCGAAGTTGTCGATTCCCAACGAGCGTTCGAAGACGCCGCCGACGCCGGCCGAGAGGGGATTGTTCAGCAGTCCCGCCCCCGCCGCCTGCAGCAGCCGCTCCTGCTGCGACGCCTCCGGCGCACGGAGCGTCCGGATCTCCGCCTGCTGGGGATCGCGCCGGTCGCCGAGAAGCAGGCCGATGATCTCGAACTGCTGCAGCGGCGGATCCGACTCGAAGGTCGGCTGCTCCAGGCGATCTAACGTGCCATTCACCCCCAGTGTCACCCGGTAGGTCTGTCCCGGCACGCGGATGTCCGTCTCTGCCTCGAGGTCGAAAACCGGCTCGATCTCGATGGGATTCGCGAAGCCGATAATGCCCCGCGTGATCCGGTAGCGGTTGCCCTCGAAGTAGATCTGTCCCCGCTCGATCTCGGCGTTCCCGAGGACCGACGGCCGGTCGTAAGTTCCGGTGAGCGTGAGATCCGCGCTCGCCACGATCTGCGCCCGGTTGTCGGAGATACGCAGGCTCGACGGCGCCTCGATGCGCAGGTCGAAACGGACCGGCAGCGTCTCCGTTCCACCGTTGGGAGCCAGCGCGGCGTCGGCCGACGTCTCGAAGAAGCCGCTGTCCGCCTGGAACATCTCGAGCCAGATCGCGTCCTGCACGGTGACGACGCCGCCGAGCGTCGGCGCGTCGACCGTACCGGTCAGCGTGAGTTCCGCGTCCACCTCCGAGCGGAACCCCTCCGGATAGCGGAGCGCGATGTTCCGGCCCGACGCGGTGACGTTCAGGTCGCCGACACCGTAGCCGTCGAGGCCAACGCGGCCACCGAAGGTGATCGGCCCGCCCCCCAGTTCCGCCGCCAACTCGTCGAAGCGGATACCGCCAAGCTCAAGCACGACGCGCCCATTCATGGCATCCAGCGCGTGCGGCAGGGCAAGGTGGCGCAGCCGGCCGTCGGCGATCCGAGCTTCGCCGGTAACGACCGGCTGATCGAACGATCCCCCTACCTGGGCGGTGAGTCGCATCGCACCGCGGCTCCGGACGTCAGACAGGAAACCCTGCAGGATGCCGAGACTGGCATCGCCTTCGATCCCGAGTGCCACCTGCTCGTCGGCCAGCGATAGCGTACCGGTCACATCCAGTTCGGTCCCCTCGCCGGACAGACGCATCCGGTCAAACCGGATAACGCTGTCAGCAAGTGAAAGCTGCACCGGGCCATCGTTCCCTACCACGTAGTCAAACAAGCCGAGCGTCAGTTCGTCGACAGCGACATCGACACTGAGTTGCTCGATATCTTCCAGCGGTCCCGCGACGTGGACCGTCCCGCTGGCGAGCAGCGCCGCGCCCGTCGCGAGGTTCGGATACCGCGCCCGGACGAACGGATCGAGCCTGGTATTCGTGACGTTGAATCGGAGTTCGGACGAGGCTCCCTCGAAACCGATGCGTCCGGCACCGGAGATGGCGACATCCGGCGACGCCGCCTCGAGTTCGACCGCCATCACATCCGACTCGACACCGATCCGGCCGGTTACCTGCCCGAGCGGCGCGCCATCCATGGCGACATCACTCATCGTGCCGCGCACCGTGTAGCGGGGATCGTCGAACGAACCGGCCCCGGCAATCGCGCCATCGAGCCGGCCCTCGATCGGGAGGCCGAAACTGCCCATGAAGCTCGACTTGGCGAGATCGAGGTTTCGCGCGTCCACGTTGACGGAGTACGTCGCGTTCCACCGAACGTACATCGCGCCGGTCACGTCGCCGTCACCCTGCCGGATGGTCAAGCCGTCGAGCCAGACGCCGGTCCCGTCGAAACGCAGATCCGCTTCCGCCTCGTCGAAAGCCTCGCCGTACGCGGTCCCCTCGCCCAAGCGGAGCCGGCCAAAGCCAAACGGCTCACCGTACGCGCCGTACAGGCGGATCTGCCCGTACGACGGCGCATCGATCGCATAGCCTTCGAGTTCGAACGCAGCCCGCACCCGGTCGGTGGGCAATCCCTCCAGTTCGAAGCGAACGTCCAGTTCCTCGTTGCCGGGCGGCGGCGGCCCGATTCCGAACGCGCCGTTGATCACCAGCGCGAAGTCGCCATCGTCGAAGCGGCCGGCCGTCACATCCAGGATGTTGTCCTCCAGTACGAAATCCCCCTCGCCCTGACCCCAGTCGACATTCCAGGCGTGGATTCCGTCGCCGTCGAAGCGTGCCTCGACCCGCGGCGAGGCGATATCGCCCAGCAGGGCGCCGTTCATGGAGCCGTATCCCGCCAATTCCAGCTCGCCGGTCGGCCGGTCGAAAGCGGTAAGCGTCGCCGCGAGCACGCGGTCGCTTTCCTGCCAGTCCGCGCTCACGACTTCGAACGGGAGGCGCGTCACGTCCGGATCCGCGATCCGTCCCACGTCGAACTGAATCGCGGTCAGCGGCGTCGCCAGCCAGCCGGGTTCGACCGTCACGCCTTCTTCGGGGTCGAACCTGAACGCTGCCTCGCCACCCATCGGAAAGCGCCATGGTCCACCGTCCGGCTCGAACGGCCGGATAGCGTAGGTCCACCCGGTTCGCGGCGATGTGGGACGGATGCCGGCCGGCAGCAACGCGACGCCCTCCGGGGGATCGATCCGGACCGTCGCCTCGCCGTACCGTTCCGCGATCGCCCCGAGCGGCCATTCGAGGCGCGCTTCGCCGCCAAGCTGGCCGAGGGGACGGACACCGCGCACCTCGAGCGCCTCCAGGAGTGGCTCGAGACTGGCGCCGGTGACGCGGGGCAAGAAGGTCGCCACTCCCGGCTCCGGCGCGCCGAGCGGTTTCATGGCGTAGGTGAAGTCGAGCGTGCCGTCGTAGAACGACGAATGCGCGCGGGTGATCTCGAGGCGGTCGCGGGTCCAGACGAGATCGCCATCGAGCGCGGGAAAAGCGAGACCCGACAGTGTCGGATCCGGCGCGGTGAAAGCCCCCGTCAGCTCGCGCCCGCCGTCGAAGATATGCCAGGTGCCGGTAAACGCCGCATCACCCATCACCGTGAAGTTGTCGCGCGCGAAGAAGATCTCCTTCATTTCCGGCAGCTCGATCGCGGAATCCCGCACGTGGTAGACCTGCTCGGGCCAGTTCAGCATGTCGACGTGGCCGTCGATCCGGGCTTCGAAGCCGTCGGTAAAAAAGTCCGCGCGGATCAGATCAACCAGGCCGCCGTCGAGCAGATAGTCGGCATCCATGCCTACCGACATCGGCTCGAAGTCACCAATCACGAGGGTGCCGCCGCTGAACGTCGCCGTGCCGCCATAACCGGTCGTCTTCGTCACCGTCAGGTCGATGTTGGGCGCCACGATACTCCAGGGCGCCGCATGGTCCTCGTAGATGAACGCGCCGTCGTGGGCGCGGAGGAATTGCACCGTGGTGACGATCCGCCGCGCGGATTCCGCCTCCTGCTCCTCCTCCACCGCCGCCACGGCGTCCGCTTGCGCCGCGTCGTCCGAGTCGTTCCGGGCCATGAGGGCCGGGAAGGTATGCCGGCCTCCCTCGAACCCTTCGACCAGCATCTGCCACCCCTGCAGGTCGACCGAGTCGACGAGGACCTCCCCCTGCATCAGCGGCAGCCACTGTGTCGAGATGACGAGGCTGTCAGCTGTGAAGAAGTCGCGATCCCCGGGGTTCTGACCGCCGATGACGAGGTCTTCGATCAGAAAACGCCCCGGCAGGAGGTAGGTGCCGAGCCGTCCTATGGTCACCGGCCGGTCGATCGCGCGGGCAAACTGCTGTTCAGCCTGCGCCCGGAGGCTGGGACCGAGATCGACGGTGACGGCCGAGACAAGACCGCCCGCGATCACCGCCACAGCGGCGATCACCAGCCATTTGCTCCCCCGGCGCAGCGGCCGCGAGACCGACCACCACCGGCGGACGTAGGCGCCGAACCCCACGCGGCTGGACTCGTCCTCCACCGCCTCGGCCGCGGCGGCAGAGTCGACCGGCTCGGCAACCGGTTCGACCGAGTCGACCTCCGGCGCCGCAGCGTCGCCGGCGGCCGCGTCCGGGCTGGCGTCCGGCGGTGTCAGGTCATTCGCCATGACTGGGCACCTACTCGATGGTGGCGAGCAGGCGTCCCGCCTCCACCGACATCCCCTCGCTCACATTCATCTCCGTGACGGTGCCGGCGCGCGGAGCGGCCAACTCGTTCTCCATCTTCATCGCTTCGACCACCACCAGTGGTTGCCGCGCCTCGACCGCGTCGCCGGGCGCCACCAGCACTCGCACCACCTTGCCCGGCATCGGTGCGGTCAGCCGCCCCGCGCCCGACGTATCGCCACCGGCGACGCCGCCGGCGACGCGGGCTCGGCTACCGTTGATCACTGCCTCGATCTCGAGGCCACCGACACGGATCGCCGTCACCTCCGTGCGATCGGTCGGCGCACAACGCACCAGACGGCTCGCCGCCCCGCCCCGGTCGGTCCGCACGAGCGAGAGGAGCATTCCGTGGCGGTCGCGCTCCACCACGCGTGCATCGACCTCCCGCGACACGCCATCCCAGGAGACGACGTACCGCCCGGCCTCCGGCGACGACTCGATAGTCACTTCATGCGTCGTGCCATTCACTTCGATCTCGACCCGCATCGCTTACCGCAGTCCCTCGACGCGCGCCGTCTGCTTCCAGCGGCTGGCGTGCGCCCCGGCCGCCGGCGGCGCTCCAGCCCCCGATGCGGCAGCCCCGCCGCCCAGGGCGACCGAAAGCGCCGCCGCAAGAATCGCCGTCTCCTCGCCGTCCCCCGGCGCCTCGAGGAACGGATCGCCGTTCCGTTCCGCCAGCACCCGATCGAGGAACGTCGTGTCGAACCGCGCCGCCACCACGTCGTCGTGGGCCAGCAGCCAGCGGAAGAGCGGGATCGTGGTCGGTACGCCGGCTATCTCGTATTCCCCCAGCGCGCGGTCCATCCGGGCGATGGCCGTCTGCCGATCCGACGCGTGCGCAATCAGTTTCGCCACCATCGAGTCGTAGTGGACCGGCACCTCGAATCCCGCCGCCACACCGGCATCGACCCGGATGCCCGGTCCCGCCGGTGGGCTGTGCGCGACCAACAATCCGGGGCACGGCATGAAGCCGGCGTCCGGATCCTCCGCGTACACCCGGCATTCGATCGCATGGCCGTCAGGCGTCAGGGCCCGTTCCGGATCGATGTCGAGCCGCTCCCCCCGCGCGATCCGCAACTGCCAGCGCACCAGATCGATCCCGGTCACCATTTCGGTCACGGGATGCTCCACCTGCAGTCGCGTGTTCATCTCAAGGAAGTAGAACGACCCATCGTCGTCGTACAGCATCTCGATCGTGCCGGCGTTCGTGTACCCCACTTCGCGGGCCAAACTGGCTGCCGCGTCGGCGAGCGCCCGTCGCGTCGCGTCGCTCACGACGGGCGATGGCGATTCCTCGATCACCTTCTGGTGGCGCCGCTGAATCGAACACTCGCGCTCGACGAACGGCACGACCGTGCCATGCGTGTCGGCAAGCAACTGCACTTCGATGTGGCGGCCACGCTCGATGTAGCGCTCCAGGTAGACGGAGCCGTCACCGAACGCGGAGGCCGCTTCCGAGCGTGCTCCCTCGATCGCGCGCAGCAGCGCGTCCGGCTCGCGGACGAGACGCATGCCCTTGCCCCCACCGCCGGCGACTGCCTTGACGAAAAGAGGATAGCCAACCGCTTCGCCCACCGCCTGTAGATCGTCCGGATCTGCATCGACCGGTAGGGGGGCCCCGCTTCCGGGCACGATCGGCACGCCAGCACGCGCCGCTACCGCGCGCGCCGCCGTCTTGCCCCCCATCAGGTCAATCACGTCGGCTGACGGACCGATGAATGTCAGCCCCGCGTCCTGGACGGCACGCGCGAACGAGGCGTTCTCCGCGAGAAACCCGTAGCCGGGATGGACCGCATCGGCCCCGGTCCGCGCCGCCGCGGCGATGATCTTGTCGATACGGAGGTAGCTCTCGCCCGGCGCATCGGCTTCGAGCCCGACCGCTTCGTCGGCGTACCGCACATGCGGCGCCATCCGGTCGCAGTCGGACCAGACCGCCACTGTCGGTAGTCCCATTTCGCGGCAGGCGCGCATGATCCGGACCGCGATTTCGCCCCGGTTGGCGACAAGGACCTTCACGGATCGAGTGTAGCACCTGCCCCGCGGCGTCCGAGGGCTCACCCCGTCATCGACGCCGGGTCCAACAACCCGGGTTTCATGGGGTTTGGCGGGACCGCCAGGACCGGCAGTCTCAGTTCGCCAACGGGTGCGGCCGGAACTGGAACTTCACGAGGATGGGCATCGAGACAGACCTGTACTCGCCGTTTTCCGCGGCGAGGCCGTCCTCGGCATGCCACACCGTGTCAGAGCCGGTCGACGAGTAGACGCCACGCCCCTTCCAGCCCGCGTCCGGATCGTCGATCCGGCCATCCAGGCCCCGCGGGTGGAAGCCCGCCAGCGGATACGGCACGCGCATGACAACCGCCTCGCCCGTCTCCGGCAGCAGGGCTACCAGCGAATCGGAGCCCGTACCGGTGGCGATCGGCACGTTGTCGCCGAGGCCCAGCGTGTCGAACTGGTCGACCCAGTTGTAATAGTTGTAGTCGGCCCGGATCTCCGTCCCCTTGAACACGGGACCCGGCAGCGGATGCAGCGTCCACCCTTCCGCGCAGTGCTGCCCGGTGTGCGCGGTCGGCCCAGTCAACGGTTCGCACTTGCGGCGGTCGAAGCTGGCGAGGTGGTTCGTCCCCGACAGCGCCGTCCAGATGACGCCATTACGGTCGACATCGAGGCCGCGCGGCATGAAGCCGACCTCGCCGTTGGCCTCCACGTCCCAGCGTTCCGAGGGCACTTCGAACACCTCGGCGATGCAACTCTCCGGCGGGTTGTCGCCGACCACGAGCCGGACGATGTTCCCGGGATAGGAATCCTGCGCGCCCCAGACCGATCCGTCGACCGGACTGACGATGATCCCGTACGCTCCCACCGTGACGCGCGTATCCAGCGCAGGGTCGAAGTCGTAGGTGCTCTCGGTGGCATCCTCCTCGAATCGGGCGCCCCGGACCACGGCCGGCTCGTTCCACGGCTTCGTGATCCGGCCGTCGCCGTTGGTGTCTACCACGGTCGGGCACCAGCCCTGCGCCAATTGCCCGTCGCCGGTCCGGTCGAAGAGTTGCGTGTCGATCCAGCCGAACACGGGGCTGTTGGGCCGGCTCAGGAAGAGCGTCTCGCTGGCGTCGTGCGCGAACTGCAGGTGGTGGCTGCCGAAGCAGGTGTCCACCATCGTGAACTGCCCGTCTTCGGGGTCGTAATAGCTCACGTTGCGGCCCGACCGCTCGAGTGGGAAGTACCGCGCGTACCGGTTGTCGGAGCCCTCCCCGCACCAGTTCGGCTGGTTCTCCGGGGGACGCAACGTCGCCGTGTACCAGACCCGCCCCCGGCTGTCGAGCATCGGGTTGTGGATGCTGGCCGGGTTGAAGCGCGCCAGATCGGACAGGCGGGACGGCGGATAGCCCGACTGCGCGTAGGACGCCCGCATGGTCGACCGATCCGCCAGGGTCGGGATGCGCAGCATCGTCGCGGTGTGCGTGTTCGGATCGAGCATGGCAAGGTTGTCGTTGGCGATGTCCACGCCGTAGATCGGACCGTTGGCGTTCACGTGCGGGTTGCGCTTGTCGGTGGACGCCTCGTCGTGGATCTTGCCCATCTCGTCGGTCCACTCCCATTGGGTGAGGACCAGATTCCGCTCCACCCCCTGCGGTCGCGGCGGCGCCGGCGGCACCTCGCCGGTCGCGATGCGGTCGCTCCAGTCGGCGAACATCTCCACCCCGCGAGCGCGCCCGAAGCGCGTCATCCACATGCTCATCTCGGCCCCGCGCTGCCCCATCCGGACGCGCGCGTCCCACGCATCGGCGGACGAGTCGTACTCCGCCGCGTTCGGATGCCCGCGGGTGAACTCGCCTCCGACCTGGTGACAGCGCAAGCAGGCCTTCACGTTGTAGAGGTACTCGTGGGGGGTCCGGAGCTGCTCGCTGATGCCGTTGCCGTCCGGTCCGGTCCCCGGAAACTCGCTCCCCTCCGGCGGCTCTATCAACGACAGCCAGTAGTTGGCCGGATACACCGCCGCGGCTTGCTGGGGTGTCTGGGCAACCGTCGCCGTCAGCCGCAGATCCTGCCTTGGCGTGGCCGCTACCGGCGCCGAGTCGATCAGCCCGTAGCCCCGCACCCACACCGAATACCCCGCTTCCGGGAGCTCCGGCAACAGGAACCGCCCCTCGTCGTCGGTCACCACGATCTTGCGAAACGTCGTCGGCAGGTCGTCGGTCTCGGCAATCACCCAGACACCCGCCTCGGGACCGGCGCCACTGATCACGACGCCGGTGATGGTCGCAGGGATAACACCTTGCGCGCCCGCGGCGACCACGGCGACCACCGCGCCCAACGCCAAGAGCATTCCGACCGCCAGCCGTTCCAGTCTTCGTCGCATCGTGCTCTCCTGCGGTTCCTTCCGACCGACCCTCTCGTGCCGACGATGACCCTTCGGAGGGTTGGCGTCAAGGGCCGGTGTCACCATGTGCGGTCCGCCCGGGTAGCATTCGTAGCATCCACCGACCTTGACCCAGCGACAGCGACGACATCGACGGCGAGGAAGGTGAAATCCTGAAGAACGAGCGACCCATGGACAGGGCAACCTCGATCGGCGAACTCAATGAACGGTCGCTGCACAGGGCCTTGAAGGCACGCTACGCCATCAGCGGCAGCGCAACCGAACAGATAGTCGACGGCTTCGTCGCCGACGTGGTCATCGGCGATCGGATCGTCGAGGTCCATACCGGCAACTTCTCGCCGCTGAAGAAGAAGCTGCCGCGGCTGCTCGTGCGGCATGAGGTCACGCTGGTGCATCCCATTGCCCGGGACCGTTACATCGTCAAGCCGGCGACCGCCCCGGATGTCCCGGCGACGAGGCGCAAGTCGCCGAAGCACGGGTCGGTGTTTCAGATCTTCTCGGTGCTCGTCGCCATACCCGCGCTGCTCGCGCACCCCAACCTGACCCTCGAGATCGTGATGACCATCGAAGAGGAGGTCCGTGCGGTCAACGAGGGGCGCAGCCGGCGGCGCCGCGGTTGGGTCAGCCTGGACCGCCGGCTTGTGGACGTCGTCGCGACCCATGCCGTTGCATCGATGGCCGACCTGTTCGCGATGGTCGACGCCGAGTTGCCCGAGCTGTTCACCACCAGCGACATCGCGATGGCCATGAAGTCGTCGCGCCGCCTGGGTGGACAGGCCGCGTACTGCTTTCGTGAAGGCGGGGTCAGTGAGATCTGCGGGAAGAGCGGCAACGCCCTGGTGTATCGACGCGCTCGCACACGGCCATCTACCTGGCCGCCAGCGCAAGACTCCACTCCGAATAGATGGCATGGCGCGGCCGCCACGTCGAGCCGTACTTGATCCGCTCGAACTGATACGCAGCCGTGACCGAGTCCCCGGACTGGAAGCGCCAACGGATTCCGGCGCGGGAACGGGAGCGCATGAAACCCCGGCGTTCGAAGCCCAGCGACGTGTAAAGCCACGGGGAAAGACGCGCATCCGGGCGCTCGACTTCTACCTGCTGCCGGTAGCGGCTGAAGTCGGGGACGTACGGCCGGCCCACATGACGCTCGTAGAGCGTCGTGCCCTCCACTCGGACGTCGCCTCGAACCAGCGGATACGTTATCCCAGCCAGGAGGCGGTGATCCCAGCGATAGTCGAAGCCGGTCCGTGTCCGGTTCCGCAGGATAAAGCCGAACGACACACTGGCGAAATCGTTCACCGCCAGCTCCACGTCGGTCTTGAACCGGCGGTCGTACGCACTTCCCAGCGAGTCTCGAATGCGGGCGATGCCCTCGACCGTCCAGTCGATCCGATCCGTCTCGAAGACGCCTAACTCGACTTCCGTCCAGGACTGGACATCGTCGGCCTCGGCCGGACGCGCCCCTATCAGAAACGGGACCAGCGCCACGACGATTGTCGCGACTATCCTACGCACCGAAACTGTCGAGTCGAAAGCCAGTAACCTGCTCCCGTTGCGTGGAGGTAACGCCGGCATTGGTGCAGAACACCGCCGGCCGTCGGTCGATCGTCGCCGTGGACAGATCTCAGTTCGTGAGCTGCCGGTTCACCACCGTCTGGTCCAGTTCGACGCCCAGGCCGGGCCCGGTCGGGGGCGTGATAAACCCGTCCTCGATGGTGATCGGCGTAACGAAGATGTCGTGGTGCAGGTCGTTGGTGTTGAACTCCTGCACCAGGAAGTTGGGCTAACAGGTGTCGCGCTGCACCGCCGCCGCGGCAACGGTCGGCGCCGCTCCCACTAAGCCCGCTCCGGTCGCCGCGCCCGCCAGCCCAGCACCGAGACCCGCCGCGACTGTCCCTGACCGCTCCAGAAACCGGCGTCGATTGATGCTCATGCTGCGGCTCCCTGTATCGACGGCGCAGCCTAGCCCGGATTATTCAGGAAGGGTCCGATTTCGGTAGAAAAACAAAGGCCTCCGCGTGGTATAAATGGCTTGCTCACAGACATTTACCCACCACGGAGGCCCTTACGTGACGATCAATACGATACCACAGACTGTCCTCTTTCCGGATCTCTTCGACAAGCCCCTCGTCGCGACGTTCGACCGCCAGCACGCGAGTTCCGATGGCGGCGCCGTCCTGCTCAAGGCGGCGGAGCGCGTGTATGGGTTGGTGGCGGGTTTCGCCCGGTGTCTGGTGGACCGACGGGAGCCCGGGAAGATCCGGCACACGCTGGCGGAGTTGCTCGGACAGCGGATCTTCGGCATTGCCTGCGGTCATCCCGATGGCAACGACGCCAACCATCTCGCCGACGACCCGATCCACAAGCTGCTGCTCGGGCGGGACCCGGTGGCGGGGGAGGCGTTGGCCTCGCAGCCGACGATCTCTCGGTTCGAGAACGGCGTCGACCGGTCCGCCCTCTACGAGCTGGCGCGCGAGCTGGCGATGCGGGTCATCGAGCGGCATCAGCGCCGGCTGGACGGGCGGGCGCGGCGCATCACGATCGACCTGGATCCGACCGACGACGCGACGCACGGCGCCCAGCAGCTCACCTTCTTCAACGGGCACTACGATCGCTGGTGCTACCTGCCGTTGCTGGCGTTTCTGACCTTCGACCAGGAACGCGAACAGTATCTGTGCGCGGCGGTGCTGCGGCCCGGCAATGTGCCGGCCACCCGCGGGACCGTGGGCGTGTTGTGCCGGCTGCTGCCCCTGCTGCGGCAGGCCTTTCCCCAGGCGCGGTTTCTCGTCCGGCTCGACGGGGGCTTTGCGACACCGGAGATCTTCGACTTCCTGGATGCCGAGCCACGGCTCGACTACGTGGTGGCGATGGCCAGGAACGCCGTGTTGCAGCGCCACGCCGAGCCCGCCCTGCTCGTGGCGCAGGCCCAGAGCGCGGCCAGCGGCCAGACCGCGCACGTCTACGCCGACACCCGCTATCGAGCCCGCACGTGGGACCGCGACCGCCGCGTCGTGATCAAGGCCGAGGTCGTCCGGCTCGGCGACCGCGCCCCGCGCGACAACCCGCGCTTCGTCGTGACCAATCTGCGCCAGACGCCGCGCTTCCTCTATGAACGGATCTACTGCGCCCGCGGCGACATCGAGAACCGCATCAAGGAACTGCTCGATGGCCTGCAGATCGACCGCACGAGCTGCTGTCGCTTCTGGGCCAATCAACTGCGCGTGCTCCTCACCGCCGCCGCCTACGTGCTGATGCAAGAACTCCGGCTGCGCGCGGCGCGCACCGCCTGTGCCCGCGCCCAGGTGACGTGGCTGCGCGACCGGCTCCTCAAATTGGGGGCGCACGTCGTCGGCTCGGTCCGCCGCGTGGTCCTGCACCTGCCGACCGCCACACCGGACCTCCACGCCTGGCGGCACATCGCGCTGGCACTCGGCGCCCGCCCCGGATAGACCCCAGACAGCGCCTGTCAGCCGCGCATACACGCATCCCAACGGCGCACCGAGCCCGCCCGCGTGGCGAAGCCGTCCCTGGACGGCCCCGTACCCAGGCCGTCCGCACCGACAATCAGTGTCCATCCCGCCAGCGCCCGACGGCAGCGACGCCCGGCGCGCCCGGTGCGCCCGGTGCGCCCGGTGCGCGACAATTACACCGTCCGCGCGGCCGACTTGGAGCCTTCACGAATAATGCAGGCTAGGAGCCCGTGGTGAAACCCGCGTAGCACCGAGAGCGGCGAGGCGCCCGGCTGACAAGGCGCGACGAGGGAGCTTATTGGCCATATTCGACCGAGGAGCAACGCCGTTCAGGCGGGATGCATCGCCGCTCGAATGTAGCGGGGGTTTCACCACGGGATGCTAGCAGCCTGTCGGACTTAGGCCCGGGTTTTATAATGGGGCTTGTCGAGTTGAGGGGGTAGAAGTAGATGCCGAATTTTGTACAGCGGCACCAGTCGCAGTTGTATCTGCTGCCGCCGGACCTGCGCGATTGGCTGCCTGAGGACGATCTGGCGCACTTCGTGATTGAGGCGGTGGAACGGGTGCCGCTGGAGCGGTTCCAGGTGAACGAACGGGGCACCGGATCGGCGCAGTATCACCCGCGGATGATGCTGGCGTTGCTGGTGTACTGCTACGCGAACGGGATCTTCGGCTCGCGTCGGATCGAGCGGGCGACGTATCGGGACATTGGCGTTCGGTACGTGGCGGCGAACTGTCATCCGGACCACGACACGATCTGCACGTTCCGGCGCAGCAACTTCGAAGCGGTAGCGGAGGCGTTCCTGCAGGTACTGCTGCTGGCGAAGGAACTGAAGCTGCTGCGTGTTGGGACGGTGAGCGTGGACGGGACGAAGGTGGACGCGAACGCGAACAAGCGCAACAGCATCCGCTACGACCGTGCGGGGGCGTTGCGCGAGCAGTTGCGAGGCGAGATCGAGAGGTTGTTGGATCAGGCGGAGCACGCCGACACGGACGACGTGCCGGACCCACAGGGTCTGCCGGAGGAGTTGTCGCGGCGCGACAAGCTGCGGGCGAAGCTGGACCGTGCGTGCGCGGAGTTGGAACGGCGTGCGCAGGCGCGTGCGGACGCGGAGCGGGCGGAGTACGAGCGCACGGTGGCGGCGCGGGAGCGGCGTGCGGGATCGCGCAAGGGTCGGCACATCAAGCCACCGACGGAAGCGCCGGAGGCGAAGGCGCAGATCAACCTGACGGATGCGGACAGTGCGCTGATGCGCAAGAGCCGGCGCCATGAGTACCGCCAGGCATACAACGCGCAGGCGGTGGTGGATGCCGACGGCAGTCAGTTGGTGTTGGGGTCGCGGGTGAGCGTGTGCGCGAGCGACCGCAACGAGTTGGTGGCGGACGTGGACGCGATACCGACGGCGGTGGGCGCGGCGGATCGGGTACTGGCGGACAGTGGCTACGCGACGGGCAGCGAGGTGTCGCAACTGCAGGTCGCGGTGTGGAGGTGTTGGTGGCGACGGGGGCGGAAGGCCAACGGCGCCGGCACGACTTCCGACCGGAGCCGCCGGAGCAGCTGGCGAAGGAGCCGCAGGCGGACTGGATCAAGTCGATGCAGGAGAAGATGGCACTGCCGGAGCACCGGGCGCATTACCGTTTGCGCCAGCAGACGGTGGAGCCGGTGTTCGGGATCGTGAAGCAGGCGATGGGCTTCCGGCAGTTTCTGCTGCGGGGTCTTGAGAAGGTGGAGGGCGAATGGGCCTTGGTAACGCTGGCGTATAACTGCCGACGCGTGCACAACCTCAGGCTGGCATGACGGGGCTATACGGGGCGGAACTCGGCGTGTTCGCGACCCACCAGAGGCGTCAGAAAGACCTCCAGGCGCCGTCAGCGACCGATGGCCAGGATACAGTCCCCGTTTCGGTCGAAGCGGCCCTCCCGGCACAGAGACACAGGGCGTCGTTCAAACAGGTGCCAAGTCGCTTCCACGCGCGTTTGCCGCGCCTAAGTCCGACAGGCTGCTAGCCCCCTACCGCCTTCAGGTCAAACCGGAAGGTCGGCAGTCCCGTCTCTTGACGCGGCGCGGGTTAGAGGGGAATATTCCCGTGCTTCTTCGGGGGATTGCGATCCCGCTTGCCGTCGAGGCTCTCCAGCGCCGCAATGATCTTTCCGCGGGTCCTGCGCGGTGCGATCACCTCGTCGATGAAACCCCGGCCGGCGGCGACGAAGGGGTTGGCGAGCTTCTCGCGGAACTGGGCCACCCGCTCGGCGCGCAGCGCGTCGGGATCCGCGGCAGCATCCAGCTCCCGCTTGTAGAGGATATTGACAGCCCCCTCCGGACCCATCACCGCGATCTCGGCGGTGGGCCAGGCGAGGTTCACGTCCGTCCGGATGTGCTTGCTCGCCATGACGCAGTAGGCGCCGCCGTACGCCTTGCGCGCCACGACGGTCACCTTCGGCACGGTCGCCTCGGCGAAGGCATAGAGCAGCTTCGCGCCATGCTTGATGATCCCGCCGTATTCCTGCACGGTGCCGGGGAGGAAGCCGGGCACGTCCTCGAACGTGATGAGCGGCAGATTGAACGCGTCGCAGAAACGGACGAAGCGCGCCCCCTTGATCGACGCGTCGATATCGAGGGCGCCGGCAAGATGCGCCGGCTGGTTCGCAACGACGCCAACCGGGCGGCCACCGAAGCGGGCGAAGCCGACGACGATATTGCGGGCGAAGTGCTCGTGCACCTCGAGGAACCCGCCGTCGTCGGCAACCGTCCGGATCAGCTCCAGCATGTCGTACGGTTGGTTCGGCGAGTCGGGCATCAGCGCGTCGAGCCCGGGTGATTCCCGATCTGTCGGATCGTCGCTCGCCACGCGCGGTGGATCATCCACGTTGTTGCCCGGCAGGTAGCCGAGCAGTTGCCGCAGCAGCGCCAGGCAGTCCTGGTCGGTCGGCACCGCGAAGTGCGCCGCGCCGCTCCGCGCATTGTGGGTCATCGCCCCGCCCAGTTCGTCCTTCGTCACTTCCTCGTGTGTGACGGTCCGGATGACGTCCGGGCCGGTGACGAACATGTAGCTGGTCCGATCCACCATCACGGTGAAGTCGGTAATCGCTGGCGAGTAGACCGCACCTCCCGCGCACGGCCCCATGATCGCCGAGAGCTGGGGGATGACGCCCGACGCGAGCGTGTTGCGGAGGAAGATGTCGGCGTAGCCACCGAGCGAAGCCACCCCTTCCTGGATCCGCGCCCCGCCCGAGTCATTCAGTCCGACCATCGGCGCGCCGTTGCGCATCGCCAGGTCCATGATCTTGCAGATCTTCGCGGCGTTCGTTTCCGACAGGGAGCCGCCGAACACGGTGAAGTCTTGGGCGAAGGCGTAGACCGGCCGGCCGTCCACCAGGCCGTGACCCGCAACGACACCATCGCCCGGGATCAACTGCTGATCCATCCCGAAGTCGCGGCAGCGGTGCGTCACCAGCTTGTCGACTTCGACGAAGGTGCCCGGGTCGAAGAAGAGATCGATCCGCTCCCGTGCGGTCAGCTTCCCGGCGTCGTGCTGCCGCTGCCGGCGGGCCGCCCCGCCACCCTCCTCGGCGCGGCGTTCGTAATCGGCGAGGGTGGCGTTTCTGTCCATCACGCCTTGAGCGCCTGCGCCTTCTCCCAGTCGGCCAGGAACTTCGCCAGCCCGATGTCGGTAAGCGGATGGTTGAAGAGGCTGTCGATCACCTTGGGCGGGCAGGTGCAGATATCGGCCCCCATCCGCGCCGCCTCGACGACATGAACCGGGCCTCGGATGCTCGCCACCAGCACCTCGGTGCCGTACTCGTAGTTGTCGAAGATCTCGACGATCTGGGAGATCAACCCCATGCCGTCGGTCGCGATATCGTCGAGCCGGCCGACGAACGGGCTGACGAACGCGGCCCCCACCTTGGCGGCCAGCAACGCCTGCGCCGCCGAGAAGCAGAGCGTCACGTTCACCCGGATCCCATCGCCGGTAAGCGCGCCGCAGGCGCGCACTCCCTCGCGGCCGAAAGGCACCTTGACCACGATGTGCTCGTCGAGCGCAGCCAGCACGCGCCCCTCTCGCACCATGCCATCGGCGTCCGTCGCCACGACCTCGGCGCTGACCGGACCGCCCACCGATTGGCAGATGTGGCGGAGCGTGTCGTGCGGATCGCCCGACTCCTTCGCCAGCAGCGACGGGTTGGTGGTAACGCCGTCGATGATGCCGAGGGGCACGAGCGCGTCGATCGTCTCGGGGTTCGCGCTATCGACGAATACCTTCATCAGTCTGTCTCCGTGTCCGCGTTCGTCCCGAACGCGGCGAATTGACGCGCCATAGGCGGCTTCCTCCCGATGGCGGCGTCCGGGTCAGTCCCCCGCCGCCACGACGTCGTTGGCCAGTTCACCAATACCCTCGATGCTCACCACGACCCGGTCCCCCGCCGCGAGCGGGCCGACGCCGGGTGGCGTGCCGGTCGCGATGATGTCGCCCGGATGCAGCGTCATGACCCGCGTGACGAATTCGACCAGGTGGTCGAGCGGGAAAATCATCTCGCGGGTGTTCGACGCCTGGCGCGTCTCGCCGTTGACGGTCGAACCGACCCTCAGCGCCGATCCGTCGAGACCCACCGCAATGGCGGGACCCACCGGCGCGAACGTGTCGAATCCCTTCGCGCGCGTGTATTGCACGTCCTTCTTCTGGATGTCGCGGTCGGTCACGTCATTCACGCAGGTAAGACCGAGCACGTACTGCGCGGCATCCGCAGCCGGGACGTTCCGCGCCTCGCGCCGCATCACGATCCCCACTTCCGCTTCGTGATCCACCCGCCCGTGTCCCGGCGGAAGGACGATGGCGTCGTCTGGACCAACGATAGCGGACGGCGGTTTCAGGAAGATGAGCGGTTCTTCCGGCAGCGCCTTCCCCATCTCCTTGGCGTGATCGCGGTAGTTCAGACCGACCGCCACGATCTTCGATGGCGCCACCGGCGGCAGGAGCGGCACGCCGCTCGGGTCGAGCCCCTCGCCCGGGCCGTACGCGCCGAACGGGTCGCCATCGAGCAGTGTCCAGGCGCCATCGCGCTCCAGCGCCCAGACACCCTCACCCTGCTGCGAAACGCGGTAGATCCGATCCATCCGCCCTGCTCCTGTTGCCCACGCCCGTGGCGTCGTGCCGCTGCTACCGCGCCGTCTCGGTCACCGCCTCCGACGGCGGGCTGATGTTCTGGGGAACCGCTCGATCGAGCGCCTGCACACGATAAACGTAGCGCTCTCCCGGGGTGACCATGGTGTCCTGATACGCCGTCGTGGCGACCGGCTCGACCGTGAGCCGTTGGAGTGTCGCATCTGGCGCGCTTCCGCGCAAGACGACGTAACCGGCGAGGTCCGCTTCCACGTTGGGATCCCAGACCAGGCTGATGCTGTTTCCATCCACCACGGCAATCAGACCGGTCGGCGCCGCGGGCGGAAACGTGTCGATCAGGTCGATGCAGTTGGTGAGTGACGCCGGACCCTGAATCGGCGTCGTCTCGAGATAGTCGACGACGCGAACCGCATAACACCGGGTCTCGCCAAACGCCACTTCGAAGCCGGTAAACGATCCCTCGCGGTCCGGTGCGCCGAGTGGCTCGGGACGCGCGAAGTCCGGATCCCAGTCCGCATGATCGTAGACGGCATAGTCGGATCCGCGCGGCCATTCCAGGACCGGTATCGACTCGAGCAACGGCGGCTCCGGCGCCACCGGTTGAACCGGGTGACGAAACGTCGGCGGTTCGGACCACGTCACCTCGATCTCCGTTTCGGTGTACGTCACCAGGGGGAGGCCGGATGGCGGCGGCGGCGGAACGGCCAGCGCCACGTCCGCGAGCGGCGAGGGATTGCCCATCCGTTCGCGTGAAGAGATCGCGATGGCAACGTACGACCGGATCGGGGGCAGCGGAAGGGGCTCTGCGACGAAAGGACGCGGCACGTCGCGGGCGGATTCCTCTTCTTCCTCCTCGTCCTCATCCTCCGGCTCGCCGATGACGACGGGCACCAGCGTCTCTGGCGTCAACCGCTCGACCAACGTCACGTCATCGCCCTGCGTCACGACGTGGGCCCGCGATAGCCCGGCGTCCTCACCCTCGGCCGGCGGAGCGGCCTCCGGCGCCACCGCATCCGGCGCCACCACGTCGAGCGTTGCTACCAGCGTCGCCGCTTCCAGCCAGTCTTCATCCACAGGTGCAGGCGGGACGCGCCCCTCCGGCTGCGTCGTCACCGCATACACCTCGATCCGGACGATGTCGCCCGGCGTCGTGCCGTCGGAATCCTGACTGGGCGCCGTGAATTCCAGATAGACGCGATCGCCAAGACGGGTCGTGTTGACGGGGCTGATCGTGTCCGGAACAATCCGCAACGGTGGCAGTGGACCGGAGCGGGAACCGCAGGCCGCGGCGGCAAGCGCCGCGCCGAGCAGCACGGCCCATCGAACGGCGGAACTGACGTGGGTCACGGCACGACGACCGGACGCATGCACGGTCAAAGAATGTAGCGCGACAGATCCTCGTTGTCGACGATGTCAGCCAGCATCCGCTCGACGTAGGCGGTGTCAATGAGGACACGCCTCTCCTCCATGTCGGGCGCGTTGAACGAGATGTCGTCGAGCAGTTTCTCCATCACCGTGTGGAGGCGACGCGCACCGATGTTCTCGCTCCGGTCGTTTACCCGGCTGGCAAACTCCGCGATCCGCTGGATCGCTCCCTCGTCGAACTCCAGGTCGATCCCCTCGGTGGCAAGCAGAGCGCAGTACTGCGTGACGAGCGCTCCCTGCGGCTCGGTCAGGATCCGGACGAAATCCTCGGTGCCGAGCGAATCGAGTTCCACGCGAATCGGAAAGCGTCCCTGCAGCTCCGGGATGAGGTCGGACGGCTTCGACAGGTGGAACGCACCCGCGGCAATGAAGAGAATATGGTCCGTCCGGCACATGCCATGCTTCGTCTTGACGGTCGTGCCCTCGACGATCGGCAGGATGTCGCGCTGGACTCCCTCGCGGCTGACGTCCGGACCGTGCGTCCGCTCCCGGCCGGCGATCTTGTCGATCTCGTCGACGAAGATGATCCCGGCCTGCTCGACCCGCTCGATCGCGGTCCGGCTGACGCTCTCCGTGTCGATCAGCTTCTGTTCCTCCTCGCGAGTGAGGTGGTCGATGGCCTCCGGCACTTTCATCTTGCGCGGACGGCTACGCCCGAAGAGCCCCGGCATCATCTCCTTCATCGTGACGTCGATCTCCTCGAACGACGTCCCGCCAATCACCTGAAGCGACGGGAATGATGCTTCGCGCGCCTCCAGTTCGACCACCCGATCGTCAAGCGATCCCGCCCGAAACTGCTGCCGCAGCTTCTCGCGCGTCCTGCGGGCGGAATCGGCGGCGGGCAGCGGCGCCGCTGCCGCATGGGTCGACGCCGGCATCGGCGGCACCATTGGCGTCGGTCCGGTCGCCGGCGGCACCAGCAGGTCCAGCAGGCGTTCCTCCGCGTTGGAGCGGGCCTTGTCCCGGATCTCGACGATCCGTTCCTCGCGCACCATGCCGACCGCCAGCTCGACCAGGTCGCGCACCATCGACTCGACATCGCGCCCGACATATCCCACCTCGGTGAATTTCGACGCTTCCACCTTGACGAAGGGCGATTGCGCGAGGCGCGCCAGGCGCCGCGCCACCTCGGTCTTGCCGACACCCGTCGGCCCGATCATCAGGATGTTCTTCGGCGCAACCTCGCTCGCCAGCTCCGGCGGAAGCTTCTGGCGGCGCATCCGGTTGCGCAGCGCGACGGCCACGGCCCGCTTCGCCTGCCGCTGGCCAATGACATACCGGTCGAGCTCGGCGACAATCTCGCGCGGGGACAGCGCGTCCGTCGTGGAGGCGGTCGTCTCGGGCAGGTAAATCGGCACGGGTAGGAGGCTCCTAGAGTGTCTCGATGGTGACATTGGCATTCGTGTAAATGCAAATCTCCGCGGCGATCTGCATCGCGGTCTCGGCGATTACGCGCGCGTCGAGTTCGCTCTGCCGCGCGAGCGCCCTGGCCGCCGCCATCGCGAAGGCGCCGCCCGATCCGATAGCGACGATGCCGTCATCCGGCTCGATCAGGTCGCCATTGCCGGAGAGCAGCAAGGTGGTTTTCGCATCCGCCACCACCAGCATCGCATCGAGGCGGCGGAGCGCGCGGTCTGTCCGCCACTCCTTGGCCAGCTCCACCACCGCCCGCTCCAGGTTGCCGCGATACTCCTCCAGCCTCGCATCGAAACGCGAGAACAGCGCTAACGAATCGGCGGCGGACCCGGCGAAGCCGGCCAATACCTGGCCGTTGTAGAGGCGCCGGATCTTCTTCGCGGACTGCTTGACCACTGTCGCGCCAAGCGTCACCTGCCCGTCGCTCGCCATCACGGTCTGGTCGCCTCGGCGAACCGCGAGGACGGTGGTGCCGTAGAAGGTATCGGGGTCGGGTATCGTGCTGGTCATCCGGAAGCGCCTCCCTGCGCCGCGCGGCGGCGGAAGATGAAATAGAGCGGCAAGCCGGCAGCGATTAACAGCAGGCCGGCACCTGAGGCGAGTGGTTCACGCCAGACCGCGTTCACCACCATGGCTCCGCTCGCCGCCACAAACACGGCCGGCGCCGCCCAACCGAGCCACGTCACCGCCCGTGCGCCGGCCGGGTCGCGGAGCCGCAGGACGAAGAGCGCGGCGACCGCCGCGCCGGCGAACGTCACCACCGCGAAGCCCGTGTAGAGGAGCAGCTGATCGAACGTTCCGGCAAGCACCAGCAGTGCGCTCCAGGCACTCTGGGCCAGGATTGCCACGACCGGCGTGCGCAACCGGGGATGCACCTGCGCCGCTGCTTCGAAGAAGTGGCCATCACGCGCCATCGCGAAGTAGACGCGCGGCCCCGCCAGCACCATGGCGCTGAGGCTGGCCGCGATCATCACGACCGACGCGGCAGCGAGCAGCGCCGCAAACCCGTCGCCGAACAGCCGCGCCCCAGCCGTGTCGATCACCCGCGCGTCGGCGGAGGCCAGCGCCCCCATCTCCGCCACCGGCATCGCATAGACGTACAGCAGGTTCAGGGACAGGTAGATGACCACGACGGTGGCGGTCCCGACCGCCATCGCGATCGGGACGTTCCGCTCCGGCGAGCGGATCTCCTCGGCAACATACGCTGCCGCGTTCCAGCCGGAGTAGCTGAACATGATCGGAATCAGCGCCAGCAGCCAGAGCGCCGGGGTCACTTCCGCCGTGGCCGGTGCGGTGAAGTTCCCGGCCGATCCACTCCCGACCGCGAAGCCGAGACCGACAACCAGCACGAGGAAACCCACCTTCACGCCGGCCAGGAGGTTCTGCACGATCCGCCCCGGGCCGAGGCCGCCGATATGGACCGCCGTAAGCGCCGCAATGGCACTGAGCGCAACGACGCTTCGGGGCGACAGATTGAGCGTGACGACACCGAGCGGAAGCGACGCGAACGGCGTCGCATCAGCCGCCGCCGGAACGAAGCGCCCCAGGTAGCTCGCCAGACCGACCGCACCGGCCGCGATGGCGCCGGAGAAGCCGGCGACGAAGGATGTCCAGCCGGAGAGGAATCCCGCCACCGGTCCGAACGCCTCCCGAAGGTAGACATACTCGCCGCCGGCGCGCGGAAGGCGCGCCGCGAGTTCGGCGTAGGCCATCGCACCGGCGAACGCCAGGAGGCCGCCGACAAACCAGGCGCCCAACATCGCCCGGACGTCAGGCACCCAGACCGCCACCAGCGCAGGGACCAGGAAGATGCCGCTCCCGATCACGTTCGAGACGATGATCGACGCCCCGTCGAGCGGCCCGAGACGGCGGACGAGCGTCGGCGCGGAGGCGTTCACGGCGGGCAGCCAGCGTCTACTGGGTCAGCAGCAGCCGGTCGATCGGGAACTCGCGCACCTTCGCCCACTGCTCGCTGCGGTGCTTGACGAACAGTTCCAGCTTCACATCGACGAAATCCCGGTGCCCCAGCATTTCGGGGACCCCTTGCTCGCCGGTGTAGCCGAGGCGCGACTCCATCGTGAACGGCCCGAGCCCATCGCCCGACGACAGGCCATCGACACCGACCGCGCGGATCAGCGGCGCACCACCCCATTCCTGATCTTCGGCGAGGCAGGTGCCTTCCTCCAGGTCGGCGGGCGATACCGGCTCCTCCGGCGGATCCTGTCCCTGGTAAAGCACCAGGCAGCGGCGGAAGACACCGTTGAGCTGCAGCATGCCGAGGTCGTCGTCCGAGACGTTCTCGATGCTGAATTCGATGGCGGGGACGAGCTTCTTGCGCCCCATGTCGTCGGGACTGGCATCGAGCCAGCCGGTCGTGACATCCGTCACCTGAATCGCCGTCGCCAGATCGGGCGGCGGACCGCACCCGACCGCCGCGAAGAGCAGTGGCAGAACCAGAGCGGACAGCCGAGTGGAACCGTTTCGCATGGGAAATTGTAGATCGCGGCTGCTAACGGCCGCGGGCGCCGGGGCGCACTTCGCCCGGCTCCCCGGCGACACGCACGATGAAGTCAGCGAAGCCTTCCCGGACGCGCGCCGGATCGCGTTCCTGGGCAAGACGGAGCCGCTGGGCGATGTCGGGCCACGCGGGTTCCGGCGCCCGTTCCCCCTCAGCCATCCGGCGCCGGATCTCCTCGAGCAGCGCCTCGGGCGATTCGGGCCGGTAGACGAACATACGTTCAGGCGTCATGGGCACCCGGCCCGGCAGCATCGGATTGCCGCCGACGAGGTCGAATTCGGGGCCCGAGCCGGGTACATCGGCGGGCGGAGACAGCACCAGATCCGTCTCCCGTCGTCCCGGCCGCGACACCATCCCCATCGCGCCCATCCCGATTGGTGCAGCGGAGGGATTCCGCGCCTCCGCGACCGGCAGCGCGCCGGCCGGCGGCGCCTCCGTGCCCGGGAGCCTCGGAGTCGTGGTCTCCGACGGGGTCCGCCCCACGCTGAAGGCAAAGTCCCCGTAGCGCACTTCGAAGCCGGCGATGGCGGCCGCCGTCGCCCCGACGGCCAGACACAGCGTCGCGGCGACGCCAAGGCTCCAGGCCGCCGCCGGTGACCAGTCCCGCCAGAACCGCCGCTCTCGCGCCGCGGGCGCCGCGCCGGAATCTCCGGACGGCACGGTCCGCCACCCATCGAACGCGAGATCGACTTCCGGCACGGTCCATCCGGACAACGCGCCCTGCACGGACCGCAGCGACGTCAGCTCTTCGGAGCAGGTGCGGCATTCCGCGACGTGGACCTCCACCCGCGCATGGTCGTCGGCAGAGTCCTCGCCGTAGAGATAGGCGACGAGCGAGGTCTTCTCCGGGCAATCAGCCATCAAACGTCCCTCCGCGTTCCAGCACCAGGCGAGGATAGGCCTGTCCCGCACCGGCGGACTGACGGGCCGCCGGGCGCGCAGGTTCGGCGAGCAGCCGCCGCAGGGTCACAAGCCCCTGATATACCCGCGTCTTGACAGTGCTAAGCGGCTTCCCGGTCGCATCGGCGATCTCCTGGAGCGTGAGACCCTGGAACTCCTTCAGGATGATGGCGTGGCGCTGCGCCTCCGGCAGGCGCCGCATCGCGCGCTGCACCAACTCGAGTTCGAACCGGCGGATCACGCCATCCTCGGACGGTTCGGCAGCAAGACTCGCCTTCTCCTCGGCCAGCCGCACCTCGTCCCGCACCTCCGGGCCGCCCCGATCGAGACTGACAATCGGTGAGCGCTTCCGCGACCGGAACCAGTCGCGACACCGGTTGAGCGTGATCCGGTACATCCAGGTGGAGAACTTCGAGTCCTGCCGGAACCTCCCGATCGACTGCCAGGCACTGACGAACGCGTCCTGAACCACCTCGTACGCCTCGGTCTCGTCCTGCACCTCTCGAAGCGCAAGGGCAAACATCTTCTGTTGCCAGCGCAGCACCAACTGTCCGAAAGCATGGTGGTCGCCGGCTTGGGCCCGGGCGACAAGCGCCTCGTCGGTCACCCCTGCCTGGCTGGCGGAAGCGACGCCCGGCGACGGGCCGACTGGCCCATCCGCTGGCGAAGTCTCGCGGGCCACGGCAGCTGCTATCTGCATCACCTTTGTCATGTTAGACGCTGCCGGCGCCGAAACGGTCTGTCGGCTCGCACAGAGTCCCGATCGCCGACCCCTCGACAGGCAGCGGATCCGCCGACTATCGTACCAGTCGGGTGGTCCGTGGCGTGATTCGGGTATCAAGTCTTCACAAGACGTTCGGCGACAGGGTGCTGTTCGATCGGCTCACCTGGCAGGTGCAGCCGGGACAGCGGGTCGGTCTGTGCGGTCCGAACGGTTCCGGCAAGACGACGCTGCTCCGGATGCTGGCCCGTGAGGTGGAGGCGGACGCCGGGGAGATCATCCGCCCCACCGGTCTGACCGTCGGCTACCTGCCGCAGGACGGACTCAACCACGCCGGGCGGACCCTCCGCGAGGAGGCGATGCTTGCCTTCGCGCCGCTCCTCGCGCTGCAGGCGGAGATGCACACCCTCGAAGCGCAACTGGCCGACCCCGCCATCACCGGTGAAGCGCACGACGCCCTGCTCGCGCGCTACTCCGAGGCACAGGACGCGTTCACGCATGGCGACGGTTACAGCATCGAGGCGAAGGTCGACGCCGTGCTGCGGGGCCTCGGCTTTGCGCCGGGCGACCTCGAACGCCCCGCCGACACGTTCTCGGGCGGCTGGCAGATGCGCATCGCACTCGCCAAGCTGCTTCTCGAGCGCCCGCAACTGCTGTTGCTGGACGAGCCGACGAATCACCTCGATCTCGAGGCGCGCAACTGGCTGGAGGAATTTCTCGTCGACTACCCGCACGCCGCCGTCCTGGTATCGCACGACCGCTACTTCCTCGATGCCGTCGTCACGGCAATCGCCGATGTCAACCTCCGGACGCTCGACACCTATCCGGGCACCTACAGCGCGTACCTGACTGAACGGGACGAGCGCGTCGCCCGGATGCGCGCCGCGAAACTGCAGCAGGACGAAGAGATCGCCCGGATGCGGCTCTTCATCGACCGCTTCCGGTACAAGGCGTCGAAGGCGAAGCAGGTGCAGAGCCGCGTCAAGATGCTGGAGAAGATCATCCCGATCGAGGTGCCGCCCGAACGGAAAAAGGTGCACTTCACGTTCCCGGCCAGCGCGCGTAGCGGCCGCACGGTTATCGAACTGCGCGACGTGGCGAAGGCGTACGGCGATATTCGGGTGTTCGACCGGGTGAACGTCCACATCGAGCGGGGCGAGCGCCTCGCGCTGGTCGGTCCGAACGGCGCCGGCAAGTCGACGCTGATGCGGATGCTCTCGGGCGTGGAGGCGCCCGACGGCGGGGAACGGCTTGCGGGCTACCGGGTCCACATGCAGTATTTCGCGCAGGACGAGGCGACGCGGCTCGACCCGACGCTCAACGTCTACGAGACGCTCGCCAGCGGATCGCCGGTCGATATGGTCCCGGCGATCCGGAACATCCTCGGAGGCTTCCTCTTCACGGAAGACGACGTCTACAAGCGGGTGGCGGTTCTGTCCGGCGGTGAACGGACGCGGCTCGCGGTGGCGCGAATGCTGCTCCGGCCCTCGAATACGCTGATCCTGGACGAGCCGACGAACCACCTGGACATCGATTCGACCGATGTTCTGCTCGATGCGCTCGCGGCGTTCGACGGCACCCTGCTCTTTGTCTCGCACGACCGCTACTTCGTCGACAAACTGGCAACGAAGGTGCTCGACATCGGCGCTGGCGACGCCGTGCTATATCCCGGCACGTACGAGGAGTTCCGTTGGAGCCAAACGCAGGCAGCGGCACCGCCGGCGCCACCCGCCAAGACACCTTCGGCGGCAAGGGCAGGAGCGAAGAAGCGCCCCGAGCCGCGACCACCCAGCGCGGCGGAGCACAAGCGGCGACAGGTGGAAGTGCGGCGGCAGGAACACCGGAACCAGGCGCTCCAGAAGCGGATCGTGGAACTGGAACGGCGTATCGCCGAGCGCGAAGCGGAGATCCGCACGGTCGAGGCGAAGATGGCGGCTCCCGATCTGTACATCGATCAGACGGCGGCGAACGAGCTGGTCAAGCGCCACCAGACCTTGATGTGGGCGGTGGGCGACCTGATGAATCAGTGGGAGGCGCTCGAGCAGGAGGCGGCCGACCGCGGGCAGGCGACAGCTACGCCCGCGGGTGACTCTTCCGGTACACGTCGGTGATCTGCGCCGTGCTGACGTGCGTGTAACGCTGCGTCGTACTGATGCGCGAGTGGCCCAGCAGTTCCTGAATCGACCGCAGGTCGGCGCCCGCGTCGAGCAGGTGCGTCGCAAACGAGTGCCGTAGCGCGTGGGGAGAGATTCCGAGGCGCGTGGCCACTTGCGCCGCATACTTGCGCACCAGCCGATCGATGCTCCGCGTCGACAAGCGCCCGCCATGCTTGTTGACGAACAGTGGATCGTCCGGGGTCTGCCGCGCGTGTCCCCGGCGTGATCGCACCATCCGAGGCGGCGCCGATGCCGCCACTCGCCGGCGATCGGGCAACCACGCCCGGATCGCCGTGGCGGCGGGCCGCGTGCAGGGAACGATGCGCTCCTTGCCCCCCTTCCCCAGCACCCGCACCATCCGGCTGCCCAGGTTGATGTCCTCCAGGTCGAGCAACGCCAGCTCGCTCAACCGCAGTCCGGACGCATAGAACAACTCCAGGATCGCGCGATCGCGCCGGCCGAGTGGAGTTGTGCTGTCGGGTGACTCGAGCAATGCCTCCATCTCGTCGCGGGCGAGATGCGCCGGCACGCGGCGCTCGACCGCGGGCGAGGCAACCAGCGCGCCGGCGTCCCGGTCGACCGCCCCTTCGCGCCGGAGGTAGCGCGTGAACGACCGGATCGCCGCAAGCTTGCGCGCGGAGGTGGCCCGCGAGAGCCCTTCCTCGTAGAGCTCAGCCAGAAAAGCACGGATCGTCCGGTGGTCGATGTCGACCGGGTTCGGATTCCGTCCGAGGCGCGCGGCCGCAAACGTCGCAAACTGGGTCAGATCGCTCCGGTACGCGCGGAGCGTATGGCGGGAGACATTCCGGTTCAGCTCGAGGAACTCGAGGAACTCGTCACGGTGCGGTTGCAGCGGTTGCGACATCATCACCTGATCTATCGGCCGGATCGCCTTCGTGCATCCAGGCGTCCAGATCAGCCAGCGCGCGTTGCGCCATCGCCTGCCGGCGCGCCTGCCGGCCGCGCGGTGGCGCTTCGAGAGGCGGAATCAATCCAAAAGCGATATTCGTCGGCTGGTACGTTCGCGGGTTGGCATGCGCAACGTAGTACGCCAGCGCGCCGAGCGCGGTACTGCGTGGCAACGCGCGGGGCGTTTCGCCCAGCACCAACGCCGCGGCATTTCTCCCGGCGATCAACCCGGAGGCGGCCGACTCGACGTAGCCTTCGACCCCCGAGACCTGCCCGGCGATAAAGAGATCAGGCCGCGTGCGCGTTTGCCAGGTGGGAAGCAGCACCGTCGGCGCGTTGATGTACGTATTGCGGTGCAGCATGCCCAAGCGGACGAACTCCGCCTGCTCCAGACCCGGAACCAGGCGCAGCACCCGCTTCTGTTCGCCCCACTTCAACTGCGTCTGGAAGCCAACCAGGCTGAAGTGGTCCGCCGCGAGATCGTCCTGGCGGAGCTGCACCACCGCCCATGGACGGCACCCGGTTCGGGGATCGGTCAATCCGACCGGCTTCATCGGCCCGAAGCGAAGCGTGTCGAGGCCGCGATGCGCCATCACCTCGATCGGAAGACACCCCTCGAAGAAGGGGGTCCGATCGAGATCGTGCAACTCGGCCCGTTCGGCGGTGGTGAGCGCCTCGTAGAAACGCAGGTACTCCGCCTCCGTCATCGGGCAGTTCAGGTAGTCCCCCTCCTCCGGATCCGCACCGCACGCGGGTGCTTCCGGCGCACTGGCACGCGCGCCGCGGCTGCGGCGTGATGCACGGAACACCTTCGACCGGTCGATCGTCGACGCCTCGACGATCGGGCTGATCGCATCGAAGAAGTAAAGCTGCTCCCGCCCGACAAACGCGGTCAGGTCGGCGGCAAGCGAGTCCGAGGTGAGAGGACCTGTCGCGACAATCACCGGGGATTTCGGGTCCGACGCCGCGGGCAAGCGCGGCACCTCGCCACGATGGACCGTGATCAGCGGTTCGCCGGCGATGGCGTCCGTGATTCCCTGCGCGAACCGGTCACGGTCGACGGCGAGTGCTCCACCCGCCGGGACACGCGACACGTCCGCCACCCGCATCACCAACGAGTCCAGCCGGCGCATTTCTTCCTTCAACAGGCCGACCGCGTTGTCGAGGGCGGCGCCCCGGAAGGAATTGCTGCAGACCAGCTCCGCCAGGCGATCGGTGCGGTGGACCGGCGTTGTCCGGGTGGGGCGCATCTCGTGCAGGGCGACCGGCACACCGCGCGAGGCGGCCTGCCACGCCGCCTCGCTTCCGGCCAGGCCGCCGCCGATGATGCGGATCATCCGGCCTTCCTCGCCCCCGCCGGCGACGACTTTCGCGGCGTCGCGGCGAACGCGGTCCATTGGCCGTTGCGGTAGTCGGCGCGCCAGCCGGTCGCCTTTCCTTCCTGTTCCGACATCAGGTACTGCTCACCGGTCTTGCGCGAGTACCGGACCAGCGCCGGCCGACCCTCCGGATCCGTCTCCGGCCCCTCGATCAGGTAGCGGTACTTGGTATGGAGCTCTCCGGCGTGCGCCTTCAGTTCGGCCACCGCCGGGGCGCGCGTCTCCCGGTGTTTCGGGAACAGGCTCGCCGCGAGGAAGATCCCGGAAGCGCCGTCACGCAGGACGTAGTGATCATCCAGCGTCCGGCAGCGAAGTTCCGGCATCGGGATCGGATCGACCCGCGGCGGCGCCGGCTCGCCGTTCTTCAGCAACTTCCGCGTGTTCTTGCAGGCCGCGTTCGAGCAGCCGAAGAACTTCCCGAACCGGCCCGACTTGAGGGTCATCTCCGATCCACACTTGTCGCACACGATCGTCCGCGCCTTCGGGACCAGTCCCTCGAACGATCCGGTTTCGATCTCGTGACCCTCGCAGTACGGGTTCTTGCCGCAGACGTGGAGCTTGCGCGTCTTGTCGATGACGTACGCATCCATGTGCGTGCCGCACGTCGGGCAGCGACGCTTGGCCCTGAGCAGCCGGCTCTCTTCCTCGTCATCCCGCTCCGCATCCGCCACAGCGTCCGCCGGCACGAGATCGATGGTCTGCGTGCATCGCGCCTTCGGCGGCTGCGCATAGCCCGAACAGCTCAGGAAAACGCCCGTGCTGGCGGAACGGACCTGCATCTTCCGGCCGCATGCCGGGCAGTCGATGGCGGTCAATGTCGGCGTGTTCGGCCGCATCCCGTCGGGACTCGCCGCCGCCGCCAGCTTCTCCCGGAAACCGGCGTAGAACGCATCGAGCACCTGCAGCCACTCGCGATTACCCGAGGCGACCTGGTCGAGGGTCTCCTCCATCCCGGCCGTAAACGAATAGTCCAGCAGGTCGGAGAAGTTCTCGACCAGGCGGTCGGTCACCAGCTCGCCGATCTTCTCCGCGTGGAAGCGGCGTTTCTTCAACGTGACGTAGCCCCGGTCCTGGATGGTCGAGATGATCGACGCATAGGTGGACGGCCTGCCGATGCCGCGCTTCTCGAGTTCCTTCACCAGCGTCGCTTCGCTGTAGCGGGGCGGTGGTTTGGTGAAGTGCTGCACCGGATCCAACCCCGCACAGGCGAGCGCTTCGCCCTCGTTGTAGGCCGGCACCTCCGTGTCGTCCCCCTTGCGCGACAGCGGCGACAAGACGCGCGTGAAGCCGTCGAATCGCATCACCCGCCCGCGCAAGCGGAGTTCGTAGACGCCCGCCTCGACGGTGACCGTCGTGCCGAGATACTGGGCCGGCGTCATCTGGCAGGCCAGAAACTGCCGCCGGATCAGGTCGTAGAGTCGACGTGCGTCGCCGTCGGCGATCTGGAGAGATGACGGGTCGGCCGCCGCGTCCGTCGGCCGGATCGCTTCGTGCGCTTCCTGCGCTCCGGCCTTGCTCGCATATACGTTCGGTTTCCTGGGCAGGTACGCGGGACCGAACGATGCTCCGATGTACTCGCGCGCCGCGGCCACCGCATCGGTCGAGAGGGTTGTCGCGTCGGTACGCATGTAGGTGATACGGCCCCCCTCGTAGAGGCGCTGCGCAAGCATCATGGTCTTGCGAACACCGAAACCGAGACGGGATGACGCCGCCTGCTGCAGGGTGGAGGTAATGAACGGCGCTGACGGCTTCGCCGCCGTCGGCTTGTTCTCCACCCGGACGACCCGGAACGCCTCGTCCCCGAGGGCGGCGACCGCCGCCTCGGCGTCCGCCTGATTGCCGCAGCGGAAGGCCTCCCCAGCCTGCTTCGTCACCTGAAAACGACACCGGTCCTTGCCACCGGCCCGAACCAGGTCAGCGAAGACCTCCCAGTACTCCTCCGGCTCGAACGCGCGGATCTCCCGCTCGCGCTCCACCACCAGCCGGACCGCCACGGACTGCACCCGACCGGCCGAAAGCCCGCGCGCCACCTTCGCCCAAAGGAGCGGCGACACCTCGTAGCCAACCACGCGGTCGAGGAACCGTCGCGCCTGCTGCGCGTTCACACGGTTCTGGTCGATTTCGCCAGGGTTGGAGAACGCGCCACGGATGGCTTTGCTGGTGATCTCGTTGAACACGACACGGCGGAAACGCTTCGGGTCGCCGCCGATCACCTCCCTCAGATGCCAGGCGATAGCCTCCCCTTCGCGATCGAGGTCGGTGGCGAGATACACATCGTCCGACGTTTCCGCGACCTTCTTCAAGTCGCGGACCACCCGCTCTTTACCGGGCACCACCTCGTAGGTGGCCTTCCAGCCGCGATCCGGATCGACTCCCATCCGACGGACGAGCTGCCCACGCTGGTGCCTCGCCTTCTGGGCGGCGGTCTGTTTCTTCTTGCCCTTGGCCGGGGGCTTCCCGCTATTGGACGAGGCTCCGCCGGATTCGCGCCCCTTGCCGCCAACCGGCAGGTCGCGGATGTGTCCGACACTCGACTTCACGAGGTACTCGCGGCCGAGGTACCGGTTAATTGTCCGGGCCTTGGCCGGGGATTCCACGATTACCAACGATCTCGCCATGCGCCTCCCTCCAACGGCTGCGGTCGATCGGCCGTTGGCCGCCGCGAACCGGCGTTACGTTAGCATCCCGCCACCTGCCCGGACGAACCGGCCACCCGCAACCCGGACAATTTGCCCCTCGATCTCGAGGTCGGTCAGCCTCTGGAGCAGCGCCACGCTCTCCATCCCGCTGCGTTCCACCAAGTCGTCCACCGAGCACGGTTCGCCCGGGTCCATATGGCGCAACAACCGGTCGGACACCTCCCGGAACCGCGGACCGCCAACCGGCCGCCCCGCAACCGGCTGATCAGCCACGGCCTGATCGGCCGCGGCCGGCGGGAGGCGCAACTCCTCAAGGATATCGTTCGCAGTCTCGATGATCTTCGCACCGTCTTTGATCAGTGCATGCGCGCCTTGGCTCCGGCCACTCAGCACGTTGCCCGGCACGGCCATCACCTCGCGCCCCTGCTCCGCCGCGAAACGTGCCGTGATGAGCGATCCGCTCTGCGCCGCTGCCTCGACAACGACGACGGCCAGCGACAGACCGCTGATAAGCCGGTTCCGCCGTGGGAAGTGGTGCGGCAACGGCGGCATGCCGGGCGGCAGTTCGCTGATGAGTGCTCCCCCTTCGTCGGCTATCCGGCCGGCCAGCGCCGCATGCTCCAGGGGATAGACCACGTCAACGCCCGAGCCCACCACGGCGATGGTCCCCCCCGGGCCGTCGAGCGCGCCCCGATGCGCGGCGGCGTCGACGCCGCGCGCCAGACCACTCACGACCGCGACACCCTGTCGGCTGAGGGCACCCGCCAACTGCTCCGCCACTTCCTGCGCATAGGGCGAAGCGCTACGGGATCCAACAATCGCTACCGCCGGCCGACCGAGTGCCGCGCGATTGCCCCGCAACCACAGTACCGCCGGGGGATCGCTGATTTCGGCCAAGTACGCCGGATAGATCGGGTCGTACCAGGCGAGAGCCTCGAAGCCGCCCTCCCTTGCCGCCTCCAGAAAACGTACAGCTTTCTTCTGACAGGCGCTCCGCTGGGCCGTGAGCTTCGCCGGCAGCGTCCGCAGCAGCCGAGCCAGGCGCGCCAGTTCAACGCCGCGACGCTGGTCGCCGGCAAGCGCCTCCGGACCGCCGGCGGCGGCGCGAGCCAACAACGCCCCGTGGAGGCTGGTGCGCGTCAGAAAGAGCGACAGCGTGACCGCCTCAATCAGGCCCTCGGCCAGTGCCATGCCGATCCAGGACTTGCAAGATTCTTGCCAACCGGGGAAATATGCAGGTCCCGCTTCGGGTCCAGTCAGGATTGCCGGCGCCAATTAACTTGCAACCGGTTGCGGTGGGTCGCTATATTCGAACAGGAGCTTCGTTCGAGGGTTGTTTTCTGGTGAAACTGACGTGGTGGGAACGATGCGAGGCTTCCTCATTGCCGCACTGCTTCTGACGCTCGCGCCGGGAGTTGTCTGGGCGGACGAGCGGGACGACGCGGCCGCGCAGGTGAAGTTCGGCATCGCCGTCGCCCAGGTCGGCCTCTGGCAGGAGGCGGAGTACCGCTGGAAGCGGGCGGCCGAGATCGATCCCACCTACGCCGCCGCCTGGAACAACCTCGGGATAGCCTACGAGCAGAACGGACTGTTCGATGAGGCGCTCGACGCCTACGAGAAGGCGCTTGATCTCGAGCCGGAGAACATCAACATCCAGCAGAACTACGATCTGTTCAGGGAAATCCATGACCGCATTCTTGAAGGCGACCAGTAGCGCGCTCCTGTTGCTCACCGCGGCGGCGTGCACCAGCTACTACGAGGTGCCAATCGAGACGCCGCTCCAGCCGAAACTCGACGTGGGGCGCTTCCAGCGGATTCTGGTGGCCGGCTTCCTCGCGGGGGGGAGCGAGGACGTGGACACGAACCTGGAGACGGCGCGACTCCTCCGGAGCCAGTTGCGCTCAGAATCGCGGCTCGAGGTCATCGACGCCGAGGTGCTGGACATACTTTCCGTCGCCGACGCGGAGGGGGGCGGAGCGAACGGCAACGGGGGTAACGGGGGTGCATCGGACGTCCCCCTCAGCGACGACGAACGGGCCGATATGGACGAAGAGGATCTCGAGGCCTACGAGCACATCTTCGCCAACGTCAGCTACTGGCGGCAGTTGGGCGAGGAGCACCAGAACCCGCTCATCGTGACCGGCACCGTCCACTTCACACCGCATCAGCGTTCCGGCATGGTGACGCGCGAGCGGGAAATCTACGACGAGTTCGGGCGGCGGCGCGTCGTCCCGGTCCGCGCCTACCGCGATCGGACCGGCTTCGTCCTGAGCCCGACGTTCATCTTCATCGATGGCAGCACCGGCGTCACCCTCTATACCGAGCGGCACCGGGAAGAAGTCCTGTACGACAGCACGCAGAACACACCGGCGCTATCGTCGTATTTCGAGTTGATGGACCGGCTGCTGCCTTCCTTCCTCGGCGCCCTGGCCGATCAGAGCATCCGCGGTACGCGCATCATGTTGAAGTAGACGATCTTTACAGGTCGCGCTGGGCGGGGGTATCATTTCCTTTTGCAGACGTGGACGTCGGCGCGCCATGGATGTCGGCGCACCGTCGGCGTAGATGTCGGACACCAGTGAAATGTTCGCAATTATCAAGAGTGGCGGTCGGCAGTTGCGGGTCGAGGAAGGGGCGGTTGTGACCGTCGACCATCTCACGCAGGACGTGGGTGACACGGTCACGTTCGACCGTGTTCTTCTCCTCGACGGTGACGGCGCGACCGCTACGGGAACCCCTTACATCGAGCGGGCGACGGTGACCGGTGTCGTCGACAGCCAGACCCGGGGTCCGAAGGTACGGGTCTTCCGCAAGCGCCGCCGCAAGACGTGGCGGCGAACGCTCGGCCACCGGACGGACCAGACGCTCGTCCGGATCACCCGCATCGAGGCGGAGTAGCCAAACGGACAGGCAGTCGGCGCCGCATCAGCGACGAAATCATCATGGCGCACAAAAAGGGTCAGGGCAGTTCGCGAAACGGTCGCGACAGCCAGGCGCAACGGCTTGGCGTCAAGCGGTTCGACGGCAACGTCGTGCCGGGCGGCGCGATCCTCATTCGTCAGCGCGGCCGCCGCTTCCGTCCTGGAGTCAACGTCGGTCTCGGCAAGGACGATACGCTGTTCGCGAAGATCGGTGGGCGTGTCCGCTTCGAGGATCACGGCTCCCGCGGGCGCGTCATCAGCGTCCTGCCGCTCGACGCTTCGTGATGATCAAGCGCCTCTGCGCCCCCGCCGAGAGTCGTTCCGCCCTCGACTGATCCGTTCCGCATGTTCGTCGACGAGGTCGACATCCGCGTGGCAGCCGGTAACGGCGGCAAGGGGTGTGTCAGCTTCCGTCGCGAAAAGTTCGTCCCCCGCGGCGGCCCCGACGGCGGTGACGGCGGACGGGGCGGTTCGGTCTGGCTCCGCGCCAACACCCATCTCAACACGCTGATCTCGCTCAAGTTCCATCCTCTCTGCCGCGCCGAGCGGGGAGCGCATGGGGAAGGGTCAAACCGTACCGGCCGATCCGGAGGCGATCTGTACGTCGAAGTCCCGCCCGGCACACTCGTCTACGCCGTCAGCGAGGACGGCGACACGCTCGAACCCCTCGCCGATCTGACCGAAGAGGGCGAGTCGTGGCGGGCGGCAGCGGGTGGACGGGGCGGACGGGGCAACCCGCGCTTCGTGAGCTCCACCAACCGGGCGCCGCGCCAGGTAGAACCGGGGAAGCCGGGCGAGCAGCGGACGCTCCGGCTCCGGCTCTCGCTCCTGGCCGATGTCGGTCTCGTCGGCTTTCCCAACGCCGGGAAGTCGACGCTGATAGCCCGCGTATCGGCAGCGCGCCCGAAGGTGGCCGACTATCCCTTCACGACGCTGACACCCCATCTCGGCGTCGTCAGCCTGGACGAGGATCGGAGCTTTGTACTGGCGGACGTCCCGGGCCTGATCGCCGGCGCGCATCAGGGGCACGGCCTGGGACACCGCTTCCTTCGGCATCTGGAACGGACCCGCGTGCTGGTCCACCTGATCGATGTCTCTTCCGCCAACGGCCGGGATCCGGTGGACGACTTCGACACGATCTGCAACGAACTCGAACGCTTTCCCGCAGCCGAAGCGGTCGGGGCACAGAACGTCTCGCCGGACAACGGCTCGACCGCCGGCTCGGATCTCGCCCGGAAACCGCAACTGGCTGCGGCGACGAAGACGGACGCGCTCGACGATCAGGAACGCCTCGCCCGGCTGCGCGGACATCTGGATGCGCGATCGATCCCGCTCTACCCGATCTCCGCCGTGACCGGCGACGGTGTGCGCGCGCTTCTCGAGGCGATGTGGTCGGCTATCCACGCGCCCGAGGGGGAGGCGTGATTCGCGTGATGAGAATCGGGATCCTGGGTGGGACCTTTGATCCGGTGCATTTTGGCCATCTCGACGCGGCGCTCGCGGCGCAGCAGGCGCTCGGTCTCGACGAGGTGAGGCTGATGCCGTCGGGCGAGGCGCCGCACAAGAGACCGCGCGATCAGGCGGCGGGCGATCACCGGCTGGCGATGACGGCACTCGCAGTCGAGGGGTACGGCACGCTGGGCGCGAGCGATTTCGAACTCCGTGCGCCCGGCCCGTCATACACGTCGGTCACACTGCGGAGGCTGGCCGACGAACAGGGATGCGACCCGTCACGGCTGTTCTTCATTCTTGGCAGCGACGCTTTCGCCGAGATCGGCCAGTGGTACGACTATCCGGCGCTGCTTGAGCGAGGCCACTTCGTGGTCGTCTCCCGACCCGAAGCCACGGCCACGCCTGTTCGCGACCGGATGCCGGCGCTCGCGGACCGCATGCATGCGGGCAGCCGATCCACCGACGGCACGCCCGCCATCTGGCTGGTCGACGCCGATACCCGCGACGTCTCGTCGTCCGATATCCGCCGGCGCATCGCCCGACGCGAACCACTCGAGCACCTGCTTCCCCCCGCTGTTTCGGACTACATCGTTCGCCACCACCTGTATGGTGCGGGCGACACGAACCCGCTACCCGCATGACGACTAGACATTCCCATTTGCCGGATGCGGTCCGCGAAGCGATCGCAGCCCTGGTCGACAAGAAGGCACTCGACATCGTCCTGCTCGATCTGCGCGGGACGGGCGCTTTCACAGACTTTTTCGTCGTCGGATCAGGCCGGACGACACGGCAGGTAAAGGCAATCGCCGACGCCGTCAACGAACGACTACGGGCGATCGGGGAGCGCCCGAAGCATATGGAAGGCTACGATCATGCCGAGTGGGTGCTGATCGATGGTTTCGACCTCCTTGTCCACATCTTCACGATCGAAACACGCCGCGTCTACGACCTCGAGCGCCTCTGGGGCGACGCCGGCCGGACCGCCGTACCGGAAACCGGCCTGGACGACGCCGCCCCCGCCGGCGACTGACGCGTTCGCCGGCGACCGCCGGTTGGACCCGCGCCACGCCGTCGACGCACTGCTGGCCGTCGCCTGGGCGTCGCGCTGCATTGCCTGCGAAGCGCCGCTCGATTCCCCCACGCGCGGCCTGGTCTGCGCTCCCTGTCTCGAGCAGATCCCCCGGATCGCGCCGCCCGTCTGCAGCCGCTGCGGCCTGCCGCTCACGCCGGTGGAGATCGACACGGGACCAGAGGGCAAGGCGCGCTGTCCCGCCTGTCTCCGGGACGGTGGACCGCCGACGCCCCGCCGTGCCGCCGGTCTTCACGACGGACCGCTCCGCGCGATGATTCACGCGCTCAAGTACGGCGGACGCCGCTCGCTCGCGCACCCGCTTGCCGGGATGCTGCGCGAGGCGGCGGCCGACTGGCTGGGCCACGCCGATGCCGTGGTCCCGGTGCCGCTCCACCCACTCCGCCGCTGGCGGCGCGGCTTCAACCAGGCGCACGACATCGCGGCCCGGCTCGGCATCCCGGTGATGCTCCCCATCCGCCGTGCGCGCCACACCCGGCCACAGATGGCACTGCCCCGCAGCGTCCGCCTCCGCGCGGTCCGTGGTGCGTTCACGCTTACGCGGAACACCGCGGGCCGGGCGCCGGCAGCGATCCGCAACAAGAAGATCCTGTTGGTGGACGATGTGATCACGACCGGCGCAACGGTCGAGGCCTGCGCCGCGCTGCTGCGCGATGCCGGCGCCGCCGACGTGCGCGCAATCGGTATCGCGTTCGCCCCGCGCTGGGACCGGCGGTAAACGCCGCGTCAGTCGTGCGCCGGCAGGTGCGGTTCTACGGCGCCAGCCATGGCAACAGCGACCTCATGGGGGGATTGTTCACCGTCGATGCGGATCCAGCCCGGTTGCCGGGCAAGACGCTGATAGCTGGCGCGGACACGACCGAGCAGTTCGAGGTCGCGTTCGTAACGGTCGCGGCCAACCGCCTTGCGGGCAAGCGCCGTCTCCGGCGCGATGTCGAGAAACAAGGTCAGTTCCGGCTGCGGCAAGTAGATCTGCAGGTTCTCGAGCCACGCCGGGTCGAGTCCGTGGGCTTCGCCGTAGGCGACGGCGGAGGCGACGTAACGATCGAACACCACGATAAGGCCTCCCGCCTGCCACCGGTCGATATCGGCTTTCCGCTCGAAGCGGTTCGCGACGTAGAGCAACTGCATGGTCTCCGGGCCGTACTCTCGTTCGCCCTGGAGGGCGCGCGCGATTTCCTCACCGATCGACGTGCCGTAGTCGGGGAACGAGGCAACGCGCGACCGGTAGCCGGCGGCGCGCAGCCGATCACGCAGCTCGTGCGCCTGCGTCTCCTTCCCGCTCTGATCCAGACCCTCAATCGCTATGAGCATCGCTATCGCGCTCCGTTCCTGCCGCCGTCACGGCTCCGACGCCACCATCTCGTCGATTGACTGCCGGCGACGAATCAGCGTCCAGGTCCCCTTTGCGACCAAGGCCTCGGCCGGCAGCGGATGGCGATTGTAGTTCGATGCCATCGCCGAACCGTAGGCGCCCGCGTCGCGCACCAGGATGCGGTCGCCCACCTCCGGCAGCGGCATCCAGTAGCCAAGTCGAACGACATCGCTTGTCTCGCAGATCGGTCCAACCACGTCGCAGATGACCGGCGGGCCGCCGCCCACCTGCAGCGGGTGGAGGCGGTGCACCGAATCGTAGAGCGCCGGGCGCATCAACTCGCTCATGCCGGCATCCAGCACCACGAAGTACCGGCCATCCGCCTGCGGCTTGACGTCGACCACGGTGGCGATGAGAGCGCCGGCCGGACCGACGATCCACCGGCCCGGCTCGACCAGCAACGTCAATCCGGTGGGACGCACCGCATCGACCAGCAGTCGGGCGTATGCGTCGACCGAAGGCGCCGGCGCCTCGTCGTAAGCGATCCCGAGTCCGCCACCCAGGTCGATATGCCCGAGAGTGATACCGTCCGACTGCAACTCCTGCGCGAACCGTGCAATTACCGAGGCGGTCCGGCCCAGGGCATCGAACGCGGTGATTTGCGATCCGACATGGGCGTGGATACCCACCAGTTCCAGTCCATCGCGGTCGGCCGCGTCGCGGACGATACGGCGCGCGTCGCCAATCGGAACGCCGAACTTGTGTGCACGGCCACCGGTTGCGATCCCGGGATGGGTCTCCGCCTTGATGTCCGGATTGATGCGAAGCGCGACGCGCGCACGCGTGCCCCGCGAGGCGGCGATCCGTCCAATGCGGTCGAGTTCGCCGGCCGACTCCGCGTTGATGGTGCCTACGCCGAGGCGCACCGCTTCGATCAGTTCCGCTTCCGTCTTGCCGACACCGGTAAAAACAATCGCGTCGGGAGGCACGCCGGCACGTAACGCCACCCCGATCTCGCCGCCCGAGTTGGCGTCGAAAGCACTCCCGGCCGAGAACAGCAGCCGGACTAGCCCGAGCGTCGAGTTCGCCTTCATCGCGTAGTGGATCCGATGGGGATAGTCGCCAAGCGCCGCGTCGAGCGCGCGGTAGCGGTCGACGATCGCAGCCGCGCTGTACACGTACAAAGGCGTCCCCTCGGCGGCAGCCACCGTAGCCAGGTCGACGCCGTCGCAGGTAGCTGAACGGCCCGGGGAACAGTCGAATCCGTCCATGGGTTTGCGGGATTGCGTGAGCCCCGCGGGCTACGATCTCGCGCGGGTGCCATGAATTGTACACTTGCCCCACGTGCCTGACGCCCTGCCGCCCCCGGTCACCGAAGAGACCGATGCACTGATCGCCGCCTGCCTCAAGGGCGATCAGCAGGCCTGGGAAGTGATTGTGCAGCGCCACCGCCGGCGGGTTTTCAACGTCGCCTACCAGTTCGTCGGGCGCCACGAGGAGGCCGAGGATCTGACGCAGGAGATCTTCCTGAAGGTGTTCAAGGCGCTCAAGTCATTCGACCGACGCGCCAACTTCAACACCTGGGTCGTCAGCGTCAGCCGCAACCTCTGCATCGACCACTACCGGCGCGTCCGTCGCGAGCGCGAGACAGTAGACCACCGGGTGGATGCGAGCGAACTCACGCCTGCCGCGACCGGCCTCGACCCCCACGGCCAACTCGAGCGGTTCGACCGGCGGACACTCCTGCGCGAAGCACTCAACGCCCTGCCGGAAACGCTTCGGACCGCGGTAACGTTACGGGATATCCAGGAACTGTCGTACCAGGAGATCGCTGCCCGGCTGCAGTTGCCGGACGGGACGGTCAAATCACGCATCAACCGGGGACGCCGTGAACTCGCACGGCAAGTGGTCCGGCTGGAACGCGGGCGGGGCAGGGTGGTCAACGCGCCCGCGGGCCACGCCGAAACCGCTTCCCCGCAGGGAGGAGGATCATGAACCTCACAACGGATCGAGTCGGTTCGGCTGTGGTAGTACGCGTCGGCGAATCGAAGATGACCTACCAGGTGCTGAGCGGGTTCGCCGACACGGTCGCCTCCCTGCTCGACAAGGGCGAGAAGCGCCTGGTCATCGATCTCTCGCGGGTGCTCTATGTCGACAGCGCGACGATCGGCTGCCTGATGGATTTCTACCGGCAGGCCGACAAGCTGGGGAGCGCGATCAAGCTGGCCGGCGTGCGCCACCGTGTCGAGACGATGCTCACGATGACCGGCACGCACCGGTTCATCGAGCTACATCCGGACGAGTCGAGCGCCATCGACAGCTTTGGGGAATGATCATGCGGACCATCACGACCAGTTCCGGACACGAGATTGCACTGGACGGCGACCTGTTGGCGGTACTTGAAGTGCTCTACCGCGAGATGCACACCCGCCGCGGCCTTGACTACAGCTTCGAAGACGTGATGCGTGAGATCAACCAGCTGATCGATCAGTTGAGTGCGAACGAGCAGCGGAAGTACCTGCTCGAAAGCCTGTTTCTCAACTCGGTAACGTACGAGAACGAGAAACTGGGCGCCTACATGCGCAAGCTCCCCGCTGAATAGACGCCGGGCGGAACCGGGGAAACCCGGATGACTTCCGTGGGCGCGGACGAAACCGCGTCAGGTCTTGGCTGGCTGCGTGCCGGTCACCGTATCGGCAACCGTCGCCTCTTCCGGCGCCGGCGCGAGCGGCGCGTCGACGAGGTGCCAAGCGTCCGACTCCTGCAGGATCTTCTGCGCGAAGCCGGCGTGCAGTGCGTGGCCGGCACGGTGTGCCACGACATGGCCGATGATCGGGTGGCCGACCAGCGCCAGGTCCCCGATGACATCGAGGATCTTGTGGCGAACGAACTCATCCTCGAACCGGAGCGTGTTGTTCAGCACGCCGGTCTCACCGAGGACGATCGCGTTGTCGAGCGAACCACCGAGCGCCAGGCCTTTCTGGCGCATCTGTTCGACCTCCTTCAGGAAGCCGAACGTGCGAGCCGGCGCGATCTCCTCGGCGAACGACTCCTCGGTGATCTGCTGCGTCCGCGACTGATGCCGCAACAGCGGATGGTCGAAGCTGATGCTGTAGGTCACCCTGAAGTGGTCGGACGGATAGACGGCGATCCGCTTGTCCCCCTTCGAGAGCACAATCGGCCGCGCGACCTTCAGGAACCGGCGCGCCTCACTCAACGTCTTGATGCCCGCCTCGTGGACGAGGTAGACGAACGACGCTGCGCTGCCGTCCATGATCGGCACCTCGGCGGCGTTCAACTCGACCGTCGCGTTGTCGATTCCGAGACCGACGAAGGCGGCAAGCAGGTGCTCGACGGTGCCGACCGACGCCGCATCCTGCGCGAGCGCCGTTGCGTAGGACAGGCCGGAAATCCGGTCCGCCTCGGCAGGCACCTCAAGGCCGTTGAGATCGAGTCGCCGGAAGCGAATGCCGTGATCAGCGGGAGCAGGTTTGATTCGGAGCGTTACCTTCCGCCCCGAGTGCAACCCGATTCCGGAGCACGAAACCGACCGGCTAAGTGTTCGCTGGGGCGTCATTCCTGCCGGCCGTTTCCCACCGCGTACCCAAGCGGTCTGGCAAGCGTTGCTGCTCCTACTGATGACTTGAGCCAAGCGGGCTGCGGCGACTCTGCCACTGCCGTTCCTCCCCAGCTGCGATGTATTTATACCATACTCCGGCTTCTCGCAGCCACCACGATGAGCGGTTTTTTGTCGATGTGCCATGACCCTTCCCCATTCGGGCCGGAACTGCCTGCGCCGGCCCTTGATCAGTGCACCAGTGCGGGCCGGAGACAGGCGCCCGTGAGCGATCCCGCCTCCGCAGCCACCGCCTCTGGTGTCCCTGCCACCACTACTTTGCCGCCGTCGGAGCCGCCTCCCGGCCCGAGGTCGACGATGTGGTCCGCCACCTTGATCACGTCGAGGTGGTGCTCGATCACCACCACCGTGTTGCCCTGATCCACCAGCAGGTTCAGCACATCGAGCAGACGCTTCGTATCCTCGAGGTGCAGCCCGGTGGTCGGTTCGTCCAGAATGTAGAGCGTCTGCCCGGTGCTCCGGCGCGAGAGTTCCTTGGCCAGTTTTACCCGCTGCGCCTCTCCGCCACTCAGTGTCGTCGCTGACTGGCCGAGCGTGACGTAGCCGAGGCCGACGTCCTGCAACGTGCGCAGCTTCGCCGCGATAGACGGCACGTTCTCGAGGAGCTCCGCCGCCTGATCGACGGTCATCGCCAGCATCTCGGCGATGGAGGCGCCTCGGTAGGTGATCTCCAGCGTCTCGCGGTTGTAGCGCCGGCCGCGGCACTGCTCGCACATGACGTAGACGTCGGGCAGAAAATGCATCTCGATGGCGATCACGCCATCGCCCTGGCAAGCTTCGCACCGTCCCCCCTTCACGTTGAAGGAGAACCGGCCCGGCCGGTATCCACGAGCGCGGGCTTCCGGCAGCATCGCATATATGTCTCGGATGAAAGTGAACAGACCTGTATAGGTGGCCGGATTTGATCGCGGAGTTCGCCCGATCGGCGACTGATCGATCTGAATCACCTTGTCGATCCGGTCGATCCCCTCGATCGCGGTATGCGCACCGGGGTCGGCCGCCGCCCGGTAGAGCGTCCGTGCGAGGGCGCGGTAAAGGATGTCGTTCACCAGAGTCGATTTCCCGGATCCGCTGACGCCGGTCACCGCCGTCAAGACGCCGAGCGGCAACTCGACATCGATGTCCTTCAGGTTGTTTGCCCGCGCGCCGCGGATCGTGATCGTGCCGTGGCGCGCCGCCCGCCGCTCCTGTGGCACCTCGATGGAGCGCGCACCCCGCAGGTACATCCCGGTGAGCGACTCGTTGCCGTTCGCCTCAAGCATAGCGGGCGGTCCCTGGAATATGACCTCACCACCATGTTCTCCAGCACCGATACCTAGATCCACCACGTAGTCGGCTGAACGAATCGTCTCCTCGTCATGCTCCACCACCACGACCGTGTTGCCCAGATCCCGCAACCGGCCGAGCGTGGCGAGCAAGCGCTTGTTGTCATGCTGGTGCAAACCGATCGACGGCTCGTCGAGCACGTAGAGGACGCCGGTCAGACTGGCGCCGATCTGCGTCGCCAGGCGGATCCGTTGCGCCTCGCCTCCGGACAGCGTCGCGGCGCCGCGGGCCAGCGTCAGGTAGCCGACGCCGACATCGCACAGGAAACGCATCCGGTCCCGGATCTCGCGCAGCACCCGGTCGGCGACGAGCGCTTCCCGCTCCGTCAGCTCAAGCGCGTCGAAGAGGTCGAGCGCGCTGGTGAGGGAGAGGTTGACACAGTCGGCCATGGTCCGACCCTTGACCTTGACCGCCCGACTCTCCGGCCGCAGGCGCTCGCCCGCGCAGTTGCCGCACGGCCGGCGCGCGCGGTACGCCTGCAGCGCCTCCTGTTGGGCACGGGCAGCCGCGGCGTAGCGGCGGCGGAGGTTCGGGATGATCCCTTCGAAGTCACGGCCGAACGGGTCGGGCCGGATTCCGCGTCCAACCTTCCCCCGCCGTGCACCGCCCGGGGGCTGCCCTTCACTGCTCTCGCCGTTCTGACCGAACAGCAACAGCTCGCGCTGCCGACGCGGGAGCTTGCCGAACGACCGGTCGAGGTCGATGCCGTAATACTGGGAAAGGCGTGACAACGCCCGGCGAATCGACTCCTGGTCGCCCCCCACCCAGGGCTGAATGGCGCCGGCGTCGAGCGAGACCGATGGATCGGGGACGATCCGATCGGGGTCGAAATCTTCGATGGCGCCGAGTCCCTGACACGCGCGGCACGCGCCGTGCGGCGAGTTGAAGGAGAAGGCGCGCGGCGTCATTTCCGGCATGTTGATGCCGCATGCGGGACAGGCGAGACGGCGCGAGAAGAGCCGGTCGCCACCGCCAAGCGTGTTGATGATGACGACTTCATCCGCCAGCGTGAGCGAGAACTCGATGGCCTCGGTCAGCCGCCGTTTCGCCCCTTCCCGGATCACCAGGCGATCGACCACGACCTCGATCGAGTGGTTCCGGCGCCGGTCCAGCGAGAACTCGTGCTCCAGCGGGCGGATCGCGCCATCGACCCGGACACGCGTCAAGCCCCGCGCGCGCAACGCGTCGAGTTCCTTACGGAACGCTCCCTTGCGTCCCCGCACGATCGGCGCCAGCACGTTCACCCGTTCCTCGGGCGGTTCGGACAGGATCGTCTCCACCATCCGTTCCACCGACTGCGACGCGATCGCCCGGTCGCACGACGGACAGTGGGGTACGCCGATGTTGGCGAACAGCAAACGGAGGAAGTCGTATATCTCGGTGACGGTGCCGACCGTCGAGCGGGGATTGGACCCGGTGGTTCGCTGTTCGATGGAAATGGCGGGCGAGAGCCCGTCGATCTGATCGACGTCCGGCTTCTCCACCTGCTCGAGAAACTGACGGGCGTAGGCGGATAGGGACTCGACGTAGCGCCGCTGTCCCTCGGCGTAGATCGTGTCGAACGCCAGCGAGGATTTGCCGGACCCGGAGAGTCCAGTCACGACGACGAGCTGATCCCGCGGAAGCCGTACGTCGACGTTCTTCAGGTTGTGGACGCGCGCACCGCGGACGTTGATCCAGTCGTGCGGCTCCCGCGAGGTAACACGGTCAGCCCCCATCGGCGAATACCCAAACGGTCCATGCTACCACGCGTACAGCGTCTCCCCGGAAGCAGCGACCATCGCACCGCTGCGTTGGAACGCCAAGCCCACCAGGTCCGGTCCCGCGAGGACCAGCGCACGCGTCCCGTCGTCCGCCATGCGGTAGATGCCGCTCGCGCCGGCCAGCGCCTCGGCGACGTGCAGCACCCCGTCGGCGTCGAACGCAAGTCCCTGAGGCCGGCCGAAGCCGGTCGCCACACGGTCGACGGTGCCGGTCCGATCGATTCGGTAGACGCTGTCCCGCGTCGCGAGCGTGGGCCCCGTGACGTACAGCCCATCATCCGGTCCCCAGGCAAGGTGGAACGCTGCGACGCTCGCCGGCAGCGTGGCGAACGGCGTCGGTCGGCCGGAACTGCCGATCCGGAAAACGGTACCGGACCGATCGCCGACATAAAGCGTCCCGTCCTGGCTGAACGCGAGGCCGCAGGCGACACCCAGTTCACCTACGAACAGATCGAACGCCCCGTCGTCACCCACGCGGTACACAGCGCCGTCGTAGCGGCTCGATACATACAGTCGCCCGTCCGGTGCGATCGCAAGCGACGTTGCGTTGGTGAGCCCCTTGACAAAGGGCTCGCGAAAACCGTCGCCCCGGATTCGGTAGACCGAAACCGGCGTACGCTCCCCGCGCGTGCCGCTGAACGTGGCATACAAGGTGCCGTCGGCAGCGACGGCGGGGCTGTCCACCTGATGCAGGCCAGTCGCCGCCACGCGGCCGACGTCGACCCCCGCAGTGGCGGTCGTCCCGTCCCCGCCGAAACAGACCGGCGATAGTCCCCCATCCAGATCGGGCGGTACGAGCACCGTTGCGGAACCGCTTGAGAGCTGGAGGACACGCGCCGGCTGGTTGCCTATGCGGATGTCGGGCAAACCGCCGTCCAACCCGTCACCCAGCAGGTTCTCACCCGCTAGTACGAGACGCCCACCCGCGATCGCACGGGGGGGATTGAGCGAAGTGATGCGTGGCGCGGGCATCCGGTCTGGCCGCTACGCCTCGGTGTCGAGCTCGACGTTCCAGTAGAGGTAGTCGCGCCAGCTATCTGGTGCGTCGCGCAGGCCGAAGGTCAGCCGTACCGTGGGCGAACGGGTCGGGCGCTTCGGGGGGCGGATCAAGCGCAACCCCGCCTGGGCTGGAGTACGCCCACCCTTCTTACGGTTGCACTTGATGCAGGAGGTGACGATGTTCTCCCAGTTTTTCCGGCCTCCCTGGGAGACCGGCACCACATGGTCGAAGGTCAGGTCACCCACCGGGAATTCCCTGCCGCAATACTGGCAGCTGTGTTCGTCGCGCGCGTAGATATTTGCCCGCGAAAACGGCACCTCGTCCAGTCGACGCTTCATGGTGATGTAGCGAAGCAAGCGGATCACGGACGGGAGCCTGAACGTGATCGAGACCGAGTGGATCTCCCGGTCGTACTCGGAAACCACCTCCACCTTGCCCTGACAGAGCATGGTGATGGCCTTCCGCCAGTCGACCACCTTCAGCGGTTCGTAAGTCGCGTTCAACAGCAGCGTCTGTTCCACGGTCCGCCTCGCCCGATGGTGCACCTGCAGCTTTGGCCGGATAGGCAGGTATTTAACCTCCGATTCTGAACGACGTAGCGCTACGGTGTCAACCTGTCGGCTGTGTAACGCATTGCACGCATGTAAGTTAGCTCTCCAAATGGAGCCCGGACTGTAGTCCGTGGCGGCTCGGGCCGATAGTCGTGCCGTGCAGAGATGCATTCGTGCGGCTATTGCTTGCCTGATTCTGCTGGGGACGGCCGCGTGCGCCTCGCGCGGGGGCCACGTACCGGCGCCCTTCCCGCGGCCGGGGAACCCGGTTGACTGGTCCCCATCCCGCCCGGCGATCCCGAAAGCTCCGGGCAGCGCCAGCCCGATTATCAACACGGCGCTCTCCCTGCGCGGGTCACCGTACACTGCGGGAGGTGCGGCTCCGAGCGGCTTCGACTGCAGCGGGTTCACCCGCTACGTCTTCGCCCAGCACGGCGTCCAGTTGCCACGAACCTCCGCGGATCAGTACCGCGAAGGGCATTCGGTCGATCCCGATGAACTGCAGCCGGGAGATCTCGTCTTCTTCGCGACATCCGGCCCGGGACCGTCGCACGTCGGTGTGGCGATCGGTGACGGACAGTTCGTCCACGCGCCGAACCGGCGAAGTTCCGTCCGAATCGACGCTCTGGATGCCCGCTACTGGCGCCGACGCTTCCTCGGCGTCCGCCGCTACGTCCCCACCAGCTGATCCGATCCACGCCGCCCGCACACGAGGAGCCCGTGGTGAAACCCCCGCTACATTCGAGCGGCGATGCATCCCGCCAGAACGGCGTTGCTCCTCGGACTGTGGCAGTCCGCGGACTGCGTCAGTCCGCGGTCGCCATATGGCCAATATGCTCCCTCGTCGCGCCTTGTCAGCCGGGCGCCTCACCGCTCTCAGTGCTACGCGGGGTTTCACCACGGGCTCCGCTAGCCGGGCACCACCACCTTGATTACGTCCCCGTCCAGTGGCTGCTCGTTCGCCGGAAATCCATTCATGATGGCCAGCGTGCGGGCTGTCACGATCTCCTCGCCCACGCCTTGGGCGATGCTCTGCCAGGTCTCCCCCTCGCGCACGGTGTGAATGGCGATCCGGTTCGGCCGGATCGCGTCCGCCTCGGCCACCGTCAGTTCCCGAAACGACCGGAGGCTCGCGTGAATCTCCCGCTCGACCCGTTCGAAATCATTCACGCGCACAAATGCACCGACCGTGTAAATCAATCTGCCGGAACGGATATAGGCGACCCGCGCGACGCTTGGGCCCATGTCCCGAAGGTCCTGCGCCCACGTACCCAGGTACGCGTCGAGCCCGTTGATCTCGGTCGGCCCTCCCTGCACCGGGCGAAACCCGGCTGCCGTCATCTCCGAGTCAGCGATCTCCGGCAGGCCGCGGCCCGTATCCTCCGCGAGTTGCAACAGCATGTAGCGTTCCTGACCGGGCTCGCGGGCAACCACCATTTCCGGGCTGTTCTGCACTTCCCAGCCGGCCGGGAAGGCAAGTGCGAAACGCATCTCGGGGTGCAGGAATTCACGGCCCCGGACGATCCCCTGATCGGGATTGTCGCCGAAGAGGAGTCCGTCGATCTGCCGGAGATAGTCATTCCGCGCGACGCGCAGCGTGCCCGGATCCGGCGTGTCCGCAAGCAGGCTGTCGACCGTGCCGGCCACGCCGCTCACGCGGTCCGCCGGTTCCGGGTGCGTCGCGAGCCAGTTCGGCGTGCCGCGCCGGTCGGTCGTGTCGGCAATTCGTCCGAGCGTCGTCAGCATGCCGGCGACCCCGCGAGGATGCCAGCCGGAGGCCGCGGCATACTCGGCGCCAAGCCGGTCCGCCTGCCGCTCGTCGTCCCGGCCGAACTTGAGGAACAACACGCCCAGGCCCTGGGACGCCGCGCCGGCCATGTCGGGCTGTCCATAGCGGGGGCGCATCGCGGGAACGAAGATCTGTCCCAGAATCAGGCCCACTTGCGCTCCCGCGGCGCGGCTGTAGGCCTGCACGGAGTGGCGAGCCGTCACGTGGCCAATTTCGTGACCGATCACACCGGCCAGTTCCGCCTCGTCGTTCAGGTACGCCATCAACCCCCGCGTCAGATAAATGAAGCCGCCCGGCAAGGCGAACGCATTGACGACGGGGGAGTCGACCACCGTGAACGTCCAGGGAAGTTCCGGCCGGTGCGAGACGCCAGCGAGCGGGTAGGCCACCTCCTCGACGTACGACTGCAGAGCCTGATTGTCGTACGCGCCCATCTCGTTCCGGATAACGGTGTCGGCTTCCCTTCCCGCCTCGATCTCCTGCCGTTCGCTCATGAAGACCAGTTCGCGGTTGCCGCTGACCGGATTCGTCGCGCACGCCGGCATCACCAGGGCGGCAAGCAAGAGCATCCAGACGGAGTGCCGCCCAACGCGCAATCGTGATCCCATGGTCGTTCTCACCAACGTAGCACACACGCCGGTCCGCGCGGGCTGCTAAGCGACCGGCGCTTGCAGCGTCTCGAGGGCGAGGCGGATTTGTGCGATGGCGGGGGGGCTGGCGGGACGAAGGGGTGGGCGCGGGTCGCCTGCGGCGAAGCCGAGCAGTGTCACCGCCGCCTTCAGTCCTGGTACGCCATGGGCGGAGGTCACTAGCCGGGCGATCGGTGTCAGCTGGCGCTGCAGCGCGCGCGCTTCGTCGAGCCGGCCGGCGCGGACTGCGTCGTACAGATCGGTACAGAGATCGGGCACCACCGATGCCACCGCCAACACGCCGCCGGCTGCCCCCATCACCAGTGCGGGACAGAAAACCGGAGCCGACCCCGCCATGACCGCGAAGTCGTCCGGCGTCGCGTCAATCAGTGCCGAGACGTAGGTCAGGTCGCTGCCCGATTCCTTCATGCCGACGATGTTCGGATGCTCCGCCAGGCGCGCAACCACGTCGACGCCGAGGGTGACGCCGGTCAGCGCGGTGAAGTTGTAGAGCACGACCGGCACCGGTGACGCGTCCGCCACCGCGGTGTAGTGCGCGGTGAACGCGTCCGGCGTGAGCAATGGCTTGAAGTACGACGGTGTCCGGACGAGCACCGCATCGGCACCCAGGTCCGCCGCCCGTTTCGCCGCGCTGACTGCCGCCACGGTCGATTCGCGCCCGGTCCCGGCAATGCACAGCCGGTCGGAGGGCACCCGCTCGCGCGCTGCCGCGACGGCGGCGTCCGACTCGGCCTCGTCGAGGAGCGGCGCCTCGCCGTTCGAACCGAGCACGACGACCCCGCGGATGCGCGTCGCCATCCAGCGCGTCACGTTCGCGGCCATCGCCGCCGCATCGACGCGCCCGTCGCGGTCGAACGGGGTCGGAATGGGCGGGAGTACGCCGTTGATGTTCATGCCGGTCAGCGCAAGACGTTGAACAGGTGGCTGTACTTGACGGTCAGCGTACGACCGATGCCGAGTGGCGGCTCATCGTAGCGGAACCGGTCAAAATCGCTTCCAAGCCACTGGATGTCGTTGTAGACGATGAAGAGCCCGCTGTTCGCGTCCGACAGCAGGCCGAAGCGCAGATTGGACGACCAGATGTCTTCCCGGTCGTTGTACTGGACAAGGGCCTGGAAGAACATCCGTGTGGTGAACGAATAGGAAAGCCGCAGGCGGGCGAGATTGGTCGTGAAGTGTCCGCCCGGTAGCCTCAGGTCGTTGTAGCTCCACTCGACGAGCGCGTTGAACGTCTCGCCGGCGCGGGCCGCTATCGAAGGCGCCACCGTTACCCGGTCTCCACCGAACAGTCCCCCGACGATGGTGTTGATATTGAAGCTCACCGGCGCACCCAGGTTCGTATTACCGGCGAGCTGTATTTCACTGTGGTCGTACCTTCCGGGCGGCACGAAGACACCGTCGAAGATCTCGAACGGCTGAAAGACGCCTTCCCGCGTGACGTTCACGCCGGTGTGGATCTCGTAGCCGTTGCGCCACTCGAGGTGGTTGTCGATGTGAGTGAACTGGGTCTCGTGCAAGCCGGTGTGGAAGTCGAAGACCGTGTAGTGGTTCACGTGCGGCCGGAGCTCGTGGATTCCCCAGAGATCATCGGGGCGCAGGGTCGCGAACACGCTGCCGTTCATCCGCCGATAGCTGCGGCGCGCCAGAAACCCGACCTCTGGATTGAAGTTCGGCGCCACCTCGGTGTAGCCGAGACTGAGGCGAGCCACCTCGGACTGATGCTGGGCGCTGACCCCGTACGCGTGCGTATTGCCGATCGGCTGGTCGGGTGTCGCACCCGGCGTGTCGGTCTGGGCGAAGAAGCCGGTGACCGTTCCTCCCTCGCCGATGCCCCACCGCCCGTCGAAAGCGGAAGTCCGGTTGTAGTCGCGTTCTCCCGCGAACCTGCCGCTCGCCTGCCGGTTGACGAACATCACGCCGATATTGGAGCGGTTGGCCAAGTCCTGCCTGACGCGGGCGACGGTGAAGTTCTGTTGCGGCGTGCCGGTCAACTCGTCCGCCGCATGCGGGGTCTCCGCCGTCTGCATGTTGAGGAAACCAACATTGGTGTTGTTCCCCACCTTGCCCGAGAGACGTCCCCCGCCGATGATGGGAACCAGCCCGCGGTCCTCACTGATACCGATGCGCCGGCTGAAGAAGATATCTACCGCGCCCGACTGTCCCACGGAGAAGAGACCAGCGTTTTCCAGGAAGAACGGACGCTTCTCCGGGAAGAACAGCGTGAACCGGTCGAGGTTGATCTGCTCGTCGTCCACCTCGACCTGGGCGAAGTCGGTGTTGTAGGTCGCGTCCAGCGTCAGGCTCGGCGACAAGCTGTACTTGAGGTCGGCGCCCCAAGCGCCGGTGCTGACGGTCCGACCAGTATCCATGCGTCGGGTCGCGTCGCCCAGAAAGTAAGGCGTTATCTGCAAGTTGCGCTGCGCCGGAACACTGAGCCCCTGGAGCTCGCCGGCCAGGGACAGCCGGTTGAGGGTGTACTGGCGTGGCAACGGCGACCAGTAGGCCTGCTCGTTCTGGCGGCGGATGTTGCGCTGGAAGTTCATCCCCCATGTCTGGACTTCCGCGGGGGGATAGCGCAGCGTCCGGAACGGAATCGCTATCTCCGCCGTCCAGCCGACGTCGGTCACACTCGTCGCGACCTGCCAGACGCCGTCCCAGTTCAGGTTGAAGCCGCCGCCGGATCCGCGCTGCTGCCGACTGTTGCTCGGACGCCCGGAACCGCCTCCACCGAACCGGCCACTCCCCTGCCCCTCATTCGTAACCTGGCCGTCGTATTCGACTCCGGCCGGATTCGTCCCGAAGATGAACCCGTTCAGGCCGTCGTGGTAGGTGTCGAGGATGATCCGGAAGCTATCCGTCTCGGTCAGGTCCGAGTCGCGGCGGCTGTCGGCGGCGATGATCGTCGCGGGATCGTCCGTGAAACAGACGATGCCGAAATAGAGCGTGTCATCGGTGTAGACGATGCGCACCTCGGTCCGCTCGGAGGCCGGTTCGCCTTCGAATGGCCGGCTCTGCATGAATCCGGTCGCGAAACGCGCATCGGCGTAGGACGCGTCACCGAGCACGTCGCCATCGACGACCGGGGGTTCACTGACCTGCAGGGCGTGAGCGAGCGGAAAGCCGTCGGCAGTCAGCTGACGTGCTTCTGCCGCGGCGGGAGCTCCCTCGCCGGACGATTGCTGGGCGGCGGCGTGGAACGGCAGCCCCGCCGCCACGAGCGCGAACGTCAGGACGAACGCCAAGCGGTTGATTGGTATGGTCATCGGCTTCAACTACAAAAAGGGGATTCTAGCGTTTCCGGTGCGGGTTTGGGAGCCCGGTCAGATCCGCTGGGACGGCGACCCGTTCAGCCCGAACGACCGAGAGCGTTCTGGGTGATGACGTGGTCGCCCACCGGCCGGCCGCCGACCACGTGCTCGCGGATGATGCGGTCCAGCACCGCGGGATCGCAACCGCGATACCAGGTGCCCTCCGGGTAGACGACTGCAATCGGCCCACCCTCGCAAACACGCAGGCAGTTCGCCTTGGTGCGCAGCACGCCTCCCGCTTCGGACAGGCCGAGCTCCTTCAGGCGTCGCTTCAGGAAATCCCAGGCTGCGAGTCCCCGTGCCTTGTCGCAACACTTGGGAACCGTCTGATCGCAACAAAGGAAAATGTGGCGGCGGGCAACATCCACACCGACCGTGGCGGCAACCCGGCGCTGACTCTTGCGGCTGTCCTTCTCGGCCGCGGACGGGTTCGTCCCCGGCGCTGTGGGGCGGAAGGGCTCCAATTGCCGTAGGATAGCACGCGACAGCCGGCCGCTTGAACCACGCGACATCGGCACCAGCAGCATGGCCAGACGCCCCCGTTTCTCGTTCCTGAACAACTGGACATCGGTGTTCCTCAGCGCCGTGGAACGGGGCGGAAACGCACTACCGCACCCGGCGACGTTGTTCGCGATCCTGGCCGGGTTCGTCATCCTGTTGTCGGCGGTAGCGGTGCGGACCGGACTTGAGGCGGTCCATCCGGGGACGGGCGAGACGATCACGCCGGTCAGCCTGCTGACCGTGGCCGGCCTCCATCGGATCCTGGTGGAGATGGTGACCAACTTCACGAGCTTCGCGCCGCTCGGCACCGTGCTGGTCTCCATGCTCGGTATCGGCGTGATGGAGGCGAGCGGCCTCATCGCCGCGGTGCTCCGCCTCCTCGTGCTGTCCGCACCGAAACGGCTCCTCACCTTCGTCCTCGTCCTTTCGGGCGTCCTGTCGAACACGGCGAGCGAGATCGGCTACGTCCTGCTGGTCCCACTCGGCGGGATCATCTTCCTCGGCGCGGGCCGGCATCCGATCGCCGGACTCGCCGCCGCGTTCGCGGGTGTATCGGGCGGCTACAGCGCCAACCTCCTGCTCGGCACCATCGACCCACTGCTCGCCGGCCTCTCCGAAGAGGCGGCGCAGATCGTTCAACCGGGCTATACCGTCAATCCCGCCGCGAACTATTTCTTCATGGTGATCTCGACGTTCGTCATCTCGGCCGCCGGAACCTGGGTGACCGAGGCGATCGTCATCCCGCGCCTCGGGGCGTATACCGGCGCGGAGAAGTCGACCGCGATCGATCAGCTGTCGTCCGACGAGCGGCGTGGCCTCCGTTTCGCTGCCGCGGCCACGGCCCTGTTCGGCGCGTTGCTCCTCTGGGGCACGGTGCCGGTGGACGGATTCCTCCGCAATCCTGAGACCGGCAGCCTGCTTCGCTCGCCGTTCCTTTCCGGGATCGTGGCGTTCATCTTCCTCGGAGGCACCTGGGTCGGCATCGCCTATGGCGTCGGCGCGCGCAAGTTCACCAGCGACAGCGACGTGATGAACGGCATGGGAAAGACGATCGGCACGCTAGGCACCTACCTCGTCCTGGTCTTCTTCGCCGCGCAGTTCGTCGCTTACTTCAACTGGACGAACCTCGGGCTGATCGTGGCCGTGAAGGGAGCCGAGACGCTCCGCGCCTCCGGATTGGGCGGCATCCCGCTGATGCTCGCCTTCGTGGTGCTGTCGTCCGGGCTCAACCTGCTGATGGGCAGCGCATCGGCAAAGTGGGCGGTAATGGCGCCCGTCTTCGTCCCGATGTTCATGCTGCTCGGTTATTCGCCCGAGTTGACGCAGACCGCGTACCGGATCGGTGACAGCACGTCGAACGTGATCGCGCCGATGATGTCGTATTTCGCGCTGATCGTCGCCTTCTTCGAACGCTACGACAAGACGTCCGGTATCGGGACGGTTGTGGCGACGATGCTTCCCTACACCGTGGTTTTCCTCGCGTGCTGGTCGGCAATGCTGGTGGTCTGGATGCTGCTCGGGCTGCCGGTCGGCCCGGGGGCGGGATTGTACTTGCAGCAATAGCCACCACCACAGAGCCACCCCACCGACCAGATTGCCCCTGACACACTCCATGAACGCACCATCGTCCGTCATACGCCTTGCCGTCCTTGGACTGCTCATTGCCGCCACTCTCGTGCGCCCGGCACCTGCCGCAGCGCAGGCGCCAGAGGAGGCAACGCGGCTGATCAGCTTCGATGTCACCAGGCGTTGGCTCGGCGTCGAGTTCGAGACCATCAGCATCTTCGAGCAGTACGGCGAGCTGGGCGACTTTCGCGCGCAGTACGTGGCAGCCAAGTCGCTCGCGTGGAACGGCGGTGTCTCGTGGCGCCACGGTCGCCGGCGTCTGGGCGGACATCTCGGTTTCGGCTTCAACGTGTCGAATGTCGACCGGGCTATGGCGATCCCGCTCGACGCGCGCGTGCCGCACCCGTACATCCTCTCTTTCCCGCGCGAGGTGTACACGGTCGTCAAAGATCTGAAGCGGAACGAGACCGGACTGAACCTCCAGGGTCAGTACTGGCGCGTGCTCTTCGGCCGGCTGCTCCTCCGGGGCTTTGCCGGCCCAACCATCTTCATCGCGCGGCAGGAGGTCATCAACCGGATCTACACGGCGGAGACGGAAACCGACTTCGATCAGGTCTTCCTGACGGATTACGACACTGCGTCCGCCATCGCTACGAAGGTGGGGTACAACATCGGCTTCGACTCTACCTGGTTCCTGACTGACCGAGTCGGACTGGGAGGCGCCGTTCGCTACGCGCGGGCAAGCATCACGTCACACGTACGTCCCTCCCTCGCGGTGCCGTTCGCACTGGGCGGACTGAACGTCGGGGGTGGGTTGCGCTGGCGCTTCTAGCAGTCCGCTAGCGCTCGCCGTCGGCTGGGAAGAGCTCGAGCAACGCGACCGGGTCGACGCGGGCGTCGTTCAGTCGGACCGTCCAGTGCAGGTGGGCTCCGGTGACGCGCCCCGTCGCCCCCACCTTCCCGACGGTGTCACCCTGACGGACCTGGTCCCCTTCCGCCACGTCGATTGCGGAGAGGTGGGCGAAATAGGAATAGAGCCCCCAACCGTGATCGATGATCACGACGTTGCCGGAGAAGTAGAGATCGGCCGCCAGCACGACGAGGCCCGCGTTCGGCGCCCGGATCGGCGTCCCTTCCGCCGCGCGGAAGTCGGCGCCGCTGTGGGGGCTGCGCGGCTGGCCGTTGAAGACGCTGCGGCGTCCGAACGCGCTGGTCGCGTCGCCCGGTACCGGGCGAACGAACCCGCCGCGCCAGAGCCGGGCGGCGCTCGCTACCGGGAAGATGGCGGCCAGTTGGCGCGCCTCGCGCTGAATCCGCTCAATCACCTCCGCCGGCGGGTCGACGAAGTTCGGATTGACGGTCAGGTTGCGCGTGGCAAATTCCTTCGGTTCGACCTCGAGCACGTAGGTCCGTTCATCAACGGTACCGTCCGCACCCTCCGCGCGGATGGTGACAGGATGCGCGCCCGGATCCACGGTCAGGTCGATACCAATCAGTGCGGACGAGAGGTTCGTCGGCCCGGCCGGGAAGAAGTGGAGTTCCTTGCCGAACGCCGAGGCGGTCAGCGACGCCGTCGGTCCGTCGATTCGGACGTTCAGGACCGCGACCTCACCGGGATGGAGGGCGCGCGCCCGATGGGAGATCGACTGGACCAACCCGCCGGGCCCTTCCTGGGCGGCGGCCGGGGCGGCGACAAGAGCAAGGAGAGCAAGAATCGCCGCGCAGCGGGCGTTGATCATGGCTATCCCCCGAAGAGGGTCATGCCGAAGACGCGGGCCATGATGACAAGCGCGGTCAGTGCGGTGAAGACGAACAGGCTGAACCAGGCAAACGCCCGGACCGGCGCCGACGGGTAGAACGCGGTGTCCTGCTTCGGGATCACCGTGACGCAGTAGTAGACGTTGAGGAAGAAGACGACCGGCGCAATGAAGAAGGCAAGCGCCGAGGAGACCAGGACCAGGAAGACCGGCCGCGGCAGCCCGGCCATGATCACCACCGCGGCGATCAGCGAGTAGAACATCGTCAGGCGGTAGATGTTGTATTCGGAGACCATCGTCCGCCGGTGGTCGTCCGTCAGCTGATCGGCGGCGATGCCGGAGAGCTTGGCGGTTGCCGGGAACAGGTTGCGGCAGCAGGCGGCGACGACACGCGGCCAGCCGTCGAAGTAGTTGAACGCGGTCGAGAAGGTCGCGGCGAACGCGCCCAGCAGGAAGATCATCATCATCCCGGGCCCGATGCTGTCAGTGAAGATCCGGGCGATCTCGCCAATCACCCCATTCCCCGACACCTCGCTGGGATAGAGCCAGACGGCGGCTAGCAGCAGGAAGATCACGGCGAGTACAAACGAGACGATATGCCCCAGCGTGAAGTCCCACAGCCCGATCCGGAACCAGCGGCGGCAGTACTCCCGCGCGTGCTCCGGCAGTCGCGCGACATCGACCGCCAGGTCCTCCTTCGTCGACGCGAATGGATCGAAGCGGCGCGCCAGGCCCCGTCGTTCGAGCTCTTCGCGGATCCGCCCCATGCCGACCCGCTTCGCCTTCCCCCACTCCGACGCCTGCAGCGACACGTCGATGCCGGTCGGCAGCAGACCGAGAAACGCAGCGATGATCAGCCAGGATCCGGCTGGTGTCTCCACCACGAAGAAGTGCCCCATCTCGTTGAGCGGGGCCGGTTCGAAGAAGTAGACGCCCATGGTCGAAACGAAAAGCAGTCCGGCGAGCACCTTCGTGGACAGCTCCACCGCCGCGTATCGCCCGTACAGGATGATCCCGACCGACAGCACGCCGAGCCCCAGGCCGTACACCCAACTGGGGAGGCTGAGTCCGAGGTACTCCGAGAAGACGTAGAAGAGGACTGCCGCGGCAGCCGCGAGGCGTCCCGCCTGGCCTAACGCGCACTGAACGATCGTCGTGATCAGGACGTACCAGACCGGCCACTTCCCCGGTGCGGTCGTGTAGGCGTCGAGCATGCTCCGGCCCGTGGCGTTGGTGAACCGGAACGCCATCTCGAAGCCGTAGTACTTGAAGATGTAGGCAACCGGGATGCACCAGAGCAGCGCGTACTCGAAGCGTCCGCCGGCCGCCGGCGCCGTCACGAGGTGCGACGTGCCGATGCCGGTCATCATCAGGATCAGTCCCGGCCCGAAGTGGCGCAGCAGGCCGCGCAGGTTGGTGTCGGGAAGCGGCAGATGATTGAGCGAATCGTCCGGACGCGAGGAGGATCTGTCGGGCGTCGGCGGCGGTTCGCTCGACATTGGGCCGATTCTAGCAGACGCCGGGAGCGTCAGTCCGTGGCAGTCAGTACCGACTGGTGGAGGGTCCGGCCAACGAAGAACGGACCCATCTGCTGAATGAACTCCGATGTCTGCCGTGTCGACCGCATGTCCTTGACCAGACGCGAGAGAGGATAGAGTTCCGGGCCGATCAGGCCGATGACGAATTCGTTGTCGTCCCGGTCCAGCCCGTGGCACTCCAGACGGACGTCGACCGCGTAGCCCGCCTCGCCGTACCGCCGGCCCAGGATTCCGTGTTCCATCAGGATCTTCCCCTGCTCGGCCCGCGGCAACTGGTTGAACGCCCCGATCCGCCGGAGGGGGTACCAGACCGCCCAGGGATTCGCCGGATCGAGCACGTTCCGCGGCACCTTGCACAGCAGGAAGTCCTCGAGGTCCGCCTCGCGACCCGACGAGTAGGTCCGGCCGATCATGGTCAACTCGGGGCGTGGGACGAGATCGCGAAACGGATGTCCGATCAGCAGCGCGCGCCCCGCACTGGCGAAGCAGGCGGGATCCTCGCTCATCAGGAGCACGCCGACCCCGCGCGGATCGTTCACGTCGGCATAAACCACGGCGTCCAGACCGCTCGCCCGCACCGCGTCGACCACCAGCGCGGTATCCAGGCAGCCGGTCAACACCTGCAGTTGCACGAACAGCCGGCGCGTTGAGGTCTGCGGCGCGCCCCGCACCGGCGCACCATGCTCGCGCAGGTCGGGCGGACCCTCCGCGGTGGGCGGCGCGTGGCGTCCCGCGGCGGCGGGCGGGCGGTGGGCGGTGGCGGCGCCTGCGTCCTGCGTGTGGTCAGTCACGCGACGATCCTATACTGACGCCCCGGATGACACGGCCCCACTTCATCGCGATCGCGGGCGCGTCCTGTGCCGGCAAAACGACGCTGGCGCGGTGTCTGGCCGATGCTCTTGGAGCCGGACCGAACGCCCTCATCCCGATCGATGCCTACTACCGGGATCGCCCCGGCCACGACATCGCCGAGCGCGCCGCGGCCAATTACGATGCGCCGGACGCGATCGATATCGCGCTCCTCCGCGAGCATCTCGATCGCCTGCGAGACGGTTGCCCGATCGAGCGGCCCGTCTACGACTTCGCACACCACCGGCGCGCGGCAGAGACGGCCACCGTTCAACCGGCGCCGTTCCTCCTGCTCGAAGGCCTTCTTGCCCTCCACTGGCCGGAGATCCGGGCACTGGCCGATACCCGCGTCTTCATCCACATAGATGAAGCGACGGCGCTTGCCCGACGCATCGCGCGCGATTCGCGCGAGCGGGGACGCGACGAGGAATCCGTCCGCCAGCAGTGGCGCGCGACGGTCTGGCCCGGCTACCGGCAGTGGGTAGCGCCAACCGCGCAGTTCGCCAACGTGACAGTGGACGGCGGGGCGACCATCGCGGTCGGCGTCGCCACGGTAGTCGATCAGATGCCCGTGTCCGCGCCGGCCGTGAGCACGGCGCGTTCACGTTCGAAGACACGCGACAACTGATCGGAAGCCTCCGCCAGTAGACGCTGACGCCCGGGATCGGGCGGCGCGGGGTCGCGGGCGAACAGCTCGACAACCGCGACCACCTGCCCGGCGGCGCTGACCGGGGTCGCGTAGAGCGAGCGGAACTCGCGCAATGCGATGCGGCGCGCGTCCGAGAAGCGCGGGTCGACGGCAATGGCGGCGACCCACGTCGGTTCGGCGGACGTGGCGGCACGGTGCAGAACATGATCGTCGACGTCGCCGCAACAATCGTCGATCACGCCGCGCGCAGTGACCGAGACCGGCTGCTCGTCCGCGACATGCCAGACGCCCGTCGAAATCAGCGACACGTCCCCCTCGGCGGCGGCAAGATAGACGGTGCCGGCGCTCCAGCCGCCCCATTCCGCAACGACGCGCAGCAGGTCTCGCGCAGCGGCGTGGAGCGATACCGCGTCGCGGCCGATCGCAACGGCGTCCTGCAGCATTCGCAGATCGGCCGCCTGAGACGTAACCCGATCTCCTGCTTCTTTCGGAGGCTCTGCCGCCGCAGTCGCCGCATGCGCCGCCGTCACGTCGGTATAGACGAGAAGCGTTTCCCCTTGATCGGTCGGGCGCGTCCGCATCTCGACCCAGCGCGCATCCGGCGTGCGCTGCGTTTCGGTCGTCCTCTCGCCCAGATGCCCCAGGTGCGCGTCGATCCAGGCATCGATCTCCGGTTCCGGGATCAACACGACGGCGCGCGTTGCGGTGTAGCGGATCAGGTCCTCGTATTCGAGTCCCCGCTTCAGCGTCACCGACGGGTAGAAGTCGCGGAACCGGTCGTTGCAGGCAACGAGGCGCCCGTCCGCGTCCCACACCGCGAGGCCAGCGGCGTCGTCCTCGAGGAGCGCCGCCATGCGCCCGCTCGCCACCGCCTCGCCAGTCCGCGCGCCATGCAACCGGCGGGCGAACAGGCCAAGAAGTGCGGCGAGCAGGACGATCACGCCGCCCAGCAGGCTCTGCAGGATCACGCCGTCATCTTACCGGCATCGCCAGCTTGACACTTCCGCGCCACCCCGCGTAGCGTGAGGGGTGCCCCCGCGGGCCACAATCTCATGCGATTGCTCCGCTCGATGGTTCCGATCGTCGCGCTGGTGTTCGGGATAGGCGTCCCGGGGACCGCCTCGGCGCAGGATTCCGCTCTTGGCGCCAACTTGACCGAGGTGCCGGATCTGCCGGTTTCCATCAACCGGATACGGGAACGGATCGCGTCACAGCCGGAGAGGGGCGAAACACACATGCCGCTCCGCCTTACGTACCGCTTGAACGTCTACGGCCGCGCCCCAGCCATGGAGTTTCTGCAGAACTTCATCGTGGTCGACACCGCGCCCGCCGCGTATGGCGGCCCGAGCCACGCGGAGATGATGGAAGTGATGACGCCGAAGGAATGGCGTCCTCGCGCGATCAGCAGCGGCAACCTCCTGGGCAACTGGCGCACCCAATAGCGCCCCGCCCGGAACGAGCGACCTCGGCACGAGCGACGCTCGGCACCTCACCTCGCCGCCGGGATATCTGTCGTCCAGTGCCGTAGTGGCAACGACACCAGCAGGTAGCGCTTCCGGAGCGCGACGACATGTTGTGCGTACTGGCCCTTCGGGATATCGCCCCGCACCTGGCGTTTGCGGAGGCGCCGGAGCTCGAAGCGGTACAGGTCGCTCACGAACTCGTGCAGCAGGTCGGGGCGGGTCTCCGGGGTCGGCCGAACCCCGTGCCCTGCGAGCGCCTCCATCACTGACGGCCGGTAGTCGTACGCCACGGCTCGGCATTCTAGCCGTGCCCGCGAACCCCGCGCCGGATGCGCCGCGCCTTCGCCCGTCAATCGTGTACGCTTTCTTCGCTTGGACGATGACTGCGTGCCCATTCCATCTTCCAGCCGGGCGGGTACTCGTCACCTTCCTCTCGCTGCTCTTCGCCCCGCCCGGACTGGCCCTCCTGAACGGACAGCAGTCCGAGCCTAGCGTCGCTATCCAGTTGCCGGTCGCCGCCTGGCCGGCCGCCGTCGCGCAGATGCACGCGGGTGATCCGATCGGGGCGCTTGCAGCCCTAGACCGCGCGATCACGAACGAGGAAAAGCCACTCGAAGCAACCGTCCTGCGCGCCACGCTCCTGACCCGGGCGGGGCGCCACGCCGAGGCGGAGGCGGAGTGGGGATCGGCAATTGATCGCGCCGTCTACCTGCGCACGTTTGCGCGGCGCGCGATCGTCACGAGTCTTGCCGCACGTGGCGCGACGCAGGAAGCGGAGCCCTACCTCGAAGAGCTGCTGGGCAGCGACGCCGACCGCCACCGGGACCTGGCGCTCCGTGTTGCCGAGGCGCATCTTGCGGCCAGCGCGCCCGACCGGGCTGCGGCGCTGTATCGGCGGGTCCTGGCTGCCGGCGGCCGGACCGCCGACGCCGATACCGCACGTCTCGGTCTCGCCTCCGCGCAGGAAGCCTCCGGCGACACGGCGGCGGCGCATGCGACGCTCCGCATCGCGCAACTCCGTTTTCGGACGGCCGACGCCTACGAAACCGCCGTGCGTGAGTCAGCCCGCCTCGCCCGCGCACGCGGCGAAGCGTTGCGACCGTTCACCGAAGGCGAATATGCGCAGATTGTCCAGCGCCTCCGGAACGCGTCGCGTTTTCCGCCCGCTCTCGCCGCACTCGAAGCCTGGGCCATCGCGTACCCCGGCGCCGCGACGCAGGAACGGGTCTCCGCCGAACGGATCGCTACGCTGTACGCCCAGCGGGACAACCAGCGCGCGGTCGAGGCGTGCGCAGCGTTCTACCAGCGCTTTCCGTCGAGCCAACGCACGCCCGACATCCGGCTGATCGATTTCCGTCTCGCGATTCGGATGCGCGATCTGGACCGCGCGCGGCGTCTCGGCTCCGACCTCTGGGAGGGCCAGATCGCCGGCGCGGACGAGGAACACCGCCGCGACGCGGCAATCCTGCTGGCCGCCGTTCTTGTCGCGCGGGGCGATCTCGCCGGTGGCCTCGGCCTCTACCCCGAGCTGTTTCAGACGGCGCCAACCCCCGACGACGCACGCGCGATGCTCTGGCGAGCCGGCGTCGCCGCCGTCCGGGCAGGCGACTACGATCGCGCATTCACGAACCTGCGGGCGCTGATCGACCGGCGACCCGACGGCAACCTGGCGCTGGCGGCGGAGTACTGGCTTGGCGTCGCGCACGAACGGAACGGCGAGACGGCTGCCGCCGAGCGCCGCTTTCGGCTGCTCGCGAACCGCTACCCGTACCACTACTACGGCCTGGCCGCACGCGATCGCCTCGCGGAACTGGATGCCGCCACCGACATGGAGTTGGGCGCACAGCTCGAGCGGATCGCGTTCCCGCGTCTCTCGATCGGACGCGGCGCGCGCACGCGCGCGGAATACCGCGCCGCGATGACGCTGGCCCGCGCGGGCCTGGTAGATGACGCGGCGTGGTACCTCCGCCGCCTGCTTGGCCGCCACCGCGGCGACCGGGGCCTCGCGCTGCTCGCGGCGCGCGCCTCCTCCGCGGCCGGCGATGATGCCAGTGCCGCGCGGGTCATGTTCAGTGCCTTCGGCGCGTTCTTCCAGCAAGCGGCGACCGATCTGCCGGACGACTTCTGGACCCTCGCCTACCCGCGGCCGTTCTGGGAGACGGTGGTCGATGCCGCGCGCACGCACGACGCCGACCCGGTGCTGCTGGTCTCGCTGATGCGACGCGAGTCGCGCTTCGATCCGGACGCCCGGTCGGCGGTTGGCGCCGTCGGCCTGCTGCAACTGATGCCGTACACAGCCGAGGCGCTCGCGGAGCGGGCGGGGGTTGGCGAGATCGTCACGGCGGCGGGCGTGGATGACGCGACCCTGGCCGACCCGAACGTCAATATCGCACTCGCCATGCGGCTGAACGCCGACCTGCTGGCGCTGTTCCAGGACGAACGGTTACCGGCAATCGCTTCCTACAACGCCGGCGAAGACCACGCCGGTGACTGGTGGAATGCCGCCCGCGCACTGCGCCAGGACTTCTTCATCGACAGCATTCCGTACACGGAGACACGCAACTTCGTGAAGGAAGTGGTCGCCAACTACGCCAACTACCAGCGCATCTACGGCGACCGGTAACCGCCGGCGGAACGCGGCTGCCCCCTCGGGCTTCTGGTTACTAGTACCCCGCCGCGGCCGCATCCGGGCGTCTGGGATCCGGCGCGCCCGCCAGCAGATCCGCCGCCGCGTCGAATGCGATCGCATGCGCTGCGCCCTGTGCGCCGATCGCCTGCAGCCGATGCCCCCGCGACTCCAGCAGTGCGACGGTGTCCGGCGACAACCCCCGCCGCTCGTACCGCACCACGTCGGGCAGCCATTGATGATGAAACCGCGGCGCGGCAACCGCCTCCTGCGCGTTCATGCCGAAGTCGATCACGTTCAGGATCGTGTGCATCACCGTGTTGATGATGGTCCGTCCCCCCGGACTCCCCGTCACCAGGACGAGCCTCCCGTCAAGGGTGACGATCGCCGGCGTCATGCTCGACAGCATCCGCTTCCCTGGCGCCGCCAGGTTCGGCGCGGTACCGATCAATCCTTGCGCCGTCGTCAGTCCGGGGCCGGCGTTGAAGTCGCCCATTTCGTTGTTCAGCAGAAAGCCCGCGCCAGGCACGACGATCTTCGAGCCATAGCTCTGCTCGATCGTCGTCGTAAGCGACACCGCGTTACGATCCGCGTCGACCACCGAGATGTGCGTCGTTTCGTTCCCGACCGGCGGCCACTCGAACCGTTCCGTCCCGGATGCCGACGCGCGGGCTGAATCGATCGTGGCGCGCAACTGGCCCGCGTACTCCTTGGACGTGAGTTCCGTCACCGGCATCGCCTGGTTGAAGTCCGGATCGCCCAGGTGTCGCGCCCGGTCGGCGAAGCCGCGCCGCATCGCCTCGATGATCCGATGCACGTTCCGCGCGGAGCCGTGCCCCGCCGCCGCGATGTCGTACCCCTCGAGGACGTTCAGCATCTGCACCAGCGTCACGCCGCCCGAGCTGGGGGGCGGCATCGAGATCACTTCGTGGCCACGGTACGTCCCGCGGATCGGCTGGCGCACCTTCGGTTCGTATGCGGCCAGGTCCGCTTCGGTGATCAGTCCGCCGCCTGCCGCCATCTCCTGCGCGATCAGTTCGGCGATCCGGCCGCGATAGAAACCGTCTGGCCCGTCTTCAGCTATCCGCTGCAGGGTCTCTGCGAGATCCGGTTGACGAAACCGCTCCCCCGCCGCGTACGGCATCCCGTCTTTCGAGAAGACAGCTACCGAAGCCGGGTAGCGCGCCATCCGCGGCAGCACCGCCGCGAAGGACGCGGCCCGCGCGACGGTCAGTTCAAACCCGTCGCGCGCCAGCGTGACCGCCGGCTCGACCAGGCGCCGCCACGGCAGCCGTCCCTGATCGGACCAGGCCCGGTGCAGCCCCGCTACGGACCCCGGGACCCCGACCGCTACGTGGCTGTCGTGGTGGCGCGCCGCGTCGTAATCGCCACCGGCGAGAAACATCTCCGGAGACGACGCGGCCGGCGCGGTCTCCCGGAAGTCGTAGGCCACCGCTTCCCCGTCCGCCGCCCGGTACACCAGGAACCCGCCGCCACCGATGTTGCCCGCGACCGGATAGGTCACCGCCAGCGCGAACGCGGTCGCCACCGCTGCATCCACCGCCGATCCGCCGGCGCGCAGGATGTCGCGGCCCACCTCTGCTGCGATCCGGTCGGAAGCGACCACCATCCCCGACCGGTTCCGGACGGGCTCTGACTGCCCTGCGACGCCCGTCACGCCGAGGGTCGCGATCACCGTCGCCGCGACGGCGCCCCGCACGATTGCCCGTGCGCGATTAGGCCCCCACCGGGAAAGCATCGATCCAGAATACCGGAGAGGCTCCGCCCTGTCCCCGTGATAAGGCATAATGCACGGCGGGAAGCATCCGACGGGGGCAGCGGAATGACGTCACGATACTCGGTACGGCCTGATCGACGCAGGCGATGGTCGGCGCTGACGATGGCGGCAGCGGTTACGCTTGCCGCATCGATGGCATGCGGCGGGCCGGGTGCGGGCGGAGGCAGCACCTCGGGACTGACCGTGCGGATCTCTATCGCGACGGGCGGAACCGGAGGGGTCTACTACCCGTACGGCGGCGGTCTCGCGAAGGTGATCAGCGATAACGTCGATGGCGTCGAGGCAACCGCCGAAGTCACGGCGGGAACCGTCGACAACCTGAAGTTCATCGGGAGTCGTTCCGCCGACGTGGCTTTCGCGCTCGCCGACTCGCTCGATGACGCCGCGAACCAAAGTGGTGCTTTCGCAGACTTCGGCGCCGTGCCGATGCGGGCGCTCGCGGTGCTGTACGACAACTACAACCACCTGGTGTCGGTAACGAGCTCCGGGATCGAGACGGTCGCCGATCTGAAAGGGCGCGTGGTCTCGACCGGTGCGCCCGGGAGCGGCACGGAGATCAGCGCGTTCCGGATTCTCGAAGCCTCCGGGGTAAACCCGGAAAACGACATCAGGAAGCAGAGCCTGAGCGCCGCGGCTTCGGTGGATGCAATCAAGGACGACAAGATCGACGCCTTCTTCTTCAGCGGCGGCATCCCGACCGGCGCCATCCTCGACCTCGCGTCGACGCCCGGCAGGACGATCAAGGTGGTGCCGAACGGCGAAACGCTGGATACGCTGCAGGCGGAGTACGGATCGCTCGTGTACCACAACTCTCCGATCCCACCCTCCACCTACCCCGGGATGGAGGGTACCGTCACGGTCGTGGCAGTCTCGAATGTGCTGGTGGTGCACACCGACATGGACGAGCAGCTCGCCTACGACCTGACTCGCGTGCTGTTCGAATACCACCGCGAGCTGGCCGCGGTTCATCCGATGGCGGAGATCCTGACGATAGACACGGCCACCGTGGGTTCCCCCATTCCGTTCCATGACGGCGCCATCCGCTACTATCGCGAAGCAGGCGCCTGGACGGACGGGGGATCAAACTGACGACAGATCCGATCACGCCGGTCGACGCGCCGTTCGACGACACCGAGCCGGACGTTCCGACCCGCACGCTCACCGGGACAACCGGCTGGATCGCTACCGCGCTTGCGGCGGGACTCTCGCTCTACGCCCTCTACTGGGTGGTCGGCATCGTCCAGCCGCAGATCTACCGCGTCAGCTTCCTGCTGATCACCCTCATCCTGACCTTCCTTGTCTTTCCGATGCACCCCCGGTGGCGCGCGCGGGTGACCGCGCTCGACTGGGTGCTCGGCGGGGTCTCACTGATCGCACTCGCCTGGCCGATCATCGACTTCGATCAGTTCGTCTACCGCGCGGCGACACCGTCGACCGTCGACCTGCTGCTGGGCACGGTGACGACGCTGGTGGTGCTGGAGGCGACGCGCCGAACCGTCGGTCCGATCCTGCCGGTCACGGCGGCCGCGTTCCTGCTGTACGGCTACTACGGACCGTACTTCGAACTGATTGGGCTCGATCTCTTCGCACACCGGGGCTACGACGTCGCGCGCCTTGTCGGCACGCTTTACATGACCCTCGAGGGGATCTTCGGCGTCCCCCTGCACGTCACGTCGACCTTCATCATCCTCTTCACCATCTTCGGGGCAATCCTCACCCACTCGGGCGCTGGACAGTTCTTCATTCAGTGGACGATGTCGGCGTTTGGCCGGTCGCACAGCGGCGCCGGGCCCGGACGAACCGTCACGCTTTCCGGCTTCCTGTTGGGAACCGTCTCCGGAAGCGGCGTGGCCACCACCGTCACGCTCGGCGCCGTCGCCTGGCCGCTCCTGCGGCGCGCCGGCTTTTCGGCCGAGGTCGGCGGCGGGATCCTGTCGGCGAGCGGCATCGGCGCGATCATGGCGCCGCCGACGATGGGCGCGGCGGCGTTCCTGATCGCCGAGTTCCTGCAGATCACCTACCTGCAGGTGATTGTGATGGCGATCGTCCCGGCGGTCCTCTACTACCTCTCGATCGTGCTGATGATCGAAGCCGACGCGCGCCGACTCGGGACGCACGCGGTCGATATCAACCTGCCATCGGTCGGCGAACTGACGCGCCGCTACGGTTACCACTTCCTGCCGCTCCTCGCGATCGTGGCACTGCTGGTGAGCGGCATGACACCGTTCCGGGCGGTCTTCCTGTCGACGCTCCTCGCGATCGGCCTGAGCTTCATCCGGCGCGAGCATGCGCTCGTCCCCCGCCGACTGGTAGCCGCGCTCGAAGCAGGGGGGCGGGGCGTGTTGCCGGTTGCGGCGACGACAGCGACGGCCGGCGTCATCGTCGGCGTCGTGACGCTGACCGGACTTGGCCTGAAGATCTCCGGCATCATCGTCGACCTGGCGGGGGGCAACATCTTCCTGACCGTCGTCTACGCTGCGGTCGCCGTCTGGATGCTCGGGCTCGCGGTTCCCGTCACCGCTTCCTACATCATCGCGGCCGTGATGATCGCCCCGGCGCTGACGCTGGTGGGGGTGCCCGACTTCGCGGCGCACATGTTCATCTTCTATTACGCGGTGCTGTCGGAAGTGTCGCCTCCAACCGCGCTGTCCCCCTTCGCGGCAGCCGCAATTACCGGCGGCAACCCGTTCCAGACGATGATGCTTACGTGGAAGTACACACTGCCGGCATTCCTGGTCCCGTTCGCCTTCACGCTGAGCCCGGAGGGAGCGGGAGTCCTGCTGCAGGGGCCGGCGGCCGACATCGTCCGGACCGTCGGAACGGCCGCCATCGGCGTCAGCGCCCTCGCGATGGGCCTGGGCGGCTGGCTCCGCCGCGCCGCGACGATGCCGGAGCGTGCGCTCGCCGTCGCTGGCGGACTACTGCTCTTTTACGCAACCACCGTGACAGATATCATGGGATTGATGCTCTTCGCCGGAGCCATCGGGTTGCACCTTGTCAGGACCCGCTAACCGGTAGATGCAGGGATGTATTTGAGGTGACTTCATGAGAACACGCATGCGCTTGACGGCGTTCGTTGCCCTGTTCGCGCTGCTGCTCGTCCCGCAGGCGCTCGTCGCGCAGGGACTGGTTCGCGTCGCGCCGGAAGAGGTCGGGATGTCGTCCGAGCGGCTCGACCGCCTCAGCCTGGCGCTCGAACAATATGTCGACGAGGGCCGTCTCGCCGGCGCGGTCGCCATCGTCGTGCGACGCGGCAAGATCGCCTACCTCGAGGCGATTGGCCACCGCGACGTCGAGACGCAGGCGCCGATGCCGGCCGACGGCATCTTCCGCATCGCGTCGCAAACGAAGGCGCTGGCCAGCGTCGGCGTGATGATGCTGCAGGAAGAGGGCAAGCTGTTGGTCACCGACCCGATCGGCAAGTACCTTCCGGCGTTCGCCGACACCAAGGTGCTGCAGGCGAACGACAGTGGCGGCCACGACATCGTGCCGGCGCGCCGGCCGATCACCATCCGCGACCTTCTGACGCACACCGCCGGCATCAGCTACGGCATGGGGCTGATCGGCAACCGCGGCCCGGCCGCCGACGCGTGGGAAGAAGCGGGGATCACGGGCTGGTACTTCGCCGACCGCGACGAGCCGGTGGGCGAGACGATGGCGCGGCTCGCCGACCTGCCGATGGACGCGCACCCGGGCGAGCGTTGGATCTACGGCTACAACACCGACATCCTGGGCGCGATGATCGAGAAGATCACCGGCCAGACCCTCGGCGCGTTCCTGAAGGAACGGCTGTTCGATCCGCTCGGCATGAACGATACCCACTTCTTCCTGCCGGAGAACAAGGTGGGGCGCCTGGCGACGGTCTACTCGTCCGTCGACGGAGGCAGCAGGTTCGAGCGCGCGCCGGACTCGGGCACCATGCAGAGTCAGGGACATTACGTGAACGGTCCCCGCAAGGCCTACTCCGCGGGCGCCGGATCACTCTCCACCGCGATGGACTACGCCACGTTCCTGCAGATGATGCTGAACGGCGGCGAGTTCAACGGCACCCGGATCCTCTCGCGGAAAACGGTCGAGTCGATGATCAGCGATCACCTGGGCGACATCGCCTTCCGGCCCGGCCAGGGCTTCGGCCTCGGCTTCTCGGTCATGCATGACCCCGCGGCAAGCGGCCTCCCCGGCTCGGCGGGCGAGTTCGGCTGGGGCGGCGCCTACCACTCGACATACTGGGCCGACCCGAAGGAAGAGATGGTGGTGGTCTACCTGACGCAGATCATCCCTGCCATCGGTCTGGACGATCAGCAGAAGTTCCGGACGCTGATCTACCAGGCGATCGTCGATTAACCCGACCGGACACCGTTTGCGAAGGAGACGAACTGATACCGTGACCAAGGAAGAACTGATCGAGAAACTCAACGGCGACCTGGCGGACGAGCTGGGCGCGATCATCCAATACATCGTTTACGCGGCGCGAGCGACCGGTCCGTACCGCCCGCAGTTGTCGCAGTTCTTCCTGGCTGAAGTAGTCGACGAACAGGGGCACGCGCAGTACCTCGCGAACAAGATCGCCGCGCTCGGCGGCACGCCCACGACGACGGCGCGGCCGGTGCCGCTCCCCGACGGCGACCGCGCCATGCTGGAAGAAGTCGTCGCCGCCGAACAACGCGCCACCGAGGCGTACGTCCAGCGCGCCAAGGACGCCGAGGCTTACGGCGACAAGGGACTCGCCGTACAGCTCGAGGACTTCATCCGAGCCGAGAGCAGCCACGTCGAGGAAACGCAGAGGATTCTGGAGGACTGGCCTCTGTAGCGGCCGGCGCGCAGCCGCCGCTACGGTTCGTACCGGCGGCTGAACCCGTTCCGGCTGTTCGTCACTTCGAAGGACCCGTCGCGGTGCGCCGAGACGTGGATCCAGTGCGCCTCGCCGACATGGACGGTACGTCCGTCCGGCAGCGGCGCCCCCTCGGTGACGTTCGCGATGTACTGCCCGGGCGCGTTGTAGCGGTCCCCGCCCGGTAGCGAGTAGTGGTTCTGCCAGAGGTCCTCCAGAGTCGCGCTCTCCTCGAGGATCTGGAACGTCCGCATCGCACCCCCCTTTCGGGGCCCGTTGTTCATCGCGGCAACGCGGGGGGCGAGGGCGTGGACGAATGCCGGCGCACCTGACGTGTCCGAGCCGTGGTGCGACACCAGGTAGAGATCGACCGTCCCCAGCTTGTTGTCGGGACAAACGAGCGGATGCTCCTTGTTCCAGGTCAGGTCCCCCATGATCACCGTGCTGAACTCCCCGAAGCGGACGAACGCGCTGACCGATCGCTGATCCTCCGCGTCGCCGTACCGGCTGGTGATCTCCTCACCCTGGAAGGTGAAACCGTCGCAGCGGGGATTGGGCGTTCCGGCCCCCGGGAGCGGCGCCTCCAGCACCTCTCCGTCGGAGGCGATGATCGTGACATCGAGTCCGTCCATGGCCAACGTGTCGCCCGGCGCGACAACCCGGTGCTCTCCGGTGCCACGCAGGTCGGTATAGACCCCGAACGCGGCCAACGGACGCTCTCCTTCGTCGACCGTCATGTCGTGGTCAATCCAGGTCCGGACCGGGATCCGCTCGGCCAGTTGGCTGGAGCCACCCATGTGGTCGGTGTGGAAGTGGGTGACGATGACGTAGTCCAGCTCGGTCACGCCGGCGTCGCGCGCGGCCGCTACGATGCGGTCGGCGTCACGCCCGTCAAAGCCGGGCCAGCCCGTATCGACCAGCAGCGACTGGCCGGACGGTGCGACGAAGAGCGTCGCCTCGCCCCCCTCGACGTCGACGACGTAGACCTCCAGCGTCTCGTCTCCCTGCCCCTGTCCCGCCGCCGGTGCGGCCCCGACGGCGAGCCCGATCAGCAGCATCCAGATCGTGCGCATGCTCTCTTCTCCCTCAGCCTGACCGTATAGGATCAACGATGATGAAGCTACCTGCGGACGCCGGAACGCCGTGGATTGCGGTAGGCCTGCTGGCAGCCGCGGCGGCCGTGCTGTCCGGGTCGGTCGGGGCCGAACAGTCAGGCGGCACGATTGCCGGACGCATCACGCTCGACGGGACGGTCGAGCCGCGAATGGTGGAAGTGACCGCCGATCAAGCGGTCTGCGGTAACGAGGTGGAGGATCGCGCGGTAGTCGTCGACGGCTCGGGCGGCCTGGCCAACGCCGTCGTCATCGTGACCGGCGCGGCCTGGGGCGACGCGACGCCGGAGGATCCCGCCATCAACAACGCCGGCTGCTATTTCGTGCCGCGCGTGCAAGTGGTGCCGACCCGGACCGTCGTCACGGTACGGAGCGAGGACGACACGCTGCACACGACGCACGCGTACGACGACCGGCAACGGACACTCTTCAACATCGCGATCCCTATCCCCGGCATGGAAGTGGAGCGCCCGCTCCGCCGCCCTGGCCCGGTTCGCATCGAGTGCGACTCGCATGGCTGGATGCGCGGCTGGGTCTACGTTTCCGACGACCTCGGCGCGGTGACCGGCGCGGATGGACGCTACGAACTGACCGGCGTGCCCCCCGGCGATTACACGCTTGCCGTCTGGCACGAACGCGCCGCCGGGACGGCGCGCGCGATTGCTGTGGCGGCAGGCGGCACGGCCGAGGCGGATTTCACGCTCGCGCTCGAATAGCAGCGTCGTGGGTGCCGGCGCGAACGCAGCGGAAGACGTGCAACTCTTTTATTTACACGGGTTTATGGAGCTATCCCCGCCGCCGTGTACAGTTTCATGCACAATCTGCGATTGGACTGTACCGGACGAATCCAGCCGTGTGTGGACGGATGGCAGTGCGCGCCCGTGACGGAACCCGCCGCGACAGTGGAGATGGGGCGGGTGGATGCCTGTCTCGCCTACCTCCCTTTCCGGTCTGGGAACCCAGGTCCGTAAACCTGTCGATGACGCCCGCGGCACCGTGCCGTGGCACCAGATCCGCCAGCGCTGGATTGCAGCCGCTCGCGGAGTATCGAGAGCTCCTGAAGCGTCTCTACTTTTCGGCAGGGCGAACACGAAGGGGTTGTTGCCGGCGCTGGGGCGGAGCTCCGGCGTCAGGCGCATGAAGCCGGACGCGGTGCCCGCCGTGCCGGTGCTCACCGCGATGTACTGGCGGCCGTCGACCGCGTAGGTGATCGGAAAGCCGGTGACCGGCGAGCCGAGGTTGATCTCCCACAGCACTTCGCCCGTCACGGCGTCGATGGCCTGGATGACGTCGCTCGGGTTCGGCATGTACAGGCCGCCGCCGTAATCAGGATGCCGGCACCTGCGCGGTCAACTCCCGGGCCAACTCGGGGAACGCGGTCTCGGCCGTGCGTACTGCGCCGTCGTTGGTCGCGAACGCCAGCACCGTGTTCCTGGCGGGCAAGAGCATGAGCAGGGCGTACCACATCGTGTTGCTGCCGTTGTGCCAGAGCACGGGACCGCCCGCCCAGTCGCGTTCGACGCGGACCCAGCCGCTCGCGTAGTCGTCGAGAAACGGCGTGTGCAACCGCTCCCAGGCCGCGCGCGGCAGCAGGGACGGCGACGTGGCGGATTCTTCCTCCAGGTGGGCCGCGCCGTGGCGCGCCAGGTCACCGATCGTCATGTGCACCGCGCCCGCAGGGGCCATCACCGGCGAGTTGTCGGCGCGCGTCTTGAACGGGTCCATCCGCAATCGGAACCAGCGCAACAGGACGACATGCCCGATCGGCTCCTGGTTCGGGGCATCGCCTTGCGGCGGACCGAAACCGGCGCTCGTGAGCATCAGGGGGACGAACACGCGCTCCTGCAGCAGCGCTTCGTAGGGCTTGCCGGCAACCGTTTCGGCGATATGACCGGCGATGGTATAGCCGACGTTGGAATAGTCGAAGCGCTCGCCGCAGGGCGACTCGGGCTCTTTGGCGAGAACGTCGGCGACGAAGCGGCGCCGCGCCGCGACCAGTTCCTCGGGGGTCTCGGGCCAGACGCTCTGCACCTTGGTCGGAAAGTTCGCCGGCCGCCCGCTGTGTATGTCAGCAGATGGTGCAGCGTACAGGCGCCCCAACCATCGGTCACTTCGACCTCCGGCAGCAACGCCGACACCGTGTCGCCCGCCGAGAGCACTCCATCGTCTTCGAGCACGGCCAGCAGCGTGGCCGTCATCGACTTGGTGATGGAGCCGACGTGCCAGCGGTCGTCGACGGTCACCGGGATGCCGGAACCCCGCCGGCGCTCTCCACTGGCGGCCGCGCCGGCAAGCTGCCCGCCGGTCACCACGGCGGCGGCCACCCCGGTGAGGCCGGTGTCGTCCCTCAGATGCGCCACGCGGGCGTCGAGCACCTTCTGGAAATTCGAGCTCTCGTCGCGTCGGCTAACGATCATGGCATCCATCATCGGTCCCCGCGGTACGATTGACTGATACTGTGTAGATGCACTACTATACATGTAGCATGGCGCTCAACATCAGAAACACGGAAACCGAAAGCTTGGCGACGGAGTTGGCCCTGCTGACCGGGCGGACGAAGACCGAGGCGGTGACCGTGGCCATCCGAGACCATCTGGAGCGGCTGCGGCGAGAACGATCCGGACGGTCGCTGGCCGACGAGCTCGACGAGATCGGGCGGCAATGTGCAAGGCTCCCGGTACTCGACGCACGCCCCGCGGACGAGATTATCGGGTACGACGAGCACGGCGTTCCCCGCTGATGGTCATCGACACGTCGGCCCTCCTCGCGATTCTGCAGGACGAGCCGGACCGGCGCTCGTTCACCGAGGCGATCGAGGCGGCGGCAGTGCACCGGACATCGGCAGCCACCTTCCTCGAAGCCTCGATGGTCCTGCAGTCGCGATTCGGGGCGGAAGGCATTCAGCGGCTCGACATGTTGATCGAGTCGGCCGGCATCGAGGTGGTGGCGGTCGATCTGGTCCAGGCCAAGGTGGCGCGCCGGGCGTTCGTCGACTTCGGGAAAGGACGGCACCCGGCCGGACTCAACTACGGCGACTGCTTCGCCTACGCGCTCGCCCGCCGGCTCGGCGAACCGCTGCTCTGCAAAGGCGACGACTTCTCGCGGACGGATCTCGAGCTCGTCCCGGATTCAGCGCCCACAACGTAGCGGCAGACGCTGTCATTCCGACCAATCGGTGCCGGCGTGGTCGCACTGGTGCTCGACGACAGGTTGTCGAGGACGAACGGCTCCTCAGTCGGAGCCCGCGACGAACTTCTGCACGCGGCCCGCTGAGCTGCGCGGCGAACACCTCGTGGGTGATGCAGGGCGGGCGCAGCGCGCGGGTTCGGTCTCGGAGCGTGGCCGGAGGCGATCGCTCTGCCGGCGTTCATGCGCCCACTGCCGGTCCGCCTCGGCCGCCAGTTACTCCAGCGACGGCGAGTACGGCGCGCTGTACGCGCGGCGGGGAGGCTCGCCGCGCTCCTTCCTGCGCACGTTTTGAGGAGCGCGGTCGTGGCGCGCCAGGCTGTCGCGGGCGTGCTTGTTCCTGGCGGATGCGGCCTCCAACGCGGTGACGAGCCTGTCGAACTCTTTCCGTTCCGCGCTTCCGCGGGGTGAGTCAAGAACCGGGAAGAGCTCGGTGTGCATGCGGAATGCGGAGTACGCACGGTCGTATACGGCACTGGCATCGCGCGCGGTCTTCGCCAGGCGCTCGCGGGTCTGCTCGGTCCTGCGCCGCCGCGCGTCGGCGAGGTCGGCGTCGAGTTGGCGGCGGTCGGCCTCGAGGTCGACGTCGGGCGGGGGTCGCCGGAACAGCTTGCGGATCGCGGCGGCATACAATCCTCATCTATGGCGCCACAGTACGTGTACACAATGAAGGGGCTCGGCAAGCGGTACCCGGACCGCGCCGTGCTGAAAGACATCTGGCTGTCGTTCCTGCCAGGAGCGAAAATCGGCGTGCTCGGATCGAACGGGGCGGGCAAGAGCACACTCCTCCGGATCATGGCGGGCGAGATCACGGAGTTCGACGGCGAGGCGTTCCCCGCGGCCGGACTGTCGATCGGTTATCTGGCCCAGGAGCCCCGGCTCGACCCGGAGAAGGATGTCACCGGCAACGTCTACGAGGGCGTGGCCGACGTGCAGGCGCTGCTTCGCCGGTACGACCAGATCACCGCCGACGTGGCCCAGAGCGGACCGGGATCGCTCGAGATGGAAGAAACGCTCGAGGAACAGGGCGAGCTGCAAACCAAGATCGACGCGACCGGCGCCTGGGATCTCGACTCACGCGTGCGCATGGCGATGGATGCGCTCCGCCTGCCGCCCGGATCGGCCGATGTCACGACCCTGTCGGGAGGCGAACGGCGCCGCGTCGGACTCTGCCGGCTGCTGCTCCAGTCACCCGACCTTCTGCTGCTCGACGAGCCGACGAATCACCTCGACGCCGAGTCGGTCGCCTGGCTCGAACGCTTCCTGGCGGACTATCGCGGCACCGTCGTCGCGGTAACCCACGACCGGTACTTCCTCGACAACGTCGCCGGCTGGATCCTCGAACTCGACCGTGGCGCGGGCATCCCGTGGGAAGGGAACTACTCGTCGTGGCTCGAACAGAAGCAGCAGCGGCTCAACGTCGAGGTGCAGCAGGAGGCCAAGCGGCGGCGGACACTGCAACGCGAGCTCGAGTGGATCAACATGTCGCCCCGCGCGCGGCAGGCCAAGGGCAAGGCGCGACTGAACGCCTACGAGCGCCTGCTCGCGGAAGAAACGGCCAGGGCGATCGAGTCGGTCGAGATTCACATCCCCTCCGGTCCGCGCCTGGGCGACATCGCGGTGGAAGCGGACAACCTGATCAAGGGCTATGGCGAGCGCGCGCTGATCGGGGGGCTGTCGTTCACGCTGCCCCCGGCCGGCATCGTTGGCGTCGTCGGGCCGAACGGCGCCGGGAAGACGACACTGCTCCGCCTGATCACCGGCGAGGAGGAGCCGGACGCCGGGACGATCCGTCTCGGTGAGACGGTGCAGGTGGGCTACGTCGATCAGAGCCGCGATCTCGACCCGGACAGGACGGTCTGGGAGATCATCTCCGACGGGCAGGACGACATCACGCTAGGGAAACGGACCGTCGCATCGCGGGCATACGTCTCGTCGTTCAACTTCCGCGGCGCCGATCAGCAGCGGAAGGCCGGAACGCTGTCAGGCGGCGAGCGGAACCGGGTTCACCTGGCGCGGCTGCTGCGCAACGGCGCCAACCTGCTGCTGCTGGACGAGCCGACGAACGACCTGGACGTCGATACGCTCCGCGCGCTGGAGGATGCGGTGCTGGCCTTCGCCGGCTGCGCCGTAGTCGTCAGTCACGACCGCTGGTTCCTCGACCGGATCGCAACGCACATCCTCGCGTTCGAAGGGAACAGCGCGGTGGTCTGGTTCGCCGGGAACTACGCCGATTACGAAGCGGACCGCAGACGACGCTTCGGCCGCGAGGCGGAACAGCCCCACCGGATCAAGTTTCGCAAGCTCACACGGGTGTGACGCGCACCGGCCGGTCCACCGCTCGGGCCGCCGGTCTCCAGACCGGCATCCCCACTCCCATTCCCATTCCCCTCACCCGTGCCGCCCGGTCGGTAGCGCTACAGGCTCGGGCTCGGGCGTGAAGTCCTCGCCGGGATTGATGAAGCGGTTCCGCTCGATCCCGTACTGCCGGTCGTAGAGCTGCTTGTAGCGGCCGTCGATGGCAATCAGTTCGTCGTGCGTACCTCGCTCGACGACTTCTCCCGCCTCGATCACCAGTATCTGATCCGCACTCCGAATCGTCGACAGCCGGTGCGCGATCACGAAGCTGGTCCGCCCTTCGCGCAATGCACGCAGACCGTCCTGGATCAGTGCTTCGCTTTCGCTATCGAGGCTCGACGTCGCCTCGTCCAGGATCAGAATGCCCGGGTCAGCCAGGATGGCGCGCGCGATCGCGACGCGTTGCCGCTGCCCGCCGGAGAGCTTGATCCCCCGCTCTCCGACGATCGTGTCGTAGCCGTCAGGGAACTGCGCAATGAACTCGTCGCAGTGGGCGAGGCGGCTGACTTCTCGGATCTCCTCAAGAGTGGCGTGCGGATTGGCGAAGCTGAGGTTCGCGCGGATCGTGCCGTCGAAAAGGAAATTCTCCTGCAGGACGACGCCCAGGCGGGCGCGGTAGTCCTTCAGACTCACTGTCTCGAGATCACGGCCATCGATCAGGACGCGGCCGGTGGTCGGCCGATTGAACGCCATCACCAGGCTGATCAGCGTGCTCTTGCCCGAGCCGCTCGAGCCGACGAGCGCCGTCGTCGTGCCGGACCCCGCATGGAGCGATACCCCCTTGAGGACGGGGACGCCGGGTTCGTACTCGAACCAGGCTTCCTCGAGCCGGACCTCGCCACCGAACGACCCGAGTGCCTCCCGGGTTTCGTCTTCCTGGTCCTCCGTCACCATCTGGCGGATCTCGCGGATCCGGTCGAGGCCGGCGAATGCCTCGGTGATCTGCGTGCCGATCTGCGAGATCTGAATCACCGGCGCGATGAGGAGTCCGGTGAAGATGATGTACTGCAGCATCTCGCCGGTGGTCCACGCCCCGGACATCAGCGCCTGCCCCCCGAGGACGATCATCAGCGCGCCGATCAGGCCCATGATGAACGTCGAGATCGACGTTACGGCTGAAACGCCGGTCACCGCCTTTGCGACGTTCCGGAACAGACGGTGGACGCCCCGCGCAAAGACGAGCTGCTCGCGCTTCTCGACGCCGTACGCCTTCACGATCCGGATGCCGCCAAGGGTTTCGGCGAGGCGCCCCGTCACCTCGGCATTGATCTTTCCGCGCTCGCGGAAGACCGGCCGGAGCCGCGAGAAGCTGACTGCCATCGCCACACCAAACAGAACCAGAATCAGCAGGGTCAGCGCGGTCAGTCGCCAGTTGAGCCAGAACAACCAGACCAACGCTATCGACGCGGTGAGCACCCCTCCCGTCAGTTGAGCCAAGCCGGTACCTACGAGGTTCCGGATCCCCTCGGCATCGGTCATGACGCGGGAAATCAGGACGCCGGTCTTCGTCGAATCGAAATAGCGGATGGGCAGGCGTGAGACATGCGCCATCACCTGCTTCCGCATCTCGGTGATGGCGCGCTGCGCCGCGACCCCGAGCACCTGCGACAGGGCGAAGCCGGTCGCCGACTGGACGACCGCGGCACCGAGGCCGACAGCGGCCAGCAGGAACAGCTCGTCGGTCCGCTGCGCCGGCACCACCTCATCGAGGATGTAGCGCGACATTACCGGAATCACCAGGCCCGCAAGACGGCTCACGAGGATCAGGACGAGTCCGAGCAGCAGCCGCGAACGGTGGCGCCAGATGAGGCCGCGTGCCTCCACCCAGGCGGTGGCAGTCAGCTTGCGCTTCTTCTTGGTGTCGGGGGAATCAGGCATGCGGCACCATGGTAGTAGACTTCCGCCGTGACCGATCGGCGACGCCGCATCGTGCACATCGACATGGATGCGTTCTACGCGTCGGTCGAACAGCGCGACCGCCCGGAGTTGCGCGGCAGGCCGGTCGCGGTAGGCGGGCGGCCGGAAGGGCGCGGAGTTGTCGCGGCGGCCAGCTATGAGGCACGCGCGTTCGGCGTCCACTCGGCGCTGTCGATGGCGCAGGCGGTCCGTCGCTGTCCCGAACTGGTGATCGTCCGACCCGATTTCCCGAAGTACCGCTCCATTTCGCAGCAAGTCTTCGACCTGTACCGTGCCGTTACGCCGATGGTGGAACCGCTCTCGCTCGACGAGGCGTATCTCGACGTGACGGAAAATGCGTGGGACGAGCCGTACGCGACACGCGTGGCAAAGCGGCTGAAGGCGCAGATTCAGGAGACGACCGGCCTGACCGCGTCCGCCGGCGTGGCGCCGAACAAGTTCCTGGCGAAAATCGCCTCCGCGTGGCAGAAGCCGGACGGCTTGACCGTGGTGTCGCACGAACGGGTCGAGCCGTTCCTGCAGCAGTTGCCGGTCGGGGCGCTCTGGGGTGTCGGTCCCGTCACCGAGCGCCGGTTGCACGAGGCGGGGATCGAACGCCTGGTGGACCTCCGCGAGATTGACGATGCGAAGCTCCACCGCCTGGTCGGCAACTACGCCGAGTCGCTACGGCGTCTGGCCCACGGCATCGACGAGCGACCGGTCATGGCCCACCGCGAACGGAAATCGAAGAGCTCGGAACAGACCTACGCGCTCGATCTGATCGACCTGGAGACGATTCGCGCCGAGATCGACCGGATGGCGCGAGCGTCGGCGAAATGGCTCCGCCTCACCGATACGCGGGCCCGTACGGTCACCGTGAAGGTGCGCTACGATGACTTCACGACCATCACCCGGAGCAACACGGAACGCCCGGCGACGGACGACGCTGATGCCATCGCGCGCCGCGCGCAGAAACTGATCGACCGGACCGACGCCGGGGCCCGACCGGTCCGTCTGCTGGGGGTTGGCGTCCATGGCCTGATCGGCGCGGACATCGACGACGATCCGTCCCCCGCCAGCCACGACTGGCCCCGCCTCTGGGATCTTCCGTCCGGCGAGCTGGCGCACACATGATGCAGGCCACCACCGATGGCCTGGCCCCGCTCGGTTGGGACGCCGAGTTCGCAGCCGCGTTCGGCGCGCTGAACGATGCCGCGCTCGTTCCCGCGCGCGTCGGCATCGAGCACAACCATATCTACCGCGTGTTTACGGCAGAGGGCGAACGGATGGCCCAGGCGGCCGGACGGCTCAAGCACGAAGCAACCGGCCAGGACCAGCTCCCCGCGGTGGGTGACTGGGTAGCGGTTGCCCTTAACGAGACCGACAACACCGCCACTATTCGCTCCATCCTCCCCCGGCGCAGCAGCTTCTCGCGCAAGGCGGCGGGCGATCCGACGAAACGCCAGGTAGTGGCGGCCAATATCGACTTCGTGCTCGTCGTGGCGGGACTGGACCGCGACTTCAATCCGCGCCGCATCGCGCGCTATCTGGTGGCGGCGGCCGAGAGCGGCGCGCGACCGGTCGTCGTCCTGAACAAGCGCGACCTGCGCAAGGACCTGGACGCGGCGTTTGGCGAGGTGCGCGACGCGGCCCCGAGCGTCCCGATCCACGCCACCTGCGGGAAGACCGGCGCCGGCGTCGACCAACTCGAGACCTACCTCGCCCCCGGCCGCACCGTCGCCCTGCTCGGATCGTCGGGCGCCGGCAAGTCGACGCTGATCAACCGCCTGTTGGGCGAGGAGCGTCAGCGGACCCAACCGGTCCGTCACACCGACCAGCGCGGCCGCCACACCACAATCCACCGCGAACTGATTACGTGTCCCGGCGGCGGCATCATCATCGACACCCCGGGAATGCGGGAACTCCAGATCTGGGACAGCGACCGCGCACTGGAAGACGCCTTCACCGATATCGACGAACTGGCCAGCGAATGCCGCTTCCGTGACTGCCGCCACGTCACCGAACCGGGCTGCGCCGTCCACAACGCGGTCGAGGAAGGCAAACTCAACTCCGCCCGCCTCAACCAGTACCGTCGCCTTGCCGAGGAACGCGCCGAGCTGGTGCAGCGCCGCGAGGAACTGGCCCGCCTGCAAGATCGGGCGTACACGCGACGGAAGCGCTAAGCGTGCGCCGGCCAGTGCGCCGGCCTCCAGGCCGGCAACGATCTACCGTCCTCAGCAACCGGCGCCATGCGAGAATGACGCGACTATCACACCCCCCGGGGAGGACTCCCATGCCATCGAAACGCGCCTTCGCCCTGCTGTTGTTCGCCGCCACCCTCATCCCCGCCTCTGCATCCGCCCAACAGGGCGGGGAACTCCCCGATAATGTCCACCACAAGCCGGTCGACATCTGGAGCGAGGGCACCCGCATGGCCGGAGACCTCTACTGGCCGGCCAGCGCGGGCAACGACGCCCTCCCCGCCATCGTCATGAGCCACGGGTGGGGCGGGACCAAGGCAGGCCTCCGCCGGAACGCCGCGATCTTCGCGGCCGACGGCTTCGTCGTTCTGGCGTTCGACTATCGCGGCTGGGGAGAAAGCGACGGCAAGCTGGTCGTCCTCGGCGACATGCCCGAGCGGGGTGTCAACGGCGAGGTGCAGGTCATGGCGCAGGAGATCCGGCGCGTGATCGATCCGATCGATCAGACCCTCGACATCCGTCGCGCGTTCGACTTCATCGAGGGTGAGCCGAACGTCGATCTCGACCGCCTGGGCTACTGGGGTTCGAGCTACTCCGGCGCGCATGCCATCTGGGCGGCGGCGAACGAACCCCGCGTCGCCTGCGCCGTTGGCCAGGTGGCCGCCGCAAACTCCCTCCACCTCGCGCAGGTTTCCTGGAAGGACGCCGGCATCGATATCGAGCAGTACGCCCGCGAGCAGGCGACCCGCCGGGCTCGCGGCGAGATCGCGCCGCTTCCGCAGCGGACCGACAAGGCGCCCAACCTGAACGGCTGGGCCCACCTCGACAAGGTGCTCGAGTACCGCCCGGTCAACGACGCGGGCCGCATCACGATCCCGCTCCTCGTCATCGACGCCGAGAACGAAGAGCTCTTCGACCGCCATCAGGCCGGTGAGCTCGCGGTCGAGCGCGCCAAGGCGAACGGCGCGAAGGCGGAGTACGCCGTCATCCCGACCATCACGCACTACGGCATCTACCGCGAAGCCTTCGAGGAGTCGGCGCAGATGGCCCTCGACTGGTTCAATGGTTGTTTGAAGTGACGTCCGAGGACGTAAAGCGGATGGCCCGGGAAGCGGGGTTCGATCTGTGTGGGATCGCTCCCGCGGAGGCGTTCCCCGAGCTGGAACACTTCGACGAATGGCTGGCCGCGGGATACGCAGGCGAAATGCGGTACCTGGAGCGGTCCGCGGTGCGGCGGGCGGATGTGCGGAACGTGGTGCCGGCGGCGCGGTCGGTGTTTGACCGGCCGACGCTGGTGGACCTGTGGCGTCGCTCGGATGCCGACACCCAGGCGCGGCTCGCCGATAGCGCGATGTCCCGCGCGAAGTTGAAAGGGTTTCGACGCAACGTGGCGGTCGCGCTGGGCAACATCCGAACCGCCGCGGCCCGTGCGGCGCTGGAAGCGCCGCCTGACCCCGACCATGCATCGACCCAGGATCCGGTCGTTGCCGAACATGTCGTGTGGGCGCGGCGACGCTACGGACCGGAAGACCCGTGAGACAATAGGGGGCATCGGGCACCCCCATGGCTGATTCGGACGCACCGAAAACGGGCATCGCATCCCTCGCACCGTCGCTGCTGGTCTCCATGCCGCAGCTCACCGATCCGAACTTCCATCGGTCGGTCATTCTCCTCTGCGAGCATGGTGAGGATGGTGCGTTCGGCCTGGTGCTGAATCGACGGACCGAAACACCTGCTGCGGCCGTCGTCGGGATGAGGCCCCCACCGTCCCGTGACAGCGACCTGGAACTCTGGATCGGCGGACCGGTCTCACCGGAACGGGGATGGATCCTGCTGGGCGACGAGCCGAGCGATGCCGAGTCGGTCCGCGTCTGCGACGGGATTTTCCTTTCGACGTCGCAGACGCTGCTGCGCCGCCTGCTCGAGGCGGCGCCGCCGAGCCGGACTCGGCTGCTGACCGGCTATGCCGGCTGGGGCCCTGGTCAACTCGACGCCGAGCTCTCGCTGTCTTCGTGGCTCAATGCTGACGTCGATCTCGACATCATCTTCGACACCGACCCCGACAATATGTGGGAAGCGGTCATCCGCAGCATGGGTGTCGATCCCGCCCTGCTCCAGAGCGGCGGCACCGCCGTCAACTGACAGCCAGCCCCCGCGGCTGACCACGGGCTCCTAAGGTTCGTGGCGATAGACGACCCCGTCACGCATGACAAAGCGGACGTTGCGCACCGCGGCGATGTTCAGGAGTGGATTGCCTTCGACCGCGACCAGATCGGCGAGGAAGCCGGGGGCCACTTGCCCGAGACTCTCCTCAAGGCCGATGGAGCGCGCCGCGAGCGACGTGGCGGCGACTATCGCGTCCATCTCGTCCTGACCGCCCTCGTCGACCCGGACAACCATCTCCTCCACGTTGCGGCCGTGCGCGCCAGGCGCGGCGTCGGTGCCGAAAACGACCTGGACGTTGCCGTTGCGGAGCGTCTCGCGGAACGTATCCAGTCCGATCCGGCGTGCCTCGCGCATCCGCTCGAAACCGATTTCGGTGTAGTTCCCGACGCCGATGAACTGCGGACGGAACTCCGCGTAGTTGTCCCAGAGCAGGCCGGCGTGGAAACCGACGTACGTGCCTCGCTCGGCCAGCAGAAGGATGGTGTCGGCGTCGTAGCGGTTGCCATGCTCGATCTGGTTGCAACCAGCCCGGGCGACCGCACTCACCACCTCCGAGCCGTAGGCATGCACGGTGGATCGGAGCCCCTGGGCACGCGCCTCGTCGCACGCTGCCTGGATCTGTTCGTCGCTCAGCGTCCGTTCCCCGCCATCCCGGATGCTGCCCGAGGCGAACACCTTCACGACATCGGCGCCGTCCGCCTTGAGTTGCCGGACGAAGGCACGGATCGCCTCCACGTCGCCGGTCGCGGCGGTCACCGGCCGGAGCGACGTCAGCACGCGCGGACCCGGTATGTCGCCAGCCGCGATCCGCTCCCGAAGAGGAGCATCTATCTCGCCGCCGAGGCTCTGCACCGTGGTGACGCCCGACAGCAGCGTGCGCCAGGCGTTCGCGACCGCGTGGAGCATCAGCTCCGCCTCCGTCTCCGGCGGCGCGTCCGCGGCGCCGTGCACCTTGCCGCTGCTGTCGAAGTGCGACCCGAGATGGACGTGCGTGTCGATCCAGCCGGGCATCAGCGTCAGCTCGGACAGGTCGTAGTCGACCGCGCCGCGTAACCCGTCGATGCGCATGATGGTGTTGCCGGCGACCGTGACGCGAGCGTTCTCGCGCATCCCGCCGTTTCCGTTGAGCAGCAGGCCGGCGCGGATCGTGATGGGGCCGTCTCCCGCCGGCGCCTGAGCGCCGACCGGAGCATGTGTGCCGGGCGCGCCCAGGCACAGGCCGAGAAACAGAACGCTGACGACTCCCGCTGCGACTCTCGTCCGTGTCATGGCGCGTCCTCCCGTTGCGAGGGATCCCGGATGTCCGTCCGTCCCGAGCGCGGGCTCCTGGAGAACGATACTAGAACGCCCAACGGAGACCGAACTGCATCTCGCGTGCGTTCAACGCGCTGAAGATCCGACCGAAGTTGGGCGAGCCGAAAAAGCGGTTGGGAAGATCGAAGTTCGCCCGGTTGAGCAGGTTGAAGATCTCCCAGCGGACCTCCAGTCGGCTGCCGCTGTCGAGCCACCAGTTCTTGGCGAGCGAGAAGTCGACATTGAAGTAACCGGGGGCGAAGACCGGGTTGCGCGCCGCGTTTCCGTACGTGAACGGATCCTGCAGGCTGAACGCATCCGTGTCAAACCAGCGCTCCTGCGTCCGCTCACCAAGGGGGAGGTTCGGGTCGCCGGTGAGGTTGGGACGCTGGGCCGGGCCGGCGCCGATGTTGGCGATGTCGTCGGTCACGTTTACCGTGAACGGTGCGCCCGACTGCGCAGTCACGATCCCGTTCACCCGCCAGTTGCCCAACAGTGCCTCACGCATGCCGCCGGCCCCGGCGGCGAAAGGCAGCTCGTAGGTCGCGCTGGCGACGAACTGGTGGCGGTGGTCGAAGCTCGACAATGCCACCTCGCCGGGAAAGATGTTCCGCACGTCCTGCGGTACGTTCGCCTCGAATGCGGTGGTGCCGGGGCTCGATGCATCGTCCTCCGAGCGTGACAGCGTGTACGAGACAGTGAACGCAAAACCGTCGCGGATGCGGCGGACGGTCTTCACCGTCACCGCGTGGTAGATCGACGTGCCGTCAAACCGGATGGCGCGAATACTGGCAAGCTGAGGCACCAGCCGGCGCGCGCTGATCGACCCTGGGCCCGGGACCGGCACGTTGCGGATGGTCGAGTTATCGGCGCCGATCGTGTACGACCCCATGTAGAAGAGCTCGAACATCTGGCTCGGCCCGAGCTCGGTCTGCAGGCCGCCGCTCCAGGTCTGCGTGTACTCCACCTGGTAGTCGTAGTCCATGATCGCACCGCCGATGCTGCCGGTCGGATCCGACGCGAGGATGCTCCGCGTATCGGCTCCCGGCACGAACTGACCCGCCGGCACATCCACCTGCTTCAGCAGGAAGAAGGGGAGGTTGCGGCTAAAGGCGGTCTGCACGCTATAGGCCCACTGATTCAGGAAGACACCATAGCCGCCCCGTACCACCGTCCCGCCGCTCCCGTCGGGCAGCCAGGCAAAGCCGAGGCGCGGGGCAAGCCGCACCTTGCTCGGCCGGAGCAGACTGCGATCCCATCCCGCCTCGGCTGATGTCACCCAGGGGATCGGAATGAGCGGCAGCAGCGTTTCGGCCTCGGGCGAGATATTCCCCGCGTCGTCGCTCGCAATCACGTAGCGTCCGCCCGGCACCGACAGATCGATTGTCGACAGCCGGTTGTCGACGTCATGCATATGCTGATTGAACTCGTAGCGAACGCCAGCGTTGATGGTGAGGTTATCGCTCACCCGCCAGTCGTCCTGTGCGAACAGGTGGATCCAGTTCGTGCGCGCGTCCTCGTCGCCGCGGCCGCCGATACCGGCACGGGCGGAGACCGGATAACCGAGCAGGAAATCGGCGAACGGGTTGCCGCTGAAGCGCCCGGTGTAGGCGAAGTGGCCGCGCGGCGCGGCGGGATTCTCCGGCCGAAACCGGAGGTGGAACCAGTAGCCGCCGAACTTGAAATGGTGCGAACCCCGGTCGATAAGCACGTTCTGGTACAGCTCGAAGTGCTCGTTGTTCCGGTAGACGAAGCTGGTCGGATCCCCCATCGCGCTGTACAGGCCAGCCGTGTCGATCTGCGGATAGCCGATATCGCGCGGGTCGCTTGTGACGCCCGCGAGGCCGAGCGGGCCCGCGAAGTCCACGCCCCGGTTCAGGCTCGTCTGCCCGCCGTCCACGCGCATCCAGCCGAACCGCGTCTCGCTCAGGAACGTCCTCCCGATCGGTCGTGCGTAGCTGACAGCCAGGTTGCGGGTGCGGGTGGTGAGCGTGCGTCCGAAGCCGGGAATGAGTGACTCCTCCTGCACGCTGGTGCCGAACGGCTGCAGCGTGTCGGCGTCGAAGGTCGAGAAGCGCGCAAAGAACCGATCGGCGCGGCCGAAGCGATGATCGATGCGCGCGCTGAACTGATTGATGTCCGACTCGGACCGCTCCACCGACGTGAGGTTCTGCACCTCCCCGTCGCGGGTCGGAAGCGGAACCGCCTCGAGGAACGCGGCGGCGACCGGGTCCATCCGGTCGGCCGGGATCCCGTTGCCGGGGAATAGCGCCCCGCAGGCACCGGTCGCCAGATCACGCGTCAGCGGGTCGCAGATCGGCGACTGGCCCGAGAAATCTCCCGCGCGGACGGCTTGCGACGGCACCGAGAAGGTCTTCGTCAGCGAGCGATTCGTCCGCTGTCCCTCGAAGCTGACGAACACGAACGTCCGGTCGTTAACGAGCGGCCCACCGAGGCTTCCGCCGAATTGCCGCTGATCGAGGGGCGGCACCGGCTGCTCGGGCGGGTCGAAGTAGTTGTGCGCGTCAAACCGCTCGTCACGGACGAACGTGAACGCGCTGCCATGCACCCGGTTGCCGCCCGACTTGGTAGCGACGTTGATGAGCGCCGACGCCTTGCCACCAAACTCCGCCGGGTACATCGACTTCTGGATCTTGAATTCCTGGATGGAGTCGACCGACGGGTTGATCACCAGGTTGTTGAACAACTCGTCGGTCACCTTCACCCCGTCAAGCAGGTAGATATTGTGGCCGGCGCGCTGGCCGCCGACGTTCGGCAACGGTCCCGCCTGCTGGAGCGCCGCCCCGCGCGTCCCCCCCGGCGGGATCACCACCGCGTCGCTCAGTTGCGCGAGTTGCAGGAATTGCCGGCCGTTCAGCGGAATCTGCTCTACCTCTCGGGTGCCGATCACGTCGCTGATCTCCGCCGTGGTCGACTGCAGCAGCGGGGCCGCCGCGCTGACCGTCACCTCTTCGGTGATCTGTCCCAGGTCGAGCTGGAACGGCAACTCGAGGGTGCGGCCCAGGTCGAGGAAGATGCCGGTCCGGACGACGCGACGAAAGCCGGGTAGTTCGGCAGAGATGGTCCATTCACCGATCGGGAGCGCTGCCATGTAGTAGCGGCCGTCCGCGCCGGTCACCCGTTCGACCGAGAAGTCGCTCTCGATATGCGTCGCGATCACCGTTGCGCCCGGCAGAACGGCCCCCGACTCGTCGCGGACCACCCCCTCCAGCTCGCCGGTGTTCGCCTGGCCGGCGAGCGGGACGGTCCCCGCCAGTAGCAGCAGCGCACCCAATGCGGCGGTACACACGCCCGTCAGGTATCGGCGGAAAGGCGCCAGCATGACCAACGATTATACGAAATCAGGCGGCTTGCTCCCGCCCGCCGCCTCCAGGATCCGGGCTGCCGCGCGGCGGCTCGCACCGGGCGTGCCGAGCCTTTCGCGCACGTCTGCGAGCGCCGACCGCGTCTGGCTGGACAACTTTGCGTCGGTCAGGAAGCGGACCACTTCGTCGGCGACCGCGTCCGGCGTGAAGGCATCCTGGAGCAGTTCCGGCACCACCGGTTTGCCCGCAATCAGATTGACCATTCCGGCGTTCGGCACATGCGAGAACGCCTTAACGACACGGAAGGTCAGGTCCGACAGCCGATAGACGATCACCATGGGCTTCTGGTGGATGGCGGTCTGCACGGTGGCCGTGCCCGACGCGGTGACGACGACATCGCAGGCCGCCAGCACGTCGTCGGTCCGCCCTTCCACGACCGCCGCCGCGCCCGACGACGCAAGGGGTGCGAGCGGCTCGAAGAAGCTGTCATCAAGCTGGGGCGCACGCGCCACGACAAACTGCGCTCCCGGCACGCGTTCGCGGATCCGCGTCGCCGCCCGCACCACGTCGGGCAGAATGGCGCGCAACTCGTTCGGCCGGCTACCTGGCAGCAGCGCGACGGTCGGTGCGCCCGAATCGAGGCCCAGCCCGCTCAGGAACGACTCGCGTGTAACCGAGGGGGCGGTCAGCTCCAGCAGCGGATGGCCGACAAACTGGACCGGGATGCCGGCCTCGCGGTAGACCTCCACTTCGAACGGAAAGATCACCAGCACCTGATCAACCAGCCGGCGCATCGTCCGGATCCGCCCCCGCCGCCACGCCCAGAGCTGCGGCCCGATGTAGTAGACGACCGGAACGCCGAGACGCCGCATCGCCGCGGCCAGCCGGAAGTTGATCTCCGGGAAGTCGATCGCGACGAAGACATCGGGCCGCTCTGCGCGGGCGCGCGCCACCATCCGCCGGTAGATCGCGTACGACCGGGGCACCACGGCGAGCGCTTCCGACAAACCGGTCGCTGCCAGCCCCCGGTAGTGGCCCACGAGGTCGGCGCCGGCGGCGTGCAACTGGTCGCCACCCAGGCCGCAGACCGTCACCGACGGGTCCATCTCGCGCAGCGCGCGGGTCAGGGCGCCGGCGTACAGGTCACCCGAAGGCTCACCGCACGAGATCAGGATCACGGCCGTTGTCTGGCTAGCAGCCCGTGGTGAAACCCCTGCTGCATTCGACCGGCGATGCATCTCGCCTGAACGGCGTTGCTCCTCGGTCTCATATGGCCAATATGCTCCCCCGTCGCGCCTTGTCAGGTGCGCGCCTCGCCGGTCTCGGTGCGACGCGGGGTTTCACCACGGACTGCTAGCGCCCGCCCGGTGTGCGGCGGAAGTCGGCTGAGGTCAGGTCGAGTTCGGCCATCGGCACCACTTCTATCCGGTCGAACCCGACGGCGGGCAGATCGCGAATGAACGCGGATGCGTCTCCCACCAGCACGATCGACAGGTTGTCCGGCCGGAGATACGCCTCCGCCGCCCGCTGGATGTCACGCGGTGTGACCGAATTGATACGCAGCGGGTACTGCTCGATCTCGTCGAGTTCGAGGCCGAAGAGCATCGCTTCAAGCACGCGCGCGGCGATGGCATTGGGCGTCTCGAGCGTGATCGGGAAGCTGCCCGCCAGGTAGTCCTGCGCCCCGCCCAGTTCGCCGCGGCTCACCGGCTCGCGCCGGAGCCGCGCGATCTCGTCCACCATCAGCCGAAGCGCTTCGGCAGTGACGGGCGACCGGGTATCGGTCTGCGCGAGGAAGTCGCCCGACACAAGCTGACCTCCCAGATCGGCGTTCGCCGAGTACGTCAGTTGCCGCTCGGTCCGAAGCACGCCGCCAAGCCGGTTGCCCCCTTCGCCACCCAGGATCTTGATCGCCAGATCGAAGGTCAGGAAGTCGTCGTGTGCGCGCGGCAGCGCGACATGCCCGGCGCGGATGACCGTCTGGACCGCACCGGGGCGGTTGATCACCACCAGGCGGCGCGTGGGGGCGGGGATTGCCTCCATCCCCGCCGCCGGCGGCTCCACCGTACCGGCCGCCCAGTCGCCGAATACCCGCTCGACGCCGGCGAACGCCTCGTCCGCGGTGACGTCACCCACCACCGCGATCAACGCATTGTTCGGCAGGAAATGCGTGCGGTGAAACGCCATGAGATCGTCGCGCGTGATCGCGCGAACCGACTCGGGCGTGCCCCCCTGGGGCATCCCGTACGGATGGAAGCCGTACACCAGGCGGTTGAAGACGACACCCGCGACGTAGGCCGGATCCTCGTAGCTCACCTGGAAGCTGGAGAGCACCTGGTTGCGCTGCCGGTCGATCTCGGCCGGGTCGAACGCAGGACGGCGCGCCACGTCGGAAACCAGATCGAGTGCCACACCGAAGCTGTCCTTCATCACCAGCGCATCGACGTAGCTCAGCTCGCGCGCCGCGCCGACCCCGAGCGCGCCGCCGATGCTGTCGATGGCAGTCGCGATCTCCTGCGCCGAACGGCTGGTGGTCCCCTGATCGAGCAGTCGGCCCACCAGTTGCGCGACGCCCGGCTTGCCCGTCGGGTCGGATGCCGTGCCGGCCCGCAGGATCATCCGAACGCTCACGGCCGGCTGCTCGTGGTGCCCGACGTAGATCACCTGCAGTCCATTCGGGAGAGACCGGATCTCGTAGTGGGGGAAAACCATGGCGCGCCGGACGAGCGCCGGCGGCGGTTGCTCGCTCGGCCAGTCGACGCGCTGCGCCGAGGCGTTCGGCGCCAGCGTCATCCCGGCACACACCACCGCCGCCGTTGCCACGGCGGCCGCCGGGTACGAGCGCGCCGTTCTCATTGCCCGCTCCTGCCGCTGCCGCGCGGCACGATCGTCAGCACCAGGCGATTGTCGTCGCGCAGATAGGTCTGCGCTACCCGCTGCACGTCGTCCTGCGAGACATTCATGAAGATGTCGAACTCGGCGTCTGCCGTCGTCACGTCGTCGTGGGCCACGGCCGCGTGCGCGAGGTGCACCGCCTTCTGCTCGATCGTGATCCGGCCAATCACGTAGTCGCGCGCAAACTGGTTCTTCGCGCGCTGGAGCTCGGCGTCGGTCGGCGGATCGGATTTTGCGCGATCAAGCTCCGCGATCAGGGCGGCGGCCACCTCGTCGGTCGACCGGCCGGGTGGCGCGAGCGCCACGGCGTAGAAGAGATTCGGATCCTCGATCAGGATCCCCTGGCCGAACGCCGTGACGGCGACCTGCTGCTCGTACACCAGCCGCCGGTAGATCCGCGCACTCTGTCCGTCGGAAAGAACCTTCGAGAGGATGTGCAGCGGATAGGCGTCCGGATGCCCGTCGTATGTGATCGGATGCGCCACCACGACGGCGGGGAGCGGCCAGTTGTCCGCCTCCACGGTCAGGCTGCGCGGGCCCGCCGGCGCCGGCTCGCGGGGCAGGTCACGCGGCACCGGACGCTCGGCTTTCGGGACGCGGCCGAAGAAGTGCTCCACCAACTGGAACGCATAGTTCGTATCGAAGTCGCCGACCAGGGTCAGCGTGGCGTTCTCCGGAACGTAGTAGGTGTCGAAGAATGCCTGCACATCCTCGATCCGCGCCGCCTCGAGATCCGTCATCGACCCGATCGTCGTGTGCCGGTAGGGATGGGTCGTGAAGGCATGCTCGTAGAGGATTTCGTTCAGCAGGCCGAACGGTTCGTTCTCGTAGCGAAGGCGCCGCTCTTCCTTCACCACTTCGCGCTCGGCGTCGAGTCCCTCCTCGCTGATCCGGAGCGTCGCCATCCGGTCCGCTTCCATCCAGAGGACCAGCGGCAGGTACTCCGCCGGAACCGTTTCGTGGAAGACCGTGGCGTCATCGGTGGTGTAAGCGTTGCCGTCACCGCCGATTCGAGTGATGAGGGATAGGTGGTCACCCTGCTGCAGGTTGTGCGACCCCTGAAACATCAGGTGCTCGAAGAGGTGCGCGAACCCGGTCCGGCCAGCCGGCTCGTCGCGCGATCCGACCTGGTACCAGAGCTGGAGATGGACGATGGGCGTCGAGCGGTCCTCGGAGAGGATCACCGTGAGGCCGTTGTCGAGCTTCTCGATCCGGTATTCGAACTTCGTCGGACGAACCGCGGCGCCGCCCGTCAGGACGAAAGCGCAGGCGAACGCGGCGGTGAGTGTGGCAAGCGCCGCGGCGCGGTAAAGGTGCGGCCAGGAACGCATGGGCGATTATGGCACAGCGCCCGATAGTTCCCGCGCCTTGTCGATCGGTCAGTCGACGATGAAGCGGAACGACAAGCGGGTCCAGTCCGCGGCCTCGCGGATGTACAGGCCGGGATCGATGCGTCGTTCGCGGCCCACGAGCAACTCTCCCGTGCCGGCGCCGCCGCGGAACCGGAATCCCACCTGGGCGATGCCGCCGTAGTCGCTGTGGCGTCCGAACCACTGCGGATCGGAGCGGAGCCACGTGCCGTCCAGCTCTCCGATGAACGCCACGCGGCTGCTGACGGGACGCGTGACGCGAACATAGCCGTTCGCCTCCTGCTTGTAGTCCACTTCGGATCCGGCGATCAGGGTCAGCGCACGGATAGCGAGGTCGATATCGAATGACCCGAGCCGGACCCGGTCGCCGTACGACAGGCCCAGCATGTTCCAGGCGGGTGAACCGGCGTTGTGCCGATCGGTCTGATGGCGCGAGACGTGGTGGAACGTGATGCCCAGCTCACCGCGCACGAGACGGGTGAAGACCGACAGATCCATCGTATAGGTGGTCTGCGTCGGATCGATCGGTCGCCGCTTGTTACCCACTACGGTCTCGAGGTTCAGGAAGACGTTCCCACGGAGGTACCAGAAGTCGAAGACATCCATGTCAACACCGACATCGGTGTCCCAGATGAAGTGCCGGTTGCCATGGCCCGGGAGCCGTGATCCCTCGACATGCGCGAGGTAGCGGGTCAGAAAGCCGAGTTGCGGATCGCTCAACTGCGCCGGACGGGGACCGCCCACCGCCTGCGCCGCCGCCGGCGCCGCGCAGCCGAGGAGCAACAGCGCGAACACCAGCAGCCGGCCGAGCATTCGTTCGACGAACGGCGTCAGATGATCCAGCTTGAGCCGCCCCGCGACCTCACGGAGATGGGCCGAGCGCCGCTCCGGATCGGCATGCAGGATGCCGCGCAGTTCCGTCAGTGGCGCGCTCGCCTTGGGCCGCCACTTCACCGCGGTCAGCCCGTGGCGTGCACCACGCCAGGCGAGAAGGTGCCCGACGGCAAGGAAGACGAAGTAGTAGGCAATCAGGTTTGGGCCCGGCACGAAGAAGAGGAGCGGCCCGAGGATGGCCGCCGCAATGCTCGATCCGACGAGCCGGCGGACGTGACGGTCCGCGTCACGCTGCAGACCGGCGCGTGCGACCGCTATCGCTTCCTCCGGCTGCAGGTCGTCTGGATGGACCAGCGCGGCCGTCGTCCGGCTTCGCAGGTGCCGGAGCATTCGCCAGTCGACAACCGCCTCGGCCACCCACCCGATGATGACGTCGCGCAGGCGGACGAGCCAGGGCCGCCGCTGCGCCGGGTCGACCGGCAAGGTCGCAAGATGCCGGGCCCGGCGCGCCTCCTGCGCCCCGGACACCATCTGCCGGAAACGTGCGTACCAGCCGCCCCGCCCCACCCCGGCGGTCGCGTCGGTAGCGCCAGCCTCGACCGACTCGCAGTAGAGCTCGTAGAGGGTGGGGCCGATCGGCACGAGATAGACGTCGACGTCAGGCAAGGGGCGTAAACATTCGTTGGGCCTAGGAGCCCGTGGTGAAACCCCGCGTAGCACCGAGAGCGGTGAGGCGCCCGGCTGACAAGGCGCGACGAGGGAGCATATTGGCCATATTGCGACCGCGGACTGACGCAGTCCGCGGAGCAACGCCGTTCAGGCGGGATGCATCGCCGCTCGAATGTAGCGGGGGTTTCACCACGGGCTCCTAAAGTACTTCTCCCCTGCCGCAGCGCTGCGGCGGGAGCCGCTCATGATCGTCCACCCCCAGCTTGTGACGCAAGCCGCGCCACGCATGCTCCGGGGCTTCCCGGGCTGATAGACTCCAACCATGCCGCATCGATATCTCTGGCGGGGCGCCGCCCTGGGTCTGGCGGTCGCGTTCATTGTCCCGGAGTCCGCCGGCGCGCAGGACTATGCGACGGAGCTCGAAGCGTGGCGTGTCGACCGCGAGGCGCGCCTCGCGGCGGACGATGGCTGGCTGACGGTGACGGGGCTCTTCTTCCTCAACGAGGGCACGCAGACATTCGGCTCTTCACCCCTCAACGACATCGTCCTGCGGACGGGGCCGGAACAGGCCGGCACCTTCACCCTGCGGCAGAACGCGGTGACGGCGCAGGCCGCCGAGGGGGCGACGCTCACCGTCGACGGACGCGACGTAACCGAGGTGCGGCTATGGCCGTACGAGGGGAACGAGCGGCCGACGATCGCCCTCGGACCGCTCAGTCTGTTCGGCCACTACAGCGGCGACCGCCTCGCGATCCGCATGCGGGATCGGGAAAGCACGATCCGTCAGGCCTTTACCGGCCTGCGCTGGTACCCCGCCAACGAGTCGTTACGCGTCACGGGGCAGTTCGTTCCGCACGACGAACCGCGCATGATGGAGTTGCCCAACATCCTGGGCGATGTGGAGACGTTCCGGACAACCGGCTCAGTCGCGATAACGGTGGAAGGCGTCGACGTCCGGATGACCGCCGTCGACTCCGGCGACCAGCTCTGGTTCATCTTCCGTGACCTCACCAGCGGCAGCGAGACCTATCCCGCTGCCCGTTTCCTCTACGCGAATGCTCCCGCCGCGGACGGGACCACGACGGTCGATTTCAACCGCGCCTACAACCCACCGTGCGCCTTCAACCCGCACACCACCTGCCCGCTGCCGCCCCTCGAGAACCGGCTCCCCGTGAGAATCGAGGCGGGCGAACTGAACTACCGCACCCTAGCAACCCGTGGGCAAACCCCGGGCTGCTGCTATCGCGGCTGCGCGTAAAGATCGAGGATGCCGCCGGCACGGAGGGCGGCGACCGGGCGCGCAAGTAGCTCACCGAACCAGCCCGGCGCTTCGGGGCGGCCGTCGGCGGGAGTTTCCCAGTCGACGACACGGAATCCGGCCGCTTCGACCAGGCGGGCGAGCGTGGCCGGCGTGAAGAACCAGAGGTGGTGAAGCGCGCCATAGTGTTTCCACCCCCGGCGCTTGAGTCCGAGCCGACTCTGCAGGCTCTTGAGACGGATGTTCCAGCCGGCGAGGTTCGGAACGCCGACAATCAGCAGGCCGCCGTCGCGCACCACCGCGCGAGCCGTCCTGAGCTCCGCGAGTGGATCGGGGGTGTGCTCCAGAACGTGATTGAAGCGGACGGTGTCGTACGTCGCACCTCCGAAGTCGATCGCCGTGAGTGCGCCCTCGAAGAGAGTCGCGCCGGTAGCGCGGGCCGCGTCGGTGAGACGGATATCCGCACCCGCGGCGTCGCAGCCATGCGCACGCGCGTATCGCAGGAACGCCCCGGCCCCGCAGCCGACATCGAGCACGCGGGCCGGACGCGCCGCAACGTGCCGCCCGATCCGCGCGGTCTGGCGCGCGAACGTCCGCGTCCGGTACGGATCGTCTGCGGCGTGTGCCGCCGGGTGGTACGTGTCGCCGTACACGGCGTCGGAAAGTTGTGCCAGGACCGGCCGCGGGTGCTGGCACTCGAGACCGCACGAGGGACAGCGCGCCAGGTGGAACCCCTGGAAGTCGATGGCGAACCGATGCGGTTCACGCTGGCAAAGGGGGCAAACGACGCCTTCCCGGTCCGGAAGCGCCGCCTCGACCTCGGCGCGCGGCCGCCCGAACAGCGACTCGGACATGCGGCGATCCTCTCACGTCAGGGTTGCCGACGGCTGCGGCCGGCGGCTGTGGTAGGGTGCGCGTCATGTCCGATCGTCTGACGCGCGACGAGGTCGAGAAGATCGCGGCGCTCGCCCACCTGGAACTCACCCCCGACGAAGTGGAGCGCTACACGCCGCAACTGGCCGACATCCTCGAATACGCCGAACGGCTGGCGGAAGTGGATCCGGGCGCTGCCATGGGTGACGCCACATGGCACCCAGGCGGCGAAGTGTGCCCGCAACGGGACGATAACCCCGGTTCGTCACTGGGTCGCGATGCGTCTCTGGCCAATGCGCCGGATGGCGTCGCCGACCGCCGGTCGGCGGACGGCGGGTTCTTCCGCGTGCCGCGCGTCCTCGGATCATGACGGTCGGACCGGAAACGGATCCCAATCCGGCCCCCGCCGACAGCGCCATCGCCACACGGGACGCGATCCGCACCGGACGCCGCACCGCGGTAGAGGTGTGCCGGGCCTGTCTCGATCGATCGCTTCGGAGGACACACGGTGGCACGCCTTCACGGCGGTCCACTCCGACGACGCGCTCGCGCAGGCGGAGGCGATCGATCGCGAGCGGCGGACCGGCAGGGGCCTCGAGCGTCCTCTGCTGGGCGTCCCGATTTCTATCAAGGACGTCATTTGCGTTCAGGGGAAGCTGACGACGGCGGCATCCCGGATCCTCGAAGGATTCCGTCCCCCCTACGAAGCGACCGTCGTGACGCAGTTGCGGCAAGCAGGGGCGGTGATTATCGGCACCACGAACTGTGATGAGTTCGCCATGGGCTCGTCGACCGAGCACTCCGCCTACGGACCGACCCGAAACCCGTGGGACGCCGATCGGACGCCGGGCGGATCGAGCGGGGGCGCGGCGGCAGCCGTGGCGGCGCGGTGCGGGCCGGTCGCGATCGGATCCGATACCGGCGGATCGATCCGCCAGCCGGCGGCGTTCTGCGGTGTCGTCGGACTGAAGCCGACCTACGGACGGGTGTCCCGTTACGGCCTGCTCGCGTTCGCGTCGTCACTCGATCAGATCGGGCCAATCACGCTGACGGTGGCCGACGCCGCCCTGCTGCTCGGCGTCATGGCAGGACACGACGCCCGCGATGCGACCTCGGCGGATCTGCCCGTGGAGGACTACGCCGGGGCGCTCACCGGGCAGGCGGACGGCCTTTGCGTCGGCGTGCCGCGGCGGATCCTGAACGACGCCGATGCCGGCATCGATGCCGAGGTGCTGGATGCGTTCCACCGGTCGCTCGAGACGATCGCGGCGGCCGGGGCGACGCTGGTGGACATCGAGTTGCCCCATGCGGCGTACGCGGTGCCTGCCTACTATCTGGTCGCACCCGCCGAGGCCTCCTCGAACCTGGCGCGCTACGACGGCGTCCGGTATGGCGCCCGCGCCGCAACCGACGGCGGTGAACCGGCGGCGGACAGTGTCGGGACGCCGCTGAGCCGGATGTACGACCGGACCCGCGACGCCGGCTTCGGCGCCGAAGTGAAGCGGCGGATCATGCTGGGGACGTATGCGCTGAGCCAGGGTTACTACGACGCGTACTACCTGAGGGCGCAGCGCGTACGCCGGATGATCCGGCACGACTACGAAACCGCGTTCGGTGGCGAGAACGGCGGCGGCGGCGCTGTGCATGCGGTCGCGATGCCGACAACACCGACGCCCGCGTTCCCGCTGGGGGAGCGGGTGGAGGATCCGCTGGCGATGTACCTGGGGGATGTCTTTACGGTGAGCGCGAACCTGGCCGGGCTGCCGGCAATCAGCGTGCCGGCCGGGCTGACGGACGCACGGCTGCCGGTCGGTTTCCAGCTGATCGGACGAGCGTTTGACGAGGCGACGTTGTTGCGTCTGGCGGACGCTTACGAGGGGGCGCGGTCGGGGGGGCGCGTTTTGTAGAGCCGGCGTGGACGCCAGAGCACCAAGCCGGCGCGCCAAGCTACGACGGTTTGTCCTGCTGTTCGAGGAGCTCAGGCGTGCGGAGCTGATCCGTCTTGCCGCTGACCGCATCGGGGCTGAGGTAATGGATGTGCTCGCCGCCCATCCGATCGGCCAGATTGCGCACGACGAGGGACCGGGGCCCGATCTTCCGGAACTTGGTGAAGCCGGCGATCACGAGAAAACCGACGAACAGCGCAAGCAGGAAGCCGGTGGACATCGCCAGGGCGAGCAGCGTCTGGATCGCTCCGTCGAGGATCGGGTTCGTCCCAGGTGCCATGGTCAGTCTGTCTTCGCCGGATCGTCGTCATCCTCCGGCACCTGGTAGATGATCTTGCCGGCGTCCACTTCCCGCATGGCGACCCGTTCCAGTTTCAACCGATTCCCCAACGACCGCGGGTTGTCGAGATTCGGCTCCGGCAGGTTCTCGATCCGTGGCACTGCGCCCCGGCGCAACTGCTTCGCCCGCTGCGCGGCGACATCCACAAAGAGGAAACGGCTCTCGATGGGGCCGCTCCCGGCGGGCATGCCTGCCGGCGAACTCTCCGCCTCCGCCCCGGGTGGCGTTGTCTCCTTCGCCGCCGCCGGGGCGTCGGCAAGTGCTTCTGACTCGGGTGCGTTCTCCGCCTCGTTCACAGACGCTACCTCCTTCGCCATGAGTTCTAGGATACGCGAATCCGACGCGCGGTGCGAAACCGTCGCGTCCGATTTGCCCGCCGCCGCCGGCCGATATGCGATCATGGGGCACATATGGCGGCGACTACACTGCTCTTCATCGGCGATATCGTGGGCAAGCCGGGACGGAGGATCACCCGTCAGGCGGTACCGCGCCTGATCGCCCACCACGGCGTCGATCTCGTGATTGCCAACATCGAGAACGCTGCGGGCGGAAACGGCATCACGCGCGAGATCGCGGAGGCGCTGCGCGACGACGGCATCGACGTCATGACCAGCGGGAACCACATCTGGGACAAGAAGGAGGCGATCGCCTACATTCGCGACGAACCGCGGCTGCTTCGCCCCGCCAATTACCCCGAGGGCGTTCCGGGGCGCGGCCGCTACGTGGCCACCACCAGGACGGGTGTCCGGGTCGGCGTGGTCAACGTCATGGGCCGTGTCTTCATGAACGCGCTCGACAATCCGTTTCAGGTCGTCCGCGACGAGATCGCCGCCGTGCGCGCGGAAGGGGCAAGAATCGTCTTCGTGGATTTCCACGCCGAGACGACGTCAGAGAAGCAGGCGCTGGCGTGGCACCTCGACGGTGAAGTGACCGCGGTCGTCGGGACTCACACGCATGTGCAGACCGCCGACGCACGGATCCTGCCGAAGGGAACCGCCTACCTGACCGACGTCGGGATGACGGGTCCGCACGATTCGATCATCGGCGTCGAACCGGGACCGGCGATTCGGCGTTTTCTCAACGGGATGCCGGCAAAGTTCGAGACGGCCCGGGCGAACCCGCGGTTGAACGCCGTCCTCGTCGCGGTCGATCCGGAGACAGGCCATGCCCGGTCGATAGAACGGATCAATCTGTCGGCCGACGACATCGACGCGCTGAAGGTGGCGACGTGACAACCGTACGCCTGCCGTTCGGCGATGATGCAATCGTGCGTTCCCCAACCGCGACGAGGCGGGCGCGGCAGGTGCTGACCGTCACCCAATTGACGGCGCAGATCCGCCTGAAGCTGGAGTCGGCCTATCCCACCGTCTGGGTGGAAGGCGAGCTGTCGAACGCCCGACTCTGGAGGACCGGCCATCTGTACTTCACGCTGAAGGACGGCAACGCGCAGATCCGCGGCGTGATGTTCCGCTCGGCGGTCCGCACCCTCCGATTCGAGCCGGAGGATGGGCTGCACGTCGTCGCGCGTGGCCGCGTCAGCGTCTACGAACCGAAGGGCGAGTACCAGCTGGTCGCCGAGCACTTCGAACCGGCAGGCGTCGGGGCGCGGCAACTCGCCTTCGATCAACTCCGTCAGCGGCTGGAACGGGAGGGCCTGTTCGCGGCCGAGCGGAAACGCGCGCTTCCAATGCTGCCGCGACGGATCGGCATAGTCACGTCGATCGACGGCGCCGCGCTGCAGGACATCCTGACCGTCCTCGGCCGCCGCTTCCCCACCGCACATCTCGTGATCAGCCCTGCGCGGGTGCAGGGCGACAGCGCCGCGAAGCAACTGGTGGGCGCACTCGACCGGGTGGCGCACGTTCCGCGACTCGATGTCGTGATCCTCGGCCGGGGCGGCGGCTCGGTGGAAGATCTCTGGGCGTTCAACGACGAGAGGCTCGCCCGCGCCATTGCCGCCTGCCCGGTGCCGGTCATATCGGCAGTGGGACACGAGACCGACTTCACGATCAGCGACTTCGTCGCCGACATCCGCGCCGCGACCCCCTCCGCCGCGGCGGAGATCGTCGTGGCGCGCAAGGCAGACCTCGAGGGACGTCTCGCCCGCGCCCGGGGGCGGCTCCTCGACGCTGCGCGCAACGCCCTGCGCCGCCGGCACGACCTCGTGGAACGGGCGCGGACCAGCCCCGGCATGGCATCGTGGCCGGCTCGGATCGCGCTATACCATCGTCAGGTCGACGAATTGAACGACCGTCTGGAAGACGGCGTGCACGATGCGATCGGGACGCGTACGCGGCGGGTGGAGCGGCTCCGCCAACGGCTCGATCAGTTGGACGTCGCCGTGCGCCTCGCCCGCATTCGGGCCGCGCTTGAGGTCGCGGACGAGAAGCTGGCGCGGGCTGCCGCGGGTCGAGCCACCAGCGGGCGCGGCCGACTGGAAAGGGTCGCGGCACAGCTCGCAGCGCTCAGTCCCCTGGGGGTGCTGGCGCGCGGCTACGCAGTCTGCTGGAATAGCGACCGTACGGCGATCGTCCGGCGCGCGGGCGAGGTCCGCGAGGGCGACGCGGTTCGCGTTACGCTGCAGGAAGGGGAACTGCGCTGCGGGGTGCAGGCGATCATCGAGGATGCGCGACATGGATGACCCGACCGTCAAGGACTTCGAATCGGCACTCGCCGAACTGGAAACGATCGTGCAGACGCTCGAGGACGGCCAGCTTACGCTGGAGCAGTCGCTCGAACGGTTCGAGCGGGGGATCACGCTCTCCCGGTACTGCCATACCCGGCTCGAAGCCGCCGAGAAGCGGATCGACCTGCTGAACGAGCGTGGCGAGCTACGGGCGGCGCCGGACGGTCTCGCGACCGACGGCACTGCGGAAAACGGCACGGACAAGACCAAACGCGGGTCGATGACGGCGAGCGGGGGCGATGACGTCGACAGGCTGATCTGATCGCATCATGGCGCTAGCAACCGAGCGGGCGACCTTCGAAGCGTACGCGCAATCAGCACGCACGGCGATCGACGCCGGGCTCGACCGCTTCCTGCCGGCGCCGCCAAGCTGCCCGCCACGGATCGCCGAGGCCGTCCGCTACAGCATCTTCGCAGGCGGCAAGCGGCTCCGCCCGCTGCTGACCCTGGCCGGCGCCGACAGCGTACGCCCGAACGGGATACCCCCTGACGATGAAACCGTGCTTCCCGCCGCCTGCGCCGTCGAGATGATCCACACGTACTCGTTGATCCATGACGACCTGCCGGCAATGGACAACGACACGCTGCGACGAGGCCGTCCGACCGCGCACGTCGTCTACGGCGAGGGTCTCGCGGTACTCGCGGGGGATGCACTCCTGACCCAAGCGTTCCGCATCCTGGCGCGCTACCCGACGGCTGACGGACCGGATGACGGAGACCTGCGCTCCCGCAAGCTCCGGACGATCGACCGGGTCGCGCGCGCCGCGGGGGCCGAGGGAATGGTGGGTGGCCAGGCGATCGATCTCCAGGCGACCGGCAAGGGGGGCGCCTCGCTCGACGCCGGCGCACTCAGTGCGATGCATGCGCAGAAGACCGGCGCCCTGATCCGCGCCGCGGCAGTGGCGGGCGCCATCATGGGGGGCGGCTCCGACGAAACGGTCGCCGCCGTCGACACCTACGCCGCCCATGTCGGCCTCGCGTTCCAGATCGTCGACGACATCCTCGATGTCGAGGGAGCTTCCGAGCAGCTGGGCAAGACGGGCGGCAAGGACGCCGCCGCCGGCAAGCCGACCTACCCGGCACTTTTCGGCATCGACGAATCCCGCCGGCTCGCCGCTCGCTCCGTCGGCGCCGCGCACGCGGCCATCGACGCGGCCGGCATCGGTGGCCGTCTCGCCGCCATCGCTGACAGCGTCCTGAGTCGAACCCGGTGACCCGCCGCGCGCGACTCGACGCGCTCGTAGTCGACAAGGGCCTTGCCGACACGCGCGCCCGCGCCCAGTCGCTAATCCTCGCCGGGCAGGTGAGGGTGAACGATGCCGTCGTCTCGAAGGCGGGAACGGCGGTTGCCGCCGATGCCGCGATCACGTTGATCACGCCCGACCATCCGTACGTCGGCCGCGGCGGCGTCAAGCTGTCCGAGGCACTCGATCAGTTCGGGATCGATCCGGCCGGGCGGACGGCGCTCGACATCGGCGCCTCGACCGGCGGTTTCACCGATGCGCTGCTGCAGCGGGACGCCAGGCGCGTCGCCGCGCTGGACGTCGGGCGGGGACAACTGGACTGGCGGCTGCGGAGCGACCCGCGCGTCATCGTCCTCGACGGGATCAATGCCCGCCACCTTACGCCCGCGATGCTGCCGCCGGAAGCGCGTCAGGCGGACATCATCACGATCGATGTCGCGTTCATTTCGCTCCGTCTCATCCTTCCCGCCGTCCCACCGTTGCTCGCGCCCGACGGCGATGTCGTGGCGCTGGTCAAGCCGCAATTCGAGGCGACACGCGCCGAGGTGGGCAAGGGTGGCATCGTTCGCGACCCGGTGGTTCAGGCGCGCGTTGTCGACGAGGTTGCGATGGTGGCCGATGCGGTAGCATTGGCCCGGGTGGCGTCGGCGCCGTCGCCGCTGCGGGGCGCCGGCGGGAACCGGGAGGTTTTCCTGCACCTCCGCCTCCGCGACACCCTGTAACGCCATGCCCGCTGCAGCAACGCCGCCCGCGGCATCGATTGGCCCGATCCGGACCATCGGCATCGTCGGCAAGTCGCATTCCGAGCCGGCGACCGCGGCGTTGCGCGATGCGGTCGGCTGGCTCGACGGCCGGCCGGTCCGGTTGCTGGTGGAAGACGAGACATCGCGCGGCGCCAACCTCCGGGGCATCGACACTTGCGCGCGCGAGGAACTCGCCGCCGCCGCCGACCTGGTGCTGGTGCTCGGCGGCGATGGCACGCTCCTGAGCATCGCGCATGTCGTGGCGGCGGTCGCGCCCGAGACACCGGTCCTCGCCGTCAATTGCGGCAGCCTTGGTTTCCTGACCGAAATCACGCGTCCCGAGATGGCCACGGCACTGGAGTCGGCGCTCGATGGCCGGGCGATGATTGACCTGCGGCCGATGGCGCGGGCCCGGATCCGGCGGGGCGATGCAGAGTTGGCCGACCGAACGGTCCTGAACGACCTGGTCGTCCTGCGTTCCGCCCGTTCGAGCATCATCGACGTCGCGATTACGGTCCGGAACCACCTGGTCACCCGCTGCCGGGCCGACGGCGTGCTGGTGGCCACGCCGACCGGATCGACCGCCTACAACCTGGCGGCGGGGGGTCCGATCGTCTATCCGACGGTTGGTGCCCTGATCGTCACCCCGATCGCAGCACACACGCTGACGCAGCGGCCGGTGGTGATCCCGGACGATGCGCCGGTCACGCTCCGGCCCGACCTGCGCAGCGAGCACCGGGAGGCGGCGGCGACATTCGACGGCCAGATGAGCGTCAACCTCGAACCGGGCGACGCGGTGCTGATCGAACGCGCGCCGCACCCGCTCCGGGTGGTGCGCTCGGAATCACGCCACTACTTCAGCGTGCTGCGCGAGAAGCTGCAGTGGGGCGACGGCTGACGCTCCACTGTCGTCCGCGCTTCAACCGCGGCTGATCGGCGGGTGGTGGAGGATCTGAATCCGGTTCCCGTCCGGGTCGGAGAAGTAGCACGAGCGGGCGCCGTCACGATGCGTCCGTGGGGCGGCGTCGAGTGCTACATCTTGCGATTCGAGCCAGGCCGCCCACCGGTCGACGTCTTCCGCCGTGGCGACGATGAGGCCGAAATGATCGAGCGCGCCGCCGCTCGCATCACCGTCCGTCGACCGGTGCAGGGCCAGGTTGTCGGCACCCGACGTCAGATAGACGTTGTCCGGATCCGGTTCCCATTCCACTTCGAAACCGAGCACATCGGTGTAGAAGACACGCATGGCGCCGTACGCCCTTGCGTGGAGCGCCAGGTGGCGGAGACCGCGGTGTACGGGGCGAGCCGGGGGCGGATCCGTCGTCACGGGCAACATGGTAGCCTACCCCTCATGTCGCCACGATCGACCGACACGGCCACCTGCGCGCTGTGCGGCGCGGCCGAGGTCTCGGAGCCGCGCGACACCGCCATGTACTGCGGGGCCTGCTGGACCAAGAAGATGGCGGTCGAGGAAGTAGTCGCGCAGGAGTTCGCGATCAAGCGGTACATCCGGGCGCAAAGCGCCGAGAAATACCTCGTCTACCACACGACGCAGAAGCGTCCGTGCGGCCAGTTGATCGTGGTCGACGACGGCTACGACCTGTTTCTCAACCTGGTGCTCTACCCCACTTTCGCGTGGGACGAGCCCGCGTACCACCTCGAAGGAGATCCGGAGGGACGCTCCTTCGCGGAACTGCTCGTCGACGTCGTCGCGGCCGAGGTGGTCGAGCCGTGGGGGGGTGGCAAGTGGCACCTGGAGGTGTTCCGTTCCGCCACGCCTGAACCTGAAGATTGGCACGGCGAACTCTAGTTGAGCTTTTTGCTGGTGAAGCCTATAATTCCGTTTCCTGCGTGGCCCGTCTTGGGCCCGCCATCGGAGGAGAGGTTATGGACCGCCTGAATCGCCTTCTCGTGTTCGGTATCGTCGTCGTATCGATGGTGGCTGTCGCCTGTGGCGGCGAGGCGGAGATGGAGGCTGACCCGGCCGCGGCGGTCGAGGCAGCACCGGTGGATCCGCAGGCGGTGGCAGCCGCCAATCGCCTGGCGGCCCGGCTTCAGGACGGCGTGCAGCTCGTGCCGACCCAGCGCGGCACGGCCAACATCGGCTACACGCAACCCAGGGCCAGCCGTGACGGCGAGTTCATTGTCACGGAGATGCGGATCAAGAACACGTCGCGGAACGCCATCGCCGGCTTCCAGGTGGACGAGTTCTGGTTTGACGCCGAAGGCAACACGGTCACTGGGGATCAGGTTCGCTTCCGTGAGCCGATCCTGGTGGACGGGGTGCGGGACATCGAGCTCCGCGTGCCGCGCGTGCCGTCGATGGACCGGAGCAACTACGAGTTCAGCCATCAGAACGGCGATATCGTGGCCACGGTCTTCGATGAGATCGAGGCTCCGCCCGAGGCCGAAGAAGAAGAGGGCGAGGGCGAAGACGCGGACGACTCGGCCTGACCGCCGTTCGTCCTCCTCGTGCCCGCGGGCCGCTCCGGCGGCGCCAAACTATCCGGCGCCCGCTGTCGTCGTAACCAACGACACGGACAGCGTTCGCACGCATGGCATTCGACCTTTCGGCCATCCAGGCCGCGCTTCGGGAAGAGCAGCTTGACGGCTGGCTCCTGTACGACTTCCACGGCTCCAATCCGATCGCGCGCCACGTCGCCAGCCTGGACGGCCACGGGAAGCTGACGACCCGTCGCTGGTACTACCTGGTGCCAGCGGACGGCACGCCGCGCGCGCTGGTCCACGGCATCGAGCGGGACAGCCTCGCGCACCTCCCCGGCGACCGGCACGTCTACACCGAACGAGCGGAACTGGACGCCGGCCTCGCGACCTTGCTGCGGGGCATCCGCCGCGTCGCCATGGAGTACTCCCCCAACGGCGCGATTCCGTACATCTCGCGTGTCGATGCCGGAACGGTCGACCGGATCCGGTCATTGGGCGCCGAGGTGATCTCGTCGGGTGACCTCGCGCAACGATTCGAGGCGGTCTGGGACGACGCAGCGCTCGCGACGCATCGCGCCGCCTCGGAGCGGCTGTACGCCATCAAGGACCGCGCCTTCGCCCTGCTCCGCGACGGCTCCCGCACCGGTGACCTGACCGAGTACAGCGTTCAGCAGGCGATGATGGGCTGGTTCACGGAAGCAGGCCTGGTGACCGACTGCCCGCCGGTCGTGGCCGTTGCGGCAAGCAGTGGCAACCCGCACTACCTCCCGACCGCCGAGGCCCACCGTCCTGTCGGCACGGACATGTTGGTACTGCTGGATCTCTGGGGGAAGATGGACGCGCCGGGTGCGGTCTATGCCGATATCACCTGGGTCGGCTATCTCGGAGCCGAGACGCCAGCGCCCGTCGCCGAGCGGTTCGCCGCGGCACGCGACGCCCGAGACGCTGCCGTGGCGCTGGTCCAGGAACGGGTCGCCGCCGGGGCGCCGCTCGCCGGCTGGGAGGTGGACCGCGCCGCGCGCACGGTGATCGACGCGGCGGGTTGGGGCGCATCCTTCATCCACCGGACTGGCCACAGCCTGGGTGAGGAAGTGCATGCAAACGGCGTCCACATGGACGACTACGAGACGCACGACGAACGACGGTTACTGCCCGGGACGGGTTTCACGATCGAACCGGGCATCTACCAGGACGACTTTGGCGTCCGGACCGAGATCAACATGTATGTTGGCCGGAAGGGGGCCGAAGTGACCGGCCCGCGACAGGCAGCGGTGGTGCCGCTTGCGTGACGCACGTGTAGGGACCCGCAGACGGGCGCGCGGCATGTGGCAGCGCAGACCCGGTTGCGTTAACGTAAGGGTTCGGCGGGACGCCGTGCCCATTGCCCGCCGGCCGGACCGGGGGGCACCTCTGGAGGAACAACCATGAAGTCGACCGCGCGAACCACGTTCACTTCCGCCCTGCTCATCGCCGTGACATCGATGGCAATCGGCATGGTGATCGCGTCCCGGTTCAACATGACCCCCGCTTCCTCGGCGCAGCGGATTCAGACGCCCGTGAACACCGCGCCGATTACGGGCGAGTTGACTGCCACCACGTTCCGCGAGATCGCCCAGGCCCAGACCGGCACGGTGGTCAACATCCGGATCGCCGCGCGGCAGACCCAGACCGGCCTGAACGACTTCTTCGGCGGCGGCGGCGGTGGTGGCGGCGGCGACTTCTTCCGCCGTTTCTTCGGCGACCCGCCGCCCCAGGAACAACCGCGCGACGAGGTGGTCCGCTCGGCCGGAACCGGTTTCGTCATCGATCCGAGCGGACTGATCCTGACGAACAACCACGTAGTAGAAGACGCTACCAAGATCGAAATCGATTTCTTCGGCGACGACGACCGCGACTACTACGAGGCGCGCGTCCTCGGACGCGACCCCCTGTCCGACAGCGCGCTGCTCGAACTCGTCGACCGTCCGGACTGGGAGCTGGCCTCCGCCACCTTCGGCGACTCGTCGCAAATGGCGCCGGGTGACTGGGTCATGGCGATCGGCAACCCCTTCGGCTACGGCCATACGGTGACGGTCGGCGTCATCTCGGCGATTGGCCGGGGGATCCGGGCGGTGCCGGGCCGCGACATCGACATGCTGCAGACCGATGCCGCGATCAACCCGGGCAACTCCGGCGGACCGCTGCTGAACGTCCGCGGCGAGGTGGTGGGCATGAACACCGCCATCATGAGCGACCGGATGGGCAACGTCGGCATCGGCTTCGCGGTGCCGATCAACACGGTGCGCAACCTGCTGGACCAGTTGCACGAGGGGAGAGTGACGCGGGGCGTGATGAAAGTATCGATCGCCAATGTCCCGCGGGAGGGATACGAAGTGCTCGGCCTGGATGAGCCGAACGGCGTGACGATCAGCGCCGTGGGCGACGGTGGCCCGGCCGACCAGGCGGGGATGCGGCCGGGTGACGTAATCGTCGCCTACAACGGGGAACCGGTGACGGACACCGAGGATCTGCAGGGGCGCGTCGTCGCCACCGCACCCAACACGGTCGTCCCGGTAGACATCATCCGCGACCTCGAACCGATAACGATTGACGTGACGATCGGTGAACTGGATCTCGCCGAGGAACGCGTGGCGGTCATGACGCCGGAGACCGGCGAGCAGACGAGTGAGGGCTTCGGCCTTACGCTGCAGAACCTGAACCCGCAAACCGCACGGCAACTGGGCGTGCCCGACGGCACGAGCGGCACGGTAGTCACGGAAGTCGCACGCGGCAGCACCGCCGAGGCGAGCGACGTGCGGCAGGGCGACGTCATCCTCCGGATCAACCGGACCGAAGTGGCGACGGCTAGTGAAGCCACCGCCGTGCTCGACACAATTGAACCCGGACGGACCGCGTTCATGCTCGTGCAGCGGGGTGACAACCGTGTCTTCCTCCAGGTGGAGAAGGAATAGCGCGCGCCGGACGCGCGTCGGTTCTGCGCCGGCCCGGTTCCGCCTGACATGACGCTGCCGGAGGTGATCCGGGATCGGATCGGGGACGAAGGTCCGATCCCGTTCGCCACCTACGCGGCTCTGGCTCTCTACCATCCTGACCTCGGGTACTACGCGCGGGCCGACCAGCGGTCTGGCCGAGCCGGGGACTTCTATACGAGCGTCGATCTCGGTCCAGCGTTTGGCCGCCTGCTCGCGCGACAGTGCGCGGAAATGTGGCGCCTGCTGGTGGAGGACGATGACGGTCGCGGTAGCGGTAGCGGACCGACCGCGTTCGACCTGGTAGAGGCAGCGGCCGGCAACGGCCGGCTGGCGCGCGACCTGCTCGAAAGCGCCGCGGCGGAGGACGCGCCCTTCTACGACGCGATCCGCCTCCACCTGGTGGAACGGAGCGCGGCGGCGCGCGGCGGCCAGCGGCCGACGCTCGGCCATCACGCCGCTCGCCTCATCTCGTCCGGAACCGAACTGCCCAGCGGGATCAGGGGCGTGGTCTTCGCGAACGAATTGCTGGATGCCCTGCCGCCACATGTTCTGCGCATGACCCGCGCCGGCTTGCGCGAGGTATACGTAGAGGTTGCGGCGGACGGCGAGGAATTCATCGAATGTCTCGGGGCAGTGTCCGCTCGTGCGCAGGAGCACGTCGACCGTCACCGGATCACCCTCGAGCCAGGGTGGCGCGCCGAGGTGACGCCCGATGCGGTCGACTGGGTAGAGCGCGCGGTCGCCTCGATCGATCAGGGGTTCCTGCTGCTGATCGACTACGGTCACGAGGCGCGGGAGCTCTACTCCGCCACACACGCCGCGGGGACGCTGACGACATACCGTGCGCACCGGGCCGGCGTTGCCGGCGACCGGGGGAGGGCACCCTGGCTGAGGGATCCGGGTGGCTGCGACATCACGGCGCATGTCGACCTGACGGCGGTGCGGGAAGCGGCGGAGCGGGCCGGCGCCACGACGCTCGGCGTTCTCGATCAGACCTACTTCCTGCTCGGCCTGGGCGCGCTTGAACCAGTGGACGGCACAGCCGAGGCCGGAGGGGTTGCCGCGTTGCGAAACCGGCTCGCGCTCAAGAGCCTGCTCGTTCCGGGTGGCCTGGGCAGTACCCACAAGGTGCTGATCTTCGGCAAGGGGGTAGGTCGGCCACCGCTCGCGGGCTGCGGGTACAGCCTGCGCGCCACCTGAGGGAAGCTAATATCAACCGGTCGGAACCTGCAGCCGATGAGTACGCCTGACACGCATGTCGAACGCGAAGTGAAACTGTCGTTCGCGTCGGCCGACGCGGCACGCGCCGCCGTCGCTTCGCTGGGCGCCAAGCCTCACCGCGCCCGGCGGCTCCAGGACGACCGGCTGTTCGACATGTCGGATGGCCGGCTGAGGTCGGCGCGATCCACCCTCCGCGTGCGAATCGAGTCGCCCGCGACTGCGGACGCCGGCGGCGGCCGCGAGACCGCTTCCATCACGTTCAAGGGACCGCCGCAGCCGGACGTCATGAAGGTGCGTGAGGAGCTGGAGACCGCGGTGGACGACGGCGCGGCGATGCTGGCGGTGTTGAACGCGGTGGGGTTCACGGTCATCTGGCGCTATCAGAAATACCGGGAGGAATTCGAGCGCGATGGGACGGTCATTGCGATCGACGAAACGCCCTGCGGGACGTTCGTTGAACTCGAAGGCGACGAGGCAGGCGTGACCGGGCTGGCGCGTGCGCTTGGCCGGGGTGTTGACGATTACATCACCGCCTCCTATCGCGGCCTCTGGGAAGAACAATGCGGCGCGCACGGCCGTCCCGTCGACGACATGGTGTTCGACTGATACTCCCGGCAGCGATGGCGCCCGCTACCCTGCTCCCGCCTGCCTTGGTCCTGACCGCTGGACGCGGCACGCGACTCGAGCCCCTCACGTCCGTCCGCGCGAAGCCTGCGACGCCGGTCGCCGGCCGGCCGATCGTCGTCCGGATCCTGGAATGGCTGGCCCGGGCAGGCGTCACCGACGCGGTGCTCAACCTCCATCACCGGCCGGAAACAATCACCCGGGTCATCGGCCACGGCCACGCAACCGGTATCTGCGTCCGCTACTCATGGGAGCCCGAGATCCTCGGCTCGGCCGGCGGACCCCGGCTGGCGCTGTCGCTGCTCGGCCCGCGCTTCCTCATCGTCAACGGCGATACCTTGACCAACCTCGCGCCCGATGCGCTTGCCGCGCTGGTCGCGGCGCACGCCCGGTCGGGCGCTGCCGCAACACTCGCGGTGACGGCGCATCCGGATCCGGCGCGCTACGGCGGGGTCGTCACGGACGATGACGGGCGCGTTTGCGCATTCACTCGCGCCGGCGATCCGCCGGCGGCCCACTTCATCGGGGTGCAGGTCGCCGAAGCATCGGCCTTCGCGGACCTTCCGCCGGGTGTACCGGCCGCGACGATCGGTGGCATGTACGATCGGATGTTGCTGAACGGCGACCGGCAGCCGACCGGCGCGATCCGGACGCACCAGGTGGAGGGACAGTTCTTCGATGTCGGCACTCCGGCCGACTGCCTCGCCGCTTCACTCGCGCTCGCGCCGGACGAGAATGTGGTGGCGGGCGCCGGATCGACCATCGATCCGTCCGCATCAGTGACACGCTGCGCTATCTGGGACCGCGTGACGATCGGTCCGGGGTGCCGGCTGGACGAGTGCGTCGTTGCGGACGGGGTGACCCTGCCGGCCGGAACCGAGTTGCGACGGTGCGTCGCGGTGACGGCAACCCACGCGGCCACGGCAACTGGCCGGCGTGACGGAGAGCCGATCGGCGACGCGGTTGTCTTCCCGATCGATGCCTGAGCCGAAACCTGCGGGCCCCGGCGCGCCACCGGCATCGACGGAGGTGATGGCGCGGGCACGGATCTGGATCGACCGGGCCGGTCTGCCGGCGGCCACGACGGTCACGCTGCTCGCCGGCGACGCCTCCGACCGCCGCTTCGTCCGGGTCGGGCCACCCGACGGACCGACGCGCATCCTGGTGGTCCACGCCAATCCGATCCGTCCCGCCGAGCTGCCACTCGTAACCGTCGCGGAACTGCTCCGCGAGGTGCCGGTGCCGGTGCCGGACACGCTCGGGAGCGACGCCGAACTGGGCATCGTCGTTCTGGAGGATCTGGGGGACACGACCCTCGAGACGGCGCTCGCGGATGCATCATCCGACGCCCGCGATGCGTGGTACCGGGAAGCGATCGATCTGATCGTCGCGCTGCAGCGGGGCGGCGCGCGGATCCGCCGACCGGATGCACTCCCCTTCCGCCAGGCTTTCGATACCGCCAAGCTCACCTGGGAACTGCAGTTCTTCCTGGAGCACTACATCGGCGGGTACCGGCAGTTCGCGCTGACGCCCGCGCTGCGTAACGCGCTCGAGAGGGAGTTTCACCGGCTGGCCGAACAGATGGCGAGCGAGCCGCGCGTCCTCTGCCACCGCGACTACCACAGCCGCAACCTGATGCTCTACGCCGGGCGCCTGCATCTCATCGATTTTCAGGACGCGCGAATGGGACCGGATACCTACGACCTGGCGTCCCTCCTCCGGGACGCGTACGGGGAACTGGACCGTCAGGCGGTCGTTCGTTATCTCGATCACTACCAGCAGGCAATGGGGATCACCGACGGTGCGGCGCTGCGGCACCGGTTCGTCCGGACGACGGCGCAGCGTACCCTCAAGGCGCTCGGCACATTCGGATTCCAGATTGCCGTCCGGCGGAACCTCCGCTATGCCGACGCCGTACCCCGCGCCATCGCGTACGCACTCGACGCGTTGGCGCGCGATCCCGACCGGCAACGTCTCCGTGACCTGCTCGAACCCGTCTTCGCAGGAAGCGTGGGTTTCTCCTAGGAGCCCGTGGTGAACCCCCGCGTAGCACCGAGAGCGGTGAGGCACCCACCTGACAAGGCGCGACGAGGGAGCATATTGGCTATATGGCGACCGCGGACTGACGCAGTCCTCGGACTGCCACAGTCCGAGGAGCAACGCCGTTCAGGCGGGATGCATCGCCGCTCGAATGTAGCGGGGGTTTCACCACGGGCTCCTAGTACACTGAGGTGTCCGGAGCGTCATGAGCACGACGATCACCACCATCGCCCAGATCGCCGATCACGTCGGCGACACCATTACCCTCCGCGGCTGGCTGCAAAGCCGCCGTTCGAGCGGGAGAATCCACTTCCTGACCGTGCGCGACGGCACCGGCCTGTTGCAGGCGGTGATGTCGAAGAAGGCGGTGGGCGACGCGACGTTCCAGCGGGCGGACCACCTGGGACAGGAAACCTCGCTCGTGGTAACCGGCGCCGTCCGAGAGGACGCCCGCGCACCCGGAGGCTACGAGCTCGACGTGGCGGCGCTGGACGTAGTGGGCGGCTCGACCGACTACCCGATCACGCCGAAGCCGCACGGCGTCGACTATCTCCTCGATCGGCGACACCTCTGGATCCGGAGCCGCCGGCAAGCGGCGATCCTCCGCGTACGGCACGAAGTCATCAACGCGGTTCGCGACTATCTGAACGGCCAGGGCTTCGTCCTGACCGATACGCCCATCTTCACCCCCGCGGCCTGCGAAGGGACGACGACGCTCTTCCCCGTGCAGTATTTCGACGACCGGACGGCGTACCTCACCCAGAGCGGCCAGCTCTATGTCGAGGCGACCGCGATGGCGCTCGGCAAGGTGTACTGCTTCGGTCCGACGTTCCGTGCCGAGAAGTCCAAGACCCGACGCCATCTCACCGAGTTCTGGATGGTCGAGCCGGAGATGGCGTACGCCACACTCGACGACGCCACTGACCTGGCCGAGGCGCTCGTCGCATCGGTCGTCGGGCGGGTGCTCGACCGGCGCCGCGCGGAACTCGACGTGCTGGAGCGAGACACGGCGCCGCTCGAACGGGTCCGCGCACCCTTCCCCCGCATTACCTACGACGAGGCAGTGGCCATTCTGAAGGAACAAGGTCTGCCATTCGAATGGGGAGGCGACTTCGGTGGCCCCGACGAGACCGCCCTCGCGGAGCACTTCGATCGGCCAGTCGCCATTCAGCGGTTCCCGAGCGCCATGAAGGCCTTCTACATGAAGCCCGATCCCGATCGGCCGGAGCTGTCCCTCTCGGTCGACCTGCTCGCGCCGGAGGGCTACGGCGAAATCGTCGGCGGGGGCGAGCGCCTGGACGATTACGACCTGCTCCTCGAGCGCGTCCAGGCGCACGATCTGCCCCAGGAGTCGTTCGAGTGGTACCTCGACCTGCGCCGCTACGGCACCGTCCCGCACGCCGGTTTCGGGATGGGAATCGAGCGGATGGTCGCCTGGATCTGCGGGATTGAACATGTCCGCGAGACGATTCCGTTCCCGCGAATGCTCCACCGGCTCACTCCCTAGAAACGGGCGGCGAACGCGCCCCGGGTCGGTTGCTGCCTCATCCGGACGCGTGATATAGTTCCCGTTTGTACGCAGCGAAGTCCCTGCAAAAAGTGGGCGTTTCGCCCACTTTTTTACGTTGTGGGGCCTTTCACGGACGGAACGACGGTTCGGGAGGGTAAGCACGGCGATGACCCGTGAGGATCGGGTGGCGCGCGTGCGGACGGTAGCAGCGCGGATCGCACGCGACTTCGGACTGGAGTTGTTCGATGTGCAGTTCCGGCGCGAGGCAATCGGTTGGGTGCTCCGGATCGTGATTGATCGGGTCCCCGCCACGGCGGACGAGTCCACCGCCCCCTCGGGCCGAACGACGGACGGGCCGGCGTCGGAAGCGGTGACAGTTGACGACTGTCAGCGAGTGAGCCGCGACGTGAGCGTTGTACTCGATACGGAGTTCACGTTCGATGAGGAGTACACGCTGGAGGTTTCGTCGCCGGGCCTCGATCGCCCGTTGCGGCACGTGGGCGACTGCCAGCGCTTTCGGGGCCGGCTGGCGCGGTTCGTGACATCGGAGGCGGTCGAGGGTCAGCACTTCGTGCTGGGCCGGATCGCCGGGGTCGAGACAGCCGTCGACAGCGCGGCGGCGGGCGGAACGGGAGACGGGGAAGTGACCGCGCCGGACCACCGCGTGGTGGTGGACGCCGGCAAGCGGACCTACCGGATCCCGTGGTCGCTCGTGACGCGCGCCCGGCTGGAAGTAGACGTGTAACGGGAACGGCACAAATGAGCACACTGAACCGGCAGATGATCGAGGCAGCCGCCAAGGAGAAGGGCGTTGAGCCTGAGGTGATCATTTCGGCGATCGAGGACGCCGTGCTGACTGCGTCGCGCCGGCACTTCGATGAGAACCAGGTACTGCGCACCCGGTTCAATCCGGAATCGGGCGTGGTCGAGCTCTTCTCCGTTCGCGTGATCGTCGACTCGGTGGAAGACGCGGTAAACGAGATCTCCCTCGCCGAGGCGCAGGAACTGTACGGCGACGAGGCGGAAGTGGACATGGAGATTGAGTATCCCGAGCCGACCGACTCGCTCGGGCGAATCGCCGCCTCGACCGCAAAGCAGGTGCTGACCCAGAAGGTGCGCGACGCCGAGCGGGACAACATCTACGGCGAGTACCACGACCAGGTGGGTGAAGTGATCGGCGGCGTCGTCAAGCGGTTCGAAAACGGCGACATCGTGGTCGAGGCAGGGCGTCTCGAAGCGCTGCTGCCTCGCCGCGAGCAGTCGCGTGCGGAGAACTACAGCGTCGGCGACCGAATCCGCGCCGTTATCCGCGATGTGAACAAGAACGCGAAGGGGCCGCAGGTGATCCTGTCGCGGACCGATCCGGCGCTCCTGGTGCAGTTGTTCCGCCAGGAGGTTCCGGAAATCTACGACGGCATCGTCACTATCAAGGGCGCCGTGCGCGAGGCGGGCGACCGCGCGAAGGTAGCGGTTCACACCTCCGAACGGGATATCGATCCAATAGGCGCCTGCGTCGGCATGAAGGGGACGCGGGTCCAGGGAATCATCCGCGAACTGCGCGGCGAGAAGATCGACATTGTCGAGTGGTCGGACGATCCGGCGACGTTCGTCACCAACGCCCTGAGCCCCGCGCGGACGCAGCGTGTGACCGTAGTCGAGGGCAACGAACCGGCGATAGAAGTGTTGGTAGACGAGACCCAGACATCGCTCGCGATCGGTCGCAAGGGGCAGAACGTCCGGCTCGCCGCCCGCTTGACCGGGTGGCGGATCGACATCAAGAGCGAAGGACAGAAGCGGCAGGAGGTAGAGGCGCAGTTCGATGACCTCGAGGAGGGTGAGGCCGCACTGACGCTTCCGGGCCTGACCGAAGCGCAGCTCATCGCACTGAGCGAGGCGGAACTTGACACCGCGGAACGGCTGCTCGAGGTAGATACCTCCAGGCTGGCCGAGGTGGCGGGCGTCGATGAGGCGACCGCGACGGAACTGCAAGCGGCGGTACGCGAGCAGGTCGCCGCGGCGGAGCGTGCGGTGGCGGCAACGGACGCAACCGGCAGCGACAGCGATCAGGGAACCCAGACGGCAGACTAGACCGGACGTGTAAATGATTCGACTCTTCCAGATTGCGCGCGAACTGGGCATCGAGACCCAGCAGGTCGTCGAGTTGCTTCGAGAGCTCGGCATCGAGGCGAAGAGCGCATCGAGCACGGTCGAGGAGATCGTCGCCACCCAGTTCTGCAGGCGGGTCGCCCGGGAACGGAACCTGGTCCTGCGGGAAGGTCCGCTCTTCCAGCAGAAGCCATCGCCGAAAGGCAAGAGGGGTGCCAAGGGGAAGCCCGAGCCAGCACCCGCCCCCCGACCGGCGCTCGGAAAGCCGAGACTGATAAAGGTCCCAAAGCCGAAGCCGGTCGAGGAGGAGACGCCTGCGCCGGTCGCCGCGGAGACCCCGCCGGCTGCCGCAGCGACACCGCCGGTCGCCGCGGAGATGCCGCCCGTCGAGGCTCTGAGGGCACCCACGAAGAAGCACTTCGCGGCAGGTGGACGCCTGCGGCTGAAGATCGAATCGGAACCCGAGACGAGACCGGCACCGGGACCTGCGGAAACAGGCGGCCCCACAACCGCAGCCGCGACCGCGACCGCGACCGAGGCCACGACTGCGACCCCGGCCACAGCACCCGTGCCACCTGCGGCGGCGCCACAGGCCGCGAAGGAGCCGGAAACTCCGGCCGCGGCCGCTGCCGCACCACCTGTGGCCGCACCACCTGTGGCCGCACCACCCGCTGCCGCACCATCCGCTGCCGCACCATCCGCTGCCGCAGCGACTACCGCCGTGCCGCCAGCGGCACCACCCATTGCTGCGGCGCCGCCCGTCGCAGCTCGGCCCGTCGCAGCTCGGCCTGTCGCAGCTCGGCCTGTCGCAGCTCGGCCTGTCGCAGCTCGGCCTGTCGCAGCTCGGCCTGTCGCCGTACCACCGGCCGCGGCCGCGACACCCGCGACGCCGCCCCCGGCGGCACGCGTCGCGACTGGCCGGACGCTGGCCACGCATCTGGCCCGACCGACCGGACGGGTCGTCCCGTCGAAGCTCCGCCTCCGGGTCGAGGAGCCGAGGCGGGTCGCGCGACCCCCGGTGCAGCCGACCGCCCAGCCGGTCACCGCGACGCGCACCGTCCCGGCGCAGCCGGTCCGTCCGCCCGCAGCTCGCCCCCTGCCGCCTCGGCCGGCAGTCGGCGGCTACCGCCCGCCGCCGCGGCACCACCATCGTCCGGCTGGGCGCCGCTCGCAGTATCGGCGCGCACGCGGCTCCTCGGAACGGGTCGAGCCCGCGCCGCCGCCGCCGATTACACGCACCATCACCGTCCCGGAAGGGATGACGGTGAAGGATTTGGCCGAACGGCTCGAGGTGACGCCGAAGGACATCCTCAAGAAGCTGATCGAGCGGCGCGTGATGATGACGATCAACACGACGCTCGACGAGGATACGGCGACGACGATTGCCCGCGAGTTTGGGGCGGACATCACCATGCGCACCTTCGAAGAGGAGATGGTGGCCATCGAATCCCAGGAGGCAAACCCCGAAGATCTGATAACCCGCGCCCCGGTCGTCACCGTCATGGGACATGTGGACCATGGCAAGACGACGCTGCTCGACGCCATCCGGGAAACGAAAGTGGCCGAAGGGGAAGCGGGCGGCATCACGCAGCACATCGGCGCGTACGCGGTCGCCATCAACGGCCGGCGGATTGTCTTCCTCGATACGCCAGGCCACGAGGCGTTCACGCAGATGCGTGCGCGCGGCGCCCAGGTGACCGACGTCGTCGTGCTGGTGGTGGCGGCCGACGACGGCGTCATGCCGCAGACGCAGGAGGCGATCGACCATGCGCGTGCCGCTGACGTCCCGATCATCGTCGCCATCAACAAGATCGACAAGGCGGGCGCCAACCCGGACCGGGTCAAGCAGGAACTGGCGGAGCGCGACCTCGCGCCGGAGGACTGGGGCGGCTCTACCGTAACGTGCGCGGTCTCCGCCAAGAAGAAGCAGAATCTGGACGGCCTCCTTGAGCTAATCCTGCTCGTAACCGAGTTGGAAGAGGCCAAGGCGAACCCGAAGCGGACCGCCACCGGCACCGTCCTCGAGGCCAAGGTGGACCGCGGGCGCGGACCGGTCGCCACCGTCCTCGTGCAGGACGGCACGCTTCACGTCGGCGACAACTTCATTGCTGGCGGCGTCGTCGGGAAAGTGCGCGCGCTGCACGACGACCTGGGCCAGTCGACGCGCGAGGCGGGGCCATCCAGTCCGGTGGAGGTACTGGGGCTGACGGCAATCCCCCAACCCGGCGACCCCATCCAGGCTGTCGCCGACGCGGCCAAGGCGCGGCAGATCGCGCTGCTCCGCCGGGCCAACGCCAAGGAGAAGGCGCTCGGCGGACGGGGCCAGCGGCTAACGCTCGAATCACTGCAGCAACAGCTTGAGGCGGGAACCGCCAAGGAGCTGCCGATCATCATCAAGGCGGACGTGCAGGGATCGGCCGAAGTCCTGGCCGACTCGCTCGGCAAGCTGGGCGACGAACGAGTCAAGACGCGCGTCATCCACACCGGCGTCGGGGCCATCAGCGAATCGGACGTGCTGCTCGCCTCGACCTCGAACGCCATCATCGTCGGCTTCAACGTCCGGCCGGACCGGAATGCCAACGCCGTCGTGGAACGCGAAGGGGTGGACCTCCGGCTTCACTCGGTCATCTACGACGTGACGGACGAGTTGAAGAAGGCGCTCGCCGGCATGCTCGATCCGACGACCAAGGAAACCCAGATCGGTACTGCCGAGGTGCGGCAGACCTTCAAGGTGCCGAAGTTCATTACCGCGGCCGGCTGCCTGGTGACCGACGGCCTCATCACGCGCTCGGGCGACGCCCGGGCCCGCCTGATCCGCGACAGCGTGGTGGTGCACGAGGGCAAGATCGGATCCTTGCGACGTTTCAAGGACGACGCCAACGAGGTGAAGAACGGCCTCGAGTGCGGCATCGCGTTCGAGAAGTTCGCTGACCTGAAGGTGGGCGACGTCATCGAGTCGTACACCGTCGAGAAGGTGGCAGCCACCGTCTGACCGTGGCGCAGGGTACGCGGACGCTGCGCGTCGCCGAACGCGTGCGAGAGGAACTGAGCACGTTGCTCTTGCGATCCGTGCGCGACCCCGGCGTGACGGGAGTTGTCATCACCCAGGTCCGCATGACCCCCGACCTGCAGGTCGCCCGCGTGTACTACACCGTCGCGGATGGCACCGATCGCCGCAACGTCGCGCGCGCCCTGCGGCGGGCGCGGCCGTTCCTCCGGCGCGCGGTGAGCGAGCGGGTACAGCTCCGCCGTGCGCCGGACCTCCGGTTCCTGCATGACGATTCGACAGAGGAGCAGGATCGCATAGCGCACATCTTCGACGAACTGGAGCGCGAACGAAGCGAGGCGCTTCCGGAAACCGACGACGACACGACCGATGAGTCCTGATCCTCTGTCACAGATGGCCGACGTCCTCCGGGCGGGCCAGCGCTTCGTTCTCTCGTCGCATGCCCGGCCCGACGGCGATTCCATAGGCTCCCAGCTCGCGCTCGCGCATGCGCTCGAGACGCTCGGCAAGACGGTCCGGATCATCAACCACGACGCGCCTCCGGGGTACCTCTCGACGCTGCCGGGCGCCGATCGGATCGAGGTGGCCGACGCGGTGGCGGAAGACGCCGGGCCGTTCGACGCAGCGGTGATCCTGGAATGCGGCTCGCTGGATCGGACCGAGGTGGCCGGCCTGGACCGGCAGCCGGTCCTGAATATTGATCACCATGTCGGCAACACGGCGTATGGCGCGATCAACTGGTTCGACTCGACTGCGGCCGCGTGCGCCGAACTGGTGCATGACCTGGTCGCCGCGCTGGATGTCGCGCTGACGCCTCCGATCGGCGCCGCCCTCTACACCGGCATCCTGACCGACACCGGCGGGTTCCGGCACGCGAACATCACGTCCCGGACGTTCGACATCTGCCGCCGTATCGCCGCCTGCGGCGTGGATGTCGCGCGCGTCGCGTCGGACGTGTACCAGAGCAGCGCGCTCGGCAAGGTCCGCCTGACGGGCCGCCTTCTCGATACGATGCGGCTCGAGGGCAACGGCCGTGTCGCGTTGCTCCACCTGGACGACGCGCTGATCCGGGAGACCGGCTGCCCCCCCGACGATCTGGACGGCGTGATCAACATGCCGCTGGCAGCGCGCGACATCCAGGCGGTCATCATGCTGAAGACGATCGACGGGGTGACGCGCGTCAGCCTCCGTTCGAAGGGGGTGGTCGACGTCCGGTCGGTCGCCGCAGCCTTCGGCGGCGGCGGACACCGCAATGCGGCGGGCTGCTCGCTCGATACTCCCACCGCCGAGACGCCGACCGTCATCGCGCGGACCATCGCGGCCATCGACGCGGCAGACGCTAACGGGATCGACGCATGACCACCGCCGAGGGGCAGGCGACCGACGGTGTCCTTGTAATCGACAAGCCGTCCGGGTTGACGTCACACGACGTCGTCGCTCGGGTACGCCGAGCACTGGGCATCCGGCGCGTCGGCCATCTCGGCACGCTCGACCCGATGGCGACCGGCGTGCTGCCGCTCGTCGCCGGCAAGGCGACGCGCCTCGCCTCGCTCCTCTCGCCGGGACGGAAGACCTACGATGGACTGATCCGGCTCGGTGTCGTGACCGACACGTACGACATGACCGGCACCATCACCAGCGATCGTCGTGAGCAGATGGCCGACGGCGACCCCGCGCCGCCGTCGGCAGAGACGATCGCCCGGGCGGCGGAAGCGTTTGGCGGCACCTTCCTGCAGCCGCCGCCGCCGTATTCCGCGAAGCGCATCAAGGGGGTGCGCGCGTACCGTCTAGCACGCCGCAACAGGCCGGTTGCACCGGAGGCGGTCGAGGTGACGGTTCACGCGCTCGACCTCGTCGAGGTGACCCCGACCCACGTCCGATGCCGTGTCATCTGCGATCCGGGCTTCTACATGCGGGCGCTGGCCCACGACCTGGGTGCCGCCCTCGGCTGCGGCGCCTGCCTGGAAGCGCTGCGGCGGGAAAGGAACGGGACGTTCGACCTCGCCCAGGCGATTCCCTTCGAGGAGCTCGAGCAGCCCGCGGCAGCCGTCGCCGGAAGGATGATCCCCATCGGCGACTTGCTGCCGGACGCGCCACGCCTGGTCCTGACACCGCACGGCGCGACCCGGGCGTGCCACGGCAACGATCTGACGGCAGCCGACGTGGTCTCGTCCGATCGTGCCTGGATCGGTACTCCCCTGCCCGAGGGACAGGGACTGGCGCGATTGTATGACGGCAATGGGTCGTTGCTGGCCATCGCCCGGAGCGATGCGGCCCAGATTTTGCACCCGACAATCGTTGTGGTGTAGCATTGCCGGTCGAACAGAGGAAAAAAACCGAGAGAGACGGACCACAGAGAGTGAGGTAGTCGAAATACCGTGGCGTTGGCGAAGGACCGAAAGACGGAACTGATTGGCTCGTACCGGCTGCACGACAGTGACACCGGGTCACCACAGGTGCAGATTGCGATTCTGAGCGAGCGGATCGGTTACCTGACCGAGCACTTCAAGGCCCACGCGAAGGATCACCATTCGCGCCGCGGCCTCCTGAAGATGGTCGGCCGCCGCCGCCGCCTCCTCGACTACCTCAAGGGCAAGGACACCGAGAGCTACGCTGCGCTGATCAAGCGCCTCGGTATCCGCAAGTAGGCTGCACCCAGTCTCGACCGGGACTGCGTCCCGTCCTGCGCTTGCCCGCCTCGCGATCGAACCAAGACACGTCCGAACCACTGACGGCTGTAGCCGTCTCAACTGACAGAGGGACAGAGTTACATGCACACAGCCCAAGTGAACGTCGGCCGATCCACACTGAGCATCGAGACCGGCAAGCTGGCCAAGCAGGCCGACGGCGCGGTCACCGTTCGCTTCGGCGACACGGTCGTCATCGTCACCGCCTGCGCCGCGCCTAACCCGCGCGAGGGGATTGACTTCCTGCCGCTCACCGTCGACTACCGCGAGTACGCCTACGCCTCCGGCCGCATCCCGGGCGGGTTCTTCAAGCGCGAAGGCAAGCCGACCGAGAAGGAAGTACTGACCAGCCGTCTAATCGACCGCCCGATCCGCCCGCTCTTCCCGGAGGGCTGGAACCGGGAGACACAGGTCGTGGCGTTTCTGCTGTCGGCCGATCCGGAGAACGACTCCGACGTGCTGGCGCTGACCGGCGCGTCCGCCGCGCTCACCATCTCGTCCATTCCGTTCGCCCACCCGGTCGCCGCGGTCCGGGTCGGCCGCATCGACGGCGAGTTCCTGATCAACCCGACGTTCCCGGAACGGCAGACGAGCGAGCTCGACCTGATCGTCGCGGGCAGCCGCGATGCGATCGTCATGGTGGAGGCGGGTGCCAAAGAGGTCAGCGAAACCGTGATGCTGGGCGCACTCGAGGCCGGCCACGCCACCATCCGGCAGATCGTCGCCGCGATCGAAGAGCTGGCCGCGACGGTCGGCAAACCGAAAATGGTTGTCGAATCGGGCACGATCGACTCGGCCCTCGCGAGCGAAGTGGAAGCGAAGTCGCTCGCGCCGCTCGCCGAGGCGATGCGAATCACCGACAAGCTCGCGAGCTACGCCCAGGTCGACAGGGTGCAGGACGAGCTGCTCGCCAGCATTCCCGATGACGAAGCCGAGAAGCGCGCCGGCGCGAAGGCAATCTTCAAGGGCCTGAAGGAGAAAGTGCTGCGCGATGAGGTGCTCGAGCAAGGCCATCGCCTCGACGGGCGCCGGTTCGATCAGGTTCGCGACATCTGGTCGGAGGTCGGTATCCTGCCCCGCGTCCACGGCTCCGCCGTCTTTACGCGAGGCGAGACGCAGGCGCTCGTCAGTGCCACGCTCGGCACCTCCGACGATCAGCAGAAGGTGGAGCAGGTGGATGGTGAGCGCTTCAAGCGCTTCATGCTCCACTACAACTTCCCTCCGTTCTCGGTCGGCGAGGTGAAGTTCCTCCGCGGCCCTGGCCGGCGCGAGATCGGCCATGGCAACCTGGCGGAGCGGAGCCTCACACCGATGCTCCCGAGCGAGGAAGCCTTTCCCTACACGGTCCGTGTGGTCTCCGACATTCTGGAGTCGAACGGTTCATCGTCGATGGCCAGCGTCTGCGGCGGCGCCCTCGCCCTGATGGACGCCGGCGTGCCGCTCACCCGGCCCGTGGCGGGCATCGCGATGGGACTGATCCTTGATGAGGCCAACAACCGTCACGCGGTCCTGTCGGACATCGCCGGCGCCGAGGACCACTACGGCGACATGGACTTCAAGGTGGCTGGCACAAGCGAAGGGATCACCGCCCTGCAGATGGACATCAAGGTGTCGGGAATCACCACCGCCATCATGGAAGAGGCGCTGCAGCAGGCGCGCGCCGGCCGTCTGCACATCCTCGAGCGGATGGAGGCAACGATTGCGGGGCCGCGCGAGTCGATCTCGGCGCACGCGCCGCGGATCATCACCCTCCATATTCCCGTCGACAAGATCCGCGACATCATCGGCCCGGGCGGCAAGACGATTCGGAGCATCACGGCGCGGACCGGCGTCAAGATCGATGTCGAGGACGACGGCACCGTCAACGTCGCGTCATCCGATGAAGAGGCGGCGAAGCAGGCGATCGCCATCATCGAGGAGCTGACGGCCACTCCCGAGTTGAACAAGACCTACCTCGGGAAGGTGCAGCGGATCGCCGACTTCGGCGCGTTCATCGAGATCCTGCCCGGCATCGACGGCCTGTTGCACGTCTCGGAGATCGCCCACCACCGCGTGGAAGATGTCCGGAGCGAAATGAACGAGGGCGACCAGGTGCTCGTCAAGGTGATCAATGTCGATCCGTCCGGCAAGGTTCGCCTGAGCCGCAAGGCGCTGCTTTCCGGCGGTCCCGAGAACGCCGAGGGTCAGTCGGCTGACGACCAGTCCCGCGACGATCGTCGCGGCAACCGACCCGACCGTGGCAGCCGGCGGCCACCGCGCCGCCGCAGGGAGGACGGGAACCGCGGCGAACCCGCGCGTCGCTAGGAGCCCGTGGCGAAACCCCGGGCTGCTAATCCTCGGAAGGACGGGCGGCGGCCATACGCGCCCCAAGCGGGGGGTGAGAATAGAACAGCCACTCCACCAGGCGGGAGGGATGTTCTTCGGCAAGATGCTGCGCCGCCAGGCGGCGGAGACCGGATACGAAGGCGGCGCGGTTGCCGGTAATCCGGATGGCGTAGCGGTCGGCACGCCGTTCGTGCCACCGCGACAGGCCGCGCGTCAACGGTGACGCGGCAACAACCACCGTACCGACTCCGAAGGCCAGGAACGGCAGTCCCGCGACGTCGCCCAGCCCCGGCAGGCCCGCGCCTGCGGCCGGTCCAGCGAGCACCAGGTGGGCGAGGCCGCATGCCGCGGTCACGACCAGGGCATCCAGCACTATCGCCTGCCAGAGGTCACGGTGCGCATGGTGCGCCAGTTCGTGCGCCACGACCACTTCGATCTCCGCGTCGCTGTAGTCAGCCACCAGCGTGTCGGACACCAGGATGCGCCGCGATGGGCCGACCCCCACCACGGCGGCATTGGCGGTGTCGCTCCGCGCCCCAATCCGCCATTCGCGGATGTCAATGCCCGGCGCGCCGGCCCGTGCCGCGAGCACCGCGAGCCGTACCCGCAGCGCGTCCCGCTGCAGCGGCGCTGTCTCGAACAGCCAGCGCACCAGCAGCCGCGGCGCCAGCATCGCGCGCACCACGGCCACCAGCAGGAAGCCGCCCCCCGACAACAACCACCACGTATCGGGCCGGTACGTGATCGCCAGGAATACGGCGCCCGCCGCTACGGTCCACCCGACGATCCGACGGGACGACGACTGCAGCAGATGGCTTCGCAGCCAATCTCCGGGCCGCTCGTGCGAGAGGCCATAACGGCGCTCGAGAAGAAATTCGACCCACCAGACGCATGGAAGCGCGGCCAGTTCTACCGCCGCGCCAAGCAGGGCGGCGGCCAGCGCGGCAGCGACCGCCAGGGACAACGGCGCTGCCATCGGCTCGGCCGCCAGTGACGCGGGGAGGAGATCCAGCAGGGCCGGCGCCAGGCTACTGGGCGGAAAGCCGGCCACCATCACACCGAGCAGCACACCCGCACGGGCGGCTATAGCCAGCCCCCGTCCGCGGCGCACTTGCCGCTGGTAGCGTGCGGCTCTGTTCTCGTTCACGCGCCTGTCTGAATCGCCGGCTCGCCATGACGGCGAATCCGGACGGTCGTCAGGACATCCTGACGGAGATCAGCTTCGACACGCCCGGCTCTTCCATCGTCACGCCGTAGAGCCGGTCGGCGATCTCCATGGTCTTCCGGTTGTGCGTCACGAGGACGAACTGGGTCCGGTCAAGCAGGCCGCGAAGCATCTCGACGAACCGGCCGATATTGGCGTCGTCAAGCGGCGCGTCGATCTCGTCGAGGAGGCAGAAGGGGCTGGGGCGGTACTTGAAGATGGCGAACATCAGCGCCATCGCGGCCAGCGCCTTCTCACCTCCCGACAGCAACTGGATGCTCTGAAGCCGTTTGCCGGGCGGCTGCGCGATGATGTCGATGCCGCTTTCGAGCAGGTCGGTCTCGTCAATCAGCACCAGGCCGGCGCGCCCGCCGCCGAAAAGCGTCCGGAATGTCTCCTGGAAGTGGTCGTTGACGGCGGTGAACGCCTCCCGGAACCGTTCACGCGTCGTGGCATTAATCCGGTCGATCGCGGCGCCGGTAGCTTCAATCGAATCCAGTAGATCCTGCCGCTGTGAGGTCAGGAACGCGTGCCGTTCCTCAAGTTCGTCGAACTGATCGATCGCCATCATGTTGACCGGGCCGAGGCGGTCAACCTTCTCGCGGAGCAACTCGACCATCCCGTCGGCGTCGTATTCGGCGCCCTCATCCGGGACGGCCGTGGCGTCCGCCACTTCCTCCGCGTCGTCCGCGTCCTCGCCCCCGTCCGTGGATGCGGGGGCGGTGCGCAACAGCGAGCGGTCCGGCTCGATCGGCCCTTCCGCCTCCATGCCGGCGACCTCGGCCCGCACGTCCGCCAACGCCGCCTGCAACGTTTCCTGGCACGTCTCCGCCAGGTGCGACATATCGGCGTCCGCGGTGGCGCGCGCCACCTCCTGCCGTCCCAGCGTCGCGCGTGCGGCATCCAGATCCGTTCGCGCCCCCTTCACCGCTTCGTCAGACGCAGCGATCTTCTCGTGCAGTTCGCCCACGCTCGCGTCGAGACGCACGATTTCGCGACGTAGGCCGTCGAGTGCGCGAACGTCGGCATCGCGCCCCTCCTCCGCTTTCCGCACCCCTTCAAGCAACCGTTGGCGGTCGGCCTGCGCCTGCGCGTTTCCGGCCTCGCGGACCTCGATGCGTTGCCGCAGGTCGCGCAACTGATCCTCGATGCGGCGAACGTCGGCGGCCAGGGCGTCGACCCGTTCCGCCAGCGCCGCATGTCCTGTCTTCTCGTCAGTCACCCGCTCGGTGAGCAAGTCGACGGCGTCACGCGCTTCCAGCAGGCTGCCCTGCGCCCCCATGAAGCGCTCGTCAGCCGACTTCTGTTCCGCTTCGAAGCGGAGAATCGAATCCCGCGCCTCCGCTTCCTTCCGCTCCAGGCCGGTCCGTTCCTCGATGATGTGGCGGCGATCGGTCTCGATGAGCCGCTGCCGCTCCACCCACTGCGTCTGTTCATCATCGCGGCGGGCGAGCTGCATCTCGCATCCGACGAGTTCCTTCTCAAGCGCATGCTGATCGGCTTGCGCCCCGCTAAGCAGGTCGCTCACCCGGTCCGCGTCCGTCTCCCAGGCCGTCAGATCCGCGACGAGCCGATCCAGTGCCGCTTCGTCGATCCGGAGCCGCTCTCGCAACTCCTTGATCTCACGCCGCGCCGTCAACAGACCGCCGGCAGCGGAGGAACCACCCCCTTCGATCCGACCGGCGCCCCTTACGACGACGCCGTCCGGCGTGACAATCGGATCCGGCGTGTCGGCTGCCGCCGCGGTCGCCGCTTCGAGCGAAGGAGCGAACCACCGGCGGGCAAGCAGGCGCCGCACGACTGGCGCGCCGGGGCCGGCCACCGTCACCAGGTCGGTCAACGGACGGAGGGATGCGTGCGGGATGGCCGACTCCGCCGGAGCGGGATCGGACGGCAACAGACCGTCGGGCACGGCGCGACCGTCGATGAGGAAGCCGCAGCGGCCAGCTTCCTGCGACGCCGCCAGCGCGAGGCCGGCCAGTGCGGCATCGCGAGTCGGTACGACGACGAACTGCAGCAGGTCAGCCAGCGACGCCTCAACCGCGCGCTCGTTCGCCTGAACCACCTCCAGGTGATCCGCCACCGAGCCGTGGTGAGCAATCGACCCTTGCGCGGTCAACACGGCGCGCGCGCCCTCACCATAGCCGGCGCGCGCCGCCTCGAATTCCTCGAGCGACTCGAGTCGCGCGCGCACGGCCGAGACTTCCCGCTCCCTCGCCTGACGGTCGGCACTGCCCTGCTCGATGCGGCTACGGGCCGCCGCGAGTTCTGCCACCGCGTCCGTGCGCCGTGCGCGGGCCGCCGCGAGCCGACCCTGCACGCCAGCCGCCGCCGCTTCAGCCGCATCCCGCTGCTCCGAGGCGCGAGCACTCTGGTTGTCGACGTCGGTCCGCTCCGCATCCAGCTTCGCCAGCGCCTCGGCGATCCGCACATGACCCGCCGTGGCGTTGTCCACAACGGTCTGGAGCACGGTGGCGGCGCTGGTCGCGGCGAACATTTCGCTGCGCGCCGCCTCGACATCGCTCTCATGCTCTTCGATCGTCCGCTGCGTCTCGCCCAGTGCCCGCTCCGCCTCGCGGAGCCGGACTACCGCCGCGTCGCGATCCGCGACGCACCGCGCGTGCGCCTCGCGTTGCGCCGTCAACTCCATTTCCATCGGCCCGAGCCGCTGTTCCAGAACGACAAGCGCCTCCTTGCCTTCGGCCAGTTCGGTCTCGAGTTCGACCGCTCGCTTTCCATCGAACTCGATCTGATGCTGGAGCCGGTCGATTGCCAGTTCCCGCCGGTGTGCCGTTTCGCGGACCCTGGCTACCGCGTGCTCCGCCTCGGTCAACTCCAGACGGAGCCGCTCGCGCCGGTTCTCCCGTTCGGCAAGCAACGCCTCGGCCGCGTGCACTTGCGACGATGCCTCTTCCATGCGGCGTGACGCCGCTTCGATAGCCCGCTGCAATTCCCCGCTTCGGTGTGTGAACGACACCTTCTGCCAGCGGCGCAGCTCGTCCCGGAGCCGGCGGTAACGCCGCGCTTTCGCCGCCTGCCGCTTCAACGCGCCCCGTTGCTTCTCCACCTCGAAGACAATGTCGTCGACGCGCGTCAGGTTCTGCTGCGCGGCTTCGAGCTTGAGCTCCGCCGTCCGCCGGCGCGACTTGTACTTGGTGACGCCTGCCGCCTCCTCGAGGAGCTGCCGCCGCTCGGTCGGCCGGGCGCCCAGGATCTGACCGATCCGCCCCTGTTCAATCACCGCGTACGCCTTGACGCCCAGGCCGGAATCCATGAGCAGGTCCTGGATGTCGCGCAGCCGGCAGACGCGTCCATCGATCAGGTACTCGCTCTCCCCGGAGCGGTACAGCCGGCGACCCACCTCGATATCTCGCGCGATGAAGGGACCCTCCTCGTCGTCAAGCCCCAGGTCGAGGCCGGCCAGGGCCGGTGAGGCGGCGACGGTAGCGGGCGCCGCCACCCTCGCCTTCAGCGCTTCCGCGGGGTAGACCCCCCTTGCGAGCGCGGCGGTGACATCGGAGAGCTGAATCCGCACCTCGGCGGTGGCGGTAGGACGGCGCGCGTCGCTGCCGCTGAAGATGACGTCCTCCATCCGCTCGCCCCGGAGGCTGCGCGCACTCTGCTCGCCCAGCACCCAGGTGATGGCGTCGATGACGTTGCTCTTGCCGCAGCCGTTCGGGCCGACGATGGCGGTTACACCGTCGTCAAACACCAGCGCCGCGCGTTCCGGAAAGCTCTTGAACCCGTCGATTTGGAGCTGGGTCAGGCGCATCAGGTGAGACGAGACGGTGGTGGCGCTGGCATCATGGGGCGGCGACCGTCACCGGGGCGTCGTCGAGGTTGAGCAGTGCGGCCGCCTCGTCGAACAGGGCGAATCCGTACTGCGCCTGGGGGTCGGAGTTGAACAGGTGCCGCCGCGCTTCCGTCTCGCCGAACAGGTCGGTATCGATCTCGAAATGGATCATCGCGCGGATGAAGTCGATGTCTTCCGCAAACAACTCGTCGTCGATCGTAAAGCCCCGCTCCGCGATATGGGCCCTGAAGTCGGCCAGCATGGCGTCGTCCACCACGAAGCCTCGTTCGACGACGACGCGATCCGCCCCTTCCAGGCTGACTCGCGTGTCGCCTGCCGCGGAGAACCGCTGGGCGAAGCTGATGAAGTCGCGCCGGGCCGTCAACAGACGACCGAATCGCGAGGGATCGAAGCCGGAGATCGGACCGGTCACGAAGTTATCCGGCGCTACGCCGCCGCCGCTGTACACCTCGCGCCCCCCGTCGGTGAACTTCCGGTCAGACGGCGAGTTGGACGGCGCTTCCGGCTCGCGCAGCGAGTACGTCAGGTACTCGTCGAACGCCGCGTCCCACGGTCTCTGAATCATCCGCCCGCTCGGCGTGAAGTAGCGGGCCGTCGTCAGCGCCAGCCCTGCGCCGTGGCTGACGCGGAAGATGGACTGCACGAGCGCCTTGCCGAACGTGGTCTCCCCCACCACCAGGCCGCGATCGTGATCCTGAATCGCACCCGCCACGATCTCTGACGCGCTGGCGCTATTCCGGTTCACGAGCACGACGAGCGGCTCTTCGGTGTACTCACCCGCTTCTCGCGCGAAGTAGTCCTGATCCGAGTTGGCGACGCGCCCCCGGGTGTAGACGATCATGTCGCCGTTCGGCAGGAATTGGTTCGACACCTTGATGGCCTGATCCAGCGGACCACCGGGATTGCCGCGAAGATCCAGCATCAGGCGGGTGAAGCCCTCGGCCCGGAGCGACGTCAGAGCGCGTGTCAACTCCTCGTTGCTCGTCTCGGCGAAGTCTCCCAGACGGACGTAGGCGGTCTCGTCGTCCACCATGAACGCCGCCTCGACCGTGGCGATGTTGATTTCGTCGCGCTCGACCGCGAGGTCGATCAACTCCTCGTAACCCGGCCGCTCGATCGAAATGTTGACCGAGGTGCCACGGGGCCCGCGCAGGCGGCCCACAGCCTGATCGCTGCTCATCCCGATCGCGTTGTCTCCCTCGATCCGGGCGATGACGTCGCCGCGGCGGAGCCCGGCCCGGTACGCGGGCGAACCCTCGAAGAGGCTCATTATGGTGATCCGTCCGTCGAGGACGTTGATGGAGATCCCGAGCCCGTAGTAGCGCCCCTCCTGCCGCTCACGCAGCCGGGCGTAGGAGCGGGCATCCATGTAGTTCGAGTGGGGATCGAGCGTCTGCAGCATCCCGCCTACGGCGCGCGAGACGAGCTGCTCGACATCCACCTCATCGACGTAGTTCGCTTCGATCAGGGCGACGGCCGACGCGAATGCGTCGAACTGCTGCGCCACCGGATCCTGGCGGGCGAGCGTCTGGCCACCGAACAGCCCCCCGACGATGGCGGACACGACTACGGCGGCAACGCCGGTGGACAAGGACGCGACAGTCCGCATGGGCTGATTGGGGATGCTACCAAAGCCGCCCGAATCCCGCAACGCCTCCGGGCAATTCGGAGACCTCGATGCGCCTTGACCCTCCTCCGGGGCGATTCATATACTCGTTAAACGCTCGTAGCGGGCAGATCTGCCTGCCCGCTGGCAGTCAAGGAGTACCAAGTGGGGCCCATCGGCGTCTGGGAGATGGTCATCATCCTCGTGGTGGCGCTGATCGTCTTCGGTCCGCGCAAGTTACCGGAGCTGGGCCGTTCGCTCGGCAAGAGCCTCGGCGAGTTCCGGCGGGCGTCGAACGAGCTCCGCAACACGCTGGACGAGGAAATCCGGGTGGAGGACCGTCAGAAGCCGAAGCCCACCGCCACATCCGGGTCCGGCGCCGCGAAGCCTGACACACCGGCGCTGGCAGCCGCCACGCCGTCAACTACCGGAACCGCATCAGCGGCGACACCCGCAGCCGCCGTCGTGACGGCGCCGGCCGACGTCCACCCGACCGAGCCCGACGTCCACCCGACCGAGCCCGACGTGGGCAACTAGCAGCCACCGATGGCTGACGTTCCGCCGCCCGAGCAACCACCGACTGATCCGCCTGATCCGTCCGAACCGGGGGCGGGGGCGGGTGCCCCGACCCCGACGGACGATCAGGCTATCGCGCCGCGAACACCTGCACCCCTGGCGCCCGCACCCCCGGCGCCCCTAACCCCGGCACCCGCCGAGCCGCCACCACCGCCGCCGCCGCCGGACGAACCGGATACCGAGGACGATGACGGCACGGGCGGCAAGATGTCGTTCCTCGACCACCTGGACGAGTTGCGCCGGCGCCTGATCCGTGCGTTCATAGCCCTGGGTGTCGGCCTGTTGATCTGCCTCGGTTTCATCGACCCGATCTTCGACTTCATCATGGAGCCGCTCGCCGAGGTCCTGCCGGAGGGGGGAACCCTCATTTACACCGACGCGACCGAGGCGTTCTTCCTCCGTCTGAAGATGGCGGCGCTGACGGGCCTCGTGGGCGCCACTCCGGTCGTCATGACACAGCTCTGGCTGTTCATCGCGCCCGGGCTGTACGCGCACGAGAAAAAGTTCGCCATTCCATTCATCGGACTTGCCACGATCTTCTTCCTCGGCGGGGTCGTTTTCGCACACTACATTCTCTTCCCGGTTGCCTGGGGCTTCTTCGCGAGTTTTGGCGCCGCGGACGAATATGTCGAGTTCACGCCGCGGCTGCAGCCCGCGTTCGCGCTCTACGTCCGGCTCGTGCTCGCCTGTGGCCTGATCTTCCAGATGCCGACCCTGGTCTTCTTCCTGGCCCGGATGGGCGTGGTGTCGCCAGGCTTCCTGCTCCGGAACTTCAAGTACGCGGTCCTTATTATCTTCATCGTAGCGGCCATCATCACCCCTACACCCGACCCGGTGACCATGACGTTCATGGCGGGACCGATGCTTGCGCTCTACGTACTCAGCATCGCGATCGCCTGGGTATTCCGGAAGCGCCGGAAAGACCCGGAGGACGGTGAGTGACGGGCGGTTCATCACCGCGAGACGACGCCCGCCCGTGCGTTGACTTGCCAGAATAGCAGCCGTACAATCCGGTTTCAGCTACTCCTCTTCAGTGGGGTGTACCAACACGAGGGCAACTTGTTCACACACCTTCCGAGGCACTTTTCAGGTCAGGCGGGCACTTGGTTCCGCGCAGCCGCGATCGCTGCCGCAGTTGGCCTCCTGGCCGGCCCCGCCGCCGCGCAGGAGGAGACGAACACGAGACCCGCAGGCGTCACTTTCCTAGGTGACACCGGTCTCTGGTTCGTTCCGACCGCCGAAGTACTGGCGGACGGCGACATCTCCAGTTCCGGCCATCAGTCCACCTTCAACCGCGAGGAAGGCTTTTCCTCGATTCAGACCAGCGCCGGCACTTTGGCAGTCGGTCTCGGCGGCCGTGCGGAGCTGTTCGCATCGGTTCCGTTCGTGACGCGCATCGACCGTGATATCCGTCCGCTCTTCCGAGCTGGCAACGTCGGCAGCACTCTTCCGGACTTTCCGCTGGCAACGCAGGAGTTCAGTGGCAGCGCCCTGGGTGACGTCATCGTGGGCGTGAAAGTGAACCTGATGTCGGAACGGACGCAGGCCCCGGCCGCCGTTGCTTTCCGCGGTTGGGCTCGGCTGCCGACCGGCGACGAGTCGGCGGGCACCACCGGCGGCGCGCTGGGAGGCGGTGTGGGCCTCGTCGTGAGCAAGGCAGCCGGACGCGCCGAAATCGCGGCGCACGGCGATTTCCAGTTCCGGGGCAATCCGGACAACGCCACCGTTCCGCACGGCGTCCGCTACGGCATCGGCGTCGGCGCACCGGTCTCCGCGCCGGTACGCGTCTTCGGCGAACTGCTCGGTTCGCTGCCGTTGGATGACCAGATCACGTTGCGTACGTCGCTGACGCACCACGACGGGAGCATGAGCGGCCTGTCCCTCCCGATCGGATCGCCGCTTGACCTCGTCGCCGGGCTGCAGGTGCAGAAGAATGGCGTCGCGATCGGCGGGGGCGTCACCTGGGCGCTGCGCCACGCGTTGCGCAGCGCCTACAACCAGCCGCTGCCGAATGCCGATCGCCTCGGCGTGATGTTCCGTCTGAGTTACCACCCGGGCGTGCGGGTCTACACGCCGCCGCCGCCGCCGCCGCCCGACCCGCCGGCCCCGAACCGTCCGCCCACCGTCACGGTGTCCTGCAATCCGTGCGAAGTGCTGGTAAACGAGACGGTCGACCTCCGGGCCGACGCTTCTGACCCGGACGGCGACGCGCTGACATACGAGTGGAATGCGCCGGCCGGCGAGTTCACCGGCGGCAGGGACCGCGCCACCACAACCTGGCAGGCGCCGGGCGAAGCCGGGACCGTCCCGGCCAGCGTGACGGTAAGCGATGGTAACGGCGGCTCCGCCTCCGACACCGCGAACATCACCGTCAACCCCGAACCGCCGGCGCCACGGCGCGAGTGGGCGTTCGAGGATGTCCACTTCGACTTCGATCGGTTCACGCTCCGGCCCACGGCGCTGGAGGTGCTGAGCCAGGTGGCCGACGCGATGATGGAGGATGCGGCGCTCAACATTTCCATCGAGGGCCACACCTGCAACATCGGCACCAACGAGTACAACCTCGCGCTGGGCGACCGGCGTGCCGATGCGGTGCGCTCGTACCTGACCAGCCGCGGTGTCGACGCCAGCCGGCTGCAAATGGTCACCTACGGCGAAGAGCGGCCGGAGTACGACAATGAGCGCGAGGAGACGCGGCGCCTGAACCGGCGCGCCGCCCTGGTCGTCCGCCTGCAGTAGGCAGCCGCGGTCAGTACGCTTTCGCGAACCAGGCGTCAGTGACGCCGGGCTTCCCGCACTGCACGCAGTCGCCGGATGCTTCCACCGAATCGAGCGGCAAATTGCGGATCGTCGCCTGCGTGTCGGTCTTGATCCGGGCCTCGCAGTCAGCGCCGCCACACCAGGGGGAGACGACAAAACCAGGGCGTCCCTCGAACAACTGATGGAACTCCTCGCCGGAGGAGGTCCGGACGGTGTGCGCCTCGCGGAATGCGACGGCGCGCGCGAATAGTTCCGCCTGCACCGTCTCGAGCAGGTCCGCGACGTACGCGGCAATCCCCTCCATTGGCGCGGACGCCTTCTCGCGCGTATCGCGGCGAGCTACCACGACCTGCGACTGCTCGACATCCCGCGGGCCGATCTCGACGCGGAGCGGGACGCCGCGCATCTCCCACTCGGAGAACTTCCAGCCCGGCTTGTGTTCCTCCCGGTCATCGACAACCACACGGATCCCCTCCTCGCGAAGTGAATCGGCTATCCGTTCGACCGAGGGCAACACCGTCTCCTTCCAGTTGCCGCGCGGGATGGGAACGATGACGACCTGGTGCGGCGCGATCCGTGGCGGCAGAATCAGCCCGCTGTCGTCACCGTGCGTCATGATGACGGCGCCGATCAGCCGCGTCGTCATCCCCCACGATGTCTGCCAGACATGCTGCACCGACTTGTCGCGCGCCTGAAACGTGATGTCAAACACCTTCGCGAAGTTCTGCCCCAGGTTGTGTGACGTGCCTGCCTGGAGCGCGCGGCCGTCTCCCATCATCGCTTCGACCGAGTAGGTATGCGCAGCGCCGGCGAACTTCTCGCTCTCCGTCTTGCGCCCGTCCATCACCGGCATGGCGAGCTCGGTCTCGAGAAACTCCTTGTAGACGCCGAGCATCCGCCGGGCCTCGGTCTCGGCCTCTTCCGCCGTCTCGTGCGCGGTGTGCCCCTCCTGCCACAGGAACTCGGTGGTGCGGAGGAACAGGCGCGTCACCTTCTCCCACCTGACTGCGTTCGACCACTGATTGATCAGGATCGGCAAATCGCGCCACGACTGGACCCACTTCGCATACATCGTGCCGATGATCGCCTCCGACGTGGGACGGACGACCAGGCGCTCCTCGAGCGGTTCGTTCCCGCCCTGCGTCACCCATGCCACCTCGGGTGCGAACCCCTCGATATGCGCCGCCTCCTTGCGGAGCAGGCTCTCGGGGATGAACAGCGGGAAGTAGGCGTTGACATGACCGGTCGCCTTGAAGCGACGGTCGAGGCCCGCCTGCAGCAGTTCCCAGATGGCGTAGCCGTACGGCCGGATCACCATGTTCCCTTTCACCGGCGAGTAGTCCGCCAGTTCGGTGCGACGGATCACGTCGGTGTACCAGCGGGAGAAATCCTCGGACCGGGGAGTAATTTCGGTGACGAATGCCTTTTGCTTTGGCGCCATCAGGGTCCTTTCCTCGCCGGTCTGATCGGTGGCGTCGTCCGCCCCGGCGGGTCCGACCGATCAGTGTAGATCGTTCCGCGAACCGGTGACGGGGTATCCTAGCCCCCGCCCATGCGCAATGCGGTAATTCGGGTCGGCACGGCGTCGCGCGCCTACCGGATTCGTGTCGGCGCCGGCACGGTTCAGCATCTGGACGGCTGGATCACCGAGGCGGGGGGTGACGGACCGCGGTTCGTCGTCTCGAGCCCGACCGTATGGCGGGCGCACGGCGAGACGATCAGCGCTGCCCTCCCGCTCGCCGGCCGCTACCTGATACCGGACGGCGAACGCGCCAAGACAGTTCGGACCGTCGGACTGATCCACGACGCGCTGGCGCAGGCGGCAGCCGACCGGTCGGTCACCGTCGTCGCCGTCGGCGGCGGTGTCGTCGGGGATGTAGCCGGCTTCGCCGCGGCCACGTGGCTGCGTGGCGTCCGGCTGGTGCATGTGCCCACGACACTGCTGGCCCAGGTCGACTCGTCGATCGGCGGCAAGGTGGGCGTGAACCATCCGCTCGGCAAGAACCTGATCGGTGCGTTCCACCAGCCCATCACCGTGGTCACTGATCCGGTGCTGCTCGGTACGCTGCCTCGCCGCGAGTTCCGCGCCGGACTGTACGAAGTGATCAAGTACGGAGTGATCGCCGACACCCGCCTCTTCCATCGGCTGGAACGGGACCTCGACGCGATCGTCCGGCGCGACGCCGGCACGATCGTTCCGGTGATCACCGCGTCCTGCCGCGTCAAGGCGCAGGTGGTCGCCAAGGACGAACGCGAAGCGGGTCTGCGGCGCATCCTGAACTTCGGCCATACCGCGGGCCATGCGATCGAGGCGGTAACGCGGTACCGCCGCTTCCGGCACGGCGAAGCGATCGCGTACGGCATGCTGGCCGCCGCCGACCTGGCCGTCCGCCGCGGGTCGTTCCCGGAAACGGACCGTGCGGCGCTCGCCAGCTTGATCGCAAGGCTCGGGCCGTTGCCGGCCATCGCGGACCTGTCCGCCCAGCAACTGGTCGAGGCGATGCGGCGCGACAAGAAGGTCATCGGCGGACGGCTGCACGTCGTGCTGCCAACCCAGCTCGGCGCGACGGAGATCGTCAGCGGCGTGACCGAAGCGCAGTTCCGCCGTTCGCTCCAGGCGATAGGCACCGCTAGGTAGTAGCGACCGTTACGTAGTGGCGACCTCCCCGGTGTGGCGACCGCCGCCCTAGGAGCCCGTGGTGAAACTCCGCGTAGCACCGAGAGCGGTGAGGCGCCCGGCTGACAAGGCGCGACGAGGGAGCATATTGGCCATATCTCGACCGCGGACTGACGCAGTCCGCGGACTGCCACAGTCCGAGGAGCAACGCCGTTCAGGCGGGATGCATCGCCGCTCGAATGTAGCGTGGGTTTCACCACGGGCTCCTAGCGGCGACCGCGTCATCGCACGACCCGCCACGAGATCAGTCGGCCGCGCGTAACCGGGGGTTGGGGCGGCAGCGGCGTTACCGTCTGGCGCAGCAGGGTAGCCTGGACCGCCCGGCTCGCCCCGCGCGGACCGTACGCCTCGCCATGGACCACCACCGCGCCGTTGCCATCCCGCATCGGGTCTCCGTCCGCGTCCGCTGCATCGTCCGCCACCCACACCGCCACCGTCCACGGCCCGTATCCCGGCGGCAATCCCGCCCACGCGGCGAGGTCACCGTGCGCGTAGAGCGTCCAGACCAGGCCGCGACCCGCCGCGTCCGCGCCCGCGCCCCGGGCCTGGAGAGCGCCGGCGACGGCGGCGAGGTCGACCGTCCGGCCGTCCGGCATCGCCGGCGCCAGTGACGCTCCCCAATGCGCGGACCGCACCGATCCATTCAGTACCCCGCTCCAGTCCGGCAGCGTACCCAGTTCCGCCGCCGCCAGCGCCAGGACCGCCTCCGCGGCGTACAAGCCCTCGACGGCGCGACGATGGTTCATTCCCACCTCGGTTTCGATCGTCGAGAGTGGGACCAGGGCGGCGGTGAGCGCCACCAGCAACAGTCCCGTCAACAAGGCGATCACCAGCGCCGCGCCGCGTTCGCCGTCGCGTGTCATGGCTACCAACCCGTCAGACTGCGCGGCGTCACGTCGAGCGTCGCCGTGATGTCGCGGATAGCGGTCGAGCGGCGGGGACCAAGTTCCCCCGGCGCCCGGCGGCGCCAGGCGTCATCCGTCACGCGAAGCGTCACCTCGACGCGGATGCGCCGGATCCGAAACTGATCGACATCGATCACCGTGCCGCCGCCACACCACGGACCGTCGGTCAGTTGTCCCGGATCGATCGAAACGGCCCACGAGGTCGGCGCCACGCCCGCCGTGACCGCGGCCGCGAGACAAGGCGCCATCAGTGCGACCGGCTCCGGCGGCGGCACGGCGGGTCCCGCCGGTAACGTGATCGCGGGTGGGGCTGCGGGCTGATCGGCGCCGTAGTAACGAACCGCGAAGCCCACGACCCCTTCGATTGCCGGCAGGTCGGTACCGGCGCCGTTGTGGACACGAAGCTGCCGCCGGTTCACGTCGTGGTAGTAGCCGCGGATGCGCACCGGCGCGATCCGCGCGCCGATCGCGAACGTACCGCCCGGCGGACCGTTTCCCACATGATTCAACGCGACAGATGCGCCGGTCCGGTCCGTGATCCGGAACAGGTCGGCCCGTCCCGCGTCGTCGTAGACGATCGCCAACCCCCCACCATCCGTTGTCAGGCCGCACGGAATGGCGGAGCACGCGGCGTCCGGCGTGACCGTGGTGCTTCCCCCCGCGCCGGACAGCGGCGTGGCCAGCCGCGCACCGGACTCGCCCGAGCGCGCGTAGACGACCGACAGGCGGTCCACCCCGCTCGCGCCACCGCCACCCTCCCCCCGGAGCGCCGGCGCCACCGCCGGCAGCAGGTGCGCCACCGTGCCAAGCGTCCCGGGATGCGGACCGCTCCCGGCGGCCAGCAGGTCGCGATGCAGTTCGCTCAGCGCCGCCCGCTGCCGCTGGTGCAGGTCAGCCATCTGGGTCTGTATCGCCAGGACGCCGCCGGAGGGATCGACCAGACTGAAGACCACCCCCAGCAGCCCCAGGACGATGCCGGTGGAAACCAGCAGTTCGATCAGCACTGCGCCCTCACTGGCGCACCCGCACCGTCACGAGCCAGGTCACTCCGGGATCGCCCGGTCGAACCGTCGTGGCGCCCGCGCCGCCCCGTGCGCTCGACGCGAGCACCGCCACCTGCAACAGCAGCGCGTCCGGGCCGGCGGCGGGGACGGGTGAGACTGACCACCGACGGACGAAAGCCGTTCCGGCGGGCGGGTCCGTACCGGCGCCAATCCACGCGCCATCCCGGTCGAGGTAGTCGATATATCCGTCGCCGGCGCCGGCGATGGGCCCCGACGGGAGCAATCCCCGGCCGGTAGGCGCCGGCGGATCGAGAGCCAGGTTGGTGGTGACGTCCGAGACCGGCTCCAGCCCCGCGTCGTACGTCCAGGCGAGCGACGCGAGCTGCTCCAGTTTCTGCGCCCCCAGAAAGACCGCCATCCCCTGGGCGCCACCCGTCCGGACCGACGTGGCGGTCATCACCGCCACCTGCGCCACGCCCGCGGCCAGCGCAAGGATGACTGCCGAGGCTACGAGCGCCTCGATGAGCACATGACCCGACTCCGCTCGCCCCATGCGGATCAAGCAAGCAAGATGCGCGCCGTCCCACGCCGCCGGCGTCAGTACAGCCCGAGATACCAGGTGACGATCCGATCGCCCGCCACCATCGCGATGACCGCGGCGGCGGCCAGGAACGACCCGAGCGGCAACTCGGTCCGTGGGCCGCCGCGGCCGGTGGCAATCAATGCCACGCCGACCGCCGCACCGAGCAGGAATGCCAGCATCGCGGTAACCAGCATTAGCGGCCAGCCCAGAAAGGCGCCGACGAGGCAGAGCATCTTGGCGTCGCCGTAGCCGAGTCCCTCGTGGCCCCGGATCCACCCGTACAACGCGCGAATCGCCAGGAGCAGCATCAGTCCGCCGAGCGCGCCAAGCAGGGCGTCGACCCAGCCGGGGGCTACCCAGAAAGCCACCGCGATGCCGACGACGGTGCCGCGAAGCGTGATCGCGTCGGGCAACAGGCGGTGACGCAGGTCGGTGACGAACAGCGCGATCAGCATGCCTGTGAACAGCACGCGCGACGCCAGCAGAGGCCCGACTCCCACCAGCGCGTGCTGCAGCAGGAAGAGGATCGGAGTCGCGATTTCCACCGCGGGATAGATCGGGCTGATTTGCGCTCCGCAGTCGCGGCAACGGCCACGCAGGCGGAGGTAGGCGACGATCGGAACGTTGTCGCGCCACCGGATCCGATGGCCGCAAAGGGGACACGACGAGGGCGGCGAGACAACCGAGCCGCCGTGCGGCAGGCGCTGGATGCAGACGGTCAGGAAGCTCCCGGCCGCCAGTCCGCCCAGAATGAGCAGCGGGACGACGAGCGGCGGCGGGAACACGCTACTCGGCGGCGGCGGCGCGCTCCAGCTCGTACGCGATCGCCGCGTCGAAGAAGCGAGGGGCGAGCGTCCCCTTGATGACGACGCCGTTGATGACGTACGTCGGTGTCGCTTCGACCGGCAGCCCGACACCCACTGCGATGTCCGCCTCGACCACAGCGACGGTCTCGTCGTAAGCCGCGTCGTAGGCCGCCTGATCGATCCCCGCGATATCGGCGATCGCCTCCGTGACCGCCTCGCGCGTCAGGCCGGGCTGGTTGTTGTAGAGCCACTCTTCCATCTCGGCGCGGAGATCCGCTCCCTTCGCCTCCGCCTGGCGGACGGCGACCGCCGCGGCGCAGGCGCCGTGGTGCTGTCCAAAGGGAGCCTCGCGGTTGCAGGATGGATCCAGCGGGAAGTCGAGAATCACCTGTCCCACCTGCCCCGGGTGCGACGAGCCGTACTTCGCGAAGATCGGGCCGTACACCCGGTGTGCGTTGGCGCAGGCAGGGCACTGGTAGTCGTTGAACTTCAGCACCAGGACGTCCGCATCCCCCGCCCGCGCCGCCGCCGCTACCGGCAGGTCGATCTCGACACGCGGTTCCGCTTCCCAGTAGCGCTCGAACTCGCTCTGCTGCTCTTCGTCGGAGAGGGGCGCCACCGGCTCCGCTGCCGCGGCGCTGGCGGTCTCTCCCGACGCCTCGGCGACCGGCGCGGCCATGGCGTCAGCCGACGACAGGCTGTTGAACCAGGCCGTGGAACCGAGCGAGCCGACGGCAAAGGCTACCGCGAGGGCGAGGCCGACCGGGCTCCGCGCCAGCAATCGGAGGTCGCCCGAAGCCGCACCGGCCAGTTTTAGCGCGGGGGTCGCCGGCGCACTCCCGGCCAGGACGAAGACGCCAATCACCGCGACATAGACCGCGACGCAGAAAAGGCAGATCGTGCCCAGCACGAAGAACGACGCGTAGGCGAGGTACATCGCCACCGCCAGGCCCATCGTCGACCAGGTGAGGAGGTAGCCCGCCACGTTCTCCGCCGAGGCGGCCGGCGCGCGTGCACCCGCCCAGGCGAGCAGCAGCGTGCCGACGAACCAGATGACACCCCCCAGGGCGACCGGAACGCCCAGGAAGCTGCCGTAACGGCTCTCGTACACCTGCGAGCAACTGACCGTTGCGTTGACGTCACAGACGCTGACGTAGAACGGGTCGAGAAGAATCTGCAGGTGCACCCAGGTGGAGGCGAGCGACGCTCCCAATCCCGCGACCGCAAAGAGTACCAGCCAGTTTCGCGCGCGTCCGGTCATGTCAACCCCAGTTGCACTGCCTCCGATGGCCGCCTCGGCGCCTCTTCATCGCCAAGTGCGACCCGCCTTCCACCGCTTATCCCCGGGCGACGCAACCCGGGTTACGCACCCGGGCCCGGCCTCACTGAATCGGCGTGGCGCCGGACGGGGCGCCGTTCTGCGTCGCCGGCACCGTTGCGGTCGCCTGATAGATAGTCCCGCCCTGGTTCGTTCCGAAGAAGCGGACGCCACCCCCCGGGTTCGGGTCGGCGCCCACGAAGAAGGTCGCAACCACGGCCGCGCCATTGCATGACACGGGCGCTCCAACCGCCTCGACGCCCGCGGTCATCGCAACGGTGTAGCCGCTCTTGATCGAAGGGTCGACGCCCAGGTCGGTCCCGATGAAGCCGTCGCCACCACTCGCCGTCGGCGGCGTAGCCAGATTCCCGAGCGTCGGCGCATAAAAGCCGTTGCCGCAACTGGCGGCATAGGTCGACTGTGCGCTGTTGATTGCCCGAAGCGAACCAATTGCCGACACTTCGTTACCGGCCATTCGCGCCCGCAGCAACCCCGGCGCAGCGATTGCAGCGATGATGCCGATGATTGCCACCACGATCAGCAGCTCGATCAGGGTGAAGCCCCGCTCCTCGCTGCCGTGTCTCTTTCTCCGTTGCATTCCGATCATTGTCTGTCCCCTCTTCCAGGGACCCGGACGGGTTTCCATTCCGCCATCGCCCCTCCTGGACATGGAAGCAATCGGTACGCCAACTATACCCCTAGCAGCCCGTGGTGAAACCCGCGCTACATTCGAGCGCCGACGCGGGGTTTCACCACGGGCTCCTAGCGCCGCCGGGCTATCCCGCCAACTGGCTGATCAGGTCGAAGATCGGCAGGTACATGGCGACGACGATGCCGCCGACGATCACGCCCAGCAAGGCGATCATGACCGGTTCGAGGAGCGCGGTGAGACCGGTGACGGCGCGGTCCACTTCTTCCTCGTAGAAATCCGCCACCTTCGACAGGAGGGCGTCGAGGGCGCCGGTCGTCTCGCCAACACTCACCATCTGCGTCACCATCGGTGGGAAGACGCCCGTGTCGCGGAGCGGTGCGGCCACCGACGTTCCCTGCTCTATCGCGCCCCGTGTGTGCCGCAGGGCGTCCGCGACCACCGCGTTGCCGGCGGTGCCGGCGGTGATCTCGAGCCCGTCCAGGATCGGGACTCCCGCGCCGAGCAGCGTCGCGAGGGTACGGCAGAAGCGCGCAACGGCCAGCTTCCGGAGCAGCGGACCCATGACCGGCAAGTGGAGCCAGATCCCGTCCAGCACGCGCCGCCCGCGCGGTGTGGCGTACCAACGCTTGCCAAGCCAGGAACCGCCGGCCGCGGTGAGCAGCAGGGCCGGACCCGCCACGGGAAGCGATTCGCTGGCCGCGATGACCATGCGGGTCGGGAGGGGCAGCACCGCGCCCAGTCCGTCGAACAGCGCGGCAAACGTCGGGATCACCTTCCAGAGGATGACGCCCACCACCGTCGCCGCGATCAGCAGTACCGCGACCGGGTACATCATCGCCGCGCGCACCTGGCCGCGGAGGGCAACCGACTTCTCGACGCAGTCGGCCAATCGGTCCAGCATCGTGTGGAGCACGCCGCCCGCTTCGCCGGCCGCCACCATGCCGACGTACAGCTCGTCGAAGATCCGTGGTCGGGCGGCGAGTGCGGCGGCGAGCGATGCGCCACTCTCGACGTCGTCGCGCGAGGCGAGCAGCGCGTCCGCCAGGACCGGATCGCGTTCTTCCGAGCCGAGCAGGTCGAGGCCCTGCATGAGCGGCACCCCGGCGCCCAGCATGACGGCGAGCTGTCGCGTCGCGATCGCGAGCCTCGTCGACGAGACCGTCCGCCGCCGGGCCCAGGCGAAATTCATCGCGCACGTCCCCGATCGATCAACGCAATCAGTTCATCGCGCCGCGGCGCATGCGCCAGCGCCGCTTCGCGCGTGATCGCGCGGCGGCGGCAAAGCGATGCCAGCGCCTGCGTCATCGTCTGCATCCCGACCGCCGAGCCGGCGGTCTGCATCACCGAATACGCCTGGTGCAGCCGGTCCTCCCGAATCAGGTTCCGGATCGCCGGCGTTGCAATCAGCACCTCCGCAGCGCAGACCCGTCCCGCGCCGTCCGCGGTGGGCACCAGCCGCTGGCAGACCACCCCTTCGAGCACCTGGCAGAGCTGCGTCCGCGCGAGGCCCTGACGGTGCGACGGGTAGAGATCGATGATCCGGCTGACGGTCTGCACGGCCGAGCTGGTATGCAGCGTGGCGAACGTGAGATGACCGGTCTCGGCGATCCGAAGCGCCGACTCTGTCGTCTCCAGATCGCGCATCTCGCCGATCAGCACCACGTCCGGATCCTCGCGCAGGGCGGCACGGAGGGCCGACCCGAAGCTCACCGTGTCGGCATGCACCTCGCGCTGATTCACCACCGATCGGTGGTGCGGATGCACGTACTCGATCGGATCCTCGATCGTCAGAATGTGTTCCGGCCGCGCCCGGTTGATCCGATCGATCATAGCGGCGAGGGTGCTGCTCTTCCCGCTGCCGGTCGGCCCGGTCACCAGCACCAGGCCGTGCGGCCGGTCGGACAGTTCCACCACCGAGGGAGGCAGGCCGAGCTTCGCGATGTCGGGAATGCGATCCGGGATCAACCGGTAGACACCGGCCACATGGCCCCGCTGCCGGTACACATTCGCGCGGACGCGCGGCCCGCCGTCGGTCCCCGAATCGCCGCCGAAGGCGTAGTCGAGTTCGAAAGTCCTCTCGAAAACCTCACGCTGCGCCTGACTCAACCCGCCATAGACCAGCTGCTTCACGCTGTCGGGGGTCAGCGTTCCCACATCGTCCTGCGGGCGGAGGTCGCCCCGCACGCGGATCCGCGGCGGCGTCCCGGCGGTCAGGTGCAGGTCCGAACCGCCCTGCGCGGCAGCCCGCCGCAACAACCCGTCAAGCGTCGTCCCCATCCTGTTCACGCTAGGAGCCCGTGGTGAAACCCCGCGTAGCACCGAGAGCGGTGAGGCGCCCGGCCTGACAAGGCGCTACGAGGGAGCATATTGGCCATATTGCGACCGCGGACTGACGCAGTCCGCGGACTGCCACAGTCCGAGGAGCAACGCCGTTCAGGCGGGATGCATCGCCGCTCGAATGTAGCGGGGGTTTCACCACGGGCTCCTAGAGCAGCGTCTCGCGACGCACTTCCTCGATAGTGGTGAGGCCAGCGGCGATCTTCCGGAGCCCGCTCTCGCGCAGCGTGACCATCCCGCCGGCAACCGCCGCCTCGCGCAACGCGCGGGCCGACGCCCCGTCGAGGATCAGTCCGCGCAGCGGGTCGGTCAGCTCCATCACCTCGTACAAGCCGATCCGGCCCCGGTAGCCGGTGCCGTTGCAGCGGTCACACCCCTTGCCGGCACGTGGCGCAACGGCATCCGCCCGGTCGCCGCCGAAGCCCAGTTCGCTGAGTGCCGCCCGGCTGGCCGGGGCCGGCGCCGCACAGTCCTTGCAGACGCGGCGGACGAGGCGCTGCGCGCAGATCAGATGGACCGAGGCCACCACGAGGAACGGCTCGATCCCCATGTCCAGCAGCCGATAGACGGCGCCCGGGGCGTCGTTGGTATGGAGCGTCGACAGCACCAGATGGCCGGTCAGCGCCGCCTTCACCGCGATGGCGGCCGTCTCGACGTCGCGGATTTCCCCCACCAGGATCACGTTCGGGTCCTGCCGGAGGAACGTCCGGAGCGCGGCCGCGAAAGTGAGGCCGATCCCGTCGCGCACGAGCACCTGGTTGACACCGTTGAGGTTGAACTCGACCGGATCCTCGGCGGTCATGATGTTCACCGCGGGCGTATTGAGCCGGGCCAACGCGGAGTAGAGCGTGCTGGTCTTGCCGCTCCCGGTCGGTCCGGTCGCAAGGACCATCCCCCACGGCTTCCGGATGCTCGCCTCGAAGCGGCGAAGCGAGGCGGCGTCGAAACCGAGCTGCGTCATGTCCCGCTGCAACCGCGTCCGGTCCAGAATCCGCAACACGATCTTCTCGCCGAAGAGCGTCGGCAGGCTGGAAACCCGCAGGTCGATCGCGCGTGGCGCGCCGCCGTCCGCTCCGCGGTGGCGCAAACGGATCCGGCCATCCTGCGGCAGCCGCTTCTCCGCGATGTCGACCTTCGCCATCACCTTGAGGCGGGACGTGATGGCATCGCGCAAACTGACGTCCGGTGTCATCACCGGGTGCAGGACGCCGTCGATGCGGAACCGAACGCGGAACTCTCCATCGTACGGCTCGACGTGGATGTCGCTCGCACCCCTTTCGATCGCCGATTCGATCAGCTCGTGGACGAGGCGCACGACAGGCGGTTCCTCCTGACTTGTCGCGGGGGTGACGATGGCCGCGGCTCCTTCTGGCGCCGCCGGTTCCTCTGGCACCGCCGGTTCCTGCGGCGCCGCCGGTTCCCGGGTCGTCTCGCCGGGCGCGGCCATCGCGCCGTAGTACCGGACGAGCGCCGCCTCCAGCGCCTGCGCCGGAACCACCACCGGCGCCACCCGGCAACCGGTCAGGAATGCAAGGTCGTCGACCGCCGCGACGTTCCGCGGATCGCACATGGCGACCGTCAGCGTGGAACCCGCGCGGTGGATCGGCACCACCTGGTACCGTCGCGCCGTTTCCGGACGGATTGTGCGGATCACCTCCGGTTCGAGTTCGAACCGTGCGAGATCGATCGACGGGACGCCATGGCGCGCGCTCAGCGCGAGCGTCGGGTCATCATCCCTCAGCACCTCGGAAACGGGACGTTCGGACACAGGACTGCCAGGAGCCTTCCAAGTGGGGGTTTGAAGGCAGCAGTCTCTCCAGACTACCTGACATGTCTGGCTCATCGGCCCGCTTCAGGCTCATTTCTGGATTGGAAAGGACTGTGACGCGGGTGGTCCCTCACCCGCGCGAGACCGCGGCGCCATCGGCGCCCGCCTCAGCCTATCAGCACCGCCGCAGCAACCACCGTCGTCCAGAGCCCCTGCCGGTTGCCAACGGCAGTCTGCGTAATGTTCCTCGTCCGGACGATCTGGTCAGACAGGCGCCATTCTTCCTTGTTCTGGTCCCAACTCTTCTCCGGGTCGAACTTCAACCCGAGCGTCGTGGCGAGCATTTCCGCGGCGAGATCCTCGGCATAGTCGCCCGCCTGGGTCGCGTCCTCACCGAAGCTGTGGTGTTCCGACAGGTACCCGTACAGCTTGGGATCGCGCGGAATCGCGACCCCGATCGTGGCGGCGATCCGCCGATGCGGCTCGCGCGTCGCCGCTTCCGACATCACGACGAAAGTGACCTGCCCGGGCTGCAGCCGCTTCACTCCCTCCGCCTTCGAGATGATCTTGCAGCCGGGCGGAAAGATGCTCGACACCCGCACGAGGTTGCAAGCCGCAATCCCGGCGGTCCGGAGCGCCGCCTCGAAGGACGTGAGCTTCTCCCGATGCGTGCCGACACCCTTCGTGAAGAAGAGCTCCCGGGGAACGAAACTCACCATTCTTGTGTCACCTGCAGGCGGGCCGGCCGCCAGGAAAATCCCGCATGCTATGGCCGGGGCACGGGAGAGTCAAGCTGCAGCGGAGGGCGCGCCGGACGGCCACGGCGGATTCCGCCACCTCCCGACGCAGTCGTTCGCGCCTTAGAATGGAAAGCGAATGCGCGATACGGACGGCGCGCCGGACACTGCACCGGTAGCGCGGATCGGGCTGGGAGCGCGGTTCTTCGGCACGGTCTTCTGGCCGATGGAGACCTTCGAGCGCGTAGCCGCCGATCCCCGCTGGGCGGGGATCCTGATCCTCAGCGCCGGATTGCTCGCGGCCATCAGCGGCGCCCTCGTAAGCACCGACGTCATGCAGCGGGCCATCCTCGATCAACAGATGGAGTCGATGGCGGCTTTCGGCGTCGAAACGACCGACGAGATCTACGCGCAGATGGAACGGCAGAATCAAAACGCGCCGATCTTCACCGCCGTCGCAATACTGATCAGCCTGCCGATCATCACCCTGATCGCGTCCGGACTGCTCTTCGCCATCGGCTACGGCCTGCTGGGGGCGCGCGCGACGTTCCGGCAAATGTTCGCGATCAACGCCCATGCCGGCGTGATCCTCGTCGTGACGCAGTTCTTCGTGGCGCCGCTGAACTACGTCCGGGGAGCGGCCGACTCGCCCGCCACGCTCGCGGCGTTCGCGCCGATGCTCGAGACGGGGACGTTCGCGTTCAACCTGCTGAAGGCGATCGACCTGACCCACGTCTGGTGGGTGATGGTCCTTGCGATCGGCCTCGCCATCCTCTGGAGGTGCCGGACCACTCCCGTCGCGATAACGCTGTACGCCATCCAACTGACGCTCGCGGTCGCCTTCGCGGCGGCCCGAACCGCGATCGGCTTCTGAGCGCCGGCCGTTCTTGCGCTTCAGATACCGGTACACCCACTGAAACAAACCGGCCGCGGCGTGCGTATCACCCATTGGAGACCGCAACCGGCCCGGTGGGGGCCGTTGAACGCAGTACAATGGTTAGTTCGCAATGGGAAAACGCATTCTGATCGGTGTCGTGATCGTGGCAATCGCCGGCGCGCTCGTGGGGGCCAACGTCTGGTCCCGACGCAGCAACGCGCCGGAGGTGGATGTCGAGACGATCGCACGGCGCGATCTGACTGCCATCGTCTCGGCGCCTGGTGCAATTCAGCCGCAGTTGCTGGTGGAGATGTCGGCCAGCACCATGGGTCGCGTCACGCGGCTCGATGTCGATGAGGGAGATCGGGTCACCGCAAACCAGTTCCTGCTGGAGATCGATCCGGAGAACCTGCAGGCGCAGGTCAACCGGGGCGAGGCGTCGCTCGCGGCGACCCGGGCGTCCTACCGGCAGGCCCAGGTAGCGATCGAGACGGCGCAGGTCAACCTGGATCTGGCCCGCGACCATCTGGAACGGCAGGCGGAACTGTGGGATCTGCGACTGATAGCGCGGGATGTCTACGACCAGGCGGACGCCGACGTCCAGGTACGCGAGACCGAGTTGCGCCAGCGCGAGGTGGAAGTGGAAGGCGCGGGGGAGCGGATTCGGCAGGAAGAAGCGGCGCTCAAGAGCGCGCGCTATGACCTGACGCAGGTCACGATCACGTCGCCCATTGATGGCATCGTCACCCGCCGAAACATCGAAGAAGGCGAGACGGTCGTGATCGGGACCATGAACAACCCCGGCACCGTGTTGCTCGAAATCGCCGACTTTTCCGTCCTGGAGGCGGAGATCGAGGTGGACGAGACCGATATCCCGGCCATCGAGGTGGGCCAGAGGGCCGAGATTACGATCGACGCGCTACCGGACCGGGTCTGGACCGGCAGCGTGACCGAGATCGGCAACAGCCCCATCCAGCAGACTGGCGGCAACACCCAGGAAGCGACCAACTTCCTCGTGGTGGTCACGCTTGACGACAACATTCCCAACGTCCGCCCCGGCTTCACCTGCACCGCGGAGATCACCACGGCAACGCGCGAAGCGGTGGTCTCCGTGCCGATTCAGGCAACCACCGTCCGCGAGATGGACGTCGATGCGGACGGCAACATCGTCCGGCGGGCGAATGACGACGACGACCAGTCCGGTGGCCCCTTTCGGCTCCTCATGGCGAGCGAGGGGGAAGCGAGCGCATCCGAGGTCAACGATACCGTCGTAGCCGACACGGAAGAACTCGAGGGAGTCTTCGCCGTCCGGCAGGGGCGCGCGGTCTTCGTCCGGGTCGATACCGGCATTGCGGGGGAGCGCTACTTCGAGGCACTGAGCGGCCTCGCCGACGGGGACGAGGTGATCACCGGGCCGTTCGAGGTGGTGCGCAACCTGGAAGACGGCGATTCGGTGCAGCCGAATGAGCCTGACGACGACCGGTGAGATGATCCGGATCGCGCTGAGCGCGATCTGGGCCAACAAGCTCCGCTCCTTCCTGACGATTCTCGGCAACATCGTCGCCGTCTCGTCGATCATCACGCTCGTCTCCCTGATCCAGGGGATCACCGAAGAGGTGACCAACGTGATCCTGTCGGAGGTGGGAGCGGACGCCTTCATGGTCGACCGGCGCGGGATCATCCGCAGCCAGGAGGACATGGAGCGGGCGCGGAACAACCCGCGGATCACCATGGCCGATGCCGATGCCATCCGCCGTTTCGCCACCGAGGTCAGCGCCGTCATGGCACAGTCGCAACGAAGCGGCGAGGTGCGCTACCGCAACCGGGTGCTCGAGCAGGTCTCCATCCAGGGCGTGACCGACGAGTTCATCGACTTTCCCACGTTCAACGCGGAGATGGGTCGCCTGCTGACGCCGAGCGAGGTGCGGCGCCGGCGGAACGTCGCGGTGCTCGGTGCGGAGACGGCCGAGCGGCTGTTCGAGACGCTCGACCCGATCGACCGCGAGATCCGGATTCAGGGCGTACCGTTTCGCGTTGTCGGCGTCAGCCGCCCGGTCGGGTCGACGTTCGGTGTCTCGCAGGACGAGTTCGCCATCATTCCGCTCGGCGCGTATCAGCGGCTGTTCGGCACCCGGTCGTCCCTCGGCCTCCGGGTGCAGCCGGCCGACCCGAACCGGATCGACGCGGCAATCGGCGAAGCGACGGTCGCGCTCCGCATCGCGCGGCAGTTGAAGCCGGACGAAGAAGATAACTTCGGCATCTTCACCTCCGACGCCGCCCTCGGCATTTTTCAGCAGGCGACAACCGGCATCTTCTCCGTGCTCGTGGGCGTCGTCGGCCTTGCCATGGTGGTCGCCGGCATCGTCATCATGAACATCATGCTGATGGCGGTCTCGGAACGTACCCGGGAGATAGGCCTCCGGAAAGCGCTTGGCGCCCGGCGGCGCGACGTCATGTGGCAGATGCTCTCGGAGTCGGTGGTCCTCTCGCTCGCCGGCGGCATCACCGGTACCGCACTCGGCGCCGCGGCGGCGATCGCGATCGACCGCTTCGCACCGGTACCGGCCACGGTGCACGTCTGGTCGGTGCTGCTGGCGATTGCGCTGACCGCCTTTGTGGGTCTTTTCTTCGGGATGTACCCCGCGGCGCGGGCGGCCGCCCTCGACCCGATTGAAGCACTCGGCCGCGCCAGCTGACAGACGATGCGCACGTCACTCCTTAGCGAGATCGTCCTGATGGCGGTCGGCACGATCCGGACGCAGAGGATGCGCTCCGGCCTTACCATTCTCGGGATAGTCATCGGCATCACGTCGATGGTCGGGATGACGTCGCTCATCCTCGGCTTCGACGAGACGCTGCGCGAGAGCATCGAAGAGCTGGGTCCCGAGACGATCTTCGTCGCGCAGTTTTCCGGATTGAGCCTGATGTCCGGCGCCGAGTTTCAGGCACTGCTCGACCGGCCGACACTGACGCCGGCCGACGCGCGCGCCATCGAACGCCAGGCGCCCGAAACAGTCGCCAGCGTCACCGTCGCGATCGGCGAGGGAGGTCCCGGGTCGGTCCGCTCGCGCTTGTCGTACGACGGCGAACAGACGTTACCGCTCACCATCGTCGGCGCGTCACAGGACTATCCGGAAGTCTTCAGCCTGACGCTCGATGCCGGCCGCTTCTTCACCGAGGGGGACGTGAGCCACCGGCGGCGCGTGGTCGCTATCGGTCAGGGGCCGCGGGAGGCGCTCTTCCCGAATATCGATCCCCTGGGCAGGACGATCCGGATCGACAACCAGCCGTACACCGTGATCGCCGTCATCGGTCCGCGCGCCACCTTCGGCGGCATGGACGCGGGCCAGGACGATATCGCCATCATTCCCTACTCCGTCTACCAGCGGCAGTACGGCCTGCGGCTCGAACGTTCGCAGCGCGGCAGGCTGCAGAACCTGTTGATCGCGGTCATCCCGCGCGAGGGCGTGACCCGAGAGGCGGCGATGCGCGACGTGACCGCGGTGATGCGGATCCGCCACGGCCTGCGCCTGGACGACCCGAATGACTTCGACCTGATTACGCAGGATGCCGCGCTTCGGCTTTGGGAGCAGGTGAGCAGCGCGGTCTTCCTCGCGCTGGTTTCCATTTCCTCGATAGCCCTGATGGTAGGCGGGATTGGCGTGATGGCGATCATGACCATCTCGGTCAAGGAGCGGACGCGCGAGATCGGCACGCGCAAGGCGATCGGCGCCCGCCGGCGGGAGATCCTCTGGCAGTTCCTCCTCGAAGCGGTCTTCCTGACGGCTATCGGCGGCGCGCTGGGCATAGTCTTCGGCAGCAGCATCGGCGTCGCGGTGAACCTCGGCACCGGCTTCCCGGTCGCCCTGCCCTGGTGGTCATTCGCCCTGGGGATCGGCTTTTCGGGGACGGTCGGCATCGTCTTCGGCATCGTACCGGCCATTCGGGCCTCCGGTCTCGACCCGATCGAAGCGCTTCGGTACGAGTAACTCCGCCCGGCGACCCAGCCGCGGCCCCCTGCACCCGAAAATCGGGTACGATCCGCGTTTCGCCCGGTTATGCAGGTAGCGCAGGCAGGAGGAATAGGGACAATGAAAGTCTACGGCGGCTCGGACATCCGCAACGTCGCCGTGGTGGGCCACAGCGGCTCCGGCAAGACACAACTGATCTCCGCGATGCTGTTCGACGGGAAGGCGGTGAACCGCCTGGGTACGGTCGACGAGGGCACGACGGTCACCGACTTCGACGAAGAGGAAGTGGCGCGGAAGCATACCCTCTCCTCCGCCACGGCGTTCGTCGAGTGGAAGGGGACGAAAATCAACCTGATCGACACCCCCGGCATCGGCAATTTCCTGAGCGATACGCGGGCCGCGCTTCGCGTGGCGGACGCCGCGATCGTCGTCCTGGATACCGTGGCGGGCGTCGAAGTGCAGACGGAGAAGGTCTGGAGCATCGCCGAGGAGTTCGACCTCCCCTGCCTCGTAGTCCTCAACCTGCTGGACCGCGAACGCGCCAGCATGGATCGCGCGCTCGAATCACTCCAGGAGTCGTTCGGCCGGGAAGTGGTGCCGTTGCAGCTCCCGATCGGGAGCGAGAAGACCTTTCGCGGCGCGGTCGACCTGGTCTCCATGCAGGCCCGCACCTTCACCGCGGGCGGTGACGGCGCTCCGTCGACGGAAGATGCCCCGGCCGATATGGCCGACGCCGCGGACAGCGCGCGTGAGGCGCTGATCGAGATGGTGGCCGAAGCGGACGAGGCCCTGATGGAGAAGTTCTTCGAGGAAGGGACACTCGATCAGTCCGATATCGAGGCAGGCCTGGGGACCGCGGCACGGACCCGCAAGATCTTCCCTCTCGTCTGCACGTCCGCGGCGGCGAACATCGGCATCCCACCGCTGCTGGATGCGATTCAGGCCTATGCGCCACCCGCGAGCGAACATCCGCTAGCCGCCGCGCCGGCGGAGGACGGGGGCGAACCGGCCGCCTACGACGCGGGCGAAGGCGCCTCGCCGGCGCTCTTCGTCTGGAAGACCGTCGCCGACAGGCATGCCGGACGGATCACCTTGTTCCGCGTCGCCGCGGGCACCCTCAAGGCCGACTCCGCCATGCACAACGTCACACAGGATACGGCCGAACGGCTCGGCGCGGTCGGCGTGCGGCAGGGCGCAACCCAGACCGGCGTGTCGGAACTTCGGGCAGGCGACCTGGGTGCGGTGGCGAAGCTGAAGGTGACGCAGACGAGCGACACGCTGGCCGCCAAGGGCAGTCCGATCCGCTTCAGGCCGATCGCCTTCGCCGAACCGGTTCTTTCCTACGCCATCGAGCCGAAGAGCCGGAGCGATGAGGAGAAGATCAGCGGCGCCCTGCAGCGGTTGCGCGAAGAGGATCCGACCATCCACTTCACCCGCGACGCCCAGACGCACCAGTTGCTGTTGGCGGGACAGGGACAGGTACACATCGAGGTGACGGTCGCCAAGCTGAAGAACCGATTCGGTGTCGAGGTCAACGTCAAGCTGCCGCGCATCCCGTACCGCGAGACGATCACCGCGGCGGCCGAGGCGCGTGGCCGCCACAAGAAGCAGTCGGGCGGCCACGGCCAGTTCGGGGATTGCAAGATCAAGGTCGAACCGCTGGCGCGCGGCGAGGACTTTACGTTCAGCGACGAGATCTTCGGCGGCTCCATCCCGCAGCAGTTCCGTCCGGCCGTCGAGAAGGGAATCCAGGAGGAGCGTGGGAAGGGCTATCTGGCTGGCTATCCGATGGTCGACTTCAAGGTGACGCTGACCGACGGTCAGTTCCACTCGGTCGACTCGAACGAAATGTCGTTCAAGATGGCGGGGCGCCTTGCCTTCCGCGACGCCATGGAGCGGGCGCGGCCGACGCTGCTCGAGCCGGTGATGAACGTCGAAGTGTACGCGCCGAACGACTTTGCCGGCGACCTGATGGGCGACCTGAACGGCCGGCGCGGGCGGATCGGCGGAATGGAGACGCGCGGCTCCTCAACGGTGATCAAGGCGCAGGTGCCGATGGCCGAGATGCTTACCTACGAGCAGCAACTCACCTCTGCCACCAGAGGCCGCGGAAGCTACCACATGGAGTTCTCGCACTACGAGGAGGTACCGGCGCACCTCCACGCAAAGATCGTCGCCGATGCGAAGGCCGAGCGGGGCGAAGACTCCGGCCCGGACGAGTAAGGCGGCCCCAGGGGCCGCAGAAGTTTCGCGGCGGCGAAACTTCTAGACCTTTTTGCGCGTCCGCTTGGTCTGGGCCCTGGCGCCGCCGTCACGGCCGGACCGTCCGCCTTCGCCGGCTTCGGGGCCGCGGAAGCGGCGGGCAACGCGGCGGAGGCGACCACCCGCGCCCCCCTCCTGGGACGACGCAGCTTCCTGCTGCTGACCGTCAGCGCCCGACTCTTCCTGCTCCGGGTCGTACTCGCTGCCGATCAGTTCGACCTGCGCCAACTCGGCGTCGTCCCCCACGCGGCGGCCGACACGCAACAGGCGCGTGTAGCCACCGGCGCGCTCGGCAAAACGGGGCGCGAGGGTGTCGAACAGTTTGGCCGCCACCTCGGCGTCGGCGACGTCGCGCCGAACCAGGCGCCGAGCCTGGACCGCGCGGATATTGTCGGCGCCGTCGGCCAATCCCCGCTTCGCGACGGTGATCAACCGCTCGACGAAGGGCCGAAGCTCCTTCGCCTTGGACACGGTCGTGGTGATCCGCTCGTGGCGCAGCAGCGCCGTGGCCTGGTTGCGAAGCAGCGCGATCCGGTGCTCCGTCACCCGGCCCAGTTTCCGGTGTGCGACACGATGACGCATGGTCTCCTGACTCCTGCTCCCTGCTGTTCGGAACGGCTGCCTACGCCGAGGCGGCCGTCCGCGGCTGATCGAGGGTCATTCCGAGCTCCAGACCCATTGTTGCGAGAATGTCGACGATCTCCGTGAGCGACTTCTGACCGAAGTTCTTCGTCGCCAGCAGCTCGGCCTCGCTCTTGACGACCAGTTCCCGGACAGTCTGGATGTTGGCGTTCCGGAGACAGTTGTACGAGCGGGCCGACAACTCCAGTTCTTCGACGCTCTTGTCGAGGTGCTCGTTCTCCTCGGCCGACATCGCGTTCCTGTCGGCGTCCTCGTCAGGCTCCTCGTCACCTGCGACCGGAGGATTGTCCTGATCGATGAAGATGTCGAGGTGGTCCTTCACCAGCGTTGCGCCGAACGACACGGCGTCCCGCGCGCTGACCGTGCCGTCGGTCCAGATGTCCAGCGTCAGCTTGTCGTAGTCGGTGGTCTGACCCAGGCGGGCCGCCTCTACCACGTAGTTGACCTTCTTGATCGGCGAATGGACCGAATCGACCGGGATCCAGCCGATCCCGAGATCCTCCTCCAGGTTCCGGTCGGCTGAAACGTAGCCCCGGCCCCGCTTGATCCGCATTTCGATGTTGAGCGAGCCTCCACGCTCCACCGTGGCGATGTGAATGTCCTCGTCGAGGATCTCCACGTCCTGATCGGTCTTGATGTCGCCCGCCGTCAGCTTGCCCGATCCCGTGCCGCTCAACGTCACGGTCTTGACGCTGTCGGAGTGCAGCTTGATCGGCAACTGCTTCAGGTTGAGGATGATGTCGGTCGCATCCTCCACGACGCCGCGGATCGGCGAGAACTCGTGCAGCACGCCGTCAATCTTCACGGCGGTCACTGCGGCGCCTTCGATCGAAGATAGCAGCACGCGCCGGAGCGCGTTGCCGATGGTGGTCCCAAAGCCACGCTCGAACGGTTGGGCATGGAAACGCCCGTACCGACCGGTATCCTCATCGCATTCCAGAGCCTTTGGCCGCGGAAAATCCTTCCACATCACGTGCAGTCCTTTCAGGCGTGACGCCCGTTTTACTTCGAGTACAGCTCCACGATCAGCTGCTCCTGCACCGGCAGGTTCAGCTGCTCACGCGTCGGGACCGCTGCCAGGCGCCCCGACCCGCCGTCGGCGTCCAGCTCTATCCATTCCGGAATGCCGCGGCCCTTCACCTCTTCCTTTGCATAGGCGATCGCCGCCTTCTGGCTGCTCGACGGCTTGATGCGCACCGTGTCGCCCACGCGCAGGCCATAGGACGGAATGTCCGCCCGGCGGTCGTTCACGAGGAAGTGGCCGTGCCGGACCAACTGGCGCGCCTGCGGCCTCGAAACGGCGAACCCGAGCCGGTAGACGACGTTGTCGAGACGGCTCTCGAGCAACTGCAGCAGGGTCTCACCGGTGATGCCGCGGCGGCGGTCCGCCTCGTGGAAGTAGCGGCGGAACTGCCGCTCGAGCACGCCATACATCCGCTTGACGCGCTGCTTCTCCCGCAACTGCAGACCGTAGCCCTGGAGCTTCGCCTTCCGTCCCTTGCCGTGGTGGCCGGGCGGGACGTTGCGCCGCTCGATAGCGCACTTCTGCTGGTAGCAGCGCTCCCCCTTCAGGAACAGCTTCATTCCCTCACGCCGGCACAACCGGCAAACGGAACTGACATAGCGTGCCATGTCTTCCAGACCTCCTTATTCCCTGGTCAATCTACACACGCCGCTTCTTCGGCGGGCGACATCCGTTGTGCGGGATCGGGGTAACGTCGCGGATCGATTTCACCTCGATCCCCGCACCCTGCTGCAGCGCCCGGATGGCGGACTCGCGTCCCGCCCCGGGCCCCTTCACCAACACGTCCACCGACCGAACACCGAACGCCTTCGCCGCATGTCCCGCACTGGTCGCCGCCTGAGTCGCGGCGAACGGCGTTCCCTTACGCGACCCCTTGAACCCGATACCGCCTGCGCTCGACCACGACAGGGTCGCGCCGTCGGCGTCGGTGATCGTGATGATCGTGTTGTTGAACGACGCCTGGATATGCACGACGCCATGCGGCACGACCCGCTTCTCGCCCCGCTTCTTGAACGCCTTCTTCCGCTTCTTCGGGCGGCCGCCTGACTTCTGCGACCCGCTATCGGCTTTGGCCATGGTCTATGCCTTCTTCTTCTTCGCGACCGCGCTGCGCTTCGGACCCTTCCGCGTCCGCGCGTTCGTGATGGTCCGCTGGCCGCGCACCGGCAGATTGCGCCGGTGGCGCAGCCCGCGGTAGCAGCCAATCTCGACCAGGCGCTTGATGTTCAGCGAGATCTCCTTCCGGAGATCGCCTTCGACGCGTCCCGCGTCCTCAACCGCGCGGCTAATCCGCCGCACGTCATCCTCGCTCAAGTCCTTGACCCGGATGTCCGGACTGACACCCGCATCGGCCAGGATGCCGGCGGAGCGGGTCGGTCCGATCCCGTAGACATACGTGAGCCCCACCTCAATCCGCTTCGACTGCGGCAGGTCGACTCCAGCAATTCGTGCCATACGCTCTCTCCTCTGCCCTCGCCTAGCCCTGGCGCTGCTTGTGCTTGGGATTGGTGCAGAGAACCCGCACCACTCCGCGACGGCGGACGATCTTGCACTTGCTGCACATACGACGAACCGATGCTCTCACCTTCATGTCACGTCCTCGCTTCTCCGGTCAGACACCGTCGACCGCCATGCCGGATGTGGCCATTGGGGTATCCGCCACGGCGTTGCCGCCGTCCGTGGCGGCGCCGCGGCTGGCCGCATCGAGCGGGCGGCTGAGCACCAGCGGCCCCTCGGCCGTGATTGCCACGGTGTGCTCGAAATGCGCCGCCGTGCTGCCATCCCGTGTGACTGCCGTCCAGCCGTCCTTCAGCACGCGCACTTCAGGATTTTCCATCGCTACCATCGGCTCGATGGCAAGCACCATGCCGACGGCGAGCCGTGGCCCGCGGCCCGGCGTCCCGTAGTTCGGCACCTGCGGCTCCTCGTGCAGGTTCCGGCCGATGCCGTGGCCGACGAACTCCCGCACCACCGAATAGCCATGCGCCTCGACGTGCTGCTGCACGGCGTGGCCCAGGTCCGAAACCCGGCCGCCCGGTTGCATCTGATCGATGGCGTGCCGCAAAGACTCCTCCGTCACGCGCAGCAGATCGCCGGTCGCCTCGTCGATCCCGCCGACCGGGACGGTCACAGCCGAATCGCCGTAGTAGTCGTCGAGGACAACACCGAGATCGATCGAGACGACATCGCCGTCCCGCAGCCGCCGGCCCGAGGGAATGCCATGGACCACCTCGTCGTTGATCGACGTGCAGAGCGTCGCCGGATATCCCTGGTAGCCCTTGAAGGCAGGGATAGCCCCGGCCGCGTGCACCCGATCCTCGGCAATCGCGTCCAGCTCGCGCGTCGTCACGCCCTCCGCGACGATGGTCCGCAGCTCCCCCAGGATGTCGGCCACCAGCGCATTCGCCAGCCGCATGCGCTGCACCTCCGCGGGCGTCTTGCAGGCAATCATCTCGTCGTCCCTATGCGCTCCGCCGCACCGGCGCGAGCGCCTCCACCACATCGGCCGCCGCCGCCGCCACGCTGTCCGGCGACTGCGCGCCGTCCACCGCCCGGAAGGTCGACCGGTCGCCGTAGTAATCGAGCAGCGGCTGCGTGCTCCGGCGGTATACGTGGAGCCGCTCGCGGACCACCTCTTCACGGTCGTCGATCCGCTGGCAGAGCACGCCGCCGCATTCCCGGCAGGTCGTCGGAGGATCACCCTTCGTCGCGCCGAGGATCAGTCCGCAGCCGGTGCAGAGCCGCCGCTTGGAGAGCCGCCGGATCAGTTCCGCATCCGGAACCGCCAGATCAACCACGACCAGCGTGTGGCAGCCGTCCAGCAACATGTCGAGCGCTTCCGCCTGCGGCAACGTCCGCGGAAAGCCGTCAAGCACGAAGCCGCTCATCGCGTCGGGCTGCGCCATCCGTTCCCGGACGATGCCGATCATGATCTCGTCGTTTACCAGCCGGCCGGCGTCGATGACCGCCTGCGCCATCCGACCCAGTTCCGTGCCGGCGCGCACCGCTTCCCGGAGCATGTCTCCCGTCGAGATATGCGGGATATCCCACGCGGCGGCGAGACCGCCTGCCTGCGTCCCCTTGCCGGCGCCCGGCGGCCCCAGGAGGACCAGGTTGAGCTGCATCGGTTCGTCGTCCATCCGCTTAGGTGCGACGCCCTCGAATCCGCGTCTTCTTCATGAACCCGTCGTAGTGCCGCATGATCAACTGCGACTCCACCTGCTGCACCGTGTCCATCGACACGCCGACGATGATCAGCAGCGACGTCCCGCCGAAGTAGAACGTCACGCCCAGCCCGTTCGTGATGAACCCGGGCAGCATCACGTCGAGCTGATCGCCGATGAACGGAACGGCGTCCGCCCGGAACCCGGTGATCATCAGGTCGGGCATCACGGCCACCATCGCCAGGTAGATCGATCCGACGAACGTGATCCGGGTCAGGATGGTGTCGATGTGCTCGGCCGTCCGCTTCCCGGGCCGGATGCCCGGAATGAACCCGCCATGCTTCCGCATGTTCTCGGCCACGTCGTCCGGGTTGAAGATGATCGCCGTGTAGAAATAGGCGAAGAAGATGATCCCCGCGACAAACAGCAGGTAGTAGCCCGGCATTCCGTTCGTCAGCTGATCGGTCATCTGCTGGACTACGCCGCCGACCGGGAACGCGGTGGCGGCGGTCGCCGGGAACGCCAGGATCGACGAAGCAAAAATCACCGGGATGACGCCGCCGGTGTTGACCTTCAGGGGAATATGCGTGCTGGTCCCGCCGTACATGCGACGGCCCACGACCCGTTTGGCGTACTGAACCGTGACGCGCCGGTGCCCCCTTTCGATGAAGACCACCGCGCCAATCACCACCACCATCACGAGGACCAGCGCGATCAGCGTGAACAGGCCGATGGCCCCGCTCCGCATCTGGTCGAGCGTCGTCAGTACCGCGGTCGGCAGACCGACGACGATCCCCGCGAAGATGATGAGCGACATGCCGTTGCCGATCCCCCGCTCGGTGATCTGCTCGCCCAGCCACATGATGAAGGCGGTGCCGGTGGTGAGGGTCAGCACCGTCATCAGGCGGAATGACCAGCCCGGCTCGTACACCAGCGGCAACCCGCCCGCGATATTGGTCTGACGCTCCAGGAAGATGGCGATCGCCATCGACTGGATGATGCAGAGCAGGATGGTGCCGTAACGGGTGTACTGCGTGATCTTGCGCCGGCCCAGTTCCCCTTCCTTCGACAGCCGCTCCAGGTAGGGCCAGACGACGGTGAGCAATTGCAGAATGATCGACGCGCTGATGTACGGCATGATGCCGAGCGCGAAGATCGTCGCCTGCGCGAGGTTGCCCCCGGAGAACATGTTGTAGAGGCCGAACATGGTGTTGCCCGCCTGTTCGACCAGGATCTGCAGCGCCTCGGTGTTGACGCCGGGCGTCGGAATGACGCTGCCGCCGCGGTACACACCGAGAATGCCCAGCGTGAAGAGCACACGCTTGCGCAGGTCCGGAATCGCGAAGACGTTCCTGAGGCTATCGATCATGCCGCGCCTTTCTATGCCTCGGTCTTCGTCTCCCCGGTCCTGCCCGCGTTCTTCGCCTTCACCGCCGGGGCGTCCGCCGCCAGCTCCGTCCGGCCGCCGGCAGCCGCGATCGCCGCGATTGCCTTCGTGCTGAAACGGTGTGCCGTCACGGTGAGCGCCTTGGTCAGCTCGCCGCGGGCCAGGATCTTGACGAAGGCGCGCTTGCCGACGAGCCTCTGTGCACGCAGCACGTCAAGCGTCACCTCGGAGTCCGCATCGAACCGCGCCTCGAGCGTGTCCAGGTTCACCACGTCGTAAGCGATCCGGAACCGGTTGTGGAACCCGCGCTTCGGCAGGCGCCGGTGGATCGGCATCTGCCCGCCCTCGAAGCCCCGCTTCCGCGAATACCCGGACCGTGACTGCTGGCCCTTGTGTCCCCGGCCGGCGGTCACGCCCGTGCCGGAGCCCTCGCCGCGGCCGATGCGCTTCTTGTTGTGCTTCGCGCCAGCGGGCGGCCGCAGGTTGCTCAGATCGATTGGTCGGTCGAACGTCGCCATGGTTCTACTGTTCCGTCGTTTCTGTCGTTCTCACCAGGTGCCGCACGGCGTGGATCATTCCCCGCACCGATGGACTGTCGACCACATCGACCGAGTGGCCGATGCGGCGCAGGCCCAGGCCGCGCACGATCTGCTCGTGCCGCGTCTCGTACCCGATCCAGCTCTTGACGAGCGTGACCCGCACACGCGGCGCGGTCTCGTTCCGCTTCGCCGGCGGTCTCATCCTTCGGTTCCTTCCTTCGGCGTTGAAGCGACCGGCGCCGCATCCGCCTCGGCATCGACGTCAACCACCACCGCTTCGGTTGCGGCCGGGGCCGCCGGGGCAGTGCGCGAACCCTCGGACACCAGGTCCTCGAGCGACCGGCCGCGCAGCCGCGCCACCTTGACCGGATCCATCAGCGCGGCCAGCCCCGCAAACGTTGCCCGCACCACGTTCTGCGGGTTGTCCGACCCCAGGGACTTCGTCAGGATGTCGTGCACGCCGGCCAACTCCACCACGGCGCGGACCGCGCCGCCGGCGATGATGCCGGTGCCTTCCGGCGCCGGCTTCAACAGCACGCGCCCGGCGCCGAAGCGACCCACGATCGGGTGCGGGATGGTGGTAGCCTGCAGCGGAACCCGGATCAGCTGCTTCTTCGCCGCCTCGATCCCCTTCTTGATCGCCGAGGGGACCTCCTTCGCCTTGCCGACCGCGTAGCCGCAATGCCCGGCGCCGTCGCCTACCACGACGAGAGCGCTGAAGCTGAGGTTCTTGCCCCCCTTCACCACCTTCGTGACGCGGTTGATCGCGACGACCGAGTCCTTCAAGTCGAGCGTGCTCGGATCGATCTTGACCTGTACGTGGCCCATGCGCCTCCTAAAACTCCAGTCCGCCCTTGCGAGCAGCCTCTGCCACCGACCGGACACGGCCGTGGTAAAGGAATCCGCCGCGGTCGAACACCACCCGGGTCACCCCTTCCTGGCGCGCCCGCTCGGCGATAACCGCACCCACGATCTCGGCGCCCGCCTTGTTGCTGCTGCCGGCGCCGTTGGTGAACTGTTTCTTGATTTCGGGCTCAGTGGTCGAGGCCGAGGCGAGCGTCCGCCCCGCCAAATCGTCGATCACCTGCGCTGAAATATGCTCCAGGCTCCGGCTCACGGCGAGACGGGGCCTCTCCGGTTTTCCATTGATCCGCTGCCGCTGGCGCAGCCGCACCCGGGTCCGCCGATCCTTTCGTGTCTTGACTCGCATCGCGTGTCGCTCTCGTCCTGCTCCACCGGCCGCTACGCGCCGGTCTTGCCTACCCTCTTCTTCAGCACTTCCCCGGTGTAGCGAATCCCCTTCTGCTTGTAGGGATCCGGCTTGCGCAGCCGTCGCATATCGGCGGCCACCTGGCCCACCCGCTGCCGGTCGACGCCGCTCACCGTGATATGGGTCTGCTTCACCACCGCCACCTCGATCCCGTCCGGCAAATCGAACCGGATCGGGTGCGAGTAGCCCAACTGGAAGACCACCTGCTTCCCCGACACCTCGGCGCGATAGCCGATACCGACGATGTCGAGCTCTTTCCGGAACCCCTCCGCGACGCCCTGCACCGCGTTCGCCACGAGGCTGCGCGCGAGGCCATGGAACTTTCCGAGTCCCGGGTCGTCACGGAGCGTCCGCGCCAGCAGCACGCCATCCGCCTGTTCCATGCGGATGCCGGGCGGCAACGGTTGCGTCATGGCCCCCTTCGGCCCCTTCACTTCGACCGCCTCGGGGCGCACCGAGACGTTCACGCCGCCCGGGATTGGAATCGGGCGCTTGCCTACGCGCGACATGCCGGCCTCCTACCAGACATTGCACAGCACCTCGCCGCCCACGCCCGCCTTGGCGGCGTCGCGGCCGGTCATCACGCCGCGCGACGTCGTCAGGATGCTGGTGCCGAGACCGGCCAGCACCGGTGGCGTCTTGTCGCGGGCATAGTAGATCCGGCGTCCGGAGCGGCTCACCCGCTCGAGGCCGGTCAACACCCGCTCGCCGCGCGGGCCGTACTTCAGGTACAGCCGCAGGGTCGGCAACGGATGAGTGCCCCGTGGGTTCTTCAACGTGATCTGCTTGAACCCGGAAATATAACCTTCGTTTTCCAGAATCCGCGCGATATCCACCTTGAGCCGCGAGGCGGGGATGTCCACCCGCGGGCGGTGGCTCCGCGTCGCGTTCCGAACCCGCGTCAACATGTCGGCAATCTGATCGGCCATCGTCTCCTAGTGACTCCTCGGAACCGCCCGTTTACCAACTGCTCTTCGTCACGCCCGCGACCTCGCCCTGCAGCGCCAGCTCACGGAAGCAGAGCCGGCAGAGCTCGAACTTCCGCAGATACCCGCGAGGTCGGCCGCAGATCTTGCAGCGGTTGCGCAACCGCACCTTGAACTTCGCAGACCTTCGCTCCTTGGCGATCTTCGCGGTCGTGGCCATAGTGCTCCTCGTCTCTCCGGCTAGTTGCGCCGGAACGGCATACCCAACAACTGCAGCAGCCGGCGACCTTCCTCGTCGTTCGACGCCGTCGTGACCATGCACACGTTCATTCCGCGGGCGTGGTCCACCTGCATGTAGTCGATCTCCAGGAAGATCAACTGATCCTTCAGTCCCAGCGTGTAGTTGCCGCGGCCGTCGAAGCCATTGGGCGACACGCCCCGGAAGTCCCGGACGCGCGGCAACGCGATCGACACAAGCCGGTCGAGGAACTCGTACATCCGACCGCCGCGGAGCGTGACCATCGTGCCGATCGGCATACCCTGGCGCACCTTGAACTGCGCCACCGACTTCCGCGCCCGCCGGACGACTGGCTTCTGCCCGGTGATCAGCGTCAACTCCCGCGACCCCACGTCGATCAGCTTGGAGTTCTGCGTAGCCGCCCCGAGGCCCATGTTGACGACGATGCGCCCCAGCTTCGGCACCGCCATCACGTTGGTGTAACCGAACTCCTTCGTGAGGGCCGGCACCACCTCCGCCTGGTAACGTTCGCGCAAACGGCTCATTTGTCCACGGCTCCGTCACACTTCACGCAGACCCGCACCTTGCGGCCGTCGCCCAGGATCTGGCGGCCGATCCGCGTCGGCGCCCCACACTCCGGGCAAACAATCTGCACGTTAGAGGCGTGCAACGACGCCTCACGCTCCACGATGCCCCCCTTCACGTTGGCGCGCGGGTTGGGGCGGGTGTGCCGCTTGATGAAGTTCACCCCCTCGACCACGATGCGGTTCCGCTTGGGGAACACCTTCAGCACGCGACCCTTCTTGCCGCGGTCCTTGCCCGTAACGACAATCACGTTGTCGTTCTTCCGGACCGGCGTGCTTAACTGCGACATCGTTCGTTCCTCGACTTACAAGACTTCCGGGGCGAGCGAGACGATCTTCATGAACTTCCGCTCGCGCAACTCCCGCGCCACCGGCCCGAACACGCGGGTCCCGACCGGTTCGTTCTGATCGTCGATAAGCACCGCCGCGTTCCGGTCGAACCGGATGTAGGTACCATCGCGGCGGCGCTGCTCCTTGTGCGTCCGGACGATGACCGCCTTGACCACTTGTCCCTTCTTGACGGTCGCGCCGGGCGTCGCCTCCTTCACCGCCGCGGTCACCACGTCACCCAGCCTGGCGTAGCGTCCCGTCGCGCCGCCCAGCGGGTTGATCACGGCGATCCGCCGCGCGCCGGAGTTGTCCGCGACATCGAGCACGGACTGCATCTGAATCATCGGTCTGGGCTCCTACACCGTCTCCGCGCGATCGATCACACGGGTTACGACAAACCGCTTCTGCCGGCTCAGCGGACGCGATTCGACCATGACCACCCGATCGCCCACGCGCGCCAAGTTCTCCTCGTCGTGCGCCATGAACGTCTGCGTGCGGCGCCGGACCTTCTGGTACCGGTCGTGGCTCACCCGGCGCTCGACCGCCACGGTGACCCCCTTGTCCATCTTGTCCCGGACCACTACGCCAACCACTTCGCGCTGATTGCCCATCGTCGTTCACTCACCCGCCGCTACTCGGCGGATGTCCCCTCTCCCGACGCGTCCTCACCGGCCGCGACCTCCGTCGTCGCCGCCTGCCGCTCGTGCAGCACGGTCAGCGCGCGCGCGCGGTCACGGCGGAGACTCCGCATCTTGTTTGCAGCGTCGACCGATCCCATGGACTTCTGCAGCCGCGCGCGGAACACCTGATCGTCCAGGTCGCTCGCCCGCTGCGCGATCTCCTCGGTCCCCAGTTCCCGGAATTCGGACGCATTCATCGCACTAGTTCTCCGCCTGGCCGAACCGCGTCGTGAACCGAGCGTGGATCGGCAGTTTGGCAGCGGCCAGTTGCATTGCCCGCTTCGCGTCGGCGGCGCTGACCCCCTCCATCTCGAAAAGGATCCGGCCGGGGCGAACCACCGCCACCCACTGCTCCGGGGCTCCCTTGCCCTTGCCCATCCGGGTTTCCTGCGGCTTCTTCGTAATCGGCTTGTCCGGGAAGACGCGGACCCAGATCTTGCCGCCGCGCTTGACGAAACGGGTCATCGCAACCCGGGCCGCCTCGATCTGCCGGTCCGTCATCCAGCACGCTTCCATCGCGCGGAGGCCGTAGTCGCCGAACGACACGGTCGAACCACGCCACGCCTTGCCAGACATGCGACCGCGGTGCTGTTTCCGGTGCTTGACCTTCTTCGGCTGCAACATGGCCTGACTCCTGCCGTCAATCTCCTACACGCGGACGGTGCGCCGGCGCGGCGTGCGATATTCCTCTTCGCGACCCACCAGCGGTTCGAGGCGCTCACCCTTGTAAAGCCAAACCTTGACGCCGATGACGCCGTAAGTCGTCCGCGCCTGGCCGAAGCCGTAGTCGATGTCGGCGCGGAGCGTCTGGAGCGGAAGCTGCCCATGCAGGTACCACTCGGAGCGGGCAATCTCGGCGCCGTTCAACCGGCCGCCGACCCGCACCTTGATGCCGCGCGCGCCGAATCGGAGCGCCGCCTCGACCGCCTTACGCATCGCGCGGCGGAAGGCGACCCGTTTCTCGAGCTGCAGCGCCACATTCTCGGCGATGAGCTGCGCCTCGAGCTCCGGCTTCTGGATCTCCTGGATATTGATGAAGACCTCGCGCTTCGTCCGCTTCTGGATCTCCGTCTTCAGCTTGTCGACCTCGGTCCCCTTCCGGCCGATGATGATGCCGGGACGCGAGGTGTGGATATCCAGCTTCAGCTTGTTCGCGGCGCGCTCGATCTCGATCTTCGAGACGCCGGCATGCGAGAAGCGCTGCTTCAGCTCACGCTTCAGCGCGAGATCCTCGTGCAGCCACTTCGCGTAGTCGCGGCCGGCGTACCAGCGCGACAGCCAAGTCTTGTTGAAGCCCAGGCGGAACCCGTACGGATGAACCTTTTGCCCCATGCTCAGAATTCTCTCTAACTGTCCGCGTCGCCCGACGTCGGTTGCATCGGCGCCGCCGGCTTCACCGGGCGTTCTTCTACCGTGATCGTCAGATGCGCGGACGGCTTCTGGATGCGGAACGCGCGGCCCATCGGCTGCGGCCGGATCCGCTTCAGTGACGGTCCCTGGTCTGCGTAACACTCGCGCACGAACAGGCGGTCCGCCTCACCGGCGCCCTCCTGCTGCTGTGCGTTGGCGACGGCCGAGCGGAGAACCTTCTCCACATCCTTCGCCACCTCCTTGCGGGTGTACCGGAGCGTCGCCATCGCGCGGTCGACATCGACGCCGCGGATAAGGTCGAGCACCAGGCCCGCCTTCTGCGCCGACGTCCGGACGTAGCGCGCGGTAGCGCGGCCGGTAATCACCTTCCGCCTCCCCGGGACATCGACGCCGACTTCTCGCTCCGCATCGGGTGTCCCCGGAACAGCCGCGTCGGCGCGAACTCACCGAACTTGTGACCCACCATGTTCTCGGTGACGTAGACCGGAACGAACTTCCTGCCGTTGTGGACCGCCACGGTGTGCCCCACCATTTCCGGCACGATGGTCGACCGGCGCGACCAGGTCTTCACTACCTTCTTGTCGCCCACCCGATTCATCCCCTCGATCTTCTCGAGGAGCGGGATATCGACGAATGGCCCCTTCTTCAGCGAACGGCTCATGTCTGGTTCCTGTCTACCGCTTCTTCTTGCGCGAGACGATGAACTTGTCGGACGGCTTCTTCTTGCGCGTCTTGAACCCCTTGGCGGGCATACCCCAAGGCGACACCGGGTGCCGCCCACCGGCCGCATGCCCTTCGCCGCCGCCGAGCGGGTGGTCGACCGGGTTCATCGCGTTGCCGCAGACGTGCGGCCGGCGACCACGCCAGCGCTGCCGTCCCGCCTTGCCGATCCGGACGTTCTCGTGCTGTACGTTCCCCACCTGGCCCACCGTGGCGCGGCAGTCCGGTTGTACCAGTCGGGTCTCTCCTGACGGCAGCCGCAACGTGACGTACTTGCCGTCCTTCGCCACCACCTGCACCGAAGCGCCGGCGCTGCGCGCCATCTGTCCGCCCTTGCCCGGGCGCAACTCGACGTTGTGCACCTGGGTGCCAAGGGGCATGTTCCGGAGCGGCATCGCGTTCCCCGGCACGACGTCCACCCGTTCGCCCGAGACGACCGTGTCGTCCACCTTCAGGCCGAGCGGATGCAGGATGTATCGCTTGTCGCCGTCCGCGTAGACGATCAGCGAGATCCGGGCCGACCGGTTCGGGTCGTACTCGACCGTCGCCACGCGACCCGGCACACCCTGGTTGTCGCGGCCTACCTTGTCCCGCTTGAAGTCGATCACGCGATAGGCGCGCTTGTGACCGCCACCGCGCCACCAGATCGTGATTGAGCCGGTGTTGTTCCTGCCGCCCGACTTCTTCAACGGCCGCAGCAACGGCCGGTGCGGCGTCGTCGTCGTGATCTCGTCGAACGTCTGCACGCTCTGAAAGCGGCGGCCCGCTGAGGTCGGCTTGTGCTTGCGAATCGCCATCTTCTGTCCCTGCTCGTGCTCCCTGCTGCGCTACGCGCCCTCGAGGAACTCCGGCACCGGCGCGCCCGGCCGGAGCCGCACGTACGCCTTCTTCCAGTCGGGCCGACGGCCGACGAAACGGCCTTGCCGTTTCTCCTTGCCGTGCACGATCGCGGTCCGAACTTCGGCCACCTTCGTGTTCAGCAACTGTTCGACCGCCCGCTTGATATCCACCTTGGTCGCACCGACGGCGACCTGGAAGGCGAGCACCTGTCCCGCCTCGCGCGATCCCAGCTCGCGCAGCACGGTCGTCTTTTCCGTCACGATCGCCCGGCGAACCACCTCGGTCAGCTTCATGACGACACCGCCGTATCGGACTCCGCGGACTCCGCCGATTCCGTCCGTCCTGACGGTCCCGCGCCGGTCACGGCGCGCACGAGGTGCTCCATGGCTGCCTTGGTGATCACGACATGGCCCGCGTCGATCAGGTCGCGAGTAGTGACGAGGCTCGACAGCGTCACCGACACGCCGGGCAGGTTGCGCATCGCGTAGTCGAGCGTGTCGTTCGGGACCGTCTCGATCAGCACCGCCTTGCCGGGCACGTTCAGCGCGTCGAGCAGTTCGTTGCCGAGCCGGGTGCGCGGCTCGGCCAGCTCGAACGCGGAGATGACGATCACGGAACCCTCGGCCAGCTTCACCTGCAGTGCGGCGAGCAATGCCCCGCGGGCCACCTTGCGCGGCAACCGGTAGCCGTAGTCACGCGGCCGCGGGCCGAATACCACGCCGCCGGTCCGCCAGATCGGGTTGCGCGTCGAACCGACGCGGGCGCGGCCGGTCCCCTTCTGCCGCCACGGCTTGCGGCCGCCCCCGCGGACCTCGCCGCGCGTCTTCGTGGCGTGCGTGCCACGCCGCTGGCTTGCCTGCTCGTGGACCACTGCCTCCCAGATCAGCCCCATGGCCGGCTCGCCGCCGAAGACCTCGTCGCTCAGCTCGAGCGAGTCGACCTTCTCGTTCTGTGCGTTCACCACGTCGAGAGTCATCGCCTCTTCTTCTTCCCGGCCGCGTCGGGCTCCGGCACCACCGGCTCGCGCCGCGGCGCCACCGCCTTGCGAATCATCACGCAGGCGCCCGGAGCGCCCGGCACCGCGCCGGACACCACCAGGCGGTTCTGGTCGGCATCAACATCGACGACGCGCAGGTTGCGGACCGTCACCCGGTCGTTCCCCATGCGGCCCGGCCCCCGCATCCCCTTCAGGACGCGCGACGGGTACGACGACTGGCCGATCGATCCGGGTGCGCGGTGGAACATCGAGCCGTGGGTCGCGCCGCCACCGGAGAACCCGTGACGCTTCATGACCCCCTGAAAACCTCGGCCCCGGCTCACCGCGATCACGTCGACCTGATCACCCGCGGCGAAGAGCGACGCGTCCACCTGATCGCCCTCGCTCGGCGGAGCTTCGTTGCCGCTGAGCGCCACCTCGCGCCGGATGCGGGTAGGTGGCACGTTCGCCTTGACATAGAGGCCCGCTACCGGCTTCGACACCCGCGCGGGGCGATCTTCGACCAGCCCGAGCTGCACCGCTTCGTAGCCGTCGCGGTCCGATTCCTTGCGGCGGATGACGATGCACGGTCCCGCCTTGAGCACGGTGACCGGCCGTGCCGCGCCGTCGGCGGCGAATACCTGCGTCATGCCGATCTTCCGTCCGATAATCCCGGTCACCATTTGCCTGGCTCGCTATCCCTGAATCGCTACTGCTGATCCCGGCTGTCCGCCCGGATTTCCACGTCGACGCCCGCCGGCAAGTCGAGCTTCATCAGCGCGTCCACCGTCTGCGACGTCGGCTCGAAGATGTCGATCAGACGCTTGTGCGTCCGGATCTCGAACTGCTCCCGCGACTTCTTGTCGACGTGCGGCGAGCGCAACACCGTCCACTTCCGCGTGGAGGTAGGAAGCGGGATCGGACCCGCCAGGCGCGCGCCGGTCCGCTTCGCGGTGTCGACAATCTCGGTCGTCGATTGATCGAGCAGACGATGGTCGTACGCCATCAGCCGGATCCGGATCTTGTCGCTGAAGTTCGCCATTGTTCGTATCCGCTATTCGCCTCGTATGCGCGCCACGATCAGGTCGGTGACGCTCGCCGGCGCCGGTTCGTACCGATCGAAATGCATCGAGTACGTGGCGCGCCCCTGTGTCCGCGAACGAAGTTCGGTCGCATAGCCGAACATCTCGGCGAGCGGCGCCCGCGCGCTCACGATCTGGGTGCCGCCCCGTGCCTCCATCGACCGGACCTTGCCGCGCCGGCTGTTCAGGTCGGCGATCACGTCGCCCATGTACGCTTCGGGCACCACCACCTCGACCCGCATCACCGGCTCGAGCAGCACCGCGCCCGCCCTGCGCGCGGCCTCGCGGAACGCCATCGCACCCGCCATCCGGAACGCGCCCTCGGACGAGTCCACGGCGTGGTGCGACCCGTCGTACAGCGACACCTGCACATCCTCGATGGGATAGCCGGCAAGCACCCCGGTGGTCATCGCCCCGCGGATGCCGGTCTCGACCGGCTTGATGAACTCGCGCGGCACAGCTCCACCGACGATGTCGTTGATAAATTCGAACCCGTGCCCCGCCCGACCCGGCGCGACGCGAATCTTCACATGGCCGTACTGACCGCGGCCACCGGTCTGCTTGACGTAACGTCCTTCCGCATCGGTCGGCCGGGTCAGCGTCTCCTTGTAGGCGACCTGCGGCCGGCCCACGCTCGCCTCGACGTTGAACTCCCGGTTCAGCCGGTCGACGAGGATCTCCAGGTGCAGCTCTCCCATCCCGGAGATCACGACCTGGCCGGTTTCATCGTCGGTCCGGACCTGGAACGTCGGGTCCTCGGCCGTCAGCTTCGCCAGACCCCGCGACAGTTTGTCCTGGTCGGCCTTCGTCTTCGGCTCGATGGCGAGACTGATGACCGGCTCGGGGAATTCCATCGACTCGAGGAGCACCATGTGCTGCGGGTCGCAGATGGTGTCGCCGGTGGCGACGCTCTTCAACCCGACGGCGGCGGCGATATCGCCGGCGTACACCTGCTTGATTTCCTCGCGCTTGTTCGCGTGCATCTTCAGCAGGCGGCCGATCCGCTCCTTGCGCTCGCGGCCGGTGTTGACGACCATCGCGCCGGTCTGCATCACGCCGGAGTAGACCCGGATGAACGTGAGCTGACCGACGTGGGGGTCGGTCATCACCTTGAACGCGAGCGCCGAGAAGGGTGCGTCATCGTGGGCGGTGCGCTCCACCAGGTGGTCGTCGGCATCCTCGTCCCGGCGCGGATTGATGCCGGTGACCGCCGGCACTTCTTCCGGCGACGGGAGATAGTCGACCACCGCGTCGAGCAGCGGCTGCACGCCCTTGTTCTTGAACGCGGAACCGCAGAGGACGACGACGAACGGCGCGTCTTCGTTACGAACCGACTCGACGGTGCGGCGCCGCAGCGTCTCGCGAATGCCGTCGGAAGGCAGCGGCTCGCCATGCAGGTAGAGGTGGAGCAGGTCGTCGTTCACCTCGCTCACCTTCTCGACCAGGTGCTCGCGCGCCGCCATCGCGGCGTCGCGGTGCTCCTCCGGAATCTCCGTGACGATCGGCTCGGCGCCCAGCGTTTCGCCGGCGTAGCGGATCGCCTTCATCTCGACGAGGTCGATCACGCCGGAGAATTCCTCGCCCTCGAACAGCGGCAACTGCGTCGCCACCGGGTTGGCGCCCAACTTGGTCCGGATCTGGTCGATGGTCCGTTCGAAGTCGGCGCCGACACGATCCATCTTGTTGACGAAGCAGAGACGCGGGACGCGGTACTTGTCCGCCTGGCGCCAGACCGTCTCCGACTGCGGCTCGACACCCCCGACCGCGTCGAAGACCGCGACCGACCCGTCGAGCACCCGCAGCGAGCGCTCCACCTCGGCCGTGAAATCGACGTGGCCCGGCGTATCGATGATGTTGATGCGGTGGTCGCGCCAGACGCAGGTCGTGGCAGCGGACGTGATCGTGATGCCGCGCTCCTGCTCCTGCTCCATCCAGTCCATGACGGCGGTCCCGTCATGCACCTCGCCCAGCTTGTAGGTGATCCCGGTGTAGAAAAGGATGCGCTCGGTGGTCGTGGTCTTCCCGGCATCGATGTGGGCCATGATGCCGATGTTCCGCGTCCGACTGAGTGCCACCGTCCTGGGCATATCTCGTTCCGTTCGTCCCGCCGCGCGTGGCGTGGACCGCGGCGTCGCCGCCGTACTGACTCCGCCTGTCATCGCCTGTCCATCTGCGCCCTGACCGTTCGTTCGTCCCCGCGCCCTTACCACCGGTAGTGGGCGAACGCCTTGTTCGCCTCGGCCATCCGGTGCGTATCTTCACGCTTCTTGACCGAGGCGCCGCGCAGGTTGGCCGCGTCGATCAGTTCGTTCGCCAGCTTCTCGCGCATCGTCTTGCCGTCGCCGCGACCGCGCGCGTACGAGGTCAGCCAGCGGATGCTGAGCGAGAGCCGGCGGTTCTGGGTTACTTCGACCGGCACCTGGTAGTTCGAGCCACCCACCCGGCGCGACTTCACTTCCAGGCTCGGCTTCACGTTGTCGAGCGCCTTGCGGAAGGTCTTGAGCGGCTCGTCACCGGTCCGCTCGCGGATGATGTCGAGACTGCCGTAAACAATTCCTTCCGCGACGCTCCGCTTGCCGCTCTTCATGATCGTCCGGACAAACTTCGTCACCAGCGTGCTGTCGTATACCGGATCCGGCGGCACTTCGCGCTTTGGAACTTCACGTCTGCGTGGCATTGCTTTGTCCTGTTTCCTCGATCTACGCCTTCGGTCGCTTCGCGCCGTACTTCGACCGGCTCTGCTTGCGGCCGGCTACACCGACGGTATCGAGCGTGCCGCGCACCACGTGGTACCGCACGCCCGGCAAATCCTTCACCCGGCCGCCCCGAATCAGTGCGAGCGAGTGCTCCTGCAGGTTGTGCCCCTCGCCCGGGATGTAACTGGTAACCTCGATGCCGTTGGTCAGCCGGACGCGCGCCACCTTGCGTAGCGCGGAATTCGGCTTCTTGGGCGTCTGGGTGAAGACCCGGACGCAGACCCCGCGCTTCTGCGGGCAGCTCTGCAACGCGGGGCTCTTCGTCTTGTTGACGATCCGCACGCGTCCCTTGCGCACCAGTTGACTAATCGTCGGCAAGTCTGCTCCCTGGCTCGGCGCCGCGCCGGCCGCCCAATGGCGACACGGTGGCGCGGCTGATCCGCGACCCGGTTGTGGCCGAAGCCTGAAAGCGACTACCCCCGTAGCAGCCGCTTGGCACCCCGACCGGTTGACCCTATGCGTATTGCTCGTCGTGCAGTTAGGACCGATCGGATCCAGATAGGGTATCCCGGACCCGACGCAAACGGCGAATTTTAACACCAGTCACCCGACAGCGCAACCCGGAGTCTCTTCCAATGAGACATGAGCCTGAAGGGGGAGTTGTTTCCAACGACACATGAGCCTGAAGGGGAGCTGGGTGGTGGATCATCGGAGGATGATCGTGACACTCCAGACAGACCGCCTGCGGACCCTGCAACACGTTCGAGCGTTCCTTGACGGCAGCGGACTGATCGACCTGAATGTGTCGACGCGAGCGGACGCCTACGGGTTCATCGAGCGCACCTTGACACGGTTCGACTATGTCCACCAGGGGAAGGCTGAGAAGGGTCTGCTCCGGAGCTTGCTGGCCAAGGTGACCGGCCTGTCGCGCGCCCAACTCACCCGGCTCGTGACTCAACACCGGGCCACCGGGAGGATCGCCGACCGCCGCGGCGCACCCAGCCGACCATTCCCGCGCCGTTACAGCAGCACCGACATCGGCCTGCTCGCCGAGGTCGACCGGCTCCACGGCACGCTGTCCGGACCGGCCACCCGCACGCTCTGTGCGCGCGCCTACCATCGGTTCGACGACCATCGGTTCGAGCGCCTGGCCGGCATCTCGAACGGCCATCTCTACAACCTGCGGCACTCGATCACCTATCAACGGCGCCGCGGAACCACCCCCATGCCGACGCGCCCGGTGCAGGTGGCGATCGGCGAGCGCCGCCGGCCGGCACCGTTCGGGCGCCCCGGCTATGTCCGGGTCGATTCCGTCCATCAGGCTGACCTCGATGACGTTAAAGGCCTGTACCACGTGAACTTGGTGGATGAGGTCACCCAGTTCCAGTGCATCGGCTCGGTCGAGCATCTCCACGCCGCGTGCCTGGCCCCGGTCCTCAGCGCCCTGCTCCGCGCCTTCCCGTTCACCCTCCACGGCTTCCACTCCGACAACGGGTCGGAATACGTCAACCGCACCGTCGCCGCGCTGCTGCAAGCCCTCCACATCGACGAGTTCACCAAGTCCCGAGCCCGACACACCAACGACAACGCCCTCGTCGAGAGCAAGAACGGCTCGGTCGTCCGCAAGCACCTCGGCTACGGCCACATCCCCAGCCGCCACGCCCAACGCGTCAACGACTTCACCCAGAACGTCCTCTCGCCCTACCTCAACTTCCACCGCCCCTGCTTCTTTCCCAGCACGGTGGTCGACGCCAAGGGGCGCGTCCGCAAGCGCTACCGCGACGCCGACATCATGACGCCCTACGAGAAGCTCACGTCGCTCCCCGGGGCCACCGACTACCTCAACCCGGGGACCACCTTCGAACAGCTCGACGACATCGCCTTCGCCCTGAGCGACAATGACGCCGCGCGCGCCGTTGAGGAGGCGCGCACGCGGCTATTCCGGTCCATTGACCCGGCTGCCTGACATGTCTGGCTCATCGGCCCGCTTCAGGCTCATTTCTGGATTGGAAAGGACTCCCGGCCCGCGGGGCGGGCCACTCCAAATCCCGGACTACGCGTCGATGTCGTCCACCGGCGACTCGTTGTCCTCAGCCGCCGGGTCGTACGACATGACCGTCCGAAGCGAGCCGACCGGAGCACCCATCGCCTCCGCCTCGAAGACAAAGTCCTCCATCCCCGACTCGTCGGTCGCGATCGGCGGCGGCGGTGGCTCATCCGCCTCGATCCGGACCCTTCGGTAGTAGTCGAACCCGGTGCCAGCCGGGATCAGCCGGCCCATGGTGACGTTCTCCTTCAGGCCCCGCAGATGATCCACCTTGCCGGAAATCGACGCCTCGGTCAGCACGCGAGTCGTCTCCTGGAAGGACGCGGCCGAGATGAACGATTCGGTCGACAACGACGCCTTCGTGATCCCGAGCAGCAGCGGACGGCCGGTCGACGGCTGCAGGTCCTCGGCGGCCACGCGCTCGTTCTCCGACCGGAAGCGGTACTTGTCCACCTGCTCGTCGACGAGGAACTCGGTGTCACCCACCTCCTCGATCCTCATCCAGCGCATCATCTGGCGGACCACCACCTCGATGTGCTTGTCGTTGATGGCGACGCCCTGCAACCGGTACACCTCCTGGATCTCGTTCACCAGGTAGCTGTAGAGCGCCTGCTCGCCCAGGACGTCCAGGATGTCGTGCGGGTTGCGCGGCCCCTCCATCAGCGGATCGCCCGCGCGTACTCCGTCGCCGTCCTGCACATTGACGTGCACGCTTCGCGGCAGCGAGTACTCCCGCTGCTCCGCGCTGGTGTCGTCCGGAATGATGACGATCTTCCGCATCCCCTTGACGACGCCGGCGTGCTTGACGATGCCGTCGATCTCGCTGATGACCGCCGGCTCCTTCGGTTTCCTGGCCTCGAACAACTCGACGACGCGCGGCAGGCCACCCGTGATGTCCTTGGTCTTGGTCGTCTCGCGCGGGATTTTCGCCAGCACGTCGGTGGCGTTCACGATGTCGCCTTCGTTCACCATCAGGTGGGCGCGCGACGGCAGATCGCGGTGGAACACCACGCGGCTCCGGTCGTTCAGCACGTCGATCCGCGGTTGCTTGTGCTTCTTCTCCTTGGCTTCCTTGCCTTCCTTCTCCCTGCGCCTGGTTTCCGCGCGCTTGTCTTCGGAGGACGCGACCGGCGGATCGACGATGATGCGGCGCATCAGGCCGGTCACCTCGTCCACCTCTTCGTGCATCGTCTCTTCATCGATGTCGTGGAAGCGGACGCGCCCCGCCTTCTCCGTCAGGATCGGCCGCGTGTAGGGATCCCACTCCACCAGCGTGCTCCCGACATCCACCTCGTCGCCGTCCGCCACGTGCAGGTGGGCGCCGTACACCAGTTCGTAGTGCTCCCGAGCCCGGCCCTGCGGATCGCGGACGATCAGCGACCCGGTCCGGTTCATGACGACGAGCGACTCCTCCGACTTGCCCGCCACCAGCTTGCTCGGCGCCTGCTTGGTCGCCACCTGGACGCCTTCAAGGTTCACCGTGCCGGCATGCTTGCTGCGGTGTATCGACTGCTCGGATCCGGACGCCGCGCCACCGATGTGGAACGTCCGCATCGTGAGCTGCGTACCCGGCTCGCCAATCGACTGCGCCGCAATGACGCCGACCGCGAGTCCGCGCTCCACCAGCCTGCCGGTCGCCAGGTCACGCCCGTAGCAGCAGGCGCAGACCCCGCGCGGCGACTCGCAACTGAGGACCGAGCGGATCCGGATCATCTCGATACCCGCTTCCTGAATCTCGGACGCGAGTTCCTCGCCGATCAGGGTGTTCGCCGCGGCCAGGACCGCGCCGGTGACCGGATCGACCACCTCTCCCTCAACGGACCGGACGGTGACCCGCCCGATGATGCGGTCGCGCAACGGCTCGATGATCTCCCCGCTGTCGACGATCGCCCGCGCCTCGATCCCCCGGTCGGTGCCGCAGTCGATCTCCGAAATGATGACGTCCTGCGCGACGTCGACCAGCCGGCGGGTCAGGTAGCCGGAGTCGGCCGTCTTGAGCGCCGTGTCGGCCAGACCCTTCCGGGCGCCGTGCGTCGAGATGAAGTACTGGAGGACGGTCAGCCCCTCGCGGAAGTTCGACGTGATCGGGGTCTCGATAATCTCCCCGGACGGCTTCGCCATCAGGCCGCGCATCCCGGCGAGCTGGCGGATCTGCTGCTTGCTGCCGCGCGCGCCGGAATCCGCCATGACGAAGACCGGGTTGAACTCCGATCCCTGCAGTTCGCCGCTGACCTTCTCCATCCCGACGAACATCTCGTCGGCGATCTTCTCGGTGACGCCGGACCAGATGTCGATCACCTTGTTCTTCCGCTCGCGATCGGTGATCGCGCCCTGCAGGTACTGCTCCTCGACGACGATCACTCCCCGCCGCGCTTCATTGACGAGGCTTGGCTTCTCTCGCGGGATCACCAGGTCGTCGATGCCGATCGACAGACCCGACTTGGTCGCATACAGGAACCCGAGATCCTTCAGGCCGTCGAGCATCCGGACGGTGAGCTCGATCCCATGCCGCAGATAGCAGTACTGCACCAGTTGCTGCTGCCCCTTCTTCTTCAGCAGCCCGTTGACGAACGGAATCTCGTCCGGCAGCGCACCATTGAAGACGACGCGGCCGACGGTTGTGGTCACGATCTCGTTGTCGAGAGTCTGCAGCGGCGTGTGCAGCACGTCCTGATCGTCGCGGTTGGCGCCCACGTTCAGGTACCCTCCGCTCAACCGCAGGCGAATTTCGCTCAGGGTCTCGACCACGCCCGCCTCGAGCGCGAGTTGCACGTCGTCCGCAGTGCGGAAGACCCGCAACTCTTCGGAGCCCTGCGACAGGTCCCCGCCGCCATTCGGCTTTTCTTCCACGCCGTAGACGCGGCGCTTGCCCTTCGCGTTCGGCTTCGCCTTCGTCAGGTAGTAGCAGCCGAGCACGATATCCTGCGACGGCACCGCAATCGGGGTCCCGCTCGACGGCGACATGATGTTGTTCGACGACATCATCAGCACCGACGCTTCGATCTGCGCCTCGGGCGACAGCGGCACGTGAACCGCCATCTGGTCGCCGTCGAAGTCGGCGTTGAACGCCGTGCAGACCAGCGGGTGGATCCGGATCGCCTTGCCCTCGACCAGCACCGGCTCGAACGCCTGGATCCCCAGGCGGTGCAGCGTCGGCGCCCGGTTCAGCAACACCGGGTGCTCGCGGATCACCTCCTCGAGGATGTCCCACACCTCAGGCTCCTGCTGATCCACCATCTCGCGGGCCTGCTTGATGGTGGAAACCAACTGCCGCTGTTCCAGCTTGTTGTAGATGAACGGCTTGAACAGCTCCAGGGCCATCTTCTTCGGCAGGCCGCACTGGTGCAGCTTGAGCTCCGGCCCGACGACGATGACCGAACGTCCCGAGTAATCGACCCGCTTGCCGAGCAGATTCTGGCGGAAGCGGCCCTGCTTTCCCTTCAGCGTGTCCGACAGTGACTTGAGTGCGCGGTTGTTCGCGCCGCGCAGCACCCGGCCGCGGCGGCCGTTGTCGAAGAGTGCGTCCACCGCCTCTTGCAGCATCCGCTTCTCGTTGCGGATGATGACGTCGGGCGCCTTCAGCTCCATCAGCTTCTTCAACCGGTTGTTCCGGTTGATGACGCGCCGGTACAGGTCGTTCAGGTCGGAGGTGGCGAACCGGCCGCCGTCGAGCGGCACGAGCGGCCGCAGCTCCGGCGGGATGACCGGCACCTCGGTCAGAATCATCCACTCCGGCTTGTTCGTCGAGCGGCGGAACGAATCGACCACCTTCAGCCGCTTGGCGAACTTCTGCGTCTTCTGCGCCGAGGTCTCGGCGCGCATCCTCTTGCGCAGCTCGACCGCGAGATCCTCGATCTCGACTTCCGAGAGGAGGGTCCGGATCGCCTCGGCGCCCATATGGGCATCGAACGTCCCGTGGCCATGCTCCTCGAGCGCCTTGCGGTACTCCTCCTCCGTCAGGAGCTGGTTCTGCTTCAGCGTTGTGTCACCGGGGTCGATGACGACGTAGGCCTCGAAGTAGAGCACCCGCTCGAGGTCACGCAGCGAGATATCGAGCAGGTGCCCGATCCGGCTGGGGAGACCCTTGAAGAACCAGACGTGGCTCACCGGCGTAGCGAGCGTGATGTGCCCGAGGCGCTCCCGGCGCACCTTCGACTGCGTCACCTCGACGCCGCACTTGTCGCAGATGACGCCGCGGTGCTTCATCCGCTTGTACTTGCCGCAGAGGCACTCCCAGTCGGTGACCGGGCCGAAGATCCTGGCGCAGAAGAGGCCATCGCGCTCCGGCTTGAAGGTCCGGTAGTTGATCGTCTCCGACTTGGTCACCTCACCGTGCGACCACGAACGGATCTTCTCCGGGGAGGCGAGCGTGATCCGGATGGCGTCGAAGTCGACCGTCAGGGCGCCGCGGTCCGCATAGATGTTCTGCATCAGTTGGCCTCGCTTTCCACACCCGCCGCTGCCGCGACGGCTGCGTCATCCTCCGCCACCCCATCCTCCGCCCCGTCATCCTCGGCATCCTCGTCCAGCGCCAACGCCAGCTCCGGCCGTCGCGTCTTTATCAGGTCGACGTCCAGGCAGAGCGCCTGCAACTCGCGGATCAGGACGTTGAACGACTCCGGCAGCCCAGGTGCGAACGACGCGTCGCCCTTGACGATCGCTTCGTAGATCTTGGAGCGGCCGGTCACGTCGTCCGACTTGGCGGTCAACAGCTCCTGGAGGATGTGCGCGGCGCCGTAGGCCTCGAGCGCCCAAACCTCCATCTCGCCGAACCGCTGTCCGCCGAACTGCGCCTTGCCGCCGAGCGGCTGCTGCGTAATCAGCGAGTACGGCCCGATCGACCGGGCGTGGATCTTGTCGTCCACCAGGTGCGACAGCTTCAGCATGTAGATGTAGCCGACGGTGACCTTCTGCTCGAACACCTCGCCGGTCATCCCGTCGAACAGCGGCGTCTTCCCGTCGCGCGGGAGGCCCGCCTCGGCTAGCAGGTCCTTGATCTCGTTCTCGCGGGCGCCGTCGAAGACCGGCGACGCGAAGTAGAGGCCGAGCGCGTGCGCGGCCCACCCGAGATGAGTCTCGAGAATCTGCCCCACGTTCATCCGCGACGGGACGCCGAGCGGGTTGAGGACAATCTCCACCGGCGTGCCGTCCGGCAGCCGCGGCATATCCTCCTCCGGCAGGATCCGCGCGATGACCCCCTTGTTGCCATGGCGGCCGGCCATCTTGTCGCCGACCGACAGCTTGCGCTTCATGGCGACGTAGACCTTGACCATCTTGATCACGCCCGGCGGCAACTCGTCGCCCAGGCGGACCTTCTCCTTCTTCTCCTCGAAGCGCTGGCGGATCGTGTCCTCCTGCTGGGCGGTCCGATTCCGGATCGCCTGGACCTCTTCCTTCGCCTGCGCGTTGAGCCCGGCCAGCTTGACCCGCAGCAGGTCGCCGTAGGGGAGATCCTGGATCGTCTGCTCGGTGAGGGTGGTCCCCTTGGCGAGCAGCGTGTCTCCGCTCTCGATGGCGCGCAGGTCCGCGCTGAGGGACTTGCCCTCGATCATCGGCAGCAGCCGCTTCTTTACCTCATCGTGAAGGATGCGAACCTCGTCGTGCAGGTTCGTCTCCATCATCTCGAGCTCCGCCGACTCGATCGCCTTGGCGCGCTCGTCCTTCTCGGTCCCCTTGCGGGAGAAGATCCGGACGCCGACGACGATCCCCTCGATGCCCGGCGGGCAGACCAGCGACGCATCGCGCACGTCGCCCGCCTTCTCGCCGAAGATGGCGCGGAGCAGCTTCTCTTCCGGGGTGAGCTGAGTCTCGCCCTTCGGCGTCACCTTGCCGACGAGGATGTCGTTCGGCTTGACGTAGGCGCCGATCCGGATGATGCCACTCTCGTCGAGGTCGTTCAGGAAGCCCTCGGAGACGTTCGGGATGTCCCGCGTGATCTCCTCCGGCCCCAGCTTCGTGTCGCGTGATTCAATCTCGAACTCCTCGATGTGGATGGACGTGTAGTAGTCCTCCTTCACCAGGCGTTCCGAGACCAGGATCGCGTCCTCGAAGTTGTAGCCGCGCCACGGCATGAAGGCGACCAGCACGTTGCGACCGAGGGCCAGCTCGCCCAACTCCGTGCAGGGCCCGTCGGCCAGCACCTGGCCGCGCTCGACGTGCGTCCCGACCTCCACGATCGGCTTCTGGTTGATGCACGTATTCTGGTTCGAGCGGCGGAACTTCGTCAGGGTGTAGATGTCCGCCCCCATCTCGCTCGACGGGTCCTCGTCGGATGGCTCGCCCTCCGCGCGGACGACGATCCGCTGCGAGTCGACCAGGTCGACCACGCCCGCGCGGCGCGCCGTCACCACCGCGCCCGAATCGCGCGCCGTGATGTGCTCCATCCCGGTCCCGACGAACGGCGCACGCGCGCGGAGCAGCGGCACCGCCTGGCGCTGCATGTTCGATCCCATCAGCGCCCGGTTTGCGTCGTCGTTCTCGAGGAACGGGATGAGCGACGCCGCAACCGAGACGAGCTGTTTCGGCGAAACGTCGATGTACTCGATCCTGTCCCGCGGCTCGAGCTTGAAGTTGCCCGCCTGCCGCGCGTTGATCCGCTCGTCGAGGAGCCGCCCCCCCGCATCGAGACGCGCGTTCGCCTGGGCGATGACGTACTTGTCCTCCTCCCAGGCCGAGAGGTAGAACGAATACGGGCTGTACTGCGCGCCCCGCCTGTTCCGCCCTTCCGCCGCCGCGTTCGCCGCGGCGATTTCCGACGCCTCGACGACGTCACCGTTCTTGTACTTCGTGCCGCCGGCATCCGTGATGCGGACATAGTCGACGGTCCGCCCGTCCTTTACCTTCCGGTAGGGCGACTCGATGAAGCCGAACTCGTTGATCCGCGCGTAGCAGGACAGCGACGAGATCAGGCCGATGTTCGGACCTTCCGGCGTCTCGATCGGACAGATGCGGCCGTAGTGCGTCGGATGGACGTCGCGCACTTCGAAACCGGCCCGCTCCCGCGACAGTCCGCCCGGCCCCAGGGCCGACAGCCGCCGCTTGTGGGTGATCTCCGACAGCGGGTTGGTCTGGTCCATGAACTGCGAGAGCTGCGATGACCCGAAGAACTCGCGGATCGCGGCCATCACCGGCTTCGCATTGATCAGGTCGTGCGGCATGGCGGTCGCCATTTCCTGGTAGACCGACATCTTCTCCTTGATGGCACGCTCCATCCGCACCAGCCCGATCCGGAACTGGTTCTCGAGCAGTTCGCCGACGGACCGGACCCGCCGATTGCCCAAGTGATCGATATCGTCGACGTTCTGCGGGTTCTTGCGGAGCGTCAACAGGTACCGGATCACCGCGACGAAGTCCGACTGCCCCAGCACCCGGTCGTCGAGCGACGTGTTGAGACCCAGCTTGGTGTTCAGTTTCAGACGCCCGACCCGGGAGAAGTCGTACTTCTGCGGATTGAAGAAGAGCGTCTCGAACAGCGTGCGCGAGCTGTCGAGGGTCGGCGGATCGCCCGGACGCATCCGGCGGTAGATCTCGATCAGCGCCTCTTCGTGGGTCTTGGACTGATCCTTGGTCAGGGTATTGGACAGCGCCGTGCCGATGTCGTCCGTCTCCGGGAAGAACAGTTCGACGTCGCCGACTGCCTTCTCCTGCAACATCGCCATGACCCGGGGGGAGACCGGCTCGTTCGCCTCCAGCATCACCTCGCCCGTCTCCGGGTCGACGATGTCCGCGACGGCGTAGGCCCCATCGAGTTCCTGGGGCGCCAGTTCGATCCGGCTGCAACCCGCCCCGAGCAGTTGCTCGATGAGGCTGCGGCTCAGCTTCCGGCCCTTCTTGACCGTGATCTCGCTGTCCTCCAGCTCCAGGGCGGCGCCGGTGCGGCGTCCCACCAACCGGCTGCCGAGTTCCCACTCGACCTTCTCGCGGCCCACGGACGCCCGACGGACGGTGTAGAAGGTCCGGATGATCTCGTCGACGCTCTGCAGGCCGAGCGCGCGCAGGAAAACGGTCCCGAGGATCTTCCGCTTGCGGTCGATCCGGACCTGCAGCAGATTCTTGGAATCCAGTTCGAATTCCACCCAGGATCCGCGGTACGGGATGATCTGCGCCACGAACGCCGACTTGTCCTCGGAGTGGAAGAACACGCCGGGCGACCGGTGCAACTGCGAGACGATCACCCGTTCGGTGCCGTTGATGATGAACGTGCCGTTGTCCGTCATCAGCGGGACCTCGCCGAAGTAGACCTCCTGCTCCTTGATGTCGCGCAACTGCCGCACGCCGGTCTCCGGGTCCTTGTTGTAGACCCCGAGTCGAATCGTCACCTTGAGCGGGACGGCATAGGTCATGCCCCGCTCCTGGCACTCTTCGACGTCGTACTTCAGCTTGAGGCCGAGGCGCTGTCCCCCGAAGTCGCGCACCACGTGGTAGCGCACGCCGGGCACATCCGCCGCCTGCTCCCAGTCACCGATGGAATAGTCGACGAACTCGAGCGACGAGTTCTCCCGGAAGTCGCTGATCGGGAAGACCGACTTGAAGACCGACTGCAGACCGGCGTCCACCCGTTCGTCGGGCCTCCGGTTCATCTGCAGAAAACGCTCGTACGACTTCTTCTGAATCTCGATGAGGTTCGGGATCGGGACCGCCGTAGGGATCTTCGAAAAATCCCGGCGCTCGCGATAGACGTTCCTGGGCAGTATTTGCTGCAACGTTGAACTCCTTCGCGTGCGGAGGGTTTACTTGATCTCGGTCTTCGCGCCTACTGCCTCGAACTTCTTCGCGATGGCCTCCGCCTCGTCCTTGGGGATCCCTTCCTTGACCGCGTTGGGCGCACCTTCGACCAGGTCCTTCGCCTCCTTGAGGCCAAGGCTCGTCACCTCGCGCACCGCCTTGATCACCTTGATCTTCTGCGCCCCGAAGTCGGTCAGCATCACCGTGAACTCGGTTTGCTCTTCCTCTTCGGGGGCTGCGCCGCCCGCCGCCATGCCGCCTGCCACGGCGATCGGCATCGCCGCCGCCGCCGAGACGCCCAGCTCTTCCTCGAGCCGCTTGACGAGCTCGGACAGCTCGAGCACGGACATGCCCTTGATGTAGTCGACGACCTGATCCTGAGTTACTTCAGCCATGGTTTAGCCTTCCTCCTGCGCCTTCTTCTTCTGTTCCACCTGGTTCAATACGGTCAGCAAGTTGCGCGGCGCAGCGCTCAGCAGCCGTACGAGATTTGTCGCCGGCGCGTTCAGCAGCATCAGCAACTTCGCCTGCAACTCGGGCTTGCCAGGCAGTTCCGACAGACCTGTCACGCCCTCCGCTTCGATCGTCTGGCCCTGCACGACACCGGCCCGGAAAGTGAGCGCCGGCGCGTCCTTGGCGAAATCGACCAGCGCCTTCGCCAGCGCCACCGGGTCATCGCTGCTGTAGGCGAGGGCGTTCGTGCCTTCCAGCCGGCCGCACAGCGCCTCGAACGATGTCCCTTCCATCGCGCGGCGCGCGATGGAGTTCTTCACAACGCGGTAGCTGCCCTGCGCGCCCCGCACCTTCCGCCGGAGATCGGTCACCTGCGGGACATCGAGCCCCTTGAAGTCGACCAGGATGACGCTCTCGGCGCCGCCCAGTTCCGTCCGGAGCGCCTCGAGCCGCGATTCCTTCGTTGCCCTGCTAAGTGCCATCGTGCTGCCTGTATTTCGTCTGCGTCATGTCGCGATTTGCGCCTTGGTGCTCGCTTCAACGCTCGCCGTGTCGATCGGCACGCCAGGACCCATCGTCGACGAGATGGCGATGCTCCTGACGTAACGTCCCTTCGCGGCAGCAGGCTTCGCCTTGATCACGCTCGACGCGAGCGCCATCGCGTTGTCGAGCAACTGCCTCACCTCGAACGACACCTTGCCGATCGGCGCGTGCACAACGCCCGCCTTGTCGACGCGGTACTCCACCTTGCCTGCCTTGATCTCGCTGACCGCCCGGCCGACGTCGAACGTGACGGTGCCGGTCTTCGGGTTCGGCATCAGGCCGCGCGGCCCGAGCAGGCGCCCGAGCTTGCCGACCACGCGCATCATGTCCGGTGTGGCGACGACCGCTTCGAAGTCCATCCAGCCGTCGGAGATCTTCTTCACCAGTTCCTCGCCGCCCACCGTGTCGGCGCCCGCCTCCGTCGCCTCCTCCTGCTTGTCGGCGCCGGCGATCACCACCACGTTCTTCGTCCGGCCCAGTCCGTGCGGCAGCAATACGGTGCCGCGCACCATCTGGTCCGCGTGGCGCGGATTGACGCCGAGGCGCATCGCAATCTCCACCGTCTCGTCGAACTTGGCGAACGTCAGGGTCTTGACCAGCGGCAACGCCTCGTCGAGCGTGTACGCCGCCTGGTCCACCTTCGCCTCCGCCGCCTGGAACTGCTTGCCGGTCTTCTTCATCGTCAGCCCCGGCCCTCGACTTCGATCCCCATCGACCGCGCGGTGCCGGCGACGATCTCGGCCGCGGCCTCGATCGTGTTGGCGTTCAGGTCGGGCATCTTCGTCTTCGCGATCTCGTTCACCTGCTCCAGCGTCACCATGCCCACCTTGGTGCGGTTCGGCTCGCCCGATCCCTTGGCAATGTTGGCGGCTCGCTTCAGCAGCACCGCGGCCGGCGGCGTCTTGGTGATGAAGCTGTAAGAACGGTCCGCGTAGATGGTGACCACGGCAGGAATGATCAATCCCTCCTGGCTGGCCGTCTTCGCATTGAACGCCTTGCAGAAGTCCATGATGTTGACGCCGTGCGGACCGAGCGCGGTCCCGACCGGCGGCGCCGGCGTCGCCTTGCCGGCGGCGATCTGCAGCTTTACCTGTCCGATGATCTTCTTCATGACTGCGTCAGATCTTCTCCACTTGCAGGAAATCGAGCTCCACGGGCGTCGCGCGCCCGAAGATGGTCACCATCACCTTCAGCGTGTTGCGGTCGACGTTGACGTCGTCCACGACCCCGTTGAAGCTGGAGAACGGTCCCTCGTTAATCCGAACCTGGTCACCCTTGTCGAAGGTGTATTTCGGCTTCGGTTGCTCGGCCGCGACTGTCACCTGGTGAAGGATCTGATCGACTTCCTCGCGCGTCAGCGGCGTCGGTTTCGACCCGGCGCCGACGAAGCCGGTCACCTTCGGCGTGTTCTTCACGACGTGCCATGCCTGATCGGACATCTGCATCTCGACCAGGATGTAGCCGGGGAAGAACCGCTTCGAGGTGATCACCTTCCGGCCGTTGCGCATCTCCACCACGTCCTCGGTCGGCACGAGCACCTCGCCGATCTCGTCCTCCATGCCGTAGGCCTGGACCCGCTGCTTCAACGAGTCCTCCACCTTCTTCTCGAAGCCGGAGTACGTATGGACGATGTACCACTGCTTGGTCGCGACGTCAGTCATCGTTGATTACTCGTTCAAGGAGCCCGTGGTGAAACCCCCGCTACATTCGAGCGGCGATGCATCCCGCCTGAACGGCGGTGCTACGCGGGGTTTCACCACGGACTCCTAGGCTCCGAACAACTGGAACAGCGCCCGCGCGACCCGGTCGAGCACCAGGTCGATCCCCCACAGATACAGTCCGAACGCCACCGAGACCAGGATCACGACGATGGTGGTCGCCTGCACTTCCTTCCAGGTGGGCCAGGTGACGCGCTCCATCTCGTTGCGCACCTGGGCCAGGAATGTGCGCGACCGGTCCCACCAGCCGAACATTCCGGCCAGGGCCGGCAATTCGCGCGTCGTCGTCTTCACCTTCGCGGACTTCACGGCGTCGTGTCCTTTCGGTCCTCAGCGGCTTACTGGCAGGCCAGGAGGGGCTCGAACCCCCAGCCCCCGGTTTTGGAGACCGGTGCTCTACCAATTGAGCTACTGGCCTGCGTGTCCCAAGCGCGTGGCGCGGCTTACCGCGCCCCGGCACTACTTCGTCTCCCGGTGCGGCTTGTGCGAGCGGCACCATCGGCAGTACTTGCGTATCTCCAGCCGGTCCGGCGTCGTCCGCTTGTTCTTCGTGGTCGTGTAATTCCGGCGTTTGCACTCGGTACAAGCGAGAGTCACGATGTTACGCATGGTGCCGCCTCCCGGTCTGTCCGGCGCGTCCGCCTACTCGATGATCTCCGTGATGGTGCCCGAACCGACGGTCCGTCCACCTTCACGAATCGCGAACCGCAGTCCCTTCTCGAGGGCGACGGGCGTGATGAGTTCGACGCCGATCGACACGTTGTCGCCAGGCATCACCATCTCGATGCCGTCCGGCAGCTCCGCCACGCCGGTGACGTCGGTCGTCCGGAGATAGAACTGCGGCCGGTATCCCTTGAAGAAGGGAGTGTGCCGGCCGCCCTCCTCCTTGTTCAGGACGTAGACCTCACCCTTGAACTTCGTGTGCGGCGTGATCGACTTCGGCTTCGCGAGAACCTGTCCCCGCTCCACGTCGTCCTTTTCCGTGCCGCGCAGCAGGACGCCGATGTTGTCGCCGGCGACACCCTCGTCGAGCAGCTTCCGGAACATCTCGACGCCGGTCACCACCTTCTTCTGAGTCTCCGAGAAGCCGACAATCTCCACCTCTTCGCCCGTGAGCACCTTGCCGCGCTCGACACGGCCGGTGACGACGGTGCCGCGGCCCGAGATCGAGAAGACGTCCTCGATCGGCATCAGGAACGGCTTGTCGACGTCGCGCTCCGGCAGCGGCACGTAATCGTCGACCGCCGCCATCAGCGCGTAAATCGCTTCCTCGCCCTCGGCATCGCCTTCGAGCGCCGCGAGCGCCGAGCCCGGGATGACCGGCACGTCGTCGCCCGGGAACTCGTAGCTGCTGAGGAGTTCACGCACCTCCAGCTCGACCAGTTCCAGTAACTCGGGGTCGTCGACGGCGTCCACCTTGTTCAGGAAGACCACCAGCGACGGAACGCCGACCTGGCGGGCAAGCAGAATGTGCTCGCGCGTCTGCGGCATCACGCCGTCGGTCGCCGCCACCACGAGGATGGCGCCGTCCATCTGCGCGGCGCCCGTGATCATGTTCTTGATGTAGTCGGCGTGCCCCGGACAGTCGACATGGGCGTAGTGCCGGTTGGCCGTCGTGTACTCGACGTGCGCGGTGGCGATGGTGATGCCCCGCTCCTTCTCCTCCGGGGCGTTGTCGATCTCATCGAACGCCCGCGCGGTGTTGGTCGGGTCATGCTTGGCCATCACCTGCGTGATCGCGGCCGTCAGAGTGGTCTTGCCGTGGTCGATGTGACCGATCGTGCCGATATTCACGTGCGGCTTGGATCGATCGAACTTTTCCTTCGCCATGCCTGTCCTGTCCTTCCTGTTGAGGTGCCTTTTCCGCCAACGTTATGGAGCCGATGACCGGGCTTGAACCGGTGACCTCGTCCTTACCAAGGACGCGCTCTACCGCTGAGCTACATCGGCTGGAGCCGTCCTCCGTGCGTCATCCCTGGAATCACTGGAGCGGGAGACGGGGATCGAACCCGCGACCAACAGCTTGGAAGGCTGTGACTCTACCACTGAGTTACTCCCGCTTCGTTCCCTTGGCCCCATCGACTCTGACAACCTGGTGGCGAGGGGAGGATTCGAACCTCCGAAGCCGCTAGGGCGACAGATTTACAGTCTGTTGCGTTTGACCGCTCCGCAACCTCGCCGAACTCTTCTGCTTCTGCTGCTATCTGCGTCTCGTCCGCTGCCTTGTGGAGCTGGCGAAGGGATTCGAACCCCCGACCCGCTGATTACAAATCAGCTGCTCTGCCTGACTGAGCTACGCCAGCAGGACGAACCCTGCATCTTAGCACAGCCTTGACGACAGCCGCAAGGACCAGTCTCTTCCAATGAGACATGAGCCTGAAGGGGGAGTTGTTTCCAACGACACATGAGCCTGAAGGGGAGCTGGGTGGTGGATCATCGGAGGATGATCGTGACACTCCAGACAGACCGCCTGCGGACCCTGCAACACGTTCGAGCGTTCCTTGACGGCAGCGGACTGATCGACCTGAATGTGTCGACGCGAGCGGACGCCTACGGGTTCATCGAGCGCACCTTGACACGGTTCGACTATGTCCACCAGGGGAAGGCTGAGAAGGGTCTGCTCCGGAGCTTGCTGGCCAAGGTGACCGGCCTGTCGCGCGCCCAACTCACCCGGCTCGTGACTCAACACCGGGCCACCGGGAGGATCGCCGACCGCCGCGGCGCACCCAGCCGACCATTCCCGCGCCGTTACAGCAGCACCGACATCGGCCTGCTCGCCGAGGTCGACCGGCTCCACGGCACGCTGTCCGGACCGGCCACCCGCACGCTCTGTGCGCGCGCCTACCATCGGTTCGACGACCATCGGTTCGAGCGCCTGGCCGGCATCTCGAACGGCCATCTCTACAACCTGCGGCACTCGATCACCTATCAACGGCGCCGCGGAACCACCCCCATGCCGACGCGCCCGGTGCAGGTGGCGATCGGCGAGCGCCGCCGGCCGGCACCGTTCGGGCGCCCCGGCTATGTCCGGGTCGATTCCGTCCATCAGGCTGACCTCGATGACGTTAAAGGCCTGTACCACGTGAACTTGGTGGATGAGGTCACCCAGTTCCAGTGCATCGGCTCGGTCGAGCATCTCCACGCCGCGTGCCTGGCCCCGGTCCTCAGCGCCCTGCTCCGCGCCTTCCCGTTCACCCTCCACGGCTTCCACTCCGACAACGGGTCGGAATACGTCAACCGCACCGTCGCCGCGCTGCTGCAAGCCCTCCACATCGACGAGTTCACCAAGTCCCGAGCCCGACACACCAACGACAACGCCCTCGTCGAGAGCAAGAACGGCTCGGTCGTCCGCAAGCACCTCGGCTACGGCCACATCCCCAGCCGCCACGCCCAACGCGTCAACGACTTCACCCAGAACGTCCTCTCGCCCTACCTCAACTTCCACCGCCCCTGCTTCTTTCCCAGCACGGTGGTCGACGCCAAGGGGCGCGTCCGCAAGCGCTACCGCGACGCCGACATCATGACGCCCTACGAGAAGCTCACGTCGCTCCCCGGGGCCACCGACTACCTCAACCCGGGGACCACCTTCGAACAGCTCGACGACATCGCCTTCGCCCTGAGCGACAATGACGCCGCGCGCGCCGTTGAGGAGGCGCGCACGCGGCTATTCCGGTCCATTGACCCGGCTGCCTGACATGTCTGGCTCATCGGCCCGCTTCAGGCTCATTTCTGGATTGGAAAGGACTGGACCACCACCCCTCAGCGTGGATTCCCCTCGCCGCCCGCGCGGCCCTCGCCGGAGGAGCCCCGGGCCGAGACCAGCCGCTGCCGGACCGCTTCGAACAGGGCGATGCCGGCCGCCACGGAAGCGTTCAGGCTGGCCACCTGCCCGCGCTGGGGAAGGGCGGCGAGCCAGTCGCAACGTTCCCGGACCAGGTGCCGGAGCCCGCGGCCCTCGCCGCCGACCACCAGCGCCACCGGCAGGCACAGGTCGATGTCGTAGATCGTCTGCGGGGCCGCCGCGTCGAGACCGACCGTCCAGACGCCCGCCGACTGCAACTCGGCAAGCGCCCGCGCGACGTTCACCACCGGCGCCACCGGCAGGTGGGCCAGCGCCCCGGCCGACGCCTTGACCGCCGCCCCCGTCAGCGGCGCCGCGCGCCGCCTCGGAACGACCAGGCCGGATGCGCCAGCCACCTCCGCCGTCCGCGCGATGGCGCCCAGGTTGTGGGGGTCCTCTATGCCGTCCAGGACGACGATCAGCGCCGGCGCCGCCGCGTCGACCAGATCGCCGACGCTGCGCGGCTCGGGCGGCCGGATCGTCGCCACCACACCCTGGTGCACGCCGCCCGACGCCAGGCGGTTCAGTTCGTCCGCCTCGGCGCGCCGGACCCGCACCCCCCGCCGTTCGGCCAGATGGAGCAGCTCGTCGAGGCGGCCCTGGCGGCGGTGGCCGACCACGAGCGCCTCCACCCGGCCGCTCCGGAGCGCTTCGAGGACCGGATTGACGCCGTAGATCACCATCAGGACGCCGGCACGACGGTCGCGACGGCGTGGACGACGATCCCCTCGCCGCGGCCCGCCGCGTCCATCCCCTCGGCCGTCTTCGCCTTGATGCTGATCGCCTCGGGGGGAATACCGAGCGGATCGGCCAGACGCGCGCGCATCGCCGCGCTGTGCGGCCCCAGCTTCGGCCGCTGCGCGATCACGACGACATCGACGTTGCCGGGAGCAAAGCCCCGCGCGCGCACGATCGCCACCGCGCCCCGCAGCAGCTCGATGCTCGACGCCCCCTTCCACTGCGGGTCGGTATCGGGGAAATGCCGGCCGATATCGCCTGCCGCCGACGCGCCGAGCAGCGCGTCGGTCACCGCATGACAGACCGCATCGGCGTCGGAGTGGCCGTCAAGGCCGACGTCGGACGGGATCTCGACGCCGCCCAGGATCAATGGACGCCCCGCCACCGTGCGGTGCGAGTCGTAGCCAAAGCCGATCCGGACCATGCCGCCACCCCCCGCGAGCCGTTCCACCGCGCCGTCGACATCCGCCGCCGTCGTCACCTTCTGGTTCGCCCCGTCTCCCTCGACCAGGCGGACCGGATAGCCCGCACGCTCGGCGAGCAGCGCCTCGTCGGTCGCCTCCACGCCGCGCCGCCCCAGCGCCACGGCGCCCCGCAAAACCTCGAGGCGGAAGCCCTGCGGCGTCTGCGCCAGCCAGATCCGCTCACGCGGCAGCGTCGCAGCCACCATCGGCGGCCCGTCGGCCGCGGCCGCCTCCTTGATGGTGTCGGTAGCCCGGAGGGCGGGAACCGCCGCCCCGGTCTCCGCCGCGGCGTCGATGACCCGGTCGATCAGCGCGGCGGTGCAGAAGAGGCGCGCCGCATCGTGCACCAGCACGATGTCGATCCCGTCCGGCACCGCATCGACGCCCGCCGCCACCGAGTCCTGCCGCCGGGCGCCGCCCGCGACCACCCGGAGCGGTGTCGCGCACGCCGCAAGCCCGGCCGGCGGGGATGCAGCGTCGGCGGCGGGCAGCACGACGATCAGCTCCGCAACGCGGTCATGCCGATCGAAGGGCACGATGCCATGCTCCAGCAACGTGCGGTCCCCGGCACGGCGGAACTGCTTCAGCCCGCCGCCGCCGGCCCGTACGCCGCCGGCCCGGAGGCCGCGCCCTCCCGCGGCGATGATCGCGGCTACGCGGACGGAATAATCCATCGGCCGGTCTCTCTGCCTCCTGCCCTCTCCCGCACGCGCGCCGCGCTCAGATCGAGCACAGCCTCCAGTTCCGGCGCCGGGACGGGGCGTGGAGCATACACGACGAGCAATGCGCGCACCGTCACCGACGTGATCATGGTCCGCGCCGAATCGGACGTCGGATTCCCGAACGGCCCGGCCGTATCGAACAGCGCCGGCCGGCCGTCTAGATGCACCACCGGCTTGCCGATGCCGGCGTACTCGTCGCCGTCCGCGCCGCGGCGCAGCGCGATGCCTCCCACGACGCGGTCGAGGTCATACAGGCCGTAGGGCAACTGCGTCACCAGCGAGCAGTGATTGCCGGCATCCACCAGCGTGTTGATCCGGGGCCACGGCAACCCGCGGCGGACACGGCGCCGGAGCGCCTCGGAAGAGGGGCGGGTCTTCGTCGGATCGATCCCGAACCGCCGGTACATGGTGCGGACCAGGCCAACGCGCGCGTCGGCCGCCGCCGTGACGGCCACCGCGCCCGCCGCTGCGGCGTCCGTCGGCGCGGCGTCCGGCGCGGCGACGGCTGGCGCAGCATCATCCGCGGTCGCGCGGACCGACACACCCTCGATCCGCAGCACGCCGAGACGCACGACGTCATGCAGATCGTCGGCTACCGTGACCAGGGTCGCCGTCATCGTCCGTCCCCTGCCTCCATCGCCCGCCTATCCGCCGACCGTCGCGGCAATCACGTCCCGCGCCTGCTCGGCGAGGCGCGACGCATCCTTCCGCGTCAGGCCGTCGGTCGGAATCGGCTCGTGCACCACCAGCGACACGTCGCCCGGACAGGTCATCAGCCGTCCTTTCAGCATGACGTGACGCGTGCCGTTGATCGCGACCGGCACGACCGTGGCGCCGGCATCGATGGCCAGCAGGAAGAGCCCCCGCTTGAACCGTCCGACGCGCCCGTCCCGGCTCCGGGTTCCCTCCGGGAAGACGATGAGCGAGTCGCCCCGCTGGATCATTCGCGCCACCTGGCCGAGCGTGCCGGCGCCGGCGCGCTTTCGGTCGACGAGCAGATGGCCGGTCCAGCGCAGGTGCCAGCCGAGCACCGGGAACGCGCCGAGCGACGCCTTCGAGATGATCCGGAGCTGCGCCGGGATCGACGCGAACAGGACCGGGATGTCGTAGACGCTCTGGTGGTTCGAGACGAAGACGTACGAGCGGCCGCGGGTGAAGCGATCGAGTCCGCGCGCCTCGACCCGGACGCCCGTCGTCCCCAGGATCCAGCGCGACCAGGTCCGCGCGCAGCCGTGCGCGAGATGTCCGCGCCGGTCGATCAGCATCGAGGCGAGCGACAGCGCCCCCAGCACGATCGTGTAGACCGAGATGGCGGGGATCAGCCAGAAGACGGTTCGCCACCAGTGGAACGGCGGGATCCGCATCGGTCAGGCGAGCGCCTCCAGCGCCTCCTCCACCGAACCGACGCCGACCAGCTCGCATCCCGCCGCGGCGTCCGCCGCGGTGTCGGCGTTGGCCGCGGGCAGGACGCACCGGCGGAAGCCGAGTTGCGCCGCTTCCTTCACCCGCAGGTCGGCGTGCGTCGTCCCGCGCACCTCGCCCCCCAGGCCCACCTCGCCGAAAATCGCCGTCCCGGGGCGGACGCCCCGGTTGCGCAGGCTCGACGCGACGGCGGCGACCACCCCGAGGTCGGCTGCCGGCTCGTTCACTTCCATGCCGCCCGCCACGTTGACGAAGACATCCTCGCCCGCGAGGCTCAACCCGGCCCGCTTCTCGAGAACCGCGAGGAGCAGCGACAGCCGGTTCTGATCGATCCCGCTCGCCATCCGCCGCGCCGTCCCGTACGCCCCGGCCGCCACCAGCGCCTGCACCTCGACCAGGATCGGCCGCGTCCCCTCGGCCGAGCAGAGCACCACCGAGCCGGGCACGTTCGCGGCGCGCTCCGAAAGGAACAGCCGTGACGGGTTCGGCACCGGCACGAGGCCGGTCCCCGTCATCTCGAACACCCCCAGCTCGCTCACCGCGCCGTAGCGGTTCTTCACCGCCCGGACGATCCGGTGCGCATGGTGCCGCTCGCCCTCGAAGTAGAGAACCGTGTCGACGACGTGCTCCAGCACCTTCGGCCCGGCCAGACTGCCGTCCTTCGTGACATGCCCGACGAGCACGGTGGGCAGGTTGCGCCGCTTCGCGTTGAACAGCAGGTGCGTCGCCGCCTCGCGCACCTGCCCGACGCTGCCCGGCGCCGAGGTCAGCTTCAGGGAATAGATCGTCTGAATGGAATCGACCACGAGGAGCGACGGCGACACCCGGTCAACCGCGTCGAGCAGGCGTTCGAGGCAGGTTTCGGCCAGCAGGTAGAGCGGCGTCGACTCACCGATGCCCAGCCGCTGGCCGCGCTCCTTCACCTGCCGCTCGGACTCCTCGCCCGACGCATACAGCACTGGACCGACGCTGCCCGCCACCGCGCCGGCCGCCTGCAGCAGCAGCGTCGACTTGCCGATCCCGGGCTCGCCCCCCACCAGGACCACCGAGCCGGGGACGATGCCGCCGCCCAGGACCCGGTCGAACTCGCCGAAACCACTGGTGAAACGGGCCGCCTGCTCGACGTCGATATCCGCGTAGCGATGCACCTCGGCCGGCTCGACCGCCACCGCGCCGCCGTAACGTCCCGGATCGCCGGCGGCGGGCGCCTCCGGCTCCTCGACCATCGAGTTCCAGGCGCCGCAGTCGCTACACCGCCCGGCCCATTTCCGGGACTCGCTGCCGCACGACTGGCAGACGAACACCGTCCGTGCGCCGGTCTTCGCCTTTGCCATGCCTCCCGGAATCTCAGGGATTATACGTCCGGCCAATCCGCGCGCCGATGCGGCAGAGCACCTCGTGGGGCACCGTGCCGATGGCCCGCGCGGTCTCCGTCGCCCGGATCCGCGCGCCCGCCTGCTCGCCCAGGATCACCACGTCATCGCCCGGATTGGCGGCCACCCCGGTCACGTCGACGGTCAGCGAATCCATGGCGACGGTCAGGATGTCGGCCCGCGCGCCGCCCACCAGGATCGAACCGCGGCCCGCGAGCCGCAGGTCCAGCCCATCGGCGTAACCGGCCGGGATGATCGCGACGCGGATCGGCCGGTCGGCGACAAACCGTGCGCCGTAGCCGGCCGACTCGCCCGGCCACATCCCCTTGACGGCAACGATCCGGCTACGGAGCGACATCACCGGCCGGAGGTCCAGGTCGGTCTCGAGCGGCGGCGGCGCGACGCCGTACAGCAACAGCCCGGGACGGACCGCGTCGTACCAGGTGCGCGGATCGCGCAGCAGCGCGGCGCTGTTCGCGGCGTGCCACCGGACGCCGCGCAGGCCGAAACGGCCGGCCACGGCGCGCACCGCTTCGAACCGTCCGCGCTGCTCCTCGAAGAGTCCGTGCCCCATCAGCTCGGCGGTGGCGAAATGGGTGTAGACCGCGTCGACCACCAGGTGCGGCGATCCGACCACCGCCGGCAGCGTGTCGCGGAGGTTGTCGTCGCGGAAGCCGAACCGGTGCATGCCGGTGTCGATCTTGAGATGGACGGGGAGCCGGGTGCCGCGCGCCCGGGCCGCCTCCGCGAGGGCGCGCGCCGCACCGGGCGACGAAACCGTCGGCGTCAGCCGGTGCTCGAAGAGTCCCGCCAGGTCGCTCACGCTCAGCGCGCCGAACACCAGGATCGGGGCGGATACGCCCGCTTCCCGCAGTTCGATCCCCTCCTCGATATCCGCGCAGGCCAGCGACGGCATCACCGGCGGCGTCGCCGGCTGCACCACGGCCTCCGCCGCGGCGCGTTCGAGGGCGAGCGCAACCGGAACCGCGCCATGGCCGTAGCCGTTTGCCTTGACCACGGCGATCACGCCCGGCGGCACAGGCCTCGACGTCCAAGCGCCGCCCGCCACATGGCGGACGATCGCGCGGTAGTTGTGGACCAGGGCGTCGAGATCGACGGTGGCGTGGGTCGGGCGGATCACCGGCTCGAACCGTTAAATGTCGAAGAAGTCGTCGGATCCAAGCGGATCCGTCCCGGATCCGCCCGGATCAGCCCCGGATCCGGCATCGCCCGGCGGCTCCGCCACCTCGTCCCGCCCGTAGTCCATTGGCGCCCCCGGCCGCGAGAGCAGCTCGAAGCGGGTCTGCTCCTTCAGGAAGGCGAGCTTCACCATGCCGGTTGGACCGTTCCGCTGCTTGCCGATGATGATCTCGGCAATCCCCTCGTTCTCCGGCGTCCGCTCGTACATCTCCTCCCGGTAGATGAACATCACGACGTCGGCGTCCTGCTCGAGCGCACCCGACTCGCGCAGGTCGGAAAGCAGGGGCCGGCGATCCTGCCGTCCGCGCGATTCCGGCGCGCGGCTCAACTGCGAGAGCGCGACGACCGGCACGCTCAGTTCCTTCGCCAACTGTTTCAATGCGCGCGATATCGACGCCAGCTCCTGGGTCCGGTTCTCGAACCGGCCGCGCCCCTGCATCAACTGGAGGTAGTCGATGATCAGGAGGTCGAGGCCATGCTCCGCCTTCAGGCGGCGGGACTTCGCGCGCATCTCCAGCACGCCGATCCCGGCCGTGTCGTCGATGTGCATCCGCATCTCGGCCAGCCGGCCCATGCCGGTGGTGAGGGCGCCGTAGTCCGACGGCGTCAGCAGCCCGGTCCGGAACCGGTGCGAATCGATCTGCGCCTCGGACGTGAGGAGCCGCATGAAAAGCTGCTCCTTGGCCATTTCCAGGCTGAAGACCCCCACCGTCCGCTGCTCCCGCAACGCCACGTTGCGGCCGATGTTGAGCGCGAACGCGGTCTTCCCCATCGACGGACGGGCCGCGATGATGACCAGGTCGGCGGGCTGCAGACCGGACGTCATCTCGTCGATATCGGCGAAGCCGGTCGCCACACCGGTGACGAAGCCCTGCTGCGACTTCAGTTGCTCGACGGTGTCGGCGCCCGACTCGACCAGCTTCGCCATCGGGACGAAGCCGCTCGAGATGCGCCCCTCGGCGATCTCGAAGATCTCCTGCCCCGCGCGGTCAAGCACGTCGTCCGCCGACTCATCCGAGGCGTACGCGGTGGCGGCGATCCGGTTAGCCGAATTGATCAGGGCACGGAGGGTCGAACGCTCCTTGACGATGCGGGCGTAGTGATCGACGTTGGTCGAACGGGGAACGCCGTCGGCGAGCGACGAGATGTAGGCGGGACCGCCCACCTGTTCGAGGAGGCCGCCGCGGCCCAGTTCCTCGCGGAGCGTGACGAGATCGATCGGGGCGCCCCGTTCGGAGAGGGCGACCATCGCGTCGAAGACGCGGCGGTGCGCGTCGCGGAAGAAGTCGTCCGAGTCGATCAGTTCCGCGACGACATCGATGGCGGCGTTGTGCACCAGGATGGCGCCCAGAACGCTCCGCTCCGCCTCCAGGTTGTGCGGGAGCACCCGTTCGGCCTGGTCGGCGGCTGTCGGCGCCATCTCTTACCCCCCGGCGCGGACAGGATGCCCGCCGCGCCTGCTGCGGTCAGGACTACTCGGTCTCGGTCGGCGAGTCTCCCGCAGGAGGCGCATCCGCCGCCGCGCTATCTGCCGCGGCGCGATCCGCGGCCGCGTTATCCGCGGCCGCCGGCACCGGCCGGCTGGAGCCCTCCGCCACGACGTTCACCACCACCTCGGCCATCACGTCGTGGTGCAGCTTGACCGGCACCTTGAACGCACCCAGCTCCTTGATCGGATCGCGCATGCGGATCTGCTTCTTGCTGATCTCGAACTCGCCCCCCTCGAACGCTTCGGCGATATCGGCCACAGTGACCGAGCCGTACAGGGTGCCAGTCTCGCCCACGCGCCGCTCGATGGTGCATTCGAGGCCCTCCATCTCACGGGCGACTCCCTCGGCCGCGCCCCGTTCCTCCGCCTCGCGCACCTCGGCCAGCGTCCGCTCCCGTTCGACCTGGCGCTTGTTCGCCTCCGTCACCTGCAGCGCCAGCTTCCGCGGCAGCAGGTAGTTGCGTGCGTAGCCGTTCGCGACGCTCACGACGTCGCCGCGACGGCCAAGGTTCTCGATATGGTCCCTCAGGATGATTTCCATCGTTGTCCTCTGTGGATAGACCCTACGCCGGCGCCATCAGTCGATGACGTACGGGATCAACGCGAGCTGCCGCGCCCGCTTGATGGCCCTCGTCAGCGCCCGCTGGCACTTGGCGCAGGTGCCGGAGATCCGCCGCGGCTGAATCTTGCCCCGGTCGCCCAGCGCCATCATCAGCAACCGGACATCCTTGTAGTCGATGAAGTCGATCTTGTCGACACAAAAGCGGCATACCTTGCGGCGGCGTGGACCGCCCGTACGGCGTCCGCCGCCCGCCCCCTTGCTCGCTCCGCCCCTTCCGCCGCGGCGGCCATCGCGTTCGTCGCTCATGATTGCTGCTCCTTGTCGGTCTTCGCCACCGTCTCCGGCGACACTTCACTGGTCTCGGGCGCATCCGCGCCTTCCGGGGCCCCGGCCGAAGCCGCGGGCGCATCCGCGCTCGCAGGCGCCGCGGTCTCGGCACTCGCCTCCGCCGGCACCTCGGCGGCGACCGGCGCCTCGACGGCGACCGGCGCTTCAGCGGCGACCGGCGCTTCAGCGGCGACCGGCGCTTCAGCGGCGACCGGCGTCTCGACGGCGACCGGCGCTGCGGCGGCGACCGGCGCTTCAGCGGCGACCGGCGCCTCGGCGGCGACCGGCGTCTCAGCGACGACCGGCTCTGCGGGTGCGGCGGCGCTCTCGGGTGCGGCGGCGCTCGCGGCGGCCTTGGCACCCTTCGCGGCCCGGCGGCGCTCCTGCCGGCTCTGCCGCGACGTGCGCTTGTGCTCCGTCTTCCGCATCACCTCGTCCACCCGGATCACGAGGTGGCGCAGCAACTGCTCCATGACGCGGAGGCGGCGTTCCAGCTCGCGCACCATGTCGGCCGGACCGGTGAGCAGGGCGATCACGTAGATGCCCTCTCGGTGGCGATTGATTTCGTAGGCGAGGCGGCGGCGGCCCCACATATCGGTCTTGTCGACCGTCCCGCCCAACTGCTGAATGATCTCCGAGATCTTCTCGTGCAGTTCGTTCACGTCCTCGTCCGTAACCGTCGGACTGATGACGTAGGCCAATTCGTACTGTCGGTGTGCGTCGCTCATGCTGCTCCTTTCGGACTTGACGGCCGCCGGCCTTGCCGGCGGCAAGGAAGCCTGTCAGTTGTACCGGTTCATCGTCGTCTCGATGCCGTCCACGATGAATGTCTCCACCGCGTCGGCCGCGCTCGCGATCATCTCCTCCACGGTCTCGATCTCGTCCCGTTCGAACCGCGCCAGAACGTGGTTCGCCAAATCCCGCCGTTCGTCACCCCGACCGACGCCGAGCCGCAGCCGCGCGAACCCGACGGTGCCGAGCGACGCGATGATCGACGAGAGCCCGTTGTGCCCGCCGTCCGATCCGCCCGGCCGCGCCCGGAGCTTGCCGAGCGGCAGGTTGACGTCGTCCGCCACCACCAGCAACGCTTCCGGCTCGATCCGGTAGTAATGCTGCAGTTCCTGCACCGCCCAGCCGCTCCGGTTCATGTACGCGAGCGGCTTCGCCAACATCACCCGCGCTTCCGGTCCCCGCTGCCGTGCCATCACCGCGTCGGCGGGAGCACCCTCGAACGCGAGACCGAGCCGCTCGGCCAGCAGGTCCACCACGTTGAACCCGACGTTGTGCCGCGTGCCATCGTACTGCCGCCCCGGGTTCCCCAGCCCGACAATCAGATGCACGGCATGCTCCGCGCCTCACCGCCCGCGCCCTCCGCGTCACGGACAGGCGTGCGACGGTCAGCTCTCGCCGCCCTCTTCCTGCCCCTCGTTCTCGGACGAGGCATCCGCCGCGGCCTCCGCATCCCCTTCCTCGTCTTCCTCGATCTCTTCCACCTTCGACGCCGTCACGTGCACCAACAGCGTGTCGAGGCTGGTCACCGGCGTCCACGTGACGCCCTCCGTCACATCGCGCAAGCGAACACCATCGCCGATCATCAACGGCGTGACGTCGACTTCAATGCGATCGGGGATCGCCGTCGGCAGGCATTCCACGTGGACTTCGCGCGTGATGAAGTCGACCAGGCCACCCTGCTGCTTCACCCCGGCCGCCTCGCCCGACAGATGCACCGGCACGGCCACCGTGATCAGCTTGTCGAGCGCGACCCGCAGGAAGTCGACATGCAACAGCTCGTCCGTGACCGGATTGAGCTGCAGGTCCTTGACCAGCACCGAGCCCCCCTGACCGCCTTCCACTTTCAGGTCGACGATCGTGTTGAGGCCCGCCTCGGAATGGAGAAGACGCAGCAGCGGTATCGGATCGACCATTACCGCCACGTCACCACCCTGCCCGCCGTATACCACCGCCGGCACCTGGCCGGCGCGGCGGAGCCGGCGCGCTTCGTTCTTGCCGCGCGTCGCTCGGGCGGCGGCTGTCAATGTCACGTCCATCTTGGCTTTGACTCCTGTGCGTCCCGTGCCGCTCTACACGAACAGCGACGAGACCGACGTCTCCTGGTGGATGCTCTCGATCGCCCGGCCCAGCAACCGGGCAACCGACAGCGTCCGGATCTTCGAGCACGCTTGGAACTCGGGGCGGAGCGGGATGGTGTCGGTCACGATCAACTGCTCGAGCGCCGAATCCTCAATCCGCTGCAGCGCCGGCCCCGACAGGACCCCGTGGACCGCGCAGGCGATGACGCTCGCCGCGCCGTTCTGCCGCAGCGCGTCCGATGCCTGGGCCAGCGTTCCGGCGGTGTCGACGATGTCATCGAGCAGGATGCAGGTCCGGCCCTCCACCTCGCCGACGACGTGCATCACCTCGGCGTGACCATCGTCCGAGCGGCGCTTGTCGATGATTGCGAGGTCCGAATGGAGCCGCTTCGCGTAGGCCCGCGCCCGCTCCACGCCGCCGGCGTCGGGCGAGACGATCGTCACCTGGTCGTTCGACCGCGCGCTCGACAGATAGTCGATGAAGACCGGCGTGGCGAACAGGTGATCGACCGGAATGTCGAAGAAACCCTGGATCTGCGCCTTGTGCAGGTCCATCGTCAGCACTCGGTTGGCGCCTGCCGCGCTCACCAGGTTGGCCACCAGCTTCGCCGAGATCGGCACCCGCGGCTTGTCCTTCCGATCCTGCCGCGCATAGCCGTAGTACGGCATCACCGCGGTGATCCGCGCCGCCGACGACCGGCGGAACGCGTCGATCATCACGCAGAGTTCCACCAGGTGCTGATCGACCGGCGTGCAGGTGGGCTGCACGACGAAAACGTCCGTCCCGCGGATGTTCTCGTCGATCTGGAACGCGACTTCGGTGTCCGAGAAGCGCCGGAGCGCCGCCCGGCCGATCCCGACGCCCATCCCCCGGGCAATCTCCGCCGCGAGCGTCGGGTGGGCACTGCCCGTGAAGAGCTTCAGGTCTCCGTTGTGCGTTGGCACGTCATCCTCGTTCCCCGTCCGCCAGGGACAACCGTCTCATCGCAACCACACAGAAAGATGGTTGGGGCGGAAGGACTCGAACCCTCGATCCCGGGACCAAAACCCGGAGCCTTACCACTTGGCCACGCCCCACCGGAAGCGTCCTGCCATCCAAATCAATGCCACCCCACCGATGCGCGCCGGAGATGCCGGCCACCCGTGCGGGCACCCGCAGCCAGCGCGCAAACGCGCAGTTTAGATCGGATCACCGGAGACGGGCAACGGCGGTGAGCCGGCCATGTTCCGCCGCGTCCGTCGTCCGGGTCGGCAGCGTCCGCCACCCCCGCTGGCGCACGGCGCGCCGCGCCCGTTCCGCCGCCTCCGGCGACCCGAACAGGCCGAACACCGCCGAGCCGCTGCCCGTCATCGCGGCCCGCACCGCCCCCGCCGCCCGCAACCTTCTCACCATCTCCCCGATCGCCGGATACCGTGCCACCACCGGCCCTTCCAAATCGTTAATTGGTCCGCCGGCGTCCACGGCGGCTGGTACGCTCGCCCAATAAACTGGTTCGCCGGTGTCCACACCGGCTTCTCCTTTGTTGGTTTCATCCCACCACCCGTACGCCTCCGCCGTCGCAACCCCAAACCCCGGCGACCCAATCACCACCGCATAGGGCCCCACCGGCTTCACCCGCTCCATCCGCTCCCCCCGCCCGGTCGCCACCACCGTCCCCCCCTCCAGAAAGAACGGCGCATCGGATCCGATAGCCGCCGCCACGTCGTGCAGCAACGCATCCGGCTCCCCGGGCGCCCAGATTTCCCGCAGCACCCGGAGCGCCGACGCCGCATCGGTGCTCGCGCCTCCCAGGCCCGCGCCCGCCGGCACCACCTTCCGGACGGCCACCGCGACCCCCGACGGATCGCCGTCGCGCCCGAGCGCGCGCCAGAACCTGGCCGCAGCGCGCCACACCAGGTTGTCCCCGTCGCGCGGCATCGACGCGGTCCGGCTGCGCACCGTGAACGGTCCCGGACGCACGGTGACGGTGAGGGTGTCGGCAAGCGCCACCGACTGCAGGATTGTGCGCACCTCGTGGTACCCGTCGTCGCGCAGCCGGAGCACCTCCAGATGCAGGTTGATCTTTGCCGGCGCCGCGACACGCAACCGCAGGCCGCTCATTGCGCCTCGGGTTCCGCCGGCAATTCGAGGGGCGGCACGCCGCGGAGCTGTTCCACCGTGGCCGGTGTGTACGCATCCGGCACATCGACCTGGAACACGGCCGGATCGAGCGCCGTGTTGAGGTTCACCTGCGAGAGCGATCCGTTCAGTTCGGTCGCACCCGCCCCACCCGGCGGCGCATCCACTTCGATCTGCAGCGCGCGCGGCAGGCCGCGGACATGGTCGCTGTATCCCACCGTCAGCCGATCCCGCTGCCCCGCGGTGATCACCGGTCCCGCGCCCGCACCCTCCGGTGCGTCACGCAGGTACGCGGCCGTGCCCCCCTCAAGCTCGACCACCGTCCAGCCGTCGCCCAGCCGGCGCGCCGCCACCGTCGGCGCCCCGGGCGCCAGGCAGCCGGTCAGCAGCGCCTGCACATCCGCCGGCCCCAACTCCAGGCCGGCGAGCGCATCCAGCAGAACCGCCGGACTCGCCCCGGTGACCACCTGCCGGTCGCGCGGCAACAGCAGCGTCGCCGTCCGCTCGTCGGGCGCGACCAGGATGAAGATGGATGCGCCGAACGGCGCCAGCGCCTCCAGCCGCAGGCCGCCGCCCTCGACCGCGCCCCGCATCCGCGTCCGGCGCAGCGCCGAGCCGTTCGCGCGGCCGCCGACCGACAGCATGAACTCCATCGACCGGACGGCGCGGCAGCCCTCCGTCGCCGAATCCCAGATTGCCGTGTGGTCCGGCAGCGGCACGCCGGCTCCCGACGGCAGCTCGATACCCCGCCGGACCGGCGCGCACGCACCGACGACGGCCAACAACGTCAGAAGTAAGAGGGAACGTCCAGTGAAGCGCACCGATGGCTAGGAGCCCGTGGTGAAATCCCGCGTAGCACCGAGAGCGGTGAGGCGCCCGGCTGACAAGGCGCGACGAGGGAGCATATTGGCCATATACGACCGAGGAGCAACGCCGGCCAGGCGGGATGCATCGCCGCTCGAATGTAGCGAGGGTTTCACCACGGGCTCCTAGCGGCCTCGGGCGTCGTCGATCTTCCGCTGAATCACGTCGGGATCGGTGCCCTCGCGGTCGCCGTTCAGAGCGCGCTCCCACGCCGCAATCGCCTCGTCGTCCCGGCCGAGGCGTTGCAGCAGATCGCCCAAATGGTCCTGCACCACCGAGTTGCTCTGCAGCAGATCGCCCGCGGCGCGGAGCGGCGGCTCCGCCAGGTCGAGGCGATCGAGCTTGAAGTAGGCCCAACCAAGGCTGTCGAGATACGACCCGTTGTGCGGATCCATCTCCAACGCCCGCTCGATGAGGGCGACCGACTCGCTCAACCGATCGCCCCGCTCGGCCAGCATGTAGCCGAGATAGTTGAGCGCCGGCGCATGCTCCGGGTCCTGCTCGATCACGACGCGGAACATCTGCTCGGCCTCGCCGAAGCGCTCGGTCTGCTCGAACATGGCGCCCAACTGGAACGGGATGGACGTCACCGCGGGAAACTGCCCGCGCGCCGTTTCGAGCACCGTGATCGCGTCGGCTTGGCGGGCGTGCTCACCGTAGTAGTTGGCCAGCGCAAGGTGCGCGCGGACATCGTCCGGATTGCTCTCGAGCACCGAGCGAAGCACCTCTTCGCCCGCCTCGACGTCGCCGTTCCGCGACAGCAGGCTCGCCTCGATCATCTCGACCGACAGGTTGCCCGGGTTGGCCACGCGGGCTCGGCCCAGAACCTGCGTCGCGTCCTGATCGCGGTCCGCGTCGACATACGCCTGCGCCAGGCGGACCAGGAACCGCACGTCGGACGGCATCAGCGCGACCGCCCCCTCGTACACCTGGATCGCGCCTTCGCTGTTCCCCAGTTGTTCGTAGGCGACGCCGAGCCGGTCGAATAGCGTCACCAACCGCTCGGGCCGGACCTCCTGCGACAGGGCGCGCGCCAGAACCGGGGCCAGCGTGTCGACGATCCGCTGGAACTCGCGCCGCCGCTCGAACACCCGGGCCAGAACCGACGGCCCGCGCAGTCCCTCCGGCTCCAGTTCGATCAACCGCGCCGCGGCGGTCTCCGCCTCGTCGAAGTTATTCGCGTCCAGTTCCAGTTCCGCCAGCAGACGCCAGGCGAGCGCGTCACGCGGACGCATCTCGAGCAGATCCTCGATCACGACGCGCGCGCGCGCCGCCTCGCCCGCCTCGATGAGCGTCCCGGCAAGCCGCTGCCGGACGCTGGCATTGCGCGGATTCAGGGCGGCGGCCTGTTCGTAGGCGGCGGACGCGTCGTCCCAGCGGCGGCGGCGCTCATACATCTCGCCGAGCCGCGCCAGCGATTGGTAGTTCGGGCGGCTGCTCGCGACCGCCTCCTCGAGCGTCGCCAGCGCTTCCTCCTCGCGTCCCGCCTGCTCATAAGCCTGCGACAGGAGCAGCCGCGATGGCGCGTAGCCCAACTGATCCTTGGCGAGCCCCTCGAGCAGATCGATCGCCTTGTCGTTGTCGCGCACCCGGAGGTAGAGGCGGGCGAGCGTCAGCTCCACCTGCAGATCGGGGACCACCGTGCCGCGCGCCTGCTCCAGGTGCTCGATCGCCAGGTCGACATCTTCGCTCTTCGCCTCGCGCGACATGGCCTCTCCCGCATGGCTCAAGCCGAGCGTGCGGTGCGCGGTCAGGTTGGCCGGCTCGCGATCGATCGCTTCGTTCGCCGCGGCGAGCGCTTCCGTCTCGCGGCCGGCGCGGGCGTAGAGCCCGGCCAGCTCCGCCAGCGGCTCACCCGACTCGGGGTCGAGGCGCGACGCATCGCGCAGCGCCTGGATGGCGCCGTCCAGATTCTCTTCGCCCTCCAGGTGTCGGGCCAGCATGAAAAGCCGGTAGGCCTCCGCACGGTCGCCCGTCTCGGCGTCGGGCGCGGAAGTGGTCTGCGCCGCGGCCGGAAACCCGGCCGCCAGGGTAAGCGGCAACGCGACGCCGAACAGGACGCGGGCCGGCCAGCGCATGGGGAATCGATTGTTCCATAGGTGTGGCGGCGGCGTCCACGTCGCGGTTACAATGCAGGTCGATGCCGGTCAACCCCGAACTGCTCGCAATCCTGGCCTGCCCCGCCTGCCGGAAGCCGGTTGCCCTGACGGCGGACGGCGCTGGCCTCCGCTGCGCCCAGTGCCGCCGGGTCTATCCGATTCAGGACGATATCCCGGTGATGCTCGTCGACGAGGCGACCCTCGACGGCGAACCGGCGGATCAGGCGCACGACCCGGCGACGCCTTGACCACCTGGAGCTCGGCATCCACTGCGCCGGAGGCTGCAACGCCGCCCGCGGCGGCGCCGACGCCCGCGGCGGCGCCGTCTCGTTTCGAGACCGCCGGCGCGTGGCTCCTACCGCTCTTCGTCTTCGTCCTGCCGCTCTCGGTCGCCGCCTCCGGCATCCTCCTGACCGCGCTGATCGCCGTCTGGATCGGCCTCCTCGCCGCGGCGGGAGAGCGACCGGCGGTCCCGTCGTTCTTCTGGCCGCTCGCCGCCTACGCCGGCTGGACGCTGGTGACCGTCCTCTTTTCGAGCGACCCGATGACCAGCCTGATCGAATCGCGGGAGGTGCTCCTCTACCTCACCGTGCCCGTCGTGTACCGCCTCGCGCGGGGCGAGCGGGCCTGGTCGATCACCAACGTCGTGCTGACGGCGGGCGCCCTCACCGCGGCGATCGGCATCGTGCAGTACGGCATCCTGGAGTTCGACACGCTCGGGCGCCGGCCGAGCGGATCGATGGGCCACTACATGACGTACGCCGGCCTCGTGATGCTCGCGATCGGCGTCGCCGTGTCGCGCATCGCGTTCGGCACACGCGACCGGATCTGGGCGGCGCTCATGCTGCCGGCGCTCCTCGCCGCGCTCGCCGTCACGCTGACGCGCGGCGCCTGGCTCGGATCCCTCGCTGCCGTCGGCCTGCTGGTGGTACTCCACAACCGCCGCCTGCTGCTACTCGCACCCGTCGCGGCGATCGTCATCTATCTGGTGGCGCCCGCCGCCGTCACGGACCGCGCGCTCTCGATCTTCGATCCGGCCAACCCGACCAACCGCGACCGGGTGGCGATGCTGACGGTGGGCGCCGGCATGGTGCGGGACCATCCGGTGACCGGTGTCGGGCCTGAAATGGTGCTGCGGCGCTACGGCGAGTACCGCCCGGCGGATGCGGTGAACGAAGTGAACCCGCACCTGCACAATGTCCCGGTGCAGATCGCGGCCGAGCGGGGACTGCCGGCGCTAGCGCTCTGGGCCTGGTTCGTCGTGGCGGTCATCCTCGATCTCGCGCGGCGCTTCCGGCGTCCGGAAACGCGCACGCTCGCCGCGGCCGGTCTCGCCGCGGTGACGGCAATGCTGGTCGCCGGCCTGTTCGAATACAACTTCGGCGACTCCGAGTTCCTCCTCCTCTTCCTCGTCCTCATCACACTCCCCGCCGCCGCCACGGTGGGCGCGCCAAGTGGTGCGCCGGACTCCACGCCGATGGGCGCGCCAAATGGTCCGCCGGACTCCAGTCCGGCACTCCCTCGTACGCCTTCTGATGCGCGACACGGTGCACCGGCACCCTCCTCTCCCCCGTCCCCACCTCCCGACCACCCCTAGTCCGTGCGCCCACGTCCCGCCCTGGCGGCGGCGATCTTCCTGGCCCTCGCCATCCTCCACACCTGGCCGCTCGCCACCGATCCGGCACGGATGTCACGCATCCAGGACGACGAGTGGCTGAATGCCTGGGCGGTCTCCTGGATAGCGCATCAGTTGCCGCGCGACCCGCTGAACCTGTTCGACGCGAACATGTTCCATCCGCTCGAACAGTCCTTCACCTATACCGAGCCGCTCGTGGTCCCGGCCCTCATCGGCGCCCCGTTCCGCTGGCTCGGCGCCTCGCCGATCCTGACGCACAACCTGCTGGTCTTCGCCGGCCTGCTCCTGACCGCGTTCGCGATGTACCGGCTCGTGGTCCACTGGACCGGCGATCCCTGGAGCGGCATCCTGGCCGGCGCGCTGTTGACATTCAGCACCGCGATGCTGACGCGCACCGCGCACATGCAATTCCTGCATTTCTATGCGTTTCCCTTCGCGGTGCTGGCGCTCGATCGGCTGCTGACCGCGGGGCGGGCGCGCGATGCCGCGTGGGTCGGCGTCTGGGTGATCGTCGCGGCGCTGACCTCGGGGTATCTCGTCGTGCTCGTCGTGACCACCCTCGGCGCCGCGTTCGTCATGCGGGCCAGCGACTGGTGGGGACGGCGCGGGGCCGGAATCGCCGCGCGGCTCGGCGCGGCGGTCGCCGTGACCGGAGCCGTGCTCGCCCTCGTGATGCGGCCCTATCTGGGGGCGGACCTGCGGCGCAGCTCGGTCGTCGATGCCGACAGCATCGGTGCGTCCCTGCAGGCGTTCCTGAGGACCGCGGCCGACTTGCACTACGGACTCTGGAGCGAGCGGTTCTGGAGCGGGGATGCGCCGAGCGCGATGTTCCCGGGCGTCGTCGCGATCGCCCTGGCGGGCGCCGCACTCGTGGCGCGCCGCCGCTTCGCGCCCCGCGGCATCCGCCGGATGCTGACCGGCATCGGTGCGGCCGGCATCGTCCTCTCTCTCGGCATGCTGACCCCGGTCTACGGCGCGCTCGCCATCGTCATGCCGCCGCTCCTCGGCCTGCGCTCGCCATCCCGATTCGCCGTGCTGGGGGTCTTCGCGCTCGCCGCGCTCGCCGGCATCGGCTGGAGCGCCGTGCGCGCGCGCCTGAACCCGCGCTGGCACACCACCGCCGCCGCGAGCCTCCTCGTGCTCGCCACCATCGAGAGCCTGCACGCGCCGATCCCGTACCGGCCGCTACAGCGGAACGAGTGGTATCCACCGATCTACCGGGCACTCGAGACGGCACCCGCCGGACCAATCGCCGAGCTCCCATTGCCCCGACCCGGGTTGTTCCACCAGAACGCGCGCTATCTGCTGGCCTCCACGCAGCACTGGCGGCCAATCCTCAATGGCTTCGGCGGGTTCCGTCCGGCCAGCTACGCGCTGGCCGCCCGGCGCCTCGCGACCTTCCCCTCCGACAGCGCGGTCGACTACCTGCGGTCCGTCGCGGTGCAGACGGTGATCGTGCACGGCGGCCGGTTGCGCACCTTCCAGTTCAACCGTCTGCTGGACGCGGCGGACCGGCAACCGGATGTCCGGCTCCAGGCGCGTGTCGGCAGCGACCTGTTCTATCGCGTCGTAGCCCCAAGCGACATCAGCGCGCGATGACGCCTGCTCACCATCTGCCAGGACTGCTACCCCGCTATAATCCGCGTACATGACGGTCGCCTCCCGGGCCTCAACCTGCGGCCGCACCCGGTCGTCCTGGTAGTATTGATGGGCCGGCTCGTCAGGTTTGGTTTCCTTTCCCTGCCTTACGTCACACTAGTCGCTGCAAGCGCCGTTCTGGCATTTTGGGCGACGGAGACCGGCCGTCTTCCGATCACGGGCGACGAACCGCACTACCTGATTACGTCGGCGAGCGTGGTGCGCGACGGCGACTTCGACGTCAGAAACAACTACGACTACGACGCGACCACGCACGAGATATACGACGGCACCCTCTCGCCGCACGCGATCCGCCAAGGGCCGCATTTGTGGCCGCAACACATGCCAGGTCTCAGCCTCCTGGTGGCGATACCGTTTGGTCTGGGCGGCGCGATCTGGGCGCGCACGATGCTGGCCATCCTGATCGTTCCGTTGCTCGCTGCGGTCATCTATGGGTGGAGCCGAACCTGCTTGCCCCGGCTCGACGCGACAGTGGTGACGCTGGGCTTGCTGGCATGCAGCCCAATCATCTTTGGCGCATCGCAAATCTATCCCGACCTCCCTGCGGGGGTCGCCGCTTTGGCACTCGCGAGCTGGCTTTGGGGCAGCAACCGGCGAGGTTACATCGGGTGGTGCACGTACTGGTGCGTCGCAGGATTGCTTTGCTGGCTGCACGTGAAGTACTTCGCGCCAACCGCGGTGTTGGGGGCACTCGGTGTCTGGCAACTGTGGCGCGACGCGAACCCACGGTTCACTCTCGCAAACTACTGGACATTTGGCATTCTCTATCTCGCGGGTCCGGCTCTCTTCTGGGCGTTCTCCCTCCCCCGATTTGGAGACCTGATCGGTGGGCGCGTGACGGGCGAGCTGAATTTCGACTTCCTGAGCGCGCTCGAACTTTTCCTGGGCCTGCACTTCGATCAGGTGCACGGACTGTTCATCCAGCAACCGCTCCTGCTGCCCGGTCTCGTTGCGCTGGGCTGGATGATCCGGCGTCGGCATCCCCTGACGCTTCCCTGGCTCGTGCTGTACTTGTCGCTGATAGTGCCGAACGCGCTGCAACAGGTACCGTACGGCGGTCATGTGGCGCCGGCGGGGCGGTTCGGCTGGTCGGCAATGTGGCTCTGGCTCGTTCCCCTCGGGATTGTCATCCGAGAATTGCGGAACGGCACATCATTCGCGGCGGCCGTACGGTTGATCGTGTTCTTCGGAGTCGCCTATCAGGCAATGCTCGCGCTTCAGTGGGTGCCGATGCCGCAACGGCTGTTCAACGGACTACTTCCAGCGGATGTGTGGCAGCCGTCGCTCTTTGCCGATGGCGTCATGTTGTCACTTCCGAAATTCGGCCCTCACGCTGACGTCAGTCATCCGCCGAACACAGTGTGGGTGCTAGGCGCGCTGTCGCTTCTTGCCGCAGGCTTTATCCAGCAATCCAGGTTTCGATACCTGCCTGCAGCGGCAACCGCCATCCTTGCGTTGTTCCTGTTGCCGGCGGAAGACACGTTGGATCGCGCCCGGACCGTACCACGTCGGTACGAAGCGGAGAACACACCCGCGCGATGTACCGTACTCACGCGCAGGATGGCCAGCAATGGCAGGATCTGTCAGCAGAACGCGAATCACCTGTTCGCTGTGAACGGCCCCTATGTTGCGCTCGAGCCGGGACGGTACAGAGTCGTCGCGGCACTGCACCCGGGAGTGAGAACATTACCGGGCCGGGGGGTGTTGGATGTCGTGGGGAACCGGGGTTACACGGCGATCACGCGCCACAGTTTTCGCCTGATGCCAACAACCCATTGGACATATCTTGGTGTTGATTTCAACATTGCCCGGGCATTTCGTGATGTCGAGTTCCGCATACGTGGATTCCGAGGGCTTGAGGTCGACTACGTCGAGGTCCACTCCATCCCGTGAGCATTAATGACCGCTCTGGCACGCGCGCGTGAACGGCGGGCGGCGATCGCCGTCTGCGCCGGCGTGGCGCTCCTCGCCGCCTCGCTCGCGTATTGGTGGAGCACGACGAATCGGTACCGTCTGACCGGCGACGAACCGCACTATTTCATCCTGGCCGCCAGCTTGCTGCGCGACGGCGACCTGGATGTCCGCAACAACTTCGACCAGGAAAACGCGACGGGCGAGATCTACGGTCCCCTCCCGGATCGGCACATCGAGGAACGCAACGGTCGACAGTACTCGCTTCATACGCCCGGCCTGGGTGCACTCCTTGCCCTTCCGTTCGCCATGGGCGGAACGCTCGCGGGCCGGCTGCTACTTGCTCTCGTGATCCCATCCATCCTCGGGTGGGCTTGCTGGCGCTGGTTTCGGGACCGGGCACCGCCTGGCGACGTGGCGCTCGCCATCGCCGGGGTGCTGCTCTGCCCGGCCGTACTGTTCGGGTCGGGCCAGGTCTACCCCGATCTGCTGGCCGGTGCGGTCCTGTTCGCGCTCGCCGTCTGGTTGTGGAACGGATCGAGACGTACGCTCGTTACGTGGGCGCTCTGGTGGCTCGTCGCGGGCGGCTTCATATGGCTGCACATCCGGTTCCTCGGGACGGCTGTTGTCCTTGCCCTGCTTGGCGCCTGGCAGCTCTGGCGCGATAGGCCTTGGAGCGATGAAGACAAAGGCAGCCGACAGCCGCACGCCGCAACAGCCGTCTTGTTCCTCGTTGGCGCCGGTGCGTTCGTCTGGTTCCAGCTTGCCGCCTATGGCGATCTGTTCGGTGCACGGCTGAGCGAAGTAGACAAATCGGTCTTTCGCGCCGCGGAGTTCTTCATTGCCTGGCACCTCGATCAGTCGAACGGGGCGTTCCTCATGCAGCCACTGCTGCTGGCGGGACTCGTCGCACTCGGCTGGATGGCGTACCGACGGCATCCGCTGACAATCCCGTGGCTCTTGCTCTACGCGTCACTCGTCGTCCCACAGGCCATGCGGGACCACTGGGCCGGCGTGCCGGCGGGGCGATTCAACTGGACGTCGATGTGGCTCTGGCTGATTCCGATCGGTCTCTGGCTGGAAGCCGAACGGCAAACCATCGGGCGGTACGTCCGCCCGGCGTTGCTGACCGCGATAGGGGTGCAGGCAGTGCTGGCGATCGGGTGGCTCACGGAGCCAACGGCGCATTTCCAACGGCTTTCGCAGATGGTCTGGGCGCGCGACTCGGTCTTTCCTCTGGCGACCCGCTACACGCTGCCCCACTTCTATCTCAACGCCGGCGACGGCTGGTGGGTCGTGCGCTACCTGGAGTACTTGCCGAACCTGATCTGGGTGGCAGCAGTGGTCCTGCTATTGGTGACCGGCCTGTTCTGGAGCGCGGAAGGGCGCCGACGCATGCGTTCCGTCTGGATCGGCGGTTTCGTCATAGCAGCCCTCCTGCTGCCGGTCGAACCCACCGCCGACGCGGAGTCGCCCTACGACGACGGGCAGCACGACCCGATGATGCGCTCGTTGCGGAGCACGTTCGCGCGGCGGTTCGAAGCGGAACGGATGTTCCCGCCGGAGGCGGTGGAGCGCTCAACGCGCTTCGACGAACAGGCGAGCGATGGACGTGCACGCGTCGTCGACAGCACCCGCACCGACGGCTTGATCACGTACGGTCCATATCTGGGCCTCGACGCGGGCCGCTACCGCATCGAGGCGGCGATGCGCCTTGCAACGCCATCGGATGCCGCGCCGGCTGCCTGGCTCGACGCCCGAACCGGACGTGGCCAGGTCTCGCACGGCCGCGTCGATGTCCCCGCGACGCGTCTCACCGCCGACGGCAGCTACACCATCGTGAGCCTCGTCATCGACGCGCCGGTGCCGCTCGGCGATCTCGAGTTCCTCGTAGGCGCGCACCCTGGCGTCGACCTGATGGTGGACTACATCGACCTGATCCCGGTGCTGCCTTGAGATCTCTGACAGGCAGGGGGCGCGGCCGGACGGTCGCGGCGGTCTCCATCAGCGTGACGCTGCTCGCCGCCGTGCTCGCCGTCTGGTGGAGCACCACGGACCGGATCAGCCTGACCGGCGACGAACCGCACTACCTGATCGTGACCGCGAGCCTCCTGCGGGACGGCGACTTCGACATCGGCAACAACTACGCGGAAGACGCACAGACCGGCGAGATCTACGGACCCATCGCGGTGCGGCACTCGGTCGGACGGGACGGCCGGGAATGGCCATCGCACACACCGGGCGTGAGCGCATTGCTCGTGCCGGCCTTCGCACTGGGTGGCTGGCTCGGCGCACGCCTGATGCTCTGCCTGCTGACCATCCCCCTCCTGGGGTGGGCCTGCTGGCGCTGGTTGGACGGACGCGCGCCGCCGCGCGACATCGCGCTCGCCATCGCCGGAGTATTGCTCTGCCCCGTGGTGTTGTTCGGTTCGACGCAGATCTACGCCGACCTCCTGTCCGGCGTCATCATCGCGGGGCTCGCCTTCTGGCTGTGGAACGGTGAGGGCCGCGACGAAGCGGCAACTTCCACGCCCGTCCCCGCGGCTGCGCTGGCGCACCCGTGGGGACGGGCGCCCTATGCATGGGCTCTCTTCGGCCTCATGGCCGGCCTTCTCCCCTGGCTGCACATCAAGAATCTCGCCACCACTGCTCTGTTCGGCTTGTTCGCCGTCTGGCAGGTATGGCGCGAACGGCCCCGCCAGAACCAGGATGCAAACCGCATCTGGTGGGGATACGCCGCTGCCGCCGCGCTCTTCGTTCTCGGCCCCGCCACGTTCCTCGCGTACCAGATGGCGACGCACGGCCTGCTGCTCTCCGGCCAGAGCTACACCCTGGCGGGGACGCCATACCTCCGCGTCGTGGAGATGCTGCTCGGCCGGCACGTCGATCAGTCGCAGGGCCTCTTCTGGCATCAGCCGCTCTTCTTCCCCGGCCTGGTCGCGCTCGGGTGGATGATCCGCCGGCGGCACCCGCTCACCCTCTTCTGGCTGCTGCTCTATGCCTCTCTGATCGTGCCGCCCGCGGTGAGGAATCAGTGGGGCGGCGCCCCGATCGGCCGATTCAACTGGGGAGCAATCTGGCTGTGGTTGATCCCGATCGGGTTGTGGTTACGGGCGGAAAGGGCCACCCTCGCTAGGTACTTGCGCCCGGCGGTGTTGGCCGCCCTCGCCTACCAGACCATCCTGGCGTTCCGCTGGGTGCCGGATCCGACACGTCTCTTCAACTACGAGGAGGTATCCCTGGTCTGGGCGCGCGACTCGCTCTTCCCGCTGCCGGTCCGTTACGTCCTACCCCACTTCTATCTCGACGCCGGAGACGGCTGGTGGGTCGTGCGCTACCTGGAGTACCTGCCGAACCTGATCTGGGTAGCGGCTGCGGCCCTGCTCGTTGTCACGGGCCTGCTATGGAACGCCGAGGGGCGGCGCCGTCTGCGGCCCGTCTGGATCGGCGGATTCGTCGTCGCGGCGCTGCTGCTCCCGGTCGAGCCGACCGCCGATACGGAGTCAGGCACCGACGATGGACTCCATGAACCGATGGTGCAATCCATAGAGAGCACGTTCCGCCGGCGCTTCGAAGCGGAACGGATGACGCCGATGCAGACGGCGGACCGGACTACGCGCCTCGACGCCCAGGCGAGCGATGGCCGCGCACGCTCGGCCGACAACCGCCGTCCCGACGGCATGATCACGTTCGGCCCGTACCTGACGGTCGACCCGGGTCGCTACCGCATCGAGGCGGCTATGCGCCTCCGGACGCCGTCCGAGGCCACGCCGGCCGCCTGGCTTGATGTCCGAACGGGACGCGGGCAGGTCTCCCACGGGCGGGTCGAGGTCCCGGGCGAGCGTCTGCCGACCGACGGCAGCTACACGACCGTCAGTGTCACTATCGAGGCAGCCGAACCACTCGAAGATCTCGAGTTCATCGTCGGCGCGCAGCCCGGGGTGGATCTGCTAGTGGACTACATCGACCTGGTCCCGGTGCTGCCATGAAGTGCGTCCGCTTCGCGGGCATCATCGTCCTGGTCTGCCTGTGCGGCGCACCTGCCGCGGCCGGCGCGCAGTCGTGGAACGTCCCGTCCGGCGATGTCCAGGTCCGGTGCCGCATGACGGTTGGCGGCAGCTTCAACGCCGTCACGTCGTCCCTCTCCGGAACCCTCCAACCCGGATCGCCGGACGGGGGGGACTATGCGGGCGAGTTGCGTGTGGACCTCAGGGCGCTCGACACCGGCATCGGGTTGCGAGACAACCATCTCCGAAACAACTACCTCGAGGTGGCACGTGGTCCGGAGTTCCAGCAGGCGGTGCTCTCCAGCATCGTGCTCGACGACCCGCTACCGGACGGTGGTGGCCGTCACGAGACGGCGTTCTCGGCAACGCTGTCCCTGCATGGGGTGCAGAGCACGGTCGCCGGCGAGGCGGAGCTGACGCGGCGCGACGGGCGGATCGAGGTGCGCGCGACATTCCCGGTGAGCCTGGAGGAATTCGACATCCCGCCCCCGCGCTACCTGGGCGTCGGCGTCCGGGATACGGTGGAGATCACGGTTTCGTTCGACGGGATGGGCGGCGGTACTTCCGCGAACGGGGGCACGCGATGAGCGGGACAGGCAAGCGTCGCACCGCCGCACGGATCGGCCTCACCGCCGCGTGGGTGCTGGCAGCGTGCGCGCTGGCCGCGTGGAGCGCCGGTCCCGCGTTCGCCGAACCGACGTTCCTCTCCAAGCAGTATCCCCGCTGCACCGCCTGCCACTACTCGGTGTCGGGCGGCGGATTGCTGACGCCGTACGGACGGTCGCTGTCGCGAGAAGAGATCTCGACGTTCGGCCGGCAGGGGGCCGGCGTGGAGCCGGCCCCGGGAGCCACCGGCGAGGAGGGCTTCCTCTTCGGCGCCCTCAGCAGCGAGAGTCCGTTCCAACTCGGCCTTGATATCCGGCCTTCCCAACTGCGCGTCGGCACGCCTGGACGCGAAGTGAGCAAGCGCAATTTCCTGATGACGCTCGATCTGCAGGCGGCCTGGCAGCGGGACCGGTGGAAGGCCTACGGCACCGTCGGACGCCAGCCCCGCGGCCGCGGCGGCCGGCTGGTGTCCTACGAGCACTGGATCGCGTATCAGGTCAGGGAGGGGGTGAGCGTGCGAGGCGGACGCTTCCTGCCCGCCTACGGTGTCCGCTTCGCCGATCACACGTCGTTCACCCGCGCTGGGCTGCAACTGGCGCAGGACGACCAGATCTACGGTGTTGAAGTGGACGTGTCGACCGATCGCGCGCTGTTGCAGGTATCCGCCGGTCCGGGGCGCGCCGAGTCGCTCATCGCCGGCGGGGGGCGCGGCGCGTTCACCTCGATGGGGCGGTTCCAGTTCGACCTGAGTCCTCGCACCGTCGTCGCGGCCTCCGTCCTGTACCGCGGCGCGTCGACGATCGGTCCGGCCAGCACCGGCGCCGGCCTCTCGTTCGGGTACGCCCCGACCGGGTGGCTCACCACCTGGACGCACGCCGATGTCCAGCGCCACGAATTCGGCACGAGCAGCCGGTCCTACATCGTCGCCAACCAGACCTCGGTCGAGGCGTTCCGCGGCGTCTGGCTCCGGGTATCGCCGCAGATGCGCTGGGAGGATGGCGACCCGCGAGGGGAAATCCGCCGCATGGTCTACGGCCTCGACTTCTATCCGCGGACCCACTGGCACGTCAACGTGTCGCACTACCGGGACCGGCTGCCCTACCACGGTGTGCGCGCGCAGACGCTCCTTGCCCAGCTACACCTGTACTTGTAGCGTTGGCGAATGAGGACGCTCCTTCTTTTGGCCGCATTTCTCTTCACTACCACGCTAGCCGCCTGCGGCGAAGATCCCCCCGTCGCCCCGAGCACGACGCCGACTACACCCACTACGCCGACCGGCGGGGGCGACACCCTGATGCCCACACTGTCGAGCATCCAGGCCATGGTTTTCACCCCGACGTGCGTCGCGCACCACGGCGCCGCGGACGAACAAGCAGACCTCAATCTCGAGAACGGCATGTCCCACGCCGGGCTCGTCAACATGGCCAGTGGTCAGATCCCGACGCTCAATCTGGTGGCGCCGAACGATGCGGAGAACAGCTACCTGATCCACAAGCTCGAGGGCCGCGCGGGCATCGTGGGCGACCGGATGCCCTCAAGCGCTCAGGCCCTCACGACCGAGCAGATAGACGTCATCAAGCAGTGGATCAACGACGGCGCGCAGAACAACTGACCGGCGCGGTCAACGCTCATGCTTTTGTTCTCTGGTCAACCGTCGCCCGACGGTCAGTCGGCCTTGCAGTTCGCACATTACCTGCTCGGCCTCGGCGGCTTGTCGCTTGCGGCCAAGGTAGTCCGTCAGCCAGCGGCGGAACTGCTCGTTCGACATACGTAGACACTAATCTAGTGCATATGGAAGGGCGATCACTGACAGGGGGCGGAACGGGGGTCAGTGGCGGAAGTGCCGCCGCCCGGTGAAGACCATGGCGAGGTTCTGTTCGTCGGCCGCGGCAATGACGTCGGCGTCGCGTACCGAGCCGCCCGGCTGCACGACCGCCGTCGCGCCCGCCTGAGCGATCGCGTCGAGCCCGTCGCGGAACGGGAAGAATGCATCCGACGCGGCGACCGTGCCCTGCAGGTCGGTCCCAGCCTGTCCCGCCGCCTTCATCGTTGCGACGTTCACCGCATCGACCCGGCTCATCTGCCCCGCTCCAACGGCCGCCGCACGGCCCGCGCGCGCGAAGATGACGGTGTTCGACTTGACGTGCGCGCAGACTCGCCAGGCGAAGCGGAGCGCCGCCCATTCGTCGGCCGTCGGCGCACGCTTCGTGACGACCCGGATTGGCTCGCCCGCCACCACCTCGACGCCATCGTCCCACGGCTGGGCGCATTCGATGACGTGGTCCCGCTCCTGCACCAGCCAGGCGCCCATGATGGACCGGACGTCGCGCCGGGCCGCATCGTCACCCCCGCCAAAATCGGCCACCACCAGGCGGAGGTTCTTCTTCTTCGCCAGCACCGCGCGGGCATCGTCGTCCACGGCCGGGACCACGACGCACTCGATGAACGTCTCGGCGATGGCCGCCGCGGTGGCTGCGTCCAGGGGCCGGTTCAGCCCGACGATCCCGCCGAACGCGGAGAGCGGATCGACCTCGCGCGCCGTGACATACGCATCGCGCAGGCTGCCGGCCGTCGCCACCCCGCACGGGTTGGTGTGCTTGATCACCGCGGCGGCAGGCTCGTCGAACTCGAGCGCGAGGCGCGCCGCGGCATCCAGGTCGAGGAGGTTCGTGAACGAGAGCGCCTTCCCCTGCAGGACGCGCGCCCCGCCGAAGCCCCAGAACCGGTCGGCGTAGAGCGCCGCGCGCTGGTGCGGGTTCTCGCCGTAGCGAAGGTCATGCAGCTTCGTCGCCCGCAGGTGCAAGTGGTCGGGGGCAATCCCATGCAAGGTCAAGGGCGAGCGGGTGAACGACGCGCCATCCATTGCCACCCCTTCGAGCGCGGCCGCGATCGTTGCGTCGTAGTCGGCGGTATGCGCGAACGCCTTTCGCGCCAACTCGAAGCGGAACCGCCGGTCGGTCGGATCGCCCCCCGTCGCGGCGTCGCGGGCATCCATCAGGTCGAGCACGTCGAGCACCCGCGCGTAGTCGTTCGGGTCGACCACAATCAGGACGTCCCCGAAGTTCTTGGCCGCCGCCCGCACCATGCTCGGGCCGCCGATATCGATCTGTTCGATCAGGTCGTCGACCGACGCATCAGACGCCGCCGTCTCCGAGAACGGGTAGAGGTTCACGACCACCAGATCGATGGGGATGATGCCCTGCCCGGCGATCGCCAGGATGTCGTCCGGGCGGTCACGCCGCGCGAGAATGCCGCCATGCACCGCGGGGTGTAGCGTCTTCACCCGGCCGTCCATCATCTCGGGGAAGCCGGTCACCTCCGACACGCCGGTCACGGGGATTCCGGCCGCTGCGATGGTGCGCGCCGTCCCGCCGGTAGAAACCACTTCCACGCCCCGATCGACCAGGCCGCGGGCGAAGTCGATCAAGCCGGTCTTGTCGGAAACACTCAGGAGCGCACGCATCGGTCAGGCCAATCAGTAGTTGAATCGGGTGAGTCAATCGGTCATCGCTTGAGCAACAACCAGATGAGCGGAAGCCAGAGTTCGCGCGCGAACGGCATCGGCCGGTCGTCGATCAGCACGTCGCAGTCTTTCCTCGCGCCGACGAGCGTATAGAGCGCGTGGAGCCCTTCGACATCGGTCGGGTAGAAGCGCGCGCGGTGACGGAGCTTGTCCCCCTTGCCGACGCTGCGGTACTCCGCGGAGGCCTTGGCCAGTTCCAGGGCCCGTGCGCAGTCATCGTCCTCAAACGGCGCGAAGCTGATCGTGAGGGAGAAGGACCGTTCCGTCGCCCCGAACAGCATTTCCTCCAGGTCGGGATCGAGCGCCGCCAGTTCCTCTTCCGTCAGCCGTTCCTGCAGCTCGGCATACGGCCAGAATGACTCGCTGGGGCGGTGCGTCGGCCGTTCTTCGAGCGGTGCGCGATCAGGCTGGATCCGGCTGTCGCTCATCGGGGGTTCGGGATCGTACCATACCCATTAGCCATGACTCACGCACGCGTCATTCCGTCGATCGATCAGCTCCGGCAGCACGAGGTGGTGCAGCGCCTGGAAACCCGCTACGGGCGCGACGCGACGCTCGCGGCGCTGCGGCGCGAGACCGCGGTGTTGCGGGAACGGCTGATGGGTGGCGGTGCGAAGGACGGACCGGAGGCCCGACCGGATGACAGGCCGGCCGACCCCGAGGCCGCGGCCGCCGTCATCCTGGCCCGCCTCGAGCCGAGCCTGCGCGCGGCGGTGGCGCCGTCGCTCCGGCCGGTCATCAACGCTACGGGCGTCATCGTCCATACCAACCTCGGACGCGCGCCGCTCGCGCAGGCGGCGCTCGACCGTATCGCGGCGGTGGCGTCCGGCTACGCCAACCTGGAATACGACCTCGCGGCGGGCGCGCGTGGCTCGCGCACGGTCCATGCGGCCACGCTGCTGACGCAACTGACCGGGGCCGAGGCCGCGGTCGTGGTGAACAACAACGCCGCCGCCGTTTTGCTCGTGCTCGCGGCGCTCGCGAACGGCCGCGAGGTGATCATCTCGCGCGGCGAGCTGGTAGAGATTGGCGGCGGCTTCCGGATCCCGGATGTCCTGCGCCAGTCGGGCGCTGTCCTCCGCGAGGTGGGCACCACCAACCGGACGCGCGCGGCCGACTACACGGCGGCGCTCGGCGAGCGGACGGCGCTAATCCTCCGGGTTCACCCCTCGAACTTCCGGATCGAAGGGTTCACCGAGCGGCCGGCGCTTGCGGAGCTGGCGGCGTTGGGCGCGCGGTTCGATATCCCGGTGGTCGAAGACCTCGGCAGCGGCTGCCTGGAAGCGAATCATGTTCTGGACGAGCCCACCGTGGGGGCGAGCATCGATGCCGGCGTCGGCGTCTGCACGTTCAGCGGCGACAAGTTGCTGGGTGGACCGCAGGCCGGGATCATCGTCGGCCGGCGGGTGCTCCTGGACCCCATCCGGCGCCATCCGCTGATGCGGGCGCTACGGGTCGACAAGCTGACCTTTGCCGCGCTCGAAGGGACGCTGATCGAACATGCGGCGGGCCGTGCCGACGAAACCGTGCCGGTGGCGCAGATGATCGCCCTGCCCGTTGCCGAGCTGGCCGCACGGGCCGACGCGTTGCGCCAGCGGCTGGATGGCGTCACGGGCCTTCGCGTCGCCGTGGCGGCGACCGAAGCGACCATCGGCGGGGGTAGCACACCGGGGGTCACCATCGAAAGCCGCGCCCTCGTGGTCGAGGCGACCGGCCGGTCGGCCGACGACCTCGCCGCCGCGCTGCGCACCAACGATCCACCAGTGGTCGGTCGCATCGCCGACGGCGCGCTGCGGCTGGACCTCCGGACCGTTCCGCCGGAGCAGGATGGCGTATTGGCCGCGGCGCTGGAATGGTTCGCGGACTCCCGTGGTTCGCCGGACTCCCGTCCGGCATAAGCGGAGGAAGGGTCAGGCGTGAACGTCAGTCGTCGCGCGCCGCTTGGGACAGGCGGCGCACCGGAGCGACTGGCCCTGTGCGTCGAGCAGTTCTTCGCCGCCGCAGGAGCCGCGCAGGCAGGGGTAGCGGAAGAAGAGGCCGACCGCCATCACCAGCATGATGGCGCCGATCGCCACGACGGTCAGCAGGAACAGCACCACTCCTCCAATCCTACACCCGCTATTACCATCACCCCGTGACCCGACTCCCCGCAGCAATCCTCGCCTGCTGCCTCACGGCCTGCGCTCCCGCGGCGACCGACGATCCCGCTCCATCGCCCCGGCAAGCGCACGCCTTCCGCGGCGACACCATGGGCACCAGCTACGAGGTGACCGTGGTCGCGGAGGCGCTCGACGACGTCCGGCTCAGCACCCTCGGCACCGCCATGGCCGAGGCCCTGGCCCGCGTGGACGCGACGATGTCCACGTGGCAGCCCGAATCCGAGTTGAGCCGTTTCAATCGTGTCGAGACCACCGATCCCCTCGTCGTCTCGACCGACATGGTCGCCGTCTTCCAGCACGCGCTAGCGGTGAGCGCGCTGACCGGCGGCGCGTTCGACATCACGGTCGGCCCGCTCGTCGATGCATGGGGTTTCGGTCCGCCCGGACATCCCCCCGCGCCGCCAGACGAGGCCGCTCTCGTACGGCTGCGCGAGCGTGTCGGCTGGGAGCGACTGGCCGTGGACGCTGAGGCATCCACGATCCGCAAGCTGTCTCCCGGCGTATCGGTGGACCTCTCGGCCCTGGCCAAGGGCTACGGCGTCGATCAGGTGGCCGAACTCTTGGAACGTGAGGGGTTCGACGACTATCTGGTCGAAGTGGGGGGCGAAGTGCGCGCCACCGGCCGGAGCGAGCGCGGTGACGCCTGGCGTGTCGGCATCGAGCGCCCGTCCGCCGGGCCGCAAGCCGTCCACCGAACCGCGACGCTCAGCGGCCGCGCGCTCGCCACGTCGGGTGACTATCGCAATACCTACCTGCTCGACGGGCAACGCATCTCGCACACCATCGACCCCCGCACCGGCCGCCCCGTCGCGCACGCGCTCGCCTCCGCCAGCGTCATCGATCCGCTCTGCGTCCGAGCCGACGCCATAGCGACCGCCCTGATGGTCCTCGGTCCGGACGACGGTTACGCCCTCGCCGTTGAGCAGGGATGGCCCGCTCTCTTCATCGTCCGTGCGCCGGACGGCACGTTGGAGGAACGCGCCACCCCGGCCTGGGCGACTTTTTCCGAATGACGCTGTGTTGCAGAGCTCTGTCGGTGAGCGTGGCGAGGCGATGCCTCACCGCACGGTGGCTATGATTGGTATGAGTGTCTCGGAAATTGGACGCCCGTCGAGGAGGTCGCAGGATGCCCAAGCCTGAAGAGGCCGCGTCGATGCGGACTCGCCCACTCCAGGTTCAGTCAGCGCAATCGCAAGCAGTCCCGCCTGACGAAGAACTGACCGAGAAGGCGATCCGGGCGATCGATGAGGGGCGGGCGGACCACGCAGCCGGCCGTACCTTCACCATGGCCGAGATCAAGCGGGAGTTGGGCATCGAGTCTTGATCGCCGCTATCGCCGCTTAGCTCGCCATCCCGCCGACGACCACGGCCACTGCTCCGGTTTGTCACACAGCCGCGCCCGAACCGGATTCCACCGAATGTAGTGTCGGACCGTCGCGAGATGTTCCCGGTCCCGAACGTAGCGGTCGAAATAGTCCCGCATCCAGAACGGTCCGCTACGGCCGAGGCTGAGGTTCGCATGGCGCGCGGTATGGACCTTCCACGCCCGCACGACCTGACCCAAGGGCACGCCGTCGGCCTGCTCGATCAGGACGTGCACATGGTTCGGCATGACGCACCACTCGAGGAGCAGGTAGCGCTTCCGGTCGAAGAAGAGCAGCGCATCCTGGACCAGCTTGGCGATCTCGGGTCGCCCCAGATAGCACGCTCCACGCCCGGCCTCCTCGTACTTGCCGATTCGCTGATACAGCTTCGGCGCGTCGCCATGTCGTACCGCGGCGCGCCACCGTCGAATCTGCGCCGCCGGAACGCTGTCGGCCAAGCGGAAAGTGATGCTCTGCGTGGCGTGGGCGGCGTCGAGGTGCGGGTGGTAACCCCGCGAGTGCCACACGCGGTTCGTGGAGGGAGATGGCGACAACTCGCGGGTGTGGTCGTTGCCGTCGTGGCTGAGCAGCATGGGGATACGGACGTGCAATATCCGTACCGCTCGTGGCCGCGACGGCGTAACAAAGGTGCGCCGGTCTTCGACCGGCAGCTCTTTACTACCCGAAATCGTCGAACAGGATGTTGTCCTGCTCAACACCGAGACTGTCGAGCATCTGCATGCACGCCTTGAGCATCATGGGCGGCCCGCAGATGTAGTACTCGACGTCCTCCGGCGCGGGGTGGTCCTTGAGGTAGTTGTCGTAGAGGACCTGGTGGATGAAGCCGGTGAGGCCGTCCCAGTTGTCTTCGGGGAGCGGCTCGGAGAGGGCGAGGCGCCAGTCGAAGTTGTCGTTCTCGGCCGCGATGCGGTTGAAGTCGTCGATGTAGAACGCTTCCCGGAGGCTGCGCGCGCCGTAATAGAAACTGACCTTGCGCCCGGTGTTGACCCGGCGGAACTGATCGAAGATGTGCGACCGCATGGGCGCCATGCCGGCGCCGCCGCCGACGAAGACCATCTCCGCCTGGGTGTCCTTGGCGAAGAACTCGCCGAAGGGACCGGAGATAGTCACGGCGTCGCCCGGCTTGAGGCTGAAGATGTAGCCGGTCATCTTGCCGGGCGGCGTCCCTTCCGGCGCGCGCGGCGGCGGCGACGCGACCCGGATGTTCAGCATGATGACGCCCTTCTCCTCCGGGTAGTTCGCCATCGAGAAGGCCCGCGTCACCGGCTCGTCCACGACCGCCGTGAAGCGCCAGAGGTTGAACTTGTCCCAGTCGGCGCGGTACTCGTCCTCGACGTCGAAGTCGCGGTAGTCGTACGCCCCGGACGGCGCCTCGATCTGGATGTAGCCGCCGGCTCGGAACGGCACGTCCTCCCCCGCCGGCAGCTCCAGGATCAGCTCTTTGATGAACGTGGCGACGTTGTGGTTAGACCGCACCTTGCAATGCCACTGCCGGACGTCGAAGATCTCCGGCGGGATCTCGATCGCCATGTCCTGCTTCACCTTCACCTGGCAGGACAGACGCACGCCCGAGCGCTCTTCCCCCCGGCTCAGGTGGCTCCGCTCGGTCGGCAGCACCGCGCCGCCCCCGTCGCAGACGGTCACCTTGCAGACGCCGCAGCTCCCCTTGCCGCCGCACGCCGACGGCACGAACAGCTTGTTGTCGGACAGCGTCCCGAGCAGCGTGCCGCCCGCCGGCGTGTGGAGCGCCTTCTCGGGATCGCCGTTCACGGTGATCGTCACCTCGCCGGTCGCCACCAGTTGCCGGCGCGCCATCATCAACAGGCCGACCAGCGACACGATGACGAACGTGAACATCGCGACGCCGAGGGTGACGGTAACCATGGCTAGAGCTGCACTCCCGCGAACGCCATGAAGCCGATCGCCATCAGCCCCACCAGCATGAAGGTCAGTCCGAGGCCGCGCAGGCCGGCCGGCGGGTTCGAGTAGCGCAGCCGCTCGCGGATGCCGGCGAGGGCGACGACGGCGAGGGCCCAGCCGATGCCGGAGCCGAGGCCGAAGACGGTGCTCTCGGCCAGCGTGTAGCTCCGCTCCACCATGAAGAGCGACGCCCCGAGGATGGCGCAGTTGACGGCGATCAGCGGCAGGAAGATCCCGAGCGCGGCATGGAGCGGCGGCGCGAAGCGGTCGAGGACCATCTCGACGATCTGCACCATCGCGGCGATGGTCCCGATGTACGCCAGGAAGCCGAGGAACGACAGGTCGTAGGCCGCCAGCGACGGATGCACCCACGCCATCGCGCCGGGTCTGAGCAGCCAGGCAAAGATCAGGTTGTTCATCGGCACCGTGATCGTCAGGACGAAGATCACGGCGCCGCCGAGGCCGAGGGCGGTGCCGACCTGGCGCGATACGGCGAGGAACGAGCACATCCCCAGGAAGAAGGCGAGCGCCATGTTCTCGACGAAGATCGACCGGATCGCCAGGCTGAGGTAGTGCTCGAGCATCGGGCTTCTAGTTCTCCTCTACCTGCTCCGGCTTCCAGGTCCGGATTGCCCAGATCAGGAAGCCGATGATGAAGAACGCCGCCGGCGAGAGCACCATCAGGCCGTTCGGCGTGTACCAGCCCCCCTCGCTCGCGAGCGGCAGCACCGTCGCGCCGAAGAGGGAGCCGGAGCCGAACAGCTCGCGCACAAACGCCGTCACCATCAGGATCACCCCGTAGCCGAGGCCGTTCCCGAGGCCGTCAATCAGGCTGAGGCGGGGCGGGTTCTGCATCGCGAATGCCTCCGCCCGGCCCATGATGATGCAGTTGGTGATGATCAGGCCGACGAAGACCGAGAGCTGCTTCGACAGCTCGAACAGGTACGCCTTCAGCACCTGGTCTACCACGATCACCAGCGACGCGATGATCGTGAGCTGCACGATGATTCGGATATTGGTCGGGATCTGCTCCCGGAGGGCGCTGACGAAGAAATTCGACGCAATCAGCACCGCGACCACCGCCACGCTCATCACCAACGCGGTGTCCATCCGCGTCGTCACCGCGAGGGCCGAGCAGATGCCGAGCACCTGCAGCGCGATCGGGTTGTTGTTGAAGAGCGGATCGATCAGTGCGTCGCGCGGTTTCGTCATCCGGCGTGTCCCTCCCGGCGCAGCCGCTCGAGATACGGACCGAATCCCTCGGCGTCCAGCCAGAAGCGCAGCATGTTGGTGACGCCGCGGCTGGTCATGGTCGCCCCCGCCAGGCCGTCCACCCGGTACGGGTCGTCGGCCGGCGGCCCGGCCAGCCCCTTGATGACGGCGATCGCCGGCGCGCCGTCCGGGCCGAACACCTTGCGTCCGTTCCAGAGGCTCTTCCAGCGCGGGTTGTCCACCTCGCCGCCGAGGCCGGGCGTTTCCTTGTGCTCGTAGTAGGTGAGGCCGCGGATCGTTTCCAGATCGGCGTCAAGCGCGACGAAGCCATACAGGATCCCCCAGAGGCCGAGGCCGTGGACCGGCAAGACCACCAGGTCCAGTTCGCCGTCCGCGCCGATCAACTCGTAGACCAGCGCCTCGTCCGCCACCCGCATCAGCCCGGCGTCGTTCTCCGGCGCCTCCTCGCTGGTGTCGGGGTCGGCAGCGGCAAGGCGGGCATCGAAACCCAGCGGATCGGTGCCGGACACTTCGCCCGTCCGGCGATCAATCACGACTTGGCGGATCGGCGTGAACCGTTCGGCGATCTGCTCCTCCGGCAGCGATTCGTCCGAGTCGGCCAGACCCGCGGCGACCAGGACGTTCCGCTGCATGTCGAGCATCTGGTTCGCGACCTGCCGGTCGCGCAGCGTGACGGCGGACCCAGACACCAGGATGGCGCACACGACACAGATGATCGCGGCGAAGACCAGGTTGTAGACGACGCTACCCTGCATAGCGTGCCTTCCGCCGGCGAACGTTCGCGCGGATCGCGAAATAGTCGATCAGCGGCGCGAACAGGTTCATGAAGAGGATCGCCAGCATCATCCCTTCAGGATACGCCGGGTTCACGACGCGAATCAGGACGCAGAGGAAGCCGATCAGGAAGCCATAGACCCAGTGGCCGCGGATCGCGGACGGCGCGGAGACCGGATCGGTCGCCATGTAGACCGTCCCGAACGCCCAGCCGCCGGCCAGCAGGTGCCACGCCGGGCCGACATCGAAGAACGGGTTGGTGGCCGAGCCGATCGCGTTGAGGGCCATCGTCGTCGCGAGGGTGCCCGCCAGCACGCTCACCATGATCCGCCACGACCCGACGCCGGTGCCGATCAGCAGCGCGGCGCCGGCGAGGCAGGCGAGCACGGAGGTCTCGCCCATCGAGCCGGGAACGAAGCCGACGAACGCGTTCCAGGGGTCGAACCCCGCCCCGGCGATCGCCGCCGTGCCGCCCAGTGTCGCGTCCGCCAGAATCGTGGCGCCGCTCACCGCGTCGGTCGCCGTGTCGGCCGCAATCCAGACCGCGTCGCCCGACATCTCGGCCGGGTAGGCAAAGAAGACGAACGCGCGCGCGACGAGGGCCGGGTTCAGGACGTTCATCCCGGTGCCGCCGAAGATCTCCTTGCCGACGACGATGCCGAACGAGATGCCGAGCGCCACCTGCCACAACGGCACCGTCGGCGGCAGCACCAGCGGGAACAGCATCCCGGTCACGAGGAAGCCCTCGTTCAGCTCGTGCTTCCGGACCATCGCGAACAGCGCCTCCCACAGGCCACCCACCGCGAAGGTGACGATCAGGATCGGCAGGTAGTAGAGGCCGCCATGCGCGAGGCAGCTCACGAGGTTGTCGGGGGCGAAGCCGAGGCCCAGCGCTTCCATCGCCCCGGTCTGCCAGGTGTCGAGCGGCGCCGCGCCGCGCGCGATGGCCAGGTTCGCCTGGTAGCCGGTGTTGTGGAACGCCATGTAGACGCAGCCGGCGAGCGCGAAGACCACCGTCATCATCAGCCGCTTCAGGTCGAGCCCGTCGCGGACATGGGACGCACCGGCGGTCACCTGTCCGGGGGTGTAGAGGAAGGTGTCCTGCGCCTCCCAGAGCGGGTACAGCTTCTCGAGCCGCCCCCCCGTTTCGAAGTGATGCGCCTGCGAGTCGAGCAGGCGCCGCAGCCATTTCATCGCGTGGGTGCCTGCCACCGACGGCGTGGCGTCGCTGATCGGCCGCTACCTTGTGAAAAACGTATCAAGCGCAGACCAAAAAAAGACCGCGGCGCAATGCCGACGGTTTTCGGCCTCCCCTCTTCCGTTAGATCGTAGCGTACCTCGCGGGTCATCTCGCACGGTCTTACATCGGCCCGCTCGCCGTGGGTCCGTCCCGGCGGCGCAGGTCGACGTAGTCGATCTCGAAGCCCTGTCCGCCGCGCACACGGAACTCCACGTCCTGGAGGCTCCGGTCGGCATCGAACGAGAGTGTCAGGACCGATGCGGTCGACGTGGGTATCCGGAAATCGCGTCGAGCGACCTGGTTGCGGCCCCGAGACGACACGACCTCCAGGACCCCGCGCGCCGGTCCTCCTCCCGACCGCACGGCCGCCACAATCTCGTACGCTCCCGGGTCGAGGGAAACGAACGGTCCGCTCACGGCGAAGAAGTGATCCCGGGTCTGCCGGCATGTAAGGCCGTTACTCGCGGCCCGTTGCCGATAGGCCGTGCAGCTTCCCGGCATGTGCTCCGCCTCGTAACGCCGTAGCGGCGGTGTCGTTGCGCGCCCGAGGGGATCGTCGACGGGCAGCAGGAAGAGCGCGGCGACGGCGGTGCCCAGCGCGGGCAGCCATCTCCACCTCCACGGGTGCAGCCAGCCCGCCGCGATCAATGCCAGAGCCGCGCAGGCCCAGACGACGTTTGGGGCATACCCGATGTCGCCATGCGGACCGAGCTTCGGCAACGACAACACTATCGGGACAGGAAAGAGGGAGGGCTGCCACAGATCAGGAGCGAACAGCCCGTTAAAAAGCCGCTGCGGGGCGGGAATCCAGGAAATCGCGAGCGCCGCCTGGTACGCGATCCCGGCGAGCAGGATCAGCCGGACACCGTACGGCGAGCGCCACGCCCGCAACTCGTGAACGGCGATCCCGACGGGAATGAGCCAGAGCCACATCGCCGACCAGCCAAAGCGCCCGGCGGCGGCCACGTGGCCGCCGTAGGGGATCTGCTGCAGCGCGTTGGGGACGACGATCGACGCGTACAGCAGCAGCCACGGTAGCACCAGCGGATGCCGGCGGCGGACCATCCAGCCCAGCGCCACGAGACCGGACAACAGGAGCGGCTGCAAGACGAACATCCCGTGCACCTGATCGAGATGCAGACCCAGCACCAGCTCGATGGCGCGAGCGACATCAAGGTTCAGCTCCGCACCGCTGCGGCCACCCAGGAAATCTCCGAAGTACGTCCTGGAGAAGGTGGCGAACAGGGCGGGGCCCGCCAGGAAGAGCGCGGCGAACGCGGCGTGAGTCACGGGGGGAAAGCGGACCCGGTCGCGCCACAACCGGCCAGCTCCCATCGCCGCGAGCACCGCCGTGGGCGCGAAGTACTTGACGTGCAGCCAACACAGGAATCCCGCGACGAGCCAGTAGACGCACCAGGAAGCCGCGCGCGTGTGCGGGCCGGTTCGCCACCACCAGCTCGCCAGTGCGAAGATTGCCACCCCACCGAGGAGATCCGGGTAGAGCTGCGACGCGCCAAAGACGACCGGGCTGCATGCCAACACGCCGAGGGTGGCAAGCGTCGCGTTGGCGGGGTCGAGGGCGGTACGGGACCAGCGGTAGACCGCCACGCCGAGGATCGGCGTCAACAACAGGGCGAGCGCGACTCGCGCCCCGGTGATGCCGCCCAATCCGAAAGGAACCGCCAGCAGGATGCCGAGTCCCGGCATGTGCTGCGGTCCCCCGGTGGGTATCAAGGCGTGGGGCTGCAGTGGAGCCGGGTAGATCTCCCCGGCGATTCCGTCGTACCGGTAGTTGTTGCGGACATCGAAATCGAAGTCGCGCAGCACGCTGGCGGCGATGATGAGGTAGTGCGGCTCGTCACCGTCGACCGGCACGCGGCTGGACGCCGCCAGGGCGGCCACGACCACCACGAGTAAGACGAGTACTAGCAGCGCTGAGAGCGTGGCGGTACGTGCAGCCCGCCCGCGAGAACCGGGAGCGCCCCGGCGGGCCTTCTCCGGCTCCATCGCGCGCCTAGAAATTGAGCCGGAGGCCGAGGAACACCCGCCGCGGGGCTGTGAAGCGGATGCCGTCGCCGAAGTCGGTGCCGCCGGCCCCCGCCAGCAGATCCTGGTTGCGGGTGGCGTCCTGGTTGTCGAACAGGTTGAAGATGTCGGCGAACAGCTCCAGCCGGTAGCGGGCGAAGTCGCGGAACGTCCGGCTGGCGACCGTGCCGGAGTTCCAGCGCCAGTTCCCACCGATCTGGAAGCCCTGGCCCCAGGTGTACGACGAGCTGACCTTGAACAGATGCGCGATCGAGCCGGGCTGGACCCCCAACTGGTGCGGCGCACGCGGGTCCAGCCAGATCACGTCGCCCTGGAAGTCGGCGTTCGAATCGGAGTTGGTGTTCCCGGCATCGTTGAAGTGTACTCCGCAGCCGCCCGCCATGGGCGTGAGCGTGGAACGGACCTCACGGGCCGTGACTTGCACTCTTCCACGGTGACTCGGGCAATCACCGTCGCACTTGAGGATGCACTCCGGCGCGCGCGCGGTCGAAGAGTCGCCCCCTCGATGCGAGACGCCATTCTGGAGATCTCGGAACGCTGCGTCGCAGTGCCCGACCTCGACACGAGAAGCGCGGACGAGATTCTCGGGTACGACGCGAAGGGCGCCTTCCGCTGATGGTCGTCGATTCCTCTGCGATCCTTGCGATCCTCTTCAACGAACCTGAGCGGGACGCTTTCGCCGCCGCTCTGGCCGAAGCGGGGGTTCGGCTGATGAGTTCGGTCAACGCCCTCGAAACGGCTGTCGTCGTGTCGGCGCGCAAGGGACCCCACGGCGCGAGAGAATTGGCAAAGAAACTTCCCGCACGGGACACTAGTTCAACCACGAGCGGCTCCTCGCCCCGATCGACTATGTTCCCCCGGTCGAGCCCGAAGAGCAGTACTCTCGCAGTCAGGCGACTCCAGCCATGCGGGCAGGAGTCACGTAATTCGGTCTCTGGCAACCCGGTACGCTCCACTCATGAATCACCGACCAGGCAGGCCCACTATCGTTTGGCTTCTGGTCGGTTCCGTGACGCTTGCCGTCGCTCTGACGGTCGTCCACTCGATTCTGCAGGCCACCCTGTCGGAACGCACCGGTCTTCGCCGGCAGGTTTGGCAGCTATCGGAGCGGACGTTTGACGAGGGCGCTCTGCTTGTCGACGACATTGCGCCTGCGCCGGAACTTGACTTCCTCGAGCGGACTGCGGAACTACCGCGGCGTTTCTTCCGGGTTAACTGGAGTGGCTATTGGTACCTTCCCCAGCCCCAACAGATTGATGTCTACGGCTCCGCAGACGATCGAATCGACGTCTGGATCGATGACCGGTTGGTGGTCCGACACCAAGTGCCGTCCGACATCAACACGGATGTGCAAAGCGTCGCGTTGGGTCCAGGCGTCCACGCACTGCGTATCGAATACGAACAGTATGGCGGCACTGGCACCATGAGAGTGCGGTGGGCGCCGCACGGCGAACCCGCCAGTGCCTTCGATTCCCGTCGACTGTTCCCCGAACGCCCGGACGCCGGCGATCTCTTTCTGTCTTCGTCGGTCGTCTGGCTCCGAAAGGTCATTCTGCTCGTCTGGCTCGCGCTCATTCCTCTGATCGCGCTGCTAGTGTGGATACGTCTTCAGCCAGCGCGAACCGAATCTCACGAAGCCAGTCCGGCCACTTTCCCGCTGCAGCGCCGCGACATCGCCCTGCTGGCCGGTCTGTGCGCGGGAATGTTCGTCTACGGTGTGGGCAACCTGTCGGTGCAAGCCGCCGGCGACGATGGTTACCAGAATCTGACGCTCGGACTCCGGCTGGTCGATACCGGCGAGTACGGTCTCGACGGCCGTGACGCATTCCGCGAGCCGTTCGTACCGGCAATCTGGGGCGTGATGGACCGCACGCGCCAAGGGATTGGATTCGAATCGGTACGGCGGGACTGTCTGGGTGAGAACCCTCCTCCCTGTCCGTCAAGCTACGCGCCCTTGAAGATCGTCAATCTGGCCTTCCTGTTGGTAGGCGCAGTAGTGGCGTTCGTGCTGGTGCGGCAACTAGGCGGCGCCACCTGGCTCGCGTGCGGTGCGTTTCTGCTGACGGCACAGAACGGACAGCTCCTGGTCGGTGTTGACCGGTTCTATACCGAACCGCACGCCGCCACCCTGCTCATCCTCACTGCGTTCTTTGCATTCCGGATGTTCCACCGGCGCCGACTCGCGGACGGTGTGTGGCTCGGCCTCACGCTCGCGGCGCTTGTACTGACCAAGGTTGTCTTCGTCTACCTCTGGATCTTCATCGCCCTGGCGTTCGTGGCGCTCGACGCTATCGACCGCAGGCTTGACGGGTCGACAGCGCTACTCGTCACGGTATTCCTGGGCAGTCACTTCATTCCAGTCGTTGCCTGGATGGCTCGCAACCATTCGGCGATCGGGAGCTTCACGGTGGTCGAAGGCCGGCAAACCGGCGTGCTGCTCACGCGCGAGGCGTACCACAACATGCGAGACGATGAGTTTGCAGCCGCCTTCTGGTACTACCTCCCCGTCACCAAGCACCGCTCCGGCGACGACGGCGCTGCGGCGACGTCGATCGAACGTGTCGCACCGTTTGATCCGAATAGTTTCAGACGCTCAAGGAGTGGGGACCCGGACCGATCAGCGGAGGACATTCTGTCTGGGCTCCTGACGGAGCCCTTGCGACATCTGAGGATATCGCTACTTCTGGCGTGGCGGGGCGTGTTTCTCGCACGTAGCGTGAGCGGTCCTTCACCGCCCGACCGCGACCTCGGGTACTCCGCCCAAGCGAATGCCCAGCGGCTTGCCGAGCAGTGGGAACTGCTGCCGTGGCCGCGCTGGGGCGTTCCGTTCAACGCCCTGTTCTCCACCATTCACCATCTGGCAGGGTTTCTGAGCCTCCTCGTTGTACCAGCGTGGTTCTGGCTGGCGCGGAAGCGGTCCGACGTAGTCCTCATCGCTCTGCCGGCATTGTATTGCCACGGCGTCTACGCGATGGCTACGCATTTCATTCCGCGTTATGCGGATCCCGAAACGCCGCTGAGGTCGGTCGCCGTCATGCTCCTCGTGTTCCTTATCGCCTCTTGGGCGCGTGGACGACGGAACTGGCGGTGGCCTCTGCACGATCACGAAGCGATAGGAACTGCCGCGCGTGCCAGTGGCCGGTGACGGCGTGGCGAACAGTCATATCGCGACCGCTCTCGGCATCAGCCGACCGACCGTCTTGAAGTGGCGCGACCGGTTCGTCGCCGACGGGTTGGATTCGGTCGGGGTGGTGCGGACCGGCCGCGGCCACAAGCCGGAGATCAGTGCCGAGCAGGTGCGCGCCATCGTGCACGCCACGCTGCACCAGACGCCGACGGGCGCCTCCTGGCTCAACCTCGTCGAGAGCTGGTTCAGCAAGCTGACGCAGCAACGTCTTCGCCGCGGCGTCTTTCGTAGCGTCGAGGAGTTGGTGACCGCCATCGACGACTACCTGTCCCATTACAACGCGGACCCGAGGCCGTTTGTCTGGAGCACCACCGTCGACACGATTCTCGACAAAGTCAAGAAATGTAAAGCCATTCTTGGGACAGACCACTAGACTCATTCGGCCTGCAACGACACTGGCAGCACTACGAGCATGAGACACTTGGTGGCGACCTCTCTCATGGCTGTCTGGCGCCGGTGGCGCCCCCACGCGTTCCGCGTCGGCTTCTGGTATTTGCTTGGAGCGGTTTCACTCACGGTGCTCTGGTTGGCGGCCCTCGGTCTGGCGCCTGACGCCGGGCTCACCCGCAGCTATTGGTATCCGGCCAACGCCGCGACCGAGCCGATCATCGACGAACGCATCACGGCCGTCGATCTTGCGTTCATCGACGAGCGAAACCGGCCGACCCGAAACTACCGGGTTCGCTGGGAGGGTGTGTGGTTCTCGCCGCGAGCCGAACGTGTTGACTTCTATGCAGGAGCCGACGACGGCGTCATCGTTCGAGTGGACGGCGACACCGTCCTGGAACGCAATCCAGCGGTGGGCATGCACACGGTGGCCCGAACCGTGGAGCTTGGGGCGGGAGCGCATCGGCTGGAAATCGACCACTGGCAAGACGGCGGCGCGCGGAGCTTGAATCTGCAATGGGCGCCCGCCGGCGGCACCCCGGCGCTCCTGAGCCCCACTCGTCTATTCCCTGATGGTCCGGGCGCACTCGGCTACTGGCTGCAAGTCGCCGCCGTGCGATTGCCCGTCCTCGTCCTGCTGGTCTGGGCGACAGGCGTCGCGGTGCTGGTAGGGCTGACGGTCTGGCGAGCGCTCTATCGAAGGGTCACAAGCCTGAGTCCGGGCGAGCGTTGGCGCCGCCTGCGCGCCGTACTGTTCCCTGCGGCGCTCGGCCCCAGCCAGCTCCTTCTCTTCGGCCCGTGGACCGTGCACGACACCAACCGGACCGAGTTCCTGGTGGGATTCTGGGAACTCGCGCCCGGCTGGGTCTGGCTCCTTGGGCCCATCGTCGGCGTCCTGGCGGGACTCAGCATCGTCATGCCGACCAGATGGTTCCCACGTTACGTAGCGGGGCTTTGCGCGGTCGGAGTGCTGCTCTGGGCGCAGGGGAACCTGCTGCTCGCCGACTACGGGCTACTGGACGGCGGCGGGCTCGACCTGGCATCACACGCCTGGCGAACGCCGTTCGAAGCCGGCTTGTGGGTCTGTGTGCTCCTTGTCGCCGTGGTGTTCGCCGAGAGGGTCACTCGCGTAGCGCCCGTCGCGTGCGTGGCGCTGGTGACACTGCAGGCAACCGTCCTTCTGGTCCCGGTCGGCAGAATGTCAACGGCCGACGTACCGTCGACGGCGACCGGCGAAACCGCCTGGACGTTGCCGCCGCCAGAGATCTACGAACTCTCAGGCACGCGCAACCTCATCCACATCGTGCTCGACGCGTTCCCGTCACGCACGTTCGTCGACATCCTGGACGCCGACCGGCCCGCCTTCGATCGCGACTGGCCCGGGTTCACCTTCTTCGCCAATCACCTCGGCACCCACCGAACCACGTTGGGCTCCATGCCCGCGATGCTCTCGGGGGTCGCCTATCGCAACGAACTGCCGTTCCCGGAATTCCTCGCTCGCCATCCATCCGTCTTCCACGCACTCGGCCAGCAAGGCTATCGACTCCGATCGCTGACCTCCCACGGTAACGACCATCCGAGTCCGACGTTCCCCGGGGCCGACGCCACAATCCGATACGACATCCCGACGCCCTACAGCAGCTACCGTGACTACGTCGATGTCGCGGCGGCCCAATTACTGGACCTATCGCTGTTCCGGCACACGCCGCACGCCCTCAAGCCCGGCATCTACCGCGATCAGCAATGGCTATTCCAACAGCGGATCGCGTCGCGACGGGGACCGGAGGCGACAGCGGAACGACCCTTTGGAGACGCCGCGTTCCTGCGCGAGTTCGCCAGCCGGGTCACCCAGGGCGACGACGCACCCGTCTACACGCTGCTGCACGTGATTACACCGCATTTCCCAGTAGTGACGGACGCGGACTGTGCGTACGCGCCCAAGCGGACGCCCGGCCCGGAAGACCTCGTGAACCAAGCGCGGTGCGCCTTGTCAGCGGTTCGGACGCTGCTTCAGCGACTGCGGGACCTCGACCTCTACGATCGAAGCGCCATCATCGTCACCTCCGACCATGGATTCGAGCGGATCTTCATCGAATCCGAAGAAGAGCATCCCTTGCGCGGAATACGATCGCCCGCCGGTGTGACTCTCCCCTGGATCGAGTCTTGGGCCACGCCTCTGCTCCTCGTCAAGCCGTTCGGCGCCGAAGGTTCGCTCCAAGTCTCGTACGCTCCTACCTCGATCACCGACGTGCCCGCCACGCTGCTCGACCTCGCGGACCTCCCCGACAGCCTGAGACGTGGCACGTCGGTGCTCCGGATGGATCCCACAGCCTCCCGGCAGCGCACGTACGCATACAATCCGAACCCACGACCGTCTCCCTTCTACGGTGTCCTCCATGTGTTCTCGGTCAGCGGACAGGTCAGGGACCCAGACGCCTGGAGCTATCACCGGACGGTATTCGGACCGACAGATGATCGGGCAGCGCAACGCCGGAGGCGCCAGATCGGATTGTCCGAAGATCCGGATGACGCAGCAGCTGAGCCTGGAACTCGCACCTACCGGACCGACGGATACGCGGTCTTCTACGCGGCGGCCGAGAACTCGGTGGTTACGTTCGATGTCCGCAGGATGCCGGCCATGGCCACGACCCAGACGGTCACCGTACGGATCGACGGCGCCATCGTCGACCAACACGTACTCGCGGACGACGCGTGGCACACGCTGTCCTATCCGGTCGAGGCGCGGTCCGAAGACAGCCCATTTTGCATCGAATTACTGACCAACCCTGTCTGGTACGACGCAACGGGCGAGTCCTGGGGCCTGATGCTCCGGGGCGACACGTAGTGGTGGGAACTTCCTCCCGGCGCCCTGCTAGACTCATTTGGCCTGCAACGACACTGGCACCGCTATGAGCCTGAGACGCTTGGTGGCGACCTCTCTCGCGGCTGTCCGGCGCCGTTGGCGCCCCAGCACGCTCCGCAGCGGCTCCTGGTATTGGCTCGGCGCGGTCTCGCTGACGTTGCTCTGGTTGGCGGCCCTCGGTCTGGCGCCTGATGCCGGGCTCACCCGCAGTTATTGGTATCCGGTCGACGCCGCGACCGAACCGATCATCGACGAACGCATCACGGCCATCGATCTTGCGTTCATCGACGAGGGAAACCGGCCGACTCGGAACTACCGGGTTCGCTGGCAGGGTGTGTGGTTCTCGCCGCGAGCCGAACGCGTTGACTTTCATGCAGGAGCCGACGACGGCGTCATCGTTCGAGTGGACGGCGAAGCCATCCTGGAACGCAATCCAGCGCTGGGCATGCACACCGTGGCCCGGACCGTGGAGCTCGGGGCGGGAGCGCATCGGCTGGAAATAGACCACTGGCAAGACGGCGGCGCGCGGAGCCTGAATGTGCAATGGACGCCGGGCGGCGGCGCCCCGTCACTCCTGAGTCCTACTCGTCTATTCCCGGAGGATCCCGGCGCACTCGGCTACTGGCTGCGATTCGCCGCGATGCGATTGCCCGTCCTCGTCCTGCTGGTCTGGGCGACAGGCGTTGCGGTGCTGGTAGGGCTGACGGTCTGGCGAGCGTTCTATCGAATGGTCACGAGCCTGAGTCCGGACGAGCGTTGGCGCCGCCTGCGTACCGTCCTGTTTCCCGCCTTGCTCGGCCCCAGTCAGCTCCTTCTCTTCGGCCCGTGGACGGTGCACGAGACCAACCGGACCGAGTTCCTCGTGGGATTCTGGGAACTCGCGCCCAACTGGGTCTGGCTCATCGGACCCGTCGTCGGCGTCCTGGCGACACTCGGAATCGTCATGCCGGCCCGATGGTTCCCACGTTACGTGGCGGGGCTTTGCGCGGTCGGCGTGCTGCTCTGGGCGCAGGGGAACCTGCTGCTCGCCGACTACGGGCTATTGGACGGCGGCGGGCTCGACCTGGCATCGCACGCGTGGCGAACACCCTTCGAAGCCGGCTTGTGGGTGGGCGTGCTTCTTCTCGCCGTGGTATTCGCCGACAGGGTCGCGCGCGTAGCGCCCGTCGCGTGCGTGGCGCTGGTAACGCTGCAGGCAACCGTCCTCGTGGTCCCGGTCGACAGAGTGGCAACGGCCGGCGCACCCTCGACGCCAACCGCCGAGACCGTTTCGTGGTTGCCGCCGCCAGAGATCTACGAACTCTCAAGCACGCGCAACATCATCCACATAGTGCTCGACTCGTTCCCGACATACACGTTCCTCGATATCCTGAAGGCCGACCGTCCCGCCTTCGATCGCGACTGGTCCGGCTTCACCTTCTTCCCAGATCATCTCAGTGCCTTCCGATACACGAAAGGCGCGATGCCCGCGATGCTCTCGGGCGTCGCCTTTCGTAACGAGATGCCGTTCGCCGAGTTCCTCGCTCGCCACCCATCCATCTTTCACGCGCTCGGACAGCAGGGCTATCGACTTCGATCGCTGACCGCTCACGGGACGGACCATCCAAGTCTGTCGTTGCCCGGGGCCAACGCCACGATCCGATACGACATTCCGTCACCGTACGGCAGCTACCGTGACTACGCCGACGTCGTGGCGGCGCAATTGCTGGATCTGTCTCTATTCCGGCATGCACCGCACGCGCTCAAGCCCGGCATCTACCGCGATCAGGAGTGGCTAGTCCAACAATGGATCGCGTCGCGACGGGGACCGGAGGCAAGAGCGGAACGACCCTTTGGAGACGCGATGTTTCTGCGTGAGTTCGCCACTCGCGTCACCGTGGGCGACGACGCACCCGTCTACACGCTCCTGCACGTTATTACGCCGCACGTGCCAGTCGTGACGGACGCGGACTGCAACTACGGGCTCAACAAGACGCCCATCCCGGAAGACTACGCGAACCAGGCACGGTGCGCCCTGTCAGCCGTCCAGGCGCTGTTCGATCGACTTCGAGCCCTCGACCTCTATGACCGAAGCGCCATCATCGTAACCTCCGACCACGGAGAGGACCTGTTCATGCCCGAGGATCAACATCCAATGGGCGGAATGCCATCGCCGGCCAGGGTGACCCTTGCCAAGGTCGAACCCTTCGCGACGCCTCTGCTCCTGGTCAAACCGTTCGGGGCCCAAGGTCCGCTGCGGACCTCGTACGCGCCCACTGCTATCACCGACATCCCCGCCACTGTGCTCGACCTCGCGGACCTCCCAGACACCCTGGGACGTGGCACGTCTGTCTTTCGGATCGATCCCGCAGTACCCCGCCAGCGCACGTACGCACACCACGCCAGAGTGTCGGCCAATATGAAGTCGTCTCCCTTCTTCGATGCCCTCTACGTGTTCTGGGTCAACGGACGGGTCAGGGACCCAGACGCCTGGAGCTATCACCGGACGCTATTCGGGCCCGCGGATGATCGGGCAGAGCAACGCCGGGAGCATCAGGTCGGATTGTCCGCAGATCCGGATGACACAGCGGACGAGACTGGCGCCCGCACCTACCGGACCGACGGATACGGGGTCTTCCACGCAGCGGCCGAGAACTCGCGCCTTACGTTCAATGTCCGCAGGATGCCGGGCATGGCCACCACCCAGACGGTGACCGTGCGGGTCGACGGCGACGTCGTCGACCAACACGTACTCGCGGACGACGCTTGGCACACGCTGTCCTATCCGGTCGAGGCGCGGTCTGAAGACAGCCCGTTCTGCATCGAATTGCTGACGAGCCCTGTCTGGCACGACGCAACGGGCGAGTCCTGGGGCCTGATGCTCCGGGGCGACATCTGACCCGCGTTGCCGGTCGGCCGGTTCTGGCGGTGAGACGCACCTGGAGCCGCTAACATAGGCCGTCCGGCACGGAGGACCGGAGACGCAATGAGCCTGGCAGACACCCGCTGGATCGACATTCGCCATAACGACGACGCGCGGGGAACGCTGACGGCGCTGGAAGGTGACGAACTGCCGTTTCCGGTCCGGCGGATCTTCTATATGCACCGCGTGCCGCAGGGCGGCGAGCGCGGCGCACACGCCCACCGCTACACGCAACAGTGCCTGATCGCCGTGGCGGGGGCGTTCACGGTGGACCTCTCGGACGGCGCGAGCACGGCCACCTATGTGCTCGACGACCCGAACCGCGGCCTCTACCTGCCGGTCATGACCTGGGCGCACCTGCGCGACTTCCTCCCCGGCACGGTGGCGTTGGCCCTGTGCGATACGGTCTTCAATCCGACCCACGTCGTCCGTTCGTGGGACGACTACCGCCGGCTGGTGCAGGAGATGTCACCCACGCCATGAGCGGGGCGCAGCCAATCGACAGCGCGGACCGGCCCGGATTCCTGGCCTCGGCCCTGTCCGCGGAAGGCCGTTTCTCCGACGTCTCCGCCGCCCGCCGCTGGCTGAACGAGCGGCGCCGCGAGCAGCGGTGCCACGTCGAACGGATCCCGTTCGCGGATCTGCGCGGATGGCGCTTCGAGCCTGACTCGGGTGACCTGACGCACGAATCCGGCCACTTCTTCCGGGTGCAGGGGGTCCGGGCCCGGTGCGACTTCCCCGCTCCGCTCCGCTTCGAGCAGCCGATCGTCAACCAACCCGAGATCGGCGTCCTGGGCATCCTGGCCAAGCGCTTTGATGGCGTCCTGCACTTTCTGCTCCAGGCCAAGATGGAGCCGGGCAACATCGATCTGGTCCAGTTGTCGCCGACGGTCCAGGCGACGCGGAGCAACTACACCCGCGTGCACGGCGGTAAGCGCCCGCGGTATCTCGACTTCTTCCTGCAGCGCGGCGTCAACCGCGTGCTGGTGGATCAGCTTCAGTCCGAGCAGGGGCTCTTCTTCCTGCGCAAGCGCAACCGGAACATCATCGTGGAGACCCGCGACGAGGTCCCGCTGCACGACGACTTCCATTGGCTGACGCTCGGGCAGATCAAGAGGCTGATACAGGAACCGCACACCGTCAACATGGACACGCGCACGGTGATCGCGGCCGTCCCGCTCGTGGCCGGCGAGGGCGAGGTGCTGGCCGCCGGGAGCCCGCCCCACCCGTCCGCGGGCAGCTTCGGAGAGGCGCTGATCGCGTCGACGCTGGCCCGGGACGAGGGCTGCCAACCGATCGGGACAGTGCTCAGTTGGCTCACCGAGATCCGCGCCTGCGCCGAAATCAACTGCCAGCCGTGCGCGTTGAGCAGCGTACCGGGGTGGGAGCGCGACGCGCACGAGTTGCGCCGGCACGACGGGCGGTACTTCCGGATCTTCGGGGTCGAGGTGGAATCGGACGCCCGCGAGGTGCCGGGCTGGACGCAGCCGATGCTCCAGCCGGTGGAGACAGGCATCGCCGCCTTCGTCACACAGCGCATCGGGGGCCTGCTGCACTTCCTGGTGCAGGCGCGCATGGAACCCGGGGTCTGGAACCTGATTGAGTTGGGACCGACCGTGCAGTGGCTGCCGGGCGTCCCGACCGACGAAGATCAGGCGCCCTACCTCCTGGAGGGAGTCGTCTCCGGGGCCGCGGGCGTCATCCGGCACCGCTCGACGCAGTGCGAGGAAGGGGGGCGTTTCTACCGGTACGCCACCGAGAACATCGTCGTCGAGCTGGATCCGGCCGACGACCGGCCGGCGCCACCCAACTACACGTGGGTCACCCTCGGCCAACTGAACACGCTGATTCGCTACGGCAACCATCTGAACATCGAGGCGCGCAGCGTGCTGGCCTGTCTCGACGTCCAAGGCTAGCGGCGCCGTGCACCTGCTATTCCTCGGCTATTCCAGCATCGTCCGGCGGCGCGTCCTGCCCGCGGCACGGACGGTCTCCGCGATCCACCGCATCTCCGTCGCGTCGCGCAGCCACGGCCGGGACGGGGCGGCCGGCCGCGTTGATGGGAACGGCGCGGTCGACGGCTGGTACGCGGACTACGAAGAAGCCCTCGCGTCCCTAGGGGCCGACCTAGTTTACGTCTCGGGGACCAACGTGGACCACGCGGAATGGGTGATGCGTGCTCTCCGCCAAGGCTGCCACGTCATCGTGGACAAGCCCGCGTTCCTGGACCTGGAGACCGCCGAGGCGGCGGTGCGCCTCGCACGGGAGCGGGACCGCGGCTTGGCCGAGGCAACAGTATTCCTGTTTCACCCGCAGGCAGCGGCGCTGCGCGCGCTCGTCGATCCGGCGGAGTCGGCTGTCAGCCGCGCCACCGCCACGTTCTCGTTTCCGCCGCTGCCGCCGGGCGACTTCCGCTACCGCGCCGAGTGCGGTGGCGGCAGCCTGTACGATCTTGGCCCCTACGCCGCCGCAACGAACCGGCTGCTATTCGGCGCGCCGCCGGACAGCGTGCACTGCACCGTCCTCTCGCGGGACACCTCGCGGGACGGCGGCGTCGACACGTCGTTCAGCGCGCTGCTGACCCGCGCCGGCGGCGGATCGCTGGCCGGCCACTTCGGCTTCGTCACGGCGTATCAGAACCGGCTGGCGGTAGTGATGCGCTCCCGGACCATCGATGCGGATCGCCTGTTCACGACGCCGCCGGATCTGGCGTGCACGCTGCGCGTCCGCGAGGGGCACGACGACCGCACCGTGCCAGTGGCGCCGGGCGACGCGTTCGCGCTCTTTCTCGAAGGGTTCATCGACGCGATGGGGCGGCGCGACTTCGGGCCGTTCGAACGCGCCCTGCTGGACGACGCGGCGCTTCTCGCGCGCCTGCGCTACGCGGCCGGGGTCTAGAGCGATGGCGATCCAGGTGTGGGACTACCGGAAGGAGTACGAGGCGGAACGGGAAGACATCCTGGCCGCCGTGGATCAGGTGGCGCGCTCGGGGCGCCTGATCCTGGGCGAGAGCGTCCGGAACTTCGAGCGCGAGCTGGCAGCGTACTGCGGCGCCGGCCACGGGGTCGGCGTGGGCAGCGGCACCGATGCGCTGGTGCTGGCGCTGCGGGCGCTCGACATGCAGCCGGGCGACGAGGTGATCACGACCTCGAATACCGCCATCCCGACCGTGTCCGCCATCGTCACCGCGGGGGGAACGCCCCGGTTTGTCGATATCGAACGGGACACCTACCTGATGGATGTCTCGCAACTCGACGCGGCCATCACCGAACGGACCCGCTGCATTCTCCCGGTGCACCTCTTCGGTCAATGCGTGGCGATGGATCGCGTGCGAGCGGCTGCCGGCCGCCACGGGATCGCCGTGCTGGAAGACTGCGCGCAGAGCACCGGGGCGGAGCAGGCAGGACGACGCGCGGGATCGCTGTCAGATATCGCGGCGTTCTCCTTCTACCCCACCAAGGTCCTCGGCGGCTACGGCGACGGCGGTATGGTGATCACGTCGGACGAGGCGCTCGCTGCCCGCCTGCGGCGGCTGCGGATGTACGGCACCGAGGGGCGCTACTTCGCGGAAGAGCACGGCTACAACTCGCGGCTCGACGAGCTGCACGCGGAGATCCTCCGTCGGAAGCTCCGGCGCCTCGACGGCTATATCGAGCGCCGCCGCGCACTAGCGCGCCACTACGATGCGGCGCTGGGACACTCCGGCCTGCAACTGCCGGTCACCGCGCCCGGGAACCGCCACGTCTACTACCTCTACGTCGTCCGGCATCTGGCGCGCGATGCGATCCTCCGCGAGCTCGCCGCGCGAGACATCCTTGTGAACGTCAGCTATCGCTGGCCCATTCACACGATGCCGGCCTACGCGCACGCCGGCTACCCGGAAGGTTCCCTGCCCGAGACCGAGCAGGCGGCGTGCGAGATCTTCTCGCTGCCGATGTACCCCTCGCTGACGGATGCCGAACAGGATCGCGTCTGCGAGGTGCTGCACGAGATTCTGCTTCGCTCCTAGATGTGGATGAGACATTGACGGGAACCGGTCTGATGGCTATCTGTCACCGTTGGTACCCCAACTCGTTCCGCGCAGGCTCCTGGTACTTGCTCGGAGCGGTCTCTCTTACGTTGTGAAGTTGCCCCGATTATGCGGAGCTCCGCATAGTTGCGGCAACCTCAAACCACGCGCAACCTCATCCACATCGTGCTCGACATGTTCCCGACGTACACCTTCGTCGAGATCCTGGACTCCGACCGGCCCGCCTTCGATCGCGACTGGTCCGGCTTCAGTTTCTTCGCAAACACCTCGGCGCCCACCGAACCACGATGGTTCCATGTCCGCCATGCTCTCGGGAGTCGCCTTTCGTAACGAAGTGCCGTTCCCCCGAGTTCCTCGCTCGCCATCCATCCGTCTTCCACGCACTCGGACAACAGGGCTATCGCCTCCGATCCTGACCTCCTACCGTAACGGCCATCCGAGTCCATCGTTCCCGGGGGCCGGAGCGGCCCTGTTCTACTGGTCCCTTCACGAAGTAGAGCTGTGGGAGCGGGAACAGTGACCGCGACCCGCCGCCAAGTGGTCCAGCCGCCCCCGGTCGCCGATCTCGTGGACGAAGTGCTGCCATCGTAGCGGCACCGTATACGATTCCCCGAGTGCGGTTCTCCTCAGGCGCGAGCCGTTGGTGGGTAGCAGCGTACCTTGCGGTGACGTTGGTATGCACCATGGGATGGCTCATTCTCAGTCAGCGGCTGGCGGAACAGACCGGCCTTCGTCGACAGGTGTGACTGGCGAACGACTTCCAGGGCACTCCGGTCATCAACGACGTCGCCCGCGAGCCAGCGCTCGACTTTCTGGTCGACGACCCGCGGCTGCCACGCGAGTTCATCAGCGCCCGGTGGCGCGGGTACTGGTACGTTCCGAGCCGTCGGTCGTTCACACTGCATGTTGAAGCGGACGATTACGCCGACATCTGGATCGACGGGGAACAACGGTTTGCTCGGAGTTCCGCGGCGGAGCGGGCAGTACGACTAGACGCTGGCGTCCACGAGTTGCAGATTGCCTATCAACAGTACGCTGGCGCCGCCAATCTCGCGTTCACCGGAGGATCAGGGGATGCGTACCAGCTACCGCTCCGAACAGGCTACCTGTTTCCCGATCAACCGGAACCGAACCTGCTGCCGTTGGTGGGTATTGTCGACCTACTGAACCTCACCGTAGGCATCCTTTGGGCTGCGGGTGCGTTGGCCGCGGCGGTCTTCATCCTGGCAGCGCCTACCCGCTTGGAAAGACCAAGAACCAGGATCACCATCGCCGCCTTGCTAGCCCGGATTTCTCACCGGAGGTGAACAAGAGGCTGCCCGTGATGGCGTAAAGTGTTGTTATCACAATAACTTCAAGCCACACACGGAGGCAGCCTCTTGTCGACACATTGTACGCCAACCCAGCTTGAGTTTCCTCGGGTCGGTCGTCGCCGTCTGGTCGCCAGCTTTGATGGCGGAACGATCACTTCCAACGCCGGGGCATTGCTGCTGCGGGCGGTTGAGAAGTGCACCGGCGTGTGCCGGCGCGCGGCGGAGTGCTTCCAGGACTACCGGGTAAGGCGCCCCCGGTTTTCTTGGACACGGATTAAGGGAGAATCCGATGTCCAAGGAGGTAGGGGAAATGGTTCAGTCGAGGCAGGTGAAGGGATCTGGGTCGGCTCGGACGGAGGGAGCCCGGAGGGCGAACGGAGTCCGAGCCGACGCCGCGGCGGTTGGGTCGGGGGCCTTGGCGCCCGGGCAACGGTGGAGCGCGAGCCGGAAGCGGGACGTGGTGCTGCGGCTGCTGCGGGGCGAGTCATTCGACGTGGTCTCGCGTGACGTCGGGGTGGAGCTCTATCGGCTGGAGGCGTGGAAGGGGCGGGCGCTGGCCGGTCTTGAGCTCGGGCTGAAGGATCAAGCCGGTGAACCGGTAGCGGCAGCGCTGGATGCCGCCAAACGACACATTGGCGAGCTGTCGATGGAGAACGAGCTGCTGCGAGAGCGTGCCCGCGCGGCGGAGCGTCGCCTCCCTTTGCCGATGCGGAGGTCGCGATGATGAGCGCAACGACCTCCGCGACCACGGGGCGGCGCTATGGGCTCGAGCGGGTGTGTCGGATGTGGGACCGGTCGCGCTCGGCGCTCTACGCGCGGCGGGCTCGTGCGCGGCGGTTGGAGCGGGGTGCACGCCCGGCGCGCCGCGGGCCGACGCCCGCGCTGTCGGATGCGCAGCTGCTGGCGGCCATTCGCAGCGACCTGGCCCGCTCACCGTTCCAGGGCGAGGGCCATCGCAAGGTCCACGCGCGGCTGCGGATCCTGGACGGGGTCCGCGTTGCCCGGACGCGGGTGTTGCGCGTGATGCGCGCGCAGGGGCTGCTCTCGCCCCACCGCGGGCGACAGGGTGACCCGAAAGCGCACGACGGGACCATTGTCACCTCGGCGCCCTGCGTCCTGTGGGGCACCGACGGCGTGCGGGTGTTCACCGCACAGGACGGCTGGGTCTGGACCTTCGCGGCGGTGGACCACTGGAACGCCGAGTGCGTGGGCGGGCATGTGTGCAAGGTGGGGAGTCGTTTTGCGGCCCTCGAGCCGGTCGCGCAGGGGCTCGGGCGACTCTACGGCTCGGTCGCCGCGGACGTGGCCCGCGGGCTGGCGCTGCGGATGGACCACGGCAGCCAGTATCTGTCGGACCACTTCCTCAACCAGCTCCGCTACTGGGGCATCCACCCCAGTTTCGGCTTCCTCACAGAACCGGAAACCAACGGGGTCGTCGAGCGCTGGAATCGCACCTTGAAGGAGCAGGCGATCTACGGCCGGGTCTTTGAGAACCTCGCCGACGTACGCGCCGCCGTCGCCGAGTTCGTCGAACGCTACAACCAGCGCTGGCGCCTCGAGAAGCTGGCGTATCAAACGCCACTCGAAGCGCGCGAGGAGTACGAGCTACGTCACGCCGCGTAGCGCAAACGTGTGTCCAAGAAACCGGGTGCGGTACAGCTGGCGTTGCTGGTGTACTGCTACGCGAACGGGATCTTCGGCTCGCGTCGGATCGAGCGGGCGACGTATCGGGACATTGGCGTTCGGTACGTGGCGGCGAACTGTCATCCGGACCACGACACGATCTGCACGTTCCGGCGCAGCAACTTCGAAGCGGTAGCGGAGGCGTTCCTGCAGGTACTGCTGCTGGCGAAGGAGCTGCAGTTGCTGCGTGTTGGGACGGTGAGCGTGGACGGGACGAAGGTGGACGCGAACGCGAACAAGCGCAACAGCATCCGCTACGACCGTGCGGGGGCGTTGCGCGAGCAGTTGCGAGGCGAGATCGAGGGGTTGTTGGATCAGGCGGAGCACGCCGACACGGACGACGTGCCGGACCCACAGGGTCTGCCGGAGGAGTTGTCGCGGCGCGAGACGCTACGGGCGAAGCTGGACCGTGCGTGCGCGGAGTTGGAACGGCGTGCGCAGGCGCGTGCGGACGCGGAGCGGGCGGAGTACGAGCGCACGGTGGCGGCGCGGGAGCGGCGTGCGGGATCGCGCAAGGGTCGGCACATCACGCCGCCGAGGGACGCGCCGGAGGCGAAGGCGCAGATCAACCTGACGGATGCGGACAGTGCGCTGATGCGCAGGAGCCGGCGCCATGAGTACCGCCAGGCATACAACGCGCAGGCGGTGGTGGATGCCGACGGCAGTCAGTTGGTGTTGGGGTCGCGGGTGAGCGTGTGCGCGAGCGACCGCAACGAGTTGGTGGCGGACGTGGACGCGATACCGACGGCGGTGGGCGCGGCGGATCGGGTACTGGCGGACAGTGGCTACGCGACGGGCAGCGAGGTGTCGCAACTGGCAGGTCGCGGTGTGGAGGTGTTGGTGGCGACGGGGGCGGAAGGCCAACGGCGCCGGCACGACTTCCGACCGGAGCCGCCGGAGCAGCTGGCGAAGGAGCCGCAGGCGGACTGGATCAAGTCGATGCAGGAGAAGATGGCACTGCCGGAGCACCGGGCGCATTACCGTTTGCGCCAGCAGACGGTGGAGCCGGTGTTCGGGATCGTGAAGCAGGCGATGGGCTTCCGGCAGTTTCTGCTGCGGGGTCTTGAGAAGGTGGAGGGCGAATGGGCCTTGGTAACGCTGGCGTATAACTGCCGACGCGTGCACAACCTCAGGCTGGCATGACGGGGCTATACGGGGCGGAACTCGGCGTGTTCGCGACCCACCAGAGGCGTCAGAAAGACCTCCAGGCGCCGTCAGCGACCGATGGCCAGGATACAGTCCCCGTTTCGGTCGAAGCGGCCCTCCCGGCACAGAGACACAGGGCGTCGTTCAAACAGGTGCCAAGTCGCTTCCACGCGCGTTTGCCGCGCCTAAGTCCGACAGGCTGCTAGCCCGGATTTCTCACCGGAGGTGAACAAGAGGCTGCCCGTGATGGCGTAAAGTGTTGTTATCACAATAACTTCAAGCCACACACGGAGGCAGCCTCTTGTCGACACATTGTACGCCAACCCAGCTTGAGTTTCCTCGGGTCGGTCGTCGCCGTCTGGTCGCCAGCTTCGATGGCGGAACGATCACGTCCAACGCCGGGGCATTGCTGCTGCGGGCGGTGGAGAAGTGCACCGGCGTGTGCCGGCGCGCGGCGGAGTGCTTCCAGGACTACCGGGATCCGAGCTTGATCGAGCACACGGTCGAGGACTTGGTGACCCAGCGTGTGATGGCCGTCGCGTTGGGCTACGAAGATCTGAACGACCATGACACCCTGCGGCGCGACCCGCTGGTGGCGGCCGCGGTGGGCAAGGCGGACCCGACGGGCGAGAACCGGGTGCGGGTGGCGGATCGCGGGGCCGCGCTGGCGGGGAAGAGCACGCTGAACCGGCTGGAACTGGTCGGGTCGAAGGACGCCGAGGCTGACCGGTACAAGAAGGTGACCTATGACGAGGCGGCGCTCGACGCCCTGCTGGTGGACGTGTTCATCGAGTCGCACCCGACGCCGCCGGCGCGCATCGTGCTGGATGTCGATGCGACGGACGACCCGCTGCACGGCCAGCAGGAAGGGCGGTTCTTCCACGGGTATTACCGGCACTACTGCTATCTGCCTCTGTATATCTTCTGCGGGGCGCAGGTGCTCTGCGCGCGGTTGCGGCCCTCGAACATCGACGGGGCGGCCGGGGTGGTGGACGAGTTGGCGCGGATTGTGGGGCAGGTGCGGCAGGCGTGGCCGTCGGTCTCCATCCTGGTGCGGGGAGACTCGGGGTTCTGCCGAGACGAGCTGCTGCACTGGTGCGAAGAGCATGCGGTGGATTACGTCATCGGCTTGGCGAAGAACGCTCGGTTGAAGGAACACATCGGGCCCGACCTGGCGCAGGCCCAGGCGCAGTGCCAGGAAACCGGGACCGCCGCGCGGGTGTTTGCGGACTTCCGCTATCGCACGCGCGAGAGCTGGAGCCGGGAGCGCCGGGTGGTCGGCAAGGCCGAGCATCTGCCCGCGGGCGCCAATCCACGCTTCGTGGTGACATCGCTGCGGCCGGACACCCTGGCGGCGCAGGCGCTGTATGAGGATTTCTATTGCGCCCGCGGGGACATGGAGAACCGCATCAAGGAACAGCAACTGGCGCTGTTCGCGGACCGGACGAGCAGTGCGACGCTGCGCGCCAACCAACTGCGCCTGTATTGGGCCACGCTGGCCTACGTCCTGCTCCAGCACCTCCGCGACCGGGGGCTGGCGGGCACCCGGCTCGCCCGCGCCCAATGCGACACGCTACGGCTGCGGCTGCTCAAGATCGGCGCCCACGTCCGCGTCACCGTGCGCCGCATCTGCGTGGCGCTGTCCGAGCTGGCGCCCGACGCCGATCTGTTCATCACGGCCGCTCAACGTTTGCGCGCACCGCCCGGCCCGGCCTGACGATTGGCCAGGCGGCGGCATACGTTCACGACCGCAGGGGGGCACGGGGACCTTTCGGGCATGGTGTGCTTACCCGACCGATTTTGGCGCCGCGCGCACGTCGTCGCCCGCGTCCAGACCACCGCTGGCGCCTGAGTTGGCCGCCCGGAACCCCAGACCCACCGCCTCATGCCCGATCTCCGGGAGCTGTGAGAAATCCGGGCTAGTTCCCAACGTTGATCGCCAGCAGCTCGCGGACGGCCGTCCGCTTGGCCGGCGAGCCGGGCGCGGAACCGCGCCGCGGCGAACCGCCATAGCGGTGCTGCTGGAGGGGCGCCCTGCGTCGTGGAGCGCGGCGAGGTAGGCGGCCAAGGCCGCGTCATCGAGCTTCTGGCCGGCGAGCCAAGCGTCGAGCTGGCCGAGGGCGCCGGCGTAGGCGCGGCGGGTGTTCGTGCTGACCGAGGCGGCGACCAGGCGGCGCGCGGTCGGGCTCGGCGGGCCGATCGCGGTCGCCGAAGGGGCGATCCCTGGCGAGCGAATCATTCCTGTTGGGAATTATCGGTAAGGATTCTAGCCGGCGCTCCGGCGTGCGCCCAACGCACCGCCGCTCGCCAGTCCGGTCAGGAGGCGCGGCTGGCTCCACGTTCTGGCCGCCAGCGTGGCGTGCGCCAGGAGCAGTAGGCCGACCAGCAACGTCGGCGTATCCCTCTGCTGCAAGAGAAGCAGGCACAACAGGCCGGCGAGTGTCGCCGGGGTCATCCGTCCGGTGAACAGAAACGCCGCCAGCACGGCAACGCTCACCGTCACGCCACGTACGATCGCCGTTACCAGACGTGCGCGCCCTCGCAGCCTGAAACTCGCTGGTGGTGGCCCGCGCGGTGCTTTCCAGTCACGACCGAGGCTGGGCCGGCAACTCGTCGGTGTACACCCCACGAATTCCATTGAGCCTGATCGTCCAGAGATCTCGAAACATTCGAATCGGATCGCGAACAACCGACACTTTTGAATCCTGCCGGTAGTGCCACTCTATCGGGATCTCCTTCACTGTTATTCCTCGCAGTCGCGCAATGGACAGCACCTCAACATCGAATGCCCACCCCGCGATCGTCGTCATCGGAAACACCGCCTCAACAGCGTTCGACGTAAAGAGCTTGAAGCCACACTGGGTATCGTTGATCCCAGGCAAGACTATCGCCTTGACGAGTGTGCTGAACGCTCGTCCCATCGCGTGGCGGTAGGCGGGCTCGCCGACACGATTGGAGCCGATACCTTCACGACTGCCGATGGCGATGTCGCACTGCACTGGAACCATTGCCAGAAAGCGCGGCAGTTCACTGAGAGGCATTGAGAGATCGGCATCACACATGAATCGCAGTTCACCGGTTGCTGCGAGCAGCCCCGCCCGCACGGCCCATCCTTTTCCGCGGTGCGGTTCGCGCTGAAGAACAACTCTGGGCTGCGCTCGCGCGACGCTCTCGACGATGTCTGGCGTGTCATCGTCGGACCCGTCGTCGACGACACGGATCTCGAAGTCAGGGACAGACGTGTAAACATGCGCGAGGAGTTCTTCGAGCGTCTGGCGTATTCTTCCCGCCTCGTTGAAGGCCGGTATGACGACCGAGAGGCGAACGGGGCGGTCGATCACCTTGATACCCTTCGCCGCCCGGCCCAGGCACGGTTCGGGGGACCCTCACCGACAGCGACCCACCCACTTGGCCAGCAGGAGCCGGAAGAAATCCCAGGCGGCGGCGTCGAGCTTACGTGGTTCCGAGCTCCCGGTCGCGGAGTGTAAGAAGCCACTTAGCCTGCATTATTCGTGAAGGCTCCAAGTCGGCCGCGCGGACGGTGTAATTGTCGCGCACCGGGCGCACCGGGCGCACCGGGCGCGCCGGGCGTCGCTGCCGTCGGGCGCTGGCGGGATGGACACTGATTGTCGGTGCGGACGGCCTGGGTACGGGGCCGTCCAGGGACGGCTTCGCCACGCGGGCGGGCTCGGTGCGCCGTTGGGATGCGTGTATGCGCGGCTGACAGGCGCTGTCTGGGGTCTATCCGGGGCGGGCGCCGAGTGCCAGCGCGATGTGCCGCCAGGCGTGGAGGTCCGGTGTGGCGGTCGGCAGGTGCAGGACCACGCGGCGGACCGAGCCGACGACGTGCGCCCCCAATTTGAGGAGCCGGTCGCGCAGCCACGTCACCTGGGCGCGGGCACAGGCGGTGCGCGCCGCGCGCAGCCGGAGTTCTTGCATCAGCACGTAGGCGGCGGCGGTGAGGAGCACGCGCAGTTGATTGGCCCAGAAGCGACAGCAGCTCGTGCGGTCGATCTGCAGGCCATCGAGCAGTTCCTTGATGCGGTTCTCGATGTCGCCGCGGGCGCAGTAGATCCGTTCATAGAGGAAGCGCGGCGTCTGGCGCAGATTGGTCACGACGAAGCGCGGGTTGTCGCGCGGGGCGCGGTCGCCGAGCCGGACGACCTCGGCCTTGATCACGACGCGGCGGTCGCGGTCCCACGTGCGGGCTCGATAGCGGGTGTCGGCGTAGACGTGCGCGGTCTGGCCGCTGGCCGCGCTCTGGGCCTGCGCCACGAGCAGGGCGGGCTCGGCGTGGCGCTGCAACACGGCGTTCCTGGCCATCGCCACCACGTAGTCGAGCCGTGGCTCGGCATCCAGGAAGTCGAAGATCTCCGGTGTCGCAAAGCCCCCGTCGAGCCGGACGAGAAACCGCGCCTGGGGAAAGGCCTGCCGCAGCAGGGGCAGCAGCCGGCACAACACGCCCACGGTCCCGCGGGTGGCCGGCACATTGCCGGGCCGCAGCACCGCCGCGCACAGATACTGTTCGCGTTCCTGGTCGAAGGTCAGAAACGCCAGCAACGGCAGGTAGCACCAGCGATCGTAGTGCCCGTTGAAGAAGGTGAGCTGCTGGGCGCCGTGCGTCGCGTCGTCGGTCGGATCCAGGTCGATCGTGATGCGCCGCGCCCGCCCGTCCAGCCGGCGCTGATGCCGCTCGATGACCCGCATCGCCAGCTCGCGCGCCAGCTCGTAGAGGGCGGACCGGTCGACGCCGTTCTCGAACCGAGAGATCGTCGGCTGCGAGGCCAACGCCTCCCCCGCCACCGGGTCCCGCCCGAGCAGCAGCTTGTGGATCGGGTCGTCGGCGAGATGGTTGGCGTCGTTGCCATCGGGATGACCGCAGGCAATGCCGAAGATCCGCTGTCCGAGCAACTCCGCCAGCGTGTGCCGGATCTTCCCGGGCTCCCGTCGGTCCACCAGACACCGGGCGAAACCCGCCACCAACCCATACACGCGCTCCGCCGCCTTGAGCAGGACGGCGCCGCCATCGGAACTCGCGTGCTGGCGGTCGAACGTCGCGACGAGGGGCTTGTCGAAGAGATCCGGAAAGAGGACAGTCTGTGGTATCGTATTGATCGTCACGTAAGGGCCTCCGTGGTGGGTAAATGTCTGTGAGCAAGCCATTTATACCACGCGGAGGCCTTTGTTTTTCTACCGAAATCGGACCCTTCCTGAATAATCCGGGTTAGAGGATCTGCCACCGTGCCTCAGGAGATCCTGCCGTCAACGGACGTCTCCCACGAGGACGATCTCATTCACCTGCGCTTGTAAATAACGAGTCCGCCGCTGTTCTTCCATGGATGAAAGCGATCTTGCAGAGTGCCGGTGAGGCGCTGGCGCTGCTCGGGCGTAAGATAACCCCCTTTTCTATCAGGATCCATAACGATGTACCCGATGTTTCGTTCCAGGATCCGCCGCTGTTCGTCCTCGGGGACGTACCCGTGCGCCACCAACGGCGCCATGAGTGCGGGGCGATTGACGTTAGACGGATGGACCACGGCCGATGGCGGTCGCTGCTTCAGATACCAGTAGATGAGATGGTCACGAGGTGCATACACCAACTCGCCGCAACACCGATCCTCCAAGATGAGCTCCGCCGCCGTGCGCAGACGTGAGTGCTGGGACGGGGCGAGTCCTTGACGGACCCGCTCGACGCTGCTGCCACCGAAACGAGCCAGGCTTGCTCCGACGGTCAGAACGTAGAGCCCGAGAAACAGTAAAGCGCCCAGCCGTCGCGTCGTCAGCCTCTCGAAACCGGCGGCCGCAAGTAGGAGCACCAAGGGAAGGGCTTGAAGCAGATAGTGACCGAACCCTTCGCCGCCTTTCAGTATGGACAGCGACACGGCGCCAAGCACTAGGAGGAGTAGACCGTTGTCTCCGAAAAGAAGACCTTTTCCGCGGCTGATGGCATGGGTCGCTAGCCCCGTGCCGATGAACAGCGTGGCAGGCAGAAAGATGTACGGGTCTTCCCGGACGCAGGTCATCCAGAACGCGGCCTGCCTAAGAATGACCACCGCCATTCCGTTTTGGAAAAAGGCGTAGTGAAACGGCACGCGAAAGACGGACAGGACGAAAACGTCCAGACCGTCCGCGAGCCAGTAGACCAGCAGCAGGAGCGCCAGTGGCAGGGCGCCGCCGACGCCATATGCGGCGATCGCCAGCCGCGGGACGTCCGGACGCGGTCTCACGAAGCGCCAGACATAAAAGCCCCCCACCGCCAGCACGACGAAGGCGATGTTCATTCGCGTGAGTGTCGCCGCGGAAAGCAGCACCCCGACAAGAAAGGCCACCCAAAGCTGGTCACGGCGGGCCACGAGGAGCCAGCATGCCGGCATCATCAGTGTGATCGTCAGATGCTCCGTCATCGTCGGCTGGAATTCGTCCGCGCATGTCAGGGCGCAAAAGACCGTCATGGACGCCCCGGCGATGAGCGGGGTCGTCTGACGGATGGCGATGGCGTAGCCTGCAATGGCGGACACGAGCAGACAGAAGGTCCCAAAGAAACGGACGGCCAGGAGGTTTTCACCGAAGACGGACATGACGCCCGCCAGAGCGAAAAAAATGCCGGGCGGCTTGATGTCAAACAGCTCCAGGTAGGGGAGATGACCTTCCAGCACGTGAGATCCCATGATGATGAAGGTGCTCTCATCCCACCCCTCGAAGTCGAGATACCACAACCGTACGCCCAGCAGCACGATGACGAAGACGACCGTCCAGACAAGAGTCGGTGCGCGCCTGAACCGTGGTGTGGCCAGCCGGCTCGCGACAGCCTGGCCGCCCACCAGGAGCGAGCCGGCGGCGATAGCGGCCGAGACCGCAATCGCGCGCAGGTTGACGACGATCGCGGCATGGAGGGCCAGGTCGAGGTTTGCAGCGTTGCCGTCGGGCGCCAGTCGATCCGCGATGGCTCGCAGAAACTCATAGCTGAACAGTGAACCCAGGGCCGCGACGGCGGCCACGAGGAACGCCAGCCGGGCCACGGCGCGAACGTCGTGGGCCATGGACCCCTCGTGTCGGACCTCGAAAAACCGTTCGCACCTCCGGCAGGCACTTTCCAAATGACGACCGTAGGGTGAGCGCAGGCCAACACGCTGCCAAGCCAGCGTTCCCAGCCAAGAGAGGGTGATGCCGAGGATGATGACTATCCAGAGCGTCACGACGGCGCGTTGGAGCCACGCCACCCCGTACGCCAGGCGGACGTCATCGAGGTTGGGCCGTTCCCGAAACAGGCGGTACGCGGGGAGAGGACGCGCCCGCCCCCCCGGCGGTGCCCACTCCAGTCGCATGTTGAACGCGCCGTCGTACTGCTCGTACTCCACGCGGAGCTCATGCGCTCCGGCGTCCAGCCGCACCGTCCGGACCAGCGTATGCATGTCGTCGTCCGGCGGTGTCCGCCGAATCGCCAGTTCGCCATCCAGCCACACGTCGAGGCGGTTGTCGCCCACGCCGTGCAGTTCGACGTCCCCCGCTTCGCGCGCGTACCAGTAGCCGGTCCAACGAACGCTGAAGAAGCGCCGGGGCAGGTCGAGGTCGTCGTTCAGGAAGTCGAGGGTGATCGTGGTGCCGACGTCGTCGAGGAGCGGTGTGCCGTTGAAGCCGACATCGGGGAATACCTGCCGGCGGACGCCGGTCCGGTCCGCCGCGCCGGGGCTGAGGACAAACAGGAGCGCGGTGAGCCCGGCGGCCACGCAGATGGAGCCCCCAGCTAAGCCGCGAAGCCGACGAAGTCCTACGGGCACGGATCTCTGGACTGCGTGCCGTACCAGCCCCGACCACACCCTTGAGGTGCCGCCCAGCGCGCGGATTGAGTGCTTAATCACCACCCAGCCCATGACCGGCATTTTTGCTGCAACTTGACAACCCGCCGCGGCCGCGGCGGGTACGGTTTAGTCATGGGACGGTGTTGGCGCACCGTTCAGGCCGTCCGCGTAGTTCTCTTGACGTTCAGCGTGGCGGAACCGGCGGCGGGTCCTTGTTGTCGGCGCGAAGAGCGTGGTCATGACCTTGGTCTAGATGTCGCGCGTGCCCTCGACGCGACTACGAACGCCCACAGGTCCTGAAGAGCCAGCGCCAGGAGCACCGTTCCCACAGGAATAAACGGGAACGAGTACCGCACAGTGTAGTGCGTGCCGATCGATAACATCGCGGCCGTCCAGAGCATCGGAACCAACAGGAAGGCCAGCCTGTAGTCCCGGCGGCGGCACACCAGAAGCAGGCACAGCGGCGCAGCCAGGAGCCACCCTCCGCCGGCCGTTCCCCGGTGCAGGAACACGACCGTGAGCGCGATCTGCTTCAACCAGTGCTCGCGGTAGACAGCCATCGCTGCGGCACTCAACGCCGCATCCTGTCGGGCGATGCTGGCCGTGCGCCATTCCGGATCCACGGCGTCCGCCAGCGAGGCCACCCGTCCCGCGCGTAACAGGGTGCGGCGGTAGTAGCTCCGCTCATCGTCGCGGTTGAACCGCACGTACCCGTTGGGTCCGGCCGTAAGGCGCCTCATGGCAGACGCCCTGAACGGGACATAGGTCGGCAGGAAGTAGGCGAACGCGCTGCCCACCTCAGGCCACGTCATAAGCCCGTACTCGGCTCGAATTGCCAATATCAGGCCACCGCCGGCCGACACGGCGAAGGCCCCGCCCTGTACCCAATTGCGGGTCATCCAAGGGGCCACGACCACGCAGGCCGACAGCGTGAGCGCCACGAACGCGGGCGCTGTCCGGCGCCGCTGTGACGGGATCAGCCAGATGCCAGCCAGCCAGACAAGCGGCACGATGACCAGCGAGTACAGGTAGATGCTCCGCACCAGGACCAGCGCCCCGAGCGCTAGACCGCTGAGGACGCCGACCCGGATCGATGGCCGCTGCCACGCCTTGGCCGCCAGTGCGGCGTGCGCCAAGAGCAGCCCGCCGGCCATCACAGCCGGCGTGTCCCACTGCGCCATCATTAGGACCATGCAGACCACTCCGGCAGCAAGCGCGAGCAGCATATTGGCTGAGAACAGGGCTGTCACCAGGACGACGGCTGCGGCGGCGATGCCGCGCATAGCGGATCCAGCGAAGCGCATCCGGTCGCGCACCGGTTGTCCGGGGCGACAACCAGTGTCGGTGATGCACTCAGCCGAGAGTTCGCCAATCGCTGGATAGGACAGGTAGATTGCCGCCAAGTAGACCACGTAGCCAACCGGATGGGTGCTATAACGTTCGCCGTCGTGAACCCTCCAGCCCTCATCCTCCTGCGGACGCACGAAGTCACCAGTTGTTGCGAGGCGGTACGCCTGCTCCTCGTAGAGACCGGCGTCAGCCGCCCGCCGGGGGTCATCTGACCACCACGTCACGCCGGTTGTTACCACCGCCACCAGCGTGGCGACGACGGCGGCGAGGCGGGAGATGCGGAACATGGACAACGCTAGCCAGTGCCCAGGATTACGAAGCGACACGGCACGCGGCTGAACAGGGTGACGCCGACGCACAGTTCGACCTCGGGTTCATGTACGCCAACGGTGAGGGCGTGCCGAGGGACGACGCTGAAGCCGTCCGGTGGTTTCGCCTGGGGCTTATATCGCTGAGTGACCATCCCCTCCTGATCGATCGGCTTCGTAATGGACGGAGTACTTGTTGCCATGGACATCGGATCTGTATCTTTCGGCCCGCCGCGGCCATCTTCATCGACAACCCGGCGCGACCCTCACCACGCTCGTAGCCGATCAGCATGTATCGTAAACGCTCGTTTGGGACATACGGGCGGAGAGCCGAGGCGGTGCAGGTGCCGCCTACCAGCGCGCGGTGATGCGGGCGACGAGGGCGTGACCCGCGCGGTTGAGGTCTCCGCCATCACGACATTCTCGAGCACCGCACGGAACGCTCGACCGCACTGAACAACCTGATGTTGCCCTGCCCGCCCTCCACCGTGAAGTCTTGACCGCTCTCGGCAGAGCGCCGCGGTTGCAGAATCAAGGTTCAGTTGCCCGCACGCCGTGTTCAGGGCTTGCTGCAAGGCGGCTTCCTCTGCCGCACCGCTCCCGCTGCCTCTTCCGGTGCCGCTCGGCGAGTTGAGACCCCCGAAGGTAGCCGGCAGCGTCACGTCGCAACGCCACGCGCTGCTGGGCCCGCTCGGGTTTTCTCCGCACGCCAACGCGGCCGCGCCGAGAAGCGCGCACAGTATTAGTTTGAGTCGTCGCTATCGAAGTCCCCCTTCCCAATAGTCGATCTTGCTTCGGCCTTCCTCAACCGCTCTAGCCGGTTCAGGCTCATCCACCTGATGCCGTTATCTTCTCTGTGCCGCGCTGCAACGTCACTGTGGAAGACGAAGTCCTACGGACACGGATCTCTGGACTTTATTCGCGGAACGGTTCGGGTACTCGTTCAACCGCCGCCCGATAGACCCGAATGCCCAGCTCGCGGGTGTCCTCCGAGCCCGGGCTCACGTTCGCCGGAACGAATGGCCGATCCACGGCGATCCGAACCTCGACACGGTCCCGTGCCCCCAGCAATGTCGCGGGCAGCAATACGTTGGTCTGCTGTCGGCCGGAGGCGCTAGACGCAAAGGAACGCGCGCCCTGACCACCGACGGTGATGGTAAGCATCCGGGGCAAGTCCTCGAACAGATCCGCGCGGGCGTCGTAGTCCAAGTGGAGCACGGCGGCCGTCCGCGGGTTCGGGAACGCCAGCGTCGCCGTCTGTTGCGTCCACCGCCAGGACGATCCGCCGCCCGTTTCCCGGGCGTGCCAGCCGTCGGTGAACTCGATCAGGACCATGCGCGCCTTGTCCTCCGGCGTGACCAGCCAGCCGTCGTACTCCGCGTGAGCGTCGAGGGTCGCCTGGATTGGAGAGTCGTCGCCGGGATCGAGGAACGGAAGGCCAAGCTCCGACACGCCCCACGCGATGGACATGGTGGCAGCACCGCCGCCGGTCGGCTGCCGGTACAGGCGTTCGTTGTTGATGCGCACGCGGCCCTTCCCCGACGCGATCAGCGATTTCCCCAGGAGGCGCAACGTCGTCTCGACGTTGCGGAAGTCCCCGGCGCCGATGACGCACCGCGCGGCGGGTCGGTACAGGCCTGCGGCGTCGCGCTCGCCGGTCAGGAAAACCTCGTTGCTCGCCGCAGGCGCCATCTCCGACCGCACGTTGCAGACATAGTGATGGAACGGCTTCGCGTATTCGCCGACGAGATACTCGGCCATCGGATGGTCGGTGGTGCTGTTGCGACACTCCACGCTGCACCCGAGCAGGCCGTGCCGCCGCATCTGCTGATCGTCGGGAACCAGCGCGTGGCGGAAGCCCCCGAAGTCGGCCGGCCGCGACTGCTGAGCGAGGTCGTCGTCCAGCACCACCTCGCCCACGGAGAAAAGGTGCGGATGCTCCATCAGATACTTGCCCGCCAGGCCGCTTTCGTTGCCGACCGGAACCGCGCCGTCCGCGCGTGGCTGCAGGAACAACTGCGCGTTGCTGATGCCGCCGCCCGCGACCACGACGTTCTGCGCCGGGTCGAAGTCCAGTTGCTCCGTGGCGCCTGAAGCGTGACGAAAGCAGGTCAAGGCGCGAACCGCACTCCGTGACGCATTGGCGTCGAGGCCTATCACCGACGTTCCGACCGCAACATCAACCAGCGAGGAGGTGCTCAGGGCCTCCCGGTACTTGCGTCCGAAGCGCGTTGCAGCGTGCAGGGAAAACGGCCGGTAGACGAATCCAGGAGTGAGCGGCGTTTCAACGTCGAGGATGGAAGGTTCGCGGTCCACAACCGATACGGCACGACGATAGGACGGGGCCAGATCGGACTTCGTGATGGGCCACCGAACGCCGGCGGCCGGGTTGGCGAAGTCCACCTCCATCAGCGTGGCACACCAGCCCGACCACACCCTTGAGGTGCCGCCCAGCGCGCGGATGGAGTGCTGATCCCACCAGCCGTCAGGGAAGTGCCCGTAATTGACGGCGTTCGGCATGTCGTCCCGCGGCTCGGTCACGGTTCCGGTCTCGAATACCAGGACCGTCCGGTTCGCCTTGGCGAACTCCAGGGAGAGCGTGATGCCGGCCGGGCCGGCACCAATCACGTAGCAGTCGTAGCTGCGGCTAGGCAAACCGTCGGTGAGGAACATGGAACGCCAACAGTATTCGATTAGGGAGTGTTAACACTAACGCAGTGCATCGAAAATGAGTGCGAAGTGGATGAAGCCAAGGAAGAGCGCATCCAGCTTGTCAAAGCGCGAGAAGATCCGGCGATAGCTCTTCAAGCGGCGGAACAGGCGCTCGATCTCGTTGCGCCGCTTGTACAGCTCCCGGTCGTACTCCCAGGGGGCCACGCGGGTCGCGACCGGCAGCACCACCGGCGTGAACCCCAAGTCCAACGCCAGTTGGCGGGTCTCGTCCCCCTGGTAGGCGCGGTCCATCACCAGCGCCAGCGGCTCGTCGTGCGGTCCCCAGTGCGTGAGGAGCTTGCGCCCTTCCGGCGCATCGTGGGCTTGGCCGGGGGAAAGCGCGAACGTTATTGCCGTACGAGCATCCGCGGCAACCAGATGAATCTTGGTGGTCCATCCGCCGCGGGATTTACCGATGGCCTGGGGATCGTTTTTTTTAACGCCCCCGTGCCGTCGGGATGGACCTTGACGATGGTGCTGTCCAGCGACACCGCCTCCAGCGTGATGCGGATCAACTGGGCGCGTTGCAGGTGTTCGAACACCCGGTCGAGCACTCCGTTCTTGGACCAGCGATTCATGCGGGTATAGATCGTGTGCCAATTCCCGAAGCGACGCGGCAAGCCTCGCCACTTGCACCCGTGCTCGGCGACATACAGGATCGCATTGAGCACCTGCTGGTTGGACACGCTGACATTGCCACGTTGCCGCGGAAGACAGGACGCAATGCGCGCGTACTGTGCCTCGGTGAGTTCCATCGATGAAGGGTAACACGATCAGGCCAAATAGTGTTAACAGATCATAGTCCGCGGCTTCGTCGAAGAGGGCCGTCACTTCGACCGCGAGGCCGTCCAGCAGCGCCGAGGTCGCCGTGTCGCCGCGGGCGAACACGCCGTGCTCGACGTAATCGGGCCCGGCGAGCTTGAGGACTGTGACCGTCTCGACGCGGGGATCGACGATCCAGTACTCGGGTATGGCCGCCTCGGCGTAGTCGGCACGCTTGACGACAAGATCGCGCGGCGGATCATCGGGGCTGACGACTTCCGCCACCAGGTCGGCGCCGAGCCAGAAACGGTCCTGGCGACGCGGATCGAACCGGTCGCAAAGCAACAGGAGATCCGGTTCCCGGAACTTCCCAGCACGCACGCGCATCCGCAATCCCGACGTCACGACGACGCCGCGACGCGGGGTCTCCTGAACATGGTCGTAGAGCGTCCGGTACAGGAACAGCAGGAGGACCTGGTGCGCGTAGGTCGGCATCGGCAATAGCTCGATGTGACCGTCGGCAAGCTCGATCGGACGGCGTGCACGATCCGTGAGCCAGAGGTACTCCTCGTCGCTCCAGGCCCCCTGGCGTGGCAGCACGTCGCGGAGGAGCGCATGCAGGGCGTCCTGCGAGGCGGGCGTCGCGGCCGTCATCGAACCGGTGAGGGTCATGCATTTCATACTGCCACATCCGACCAGTATTTGGATGCCGGCCCGGACGCCGGTGTACCCACGTTCGGTGTTCTGTCACAATTGGCCGCATGCCGACGGCTGGAGTCGGGAGCGAGCGTGGCTGATCCAGCGACCACTACGGTCATCATTCCTGCTTTCAACGAACAGGATGTCATTGCCGATGTAGTCGCAGGTGTCAGGGCAACCGGCTCCTGGCATGAAATCCTCGTGATCGACGACGGCTCCGCTGACGCCACGGCGGACCGCGCCCGCGCAGCCGGCGCACGCGTGATCAGTCAGCCCTACAACAAGGGCATCGGCGCCGCCATCAAGCAAGGTGTCCGTGCCGCCAGCGGAACGCACCTGGTCATCCTCGACGGCGACGGTCAGCACCGCCCGGAAGACGCTCCCCGCCTGGTGGCTTGTCTGGGGAACTATGACCTGGTCGTAGGTGCCCGGTCGCCGTCAACTCAGGCCACGATCGGACGCAGGCTCGGCAACGCGCTCCTCAACCGTCTGGCGACACGCTTGGCGCAGCACCCGGTGAAGGACTTGACGTCGGGTTTCCGCGCCGCACGGACGGCGCAACTCCGACAGTTCCTTCACATGTTGCCAAATGGATTCTCGGCGGCGACAACGATCACGTTGGCGTACATTCGCGCTGGCTACAGCGTCGCGTTCGAGCCGATCGACGCGCGGACGCGCACCGGACGATCGAGTATTCGGTTCGCGCAGGACGGCTTCAAGTTCTGGTTGATCCTGCTCCGTGTCGTCACCATCTACAGTCCTCTCCGGATTTTCGTTCCGATCAGCCTCCTGCTGCTAGCTGGCGGCGTCGGCTATGCGCTATGGACGATCGCGACACAGCTCAACGTTACCAATACGTCCGTCCTGCTAACCGTCACGGGCGTTCTGGTCTTCCTGATCGGCCTCGTGTCGGATCAGATCGCCACGCTCAGACTTGGCCTCGGCGGACGTGATGACGACTGACGCGCTGCTCGATCGGATTCGGACGAAACGGGCAAGAGCAGGCGTGATCGGTCTCGGCTACGTCGGTCTGCCCCTCGCGGTCGAGTTTGCCCGGGCCGGCGTGGCGACCATCGGCTTTGATATCGACGCGGAACGGACGGAGGCCATCGCGGGGGGCAAGTCGTACATAGCGGACGTGAAGTCGGAGGACCTCCGGTCCGTGGTCGAGGGGTTGGCGCTCTCCGCGACCACCGACTTCACCGAGCTTGCCCGAGTCGACACGATCAACATTTGTGTACCGACGCCCCTTCGCAAGACCCGGGATCCCGACCTGTCCCACGTCGTCTCCGCTGTAGATCAGGTGGCGGCGCACCTGCGCGCCGGGCAGTTGGTCGTGCTGGAGTCAACGACCTATCCCGGCACGGTAGACGAGGTGGTCCGTCCTCGCCTTGAAGCGGGCGGCCTGCGCGCGGGCAGGGACTTCTGCCTCGCCTTCTCGCCGGAGCGCATCGACCCCGGCAACCGCGAGTGGACGACGCGCAACATCCCGAGGGTGGTGGGCGGGGTCGACGACCGGTCAACCGAGGCGGCCACGGCCCTCTACAGGCACATCGTGGAGACGGTGGTCCCGGTGTCGTCGCCGCGCGTGGCGGAGATGGTGAAGCTGCTCGAGAACACGTTCCGCGCCGTCAACATCGGTATGGTGAACGAATTGGCCCTGATGTGCCGCGACCTCGACGTCGACGTGTGGGAAGTAATCGACGCGGCGCGAACGAAACCATTCGGCTTCATGCCGTTCTACCCGGGGCCCGGCCTGGGCGGCCATTGCATCCCGGTCGATCCGTTCTATCTCAGTTGGAAGGCGCGGCAGCACGGCTTCGAGCCCCGCTTCATCGAGCTGGCGGGCCAAGTGAACGGCGCGATGCCACGTTACGTCGTCGAGCGTATCGCCGAGGCACTCAACACGCGGTCCCTTCCACTCCGCGGTGCGCGGATCCACATTCTCGGAATGGCGTACAAGGCGAACGTGGGCGACACGCGCGAGTCACCTGCCATCGACATCGCCGACCTGCTGCAACGGCGGGGTGCCTGCGTCTCGTACAGCGACCCGTTCGTCCCGTCCGTCAGCGAGGGGTCAGTCTCGCTGGAGGCGACCGCGGCGGCCACGGTGCTCGATACTGGCATCGACTGCGCGGTCATCACGACTGCTCACGATGGGATCGACTACGCTGCCGTGGCGCGCCGTTCGCCGGTAGTCGTCGACACGCGCAACGTCCTTCAGGGCGTTGAGGGAACACACATCTTCCGTCTCTGATGGCGTCCCGGACCTACCCTTCACACGCTGTGAAGCGGAAGACGACACTGTCGGGCAGGTCGGCCACCCTCGCGAAGTTCGCGGCCGGTGTGCCCAGTTCCGCAAGGGCTCCGGCCAAGAGGTCGAGGGCGAATCGACCCCACCTCCGACGGAGCTTACTGAGGATCAGGTAGAGGTTGTCGTAGCGGCCACAGCGGGCGAGAAAGACGGCGTTGAACTGCGCGCCGGAGATCTCCGGGAACTTCGGCTGGCCCGAGAACGACACGGTGGCCGGCACCTGTTGCCGGAAGAAGTAGGGAAGATCCATCGTGCCGGCGCCGACGACGAGATCGCGCGGCGTGACATTCCGGCTCACCCAAAGTCTGCGAGGGGAGCGCGCAATCCGGTAGGCGTAGTCCGATCGATCGCCATCCGCCGGCAGGATCCGCGCCGTCATGTTTCGCCCGACAAGAACCCGGGCGGCGGACGCGTATATACGTTGGGCCGTGCCGGTGTCGCCTTGCACGATCGCGTCGCCGGCCGTCGCTAGCGCCATCGTTGCGGCGAAGACGACAATCGCCACGGAGAGCCGCACGCGTTCAGGACACAGGCGCCAGACGAGAAGTGCGCTGGCGATGGAGGTCACCGCCGCACCCGGCGCCAGCATCCGATCGTCGAACATATTGGTCAGCACGATTAGCCGAGTCACCGCCAAGAGGAAGACCGACCATCCGGCTATCCACGCGATAACCAGCACACACCCGTATCGCGCCCGATCCGGAGCAATCGGCCGGCCATCGCGGACGGCCCGCCACCGAAACGCGCCACCAGTCGGCGGCGGCCGACACGCGGAAATTCAAGTTGGATTGGCGTACACTGTGTGGACAAGAGGCTGCCTCCGTGTCTGGTGTGAAAGTATTGCGGCCATAACAATTTACGCCATCACAGGCAGTCTCTTGTATCTACAACCGTGAGAAATCCGGGCTAGCAAGGCGGCGATGGCCATGCGGGTTCGAGAGCGCTGCGCGCCGGAGAGCAGGTGGCCGTCTCCAGCGCTGGTGGCCGGGTCGCTGTCTGCCGATGGACGTCCACCGCCCTGGAGAACATGCAGGCCAAACGGTCCCGCGATAGCGACGCGGAACACCCTTGCTGACACGTGGAAGGCACTTTCCCATTGACGACCGTAGGGTGAGTGCGGGCCAACACGCTGCCACGCCAGCATCACCAGCCAGGCGAGGGTGATGCCGAGGATGGCTATCCAGAGCGTCACGACTGCACGTTGGAGCCACGCCACCCCGTACGCCAGCCGGACGTCATCGGTGCCGGGCGGTTCGGGAAACAGGCGATATGCCGGGAGAGGACGGGCACGCCGCCCCTGTGGCGACCACTCCAGTCGCATGTTGAACGCGCCACCGTGCTGCTCGTACTCCACGCGGAGCTCGTGCACTCCCGCGTCCAACCGCAGCGTGCGGACCAGCGTATGCATGTCCGCCGGCGGGGTCCGCCGAATCACCAGTTCGCCGTCCAGCCAGACGTCGAGGCGGTCGTCGCCCGCGCCGTGCAGTTCGACGTCCCCTGCTTCGGGCACGTACCAGAAACCGGTCCAGCGCGCGCTGAAGAACCGGCGCGGCAGGTCGGGATCGTCGTTCAGAAAGTCGAGGTTGATTGCGTCGCCGATGTCGTCGCGGAGCGGTGCGCCGTTGAAGCTGATATCGGTGAATACCTGCCGGCGGACGCCTGTCCGGTCCGCCGCGCCTGGGCTGAGGAAGAACAGGAGCGCGGACAGGGCGGCGGCTGCGACGATGGAGCCCCCAGCCAGGCGGCGAAGCCTCTGCCGATCGAGCCGGGGAAGACGGAGTCCTACGGCCACGTATCGATCGATGGAAACCAGTCTGTCATCGACACTCGGCACGATACAGCCTGCCGCGCTGCGTTTCCCTGACGGCGTGTGCCGAACATCCCTGCGCCTCTATTGCCTCGACGACCTGCGCTTCGGTCCCGCCTGTGCGGAAACCGACGTACCAGACGCGTTCCGGTCTCGACTCTGCCATAAACCGTTCGACAGACGGCACCTCCGAAGGTCCCCGGAACAGGTAATGCGTCCGGTCTCGGCCAATTGTCGCCATCGTGCCGGAACTATACTGGTCGGTTTCGCTGATTGTGACCGGCCAGTGGCCGTAGAAGGCGACGAGAAAGGCGCCGGTCGGTGAGAGGATGAGACTATCTTCCGGCTGCAGGTTCGCCGAGAGATGGTCTACCAGGTGCACGTCGTCAACGTTGAAGTACTCCACGTGCAATGGGCGCGTCACGGCCACCGCCATGACCAGGATCGCCACCCCCAGCCGGATGAGCCTGCGCACCGGCAGCGCCTGCGTGGCAAGGTGCAGGCCGACCGCAAACAGACAAATCGACAGCGGAAACGCGAAGATGTCCGTGCGGCCGGTGCCCAGCGGGTAGATCTGCAATGCGCTCGCGGTGACGAATGCGGCGTAGAAGCCCAGCACGACGAGTCCCAGGAACCGGGTGGGGCGACGCGCCAACAGCCAGACGAGGCCGAGCGCCAGGAACGGCAGGGGCCAGGAAAACGTCACCGGATTCGTCAGTTCGCCCTGACCCCAGCTCGGCAACCCCAGCTCCAGCATGCGGAGTCCGTTTCGGGCAAGAAAGTCCCAGGCCGAATCCACCGACATCAGCGGCATGAACCCGGTCGCGAAGTTGCTGCGCACCGTCGCGTTCGACCGGACGCTCAGGAACAGGTAGGCGGCCAGCACGGCAGCGTTGTACGCCGCGGCGTTCAGGAGGACCTTGATCGTCCGCGTCCGATCGCGACGCCAGCCGCGTGCGGCGAGCGCCGCGCCGAGGTTCACGGTGGGGAAGGTTATGAAGACAGACGTCACCGAGAAGAAGGCGGCGAGGCCGCCTCCCAGGGCCACCCATCCGAACCGCCGTGGGTCGACATCGTTGTGGTTGCGGACAAGCAGAGCCGCCGCAAGCAGGAAAAGCGCCGACACAAGGAAGTCGAACGGGTACTGGTGGACGAATACCGTGTAGTGCGCCAGCAGGGGGTTGAGCGCCGTGAGGGCGGCAGCAAGGATCGCAAGTCCGTAGTCGCGTGTCACCGACTGAACCACCAGCGCCATCACCGGAATGCAGGCGAGCCCACAGGCGAACGGGAGGAGTTGAAGCGACCATTCCGGATCCGGAAACAGGGCGTAGAGTCCACGCCAGATGAGGAATGGGCCCGGGGCAACGTGTATTGGAGCAGTGATCATGCTCCATAGGTCCTGGCTCCGAATAATGGCGGCGTAGACCAGGTCGTCTGCCCAGAGTGATTCGGGATTCCAACCGGGCAGCCGCGCCATCGCGGCCCGAACGGCAATCACGGCGACCGCCAATACGGTCGCAACACGGACGCCCCTGACTACGAGTCGCAAAGACGCCGGTCCGTAGCGCTCGCGCGCCCGCCACGCCCGCCGCACCCCGACGCCGACCACCGTCAGGAGCGGCGCCACCCAAAGCAGCGTGACCGTCCAGCCCAACCACGCGGCCCGTTCCGCCAGCCGCACGTCGTCCATCGACGGCGGCCGCTGAAACAGCCGGTGCCCGGCGAACGGTCGCATCCGGTCGGATGGCGGTGACCATGCGAGGTTCAGCGCGTGGGCGCCCGCCTCCTGCTCGTACTCGACGAGCAGCTCGTGCGCGCCGGCAGCCAGCGTGACGACCTCGGTGGCCCAGTGCATCTGGTCCGGCGGATAGCGCCGCAGCACCAGCTCGCCGTCGATGTGGAGACTCAGCCAGTCGTCGCCGGCCCCGTGGATCGCGATCGAACCGCCGTCCGGCACGTACCAGTAGCCGCGCCACCGGGCGCTGAAATGTCGCCGGGGAAAGCGTTCGTCCTCGTCCAGGAAGTCGAGCGAAATGCCGTCGCTCACCTCGGTGCGGAGCGGCGCCCCGGCGAAGCGGTTCACCAGAAAGAGTTCCCGCCGCAGCCCCGTCCGCTCCGCCGCCTGCGGTCCGATCACCAACCACGCCGCCGTGCACGCCAGGGCAGCCGCCCCGTACGCACCAATGCCCCACAGTACCCAGCGGCCGCGTTTCCTGTCGCCAGACGCAGCCCGAAGCTTCTCCAATGCCGTCCTGGCGAGGGCCCGCGGAGCCATACCGGCCGAATCCTACCGGGTGCCTCGAAACAGGACGCACGCGGTGCTGGCCTGCACCGTCACGACGACGTATCCCGCGTTGGTCATCGCTCTTCGCGCCGACAACAAGAACCCGCCGCCGGCCCCAGTCATGCCCTTCAGGTCCTCATCCCTCGCAGCGGCCCTCAGAGCAGTTTTCCGGGGTCCCTGGGGGGGCTAGGTGCCCGGCCCCGTGGAGACTCGCCGCTCCGCTGCGGCTCGTCGGCGTTCGACCATGACCCTCGACCGGATCACGTCTCCCCCGCCGCGGCCAGCGCCCTCCGCATTTACGCAACTATAGCCTTCCCGGCTAGTGTGCCGTCCCGGAAATATATGAGCAAAGGCGTTCGACCTTAGCGAGGATGGACTCGGCGGTGGCGGTCCAAACGAAAGGCGTGGTGTTGGCGTTGTAGTGTTCGACGAAACGCTCGATGTTGCGGACGAGCGCCTTGACGCTGGAGAAGGAACCTCGGCGAATGGCCTTCTGGGTGATGATGCCGAACCAGCGTTCGACTTGGTTCAGCCAGGATCCGTAGGTTGGGGTGAAGTGAACGTGGTAGCGGGGGCGCCGAGCGAGCCAGGCGCGGACTTTGGGATGTTTGTGGGTGGCGTAGTTATCGACGATGAGGTGGACGTTGAGGTTGCGCGGCACACTGCGGTCGATCTGACGCAGGAAAGCGAGAAACTCCTGATGACGGTGTCGCCGTTTGCAGCGTGTGATGACTTTCCCGGTGGCGACATCGAGCGCCGCAAACAGCGTGGTGGTGCCGTGACGTTTGTAATCATGGGTGACGCCTTCGACGTAACCAAGGCCCATGGGCAAGACGGGCTGGGTTCGCTGAAGCGCTTGAATCTGGGTCTTCTCATCGACCGAGAGCACCACGGCGTGGTCTGGGGGATTGAGGTAGAGACCCACAATGTCGCGGACCTTCTCGACGAAGAACGGGTCGTTGGAAATCTTGAAATGCCGCTGGCGATGCGGCTGGACGCCGAACAGATCGAACCACCGGTGGACGGTGCTCTTGGAGACACCCGTGTGTTCCGCCATCGAACGAACGCTCCAGTGCGAAGCATCCGGCGGTTCGGTTCGCAGGGCCGTGTTGATGACTTCGGCAACACGTTCATCCTCATGCGTGCGGGGGCGTCCCGGACGCAGTTCATCGTGGAGTCCGGGGATACCCTGTTCGCGATAGCGCTTTCGCCACTTGCCGACGGTTGTATTGGTGACACCCAGACGCCGGGCTACGGTCGAGCCTGGCACGCCCTCGGCGCAGGCCAGCACCATCTGGGCTCTCAACACCAGACTATGCGGCAAGGTTCGGGAGCGGGCGAGGCTTTGCAGTTCCGATTCCTCACTCGCGCTGAGCATGATGGGAGCAACGGGGCGACCGCGTGGCATGGGCATACCTCCAGGCACCAAAGGTTGCCCACTAATATATCATCTATTTACGGGACACTACACTAGCAGCCTGTGGCGCAAGTCGGTTTTGCCGGGATCGACAGTACCGATCCTCTGTACTACACTGAGGCCCCATGGCGATGGGCACGGCCCGCGACGACGGGTCCCAACAGGCTTTGACCGGACCCGCAAGAAGAAGACATCGAGCGCCAAGTGGCGCGATCCGCATGCTCCGGACGCGGCGACAAAGGGTACCACTCCAACGAGACGCTGGCGGACTTGTGTGCGAAACCGGTGGGATGCGGCGTTCCTGGGCGCTCTTCATGCCGACTTCGTCGTCGATGACCTCTCCCCGGCGCGATGAGAGCATCCGCTCAGTCATGTGAATGTGGAAACTTCCACCTCGGGCTGTTAGGCTTTCCCACCCGTGCCCGTAGGACTTCGTCGGCTTCGCGGCCTAGCTGGGGGCGCCATCGGCGTAGCCGCCGGGCTCACCGCGCTCCTGTTTGTCCTCAGCCCCGGCGCGGCGGACCGGACCGGCGTCCACCGGCAGGTATTCCCCGATGTCGGCTTCAACGGCACACCGCTCCTCGACGACGTCGGCACCACGATCGCCCTCGACTTCCTGAACGACGACCCCGACCTGCCCAGGCGATTCTTCAGCGCGCGCTGGACCGGCTACTGGTACGCGCGCGAAGCGGGGGACGTCGAACTGCACGGCGCGGGCGACGACCACCTCGACGTGTGGCTGGATGGCGAACTGGTGATTCGGCGGACACCGCCGGACGACGACATGCATACGCTGATCCGGACGGTGCGGCTGGATGCCGGAGCGCACGAGCTCCGCGTGGAGTACGAGCAGCACGGCGGCGCGTTCAACATGCGACTGGAGTGGGCACCGCCGGGGGGGCGGGCGCGTCCTCTCCCCGCGTACCGCCTGTTTCGAGAACGGCCCAACCTCGATGACGTCCACCTGGCGTACGGGGTGGCGTGGCTCCAACCCGCCGTCGTGACGCTCTGGATAGTCATCATCCTCGGCATCATCCTCGCCTGGCTGGGAACGCTGGCCTGGCAGCGTGTTGGCCTGCACTCACCCTACGGTCATCATTTAGAAAGTGCCTTCCGGAGGTGCGAACGGTTTTCCGAGGTCCGACACGAGGGGTCCATGGCCCACGACGTTCACACCGTGGCCAGGCTGGCGTTCCTCGTAGCCGCCGTCGCGGCCCTGGGTTCACTATTCAGCTATGAGTTACTGCGAGCCATCGCGGATCGACTGGCGCCCGCTGGCAACGCTGCAAACCTCGACCGGACCCTCCATGCCGCGATCGTCGTCTACCTGCGCGCGATTGCGGTCGCGGCCGCTATCGCCGCCGGCTCGCTCCTGGTGGGCGGCCAGGCTGTCGCGAGCCGGCTGGCCACACCACGGTTCAGGCGCGCACCAACTCTTGTCTGGACGGTCGTCTTCGTCATCGTGCTGCTGGGCGTACGGTTGTGGTATCTCGACTTCGAGGGGTGGGATGAGAGCACCTTCATCATCATGGGATCTCACGTGCTGGAAGGTCATCTCCCCTACCTGGAGCTGTTTGAAATGAAGCCGCCCGGCATTTTTTTCGCTCTGGCGGGCGTCATGTCCGTCTTCGGCGAAAACCTCCTGGCCGTCCGTTTCTTTGGGACCTTCTGTCTGCTCGTGTCCGCCATTGCAGGCTACGCCATCGCCATCCGGCAGACGACCCCGCTCATCGCCGGGGCGTCCATGACGGTCTTTTGCGCCCTGACATGCGCGGACGAATTCCAGCCGACGATGACGGAGCATCTGACGATCGCACTGATGATGCCGGCATGCTGGCTCCTCGTGGCCCGCCGTGACCAGCTTTGGGTGGCCTTTCTTGTCGGGGTGCTGCTTTCCGCGGCGACACTCACGCGAATGAACATCGCCTTCGTCGTGCTGGCGGTGGGGGGCTTTTATGTCTGGCGCTTCGTGAGACCGCGTCCGGACGTCCCGCGGCTGGCGATCGCCGCATATGGCGTCGGCGGCGCCCTGCCACTGGCGCTCCTGCTGCTGGTCTACTGGCTCGCGGACGGTCTGGACGTTTTCGTACTGTCCGTCTTTCGCGTGCCGTTTCACTACGCCTTTTTCCAAAAGGGAATGGCGGCGGTCATTCTTGGGCAGGCCGCGTTCTGGATGACCTGCGTCCGGGAAGACCCGTACATCTTTCTGCCTGCCACGCTGTTCATCGGCACGGGGCTGGCGACCCATGCCATCAGCCGCGGAAAAGGTCTTCTTTTCGGAGACAACGGTCTACTGCTCCTGGTGCTTGGCGTCGTGTCGCTGGCCATACTGAAAGGCGGCGCGACGTGGGGTCACTATCTGCTTCAAGCCCTGCCCCTGGTGCTACTACTTGCGGCCGCCGGTTTCGAGACGCTGACGACGCGACGGCTGGGCGCTTTACTGTTTCTCGGGCTCTACGTTCTGACCGTCGGAGCAAGCCTGGCTCGTTTCGGTGGCAGCAGCGTCGAGCAGGTCCGTCAAGGACTCGCCCCGTCCCAGCACTCACGTCTGCGCACGGCGGCGGAGCTCATCTTGGAGGATCGGTGTTGCGGCGAGCTGGTGTATGCACCTCGTGACCATCTCATCTACTGGTATCTGAAGCAGCGACCGCCAACGGTCTTGGTTCATCCGTCTTCCTTCAATAACCCCGCACTCATGGCGCCGTTGGTGGCGCACGGGTACGTCCCCGAGGACGAACAGCGGCGGATCCTGGAACGAAACATCGGGTACATCGTCATGGATCCTGATAGAAAAGGGGGTTATCTTACGCCCGAGCAGCACCGGCGCCTCGCCGGCACTCTGCAAGATCGCTTTCATCCATGGAAGAACAGCGGCGGACTCGTTATTTACAAGCGCAGGTGAATGAGATCGTCCTCGTGGGAGACGTCCGTTGACGGCAGGATCTCTGGACGATCAGGCTCAATGGAATTCGTGGGGTGTACACCGACGAGTTGCCGGCCCAGCCTCGGTCGTGACTGGAAGCACCCGCGCGGGCCACCACCAGCGAGTCTCGCTCCAGCGCGTAGGTGGCGGCGCGGCTTTGGTGCATGGCTCCTGACCCTCACTTCGGTGGGCATCGAGAGGGGCGCGCAAAGGGAGACGGGAATCGGTACGGGAGACTGACCTTGCCCCCTGAAACCGTTCCAGCCCGAACGATAGGATTCGGGCGCAGCGATCAGAGTTCCCGCCGCAGCCCCGTCCGCTCCGCCGCCTGCGGTCCGATCACCAGCCACGCCGCCGTGCACGCCAGGGCAGCCGCCCCGTACGCACCAATTCCCCACAGTACCCAGCGTCCGCGCTTCCGGTCGCCATACGCAGCCCGAAGCTTCTCCAATAGCATCCTGGCGAGGGCCCGCGGAGCCATACCGGCCGAATCCTACCGCGTGCCTCGAAACAGGCGGTAGTCGGTGCTGGCCCGGACCGTCTCGACGGCGTAGCCCGCGTCCTTCATCGTGGCGACGACCCGGTCTGAGCGCAGCGCGTGGCCGAGATACCAGACGCGGCCGGACGACTGAAACCCGCGAAGGAACTCGGCCGCGATCCCACCGTCGCGGCCGCTTCGCGGCAAGTAGAGCGTCCGGTCGCGCGCAACGGTGACGGCGGTCCCCTGCGAGTTGGCATCCGTGGGCTGCGTCGTTACTGGCCACGGCCCGTAGAAGGCGGCCAGGTACACGCCGGTGGCCGACAACATCACGGGGTCGTCGTCGTGTGCGTTCGCGGCGAGGTGGTGGACGAGCGGCGCGCCGTTGGTGTCCCAGTAGGCAACCTCGACGGGCCGGACGAGGGCGAACGCGACCACGGCGGCGGCCATGGCGACCCGCACCGCGCGCGCGTGCGGAAGGGCGGCGCTCGCCGCATGGATGCCCGCCGCGAACAAGCAGATCGCCACCGGGAACGAGAAGATATCGGGCCGGCCAAGGCCGAGCGGGTAGATCCAGAGGGCGCTCGCCACCACCCGCGCCGCATAGAACCCGAGGACCGCGAGGCCGAAGAAACGGGTCTCGCGGCGCGCCAGCAGCCAGACCAGACCGAGCCCGACGAACGGTAGCGTCCATGACGCCTCGCCCGGGTTGAAGCTCCACCCCTCGGTCCATCCGGGCAGGCTGATCATCAGCAGGCGGCCGCCCTGGTCCGCCAGGAAGCTCCACGCCGCAGCCACGGAGTCGACTGGCATGAACCCGTCCGCGAAGTCGCTCCGGACTATTGGGTTCGACCGGTTGCGCAGCAGCCACCACGCGGCGGCAACCATCGAGTTGTAGGCCGCCGCGCTCCAGACGATGCCGGGCGCCGGCCGGCGGCCCTCCCCCCACGCGCGGGCGGCGTAGAGTACTCCCAGGTTCACCACCGGGAAGGTGACGAAGACGACCGGGACGGCGAAGAATGCGGCAATGCCCCCGGCGAGCGCCACGCGCCGGAACCGACGCGGGTCGACGTCGGTCCCGTCTCGCACGAGCCGTGTCGCGGCCAGCAGGAACAACGCGGTGATGGCCGCTTCGATCGTGTACTGACGGACAAAGACCGAGTAGTGCCCAAGGAGCTGAACAAGAGAAGTGACCGCTCCAGCCAGCAGCGTGACGGCGGCGTCGCCCGTCAGGCGCCAGGCGACGAGCGCCGTCAGGGGAATCGCCACGATGCCGCAGACGAACGGCAGGAGCTGGAGCGACCATTCGGGATCAGGAAAGAGGGCGTACATCCAGCGCCAGACGACCAGCAGGCCGGGCGCGACATGGACCGGCGCGGTCACCATGTCGAGGAACCGATCGGACCGGATGATGGAACCGAAGACCAGGTCGTCGTGCCAGAGCGTCGGCGGATTCAGGCCAGGGAGGCGCGCCGCCGCCGCGCGGACCACTACCGCGCCCCCCGCCAGCACCAGCCCCGCCCGCAGCGCCACGCTCCAGGTTCCCCGGCGTACCCAGCAGCTGTACGGTCGCACGGCGCGATAGTACAACGGCGGCTTACGATCCCGGGTTGCGGGTTCTCCGGTAGCATCGTGGCGCGTGATGATGCCGGCTCGTTTCGGGGAAGCGCCGCTCGGTAGTCCAGCCCAGTGAACGCCGACGAAGTCCACAAGATGGCGGCGGTCGAAGCGTCCCACTGGTGGTACGTGGGCACCCGGGAGATCTGCCTGGCGCTGCTGCGACCGCACATCGGCGGTCGCCAGCCACTCCGCATCCTGGACATCGGCTGCGGCACCGGCGGCAACCTGGCCGAACTGGCCCGGCTGGGGTCAGCCCGTGGCATCGACCCCGATCCGCTTTGCGTCGACTACACCCGGCGCCGAGGGCTGGAATGCAACCTCGGCAACATGCTTGACATCAAGTCGCCCCCGGCGTCGCTCGACCTGATCACTTTTTTCGACGTGGCGGATTACTTGGGCCGCGATCAGTTTCCGGCAGTGCTCCAGCACATGGCCGACGCGCTCGCGCCGGGCGGCGTGCTCGCTTTCCGGGAGCCGGCGCTGCCGGTAGCGCGGGGATCCCACGACCGCGCCGTCGGCATCCTCCACCGGTTCACGGCGCCCGATGTCCGGCAGTGCCTAGAGGAAGCTGGATTCGAGCCGCTCCGGATCACTCACCTGAACACACTGTTGTTCCCGCCGATCGTGCTGCTGCGACAGTTGCAGAACGCGCTGACACCCACGCGGGCCGTGTCCGACGTCCGCCCCACCCACGAGCCACTGAACACGCTGCTCCTGAGCCTGCTACGGATTGAGAAGCAGTTGCTGCGGGTCACCAACCTGCCGTTCGGCGTGTCGCTGTTCGCGGTGGCCCGGAAGCGCGCTGCGACGACATCTCGGACGGAGCGGTGAGAATTCTGGGATACGCATTCCCGTTTTGCGATGTGAAACGGGACTTACCGGGGCACTACGCCCGCTCCGCGACGACGGCGTAGTCCTGCTCGGCGAACAACAGGCGGTTGAGCGTCTCGACGTTCCGGTTGAGAACGGCAGCCACACGGGCGAGGTCGGCGGCGGGGTCCCCTCCCTCGTCGGAGGACGTCGCGGCGGGGAGTTCTTCCACCTGGCGGAGCCGCTCTTCTTCCGGGTAGGGCGACCGGTAGACGATCTGCGAATTCCGGAAGCCGGCCGTGCTGACGAGAAACTGCAGCGTCTCCGGATGCACGGGGCGCACGTGCGTGATGTCGCGGACATAGCTTCGGAAGAAGGCCGACCAGGAGGCGACGTTGATGGTTTCCAGCGCCAGCGGCGCGCCGGACCGGAGTTTCCGGCGGGCCGCGTCGATGAACGCGAGCAGGCGGGAGGGCTCCAGGTGCTCGACCACCTGGGCGGCGAACAGTCCGCCCAGCGCGCCGTCGTCGAGCCGCTCCAGATGGGCCAGCGCGTCGCCCTGGACGACCTCCAGGCCGCGCGCGCGGCACAGCTCCACCATGTCGTGGTTGATGTCGACACCGGTCGCGCCGATGCCCCGTTCGCGGAGCAGATCCAGGAATTCGCCGCGGCCGCAGCCCACGTCCAGCACGTCGCTCGCGCCCTCGAACTGCGGCAGGTAGGCGGCGACGCGAGCGCGGATCTCGTCCATCGAACCGCGGAACCGGTTCTCGAAGGCCACGTAGCGGTAGCTCTGGTCATCGGTGACGAGCGGGGCGGGCGCCGGTTCGGCAGGGTCCCCTGGGACGGCTTGCCGAGCAGCCCGCGTCGGGAGGGCCGTCATGTCGCGCTTGAGCGCTGCGATCACGTGCTGCCAGGTGTCAATCTCGTCGGACAGGCGGTCGAGCCGTGGCAGCACGCGGGTGGCAAGATCGGCGGCGAACTCGGCATTGTCCTCGTTGATGCGCCGCGTCAGGCCGCTCACCTCGCGGTCCTTCGTGTCGACGTAGGGCGTAATCTCCGCCGCGAACTGCACCAGCCGGTGCTGGAAGTGGACGAGGCGTTCGAGCTCCTCGCCGATCAACTCCATCGAGGCGGCCACTGCCCGGGGGACCTCCCGGTGCGTTGCCGCGTTGCGGTCGATGTGATCCACGAGCGCGGCGTTGAACGCCCTCTGGCGCTCGAACATCGGCGCCACCATTCGCTGCACGCGGGCGCGCAGCCGGGCACGCCAGCCGGCGCCGGCGGCGGGACTCTCCGCCAGGGGGTCGGATAGCTCGTGGAGGGCGACGACCTGCCGGTCGTCGTACGGCGGCGGCGGGTCCGGCAGGTCACGGAGCCGCTGCAGGGCGTCGGCGAGCGCGGTGAGCGCGTCGTTGTACGCACGATCCGCCGCCTTGCGCTCGGCGTACAGACGCTTGAGATCCTCGGGAGAGATCGTACGTTTGGTCATGGGACCGGCGCACCGTCAGCCTTCGGTCCGGAGGGTGTCGAGGACGCGGCGGAGGTGGGGCCCGAAGTCGGTCTTGCCCGGGTCGACGAACGTGCAGAGGGCGACGTCTTCCTCGTCCAGCTCGAGGCAGCCCAGCTCCTCCGCCCGTTCGACATCGCCCATCACGAGCGCGCGGAGCATCGGCGTCGGCAGCAGGTCCATCGGCATGACGCGCTCGTACATCCCGATCGGCACGATCGCGCGGGGCGAACCGTGCGTCGAGGTCGTCATGTCGAAGCGGCGTCCCGGCATCAGCGCCGAAACAAATGTCGGGATAGTCGAGAAGAGGTTCAAACCGGGACCGAGCCAGCCGAAGAGTTCCCGTTCGCGACCCTCCGCAAGCACCGACACCTGCTGGTGGTAACGCCCGAGGTAGCCGTGGATCTCGCCGGTGGCGGTCCGGCCGGAAAGGATGGACCCGGAGATGACACGCCGCTCGGGCTGCCCGTTGACGCCTGACCCGTTGCCGGACCCGCGGTAGGCTGCGTCCGCAGGCGCGACATTCCCTGCGACCAGTTCGTCCGTCGACGCGCCGATCCGTGATCGCAGCAGCCGAGGCTCCGCGACCGGCGGACCGCCCAGCGCGACGATGCGCGCGGCATCCAGCACGCCGGTCTCGAACAGCCGGCCGATCGCGATTGCATCCTGCACGCCCAGGTGCCACACCACCTTGTTCCGATCGACCGCGTCGAGCGTGTGAATGTGAAAGCCGACCGTGCCGGCGGGGTGGACGCCGGCAAACACCTCGTGGCGGATCCGATCGTCCTCCGGGATGCGCAGCCCAGGATCCGGCCCGGTGCAGACGAAGACCGGCCCGTCGGTCAGCCGGGCAAGCGCCGCGAGCCCGCGCTCGAACGGGGCGTCGCAACCCGCGACGATCGCGGCAACGGACGGCCCGACTGGATTCGTGTCCATCGCGGTGACGAAGATCGAATGCGGCCGCGTGGCGGGATCGGCGACCCGTCCGAAGGGCCGGGCGCGCAGCGCCGTCCACTGGCCCGACTCGACGAGCAGCGCGCGCACCTCGTCGCCGGGCATCCCGGACGGATGCCGGCCGGAGAACGCGCTGAACGACGCCGTTTCCGGCCCGCGCCCCTCCCGTTCCGCGCGGCTTACGTCGATCACCACCGACTGCAGCGCGCGGCGGGCGCTCCGGTTGACGGCGACGACGGTGCCGGCGGCGGGCGCCGTGTAGCGCACGCCCGGCGTCGTCTTGTCCTCGAAACACATCTGGCCGCGCGCAACGGTGTCGCCCGGCGCGACGTGCATCGTGGGGCGCAAGCCGATGTAGTCGGCGGCGACCAGCGCGACGCGGCGCGGCGGCGGCCCGTCCTCGATCCGGTCGGACGGCGCTCCCGTGATCGGCAGGCGCAACCCGCGCCTTACCCGGTGGCGAGACATGGAGGAGATCGTACCGACGCACCGCGCGCGCCGTCAATTGTGCGGCGTTCTGTCACAATGGAGCGCATGTCGACGGCGGAATCTGTCGCCACCGCGCCCAGACTACCCAGGGAAGATCGGGCTGCAGCCGCCTCCTCGGTGATGGTGCTGATACCGGCGTTGAACGAGGCGGCGTCGATTGGCGACGTCGTCGCGGCGGCGCGCCGCTGCGCCGCGCCGCTTGCGGAGATGGGCCTGGGTCTCGAGGTGTGCGTTATCGACGACGGGTCGACGGATGGCACCACGGCTGCCGCGCGCGAGGCGGGCGCCGACCACGTGCTGACCCACGCGCGGAACATGGGTGTCGGCGCGGCGGTCCGAACCGGCCTGATCTATGCACGAACGCGCGGCTTCGGGATGGCGGTGAAGCTGGACGGCGACGGGCAGCACGACCCCGCCGACATCCCGGCGCTGATCCATCCGATCCTCGACGGCCGCGCCGACGTCGTCTACGGGAACCGTTTCCCACGGATCGACTACCGGATGCCGCCCTACCGGCGCGCCGGCAACGCCGCCTTCCGCAGCCTGATGCGCTGGCTCACCGGTTGGGACATCGAGGACTCGCAACCGGGGATGTTCGCCGTCAACGCGTCGTACCTGGCGGTGTCATTCATCCCCGGCGACTACAACTACACGCAGCAGGTGCTGCTCGACTCGTACATGAAGGGGATGCGGTTCGAACAGGCGCCGATCGCCTTCCGCCGACGGCGGAGCGGCGAGTCGTTCATCTCCCTGCAGTATCCCTTCCGCGTGCTGTCACAGATCCTGGTGCTGATGGTGCTGATCCGTCCGCTCAAGATCTTTCTGCCGCTCGCCGGGTTCTTCCTCGGCGCCGGCGCGCTGATCGCCGCGGTCGAATTGGGCATGTGGGCCACTGGCAACGCCGAGCGTCCGGTCGAGCACGTCAACCTGGTGCTCGGCCTCGCGATGTTCGGCCTCAACACCGGCTTCTTCGGCCTCCTCGCCGAAGCCGTCGCCCGCAGGAGTTCGTAGCGGTGGCGAAGCTGATCATTCAGATTCCCTGCCTGAACGAGGCGTCGACGCTGCCGGAAACCATCGCCGATTTTCCGCAAGCGATTCCGGGGATCGACACGATCGAGTTGCTCGTGGTCGACGACGGCTCGACGGACGGCACGGCCGAGGTGGCGCGGGCGCAGGGAGTGCACCACGTCATCCGCTTCCGGGCCCACAAGGGACTCGCCGCCGCGTTCATGGCGGGCCTCGACGCCGCGGTCCGCGCCGGCGCCGACTACATCGTCAACACCGACGCCGACAATCAGTACTCGGGCGCGGACATCCCGAAACTGCTGCAGCCGCTGCTCGACGAGACGGCCGACGTCGTGATCGGCGACCGCAACATCCGCGAGATCCGGCACATGCCGCTGGCCCGGCGCTGGCTGCAGCGGATCGGCAGTTGGGTGGTGCGGCAGGTGTCGGACACGCGCATCCCCGACACCACCAGCGGGTTCCGCGCCTACACGCGCGAGGCGGCGCTGCGCCAGACGGTCGTCTCGGACTTCTCGTACACCATCGAGACGATCATTCAGGCGGGCAAGACACGGATGGCGATCGCGCATGTCGAGGTGGCGACCAACCGGAAGACCCGCCCGTCGCGCCTCTTCGACAGCACGTTCACCTACGTCAAGAAGTCGGCCGCGACGATCGTGCGCATCTACACCCAGTACGAGCCGCTGAAGGTCTTCTCCGTCGCCGGCACGCTGATCTTCACGACCGGGCTCGCCATCTCGATCCGCTTCCTCATCTATTACCTGTACGGTTCGGGAGCCGGCCGCGTGCAGTCGCTGATCCTGGCCGCGGTCCTGATGATCGTCGGCTTCCAGGTGGTGCTGATCGGGCTGGTCGCCGACGCCATCGCGTCCAACCGGAAGCTGACCGAGGAGCTGTTGTACCGCGTCCGATCGCTGGAGCTGTCCTCCGCACGCGGTTCAGCACCAACGAATGACAACCGCGCCAGCGGATGACTGAGCCGTCGCGCCACACCGTCGTCATCGCCACCTCGTCCCATCCGCGCTTTCCGGGCGACCTGACCGGGACGGCGGTCGAGCCGATCGCTCGCGGCGTCGCGGCGCGCGGGCATGCGGTGCATGTCGTCGCGCCGTGGCATCCGCTGGTGCAGCGCGGCGCCGTGGAAGACGGCATCCACTACCACTTCTACCGCTACGCGCCGGTGCGGGCGCTGAACGTCTTCGGTTACGCCGGCGCCCTCCGGGCGGATGTCTCGATGAAGTGGTCAGCCTACGCAGCGGCGCCGCTCGCGTTCGTGGCGGGCGTCCGGATGGTGCGCCGCGTCGTGCGCGAACACGGCGCGACGCTGATCCATGCGCACTGGGCGATCCCGAGCGGAACGATTGCCGCGGCGGCGGCGGGCGATCTGCCGCTTGTCGTCAGCCTGCATGGCTCGGACATCTTCCTTGCGGAGCACAACCGACTGGCGCGATGGGCGGCGCGACGCGCCCTCAAGCGCGCCGACCGTGTCACCGGCTGCAGCGCCGACCTGCGCGACCGCGCGGTCGCTCTCGGCGCCGACGACGACCACGCGGAAACGCTGCTGCACGGCGTGGACGCCGACCGGTTCACACCGAGCGCCGAGACGCGCACGCGTCTGCGCACCAAGCACGGCATCGGCGCCAACGATGCGATCGTGTTCGCCGTGGGACGCCTGGTCCGCAAGAAGGGGTTCGAGTATCTGATCGACGCCGTCGCGTCGCTGGCGCCGCGTCATGCGGGGCTGCGGCTCGTCATCGCTGGCGGGGGCGATCTCGATGCCGAGCTGCGCGAGCGGGCCGCGGGGGAAGGTGTGGCCGACCGTGTCACGTTCCTCGGATCGGTAGCCCACGGCGAGGTCGCGGACTGGCTGGCCGCCGTCGATATCGCCGCCGCGCCGTCAGTCGTCGACGACGCCGGGAACGTCGACGGCCTGCCGAACACCGTGCTCGAGGCGCTGGCGTCCGCGACACCGGTGGTGGCGACCCTCGCCGGCGGCATCGGCGCTGTGGCGGTCGATGGGGAGACCGCACTGATCGTCCCGGAACGGGACGCCGCGGCGCTCGCCGGCGCAATCGAGACCCTCGTGCAGGATCCGGGGCTGGGCGAACGGATCGGCCGGACCGCACGGCAGCGGATGCAGACCGAGCAGACCTGGGCGCGCGTCGCGGAGCGGTTTGAGCAGGCCTATGTGCTTGCCGCCGAGCATCGGGCCGCGGTCCTGATGCGCGGATAGTCGTGCGCCGGCCTCCAGGCCGGCACAGCGTCTGCCGATGACCACGCCGGCAAGATACGATTCGCCGACGGCATCAGACGTGTTCGAGCATCTGCAGATCGACAACCGCCACGAACGGCAGCTCGTGGGCGCCGCCGACCTCGCGCTGACCCCCTGGGCGGCGATCAACGCCTGGCGGCAACCCGCATCGGACAACGAACCGCCACCCAAGCGCGTACTGCTGTTTCGCCTCGAGCGGATCGGCGACCTTCTGATGACGCTCGGTGCAATCGGCGCCATCCGGGCGCGACTACCCGACGCGGAGCTGCGGCTGGTGGTCGGAAGCTGGAACGCGACACTGGCGCACTGCATGCCGGCGGTGGACGCGGTGGAGACGTTCGACGTGACGTGGCTCTCCCGCGAACGGCACGGATCGACGCTACGGGCCGTCGTCGCCCAATCGGCGGCCTGGCGGCGTCACGGCTTCGACTTGGCGCTCAACTTCGAGCCGGACATCCGGAGCAACGCGCTGGTGGCGGCCAGCGGCGCGCGGCGGCGCATCGGCTACGCGAGCGGCGGCGGCGGCGCCTTCCTGACCGATACGCTCGACTACGACCGGACCATCCACTCGTCCGCGAACGCGCAGCGCCTGGTAGACCGAGTGCTGCCGGCCGAGCAGTTTCCACCGGCCGCCGACTCGTCGAACCGGATCCCGTTGCTGATTCCGCGTGCGGCACGCGAGACGGCGGGGCAGTTGCTGGCCGCGCACGACCGCCCAGGACCACTGATCGGCATCAATCCGGGCGCCGGACGGTTAATTAAGGAATGGCCGCCGGAGCGGTTCGCCGCCGTCGCCGCGGCACTCGCGGCGGACGACGGCGCCACGATCGTCTTGCTGGGCGCCGAGGGCGACCGCGAGCAGGCGGACGGCGTCAGGCAAGCGCTTCCGTCCGATATCGCGCTGATCGACATCGTCGGCCAGGTGCCGCTCCTCGAGCTGGCAGCGGTGCTGACGCGGTTGGCGGTGCTGATCACGGGCGACACCGGTCCCGCCCACCTGGCCGCCGCCGTCGACACTCCGGTCGTCGCCATCTTCGGTCCGACCGATCCGATCCGCTATGCACCGCTGACGCGGCACGGGGAAGTAGTCCACGCCGATCTCTGGTGCCGCCCATGCGGCCGGGTGCGGCGCCCTCCCAAGCGGTGCACCCACGGCACTCCTGACTGTCTGACCGGAGTGGAAACCGGCGCCGTCGTCGCTGCCGCGCGGCGCCTGATTGCGCGGACCTAATGTGCTTTACTTGTGCCGGCCTGGAGGCCGGCGCATTATGACTAGCGCACCATGAATCCACCGAGTCCACCGTCCGGCTTGAGCATCTTCTTTCCGGCCTACAACGACGCCGGCACGATCGCCAGCATGGTGGTCGCGGCCGAGTTGACCGCCCGCGAGCTGACGGACGACTACGAACTCATTGTGGTCAACGACGCCAGCCGCGACTGGACGGCTCAGGTGCTGGAGGAGCTGACCCGCGTCTATCCCCGCCTGCGCGTCGTGACGCACGAGAAGAACGGTGGCTACGGCGCGGCGCTACGCTCCGGCTTCCGCACGGCAACGAAGCCGCTGGTGTTCTACACCGATGGCGATGCGCAGTACGACCCGCGCGAACTGGCGCTTCTCTGGCGCCGCATGATGGACGAGCCGGACCTCGACGTCGTGAACGGCTACAAGATCAGCCGGGCAGACCCGTTCCACCGCGTCGTGATCGGCCGCATCTATCACCATACGGTGCGCCTGCTGTTCGGCCTCCGGCTGCGCGACGTCGACTGTGACTTTCGCCTGATGCGGCGCGCGATTTTCGAGCGGGTAACGCTGACGAAGGACAGCGGCGTCATCTGTCTCGAAATGATGAAGAAGGTACAGGACGCCGGATTCCGGATCGCGGAGATACCCGTCCACCACTTCCACCGCGCGTACGGCGTCTCGCAGTTCTTCAACCTGGCGCGCGTCGTCCGGGTGGGCTGCGACGTCCTGCGGCTCTGGTACGTGCTGGTGATTCGCCGGCGCCATCTCGCCGCGGGCGCGCCGGCGGGCGACGTGACCGACCCTACCTGAGGGCGCCCCCGGCATCTTGTTGTTCAGTCCATGAACCAGGGAAGCACGACGCCGTCGAGAGCGAGGATGATCGCGGCGTAGCGCAAGCCGCGTCCAATCGCGACCAGGACGCAGAACGGGACAATCCCGACGCGCATCATGCCGGCCGCGACGGTGAGCCCGTCGCCGAGGCCCGGGATCCAGGAGAGGAGCAGCGACCAGACGCCATAGCGCCGGAACCAGGTTTGCGCCCGGTCGAGCTGCTGCGGACTGGCGGGAAACCAGCGACGCTCGCGGAACCGTTCGATGGCGCGGCCGAGCCACCAGAAGAGCACGGCGCCGAGTGTGCTGCCGAGTGTCGCCGCCGCCACCAGGCCGGGCAACGCCGCGCCGCCCGCGACTGCCGCCACCAGCGCCGCGTCCGCCACGAGCGGCACGACGGTCGCGGCGAGGAACGCCGACGCGAAGGCGGTCAGGTAGAGCAAAGGCTACGCGGCCGGGGAGACGGTCAGGGCCGCAACCTCAAGGCCGATCCGTTGGCTCTCGCCGCCGAGCCCGGATTCGAAATCGCGCCGCACGTGGCTGACGACAATCCAGACGTGATCCTGGCCGGCCAGCGCCTCCGCGGGCACCTCGACGGATCGCATCGCGGGCTGATTGGGTACCAGGCCCGCACAGAGGTCGGGCGACTGCCAGCCTGGCAGCTCAAGGTGGCAAGACTGCGACGCCCAGGGCGTGGTGAGGTCGAGCGTCAGCGTCACGTCGCCGCCGCCACCACGAGTGCCCGCGACGCTGGCCGCGGCGGCCGCGACCGACGGATTGAGCGGCAGTCGCGCCACACGCGACCGGACGACACCCTCCGTCGCCTCGTACTGCGGCTCGCTCTCCACCCGTGCGCGGACCGGCCGGGTGTTCGCTAGCAAGAGCGGCAACTCGAACACGGTTACCTGGGGGTTCCGCGGTATGGGCTGCGCATACGGCGTCCCCTCGAACACGCGATGCACCTGCATCAGCGCGCGCGCCTCCTGACTGCCGTTAGCCTCGTCGAATTCCGGCCCCACAACGAGCTGGTCGTAGCCCTCGAGGAAGAGCCGCACCGGGTCCATCAGTTGATCGGTGGGGGCGGGAGACACTCCGGGGGCCCGGTAGTTGGCTTGAGGAAGACGCAACTCCATCGCCATCGCGGTTTCGGGCGCTGGTTCGGTCCGCTCCAGGAGCCATGCGCTGGCCAGGTGGCGGCTCTCCGGCGCCAGCGCCTCACGGCGATCCTCCAGTGCCCCGAACGTCGGCTGCGCCGCCAGCACGACCACGCAGGCCGGGGCCAGGGCCAGGCCGGCAGCGCGCGGAAGGCGGGCGCGGTATTGGAACAGCAGTTGGACGAGACAGGCGGCCGCAATGGCGAAGAAGGCGGGTGTCACCAGCATGTTGCTGAACGCAGCGACCCGCTGACTCAGCATCAAGGTAAGGAACCCGGCTGGAAACACCAGGACGATGAGCGCCGCGCGCCAGCGCGTCGCCAGCATGACGCCGGCCCCGGCGATGCCGGCGGCGGTCAGGGCGACTCCACCGCCCGGACCCACCAACCAGCGGAGGTAGCGTTGCGCATGCGGCCAGCCAGGCTCGACCGTCGAACTTCCGTGGCCGTGAATGCCGTAGTGGACGATCTCCTGCGCTATTCCGTTCAGGAAGTCGGACACCGCCAGCAGCGCATACGGTGTTCCGATTAGGAACCCCACCACCGAGACGCCGAGCACGGCGGTCACCGCGCGCAGATTGCACCGGCCGGAGAGCACGCACGCGAGCAGCGGCGCCGCAACAATCGGAAGCGCGTTGTACTTGCTCGTGACGGCGAGCCCCGCCGCCAGACCGGCGAGCGCGGCCCGGCTAGCGGTCGGATTCTCCATGACACGCAGCGACAGCCAGACGCATAACAGGCAGAACGCCGCCATCAGTGTGTCGACGGCGATGCGCGACGACTCCGTTATCACGAAGGGAGTACAGGCAACCAGCAGCGCCGCGAGCACAGCCGGCCACGGTGACGCAACAACACGGCGGGTAATGCCATAGGTCGCAAGGATCATCAAGAGGCTGAATACGGTGCCGACCGCTCGAGCCCACATGACGATACGCGGGTGCGACGCCGTCCAGAGAATACCGTTCGGATCGTTCTCGTCACGGCGGATAATCTGCTCGATCCGGGTAATCTCGCCCTCGCGCGCCGACCAGAGGAAGCCGCCCGCGATAGCCGGCATGCGGATATAGAAGCAGAGCGTAGGCTTCAGAAAGTAGTACGGATGATAGTCGTTGGTCTGGAGCATCCGGACGGTGCGGTAGAAATGGTTCGCTTCGTCCGGATGGTAGAAGTACGGCATCCCCTCGCCGATGCGCGGGGCGCGGAGCCAAAGGCCGATGAGGACCACGACCGCCAGCGCAACGAGATGCGGATGGCGGCGGACCGCCGCAAGTCGGCTCATGTTGAACGCTCCGGCCGGGTGGGCATCGCACTGCCGGTGACGGGCGTAGTCTAGTATCCCTGTGTCAACAGGGTGCACGAAGGGTTTCGGCGTAGAGATCCAGCAGCCGGTCGGTGACCACGGTCCACGAGAACTTGCGCTCCACGACGGCGCGGCCCGCCTCGCCCATTACGGGGAGGCGCGCACGATTCGACAGCGCGCCGGCGATGGCGCGGGCAAGCGCATCGGCGTTCCCGGGCGGGACGAGCCAGCCGGTAACACCCTGCTTCACCTTGTCGGGGATGCCGCCCGCCGCGGTGGCGACGACGGCGCACCGGTGCGCCATCGCTTCGAGGGTCACGAGCGAGCTGCCCTCGGACAGCGTCGGATGCACGAAGAGCGTCGCGTCGCTGTACCACTGATGCACATCGTCGTCCGGCAGGCGGCCGAGGAAATGCACCTGGCCACCCAGACCCGCCTCCTGCGCCTGCCGCTGCAGTGCGCTGCGCCGCGGTCCGTCCCCGACGAGCACCAGGTGGCACGCCGGCGCACCCGGCATCACCCACAGCCGCGCCAACGCTTCGATCAGCACATGGAAGCCCTTGTTCGCTTCGAGGCGGCCGACAGCCAGTAGCAACGCGCTGTCGCCGCCGCCGTGCGGCGCACGTTCGTTGTCCTTCGCGGTCGCCCCTGATCCGCGCGCGTCCGTCGCTGACGCTAGCGCATCGATGGCGTCGAGATCGACTGCATTCGGAATCACCCGGAGCCGGTCCTCCCCGACGGCGAGGTGCGCCTCCACTACCGGCGCCAGCACGTCGTCGGTCGCAATCACCCGGTCGGCCGCATCGGCGCAGACCCGCACCGCCGCCTGGAGCGGCCGGTAGACCAGCGTTTTCACGCGCGCGCGTGACGGATCGGTGCCCCCGAACTCCTCCAGTCCCTGGGGATTGAAGATGAACGGCACCGTCCCGATCCGATCCCGCGCCCGCGCCTGCGCGTATCCCAGCGCGCTCGCGCCGAGTCCATGGACAATCTGCGCGCGTCCCTCGTCCACCAGCCGCTGCGCTACCCTCCCCGCGCGCCGTCCGAAGTATGGGTAGGCGGTTATGCGATCGAGGATCGTCGTCCCGCGCCGCCCCGCGAACGGAAACGTGACGTAGGGCACGAACCGCGTCTCGAGTCTTCCGTCCCTTAGGGCATCGTCCAGGCCAGGCAACGCGACAGCGTCCTCTTCCGCTACCTGTTGCGCCGGCGGCGGCGTCACCAGTGTCACCCGGACGCCGCGCCGCACGAGGTGCCGCGTCATGTCGGCGACATGCCGTTCCAGGCCCCCGACGCCGTGCCAGGGCGCGACCGCCCGTGCCAGCATGGCGATCCGCAGCCGTTCGGGGTTCACGGGCGCTCTCCGGCCGTCGTCACGACGCGATCGAGCAGCGACGCATACAGCGCCTCATGTTGCTCCGTGACCACGTCGGTATCGAAGACCGCGTCCACGCGGCGCCGCGCCGCGGCGCCCAACCGCGCCGCCAGAGCCGGATCGCGTTGCAGCCGCCGCGCGTGCGCGCTCAGCTGGTCCGCCGACCGCGCCAGCAGTCCCGTCTCCCCGTGCACGACCACGTCGCCGACCCCTCCGGTCCGCACCGCGACGATTGGACACCCGAGCGCGCTCGCCTCGATCAGCACGCGCCCGAGCGGCTCCGGCCACGCCGACGGGAAGATCAGCATCGTGGCGTGACGCATCCAACGGAGCAACTCCGGCCGCTCCAGCCACCCGAGGAACCGGACATCCCGGCGGGACGCCCGGGCGGCCGCCTCCACTTCCGCGCGCGCGGGACCATCGCCCGCCACCACCAGCGGCAGGCTGAGATCAGCGGTTGCCGGCAACAGGGCGGACGCTCCCTTGTTGGCGGCCAGCTTGCCGGCGAAGAGCACATACGGACGGGGGTCCGGCGGCCCGGACTGCTCCGCCTCGGCCCTGATCGCCACCGCGTCTACCGGATTCGGAATGGTGGTAACGGTCGTCGCCTCGGGTTCCTCCAGCCGATCGCGCAACGTCTTCGCAACAGCGTGACTGATGGCGATCAGGGCGTCCGCCTTGGCCAGCGCGCGCTGTTTCCGCTGCAGGTTGGCCTGCATGTACGGAATGAACGGCGTCGCGAGCGGCCATGCCGCGCCCGCACGCGGGCGCAGGCAATAGCTCATCCGTTGGGGCGTGCAACCGGGACAGACGGCGCCCGCCGGCGGATTGAGCATCAGGTCGGTCCAATAGCAGAGCGGCCAGTAGTCGCGGATAGTGCAGACGGACGGAATGCCCGCGCGGCGCGCCGCGGTCACGCTGGGCGGCGCGCTGAGTGCGTGCTGCGCGTGCACCAGATCGATCTGGTGTTCACGGATCACGCTATCCAGCCATTCGGCGAACCGGGGCCAGAACCGCTCGTTCCGGAACCAGTTCCGGACAAACGGGATGCCGGGCGCCGGCGCGGAGAAGGCGATCGGGCGAAAACCGTCGAATTCCTCCTCCTCTGTGGGCGCAGTGCCTCCCAGTCGTGGCCGGACGATCGTCAGTTCGTGCCCGCGCGCGCGCAGGCCGCGCGCCAGTTCATAGGCACTCCAGCCGCTGCCCCCACAGATCGGAGGAAAGACGTCGGTCGCAATCAGCAGGCGCATCGGATTCAGACTGGCCTCCGGCGTTCACGAGCGGCCTCGATCGCCGCGGCGAGCCGTTCGCAATGTCGGTCCCAGCCGTAGTCGCGCACCGCCCGGGCACGCGCCGCCGCCGCAACGCCGGATCACAGAGCCGTTCGATCGCGCCGGCCAGCGCGGCGGGATCGTCCGCATCGTACAGCAGGCCCTCCTCCCCGTCCCCCACAAGTTGGGCAATCCGATCGATGGCCGGCGCCACCACCGGCAACCCCGACGCCATGTACTCGAACAGCTTCAGCGGCGACCAGAAGAAGCCGAGCGACAGGGGCGGATGCCGGCCGACGTCGAACGGCGCCACGCCGACGTCGGCGGCGGCGAGGCACGCCGGCATCGCCTCGTGCGCCACCGGACCGACGCACGTCACGCCGTCGATCCGCTCCGCCGCCTGCCGCACAATCCGATCCGCCGGCACCCACGCCGGCAGGATGTCCACCTGCGGCGTGACGAACAGATCGGCATGCCGGCACTGCCAGTCGCGCCACCGCCGCATCGGCTCGACGAGCAGCGCCCGGTCGATCCGCCGCTTCGTGGAACCTGGATGGTCGATCACCGGCGCGTTCACCTCGAGCAACGTCAGCGCGCCCACCGCCTGCGCCGCGCGCACCCCTTCGCCGCCGAAGTTGAAGTAGCGCTCGATCACCACGTCCGGCCGGATGCGCTCCGCCCGCGCGCGGACGCGCGACGCGAGGGCCCAGCGCAGCCGCCGCGCGCCGAAGGGGGGACGCAGGTCGATCCAGGCGGCGCCGTCGTCCGGGAACGGACCGTCACCACGGGTGACCGCGACGTGCACTTCATGACCCAAGGCCGCCAGGCCACGCGCGACGGCGGTCACATGGACCGATCCGCCGACGCGGCCCGGCACCTGCTGATCGGTGGCGACGTAGAGAATGGTCACGCGTCGTCAGGCGGAACCACAAGCGTCACGCCCGCCTTCCAGGCGGCGCGGCGCAGCCTGCGATCAATACCCCCGCAGACCGGCAGCAGAGTTGCCAATTTTCGCTATATTCGGCAATTATGTTGCGGATTTTAGCCCTCGAACAGACCGGGCTGCCGCGCCACCTTCCTGAACGCCGCGGTTGAAAGCTCGGGATGCCCGGATGGGATGCCGGCCTGCTGGCGGGCGGTGTGAAACATGGCGGCGATCGTGTCCGCCCAGACCCCGGTGCCGCGCATCCGCTCTCCGAACGCGGGGGTCGTGAGGTTCCCGCCGCGCAGGTCCCGGATGCGGTTCAGCACCTTCTGCTTCCGGTCGGGGAAGTGTTCGTCGAGCCAGGCGTCAAAGAGGTCCTCAACTCCGTAGGGCAGCCGGAGCATGATGAAGTGCGCGAACTGGGCGCCAGCCTGCGCGGCCTGCTTGAGGATGGGCGCGATCTCGTGGTCGGTGAGCCCGGGCACGACGGGAGCGATGCTGACGCCGGCGGGAATGCCACGGTCGCTGAGCAGCGCCAGGGCCTCGAAGCGCCGCTCGGCCGTGGAGGCGCGGGGCTCCATCGCGCGCCGCACGCCTTCATCGAGCGTTGTCACTGAGAGGGTGACGGTGACGCAGCGGTGGGCCGCGAGTTCAGCCAGGACGTCGAGGTCGCGGGTGACGAGGGCGCTCTTCGTGATGACGCCCACGGGGTTGCGAAACTCGGCGAGCACGTCCAGGCACCGGCGCGTCAGCTCGAGCCGCCGCTCGATCGGCTGATACGGATCGGTCACCCCGCTCATCGCGAGCAGCCGGGGCTTCCACGACCGACGCGACAGCTCGGCCCGCAGCAGCTCCGGGGCGCGCGGCTTGACGAAGATGCGCGTCTCGAAATCGAGCCCGGCCGACAGGCCGAGGTACTCGTGCGTGGGCCGCGCGTAACAGTAGATGCAGCCGTGCTCGCAGCCGCGGTAGGGATTGACGCTGTGGTCGAACGGCACGTCGGGGCTGGTGTTCGACGAGATGATCGACCGGGAGGCGTCGTGGAAGTAGAGCGTCGGCACGCCGTGCGCCGGCGCGGTGTCGTCGGGATCGCAGATCGCGTCGGCGTCGGGCTCGACGTGCAGGACTTCGAAGCGTCCCGGCGGATTCTGCGTCGCGCCGCGCGGGTTTCGAGGCGGCGAACGACGTGTGCCGCGGTCGACTGGCACGGACCCTCTGGACACCATTAGCTGCGACCGCCGTGAGCCCCCACATACTACAAGGCTGCGAAAACGGCGCGTTGCTGGGGTGTAACGCGCATGGTACGCTCCCGCGATGGTCCGGACGGCGTTCATCGTCCTGCTGATCGCCTACCTGCCGGGCGCGCTCATCTTCCGGCTTCCCCTCGCCGAGCGCTCGCGCAGGGCCGCGCTCTCCGCCGAAGAGCGCGTGTTCTGGGCAGTCGCCATCAGCCTCGCGCTCTCTTCCATCGTTGCGTTCGCGCTCGCCGCGACCGGTAGGTTCCAGCTCGAACGCTTGATTTTGGTCAACGGCGGGATCAGCCTCACCATCGGGCTCTTGTGGCGGCTGAAACTGCGCTTCGGCGGGGAGGCGCCGCGGCCGACCTGGACCGCCGGCGCACCGCTCGCCTTGCTGCTGCTGGCCGCCGGGACCTTCTTCTTCGTCCCGCCCGCGGAGTACGTCAACGGTGGCCGGGATCCTGCGGTGTACTTCAACTCGGGGATCCAGATCGCCCAGCGCGGATCGCTGCTCATCGACGACCCGCTCGTCCGATCCGTGCCGGCGCAGCACCGCGAACTGTTCTTCCGACCGGAACCACCCGACGCGACATTCGACAGCTCGAGGTTCCTCGGGTTCTTCGTCCTCGACCAGGAGGCCGGCACGGTAGTCGGCCAGTTCCCGCACCTGTATCCGGTATGGATCGCGATCGCGTACGAGACGTACGGGCTGACCGGCGCCCGCTACGTGCACGGGCTCTGGGGAGTGCTCGGCGTGCTCGCCGTCTACCTGACCGGGGCCGCCTTGTTCGGCCGGCGCGCCGCCTTCGCGGGCGCCGCGCTCCTCGCGGTGAACGTCGCCCAAGTGTGGTTCGCCCGCTATTTCTGTGTCGAGATGATCTTCCAGGCGCTGGTGTTCGCCGGGATGCTCGCCTACATCCGCGCGCATGTCGACGGCGACCGGTTCTTTGCGCCCATCGCGGGGATCCTGATTGGATTGACCCCCTTCCTCCACATCACCGGCGTCGTCGCCATCGGCGCCCTCGGCCTCGCCGCTCTCCTGGGCCGTTACGGGGGTCAGCGCTTCCTGGCGTCGTTTGCGCTGCCGCTCGTGGTGGCGACGGGCCTAGCGGCGGTGTACTACCTGACGGCGCTGGCAACGTACACGCCGCTCTGGTACTTCGGCAGGCTCCGGCCGGAACACGTCGTCGTCATCGCCGGCGCCCTCGCGGTAGTAGCCCTGGCGTTCGCGGCCGGCCGCCCGATGTTCTCGGCGCGGGTCAGGCGGTGGCTGCCGCCGTTGGCCACAGCGGCGCTCTGGATCCTGGCCGCCTACGCCCTCTTCATCCGGGTGAAGGGCGGGCTCCCGGCGACGCGTGACCCGGCGGCGCTCTATCCGGAGGGCCTCTACAGCTACACGTTCTACTACCTGCAACCACTCGGGCTTGCGGCGGCGCTCGCCGGGTGGGCGGTCGTTTCGCGGCGGCGATTCTGGCCGTCCTGGGGCTTCCTCGCCGTGGCGGCGGCGTTCGCGGTCGTCGTCTTCTACGACCCGCACATCACCCCCGACCACTTCTGGGCGGGGCGGCGCTACGTGTCGGTCATCCTGCCGGCCTCCCTGTTGCTGATTGGCGCTGCCGCTTTCACACCCGCGCCGTTGCCAGACTGGCCCGGGCTGGCGTGGGCACGGGGGCCCGCCGCCGCGCGCCTGCGGATGGCGGCCGGCGTCGTGCTCGTCGCGGCGCTCGGCTGGCAGTACCTGCAGGCCACCCGGCCGATTCTGCGGCACGTCGAGCACGCCGGCGTGATCTCGACCGTCGAGCAGCTTGCCGGACGGTTCACGCCGGACGATCTGCTGCTGTTCGGAAACCGGGGCGTCACCGACGCGCAGGCGTTCGCCCTGCCGCTCGCCTACGTGTATGGCCGGAACGTGCTGTCGCTCCGCGAGTGGGAGCCGGACCCAATACTCCTGCGGCAGTTCCTCGACTGGGCGCGCACCCGCTACGCGCGCGTCTTCTTCATCGGCGGCGCCACCGCGCTACACACCTCCCGTACGGGAGCCGCCCTGGTGAGCCGCGAACAGACCCGGATCCCGCACTACGACCGGACGCTGAACGCCTATCCGAACGGAGCGGTCAACTGGGAGTTCAACTACGGCATCTACGACCTCCTGGTCGATCCGCCCCCGCCCGGCCCCTTCGACCTGGACGTCGGCGGAGACGACGACCTGCAGGCGCTGGGAATGCACCCACGGACGCTGGACGAGCGCGGCGTCACCTACCGCTGGACCACCGCGAGGTCGATCGTGTGGGTGGTCGGGACCCTCCCGGAGACGCGCGAGATCACCCTGCACATGAGCAACGGGGGCCGGCCGGAGGCGGCCGGCGTGGCGGAGGTCCGAATCACTCTCAACGACGAGCCGCTCGGTTCGATCACCGTCCCCGACGACAGGTTCCGGCCGTACGCCGTCACCATCCCGCCGGCGCTCGCGCAGGCCATCGCCGCCAGCGAAGGGGCGGCCGAGCTGCGGATCGAGACCGTGCCCTGGATCCCGCTGCACGTGCTCGGTATCCCGGACCAGCGCGAGCTGGGCGTGATGCTCGACCGCGTAGAGGTCCGGTAACCGTCGCGATGTTGCCTAGCGCCAAGCGCCGCGAGGCTTGCGCGCGACGACCATCAACCCCATCGCCACCCACGGCGCGTAGCGGCCAAGCGGGAACATCCGGCGCATCGTGCGAACGTACTCGGCACGGTTGCCTTCGCGCTGCAGGAAGTCCGTCACCTGTTCGCGGTTGAAAAGGTTCCGCAGGCGAAGCTCGAGATACAGGCAATCCTGCTCGACGAACTCGAAGCCGCACCCAGGCAGCAGGTCACGGGTAAGGGTGCGATAGGACAGCTCGTTGAGATGGTCGGGGCTGTAGGGACTCTCCAATCCCTCCACCAGCGCGACCAGCCGCTCCCGGTTGGGCGTGGTAATCACGGCCACTCCGCCCGGCTTCAGGACGCGCCACCACTCGCGGAGGGCACGCCGGACGTCGGTCACGTGCTCGATGATCTCGCCGGCGAAGAGCGCATCGAACTCGCCGTCCCGGAACGGCACGGCGTCCGCGTCGAAGACGGCCCAGGTCTGGTGGGGAAACTGCTTGGCGCGGGACTGCACCCAACCGAAGTTCAGATCTCCGGCGTAGACGTGAAACGGAAACGGGCCCCGCATGTCGGTAAAGAGCGACCGGCCGCAGCCGACGTCGAGCACGCGCCCTCTCGGAACGTGACGTTCGAACAGGCGCTGTAGTCGCCGGAGCTTGTACTGGTGCAGCTCGGGCAGGAAGGGCGTGACCGCGGGACTCGCGTACCCGTCCACCGCATGCTGGCGCTCGTAGAAGGCCAGCAGGATGTCGCGGTCGACGAATTTCAGCAGCGCCCGCTCCAACCGGGCGATCTCCCCGTTCGGGCGCCGCATCACGAGCTCGATGTCCCCGAGTGGATCGAACCTGAAGTCGGGGTTCGTCCAGCACGACACCGCCGGCACATCCTCCCCGTCGACCACGAGGCGGACCGACCCCGGGCGGATCGGATCGAATGCCATGGCCAGGGTGCCGCGCCCGCGCCGGCCCGGCAAGCCGAAATGCCACCACCCCACGTGCCGGTCCGGATGGGCGTGGTTGTTGTAGGCGTAGATGTCGACGTTGAAGATGTAGTCGGTGACCGAGCCGAGCGAGTAGAGGAAGTCCAGCGAGGCTCGCCGGCGCTCGACGACGATGCTCCGCCGGACGGGCACGGCGCGCAATCCGAACGGGAGACGAAAGCGCTGCATGATCAACCGCGCGCGGGGCATCCGGGCCTGACTCGACGCAACACGCTCGCGCCGTCCGCTAGCGGGAAGCGGATATCGGCCAGATAGAGGATGGTCACGGCGTCCCGGACGGCTCGTCGTAGCGTTCCGGGTCGAGGTAGAACGATCTGCGGTCGAAAAGGTACCGGTACGCGAGCGTCGGCAGGACGCGCGGCAGGACGAACGCCGTCGTGTAGGCGTTGCGGGCCAGCTCCACACGTCCCCGGTCCATCAGTTGAGCGCCGTACTGCGCCATCAGGCCGACGTTCCAGATGACGCCACCGATGGCCAGCGCCGCCACCGCCCGCCGCCAGACGGAGCGTTGCGCCAGCTTGAACAGCGCGGTGAGGCCGATCACGAGGATGATCGTCGTCCCGATGAAGCGCCGCTGGCCGTAGGTGCCGGAGAGCTCCCACCGCAAGATGGCGCCCGCGATGTAGGCCTGCGACGCGAACATGGCCAGCAGGCAGATGCCGACCCGTCGCGCCCCGGCGTCGCCCCGGCCATCGCCCGACCAGGCGAACCAGGCGAGCCCGCCGACCGCCACGAGGGCCAGCGGCGTCCAGAAGAAGAAGCCGTGGTTCGGGTGGAAGAGGACGTCGGAAAGATGCGGCGCGTACCACAGCATCCGGTTGTCGAGGGTGTAGGGCGTCGTGAACTGACCGTAGAGCGTCTGGTAGATCAACAACTGCGGCGAGTAGCAGAGCAGCGAGACGGCGGCGCCGGCCACCACCCGCACGACCAGCGTCCGGACGCGCGCCCACTCGGCGGCCCGGGCCGCGCCGGCGACCGACCAGAGGTAGTCGATGGCGGGACCAACGACGAAAAAGACCGCCTGCTCGCGCACCATCACCATCAGCGCGCAGACGGCGCCCAGCCCCATCAGGCCGCCGAGCGACCAGGTCTCGCGCACCCGGAGCCAGACCGCGACGAACAGCGCCGCCGCGAACGCGCTGCAGGCGTGGCTGAAGCCGGGCGCGATGTACATGTAGTGGAGCAGCGGCGTGCCGAGCCAGATGGCGAGCCCGGCCGGATGCGCCCCCCCCACCAGGCGGCGCGCGGTCACGATGGCGATGCAGATGGCCAGGAAGCCGTAGAACGCGGAGCCCAACGTGACGGCGCGCAAGTACGGCCTCGAGTAGCCGTCGGCCGGCACCTCCGATCCGAACGCGCGCCGGATGCGCGTGGTGACGTCGGCGACGGCGTAGAACGGCGACCAGAGAATCGCCGGTCCCACCGTCCAGTAGCTGTAGCGGAGCCCGGTGGCGGTCTCCCGCACCAGATAGCTCTCGTAGAACGTCCAGGCGACGGCGATCCCGCGGTCATAGAAGTAGCGGTACTCGTTGTCGAACGAGACGTCGTGGTCGAACCAGAGCGACCGGAGGTTGGCGAAGTAGCCCACCTCGTCGGACGCGTAGAGGCGCGGCGTGATGGCGGGCAGCGCGAGGACGAACAGCAGGACCGGCACCATCCACTGCCGGCTGTGACCCAGGTAGGACCGGCCTCCGCGTGCCGTCGTCATCGGCCGTGAGTATATCGGTTAGCCATTATCATCCCCCGATGTTCGCCAACGTCCGCCGGGTCTTTTCCCAGTTGGTGGTCTACGGATCGGGCGAGATCCTCCTCTTCGGCATCAGCTTTCTGCTCGTCCCGGTCTATACCCGCGTTCTGACGCCGGCGGAGTACGGCGTGCTCGGACTCCTCCTGCTGCTCCGCGCGTTCCTCCGGCCGCTGAATCAACTGGGCCTGGACGAGTCGTTCCTGCGCTTCTATTACGACTGCGGCGACGATGTGGCGCGTCGGACGCTGACCGGCACGACGCTGGTCGCCATCGGTCTGGCGAGCGGCGTGGTGCTTACCGTGCTGCTCGCCGGCGCTCCCACGTTCAGCCGCCTGCTGCTCGGCTCGCCCGAGCATGCCTGGACGCTCCGGCTGCTCGCCCTGAACGGCTTCCTGCAGGCGTTCCTCTGCGTCCCCCACAGCCTGCTCCGGATCCGCAATCAGCCGGAGCGGTTCGCGCGCTGGACGGTGGGCGGCGGCCTCGGCGCCGCGGCGGGACGCCTGCTGCTGGTGGTCGGCTTCCGGATGGGCGTGTTCGGCATCATGCTGGCCGACCTGCTCGCCTCGGTCGTCCTGGTCGCCGGCCTGTCCCGCGTGGTCGAGCGCCCCATCGGGCGCGCCTCGTGGCAGCGGGCGCGCGAAATGCTGCGCTACGGTTTGCCGCGCGTGCCGAATGTGCTGCTGCAGCAGGTGACGATGATGTCCGACCGCTTCTTCCTGCGCATCTCCCACCCGCTCTCGGACGTCGGCATCTATCAGTTGGGCGGCACCGTCGCCAACGTCCTGCGCATCTACCCGGAAGCGTTCCGCCGCGCCTGGATGCCGTTTGCGTTCGAGACGATGGATCAGCCGGACGCGCCGCGGCAGTTCGCCCGCCTCGCGACGGTCGCCTTCGCGGTGCTGGTGTTCGGGACGCTGGGTATCGCCATCCTCGCCGCGCCGGCGGTGCAGATCATGACGCCGCCGACGTTCCATGGCGCCGCCGCGGTCGTGCCCTTCCTGGTCCTGAGCGTCGCCCTGCACGGCGCCGCCGTCTTCCTGACGACGTCGCTCAACGTGGCGAAGCGGACGCGCGCCCTGCCGGTCGCCGCCGCCGGCGGCGCCGCGGTCACCGTAGCGGGCCACCTGACGCTGATCCCGCGGTTCGGACTGCTGGGCGCGGCCGGCGCCACCGCGGCGGGCCAGGCGGCGCGCGTCATCGTGATGACGGTCGCGGCGCAACGCGTGTACCACATCCCCTACGAGACCGGCCGACTGTTCCGCACAGCGGTCGTCGGCCTCGTCCTTTACGTCGCCGCCGGGTTCGCGCCGGCGGATGTCTCGGCGGAGGCGCTGATCGTCCGCGGGGGCCTGCTGGCCGCGTTTCCGCTGGCGCTGGTGGCCGCCGGCGTGGTCGACCGGGACGCGCTGCGGCGCCTGCGGGCCCGCGCCGCCGGCCGCGGCGCCCCGCCGCCCGCCGAACCGGGGGAACTGGAGTGACCATCGCCCGGACCGTCGAGAAGCGGTTCAAGCAGTTGCTCTCACTCGGCAGCCGGTGGACGAGCCGGTTTCCCGATGAACGGTTCATCTTCATCAGCGGGTTTCACCATTCAGGCACCACGCTCGTCCAGGAGGTGCTGCGCGGGCAGGGCGCCTTCATGTTCGTCGATGTCCGCGACGACGGCGAGCCCGGCCGGCCGCTCGAGACGCATCTCCGGGACCTCTACCGTCTGCGGCGGGAGGCGTTGCAGGGGGACCACACCTCCGCCGCGATGAAGTTCCCGAGCAACACCGCCGAGGGCGTCAGGCGGCTGGCCCGCGAGCTACCGCTCCTCGCCCCCCGCTGCACGCTGGTCCTCTGCTATCGCGACCCGGCCGCCACCGTGCTGTCGCTCGCCAACCGGAACGGCTGGGATCCCGACCGCGCCCGCCGCGACGCCGCCGCGCAGCAGGCCGTCGCCGACGCTTGGCAGGACTACACGGACCGGCATCGCGGCCGCGTCGTCCGCCTCGCCCTGGAGGACTTCACCGCCGATCCCGAGTCCTATGTCCGGGCGATCCTCGGCCTGCCGATCGATCGACCACTGCCAGTTGCCATAATGGCCGGGGGGTGGCAGGAAGGTGATGACCTACCAATACTTCCAGACTCTGGTAGTCATAACGAAAGGCGCCGACTTCAGACCCGTCTACCAATTTATCCGGTGGGGCGGGACGACTGGCAGGAGACGGCAACCGACGCGGCGGTCGCCAGCGTGCTGCGCGCCATCCGCGAGCAGTACGGCACCTCGCCGACTTTCTCGCCCGCTCGAGATTGATCCGAGAACGGCAACCACCCGACCGTAGCGATCAGAACTGCCGCAGGTAGCGGCGCGTGCCGGTGCGACGCGGGCGCTCGATCCAGTAGCTGCGCGCGTTGCGGTCAGGCCCGCGGTGCAGCGTGTCGCCGCGGACGAGACGCGACAATAGGCCTATCGGCGTCACGACGGCGAAGTACACAACACCCATCATCAGGTGCGAGACCGTCCAGCCGATCGGCAGTGCGGCGTACATCCAGCCGACGAGGATCGGCCGCCGGAGCGGCGGGGCTAACCAGTAAAGGGCGGCAAGCGCGCCGCCGGCAGACCAGATGCCGAGCGCGGCGACCGGAGCGCGGAACTGCCACCGGGCGATTGCGCCGACCAGCGCGACAAAGACCGGCAGCAACAGACCGAACCAGCGCAGGTCGCGGGGCGATGGATTGCGGTTGATCCGGAAGTGCGACATGGCGTCAGTCCATCTCGAACTGGGCGAGGTGTGCCTCCGCGTCGACCCGCGCGCCCTCCGGCTGCCGTTCCTTCAGCAGGACGGACCGGCCGAGCACCAGCGCATCCATGCCGGTCGCCATGAAGCAGCGCCACGCATCGTCGGGCGTCCGGACGATCGGCTCGCCCCGGACGTTGAAACTGGTGTTGACCATCACGGGACAGCCGGTCTTCACCTCGAACGTGCGCAGCAGGGCAGCGAATCGGCCGTGACGCGCGCTATCGACGGTTTGCAGACGGGCGTCGTGTTCGCCGTCGTGACGCCGATCGGCCTTGTGTCGCGACTCGCCCGGGGCGACACGCTGCACCGCAAGCCCGACCGCAACGAGCGTAGCTACTGGATCGAGTGGCCGCGTCGCGGCGGCACGCGGCGCTATCTGCGCCAGTTCTGAGCGCGCCGCGCCCACACAGTCCGCAGCAACGTCCAGGCGAGATACAGCAGTATCATCAGCGCCGTCACGCGCAGCGGGATTTGGGGTTCCGCGAAGCGGGGCAGGAACCGCGATGCCATGGCGTAGGCGCCATGGCCATAGAGCGCCGGCAGGAAGACGAGGATCGCCTCAAACTGGCCACGACCCCTCCAGAGCCACAGCGGGACAGCGATCAGCGCAAGGAAACTGACGAGATTGAAGAAGGTCGCACCGGTGGGGCCGTACGCTCGGCGCCAGCGCGGCCAGTCATTCCAACCGGCGACATCAGCCAGACGCTGATTCCGCGGGTCGCTCAGGAACCCGAGTCCCTCTTCCGTGAACACGCCGCGCCACGCAAGCAGCAGCGAAACCTTGAGATGCTGCACGGGATCGGCAAGCATGCGGGCGATGGCTTCGTCCGCCATGGTGTCGTTCACCCAGCGCCGCTGGCCGAGTTCATCGAGACCTACGATCGCAGGGTTGTCGTCGGTCCACAGTTGGGCTCGGCGACGAGGATGGCGGCGGCGGCGCTCGATCTGCCTGAACCCCGTCTCGCTGTCGGCATCAAATCGCTCAAACGACTCCTCCGGGATGCCTGCCGATTGCAGGTTTGCTCGTGTCAGTGGGAGGTAGTAGGCGAACCCTGCCGCCCACTCGTCGTGACGCATCGTGTTAAACGATGAACGGTAGCCGAGCACGGCAGCGGATCGCGCCTCTACAATCGAGAAGTCATCGGTGGTCAAGTAGTTGCGAACCATCCAGCCGCCAACCGGGATCGCGTGTGCGACGAACAGGACACCGACCAACCCAGCCGTCGTCCAATCGAGGCGACTACGTAACCAGTCCGCCGCCGCGAGCATCAGCGCGACTGGAATCCACAAGTAGGCGAATATCACCTTGGTCAGGACCAGCGCTGCCAATGCGAGTCCCAACAGCGCGGCGTGCGAGGGACGCCGCGACGTTGCGGTGGTCCAAGAGAGTGCAGCGACCGCCACCATCAAGGTGGCGGCGTGAACCTCGGTTAGGAAGGAGTCGGCGCTGTCGAGCAGCGCGGCACTCTGCGCCGTCATCAGGAAGCCGAGGTACGCCAGCACGCGTACGCCTGTCAGCCGGAACACCAGCCAAAAGACGCCGAGGGCGCCGGCGAGAAGCAGCGCGAGATTCACCGCGCGATAGGGAGCGTACGCCTGCCGGCAGTAATCCCTGCGGACAACGGACTCATCGCTGACGCATTCAGAGGGAACGGCCCCACGGCCAAGGGCTTCGGCACCAAGATCAGTGACTGCGACCAACGATGGACCGAAGGGTTCGCGCCGGTGGTCACCGACCTGCCTGGGCCATCGTCGGAACACCCCCTCCTGTGCCAGCCGCACTCCCAGGGTCAGGTTCTCCAGACTGTCGGTGGCCGACTGGCGTAACGACAGATTGCCGCAGCCGTAGACCAGCATGGCGAGGCAGAGCCCGGTCAACGCCACCGCGTCGTAGTGGGTCGGCATCGAAGCCGGACGTTGTCTCTCACCGGCGGTCGGTGCGGCGCGTTGCCGTCCGAGAAACAGGAATGCAGCGGCGAGAGCGCCCAGCGCCCAAGTCAAGGCGACGGTTGTACCCAGCCAAGCGGTCACGGTCAACAACCGCACGATTCCAGGCGCGGGAGCATCCGGAAACAGGTATTCGGCTTGAAGCGGCCGCGGATAGGCGCCCGCGCGTCTTGCCCGCAGGGAGAGATGGGCAGTTCCACCGTACTGCTGGAAGTCGATACGCAGTTGGTGGACTCCGGCGTCCAGTCTGATGCCCCGCGCCGCCGTGATGCTCCTCGCGAACCGAAGCTCGCCGTCAATCCACACGTCGGCGTAATCGTCCGCGTCGACGTGCAGGATGACGAATTGGCTGCTCGGCACGTACCAAGAGCCTTCCCACCGGGCGCTGAAGAACTCGCGGGGCAGCCGCGGATCGTCCTCCAGGAAGTCGAGCGTAGCGCCCGGGCTAACGTCGTTGATGAACGGCACGCCCTGGAAATCACCGGTCAGCCAGACCTGCCGGCGAAGGCCCGTCTGTTCCGCCAGCCGTTGATCGAGCAGCAGCCAAGCGATAGTGCATGCCAATGCTACCGCCAAGCACGCCGCCCCCCACCAGCGCTTTGATGACGACAGGAGCATACGGAAAACAGAATACACGGCCGGCAGGTGATCAACGACAATAGCGACGAACGTGCGCGGAGGCTCTTCAGGCTCGCCCAGGCTTCCAGTTGCATGCCATCCACGGTGAAGCTGTTCGTCGGAGAGCAGACCGGCCGCCCGGGCCTGACAGCCGATCGCATCGAAGAAGGCCGCCGGCAACCTCGCCGGCCAGCAGCCGGTCCATTCTGGGCGGCCGGGCTCGTGTGGCACACTCGCAGCATGAGTGAGGGACGCAATGACGATCACGAAGCACGCACTCGCCTACTCTGAGAACTCACCGGTGGGACGGTACCCTTGGTTGCCGCGGCCGGTCAGGACGAGGGGGAAGGTGGCGGTCGATGCGTTTCGGTGGTGGCGCAGCCCCAGGCGACAGCTGCTGCTGCGCATGCCTCGCGCCGCCGTCGCCGCCGAAATTGGTGTGTGGACGGGGGACTTCTCCGAGCGAATCCGACAGTACACGTCACCGCTGATGCTGCACTTGATCGACCCGTGGATATTCCAGCCGGCCTATCGGAGTCAGATGTACGGGGGACGCATCGCCAAGAATCAAGGCGATATGGATCGCGTCTACGGGGCGGTTCAGCAGCAGTTCGCGGGTGCGGGTGATGTCACTATCCACCGGGGCACCTCCGCGGACGTGCTCCCCACGTTCAGCGATGGCTTCTTCGACTGGGTCTACATCGACGGGAATCATGACTACCCGTACGTTCTGGCGGACTTGTGGATGGCTCTGGCGAAGACGAAACCTGGCGGCATCATCGCTGGCGACGATTTCGCATGGGACCGCAGGGCGACGGCCGCTCCTGTTCAGCGTGCCGTCAGGGCGTTCGTCCAGGAGAACAACCTGGGCCAGCACTTGACGGTCCTGGGAGATTCGCAGTTCGTGATTCGGCTGCCTGGTCCTTCGCGTCCCAGGACCGATTCCCTTCCGCAATGAGAGCGGTCCTTTCCGTCTCACCGGACAGCGCCGCCGTCAGCCCTCGTCACTGTCCCTTCGCGGCACGCGGCAAACCGGCTGGTTGCCGCGTGGGTCCACTGAGCGCCGGAACACCGGTCACGCTCACCTTCGCGACGATCCGGTTGAGCGCAGACGGCCACTGTCAACATCTCGGCGCCTGAGACGGCGTAGGCTGCGACCATCACCTCCGGAGAGGGGTACTTGCCGCTGCACGATGAGACGCGAGTGTAACGTGCGCCCGGCGCTTGTGAGGGGAGTGTCTTCCTCGTTGAGCCGTTCAAGCAGGTTGGTCGATTTGAGGTGTTTGTGGTGCTGACGTGGTAGCCGGTAGAAGTTGAGCGTCTCGCCGATGTGGGTTTCGACCCAGTCGGCGAGCCGCGGATAGCGCTGGGCCCAACGCTGGAGCCACGCTTGCAGGCCCTGCTGGGTTTCTTCAGGTCGCGGCGGTCATAGAGCCAGCGGAGCTCCTGCCGGCAATCGTCGTCGGCCTTGCGGGGCAGGTAGTCGAGTGCGTTGCGGAGAAAATGCACGTAACACCGTTGCCACACCGCCTCGGGGAGCAGTTCCGCGACCGCACGTTTGAGGCCGGCGTGGTCATCGGACACGACAAACTCAACGCCGTGGAGGCCGCGGGCCTTGAGGCCTTTGACGAAGGTCGTAACGACCCTTTAGACTCACTCGGCCGGCAACGACGCCAGCAACCCGACGAGCATGAGATAATTTGACGGTGACCGCTCTCCTGGGCGCCTGGCGCCGTCGGCATCCCCGCGCGTTCCGCATCGGCTTCTGGTACTCGCTGGGAGCGGTCTCACTGACGGTATTCTGGCCGGCGGCGCTCGGTCTGGCGCCTGACACAGGGCTCACCCGCAGCTATTGGTACCCAGTCAACGCTTCAACCGAACCGGTCATTGATGAACGCATCACGGCCGTCGATCTTGCGTTCATCGACGAGCGACACCGGCCGACCCGAAACTGACATCCCGAATCCGTACGGCAGCTACCGTGACTATGTCGACGTCGCAGCGGCCCAATTACTGGACCTGTCGCTGTTTCGGCACGCGCCGCACGCCTTCAAGCCCCACATCTACCACGACGGGCGTTGGTTCTTGCAACAGCAGATCGCGTCACGCCGAGGGCCGGAGGCGACAGCGAGGCGGGCCTTTGGAGACGTCGTGTTTCTGCGCGAGTTCGCCAACCTGGTCACCCAGGGCGACGAAGCACCCGTCTAGCAGCCCGTGGTGAAAGTCCGGCGTTATAGGGATCGACACGATCGATCCCGCGTACTACACTGTCGGGCATGGCGATGGGGACACGACGCGGCCGAACGCAGCAAGCGACAATGTGGGTGCCCACGGCGGATCTGCCAAAGAGCGCTGGGCACCCGTTTTACGAGCGACTGAATCGGGTGCTCGACGAGGCGGGGTTCGATGCGTTCGTGGAGGCACAGTGCGCGTCGTTCTACGCGGACGGGGTCGGTCGGCCGAGTCTGGCACCGGGCCGGTATTTCCGGCTGCTGTTGCTCGGCTACTTTGAAGGGCTGGACTCGGAACGAGCGATCGCGTGGCGCGCCGCCGACTCGCTGAGCATTCGCACGTTTCTGGACGTCGCCCTCCACGAGGCCCCGCCGGACCACTCGACGCTGTCGCGCACCCGTCGCCTGATTGACCTCGAGACCCATCAGGCAGTGTTTACCTGGGTGTTGCAGCGACTGGCCGACGCCACGCTGGTGGTGGGGCGCACGGTGGGGATCGATGCCACGACGCTGGACGCCAATGCGGCGATGCGGAGCATTGTGCGGCGGGATACGGGCGAGAGCTACGACGCGTTTCTGACCCGGCTGGCCGAGGCGTCCGGCCTCTCGACGCCGACGCGCGCCGAGTTGGCCCGGTTCGACCGGACCCGCAAAAAGAAGGGCTCGAACGCGGACTGGACCCACCCGCACGATCCGGACGCGAAGATCACGAAAATGAAGGACGGCCGCACGCATCTGGCGCACACCGCCGAGCATGCGGTCGACCTGGACACAGGCGCCATCGTGGGCGTGACGGTGCAGGACGCGAGTGCGGGCGACACGACAACCCTGGTCGACACGCTCGTCACGGCCGCCGAGCAGGTCGAGGCGGTCGGCGCGCCGGGGATCGCGGAGGTGGTGGCCGACAAGGGATATCACAGCAACGAGACGATGGTCGGGTTTGCGGCCATCGGCGTGCGCAGCTACGTCTCGGAGCCGGATCGCGGCCGGCGCCACTGGATGGGCCAAGCGGCCGCGCGGGACGCGGTGTATGCCAACCGCCGGCGGATCCGCGGCGCGCGCGGGAAACGGTTGCTGCGGCAGCGGGGCGAACGGCTGGAACGGCCCAACGCGCATCTCTACGAGACCGGCAGGATGCGCTGCGTGCATCTGCGGGGGCATCCCAACATCCTGAAACGGCTCCTCGTCCAGGTCTGCGGCGTCAACCTGGGGTTGCTCATGCGGCACCTGACGGGCGTGGGTACGCCGCGGAGCCTCCAGGGCCGCGCGTCGGCGCTGGTGGAGGCGCTGATCGGCCTCCTGAGCGGCTGCTGGGGGCGTGTGCGGCGCGTCTGGGCCCCGGAGCGCCATGATCGGCCCGATTCGTCGTGGGATGGTCCGGCGACACGCCAATACGGACACGCGATTCTCGATTGACAATCAGCCCCTTCTGCCACGGGCTGCTAGCGCACTGTGCGGTCGCACCGGGTTGTACTCCCGGCGCCACCGCTCGATCAAGACCTTGGCTTCCGTGAGGGTGTAGAAGATCTCGCGGTCCAACAGTTCATCCCGCAACGTGCCGTTGAAGGATTCGACGTCGCCGTTCTCCCACGGGCTGCCCGGTTCGATGAACAACGTCTGGACGTCGAGGGCCTCAAGCCACCGGCGGACGAGTACCGCCGTGAATGCCGATCCGTTGTCAGACCGGATGTGCGCCGGAACGCCGTCTGTCATAAACGGCGCCGCGAGCGTCTCGAGCACATCGGTCGACCGCATTCGGCGTGCCACCACGATCGCCACGCACTCCCGCGAGTACTCATCGACGACGGTCACGATCTTCAGCGGGCGGCCGTCGTGCGTGCGGTCCGCCGCGACGTCGTACGCCCAGACGTGATGGCGATACTCGGGACGACGGCGAATGCAGGACCCGTCAGCCAGCCACAACCGGCCTCGTTTCGAGCGGTTTAGCACACAGACCGAGACACTACCACTGCGGGCGATCAGAACTGCCGGAAGTAGCAGCGCGTGCCGCTGCGGTGAGGGCGCTGGATCCAATAGCTACGCCGGTCGTCGTCGAGCTTGGATGCAAAGTGTCCGCGCGATACCTCCAAGCGGTCGGGATCGGCCGCCGCGGGTGCACGCCACCACGCGGGACGCGGCACTGATCGAGGCTCTCCAGCGGGTGGTTGCGGCCAATCCCCAGTCGGGATTCTGGAAGTGCCATGACCGCTTGCGGCTCGATGGCCACGGCTGGAGTCACAAGCGGGTCTGCCGCGTGCATTGCGGTCTCCGTTTCCACCTACCGCGACGGACCCGCCGGCACGTCGGGGCGGACGGCGCGCAGCCGGTCGAATCCCTGCCGACCATCTCCACCGGCCGCTGCCGTGCCTCGGCGACCGGGGCGACGATCGACATGTAGGGACGGTCATCGTCCGGTCGGAGCGCAAAGTAATCGTTGCACCGGTCGCGCAGCACCGCCCGCGCGAAGGGACGGAACGACTCGCGGAACTCTATCTGCAGGTTCATCCGCGACTGCATCTGCGGGTCGCGGGGATCGCCGAGGATGCGCGATCCGAGAGCACGCGGCCCGAACTCCATCCGTCCCTGGAACCAGCCGACCACCTGCCCCGCCGCAATCAGGTCCGCGACCGCCTCGCAGAGCGCCCGATCGTCAGTGTAGTCGTCGCGCGGCCCGCCGACGCCGGCGAGGAACGCCTAGACCTCGGCGTCGCTCCAATGCGGCCCGAGCAGCGACCCCTGCTACGCGTCGTGCGGGCGGGCGGTGCGCGGATGGCCGAGCAGTTGATGCCAGATGAAGAGGAGGGCCGCCCCCACCGCGCCGCCGGCGTCGCCCGCCGCCGGCTGAATCCAGATGTCGTCGAACGGTCCCCGGAGGGCGCGGCGTCTTCGCGGACGAGGGACTCAGTTTCCTAAGTGACCCGCTGAATCGGGCGTCTGCCGATACCGCCGGTCGGACTGACTGGCCGCGCTGGCGACGCGCCTACGGGCACACAGGTGCGACCTTCGTCAACCTGATCGGTTTCTTCGCGCTGATTGTCGTACCGCTGTGGCTCTGCGTCAGTCGCGGACAATTCGAAGCGATCCTCGTCCTTCTGCCGGCGCTCTGCGCTCATGGCGTCTACGCCCTAGTATACCTCGAACCTCGCTACGCCGAGGCCCAGATCCCGCTACGGGTGACGGCAACATTGGTGCCGCTGTATGTCGTCTGGACGTCGCTCAGGGCGGCGCGGGAGCGGTGGGATCAAAACTGACGCAGGTAGCGCCGCGTGCCGCTGTGGCGCGGGCGCTCGATCCAGTAGGTGCGCGCGTCGCGGTCGGGCCGACGGTGCAGCGTGTCGCCGCGGACAAGACGCGACACGAGGCCGATCGGCGTCACGACAGCGAAATACACGACGCCCATCATCAGGTGTGAGACGGTCCAACCGATCGGCAGCGCGGCATACATCCAGCCGACCAGGATCGGGCGCCGGAGGGGCGGTGCCAGCCAGTAGAGGGCGGCAAGCGCGCCGCCGACGGACCAGATACCGGTCGCGCCGGCCGGGGCGCCGAACTGCCACCGGGCGATAGCACCGACCAGCGTGACGAAGATCGGTAGCAACAGGCCGAACCCGCGTAGGTCGCGGGGCGAAGGATTGCGGTTGACGCGGAAGTGCGACATGGCGTCAGTCCATCTCGAAGCGAGCGAGGTGCGCGTCCGCGTCGACCCGCGCACCCTCCGGCTGCCGTTCTTTCAGCAGGACGGACCGGCCCAGCACCAGCGCGTCCATGCCGGTCGCCATGAAGCAGCGCAAGGCATCGTCGGGCGTCCGGACGATGGGCTCGCCCCGGACGTTGAAGCTGGTGTTGACCATGACCGGGCAGCCGGTCTTCGCCTCGAACGTCCGCAGCAGGGCGGCGAACCGGCCGTGGCGCGCGTCATCGACCGTCTGCAGACGGGCGGAGTAGTCGACGTGCGTCACCGCCGGCACGTCCGAGCGGACGGCGCGCAGGCGGTCGAATCCCTGCCGGCCGTCGACGTCCACCGGCTGCCGCCGCGCCTCGACAACCGGCGCGACGATCGACATGTAGGGACGGTCGTCGTCCGGGCGCAGCAGGAAGTAATCGCTGCACCGGTCGCGCAGCACGGCGGGCGCGAAGGGACGGAACGACTCGCGGAACTTGATCTGCACGTTCATCCGCGACTGCATCTGCGGGTCGCGCGGATCACCAAGGATGCTGCGCGATCCGAGGGCGCGCGGCCCGAACTCCATCCGTCCCTGGAACCAGCCGACCACCTGCCCTGCCGCGATGAGGTCCGCGACCGCCGCGCAGAGCGCCTGATCGTCGGCGTAGTCGTCGCGGGGTGCGCCCACGCCGTCGAGGAACGCCTGGATCTCGCCGTCGCTCCAGTGCGGGCCGAGCAGCGACCCCTGCTGCGCGTCGTGCGGGCGGGCGGTGCGCGGATGGCCGAGCAGTTGATGCCAGATAAAGAGCGCCACACCCAGCGCGCCGCCGGCGTCGCCCGCCGCCGGCTGAATCCAGATGTCGTCGAACGGTCCCTCCCGCAGGATCCGGCCATTTGCGACGCAGTTGAGCGCGACGCCGCCCGCCAGGCAGAGGTTCCGCATGCCGGTCTCCGCATGCACATGGCGTGCCGTCCGGAGCATTGCCTCCTCGGTCACCGCCTGGATAGACGCCGCGATGTCCATCTCCCTCTGCGTGATCGGCGTCTCCGGCCTGCGCGGTGGACCACCGAAGAGCGCGTCGAACTTCGGCGAGGTCATCCGGAGCCCCTCGCAGTAGCGGAAGTACGACAGGTCGAGGCGGAACGATCCGTCGTCCTTCAGATCGATCAGATGCTCCCGGATTCGGTCCGCGTAGCGCGGCTCGCCGTACGGGGCGAGGCCCATCAGCTTGTACTCGCCCGAGTTGACGCGGAACCCCGTGAAGTAGGTGAACGCGGAATAGAGGAGGCCGAGCGAGTGCGGAAAGCGGATCTCGTGGGTCAGCTCGACGCGGTTGCCGCGTCCCGTGCCGTAGGTCGTCGTGGCCCATTCGCCGACGCCGTCCATCGTCAGGATCGCCGCCTCCTCGAACCGCGACGGGAAGAACGCGCTGGCGGCGTGGGATTCGTGATGCTCCGTGAAGACGATCGGCTTGCGGTAGCGCCCGCCCAGCCCAAGCGCGATCTCGCGGGGCAGGCGGAGCTTCTCGCGCGTCCAGGCGGGAGCGAACCGGACGAACTGCCGGAACCCGCGCGGCGCGTAGGCGAGGTAGGTTTCCAGCAGACGGTCGAGCTTCAGGAATGGCTTCTCGTAGAACCCGACGGCATCGAGGTCTTCCGGTGCGAGTCCGGCCTCGTCGAGGCAGTAGCGGATGGCGTTCGAGGGGAACGACGCGTCGTGCTTCACGCGGGTGAAGCGTTCCTCCTGGGCCGCCGCCACGATCTCGCCGTCGACCACCACCGCCGCCGCCGCGTCGTGGTAGTAGGCCGAGATGCCGACCACCGCCGCCATCAGAACAGCGTATAGACGAACGGTGCGGCGACGGTGCCGGACAGTGCGATGAGGCCACCCAGCAGCAGGAGGACGATGACGATAGGGCCGAGCCACCACTTCTTGTTGTCGCGCATGAACTGCCACAGCTCGACGAGGAAGGGGAGCTGCTCGGCCTGATCGAGTTCCCGCGCGAAGTCGTCCCGGCGCTCCGGTGCGTCCGCCCGCTCTGTCATCACTCCGTCTCCAGTGCGGCGGTCCCGGCCCGCACCCGGTGAAGTGCCTGCGACCTGCCGACCTGTTCCGCGCATAGTCCATGCCCGAGCGCGTTCCAGTGGATATTCCGCAGCCAATTGAAGGGCTGCCGGTGCGACCGGTAGTAATCGACGAACACCGGCTGCATGTCGATCACTTCGTAGCCGTCCGCCCGCGCCTGGTCCATGAAGTACCGCCGCATCACATCATGGTAGCTCCCGTCCCACCGGTGCTCCCAGCCCTCGGTGTAGCGATACGGCCGGATGCCGTCCACGACGAAGACGATCTGCGCCAGATCTAGGCCTGACTTTTCGGGAAGCATCCGCAGGAAGGCATCGACGGCGCGGCGAGACCCCGCCACACGTTCGGGGTGCGCTACGGCCGGATCCGTCGGGACGAACGGCGAGCCGGGCGTGCCGGCCGCGTCTGAGTCGTTCCGGCGGCGTTCCTCATAGCTCCTGAGCTGGGTCAAGCGAACATTGTAGGTTCGGTATCGCAACACTCTGGAGTTCTCGTTCACCCAACGGCGGAGCCGGCGCAAGGGACTCGCCGGCGCCTCCGACGGTGGTTCCGCGGGCGGGACGAGCGCCACATCACCATTGGGCCGTTCCTCGAACGCAAAGAAGACGTGGTGCCTGCTGGTCGGCAGGAACTGACGGTAGCTCTCGTCGAAGTCGTTCTCGATGATCTGGATCACCAGCGCAGCCGGCCGATACGTTTCGCCCGCGTGCTCCGCGTACGCAAGGTATTGGCTGAGCGGTGCGGCATTCATGCCGAAGGAGTAGACGCGGATCTCGTCCTCCAGACTCCTCGCCAATCGCCCGTGGCCAGTGTCGGCCCACTCCAAGTGATCGCCCTCAACGTAGCTGTCGCCGACGAACGCCAGCAGTGGCGCGTCGGACTCCCGGACGTAGTCGATTTCGCTGACCCAGCCGGCGTTGTTCGTCCGCAATTCATTGACGACGAAGACTCCAACCGACGGAATGACGCCAGCTCTCGTTGGGGTGAAACCGGGCGATGGGGTCGTTGCCGCTCGGCAGGACGCGGGGGCTCGCCTCGCGGACCGGCAGGATCCAGAACGTCAGCTCCGCGACGGCCACGAGGACCGTCACGCCGATCAGCGCTGACGCCAGTCGCAACAGCCAACGACGGCGACCACGCATCACCGGCGTCGCTCCGCAGATGGAGTCATTCGTTTCATGACTCGAAGATCATAAGGTTCCGATGGTCTCCGCGCTTGCTCCATGGATACGAGCATCTCGGGGTGCGGCGCCCGATGTACGATCCCGCCGTGCTACCACGCAACCGTTGGACACGCTGGGGAATGGGCGCCTATGCGGCGACCGTGCTGTTCCTGCTGCAGTACCAACTCTTCATGCGCGGATTCACTGATATCGCCACGGAATGGGGTTATAACGAATACTTGACCGGCCCGCCAGCCTAGTGGTCCGTCACGTCATAATCGTCGGATAGACGGACTTGAGTTTACAGCGCGCATCGTCGACCTTCATCTGCCAGTCGACACCGCGTTGCGTGCGGTTGACGTCGGTGGACCACGCCGACACTTCGCGGTGCAGCGTCCCGAGGTTTCCGATGCGGCGCCCGTGCAGGCATTGGCGCGTCATGGAACTGAGTTCGTTCTCCGCGATGTTCAGCCAGCTCCCGTGTTTCGGCGTGTAGCAGAACTCGATGCGACGAACCAATTGCCGTGCCCGGGTCGGCTCGAACACTTCGTAAAAGGCTCCGGTCGTGTGCGTGTTGAGGTTGTCGCACACCAAGGTGATTTTCGGGCAGGTGGCGTAGCGTCCTTCCAGCAGGCCGGCGACCTCCACCGCCCAGTCCGCCTTCGTACGCCGGGCGCGGGCCATCGCCTGCCGCCAACCCGCCAGCGGCTCGCTGAACAGGAAGACCGAGGCCGTGCCAGCCCGTTCGTATTCGTAGTCGACGCGGCGGGGCCGCGCCTGCGTGGCGGCAATCGGAGGGCGAGTTTCCTGGACCAGTTGCACCGGCTGCTCATCCATGCACACGACAGGGCAAGCCGGATCGTACGGTTGCGCATAGGTGTCCAAGACCTGTTCCATGTGCGCCACGAATTCGGCATCGGCCTGCGGAGGGATCACCCAGTACTCGATTTTCCGCTGGGTCATCCCGTTTTTTTAGCGTCCGCCGGATGGTTTCGTGGCTGACCGACTCGACGACCGTGCGCGCCAACAGCCGCAACGACCAGTTGGCATAGCCCTTCGGGGGCGGCCCCAGACGCAGGGCGATGAGGTGAGCCTCCTGTTCGCCGTTGAGCAGTTTGGGGACCGGGGGGGACTCCCGCCGTTTTCGTTCCAGCGCCTGCTCGAACCCTTCCAGCACGCATCGTTGGCGAATGTTCTCGACCGTCTTGGTGCGGCACGAAAAGGCGTCGGCGATCTGCTGATCGGTCCACGCCGGCCCGTCCGCATCGGCCTTCAAGAGAATCTGAGCGCGGCGCACTTTCTCACTGCTGCCGTTGAGCTTTCGGACCGTCTCTCGACAGACCTCGCGTTCCTGCACTGTGATCGAACGATGTACTTTTTCTGCACAGGAACTCTCTTCGGTTCCACGGGAGTTCCCCGATAGCCCTAATGTTTACTTATGGCAAAGCACTAGTTTCTCCCCCAGGGTGTCGAATGGACAACGTGTTGAAGGGTCACAGCTAAGTCATTCGTTTCCAATGGTTCCAATAGAATGAGGCCATGCTTCTCGTCATCGCACCCACGGTCGTGTGGCTGGTCGCCTGGGCGGCTGGCGCGCAGCATCCAGACATCAACCACGAGGCGGAACAGCTGGTATCGCAGATCGCCGAGACCCGGCACCAGATCCACACACACCCGGAACTCGGCAACCGCGAGGAGGCCTGGCGATGAGATTCTTGCGCGCCACCCTCCCCCGCGCGCCAAGTGCTCCACTTGTCGTCGGTAGCCTGGTCGCGGCCGCCTACGCACTCCTCACCCTTGAATGGTTCTGGTTCCGGAACGCCGTTCCCGTGGCCGTCGGGGGTGTGCTCGGCCTTGGCGCCGCGTGCTATTACGCGCTCAGGCCCCAGACCCTCGTGGCACATCAGGGGCGCGAAGGAGCGACGGCGCCACGCCGGAGCGGCTGGGGACGCCCGGCCGCCCTCGGGTGTCTCACCGGGGGGTTGTTCCTCGCGATCGGCTGGAGCGTGTTGAGCACGAGGCAGCCCGCCGAAGACGCGTACATCCTCTTCCGCTACGCCGAACATCTCGCGGAGGGCCACGGGATCGTGTTCAATGTCGGGGGTCCGCGGGCCGAGGGCGCCACGGATTTTCTGTGGCTCTTGCTCGTCTCGGGACTGACCGCCGCCGGGCTTGACGTCGCGATCGCGGCGCTGGCTCTCAATAGCCTCGGCGCCGGCCTGACGGGTGGGCTCCTCGCGCACGTCGTGCTCGCGGCACCAGGCTTGCCCCCAGCGGCGCGCGCGGGGGGGTTGCTGGGTGTGCCGCTGTTGGTCGTGCTGTTCCACGGGGCTGCGGCGGCCTACGTCGGATTCAGTACCATGCTGTATGCCTCGTTGATCGCGCTGCTCTACTGGATCGCGACGACGCAGCGCGGCCCGGGCGTGTGCTGGTTGCCGATTCTGGGCGTGATTGTGGGCCTACTCCGCCCGGACGGTGTCGTGGTCGGGGCCGCCTTTGCCCTCTTGGGGGTCTGGTGGGTGGATCCCGCGTGGCGCCGCCGTTACGTGCAGGGACTGCTCCTCAGTGGCCTCGTCGGCTTGGCGTATTTCGTCTGGCGTTACGCGTACTTTGGGCTCTGGCTGCCGCTCCCGCTGCTGGTAAAGAGCCGCGCAGTGCTGGTCGAGGCGTGGGCTCTAGCCCGGATAATTCGTGAAGGGTCCGATTTCGATAGTGACGCAAGGACCCCCGTGTGGTACAAATGCTGTGAAGCCAGACATTTACCCACCACAGAGGCCCTTGCGTGACGACCGACAAGATATCACAGACTGTCCTCTTTCCGGATCTCTTCGACAAGCCCCTCGTCGCGACGTTCGACCGCCAGCACGCGAGTTCCGATGGCGGCGCGGTTCTGCTCAAGGCGGCCGAGCGGCTGTACGGGTTGGTGGCGGGCTTTGCCCGCTGTCTGGTCGACCGGCGGGAGCCCGGGAAGGTTCGGCACACGTTGGCGGAGTTGCTCGGCCAGCGGATCTTCGGCATTGCGTGTGGCCATCCGGATGGTAACGACGCCGACCGCCTCGCCGACGATCCGATCCACAAGCTGTTGCTCGGGCGCGACCCGGTCGCTGGCGAGGCGTTGGCCTCGCAGCCGACGATCTCTCGGTTCGAGAACGGCGTCGGCCGGTCTGCCCTCTACGAGCTGGCGCGCGAGCTGGCGATGCGGGTCATCGAGCGGCATCAGCGCCGGCTGGACGGGCGGGCGCGGCGGATCACGATCGACCTGGATCCCACCGACGACGCGACGCACGGCGCCCAGCAGCTCACCTTCTTCAACGGGCACTACGATAGCTGGTGCTACCTGCCGTTGCTGGCGTTTCTGACCTTCGACCAGGAACGCGAACAGTATCTGTGCGCGGCGGTGCTGCGGCCCGGAAATGTGTCGGCCACCCGCGGGACCGTGGGCGTGTTGTGTCGGCTGCTGCCCCTGCTGCGGCAGGCCTTTCCCCAGGCGCGGTTTCTCGTCCGGCTCGACGGGGGCTTTGCGACGCCGGAGATCTTCGACTTCCTGGATGCCGAGCCGCGGCTCGACTACGTGGTGGCGATGGCCAAGAACGCCGTGTTGCAGCGCCACGCCGAACCCACCCTGCTCGTGGCGCAGGCCCAGAGCGCGGCCAGCGGCCAGACCGCGCACGTGTATACCGACACCCAGTACCAGGCCGGTACGTGGGGCCACGCGCGCCGCGTCGTGATCAAAGCCGAGGTCGTCCGGCTCGGCGACCGCGCCCCGCGCGACAACCCGCGCTTCGTCGTGACCAACCTGCGCCAGACGCCGCGTTTCGTCTATGAACGGATCTACTGCGCCCGCGGCGACATCGAGAACCGGATCAAGGAGTTGCTTGATGGCCTGCAGATCGACCGCACGAGCTGCTGTCGCTTCTGGGCCAATCAACTGCGCGTGCTCCTCACCGCCGCCGCCTACGTGCTGATGCAAGAACTCCGGCTGCGCGCGGCGCGCACCGCCTGTGCCCGCGCCCAAGTGACGTGGCTGCGCGACCGGCTCCTCAAATTGGGGGCGCACGTCGTCGGCTCGGTCCGCCGCGTGGTCCTGCACCTGCCGACCGCCACGCCGGACCTCCACGCTTGGCGGCACATCGCGCTTGCACTCGGCGCCCGCGGCGGATAGGCCCCAGCCGGCGCTCGTCAGCCGCACGTAAACGCATCCCAACAGCGCACCGAGCACGCCCGCGGCGAAGCCGTCCCTCGACGGCCCCGTACCCAGGCCTTCCCCACCGACAGTCAGCTTCTATCCCGCCGGCGCCCGATGGCAGCGACGCCCGATGCGCCATGTGCGCGACGATCACACCGTCCGCGACGTCGACTCGGACCCTTCATGCATAATCCGGGCTAGAGGCCAATGGGATCCTCAGCGGCCTCATCGCGCATCTGCCCGGACTGGAAGTGATCTTGCCTGGGAAAAGTGGACAGGTTGATTATGCTGCACGCTGAGCCTGCCGAGCGTGCCTTCTTTCACAGTTATTGGGGCTGACATACCCCAGCGACGAGTGCAGCCGGTAGGGATTGTAGAAGCCTTCGATGTACTCCGCCACGGCGTCTTTGGCCCCGCGCCGCGTCGGCCACGGCTGCCGGTGAATGAGCTCGGTCTTGAGCGTCGCGAAGAAGCTCTCCGTGATGGCGTTGTCCCAGCAGTCGCCCTTCCGACTCATGGAGCAGACGATCCCGTGGTCGCGCAGCACGCGCTGATACGCGTCGGCCGCATACTGGCAGCCCCGATCCGAGTGATGTAGCAAGCCGGCCTCCGGGACTCGGCGCCCCAGCGCCATGTGCAGCGCCTCGAGCGCCAACTCGACCCGCAGGTGCGGCTGGATAGCCCAGCCCACCACGCGCCGCGAGAACAGGTCTAGCACCACGGCCAGATACAGCCAGCCCTCCCACGTCCAGACGTACGTGATGTCGGTGCTCCAGCGCTCGTTGGGGTGTGCAGCGTCGAAGGCGCGGGCGAGGACGTTGGGCGCCACCGGACGCTGGTGGTCACTGTCCGTCGTGCACCGGTGCCGCTTGAGGGGCAGGCCGATCAGCCCCATGTCCTGCAGCAGTCGGGCGACCCGCGCCCGGCCAACTGGGACCCCGTCCTGCCTGAGCTGCTCGTGGATCCGCGGGCTGCCGTACGTTCCGCGGCTGGCGGTATGGATCGCCCGGATGCGTACCTTCAACCGGTCGTTGTCCCGTTGTTGCGCGCTCGGGCCCCGATGCGCCCAGGCGTAGTAACCGCTGGGCGTCACCTGTAGCACGCTGCACAAGCGCCGCACGGCGTGGTGGGCCTTCTCCCCGTGAACAAACGCGAACCTCATGCGTTTTCTTTCGCGAAGAAGGCCGCCGCTTTTTTTAGGATCTCGCGCTCCTCGCGCAACACCCGCACCTCACGCCGGAGCGTGCGTAGTTCCGTCTTCTCCTCCGTGGTGAGCGCACCGCTGGGATTCGGGCCGTGGTCGACCTCATACTGCTGCACCCACCTGCGCAGGGCCGACTCGGTCAGGTCGAGCTCCCGAGCGACCTGCCCGATGCTGCGGTCGTGCCGCAGGCAGAGCCGGACCGCCTCCTGCTTGAACGCCTCGGTGAACCGTCGTCGCTGCCGTTTGCCCATGAACACCCCCTGGCGCATTCTCGCGCCTTCTTCGGTGTCCACGAAACTCAGGCAAGATCAAAGACCAACTGAGTTGGCTAACGAGTCGTGTCAGCCCGCTTCCCCCACTCGCGCTTATCACGGGCCTCGCCCTCTTCCTCCACCTTGTTCAGGGCTCCTACGTGCGGCGGGTGATCGTCGCCCTACTCCCTCTTGGATGCCTAGGGGTGGCCTTGTGTTTTGGCGAACAATCCCAAAACGTCTTCTTTCGCTTCCAGGCTCCCGTATCGCTGGTGCTGGTGTTCGCCCTGGTCCAACTGGGTGTGCTGGGGATCTGGTATGCCCCCTGGACCTACCAGCGTCTGACGCTGCTCGCGGTCGTCCTCCCCGTGGCCGTCCTCCCGCTCAGCCGGGGACTGAGCCTGGCTACCGTCCCCCCCGACGGAGACTACATGGACACGTTTGCGCCGATGTTCGGGGCGTCCGTCGCGGGTGACGCTGTCCTCGCCCTTACGCAGGCCGGACGTCTCCCCTATTGGTACGAGGGCCGCGTGGTAGACCTAATCGGCTTAAATACTCCTGATACCGCCACCGTGCCTCCCTCCCTCGCGTATTTTGAGGCCGTCGCCCCGGATCTCGTGATGTTTTCTATCCGAGGCCGGCTGGAGCTGCCTGTCCCGCGCGGCGGGCCCTTCACGCGGACGGTTTCGGCGGCCGAGCTCGCCGCCGCCGTGGCCCCCCGACTGCGCCGCGTGTTGGCGCGGGGACTGGCCAACTACGCCGACAGTCAACTCTCATCCGGAGACACGGCCACCATTCTTGCCACCCGATACCTGATCAACAGCGGAGCGTACGATATCGTGGCCGTGGATCCGGACCAAGGCGGCCAATACCAACACATTTACGGATTTCGCAAGGGATGGCTTGAGACGCGATCGACGATCACCATGCTTGAGGCGGCGGGCCGAAACGATCGCGACCGATCGTACCTAGCGATACGACGACGATCGGTGCCACGGGGCCGGCGCCCAGCCCGGTAGACCCGATCAGTCCAGCGGCATTTGAGGAGCGTTGGTTCCAACGACGAGATTCAAGACGCGGCCGCTCCCTAGCCCGGAACCGCAAGGCTGAGAACGAATGGCTGGAACATATGGGGCGCGCGCGGTCTGTCGTCCGGCGGACGGGTTATTGCCGTTGTTGCCGTGGTGTCCACGGCGGCTTGGCTGTTGCTCGGATCGCAGGCAGCGGAGCAAGCCGGGCTGCGACGTGAACTCTTTCTGCAGAATGACTTCGTCGGGGGGCCCCTTTGCGAAGAAGTGAGCGAAAGCATGTCGCTCGACTTCCTCCACGATGACATTCGGCTGCCGCGTCGGTTCTTCAGCGCCCGGTGGCGCGGCTACTGGTACCTGCCCGACGGCGCTCTGTTGGAGATCCATGGGGCTGGCGACGACTGGCTGACCGTTCATGTCGATGGCGGCGGGGGTGCTGCGCCGTTACCCGCCGGATCAGATGCACCGCGCAGTCGGAATGGTCACGCTCGAGGCCGGCGCGCATGACCTGTTGATCGAGTACCAACAGGAAGCCGGCGCTTACGCGCTCGACGTTCGCTGGTCGCCAACGGCTGACCGGCGCGGCCGTTTGCCGGACGCCGTGCGGCTCGCACAGCGCGCAGCCTGGCACGGCTGGACTGTCACCGTGCTCTGGGTGGCGCTGCTCCTGACCGTGATCGGTGTCGCGACGCGGCGCCGAAAGGATTCATGTCGGTCGACTCGCTGGCCGCAGCCTGGAGCTTTCTGGCCGATCAGGGCGGTCGCCTCCTGATGATCAGTCTGCCCAGGTGAACCGAGGGATGGAGCTTCAACCCGGGCGAGGTGTCGTGAACACTGCCGTTCATCGGGCTGGGACTGGTCTGGCTGCTGGCGCGCCGGGAGACCCACTTCTTTGGTCTCACGGTCCTTGGGTTCTACGGGGCGCGGGTCGTGGTGAGTGCGCTCTGGATCTACCCGCTCGGCCTCGGCTGGCCCGACATCTGCCTGGTGCGCCAGCCTCAAGGCCGGCACATGTCAACCGGCGCCAGCGCCTGATGCCCCGGCGGAGGGGGGGCAGGAGGCGTCATAGTAAACTTTTGCCCGTGCATCGGCTGTCAGGCTTGGTCGCCTGGTTCGAGCGGCATCCCACACGGAGCTTCGTGGCCATCGGCCTGCTCTTCGCCCTGGCCTACGTGACGGCACACGTCTGGTTCCCAAAGCCGCCGGGCCGCGTGATCGACGGTGACGCGCTCAGCTACTACGCATGGCTGCGGTCCGTCGCCTTCGACGGCGACATCGATTTCTCGAACGACTACCGTCTGCTCAGTGACGAACTCGCCGAGGACTCGTGGCAACTGACCCCGCTCGCAACCGGGCTCGTGTCCAACCCGGCGCCTCCCGGCGCGGCGATGCTTTGGGCACCGCTGTTCTTGGCCGTCGGTGCCGTGGTGGCATTGCTGAACCTTGCGGGGGCGCAGATCCCGTTCGACGGCCTCGCCCTGCCGTTCAAGATCTCCGCGGGTGTGGCGGGAATCGCGTACGCGACCGCAGGGGCCTGGATCTGCTACGACCTGGCGCGCCGGATCTACTCCGCGGCGGCCGCGTTCTGGGCAACGCTCACCCTCTGGTTGGGCGGCTCCCTGCTCTACTACTCGCTGGTGTCGCCCACGTACTCCCATGCGATGTCGCTGTTCGCGGTCGCGCTGTTCACCCACGCCTGGTATCGAACCCGCGGCCGGGACGACCTACGGCGTTTTGCTCTATTGGGCGCGCTGGCTGGACTCGCGGGATTGGTCCGGTCGCAGGACCTGATCATTCTCGTCATCCCCGGACTCGAACTGCTGGCCGGAATCTGGGAACGGCGCTGGTCATTGGCAGCCGCGTGCGGTGGACTCGCGGTGCTGTGCGTCTCCTGCGCCGCGGTGTTCTCGCCCCAGATCTGAGCGTGGCAGACGATTTATGGGACACCGGTGCTGAATCCTCATGGTGGGTCGGCCTACTTTCAGTGGGCGCAGCCGGCGATTCTCCAGACACTCTTCTCGACGCGCCAGGGGCTCATCTCGTGGACCCCGATAGTGCTGTTTGGGGCCATCGGGCTACCTTGGCTGTTTCGGCGCGACCGGCTGTTGGCCTGGACTACCGTCGTCACACTGCTGCTGGCGCTCTACGTCAACGCCTCAATCGTCCATTGGTGGGCCGGTGCGGGGTTCGGCGGACGCCGCTTCGTCAGCTATCTGCCGTTCCTCGTGCTCGGGCTGTCGGCCTTCCTTGCATCCCGTCCGATGGCGTCCCGTCCGGCACTCGTGCGTCTCGCCTCTCTCTTCCTGATCGGTAGCAATGTTCTTTTCCTGCTGCAGTACCAGCTCTTCATGCGCGGATTCACGGACATCGTCGCGGAGTACCCCAACGATCTTTGGGCCGTCTTCATCGATCGGTTCTTGGTGCCGTTCAGGCTTCTCACTGCCTGGATGAACTCGTAGCGGGTCAGCGGAGGAAGGCGGTCTACGCCTCGAGAACAGGTCGCTGCGGAGGACACGCGTCGTAGAATACGGCGGTGTCCGGCGATCTACGCAACAACTTCTCATCGGCCGACGTGCGGCGGTTCTGGGACGGTGTTGCCGGGATCTACGACCGCGCGAACGACAACGTCCGGGTCGTGCACGATCAACGCTATCGTGAGAGTTTTCGCTATTTCTCGCGCTCGAAGCCGAGAGTCGTGCTGAACGTCTGGTCACGAACCGGGGAGGCCGTAGAGTTCCTGCGCCAGCAGGGCGTCGGGGCCATGCTGGTCAACCTTGAGGTGTCGATGCCGCTGATCCGGCGCGCAGTGGCTCGCGGACACGGCAAGCACTCTGTCCAGACGGACCTTACTGATCTACCGGTTCGCAGCGACTCGGTTGATTTGGTACTGTCCCTTGAGACCTTGGAACACTGTCCCGACCCGTTTCGCTTTCTGACCGAGGTCTACCGCGTCCTTCGGCCCGGCGGCACCCTTGTATTGAGTTGTCCGCCCGCGTTTGCCGAATTCGTGCTGCGCATCTACGAGTTCTTCGCGTTCAACCACGGTGAGGGCCCGCATCGATTCCCGCCGTCTCGCGAAGTGAAGCGCCTGCTGGCGCGCACGGGCTTCGATTTGCTTGACCACCGCGGGACGCTCTTCGTCCCCTTCGAGAGCCTCCAGTGGCTCGATGCGATCGTCGAGCGCCCACTTAACGCGATTGGACTATCGGACCTAGGCATCCGCCAGTTTTTTCATGCCCGGAAACAGGTGGTGTCACATGATTGACGTGTCGTCAACCATCGAGATTCTGCGAACCCGCACGATCGAGACTCAGTCGTCGGTTTTCTTCGACGGCACGTACCTGGTTCCCGGCTCTTTGGTCAACGACCCGAACCCCGACATGTCACTGCTGGACGCTGTGATCACGCGCCGGACATCGCGCAACTACGCCGATGAACCGGTGCCGTTCGAACTGTTCGAGTCGATCGTGAACTTGGCGGCGCACGCACCGTCAGCCTGTAACGAGCAACGCTGGAAGATCATCTACATAGACGATCCGGCTACGCTGGAAGATCTCTATCAGCGCGGCTCCGCCGCGTTCCTGAGAAAAACCAAACAGGCCTTTCTCGTGCTTTACAACAATCGGTCTGACAACGTGAAGTACCGCGACCATGTGCAGTCCGGCGCGGCGTTTATCACGACGTTCTCGTTGCTCGCGCACGCCGTCGGGATCGGTAGCTGCTGGATCGGTCATATTCCCAATCGCCGGGAGATTCGGCGTCTGTTCCAGATCGACAGACGCTTCGATCCGATTGCTCTGGTGAGCTTCGGATTCTACAAATACCGGGTCAAGCCGCGCCCGCGCAAGAAGCAGGGCGACGCGCTTGTGGCGCCCGCCCGCTTCAACTTTGGCGAGCTCGTCTTTCAAACCAACAAGAACATCACTGCGCGGAGATTGCTGATACGCGCGTACTACGCACTCCCGGTGTTCATTCGACGCCGGATTCGACATTGGACGCTGCCGTACGAGAAGAAGTTCTACGACGAGGTCGCGGATTGAGTGCCCACGGCGTCGGTGTTGGTGATGTTGGCCAACGGGTGAAGGGTGAGCATTGGGCGGCGGCCGGCCCATCCGGACGAATCTTGACGACGCGATCCGGGCGGCGGTACGCTCGCTGAGATGACCATACAGCTCAACGGCGAGCCGCACGACGTACCCGAGCCGATCAGCGTCAACCGGCTACTCGAGACGCTCGAGATCGACCCGCGGCGTGTCGCGGTAGAGCACAACCGGCTGGTCGTCAAGAAGGCGGCCTACGGCTCGACCGTCGTCTCCGGGGGCGACGAGGTAGAGGTCGTCAACTTCGTCGGTGGCGGTTAGCATGGACACTCCCCTCACGATCGCCGGGCGGACGTTCCGCTCGCGTCTCATCGTCGGCACCGGCAAGTACCCGTCCCCGGAGGTGATGGTCGCAGCCCACGCCGCCTCCGGCGCGGAGATGGTGACGGTGGCCGTCCGTCGCGTGCGGTTGCCAGGCCGGCCGACTGACGAGGCGCAGCAGGCGATCCTCGAGTACATCGACACCGACCGTTACATGCTGCTGCCCAACACGGCCGGCTGTTACACGGCGGACGATGCGATTCGCACCGCGCGGCTCGGGCGCGAGGCGGGGCTCTCGGAGTGGGTGAAGCTGGAAGTGATCGGCGATGAGCGGACGCTCTTTCCCGACAACGCGGCGCTCGTGGAAGCGACCGCGGTCCTCGTGAAGGAAGGCTTCGTCGTCCTCCCCTACACGAACGACGATCCGGTTACCTGCCGCAAGCTGGAGGACGCCGGCGCCGCCGCCGTAATGCCGCTCGGCGCGCCGATCGGCTCCGGCCTCGGGATTCAGAACCCGAACAACATCCGAATCATCCGGGAGTTCGCCTCGGTCCCGGTGATCGTCGACGCCGGCGTCGGCACCGCCTCGGACGCCACGCTGGCCATGGAGCTGGGCGTCGACGGCGTCCTGATGAACACCGGCATCGCCGGCGCCGACGATCCGGTGGCGATGGCCACGGCGATGAAGCTGGCCGTCGAAGCGGGACGCCTCGCCTGGCGCGCCGGCCGGATCCCCCGCAAGCTCTACGCCACGGCCAGCAGCCCGCTCGAAGGCGTCATCGGAACCTGAAGGTTGTCCCGACCCTCCGCCCGCGAAGCACTCGCGGTCATTGGCACGTTTGGCGCCGTGGCGGTTGGCGGAGTCTCCCTCATGAATTCCCCCCGCCGCCCAACACATCGCTCCTGATATGTGCGAGCCGTCACCGGCTTGCCCGTCACCGATAGCACGAGCGGGTTCCGTTGCTGGCGGCAGGATACGCTGCGTCAATTGCCCCTGGACCGTATCGTCTCCAACGGGTACGCCTTCCTCGTGGAAACGCTCTACGAAGCCGCCCGGACCGGGGCCCGGATTGGCGAGATCCCGATCGTCTTCGTTGAGCGCCGGGAGGGACACTCGAAGTTGTCCCTCCGCGTTCTCACGGAGTCGTTCTTCCTACCGTGGCGGCTGCGGCTCCGTGCCCGCAGCCCGGTCACAGGAAAGTAGACCGCAGCATGAGGATCACGATCGAGCTAGCCGACGACCTGGCGGTGGAAGCGAGACGGTACGTGGCGCGGCATGGCATCACGCTCCGTTCCGTGATCGAAGACGGCATCCGGATGAAGCTCCGTTCGGAACGAGCACGAACCAGCTTCCGGCTGCGCGACGCGGCAGTTGCCGGATCCGGCCTTCAGCCGGAACTCCGCGGCGCTGGCTGGCCCGCCGTGCGGAACGCGATTTACGAACGGTCGCGGGTAGTCTGATCAACGACAATCATTTTTGCCGGTTGCCGAGGACGCGATCGGCCCGTTCGTGGCCCCATCCAGAGTCGTGTGAGACTGCCCGTCTTCCTTGTGGAGGACGGGTTGGTCACGGATGCGCAGGTGCGGCGATTGCGCGAGAAACGGATATCTGGGAAGACGTTGGCGGCGGGTCCACGACTGGCGTGTGCAGTGCGGTCCGGGCCGCGAGGTGTACTCCGAGCAGGTGGCGGTACCGGGTCGGGAAGCGGCGTTCGACTTCACCGACGCGAGCGACCTGGGGGTGACGATATGGGGCGTGCCGTTCCCGCATCTGTTGTTCGAGTGGGTGCTGAGCTACAGCAAGTGGACCTATGTGGCGCTGGCGTTCAGCGAGACGTTCGAGGCGCTGGTGGCCGGCCTGCAGGGCGCGCTGTGAACGCCCGGCGCGGTGCCGGCGGTGCTTCGTCACGACAATCTGTCGCCGGCGACGCACGAGCTGAAGCGAAGCGGCGGGCGTCAGTTGACGGCGCGGTTCCAGCAGGTGTCGGACCACTATGGGCTGCGCTCGTCGCGGATCCAGCCGGGGCAGCCGCACGATATACGATTCCCTTGAATGCGGTCCCTTCGAGGCACGAGACGTTGGTGGATAGCGGCGTACTTTGCGGTGACGTTGGTATGCACCACGGGATGGCTCATTCTCGGTCAGCGGCTGGCAGAACAGACGGGCCTCCGCCGGCAGGTGTGGCTGGTAAACGACTTCCAGGGCGCTCCGTTCATTAGTGACGTCGCCCGCGCGGCAACGCTGGATTTTCTCGACGATGACCCGCGGCTGCCACGTGAGTTCATCAGCGCCCGGTGGCACGGGTACTGGTACGTTCCGAGCCGCCAGTCGTTCACGCTGCATGTTCATGCGGACGACTACGCCGACATCTGGATCGACGGGGAACAGCGCTTCGCTCGGAGTTCCGCGGCGGCGCGGGCAGTGAGACTGGACGCCGGCGTCCACGAGCTCCAGATTGTCTATCAACAGTACGCTGGCGGCGCCGGTCTTGAGCTCTACGAAGGATCGGGGCAGGCTTACCCGCTACCGCTCCGAACAGGCTACCTGTTTCCCAACGAACCGGAACCGAACCTGCTGCAGTTGGCGACTAATGTCGACCGGCTGGGACTCACCATGGGCATCCTTTGGGCTGCGGGTGCGTTGGGTGCCGCAATCTTCATCGTCCGGCGGCGGCGTGGCGCAATTGACGGAGACGACGCCCGTCCCGCGGCGGCACCAACCCGCGTGGACGCCGTTGTGCTGACGGCGCTCTGCCTGGTTGGTTTGGTTTACTCCTGCGGCAACCTGTCGCTGTATCGCGCGACGGCCGACGGTCAGAGCATTCTGAGGGTAGGCGTCAGGCTGGCCCACGACGGGGTGTATCGGAGTTGGCCCTGGCAGGTCGACGAACATATGTTCGAACCGTTCGGTCCGTCCCTGATCGCGCTCACCGATCTCGCCTCCGAAGCCCTCGGCCTTGGGGCCGTTCCCATCGAATGCGTTGACGATGAGACCGCAACACGGACGCGCAGCGAACCTTGCCGCCGCCAGTACGTCCCCTACAAGGCAACGAATCTCGTCCTGCTCTTCCTGGGGGCCGTTGGCGTGTTCTGGCTAGTGCTGCGGCTAACGAGTAGGCGAACACTGGCTTATCTCGGCTTCCTGCTGACAGCGCAGAGTGCAGCCCTGCTGGCAAGCGCTGACTCGTTTTATACGGAGGTACACGCCGCAACACTGATGGTGGCGGTCGGCGGGCTAGCGTGGCTCACTGCGACTACTCGACGCCTTGTGCTCGCGGCACTGCTGGGACTGGCACTGGCCGCGCTAGTACTGACCAAGGTGGTCTTTAGCTACCTCTGGATTCCAATCGCCCTCGCGTTAGGCGCAACGGATCTGTTGCGGCGGAGCCTCGACTGGAGGACTGCGGGACTTGTCGGTGTAGTCCTGATCGTCCAATGCATCCCGGTTGTCGGCTGGATGACGCGCAACTACTTGGCCTCTGGCGATTTCTCGATTGTCGACGCGCGATCAGGTGACGTGCTAGCCCGGCGTGTGTCCTTCAACACGATGCGTCACGACGAGTGGGTCGCTGGTTTCGCCTACTACCTCCCATCTAGTGGAGGAAGCTGGTGGCTGGAAGGGACACCTCGGGAGTCTTTCGAGCGGTTCGGGAGGCAAACGGCGCACGGTTTCCGTGGCACTGCGCTTCGATTCCTGCGCAAACGGCGAAATGAACTGCGGAAGGAAGGGAGCGCCGCGCTCACCGGGCTCGATGAACAGGAAGAGCGACGGCGGATAGAAGACAAGCTCGCCGTCGAAGCACGAGCGCAGCTTTTTGCAGATCCCGCGCAACACTTCAAGGTTGCGCTGCCACTCGCCTGGCGCGGTGTGTTCGTCGAAGAGGGACTTGGATTCCTGGGTAGTCCGCTAACCCAAAGGCTGTCCGACATAAACGGGGTCGCGGCTTGGCCGCGCTGGCGTCGGGCGTACGGCGCTACCGCCGCGACCCTCGTCAATCTCATAGGCTTCCTTGCCCTCCTCGTTGTTCCGTTGTGGTTCTGGCTAGGGCGCGGACGGTTCGAGGCTGTGCTCGTCTTCCTGCCGGCGCTCTATGCCCACGGCGCTTATTCCATGGCATCGCACTTCCTGCCGCGCTACGCGCTCCCCGAGATCCCGTTGCGCGTGACGGCGACGATGCTGTTGCTGTTCCTTGCATGGTCGTCTTTGCGGCGGATTGTCCGATCGTGACGAGCTTCGAACTGATCGCCCGGCCAACGCGTGGCGGCTCATCCGTCTGCGCCAGACCGGCAGCGCACCGCTGTTCTACTGGTCCTTTCACGAAGTAGAGTTCTGGCCGGAGCACAAGGGATTGTCCCAAGACCTGTTGATCTTCTGATGTAAGAGCGGCGGCTTCTTCACCCTCCGTGTGATACGGAGGGGGTGCCTAAACCAAGAAGGAGCCACCGCCATGACGAAGCATGCCAGGAAGTCCCCGCGTCTCCAACCCGTAGAGCGGCCGCCGGCCGCGACGGTGCAGATCCCGCTGCCGGTGCTGGGCGCGTTCGCCGGCATTGAACGTTCGTATTTCGAGTTGTGCATCCGCGCGGGCCAGCAGGTCCTGGACGCGATGATGGAGCAGGACCGCACCGAGTTGTGCGGACCGCGCTGGAAACGTGACCCCGAGCGCCGGGCGGGTCGCGCGGGCACGACGTCGAGCGAGGTGACGTTGGGGGGGCGGCGGATTCGGATGACGCGCCCCCGCGTCCGCAGTCAGACCGGGGAGGAGGTCGAGTTGCCCAGCTTCGCGTTCGCCTCACAGCGCGACCCGCTGGATGCGCAGACCGTGAACGCGGTGGCCTGTGGGATCTCCACCCGGAAGTACGCACGGAGCCTGGAGCCCCTGCCGGAGGAGGTCACGGAGCGGGCGACATCGAAGAGCGCGGTCTCGCGCCGCTATGTCGCCCTGACGACGACGCAACTGACTCGCTGGCTCACCACGCCGCTCGGGGACCGCCAGTTCCCGATCGTGCTGATCGACGGGATCGTGCTGGGTGACCACACGGTCGTGATCGCGCTGGGCGTTGATACGGAGGGGAAGAAGCAGATTCTGGGCCTCCGGGAGGGCCACACCGAACATAGCCGCGTGGCCAAAGCGCTCCTGCGTGACCTCGTCGATCGCGGCCTGGACCCGGACCGGGCGCGCCTCTTTGTGATCGACGGTGCGAAGGCGCTCGCCTCGGCCATCCGCGCGGTGTGCGGCCCGCTCGCGGCCATCCAGCGCTGTCAGCTCCACAAACGGCGCAACATTCTGGGCCATCTCCCGGAGCATCTGCACGCGAATGTGACCGCGGTGCTGCGGGACGCGTGGGCGGCCGGTGATGCCGCCCTGGCGCAACGACAACTGGAGCGGCTGGCCGCTTCCCTCGAGACCGACCATCCGGGGGCCGCAGCCTCGGTGCGCGAGGGCCTCGCCGACACCCTCACGCTGCAACGCTTCGGCATTGCCGGGGCGTTATACACGAAATTGCGCACCACGAACGCCATCGAGAACTTCAATGGCAGCATTACCACCTACTCGCGCAACGTGAAGCGCTGGCGTAACGGCACGATGGTTGTACGTTGGGTGAGCGCAGCGATCGTCGAAGCCGAGAAGACGTTCCGCCGCGTGCACGGTTGGCGCGACATCACCAAGTTGGTCTCAGCCCTCGCCGTTCTCGAAGCCAAGGAGGAGGCGGCCACCGAGCGGGTCGCATAGAATCACAGCACAAGCCGCCGCTCGCGAAGATCAACAGCGGGCGGGACAATCCCCAAAAAAATGGCTCCTCAGACTAATGGCACTACCCAACTCTTATCCGACCATAACCCCACTTAGCAGGCCGGGGTGCAAGTCGCCACGTTCACGGCGTCGAGCGGAGGCTCTGCTTGTTCCGCGAATGAGTCGTCCGTGACGAATTCGGCGCCGCGACGAGTTGTCCGGAAGGCGCGGACGGAATGGGAACTGCGGCTGGCCAAGAGGCGTCCGCCCAATGTTGTTGGTGGCAACCGTAAATTTCCCATTGTGGCAACCGAAAACTGCACACCTTTGTGGTTGGCGGTGGGTGCCTTGCGTTCCACGCTGTTGACGACGTCAACAGCGAGGGGGCGAGGCGCAGATGCATGGATGGGAGACGAGGATGTTACTGAAGCACTACCTGGAGCGGGATGTCTCGAAGGCAGCCGTGTCGAGACGCTTCGGGGTGAGTCGCCGGACGATCCACGCGTGGGTCGAGACGGGTCAGTTGGATCGGGATCTGTCGTCAGGTGGCTCGCGCTACGCGCCGCGGCCACCGGCGCCCCACAAGCTGGCGCCCTACACGAGGATCATCGATGCACGTCTCGAGGAGCTTCCCGGGCTGTCGGCGCAGCGGCTGTTTGACGAGGTCCGCGCGGCGGGCTACCCCGGTGGCTACAGCCGAGTGCGGGACTACGTCCGCGCGGTGCGTCCCCGGGAGCCGACCGAGTCGATAGTGCGGTTCGAGACGCCGGCGGGGCGTCAGGGCCAGGTGGACGTTGCGACGTTCACCCTGCCCTGGGGCCGCCGGCACGCCCTGGTGGTGGTGCTGAGCTACTCCCGGCAGCTGTGGCTGTGTTTCTACCGTCGGCAGACGATGGCGGTATGGACGGCAGGGCTGGAGCGCGCGTTCGCGCGGTTCGGCGGTGTCCCGAAGGAGCTCTTGTTTGACCAGATGCGCGCAGTCGTGCTGTCGGACCAGCGCGTGGGCGGCGGCGAGTTGGTGTTGAACGCGGAGTTTCTGCGCGTTGCCGCGCACTGGGGTTCCACCCGCGCGCATGCCGGCCGTATCGGGCGCAGACCACGGGCAAGGTGGAGCGGCCGATCCGCTACATCCGCGACAGCTTCTTCTACGGCCGCGCGTTCGCGAGTGACGAGGACCTCAACGAGCAGGCGTCGCGCTGGCTGGAGGATACGGCCAACGTGCGCCGGCACGGGACGACGGGCGAGCGTCCGGTGGACCGCTTCGAGCGGGAGCGTGACGGGCTGGTGCCCGCGGTGGCGGGCCGGGCGTTCCGGCTCGAGGCGCCGCTAACGCGGGTGGTGGCGACCGACTACCTGGTCACCGTCGACACGAATGGCTACTCGGTGCCGTTCACGCTGATCGGCCAGCCGGTCGAGGTGCTCCGCCACGACCGATGCCTGCAGATGCGGCACCGCGGCCAAGTGGTTGCCACGCATCCGGTGCTCGGGGGCCGGCACCAGCTCCGGATCGAAGCCGAGCAACTCGGCGTGGCCCTTTCGGTGTTCGATTGTTCCCGGAGGCGAGGGTGAAGCCGAGAGCGCGGGCGTTGGTCGAGGCGGCGTTTCGGAACCGGACCGTGGAGTACGAACGGTAAGCGTTCGGCCCTGGGGCGAAGCGCCAGGCCGTTGGGGGGTTCGGCCCTGTCTCGAACGGCCGGTGCCGACCCCGCTCAAGCCGAGCCGGGCGCAGTGAAGATGAAATCCCGCGCGACGGTCCAAGCGTCCCGTATTGCAACTCGCGTTGTCTCTGCCTTAAGTAGTGCCATCCAGGCCTTGCGCTCTTGAGGAGGCGCAGGGTCGCTGGATTCCTCGTACTGTAGATCCACGCCCTTCGCCTCGCAATGCAGGCAGAACTTCAGCGCGGTCTGTCTTGTCCGGTCCACGACGCGCTTCAGGTGGACTGCGGAGAAGGTCGCTGATGCATGCGTGCACGTCCAGCCTTCCCCGAGCATCGGGCCTTCGTTGATGAGCCATGCGAGATTCGGGTGCTCGACCGCCATCTGTTCGCCGGTTTGGTTGGACGAGAGGAGGCCTTCGATCTGACCGATCCCGTCTCTGCAGTAGTGAACCGTCGCCTTCTCTCGGTGTTGTTTGGCGATACCAAGGTCTCCGACGTGCGTGTTCTGGACGAACCCCTGTATCGGGTTGTGCAGGCTCGCCATTATCGTCAGATGCCAGCGTCGATGCGCCGGCAGCTCGTCGCCCTCTCCGTAGCCCTCCAGCTCCCTCGCGGCCCAATCGGCGAGTTCGTCGACACCGGCGCGCGAGGCCACGATCGACCAGTCGGGCGCGCCGTGGCCGTCGGGCGGCCGAGAGCTGTCTTGGCCGACACTGATCATCCGATTTACTCGCTTTCGGGACCGGAACGGTCGCCCAGACCAAGCTGAAATGGCGCTTGCGGCTCATGGAAGCCAGTTCATGGCAACGCAGAGTCATCACATCTTCATTTACTCGACGACGCTGTACTCGCGGCTGGCTATCGGTGATGCAGCTAACCGAGCTTGCGTGGAGATATTCGAGCCCGCGACGTTTCTCCGGCACATGAGGCGAGCGGTGGACCGTCATCGCAAGGCCCGCGCCGACACGTTGATTCACGACAGAGTGTGCTATTGGTGGCCAGAGAACCCGCCCCGCGAAGCATGGGCCTTGCCGGACCGTCTGACGATGTCCAAGTATGAGGGATACGCGCGGGACCAAGAGTATCGCTTCGCGTTTGGCACGCGAAGGGATATGTTCGACTTCGAGAAGATCACTGGTCTGATTGTTCCCGAAGGCTACAAATATCCGCAGCTCGCGCTGGAACCACAGGCGCACCGAATGAAACTCGTTCTCGGTCCTCTCGCAGACTGTTGCCGCCTAGTTGAACCGGCGGGCGAGAGTCCCAACGTCACGACATAGCAAGACTACGGAGCAATGAGTATCAGCGCAAGGGACCGCAAAATACTATGGTCAAGGGCTGGAAACCAATGTGCGTGTCCTGGTTGCCGGTAGGCCCTCGTCGAAAAGGCGCAAGGCAAGGAACGAGACATGGCGCAGTGCTGGATTTCCGGATGCCGCCCGGCCGTGGGTCGCGCCGTGACGGCGACAGCGGTTGCCAGTCTGCTGATCGATCTGGCCGGACCTGGCCCAGCCACGGCGCAGACGGTAGAATGGCCGAGCTACGCCGCCGACACCGCCGCGACGAAGTACACGCCAGTCGATCAGATCAACGCCGCCACCGTGGATCGGCTGGCTATCGCCTGGCGCCAGTCGGTGATCCCGGATGCGATCCGGAACGGCGAGACGTTGGGGGCTCCGGTGGCGGCCCAGAACACGCCGCTGATGGCCGACGGACGCCTGTATGGTGAGCACCGGTCTTGGGACCGTCGCGGCGCTCGATCCGATCAGCGGCGCCGTCATCTGGCACGACGGTGAGCCGGTCTTCGAGGAGCAGGGCGCGTCGCAGCGGACGCGGCAGGCGCGCGGCGTCGCGTATTGGACGGACGGTGCCGAGTCGCGCGTGATCCCGCGGGCCGAAGCTGCTCTCCATCGACGCCCGGACGGGGTTGCGGGATCCCGCGTTCGGCGAAGGGGGCGCGGTCGACCTGCGGAAAGGGCTGATCCGTGACTATCCCGGCTACTATTGGAACTCCGCCCCATTGGTGGTGAACGACGTCGCCATCGTCGGCTCGTACATCCGGGACATCCTCGATAATCAGATGCCGGCGACGAAGGAGGCGCCGCGGGGCGACGTCCGTGGCTTCGATGTCCGGACCGGGGAGCAGATCTGGACGTTCCACACCATTCGGATCGAGGGTCAGCCCGGGATCGAGACGTGGGGGATCGATCCCGACAGCGATCAGCCTTCGTGGGTCTACAGCGGTAGCACCAACATGTGGGCGCATCCGACCGGGGATCCGGAACGGGGTCTCGCCTACCTGCCGCTCTCGACGCCCAGCAACGACTACTACGGCGGTCACCGCCCGGGCGACAACCTGTATGCCGAGAGCCTCGTCTGTGTCGACGTCGCCACCGGTGAACTGCAGTGGTACTTTCAGGCGGTGCACCACGGGGTCTGGGATTACGATTTCGCCTCGTCCCCCAACTTGGTCGACATCATGGTTGACGGGCGCGAGATCGCGGCGGTCGCCATTCCGAGCAAGCAGGGGTTCACGTACGTCTTCGACCGCGTCACCGGCGAGCCGGTCTGGCCGCTTGAGGAGCGTCCGGTCCCGCCCTCGCCGGTCCCGGGCGAGCAGCTCGCTCCGACCCAGCCGTTCCCGACGAAGCCGCCGCCGTTCGAGTCGCAGGGAGTGCGCGTGGACGACCTCATCGACTTCACGCCCGCGATGCGGGCGGAGGCACTTGAACTGCTGCAGGACTACCGGTGGGGTTCGCTGTTCAAGCCGCCGATCCTGCGGGACGAATCGCCCGGTGGGCTGCTCGGTACCATCCAGAATCCGGGGACGGCGGGTGGCGCAAACTGGCAGGGAGCGGGCGTCGATCCGTCGACCGGCGTCATGTACGTGACGTCGGCCTACAGTCAGAACATCCTCGGCCTGACGCCGTCGGAGCATCCGCGTTCGGACGTTCGGTACACGCGCGAACGCCAGCGGCCGGCCCCGAACATCGACGGCCTGTCGCTCTTCAAGCCGCCGTACGGCCGGCTGACCGCCATCGATCTGAACGCGGGGGAGATCCTGTGGCAGGTGGCGAATGGTCCGGGACCGCGCGACCACCCGCGCCTGCGCGACCTGGACCTGCCGTGGCTTGGATCGCACGGACGCGCGGCGGTCCTGGTGACGCCGGATCTGATCTTTCTGGGGGAGGGGACGAACACGGGGGTCGGGCTGCTGCCGCGGCTCTACGGGGGGCCCGGCGGCAAGATGTTCCGGGCGTACGACAAGACAACCGGCGCCGTCGTCTGGGAGGTGGCACTGCCGGGCGGCACGAGCAGCGCACCGATGAGCTACATGGTGGACGGGCGCCAGTACATCGTGGTCGCCGTCGGCTGGGACGACATGCCGAGCGAGTGGTTCGCCTTCTCCATTCCTGAGTAACCACTGATGCGTCCGACCCTGATGGAGTGCGACGGCGCGGTGGTCCAGTCATGTCGCGCCATGGTGCTGGCCGCGCAGAACGGTGAACCGGACGGTCGCTCGGGGAATCGAGTGTGAAGAACCCACCCTACGTCCGTCTGGCAGTTGCCCTGCCCGTCGTGCTCTTCGTGTGGTTCTGCACGATGATTCCAGCCGTCTCCGGCGGCGAGGTCCTCGTCTGGGAAACGGCGTGGCTGCCGCAACAGGGCATCGACCTCGACTTCGTAGTCGACGGTCTGAGTCTGCTGTTCGCCTTGCTGATCACGGGGATCGGCGCGTTCATCTTTCTTTTCGCCGGCGAGTACATGAAGGGCTATCGGCATCGCGGCCGGTTCACTCTTTTTCTCGTCACGTTCATGCTGGCGATGCTCGGCCTGGTGCTGGCCGACAACCTCGTCGCGCTGTTCGTGTTTTGGGAACTCACCACGATCACCTCGTTCCTGCTCATCGGCTACTCGCATGAGAACGCCACGGCCAGGCGCTCCGCTCTTCAAGGGCTGCTCGTAACCGGCGCGGGCGCCCTGGCGATGCTGGCCGGCTTCGTCGTCCTGGGCCAAGCCGTCGGCACGTTCAGCCTGCGGGAGATGCTGGCCAACCAGGAGACCTTCGCCGATCACCCACAGTACACGGCGGTCGTAGTTCTGGTGTTGCTCGGAGCCTTCACCAAGTCGGCACAATTCCCGTTTCACTTTTGGCTGCCGAACGCGATGGCGGCCCCGACGCCGGTCTCGGCCTACCTGCACTCGGCGACGATGGTCAAGGCCGGCGTGTTCCTGCTGGCCCGCCTGACTCCACTCCTGGGCGGAACCGAGCTCTGGATGGAGACGCTGACCGCCGTGGGAGCGGTAACGGCGGTGTACGCGGCGTTCGTGTCGCTGTGCAAGTCCGACTTGAAACAGGTGCTGGCCTACACCACGGTCATGGCGCTCGGCGTGTGTGTCATGTTCCTCGGATCGCCGCCCGTCGCGGGGCAGGGCGAGCCGTCGCGGGGAGTCCTGGCGGCACTCGCATTCCTGGTCGCGCACGCCCTTTACAAGGCGGCCCTGTTCATGGTCGCCGGGACAATCGAGAAGGCAACCGGTACCCGTGACCTGACGCAGCTCGGGGGGCTGAGGAAGGCCATGCCCGTCACGTTCGCGGCCGCGGTGGCCGCGTCCGTTTCGATGGCCGGCGTGCCGCCCTCGGTCGGGTTCATCGGCAAGGAGCTCCTGTACACCGTCGGCTTCGCGCCCGCCGCCGCCGCCTATCTGCCGTGGGCGGTGTTCTTCGCCGCCGCGCCGATCGCGACCATTGCGATGGTTCTTGCGATCAAGCCGTTCTTCGGCCCCCGCCCTGACTATCCCAAGTCGGAGAGGGAAGGCCATTGGGCGCTCTGGTGCGGGCCGGTCGTGCTCGGTGCGGTCGGAATCTACTGGGGGCTGTCACCGGAGTTCCCGTTCATGAGCCTGCTCGTGCCCGCCGAAACGATGGTGACCGGACAGCCGTTGCCTGTCGACCACGCTCCCTGGCACAGCACGGGCGAGGCCTTTGCGCTGACCCTCGTGACACTGGCCGCGGCGGTTCTCGGATTCTGGAAGCGGGCAGCGGTCACGCAAGCGCTCGCCGGTTGCAAGAGACTGGTTCCGTTCAGCGGTGACCGCGCGTACGACGCGGCCATGAACGGCATCGCCGCCGTCGCAGCCTGGCAGACCCGCCGGCTGCAGTCCGGCGTCCAGCGGCACTATTTGCTGATCGTATTCGCAACGCTCGGGCTGAGCCTGGCCGTGACTCTCTGGATCAAGAACGTGGTCCCCTGGCCCGTGCGGTTGGCGGACGCCACGTTCCTCGATTGGTCGCTCGCCGCCCTGGTTGCCGCGGCGTCGGTCGTGATCATCCGCTCCAGGTCCCGTCTGCTCGGGATTTGCGCGCTCGGCGTGGTGGGGGTTGCCACGGCGCTGATCTTCCTCACCTTCGGGGCCCCGGACGTCGCGATGACGCAATTGATCGTCGAGACGCTCGTCACGGTGATCGCCGCCATCGTGCTGCTCAAGCTTCCAGACTTCAGAAACGAGATCTGGCCCTCGAAACCCGCACGATTGCGCAACAGCATCGTCGCCGTCACGGTCGGGGTCAGCTTCACCCTGGTCCTGCTCGCCGTAACGGCGTCCCCTCCCCAGCCGGATCTCAGGGACTACTTCGAGCGCACAGCCGTGCCGGGCGGTCAGGGCCGGAACATCGTCAACGTGATACTGGTGGATTTCCGTGCATTCGACACCATGGGGGAGATTACGGTGCTCGCGATCGCGGGCGCGGCGGTCTTCGCCTTGTTGCTGCCCGGGCCCCGGCGGCGGGAGGGCGTTCCGCAGCCGGACAGGGGGGGAGCGGTAGGGCGCGCCCAGGCGTGGCACGGCAGCATCATGAACACCATGATCCTGCGGGAAACCACTCGCCGGCTGGTCCCGTTGATTCTCGTGGTTTCCGTGTTCCTGCTGCTGCGGGGTCACGAGCACCCCGGCGGCGGCTTCGTCGGCGGGCTGGTCGCGTCGATCGCGTTCAGCCTGTACGCGTTCGTCTTCGGCCCGCAGGCGGCTCGCGGGATACTGCGCTCGGACCCCCGCGCGGTCGGCGCCGTCGGTCTGACGGTCGCGATCGCATCGGGCTTCGTCGGATCGATCCGGGACGCCGCCCCGTTCCTGACCGGCCAATGGGGAATCCTGGCGGGGCTGAAGATCGGCACGCCGGTGATGTTCGACGTCGGCGTCTACCTCGTCGTCATCGGTGTCGTGCTGACCTTCGTCATCGGCATCAAGGAGCAGTAGCCCGCGAGCCGGGCGGCAGGGACAATCAACGATGGAGCCAATCGTCGCGGTGCTGGTCGGCGTCCTGATGGCGGCAACCGTCTACCTGATGCTCAGCCGCAACTTCGTGCGATTCATCTTCGGGCTGGCGCTGCTCTCCCATGCCGCCAATCTCGTGATCTTCGCCAGCGGAGGGATGACGCGCGGCCGGCCGCCGCTGATTGCGCCGGGAGAGTCCGTGCCCCTTCCAGACATCTCGAACGCCGTGCCGCAGGCGTTGATGCTCACCGCGATCGTGATCTCCTTCAGCCTGCTCACGTTCGCACTGGTGCTCGCCTTTCGGACCTATCAGGAGCTGGAGACCGTGGACACCGACCACATGCGGGCCGCGGAACCCTCGTCGGCGGGTGCAGGGGCGGATGCGGGACAGAGGGCGGTCGATTGAACTGGCTGCTGGTCTGTCCGATCGTGATTCCGTTGGCCGCGGCCGTACTCGGCTTTGCGGGCCGCGGCAGCGAGAGGACGCAACGAGCCGTGAGCCTCGCCGGCGCCGTCGGCCTGTCGGCCGTGGCCGCGGGCCTGCTGTCGACCGTGTGGCGAGACGGTATCGCGTCGGTCCAGATCGGCGGATGGCCGGCGCCCTACGGCATCACGCTGGTGGCGGATCACCTGAGCGCGGCGATGGTCGCGGTCTCGGCCCTGATCGGGCTGGCTACCGTGATCTACGCCTTCGGAGACACATCGCGCGGCCAGCTCTCCCGTGCTCTGCATCCGTTGTTGCACGCACTGCTGGCGGGCGTGTGCGGCGCGTTCCTGGCGGGAGACATCTTCAATCTCTACGTCTGGTTCGAGGTCATGCTGATCGCCTCGCTGGCCCTGCTGGTGCTGGGAGGCAGCCCCGCGCAATTGGATGGAGCCGTGCGCTACGCCGCCCTCAGCCTGATCGCGACGGCACTGCTGCTGAGCGGCATCGGACTGCTGTACGGATTGACGGGCACGCTCAACATGGCGGACCTGCACCTGCGCGTGCAGGAGGTCGAAAACCAGGGGCTGCTCACCGTGGTTGCCATGGTGTTCATCGTCGCGTTCGGCCTGAAGTCGGCGGTATTCCCGCTCTTTTTCTGGCTTCCGGCCAGCTACCACACGCCGCAGACCGCGGTTTCGGCCGTATTCTCCGGCCTGCTGACGAAAGTCGGCGTCTACGCCCTGATACGTTTCTTCACGCTGATCTTCCGGCACGACGTCGGGTACACGCACGAGTTGCTGCTATGGGTGGCGGGCCTGACGATGGTCACCGGCGTCCTCGGGGCCGCCTCGCAGAGCGAGCTCAGGCGCATTCTGTCGTTCCACATCATCAGCCAGATCGGCTACATGCTCCTGGGCCTCGCGCTCTTCACGACGCTCGGGTTGCTCGGCGCGATCTTCTACGTCATCCACCACATCATCGTGAAGGCGAACCTTTTCTTCGTTGCCGGCGCCGTCAATCGGCTGGCCGGCTCGACCGACCTTGAGAAGCTCGGCGGGCTTTACCGCGACAAGCCGCTGCTCGCGGCGCTGTTCTTCGTGCCGGCGTTCTCGCTGGCTGGCTTCCCGCCGCTGTCCGGTTTCTGGGCGAAGCTGCTGCTCATCCAGGCCTCGATCGAGAGCGATGAGTTCGTCCTTGCGGGCGTCGCGTTGACCGTGGGCCTGTTGACCGTCTATTCGATGACCAAGATCTGGCTGAACGCCTTCTGGAAGGCTCGCCCGGGCGACGCCGGGCCGCCGCCCTCGCTCACGCCGCGGCGTCGGTGGCTGCTGCTGGCTCCCATTGCGACGCTGGCGATCATCACGCTGGCAATCGGTCTCTACGCCCGGCCTCTCTACGTGCTGGCGGAACGAGCCGCCACCGAGCTGATGGCCCCCTCGCAGTACGTCGAAGCCGTGCTCGGTGGGGGCAGTCTCGCAGTCACCGCGCCCGGTTACGGGGACAACGCGGAATGAAACTCTTCCAAATCAACCTGCTGTTTGCCGGCGGCTGGTGTGCCTTGTCCGGGACCTTCGACCTGGGGACCTTCGTCTGGGGCTTTCTACTGGCGTTCGCGGCCTTGAGCCTATCGAGCCCCATGTTCGGGCAGACCGCCTACTTCAAGCGCGCGCTGCTGGCGGCCCGCCTGGGGGCCTATTTCCTGTATGAGCTCACGGTCTCGAGCCTGCAGGTCGCCTGGGACGTGATCACGCCCGCGCACCGATCGCGCCCGGGCATTGTAGCCGTGCCGCTGGACCTCGAGGAGCCGATACAAATCACGGTGCTGGCCAATCTCATCTCGTTGACGCCCGGTTCGCTGAGCCTCGACGTCAGCCCGGACGGGAAGACGCTGTACGTGCACGAGATGTTCGTCGACGATCCGGACGAGACTCGCAGGAGGATCAAGGAAGGTTTCGAGCGCCTGGTCCGGGAGGCCATGCAGTGACGGACCTCGCGGAGCACTCGCAGATCGTCAAGTGGGCGGTCGACGTCACGACGATCCTGATCGTGCTGGGGCTGGTCTTCTCGTTCGTACGCCTGATAAAGGGGCCGAGCCTGCCGGATCGCGTCGTATCGATCGACCTCATCACGGTGCTGGCAGTCGCTATCACGGGCCTCCTGGCCGTCACGCACAGCGAGCCCGGCTATCTCGACATCGCCGTGGCGCTGGCGCTGGTGGCCTTTCTGGCAACAGTCGCCTTCGCCTGGTACGCGGAGTGCACGGCCGAGTTGCTCACTCGCGATAGAGGGGCCACCGAAGAGGTGGAAAAAACCGATGGCAGGTGACATTCCGTGGTCGGACCTGATCGTTGCCGCGTGCCTTCTGGCCGGAGGCTTCTTCCTGTTTGTCGCCGGACTCGGCATCTTACGCCTGCCGGACGTGCTCATTCGCATGCACGCCTCCACGAAGGCGGGCACGCTGGGCGTTGGCTTGGTGTTCGGCGCAGCAGCCCTGTACTTCAGGAATACGGCCGAGACCGCAATCGCCGCGCTGACGGTCATCTTCCTCCTGGTAACGGCTCCGGTTGCCGCCCACGCGATCGCGCGCGCGGCGTACCGGATGAATGTCCCGTTGTCGGACAGGACGCATATCGACGAGTGGAAGGGGAAGTACGGCAGGCGCCCAACGGCCGCGGGCCGTGAGTGATTCCGTCACCGCACTCGCGGGGCTTCTGCAGCGCATCGCTCGGAGGATGAGCCTGGAGGGGTCCACGGAGGGCTTCGATAGTCTCGTAGGTTCTCCTTCCGGCATCTCGCACTCGTCTCGCTCGTCGACGCCCGCGGGCAGGTCCTCGCCAACCGCACGCTGGCGCGTTGCGGGGGCGACCTGTTGGCCGACAAGCGGCGCGACGTCATCGCCCTGGTACCGGTTGAGGTACTCCACCTCGAACTCAGCGCCGGCGTGTTGTCGCGGCAGGCCGCGTCGTGCGGCGGGCTGATGGAGGCCGGATAGAGGAGCTGGTCGCACCTTGGCCACGCAGACCGAGGGACGCCTCGACGTTTCGATCCCGGCCGCCGAACGTGATCAACCCGGACAGGCTTACCCGGTTATCGACGGCGCCTCCCGGGCGCGAGTAGCGTTCACCCGACATCTCCACCTGCAGAAGCTCGCTCGTCGCGCCGCCGAGACTGCTCAACCGGGTACCGACCTGCAACCCAACCGTCGCCCGTACTGCGATTGGAGTTGCCCCATCTATGCGGAGCTCCGCATAAATGGGGCAACCTCACTCGACGGCCGGACGCTCGTCTGGAGGCCGGACGACGAGCCGGTCACCGTCGTCGTACTCGGCACGGAGGACGGCGACTAGCGCGCCGTGGGGCCTCTGGGCGGGCGGCGCGTGGTATCAAGGGTGGTATCGAAGATCCATGAGTAGCCGCTAAACCGTTGTAAATAAAGTTGTTAAGAGGATATAGGTGGCGCGCCCTGCAGGATTCGAACCTGCGGCCTCCTGGTTCGTAGCCAGACGCTCTATCCAGCTGAGCTAAGGGCGCGTGCCGTGCGAAGCGTGAACCAGAATTATAGCCGAGGGTTTGGAGCCTGTCGTAGGAGTGCCCTCGCTGGGAGCCTATTGAAAGATCACACCTAGCAGCCCGTGGTGAAACCCCCGCTACATTCGAGCGGTGATGCATCCCGCCTGAACGGCGTTGCTCCTCGGTCGCATATGGCCAATATGCTCCCTCGTCGCGCCTTGTCAGGCGAGCGCCTCACCGCTCTCGGTGTAACACGGAGTTCCACCACGGGCTGCTAGGATTCGGGATGTAGCTGAGGGCGTCCAGAGGGGCATCCGGGGCGGTCGCCCTCAGAACAGCGTCACGTCGACCGGTGTCCCGGCGTCGATCGCAGCGACGCCAACCGGGATCTCGACGTACCCGTCCGCCTGCGACATGCTGGTGATATCGCCGGACGCCTTGAACGCGCCGACCACCTCGCCATCCACCAGGCGCACCGTGTAAAACTGATGCCGGTTGGCGGGCGAGGCGAACCGATGCGCGGCTGGCGCACGCACCGTTCGCATCTCGTGCGGCGGCAGCCGGGCCACGCGCCGCAGAAACGGCAGCAGTAGCAGGTAGGCGTTCGACAGGCACGATGTCGGATATCCGGGCATCCCGAATACCGGTGTCGCCCCGATCCGGCCGAACGCGGTCGGCTTCCCCGGTTTCACCGCGATCCCGTGGAACAGCACGTCTCCGCGCTCGCGCATCACGTCGAGGGTCAAGTCGCGTTCGCCCACCGAGCTGCCACCGGAAAAGACCAGGATGTCGGCGCCGCCGGCAATGATCGCCTCGACTGCGGCGCCGAGAGCCGCGACCGAGTCGCCGGTGATCGGATGGACCGTCGCCGTACCGCCATGGGCCTGGATCACCGACGCCAGCGTGAAGCGGTTGACGTCGTAGATCTGCCCAGGTGCGAGCGGCTCGCCGGGCTCGACGATCTCGTCGCCCGTCGACAGCAGCCCGACGCACGGCCGGTCGTAGACTTCGACGTCCGCCAGACCGAGCGCGGCAATGTACCCGACCCGGCCTGGCGTCAGCAGGTCGCCCGGCTCGAGGAGCACCTGCCCCGACCGGATGTCCGCACCGCGCCGGCCGATGTGCTGCCGCGGCGCCACGGACCCGTAGACGCGAACCGTCTCGCCGTCCCGCTCGGTCTCCTCGACGATGACGACCGCGTCGGCGCCGTCCGGCATCGGCGCGCCGGTCGCGATCTCGGTGCAGCCGCCTGCGGTCACCGGCCGGGAAGGCATACTCCCGGTGTGAACGGTCTCGATCAGGCGGAACGCAATCGGTCCATCCGGGCCCGCCCCGGTGGTGTCGGAAGCACGGACCGCGTAGCCATCCATCGCCGCGCGATCGAACGGCGGAACGTCGCGGCCGGATACGATGGGCGACGCCAGGACGCGGCCGGCCGCCTCGGCAAGGCTCACGCGCACGGTTCGCGCGATCGGGCGCGCCGCCCTCTCGACGAGGGCGAGCGCCTCGTCGAAAGGAATCGTCGACTGAATCGGCCGCATCTTCGTGCCGCGGCCGCCGCCCCTCACCGTCGTGCCTCGCGTACCAGGTGCCCCAGCTCCGGCAGAATCAGCTTACTCATCGCGAGCCGCACCGCGTTCGGCGACCCCGGCAGGCTCAGCAGGATCGTCCGGCCGGCCAGTCCGCCGCAGGCCCGGGACATCATCGCGGCGGCGCCGATCTCCTCGTAACTGAGCGCGCGGAACAGTTCGCCAAAGCCGTCCAGCCGTTTGTCGAGCAGCGCCGTTATCACCTCGTAGGTGCCGTCGCGCTGCGTGATGCCGGTCCCGCCGGTGCTGATTGCAACGTCGATGTCGGGGTCGTCGATTGCCGTGCGCAACGTCTCGCGCACGCGGTCCGGATCGTCCGGGACGATCATTCGTCCCGCCACGACGTGCCCTTCCGTGCCTAGCAACTCGACGATGGCGTCGCCACCCCGGTCGGTCTCCGGCGTCCGCGTGTCGCTCACCGTCAGCACGAAGCAGCGCGTCGTCTTCGGTGAGTCGGCGCGGTGCTCGGTGTGGCTCATGCCGGCGATTATAGCGAGCAGCCCCGTTTGCCCGTTGGGTCGATCCTTCGTACGATGCGCGCGTGACGGCACGAACGCCTGGACGGGCTGCGTTGGTTCTGGCTGCGGCGCTTGCGTTCTCCACCTGGACGCCCGCCGCGCAGGACCTCGATGCCGACGCGCAACGCTGGGTCGACGAGACGCTCGCGGCGATGACGCTCGACGAGAAGGTGGGACAGCTTGTCGTCCCGACGTTCCTGTCGAGTTACACCAGCAGCGACAGCGAGACCTACGACCGGCTTGCCTCGCTAATCCATGAACAGCATGTGGGCGGCATTCACATCTTCGGCGCGCGCACGGCGACGCCCGACGTCCTGCTCAACCCGACCTACGCCCGCACCGCGCTCGGCCAGCCGCTCGACGCCGCGTCGCTCCTGAATCGGCTCCAGGCGATGACGCGGCTGCCACTTCTCGTGACCGCCGACTTCGAGACCGGCGCCGGCTTCCGCCTGGAAGGCGCGACCAACTTCCCGAGCGCGATGGCGTTCGGCGCCGCCGGCGACCTGGAGCTCGCGCGCGAGGCGGGACGGATCACCGCGGTTGAATCGCGCGCCATCGGGGTCCACGTCAACTTCGCACCGGTGGTCGACGTCAACAACAACCCGCGCAACCCGGTAATCAACATCCGGTCGTTCGGCGAGGACCCGGATGCCGTCGCCGGACTCGCCACGGCGTATATCGAAGGGCTGGCCGCGGGCGGCATGATCGCCACGATCAAGCACTTCCCCGGCCACGGAGATACCGACATCGACTCGCACCTCGCGCTGCCGGTGTTGCGCCATCCGCGCGCGCGGCTGGACGGGATGGAGTTGCCCCCGTTTCGCGCCGGCATCGGAGCGGGCGCCGGCGCCGTGATGACGGCGCACATGGCGCTTCCCGCGGTCCACCCGGACGACACGACACCCGCGACGCTCAGCCGTCCGATTGTCACCGGGTTGCTGCGCGACGAACTCGGCTTCGATGGCCTGGTGTTCACCGACTCCATGCGAATGCGCGCCATCACCGAGATGATGTCGCCGGCGGAAGCGGCGGGCGGTGCGGTCAGCGCAGGACATGACCTGGTGCTGCATTCCCCGGACGACGTTGCGGCGGTGGCCGGCGTGCGCGCAGCCGTGGTGGACGGCCGCGTCAGCGCCGCCGCCCTCGATCAGTCCGTCCGACGCATCCTCGTAGCCAAGGCGGGCCTCGGCCTCCACCACCGTCGCCGCGTGGAGCTCGACACGCTGCCGCTCGTGGTCGGCACCCGCGCGCACCGGGCGGTCGCGCGCGCGGTGAGCGAGCGCTCGATCACGCTGATCCGCGACGCGCGCAACGACGTTCCCCTCCGTACGCCACGGAACGGGTCAATCCTCTACCTGTCGGTTCTCGACTACCCCTCCGGTTGGGGCATCGGCGCACCGAGCCGGATAGTGATTCCCGAGTTGCGTGACCGTTGGGACGAGGTCACGGCGATCGAGCTCTCCGATCAGTCTACGCCAGCCGACGCCGAACTGGTCCGGCGCATGGCCGGACGCTACGACGCCATCGTCGCCGGAATCTTCGTCCGCGCCTCGTCCTTCAGCGGCCGCATGGATCTCGCCACCCACATCGTCGACCTGCTGGAAGAACTGGCGTCAGAGGCCGCCGACCGCGAACAACCCTTCGCCGGCCTCTTCTTCGGCAACCCCTACCCCGCGGCCACGCTTCCCACGCTTCCCACCGTCCTCCTCACCTACGACTACCGCGGCCTCTCGGAAGAGACCGCCGTCCGAGCCCTGGCGGGAGAGATTCCGATCCGCGGCCGCCTCCCCGTCAGCCTGGCTGACGATCTCCCTCGCGGCCACGGCCTTACCCGCTAACCCGTTGGTGCGCCGCGAGTCACCGGCGTCCACGCCGGCACTTGGGATAGCCCCACTCAGCCGGCAGCGGCCCTGAACCGGTCCAGGAACTCTCGTATGCGCGCGGCGTTGGCGCCCAAGTCGCCGATCCCGACGCGCGAGATCGACCGGACGTCCACAGTTGTCGCACCAACTGCACCGTAAGGGCTCCGCAACCGTACCGCCACGTCGTCCTTGAAGCCGAACCAGTAGGTCGTGTCCGTCGCCTCGATCAGTACGCCGCGGTACGGCTCCATCGGGGGGAGTGGATCATTCGGGCTGATTGCGCGCAATTCTGAGCCGAAGGACTCCACAGCGACAACCTGCCATCCCAGCTCTTCCGCCACGGCGAGGGCAAGGTCGGCCAGGTCGCTTGGATTCCCTCCGAGGTGCAGCGATTGGATGTCGGGGTACGCCGCGCGCTGGGTTGCCGCGAGGTCCGGTCCCCGATACTCGAGCGGGTTCGATGCACCGCCTCGCACCGCGACAACGGCGTCGAAGCGTGGCGGATCATCGACGTCGGTGGTGATGTCGTGGATCGGCGGGGCGCCGATGAACGGGAGAATCGTGGTGAGTGGTATCGCGCTGGCGCCGGCCGCCAGCACGAGGACCGCGCCCGTCCGCAGATCGAGCCGTGCACGGCCGCCACGCACCAGCATCAGCAGGCCCGCGGCCAGCACCCAGAGCAACAGCAGCAGACCGACGACCAGCAACCCCGACGCCGCGTTCGCCGACAGCAGCCCGGTGCGGTAGCCTAGCAGCCCGTGGTGAAAGTCCCTCGTTCCAGGGATCGACGTGATCGGTCCTGTGTCCTACACTGTCGGGCATGGCGATGGGGACAAGCCGCGGTCGACCGCGGCAAGCGACGATGTGGGTGCCCACGGCGGATCTGCCGAAGAGCGCTGGGCACCCGTTTTACGAGCGGCTGAATCGGGTGCTCGACGAGGCGGGGTTCGATGCGTTCGTGGAGGCGAAGTGCGCGTCGTTCTACGCGGACGGGGTCGGTCGGCCGAGTCTGGCGCCGGGCCGGTATTTCCGGTTGCTGTTGCTCGGCTACTTTGAAGGGTTGGACTCGGAACGGGCAATCGCGTGGCGCGCCGCCGATTCGCTGAGCATCCGGACATTTCTGGACTTCGCCCTGCACGAGGCCCCGCCGGACCACTCGACGCTGTCGCGCACCCGTCGCCTGATTGACCTCGAGACCCATCAGGCAGTGTTTACCTGGGTGTTGCAGCGACTGGCCGACGCCACGCTGGTGGTGGGGCGCACGGTTGGCATCGATGCCACGACGCTGGAAGCCAATGCGGCGATGCGGAGCATTGTGCGGCGGGATACGAGTGAGAGCTACGACGCGTTTCTGACCCGGCTGGCCGAGGCGTCCGGCCTCTCGACGCCGACGCGCGCCGAGTTGGCCCGGTTCGACCGGACCCGCAAAAAGAAGGGCTCGAACGCGGACTGGACCCACCCGCACGATCCGGACGCGAAGATCACGAAAATGAAGGACGGCCGCACGCATCTGGCGCACACCGCCGAGCATGCGGTCGACCTGGACACAGGCGCCATCCTGGGCGTGACGGTGCAGGACGCGAGTGCGGGCGACACGACGACCTTGGTCGACACGCTCGTCACGGCCGCCGAGCAGGTCGAGGCGGTCGGCGCGCCGGGGATCGCGGAGGTGGTGGCCGACAAGGGATATCACAGCAACGAGACGATGGTCGGGTTTGCGGCCATCGGCGTCCGCAGCTACGTCTCGGAGCCGGATCGCGGCCGGCGGCACTGGAAGGGCCAGGCGGCGGCGCGGGACGCGGTGTATGCCAACCGGCGGCGGATTCGCGGCGCGCGCGGGAAACGGCTGCTGCGGCAGCGGGGCGAGCTACTGGAACGGCCCAACGCGCATCTCTACGAGACCGGCAGGATGCGCCGCGTCCATCTGCGCGGGCATCCCAACATCCTGAAACGGCTGCTCGTCCAGGTCTGCGGCGTCAATCTCGGGTTGCTCATGCGGCACCTGACGGGCGTGGGCACGCCGCGGAGCCTCCAGGGCCGCGCGTCGGCGCTGGTGGAGGCGCTGATCGGCCTCCTGAGCGGCTGCTGGGGGCGTGTGCGGCGCTTCTGGGCCCCGGAGCGCCATGATCGGCCCGATTCGTCGTGGGATAGTCCGGCGACACGCCAATACGGACACGCGATTCTCGATTGACAATCAGCCCCTTCTGCCACGGGCTGCTAGCGGCGCCCCCGCGACGGCCAGCGCGCCGGCGACGACCAGAACATACCGCGTCGTCGACATGCCCTCTCCCAGGAGCCTGTGCCACGGTCCCGCCCGGGCGTGCAGGCTGGCGACTCAGTTTGTCACAGCACCGAGCCGGTCGCCTTGTTGAAAGGGTCTGGTTCTGACGGGCGGCGGCCGCCGAGCGGCCTCAGCGGCGGAACAACGGGAACGACTCGTCGATTCGCGCAAGGAACCGGAAGGAATAGTTGAGGTCGCCCTCGATCCGGTGGAAGCGGAGGGCCCCGTCCAGCGAAACACCCCCGCCCTCGTAGAATCTCCTCGCGAGCCCGGCTTCGCTGTAGTGGCGCGTCGGGCGGAAGACCACGCCTTCCTGCAGCCGCGATCCGTAGTTCAGATCACCCTCGTCCTTCAGCCAGATGCAGGCGCTCCAGTAGAGGAAGTGGCCCCGCCAGCCGTTCTTCGTGGCGGCGGCGCGCAGGAACACGCCGTGACCGTGGTCGTTCGGATCGTCCGCCGCTGCCCGGTCGGCGACATGCTTCGACCAGAGCGCGTACACGTCGACCGTCACCGAGTCCAGACCGTCAATCCGCGGCTCGACAATCAGGCCGGGGCCGCCCGCGAAGCTGTCGCGCACCGGGCCGGTATCGAAGAGCTGTCCTCCTTCATGCACGTGGTGCGCCTGGTAGCCCACGGCGACCGGCAGATCGCCCAGCGGCAGGCGGCCGCGCACGCCGGCGTCGAACCGTTCGCGATGTTCGGCGGTGTTGAGTCGCTGCCAGCTGATCCAGGCATCGTGCTCCAGGCGGTCCGAGTCGACCTGCCACTGCAGTCCCCCTTCGTAGGGGCGGGTGAAGGCGAGGGTCTCCACCTGCAACGGCGGGAGCAGACCGTGGGGTCCAATCAGGTCGGGAGCGACGCCACCGTCATCGGGGACCGTATCGAGCGTGCCCATCGTGAACGTGGACGCGCCGGTCCGGACGCTGAGACTGATGACCGGCCGCCACTGTTCGGCCGCGCGCGCCGAGCCGAAGCGGTGGTTGAGGAAGAACCCCCCACGGAATGTCGCTCGGTCGCTCAGACGCAGATCCACCGCGACGGTCCCGGCGGCGCCGAAAAGCGTTTCGCCGTCGCGGAAGGGGTTGAAGAATTCGGTGTTGTCGCCGTAGAACAGGAAGTCCGTGACGAGGACCGCCTCCTGTTGCGCCTCGTCGGCCGCCTGATCCTGGGCGGCGGCCGCCGCGGGGAACAGCAGAGAGGCAACCAGCAGGCTGAGGAACCGCCGCATTCGCGGGCGAATTATAGCCTTGCGGTAGGATCGCAGGAGAATGCCGGTTCGGGTCATCGGGAAGTTCCTGCATGTTGGAAGAGAGCGCTTCCTGGTGCGAGGGGTCTCCTACGGCACTTTTGCGCCCGATCCGGTCGCGGACGGCGATCAGTTCCCGGCCCCCGATCGCGTGTCGGCCGACTTCGCGGCGATGGCGCGCGCCGGCATCAATACGGTCCGAACCTACACCGCGCCGCGTGACGAACTGCTCGATCAGGCGGCCGACGCCGGACTGCATCTCTTCGCGGGCGTTCCCTGGACGCAGCATGTCGCCTTCCTCGACGACCGGAAGCTGGCGCGCGCCGCGCGGCAGGAGATCGTCCGTTCCGTGCGTCGACTCGCCCGCCATCCGGCAACGCTGCTGATCGCGGTCGGCAACGAGATTCCAGCCGGAGTCGTCCGTTGGCACGGTGCGGCGCGAGTGGAGCAGTTTCTCCGCGAGACGTACGACGAAGCGAAGGCCGCGGCCCCCGACGCCCTGCTCGCCTACGTCAACTATCCGCCGACGGACTATCTCGATCTCACCTGCTTCGATGTCTGCGCGTTCAATGTCTATCTCCATCGCGAGGGCGACCTGCGTGCTTATCTCGCGCATCTGCAACTGGTTGCGGGCAGCCGGCCGCTCGTCCTGGCCGAAGCGGGGGCCGACAGCCTGCGCGAGGGCATCGACGGCCAGGCGGAGCTCGCCGGCATGCAGGTGCGGACCGCGTTCGAGGAAGGCGCGGCGGGTGTGGTTATCTTTTCCTGGACCGACGAGTGGTGGCGCGGCGGCGCCGTCGTGGACGACTGGCAGTTCGGCCTGACCGATACCGCGCGCGAAGCGAAACCGTCGCTCGGTGCGGTGGCGCGCGCGTATGCGGGCGCCGGCTTTCCGGCCGAAGGCCGCCGTGCCTGGCCCCGCGTCACGGTGGCGGTCTGTGCCCGGAACGCCGCGGACACGCTCGACGCCTGCCTCCATTCGATCCGCGCACTCGACTATCCAGACTACGAAGTCATCCTCGTCAACGATGGATCGACCGATGCGACCGGCGCCATCGCGCGAGCGCATCCGGGCGTCACCGTCATCGACACGCCGCACGGCGGACTGAGCGCCGCGCGCAATGCCGCGCTCCATGCCGCGTCGGGCGCCGTCATCGCCTACACCGATGCCGACGTCGAAGTGGATCCGGCATGGCTCATCTACCTGGTGCAGCCGTTCCTCCGTTCGGACGTGGCGGGCTCGGGCGGGCCGAACGTCGTGCCGGAGGACGATCCCTGGATGGCCCAGTGCGTCGCGCGCGCACCGGGTGGACCGACGCACGTGCTGGTCGACGAACGGACCGCGGAACATGTCCCGGGCTGCAACATGGCGTACCGTCGCGAGGCGCTGCTCGCGATCGCCGGCTTTGACCCGGCCTACCACGCGGCGGGGGACGACGTCGACGTCTGTTGGCGGCTGCAGGCGCGCGGCCAGCGGATAGGCTTTGCGCCGTCCGCCCTCGTTTGGCACCGTCATCGCCGCAGCGTGCGGGCCTACTGGCGTCAGCAGGTGGGCTACGGCGAGGCGGAAACGCAATTGATGGGGAATCACCCGGAGCGGTTCCTGAACGGCCACGCCGTCTGGAAAGGTCGGATCTACTCGCCGCTGCCGTTCGTCCGGGCCATCTCGCGCGTCCGGGTCAACGCGGGCGTCTGGGGGACCGCGGCGTTTCCGTCGGTCTACAGCGCGTATATCCCGTCAATGACGTACGTGCCGCACCTGATGGAGTGGCAGGTCGCGTCGGTGGTGCTGGGTGTTGCGGCGTTCGGCTGGATCTGGTTCGGTCAGCCGGCCCTCGGCGCGGTCGCGGCGGCGGCCTCGGCCACCGGGATCGCGATGACCGTCTGCAAGTGCATCGGCTACGGCTTGCGCACGGAGCTGCGCGGCCTGCCGCCGATCAGGCCCTGGGGCACGCGTGCGAGTCACGCGATCTATCGCGCGACGATCGCCGGACTGCACCTCGTACAGCCCGTGGCGCGCGGCTGGGGCCGGTTGCGCGGGCGCTTGTGGCCGCCCGAAGTGGCGGCCCGGCGGACGGGTTCAGCGGAGCGTCCGTCAGTCCGGGTCGAATGGCCACGCGATGTCATGCGCGTCCTTCGCCTGATGGGCCGTGGCCGCGTCGGCCTCCGCTTCTGGAGTGAGCAGTGGATCGACCGGGCGGAACTGCTGACCCGGATTGCGCGCCGGCTCGAGACCGCGTCCGTCGGCCGTGCGATCGACGCGCACGACACGTGGCAGCAGGAGCGCGATCTCGCCGTCGCCACCGGCCGCTGGGGCTGGCTCGATCTCCGGACGCTGCTCGAGGAACATGGCCAGGGACGCTGCCTGTTCCGCGTCACCGCGCGTCACCGCCTGACGCCGTTCGGCGCGACGGTTGGCGCGGGTGTCGGCCTGGGGATCGGCGTGAGCCTGCTCCTGGGCGGGATCCCTGCGGCCGGGCTGTTCGCGGCCGCCGGCCTGGTCGCGGCGGCGCAGATGGGGCTTCAGATTGCCCGGGTGGATGCCGGGATCCGTGCCATCATCGCGGAGGTGGCTGAGGAACAGGCGATGCAGTCGATGGCCACGGCGCCCACGCCGGCGCCGCCATCGACCGCCCCTGACGCATCCGGCGACGAAGCGATCCGCTCCAGCTTGAGCGCGCCCGCCTCCCGGCCGGCAGAATAGGCCGTCAGGCGCGGCCGGCGTACTGGCGGCGGTGGAAGGCGCGAAACGCTTCGCTCCCTTCCTTGATCGGTCGCCACCAGGTCTCGTGCCGGGCGTACCAATCGACGGTCTCACGCAACCCCTCGTCGAACGCCACCTGCGGCTGCCAGCCAAGCGCGCGCAGCTTCGCAGGGTCGAGCGCATAGCGGCGGTCGTGGCCGGGGCGGTCCGTCACCGGTCGGATCAGCGACTCCGGCCGGTCGAGCAGTGCGAGCAGCCGTCGCGTCAGGTCGATGTTCGCCACCTCGTTCCCGCCGCCAACGTTGTAGGTCGCCCCTCGCTCGCCCTGTGCGATCAGCAGGTCTAGGGCGCGGCAGTGGTCACGCACGTGCAGCCAGTCACGGACGTTCAGTCCGTCGCCGTAGAGCGGCACCGGCTGCCGGTCGATGGCGTTCGTGATGAAGAGCGGGATCACCTTCTCGGGATACTGGCGCGGGCCATAGTTGTTCGACGCGCGCGTCACCACCACCGGCACCCCATAGGTCGCCCAGTAGCTGTAGGCCAACCGGTCGGCGCCCGCCTTGCTGGCGGCGTAGGGGTTGCGCGGACGCAGTTCGTCCGTCTCGCGGCTCAACCCTTCCGCGACGCTGCCGTACACCTCGTCGGTCGAGATCTGCACGAAGCAGCGCAGGTTCGGAGCGGAGCGCGCGGCATCGAGCAGGACGAACGTCCCGTGCACATCGGTCTGGATGAACGCGCCCGCCGCTTCGACCGAACGGTCGACGTGTGTCTCCGCGGCGAAGTGGACGACGATCTCGGCCTCCCGGACCAGGGGTGCGGCGACTGCCGCATCGGCAATGTCTCCCTGGACGAAGCGGTGGCGCGGGTTGTTTTCGACGGCCGCAAGATTCTCCCGCCGGCCGGCGTAGGTCAGCTTGTCGAGGGTCGTGACGCGCCAGTCGGGGTGCGCCTCGATGGCGTACTCCACGAAGTGGCTTCCGATGAAGCCGGCGCCGCCGGTGACCAGCACTTTCACCACAGGCTGCCTAGCCGTCCTTGCGCGCCCAGTCGTAGGGGAGCAAGCCGTGCGGCTCGATCCGGTACTCGTCCGGATCGTCGTAACGGTACGGCTCGGTCGGGATGTTCACCACGAGCGACGGCTCCGTGCCGATGCACTTCCAGCCGTGGTAGACCAGGTTCGGGATCTGCACCAGCAGGGGTTGCTGCGTACCGATGAAGAACTCGTTGATCCGATCCTTCGTCGGCGAATCGTCGCGCGTGTCGATCAGCACCAGCTTGATCATTCCGGCGATGCAGGCGAAGTGGTCCACCTGCTGCTCGTGGTAGTGCCACGCCTTCACCACCCCGGGATACGTGGCGGAGACGTACACCTGCCCGAACTTCTGGAACAACGGATCGTCCGCCCGGAGGATCTCCAGCAGCCAGCCCCGCTCGTCCGGAATCTGCCGGAGCGTCTTCGTGCGGACGCCCTCGATCAGGTTGTCCGGCTGCGTCGTTCGCGCGGTCGCGTACTTCAGGGGCGTCGTCACGGTGCGTCCATTCTGGCGATCATCAGCAGATCCCCACTTCCGACCGATCGCCCAGCATGAAGCGGAGCGCCGCGGGCTTGCTCTGCTGTCGGGCGATGGTCACGTTTCGGCCGATCAGACTGTCGGTCACGCGCGTCCCCAGGTCGGTGAGGCGACTTCCTTCCATCACGATGCTGTGCTCGATCTCAGCCGACCGGATCTCGACATCGCGCATGATCGCGGTGAACGGTCCCACGTACGCGTCGCGGATCCGCGCCCCGCTCCCGATGATCACCGGACCGCGGACGGTGGAGTTGACGATCTCGGCGCCCGCTTCGACCACCACCTTGCCGTCCACGCTCGACACGTCATCGACCTCGCCGTCAATCCGCCGCTCGAACGTATCGAGAATCAGACGATTCGCCTCCAGTATGTCTTCCAGGTGGCCGGTGTCCTTCCACCAGCCGTCCACGATGTGCTTCCGGACATCGAGGCCACGGTCGATGAGGTCCTGAATGGCGTCGGTGATCTCCAGTTCGTTTCGGCTGCTGGGCTTGATCCGCTTCACCGAATCGAACACTTCCGGGCCGAACATGTAGACGCCTACCAGAGCGAGGTCGCTCTTCGGTTCCTTCGGTTTCTCGACCAGCCGGACGACCCGGTCGCCATCGGTCTCGGCGACACCGTACTGTTCCGGATTCCGGACCCGGGTCAGCAGGATCTGCGCCGCGGGCCGCGTCGCCGCGAATTCCTCGACGAACGGCACGATTCCTTTCGCGAGCAGGTTGTCGCCCAGGTACATGACGAATGGCTCATGGCCGATGAACGTTTCGGCAATCAGCACCGCGTGCGCCAGGCCGCGCGGTGCGTCCTGCGGGATATAGGTGACGTTGACCCCCCACGCCGAACCGTCGCCCACCGCCGCCTCGATCTCCGCGTGCGTTTCGCCGACGACGATGCCGAGATCGCGCACCCCCGCGGCGGCCAGTGTCTCGATGCCATAGAAGAGCACGGGCTTGTTCGCCACCGGCACGAGTTGCTTGGCGCTGGTGAAGGTCAGCGGCCGCAGCCGCGTTCCCCGTCCGCCGCTCAGAATGAGTCCCTTCATCGCCATTTGTCACGCACGTTTTCGGGGAGAATAAACCATCCCGTTCCGCGTGGACCGGTTCGCGCGTCCGCCGGGGGGCAGCCGGGGCCTGAATCGATGGATCACGAGGCGGCGATGCGCGAGGCGCTGAGCGAAGCCCGGCGGGCCCTGGCCGCCGGCGAGGTCCCGGTCGGCGCCGTCGTCGTGGACGGGGCCGACGGCGCGGTGATCGGTCGCGGTCACAATCACCCTATCGGCGCCGCGGACCCGACCGCACATGCCGAGATTGCCGCGTTGCGGGATGCGGCCGCCCGAACCGGTAACTACCGTCTCAGCGGCGCCACCCTCTACGTCACCATCGAACCGTGCCAGATGTGCGCGGGCGCCCTCGTCCACGCCCGGATCGCGACCGTCGTCTACGGCGCTGACGAACCCAAGGCGGGCGCCGTCCGCTCGACGATGCAGGCGCTGGATCACCCCGCCCTCAATCACCATGTCGATGTCGTGGCTGGCGTCCTGGCGGATGAATGCCGGGCCCTGGTGCAGGCTTTCTTCGCCAACCGCCGTCAGGCCCCCGCCCGCGCGGGCGCCGTCACAACCGGGGAACGCAACTGAGCGAAAGCTAGAATCGGCCCATGCCCGAAGCGCCTGAAATGACGCTCTTTCTGTTGGCGCTCGCCGCCATCCTGCTCGCCGCCAAGATGGGGGGCGAGCTGATCGAGCGGCTGAACCAGCCGGCGGTGCTGGGGGAGCTGATCGTCGGGATCGTTCTGGGCAATCTCGCCCTGGTCGGTATCGGGGCCTTCGAACCGCTGAAGACCGCCCCCTTTCTGCCGGTTGCGGCCGAGATCGGGGTGATCCTGATGCTGTTCCAGGTCGGGCTGGAAAGCGAACTCGATGAACTGCTCGCAGTTGGCGCCTCCGCCATCGGCGTCGCAGTGCTGGGCGTCGTCGCGCCGATGGCACTCGGCTACGCGGTGTCGTCCGTTTTCATGCCGGGCGGCGGGGCCTGGTACGTCCACCTTTTTGTCGGGGCAGCGCTTGCGGCCACGAGCGTCGGTCTGACCGCCCGCGTGCTCAAGGACATCGGCAGAATAGATGCGCCAGAGTCGAAGGTGATCCTCGGCGCAGCCGTGGTGGACGATGTCCTTGGCCTGATCGTGCTGGCCATCGTCGTGGGACTGGTGCAATCGGTGAACACGGGCGGCGCGGTCGAGATTGCCGCCGGACCGATCCTGTTCACAATCCTGAAGGCGGTCGGCTTCCTGGCCGGGTCGATCGTCCTCGGCCGGCTGGTCATGGTGCCGGGCATGCGGCTCGTCCGGCTGCTTCGATCGCCGTCGTTACCCCTCGTCCTCGCGGTCGCCTACTGCTTCCTGATGGCGGCGCTGGCCGAGTTGGTCGGCCTCGCCGCCATCGTCGGCGCCTTTACCGCCGGACTGGTGGTGAACAGCGAGATGGGCCGGTTCTTCCGGGAGAAGAGGGACCTGTACCGAATCGACGCGTCGATCACGCCGCTCAGCACGATCTTCGTTCCGGTGTTCTTTGTCTCCATGGGCCTGCGCGTCGACCTGACGGCGTTCGCCTCGCTTGACGTCCTCGTCTTTGCCGGCCTGCTGACCGTTGTGGCGATCGTGAGCAAGCAGGCTTGCGCGCTGGGGGTGTTCCAACCCGGACTCAACCGGTGGGCGATCGGGATCGGCATGATCCCGCGGGGCGAGGTCGGTCTGATCTTCGCCGGCATCGGCCACACGGTGCTTGTGGCGGGGACACCGGTCCTGGGCGGCGAGGCGTTCTCGGCGATCATCGCCATGGTCATGTTTACGACCCTCGTGACGCCGCCCCTGTTGAAGGCGGTGATGAAGTAGCCCACGAGCAGCCCGTGGTGAAACCCCTGCTGCATTCAACCGGCGATGCATCTCGCCAATATGCTCCCTCGTCGCGCCTTGTCAGGCGCGCGCCTCGCCGGTCTCGGTGCGACGCGGGGTTTGACTGCTAGCGCTTTCACTACCCGGTAGGACCTTGGATGGATCTCGTAGCGCGGGACTATCGGCTGGGGCAGCTCCATTTCTTGGCCCGTTCAGTGACCACTACCGACTCTTCTGGAACACGTACAGTTTTGTCGGAACCTGGTACTGTGATATTTATGGGGGGGGGTAGGCGGCCCGACCGCGTGACTTCCGTCATGTGTTCTCGGATCGCGTTGAGTTGGGCCGTAGCGAGGGTCGACTGCGTGCCTGCGTTAATCGTTCATCCGAGGAGGGTCGAGATGAAGAGATCGCTTTCAATCCTGGGGATTGTCCCGCCCGCTGTTGATCTTCGCGAGCGGCGGCTTGTGCTGTGATTCTATGCGACCCGCTCGGTGGCCGCCTCCTCCTTGGCTTCGAGAACGGCGAGGGCTGAGACCAACTTGGTGATGTCGCGCCAACCGTGCACGCGGCGGAACGTTTTCTCGGCTTCGACGATCGCTGCGCTCACCCAACGTACAACCATCGTGCCGTTACGCCAGCGCTTCACGTTGCGCGAGTAGGTGGTAATGCTGCCATTGAAGTTCTCGATGGCGTTCGTGGTGCGCAATTTCGTGTATAACGCCCCGGCAATGCCGAAGCGTTGCAGCGTGAGGGTGTCGGCGAGGCCCTCGCGCACCGAGGCTGCGGCCCCCGGATGGTCGGTCTCGAGGGAAGCGGCCAGCCGCTCCAGTTGTCGTTGCGCCAGGGCGGCATCACCGGCCGCCCACGCGTCCCGCAGCACCGCGGTCACATTCGCGTGCAGATGCTCCGGGAGATGGCCCAGAATGTTGCGCCGTTTGTGGAGCTGACAGCGCTGGATGGCCGCGAGCGGGCCGCACACCGCGCGGATGGCCGAGGCGAGCGCCTTCGCACCGTCGATCACAAAGAGGCGCGCCCGGTCCGGGTCCAGGCCGCGATCGACGAGGTCACGCAGGAGCGCTTTGGCCACGCGGCTATGTTCGGTGTGGCCCTCCCGGAGGCCCAGAATCTGCTTCTTCCCCTCCGTATCAACGCCCAGCGCGATCACGACCGTGTGGTCACCCAGCACGATCCCGTCGATCAGCACGATCGGGAACTGGCGGTCCCCGAGCGGCGTGGTGAGCCAGCGAGTCAGTTGCGTCGTCGTCAGGGCGACATAGCGGCGCGAGACCGCGCTCTTCGATGTCGCCCGCTCCGTGACCTCCTCCGGCAGGGGCTCCAGGCTCCGTGCGTACTTCCGGGTGGAGATCCCACAGGCCACCGCGTTCACGGTCTGCGCATCCAGCGGGTCGCGCTGTGAGGCGAACGCGAAGCTGGGCAACTCGACCTCCTCCCCGGTCTGACTGCGGACGCGGGGGCGCGTCATCCGAATCCGCCGCCCCCCCAACGTCACCTCGCTCGACGTCGTGCCCGCGCGACCCGCCCGGCGCTCGGGGTCACGTTTCCAGCGCGGTCCGCACAACTCGGTGCGGTCCTGCTCCATCATCGCGTCCAGGACCTGCTGGCCCGCGCGGATGCACAACTCGAAATACGAACGTTCAATGCCGGCGAACGCGCCCAGCACCGGCAGCGGGATCTGCACCGTCGCGGCCGGCGGCCGCTCTACGGGTTGGAGACGCGGGGACTTCCTGGCATGCTTCGTCATGGCGGTGGCTCCTTCTTGGTTTAGGCACCCCCTCCGTATCACACGGAGGGTGAAGAAGCCGCCGCTCTTACATCAGAAGATCAACAGGTCTTGGGACAATCCCCAATCCTGGTGCTTGCAGCACTCGCACTCAGCGTCAGCGTGTCCGACGTTGACGCGCAGACATGGACCGGCAGGTGGGAAGTTCAGGTGACGAATCTGACGACCATGCAGGTCATGACACCGTTCTTGGTGGTGTCGCATTCGCATGATGCGATGCTGTTCACGCTAGGCATGCCCGCGTCGTCCGAGCTGGAAACGCTCGCCGAAACGGGCGACGTGATGCCGTTGAAGATGATGCTGGAGGGGATGGCTTCGGTGATGTCGGTTGAAACCGGCATGGCTATGACCCCTGCGGGCCAGCGGGCGACCTTGCACATCAACGGTAGTGGCACGCACCGCTACCTCAGCGTTGCCTCGATGCTGGTCCCGACGAACGACGCTTTCGTCGCGACGACAGTCGAGTTGCCGACCATACCGTGTCAATGGCAACCGAAAACTGCACACTTTTGGGAACTGAAAACTGCACGCTTCGGGGAGATACATCTCGGGCGGAGCGGACGTTCTCCCGTTGATGCTCGTCGGGCGTTTTGGGCTGGACGCAGGGAGCGGAGCGACCGGAGTCCTGGCCAAAACGCGCCGCGAAGCTGCGCAGCCGGCGGTCACGTTGCGACTCCCTCACGCTGTTCGTCCGACGCTGTCCTCAGCCAGTGCTGATGCTCCCGCATCCGGTAGCTGTTGCCCCGGATGTTGACGATGTGGCAATGGTGCAGCAGCCGGTCGATGAGCGCCGCCGCCATGATCTCGTCGCCGAGCACGTGTCCCCATTCCTCGAAGCCCTTGTTCGAGGTCAGCACCGTCGACGCCCGCTCGTGCCGGGCGTTGATCAGCTGGAAGAAGAGCACGGCGCCGTCTTGGCTGACCGGCAGGTAGCCGATCTCGTCGACGACGAGCAGCGCGGGATGCGTCAGCACGCGCAGCCGCCGGGACAGCTCACCCGCGGCCCTGGCGTCCATGAGCGAGTCGATCAGGCCTGCCAACGTCCCGTAGTAGACGCGTCGGCCGGCCTCGGCGGCCGCGATCGCCAGACTGATCGCCAGATGCGTCTTGCCCACTCCAGGCGGGCCGAGCAGGATGACGTTCTCGGCGCGGTCGAGGAATCCCAGCTCGTGCAGGCTCTCGATCTGCTCGCGCTTGATGCTCGGCTGGAAGGTAAAGTCAAACTGCGCCAGCGTCTTGACGGCCGGCAGGCGCGAGGAGCGCATGGCGGCCTGCAGGCGACGGTTGTTGCGCAGCGCGATCTGGGCGTTGAGCACCAGCTCGATCGCTTCGCCCGCCGTCACCGCCCCGCTGTCGACCTGCGCCAGCACGCCGTCGACGGCTTCCAGGGCACCGGGCATCTTCAAGTCCGCCAGCATCGCCCGCAGCCGGTCGCGCCGGTCACTCGCGGTCGCCGTCATCCCGCCGCCTCCGCGTAGACCCGCAACGAGCGGCGCTCCACCGCGATGGTGTCGGGCACGCGCCGGTGGGCCGGCTCGGCACCGCGGTGGACGCCGAGACGCTGGTAGGGACGGCGTGCCAAGGGACGCAGCACCGCACGCTCGTCCCGCTCGAAGCGGTCCACTGGGCGCTCGCCCGTCGTACCGTGCCGACGCACGTTGGCCGTGCCCTCCAGCCAGCGCGACGCCTGCTCGTTGAGGTCCTCGTCGTTCGCGAACGCACGCCCGTAGAAGAAGCTGTCACGGATGTAGCGGATTGGCCGCTCCACCTTGCCCTTCGTCAAAGCTGCAGAATGCTCCCGGTGCTGTTGAAGCACCACAGATTCGGATTACCCACCCGTTCCATCCACTCCGGGGCGCCCGCTTCCCGTTCCTGGTGACCAAGTCCCTCTGGGGAGAAGACCGGGTCACGGTGCAACGGCCCGACGGCACGGTCTGGTCGATTCCCGTTGGCTGGACGGACTTTGCGCCACCGGATCCGGCGGTGGTGGCGGGACGCGGGCGTGCGCCATTTCGTCTTGAGGACCTGCTGCGGCTGGCCGAGATGGTGAGCGAGAGGGTCCGGACATGAGCGGCGGTGGCGTCACGGAGATTTCGTCCGTTGTGTCATATGGATTTCATCCACATGGAGTGGGCGACAAGGCACCATCGGTGCCCGCGTGTTGCACTATTAAGCATATAATACGGTGCTGTCTTTGGGTTCCAGGTCATAATCTTCTTGACGTCGTCCGGCATTGTAGTCATAATCTATCTGACATACGCGATGCGCCGTCCTCCAAAGCTGTCGCCGGACGCCAAGACGCAGGCCCTGCGCGAGGCAGGCGCCTTGCATCCGCACCCCGAGGCCATTCGCGACGATGCCTTTCGGAGCCATCCGTTCTTCGACCCGCGCGACCGCGTCCAGGTCAAGTACGAGATGGTGCGCCGCCACCAGGTCGATGGACGGCCGGTGACCGAGGTTGCCACGCGCTTCGGGGTCAGCCGCCAGACGTTCTACCAGACCGCGGCCGCGTTCGAGGCGCACGGGATCCCCGGGTTGGTGCCCAAGCGTCCGGGGCCGAAGCGGGCCCACAAGTGCACCGACGCGGTTGTCGACTACGTGGAGCGCTGGCGGGCGGGCGAAGACGTGCAACCGGACGAGTCGCTGACGGCGGCCGTGGCGCGGCGGTTCGGCGTTTCGATCCACGCGCGCTCGCTCGACCGGGCGGTGGCGCGCCGCAAAAAAAACCGCACCCGTAGGCGACCCCATCACAGCGTCGGGTCTCGATTCCAATCAGCTGTGCCGGCAGTACGAGGTCGTGCGGCAGGACGCCGCCACCGATATCGCGTTCGCTCGCCAAGGCTACGGGGTGGCGCTGTTGATGACCCGCGGTATGGCGGCGTGGTTGAAGGCCGTCTCGACCCTCTGCCTCCCGTCGGTCGGGCCGGTGCCGGCCGGCAGCGGTGACATCGAGCTGACGCCGCCCGTTCGTTCCGAGATGGCGCGTGTGTTGGCGAGCCTGGTACTCAGCCGCGTTGCGGAGGGCGTTTCCCCATGAGTCAATCGACCGCGGTCACGGCGGACCATCTGCGTCGCCTCGCCTGTCTCTACGTGCGGCAGTCCTCCTTGCAGCAGGTGCACGACCATCAGGAGAGCACTGCCCGACAGTACGCCCTGAAACGACGGGCATTGGCGCTCGGCTGGGCGGCCGACCGAATCGTGGTCATCGATGACGACCAGGGGATCTCGGGCGCCTCGGCGGCCGAGCGGACCGGCTTCCAACGGATCGTCGCCGACGTCGGCCTCGGTCGCGTCGGCATAGTCATGGGGCTGGAGGTCTCGCGGCTCGCCCGTAACTCGAGCGACTGGCATCGTCTGCTGGAGATCTGCGCGCTGAGCGAGACGCTCATTCTCGATGAAGACGGGCTCTACGACCCGGCCCACTTCAACGATCGCTTGCTGCTCGGTCTCAAGGGTACGATGAGCGAGGCGGAGTTGCATGTGCTGCGCGCGCGTCTGATCGGGGGGCAACTGAACAAGGCGCGCCGCGGCGAGCTGTGGATCCGCCCCCCGCTGGGTATGGTCTTCGACGCCGGTGGGAAGCTCATGCTCGATCCTGACGAGCAGGTGCAGGGCGCCGTCCGCCTCGTGTTCGACACCTTCCGCCGCGCCGGCTCGGCCGGCGCGGTGGTGCGCTACTTCCAGGAGCAGCAAGTCGCGTGGCCGCGGCGGGTCGTCAAGGGACCCCGTGCAGGTGCGCTCGTCTTCGGCGAGTTGGCGCGTGACCGTGTGCTCGGCATCCTGCACAATCCGCGCTACGCCGGCGCGTACGTCTTCGGGCGGACCCGGCAGCGCAAGGTCCGCCCCAGCGGCCAGGCGCGGTATCGACGACTTCCCCGCGAGGAGTGGAAGGTCTTTCTGCCTGACGCGCACCCCGGCTACATCACCTGGGAGCAATTCGAAGCGAATCAGGAGGCGTTGCGCGCAAGCGCCCAGTGCATTGGCGCAGACCGTCGGCGCAGCGCGCCACGCGAAGGCGTAGCCCTGCTGCAGGGGCTCGTCATCTGCGGTCGGTGCGGCAGCCGGATGACTGTCGCCTACGTCGTGTCTCACGGTCACCCGGAGCCGCTCTATCGCTGTCAGCGCCGGGGGATTCAACGGGCGGAGCCGGCGTGCCAGAGCCTGCCGGGCGCGGCGATCGACCGCGCGGTCAGCGAGCTCGTGCTCGAAACCGTCACCCCGGCGTCGATCGACGTTGCAGTCGAGGTGTTCGACGAGCTACGAGCCCGGGCCGCCGAGGTCGACCGCGCCAAGCGGGCGCAGATTGCCCGGCTTCGGGAGGATGCCGAGCTGGCGCAGCGGCAGTTTCTTCTCGTGCGGCCCGAGAATCGGCTCGTGGCCGACAGCCTCGAACGGCACTGGAACGAGGCGCTCCAGCGGTTGGCTGCGGCCGAAGAGGCGTACGCCGGTGCGGGCAAGACCCAGCTCCCGGCGGTCACTGCCGAGATGAAGGAGCGGGTGGCAGCATTGGTCGCCGACCTGCCGCGGGTCTGGCATGACCCGCGCACGCCGGCGCGCGACCGCAAGCGGATGCTGCGGCTTCTTGTCGAAGATGTCACCCTGCTCCGCGACGACGTGATCCGAGTGTCCATTCGCTGGAGGGGCGGCTCCACCCGCGAGATCGAGTGTCCACTGCCGCTCAGCGCACCGGATCTGCGTCGTACTCCGGCCGCGGTCGTCGAACAGGTCCGCGCCCTCGCTACCGAACAGACCGACGCGCAGATCGCCGAGACGCTCAACGGGCGGTGGCTACGCACCGGGACCGGTCTGCCATTCAGCCGCCTGCGCGTCCGCATGCTGCGCGAGGCGTACGACATCGAGAGCTACGCCGAACACCTGCTCGGGGCGCGCTGGCTGACCGTACCGCAGATGGCCGAGCTACTCGACGTGCATCCGGCCACCGCCAAGCGCTTCGCGCACCAAGGCGTGCTGCGCGCCGTGCGCGCCGACGACAAAGGCACGATACTCTTCAAACCGCCCACCGGACCCCTGCCCGTCAGCCATCCGGGAAAGCGGTTACGCGACCGGCGGCAGCACCCAAAGCTTGTATCGCATGTACAGGAAGGTGCGTAGTATGAAGCCTGAAACTTCGTCTGCGCCCGATACGGCCGGCACGCGCGCGGGTGGAATCCCCAGTGCGCGGCAAAGCGCAGAAACTCCGCGTTCAACACCAGCTCGCCGCCGCCCACGCGCTGGTCCGACAGCACGACCGCGCGCATCTGGTCAAACAAGAGCTCCTTCGGGACACCGCCGAACCGCGCGAACGCGCGCTCCAGCCCGTCGGTCAACACGGCCATCGTCTGCCGGCGGTAGAAACACAGCCACAGCAGCCGGGAGTGGCTCAGCACCACCACCAGGGCGTGCCGGCGGCCCCAGGGCAGGGTGAAGGTCGCGAAGTCCACCTGGCCCTGACGCCCCGCCGGCGTCTCGAACCGAACCACCGACTCGGTCGGCTCCCGTGGACGCACCGCGCGGACGTAGTCCCGCACCCGGCTGTAGCCACCGGGGTAGCCCGCCGCGCGGACCTCGTCAAACAGCCGCTGCGCCGACAGCCCGGGATACTCCTCGAGACGTGCATCGATGATCCCCGTGTAGGGATCCAGCTTGTGGGGCGCCGGTGGTCGCGGCGCGTAGCGCGAGCCACCTGACGACAGGTCCCGGTCCAACTGACCCGTCTCGACCCACTCGTGGATCGTCCGGCGACTCACCCCGAAGCGTCTCGACAACTCCGCCTTCGAGACGCCCCGTTCCAGGTAGTACTTCAGCAACATCCTCGTCTCCCATCCATGCATCGGTGCCCCGCTTCCTCGTTGTTGACGTCGTCAACATCGTGGAACGCAGGGCAGCTCCCGCCAACCACCAAGGTGTGCGGTTTTCGGTTGCCACAAATGGGAACTTTACGGTTGCCACCAACATACCGGGAGCGTCGATGCATTACGCGTACGCGTGGGATGCCGGCACCGAGGCGAACGACGAGAGTTGCGACTCGATCCCCGGTCGTCCGATGTGGTCGGAGTGCGAGGATGCTAGCCCGGATTTCTCACCGTTGTAGATACAAGAGACTGCCTGTGATGGCGTAAAGTGTTGTGGCCGCAATACTTTCACACCAGACACGGAGGCAGCCTCTTGTCCACACAGTGTACGCCAATCCAACTTGAATTTCCGCGTGTCGGCCGCCGCCGACTGGTGGCGCGTTTCGGTGGCGGGCGGATTACCTCCAACGCGGGCGCGCTATTACTGCAGGCCGTGGAAGCGTGCACGCAGGTGTGCCGGCGTGCGGCGCGGTGCTTCCAGGATCACCGGGACGGGCGGTGGGTGGAGCACACGGTCGAGGAGTTAGTGACGCAGCGGGTGTTTGGCCTGGCGCTGGGCTACGAAGACCTGAACGACCACGACACGCTGCGGCGCGACGCGCTATTGGCGGCGGTGGTGGGCAAGGCGGACCCGACCGGGGCATCCCGGGTGCGGGCGGCGGACCGCGGGTCGGCCCTGGCGGGCAAGAGCACGTTGAACCGGCTGGAGTTGGCGGGGCCTGACGCGGAGACGGACCGCTACAAGAAGGTGAGCTATGACCAGGCGGCGCTCGATGCGCTGCTGGTCGACCTGTTCATCGAGGCCCACCCGCAGCCGCCCGTGCGCATCGTGCTCGATGTCGATGCCACCGACGACCCGCTGCACGGCCAACAGGAAGGGCGCTTTTTCCACGGCTACTACCGGCACTACTGCTATCTGCCGCTGTATGTCTTCTGCGGCGCGCACGTGCTGTGTGCACGGCTCCGGCCGGCGAACATCGATGCGGCGGCCGGCGTGGTCGATGAACTGGCGTGGATCGTGGACCGCGTGCGGCAGGCGTGGCCGACGGTGGCCATTCTGGTGCGCGGCGACTCGGGCTTCTGCCGGGACGCGTTGCTGAACTGGTGCGAGGCGCACCAGGTGGACTATCTCATCGGGGTCGCCAAGAACGACCGCCTCAAGGCGCAACTGGCGCCGGCGATGGTGCAGGCCCAGGCCCAGTGCCAGGCGAGCGGTCAGCCGGCCCGGGTGTTCGCCGACTTCGGCTATCGCACGCGCAAGAGCTGGAGCCGGGAGCGGCGGGTCGTCGGCAAGGCCGAGCACCTGCCGGCCGGGCCGAATCCGCGCTTCGTGGTGACCTCGCTGCCGGCAGACCGCGTCCCGGCCCAGCCGCTGTATGAGGACCTGTATTGCGCCCGCGGCGATATGGAGAACCGCATCAAGGAGCAGCAACTGGCCTTGTTTGCCGACCGCACCAGCAGTGCCACCCTGCGGGCCAACCAGTTGCGCCTCTACTGGTCGACCTTGGCCTACGTCCTGTTGCACGCGCTCCGCAGCCGGGCTTTGGCAGGCACCCGGCTCGCCCGCGCCCAATGCGACACCTTACGCCTCCGGCTGCTCAAGGTCGGCGCCCATATCCGTGTCACCGCACGCTGCGTCTGGGTCGCGTTGACCGACTATCTGCCTGACGCCGACCTGTTCATCCTCGCCGCCAACCGCTTGCACCAAGCGCGCGCACCCGCCTGACGCCCCAGTCCAACGCCAGACCACGTCCGCAGCTACCCGGTGGACTACCCCGGGGCCGGCCCGCTGCGCCCGACACGCCGCCGTCGGTGTCGCAACCGCCCCGTCCGCCGCCTTCCAACCTCTCCCGCGCGTCCGTGCTGGACCTCCTGCGCCGTAAACTCACCGCTTCAGCCTCGCGCCGGGTGGCTGTGAGAAATCCGGGCTAGCAGCCTGTCGGACTTAGGCGCGGCAAACGCGCGTGGAAGCGACTTGGCACCTGTTTGAACGACGCCCTGTGTCTCTGTGCCGGGAGGGCCGCTTCGACCGAAACGGGGACTGTATCCTGGCCATCGGTCGCTGACGGCGCCTGGAGGTCTTTCTGACGCCTCTGGTGGGTCGCGAACACGCCGAGTTCCGCCCCGTATAGCCCCGTCATGCCAGCCTGAGGTTGTGCACGCGTCGGCAGTTATACGCCAGCGTTACCAAGGCCCATTCGCCCTCCACCTTCTCAAGACCCCGCAGCAGAAACTGCCGGAAGCCCATCGCCTGCTTCACGATCCCGAACACCGGCTCCACCGTCTGCTGGCGCAAACGGTAATGCGCCCGGTGCTCCGGCAGTGCCATCTTCTCCTGCATCGACTTGATCCAGTCCGCCTGCGGCTCCTTCGCCAGCTGCTCCGGCGGCTCCGGTCGGAAGTCGTGCCGGCGCCGTTGGCCTTCCGCCCCCGTCGCCACCAACACCTCCACACCGCGACCTGCCAGTTGCGACACCTCGCTGCCCGTCGCGTAGCCACTGTCCGCCAGTACTCGATCCGCCGCGCCCACCGCCGTCGGTATCGCGTCCACGTCCGCCACCAACTCGTTGCGGTCGCTCGCGCACACGCTCACCCGCGACCCCAACACCAACTGACTGCCGTCGGCATCCACCACCGCCTGCGCGTTGTATGCCTGGCGGTACTCATGGCGCCGGCTCTTGCGCATCAGCGCACTGTCCGCATCCGTCAGGTTGATCTGCGCCTTCGCCTCCGGCGCTTCCGTCGGTGGCTTGATGTGCCGACCCTTGCGCGATCCCGCACGCCGCTCCCGCGCCGCCACCGTGCGCTCGTACTCCGCCCGCTCCGCGTCCGCACGCGCCTGCGCACGCCGTTCCAACTCCGCGCACGCACGGTCCAGCTTCGCCCGCAGCTTGTCGCGCCGCGACAACTCCTCCGGCAGACCCTGTGGGTCCGGCACGTCGTCCGTGTCGGCGTGCTCCGCCTGATCCAACAACCTCTCGATCTCGCCTCGCAACTGCTCGCGCAACGCCCCCGCACGGTCGTAGCGGATGCTGTTGCGCTTGTTCGCGTTCGCGTCCACCTTCGTCCCGTCCACGCTCACCGTCCCAACACGCAGCAGCTTCAGTTCCTTCGCCAGCAGCAGTACCTGCAGGAACGCCTCCGCTACCGCTTCGAAGTTGCTGCGCCGGAACGTGCAGATCGTGTCGTGGTCCGGATGACAGTTCGCCGCCACGTACCGAACGCCAATGTCCCGATACGTCGCCCGCTCGATCCGACGCGAGCCGAAGATCCCGTTCGCGTAGCAGTACACCAGCAACGCCAGCATCATCCGCGGGTGATACTGCGCCGATCCGGTGCCCCGTTCGTTCACCTGGAACCGCTCCAGCGGCACCCGTTCCACCGCCTCAATCACGAAGTGCGCCAGATCGTCCTCAGGCAGCCAATCGCGCAGGTCCGGCGGCAGCAGATACAACTGCGACTGGTGCCGCTGTACAAAATTCGGCATCTACTTCTACCCCCTCAACTCGACAAGCCCCATTATAAAACCCGGGCCTAAGTCCGACAGGCTGCTAGCGCTGCGGCATCGACGGCCGCGGGCGAGGGGTTCATCACGATCCACAATGGCATCACTGGCGTCGGGGACTTCGGTGCGAGTCGCGACTGGAAGAATCCGGTTGCGATGATCACGGTCACCCGGATCCAGTAGGTCAGCGTTCCAGCCGGTTGCCGCGGAGCCAGGGCTCCGCTTTGTGGCTGGCTGTTGCGTGTCTCTTGTGGCCTGACGCGTCGGGCGCCCGCCCGACGCGTCAGGCTTTCGTGTGTCTGACAGTGGTCACCAGTCAGTAGCGCAGCGCTGCCCGGCGCGGCGGACAGCTCTTTCCAAGGTCAGTGTCGTATCGGCTTCACCCTGCTTCAGGCGAGGCGCTTGCTCGAACGAAGGGTGGCGAGCGTGAGGATGCCAACCCCCCAGGCGAAAAGCGCCAGGGCTTGCGGCCACAGGATTTCCAGTCCGATGCCCTTGAGGAAGATCCCACGCAGGATCACCCAGGCCGCTCCAGGTGGCGTCCAGCCGTCCGGGCCATCCCGCAACGCGGTCGACGCGTCCTTCGGCGTTCAGAACGCCCTCCGCTAGCCGAGTTCAAGGCGCAGCTCGGTGCTGGCTCGGATGACAGAGGGCGCTCGCCGGCGATGCCGGCTCGCGCTGACCAGGAAGAACACGGACACGCACGAAGCACTTTCACCGGCGCTGTTCTCCAGTAATCACTGGTCCGAAGAAAGCCGGCAGGTCACCCGGACGCCGCCCGCCGCCTCCAACAGGGCCTCGATGCCTTCCTGACCAAGCCCCAGGACCGGGCATTGTTCGACCTGCCGCCATGACCCAAAGACGCCTGATGAGCCGCGAGCGCCTGACCGGCGTGCGTGCTCGCAAGTACAATACCGACATGGGGCCTATGCCATCCGAAGGGGGGGCGGTCGGCGTGGCGCGCGGGCCTCTCCGTGGCGCTATGCCTCTCAATCCTGGGGATGGCGGACGCCGCCAGCGGCCAGTCCCTCCGGAACGGCTTCTATGCTGGCCTCGAGATTGGGAGGGCGAACGCGTCCCCCCTCACCTCGAGCGTCACCGGGGTCAACCACCCGACGCGGTGCGACCGGCTCCTCTATCCGGCATCGACCAGCCCGCCGGCCAGCGACGAGGCGTGCCGCGCCAGCACGCCGACGGTCATCCTGCGCAACGCGTTCGACCTGGGGGGCGGGGCCGTGAGCGGCCTCCTGGTCGGCTACCGGGCCGACCGGGTGCGCGTCGAAGTGGAGTACCTCACCCGGTCCCAGGGGCCCGCCACCGCGGCGGTCGGGGCCACCACGAACGTGGCGCTCCAGGGCAAGGACACCGAGTGGAGCCACGACCAGCCGCCGCGCGAGTGGATCCGGGACTATGCCGCCCACCAGATCTTCGCCAACGCGTACTACGACTTTCCGAACGAGTCACCCTGGACGCCGTACGTCGGCGGCGGCCTCGGCGTGGCCATCACCACCCTGCACTATGCCAACCAGTTCATCCGGAAGCCGGACGCCGAGTACCTGCGCATCGACTTTGAGCCGGACTGGCCGGACGCCGCCAAGCGCGCCGCAGCGGGTACCCTCAGCTCCCTCGATACGACGGTGCGTCAAGAAGCGTTTGGGTTCCAGGTGCTCGCCGGCGCCGACTACGCGCTGACCGAGCACACCTCGGTCGGCGTGACGGGGCGCTGGGCCCAATTCGGCCATATCACCGACGAGGCGACCTGGGATCTTATCCGCAGCCATGCGCCCGTGCAGGCGGACGGCGTCACCCCATTCGACACCACGCAGCGATTCGAGGGCATCAGCTACCTGGCGGTAACGGTCGGCCTGAAGTACTACTTCTGACGGATCCCGGGCCGTCGGATCGAGCGGCTGCCGCCTGCTCGCGGCGTTGTTGCACGAATCGTCACTGGCCCGCACGATGCCAATCGACGAGATCCTCACATGCCGATGCGATACGACACTGGTCGTCCGAGGGCGGTCATCCGATTCAGGATCTCACAGCCGAGGACGACCTCACTCCCCTGCCTGGCTAGACTCCGGGCGCGAAGGCCATCGCCGATGATGGACTTGTAGCGGAAGAACGCGTTCTCCACCCGGCCCTGACGATGGTACCCTGACACCTGCTTCCAACGGCGCCGACCGAGCTGCTTCACCAACGTAATCGTCCGATCCCGCGCGGGCGACCGCGGGCCGTGGCCAGAGACGTTCGCCGTCTTGGCCGGTGGGATGATGACTGTCGCACCCCGCGCCGTCGCGGTCTCGTAGACGGCGACCGTGTCATAGGCGGCGTCAGCGGTGACGCGCACGAGAGGGCCCTCGACCGCGGTGAGCAGATCGAGGGCGGTGGTCGCATCATCACTCGTCGCCTCGGTCAGTGTGTGGACACGGATCACGCCTGACTGATCGACGCCAAGGTGGAGCTTCCGCCAGCCACGCCGGCCGCGGCCACCATGTTTCGCGGCCGCCCACTCACCTGCCCCGACGATGGACAGACCCGTGCTGTCGAGCACGAGATGGAGGCCCTCGCCGGGCGGGACCAGTCGCAGACGACGCTTCAAATGCTGCCTGCGCCGGGAGAGCGTCGTATAGTCGGGGGCGGAGAGGTCGAGGCGCATCATCCCGAACAGGGCGTGCAGGAACCCTTCGGCTTGGCGCAGCGGGAGATCGTAGAGAAGTCGCAGGGTCAGGGCGGTCTCGATGGCGAGATCCGAGTAGCGCCGCTGCCCACCACGCCGGCCGCTCCGGCTGGCCGCCCAGGCAGCGATCGCTTCCGCGGACAACCACAACGTCACATCGCCGCGTCGAACGAGGGTCTGGTTATAGGCCGGCCAGTTCGCAACGCGGTACTTCGTCTTATACGTGGGGTGAACCTTCGACTTCATCCCTGCAGTGTGGCTCCTGCGGAGACGAGAAGAGCGGGCCAAACTGCCCCACCCGCAGATTTTCACGCAACAACGCCGCCAACCGGCGGCAGGCGCCCGGCCCGAGTGCGGCCCACCCTTGAATCACACGGCGCGCGCCCACCGGTGCCGGGTGCGGTCGGCCAGCTCGGCCCCGCGGCGGTGCGTGCCTCGTCCGCTTTCACGGCGCGGGCGCGCATCAGGTCGAGCGCCTTGCTCGCCTTGGTGCTCAGCGCGCTGGCGGTGGTGATTGTCTTCGGCATCGGCTGTGGTGTCCTTTCTGCTCGGGGGCTCGTCGGGGATTCCGTCCGGGCCGCCGATGAGGTCGATGAGCGCGGTCCTGTGCCGGCGTCGCCGGCACTCGACGCTTGGCCAGATCAGTCCAGCGGCATTTGAACGACGCGCGAACGAAGAGGACGTGGAGCCTATGGAAAACCGCCAAGGACGCGGTTTCCCACAGGCTCCACACCCGTTGTCTTTTTCAATGAGAAAAGAACAGACAACGAAGAACGATCAACTCAACGAAACCGTCCACTGAATCGGATCATGGCCACTTCAAGTCCCGGTAGCTGCACGCGCGGGGCGAGAGTTGCTTGAGAGGGCCTAGGCGGATGACCTGCTGTTGTCGGCACGCATCGTCGAGCTCCGCGAGGTCGAGCTCGAAGAACTGCTCCGAGACGGACCCGGCTCCCTGATAATAGAGCCGCCACCGGGCACCGTTGGTGAGGATGCCCCAACGTAGCTTGCCCGTCGTCAGGTCGTCTACCCGCCGCAAGTAGCGCAGCATTTGGGTCGAGGGCGCGGTTTCCTCCCCGCGGCGGTCGGACCGGCGGTCGAGCGGGCGTCGCCAGCGCTTGGACTCGATGACCGCGAGACCGAATGCATAGCGTCTCCATTCCTCGGTGAAGCCGTTGGCACGGTCCTTCGCCGCAGCGTCTCGGAACAGCAGGCCATCGGGCACATCCTGCCGGCCGTGAGCGGAGAGGTTCTGCTGGCGTAGACTCTCCGTCCACCCGAGGTGCGCAAGGACCGGCCAGATCAGATCGTCCTCGGTCTGGCTTTCATTGGGCGATCCGACAACGGGGAAACGGGCAAACACGTCCCGCAGAGAAGCGTCGAGGGAGTCAATGGCGTCTGCGGCGAGGTCGCGTCAGTCGTCCAGGCGCGTGACCGATTCTTGCAGAAAATCGTGAGCGAAGAGACTGCCCTGGAACGGAGTGTCGGTGCTCATGTGGCCGCGGTCCACCGCATGTTTTCGTAAGTATAGGATCCAGCGCCGCGCCCCTGAGTGGCCGCCGGCCACTGGCCGGTAGCGTTCGAGCTCCAGCTTCGCTGCTTGCGCACCGGCACGTCGGTAGCAGTCCCGTGTAGACGTAGCGCTTCACTCTCAGCGCCCTTCGCCGGTACGGCCGTCGCACATGTCGCCCCGACGGCCACCGCTATTGCTCGGGCGTCGCTTTCGGTCCGTGCTCAACGATCGCTTGCGCCGCAGACTCGCACCATGCAACGAGCGCATCCACTTCGTCGTCCGTGAACGCCCGGTTGATCAGGCACTTCAACTCGCGACCCGCAGGCGCGAATAGTCTCGTCCCCTCCGCCGCTTTCCGAAGTCGGTCGATGGCCTCGGCGGGAGCGCTTGTCTTCCTCTCGATGCCGGCGCGGTCGCGCAGGGCCGTATAGAGCGTCTGCTTGAACACAGCAGCGGGTGGGTAGGCGTAGCAGATGACCACGCGGGCTCCGTCGACGTCGACACCCATGGAGAAACCCTTGGTTCCCCAGTTGATGGACATCGACCTGCTGCGTGCCAATTCGAGAATCCTGGAAAAGACGCCCTTGCCGTGCTCGTCGCACCCCTTCAGGAAGTCGTCTTCCGACACGACCGGCAGAGGCTCGGACGTCACGCGGCGCGGCTTCACGTGTTCTCTCCCGACGACGATCTCCTGAGACAGCAAACGACCGCCCCCGGCGGCCTCAAAGAAGGTGAACTCGACGCACGTGACGTGGATCCCCTTGGATCCAAGGAACGAGGCCGTCTGCCTGATCGCCGGCGTGACTTTCTGACCGACGACCACGACGTGTTGATCCTTGTTGAACGCGACGGCCTCCGACTGGCCCACGCTGAAGCACTCCCGGTGGCAGTCGGTAAGGCTGAGTGATTCATCGTGCTCATGCACGCGGAGGATGCCCTCCAGCGCGTCCACGTCGAGACGCGCAGCGAACGCGGCGTATTCGAGCGCCTGCGCGACAACATCCCGCGGCGTGCGGTCTCGCTTCAACTCCACGACGACTACGTTCCCCTCGCGATCCACGCCAAGTAGATCAATGATCCCGCCGAGGTCGGTTCGGACCTGGCGTCCGATGATCAGAATTCGCCCGTCTTCAAGAATCCCGTCAGGATTGGATTCCAGCCACTCCTCAAGGATGGATTCCTCATGAAGGACCTTGAACGGCAACTTTTCGTACTCCGTGAAGTCACCGTCAGAGCCAACGCTGAAGACTCTCATGGCTGACTATGCTATCGGATGTCGTCGGCCTTGCATCGACGGTGAACAGGCCGACAAGGCTCTATGCTGCGGCAGCCATGGCCACGATCTCGATCCGTCCATGGACGGCGTTCTTGGCCCGCTGACATCCGGTTGAGAACGAGGGACAGGTTGAGGGGAAGTAATCGAACAGGACGGCGCAAGTTATTGTTGTTACATCTTTTAGTCATTCCCAAGCGCCGACGCCCAGTCGTCCATCAGGCGGCGCCGACGCTCGAAGAGGTCACTGCGCGCATAAGCTGCCTCGGTGGGGTTCTGGACCGTATGGGCGAGCGAGGCCTCGACCACTTCGCGGGGTGTGTTCGTCCGTTCCGCGGCCCAGTCCCGGAAGCTCGACCGGAACCCATGCGGCACGGCGGCGATGCCGAGTTCCTTGATCAGCTGGCTCAGCGTTGCGTCGGAGAGCGGCTTCCCACGCGGGTTTGGGGAATATGGGGACCAGGTGGGGGACCATGACTCCCTATGATGAACATAGGACACTGATAATAAAGTGGTTATCTAAAAGACATGGCGGAGAGGGTGGGATTCGAACCCACGTGCCGGTTACCCGACAAGACGCTTTCGAGGCGCCCCCGTTACGACCACTTCGGTACCTCTCCGTCTCTGGAACATACTAGCAGCGACGGGCTGCTAGCGTGGCGGCGGCGCCTCGGAGAGCGGGCCGAGACAGCGTTCCAGGTAGAGCGCGGCGAGGGCGAGGGCTTCCTGTCGGGTCGCGGCGCGGAAGCGCGTGCGGCCGACGCAATCGCCGCGCGTGGTGACGGTGGCGACCCAGGCGGTGCCGCCCCCAACGGTCTGACCGGTGGGCCGGATCGTGACGTTGCACGGCGTGCGGCCGAAGATGAACGCCCGATTCGTGCATCGTGTAAGTACTATACGGGTATAGACGTAACCTTTCACGTTGAATACGGTGAAACCATAAGTTATTGATTCCATTGATGTAAGTGTTTGCAGCGCCGACGCGGGCGCGTGTACGCTTCTCGTAGTGTCGTTCGGTAGAAACATCAAGCGGCTCCGATCGGCGGCGGGCGTTCGAACGCAACGCGAACTCGCGGATCGACTCGGCGTGCCTCAGCCGCAGGTGTCCGACTGGGAGAATGATCGGCACACCGTGCTCGAGACCGGCACGCTGCTCCGAATCGCGAAGGCGCTTGGCTGTTCGGTCGATCAGTTGCTGAGCGGTGTCGACCCGGACTACGACCGGGTGCGCGAGGCAACCGCTGCCACCGCCGGTGACGTTGGCACCACGATCGACCTGCTGCGCGGGACGACGCCGGATATCCCGGTGGTGGCCGAGGGAGATATGGCGCCGGTGCCGGTCACCTGGCGCGGCGCGAAGTCAACGGCATCGCCCGAGATTCTGCTGCGCTTGCCCCGCCCGGGCGACCTGGCCGATCCCGACGCGTACGGAGTCGTGGTGCGCGGCGACGCCATGATGCCGGCGCACCGGCCCCGAACGATCGCCATCGTCGCGCCGGGGCATCAGTTCGAAGACGGCGACGAGGTCTATGCGCAACTTGCCTCCGGCGAGCGCCTGATCCGGCTGGCGACGAAGTTGCCGGGGGCCTACCTGCTGCAGTCGTACAATCACTCCTATCCGCCCCGCTTCGTTAAGCGGCGCGACGTGCAGGCGCTTCACGTCATCCTCTATTCCCGTCGCCGACAGCTTTAGCAGCCCGTTGGTTTCACTAGGGACGGCTAGTTGAGGGCCGGTGCTACACTGGACACCCACCCGGCTAGCGGAGAGATGTCCGAGTGGTTGAAGGAGCACGCTTGGAAAGCGTGTGTAGGGGTAATCCTCCTACCGTGGGTTCGAACCCCACTCTCTCCGCCACACCACAGCATGTAACAGGTTGATCTAAAAGAGCTAAGGTCCTGATTTAGTCGACGCTCCTGCCATTGTTCCCCCCATATTGGCTGGGACGGCGACGGTCCCTCAGAGACTCTGCCGTACAAACTGAACATCCGTCGCCGGGCCGCTCCGCCAAGACGAGGTCTTCCGCAGCAACCCCACCCCGTTCCCTCCCGGCCTGACGCCAAATGTGCCCACCGAGGAACGCGATGGTCTGAGCTCCAGCTCCGAGCAGGGTCTTCTGGAAAGGGCTCGAACGGGGAATCGGTCGGCAATCAACGCGCTGTTCGAGCGGTATCTGTCGTGGCTTCGGCGTTGGGCACGGGGCCGCCTGCCGGTGTGGGTTCGCGGGTCCGTTGACACGAGCGACCTGGTCCAGGACACGCTGTATCGAACGTTCGCGCGGCTCGACGCGTTCGAATCGAAACAGGCTGGTGCGTTAAGAATCTACCTGCGGCGCGCCCTCGAGAACCGGATCCGCGACGAACTACGCCGCGCCGCGCGTCGTCGGGACAGCATCGCGCCGGATGAGCGCGTCCGGCTCTTGGCCGACGCCGCACGGCAACTTCAGCAGCTCATCGATGGTGAGACCTGGCGACGCTACCTGAAGCACCTGAAGCAGCTGAGCCCCCGCGACCAGCGGTTGATCGTCGGCCGTGCGGAGCTCGACTACAACTACCAGCAGCTCGCGTTAGTCGAGGATCTACCGAGTCCGGACGCAGCCCGCATGGCCAGGTAGGCGACGTGGGCTATGGGATCCGGCTGCCCCGCCTGGGCGGCCTGCTGACGCCGTTCGGCACGGTCGATGTGGCGGCGGCCTACCAGCGGCTGCGGTCCGGCCTCCGGCTGGGCGCCGGCCGGGGAGCGGCCTACGCGCTCGACCTGGAGGTGGCCGCCGCGGGATTGGGCGAGGTGCTGGGGTCTGGCACTGTTCCATGCGTCTGCGGGACGACGACACGCCGCACCAGGCGATGCGCCGGCACGTGTTCCGTCTGGTGAGCGAGCGTCCAGAGCTGGCGAGGGACGATGGAGAGTTGGCAGAGCGTGCCGGCATTCCGTACGACGGTGCGGCGGTGACGCGCGCGGATGGACGCGGGGCGCGCGATCGCGGCGGGCGGCGGAAGTGATAGCGGGCCGCACCGGGTCCGGATCCACGGTGTACTGACACCACGTCGGCCGACGTGGTGTAGTGACACGGCCCCTGGGGCCGGAAAACGTGCAACGGGGAGCGACCACAAGAGGGGATGCGCTGAAAACGGCCCCATTTTGGGTGAGTGCGCGTTCACCCAACAGCCCGAGAATGCGCTGAAATACCCGGAGATTGAGGTCAAGAGGTAGCCGGCGGAGGCCGGGGGGCTGCGTGAGAGAATGGAAGGGGACGATGGAGGGCAGAAGGTTCTCGTTCGCGGAGTACACGGAGGGCATCCGGGAGGGCTGGCCGGAGGTGGACATTGAGCGGATGATCGTGCACGACCTGGCGCGGCAGTTCCATGCCCGCACGGCGGCCGAACAACGGGAGGCGCTGGCGGTGCGGGTGCCGCTGACGCGCACGAAGTGGGACGCGCTGCTGGCCGCGATGGTGGAGCACGTGGCGCGGCTGCACGGGCACGAGCCGCCGGCATGGGTGGAGGAGCCGGAACGGTTCCTCGAGAGCACGTGGGTTCTGTCGCCGGTACGGGCGATCCGGCTGGACTCGCTGATGTTCGCGCCGACGGCGTTCCTGCGGCACGGGGCGATTCCAGACCCACGGGATCTGGATGCGCGGGGGGGAGAACGGTATGAGTGGATCCCTTGACCGTAAGAAACTGCATGCGTTGTTCGATGAGCTGTCGGACGAGCTGCGGTTGCAGGGTGCGCGGGCGCAGATCTACATCGTGGATGGCGCGGCGATGAGCCTGGCGTTCAGCCGGGAACGAACAACGCAAGACGTGGACGCGCGGATCGACGCGGGGCACGGCCGGCTGACGGAGGCCGTGCGGAAGGTCGGCCGGAGGCACGGGCTGGGGGATTCGTGGCTCAACGAGCAAGCGACGTGGGCAATTCCTCGTTCGGCGGACTCGCTGGCGAGAACATTGTATGAGTCGCAGTACCTGTCGGTCAGCGGGGCGTCGGCACGGCACCTGTTGGCGATGAAGCTTCTGTCGGCGCGGGGCACGGACCGCGAGGACATTGCGGCTCTGAGCAAGCACCTGGGGCTGAAGGGTCCGGAGGACGCGATCCGGATCTACCGGGAGCTGTTTCCGGAGGAAAAGGTCAAACCCCGCGCCCGGGATCTGCTGACGGTGGTGTTTAGGAACCGGAGCGTGGAGTATGAGCGGTGAGGGGGCGGGTGACCGCGACCCTTTTTGGCCGTCTGTAACTACCTCTCTCGCTCCGCAAGTTGTGGTTGATCGGGAGCCCGAATTTCTCACAGCCCCCCGGAGATCGGGCATTAGGCCGCGCGTCTGGGGTTGTGGACGGCCGACTCAGGCGCCAGCGGTGGTCTGGACGCGGGCGACGACGTGCGCGCGGCGCCAAAATCGGTCGAGTAAGGCGCACCGCGCCCGAAAGGCCTCCGTGCCGTCCTGCAGTCGCGGGCCGGTACGGTGGGGACTTCGCCGTAGTGGACGTGGCGCGCGTGATGCGCATGCTAGGAGCCCGTGGTGAAACCCCGCGTAGCACCGAGAGCGGTGAGGCGCTCGCCTGACAAGGCGCGACGAGGGAGCATATTGGCCGTATTGAGACCGCGGACTGGCGCAGTCCGAGGAGCAACGCCGTTCAGGCGGGATGCATCGCCGCTCGAATGTAGCAGGGGTTTCACCACGGGCTCCTAGCCCGGATTTCTCACAGCTCCCGGAGATCGGGCATGAGGCGGTGGGTCTGGGGTTCCGGGCGGCCAACTCAGGCGCCAGCGGTGGTCTGGACGCGGGCGACGACGTGCGCGCGGCGCCAAAATCGGTCGGGTAAGCACACCATGCCCGAAAGGTCCCCGTGCCCCCCTGCGGTCGTGAACGTATGCCGCCGCCTGGCCAATCGTCAGGCCGGGCCGGGCGGTGCGCGCAAACGTTGAGCGGCCGTGATGAACAGATCGGCGTCGGGCGCCAGCTCGGACAGCGCCACGCAGATGCGGCGCACGGTGACGCGGACGTGGGCGCCGATCTTGAGCAGCCGCAGCCGTAGCGTGTCGCATTGGGCGCGGGCGAGCCGGGTGCCCGCCAGCCCCCGGTCGCGGAGGTGCTGGAGCAGGACGTAGGCCAGCGTGGCCCAATACAGGCGCAGTTGGTTGGCGCGCAGCGTCGCACTGCTCGTCCGGTCCGCGAACAGCGCCAGTTGCTGTTCCTTGATGCGGTTCTCCATGTCCCCGCGGGCGCAATAGAAATCCTCATACAGCGCCTGCGCCGCCAGGGTGTCCGGCCGCAGCGATGTCACCACGAAGCGTGGATTGGCGCCCGCGGGCAGATGCTCGGCCTTGCCGACCACCCGGCGCTCCCGGCTCCAGCTCTCGCGCGTGCGATAGCGGAAGTCCGCAAACACCCGCGCGGCGGTCCCGGTTTCCTGGCACTGCGCCTGGGCCTGCGCCAGGTCGGGCCCGATGTGTTCCTTCAACCGAGCGTTCTTCGCCAAGCCGATGACGTAATCCACCGCATGCTCTTCGCACCAGTGCAGCAGCTCGTCTCGGCAGAACCCCGAGTCTCCCCGCACCAGGATGGAGACCGACGGCCACGCCTGCCGCACCTGCCCCACAATCCGCGCCAACTCGTCCACCACCCCGGCCGCCCCGTCGATGTTCGAGGGCCGCAACCGCGCGCAGAGCACCTGCGCCCCGCAGAAGATATACAGAGGCAGATAGCAGTAGTGCCGGTAATACCCGTGGAAGAACCGCCCTTCCTGCTGGCCGTGCAGCGGGTCGTCCGTCGCATCGACATCCAGCACGATGCGCGCCGGCGGCGTCGGGTGCGACTCGATGAACACGTCCACCAGCAGGGCGTCGAGCGCCGCCTCGTCATAGGTCACCTTCTTGTACCGGTCAGCCTCGGCGTCCTTCGACCCGACCAGTTCCAGCCGGTTCAGCGTGCTCTTCCCCGCCAGCGCGGCCCCGCGATCCGCCACCCGCACCCGGTTCTCGCCCGTCGGGTCCGCCTTGCCCACCGCGGCCGCCACCAGCGGGTCGCGCCGCAGGGTGTCATGGTCGTTCAGATCTTCGTAGCCCAACGCGACGGCCATCACACGCTGGGTCACCAAGTCCTCGACCGTGTGCTCGATCAAGCTCGGATCCCGGTAGTCCTGGAAGCACTCCGCCGCGCGCCGGCACACGCCGGTGCACTTCTCCACCGCCCGCAGCAGCAATGCCCCGGCGTTGGACGTGATCGTTCCGCCATCGAAGCTGGCGACCAGACGGCGACGACCGACCCGAGGAAACTCAAGCTGGGTTGGCGTACAATGTGTCGACAAGAGGCTGCCTCCGTGTGTGGCTTGAAGTTATTGTGATAACAACACTTTACGCCATCACGGGCAGCCTCTTGTTCACCTCCGGTGAGAAATCCGGGCTAGGGTTCCAGAACCAGAAGGACGGCCGGGACGGGTGGACGGTGACGTGGGTGCGGTCGGAACTGCGGCGAGGGACGAGGCCGGAGGAACTGCGGCGCGAGCTTGAGCGCCGTCGTCCGGACAAACCGGCTCCGGAGTACTACGCGCGGCGGACGGTCGGGCCGTCGGTAGTCTGGAAGCCGGGCGTACGGCGCGGGCGGGCGCTGCGAGTCGGCGTGAAGCGGTGGAGATCGCCCGATGAGGGAGCGCGAAGCGCCACAGGCGAGAGTAGATTGTCACCCTCTCCGCCACTTAATCCGTGAACGCACGCATTCAGGCGCAAGCCATGGCCCTGGGCGGCGGAGTCCACTACATCAGCCCTGGCGCTGCGGCATCGTCACGAAGAGCGGGTCAGCCCCATGCCGGGTCTCCATCTTTCAATAGCGGACGACCCCGCACCAGAACATCGTCTCGCCCCGCGTGTCGACCGGAAGGGTGGACCTGAACGCCAGCCGGCCGTCCGCTTCGATGTCGTACAGCGTCAGCGCGGCCGGCACGGTCTCCAGACGCCTCTGGGCGCGGATTTGTCCTGGCTCTGTGCTCGCGGCAACCATTGACCGGCCGTCCGGTTGAAACGCCATCGTCCTGACGGCAATGCTGTGGGTGTCGATCGTCTGCACCAGGGTCGGCTCGCCGGTACCGGAATCAACGGAGAACACCGCAATAGTGTTTTCGGTGCCGTTCGACACCCGCTCGCCCTGAAAGATCTCCGTTCCGCCGCCCCGGTTCGCCACGTACAGGGTCCGGCCGTTGGTCGGATGCATGCGAATCGACGACGTTGTTTGCCCGCCGCGATATGCCTCCGGCGCGGCCAGCGTCGTGCTGACGAACAAGGGCTCCTCCGAAAGCGTGTCGTCCGCTCGGATGGCGTAGGTGTGCAGCAGGTTCTGGGTTTCCACATCGACGTAGACCCACGCGCCGGAGGGATGGAAGTCGGCGTGGCGCACGCGGTACGCCCGGCCCTGGTTGGGCGCCACCGTCTGCTTGTTGGTCAGCTGGCCGTTCTCGAAGCCGTACAGGTAGAGGCCGCCCGGATCCTCCGTGTGGACGCCGGGCTCCGGCTCGTTGCCGCGCGCCGGCAGCAGCACCGCACGGTTCGAGGGCATCAGGTAGACGGCGTGGGCATAGAAACCGGCGTCGAGGCTCGCCCGCTGCTCGACCTCGCCGCCGATCGACCCGTCGGCGTTGAGCCGGTGCACCGAAAGGGAGCTCGGAAAGCTGTATGCCGACAGCAAGTACTCGCCGCGCTGGTCGACGGTGATGTAGATCGGCCGGTGCGGCAGCTCTACGGCCCCGCCGAACGGTTGGAGATCTCCCGACGAATCCACCTGGAACGCGTTCAGGTAGTGATGCCGCACGCGGGCGGTCGATGTGCGCTGGTCGCTGCTGGCAATGTAGAAGTACCGGCCCGACGGATGCTGCCATGCTTCCTGCACCTGCGCGGGAAGGATCAGTGGGCGGAGTTCCCGCACCAGGGAATCGCCGTCGACGCGAATCCGGTAGAGCCGGGCGTCCACGCTGGCATAGATGGCGCCGCGCGACTGCGACTGCGCGGCGGCCGTGCCGAGCGGGCCTACGGCAACCCAGCCGGCCGTCCCCGCGAGCAGAGTGTTGAACCGACGTCGACCTACCATGTGGGCACCTCCCGCGCCTCCCCTCGATTCGCTTGTGAGCTCCGCGTCGCGGGCGTCTTGGCGTGCGCCTGCGACCTCGCCTCAGTTGCGAGCTGGAGGGAGCGCGAACACGTAGAGCGCGCTGCCGGCCCGCCGGAAGCGGTCGCCCGCGTCCGGCTCCGCATCTGGCGTGACTTGCACGCTCCCCGGGCGCTGGCTGCCGATGATGGCGACGTACTGCCGGCCGTCCGGCCCGATGTAGGTGATCGGCGAGTTCCGGAAGTTGCTCCCGGTCCGGAACGTCCAGACGATGTCCCCGGTCCGGGCATCGAACGCTCGCACCACACCCTCGTTGGGACCACCCTGGAAGAGCAGGTCCCCGCCGGTTGCCATGACCGGCGCGTTGTTGGCGGTCGTCCACTGAATCCGCCAGACCGTCTCGCCCGCCACCGGGTCGTTGGCCTGCAGCTCGTTGACGACCTCCGCATTGGGCGGGTCCGGGGCGTCGCCGCCGCGTTCACGGAGCGTGTAGTCGTTCCCGGGCACGTACTCGCCTTCGACCATTCTCAGGCGATCGCAGCTGTTCGAGGTCGGGGTGTACAGGAGTCCGGTCCGCGGGGAGTACGCGTCGTTCTGCCAGTTCCTGGCGGCGATGCCGGGACACCAGCCGATGGCGATGTCCTCGGCGTCCGGCACGTACTTCTGTCGATCCTCGAGGTCGGTGAACATCATCTTCGTCATGTCGTAGCGCGGCCGGCCGGTCTCCATGTTCACGCCATCGAAGATGTCGTTGTAGACGAACATCCAGGGCTCGAGGAGCATCTCGCCCGTCGCGCGATCGAACACGTAGAAGAAGCCGTTCCTCGCCGCGCGGACCAGCGCCTTGCGCGTCTGGCCGTCAATCTCGAGGTCGACGAGGACGTTCGCGTTGGGCTCGTCGAGGTCCCACTGGTCCTGGGGGGTCATGTTGTAGGCCCAGATCAGCTCTCCGCTGTCGGCGTCGCGGGCCAGGATCGACGCGCAATAGTTGTTCCGATAGCCGGTCATGCCCCCGTCCTCGTCCACCTCGACCACGCCCCATTCCCGGCGGTAGTCCGGATTCCACGGGGCGCAGTTGCTCGTGCCGTAGTAGAAGAGATTCAGTTCCGGGTCGTACGTGAACCAGCCCCAGATGGAGCCGCCGCCGCGCCTCCAGGAGTCGCCGAACCAGGTGTCCAGCGCCGGATTGGGGACGCGATCGTCCGGATAGAAGGGGTCGAAGCGAGCCCCGATGCCCACCTCGTTGTTCGGCCCCATGCTGTAGTAACGCCACCTGAACCGGCCGGTCTCGAGGCTGTAGGCGGTGACGTGACCGCGGACGCCGCGCTCGCCGCCGGCCACGCCGACGATGACCTTGTCGCCTACCACCAGCGGCATGCCGGGGACCGTTTCCCCAGTCGCGATGCTCGCGTTCTCGGCCTGCCAGATCTCGTCTCCGGTCTCCGCATCGAGCGCGAATACCTGTCCGTCGAGGGTGGCGAAGAAGATCCGGCCGTCGTCGTAGGCCAGGCCTCGGGTCTGCGCGCCGCAGCAGGCGCTCCTCTGTGTCGTCTCCGGGTCGGGAATCTCGGGCCGGAACTCCCACTTGATGAACCCCTGCCGGGCGAGGTCGAGCGCGTAGACGTAGTTCGGCTTCGGGGTGACGATGTACATCGTGTCGCCGATCACGAGCGGCGAGGCTTCGTACGAATCCTGGATGCCGAGCTGCATCGTCCACGCCATCGTGAGCTGCTCGACGTTGTCGACGTTGATCTGATCCAGCGGGCTGTAGTTCCAGCCCGCATAGTTGGCATTCGGCATGACCCATTGCGACGGGTCGCCCGCCGAATCCTCCTGGGCAACCGCAGCCTCCGGTACGTCGAGAACACACAGCAGCGACAAGAGCGGGATCCACATCAAGCCGCGCCAGTTGGTTGACAGGCTCACGCTGCACTCCTTGGCTCGGGGTACGTGCCCCAGGTTCTGCGCCGTTGATTGTTGACGATGCTATACCGCTGGAACGGCGGCAACAACCCCGGGCATGGTGGACACTTTCTCCGCCACCTGTCCGTCTACACCGAAGCCGCCCGCAGACCCTTCCAGATGCTGTAGCACATCGCGATCAGCACCAGCGCGATGGGAAAGCCGGTGGTGAGGGCGGCCGTCTGCAGCGCCACCAGTCCGCCGCTGACCAGCAGGGTGATGGCGACGATCCCTTCGAACGCGCACCAGAAGACGCGTTGGGCGACTGGCGCGTCGAGCTTGCCGCCGGCGGTGATGGCGTCGATCACCAGCGATCCGGAATCGGAGGAGGTCACGAAGAAGATGATCACGAGGACGATGCCGATGGACGAGGTGACGCCGGAAAGCGGCAGCACCTCCAGCATCCTGAACAGCGCCAGCTCCGGCTGCTGGGCCTGCACGGCTTCGATCGCTCCGGTATGGCCCCCGTCCAGATAGAGCGACAGCGCAGTTGCGCCGAACGTGTTGAACCAGAGCGCGGAGAGCAGTACCGGGACGACGAGCAAGCACCCGACGAGGCCGCGCACGGTGCGGCCGCGCGAGACCCGGGCGATGGACATGCCGACGAAGGGCGACCATGAGAGCCACCAAGCCCAGAAGAAGGTGGTCCAGCCGTGCAGGAAGTCGAAGTCGTCGCGGCCCGCCCAGTTGCTGAGTGGGCCGATGGCCGCGAGATAGTGGCCGATGCTGGCGACGAACCCGGCGAACAGGTCGAGGGTCGGCCCGACCGCCAGCACGAACGCGAGCAGCAGCAGGGCCAGCAGCAGGTTGGCCTGGCTCAGGCGCTTCACGCCCTTGTCCATTCCCGCGACCACCGACACCAGCGCGATGGACGTGATGCCGGCGATCAGCAGCACCTTGGTGGTGTCGGTCGCCGGCACACCGAACAGATGGGCGAGCCCCGCCGCAGTCTGCTCGGCGCCCAGACCGAGCGACGTCGCCAGTCCGAAGAGCGTGGCGAACACGGCGAGGATGTCGATGACGTGGCCGAACCAGCCCCATACCGCTTCGCCCAGCACTGGGTAGAACGCCGACCGCAAGGTCAGCGGCAGCCCGAGGTTGTAGGCGGCGAAGGCGAGCGCGACCGCGACCACCGCGAACATGGCCCAGGGATGCATACCCCAGTGGAAGATGGCAGCGGCGACGGCAAGGCCTTGCGCGGCGGCGGTGTCCGCGGCTTCAACGCCGAACGGCGGATTCCGGAAGTGATCGAGCGGCTCCGCCACCCCGAAGAACATCAGGCCGATGCCGATCCCGGCCGTGAACAGCATGGCGAACCATGACCAGATGGAGTAGTCCGGCCTGGCGGCCGGACCGCCCAGGCGGACGCGCCCGAGGGGCGTCGCGAGCAACAGGAGGCAGAAGAGGACGAAGACGTTGCCGGCGGCCATGAACACCCAGTCGAACGTCGAGGTGAGCCAGGCGTAGAGCGCGTCGAAGGCTCCCGCGGCAGCGTCCCGGAACGCGAGCACCCCGGCGACGAACGCGGTGAGCGGTGTCTGCGGAGCGAACGGGCACACTGCACAGATGAAGTACCCTACGGATATGACCAGAATCCACGGTCACCAGGTCGTCATTGCCACTCGGCGCGTAACCGCCGTGGTCGCGATCGCTGCGGTAAGTCTGGCGCTGTTCTCGGCGCCGACGCACGCCGTCGCCAGCCAGGAAGAGACTACGCGCCTCGAAGAGGCGTCCATCGTCCTGGAAGAGATCATGGCCGCTCCGGACACCGCGATTCCCCGGGCGATGCTCGATCGGTCGGTCGGCGTCGCGGTCTTCCCGTCCACCGTCAGGGCGGGCTTCTTCGTCGGCGGTCAGCGCGGCCGCGGCGTCATCGTCGCGAAGGATGAGGAGACGGGTGCGTGGTCTGCGCCGGCGTTTCTGACCCTGACCGGCGGCAGCATCGGCCTGCAGGTTGGCGCCCAGTCGGTTGACATCATTCTGCTGATCCAGAACCGGCGGGGTCTCGGCCGGCTGCTCGACAACGAGTTCAAGCTGGGTGGAGAGGTCTCTGCCGTGATCGGGCCGGTAGGCCGGAGCCTCGAGGCGTCGACCGACCTCCAGATGACGGCGGAAATCCTCAGCTACTCGCGCTCGCGGGGTGTATTCGCGGGAGCGACCATCGGCGGCGCGACGGTTCGGGCGGATCGCGACGCGAACGAGCGCTTCTACGGCGAGCGTCTCGATTCCCGGGAGATTGTGCTGGAGGGCGAGGCCGGCGCCGCCGTGCCGGAGGCAGTGACAGAGTTCCGGGAAGCGCTCGAGAACTTCGCGAGCGACGACGAGGACGCGTCGAAATAGCCGGTCGCGAGCGGGCGGGACGCCTGCTACAAGGTAGGATGCAAGTGCTTCTGTGAGACGGCGCTTGCCGTCTCGAGGGGAGGGGAATCATGCACGTTGATCGCCGGAAGTTCTTCGCGTAGGTCGGCGGAGCGGCCGCGGTTGCCGCGATGGCCCACGAGGATCGCGCCGAAGCCCTCGAGCACTTCATGACGGAGCAACTCGACCGCAGCGGCCGGTTCGCGGAGCAGGGTGGCGCAGGTCGGCCATCGGCGCAGGAGGGAGATCGCCCCCCGCGTGGCACGGGGAATCTCTTCCGTCCCACCTCCGAGCCGTTCGACCCGATGTCGGACAATGTCACGCTGCGCGAGGTGTTCGACAAACGATTCGCGCCCGCCCGTCACGTGTTGCAGAGCGCTGCGCATGCGATGAAGACCGGTCAGCCGGAACGGACGATCTTCGCGTGCCTCGTCCACGACGTGACCCAGAACCTGATCAAGGCGGACCACGGCTACTGGGGGGCGCAGCTCTTCGAGCCGTACGTCGACGAGCGGATCAGCTGGGGCATTCGCTACCATCAGGCGCTCCGGTTCTTCCCCGACGAGTCGGTCGGCTACGAGTATCCCGAGATGTACAACCGCATCTTCGGCGTCGACTACGAGCCCGATCCCTATATCAAGGCGGCGCACGAGTACGCGCGCAACCACCGCCACTACATGGAGGCGCGGCTGATCACGATGAACGACCAGTACGCGTTCGATCCCGATGCGCCGCCAGTCACCATCGAACAGTTCGAGGACATCATCGGGCGGCAGTTCAAGCAGCCGAAGGAAGGGCTCGGGTACGACGGCAGCCCGGTCGCCCATATGTGGCGGACCATACTCAATCCGAACCGGCCGCTGTAGGCAACCGAGCGAACCGCGCCCCACTGCGTGCCGAGTTGATCGGTTCCCCCCTGGCGCGTACACTGAGGATCCGCACGGCGGGGCGGGTCGCGCCGCGGCTCGGAACCTGTGCAGTTTCAGCCTACGAACCGCGTCAGGGCCGGAAGGCAGCAGCGCTAAGTAGTCACTGACATGTGCCGCAGGTCTTCCGGGTCGCGGTGGGGTTCGCCACCTCGCAACGGTACGCGCACTGGTTGACACCCCGCCATGGCCTACCAGGTTCTCGCCCGAAAGTACCGGCCACAGAAGTTCGGCGATGTCGTCGGGCAACGCGGCGTGACGCAGACGTTGCGCAATGCGCTTTCGTCGGGGCGGCTCGCGCAGGCTTTCGTTTTCGCAGGGCCGCGCGGGGTCGGCAAGACCACCACGGCGCGCATTCTGGCGCGCGCCCTCAACTGCGCGTCGGGACCGACGCCGGACCCCTGCGGCACGTGCGACGCCTGTGTCGAGATCGCGGAAGGACGCGATATCGACGTCCTCGAGATCGACGCCGCGACGCACACGCAGGTCGAGAACATCCGCGAGGTGGTCGTTGCCGGATTGGCGATGTCGCCGGTGCGTGACCGCTACAAGGTGTTCATCATCGACGAGGTGCACCAGCTTTCGAGCCACTCGTTCAATGCCCTGCTCAAGTCGATCGAAGAGCCGCCGCCGCACGTTGTCTTCATGATGGCGACGACGCAGCTCGAGAAGATCCCCGACACGATCCTGTCGCGGTCGCAGGTGCACGAGCTTCGGATCATCAGCACGCGGCAGATTGGTGAACAGTTACGGTCGATCGCCGACGCCGAATCCATCCGTATCGACGACGCGGCGATTGCGCTGATCGCGCGGGCCGCCGACGGCAGCATGCGCGATGCCCAGAGCGCCTTCGACCAGGTGATCGCGTTCGCGGGGGAGGCGATCGGCGTCGACGACGTCTCGACGGTGCTGGGGTTGATCGGACGCGACCCGGTCCTGGATGCCGTCACCGTCGTGGTGGACGAAGATCCGGGGCGGGTCTTCGATCTGGCGGGACGCTTCGTCGAGGCGGGGTACGACCTGCGGCAGGCGTGCCGCGAGCTGTCGCGCGCGGTGCGGGACCTGCTGGTGCTGTCGGTGGATCCCGCCCGGGCGGACGATCCGGAAATCGCCAGCGAGGGCGAGCAGGACCGGTTGCTGGAACTGGCGGGGCGGTTCTCGCGGGAGGACCTGCTGCGCGCGTTCGATCTCCTCTCCCGGGCAGAGGCGGACATTCGCAGCGCCGCGCAGCCGCGGCATCACTTCGAGATGGCGTTGCTGCGGTGGATACATCTGCGGAAACTGACGCCGCTGTCGGACCTGCTGCAGGGCCGGGGAGCACCGGCGACAGGTGCGCCGGCCGCGCGCGGATCATCGGGAGGCGGATCTCGCCGCGCGGCGCCGCCTTCGCGGCCACCGGCCGGAAGCGCCGCGGGCCCTGCCGCCCGGACGGCGCCGTCGACGCCGCAGGCGCCGCCGCCGTCGGCCGCAGGCGAAGGCGGGCAGCCCGGTGCGGCTAAACCCGGTGCGGCTAAACCCGGTGCGGCTAGAGATGCCGGGACGCGTGACGGCGGCGACGAACGCGAGCGGGAGTTACGGGCACACGTGGAGGAAAATGCCGCGGTGAAGGCGATGCGGGAGGTATTCCCGGCGGAGATCACGCGGATCGAGACGATCACATGAACATTCAACAGATGATGAAGCAGGCGCAGCAGATGCAGGATCGCCTGCAGCGTGAGCTGGCGTCGACCGAGGTGGAGGCGACCGCGGGCGGCGGCATGGTGACCGTCGTCATGAACGGCATGAAGCAGGTCCGCTCGGTGACGATCGATCCGGAGGTGGTCTCGAAGGAGGATGTCGAGATGCTGCAGGATCTGATCGTCGCCGCGATCAATGACGCGAACCGGAAGGTGACGAGGAGATGGGCGGCAAGATGCGCGGCATGATGGGGGGGGTCGGGATCCCCGGAATGACCGGATGACCGAGGTCCGCCCGCTACGCGAGCTGATCGAGGAACTGCAGCGGCTACCCGGGATTGGCGCCAAGGGTGCGCAGCGCCTCGCGTTTCATCTGCTGCGTCAGCCGCGGAGCGACGTCGAGGCGCTGATCGAAGCGATGCGCAACCTCAAGGAGCAGATCACCTACTGCTCCGTCTGCAACAACATCACCGACACCGATCCCTGTTACTACTGCACGCACGACGGGCGGGACAGGACGGTGATCTGCGTTGTCGAGGAGCCGCACAACGTCAGCGCGGTGGAGCGGACGAAGGAATTCAAGGGCACCTACCACGTCCTGATGGGCGCGCTGTCCCCGCTGCAGGGGATCGGTCCGGACGAACTACGGATCAGGGGCTTGCTCGAGCGCGTGCGCAACGGCGGCGTGGAGGAAGTGATCATCGCCACGAATCCGAACGTCGAAGGTGAGGCGACGGCGATATATCTGGCCAAGTTGCTCAAGCCCGTCGGCCTGCGCGTGACGCGGATCGCCGTGGGACTTCCGGTCGGCAGCGACCTCGAGTACGCCGACGACGTCACCATTAACAAGGCGATGGAAGGCCGTCGCGAGCTGTAGCGGCTCGGATCCGGTCAGGCTCCGCCGCCGCGCACGGCAGCCAGAACGGCGGCAGTCGCCGCGGCGGTAGTCGGGGCGTTTGCATCGCCGTCCAGGTCCCGCTGCAAGCGCGCCAGACCCTCCGCGTCGTCGACGTCATACCACGGCGGCGCTTGTGCCACCGCAACGTCTGCCCGTTCGGCCGCGCGCATCGTGTCGTCGAATGCGTTAGCCGTACCCCAGCGGACGCCGGTGAAGAGGTCCGGCACACTGTCGCTCGGTGGCGGCGCGGTCAGGCCGATCAGGTAGTAGCCGCCATCCGCGGCGCGGCCAAGCACTGCCGGCGTCTCGCGGAGCGCGTTCACCGCATCGGCGACATGCGACGCCGGGAGCGTCGGCAGGTCCGAACCAATCACCACGGCTGCACCGAATCCTTCCGCGAACAGGTCATCGAACAGCGCCCGTTCGCGCGCCCCCAGGTCGTCGCCGCGCTGCGCGATCAGCTCGGCGTCGTCGACCCCTGCCGCCGCGAAGCCGTCGCGACCGCCGTCCGGCGCGTACGCTACCCGCAAGGTGACATCGTCGAGCCGGCGGCAGGCGGCGACCGTGTCGGCAAGGAATGCCGCATACAGGCGGCGCCGGTCCGACTCGTCCGGCACTGCGTCGCGCAAGCGTCCCTTCGGCGCCCGCGCCCCCTCCGGCGACCGGGCCATGATCGCCACGGCGACCCGTTGCGTGCCCCGCGTCGCCAAGGCGCCCAGTTGCGCGAGTGACAGCCCGCGACGGACCAGCACCGCGACGCCGACCGCGGCCCAGGTGATCATCCGGCCCTTGCGGACGATGGCCAGCGTGACGCCTGCCGCCGTGCCGAAGGCCAGCAGTTCGGCCAGCATCCCGGTTCCCGCTTCATCGACGCCGAACCGCAGCGGCACGAACTTGAAGACGACGTTGATGAAACGGTTGGCCGCCTCGAAGACGTAGGCCTCGACGACCGTCGGCACGCGCCCGGCGACGACCGACAACACCACCCACGCTTCCACCATCGCCAGCAGGGGGAATGTCAGCTCGAGCAGGCCGAGCACCAGGACGCGCCGCCAGTCGCGCGGATAGTCGCGATGCAGATGCGATTCCAGCCGCTCGACGCGCCGCGCGAACCGCGCAAACCACCCGCCCCGGCCGTCGAGACGGAGCAGCCGGAGCGCACCACTCGCCACCGGTGTCCGGCGCCAGAGGAGCCAGTGCGCGGCCGCGACACCGGCTGTGAGCAGACCCACCACCACGGCGCCTGCGCGCCAGTCCGAGGCCGGCGGCTGCACAATCAGCACGAGCGCCACCGCACCGGTGATCAGCACCGCGACGATGGACAAGGTATAGAAGAGAGTCTCGACCGCGAGGGCCGGGAACGTCCGGTTGATCGGGACGCGGTCGGCCAGGCAGGCGGACTTCGCCGGTTCCCCGACCACCACGCCGAACGGCGCCAGGTTGCCCACCGCGTCTCCCGCGATGAAGGCCGGCAGGACATCGCGCAGCCGCAGGCCGTGTCCGGGCGGCATGCAGCGGAGCCAGGCAATCGACCGGACCGCGAACCGCAAGCCGGACAGCAGCAGCACGACGCCGAACGTCCAGCCCAGGTTCCGGACGCCCGCCGCGATGTCGCCGACGCCCGCCTGCCGGACGAAGTACCAGAAGAGCAGGAGACTGCCCGCCGCGGTGAGCAGCCCGAGGCCGAAACGGAAACGCGGGGGCGCCGCAGCGGGTCCGGATGAAGGCGTCATGGCTGCCGGATTGGCGGTCAGAAGCGGGGAACGCGCGGGGCGCTGGCTGTCATAATCAGCCGATCATGCCGTCGGTCTCACTGCAACTGCCCGTGGCGGCCATTCTACTTGCCGGCGGGTTGCTGGCGAGTTTTGCCGGCTACCGCCTGCTGCGGACGCTGCTCGCACTGTACGGATTCGCTGCCGGCATCATCATTGTGCCGCTCGTCGCGGGAGACCTCGGGACGTGGGAACTGATTGCCGCCACCATCGCCGGCGGCCTGGTGGGCGCCGCGCTCGCCATCGGCTTCTACCTCGCGGGCGTCGCCATCCTGGGCGCCGGCCTGGCCGCGTTCATCCTGAACCTGGTGACGGAGGGCGATCCGGAGATCCGACTCCTGCTGGCGACAAGCGTCGGCGGAGCGCTGGTGATGCTGCTGGTCCGGCACTATGTCCTGATTGCCGCCACGGCGTTTCTCGGCGGCTGGACCGCGATCGTGGGCGGCATGGCGCTGTCGGCCAATGAGGCTGCGGTCGCCGCCACCACCGGCGACGTGACGCAGCTCTTCCCGATGGTGCCGGTCGACGGCCACGAGCCGTTCGCGGTCGGCTGGCTGGTCCTGGGCCTCTCCGGCGCGCTGGTGCAGTTGCGCACGCGCAGCCGCCTCCGGGGCCGCAAGGCCGGAGCGTCCGGCTGATCGTGTTATTATTCGTGGCGCTTCGGCGCCCTGCCCCTGGGTGTTCCTCAGTAGCTCAATTGGCAGAGCATCCGGCTGTTAACCGGAGGGTTGCTGGTTCGAGTCCAGCCTGAGGAGCCAATCTCCCCGTTTCAGGGTCCGCCAGCGCCAGCCTGTTCCAGCCGTTCCGCCTCACCGAGGTGGTGCTGCGCGCCGGCAGGATCCCCCAGCTCGTCAAGGGCGATGGCCAGGTTCCGGTGCGCGAGCGCGCCAGCGGGATCGAGACGGACCGACTCGCGGAAGGCGTCGGCCGCCTCGGTCATCCGTCCCATCGAGCCAAGCGCCATCCCGAGGTTGTTCAGTGCTTCGGCGTCCTCGGGCCATGCGGCGACCGCCGCCTGGTACTGTTCGGCCGCTTCGTCGTACCGTTCCAGCGCCAGGAGCGCGTTCCCGAAATTGAAGCGCAGGTCGCCGCGTCCCGGATCGTTCGCGAGCGCCTGCTCGTAGTGCGGGATCGCGCGGTCCGGCTCGCCGCCGGCGGTGAGCGCACTGCCGAGATTGCTGTGCGCCTGGGGGTAGCTCGGGTTGAGCGTGAGCGCGGTCTGGTACAGCTCGACCGCGGTGCCGAGGTCGCCGCTTTCACGGTAGGCGGTAGCGAGATTGTTGTAGCTGGTGGCACGCATGTCGGTGGTCGAGAGCAGCGGCCAGTTCGCGGCGACTGCGGCGAGCAGGACTGCGGCGGCGACAAGCGGCGCCTGCGGAACGGTTGCTTCACCCCGCGCGACCTGAATCAGGTGACTCGCGCCGGCTGCGGCGAACAGGACTGCGAACGGCGCCAGCGGATACCGATAGCGGGCGAAGACGTAGAACCCCACGACGCTGGCCGCGTAGAACCCCGCCATCAGGTAGAACGGCAGCAGCCGGCGGCGCGCCGGCCAGGTGACCGCGATACCGAGCACGGCGAGCGGTATGAGCAGGCCGAAGTGCGTCAGCCAGCCGGTCGCGGCGAGAATTGTGGAGTATTCGGCGTGCGCGTACTGGCTCTCGGTATCGATCACCTCGACCGCGTTCACCGTCAGCGCGGACTTGCGGCCCAGGAGCCGGACCCAGCGTCCGGGCGCCTCCACGACGTCGTCGAAGACGCGTCCAACCCAGTAGCTCGAGACCTCGGCCGGCGTCAGTTCGCGGCCGAGCGCCGCTTCGGCCAGTTGGGTCGCGTCGTCCTGTTCGAAGAGGGGGTCGCCCCGGCCGTAGCGGAGGGGCCGGTAGGTGCCGTCGGACTCCGCGTTGTTCCCTATATAAAGGTTGGGGCCGAGTTGCGACGTCGTCAGATGCCATTCGCCGCCGACGTAGGCGTTGCGCGCCGCTACCGGCAGCAGGATCGCGGCAACCCCCGCCGCCACCAGCGCTCCGGAACGGATCCAGTCGCGGCGTTCGCGCCGGTCGAGCCAGAGCCAGAGCCCCAGCGCCGCAACCAGCACCAGCGCGTTCTCCCGGGTCAGGCAGAGTGCGCCGAGCCAGAGCCCGATGCCGACCCAGAGCCTTCCGGAGGGTTGGCCGTCAAGCGTCCGGCTGACGAGCCAGAGCAGGCCGGACAGCAGGAACAGGTCGGCGACCGACTTCTGGATGGTCGCGTCGACGAAGATCGCCGGCGCGTAGAGCGCGAGCACCAACCCGGTAGCGATGCCGACCCGGCGGTTGAAGATCCGTCCGGCCGCCGCCGCGAGGAGCACGCAGGAGCCGGCCCCGAGCACCGCCTGGCAGATCCGGACGACCGTCACATCCGCGCCGAAAACCGTATAGACGATGCCCAGCAGGTACGGATAGAGCGGCGCCTGGTAGAAGATCTCCGAACCGATCCAGTTGCCGGCCGCGATCTCGCGTCCCCACCGGTCGTAGCCGGCCGAGTCTCCCAGCAGCAGGTCCGCGAAGGGCGATGCTCCCAGTTGCCAGACATGGATCAGGCGAATGGCGAACGCGGCGGCAAAGATGGCGACCAGCGCGCGCCGGCCGACCGCGCCGGGCGATGGGGGGGCGGCGGCCGCGCGTCTCGACGGCGTCTCGGCGGCCTTCGCGCGGCGCCGGCTCCGTTTTCCCATGCCAGCGGTACGGTAGCATGGCAGTTGACGCGGATTACGGGCCCCAATGCAGGGGGAACATGCGGTCCAGCAACATCCCGAACCTCGGCGCGATCCTTCTGACCGCCGCACTGGCGATTTTCTGCGCCTCGCCCGCCACCGCACAGTTCCGCCTCTACGTGCACGCCTTCGAGGAGTCGACCGGTACGCTCGTCACCGACCTCGAGCCGGCCGAGGTGATCATCCGTGTGGGTGGCGTCATCCGGCCGGTCGTCGACGTCCGCCCCGCCAATCTGCCGGCCAGGGTGGTGGTCCTGGTGGACAACAGCCGCCGGGCGGGACGCGCTCTCGAACGTGTGCGGGAGGGCTTGCGGGAGTTCGTCGACCGCCTCCCTCCCTACCAGGAACTGTCGCTCGCGGTGCTCTCATCCCGCCCCGATTGGGTGATGCAGGGCGCCGTCGAGGTGGATCCGATGCGCGAGGGGATCGACCGGATCGACATAGGCGGACGGTCCTCGCGCCTGGTAAACGGGCTCGCCATGGCGACCGAGTGGCTCGCCGCTGACGCCGGGCCGTACCGCGGGGTGCTGGTGGTTGTTGCCGCGGACGGGGTTGACCGGAGCCGGGAGTTGAACGAGCAGTTCGCGGAGGTGGTCGAGCACGTGCGCCGAGACGACATCACCGTCCACACAGTGCTGATGCAGACGGTCAACCCGGGCTCGCGGCAGCGCCGGATGACCGTGCCGGAAGTGATTGGCCGGGACCTGGAGACCTATTCGGAAGGTTCGTTTCGGACGGTCTTTCTCGGGTCGGACCTGCGCCAACCGCTGGGCGAGATTGCCGACGGGATTGTGGCGCGTAGCCGCGAGCTGGCCCGGCAGCAACTGGTCCGGTACGATCGGCCGCCGGACGCCCCGTTTAGCCCGGTTTACGTGACGGTCACGCGGTTCGGAGTCCGGTACATCGTGACGGCCGACGGGAGGGCAGTGACTGCCGGGGAGCGGGGACCATGAGAACGACAACGGCAAGAGCCCGTTCGGCCGGCATCGCTGCGTTCTCGGCGGCGGCGTTCGCGTTCACGGTGAGCGTGGGGGCGATGCAGACACCCGTCGAGCTCGAGGTGGCCGAGGCGGTGCTCGACGACGCCAAAGTGGATGATCTCGCGGTGACCGTGACGGGCACTGAAGCTACGCTCGCTGGCCGCGCGGAGACCCTCTGGCAAAAAACCCGGGCGATTGACGCGGCGCTCGATCACGACGGCATTGCGACGGTGGCCAGCGAGCTGACGGTGCCCGAGGTGGAGAACGACGAGGACGTGGCGGCGCAGGTGGCCCGCGCGATCCGGAACTATGTTCACATGACGGTCTGGGACTATGTCGGCGGTCGCGTCAACGGGGGCGTGGTGACGCTGGTCGGCAGCGTGTCGCCCGAGCGCGACAAGGTGGGCGACCTGTTCGAACGGATCGCCAAGGTCCGTGGCGTGCAGGAGATCGACATGCGGGTGGCCGTACAGTCGAGGACGCGCCGCGACACCGATCTCCGGTCGGTCATCGCGTTCCGGGCGTTACGCCACCCGACGCTGTCGGATTACGCGATAGCCAACGTCCCGCCGTTCCGCATTCTGGTGGACAACGGGGTGGTGACGCTGGTTGGCCTCGTCCGGAGCGAGGTAGAGAGCCGGGTGCTCGAGTCGATTGCCCGTCAGGCATTCGAGACAAAGGAGGTGGTGAACCTCCTGCAGGTCGGCTGATCAGAACCGGACGCGGATCCCGGCGAACGCGCTGCGGGGCGGGCCGGGCGAGACGAACCGCGGATCGCTCGCGTTCGGCGCCTCCCGCAGGTGCACTTCGAGTTCGGCAAGGATCCCGGCGGTAGCGTAGAGGGAACCGAACAGGTTGTCGATCCGTCCGAACAGCTCGAGCCCCCTGCCGATCCGGTAGGCGGAGTGGAACGTAACGATGCCGTAGCCGTCGAGGGTTATCTGATCGTTCCCTTCGTCGCCCACGAAGAAACGGCTCGACGCCGTGACCGCTTCGAACGCGACATCCCAGTCGTCGGTCACGGTGTGGCGAAGACCCGCTTTCAGGCTGTAGCGGGGGATGCCCGGCAGCCGGTCGCCCGGCTCGACGGGAAGACCGTCGTCGTCCGCGGCGGCGTTCACCGCCTCGTCTCCGGGCAGCAGGAGCGGCGATTCGAACGTCGCGTCGACCAGGCCGAAGCCCGCGTACCAGAAGGTCTGATCGATCCGGCCGTTCAGCTCGACGTCGATACCGTGCCGAGCCGTGTCCCCGGCGTTCTGGAAGTAGCCGGTTCCGATCAGCTCGGGTGACGCGATGAACAGGATGTCCTCATTAATCCGGGTGCGGTAGGTGGTGACGGACCATTCGCCGGTCGGCCAGCGGCCGCGAACCCCTGCTTCCACTGACCGGGCCACCGTCTGATCGAGCGGCGGATCGGAGACGAATGCGTTCGGCACGCGGCAGGGCTCGGCCGGATCGGCGCAGCTCAGCTCGGCCGCCGTCGGGGCGCGGTTGGACTCCGAATACCGCGCAAAGAGCGATGCGCCGTTGCCGGTGTCGATCACCACCCCAACCGAGGGGTTGAACCGGGCGAACGTGTGCGCGCCGTCCAGCGAGCTGCCGAGCAGGTCGATGATGTCGACCTGCGCCCGGTTATAGCGTCCCGAAAGGGTCAGATGCACCCGATCGGTCGGCGAGAGCGTGTTGCTGATATAAAGGCCGACCGCACGATTCGTGCTCTCGAGGCCGGTGTTGAAGATGTCGTCACCCCCGAGCCCGTGCAGGCTGGCGAAGAGCCCGGAGCCGGCGATGCCCCGGTCGGCGGTCAGCGACCCCGCCTCGCTGCTGGTGGAGAAGTCGATATCGGCCAGATCGGCGGAGAGACCTGCGACGAAATGGTTCTCAACCGCGCCCGTAGTCTTCTGGGCGGTTGCCTGGATCGTCGTGCCATAACCGCGGGTCCGGGTGAAGGTGCGGTTGATGGCGCCGTCCCCGGCGGTATCGAGTGCAGTGACGAAACGGCTGGTCGCCAGATCGATCAGAGGGATGGCGACGACCTCATCCTCGACGGCGTGGTGATCGCCGTCATCGTCATCGTCATCACCGCCGAAGCAGAGCGTTCCCTCCGGCGCCCCGGCGGGCAGGTAGTCGTCGTCGCAGACCGCGAACGCCGCCTCGTCCCCGTTCAGGGTCTGGCGGTCGAGGTCGCGGTAGTAGCCGGTCAGTTGCACCGACCAGGCGGGGGAGACGGTGATGTTCGTGCGGGCCTGCACGAAACCGAGCCGGTTGTCGGTTATATCGGGATGCGTGAAGATGGCGGAGCGCTCGACTTCGAGCAATTCCACCGGGGCGGGTGCGTTACCGGTCAGGCTGGTGTCGGCGTACGTCACGTTGATACCGCCGCTCACTCGCTCTCCCTGGTAGCCGAGATCGGCGAACAGTTGCGCTACGTTGGACGGCGAAGCGAAGCGCCAGCCTTCCTCTTCGAAGCGGGTCGCGCCGCCGTAGAACGCCCAGCGGCCGTTGTTCGCGCCGTACTCGGCCGTCGTGGTGGTGCGGCCGAACGAGCCGGCGGAAAACTCACCCCGGAACCCCTGGTGCTCGAAGCCGTTCTTGAGCCGGAGCGAGAGTGCGCCGCCCAGCGCATTCAATCCGAACGTCGGGTTCGCGCCCGCACTCAACTGCACTTGAGCGACCGCGAACTGCGGCATCAGATCGAACTGCACGGTGTCGCCGAACGGCTCGTTGATCCGGACACCGTTCTGGTAGACGGCGATTCCCTGCGGCAGGCCGAGCAGCGGCGAGGCGGCGAAGCCGCGGAAGCGGAGCGTCGGCTGGAACGGGTTCGTCGTGGTCCCTTCGAGCGTCACCGGCCCGAACCGTTCGTGGAGCGTATCGGCGAGCGACGTGGCGCCACCGGAAAGCAACTCCTCCCCGCCGACCACCGAAACGCTCCCGGCGACCCGGTCGCGGTCAATCCCCACCCCGAACACCGGCGTGATCCCGACCACGTCCACCTGTTCCGAGAGCACGGCCAGTTGCAACGTCACGTCGACGCCGCGTTCGGCGCCCGCGTCGAGCGTCACGCCGGTACGCCTGTCGGATGCGAAGCCGCTCAGGCTGAACGTGACTGCGTACGTGTCGGCGGGGAGTGTGATGCGGTACCGGCCGGCGTCGTCGGTCACCGTCGTCATCGGCGCCGTGAGCGCGGGCGCTTCGACGGTCACCGTCACCCCCGGGAGGGCGCCACCTTGTGTGTCGACCACCTGCCCACCGAATTCGACCTGTCCGCCTTGCGCTGCCGCCGCACCGGCGCTCCCCAGCACCAGGGACAACAGGCAAAAGCCGGCGATCCGCCGGGCTGCGTCAGGCCGGCCGGCTGCTAGCGCCATGCCGGAGGTCGGGCGATTTCGCATGCTTAGATCTTAGCGAACCGTAATAGACTCCGGCACGATGTCCGCCCCAGGAGCCCATGGTGAAACCCCCGCTACATTCGAGCGGCGATGGCTCGCGCCGTCCTTCGCGCTCGCCCTGACAGTATTGGCCGTATCGGGCGCAGCCCAGACGCTGGAGCTCGAGCGGGTGAGCGCCGTTGCGGTCCAGGCGGATGTACTGGCGGCGTCGGGCAACCGGCTCGTCGCGGGCCAGGGATCCAGTGTCCGCGTCGTCGATCTCGCGGACCCCGCTGCCCCCGAACTGCTCGGCCGATACGACTTCGATCAGCTGGCCTTCGGCCTGGTGATTGCGCCGGATGGCGAGACGGCCTACGTCGCGAACAGCCATGACGGTATCCGGCGGCTCGACCTGTCCGATCCGTCCGCCCCGGCCATCACCGGCACCTCGCCGACGCGCGGCCAGGCGGTCGGCGTGGCCGCCGCCGGGTCGCACCTGTTCGTCGGCGACAACTCGCTCGGGTTCGATGTCGTCGGTGGATTAAGTGCGGAGAGCCTCGCCCGCGTCGGCGAGTACCTCGGTGACGGTTTCCCGCGCGGCATTGCCGCAGCCGGCTCACTGGTCTTCGTCGCCGATCAGCCGATGGGGCTGCTTGTGGTCGACGCTTCGGACCCGGCGGCGCCTGAAGTGGTCGGGGCGCTGTCGCTGGGACGCGAGCCGGTGACGCGAGTCATCGCGCCGGATGGGCGGTCGCCTGCCGGCGCCACGCCGTCGACCGTCGCCATCGTCAGCGGGCGGGCTGGCCTGCAGGTGGTGGATGTCTCCGACCCCGCCGCGCCGCGCGTGACGGCGGCGATCCCGACCGGCGGCGGTGCGGCGGGTGTGGCCATCTGGGACGAGCAACTCTACGTCGCCAGCGGTCAGACGCTGGAGGTCTTCGATCTGAGCGACGCCGCCGCCCCGGCCCGCGTGGCGTCGGCTGAGCTGGGTGGCCCCGGCGGCGCGCTGGCGGTGAACGAGAACCATGTGTTCGTAGCGGTGGAGGGGAACATTGTCATCTATCAGCGATAGGAGCCCGTGGTGAAACCCACGCTACATTCGAGCGGCGATGCATCCCGCCTGACGGCGTTGTTCCTCGGTCGCATATGGCCAATATGCTCCCTCGTCACGCCTTCTCAGCCGGGCGTCTCACCGTTCTCGGTGCTACGCGGGGTTTCACCACGGGCTCCTAGGGCGTTGGCCGTGCTGCTGCTGTTGCTGTCCGGTCCGGGGCTGGCCGCGGCGCAGGAAGTGGCGTGGGACCGGTTCCGCGGACCGGATGGCACCGGCGTCGTGGCCGACAACCCGAACCTGCCGGAGCGGTGGAGCCGGACGGAGAATGTTGCGTGGCGGACCGAGGTGCCGGGCCTGGGATGGAGTTCACCCGTCGTGGCCAACGGCACGGTCTTCGTCACCACGGTGGTGAGCGACGGCGCGGTGGAAGCGCCCGAGGGCGGCTGGTACCGCAACGGCGAACGCGACACACCGCAGGATCTGCACCACTGGCGCGTCCACGCGCTCGACCTCGAGACCGGCGCGCCGCGCTGGGAAGTGGAGTTGCACACCGGTGTTCCCCGGTCGGCGCATCACCTGAAGAACACGTTCGCGTCCGAGACGCCGGTAACCGACGGCGAGCGGCTGTACGTCCTCTTCGGCAACGTCGGGCTGTATGCGCTCGACGTCGATGACGGGACGCTCCTGTGGTCGCGCGAACTGCAACTGGCGCGGACCCGCAACGGGTGGGGGACGGCGGCGTCGCCGGTCCTGCACGCCGGGCGGATCTACCTGGTGATCGATAGCGACGAGCAGTCGTACGTGGCGGCGCTCAGCGCGGAGACCGGAGCGGAGGTGTGGCGCACCGACCGCGCCGAAGGGACCAACTGGGCGACGCCCTTCGTCTGGGAGAACCCGGAACGGACCGAACTGGTGACCGTGGGCACCGACCGGATCCGCTCGTACGACCTGGACGGCAACCTGCTCTGGGAGCTGGCCGGGATGTCAACCATCGTCATCCCGACGCCGGTCGCCGCGCACGGACTCCTCTACCTGGAGTCGGGCTACATCGGCGACTTCTTCCGGCCGGTCTACGCTATCCGTCCCGGCGCGACCGGCGATATCTCGCTCGCGGAGGGAGAGACGTCGAACGCGTTCGTCGCGTGGTCGCTGGAGCAGGGGGGTAGCTACCACCCCTCGCCGCTCATCTACGGCGACTGCTACTACACGCTGCTCGACCGCGGCCTGATGACCTGCCACAACGCGCAGACCGGCGCCGAGGTGTACGGGCGGCAACGGATCGACGTCGGCCAGGCGTTCACCGCGTCGCCGTGGGCCTACAACGGCCGGGTCTTCGCGTTGAGCGAGCAGGGGACGACGTACGTGATCGAGGCAGGGCCGGAGTTCCGGATCGTGGCCGAGAACCCGCTTGACGAGTTCACGATGGCGACGCCGGCAATTCTGGACGACAGCCTGATCATCCGAACGGCCGAGGCGGTCTACCGGATCGCGCAATAGATAGAAGGCCGGCTGCAAACGGCGGTTGCGCCGGGATCGGCGGGACAGGTCAAATCTCCGGTTGGAGGTAAGTTTTCAGGAAACGCGACAATCAGCATTCTGGCTATTGCCCTAGCAGTCCGTGGTGAAACCCCGCGTCGCACCGAGACCGGCGAGGCGCGCGCCTGACAAGGCGCGACGGGGGAGCATATTGGCCATATGAGACCGAGGAGCAACGCCGTTCAGGCGAGATGCATCGCCGGTCGAATGCAGCAGGGGTTTCACCACGGGCTGCTAGGTGTGTTCCTGCTGGCGGTTCCGGGCGCGGCAGCCGCGGCCGAGGATGAGGTGCCCACCTTTACGAAGGACATCGCGCCGATCTTCCAGGCGAAGTGCCAGGCGTGCCACCGCCCGGGCTACATCGCCCCGATGTCGCTCATGACGTACGAGGAGTCCCGGCCCTGGGCCCGGTCGATCAAGAGCCGCGTCGAGGCCCGCCAGATGCCGCCGTGGCATATCGACAAGTCGGTCGGCATCCAGGACTTCGAGAACGACCGCTCGCTGTCGGATCTGGAGATCGACACGATCACCCGCTGGGTGGACGGCGGCGCTCCGCGCGGCAACCCGGAGGACATGCCTCCGCCCGTCGTGTTTGCCGATGACGATGTCTGGAACTTCGCCGACCAGTTTGGCGGACCGCCCGACCTGGTGATCCACTCGAAGCCCTACACGATGCCGGCGCTGGCGCAGGACCGCTGGTGGAAGCCGGAAGTCTCGACCGGCCTGACCGAGGACCGCTGGATCCGCGCCATCGAGATCCGGCCGTCGAGCGTCGACGGCCGCCGCATCACGCACCACGCCCTGGCGCGTCTGCAGCAGGAAGAGGACGAGGACGCCCTCGGCGCCGCGTCCGATGTCGGCCCCGGCCTCCTGATGGAGTGGGCGGTCGGCAAGCAGGGCGAGATCATGCGGCCGAACAGCGGCAAGCTGCTCAAGGCGGGCTCGAGCATCGTCTGGGATATCCACTACCACGCGGTCGGCGAGGAGATCACTGACACGGTGGAGCTGGGCCTCTACTTCTACCCGAAGGGCGAGGAGCCGAAGCACCGGCAGGTGCTCTCCGCGTTCAGCACGATCGAGGGCGGCGGCGACCACCTCTCGATTCCGCCCAACGCCCTCACGGTGACCGAGCGTTTCCACGTCCTGAAGCAGAACGGCCGGGTGGAGAACTACCAGCCGCACATGCATCTGCGCGGCAAGGGGATGCAGATGACCGCCGTCCTGCCGGACGGGACGACGCAGGTGCTGAGCCGGGTGAGCGACTTCAACTTCAACTGGCACAACAACTACGTCTACGCGCCTCACTCGGCGCCGTTGCTGCCGAAGGGGACGGTGCTCCAGCTCAAGTCGTGGTACGACAACACGTCGGCAAACCGCGCCAACCCCGACCCGAACCAGTGGGTCGGCTACGGCGACCGGACCGTGGACGAGATGGGCCACGCCTGGGTCAACGTCACCTACCTGGATGACGACGACTACGCCGCGGCCGTCGCCGAGCGCGAGGCGCTCACGACCACCAACGAGAACTAGGAGCTTGGCGGCTTCTCTGGCGTACGAGGAACGACCGAGGAGGTCCGCCATGCGGGCGAACAGTTCGATCGGAAGAGGGATGGCGGCGGTTGCGCTGCTGCTGGTGCTGGCTGTCGGGGCGGCGCCGGCCGGGGCGCAGGTGCCGCGGACACTCGTGGACTTCGGCGCCCCGGTTTTCCCCTCCTACGAGGGCTGGTACGAGAATTCGGACGGCAGCATCACGCTGCTTGTGGGCTACTTCAACTCGAACACCGAAGAGGTAGTGGACATCCCCGCCGGCGAGAGCAACTACATCGAGCCGGTCCAGGAATACGAGGACTCGTCGGATCAGAACCCCACCACCACGGCGACATTCAGTGCGGCAGGTGACTACGTCCTGCGGGTCGAGGCGCTCGACGAGACAGGTGACGGCGGTGGCGGCTTCCAGTGTTGCTGGACTTCCGCCCTCGTCGCGGTGACGGTCTCCGAGTAGCTTCCGGTCAGTTGGGGACGTTGACGACGACGCGGTAGGTCGATTCCATCTCCGAATCGCTCGCCCACAGTTCCAGTTCGTGGCGGCCCGGCGCGTCGAACGTCGCGAGCGATCGCGGTTCGTCCGGCGCGCTGAACGTCACCTCACCCTCGCCGCTGATCACGCGCCACTCGGACGTCAGGGCGCCTTCCCGCGGCAGACCCTCGTCGCGGACGCTGCCGAACAGTTTCAGATCGTCTCCCACCGCGACGCTCACCTCGGGCGGCGCTCCTTCCGGACCGTTGCGCAACCCGAGCAGGCGCACGAGGGGCGAACGGTTGAGGCAGACGCCGCGCGGCGCGTTCTCGATGTCGACGTCACGCAGTACCTGGCGTCTCGTCGACTCATCCAGCTCCCAGTTGTACTGCAGCATGTCCTCGCTGCTGCGGGTGGTCGTGTCGCCATGCGTCACCGACCACTGCACGCCCCCGGTGAAGTCGGTGTCGAACACCATGACGCACTGAAACCGGTGGTGGCCCGGGAGGAACATCGTCGTCTGTCCCCGGTCGGCAGGCGCCGTTTCGAACTGGTTTTCCGGCCCGATCGGGATCGTCACCGGGTCGAAGTTGTGGTTGAAGTAGGCATACGAGATGACGTAGGCGCCCGATTCACTGAGATGGAAACCGTCATAGACGGGGTAGACCGGCTGGCGGTTCTGGGCCGCGGCGGGGGAGGTGAGCAGGGCCGCCGCCAACAGGAACGCCACGGGCAGAGCGGGGGTGGCTGGTCTCGTCATCGGGGGATGAAATTTGCGTTAGCAGGGTGTAGACTGACCCGAACGGCTTGAGAATTCAAGCGGAGGGTCTCGCCATGCGTAGCAACTGGCAGTTCGTGGCGGTGGCGACGGTTGTCGGCCTGCTCGGGGTGACGGGAGGCGCAGGGGGAGCGTTCGCGGCCGAAGCGCAGGACGAGGGACCGACCTTTACGAAGGACGTCCTGCCGATCATGCAGCAGTCGTGCCAGCGGTGCCACCGGCCCGGATCCGGGGCGCCGATGTCGCTCCTCACGTACGAGGAGACGCGCCCGTGGGCACGCGCCATCAAGGACCGCGTCGTGCAGCGGCAGATGCCGCCGTGGCACCTCGATCGGAGCATCGGCGAGTACACCGCCGACCCGTCGCTGAGCGACGACGAGATCACCACCATCGCCACCTGGGTCGATGCCGGCGCGCCGCGCGGCAACCCGGCCGATGCGCCGCCGCCGCTCGACCTGGCCGACCTGAACGAGTGGACCTACGGCGAGCCCGACCTCGTGGTCCAGATGGAGAAGGGTTTCGAGATTCCGACCGAAGGGGCGGACTTCTACCCGTCGGAAATCGTCGACCCGGGCCTGACCGAGGACCGCTACGTCAAGTGGGTGCAGATCATTCCCGAGGCGTACTGCTGCGTCCATCACTCGCACGTCTACGTCAGCGTCCCCGAGACCACCGAGGACCTCGAGGAATTCCGTCTCGGCATGGGGTCGAACACCGCGGAGATTGACCTGATCGAGTACGCGATGGGGAGCACCGGCCAGTACTACCCGGAGGGGACCGGCCGGAAGCTGCCGGCGGGCGGGATGTTCCGCTTCGCGCCGCACTACCATCCCTGGGGCGAGGAGACGATCGACCGCCAGAAGGTGGGGATCAAGTTCTATCCGAAGGGGGAGGTGCCGGAACTGATCGTCACCGCGCACCGGATCCGGACCGGCGTCGGCCATGACTGGGAGCTGAACCGGGAGGCGGTCGAGGACCGGCTGCTGCGCGCGGGCTTCGACCTCGACCTGCATGCCGACCGGATGCCGCCCGGCGCGATCATCGACGACAACACGCTGAACGGCGTCGCGCTGATGAGCATCCCGCCGCACACCGTCGTCCGCCACGAGCGGTTCTGGCCGCTGCCGCAGGCGGGGCTGATCCTGAGCTTCCAGCCGCACATGCATTTCCGCGGCAAGCGGATGCTCCTTGAGGCCATCCATATCGACGGCCGCCGCGAGGTGCTCACCGACGTCACCAACTACGAGCAGACGTGGCAGATCGTCTACCCCTACAAGGAGCCGCACCTCTTCCCGAAGGGGACGATCCTCCATACGGTCTCGTGGCACGACAACACCGCCAACAACCGGCACAACCCCGACCCGTCGGCCTGGGTCGGCTGGGGGGGGCGGACGATGGACGAGATGGGCCACGGCTGGACCGATATCGCATTCATGACCGACGAGCAGTACGAGCGCCGGGTGGAGGAACGGAACGCCCGCGCCACCAACGAGGAATAGAAGCACAGACCCAACACAGGAGATAGAAGCATGTCACGCAGCACCCGATTTCAGTTCGGTGTGGCGGCAGTCGCCATCGCCGCATTCGGTCTCCTTGCGCTCCCCGCGGACGCCGTGGCGCAGGACGAGGTGACCTTCACCAAGGATGTCGCGCCGATCCTGCAGCGCTCCTGCCAGGAGTGCCACCGCACCGGATCGATCGCCCCCATGTCGCTCCTCACCTACGAGGAGACGCGGCCGTGGGCCCGCTCCATCCGCGACAAGGTGGTCACCCGCTCGATGCCGCCGTGGTACATCGACCGCAACATCGGCGTCCAGGGATTCAAGTACGACTACTCGCTGACCGACGAGGAAATCGAAGTGGTCGCGACCTGGGTGGATGCCGGCGCGCCGCGCGGGAACCCGGCGGACATGCCGCCGCCCAAGGAGTTCCGCAACATCGCGGAATGGAAGATCGGAGAGCCCGACTGGGTCGTCGAACTCCCGGAACCGTTCGTCGTGGCCGCCGAAGCGCCCAACTGGTGGGGTGACCTGATCTCGGAATCCGGCCTGACCGAGGATCGGTGGGTGAAGGCAGTCGAGACCAAGCCGTCGATCGGCGGCTTCCCGGTGGTCCACCACGCCGTCACCAGCATGTCGGATCCCGAATCGGATGACGACGACTACAGCTTCCTGAACGAGTACGCGCTCGGGAAGAACGGCGACATCTTCCCCGACGGGACGGGGCGGCTGATCAAGGCCGACTCGATGATCAAGTTCAACATGCACTACGCGGCGATCGGCGTCGAGGTGACGGACCGGACCCGTGTCGGGCTGCAGTTTTACCCGAAGGGCGTGGAGCCGGATCGCAAGCTCATCTCCGCCCACGTGGGCGACGACGAGGATCTCGACATCCCGGCCGGGGAGTCGAACGTGCGGCACGACGGCTTCTACCGGTTGAAGGAGAACGCGCACCTCACGGCGTTCCAGGCGCACCTCCACAACCTCGGCAAGCGGCAGTGCCTGAGCGCAATCCTGCCGGACGACACCAAGCAGGTGCTGAATTGCGCCGACTGGGACTTCGGATGGCACATCGTCTACAACTACGAGGACGAGGTGGCGCCGCTCCTCCCGAAGGGGTCGCTGCTGCACGTCACGAGCTGGCATGACAACTCCGACGCCAACCGCTGGAACGACGACCCGACCAACTGGGCCGGCTTCGGGCAGCGTTCGAGCGACGAGATGAGCTTCGCGTGGGTGAGCTGGTACGAACTGGACGACGAGGAGTTCCAGACAGAGCTCGACGCCCGCGAAGCGACCGCCAACAACGATGAGTAGAGGCGGCATCATCGGCACACTCGTCGTTGCTCTGGCGCTTGCGCTGGCCGCTCCGGCGGCGGCGCAGGAACGGTGGAACCGCGGTCAGAACGTCCAGCCCGTCTTCGAGGGCTGGGAGCGGAATACCGACGGCTCGTTCACGATGGTGTTCGGCTACCTCAACCGGAACTACGAGGAGCAGCCGATCATCCAGGTCGGGCCGAACAACAACTTCTCGCCGGGCGGCGAGGATCGCGGCCAGCCGACCCACTTCTACAACCGCCGCCAGCAGTTCGTCTTCGGGGTACGGATGCCGGCCGACTGGGGAGAGCAGGATCTGGTCTGGTCCGTCACGCACAACGGCAGGACCGACTACGCCTACGGCCACCTCTGGCCGGTCTGGGAGATCGATGGCGGCGTCATGCGGCTGAACCGGGGGGCCGGCACGGCCCAGGGCTACGGGGACAACCAGCGTCCGTTCATCCGGCTCGACGGGAATGATTCGCTGGAAGTGACGCTTCCGGACACGCTGGAGGTAGCGGTCATCGTGGGCGACGATGGCATTCCGCCGCCGAACCCGCGCCTCGCGGAGCGAAATGCGCGCCGCGGCCCGAAGTCGCAGGCGGTGATCGACCCGCGCCGGGCGGCGACGACCGGCCTGGCCGTCACTTGGGTCCATTGGCGCGGCCCGGGCGAAGTGACCTTCGATCCCCAGGTGCCGGAGATCGGTGAAGGGGGCCGCGCGGTGACCCGCGTGAGCTTCAGCGAGCCCGGAAACTACGTCCTCCAGGCGGTGGCGGACGACACCGTCTTCACGTCGCCGATCAACATCTCGGTGACGGTTCACCCGCCGGCGTCGGCGCCCTAGCGCAGCCCGGCGGCAGGGAGCGCAAAATGCGAATGCCGACTGTCGTCTTGCTCGTGGCTGCTGCCTTCGTGGCGGGATGCGCGGGTGGGACCGCGGAAGACACACCCGCCGCCGAGGCGGATGCACCGATCGCCATCGCCGACACCCCGACGCAAGCCCGGGCGGCTGACGGGTCGTACATCTCCTGGCGCGAGCACATCATCGACGACCTGGAGGTCGGCGGCGTCGCCATTGGGGGCAGCGACGGCCTCGAGATGGCGGATCTCGATCAGGACGGCCACCTCGACATCGTCTCGGTCCACGAGTCCGACGTCACCTACGACGGCGTGCCGGACGGCCATGTCCGAATCGCGTACGGGTCGGCCGATCCCGACGCCTGGGACCTCTATACGCTGGCCGAGGGGGAGGAGGCGGGCGCCGCGGAAGACGTTGCGATCGCCGACATGAACGGTGATGGCTATCCCGATGTGGTCGTTGCCTGCGAGCTCGCGCACCTCATCTATTTCCAGAATCCGGGCGCGGCGGGGCGTGGCGAGCGCTGGGAACGGGTGATCCCGTCCGGCACGCGCGACCGCGGGTCGTACATCCGGGGCTTCCTCGCCGACCTCGATGCGGATGGACGTCCCGAGGTGTTGGCGGCGAACAAGGGGGGCCAGAACCCGCCGCGCGGCACGACCGAGACACACCCCATCTCCTGGTTCGCGATCCCGGACGATCCGCTCGACGGCGATGCGTGGGTGGAACACGAACTGGCGCGCGTCATCGTCCCGATCAATTCGCAGCCGTTCGACCTGGATCAGGATGGCGATGTGGACGTGATCGGCGGCTCCCGGATGGAGCAGCGGATTCTCTGGTTCGAGAACGTCACGGCCGACGGCGGCCCGATCGCGTTCGAGGAGCATCGGATCGACATCACGCCCGAGGCGGTCGTGACCGGCTTCAACATGGACTACGCCGACCTGAGCGGCGACGGCCTGATCGACATCGCGATCCGGGATAACCAGCGGGGCGTGGTCTGGCTGGAGCAGCCATCGGACGGCGCAACGTCGGGCGAGCCGTGGCGGGCGCACGAGATCGGCGACCTCCTGCCCGACCGGCTCGTCGGCCTTATCCTGACCGACATCAACGGCAACGGCCGGCTCGATCTCTTTTCCGGCGCCTACAGCGGGGATCCGCGCGACAACGACATCGTGGACCCGGCGCCCGACCACCGCGCGGGACGGTTGAGCTGGTTCGAGCAGGGAGACGACCCGGCCGGCGATTGGGTCCGCCACGACGTCTCGCGGCGGATCCGCGGGATGTTCGACAAGTTCATCGCCCGCGACATGGACGGCGACGGCGACGTCGACTTCGTCGGCACCCGCGGCAACTCCATCCCGTACGATGGCGTCTTCTGGCTGGAGCAGGTCCGCTCCGACGAACCGCTTCCCGCCTTCGATCAGGCGCGCGAGACGGAGAGCCGCCAGTTGCCGCTGCCGGAGTAGGCGGTACGGGCCCGGCGCGCAGGCTGGCCGCTGTCGTGGTTGCCGCGGCGCGGCCCCACCCCCGGTCGCTATACTTCGTCGCGTGCCCGATCCCGACACCAACGACGCCCCCGTACTGATCGTTTCCTGTTCACTCAACGCCTCCAGCCGGTCGCACCTCCTGGCGCTCGCCGCGGCCGCTGCGCTCGACGCGGCCGGCACGCCGCACGAGCTGGTCGATCTCCGCGAGTGGGACCTGCCGATCTGCGATGGCGCCACCTGCTACGAGCACGCCTCGATCGGTCCCATTACCGGGAAGGTGGCGGGCGCCGCCGCGGTGCTGATCGCCGCGCCGGTCTACAACTACGATCTGAATGCGGCCGCCAAGAACCTGGTGGAACTGACGGGCGCGGCATGGGCGGAGAAACCGGTCGGCTTCCTCTGCGCGGCCGGTAGCCAGCGAGCCTACATGGCGCCGATCGGGCTGGCCAACAGCCTGATGTTCGATTTCCGGTGCTACATCATCCCGCGCTACGTCTACGCGGCGCGCGATGACTTCACGGCGTCGCATGCGCCGACGCCGCAGCTGTCCCGCCGGATCGAGCAATTGGTCCGCGCCACCGTCGACCTGTCGGCCGCGCTCTACTGGGTGCGGGCGCGCGCGGCGCACGGAGCGTAGGCCGTGGCTCGGTCCATTTCGCCACCGTCGTCGCCCTCCCGCATGGCGGACTTCGACCTGACGCCGGAGCAGCGCCAGGTGCGCGCGGCGGTCCGCGAGTTCGCCGAACGGGAAATCCTTCCCTTCGTCGAGGAACACGAGCGCGAGGCGCGCTACCCGTCCGAGCTGATCCGGAAACTGGTTCCGCTCGGTTACCTGGCGCCGGTGCTGCCGGAGCGGTACGGCGGCGGCGGCTCGGACGTGGTCACCTACGGCCTGGTCTGCGAGGAACTGGCGCGCGTCGACTGGGTGGTCGCCTCCGTCGTCTCGGTCACCAATTCCCTCGTCGCCGGATCCATCGTGCGGTTCGGCACGCCGGCCCAGCAGGAATACTGGCTCCCCGGCATCTGCGACGGTTCGATTCTCACCTCCGCCTGCCTGACCGAGCCGGACGGCGGGAGCGACCTCGCGGCGGTGCGAACCCGGGCGACGCGGACCGGCAGCGGCTGGTCGATCAGCGGCGCGAAGGTGTTCATATCGCACGCCGCGCATGCCGGCCTGCTGCTCGTCGCGGCGACCGTCGATCCGGCGCGGCGTCACCGCGGCGTCACCGTCTTCCTGGTCGACCCGTCGACCCCCGGGGTCACGATCACGGACCTGCCGATGCGGACGCTCCGGCGCGACAACCTGGCGGAGATCCACTTCGATGGCGCGGAAGTGCCGGACGAGGCGGTGCTCGGCGAGGTAGGCGGCGGGTTTCCGATCCTGGGCGCCGCCCTCGACATGGGCCGCTTCTCGGTGGCGGCTCGCTGCATTGGCCAGGCGCAGCGGGCCATCGATCTGAGCGTTCCCTACGCGGCCGAGCGCGAGGCGTTCGGCCAACCGATCGGCCAGTTCCAGATGATTCAGCAGAAGATCGCCGACATGTGCGTCCGGACCGAGGCGGCGCGCGCGCTGGTGTACCGCCTGGGCCGGATGAAGGACGACGGCGTCGAGCGCTGTTCCCTCGAAGCATCGATGGCGAAGCTGGCCGCGAGCGAGGCGGCTACCGCCAACGCGCTCGACGCGATTCAGATCCACGGCGGCTACGGCTTCTCGTCGGACTACGAGGTGGGCCGGCTGCTGCTCGAAGCGAAGACACTCGAGATAGGCGAAGGAACGAGCGAGCTCCATCGGAAGTTGATCGCGGAGCACGCCCTCGGCATGCGAGGCTGAACCTCGCGCTTCCCATTTGCGTATCAATTGACAGTGGGCGGGAACGAACACCCGCGTAGGAGGACGCGGGTGCGGCTGCGACGAGTGGCACGACTGGCGCTGTTCGGCGTCATTGCGCTCGTTCTGTTGGTGGCGGGTGGTGTCGCGCTGGCGCCGTACCTGCTCTCGCAGTTCGTGGCCTTCGTAACCGCTGCCGCCTCCGGGTTCGCTGGGCTGGTCCAGGCGTTCGAGGAGGGAATGGGCTTCTGGGAGGTGGGTGTGTCAGCCATCAGGACCATCGGATCGGCAATGACGTCGCCCAACGTGGTAGGCGTGATCGTCGCATTCGAACTGTTTGGTCTCGCCGCGCTCTATGGCCTCGACCGGATGCTCTCGTCCGAACGGCGGGGTGACGAGATGGATGATGGGGACAGCGGTCCGGATGAGGCCGAGGAGCAGAAATGATGGTCGCCAATCGACACACGCCGGTGCTCGCGATGTTCTTCGTGACGGCCGCTGCCCTCACCGGGCCCGCCGCCGCCAATGCCTGGCAGCCGGACCGGGACGAGCGCCAGACCTCCGGGCGGCAGGACATCGTCCGCTTCGGCAGCCCGGTGACGGTCGACCGCAGCGGGCGGATCGACGGTGACGTCGTGGTGTTCGGCGCACCGATCACGATCAACGGCGAGGTGATCCGCGATGTCGTTGCGATCGGCGGGAGCCTCGTCCTCCGAGGTGAAGTGCGGGGAGATGTCGTTGTGATCGGCGGCACGGCGCGCCTCGGGCCGCAGGCCGTCGTCGGCGGTAACGTTACGATGGTCGGGGGCGAACTGCGGAGAGCGCCAGGTTCCACGGTGCAGGGTGGCGTGACCTTCACCGACCTGGGCGGCTTCGACTTCAGTCTGGCCTCACTGAGGCCCGATATCTGGCCATTCGAGTCGAGCCGGACGTGGATGGCGCGGACGTGGGATCTGGCGGGGACGCTGGTGCGGGTGGTCTTCATCGCGCTGCTGGCGTCCATCGTCTTTCTCCTGACGCGCGGGATGGTCCAGCGGGTGGCCGACCGCGCGCTGGCGGAGCCGCTCAAGTCGGGCCTGGTCGGTTTCCTGGCGCAGATGCTCTTCGTCCCGGTGGCCATCCTGACGGTCGTGCTGCTGGCGATTTCCCTCATCGGGATCCCGCTGTTGCTGTTCACGCCGTTCGTGCTGCTGGCGCTGGCCTTCGTGTGGCTTGTCGGCTTCACCGGCGTCGCCCTGGGGATCGGCCACCGGGCGCGCAACAGGATGGGATCGATGGGACCTGCCACCTACACCGCGGTGTGGGCCGGCGTCGTGCTGCTGGTGGTGCCGACGATCCTGGGTCAGACGCTGGAGGTCGCGGGCGGACTGTTTCGGGCGTTCGGCCTGATGTTCCTCCTGACCGGCGTGCTGGTCGAGTATGCGGCCTGGACGGCCGGTCTGGGCGCCCTGATCCTGAACGGTCTGAATGCGCCGGTGTCGCGGAAGCCGCAGGCGCCGCCGCCGGCGGCAACGCCGGAGTCGGGGTCACCCCCGCCCGTGGCGCCGCCGCAACCGCCGGAGTCCCCGGCGCCGCCTGCCGCCCCCGCTCCGGACGCGTAGCGGTCTGCGGTGAAACCCCGCCTCGCCCGGGGGTGTGGCGAGGCGGGGGGGATCTGCAGATCGTGCGCGGCCGGACTGGGATAGCATCACTCGCATGGGGATGCCATCCATTTCGACCCGCGTTGCGGCCGTTTCCTTGCTTGTCTGCCTGCTCGCTACTGCGGCCGCAGTAGCGACCGTTACGGCGGCCGCCGCGGCCCAGGACGCGCCTCGCTACGAACTCGATCGCGACTGGCCGCAACTGCCGCTGGGGGACCAGTGGATCACCGGCGGCCTGGGCGGCATGTGTGTCGACAGCCGCGATCATGTCTGGGTGCTGAACCGGCAGAACATCGTCGCCGCCGACCTGGACGGCGCGCGCCCGGCGCCGCTCGTCATCGAGTTCGACCCCGCCGGCAAGGTGGTCGGATCGTGGGGCGACCCGGAGCGGATCGGGGACCGGTTGCACGACTGCCATGTCGACCGGGACGGCCACGTCTGGATTGTCGCGGCCGGCACCGGCGTCCTGCAGCAGTACTCGGCCGCCGGCGAGTTGCTCCAGCAGATCGGCGAGGCGGGCAAGTACGACTCGTCCGACGGGACGCGCGAGGGGCGTCCGCTCAACTCCGACCGGGCGCAGTTCTTCCTCCCCGCGAGCGTCGACATCGATCCGGAAACCGGCGAGATCTATGTGGCGGACGGCGAACTGACCGGCGGCAACTTCCGCATCGCGGTCCTCGACCGCGACGGGACGTTCCTCCGGCAATGGCCGCTTCACCGCGCGCCGGGCGAGACGATTACGCCGCTGCCGCACTGCCTGCGGGTGTCGAACGACGGTCTCGTATACGTCTGCGACCGGCAGGCGGACCGCATCCAGGTCTTCGATAGCCGGGGCGTGTTCCAGCGGAACATCGACTTGCCGTTCACACCGGTGACGCCGCGCACGGCCGATCGGAGCGGAACGCGCGGCACCGCGGTCGTTCTCGACTTCTCGCCCGACCCGGAACAGCGCTGGATCTTCGTCCTGAACCAGAACCGCGTGCGGGTGGACGTCGTCGACCGCCAGCGGGGAGAGGTGGTGACCAGTTTCGGCGGCGGTCCCGGCCGCTATCCGGGCCAGTTCACGCTGCCGCACGGCATCGGCGTCGACTCGAACGGGAACGTCTACGTGGCGGAACAGGAAGGGCGGCGCATTCAGCGCTTCACACCGGTAGGGCGTTGAATCCCGCGCGCTATTCGATCCGGAGCGTTTCCAGCAGCGTGCTGAAACGGTCTTCCCACGTCCGCACGGTCTGCTCGGGTCCGGTCAGCTTGAAGAAGTACGGACCGGCCGGCGTTTCCACGACCGCCGCCTTCAGCCGGTAGCCCGGCTTGTGGTAACGCATGCGGGAGCCGGGGCGGACCTCGGCCGCGTAGATCCCGGACACGTCGAGCTGCGTGACGGCGAGCGTGCCCACCATGAAGTTGGTGGTGGTTGCCACGTCCGCGGACGGACTGCCGTCTGCTTGCAGCATCTGGTTCGTCCACCGCTCCAGGTTGGCTTCGACGTCGCCCCCGCCTCCACCGAAGTAGAAGATGGTCAGCTCGCCATCCTCGACATCCCCCTCTGCTCTCGGCAGCGTGAACTGCGCGAGGCGCATCGGCGAGGAGACGGCCTCCGCGATCCACTCATCGGGTGGATCGAAGGCGAGCGTGCCCTCCTGCGCCGCGACGCCCCGGCCGAGGCTGGCTACGGTCGCCAGTGTGAGCAGCGCCACTACGGTGGCCGGTCTTCGGGTCGGCCAAAATCGCACGGTCCCGTGCCGTCTCCGCACACCCGAATTGTAAACCGCTATGGGACGGCCGTTACAATGGCCCGTTTCCACGGCAGCCATGGTTCAGACCATCACGCACGATCTGCGGACCTCAGGGCAGGGCGAGATGCGCGACCTCTCGGAGGTGGTGGCGTCGGCCGTGGCCGCGTCCGGCCTGTCGGACGGCATCGTGACCGTCTGCGTCATCGGCTCGACCGCCGCCGTAACCACGATCGAGTTCGAACCGGGCGCGGTCGCCGACTTCGACCGCCTGCTCGAGCAGATCGCGCCGCGTGCCGGTGCTTACGCGCACCATGAACGGTGGGGCGACGACAACGGGTCGAGCCACGTTCGGGCGGCGATGATCGGACCGTCGCTCACGCTGCCGTTCACCAACGGTCAGGTGCGTCTCGGCACGTGGCAGCAGATCGTCCTGGCGGAATTCGATACGCGCCCGCGGGACCGGCAGGTGGTGGTGCAGGTGGTGGGAGAATAGCCCGTGACCGACAGCAACGCGGCGGAGATCCCGCATGTCAAGGTGACGCTCGACAACGGACTCGATCTGATCGTCCACGAGGACCATCACTGCCCGATTGTCGCCGTCAACCTCTGGTACCACGTCGGCTCGAAGAACGAACGGCCGGGCCGAACCGGATTCGCGCACCTCTTCGAGCACCTGATGTTCGAAGGCTCCGCCCACCACCCGGACGGCTACTTCCGGCCGCTGCAGGAGGCGGGGGCGGCGCTGAACGGGTCGACCAGCACCGACCGGACCAACTACTGGGAGGTGGTGCCGCGCGGCGCGCTGGAACGGGCGCTCTGGATGGAGTCGGACCGGATGGGGCACCTCCTGCCGGCGCTGACCCAGGAGAAGCTCGACAACCAGCGCAATGTCGTGCTGAACGAACGGCGCCAGCGCTACGAGAACCAGCCGTACGGCCTGGTGTCGATCGTGCTCGACGAGGCGCACTATCCGCCCGACCATCCCTATAACTGGCCGGTGATCGGCTCGGTCGAGGATCTCCACGCCGCCGCCCTGGACCATGTCCGCGCGTTCTTCGCCACCTACTACCATCCGGCGAACGCGTCGCTGGTGGTCGCGGGCGATATCGAGGTCGACGAGGCGGTCGACCTGGTGCGGGCCTACTTCGGCGAGATCCCGGCGGGTGACGCGCCGGCGCCGGTCGTCCCGCCGGCGGTCGATCCGCGCGACCGCGCGGCTTCGCTCCGGCTGGAGGATCGGGTCGAGCTGCCGCGCCTGTATCTCACCTGGACCTCACCCGCGCTCTACGCGGACGACGACGCCGAGCTGGACCTGGCGTCCGAGATCCTCTCCGGCGGCAAGTCGTCGCGGCTGTACCGCGCGCTGTTGCATGACCGCCAGTTGGCGACCGATGTATCGGCGCATCAGTACTCGCAGGAACTCTGCGGCATGTTCAGCATGACCGCCACCGCGGCGCCGGGGCAGACGCTGGACGAGCTCGAACGGGTGATCACCGACGAACTGGAACACCTGGCCGCGGATGGCCCGACCGACGATGAACTGCGGCGAGCCCGGAGCCAGCTCGAGGCGGACTTCGCCGCCCGTTGCGAATCGATCGGCGGCTTCGGCGGGCGCTCCGACCTGCTCAACACGTACAACGTCATGGCGGGACGATCCGACTACTGCGCCGACGACCTGGCCCGCTATGCCCGCGCGACACGCGAGGGCATAGCCGACGCCGTCCGCCGCCGGCTCGATCCGGCGGCGCGGATTGCGCTGAGCGTCGTTCCCGTGGGCGCGACGGATCGGGCTCTCGCCGGTGCGGCGCCGGTGGAGGCGTCGTGACAACCGTCGATCGCAGCCTGTTGCCGCCGGTCACCGGCAGTGCTCCCGCCTCGTTTCCCGCCATCACGCGCACGCTTGGCGTCGACGGTCTCCGGATCTGGACACTGCCGCACCGCTACACCGAGCTGGTGACGCTCGCCTTGCTCATCCCGGCCGGTTCCGCGACCGATCCGTCCGGCGGGGCGGGCCTCGCCGGATTCACCGGCGACCTCCTCGACGACGGGACGCGGACCCGGGACGGCATCGAACTGCACGAGGCGCTCGGCCGGCTCGGCGCGCGTTTCGTCGTCAACGTGTCGAGCGACGCTACGGTGCTGCTGGTCTCGGCCCTGGCGCGCCACGCGCGGGAGGCGGTGGAGCTGATGCTGGAAATGGCGACCGAACCCCGGTTCGACCCGGTGGACGTCGATCGCGTCCGCGCGTTGCGTCTCAACCGGATCGCCCAACTGCGCCACGTCGCGGGTGCGGTGGCCGAGCGGACGTGGCGGCGGGTGCTGTACGGGGCGCATCCCTATGGCCACTCGGGACTAGGTGAGGCCGAGACCCTGGCGCCGCTGGGCGCCGACGATGTCCGGGGGTTCCACGCCGCTCACTACCGGCTTGATCGGGCGACGCTGGTCATCACGGGGCGCGACGAGGCGCTGACGGCGGCGACCCGGGCGGCTGGCGGCCGAGTGGCCGCCGGCCGAGTGGTCGACGGTGGCGCGATCATGCCCCGGTCGTCCGTCGACATTTCCGATCCGCCGGCGGATCCGGCCCCGCCATCGGCCCGCCTGACATTCGTCCCGCGCGAGGGAGCCGTCCAATCGGAGATCCGGGTCGGTCACCTCGGCATCGCGCGGTCGGCGGACGACTTCCACGCCGTTCGCGTCATGGACATGGTGCTGGGCGGGCAGTTCACCAGCCGTCTGAACCTGAACCTGCGCGAGGCGAAGGGTTACACCTACGGTGTCCGGTCGACGTTCGACGCGCGCCGGGGCCGCGGACCATTCGACGTCGATACGGCGGTGGATGCGGCGGTCACCGCCGACGCCATCCGCGAGACGATCGACGAGTTGCGCGCGATCCGGGACATCCGTCCGGTCACCGACGAGGAACTGTCGGTCGCGAAGCCAGCGCTGACGCTCGGGTTTCCGCGCGCTTTCGAAACCTCGGGGCAGGTGGCGCGGGCGGCTCTCCGCCTCGCCGTGTACGACCTGCCGGATGACGAATACGCGAAGTTCGTTCCGCGCGTCGAGGCGGTCGATGCGGCTGCCGCGACCGCGGCCGCGCGGCGGCATCTCGACCCGGATGCGCTCGCGGTGGTCGTGGTGGGACCGCCGGAAGTCCGCTCGTCGCTCGGCGTCCTCGGCCTGGGCGAACCCGCGGAGCCGGTCGCCTAATATTCCTTTACAGCGCTCGCCGGAGAAACTGCACCAGCGTCCACCCGTCCATCCAGGCGAACGGCGCGATCCCCGTGCTGTAGTGCCCGCACGGGAGGACGCACACCTCGGGGTCGACGCCCTCGGTGCGGAACTGATTCACTAGCCGCCGCGACAGCCCGACCGGGAACGACAGGTCGTAGCGCGCGTATACCAGCAGGGTCCGTGTCCCCCGCATCCGATGGACGTACGGCGCCGGACTGATCGGCAGCCAGCAGTCGCGCAGCAGCGGTAGGTCGATCTCGCCCTCGAGCCCTTCCCGCACGTGCGCGGTCGAGAGCCCTTCCCAGACCACGTCGGCGAACCAGGGCGAGATGTGATTCAGTGCCGCCGCCCGGATGCGGCTGTCGTGCGCCGCCGTCAGCATCGAGAGGCACGAGCCAAGGCTGGTTCCGAGAATGCCGATCCGTTCGTAGCCCTGCTCCACGAGCCAGTCGACGGTGCGGCGCGCATCGAGCACTGCCTGCCGGCAGACCTGCACCGTCCGCCCCACGTTCGCACTCACGATGTAGTCAGCCCGGTGCAGCTCCGGCGGCATCCGGTGGTCGTGGTACGGGAGGCTGAGCCGAACCGCGCTGATCCCGACCCGCGCGATGATCCGCGCCAGCGCGACATGCGCGTCGAATCCGGCGTTCCACTGCGGCAGGATCACGACAGCCCGCTTCGGGCCGCCGCCGTTGCGCGGCGTCGCCGCAGGGAAGTAGCGCGCGCGCACCATGTTGTTCTTCGGGTGCGGCGTTGCAAACGCGCTCTGGAAGGAAAGATTGAACCCGTCGAACGTGAAGTCGCCGGCTGGCGGCGCGGCAAAGAACCGTTCGCTGGCAGCGGTCTGCTCGGCCGCCCAGTCGCGGAGGGCGCCGCCCGGCTCGGTGTGGCGCGGGGCGTCGAACACCCAGTCGAGACCCCACTCGAACGGCCGCACCACCCGATCCGTGGTGCGTGCCACGAGCCTGTGCTCCCATCGGTGAAACAACGGCGCAATCACGAGTGTGGATGCTACTATTCCGAGCATGAGCGTGACACAAGTGGACGTAAGACAGGCGCAGGCGCTGCGGGCGAATGACGACTACACGTACGTCGATGTGCGGTCGATTCCGGAATACAACGCGGGCCATCCCGCCGGCTCGCACAACGTGCCCCTGCTGCACCGCGACCCGGCGACTGGCCAGATGCTGCCGAACCTGCAGTTCCTCGAGGTGATGCAGGCGAATTATCTGAAGGATGCCCAGCTGCTCATCGGATGCCAGATGGGTGGCCGCTCGTCGCAGGCGGCGCAGATCCTGGCGAGCGCCGGCTACAGCGACGTGTGCAACGTCATGGGTGGCTACGGCGGCGCGCGCGACCGCTACACCGGCCAGGTGCTGAACGAGGGCTGGGCCGAAGCCGGCCTTCCCGTCGACACGGAGCCGACCGCCGGCGGCAGTTATAGCGAACTGGCGAAGGGATAGTGGAACAGCCGGTCTGGAGACCGGCGGACCGTTTGTAGAGTGGAACAGCCGGTCTGGAGACCGGCGGACCGTTTGTAGAGTGGCAGCGATGTCGACCGCGGCTGCTTTACCCCCGAATCGCCGGTTCACACGCCGCGGCGACGGCTAGCAGCCGGTCCGTCTCCCCGCGGCGGCCGATCAGTTGCGCACCGGCCGGCAGACTCCCTGCTTCGCCGCACGGGATTGAGATGGCCGGATGCCCGGTCACGTTGAAGAGTTGCGTCAGGCGGAGCGTCAACGGGCGGAGCGGGACGTCCCGGCCGTCCAGGTTCACCGTTTCCTCACCGAGGCGCGGCGGGATGATCGGCAGCGTCGGCAGCAGCAGCGCATCGCGGCCTTCCAGCGCGGCGTCCACCGCCGCGGCCAGCACCGGGCGCCGTGCCTGAGCGCGCGCGTAGTCGTCGCTCGTAACGTCGTGGCCGGACGCGAGCCGGTCGCGCACACCGGGCGAGAGTTCGGCCGCGTGCCGTTCGAGCAGTCCGGCGTGGCATCGGAATGCTTCCGCGCGCTGGGTATGCGCGTACACCTCCGGCGTCTCTTCCGCGTGCGCGATGTCGGTCTCCTCGATGATGGCGTTCCCCGCTGTCTCCAGACGGGCAGCCGCCCCGTCGAACGCCGCCCGCACCGCCGGATCGATCAGGTCGAAGAAGTAGCGGCGCGGAATTCCCAGGCGCGGCTGCGCGGGCGCCTCCGGGAGGTCGTCCCCCCAGCCCGCGTCCCGGATGACCCGGAAGACCGTTGCCGCGTCCTCGACCGTGCGCGCGATCGGGCCGGCGTGGTCGAGCGACGGCGCGAGCGGCACGATGCCCTCCAGGCTCACCTCGCCATGGGAGGGCTTCAGGCCGACGACGCCGCACGCGGACGCCGGGATCCGGATTGAACCGCCGGTGTCGGTTCCGATCGACGCGACCGCCATCCCGGTCGCGACGGAGATGGCGGAGCCGCTGCTCGATCCGCCGGCGCTGCGGTCCGGCGCATAGGGATTGCGAGCCGCACCGAACGCGGATTCCTCGCCAGTCGTGCCGAACGCCAGTTCGTGCAGGTTGCACTTGCCGAGGATCACCGCGTCGGCGTCGCGCAGGCGCGTCACGAGCGGCGCGTCGCCGTGGGCCACGTTGGCGAGCAGCGGTCGGGCGGCAGCCGTGGTGGGGACGTCCTGCTGGTCGATCAGATCCTTCAGCGCGATCGGAATGCCCTGTAGCGGGCCGCGGTCCTCGCCATCCGCCAACCCGTCGTCGGCGCCCCGCGCCGCCGCTCGCGCCGCCGTGTCGTCCACCCGAATGAACGCGTTCAGCTCGCGGTTCCGCGCGGCGATGGCGGCGAGGCACTCTTCCACCAACGTGACGGAGGTGATCCGGCCGGCGCGCAACTCCGTGCCGATCGCGGCAATCGTCGGGAACGCCATGGTCAGATCATCGCTTCGTCGTGGAACATTCCGCCCTGGGCGAACCGCTGCGGGTCGAACGGCGTGATGTCGAGGCGCTCCGACGCGCCGGTGGTCAGCAGATCCGCCATCGCGGCGCCGACCGCGGGCGACATCATCAGGCCGTGGCCGCTGAAGCCGTTCGCGACGTAGAACCCTCCCACATCCGGGTGCGCGCCGATCAGCGGATTGTGATCGGGCGTCATCTCGTAGAGCCCGGCCCAGCCCTCGACCAGTTCCAGCGTCGCGAACGCGGGCAGGCGCCTGACGAGCGGGGGACGGAAGTCGGTCTCCCAGCGCGACAGGTCGCAGTCGAAGTTCTCGCCCGCCGGCTCGTCCAGCTTGGTCTTCGCGACCACGATCCGGTCCGGACCGTCTGGTGCCGCGGGATCGTCATGCCGCCAGTGGACCCCGGTGGGATCGATCACGACCGGAAAACGGTGCGGCCAGCGGTGAGGAAGGGCGCAGCGGAAGAGTTGCTGGCGGACCGGTGTGACCGGCAGGTCGACGCCGGCCAGCGCCCCGAGGCGCGCCGCGAACGGCCCGGCCGCGTTCACGAGCGCATCGGCCGCAATGGTCGTCCCGCCGTCCAGCGTGACACCCCGGACCTGCCCGCCGCTGACCGTCACGCCGGTCACCGCACCCGTGACGAACGTGGCGCCGGCTGCCTCCGCCCCGCGCCGGAAGCCGGCCAGCACCTCGCGCGGGTTGGCATAGCCATCGTCCGGACCGAACAGGCCGAAGCGGATGTCATCGAGCCGCAGGTCCGGGACGCGTGCGCGGATCGCCTCGACGCTGAGCCGCTCGACGTTCGCGCCGAGTGACCGCTGCGTCGCGTAGCGGCGCTCGAAGCGGTCGACCATCGCGTCGTTCACCAGGAAGAGATAGCCGCGCTGCCGGAACCAGGCGCGCGGCCGGGCGCCGGGCGCGCCCATCGTCTCGTCGAACTGCCGGTAGAAGCGGACGCTGTGCTGCGCGAGGCGGATATTGGCGGCGGAGCTGAATTGCTGCCGCACGCCGCCCATGGCGAGGAACGACGACGCGCGGCGGTAGGTGGGGTCGCGTTCAACGACCGTAACGTCGACTTCCGCGCCGCCGGTCCGCAGGTGCCATGCGATCGACGACCCCATCACGCCGCCGCCGACGATGACGATCCGTCTGGCCGCCATGCTGTACGTGCGGCGTCAGTACCGCGTCCCCGGTGGGATGCCACGCGGGGGAAGGTTCGGCTCCGCGCCATCCTCCAGGTACTGCTTCAGCGCCTCGAGCGACGAGTCCCAGCCGCTATGGACTACCGTGCCGTAGCGCTGCCACCGCTTGCCCTCGCCGATGGCGTACTGCCGCACCCGCAGGCGCGTCGCCGGTCCGTCGACCCGGCAGGTCACCTCGAGCGCCATCGGCCCTATCGGATCGCTCTCGGGCGGCAGCCAGTACGCGTCGCCGAGGAAGAACTCGCGCCCGTGCCGGAATTCCATCACGGTGCCGTAGAAGACGCCCCCCAGCGGGCCGAGCACGGCGTCCTGGAACGGCGTCGACTGCCACTCGACCGCATAGATCCCGAAGGGCCGCGGCGTCGTCACCGACCGGGTCACATCCCACCAGGCGGCGAGCGCGTTGCCGTCGAAGAAGGCCGAAATGACCTGTGTCGGCGCGGCGATAATGCGCGTCGTCAGGTCGAGGCTCAGTCCGTTCGTTGACGCCATCGCAGTGGAGAGTCGGGGATGATTGCGGGTCCGTTCACCCGTTGGACGCGGCGCGGGCCCGCCGGATCTGATACCCGGCCTTGTACCGCGCCACCAGGGCGTGCCGTTCGTCTGCGTTCATCTGTGCTCCTGCATCGTGCGGGCGTTCCTCGCGGTTCGCTTAGTACAGCAGATAACGCGCGCGAAGGGGAGCGAACGACGTGACGGCCTCGTCCCAACCGGCCGCCATGTCGTCCAGCGATCGTCCTTCCTCAATGTCGCGCCGGAGCGCGTCGGAGCCGGCCAGGATATCGATCGGCATCTTCTCCGTCTCGTACTCGTAGGGCGGTTCGCGCCACCGGAACGCCGCGCCCAGCGCGTCGCGGCATGCGGCAATCAGGGCGACGGCGGTCGCCACCGGCCGGAACGCGCGCCGGTCGGTGACGTGGAGCTGGCAGCCGCCGCAGGCGTCGCCGGCGTGCTTCTGGAACGTCGGCTCGAACGTGGCGGGACGGACGTGGACGCCGGGCAGGCCGAGCGGGTTCAGCCGGCTGGCGAGCGCCTCGGGATCGATCCCGGGCGCGCCGGCCAGCTCGAACGGCCGCGTGGTGCCGCGGCCTTCGGAAAGCCACGTGCCTTCGAGGAGCACCATGCCGGGGTAGACGATGGCGCTGTCTAGCGTCGGCAGGTTCGGCGACGGAATCACCCACGGCGCGCCGCTGTCGTCGTGGTACATCGCGCGCGACCAGCCTTCCATCTTCGTCACGTGCAGATCGGCGCCGATGCCGAACTCCGTGTTGAACAACCGCGCCAGCTCGCCGGCCGTCATCCCGTGGCGAAGCGGGATCGGCAGTTGGCCGACGAACGAGGCGAACGCCGGGTCGAGCACCGGACCTTCGACCGCTTCGCCGCCGATCGGGTTCGGCCGGTCGCAGACGATCACGCGGACGCCGTTGCGTGCGGCCGCGCGCAAACAGTTCGCCATCGTCCAGATATAGGTGTAGACCCGCGTCCCGACATCCTGGAGGTCGATCACCAGCAGGTCGATGCCTTCCAGCATCGCGGGCGTCGGCTCGCGTGTGTCGCTGTAGAGCGAATGGACCGGGACGCCGAGGCGCGGGTGTCGCGCGTGGCCCGTCTCCACCATGTTGTCCTGGACGTCGGCATGAAAGCCGTGCTGCGGTCCGAACAGCGCCGCCAGCGTGACGCCCGGTTGCGCCGCGATGCGGTCGGTAACGTGACGGAACCGGTGATCGACCGACGCCGGATTCGACACCACGCCGACGCGCGCGCCGTCGAGCGCGCCATCCTGAAGCAACCGTTCGGATCCGAGCGTGATCGCCATCGTTGTCGGGCTGGTATGTCAGGCCGCGATGTTCGTGATGACGTATTCCATTACGCCGCTGCGCCCCTGGCTATTCGAGTTGATCGCGCGGCGCGCTGGCACCTGGTGGGCCTGGATCCTGGCGCGCGCCGCGTCGCGATTGCCGTCGTACAGGTGCGCCACCTCCGCCGCCGTCGAGTTGCTCAGCAGCACGAAGCAGCCCCGCTCGGCCAGTTCGATCACCACCTGCTGCAGGCGGCGCTGATCCGCGCTCGAGAAACCGCCGGCCGTGTACGACGTGAAGTGCGCCGTCCGGCTGAGTGGCGCGTACGGGGGATCGAGGTAAACAAAGTCTTCCGCGCGCGCGTGTTGCAGCAGCGCATCGAACGGCGCGTAGTCGATGGTGGCGTCCACCCGGTCGAACGCCGCCGCGACCGCGCGCAAGTTGTCCTCGTCGCAGATGCGGGGGTTGCGGTAGCGGCCGCGCGGCACATTGAACCCACCCCGCGCGTTCAGACGGAACAGGCCGTTGTAACCGGTCCGGTTCAGGTAGATCAGCATCGCCGCCAGCTCCGGCGTGTAGCGGTCGGATCCGGGTGGGGCGCCGTCCCGGATCGCCGCGCGGGCCGGGTTGAACTCCCCGTCACGCACCCGGTAGTAGTGCGCTTCCGGATCCTGCCGGCGTTCCGTCTCCAGGTGGCGCAACGCCGCGACCACCGCGTCCACTTGGTCGCGCAGCCGCAGGCAACAGCCGATCAGGTCGGCATTGACGTCGGTCAGGCGCACGCCCTCCGCCGGCAGCCGGCCCGCGTTCACAAGATCGAAGAAGACCGCGCCGCTCCCGAGGAACGGCTCGTGATAACCGCGGAACCGGTCGGGATAGTACCGACGCAGCACCGGCAGCAATTGGCGCTTGCCACCGGCCCACTTGAGGAACGGCCGGACCGCTGCGGCATCCATCGGGGCGGGAACGGCGGCATCTTAGCATGCGGTCCGGGGGCCGCCGCCCTCCGACTAGAGAAGCTCCCAGCCTTTGTCGGCAACGCAGGTGCGGCTGATCACCGGGCCTGAAAAGCAGATTGATATTCGGTGCACGCTTCCTCCAGCGCCTGGGGAGCGGGCTCCCGCAACACGGAACGGCGGCACATTTGCTCCAGGGCGTGAACCTGCTGCCAACAATCACCTGGCCTTGGCAATCTAGGGTACGTATCGGTCTCGTTTACTTCGTCACCCGCGAGATAGGACAACCAAGTCTCGATGTTGCGTGCTGGAATCGCGACAACAACCCGGTCGGCCGTCCCTCTCGTCGGAACCTCAACGGACTGGCATGCTTCGTCGAACTGTCGACGGCGTTGGTTGATTCCAACTCTGTCACTGTCGGTGACAACGACAAGGATGGATGAGGCGGCCCTCATTCGTTGTGCACGCAATTCGGCCGGAAAACGCTCGCGCACGAACTGTTCACCCGACCCTCTGCCGCACGGCATCGGGACGGTGCGAATGACATCGTCGGGACGCAATTTGTGAATCACCCTTCTGATGAGAATCTCCTGTTGTTTGTCTTCGCACAGGAGAACGACTTGCGCGCGTCTCATGGCGCCCAACCTCGCGCGTGTAGTTCTGAGAGGGGAAGCCCCGTGTCATTGGCGATGTCTACAATACGGGTATGCCGCTCAGGTTCACGTGCAAGCCAAATGGCTTTGTCGGACAGGAAATTAATGGCTTCCGGATGATGGGAAATAATGACGGTCTGGGGCAACTCTGCACCGCAGCCATCCTCCAGGGCGACGAGCCATGGTTGCAACTCCGGGAGCATAAGGTAGTTGTCCGGTTCATCCAAGAAAAGAGTACGGTGGACGCCATCACTATCGGTTGTGAAGGTCAACATATACAGAATAACCAGCGCACGCTGACCATCAGACAACCGATCGAAACGGTAGGACCGCAATGCGGTGGTCTTGTCTGTCGGTGCGAACTGGGCGAGAAGTTCCCGATGGTCCCCGCTGCGTTGCGACAGATGCAGTCCGGAAAAACCGGGAAGGACTTCCCTTAGTCTTGTGATGGCCTTCTGCACCAGGTCAGGGTTTTCCTGCAACCGGCCACGATACCAGGATGCGAAGTTCTCTCCAGTGGGAGCAAGAACATCGGTTTCACCACCAGAAACGCCAGAGACAAGGCCAGGGCACAAGCGCAACAATTGGAACTGGCGCATTGTGTCGCGGAACCGACAGAGCTTCCTGTTATCGGAGCCCTCACCAACTAAAGCGAGGCCGGATTGCATCCAGTCATAACTATACGTCGGCCCCTTGCTGTGATCATCGCGATAGAGTTGTACCTTTCCGAGATCGAAGGAAAAGAGAGGCCCGCTCTCGGACATCAAGCGTTCTGCCTTAACGCGGCCGATCTTCTTTTCCGCGTGATGTTCGATAACGAGCTCATATGTCAGGTTGCCCTCGTTGTCCGAGAACTCCAGCTCGAAGTGCTGTTCGATGTTCGTGGACCAAGTCGTGAGGCTGGTCGGCGCGAACAGACGGTCGACACGACTGTCGCCGCGGAGGAATTCACGCAACATGTAGATAACTTCGAACACAGCCGACTTGCCGCAGCCGTTGCCGCCAAGCAGCAACGTCAACTCGTTAAGACGAAGATCAAAGTTCGTCAGACACTTGTAATTGTCGACGTGAATGCGTCTGAGCATCGGTGGATACAGTATAGCAGAGGGCCATTTATCGAATTAGCGCGCGAATTCTTGGAAGCGGGTTGCGTGGCGGGTCCCGCAGGAGAGAAAATGTTGGTGGTGTGTCGCTTCGAATCTAGGAGGGAATTGTGACGGTTGCGGACGTAGAACTGCACCAGGATTTACGGAGCGCGGTAGGGGAGTTGTGCCGGAGCTTTCCGGACACCTACTGGCGCGACCTTGACCGGGAGGAGGCTTACCCCGAGGCGTTCGTCCGGACCCTGACCGAGGCGGGATACCTCGCCGCGCTGATCCCGGAGGAATATGGCGGCTCCGGTCTCGGGATCGCGGAGGCGTCGGTCATTCTCGAAGAGGTGAACCACTCGGGCGGCAACGCCGCCGCATGCCATGCGCAGATGTACATCATGGGGACGCTGCTGCGGCATGGCTCCGAGGCGCAGAAGCGCGAATACCTGCCGAAGATCGCCTCCGGGGAGCTCCGGCTGCAGGCGTTCGGCGTGACCGAGCCGACGACCGGGACCGACACGACGCAGCTCAAGACGATGGCGGTGCGCGACGGCGACCGCTACATCGTCAACGGACAGAAGGTCTGGATCTCGCGCGCGGAGTACTCCGACCTGATGTTGCTGATCGCGCGCACGACGCCGCTTGAACAGATCAAGAAGAAGACCGACGGGCTGTCGGTCTTCCTGGTCGACCTCCGCACCGCGGTGGGCAACGGCGTGACCATCAATCCGCTCCGGACGATGATGAACCACGCGACGACCGAGGTCTTCTTCGATAACCTCGAGGTGCCGGCCACCCAACTCATCGGCGAGGAGGGACGGGGCTTCCGCTACCTGATCGACGGGTTGAACGCCGAGCGGATCCTGATCGCGGCGGAATGCGTCGGCGACGGCCGCTGGTTCATCGAGCGGTCGGTCGGCTATGCGAACGAGCGGGTCGTCTTCAACCGGCCGATCGGCAAGAACCAGGGCGTGCAGTTCCCGATTGCCCGCGCGCACGTCAACATCGAGGCGGCCGACCTGATGCGGCAGCGCGCGTCCGAGCTGTTCGATGCGAGCCAGCCGTGCGGCGCCGAGGCGAACATGGCGAAACTGCTCGCGGCCGATGCGTCGTGGGAGGCGGCCAACGTCGCCGTGCAGACATTCGGCGGCTTCGGATTCGCCGAGGACTACGATATCGAGCGGAAGTTCCGCGAGACCCGCCTCTACCAGGTGGCGCCGATCTCGACCAATCTGATCCTCTCCTACCTCGCCGAGCACGTGCTCGGCCTGCCGCGCTCGTTCTGATGGCCGCGCGTCCCCTCGACGGGGTGACGGTGGTCGCCCTCGAACAGGCGGTCGCGGCTCCGTTCGCCACGCGCCAGCTCGCCGACCTGGGCGCGCGCGTCATCAAGGTGGAACGGCCCGTCGTGGGCGACTTCGCCCGTGGCTACGACGCGGTGGTCCAGGGGTTGTCGAGCCACTTCGTCTGGCTGAACCGGTCGAAGGAATCGCTCACGCTCGACCTGAAGCGTCCCGAGGCGGGCGAGGTGGTGGATCGGCTGATCGCGCGTGCCGATGTCTTCGTCCAGAACCTGGCCCCGGGGGCGGCGGGACGGCTCGGCCTCGATGCCGCGACGCTCCGTGCGGACCACCCCCGTCTCATTGTCTGCAATGTCTCCGGCTACGGCGACACCGGCCCGTACCGCGACAAGAAGGCGTACGACCTCCTGGTGCAGGCGGAGGCGGGCCTCGTGTCGATTACCGGGACGGAGGACGAGGTGGTCAAGTCCGCCATCTCGGTCGCCGACATCGCGGCCGGCATGTACGCCTACTCCGGCATCCTGACCGCGCTGTTCCGCCGGGCGCAGAGTGGCGAAGGGGCGACGGTCGATGTCTCGATGCTCGAGGCGCTGGGCGAGTGGATGGGCTTCCCGCTCTACTACGCGCTCGGTAGCGGCGCGCCGCCTCGCCGGAGCGGTGCGCGGCATGCCGCCATCGCGCCGTACGGCCCGTTCGCGGGCGCGGATGGCGAAACGGTGTTTCTGGGGCTCCAGAACGAGCGGGAATGGGTCCGCTTCTGCGAGGTGGTGCTGGAGCAGCCGGCCCTCGCCATCGACCCCCGCTTCGACGCCAACGCCAAGCGGGTAACGCACCGCGACGCGCTGGATGCGGCCATCCACGAGGTATTCGGCACGCTGACGGCGGAAGCAATCGTCGAACGGCTGGAACGGGCCGGCATCGCGAACGCGCGGATGCGTTCGGTGGCGCAGTTCGCGGCCCATCCGCAGCTTGCAGCGCGCGACCGCTGGCGCAAGACGTCGTCGTCCGCGGGGCCGATCCGGATGACCATTCCCCCCGCGACGATCGACGGCGTAGAGCCGCGGATGGACGCCATTCCGGACGTCGGCGAGCAGACCGACGCGATCCTGGCGGAACTGGGCTACACGCCGGAAACCGCGGCCGCCTGGCGGGACGCCGGCATTGTCTGAAGCGGTTCGAAGGCCTTGAGGACTGGTCGACGGAAATCGGTGGATACGGGTAGCCACCGAGGCTGGTACAAAAAGAAACGCCCCTTGCAGGGCGTCGGGCCAGCGATGCTATCACTGACGGGGTAGCACCAGCGTAGCTCATGACACTGCACGAGTCAACTGGAGGCGAGCGGCTCAAATGCAACGGATCATCGCGTACGTCGACGGCTTCAACCTCTACTACGGCCTCCGGTCCATGGGTTGGCGGCGTTTGTATTGGCTTGACGTTCACCGCTTGGCAGAAAACCTGCTGAAACCAGGCCAGCGCCTTGTGAGAGTGCACTACTTCACCGCTCGCATCGCGTCCCGCCCCGGAAACGAAGGCACAAGGAAGCGCCAGGGTACGTATCTGGACGCCCTGGAAACCCTGGATGGTTGTGCTACTTCACTACGGCCACTACCTCGCAAAGACCCGGCAGTGCCCGCGATGTCGCGTGAAGTGTGAGACTTTCGAGGAGAAGATGACTGACGTCAACATCGCCGTCGAACTACTGGGTGACGCTCAAGACGACGCATTCGACACCGCCATCGTCGTGTCGGGAGACAGTGATCTGACGAAACCCGTGCAAGCAGTCCAGGCGCGCGATCCGGCCAAGCGGGTCGTCGTGGCGTTCCCGCCCAAACGCACGTCCGTGCAATTGCGGCAGGCTGCGGCGGCAGGATTCGTGATTGGCCGCAAGAAGCTCCAGGACAGTCAGTTGCCGGATCGCGTTGTCAAGAGCGACGGTCACATCCTAACCCGACCGCCGCAGTGGAGATGAATGCCGTGTTGAAGGGTCACAGCTAGTCGTGAAGCGCAAGCACGTGACGAATCGACGATTTGGAGTCTCGGGGGACAGTCTGCCGGCGGGCTATTGATTTACAATCCCCACCAATTACGGCGTGCGCGACTCCATCGCGGAAGCGCCAGTTCCTGGAAGGTGCCATGGCGATAAAGGAAGGTTGGACGGGACGGGTTTTCGAGGACTTCGAGGTAGGGGATGTCTACAAGCATCCGCTCGGCCGGACGGTGCTCGAATCGGACAACGTCTGGTTCACGCTGCTCTCGCAGAACGTCAACAAGATCCATTTCGACTACGCCTACGCCGAGAAGACCGAGTTCGGCCAGGCCCTCGTCGATTCCACCTTCACCCTGGCCCTTGTCACCGGGCAGTCGACGATGGACCTGTCGGTCAACACGATGGCCAATCTCGGGTGGGACGAGGTCCGGCTGCCGGCGCCCGTCTTCCACGGCGACACGATCTACTCCGAGAGCGAGGTGCTCGCGACGCGCGAGTCGAAGTCGCGGCCGAACGTCGGGATCGTCACCGTCCGGACGCGCGGGTTCAAGCAGGACGGGACCGTGGTCATCACCTACAAGCGGACGTTCATGGTCTACCGGCGGGGGCACGTGCCGGCGTACGCGAATGAGCGGCCGGAGGTGAAGGAGTGAAAGCGCGCCTACAGATGGTCGCGACGCTAGGAGCCCGTGGTGGAACCCCCGCTACATTCGAGCGGCGGTGCATCCCGCCTGAACGGCGTTGCTCCTCGGTCGAATATGGCCAATATGCTCCCTCGTCGCGCCTTGTCAGGCGAGCGCCCCGCCGCTCTCGGTGCTACGCGGGGTTTCACCACGGACTCCTAGCGTTGGCGGTTGTGACGCTCGCGGGATGCGACAGCGGCGAGCCGCCCACCATCGTCGAGGGGGATCTCGCGTTCGTCGGCGTCAACGTCCTCCCGATGGACCGCGACCGGGTGCTCGAGAACCAGACGGTCGTAATCGCCGACGGACGGATAGCGGCGCTCGACGCCGCCGACCGTCTCGAGCCGGCCGAAGGGGTGGACGTGGTCGCGGGGGAGGGCCGGTACCTGATGCCGGGTCTGACCGAGATGCACGGCCACCTCCCGAGTTCCCGCGAGAGCGACGAAGATATCCGCAATCTCCTCTTCCTCTACATCGCGAACGGCGTCACCACGATCCGGGGGATGCAGGGCGACCCGTCGCAGTTCGGGTTGCGCCAGTCCATCGAGCGCGGCCTCCTGCTGGGGCCGAATCTCTATCTTGCCAGCGTATCGATGAACGGCCAGCGGGTGGAGACGCCGGAGGAAGCGGATCGCCTCGCGCGCGGCTACAAGGTGGATGGCTACGACCTGATCAAGACGCACGAGGGGATGAGCCTGGAGGCGTTCGACGCGATGGCCGCGGCCGCGAACGAGGTGGGGATCCCGTTCGGCGGCCATGTGTCCGACTTCGTCGGCCTCCGGCACGCTCTCGAGTCCGGCCAGGTTTCGGTCGACCATCTCGACAACTACGTCGAGGCGCTCGTCGCCGACGATATGCGGGCGGACGATGCGCGCGGCCTTCGCGAGGTAGCCGCCCTGCTGGATGAGGTGGACGAGTCGCGCATCCCGGAGCTGGTGCAGGCGACGGTGGATGCGGGTGCCTGGGTGGTGCCGACGATGGTCCTCTGGGAGACCGCCTTCTACAACCACCGGGGATCGGTGGACGTGTTGCCGGAACGGCCGGAGGTGCGCTACATGCCGCCCGAGACGGTCGATCGGTGGCGCCAGGCGGTCGACACGCGGCTGGGCGGGAGCGATGTGGACGCGAACCGGCAGGTCGCGGACCTGCGCCGCCGGATCCTCCGCGCCCTCCATCTCGGCGGCGCCAATATCGCGCTCGGGACCGACTCGCCCCAGATCTTCAGCGTCCCCGGCTTCGCGATGCACCACGAGATGGCGCTCTACGTCGATGTCGGGATGACGCCGTATGACGTCCTGGAGATCGGCACCCGCCGCCCGGCGGAGTACTTCGGGGCCACGGACGAATTCGGCACCGTCGAGGTCGGCCGGCGCGCCGACCTGATCCTGGTGGACAATAATCCGACCGACGACATCGCGAACGTCCGCGATCCGGCCGGCGTGATGGTCCGCGGCCGCTGGATTCCGCGCGACGAGATCGCCGAGCGCCTCACCCGGATAGCCCGCTTCTACGGCAACTGATCAGGAGCCACCCAATGCCAGTGCCCGCACCCGCCACGTCCGCTGCCTCCGCCGACGCCCCCGCCGACGCGGCCGCCGCCGCGCCCATCGCGACGCCGACTGCCGCCGGCAGCGCGATCAGCCGCTTCGCCGCGTTTACCGCCACCGCCGACCCGCCGCCCGCAGCGCGCACCGCGGCGCGCAACGCGGTGCAGGACACGGTGGGGGTCGCCCTCGCCGGGTCCGTCGAGCCGTCGGCCCGCATCGCGCAGCGGGTGGCGCGGGTTGATGGGGGCGGCGCCGGACCGTCGTTCATCCTCGGGAGCACCGATACCGCCGGTCCCGCCTGGGCCGCGCTCGTCAACGGCACCGCGGCGCACGCCCTGGACTTCGACGACATGTGCTGGGTGACGATGGGGCATCCGAGCACGCCGCTGGTCGCCGCCGGGCTCGCCGCGGCCGAGGCGGAGAACGCGCCGGGTCGGACACTGCTCGACGCCTACGTCGTCGGCTTCGAGGTGGGGGCGGTGCTCGGCCGCGTGATGAACCCGACCCACTACAAGCAGGGGTGGCACTGCACCGCGACGATCGGGACGATTGGAGCTGCCGCCGCCGCCGCACGCGTCTACGGGCTGGACGCCGAAGCTACGGGCCGCGCCCTGGCGATTGCCGCCTCCGAGGCGTCAGGCGTCAAGGAGAACTTCGGCACCATGGTCAAGCCGTTGCAGGCGGGATTCGCCGCGCGCAACGGCGTGCTGGCGGCGCTCCTGGCGCGCGAGGGGTTCACCGCGTCGGAGCGCGCCATCGACGGCCCGCAGGGCTTTCTGGTGGCGATGCAGAGCGCCGGGCGCGACCTGTCCGGCGGCCTCGACCGCCTGGGCCGCGACTGGGAGATCGTCGACGGCGGGATCACGGTCAAGCTCTACCCGTCGTGCGCGGCGACGCACCCGACCATCGACACGCTGCTCGACCTCCGGCGCAAGGTGGGATTCGATGCCGCCGCGGTGGAGGCGGTGGAGATCGACGTCGATCCCGTAGTGCCGACGGTGCTCATCCACGCCCGGCCCTCCACCGGCCTGGAAGGAAAGTTCTCGCTCCACTACTGCGCCGCCGCGGCGCTCGCGTTCGGACGCGTCGATATCGATACGTTCGAGCCGCCCGCGATGCATTCCCCCGATATCGTGCGGCTCGTGCCGCGGGTGACGATGCGGGCGGACGAGCGGCTCGGCCAGGACACGCCGGCCCTCACCGAGGCGCGGATCACGCTGCGCCTGTCGGACGGCCGGACGTTCGAACGCGCCGTGCGGGGCGCCCGCGGCTACCCGGAACGGCCGGCATCGGCAGCGGAGCTCGATGACAAGTTCCGCGCCTGCGCGCAACGCGCCGTTCCGCCCGAGGCGGCCGAAGCGGCGCTCGCCTGGCTGCACACCCTGGAGACGGCGCCGACCACCCGGTCGCTCGCCTGCCACCTGGCAACGCGGGCCGGCGTGGGCGCGTCGGTCGCCGTGGACACGGCGGCCGACCATTCCGCCTGAGGCAGACGATCGACGATGGCGTCGCCCTTCCGTGTCCGCCGCAGTCTGCTGTTCGTCCCCGCGGTCCGTCCCGACCGCTATCCGAAGGCGCTCGCCACCGGCGCCGATGCCGTCTGCATCGACCTGGAGGATGGCGTCTCGTTCGCGGCAAAGGACGAGGCGCGCGAGCAGGCCATCGCGCTCTTCACCGATCGTGCGCCGGTCCGGGCCGAAGTGAGCCTGCGGATCAACGATCCGACGACCGAGCTTGGAATGCGCGACCTCGACGCGATCCGCGACGCGGGGATCCGTCCCGACGCGCTGATGGTGCCGAAGTGTGGCGGCGTCGACGCGATCCGCGTGGCGGCGGACGCCCTCGCGCAGACGGCGCCGAACCTGCCGATCATCGCGCAGATCGAAACCGCGCAGGGGGTGGCGGCGGCGGAGACGATTGGCGCCGCGACGCCCGACGTTGCGGTGCTCTTCTTCGGCGCCGTCGACTACGCGGCGGACGTCGGCTGCCGGATCGAGTGGGATGCAATCCTGTACGCCCGCTCGCGTGTCGTCGCCGCCGCGGCGATTGCCGGCGTCACCGCGCTCGACACGCCGTTCATGGATGTGCCCGCGCTCGCCACGCTGGCCGACGAAAGCCGGCGCACCCGCCGGCTCGGCTTCACGGGCAAGGCCGCCATCCACCCGACGCAGGTAGCCGTCATCCAGGCGGCCTACTCGCCGGGCACCGACGAAGTGGCGTGGGCGCGCCGCATCGTGGCCGCCTACGAAAGCCAGTCCGGCGGTGTCCTGCTGGTGGACGGCAAGCTCATCGAGCGCCCCGTCATCACCGCGGCTCAGCGAACCCTCGCCATCGCCGACGCCGTCGGTTAGTTGCGGGCGACGAGTCCACGCGACGATCGCCACGCCGCCGTGACCGCCTCGATACGCTTGCGGACATCAGCGGCGACTTCAAGCACCTCCGTCGATGCACGAACCGGCTCGCCAGCCAATTGGCGAAGGGCGACGACGAGCGGCGCCAATGCGTCGGCTGTCTTCCTGTCCGCCGACAGGATCTCGACGACGTCACGCGCCGCCGCCCCGGCGGCGATCAGGGTGGGCACACGCAACCGCGTTTCACGCAGCATCCGTGCGTCATCGACGACGAACCTGGCGCACACCGACCGGAAAACACTCAGGGCAGCCTGGTGTTCTTCTTGAACGAGTAGCGCGTGCGCTCTCATCCACTTTGCCTGCCACAATTCGAATGCGACGGGCGCGCCGTCCGTGAACGCACCGCACCGACGTTCAAGTTCATCGCTGGTACGCAGGGCTTCTTCCGCGCGGCCGATCTTGATTTGTCGATAGCCCTTGTTGACCAGCGCCCGGGCAACCTCAAGCTGAAGGTCTGGCGCGGCGCTGTTCTCCAAGCGCACCCTCCCCGGCTCGCTCACAGCCAGCGTCGCCAGTTCATCGTCGCTGTAAAACGCCGTCATGAATGGGATCAGGTGGTGGACGATCGCGGCATCGCCGCGTTCGCGTCGTAGCTTGTAATAGATGCTGTAGAGTCGCTCCGCCGCCGCGTACCGTCGTTTCTTGCCCGTCCCGTCCACGAGCACGGCGCCCCGGTCGACCAGCCTCCCGAGTAGCGCCGATACAGAGCGAACGTCCATGCGGGCCCGCGCCGCGATCTCGCCGGTGCTCGACGGTTGCCAGAGGTCGATCGCCGCGAGATAGACGCGGCGCTCGGTCTTGGCGAGGACATCCAGGTGGCCGCGGAAGTACTCGGTGTGGTTGTCGATCAGCGTCACCAGATCTTCCAGGAGCTGTCGCAGCGACCGGTGGCGCGCGAACTCAGCGACGATAACCAGCAGGCGCGGACTGCCACCGGTCAGGATCCGGAGTGGCTCGATCTCGCGCCCCTTTCCGGCGTCGCCACTGACCATGTGCCAGAGACGCCGGCATTCGTCGGTATTCAGCGGCTCCAGATCGACGATGCGGAACGGTCGAGTGACCTTCGACCTCCTTTGAGGTTGAGCAAAGGGCCTGAGCGGCAGAAGGTACTTGACGCCAACCAGACCGGCGCGCCGAGGGAGGCGCCGCGTTTAAGCGGCGGAGATGGCGGACGCCCCGGCCAGCCCGGCGACGCGCTCCTTGCGCATCCCCTCCAGCCGGTCGCGGGCCATCAGGTTCTGGATCAGCGGCAGGTAGAACGCGCCGTCCCCGAGGATCCGGACCTGCTGACCCTCGACCTTCACCCACTCGAGGTCGGTCAGCACGCTCCAGATCGTGCGGTGATCGGCCACCACGTCGCGACCGGTCAGCGACCGGAAGCGCCCACCGTCGACCGTGAGTCCCTGCATCTCCTGGAAGAGCAGGTGCAGGTGCAGGTCCTCCGGCGTGTAGTTGAAGCCGCGCATCACCGGAAACCGCCCGGCATCGAGGTCGCGGAAATAGTCGTCCACCCGGACGTGGTTCAAGTACGCCCAGCCAGGTGAATCCGGCGTGCCGAAGAAGAACGAGATGCCGGCAAAGCCCCAGCCCCAGGCGTCATAGCCGACCAGTTCCTCGTGGCGGTCTCTTGCCGCGGAACCGTGCCCGTTGCCGAGTCCGTGCCCGTTACCGTTGCCGAGGCGGTCGCGGTTACCGATGCCGTTCCCATTCCCGTTGATCTCGTCCATCCGGAAGGGCTGGCGGAACAGCTCCTCGTAGAGGTACGTGCTCGGGACCGGCCCGGCGCGCTCGAAGTCATACGGTGTGGTCTGGCGGAAGCCTTCCGACACCAGGTAGTCTCGCCCGATCCGGTACATCTCGAGATTCTGTTCGGTCGTCGGCAACTCGTTGCGCCGGTTGCGCGAGAAGTCGGTCCGGCCGGCGACGTTCAGTTCGTAGTTGGTGATGTGCGTGATGCCGGTCTCGATCAGCGCGCGCAGGTCGTTCAGCATGTGGTCGATCGTCTGGTTCGGCCAGCCGAAGATCATGTCGACGCTGATCGGCAACCCCAGTTCACGGCAGTCATCGATCGTCTCGAATACCTGCGCCGCCGTCTGCCGGCGTCCGCTCGCCTTGATCAGCTCGTCGTCGAGCTGCTGCACGCCCATGCTGATCCGGTTGATGCCGGCCGCCTGCATCGCCTCCAGCTTCTCGCGACTGAAGGTCTGCGGAATCCCCTCGAGCGTCACCTCGATGTTGCGCGGGATATCGAACACCTCGCGGACGATCCCCATCAACGGGGCGTACTGATCGGCCCGGTAAAGATTGGACGTCCCGCCGCCGAAGTAGATGCTGGCGAGCTCCGCGCCCCCGAGGTACGGCCGGAACAGTTCGCCTTCGCGGCGCAGGTACCGGAGGTACATGTCGAGCTGCTGCCGGTTGCGGTAAATCTCGCTCGGGAAGAGGCAGAAGCCGCAGCGATCCGGCTGCGTCGGCAGGCAGTACGGCGTGCCGACGTAGAGGTTGATCCGCTTCCGCATCGCGTCCGATGCCGCGCTCCGATTCGCCATCACGTCGGGAATCGGGACGTCCCGGTCGAGCCAGAAGACGGGGGACGGGTGCCCGTGAAGCACCTTGTTGCTCTGCCGCCGCTGGCGGTGAGCCTCGATCCAGGCACGGATATCCGGCGCTTCAGGCATATCGATGGCTACTACGATCCGGCACCTGATCCGGTTGTACCGGCGCTGCTACACGACTACACGGCGGGGTGGTTACGCAACCCTGATTGTCCGTTTTAGACGCTCGGGCTGTCAAGGCAAGGACGTCTATCGCACGTGCGCGAGCACGCCGTGGCGCCAGTTGAATTCGACGCGGTCCGGCTCGGCCGGCAGCGGGATTTCGACCGTCACTTCCGGCTGGTCGATCCAGATCCGCCGGAGCATTGGCGGCCGGTCGTCGAACGTCACGCGGATCGGGACCGGCATCCGGAATCCCGCCGGCACCTCGTCCTGGCGGATCGTCCCGCGGAGGACGAACGGCGCCTCGCGCAGGGCGGCGTCCTGGAGCTCGCGCGCGGCGCCGGCCGCCCCGGTGGGGCGGGCATCCACCACGTCGAGGTCCGGCCGGTAGACGGGAACGTCCACGCCGTACACCCATTGATCGAAGAACCAGTCCATCGGCTCGCCGAACGCCTCGGTCACCGCCTCCTCGAACAACCGCGTGTTCGCGACGCCGCCGACGTGATCGCCCATGAATCGCCGCATCAGCGCGCGGAACCGCTCGTCGTCCCCCGTCTCGAGATCGAGCAGCAGCATCCTCAGCATGTGCAGGATGAACGCCCCCTTCTCGTAGGCGATCAGCCGGTAGTCGAACGGCGTATCAGTGGTCCGGAGGCGGAAGCCGGCCACCACCGGTCCCGTCTCGTTGCCGTCGCTTTTCCGGATTACGGCGGGCCGGAAGCCGTACCGCTTGAGGCCCATCCCCTGGCCGATACTCGGCTCGCCGAGAACGTCGAGGCGCCACGCGTCGAGCATGTCGGAGAACTGCTCCTCTTCGTCGAGTCCGTCGAGCACATATAGCGCGGCTGCGTAGTGGGCGAACCCTTCCGAGATCCACTGATCGCGGTAGCCCTCCCAGTCGACCCCCGCGCCCCACCACTGGTGCGCCACCTCGTGCGCGCGAAACAGCTCCGACTCGCCGGTGTGCAGGTGCCCGAACGCCTGGAACGAGAGTAGCACCAGGCCGGGGAAGGCCTGTCCGCCGTACTCGCGGGTCTCGCTGATCAACAGCGATTCGAACGGGTAGGGGCCGAAGTAGTCGTTGTAGGTCCGGAAGGATCCGATCAGGTCGTCGATCGTCTTCTCCCGGCTGCCCGGCGCGAAGCCGAGGTGGTGCCGGTCGGCATAGACCGAAATCGGCGGCAGGTCGAGGCCCTCCGACGCCAGCGCGTCTACCGGCACCTCGTCGACATCGAACCGCCCCATGTGGAACGACATCGTGTTGCGGACCGGTTGCGCGGTGACCCACCGCATGATCCGCGTGCCGTCCTCCACCCGCTCGTCCGCGAGGAGGCCGCCGCTCGCGACCCGGTAGCGCTCCGGCGTGCGGAACGTCAGGTTGAAACGGCGCCGCCGGTTGTCGGGATGCCGGGGTATCCAGTAGATGGTGTCCTTCAGCACGTAGCCCATCAAGTCGCGCAGCCGCTCGATCAGTTCCCCCTCGTAGGCGATCTCGAGGATGAAGCGCTCGCCGGCGGCGACGGGGCGGGGCAGCAGCATGACGAGCCGCGGCTCGTAGAGGTCATCGTCCATCCGCCGGTCGTGCTTTTCCTGCACGAAGTGGATGGGTTCGCCGATCAGCGGCGCCGGGGTGTCAGGCTCGGGTGGATCCTCGCCGCCCACCGTGGCGGCGGGTGGGTCGAGCAGCGCCACCGCCTGCACGTCGTCGACGGTGTCCGGCAGCGTGGTCCGCCAGCGGACATCGGTCACTTCGGCAGTCGGCGAGATCAGCACGCGGAGCGACGCCAGATCGACCAGCGGTTCCACCACCAGCGCGACGCTCGCCGCGACGTCGCCGTTCCCTTCGATCGCCAGGTCGACATCGGCCCGTGACACCGTCACGCGGGGGCGCCATGGCTCGTCGTCCGGCGCCAGCAGGCGGGGCAACAGCCCGTAATCGGCGGCCGTCCAATCGTCATCGTCGTCCCGATCCGCGTCCGGATCGACAGGGCCGTCCACCTCCGGGTCGCGCGGGAAGCGCCCGATTGTCGGCGCCACGGCCGCCGCGTCGAAGTTGTCGACGGCGTGAGCGCCGAGCCAGACGTCGACCATCCGGTGGCCCCCGTCATAGCGCATGACGCCCACCTCCTCGCGGTCCCACGGCTCCAGCTCGACGGTGAACCAGTCATGCTCGCGTCCGTCCACCTCGACGAAGACGAACGAGTGGTCCGCGTCCGGCAGCGGCGGTTCGACCGACGCGCGCCACAGCGCCGCCGCGATCCGTGCGTCCGGATTGAGCAGCCGGTCTTCGCGCAACTTCTCGCGGCGGTCGTCGAGCAGGTCGGCCGCGCGCCGGACATCGTTCCCCGGCGCGGCGCTGTCCGCCAGGGCCCGGAGCCGTTCGCCCACGTCGCCGGTGAACCAGGCGACGAAGCGTTCGAACTCCTCCTCGATCAGGTCCGCGTCAATCAGCTTCCGGAGTTGGTGCAGCTCGACGCCGTCCGGCGGATAGGCACGGAGCGTCCCCCGCCCGAGGTAGATGGCGACGGTGTCGCGGCCGGCTATCGGCGGCAGAAGGTAGAGGTCGCCGCCGTCGAAGGTGAACTCGAACCGGTCGATCTGCAGTCGCGCGCCCGCGGGAATCCGTCCAGCCGGCTCGGGCGCGGCCTCGCGCAACTCGGTATAGACCGCCGGTGGACCGAGGCCGGTGTCGTCGTCGTCGTCCTGCGCCGCGGCGCTGGCGCCGAGCACCACGGTGCCGAGCACCACGGTGCTGAGCACCGCCGCGACAAGACCGGCGCCGACCCACCAGAGTGTCAGGCGCATCAGAATGGTGCGGAAGGGGGGATTTGAACCCCCACGAGCCATAGGCTCACCAGCCCCTCAAGCTGGCGCGTCTGCCGTTCCGCCACTTCCGCAGTGGCTCCTGTGCTGCGTGCCCGGCGGCGCGCGGCGATCACGCTGTTTCGGCCGGGCGTCCCTACTGCGGTGCCGGCTCGGCGTCGTCCTCGCCGCTTTCCTCGTCCGTGCCCTCGCCGTCCGCCGCAGCGGGCGTCGCCTCCGGCAGGGTCTCGGTCCCGACCGACGCCGCGGGCGTCGAATCGAATCCGCCTACCACCGAGTCGGGACCCTGCTGGCCGATGATCGCCAGCACGAACGCCCCGACCATGAAGAGGACGCCGAGGACGGCGGTCGCGCGAGTCAGGAGCGTCGCGCCGGCGCGTGCTCCGAACGCCGCCTGCGACCCGCCGCCGCCGAACGCCGCGGCGATATCGCCGCCCTTGCCTTGCTGCAGCAGGACGACCACGAGCAGCAGGAGGCAAACGCCGACGTACAGACCGGTGAGCAGGAAGCTCAGCATCGGAAAAGTATAACAGCGCGCGCCCTGGCGGGCGCGTTGGAAGTTTCGCTGGAGCGAAACTTCTACGTCGCAGACTCCGCCTACCGGGTGGCGTCGACGATCTGCGCGAAGCTCGCCGGGTCGAGGCTGGCGCCGCCGACAAGCGCGCCATCGACATCGGGTTGGGCGGCCAGTTCGGCCGCGTTCCCCGGCTTGACGCTACCGCCGTAGAGGAGCCGGCAGCGGCCCGCCGCCTCGTCGCCCGCCAGGCCGGCCAGGCGGCTCCGGATATGCGCGTGCGCCGCCTGCGCCTGGGCCGGCGTCGCGGTCCGGCCAGTGCCGATCGCCCAGACCGGCTCGTAGGCGACGATGATCGTGCCGACGTCAGCGGCGTCCAGCCCCGCGAGGCCGCCGTCGATCTGGCGGTCGAGCACCGCCTCGGTCTGGTCCGTCTCGCGTTCGTCAAGCGTCTCGCCGATACAGACAATCGGCACCAGCTCGGCCTCCAGCGCCGCCTGCACCTTCCGGTTGACCGCATCGTCAGTCTCGCCGAAGAGATGCCGCCGTTCCGAGTGGCCGATGATCACGTGGCTCGCCCCCGCCTCGGCCAGCATGGCCACGCTCACCTCGCCGGTGAACGCACCGTGGTCCTCCCAGTGGACATCCTGTCCCGCCACCGCGATGTTCGAGCCGCGGCAGGCGGCGGCGACGATGGCGAGCGCCGTGAAGGGGGGCGCAAGGACGATCTCCGCGTGGTTCGCGTCCGCCGCCAGCGGCAGAAACGCTTCGGTGAAGTCGACCGCCTCGGCGATCGTCTTGTGCATCTTCCAGTTGGCGGCGAGGACAGGTGTGCGCATCGGTTTGGTCGACCTTTCGGGGGCTTTCAGCCGACGACGAGCCGGGTGCCCCGCCGTAGTTGCTGCGCGAGACTCTTTCGCGCGTCACGTTCACTCACTGGAGGCCAACTCGCGACGAGGGCATGCCTGGGTGGCGGTACAGAAGGCTGGACAGTGAGTTGCCATGCCCCAACTCGACTGTCCTTCACAGTCGGCGCCGCGAAGTCGCCACGAGCTCGAACAGGACGCCCGGAAGCCTCAGCGGCAGTTTCCTGTCCGAGGATCCACACGGCGTCCTCGGCTAGCAGCCCGTGGTGAAACCCCGCGTCGCACCGAGACCGGCGAGGCGCGCGCCTGACAAGGCGCGACGAGGAAGCATATTGGCCATATTGAGACCGCGGACTGGCGCAGTCCGAGGAGCAACGCCGTTCAGGCGAGATGCATCGCCGGTCGAATGCAGCAGGGGTTTCACCACGGGCTGCTAGCCCGGATAATTCGTGAAGGGTCCGATTTCGATAGTGACGCAAGGACCCCCGTGTGGTACAAATGCTGTGAAGCCAGACATTTACCCACCACAGAGGCCCTTGCGTGACGACCGACAAGATATCACAGACTGTCCTCTTTCCGGATCTCTTCGACAAGCCCCTCGTCGCGACGTTCGACCGCCAGCACGCGAGTTCCGATGGCGGCGCGGTTCTGCTCAAGGCGGCCGAGCGGCTGTACGGGTTGGTGGCGGGCTTTGCCCGCTGTCTGGTCGACCGGCGGGAGCCCGGGAAGGTTCGGCACACGTTGGCGGAGTTGCTCGGCCAGCGGATCTTCGGCATTGCGTGTGGCCATCCGGATGGTAACGACGCCGACCGCCTCGCCGACGATCCGATCCACAAGCTGTTGCTCGGGCGCGACCCGGTCGCTGGCGAGGCGTTGGCCTCGCAGCCGACGATCTCTCGGTTCGAGAACGGCGTCGGCCGGTCTGCCCTCTACGAGCTGGCGCGCGAGCTGGCGATGCGGGTCATCGAGCGGCATCAGCGCCGGCTGGACGGGCGGGCGCGGCGGATCACGATCGACCTGGATCCCACCGACGACGCGACGCACGGCGCCCAGCAGCTCACCTTCTTCAACGGGCACTACGATAGCTGGTGCTACCTGCCGTTGCTGGCGTTTCTGACCTTCGACCAGGAACGCGAACAGTATCTGTGCGCGGCGGTGCTGCGGCCCGGAAATGTGTCGGCCACCCGCGGGACCGTGGGCGTGTTGTGTCGGCTGCTGCCCCTGCTGCGGCAGGCCTTTCCCCAGGCGCGGTTTCTCGTCCGGCTCGACGGGGGCTTTGCGACGCCGGAGATCTTCGACTTCCTGGATGCCGAGCCGCGGCTCGACTACGTGGTGGCGATGGCCAAGAACGCCGTGTTGCAGCGCCACGCCGAACCCGCCCTGCTCGTGGCGCAGGCCCAGAGCGCGGCCAGCGGCCAGACCGCGCACGTGTATACCGACACCCAGTACCAGGCCGGTACGTGGGGCCACGCGCGCCGCGTCGTGATCAAAGCCGAGGTCGTCCGGCTCGGCGACCGCGCCCCGCGCGACAACCCGCGCTTCGTCGTGACCAACCTGCGCCAGACGCCGCGTTTCGTCTATGAACGGATCTACTGCGCCCGCGGCGACATCGAGAACCGGATCAAGGAGTTGCTTGATGGCCTGCAGATCGACCGCACGAGCTGCTGTCGCTTCTGGGCCAATCAACTGCGCGTGCTCCTCACCGCCGCCGCCTACGTGCTGATGCAAGAACTCCGGCTGCGCGCGGCGCGCACCGCCTGTGCCCGCGCCCAAGTGACGTGGCTGCGCGACCGGCTCCTCAAATTGGGGGCGCACATCGTCGGCTCGGTCCGCCGCGTGGTCCTGCACCTGCCGACCGCCACGCCGGACCTCCACGCTTGGCGGCACATCGCGCTTGCACTCGGCGCCCGCGGCGGATAGGCCCCAGCCGGCGCTCGTCAGCCGCACGTAAACGCATCCCAACAGCGCACCGAGCACGCCCGCGGCGAAGCCGTCCCTCGACGGCCCCGTACCCAGGCCTTCCCCACCGACAGTCAGCTTCTATCCCGCCGGCGCCCGATGGCAGCGACGCCCGATGCGCCATGTGCGCGACGATCACACCGTCCGCGACGTCGACTCGGACCCTTCATGCATAATCCGGGCTAGTGTTTCTGTTCGCATGATGGAAACTTCGTCCGTATGTTCCCCGCGTCTTGGAGGTAAGAACTGCCGGAAGTCGCTTCGCCCGGTCGAGGCCGTGAATGCACCCTGATCGAAGATGAATCGCGACAGACGTTCCGTGTCGCTGATCGGGCCGTCTTCGTAGGGATCGGGTGCCGACGCGGTCGTGTGAGGCTCGTTAGCCGAGTCGTGCTGACGGGTAGAGCCGCGCCAGAACGTAACGAAGCGTCTCAGGAAGTCCAACAATGTACTCGACCCTCCCGCAAATGGGCTCCCGCCCGAACAGCGCTGAGAGACCGATCCGGTCAGAGTTGTCAATTGTCAGGCTTACAACTCTCTGAGGGTCTTCGCCCCAATCCAACCCGATCTCGTCCTCCGACTCGACGACGACTATAGGCAGTGGTAGTTCGGACGGAAGGGACATCATGAATTCCAGCGTCTTGTTGTAGGCACTGAACGACACGGCTGTCCCGTCGTTGTTCTCGGCCTGCACAAGGGCTTCAAAAATGCGGGAGACAATCTCGCCCGCCCTGTCGTCACTCGCAGGTGCGGTGGCCTCCTCCAACAACTCCCGTAGGCCCTCCGCCTCTGTTCCCAGAGATCGATCCTCGGGAAGGTAAGTGGGCCACGCCAGGGTAGCAGCAAAACTCATTCGTAGAACCTGACGGTCTCGTCCGTGAGCAGTGAGAAGAACGTCTCGTTCTTCAACATTCCAAGGGAACCCAAGATCTCCCGTAAAACGGCCGAATCAACGGAAAATTCCCACCCGAACACCTCCAAAGGCTGAAGAACCGACGCGCGGCGATACGAGCTTGCCGTCCTTAATCTCGATCTTCGCCTCGAAATCGCGCCGCTGTTCCTTGGCCGGGAACTCATCCTTCAACTCGTCGGCGAGAGCGTTGAACATCTCGGAATCGCCGGGGACCGATGCTCGCAGATCGACAAGAGCTTCGACGATGGGAGGGCGGTTGAGGGACCTCGGCTGCGCCATGTGATCCCAATCGTAGCTCAACGGATCTGTTCGATGGTGTTGCAGCTACGTGCGTTCCCACGCACCGCATCCGGCAGCGCCGCGACGCCCGGAAGCGTCCGTCCCCCCAGGAATTCGAGGGACGCGCCGCCGCCGGTGGAAATGTGCGAGATCCGGTCGCTGACCCCCGCCTGGACGGCCGCCGCAACCGAATCGCCGCCGCCGATCACCGTCGTCCCGCCGCAGTCGGCGACGGCCCGGGCGACGGCGACGGTGCCGGCGCTGAACGGCTCCACCTCGAACACGCCCATCGGTCCGTTCCAGATCACCGTCTGCGCCGTCGCAACGATATCGGCGTACGCCGCGCGAGCCGCCGGACCGATATCGACTCCCATGCGGTCGCCGATCGCCACGTCATCCGCCGCGAGGCATTCGTGCGCCGCGGCCGGGTCGAGGCTCTCGGCGACGACGTGATCCGACGGCAGCGCCAGATGCACCCCGCGCTCCGCCGCCGCCGTCTCGATCCGGCCGGTCTCCGCCACGAGACGCGGCTCCACCAGCGACCGCCCGGTCGGCAGCCCCCGTCCCAGGAAGAAGGTGTACGTCATGGCGCCGCCGATCAGCAGCGCATCGACGCGCGGCAGCAGGTTCTCGATCACTTCGAGCTTGCCCGAAACCTTGGCGCCGCCGAGGATCGCGACGAACGGCCGCGCCGGGGCGGCAAGCAGCGCACCGAGGTATTCCAGCTCCCGCGCGAGCAACAGTCCCGCTGCCGCGTCGTCCATCTGCGCCACGATGCCGGCCGTCGAGGCGTGCGCGCGGTGCGCGGACCCGAACGCGTCGTTGACGTAGGCGTCGGCCAGTCCGGCGAGCGCCGCCGCGAACGCCGCGTCGTTCGCTTCCTCTTCCGGGTGGAAGCGGAGGTTCTCGAGCAGCGTGATGCCGCCAGCCCCTGCCTCGGCGACCGCCTGTTCCGCCGCCTCGCCGACGCAATCGCCGGCGAACGCAACCGGCCGGCCGAGCAGTTCCGAGAGGCGCTCGGCGACCGGATGTAGGCTCAACGCGGCCGACGGCCGTCCCTTTGGCCGGCCGAGGTGGGACGCCAGGGCGAGCGAGGCGCCCTGCCCGAGTGCGTACTCGATCGTCGGCAGGGCGGCGCGGATACGCGTATCGTCGGTCACCCGGCCGTTCGCGAGCGGCACGTTGAAGTCGACGCGGACGAACAGCCGCCGCCCGTTCAGGTCGAGGTCGCGGATCGAACGTTTCGCCACGGACTCCTAGGCGAGACCCTTCGCGCCGATCATCCGAACCAGGTCGACGCAGCGGGACGAGTAGCCCCACTCGTTGTCGTACCAGGACAGCACCTTGACGAAGTCGCCCTCCATCACCTTCGTGTACGACGCATCGACGATGGACGAAAGCGGGTTGCCCTTGAAGTCGATCGAAACGAGCGGCTTCTTCGACAGCCCCAGGATGCCGCTGAGCGGTCCGCTGGACGCCGCCTCGAACGCCGCGTTCACCTCTTCGGCGCTCGCCGGGTTCTCGACATCCGCCACGAGGTCGACGACCGAGACGTTCGGCGTCGGGACGCGCATCGCCATCCCGTCCAGCTTTCCCTTCAGATCCGGCAGCACTTCGCCCACCGCGGCGGCGGCGCCGGTCGTCGTCGGAATCATCGACACGCCGGCCGCCCGGGCGCGGCGCAGGTCCTTGTGCGGCAGGTCGAGCAGCTTCTGATCGTTCGTGTACGAGTGAATCGTCGTCATCCAGCCGCGGCGCAGGCCGAACGACTCGTGCAGCACCTTCGCGACCGGCGCGAGGCAGTTGGTGGTGCACGACGCGTTCGAGATGATCGCGTGCTGCGCCGGGTCGTACGAGTCGTCGTTGACGCCGAGCACCAGGGTGAGGTCCGGGTTCTTCGCAGGCGCCGAGATGATCACCTTCTTCGCGCCGGCGGCGAGGTGCTTTGCGGCATCGTCGCGCTTCGTGAAGAGGCCGGTCGATTCGACCACGATGTCGACGCCCAGTTCGCCCCAGGGGAGGGCGGCCGGATCGCGCTCCGAGAAGACCTTGAAGTGCGCGTCGCCGACCCGCAGGCCGTCTCCTTCCACCTCCACGTCGGCTTCGAGGTTGCCGAGGACGGAGTCGTACTTGAAGAGGTGCGCCAGCGTTTCCGGGTCAGTGATGTCGTTGACCGCGACGAACTCGATGTCCGCGTCCGCCTGCGCCATCGCGGCGCGCATGATGTTCCGCCCGATCCGCCCGAACCCGTTGATACCGACCCTCATACCCATCGATTCAGTCCTCCTGATGCTATTACCGCGAGCCGCCGCCCGCCGCCGGCCCGTCCTGACTCTTACTGGGGATACCCGCGGCGTGGAGCCGGAGCGCCGGCCGCAGGCGAACAGGATGTCTTCAATTCTACCAGACCGTGCGGCGGCTGCGGCGCGCGCCTACCCCTTACCGCCAGCGGCGGTGCATCCAGAGCCAGAGGTGCGGCTCCGACCGGATGCGCGCCTCGAGGCGTTCCGCACAGCGGCGGGTGCACGTGCGGACGGGGTCGGGATCGTCGTCGTCGGGAGGCTCGATCGGCGGCTCGTACACCATGCGGTAGCGCCCGTCGGCCTGCGGCAGGGCGAAGACCGGGATGATCGGCGCGTCGAACCGCAGCGCGAGCGAGACAATGGCGGTCGTGGTGGAAGCGGGGCGCCCAAGAAAGTCGAGACGGATCGCGCTCCGGTCGGAGATGTGCTGATCGATCATCATGCCGACCGACCCGCCATCGCGCATCGCGCGGAGCAGGCCGCGCATCGCTCCCTGGCGCGGCAGCACGCGCGTGCCGACCCGCGTCCGGATCTTTTCGATCAGCCGCTCGAGCAGCAGGTTGTCGAGCCGGCGCGCCAGCATCGTGATCGGCTTGTAGTTGAGCGCATGCACCATGATCTGCAGCTCCCAACTGCCGTAGTGGCCGGCGAAGTACATCACGCCCCGACCCTCCGCCTGGGCCCGCTCGACATGCTCGGTCCCCTCCATGTCGACCAGGGGCATCATCCGCTCGCGGGACATCGCATCGAAGTTGAGGAAGTCGATCACGTGCCGGCCGATCTGCCGGAACGTGGCGCGAAGGATCGCCCGTCGCTCCGCCTCCGTCATCTCCGGAAAGACCGCACGCAGGTTGTCCGCCCCCACCTCGCGGCGCGACGCATGCAACCGGTGGAACAACGCGCCGAGCACGGACCCGACGGCGAGGCTGGCGCGCCGCGGGACGATGCGGACCATCCCGCGAAACGCCTGCACGAGGGCGTACTCGACGCGATGCCGGACGAGCACCCTCCGGCCGCGGTTTGCCGCTGCCACGGGTCCGGCGCTACCGGCCGTGTCGTCGTCGGCAATCGTGCCGGCGGCAATTGTGCCCGCGGCAATCGTGCCGGCGTCGGCAGTAGCGGTGCGCGCGTTGCCATCGCCGGCAGCCGCGACGCGCGCCAGCAGCCAGTCGCGAAACCGGTGAGCCGGCTCCACCGACACTGTGAGCGGCAGGGTGGCGATGGTGACTGGGAACGGCGCCATCGGCTCCAGGCGCGCCGCGTCCTTCTCGGTCGTCAGGACGTATTCCGCGCCGGTGGATCTTGCGCGCTCGGCCAGCTTCTCCAGGTCCCGCCGCGTGAACCGATGGTGATCGGGGAATGCGACGGTCTCGGTGACCTCGTACCCCGCGTCGCGCGCCATCGTGGCGAACCGCTCCGGGTCGGCGATACCGGCCGCCGCCACGACGCGGTCGCCCGGCGCCAGCACATGTTCGGGGGGGATCCCCCCGCCCGCCCCCACCAGCTCCGCCGAACCGGTCGACCGCGTGAGCCGGAACCAGGTGCGGACCCCGAGGCGAGCGGCTGCTGCTGCTGCCGTTTCGTCGTCCGGCGTATCGACGATCAGTGCGTCGGCCACGCGCGCGGTCTCCGGCCGCTCCCGCAACGGCCCGAACGGTAGCGTCTTACGGTCCGGATCGTCGGGGTCGACCAGCACCAGGTCGACGCTGCGGGCGAGCGGCAGATGCTGAAACCCGTCGTCCAGGATGTGGACTGTGACGCCGAGGCTCGCCTCGGCGAGGCGTCCGGCGAGGTAGCGGTCCTCGCTCACCAGCACGGAGGTATTGAGGACCTGCTGCGCCAGCATGCGCGGCTCGTCGCCGGCGACATCGACCGACGCAAGGACCTGCGCGGCGGCGCGCACCACGACGACGCCGTCGGCGCGTGTCCGCCGCCGATAGCCGCGGCTCAGGATGGCCGGGCGTTCGCCCGCGTCCCGCAACAGTTGGGCGACGTATGCCGCCACCGGCGTCTTGCCCCGCCCGCCGGCGGCGAGGGCGCCGATGCTGACGACCGGCCGCTCAAGCTGCTTTCGCGCGCCGGGGCGTTCGTCGTACTGACGCCGGCGCCGCGCCGCGACTGCGCCGTAGATCGTGCTCAGCATGGCAGCAGCTCCGCCGCCGCGGCCAGCGTCCGGCCGGTCGCGCCGCGGTTCGCCTCGACCACCTGCCGGGCCGCGGCGCCGAGCGCGTCGCGTCGCGCCCCGTCCCCCACGAGATCCGCCAGCATGCTGGTCAGTTCCGTCGCGTCGCGCGCCTGCAGCAGGCCGTCCGCGGCCAGCAACTGCCGCGCCACGTCGGCAAAGTTCTCCATGTGCGGCCCGACGACAATCGCGCGGCCCGCCGCCGCCGGCTCCAGCACGTTATGGCCGCCGGCCGGCACCAGGCTACCGCCGACGAAGACGGCCGACGCGATCGGAAACAGGCGGTCCAGTTCGCCGATCGTGTCGAGAACGACGACGCTGGCGTCGGGACCCGCACCCGGCGCGAGGGTGCTGCGGCGCGCGACGCCGAATCCGGCCCGTTCGGCTACCGCCTGCGCATCATCGAACCGCTCGGGATGGCGCGGCGCGACAATCAGCAGCGCGTCGGGCGATGCGTCGCGGATCGTCGCGAAGGCGCGGAGGACCGGTTCCTCTTCGCCGGCCAGTGTGCTGGCCGCGATCACGACCGGACGTTCGCGCGCGAAAGCGAACGTGGCCAGCAACGGATCGTCGCCGCCTTCCGGCGCGTCGGGGTCGCACGGGTCGCCCGACGGCGCCGCGTCGAACTTCAGGCTGCCCGTCACCGTCACGCGCTCCGGGTCGGCGCCGATATCGATGAAGCGCCCGCGCCACGCCTCGGTCTGCGCGCAGATCCGGTCGACGTCCGCCAGGACACGCCGCATGAAGCCGCGCACGCGGCGGTAACGTCCGTACGACCGGTCGGAGATCCGGCCGTTCGCCACCAGTGTCCGAACCCCGCGCCGCCGGCATGCGCGCAGCAGCGTCGGCCACAGTTCGGTGTCGATGAGGACGAGCAGTGCCGGCGCAATCCGATCGAGCGCGCGAGTCACGGCGGACGGGAGATCGAACGGCGCGTAGATCACCGCGTCGACGTCCCGGCTCTCCGCGAGCCGCTGCGCCACCGTCTGCCCGGTCACCGTGGTCGTCGACAGGATCAGCCGGTGCGCCGGGTACGCCAGACGGAACGCGCGGGCCAGCGGGCGCGCGGCCAGCGTCTCGCCGACCGACACCGCGTGGATCCAGATGGCCGGCTGCCTTTCCGGGTTCACCGAGGCCGGTAGGCGGCCCAAACGCTGATCGAGGTCGCCCGTCCGCTTCCCCCGCCGCCACGCCGCATACGCCATCGGCGGCAATCGGAACAGGGCATAGACAACGAGCAGGGCGGTATAGACCGAATACATCCGTGGCGCGCCCCATAGTACGCCACCCATGGTCCGCCGGACGGTGCGCCGGTCCCCCGACCCGCAACGGCAACCGTCAACACTCTGCGCTACACTCCGGCCGTTAACGGATCGTCGGATGGAATTGCTGCGTATTCGATGATCCTGCCTGCTTATGCTCACCAAATTGACGGTCCGTAACTTCAAGCGTTTCGGCGAAGTCGAGATCGAGCTTGGCAGCCCGGTGGTGTTCATCGGGCCGAACAACTCCGGCAAGACGTCGGCGATGCAGGCGCTGGCCCTTTGGGACATCGGCCTCAAGCGCTGGAACGAGAAGCGTTCGGGAAAAAGTACGCCGGAGAAGCGCCCCGGCGTGACCGTCAACCGCCGGGATCTCGTGTCGATCCCGATTCCGGACGCGAATCTGCTGTGGCGGGCAATGCATGTGCGCGACGTTCGGAAGGTTGACGGCCGTCAGACCACCAGCAACATCCGCATCGATCTGATCGTGGAGGGTGTGACGAACGACAAGGCCTGGGCCTGCGGGCTCGAATTCGACTACGCGAACGAAGAGTCCTTCTACTGCCGGCCGCTCCGCCGCTCCGAGGGCAAGAGTCCGGAACGCATGCCGGTACCCGACCGAGCAAGAACGGTGGAAATAGCTTTCCTGCCGCCGATGTCCGGGCTGGCCGCGACCGAGACGCGACTGGATCAGGGCGCGATGAACGTGCGGATCGGCGAGGGTCGCACCGCCGAGGTGTTGCGCAATCTCTGTTTCCAGATTCATGAAGGGCAACCGGAACGCTGGAAGGAGTTGGTGGACCAGATTGAGAACCTGTTCGGTTCGAGGCTCGATCCGCCGCGCTATATAGCCGAGCGGGGCGAGATCGCGATGACCTATCGCGAGCAGGACGTCCGACTCGATCTGTCTTCTTCCGGGCGCGGCCTGCAGCAGACGCTCCTCCTTCTGGCCTACCTGTATGCAAATCCGGGCGCGGTCCTGCTTCTCGACGAACCCGATGCGCACCTGGAGATTCTCCGGCAGCGACAGATCTATCGCCTCTTGACGGACGTGGCGGCCCGGAGCGGTGGCCAGATCATTGCTGCCAGTCACTCGGAAGTCCTGCTCAACGAGGCGGCGGAACGGGACGTCGTGGTGGCCTTCGTCGGGCCACCGCACCGTATCGACGATCGTGGCAGCCAGGTCCGGAAAGCGCTTCGCGAGATCGGGTTCGATCAGTATTACCAGGCGGAACAGACCGGCTGGGTGTTGTACCTGGAGGGATCGACCGACCTGTCGTTCCTGCGAACCTTCGCTCAGCGACTAGGACACAAGCGTGTGCTCCAGGTGCTGGAGCGGCCGTTCGTGCACTACGTGGGGAACCGATCCGCAGCGGTACAGCACCACTACCACGGTCTGCGCGAGGCACTCCCGACGCTGCGCGGCGTGGTTCTGTTCGACCGTTTCGAGGCGGAGCCTCGCGACATGGCTCCGGTCGAGTGCCTGATGTGGAAACGCCGGGAAATCGAGAACTACGTCTGCTCGCGGACGACTCTGGAAGCGTATGCAACGGCCTCAACGCCAGAGGAAGTAGCGGGTCCGCTTTTCACTGTGGCGGAAGCCGACCGGCGATTGGTGGCGATGCGAGCCGCGATTGACGAGATCGAATCCGCGCTCATGACGCTGCATGGTCGTTCTCCCTGGGATGCGGACATCAAGGCTAGCGACGACTTTCTGACTCCGCTCTTCAAAGCCTATTTCGAGAAGCTCGGCCTGCCGAACCTGATGGCCAAGAAGAACTTCCACGAACTGGTACCGCACGTTCCGGAGAGTGAAATCGACGCCGAAATCCGCGAGAAGCTCGATGCGATCGTGCAGGTGGCAGAGAGCGTTGAGGGTACGGCGGTCCAGAGCCCGTGGTGAAATCCCGCGTAGCACCGAGAGCGGTGAGGCGCCCGACTGACAAGGCGCGACGAGGGAGCTTATTGGCCATATTGAGACCGCGGACTGTGGCAGTCCGAGGAGCAACGCCGTTCAGGCGGGATGCATCGCCGCTCGAATGTAGCGGGGGTTTCACCACGGGCTCCTGGGTGCTGGCGACGGCGCGTCCGCGAGGGGCGCGCGTCTGCGATAATTCCAAGCGCTACCGCATCATCCGTTGACCCGAACGCCGGACAAGGTCCGGCGAACCATATCGCGTGAGTCCAGCACCAGGCGCCCACCCGCTCCGGTCCGATGCGGACCTCCCGTCCCGGCTGATCGATCTCGCCGAACGGTTCACCGGCCGCCGCGTCGTCGTGATCGGCGACGTCATCTGCGACCGCTTCCTTTATGGCGATCCGTCACGCATCTCGCGCGAATCGCCGGTGCTCATCCTCGACTACGCGGGCGACAAGATCGTTCCCGGCGGCGCCGCGAACGCCGCCTGCAACGTCGGATCCCTCGGAGGCGAGGCGCGCCTCGTCGGCCTCGTGGGCCGCGGCGACCGCGACCGCCGCCTCTACCGCGCGCTGGCCCCGCGCGTCGACCGCGCGCACCTGGTCCGGCCATCCGGTTACCGCGCCCCGGTCAAGACCCGCATCCTCGCCGGCAGTCCCCACACCGCGCGGCAACAGGTGGTCCGGATCGATCACGCCGCCGACCTGGCCGACCCGGCCGCAGCCGCGGGCGCGTTCGAAGCCGCGGCGCTCGGCGCACTCGAGGGATGCGACGCCGTGCTCGTCTCCGACTACGGCTCCGGCCTGGTCACGCCCGCCCTCTTCGAGAAGATCAGCGACGCGGTCGGCACGCGGGGACGGCGCCGCGCCATCCCGGTCCTCATCGATTCACGCCATAACCTGGCCGCCTTTCGCGGCGCCACCGCCTGCACGCCGAACGAGTCCGAGGCCGAGCGCATCGCCGGCTTCCCGATCGACGACGACGCGCCGGCTCTCGAGCGGGCGGGCCGCGCCATCCTCCGGAAGACGGCGGCGCAGGGAGTCGTCGTCACGCGCGGTAGCCGCGGCATGGCGCTTTTCGCGAAGGGAAGCCAGACCGATCACGTACCGATTTACGGCACCGATGAAGTGACCGACGTGACCGGCGCCGGCGACACCGTCATCGCGACGCTCGCCCTTGCCCTCGCGGCCGGGGCCTCGCTGTACGAGGGGGCGCGGCTCGCCAACTACGCCGCCGGCCTGGTTGTCATGAAGCGCGGCACCGCGACCGTGACCGGCGACGAGGTGATCGCGGCGATCCGGGCCGACTGAGATGGGCGAAGTGGTGAGCGCGGAGCGGCTGGCGGCGATCGTCGGCGTCGAGCGCGCCGCGGGCCGGACCGTCGCGCTCGCCAACGGCTGCTTCGACCTCCTGCATGTGGGCCACGTCCGCTACCTCGCCGGCGCCAGGGCAGAGGCCGACCGGCTGGTCGTCGCCGTCAACGACGACGACTCCGTGCGCGCCCTCAAGGGTGATGACCGGCCGCTGCATCCCGAGGCGGAGCGGGCGGAACTGATCGCCGCGCTGGCGATGGTCGACTACGTCGTCCTCTTCTCCGGTCCGACGGTGGCGCCGCTGATAGAACGCATCCGCCCGGACGTCCACTGCAAGGGGACCGACTACACGGCGGAGACGGTGCCGGAGCGGGAGGTGGTCGCGGCCGTCGGCGGACGGACGGCGATCGTGGGCGACCCGAAGGACCATTCGACGCGCAACCTGCTCGACCGGATCCGGACCCCGCCGGACGACGCGGAGTGACCCACGCCCCATGCGGCTGCTGATCGTCCGACTCGGCGCGGTCGGCGACATCATCCACACGCTGCCGGTGGCGGCGGCGCTGCGCCGGCGATTCCCCGACGCGACCATCGACTGGGCGGTGGACGAGCGGTACGCCGAGCTGCTCGATCTGGCGCCGGACGTCGACCGGCCAATCGTGCTGGCGTCGCGCAGCCGGCCGGCGGTCGCCGCGTGGCTCGCGTTCCGGCGCGAGCTGCAGCGCGGCGCCTATGAAATCGCGCTCGACCTGCAGGGACTCGTCAAGTCGGCCGCCGTGGCGCGGATGACCGGCGCCCACCGCATCGTCGGCTTCGCCGCCCCGTTCCTGCGCGAGCGGTGGGCGCGCTGGTGCTACGACGAGGCGATCCACCCGGGCCATCCCCGGCACGTCATCGATCGCAACCTGGGAATCCTGGCCGCGGTCGGGGAGTCGGACCCAAGCGCCGTCGCGTGGTCGTTCCCGCTGGAGGTGCCGCCGTCGCCGGTGGTCGACGAGCTGCGCGCGCGGATCGATCCGCCGGCTGCCCGGTACGCCGTCCTCAACCCGAACGCGGCCTGGGCCACCAAGCGGTGGCCGCCCGAGCGCTTCGGCGCCGTGGCGGCGCATCTGCGCGAGGCGCACGGCCTGCCGTCCGTGGTCGTCTGGGGCCCGGATGATGCGGAGTGCGCCGACGCGGTGGTCGAGGCGTCGGGCGGCGCGGCGACGCTGGCGCCGGAGACCAGTCTCGCGGAGCTGGCCGCGCTGCTGCAGGCGGCCGCGCTCGTCGTCTCGGGCGACACCGGGCCGCTCCATCTTGCGGCGGCGCTCGGCGTTCCCGTTGTCGGCCTGTATGGCCCGAGCGATCCGGCCCGCAATGGGCCGTGGGCGGATGACGACCTCGTCGTCTCGGCCGCATGCGACTGTTACGAGCAGCGCGCCCGGTCCGGCCCCGAGGGGCGGATGGCGCGCCACTGCACTGCGCCGGTGTGGTGTTTCGACCGGCTCGAGGTCGCGCAGGTGTGCCGTGCGGTCGACCGCCGCCTGGAACGGCAGCGCGATGCTTGATCTCGACCGCAACCACGGCCTGCGGCGCCTCTTTCACCTCGCGCGGCGGCGCGTCGTTACCGGGTTCGGGGTGGCGGTCGTCGCCTTCATCCTCGCGACGCCGACCTGGACGTCGCTCGTCACCGGCACCGCAATCGCCCTTGTCGGGCAGGCGCTGCGCATCTGGGCGGCGGGGCACCTCGTGAAGGGGCTGGAGGTGACCATGTCCGGCCCGTACCGCTGGATGCAGCATCCGCTGTATGTCGGCTCCGGGCTCATGGCCATCGGCTTCTCCGTCATTGCCGCTTCCTGGATCGTCGCCATCGGCGTGCTCGGCTACGTCGGGGTGATGACCGCGGCGGCAATCCGGCTGGAGGCCGCGACCTTGCGGGAGGCATTCGGCGACACCCATGCGCAGTACGTAGCCGGCGAGGTGACGCCGGCCGCCGCCGCCCGCCGCCGCTTCAGTCTGCGGCGCGCCATCGGCAACCGCGAACACCATTCCGTTGCGGGGGTGATCGGCACCGTCGCGATCATGGCGCTGAAGGTGTGGTTCAGCGCGTAACCGTAGCGCGCCGACACCCACCCCGTATACTCAAAATGCGGGCGGTTAGCTCAGGGGTAGAGCACCGGTTTTACACGCCGGGTGTCACAGGTTCAAATCCTGTACCGCCCACCATCCCTGCACGGCGCGTGCAGCATCCGTTGGCCGAATCCAGTAAAATGACCGGTCTGCACGCTTGGCGTGCGCGAACGACTGCGGGGTCGTAGTTCAGCTGGTTAGAACGCTGGCCTGTCACGCCAGAGGTCGCGAGTTCGAATCTCGTCGGCCCCGCCATTTCGCCTCTACGATCCCGCCGTCCGCCGCTCCTGACGCAACGGCCGGCTTGACCGGCCGACGCTCACGTTGCTAGGTTGCTCTGGACAGCAGGGGCTGCCCGCTTTCCGCGCTCTGACTGCTCTTTCCCGCTTGTTGGAAGTCGCGCCATGACACCCCACGCCTTCTCCGAACCCCGCTTGCCAGCGTGGGCACGGATCGCCGACGCCCTTACGGTCGCGCTCTTGCTGGCTGCACTGTATGTGGCTGTCTTCGGCGGCGTTCGGATTGGGGGAGTCTTCTCGATGTCCACGCCGTGGCGGGCATTGCTCGGACTGACCGTCATTTGTGGACTGCGGCACTATCTCATCCCAACCTCCCCGCTGCACAGACGCATCTGGGACTCGCGCCCGGTCCGTTTTGGACGCTGGAGTGTGAGCGCGTACGAACATGCCACCCATATGACCGCGGCGAGGGCGCTGCAGATCTTTGCGCTGACGGCGCTCGGCGTGGCTCAGCCACTCTTCGACGTGGTCTCTCGGGAACCCACGTTCTTCGTCGCACGCAATACCACGTCCGTCCAGTTGGGGGCGTTCGTGATCCTCATCGGAGTGGTACTACCGCTCGTTCTTGTCGGAATAGAGGCGGTCTTTGCCCGATCGCATCCGGTTGCGGGCAACGTCGTCCACGTCATGCTGTTGACGGTCCTCGTTAGCGTTCTGCTGCTACCACTCTTGAAGCGGGCGGACGGGATGGACACGGCGCCGTTGCTTGCCGTGGCCCTTCTGCTGGCTGGAGGTGCTGCAGTTACCTGTCAGCGATCCAGCGTCGGCAGCATGTTCCTGACGGCGCTGAGTCCGGCTGCTCTCGTCGTTCCGGTAGCGTTTCTGATGAACTCCGATATCCAGGGGGCGCTGATCGGAGCGGACCGCCCTGTCACAGCAGCTCGCGTCCAGCACGCGCCGCCGATCGTATTCGTTGTCTTCGACGAATTCCCGACCAGTTCCTTGATGAATGGCGAGCGCGAGATTGACGGGAGCCGCTATCCGCACTTCGCGAGACTCGCCGACGACGCGACATGGTTCCGCAACGCCAGCACCATCTCCTCACAGACGCACTACGCCGTCCCGGCGACGGTCACGGGCAGGTATCCGGTTGAGCCGTACGCCGTGCCGACGCGGCGCTACTATCCGGACAACCTGTTCACCATGCTGAGCGAGAGCTATCAGATGACGGTGTTCGGCAGGTTTCTTCAGCTCTGCCCGGCGAATGTATGTACCTACGATCTTGAGGTTCACGACACGCTGTGGGCTCTCACGGCGGACTTGGCTGTCGTTTACCTCCACGTAGTTGCGCCGGATTCGCTGGCAACTCGTCTGCCTCCGATTGTGGGCGACTGGCGGGGGTTTGCTACCCGACGCCTGTTTCGGGAAGTTGATGGTGAACGCCGCAGGAACGACCGGTCATCGGAATATGATCGGTTCCTCCAGACGATCACGTCCGAACGCAGTGGGCAGCTCTACTTTCTGCACACGCTGACCCCCCACATGCCGTTCGAATATGTGCCATCCGGGACCCGCTACGAAGCCCCGGATTACCAGAGACACACGGAAGACGGAGAACGGCTCTTCCTCAAGACCGATCCCTGGCTCCCGGTTGTTCTCCAACAGCGACAACTCTTGCAAGTCGGCTTCGCGGACCAGTTTATCGGTAATCTCATCGATCGCCTGCAGGCGCAGGGCATCTACGACGAGTCACTGATCGTCGTTACGGCCGATCACGGCGCAAGCTATCAGCACGGCAAGCCGCGTCGTGCCGTCACAGACGGCAACCAAACCGACATTCTGTTGGTACCTCTCATCGTAAAGCTTCCGCAGCAGGTCACTGGTGAGATAAGTGACAGAAACGTCGAGATCATCGATATCCTGCCGACGATCGCAGACGTCGTGTCTGCAACGGTTCCGTACGACGTGGACGGCCGTTCGCTCCTGAACACATCCGAACCCGAAAAGCCGACCAAGACGTTCATCCGGCGCAACGCCGAACGGGTGGGCGCCGAGCATGTTGGATGGTGGCAATTGGAGGACCATTCGCTTGAGCAGAAGCTCCTACACTTCGAGTCGAGTCTGTACGGTCTCGGCCCGCACGCGGCATTGGTTGGACGTTCAGTGTCGACCCTCGACATACCGGTAGGAACAGCGTCACCGGCGAAGCTGGAAGATGCTTCAGCATTTGATAACGTAGATGTCGAAGCTGAGACGTTACCGCTGTACGTTCGAGGAACGTTCACTACTCGTCCGGCCGAGCGTGCAAGTCTGGCTATTGGAGTAAACGGTGTGATCGTCGCAACCACCATGTCGTACCTTGAACACGGCGAATGGGTGTTCGCGAGCATGATTCCTGAGGAGGCGCTGGTGTCTGGCGCCAACGACGTGCAAGTCTTCGTGCTCGATGGCATGAGCGATGACCCGGCGCAGGGGTCTGCCGTAAGCGGGCGCCGGCCTTGAGCGCTACGACGCGCTTCCGCGCTTCGGCCGGCAGTGGTAAAGCGTCCGCGTCCCGGAGGTCATCGTCTCGGCGGTCACGACGTCGAAGCACCGCGCCAGCGCCTCGCGCACCGCGTCGGCGGAATAGGTGATCGCCTGATCGCCGCGGTTGCGCAGCAGCCGCTTCACCATCGGATCGTCGCGGCCCACGAACTCCAGGACGACGTCCGCCCCGAAATCGGCGAGCCACGCGACGAAGTCGTCGAGCGGCACGTTCCGGCCGATGACGACATGGTGCATCAGCGCGAGGGAGAGGATGAGGTCGGGCGCTCCGCGGTCCGCCAGGGGCCGGCGTTCCATCCCCCGCCACCCGAGGCCCGGCGACGGGTCCGCGACATCCGCCACCAGCGGCAGGATGTTCCGGTGGTCGTCGTCCTGCCGCAGCGCGGCGTAGAGCCGGTCGATCACCAGGTGGTCGGCGTCCAGCGCAAGGACGGTGTCGGCATGTTCCGAAGCGATGCGGGAATAGACGCCGGTGTTGCAGCCGATGTCCCACACGAGGGTCCGCCGCCGCTCCGCCGCGACGCGCTGGACGAACGCCTGCTTGCGCTCGACCTCCGCGTCGTCGTAGGTGTGCTCGTCCTGGTAGCCGGACCACGTCGATCGGGCCGGCGTCCAGGCGAGGCGTTCCACCGTGCGGCGAAGGCGCGCGACGTTGTTCCGGATCATCGCGGCGCCGAAGCCGGCGTTGCGCAGCTCGCGCCGGACATCGCCGTCGCTCCGCTCGAAGCGCGCCTGCGCCTGCGCCTGCAGGACGACGTGGGCGAGGACGCCGGGCCGCAGCCAGTCGCGCAGCGAGAGGCAGCCGCGGCACTGCTCGGCCGTGATCCCCTCGAGCCGCCCGCGCAGCCAGGGATGGAACGGCACGTTGCGGTACGCCTGGAGGAAGAGTGGGTAGAGGAACGTCTCGCAGAACTGCCGGTAGCCGGCCCACGGATCGCCCGGCGTGTAGGTGGTGAACGACCCGACGTCGATGAACGTCGGGCGCGCGCCGATCCACTGCACGTTGAACGGCGTGGCGTCCTTCAGCGTCATCGCCTCGTCGAGGGCGGCGAGGGTCAGGTCGAGTTGCAGCAGCGCGGCGTCACGCAGCATGCCGAACGACCATTCGTACGGATAGGAGACGACCGGCACCCGGTCGTGCTCGAGGACGGCGGCCCAACTGCCCACGGCGGCCGACGGCGCGGGAAGCGAGTCGCCCGGCGCATCCACCTGGCGTGTTGGGATCAGGTGGCCCGCCTCGGTGAAGCGGGCAAAGAAACCGGTGGCGGCCAGGGACGTCCAGTCCGCCAGCGCCCGCTCGCTCAGGCCGCGGAGAATGGCGCCGTCCTGGAGGAAGACGCGGGTATCGGGATCACGGAACGACCCCGGCTCGACGCGCGGGTGGGCAGCCGGATCCACGGCGGCTATTGCGCGTCGGGATCGTGCGGCTTCCGGCTGAAGAGTTCGGTGACCCTTCCCCAGTACAATCGGAACACGACGCCGAGCGCGGCGAATCCGCCCAGCAGGACCTGGAGCAGCATGCTGCCGCTGCCCGGGTCGAGGTAAGCGGCGGCGGGCCGCTCGAAGAAGAGTATTACGAGGACGACCAGAGTCGCCTGCGTCAGCGGCCCTCCCAGCCGTGCGTATGGATGCATGGCGGGGATGTTAGCAAAAAGAACCGGAACCCGGTAGGTAACGGACGGGACCAGGAGCGAGGTAGCGCGATGAGGCCGGCGGTATTTCTCGATCGGGACGGCACGTTGAACGAGGATGTCGGCTACCTGGAGCGGCTCGACCGCTTTGTGCTCTTCCCGTGGGCGCTCGATGCGATCCGGCTGATGCGACGCGCCGGCTACGCCGTGGTGATCGTCACCAACCAGGTCGGCATCGCGCGCGGCATGCAGGACGAGGCCATCGTCAATACCATCCGCGACCTGATCGACCAGCAGCTCCGGGCAATCGGCGAGCAGCTCGACGGCCACTACTACTGTCCGCACGACCCGCACGCGCCGGTCGAGGCATACCGGTGCGTATGCGACTGCCGGAAGCCCAAGCCGGGCATGATCGAGCAGGCGGCGCGCGACCTCGACCTCGACATCGCCCGGTCCATCGTCATCGGGGACAAGTGGGGGGAGATCCGCCTGGCGCGCAACGTCGGCGCCCGATCCATCCTCGTCCGGACCGGCTACGGCCGAACGCAGGAACAAATGCCGCGCCCCGACCTCACCGCCGACGCCGTCGTCGACACCCTCATGGACGCGGCGGTCTGGATCCTCCGTAACCCCCACCCCTAATGGTGCGCCACTAATGGTTCGCCGGTCGGTCCGCCGGTCTCCAGACCGGCGTCTCCCTTCCCTTCGACCGGCGAAATAAAACGCCGTCGCCCGTGGTACGATGCGAATCACCGTGCCCTTCCGCGACATCGTCGGTCACCGGGGGGTTACCACCCGCATATCGCGAGCCATCGCCCGCGACACGCTCCCGCCCAGCGTCGTCCTGACCGGCCCCGAAGGCGTGGGAAAGCGCCTCGCCGCCATGGCCATGGCCACGGCGATCAACTGCGCCGAGCCGCGCACCGACGAAGGCGGCTTCGCCGTCGATGCGTGCGGCGCCTGCTCGGCCTGTTGCCGCATCGGCCGCGGCGTCTACCCCGACGTGGTCGTCGTCGAACCGCCGGACAGCGCGTCGGGCGCGATCACGGTCGATCAGGTGCGCGACGTGGTGCAGCAGACGGGTTACCGGCCGTTCGAGGCCCGCCGGCGCGTCGTCGTGATCGACGACGCGGAGTCGATGGTGCCGCAGGCGCAGAATGCGCTGCTCAAGACGCTGGAGGAACCGCCCCCCTCGTCGCGGTTCGTCCTGATCGCCTCGCGCCCCGGCCTCCTGCTCGACACCGTGCGCTCACGCTGTCCGCAACTCCGCTTCGGATTGCTGACGGTCGGCGAGATCACCGATCTCCTGACCACCCGGCACGGGATCGAGACGCGCCTCGCGCGCGCCTCGGCCGCGTCGGCGGGCGGCAGCGCGGGGCGTGCGCTCCGCTCGGCGTCGGGCGAACTCGCTGCCTCGCGCGACGCCGCCGTCCACCTGCTCGAGACCGTCGCGGCGGCCCGCGATGTCCCGGGGCGGCTGGAGGGGGCGAAGGCGTTCAGCACCGGATCGAGATCGAAGCGCGCGCCGGCGGCCGACCGGAACGAAGTGCGACGCCGCCTCCGCGCCCTCGCCACGTTGCTGCGCGATGTCGAGGTGGTGGCGGCCAAGTCCGACACGCCGCTCGCCAACGCCGACCTCGGCCAGCGGGTCAGCACGCTCTCGACCACCTACGGCGGCAAGCGTGGCCTCCGCGCCTTCCGCGCCGTGGACGAGGCCATCGACGCGCTGGACCGGAATGTCAGCCCGAAAACGGTTGCCGATTGGGTCGCCTGCCACCTGTGACAGACTGGGGAGTGCGATGACTGACGAGACGCCGCATGCTGCTCCGCCGTCCGTCAGTGTGAAGTTCGAGGCGGTCGGCCGCGTCCATCGCTTCCTCCTCGAGGGCGTGGCGTTCGAGCCGCCGCTCCGGGCCGGTGACGAAGTAGTGGTGGTGCAGGGCCCGTCGCGCGCGTATGCCCGCGTGGTGCGGACCGTCCCGCAGGTGGCCGAACGCCAGCCGCCTCCCCCGAAGGAGGATCGCGTGCTCCGCCGCGCGACGCAGAGCGACATCACGGCCCGCCTGCGGCACCAGCACCGCGAGCGTGAAGCGCAACAGCTCTGCGGTCTCAAGATCCGCGAGCACCGCCTGCCGATGAAGCTGGTCCGGACCGAGCTGCAGGTGGAAGAGGCGCACCTCATCTTCTATTTCACCGCCGATACCCGCGTCGACTTCCGCGACCTCGTCCGCACCCTCACCGCGGAGTTCCACTGCCGCGTCGAGATGCGCCAGATCGGCGCCCGGGACGAGGCGAAGCTGCTGGGTGGCTACGGCGTCTGCGGACGGCCGCTCTGCTACACCACGTGGTTGCCTCGCTTCGATCCGATCTCGATCAAGATGGCGAAGCAGCAGAGCCTCAACCTCAACCCGTCGCGCCTCTCGGGCCTCTGCGGCCGCCTGAAGTGCTGCCTCCGCTACGAACTGCCGAACGCCGCCGGCGAGCAATACGCCGGCTGCGCCCACGAGAGCTCGTGCTCGCGCTCGGCCGGCGGGTGTGGGGGCGGATGCGGGTCGTCGGGTGGTTGCGGCAGTTGCAGTGGCGGGTGCGGTGGATAGGGAATACGCCGGACTGGAGTCCGGCGCACCATTGATCGCACTATCGAGCGCACCATGAGCGCTGATGTCCCCCGCGTAGCGATCACCACCGGCGACCCCGCCGGCATCGGCCCGGAGGTCGCCGCCCTCGTCGCCGCCGACCCGGCCATCCGCGCCGTCTGCACGCCGGTGCTGTATGGCCCCGACGAGACCCAGGCCCGCCGGCGGTTCCGCCCCGGTGTCGTCGCCGCCGCCGCCGGCCGCACCGCCTACGACTCGGTCGTCGCCGCCGTCCGCGACGCGCAGGCCGGGCAAGTCGATGCCATCGCCACCGCTCCGATCAACAAGGCGGCCTGGGCCGCGGCCGGCCTGAACTGGCGCGGCCACACCGACCTGCTGGCCCACCTGACCGGCGCCGGCGACGTGCGGATGATGTTTCACGCCGACCGCCTGAACGTCATCCTCGCCACTGTGCATGTCCCGCTCGCCCAGGTCCCCGCGCTCCTCACGGCGGAGCGGCTCGAAACGACGATCCGCTTGGCCCACGACGAGCTGCCCCGTTTCGGCATCGAACACCCCCGTCTCGCCCTCGCCGGCCTCAACCCGCACGCGGGCGAGGATGGCCTGATCGGCGACGAGGAGCAGCGGATTCTCGCGCCCTCGGTCGACCGCTGTCGCGCCGCCGGCATCGACATCACCGGCCCCATCCCGGGCGATGCCGTCTTCCGCCGCGCCGTCGACGGTGCGTTCGACGCGGTGATTGCCTGCTACCACGATCAGGGGCTCATCCCGATCAAGCTGATTGCGTTCGGCGAGGCGGTAAACGTCACGCTCGGCCTGCCGATAGTCCGTACGTCGGTCGACCACGGCACCGGCTTCGACATTGCTGGGCAGGGAGTGGCCGATCCGTCGGGGCTGATTGCGGCCGTCCGCCTCGCGGTGACGCTCGCCGCCGCCCGGGCGGGCGCCACGGCGTGACCGGGACGGCGCAGGGCTGAAGGGGCTGAACGGGAAGAGCAGACGGACCGATGCCAACCGATATGGTGGCGGCAATCGCGGCGGGCGAGCGACTCATTGCGGACAACCGCAAGGCGCGACACGACTACCACATCTCGGACGTCTACGAGGCGGGCATCGCGTTGCTCGGCACCGAGGTGAAGGCGATCCGCGAGGGCCGCGTCAACCTGCGCGACAGCTATGGCCGCATCGACAGGGGCGAGGTCTACCTCCACAACCTCCACGTCAGTCCGTACAGCCACCGCGGCTACAGCGAGCACGAACCGCTTCGCCGGCGCAAGCTGCTGCTGCACAAGCGGGAGATCGACAAGCTGATTGGCAAGGCGGTGGAGCGGGGGTTCACGCTGGTGCCGGTCCGGATGTACTTCAAGCGAGGGATGGTCAAGGTGGCCCTTGGCGTCGCGAAGGGAAAGAAGTCGCACGACAAGCGCGAGACGATTCGCCGCCGCGAGGTCGATCGCGAGACGCGCGCCGCCATCAAGGAGCGCTCACGGTGACGGTAATCGTGACCGGCGCGGCTGGCCAGCTCGGCCGGGCGCTTTCTCGTGCCGCCACCGCGGAGTACGGTGACGAGGCGGTCGTCGCGATGCCGCGCGCCGGCCTCGACCTCACCGACGAAACCGCGGTGCGGGAAGCGATCCGGAGGCTCCATCCCGACGTCCTCCTGAACGCTGCTGCCTACACGGACGTCGACGGCGCCGAGGACGATCCGGCGACCGCGCTCTCCGTCAACGCCTTCGGGGTCCGCGCGCTGGCCCGGGCCACGGCCGCGGCGGGGGCTACGTTCGTCCACTACAGCACCGACTTCGTCTTCGATGGCGCGAAGGGCGCGCCGTACGTCGAGACGGACGACCCGAACCCGCTGGGCGCCTACGCCGCGTCCAAGCTGCTGGGCGAGTGGTTCGCGGAGGGTTCGTGCGCCTACGTCCTCCGGGTCGAGAGCCTCTTCGGCGGTGCGATGCCGGATGGCGCATCGGGGGGCAGCCTCGACAAGATCGCCGACAGCCTGCTCGCCGGCCGGGAGGTGCGCGCCTTCACCGATCGCGTCGTCTCCCCCAGCTACGTCGAGGATGTCGCGGCAGCCACCATCGCGCTGCTGAAGTTGTCGCCACCACCCGGCGTCTACCACTGCGCGTCGACTGGCCACGCCACCTGGCATGAGGTCGCGGAGCTCCTCGCCCGGCAGCTCGACCTCACGACCCCCGCCATCCGCCCGACGACGCTCGCGGCGATGGCGCTCAAGGCCGCCCGCCCGCTGTACTGCGCCCTCTCTTCCGACAAGCTCGCCGCCGCCGGCATTCCCATGCCCGACTGGCAGGACGCCGTCTCCCGCTACGCGCGCTCCCGCCTCGCCGCGAGTGGGTAGGGCGCCGGACTCCCGTCCGGCTATTCACCGCACCCAGACGTCAAGGAACGCACCACAATTGAAGGCACTCACTTTCTGACCTAATGTAGTTGAGTGATCCGCGTGAATCTCGCCGAAGCCAGGGCGCGCCTGTCGCACTACCTCGACTGCCTCGACCGTGGCGAAACGTCATCCTTTGCCGGCGCAACGTCCCGGTCGCCGAGATCCGGCCCCTTCCGAAGCCCCTGACGGAACCGCGACCTATCGGAACTGATCCCGACTTCGTGGTTCCGGACAGCTTTTTCGAGCCGCTGCCGGAGGACTTGCTTCAGGCGTTTGAGGGCGACGGCCCCGACGAGTCTCGGGCGGTGGCTAAAGAAGACGGAGTATCCGAATGAAGGAAGAAGGATGTGTGGAGTTCCGAATCCGAGGCGACCGCGATCCTGCCGCGCTGGGCGGGGCCGAAGCGACGGAGTCTGATGGCGAGACGTTGAGACTGCGGGTCGTGTTCGAGAGAGATGAAGACGGCTGGGTGGTCGCAAGCTGCCCAACCCTGCCGGGGTGCCATAGTCAGGGACGGACGCGGAACGATGCGTTCGACAACATCCGGGAGGCGATCCGGGGCTACCTGACGAGCATGCGCGAGCGTGAGGCTAGCTGAACCGGGGAATCCACGGCGCGGACGGACCTCACACGTCGTTGACCGGCTTGTTGCGTGACGGTGAACACGCGTTCGGAGACTGCTGACTCTGTACCCGACGCAGCAGGTTGATGACAGCGGCGAACCCTAACGGCGCACCACTATCCCCGCAGCACGTCGTCCACCAGCCCCGCCACCCGCTCCGCAATAGCCAGGCAGGCGGTCAGCCCGGGGGAGTCGATGCCCGCTGCATGCACGAGGCGCGGGACGTTGGCGTCCCGGTGAATGCGGAAGTCGGAGAAGGGTGCGTCGGCCGGGGCGCCGCGGGCGCGGATGCCGCTGCCGCCGGGGCGAAGCTGATCGAGCCGGAGGGCGGGAAGCATCCGCTGTGCAGCAGCGTGGAAGTGGGCAAGGTCTTCCCGGTCCGACTCGTAGTCGTCCTTCCGCGCCTGGTAGCGCGCGGTCGGCCCAAGGGTAACGCTGCCCCAGGTGGTGCGCGTGAGGTGAACGCCCAGGCCATGCCCGCTCGCAAACGGGAGCGGGTAAACCAGGTGGCGGACGAGCGGTCGCGCCGACGGGACCAGCTCCGCGTAGTCGCCCCGTACCGGATAGATGGTGAACGCCTCGCCGCCGATCCGGGCCGACACCTCGTCCGCGTAGAGCCCCGCCGCATTGACGACGGCGCGCGCGCAGATTGTCTCGCGCGGCGTCCGGATCGCGACGGCATCGTCATCCGCCTCCGCCGCCTCGACGCTGGACCCCGGCAGCAGCGCGACGTCCTGCTCGCCGGCGACCCGCGCCAGCGCACGGACCAGCGCCTCCGCCTCGATGATGCCCGTTGACGGCGACCAGAGCGCCGCCACCGCCTCGACGTGCGGCTCGCGCCGCCGCACGAAGGCGCGGTCGACCAGCTCGACATCGTCCACTCCGTTTGCGCCCGCCCGCGCCGCTAGCGCCTCGAGCCGCGACATCTCCGACGACTCCGCCGTCACCACGAGCTTGCCGCACCGCTCGGCCGGCACCCCCTGATCGGCGCAGAACGCATACAGCCGCTCGCGCCCCTCGACGCAGATGGCCGCCTTCACCGACCCGGCGGGGTAGTAGAGGCCGGCGTGGATCACGCCGCTGTTGTGCGTGCTCGCGTCGAGGCCGAAGCGCGGACGGCGTTCAAGGACGCAGGTGGTATGTCCCCGGCTTGCCACGGCGCATGCCGCGGCCAAGCCGACGACACCGCCGCCGACGATCGCCACGTCTATGGTTACGGTCGGTTCCATCGGTCGGTGAATGGCCCATAACTCTACGCGCTCACCCTTGGTCGACACTATCGTGAAAGTGTGATGTGTTAACATCTGATGCATGCGCACCACAATAAACGTCGATGACGATGTCCTACTAGCTGCCAAGGGGCTGGCGCGCCGCGACGGAACCAGCATCGGTACCGTGCTCTCCGCTCTCGCCCGCAAGGGGCTGAACGGCGATATGTCAGACGACAGAGTTCCGGAGGCCGACGACTTCTACGGATTCCGGCCGTTACCGAAGCGCGGAAAGCCGATCACCAACGAGCTGATCGACCAGCTACGAGAAGATGGGCCCTACTAGCCCTTCGTGAGGTCGACTTGCGCGCGCTGCTGGACATCAACGTCCTCTTGGCCCTATTCGACCGTGACCACATCCTGCACGAGCGTGGTCGGCAGTGGTTCGAGCAGGAGATTCGGCAGGGTTGGGCGTCCTGCGCCATCACCCAGAATGGCTTCATCCGAATCCTGAGCCAGTCGAGCTACCCCAGCCCGGTATCGACCCGGCAGGCGATGCAGCTTCTGGCAGCCGCGACAGCAGCCGGGTACCACGAGTACTGGCACAGTGAAGTATCGATTCTCGACGACACCATCTTTGATCGCTCGCGAATCCACAGTCCGAGACAGCTCACTGACGTTTACCTGCTCGGGTTGGCCGTGCGCCACGGCGGACGCTTCGTGACGTTCGATCAGGCGATTGGGCTGACTGCGGTCCGGACGGCAAAGCCAGACAACCTCGTCGTCCTGTAAGCCGCCCCGCGCCCAGTTTGTTCCATCGGTCAGCGTTGGGCCATACTCTACGCGCTTCACCCAGCCTGGCGGGTGCGTCTCGTCGGATGTCGGGTCCCCAGACGTGTCGAAACGGGCAATCATCACCGGGATTACGGGCCAGGACGGGTCTTATCTGGCGGAACTGCTGCTCGACCGGGGCTACGAGGTGGTCGGTATCACCCGCCGCCTCAGCGCCCCGAACCACTGGCGCATCGAGCACCTACTCGACCGCGTGACGCTCCGCCCGGCCGACCTGCTCGATCAGCTTTCGCTGATCCGCGTCATCAACGACGTGCAGCCGCACGAGATGTACAACCTCGCCGCGATGTCGTTCGTGCCGGCGTCGTGGGATCAGCCGATGCTGACCGGCGAATACAACGCGCAGGGGGTGACCCGCGTGCTGGAGGCGATCCGGCACGTCGATACCTCCATCAAGCTGTACCAGGCGTCGTCAAGCGAGATGTTCGGCAAGGTGCGCGAGACGCCGCAGTCCGAGCAGACGCCCTTCTACCCGCGCAGCCCCTACGGCGTCTCCAAGGTGTTCGCGCACCACATCACCGTCAACTACCGCGAGAGCTACGACCTCTTCGCTGCCTCCGGCATCCTCTTCAACCACGAGTCGCCCCGCCGCGGTCTGGAGTTCGTCACGCGCAAGGTGACGCACGGCGTGGCGCGCATCAAGCTGGGTCTGGCGGACTCGCTCAGCCTCGGCAACCTGGATGCCCACCGAGACTGGGGCTTCGCCGGCGACTACGTCCGCGCGATGTGGTTGATGCTGCAGCAGGACCGGCCGGAGGACTACGTCGTCGCCACCGGCATCAGCCATTCCGTACGTGACCTCGTGGAGATCGCCTTCACGCATGTCGGCCTCGACTGGCAGGAGCACGTCCGGATCGACCCTGCCTTCCTGCGTCCCGCCGAAGTGGACCACCTGATCGGCAACCCCGCCAAGGCGAGAGCGGACCTGGACTGGGAGCCGACCGTCGACTTCGCGGGGATCGTCCGGATGATGGTCGACGCGGACGTGGAGCGGCTTACCCCTCGCGGCTGACGCGTTCGTCAACTGCGCCGGTCTTCATAGATGGCATCCCGCACCGCCGGCCAGGGTCGGCCACAGAACACCGGCTGAGATCCAGCTCAAGGACCGTTCCGCAACCGGTCCACGACTTCGGGGGCCGCTTCTGAGCTTGCCTGCGTCGCGGCGGCCGACCGGAGGGCTTCCTCATGCCCCGGTCATGTCCGCGGCCTCCTCGAACTCTGCCGGGCTCAGCGTGGGGACGCCTCCATAGCGTCCCTGAAGGTAGCGTCTACCGAGGGCTTCGTCGCGCTTCGGCTGAAACTCTGCCATCGAGTAGAGCGTTGTCGCACCACCCGCGTCTTTTTCGGTGAACCAGATCTGGTCACGACCGAGGGAACGCTGGCTGCTGTCTCCGAGAATCGTCGGGTCGTGGGCGTTGAAGATGAGCTGAGCACACCGCGCGTTCGCTACTCGGCTCTGGAAGAGCTGGATAAATTGCTGCACCAGATGCGGATGGAGACTTCCGTCGAGTTCATCCACGAGCACCACCGACCCCCCGCGGAATGTGTCCAGCATCGGTCCGAGCAGGCTGACCCAGACGAGCGTGCCCTGAGACTCATGCTCGGGATCGATCGGAACCGGGCCGTCGGATCCGAGGTGGTGCAGGCGAACAAGGTCGCTGGGCAAGACCTGCGCACCTTGACTCTCCGTAGATTCCTCTTCCATTCCCTCGAGAATGCGAAGCACTCGCTTGAACCGTTCGGCGAGTTCCGGGTCCAGAGGGAGTCGCTCGACCTTTGCGATACCCAGATCGGCGGCCTGCAGCAGGCTGACGATCACTGCTTCCCACGCGTCATTCTGAAGGAGTTGGGCCGTGTGCGCGATGCGCGCGCTACGGTTTTGAGACTCCATCAGTAGGTGTGTGACGTCACCGCCCCCGTCATCATCCCGACCGCGGCGCTGCCTGTCAGCCGGTGGGCGACGACCGCCATCAACGGAATCGCCGCGAGGCCGCAGACCAAGGGAAGGAGCTGCAGGGCCCATTCGGGATCCGGGATGAGCGCGTACATGCCGCGCCAGAGGACGAGCGGACCGGGCGCGACATGGATCGGCGCGGTCACGACGTCCAGGAAGTTGTCGGACCGGATGAGCGCGGCGTACACCAGGTCGTCGTGCCAGAGCGCCGGCGGGTTCATGCCGGGCAGGCGCGCTGCCAGCGCCCGCGCGACAACGGCGAGGCCGGCGAGCGCCGTTCCGGTGCCCAGGACCAGCTTCCAGTACGGTGCGTAAGAAGATGCTGGTCCGTAGCGGTCGCGCGCCGGCCAGAGGCGTCGGGCTCCGACGCCGGCTACGGCCAGGAGCGGCGCGACCCAGAGCAGCGCGACCGCCCAGCGGAGCCACGCGGCCCACTGCGCCAGCCGCACGTCGTCCATCGATGGGCGTTCGTGAAACAGACGGTGCGGAGCAAACGGCCGTATGCGGTCAGACGGCGGGGACCATCGGACGTCGAGCGCATAGGCGCCGCCCTCCTGCTCGTACTCGATCAGCAGCTCATGCACGCCGGCCGCGAGCGTGACCGTCCCGGTGGCGCGGTGCATGTCTTCCGGCGGATAGCGGCGCAGCACCAGCTCGCCGTCGACATGCGCGTTCAGCCGGTCGTCGCCCTCTCCATGGATCTCAATCGTCCCGTCGTCCGGCACGTACCAATAGCCACGCCATCGGACGCCGAAGCGCCGTCGGGGAAGGCGTTCGTCCTCCTCCAGGAAATCGAGGGAAATGCCTGCGCTGATCTCGTCGCTGTAGGGCCGTCCCCCAAACTGGTTCTGAAGAAAGAGCTGTCGCCGCAGCCCGGTTCGCTCAGCCGCCTGCGACGCGAGGAACAGCCACGCGGCCGTGCACGCCAGGGCAACAACCGCGTAGACGCCGATTCCCCATCGTACCCGGCGGATTCCAGGTCGCACGGCGCGATCGTACAACGGTGCGGTATAGTCCAACGGTTTTCACTCAACTGCACGCAATGACCACTACCCCCGCCGAAACACGTCGGAATCTTCGAGATCTCCTGGATCGCCGGTCGGCGCGAACGGGCGAGATCACACTTGCTACTGGCGCGAAGTCGAACTTCTATTTCGACTGCAAGCCGGTCACGCTCAGTGCAGACGGCGCCTATCTCGTGGGAATGGCCTTCCTCGACGCACTCGAACAGCTTCCGGAACGACCCCAGGCGGTGGGCGGGTTGACGCATGGCGCTGATCCCATCGTCAGTTCCATGGTCGTGCTGTCGCACGTTCGAGGCTGCCCAATCGACGGGTTCTACGTCCGCAAGGAGCCGAAGCGGCACGGCACGAAGAACCGTATCGAGAATCCGCCGGAACCAGGAACGAAGGTTGTCATCGTGGACGACGTCGTCACGAGCGGCGGGTCGTTGCTGCAAGCCGTGCAGGAAGCACGTGCGGCTGGGTGCGAGGTGATCGGCGTGCTAGCCCTCGTCGACCGGGAAGAATCGGGTGGTGCTACTCGTATCCGGGAGACCGTCGACACCTACATGCCGCTTTACACGCGCAGTGATTTTCCCCGTATCGCCAGCGTGGCGGCGGCCTCCGCTTCAGCAGGGTCGTCAGAATAGCCCAGCGCTCGGCCTGGCCGTTCGTGCGTTGCCCGAGGACCCCTGTAGCGGACACCATCGCGGCCATGTTCCACAAGGCGCGCACGCAGGCCGGCATCCCGTCCGGGCATCCGGCGCTCTCGACCGCCGCGTTCAGGAAGGCGACGCGACAACCCGGTCTGTTCGAGAGCTGACCCGGGTCAGGCGGGCGAGGCGATGCGATCCTGCTCGCCGGACGCGCGCGGGCAATCTGCTCGCAAGCAAGCGCGTGGCATACTTGACTCACCGGGTCGACGGCACGGTGGCAGCGAGTCCGGGTAGTCGATGCAGGTTACACGTCTCCAGCTTGAGAACTGGCGCAACTTCACGCACGTCGACGTGCGGCTGCAACAGCGCGTCTTCGCGGCGGGCCCGAACGCGTCGGGGAAGTCCAATCTCCTGGACGCCTTCCGGTTCCTCAAGGAGGTCACGACGCGAGGCGGCGGGTTGGAAAAAGCCGTCAGCGACCGCGGCGGAGTATCGAAGATTCGCTGCCTTGCCGCGCGGCGCCAGCCAGCGATCGTCGTCGACGTGGGAATCGGGAGGTCTTCCGACAACGAAGAATGGCACTACCGTCTCAGTTTCGTTCAGAACAATCAGCGTCAGCCGACCATCAATGAGGAACTGGTCGAGCACCAGGGCCGTGCGATTCTCCGCCGCCCGGATGGGGACGACGAGAAGGATCCCGAGCGGCTCCGGCAAACGCATCTGGAGGGTGTCAGCACCAACAAGCACTTTCGCGACATCTACCGCTTCTTCAATTCCATCGAGTACCTGAACGTCCTTCCTCAGCTCGTCCGACAGCCGGAGCGGTTCGTTAACAACGACCTGTCCGGGGAGAAATTCGGCAGCGACTTCCTGGAGCGTATCGCTCGCACCCAGGCCAAGACGCAGCAGTCCCGACTCAGGCGCATCGAGGAGGCACTACGAATCGCGGTGCCCCAACTGCGTGAACTGAAGCTGACGAAGGACGAGTACGGCTTTCCCCACCTTGAGGGCCTGTACGAGCACTGGCGGCCCAAGGCGGGTCGGCAGCGGGAAGATCAGTTCTCTGACGGTACCCTGCGGCTGACCGGGCTCTTGTGGGCCGTCATGGACGGGAGCGGGCCGCTGCTGATGGAGGAACCCGAACTCAACCTGCATCCGGCCGTCGTGCGCGTGCTGCCGCAGTTGCTCCACCGGGCAACGCGCAAGACGAAGCGCCAAGTGATCGTTTCGACCCATTCACCGGACCTGCTGAGCGACCCCGGTATCGGCGTGGACGAGATGCTGCTGCTCCGGCCTCACCCGAACGGCACGCACGTGGAGCTGGCCGGCGCAGATGAGACCACGCGAATCCTCGTCGGGGAGGGGGCATCTATCGCGGATGCCGTGCTGCCCCGGACGGCTCCGCGGGATACCGATCAATTGCGTCTGTTCGGAAACTAGGTGTGCCGGCCGTCTACGTCGCAACGGAGGGTCTGACCGACACGGCGGTTGTCCGGAGGATCTGCCGCGAACTGGAGATCGACATTCTTGCGGTCTACGGCGAAAAGGGCAAAGATCAATTCAGTCGATCCTTGCACGGATATAACGAGTCCGCTCGCCGTTGGCCCTGGCTGGTGTTGCGGGATCTGAATGCCGACGCCGACTGCGCGCCTCGGCTGCGCCAGCGCCTGTTGCCGGATCCAGCGCCTCATAGGGTGTTCCGCCTTGCGGTCCGTGAGCTGGAGTCGTGGCTGCTGGCCGACGGCGACGCGTTCGGACAGTTTTTCTCCGTTCACGTTCAGCGCATCCCGGAGGAGCCAGAGTCAATCCCCGATCCGAAGCGCGGCCTTGTGGATGTTGTGAGACGTTCGCGGTCCCGCCACATGCGCGACGACATCGTGCCGCGCGAGGGTAGCGGCCGCTCGGTTGGGCCCGGCTACCTGGGGCGCATCACCGATTTCGTGCAGACGGCGTGGTCGCCGACGACCGCGAGCCTCCGGAGCGACAGCCTCCGGCGTTGTATGGAGCGGCTGAGCCTCGTCCAGGATCCTTAAGCTCCCTGCCCCTGTGTTCTGGAGCACTGGGCGCTTATCGAGCAGGGACATCATCCATCGACGCGCGCTCTGCTAAACTAGTCTAGTTAAGCCGTGGAACGAGAAGTAGACAAGGCGAGCGTCGGAACGTTCGAGGCGAAGACCCATCTTTCGGCGCTGCTTGAGCGCGTCGCCCGGGGCGAGACGATCACGATCACCAGGAATGGCGTCCCGGTCGCCAAGCTTGCACCCCTGGCCACCCAGAGCTGGCGACCCCGGCTGAGTCACCGGGAGGTGGTGAAGGAAATGCGCGAGCTGCGCAAACAGATCAAGGGGAGCCCCTTCAACATCAGAGACATGATTGACGAGGGCCGAGGGTATTGACCGGCATCGTCATCGATGCGTCCGTCGCGCTCGCCTGGGTTTTTCCGGACAAGCACAGCGCCGCGGCCGACGCCATCCTGGAGTCTCTGGACTACGACACTGTGGTGGTCCCGGCGAACTGGTCGGTGGAAGTAGCCGACGCGCTCGTCGCGGGCCAGCGGACGGGCAGCATCACCGAGGCCGGAGTCCAGAGATTCGTGACGTTGCTGGAGACGCTCGATGTCGTCGAGTACGCATGCGAACCTACAGCGGCTGTCGGCAGGCGCACCTCGCTGTGTCGGGACCACGGCCTCACTGCCTACGACGCCGCCTATCTCGATCTCGCCATGCGCGAGAATCTGCCGCTGGCAACCTTCGAGAGGACCCTGCGCCACGCTGCCTGGGACACGGGCGTGAAGCTGGTCGTTCCGCCTGACGACGCGTGACCATCCTCTACGTCGCTACCGATCAGCAGGTGCCGGGACGCGTCGGCGGATCGGTCCACGTGACCGCCGTCGCGCGCGGCCTGGCGGCCCTGGGCCACGACGTGCATGTCGTGGTCACGAAGGGCGACGGGCCGTTCCCGGATGATGGCGCCCACTGGATCGACCTGCCGCCGCCACTCGGCGCACGGCGGCTGCGCTGGGCGCTCGCGTCGCGCGTCCGCGCGTTGGCGGAACGGATCCGGCCCGACGTGGTCATCGAACGCTACTTCAACTTTGGCGGCGAAGGGGTGCGCGCGGCGCAGGGGGTGGGCGCGCTGACCCTGCTGGAGGTGAACGCGCCGGTCATTGACTATCCCGGTTCTGCGAAGCGGCGGATCGACCGGGCGCTGCTGATCGAGCCGATGCGGCGGTGGCGCGACTGGCAGTGCCGGCACGCCGACCTGTTCGTGACGCCGCAGGTGGACATTCTGCCAGCGTGGGTGCCGCGGGAACGGATCGTGCGCCTCGAGTGGGGCGCCGACACGACCCGGTTCACGCCGGCCGCGGCGGGTGACGTCCCGTTCGAGCGTCCAGCGACCGGTACGCTGGCGGTCTTCGCGGGCGCGTTCCGCGCGTGGCATGGCGCACGGCTACTGGTTGACGCGATTCGTCAGCTCCGCGAGCGTGGCCGCCGCGACGTCCATGCGGTGCTGATCGGTGACGGGCCGGAGCTGCCTGCGGTGCAGGAGGCGGCCGCGCGGATCGACGGCGTCACCTGTGTCGGTCCGGTGGCCCACGCGGCGATGCCGGCGTGCCTGGCCGCCGCAGATGTTGGCGTGGCGCCGTTCGACATCGGCCGCCATCCGCCCCTCTCGCTCGGTTTCTTCTGGTCGCCGCTCAAGCTGTTCGAGTACATGGCAGCCGGTCTGCCGGTGGTCGCGCCGGCCATCGATCGGATCACGCACTTGGTGGGAGACGGGGAAGAGGGCGTCCTGTACGATGCGAGTGATCCCGCCGCGCTTGCCGGCGCCATAGAACGGCTGTGCGATCCGGCGTTGCGGCAGCGCCTCGGCGCGGCGGCGCGCGCCCGGGCGGTGCGCGACTACGGCTGGGACCGTCATTGCGAGCGGTTGGCCGCGGCGATCGAGGCAGCGCGTGAACGCCGCGCCGGCGTCTGAAGTGCCAATGCGCCTATTGATTGCGACCGACGTCTTTCCCCCCCTCTGCGGGGGGAGCGGCTGGAGCGCGTACGAGCTGGCCCGCGGCCTGCGGGCGCGGGGACACGAGCTGACGATCGTCCGGCCGCGATTCGACAAGCGGCCGGAGGGCGATCCGGGCGAGTTCGATCAGTTCCGTCCCATCGAGTTCCCGGCCTGGGCGCCCAACCTGCCGTTCGTCCGGAACCTGGCGCGGAACGAGTGGTTCTATCCGCGTTTTGCCGGCTGGCTGCAGACCGTCATCCGCGAACACCGGATCGACCTGGTGCATGCGCAGCACCTGTTGACGGGACCGGCCTGCGTCACGGCGGCGCGGGCCGAGGGCGTACCGGTCGTCTGCACCATCCGCGACTACTGGCCGCTCTGCTACTGGACGGACCTGATGCTCGACCCGGCGGCGGGCCAGGTATGTCCCCAATGCACGCCGCAACGCATGACGCACTGCGTCCGTCCACGGTCCGGGTCGCTGTGGCCGGCGGCGACGCTATTCGTTCCCTACATGCAGGGCAACCTCGAGCGGAAGCGGAATGTGCTTGCCGGAGCGGATGCCCTGATCGCGATCAGTCACGCAGTCGAAGGGAGGCTGCGTGAGCGGGCGGCGGAATTGGCGGCGACCACTGTAACCACGATTCCGAATCCGGTGGACGCTACGGCGATTCGACGCGAGGCGGAACAGTCGGCTCCATTGGAGGGCCGGCCGTATGTCCTTTTCGCCGGCAAACTGGCCGCCAACAAGGGGGCCTCCGCGCTGCTGCCGACGACCGCCGATCTCGGTTTGCCGTTGGTCATTGCGGGTGATGGGCCGGCCCGTGCGGACGTAGAAGCGGCCGCTCTCGCGTCCAGCCGGGAGATCCGGTTCCTCGGCTGGGTGGAGCGACAGGAATTGTTGCGATGGATGCGTCACGCGACGATGCTGGTCTTCCCGTCGTCCTGGCCAGAGCCCCTCGGGCGTGTCCTGATAGAGGCGAGTGCGCTGGGCTGCCCGATTGTCGCGATGGATACGGGTGGCGTCAGCGACGTCGTCGTGCATGAGGAGACCGGGCTGCTGGCCCGGGACGCAGACGAGTTGCGCATGCACGCGGGACGACTGCGGCAGGATCCGGCGCTGGCGGCGCGGCTCGGCGCCGCGGCGCGCCGGCGCGTGGACGCCTTGTTCGATGGGCCGGTAGTGGCAGGGCAGCACGAGGCGTTGTATGCCTCCCTGCTCAAGGGGACGGCACCCGTTGAAGCGGAGGGCGCGTGAAGCCGGAGCAGCTCCACATCATCCTCCTGTCTCGGGCCACGGCGCCGTGGCATGGCGTCGGGGGCCTGGAACGGCATGTTGCCGACATGACGCGGCACCTGCTGCGGCGGGGCGTCCGGGTGACGCTGGTGACGCCACCGCCAACGGCTCGGCAAGACGCTGACGACGACGGGCCGCCTTGGCTGGACGACGCCCTTGCGGGCGGGCGGCTCCAGACGCGGTTCGTACCCTACGTCACGTTTCCCTTCGCCGGGCGACGCGGGACGACGATCCTCGATCGAGTGACCGCCTATCCGCTCTTCGGCCGCCGCCTCCTGGAGCTGGGCTTGCCGAACTGGGAAGCGGTCGGGGCCGAGAATCCGGCCACGGTGTCCTGGTCGGTGCCATTCGTCGGTCTTGGCCTTGCCTGGCTGCTCGTCCGCCCCTCGACCCGCTTCTTCGGGCTCGTGGTCGCTGGCCTCTACACGATGTTCCTCACGGCCAGCGCCTTGCAGATCTATCCGCTGGGGACCGGACGCCCCGACATGTTCGCGTTTCCGGCGACGATCGGCCTGTTCGCCGCGGGAGTCCAACCTGGTCACCGATCCACTGCCGCGGCGCAGGCTTTATCGCTTGGCGGCGGCGATCCTGGTTGCCACCATCGCGCTGGTTCGTCCGCTCCACGTCGAGTACTACGAGGTCAACGACGTCCCCCTGATCGACTATCTCGCCGCCCACGTCCAGCCGGACGACGACCTTATCGTCTCGCCGTCCGGGATCTTCCTCGTGGCCTACTACGGTCCCTGGCCGGTCACCGCCGTGGAGACGGAACACTTCAGCTATGCGATGGCGACGATCGGCCGTGAGCGGACACGGTACCTGTATCCCCGAACGCGCGAAGCGGAAGATGTCAGCCGCTACCTCACGGAGTCAAAGCCCAATCGGGCGTGGTACCTTGCCTATCGCACCGGCGTGACGGAACCGGATGTGATCGCGGCCATGGAGGCCCGGGGATACCGGGTGCACCAGGCGCAGGAGACCCGCCGGGGCCGGCTGTATCTTGCTCTTGCCACTCGCTGACGGTGCGCTGGCCTCCAGGCTGGCACGGATTTCGCCGGATGTGGCAGGATCAATGTATGGCTACCAGCAGTCCCGCGACAACCTCGTCGGTCGCTTCGCAGGACGCCCTCGATGCGCTCCTGCGCGACGCGCTGCCGCCGCAGGGGGCCTGGAGCGACGAGGAGTACCTGTGGCTCACGGATCGTGCGCACCGCCCGTTCGAGCTTACCGACGGCCGGGTCGAGCTACTACCGATGCCGACCGACGCGCACCAGGTCCTCCTGCTGTTTCTGTATCGGGCGCTCTACGCCCACGTCCAGGAGGCCCCGCGTCGCGGCCTCGTCGTTACGTCGGGATTGCGGATGCGCGTGCGAGCGGGGAAGTTCCGGGAACCCGATCTCCTGCTCCTTCGCGACCGGTCCGATCCGCGTCGCCGGGACCGCTACTGGCTCGGCGCCGACCTCGTCGCGGAAGTCGTCAGCCCGGACGATCCGCCTCGCGATCTTGTCGTCAAACGCGCCGACTACGCCGAGGCGGCCATTCCCGAATACTGGATCGTCGATCCCCGCGTCGACACGATCACCGTCCTCAAGCTCGCCGGAACCGGTTATGTCGAGCATGGCGTATTCGCTCGGGGCGGCACGGCGACCTCGGCGCTGCTCGACGGCCTCGCGGTCGATGTGACGGCCCTCTTCGACGAAGCGGCGGAATAGCCGTCAGTTCGTTACGCGGTCCCGCCGATTGTTCGCAGAATCTCGTGCAGCGCCTCGCAGACGCGATCCTGTTGGGCGTCCGTCAGCGAGGGATACATGGGCAACGAGAAGATCTCCCGCGCGGCCAGTTCGCGGAGGATCGCGTCGCGCGCCGGATGCCGCACGACGTAGAGGTAGTAGACGTGGCGGTTTCCGGGCGCGGTGACCGGCAGTTCGAGGCCGGAGCCCGCGAGCGCGGCGTCGTAGCGGCGGGCCAGCGCGAGGCGCCGTTCGATGTAGGTGTCGAGGCGCCGGAGCTTCCGCCGGAGGATCTCCGCGTGCAGCTCGTCGAGCCGCGAGTTGTAGCCGTGCTCTTCCGCGAAGTAGCGCCCCTCGGTGCCATACATCCGCAGGCGTTGCACGCGCGTGGCAAGCGCCTCGTCCGACGTGACCACCATGCCGCCGTCCCTATATCTCGGATGTGCTGTCGGAGGAACTCCGCTCGGTGGTCAACGGGTTGACGCTGTCCGCCACGACCGACTTTGCGGAGCTGGCCGCCGTCGACACGATCAACATCTGTGTCCCGACACCCCTTCGCAAGACGCGCGATCCGGACTTGTCGCACGTCGTTGCTGCGGTGGATCAGGTAGCGTCGCACCTGCGCGCCGGTCAATTAGTGGTGCTGGAATCCACGACGTATCCCGGCACGGTGGACGAGGTGGTCCGGCCCCGCCTCGAAGCGGGCGGCCTGCGCGCGGGTAGGGACTTCTGCCTCGCCTTCTCGCCGGAGCGGATCGACCCCGGCAACCGCGAGTGGACGACACGCAACATCCCGCGGGTGGTGGGCGGGATCGACGCCCGTTCGACCGAAGCAGCCGCTGCGCTGTACCGGCATATCGTGGAGAAGGTGGTCCCGGTCTCGTCACCGCGCGTGGCGGAAATGGCGAAGCTTCTTGAGAACACGTTCCGCGCCGTCAACATCGGCATGGTCAACGAACTGGCCCTGATGTGCCGCGACCTCGACGTCAATGTCTGGGAGGTAATCGACGCCGCCCGAACGAAACCCTTCGGCTTCATGCCGTTCTACCCGGGACCGGGCCTCGGAGGACACTGTATCCCCGTTGATCCGTTCTACCTCAGTTGGAAGGCGCGGCAGCATGGCTTCGAACCCCGTTTCATCGAGCTGGCGGGCCAAGTGAACGGCGCCATGCCGCGGTACGTCGTCGAACGGATCGCCGAGGCCCTCAATACGCGTTCGCGCGCCCTCCGCGGTGCGCGGGTCCACCTGTTCGGAGTGGCGTACAAGGCGAACGTCAGCGACACACGCGAATCGCCCGCGATCGACATTGCCGATCTCCTCCAGCAGCGGGGCGCCATCGTTTCCTACAGCGACCCGCTTGTGCCGTTCGTCAACGAGGGAACGGTCTCGCTGGAGGCGATCGCACCGGTGGTCGCGTTCGATGCGGGAATCGACTGCGCGGTGATCACTACCGCCCACGACGACATCGACTACGCCGAGGTGGCGCGTCGTGCACCCCTGGTTGTCGACACGCGCAACGTCCTCCGAGGCGTTGAGGCAACGCAGTGGGACACAACGCGACCCGATGCACCCGTGTTATGGGACAGCACAATCCGGCTCGGGGAAGAATTTTTCAACGAGATCATCCGTCATCCGCTCCCGCTCGACCTGAACATCCTCAAGGCGCTCAAGCGGTCGCCGCTCGGCCTCGATCTGTACTTCTGGCTCGTCTACCGCACCTTCTCGCTCAAGGGGCCGCTGCGCCTGTCGTGGAAACAGCTCTATCAGCAGTTCGGATCCAACCCGGCCAGGGCGAGCGAGGCAAACACCGTGCCTGACTTCCGCAAGGACTGTCTGCGCGAGTTGAAGAAGATCAACCTCGCCTGGCCGGACCTGCACTATGCGACGGTCAAGGGCGCGCTGGTGCTCTCGCCGTCGCCGCCACGCATCCCACCGGCCCAACTGCACCTCGCGGACTAGCTGGCCTGGTTCCGCCGGCCGGCGGAAGCGCCCGGGCTTTTCTGGCCGGTGATCTTTAAATCTGACCGGACTCAACTGGCTGCTGGCGGCGCTCGATGTGCGTCAACGCGGCCATCGTGAGAAACCCTGACCGAGTGGTCCCGGCGAGCTTGGCGGCCTCATCGATCCGCTCCAATGCGCGGCGTGCCATCGAGATGTTCAGCCGGACCGTCTCGCGAAGTGCGTCCAGGTCGGCGAGGTTGATCTTCACGGCTCCGATCATCTGGCCGGGGGCGTGCTGCGGCACCATATTATTTGGTTCCGGAATGGGCTTCCCGTCCTCCACCATAACGTCCAGATGGCCGAGGATCGCTTCGTGGACGTTCGCGAATGCTTCCTCTAGGGTGTCACCTGCCGATACGCAGCCCGGCAGGGATGGCACGGTCACGCCGTAATCGGTGCGGCCCTCTTGCGTGTGTAGCACGATCAGAAACTGCATTACCGATCCCTCCAGTCCCAGCCCGCTTGGCGGTAGATGCTCCGCAGCGTGTCAATCATGATGTCGCGGCGCGGGTGCGGAACGGTCACGACGCCGGGCTTGGTCGGGTGGGTGAAGTGATGGTGGCTGCCCTTGACACGCCGAACTATCCAACCAGCCAGCCGGAGCCGCTTGATGACCGCCGCGCTATCCATGTGTAAATATTACACATTTAAAACGGGTGTGCAAGCGAGACAACGGGAGTGGTTCCGGGCCGTCCTGACGGGCCGGAAGGGACCCTTCCGGCCCTAATTGCCTCTGAGCCGAAGCGGGCGGGGGGTGTCACCCGGAGGGCCGGAGCATAGCGGAGGACGGCGCAGCCGTTGACGTGCCGGGATGCGTCGAGTGACTCGCCCCGCAGCAGCCGCAGCACCACCTCCCGCTTCCGGCTCGCGCTCCACCGCTGCCCGGGCGCCAAGGCCCCCGACCTCCTTGGACATTGGATTCTCCCTTAATCCGTGTCCAAGAAAACTGGGGGCGGTTTAAAGCCACGTCCCGCTGACCTGTCTGGCTCACTCAACCGCATATCCAAGTGCTTCTGCGTTTTTGCGAACCCGAGTGTCCCGTGTCACGACCACGATCAATGGCGGTGGCTCGCCAAGCAACTCCGTTGTAGCCAAGTGCACCGCGTCAAGCGTACGAATCGGCTCGACCGGAAACGGTCTGCGGACGCGAGCGAGAACCGCGTCTGTGACACCTACCAGGTAGCAGTGACGCTCAAAACGACGGAGCGCGCGCACTGCCGCTCGCTCTTCGTCGGCCGTCAGCCGCGCAGTTGCACGCGCCCGAAGAATCGCCCGTGCGGTTTCGGCGATCGTCAATGCGGACGTGACCTTCCGTCCTTGAGTACGGACCGATTGCAATGCGTCTGAGTCATGCTCCAGCAGCGCGGCGACCAGCGCGCTTGACTCGAGGTATCGAACAGCAGCGGTTTCCGCGGTCGAATGCGGCGCTTTGGCTCTACGCTTCGCCACGATCGGCGTCAATCAACTCGGCGGCGGTTCCCGCCGGAAGCCGGATGTCAGGCCACCCTTCTGTCGGGTCACCGGCTTCGAGTGGTGGGCGAATCACTCCGGAGGCGACGAGCTCGTCGAAGCGGCTGGGCGTGCCCTTCGCCTTTGCACCTGGCGGGACGAGCTCCGCGACCACGCGGCCATGAGCCGTGATCGCAATACGCTCGCCGGCCTCAATCCGCCGAATGTAGCGGCTCAGGTTGTCTTTGAGTTCGCGGATGCCTGCGGAAGTCACCAGTAGAGTATAGCCACATGTGGCCACATTCGGCAAGCGAGGTCGCGCAGCCGGAAGCTGGTCCGTGCTCGCTCCGAACGGAGCTTCATTCGGATGCCGTCTTCGATTACGGAACGGAGCGCAGCCGATCCACGAGTTGCCAAACGTTCGTGCTGGGGTTGGTCCCGGGAGGGGAACCGTTGCCAGCGTGGCGCTCATCCAGCGCCTGCGCGCGGTTCTTCGCGACTTCGAAAGCCGTCCGAAGCGTATCCCACGCGGTATCGCGGATCTTCTTGCCATCGGTGAGACCCAATTCCTCTGACAAGCGCTGCACGTCGTGGCGACTGATGAACGCCGTCTGCTCCCGGGCGTGCAGCACGAGCCAGAGCTCGAAGCACGGAGTGGAGACCGCCACATTGATTCCGCTCTGTCCGGCCTCGACCATGGCCTGCTGCAGGTTCTCATGCTCATCAGTATCGAAGACGCACCAGATCTCATCGAAGTCTCGATTTGCGCGCTTCCTGGGCTGGGTGCGCACGTGCTCCCTTGCGCGACGGACGAGAGCGATAGGTGTCTTCCCGCGATCCGACAGGTCCAGGTGCACAGGGGCGTTGCGCTCGCGCCACCGGAAGAGATAGTCAGGCTCCGTTCTTTCGCCCTCGGTCAGAACTCGAAGAATGTACTTCGCGGGCCGCCGCTGGGCTTGGCTGCGCCGTGGCGACCGACCGGAGGGTTTTTTCATGACCCGGTCATGTCCGTGGCCTGTTCGAACTCTGTCGGGTTCAGTAGGGGGACGCCTCCGTAGCGTCCCTGAAGATAGCGTCTGCCGAGGGCTTCGTCGCGCTTGGGCTGGAACTCCGCCATCGAGTAAAGCGTTGTCGCACCGTCCGCGTCCTTCTCGGTGAGCCAGATCTGGTCCCGACCAAGAGAACGTTGGCTGCTGTCTCCGAGAATCGTAGGATCGTGGGCGTTGAAGATGAGTTGAGCCCCCTTGGGGTTGGTCGTTCGGCTCTGGAAGAGCTGGATGAATTGTTGCACTAGATGAGGATGCAGACTTCCGTCGAGCTCATCCACGAGCACCACCGACCCAGCACCTATCGTGTCGAGCATCGGTCCGAGCAGGCTGACCCAGACGAGCGTTCCTTCAGACTCGTGCGCCGGATGGATCGGAACGGGACCCTCGGATCCAAGATGGTGCAGGCGCACTAGGTCGCCCGGGGAGACCTGCGTCTCCTGACTCGCCGTGGATTCCTCTTCCAGCCCATTGAGAATGCGAAGCGCTCGCTCCAACCGTTCGGCGAATTCCGGATCCATTGGGAGTCGCTCGACCTTGGCGACACCGAGATCGGCAGCCTGCAGCAGGGCAATGATCGCTGCGTGCGCGTTCGAAGCCTGAAGGCGTTTGGCCGTGTGCGCGATGCGCGCGTCACGGTTGCGAGACTCCATCAGGAGGAGATTGGCGCGGAACCAGTTGAACAGGGCACCGAGTAGGGTGACGATGTCCGGCCGCCTGTCGTCAGAGTCGTCCGGAATCGCACCAGCTACTGACAGGAGGAGTACGTTCTTCCTGGTGAGCGGTGCGAGCGCGCGGCCGGACGAGCGGAACACCGGGCCGAAACTTGGTTCCCTGCGGCCACCGTTGCGACGAAAAATCAGGGCCTGCCGGCCCTTCGGGTAGTAGTAGGCGTACTCGTCAAGAACCTGTTGGTCGTTGATCTCGAAGCCGTACTGCCAGCGGATGCCGTCGAGTATCAGGTCGACGGCGAAACTCGACGGACGTTCAGAACGGTCGCCGCGGAGGAGGAACGAGTGCCGAGGGAGTCCGGTTTCCTGATCGGCTCGACGAAACGAGTTGAGGATGACCACACGCATGTCCGCCATGGCGTGGAGCATCGTGCTCTTCCCGGAGGCGTTCGCGCCGAATATGCCGGCAACGGGCAGCACGCTCACCGGCGAAGAACTTCCCGCGGCCGTCAGCGCGCGGACGACCTCCGCCTCGGACAAGCCTGTTCCGAGCAGCGAGAGGGTCACCTCATCCCGATAAGAACGCACGTTCCGGGCCGTGAATGAGAGGAGCGCACTCGTGGCGGGTGACGACGCAGTGTGGCTTTGCATACGGGCCATTTTCTCGGAAAAGCCGCGTATTTGGCAAGATGATATGCCGGAAAGGCGGTTGCGGCGGCCGGTGGAGGAGTAGCGATGGAGCGCCCACAACCCGCGACGTCATAGACGACGACCGGATTGCCCGTCAGCCACTGAATCGGCGCCGTGACGCACGGCGTGGCGCGCATCAAGCTGGGCCTGGCGGACTCGCTCAGCCTCGGCAACCTCGACTGGCAGGAGCATGTCCGGATCGATCCCGCGTTCCTGCGCCCTGCCGAGGTGGACCGCCTCATCGGCAACCCCACCAAGGCGAAGTTCGACCTGGACTGGGAGCCGCCGGTCGACTTCGACAGGCTGATCCGGATGATGGTCGACGCCGATCTCGAACGGCTTACTCCCGGCGCCTGACGACCGACCCGGTCCAGCGATCCGGCACGGATCTTGCTTCCGGGGAGAACGTCCCGAATTACCGGGACCTGCGTCGCCCGGATACCGCGATTCGGTAGACTGGGGGAGCGTGACGGAACGCCCATGAGTGACCGGAACTGGATTATCGGTACGATCAGCATCGCGACGCTGATGCTTGGCGGCATGCAACTCACGTTGTGGAGCTTCACGGACGCGGCCATCAGGGAAAACCGCGCCGCGATCGCCAACGTCCGCACGGATCTCTCCGAGATTGCCCAGCGGGTGGCCAGCATCGAGGGATTCCTCGAGGGACGTGCCGGCCGGCGCGGCAGCCTGGAGGATTCTGCCGCTTCGTCGCCCGCCGCAGAGTCGCGCAGCAGCCCCGACGACACGGCTCCCGACCGCTAGCGCAGCCGCGCCGCGGTCGTAGCGCACCAGGGAGCCAGCGACATCATTCGTATCGCCGATGCCGAACGGCTGACAACCGGCGGCTGACGCCCTTCGGGGCGTCATGGCGGCGGGACAAGCGGATTCCGGCGCCGGAGCGACGGGAAGCGATCAAAGTCGCGGTCGGCTGTGAGAAGTTCGCGCACGCCGTGCCCGATGCAGATCGCGGCCACGCGGGCATCGTGAACGGCGGGTCCCTGCACGTGTCCGTCGAGCAATTGCCGACGGAGGATTGGCCAATGGTCGTGCGGTTCTCCGAGCAACGTGAGTGACGGCGACTCCATCCAGGCCTCTACCTGCTCGATCGCCTGATCGACGGTCGACGGCGGGTTGAAGATGCGGGGGTGCGTCACCGTCGCGACGAACTCGTGGAGGCAGGGCCACGGGATCGCCCAGTCTGCCCGTCCTTCTGCCAGCGCGCGCAGACAGGCAGTCGCGCGATCATGCCATTCCGAGTCGGCGCGATGCGCGTAGACGAGGATGTTGGTATCGACGGCGGTCAAGCGCCCCGACCCTCGTAGATGGCCTTCCGCACCGCAGGCCAGCCAGCGTCACGGAACTCCGGCTGCAGGCCGGATCCCTTGACGGCCGCGTCACGCAGGCGGAAGGCAGATCGTGTCCGCTCGGTGCGGAGCTTCATACGAATGCCGTCCTCGATTATGGAGCGGAGCGTGACGCGATGGCGCGCCGCGTAGCGCCTCGCGTCAACGGCCAAGTCGTCGGCCAACTCGATGGTGGTTTTCATTGTGACCCGTACTACCATATAACTAGATATGGGTAACGGTAGCACAGGGTTTCGATCGGTGGCCACCTGGATGCTCGCGCGATTCGGTGTAGACCGCGCATGCCACCTATCGTGCGATGTCATGTGTTATCTATACACACATGAGAATGCACATTGAAATCGACGATGTGATCGTTGCCGAAATGGACGCCGTCGCCGGCCCGAGGCGCCGCAGCGCCTTCGTCCGCGATGCGGTTCTGGCCGCGGTCGAGCGGCAGCGCCGAGCGATTCGCCTCCGCGCGGCGGCCGGGATACTCCGCGACAGCCAACACGCCTGGGACGACGACCCGGCCGCCTGGGTGAGTCGGCAGCGGAGCGGCGATCCGCGGCGCGTTGGGTGACGCGATGCGGGTTCTTCTCGATACGACCGTGCTGATCGACTACCTTCGCGGGAAACCGGCGGTGGAGCGCGTTAACGCGTTGCTCGCCGGTGGAGACACGGTCTGCACGTCCCCAATCAACGTCGAGGAAATCATCCGGGGCGTGCGCGCGACAGAGGCTGCCGCCGTCGAGCAGCTCTTCGACGGCCTCCAGGTGGTCTCGATTGGTCGCGCGGAAGGCCGGCAGGCGGGCGAATGGCGACGCCGCTTCGCAACCGAGGGAACCACGCTGTCACAAGCGGACTGTCTGATCGCGGCCGCGGCGCTCGCCGCCGATGCCGTGCTCGGCACGGGCAATCCGCGTCACTTTCCCATGAACGGGATTGAGGTCGAGCATTGGCCCGTTGGGGAGTAGGCGCGCCAGCGGTCCGGCACGGATCTTGCGTTCGGTAGAGGTCCACCGTGTAGCAAGGCGTCGTCTCCGCACGGACGGCTACCGTCGACTCGCGTACGGCCGGCTGCCCGCACGGAGCCGCAGCCGCCACGGGAGGAAGAACGATTCCGCAAGTACTTGGAGGGACAGCTTCGAGCGTCCCTGCCGGCGCTCCACGAAGATGATCGGGACCTCGCCAATCCGGGCGCCGGTGCAAGCGGCTTCGAAGAGTGTCTCCACGAGGAAGGCGTACCCGTTGGAAACGATGCGTTCCAGGGGCAGTTGACGGAGCGTGTCCCGCCGCCAGCAACGGAACCCGCTCGTGCAATCGGTGACGGACAGGCCGGTGATGGCGCGCACATACCGGTTGGCAAACGCGCTGAGAGCGATACGGTAGAGCGGCCAGTTCACCACGCTCACGCCGTTCAGGTAGCGGGAGCCGACCACAACATCGAACGATGTGGCGGCCGAGACCAGCGCCGTCAAATGCTCGGGAGCATGCGAGAGGTCCGCATCCATCTGGCAGATGAGGTCAGCGTCGCTCGCGAGCAGGCGCTGAAATGCATCGACGTAGGACAGACCGAGGCCCCTCGGTCCACGGCGGTGCAGGACGTCCACGCGGCCGGGGTGCTTGAGGGCTAGCGTGTCCGCCACCTCGCCCGTGCCGTCCGGGGAATCGTCGTCGACGATCAGCACGCGGTAGTCGCCCCGGCTGAGCACGTCCGGGACCAGCAGTTGGAGGTTGTCGCGCTCGTTGTAGGTCGGGATGACCACGGTGACCTTCATGCTGTGTGCAATCTCGGCTGGGTGCGGGGCGACCGGGCCGTCGCCCGGCGGACCGAACGGGTGCCCTTCTATTCTGGCGCTGACACCGTCTGGACAGCGACTTCAAGACCGACACGCTGGTCTCCGCGGTCGCGAGGCGCGTCCGGATCACGTCGCACGTGGGTAACGGCAATCCACAAGGAGCCCTCTGCCGTCAGCGCATCAGTCGGAATCTCAACGCTTCGGGCCATCCACTCATTCGGTTGGAGGCCGGCGCAGAGATCTGCCGACTGCCAGCCCGGCAATTCAAGACGGCAGGACTGAGACGGCCAGGGCGTCCGAAGGTCTAGCGTCAGGAGTCGATTGCCGCCGACGGCCTCGGTCATTTCCTCCGTGTCGAGCACCAAGCGCGCCAGGCGCGTTCGGACGGCGCCATCAGTTACGACGTAGCGCACGTCGTCCGCGACGCGGGCCCGCACCTCGCCTGCGCGGGCCAGCGTGGCCGACAGATCGTAGATGGTGGCCTGCGGATTGCGGAGCGTCTCCCACGCCTCCAGAACGCCCGGGAACACTTCCTGTACCTGTAGCAGTGGCTTGGCCGCCTCCGGCAGCCGGCGCTCGGTGAAGGGTCCGACGACGATGCGATCGAAGCCGTTCAGGAACAGCTCCACGGGGTCGGCCAGTTGATCGCTCCGGAACGACGTCACGCCGGGAAGGGAATAGTCGGGCCACGGGAGCTGCAGGTCGGCGGCGACTGCCGTCTCGACGTCCGGCGCGGTGTTCTCGGCGAGCCACGTGCTGACCAGCCGCCGGCTCTCCGGCCGGGTTCTCGCGGTATCCCAGACGTCGAACGCCCCGACCGCTGGTTGCGCCGCGAGGAGGACAACCAACGTCGGCCCGAGCCAGGCGCCCGTGCGCTCAGGCAACCACGGCTGCCGCGACAGATGATGCGCGGCCCTTTCGATCAGCCAGGTGGCCGCGATCGCAAAGAACGGCAGCAGCGCAAACATGTTGCGGAAGAATGCAATCCGCTGATTCACCATCAACAGGCCGAACAGCACGGGGAAGAACAGGACCAGGTACGGCGCGCGCCGACGGGAGAGAAGTAGCAGCAGCGCGCCGGCTAGGCCGGCGATCGTGACGACGACGCCGCTCCCCTGACCAAACATCCACTGCAGGAACCGCTCGGCATGCGGCCAACCCGGCTCGACCGTAGCCTCTCCGAAGCCACGGAGACCGTAGCGCTCGAGTTGGTACGCCATGTCGTCGAGGAAGGCTGGCGGGCTAATCAGGGCATAGGGCGTCCCAGCTACGAATCCCACCGCCGGCAGGCCGAGTGCCGCCGCCAGGGCTACGGGCGACCAGCGGCCGGACAGGAGCACTCCGAGCACCGGCACCACGACGACCGGCATTGCGTTGTACTTGCTCGAGACGGCCAAGCCTGCGGCCAATCCGGCCAGCGCGGCGCGCGCCACCGTCGGTTGTTCCATCGCGCGCAGCGACAGCCAAACGGTCAGCAGGCACATCGCTGCCATCAAGGTGTCGACGCCCACCTTCTCGGAGTCCTCGATCAGGGGCGGCGTGATCGCTACCAACAGCGCCGCGACCCCCGCCACCCAGGGTTCGGAGGCGACGCGGCGGGCGATGAGATAGGTAAGGAGGATCAGGAGCACGCTGAAGATCGTGCTGACCGACCGCGCCCACATGACGATACGGGGATGGGATACGGTCCGGGCCACCTCGCCCCGCACGCTGTGGTTCGCGGTGACCACCTCGTTAATGCTGCGGATCTCGCCCGCCTGCGCGGCATGAAGGAATCCGGCCGCGACCGCCGGCATCCGTAGGTAGAACGTGAGCGACGGGTAGCGGAACCGCTCGGGGTTGTACCGTCCTTCCTGCACCATCCCGAGCAGACGGTTCAGGACGGGAGCTTCGTCATGGTCGTAGAGGTAGGGCAGATGCGCGCCCACCTGCGGCGCGCGCAGCGCGAAGCCGACCGCGAGCGCGAGGGCGATCCAAACGGCGGGGTGCCGATGCCATCCAGCGGCGGTCGTCGTCATTGTGCTCGGGATTGTCCCGCCCGCTGTTGATCTTCGCGAGCGGCGGCTTGTGCTGTGATTCTATGCGACCCGCTCGGTGGCCGCCTCCTCCTTGGCTTCGAGAACGGCGAGGGCTGAGACCAACTTGGTGATGTCGCGCCAACCGTGCACGCGGCGGAACGTCTTCTCGGCTTCGACGATCGCTGCGCTCACCCAACGTACAACCATCGTGCCGTTACGCCAGCGCTTCACGTTGCGCGAGTAGGTGGTAATGCTGCCATTGAAGTTCTCGATGGCGTTCGTGGTGCGCAATTTCGTGTATAACGCCCCGGCAATGCCGAAGCGTTGCAGCGTGAGGGTGTCGGCGAGGCCCTCGCGCACCGAGGCTGCGGCCCCCGGATGGTCGGTCTCGAGGGAAGCGGCCAGCCGCTCCAGTTGTCGTTGCGCCAGGGCGGCATCACCGGCCGCCCACGCGTCCCGCAGCACCGCGGTCACATTCGCGTGCAGATGCTCCGGGAGATGGCCCAGAATGTTGCGCCGTTTGTGGAGCTGACAGCGCTGGATGGCCGCGAGCGGGCCGCACACCGCGCGGATGGCCGAGGCGAGCGCCTTCGCACCGTCGATCACAAAGAGGCGCGCCCGGTCCGGGTCCAGGCCGCGATCGACGAGGTCACGCAGGAGCGCTTTGGCCACGCGGCTATGTTCGGTGTGGCCCTCCCGGAGGCCCAGAATCTGCTTCTTCCCCTCCGTATCAACGCCCAGCGCGATCACGACCGTGTGGTCACCCAGCACGATCCCGTCGATCAGCACGATCGGGAACTGGCGGTCCCCGAGCGGCGTGGTGAGCCAGCGAGTCAGTTGCGTCGTCGTCAGGGCGACATAGCGGCGCGAGACCGCGCTCTTCGATGTCGCCCGCTCCGTGACCTCCTCCGGCAGGGGCTCCAGGCTCCGTGCGTACTTCCGGGTGGAGATCCCACAGGCCACCGCGTTCACGGTCTGCGCATCCAGCGGGTCGCGCTGTGAGGCGAACGCGAAGCTGGGCAACTCGACCTCCTCCCCGGTCTGACTGCGGACGCGGGGGCGCGTCATCCGAATCCGCCGCCCCCCCAACGTCACCTCGCTCGACGTCGTGCCCGCGCGACCCGCCCGGCGCTCGGGGTCACGTTTCCAGCGCGGTCCGCACAACTCGGTGCGGTCCTGCTCCATCATCGCGTCCAGGACCTGCTGGCCCGCGCGGATGCACAACTCGAAATACGAACGTTCAATGCCGGCGAACGCGCCCAGCACCGGCAGCGGGATCTGCACCGTCGCGGCCGGCGGCCGCTCTACGGGTTGGAGACGCGGGGACTTCCTGGCATGCTTCGTCATGGCGGTGGCTCCTTCTTGGTTTAGGCACCCCCTCCGTATCACACGGAGGGTGAAGAAGCCGCCGCTCTTACATCAGAAGATCAACAGGTCTTGGGACAATCCCTTTTTTTGTGATAACGCCCGTATTTGCAGCACTGCGCGGCGAGGCTGGCTTACTCCATACCAAACGGCGTCCCCACACCGCCCGGCCAGAGGCCCCACGACGCGCCAGTTGTGACCTTTCAACAGGTTGTTCACTCGGTCCTCCGGGATGAAACCATGGCTGTTCTAACCACTAGCAGCCTGTCGGACTTAGGCCCGGGTTTTATAATGGGGCTTGTCGAGTTGAGGGGGTAGAAGTAGATGCCGAATTTTGTACAGCGGCACCAGTCGCAGTTGTATCTGCTGCCGCCGGACCTGCGCGATTGGCTGCCTGAGGACGATCTGGCGCACTTCGTGATTGAGGCGGTGGAACGGGTGCCGCTGGAGCGGTTCCAGGTGAACGAACGGGGCACCGGATCGGCGCAGTATCACCCGCGGATGATGCTGGCGTTGCTGGTGTACTGCTACGCGAACGGGATCTTCGGCTCGCGTCGGATCGAGCGGGCGACGTATCGGGACATTGGCGTTCGGTACGTGGCGGTGAGGCGCCCCCGGTTTTCTTGGACACGGATTAAGGGAGAATCTGATGTCCAAGGAGGTTGGGAGAATGGTTCAGTCGAGGAGCGTGAAGGGACCTGGGTCGGCACGGACGAAGGGAGCCCGGAGGGCGACTGGAGTCGGTGCCGACGCCGCGGCCGAGGTCGGAGCCTTGGGCCCGGGGCAGCGGTGGAGCGCGGGCCGGAAGCGGGAGGTTGTGCTGCGGCTGCTGCGGGGGGAGTCGTTGGACGCGGTGTCGCGTGAGGTCGGGGTCGAGATCTATCGCCTGGAGGACTGGAAGGGGCGGGCCCTGGCCGGCCTCGAGCTTGGGCTGAAGGATCAGACCGGCGAGCCGGGGGCGGCGGAACTGGACGCGGCCAAGCGGCACATTGGTGAGCTGTCGATGGAAGTGGAGTTGCTGCGGGAGCGCGCCCGAGCCGCGGAGCGCCGCCTCCCTTTGCCGACGCGGAGGTCGCGACGATGAGCGCAACGACCTCCGCGACGACGGGGCGGCGCTATGGTCTCGAGCGGGTGTGTCGGATGTGGGAACGGTCGCGCTCGGCGCTCTACGCGCGGCGGACCCGTGCGCGGCGGTTGGAGCGGGGTGATGGCCCGGCGCGCCGCGGGCCGACACCCGCGCTGTCGGATGCGCAGTTGCTGGCGGCCATTCGCACCGACCTGGCCCGCTCACCGTTCCAGGGCGAGGGCCATCGCAAGGTCCACGCGCGGCTGCGGATCCTCGACGACATCCGGGTCTCCCGGACGCGGGTGTTGCGCGTGATGCGCGCGCACGGGCTGCTCTCGCCCCACCGCGGGCGACAGGGTGACCCGAAAGCGCACGACGGGACGATTGTCACCTCGGCGCCCTACGTCCTGTGGGGCACCGACGGCGTGCGGGTGTTCACCGCGGACGACGGCTGGGTCTGGACCTTCGCGGCGGTGGACCACTGGAACGCCGAGTGCGTGGGCTGGCATGTGTGCAAGGTGGGGAGCCGTTTTGCGGCCCTAGAGCCGATCGCGCAAGGACTCGGGCGACTCTACGGCTCGGTCGAGGCGGACGTGGCCCGCGGGCTGGCGCTGCGGATGGATCACGGCAGCCAGTATCTGTCGGACCACTTCCTCAACCAGCTCCGGTACTGGGGCATCCACGCCAGCTTCGGCTTCCTTGAAGAACCGGAAACCAACGGGGTCGTCGAGCGGTGGAATCGCACGCTCAAGGAGCAAGCGATCTACGGCCGGGTCTTTCAAAACCTCGCTGACGTGCGCGCCGCCGTCGCCGAGTTCGTCGAACGCTACAACCAGTGCTGGCGCCTCGAGAAGCTGGCATACCGCACGCCACTCGAAGCGCGCGAGGAGTACATGCTACGTCACGCCGCGTAGCGCAAATGTGTGTCCAAGAAACCGGGTGCGGTACATCGGTACGTGGCGGCGAACTGTCATCCGGACCACGACACGATCTGCACGTTCCGGCGCAGCAACTTCGAAGCGGTAGCGGAGGCGTTCCTGCAGGTACTGCTGCTGGCGAAGGAACTGAAGCTGCTGCGTGTTGGGACGGTGAGCGTGGACGGGACGAAGGTGGACGCGAACGCGAACAAGCGCAACAGCATCCGCTACGACCGTGCGGGGGCGTTGCGCGAGCAGTTGCGAGGCGAGATCGAGGGGTTGTTGGATCAGGCGGAGCACGCCGACACGGACGACGTGCCGGACCCGCAGGGTCTGCCGGAGGAGTTGTCGCGGCGCGACAAGCTGCGGGCGAAGCTGGACCGTGCGTGCGCGGAGTTGGAACGGCGTGCGCAGGCGCGTGCGGACTCGGAGCGGGCGGAGTACGAGCGCAAGGTGGCGGCGCGGGAGCGGCGTACGGGATCGCGCAAGGGTCGGCACATCAAGCCACCGACGGAAGCGCCGGAGGCGAAGGCGCAGATCAACCTGACGGACGCGGACAGTGCGCTGATGCGCAGGAGCCGGCACCATGAGTACCGTCAGGCGTACAACGCGCAGGCGGCAGTGGATGCCGACGGCAGTCAGTTGGTGTTGGGGTCGCGGGTGAGCGTGTGCGCGAGCGACCGCAACGAGTTGGTGGCGGACGTGGAAGCGATACCGGCGGCGTTGGGCGCGGCGGATCGGGTACTGGCGGACAGTGGCTACGCGACGGGCAGCGAGGTGTCGCAACTGGCAGGTCGCGGTGTGGAGGTGTTGGTGGCGACGGGGGCGGAAGGCCAACGGCGCCGGCACGACTTCCGACCGGAGCCGCCGGAGCAGCTGGCGAAGGAGCCGCAGGCGGACTGGATCAAGTCGATGCAGGAGAAGATGGCACTGCCGGAGCACCGGGCGCATTACCGTTTGCGCCAGCAGACGGTGGAGCCGGTGTTCGGGATCGTGAAGCAGGCGATGGGCTTCCGGCAGTTTCTGCTGCGGGGTCTTGAGAAGGTGGAGGGCGAATGGGCCTTGGTAACGCTGGCGTATAACTGCCGACGCGTGCACAACCTCAGGCTGGCATGACGGGGCTATACGGGGCGGAACTCGGCGTGTTCGCGACCCACCAGAGGCGTCAGAAAGACCTCCAGGCGCCGTCAGCGACCGATGGCCGGGATACAGTCCCCGTTTCGGTCGAAGCGGCCCTCCCGGCACAGAGACACAGGGCGTCGTTCAAACAGGTGCCAAGTCGCTTCCACGCGCGTTTGCCGCGCCCAAGTCCGACAGGCTGCTAGCGGCGAGGCGCCTGGTATGGCCGCAGTGAATGAACTGTCGTTTCCCCGGGGGCGTCTCGACAACGCGGTCGCGATGGCGTGGCATGCGTTCGAGCGCAGTGGCCGAGACCTGGAGTCGTGGCTCGGCACCCTCAAACCGGTAGCCTGCTACCCCAGCGTCTTTACACTGTGGCAATCATCCAGCAGGCGCGCGACCGGCGGGGCCAACCCGATAGACGATCTCGTCGATCGCGCACCTGCGGCCACCGCCGACGAAACCCTAGAGTTGTATTAACGATAAGTGGCTATATATTTATATAAGCCCGATTTACGGCGGACCATACTACACTTTATAGCATCATCTATTAATAAGATCTACTACCGCTTGCCGAGGCGGCGGGCCCACTCGAGTTCGAGTTCGTCCGCGGTGTGAAGGTCGAAGATCGGGGCGCTGGGCGTGTACTCGCCACGGAACTCCGTGTGGCAGCGATAGCAGATTGTCAGGTCCTTGAGGCGGCCGTAGGCGATCAGGTCGAGCAGCGCGGCAGCGCCGAGAATGCCGTAGGCGATCAGGTCGAGGCCAAACCAGTAGAACCCGGCGCTGATGAGGGCGCCGGTGATGATGACGGCGAGGCCCAGCTTCGGATCGAAGTCCTTCCGGATGTAGAAGTCCGGGCCCTCGCATACGGGACACCGATCCACGCCGGTGCCGGCACTGACGGTGTCCGTCACGTTGAGCGCGATCGCGCGCTCGCAGCCGCCGCATTGAATCGCCGTCGGCGCTTCCGCCGCCGTGACCGGGAGACGGCCCGCGCAATCCGGGCAGATGACGGTCAGGTTCACAGCGGCACCCGCTGCGAGACCAGCAGGTACTTGGCCAACACCTCGCCGACGATGACCGTGAAGAAATCGATATAGAGGATGCCGGTTGCGGACTGCGTCGACTGGATCTTCGCCGTCTCCCAGGTGAGATACGCCAGCACCAGGGGACCCAACAGCCCGAACAACACCCGCTGCCAGAAGAAGATCCCCTCGATCGACAGGACGTAGCGATCGAAACCGGCGCCGGACGGCGCCTGCCATGTCGCGAGCGCGAGGGCGACCACCGCGGCAACGACCACGATCCGCACCAGCGTTGACCCGAGGTGGAACTTCACCATCCCCTGCAGCAACGAGATGTCCATCGACGGCAGCACCAGGTACCAGTGCCCCAATATCATCGCGGTGCAGCTCCCGCCCAGGAGTGCCGCCGACGCCACGAAACTGGCCGTCGTGACTACTGCCGGCGGTCCTGCCTCGACGGCTGACCACCCGACTGCCTGGGCTGCGACAGCAACCAGGCCGCCGACGAGCGTGGTCCAGAGCAAGGGCGTTCGAAGCGCGGCGAACGCGCGCCCGATACTGGCCCAGTAAATCAGCAGGGCGCCGGTCGCCACCACCAGCGCCACCAAACCGACCGACGCCAGGGGCGTGCCCGCAGGCGGTTCCGGCCGGAACGCCAGCGCGGTCAGCAGCAGGATCGATGCCAGCCCGGCGTTGAACCGGAAGAACTGCACGCCCGCCGCGCGCGCTACGAGGAGCAGCGTGGCCGCGATCCCGATGCCCAGGTGGGCAAGAAAGAGAAAGAGGACCGAAGCCATTCCGCCGGGAGCGTCAGCCGAGTCTCCGGTTCACTTCGTCCCAGTTAATCGTGCCGAACCAGGCGTTGATGTAGTCGGGCCGTCGGTTCTGGTACTTCAGGTAGTAGGCGTGCTCCCAGACATCGAGACCGAGAATCGCCGACTTCCCTTCCATGATGGGGGTGTCCTGATTCGGCGTGCTCTCGATGCCGAGTGAGCCGCCGTTGTTGATCAGCCAGACCCACCCGCTGCCGAACCGGCCAGCGCCGGCCGCCCCGAACTGCGCCTTGAACGTGTCGAACGACCCGAACGCGGCGTCGATCGCGTTCGCGACGTCGCCGGTCGGCGCTCCGCCGCCGTTCGGCCCCATCACCTGCCAGAACATCGTGTGGTTCGAATGGCCGCCGCCGTTGTTGCGGACCGCGGTCCGGATCGCCTCCGGCAGCGCTGACAGGTCGGCGATCAACTCGTCGACCGGCTTTGCCGCCAGGTCGGGATGCGAAGCGAGCGCGCCGTTCAGCTTCGTGACATAGGTGTTGTGGTGCTTCGTGTGATGGATCTCCATCGTCCGCGCGTCGATATGCGGCTCGAGTGCGCTGTAGTCGTACGGCAACGCGGGCAATTCGTGGGCCATGACGTTCTTGCTCCTTGACTGTCGTGTCGGTCCGGTGATCTCCCGAGCGGGTTCGGTTAGTGACGGTTGAACCGTAAATCCTAGTGGATCTCCAGCATCCGGTCGAGCGCCACGCGCGCCCAGCGCGCGTCCTCCCCGGGCACCGTGATGCGGTTGTGGACAACGCCGTCGCACAACCCTTCGAGGACCCAGAGCAGGTGGTTGGGCGACACCCGGAACATCGTCGAACAGAGGCAGCCGATCGGGTCGAGGGACAACACCGTGCGGTCCGGCGCCAGCTCGGCGGCGAGGCGGTTGACGAGGTGGAGCTCGGTGCCGACGGCCCAGATCGACCCGGGCGGAGACGTCTCTATCACCTTGATGATCCGCTCGGTGGAGCCGCTCTGGTCCGCTGCCTGCACCACGTCCCAACTGCACTCCGGATGCACGATCACGCGAACGCCCGGATGACGCCGGCGCACCTGCTCGACGTGCGCGACGCTGAACCGCTCGTGAACCGAGCAGTGCCCCTTCCAGAGAATCATCCGCGCGGAGTGGAGCGCGCCCGGATCGATGCCCCCGTTCGGCAGCTCCGGATCCCACACCACCATCTGGTCGAGCGGGACCCCCATCGCGTACGCGGTGTTCCGCCCCAGATGCTGATCCGGCAGGAAGAGAACCTGCCGGCCACGCGCCCACGCCCACTCGAGCGTCGGGCGGGCGTTGCCCGAGGTGCAGACCACGCCGCCCCGCTCGCCGCAGAACGCCTTGATGGTCGCCGCCGAGTTGATGTAGGTCACCGGCACGACCTCGGTCGCACCCATCGCCGTCAGTTCCTCCCAGCAGACTTCCACTTCGTCCGCGGTGGCCATGTCCGCCAGGGAACAGCCCGCCGCCAGGTCCGGCAGTATCACCTGCTGCTCCGGCGCGCTCAGCACGTCCGCGCTCTCCGCCATGAAGTGCACGCCGCAGAAGACGATGTAGTCGGCATCGCGCCGCTGCGCCGCCTGACCCGCCAGGCGGAACGAATCGCCGGTGTAATCGGCGAACCGAATCACCTCGTCGCGCTGATAATGGTGCCCCAGAATCACCAGCCGCGAGCCGAGCTCCGCCTTCGCCTGGGCGATCCGCTCCGCCATCTCGTCATCGGACAAACCCAGGTAACGCGCTGGCAGCGACTGCCGCTCGCCTAGTTGCGTCTTCTCGAAATCGGTAAGTAACGCTACGTCCATCCCACTCACTCCTCATACGATCCCGCACTCGACGGCGCTGCTGTTTTTGACCCTCTGCCGCCCGAGCTTGTGAAATTTTTCTCAAGCTCGGGACAACAAAAAGCGCGGGTGACCGCGCTCAACTTCTCTAGCGTATCACGACAACAACGGCGTGGCCTGCGGGTGGTGGACGACGTTGTAGAGCGTGTCGCGCTCCACCGGCTCGCGGCCGGCAGCGCGGATAAGCCGGCCTATTTCGGCAGGGGTCATCGCCTCGGGCGTGCGGGCGCCTGCCATGTGGTAAATCCGCTCCGCCTGCACCGTGCCATCGAGATCATCCACGCCGAACCAGAGAGATGTCTGCGCCACGTCGACGCCCGTCGCGATCCAGAACGCCTTGACGTGGGGAACATTGTCGAGCATCAGCCGCGCTACCGCATGCACGCGCAGGGTGTCGGTCGCGGTGGGCGCCGGCAGCTTCCGCATCTGGTTGTTGTCGGGATGGAACGCCAGGGGGACGAACGCCTGCACGCCGCCGGTGTCGTCCTGTAGCGCCCGCGTCCGGAGCATGTGGTCGACGCGCTCTTCCTCGGTCTCGATATGGCCGTAGAGCATCGTCACGTTGGACCGCATCCCGAGGCGGTGCGCGAGACGGTGGATCGCGAGGTACCGGTCGGCATCCGCCTTGTCGTGGCAGATCTTCCGGCGGACCCGTTCGGCGAAGACTTCCGCACCACCCCCCGGCAGCGAGTCGAGCCCCGCCTCCATCAACTCGCGCAGCACCTCCTCGTCGGTCTTGCCGTACAGCTCCGAGAAGAAGGCGATCTCGATTGCCGTGAAACACTTCAGGTGAATGTCGGGGCGGATCCGCTTGAAGCCGCGCAGCAACTCCAGGTAGTAGTCCCAGGGCAGATCGGGGTGCAGGCCGTTCACCACGTGCACCTCGGTCAGCGCCTGATCCGATCGCTCGCGCAGCTTGTCCCACGCCTGCTCGAGGCTCATCGTGTAGGCCCCGTCGTCGCCCGGCTGCAGCCGCGCGAACGCGCAGAACAGACAGCTCGCGACGCAGACGTTGGTCGCCTCGAGCCGGATGTTGTGGTTGAAGTAGGTCCGGGCGCCGTGGCGCCGCTCGCGCTCGCGGTTGGCGAGCCAGCCGACGGCGAACAGATCGGGCGCCGCGAACAGCCGGATGCCGTCGTCGAGCGTCAGTCGTTCGCCGGCGTCGAGCTTGTCAGCGACGTCGCGCAGGCCGGTGTCGTTCAGTCTCGCCCACACAGCCTTATCCACGCGGAACTCATCATGACCGGGGTTATAGCACCCTTGCCGACGCGCGGGCAACGGAGCGCTAGGAGCCCGTGGTGAAACCCCGCGTATGCACCGAGAGCGGTGAGGCGCCCGGCTGACAAGGCGCGACGAGGAAGCATATTGGCCATATTGCGACCGCGGACTGACGCAGTCCGCGGAGCAACGCCGTTCAGGCGGGATGCATCGCCGCGCGAATGTAGCGGGGGTTTCACCACGGGCTCCTAGTCGACGAACTCGACCGGGATCCGCTGGGGGATCAGCCGCTGCGCCCAGGCGTCGGCGAACAGCCGCTCCACCGCCTCGCGCCCGCGCGGACCGTAGTCCAGCGTCAGCTCGTTGACATACATCCCGACGAAACGGTCCGTCCGCTCGACATCGAGACCGCGGCCGAAATCCAGCGCGTAGGCGATCGCATCCTCGCGGTGAGAGAGCGCGTGCGCGATGCTGGCATGAAGCAGGCGCGACACCTCGCGCATTGTCTCGGTCCCCAGGTCGCGACGGATCACATTGCAGCCGAGCGGCAGCGGCAGGCCGCCGGTCCGCTCCGCCCACCAGACCCCCAGGTCGACGAGGCTCCGGAGGCCGTCGTCGGCGTAGGTGAGCTGCCCCTCGTGGATCAACACGCCCGCCTGCACCGTGCCGTCCACCACGGCCGGCTGAATCGCATCGAACGGCATCACCCGGACCGCGACGCCCGGATGGAACAACTGCAGCGCCAGGTTCGCCGTCGTCAGCTCCCCCGGAATCGCGACCGTCACGCCGTCTAGCGACGTGGGCCCGTCCGCGCGCGTGACGACGATCGGCCCATACCGATCGCCCATGCTTGCGCCATGCGGCAGCAGCGCGTAGCGATCGACCAGGTGCGCGTAGGCGTGGAACGAGACCGCCGTCACTTCGTACGTCCCCGCGAATGCCGCGCGGTTCAGCGTCTCGATGTCGGACAGCAGCTGATCGATCTCGAACTCTCCGGTCGTCACGGCGCCGCAGGCGAAGCCGTAGAACATGAAGGCGTCGTCGGAGTCCGGACTGTGGGCAACGGTTATCCGCATCGGCAACTGGTGTGGCGAGTGTGCGTGGTTGTGGAGTGTAGGGTGGATCGTGTCACGGCGGGGAGACGGTCGGCGCTGGCCGGCACGAAGGATCAGACGTCGTCGTCCTCCGAAACCGCGTAGGGCGTCGAGGCGCGCCGGACAACGATCGTCAAGCCGAACAGTGTGATCACGGTCGCCGCGCCGAGCCCAAGGTACGCTCCCGGGGCCATCGTCGGGTCTGGAAGCGTCACGGTCACGCCGGTGCCCGACACGATGGCCCGCGCCTGCGATTGCGCCCACACCTGATCGGCGGTAGTGCGCTCCATCCACTGCTCGCTCATCAGAACGATGGCGAAGGCGATAAGCCCGACGACAAGCAGGGGATGCCGCGAGTTCTTCCGCGTGATGACGCTAAGCGTCGCGAGCACCGCCGAGAGGATCCCGAGGCCGAGCACCCAAAAGCTGGCGACGCTGGGCATGCCGCCGAGACCACGGTCGCCGATCAGCATCCAGGGCATGAACGCGCTCGTCGAGAGCACTATCCCCGCTGCGAACGGCAGGTAGTAGGCACGCATGCTGTGAGACAGCACTGCGCTGAAACTCCCGGACGGCATCGCCGCGAGTCTAGCATGCGGATCCTGAGCGACTCCGCGCGCGGCCCGCCTACCGCGGGTCGTCCCGCTTGCGGACCTTCTTGGCGATCACCCACTCGACATCGCCCTCCGCCTTCCCGGGCGGCGGCGGCAGGGACCGCGGGTCGAGGCGTTCGAGCCCCTCCAGGATGTTCGACGCCCAGCCGAAGATGTTCCGGCCGGCAACGACGCGCCGCATGGCGCGCATCCGCCGCCGTCGTTCGGCGCGCGGCATGTCGATTGCCTGCCCGATCGCGAGGGCGAAGCCATCGATGTCGTACGGGTTGATGATGAGTGCATCGTGCAACTGTTGCGCGGCGCCCGCCATCTCGCTCAGCACCAACGTGCCGTCGTCGTCCTGCCGCGCGGCAACGAACTCCTTCGCTACCAGGTTCATCCCGTCGTGCAGTGAACTGACCACGCAGAAGTTCGCCAGCCGGTAGAGGGCGACAAGCCGCCGAATCCGGAATGCCGATTTCCGGTAACGGATCGCGCCGCGACCCGAGCCGTAGCGCGCATTGATATCAGCCACCTTCCGGTCGATCGCCGCGACTACATCCACGTAGCTCCGGAGGCTCGACCGCGACGGAACCCCGATCTGCACGAAGGTGAGCGAGTCACGCAGGTCGACCCGCTGTTCGAAGAGCCGTTCGATGGCCTCGAGCCGTTCGAGCACCCCCTTCGTGTAGTCGAGTCGGTCAACCCCGATGCCGATGTACGGCGTGTCGAGACCCAGCTCCTGCCGCAACCGCGCCATCTCCGCTTCCAGCCCCGGGTCCCGCGTGATCTGCTGGATGCGGTCGTAGTCCACACCGATCGGCACCGCCTTCACGGCGACGATCCGGTTGCCCCTCCGGACCGTGTTGCGCGTGACGTCGAAGCCGAAGTCTTCGCGCGCCGCCGTGAGGAAGTTGCGGCGGTCGCGATCCAGTTGAAACGCGATCAGGTCGTTGCCCAGTAGTCCCTCGATGAGCTCACGCCGCCACGTGCAAATGCGGAGCCGGTCGGGACTGGGCCACGGGATGTGCCAGAAGATCGCCGTCTTGACGCCCGGCTGCCGCTGGCGGAGCTTCGCGCCCACCAGGGCAAGGTGATAGTCCTGAATGAAGACCGGGACGTTGGGGTCCGGCAATTCCGACTCGATCACCTCGGCGAACCGGTCGTTCACCTTCTGGTAAGTCTCCCAGTCCTGGGTGCGGAAGATCGGCCGGACGTGTGCTTCGTGACAGAGCGGCCAGAGCCCTTCGTTCGCGAATCCCTCGTAGTAGCGCGTCGCCTCGCTCTCGGTGAGCCAGAGACGGCGCAGCAGGTAGCCGGGTTGATCGGGCGGCACCGCGACCCGGTGAGCGTCATCCACCACCTCGAAGTCGGCGTCGCCGGAGCCGTGGGCGATCCACACGCCCCCGCGGTCCCGCATCAGCGCATCGAGCGCGATCGCGACGCCCCCGGTGGTGGGCGACCAGGCGATCGAGCCGTCAGGCGCGCGGGTATGCTGATACGGCTCGCGGTTGGAGACCACCACGAGGGGCCGGGCGCTGCCGGATGGGGTTCGTGGGGCCATACAGGGAACGGGTCGGCGTCGGTCCAAGTCGATCCGCGCAGGCCTGCCCGTCGCCGCGGCTGTTCGGAAAACGGTTACACGTCGAACGACAATCCGCAACCGCACTCGCTCTTCGCGTTCGGGTTGCGGAACACCAGCGACTGGCCCAAGAGGTGCGGGTCGCAGTCGAGGACGGTGCCACGCAGGTACTTGTAGCTCTTCCTATCGACGAAGATGCGTGTACCGCCCGACGCCTCGAACACCTCGTCGCCAGGCCGCGGTGCGTTCTCCCACTCGAACAGGTAGCTGAAGCCGGAGCAGCCGCCCGCGCGGACGCCGACACGCAGCCCGCCGCCGGTGGCTCCCTCGCTCACCATCGCCTCGCGGATCCGTTTCTCCGCCGCCGGGGTTACTTCGATCATCGGTCCGTCGGCCGTGTTGCCGTGCCGTGTACCCTGTCAGTTTAGTCCATCGGCCCGCCGGCGTCAGGTTCCAGGACTACCTCTCGGTGAGGAAGAAACCCGCTCCCGCACCGCACGCGCGGGACTCGGTCACGCGTCCACCGGCGCGAGCTGGCGCAGACGCGTCACCAGGCTCGACACCTTCTCGATCGCGTAGTCGATCTCTTCCGCGGTGGTGGTCCGTCCCAGCCCGAATCGGATCGAGGCACGTGCCAGGTGGGCCGGGACACCGATCGCGGCCAGCACGTGCGAGGGCTCGGGGTTGGCGGTGGTACAGGCGGCTCCCGACGAAACTGCGATGTCGTCGAGGCCGACCAGGAGCGATTCGCCCTCTATGCCGGCGAAGCTGACGTTCAGGTTGTGCGGAACCCGGTCGGTGAGTGAACCGTTGACCGTCACGCGGTCGAGTCGCTCCCGCAGCCCCTCCAGCAGCCGATCCCGCAGAGCACCGATCCGCTTCGCCTCGTCCGCCAACTCCGCACGAACGATCGCGGTCGACGCCCCGAAACCGACAATCCCCGGGACATTCAGCGTGCCGGACCGGAGCCCCCCTTCCTGACCGCCACCGTCGGCGAGTGGTGCGATCGCGATCCGCGGGCGGCGGCGCCGAACGTACAGCGCGCCGATCCCCTTGGGTCCGCAGATCTTGTGGGCCGTGAACGACAGCAGGTCGACACCGAGCGCGTCGACGTCGATCGGGATCTTGCCGACTGCCTGCGCGGCGTCGGTGTGCAACACGATGCCACGTGCCTTCGTCAGCTCGGCGATCTGCGCGATCGGCTGCACGACGCCAATCTCGTTGTTCGCCGCCATCACCGACACCAGGCGCGTATGCGGACGGAGTGCGGCGCCCACCGCGGCCGGGTCGCACCGCCCATCGGGCCGGGGCGGCACGTACGAGACCTCGATCCCCTCGCGTTCGAGGCGACGGCACGGATCCAGGACGGCGTGATGCTCCGTCGTCATGGTCACGACGTGCAGAGGACGGTGCGGGTCGGCGGTGGCGACGCCGCGCACCGCGAGATTGTCCGATTCGGTCGCACCGCTCGTGAAGACGATCTCGCGCGGATCGGCGCCGATCGCCGCGGCGACTTCCTTCCGGGCTTTCGCGACCGCATCGCGTGCGGCCCAGCCGAACGGGTGATGTCGGCTCGACGCGTTGCCGAACGTCTCGGAGAAGCACGGCAGCATCGCGTCGACGACGCGCGGATCGACCGGCGTCGTCGCGTGGTGATCGAGGTAGATGGGACCTGTCGGCATGGTCAGAGGCCAAGGAACCGACGTCAGGCGGACGGTCCGTCCGCGCACGGTCCGTCCGCGCACGCCCGCCCGGGGACACCCGCCGTCGCTTCCGGTTCTACCGCTCAGCCGCGGCGCGGCCTACCGTCGCGGACGACCGCCGCGTCATCAGCGTCACCGTCAGTGGCTCCGGCTCGTCGTCCGCCGCCAGTTCGCTCACCGTAAAGGCAGCAAGCGACTGCACGATCCGGTCCTTCAGCCGCCACAGAGGATCCCGCACGTTGCACTTGTCGTACTGCTCGCAAGTCTCATCCTCGTCGGAACAGGCGGTGACCAATACCGGCCCGTCGATTGCCTGAATGACGTCGGCGACCGAGATCTGCGCCGCGTCGCGCGCGAGGTGATACCCGCCATGGGTCCCCTGGTGCGAGGCGACCATTCCCAATCGGGCGAGCCGTTGCAACACCTTGGCCATGAGTTCGACCGGGATGTTGTAGCGCTCCGCGATTTCGCGCGCGCTCGACGACGTTCCCTCCGGACGCGACGCGAGATCCTTGAGCGCGATCAGCGCGTAGTCCGCCTTCTTGGAGAATCGCAGCATCGGCTACCCCCGAACCCACCCGAATCAAGGCCATTCTAATCCGCCCACCCCTGCCCTTCAACCGTCGCGGCACGCGCGCCGGCTCAGTACTTCTGGAGCGAGGGATCGATGGCGTCGATCCAGCGGAGGATGCCGCCCTTGAGGTTGTGGGCGTTGGTGATGCCGTGCTTGCGGAGCAGCTTGACTGCCTTGGCGCTGCGGGCGCCCGACTTGCAGTGGACGATCATTTCCTGGTGGGCGTGCAGCTCGTCCAGGTGCTGTTCGATTTCGTCGAGCGGGATCAGCGTGGAACCAGGAATCGAGCAGATGTCGTACTCGTGAGGCTTGCGGACGTCGAGAATAAACACGCCGTCATCGGCGTCGATGCGAGCCTTGAGTTGCTCGACCGTCACCTCGCCCGGCGCCGGGTCGACCGGCGCGGGACGGATGCCGCAGAACTGCTCGTAGTCGATCAGCTCGGTCACCGTCGGGTTGTCGCCGCAGACCGGACAATCCGGATCGCGCTGCAGCTTCAGTTCACGGAAACGCATCTTCAGCGCGTCGTAGATCAGGAAGCGGCCGATCAGCGGCTCGCCCGTGCCCACGATCAGCTTGAGCGCCTCGGTCGCCTGAATCGTGCCGACGACACCCGGCAGAATCCCGAGCACGCCTCCCTCCGCGCAACTCGGCACCAACCCCGGCGGCGGCGGCTCCGGGTAAAGGCAGCGGTAGCACGGCCCGCCCTTCGTCGCGAAGACCGACGCCTGTCCCTCGAAGCGGAAGATGCTGCCGTAGCAGTTGGGCTTGCCCAGCAGGACGCAGGCGTCGTTCACGAGGTAGCGGGTCGGGAAGTTGTCGGTGCCGTCGATGACGATGTCGTAGTCGCGCAGCACGTCCAGCGCGTTCTTTGACGAGAGCGCAAGATCGTGCAGATCGAGATGCACCTCCGGGTTGATGGCCGACAGCGTGTCGCGCGCCGACTCGAGCTTCGAGCGGCCGACGTCCGGCGTCCCGTGGATCACCTGCCGCTGCAGGTTGCTGTAGTCGACCACGTCGAAGTCGACGATGCCGATCCGGCCGACACCTGCCGCCGCGAGGTACATCGCGACCGGCGACCCGAGCCCGCCCGCTCCGATACAGAGGACACTCGCCGCCTTGAGCCGCAACTGCCCTTCCATGCCCACCTCGGGCATGATCAGGTGACGGTCGTAGCGCGCCAGCTCCTGCGGAGAGAGCGCCGGCGGTGCGGCGGTCGTCATCCAACACCTCCCGCCACCGACGGGATGATGCTCACCGTGTCACCCTCCTTCACCGGGGTCGCTTCCTTCTCGAGGAACCGGATGTCGTCGTCGTTCACGTAGATCGCGACGAAGTTGCGGAGGCGGCCGTTCTCGGCGTACAGGTGCTTGCGCAAATCGGTATGCTCCGCCGTCATGTTGGCAAGCACTTCGCCAACCGTCGCGCCCTCCGCCTCCACCACTTCGTTACCGCCTGTAAAGCCGCGCAGCGGCGTCGGAATAAGAATCTTCGTTGGCATGTCTCGCTCGTGTCCCGTCGTACTGGTCCCTCTATCCTACCGAGAGCATTTCCTCGTCAAACGCAGACCGGTCCTCCCGCAATCGCCACGACGTCATGGCTGACGGCTCGCCATCCTGCACCGAGACGATCACGTAGGCAAAGGCTGGCCACGCGTGATCGAGGTCGTACTGCGACGGCAGCGCCGGATGGTCGGGATGCGAATGGTAGAAGCCGACCAGATCCACGCCCCGGGCGGCGGCGCGCCGCTCCGCCGCCTGGTAATCGGCCGGGCGAATCCGGAACCGCCTGCGCGTCCCTTCCTCGGACGTATTCGGCAGGGCAACCGCTTCCTCCACCACGTCGCGCCGGCCGATCAACGCGCCGCAGCATTCGTGCGGGTAAGTCTCCCGGCCATGCCGGCGGATGTCCGTATCCGCTTCGGCGCGCAATGTCAGCATCGGGTCTTTCACCTTCGCGTGGAAGCCGGTGGCCGCGATGGTCTCCGGCTCACTCAGTCGGCGGTCACCGCCACGGCCGGCACGGACTCGACGGCATAGCCTCTATCGCGCCAGGCGAGCGTGCCGCCGGTCATGCTGCGGACGTTGCGGTAGCCGAGCGACTTGAGAAACAGCAACCCCGAAAGCGACGCGTTGCCCCGCTGGCAGACGCTCAGGATCGGCGTATCACGATCCTCCGGCAACTCGTCGCGATGCTCGTCCATCTCGGCGAGCGGCATGCTGACCGCTCCCGGCAGATGCGCTTCACGGTACTGCGCTGCCGGCCGGACATCGACCACGAACCGGCCGCCCTGCTCCAGTTCCTGCCGGACCCCCTCGACGCTGATGGTCAGGTCCGGGTTGTTCCGGACATGCTCGCGCATCGTTTCGAGCAGCGGATCCTTCTGCGGGGCCGGCTTTGCCATGGCCGCCGGCACCATGCCCGGCAGGTGCTTCACGACGGACGAGGCGTACTTGAACGCGTTGTCGGGGAATATGACGACGGCGACGTTCCCCGGCGCGTCCGGAATCATCTCGAACGCACCCTGCAGCGCCATCGCGGAACTGGGTCCGGCAATGATGCTCTCCTCCCGGTTCAGCCGGAGGCACAGATCGAACGCCGCCTGGTTCGACACCTCCGCCATCCCGTCGTACTCGTCGGGGAAGAAGAGTTTCGTCTGCTGCAGCTGGCGCAGGCTCCGCACGCCCGGAATGTCATGTCCTTCCTGCGGGTAGACGCCGAGGACGTGCACGTCGGCGCGCTGTTCCTTCAGGAAACGTCCGGTACCGGTGACCGTGCCGCAGGTACCCAAACCGGCGACGAAGTGCGTGACCCTGCCTTCCGTCTGCTGCCAGATCTCCGGGCCGGTCGTCTTGTAGTGCGCCTCCGGGTTCGCCGCGTTGGTGTACTGGTTCAACATGTGGAAGCCGGGACGGTCGGCGATCTCCATCGCCCTCGCGATCGCTCCTTCCGGCGCGCCGGGCGCCGGGCAGAGCGTGTCCTGCAACTCCATCACGTCAGCCCCGAAGAACCGGAGCATCGTGCGCTTCTCGAGCGGCACTTCGCTCGAGAGCGGTGTCGTCAGCGAATAGCCGCGGGTGTTCGCCAGCATCGCGAGCGCCATCCCGGTATTTCCCGACGTCGGCTCGACCAGTTTCTGCCCAGCGCCCACCGCGCGGCGCTGCTCACCGTCATCGAGCAGGTTGGCGGCGACGCGATCCTTGACCGCGCCGAACGGGTTGTACCACTCCAGCTTGGCGTAGACGACCGTCTCCCTGAACGGCGTGACCCGGTTAAGACGGACGAGCGGCGTCGGATTGTCGGCCCCCGAGAGGAGACCGAGTATCGAGTCGTAGACACGCAGCGCGTGGTCATCCATCAACCCTTGATCCTACCCGATCCGGCAAGGATCCTCGCCGCCGGTATCGACAGTGTACGATCGCCCGCCATGACCGAGATGCCGCCATCCAGCCAGACCGCCGATCCGAAAGTGGGCCCCCTCGACGGCCTCACTGTCCTCGACCTCACCCGCGTTCTCTCCGGCCCCTACTGCACCATGATGCTGGCCGACATGGGAGCTCGCGTCATCAAGGTCGAGCAGCCGGGCAAGGGAGACGACACCCGCGGTTGGGGCCCGCCGTTCCTCGAGGGCGAGTCGGCCTACTTCATGAGCATCAACCGCAACAAGGAGAGCGTGACGATCAACCTGAAGCATCCGGACGGCCGCCGCGTCCTCGACGCGCTCATAGAGCGGGCAGACGTCCTGGTGGAGAACTTCCGTCCCGGAACGCTCGACCGGATGGGCCTTGGCTACCGCGACCTCGCGGAGCGGCGACCCGGCCTGGTCTACTGCTCGATTTCCGGTTTCGGCCAGACTGGACCGCGCCGGCACGAGCCCGGGTACGACGCGGTGCTCCAGGGCGAGGGCGGACTGATGAGCATCACCGGCGATCAGGACACGCCGGCGTACCGGCTCGGTGTCGCGATCGCCGACATCAGCTCCGGAATGTTCTCCGCCTGGGGGGTCGCTGTCGCCCTGCTCGCGCGGCATCGGACGGGACGTGGCCAACTGGTTGACGTCGGCATGCTCGACTCGGTCGCCGCCATCCTCACCTACCAGGCCGGGATCTATTTCGCCACGGGGAAGGCGCCGGCCCGTCTGGGGAACCGGCACCCGACGATCACGCCCTACGAAACACTCGAGGCGGCGGACGGCGATCTGGTGGTGGCAGTCGGCAACGATCAGCTCTGGGTATCTTTCTGCCGGGTGCTGGAGCTGGACGATCTGGCCGACGACGACCGGTTCCGGACGAACAAGGACCGCGTCGCGCACCGGGAGGAGTTGCGGCCACGGCTCGTGGAGCGGCTCCGGACGCGGCCGGCGGGCGAATGGCTTGCGGATCTGAAGGCGGCCGGAGTCCCGTGCGGCGGGGTACGCGACCTGCACGAGGTCTTCACCGACCCGCAGGTGATCGAGCGCGCCATGGTGGTGGCGATGGAGCATCCGATCGCCGGCGCGATCCGTCAGCTCGGGGTTCCCGTAAAGCTGGGCGACACCCCGGGCGGAGTGCGCATTCCGCCTCCCACGCTTGGCCAGCACACCGACGGTATCCTGGGCGAACTGGGAATCGGCGATGCCGAGATCGCCCGCCTCCGCGCGGACGGTGCAATCTGACGTGTCTGCCGGTCTGCCTACCGATCGATGACGGGGCGGAGGGCCGCGAGGAGAACGGCGAGGAGGTGCGCGTCGGTCAGGGCGCCGATGGCGGGGTGCTCAGCGACGATGCGTTCATCGATAACCCCTTCGTCACGGCGGACCCGCGCGCTCCGGACCAGCAGGGCAGGCGGATCGGCCTTGGTGTCAAGCGCCAGTTCCGCGTAGTCGTCACCCGACGCTTGGGAAGAGAGGCGAACCGCCCCGGGCGGCGTCGAGACGGAAAAGCGATACCCCTCTGCCATCAGGGCGGAGGTTACCGTCCGGAACAGCGGCGCGGCAACGCGCTGGAGCAGTGCATCCCCCGCTTCTTCGGCCAGGGCGACGCGGGCGCGGCGAGCGTCGGGACCGGCCGCGTGGGCGTCGGCGATCGCGTCCCGCACGAGACGCCGGATGTCCGATGTCGCCAAGCCCGGCGCCGGCAACTCCCGCCGCGGTGACTCGCCCGGCGGTGACTCGCGCCGCGGCGGCATCTGCAGCCACGGTTTCCGGCGCACCAGGTCCCGCGGCAACTCGTCCGGACGGCGCTCGGACTGCTCCCGCCGTTTCTCCTGTCGGGGCTGCTCCCGCCGGTCCTCGTGTCGGGGCTTCTCCCATCGGGACTGCTCCCGCCGGTCCTCATGTCGGGGTTGCTCCCGCCGGGGCTCGTGTCGAGGCGTCTCGCGCCAAGGCTGATCCCGCCGCTGCCCCCGCGGCTCCTCGCCATCTCGGCCGCGCGGAAACTGCCGGTCGCGCGCAGAACGGTCCTCGAAAGCAGGAGACCGCTCATCTCCGCGGCGCTCCTGCTCGGGGCGCCGGGAGCGCCCGGCGTGGTCCGGACGGTCACGGTTCCGGTCGTGCGGCTTCCAGGACGACGACTTGCCGCCCGGCTTGGGACCACCCGGGCTCCATCCGCTCGCGTGCTTCGCGCCAGCCGGCTTGCGTGCGCCTGGCTTCCGCCCCCCCGGCTTCCAGCCATCCGAGGACTTCGCGCCGCGCGGTCTGCCTGAGGCCGGCGGTCGTCCCCCCGGCTTGTGCGCGGCTGGCTTCCCGCCTGGCGGTTTCCGCCCCGGTGGCTTGCTGTTTGGCATTATTCAGTCTCGGTGAGACAGACCTCAGCTGGTGGGTATGCTCTCTGACTCGTAGATGCGCACGAGTTCGATCAGCTTGTAGCCCTTCGTCTGGTAAGGCGGGATCACCCGCTCCGTTTGCAGGTACTGGATCATTCCGTCGTCCGCATAATCGGGATCCGGCAGCTCGGGATCGGCAACCAGTGCATCGTCCAGCTGCGACAGTGTCAGGGCCGGCTCGGCGACGGTGCGGCTGACCGGGATTACGCCGAGCAGCCGCCGTCGCTCCTGGCGGTCGCGCGTCCGGAAACGGATATAGATCTCGTTGCTGACGAAGTTGTAATCCACTTCGGTGCGCGTCGACACCGCATCCTCCACGCGGAGGAAGACGATGTCGCCCTGTGCGGCGAGCCACGCGATCAACTGGCCGGTGAAGTCTCCTTCACCGGACCAGTGCTCCCGGTCGATCGAAGCCCCGTCCCCCATCGATCTAGGCCGGCGCTACCAGCAGTTTCGCGGCGGCGCGCATGCCGATCGTCACCGGGTGGTCCGGATCCCGACGGACTACCACCTGATCCGCCACCTCGTCACGCTCTTCGACCCGAATCAACTGTCCCGGCTTCAGATCATGCTGCTCGAGGAAGCGGAGGAATGCCGAGTCCTGGTCGGTCACCCGCTGCAGCACCATCGAGGTGTCGAGGGGGCAGGTCAGTAGCGTCTCGTAACTGGGCGTGGCGATCACGCCGGTCGGATCCGGGATCGGATCGCCGTGGGGATCGACCGATGGCCGTCCCAGGTAGTCATCGATCCGATCGATGAGCCGATCGGACACCGCATGCTCGATTCGCTCCGCCTCGTCATGCACTTCTGCCCAGCTCATGTCGAGCACCTTGACGAGGAACAGTTCGATAAGCCGGTGCCGCCGCAACACGAGCGCGGCGAGCTTCTGCCCAGCGGGCGTCAGCCGAACCCCGACGTACGGCTCGTAGTGAACCAGGTTGGAATCGGCAAGCGCCTTGACCATCGTCGTCGCGGTCCCCGGAACCACACCGAGGGCCGAGGCGAGCTGGCCCATCGGTACCAGCGCCTCGGTATCGTTCCGCGCGATCTCCGCTTGGTAGATCGCTTTCAGGTAGTTCTCGACGGTGCTCGACGGCGGCATCGTGACGGCAAGCGTACCATGCCGGGCGCCCTTACCCGGCCGGGCGGAACGTCGCGAAGGAGGTCGGCGTCTCCCAGACCGTCACCCGGACAACCGGAAAGCCGGCGTCGCGCGTCTTCTCGAAGATGAGGCGCGCGATATGCTCGACTGTCGGGTTTTCCTCGCTGAGGAAGACGGGCTCCCCGAGCGCGCGGAGCGGCTCGACAAGCGGATCGTCGTGGCGCAGGATCATCTTGTGATCGAGCTCCGTGTCGATCCAGCCCTTGACGATCCGCTTGATATCACCGAAATCGCACACCATGTTCCGCTCGTCCAGCGACCCGGCCTGCACCTCGATCTCGGCCACCGCGTTGTGGCCGTGCGGGTGCTTGCAATTCCCGTCGTAGTTGAGCAGCCGGTGGCCATAGCAAAAGTCGATCCGCTTCGTGACTGAATACATGCGCTATTAATATCGCATGGCGGATGAGAACGGCGGCACCGCGGTCCTCTGCTCCGGCGGCCTCGACAGTGCGGTGCTGTTGGCGCACGAACTCGAAGGCGCAGCGGGCGGCGAGACCGTCCACCCGGTCTATGTCAGCAGCGGCCTCGCCTGGGAGGCGGATGAACGCGGCCTGGTCAGACGCCTGCTCGATGCGCCGCCGCTGGCCGGCAACGTGGCGCCGCTCGCCTCTCTCGACTGTCCGATCGGCGACACCTACTCCGAAACCCACTGGGCGCTCCGCGGGACGGCCCCCGGGTACGCGACGGCGGACGAGGAAGTGTACCTGGTCGGACGGAATGTTCTCCTCCTGGCAAAGGCGGCCACCTGGTGCGCCCTGCACCGGGTCGGCCGGATCACGGTCGGCTCCCTCGCCGGCAACCCGTTTCCCGACGCGACGCCCGAATTCTTCGATGCGATGGCGACGGCGCTAACCCACGGTCTCGATCACCGGATCCGGATCGCCGCGCCTTTCAGGACACTCCACAAGGAGGAGGTGATCGCGCGCGGCGCGGCGATCGGCGTCCGGTTCGAGCTCACGCTGTCCTGCATGAACCCGGCGGAGGGGATCCACTGCGGCCGCTGCAGCAAGTGCCGCGAACGCCTGCAGGCGTTCGACGAAGCGGGCGTCGACGACCCGGCGCCGTACGCCCATCGTCCGACGAATCTCCTCACCGGTGCGTAAGTCTCGGGATCTTCAATCCCGCTTCACCGCGCGGGCCTGACGCTCGAGTTCCGCCACCAGTTCCGGGCGGCGGTGGAACAGGGCCTTCCGCTGGCGGCGGCCCGGCTTCGCGGCAGCGGCGTATTCGGAGAACAACGGGAACGCGATTGTCGAGTCGGCGTACACCACCACCGTATCGGACAGCACACCCGGGTTCACCTTCCCCCAGCTTACGGCCTCCGCCGGCGTGGCGCCCGACAATCCCCCCCAGACCACCTGATCCGTCGTGATCTGAATGAAGTAGTCGTTGCCTCCCTTCTGGATCCCGTAGATCTCCCAGAGCGTCGGCTGCCCCTGCAGGTAGAAGTTCTTCGGCGAGCCGCCGCCCAGGATGACGCAGCCGTTTTTTTCTCCCGCCAGGATGATCGCGCACACTTCGTTCACGTCGAGGCTCGGGTCCAGGACGAGATCGCTCCGCGCGATCAGCCGATGCCATGCGACGTTCATGCCAATGGAGCTGTCACCGGGCGACGAGGTGTAGATCGGGACACCGTGCTCCGAGGCAGCGGCCACCACCGAGTACGCCTCGCATCCCGGCTGCCGTTCGCGGAGGTCGCAGCCCAGGCGGTAGTGCAACTCGGCCGTCGCGACCGGCCCTTCGAGCCCGGATCGTGCGAGGAAATCGCGCAGATACGCGTCGGTCTCGAGCAGCACCGTCGCGGGGAACAGCACGTCGTAGATCCGGATGACCCCGTCCTCGTACAGCTCCACGTCGTCGGCGAAGGGAGAGCCGCGATGGAGCGTGAAATTCAGGGCGTAGTGCAGGTCGTGGTACAGGTTTGCGCCGGTGCTGACCACGAAGTCGACAAGGCCGCGCTCCATCAGGTCGATGACACAGCCCCCCAGGCCGGCCGGCGTCAGCGCGCCCGCCATCGTCAGGCCGATCGTGGTGTCGTGCGCCGGATCGAGCATCTTGTCGGTGAAGACGTGGCACGCTTCCGAGAGCCGCCCGGCATTGAACGCCTGGAAGCCATCCTCGATCAGCGTGCGGATCGCTGCGTCGCCGCGCGGCCGGTAGTAGCGGATCGGCTTCCCACCCAGGTGTCGCGCGGTGCGGGATTCCGGGGAGCCGGGTGATCGATGTGGCATGGCGGCGGGATCGTAGCAGCGCGCCGCCGTGCGGCGCAGACGGTAGCCCGGCTACCCCTCCCAGTCGGCCCGGCGACCAGTGAGGGCAGTGTGGATCAAGGCGATGCCGGTCGCGGCGGAGACGAGCGTGCACCCGTCAGTGATCCACGACTCCCACGGCGCGTCGATGGACATCAGCCAGACGGCGGGCGAGGCAACCACAATGCCCAGGAAGAAGGCCGTGCGGCGGCGGAGTGTCGCTCGAAGCAGATGACCGCGCAGGCGTGGGATCAACCGCACCGGCGCACCCAGACTACATCCCGGTGGCGTGGTAGCCGCCGTCCACCATCAGCACTTCGCCGGTGATGCCACGGCCGCCGGGCCCGAGCAGCGCGATGGCTGCGTCGGCCACCTCGTCCCCATCGACGGTCCGGCCGAGCGGTGATTGCTCGCGATAGTGATCAAGGATGCGGCTGAAGCCGGTGATGCCGGCGGCGGAGAGTGTCTTGATCGGTCCGGCTGAAACCGCGTTCACTCGGATGTTGCTCGGACCGAGGTCGCTCGCCAGGTAGCGAACCGTTGCCTCGAGTGCCGCCTTCGCGACGCCCATCACGTTATAGTGCGGGAAGACCCGTTCGCTCCCGAGGTAGGTGAGGGTCAGGATGCTGCCGCCGCCGCGCCGTTCCATCAACGGCGCCGCCCCGCGCGCGAGGGGTACGAGCGAGTAGGCCGAGATGTCGAGCGCCTGCGCGAAGTCCGCGCGCGTCGTCTTCAGGAACGGCTCCGAGATCGCTTCCCGGGAGGCGAATGCGACGGCGTGCACGAGAAAATCCAGCCCGCCGTGCGCCTCGTCCACCTCGCGGAACAACCCGGTGATCGCGTCGTCGTCGGTCACGTCGCACCCGACGAGTTGCGCGGGATGCTCGAGGGTCTCCGCCAGCTTCTGGGCCTTGGCTGCGAACCGCTCGGTCGCGTAGCTGATCGTCAGCGTCGCCCCCGCCGCATCCGCCGCCTTCGCAATTGCCCAGGCGAGCGATCGCTGATTGGCGACACCGACGACTAGACCATGTTGGCCCGAGAGAAGACCCATGCCCGGGCCTAGCGGGAGCGGCTGCGGCTGCGGCGCGAGCGGGAACTGCCGGGGCTCCGGCCGTCGCGGTTGCCGGAAACGTTTCCGTTCGGCTGGCCGTTGCCGTTCCCGTTCCCGGCCTGGCCGCCCCGGAAGCGGCTGCGGCGGCGCGACTTGCCGCCCGGCTTCTGTCCTGCCTTCCGAGCGGGTTGCGGAGTGGGGGGGGGCTCCCAGGTGTTGCCGAAGTTGTCCGGCAAGTCGGTCTGGTCGGCGACGTTCCGGCCACTCCCCTGATGCATCGTGAAGACCGGCGGCTGCCGGCTCGGCTGCAACGGGGTGCCGTCAGACGACGGCAGAGACGCCCGGATCAGCGGACGCCGGACCGGGCCGTCGCCCTTCTTGCCACCGTTGCTCTCCGCCCCGCCTTGCTGGGCGTTGTCGTTCTCGTTCACGTACGCATCCGCAGTGTTGCCCTCGCGGGCCTGGTGTTGCGGCATCCAAATGCCTCCCGAACTCGTCAGAACTACGCAGTGTGCAGGCAAATCAAGGAAAGGGACACGCCTGCGTGCAGATGTGTCGAGCCTACCAGAGGGTGAAGCAGGTGGCAAGGGCGTGCGTCAGCACGCCCTAGTAACCGCGGGCGTCCCGAACGCGGCGAAAACCGCGCGCCGCAGGCGCCGCCTCCGGGCGTCAGCACGCCCTAGTAACCGCGGGCGTCGTAACCGCGGGCGTCGTGACCGCGTTCGTCCCGAACGCGGCGAAACCGCGCGCCGCAGGCGCCGCCTCCGGGCGTCCCCGCCCCTCACCCCTGCGCGTCCACCCATTCCCGCGTCGCTTCCAGCGCAGCGCGGACCGCCGCCGGTCCCGTCGACTGCGGCGTGCGCCGCGCCTCCACCGACGCCCGGGCCGTTACCCGCTCCCCGGCATCCTCGGGGAACCGCGCATCGTAGGACTGCCACTCCTCGGGCCTGAGCGAGTCAAAATCGCGCCCCGCGGCGAGCAGATCCCGGACCATCCTGCCCACCGTCTCGTGCGCCGTCCGGAACGGGACCCCGGCCGCTACGAGCAGATCGGCGACGTCGGTGGCCAGCAGCATCCCGCCAGCCGCCGCCTCCGCCCGCGCCGGCCGCATGGTCAGGCCCGAAACCACCGCGGCGCCGGCGCGAAGCGATCCGTAGACGGTATCCTCGGTGTCGAAGACGGCTTCCTTGTCTTCCTGCAGATCCTTGTTGTAACCGCTCGGCAACCCCTTCATCGTCGCAAGCCAGCCGGTGAGGCGTCCGATCGTTCGGCCCGCTTTCCCGCGCGCCAGCTCGAGCGGATCGGGATTCTTCTTCTGTGGCATCAGGCTGCTACCGGTTGCTACCCGGTCGTCCAGGTCGAAGTAGCCGAACTCCTCCCCGGTCAGCAGGATCAGGTCCTCCGCCAATCGGCTGACATGCACCATCGCGAGCGCAGACGCATGTAGCATCGCGGCAACGAAGTCCCGGTCAGCCGCCGCGTCGACGCTGTTGGCGACGACTCCCGAGAAACCGAGCCGCGCCGCGAGCGCCCCGGTATCGACTGCATAGCTCGTGCCGGCGACCGCACCCGAGCCGAGGGGCATCGCGTCCGCTTCATCCGCGGCGGCCCCGAACCGCGCATGGTCACGCCGGAAGGCCGCGGCATGCGCGAGCAGAAAGTGTGCCACCAGGATCGGCTGGGCCCGGCGAAGATGCGTGTAGGCCGGCATGATCGCCGACCCTGCCGCCTCCGCCCGGTCGGCGAGCGCCGCGATCAACGCGACGACCTCGCGCTGCAACCGCGGGATGCGGCGGCGCAGGTAGAGGCGCAGGTCGAGCGACACCTGTTCGTTGCGCGACCGACCGGTATGAAGACGCCTTCCGAGATCGCCTACCCGTTCGATCAACTGACGCTCGACGAACGCATGGATATCTTCGTCGTCCCCGTCGACAAACGCCGGATCATCGTGTCCGTGCTGACGGATGGCGACGAGCGCATCGCGAATCGCAGCCGCGTCGCCCGCCGACAGGACGCCAGCGCCGGCGAGTGCATCCGCCCACGCCAGACTCCCCTCGATGTCGTCGTCGAACAGGCGCCGGTCGAAACGGAACGACGCCTGGTAGTCGAAGACCTCGGCGTCGGGCGCGGCGTCGAACCGGCCGGACCAGAGGTGCGCGTCGTCGCTCATGCTACGGCCGTCACGATGTGGTCGAATCCCCTGCCGACGCCGCCGCCGGCTGGCCGGTCGCGGCACGACTCCCCGGCACCACACCGCCCGCCGCGCGGCGCTTGGCCGCGGCGTTGGCGATCGGAAGACCCCAGATCTTGATGAAGCCTTCCGCCGCCTCGTGGTCAAACGCGTCGCCCTCGTCGTAGGTGGCGAGCGCGGTATCGTAGAGCGAAGCGGGCGACGTCCGGCCGACGACGCGGCAGTCCCCCTTCCAGAGCTTGAGCCGGACGGTGCCCGTCGCCTGCTGCTGCACGCTCCCGACGAACGCGTCGATGGCCTCGCGCGTCACCGAGAACCACAACCCGTCGTACACCAGGTCGGCGTAGACGCGCGACAGACCCGCCTTCAGCCGCTCGAGATCCCGCGGCACCACGAGCGCTTCGAGCTCGCGGTGCGCAGCGTGCAACACCGTCGCGGCCGGCGCTTCGTAGATCTCGCGCGACTTGATACCGACCAGGCGGTTCTCCACCATGTCAATCCGCCCGACGCCATGGGCACCGGCGATCGTTTCGAGCGAGTGGATCAGTTCGGTCAACGGCATCGTGACACCGTTCACGCGTACCGGCCTCCCCTGCTCGAAGTCCACCTCGACGTACGCGGGCGCATCAGGCGCATCAGCCGCGGACTTGGTGAGCGTGTAGATTTCCTCCGGCGGCTCGGTCCAGGGATCCTCGAGGACACCGCACTCGATGGACCTTCCCCAGAGGTTGCTGTCGGTGCTGTAGGGCGAGTCGACCGTCGCCGGCACCGGGATGTCATGCTCCCGCGCGTAGGCAATTTCCTCCGGGCGCGTCATCCCCCATACCCGCGCCGGCGCTATGACGGCGAGCGACGGGTTGAGGGCACGCGAGGAGACATCCATCCGGACCTGATCGTTCCCTTTGCCGGTACAGCCGTGGGCGATCATGCCGGCGCCTTCCATCTCGGCGATCTCCACCAGCTTCTTCGCGATCAGCGGCCGGCCGAGCGCGGTAGCCAACGGATACTTCCCCTCGTAGATCGCTCCCGCCTGCAACGCCGGCAGGATGTAGTCCTCCGCGAACTCTTCCCGCGCATCGACCACGTGCGCGCGAACCGCGCCGACCGATAGCGCCCGCTCGCGGACATCATCCAGTTCCTTGCCCTGACCCAGGTCGATGGTGACCGCCACCACCTCGGCGTCGTACCGGTCAGCCAGCCACTTCACCGCTACCGATGTGTCCAGTCCACCCGAGTACGCCAACACGATCCGTTCCATCGTCGTTCTCCTCGTCCCTTGTGCGTCCGTGAACCGTCCCGCCACGTTGCCGGGCCACGCCCGGTCAATCCATCGCCCAACCTTCGAACAGCCGCGTCACCTCGCGTCCCGCCCGACCGTGCCTCGTGATCACCAGGATCGTGTCATCACCCGCCACGGTGCCAACCACTTCGGGCAGGTCGGCGCGATCGATCGCCAGCGCCAACGGTGCCGCCTGTCCCGCATCGGTCCGGACTACCAGGAGTTGCTGCACGAGGTCGACGCGGCGCAGGTATTGCCCGATCGCCCGGCGCAGTTTGCCGTTCGCCCCAGCCCGCGCGCCCCCGTTAACCCCCGGCCGCTCATAGGCGCCGTCGCGCGCGCGCTTCAACAGCTCCAGTTCCTTGATGTCGCGCGAGATCGTCGCCTGCGTAGCGTTGAAGCCGCGCATGCGGAGCTGCTGGCCTAACCGCTCCTGGCTGCAGATCGCCTCGCGCGACACGAGATCAAGAATCGCCGCCTGACGGTAGTGTTTCATAAATATGCACCAGCGCGGATTAGTATACAATACGTCCCTGATGGCAAGCATCCGGATCGGGATTGCGGGGGTGACCGGCTACAGCGGTCAGGAGTTGCTTCGTCTAGCCGCACGCCATGGCAAAGTGGAGGTTACGGCAGCGATGCGCTCGGGAGAGGGCACCGCGGAACTGCCCGGCCTGGCGGGGATCTGGAACGGCGAGATCGAACCATTCTCGCTCGACGCCCTCGCCGAGCGGGCGGAGGTCGTGTTCCTCGGCCTGCCCGACAAGGCGAGCGCCGATCTCGCCCCGGCCCTCGTCGAACGCGGCCGGCGCGTCTTCGATCTCTCCGGCGCGTTCCGCCTCCGGAGCGAAGCCGACCGGCAGCGGTGGTACCCGCATGCGCCAGCGCTTGCCCGTCCCGCGACATACGGCCTGACCGAGTGGAACCGCGACGCACTGCCGTCCGCGGACCTGGTCGCCTGCCCCGGCTGCTACCCGACCGGCGCGCTGCTGGCACTGAAGCCACTCACCGAAGCCGGATTGATCGCCGACGGGGCCGACATCTATATCGACGCGAAGTCCGGGGTCTCCGGCGCCGGCAAGAAGCCGTCCGAGCGGACGCACTTTTCGGAGGTGCATGGGAGCATCGCCGCGTATGGCATCTTCGCGCACCGGCATGGCGCCGAGATCGAGCAGGAACTCAAGCGCCCGGTCACGTTCGTCCCGCACCTGGTGCCACTCGACCGCGGGATCCTGGAGACGATCTATACGCGCCTGCGGCCCGGCGCGACGGCGAAGGAGGTCGACGAGACGTTCGCCAGGGCGTACGCCGACGAGCCGTTCGTCCGTCTCACCGGCACCCGGCCGCCCGAGATCAAGCACGTCGCGCATACCAACTTCTGCGATATCGGCTGGCAGGCGGATGGCGGACGTCTGGTTCTGGTCTGCTGCATCGACAACCTGGTTAAGGGAGCAGCAGGTCAGGCGCTACAGAACTTCAACGTCGCCTTCGGAATCGACGAGCGCGAGGGACTCGCCTGATGGAGGCCGGCGCGACCCAGAGTCCCGCCAGACGGGTGGCGGGCGGGTCGAGCCATCGCCTGCGCGCGACGAACGTCCCCACCCCGACCGTCATCAAGCTTGGTGGCGAGTTGCTGGAAACGCCGGCGCGTCTCCGGAGCCTCGCCCGCGCGCTGGCGGACGTCGCGTCGCGCGAGCCGCTCGTCGTGGTCCATGGCGGTGGCCGCGAGGTGGACGCCGAGATGGCGCGCCTCGGGATCGAGAAGCAGGCGGTCGACGGTCTGCGGATTACCGATGGCGAGACGCTTGATGTCGTGGCGGGCGTGCTGGCCGGCCGCGTGAACACGCGGCTGGTCGCCGCGCTCGGCGTCGCCGGCGCCCGCGCGGTTGGCCTGACTGGCGCCGATGCGCAACTGGCGCCGGTCCGTCGCGAGCGGCGGTATCGCGCGGCGGACGGCCGGTCGGTAGACCTCGGCTATGTCGGCCGCCCGATCGGGGACGACCGGCCGGCACTCCTCCTCGATCTGCTGGCGGCGGGCTACACGCCGGTCGTCGCCAGCCTGAGTACGACGGCGGCAGGACAGGTGCTGAACGTCAACGCCGATACATTGGCCGGCGACCTCGGAGCGCGCCTCGGAGCGCGACGGCTGCTAATTGCGGGCAGCACCGCCGGGGTGCTGGACGAGGCTGGCCGGACGATTGTGGAGCTGGATGAAGCCGGCATCGACGCGTTGATCAGCGGGGGGCAGGCGAGCGCCGGGATGGTGGCAAAGCTGCTCGCCTGCCGGGCGGCGCTAACCGGTGGCGCCGGCGAGGTGGCGATTGTAGACGCGCGCCGGCCGCGGCGCGGCATGTTCGAAAGAAAGGCCGGCACGATGCTGACCGGACGGACGGTGGCAGGGCGGAGCGGGTAATGACGACATCGACGGATCGAATCGACGCAGAACAGGTCAAGGCGGTTGAAGCGGCGCACGTCTTGCAGGTGTACCGGCGCCACCCGGTCGTCTTCACCGGCGGCCATGGCGCGTGGCTGGTCGACGCGGAGGGACGCGAGTATCTCGACTTCCTTTCCGGCATCGGCGTCGCCTCGCTGGGTCATGCGAACGTGGGGCTGGCGGAGGCCATCGCTGCACAGGCACGCGAGTTGCTCCACACGTCGAACCTGTTCTTCCACCCGCTCCAGGGGCAGGTAGCCGAGCGCCTCGCCCGATTGTCGGGACTGCCGCGTGCCTTCTTCTGCAACAGCGGCGCCGAGGCGGTCGAAGCTTGCCTGAAGTTCGCGCGCCGCTACCACCGAACGCACGGCGAGATTGACCGCAGCGAGATCGTAGCGTTCGAAGGCTCGTTCCATGGCCGGTCGTTCGGGGCGCTGTCCGTCACATCCGGCGAGCCGTACCGCACGCCGTTCGAGCCATTGCTGCCGGGCATCCGCTTCGTGACGCCGTCAAAGCCGGACACGATCGGCGCTGCGATCACCCACCGAACCGCTGCGGTGATCGTCGAACCGATCCAGGGCGAGGGAGGGATCCGTCCGATCCCGCATGCGGCGGCGGAGGCAATCGCCGAAGCGTGCGCGACCACCGGCACGCTACTGATCGCCGACGAAGTGCAGTCAGGTCTCGGTCGGACCGGGGAACCCTTCGCGAGCGCCGCGCTGGGACTGATGCCCGACCTGATGGCGCTCGGCAAGTCCCTGGGGGCGGGGGTGCCGATCGGCGCCGCACTGATGAGCAACAACGTCGCGCAGGCCGCGTCGTTCGGCGACCATGGAAGTACCTACGGCGGCAACCTGCTCGCCTGCCGTGCCGCGCTCGTCTTCCTCGACGCGCTCGAGGGTGGCCTGATCGATCGCGTAGCCGCCGCTGGCGCACGTCTCGGCGCCGGCCTTGGCGCGCTGGTCACCGCAAGCCCGCAGATCCACGAAGTGCGGGGGGCCGGACTGATGTGCGGCGTCGACGTGGACCCGGCGGTGGCCGATCGTACGGTCGACTGCGCACTGGCGCAGGGGCTGATTATCAACCGGACCGCAGGCACGGTGATCCGGCTGCTGCCCCCCTATACCGTCACCGACGAGGAGATCGACGAGGGGCTCCGTCGCCTCCGGCAGGCGCTGGGCGACGCGGGCGCGACTTTCGGATGATCCGATGGACCGCACGACCGGCACGCCGGTAGCCGTACCTGCGGCGTCGACGCCGAACACGGTGGGGATCCGCCCGGCGGTTTCCGGCGATGCGCCCCGCGTGTACGAACTGATTGTCGAAAACCTCGAGGCGGGGCATCTGCTTGCCCGGCCGCTCGGCGAAGTGCAACTGCATGTACCCCGCTTCCTGGTGGCTACCATCGGCGACGATGTCGTCGGTTGCGGCGAGCTGGCCGAGCTCAACCCGAAGGTGGCGGAGGTGCGATCGCTTGTCGTGGCCGACGGCCACCGCGGCACCGGGATCGGCCGCCGACTGCTCGGCGCGCTGATCGCGGCGGCGACGATGCAGCACGTCCCCCGCCTGTGCGCTTTCACGCACGAGGCGCGTCCGTTCGTACGCGCCGGCTTCTCAATCGTTCCACACACGTGGGTGCCGGAGAAGATCGCGGCCGACTGCAGGACCTGCGACCTGTTCCGCCGCTGTCGGCAGTACGCCGTCGTACTGGACCTGGGACGCGACACGGGAGCCGGACGATAGGCGGGCGGGCACCGCAAGCCACCGTGAACATCACGACAGTGGGTGGAGGCATCACCGCACCGGCGGGCTACCGGGCCGCGGGCGCGGCGTGCGGCCTGAAGCCGGCCGGTCTCGACATCGCGCTGGTGGTGTCGGACCAACTGGCAAGTGCGGCCGGGATCTTCACCACTAACCTCGCCGTCGCCGCGCCGGTCGTCGTCACCAAGAGGCAGCTCGCCAACTCCGCCGGACAGGCCCGCGCCATCGCCGTCAACAGCAAGTGCGCCAACGCCTGCACCGGCACTGCTGGCCTGGCCGACGCCGAGGCGATGGTGACGGCGGCGGCGAAAGCCGTCCGTTGCGACCCCGCGCATGTCCTGATCGCCTCGACGGGCGTCATCGGCCTGAAACTCGATACGACGAAAGTGTCGGCCGGCCTGCAGGAGGCGGCGCGCTGGCTGAGCCACGACGCGCACCGCGCGGCGGCGGAGGCGATCATGACCACCGATGTCGCACCGAAGGAAGCAGCCGTGTGTCTCGACACCCCCGCCGGCCCGATCACGATAGGCGGCATGGCGAAGGGCGCTGGCATGATCGAGCCGAACCTCGCGACGATGCTCGGCTTCCTGACGACCGACGCCGCCGTGGAGCCACCGACGCTCCAGCGCCTGCTGCGGGATGCAGCCGATGTCTCATTCAATGCGATCTCTGTCGACGGCGAACCGTCCACCAACGACACGGTTCTGATGTTGGCCAACGGCGCGAGCGGCGTCGCGGTCGACGAGACGACCAAGGCCGCCTTCATCACGGGCCTCGAGCAGGTCTGCATCCATCTGGCGCGGGAGATCGTCCGCGGCGGCGAGGGGGCGACCAAACTGGCGACGATCCGGGTCGAAGGAGCAGCGACCGACGAAGACGCGCGCCGGGCGGCCCGGGCCATCGCAAATTCACCACTCGTCAAGACCGCACTCAACGGCTGTGATCCGAACTGGGGCCGCCTTGTGGCGGTTGCCGGACGGGCCGGCGTCGCGTTCGAACCGAACCGGACCGTCGTCCGTATCGGCGGTGTCGTGTTGTACGACGGCGTCACGATCCATGCCGACCGCGAGGCGGACGCTGCGGCGCACCTGGCGAACGACGAGGTAGAGCTGACCGTCGACCTGGGCGTCGGCGGATCGTGCGCCGCAACGATGTGGACCTGCGACTTCAGCGCCGACTACGTCCACATCAACGCCGATTACCGGACGTAACGGGACGGATTGCCATGACCATCACGCCGCACCCCGCGGGCAGCCTGGAGGGACGCTGCTTCCTTTCGGTCCTCGACTTCGAGCCGGACGACCTGGAACACTGCCTCGCGCTCGCCGCCGACGTGAAGCGCGATCGGCCGCTCGGCCAGGAAGCACCCACCTCGGCGGCCCTGCAGGGAACCTACATCGCGCTGCTCTTCGAGAAACCGTCGCTTCGCACCCGCTCGACATTCGAGATCGCGATCCGCGAACTGGGGGGCGACTTCATCGATCCGGACGCCGACGTCGCGCTCGGGAAGCGCGAATCGCTCGCTGATGTCGGGCGCAGTCTCGAACGCTGGGTCGCGGGTGCGGTCGTCCGGACCTACGAACAGTCACGCCTGCTCGACCTCGCGCTCGCGACCTCCACGTTCCGCGTCATCAACGCGTTGAGCAACGAAGAACACCCCTGCCAGGCGCTCGCCGACTGCCTCACCCTGAGGGAGCGTTGGGAAGATCCCCGCGGGCGGTCCGTGGCGTTCGTCGGCGACGGCAACAACGTCGCGACGTCGTTCGCTCAAGCCGCGCTGATGCTTGGCATCCACGTCCGTGTGGCGACACCCGACGGCTTCGAACTTCCGGCGTCGGTCGATGCCGACGCGGCGCGCGTCGCCCGCTACGGGGCGGAACTCACGCGGCACCACGACCCCCTCGACGCGGTGCGCGGCGCCGACGCGATCTACACGGATGTCTGGACGTCGATGGGACGCGAGGCGGAGGTCGCGGTCCGGCGCAAGCTGTTCGCTCCCTACCAGGTGAACGACGCGCTGATGGCGCACGCCGCCCCGGATGCCTGCTTCCTGCATTGCCTCCCCGCGCATCGGGGGGAGGAAGTGACCGACTCGGTCATGGACAGCGCCGCGTCGGCCGTCTTCGATCAGGCCGAGAACCGCCTTCACACCCAGAAGGCGCTTCTGGTCATGCTCTTCGAGGACTAGCCCGTGGTGAAACCCCGCGTCGCACCGAGACCGGCGAGGCGCCCGCCTGATAAGGCGCGACGAGGGAGCATATTGGCCATATTGAGACCGCGGACTGGCGCAGTCCGAGGACTGCCACAGTCCGAGGAGCAACGCCGCTCAGGCGGGATGCATCGCTGGTCGAATGTAGCAGGGGTTTCACCACGGGCTGCTAGGGCGCGCCCTCGACCTTGGCCGCCGCCCGCTCCACCTTCGCCGCCAGCGACGCCTTGTAATCCGCCAGCCGCTGGGCGAGGGCGGGGTCCGCCAACGCCAGGATCTGTGCCGCGAGCACGCCCGCATTGGTCGCCCCCGCGGCACCCACGGAGACCGTCGCCACCGGCACGCCGGGCGGCATCTGCACGGTGGCAAGCAGCGCGTCCCACCCGGCGAGCGGCGACGAGTCGATTGGCACGCCGATCACCGGCAGCGTCGAGTGCGCCGCCACCACGCCGGCGAGATGTGCTGCCGCGCCAGCGCCGACGATGAACACCTTTACGCCCTGGCCCGGCGCCTCTTCGATGATCCGTTGCACGCGCCCCGGCGACCGGTGCGCCGACGCGACGGTCATTCCCGCCGTCACGCCAAGGGTCTTCAACAGATCGGCCGCGCGCTGCATCACCGGCGCGTCCGAATCGCTCCCCATCAGGATCTGTACCTGTCGCTCAGCCATGCTGCTCCTTCCGTTCCTGCTCCAGGGCGATCACCTTCCGGCCGATGTCGGTACGCGTGTGGCTCCCTTCAAACCGGATCCGTCCCACCCCCTCGTAGGCTCGCGCCATCGCTTCCTTCCAGTGCGTGCCGCGCGCCACCACCGTCAGCACCCGCCCACCGTTCGTGACGATGTTGCCCGTCTCGTCGGCGCGCGTTCCGGCGTGGAAGATCCGCACCCCGGGGCACTCCGCGGCGTCGTCGAGTCCGGCGATCGGCAGTCCCTTCTCGTACGAACCGGGGTAGCCGGCCGACGCCATCACGACGCCGACGTGCGGATCGTCCTCCACCCGCCACATCACGCCGTCCAGGTCGCCCGCTGCCGCGGCATGCAGCACGCGCGCCAACCCGGACTTCACCATCGGCAGGATCACCTGCGCCTCGGGATCGCCGAACCGGACATTGAACTCGATCACTTTCGGCCCGTCATCGGTCAGCATCAGCCCGGCGTAGAGGACACCGCGGTACTCGCATCCCTCGTCGCGCAATCCGCCAATCGTCGGCGCGACGATCTCCCGCTCGATTCGCGCCGCAAGATCGGGCCCGACCAGGGGACTGGGGGCGAACGCACCCATGCCGCCGGTGTTCGGGCCGGCATCGCCATCGTACGCGCGCTTGTGGTCTTGTGCGGGGGGAAGCGTGAGGCCACGCCGCCCGTCGGAGACCACGAAGCAGGACACCTCCGGTCCGCTCAGGCACTCCTCGATCACCAGGGTCGCCCCCGCCGCACCGAAGCGCCGGCCGACCATCGCTTCGCGCACCGCCGCTTCCGCCGCCGCGCGGTCCGGGGCGACAGTGACGCCCTTCCCCGCCGCGAGGCCGTCCGCCTTCACCACGACCGGAAAACCGAACCGATCACCGCTCACCGCATCGAGCGCCGATGCCTCGTCGCCGCACACCGCGAAGCGGGCGGTCGGTATGGCCTGTCGAGCCATGAACGCCTTCGCGAAGGCCTTGGACGATTCCAGGCGTGCCGCCGAACGTGTCGGTCCGAACAGGAGGCGTCCCGCCTTCGCGAACGCGTCGGCCACCCCGTCGGCGAGCGGCTGCTCCGGCCCGACCACTGTCAGATCGGCCTCTTCCGCCTCGGCCAGGGCCAGGATCCCGGCTGGATCGGTGGTGTCGACCGGCGTAGTCCGCACTCCTGCCTCCCGGGCGATACCGGCGTTGCCAGGGGCGCAGACCACGCCCGCGACGTCCGGATCGTCCCGGAGCGCCGCCACGAGAGCATGCTCGCGCGCGCCGCTACCCACGACGAGCAGGGAAAGAGTTCCGTTCATGCGCCAGAATGCATACGTCCGTTTGACGGGATGCCGGTATTGTCCTAAGCTGATGCGCCTTGGCTGGCGCGACCGGACCGAACGACGCCACAGACTAGCACACAGGTGGCGTGGACCGTGCCGACCGGCCCCGCGGAGGGGGTGACCAACAAGCGTGGCTGAAATCAGAGTTCAGGAAAGCGAATCGATCGAGAGCGCACTGCGCCGCTTCAAGCGGCGTGTCCAGCAGGAAGACATCATCAAGGACATCAAGAAGCACTCCTTCTACTTGAAACCCGGCGACAAGCGCCGCACCAAGCAGGCGCTTGCGCGGAAGCGCTCACGGAAGAAGCTGCGGCGCGACGACTGATGCGGCGTGCCGAGAACGGGCGCCAGAACAGACCATCGGAGGAACCACGGCGATGCAGATCGAAGAACGTCCGTCCGGCAACGTGATGATCCTGGATTTCCAGGGGAAGCTGACCATTGGCGATGGCGACGAGCTGCTGCGGGACAAGATCGGCAGTCTCCTGCAACAGGAGCACCGGAACATGCTGCTCAACCTCGAACGCGTGCCTTACATTGACAGTGCCGGCCTGGGTGAGATCGTCCGGACCTACACCACCGTCAAGAAAGCCGGCGGCAGCCTGAAGCTGCTGCACCTCGGCTCCGGGGTCAAGGATCTGCTGGTGACCACCAAACTGCTCACCGTGTTCGAGTCCTTCGAGACGGAGCAGGAAGCGATCGCCAGTTTCTCCTGATTGCCGGCGGCGAACAGGGCCGCTCCAGCCCACGCGCCCTGATCCGTTGCGCGGCGTTTCGCCGCGTTCCGGGCCGCTACGGCTATCTCGCACCTGCGCACCATAGCGCTGGCGCCTGAAACATCCAATGCACGCACGACGCCGCGGCGTCCCCGGCCGTTTCGGGAATGCTGTCCGTGCGCGCCACTGACCACAGACAGTTCATAATCCATGGCCGAATTCAACATCCGTTCCGACGCAGTTGACGTCGAGCAGATCATGGCGCAGATCCGGAGCCGGATCCGGGAGAAGCGCGGCGTCGACTACACGGAAGAAGAGATCCGTGAACTGGCGAGCGTGAAGCTCGAACGGTTCCTCGATCCGAAGAACGTCCGCTCCGACCTCCTGGAGCACTACCGCCAGCGGGGCGCCGCTGCAGCCGAGGCCGACGCGCCGCCATTCCCTGGCGAGTTCGATCCGTCGAGCGTGTACAACTCCGCGCGCCCCGGCGTCGTCGGCCGCCTGCTGTATATGATCCGCCGCCTGCTCAATCCGGTCCTGAAGCTCTTCTTCAACCCGGCGCCCCTGCTCGAGTCGGTATCGGTGCAGAGCCGCAACGTGCGCCGGGCGACGACCGTCCTCCAGGAGCGCACCGAGATAGATGCACTCACCTACGAGGTAATGAACAACCTGGTCGTCGAGATGACGCGTCTCGCGATCGACATGAAGAACCACAAGATGCGTGTCGAGTCCGTCGCCGCACGCCTCGACTTCGACGAGCGGCGTTCTCGCGCGCTCGAGGAGACGGTGCAACAGCAGCGGAAGCCCGCACCGCCTGCGGGAAGCGCCGAGGGAACCGGCGATCGCCGCCGTCGGCGCCGGCGCCGCGGGCGGCGGCCGACGGGCAACGGCGGCGAAGGAGAAGCCTCTTCCCAGCCGGCAACGGCGGCGGCACCCGAGCCGGCGACGGCACCGGCACCCGAGCCGACCCCAGCAGAGCCCCGCGCGGAACCCGACGGGGACGCCGGGCCGGACCGCGATTCGTTCGACCCTGATCAGAAGTCGTGACACTCGCGGTCGTCGTGCAGCGTTACGGCGCCGAGTTGAGCGGCGGCGCGGAGTTGCACGCCCGCTACATCGCCGAACGCCTTGCTGGCCACGCGGAGGTTGAGGTCCTCACCACCTGTGCGCGGGACTACATCAGTTGGGCGAACGATCTTCCGCCGGGCGAGACCGAGGTCAACGGACTGCGGGTACACCGGTTTCCCGTCAAGCGGGAACGGGATCCGCGCGTTTTCGCCCGCCACTCGGACCGGGTGTTCGGCTCCCGGCATTCCGTCGCCGACGAGCTTCGCTGGCTGGACGTGGAAGGGCCGACCAGTCCGGCGATCGTCGATCATCTGCGGCGGCACGGCGACCGCTACGACTACCTGATTGTCTTCAGCTACCGCTACTACCACGCCTACCACGCCGTCCTTGCGGCGCCTTCACGCGCGCTGCTGGTTCCGACCGCCGAACGCGACCCGGCGCTGGGATTGAAGATCTTCGGCGCGCCGTTCCGACAGGCGCGCGCCCTGATGTACAACTCGCACGAGGAACGCGCCCTGATCCAGGGTGTCTCGGACAACCACGATGTACCGGGCGTCGTCGTTGGCGTTGGGTCGGAGGTGCCGACGGGCGCGGACGCCGCCCGTTTCCGCGCGCGCACCGGCATCACGGATCCATTCGCCCTGTATGTCGGGCGGATTGACCGGAACAAGGGTTGCCTCCAACTGTTCGACTACTTCCAGCGCTACGCCGCCCGGGCGTCGCGCCGCCTTCACCTCGTGTTGGTGGGCGAACCGGTGGAACCGATCCCGTCGCACCCGCGCATCCATCACCTCGGGTTCGTCAGCGATCAGGAGAAGTACGACGCGATGGCCGCGGCTGACCTGCTCGTGATGCCGTCCTTCTACGAAAGCCTGTCGATGGTGACGCTCGAAGCGTGGGCCATGCGACTGCCGGTCCTGGTCAACGGCCACTGCGACGTCCTGCGCGGCCAGACGCTGCGGGCGAACGGCGGGCTCTACTACGAGTCGTTCATCGAGTTCGCCGAAGGGCTGCGCCTGCTCGAGACGGGCGACCGGTTTCGCCGCGCGCTGGGCGGGAACGGCCGTGCCTATTTCGAACAGCACTACACCTGGGACGTCGTTATCGGGAAGTATTTGGCGATGCTGGAGCAGCTCGCCCGCGCCGACCGGGACGGCTATCAGCCGCCGTCGCGCGAACCGGAGCCGGGCTGGCTCGCGCGGCGCCGGCGTGACCTCGCTCCCGCCCAGGCCGTAGTGGACCGGTTGCCGCGCGGCCCGGCGCCCGCGAAATCGGACGGAGCTCGGAAGCCCCGCCGGCGGCGGAGGCCGCAATGAGCTCACCCCGCGCCGGCGCGATCGATCAGGTGCTCGCCACGCTTGGCTACGGCGATGCCATCGGCAACGAGGCACTCGGCATCCAACGGGCGCTGGTGGCGGCCGGCTACGACTCGCGCATCTACGTGCAGACGGCCGATCCGCGCGTGGAGGACCTGACCGAGGACTACCGCGACCTGATTGACGACAGCCACCCGGACCGGATCCTGATCCACCACTTCTCACTCGGATCGCGCGCATCGCGCGTCGCCTACGCCCTGCCCGACCGAATGATGCTGGTCTACCACAACATCACGCCTCCCCACTACTTCCGCGACGTCAACGTCACGCTGATGCAGCAGTGCTTTGACGGAAGGCGCGAACTGCGGGCGTGGGCAGAGCGCTGCGACCTGGCCGTCGGCGACTCCACCTTCAACCAGTCGGAACTGGATGCGCTCGGCTTTCCGCGGACCGGGGTCCTGCCGGTGGTTCCCGACTTCGCACACCTCGACGTCCAACCTGACTGGTCACTGGCGGGACAGTTCGATGACGACGCGACGAACGTCCTTTTCGTCGGCCGGCTGATCCCGAACAAGAAGATTGAGGACCTGGTTCGCACGTTCGCCGTCTATCGCCGGCGCTACGATCCGGGCGCGCGCCTGCTGGTGGTTGGCGCGCACAGTGGCTTCGACGACTACCACGCGTCGATCGCGACGCTGATCCGCGACCTGCGCATCTCCGGTGTCCACCTCCTCGACCACGTCACGAACGAGGAACTGACCGCCCTCTATGACGTCACCGACCTGTTCCTTTCCGCTAGCGAGCACGAGGGGTATTGCGTGCCGCTCGTCGAAGCGTTCTGGAAGCGGATCCCGGTGGTCGCCTTCGCCGCCACCGCGGTGCCCGCGACCATGGATGGCGGCGGCGTACTGTACGACCGGAAGGACCCCCGGCACGTCGCCTCGATCATCAACGCGATACTGCAGGACCCGGCAATGGAGGACGGTATCCTGCGCGCGCAGGACGCCGCCCTCGCACGAATCCGCGCGCACGACTTTTCGAAAACGCTCCTCCGCCTGATCGATCGGGTGCGCGCAACCTCGCGCGTTCCCGCCTGGAACGTGGACTCCGATTTCTGGCGGCAGTTCGATCGCGCCGAGGCGCTCGAAGCGTTGAAGGAACGCCGCCCGTCCGCGTACGAGGCGCTTCCGCGCGCAGACCGCTGATGGTGATCAACCAGTGGGTGCCGGCGGCGCACCGGGGCGATGCGGTGGGCGACAGTGCCCGCCGCGTTCGGGGTCTGTTGCGCGAGCGCGACCATGTGTCGGAGATCTACGCGCTGTCGATCGACGACGACCTCAGGGGTGACATTCGACCCTACGCGGATCCGGCGGCGCGACAGGGCGATGCGACGATCCTCCACTTCGCCGTCCCCTCGCCGATGTCCGAGGCGCTGACGAGTCTGCCGGGACGAACCGTGATTCAGTACCACAACCTGACGCCGGCCCACTTCTTCGCCCCGTGGGACGCCGGGCTCTTCCGGTTGATGACCCTCGGCCGGCAGGAACTGGCCGCGCTGGCCGGTCGTGTCGATCTCGCCCTCGGCGACTCCGACTACAACCGGCGTGAACTCGAAGCGCTGGGCTTCGCGCGGACCGGCGTGATGCCGATCGCCGTGGACACGCAGCGGATTACCGGGGCGCCTCGCATGCCGGCGCTCGAAAGCACCCTCAACGACGGCCTCACGAACATCCTCTTCGTCGGCCGGATGGTGCCGCAGAAGAAGATTGAGGATCTGCTCAAACTGGGCGAACACTACAAGCGATACGTTGACACCGAATACCGCTTCCTCTTCGTCGGCCGGACCGACGGCATTCCGCGCTACTACGCCGCACTCCGGGAGATGGCGACCCGCTACCAGTTGCCGGCGCAGCGGTTCGTCTTCACCGGCAAGGTGACGGATGAGGAACTGGCGACGTACTACCGGATGGCTGACGCCTACGTCTCGCTGAGCGAGCACGAAGGATTCTGCGTACCGCTCGTCGAGGCGATGGCCGCCGATGTCCCGATCCTGGCCTACGGCGCGGCGGCCGTCCCGGAAACCCTTGGCGGCGCGGGTATCACCTTCACGCCGAAGGATCTCGAGCACGCGGCCGAGCTGCTCGGTCTGCTGGTATATGATGACGGCCTGAGGGCGTCAGTCCTCGCGGGACAGCGACGTCGGTTGGCCGACTTCGGTGCCGAGCGCATCGATCACGCACTCGACGGCATGCTCGATGCGCTGACCGCATGAGCGTGTTTGCCCCTCCTGGTTCCCGATGAAGATTGCGCTTATCGTCCAACGCTACGGCGCCGAGATCCTGGGCGGCTCGGAGTACCACTGCCGGCTGGTGGCCGAGCGACTGGCCCTCCGTCACGACGTCACGGTCCTCACCACCTGCGCGCGCGACTACATCACCTGGGAGAACGAGTACCCGGAGGGCACCGACCGAATCCGGGGCGTCACCGTCCAGCGCTTCGCCAACGCAAAGACACGGGACATTCAGAGCTTCAACGCGTTCTCGGACTGGATCTTCCACAACCCGCACACTGCCGACGACGAGCAGTCGTGGCTCGAGCAACAGGGACCCTGGTGCCCGGCGCTGGTGGAACACCTCGAGCAACGCCACCGCGACTACGACGTCCTGATTTTCTTCACCTACCTCTATGCACCGACCGTGCTCGGCCTCCAGGTGGACCCGAAGCGGAGCATTCTCGTGCCGACAGCCCACGATGAGCCGGCGATCGGACTGGAGCTGTACCGCGAGGTTTTCCGCTCGCCAGCCGGCGTCGCGTTCAACACCGGGGTCGAACGAGCATTCCTCCGCGCACGCTTCGGCATGCGCCCCAAGACCGAGCAGATCGTTGGCTGCGGCGTCGATCTGCCGGCGCGGTTTCTCGACGGCGATGACGCCGAGGGAGACGATTCGGCTTCGCCGCCCGGGCCTTCGCCCTCCGTCGCGGAGAAAGTGCTCGCCGGCGACGACGACGCCGACGCCGGCTTCGGCAATGCGGCGCCGGAGGTTATCAACGGCAACAGCGACGGCCAGCGGGCGCCCGCCGCACTGTTCCGCCGTCGCCACCGGCTATACGAACCATTCGCGCTGTACGGCGGCCGGATCGATCCGGGCAAGGGATGCGAAGAGCTGATCGAGCACTTCGGCGCCTATGCCGACGCGCGGGGAGATGCATCGCTCGTCCTGATGGGGGTGAAGCTGATGCCGATCCCGGAGGAGCCGTACATACGCTTCGCCGGGATGCTACCGGATTCCGAACGGTTCGAGGCACTGCGCGCGGCAACCGTTGTCGTGGTGCCCTCACCGTTCGAGAGCCTGTCGCTTCTCGCGCTCGAGGCGTTCGCCGTCGGCACGCCCGTACTCGCCAGCGCGCGGAGCGACGTCGTCACCGACCACTGCCAGCGAAGTAACGCGGGCCTCTACTACGGCGACCGCGACGAATTCATCGAGTCCCTCTCGCTGCTGCTCGACAACGCCGTACTGCGGGAAGCCATGGGCCGGAACGGTCAGGCGTACGTGGCGGCGAACTATGCGTGGGACGTGATCCTCAACAAGTACGAGCGGCTGATCCACGACGTGGCCGGCAGCGACCAGCGGCGCCAGCGCTCGTCAGCCAGATCCGGTTCGTCCAGCGCGGATGTCGACCAGACGGGCAAGCCCCGCCGCGGTGGACGCGGGCGGAGTGGCGGATCGCGACGCAGCGGCAGCCGATCCCGGCAAGGCCGGCGATCCTGACGCCGAGCCCGCCGCGGAGCGCGTCCGGCCCGCCGGGATGCCGTGGCGCTTGATCATCTCGTTGAGCGTCGTCGGCTTGATCCGGAGTAGTTCTGCCGCCCGCTTCTGCACGCCCCCCACGACCTCGAGGGCGCGGACAATCAACCGTGCTTCCATGTCGTCGATGATCTCGCGGAACGGAATCCCCTCCGGCGGTATGTCGAACGAAGGCAGTGCGAAAGAAGACGGCTTCCGGACTGTGTTGGGGATCAGGTCGGCACCGATCCGCTCGCTCCCCGACAGCACCACTGCCCGCTCAATCACGTTCTCCAACTCGCGCACGTTGCCCGGCCAATGGTACGCCTGCAGCAGGTCGAACGCCTCCCGCGTCAGCGCCAGGTCCGGTTTGTCGTTCTCGTCGCCATAGAGCCGCAGGAAGTGTTGTGCGAGCAGGGGGATGTCACCGCGCCGCTCGCGCAGCGGCGGCAGGTCGACTGAGATGACATGGAGCCGGTAGTAAAGGTCCTCCCGGAACTGCCCCGCCCCCACCATCGCCCTCAGATCCTGATTCGTTGCGGCGATAATCCGAACGTCCACTTTCACCGTGTCGATGCCGCCAAGCCGCATGAACTCCCGTTCCTGAATCACGCGCAGCAGCTTCGCCTGCGTCTCGAGTGGCACCGTGCCGATTTCGTCGAAGAAGATGCTCCCCCGGTTGGCCAGTTCGAACAGTCCCTTCTTGGGGGCGACAGCGCCTGTGAAGGCTCCCTTGACGTGACCGAAGAGATTCGACTCGAGCAGGTCGGGCGGGAGGCTTCCGGAGTTGACGGTAATGAACGGCCGGTCGGCTCGGGGCGAGTGGTCGTGCACAGCCTGCGCTACCAGTTCCTTGCCGGTACCGCTCTCGCCCGTCACCAGGATGGTCGCACGGCTGGGAGCGGCCCGCGCAACCAGGTCGAAGACCTCCCGCATCCGGTCCTCGCTCCCAATCAGCCTGTCGAACCGGGCCGCGTCGATGTCGATCGCGGGACGGTGAGCGCGGTGGTTCAGCACCTGCCGGCGGTGCTCGACCGCGTTCAGGACGACATGCACGACGTCGTCGTTCTTGAACGGCTTCTCGATGAAGTCGAAAGCGCCCCCCTTCAGGGCGTCGCGCGCAGTCTGGGAGGTGCCATAGGCGGTCACCATGATCACCGGAAGGTCGGGGTCGAACTGCTGCAGCGTGTTCAGGGCGTCCATCCCGTTCACGCCGGGCATCATGACGTCCAGCAGGACGGCATCGAACGTCCCGGCCCGAGCCGCCTCGACACCTTCCGCGCCATCCGTGGCGAGCCCGACTCGACAACCCTCGCGCACGAGGAGGGATTCGAGCACGTCGCGCATGATCTCCTCGTCATCCACCACCAGGATGGAAGTGCCGGCGAGCAGTGCTTCGCGTGCGGCGCTGCCGCCGGCGCGGGTAGCGGTCGGATTCGCCCCGGCACTCGGTGCGATGGTGCTCACGGCCCCACTGCCTCGGCCGCCCGGGCCCGCGACACGACGGTTGTCGCCAGCGGGAGGGTCAAGGTAAACCGGGTTCCCTGATCCGTCCGGCTGTCGCACTCGATCGTTCCCTCGTGCTCCCGGATCACGCCATAGGTGATGGAGAGCCCGAGCCCGGTGCCCTGTCCGGCCGGCTTCGTGGTGTAGAACGGGTCGTAGATGCGCGACAGATGTTCCGGCTCAATGCCGGAGCCGGTATCCGCCACCGCTATGACGGCGTGCTCGCCGGCGACCTCGGTGGACACCGTCAACCAGCCACCAGTCGGCATCGCGTCGCGCGCATTGAGGCAAAGGTTCAGGAAGACCTGCTGCAGCTTGAACTCGACACCCTGGATCACGGGTGAAGGATCGGAGAGTTCACGCCGCATCTTCACGTTGCCCGACTCCAGTTGATGCTCGAGCAGGCCGAGGACATCGTTGATGACGTTGTTGATGGGCACCGGGCCAGCACTGTCCGACCGGCCGGGGCGTGCGAGATGCAGCAAGCCGTTGACGATCTTCGCTGCGCGGAACGTCTGCCGTTCAATCTTCTCGAGCACCCGTGTCTTCGGATCGTCCGGATCGGCCCCGGCAAGCAGTGTCTGCGTGAAGCTGGAAATCCCGGTGAGGGGCGTGTTCACTTCGTGCGCCACGCCGGCGGCAAGCTGACCGATGGAGGCGAGCTTCTCGGAAAGCTGAACCTGTTCCTCGAGCTGCACCCGCTCCGTGACGTCCACCACGATCAGCATCGTTCCACCGGTCTCGCCCCCCGCCGTCAGCAGCGGCGCGAGCGCGGCATGCACGAGCAGGTGGCGTGGTGCGTCATGCCGGGAGAGGAGTGGCGCGCGGTATACCTCTGCTTGCGATCGCGGATGCTCCCGGCGGGCACTCCGAAGCCGGTCCACGAAAGCGGGATCAAACAGCTCGTCGAGCGGCCGGCCGATCGCGACAGCCCGCGGGATGCCGTACATCCGCTCGAGCCCGGCGTTCCACCGGACCACCCGGTCATCGAGATCGACCACGGCCAGGCCATCGTTGAGCGACTCGATGATGTTCTCGCTGAACTGGCGCATCCGGTCGAGTTCATCCGCCTTCTGATGGAGCTGGCCGTAGAGACGGCCGTTCTCGAGAGCGGTGGCCGCCTGGCCCGCCACTGCGGTCAGCAACGAGACATCCTCACTGCTGAGCGGCTCGCCGCTCCCCTTGCGGCCGAGTGCGAGCACCGCGATAACGCCTCCCTCGGCCATGCACGGCACGAAGTAGTACAGCCCCTGATCCCGCCAGAACGCGACGTCTCGAGGCGCGCACTTCCGCCGGTGCGACGGATCGTCCAACAGGACGGTATGGCGCCCGGCCATCCGATCCCCGACGCTCGACGCGCGGGGCAACGCCGGCGGTGGGGTGCCAAAGCCGATCCAGCGGATCGGGAGGAAGTCGTTCTGCGCAGCAGATGGCCCACCGGATGAGGAGGCCCCACCTTGACCGTTCGCCTCGGCGCCGTCACCCGCCGCGAGCCCGGGCCCGAGCAGCAGGACCATCCGGTCTACTGCCAGGGTGCTGGCGACCCGTTGCACGAGACGCTGGCTCAGCCGCTCGAGATCGAGGTCGGCGTTCAAATCCTGCGCGAAACGGACCAGCGCGCGCCGGTAGTCGAACCGGTCGCGGTAGTACAGCCGGTCGAGCATCGTCTGGATCGTCCGCGTCACGGGGCCCGCCAGCAGGACCACCACCGCCGTCGCCAACAGGGCGATGATGGTGTTGTGCCGGTCCGACCCATCGAGGAAAACGGCGGTCGCGAGCCGTTCGAGCGCGAAGTAGATCCCGACCATGGCCGCCACCACTACCGCGTAGACGACGCTCCGCTTGACGATCACTTCGACGTCGCGGAGACGGTAGCGGACGATCGCCGAGGCGAACGCGAGCGGGATCAGGCCGAGCGGCACCGCGGTCAACTCCAAGCCGAGTGCCGGGTCGAAACCGAGTGCGTAAGGCAGTGCGTAGCCGAGCGCGAACGGCAGGCCGCCCAGCACCGCGCCCGAGACGGTCCACCGGAGCTGACGCCGGGACGTGACCGAGCGGACGCGGCGAAGCGCACTCACCATCAGCGCCAGCCCACCCAGCATGCAGGCGGCGAGGTAGAGATGCTCCAGGTTCCAGATCCGCTCGACCGCCTGCTGGAACTGAGCACCGGCCGGCGCGCTGGCCACCGTCGCCGCCTGCATCAGGGCCAGAATGACCGCCGGTGCGTAGACGATCGGCAGCACCCGCGAGCCGAGCCGGTGACGGAGCCAGCCGGGCGCGCGTTCCGGGAAAACAAGCGCGAAGTGCAGGAAGAGGGGCGCCACCAGCAGTGTCGCCACTTCGTCGGCCCAGAAGAAGAACCAGTCGAGCAGATCGAACCGGCCAACATACGAGAAAGCAAAGACACCGAAGAACGCGACCGTCAGCCAGAAGAAATGCAGCGCGGCCTGGTGTCCCGGCCGCCGCACGCGGACTGCCGCGCCGACCAACAGTCCGACCAGGCCGACACCGGCCAGGGCCAGGTAAATCGGGAACGACCCGCCCGGGATCGGTATGACCGCCACCGTGAGCAGCCGCGCTTGCTCGGCCCGCAGCAGGGTGTAATCAAGCGCGCCGCCGGCCTGGGCCGCGTAGAGCTGGAGCAGCAGGTCGCGGTGTCGTTCGATCGGAACGCCATCAACCGCGAGCAGCAGGTCGCCCGGCGCGACGCCTGCCGCGGCTGCCGGCGAAGATGGGTCGACCGCCGCCACCGCCAGCCCGTCGGCCCGCTCCTCCCAGAGGACGCCATCCTCGACGCCACTCCAGGTGGACTGAACCACAGCATTCGCGATCGACAGGCAGAGCAGTACCGCCACGACGCCGGCGGCCAGCAGTGCGCGGCCCCAGTCGCTCCGGTAGTCCGCTCCCCGGTCGCGGCGTTTCATCGATGATCTCTCGGCCGGCATGGAGTCCGCCTGTCCGGACCGTGATCAGAAGTGGACAACGAGACCGCCGACGAGCTGCCGAGGCGGATCCACGACGAGCAGTTCGTCGTAGATGGAGGCGCCGTCGGTTTGCTGGTGGAAGAGGCTGCGGAGCGCCAGGAGCAGTTCCCAACTGCTCCCTTCGATCGGCGAACCAGGCAGCGGCTGGGTGACCCGGATATCGAACCGGGCGTCGAGACCGGCGATCACCACGTCCGCCTCGGAACGTACGAACCCGGTACTGACGCGGCAGCGCGCGGCGACGCGCGTCGAAGTCCAGGGAACTTCAGCTTCCAGCGTGGTGGTCACATCGTGAACCCATTCGGCGCCGGTGCGCAGCAGGCCCGCTCCACTCGCGATTCCGAACGCGGTGGGAGCCTCTGTCGGCAGCCAGGCTGCGCGGACGACCCGGTAATCCACTTCGCCGGTCAGGATGTCCGGCCAATCCTGCTGGTAGCGGATCCCCCAGCCGTCCGCGTCGACGCCGCTGGCGCTCGCCAGGTAGTAGTGGCCACCCGGCGCCGGAAGCGTGCCGTCCGGGACGTAGCGCCCCGGTGTGAAGAGCGCGACCAACTGGCTACTGACGTTCTGCCGAAAGCGCCGGACGCCGACCGTGGCATGCGCGCCCAGATCCTGCTCGAGTCCCACCTCCATGTGGCGAGTCCGCTCCGCCTGCAGGTTGTCGAAGCCCGAGAGCGACGTGAAGGTCCGTTCCGGCGGCAGCCAGACGCCGCCGAGCGGCGGGAGGAACTGCTCCGCCCCGGGAGCGGTCATCTTCTGCGACACGGCTAGCCGAATGCGCGCGCCGTCAATAGGCGACAGCGTGACGTCCGCACGGGGCGAGAACAGCCTGCCGTCCTGCAGGTAGCCGTACCGTGCAAACTCCGCGCCGTAGCCGACCAGCACCACCGGCGAGACCTCCCAAGTGTTGATCGCCTCGATGCTACCCACCTGCCGGTTCATCCCTTCGACCAGCCCCTGGGCCGCTGCGGCCACCGCCTGCGCACCCAGCCGCGGGTGCGCGTCGCTCCCCGCAACCGCCTGCTGGCTGTATGACATCGCGACGTGCATGTTGTGATCGGCATGCGGCGCGACGGCATACCAGCCGGCTATCGCCCAGGACGACGTGCTGTTCCCGGTCGTCATGTCGACGGTGCCGCGAACCGCCCAGTCGCCCGCCCCGGAGTGTGGACCGGTTGGGGTAACCGCCACGTAGGCCACCTGTCCCGGGACGGTCCCCGGCGCCGGGAGCACCGAGGCTCCCGCGAGCGTCGCACGGGTCAGGAACTGGACCTGGCCGGAAACCGGGAGGCCGAACGCGCTGCTCCCCAGATCCGCGAGCAAGGACCCGTCTGCCGAGCCCTCACCCGCCATCGGCCAACCCGCCTGGTCCCCGGATCCGTCCGGGGCGTCGGTCATATTCGGCAGGATGAGGTCCGGCCCGGCGCCCCGATCCTTCAGTACGCTGCGGCGGGCGCGCCGCAGCCACCAGGCGCGCTCGCCCGGATTGTGCGGCGCCGGGCCCGCGTCCGGGTCGGCTTCCCCACCCGCACCGGCATCCGGGTCATTGTCCGGGGTGGCGTCGTCGCCGTCCCCCGGCGCCGGCGATCCGGGTTGCGTCTCCGCGGCGGCCGCCAGGATGCCGAACGCCATCCCGCCGCCGGCGAGCTGCACGTCGGGTGCCGCAGCCGCTGACCGACCCGGCAGGGACGTCGCGATCTCCGACGGCGGAGGGGTCAGTAGTTCGACGACAAGGGGTGCGAAAACCGACGCCTCGGTGCTGACCCGCACCAGGCTTCGGCCACCCCCCGCAGGACCATGGTGGGCGCGCAGGAGATACTCGCCGGCGGGCAGCTGCTCGAAGGTGAAGCGCCCGGCGTCATCCGTCAACGCTATTGCCGTCACGCCGGCGCCTGTGACGGAGACCAGCACCCGTTTGACCGGAAGATGGTCGGGGCTGGTGACAACGCCGGCGATCCGTCCCGCGACGGGCGCCGGGTGAGCTGCAGATTCCTCGGTGTTCGAAGTGGCCGGCGGATTCGGCTCCCGCTCTGCGGCCGCAACGGGTGCCGCAACAGTCGCTACGCCGAGGGCGACAACGCCGATTCTGACAAGCAGCATTCGGGCCATCCGGCTTCGCGGCGGCCGGCCCCGCCGAAGCGGGACGCCACCACCACGCCTCCCTACGATTCCAGCACGGTGAACATCACGTCCTGGATCACTTCAGTCGAATTCGTATTGTCAAGCACCTTGATCTCCAGCCGGTAGTCCCCGGTGGGAAAGACCGCCAGCGGGATCGCGAAGCCTCCAATGATCTGGTGTCCGAGTGTGGCGTTCCACTCGGCCGGCAGCGTCTGACCGTTGAACTCCTGCGGCGTCGTCCGGTTGAAGTACTCGTCGCCAGCGTCGCTCCGCTGGTGGAAGTTGTACTCGACGGTCACGTTCGGCTTTCCCCCTTCCACAATTCCGGGGTTGTACACCAGGAAGATGGGGAACAGTTCCTCCTGTTTGTTGTACACCGCGCCAAGCTTTGGCCTGATCTGTGTCGTGCCGAGCGTGTACGGGTTGTTGATCTGCTCCTCGTCGCCCAGCGGCGCCGCAATCATGTCGACATCGGAAGCCAGGATGATGCTGCTGGTCTGCAGGGCGTTGTTCCAGAGGTCGGGCACTTCAACTCGCTGGTGAAGCAGCATTATTGGCGTTTGCGCTTCCTTGTCATCGTCGGGATCCTCGCCCAGGCTCTCGCGAAGCGCGATGAAGACATCATACCCACCCCCCGGCACTGCGAACGCGCGGCTGAACCGGAGCGGCCCGTCACCGTCCGACGACACGTCGACGAACCAGCCGTCGTTGAAGGCGGAAGGAGGCAGCCCGCTATCGTCGTCGTCGTCCTCTTCCGTCTCGGCCGCGGGGGCCGGCGGGTCCGGCGGGCCCAGGACGTAGGCGACCATCACCATCCGCGAGCCGTCTACCTTCGCCGGGTCCAGAGACACCGTGAACGGCGCATAGGAATTGCCATCCGTTCCCTTGAAGAAATCGAACGACATCTCGAACGGATCGGCCTCGGGAACAATTTCTCCCGCAATTGCCGCGACGATGGCTTCGGTCAGGGTCCGGAACTCGTCGCACTCCCACTCTTCGAACCGGTCTTGGCACGCTTCCTGCGCAGTCGCTGGCGCGGCAGCGATCAGGGCGACGGCGAGCGTCGCAACCAGAATGATGAGGCGCCGAACGTTAATCATCATGAGCGTTACGTTTCCTCTGCCCACAGGCACTCCGTCCAGAATTGAACCCCGTGATCATAGGCGAGCCCCGGCTATCAAGTCAAACAGGCGTTTTGCTGACAACCTGTTGAGAGAAAAGCAGTTATCGTTCGCTTCGCTGTCCTCCGGGCGTGGTATCATCCCGGCGCGTCCAACGGCGGGCGCACTGTGACGCACCCGACCCGCCCATGCCCGCACCCCGTTCGCCGGTCGTCCTGATCGTGTTCGACGGCTGGGGTCTCAGTCCGGAGCGCGATCATAACGCGGTCGCCCTCGCCCCGACCCCCGCCTGGACAGAACTGCTCGAACGCTATCCGCACGGGTCGCTGGTGGCATCCGGCGAAGCGGTCGGCCTGCCGCCAGGCCAGATGGGCAATTCCGAGGTGGGCCACATGAACCTGGGCGCGGGGCGGATCGTGTACCAGGACCTGACCCGTATCGACAAGTGCATCGCGGACGGCGACTTCTTCGAGAACCGGTCGCTCCTCGACGCGATGGCGCCGGGTGGCAAGGGTGGCGGCGCGTTGCACCTGGTCGGTCTGGTTTCGTCCGGCGGGGTTCATAGCCACCTGCGGCACCTGGTCGCACTGGTCGAGATGGCCCGACGGCAGCAGGTCGAGCGACTGTTCGTCCATGTTTTGACCGACGGACGTGACTGCGCGCCGACCGCGGCAGCGGACGACGTCGCGACGTTGGAGGAGACACTCGCCAACGCGGGTGTCGGGCGGGTCGCAACGGTGATTGGCCGCTACCACGCGATGGACCGCGACCGGCGCTGGGACCGGACCAGGCGCGCCTACGACGCGATGGTGCATGGCCGTGGACGGACCGCGGCCGCCGCGGCGTCACTGATCCGGTCAGCGTACGCGGACGGCGTCACCGACGAGTTCATCGAGCCAGGTGTCGTGGTCGACGCGGACGGCGCGCCAGTCGGGCCGCTCCGGGAGGGGGACGCGGTCATCTTCTTCAACTTCCGCGCCGACCGGGCGCGGCAGTTGACCCAGGCGCTCGCCTTCGGCGACGACCGATTCGACGGATTCGAACGAGGTGGGGCGCCGACATTCGCCGTGACGACGCTCACGGAGTACGACGCGACGTACGGGCTACCGGTCGCGTTCGACCCCCTCACCTTCAGCGGCAACGTTGCGGAAGTGCTCGCGGCCGGCGGCCGGTCGAACCTCCGCCTGGCGGAAACCGAAAAGTACGCGCACGTTACCTACTTCTTCAACAGCGGCGCCGAGCGGCCGCACGCGGGCGAGGACCGGATCCTCGTACCGTCGCCGAAGGTGCCCACGTACGACCTCGAGCCCGAAATGAGCGCGGAGGGAATTACGGCCGAGTTCCTGGCAGACATCGCGGCGGGACGCCACGACGTCATCATCTGCAACTTCGCGAACGCCGACATGGTGGGTCACACCGGGAAGCTCGACGCCGCCGTCGCCGCGGTCTCGACGCTCGACCGCTGCCTTGCCCGAATTATCGGCGCTGTGACGGCCGCCGGGGGAAGCGTGATGGTGACGGCTGACCATGGCAACGCCGAACAGATGTGGGACCGCGAGCGGAGCGGTCCCCATACTGCTCACACCGCGAATCCGGTCCCGATCCTTCTGGTCAACCGCGACCTCGCGGACAAGGGCCTTTCCCTCCGCGACGGCACGCTAAGGGATGTTGCCCCCACCCTGCTCCACCTCGCCGGCCTGGAAACTCCGACGGAAATGACCGGCCGGGACCTCCGTCCCTGGTCGGATTGACAGCCGTAGATAGAACCACAGCATATTGTGGTGTAGGCCCATTAAAACCTCCACATGACGTGGTTTTGCCTTGACAATCATGCTGGACGGGCCTAATATGGGTACGTCGCTTGCCCAAATAGGACTTCTCTCCTCGCATGCCCCACGCCGACCCGGCCGGAGACCACCCGATGGACGACGACGTCATGACCCGTCTCGCGCACGAGCTGGCCGAAGCGATCGGCGGCGCCGTGTCCGACAATCCGCGTGTCGAAGCGTGCCGCGAGAAGGCGCGCGCGGCTGGTTACGAGTTGCGCGTCTCGCTCGAGGCTGAGATCGGCTTCGGTTCCCGTCACGGCGAGGTTGAGGAGGCCGACGTGGCGGCTACCGCTGTGACCGAACCCCCGCTCCCTCCGCTGGAGATGTCGGGAAACGACCGCCGCTTCCTCCGCTCCCTCCGCATCGCCGCCGGCGAGCCGACGCAGCCGGCCGAGTAACCGAGCCGTCACGGACCCGCTGTCTGTCGCTCCGCCCCAGGGGCCCCGCGACGCAACCTTCTTGGCCATCGGACTAGCAGCCCGTGGTGAAACCCCCGCTACATTCGAGCGGTGATGCATCCCGCCTGAACGGCGTCGCTCCTCGGACTGCGTCAGTCCGCGGTCGCAATATGGCCAATATGCTCCCTCGTCGCGCCTTGTCAGGCGAGCGCCTCACCGCTCTCGGTGTAACACGGAGTTCCACCACGGGCTGCTAGAATCGCTCGGCCATGTCTTCGCACATTCACCGCCCGAGCGATCTCCCCGGCACGGAGGCCGAGCGTCTCGGCGCGCCAGGCACGTTTCCCTTTACCCGCGGCATCTACCCGACGATGTACCAGGGCCGCCTATGGACCATGCGGCAGTACGCCGGATTCGGCACCGCCACCGAATCGAACCGGCGCTACCGGTACCTCCTCGATCAGGGCGTCAGTGGCCTGAGTGTCGCCTTCGACCTGCCGACGCAGATCGGCTACGACTCCGACCACGCGCTGGCCGCGGGCGAAGTGGGCCGCGTCGGCGTCGCGATCGATTCGATCGAAGACATGGCGCGCCTGTTCGACGGTATCCCGCTTGACCGTGTCTCGACCTCGATGACGATCAATGCGACGGCGATCATCCTCCTCGCGCTCTACGTCGCCGCGGCCAAACGGCAGGGAGTCGAGCCGCGCGCACTCTCGGGAACGGTGCAGAACGACATCCTGAAGGAGTACGTTGCGCGCGGCACCTGGATTTTCCCGCCGCGCGCATCGCTTCGGCTCGTCACCGACGTCGTGGCGTTCTGCGAGCGCGAGATGCCGCGGTGGCATCCGATCTCGATCAGTGGTTATCACATCCGCGAGGCGGGCGCGACGGCGGCGCAGGAACTCGCGTTCACCTTTGCGCACGCGCTCGCCTATGTCGAGGCGGCACGCGAGCACGGCCTGGACGTCAACTCGTTCGGCGCGCGGCTGTCTTTCTTCTTCAACGCCCACAACCACTTCCTGGAGGAGATCGCGAAGTTCCGCGTGGCGCGCCGGCTCTGGGCGAACCTGATGCGCGACCGTATCGGCGCCACCTCGCCCAAGGCGCAGCAGCTCCGCTTCCACACCCAGACCGCGGGCAGCACCCTGACGGCGCAGCAACCCGACAACAACATCGTCCGGGTAGCGCTGCAGGCAATGGCCGCGGTCCTCGGCGGGACGCAGTCGCTCCACTGCAACGGGCGCGACGAAGCGCTCGGGTTGCCGACGGAGGAAGCGGCTCGGATCGCCCTTCGGACGCAGCAGATCATCGCAGCGGAATCGGGCGTGACCCGCACGGTCGATCCGGTCGGCGGCGCCTGGACCATCGAAGCTACCTGCGACCGGCTGGAAGAAGAGGCGCTGGCCATCCTCGACGCGATCGAGAAGCAGGGAGGTATCCTCGCCTCGGTCGAATCAGGCTGGATTCAGCGCGAGATACAGGAGTCGGCGTACCGGACGCAGCAAGCCATCGATGCCGGGAACGAAGTCGTGGTGGGAGTCAACCGCTTCGCCGACAGCGAGAGCCGACCCATCGAGCCGAACCCGATCGATCCGCGGGTGGAACAGGACCAATCCGCGCGGGTCGCGACACTGCGCGCCACGCGGGACGGGAATGCGACGCGCGCGGCCCTGGAGGCGGTCGCCACGGCGGCGCGCGGCGACGGCAACCTCGTCCCTCGCATCATTGCCGCGGTCGAAGCGAAGGCAACTGTCGGTGAAGTAGCGGACACGCTACGGGACGTCTTCGGCCTTCACCAGGAGACCCACTGACGTCCGTCCGCGCGTCCGCTATCTGAAGACGAGGCGGGCGCGACCGGGAGCGCGTCGCTCCGGCGGCGAGGGTTGCGCACCGATCCCCACGCCAGGGCCATCGGAATGGATGGCGCCATCCAGAATCTGAATCACGCGATGGGCGTGGTTCGCCACTTCCGCCTCGTGCGTGATCAGGACGATCGTGTTCCCCGCGCGGTGCAGCCCCTCGAAGATCGCCATGATCTCGATGCCGGTCTTCGAGTCGAGGTTCCCGGTCGGTTCGTCCGCGAGAACGATGGACGGTTCGTTCACCAGCGCGCGCGCAATCGCGACGCGCTGCCGCTGCCCACCCGAGAGCTCGTTCGGGTGGTGGTGCATGCGGTCGTCCAGCTCCAGCATCTCGAGCGCCGCGACGGCCCGCTGGCGTCTTCGCGCCGCCGTCACGCCCCCATAGATCAGCGGCAACTCGACGTTGTGGAGCGCGGTTGCCCGCGGCATCAGATTGAAGGTCTGGAAGACGAAACCGATCTCCTGATTCCGGATCCGCGCCAGTTCGTCGTCGTTCATCCGGCTGACATCCTTGTCGTTGAGCGCGTACTCCCCTTTCGTCGGCGTGTCGAGACAGCCGATCAAGTTCATCAGCGTCGACTTGCCGGAACCGGACGGACCCATGATGGCGACAAACTCGCCCCGGTTGATGTCCAGGGAAACGCCCCGCAACGCGTGAACCGTCTCGGTCCCCATCGCGTAGCTCTTCCAGAGGTCGTGCGTATGGATCATTGACATGGGTTACTTGCTGTCATGACGCAGAATCTCGGCTTGGAGTTCCCTGGGTGGGGAAACGTTGCCGGAAACGGCAGCAAGCCCAAGGAAACCGCTCTCCGTCACGCATCCGGCGCGATCGGCGGGGGCGGCACCACGGGGCCGGCGGACGACGCCCCCTCGGACAATCCCCCGGATGCGACCGGTGGCACGGGCGGCGGCGCATCGCGCTGAATGAAGAGCACGCCCAGCAGGCCGCCTCCCGTGGAGAAGACGACGCCTACCAGCAACCATAGGAGGAAACTGATGCTGCCCCTCAGGACGACACTGTTCGACACCATCTCGTAGAACTGGATCACCTCGGGAGGAATGTCGCCCCCCGCCAGCTCCGCCAGGACGTTGCCCTCCGGAGCCATCGCAATACTGATCGGTGTGTCGACCACGGTGTAGAAGAACGCGCCAGCCAAGCCCGCTAGCGCACCGCCGATCGCGCCGTCCGCCACGCGCATCGCCATCGTCCGACCCTGGTGCATCAGCCAGGCGGTGATCGCGCCGCCGCCCACCACCCAAAGGCAGCAGCAGACGTTGGCGGCGCCGACGATCGGCAACGCTGACAGAACGCCGTTAAAGGCGCCGCCGATGAGCACCGCCTGGGTTCGACCGTACGTCATGTCAGCAGCGCCGCCTGAGTCGCAGGCGGCAACCCATCCCGCTCGTCAGTCGTAGTATTCGAGTCCGAGATGGGTGATCAGCTCCTCCCCCCTGAGGTGGCGGAGCGTGTTCTTCAGCTTCATCAACTGAATGAACAGGTCATGTTCCGGGTAGAGGCCGCGCGCGTGGATCGGGCTCTTGAAATAGAACGACAGCCACTCCTGGATGCCGTGCATGCCGGAGCGCAGCGCCAGATCGAGAAACAGCGCCACGTCCAGCACGATCGGCGCCGCCAGGATGCTGTCGCGGCAAAGGAAGTTGATCTTGAGCTGCATCGGGTAGTCCAGCCACCCGACCAGGTCGATGTTGTCCCACCCCTCCTTGTTGTCGCCGCGGGGCGGGTAGTAATTGATCCGGACAACGTGGTGCAGGTCGTTGTATAGCGTCGGGTAGAGCTCCGGCTGGAGGATGTGATCGAGCACCGACTTCTTGCTCTCCTCCTTCGTCTTGAACGACTCCGGATCGTCGAGCACCTCACCGTCGCGATTCCCGAGGATATTTGTCGAATACCAGCCGGAGACGCCCAGCAGCCGCGCCTTCAGCCCCGGCGCGATCATCGTCTTCATCAACGTCTGGCCCGTCTTCAAATCCTTCCCGGCCAGCGGCGACCCGGTCTGTAGCGCCAGCTCCTCGAGCGCCGGAACGTCAGCGCTCAGGTTGGGTGCGGCGTTCGCGTACGGAATCCCTTCGCGGATCGCCGCGTACGCATAGATCATCGACGACGGAATCGCCGGGTCGGATGCTTCGAGGCCCTTCTCGAATGCCTCGAGCGACTGGTGGACCGGCGCTTCCTCCAGGTAGATCTCGGTGCTCCCGCACCAGATCAGGACGAGCCGGTCGACCTGCTGTTCCTCGCGGAACCGACGGATATCTGCGATCACCAGCTCCGCCAGTTCTTTCTTGTTGGCACCGCTCTTGACGTGCGTTCCATCAAGTCTCTTGACGTAGTGCTGATCGAAGACCGCCGGCCACGGCTTGACCGCCTCCAGTTCCGGCCGCACCTGATCGATCAGCGGCCGCGCTAGCACTTCCGCGTTGCAGGCCGCCTCATAGCAGTTGTCCTCAAAAATGTCCCAGCCCCCGAAGACCAGGTCGTCCAGGCCGGCGAGCGGGACAAAGTCGCTGATTCGGGGCGAGCGATCATCGGTCCGCTTGCCGAGGCGGATAGTCCCCATCTGCGTCAGCGACCCGGTTGGGGCCGCAAGCCCCTTGCGAATCGCGTGAACACCCGCGATAAGCGTGGTGCTGACGGCACCTAGGCCGGCGAGGAGGATACCCAGACGCCCCGATGCGGGGGCGATATCACCAGAACGTGGCACGGGCGGAGACTATATCATGAGGGTAGTCGCATGGCGTTGTTCAAACTGCCGTTCATGCGTCAGGCGCACGCTGGCCCCCGTGACCTCGAAGTCTCCATGGTCGGCCTGAAGCTGGGCGCCGCGGTGCTGCAGTTGGGCGGAAGGGATCCAACCCTGATTGCCCAGCTCGCTCGCGTTGCGGGCATTAGTGGGACCGCGGTCGCCGTCGTCGAGACAACCGACGAAGCGGACGCGATTCGGCGCGCCGGCGAACAGGCGGGGGTGCTCATCGATATCCGGACGGGCCGCCTCTCCGCACTGCCCTGCGATCCGGAGTCGATGGATATCGTCGTCATCCCGGGACTGCTCGGCGCGATCCGCATGAATCAGCGGGTGCTCTGCCTGCAGCAGACGCTCCGTGTCCTCCGTCCCGGCGGACGCATCATCGTGATCGAAGTCGCGCCACGCGGCGGCCTCGGCGCCGTCTTCTCGCAGCGCACGCTGGACCGGACCTACGTCATGAACGGCGGCGCGAAAGGTGCGCTCGATGCCGAGGGCTTCCGCGGCAGCCGCCTTCTGGCCGAACGCGACGGCAAACAGTTCTTTGAAGCGATTCGCCCGTGATGAGGAGCCCCCGAAGCACCGACGCGGATCCGCCGGTTACCTCTGTCCCCGAGGTGTACAGCGCGGAGGAAGTCGCGGCCGTCGCCCGTGTCGCTCCCGAGGTTGTCACCCGCCTCATCGCCTCCGGTGAAGTGGCCACCGTGGACGGCATGCTCCTCCCCCAGTCCGAAGCCGCCCGGGCAGTCCGCTGGCTCCGCGGCAACGGGTCCCGCCCGCTCCGGATCGCCTTCGGCGCGTCCCAACTCGACCGTAGCCTGGACGATCCGCCCTCGCGCAGCCGCGCCACGGCAACGACCGCCGCACTCCATGCCATCGTTCTCGCGGTCGCGATCCTCCTGACGATGGCCACACCGACCACCGGCGACCTGGTCGATCCGGGCGGCCCGGCACTCACCCGCCTGGTCTTCGTCGCCGACCCGGGTCCAGGCGGAGGCGGAGGTGGTGGTGGCCTGCGTCAGCCGCTGCCGCCACCGCCCGCCGAGCGTGAAGGGACCAGCCGCATCCGCAGCCCGGTCCCACCTCGCGAAGAGCCGGCCGTGGTCGAACCGGTGGATACGGAACCTGACCCGATTGAGGCGAAAGAAATGCCGCAGATCGTCGCGCCGTTGATGGAGGTGCGCGGCGACCGGCAGGACCGGCGCGGCCTGCTCGAAGAACTGCGTGCCAACCGAGCCTCGCGCACGCAAGGCGCGGGCGCAAGCGGCGGCGTGGGAGACGGCGCCGGACGCGGCGTCGGGGACGGCCAGGGCGCAGGCGTCGGCCCGGGGACCGGAGCCGGCACCGGCGGCGGCCCGTACCGTCCGGGCGCCGGAATCACGCCGCCCGCGATTAGCCACGAGGTGCAGCCCGACTACACCGAGGAGGCGCGGCGGCGCCGTATCGAAGGTGAAGTGGTGCTCGAAGTAATCGTTCTCGCGGACGGATCGGTCGGTGACATCCAGGTGCTGAGCAGTCTCGGCTACGGACTGGACGAAGCCGCCATCCTCGCCATGCGCGCCTGGCAGTTCGTCCCCGCCCGGCGCCACGATGTTCCGGTCAACGTCGTCGTCGAAGTCGCCATGGAGTTCCGGTTGCGGTAGACGATGGTCTTCACCCTGAGCGCCGCCACGATCCTCTCGCTGCTGATCGCCATCACGATGGGGGTCGTGACGTACCGCCTATTACGGGAGGAACGCCGCCGCTCCGATGCGCGCGTCGCCGCGCTCGCCGAGGAGCTCCGTCGGGACGCCGGGGCTGGTCGGCCGGCCCCGGATCCGGAACCGCCGGCCGCGCCGGAAGGAGGAGCCGACCTGCCCCTCTTCGATCCCGCCCCCGAATCGACATCGACCCTCGCCAACCGCCTCGCCGCCTTCGGGGCGGCCGTCGTCATCGTTGTGGTGGTCCTTGCCGTCGGGTTCTATGTCCTTTCGCGCGACGGCGCCGAGCGTGCACCTGACGATCCGCATCTGCCGGTCGAACTGCTCGCCCTCGAGCACGACACCGCCGGCCCGCTCCTTGCAATCAGCGGCTCGGTCCGGAATCCGGCGGACGCGGCCGGGGTCGCCGAGCTCTTTGTGGTGGCGATGGCATTCGACGAGACCGGCGCCATGATCGCCAGCCGCCAGACGCGGATCGCTGCGCCACGGCTCGCCCCCGGCACGGCGTCTCCCTTCGTCGTCGAGATCCCCGCCGAAGGCATCAGCCGCTACCGGATCAGTTTCGCGATCGACGACGCGACCGTCCCGCACGTCGATCTCCGCCCGGAGATCGGGCTGCCGGCGCCTATCGAACTGGAAGGAGCCGACTCTTGACGACATCCAGGTTGCCCCGATCGGATCGCGGGCCGTTCCCGGTGCGGCCTACCGCCAGCATCGCCGCCGCGATCGTCGTTCTCGTCCACCTCCCCCTCGCTTCTCCCGCCTCCGCGCAGGACACCGACACGCCCACCGCGTTCCGCTTTCGCTCGGGCGTCGAGCTGATCAACGTCTCCGCCACCGTGACCGACCGTCGCGGTCATTTCGTGACAACGCTCGATCAGGACGACTTTCTGGTGTACGACGACGGCGAACCGCAGCGGATCACACACTTCAGCCGGGAGCGGGTGCCGGTCAGCCTCGGCATCGTGCTCGACACGTCCGGCAGCATGGAAGGCGAACGGATGTCGGCGGCACGCGCCGCGCTCGACCGTTTCCTCTTCGACCTGCTCGGTCCGGACGACGAGGTCTTTCTCTACCGCTTCAGCTATGAGCCCCGTTTGGTGCACGACTGGACCACCGAGCCGGCGCGCGTCAGCCGGGCGCTGGGCGGGATTCGCCCGAACGGCGGCACCGCGCTCTACGATGCTGTGGCCGAAGCGGTGCATATGGCGGAGGGTGGCCGGCACCGCAAGAAGGCGGTGGTCATCATCTCGGACGGGAACGACACGAACAGCCAGACCGACGATCGGTCGCTGCAAAGGCTGATTCGCGAAACCGAGGTGCTGGTGTACGCAATTGGCATCGACGGACCCGCCTCCATCTTCGGCGGCCGCCCGGTCCCACGCCAGCCGGTCCCGCGGACGCGCCCGCCGCGGATGCCGTTCCCGGTCCCGGGGGGCAACCGCCGACCCTCGCCGCCATTCCCGGGCCAGGGCCAGTTTCCCGGGGGCGGCATCGGAAGAAGCGAGCGGGTGAACGCCGGCGCACTGCGCGACATTACCGACGACAGCGGCGGACGGACCGAGATCATCAATGACCCGAGTGATCTCGACCCTGCCACAGCGGGCATCGCCGACGAGTTGAGCCGGCAGTACTACCTCGGCTACCCGGCCCCCGGCCACGCGGACGGGGCGTGGCACGAGATCGAAGTCCGCGTACGGAGCGAACGCCACATCGTGCGCGCGAGACGCGGCTATATCGCGACTCCGTAGCTGCGACGCGCTTCCGTATTGCGGCGGAATCCTCGCAGGCCGGGTAGTACACTCCCCGGATTAATGCCGTCCCGCCCGCGCTCTGCCTCGCAACGCGAAAGACTCTTCCTCATCGACGGCAGCTCGCAGATGTATCGCGCCTACCACGGCGTCCGGGGACTCACGGCGCCCGACGGCCGCCCCACCAATGCCGTCTACGGTTTCGCCACCATGCTCCGCAAGCTGATCGCGGATCACCAGCCGACGCTGATCGCGGCCGCGTTCGACCTGCGCGGTCCCACGTTCCGGACCGAACTCGACGCGGACTACAAGGCGAACCGAGCCCCGATGCCGGACGATCTCCGGGCGCAGGCGCCGATTGTGCATGAGGCGTGCGAAGCACTCGGTGTCCCGATCCTGACGCACGAGCGCGTCGAGGCGGACGACGTGATCGGCACACTCGCAATACAGGCGGAGGCAGCCGGCTTCGACGTCGCGATCGTCACCGGCGACAAGGACTTCTACCAACTGGTCCGCGACGGCATCCGCATCTTCAACCCCCGCGAACCCGGCATCTGGTACGACGCTGACGGCGTGAAGGCAAAGTTCGGCGTGCTGCCGAACCAGGTGATTGACGTCCTCTCGCTGATGGGCGACGCGGTGGACAACGTCAAGGGCGTGCCGGGAATCGGTGAAAAGGGTGCGCGGGAGTTGATCACGCGGTTCGGATCCCTCGACGCGCTGCTCGACCGCACCGACGAAATCGAAGCGAAGCGCTACCGCAGGGCGCTCGAACAGCATGCCGGCGAAGCGCTCCACAGCCGGGAACTGGTCACCATCCGGAGGGACGTCCCGGTGCCGTTCGATACCGACGCGCTCCGCTATCGCGGCCCGTCGAACGAGCGCTGCTTCGCCCTCTTCTCAGACCTCGGCTTCCGGACGCTGATGGCCGACTACGCACCCGCGCCGGCGACGGTCGAAACCGACTACGGCATCGTTCGGACCGACGCCGACCTGGACGGCCTCGTCGCCGCCATTGCCGGCGCCGGCCGTCTCGGTCTCACCGTGGTGACGGACACACCGCAGGCGGTCAGCGCAGAACTGGTCGGCCTGTCGCTCTCCGCCGGTCCGGGTCATGCGCGCTACCTTCCGCTCGGCCACCGGACGCTGGAGGAAGACACCCCGCTCGATCGTAGTAAGACGGTCGCCGCGGTCGCGAAACTGCTGGGAGACCCGGCGCTCCCGGTCGCCGGTCACGACCTGAAACAGGCGCTCATGATCCTGGGCCGCCAGGCGATGCCGCTCGACGGTCTTGACCTCGACACGATGATCGCCAGCTACCTGCTCGAAGCGAACCGTCCCCATCACGAACTGGATCAGATCGCCCTCGAACTGATCGGCCGCAAGCCAGCCCCCGCCGAGGGTGTCGTGGGCAAGGGCGCGAAGGCGGTCAGCTTCGCCGACGTCCCGGCCGATGCTGCGGCTCCCTGGGCGAACGAACGGTGCGACCTGATGCTGCAACTGGCGGAACAGCTTGCAGCGCAGTTGCAGGACGATGGCCTCGAATCCCTCTACCGGGATATGGAACTGCCGCTCGTTCCGGTGCTTGCGGACATCGAACGCGCCGGGGTACTGGTCGACACGCGGGCGCTGGCGACGCAGTCGGCAGCCATGGAGACGCAACTGGCCGACTACGAGCAGAAGATCCATGCGCTCGCAGGCGAGGAGTTCAACATCGCCTCGCCGAAGCAGCTCTCCGCAATCCTGTTCGACAAGCTGCAGTTGCCGTCCCTCAAGCGGACCGGCAAGACCAAGGCGGCATCGACCTCGGTGAGCGTCCTCGAAGAGCTGGCGAACGTGCACGACCTCCCTCGCCTCGTGCTGGAGTGGCGCAGCCTCGCCAAGCTCAAGGGAACCTACATCGACGCGCTGCCGCAACTGGTCAATCCAGAGACCGGCCGCGTCCACACCAGCTTCAACCAGGCGGTAGCCGCCACCGGCCGTCTCAGCAGCAGCGACCCGAATCTGCAGAACATCCCGATCCGGACCGGCATCGGCCGCGAGATCCGGGCCGCGTTCACCGCGCCGGAAGGCTGCGTGCTGATCTCCGCCGACTACTCCCAGATCGAGCTGCGCGTCCTGGCCCACCTCGCGGATGACCCGAACCTTATCAGCGCATTCCGGCGTGGCGACGACATCCACGACCGGACCGCGCGCCAGGTCTTCGGCGACGACAGCGGCCTCGACCCGCACGAGCTGCGCCGCCGCGCGAAAATCATCAACTACGCGCTGCTCTACGGAAAGACGGCGTTCACGCTGTCAAAGGACATCGGCGTCACGCAAAAGGCGGCGCAGAGTTTCGTGGACGCCTACTTCGACGGGTTCCCCAAGGTGCGCGAGTTCATCGACCGCACGCTCGAAGCGGCTCGCGCTTCCGGCGAAGTGACCACGCTGTTCGCCCGGCGCCGCCGCGTCCCCGACATAACCAGTCGCAACGTGATGGCGCGGCACGCCTCCGAACGGATCGCCGTCAACATGCCGATCCAGGGCACGGCGGCTGACATCCTGAAGCGCGCGATGCTGGATGTTCACGCCGCGCTGCCGAACCACACCCGGATGATCCTCACCGTCCACGATGAACTGCTCTTCGAATGCCCCGATACAGCGGCCGAAGAGGTTGCCGCCCTGGTCCGTCAGAAGATGGAATCCGCCGCAGCGCTACAGGTTCCGCTGACGGTCGACCTCGGCATCGGCAGGAACTGGAAGGAAGCCAAGAGCTAACCCCCGTGACAGCGCCGACAATCATCTCCCGGGCGGACCACCCGATTTCCCGCTCGAACATCGATCCGGAAGCCCTGTTCGTGCTGCGGCAGCTCCGCAAGCGCAACCACACCGCCTACCTCGTCGGGGGCGGAGTGCGCGACCTGCTGCTCGGGCGGAAACCGAAGGACTTCGATATCGGCACGTCCGCCCACCCGAACGAAGTGAAGCGTATCTTCCGGCGCTGCTGGATAATCGGCCGGCGGTTCCGCCTCGCGCACGTCATGTTTGGGACCAAGACGATCGAAGTGGCGACGTTCCGGCGGCAGGTACCGGATCACGAAGTAGATGCCGACAGCGGCGCCGTAACGGCGGAAGAGCCCAAGCCGGAACGGCGGTCGATCAAGCGCGACAACACGTTCGGGACGCCGGAGGAGGATGCGTTCCGTCGTGACTTCACCATCAACGCGCTCTTCTACGACATCTCGACGTTCGCCGTTATCGATTACGTCGGCGGCATGAAGGACCTGCGCCACAAGTTGATCCGCTGCATCGGCGATCCCAATGAGCGGTTTATCGAGGATCCGGTCCGAATGATCCGTGCGGTCGCGTTTGCCGCGCGACTCGGGTTCCGTCTCGACCCGCCGGTGCGGGCGGCGATCCGAGAGCACGCGGCCGAGATCCTCGAGGCCGCGCCGGCACGCCTGATGGAAGAGGTGTACAAGCTGCTCCGAAGCGGCGCCGCGACGAAGACGTTCAGGCTGCTGTCCCAGACCGGACTGCTCAAGCAAATCGCACCCGAACTACAGCGCCTGCACTCGAAGACGCCGCTCTGGCAGTCCCTCGACCGGCTCGACGCGTACCGGAACCGGCATGACTCGGCACCCGAGACGCTGACGAACGCGGTGCTGCTCGGCAGCCTGGTCACACCGGTGATGCGGATAGACCTCACGCCACCGGCCCGCGACGACCGCACGGTGCGCGTCACATTGGGCGACTTGACCGTGCCCCGGCGCGATGCCGAGTACCTGCGACGGCTGCTCGTGATACTGCCTCGGCTGGCGGGGCCGGAGCCGTTGCCCGGCGCAATCCGCAGCATCCTGGGACAACCCAGCTTTCCGGAGGCACTGACCTGGCTGGAGATTCACGGGCAGGATCCGAAGGCGCTTGAGCGATGGCAGGATCAACTCGAGCAGGGTCCGCCACCCCGTGAACGCCGCCGGCGGCGACCGAGGCGCCGCCGGCGGCCAGCATCCGTTGCGGACGAGTAACGCCCTGGCCGCCAACACCCGGTGGTGCCGCCACGCGGCGGTCAGCTTGTGAGCAGGAGGGTGTGGACGTTGTAGAACGACAGGACGAAGCCGATGGCGGTCAGGACGATCAGGCCGAGTGCAGCCAGCATGACGCTGGCGCTCTCGCGCTGTTCGTCGTTGAAGCCCATCATGTTCGCCGCGATCCAGCCGCCTGCGAACCCGCCGACGTGCGCCCAGTTGTTCACCCCTGGTAACAGAAAACCGAAGATGCCCAGGATGATCGCCCACTGCCAGAGCTGCTGGGTCATCACTGAGCTTCCCCGTTTCCGGCCGTAGACGATCAGGGCGGCGAGCAGGCCGAAGATGGCGCCCGACGCGCCGATCGTCGTCGCACCCGACACCAGGTTCGACGCCAGAAAGCCTGTCGCGCCGGAGACGTTGAACAACACGAAGGTCCGCGCCGGGCCGAACGCCTCCGCGGCCGGTGGACCCAGATTCCGGATCCACATCACGTTGAAGAAGATGTGCAACAACCCGCCATGCAGGTAGATGGCGGTGATGAGGGTCCACCACCACCCGAGCTGCCAGGCGACGCCGCCCGTCATGCCAAGCTGGTACAACGCGCGCCGGCCGGGGGAAAGGATCGAGAGCAAGCCGCCGCCCGCGAAGATCGCGTCAGGCTGCAGCAGCAGCGCCACCGCGTAGAGCGTCACGCAGGTGCCGATGATGAGGACGATCAGATCGATGCGTGCCCCGACAATCATCCGGAGCGCCGGCGCCCAGCCGAACAGGCCGGGGCGCCATGCCCCGCAATAGGGACAGTGCTCCTCGTTTATGCCAACCAGGCGGTTGCAGTTGGCGCAGACGACCGACCCGTCGGCTTGCCGCACGTCTGCCAGCGTATACGACCGACGCGCGTCCTACGTTTCCTGCGGGTACGCGTCCGCGGATGCCTGATGCTCTTCGATGGTCCGGTACGGCTGTGCCAGGCCAAGCTTGGTGAGAGACCAGATGATCGGCCAGGCGGGATCGATCTCCGACCACTTGCGCCGCACGCTGAACCTCGGGCTCCGCGGGAAGCCATGGTGGTTGTTGTGGAGTCCCTCGCCACCGGTGATGAGCGCAATCAGACGGATGTTGGTCGCCGTGTTATCGAAGTTGCGGTAACCAAGGTAGTGGCAGAGCCCATTGATCGACGGTGACAGGACAAAGACATACAGCACGCCGTGCAATCCGGCGGCCAGGAGCGCCCAGCCAACCCCCAGTCCCGCCATCGGGCAGATGACGCAGAGCGCCGTAACGCCAAACACAGGCCCGACGAGGCCCCGGCCGAATACTTTCCGCTCCCACCAGTCTTCCTTGAGGTCACGCGCGTATTTCGCGATCACTTCCGGATCACGCGCCTCACGGACGTAGTGAAAGACATTGCCGAGTTGCACCGACCAGAAGCCTTCGAGGTGCGGGCTGTGAGGGTCGCCCTCCTCGTCGGTAAAGGCATGGTGCTTCCGGTGCACGGCCACCCACTCGCGGACATTCACTCCGGTCGTGAGCCAGAGCCCGGCGCGAAACACCCACGCGACCGCCGGATGCAGCATTAGCGCACGGTGCGTTGCGGCCCGGTGTAGGTAGATCGTGGTGGAAAGGACCGCCACCTGCAGCACCACCATGGCGATGCCCAACGAGATCAACAGCGATATGAGCAACTGAGCCCTCCCGTAGTCCGAGGCCCCGGTGGATTCAACCGGCGCGGCCCCGTCCGTCCGCCCGACCGGCAGGCACGGAAACGCCGTAGCGTAACACGACAGGCCCGCCGACGCACGCAGAAAAGAACCCGCACACCGCGCCGGACGGGGTCCCATCAGTGGGGTGGGGTGCCCGGGGACGGGCTGCTTGCAGCCGCTAGCCGTGACGGCGTTCGAACTCAGCCATGAAGTCGACGAGCGCCTTCACGGCCGGCTCCGGGCACGCATTGTAGATCGAGGCGCGGAGACCGCCGACGGAGCGGTGGCCCTTGAGTCCCGCCAGACCCGCCGCTTCCGCCTCGGCCGCGAACCGCGACTCGAGCCCCTCGTCCACCAGTCGGAACGTGACGTTCATCAGGGACCGGTTCTCCGGGTCGGCAACGCCGTGGTAGAAGCCGGTCCGGTCGATCGCGGCGTAGAGCCGCGCTGCCTTGCGCGCGTTCCGCTCCGCCACCGCGGCCAACCCTCCCTGCTCGCGCAGCCAGTCGGTGACGAGCGACACCAGATAGATCGCGAAGACCGGCGGCGTGTTGGCGCGCGACCCTCCCTTTACGTGGGTCGCGTACCGCAGCAGTTTCGGCAGCGATGCCGATCCGCGTTCGGTCAGATCCCGGCGGAGGATCACGACGGTGACCCCGGCCGGCCCGAGGTTCTTCTGCGCGCCGGCGTATATCAATCCGTGGCGCCCGACGTCGATCGGCCGGCTGAAGATATCGGACGAGGCATCGACCACTAGCGGGACAGCACCCGTCGCCGGCATCGAGCGCCACTGGGTCCCGGCGATTGTGTTGTTCGTCGTGACATGGACGTACGCCGCGTCGGGACTGAGCGTCAGTTCCTCCTGCGCCGGGAGGCGCCGGAAGCCGTCCGGCTCGGTCGTTCCCGCGACATGGACCTCGCCGAACTTCTTCGCCTCCGTCGCTGCCTGCGACGCCCACGACCCGGTAACGATGTAGTCCGCCACGCCGCTCCAACCTTCCGGCAGGAGGTTCATCGGCACCATTGAGAACTGCAGCGTCGCGCCTCCCTGGAGGAAGAGGACGTGGTAATCGTCCGGGACGTCGGCCAGCGTCCGGATGTTCGACTCGGCCGTGGCGAGGATCTCGTCGAACGCCTCCGAACGATGACTGATCTCGAGGACCGACATGCCGACGCCGGGCAAGCCCAGGAGGTATTCACGCGCCTGCTCGAGGACCGGTTCGGGGAGGACGGCGGGGCCGGCTCCGAAATTGTGGATGCGCTTGTTCATCTCTTCCCGATGGGTGATTGCGCGCGGTCGCCGGGTGCCGGGCGCGCGCGGTTCTATATCCGGTGAATCAACAGTCCGTCGCGGAGCTTCGGGTCGAACCAGGTCGACTTGGGAGGCATGACGCCGCCGTAGTCGGAAACCGCGACCAGCTCGTCCGGCGTAACCGGAGCGAGCGAGAAGGCGACGGCCGCATCACCCGCGTCAACAGCGCGCGCGAGTGCGTCCGGCCTACCCTTTCCGCCGCCGGCGAACGTGACGCGCGCGTCGTTCCGGATGTCGGTAATCCCCATCACGGCAGCGAAAACCTCGGTTTCCAGCAGGCCGGCGTCGAGGCGCGGCGCGTCCGCTTCCGGCCCCGACGCCGGAACCGCCGCGGAGAGGTCGATCGTCCACCACGCACCCCCGACATACATCGCGCAGTGCCGCTTGACGGGCGTCTCCGGACCACCTGCGGTTACCGTCAGCCGGGAAGCGATTGCCTCGACGAACTGCGCCGGCGTGTAGCCCCCGAGATCGGCCACCGTCCGGTTGTAGTGGAGGATGCGTGTCTCGGTGTCGGGAAACGCCACACCGAGAAAGAAACGTGAAGCCGCCGTCGGATCGGACTCGGCAAGCTCAGTGCGAGCACGCGCCGCGCTGGCGATCCGGTGATGCCCGTCGGCGATGTAGATCGCCGGCAATGCGCCAAACGCCTCCACCGCGGCGGCAGTGGCCACCGCCGGCAACCTCCAGACGGTGTGCGTCACGCCGTCGGGCGCCGAAACCTCGAGGAGTGGCGGTTCCGCGGAGCCGCCTGCGATCAGACCATCGATCACCGCATCGGAGCGGTACATCAAGAAGACGATCCCGGTCTGCGCGCGCAACGCCATCATGTGGCGCGTTCGGTCGTCCTCCTTGTCGCGGCGCGTTCCCTCGTGCTTCTTGACGATGCCACGGTCGTACTCGTCGAGCGAGAAACAGCCGGCAATGCCGGTCTGCAGGTGGCCATCGGCGGTACGCATCCGGTAGAGGTAGAGCGAGGGTTCGTCCTCCCGTACCAGCGGGGCCGACCCGGTGAGCGACGCGAGGTTCTCGATCGCACGGGCGTACACCGCGTTACCGTACGGAACAGCGTCTTCCGGCAGATCGATCTCCGCGCGCGAGACGTGCAGAAAGCTGAGCGGGTTGCCAGCCGCAAGGGAACGCGCCTCCGCCGCCGTCACCACGTCGTACGGCACCGCTGCCACCTGCGGGGCCGCCTGCGGTGTCGGTCGTAATGCCCGAAACGGACGAATAGTTGCCACGCTCAGGGCGCTGCCCGTCCGCCCCCGGTTCCGCCCTGGGTGCGAAGCGTCTGCTCCGCCCCGTCGCGGATCGCTTCAAACGCAGCCATCTGGGCCTCCGGAACCGGATCACCCGGCGGTAGGTTGCGGTGCTCGAGCAATGGGTTGACGAAGGTGCCGTTCTTCCGTATCCGGTAGTCCAGGTGGGGGCCGGTCACGACGCCGGTCGCGCCAACTCTGCCGATCATCTGCCCCTGTCCGATGCGGACGCCCGGACGGATCCCGTCGGCGAACGCGGAGAGATGCAGATAGTAGGTCTCGTAACCGTTCGTGTGGCGTAGTCGCACCATGTTGCCGGAAGCGCCGCTCCGTCCCGCGGAGACAACCGAACCGGTGGCGACCGCGATAACCGGTGTGCCTACCGGCGCGCCGTAGTCGACGCCAAGGTGCGGACGGACACCACCGTGCACGGGATGTACCCGCCGGTACGAGAAGCGCGACGTGACGCGTGGCTCGAAGCGGAACGGCGAACGGAGGAAGAGCCGCTTCATCGAGCGGCCACTCTCGTCAAAGTACTGCGCTTCCGGTTCGCCCGGCACCTGGAAGCGATAGGCGCGCATCTCGCGCCCGTCGTTGACGAACTCCGCGGCCAGGATGTCGCCGTACCCCGCAAAGACCGTCTCCCTCTCTCCGAACGCACCCTCCCGCCACGTCCGCTCGAACAGCAGGGAAAACCGGTCGCCTCGGCGGAGGTCGTTGTTGAAATCGATTTCGCCACTGAGGATCTCGGCAAGGGCAACGGCAAGCGTGACGGTCTCCCCGCCCGCGTTCAGCGCCGCGACAAGCGAGTTGTTGCGGGCGTCAATCGTCCCGCGGACGCTCGCTTCCTCTCGCTCGGTCTCGTACGGGATCAGTGCTGCGGTGAACGGTGCACCGGCGGCGCCCTCCGCAGCACGCGTGGCGCGAAGGAATGACGCGTCATCAACGTGATACTCGAAGCGCCGGACGGCGTTGCCCTCGAGATCGAGCTGCAGCCGGTACGGGTTGCCGACGCGGAAGCGGCGTGGATCGAAGGCCTCGCGGACGGCTTCGATCAACGCATACGCTTCGCGATCGACGTCGTGCGCGTCGAGGAGGCTGGCCAGCGTCGCCCCGCGACCAATGGTGTCGCGAACGGTCCGGACCGCGGGCGCAAGGAAGATGTCGGCGTCACGGATGGGGGAGGCGTCCGGCGCGGCGCTATTGCCGCTCTGGGCGGAAGGCCGACTCTCTACCACCGTACTCTCCGACAGTGGCAGCGTGACTCCGGCGGGCGATCCGTAACCGACAAAGGCCGCCACGCCCATGGCGAGCACCAGTGCCGCAATAGGCGCGGACGCACTTGTGCCTCTCCACCAACCCGCCCTCATCAAGCGGTGAGTCTAACACGCGGTCCAGTTCGTCCGGACGCGGGTAGGCCGACACGCAACTCTGAAAAGCGTGACGCCGGGGGGGGGCTTGCGACCTCGCGATCCTGTGTTCTGGGCCTGATGCGGTAGTTTCGCCTCTCGGGGCCGGTAGTTTTCGCTAAACTAGCAAACTAGCCGAGCTACCTCGTTTCCATGGGCAACCCTGCCGTCGGCCATCCGCGTTCGCTCGGAGCGTCCCAGGGGCAACGCCGTTCACCCACGAACCAGAAGGGAGATCGGCTCCGACAGCTACGGGCCTTCTGCTACGCCGCGCAGGAAGGCAGCCTCAGCCGCGCCGCGCGGCGTCTCAAACTGACGCAACCGGCGATCTCCCGGCATGTCGGCACGCTGGAGGAGGAACTCGAGACCCAACTCTTCGAGCGACGGGGTCCGTATATCCACCTGACCGAGGCGGGCGAGAATCTCCTCGCATTGGCGATGCCGCTCGTGGACGGCATGGACCGGCTGGACGAGGCCTTCACCGAACAACGGACACTCGGTGTCACCGACGCCGTCCGGATCGCGGCCAGCCAAGTGGGCACCCTGCATATACTGCCGCCGCACGTCCGGCAGTACCGGGAGCATTACCCCAACGTGAAGCTCTCTCTGAAGCCCGTCTCCTGCCGCGAAGGTCTCGCATGCCTCCGCGCGTACGAAGCGGACTTCTTCGTCGGCTCCCTGGACGTCGTGCCGGACGACCTGGAGTACCGGCCGTTCCTCGCCTGCGATCTGATCCTGATCACACCGCTCGACCATCCGTTCGCGAGACGCCGGTCGGTTACGCTGCGCGAGGCGGCAGAGTATCCTGCCATCCTCTCGCCGCTCGGCACCGATACCCGCACATCGCTTGAATCGGCCGCACGTCAGTCACGACTGAAGATCAACGACGCGCTGGAAACCGAGGGCTACGACGTCATCAAGCGGTACGTCGAAGCAGGTATCGGCATCTCGGCCGTCCCGTCGATCTGCGTCGGGAAAACGGATCGGGTCGCGGTCGTGCCGTTCGAACAAGCCGCCACCCGGCGAACCTACGGCGTCATCACCGTCGCCGGACGTCCCCTCTCCTCCGCCGCCACCCGGTTCGTCGCGCTCCTCGGCCCCGAGATCCCGTCCCTCGCGTAGCGTCGGTTCCGAACGCGCCCGAAGCGGCCGGCGACTGGGCCGATCAGTTGCTCCCGCGCAGGTCGCGCAGTTTGTTCGCGACGTGACCGGCGTGGCCGGCCGCGCGCACCTTCTTCCAATGATGCGCGACCTTCCCCTCCGGATCGATGAGCACCGTCGATCGAATCACGCCGACCGACTTCCTGCCGTAGAGAACCTTGTCGCCCCATGCGCCGTACTCCGCCATCGTCTCGTGCGACGGATCGGACAGCAGCCGCACCTGCAGGCTGTGCTTCGCGATGAACTTCCGGTGCGCCTCAGCGCCGTCCGGGCTGCAGCCGAGCACGACTGCATCGAGCTCCCGGAAGTCGCTCAACGTGGACGTGAACTCACACGCCTCCTTCGTGCACCCGGGTGTGTCGTCGCGCGGGTAGAAGTACAGAACGACCCACTGCCCCTTCAACTGTTCGAGCGAGAGCTGCACGCCCTCCTGATCGGCTAACCGAAATGCCGGCGCCGTCTTTCCTGCCTCCACCATGTCGAACCGAACCTCCTCTCCGGGGCGCCACCTGACGCCGCTCTCAGTCTACTGGGTGAGGAACGGGACCGGTCAGGCGATCTCGATCAGACCGGAGCCGTCGAGAGAGGCCGGGACCGCTTCACCGATATCCGCAGCGTGGTTGTACCCGGCCGCCTGGAGCCGGGTGACGTAGGCGGCAGCCCGGTCCGGGGGGACGGCAGCAAGAAGGCCACCGGCGGTCTGGGGATCGAAGAGGATGGGGTACCGACCGTTCTCCGCGGCCGACTCCGGGTTGGCGACGGCGCGGCGGAGTCGCAGGTTCTCCGGCTGCAACGAACTCAGGATGCCCGCCGCGACGGTCTCCTGCGCGCCGCTCAACATCGGAACGGCATCGAGCGTGATGCGCGCCCCGACGCTCGACGCCCGCGCCATCTCGACCAGGTGGCCCAGCAGCCCGAAGCCGGTAACGTCGGTACAGGCGTGCACGCCATGCTCCCGGAAGATGCCCGCGGCGGCGCGGTTCGACTGCATCATGGCCCGGATGGCGCCCGACACCCAGCGCGCCTTCGCCTTGCCGCGCATGTCGGCGGCCAGCAGTGTGCCGGTGCCGACCGGCTTGGTGATGATGAAACGGTCACCCGGCTGGGCGCCTCCCTTGCGAAGCATCCGATCACGCCGGATGGTGCCGCTCACGCTGAAGCCGAGCGTCACTTCTGCCCCCTCGCTCGTATGCCCGCCGGTCAATGCGACCCCTGCGTCGTTCAGCACCGTGAGCGCGCCGGCCAGCAGATCGAAGAGCAGCGTTTCCATCTTCTCCTCGACGCCGTGCGGGATAGTGACCACCGCAAGCGCCGACCGCGGTTCCGCCCCCATCGCGTAGAGATCGCCCAGGGCATGCGTCGCCGTGATGCGGCCGAAGATCCACGGATCGTCCACCATCGCTCGGAACGCATCGACCGACTGCACGAGCAGCACACCCGGCGGAAGCTGTTCGACGGCGGCGTCATCCGGCGAGTCGAGTCCGACCAGGACATCGTCGCGACGGAATGGCTCGAGGCGGGCCAGAACGCGCTCGAGCAGCGTAGCGCCCACCTTCGAGCCGCAGCCGCCGCAGCGCATCGCCGGCCTGGAGAGTTGCCGGATTACCTCGGGCGCGGCAAGGCCCGGCGCGAGCTGCTCGTCATCCCGCGACAGCGCAGGCGCACCTTCCTCCATCTCCGGCAAGTCGGAGAAACGTTGCATGAAGCGACGGTCGATCCGATCCTTCCAGCGCCAGACCCAGGCGCCCTCCGTCGACCAGAAGCCGCGTGAAGCGACCGCGTAGCGGTTGCCGGTGCTGATCAGGCTGAGGAACTTGCGCTGCGGGTGGAACTCGCGCAGCGGATTGCCCTCGATCGAGCGGCGCAGGTTCGCTTCGAGCGGCAATCCCTGACGGACCGCGAAGACACCCGCCTTCTCGCGGGGGTAACCGACGACTGAAGCGACATCGCCCGCAGCGAAGACGTCCGGATGGGAGGTGGAGCGGAGTGTGGCATCCACTTCGATGAACCCTCGGTCGTCGACGGCAAGCCCGGCACGCGCCGGCCACGCCGGGGGCGACGCTTCGGTCGCCCAGATCACTTCGTGCGCGTCGAATGTTCCGCCGTCGTCGGTATGGAGCCGCACTACGCCCGGCTCGCCCGCCGCGATGCGCGCGACGCGAGAACCGAGGTGAAGCTCCACACCCCGCTCCGCCAACACGCGCTTGAAGCGCCGGCGCGCGCCGGAATTGTGCGTGGGCAGGATTACCGGGTCCGCGCCGAAGAGTTGGAACGTCGCCTGGGCCGTCGCCGGCGAGGCAGCACCCGAGAAGATGCCGGCACCCGCGACACCATCTCCTCCCGGACCGGCGCCCTCCGCGAGCGCGCGTTGAATCGCCAGGGTCAGTTCGACGCCCGCGGCGCCGGCCCCCACCACCGCGACACGCAGTGGATGCTCGCTCGCCCGGACGCGCGCCGCGAACCGTTCCCAACGGGCGACCAGTCCGCCGATCGGCTTGATCGGCACGGCGTGATCCGCCACGCCCTCCACGTTGATCGAGGGGGTGATCCCGACATCGATCGAGAGCAGGTCGTACGGCACCGCTGGCCGGTCACGGCAGATGACGGTCCGCGCGTCGAGATCCAGCCCGACCGCCTCGTCGTGATAGAGCCGGGCGCCGGCGAAGCGGGCGAGCGGCGCCAGATCTATGTGCGCGTCGTCGAACGTGTAATGACCAGCGACCAGCCCCGGGAGCATGCCGGAGTACGGCGCATGGAGGTCCCGTGCAATCAGGGTGACGCGCACCCCCGGGATCGGCCGCATCCCGAGCCGGCGGAGAACGATCACGTGCGTATGCCCGCCGCCGACGAGCACTAGATCCTTCAGTACCGGCGAGCCGCCGTCTCCCGTCATCGGTGCATGTCAGCTGTCACGCCGGTCTTCTTCCGAGGGCTTCCACGATGACACAAGTCCCGCTTGACGTCACGTTCGCGCACGCGAGAGCAGGAGCCCGACCCCGTGCCGGAAACGCGCGGGGGCAGGAAGGAGACTGAACACGACGTGCGCGCCTTCCGGGAAATCGAAGAAATAGCCCGGGTGCACCAGAACGTGGTCATCTTCCAGCAGACTGAGGGCCAGTTCTTCTTCCCGGTCGGCATCTGAAGCGGCGGCAAGCCGGATGACGACGGACCAGCCCCCTTCGGTGCGCAGGATGCGAACGGCCGGATTGCCGGACGCGCGCCGGACGAGCCAGGCGTAGTTGGCGGTGACGCGTGACTGAATCTGCGTCGTGACGGCGGCCCCGGCGGCAAGGAGATGCCGCGCGCCCAATTGCGCGGGGGTGGAAACGGACAGATAAGTGTCGGCCAGCAGGTCGAGCCCGTCGAGCAGATCCGGGACTTCGTGCGCCGGGCCATCGACGGCAATCCAGGCGAGCTTCACCTGGGGCAGTCCGACCGCCTTGGACAGCCCGCCGAGAACGAACGTGGTGATGTCGTCCGTCCCGCCGCCGGCCGTGTCTCGGCCGAGGATGCTCCGGTTGATTCCGGGGCGCGGATCGATCGCGTAGCGGTTGAACACCTCGTCCACCAGCAGCGGAATGTTGCGCGCGCGGCAGACCGCCGCCAGGGCGTCCAGGTCGGGCGGCGCGAGGTACGAGCCGGTCGGGTTGTTGGGATTGACGGCGACGGCGGCCCGGGTGCGCGGTCCGGCCGCGGCATGCAGCGCGTCGGCGTCGATCGCCCAGGTGTGGCCGTCGTGGACGAGGGGGTACGGCGAGATTCCCACTCCTTCGAACCGGGCAAGATGCTCGAAGAGCGGGTAACTCGGCTGCGGCACGAGGATGTCGTCGCCCGGATCGCAGAGCAGCTTGAAGAGGAGCGCGTAGGCTTCGCTGGTACTGGCCGTCAGGACGACGCGTTCGGGGTCGAGGCCCGCGTCCAGCCATCCCGCCACCGCGTCGCGGGCGGAGCGGAGGCCGCGGGGCTGCGGACTGTAGTGCAAGCCGTCCGCCGATCCGAGCGGCGCGAGCAGGTCGGCGGGGTAATCGATATCGACCCGTGTCGGGTTCGATTCGATCAGGTTGTTGATCTCCGCCCCTTCCGCGCCCAGCCGCTCAAGCTGCAGCGCCAGACGGTTCGGGAAGCGGTGCTCGGGGATGCGTGAGGAAAGCACGGCGTTCTCCGGTCCGGACCGGGTTGTACCATGCCATGCGAGGCGGCGCCGGAGCCAGACTACGGTAGGATGATTTCCATCATGACCGACACTATTCGTGCGGCGTTGACGGCGGCAGCGCTCGTGGCGGCGATCCAGCCGGGTGGCGCATCGGCCCAGCCATCGTCTCCCGGCACGGGCTCTTATCTGGTCCCGCCGGACGGGATTGTGGAGATCCTGGATGCGCCGCCGACACCGGGCGTGCTGGTGGGACCTGGACGCGACGTCGCGGTCTTCATCGAGTCGCGTTCGATGCCGCCGATCGGGTGGCTGGCACGACCGATGCATCGGCTCGCCGGGTACCGGATCGATCCGCGCAACAGCGGGCCCTGGTCGGCGCCGGCGATTGTGGCCATGACAGTACGGCCACTCGATGCGGCCGGAATCGAGCAGGGCGACGCGAACCCCGGCAACGGGAACGGCGACAGCGGCAACACGGTTGAGGATGGCGGTTTCCGTATCCTGGCGCCGGCCGGAACCACCCTCGGGTGGCCCGCCTTCTCCCCAGACGGGTCGCACCTGTCCTACGCCGTGCTGCGCGACACTGGCATCGAACTCTGGGTGGCCGACATCGCGGCCCGGCAGCCGCGCCCGCTCACCTCGGCATCGCTGAACGCCACCTGGGGGAACCCGTGCGAATGGCTCGCCGACTCGTCGGGCGTGCTGTGCCGCTTCCGTCAGTCGGCCCGCGGCTCCCCTCCCGATCCTCCGCGCGCGCCCGGCGGCCCCAACGTCCAGGCGAACGACGGAGGGCAGTCGCCGGTCCGGACCTACCAGGACCTCCTCTCCAACGCGCACGACGAAGCGCTGTTCACGTACCACTTCACATCGCAGATCGCGACGGTCGAGCTTGCCACGGGATCCCGCACCGGCATCGGAGCACCGGGGCTCTACGCGTCGGTCGACGGCGCGCCAGACAGCCGGCACCTGTTGGTGGAACGGGTTCAGCCACCCTTCTCGCGTCTCTTCCCCGCCAGCCGCTTCACGCGCGCGGTCGAGGTCTGGTCACGGGAGGCGGTCGTGGCGACGCTGGCGGGGTTGCCCCTCGCGGATCAGGTTCCGATCGGCGGCGTGCCGACCGGGCCGCGCGGCCACCGTTGGCACGCGGCGGCGCCGGCCACGGTCGTCTGGGCCGAGGCGCAGGACGAAGGAAATCCGAACGTCGACGTGCCGAGCCGGGACATCGTCTACACGCTCGACGGGCCGTTCGACGGTGAACCACGTGAGCTGGTGCGAACCGAACACCGGTTCTCGACAATCGCCTGGACCGCCGACGGAACGGCGCTCGTTACCGAGACCGACCGCCCGACCCGGTGGACGCGAACTTCGATCGTCTATCCGGCCGGCGGCGACGCGCGGCGCCTGTTCGACCGGAGCGCCGAGGATGTCTACCACGATCCGGGCCGGCCGCTCCGGCGCCCGGGCGGCGGCACCGCGGGCCGCGTCGTCCTGCAGGAGGGCGCGTTCATCTATCTCGTGGGCAATGGCGCATCGCCCGACGGGGATCGTCCCTTCGTCGATCGGCTGGACCTGACGACACTCGACACCGAGCGGCTGTTCCACACCGAACCGGCAACCTACGAGACGGTGGTCGCGGTGCTGTCCGACGACGGCGGCACGCTGTTGACGCGCCGGGAAAGCCCGACCGATCCGCCCAACTACTACGTCCGCCACACCGCGGCGGGAACGATGCAGGCCCTGACCAGCTATACCGACCCGGCGCCGATCCTGCGCGGCATCGAGAAACGGCTGATCGCCTACGAGCGGGCGGACGGCATCGGACTGTCCGCGACGCTCTACCTGCCGCCCGGCTACCGCGAGGGCGACCGCCCACCAATGCTGATGTGGGCCTATCCGCGCGAATACGTCAACCCGGCGGCAGCGAGCCAGGTCCGGGGGTCGCCCCACCGCTTCACCACGCTGCGCGGTGCGTCACATCTGCTGCTGCTGACCGAGGGCTACGCGATCCTCGACGGTCCGGGGATGCCCATTGTCGGCGAGGGCCACACCGCAAACGACACCTATATCGAACAACTGGTCGCCAGCGCGCAAGCCGCGATCGACGCGGTGGTGGAGCTGGGTGTCGCCGACCGTGACCGGATCGGTATCGGCGGTCACAGCTACGGCGCGTTCATGACCGCCAACCTGCTCGCCCACTCCGACCTGTTCCGCGCCGGCATCGCCCGGAGCGGCGCCTACAACCGTACGCTGACGCCGTTCGGCTTCCAGAACGAACGGCGCACGTTCTGGGAAGCCCGCGACATCTACGCCGCGATGTCCCCCTTCTTTCATGCCGAGAAGGTGAACGAGCCGATCCTGCTCACGCATGGCGAGATCGACAACAACTCCGGCACGTTCCCGATTCAGTCGGAACGCTTCTACCACGCGCTCAAGGGCCACGGTGCGACGGTTCGCTACGTGACGCTCCCGTACGAATCCCACGGCTATCGCGCGCGCGAGTCGGTCCTGCACGTGGTGGCGGAAATGCTCAACTGGTGCAACGAGCACCTCGCGCCGGTCAGCAGCGCAGCAGCTCGATGAAGTTGCCGGTCGGAAGCGTCAGGTCGTCGTTCACCCGGACGAAGACGACCATCTCGCCGCGGCTGACGATCCCCTGACGGAGCAGCTCCGGACGGAGATCGGCCGGTGGGCCCAGCGCGCGGACGGTGTGCGGCGTCACGCCCCACGAGAGCGTCAGGCGGCGACTCAGGACCGCGTCGTCGGTAACCGCGTGGACCGGAACGCGCGGGCGGATGGCGGCAAGGTCGCGCACCGTTTGCCCCGTCCGTGTCACCGCGACCACCGCGGCGGCGCTCGACGTCTCGGCCAGCATCACCGCCGCGGCGCACACCTCGTCGCCGTGCCGCGTGCCGTCGAGCTGTATCCGATCGAGGAAATCGATACCGACGCCGGTCGCCGCACGAACCGCCTCGTCATCGTGCGACGCCTCGGCGTCGCGGATGATCGCGTCGAGCGTCTTCACCACGCGCTCAGGATGCACCCCAACCGCAGTTTCGCCGGACAGCATGATGGCGTCGACGCTGTCATCGACCGCGTTCGCCGCGTCGCTTGCCTCGGCGCGCGTCGGGCGCGGCTGCTGCGTCATCGTCTCGAGCACCTGGGTCGCGAGGATGACCGGCACGCCGGCCTTGCGCGCCCGGCGCGTCATCAACTTCTGTACCCGCGGCACCCGCTCGAGTGGAATCTCGATACCCAGGTCGCCGCGCGCCACCATTACCGCGTCCGACTCGGCCAGGATCTCGTCGAAACGGTCTACCGCCAAGGGCCGTTCGATCTTCGCGACGAACGCCGCAGGCCGGCCGATCCGCGCTGCCACCTCACGCGCCCGGCGCATGTCGTCCGCGTTCTGCACGAAGCTGACGCCGATGAAGTCGACGCCGGCGCGGAGCGCGCGTTCGAGATTCTCAACATCCGCCGGGGTAATCGCCGACAGGGGGAAATCGACGTCGGGCGCGTTGATCCCCTTGCGGGATCCCAGTGGTCCGCCGTGCTCTATCTCGGTGATGATCTCCACGCCATCGGACTCGAGCACGCGGACCACGAGGCGGCCGTCGTCGAGCATCAGCCGGTTGCCCGGCTGTACCAGTTGCGCGAGCGGTGCGTAGGGCGTCGCAACCCGCTCCGCATCGCCCACGAAGTCTCCCGTCGCGATCCGGAAACCGGCGCCGGCCTCGAGGTGCGCGCCTCCCGTCACGTCGCCGATCCGGATCTTCGGACCGGCCAGGTCCTGGAGGATCGCCACGGACCGGCCCGCCGCGACCGACGCCCGCCGGATCCCCGCTGCCGCCCCCTCGCGACTCTCCGGCGTCCCATGCGACGAGTTGATCCGGAAAACATCTACACCGGCCCGGATCAGCGCCGCCACCTGCGCATCGCTCTCCGTCGCGGGCCCGACGGTTGCAACTATCTTCGTGCGACGGCGCATGGGAGTGGAGTATAGGGGACCGGGACGAAGCCGCTCCGTGGCGCGACAGACTACAATCTGATCAGTAAATTGACGCGCGGAGGGGCCGCGCGACATAGCAGGACGACAGGACCAAAGATGTCAGAAAACACGCACGAAGTGACCGACGGTAACTTTCAGGAATCGGTGCTTGGGTCGGATCAGCCAGTGCTCGTCGACTTCTGGGCGGAGTGGTGCGGGCCGTGCCGCATGATTGCGCCGACCATCGAAGCGCTCGCCGCGGACTTCGCGGGGAAAGCGACCATCGGCAAGTTGAACATCGACAGCAATCCGGAGACGCCGATGCAGTACGGCGTCCGCTCGATCCCGACGCTCCTCATCTTCAAGGGCGGCGAAGTGGTCGAGCAGGTGGTCGGCGTCACCGACAAGGGAACGCTCCAGGCGCTCCTCGACAAGCACGTCTAGCAGCTAGCTGCCCGCTTCCTCGATCAGTCGCGTCAAGGCCGGTTTGCGTCCAAGAAGCCGGACATAGAGGGCAAGCTGCGCGCGGTGATATTCCTCGTGCGCGATGTCGTGGTGCATCCAGGTAAGGCGGCTCCAGGCTTCGCCATCGAAGCGGCGGATATTCTGCAGCATGCCGATCTCGCCTGCCTGGCGGATCGCGCGCGCGCCCGTTGCATGCGTCATCCGGAGCAGGCGGACGAGGCCAGCGCGCGTCGTCGGGCGTTCGGCCTCCGGTGTGCCGTACTCGCGGATGAACGCGTCGAAACTCTGCCGGGTGAAGTCGCCTTTCGGGTCGGCGAGTTCCCCCACCCACATCGCCGCGGTGTCGGCGACATGGTGCACGAGCTCGGCCACCGAGCGCGCCCCCGGTTCAGGGCGGTAGTCGATCCGGTTCGTGGGAACGCAGCGCAGTTCGGCGATGAGACCCTGGCGGGCACCGGCCCACGATTCGAGGGCCTCTTCAAGAAGCGTGTTGGACTGGGGCATCGTGTTCCTGTCAGACCGGGCCGGCAAGGGTTGGCAGGAACGTGGGGGCGCGGCGGTGCAAGGTGGACTGCTCGAAGGCGTAGGCAATCCCGATGAGCGTCGGTTCGCTCCACGCGCGCCCGAAGAAGGAACAGCCGACCGGGAGACCGTGGATGAAGCCGGCCGGCACCGTGATGTTCGGGTAGCCGGCAACGGCCGCGAAGGCCGAACTGCTGCCGCCGAAGTGGTCGCCGTTCACCAGGTCCGTCACCCAGGCGGGGCCGCCGGTCGGCGCGACGATGGCGTCGAGGCTGTCAGCATTCATCACCCGGTCAATCCCCTCCCCGCGTGAAAGCCGGCGCGCCGCGTCCCGCGCCTCGCGGTACGCCGGTTCCGTCAGCGGCCCCTTCGCCTCGGCCGCGAGCAGGCGTTCCTGGCCGAAGTAGGGCATCTCCTCCGCAGCACGAGCCTGGTTGAAGGCGATCAGCTCCGCGAGCGTCCGGATCGGAGGATCGGGAAGGGTTTCCAGGTAGGCGCGGAGCCCTGCCTTGAACTCATAACTGAGCACCTCGGTCTCGGCGCGCCGCATCATGCCGCTTGGGCGCAGATCGATCGGATCAACGATGGTGGCGCCCCGCTCGCGCATCGCGTCGATCGCCTCCTCCATCAATCGATCGACCAGGGGATGGAAACCGAAGGCGCTGCGCATCACGCCGATACGCGCGCCTTCCAGCCCGTCGGCGTCCAGGAACGGCGTGTAGTCGGCGAGGCCGCGGGCGTCTGCCTCCTCCGTTGCGGGATCACGCGGATCGGTCCCTGCGATTGCGCCCAGCACCAGCGCCGCGTCGCGCACCGTACGCGCCATCGGACCCGCGGTGTCCTGCGAATCGGCGATCGGAATGATGCCGGCGCGGCTCACCAGGCCGACCGTCGGCTTGATACCGACGATGCCATTGGCGTTCGACGGGCAGACGATCGAGCCGTCAGTCTCGGTGCCGATCGCCGCCGCGACGAAGTTCGCGGAAACGGCGGCGCCCGATCCGGAACTCGATCCGCACGGGTTGCGGTCGAGGACGAACGGGTTGCCGCACTGCCCGCCCCGTGCGCTCCAGCCGCTTGACGACCGCGTGGAGCGGAAGTTCGCCCATTCGCTGAGGTTGGCCTTGCCCAGCAGCACCGCACCGGCCTCGCGCAGCCGGCGGGCCACCGGCGCATCCTCCGACGGTCGTGAACCTTCCAGGGCGAGCGAACCCGCGGCGGTCGTCGTGCCGTCGGCGGTACCGATGTTGTCCTTCAGCAGGACCGGGATACCGTGGAGCGGCGAACGGGGACCGGACGCGCCACGCTCACGGTCCAGCGCGTCGGCATCGGCCGGGGCGTCGGGATTGGTCTCGATCACGCTCCGGAGCGTGGGCCCCTGACGGTCGAGGGCGGCGATCCGCGCGAGGTATGCCTCGGTGATGCCGCGCGACGTCCGTGCGCCCGAATCCATCGTGGAGGCGAGATCATCAATGGTGATCTCGTCCAGTTCGAACGGCGCGGGCGCGGCGACGTCCGAGGCAGGGAGGGATGTCCCGGAGGGATCGCTGTCCTGTGCGGCCGCGTTCGGCGCGGCGTCCCGGTCGCACGCTGCCGCGCCAGCGACCATGGCGCCACCGGCCAGCGCGCCGGAACGGAGGAATCCACGTCGATCGATCGCCATCGCTCTGCTCCCGTCAGTGCGCGCGGACCGGCATCGAGCCTACGGCACCGTGATGTTGAACGGGATGTAGGTCTCGCCCCAGTGGAGGCGCAACTCGGTGTCCTTCTTCTCCACCGCTGCGAAGTAGAAGGCGAACGTCTCGATATGCGCGCCGAAGCTGGGCGTCGCCATGAAGCGGAGCGCATCCTGCTCCTCGCCCGGGTACGGCGTGTGGAAAACGTCGGCCGCGCGGCTGAAGATGATCGTCCAGCGGTTCGGATCGGGAATCGCCCAGAGGCTGTACTTCCCCGCCGGTAGCGCGTTGCCGTTGATCGTGACGTCGCGGCTGAAGGCGATCGCGGTCGCGTCGTTCGCACCGGGGTTCCAGATCTCGCCGAACGGAACGATGCCGCCGAACAGTTCGCGGCCCCGGGCGACCGGGCGGTCGTAGGTGACGGTGATCTCGGTGTTCGCAACCTCCTGCCAGACCGACCCGCTCTGGCTCGGCTTGACGTCATCGAGCGCGAGGATGGGGAGATCGGCTGCCGCGGCATCCGGACCCGCCGCCCCGCCGCCGCTGCTGCTCTCCGTGCCACCGCCGCACGCGGCCAGTGCCGCCACCAGTCCCAGCGCGATTGCCACTCGCTTCGTCATCGAACACTCCTCCCTGACAGGTGCAGTCTACTTCCTGGGGACCTTCCCGTCGGCCATCGCCGTGCGGTAGGCGAATACCGCGGCGACAATTGCCATCTGCCGGAGATCGTCCGGCTGGACGCGGTCGGTGAAGTCCATATTGGAGTGGTGCGTCCGCGAGTTGTACTCCAGTCGGTCCTGGATGAACTGGAAGCCGGGCAGACCGGCGCGGTCGAACGGAAGGTGGTCCGTCCCGCGGGTCGAGCGGAGACCGACCGTCGTGACGCCGAGATCGGCGAGATCGCGCATCCAGTCGCGGAAGATCGGCGCGGCTTCGTCATGCCCCTGGAGCCAGATGCCGCGAATGCGTCCCGCGCCGTTGTCCAGGTTGTAGTAAGCGGCGAGTTCGGTGTGCCGGGGTTTCCTCGGCCCGTTGTCACCGCCGCCATAGTGGCGGGCAACGTAGGCGCGTGATCCGAGCAGTCCCTGCTCTTCGCCCCCCCAGAGCGCGACCCGGATCGTTCGGCGCGGGCGCGCCCCCACCGTCTGCAGGATGCGCGCCGCCTCCATCATCGCAGCCACGCCGGCCGCATTGTCGGTCGCCCCCGTCGCGGCATGCGTCGAATCGAAGTGGGCGCCCAGGATGACCGCTTCCTCCGCAAGGTCGGTCCCGGGTATTTCGCCAATCAGATTGAAGCCATTCGGCCGGGTCTCGTCATGGAAGCGGGTCGTGATATTCAGTTCCACCCGCACCGGCAGGCTCAGGTCCATCAGGCGGGCCATCCGGTTGTAGTGCTCCACCGCAATCGTCGCGGTGGGGACGACCAGCGGTGCTCCCGCTTCGCGCGATCCGCCATTGCCAACGAAGACCGTCCCGCCGTCGGTCCGCTGCGTCGGCCAGATCAGATCGCTGCCGAGTGGCGCGCCACCCACGAGATGGGCGGCGTCGCTGCCGCGATCGAGCACGGCGACGACTCCCTCTTCGAGCAGGTACGCCTGCAGGACCGGATCGTGGCTTGGACCGCTGCCGCCGCTGCCGAGGTTCTCCTCCCCGCCGGGCCGTGCCGCCCGCGCCAGCAGGTCGTCGTCCATCCGCAGGGCGATGTCTCCCTCGAGCATGACGACCTCGCGCTCCGACTGCAGGAGCACCACCTTCCCGCGGAGCGTCCCGCGGGCGCGCGCGCGGCCCGCCGCCGAGTCGAGATCGACACGCACCACATCCGCCGTGACGGTCCCGTCCGTGCTCGATGTCCAGCCGCGGGGATAGCCGATGATCGGCATCACCTGCGGCGCGATCATGTGTGCGTGAAACCGTTCGAGCGACCAGCCGCGGCCATACGGAAAGCGTTCCTCCCGGACCTCGAGACCCCACGATCGCATCCGGTCCGCCGCCCAGGCTCCCGCCGCCTCGATCGCAGGAGTACCGGTGACGCGTGGGCCGTAGACGTCGCTCAGCCAGCGGACGATGGTCAGCGCGTCGGAACGGTCCGTGCCTTCGGCGCGGATGGCTCGGACCACATTGGCGTCATCGGCGCCCGCACTCTGTGCGTGCAGGGTCGGCACGACAAGCGACGCAGCGACCCCGATCGTGAAGGCAGCCGGCAGCACCCAACCGACGGCGCGTGCGATCGTCGGCACGAAGACTATCCGCTCGGCTGAACGATCTGTACGGGGGACGACACCATGCCGCTGTCGTCGAGGGTGAAGAACAGGCCGCCAGTGACGGGATCCACGGTCCCGATCGGCGTCCCGTTGACGCTGACGCCCGTGGTGACGCGGCCTTCCCCGGCCGGGTTGCGGCGACACTCATTCGGATCACGCACGGTCATCGAGTTCGTCACGCCGACCGGCACGTCGTTGAAGGTCATCTCGAAGACGTTGGCCATCGTCTCGGTAAGGTTGACCGTCTGGAAGCTCCGCCAGCTTGGCGCGACGTTCGTCACCTGGCCCATCTGCTGCAGGCAGTTCGCGAATCGCTGTTCCTCTGACGGCGGCGGCTCCGGGGCCGGACTACTGACGAATCGCAGTTGCACCGTGCCAATCGTCGTCGGCGGCAACCCGCGCGGCGATTGGCCGCATTCGGTCGCGAGCGACGCCGTGGAGGCGGCGAGCAGCAGGATGAGCGCGGAGAGGCGACGGTGCAGCATCGGAGTCGGGGCGGCGCGTTCAGCTAACAGCATAGCGGATAGGGGCCGATAACAGTCATGCGAGGTTCGCGGATGTTCATGCTCTGGCGGGCGTTCACCACTACCGTCGCCGCCCTGCTTGCGGGGCTGGTGGGCCTCGGGGCCGGTCTGCTGATTGCACCGGGCAGCGACGGACTGCGTGCCCGCTTGTCGTCGCTCGTCAACGGGCAGGCACCTGCCGTCATCGAGAACATCCGCGGCGCCTTCGGGGCGGTTCGGGACCTCGCTGACCCACCGGACTGAGCGCGCGCGCCGATCGGTGCTTCACTTCCGGTGCTTCCCGCTTCGATCTTCATTGTCCCGCCGACAACCCGTGGATCCGACGTCGGTCCTGCTTGTCGAACAGTGCGGCGGGGTATATAAGAGACCTTTCGAATGGCGATCCTCGGGGACCGACCGAGAGTCGGCACCCGAACGAAGGAGACAGCAGATGAGACGCGCAACCAGTATCAGCATCATCGGCGCGGCGCTCGCCCTCGTCGCATTTGCGGGCGTGCAGGAAGCCGCAGCGCAGGCCCACAACCATATCGGCCATGTCGCTGACACGTGGAACGACACGCCCGAGATGGTCGGATTGCTGCCGGCGGCGATCGCCGAGGCGCGTGTCGCAGCACAGCACGCCGGTTTGGCCGCGAAGGATCCGAGCAACCTCGACGCAATGAAGCGCCACACGGCGCACGTGCTGCACGCAGTCGACCCGACACAGATCGAGAACGGCCCGGGTGCCGGCTACGGCGTGAAGCAGGCAGCTGAGGGGGCAGCGAAACACATCATGGCGGCCGCGAATTCCGACGATGCGTCGGGTGCGGTGAAGACCCATGCCGAGCATGTCTCGACTTCCGCGAGCAACGCCGTGGCGCGGGCGAACGAGATCGTCATGCTGGCGCAGAAGATCGACGCCGCGACATCGGCCAGTGCTGCGTCAAGCCTGGTGGCAGAGTTGAACGACCTTGCGCAGGCGCTGCTCTCCGGCGTCGACGCCAATAGCGACGGCCGCACCGGCTGGCAGGAAGGCGAAGGCGGACTGGAGACGGCAGAGACGCATCTCAACCTGATGAAGTCCGCCGAAGGGCTGTAGCAGGAGCTTGGCGCGTCGTCCGTCCGTGGCACACGCCACGGGCGGACGTCAGTCGTCGGCGTAGCGGTCACGGAGGCGATAGTCGGGATGCGCCTCCAGCCAGGCCGCGATCCGGTCCGAGCGCGTGACCGCCTCGGCGATGAACCCGACCGCTTCGGACAGGCGCTCGTCCGGTTCGGCGCAACTCAGCCGCAGGAAACCACCGCCCGCGTCGCCGAAGCACTCCCCACCGAGACACGCGACACCCATCGCATCGTCCGCCCCCTCCAGCAGAAACAGCGCCAGCCCGTGCGAGGTGATGCCGTGGCGGTTGCAGATCGGCTTGACGGAGGGGAAGACATAGAACGTCCCGCCCGGTGACAGGCACGCCACGTCATCAATCGTATTGAGCCCGTCGACCAGCAGTTCCACCTTGCGCTGGAAGTCGGCCATCCGCTCGTCCCGCACCGCCGCGTCCGCCGCCATCGCCGCCATCCCGGCCCGCTGCACGAACGGCGGGACGCACGAAAGCGACGTGTTGGCGAAGAGGCCGAACTTCTCGATCACCGCCTCGCTCCCCACCGCGAAGCCGAGGCGCCAACCGCTCATGCTGAAGGACTTGCTGAAGGTAAAGGCCGCAACGCACTGATCGAACATCCCCGGCTGCGCCAGGAGCGAGTGGTGCTGGCCCTTCCAGACCATCGCGTCGTACGGCTCGTCGCTGAACACCGCGACGTCGCGGCCACGAATCAACTGGGCGAGCTGTTCGAGATCATCGAGCGTCGCGATGCCGCCGGTCGGGTTGTGCGGAGAGTTCAGGATGATCGCCTTCGGGCTCGGGTCGTCCGAGAGGAACCGGTCGACGTCGTCCAGTGCGGGGCGGAAATCGTGCGATGCGCGCAGCCTCGATATCACCACCCGTCCGCCGCGCCGCTGCACGTTCGCCGGGTAGGTCGGAAAATGCGGACTGAAGATCAGGACGCCGTCGTTCGGGTTGACGAATGCCTCGCAGAAAAACTGTTCGAAGATCTTGGCGCCCGGTCCCGCAACGACGTTCTCGGCCGTGGCCGACAATCCGTATTCGCGGTTGACGTACGCCGCCGCGGCCGCGCGGAACTCCGGCAGACCCAGCGACGGACCGTAGCGGGTCTCCCCCGCCTGGATCGCCGCGATGCCGGCGTCGAGCGCGGACGGCGATGTCGGAAACGGACTGTCGCCGATCTCCAGTTCGATCACGTTCTTGCCACCGGCGATCAGACGCTTGGCGGCGGCGAGGACTGTGAAGGCGGTCTCCCCCTGAACTGTGGTGGCGAAGTGTGAAAACGTAGCGGGCATCGAAACCGAACGATCTTACGCGAACAGCGGGCCCGGATCTTCGAGCAGCGTGCGGAACGTCCGAAGCAGGGCGGCGCCGGTCGCGCCATCGAGCGCCCGGTGGTCCGCAGCCAGTGTCACCGTCAGCATCGTTCCGGCCCGCACCTTCTTCTTCCGGATCACCGGACGCTGTTCGAGGGCACCGATGCCGAAGATGCACCCCTGGGGCGGATTGAGAATCGGATACAGGCTCGACACACCGAACATGCCGAGGTTGGACACGGTGCAGGTGCCGCCGGAGTAGTCATCCGGCAAGAGCCTGCCGTCCCGCGCCCGGTCCGTCAGGTCGCGCAGTTCGGCGGCGATCGCGTGCACGTTCTTCGTGTCGGCGGCGCGGACGATCGGCGTGACGAGGCCGGAGCCGGTGGCGACGGCGACCGCCAGATCGACGCGCGCGAATCGCCGGATACCGGCACCGGTCCAGGCGACATTCGCTTCAGGAACAGCGGCCAGGGCGAGCGCCGCGGCCCGGACGATGATGTCGTTCAGGGTGAGCGCCTCGTTCATGCCGACCTTGGCGTTCGCCTTCGCGCGGCGTTTCAGCAGTCTGTCAACGGCACAATCGATGGCGAGATAGAAGTGCGGGGCGGTCTGCTTGGCGTGCGCCATCCGTTCGGCGGTGACGCGCCGCACCGCCGTGAGCCCTTCGTCGCGGTACGGGGTGTCGGACAGAAGGTCCTGCTCCCGCGTCGCCAGCGGCGCCGCGTCGGGTTCCGGCGCGCTGACCGAAACACGCGCGTCAAGTGCCCGTTCAATATCCTGCCGAGTCACCTTGCCGGTGCCGCCAGCAGGCGTCACGGTCGCGATGTCGATGCCGGCGTGGGCGGCCATGCGGGCAGCGAGGGGCGTGGCGTCCGGGCGCTCGCCGGATGCGGGGGCCGGCGATCCGGAAACGGGCGCTGGCCCGGCCCGGCCCACAAACGGTATCGGGGAGGGTGGCGGCGGCGCTATCGGTGATTCGGCGACCGGCGGGGTGTAGTCTGCGGGCGCCGCCGTCTCCGATGGCTGTTCCGGCGGTTCGGTGTCCGGTACCGGGGCGGCGGAGACCGGCGGAGACCCCGGCGCATCGGCCGTGGCGTCACTGTCGGTCGCCGGGCGGATCACGCCAAGGAGCGTGCCGACCTTCACCCCCTCGGTGCCGGCGTCGATCCGGATGTCGTCGAGGATCCCGTCGGCGGGGGACTCGAGCTCGACGGTGGTCTTGTCGGTTTCGACTTCCGCGATCGGTTCGCCCGCCTGCACCGGGTCGCCCGGCTGCTTGAGCCAGGCCGCCAGCGTGGCCGACGTCATCGACGGGGCGACTTCGGGCATCAGGATCTTGAGGGGATCGGTCGTCATCACCGTCTCACTCCGGTCGTCCGGTAACCATTACTCGCGCGGCCGCGTCAACAATGGCGTCGGTATCCAGGTGGTACTCGTTGTAGAGATCGGGGATGTCGCCCGACTGGCCGAAACGGTCGACGCCGAGAGGTACAACCGGGTGTCGGTTTACGCCGGCGAGCCAACTGAGCGTTGCAGGGTGGGCATCGATCACGGTGACGAGTCCCGCCGTCGACGGCAAAGGATCGAGCAGCCGTTCAATATGCGCCTTCCCACGGAACGCGCCCGGCGGCGTGCGGTGGCCCGCCATCCAGCCGCGGTAGAGACGGTCGACGGAGGTAACCACGAGCAGGCCCGCCTCCGGATCATCCTCGCGGATCTGCTCGTGCGCCTCGATCGCTTCCGGCAATACCGCGCCGCTCGCCACGATCGCGATCGCCGCCCGAGGGCCGGGCGGCGCATGCCAGTAGCCACCGGCGGTGACGTCCGCCGACAGCTCCGGCGTGAAAGTCCGTGCCGGTTGCGGAATGGGACGCGTCGACAGCCGGAGGTAGACGGCGCCGCCATCGTCGGCCTGCAGGTGCTCGAAGCTCCAGCGGAGGATCTCGCACAGCTCGTCGGCGTACGCCGGCTCGAACAACGTCAGTCCCGGCTGTCCTATCCCGACCAGCGGTTCGTAGATCGACTGGTGCGCGCCCCCTTCGGCAGAGAGCGAGATTCCCGACGGCGTGCCGACAACGATGAAGCGCGCGTCCTGGTAGCAGGCGTAATTGAGTGCGTCGAGCCCGCGGCTGATGAACGGATCGTAAACGGTGCCGATCGGCAGCAGGCGTTCGCCGAAGAGGGGCCCACTCAGGCCGAGGGCCGCAAGCAGGATGAAGAGATTGTTCTCCGCGATTCCCAGCTCGATGTGCTGCCCTTCCGTCGACACTTCCCAGTTGAGAGCCGACAGGATCCGTTCGTCCTTGAACAGGTCGCCCCGGTGGCGCCGCCCGAAGATCTGGCGCCGGTTGAGCCACGACCCGAGACTGGTCGACACCGTCACATCCGGAGAGGAGGTAACTACCCGGTCGGCCAGCGCCGGGTGGCGGCGCGCCAGATCCGACAGGAAGCGGCCAAACGCGTCCTGCGTCGACAGCCGGCCGTCGGCTAGCGCCGCCGGCGGCTCGAACCGCTCCGGCACGGCTATCTGCGCCGCGCGCCGATGTCGCGAACCGGGCGGCGCCTGCGCGAACGGTGTCCGGCGAAGGAAGGCATCGAGCGCCTCGGGCGGGACGTCCAGGCCAGCGAATCGATCCCACTCGTCGCCGTCGCCGATCCCCAACCGCTCCCGGAAAGTCGTCATCTGATCGGGCGTGATCAGGCCGGCGTGGTTGTCCTTGTGACCGGCGAACGGGAGGCCGTAACCCTTGACGGTGTAGGCGATGAAGCAGGTCGGTCGGTCGTCGGCAACGGCGCGGAAGGCGTTGCGCACGGTCTCGAGGTCGTGGCCGCCCAGATTGGTCATGAGGAGGCCGAGCGCCTCGTCGTCATGCTCGTCGAGCAGTGCGCGGATACCCTGCGTGTCGCCCAGGTCGCGGATCAGCTCCTCGCGCCATGCCGCGCCCCCCTTGTAGGCGAGCGCCGAGTACAAGGCGTTGTCGGCCGAATCGATCCACTGGCGTAGCGCATCACCTCCCGGCTTGTGAAACGCCTCGGTCAGCAGGCGGCCGTACTTCAGTACTTCGACACGCCAGTCGAGGTCGCGCACAATCGTCGCGAGGCGATCCGAGAAGCGCTCGGCCATCACCGCGTCGAGGCTCTGGCGGTTGTAGTCGACTACCCACCAGACGTTCCGGACATCCTGCTTCCACGACTCGACCAGCGCCTCGAAGATGTTCCCTTCATCGAACTCGGCGTCGCCGGCGATGGCGATCATCCGGCCCGGCGGCTCCTCCGTCCCGAGACCGCGTAACCGCAGGTAGTCCTGCACCAGCGCGGCGAAGCTGGTCATCGCCACGCCCAGGCCGACCGAGCCGGTCGAGAAGTCGACGTCGTCACGGTCCTTCGTCCGGGACGGGTACGACTGCGCGCCGCCGAACCCCCTGAACTGTTCGAGTTGGGCCTGGGTCTGGTGGCCCAGCAGGTACTGGATGGCGTGGAAGACGGGGCTGGCGTGCGGCTTGACGGCCACCCGGTCGGCGGGCCGCAATGCGTCGAAGTAGAGCGCCGTCATCAGCGTCGTAACAGACGCGCAGGATGCCTGATGTCCCCCCACCTTCAGCCCGTCGCGGGAGGGACGGAGGTGGTTGGCGTGGTGGATCATCCAGACCGACAGCCAGAGAACCTTCTGCTCGAGCGCGCGGAGATAGCGAATATCGGCGTCGGCCCCTTCCAGGCCGGGTGCATCGGGCGAGGGAGTCCGGGTGGTCGCCGGGGTGGCCATAGGAGTAGTAGGATGCCCCAACACGCCGGCGCCGACAAGCGGGAATACGAGGCAGACATGACCGACTCCAGACTGACCAGGCGCGAGGCGCTCGACCTCATCGGGCGCGGGGCCCTGGCCGCGGGCGCGACCGCGGCCGCCACCGGGGGCGCCACACCACTCGGCGCACAACAACGGTTCACCAGTGCGGAGGCGCCTGACTTCCCCGCTGGCGCGATTATCCGGACGCTTCAGGGGGATATCGATCCGGCGGAACTGGCCGAGGGGGCGACGCTCTTCCACGAGCATGTCGGCCGGGCCGACATCGACCTTGCGGTCGAGGAGTTGCGCGCCTGCGCGTTCGACGGCCTGGGCTGCATCGTCGATGCCGCGACCGGCCGCCGGACCGGCGAGCAGGTGCGCCATCTGCAGGCGATCGCGGACCGGAGCGAGGTCCGGATCGTCGCGGCCGGCAGCTATTTCCAGGACATCGGTTTCGCCATCTACCCCGTCCGGGTCGCCGAGATGTCGGAGGACGACCTGGTAGAGGAACTGGTGGCCGACGCGGCCGCGCAGCGGTGGGGTGCGTTCGGCGAAATCGCCTCATCCCTGGAAATGCGGCCGGACGAACGGAAGGTCCACCGCGCAGTAGCGCGCGCGCATTTGCGAACCGGCCTGCCCATCTTCACGCACACGCCGCACGAGAGTTGTCCGAGCTGCGCCATGGAACAGGTGGACGTGATCGAAGGCGTCGGCGTCGATCTGTCGCACGTCGTGATCGGTCACATGGCGACGCTGCGCCCGGAGCACGATCCGCTCGCCACCCACCGCGCGCTGGCGGAGCGGGGAGCCTTCATCGGCCTCGATACCCTGGGCCACGAGATGTCCCGCTCCGACGTCCCCGCCGACGACAAGGTCCGCATGGTGCAGGACCTGCTCGACGCCGGCCTGGAAGACCACATCCTGCTCTCCTCGGACCAGGGAAACGTCCGGCAGTTCAAGCGCTTCTACGGCCACGGCTGGGTGTCGGTGCTGATGCAGTTCGTCCCGAAGCTGCGCTTCGCGGGCGTTCCGGAAGAAACCATCCGCAAGATCCTGGTTGACAACCCTCGGCGCTTCCTCGCTTTCGTCCCGGCCTGATCGATGCGGCGCTGGATGCCGGCGGCTGTCGTCTTGCTGGGAGGGGCGGCCGCCATGTGCAACGGCCCGACCGACCCCGGCGTGGGCGAAGACTACCTGTCGCCAGCGTTACGCGCCGAAGTGGACCAGTTGAAGGCGTCCGTGGCGGCGCAGCCAACCGACGCTGAGACGATCGCGGAGCGTGCGCGCATCCTGGCGGACTGGATTGACGCCTACGCGCTGGCGGGGAACGAGGTCGGGCTGACCGGGCCGAACGTGCGGCTGCAGGCGACACTGCCGCCGACCGGCGCGGAAGCACGCCGGCAGGGGGTGACGGTCGATCGGCTGGTCCGGGAATTCTCGTTGCACGACGTCCAGGGATCGCTCGGCACACTGACGACGGAGTCTCTGGGGCCATTCGAGGCGCGCAGTTACCAGACGATCCGCCAGACCTGGACGGTGGGGAACGAGCCGGTGGCCACCGGCGGCGGTTTCTGGGTGGCGCGCCACTTCAGTGTGAACAACGGGCCGTACCAGACCGACGACCCCGCTGCCGACGGTTACATCACAGTTCAGACCAGCGACCGCGACGCGCGTTTCACGACCGACGTCTACATGGCGAGAGGCCCGCATGGCGGCTTCCGTTCGCCGGAGCCGGCACTGGCGTTTCGCCTCGCTTCGGGCACGCTCGATCCAGGCGAAACGGTAACGATCACCTACGGCGACACGTCCGGCGGCGGGCCGGGACTGCTGATGAGCAGTACGTCGAGCGCACGGATGCCGTTGCCGCTCTATGTCGACCTCGACGGCTCGGGCGAATGGCGGCCGCTGCCGCTCCTGCCCTTCATCGTGAGCGGCACGGAAGTGGCGGGCGTCCACGGTTTCGCCCCGAGCGTGGTCGCACCGGGCGAGACCCTCGAACTGTCGGTCCGCGCGGAGGATGCCTTCTTCAACCGCGCGACCGGACCCATCCCGGCGTTCGAGGTGCTGGTGGACGGCGACGTGCGCGCGACAACGCCCGCCGGCGCGGATCCGATCACCGTGGTCGAGTTGGCGCTCGACGAACCGGGACCGCACTGGGTGGAGTTGCGCTCTGAGGACGGCGCCGTAACCGGGGACGCCAATCCGATCCTGGTGGCGGAAAACCCGGAGCGGCGGATCTACTGGGGCGACACGCACGGCCATTCCGGTTACGCCGAGGGGATCGGCACGGTGGAGTTCTTCATGACGTTCGCGCGGGACGACGCGCGGCTCGACTTCGTGACGCACTCCGACCACGACACGTCGATGGACGACGCCGAGTGGGAGTTGTCCCGGCAGGCGGTGCTGGCATTCGACGAGCCGGGACGGTTCATCCCCTACCTCGGCTGGGAGTGGACCCGGCACGCGCGTTTTGGCGGCCATCACAACGTTCTGCTCCGGACCGCGGAGGGACGCGAGCGCGTTTCGGCACTGGAGCATCCAGCCCTCTCGGACCTGTACCGCGAATTGCACGCGCGCTACGACCCGGCCGATGTCGTGGTGATTCCCCACGCGCACAATCCCGGCGATTACCGGCAGTCGGACGCACAACTCGAGCCGCTGATCGAGATGATGTCGATGCACGGAACGTTCGAGTGGTTCGCGCGGCAGTATCTCTCGCACGGCCACCAGGTCGGACTGGTCGCCGCCTCCGACGATCATCTCTCGCACCCGGGGTATTCGGCGCCTAATCGGAACACCCTGGCCCAGCGGGGCGGCCTGGGGGCGGTGCTGGCTCCGGAGCGGTCGCGCGACGCGATCTTCGACGCCATGAAGGAGCGGCGGACGTACGCGACGACCGGCGATCGGATCATCCTTGACGTCACGGTGAACGACACCGCGATGGGCCAGCGGGCGGAGTACGCCGAGACGCGCGCGGTATCGGGGCGCGTGATCGGCACGGCGCCGATCGCGTCGATCACGCTGTTGAAGAACGATGAACCTATCTGGAGCGAGACCTATGGGATCGAGACGGGGGGAGGCCGGCCGGCGGACGTAGAGGAATGGCTGCTGTCCTTCACTTCCGACGCGACACCCTTGAATCCAGGCGACGCACCGCGCGGCTGGCGGCACTGGCGGGGCGACCTGCGCGTCGAGGGCGCGGCGCTCGCCGCGGTCGCCGCGACCGACTTTGTCAATCCGACCACGCAGGCACTGGAGCCGGAGGGGAACGGCGCGGGGTTCGCGACGCATACGCGCGGGGACGCGAGCTCGATCCGGTTGACGCTGACCGATATCCGGCCTGACGCGTCGATCGTCATCAACCTCGATGCCGCGCGCGAGACGGGCTCGGCCCCACCCTTCTTCCGCCCGCCGGCCGATATCGAGGCGGAACAGCTACGGTTGCCGCTGCATACGAGCGGCATCACGCGGGGGTTGCCGGCCGAGGGGTACCCCGACGACCGCATCATGCTGCGCCGGCTGATCCGCAACGGCCCACGCGATGTGTCGTTCAGCTACACCGACGACGACGACCCGCGCCAGGGGGACTACTACTACGTCCGCGTCGTGCAGGTGAACGACGCCATGGCCTGGTCCAGCCCGGTGTGGATAGGCGGCTATCCGTCCCGCTAGCAGCTAGCCGCAGAGACGCTTCAGTTCGCGCCCCCGCCCAGGAACTTGCGGCTCAGCGCGTCACGGTCGATCATCTCGCCACGCATGTAGACCGATTCGATCCTTCGCGTGTTCGTGATGTCGTCCAGGGGGTTCGCTTCGAGCACGACGAAGTCGGCGCTCTTGCCCGCCGCCACGGTCCCCGCGTCGGGCAGGTTCATCAAGTCGGCGCCGTTTCCGGTCGCCGCTACCAGTACCTCGTGCGGCGCCATCCCGGAGGCGACCATGTCGGCCATTTCCACGTGTGCCTGCCAGGGGTTGTTACCGTCGGTGCCGAGGGCGACCGTCATGCCCTCGCTCGCCAGCCTTCCCAGGTTGCGTCCCTGTACGGCGAAGCGCTCCGCCACCTCTGGTCGGTCAACGAAGTTTGCCTGCATTTCCGCCAGCACATCGGGCGGGTAGGTGCCGCTCAGCCATGACAGGTCCTCCGCCGCCCCCCGTGCGGGCAGGTTCGGCACCAGCACCACGTTGCGCCGCTCGCGGATCATCTCGACGAACTCGTCGTCGACGTCCATGTCGCGGACGCCATGGGCGAACGCATCGATGCCGGCCTCGAGCAGCCCCTTGGCGTCCTCCTGCGTGAAGATGTGTGCAGTGACACGCAAACCGTGCTGGTGTGCTTCGTCGATCGCCGCGGTGTACAGCTCCGGCGTCAGCTTCTCGTACTGGCCGTTCCGGTCGTCCACCCACAGCTTGACGATGTCCACCTCGCGCTCGGCGTTCTCCCGCACTGCCGCGCGCGCCTCCTCTTCCGTGTCGACCCAGAACGGGATCTCCGTCCGACCGGGCTCTGGCCGGGCAATCCCCTGGCCGGCGGTCCGGTAGCGCGCGCCGCCCGGAACCTCCATCGCACGGACGGCATAGACGTCATCTCCCTCGTCCTGACCCAGACTCATCGCCGCACCCACGCCGTAGTAGGCGCGGTGCTCGAGGTCGGCGATCAACTCGTCGCGCGTCCGCGATAGATGCACGTGCGTGTCGAGGATCGCCGGGATGACCGTCCGACCGGTGAGATCGATCCGCGTCGCCCCGTCCGGCACGTCAACCGCACCGGTTGCACCCACTGCCGCGAACCGGTCGCCGTCCACGATAATTGTGGCGTTCTCGATCGGTCCGCTACCGTCCCCGACGATCAGCCGCGCTCCCTCGAAGACCGTGACGTCCGCTGCGGCCTCGGCCGGCATCTCTTCCGCCGGCTCGGTCCCCCCGCCGCACGCGGTTGCGAGAACGAGCGCCGCGAAGACTGCGGTGCCCCAGGTTGAGCGGTGCGTCGGCATGAATGGTCGGTGCATCGGAATACCTCCTGTGGAACGTGCCTGCCGGCAAGCATACTCCCGCTGCGGGCAGTGACCACGTCAGCCACGCTCCGCTACGGCGAGCCGATCGAGACCCGCGATGTCGGAGCCGGCGGTGAGGGGCCGGAGCTGCCAACCGACCGGGCGCAGGAACGCGGGCAGTTCGTCCGGCGTGATGAACCAGATCCACGGCTCTCCCATCAGCCGCAGGCCGAGCGTCACCCACCCGCCGGTGCCGGGGCCGCCTGGCTTCATGTAGCTGAATGCGATGCGGCTGCCACCGCCAGTGCAGGCCGCCGCCTCGCGGAACAGATCGACCACGTCGGCGCCGGTCAGGTAATACAGCAAGCCCTCTGCAACGACGATGGTCCGATCATCGGCAGTCCATGCGTCAACCCTCGCCAGGACGTCCGGCAACGGCGTTGCACCCAGGTCAGCAGAGACCATTGTCATGTTGTCGGGACGGCCCATCGCCTCGATCGCGCGTTGCTTTGGCGGGGAGGTAGCCGGGTGGTCCACTTCGATGAAGCGGACCGCCGGGAACTCCGCCGCGAGGCGCCAGCAGAGTGTGTCGTAGCCGGCGCCCAGCACCAGCACCTGGGTCGCGCCGCCCTCGATGGCGGCATGCACTTCGCGGTCGCAAAACGCTTTCCGCAGCGCCACACCCCGCTGCGCGCCGTGGGTATCGACCCGACTGGTGAACCAGACCATCAGGGACGATCGGAAGAAGCGCAGACCGCGCGGGCTGAGGCGGCCCGCTTCGAGCAGGATCCGTTCGTTCGCTTCAACGAGACCCCGGGGCAGCAGCTTCGAGTCGTCCATGACGCTGGCCGTCACCAGCATCGAAGCTACCTTGAACGCGGAGTGACTCGAGCGCTTGCCGCGCACAGCCTACTCGGCGGGGACCGGAACGGCGCAGGCGGCGCCGCGCCCGAGAGGCGCGGCAGCCAGGGCGGAACCGATCGTGGCGAGTGTCGCCGGCGTGCACGCCACCTGCATCCGCTCGAAGAGATCCCGTTCCTCGCGGCGGATATGGGCGCGGAGCGTGAACCCGAACGCGGGAAGGCGATCGTCCAGTTGGCTGACGGCATCCGCTTCGAAGCCGCGAACCATCGCGCGCATTGCGTCATGGTCCGCGACGAGTGCCGCCGTCTCCCGGCCGCCGTTCTCCATTTCCCGGGCCGCGGCCGGAAAGACATACGCCTCCTCGGCGTCGAAGTGCGGCCGGAGATCGCTCTCGAAGAATGTGATCAGCCGCGCGACCTGTTCGGTCCGCTCCGTGGGCCAGTCAGCGTTCGGATTCGTCGACCGTCCCAAAATCAACCGCTCCGCCAGCACCAGTCCATGGTGATGGTCGCGCGACAACGGTGCCAGGCTTGCATGGCGTTTCATGGTGGAAGACCTCGCCTTCTGCCCACGCTACACCAATGCGGAGCGGAAACGAGATGGCGTACTCCACTCATGGTTGCTGCTCCAAGGGTTCTTCACTGTTACCCGGCTGGCAGAACGTCGGACGGGAGGCCGGCGCGGAGCGCGCGACCCTGCTCGAGCACGATCACTTGATCGGCAACGCGTCGCACCTCCCCGGCCGCATGCGAGACGTAGAGCATGGGCGTGGCCAGTTCGTCACGCACCCGCTCGAGGTACGGCAGGATCCTGCCGCGCAGGCTGGCGTCTAGCGCCGCGAGCGGTTCGTCCAACAGCAACAGGTCCGGCTCGGTCATCAGGGCGCGGGCCAACGCCACGCGCTGACGTTCACCACCCGAGAGTCGGTCCACCGGACGGTCGAGGAGGGTGTCGATTTCGAGCAGCTCGAGGATCGGCTTGTGCGCGACGGTGCGGTCGGTGGCATGGCGGCCACCGCGATGTCCGTCGCCCGCGCCGTACATCACGTTCCCGCGAACGTCGAGATGCGGAAAAAGCGCGAGATCCTGCGGGACGTAACCGACGCGGCGGTCGTGTGGCGGGATATCGATCCCGCGCGCGTGGTCGAACAGCACTCGGTCGCCGACGCAGATGAGACCGTCGTCCGGACGGCGGAGACCGGCGACGGCGGCGAGCGTGGTCGTCTTGCCCGAGCCGGACGGGCCGAACAGCGCAACCGTGCGCGCGTCGATCGTCTGTCGCAGATCGAGCGTGAAGGTACCCTGCCGGACGCGGATATCAATCACGACCGGCGCGGCAGCAGCGTTTGCAGCTCGCGGCTGCATCATGATGCCGCCCCGAGGCGGTTCGAGACGTGGACCGCAACAAAGCCGATCGCGACGGCGGTGCCGATCAGTACCATCGCCGCCGTGTCGCGTCCCAGCTCGGCGTTGCGGTAGATGGCGACCGACAGCGTGCGAGCCCCCGGCAGGGCGCCCGCCAGCATGATGGTGGCGCCGAATTCCCCGATGGCGCGGGAGAAGCCGAGCACCGTCCCGGCGAGGAGCGCCCGGCGAGCCAGCGGCAGACTGATGGTGCGGAAGACGCGCCAGGGCCTCGCGCCGAGTGTCGCCGCTACTTCCTCGTAGCGGCGATCCGACTGTTCGAATCCGGCGCGCGCCGCGCGGATCAGGAGTGGCAGTCCCATCACCCCCATCGCGATGACGACGCCGCGCCAGGTGAAGACCACCTCGACACCGAGCGGCTCAAGCAGGGCACCGATCGGTCCGCGCCGGCCAAACAGCTTCAGCAGCAAGAGGCCGGTGGCGACGGGCGGTACGACCAGGGGCAGTGACACGAGCGTCTCCAGGACCGAGCGTCCCCAGAACTCGCGCCGTGCGAGCAGCCACGCGATGGCGATGCCCGGCGGCAGCATCAGGAGTGTCGCTATCGCCGCCATCAGCAGCGTGAAGCCGGTCACCTCGATCAATTCAGCGGTCATTGCAGCGCGACGAATCCCGCATCCTCGAACAACCGGCGAGCGGCGGAGGTCCGGAGGTAGTCGAGGAAGCGCTCGGCGCCGGCATGATTCGGCGCGTCGGTTACGATTCCGGCCGGGTACACGATGGCCGGACCGTCCGCGATCGGGACAGCGAAGACGACGGTCGCATCGGTCGAAGCCAGCACGTCGGTTCGGTAGACGACGCCGGCATCGGCCGCACCGGATTCGACCGCGCGGAGCGCGGCCCGTACGTTGCTCGCAGGAACCACCTTCGTGGCAACCGCGTCCCAGATGCCAACCGCGCGGAGCCAGTCGCGCGCGTACACGCCGGCCGGAACCGCGTCGGGATCGCCCAGGGCGAGGCGTTCGATAGCTGCGTCGGTCAAGTCTTCGGGAGTGGTAACGGTGCCGGGCCGGTCAGACGGGACGACGACGACAAGTTGATTCGAGAGCAGGTCGACGCGGCTTGGGCCGTGGATCCGTCCGGCCCCCATGGCGCGCTCCAACTGCAACGCGTCGGCGCTGACGAAGAGATCGACCGGCGCGCCCTCGATGATCTGCGACGCCAGCATCTGCGAACCGGCAGCGTTCAGCTGGACTTCCACGCCAGTCTCGGACTCGAATCGTTCCGCGATCGCCGCCATTACCTCTGACAGGCTCGCAGCCGCGGAAACCAGTATCGGTTCCGGATCACCAACTTCGGGTCCATCACCCTCGCCGCCGGCCGACCCGCCACACGCCATCAGCAGACTCAATGCGCCTGCCAGAACCGCCGTTCGCCCCAGCATCCGAACAATATAGTATGATTTCAGGCAGATTTAGCAAACGGGTTAAGCTGATTTATTCGGCTTCTATCGCCATGCCGCTCCTGACCGTCCGCGAGTCAGCCGACCGTCTCGGCATCGCCTATTCCACACTGAAGCGGTGGATCTACAAGGGAGCGGTCCGCTCCGTTCGCACCGAGGGTGGCCATCACCGCATCGCCGAGGAAGAAGTGGGCCGGCTTCTCGCTCGCCGCGGCGCTCCACCGGACCGCCGCCATCGTCCCCCACGCACGGGGGGCGTCCTGATCGCGCTCAGTGGCCGCAACCGCCTCCGCGGCATTGTCGAAGAAGTCCGACGTGAAGGCCTCCTCGCCCAGGTGCGCCTCCGCATCGGCGACCAGACCCTCACCGCAGTTATTACCCGCGATGCCGTCGACGAGCTCCGCCTGAAGCGGGGCGACGACGCGAGCGCCATCATCAAGGCAACGGAAGTGATGATTGGACGTGAGGAGACGCCCACCGACGGCTGACCGCGGCGACCAGGCCGCCCTCAACCCTCATCGACGCGCAGCCGCGAATGCCGCGCCAGGGCATTGAAGTCGGCCTCGTGATGCAGGACGGTCACGCCAGCGCGAATGGCGACGGCCCCGATCAGACAGTCGATGAGTGAACGAATCGTCTCGCCACCCCGCCGGCAGTGCCGGTGGAGCGAGGCCGCCTGCTCGTAGTCGGTCACGTCGATCGAGATCATCTCCGCCCGGGCAAGCAGGCGCCGCAGTTCCTGCCGGTGGCGTTCGTTCCGGGAGCCAGCCAGCACTTCCATGTACACGGCTCCGCACGTGACGACATCCTGGGCGATGAGGCAGGCTCGTACGCGACTGGCTGCAGGTGAGCCGGTGTCGCGCAGAAACTCTATCCACGCGGACGTGTCGACAAGTATCACGGCACTCGGGTGCGGCGCATCTCGCGTAGATCGCCTTCCCAACCGGACCCCTGCATGCCGAGGGCTTCCTCCAGCGTGAGCGGTTCCACGGCGAGCGCACGCAGAGCGTAGTTGACGGCTTCCCGCTTGGTCGCCAAGCCGAACCGGCGCATAACCGTCGTGCAGGCGTCGTCATCGATATCGATGTTGGTGCGTGCCATACACCTAACATACACCACGCCGCGCGTCCCTCGCCTGAGCAGGGCGCGACATCCTCGGATTCAGCGCGCGGAGAAGGTGGCAGGCAGGACGGACTGGACCTGTAGGCCCCAGTGACCGTTCCGATTCGTGATGATGTAGAGGGCGGGGGTGGTGCGGTACGGGGATCCGTTGGCTTGCCGGCGGCTGGTAACGACGCGGAAGTGGACCTTGTCAGGAGAAGTCTGGGTGGCGTCGATCAGATCAAGCGTCGTGTGATCCCAGCCCTCGGCGGCGCGGAGCAGGCCGAAGTCGACGACGATCTCCTCGGGGTTCTCCCGGACGACGACCTGGCCGTTGAGGCCGATGCTGATCCGCGGGAAGTTCGTGACGGCGGCAATCGCGTCGTTGTCTTCCTCGTTCCAGGCGCGGATGTACTCGTCGAGCGCGGCGCGCGCCGCCACCACCGCGCTCCGGTCCTGCGCGCGGGCGGGGGCCACAGACCCCAGCAGACAGCCGGCAAGCGCGATTGACAGCACGAGACAGGCGGTTACGGGCGAAACCCGAGCCGCATTCGACCTGCGATGCATCAGCCTGTTCGGATTATAGATGCCGTGGCTAGCGGTTGCCGTAGCCGCACACCGAGGGTGCGGTGGGCGCCGGCAGGACGGCGGGGCTCCAGGGGCAGCGCCCCTCTCGCCGATTTGACCAGGTGGCGGGGCTCGGATACCATACGCGCGCAATGCGAGCGGTTGCGAGTGGTGCGCGGGGTCGTCACGGTGGTCACCATCACCACGCCCATCCGGGCGGCGGGCCCGTGGCAGTGCGCGTAGGCTGATCAGCATACAGACGTTCGCGCTCGACACGATGGCCTCGCCGAAGAGATGCGGCGAGGCTTTTTTTGTGCACGAACGCGAGGCAAAGCGGAGAGGAATCGGACGAGGAGAACGACAACGATGCAGATTGACTTCGACAAGATGGGCGGATTGGTGCCAGCCGTCATACAGGACGACGCCAGCAACGAGGTATTGATGGTCGGCTTCATGAATGCCGAGGCGCTCGATCGGACGCAGGCGTCGGGCTTCGCCACGTTCTTCAGCCGGACCCGCAACACCCTCTGGATGAAGGGAGAGACCTCCGGAAACCGACTCAAGGTGCGGCGCATCCTGGCCGATTGCGACGACGACACGCTGCTCGTTCGCGTGGAACGCCAGGGGGAGGGCAACGTCTGCCACACGGGAGAAAGGACCTGCTTCTTCAAGGAGCTGCGGGCCAACGCGGAGAAAGGGGACGACATCGGGCCGGCGGGAGGCGCGTCATGACGTTGCGCCTCGGTATTCCCAAGGGATCGCTGCAGGACTCCACCGTGCAGCTCTTCGCGCGCGCGGGTTTCAACATCTACGTCAGCGAGCGCTCCTACTTCCCCAGCATCGATGATCCGGAGATCGCCTGCACGCTGATCCGGGCGCAGGAGATGGCCCGTTACGTCGCCGCCGAGGCGGTCGACGCCGGGTTGACCGGCATCGACTGGATCGCGGAGCACGAGACGGCGAGCGGAGAGCGCGACAACATCGTTCGGGTCACCGACCTGATCTACTCCAAACAGAGCTTCCGGACAGTGCGCTGGGTGCTGGCGGTGCCGGAAGACTCGAAGTACGAGAAGCCGCAAGACCTCGAAGGCGGACACATATCGACGGAGTTGGTACGCGTCACGGAGGCGTACTTCGCACGCCTCGGCGTCAACGTCAGCGTCGAGTTCTCGTGGGGCGCAACCGAAGTGAAGCCGCCCGATCTGGCTGACGCGATCGTCGAAGCGACCGAAACCGGATCGACGCTGCGCGCGAACCACCTCCGGATCATCGACACCGTGCTCGAATCGAACCCGCAGTTGATCGCTAACCGGCGGACGATGGCGGACGAGCGAAAACGAACGAAGATCGAGAACATCGCGATGTTGCTGAAGGCGGCGATGGAGGCGCAGGGTCGCGTCGGTCTGATGCTGAACGTCGAGCGTCCGAACCTCGACACGATCCTGTCGTTGCTCCCGGCACTGCAGCGCCCCACCGTCTCACCACTGAGCGATGAGAACTGGGTCGCGGTCTCGACCATCCTCGAGGAGCGGACGGTGCGAGAGCTGATCCCGCAACTGAGCGCGGCGGGTGGTCACGGGATCGTCGAGTTCCCGCTCAACAAGATCGTGTTGTGAGGATCGCGGCCACGAGGATCGACGCGTGAAGATCATCAGCTTGTCGAATCGGCGCGCCGTGCAGGCCATCATCGACCGGGGCGCGGCGGAGGCTGCCGACAGCCAGGTCGCTCAGCGCGTCAGCGACATCGTTACCGACGTGCGGACGCGCGGCGATCGCGCATTGCGCCACTACGCCCGCACCCTCGACCGCCTGCAGGGCCCGATCGAGGTACCGGCGAACGAACTGAGCGCCGGCGTCGATGCGACACCGCGGGCCGTCCGCGCGGCGATCGCCGAGGCGGCGCGCCGGATACGGCGCGTGGCAGCAAAGCAGGTGCCAAAGGGGTGGCGGATCGAAGCGGCACCCGGTGTCGTGATCGAACAGCGCGTGACGCCGCTTGACCGGGTCGGCTGCTACGTGCCGGGGGGACGCCATCCGCTTCCCTCCTCGCTCCTGATGACGGCCATCCCGGCCCGGGCGGCAGGCGTCCGCGAGGTGATCGCGGTATGCCCCAACCCGGCACCGGCGGTACTCGCGGCGGCGGTCGACGCCAAAGTGGACAGGCTCTTCCGGATCGGCGGCGCGCAGGCCATCGCCGCGCTCGCCTACGGCACGGCGAGCGTACCGCGCGTCGACAAGATCGTCGGGCCGGGAAACGCCTACGTCGCTGCCGCCAAGGCGCTCGTCGCGCCCGATTGCCCCATTGACTTCTACGCCGGACCGACCGAAATCGTGGTCGTCTCGTCCGACGGCAACCCGGATTGGATTGCGGCCGACCTCGTGGCCCAGGCGGAACACGATCCGGACGCCCGCGCCATCCTGCTGACGCCCAGCCGGGCCCTCGCGCGCAGTGTCGCCGCTACGGTCCGGGAGCAATTGCGCGAGCATCCCGCCGCCGAGGCCTCTATCGCCGGGCACGGCGTGGCGGTGGTGACGCCGACACTGGACGACGCGATAGATCTCGCGAACCGGATCGCGCCGGAGCACGCCGTCACCGACACGGCGGCGGACGCGCGACGCGTCACGCACGCCGGGACGGTTTTTGCCGGCCCGTTCGGCGCGCAGGCGGCGGGCGACTACGCGACCGGATCGAATCACGTATTGCCGACGGGAGGCGCGGCTCGGGTCCGTGGCGGCTTGAGTGCGGCCGACTTCGTGCGCGTGAACAGCGTGCAACGGCTGACGCGGACCGGCCTGCGCCGAATCGCTCCCGCCGTCATCTCCCTCGCCAACGCCGAGGGGCTCCGGGCCCACGCGGCTTCCGTGGCCCGTCGCGTACTGCCCGATCCGGGCGCGCGCGCCGTGCGTCGCGCCCAGCCGGCACGAAAGGTGACGGACTGACAATGCCCCCGACCGGGACGACGCGCACCGGAACCACAGGAACCGTAACGGGAAGCACGGCCCCGACCCGCGTCCCGCGCGGTGCCCGCACGGCGACGATCAACCGGGAAACGACCGAGACGCAGATCAACCTCCGTCTCACCCTCGACGGCCGGGGACGCTACCGTATCCGGACCGGTATCCGTTTCTTCGATCACATGCTGGAGCTCTTCGCGCGGCACGGGGCCTTCGACCTGACGATTGACGCGACCGGCGACCTCGACGTCGATCAGCATCACACGGTGGAGGATATTGGCATCGTGCTGGGCGAGGCGGTGGCGTCGGCCCTCGGATCGAAGCGCGGCATCAACCGGGCGGGCTATTTCGTCATGCCGATGGACGAGACGCTCGGCGTCGCCGCGGTCGATCTGAGCGGACGGGTACATGCGGTGACAGATCTCAAGCTGCGCGTCCGGCGCGTCGGCGATCTCCAGGCAGAGCTGATCGACGACTTCTTCGACGGATTCGCGCAGGGGGCACGCGCCAATGTGCACGTCAAGGTGCTCTACGGGCGGTCGAGCCACCACCGCGTGGAAGCGGTGTTCAAGGCGTTCGCGCGCGCGCTGCGCGTCGCCTGCTCGCGCGACAGGCAGTTGGGCCGGATGCTGCCGAGCACGAAGGAACTGCTATGAACCACATCGCGCTGATCGACTACGGGGCGGGCAATCTGACGTCGGTGCGGAAAGCGCTGACGCACTTGGGCGCGGGCTACGACACGCCGGCATCGCCCGCCGCGCTCGAACCGGTGCGGGGTGTCATTGTGCCGGGCGTCGGCAACTTCGACGCCACCTCCGACCTCGACGGGGCGTGGCAACGCGCAATCGCGGACGTGGTCGATCGCGGTGGCGTGCTGCTCGGCATCTGTCTCGGCCTGCAGTGGCTGTTCGAAGGAAGCGAAGAGGCGCCGGGGCTGGCGGGCTTCGGATCGATGGCGGGACGCTGCCGGCTGATCGAGCCGGCAGCGGAGGAAAACACTGCAGCCGGAACCAGCGCCGCTCAGGCGAACGGCGCCAGCGGCCGCCTGAAGGTGCCGCACGTCGGCTGGAACAGCCTGCACCGGAGGCGCGACTCGTGGGTGCTCGATGGCATCGCCGAGGGAGATCAGGTCTACTTCACCCATTCCTACGCCGCGCCGGTGACGGACGACTGCGTCGCGTCCACCACCTACGGCGTCGAGTTCGCCAGCCTCGTCGAGCGCGACCGGCTCGTAGGGATGCAGTTCCATCCGGAGAAGTCGGGGGATGTCGGGTTGCGCCTTTTCCGCAACGTCCTCGACCGGATGGCGGCGAACGGAGACAGGTAACCAGCCGATGCTGTCGAAGCGGATCATCGCCTGCCTCGACGTCCGTGACGGACAGGTCGTCAAGGGCATCAACTTCGAGGGGCTGCGGAGCGCCGGCGCGCCCGCCGAGCTCGCCCGGCGCTACAACGTCGAGGGGATCGACGAGGTGGTGATCCTCGATGTGACCGCGACTATCGAGAAGCGGAAGGCACTTGCCCAGACAATCCATGAGGTGGCGCAGGAGATCTTTCTCCCGCTCTGTGTCGGCGGCGGCATCCGGAACGAGGCCCATGCCGAAGCGGCCATCGAGGCCGGCGCCGACAAGGTCAGCCTCAATACCGCCGCCATCGCGCAACCTGAACTGCTCACGACACTTGCCCGGCGGTACGGAAGCCAGGCGGTGATCGTCGCCATCGACGCGAAGCGCGAAGGCGACGGGTTCCGGATCTATGTCCGGAGTGGCCAGCAGGCGACCGACCGCGACGCCGTGGAGTGGGCGCGGGAGGCGGCCAGCCGGGGCGCGGGTGAGATCCTCCTGACGTCGATCGACCGTGACGGGACGAAATCGGGGTTCGACTGCGAGCTGACGGCCGCGGTCTCGGAAGCGGTGCCGATCCCGGTGATCGCATCGGGCGGCGCCGGGACGTTCGATCACTTCGTCGACGTATTCACGGAAGGGAGCGCCGACGCAGCACTGGCGGCGTCCATCTTCCACTACGCCGAGCATGCGGTGACGGATCTCAAGGCCCATCTGCATGCGTGCGGCGTGCCGGTTCGGCTGTGAAGACGCGATGCTGATTCCGTCGATCGATCTGAAGGGCGGGCAGGTGGTACAGCTCGTGCAGGGGGAGCGGCCAGCGCTCGCCTCGGACGATATTGACGGATGGGTCGAGAAGTTCCGCGACTTTCCGCGGGTGCAGGTAATCGACCTCGACGCGGCGATGGGCTCCGGGACGAACGACGCGATCGTCCGCCGCATCGCTCCACGGTTGTGCTGCCGCGTGGGTGGCGGCGTCCGCACCGTCGACCGGGCGCGCGACCTGCTCGAGTCGGGGGCGGAAGCCGTGATCGTCGGCTCGTCCCTCTTCCGCGACGGCCAGGTGGACACCGCGTTCGCCGAATCGCTCGCCGCCTCGGTCGGGCCGGAACGGGTGATCGCCGCTGTCGACAGCAAGCGAGGCCGCGTCGTCATCAAGGGCTGGACCGAAGCGACGCCACTCACGGCGGCGGAGGCGGCGCGCGCGCTGGAGCCCTACTGCGGTGAGTTCCTCTATACGCATGTCGACCGCGAAGGACTGATGCAGGGAACCGACATGAAGGCCATTCTCGCGGTCCGGCGCGCGACGTCGCGCCGCCTGACGGCGGCGGGCGGCATTACGACGCAGGCGGAGATCGATCAGCTCGACGCCGAGGGGATCGACGCGGTGGTCGGGATGGCGATCTATACCGGGCGGATCGACATCACGCCGCCGGCGCCGCCCAACACGACACCGGAGCGGCCGCAGACGACGTAAGCGTTCGGGATCGTCACCATGAGCGCGCCAGCCGCCGACAGTGAACCTGCCCCGAACGCCCCGCTCACGGCCCCCAGCCGCTGGGTCTGGGGCCTCGGCGCCCTGGCCGTGCATATCTTCTACCGCGTCGAGCGGACCGGCCATGCGCTCCCGGACGGACCACTCCTCCTGGTCGCCAACCATCCGAACTCGCTGCTCGATCCGGCGCTTATCCAGGCAACCGCGGGCCGTCGGGTCCGGTTCCTCGCGAAGTCGACCCTGTTTGCAGGCCATCCCCTCAGTCTCCTGATCCGGCGCTCCGGCGCGATCCCGGTCTATCGCCGCATCGATCCCGGAGTCGACACGTCGCGCAACATCGAGATGTTCGCGGCAGTCATGACGTCGCTCTCTCGCGACGAGGCGATCTGCCTGTTTCCGGAGGGGATCAGCCACGCCAGCGGCCATCTCGAACCGCTCCGGACCGGCGCCGCCCGGATGGCGCTCGAGAGCGCGCGCCGCGGTACGCCGGTGACTATCGTTCCGGTCGGATTGAATTTCGAGCGGTTCTCGCGCTTCCGGTCACGCGTGCAAGCGGTCTTCGGCCGGCGGTTCGATGGCAACGATCTGGCCGCGCTGCACGAGACCAATTCGGCCGCCGCGGTGCGAGAGCTGACTGGACGCCTCGAAGCGGCGCTCCGGCGATTGATGGTGGAGGCGGAACCGCGCCAGGAACTGCGCCTCGTCGAGCGGGCGGACCGGCTCTACGCCGCGGCGCGCGGCGCGCCATCCGATCCGCGCGAGCGTGTGGAGCGCCGGCGCCTGATCGCCGCCGGCATGACGACGCTGCGCGAACACAACCCGGAGAAGCTGGCCGACGTCATCCACCGTGTGAACGAGTACGATGCGAGCCTTCGCCGGTTCGGCCTGCAGGATCGCGATCTCGACCGCGAGATTCCCTTCTCCGCCGCCGTGTGGTTCGCCATGCGCGAAGCCTTGCTGGCGCTTCCGCTCGGATCGCTGGCGATAGCGACGCTGGTGCTGTTCGCCGTGCCGTACTGGTCTACCGGCTGGTTGGCACGGCTGGCGCCTGACCCGCAACTTCGACCGACCTGGATGGTGATGGGTGGCGGCCTGATCTATCTCGTCTGGATCGGCCTGATGGCGAGCTTGACGGGTGCGTGGATGGGCACGATCGCCGGGCTGCTAGCCGCGCTGGGGATGGTCGGGCTCGCGCTGGGCGGTATCCAGGCCATAGAACGGGAGTCGAAAGTGATTCGCGCGGTGCGGATCTTCTTCACGCTGCGGCAGACGCCGAGCGAGGCGCGGGCATGGCTGCGGAGCGAGCGTACGGCGCTGGCGGAGCTGCTGGATGAACTCCGCGAGTGGATCGATCGGCCAGGCGACAGCCGGTAGACCGTTGCGAGACAGCCCGATGCAGGTGTGGGACCCGGATCGATACGACGCGCACGCGCGGTTCGTGTCGGACCTCGGCGCACCGGTGGTCGAATTGCTCGACCCGCAGCCGGGCGAGCGCATCCTCGACCTGGGTTGCGGCGACGGCGCGCTGACCGAGAAGCTGGTTGACGCTGGCTGCCGCGTCGTGGCCATAGACGCCAGCCCCGAACAGGTGCGGGCGGCGCGGGAGCGTGGGCTCGACGCGCGCATCGCAGACGGCACCGCGCTCGGATTCGACGGCGAGTTTGACGCCGTATTCAGCAACGCGGTGCTGCATTGGATACGGGATCCGGATGCGGTGCTCGCGGCAATCCACCGGGCGCTGGTGCCGGGCGGCCGACTGGTGGCCGAGTTTGGCGGCTCTGGGTGCGTTGCGTCGATCCGCGCTGCCTTCGGCGAGGTACTCGGACGCCGCGGCATCGACGCCGAACGACTGAATCCGTGGTATTTCCCGACGGCGGAGGAGTACCGCGAGCGGCTCGGGGCCAACCGCTTCGAAGTCGACTCGATTCGTCTGTTTCCGCGGCCGACGCCGCTCCCCTCCGACGTGACCGACTGGCTGGAGACCTTTGCCCAACCCTATCTGGCCGGAGTGCCGAGCCAAGACCGTCCGGAACTGCTGCGTGAAATGCGTGAACGGCTCGAGCCGGTGCTCAAGACGCCGGACCGCGGTTGGGTAGCCGACTACGTGCGCCTCCGGTTCAGAGCCCGAGCTGGCTCGCCATATCGTTGAAGTCGGTGCCGACGACGTCGAAGTCGGGATCCGGGGTCAGGTCGCGATCGTCGTTCGGCCCGTACTCCGTGGGGCGCGGAACATAGCCGGTCCGGAACCCGAGCGCAGCGGCGGCGCGCAGGTCACCCTTGTGCGCGGCAACCATCATCACCTGCTCCGGCTCCAGACCCAGCAGATCGGCCGCGGTGAGGTACGCCTGCGGATCGGGCTTGTAGTGGCGCGCCAGCTCCGCCGAGAGCACCGCGTCCCACGGGATGCCGGCGTTCTTCGCCATGTTCACGAGCAGCGCGACGTTCCCGTTCGAAAGCGACGCAAGGACGTACCGCTCGCGCAGGCGGGTCAGTCCCTCGATCGTGTCCGGCCAGGGCGTAAGACGATGCCATGCACGATTCAGGTCGTCCAGTTCCGCCTCGGTCAGGCTTTCCAGTCCGTACTTGGGCACCAGTTCGTCCAGGATCATCCGGTGGAGATCGTCGATCCTGGTCCAGCCCAGCTCGCCGCGCCGCACCCGGCCCATCGCGGGACCGTAACCGCCGCGCCAGTCGTCGGCGAACGCAGCCCAGTCTGCCTGAATGCCCTTCTTTCGGCCGACCGCCTCTCCCTCCCGGGTGATGCTGGTCCGCCAGTCGACCACTGTGCCGAAGACATCGAACGTCATGGCGCGGACACCGCGAACCCGCTCGCTCAGTGTCTGCCCGGCCGAACCGGCCCCCGACGCCCAGGCTCCCGTCCGGGTGAATGCTGTCGCGAGTAACGCGGCCGATCCCCCCGTCAGGAACGCCCGCCGGCTGCTACTGCTCGCCATCGTTGCCACCCTCCTCCAGCGGCGCGCCGGTCGATAGACGCGCACCCGTAAACCGCCCCAGCGTATCCCTCCACAAGCGGCGTGTCCATCCCCGACAGCAAGCAGGCGCTATGCGTGGGGATTACAATCTCGCTAGTGATGCCAACGGAACTCGGACTGCACGGCGAACCACAGTCCACACCGCCAACCGATGCGCAGAGCGGACCGGGGCGGGACGCGATGTCCGCGGAGGCTGCCGGAACTACCGGAGATGCGGACCGGACCCTGATGGACCGGATCGCCCAACAGGACACTGCAGCGCTCACCACGCTCTATGACGACCACATCGACGCCATCTATTCTCTCGCGATCCGGATCGCCGGCGAACCGTCGGACGCAGAAGCGGTCGTGGGGGAGGTGTTCGCGCAGGTCTGGTCCGACGCGAAACGGCAGGCGGGCGACGACGCCTCCGTAGAGCGGTGGCTGCTCGGACTGACTCGCGAGCTGGCGATCGCGCGGGGGCGCGCGGGCGGCAGATTCGGCACCCCCGAGGCAGACGCCCCCGACGGCGCGGCGACCGTCCACCTGCCCCACCCGGCGCTCGGCCTGAACGACGACGCGGGTCACTCGGCGGACGCCGCGCGGCTCCGCGAGGCCCTCGCCCGCCTGCCACTCCTTTCACGCCTCTCGATTGAGCTGGCGTACTTCGACGGCCTGACGCTGGCGCAGGTCGCCCGGCAACTCGAACTGCCGGAAGAAACTGTGCAGAAGCGTATCCGGTCCGGGCTAAAGGCACTTCAAGCAGCGATCGCGGAGAACAAGCCATGAGTCCGCGCAAGCATCACCGACGGCACGCCCACGACCTCGCGAGCCTCTACGCGCTCGGTGCACTGAACCCGCGCGACCGGGAGAAGTTCGAAGAGCACATCGAGATGTGCGCGTCGTCCGTTCAGGAGGTGACATCGCTGCTGCCGGCGACGCACCGGCTAGCCGCCACGGCGCCACGGCGCGAAGCGCCGGCGGCGATGCGGGAGCGCGTACTCCAAGGGATTACCGGTGAGGTACCGGTGCCTGTCGACGCGCAGACGAACGGCGACGCGCGTGGCGACGCAGAGGCGGCCGTTGCCGTCGCAGCGTCGACAGCCCCCGCCACAGTGACAGGTGATGAACCCGCCGGGGACGCGCAAGCTGCGGAAGATGCACCCGGCGCAGAGCACGGACGCCGGCAGACGGTGATCGACGACCTGACGATCGATACGAGCGTTGGAGCGGAGTCGGGGGCACCCTCCTCCGGGACGCGTCGCGCCGGACGCTGGGCGCTGTGGCTGGTTACGCTGGCAAGCCTCGGCGCAGCTGGCGGGGCCGGTTGGCAATGGATGCAGCAGATGGCCTATACGGTGGCGCTGCAGGAGAACCTCGACGCCGCGAACCAGGAGGCGATGCTATCGCAGGAAGATAGCATCGCGGCGCGCGAGCAGACGGAGACCGTACGCGCACAGATGGCGATCCTGAACGCGCCCAATATGGAGACGCTGCACCTTGAGGGACAACCCGCCGCACCGGACGCCTCGGCCCGCTGGATCACGAGCGATACCGCCGGAACCCTTTTTTCTGCCGCCGGCCTGCCGCCGCCGCCACCAGGACGAAGTTATCAGCTCTGGTTCGTGGCAAACGATGCGCCGATCAGCGGCGGGATGCTGACCGTCGACGATGCCGGCCGTATCGCCGCCTCGGTCGCGCCGCCGATACAGGATGGCACGGGTGGGACCCCGCTCGTGCCGATGGCGGTGACGCTGGAACCCGAGGAAGGGGTCGAAGCGCCGACCGGTGAGGTGTACCTGCTGGGCAGGCCGTAGGAGCCCGTGGTGAAACCCCGCGAGGCTGAGGCTCACCGCGCGGCCGCGCGGCCAAGACTGAGCAGATTCGCGAGCAGCGTGTAGGCGCCTGGTGTACCTGCCGGAAGCTGACGCCAGAGACCGAGGCCGACGTAGATCCAGCGGCCCTGTCCGGGCTGGGCTTCGACGAGGGCGCCTCGCTTCACACCCTGGTTGTAGTCGAACGTGTCCTCGAGTTCCACCAGGTCGGCGTAGCGGTCGTCCCGATCGGCCAGGAAATAGAGCCCGCGCTCCTGCACCCAGTTATCCCACGTCGCCACACCTACTCGGTTCGGCCAGGCGAATACCGGGTGGTCGTTCGCCAGGATCCGGATCGGCGCCTGTTCGTCGGTGACCCGTCCGCGTCCCACCTCGGCCGGCCACGGGCCGTACTGCGCCTGATTGAACTCGAACTTGTTGTATTGGACGATGGCCGTGCCGCCTGCATCGACGTACTCCAGCAACCGATCGTTGTTCGCCCGCAGATCCGAGCGTCGCTCGTACGCCCGGACGCCGGTGACGATCACGTCGAAACGCGCCAGATCTCCCCATGCCAACTCGTCCGCGCCGATGAACTCGACGCGTGCACCCAGTTGCTCGATCGCCGGCGGCACGGCATCACCTACGCCTTCGATGTAGCCGACGAGCAGATCGGGCGCCACCGCGATGTCGAGCACCTGCACCGTCCCGGCGGCCGCGCGGCCGATATGCCGCCGCGCGGTGTGGGGATACTCGATCACCTGGTAACCCTGGTCATATGCCCCGCCGGCCAGATCGACTCTGGCCTGTATCGCGTACTCGTCCGCCGGCGCGCCGCCGGTCGCCACCCGGAACCGGACGGTACGCGATTCATCTTCACGCGAGAAGGCGACCGCCGCCGAAGGCGGTTCGGCGAGCCATCCGTCCGGCAGGTCGAGACGAACCTCGCCGGTCACCGTCTCGCCAGGCGGAATGGGGCCAGTGTGCGTAGCGGTGACACGCACCTCGCGCGCCCCGGCCTCACCGGTCGCGGCGGCCGGCACGACCGTGATCGACGGCGTCATCGCGACGGCAACGCGCGGAACGACATGCAGCGCCATCCGCTTCTCGCCAGTAAAAAGATCGTCGCCGTAGCGGTGCTCGACGGGGCGCTCGACCGAGAGCCGGGCGGCTCCGAGCATCACGTCGACCGTCGCGCGGAACGGGGTTGGCCGGAACGGCAGGCCGAACGGCACGTCCGGGTCCAGTGCGTACCGGGCCGCGCCTTCGACGTGCGTCCAGTGGATGTTGGTCATGCGGGCATTCCCGGGAATTCTGGCTTCGACCTCGCATGCATGGACCCCGCCCGCGGCGAGGGCCTCGGCGCATGCATCGGCTCCCGTCACGCCGTCGAAGCCATCGAGCCGGACACGTTCCACCGCCACGGCATCGTCACCACGGTTCGCGGCCACTACCCGGAGGCCGACCGGCTGCCCCGGGACGACCACGCCGTCGTCCGCCAGCACCTCCAGACGGACCGCGTGGGAAAGTAGCGCCGCACGCTCGAACTGCCGCTCCTTCGTCGCGAGGCGAACATCGATTTCGGCCCGCGCATCGTCCGACACGCCGTAGATGCCACTCTCGAGGGCGGCCCGCATCAGGCGGACCCGCAGCAGACCGTCGATGACCGGCGCACGCGCGCCGGCGATTCCCGCCGCCTCGAAGTTCTGCAGTGCATCGCGCGCGCTGGCGGCTAGTGCCGTCAGATCGTCTCGCAATGCAGCGGGCGGTGTCGCGCCAGCGAACTGCGCCAGCCCATCGACGGAGGTGTCTATGCCGTCGAAGAGTGACGAATCGCCGGCACCGCCGGTCTGTCCCGGCACTGTCGTCTCGGCCAGACGGTAACGTCCGCCCGCTGCGCCCGCCGGAAGCGCGATCAACTGCGACATCCCCTGGCACTTGTGCATGCTCCGGGCGCGGCTGCCCAATTCGACCCAGGTGGTCCCCAGCAGCGAGTCGTAACTCCCAAAGTCCACGGTGGTCAGCGCGGGGTCGGGCTCGCGCTGGCGGGAGAACCCGGGCCGCCCAAACCCCATGCCGAACGGGAAGCCGGAGCGGAAGTAGAACTTCACCGCCTGCCAGGGACGCAACCCTTCGGTGATCTGCTCCGGGAACCTCCCAGCGTCGGCCGCAGCGTGGTACGCCTCGTGGGCCAGGATCGCGGATGACTGATGATGTTGGCCGCCGCCCCGTCCCTCCGGGCTCAGCGCGGAAATGACATCGGGACGGACGGTCCGGATCATCCGAACGATATCGCCGAGGATCTCCTCGCGGCCCCAACGCTCGAACGTCTCCTCGACGCTGAACGAGTAGCCGAAGTCGACCGCGCGCGTGAAATACTGCTCCGCCCCGTCGAGCCGGTGCGCGGCGGCAAGCTCCTCGGTGCGGAGCACCGCCAGCGCGTCGAACAGCTCGGGGCCGATCTCGTTCTGGCCGCCATCGCCCCGCGTCGCCGTCAGGAGCACCGTCCGGTGGCCTTCCCCTTTTGAGAGGCTCGCCAGCAGCGCATTGCTTTCGTCGTCCGGGTGGGCCGTCACCATCAGAAAGGTGCCGGTGGTGTTGATCTGCCGGAGCGCTACGCCCAGCTCGGCCTGACCGGCGGGACTGGCCAAAGGCTGCGCGGCAGCCGGGACCGCCAAGGCGGACAGGACAGACAGGAGGAACGCGGCCGATCCGAAGCGGGTCGCAACGAGGCACATTGTGAGCATGCTCCGTGCAGTATATCGCCGCGTCAGTAGCCGACCCCGGCGAGCCAGCGCCTTGGCCAGTGCGGTCGCGACGATCCCGCTCCCGCCGACCGACCCATAACAGACAATCCCGATGTTCATCCGGCGCAGTTCCTGCCCATCCGATCCAGCGCACCCCATCGACGGTGGCACTCACCCGATTTACACTGAAGAGACCACCATGACGTATCCCCTGTTTCGCTCCAGCCGCTCCCTTCTCACACTGGCACTGGTCCTCATAACGTCCGTCGCGGCGGCGCAGGAAGCCGACCGCGATCGGGAACCGTCGCTCGCGGAGCTTGCGCGGCAGGAGATGGCGCGCCGCGATGCGATTCCGGAGGAGGCACGGGCGCGCGTCTATACGAACGCCGACCTGCGGGAGAGTGGCGGTCTGACGGTGGCGGCGGCTCCCCGCAGCGCCGCGGAACGCGCGGATCCGGAGGCGGGGAACGCCGGGCCGGAGGCGGAGGACACTTCCGGTGGCGACACGGCGGAAGCGGCTGCCAACGCCGATGCGCCCCGCGACGAGGCCTACTGGCGCAGCCGCATCGCAGAGGCTGACGCGTCCCGGGCGCGGGCGGCGTTGATGGCCGACGCGCTGCAGAACCGGGCGGACGGTCTCTGGGCCCAGTTCACGGCGATCGATGACCCGGCACGGCAGCGGGCGGTCGAGCGGCAGCGGAACGATGCGCTCGAAGCACTCGAGACGGCGCGCGTGGAGTTGGAGGCAGCGGAGCGCACCATCGCACAGATTCGGGAGGAAGCGCGCCGCGCCGGCGTGCCGCCCGGCTGGTTGCGGTAGGCAGGGACTCCACCACGCGCTGCTCTACCGGCAGCGCGTTCGCGCGACCGAGCCGGCAGGAGTTGCCGGCGCACAGGAGTGCCGGCGCACCACACCCGGCGCGCAGACTCAGCGCTTGCCCGAGTACTCCAGCATCTGCTGGGTGAAGTCCTGGGGATATGAGATCAGGACGTCGGTGATCGTGCCGTCCGCCGCGGTGACCGCTTCCAGCTTCGGCATGACGAAGCCGGTGTAGGACGGCAGGCTGACCCGCGCGACGCGCTCGAGCACCTCATCGCGCAGGGCCGGATCGAACCGGATGCCGTACGTCTCGAACAGGTTCTTCGCCGCGTCGTAGTCACCTTCCGACTTGATCCGCTGCACTTCCGCCAGCAACTCGGCCACGCCGGCGCGGAACGCTTCCGCGTCGGTCACGACATGGTAGGTCTTGCCGTCGCGCTGCCGTACCTCGATGGCGTCGGTGTTATCGATCAGCCAGTGCACCACCATCTGCCGGTTGCGCATGTGGTCCTGCTCGAGCTGGTCTCCCTCGCGGACGCGCCGGAGCTGCAGGATCGCGTTGCGCGCGTAGGCTTCATACTCCGCCAACACGATGTCGGCCTGATCGGCCGCGTCGAAGATCCCGATCTCGACCTGCTTCGGATCCGCGATGAAGTAGAGCGCGACCAGATCGGCGCGCGCCTCTTCGAGCGCCGAGTACTGCTCCCTCAGGAACGGCTGCGCGTTCCCGCCAAGCTCCTCCGAAAGCTGCCCCGACGCATGGCCGATCACCTCGTGCATGTTCGTCGTCATGTCGCCCGCGAGGCCGCCCCACTGTTCCGCCCGCGCGGTCTCCGCGTCGTCCCAGGTGAACTCGGCGCGGTAGGCAGCGGGCGCCGATCCGTCGTACGCCTCGATGACATTCGATAGCGAGACCGACTTGCTGCCGTATCCCTCCCGCACCGTCTGGTCGTTCGGCAGGTTGATCCCGATCGGCGTCACCGGTCCGGCGTCGCCGATTTCGACCACCACGTCGATCGCGTTCGCCGTGATGCCGCGGACGCCGTCCTTGCGGTACTGCGGATCCCACGGCATGTGGTCCTCGAACCACTGTGCGTGCTCGGCCAGGGTCCGGATGGTCTCGGTGCGCTCCTGGTTGACATAGAAGACGAGGGCTTCCCACGATCCCTTGGCGCCCCGCGCGTCCATGTACACCTCGGTGAAACCGTTGATCGTGTCGACCGGCGAGTCCCGATCCGCCACCCAGGCGATGTCGTAGGCCTTCCGGTCCGCCGGTTCACCGGTCCGGTACCAGGTCGCGAGCGCCTCGATCGCGGCGGCCATCGGCTCTGTCGCAAACGGGATCGCGGCCTCGAGGTGACGCACGACCTCGCGCAACTCATCGGCATAGCGGCCATCACCGTCGATCCGGTACACCTCCTCCACCAGGCGTCCGTTCTCCTTCACGAGACGCGAGTTCAGCGGGTACTGCTCGTCGAACCCCTCCAGGTCCGCCATCGAAACGCCTGCGTACAGGTTGTTGGCACTCGACAGCAGCATGTCCTGGCCATCCCGCGGCGTCTTGTTGGTCAGGATCGCATCCACCTCCGGGTCGAAGAAAACCGGCTCGAGCCGCGCCAGCAGAGCGTCGAGGGTCTCGCCCTCCCGTGTCGGAAACTCGGCGCCGGCGGCCGCTGCGGCGTGCGCCGCCTCCGCGAACGCCTCCGGCGTCGTGTCCAGCACGAACTTCCGCGCCGTCAGGTTGTTGAACGGCCCGGTGTTGATCCAGAAGAGCTTCGTGTAACGGTGGATCTGCTCGAGCGTCGCAAGGTCGACCCCGTCGGCATGCGTCAGGATCTCCTCCAGCACCTCGCGCATCTCGAGGTTGTGGGCGTAACGCTGATCGTAGAAGATGTCGCGCCCGGCCAAGGCGGCGTTCGACAGGTGCCAGATGAGCGCCTTCTCGCGCAGTTCGAGCGATTCGAAGCCGTCCGCGTAGATCTGCGCGACCGCCGCATCATCGATCCGCTCCAGTAGATACGGGCGATCGGGCGTTTCGTCGGCGGTGGTCGCGGTAGGCGCGTCCGGTTCGTCCGCCGGTGCAGCGCAGGCAAGCGTCAGTGCGGCCACCAGCAGGACGGCGAGGCTCGGCAAAGTAAATGAACGGTCGCGCATCATCGCACTCCTCCGGCCGCAATCGGTGCCCCCGGACCCAATCTCCGGCGCTGGTGATGGATGGGGCCTCCGACCGGCCGTTGTAGAATCGGCTGTTCCGCGATTATACCGGCCCGTACGGGCTGGAAAGGCCAGCACCATGAGACGCCTGATAGCCACCGTACCGGGCGGACCGACCGCTACCATGGTCGCCTCCGCCGCCACCGTCCTCCTCGTGGCCTGGATCGCGCCCGCCGCCGCCCAGCAAGGCACGCTGACGGTCGCCGACCTGTACGACCCAGTCGATCGGATCGACGTCGGGGGCAGCGCGACACGGGGCGCGTGGCTGGACGACGATCACTACGTCGAACGGGCGGGACCCGGCAGCAGCAGCAGCCCGCTCGCCCGCGTCAATGCGCTGACCGGGGCACGCGAACCGTTGTACGACGGGACGACGTTCCAGGCGGCGGTCGCCGCCCTGCCTGGCCTGACCGACGACGATGGGCGGGACATCGCGCGCCGCGCCAACCATGTGATGAACGCCGCCCGCACGGGGCTCGTATTCGCGTTCGCGGACGACCTCTACTACTACCGCCTCGGGACGTCCGACGCGCGCCGCCTGACGCGGACGCCGGAAGCGGAGACCGAAGTGTCGTTCAGCCCGGACGGGCAGCTCGTCGCCTTCATCCGCGACGGCGACCTGATCGTCGTCGACGTCGAGGGACAGCAGGAGATTCCGCTCACGACGGATGGCGGCGGCCGCGTCCGCAACGGCCAGCTCGACTGGGTATACCAGGAAGAAATCTACGGCCGCGGCAACTTCCGGGGCTACTGGTGGAGCCCCGACTCGTCGCGGCTTGCCTACCTGCAACTCGACGACCGTGAAGTGCCGGTCTTCAACGTGCTCGACCACATCCCTTACAGCCCGGAGGTCGAGGAGTGGGATTACCCGAAAGCAGGCAACGTCAATCCGGCCGTCCGGCTCGGCATCGTCCGGGCGGCGGGAGGTGGGACCACCTGGGCCGACCTGACGCGCTATGCGACGGACGACCCGCTAGTCGTCGACGTCGGCTGGACGCCGGACGGCAGCCGGGTCGTCTTCGAGGTGCAGGACCGGGAGCAGACCTGGCTCGATCTCGACCTGGCGCATCCGCTGGACGGCTCCGTAGAACGTCTGCTGCGCGAAAGTTCGGAGACTTGGGTGAACGTCACCGGGTCCCCCACCTGGCTCGATGACGGCACGTTCCTCTGGCGGAGCGAACGAACCGGCTGGGCGCACCTCTACCATCTGGATCGCGACGGCACCGTGCTGCACACCGTGACCGAGGGCGAGTGGGAAGTGCGCGCGCTCCACGGCATCGACGAAGCTGCCGGCATCGTCTACTTCTCCGCCACCGAGCGAAGCCCCATCGGTCTCGACGTCTACCGGGTCGGACTCGACGGGACCGGCCAGCGCCGCCTGTCGGAGGCGCCCGGCACGCATAGCGCCCTGTTCAGCCCCGGTTTGACCGGCTACCTCGACAGTTGGAGCGACATCAAGACTCCGCCGCAGGTGCGCCTCCACGCGGCGGACGACGGCGCGGAACTCCGCGTCGTGGCGGCACGCGAATCGGACGCGCTCCAGGACTATGCCCTCTCGGAACCGGAGTTCGTGCCGGTGGAGAACCGCGACGGCTTCGTGATGGAAGGGTTGCTCATCAAGCCCCCCGACTTCGACCCGTCACGGCGCTACCCGGTCTACCAGCACATCTACGGCGGCCCCCACATCCAGCGGGTCCGGAATGCCTGGAGCCGCGAGACGCTCTGGTGGCAACTCCTCGCCCAGCGCGGCATCGTCGTCTGGGTGCTCGACAACCAGACCGCCAGCGGCAAGGGGGCGGTCTCCACGTGGCCGGTCTATCAGCGCTTCGGCGAGCTGGAACTGCAGGATCAGGAAGACGGTCTCGACTGGCTGACCGCACAGGGCTTCGTCGACCCCGACCGTGTCGGCATCGAGGGATGGAGCTACGGCGGCTTCATGGTGAGCTACGCGCTCACCCACAGCGACCGCTGGGCGATGGGAATCGCCGGCGGCTCGGTGACCGACTGGCGCGATTACGACAGCGTTTATACCGAGCGCTACATGCGGATGCCACAGCACAACCCGAAGGGCTACGAGCGCAGCTCACCCCGTTTCAAGGCCGACAACCTGAGTGGAGCCCTGCTGCTGGTTCACGGCTCTATGGACGAGAACGTCCATATGCAGAACACGTTGCAGTTCGCTCACGCACTGCAACAGGCAAACAAGCCGTTCGAGATGATGATCTACCCGAAGTCGCGCCACCGCCTGGGCGGGCCCGACCTCGAACGTCACCGCCGCGAACAGATGCTCGCTTTCGTTCTCGAGCATCTCCGGCCGGAGTAAGCCGGCCGAGCCCTGTCGCCGACCGGCGAACGGGGGACTTCCCGAACGTCTCGCTACGGTCTCGGGTGGGACAGCAGCCACTCCACGGCCAGTTCCGTGAAGTGCGGCGACAACTCGGGAATGTGGGCGCCGCCGGCGATCGTCCAGAGTTCGACCGATCCGCCCGGCTTGCAGCCGTTGGTCCAGCGGGTCACGGTCGACTCCATCCCGGCGATCGAGCGGTCGAGGTCAAGCATCGCGACGTCGTGGCCGGCGCCAGCGCAGCCGTTACGCCCCGCCCAGTTCTCGACCGACTCGCGCGCGCCCGGATAGGCCTTGCCCTGGATTTCGCCTCCGCCGTAGGCGATGGCGGTGTCGGCGTCGCCATGAATCTGCAGCACGTGCACGGGGTGCGGGGGCACGGGGCGTTCGAGCGTCTGGTCCGCTCCGGCGATGCTGACGACCGCGGCGATCAGATCCGAATGGTCGTGCGCCAGGCGGTGCGCCATGAAGGCGCCGTTCGAGTGTCCCATCACGTACACGCGCGTCGGATCGATCCGGTACTCCGCCTTCAACTTGTCGATCAGGCCGGAGAGATAACCGGTGTCGTCGAGCGGAGTCCTCGTCCAGTTGCAGCAGGCGATCGACGCTTCCCAGAAGAGTGGGTTGTTGTTTGCGGGCGACGGCGTGCCGTCAGGCGCCACCATGATGAAGCCGTAGTCATCGGCCAGCGCGCTCAGGCCCATGTACTCGTCCTGGACAGCACCGGTCCGGCCGTAGGTGTGCAGCAGCACGATCAACGGAAGCGGCGTGTCCCCCGTATAACTGGCGGGAACGGTGACCGGCATGGCGCCGCGGCCGGCATCGATCGGTTGCGCAGTAGCCACGCCGGGACCGCCGAACAGCATCAGAACGAGGATAGCGGCGAACAATTTGCGCATCAGATTTCTCCTGGTGTCCGGCGTTGATTCCAACACTCAGCGGCCAGCGCCACCCGCCGCCGCCTCGGCTTCGGCCTTGCGGGCGCCGCCGAGGATGTTGGGCATCGCATAGTTACCCTCGTGGCAAGCGTACTCGAACACCTGCCCGTCGAGCGTCCGCAGGGTCTGCACGGCAGTCCAGAGGGCGGTCCAGACCGTCGGGTCGTCGATCGTGAACGTGTACTCCAGGATGCCGGGGCTGACGGGCCGGAAGCGCTCCACCAGGCTTCGCGCGTTCGGGCTGGCGCCAATCAGCGTCAGCCGCCGGCTGAAGTTGGTCGTCTCGACCACCAGCGTATCGCCCTCCCAGCGGCCGCGCGAATCGCCCAGTGCTTGCCGAACGCTGGTCGCGGGCCGATCGTCCAGGGGGATGATCCGGATGGACCCCATCATCTCGACGTACATCGCCACGTGGTCGGGCGTCTGGAAGATCTGCACGTTGTTGTTGTACGCGGTTGGATAGATGGGGAGGGCCATCGTGCCGATGCACCGGTCGAAGTCGTTCCGGTCGAGGTAGGTGTCGGGCGGCGGCTCCTGTCCCCAGACCGGCGCGTTGCGCGCCGCCTCGAGCGCCTCGGGGGTCATCGGCGGGTGCCGGCCGTTGGGGGGATCGACGATGAGTGAAGTGCGCCCACTCTCGACCACCTGCGTGCCGAAGTCGAGCCAGAACCAGTTGTAGGCTCCTATTTCGCCACCCGCCTCGGTCCGCTCGGCCGGCTTCTCGTTCATCGTCCGATCCCGCTCGGCCGCCGCCTGCTCCCGGGCCGCAACCTCCTCCTCGCTCAGGAATTCCTGATCGCCGAGCGCCTCGGGACGCTCGAGCGGCGTGATGGTGCGGAAATCCCAGACGCCCCCCAGGTCAGGAGCGCCCCACGTCACGACCAGGGCGCTGCTGCTCTGCCCGAACGCGTCGGTCTCCACGCCCATGTTCTGGAGCATGGTGACGAACAGGTTGGAGAGGGGGGCGTTCTCCTCTCCCTCGTGGACGATATGCTCGCCGTGGTGGAAGCCGCCTCCCGCCAGCAGGATCGGCAGATCGCTCGCCGCATGCGCATTGGCGTTGCCCAGGTTACTCCCGAAGAGAACCATCGTCGAGTCGAGCAGGCTGCCGCCGTCGGCGTCGGCGCGTCCCCGGAGGTCGGTCAGCAATTCGCCGAACGCCGTCACGAGCTCGGTCTCGATCCTCTTGAGCTGAGCGATCTTGGACTCGTCCTGCCCGTGGTGCGAGAGGCCATGCTGATCTATGGTGACGCCCGGCACATTCAGGACCACGCCGTGATCATGGAGCATCAGGCTGATCACGCGCGACGAGTCGGTTTCGAGAATGAGCGGAATCAGCCGGAACATCAGCTTGACCCGCCCAACCAGGTCAGCCGGGTTCGGCAGGTCTTCCGGAAGCTCGAGCGCGACCACCGGCTTCGCCCGCTGCTGCCATGCCTGCACCTCACCCAGTTCGTGTTCGGCGGTGCGCACGGCGTCGAAGTAAGCGTCCAGGGTCCGGTGGTCCGCCGAGCTGACGCGCCCGCGGAGCGCCGTGGTTTGCGACTTGAGCCGGTCGAGGATACTGGCGCCCGCACTCAGGCTGCGCATCGCTCGCTCGACTTCCTCCGGCGTTCCCTGCAGGAAGAGCTGCTTGAACAGATTGGCCGGGCTGGACTCGGCCGGCACCATCGCGCCACTGCTGGTGTACGACTGGCTCTGCGGTCTCGCCGTCCCGAGCACGACGGACGGGAACCGGGTCACGTAGCCGAGGTGGTTGGCGGCCACCTGATCGATCGAGATGCTGTTGCGGAACCGGTCGAGTCCCGGGCGCCGCGCCGACGTGAGCCACGTGATCTCCGAGTTGTGCGGCTGCCGGCCCGACTGTTCTTCATGGGAATAGCCCGTGAAGAGCGTGTAGTGCTCCCGATGCTGATCGATGAGAGACAGGTATTCGGTCGTCTCGTAACCGGCGCCCGCCGTCGTCGGGAACCACGACGACGAATACAGGCCGAGCGTGTTGCAGATGTTCAGCATCCGCCGCGGCGCGGTAACCGAGACGCGCGCCAGGGCCGGCGTCATCGACTCGAGCAACGGGAGGGCAAGCGCGACGCCCGAAGCGCGAAGGAATGTGCGACGGTCAAGCGGCCGGGTCAACGACATGGCTACTGCCTCCTGAAGAGGTCGCTCCCGACAACCTCGTGAATCATGCTGCGAATCGGATATCCGCGATCGCGGAGCCCGGTGACGATCTGCTCCACCGTTGCCCGGTCCGCGAATGTGATCTCGGCGCCGGTCGAAAAGACCAGCAGCTGCGATGCGAGGTGCCGGGCGACTTTCTGGAGTTCATGGTCGAGCAGGAGCTGCTTGTACTCCATGATTCCGTCGAAACGGTCACCCAGTGGCGTCACACCGGTCGTATCGACCGGGAGGCCTTCCTTGAACGGCAACGGGACGGTGAAGTCGCCGAACTGCTGCGAGCCGCCGGAGGCCCGGTAGTTACTTCGGAACCCGCCAATCGGATCAAACGACTCGAGGGCGAAGCCGGGCGGATCGATCGACGGGTGGCAACTCGCGCAGACCGGGTTGGCGCGATGCGCCGTCAACTGCTCGCGGATGGTCGTGGTCCCGCGCGTGTCCGGCTCGAGTGAGCCGACATCGGCAGACGGTGGCGGCGCGGGCGTTCCCAGCAGGTTCGCCAACACGAAATTACCGCGCGGGACGGGCGATGTCGTGGTGCCGTTCGCCGTGATCTTGTGAATGCTCGCCTGCGTGAGAATGCCGCCGCGCGGACTGTCCGCCGGCAACTCCACCTTGCGCATCTGCTGCCCGACCACACCTTCGAGACCGTAATGTTCGGCGAGGCGGCGGTTCACGAAGGTGAAGTCGGCATCGATCAGATGATCGACGCTGAGGTCCTCGGCGATCAGTTCCGTCGGGAAAAGCTCGGTCTCCTGGCGCATCGCCTGCCCCAACCGATCGTCGTACTCCGGATACAGACCCGAGTCCGGGCTGGTCTGCCGCATCTCGTAGAGGCGCAGCGCCTGGCCGGCGTAGTCGCTAACGAAGCGCTCGTTCCGCGGGTCGTCCAACATCCGGTCGACCTGTGCTGTCAGCACGGCCGGATCGTTCAGGCGGCCGGCGCGCGCCAGATCGAACAGATCCGGGTCCGGCATGCTCCGCCAGAGGAAGTACGACAGCCGCGTCGCCAGCGCGAAGTCGTCCAGATCTCCCGGTTCGCCCGCGTGAAAGAGAAAAGGCGGCGCGCTCAGGACGGCGCGGAGAGGCGCCCGGATCGCCTCGATGAACGGCTGCCCGTCGTCGAGGAGCGGCTTGGCCAGGCTAGCGTAGGCTTCCAGCTCGTCCTCGACCAGTGGCCGGCGGAAGGCGAGCGGCGCGAAGCGCGCGACGATGTCGACGACGTGCTCGTACGGCTCCTTCGTCAGCCGTATCTCCCCCGTGTCCTCGAATTCGACGCCAGTCAGGAGTTGCCTTGTGCTCTCCGGCGGCCAGACATCAAAAAGCGGTCCCTCGATCGTGAGGGACTTGAGGGCAATCCCTTCGCCCATCCAGTTGTCGACGTTCTGATCCGGCGCGAAGTGGTTGGCACGAGGGGCATCGATCGGCGCATCGAGCTCCGCCACCGACGGGGCGGTCAACTCGCCCGGGCGCATGAACGTCTCGATTGTGACGGTTCGTCCCGCTTCGTCGATCAGATCGAAAACGCCGATCAGGTCGTCCATCGATGCCACGATGCCCGCCATCTTGCCCCGGTAGACGGTGAGCGTGACCGGCGTGCTCGCCTGGTATAGATACGCATCCAGGGCGACGCGGTACCGGCCCGGATACGGCACCTGGTAGCCCTCGCTGACGCTGTGCAACGTGTAGGTGGACACGGTGTCGTAGAACGTGACGTACGCGTCATCGAGCTGCTTGACGACACCGGCGCCCAGGAACTTGCCCGTGCTAATCAGGTGGAGGTATGCGGCATCTCCCCCAGGCTGCGGGCAGCGTCTTCGTCGATCTGCAGCAGGTCCTGCACCGTGTAGGCGTACTCGAGCCGCGTCAGCCGGCGAAGCGTCGTGCGCTGGGGACCGCGAGCGTCGAGACTGGCATCGACCAGCGCGCTCTGCAACGCGCCGAGCGCGGTGTCCGCAACCGCCGGGTCGGGGCGCGGAGCGCCACGCGGTGGCATCTCTCCCGCCTCTATCCGCTCGAAGATCCGCTCCCACTTGCGGAAAGTCTCACGGTCTGCGAGATCGAACCCGAGTCGCTCGAAGTTGAGGGACGTCACCGTGCGGGCGCCGTGACACGCCATGCAGGATCCCTTGACTAGCAGCCCGTGGTGAAACCCCCGCTACATTCGAGCGGTGATGCATCCCGCCTGAACGGCGTTGCTCCTCGGTCGGATATGGCCAATATCCTCCCTCGTCGCGCCTTGTCAGGCGAGCGCCTCACCGCTCTCGGTGTAACACGGAGTTCCACCACGGGCTGCTAGGGGCGTCACGTCCGCCTCGAACGACAGTGCCGACGCCATACCCGGCACGAGCGTCAGCACTGTCACCAAAGCCGCACACATCTTCAGCATTTTCGCCATCCCCTGCATCGGTCTGCTGGCTATTCAGGCTGCCAGCCGGCGCGCGTCGCGCGCGGTACACAGTTAGTAATAACTAACTAGTGCTGTGCCATCAATAAACATTAGGACTATTGGGGAGCTCGTCTCGAACCGAGAGAGTTTCCATGCCGCAAAAGAGGTACATCGTTCGACTCACAGCCCAGGAACGCGAGGTCTGTCAACAGACGGTCCGCAAGCTCAACGGGAGCAGCGAGAAAGTGCGCCGCGCGCAGATTCTCTTGAAGGCCGATGCGGACGGGCCGGCGTGGACCGACCAGCGGGTCGCCGAGGCCTTTTCGTGCCGCACCAAGACGGTCGAGAACATTCGCCAACGGTGCGTGCTGAAAGGCTTCGAACAGGCGCTGGAGCGAAAACGACGCGAATCACCCCCGGTCGAGAAGCTGCTCGACGGCGAACAGGAGTCCCAGGTCATCGCCCTGCGTCTGGGGCCGCCCCCGAAGGGCTACGCGAACTGGTCGTTGCGCCTGTTGGCGCGCCGGGTCGTCGAGTTGGGGGTCGTCGAGTCGATCAGCCACGAAACCATCCGGCGGACGCTGAAAAAAACGGCATGACGCAGCGGAAAATCGAGTACTGGGTGATCCCGCCGCAGGCCGATGCCGAGTTCGTGGCGAACATGGAACAGGTCTTGGATCTGTATCAGAAACCCTACGATCCGGATTGTCCCGTCGTGTGCATGGACGAGCAGCCGGTGCAGTTGGTCAAGGAAACCCGCCCGCCGATGGCGGCCACGAAGAAGCGTCCCCGGCGTGTCGACTACGAGTACGAACGGGCCGGCACGGCCTCGGTCTTCCTGTTCAGCGAACCGCTGGCGGGTTGGCGGCAGGCGACGGCCCGGGCCCGGCGCACGAAGGTGGACTGGGCGCTGGAGGTCGCCGGCCTGCTGGAAGGACGCTACGCCGAATGCGAGAAGATCACCTTGGTGAGCGACAACCTCAACACGCACACGAAGGGCGCCTTCTACGAAGTGTTCGAGCCGACCCGGGCACGGCAACTGGTTCGTCGCATCGAGTTCTGCCACACGCCGAAACACGGGAGTTGGCTGAACATCGCGGAGAACGAACTGAGCTCGATGACGCGCCAATGCCTTCGCCGGCGTCGCATCGGCGAACTCAAGACGCTCCACGACGAAGTGTCGGCGTGGTCCACCGACGTCAATGGCAGGCAACGCGGCGTGGACTGGCAGATGAAGGTCGACGATGCGCGCTGTAAACTCAAGTCCGTATATCCGAAGATTATGACGTGACGGACCACTAGAGTCGTAAACCAACACAGCGCCCCTCAGGGCGCAACCCTTTTGTAGACGCCTATTTGACATGTCGGCCGCCGTCGACGCGAAGCGTCTCACCGGTGACGAAGTCGGTGCGGACGAGGTCGACCACCGCGCTAGCCAAGGCGTCGGCGCCTCCCCAGTGACCCAACGGCGTGGCCAATTCCACCGCGGATATCTCCTCCGCGTCGCTCTCCTCCGGCGGGAGGATTGGGCCGGGCGCAACCGCGTTCACCAGGATCTGGTCCGGGGCGAGTTCAAGGGCGAGTGCCTCGGTCAGGGCGATAACCGCGCGCTTGGCCACGTAGTACGGAAGATAGCCAGCGTACCGGGGACGACCACTTGCCGCCGTCCAGTCCGAGATGTTCACGATACGCCCCCCACCCGCCGCACGCAGATGCGGCACCGCGGCATGCGCAAGGCGGAAGGCGGCGAGGAGGTCGATCTCGAGCGCAGCTGTCCAGTCGGCCTCGGTCAGCTCGTCGAACGGCGTGTGGCGGTACGTGGAGGCGAGATGGACGACGATATCGAGCCGGCCAAAGCTGGCCGCAGCCTCGCCCACGAGCGCAACGGCAGCAGACGGAACGGCAAGGTCGGCCTGAAGAGCAATCCCGGAGCGGCCCGCCGCCCGCACCGCCGCGGCGCCCCGGTCCGCTTCATCGCGGGAATGGCGGTAGGCGAGAGCCACGTCGGCGCCCGCTGAAGCGAGGCGCGACGCGACGGCCACACCCATGCGCCGACCGCCGGTCAGAAGTGCCGCCTTCCCCGTCAGGTCCATCTGTCGCTGATGCGCCGAACGTCACTCGGCGCGGAAACTAGTGATGCGCCCCCGACACGTGGACCGGCGTGGAGGCCGGCGCACCGGGATGGCTGGCCGCTACTACTGCTGCGGCTCTGTGGACCGATCGGGTGGCGGCGGAACGTCAGCAGGCACACCGGGTGCCGGCTCCGCCTGGACGTGCGGTGCCTGCGGCGCGTCGGGGCGGAGCATCTCGTCCACCAGGAAGACATCGGTCAGCAGTGCCCGCAGGTGGATCATGCCGTTAAGATTGTCGACCATCTGCGACGTGATGGCGGGCTGCGCCAATACCAGCCTAACCGCCGCCAGTCCCGCTTTTGCGTCGCGCCGTAACACCTTGATGAACGGCCGGTAGTCCTCCCGGCGCGCCTCATCCTGCTCCTTCGCCAGCTCCAGGAACGCGTCGCCCAACTGCGGCAGCGCCTCAACCAACTTCTGAAGCTGCAGGCGTGCCTGCGTATCGCCGGACTTCGCCATCTGCGGAGTGACTCCGCGCGCAGCGTACGCGAGGCAGAACTCGTAGCTTTCCTCGACGACGTCTACGAGCGCCTTGAGCGTGACGGCGCTCAACTCTTCGGGGAGTCCTGCGACACGACCCAACGTTCCGGATCGTGGTGAGAGAGGTACTCGTCACGACCGACTGAGCCGAAGATCATCGCCTTCGTCAGCCAAAGCTTGTCAGGTCGGACCGCAAAGTAGATGTGGGTGATCGTCAGCATCACGAACAGCACCGAGCCCAGGCCGTGAAGCACGTACATCAGACCCCACGTCTCTTCCGCCAACAGGTACGCGTTGTGCGACACCAGCAGGTTCTCGGTCCGGAACATCATGACGAGACCGGTAGCGATCACCGCGAAGCCAGCCAGCATGACGGCCGTGTGGTACAGCTTGTGATCAAGCGGGTACTTGCCGTGCTTCGGCACCGGCCCCGCATCCTGACCCAACTGCCGCTTCATGCGCGCCACCGCCTCCTGCATGTCAGCGGGCAGCAGCCAGATCGACCAGAAGTCAAGAAAGAAGGTGGCGTGGATGATGTGGTAGAGGATCGAGAGCGTCAGCACGACGCCAGCCATCCAGTGGATGGTGACCCACGGGAACTGGATGCCGACGATCGGGAAGAACCCGGTCACCAGCAGTACCAGCATCGAGGCCGCCATGATCCAGTGGAAGAGCCTGGCCGAGAGCGTATGCCGTTCGATCTGCGCCGGCACCGTGGCAGCGGCACCGCCGCCGCCCTCCTGGCCGCCCTTCGCACGCGCGAGCTTGGGCAGCCAGACCGCCGCGTAAGCGAGATGGAAAACGCAGAACGCGACGCCGAACCAGAACGAGAGATAGAGCAGGTCCCAGGAGACCCTGATCAGGATCTCCTGGCCCCAAGGATTCGTCCCCCACTGAAACAGCTGCATCTACGCCTCGACGCCCCGAACGGACCGAGCCACCAGGTTCCGCAGCAGTGTCACCTTGTAGCCATTGTGCGCCAGCGGACGGACGCCATTGATGGCAACGTCGCCCGCGCGCATCGCGGTCGCATCACTGACCTGCTGGCCACGCACCGCGTTCTCGGCCGCAATGAAGCGCACCGGATACGGAGCGACGCCATTGGCGACGATACGGATGTCCTCGATGGTTCCGTTACTGATCCGCACCGCCGAGGCGACGTTCGCCAGCGGGAAGTCCCAGACCGCCCGGTCGCGCGCCTTCTCGAAGTAGAAGTTCGCACCCGCCCAGGTGGAAGGGATCCGGATGGACGTCAGGATGTCACCCGGCTGCAGCGCCGTCATGCGCATGATGTCGACGGCCGGACCAATGAAGAAGTCCTGCGCCGGAATCACCCGCTCGCCGCCGCTATTGCGCACCACCATCTCGGCGTCGAGCGCCACCAGCACCGGGGCGGTGTCCGACGGATTGACGGCGACGCACCGGCTCGCACCCAGAATCGCATGCTCGCGGTTCATCGCGGTCGGCGTGTCGGCGTAACAGATATTGCCACCGGCCCGATAGCAGCTCCACCCGTCGCGGTAATACCAGCAACGGGTGTCCTGCCCGACGTTGCCGCCGATCGTTCCCTGATTCTGAATCTGGGGCGATGCGGCCTGCGACGCCGAGTCGGCCAGCATGCTGTACTGGCTCGCCACCTCGGGGTGCCGGATGACCTCGCGCAGCGTGGCCATCGCCCCGATCTCCAGTCCGTCACCGGTGGAGCGGATCTCCCGGAGCGATTCCACCGCACCGAGGTCAACCACCGCCGCCGGCTTCTTGACGCGGTCCTTAAGCCAATCCCAGGTGTCAAGCCCACCAGCGAGCACCCAGGCGTCGGCTCCATACTGATCGAGCACTCCCAGCGCCTCTTCCGTGCTGGCAGGCTGGAAGAGCTGGAATGCCGGCATCTTGTCGCGAATCACGGCCATTGGATTTTCTCCCTCTCCAGATGTTCCAGTGCGGCGCTACACGTGCGTCGTCAGCTTGTTGTGGGCCTCGGTCAGCTCAGGATTGAGCTTCGTCAGAATCATGTCACGCATGATCGGCGACCGATTGAAATCGACCTCGCCGCCCAAGGCATCCGTAATGGCGTTGAGCACCGCACCCGCGCCGGCTCCGACCGGCGCCTCGCCGATTCCCTTCGCCCCGATCGGGCTGAACGGATCCGGTTCGTCGGCGTTGAGCCACTCCAACTGCTGATCGTGCGGAGCATCGAGAATCGTCGGCGGACGGTTCGAATAGAACCGCTTCGCGACGTGCAGCCCCCACCGCGGGTCCATGACCCACTTCTGTCCAAGGGCCACGCCGAAGCCCTGGATGCCACCACCGTGGACCTGGCCACCGAAGTTCTGCGGATGCAAGACGGTCCCTGCGTCGGTAGCCACCTTGTAGTCCTTCATCTCCACAGTCCCGGTCTCGACATCCACTTCCACTTCAGCGAAGCCGATGCAGAAGGAAATGTTCCGACCGCCGGTCTCGAAGTTGTCCTTGGCGGCAACTACCAGACCGCGCCCCTGCAGCGCGGTGGCCGACCGCGTGGTCATCTCGTTGAGGTCCTCCGGCAGCACCGAACCGTCATAGACGCCAGCCATCTCGATCGCGCGCTCGGCCGCCTGGGCAAAGGTCATCCCCTGCCCCCGGTTACCACGCCGGTAGACCCGGCCGTCCGACACCTCGAAGCCGTCGGCCGAGCCGCCGAACCGGTCTGCCGCGATCTCCTGGAGACGCATCTTCGCCTCAAGGCCGACGGCCCAGTTCGACCGGGTGTGTCCGTGGGTCGTCTGGCTGCCACCCTGAATGGCACTCCAGGGGAGATGCTTACTGGTGTCACCCCAGACCACTTCGGCCTCTTCCCACGGCGTGTCGAGCGCTTCCATCGCCGCACGCGACGTGTCGGAGAACGACTCGGTGCCGAGGTTGCCGACGCCGGTGTGAATCTCCACCTTGCCGTCCGGGCGGATAACCAGCAGGCCGTCCACACCCGAAGTTCCGGCCGAGTAGGAACTGATGGCTGCCCCAACGCCAGTCACCTTCGTGCCGTTGCGCTGGCCGCTGCGGGCCATCATCCCCGCCCAGTCGAACTCGGTGCGCGCCTTCTGGATAGCCTCCTTCGGGAAGGCACCCGAGACGTTGCTCTGCTGCCCCTGCCGCGGCCGGCCGAACAGCGCCTGGCCCTCCGGCGCGTTCATCTCGATGATGTCGAGACGATCCACCCCGAGCTGCCGGGCCGCCTTGTCAACGACCGGCGCGAACATCGCCACCGCCTGTACACCGCCCGGCGCCCGCTGCGCCCCGCGCGGCGGCGTGTTGGTGTAGACGGTGATGCCGCGGACCCGAACGTGCTCAGGCATATACATGAGCGACGCCTGGTCGGCGCACGACATGTAGTCGCCGGACCGGCCGTAGGGGCCGCCGTCCTGCACGAGGGTCAGGTCCATGGCAATGACCCGTCCATCGCTCCGGAAACCGAACTTGGCACGGCACTGAATGCCGGGCCGCGCACGGCCGAAGAAGTTCTCCTCCTGCCGCGTCACGCGCATCATGACCGGCTTGCCGATCTTGCGCGAGAGCAGCGCCGGAATCCGCGACTGGATCGAGGCGGCGATCTTGCTGCCGAAGCCGCCGCCGCAGTACTCGGCGATGAGCACCAGATCCGTCGGATCGACGCCGATCCAGCGAGCCATGCCACCCTCGGTCCGGGCCGTGCTCTGGGTCGAGCAGTGCATGTAGCACTTGCCGTTCTGCCAGTAGGCCATCGCCGTCCGGGTCTCGAGCGGCTGGTGCGACAGCGAAGCGGCGTGGACCGTCTCGTCGAGCACCAGGTCGGACGCGGCGAAGCCCGCTTCGACGTCGCCCACCTGCCACTCGTCAGTCACCTCGCCGTCCGTCGGCAGGATGCCGCGATCGACCTCGTTCCAGTCGATGTTGTCCCACTTGATGGTCGACAGGTCGCGACCGACCATCGTGTTGCCGTCGAGACGCGCGTTCGGCCCGCCCGGGCGGAGACTCTCGAGCGGATCGAGAACGAACGGCAGTGGCTCGAAGTCGATGTCGATCGCCTCGATCGCCTCGGCCGCGGTCTCTTCGTCGATCGCCGCGACGGCGAGAATCGGCTCTCCCTCGTAGAGCGGCTCGTTGGTGAGCCCCACCTCCTGCGGCGCCTCCGCCGGCTCCAGCTCGTCCGCCGTCAGAATGCCCTCGACCCCGGGGATCGCCAGCGCGGCGCTGGTATCCATCCGCCGGACGCGCGCATGCGGCATCGGGCTGAGGAGCAGCTTCGCGAAGACCATTCCCTCGGCGCGGAAATCCTCCGCGTACTTCGCCCGCCCCGTCACCTTGGCGAGCATGTCGGGCGTTGTGTAGTTCTTGCCGATCAGCTTGAAGTCAGCCATCGTCAGCTCCTCACTCCGTTACGCGTGTACTCGCACGCCTTCTCTGCGACGTTGAGGATCTTGTTGTAGTCGATGCACCGGCACATGTTGCCGGCCAGGTGGTGAGCCGCCTCGCCACGAGTGGCGTTCGGGTTCTCCTCGGTGAGCGCGACCATGTTCATCAGGAAGCCCGACATGCAGAACGCACACTGGAAACCCTGCAGGTCGACCACCGCCTGCTGCACCGGGTGCAGCGTCCCGTCGGCGCTCTCGAGTCCCTCAATCGTCAGGACCTCGCGACCGCGCACCTGGTGGGTCAGCGTCGAGCAGGAGTACTGCGGGACACCGTCGACCAGAACGGTGCAGGCACCGCACTCGGCGCGATCGCAACCGATCTTGGTGCCGGTGAGCCCCAGCTTGTAACGCAGCGTCATCGCCAGCGTCTCCTGCGGCATGACGTCGACGCGCCGCTGCTGCCCGTTGACGCTCAACGTCACGAGCCGCTCGACGGCACCCGGCGCCTGTGCGAAGGCGACACCGTTGTTGCGAAGGACATAGTTGGACGCCGACACACTGGCGCCGGTCGCGATCACGCCCTTGATGAAGCCCCGCCGCGAGACACCGGGCTGCTGGGCCTGGCACTCGCCTTCAGTTGCGTGCGTATGAACCGCGTCTCCCATGAGACGACCTCCTAAGTGGCGCGCCCGTCGCGCCGTTAACAAGTGGGAGAAAGTTCTCCCGAAGGGCCGAGTGTATCACCAGTTCAGGTCGATGCCAAGCCCCAGGACGATGATTTCTCGCCCAACGCCATTTTTTTCATAACCGCCATATTTTACAACAGGTTGCATGGAATGGCACGTGCGATCTGGGGCGTCTGCGACCTGACTGGAGCCGCGTAACGCCTTCCCGCTCGACGCCCGGACAGCGTGTTGACCCAATCACCCGATTGAACTTCCCTGCGATTCCAACGTATGATTAAAACAACTGTTTAATCATGGCGACTGACACCAAGGATCGGATTCTGGACGCGGCGGAGCGGCTGTTCGGCGAGCGGGGCTTTCCCGCCACATCGCTCCGGGACATCACGGCCGAAGCAGGCGTCAACGTCGCCTCGGTCAACTACCACTTCGGCTGCAAGGAAGCGCTGCTGACCGCCGTGCTCGCGCGGCGGCTCGGGCCCATAAACCGCGAGCGCCTCGCACTGCTCGACGCGGTGGATGCGCGGGCGGCGGGCGGCCCGCCGCCGGTCGAGGAGGTAGTCCGCGCGTTCGTCCTGCCCCCTTTCGAGCGGCAGCGGGAATGGAGCGGCGACGCGCAGCACGCGTCGTTCCTCCGGTTGGTGGGGCGGATTCACGGCGAGACGAGCGGGACGTTCCGCGCGACGTTCTTGAAGCAGTTCGAAGAAGTCCTCCAGCGTTTCGAGTCGGCGCTCCAGCGAGCGCTGCCCGATCAACCTGACGTGAGCTTGCGGATGCTCTTCATGATCGGATCGATGGCGTTCACGATGTCGTGGGGGACGACGCTCGCCGAACGGGAGCTGGACGCGGGACGCGATCCCCGAGATGTGCTCGAGTCGCTCGTCCGGTATACGGCCGCCGGCATGGCGGCGGCGCGGCCGGCGGTTGCGGTGCCGATCCCGGTGGCCGCCGGCGCCCGAGCGGGAGCGTGATGATGGGAAGGAACTCAATCCTGATCGTGCTGGCAGCCGCTATCGTCGCGGGGGGATGTGCCGCCGCCCTGCCTCCGGTTGAACGGCCGGACATCGCCGTCGCACTCCCGGACGCCTGGACGGCGGCTGAAGTCCCCGCCGGGCAGGTGGCGCCCGACTGGTGGACCGCATTCGGCGATGACGGCCTCTCGATGGCGGTCGAGACCGCGCTCGCGCGCAACTTCGATCTGCAGGCGACGGCGGCGCGACTCGAGGTAGCGGCGGCGGATGCCCGCACGGCGGCCGGTGCGCTCCACCCGACACTGCAGGCGTCATACAGCGGTAGCCGCAGGAAGCAGAATTTCATCGGTTTCCCGATTCCGGGGAGCGAAGGCCGCGTGCTGAGCACGGTCTTCACGAACCAGGGGATCTCGTTCGACACGACGTGGGAAGTTGATCTCTGGGGCCGGCTCCGCACTTCTGAACAGGCGGCGCTCGCCGACCTGCAGCGGGCCGGCGCCGATCTGCGCGGTGCGCAACTGTCGCTTGCGGGCCAGACGGCGAAGGCCTGGTTCGCAATCGCGGAGGCGCAGCAGCAGGTGCTGCTTTCGGAGGCAACCGTCGCGAGTTTCCGCGAGTCGGTGGAACTGGTGCGGCGGCGGTTTGAAGCGGGTGTGCGACCGGCGCTGGATGTCCGCCTGGCGCTGCTCAACCTTTCGAACGCAGAAGCGCAGCTCGCGGACCGGCGGCGGCAGCTCGATGCCTCGTTGCGCCAGCTCGACCTGCTGCTTGCGCGGTACGCATCGGCCAACGTTACGCCGCCGTCAGAACTGCCCGCCATGCCACCGCCGGTGCCCGGCGGCGTGCCGGCCGACCTCGTGGCGCGGCGTCCCGATCTCGCCGCGGCCGAACGGCAGGTGGCCGCCTCCCACGCGCGGTCCCGTGTGGCACGGCGGGAACTGCTTCCGAACATCAACCTGACGGCGAACACCGGCACCGCCACCAATTCGTTCCTTTCGCTGCTGAACGGCGACTTCGGTGTGTGGGGGATGGTCGCAAACCTGGTCGCGCCGCTCTGGCAGGGCGGTCGCATGCGCGCCAACATCGACCGCGCCGACGCGCAGGTAGCCGAGGTGCTCGCGAACTACGCTAATACCGCGCTCACGGCGTACAGCGAAGTGGAAACCGCGCTCGCCGCAGAAGAGCATCTCGCTGACCGGGCCACCCATCTTGGGACGTCCGTCGAGCAGGCCCGCGCGGCGGAACGGCTCGCCGGCGAGCGCTACCGGACCGGTCTCGATACCTACATCACCGTGCTCGACTCGCAGCGGTCGGCCTTCCAGGCAGAGGCCGAACTCATCGCCGCCCGACGGCTTCGGCTGGAGAACCGCGTAGACCTCTATCTGGCGCTCGGCGGCGGATTCGAGCAACTCGAGGCGCCGGTCTCCATCGCGAACCTGAACGACAACATCACCACAGAGCCCGAAACGGCATTGAACGGAAGAGCCCCATGAACCGCGTACTCGTTCGCATCCTGCAGGCCCTGTTGCCACTCGTCATCCTTGCCGTCGCAGGCTTCGGCGCGCTTACGATGATCTGGAACCGGACACCGGTCGAGACACTGATGCCGGTGGTGGCGCCTCCCGGGGTTCGCGTCCACGAGGTCGCCCTGGTGGATGCACCGCTCACCGTCATCAGCCAGGGGACGGTCCGGCCGCGCACCGAGAGTCAGCTCGTTGCCGAGATCGACGGCCGCGTGATCTGGGTCGCGCCGTCCTTCGCCCAGGGCGGGTTCTTCGAAGCGGGCGACGTGCTCGTCCGGGTCGACCCGTTCGATTACGAGCAGGCGCTCGTCAGCGCGCGATCCCAGCTGGCCCAGGCACATCTTCGCCTCGCCGAAGAAGAAGCCGAGGCGGAGATCGCGCAGAGGGAATGGGAAACGCTCGGGCGCGGCGACCCGCGGGAGCTGGCGTTGCGCAAGCCGCAACTCGAGGACGCGCGCGCCGCGATAGCGGCTGCCGAAGCAGCGGTCGAGCGTGCGGAGCGGGACCTCGAACGCGCCGACATCCCGGCGGCGTACGCCGGTCGCGTACGCACCAAGGACGTTGACATCGGCCAGTACGTCCGGAGGGGCGACACCCTGGCCACCGTCTACGCCGTCGACATCGCGGAAATCCGGCTACCGCTCCCCGACGGCGAGCTCGCCTATCTGGACCTGCCGATGTCGTACCGGGGGGCCGAGCGGCAGGCGCAGCCGGACGTGACGCTGCGCGCGACATTCGCCGGAGAGGCGCATGTGTGGACGGGACGCATCGTGCGCACCGAGAGCGAGATCGACGAGGTGAGCCGTATGGTGCATGCGGTTGCGGAGGTCGCGGATCCGTACGCCCAGGGCTCGAACCCTAACCGCCCGCCACTGGCCGTCGGAATGTACGTCGAAGCCGAGATCGGGGGGCGGACCGCTCGCGGTGTCGCCGTGCTTCCGCGCGAGGCACTCCGTGGCCGGGACCAGGTACTGGTGGTCCTGCCGGACGATCGCCTGGAGTTCCGCAGCGTCGACGTGCTGCGGGCTTCGGCGGAGTCGGTCATCGTGGAGGCCGGGCTGCAGCCCGGTGAACTGGTCGTGGTCTCACCCCTTGACACACCAACCGACGGCATGCTGGTCCAGCTCGCCGACGCCGATCCGGAACTGCTCGCACGACGGCGTGACGCCGCCACGGCCGCTCCGACAGGGCCGGCTCCAGAAATGCCGGCTGGCGAGAACTCCGCGGTCGCCGAGGCAGCTCCGGACGCCGGCGTTCCGGCGGTAGAACCCGCCACGCCGGCGGCGAACCGGGTTCCGGCAACGATTCCGCCGACAGAGGGAACCAATCCGGAGGAAGCCGTCGCCGCGGACCTTCCAGCCTGGCTGGAAGATTTCCTGGAGGAGGCCGAATCGTTGCCCGGGAACGCACCTGCGACAGGGACGGCATCGGAGACGGCCCCCGGCACGCAAGTCGCATCAACTAATCCGGCAGCAATAGAGGCAGGGCCCGACACGGAGATCGCACCGACCGCCCCACCCGAACGGAGGCGCCGTCCCGGGATCGCGCCGGCTGGCCGGGGCGGTACACCGCCCCGCCGGGGGATGGCACCGGCGGCGCGGACGGAACCGCCGCGTGGCCGCCGGCCACCTGGACGGATGCGGAACGCGCTGTCCGTGCTTCCATTTGACGACCTCAGCGCCGGCGGCGAGAGGACACCCGACGTCGATCTCGGCGTCGCCCTCACGGAGGCGGTGACCGAGAGACTCGCCTCGCTCCCCGGGATTGGCGTTGTGGCAGGGGATGACGGTGCGACGTGGGTGGTCGGCGGCGGCATCCAACGGATGGGGTCGATGCTCCGCGTGACCGCGCGCCTCACCGACGCTCGGAACGGCGCGGTCATCTCGGCCGTGAAGCTCGACGGCACCGTTGAGGCGCTGGCCGATCTGCAGGACCGGGTCGCTGCCGCGATGGTCGAGCAGGTGCGGGACGCGATCGCCAGCGAGGCAGGCCAGGCCGGCGGCCGCGGCGCTGACGCCGGCACTACTGATCTGAAAGGGAGGCAGTCATGAACCGCGGCGGCATCGCCTGGTTCGCCCGGAATCCCGTCGCCGCCAACTTGATGATGGTTTTCATCATCGCAAGCGGCGTGATCGCCACTGGCGCCGTCACCGAGGAGATCTTCCCGGAGATCGATCTCGACCGGATCAGCATCCAGGTGCCGTACCTGGGCGCGGCGCCCGAAGAGGTCGAGGAAGGAGTGGTCGTCCGGATCGAGGAGGCCATTCAGGGCGTCGACGGCATCAAGGAGATCGTGTCGACCGCGGCTGAGGGAAACGCCTCGATCATGGTCGAACTCGAGCTGGGCGCCGACGCGCGCCGCGTGGTGGACGAAGTCAAGAACAACGTCGATTCGATCACCACTTTCCCGCTCGAGACCGAAGAGCCGATCATCCGCGAGCTCATCGCCCGCAACCAGGTAGCGGACGTCGCCATCTCGGGGCAGACCGATATCTTCGCTCTGAAGTTGCTGGCCGAGGAGGTTCGCGACGAGCTGTCGGCCCTGCCCGAGATCACGCAGGTCGACGTCGTCAGCGCGCCGCCTTACGAAATCTCCATCGAAGTCTCGGAGGTGGCGCTCCGGCGGCACGGGATGACGTTCGACCAGGTGGCGGACGCGGTGCGGCGCTCCTCGCTCGATCTCCCCGGGGGATCGGTGCGCACCGACGGCGGCGAGATCCTCCTGCGGACGATCGGCCAGGCCTACCGCGGCGACGAGTACGAGAACCTCGTCTTCTGGACCCGGTCCGACGGTAGCCGCCTGCGGCTCGCCGACGTGGCAACCGTCGTCGACGGCTTCCAGGAAACTGACCAGTTCGCCCGATTCGACCAGGCGCCGACGGTCATGGTGTCGGTGTTCCGGACCGGCGAACAGAGCGCGCTCGACATTGCGGACGCGATCGACCAGTACGTCGGGAACAAGCAGGCGCAAATGCCCGCCGGCGTATCGATGGTCATCTGGCAGGACCAGTCGGAGGTGCTGAACGACCGGCTGGCGCTGATGCTGCGCACCGGCGCCACCGGGTTCGTGCTGGTCTTCGTTGTGCTCGCGCTCTTCCTCGAGCTGCGCCTCGCGTTCTGGGTGAGCCTCGGGATACCGATCTCCTTCCTGGGCGCCATCGCCCTGATGCCGACCTTCGGCGTGACGGTCAATGTCATCTCGCTGTTCGCCTTCATCCTCGTGCTCGGAATCGTGGTGGACGACGCCATCATCGTCGGCGAGAACATCTTCCGGCACCAGGAAAACCATGGCGACGGCATGCGCGGATCCATCGAAGGCTCCCGCGAGATCTCGAAACCGGTCATCTTCGCGGTGCTGACGACGGTGGCGGCCTTCATGCCGCTGATGTTCGTGCCCGGGATGATGGGAAAGATCTTCCGCGTCATTCCGCTGATCGTCGTTCCGTGTCTGCTCTTCTCGCTGCTCGAATCGCTCGCGATCCTGCCGGCGCATCTGGCGCACCTGCCGAAGCGGGGGAAGCCCGGTCCGTGGCGCCGGTTCCAGCAGTTCTTCGCCAATGGCCTGAAGTGGTTCATCCGGCGGTGCTACCAGCCGTTCCTGGAGATGGCGCTCAACTGGCGGTACGTCACGGCCGCCGTCGGACTGGCGACGTTGATCCTGACCGGTGGGATGGTGCTCGGAGGATGGACCACCTTCCATTTCTTCCCGTCGATCGAGGCCGACTTCATGGCCGCGTCGGTCACCATGCCACAAGGCACCCCGGTCGACGTGACCTCGCAGGCGGTCGAGAAGATAGAGGCGGGCGCCGTGCGGTTGCGCGCACGACTCGAGCAGGAAACGGGAATGGACTACTTCCGCCACGTGTCGACGGCGATCGGCGACCAACCGATGGCGTCACGCGGGGGCGGACCAATGGGTCCGGTGCGTTCCGTGGCCGCTCCGAACGTGGGCGAGGTGACAGTCGAACTCGCTCCCGCGGAAACACGGTCTTACACCAGCGAGCAGCTCGGCAACCTGTGGCGGGAAGCGACGGGGCCGATTCCCGAGGCGGTCGACCTTGGCTTCTCCATGTCAATGATGACCCCGGGGGATGATGTCGACGTCCAGCTCGCAGGGCCGGATGTCGAGCGCCTGCGCGCCGCGGCTGAAGCGGTCAAGAGCCGCCTGGCCGAGTACGCGGGCGTCTACGAGATTTCCGATTCGTTCCGCGCCGGCAAGGAAGAGATGCAGCTCGGCATCAAGCCGGCGGCGGAGACGCTCGGGCTGACGCTTCAGGATCTCGGCCGGCAGGTGCGGCAGGCCTTCTACGGTGAGGAGGCGCAGCGTATCCAGCGGGGGCGGGACGATATCCGCGTGATGGTGCGTTATCCGCGGGACGAGCGCCGCTCGCTCGGCGACCTCGAGAACATGCGCATCCGGACGCCGAACGGCGGCGAGATCCCGTTCAGTCAGGTCGCGCAGGTGGAGCCCGGGCGAGGCTACGCGTCGATCAAGCGCGTCGACCGGAACCGGGCGGTCAACGTCACCGCTTCCGTCGACCCGGCGATTACCACCGGGGGCGCCGTCATCGCCGACCTTCGCGAGCGCATCCTCCCGGAGGTGCTCGCCGACTACCCGGGCGTGTTCTACACCTTCGAAGGCATGCAGGCCGAGCAGGCGGACGCCGTCGGCGGCCTGCAACGCGGATTCGCCCTCGCGCTCCTGATGATCTTCGCTCTGCTGGCCGTTCCACTCCGGTCGTACGTACAGCCGCTCATCATCATGTCTGCCATCCCGTTCGGCCTGGTCGGCGCCGTCTGGGGACACATGCTGCTGGGGCTCGACGTCACGATGATGTCGATGTTCGGCATCGTCGCCCTGACCGGGGTCGTCGTGAACGACAGCCTCGTCATGGTCGACTTCATCAACCGCTCGCGGAGCGTGCACAGCGAAGTCGGCCGCCACGTGCGCAAGGAGGGCGGCGCGCAACGGGACCGCTTCGAATTCGAGTCCACCGGCATCAAACTTGCGATCCGTGAAGCGGGCAGCAACCGGTTCCGTCCGATTCTGCTCACGTCTCTCACGACGTTCTTCGGCTTGGCCCCGCTGATGGCTGAACGGAGCATGCAGGCGGCCTTTCTCGTGCCGATGGCGGTCTCGCTGGGATTCGGGGTGCTGTTCGCCACCAGCATCACGCTGATTCTGGTGCCGACCGCCTACCTGATCCTCGACGACATCCAGCGGTGGATCCGCTGGATGTCGGGACGTGGAGCACCCGTGGTGACGGAGCCGGCCGGTGCACCGCTCGCGGCGGACGGTACCGCCACCGCCCGCATCGCCGAAGCGTCTTCCTGAGGGCGTCCGGACTCGTCAGTCCGTGCCGGCGATCTCGGCGATCACCCGCTCGACCAGGGGCGGTGAGATGTCGCACGCCGCGTCGTTGATACGGCACTGCGCCAGTGTCAACTGGCACCCGCACGGACAACCGTCGCTGTTCAGGCGGCGCAGCGCTTCTTCCTTCTGCGCGGCGCTCAGTGCCGAGAGATCGACTCCGGGAATCTCGGTCGCCTGTGCGGCGTTCGCCAAGACAATCTGCGTGCTCGGCTCGACTATCTCGACGGTCGCCTGGTTGGGCAGCGACGTCAGGTAGCGCGCCTCCTGCTCGAGCAGGACCGGACTCACCAGGCCGACGTGGGTCTGCACGATCCGTCCCTCGGTGTCGACGATGAAGGACGTGGGGAGCGCATAGACGCCGGGGAACGCCCGCTTGATCTCCGGCGTCGACATCACGATCGGATAGTTGACACCGTATTGCGCGGCGAATGCCTCGACGATGTCGGCGCCGCCCGCATCTTCGGAGACGCCGATGACCGTCAGGTGATCCGGGTAGCGGGCCGCCAGTTGCACGAGGTACGGCACCTCCTCGCGACAGGGTCCGCACCAGGTGGCCCAGAAGTTGACCAGCACCGCCTTGCCCCGCTGATCGGCCATCGAGATCGTCTTGCCGTCAAGCGTTTCCATCACCAGGTCAGGAACCGGGGCGGGCGTGTCGACCAACCGGAGTGTCACCTCCGGCGGTGCCTCGAAGAGTGCCGGCGGTTCGGCAACCGGGCCGGAAGTCGCGGAACGGTCATCAGGCTCGGTCCCGCACGCTGTCGCGAGCAGCAGCAGAACGAGCAGGGGAACGAGGGTGCGCGGGCAACGAACACGAGCAGTGCGGTTCAGCATCGCTTCCTCTAATAAGGAAAGCGCCATTGTAGTCGGATCCCGGGCTGCGCCGATGCCCGAATCAGCGGAGGTGTCCCAGCCACAAGCAGCAAAACGGCCGTTTCTGGAAGGGGTCAGTCGTAGCCGAACTGCACCGCCGCGACGAGGACGACCGCCGCGATCAGATAGAGCTTCGCGAGCAAGGGCACGACGAACGTGATCCATCGCTGGTAGGGGATCCGACCGAGGGCGAGCATTCCCATCAGCAGCGCGTTGGTCGGGATCAGCATGTTCGTGAAGCCGTCGCCGAACTGGTATGCCAGGACCGCGGTCTGCCGCGTTACGCCGGTCAGGTCGGCAAGCGGCGCCATGATCGGCATCGTCACGTACGCCTGCCCCGATCCGGACGGGATGAACAGGTTAGCCGTCGTCTGCACCGCGAGCATGCCCAGCGCCGCGGCGTGCGACGGAAGGGCGGCAAGCGGTTGGGCCAGGCCGTACACGATGGTGTCGATCACGCGCGCGTCGGTCAGTACTACCTCGATGGTGCGTGCGAAACCGATCAGGAGCGCAGTAGCCGTCATTGCCGCCGCGCCGCCGAGGAACGCGCGCGCCGCCCGGTTCGGCGTCACACCCGCCACCACCGCGGCGATCAGGCCAATCGCCAGAAAAACCGCCGAGAGTTCCGTGAGGTACCAGCCGCGCGCCGCCACGCCCCAGACGAAGAGACCGATACCGCCCGCGAGCACCGCGAGCACCGTCCACCGCCGCATCGTGAGGCGGCGGTCGTCCGGCAGCGTGAATCCGTCGGAATAGTCGACATCCGCTACCAGGCTCGCCGCAGGGTCCGTCCGGACGCGCGCGGCATATCGCAGGATGTGATGGACACCGACGGCGCCGCAAACGACGAGCAGCACCCACCGGGGCGCCTGTCCCGACGTCAGCGTCACGCCTGCGATGTCCTGCGCGATCAGCACGGTGAACGGGTTGAAGGCCGCACAGGCGTAACCGACCCCGGCGCCGACATAGATGATGCCGACCGCCACTACCGCATCGAGTCGAAGCGCGAGGCACATCGTCACCAGGATCGGGACGAACGGCATGTACTCCTCAGCCATCCCGACGGTGGAGGCGCCGAGTGCAAACAGCCCGACCGCCCCGCCGACCAGCCAGACCGGGCGCGACCCGAGCCGCGCAATCGTCCAGCCGATCGCCGCCTCGATCGCGCCGGTCGAGCGGACCACGCCAATCACGCCACCGACCAGGAAGACGAAGAAGATGATTTCCTGCGCCGCGGCGAGTCCCGCCGGGATTGACGTGAGGAAGGCGATTGGCGGGAGCGGCTCTGCGTCAACCAGGTGGTAGGTGCCCGGCACGACCCGCTGACCGTCGCGCTCGAACTCCCCCGCCGGGAGGACGCAGCTTGCCCCCTGGGCGAGCAGAATCAGCGTGAAGATCAGGACAAGGGAATCGGGAAATCGGCGCACCTGGGATTCTACCGCGTCGGGTCGTCACCGACCTGGACGAGCAGCTTGCCGAAGTTCTTCCCCCCGAGCAGACCGAGAAAGGCGGGGACCGTCTGGTCAATCCCCTCGACGAGGTCCTCGCGGTACCGGATCTTCTCGTCGCGTAACCAGGACGCGACGTCGCGCAGGAACTCCGCCTCGCGGTCACGGTGGTCGAAGACGATGAACCCGCGGAAAGTAATCCGACGGACCAGTGTCAGGCCCATCAGCATCGGGACGCCGTCCGGACCGGGAGGCGGCCCGGTGAGATTGTAGTTGGCGATCCGTCCGCAGACCGGCACGCGCGCGAACGTGTTGAGGAGCGGCAGCACCGCATCGAACACCTTCCCGCCAACATTCTCGAAGTAGACGTCGATTCCGTCAGGGCATGCCGCGCGCAGCGCGTCGCCCAGATCGGCGCGCCGATGGCTGACGCACGCGTCGAAGCCGAGATCATTGACGACGTAGTCGCACTTTTCCTGCGCCCCGGCGATGCCGACGACGCGGCATCCCTTGATGCGCGCGATCTGTCCTACCACAGCACCGACAGCACCGGAAGCGGCCGAGACCACCACCGTCTCCCCTGCCCGTGGCCGCCCATGATCGAGCAGACCGACGTACGCCGTCATACCGGGCATGCCGAGGACACCGAGCGCGGTCGAGACCGGCGCCGCGGACGGATCGAGCTTCCGCACGCCTGCGCCGTCCGCCAGTGCGTACTGCTGCCAGCCGTTCGCACTCAGGACGATGTCGCCCGGCGCGTAACCGTCCAGGTTCGACTGAACCACTTCCGAGACGGTCCCGCCCACCATCACCTCGCCCAGACCGACGCCCGGCGCGTACGAGGGTCCCGGGTTCATCCGGCCGCGCATGTACGGGTCGAGTGAGAGATAGAGCGTCCGGCAGAGCATCTCCCCGGCACCCGGCACGGGGACAGGATTGTCGGTGATGGTGAAATCCGCCTCGCCCGGAAAACCCTGCGGATGGGCGGCAAGGCGGATCTGACGGTTGCGTGCAGCAGCCATGGGCCGGGCAGTATACTTCCTCGATGATTCAACACCTGCTTTTTGTCCACAAATTCAATCTCGATCGCGCTTCGGAGCTCGTTGCCGACCTGTCCGACGAACAGATGGTGGAGCAGCCGCAAGGGGTGATCAATCACCCTGCGTGGACGCTAGGGCATCTCGCCTTCGTGGAGCACTACCTGGCCGTCACGCTCGGGGCCGAACCTTCACTGCCCGACGGCTGGGTCGATCACTTCCCGACCGGCGGTACGCCGAGCGGTGATGCAGCCGACTATCCGTCGAAGGAGGAGATCCTGGGGCAGTTGGAGGCGCAGCACGATCGGGTGGCGCAGGCGGTGGCCGAGGCCGACCCGACGGTATTCGAACAGGCGTTTCCGGATGAACCGACACGGCGCCGCTTTCCGACGATTGGTGACTTCACCGCCTTCCTGATGACGTCGCACGAGGCTGGTCATCTGGGGCAGATCGCCGCTTGGCGGCGCGCGATGGGGATCGGCTCCGGAGGCTAGAAGGCGCACCCCGGCGCGTCACGGCTGGCGTTCCGCTTCCCAGGTTCCTTCGCCGACGCCGCCGTAGTCGCAGGTTCCACGCATCGCCTCGCCATCGATGGTCCCGACGTAGACCGCTTCCGCTCCCTCGCCGCCGAAGCGAAACTCGATCTGATTCCCGGCGACCGTGCCGGTCACGTCCGCAGTTCCGAACGTGCCTTGGTACGTACCAGTCAGCATCTCGCCCTCCTGCTCGAAGACGAAGACCGGCTCGCCACCGCCGATATCGAGCTCGACGACGAAGTTCCAGGTGCCGGTGATGTCCACTGGCGCTGTTTGCGCGGCGACCCTGGGAAAGGTCGCCACGAGCAGCACCGCGACGGCTGCCGCCACCTGCCAGCCAGCCAAGTGAGCCCGCTTGCCTGGACCGACCCGCCGGACCCCGATCCCGATCTGCATCGTGCCTGCAGCGTATCCTCCTGCAGGACGGATAGCAAAGGGCCCGTTGCTTTCTTCTCCGACAGGGAGTACGCTCACGGAGCAACGGTCGCGAACCCGCTTGCTTCAACCGCATAGAGAGCAGACGAGACCCCGTAGACTTCGCCTTCACTCCTTCGGATGATCCCGCGGTAATGAGCTCCCCGATATTGCGAACAGTTGGTACGAGACACGGCTAAGGCAAGGAGTCACGGATGGGTCAGAGATTGTACGTCGGAAACATTCCGTTCGCGGCAGGTGAGGACGACCTGCGCGAACTGTTCTCTCAATTCGGTGCGATCCAGTCGGTCTACATCGTGAATGACCGGGCGACTGGGCGACCGCGCGGTTTCGCGTTCGTCGAAATGGCGAACCAGGCGGAGGCACAGAAGGCCGTTGAGCAACTCGATCAGAACGAGTTCCAGGGGCGGCGTCTGACGGTGAACGAAGCGCGGCCGCGCGAACCACGGCCCGGTCCGCCGCCGGGCGACGACTTCCGCGGCGGCGGCCGGCGCGAACCGCGCTGGTAGGCCGGCGGCGGCGGCGTGTGGACGTCGCCAGTCGTAGAATCGAACGGCAATGGCCGCCGCCCAATCGCGGACCGATATCCATGACGTTGTCGTCATCGGCTCCGGTGCCGGTGGTGCGACCGTCGCGCATGTCCTGACCCGCGCAGGTATCCGCGTCACCCTGCTCGAGGCAGGGCCGATGCTCGATCCCCACGCCGAGTTCAAGGAACACCGCTGGCCGTACGACTACGGTCACCGCGGTGCTGAGGAAGGCGGGGCGGCGTACTTCGGTGAGGGGAAGTCGTTCGGCTTCTTCACCACCACGAGCGGGGGCTGGCAACTCGACGGTGAGCCGTACACCGTCGCCGACGACACCGACGACTTCTGGTGGTTCCGTTCCCGGATCATCGGTGGCCGCACGAACCACTACGGCCGGATGTCGTTCCGTTTCTCCGACTACGATTTCGGTCCGCGCGACCGTGACGGGTTAGGCTGGAACTGGCCCATCCGTTACGACGACCTCGCGCCGTACTACGATCGTGCCGAGGCGTTTATTGGCATCGTAGGCAGCCAAGAGGGGATCCGGAGCGCGCCGGACGGCGTCTTCCACGACCCGCCCCCAGCGAAGGCGCACGAACTGCTGATCCAGCGCGCCAGCCACCGGATGGGAGTTCCCTGTATCCCGAACCGGCGCGCGGTGATCACGCGGCCGATCAACGGGCGCCCCGCGTGCCACTACTGCGGGCAGTGCGGGCGCGGTTGCCAGAGCGGCTCGAACTACTCGGCCAGCCAGACGCAGATCTTCCCGGCGATGGAGACCGGGCGCCTCTCGGTGATTGATCTCGCCATGGCGCGCACGATCACCACTGCGCCTGACGGGAAGATCGACGGCGTCCTCTACATCGACAAACGGACCGGCGAAGAGCGGCGGATCCGCTGCCGGGTGCTGGTCGTCGCGGCGAGCGCGTGCGAATCGGCCCGGCTCCTTCTCAACTCGAAGACGGCGGAGCACCGCAACGGCGTTGCCAACAGCTCAGGGGTAGTGGGCCGGTACCTCATGGACACGGTTGGCTTCGATATCGGTGGACATGTCCCCGCGCTCGAGGGGATGCCCCGCTACAACAGCGACGGCGCCGGCGGCGCACATCTCTACATGCCGTGGTGGGGTTGGGAGCGGCAGGAGGCACTCGGCTTTCCGCGCGGCTACCACATCGAGATCGGCGGCGGTTACCGCATGCCCGACGTGGGGGCGTTCGGCGGTGCCGCGCGGCGCGGCGGCTACGGCGTGGGGATCAAGGAGGAAGCGCGGCGCGAGTACGGCACGAGCATCTCTTTCGCCGGCCGCGGCGAGATGATCCCGAACGAACGGAGCTGGTGTGAGACCGATCCTGAAGTGGTGGACCGCTGGGGAATCCCGGTGCTCCGGTTCCACTTCCAGTGGAGCGACCACGAAAGGCGCCAGGCGCAGCACATGCGCGAGACGTTCAATGAGCTGTTTCATCTGATGGGTGGCGAGCCGAATCCGCCGGGGCGCCGGGACGCGGCCGGCATTTCCATCGGCGGCAGCATCATTCACGAGGTGGGTACGGTCCGGATGGGCGACGACCCGCAGACATCGGTACTCAACGGTTTCTGTCAGGCCCACGACACGCCGAACCTCTTCGTTTGCGACGCCGCGAGTTTCGTCAGCAATCCGGACAAGAACCCGACGCTGACGATCAATGCGCTTGCGTGGCGCGCGTCCGACTATCTCGCCGAGGCAATGCGGAGCGGCGAGCTGTGACGAGGACGGATCTCAAGCCGACCCGGCGCGACGTCTTGCGGCAACTCGCGCTGGCCGTCACGGCGGCGGGCGCCGGCGCCTTCAACCTCGAGGCGGCACGCGTCGTGCATGCGCTGGCTGGGGAAGCGCGCGCACAGCCGGGAGGGTACCGGCCGCAGGCGCTCGACTTGCATCAATTCAGGACGGTCACGCGTCTGGCCGAACTGATCGTGCCGGCTGACGCGGGCGGGGGGAGTGGCGTCGATGCCGGTGCGCCGGAGTTTATCGACCTGCTCTGCAGCCAGAACGATCGACTGCTCCAGATCTACACCGAGGGACTGACCTGGATCGACGACAGGATGCGCGACGACCATCGCGCGACCTTCGTCGAGGCTGATGCCTCCCGGCAGACCGCGTTACTCGACCGGCTGGTGGCTTCCGAACGGGGCGATACGCCGCGCGGCTGGCGCGACGGCGTCCGTTTCTTCGACTGGATCCGCCGAATGACGGTCGACGCGTACTACACCTCTCCGACCGGCATCGACGACATCGGATACCGTGGGAACCGAGCGCTCAGCGCCTACGAAACGTCTGCCGACGCGATTGCGTTCGTCGAACGCCGCGCGGATGAACTCGGCCTCTGACACACCGCCGGACAACGCCGGTCTGTTACACTGATAGCTTGATCGAGTGCTACGTGCGCTCGTCCCTTTTGTGGTTTCGAGGGAACACATGGCAAACAGAGGTCGTCCCACCCAGACGAAGCGGCAACGGGAACGCGCCCGGCAGGAGAGGGCGAGGATGAAGGTCGAACGGCGCGCCGACGCGAAGGTCCGGCGGCAGGAAACGCCACCGCGTCCAACCAGCTACGACCCCGACATCAACGGAATGACTCCTGGCCCCCAACAGATGCCCGACTGGCAGCGCGAGTTCTTCGAAGAGGAGCAGCGCGCCGCAGAAGAAGCCGCGAAAGCGGCTGGCAAAGCCGAGTAGAGACGCCGCGCAAGCCCGTACGAGAAAACGGGACGGCGCCCAATGGCCCGCCCCGTTCTCCATCCACCGACTAGCCGTCACGCCGCCGCGTTGATCGCAATCCGGCGCGGCTTCGCCGCCTCCGCCAACGGAAGCGTCAGCGCGAGCATCCCGTGCGTGAAGTCCGCGCTCACCTTCTCCGCTTCGACCTTCGACGGCAGTGCGAACGACCGCTCGAAGCGGCCGTAGTGGAACTCTGACGTCTGCTGCGCGTCCCCCTCGGTGCGGGTCCGCTCACCGGAAATCGTCAGCGTGTTGCCGTGGAGGTCGATCTCGACACCCTTCGGGTCGATTCCCGGCAGCGCCATCCGCAGCGTCCAGCCTTCGTCGCTGGACTTTATTTCGGTCGCCGGCATCCAGGCCGACCGTTCCACGCCCGACTCCTCGTCGGCGACGTAGCGCCCCAACACGCGGTCCATCTCCCGGTGCAGGCTGTTCAGTTCGGCGAACGGGTTCCAGTGGGTCATGCTCAACATCTCTCTCCTCCTCATCTGGTCAGCCGGGTCCATCCCGGCGTTGTTCCCGATGTCGAAACAATGATCCCATAGGGCGTGCGCCTTGTCAAATCATGTAATATGCGCGTAATACACTCATATACAGAACACACCCGTGGAGAGGTTCTGGACCTGGATCGATCGGTTGCAGGAAAGGTCTACGGGCGCCAGCCCGGGCCGGAGAGATCCGGAGATCCTCCGGCGAGCCGGACACACTCTCTGACGATATCTAGGAGCCCGTGGTGAAACCCCCGCTACATTCGAGCGGCGATGCATCCCGCCTGAAAGGCGTTGCTCCGCGGACTGCGGCAGTCCGCGGTCACAATATCTCCAATATGCTCCGTCGTCGCGCCTTGTCAGGCCGGGCGCCTCACCGCTCTCGGTACTACGCGGGGTTTCACCACGGGCTCCTAGTGCTGTGCCATCAATAAACATTAGGACTATTGTGGAGCTCGTCTCGAACCGAGAGAGTTTCCATGCCGCAAAAGAGGTACATCGTTCGACTCACAGCCCAGGAACGCGAGGTCTGTCAACAGACGGTCCGCAAGCTCAACGGGAGCAGCGAGAAAGTGCGCCGCGCGCAGATTCTCTTGAAGGCCGATGCGGACGGGCCGGCGTGGACTGACCAGCGGGTCGCCGAGGCCTTTTCGTGCCGCACCAAGACGGTCGAGAACATTCGCCAACGGTGCGTGCTGAAAGGCTTCGAACAGGCGCTGGAGCGAAAACGACGCGAATCACCCCCGGTCGAGAAGCTGCTCGACGGCGAACAGGAGTCCCAGGTCATCGCCCTGCGTCTGGGGCCGCCCCCGAAGGGCTACGCGAACTGGTCGTTGCGCCTGTTGGCGCGCCGGGTCGTCGAGTTGGGGGTCGTCGAGTCGATCAGCCACGAAACCATCCGGCGGACGCTGAAAAAAACGGCATGACGCAGCGGAAAATCGAGTACTGGGTGATCCCGCCGCAGGCCGATGCCGAGTTCGTGGCGAACATGGAACAGGTCTTGGATCTGTATCAGAAACCCTACGATCCGGATTGTCCCGTCGTGTGCATGGACGAGCAGCCGGTGCAGTTGGTCAAGGAAACCCGCCCGCCGATGGCGGCCACGAAGAAGCGTCCCCGGCGTGTCGACTACGAGTACGAACGGGCCGGCACGGCCTCGGTCTTCCTGTTCAGCGAACCGCTGGCGGGTTGGCGGCAGGCGACGGCCCGGGCCCGGCGCACGAAGGTGGACTGGGCGCTGGAGGTCGCCGGCCTGCTGGAAGGACGCTACGCCGAATGCGAGAAGATCACCTTGGTGAGCGACAACCTCAACACGCACACGAAGGGCGCCTTCTACGAAGTGTTCGAGCCGACCCGGGCACGGCAACTGGTTCGTCGCATCGAGTTCTGCCACACGCCGAAACACGGGAGTTGGCTGAACATCGCGGAGAACGAACTGAGCTCGATGACGCGCCAATGCCTTCGCCGGCGTCGCATCGGCGAACTCAAGACGCTCCACGACGAAGTGTCGGCGTGGTCCACCGACGTCAATGGCAGGCAACGCGGCGTGGACTGGCAGATGAAGGTCGACGATGCGCGCTGTAAACTCAAGTCCGTATATCCGAATATTATAAGGTGACGGACCACTAGCCTGGCCGGCGCCCTACCAGGGCATGGTCCGGTTGGTATGCCGTCTCCCCAGATCGGCAGCTTCCGCACCGGGATTCGAGCCGATCATCACGCCCTCGTCGAGCATCCCGATGATGTTGTCGGCGTTCATCGAGTTGAGGAACGGTATAGCCGCCTGCTTCGTCGCCTCGAACACGCGGGCGCGCGCGTCGGTCAGAATCTGCGGCATCGCCGCGCCGCTCCGGGAGACGTTGTAAGACATCGACATGTCGCCCGGCCCCCATTCGGCGAAACCGACGCCCGGCACGCTGACGCTCGCCTCGGAGTTCTCGAGTGCGTACCGATCCTCGATCTTCAGGCCGATCAGAATCTCGCCGTTCGGGTTGAGCGGCCACGCGTCCGCGAGACGCTGGTACTCGGCGTTGGAGACGCCCCAGATGCGGGCCGCAAAGCCCTGACCTCCATTACCGCGAAGCCCCTCGCCGGTGCCGGCGGCGGCCGGCGCGTAGGGATACCGGGCGGACTGCACCAGCACACGGACCACTTCCGGCGTGCGCGCATGCGCCAACAGCACGCCATGGACGCCAGAGCCGAGCACCTGCTCCACCATCCAGTAGTTGCCCCACATCACTTGCTCGTTGATGCCGCCGAACGGCAACACCGCCACAACGGTCGGCGTCCGGTGGCCGCTCTTCGTCGGGCCGCCATCCACCAGCCCCTGCATGAACCCGCGGAGGTTGTCCATGTTGAAGGGGCTGTGCTCCATGTTGTAGGTGATGTAGTCAGCCCAGGTCTGGGACAGCGCCTTGCCCTCCTCGTAGCCTCCGCCATTCACCTGCGTGTAGTAGACCGGCTGATCCTGCTCGAACAGCTCGATCACCTTGTTGATCCGCTTGGGAACGTACGTATCGCCCGACTGGGCAGCCGGAAGGCTGACAACGGCGATGGCGGCAACGAGCGCCACGGCAACGAGCGTGAGTCCGAATCGAGTCTGCTTGCGCATAGTCTGTCCCCTCCTGGCCGCATCATAGCGCATGGAAGCCGGATCGCTGATAGTAGAATCCCAAGGTCTTTCATGCCTTTCGGCCACGATCCGGCAACGGATCGGATCAGCGAACTCAGCACCCGAGCCGGACGACGCGGCGGCGAGGAACTCGATGAGCTCCTGCCCCTGGTCTACGACGAACTACGCCGACTGGCGCGCGGCTACCTCCGGCACGAGCGGCGCGCCATCACGTTGCAGCCGACTGCGCTGGTGAACGAGGCGTATCTCAGGCTGCTGAAGGATCGGAAGGATGACTGGCGGTCGCGCGCGCATGTCGTTGGGGTCGCGGCGCGAGCGATGCGGCAGATCCTGATCGAGGCGGCGCGGGCGCGCGCGGCCCAGAAGCGCGGCGGCGGTGCCGCGCAGGTGACGCTCGACGAGGGACTGATTGCCGCCGATGCGCAGACGGTCGATGTGTTGGCGGTGGACGATGCGCTGCGCCGCCTCGCCGAACTGGACCCGGAACAGGCACGGCTGGTGGAGCTTCGCTTCTTCGGCGGACTGACGATCGAGGAATGCGCCGAGGCGCTCGGCATTTCGCCCGCAACCGTCAAGAGACACTGGGCGGTTGCCCGAGCGTGGCTGCAACGCGAGATTCGTCAGGACCGCACCGATGAACGCTGACCGCTGGCGGCGTATCAACACGCTGTTCCATGCTGCACTGGATCGCGACCGGGACGCGCGAGACGCCTACCTCGACAAGGCATGCGCTGGCGACACAGCGCTTCGCGACGAGGTGCAGTCGCTGCTCGACGCCCACGCCGGGCCCAGCGTTATCGACCGGCCAGCCCTGGAGGCGGATCCCGGCCTGCTGGCGCGCGACGAGCAACAGGTCGTCGGTACGTCGGGCGGGAGCGCCAACAGCATCGATGACCCGTTGATCGGTCGGCAGCTCGGGCCGTACGACGTGACTGGTCTGCTCGGCCGGGGTGGTATGGGCGTCGTTTACCGCGGCTTCGACAGCCGCCTCGGACGGCCCGTCGCCATCAAGGCGCTACCCCCGGCATTCGGCGGCGACACTCTACTTCGCGCGCGGCTCCGGCGGGAGGCAACCTCAGCCGCCGCGTTGTCCGATCCCGGGATTGCAACCGTCTACGCGCTCGAAGAGTTCGAGGGCCACCTCTATCTGGTGCACGAATACGTCCCGGGCCAGACACTGCGCGAGACGTTGCGCGATCGGAACGCGCCGCTGCCGATCGGCGAAGCCCTCGCCATCGCGCAGGCGATCGCGCAGGCGCTGGCCACAGCGCATGCCGGCGGAGTCGTCCACCGGGACTTGAAACCGGAGAACGTAATGCACCTGCCGGACGGCAGGGTCAAGGTAGTCGACTTCGGCGTCGCGCGAGTCATGGAGAGCGCGGGCCATACGGCGCTGACGCGTCCCGGTGACGCACCGGGCACGCCGGGCTATGTCGCGCCAGAGGTCCTCCGCGGCGACCCGGTCGACGCGCGGGTCGATCAGTTCGCGTTCGGCGTCGTGCTGTACGAACTGCTGACCGGACACCATCCGTTCGAGGGGCCGGACGGGAGCTCATCCGTCGCGCGCATTCTGGAGAACAACCCACCGGCGGTCATCTCCGTGCGGCCGGACTGTCCAGCCCCGCTCGCGCGCATCGTGATGACCTGCCTGGCGAAAGCGCCGCGCGATCGGTACGCGACAGCGGACGACCTGGTGGCTGCGCTCGACGCGACGGCAATCCACTCGGCAGAATCAACCGGAATGCCGATCCGCACTGTGCAACCGAACAACGAGGAAGGAGCAGTCGAATCGCTCCCGGCCTCCGGCTCCGACTGGCCCGCAGAGAAGCGGACACCTGCCTCGCCGGCCGTGGGATCACCCGGTTGGTGGTGGCAATTCCATCAGTTGGCGGTAAGCGCCGTGTATGGATTGGCGCTATATCCGATGTGGCGCGCGCGGGAGTGGGTACCGGACGGCTGGGGACTGTTCCTCTTCATGGCGGCCGTGGCGGTAGTGGGCATTGCCGCCAACCTCCGCCTGCACCTCTGGTTCACATCGCGCGTCTACCCGGCGCAACTGGCCGAGCAGCGTCGGCGGTCGGCCATCTGGAAGCGGCTGGCGGACGGCGCGTTCGCCCTGCTCCTGCTCACAACCGCCGCGGCGACCGCGCCGGAGCATCCGCAGTGGGCAGCGCTGCTGATCGCGCTCGCGATATCCAGCATCCTGAGCGCACGCATGATGGAACCGGCAACGGACCGCGCTGCGTTTCCGCCCGACTGAATCAATCGTCCGCCGGGAATACCTCTGGCGCGCGCTCGCGCAGCACTTCCGACATCGACGTGAGCGTTGCGGCCAGTGTCTCGCGAGCCGTCCGGTTGATGATTGGCCGGATCATCCAGCCGACCATCGCCGGGATGGACCGACTGAGGCTGATCGACTCGCACTCGACGATCACCCCCCCGTCCACCTCCTGGTAGCGCCAGTACGAATTGAGGCGCCAGAGGTAACCGCGATCCTGGCCGACTGGCTTCTCCCGCTCGTCGGGTGTTTCGGCGTCTTCGAGCTCGACGATCCGCGACGCGACGCTCCGGCTCGACGCGCGACCGGCGCCACGGCGGGCAAAGACGATGTCGTGGTGCGTGTGGTAGTAAACCGTGACGACCGACTCGCGCCGCAGCCGCAGGAACACGCGGCGGCGGTACCCCTCCTGCTCCAGAATGCGCGACTCGAGCACGTCCGGCTGCATCTCGTGGGGCGGGACGGCGCCCATCACGGCATGCATGAGTTGATCGAGGGTGACGTCGGGAACCAGCACCCGGCCGAGCCAGTGGTGGATGGCGCCGCTCGGGATGTCCGGCTTGTCGCCGTCGGCGTCGCGCGTCTCCAGGCGGTCAATCCGCACTTCGCCGGCGAGCACCTTACCGCGATCCTCCACCCCGTCTTCGCGGAAGTCCTGGGCCAGGAACCACGCATCGTCCTCCAGCCCCAGCTCACGATCGATGCGTGCTTCGGTGAGCGCAATGTAGTGCTCCCACGCGGCGATCGTCTCCGCCCGAAGATCCGCTTCCATGGCCTCCGCACGGGATACGCCGTCCGGCACCAGGGCAAGCAGGAAGACCAAGGCCCCCCACCAGCGGCCATACCCTCGAACTGTTCTCAGGATCATCTCTTCCATCGTGCCACGCTTTGCAGGCGCCCCGCCGCGCTGGCGGCAGAGCGGCTCGGCCCGGTAGAGCACCCATGCCCGTTCGCTTCAACTGCAGTCGAACTCTCCATCTGTCGCCTCCTGGCGGCGGCGGAATGCCGGCGCTACCAGCAAGTGCGCAGACGGAACGGAAACCGGCTCACCGGATACCGGCGGCAACGCCGGTCGGGGCGTCCTCCACCCACCCAGGCTTCGGAAGGGCTTGCTCGCGCGGCCAACGTTCGTCGAGCGTCTCGGCGTCGTAGAGGCGGCCGTTCTTCATGACGTGGCGGATTCGGGTGGTCTCGCGGATGTCGTCGAGCGGATTGCCTTCCAGCACGACGAGGTCGGCCAACTTCCCCGGTGCGATGGACCCGAGGTCGTTGCCCAGCCCGATCGACTCCGCCCCCAGCTTCGTGGCGACCCGGAGCGCGTCGTGCTCCGAGAGTCCGCCTGACTGCATGGCCCAGAGCTCCCAGTGATAGCCGAGCCCCTGGAGCTGGCCATGACTGCCGACACCGGCCAGGCCGCCCGCCTCGATGATGGCCTTCACCCCCTCCGCGTGTTGGCGGAAGACGTATTCCTCGTCCCGGAACCAGCCACCCGGACCGGGGTCGATCCCGCTGCCCCGCCGGCGCGTCACCCGGTCGAGTTCGCTGTGCGGGGTGAACCGCTGCAGCTTCGGATCGTCATGGGGATTCTCACGCGTGAAGAACCAGTTCTCGCCGAACGGGCCGCCGTAGGAGACAAGCAGCGTCGGCGTGTAGGCGACGCGAGTGTGCGCGGTGAGCTCCACGACATCGCGGTAGAGCGGAAAAATCGGGAACGAGTGCTCCAGCCCGGGGTAGCCGTCGACGATCATCTCGAGGTCGTACTTCATGTCCAGGCCGCCTTCGGTGGTGGGAAGCAGCTCCTGCTCCCGCGCCGCCATCACGATCCACTGGCGCTGCTGGCGGTTGCCCGCCATGTACATCTTGATCGTCTTGGTGTCGTAGTAGTCGCTGTAGCGGCGCAGGACGTTGCGGGCATGGTCGAGATCCTCGATGTCCTCCGCACTGAACACGCCCGGGCCGGTCGAATAGATCCGCGGTCCGACGATGTCACCCGTTTCCACCCGGTCGCCATACGTGAGCACATCGGTCGTTCCGGTCTGCGGATCGCGCGTCGTCGTGACGCCGTAGGCGAGGTTGGCGAGGTACGTCCACGGCTGGGTCTTGTGGACGCCGAAGCTCGGGCGCATGTGGGCGTGGGTATCGACGAAGCCCGGCACGATGGTCGTCCCCGACACGTCGAGGATCCGCGCAAAGTCGGGGAACTCGACAGTTCCGCGCGGGCCGAGGGCCAGGACGCGGTGGCCCTGCACCACCAGGTCGGCGTTCTCGACAATCGCGTCACCCTCCATCGTGATGACGCGCGCGCCGCGGAGGACACCGTACCCATCCGGCAGGTCGCGCGTCGCCTCGACATCGACGTGTATCTCGACCGGTTCGTAGTTCGCAGCGCCGGCATCGTCCGCATCCGCGTCAGCTGCGTCGGCATCCGCCGGATCGGCATCGGCATCCGCGTCCGCATCCGGGTCGCTCTCGGCCGCGTCGCGCGCGGCACGGTCTGCCGCCTCCGCCGCCTCCAGGTCGTAGATGAAGTGCGCCGGACCAATCGACCAGTGGACCCGCTCGCCGGTCGCATCCCACGCGGGGAACTGCGCCCCCACATCGGTCAACTTCCGTGCCGGCACCATCGCCCGCCGCGGGTTGGCGACCGACACGGTCGGCGCATCTCCGCCGACGGTCGGCACCGCGACGACGTACAAATCGTGATTCACCTGGGCGAGCGCCCGATCGCCGGAGGGCGCCATCAGGATGCGCGACGCGTCGGCCGGATCCGACAGGCCGGGGGGCGTCGGGCCGGTCACCTTCAGGTGTTCCTCTTCATCGGTCCCGTCCCACCGGATCGAGACGAGGCCCTTCTCGCCATGGTGGAAATAGATGCGGTCCGGGTCGGACGGCACCAGGTGCGGTGCGCTCCGACCGTCGGCCGGCGCGACCAGCGTCCAGTCTCCACCATCGGCCGGCAGCGCGACGATGTTCTCGTCGGACCCGGCCGCGAACGAACGGGACGCCTCGCGGAAGATACGGGCGGGCCCCTGTACCGCAACGAGACGCGCGCCGTCGGACGACCACGCGGGCTGCTGGTAGATCGCGGGCGCCGTCGTCAATTGGACAGCCGGCGCGCTGCCGTCGGCACGCACCTTGTAGACGTGGCCACCCTGCGGCGACCAGGTGACGAACGCGATCCACGCGCCGTCCGGCGACCAGGCGGGCTGCGCTTCCACCGTCTCGAGGTCGGTCAGGCGACGCGCCTCACCTTCCGGCAGCGGCCGAATCCAGAGCCGATCGAGCGCCGCGAACGCCAGCTCCGCACCGTCCGGCGACGGCACCGCGTCCCGAATCTGGCGCGCCATGAACGTCGGACTGTCGTCCACCTCGTACTGGAACGCCAGCTCCGGACCGAGATCGAGCTCGGTTCGGACGCGGAAGGGAACCGGGATCGGATCCACGCCCTTCGCGATCGGAACGCGCCAGATTTTTCCGCCGTAGGAGACCACCAGTTCCGCTGAATCGGGTGTGAACGACATGCCGGGCAGAACGTCGCTGCTCGCGACCGATTCCTGATCGTCCCGCTGCACCGGGTAGGCGAGCCATCGCTCCTCGCCCGTCGTCAGATGGCGCAGCCGCAGGCCGGTGGCATCTTCGTACCGCGTTCCGTAAACCAGCCAGTCGCCATCGGGCGAAATGGTCGGCCGGAATGCCGAGCCGTACCGCGCGCTTCGCGTGTACTCCTTGCCCGTCTTGCGGTCGTAGTAGGCGAGCTGGTACTGGGGGAGTATCGCGTTGTACTGCCAGAGGCGGGTCCGCTGCGCGTACCAGATGCGCCGGCCGTCCGGCTCCGCCGTCGGACCGGTTATCCGGCGCGAACCCGGTTCCTTGATCAACTGTACGCCGGTGCCGCCGTCGACATGCCACATCCAGAGCTTCGGGTTACGCGAATCGCCGCGCCCGGCCGCATGCGCCCCCGTCGCGGCGATGACGTAGTCGCCGTCCGGCAGCCAGTCCGGCGACTCGTAGTTGTTCGCATCCGCGTTGGTCACCTGTCGCGTCTCGCCGGTCTCGACATCGATCAGCCACAGGTTCTCCGCCCCGTCGCGGTCGGAAACGAAGACGACGCGCGCGCCGTCGGGGCTGTAGCGCGGCTGGCTGTCCCATGCCATCCCGTTCGTCAGCGGTGTCGCATCACCCCCGCCGAAAGGGAGGGTGTAGAGGTCACCCAGAAGGTCGAAGACGATTGTTTCGCCGTCGGGGCTGACATCGACCGAGATCCAGGTTCCCTCGTCGGTCTCCAGCGAGAACGTACGCGCCGGCTTCAGCGGCAGATCGTCGTCCGCCTCGCTCAGGAGGGTCGCCATGCCGCCCGACAGTGCCGCCGCGACGCAGGCCAGACCGACCGTGAACCGCGTCAACTGCATGGCCGGCATCGTAGCATGTAGCCAGAATGCGACATCCGGCCGATTGAGCGATGCCCGACGACCTCACAATGCGGCGGTTCGAGTCCCGGGAGGACTACGCGGCGTGCGTCGCGCTGCAACGCGAGGTGTGGGGAACCGACTTCGTCGACCTCGTACCGGCAACCATACTGATGGTGTCGCAACGGGTAGGCGGCGTCTCGGCCGGCGCATTCGACCGCGAAGGACACCTCGTCGGCTTCGTCTTCGGCATCACCGGCGTCGACGGCGACGGGCCGGTTCACTGGTCCGACATGCTGGCCGTCCGACCGAAAGCCCGGGGCCGCGGTCTCGGGAAACAGCTCAAGCTCTACCAACGCGAGCTGCTGCTCGCGCAGGGGATCCGGCGGATGTGTTGGACCTACGATCCGCTCGTCGCGCGCAACGCCAACCTGAACCTGAACGGCCTCGGCGCGCGGCCGGTCGAGTACATCCCCAACATGTACGGCAATACACGCAGCGCGCTGCACGCCGGCCTGGAAACGGACCGCTTCGTCGTCGAGTGGCGACTGGACGAGGCGCAGACCACCGGCCCGTCGGCTGCCAACAACGACCACGACGCGCCGCTCGTCGATGTCACGCTGGCGGACGGCGTGCGCCTGCCAAACCACCCGGTGGTGCGCGTCGCCGTGCCGTCCGTCATCGAGACGGTGAAGGCGGCCGACCTGGCGCAGGCCCGGGCGTGGCAACAGACACACCGCCGCGCCTTCACTTGGTACCTCGATCGCGGCTATCGCGTCGCCGGCTTCCGGTGCCGTCCCGCGCCGGACGATTCGTGGTACCTCCTTAAGACAAGACAATGAGCCTCAGCCTGTCACGCATCACGCTCCGCGAAATCCGGATGCCGCTGCGCGAACCGTTCGAGATCTCTTCCGGGCGGACCACCGAACGCCGAATCCTGCTGTTGATGCTCGAGGACCGCGACGGGACGATCGCCTGGAGCGAGTGCGTCGCCGGCGAGCGACCGAACTACTCGGCGGAGACGATCGACACCGCGTGGCTCGCGATTCGCGAATGGATCGCGCCGCGCGTCCTGGGCAGCGGGATCGCCCATCCCAGGCTCCTCGATGACATGTTGCGGCGCGCGTTTCGCGGTCACCCGATGGCAAAGGCGGCGATCGAGATGGGCGTCTGGGCAATCTGGGCGGAACGCGAGGACGTCAGCCTGTCACGCCTTCTGGGCGGGACGCAGGCAACCATCACCACCGGCATCTCAATCGGGATTCAGGATTCTCCGGCCGCCCTCGTCGACCGGGCAAGTGCCGCGCTCGCGGCGGGCTACCGTCGGATCAAGATCAAGATCCGGCCCGGCGCCGACATCGAGTACATCGGCGCCTTGCGCGAAGCGCTCGGTCCGGACGCGCCCCTGATGGCGGACGCCAACAGCGCATATACCCTGGCGCATGGCGATCACCTGGCCGACCTCGACGCCTATCGCCTGCTGATGCTCGAGCAGCCCCTCGCGCAGGACGACCTCCGCCGGCACGCGCAGTTGCAGGATCGCCTCGCGACGCCGATCTGCCTCGACGAGTCGATCACCCACGCCGCCGCGGCCGAGGACATGCTCGCGACCGGCGCCGGCCGGATCGTCAACATCAAGCCGGGTCGGGTTGGCGGGTTCACGCAGGCGAAGGCGATCCACGATCTCTGCCGGCGCCACGCCGTGCCGGTCTGGTGCGGCGGGATGCTGGAGAGCGGCATCGGGCGAGCCCACAACGTCGCACTCGCGTCGCTCCCCCACTTCCGCATGCCCGGCGACCTCAGCCCGAGCGCCCGCTATTGGTCGGAAGACATCGTCTCGCCCGAGTGGACGATGGACGCCACGGGCCGTGTTGCTGTCCCGCTCGACACTCCGGGTCTCGGCGTGACGGTCAATGTCGACCGGATCGATGACCTGACCGTCCGCAGCCGGGCCCTCGCCGCAAGCCGCTGACGCTCCGGCGAACGCGCTATTGCGCGCGCGACAGATCGGTCAGGCGCCAGAGGTGGGAGCGGGTGCGGATGACGAGGCTGCCCTGAACGATCGCCGGAGTGGACATCGCCACCTCCTCGAGCGCGTTGGTGGCGACGACCCGGAACTGATCGTTCGCATCCATCACGTAGGTGTCGCCATCCTCGCTCAATGCGAAGACCATCCCGTTGTACGCCCAGGGCGACGCGGTGAAGCCGGTCGCGCCCGGAGCAATCCGGCGCCGCACTTCCTGTGTCTGGACCTGCTGATCGGTGAAGTAACGCTCCTCGCCGGTGCGGGCATCGTGCACGGTGAAGAAGCCACGGTCGTGCAGCGTGATGTAGTGGTCGCCATACACGAGCGGCGTCGGATGGTACGGCCCGGCGCTGTCGTCGTACCACGCGACCGCATCACTGCTGGTCTCGCCGTCGGCCAGGGTGATGTCGCCCGAGGCGCCGGGGCGAATCGCGTAGACCGGACGTATCGTGTCGCCGACATAGCCCGACGTGACGTACAGCAGACCGTGCGCGCTGAACGGCTGGGGGATCACGATCGAATTCATGCCGCGGAAGCGCCAGAGCTCGTTCCCTTCCAGGTCGTAGGACCGGACCTGATCGCTGCCGGTCGTGATCAGTTCGGTCCGACCATCATGTTCCCAGATGAACGGCGTGGACCAGTTGGTCCCCTCGTCGCGCGCGACGTACCAGCGCTCCTCGCCCGTCCCGGCGTTGAGCGCGACGACGTACGACTCCTCGTCGTTGTCGTTCACGACATAGAGCGTGCCGTCGCGCAGGATCGGTGAAGCGGCCGGCCCCCAGCCAAGGCGGGTCTCCGCCGGCTCGACGGGCCGCTCCCAGAGGATCCGCCCGTCCATGTCCAGCGCGTAGACGCCGACGTTGCCGAAGTAGGCGTACACCCGCTCACCATCGGTTACCGGCGTCGCCGACGCGTAGGTGTTCTTCAGGTGCCGGTCGAACAGCGGCGGTCCGGCATGCACCTCGGTCGTCCAGACCACCTCGCCACTCTCGAAGTCGATGGCGAGCACCAAGAAGTGGTGCGTCGCGGGCGAGCGCTCCATCAGGTCGCCCGGTTGCGGATCGGGAAAGCGGTCACCCGGCATGGGCTGCGGCGAACCGTACGGAAAGTAGAGCCCCATCCGCGGCTCCTCTTCCTCCCCGTCGCTAATGACCGTCGTCAGGAAGATCAGGTCGTCCCACACGACGGGCGACGACCAGCCCAGCCCGTCGATCGGCGTCTTCCAGACAACGTTATCCGTCGTGCTCCAGGTGGTCGGCAGCCGCGGGTCGTCCTCCGCCACCGGCAACGCGTCCCCGCCCCGAAAAGCTGGCCAGTTCTCCGCCGCCGACAGTAGCGCCGCTCCCAGGACGATCAGCGCGAACGCGACAATCCCCGCCCCGTTGCGCCACGAATTCCGATGCCGCATCAGTCGTCTCCCCCCGTCGTAGGTCCACCCGGTGTCGCGCCGAGTCTAGTGGAGTTCGCCGAGATCGACGCCGCGGGTCCTGAGCGCCTCGGTCAGGAGGCGGCCGGCGTTCACCGAGGCGGGCCAGCCGGCATAGAAGGTCGTATGCAGCACCACCTCCGAGAGCTCCTGCGGCGTGACGCCATTCTGATCCAGTGCGCGGTCGATATGCAGGCGCAGTTCATTCGTGACGTAGAGCGCCTGGTTGACCGCCACCGTGATCAGGCTCCGGTCGCGCTTCGACAGAAGCGGACGCTCCCAGATGTCGCCGTAGAGGAGGCTGTTCCGGAGCGCGCCCAATCGGGGTACCGCAGCGTAGGCATCGCTCAGTCCGGTGGGCGTCTCGATCTCCGGCGGCGGCGGCGCCTTCGGCAGGTCGGCCAGTTCGATGCCCCGCTCCTCGAACGTCTCGGCCGCCACCAGCGACGCCTGCACACCGGTCGGCCAGCCCGCATAGAACGTGACGTGGAGGATGATCTCGGAGATCTCCTCCGGCGTCAGGCCATTGTCCAGTCCGCGCGGGATATGGATCCCCAACTCCTCACGCGCAAGCGCCTGCAGCACCGCGATCGTGATCAGGCTCCGGTCACGCTTCGAGAGGTCGGGACGCTCCCAGATGTCGCCGTACACGAGTGAGTTGCGCAACTCGCGCAAGTAAGGCGAACCGGCGTACAGATCGGTGGGCGGGGCGGGATCGGCGCTTGCCTCCTGTGCCGCCCCCGCCGGCTCGGTACCGGCCGCGCAGGCGGAAAGGGCGCCCGCAGCGAGGGCGACGGCAACAATCGCGAACCCGATCGCCAAGCGTGGTCTCTCCATTGTCATGTTTCTCTTCCTCAGAACCGTGTTCCTGCGCAGTCTATGCGACGCGCCTGTCACCGTGCCCGGCATGCGCGATATGCCCGGAATGCCGTATGGGACAGGCCCGAGACGATACCCGAAACGCTCAACTTCGGCGCTGCAGGCGGGAGGAACTCCCCCGCATCCAGGTCCTCGATGGCGGCCATGGTCCGCCGGATGCTGATCTCGCACAGTTGGCGGCTCCGGTCATTGGTCAGATCCAGTCCGCCGGCCACCAATACGGTCACCAGGAGGAGGGCGAGCGCACTGTTCCGATAGAACAGCCAGCAGTCCTCGTCCGTGAGTTCCTTCGCTCCCATGCCGCGGACGATCTCCGCGTACTCCGCCAGGAGGTCCCGTTCGATCTCGCGCCGCACGGCGACGTCCACGTTGGTTGCCAGAAAGTACATGACGTCGAACAGGCCGAAGCCGATCCCGCTCACCTGCCAGTCCACCGCCGCGATGTCGTCCGGGTCATCCGTACCGAAGAACAGGTTGTCCAGCCGGAAGTCGCCGTGGATGAAAGTCCGGGGGAACGCCCTGCTGGCCGCGAGATGATCGGCGATACGAGTGCCGTAGGCTTCGGCCAGCCGGCGCGTTTCATCCGAGAACAAGCTGCCGAAGCGCTCGAGGGCCGGGACCAGGAAGGCCAGATACGTAGCCTGGATCAAGTACCGGTACGCGGGACGGGCAAAGTCGTAGGCGCCCGACCGGGACAGTTGCTCGACCCGGTCCCAGTAGCAGCCGTGCAGTTTCGCAATCGCCCGAACCGCGCAGCGCGCCTGCGCCGGCGTTGCGCCCTGCACCTGGTCGCCGGCTTCCATGCGTCCGAGATCGTCCAGCACGAGGACGAATCGGTCGCTTCTTTCTTCGTAGTCGCCGTAGAGGAGTCGCGGGGAGCGGATCGGCGCGTGCGGCGCGACATGCCGATAGAAGAAATACTCCCGCTTGTAGAGAGACTGCAGCCTGCTCATCCGCCGGCTCTTCGATTCCCGGCCGGGCAGCTTTACGACGACCGTTGGGGGGATCGATGCCGCGCCATCGCGCGGCACCAGCCGGCAGCGCACGATTTCACCCAGCAGCCCGACCCCGGAACCGATGTCGCGGACAATGACCTCCTGCAGCGCCGGAACCTCGATTGCGCCGCCCGCGCGCAGCGCCCGTTCCATCCAGTCAACCGAGATCGCGTCACCGCTTGCGGGTATTTCCAGCTTCGTCATCCCGGCCGTCCCGGTTGGTCAGCGGTGGAATCGCGGCTGCCCGCTTACTGCGGCAGGCGGTACGCAACGAGCGATGGTGCGTCGCCCCCGACGGTGAGCGCGATGTACTGCTGGCCGTCAAGCAGGTACGTCATCGGCGTCCCGACCGCTCCACCCGGCAGATCGACCCACGCCAGCATTGCGCCCGTCGCCTTGTCGTAAGCCACTAGTCGCGGACCGTCGTTGCTCCCGCCGGCCGTCAACGCATGTACAAGCAGCGTACGGGTCAACAGCGGTCCGCTGCGGCTGCTGTCACCGCCGAGCGGGGGCAGGTCGAGATCGCGCAGCCGCGGATGGTTGCGGTAACGGTTGCCGTCACCCAGCGGGGTCATCCAGAGATGCTCGCCCGCGTTCATGTCGACTGCCGTCATCCGGGAGTACGGCGGCTTCCAGAGCGGGAGCCCCTGCGGCATCCGGGGGGCGCGCTGCGGATTGCCCCCGTCGAGGAACGGCGCGGCGCCGCGGCTCAGGATGTAACGGAGCGTCGATTCCTCCCCAGCCTCCGGCTCGCGAAAGCGCATCACCGACTGCGTATTGGTGGACGGGATGTAGAGCACGCCGGTCTCCGGATCGACCGCCGCGCCCGACCAGCTCGCACCACCGCCGGCGCTTGGCCGGAAGATCGTTCCGCGGAGCGAGAGCGGCGTGTAGAGCGGCCCGAGGCGGAATCCCTCGACCGCCTCCACCGCCATCTGCCGAACCTCGGGCGTGAAGTCGATCAGGTCGTCGATCGTGGCACCCTGGTATTCGAACGGCGGCGGCTTGGTGGGAAACGGCTGCGTGAGCGCGAGCACCTCGCCCTCGAGATCGGTGTCGATCGCAACCGGGTGTTCCTCGATCGGCCAGATTGGCTCGCCCGTCACCCGGTCGAACGCGTAGACGAAGCCCTGCTTCGTGACCTGGGCTACCGCCCGGACCGTGCGCCCGTCGACCGTCACGTCGATCAGGTTCGGTCCGGTCGGGTTGTCGTAGTCCCAGACACCGTGGTGCACAAGCTGGTAGTGCCAGATGCGCTGGCCGGTTTCGAGGTCGACGCAGATGATGCTCTCGGCGAACAGGTTGTCGCCGACGCGATGCCCGCCGTAGTAGTCCGAGGTGGGCGTGCTGCTTGCAAGGTAGACGTACCCCAACTCCGGATCGGCGGTGATGTTCCCCCAGATATTGGTGTTACCCGAGTAACGCCATGCATCGTCCGCCCAGGTCTCCGCGCCGTACTCGTCCGCGCTCTGCGGCACGGTGTGGAAATCCCAGAGATGGCGACCCGTCCGTGCGTCGTACGCCCGGGCGAACCCCGGAGCGTTCTCCTTCATCGACAGGTAGTCATGGACCGACGAGCCGACGACGATTGTGTCGCCGACCACCAGCGGCGGTGACCGGGATGGCGGCGGCATGCGGCTCGGATTCTCCCGCGCCCGCGGAATCCCTGCCTCCACGCTGACCCGACCGCCGGTGCCGAAGTTGGACGCCAACAGGCCGGTCCGCGCATCGACCGCCGTCAGGTAGCCGTCGCCGGTCCCCCAGACGATCCGGGCATCGCCGGTCGCCGGGTCTTCCCAGTACGCGACACCCCGATGGTTCCACGGCATCGGCAGCGACGGACTGCCCGCCTCGTAGACACGCGGGTTGTGGACCCAGAGCGTCTCGCCGGTGCGCGCGTCAATCGCGGCCGCCTGGTAGAGCGGTGTGGCGAGATAAAGGATGCCGTCCACCATCAACGGCGTCGCCGACAGGCGTGAGATCGTCGGGCGAGTCTGCCAGAGATCGGGATTGGCTGCCTCCAGGCGATCGAAGAGCGTCTCGGCCGGGATCAGCGAGATTCCCTGATCGTCCTCGTGAGGCAGGTGAGTATCGGCGCTCCGCCAACCCCATGCCAATTCCAGGCTGCCGAAATTCTCGCCGGTAATCTGATCGAGCGGTGCGTACTTCGTTCCCCAGGCGTCGCCGGCGTACGACTGCCACTCGCCGTTCTCGGCCCCCTGCTGCGCGACAACCGGCGCAGCCGAAAGGCCGGCGGCCGCAAGACAGGCCGCCGCCAGCCAGACCATCGGCGTTGCTCTAGTCACTGCGTCTTCAATCGGTACCAGAAGTTCAGGCCCTGATCGCGCAACCGCTCGAAGATCTGCCCCCGGTCGGACCAGACACGGCGCCCCGTGACGTCGATACCGGCCCGGTCGACAAAGACCAGGGCGAACGCCGCGGCGTACTGCGGCGGGAGGCGCGGACCGGCAATTGCCTCTTCCATCGATCCGTAGTCGGCATCGCCGTCCGCGATCCAGACCGCCGCCTGCTCGACGACATGCGTCCGGGGCGGATAGAGCGTCGGTGAGTTTGCGACCGTATACGTGCCAACCTGAACCTCGGCGAGCACCGACGCGAGACGAGGGATCGCCGACGGCGGACGGAGGCGGAGGGTATCGTCCGATCCCGGCGGCTCGCGGTCCGGTTGACGACCGACGGCACGGAGTGTCCAGTCGTGCCAGACGTCATCATGCAGGACAATCCAGCCATCGCGGCGCGCGATCATGTCGCGCGGACCGTCCGCCTCGAACAGCATCGCAACCGGAGAAGTGATGGCGAGCGGCACGTCGCCCGTCCGCCGGATGCGCAGCGTCACCGCCTCTTCGCCGGCGCCGTGCGGATCCACCTCCACCAATCCGGCGTCGATTGCTTCGAACAGGTCGCAGTTCCCCAGAACCGGCGCGGCCGCCGCGCTCCCGTTACCGGCCTCGGCGCCGGTGCACCCGGAAGCACCGCCGCGCTCCCCCACCCGGAAGAAGAAGAGGTGCTGGCTCGGCAGGAAGTCGTGCAATGCCTCCAGCTCGAAGCCGGCGGCGTGCCACTCCGCGATCACCTGCCGCGCCGACATCGTGTGATCCGCCTTGATGTTGTCGCCGGTGCCATCCTCGACACGGTATTCGAGCAGCGCCACCCGCCCGCCGGGAGCCAGCGCCTCCCGAATGCCGGCAAGCATCGGCTCCGGATCGGACATCTCGTGGTAGACGTCGGCGATGATCACCCAGTCGATTGCTTCGGGCGGAAGTTGCGGATCCGTCGGCGTGCCGAGCACTGTCTCGATGCCGTTGATGCCGTCGTCGGCGGCGCGGTTGCGCATGATGTCGAGCATCTCGGGCTGAATGTCCTCGCAGTAGACGGTTCCTCCCGGTTGCACGCGCCCTGCCATCCGCCGGGCGTAGTAGCCGGAGCCGCAGCCAACGTCCGCTACGACATCGCCAGGCCGGAGGCCCATCGCGTCGAGCACCCGTTCGGGTTGTTCCTCGTCCACGCGCCCGGCCCGTTCGAGCCAGTCGGCGCCCAGATAGCTCATGAACTCGGCCGGGACGCGGTGGCGGACGGCGGGCGTCTCCTGGGCTTCAATGGCCGGAGAGGACAGGCAGAGGAGGCCGGCGAGGAGCGACAGAACGAGAGCGGCGTGTCTCATGGACCGTTTTCGCCCAAGCATATAGGGGTCGTCAACGTCGTGCGGGCCGGCCGACCGAACCCCGCCTCTGCAACCACCGTCGCGCCCCGACGGTGCGTGATATCCTGCCGGTTCGGCGCCAGTGCCGGACGCCGAGAAGACGGAAACCGCCAATGCGCCACCCCAAAGTGATGGTCGCACTCGTCGTCGCAGCATCGCTGTTCTTTGCCACGAGCGATCGAGCGGCGGCACAGGCCACGGCATCCGATTTCGGCATCACGCCACCGGCGGATTTCTTCGGTTTCGAGATCGGGACCGACGGCGAGCTGGCGCGATACCCGCACGTGCTCGAGTACCTGCAGCACCTCGCCGGCCACTCCGATCGCGTGACGTACGCGCCGCGCGGCACGACGACGAACGGCAACCCGTACGTCCTGGTCACGATCAGTTCCCAGGCGAACCTCGATCGGCTCGACCGGCTCGTGGAAATCAACCGCCGACTGGCCGACCCGCGCGGCTTGTCGGAGGAAGAGGCGCGCGCCCTCACCCGCGAGGGGGTCCCGTTCTATTTCCTGTACGCGACGATCCACTCGACCGAAGTAGGAAACGGGCAGGCGATCATCCGGATCGCCCACCGCCTCGCCACCGAGGAGTCTCCCGAGATCCGGGAGATCCTCGACAACACCGTGGTTCTGCTGGTGCCGTCGCAGAACCCGGACGGCCAGGTTCTGGTGGTCGACCACTGGTACGACACCAAGGGCACCGGCTACAACCGGGTCTATCCCGACCTGTATCACCGGTACACCGGCCACGACGACAACCGTGACTGGTTCATGTTCACGCAGAAGGAGACCCGGCTCTCGATTGACATCCATCGCGAGTTCAAACCGCAGGTCACCCACGACATGCATCAGATGGGGAGCCGCGGGGCGCGGATCTTCGTGCCGCCGTTCCGCGACCCGCACGATCCGAACATTCACCCGATCCTCCTCGAGGGGCAGGCGCAAATCGGGCGCGCGATGAGTGGGGCGCTGATCGGGGCCGGAAAGACCGGTGTTGTCTCGGCGGACCAGTACGACCTCTGGACGCCGGCGCGCCAGTACATGCTCTATCACGGTCAGCCGCGCATCCTCACCGAGATCGCGAGCGCGAATATCGCCGACCCCTACGTCAATCCGGCGGGACCGAACCGGCCGCTCGGACCGCAACAGGTCCGGACCAACTTCCCCGCGCCGTACGACTCGGCCGTCTGGCGGCTGGGCGACATCATCGAGTACGGCGAAATCGCGGTCTACGCCGCGCTGGAGCACATGGCGAAGTACCGGACGCGCTGGATGGAGAACTTCCACCGCGTCCACCGCGACTGGGTGAACCGGGACGAGGCGCCGTACGCCTTCGTCGTGCCAGCCGATCAGCGCGATCCGTTCGCGACCTACGAGCTGCTCGAGATCCTCCAGTTCGGCGAGGTCGAAATAGATCGCGCGGAGGCGCCGTTCACCGCCGGCGGCGAGCGCTATCCGGCCGGTTCCTGGGTCATCAATCTGGCCCAGCCGTACGGCGCCTTCGCCAAGACGATGCTGGAACGACAGGTGTACCCCGATCTGCGCTACTACGACGGCGGACCGCCGATCCCGCCGTACGACGTCACCGCGCACACGCTCGGCCTGCTGATGGGGGTCGACGTCGATCGGATCGACGAGCCGGTCCGCGCCGACCTCGAGCGGGTCGAGGCGATCGCGCCGCGGCAGACGCCGATACCGGCGACGCCGTCCTGGGGCTACGCGATTCCACCCGGGTCGAATGCCGGTTTCCTGGCCGCGTCGCGCCTGCAGGCGGCCAGTGTCCCGGTCTACCGCACCGCCGACTGGTTCGAGAAGGACGGCTTCGAGCATCCTCCCGGAACCTGGCTGGTGCGACCCACCGCCGAGGCGGCGTCGGTCCTGGAACGGACCGCGCGGGAAACCGGCCTGGTCGTCACGGCGCTCGACGCCGCGCCGCCGGTCGGCGGCCACCGCCTGGGCGAACCAACCCGCGTCGGCCTCTGGCGCGCCGCGAACAACATGCCAGGCGGCTGGATGCTGTGGCTCTTCGAGCAGTACGAACTCGACCACGCCGTCATTTCGTCGGTTGATTTCGAGGCTGACCTCGGCGAGAAGTACGACGTCATCGTGCTGCCGGCGGGCACCACCCGCGCGAGCATCGTCACGGGTCTGAACCCGCAGCGTCACGATGAATCCTGGCGCTGGGCATACGGCGTGGGACGGGACGGCTGGCGCCGCCTCCGTCAGTGGGTGGAGGGAGGCGGCACTCTGGTGGCGCTGGGTTCCGCGGTGGAGACGGCTCGCGATCTGCTGAGCCTGCCGATTGAACCTGTCCTGCCAACCGGGAGCGCGCGCCGCGCCCCGATTCATCCCGACAGCCAGCGCCAGCCGCGGATCACGGCGCGGGAGGCAGAGGAACAACTGCGCGATGTCTTTCGCAGCCCTGCTTCCCTCGCTAACGCGTTGCGCGACCGAATCGTCGACCCGACCTCACTCTTTTATTCGCCCGGCACGCTTCTGAAGCAACAGCACAACCCGCATCACCCGGTCGGCTACGGCATGCCGGACGACTGGCCGGTCTTCTTCCGCTTCGATCAGGCGTATCGACTGCTGCCCAGCTTTGATATCGAGGTGGAGGTGGTCTCACGTTATCCGGACGACGACGACATGGTCGCGAGTGGCTGGCTGCTGGGCGACGAACTCCTGCGCAACCAGGCGAACGTCCTCACCTTTCGGGTCGGGCGAGGCACTGCGGTGACGATGGGGAGTCAGATCGCGTTCCGCACGCAGACGCGCGGGACGTTCAAGCTGCTCTTCAACGCGATCTTCCATGGACCGGCGGAGCCGGTCAGTGCGGAAGAACTCGCGACGCTGCGGTAGACCCGACGCCGGCGCGCCTAGGCCAGCAGTGGATCCAGCGGAAGCTTGCCGTTCGCGTGGCCGAGCGAATCGACCGGCACGCCCAGCTTGTCGAGCAGGCTGACGTGCAGGTTCGCCAGCGGCGTGTCCTCCGGGTACCGGATGTGCTGTCCGCCCTTCCCCGCGCCGCCGCCCGCAAGCAGGATCGGCAGGTTCTCGGAACCGTGGGTGTTGCTGTCCGCCATGCCGGCGCCGTAGACGATCATCGCGTTGTCGAGCAACGTCGCGTCGCCGTCTGGCGTCGCGGCCAGCCGCTCGAGGAACTTCGCGAAGAGCTGCACATGGTACTGGTTGATCTTCGTGAGCTTCGCCAGCTTCGCCGGGTCCTTCTGGTGGTGGGAGATCGGATGGTGCGCATCCGGCACGCCGATCTCCGCGTAGGTCCGGCCGGTGATCTCACGGCCCATCATGAAGGTCGTCACCCGCGTCAGGTCGGTCTCCCAGGCCAGCGCCTGCAGATCGAACATCAGCTCCACGTGTTCGCCGAAAGTCGACGGAATCCCCGACGGTTGATCCACGACCGGGAGTTCACGATCGCTCTGCGCCTCAGCCATCTGGATCCGGCGCTCGATGTCACGAACTGCATCCAGGTACTGCCCCAGCTTCGCCCGGTCGCCGGCACCCAATTCGCGCGACAGGTCGACCGCGCGCTCGGTGACCGAATCGAGCAGGCTGGCATCCTTCTTGAGCCGCGCCTTCCGGATCTCGGGATCGGTCGTGCCGGTGTCGCCGAACAGCCGCTCGAAGATAACGCGCGGGTTGTTCTCCATCGGGAGCGGGGTCGTCTTGTTCGCCCACGCGATGGTGTTGGTGTACGCGCACGAGAAGCCGTCGTCACACGAGCCCGCGAAATCGCGACCGTCGATCGCCAGCTCGAGGGTGGCGAGCTGCGTCTCCTGCCCATGCACCCGGCCAGCAAGCTGATCGGCCGACACTGCCGCCAACAGGTTGGACCCGTCGTCCTGCTTCGACGGCACACCGGTCAGGAAGCGCGTGGAGGAACGGGCGTGCGGTCCTTCGCTCTCGACGCCGTGCATCCCGGAGAGCACCTTCACGTACTCGCGGAACGGCTCGAGCGGCTGCATGATGGTCGGGAACTCGAATCCGGACCCCTCCGTCGCCGGCGTCCAGTGCGGCATCATCATCCCGTTGGGGACATAGACGACGCCGAAGCGCTTGATGGGCGCCGCCGCGGTCCGGCGGAGCGCCGCAAACGCGGGAACCATGCCGTCGAGCAACGGCAACGCGATCGCCGCACCGAGGCCGCGCAACATGGTACGGCGCGGAATCGCCTTCCTCGTAATCATCATGACTCTACCCTCCGCATCCGGAACGGCGTGCTTTGTACGATGCCGACAATGATATCCGACCAGCGGTACTCGTTGGAAGCCGCGGCCTGGCTGATGGCCCGGACCGTCGGACGGTCGTAGTATTCCGGCGCCCGCCCCAACGCATACGCCAGAAGCTTCTCCGTCAACGTCCCGACGAACTGATCGCGCCGCTCCAGCAGGAGCGAACGGAGCCCCGTCGGCCCGTCGAAGGTGGTCCCGTCCGGCAGTTGGCCCGACGCGTCGATCGGCAGGTCCGCCTCGCCCGTCGTCCGCCAGTTACCGACCGCGTCGTAGTTCTCGAGCGCCAGACCCAACGGATCCATCGGCGCGTGGCAGACCGAGCAGGCCGGACTCTCGCGGTGAACCGCCAGACGGTCGCGCACCGTGGCGGCGCGCCCGTCCTCGCCCCGGTCCGGCAGGTCCGGCACGTCGGCAGGCGGCGGGGGCGGCGGCGTGCCGAGAATATTGGTCAGTACCCACTTGCCGCGCAGCACCGGCGAGGTTCGGTTGGGGTACGACGTCACCGTCAACAGGCTGCCGTGACCGAAGATCCCCCCGCGCCGCTCCGCCGTCGCCGGATCCAGTTGAACTCGCCGGAAGTGACTGCCATAGACGCCCGGGATGCCGTAGTGCCTTGCCAGCCGCTCGTTGACGAACGTGTGGTCAGCGCCCAGCAGATCGAGAACGCTACGGTCCTGGCGGATCAGACTTTCGACGAACAGCTCGGTCTCCAGCAGGAACGCGTCGCGGAGATTCTCATCGAACTCCGGGAAGATCTTCGCATCCGGCACGACGCCGCGCAGATTGCGGAGGTAGAGCCACTGCCCCGCGAAGTTCTGCACGAATGCCTCTGCCTTCGGATCGGCCAGCATCCGCCGTGCCTGCTCCGCCAGCACCTCCGGATCGTTCAGCCGCCCCTGCTCCGCCAGGTTCAGCAAGGCGTCGTCCGGGCCGCTCGACCAGAGGAAGTACGCCAGCCGCGACGCCATCTCCAGATCATTCAGGGCGTAGACCGCGCCCGGTTCGCTATCGACCGGATCGCGCTCGACGCGGAACAGGAAGTCGGGCGAGATCAGCAGGCGCTCCAGCGCCAGTTGAATGCCGGCGTCGAAGCTGCCGTCGTCCCGCCCGGCACGGTAGAAGTCCATCAGCGTGGTGAGGTCGGCCCCGTCAATCGGACGGCGGTACGCCCGCCGCGCGAGCGATCCGAGGATCTCCTCGGCGCACGCATCCTCATCGTCTACTGCCGCATCCTCATCCGGGCGGCAGATGAAGATCGCCCGCCGGCTCGGTGTATCGCCCGGCCCCGTGCTGACGTACGGGCCGCCGACCGCCATGTACTCCACCGCGGCGTCTTCGTCGCGCATCTCGTTCACCGCCACCGCGAAGATGGTCTGGCGGGGTTGCAACACCCCTTCCGGCTCCGTGAATCGCCGAACGAACGAAACGCTCACCACATGCGGCCCCGCCGTCGCTTCGAACCGCACCCGCATGTTCGCGTCCGCATAGAGCATGTACTCTTCCCAGTCCGGATCGCCGAACTGGTTGCCGGCATAGCTGGCCGGCGCCTGCGTGACGTCTGGCTCCTCCCCGCCGAACGTGAAGGTCCGAACCAGCTCGCCGTCGAGCCGCACCTGCAACTGGTGACGCGAGCCCATGCCGCGGACGTAGTTGACGTAGTTCCGGTGGAGACGAATCTCCAGGTCATACTCGCCGTCGGCCGGGAAGAAATGCGGCACACCGATTCCGCCCCGGGATCCGAACGGCAGTTCGTCTCCCATACGGTCGTCCTGCGTCTTGAGGATCGGCACCTTGTAGGTCTCTATCGCCGGTCCGAGCGGCACCTCGCCGACCGCGAGCCGCCCAATCTTCCGTGCCGAGGACAGGTACCGCTCCATCAGCGCCGGCGACACCGTCAACACGTCCGCCATGTTGTCGAAGCCGTACCGATCGATGTTGTCCGCCGGCAACAGCGAAGCGACATCGGCATCGAGGACCAGCAGGTCGCGGATCGCGTTGGCATACTCCGCCCGATTCAACCGGTGGAACGCCTCGGTGCGTCCCGGGTTTGGATTCGCCGCGGCGTGGGTGTCGATCTCCGACTCGAGCCAGGCTGCGAGGGTGTCGTACGTCTCTACATCGGGCCGCGGCCGGCCGGCCGGCGGCATGGTGCGCGTCCGGAGCTTCGAGACCACTTTCTCCCAGGTCTCGGCGTGCGGACCCACCTGCGCGAGATCAGCGCCATCCAGCGAAAACTCTGCGGTCCGGAGCCGGTCGTTATGGCATGTAACGCAGTAGCGCCGGACCGTCTGCTGCAGCAGCTCCGCCTCGGCGGACAACTCCTGCGCGCGCGCTTCACGGGGCTGGGTGACCAACGCCGTGGCGGCCAGGAGGGCTGCCAGCACGCCGAACCCCACGGGCCGGACGCGAATGCCGCGAAACATCGTCCGTATGCCTCCTCGGATGCCTGGGTTGCGGGGCGAACTCCCTGTTATACCATGTTGGACGAAGCGTGGACCTTTCGGAGAGGTCACGGGAGGAACGAATGCAACGCACCGTCAGCCCGGCCATGGCCGCCCTCGCGCTTGCCTTGTTTTTCGCCTGGCCGCCCCATACCGGTGCGCAGTCGAGCGCTTCCCTGCCGGATGGGCCCGACCTGATCGGGGCGGCGCGGGCAGACGAAGCGGACCGCGTCCGGGCCCTGATCGACGGCGGGGCGGATGTCAATGTCCGCCAGGGCGATGGCGCCACCCCGCTTCACTGGGCGGTGCATCGGAACAATCTCGCTACCGCGCGCCTGCTGCTTGACGCCGGAGCCGATCCGAACGCCGCGAACGACCTGGGCGCCACGCCGCTCTGGCTGGCCGCCGAGAACGGCAGCGCGCGAATGACCGAGCTGCTGCTCGACGCCGGTGCCGACCCCGACAGGACCCTGGCGATCGGCGAGACGCCCTTGATGGTTGCCGCCCGGTCGGGTGCGACAGAAACCGTTGCGCGGCTGCTCGACGCCGGGGCGAACCCGAACGCGGCCGAGCGCGAACGCGATCAGACCGCGCTGATGTGGGCGGCGTCTCAGGGACACGCCGAGGTGGCGCAACTGCTGGTCGACGCCGGTGCAGACCTCCATGCCCGGAGCCGCGTCTGGGAGCAACTGGAGAACACGGCGGGGAACACCAACACCAGCGGCAATTTCCGGATGGCGCACGGCGGCTCGACACCAATCCTCTTCGCCGCCCGCGCCGGCGATGTCGAAACGGCCCGCGTTCTGATAGATGCCGGCGCCGACCCGAACGATGCGGCTGCGTCCGGCACCAGCACCCTCGTAATCGCGGCGCACAGCGGCCACGGGCGGCTCGGCATCTATCTGCTGGAGCAGGGAGCCAACCCGAATGCTGCCGGCGCGGGCTACACGGCACTTCACGCCGCTGTCCTCCGCAGTCAGGCGGAGCTGGTCGACGCGCTCCTGGCGCATGGCGCCGACGTCAACGCCGTCGTCGAGCATGGAACGCCGGGACGGCGCTTCAGCGCGGATTTCAGTATCCGGCACCAGTTGATCGGTGCGAACGCCTTCTGGCTTGCGGCCCGCTACGGCGAGCCGGAAATCCTCCGGTCTCTTGCCGCGCGGGACGCCAGCGCGCGAATCATGCCGGGCAACGGGATGTCAGCGCTGCAGGCAGCAATGGGGATCCCGCGAAACGCCGCGGAGAACCGTCGTAACCAGGTGGATGCGCCGGAACTCGAGCGGGCGGATCTCGAGCGGATCACGTTCGACCTGACCGAGCAGATTCTCGAGGCGGGTGTGGAAGTGAATCTGGCCGACGAGCGGGGGAATACCGCGCTGCATGACGCGGTCCGCAGCGGCTTCGCGTCGGTGGTGGACCTGCTGGCCTCGCATGGCGCCAACCTCGACGCAATAAACGAGCGGGGCGAGACGCCGCTCGCGCTGGCGGAAAGCGAGCTACCGGTTCCCGGATCGAACGGCCTCCGCACCAGCCGTCCGGAGATCGCGGAACTGCTCCGGCGTCTCGGCGCCAACTAGCAGCCCGTGGTGAAACCCCGCGTCGCACCGAGACCGGCGAGGGGCGGGGCGCAACCAACGCGCCGTCAGATGCTGAGCGGCGCGGTGTGCAGCAGGCCCGTGCTGTCGCCCAGTTGGTCCGCCGGGACACCTGCCTTGTCGAGCACGGTCAGCAGCAGGTTCGTCATCGGGGTGTCCTCGGTGTAAGCGCGGTGACGCCCACCGTTGAGGCGCCCGCCGCCGCCGCCCGCCACGAGGCACGGCAGATCGGTGTGCTCGTGCAGGTTGCCGTTCCCGATACCGCCGCCGTAGACGATCATCGACTGATCGAGCAGCGTCCCGTCGCCGTCCGGCGTTTCACGCAGCTTGCCGAGCAGGTCGGCCAGGAGCGTGATGTGGTACGTGTCGATCTTCGACTTCTTGGCGATGTACTCCGGGTCGTTCCGGTGATGCGACACGGTATGGTGCTGATCCGGCACGCCGATCTGCGGATACGGCCGCGGGCTCGCCTCGCGCGCCATCATCAGCGTGAAGACCCGCGTGACGTCCGCCTGGAACGCCAGCACCTGCAGGTCGAACATCAGCTTCGCGTGGTCCTCGAACTGCTCCGGAATGTCGACCGGGCGCTCCGGCAACTCGACGAACGCATCCGGGCCACGCGACTCGGAGCGCTGAATCCGCTGCTCGACGTCGCGCACAGCGTCGAGGTACTCGTCCAGTTTGGACCGGTCGCCCGCACCGAGGGTCCGCTCGAGCCGCGCCACCTCGGCGGTGACCGAGTCGAGAATGCTGCCGGTCTGCCGCATGATCGCCATCCGGTCGGCGGCGGTGCCACCCTCTCCGAACAGCCGCTCGAAGACAACGCGCGGGTGCGCTTCCATATCCAGCGGGGTCGTCTCGTTCCGCCACGAGATGGTGTTCGAATAGAAGCAGTCGCCCGTGTCGCACGCGATCGCGGTCGGTTGCTCCAGCGCCAGTTCGAGCGACGGCAGCGGCGTCTGCTTGCCGAACTCACGCGCCGCGATCTGATCCGCCGTGGTCCCCAGCTTTATGTCGGTCGGACCCTGCCGCCCCCGCCTCTCCCAGGCGTGGACGCCGCTGAGCCAGACGGCGGTGGCGCGAGGATGATCCCCGTTGCCGTCGCCGAACGAGTCGGCCTGCCGGTGCGCAAGACCGCTCAGGACCAGCATCTGATCGCGGAACGGCTCCAGCGGACTCAGGATCGGCGAAAAATCGAAACCCCGTCCTGTCTGCGCCGGCACCCACTGTTCCTGAATGACGCCGTTCGGAACGTAGATGAAGCCGAGCCGGCGAACCGGCGCCGTCACCTGACGCGCGAGCGCGGAGGCGGCGGGCGTCATCGCGTCGAGGAACGGCAGCGCGAGGGTCGCACCGACGCCGCGCAGGAACGTCCGACGGGGCAATGCCTTCTGCGTGATGATCATGACGGTGACATCCTCATCTGGAACGGGGTGCTCTCGACGATCCCGACGACGATCGACGAGAACGAGTAGTCGTCCTCCTCGGCGTCGCGCACAATCGCGCGGACAGACGGCATGTCGAACGATTCGACATTGCGTCCGAGGGCATAGGTCAACAGCTTCTCGGCAACGGTCGCGACGAATCGGCGCTGGTCCCGCAGCAACGCCGCACGCATGCCCTCCGGGCCCGCGAACGACGTGCCGTCAGGCAGGATCCCGGAAGCGTCTATCGCCTCGTTCGACTCGCTCCGGTCGCGCCACCGGCCGACCGCGTCGAAGTTCTCGAGCGCGAAGCCCAGCGGATCCATCTGCGCGTGACAACTGGCGCACGCCGGATTCGCCCGGTGACGCTCCATCGCGGCACGCATGGAGAGCGCGGCGCCGTCGTCCGTCCTCTCGGCCAGCGCCGGGATATCGGGCGGAGGCGGAGGCGGAGGAGCGGCCAGCAGGTTCTCGAGGATCCACTTGCCGCGAAGGACCGGCGACGTGCGCGTCGCGTAGGACGTCAAGGTCAGGATCCCCCCCTGCCCCAGGAGTCCGCGCCGCTCGGTGCCGGCGAGCGAGACGCGGCGGAAGTGGCTGCCGTAGACGTGCGGAATCCCGTAGTGCTTCGCCAGCCGCTCGTTGACGAACGTGTAGTCGGCGGTCAGAAGGTCCGTCACCGGCCGGTCGCCACGCAGGACACTGTCGATGAACAGCTCGGTCTCGCGCGTGAACGCCCCGCGCAAATTCTCGTCGAACTCCGGGAAGAAGCCGGGATCCGGTTCCTTCGCTTCGACATCGCGGAGGTAGAGCCACTGCTCGGCGAAGTTCTCGGTGAGTGCGCGCGCCCGTTCGTCGGCCAGCATCCGCTGCACTTCCGCTCCGAGCACGGCCGGATCGCGCAACTCGCCGGCAATCGCGCGATCGAGCAACTGATCGTCCGGAATGCTGCTCCAGAGGAAGAACGACAGCCGCGACGCCAGCTCCAGGTCACTCACCCGGTACGCCTCGCCGGACGAGACCTCCGACGGATCCCGCTCGATACGGAAGAGAAACTCCGGGCTCACCAGCAACCGTTCTAGGCCGTGCTGAATGCCCCGCTCGAAACCGCCCGTCGCGGCAGCGTCGGTGTAGAAGGGCATCAGCACGTCCACGTCGTCACCGGTGACCGGGCGGCGGTAGGCGCGGCGCGCCAACTTCGAAAGGATCTCCCGGGCGCAGGGCTCTGCCGCCAGACCGTCGTCCGGCTTGCAGGTGAAGATGCGGCGGCGGCTCGGCGTGTCGCCGGACCCATCGACGCCGTATGGCCCGCTGATCGTCACCGTGGCGATCGCCGGCTCGCGCCGTTGCCCGCGCCGTGATGCGCGAACGAGGCTCTCGTGCGTGGCGCCGCTCTTCTGCAGGAACGCGACCGCCACTTCGCGCGGCCCCGCCCGGAGCGGGACGCGGACATCGACCGGCGGCTCCGCCTCGAACGCGAAGACGCCGCTTGCGCCACGGACGAGTGGACGACCGCCGATCGTGAACACGTCGACCCGCTCACCGTCGACGCTCACCTCCACCTCGTGCTCGGCCCGCGCGGCCGCCGCGAACTCGACCGTCAGGACGTATTCACCGTCGGCGGGCAAGTGGCTTCGGATGACGGCGCCACCGCGCGTCCCGAGCGGCAGGCCGTCGAGATGACCGTCCTGAATCAGGTCGCGATCCAACTGGTAGCGGTCGACGATCGGCGGCATCGTGGTGTCGCCCACCGCGAGCCGGCTGATCTTGCGCGCTGTCGCCAGATAGCGCTCCAGCGTCGCGGGCGATACGAAGAGCAGCTCGGCCAGGTTGTCGAAGCCGCTCGTCGCGTTGTCGGCGGGGAGCAGCGTCGTGACGTCGAATTCCTTGGGCAGGTAATCGAGCGCGAGCAGGTCGCGGATCGCGTTCTGGTACTCCGTCCGGCTCAACCGGTGCAGCGCCGGGCGGCGGCCCGGGTTGGGAGACGCGGCAGCCGCGCGGTCCAGTTCCGTCTCGATCCACGCGACCACGTTGTCGTAGGTTGCGTCGTCCGGACGGGGACGGCCCGGCGGCGGCATCGTGCGCGACTGCAGTTTCCGGATGACCCGCTCCCAGGCGTCCGAGTCCGTTCCCACCTGTTCAACGTCGAGGGTGTCTACCGCCAGGCTGGCGGTACGGAGCTGCGAAACCAGCACCGACGGAGCGGTATCCCGCCCGTTGACGATCCGTTCGTTGTGGCAGGTGGCGCAGTAACGGTCGAGGGTTTCCTCGACTTCCGCGGCCGTCGCAGCCGTTGCCGCACCCGCGGCACGAGGCGGCGCCGCTGCCAGCGGAACGGCAAGGGCAGATCCGGCCAACGCCAGCAGGAACAGACCGGTGCGCCGCAGCGCCATCGACCGGGCACACTGGGCCATCGTCATAACGTCTTTTTCTACGCCTCTTTCAGGGTGTTGTCAACAGGAAGCCGACGCGTTAGCATCCGGGGTACCTGTCTCGGATCCGCCAGATTCGGAGGAGGGACGACCAATGCGCCCCATGAGCGAAACACCGGCCCGCTTGGCCCTGCCGCTCGCCGCCCTACTGCTCCTCGTCACGGCAGCTCCCACAGTTGCCCTTGCAGCCGCTGACACTCCCCTGATTACTGCGGTCCGGGCGGGTGATGCCGACCGCGTCGAGACCCTGCTCGATCAGGATGCCGACCCGAGCGCCGCGGGAGCGGACGGCACGACACCGCTGCACTGGGCGGCGCGCGTCGCCCACCAGGCCATTGTCGAACGCCTGCTTGCGGCCGGCGCCGACGCGACCGCGGCGAACCGCTACGGCATGACGCCGCTCGCGCTAGCCGCGGAGACGGGTGACGCGTCGATAGTCGCGACCCTGCTCGACGCCGGGGCCGACCCGAATGGCTCCACGCCGGAAGGCGAAACCGTCCTGATGGTGGCAGCCCGTACCGGACGCGTTCCGACAATGGAACGGCTCCTCCGCGCGGGCGCCGAAGTGAACGCGACCGAGGGATGGCGGCGCCAGACAGCGCTGATGTGGGCCGCCGCCGAGAACAACGCGGCCGCGGTCATGGCGCTGATCGACGCGGGGGCAGACATCGAGGCGCGATCGAGTGCCGGGTTGACGCCGCTGCTGTTCGCCACCCGCGAAGGACAGATAGACGCGGTGCGCGCACTACTTGCCGCCGGAGCCGACGTGAACGCGGGCGTCAACAACACGACCGCCAGCACGGGATCGTACACGCCGTCGGCGAGCGGACATACCTCGCCGCTGGTCCTGGCGATCATCAACGCGCACTACGAACTGGCGAGCGTCCTCCTGGAAGCTGGCGCCGACCCGAACGCACCCGATGCGCGCGGCTCGGCGCTCCACGCGCTTACCTGGATCCGCCGTCCCGGCTCGGGACGGCCGCCGGTTCAGACGGGCGCCGTCGACAGCCTGGACATCGCCCGGATGCTGCTCGAGCGGGACACCAATCCCAACGTGCAGATCTACTGGGACGAGATTCCGTTCGAGGTGGACCTGGGGATCGTGAAGCCGCCGCCGAACATCTCGGTCGGAAGGAACTTCATCAGTTTCGTCGGCGCTACACCGTTCTATCTCGCCGCGAAGCACGCCGACATCGACTTGATGCGGCTGCTGATCGAGCGGGGCGCGGACCCGCTGACGCCGACCGATCAGGGTGTGACGCCGTTGATGGCGGCCGCCGGCCTCGGCTTCTGGGACGGCGAGAGCCCCGGCCCGTTGAACGGCACGCCGGAGGAGATCCGGCTCGAGGCGGTGAAGCTGGCCCTCGAACTGGGCAACGACCTGCACGCGGTGAGCGATTTCGGCGACACCGAACTTGTGGGGGACGGGGTCGAGTTGCTACTCCGCCACCCGCACAACCTGCTTGAACTCGACGCGCAACGCGACCGGGGCGACATGCGGTGGGACGGCTGCACCGCGCTCCATGGCGCGGCGATGATGGGCTCGAACCTGATCGCGCAGTATCTCGTCGATCAGGGCGCCGACATCAACGCACGCAACGAACTCGGCTGGACGCCGCTGATGATCGCCGAAGGCGTCTTCGTCGCCAACACCGAGAAGGCGTGGCCCGAAACCGTGGTGCTCCTGCGCGACCTGGGGGGCGAGACGGTGGAACGGCCACGCTGACCGGGGATGACAACGCGCAACCCTACGGATAACGCACGAACGACACGGGTGAACACGATGACGATCACGAGACGAATCACGAGCCTGGCGTCCGCACTCGCCGCCGCGGCGCTCCTTGCCGTATTCCTCGCGCCCGGCACCGCGACGCTCGGCGCCGAAGCGCAGACCAGCGACGGCGTGATCCAGGGCCGCGTCACCAGCACGGCCGGACCGGAAGCGGGCGTCTGGGTGATCGCCGAGACCGACGATCTCGAGACGATCTTCCGCAAGATCGTCGTCACCGACGACGACGGTCGCTACCTCCTGCCGGAACTGCCGGAAGCGACCTATGACGTGTGGGTCCGCGGCTACGGCCTGGTCGATTCCGAGCCGGTCGACGGACAACCGGGCGACGAACTCGACCTGGCGGCCGTCGTAGCACCGACGCCGTTCGAGGCAGCGCAGGTCTATCCCTCCAACTACTGGCTGTCGCTCATCAACCTGCCGGAATCGCACGAGTTCCCCGGCACCGGCGCGGACGGCAACGGCATCGGCGCCACGATGGAAACGCAGGCCCACTGGATCAACAACCTGAAGGGGTGCCAGCGCTGTCACCAGGTGGGAAGCCAGCGGACGCGCGAGATCCCCGACCTCACCAACTTCGATTCGGCGCGCGCCGCCTGGAATGACCGTACCCAGCGGGGCCAGCGCGGTTCGCTGATGTACAGCTTCATCACCCGTTTCGGCCCGGAGCGCGCGCTCGACATGCTGGTCGACTGGACTGACCGGATCGGGGACGGCGAAGTCCCCGAGGCGCCGCCCCGCCCCAAGGGGATCGAGCGGAACGTCGTCCTGACGATGTGGAACTGGGGGGACAACGTCGCATTCGTCCATGACGAGATCGCGACCGACAAGCGGAACCCCCGCGTCAACGCGAACGGCCCGATCTACGGCGTCGATATCGGCAACGACTTCCTGCTCGTGACCGACCCGGACGAGCACCACTCCACGATGATCAAGATCCCGCTCCGCGTCCCGCGCGAGCAGGTTCCGTCGATGTTCACGACGGAGGGCTTCCGGCCCTGGCGTGATTTCGGCGAGCGGGCAGTCTGGGACGATCCGGCGAACCCGCACAACCCGATGCTGGACGCCGACGGGCGGGTCTGGCTGACGACCCGCATCCGGCATCCGGACAACCCGGACTGGTGCCGCGAGGGCTCGGACAACCCGTACGCGGAGTACTTCCCGATCAACCGGGCCGGCCGGCACACCGGTTACTACGATCCGCAGGCGGAGAAATTCGTCCTGATCGACACCTGCTATGGAACGCACCACCTGCAGTTTGCCGAGGACGCGAACGACACCCTCTACTTCAGCGGCGGCGGCGACGTCGTGGGCTGGCTCGATACGAAGGTGTACGACGAGACCGGTGACGAGCGCTACGCGCAGGGCTGGTGCCCCACCGTCATCGATACGAACGGAGACGGCAAGGTCACGAAGCCGTGGAACGAACCGCCGGGGCGCGGCGGCGAGGCGGCGGCGTTCGATGCGTCGCTCGACACCCGGGTTCGGGTGGGCGCCTACGGCGTCATCGCCAGTCCGGTCGATGACGCGGCCTGGATCGTCTCGGATGACTTCCCCGGCCGCCTGCTCCGATTGGAGCGTGGCGACAACCCGCCCGAGACGTGCATCAGCGAGCTGTACACGGTGCCGGTCGAACAGGGCTACCGGACGCGCGGCCTGGACGTCGACCGGAACGGGGTGCTCTGGACGGCGCTCGCGGGAAGCAGCCACTTCGCCGCCTTCGATCGGACGCAGTGCGACGTCTTCGGCGGCCCCGAGGTGCGCGACGGCCGGCAGTGCGACGATGCCTGGACCTTCTACAAGGCGCCGGGCCCCGACTTCCGGAACACCAACATCGGCACCGATTTCCACTATTACAACTGGGTCGATCAGTTCAATACGCTCGGCCTCGGCGAGAACGTCCCGATCGCGAACGGGTCGAGCTCCGACTCGCTGCTCGCGCTCGACCCCGAGACGGGGGAGTGGACCATCCTGCGCGTCCCCTACCCGCAGGGCTTCCACAGCCGCGGCGTCGACGGCCGGATTGACGACCCGAACGCCGGCTGGAAGGGACGCGGCGTCTACGCTACCTACGGCGCCGACGCGGCGTGGCATGTCGAAGGCGGACCGGTCGAGCCGGGGAACCTCGTGAAGTTCCAGATTCGACCGAACCCGCTGGCGCAGTAGCTACACGAACGACACAGACAGGCGGACCGGCCGGCGTGCGGTGGAAGCGCCGGCCGGTCCGTTTTCGTTTTGCATTTGGCACGAACGGAGGGCATGCAAATGTTGAAGTGGCAGATTCTCGCGATGGTCGGTTTCGCGGTAGGAATCGCCGGCGCCGGCTGGGCGGTGGCGGAACAACAGCGGTCCGCGTCGCGCGTATTCGAACTGCGGGTCTACAAGACGATGCCGGGCCAGCGGGAGGCGCTCGCCGACCGCTTCCGCGATCACACCGCCGCGATGTTCGAACGGGCCGGCATGACCAACGTCGGTTACTTCAACGCGGTGACCGGGGATGATGTCGACGATACGTTCATTTATGTGCTCGGCTATCCCTCGCGTGAGGCGCGCGACGAGATGTGGCGCGATCTGGGGACCTACGAGGACTTCCAGGAGCTGATCGTCGCGGTCGAACGTGACGATCAGCGGAAGCTGGTCGACACCATCGATGCGCGAATCATGGAGCCGACCTCGTACTCCGCCTTGCGGTAGTCAGGGGGACAACGCCATGTCGATGATTCGCGGATTCGCGGCACTCTGCACGCTAGCCGGTCTCGTATGCGCTACCGCGCCGGCCGCCGCTCAGGACGGGACGAGCGGGGAGTGGCGCGTTCATGGGGGCGACGCCGGGTTCACGCGTTACTCGTCGCTGGATCAGATCGACGCGAGTAACGTCGCCAACCTGCAGATCGCCTGGCGGCGCGGCGCGGTTGACGGCTCACTCATCGACCGCTGGCCGGGCCTGCAGTATTCCAACCAGCTGCGTTCGTCGCCAATCATGATGGATGGCGTGTTGTACGCCTCGAACGGTATCGGTCTGGTCGAGGCATTCGACCCGGGAACGGGCGAGACAATCTGGGTGCAGGACGCGACATTCCTCGGTGACGAACGCCCGCGCGGCGCCCCCAATCGGGGCGTCGGCTGGTGGACCGGGGGCGACGACCGGCGGCTCTTCGCGATCCGGCCGCCGTATCTGATGGCGATCGACGCGGATACGGGGCAGATGATCGAGGCCTTCGGCAACGGCGGCCTGGTCGATCTGACCTACGACGCCCGGACCGAGTATTCCGGCACGTCGCCGCCGCTGGTCGTCCGCGATGTGGTGATTCTCGGCAGCGCGATGGCCGACCATCCCTACACGAAGGAACAGCACCCGGGCGACGTCCGGGCCTACGATGTCCGGACCGGCGCACTCCGGTGGACCTGGAGCCCGATTCCGCAAGCGGGCGAACCAGGCGTCGAGACGTGGCTGGACGATTCCTGGACCTACTCCGGGATGGCGAACGTCTGGACGATGTTCAGCGCCGACCTGGAGCTGGGCTACGTGTATCTGCCGACCGGCGCCCCCACCAACGACATGTACGGCGGCCACCGTCCGGGCAGCAACCTGTATGCCAACAGCCTGGTCTGCGTCGACGCGGAGACGGGCGAGATGGTCTGGTATTTCCAGACCGTGCACCACGACCTGTGGGACTACGACAACAACGTCGCGCCGATCCTGATGGACCTCGAGGTCGAAGGACGCCCTGGCATCACGAAGGCGGTGGTGCAGCTCACGAAGCAGGCGATCGCGTACACGTTCGACCGTGTCACGGGCGAGCCTATCTGGCCGATCGTCGAGCGCCCGGTCCCCGGTTCCGATACGCCGGGCGAGTGGATCTCGTCCACGCAACCTTTCCCGACGAAGCCGCTGCCGTTCGATCGCCACGGCATCACCGAAGATGATCTGATTGACTTCACGACGGAACTGCGGGCCGAGGCTCTCGAGATCGTCGAGCCTTACATCATCGGCGAGATCTTCACGCCGCCATCAGTCCGGGGCGACGCCGCGACCGACACAAAGGGAACGCTGCAGCTCCCCGGCTCGGTCGGCGGCGCGGAATGGGGCGGCGCCGGGTTCGATCCCGAGACCGGCATGCTCTATGTGCCGTCGGTCACGGGCGCCTTCGCGGCCGACCTCACACCGGGCAACCCGGACCGGATGAACGTCCGCTACACGCGCGGCAACCGGGCCTTCCCCGACGGTCCGCGCGGACTCCCGCTGACGAAGCCTCCGTATGGCCGGATCACGGCGATCGACATGACGACCGGCGATCATGTCTGGATGGTGCCGAACGGCGACGGGCCGCGGAACCATCCCGACGTCGCGCACCTCAATCTGCCGCCGCTCGGACAGCCGGGCCGCTCGATGCCGCTGCTCACCAAGACGCTGCTCTTCGTGAGCGAAGGCGATCCGATCATGGTCCGCACGCCGCCGGGCGCCGGGCCTGATGCCGGCAGGGGATTCCGCGCATTCGACAAGACGACGGGCGCCGTGGTCTGGGAGACGACGTTCCCGGCTGGGACAAACGGCTCGCCGATTACCTACCTGCACGAAGGCAAGCAGTACATCGTGCTGCCAATCGGATCGCTCGAGCACCCGGGCGAGTGGATCGCCCTGGCGCTTCCGTAGGCATGACGTGGGGAGCGGGATGCGGCCGATCCGTCTCGCAACGTTCGCCGTCGCGGCCTGGTCCGCGGCCGCTCAGACCACGTACGCGGCACAGTGCGACCGCTGGAACACGGCGGCGTTCTTCGCGGCGACACCGGCGGCTGACGTCGCCGCCTGCGTCGCCGACGGGGCGAGCGTCGATGTCCGCGCGCCGAACGGCGGCACGCCGTTGCACACGGCGGCCGCCGTCACCTCCGATCCTGCCGTGATCGAGGCGCTCCTCGACGGTGGATCCCTGGTCAATGCACGGGACGCCAACGGTTGGACACCGCTCCATGTCGCCGCCACGAACGCCAATCCCGAGATCGCCGCCGCCCTGATCGCGGCGGGCGCGAATCTTGAAGAAGCCGCGTCGAACGGCGGGACGCCGCTGCATGCCGCGGCCAACAACAGCAACACCCCGGCCGTCATCGCGCTCCTTGTCGAGGCGGGCGGCAGTCTCGAGGCGCGGAGCAACGGCGGGTGGACACCGCTACACTCCGCTGCCAGCTATAACGGCAACCCCGCGATAGTCACGGCGCTGATCCGCAGCGGCGCCGATGTCGAGGCGCGCGACCTGAACGGCTGGGCGCCTATCCACTGGGCGGCGGGCGCCAACGCCAACCCCGCCGTGGCCGAGGCACTGATTGAGGGTGGCGCCGATGTCGACACGCTCGACCCGCAGGAATGGACGCCGCTGCATTGGGCGGCCGGCAACAACCCCGACCTTGCGATGATCGAGATGCTGGTGCGTGCCGGGGCCGAACTGAATGCCCGAAGTTCGCGCGGGTCTACGCCGCTCCACGCCGCTGCCCGCACCAGCAAGAATCCCGCCGTCATCGAGGCGCTGCTCGATCTGGGTGCCGACCCCGACGCCCGCAGCCTGTCGGGCCTTGTCGCCGCGGAGATCGCGCAGAACAACGAGGCGCTCGCGGGAAGCGCGGCCCTGCTCCGCCTCGAAGCCGAACGCTGAGTTAATGCGCCCGCGCGACGTGCTCCCGCAGGATGTCACGGCCCATATCGCCGTCGAAGTCCCGATAGGCTGCGTGGATGTGATTCGGGTCTTCCTGCGTGTTGTCGAATTCGATCAGGAACTCGGGACCCTGCACGCGGTAGTACGCCACCTCGCCCCGGTCGGTCGGTCCCGCCCAGGCAAACCACGTGTCGTCGAGTCCTCCGCGCTGCACCGCCGACCGGCGCAGTGCCGCGATATCGTCGGTCATCATCCCGACATAGGAGTCGATCACCGCCATCAGGAGAGCCCGCTGTGCGGATGACAGGTCCGAGCCCCGAATCCCGATGGGGTCGAGCGGGTCTACCACCAGTTCCGCGCCGGTGACGATGTTCTCGGGTGCGACGGCGTCGAAGATCGCCCGCTCGCGCTGACCCGAATCAAGCGATGCGAGCAGGTCGCGCGCGGAATCCTCCTGTGCCTTCATCGCCCGCAGGCCGCGCCGAGGACCAGACGGCACGTTGGCCGGATTCGCGCCGAGGAACGTGGGCGTGCTCATGGTGAGCTCCCCGCCGACAACAGTGAAGTGGAGCGACAGATGGTGGCCTTCCCACCGCCATCCCCAGGTGCTGCCCGGTTCCGGCGTTCCGAACACGGACACCCAGTAGTCCTCCTGATCCCGCGCGAACTGGCGCCCCTCACCTTCCAGCACGCCCAGGATGCCCTCGACCTCCATGATCTGCTGAGCCGTCAGGTAGCCGCCCTGACTCAGGCCGGACCGGAGCAGGTCGAGGGCGCGCACCTTCTGCTCCGAGCCCATGTCGCGATAGACCATCCCGTGGCGTTCGAATACCTCGGGCGGGATGAAGTGGTGCCGCGAGCGCTCGTCGGATTCGAATGCGAAGGTCACCTGCGACCGTTGGTCGTCGGGGAGCGAGGCGAGCAGCGCGCGCGCCGCTTCGGTCATCCCGTCGACCGCCTTTTCCTGCTGGTACGTCTCGAGGGCAACCGTGCCGCCCAGGACGACGACGACTGCCGCCGTCGCGATCCGGGCCGTCCGCATGATGCTGGCCGCCTGCTGTCTGCTCACCCCTGCCTCCTTCGATGCCTGGGCCAACGGCTGCCGCCGCCCGCCACGATCAGAACGACTGCCATGTGCCAGCCAGGTCAACCTGGCCAACGCCCGGCTTCGTCCAGTCACAGACGCCGCCCGGGAAGATCTGGCGCAACTCCGCTTCCTGCTCGGCGGTGAACGTCGCGTCGTAGTCGGTCATGTCGATCGGCCTGAGGACGCACTTGATGACGTCGCTCGCCAGCGGCGCGCCGGCGACTTCACGGGGTGCTGGCGCGGACGGATAGAGCTCCTCACAACGGCCGCGTCCGCGCACCTGTTCCTCGACGATCCGCTCCGGATTCTCGTCACGCGACCAGCAGGAGTCGACGAGGTCGGCCGGTTTCGCACGCACGACTCCCTCAATCCCTCGCTCGTCCGACCCCTCCGCCGTAAGGTTCGCCAGCCATCGATCCATCTGCGCCAACGCCCCCTGCAGTACCGGACTCCGGCTGCTGTAGAGGCCGTAGCGAGCGTCCTCGACCAGCATGATGTGGTTGTCCGCGCGGCCGTTCGCCCGCCGCAGCCGCTCGCGCATCGAGAACGAGTGGTAGCGGACATGAACGTCACCGCCCTCGCGGTCATCGGTGTACGCGCGGTAGTCGATGATCGGCGTGTCGGCCAATCCGGCCCCCCCGTTCGCCAGGCGCCCGGTCTCGTAGGCGCTTCGCACCGCCACCGAATCCGCCACCGAACGTTCCGGGCTGAAGTCTCCGTCCTGATCGAAGCCGCCGATCCGCCGGTTGAGGTCGAGGAACTGTTCGGGCGAGATCACGCCGTCCTTGAGCGGCACGAGGCCGTACTGCACGCCGGTGTTATCGAGCGGCCGGCGGACAAAGCCGGTCTCGGGGTCGCGCCCGAAGATGTTGGCGTAGTGGCTGAAGAGATCGCACCGCGCCCCGTCCGGATTGTCGGTCGGGTGGTATCGCAGCGCCTCCGGGAGGACATCGGGACAGAACTCGCCGACCGTGATCCGCCCGGCGTTGCGCGAAACGTTCGGCATCGTCGCGAGCGTCAGGAACCCGGTGACCGCCCGCTGCTGTTCTTCGGTGAATCCCACCCCCGCCGCCTCGTCGAAGTACCGATCGAGCAGCCGCGCGTCGGTGACCATCGGCACCGTGCCGGAGGTGACGTCCGGGAAGCTGCAGCCCGGGATGATGCCGTCGAGCAATCCAGGGTAGTTGTCGGCGATCTGGTGGTTCTGGTACGACCCGCCGGAGCAGCCCCACCCGATGGTGTACCGCGGCAGGCCGTACGCCTCGATGAACCGCTCCTTCACCATCATCATCGTCTCGGCCGCCAACAGGTCGTTGCAGTTGTTGCCGTAGACGTTCAGGGTTGCCGACGCGACCGCGTAACCCTGGCGCAGCATCACGTCGTCGGTGACTCCCCCGGTGGTTGCGCCCTGCCGGTACCAGCCGTTCACGCAACCGCCGCCGAAGGTATAAATCAGCCGGCCGTTCCACCCGGGTGACGGCGTCCAGGCGTCGGGCCCCGCGTCGCCCGCGCCCGGCGCATGCAGCATCGCGATCTGGTAGACGGCGCGATTGATCGTGCCAGTTTCGATCCGGATGACGTACGGCACCTCGTCGCCGTCGAGCGTCGTGGCGACTGCCGTATCCGCCGGCACATCGGACGGGTCGGCGAGAGGCCGGAGCTCCCCATCATTCGCGGTGCGATACGCGTAGTCGATGCGCCGCGCCACCGAGCAGTGCTCGTCCAGCGGATCGCCCAGCGTCTCGCCCGACGGCAGCTCGAACGCATCCGTCTGGCAGATGAACGGCTGCTCATGCGGTCCGGAAATCACGGGCCCTTCGACCGGGTAGGCGGTCAAGGTCAGGCTCTCCACGCCAGCGCCGGCGGCGGTGACCGACACCTCGTTTGCCCCGCGGTTCAGCCCGTCGATCAGTCCGACCAGGCGGTGACTGTCCGCATCGGCGCGAAATGCCGCCGTCGCATCGGCGCCGTTAACCGACACGCGCACGCTGTCGAGCTCGACGCTTCGCGGGACGTCAACCCGCAGCAGCGCCTCTTCGCCCGTGACCACATTGGGCCGGCTCGACAGCACCGTCAGCTCGACCTCACCCGCCGCCTGTTCGGCGGCCACTACCCCGGCCGCACCGGTCAGCAGGCCAACCATCACCAGGATCCCGACAGTTCTCTGCGCGCGCATGGTTCCCTCCCCGGATGTGCGTCGATCAGGCCTACCCTATACCACGTCGCCGCCCTACGGTCAGCCTTGAGATTGCCGGGTTGACGTCGCGCACCGTGGCGCGCCGGCCGCTACGGCTCGACCACCGGTTCGGTGGCGCCGAGCTGCCGGAGGAGGGTGGCGGTGCTTTCGGAAGGAGCGTTGGCGGCGCCGTACTCGACCAGGTAGAGGGGCGTCCGGCCACGGCTGTCCTCCGCATTGACATCGGCGCCGCGGTCAACGAGGAGCTGAATCACTTCGTCCTCCCACATCGACGCCGCGCCATGCAGCGCGGTCTGGCCGCCGCGGTTGACCGCATGCACGTCCGCGCCCAGATCGAGCAGCATCGTGACCGCCTCCACGACGCGGTAGTCGGGCGGACGGCGGGCATCGTTCTCGCCAAGGCCGGAGACAACCATCAATACCGTCGAGCCAGAGGCGTTCGCATGATGCGGATCGGCGCCTGCGTCGAGCAGCAGGCGCATCATCTCCACCTTCCCCTCGCGCGCGGCGGTCCAGAGCGGCGTCGCACCCTTCAGGCTGCGGAGACCGACGTAGTCGCCCCGCAGCGCCGACGGCGGGTCGACTATCGTCGCGCCCACGTCCGCGCCGGCGTCGATCAGCGCCCGGGCGAGGTCCAGACGGTTGTGTTCCACCGCGCCGAACAGCGGCGTCCGGCCACGCCGGTCGGCGGCGTTCACATCCGCGCCCCGTTCGATCAGGGCATGCGCCGTCGCTTCGTGGCCGCTCTCGTACGGGATGACCACCCAGTCGATAGCGGCGAGCGCGTCTATGCTACGACTGGCGATTACCAGCGGGGTGCTGCCGTCGATCGACCGCGCCTCGATGTCGGCGCCTGCATCCAGCAACAGCCGCACCGTGTCGACGTCGCCAGCGCGCGCCGCGAACATCAATGCCGTGAACCGGCCATTGCTCCGGGCGTCGACGGCGGAGCCCGACTCGGCCAAGCGGCGGACGATATCGGCATGCCCCTCCGCCGCAGCCCACATCAGCGCGGTCTGACCCCGCTCGTTTTCCGACAGGCGGACGTCGGCGCCACCCTCGATCAACCGCGAGACCACGCGCGAAAGGCCGCGCCGTGCGGCCGTCATCAGCATCGTCTCGCCGGACGGCAGGCGCGCCGCAGCGTCGGCGCCGGCGTCGAGCAACTGCAGCGCGACATCGGCGTTGGCGTTGTCGATCGCGATCCAGAGCGGCGGGACACCCAGATCGTTCGGGGCATCGACGTTCGCACCGGCGCCGATCAGCCGGTCCACGGTCTCCCCGTGCCCCCAGTGCGCCGCCCAGTGGAGCGCCGTCGCACCATCCGGCTGCGCGGCGGTGACGTCGGCGCCGTCGGCAATCAGTGTTTGCGCAGCCGCCCAGTCCTGTCGTTCCACCGCGCCGGCGACCCGCAGGTCGTCGTTCGCGTTGGCGGCGGCGGGCGACGCAAGCAGGAGCGCCGCTGCGGCGACAATGACGGCAACGAGAATCCTCATCGTACGCTCAGATGTCCGACAGCTCGGTCAACTGGCCGGTGCTGTCGCCTATCGACTCCGGCTTGACCCCCAGCTTGTGCAGCAGGCTGAGGAACAGGTTGGTAACCGGCAGGTCGTCGTCGTAATAGAGGTGGCGATCGCCTTTGAGCGTCCCGGTGCCGCCACCCATCACCATGATCGGCAGCTTGTGGTGATTGTGCGTGTTGCCGTTGCTCATGCCGCTGCCGTAAATCGTCATCGAGTGATCGAGCAGCGTGCCGTCGCCGTCCTCGGTCGCGGCCAGGCGGTCGGCGTAGTAACCGAACAGGTCGCCATGGTAGGCGTTCACGCGGCGGAGCTTGACGATCTTCTCTTCGTCGCCGCCGTGGTGCGACAGCGGGTGATGCGCATCCGAGACGTCGATCTCGGGATAGGCCCGGTTGCTCGTCTCGTGCGCCACCATGAATGTGATCACGCGTGTCAGATCGGCCTGGTAGGCAAGCACCTGCAGGTCGAACATCAGCTTCGCGTGCTCCTCGAACGAGCCGGGGATACCCGGAGGCTGCTCCAACGCGACCGACAGGTCGGTCAATCCCTGCTCCTCAGCCATCCGGATGCGCCGCTCCACGTCGCGGATTGCCTCGGTGTACTCGTCCAGCTTCCGCTGATCGCGGGCGCCGAGCGCACTGCGCAGGCTGGCTAGCTTCTCGGAGACGGCGTCCAGAATGGTGCTGTCCTCCTTCATCCGTGCCATGCGCGCCTTGGGATCGGTCGTTCCGCTCCCGCCGAACAGACGCTCGAAGACCACACGGGGGTTGTTCTCCATCGGGAGTGGCGTGGTTTCGCTGCGCCAATTGAGCGTGTTGGCGTAGACGCAGCTGTAACCCGGGTCGCACGCGCCGAGGGGCTCCTTCGAATCGAGCGACAGTTCGAGCGACGCAAGCTGCGTCTCGTTCTGGAACTCGCGCGCGGCGATCTGATCAAACGAGACACCGGCACGTATGTCGGCGCCGGCCGTCTTCTTCGGATGCACACCGGTCAGAAAGGCGCCGGCGGCGCGCGCATGGTCGCCTGCCCCCTCGCCCGGCAACGCATCGCCATGCTTGTTGGCGAGCCCGCCCAGCACGATCAGCTTGTCGCGGTAGGGTTCGAGCGATTGCATGACCGGCTTCAACGCAAAGCCGCTCCCGGTCGCATCGGGCGTCCACTGATCCATCAGGACGCCGTTCGGCACGTAGATGACGCCGAGGCGCTTCACCGGTGCGGCAGCCGAGAGGCGCAGCGGCGTGAACGCAGGCACCATCCCGTCGAGCAGCGGCAGCGCCAGTGTCGCGCCGACGCCCCGCAGGAACGTGCGTCGCGGGAGGTGGGACTTGGTGATCATCATGGCTCTCGCGCCTTTCTCATCTGAAACGGCGGACTCTCGACGATGCCGGCAATCAGCGCCGTCCAGGTGTAGCCGACTGGCTCCGACTGATCGACGATGCGCCGGATCCAGGGGTGATCGTAGTACTCGACGCCGCGTCCCAGCGCGTACGTCATCAGCTTCTCGGTGACGGTGCCGACGAAGTCCTCTTCGTTGGCGAGCAGCATCTCGCGGACGCTGGCCGGACCAGTCAGTTCCGTCCCGTCCGGCAGCGTCCCGGACGTTTCCGCCACGCTCAGCTCGCGGTAACCGCCGATCGCATCGAAGCCCTCGAGGGCGAAGCCGAGCGGATCCATCCTGACGTGGCAACTCGCGCAGACCGGGTCGGTGCGATGTCGCTCCATCCGTTCGCGGACCGAGCGGGGACGGCTCTCCGGGTCAGCCGGGTTGACGACCGAATCGGAGTCCTCAAGTCCCGGCACATCGGCGGGTGGTGGCGGCGGCGGCGCACCCAGGAGGTTCTCGAGCACCCAGACGCCGCGCTTCACCGGCGAGGTGCGGTTGGCATACGAGGTCGCGGTCAGGACGCTGCCATGCCCCAGAATGCCGCGACGGCCGCCGGCCGGCAGCGGGACGCGGCGGAAGTGGTTGCCCCGGACACCCGGAATGCCGTAGTGCTTCGCGAGCCGCTCGTTGACGTAGGTGTAGTCGGAGGTGAGCACCTCGAGCACGCTACGGTCGTCCTTGATCTGGCTCTCGAACCAGAGTTCGGTCTCGCGCGTGAACGCTTCGCGCAAGTTGCCGTCGAACTCGGGGAACGCCAGCGGATCCGGCTTTACCGACCGCATGTTCCGCAGGAAGAGCCACTGGCCGGCAAAGTTGTCGGTCAGCGCGGATGCCTTCGGGTCGTTGAGCATCCGTTCTACCTGCGCCTGCAGCACCCCGTCGTCGCGCAGTTCGCCGCGCGCCGCGATCTCCAGCAGCTCGTCGTCCGGGATGCTGCTCCAGAGGAAGAACGACAACCGTGACGCCAGTTCGAGATCGCTGATGCGATACGCCGCGCCCGGCGCGGCGTCCGCGGGATCGCGTTCGATCCGGAAGAGGAACTCCGGGTCGACCAGTATGGCGCGGAGCGCGAACTCGATGCCGGCGTCGAAGCTCCCCTTGGCGCGACCGACGTCGTAGAACGCCATCAGCGCGTCGACGTCACCCTCGGTCATCGGACGGCGGAACGCGCGCTGCGCAATCGCGCCGAGAATCTCCCGCGCGCAGGCCGGCTCGGCCCCGGCGTCGTCCGGGCGGCAACTGAAGATCCGCTGGCGACTCGGCGGGGCGTCGTCGTCGGACGCGGGCGGATTGAAAGGACCCTCGATCTCGACGATCCAGACCGCCATCGGCGCGTTACGGTCCCCCGCGTAGTGGTAGGTCTCGGCGCCACTCACGGGCTCGAGCACCCCTTCCGCCATCGCGCTCGTCCGGAGGAACGAAAAGGCGACTTCGCGCATGCCGGCGCGTACCGGCACCCGGAACCGGAGATCGTCGTCGGCATGCCGCTCGTACGGCGTCAGGTTGAAGACGGCGTTCCACGGCTCGCGCTGGCCATCGGCACCGACCTCGAACTGCGCGACCCGCTCGCGATCCAGCCGCACCTCGAGCGTGTTGCGCCGCTGCAGGCCCTTGATCGCATCCGCATGCGTCCGCTCCAGGGTCACCCTGACGTCGTACTCGCCGTCGACCGGGAAGTAGTGACGCGTCGCGAAACCGCCGCGCGTGCCGAACGGATGGAGTTCGCTCATCCGATCGTGCTGCAGCAGAACGGGTGAGGTGGTGTAGACCCCCGTGGTCGGACGGATCGACGTGTCGCCAATCGCGAGCTGCGCAATCTTCCCCGCCGCCAGCATGTAGCGTTCGAGCAGGGACGGAGAGAGCGACAGCACGTCAGCGATGTTGTCGAAGCCGTAACTCCGATCGTCCGCCGGCAGCAGTTCGCGGCCATCGACCTCGAGGGCGAGCAGATCGCGGATCGCGTTGGCGTACTCGGTCCGGTTCAGCCGGTGTATCGTCTCGCTTCCCGGGTTTGGATCGGCCACGGCACCGCGATCGAGTTCCGTTTCGATCCAGTCGACGAAGTGGACGTAGGTCTCGTCGTCGGGCCGCGGTCGGCGCGGCGGCGGCATCTCCCGCGCGCGCAGCTTGCGCAACACCTTCTCCCAGGTCTCGGCCCCCGCCGCGACGTGCGTGGCATCGAGGTGCTCGAGCGACAGGTTGGCGGTGCTGAGACGGTCGTTATGGCAGGTGACGCAGTAGCGGTCGAGAACCGCGCGGTACTCGCCCGGCACCGCCGCGTTCGCCTCGGCGGAGACAGATTCCGGCTCCTGGGCGGCAGCCGGATACGCCAGCGCGGCAAGCGCACTCAAGGCCAGCAGGGCACCGAACGCGCGCGCGTTTGCGGACATCGTCGACACGTCCCCCAACGTCACGCCCACGCGCGACAAGAATGGCCAGACGGAATCACGCCATTATCCGCAGTGCCGGGACGGAGTGTCAACCGGAGAGGATCGGCCGGCCCGGCAGGTTTGGCAGACTCGCAGCCGAAGATTACGCACCGTCATTCTCGTTTGTTTACGTCGACGCGCTGGGCCTGGGCAGATGCGCGTGCGCGCCGGCGCCGGCACTATACTGGCCTGGACATGCCTCGGACGGTCCTGATCGCCGTGGCGCTCGCCCTCGCCGCCGCCATCCCGGCCGGCCCCGCGGCGGGGCAGTCGCGCGACGCGCCCATTCCCCACGATGTCGGCCAGAGCATCAACCCGGTCTTCGAAGGCTGGTTCCCGAACGACGACGGCACGTACACGTTGTCGTTCGGCTATTTCAACCGGAACTACGAAGCGGCGCTCGACATCCCGGTCGGCCCCGACAACCGCTTCGAGCCTGGACCCGCCGACCGGGGGCAGCCGACACACTTCCTGCCGCGGCGACATACCGGCCTCTTTACGGTGATCGTTCCGGCCGACTTCGGCAATCAGACGCTTACCTGGTCACTCACTGCGGGCGGCGAGACCTTCGACGTCCCAGGACATATCCGCTCGGAGTGGCAGATCGACGCGCTGCACGAGATCACCAGCGACAACCGCCCGCCCGTTATCTCGTTCACCGGCGACGCCTCGGGCCAAGGGCCCACCGGCGTGCGGCAGACCCTGGAGGCAACGGCCGGGCAGCCGCTCACGCTCACCGTCACGGCAACCGACGACGGCGTCATGAAGCGTCCGACCGGGCGGCCGCCTACCCTTGGCCTTGCCTGGAGCAAGTACCGCGGGCCGGGCGAGGTGACATTCACCGAATCTTCGCCGGAGGTGGGAGACGGGAACCGCGCCGCTACCACTGTCACGTTCGCGGCGCCGGGCGAGTACGTTCTGCGCCTGTTGGCGTGGGACGATTCGGGCGGCCCGGGCGCCATCATGGCGGGTGGCTTTCAGTGCTGCTGGAGCAACGCCTACGTCGACGTTCGTGTAGAGTGAGCCGCAACTGACCGAGACGCCGGACGCAATCGCCAGATGGATGGAGATGGACTGATGAAGAGGCAGACGCTCCCGCTCGTTGCCATCGTCACGCTGTTCTCGGCGGCCGTTATCGCGGCTCCCGCCCTCGCGCAGGGCGCGGGCGCGGACGACCCGACCTTCGCCCGCGACGTCTCGCCTATCCTGCAGCGCAGCTGCCAGGCGTGTCACCGGACCGGCAGCATGGCGCCAATGTCGCTCGTCACCTATCAGGAAGTGCGCCCCTGGGCGCGCGCCATCCGTGAAAAGGTAGCCGGACGCATCATGCCGCCGTGGCATCTCGACCCGACGGTCGGCGTCCGCGAGTTCGCGAACGACATCTCGCTGAGCGACGCCGAGATCGACGCCGTGGTCCGCTGGGTCGATGCGGGAGCGCCGCAGGGCGACCCGAGCGACATGCCTCCGCCGATCGAGTGGCCGGCAGGCGATGTCTGGCGACTGGCGGACAAGTACGAGGAACTGGGAGAGCCTGACATGGTAGTGCGTTCCACTCCGTGGACGCAGGACGCCGAAGGACAGGATCAGTGGTACCGGCCGATCGTCGAGACCGGTCTGACCGAGGACCGCTGGGTGAAGGCGCTTGAGGTGCGGCCCTCACTCGAGGGACGGCCTATCGTCCATCACGCGGTCACCTACCTGATGCAGGAGGAGGATCCCGAGGACTTCGAGGCGGCGGTTGACGTCCCGGGGACCGGGTCCTACTTCACCGAGTTCGCGGTCGGGAAAATCGGCGATGTCTTCCGCGAGAACACCGGAAAGTTGCTGAAGGCCGGGTCACGCATCCGATACGACCTGCACTACCACTCGGTCGGCGAAGAGATCAGCGACTCGACCGAACTGGGCATCTGGCTCTACCCGAAGGGCTACACACCGAAGTACCGCGTCTACGCGCAGGCGATGGGCGTGCGGCAGGCGATGCAGACGCTCGACATTCCGCCGGGCGAGCTGACCGAGCACGAAGCGTTCATCCCGCTCCGCTACCCGGCGCGCCTCGAGAACTTCCAGCCGCACATGCATGTGCGCGGCAAGGCGATGTCCATGGAGGCGATCTATCCCGACGGCCGGACCGAGATGATCAACTACGTCGACCGTTTCGACTTCAACTGGCACGTCAACTACGTCTACACGGACGATTCCGCCCCGGTGCTCCCCGCCGGCACCGTCATCAAGGTGACCGCCTGGCATGACAACACCACCGGCAACCGGGCCAATCCCGACCCCACCCAGTGGGTTGGCTGGGGCCAGCGCAGCTACGACGACATGTACCACGCCCACGTCAACGTCGTGTACCTGACGGACGAGGACTACGAGCAGATCGCCGCCGAGCGCGCCGCCACGAACGACGAGTAAAGCGCCGGTGTCCACGCCGGCAGATTCCTTCTTCTTACCGGCCGTCGTCGCTGTAGATCCGCGGCGGCCGCGTCGCGTAGGGGTTGTTGGCGCTCTCCGCGCCATACCGGCTGCCATAACGGCCATAGGGGTTGTTGACGCTGTCCGGGCTGTACGGGTTGCCGTAGCGGCCGTAGGGGTTGGCGATCGAATCCGGATCGTATGGGTTGGCGTTCAGCTTGCCGAGGTACTTGCCGCCCCGGCTGTAGACCTTGGCGCTCGGGCCAAACCAGCTGAGCGGGTTCCAGCCGCCCGGATTCGTCTCTCGGTCAGGAACCCGGCGGCTGGTGTCTCGGCCGAACAGATTGGCGATCGAGTCGGGCACCCAGGGGCTGACGCTGAGGGTGCCAAGGTAGGTGCCGCTCGGCTTGTCGTTCTCGTCGCGGCGTTGCGCGAACGCGTCGGCGGCGAGGGAGAGCGACAGCAAGGCAACTATGACCGCGGTGGCGAAGGCACGGTAGTGTGCCGGCGCGGGCGCCGGCGCACCCAGGCAAGTGTGCTCGTGCATGGTGAACCTCATCTCTTGGCAGGCGCTGGCAGGCGCTGGACCAGAACGAGGACTCGGGACGGTAACGCTAACGATGTTCGCCGGCGACGCGACGACGCTGGCGGAACGGCCGGCTGCGAGCCCTATCGCAGACCCTCGGGCCCGTTGCCGGTGTTGCGCAGGGCGTCGCCGAGGGCGTTCGAGGAAGGGTACGGATTCTCCCACCGTTCGAGCGGGACGCCCGCGCCGGAGAAGATCGCCTGGATGAGCAGAACGCCTACGAGCCACCCGAGCCCTCGGATATTCTCCGGCCCGTAGTAGGCCAAACCTTCGGCCGCGACCATGGCCGCCGCGAATCCGGCAACCCGAATCGCCAGCACCTGGGACTTCGTCCACTTCGCCGCTGGGGCGTCCGGGATCCCATGCGGGTACGGCTCCCAGCGCCGCAGCATCGTTCCCGTGGACTGCAGCACGCCATACCAGACCAGTACCGCCACGAGAGGGGCAATCGGCACCAACGCTTCTGGCGCAAAGTAGGTCATGCCTGCTCCCGCCGCCGCCGCCAACCCCAAGGCCGTGATCCGAACCACCCAGATCCGCCGTGAGACTTGATCCATGTGCCATACCTCCGATTCTGTCCTCAGGGATTGACAGAAACTGTCAGGTCGGCGGTAGTCGCCAGACCGCCGTCATGGGCGATTGCGCGGAGGATGTAGTCGCCAGCCTCATCGAAGGTCGCCTGCGTCGTCCAGCGACCATCCTCCGGCGGGTCGGGAGTGGTGAAGCCGAGCGACCAGGGGGAATTCACCCCGTCTCGCGTGTCCTCCCACACCTTGATCTGCACGGGGTCGAACGTGACGCTGTCCCCGGGGCCGCGGTAGACGAACCACGACAGCCGGTGGCCAGTCGCGCTGTCGGTAGTAATCGGCCGGCGAATGCCCGTCGATGCCGCGCGCAGTGACCGCGCGCGCGGCTTGCCGTCGTCCGTTGAAACCGCCGCGAGCACTACCGGTTCGCCGGCCCGGACCGTCCGCTGCGCAGGTCCTTCGATTTCGAGCGTAGGTGCTTCGTTGTCAGGCAGCTCCGGAGTCGTGCCGGCCGCACCGCCAGCCCCGTAGTTCGCCTGCACCACCAGGTGGTCGATGTAGTAGTCGCGCTTCAGCGTGGCGTAAGCCTTCTCGGTCGTACCGTTCACGATGACGGTCCAGACCAGTTCCTGCTCGCCGAAGTCGGCCGGAACCCGCACCTTGAACACGAAGCGGTTGCGGCGCGGCAGGAAATAGGTGGGCTGACCTCGGTCCGGATCGCCCGGCTCGAAGTAGTTGTCCGCACCGACCGGTACGTGCGGCGCCTGCGCCCAGTTCCGGTTCATGTAGCCGAAGACCAGGTTGAACGATCCGTCGTCGTTCACTTCCCAACCTTCGTAGGCGGGCGAGAGAGTCTGACCGAAGTCGTAGTGTTGCTGCTGGGTAGCGGCAGGGACAGCGGCCAACGAAACGACCACCGCAAGCAGCGCGACTGCGAACGGCTTCAAGGAATCAGGCATGCGCCCTCCTGAACGAGGTGCCGACGCCGGCGGGTCGACTGACGCGGACGCGGCTAGTTGCCACCGCCGGCGGCGGTCTCTTCATCAGCCGAGGGGTCGCAGGTGACGCAGCCAATGTCGGTTCCGCCGTTCGCCTCGAGCGCCGCCTCCCGCTCCGCTACCGCCGCCGCGAACTCCTCGTCGTCCAGGGAGATCGCCTGCATCAGGTTGATGAACATGTTGTCGACGGAGCGGTGGCCGGAGCCGGACCAGTTGCGCGGATCGGGCACGTTCGGGTTGGAAGGCGAGTTGTCGAAGTAGCCGGTAAGCCGGAGCACCGTTCCCTTCGGCAGGAGCGGGGCCGCCGAGTCCGCGTACTTGTAGACGCGCACCCAATTGTGGTCGTAGCCGGCGCAATTGAGCATCTGCGACTTGGAGTTCCAGATCGCTTCCAGGCACATCCGGACACCCGGTGCGTGCATGTGTGGCTCGAAAACACTTATCTTCGCGTTCTCCTCCAGGGTCAGGTACGCCTCGGCGTGCTGGTCCTTCTCCATCGCCCGGATATCGAGGTCCGGCCCGTTCCCGAAGAAGAGCAACTGCATGTCCTTCTCCGGCTCGTAACCCTTCGGGTGGAACTTGAAGCCGACATCGAGATGCGCGCGCGTGTCGGTCCCGTTCGCATGCACGTGTGTCGTCGGGAAGATCACCTTCGACCCCGCCTTGAGCAGCCGGCCCGCCTGTGCGTCGAAGACGTCGGCGTTGCGCCCCACCTCGTGCACCGGCCAACTCACGAGTGCATCATCCTCCTCCGGCCCCTGCACGTAGAGTGCCGAGTGGTGGACGACGAAGAGCCCGCCAACCGTGTCGGAGCGGACGCCACGCTGGAGGTCGTTCCGTTCCTTGTACTCGATCGCCGCCACGTAGCGATCCTCGGTGAGAGCGGAGTCCACCACGCCGAGTGCCCCCCACCAGTCGGGCTGGCTTCCCTTCACCTCGAACTCGGGCGACGAGACGACCAGATCGGGCTGGCCAATCTCCCACTCGTCGACATCGATGAACGGAGGGGGCTCCGGCATGTCGGCCGGGTTTCCTTCTGGCGCCCCGTTGTCCGCCCACCGCGCGATGGTGGCAATCTCCTCGTCGCTCAGCGACCAGTCGTCCTTGAAGTCCTGGATGCCGATGTTCTTCTCGATGTACCAGGGCGGCATCACGCCCGGCTTGTCGCGCAGCCCGGTCCGGAACTTGATGGACCGCGCCCAGGGACGGACGTCCTGGTAGGTGATCAGCGACATCGGCGCCAGTGCATTGGGCCGATGGCACTTCTGGCAGCTCCGCTGCAGGATCGGCGCGATGTCCTGGCTGAAGGTCGGCTCATCGGCCGCCGCCTCGGCGAACGCTGGAATCGGCGACACGAACGCGACCGCCGCCGTGAGAACAAGCAGACCGACCGTCTTCGAAATCGTCGTCATCGATAAAACCTCATCCTGATTTCCCGAATGCACACCGGGAAGGATTAACGGTATCACGGGGGCCAAGCTCCTATTCTCTGAGGCCCCGTGGCATGAGCCGCCCGAGCGCCCGTAAGCATAGACGGCACCGCGCGCTCCGGTTCCCGGCGGCGATCGATTTCACCGGAATGCGCAGATTGATAGAGTAGCCGCGAACCACTCATGTCAGCGCCCATCGCGCCGCCCGCACCAACCACGGCCTCGGAGCCATTCGGGCTGATCGACGAGCGGCGCGCCATAATGGAGACGCTGACCGCCATCCGGCGCGCCGGGGCCGACATCCTCATCACGTACTACGCACGCGACGCGGCCCGCCTGGTGCGGTGAAGCGCCTCACAACGGTGCCGATGCTTCCGACTGCCCGTCGCTGGTTGTTCCGGTTCGCGGTCGTCGGATCGCTCGCCGCCTGTGGCGCCGGTGCCGGCACCGGCGCGCCGGCGCCGGGTGTGGATCCGCCCGGAGCTGCGGACCAGCCGGGTCAAGGGACGGCAGCGGCCACCGGCTGGTTCGTCGACCGCGCGGAAGAGGCAGGCCTCGACTTCGTCCATTTCAACGGGATGACCGGCCGCTTCTATTCGCCGGAGATGATGGGGCCGGGCCTCGGGCTGTTCGACTATGACAACGACGGCGACCTCGACGTCTACCTCGTGCAGGGCGTCCTCCTCGGAGACGGGACGCCGCTCATCGGCCCGGCGGACGGCCAGTCGCCGGGCGACCGCTTGTACCGCAACGATCTGGTCGTCGGCCCGGACGGCGCGCGGACGCTGAGGTTCACCGACGTCACGCGCGAGGCGGGAATCGTCTCGCACGGCTACGGCATGGGCGTCGCGGCCGGCGACTACGACAACGACGGCCACGTCGATCTCTACCTGACCCGGTTCGGGCCGAACCAGATGCTCCGCAACCGGGGCGACGGGACCTTCGCCGACGTCTCCGCCGAGACCGGCACGGACGACCCCGCGTGGGGCGTTCCCGCGGCGTTCTTCGACTACGACCGCGACGGCTGGCTCGACCTGTTCGTCGGCAACTACTTGAACTACACGCTCGCGACCCACACGCAGTGCTACGACCGGGCGGGTGCGCCCGACTACTGCGTGCCGGGAACGAGCCGGCCCCATCCGGACATCCTGTATCGGAACCGGGGCGACGGCAGCTTCGAAAACGCGACGGCCGGAGGGGGGTTGGTGCGCGAGTACGGGCCGGCCCTCGGCGCGGTGACCACCGACGTTGACGGTGACGGCTGGCTCGACCTGTTCGTCGCCAACGACCAGGAGCCGAATCAGTTGTGGGTCAACCAGCGCGACGGCACGTTCCGCAACATGGCGCTGCCCTGGGGCGCGGCGCTTGGTGCGGGCGGCAACGCCAAGGCGGACATGGGCGTAGGGGCGGGCGACTTCGACAACGACGGCGACGAAGACCTCTTCATCACCGAGCTGGCCGGACAGGGCAGCACCCTGTACGTCAACGACGGGACCGGGCTGTTCCGCGAACGCAGCGCCGCGCTCGGCATCCGCGCACCCAGTCTCCCCTACACCGGCTTCGGAGCCGGATGGATCGACATCGACAACGACGGCTGGCTGGACATCATGGCGTTCAACGGATCCGTCGTTCTCAACTTCGAAACGCGCGGCGAGAATCCGTTTCCGCTGGACCAGCGCAACCAGGTGTTCCGCAACCTGGCCGGAGAGCGCTTCGAGGATGCGACCGCGCGCGCCGGCGGCGTGTTCGAGCTGTCGGAGGTAAGCCGCGGGGCGGGGTTCGGCGACGTTGACAACGACGGCGACACCGACGTGGTGGTGGCCAACGCCGCCGGCCCGGTTCGGCTGCTGATCAACGAGATCGGGCATCGGACGCACTGGCTCGGACTCCGGCTGGTCGGCGGCAACCCCCCGCGGGATCTGAGCGGCGTATGGGTAACCGTGGTCCGTCAGGACGGGTCGACGCTGCGCCGCCGCGCGCGCGCCGACGGGAGCTTCGCGTCGGCGAACGACCCGCGTGTGCTTTTCGGGCTCGGCGCGTCGCCCGGCATTTCGCGCGTGCGCGTCACCTGGCCGAGCGGCCACACCGAGGAATGGGACGATCTGGAGACCGGCCGATACACGACGTTGACCGAAGGCGGAGGCCACTCGCGATGAGGACATTCGGTCCCGGACTGCCGGCGCTACTGGCAGCGACCGCGGCGGCGGCCTGGGCCGCTCTAGGCGCAGCGTGTGCACCGGGCGGCGACACCGCTGCGCTCGGGGTTCCGGCCTCGCCGCCCAACGCCGCGCGCGCGGATTCGACGTCCGGTGCACCGAGCACAGGGCCGGCGGCGGACGCGGCGGACACCGCCACTCCGCCACCGCCGGTAGTACTGCCGGACTTGGCCGAACTGCCCGAGCCGGTCCAGGTCCAGGTCCGCGAACGCCACGAAGCCCTGCTCCGCGCCCAGGTAGAATCCGGGCCGGCGGCCACTCTCGGCGAGACCTACGGCGACCTGGGCCTGATCCTGATGGCCACCCGGTTCTACAACACGGCGGCGGCGGCGTTCCTGAACGCCGCCGCCGAAGCGCCCGGAGAGATGCGGTGGCCTTACTACCTCGCCCAGCTCTACCGGACGACCGGCGACCAGCCGCGAGCGCGCCGCTACTTCGAGCGCGCCGTCGAGATCGACCCGTCGTACCTGGCGGCGCTGGTCCGCCTAGGCGAGATGTACCTGGACGAGGGCCGCCCCGAGCAGGCCGAGCCGCTCTTCGAGCAGGCGCTCGCCGTCGATCCCTCCTCCGCCGCGGCGCTCGCGGGCACGGGAAGCGCCGCCCTCGCCCGCGGCGAACCCGCGCGGGCGATCGACTACCTCGAACGGGCGCTCGCGGTCGGCCCGTCGGCCTGGAACATCCACTATGCCCTGGCGACCGCCTACCGCGAGACCGGGGAACCCGCCAAGGCGGACGAGCACCTGAACCAGCGCGGCGGCGACCCGCCGGAGCCGCCCGATCCGCTGATGACAGCCTACGAGAACCTGCTCCGCAGCCCGCGCGCCTACGAGACGCGCGGGGCCGAGGCGATGCGCGACGGCCGGCCCGCCGACGCGGTGCCGATCTTCCGCGAAGGGGTGGCCGAGACGCCGGACGACGCGGCCCTGCGGCGGCAGCTCGCCGAGGCGCTGCTGGTTACGGGCGATACCCGCGGCTCGGGCGAGCAGTACGAGGCGGCCCTCCGCCTGGATCCGACCGATGCGCGGGCGCACGTCGGCATCGGCCTGCTCCTGGCCATGCGCGGCCGTAACGCGGAGGCGATCGAGCGCTACGCCGAAGCCATCCGCCACCAGCCCGACTACGTGGAGGCACGGCTCGCCCTCGTTGACGCGTATCGCGCCGTCGGGCGGCCGGACGACGCGGCTGCGGAAGCGGCGCGCGCGGTCGAGATAGAGCCGAGGTTCGCCGATGCATGGCTGGGACTGGGGCTGCTCCTCATCCAGCTCGAAAGATACCCGGAGGCGCGCGACCGACTGGAGGAAGCGTTTGCGATCCACCCCGACGATCTCCGGTTGATCGACCTGCTGATCCGGATCCTCGCCGCCGCGCCGGACGACAGGGCGCGCGACGGCCGGCGAGCGATGGCGCTTGCCGCGCCGCTGCTCCGGGCGCCGCCGAACCCGACCCTCGACGAAACGGTGGCGATGGCGCTCGCAGAGGCGGGACGGTATGCCGAGGCGGCCGAGCGCCAGCGCCGCGCGATCGCCGCCGTCGAGCAGGCGGGACGGCCCGACGTCGCCCGCAACATGGCCGGCGTCCTCGCCCTCTACGAACAGGGACAGCCGACGCGCGCGCCGCTGGGGAGGGCGCCGCGGTAGGCGGCGATCCTGGCAGTACTGCCCGACCGCCCGTAGGCTATCGATCTGCTCGGGGAGATCACGGGCGGCGGCAGGTACGAGAGAACGCCGTACCGGCTGAAGCGTCCGCGCCTTACTTCTTCCAGGAGTCGGAGGCGAACTGCGCCTTGAACTCGGCTTCGAGTTCAGCCTCCCACTGCGTGCGCTCCTCGATCTGATCGGGCCGGGTCTGGAGGCAGTCGTAGCAGACCGACCCCGGGATCTCGTGGCCTTCGCCCTCGGTGTCGATCCCCCGGACGATCATCAGTTCGCGCAGGTGCGCCGCGGTGTGCTTCTGGGCCTTGTAGAAGTCGGAGTAGCTGAAGCCTTCGGCGATGGCGAGCGGGGACCAGCCGTGGACCGTCCGCGCATCCAGGTCCGCTCCCTGCTCCACGAGGTAGTCGACGAGGTTGTTGATGCCGCGGAACGCGGCGCCGTGCAGCGCCGTCTCACCCCGGTAGTTGGCTGCATTTACGTCACCGCCGTGCTCGACGCAGAGTCGGACCGCCGCGAGCACCTCGTCCTCCTGCCCCTTCAGCGACCCGCCATCTTCGCCCGGGTTCCAGATGGCAACGCCGGCCGCCACCATCAGCGGCGTCGTGCCGTCGGCGTTCGGCGTCACCGTGTCGGCGCCCGCGTCGATCAGGACGTGCATCGCTTCGGTGTCGGTCACCTTCGCAGCCAGGAAGAACGGCGTGGCGCCCAGGCGGTTCAGCCGGTTGCGCTGGCCGTCCTTCATGCCGTTGACGGTCATCCGGACGTTGATGTCGCCTCCGTGCGCGATCATCTTCTTCAGCACCTCGATGCTGTCGACACTGCCGCTCGGGATCGGCGCCGGAAACCCGAAACCGGTGTTCATCCGGCGAGTCCGGAGCAGTTGGTGGATCGCGTTCCAGCCGGCGCCGGCCAGGTTTGGATCGGCGCCCCGGTCGACCATGTAGTCGGCCAGTTCCCAGTTGGCGTTCGCCACGGCGACGATCAGCGCGGTCTGGCCATCCGACAGGGTGTCGTTCACGTCGGCGCCCGCCTCGAGCAGGACGCGCATCGCATCGACGTGCCCGGCGCGCGCCGCGAACATCAGCGCGGTGAAGCCGGTCGGATGCGACGCATAGAACATCCGGCTGCCGTTCGGCGGACGTCCGTCGGTCTCGGTCCGCGCATGCAGATCGGCGCCGAGTTCGGCCAGCGCATGGATCGCCTCGGCGTTGTTCCGCGCCGCCGCCCACATCAGCGCGGTCTGGCCCCGGTACCCGTCACGCGCGTTCGGGTCGGCGCCCCGGACGAGCAGCAGGCGGATCGCATCGGCATCGCCCGTGCGTGCGGCGGTCATCAACACGGTCTCCCCCTCCGGGAGCGACGCGTTCGGATCGGCGCCGGCGTCGAGCAAAATCTCGAGGATCGCTGCGCCCCCGTTCTCCGCCGCGAGAGAAATCGGCTGGACACCGTACCGGTTGGCGACGGAGATGTCTGCACCCGCATCGACAAGCAGATCGACCAGCGCTGCGTCGTTGCGGTGCACGGCCCAGTGGAGCGCGGTCGCGCCATCGGTGGCGGTTCCGTTCACGTCGGCAGTCCGGCTAGCCACGAGCTCCCGGACCGCGTCGATATCCCCCGTCTGGACGGCGTCGATCAACGGCGTTGTGCGCACCGCCGCGCCCGCCGATCCGCAGAGCAGTGCCGCCACCAGGGCGATGGCCGCGACCGCCATCCCTCGAACCGTGCTGTTGGTCCTGGACGCCTGCATCATGTCACCCCTGAATCGCTGGACGCGAAACCTGAACGCGGCACCTACACGCCGGTCAGCGGACCGGTGCTGTCGCTGATCCGGTCCACCTTCACGCCCACCTTCTCCAGCAGGGTCAGCCCGAGATTCATGAACGGCGTGTGCATGTCGTAGACGAGGTGCCGGTTGCCGGCAAGCTCGCCGCAGCCGCCGCCCATCAACGTGATCGGGAGGTTGTAGGGCGTGTGCTGGTCGCCATCGCCCATGCCCGCACCGTGCAGCAGGACACTGTGATCGAGCAGCGTCCCGTCGCCGTCCGGCGCGTTCCGCATCTTCTCCACCAGTTTCGAGAAGAGGGTCATCTGGTACTGGCTGATCTTCGTGTACTGCGCGATGTTGTGCGGATCCTGCTGATGGTGCGACACCGTGTGGTGCGCCTCCGGCACGCCGATGTTCGGGTAGGTCCGACCGCTCGTCTCGCGCGCCATCTGCATGCAGCTCACCCGCGTGATGTCCGCCTGGAACGCGAGCACCAGCATGTCCTGCAGCAGACCGACATGCTCTTCGTAGTCGTCCGGAACGCCCGCCGGTTGATCGACGGCCGGGAGCGGGGTGGACGTGTTCGTCTCTTCCGTCCGCTGAATGCGTCGCTCTATCCCGCGGATCGACGAGAGGTACTCGTCGACCGTCGTGCGGTCCTGCGCGCCAACCCGACGCTCGAGGCGCTGCACCGCGTCGGTGACCGAGTCGAGGATGCTCCGGTCGGTCCGCATCTGCGCGAGGCGCGCCTCGACGCTGCCGCCGTCGCCGAACAGCCGCTGGAAGAACACACGGGGGTCGCGCTCGTGCGGCAGGGGCGTCGTCGGCGTGAGCCACGACGTCGAGTTGCGATAGGCGCACGAATAACCGTTCTCGCAGTTGCCCACCTGGTAGTTCGACTCGGTGGTCAACTCCAGCGAGCGGAGCGCGGTGTCCGCGCCCAGCTTGTCCGCCGCGAACTGATCGATCGTCTTGCCGGCGCGGATGTCGGCCCCCTCGGTCCGCTTCGGCAGGATGCCATTCAGCCAGCCGCCATGCGCGCGCGTATGGACCCCGCCCCCCTCGTTCGGGCTGACCACGCCCGAGTTGCTGAGGCCGGTCACCACCGTTAGTTGATCGCGGAACGGCGCGAGCGGACTCAGCACCGGCGTCAGATCAAAGTCGGACCCGCCAGTTCCCTGCGGATGGAAGTTCCGGGGCAGCGTGCCGTTCGGCACGTAGAAGAACGCCAGACGCGGCACCGGCGCGGTAACCGCACGCGCCGCGGCCGACAGCGCCGGCACCATGGCATCGAGCAGCGGGAGGGCGACGGTGGCCCCCAGTCCGCGCAGCACGGTCCGCCGGGAAAGGGACTTCTGGGTGACGATCATGATTGCGATCTCCTCATGAGGAATGGATCACTGGAAACGATGCCGAGAATCACCGACTGGACGCTGTAGTCGGGCGCCGCCTCACGCACGATGCGGCGGAGCGTCGGCTTGTCGTAGTAGTCGAGGCCCCGTCCGAGCGCGTAGGTCATCAGCTTCTCGGTCACTGTAGTGACGAACTGCTCCGGCTTGGATGCCAGCGCGTCGCGCATCTCTCCGACGCTGCTGAATGACCGGCCGTCCGGCAGGACGCCCGACGGATCGATCGGGTAGAACGATTCGTCCACTTCCCGCCACCGGCCTATTGCGTCGAAGTTCTCCAGCGCGAAGCCGGTCGGGTCGATCATCGTGTGGCAAGCCGAGCAGGCCGGATTGTTGCGGTGCTCCTCCATCCGCTCCCGCAGCGTCGGGCGCTTGGCCTGCGTCCGCTGATCGTTCAGCGCCGGCACGTTCGCCGGCGGATCGGGCGGCGGCGTGCCCAGCAGGTTGTCGAGGATCCACTTGCCGCGCAGCACCGGCGACGTCCGGATGGCATGGGACGTGAGGGTCAGGATGCTGCCATGCCCCAGGATTCCGCGGCGCGGGTTATCGGCAGGCAGCGCGACGCGCCGGAAGTGGCTGCCGGTCACCCCCGGAATGCCATAGTGCTCGGCGAGCCGTTCGTTCAGGAAGGTGTAGTCGGCAGTCAGCAACTCCAGGATGCCGCGGTCGTCGCGGATGACCGCATCCACGAACAGTCCGGTCTCCCGGAGCATGCTCTGGCGGAGCGATTCATCGAAGGCGACCGAGAAGGGATCGCCCGGGCGGACCGTCGTCTCGAGGTTGCGCAACTGCAGCCACTGCGCGGCGAAGTTGGTGGTGAGCGTCTCGGAGCGGGGATCGGCAATCATCCGGCGCACCTGGCGCGCGAGTTCGGCCGGATCGCTCAACCGGCCGGCTTCGGCCACGTCGAGCAGCGCATCGTCCGGGATGCTGCTCCAGAGGAAGAACGACAGCCGCGACGCCAGTTCGACATCGGGCACGCGGTACGGCGCACCGGGCTGGACGTCGGCTGGATCCGTCTCGATGCGGTAGAGGAACTCCGGGCTGACCAGCAGGCGGCGGAGCGCCAGCTCGATCCCATCCTCGAAGCTGCCGCCGGCGCGGCCCTGTTCGTAGAAGTCGAGCAGAACGCCCAGTTCGTCCTCGGTCGCCGTCCGGCGGTAGGCGCGGCGCGTTAGTGTCGTGAGGATCGCGCGCGCGCAGCCGGGCTCATCTGTGGCGGCGGCTGGCCGGCAAGCGAAGATGCGCGCGCGCGACGGCGTATCCGAGGCGCCGGTCGCATCGTACGGTCCCGTGATCGTCACGCTCCGAACGAAAGGCTGGGCCCCCGCCAGGCCACCCGGGTTACCGGCAACCCGCGGGTTCGGGAACGGCTCGCGCACCTGCTCGACGAGCGCGGCCGGCTTCCGGAAGAAGGTCACGCCAATGTCGCGCGGACCGGCCGCGACCGGCAGGCGCACATCGATCGTAGGTGCCTGGGCGTAAGGGTTGTCCGGTTCCCCCTCCGCCGGCGGACCGAGGGTAATCAGCCTGACCTGCTCGCCCTCGATCGTCAGTTCGAGGTCGTGCGATTCGCGGAGCCGGCGGGCATTGGTCAATTCGATCCGGATGTCGTAGTCGGCGTCCTGCGGAAAGAGATGCTCGATGTGCAGGCCGCCGCGTGTCCCGAACGGCAGCCGTTCCACCCGCTCGTGCTGCGGCAGATCCTGCGCCGCCTCGTAGGTGTCGGCCGACATCGCTGGCGGCGGGCTGCCGACCGCAAGACGGCTGACGCTGCGCGCCGCCGCGAGGTAGCGCTCCATCAGCGCCTGCGACATCCGGAGCACGCCGCCGATGTTGTCGAAGCCGAAGCTGGCATCGTCGGCCGGGAGCAGGTCGTCCGCGTCGAGTTCCACCGCGAGCAGGTCGCGAACGGCGTTGCGGTACTCGGTCCGGTTCAGCCGGTGGAACGTTGCCGTGCGTCCCGGATCGCGTGTCGCCGCCCACTCCCGATCCAGCTCGCCCTCGAGCCATGCGAGGAAGCGGTCCTGCGTGCTGTCGTCCGGCCGTGGACGTCCGGCGGGAGGCATGACGCCGCCCCGCATTTTCCGTACAACACGCTCCCAGTCGGCTGCATGCGCACCAATGTCGGCAAGGTCGAGCGTGTCCAGGGCCAGGCCGACCGAGCGGAGCTGTCCAACGAGCGGCGACGCAGGATCTCCGGTTCCGCCCACCATCCGGGCGTTGTGGCAGGTGACGCAGTAGCGGTCGAGCAGCGCCCGGTGATCCGCCACATCGGACTGGGCCGCGGCACGCGGTGGCGCGGCAAGACCGGCGGCTAGCGCCGCTGCCGTCACGAGCGCCGCTAGCGCGCCCTTGCGGCCGCGTTGATGCGTCTGGCTCACGTCGTCGACCTCGGACCGCCGGCCGAAGACCCCCAGGAATCAGGGTAGTTTGCGGCCAGTCTATCCGGATCTTCGGATGCTAAACCGCGCCGGAAGGGGTGTCAATCGGTGCCGTGCGCCGGCCCCGTGTGCCTTCAACCGGTCCACCATCCTGACGACCAACCGTCGCTCCGTCATCAATTGAATGGTGATGCAGGGACGACGGTGTAGGATCGCCAGCACCAAGGTATCCGGCAGTGGGGTCTGCGTCAGCCCGCTGCCAGCAAGACGAACGGAGGTCGCGCCATGCGCCAGTCTCTATCGGTTGCCGCGATGTTGGCATTGCTGCTCTTCGGGTCGGTGGCCTTGCACGCCCAGTCATCGGGCGCGGGTGGGCCGTGGCAGACCTACGACACGTCCAACGGCGAATGGATGAGCTACGCCGGGGACATCAAGGGAACGAAGTACTCCCCGCTCGATCAGATCAACCGGGACAACTTCGCCGATCTCGAGATCGCGTGGGAATGGACCACGGTCGATCGGATGCTGAGCCGGACGATGCCGGGAGGCGGTGAGTGGTGGGCGCCGCTCGACGCGGTCGTCGACTCGCTGATCGAAGAGACGCCGGATCTCTACCGGCCGGGCCACCGTCCCGGCTACTCGCGCCTGCAGGCGACGCCACTGATGGTGGACGGTGTCCTCTATTTCAACACGCCGATTTCGCAGGGCGTGGCGGTCGATGCGACGACCGGCGAGACGCTCTGGGTCTACAACCCGAAGAGCTACGAGGACGGGACGCCGACGATGAGCAACCCCTGGTCGCAGCGGGGCGTCGCGTACTGGACCGATGGCGAGGGGGACGAGCGGATCTTCTGGGGGACCGGCAGCGGCTACCTGGTGTGCGTCGCGGCGAAGACGGGCGAGCCGTGCGAAGGCTTCGGCACCACCGACAACGGGATGGTCGATGCGATGGTCGGCCTGCCGCGCGCCGACCGGAACGAGCGCGACTACCTGAACGCGCTTCCGTGGGGGATTCACTCGCCGCCGATCGTCGTGCGCGACCGGGTGATCCATGGCTCGCACGTTGCCGACCGGCGGATCACGAAGGAGGCGATCCCGGGCTGGGTCCGCGCGTGGGACGTTCGGACCGGCGAGCATTCGTGGGATTTCCACACTGTCCCGAACGGTACCGACGAGTTTGGCGTTGACACCTGGCAAAACGAGTCGTGGCGGTATTCGGGCAACGCCAACGTCTGGTCGATGCTGGCCGGCGACAACGAGCTGGGGCACGTGTACCTCCCGACCGGTACGACGACGAACGACTACTACGGCGTCGAGCGACTGGGTGACAACCTCTTCTCGGAGACCCTCATCGCCGTCGACGTCGAAACCGGCGACCGGGTCTGGCACTTCCAGGCAGTCCACCACGGGTTGTGGGATTACGACTTCCCGACACACTCCAATCTGGTCGATGTCGTCGTCGACGGCCGCCCGATTCGCGCCATCGCGCAAGTGAGCAAGCAGGGCTTCGTCTACGTCTTCGACCGCGAGACGGGCGAGCCGGTCTGGCCCATCGAGGAGCGCCCGGTGCCGCAGGAGACGAACATGCCGGGCGAGGTTCCCTCGCCGACGCAGCCGTTCCCGACCAAACCGGCGCCGTTCGACTACCAGGGGATCGAGATCGACGACCTGATCGATTTCACGCCGGAGTTGCGGCAGATGGCGCTCGAGGTGGTCGACGGCTACCGACTTGGACCACTCTTCACGCCGCTCGACCGTCCCATCGAGGGGGTGACGCACGGCACGATCATGCGGCCGCCACCGGGCGGCACGGCCGGTTGGTCCGGGGCAGCGATCGATCCCGAAACCGGGATGCTGTACGTGCCGTCGCGCAACCAGCCCGCCGTTATCTCGCTCTACTCGCCCGACCCGACGCTCGGGGCCACCGTCACCTACACGCATGGTGCGCCGGAGGCGCAGCGGCTCTCCGGCAACGCGCCACGCGGCCCGCGGATGCCGCAGGGATTGCCGCTGGTCAAGCCGCCGTACTCGCGGATGACCGCGATCGACCTGAACACCGGCGAGCACGCGTGGTCGGTACCTACGGGTAACGGTGACCGTTTCCGCAACCACCCGATGTTGCGTGACCTCAACCTCCCGCCGCTCGGGGGCGACAACGCCATCAACGGTCCGTTGCTGACCAGGACGCTCCTTGTCTATTGCCTCACCGCCGGCGGTTCGGACGGCGGGCCGCGTCTGGTCGCGTACGACAAGGCGACGGGAGAGGAATTGGCATCCGTCGACCTGCCGAGCGGCGGCATCGGGACGCCGATGACCTACATGGCGGATGGCCGGCAGTACATCGCCCTGACGGTAGGCGGCGGGCCGCGGCTGATTGCCTTCGCGCTACCGGACGCCGAATAGGGAACCCGGACTCGGCTATCACGAGCAGGCGCGGGCGCTCTTCGGCGGGCCAACGCCCGGCGCCGAAGTGCTGCCGAGATCCTGACCCGCGCCCCCGCCGGCTGCGGCCCGCGGACACACGGTGTGCAAGTGGGTCGCCCGCCATCAAGCGGTTGAACCTACAAGTGTTGCCCGGCCGCTCACCACGGGATACGATGCGAGTCTCTGGGTGTGTGTCTCAAGTCCAACGTGCGCTGACCGAAGGAGCATCGATGGTGCGGCGGCAAGACGGAGGGCGGCGCAGGATGGGTCGGTTGGCAAGCGGGGCGGTATTGACAGGCGCCGTTTGCGTCATCGTCCTGGCCGGAGCAGCCGTGGAGACCGCGTCCGCCCAGACGCCGGCCGGTCCGTCACCGCGAGCACTCCTCGACCGCTACTGCGTCACCTGCCACAACGACCGGCTCCAGACCGGCGGACTCACGCTGGACCGAACCCGCGTCGACGCGGACGATCCGAGCCGGCACCCGGAAGTCTGGGAGCGAGTGATTGGCAAGCTCCGGACCGGCGCGATGCCGCCGCCGGGGCGTCCCCGCCCGGACGCGGCGACGTACGACGCGGTGGCGAGTCACCTCGAGACCACGATTGACCGCGCCGCCGCCGCGAACCCCGATCCTGGCCGAACCAGCACCGTCCACCGGCTCAACCGGACGGAGTATCGCAACGCAATCCGCGACCTGCTGGCGCTGGACCTCGATGTGACGCCGTTGCTGCCGGGGGATGAGACGTCCGACACCGGCTTTGACAACAACGCCGACGTCCTGTCGATCTCCACCGCGCAGTTGGAGCGCTATCTCTCGGCCGCACGCACCATCACGCGGCTCGCGACCGGCCTTCCGCCTACCGGCCCCGGGTTCGAGACCTTCGACGTGCCCCTGCTCCTGCTCCAGGACGAGCGACAGAGCGAGAACCTGCCGCTCGGCTCCCGGGGCGGTGTCGCCATCCCGTACCACTTCCCCGTCGACGGCAAGTACCTCATCAAGATCGAGTTGCGGACCAACTGGCAGGACTACATCCTCGGGATGGGATCGGCGCATCAGCTCGACGTGCGGATCGACCGCGAACTGGTCAAGCGGTTCACGGTGGGCGGCGAGGCGCGGGGGCGGCCGGCGCCGGTGACGTTCACGATTGCGGAGCCCGGCGATCCGGAGTGGGAAACCTATCTCCTGACGGCCGACGAGCAACTGGAGGTCCGTGTACCGGTCGAGGCGGGTCCGCGCACGGTCGGGGTCTCGTTTGTCCGCAACGTCTGGGAGCCGGAAGGGATCCTGAAGCCCCGGCAGGCCGGTGAGCTCCTCTCGAACGACGAGGTGTATCACGGCAACGCCGCGGTCAGCGCGGTCGCCATCGGCGGGCCGTACGCCATGACCGGGGCGGGAGACACGCCGAGCCGTCAAGCCATCTTCACCTGCCAGCCGGAGACCGCGGCGGCCGGCGACGAGCGGACCTGCGCCACCGAAATCGTGTCGCGGCTGGCGCGGAGCGCGTACCGCCGGCCCGTGACGCAGGAGGACATCGAGACGCTGCTCGGTTTCTTCGACAGCGGCCGGGAGACCGGTGGCACATTCGACGCCGGCATCCAGCTCGCGCTCGAACGGATGCTCGTAGACCCCGATTTCCTGCTCCGCATCGAACGCGACCCGGCCGGAGCGACCCCCGGCGCGCCGTACCCCCTGACCGCCGTGGAGGTCGCCTCGCGCCTTGCCTTCTTCCTCTGGGGCAGCATCCCGGACGATGCGCTGCTCGACGCGGTGGAGGGCGGCACGTTGACCGAGCCGGCGGTGCTGGAGGCGCAGGTCCGCCGCATGCTGGCCGATCCCCGATCCGGTTCGCTCGTGGACGACTTCGCCACCCAGTGGCTGCACTTGCGCAACCTGGAGGACGTCAAGGGCGATCCGGTTCCCTTCCCCGACTTCGACGACAATCTGGTCGAGGCCTTTCGGCAGGAGACGCGGCTGTTTCTCGCCAGTAACCTGGGCGAGGATCGCAGTGTGCTCGATCTGCTCGACGCCGACTACACGTTCGTCGACGAGCGGCTCGCCCGGCACTACGGCATCCCCGGGGTCTACGGGTCGCGGTTCCGCCGCGTCACGCTGCCCGACCGGGAGCAGCGCGGCGGCCTCCTCGGTCATGGAGGCCTGCTCGCCCTGACCTCCTATCCGACCCGCACGTCACCCGTGTTGCGCGGAAAGTGGCTGCTCGACACCATTCTCGGCGCGCCGCCTCCGTCGCCACCAGCGGACGTGCCGGCGCTGCCGGAGCGGGGCGAGGGAGGCTACACCACCTCGGTGCGGGAACGACTCGAGCGCCACCGGCAGGCGCCGGCCTGCGCCACCTGCCACGCATCCATCGATCCGCCCGGCTTCGCGCTGGAACAGTTCGACGGCCTCGGCGTGTGGCGCACGCAGGACGAGTTCGGCAACCCGATCGACGCCAACGCCACGATGCCGAACGGCCGGACGGTCGCGGGGATGTCTGGGCTGCGCGCGCTGCTGCTGGAGCGGCCCGAGCAATTCGCCGGCACGGTGACCGAGAAGCTGCTCTCCTATGCCCTCGGGCGCGGGCTGGAGCACGGCGACAAGCCGACCGTCCGCGCCATCGTCCGCGCAGCCGAGCCGGACGACTATCGCTGGTCGGCGCTCATTGCCGGGATCGCAAAGAGCCCGGCATTCCTGATGCGCAACGCGGCGGAAGCGGACTGAGGAGAACGACATCATGACGATCACCAGGAAATCGCTGCCGCGCCGAACGGTGCTGCGCGGCCTCGGCGTGACCTTGAGCCTCCCGTTCCTCGATGCGATGTCACCCGCGTTCACCGCGCTGGCCAAGAGCGCGGCGAAGCCGATCCACCGCTTCCAGGCGATCTACGTGCCGAACGGCATGGCGATGCAGTACTGGACGCCGGAGAAGGAAGGCCGTGACTTCGAGCTGACGCCGATCCTGGCGCCGTTCGAGCCGTTCCGCGATCAACTGCTCGTCATCTCGGGGCTGCGGGCGTCGTGGGCCTATGTCCACGCCGGCGCCTCCGCGTCGTTCCTTACCGGGACTCCCCGCGGCGGCCAGAACGAGACCGATGTGCTGGCGAGCACCTCGATGGACCAGATCCTCGCGCGGGAGTTGGGCAAGACGACTCAGCTCGGTTCGCTCGAGGTGTCGATGGACAAGTTCGCCAACGCCGGTCAGTGCACGGCCGGATTGAGTTGCGCGTATACGCAGACGATCTCGTGGCGCACGCCGACGATGCCGTTGCCGATGGAGAACAACCCGCGCGCGGTCTTCGAGCGGCTGTTCGGCGACAGCGGCTCGGCCGACCCGGCGGTCCGGCGGGCGCGGCGGCAGCAGAAACAGAGCATTCTCGACTCGGTGACGGACAAGCTGACCGGCCTGAAGGTGGCGGTCGGGCCCCGCGACCGGACCAAGCTCGACGAGTACACCGAGGCGGTCCGCGACGTCGAGCGGCGGATCCAGCTCGCCGAGCAGCAACGCGACGTCGAGCCGACGTTCACCGAACAACCGTCGGCCCCGCCGCGCGTCTTCGAGGAGCACCTGGGACTGATGTTCGACCTGCAGTTCCTGGCCCTCCAGGCGGACCTGACACGCGTCGTCACGTTCATGATGGGACGTGAGCAGAGCACCCGATCGTATCCGCAGATCGGCGTGCCCAACGCGCACCATCCCCTCTCGCACCACGAGGACGATCCGGAACGGATCGCCGTCATGTCGAAGATCAATGCGTACCACGCGAAACTGACCACCGACTACCTGGCGCGGCTGCGCGGGGCGGAGGATGCCGACGGGTCGCTCCTCGACAACATGACCATCCTCTACGGGGCCGGCATCTCCAACAGCACCCGGCACCTGGGCGTCAACCTGCCGCTGCTCGTCCTTGGCGGCGGGGCCGGGAAGCTCAAGGGCGGCCGGCACCTTCGGTACCCGAGTGACACCTCGAACGCCGATCTCCTGATGACGCTGATGGACAAGCTCGACATGCCGCTCGACCGGCTCGGGGACAGCACGACGAAGCTCCCCATCGATACGCTGTCGGACGTGTGAGAGAGAGGCCGATGGGGAGGACGATGGATGAGCAAGTGGACCAGCCAATGACCAGCGAACTAGGTGGGCGGCGGCATGGCAGGTCCCGCTGGGCGATCCTGGGATGGACTGTCGCGGCTGCGATGGGGCTTGCGACCGGCGATGCCTTCGCCGCGGACCAGCCCCTGGCCGATGCGGCGCAGCGGACCGACTGGAGCGTCGTCCGCACGCTGATCGAGCAGGGCGCCGACGTCACGGCCCGGCAGGGAGACGGTGCGACCGCGCTCCACTGGGCCGCCTACTGGGACGAAGTCGAGTCAGCCGACCTCCTGATCGACGCCGGCGCCGACGTCAACGCGGCCAACGACCTCGGCGTGACGCCGCTCTGGGCGGCGGTGGAGAACGGCAGCGCGGCAATGGTGCGGCGCCTGCTCGCCGCTGGCGCGGATCCGCACGCGCCGCTTCTCTCCGGCGAGACGCCGTTGATGACGGCGGCCCGTGTCGGCGCGGCGGATGTCGCGCGGCAGCTCCTCGAGGCCGGCGCCGACACGGCAGCGACCGCGGGCCGCGGTCAGACGGCGCTGATGTGGGCGGTGGCGCAGGGGCACCCGCGAGTCGCCGAGGCGCTGCTCTCACACGGCGCGGCGGTCGATGCACGTTCGGACGTCTGGACCGAGGTGGTGAAGACGACGCCGGAGCCATGGAATCCGGAGTACGTCGCGGAGATCCCGCAGGGGGGCTACACACCGCTGCTCTTCGCGGTGCGCGTGGGCGATCTTGCTTCGGCCAGGCTACTCGTCGACGCCGGCGCCGACGTGAATGACCAACCGCCGTACGGCACGAGCGCGACGGTAGTTGCCGCGCACAGCGGGCACCGCGACCTCGCGGTTTTCCTCTTGGAGGAGGGTGCCGACGCGAACGCGGCGGACGCCGGCTATACGGCGCTCCACGCCGCGATCCTGCTCAAGGACACCGGGCTGGTCCGCGCGCTCCTCGACCACGGCGCTGATCCCGAGGCTCCCGTCCAGAGCTCCACCCCGGTCCGGCGCGACTCGGTCGACTTCTATCTCCACCCGTCGTGGATCGGCGCCACGCCGTTCTGGCTCGCGGCACGCTTCAACGCACCGGACATCATGCGCCTGCTCCTCGACCACGGCGCCGACCCGCTCGTGGTGCACACCCCGAAGTACTGGCCCGGCTCGCTGTCGGTGCGGGACGAGCGCGTGCAGGTGGAGGAAGGAGCGACCACCCCACTCATGGCGGCGGTCGGACTTGGGGGGCCCAGTCCGCTGGTCACCGTGGACCGGCTGGACCGCATCGCCGAGAGCGCGCCGGTCCAGAGCACGCGGCGAGAGCCGGATCGCGCCGTGCGCGAGCGGACGATGCTTGACACGGTCACGATCGCGGCCGAGCAGGGGATCGACATCAACGTCGCCAACGCCGACGGATACACGGCGTTGCACGCCGCTGCCGGCAGCGGCCACGACAGCGTCGTGGAGTACCTCGTCGCGCAGGGCGGGCGGATCGACGTGGAGAACGTGGACGGACGCACGCCACTCGCGCTGGCGCAGCGCGGCGCGATCCGCGGCCGGAACGCGTCGCCCCACCGCAGCACCGTCGAGTTGTTGCGACGCCTGGGCGCCGGCGAGTAGCTCCCCGGAGCGGTACCGCGGTTGGGAGGCCCATGCGCCTGAAGTGTCACTCGGCCCGACGCGCGCTGGTGGTTGCCTGCCTTGTGTTGGCGCCGGTCGGATCCACCAGCGCCCAGCCCGCCGCGCAGAACGATCATCCCGACATCCGGCTCTTCCTGGAAGCAGGAGCACCCGGCGGACCGCAGAGCGGCATCGCACTCCAGCAGATCGCCGCCCAGTGGCGCGATGTGTACGCCGGCATCGTCTGGGACCTGGCCTGGATGCTGCGGCCGCCCGGTCAGGGCTTCGTCCACTTCTTCGGGCTAATCGGATTTCTCCAGGAGCAGACGGGCCAGCAGTTCGGCGGGGATCTCGCGGCCTGGCAACGTTGGATCTGGTCGCAGCCGTACGATCCGCATCCGGACCACGCCTTCTTCAAGGGGGAGTGGTACAGCCAGATTGACCCGCGCTTCGCCGACTTCTTTCCACGGGGGGTGACCTCCCGCATACGGCTCGACGAGATCGAATGGGGCGGCGTGGGGGTCAACGGGATCCCGCCGCTCGAATACCCGGCAACACTCCCAGCCAACGACGCCGACTACCTGGCGGATGATCACGTCGTCTTCGGCGTGGCGCTGAACGGTGAAGCGCGCGCGTACCCGAAGCGGATTCTCGCCTGGCACGAGATGGCTCTCGATCGCATCGGCGGGGTCGAACTGACCATCGTCTACTGCACCTTGTGCGGGACGGTAATTCCGTTCGAGAGCGTGGCGGGCGGGCGGCACCTGACGTTCGGCACGAGTGGACTGCTCTACCGTTCGAACAAGCTGATGTTCGACCACGAGACAAAGAGCCTGTGGAACACCTTCGAGGGACTCCCGGTGATCGGGGAGCTCGCGGGAAGCGACCTGCGGCTGATCCCGCACGGCGTGGTTACCACCACGTGGGGTGCGTGGCGGCGCCGGCATCCGGAGACGACCGTCCTGTCACTCGACACCGGCCACCGGCGGAACTACGCGGAGGGAGCGGCCTACCGAAACTACTTCGGCACCGACGAGCTCATGTTTGCGGTCTCGCGCACCGACATCCGCCTTTCCAACAAGGAGGAGGTGCTGGTGCTCGGCCTCCCCGACCCGGCACGAACCGGCGAGCAAGCGACACTGGCCATCACCGCGCGTTTCCTGTTGCGCAACCGCGTCTTCCACCACGACTTCGCCGGGCGCAATCTCGTCGTCGTCACCAGCGACGAGGGTGCAAACCGGGTCTATGGCGCCGGGGACGTCCGCTTCGTGCGACAGCTCGACGCTGAACGGGTCGTAGACGAAACGGATCGGGTCTGGCGCGTTACCGAGGCGGCGCTCGCTCTCGAGAGCGACCCGAGCGAGCGCCGCGCACGCCTCCCGGCCCACCGGGCCTTCTGGTTCGGCTGGTACGCGCAGTTTCCCGACACCGAGTTGATCGACTGAGAGAACCGCCGGAAGCCCGGTCAGTCGCCCGAGGACCACCCGTAGTTCTGACCGCCGACGGTGAGGGTGGTGGAGTCGCTGACCGTGCACGCGGCCTCGAGATCGAAGACCGCGTCGCCGCGGTAGACGTAGAGGTCCCGGGAATCGAACCACTCGTCGTAGTAGCTGACACGGCCGAGCAGGCGCCAGCGGCCAAGCCCCTGCTGGATGGACGCGTTCCAGCGGGTGCCGGGTAGTCGGCGGTCAAGGTGAACTGCCCGGCGTCGACCACCGCGCCGAGCGCCTGGCTGATCGAACGCTCGGGCTGCAAGGGCTCGCCGCCCCGAAGTTCCGCGACGCGTGACGTGGAGGGGATGGTCCCGTTGTTGACGAGGTCCATCAGCGCATGGTCGAACTCGGTGGAGCCGTTGAAGGCGTTTTGCTGGCCGGGGGACAAGCGCGCTGAATGCGGGCAGGCCGAGTTTCACGATCGCCTGTTCCCGTGTGCGGGGGTTCGCGCCACTGACTCCTGTAGATTGCGGTCCGCGTTCAGCGGCCCCAGGCGTAGTTGAGGCGCGCGTAGTAGTACGCGCCGCTCAGGCCCCACGGTGTGAACTGGCTGTAGGGGAGACCGAACACGTCGGCGAACAGGTCCAACCGATCCGAGAAGGTGTCGGCGATGTTCTGGCCGCCGACCGACAGGGTCACGTCCTCGCTCAGCGGGATGCTGACATGGAGATCGATGATGGAACGGCCGTTCAGGATCGGTGACTGCGCACCGCGCACGAAGCGGGCGTCGAAGTGGTCAACCCACGAGCCGTAGTAGCTGAAGCGCGTGAGCAGTCCTACCCGCCCAAGCTGCTGATTGACGGCGATGTTCCAGCGGGTCTTGGGCACGCCCCGCTCGAGACCGAGCACTTCACCCGGGCCGAGCAGGTCGGATTCCTCCGTCACCTGCGTGTCGGTGTAGTTGAACGTGAAGCTGAGGACCGTGTCGCCCCCGAGATCGGGCGGCGTATAGGTGGAAACGACGTCGATCCCCTGTGTCCGCGTCGCGAAGTCGTTGATGAAGAACCGGAAGAAGGCGAGCGTGCCGGCCGAGGTGATCCCCTCCGAGAGGAGGAGCGCGCGTTCGTCGTCCGTCAGCGTGAAGGTCTGCGACAGGGCAAGGCGGTCCGAGACGTCGACCCGGAAGTAGTCGGCCGTGAGGTTGAACGGACCGTTGTCGACCACCAGTCCGGCCGTTGTGTTGAACGACGTTTCTGGCCCGAGCGGCACGCCGCCCCGCAGCTCCGCGGCCCGGAAGGTGGACGGCACGTTGGCGCTGTCCACCAGCTGCAGGGTCTCCGGATCGATAGTGGTCTGCACGTTGAGCGTATGCTGCTGTCCCGGGGTCGGCGCGCGGAAGCCGGTGCTGATGCCGCCGCGCACGGCGACAAAAGGGTTCAGCGCGTAGCGCGCCGACATCTTGCCGTTCGTCGTGGCGCCGAACACATCGAAGTGCTCCAACCGGAGGGCGCCCCCGAACGACCACCGGTCATCGAGTCCCCGCAGTTCGAGGTCACCGTAGACCGCGACATTGCTGCGGTTCTAGGTCCCGGCGGTGTAGTCGGGGAAGCCGGGGAAGCCGTTGGAGCCGGAGACGAAGCCCTGCGCCGCGAACGGGCCGACTTCCCAGGAAGGCCGTCCGCCCGCCCCCACCGTGAATTTCTCGTCGCGCCACTCGGTGCCCGCCGCAAGGTTCACCCGGTCGGAGGCGGCATACGAGACGTCGAAGTTGAGGTTGACCTCCTCCTGCTTGTAGAGACCGGGGTCGAAGTCGCGTGGGGTCTCCAGACCGAGCGAAGCGTTGACGGTGTTGTTGAAGAAGAAGTCGGACTCGTGCGCGCCGTAACTGGCGCTCGCATCCCAGGTCACGCCGCTGTCGGCGACCCGCCGCAACCCTGCGACGGCCGACAGGTCCGTCACGACCCCGCCGAACTGCGGGGTGAAGCCGCCCGGCGCGATCTCCCGGAACGAGAAGCAGTTCGGATCGGCGAATACCTGCGCAAGGGCGGACGGATCCGGCACGTTGTCGGTGATCCGCACGACCGGACAGTTGGCCGAACCCATACCCTGAGCTGCGAGCACGTCGCCAATCAGCAGGGTCTCGCCATCGTCGAGGCTGTAGATGTTCGCCCGGTTGTTGGGGTTCCGGAAGTAGAAGCCTTCCGTGACCCGCTTGCTGGCGTAGTTGGTGTGGCCGTAGAACTGCAACCCGTTGTTGGCCAGGTGGCCGAAGTTGCCGAACAGTTTGAGGTCGTCCTCAATCGTCGGGTTGCCCCAGATCTGGACCGGTTCCGCGACGTCCGTGTTGCCTGCCGCGATGAGCGCCGCTGCGTCGGCGCGCTGCACGCTCCGGTTGGTCGGGTCGGCGTTGCCGTACTCCAGGCTCAGGTTGGCGAATCCGCTGGCGCCGAGCGGCAGGCCGACGTTGCCGGCCACGCTGTAGGCATCGCCGTCGCCGGCGCGGTAGGTGCCGGTGTTGACTTCGAAATTGCCCCCTGACGCATTGTCCTTGAGTAGAAAGTTCAGAACGCCGGCAATGGCGTCGGAGCCGTACAGCGCTGAAGCGCCGTCGCGCAGCACTTCGACCTGACGCAGGGCGATGGTCGGGATGGTGGAGATGTCAGGACCCTGCGAGCCGTCCGTCACGCCCGCGAACCAGGCGATGACCGACGAGCGGTGGCGGCGCTTGCCGTTGACCAGCACCAGCGTGTGGTCGTGCGCGAGGTTGCGGATGCTGGCCGGCCGCACGAGGGTGGCGGCGTCGCTGATCGGATGCGAGGCAACGTTGAACGACGGGACCAGGGTGCGCAACTGGTAGTCCAGCGTGGTCAGGCCCTGGCTGACGACATCCTGGAAAGGGATGGCGTCGATGGGCACCTGCGACTGGGTCACCGACCGCGGCTGCGCGCGGCTGCCGACCACCACGACCCGTTCCTCCAGCTCTACGGCAAGCTCCATGTCGATGGTCACCGTGGCGCCGGCTTCAACCGCCACGGCGTCGCGAGCCGCGACGCGGAACCCCGGCAGGGTGAACGTCACGTCGTAGGCGCCGGGCGGCAGGGTGAGCATGAACGTGCCGGCACCATCGGTGACCGTGTTCCGCGGCGAACCGCCGGTGGCATCGCGCACTTCCACCGTCACGCCGGGTAGCACGAGTCCGGTCGTGTCGGTGACCGTGCCCGAGAGAGCAGCCTCCTGGGCGATGGAAGTTGCCGGCACGACAGTCATCATGCCAAGCACAAGCACGGTCGACGTCACCGCGCGCATTACGGGTCCGCACATTGGTTAACGTCCTCACAAGACAGACTGGCCTACCTCTTTATACCGGAAACCCTAACCCTTGGAAATGGAACACTACCCCATGAGTCGGCGAAACCATCTGTAGGGGCAGGCGGCAGACGAACGCAGTGCTACGCGTTCGTCGGGGCCGATATCAGGGCTGGTCGTCTGCCACCGGCGCAGGAACGTCCCGCAGGCGTTCCTGCACGGTGCCCGGAATCCCGAGCCTGGTGTCGGCACCCAGCTCGGTGAGCAACGCCGCGGTCTCGGGCCAGCTCTGGAACTGGAACGACTGCTTTGAGCCTTCCGCCATCCGGTACGCCGTCCGGCCGCGGAAGTCGCGGGCGTCGATATCGGCGCCCTGCCCGACCAGGTACTCGATGACCTCGTTCAGGCCCCGGAACGCCGCGCCGTGCAGCGCGTTGAATTCGGCTTCGTTGACCGCGTTGACGTCGCCGCCGGCCTCTACCAGGAACCTGACCGCCGCCTCGGCGCTGGGTGAGCGAACGCCGCGCGGCTCTCGCGGGGTGTAGGTGGCGCGGCCCAGACCGGCCGCCGCCATCAGCGGCGTGGTCCCGTCGTCCGTGGTCAGGTGCTGATCCGCGCCGGCCGCGAGCAACGTCTCCAGAATCTCGACCCCACTCGAAGTCCGGCTCGCGCCGACGCTGAACACCTGACCGCCGGCACCGTTCATGTCGAACGCCGCGACCCAGAGCGGTGTCGCGCCGCGCAGGTCGCCGGTGCCGCAGGCAAACGGCTCGAACGCCCCCTTCTTCGGGTAGCCGATGTAACTCATGATCATCGCCGACGACGTGATCCGCCTGTTCGGGTCGGCCCCCCGATCCAGCAGCGCGCGGATGACCGGCAGCCGCCTCTCGGCACTCAAGCGGGCACCGCTCGGCCGGCGGTAGAGCCGGCCGCGACCATGCCGCCGGTACCAGTCGAGCAGCCAGGTGCCGACGCCGCCCGAGGCGGCATGCAGTGCCGACACTCCGTTCATTGTCCCGTTCGGATCGGCGCCCTGCTCGATGAGGAACATCGCGAAGTCGGCCTGGCCGGCGACAATGGTGAACGGCAGGACATGGGTTCCGTCAGCGCTCGGCGCATTGATGTCGACACCGGCGTCGATCAGCATGCGCGCCGTCTCGACGTCCCCGTTGCGCGCGGCAAACATCAGCGGGGTAAAGCCCTTGAGGGTCGAAACCGACGGATCCGCGCCCGCGTCGAGCAACAAGCGGACGATCGGCCGGTGCGGCTCCGATGCCGCCCACATCAGGGCGGTGCTGCGCGTCGCGCGCACCGTGGCATTCACGTCGGCGCCGGCGCCGAGAAGGGCGCGCACAACCGCCGCCTTACCGGTCCGGGCCGCGGTCATGAGGGGCGTCAGGCCGCTCTCCTGGGCGGCGTTCGGGTTCGCGCCAGCCGCCAGGAGCATCTCGACCATCTCGAGACTGGCGTTCTCGGCCCCGCGCTCGAGCGGCGTCACGCCATGGTCGTCCGTCGCATTGACGTCGGCGCCCGCGGCGATCAGCCGCCCGGCAATCTCCAGGTCATCGCGGTACGCCGTCCAGAGCAGTGCCGTGACGCCGTCCGCCCGTGCCCGGTTGACGTCCACTCCCTCGTCGAGGAGGGCGAAGACCGCGGCCCGATCCTGATCCGCCGCCGCCGTTACGAGACGCAGGTCCGGCGCCTGGGCCGCCACCGTCGCGACGCCGGCCGCGCCGGCCAGGCAGACGGTGACGAACAACCGAAACGTCGTGAACATCATCGGTGGCATGCGGTGCACTATAGCGGGAGCGGAAGAGATGCCAAAACTCTAAGTAAAGCCGGACTCGGATGGCGTCTTGCGGACAGCTACGGATTGCTATCCCGCTCCGGCAGCGCGAACACGACCAGCCGCTCGTTGCCGCGCGGCTCGCCGCTGGCCGGTGCCGAGACGTTCGCCGCGACGTACTGCCTGCCGTCGTCTCCCGCGTACGTGATCGGGACCGCCTCGACGTTGTAGTCCAACGCGGCGGACCAGAGCTCCTCGCCCGTGCGGGAGTCGAACGCCCGGAACCGCCGGTCAGCGGTGGCCCCGATGAACACGAGTCCGCCGGCGGTCACTATCGCGCCACCGACACTCGGGGTACCCACCCGCTGCTTGCCCTCCGGAAGCAACTCGTTGATTCCGAGCGGCACCTCCCAGGCGATCTCGCCGCTGGCGGCGTGGACCGCGTAGAGCCGGGCCCACGGCGGCTTGTAGCAGGGCAGCGCCCCCAGGCGCCGGCCGTCCGCGTCGAAGATCGGCGCCTCGAACGGCTGCGCCGGCGAACGGACGTAGGCGACCTGGTCTTCGGTGTCCGGTCCGTACAACGGGTTCACGTCCATCCAGGCGCTGATCGGCTGGTCCTTGGAGTTGACGAAGATGTAGCCGAGCTCCGGATCGTAGGCGGTGCCGTTCCAGTTCACGCCGCCCCCGGTTCCGGGGAACACGAGCGACGGCGGGGTTCCTTCCCGCTTGAGTCGCAGGGGCGTATACGGACCTTCGTTGTAGTAGCCGACGGTGTCCCACAACTCGCGGCAGGCCGCCGCGTGCTCGGGGGTGGTGTCATCGGCGGTCACGATGTCGTCCGGCCCGATGCTGACGCGCGCCAGCGGCGGCGGCTTGAGGGGGAACGGCTGGGTCGGCGAGTACTGCTCGCCCGGTACGTCGCCGGCCGGCACGGGCCGCTCCTCCACGCCGTGTATCGGCTCGCCGGTCACCCGGTTCAGGATGAACATCAAGGCCGACTTGCCGACCTGCGCGAGGGCCGGGATCCGCTCGCCGTCGCGCTCGATCTCGATCAGGCCGGGCGCCGGAGGCAGGTTGTAGTCCCACAGCTCGTGGTGGATGTTCTGGAAGTACCACTCCAGCTCGCCGGTCCGGATGTCGATGGCGATGGTCGAGTTCGCGAAGAGGTTGTCCCCGGGGCGGTCGCCGCCGTAGAAGTTCGAGCCGGGGCTGCTGACCGGCATGTAGACCAGGCCGCGTTCCTCGTCGACGGTGAGGGTGAACGCCCACACGTTGTTCCCGATGCGGTTGCGCCAGCTCTGATTACCCCAAGTATGACTGCCGAAGTCGGATTCCGTGGGCAAGGTCGGGAAATCCCAGAGCAGCGACCCGTCGGCGTCAAGCGCCCGCGGGTAGGCGTACTCTGGCTCCCCGCCCCCACGGGGCTGGTTCAGATGGGGCGCGATGTGCTCCTGTCCGGGTCCGAAGGCGCTGGACCCGAGGATCAGGGCGTCCCGATAGACCACGGGCACGCCGGTGTACGGGATGCGCAGCTCCGCCTCCCCCCGTTGGCCGAACGTCTCGTCGCGCTCGCCCGTCGCCGCCCTCAGGGCGACGACCTTCGACAGGCTGGTGAAGTAGATGCGAGCCTCGCGCGCATCGGTCGCCGGGCCGTAGGCGACGCCGCGGAACGACGCCAGCCCCTCGCTCAGCTCGTGCCGCCAGATCTCCTCGCCGGTCTCGGGCCGCAGGGCGACCACGCGGTTGCCGGCGGCCAGGTACATGACGCCGTCGACAACGATGGGGGTGACCTGCTGGAAGAGCTCCGTAGGGCTCGGGCCCTCGATGACACCATCCTCGGGATGGAAGCGATACGACCAGACCTCCTGCAACTCGCCGACGTTGCCCGTGTGGATCTGGTCGAGGGGCGAGTAGCGCGTCCCCGCCAGGTCGCGGTTATAGGTCGGCCAGTCCGCGGCGGGACTCCGTTCGGGCGCCTGGGCCAGGGCCGGGGTCGCAATCACCGCCGTCGCCGCGAGCGTCGCGAGCGCCCCGGCGGCAGCTCGCGATCGACCCAACGACGACCGTCTCCGGATGGCGAATCGCATGGCTCGTCTCCTTCTCGACGGCGCCGGGCAATAGGCGCCGGGGATGCCGAGCGCCATGTGGCCTCACTATATGCAGGTGGCGGGTGCTCGTCTACCGTTTCAATCGTCGCATGGCCGTCCGGCGGGGTACGACGTTCGGAGCTACGGCACGACATCCAGCTCGCGGAGGGCGGCGTCGAAGATCCCGGGCCACCCGCGGTTCGCCGCCGGGCTGGCGGGGCTCGGGTGGGGCGCGGCGCCGCACCGTGCCCCGGCCGCCTCCGCAACGGGGCGGGCGCGGTCGGCGGCGAACCGGCCGATGCCCACCACCACGGCGGGCCGCAGGTGCGCCACGGTCGCCGCCAGTGCCTCGTCGCATATCGCGAACAGCCGCTCGCGCGTCTCGCGGGGACCCAGCTTGTCGGGGGTGACGTTGCGCCCGCCGTCGTCGAGGAAGCACAACGGACAGTAATTCCACACGAAGCCGCGCCGAAAGAAGCGCTCCGGCGTCCCGAAGCGGTCCCGGGCCCAGCCCCAGAGACGCGCGCCGCTCACCTCTCCTCGACCAATCCCGAAGCCGAGCACGGGACGCCGGGGGTGCTCGCGCGCCGGCCGCTGCACCGGCGCCTCGATGCCGAGCCAGTCCCGCACCATCGTCACGTCACCGAACGGCACACCGGTCTGCGCCATCCCGAACGGGCCGGGATTCATGCCGACGAAGAGAATCTCTCGGGGCTCCCGACCGTGGCGCTCCAGGTAGAGCCGGTGCGGCGCCCATGCATAGTCGAGCGGCGCGTAAGTGTGCGTCACCGGCGTGCCGAAGCGCAGGGCGCGGGTCCGCTCCCGCAACCGCTCGGCGACTGGCACCAGGCCGCGCATCCGAAGACCCTACCGCAACGGGGACCATAGCGGTAGAATGGCCGCATGGCGAGATTGCTATCGGTGCGTCTCGCGCTGGGCGTGGTCGCGACGGCGGTCGTCTTCGTTCCGCTGTCCGCCGCGGCGCAGGAGCCGGACCGCGCCCTGGTCGACCGGTACTGCGTCACGTGCCATAACGAGCGCCAGCAGACCGCCGGCCTGCTGCTCGATCAGCTCGACTTGGGTGATACCGCCGGCAACGCCGAGACGCTCGAAAAGGTCGTCCGGAAACTGCGGAGCGGGCAGATGCCGCCCGAGGGCCGTCCTCGCCCCGACGCGGCTGCGATCGACGCGTTCGCGGGCGCACTGGAGACGGTGCTCGACCGCAACGCCGCGGAACGTCCCGACCCGGGCCGTGTCGCCTCCCGCCGCCTGAACCGGCTGGAATACGTCAACTCGGTTCACGACCTGCTCGCGCTGGAGATCGACGGCGGGGCGCTGCTGCCGAGCGACATGGCAGGGTTCGGCTTCGACAACAACGCCGACGTGCTGTCGATCACGCCGGCGCTGATGGCCCGCTACATTGCGGCGGCGACGAAGATCAGCCGCGCCGCGGTGGGCAGCCCGGAAAACCGGCCGGTGACGCAAGTCTACAAGGTGGGCTACGAACGGCGCGACGTCCGGCGGAGCGACGACATGCCGTTCGCGACGCATGGCGGACTTGCAGTGCGCCATACCTTCCCGCTCGACGGCGAGTACGTGTTTGCCATCCGGCTGAAGCGGAACGAGACGATCGAGACGATCGACGGCATCGCGGAGGACGAACACCAGATCGAAGTGCGGATCGATCACGAGCTGATTCGGCGTTTCAACATCGGCGGGCAGTTCCCCGGACCTGATCCGGGACAGTTGATTGCCGCCCCCGAGGAGGACATCGAGGGGCAACGGCTACACGAGTACCGGATGACCGCCGACCATGCGCTCGAAGTGCGCGTCCCGGTGCGTGCCGGGACGCGGCTCGTCTCCGTCGGCTTCACCGACTCCGCGCCGTCACCCAACGTCCCGACCGAGCTGCCGGGGATTGACATGCTGTACCTCTCCGGGCCATTCGACGGAACGGTTCCGGAGGATACGCCGAGCCGGCAACGCATCTTCACCTGCCGGCCAGCGAGCGCGGAGACGTCGGCGGAAGAGGCGTGCGCGAGAGAAATCCTCGGCTCTCTTGCCCGTCGCGCCTACCGCCGCCCGTTGACCGAGGCCGACATCGATCCGCTGCTGACCGTCTACCGCGAGGGACGCGCCGCACGTGACTTCGAGGCGGGGATCGAGCGCGCCCTCGAAACGCTGCTCGCGATGCCGAGCTTCCTGATGCGCATCGAACGCCAGCCGGTCGACCTCCGGCCGGGCGCGGTGTACGCGCTGAACGACCTGGAACTGGCTTCGCGGCTGTCGTTCTTCCTCTGGAAGAGCATCCCGGACGACGAGTTGCTCGACCTCGCGGAGCGGGGTCGCCTGCGTGATCCGCAGGTGCTTGCCGAACAGGTGCAGCGGCTGCTGGCCGACCGCCGCGCCACCCGGTTCCTGAACGACTTCGCCGGACAGTGGCTGCAGATGCGCAACATTCACTCGCAGGATCCGGACGGCGCACTGTTCGCCGGTTTCAACGACTCGCTCCGGAACGCGATGGTGCGCGAGACGGAACTCTTCTTCGAAAGCCAGGTACGCGCAGACCGGCCGATCCCCCAACTGCTGACGGCCGACTACACCTTCCTGAACGAGCAGTTGGCGGACCACTACGGCACCGAGGGTATCTACGGCAGCCGCTTCCGGCGGGTCGACTGGACCGACGACCGGCGACACGGCCTGCTCGGCCATGCCAGCCTGCTGACCGTGACGTCGTACGCCAACCGGACGTCGGTCGTGTTGCGGGGCAAGTGGGTGCTCGAGACGTTGCTTGGCTCGCCGCCGCCGCCGCCGCCGGCGAATGTCCCGCCGCTCGCGGAGAACGATCGGGCCAATCCGACCTCACTGCGCGAGCGGATGGAACAGCACCGCCGCAATCCGGTGTGCGCGAGCTGCCACCGTCGGATGGATCCGCTCGGCTTCGCGATGGAGCATTTCGATGCCATCGGCCGGTGGCGGGAGAGCGACGGCGGCGCGCCGATCAACGCGACGATCGAGTTGTCGGGCCGGACCATCGACAGTCCGCGGACGCTGCGGGAGGCGCTCCTTGCCGAAGGGGACCGGGAGTTCGTTCGGACGGTGACGGAAAAGCTGCTGATCTATGCGCTCGGCCGTGGCGTGCTGTACACCGATCAGCCACTGATCCGGCGAATCGCGGACGATCTGGAGCAGGATGGTGACCGCTGGTCATCGCTCGTGCAGGCGATTGTCGCCAGCGACCAGTTCCGCCTGCGGCGCGCGCCGGATGCCGGCAGCGGCGACACGGTGACGGCCGGCCAGCCATAGGCCAGCGACCGGGACGGAGAACGGGAAACGGCGACAAGGGATTGAGGCCGAGGAGCAAGATGATGTTCGTTACGAAGAAGCACCTGGCGCGACGGACCGTGCTGCGGGGACTGGGCGCGACGATCGCCCTGCCACTTCTCGACGGGATGGTGCCGGCGCTCACCGCACTGCAGCGGACCGCCGCGGCGCCAATCCGCCGGTTCGGCGTTTTCTACGTCCCGAACGGCATGTCCATGCCGTACTGGTTCCCGAAGACCGAGGGACCGGTGAACGAACTGCCGCCGACACTCGCCTCCCTCCAGCCGTTCAAGGACCGCGTGCTGCTCTGCGGCGGGCTGGACGACGAGTCCGCCAACCTGGTGAAGGGCGGCGGCGACCACGCCCGCTCCGCCGGCACCTTCCTGACCTCCGTGCCGTTCAAGATCACGAGCGGCGCGGACGTCTACGCGTCGGTTTCGATGGATCAGATCGCCGCCCGTGAACTGGCGAAGGAGACGCAGATCGCCTCGCTGGAGCTCGGTATCGAATCGAACGCGATGGTGGGCAACTGCGACGGCGGCGCGAGTTGCGCCTACACCAACACGATCGCGTGGCGGACGCCGACGACACCGTTGCCGATCGAGAACGACCCGCGAGCCATCTTCGAGCGGCTGTTCGGCACCAGCGGGAGCACCGATCCCGCGGCGCGGATGGAACGGCTGCGGCGCGACCGGAGCATCCTGGACGCCGTCGGGAACGAGCTCCGGGACCTGGGACGCGTCATCGGCCCGGGTGACCGCGTCAAGCTGGACGAGTACCTGGATGCCCTGCGCGACATCGAGCGCCGTATCCAGATGGCGGAGGACCAGAGCACGCGCGAGTTGCCGGTGGTCGATCAGCCGGTCGGCGTGCCCAGCGACTACGCCGAACATGCGCACCTGATGATGGACCTGCTCGCACTCGCCTATCAGACCGACCTCACGCGCATCTCCACGTTCATGCTGGCCCGCGAAGTGAGCGGCCGCGCCTATCCGGAGATCGGTGTCTCGGACTCGCACCACCCGCTCTCGCACCACCAGGACGAACCGGCGAAGCTGGAGCGGCTGCACAAGATCAACCAGCACCAGTTCACCCAGTTCGCCTACCTGGTGGAGAAGCTGGCCAACATTCAGGAGGGGGACGGCTCGATGCTCGACTCGACCCTCTTCCTCTACGGCACCGGCATCAGCGACAGCAACACCCACTTCCACGACGATCTGCCGATCGCGCTCGTGGGCGGGAAGGCGGCCGGGATCCGGGGCGGGCGCTACATCCGCTACCCCGACGACACGCCGCTCGCCAACCTGCACCTGACGATCCTCGAAATGCTGGGCGTCCCGCAGGAATCCTTCGGAGACGGCACCGGCAACCTGCCGCGCCTCACCGTATAGAAGGCATGCGCGTCCGTATCGCGGGCCTTGCACCAGCCGTGGCGGCGGCGGGATTCCTGCTGCTGGCGGCCGGCGCCACGCGCGCCCAGGACTCCTATCCGATCTACACCGCCGACCACCTGGCCGTCACGATGGAGACCCTCGGCCCCAACTTCGATGCCGGCGGCCGGGCGCTCGTGGCCGCGGACTACCCCACCGCCAAGGAACGCTTCGTCCGTACCCGCGAACAGCTTGCGACCACCATCACCTTCTGGCGCCAGCGCAACCGCACGGACGCGATCCAGTGGGTCCGCGATGCGGTGACAAGGCTCGACCGGCTGGACAACGCCCTCTCGCGCGAAACCGAAGACGCCGCCAGCGCCACCACGCTGGCGGAGGAAATCGAAGCCACCTGCAACGCCTGTCACGCCGTCTACCGCGATCGGGACCCCGCCACCGGCGAATACCGCCTGAAACCGGGAACCGCCGGCTGACGGCAGCCGCGCGACGATACGACCGTTATCAGTCCACAAGGAGCGACGCCATGACCACCGCCATCGAACAGCTCATGAACCGCTATGACAACGGCGCCATTTCTCGCCGCGACCTGATTGTCGCCCTGGCCGCCCTGGCTGTCGCTCCTGTCGCCGGCGCGGCGCCAGCCGGCGCTACGCGCCAGACGGCGGCGCCAATCCCGGTCACCACCATGAACCACATCACGCTTACGGTTTCCGACGTGCGGCGCTCCGTCGACTTCTACCAACGCGTACTCGGCCTGCCTCTTGTCACCAACCAGGGAAACGAGCGGGACTGGAACGCCAACGCCGTACCGGTCCTCGGGGTCGGCAACGGACCGCAGTTCATCGCCTTCTCCCAGGGCGACCGGCCACATATCAACCACTACTGCCTCGGGATGGCCGAGTTCGACGCCCAGGACGTGGTGCAGCGCCTCGCCGCCCACGGCATCGAAGCGAGAGTCCGCATGCGCGCCGACTCGGACCCGCCGGCCGAGGAACTGATGTTCAGCGACCCGGACGGCATCCCCGTCCAGTTGCAGCATCAGGACTACTGCGGCGGTTCCGGCAAGCTGGGCGATCTCTGCGACCCCGACGATCGCGCCGTCAGCCGGAGCTGACGGCCGGCGCAACCCGGTTACTTCAGCCCCAACTGGGCCTTGTATACCGGCCAGCTCCGCTTGAGGGACTGAAAGGCGTCGAAGTCTTCGCAACGCAGGAACGGGTTGGTCGCGCTCTCCAGGGCCAGCGTGGAGCTGGGGCGGACGCCGTAGTCGTGGCCCGGCCAGACGGTAGCGTCCTCGGGGTAAGTGTCCAGCACGCGGCGGAGGCTGTCCCATTCGGCAGCCGCGTCGGCATCCGTCTTCGTGCCGCCCACCTTGCCGACGAAGATCAGGTCGCCCGTGAAGAGAAGCCGGTGAGTCGGCTCGTAGAGCGTCACGTGGTCGGGACAATGGCCGGGAACATGAAGGCACTCGAGGACCAACGAGCCGACGAGAAGGCTGGCTCCATCAGGCAGAGGCACCGACGGATCGATGGGGCAGCCCGGGTGCGCGGCAACCTCCGGTGCGCCAGTGAGGCGCAGCGCCTCCGCGTTACCACCGGTATGGTCCGGGTGACCGTGCGTGTTGACGATGTGCGTCACGGCCAGGTTTTGTGCGGCCGCACGCTCCGCCAGTGCGGCCGGCTCGGGGGAAGGGTCGATCAGTACCGCCGCGCCGGCGTCGCGATCTCCCAGCAGATAACCGAAGTTACGATCGCCGCCGGTCCGGACCTGTTCAAAAATCAGCGTCATGATCGTATATTTTAGGGTCCGTGCCGCGGAGCTCAACCGGGCGGGGATTGCATGCCGGCGAATTGTCGGCGCAACTGGACTAAATTTGGTTGCCGGCCCGGAGGCCGGCGCACCGAGGGAGATGGTAGCCATGCGGAAATCGCTGCTCGTAAGTGCCGTGGTGATGGGCCTTGTGGTCGCCTCCGGCCTCCTTGGCCGGCCGGCGATGCTGCAGGATGTCTTCGAGCTGCAGTTGCCGCTCGGACCAAGCCCGTACGACGTGGTCGAGGGCTGGTTGAAGCCGTTCGCGCCGGCTGGACATGCGTTCGGGGCGAATACGGGCGTTTTCGCCGAGTCCCCCGACCGGATCTTCATCGTTCAACGGGGAGAGATCCAGTTGCCCGATCCGGTACCGCCCGGTTTCGCGGGGTTCGTCGGGTCGATCGGCCTGAACGCGCTCGAAGCGGGCGATGATCGCGTCTGGCGCAATTCCATCTTCGTCGTCGACGGTGACGGCAACATGATCGAATCGTGGACCCAGTGGGACGAAATGTGGGAGGGTGGCGCCGGCCCGCACAAGGTGAAGATCAACCCGTTCGACGCCGACCGGAAAGTCTGGGTGGTCGACGAGACGAACCACCAGGTGCATGCCTTCTCGAACGACGGTTCCGAGCTGCTGATGACGATCGGCGAGGAAGGGCCAGGGGACGGCGAGAACAACTTCAACCGCCCACAGGACATCGCATTCCTCGAGGACGGCTCTATTTTCGTGGCCGACTCCGACAACTCCCGCGTCGTGAAGTTCGACGCCGAGGGTAACTACGTGACGGCCTGGGGGACGCTCGGGATCGAGCGCGGGCAGTTCGATGCGGTGCACGCGGTGGCAACCGACAGCATCGGCCGCATCTACGTCGCGGACCGGAACAACGACCGGATTCAGGTATTCAACGAGACGACCCGGTCCATCTGGTACCACCCGAATATTTCGCCGGTTGCGAGCTGGCCCGGCTTCGAGTTCCCGAACGACATCTACGCGACCGGCTATGAGGTCTGGATCGCCGACAACCAGGAACCACAGCTGATCAAGCTCGACTGGAACGGCAACCCGCAGTTCGCCTTCGATATCGGCGGCGAGGGCGAGGGGCTGTTCCGCGAGCTGCACCAGTTCTCGGTCGACTCGGACCGGAACGTCTACGCGGTCGACAATATTCAGGGCTTCACGCAGAAGTTCGCCCCGAAGGACGGGGCGAGCTTTACCGAACTGATGGGGCGTCCCGACCCGGCGCTCCGGTAGCACCGTGTCCTCCCGCGCGGTCCGGCTGATCGTCGCCGCGCTCCTGACCGCCTCCCCGGCCGCCGCCGCCCAGGCGCCGGCCGAGGCGGAGGTGGAGGTGGACGGCCGCGCCCTGTTACGGCAGTACTGCGGTTCCTGCCACAACGACCGGACGCGCACGGGTGGCCTGTCGCTGGACGGGGTCGATCCCGATCATCCCGAGCAGGACGCCGCCACCTTCGAGCAGGTGATCCTCAAGCTGCGGACCGGGATGATGCCGCCGGAAGGGCGCCCCCGTCCCGACGCGCCGGTGCTCGCAGCTTTCATCGATCAGCTCGAGACCCGCCTTGACCGCGCCGCGGCGGCAGTCCCCAACCCGGGGCGGCCGATCCTCCACCGGTTGAACCGGACGGAGTATGCCAACGCCATCCGTGACCTGTTCGGACTCGAGATCGACACGACGTCGCTTCTGCCGCCGGACGACATGAGTCAGGGCTACGACAACATGTCCGATGTCCTGACCGTGTCGCCGACGCTGCTCGAGAGCTATCTGACCGCAGCCGGCCGCATTGCGCGAATGACGGTGGGCGACCCGAATGCCACGCCGTCGGTCGACACCCACGTCGTTCCGCAAGCCTTCTCGCAAATGCGGCATGTCCCCGGCACGCCGTTCGGCACGCGCGGTGGCATCGCCTTCACGCACAATTTTCCCGCCGACGGCGACTACGTCTTCCGGCTGTCGTTCTACTTCGCCAGCATCGGCGCGTTCTTCGGCGACAACATCCCGGCCGAGGGGGAACAGATCGAAATCGCCGTGAACGGGCAGCGGGTGGCGTTGCTGGATCTGGACCGCAAGCTGCGGACGACCGACGTGCTTCGGTCGGAGCCGATCGCGATCCGCGCCGGACCTTCGCAGATCTCCGCCGCGTTCATTCAGCGCGCCGCCGGGCCGGTGCAGGACTTCGTGATGCCCTTCGATCAGGCCCTGGCCGACCTGTCGACCGGCCACTTCCCCGGACTGACCGGCCTGCCGCACCTTCGCAACCTCGGCATTGACGGGCCGTACGAGGTAACCGGCGTCAGCGAGACCCCGATCCGCGAGCGGCTCCTTACCTGCCGGCGGCCGGCCGAAGGGCCGTCCGCTATCGGCACCGCGGAAGCCGAGACCGCGTGCGCGGACGAGATCCTCGCGCGCATCGCCCGCCGCGCGTTCCGGCGGCCGCTCACCGACAACGACCACTCGCGGCTGCTCCGCTTCTACGAGGAAGGGCGCGCCGGAACCGACTTCGAGGCGGGCCTGCGGATGGGACTACAGGCGATTCTGTCTGACCCGGAATTCCTCTTCCGCTTCGAACGGACTCCGCCGGACGTCGCACCCGGTGAGAACCACCGTTTGAGCGATCTGGAACTGGCGGCGCGGCTCTCGTTCTTCCTCTGGAGCAGCCTCCCGGACGACGAGCTGATCGACGTGGCCGCAGACGGACACCTCTCGGATCGCACGACCCTCGAAGCGCAGGTGCAGCGGATGCTGGCCGATCCGCGGGCCGAGTCGCTCGCCACCAATTTCGCCTCGCACTGGTTGCGGCTGCAGAACCTGCAGGACGTCCACCCGGACGTCTTCCTTTACCCCAACTGGGACCTGAACCTGAACCAGTCGATGCGGCGCGAGACAGAGTTGTTGTTCGACAGCATCGTGCGCGAGAACCGCAGCGTGACGGATCTCGTCAACGCCGACTACACCTTTGTCGATCAGCGCCTGGCCGAGCACTACGGCGTCCCGAACGTCATTGGTAACCGGTTCCGCCGCGTCCCGGTGACCGAGGAGGCGCGCCGCGGCCTGCTCGGCCACGCCAGCATCCTGACGCTTACGTCGCTCGCCAACCGGACGTCGCCCGTGATCCGGGGTGCATGGGTACTCGATGTCCTGCTGGGCGCGCCGCCGCCGCGACCCCCGGCGGACGTTCCGCCACTCGACGAGAACGCGCACGGCGAAGAACCGGCGACGATGCGTGAGCGGCTCGCAACGCACCGGGCGAGCCCCGCCTGTTCGTCGTGCCACCGGATCATGGACCCGGTCGGCTTCGCGCTCGAGAACTTCGATCCGACCGGCGCCTGGCGGACCCGCGACGGCAGCGAGCCGATCGACCCGAGCGACCTGCTCTTCGACGGCACCGAGCTCGCCGGGCCGGCCGACGTCCGCCGCTACATCGAGCGGCACGAAGAGAGCTTTGCCACCAACTTCGCCCGCAATCTGCTGATGTTCGCGCTGGGGCGGATCCTCGAGCCGACCGACATGCCGGCAGTCCGGGAGGTGGTCCAGGAGGCGGCGGCGGATGACCACCAGTTCTCCAGCTTCGTCATGGGGATCGTGACCAGTCGGCCATTCACCATGCGGCGGGCAGACGCGCGCCCTGACGGGCGCGTTGGAAGTTCCGCTAGCGCGAAACTTCTGCGTAGCAACCTCCCGGGGGAGTCCTTTCCAATCCAGAAATGAGCCTGAAGCGGGCCGATGAGCCAGACATGTCAGGCAGCCGGGTCAATGGACCGGAATAGCCGCGTGCGCGCCTCCTCAACGGCGCGCGCGGCGTCATTGTCGCTCAGGGCGAAGGCGATGTCGTCGAGCTGTTCGAAGGTGGTCCCCGGGTTGAGGTAGTCGGTGGCCCCGGGGAGCGACGTGAGCTTCTCGTAGGGCGTCATGATGTCGGCGTCGCGGTAGCGCTTGCGGACGCGCCCCTTGGCGTCGACCACCGTGCTGGGAAAGAAGCAGGGGCGGTGGAAGTTGAGGTAGGGCGAGAGGACGTTCTGGGTGAAGTCGTTGACGCGTTGGGCGTGGCGGCTGGGGATGTGGCCGTAGCCGAGGTGCTTGCGGACGACCGAGCCGTTCTTGCTCTCGACGAGGGCGTTGTCGTTGGTGTGTCGGGCTCGGGACTTGGTGAACTCGTCGATGTGGAGGGCTTGCAGCAGCGCGGCGACGGTGCGGTTGACGTATTCCGACCCGTTGTCGGAGTGGAAGCCGTGGAGGGTGAACGGGAAGGCGCGGAGCAGGGCGCTGAGGACCGGGGCCAGGCACGCGGCGTGGAGATGCTCGACCGAGCCGATGCACTGGAACTGGGTGACCTCATCCACCAAGTTCACGTGGTACAGGCCTTTAACGTCATCGAGGTCAGCCTGATGGACGGAATCGACCCGGACATAGCCGGGGCGCCCGAACGGTGCCGGCCGGCGGCGCTCGCCGATCGCCACCTGCACCGGGCGCGTCGGCATGGGGGTGGTTCCGCGGCGCCGTTGATAGGTGATCGAGTGCCGCAGGTTGTAGAGATGGCCGTTCGAGATGCCGGCCAGGCGCTCGAACCGATGGTCGTCGAACCGATGGTAGGCGCGCGCACAGAGCGTGCGGGTGGCCGGTCCGGACAGCGTGCCGTGGAGCCGGTCGACCTCGGCGAGCAGGCCGATGTCGGTGCTGCTGTAACGGCGCGGGAATGGTCGGCTGGGTGCGCCGCGGCGGTCGGCGATCCTCCCGGTGGCCCGGTGTTGAGTCACGAGCCGGGTGAGTTGGGCGCGCGACAGGCCGGTCACCTTGGCCAGCAAGCTCCGGAGCAGACCCTTCTCAGCCTTCCCCTGGTGGACATAGTCGAACCGTGTCAAGGTGCGCTCGATGAACCCGTAGGCGTCCGCTCGCGTCGACACATTCAGGTCGATCAGTCCGCTGCCGTCAAGGAACGCTCGAACGTGTTGCAGGGTCCGCAGGCGGTCTGTCTGGAGTGTCACGATCATCCTCCGATGATCCACCACCCAGCTCCCCTTCAGGCTCATGTGTCGTTGGAAACAACTCCCCCTTCAGGCTCATGTCTCATTGGAAGAGACTGGGGGTTGCGGGGGCCGGCATTCAGCCGTAGGATCCACCGATCGGTCGTTTCCGGGGAGGAGCTCGCGTCATGTACATCACGGGGAACCACCTGTCGCGCCGCACCGTGCTGCGCGGAATGGGCGTGTCGCTTGCCCTGCCGTTCCTTGACGCAATGGCTCCGGCAATGGCGGCCACGCGCCGGACCGCGGCCGCGCCGCGTACCCGGTTCGCCGCGATCGAGATGGTCCACGGGAGTGCCGGCAGCACCGGCGACGGCACGCGGCTGCATTACTGGTCGCCCTCGGAGGTCGGCAAGGACTTCGAGATGACGCCGATCCTCAGGGCGCTCGAGCCGCACCGCGACCACCTGACCGTCGTAAGCCACACCGATATCGCGCCGGCGACGGCCCAGACCGAAGCGGAGGCGGGTGCGGATCACACGCGGTCGTCCGCCGCGTTCCTCACCTGCGCGCACGCGAAGATGACGGAGGGAGCGGACATTTACAACGCCACCTCTGCCGATCAGATCTACGCGCAGGCGTTCGGACAGGAAACGCCGCTGCCGTCGGTTCAGCTCTGCATCGAGGATGTCGGCTCGCTTACCGGCGCGTGCGGCTACGGATACAGCTGCGTCTACGCCAACACGATCTCCTGGTCGTCGCCGACGACGCCACTCCCGATGGAGCGCGATCCGCGCGTCGCTTTCGAACGGCTTTTCGGTGACGGAGCGACACCCGGGGAGCGGGAGACACGCCGCCGCGCGAACGCGTCCATCCTGGACGCCATTCTCGACAAGATCGATGACCTGGAGATGGGCCTCGGCGCTGCCGACCGTGCGCGCCTGGACGATTACCTCGAAGACGTCCGCGAGATCGAACGGCGCATTCAGCGGGTCGAGGAGACCAACGCCGCCGCCGTGGTGCGCGAGCTGCCAGCATCGCCGATCGGAGTGCCCGACAGCTGGACCGAGCACGTCAACCTGATGTTCGACCTGCAGGTGCTCGCGTTCGTGACGGACACGACACGGGTCGCCACGTTCAAGATGGGACGCGACGTCAGTTCACGCGTTTTCACCGAGGCCGGGGTAGAGACGCCGTTCCACTCGCTGTCGCACCACGGCAACCGGCCTGACCGGCTCGCCGAATTTGCGAAGCTGAACGCCTTCCATGTCGATCAGGTGGCCCATTTCATTCAGCGCCTGAAGGAGACACCCGACGGCGACGGCAGCCTGCTCGATCAGTCGCTGGTGCTCTACGGCAGCCCGATGGGGGATGGCAGCGTCCACAACCACTTGCGGGTGCCGCTCTTCCTCGCGGGTCACGCAAACGGCCAGTTCAAGGGAAACCACCACCTGCTCTGCGCGGACGGCACGCCGATGGCGAACGTGATGCTGACGGTGCTCCGCCGGCTGGGCGTCGACATCGACAGCATCGGCGACAGCACCGGTGAGCTGGATATCTAGGAGCCCGTGGTGAAACCCCCGCTACATTCGAGCGGCGATGCATCTCGACGCTTGCTCGCCGCGCTGCTCGTGCTCGCGACGCTTGTCCCGACGGCCGTAACGGCTTCCGACTCCCCCCTCGCCGACGCCGCGCGCGACGGCGACGCCGAGCGCGTCCAAGCACTAATTGCCGAGCGTGCCAACCTGAACGCCGCACAGGGCGACGGCATGACCGCGCTCCACTGGGCCGCGTTCAACGACGACCACACGATCGCCCAGTTGCTGCTCGCGGCCGACGCCAACGTGACGGTCAAGACACGGGTCGGCGCGATAACGCCGCTTTGGCTGGCGGCGAGCAACGGGAGCGCCGCCATGCTCGACCGGCTGCTCACCACCGAGGCCGACGTCAACCTGCCGACCGCCACCGGCGCCACACCGCTGATGGCGGCCGCCATGGCGGGCAACGTCGAGGCGATCGACCTGCTGATCGAACGAGGCGCGTGGATCAACGCGAGAGAGACCGAGAACGGACAAACGCCGCTGATGTTCGCCGCCTGGGAGAACCGTCCCGACGCGATCCGCGCCCTGGTCCGCCACGGCGCGCTGAGCGGTCTGATGTCGTTCGTTGTTTCGATGATTGAGGAACGGGTGGACGAATACGGCAATCCGCTCCCCGATCGCCGCCGCCGCGTCCCCGGCGGCAACTCGGTGATGGGCGGCCTGACCCCATTGCTGTTGGCGGCGCGCGAAGGCCATCTTGAAGCGGTCACCGCGCTGGTCGAGTCGGGCGCCGATGTCGACCGGGCAAGCGGCGGTGACGGCAGCAGCCCGATGGTGATCGCCATCGGCAACGGGCACTACGACGTCGCGCAGTACCTTCTCGACCAGGGAGCCAACCCGAACCTGGTGAACATCGACGGTCTCGGACCGCTCTACGCGACCGTCAACATGCGGCACGCCCCGATCTCCTGGGCGCCCAATCCGCGAACCGATCAGGAACAGATCGACTCGCTCAGCCTGCTGCGCAACCTGCTCGCGGCCGGCGCCGACCCCAACGCACGCGTGCTCCGCAAACTCTGGTTCAGCCCGACATCGCACGACCGCGGCTGGGTCGACTTCGCCGGCTCCACCCCCTTCTGGCGGGCGGCGCATTCGACCGACGTCGAGGCCATGCGCATCCTCGTCGAAGGGGGCGCCGACGCGAACCTGGCGACCGACGGCGGTGCGACGCCGCTGATGGTGGCGGCCGGCATTGGCTGGGTGGGCAACTTCACCCAGAACTCACCCGACTCGTTCACAAAGGCGGTCCGGTACTGCCTGGAGCTGGGAAACGACATCAACGCCGCCGACAGCCGGGGCTACACCGCCCTGCACGGTGCTGCCGGTCGCGGTGACATGGAGATGGTCCGCTACCTGGTCGAGCAGGGAGCGCGCGTCGACGCGCTCACGCGCAACGGCAACTCGCCCGCCGACATGGCGTTCGGACCGTCGCGCTTCTTTATCCCGAAACCGGAGACCGCCGACCTGCTGGTCGAACTCGGCTCCCCCTTCCAGAACAACTGCCGTTCGGATCAGTGCGTCGACGGGAAATTCTTCGGCGCTGCCGGCGACGTCCAGGCCCGGTAGCCGCGCGCCCTGACGGGCGCGTTGGAAGTTTCGCTGGCGCGAAACTTCTACGTCGCAGGCTCCTGGCGCGCCCTGACGGGCGCGTTGGAAGTTTCGCTGGCGCGAAACTTCTACGTCGCAGGCTCCTGGCGGTCGTGGGCCTGACGCTCCTCGCGCTGGCGGTGTGGCCGGCGCGGCTTGGCGCGCAGACGCCCGACGCGGACACTGACGCTGACAACGCGCCTGGCTGGGACAACGCCACCGAGTTGAGCGTGGTCCGAACCGGCGGCAATGCCGAGACGCAGACCCTCGGCTTCTCGAACACCCTGCGCTTGCGGGGAACCGCGCACCGTCTGCGTCTCCGTTTCGACGGCGTCCGGTCGCGCGGGGGAGACGAGCCTTACCTCACCCTCCCCCCCGGCATCCGCTTCCCGCTCGGCGGGCGGCCCGATCAGTTCGAAACCGTGGTGGTCCGGCCGCCGCTCGATCCGGACGTCGAGCAGTACTTCGTAGAGGGACGCTACGACCGCGAACTGGGCGAGCGCTTTCTCTGGCACGCCGGCGCAAGCTGGGACCGCAACAACGACGCCGGCATCCGCAACCGAACCATCGTCTTCGGCGGCGTCGGCAACACCTGGGCCGACCGCGAGTCGCTCGCGCTCTCCACCGCCTACGGCTTCAGCTACACCGCCCGCGAGGAACTGGTGAGGGACGGCGCGAAAGCGGACCGGTTCGCCGGCATCCGCATCAACGGCGACTACCGGCAGCGACTCGGGATCACCGAGATCGACGGCGGGCTGACCATGAACGTCAGTTTGACCGATCGCTCCGACTACTCGCTCAACACCACGAGCGGCGCTGCCGTCACGATGACGGATCACCTCTCGCTCCGGGTCAGCCTGCAGTGGCTCTACGAACATCAGCCGGCACTCGACGAAGCCGCCATCGTCGCGCGTATCGCGCTGCGCGATCCGGACGGCGTTCCGTCGAGCGGCGACGAGCTGTTCGAGACGGTCGCCAACGGTGGCCTCACAGTCGACCTCGGCACTGGCCGGCTCCGCAAGGATGGCTTGGATACGATACTGAGGACCGCACTGGTAATCAGTTTCTGAGGGACGGAGGACAGCATGCCGAGGAACCACCGATTGACGATCCGACTCGGCGTTGCGGCAATCCTGTTCGTCTCGGCCGGGCTTCTGGCTGCCGCGACCGGTACCGCGCAGTCGGCCACACCGAGCGCCGACGAACGGGCCGGCTGCGAAGCGCTACAACAGATTCGCAACCTGACGGTTACCCAAGCGGGAGTGTCGGAGACCGATAGCGGTGAACCTTACTGCTACGTCCGGGGCATCCTGCCGCCCGCCATCCATTTCCATCTGCAGTTGCCGCTGCCCCGCAACTGGAATGGCCGCTTCCTGAAATGGGGCGACGGCGGCAAGGACGGCGATCTCGACTTCGCCGATCACCGCGTGGCGGAAGGCTACGCCGTCGCCAACAGCAACACCGGCCATGACAACGGCGCCGAGCCGGGATCGTCGTTCGCGTACAACAACCGGCAGGCGGAAATCGACTTCGGCTACCGCGCCGTCCATCTGACGGCCGCGGCGGGCAAGACACTCGTGCGCCGCTATTACGACGCCGCACCGGAGTACTCGTACTTCGAGGGCTGCTCCACCGGTGGCCGGCAAGGACTGATGGAGGCGCAGCGCTACCCCGGCGACTTCGACGGGATCGTGGCGGGGGCGCCCGCGAACCACTACCAGGAAATGAACGCGGTGCGCGTCTGGTTGCTGCAGCGCATGTTCCGTGACGGCTTCACCGGCGCACTCGGGTTCGACACGGACGGCGACGGCCGGTTCGACAGTATCCGAAAGGTGGAGATCCTGGCCGACGCGGTGCTCGCCGCGTGCGACCGGAACGATGGCGTCGCCGACGGCGTGATCGACGATCCCCTCCGCTGCAACTTCGACCCGGACCGCGATCTCGCACCGCACCGTTGCATTGACGACATCGACGGTGACGACTGCTTCACGCGCGCGCAGGTGCAAACGGTCCGCGACTTCCATGCCGGGCCGCGCGATCGCCGGGGAGATCCCATTTACGCCGGCAAGCCGCTCGGGTCGGAAATGCAGTGGCCGCGCCTCTTCATCCCGTACCCCGCGAACAACTTTGCGCCGGGCGCGGTCGGCCTCGGCGGCGATCATCTCAACTACCTCTTCTATGACGAGGATCCGGGTGTCGCCCCGACCGACCTCGTCGACACTTCCAAACCGGCAAATCGAAACGGCACGCCGCCAGAATGGGCCTGGTGGGAGTTCGACATCGACGACGTCACGGATGGGAAGGGAGACGTCATGAAGGGAATCACCGATGCGGTGAATCCGGATCTGACGCGCTTCCTGCTGCAGCAGGACGGAAAACTGATCCTCTACCACGGCTGGGCGGACGCCCTGGTGGTGCCGCAGCCGACCGTCACCTACTACGAGGAGATGGTCGACGCCACCTTCGACGGAGACCTCTCGGCGGCACAGGAACGCGCGCGGCTCTTCATGGCGCCCGGGATGGGTCACTGCCGCGGCGGCCGCGGACCCGACACCTGGGACCGGCTGGCGCCGCTCGTCGCCTGGGTCGAGCGGGGCGAGACGCCCGACGCGCTGATCGCGACGCACGTAACCGATGGCGTCGTTGACAACGAACGGCCGCTCTGCCCCTATCCGGCACGAGCGGTGTACACGGGACCGGCCGGCGGCGCGGACGATCCGGCGAACTGGACGGCGGCGAACTTTACTTGCCGGTAGCAGCGAAGCATCTGACAAGACTTGGGAGTGACTGACATGCATGAGCGGTGTCAACCGATAGAAGACCTCGAGTCACACGCAGCGTTGGCCACGCCGGGGCTCCGCGCTTTGGCGGAAGTCTGGAACGAGCAGCGCAATCGGCTGGGCGATATGGACGCCTATCGCCAGTTCGAGGAGCGGTTGAAACGCGAGTGGGCCATCGAGACCGGACTGATCGAACGCCTCTACACCCTGGATCGCGGGGTCACGCAGTTGCTCATCGAACACGGGATTCGGGCGACGCTGATTCCGCACGGCCACGGTGTGAATCCGGACGAGATTGTGGCAATCATCGCCGATCATGAAGCGGCCGTCGAAGGTGTCTTTGACTTCGTCAAGGGAGAGCGGTCCCTGTCCGCAAGCTACATCAAGGAATTGCATGCCCTGATGACGCAGCATCAGGAAACCGTTCCGGGCGTCGACCCACTTGGCAGGAAAACATCGGCCCCACTGCTACGAGGCGCGTACAAGAGCCTCCCTAACAATCCACTCCGGCCGGACGACACCATTCATGAGTATTGCCCGCCGGAGCAGGTCGATTCGGAGATGGACCGGTTGATCGCCCTGCATCAACAGCATAGCGACGTCGCGCCCGAGGTCGAGGCAGCCTGGCTGCACCACCGTTTCGCACAGATCCATCCCTTTCAGGACGGCAACGGAAGGATTGCCCGCGCGCTCGCGACGCTGGTGTTCGTCAAGGCCGGCTGGTTCCCGCTGGTGGTCCGGGACCAGGAACGAGCGCTATACATCGGTGCGCTGGAAGCCGCCGATGACGGGGATCTCAAGCCGCTGGTCGAGTACTTCGCCCGTCTGCAGAGGAGTGCATTCGTCCAGGCATTGAGCATCGTCGAGGACGTCCGGCAGGCGCGGCGCGTTGAGGACACGATCCAATCGGTACGGCAACAGCTTCAACAACGAAGAGACTCTCTTGTTGCCGAGTGGGAAGCCGCCAAGGCCATCGCCGGAACGTTGCGACAGCAAGCTGAACACAGGCTGGAACACGTGGCGGACGATCTAGGGCGCGAGATGCGCGACGTGCTCGATCATGGCAATTACTACGCCGGCGGAGCGGAAGACGGCGGTGAACGCAGCCACTACTATCGCTATCAGATCATCCAGAGCGCGAAGGCACTGGACTATTTCGCCAATCCGGGCATCTACCGGGCCTGGGCCCGGCTAGCGCTGCGCAACACGAATGTGACCGAGATCTTGATCGCCTTCCATGGTATTGGGCGGGAATTCCGGGGCGTGCTTGCCTGTTCCGCGTCGTGGTTCCAGCGTATGGAGACGGACGACGGCGAGCGGGAGATCGGCCCCGTGACGCCGCTGACGGACAGCGCCTTCCTGATCAACTACAAGGAATCACGCGACGAAGCCGCCGCGCGGTTTTCGGACTGGCTTGAAGACGCCCTCGTGCGCGGCCTGAAACTCTGGCAGGAAACGGCGTTATGACGCCGGTCGATTGCCTCCCCGCGTCGTAGAACCCGGGCGGGGCTGCAGCCGGCGCGTATGCGGTCAGCTACTCGACGGCCGGAACGTAAACGGGGGCAGGTCCCGCAAACTGGACCGCCTCATTGCCGGACGGCGCGCTCCCGAACATCCGGGCGATGCGCTCGATCACCTGCGGCGGCGCGCTGCTGGTCAGGACCAGCCAGTCGGTGACGGTACCCGGCTCAATCAGGCCCATCCGCAGCTCTTCGACGTCGTCCACTTCCTCTCCGAACGCGCTCTCCTCCAGGCCGCGCCACTCGACGCGAACCTGCGTGTCACCCTTGTTCGTGAGGCGATACCGGTACTCGTAACCGTCAGCCGTCGCTTCGACTTCCGATTCGAAGACGACGTTGACGTAGTACCAGAGCTCGTACTCGGCGTCGAATGCACGCGTCCCGCGCGTGGTGACCAGCGGCTCCCACGTCTCCGTCTGCGCCGCGAGGGCCCCCGGCGTGGCCGCCAGCAGCAGCGCCAGGACCACCACGCACACCGCCTTCCGGGAGATCATCAGCCGTATTCTAACGCTCCACCGGGAGAACGGTTGCAATATGATGGTGCCGCAATGGCACACGGAGGGCGCCGGCGGCGCTTTGCGGCGTTTTGTATTCGGCGGCTCGTCGTGGTGGCATGCGCCTACCTCGCCGTCTGCGCCGCCACCCCCGCCGTGGCCCAATCCACGGACGCGGTGGCCGTCACCTCCTTTACCAACCTGAGCCGGAATCCGGTGGACGACTGGATCGGCGACGGGATCACGGCGGCCGTCGCCACCGACCTCTGGAACCTGGGCGTGAGGGTGGTGGACGCCACCACCCTGCAACGTGCGCTGAACGTGCGTGCGGCCGACACGCCGTCCGGTGAAGTGGCCCTCACCGCTAGCCGACAGCTCGGTGCGCGGTGGCTGGTCACCGGCGGTTACCAGGTGCTGGGCGACTTGATCCGGATCACGGCGCGCATCATCGACGTCGAGGCGGGCCACGTGCATCACACCGCCAAGGTCGACGCGCAGGTGGCGGACCTGTTCGGCGCCCAGGACAAGCTTGCCGCCACGCTCGGCGAAGTTCTGGGGAGAGAGGGCGACGCAGTTGAAGGGGCGGCTGTGGCGGCGCGGGTCAGTCCGCGCGGCACCGCTCCCCCAGCCCCTAGCGAAGGCGTCGGCGAAAGCGGTGGAACCGGCGTCACCGGTACGCTGGCGCTGGGGGGTGTTCCGGGCAATCGCGGCAACGGGAACGGCAATGGCCAGGGTGGGATCGGGAGTGACCGTCAACGGACGCCGGGCCAGCGGCGGCCGACTGGCGGGCGTGTCGGCTTCGCGGCGGCCCCCAACGTCCGTCGCGAGGTGACGATCGGTGTCGCGGCGCAGGCGCCGCAGATCGATGGCCGTCTGGACGATTCAGTCTGGGAGACGGCGACGCGTATCACCGAGTTCGTGCAAGTGGCTCCGGTCGAGGGAGGGCCCGGCACGGAGGAGACCGAGGTCTGGCTGGCCTTCGACCGTGACAACCTCTACTTCGCCTTCTATGCCCACTACTCCGACCCGGGCATAATGCGCGCCAACCGGGCCGACCGCGACGAGATCCGGGGCGACGATCGGATGTCGGTCCTGTTCGATCCGTTCCTCGATCAGCAGCGCGCGTACCAGTTCGAAGTGAACGGTTACGGCGTGCAGGCCGACTCGATCGTGAACGCGGACGGCAGCAGCGGATCCTCGCGCGGCCGCGGCATGATGTCGCGCTCGTCGAGCCGGAGCGCGAGCGGCAGCGTCCAGCGGAGCAGCAGGAGCGGCCTGAGCAACTCGGGACAGTTCGGCATCCGGGGAGACGACTCGTGGAACGCGTTGTTCTCCACGAGCGGACGGGTGGTGGAGGACGGCTGGACGGCGGAGATGGCCATTCCGTTCAAGAGCCTCCGGTACCCGCAGCGGCCCGCCGCCGAGATGCATCGCTGGGGCTTCCAGATCACCCGGATCATCCGGGGCAAGTCAGAGGCGCAGGCATGGTCGCCCATCTCGCGCGGCGTCGCCGGGCAACTGACCCAGTTCGGCGTCCTCGACGGATTGCGCGAGCTGTCGCGGAGCCGCAACCTGGAGATCCTGCCCGAGTTGACCGGAGCCCAGATCGGCTCGCTCGACAACGACACGGGCACGTTCAACGAGTTGGACCCGCTGGGGGACCTGGGGGTCAGCGTGAAGTACGGCTTGACGCCCAATCTGACCGCCGACTTCACTTACAACCCGGATTACTCGCAGATCGAGTCGGATCAACCGCAGATCGAGACGAATCAGCGCTTCGCCCTCTTCTTTTCGGAGCAGCGGCCCTTCTTCCTGGAGGGACAGGAGATCTTCCAGACCGCCACGTCGCTCAACCTGCTGCACACGCGGACGATCGTCGATCCCCGCTTCGGCGGAAAACTGACCGGCAAGGTGGGGAACACGACGCTCGGCGTGATCGTTGCGGACGACGAGGCGGCCGGCCGGCTCGACGACACCAGCGACCCGCGGTACCGCGGGACGGCGCAGACGGTGGTGGGACGGGCGCGTTACGACTTCTATTCCGAGTCGTACCTCGGCGCGATCATGACGTCGCGCCAGTTCGGTGACGACTACAACCGCGTAGCCGGAATCGACGGTCGCTTCCGTCTCGGCCGGACGCACCGGCTCAGCTTCATGGCCGTCAATTCGTCGACGCGCGACCCGGAATTCGGTGAAACTTCGGCCCCCGCATTCGAAGCGGACTTCACGCGGCAGGGGCGGAACTTTGGCTACAGCGCGTCCTACAACGATATCCACCCCGACTTCTGGACACAGACCGGATTCCTGCCGCGCGTGAACCTGCGGCAGGCAAGCGCCACCATGAACTATCGCTGGTGGCCGGAGTCGACCCTGCTTACGTGGGGACCGTCGCTCACCTACCTCCGGCTGTTCGACCACTCCGGGGTCCTGCAGGACGAGCAGATCCAGGGCACGGCGAGTTTCTCGTTCCAGCGGAACATCTCGCTTACCGCGATGGGCAACCGCAACCTCGAACGGTTTGGCGGTGTCGATTTCCGGAAGTCGGGCTACGGGATGTTCGGTGTCGTCAGCGCGCGGCTGCTCTCCGTCGTGGGCGGCTTCAACGTGGGCGACGGCATCTTCTACGACGAGCACAGTCCGTATCGCGGCCGGCTTACGTCGGCCAACTTCCTGCTGTCGGGCCGGCCCACCTCGCGATGGCGGACGGAACTGACCGGTGCGTACAGCAAGTTCTTCGATCCGCTGGCCGGGGCGGAAGTGTACAAGGTGCAGATCTACCGGTTCCGGAGCACCTATCAGTTCACCACGCGGCTCCTGGTCCGGTACATCGCCGAGCACAACACACTGGCGGGTACGCTCGGCAACAATCTCCTTTTCACGTACCGGATCAACGCCGGGACGGTAGCGTTTCTGGGCTACGATGACCGCTTCCGGCAGGGACGGCTGCTCGACGAGCTGCGCTTTCCCCACGACCGGTTCGAGCGGACCAACCGTGCGGTCTTCGGAAAGATCTCGTACCTGTTCCGGTACTGAAGCAGGACCTGCGCAGCGGACGCGCATGGAAGGAGAGTTTGTCATGCGAACGATCGCGATTCTCGGTATGGCCGCGCTGCTGCTCGCGGGCGGCACATCGACGGCATCGGCGCAACTGACAGCGGCGAGCGAAGGCCCGGTCGCCTATGGTCACCACCACATCAACGGCACGGACCTGGCCGCGCACAAGCGATTCTGGGAAGCCGCTCTCGGGGGTGAACCGGCGATGTTCGGTCAGTCGGAGATCTACCGTTTCCCGAACGTCCTGGTATTCGTCCGCGAGCGGGCGCCAGAGGGTGGAACGATAGGCTCGACCGTCAACCACATCGGGTTCAAGGTACCGAACGTCCGCAATGCGCTGGCCAGGGTGCGGGCCAGCGGCTTCCCGATCGTCACCCGGCAGGAGTTGCCGCCGTCGGTCCCGGTGATCGACAACATGGCGTATATCGAGAACCAGGACACCTACATTGCGTTCGTCCTGGCGCCGGACGGCGTCAAGGTTGAGCTGGTCGAGGCACGGGATCAAGCGGAGCCGATCGCGCTGCACCACATCCACTTCGCGGGCGACGTCGACGCGATGAAGGCCTGGTACGTCGACATGTTCGGCGCCGCGCCGGGCATGCGCGGATCGTTCGAGGCAGCCGACCTGCCCGGGGTGAACCTCACCTACTCGCCCGGCGCCGATCTGCACGGCACCGAGGGGCGCAGCCTCGACCATATCGGCTTCGAAGTAGACAACCTCGAGGCGTTCTGCCGTGAACTCGAGGCAAAGGGGATCACGTTCGACCGGCCGTACCAGGAACTGGAACAGCTCGGGATCGCGATCGCCTTCTTTACCGACCCCTTCGGCACGTATATCGAACTGACCGAAGGGCTCGACAAGTACTGATACGAGACCAGAAGGCGTCACGCCAACATATTAATCTTAGCGCTACTTAGTTTAATATGTGTCCCATAACAAGGAATACCATATTATATATATGGCTTCAATAGTTAATACATGGCGCGTCTGGGCTGCGGTGGCCTTGGTGGGCGCCCTGTTCGCGCTTTACCTGCCGGCTGTCGCACGAGCTCAGGCGGTGCATGTCGACCCGCTCCTGCTGGAGCGCTATGTGGGGCAGTACGCGCTGTCGGAGCACTACGTCCTGACGATCCTGGTCGACCAGGACCGGCTCTACATCCGGGCGCCGACCCGGGGGCAGCGGTTGCTGGTGCCTACCTCCGAGACCGAGTTCATCGAGGTGGAGTCGGGTCTCCACATCCTGTTCGGCATCCGCGAGGACACCCGGGAAGTAGACCACCTGATCTTCGAGCAGGAGGGGTTCGGCCGACGGGCCGACCGGATTACGTCGGACGTGGGGTTGGACCCGGCCACCCGTCCGGCGGCCGAGCTGCCGCAGGCTACGCTGGAACGGTACGTGGGTGAGTACGAGGAACAGCCCGGCTTCGCCATCACCATCACACGCGACGGCGACCACCTGCTGGCGCAGTTGACCGATCAGGATCCGGCGGCGATCTTCCCGGAGTCCGACACCGACTTCTTCTATCGGGACCGGAACGCGCGCATTTCGTTCCGCGTCAGCGGCGGGCAGGTCGCCACACTGGTGCTGCACCAGGGTGGCGAGACGCTCGAAATGCGCCGGATGGACTAGGACACGACCGGGACTTCCGGCATTGCAGGAAGAACAAGCCATGAGCAGGACGCACAACCGGCGGCGGTTTCTGAAGCAGACGGTGCACGCCGGCGCATCGCTGGCCGCCACGGCGGCCGGTGTTGGTGCGGCGGGCGGCACGGTCACCGCACAGGCGTCGCCCGATCTGGTCCGTTTCGATCACGTTGCCGTTCCGATGCGGAACACGGCGGCGATGGTCGCCTTCTACCGCGGGCTTGGTTTCGAAGTGATGGAGGGGGATCGGATCTGCTCGGTCCACTTTGGCGACAACAAGATCAACTTCCATCGCCCCGAGATCTGGGAGAGTGGCACGTTCACGCTGCGCGCGCCCGAAGCGGTGCCGCCGTGCGGCGATTTCTGCTTCGTCTGGGGCGGAACCGCCGCGGCGCTGGAACAGACCCTCGAACGGGTGGGCGCCGTCGTGATCGAAGGCCCGGCCCCGCGCCAGGGCGGCCGCAACGGAGGCGTCGACACCGGCACGAGCCGCTACATCCGCGACCCGGACGGCAACCTCCTCGAGTTCATCATCTACGCGTAGCGCCGCGGACTGCTACGCCAACAGGTCGCGCAGGGCCGGCTCGATCTCCGCGAACCGGAACACGAACCCTCCCGCCAGCGCCCGCTCGGGCGTCACATGTTGCCCCTCGATCAGCAGCCCCGCCGCTTCTCCCAGCGCCACGCGCAACGCCAGCGTCGGCGCCGGCAGGACCGTCGGCCGTCGCAACACGCGTCCGAGTGCTCTCGACAACGCGAGGTTCGTCGCCGGGTTGGGTGCCGTGCCGTTGTAGAGCCCGCTCACCTCATCGTTCGCGATCGCCCATTCGAGCATCGCGAGCAGGTCATCCATATGGATCCAGGACACCCATTGTCCCCCGCTTCCGACCGGCCCGCCGACGCCGAGCCGGAACGGCAGCAGCATCTTGCCGAGCGCGCCGCCGCCCGGATGCTGCACGACACCGATCCGGATCGTCGCGGTCCGCACGCCGGCGTCGATGGCCGGCTGCCGCGCCGCTTCCCACTCGACGCTGAGCCGCGCCAGAAAATCGTCGCCCGGGCCGTCACGTTCCGTGAACCGTCGGTCCAGGCTCGCGCCGTAGTACCCGACCGCGGATGCGGTGACGAATGCGCCCGGCTTCGAGTCGGCTACCGCCTCGGCCAGGAGTTGCGTCGTATCGACCCGGCTCTCGCGTAGCCGCGTCTTCTGCCGCACCGTCCAGCGCCGGCCGATCACGTTCTCGCCGGCCAGATGCACTACGGCGTCGCTGGCGCCGACCGCTGCGCGGATGGCGTCCGGTTCCCAGGTCACGTCGCCCTGCGGGCCGCGGCTCACGACACGGACGGTGTGCCCCTGTCGCTCCAGTTGCGCCTTGAGCCGCGACCCGATGAACCCGGTCCCTCCCGTAAGCAGAATCGTCATGCCGTCCTCCAGGCGACTGCGCGGTGCCGCGACCGACCCGGGGCGCTTTTTGCCGCTTCTTCTATTGAATCACCGTTCCCGGCTGCCTGTAGTATCGTGAGGCTCGGTTCGAGCACGAAACAGGGAGGCTCATATGTCCGTTGGTTTCTCTCGTCGACGCATCGTCCGGTCACCGCTCCGGTTCGCCGTGCTGATCGGGGCAGTTGTGGTCGCGGCCGGGCTGACCGGCCTCGCGCAGCAGACCGCCGATGTCCGGCCCGCCAGCGATGCCGTGCTGCAGAACCCCGACCCGGGCGACTGGCTCAGCTGGCGGCGCACGCTCGACGGCTGGGGCCATAGCCCGCTCGATCAGATCGACCGGAACAACGTCGGCGACCTGCAACTGGCGTGGTCCTGGGGCCTCGAGGCAGGTGTTTCGCAAACGACACCGATCGTGCGCGACGGCGTGATGTACATCGCCAACCCCGGGAACGTCGTGCAGGCGCTCGACGCCGCCACCGGTGATTTCATCTGGGAGCACCGTCGCGAAATGGACGAGCGGCTGCGTCCCGCCGCACAGATGCGCAGCCTCGCCATCTACGAGGACCTGATTCTCCTCAACACGGTCGACGCGCATATCGTCGGTCTCGACGCGCGGACCGGCGCGGTGCGGTGGGATACCAACGTGGCGCCCGACCATGACGGCTACGGCTTCTCGAGCGGCCCGGTCGTCGCCGATGGCGTGATCGTCGCCGGCCTGCGCGGCTGCGAACGATTCCGCGAAGATACCTGCTACATCGTGGGCGTCGACGGGCGGACCGGGCGCGTCCTCTGGCGCACCTCCACCGTTGCGCGGCCGGGCGAGCGGGGAGGCGACACCTGGGGCGACTTGCCGGTGTTGTTCCGGGCCGGCGCCGACGCCTGGATTCCGGGGAGCTACGACCCGGTCAACCGCCTTGTCTTCTACGGCACGTCGCAGGCGAAACCGTGGACGCGCGATGCACGAGGCACCGACGGAGACGCGCTCTACAGCAACTCGACACTGGCGCTCGACCCAACGACGGGTGAGATGAAGTGGTTCTTCCAGCACATCCCGGGCGACACGCACGACATGGACGAGACCTTCGAGCGGATTCTGATCGACTACGACAACCGGCAGTCGGTCTTCAGCATGGGCAAGCTGGGGATCCTGTGGGAGCTCGACCGCGTCACCGGAAACTACGTCAACGCGACCGACCTCGGCTACCAGAATCTGGTCGACCTGAACCGCGAGACGGGTGAACTGACCTATCGCGACGGCGCGGTGGTGGATATCGGCGAGGAACTCTTCTTCTGCCCCAGCACCGGGGGCTTCAAGAGCCTGCGCGCGATGGCGTACCACCCCGACACCGAAGCGGTCTACGTGCCGATCAACCTCCAGTGCGAGACCGCCGCATTCGGGCCTGTCGAGCGTCGCGAAGGGGGCGGCGGCACCGGCGGCGTCCGGGGCCGGCAGAACCACTTCCACCCGGACGCACCCGACCAGTTGGGCGAGTTCCGGGCGATGAACATCCGGACCGGCGAGACGCTCTGGCAGAATCGCCGCCGCGCGCCGTATAACACCGCGGCGCTTACCACGGCCGGCGGTCTGGTCTTCGTCGGCGACTGGGAACGCTACATCTTCGCGTATGACGCCGAGACCGGCGATCAGCTCTGGCAGAGCCGCCTCTCGACCATGTCGAACGGCTACCCGATCAGCTACGCCGTCGACGGCAAGCAGTACATCGCCTTCGGCGCCGGCGGTCCGCTCGGCGGATCGAGCTGGACCAGCATCATCCCGACCGACCTGATCCCCGAGATGCGCAACCCGAGAGCCGGGAACGCCGTCTTCGTCTTCGCCGTGCCGTAACACCCACGGGGAAGCATCGGGGTCGTAGAAGACACTCGTTCAAGTAGTTCTGGACGATGGCGGACCACCCCGCAGATTGGCGGGCGCTGCGCCGCGGCGCACTGGTGGTCGCACTGGCGACTGGCACCGCCGGGGCAGGTCTGCTCGCAGCCGAGTTGCAAGACGAAACGGTCGCGGCCTGGCAGCGCTATATCGCGGCCACGGAGCAGCGCGTAGCCGCCGAGCTCGCCGACGGCGAACGCTTCCTGCTCCTGGATTTTCGCGAAGACGCCGCACGACTCCGCCGGGAGGTGCTGGCCGGCGGCGTGGTCGTCGAACGGCTGCACACGCTCGACGAGCAGGGCGAGCGGTTCAAGGTGCCGAAGGGCACCATCCAACACTGGCTGGGCGCCATCCTGGTACCGAACGCGACACTGAACGACGTGCTCGACGGCCTGCAGTACGACATTCCGCCGCACGAGCTGCAGGACGACGTCCTCGAATCACGCGTCCTCTCACGCGACGGCGACACGTTCGAGCTCTATGTGAAGGTTGCGCTCGACACTCCGCTGGCGTCGGCGCAGTTCAACATCGAGCAAACTGTGGAATACGTGCGCCCGGGGGGCGACCGGGCCTGGAGCCGGATCGAGGGGACGCGGATCGCCGAGCTCGAAGATCCCGGCTCCACGGACGTGCGCGAGAAGCCGATTGGCAACGACAGCGGCTACCTGTGGCGGATGCAATTGTTCTGGCGTTACGTGCAGGTAGACGGCGGCGTGCTGGTCGAAGTTGAGCAGGTGACGCTGAGCCGGTCCATTCCTGCCCTTGCGCGCTGGATCCTTGCGCCGATGATCAATGGGGCGCCACGCTCCGCCATGGGAAAAACGCTGCGGGCGGTCGTCGAGCATCTCGGATCGCCTGCCCCGGCGGACGGAGGATGATCGGGCGCTGGCTGAACTGCAGCGCGTCCTGGTAATGACAGTTTTTGCCTGTCGTTACGCAATCGACACATCCAGGACGTACGCTCCCTTGCCATGAGCGGCTTCCGTGCGCGGAGGGTTCGGTGACTTTCAGCCGCGGGCGGCGCATCGCCGCCGAAGCGATCGGTACCTTCGCCCTGGTCTTCGCCGGCACGAGCGCGATCGTCGTGGACCGCATCACCAGCGGCGATGTCACCCACTTCGGCGTAGCCCTCGCCTTCGGCCTGATCGTCATGACGATGATCTATGCGATCGGCGACATCTCCGGCGCCCATATCAACCCGGCGGTGACCGTCGGCTTCTGGGTCTCCGGCCGCTTCCCGCGCCGCGAAGTCCCGTATTACGTCGCCGGCCAGTGCGCCGGGGCGGGGGCCGCCAGCCTGACCGTCGCCGCCCTGTTCACTCGCGCGTCGGGTCTGGGTGCGACAGCTCCCGCCGGCGATGTCTGGCAGTCTTTCGCGCTCGAAGTGGTGCTGACGGCGCTGCTGGTGTTCGTCGTTCTCGGGGTGTCCACCGGGGCGAGCGAGAAAAGGATCACCGCCGGCATCGCGGTCGGGGCCGCCGTCGGTCTGTTCGCGCTGGTCGGCGGCCCGATCTCAGGGGCCTCGATGAATCCCGCGCGGTCCCTGGGACCCGCCCTCGTCAGCGCGGATCTCCATCACCTGTGGATCTATCTGACCGCGCCCTTCTTCGGCGCCGTCCTCGCCGCCGGAACCGCGAAATGCCTCCGGGGATGACCGGTCCGATTGCACGCACCTTCGCGGACCGGGGATAACTGGCGCAACGTCAGTCGCCCGCGAGTTCCGCGTAGACGGCGGTGAGGAACCGCTCGGGGTCGCCCCACTTGGCTTCGTACTCGGACGTCGGACCGGCCGACACCACGTCGTCGTAGCTCGCACCGTTGGCGACAAGCGCCGACACCTTCGCCTTGACGTCTATGACCATGTCGCGGAACTCGATGACGTCTTCACGACTGGACACGACACCGTGCCCCGGCACGATGCTGGTGTCCGGACCGGCCATACCGGCCGCGATGCCGAGGGCCTCGATGGTGCCGTCGAGCGTTCCGCCGTTGTTACGGTCGATCACCGGGAAGGCGACGGTCCGGAACACGTCGCCCAGGTGCAGCACGTCCGAGCCCTGGAAGTGGATGAAGGTGTCGCCGTCGGTATGCGCCGGCGGCACCGGAATCAGGTGGACGTCCTCGCCGTTGAGGTGGATCTTCACTGGCTCGTTGAAGGTCAGCACCGGCAGCGCCACATCGGGCAGGGTCTCCGCCAGGCGCAGGCGGACGCGCTCCTGAGCCACGATGTCGATCCCCATCCGCCCCATGTTCTCGTTGCCGCCGGTGTGGTCGCCGTGGACGTGAGTGTTGATCAGGAAGCGGATGTTGCCGTTCGAGATGCCACCGATCGCCTCGACGATGCGGTCCGTGAGCGGGGCGAACTGATCGTCGATCATTATGACCCCGTCGTCGCCGATCGACAGACCGATGTTCCCGCCGCGTCCGGCCAGATAGTGGAAGGTGCCCGCGACGTGGTGCGTGGAGATCTCCACCGCGTCCCAGTCGACGTTCTGCTGGGCGCGGGGCGTGTAGACGACGACGAACACGGCGACCAGGGCAAAGGCGACGGCGACGAGCAGTCTGCGTGGCATGAATGTCCCTCCAGTGGGAGCGGGTCGACTGTCCGTGCGTGCCCACGCCGCGCGAGGAACCACGGGGGCCGCGCTTCCCGAAGCCATTCTATATGCCTGTCGCCCGCTGTGGCGGCTAAGGGAGCGTATCGAACGGGTCGACCACCGGAACGCCGAGGGGCGCGAAGTCGCGCAGTGGGTACACCTCGGAATCTACAATCCGGGGTCGCGGGGCGGAGTGCAAATGCGCTCGAACACCTCGTCGTCCACAATCGGCATGGAGCAGAGTAGATTGCCGAACGACGGAACCCGACGGAGCCGGTCCCATTCCTCGACACTAACGATGACCGCCCGGGGCTTGCCGTGGCGGGTGATCACGGCGGCGTTGCCCTCGGCTGCCGCTTCCACCAGCGCCGAGAGGTTGGCCTTGGCGTTGCGTAAACCAATCTGCTTCAAGTGAGCTCTTTTGAAGACACTATCGTAGTCAGTACAATCCAGGTCACGCGGAATATCCTCCTGGAGCCTGGAGGGACAGGACCATGCGAAGACTAGGGCGCAACGTCGGGCGGACGGTCGTCGTGTTCGCGCTGTTCGGATTGGCGGCGGGGTGCGCGGCGCCGGCCGGCGAATCGGCGGCGGCATACACCGAGGTGGAGTGGCCGATTCCGGCGATGACGGTCGCCGACTCGCCGACGGTCTGGAACTTCGGGCAGGTGGTCGCGGTGGCGACCGGCGCCAACGGGAACATCCTGATGCTGCAGCGGCAGCGGCATCCCATCCTGGAGTTCGCACCGGACGGCACGTTCGTCCGGGCCTGGGGCGACGGATTGTTCAGCCACGGCAAGGTGGCCGGCGTCCCGCCGGAGAACCGCGCGCCGGGCGCGTCCGGCTACTCGGCGGTCTACGGCGCGGCCGGCTGCCAGCATTGCGGAGCCCACGCGATCCGCGTCGACCCGGACGGCAACGTCTGGGTGGTCGACGCGCCGGGGCACGTCATCCACAAGCTGAGCCCCTCGGGCGAGTTGCTGATGCAACTGGGCACGCCGGACGTCTCGGGCGACGGACCCGACACGTTCAACCTGCCGACCGACATCGCGTTCGGCCCCGACGGCGACCTCTACGTAAGCGACGGCTACGGCAACGCGCGCATCGTCCGCTTCACGAGCGACGGCACGTACAAGGTGGAATGGGGATCGCGCGGCACCGGGCCGGGCGAGTTCGGCCTGCCGCACGGCATCGCGGTGGCTCGCGATGGGCGCGTCTTTGCCGTCGATCGCGACAACAGCCGGGTGCAGGTGTTCGACTCGGAGGGGACGTTCCTCGATGAATGGACCGACCTGACCGGCGTGCAGGCGCTTGTCGTCACCGGTGATCAGCAGATCTGGGCGGGCGGCGCGCTGCGCGAGCTCGACGGTACCATCCTCACCGAGCTGCCGGACGGCTACGGTGGCCACGGCATGACCGTCTCGCATGACGGCGAAGTGTTCGTCGCCCAACTGAGCGGGCGCGTACAGAGATTCGTCCCGGGATCGGGCGACTGACAGTAGTGTGGGGCAGGAGCTAAACGGGAGACAGTGCATGAGCCAATCACAAGGTGGAAAAGGCCTGGCGGTCGCGTTGATCACGGTGGGTGTGCTGGGGCCGGGAGCCGTGGCGCCGGTTCAGGCCCAATCGTCCCAGCAGGAGTCGTGGACCCTTCCGCGGACGCCGGCCGGCCGGCCGGACCTGCAGGGCGTGTGGGCGAACAACACCGCCACACCACTGGAGCGTCCGGAAATCCTGGGTGACAAGGCGACCCTCACCGACGAGGAACTGGCTCGCCTGCAGGCGCGCTACGCGGAGCTCTTCGCGAGCGGCGAGAGCGACGCGGCGTTCGCGGACAGCGTGTTCGTTGCCGCCCTGAGCGATCAGGACGCGTTCTCGTCGCGCGACGCGGGGACCGGCAACTACAACCAGTTCTGGCTGGTCGATCGGGAGTTCGACAACCGTACCTCGCTGGTGATCGACCCCCCGAACGGACGCGTGCCGGCGTTCACACCGGGGGCGGAGCGCCAGATCGCGGACCGGGTCGCCCATCTGACCGACAACCCCGCCTCATCCTGGACCGATCGGCGGCTGCAGGAGCGCTGCGTCACCTTCGGCATGCCGAATCTGTTCGCCGGCTACAACACCTACTACCAGATCATCCAGACCCCGGGATACGTCGTGTTCCTGCACGAGATGATCCACGACGCGCGCATGATCCCGCTGGACCGATCCCCGCACGTCAACGATGCGATCCGGCAGTGGCATGGTGACTCACGCGGGTACTGGGAGGGAGACACGCTGGTGGTCGAGACGACCAACTTCTCGCCGAAAAGCGAGTCGCCGGCCGCACTTTATCAACGGACCCGCGGCTCCGCGGAACAGCTCCGCCTGGTCGAGCGCTTCACCCGGGTCGGCCCCGATACGCTGCAACACGAGTTCACGGTCGACGATCCGGGCACCTACTCGGCACCATGGACGGCCATGATTCCACTGGCGCGGAAGGACGAGTTGCTCTTCGAGTACGCCTGCCACGAGGGAAATCTCGGCATGGAAGGCATCCTTGCCGGCCACCGCGCCGAGGAACGGGAAGCCGAACCGACGTCCGGCGCACGGTGACGGCTGGCTGCAAAAGTGCGAGCCGGACGCCGCGGCCCCCAGGGGTGGCTCTGCCGCCTTGGGGTCGCGTGGATTGCAGCGCTTCTCACACCAGCCGCTGCCACACAGGCCCAGCCGCCGGGGCTTGAGCCGGGCACACCTGATCCGCGTGAGGCGGCGGCCGCCGTATCCGCGGCTGCGCCCGGACTCGCGGCGCCCGGCGTGGCTGACCGGCCCACACCGCCGACGGCGCCCGCAGTCATCGCCCGGGACGCGCAGGGACGGGCCACCGTGCGCGCCGTCAAGCTGGTCACCGGCATTCGTCTGGACGGGGTCCTCGACGAACCGGCGTACCAGACTGTCCCCGCCCTCGACGACTTCATCCAGCAGGAGCCGAACGAAGGGGCGCCGGCCAGCGAGAGAACGGAAGCCTGGGTTCTGTTCGACGCGACGAATATCTACATAGCCGCCCGCGTGTGGGACTCGGCGCCGCCGTCCGCGTGGGTGGCGAACGAGATGCAGCGCGACACGCCACAGCTCCGCGAGAACGACTCGTTCTGGGTCGCCTTCGACACGTTCAACGACCGTCGCAACGGGGTCGCCTTCTACACCAACCCGCTCGGCGCGCTCGGCGACTTCGCCATCACCAACGAGGGCAATCCCAATGGAGACTGGAACCCGGTGTGGGACGTGCGCACGGGGCGCTTCGAGGGCGGCTGGACGGTCGAGATGGAGATTCCTTTCAAATCGCTCCGCTACCGGCCCGGGCCGGCGCCGGTCTGGGGGCTCCAGTTCCGCCGCGTGGTGCGCCGGAAGAACGAACGGGTCTACCTCACCCCAGTGCCCATCTCGGCCGGGCGCCGCGGCCTCTTCCGCGTATCCGAGGCGGCGATGCTGGTGGGCCTGGAACTGCCTGCCGCAGGCAACAATCTGGACATCAAGCCGTACGCCATCGGCGGGCGCACGACCGACCTCAACGCCAGCCCCCCGACAGTGTGGGACCGCGACGCGGGACTGGACGTCAAGTACGGCATCACCCAGAACCTGACAGCCGACCTCACGTACAACACCGACTTTGCGCAGGTGGAAGTGGACGAGCAGCAAGTGAACCTGACTCGCTTCAGCCTGTTCTTTCCCGAGAAGCGCGAGTTCTTTCTTGAGGGTCGCGGCATCTTCGACTTCGCCCGCGGCGGCGGCCCGAGTGCACGGGACAGCGCTCTACGCCGGATCGGGGGCAGCATCCGCGGCAGCTCGTTCGGGAGCGGCAATGCGCCGACGCTCTTCTACTCGCGCCGGATCGGCCTCCAGGGCGGATCAGTAGTGCCGATTGTCGGCGGTGGCCGCGTCACGGGGAAGGTCGGCGATTTCGATGTGGGCGCCCTGAGTATCCAGACGCGCAAGCATCCGCCCGCATCCGAGGGAGCAGCCGGCGCCGAATCGACGAACTTCACCGTCGTGCGGGTAAAGCGCGACATCCTGCGCCGTAGCGCCATCGGCGTGCTGTTCACGAACCGTTCCGTGTCGGTGGAGGGGGAGGGCGCGGGCGCCAACCGCGTGTTCGGCGCGGATGCCACCCTGGCGTTCTACGAGAACGTGAGCATGGTGGGCTACGTCGCAAGGACGCAGACGCCCGGGTTCGAAGGGCGGGACACGAGCTACCAGGGCCAGTTCATCTACGCCGCGGACCGCTACGGCCTGACCGCCGAGCACCTCACCGTGGAAGACAACTTCATTCCCGAAGTGGGCTTCCTGCGGCGCGACAACTTCCGGCGATCGTTCCTGTCGGGACGCTTCAGTCCGCGCCCGCGGTCGCTGGAGGCAGTACGGCAGTTCCGGCTCGAAGCGAGCTACGAGTACATCCTGACCGCCGATACCGGCATCCTGGAAACGAAGCAGGCGCAGGTAGGCTTCTCCACCGAGTTCGAGACCAGCGACCGCGTGGGGATGACGTTCGCGGACAACTACGAGTTTCTCGTCCAGCCGTTCGCGCCTGGACCGGGCGTCGTGCTGCCGGTGGGCCCCTACGGGTTCCGCGATATCGAGGCGACCTACACGATCGGGGCGCAGCGCCGCCTCACGGGCATCGTCACGGTACGCGGCGGCGAGTACTTCAACGGGACCATCCGGTCCATTGGTTTCAGCCAGGGTCGTCTGGCCCTGACCCCGGCCCTGTCAGTCGAACCGACCCTGTCGGAGAACTGGATCGAGACGCCGCAGGGCTCGTTCCACACCCGCCTGATCGTCTCCCGCGTCACTTACGCGTTCTCGCCCCGCATGTTCTTCGGCGGGCTGATTCAGTACAACTCCGCCACCCATAACGTCAGCACCAATCTCCGACTGCGGTGGGAATACAGTCCCGGCAGCGAATTGTTCGTCGTCTACACGGAAGACCGTGACAGCGACCCGTTGCGGCCCGACCGCTTCGACAGCTTCTCCATGCTCAGCAACCGCGGTTTCGTGGTAAAGATGAACCGGCTGTTTCGCTTCTAGCGATCCGCGGTGAACCTCCCCCGATGATTACCGATAGCGCCCTGATCGCCATTGCCGGCCTGGTGGCCGTCGTCGCGCTGCTCTTCCTGCTGATCACGCGGTTCAAGTGGCACGTCTTCCTCGCCCTGCTCGTGCCGATCGTGCTCTTCGCGCTGATCCCGGGGATCGACCGGGAAGCGTTCATCGACGCCTTCGAACAGGGATTCGGGCGGACGATTCAGAGCATCGCGGTCGTGATCGTCCTCGGCTCGGTGCTGGCCGAGGCGCTGAAGCACACCGGCGGCATCGAGCGGATCACTATCTCGATGATCCGGTGGGTGGGCGAGGCGCGGATGCCGCTGGCCCTGACGCTGAGCGGCTTCGTGATCGGACTGGCGATCTTCTCCGACGTCGGCTACGTCATCCTGAACCCGCTGGTTCACTCCGCCGCGATCAACAGCGGACTGAACATGAGCGTGATGGCGACCGGACTGGTGGGCGCGATGCAACTGACCCACGCGATGGTGCCGCCCACGCCCGGGCCGCTCGCCGCAGTCGCGCTGGTCGGCGCCGATATCGGACAAGTGATCCTGTTCGGCGGGATCGCGACCCTCATCGCATCGCTCGCCGGCTGGGCCTATGCGCGAGTCGTCGGCCCGCACATCGAGTCGCCACCGTCGCGTGAGTTCGTCGGCCAGTCGTTCGTCGAGCAGGGACGCGAAGCGGAACTTCCCGCCACCTGGCGGGCCTACGCACCCATCCTGATTCCGCTCGCGCTGATCGCGGGCCAGAGCGTCGCCGCGTTCGCGCTGCCGGCCGAACACCTCGTGAACCGCGCGATGCTCTACCTCGGCTGGCCGGTCGTCGCGCTCGGGATCGGGGTGCTGCTCGCCTACCGGAACACGCGCGCGAACCAGCGCGCGGCACGGACCAGCGAGTGGGTCGAGAACGCCCTCCGCACGTCCGCCATGATCATCATGGTGACCGGACTCGGCGGCTCGCTCAGCCAGATCCTGCGCGAGACCCCCGCCGTTGACGCCATCGCCGGGGCCGTCGCCGCGACCGGCGTGCCCTCCATCTTCCTGCCGTTCGTCCTGGGAATCGCCGGCAACATGGTGACCGGCTCGACCACCGTCGGCGTCATCACCGCGGCGTCCGTGGCGGCCCCGATGATGAACACGCTCGGCTTGAGTCCCGAAGCGACGATGCTGTCGGGCGCGGCCGGGTCGATCATCATCAAATACGTGAACTCCAGCTATTTCTGGGTCTGCACGTCGCTGTCGAAGATGTCGCTCAAGGCCGGTCTGCTCTCCTACGGCGGGGTCACGCTGGTGAACGGTGTCGTCGCGATGGCGGTCGTGTACGCGTTCTGGGTCGCCGGGCTGATCTGAAGCCCGCGGCGCTGCGGCTCAGAATGCAATGCGCTGAACGCCGTCTACCCGGTCGAAGTGTGCATCGTTGCTCAGCACCGGGAGTCCGTGCTGGCGTGCGAGCGCAGCGATCCATACGTCATTTGGCGGAATGGGATGGCCGGAGCGCTTCAGTTCGAGGCGAACATCGGCGTAGACGCCGGCTGTCGCGTGGGTGACGATGGCGATCTCGGCCAACGGAAGGTAGCGGCGCAACCAGTCTTCGTACCGGCTGCGGTAGGTCGATTGGCGAATGCCGAAGTAGTACTCGCCGAGGACGATACTCGGAACAACGAGGCGACGAGCGGACCGAAGTGGAGTCTCGACGGCCGCGACCCCTTCCGCCCACGCGGACAGGGCGTTGGTGTCGAGAATCATGCGATGTCTTCGGGCGCCAGCGTTTCGAATTCCTCCGCTATCGCTTCGCCTACTCGACGGTGTTCGTGCGACAGATCAGCCAACGCGCCGAATCCGGCCATCCATGGAGCTTCCCGTTCGAGGCCGGCAGCATCGTCGGCGCACCGCCGGAGCTTGTCCACGAGCGCGTCGGTGAAGAACTGCTTCAAGGTCATGCCGCGGCTGGCGGCCAGAGCCTTGGCCTGCCGAAGAGCGGCATCCGGAAGCTCAATGGTCGTCTTCATGAGGACCATATTTCCATATTTATGGCATTGTGGTCAATCGACCGACCGCGGTCGACTTGAAGCGCGGCCCCCCTTGCCATGCGGTTGACATATGGTTGCGGGGTGGATACCGACACAACGACTGGCGGCCCCGACCCGGAAGAAGCGGCTGAGCGGACGTTCACCGCGCATCGGCACGACGTCGGATGGCTCGATGCCTTCATCGACAGTCTCGACCGTCGCCGCGCGGTCGACGCCTTCACGCGGACAACCGAGACGTGGGGGCTGAGTCAGGCCGAGGCGGCCCGCCTGTTCGGCGTGAGCCGGCAGGCAGTCGGCAAGTGGCGCCGCGGCGGAGTGCCCCGGGAGCGTGCCGGTGCGATCGCGGATCTGGCTGCGGCCACCGACCTGCTCGTCCACCATCTCAAGCGTGACCGCATCCCGGCGGTCGTGCGCCGTCCCATTCCGGCCCTCGACGGCGTGTCCCTGCTGGACTTGGTGGGACGAGGCGATACGGGCGCGGTGCTGGCAACGTGTCGTGACATGTTCCGATTCGACCGGGCGCAGTCATGACCACGGCGCTGCGACGCGAAGCGGTTCCCGCTTCCCGCGTCTGGTGGCGTATCGCCCACTCCTCCTAGAACGACCCACTCGATCCGAACTTTGCACGACGACACGGAAACCTCGTGACGGCGCGCTTGAACCTCCGCACCTTCATCGCCGGATGGCCTTACGAACCGGAAGATCTCCGCGACGACACGGGGCCGGTTCTGGTCGGCGCGCGGGCGAAGGCCGAAGGTCGGCGCGGCGTCCGCGCCCGGTCTGCCCAGTCTCGGGATGGCACGGGCCGCGAGCTGGCGTGGTTTCCGGCCACCGAGCGTAGCGCCGGGCGGCGCGTTCGAACGCTGTCGTTCGCGGAGTGGTTCAGGAGTTGATCCGTCCTACGCCGACGTCAGATGGCGGCATCTGACCGGCGGCAGCGTTTCGAATTCCGCATCGTCTTCAACGTGTTGATCTCGAACACCGACGACCACCTGCGCAATCACGGCTTCTTGTACGAAGGCCAACTCGGGTGGCTTCTCTCCCCGGCCTACGATCTCAACCCGACGCCGACCGATGTCCGGCCGCGAGCGCTCTCCACGTCGATTGGCTTCGACGATCCGGTCGCGTCGCTCGATTTGGCCCTGGAGACAGCAGCACCGGAAGTCCGTGCTGGCGTGCGAGCGCGGCGATCCATACGTCATTCGGCGGAATGGGATGGCCGGAGCGCTTCAGTTCCAGGTGAACATCGGCGTAGACGCCGACTGTCGCGTGGTTGACGATGGCGACCTGGGCCAACGGAAGGTAGCGGCGCAACCAGTCTTCGTACCGGCTGCGGTAGCTCGATTGGCGAATGCCGAAGTAGTACTCGCCGAGGACGATACTCGGAACAACGAGGCGACGAGCGCACCGAAGCGGAGTCTCGACGGCCGGGACCCCTTCCGACCAGGCAGACAGGGCGTTGGTGTCGAGAATCATGCGATGTCTTCAGGCGCCAGCGTTTCGAATTCCTCCGCTATCGCTTCGCCCACTCGACGGTGTTCGTGCGACAGATCGGCCAACGCGCCGAATCCGGCCATCCATGGAGCTTCCCGTTCGAGGCCGACAGCATCGTCGGCGCACCGCCGGAGCTTGTCCACGAGCGCGTCGGTGAAGAACTGTTTCAAGGTCATGCCGCGGCTGGCGGCCAGAGCTTTGGCCTGTCGAAAGGGCCATATTTCCATATTTATGAGGTGCTCGGCCCGACCGATGACCTCACTGCGCGACGTAGAACTCCCGTTCGAAACTCTCTCGGCTTCGGATCGCTATGCCGTACTCGAGGGCCTTCTTTACTTTGCCGGTCGGCTTGGCGTCGCTGTCCGCCGCCACGAGCAGGGTCGTGACCTTTCTGGAGATTCCTCCGGCCACCGTTCCACCCGCGTTTTCGATTCTCGCCGCCAACACTTCGTCGCGGAAGCCAGTGAAGACGAACACCTGGCCGCTCAGGTCCGCGTCATACGCGACCTCCGCGGAGAACGGGTCGTCGGCGGGCGGCGTCAGCGGCGCGAGACTGACGCTGCCGCCAAGGAGGCGGCGCACCGCCCGATACACCCCAATCGTAGAGAGGCAGTCATCGAGCGCGCGGTGGCTGCCCCGGACCGGGACGTCGAGCCTTTCCGCTATGGCAGTCAGCCGATACGGGCGACCGAGTGGCACGCGCTGCGCCATACGCATCGTGCACACCCACTCGTTCCCGGCAAACGTCATTCCCATGAGTCGTGCGTTGTGCTCCAGGAATCGGCGGTCGAAGTGGGCGTTGTGCGCGACGATCCGGGCATCGCCGACAAAAGCGGCGACCCTGGGCAACACCCGGTCTATGGTGTCCGCGTCCGCCACCATTTCGTTCGTTATGCCGGTCAGCTCACGAATCTGCTTTGGAATGTTTCCCGACGGACGCACGGGTTCGTTCAGCACTCGTTCACGCGTCGAACCGTCCCGCATCTCGCTACGAATGACCGCGATCTCGATGATCGAGTCACGTTCCGGGCTTAATCCGGTCGTTTCGATGTCGAGGACGCAGAACGGAGACGTGTCTTCGTCGGGATCGTCCGGCTCGACCGGGCGCTCGACGAGGGGACGGCGCCGGCCGCGGACGGTGAAATCGCTGGACCCATCGGCATCGACATCCTGTAGGCCGACGGTTCCTATCCCGGCCACGAAGCCGATTGCGAACACTCTTCGCGCCTTGTTCGTAAGCCTCATCGTCGGTGCGTCTAGAAGCGTGCGACCGCAAAGTCATTGTGCTCGAACGCTGACGCAAGACGGTCGATGTCGCGACGCGTTGCACCGAGCTGGCCGGCGGTCTCCCTCCATGTGGCTACCGCGGCACTCACTTCGCCGGCGATCCGGCGTCCGGCAGCCGTATCGAGGCCGTACGACGCGGCCGTCTCCAGGGCCAAATCGAGCGACGCGACCGGATCGTCGAAGCCAATCGACGTGGAGAGCGCTCGCGGCCGGACATCGGTCGGCGTCGGGTTGAGGTCGTAGGCGGGGGAGAGACGCCACCCGAGTTGGCCTTCGTACAGAAAGCCGTGGTTGCGCAGGTGATCGTCGGTGTTCGAGATCAGCACGTTGAAGACGATGCGCCGCCACAACTGCGCCAAGTCCTGCCGCGGGCGGGCGCCATGCTGGCGCAATGCGTCCGCGATCTCCAGGTACGAGCGCGCCTCGCGGTCCGCGGCGCCCACGAGACTCATCGCGGAGAGGAACGGTATCCGTTCGCCTCCCCGGCGGTCGAAGCGATCGACGATCAGGACCTCTTTGCCGACAGCACTCTCGATCTGCCACGACGGCGTCTCGATGCCGGCGCGTTCGGCCAGGGCAAGCGCGGCCGCTTCCCAGAGAACGACGTTGTGGTCGTCCTCGGTGTGTGGGAACTTGGCGATCGCAAGCGTCCCATCCGGCATCCGGACCGCCACCTTGGGTCGCGCGCCGCCCAGTGACGACCCCGGACCGATCAACAGCCCCAGGTCCTCGTCGCCCTCCCGATCGCCAGTTACCCGTTCGGTGCTCGCGAGCAGTCGTCGCAACTCGACGAGCGGCGGAATGCGCGAAGGTCGCGGCGCGGCCAGGAACGGCCCACCAGGCCCGATCGCGAAACGGAGCGCGCCCTGGCGGATGTCGTCGTCGACGGACAGGAGCACGTCGGCCTCCGACAGGGCCCGAGGCGCCAGATCGTTCCGCCGTGCACGGCGGCGTTCGGCACGACGCAACAGCATCCGGCCCCAACGGTCGGGGGCTGAATCGCTCATCCCGCCGAACAGCGGAACCTCCCGATCCGTGTGAAACGGTCCGAATGCCGCCGTGAGCGGCAGTGCCGGATCGATGGCGAAGCGCTCCGGATGCCCCAACCAGCCGGCGTCGTACTCGAACGTGGCGCTCTGGCGGCCGCCGCGGTTCCGGCACCAGAGGCGTCCCACGAAGACCGGTGTGCCGTTGAGATCGACGGACACGAAGATTTCGTGCTCCATCGTCTACTCCCGCGGCGACGGACGGCGTCGACGGGCGCGAATGCGCTGCGGCAGCCGCTCCGCCTCGAGGTCCAGCCCGACGGTGTCGTGCACGGGGTCCGCGAGCGTGGCGAACCGATCCGCCAGCCCCAGGACGAACATGACCGTCACCACAGCGCCGAGCGCGACCCCCGGATCGCCCCGTTCGATCTTGTGGAGCGTGGAGCGACTGATCAGGGCGCGTTCCGCCATCGTTGCCATCGGGATGCGGCGGCGGCGGCGGGCGTCACGGATGTCCGCACCGAGGCGGATCAGTGCACGGCGCGCCGCGAACGGCATAGATTCCCGAACCGACACACCCATAATGTCCTATATATAGCATATTATATATTTTTCAGTGTTATATACTGGACACTAACAGAGAGGCCGGAGCGAGGGGCGGCGGCGCGATATGATACGGGTTCGGATCGCCAGAGATGACGGGAGGCAGCCGTGGGAAAGATTGAGACGCGCTGGCGGCGGGGCATGTCGCGGCGGAAGGCAATCGCCGGGATGGCGTCGTTCGTGGCGGCGTCGCCGGTGCTGCATGCGCAGCGCGATCCCTGGCCGCTCGGACCGCACCGGCGGTTCCTCGGCTTCGACGAAATGCGCGACATCTTCGACTTCGAGCCAATCTTCCGGGCCAACGTCCGGCTGTCGGTCTACGACTACACGGCGCACGGCACCGAGTCGGAGTTCACGCTCTACCGGAACCGCGACGCCATGGACTGGGTCCAGCTCGTCGGCGGGGGCGGAATCGATCCCGCGACGGTCGATACTTCCACCGAACTGTTCGGCCACCAAATGCCCAGTCCGATCATGATCGCGCCTACCTCCTTCCAGCGCGACCTCCATCCGGACGGGGAACTGGGGATGCACCGCGCGGCGACCACGATGGACACCACGATGATGGTGAGCAACGCGTCGCACTTCCCCTTCCGGCGGATCGCCGAAGCGGCGGAGGGGCCACTCTGGTTCCAGCGTTACGCGACTCCCGATCCGGAGACGAATCAGAAGGTGCTCGCCGAAGCCCAGGAGCTGGGCGCCCAGACAATCGTCGTGACCATCGATCAGCAGGCGTCCTACTACGAACGCGACCTGCACGACCGGCACCTCGGGGGTTCACCCCGCACCGTGACACGCCGGACGCCGCGCGACCCGACCAACCCGTACCGGGTGAGCGACGGCCGACTCTGGTACCGGTGGTCGCTCTTCGATCAGCTCCGGCCGATGTGCGAAGTGCCGATGCTCGCCAAGGGGGTTCTGACCGCCGAGGGGGCACTCCGGTGCCTCGAGCATGGCGTCGACGGCATCGTCGTCTCCAATCATGGCGGTCGCGCGATCGACTATGGTCCGTCGAGCCTCGAAGTGCTCGAGGAGATAGTCGAGGCGGTCGCCGGACGGGTGCCGGTGCTTGTCGACAGCGGGTTCCGCCGCGGCAGCGACGCGCTCAAGGCGCTTGCACTCGGGGCTAGTGCGGTCTGCTTCGGACGCGCGCTGCGCTGGGGTCTCGGCGCGTTCGGCGAGGCGGGCGCGCAGAAGGTGCTGGAAATCCTGAACGCCGAACTCAAACAGGCGATGGCGGCGGTCGGCGTCGACTCGATCGCGAAGATCGACCGTAGCCTGGTGAGAACCAACTTCCCGTAGACGCAGGAGCCCGTGGTGAAACCCCCGCTACATTCGAGCGGCGATGCATCCCGCCTGAACGGCGTTGCTCCTCGGGGTTTCACCACGGACTCCTGGCCGAAGCGGGACGGACGACGATGAGCATCGCAAGACGCGGAACGATCGACAGCCCGACGGCAACCAGCCGGCGTGACTGGCTGCGCCGACTCGGTTTCACCGCACCCGAACAGACCCGGCCGTGGAGCGCCGCACCACCCAACGACCGGATTGCGCCGGTCCTCGAACTGCTGAACGTCCCGGAATTCGAGCCGATGGCACGCCTGACGCTCGCGCCGGAACGCTTCGAGACCATCGCCGGCGGCGACCGCAGCTCGTTCGACCGGATGACGTTCCAGCAACGGCTGATGGTCTACGCGATGGACCTCGACCTGACGACGCGCTTGTTCGACTACGACATGTTCGCGCCGATCATCGTCGGGCCCGTCGGGCATCAGGGCGCACTCCATCCGGATGGCGAACTGGCGACGGCGCGTGGCGCGTCGGCCGCCAAGGCGGCAATGGTAGCGACGCGGCAATCCGATCAGCCGATCGATCAGGTGGTTGCCGCGAGCACGGAGCCGGTCTGGTACCAGATCTACGCGGGCGACAGCGGCGCCGAGGACGACGCCGCGCGCGCCGTCGAAGCGGGCTGCCGCGCGCTGTGCGTCACGGTGGGCGTTTCGGCCGCCCGTCAGCCGGCCCCGCCGGACTGGGACGCGATCGGTCGCCTCAGTGGTGCGGTGGACGTGCCCGTCGTCGCGAAAGGCATCATGCGGGTGGACGACGCCCGAGCCGCGCTCAACCAGGGAGCGCGCGGACTGGTGGTCTCCAACCATGGCGGCGTGTTGGCCGAAGGCAACGCGTCGGCGATCGATGTCCTGCCGGCGATTGCCGACGCCGTCGGCGATCAGGCGCCGGTTCTCGTGGACGGCAGCTTCCGCCGCGGGACCGATGTACTGAAAGGACTCGCACTCGGCGCGACCGCCGTCATGGTGGCGCGGCCACCGATGTGGGGCCTCGCCGCCTACGGCGCGGAAGGCGTGCAGGTAGTGATGGAGATCCTCCAGACCGAACTGGCCCGAAACATGGCGGCGTCCGGCCGTCCCACCATCGCCATGATCGACCGGGAGCTCGTCCGCTTCGATTCGCGGTAGCGTCCCATGTGACAAGGTCACCCAGTCCCGTAAAGCCCCTCCACCAACCATCTCCCTGACTAACGACACCCGCTACTTAGCGACACCACCCGCCATCACCACCTACGACGCGTTTGCCAAGAACGATTCCAAAATGCTGACGTCACTCCGGATTGAGAACTTCAAGGCCTGGAAGGCCACTGGAGATATCCGCCTAGCGCCTCTCACCGTTGTCTTCGGCACGAATAGCGCGGGGAAAACAAGTCTCACACAATTTCTCCTCATGATGAAGCAAACGGTCGAGTCCTCCGACCGAACGCGGGTACTGCACCCACGTGATCGAAACGCGCTTGTCGACCTCGGCACATTTCGGGATTTCGTTTTCGACCATCAACTGGATTCGTCGTTGTCGTTCGGTACGTCATTCGGGCTCCCGAGCCGGATGAGCATCCGTGACCCCCGAACGGGCGCCACAAGATTCGCTGACTCCGTGAGCTTTCAAACCCGGGTTCGTCGCGACCAGACAACGGGGGATCGTCTGCGCGTAGACTCAATGAACTACGCGTTGTCAGACGTTGGCAATCCCACTCTCGCCGTCGGCATGTCACTGGAGCAGCCCGCGGTGACCACTAGGGGACGAGACCGATATCGTTTGGACGTACAGAACTACGAGTTCGTCCGGAACGTGGGCCGCAAATGGCCGTTACCCGCGCCGATTCGATTCTATGGATTCCCCGACGAGGCCATTGCCTACTATCAGAATACCGGTTTTCTCGCTGATCTAACCCTCGCACTTGAGTCACAGTTCAGCCGTGTCGTTTACGTCGGACCCCTTCGGATATATCCCGACCGATCGTACGTTTGGTCTGGAGAAGCACCCGATCATGTCGGTTACCGCGGTGAACGCGTCATCGAAGCCCTGCTTGCCGCTCATAGTCGCCGTATTAGTCGCGCGCACAAGAAACGAGGCGAGCCATTTCACAAAGTGATCGCGCGGTGGTTGCTCGATCTCAACCTCATTTATTCATTCGAGGTCAAGCCGATCGGCTCAGGGCGGAAAGAATACGAAGTACTCGTCAGCGTGCGACCTCGAGGTAGCACAGTTAATCTCACGGATGTCGGCTTTGGAGTGTCCCAACTCTTGCCAGTGATTGTGGAGTGTTTTTATGTTCCGAGACATTCCACGATAATCTTCGAGCAGCCGGAGATTCATTTGCACCCCTCCGTGCAGGCAGGACTAGCCGATCTCTTTATTGAGACGATTCACGGCCGCGAACACGGCAAGAATCGCGACATTCAACTTATTGTGGAGAGCCATTCCGAACATTTTCTTCGTCGCCTCCAACGTCGCGTCGCGGAGGAAGCACTTCGACCGGAGGAGGTAGCGATGTACTTCTGTGAGCCTGGCCCATCCGGTTCTACCATTCGGGAGCTCGACGTTGACATGTTCGGTAACATCACGAACTGGCCCCAAGCTTTCTTTGGCGATGAAATGGAAGATGTAGTCGCAATGACGAACGCGGCAATGAAACGGCAGGCGAAGAAATGAGAACGACGAACCGAACGATGACGGTTGTTGATACGAACGTGGCGGTAGTTGCTAACGGCAGCGACACGGCGAATGCGGCATGCGTTAGCAGTTGTGCAACGGCTCTTGCGAAATTGACGAAAAGCGGCTGCGTGGCGATCGACAGCGGTTGGAGAATAATTAAGGAGTACCAACAAAACTTGACCACTTCTGGACAGCGCGGACCGGGCGATCTGTTTCTTAAGTGGCTGCTGCTTAATCGCGAGAACACAGAGCGGTGTGAACAGGTACACATCACGCTGACGGATGATGAGTTTGAAAACTACTCCGAATTTCCGGAGGACCTGGAACTCGGCGCGTTCGACCCAACAGATCGAAAATTCATAGCTGTCGCAATGGCGGCAGTCAAAACAACGGTGGTTCTAGAGGCCGTGGACACCGAGTGGTGGGGGTGTCGCCAAGCGCTGAGCAACTCGGGGATTACCGTCAAATATGTCTGCCCAGATGAGATTGAACGACTCTACCTCAGGAGGCATGGAGCCTGATTCAATTTTCAGGACCAGCAGTACACGCGTGGCAGCGGCGGGATTTACTAGCGGAAACAGAACTTGTGGCCAACCAAGAAAGAGGGGAAGAATTTTTTGGGGAGAGGGTGTCGGAGGCGTGAGAAACACTTCGCTAGAGTGACGTTCCGAGTTGGAATGGGAGGGACGCAATGATGCACTTGACCGCGCGAGTAGCGATGGTCGCGATAATTGCTTTGGTCGTGGTCCAAATGGCGACGGCGCAACACGCGGACGACGGCGCGGTCGAGTGGCCCTACGTCGGCGCCGATCAGGGCGCGTCGAAGTACTCGCCGCTCGCCGACATCGACCGCTCGAACATCGATCAGCTCGACATCGCCTGGACCTGGGAACCGAACGAACTGCCGAACCAGGAGTTCGGGACGCGCCCCGGCAGCTTCGAGGTGATGCCCCTGATGATCGACAACGTGGTCTACGTTTCGACCATGTATACGCGCATCGTCGCACTCGATGCGGAAACGGGGGAGCAGCTCTGGGCGTTCGACCCCGAAGCGTGGCGCGGCGGGGCGGAGGGCAGCCCGCCCGGCGGGTTCAAGCACCGTGGAGTGGCTGCCTGGGGCGAGGGCGACGGCATGAAGATCTTCATAAACAGCCGCGACAGGCTGTACTCCGTCGATGCCGCCGACGGCACGCCGATTCCCACGTTCGGCGAGGACGGGCATGTCGTCCTGACCGAGAACTTCCCCAACCCGGTCACCCCGGACATGTTCGATCAGACGTCACCCCCGGTTGTCTTCGAAGACCTGGTGATCGTCGGCAGCCGCGTGCCGGATCGCATTCAGCGGCGTTTCGATACGCCCGGCTCGATTCAGGCCTTCGACGTTCATACCGGAGAGCGGCGGTGGGTCTTCTACACGGTGCCGCAGTCGAACGACGCGTTCGGCGCCGACACGTGGGAGAACGGATCGTGGCGCTTCACCGGACACGCGAACGTCTGGGGCCTGATGTCGCTCGACCAGGAACGGGGCCTTCTCTACATCCCGACCAGCACACCGAGCAGCGATTACTGGGGTGGCGACCGGCTCGGCGCCAATCTGTTCGCCGAGTCGCTCGTCTGCCTCGACGCGCGGACCGGCGAGCGGGAGTGGCATTTCCAGGCCGTGCATCACGGGCTGTGGGACTACGACTTCACGTCGGCCCCCAACCTGATGACGCTCACCGTGGACGGCCGGACCATCGACGCGGTGGCGGAAGTCTCCAAGCAGGGCTTCACGTACGTCTTCGACCGGGTGACCGGCGAGCCGGTGTGGCCAATCGAGGAGCGCCCGGTCGACACCGAGACCGACGTGCCGGGGGAGGTAGCCTATCCAACGCAGCCGTTCCCGACGAAGCCGCCGGCGTTCGCGGCCCAGGGAGTCTCGCTGGATGATGCGAACGACCTGACGCCGGAGATCCACCGGATCGCCACGGAAGAGATGCAGTCCTTCCGAATCGGTCCGCTCTTCACGCCGCCCAGCCTCCGCGGCACGCTGCAGCGCCCGCGCGTCGACGGCGGCGCGAACTGGGGCGGCGCCGCCCTGGATCACGAGACCAACTGGCTCTACGTCCGGACCTCCGAGGGGGTCTCCCCCAACCAGGTCTGCGCGACCGATCCGAACGTGCCGGACGTCGACGTCGAGTACACCAACAACTGTCCGCGCGGTGGATCAGCTGGCATTTTCGCGGGACTGGATGGCTACATCCCCGCCGAGCGGAGCCAGCTCGGTCCGATCCCGCTGATCAAGCCGCCTTACGCGAAACTGGTCGCGATTGACCTGAACGCGGGGGAAATCGCCTGGAGCGTCCCGTTTGGCGAGGGCAGCCGGGTCATGCGGTCGCACCCGCTACTCCGGGGCGTCGACCTGCCGGAGCGCCTCGGCACGCCAGGGGCCATGGGACCGATGGTGACCGGGGGCGGCCTGGTTTTCCTCGGCGGCGGCGACCCGTACCTCTACGCGTTCGACGCCGCCACCGGCGAAGAACTGACCCGCTTCGCGACCGAGTTCCGGACGAGCGGCAACCCGATGACCTATCGCTCAGGCGCCGGCCGGCAGTTCATCGTGATAGCGACCGGCGCCGGTCCCGACGCCCGCCTGGTCGCCTTCGCGCTGCCGGACTGAGCGCCGCGGTCGTGCGGCATTCCTTTCCCTCAGAGCCGTAACCCTGCACGCCCGCGGCCGGCAGCCGGGGGCGGCGCCAGTTCGCACAGCGGCATCGAAGGGTTCCGGGCGGCCCAGCCTTCCGGGGCGCGGGCCAGCGTGGCCCGGCGCGTCCGCTCCCAGCCGGCGTTGTTGTAGACCACGAACAGCACCGGCAGGTCGCAGGCGCGGGCTGGACGGGTGAAGCAGGCCTGGGCGGGGTCGAGCACGATCTCGGTGACGACGATGTCCCGGGCGTCGAGCACGTCGCCGAGGCACTTCGAGATCCAAGCGTAGTCCAGCGGCGTCGTGTCTCGCGCCGCGTCGCCGGCCGTCCACCCGCAGGGTGCTCCCGGCGTGCCCGGCCAGGCCCATGTCGGTCGCGAAGCCCCTGATCGGATAGGTCGTATAGAGCGGGTCGTCGTCGACCTGAATGACGATGGCGTCGCGGGGCGGCTCGGCGTGGGCGGGAAACCACGGGGTGTCCGATTCGATCGCGAGGACGACGTCCGCCTCGCCGACGAGGGCCCCGGCGTCGAAGCCCTGGTGCAGCGGATGATCCCGCGGGAAGTTGAGATGGGTCGGCCAGGTCTCGACCACCGGCAGCCCCAGGCGGTCGGCGAGATGGACGAGCGCCTCTGGCGCCGCCGGGTCCCCTCCCAGCGACGAGGTGATCGCCAGCGGGTTGGTCGTCGCCGCAAGCGTCTGCGCGGCCTGGCGCAGCGCGGCGGGGGCAGGCTGGGACGGACAGGACGGCCGGAGGCGGGCGGACGCGCCGAGGAACGCTGACGCGCGCTACTGTTCTCCGGCCGCCCTCCGCTCGTCGGCGCGATGGCCGGACAGGATGCCCTCCATCGAGTAGTTGCCTTCGTGGCAGGCATACTCGAACAGCGTGTCGTCGGTGAGCGTCATCGGCATCGACGCGGTCCAGTCGCTCACCCACGTGTCGGGGTCGGTCACCGTGAAGGTGTACTCCAGGGTGTCCGCGTCGACGCGGGTGATCCGCTCCACCAGCGTCATGTGCCCGGACGAAGCCATGCCGGATCCACCCGAGGTCAGGGGGATCCAGGCCCGCTCGGCCTTGAAGTTGGCCGTCTCGATGACCAGCGTGTTCCCTTCCCAGTGCCCCCGCGAGTCGCCGGACCAGAGCCGGATGCCCGGGTCGAGCGGCGCCCGGCCGTCAAGCGGCACGATGCGCGGCGTGTGGACCATCTCGGTGTAGATCACAGCGTGGTCCGGGGTCTGGAAGAGCTGCATGTTCTGGTTGTAGGCGAGCGGCGTGATGGGCGGGCCGGCGTTGAAGCCGACGATGCACCGGTCCGACGTGTTGCGGTCGGTGTAGGAGTCGGCCGGGTGCGCCTCCAGGTGGGCGCGCCGTGCGGCAGCTCGCTCCGCCCCGACCTCGGAGAGTTCCGGGAAGCGGCCGTTAGGCGGATAGACGATCAGCGACGTGCGTCGCGTCTCGACTGGCTTCGTTCCGCGGTCCATCCAGAAGTTGTTGTAGGCGCCGACGTCGCCGCCCGCCTCGGTGCGGCGCGCCTCTGCCTCCCAGAGTTCGATGTCTCGCTCGACCGCCTCCTGCTCGGCCGCGGCGGTCTCTTCTACGGTCAGGAACGCCTGGTCCCCGAGATCCTCGGGCCGCTCCAGCGGGGTGATGGTGCGAAAGTCCCAGATGCCCTGCAGGTCCGGGTCGCCCCACACTGTCCGGAGCGTCTGGGCCTCCGTGGGTGCGGACGCCAGTGCGACGATCGCCAGCAACACGCAGGCCGTAGCAAGATGTCGGCAGCCCATCTCAGCCTCCTAAGTGCTTCGGTAAACGGACGCCGGGCCGCCGTTCCGGCCGGCCCGCAACTACGCAATCATGGACCCGGACGGAGGCCCTGCGCAAGAGGGAGTCTCTTCCAATGAGACATGAGCCTGAAGGGGGAGTTGTTTCCAACGACACATGAGCCTGAAGGGGAGCTGGGTGGTGGATCATCGGAGGATGATCGTGACACTCCAGACAGACCGCCTGCGGACCCTGCAACACGTTCGAGCGTTCCTTGACGGCAGCGGACTGATCGACCTGAATGTGTCGACGCGAGCGGACGCCTACGGGTTCATCGAGCGCACCTTGACACGGTTCGACTATGTCCACCAGGGGAAGGCTGAGAAGGGTCTGCTCCGGAGCTTGCTGGCCAAGGTGACCGGCCTGTCGCGCGCCCAACTCACCCGGCTCGTGACTCAACACCGGGCCACCGGGAGGATCGCCGACCGCCGCGGCGCACCCAGCCGACCATTCCCGCGCCGTTACAGCAGCACCGACATCGGCCTGCTCGCCGAGGTCGACCGGCTCCACGGCACGCTGTCCGGACCGGCCACCCGCACGCTCTGTGCGCGCGCCTACCATCGGTTCGACGACCATCGGTTCGAGCGCCTGGCCGGCATCTCGAACGGCCATCTCTACAACCTGCGGCACTCGATCACCTATCAACGGCGCCGCGGAACCACCCCCATGCCGACGCGCCCGGTGCAGGTGGCGATCGGCGAGCGCCGCCGGCCGGCACCGTTCGGGCGCCCCGGCTATGTCCGGGTCGATTCCGTCCATCAGGCTGACCTCGATGACGTTAAAGGCCTGTACCACGTGAACTTGGTGGATGAGGTCACCCAGTTCCAGTGCATCGGCTCGGTCGAGCATCTCCACGCCGCGTGCCTGGCCCCGGTCCTCAGCGCCCTGCTCCGCGCCTTCCCGTTCACCCTCCACGGCTTCCACTCCGACAACGGGTCGGAATACGTCAACCGCACCGTCGCCGCGCTGCTGCAAGCCCTCCACATCGACGAGTTCACCAAGTCCCGAGCCCGACACACCAACGACAACGCCCTCGTCGAGAGCAAGAACGGCTCGGTCGTCCGCAAGCACCTCGGCTACGGCCACATCCCCAGCCGCCACGCCCAACGCGTCAACGACTTCACCCAGAACGTCCTCTCGCCCTACCTCAACTTCCACCGCCCCTGCTTCTTTCCCAGCACGGTGGTCGACGCCAAGGGGCGCGTCCGCAAGCGCTACCGCGACGCCGACATCATGACGCCCTACGAGAAGCTCACGTCGCTCCCCGGGGCCACCGACTACCTCAACCCGGGGACCACCTTCGAACAGCTCGACGACATCGCCTTCGCCCTGAGCGACAATGACGCCGCGCGCGCCGTTGAGGAGGCGCGCACGCGGCTATTCCGGTCCATTGACCCGGCTGCCCGACATGTCTGGCTCATCGGCCCGCTTCAGGCTCATTTCTGGATTGGAAAGGACTCGGAGAACGACGCGAGGCCGCGCGGTGTAGGATTCCTGGCGACTCTTGAGCGACTACGGATCCCGTTTCGCTGTTTCTGCTCCTCGTCGCTGCCACCTTCTGATCGGCGTCGCTGGCTCGCCGCGATTGCTCCCTACTTTGGTGCCCTCACGCCCGTGATCGTACTCTTCGACGGGGGTATCGAGCTCCGACTGGGCGATGCGTCGCGCGCCGCGCCGCGCGCCATCGTCCTGGGCGTGGCTGGTTCTCATCTCCAGCGGCGCGGTGGCCATGGCCTCCATGGTCGCGGCCAGTGCCGGCACGTCGACGGCGGCGCGAACTAGCCCGGATTTCTCACCGTTGTAGATACAAGAGACTGCCTGTGATGGCGTAAAGTGTTGTGGCCGCAATACTTTCACACCAGACACGGAGGCAGCCTCTTGTCCACACAGTGTACGCCAATCCAACTTGAATTTCCGCGTGTCGGCCGCCGCCGACTGGTGGCGCGTTTCGGTGGCGGGCGGATTACCTCCAACGCGGGCGCGCTATTACTGCAGGCCGTGGAAGCGTGCACGCAGGTGTGCCGGCGTGCGGCGCGGTGCTTCCAGGATCACCGGGACGGGCGGTGGGTGGAGCACACGGTCGAGGAGTTAGTGACGCAGCGGGTGTTTGGCCTGGCGCTGGGCTACGAAGACCTGAACGACCACGACACGCTGCGGCGCGACGCGCTATTGGCGGCGGTGGTGGGCAAGGCGGACCCGACCGGGGCATCCCGGGTGCGGGCGGCGGACCGCGGGTCGGCCCTGGCGGGCAAGAGCACGTTGAACCGGCTGGAGTTGGCGGGGCCTGACGCGGAGACGGACCGCTACAAGAAGGTGAGCTATGACCAGGCGGCGCTCGATGCGCTGCTGGTCGACCTGTTCATCGAGGCCCACCCGCAGCCGCCCGTGCGCATCGTGCTCGATGTCGATGCCACCGACGACCCGCTGCACGGCCAACAGGAAGGGCGCTTTTTCCACGGCTACTACCGGCACTACTGCTATCTGCCGCTGTATGTCTTCTGCGGCGCGCACGTGCTGTGTGCACGGCTCCGGCCGGCGAACATCGATGCGGCGGCCGGCGTGGTCGATGAACTGGCGTGGATCGTGGACCGCGTGCGGCAGGCGTGGCCGACGGTGGCCATTCTGGTGCGCGGCGACTCGGGCTTCTGCCGGGACGCGTTGCTGAACTGGTGCGAGGCGCACCAGGTGGACTATCTCATCGGGGTCGCCAAGAACGACCGCCTCAAGGCGCAACTGGCGCCGGCGATGGTGCAGGCCCAGGCCCAGTGCCAGGCGAGCGGTCAGCCGGCCCGGGTGTTCGCCGACTTCGGCTATCGCACGCGCAAGAGCTGGAGCCGGGAGCGGCGGGTCGTCGGCAAGGCCGAGCACCTGCCGGCCGGGCCGAATCCGCGCTTCGTGGTGACCTCGCTGCCGGCAGACCGCGTCCCGGCCCAGCCGCTGTATGAGGACCTGTATTGCGCCCGCGGCGATATGGAGAACCGCATCAAGGAGCAGCAACTGGCCTTGTTTGCCGACCGCACCAGCAGTGCCACCCTGCGGGCCAACCAGTTGCGCCTCTACTGGTCGACCTTGGCCTACGTCCTGTTGCACGCGCTCCGCAGCCGGGCTTTGGCAGGCACCCGGCTCGCCCGCGCCCAATGCGACACCTTACGCCTCCGGCTGCTCAAGGTCGGCGCCCATATCCGTGTCACCGCACGCTGCGTCTGGGTCGCGTTGACCGACTATCTGCCTGACGCCGACCTGTTCATCCTCGCCGCCAACCGCTTGCACCAAGCGCGCGCACCCGCCTGACGCCCCAGTCCAACGCCAGACCACGTCCGCAGCTACCCGGTGGACTACCCCGGGGCCGGCCCGCTGCGCCCGACACGCCGCCGTCGGTGTCGCAACCGCCCCGTCCGCCGCCTTCCAACCTCTCCCGCGCGTCCGTGCTGGACCTCCTGCGCCGTAAACTCACCGCTTCAGCCTCGCGCCGGGTGGCTGTGAGAAATCCGGGCTAGCAGCCTGTCGGACTTAGGCCCGGGTTTTATAATGGGGCTTGTCGAGTTGAGGGGGTAGAAGTAGATGCCGAATTTTGTACAGCGGCACCAGTCGCAGTTGTATCTGCTGCCGCCGGACCTGCGCGATTGGCTGCCTGAGGACGATCTGGCGCACTTCGTGGTGGAGGCGGTGGAACGGGTGCCGCTGGAGCGGTTCCAGGTGAACGAACGGGGCACCGGATCGGCGCAGTATCACCCGCGGATGATGCTGGCGTTGCTGGTGTACTGCTACGCGAACGGGATCTTCGGCTCGCGTCGGATCGAGCGGGCGACGTATCGGGACATTGGCGTTCGGTACGTGGCGGCGAACTGTCATCCGGACCACGACACGATCTGCACGTTCCGGCGCAGCAACTTCGAAGCGGTAGCGGAGGCGTTCCTGCAGGTACTGCTGCTGGCGAAGGAGCTGCAGTTGCTGCGTGTTGGGACGGTGAGCGTGGACGGGACGAAGGTGGACGCGAACGCGAACAAGCGCAACAGCATCCGCTACGACCGTGCGGGGGCGTTGCGCGAGCAGTTGCGAGGCGAGATCGAGGGGTTGTTGGATCAGGCGGAGCACGCCGACACGGACGACGTGCCGGACCCACAGGGTCTGCCGGAGGAGTTGTCGCGGCGCGAGACGCTACGGGCGAAGCTGGACCGTGCGTGCGCGGAGTTGGAACGGCGTGCGCAGGCGCGTGCGGACGCGGAGCGGGCGGAGTACGAGCGCACGGTGGCGGCGCGGGAGCGGCGTGCGGGATCGCGCAAGGGTCGGCACATCACGCCGCCGAGGGACGCGCCGGAGGCGAAGGCGCAGATCAACCTGACGGATGCGGACAGTGCGCTGATGCGCAAGAGCCGGCGCCATGAGTACCGCCAGGCATACAACGCGCAGGCGGTGGTGGATGCCGACGGCAGTCAGTTGGTGTTGGGGTCGCGGGTGAGCGTGTGCGCGAGCGACCGCAACGAGTTGGTGGCGGACGTGGACGCGATACCGACGGCGGTGGGCGCGGCGGATCGGGTACTGGCGGACAGTGGCTACGCGACGGGCAGCGAGGTGTCGCAACTGGCAGGTCGCGGTGTGGAGGTGTTGGTGGCGACGGGGGCGGAAGGCCAACGGCGCCGGCACGACTTCCGACCGGAGCCGCCGGAGCAGCTGGCGAAGGAGCCGCAGGCGGACTGGATCAAGTCGATGCAGGAGAAGATGGCACTGCCGGAGCACCGGGCGCATTACCGTTTGCGCCAGCAGACGGTGGAGCCGGTGTTCGGGATCGTGAAGCAGGCGATGGGCTTCCGGCAGTTTCTGCTGCGGGGTCTTGAGAAGGTGGAGGGCGAATGGGCCTTGGTAACGCTGGCGTATAACTGCCGACGCGTGCACAACCTCAGGCTGGCATGACGGGGCTATACGGGGCGGAACTCGGCGTGTTCGCGACCCACCAGAGGCGTCAGAAAGACCTCCAGGCGCCGTCAGCGACCGATGGCCAGGATACAGTCCCCGTTTCGGTCGAAGCGGCCCTCCCGGCACAGAGACACAGGGCGTCGTTCAAACAGGTGCCAAGTCGCTTCCACGCGCGTTTGCCGCGCCTAAGTCCGACAGGCTGCTAGGGCGGCGCCGCCCTGGATCACGAGACCAACTGGCTCTACGTCCGGACCTCCGAGGGGGTCTCCCCCAACCAGGTCCGCGCGACCGATCCGAACGTGCCGGACGTCGACGTCGATTTCACCAACAACTGTCCGCGCGGTGGATCAGCTGGCATTTTCGCGGGACTGGACGGTTACATCCCCGCCGAGCGGAGCCAGCTCGGTCCGATCCCGCTGATCAAGCCGCCTTACGCGAAACTGGTCGCGATTGACCTGAACGCGGGGGAAATCGCCTGGAGCGTCCCGTTCGGCGAGGGCAGCCGGGGCATGCGGTCACACCCGCTGCTCCGGGGCGCCGACCTGCCGGAGCGCCTCGGGACGCCGGGGGCCATGGGGCCGATGGTGACCGGCGGCGGCCTGGTCTTCCTCGGCGGCGGCGACCCGTACCTCTACGCGTTCGATGCGGCCACCGGCGCGGAGCTGACGCGCTTTCCGACCGAGTTCCGGACAAGCGGCAACCCGATGACGTACCGCTCACGCGGGGGACAGCAGTTCATCCTGATCGCGACCGGCGCCGGTCCCGACGCGCGCCTGGTCGCCTTCGCGCTGCCAGAATGAGATCGTAGTTCGCAGCAGTCCGAAGAGTGCCGCGCCGTTGCCGGGTACCGCTACGCCACGTCGTAGACAGACGCGCGTGGCAGGAGGTTCCGGGAACGTCAGGGGGCGCTGGATCCAGCTCCATTCGTCCGGCAGGCGCGTGCCCTACCGGGCGCCGCCGCCGCCCGTGGTGGTATCCAACGAGAACGGATCCGGCCCGCGCCCTGCGGCGAACTCCTGCTCCCGAATCCGCGCGCCGATGAACATCGCGGCCAACCCGTAGTTCCCCTCGTTGCACCGCGGCTCGTAGTAAATCCGATTCTGCTGGTCGCTTTGACGCTTCAGCTCCTGCCGGACAGTCCACGGCGCCGTCCAGACGGTCGGATCCTCGATGGTCACCTCGTAGCTGAGCGTGTCGGCGTCGACCACGGTGTACCGCTCGACGAGCCTCCAGTTCACGGTCGAGCCGCGGAACGGGAACTTCGGAGAGAAATTCGTGGTCTCGATGACCAGCGTGTCGCCCTCCCAGCGCCCCCGCGAGTCGCCATGGCGAAGACGGATCCGGTTCGGTGGATGGCTCCCGCTCAGATAGACGATGCGCTGGTAGCCCTGGCCCTGCCCCGTGTCGTAGCCGATCGCGAGGGCGTCCTCGCCCTGGACGATGCGCCGGAACCCGTTGAAGTCCGGTGTGGCGCCCAGCATGCACCGATCGCCCAGGCTCTGATCTTCAGGTCCGTCGTGGCGGTTCATCCGCAACGTGTTGTAGAAAGGCGGGAGGTCGAACCGGCGCGGGGACACCGGCCCGTATTGCCCGCTCTCGCAACCCGGTGCCTGTTGCTCGCAGGTCGGCGTGTTCCGCATGAGCATCACCCGCCACTCGCGCCGGACTTCCTCGTCCTTCTGCGCCTCCGGTGTCAGGGACGGGATCCGCCCGTTCGGCGGATCGACGACGAGCGACGTGCGCGGACCCGCCGGCTTCACCGAGCTGTACACGCCGTTGTAGGCCCCGGACACGTCCTGCGGGCTCCCGGGCGGACCGCGGCGGTTGCGCCCCGGGGCGGTCCTGCGCGCCTCATCGCGGGCAACTCGCTCTTCAGCGGTCGCGAACTCTCGATCGCCCAGCTCGGGCGCCCGCTCGAGGGGGGTGTCGTAGACGTCGACCCAGATCCCCTCGAGGTCTGGATATCCCCACGCGGTCGTGCCAGTCGCCTGGCCCAGCGCGGGGACTGCGGCGAGGGGGAAGACCACCACGACAGCGGCCAGTGCCATCGCGACACCGAATGAATCGAGCAGTCGTCGCTTCATGTCCCGACCTCCTCGAAACGACCGCTCGGCGGCCCGCGCACTCGACGCGGGCTATGCGGGAAAATTGACCCAACCATCATAGTGCGCGGCTCCTGGTTGGACAATGGCGTTCCGTTTGCGCGCTTGGGCTCGACCCCGGCGGCTCGCACCCGTGGGACTTTGCGTATCATGGGCCAAATGCCACCTACCGGCACGGCATTCGGAGTGCGGGCAACGTTCAGATTGGTAGACGTATGCATATTCAGTCACTTGCGGAGACAGTCGTGCTGACGCTGCCGGACCAGGATTGAGACAGCTCCAATATCTGCTATCGTCCGGCCCACTGCTGACCGACTTGTGCTCGCCGATCCGGCCGCAAGTGACTCCCATCGAAATCCGAGGCGCCCGCACGCACAACCTCAAGGGCATCGACGTCGACGTTCCGAAGCACCGGCTCGTCGCGTTCACCGGCGTCAGCGGCAGCGGCAAGTCGTCGCTCGTCTTTGACCTCGACGTCATCAGCGCCGCCGACTGGATCGTCGACCTGGGACCGGAGGGCGGCAAGGACGGTGGCGCCATCGTGGCCGAGGGCACGCCGGAGACAGTCGCAGCCCACCACGCCACCAGCCATACCGGACGCTATCTGCTGGCACGGCTGGCGTTGGAGAGGCGATGACCGAAGGAAGATTCCGTCCCGGCGCGCGCGTCGTCGTGAGGGCTTTACTCGCGGCGCTCATCGGCATGCTCGCCGGCGGTGGGCTCAACGCTGCGCTGGGCGAGCAAGGCGCGGACACGCCGGCGCTCGCGTTGCTCGGCGGCGGCCTGGCGCTCGGCATCGTGATTGTGTGGGAGACCCGACGGCGAGCGTGAGAGGCACGGGAAGATCGACGACAAAGACATCCGCGTAAACGCATTCTTGTCAATTGCATGGGTAGACTAGAGAGAGGTCAGAGCCGCACCAATCTGTAGATGCACAGCCCCGTCATCTCCCTGTACAGCGATACCGAGACCCGTCCCACAGAGGGAATGCGCGCCGCGATCGCCGCGGCCGCGGTGGGTGACGAGCAGAAGAACGCGGATCCGACCGTCCTCGCGCTGCAGGAACGGGTTGCCGCATTGCTCGGCAAGGAGGCGGCCCTCTGGATGCCCACCGGGACGATGTGCAATCTCGTGGCGATCCGGACGCACACCCGGCCGGGAGACGCAATCGTTGCCGACTGGATGGCGCATATCGTCCGCGCCGAATCGGGCGGGTCGGCCCTCGCGTCCGGCGTGACAATCGAGCCGATCCGGACCGCCCGGGGAATCTTCACGGGAGAGGAAGCCAACGCCGCGATTGGCCGGGCAACCACGGTGCCGCCGCCCTACGGCCAGCCCGTCACACTGATCTGCGTCGAGCAGACCCATAACTTCGGCGGCGGGGCGGTCTGGCCGGTGGATACGCTGCGCTCCGTCTCCGATACCGCGCAGCGACATCGCGTCGCCATGCACATGGACGGCGCACGGTTAATGAACGCCGCGGCGGCAGCCGGCGCACCGGCCGCCGACTTCGCAGCCTGCGTCGATTCCGTCTGGATCGACTTCACCAAGGGGCTTGGAGCGCCGATCGGCGCCGTGCTGGCGGGGTCGAGAGAATTCATCCGCGACGCGCGCCGCTTCAAGCAGCTCTTCGGGGGCGCGATGCGCCAGGCTGGAATCGCCGCCGCCGGCTGCCTGTACGCACTGGATCACCACGTCGAACGGCTCGTCGACGACCATGCGAATGCGCGCCGCCTGGCGGCCGGTCTCTCGGAGATGGACGGCATCACGCTGCGGACGCCGGACCCAGAAACCAACATGGTCTTCTTCGACGTCGACGGCCTGAAGATGACCGCCGATCAGTTTGTGGCAAAGCTCGAAGCGGCCGGCGTCCTGATGAGCGGCACCGGCCCGTACGTCCGTGCCGTTACGCACCTGGACGTTTCCCGGGACGACATCGACCGAGCCCTTGCAGCCGTCCAGTCGGTGGCCGCGGACGGTTGAATTTGCCGGCGTGAACGCCGGCGCACCACCCGCGCCGGCGCACCAACGCATACAATACGGCGATGGGTCAGCGTCTCCACGCGGCAGTGGCGAGCGCGGTTCTTCTGGCCAGCCTTCCGGCGCCGGCAGCAGCCCAGGAGCATCCGGGCAGCGCGCCCTTCCGGCAGGTATGCCAGGCGTGCCATGGCGAGGAAGCACGCGGCAACATCGCACCGGCGCTGGTCCCAGGCAGTTTCGACGCCGACTATGTTCTGGCGGTGGTGCGTGAGGGATACGGCCAGATGCCGCCGATCTCGACGCGCGAGCTCACCGACGATCAGGTACGGCAGGTGGTCGGCTACCTCGACGCGCTCAACGCGCAGCGGGCCGGAGGCGGCGCCAGCGGTGGCGGCGGCGGTTCGACAGCCGCCGCAAGCACCTACGACGGCCCCCGCACACCGGAGGGGCAACCCGACCTGACCGGCATCTGGCAAACGCTCAACTCGGCGTCGTGGGATATCCGGCCGCACAACGCATCCGACGGCGTCCCGGCCGGCCTCGGCGTGGTCGTCGGCGACGAGATCCCGTATCAGGCGTCGGCCGCCGAACAGCAGGAGCAGAACTACGCCAACCGGCTCACCGAGGACCCGGTGCGCAAGTGCCTCCTGCCGGGCGTGCCCCGCATTACCTACATGCCGTTCCCGTTCCGGATCCTGCAGACGCCGGACCACGTCGTCATCACGTACGAATACCAGCACGTCGTCCGCATCATCTATAGCGACGGCAGCGATCATCCACTGCCGAACGACTTCTGGCTGGGTGACTCGCGGGGCCACTGGGAAGGCGACACGCTCGTGGTCGACACCACCCACTTCAACGACCTGACCTGGTTCGACGCTGCCGGCAACTTCCACAGTGATCAGTTGCACGTCATCGAACGCTACACACCGATCAGCCCGACCCACATCGACTACGAAGTGACGCTTGAGGACCCGGAGGTCTTCACACGGCCGTGGACGATGCGGATGCCGCTCTACCGCCGGTTGGAAGAGCGGCTGCAACTTCTCGATTACGACTGCGTCGACTTCATTCTGCAGAAACTGACCACCCCAGAGGGAGGTGCACCGTGAGCAGGCTCGACAACTTGCCGTTCTGGCGTACGGTCGTTCTGATTGCCATATTCGCGGTCGCCGGCGTAGCGGGTACGCCGACGAGCGTGCAGGCGCAACAAAGCGCCGGGGCCGGCGACGCGGATTTCGATCCGCCGCGCACGCCTTGGGGCGACCCCGACTTGCGCGGGTACTACCTGCCGGGCGGGTCGCAGCCGCTCGAGACGCCCGCCAACGACGACTGGTCGTCGCCCGAGGGGGCGAACGTTGGACAGGGCGCGGCGTTCTCCCGCTTCTTCGAGTCCGACGCCAACGCGCCACCCCGCGCGGAGCGGGTGACACGGCCGATGATCATCGACCCGCCCGACGGCAGGGTTCCCCTTCAGCCCTGGGCGGCCGAGCAACGTGACGAGATCATGCGGCGGCAGGACGATCTGGCCCACCTCGATCCACGCGTGAAGTGCCTGCCGTCAGCCTTGCCGCGCGTGCATCTGCCGGTCGGCTACAACTCGTACCAAATCCTGCAGATCCCCGGCTATGTCGTGATGATCTACGAGTGGAACCACCTGTACCGCTACATTCCGGTCGAAGGCGATCAGCCGCCGCTGCCCGACAACATCCGTCTCGGCATGGGTAATCCGCGCGGCCGGTGGGACGGAAACACCCTGGTCGTCGAATCGACCAACTTCACCGACAACACCTGGCCGGTCGGTCATGGCGCTCCGCCGGAGGGAGCACCCGCCAGGACAATCAGCACCGGTCACGGCGTCTTCCACAGCGGCAACCTGCGCGTCACCGAACGGTTCACGTTCCTTGACGCCGACACCATCCGCTACCGCACCACCATCGAGGATCCGGAGGTCTTCACCCAACCCTGGACCATCGAGTTCGATGCCCTCCGCCGCGCGCCGGACGGGCACATGCTGTTCGAGTACGCCTGCCACGAAGGAAACGGCCGCAACCTGGAACTGATGACCGGCGTCGACGTGGACGCGGTCCGGGTCGAAGCAAAGTAGCGACGCAGCAACAGAAGCGAGGTGCAACCGATGCGACAGACACTCCGTGCACTCGGCGTCAGTGCCGTGGTGGCCGCGCTGGCAGTCGGAGCGGCCGCGCCGATGGCGGCGCATCATGCCTTCTCGGCCGAGTTCGACGCGAACCGGCCGATGCAACTGCGCGGCACCGTTTCGAAGACCGAGTGGATCAACCCCCATTCCTGGATCCACGTCGACGTCGTGGACGACGACGGCGAGGTGATCACCTGGGCGATAGAGTGCGGCGCCCCGAACGCGCTGATGCGCCGTGGGCTGAACAAGAACTCGATTCCGGTCGGTACCGAACTGGTCATCGACGGCTTCGGCGCCAAGAACGGGTCGAACACGGCAAACGCCCGTGACATCACGCTCCCGGATGGATCCCAGTTTTTCGTCGGTTCGTCCGGCACCGGTGCGCCCTACGACCGCCGTTAGCCATCCGGCGTCGGCACCCGGCTGAGCTTCGGCTGGGAGCCCGTGGTGATCCTCAGAAGCGCGGCAGTCGCCAACGCCGCCATGAGACCCGCCAGGACAACGAACACCACCGCCGAACGGATGACTGTGTTCGCGCAGGCTAGTGATTTCCGTCTCGACACCCACACGCCGGCCACCGCGAACCATATCCCGGCCGATACCAGCATGAACCATTCCGCCACGAAGCTGGGCTCGGAGCCCGTCGTGATGTCATCGGCCGCTGCCACCGCGAGCGCCCCGACGAGCAATGAGGCGGCGAGACCGATCGCGGCCACCCTGTTTCTCACCCGCGGTCCCGGACTCTTCAGACGCATCACCAACCAAGTGGAATCCCGGACGTCCCGCCCGGTGCGCCTGTCGCCATAGCCGATTCTGCGATAGGCTCGCCGTACCTGCCGCTGACAGGTGTTGGCGGCGGGCGCCGCCGCGGGGGAGAGTATCCGATGACGAAAGCGTCCATGCGACTGGCTGCAGCGGGCCTCGTGGGAGTCGGCCTGTTTGCGTGCAGCGCAGATTCGTTCACGCAACCCGAGACCCGCGAGCCGGTCACGATCGCGCAGTTCGATCAGTGGATGGAGGAACTGTCGAACTGGGGCCGCTGGGGTGAGGACGACCAGATCGGGGCGGCCAACCTGATGACGGACGAGAAACGCCGCGAGGCGGCGGCGCTGGTACGAAGTGGGGAGACCGTGTCCCTCGCGCACGACTTCCTTACCGAGGAGGCGCCCGACGCGGCGGAGCCCTACGTGCTGCAGATGCAGGTCAACCCCGAGGGCCAGAATTCAGGCGACCGGGTCGAAGTCTATTTCCATGGCGTGACCTATTCCCACCTCGATGGACTGTGTCACGTCTTCTACAAGGACAAGCTGTACAACGGCCTCGACTACCAGGACGTCGTGACCGCCGACGGCTGCTCCCTGATGGACACCACGCAGATGAAGGACGGGCTGGTAACCCGCGGTGTCCTGGTGGACATGCCCCGGCTGAAGGGTGTCCCCTACCTCGAGCCCGGAACGAAGCTCTATCAGGAAGACATCGAGGCCTGGGAGGAGTACGCGGGGGTCCGGCTGGGGCCCGGCGACGCGCTGCTGCTGCGCACCGGCCGCTGGGCCCACCGGGAAGCGGTCGGTCCGACGCGGGAGATGGCCGGCTGGGATGCCTCGGTGATCCCGTTCCTGGCCGAGCGCGATATCGCGTTGCTCGGGGCGGATTCGGTGCACGAGGCGCCGAACAGCGTGCCGGGGCTGCGGGTCAACCCGATCCACCGGTTCGCCATCGTCGCGCGCGGCATGAATCTGCTGGACAACATCGATCTCGACGCGGCCGCCGAGACAGCGGCCCGGCTTGACCGCTGGGAGTTCCTGCTGGTGGTCGCGCCGCTGCGGGTGCCCGGCGGCACCGGTTCGCCGGTGAATCCGATCGCTATCTTCTGACGCTGCGTGGCAGTGCGGACAAGAGCAGTTCTCGAATATACATAAGCAGGAGGCAGTTACGATGCGTCACAGATTCTTCGGCTCGACGGGGTTGGCGGCAGGAGCGCTGGCCATACTTGTCCTGCTGCCGCCGGCGGCTGCCGGCCAGTCCCTGGCGGAAGACGGGTGGACGACGCCGCGCACCACCTGGGGCGACCCCGATCTGCAGGGGCTGTGGACCTCGGCGACGCTCACGCCGTTGGAACGGCCGGCCCAGCAAACGGAACGGGCGCTGCTGACCGACGAAGAGGCGGCCTCGCTCGAGCAGGAGTCAGCCCAACGCCGGGCGGCTTCGGACGGAAAGTCCGCGCCCGGCAGCGTCGGCGGCTACAACCAGGTCTGGCTGGATGCGGGGACCCGCATCGTCGGCGACCGGCGTACATCGCTGATCGTCGACCCGCCGGAAGGCGTCATTCCGTGGATTCCCCAGAGGAAAGTGGAAAGCGACCGCGAGCAGGGCCGCTACGGCGTCGGCCCCTTCTACTCCTATACCGACCTCGACATGGGCGAGCGCTGCATCACCGACGGGCTGCCCAACATGGTCCCGCTGCAGCCTTACAACATGAACATGCGCATCCTGCAGACCCAAGGGCAGGTCGTGATGCTGCACGAGATGTACCACGAGCTGCGGGTGATTCCGCTTGACGACCGCCCTCTCACCGGTATCGCCCAGTGGACCGGCGAGGCGCGCGGGCGCTGGGAAGGCGATACCCTGGTGGTCGAGACCATCAACTTCGTCGACAGGCCTGGGACCTACTGGAGCGCCCCATGGCGGGCGGCCCGCCCCAGCCTGCGCCTGGTCGAACGGTTTACCCGTGTCGGACCGGAAACTATCGACTACACGTTCACGCTCGAAGATCCGCTGGCGTTCACGCGGCCCTGGACCGCGGCGGCGCCGATGACCACGGATCAAGCGGCGCGCGGGGTGACGGCGGGTGAGATTTGGGAGTACGCCTGCCACGAAGGCAACCACGCGATGATCAACATCCTGGGCGGCGCCCGCGCCGAGGAAGCCGAGGAGGCAGCCGCGAAGCAGGGCCGCTGACGGCCCCGAAAGGGACCGCAAGGGCGGGCGGAAGCGCTTGCGAACCGCCGCCCGCGGGTGCATGATGGGCGTTATCTGTGCTCCGGGAATCGGACGGCCGGGGCCAGCCCGGAACGAGCGAAGAGGAGGATGAAATGAGCCATCACTGCACCGGCGCCGTGCGTTTCGTGATCGTGGTCGCCGCGCTGGTGGCACTGGCGTCACCAGCCGCGCTCGTTCAGGCCCAGGAAGGGCCGGCCCCGCGCACCGGCTGGGGCGATCCCGACCTGCAGGGGGTCTGGAACAACGCCACGCTGACGCCGTTCCAGCGCCCCGAGGAACTCGGCACGCAAGAGTTCCTGACCGAGGAAGAGGCTGCCGCCATCGCGCAGCGGAATGCCAACCGGAACGCCGAGCTGTTGGACGCCCCCGCGACACGGACCGAGGCGGGTGGAAACGTCGGCGCCTACAACAATTTCTGGATGGAGCGGGGCCGCGCGGTGGTCCCGACGCTGCGGACATCAGTCATCACCGACCCGCCGAACGGGCGGCTGCCCGCCGTGACCCCGGAGGTGGAGCGGTGGCTCGACTCCGAGGAAGCAGCCTACCGGGCGGCGGTGCGGGGCGGCGACCTGCCGGCCGATACCTACGAACAGCTCGACGGGGGCGACCGGTGCCTCTGGTACCGCGGCATCCCGTCGTTTCCGACCGGCTACAACAACAACTACCTCATCGTGCAGAACCCGAACTTCGTGCTGATTCTGCAGGAGCACATTCACGACGTGCGGTACATCCCGCTCGACGGGCGCCCGCACCTGCCGGATAGTGTTCGCCAGTTCGCCGGCAGTTCACGGGGCCGGTGGGAGGGCGACACGCTGGTCGTCGAGACGCGCAACTTCAACGGCCATGCGTTCATTCGTAACTTCAACGCCGATTTGACGCCCGACCTGGTGGTGGAGGAACGGTTCACCCGTGTCTCGGATGACATCCTCGATTACGAGTTCACCGTCAACGACCCGAACGTCTGGACACAGGCATGGAAGGGGTCGCTTCCGATGTGGCGCAACCCGGAACCGCTCTACGAGTACGCCTGCCACGAAGGGAACTACGGCCTGGAAAATATCCTTGCCGGCTCGCGAGCCGCGGAATCCGCTGGCAAGTAGGAACGCACAGACGATAGGAGCACCATAATGCAGCGAGTCATCTTCATTGTCGTGATCGCCGCCGTCCTGACGGCTGCTGCACCCGCCGCAGCACAAACCGGCCTTCTCACCGCATGGGGCGATCCGGACCTGCAGGGGATCTGGGACTTCCGGACCATCACGCCGCTCGAACGTCCTGAGGAACTGGGTGACAAGGCATTCCTGACCGCCGAGGAGGCGGCGCGGGCCGAACAGGAAGTGGTCGAGCAGAATCAGGAGCTGCTCGAGCGGGCGCCCGAGCGGACCGAGGCAGCCGATCAGGTAGACCGCCGCGCCGACGGCTCGCCCGGCTTCTATAACAACTTCTGGCTCGATCGGGGCACGCGGACCATCGACACCCGGCGGACCTCGCTCGTCATCGATCCGCCGAACGGGCGGCTGCCGGAACTCTCGCCCGCAGGCAAGGAACGGACCGACGCCCGCCGCGCCTACCGGGAGGAACACCCGGCCGACTCCTGGCTCGACCGGTCAGCGTTCGACCGGTGCATCCTCGGCTTCAACGCCGGTCCCCCGATCACGCCGGGCGGCTACAACCAGAACATGCACGTCTTGCAGACGCCAAACCATGTCGTGCTGGTGACCGAAATGGTCCACACCCACCGCATCGCGCCGCTCGACGGTCGACCTGGGCTCGATCAGGATATCCGGCAGTGGTCGGGGGACTCCCGAGCCCACTGGGAGGGCGACACGCTGGTGATCGAGACCCGCAACTTCAACGACGAGCGGCGCTGGCGCGGCACGACGCGCAACATGACGCTCGTCGAACGCCTCACCCGTGTCGACGAAGACACGCTGGAGTACGAGTACACCGTGACCGACCCGGAAACCTGGAGTTCGCCGTGGACCGCGTCAATCCCGATGCGGATGGCTGATCAGCCGATGTTCGAGTACGCCTGCCACGAAGGGAACTACAGCATGGATGGGATCCTCGCCGGCCATCGCGCCGAGGAAGCAGAAGCGGCCGCGGGCCGGTAGGAAATCAACGATGCTGACGAGACACCCCTTGCTTCGCCTTGCCTGCGCCGCCGGCCTCGTGGTTGCAGTCGCACTGTCGGCCGCCACGCCAGCCGCGGCCCAAAACGAGAACTGGACGCGGCCGTTCCCGGGCCATCGGGTGATCGGCAATCTGTACGCGGTAGGCACGTACGACCTCGCCGTGTTCCTGGTCACCTCCGAGGACGGACACTTCCTGATCAACACCGCCCTCGAGGATTCGACGGAACTGATCCGCCAGAACATCGAGTCGCTCGGTTTCCGCCTCGAGGATGTCAAGATCCTGCTGCAGATGCAGGCGCACTGGGATCACACCGCGGCCCTGGCCGAGATCAAGGAGATCACCGGCGCCGAGATGTGGGCGACCGTCGACGACGCTCGGGTGCTGGAGGACGGCGGCTTCAGCGATCCGCATTTCGGCGGCGAGCAGTCCTTCACACCGGTCGAGGTGGACCGCATCCTCGCCGAGGGAGACGTTCTGGAACTGGGCGCGGCGCGGCTGACGGTGGTCGAGATGCCCGGCCACACCGAGGGCAGCTCCGGCTACGCGATGACGGTCCACGAGGCCGGACGTGACTACCGCGTCATCATCGCGAACATGGGGACGATCAACGCCGGCAAGCAACTCGTAGTCGACCCGACTTACGCAGGCGTCGCGGACGACTTCGCCGCAACCTACCAGAAGCAGAAGGCATTGGACATCGATATCTGGGTGGCCGCCCACGGCTCCCAGTACAACCTGCACGACAAGTGGGGGCCCGGCAATCCGTACGATCCGAACACCTTCGTCGATCCGGAGGGATTCCGCCTCGCCGTCGAACGCCTGGAGCAGGCCTACCAGGATCAGCTGGAGGCGGAACGCCAAGGCCGCTGAGCGCCGCCATCGCGGTTGACCTCATAGCGATGATCTGTCACCAGTATCCGCCGACACCGTTAACCTGTCGGACGCGGTGTTCCGTGCGGCCACCCGATGTCGCAATCCGAACGGCATGCCGCACGACCCCGCCCCCCAGGTAACGTTGAGCGGTTCCGTGGCTTGACAACATCGCCCGGAAGTGCCACCACTCTCGGGGCCGCAACCGACCACGACTGGATCCACAGTAGACTGAATTGACGGTCACGTTGGGCGGCAGGTAGTATTCGCGGCACTGAACAGCAACATCGAAGCAACGGTTGCAGGCGGGCTAGGATAACCATGCCATTCATCCCGACAGAAGAGCGACCGTCGCTCGCCCTTCTCGCCCGGCTCGATGACGAGCGGGCTACCGCATTGGCGGACGCCTTGCGCACAGCCTCAGAGGAACTTGGCGGTGACGAGCTCCTCCAGCACGTCATCAAGGAAGCTCCCTCGGTCCCAGCCGAAGATGTCAAGAGGATTCTCACGGCGGTTCGCCAGATCGCTAGCGCCAGGGAGATTCTGGAAGTCCGACCAGAGGTCTTCCTGGACGATATCGCTGAAGGGATGGGCGCGATCGAGGGTAACGACTTTCGACTCGGCGAGGCGGAGCAGCGCTGTTTGCGAGAGCGTCTGGCTGCCCTAACTGAGTCTTCAGCTATGGCGATGCACGCGAAGACACGTTCTCTGCAGCAAGATCAAGAGAACACCTATTGTCGGGCTCGTATCATCACCGACCTTCGGCCAATATTCGGTTCAGACGTACATCAGTCACCGAAGGCGGTTCTTGTGGCACATATGCTCCGAATCACTTATCACCACGGCAGTCAAGGCACATTGCGCGACTTGTTCTTAACCCTACGAACCGACGATCTCGATCAGCTCAGCGAACTTATCGAACGGGCGAAAGTGAAGGCCGAGTCACTACACGCGCTAACGGCAGCAGCTGACCTTCAGGAGATCAACTGACGAGGAGCCCCATGTCAACTCCATACATGCCCGAGCGCTGCGACCACGTGTCCAACAGCTGGCTTCCGCCGACCGACGATGCCCACATTCTCGCGCGCAACTACACAAACATGCACCCAACGTCGTGTGGACCCCATTGCCGCTGGTAACGTGTACGTCTCCTCTGTGGCGCGCGTTTCGGAAAGAGCAAGACACCGAGCGGAGTTGCGACGGTGTTTCGACCAGTATGCCGACGAGTGGAGGGCCCAGACGGTTCACCTGTCGGTACTGTCGCAACGTGTGATGCACCCAAGCTACCAGCGAATCATCGGACTTGGTCAAGAGGCACTTCCGTTGATCATGGAGCGACTCCTGAACCAACCGGATCATTGGTTCTGGGCCCTGCGGTCCATCTCGGGAGAAGACCCTGCAAGTCCGGAGGAGGTCGGGCGATTCGGCGCGATGCGAGACGCCTGGATCGATTGGGGCAGGGATCGCGGTCTTATTCGATAGACCGGGATGATAGACGACCTCAGGGAGTTGTTCCCGAATCTGAACGCTCGGAATCACCGCATAACCAGTCCGCAAGATCCCGGCTACAACTGCGTGGCGTGGGCAGCTGGCGACTCAAGCCGCTGGTGGGATCATGTTGACGGATTCTGGCCAGACGATGTCCCCCAGGACGGCTCAGTCGACGCATATGTGGAGTTGTTCCAAGGACTGGGGTTTGAATCCTGCGACAATCCCGATCCAGAGCCCGGTTTCGAGAAGATTGCAGTGTACGGAGACGACGGTCAGTTCACACATGTGGCTCGATTGGTATTTGTTTAGCGGGGTGGTTTCGTGACGCGCGAGATCCAACATTTTGGACTTGTACTTTTCTAGGGGATCTGGCATAACGGTGGGGTGCCACGGCAACGTCCCCGGACGGAACAGGATCCCCGCGATTCCCGCATTGAGGAACAAGAGCGAGAGATCGCACGACTGCGCGAGGAGTTGACGCGGGTCGAGGGTGACCGGGATCGGTGGAAGCGCCGCAGTGAACACCTCAAGCAGCAACTCGACGCGGCGCGGCGGGCAGGATTCCGGCAGGCGGCTCCCTTCGCCAAGGACCGGCCCCAAGGTCGCGGCGGACGACCCGGCCGGCGCGCAGGTGCGCACTACGGCCGGCAGGCGTGCCGCCCGCGTCCGCCGCAGGTTGACGAGACCTGCCGAGCGCCGGTGGCTGCCGCGTGTCCGGACTGCGGCGGCGCCGTCGAGCTATCCCGGGTGGCGACGCAATATCAGGAAGATCTCCCGGTGGTGCGCCCCATCGTGCGGCGCTTCGACATCGAGGTCGGCCACTGCTCGCAGTGTCGGCGTCGCGTCCAGGGCCGCCACCGGCTGCAAACCTCCGACGCGCTGGGAGCGGCCAGCGTGCAACTCGGTCCCGAAGTCGTCGCGCTGGTCGTGCGGCTGCACACGCACCTGGGTGTGCCGCTGGCGAAGGTCGCGCACCTGCTCCGGACCCAGTTCGGCCTGACCGTCACACCGGGAGGCCTCGCGCAGGTGCTGCATCGCACGGCTCGCCAAGCCGCGCCGACCTACACCGCACTGTGCCAGCAGGTGCGGGAATCTCCCGTGGTCACGCCGGATGAAACCGGCTGGCGCGTCGGCGCCATGCGCCACTGGCTGTGGGCCTTCGCCACGCCCCAGACGACGGTCTACGCGATTCGCTCCGGCCGCGGGTTCGACGACGCGGCAACGGTCCTGGGAACCGACTTCGCCGGCGTGCTCGTGCGCGACGGGTGGGCGCCGTATCGCCGCTTCACCCACGCGCTGCACCAGTCGTGTCTGGCTCACTTGATCCGGCGAGCGCGGCAACTCCGAACCGATCATCCGCGCAGCCCGTGGGCCGCCCGGGTGCAAGCCGTCCTGCAGGCCGCTCTCAAGCTGCGCGACCGCCGCGACGCCGGGCTTCTGAGCGACCACGGCCTGGCAACCGCTCGCGGCCGACTGCTCGCCCAACTCGGTCGGCTGATCGACAAATCTCCGACGCTGGACGCCGCCGACCGCTTCGCCGCCCATCTGGACCGCGAATTCGCCGCGACGTTCGCCTTCCTGTGGGACCCGTCGATCGACGCCACCAACTGGCGCGCCGAACAGGCCATCCGACCCGCGGTGGTCACCCGCAAAGTCTGTGGCGGTAATCGTACCCGCCACGGCGCCGACACCCAGCAGGTGCTTGCCAGCGTCGTGCGCACCGCCTACCAGCGTCAACTCGACCTCGCCCCTCTGATCATCACGATGCTTCGCTCTTCCAGCCCCGTCGTTCCCGACACGCTCCAACGGTCGCCCCCGTAGATCAACGCGCGGTCCTTCCGATCCGAAACCACGTCAGTAGAACAGCGCCGCTGTCAGTATGCCTCCGCGTGGCTGTTGAGGAAGAACTCGGCACCTACGTCCGCGCTCGTCGAATCACCCCGGTAAACAAAGACCTCGATTGTTGGCTTCGGGCAATTGGACGAGCAAGCTGGGCGGGCTTGAAGACATCGAACACAACAACCTGGAATCGCTCACCGAGAGCTCATACGGCCGGCCGCTTGTGTTTCTTCGGAGGGCCAGAATCACCCCCCTCCCGGCGTTAACCTGATCAGTCAGGCAGTTGGCCAAGTGATGAGACGGTGTCGGCGGGACTAGAAGCGCCAAGCGTCATAACCGACGCACCGGACTCCGGCACACGCCGTTTGAGTTGCCCCAGCAATTGAATCGTCCAGCGTGATCGCTGTCCGCATGATGTACGCTCCGATTCGTGACCTCATCATCGAGTGACCAACGGCGAGTCCGAATCACCGCCGGTGACGTCACCGTCCAGGCGACGTTCAACGGTTCGGCGACGGCCGACGCGTTCTGGAACGCGCTGCCGATCACCAGCCGCGTCCAGACCTGGGGCGATGAGATCTACTTCGGCATCCCGGTCCATGCCGAGGAGGCGGACGACGCACAGGCAACGGTGGACAAGGGAGCGGTGGCGTACTGGCCTCCCGGCCATGCCCTCTGCCTCTTCTGGGGTCCAACACCGACGAGCCAGGGCAACGAGATCCGCCCCGCCAGTCCCGTCAACGTCATCGGCCAGATCGTCGGCGACGCGACCGTTCTCGCTCGGGCCGCCGACGGCGCCACGATCTCTGTCACACGGGCGTAGCCAATACCGGAACCGTCTCGTCGCCCGTCAAGAGGACGGCATCACCGCAGTCCGACGAGCCCCTTCACCGATTCCGCCAGCGCCGTCGCGTCGTAGCCGACCCCTTCCTTGAAGACCAGGGTCACGTTGCGGATTTCCGCCTCCCGCCGCACCGGATCGCCATCTATGACGACCAGATCGGCCAGCTTGCCCACCTCGATCGAGCCGAACTGGTCGTCCTCGCCCAGCACGCGAGCGCCGTTCAGCGACATGATCTGAATGACCTGCTCCGGGCTGAACCCGGACTCCAGCAGCAGCTCGTAATTGCGCTGATCGCCGTAGCCCGGCAGCGCCCCACCCATCCCGGTCGGGTCGACCCCGGCCGCGAGCAGTCCGCCCGCTTCGACGAACATCCGCTCGAACGCCTGCGCCTTCGGAAACAGCGTGGCCATCGGCGCGTCGTCGCGCGAGGCGACGTCGGCGCGCGACTGCAGGTACTCGTCGCGCGCGCCCGGGGCGAGCATGTCGAGCACCCGCTGTTCAAGCGGCGGACGGTTGGGAACGGCGAGCTCGTAGACGGGAAGCGTCGAGGTCATGGCGACACCCTGCTCGACCATCGCGCGGATCGTGGCCGCCACCTCTTCGCCCTCGAGGTCGACCTCCAGCAGGCTCCGCTGCACACCCGGGGGGCAGATGCCGGGCTCCTTGCCCGCCACGTAGTCGCTGTTGGTGAAGAAGCCGTGCTCGATGTTGTCGATGCCGAGAGCCACCGCCTCCTGGAACGAGATCGAGCAGAGGTGGCCGGTGACCTTGACGCCGAGCCGATGCGCCTCGTCAACCGCCGCGGCCAGTTCCTCGTCACCTATTCGGGTGTAGGCCTTGAACCAGTCAACCCCCTCGGCGGCCCAGTAGGCGACAACACGGCGTGCGTCCTCCGGGGTCCCGACCTGGAACATCTGCGACATGGCGCCGGCGCCGGACAGATAGGGACCGGTGATGAACATCCGCGGACCGATTTCGCGCCCGTCCTGGATCGACCGCTTGAGATTCAGCTCGCTGTAGGGCGAGAAGGCGCCGGTGGTGCGGATGGTGGTCACTCCACTGGCCAGGTACAGGCGCGGCGCGCTGAAGTTCAGCTGCACCCGGCGGGTGCTGGTCATGTAGAAGGTGTGGTCGTGCAGACCGACGAAGCCGGGCACCACCGTGTGCCCGTCGAGGGCAAGGAGACGCGCGCCGTCCGGGACGTCGACCTCGGCGTCGGAGCCGACCGCGGCGATGCGGCCGTCCTGAATCAGGATGGTCTGTCCGCTGACGACGGGCCCGCCGGTCCCGTCCACCACCTGCACGCCGGTCAGCGCTACCGTCGGCTCGTCGACCTCGACGAACTGCCGCACGGCATCGGAAAGTGCGTCGGCCGGCTGCGCCGCGCACGGGAGTGCCGCGGCGAGAACTACGAGCGTGGCAATGAGGAGCCGCATGGTGAATTCCTCCCGGCCGTGCTGTGGACGGCCCCTCCCGACGGTTAGCGCCCTCCCGGCGGCGGGCCGCCCGCGACGTCGAAGACCAGCTTCATGCCTGATTCCAGATGCTCGGCGATGTGGCAATGTAGCATCCAGCGTCCGGGATTGGACAACTCCAGAAGCAGGTCGGCGGTCGACCCGACCGGGAGCAGCGTCGTGTCCTTCCAGACCATGTTGTCGCTGGGTACGCCGTCGCGGCTCAGCACCAGGAAGCGCTGGCCATGGATATGGACCGGGTGCTGCATGGCGTGCACCGCCCCGCGATCGTTGCGCAGCCGAATCCTGACCACGTCGCCGCGGGTGAAGCGCCAGTCGATGGCGTCGTTCTCGAGGCCGGTGTCCAGGTCGCGCAGAATCCACCGGACACGGTCGGCGGTCGTGACCCAGTTCATGCGCGGCATCGTGCCGCTCCACTCCACGGGGTTGAAGAACGACCGGTCCAGGTTCAGCAGCGGTTCCAACGGGTCCGGCAGGTCGCCGATCTCCAGCGTCAGCAGGAGCCGGTGGTCGACTGGACGATCGAACTCATCCCGGTAGCGCTCGATGTCGGCCGCGACGTCCGCATGGCTCCGGAGCTCCCGGAAGCTTGTCCCGTGATCCGGCGTGGCCGGTGTGTCGGCTACCGTGACGGTACCGAGCGCCGCATCGTCGGCGAAGTAGTTCCCATAAACATGGTCGATGCCCTGAACCCGGTTGACAAACGCGATCTCGCCCGGGGTGTCGAAGTGGACCTCGACGATGTAGCGCTCAGCCGGCGCGATGACCACGCTGTCGACCCGGGTCTGCCGCTCGAACTTCCCCACGTCGGATGCCACCAGCTTGATCGCGGCGTCGCCGAACGACACGTTGAAGGTACGGGTGTTCGAGACGTTGGTCAGAAAGAAGCGGACGACCTCCCCGCGGTCGACGGCCAGGTGGTAGTCCGGCTCGCCGTTGACGAGCAACAGGTTGCCGAAGCGGCCCATCAGCGCATGTGTGGCCCGGTCGCGACCGAACGGCGCGAGGCCCGTTTCGTCGATGAGGAGATCGTCCAGCATCAACATCTCCTCACGGTTGGCCGGACCGAAGTAGTCGGGGTCGGCGGCCTCCACCCGCAGGGAGCCGTATAGCCCCAGGTCCTGTTGGACATCCTCGCGGTGATGCGGGTGATACCAGTAGAGGCCCGCGTCCGGGAAGTGAATCCGGTACTGGAACGTCTCTCCCGGCGCGATGGGATCCTGTGTCAGCCCGGGTACGCCGTCGAAGCGGTTCTCGAGCCGGATGCCGTGCCAGTGGACGGCGGTCGGCAGGTCGATCCGGTTGGTGACGTTCACCGTGATCGTCGCCGCTTGCGGAACCTGTATCAGCGGTCCGGGATATTGCCCGTTGAAGCCGTACATCGTGAACGTGCGGCCATTGATGGTGCGCGCGACGAGTCCCGCCTCCAGATCGAGCGTGCCACCGTCGCCCAGCCGGACGATCTCGCGCGGGCGCGCCGTGGGCAGCGGACCTGTTGCCGACGGCAGGAACGGATCGACAGCCGGAGCGAGCCGGCTGACGCCCGGCATCATCGCCACCGACGGGTGCATCGGTGGGCGCGTCCAGCCGCGGGCGGTCGGCGGCAGCGTGGCGGCGCCGACCATCCCGGTCAGGGCCAGCAGATCCTCCGGCTCCATCCGCATGCCGGCGGACGTTCCGCGCAGGACGATGCGCCCCTCCCAGGCGGAGGCAGCCAGGTCAGACTCGGCGGTGACGAGCACCAGAAACTTGTCGAGGTCTACTGGCCCGATTGCCGTGCGGCCGTTCGCAACCGGCCCCAGGTTCAGTATGGGCCGCAGCCACGGCGTTGTGGCCCAGGCCACGTAGCCGCTGTAGTCGCCGAGTCCCGCCGGGTCGGGCAAGCCGTCGAGGTGGATGTTGAAGTCGAACCGGTGGTGGCCGTCCACGGTGACGGCGGCGCCGAACGGCGAGGGTGACGCCGTCAGCTCGACGTAGCCCGAGGCGCCGGGGAAGTCGGGCGCGTGGATCAGCTCGATGCAGTACAGGTCCGGGTCAGCCCCCGCGCCGCGCGGATCCAGTGCGGGACAACCCAGGCCCGGACCGTCGGGCTGCCCGGCCGCTGCGAACGGCACCGTCCCCGGCTCTGTCAGCAGGCAGATCGCGAGGATCGCAGCTGGCGCGGCGGCATCAATCCACCGCAAGCCCATCCGGCACCGTCCGCCGCAAGCCCGCCGCGTCGTCACACCACATTTCGTGCATGATGCCACGGGACAGCACGGCTGTGACGGACCGAGCGAAATCGGCACCGTAATGGCGTCAGTCGGTGAAGAACGCCGCTCTCAATTCCTCTTCGGGAACAAGCCGGCTAACGCGTCGGTAGATCGCGTGCACCGTGCCGAGGGGGAGCTGGCGGTGCATCGGAATGGTGACAACCTGCCGGTCGCCGGTCGACGAGAGCCGGACAAGAGTCGCGTGACTTCCCCGCGTGCGGTCAACTTCAAAGCCTGCGTCCTCCAGGACACGGACGATCTCCCGCGCCGTGAGGCGTCGGAGGCGCGGCATCAACGCCCGGACAAAGCGAACTCGTAGGTGATCGACAGTCGCGGCCGCGGCGAGAGTCCCAAGGCAGCCGGGTCCTCGTCCTCCATGTGCAGGTCTACAGCCTCGCGCAGACCGACCATCAACTCGTCCAGGGTGCGGCCCTGTGTGACGATCGCCACCTCCAGACACTCCGCCACGTACCACTCCTCGCTCTCCGTAACGACGGCATGAATCGTGGAAGGTACCGCTGGGGCCTCAACGAGGAACGCGGGCGAACTCTCGCGCACCAACATGGCGGCCGGCTTCGGCTTCTCGCGGGACCACGGACGGCGCCGGAATTCGGGTTCGATCCGGTAGATGCCACGTCCGACGCGGCGGAAGTAGCCCCAACGGTGCTGGTGGTGGGACGGCGCGTCGACGCAGCACCGACTGCCGACGTGAGTGCGGACGGAGGATTCGTTCAGGTGCGGCAGCGTCCGAACAACATCCAGAAGCGAGAACGTCCAGTCCTCTCCGGCCAGTTGCAACGCCGCTTCCAGCACTTCCTCCTGCACGGGACGACCGAGTCTGTCCTTGGCCACTAGCCGCTCCTATCGTGCGACGACTCGCAGCCAGTATAATCACGTGATGATATTGCGTCAAACGACGGCCGATCTCGGACCTGCTACGCGTCGATCCCTCCCATGCAGAGGTACTTGATCTCGACGAAATCATCCATGCCGTACTTCGACCCTTCACGTCCGATCCCGGATTCCTTGACGCCGCCGAACGGCGCCACCTCGTTCGAGATGATCCCCTCGTTGACGCCCACGATCCCGTACTCGAGACCTTCTGAAACCCGCCAGACACGGCCGATGTCCCGGCTGTAGAAATAGGCCGCGAGGCCGAATTCGGTGTCGTTGGCCATGCGGATGGCCTCGTCCTCGGTCGAGAAACGGAACAGCGGCGCCACCGGACCGAACGTCTCCTCCCGCGCCACCGCCATCGCGGTGGTGACGCCGGTCAGGAGGGTCGGCTCGAAGAAGCTGCCGCCGAGAGCGTGCCGCCCGCCACCAACGGCAACCGTCGCCCCCTTGCCGACCGCGTCCGCGATGTGCTCCTCCACCTTCGCGACGGCGCGCATGTCGATCAGGGGACCCTGCTGCGTTCCGTCCTCCAGGCCGTTGCCGACCTCGAGTCCGGCGACCGCCGCAGCCATCTTCGCGGCGAACGCATCGTAGATCCCGTCCTGCACCAGCACGCGGTTGGCGCAGACGCAGGTCTGCCCCGCGTTGCGGTACTTCGACGCCATCGCCCCAGCCACCGCCGCGTCGAGGTCCGCGTCGTCGAAGACGATGAACGGGGCGTTGCCGCCGAGCTCGAGGCTGACCTTCTTCACCGTCGACGCGCACTGCGACATCAGCAGCTTGCCGACCTCCGTGGACCCGGTGAACGACAGCTTGCGGACGGTCGGATTGGAGGTGAGCTCAGCCCCCATGGGACCTGACGGCCCGGTGATGACGTTGACCACGCCCGGCGGGATCCCCGCCCGGTCGGCCAGTTCCGCAAGCGCGAGGGCCGAGAAGGGCGTCTGCGAAGCCGGGCGAATGACGACCGGGCAGCCTGCTGCGAGCGAGGGGGCGCACTTGCGGGTGATCATCGCGGCCGGGAAGTTCCAGGGCGTGATCGAGGCGACGACCCCGATCGGCTGCTTCAGCACCACGATCCGCTTCCCGGCCTGGGGATGATTGATGACGTCGCCGTAGACGCGTTTCGCCTCCTCCGCAAACCACTCGACGAACGATGCTGCGTAGGCGATCTCGCCGCGCGATTCGGCCAGCGGCTTGCCCTGCTCGCTCGTCATCAGCACCGCGAGGTCGTCCTGATACGCCATCATCAGCTCGAACCACCGGCGCATCAGTCCCGCTCGCTCCTTCGCGGGGCGGGAGCGCCATCCGCGCCACGCCGCGTCGGCGGCCTCGATCGCGGCCCGGGTCTCCTCCCGGCCGAAGGCAGGGACGGTGCCGATGGTTTCGCCCGTCGCCGGATTGTCGACCTCGATGGCGTTACCGCTCCGCGCGTCGATCCAGCCGCCGTTCACGTAGCACTGCTCGCGGAAGAGGGAGCGGTCACCGAGGTCTATCGTCGTCTTGGCATCCATGGTCAGTCCTTCCTGGTGCAATCGTAATGCCGTGGCGGCGGACGTTGATCTCCGGCACTGGTAGGCTAATCGGACCCCGGTCGACTTGCGGAAGGGTGTCACATGCCAACGGGTTTTCTCGGAACGCGCGCGGACGCCCTCATCGACCTCACCCTCGTGTTCTTCGTCGCCGCCCCGTTCCTGATGTCCCATGCGTTGCGACTCGCGGCGCGGCGCCGCCACCGGGCACACCGCAACTTCCAGGCGGGCCTGCTCGCGGCGGGGCTCGTTGCCGTCCTGCTGCTCGAAGGCAGCATTCGCTTCGGCGGGGCGATGGCAGCCTACTCCGAGAGCGCCTACTACCAAACACCGCTGCTCGTTGGGCTCTTCTACGTGCATCTCGGGGTCGCGATCCCGACGTTCATTGGCTGGTCCGTCCTGGCGGGCGTCTCCTGGCCCCGCTTCTCCCGCGTGCTGCCGGGGGACGCTTCAGCAGGAAGCATCGGTTCTGGGGGAAGCTCACGTTCGTTGGTCTGTTGCTCAGTTGCATCACCGGCGTCGTCCTGTACGTCCTGTGTTACGCACTCTGACGCGTGCGAACGCAGGGGCGGGATCCACGCGGTCAGCCGAGCGACGCAGCACCACGGGATAGAATCGCCAAGCACCCCGCCGTCGCGGGGATGACGGGCAAGTCGGATTCAGAGGAGATCGATGGCGCGCGTTGCGATCACGGTTAACGGGAAACGTCGGACAGCCGAGGTGGAACCGCGGCTGCTGCTGGTGCACTTTCTGCGGGAGAACCTCAATCTGACGGGGACGCACGTGGGATGCGACACCAGTCAGTGCGGGGCCTGCACCGTACTGGTGGACGGGCGGAGCGCGAAGTCATGCACCCTCTTTGCGGTACAGACGGATGGCTCGGAGGTGACGACGATCGAAGGACTCGCGCCGGACGGGCAACTCCACCCGCTGCAGGAAGGGTTCTGGGAGGAACATGGCCTGCAGTGCGGTTACTGCACGCCCGGGATGATCCTGTCCGCGGTCAATCTGCTGGCCGACAATCCGTCGCCGACCGAGCAGGAGATCCGCGACGGACTGGACGGCAACCTCTGCCGCTGCACCGGCTATCAGCACATCGTCAACGCGGTGCAGTACGCGGCGGCGCACGGCAAGTCGAAGTAGCAATGGCATTTCCGGTTCTGCCGAAGCTGGTCGGGGAAAGAGTCAAGCGGCGCGAGGATCCCCGCCTCATTCAGGGGCGCGGCATCTACGTCGACGACGTGAAGATCGCCGGCCTGCAGCATCTCGCTTTCAAGCGGAGCGATATCCCGCACGGCCGGATCCGCTCCATCGACACGAGCGCCGCGGCGGCGATGGATGGGGTCGAAGCGGTCTTCACCGGCGCGGAGATCGCCCGGTTCCTCCCGCCGATGCGGGTGGCGACACCGTTCCCGTCGCCCGAGCACCGCGCGGTCGCCGTGGACGTCGTTCGCTACGTCGGCGAACCGGTTGCGGTAGTCGTAGCGTCCGACCGCTATGTCGCCCGCGACGCGGCCGACGCGATCAGCGTCGACTACGAACCGCTCGCGCCGGTGGTCGATCCGGAACAGGCAATGACCGGAGAGCCGGCGGTGTTGCATTCCGATTTCCCCAACAACGTCTGCGTCGGGCCGATGCCCGTCGGGACCGGCGTCCGCAGGGGCACGGTGGACGACAGCGCTATCGAAAAGGCGTTCGCCGAAGCGGACGTCACCATTTCGCAGCGAATGGTGAACCACCGCCTGGCGCCGTCGTCGATCGAGACGCGCGGCGTGGTCGCCTGGTACGAGCCGGGCCGGGATGCGATGACCATCTGGTCGTCGACCCAGAACCCGCACATCCTCCGGACGTTCATTGCCGAGACGGTCGGCCTCGGACAGGACCGTGTCCGCGCCATTGCGCCGGAAGTGGGAGGCGGGTTCGGTTCCAAGATCAACATCTACGGCGAGGATTACGTCGCGGCGGCGCTGTCGAAACGGCTTGGCCTGCCGCTCAAGTGGATCGAGGACCGTTCCGAGGCATTCCTGGCGACGATCCACGGCCGCGGCTCGATCGCCTACGTCGACCTCGCGGCGACGAAAGAGGGCCGCGTCCTCGCACTGAAGATGCGGATCATCGCCGACATTGGCGCCTACAACACGCTTCTGACGGCCGGCATCCCGACGCTGACGATGTTGATGGCGAGCAGCGTCTACGCCTTCCCGGCGATCCGCGCCGAGCTGACGGAGGTCTTCACGAACAAGACGCCGACCGACGCCTACCGCGGCGCCGGGCGGCCGGAGGGGATCTACTACGTCGAGCGAGCGATGGACATGCTGGCGCGCGAACTGCGTATGGACCCGGCCGAGATGCGACGCCGGAACTTCATACCGCCGGATCGGTTCCCGTTCCGGACGGAGACGGGCGCCGTGTACGACTCGGGCAACTACGCCGGGACACTCGACCATGCCCTCGAAGTCGCAGGCTGGAGCGATCTCAAGGCCGAACGGGACGCGGCGCGCGCCGAGGGCCGGATTGTCGGCCTGGGTCTGTCGATGTACGTCGAGTCCTGCGGCATCGGTCCCTCACGCTCGGTCTGGTCGGGCGGCTGGGAACACGCGCAGGTGACGGTGGAGCGGGACGGCCGCGTCAGCGCCACGACCGGCGCCTCTCCCCATGGGCAGGGGAACGAGACGACGTTCGCACAGATGCTGGCCGATCAGTTCGGTGTTCCGATGGACCACATCACGATCCACCATGGCGACACGAGCGTCGTCAAGCAGGGCGTCGGCACGTTCGGCAGCCGCTCGCAGGCGGTGGGCGGCACCGCGCTCCATCTGGCGGGCGCGAAGGTGAAGACGAAGATGGCCAAGTTCGCGGCGCTGCTGCTCGAGGCGCACGAGGCGGACCTGACGTTCGAGAACGGCCAGATCGCCGTTGCGGGCTCACCGGCATCGGCGAAGTCTTTCGCCGAGGTGGCCACCTACGCCTACCGGCCCGCGAAGCGGCCCCCGGGGCTCGACCCGGGACTGAGCGACGAGGCTTTCTTCGAACCGGAGAACAATACCTACCCGTTCGGTTGCCACATCGCGCTGCTCGAGATCGACCGTGACACCGGCGAACCGCGACTGCTCCGGATGGTCGCCGTGGACGATGCGGGGCACCTGATCAACCCGCTAATCGTCGAAGGCCAAATCCATGGCGGGCTGGCGCAGGGGATCGGCCAGGCGATGATCGAAGAAGTGGTCTACGGCGATGACGGCCAGCCGGTCACCGGGTCGCTGATGGACTACGCGCTGCCACGGGCAAGCGACTTTCCGCGGTTCGAACTGTCGAACACGGTTACGCCGACCCCCTGCAACCCGTTCGGCGCGAAGGGGGTGGGCGAAGCCGGAACGATCGGATCGACACCGTGCGTCGTCAACGCCGCGGTGGATGCGCTCAGCCCCTACGGTGTGCGGCATGTCGACATGATGCTGCGGCCGGAGAAACTCTGGCGGATCGTCCAGGGCGCCGACGGTGGCAGCGGCGGCGGCACCGGAGGTGGGTCGTGATCCCGGCGGCGTTCGAGTACGAGCGGGCGACGTCCGTTGACGACGCGATCGCGAAGCTGCAGGCAGCAGGCAGCGCGGGCAAACTGATCGCCGGTGGCCACAGCCTCGTGCCGCTGATGAAGCTGCGGCTGAGCCAGCCCGCGGTGCTGATAGACATTGCGCACATTCCGGACTTCGCGGGCGTGCGCGAAACAAACGGCGGCCGGATCGAGATCGGCGCCGGAACGACGCACCATGACGTGGCGACATCGCCGCTGCTGCAGGAACACTGCCCGGCGATGGCGGAGACGGCCGCGACGATCGGCGACCCGCAGGTACGCAACCGGGGGACGATCGGCGGCAGCGTGTCGCATGCCGACCCGGCCGCCGACTATCCGGCGACGATGCTGGCGCTCGACGCGTCGCTACGGATCGTCGGGCCGAACGGTACGCGGGAAGTGCAGGCGGATGCCTTCTTCCAGGGGATCTTCACCGTAGACCTGGCGCCGGACGAAATCCTGGTGGCAGTCACCTTCGTGCCAGTGCGGACAGCGGCGTACGCCAAGCTGCATCAGCGCGCATCGCGATTCGCCATCGTCGGTGTCGCGGCGGCGATGGAGGTGCGGGACGGCGCGATCGGGTCAGCCCGGGTGGCGGTAACCGGGGCCGCCGGATCGCCGTCGCGGCTGGCCGACGTCGAGGGAGCCCTCGCGGGCCAGCCAGCTACGGGCGAAACGATTGCCGCTGCATCCGTAGAAGCCGGTGCGGGGCTCGCGGACCTGAACAAGGATATCCACGCCAGCGCCGACTACCGGCGCGCGATGGTAGGCGTCTTCACAAGGCGCGCCCTTACGGCCGCACTCGCACGGGGAACCGCGCGGCTTTAGCTCACGGGGAGCAGATCGAGCGGCCCGGTGCTGTCGGCGATCTTGTCGACCGGCACCCCCATCTTGTCCAGGATGGTGAGGTGCAGGTTGGTCGCGGGCGTCTTGTCCTCGTAGACGAGATGACGGCCGCCCGACTTGAGCGTTCCCGACCCGCCGCCGACGAGGACCATCGGCAGTCCCTTGTTGTCGTGGGCGTTGCTGTCCGACATCCCGGCGCCGTAGAGCAGCATCATGTGGTCGAGCAGGCTGCCGTCGCCATCCGGCGTGGCCCGCGCCTTCTCGAGGAAGTAGCCAAAGAGTCCGATGTGGAACTCGTTGATCTTGGCGATCTTCTCGTAGAGGGTCGGGTCGTTCCGGTGGTGCGATGTCGGGTGGTGCGAGTCGGCCACCCCGATCTCGGGGTAGGTGCGGCCGCTGATCTCGCGAGCGAGCATGTAGGTGCTGACCCGCGTCAGGTCGGTCTGGTACGCGAGGAGCATCAGATCGAACATCAACTTCGCGTGCTCCTCGTAAGTGGCCGGCACGCCAGCCGGCTGATCCACTTCGGGCAACTCGCGGTCGCTCTGCTCCTCCGCCTTCTGGATGCGACGCTCGATATCGCGCACCGCGTCCAGGTACTCGTCCACGCGGATCCGGTCGTTGGGCCCGAGGCCCTGCTGCAGCGCATCGATCTTGTTGGTGACCGAATCGAGGATGCTCCGATCCTTCCGGATGCGGGCCATCCTGACCGACGCGTCGGTCGTCCCGGAGTCGCCGAACAGCCGCTCGAAGACGGCGCGCGGGTTGTTCTCGCCCGACAGCGGCGTCGTCTCGCTACGCCATGCGATCGTGTTCGTGTAGGTGCAGCTGAAGCCGACGTCGCACGAACCGGAGACGTCGCGGCTGTCGAGGGCCAGCTCGAGCGAAGCGAGCTGCGTGTGCTTCTCGAAGCTCCGCGCGATCAGCTGATCGACCGAGACCCCCGCCTGCAGGTCCGACTCGGTCCGCGCCGGCGTCACGCCGGTCAGGAAGCGGGTCGCTGCGCTGGCATGGACGCCGGCGTTGCTCGGCACTGCGTTCAGGCCGGTCAGAACGTGCATCTGATCGGCGAACTGCCCGATCGGCGCCAGAATGCGTGAGACCTCGAAGCCCGCACCCTCTGTCGCTGGCGTGAAGTGCCGCATCGCCATCCCGTTCGGGACGTAGACGACACCGAACCGCCGGACCGGATTGGCAGCCGATGTGCGAATGGCTGCAAACGCCGGCGCCATGCTGTCGAGGAACGGGAGGGCCAACGACGCGCCGATGCCCCGCAAAACAGTCCGCCGCGGAATGGATTTCCCGGTGACGATCATGAGTCTGACCTCCGCATCTGGAACGGGTCGCTCCGGACGATGCCCAGAATGATAGATGACCAACGGTAGTTCTCGCTAGCCGCGTCACGCACGATTTGCCGCACCACCGGGGCGTCGTAGTACTCCACGCCGCGTCCCAGGGCATACATCAGCAGTTTCTCGGTAACGGTCCCGACGAAGTCCTCCGGCCGGTCGAGCAACAGGTCGCGCAGCCCCTCCCGGCCGGCGAACGCGGCTCCGTCCGGCAGGACGCCGGATGCATCGACGGTGGTGCCGCCCTCGTTCGTATCGCGCCACCCGCCGATCGCGTCGTAGTTCTGCAACGCGAAGCCGATCGGATCCATCGGCGCGTGGCAAACCGAGCAGGACGGGTTCTCGCGGTGCTCCACCATCGCCTCCCGAAGCGACCGTGGTTTGCCGTCCGCCGATTTCTCCTCGAGGGCCGGAATGTCCGGCGGCGGCTCGGGCGGCGGCGCGCCCAACATGTTCTCGAGCACCCACTTACCACGCAGCACCGGAGAAGTCCGGTTGGGGTAAGACGTCACCGTCATCACGCTGCCGTGCCCCAGGAGGCCACCCCGCTGCACGCCATCGAGCTCGACGCGGCGGAACCGGTTGCCGTAGACGTTCGGGATGCCGTAGTGCTCGGCAAGCCGTTCATTGACGTAGGTGTAGTCCGCCGACAGCAACTCCAGCAGGCTCTGGTCATCGCGCAACTGATTCCCGATGAACAGTTCGGTCTCCGTCTCGAACGCCTCGCGCAGGTTCTCGTCGAACTGCGGGAAGACGTTCGGATCGGGACTGATCCCCCGCATGTTCCGTACGTAGAGCCACTGTCCGGCGAAGTTGTCGACCATCGCCTGCGATCGGGGATCGGCCATCATCCTGCGGACCTGCTGCTCGAGCACGTCCGGATCGCTCAGCGTTCCCTGCTCCACGGCGTCAAGCAGTTCGTCGTCCGGGATGCTGCTCCAGAGGAAGAACGACAGCCGTGATGCCAGGGCGACATCCGAGATCGGATAGTTGGCGTTCGGCGCGGCGTCGACCGGATCGCGCACGACGCGGAACAGGAAGTCGGGATCCGCAAGCAGCCGCTCGATCCCGAACTGCACCCCTTCCTCGAAGCCACCTTCGGCGAAACCGTCGTCGTAGAACTCGAGCAGCGTCGCGATGTCAGGCTCCTCGACCGGCCGCCGGTAGGCACGGCGGGCGAGCGCTGTCAGGATCTCCCGGGCGCAGCCGCGCGCTTCCGCGTCGGTCGCATCCGGCTCGGGGCGGCAGGTGAAGATGCGGCGGCGGGTCGGCGTATCGCCCGGACCGTCGACACGGAGCGGGCCGTCTATCTGGACGCTGCCGAGACGCGGATTGGTGTCCGGCATCTCGTTGATCGCAAGCGCGAAGCCGGTCTGGCGCGGCTGCAGGACACCTTCCTCTTCCCACGTCTCGCGCGGGAACGACACGCCAATCGTGTGCGGACCGGCCGGGACGAACAGCGTCACCTCCAGCCCGTCGTCGGCGTGCAGCGTGTAGTTCTCCCAGTCGTCGGTGCCGCGCACGTTGCCGGCGAAGCTGATCGGCGCCGGCGTCCCCGGCGCCTCGCCGCCAAAGGTGAAGTGGCTGATCCGCTCACCGTCGAGGCGGATCTCCACCTCATGCGCGTCATCGATGCCACGGACGTAGCCGACGTAGTTGGTCTGTAACCGCAGCTTGATCCGATACTCGCCGTCGACCGGGAAGTGGTACCGGATGGCGGCGCCGCCGCGCGAGCCGAACGGTAATTCCTCGCTCTGCTGATCCGTCTGAATAAGGTTGAGCGGAAGGTCGTACGTATCGATCACCGCACCGCCGGGGGGCGCCTCGCCTATCGCGAGGCGGCTGATCTTCCGCGACGCGGAAACGTATCGCTCGAGCAGGGCCGGCGAGAGCGAAAGCGACGTTGCGATGTTGTCGAAGCCATGCTGATCGGGCGAGTCGGGCGGGATGAGTGATGCGACTTCCACGTCGAGGTCGAGGAGGTCGCGGATGACGTTGTGATACTCCGCCTGGTTCAGGCGGTGGAACGCCGCGGTTCGCCCCGGGTTGGGCCGCGCGGCCGCCGCGCGGTCGAGTTCGTCCTCCAGCCATCGGCGGAAGCCGTCGTAGGCCTCCTTGTCCGGGCGCGGGCGTGGTTGCGGCGGCATCGCGCCGACGCGCAGCTTCCGGACCACCCTCTCCCACAATTCAGGATCGGCGGCGACGTTGTCGATGTCGGCGGAATCCAGGGTCAGGCCGAGCAGGCGCAACTGATCGACCTGCCGGCCGGAGCCCGCGGTCCCATTGACGATCGGCTCGTTGTGGCAGGTGACGCAGTACTGGTCGAGAAGCGCCCGCTGCGGCGAGATGTTCGCCGCTTGCGGGTCAGACGCCTGGGTCTGGGCGGCGGGCGCTTCGGCGAGCGCCACGATCCCCAGCAGAAATCCGGCCGCGCCGACCGCCGCAAACAGGCCTTTGCGCACGCGCACTCCCTTAATCATGGTGGTGTCCCGCACCCCGCTGGCTGCATCGCCGACAGCACGGAACCCGTGGGTGCACACGGCACCCGGATCCGCTATTTTTCCCCTGTTTCGGGCGGTTGTCAAACGAATTACGCGACCGACATCTTGCGATTCCGGCGCTGTCACCGGTCCGCCACGCCGCTACGGTCCGGATCCTTCGTCCACGCGTTCCCACCAAACGGCGCCGAAGTTGACGAACGGATCCTCATCGACCGAGATCCGCATCCGGACCTGGTACGCGAACGGAGAGGTCATGTAGGTGCGTCCGGCGAGCCGCACCTCGTCGCTGCCGCGCGAAACGGCGGGAGCCTCCCAGTGGTGCGAGAAGTAGCCGCCGGGATCGCCCCCCACCCGGCCCACCTTCACGAGTCGAAAGCCGCGGCTGTCGTCCTCGACGCGCACCATGTAGGCTGCCCGCCGGTCATACACCGTCAGGGTCTCGATCGTGACCTGCTGATCCGCGATCGTCGCTTCGATGGTCGAGCGGTAGGTGCAACCACCGACGTGTTCCACCGTCTCGGTTCCGACGAAGTCACCGGCGGGCGCGAGTGGCGAGTCCGGCAGCACCCCTTCGATGGTCCACTCACCCACCAGGTAGTGCGGATCGAACGGGAGCGGGTCGTCGCCATCCTGTTCGACGCCGACCGTCGGCCGCCGAAGCGTGTTGAGTGCGTCGGCCAGGTCCAGTTCCTGCTGCGTGAGACACTGACCCTCGACCGGCGTCTCGCCCGCCTGCAACTTGACGATTGGTTCCGCCTCGATCTGCTCCGGCGTCTGCCCCTCGGCCGGCGGCACGACCGTTACGGCCAGCGCGATGACGAGCCCCGCCGTCAACATGCGTCCAATCAAGTTCCCTCTCCTCCCGTTACTCCGCTGCGCAGGTGTCAGCCAGACCAACGACGGCAAGCAGGTTGAGTCGCGGCGCCGGTTCGGCTTCGATCAGAAGCGCCTTCACCAGGACGGTCCGGCCATCGCGCAACTCGCCGGTGGCGTTCACCTGATCGGGACTGGTGAAGGACGCGCGATCCGCCGTGCGCAGTAGCGCCTCGGCGCCGACGAACTCGGGCACACCGACTAGCTGGAATTCGTGGTCGCCCAATGGACGCTCCTTCGCAGCGTCCACCTCGGGGACATTGAAGACGCCCGCCTGGGTCGTCTCCGGTTCAGCGGCACGCACGAGCCACCAGTCGGTGTCGCTACCGCGCCGCTCGGCGCAACCTACGGTGTGGACAATCTCGACCGCAGGGCCCTGACCGCGCGCGGCGGCGCGCCGCTGCGCCGACGCGACCGAAGAGGCGACGGTCGACGCGAGAAACATCGCCACGAGCAGCGCGCCCGCGCGATGCAGCGAGGGCGTCGTGAGCCCATGGAGCATCTATTCCTCGCTGGTGGGTTCTCCGTCCTCGAGGGCGTACTTGACGTTCGCCAGGAACATGTCGTCCCAGCTCTGCTCCGACCAGTACACCTCCTTGTGCGGCGCCGGGTTCAGCCGATTCGAGCGCGAGTTGTCGTACCGCGCAATCGCCTTCACGGTGCTCCCGGCCGGCGCACGGATCGGCTCGACCAGGTCGTACTCGAACTGCCAGTCGAAGCTGTAGTTCGGGACCCGCAGCAGGACCTCCTCCTCACCGTCAGGACGGGTCAGCACGTAGGTGACATCCTTGCCCCGCACGTGCATGTGGAGGAACAGGCTCTGGATCAGCGCGTCGTTCTGGAACGCACCGATGCCGGTCACGGTCCAGTTCGCCGCGTTCGGTGGAATCGCGCCGAGCAGCGGGTTCAGTCCCTGGCCCACCTGGCGCGACGCGGAGGCGGCGCGACGCTCTTCCGGCGTGGCGGGAGGCGGCGCGATCAGTTGTTCGTTCTCGGATGTGTACTCGCGCAAAGACAGCGTCCGCTCGAAGTTCCTGGCGTCGTTCGCCGCCAGCCAGGCGCCGATCGCGGGACGCGCTGTCTCCGGCTTGCCGGTCGCCTGGTAGTGAAGATTCCAGATGATGGTGTTGAACAGGTCGCCGCGAACTTCGCGTTTCTGACCCGGCTTCACCAGGTCGGCGCCGACACCCGGAATGTAGGGCCCGAAGCCGGCTCGCGCGCGGCGCCGCTCCTCCGCGTCGGGGTCATTCCGGCCATTGCGTGCCCCGCCCGCCTGCTGCTGCGCCTGACGCGCCTCCCGCGCGGCGGCCACCTCCTCCGGGTCGGCATCCGGGTCGGGCACCGGCACGTAGTCGACCATCGGGCCGCCCGCCCAAGCGGGTCCGCTTCCCAGCTTCGTGCCGGGCGGCAGGTTCACCAGGCCGGTGGTGATGTGGTGCGTCGCCGCGTAGTTGCCCGGCCGTACCTGCGTCGCCGCCACCTGCATCACGCTGTCGAACGGCAGCGGCGTGTAGAGATTGAAATTGGGCGTTTCGCCGTCCGGGTCGATGTGCCAGGCGATGGGGAACTCGATCACGTAGTCAGGCTCGAGTCCTTCCGGATGGCTCCAGCCCGCTTCCGAGAAGCGTGGAGCTTCGGGCGACAGGCCGTCGCCTTCCGGCGCGCCCGCATCCACCCAGGCAACGATTGTGGCGATCTCATCGTCGCTCAGGCTGGTGTCGTTCGCGAACGTCCCGAAGCGCGGGTCGGCGAACCACGGAGGCATCTCGCGCGATTCCACCTTCGCCTTGATCGCGCGTGCCCACGGGCGGGAGTCGGCGTATGAAAGTAGCGACATCGGCGCCACCTGGTTCGGCCGGTGACAGCTGGCGCAGTTATCGAACAGGATCTGCCCCACTTCGCCGTTGTAGGTCGGATGATCCTGCGCCGCAGCGGGAACGGTTCCCAGCGCCAGAGCGGTCACGATACCGGCGGCGAACCTGGTCCATCGAGTCATGGGCGTAGTGTCCACGCGTTCCTGGCGCCGCCCCACCGGCGGCACCGAACCAGGGTCACTATAACGTGTCCCCGAGGACGGACTCAACCGGTCGCGAGTGGCACCGCCGGACCGGCAGGAACCCTTGTGAAACCGGGCCGTTGCGGTAAGATAGGCCCCAAGTCTGCGGCGGCTGGTCCCGACCGGAACCAGGAGACTGACAGCGATGCGGAAGAACGAAACCCGCGGGATGACGGCCCGACTCGGCCGGGCATCCCTTTCCGTGCTGGCCACGCTGGCGCTCGCACTGCTCGCAACGAGCCCGGCGGCGGCGGCGAACGTCGACGAGGCGCCAATCATTGCGGCAGCGCGCGCGCAGGACGCCGACACGGTCCGGACGCTGATCGCGGACGGCGCGGACGTCAACGCCGGGCAGGCGGACGGCGCGACCGCGCTCCACTGGGCCGCCTACCGCGACGACCTCCAGATCGCCGAGCTGTTGCTCGACGCCGGCGCAAACGTCAGCGCGGAGAACGAGCTGGGCGCCACTCCGCTCTGGCTCGCCGCGAACAACGGCAGCGCACAGATGGTCGAACGGCTGCTCGACGCCGGGGCCGACCCGAACGTGGCGCTGCCGGAGGGCGAGACACCCGTCATGACCGCGGCGCGGACCGCCAGTGCGGAGGCGGTTCGTCTGCTGCTGGCGCGCGGCGCCGACATCAACGCAGCCGAGACGTCGCGGGATCAGACCGCGCTGATGTGGGCAGCCGCCCATGGCCATCACGAGGTGATCGAGGTGCTTCTCGAGCACGGCGCCGACGTTGCCGCGCGTTCGCGGATCCGTCCGCGCCTGATGCACAACGACAGCACGAATGCATCGCAGTATGACCAGGGCATCGTCTGGAACCGCGGCGGTTACACGCCACTCCTCTTCGCGGCGCGCCGTGGCGAAGCCGACGCGGCGCGGCTGCTCGTTGCGGGCGGCGCTGACATCGACGACACCGCGCCGACCGGCGCGAGCGCGCTGACCATCGCGATCCACAGCGGTCATACGGACTTCGCGCTGTTCGCGATCGGGGCGGGCGCCGATCCGAACGCCGGCGACGCCGGCTACACGCCGCTGCACGCCGCCGTCCTGCGGGGAGATCTGGCGCTCGTGCGTGCCTTGGCCGCCGCCGGCGCCGATCCCAACACGCGCCTCGAGAAGGGAACCCCCCTGCGCCGCGCCGGGCAGGACTGGTATCTCGCCCCCCAACTGGCGAGCGCCACGCCGTACTGGCTCGCGGCCTACTACCAGGAACCGGAGATCATGCGCGTCCTGGCTGACGCCGGGGCCGATCCGTCGCTCACGACGCTCGAGCGGTGGGCCGAGGTCTTCGAGCGGGCCGGTGGCGTCGGTCCACCGCACATCGCCGGCGGCTTCCAGTCGCCGTTGCTCGCCGCCGTACGGGGCCAGCACAACCGCGGGCGGGTCTTCAACAGTTCGCTGCGCGATCCGGACGCCGACGAGCGGCAGGCCCTCGAATCGGCGAAGGTGGCAATCGAGTTCGGCGCCGACCTGAACCACACCGACCGCCGTGGCGCGGCGCCGATTCATACCGCAGCCTCGCGCAACTATGCCACCGTCGTGCAGTTGCTCGCTGATCACGGCGCCGACCTCACACTGAAGGACGCGAACGGACAGACGCCGCTGCAGCTCGCTGAGCGGGCCGAACGGGGACGTGCCGAGCGGCCTGATATCACCAGCTACCCGAGCGGTAACTCAGCCCAGATGCTCCGCGACCTCGGTGTCGTGCACGAAACGGCCGAAGCCGAGAAGGCGGCGGCCGCCGGCCAGCAGCAGTGACGGTGCGTGGAACGGTGGTCGCGCTGGCGGTGGCGGTGACCGTCGCCGCGGTGCTTACCGCTACGCCGGCGCTGTCGCAGCAGGGGGCGCCGAGTGGCGAATGGCCCTACTACGGCGGGGATCTGGGTGGAACCAAGTACTCCGGCCTGGATCAGATCGACGCCACCAACTTCAACGAGTTGGAGATCGCCTGGCGCTGGCAGTCGGCCGACGGCGGGCTGGACCTCGACCCGCTCCGCGCGATCCACGACGATCTGAGCCTCCTCAACCTGAAGGCGACGCCTCTGATGGTGGGAGGTGTCGTCTACGTCGTTACGCCGCTTCGCCTGGCGGTGGCGCTTGATGCCGGGACCGGCGAGACGATCTGGGTGCACAACCCGGAAGCGATCCGCGACACGAAGTACTCCATCAACTCGAGCAACTTCAGTTCGCGCGGCGGGGCCTACTGGCGCGACGGCAACGACGAGTTCTTCTACTACGGCACGCCTGACGGCTACCTGCTGGCGCTCGACGCGAGGACGGGCGAACCCGTCGCAGGTTTCGGCGACAACGGACGCGTCGACCTGGCGGCGGAACTGCCCCGCAACGGTCGCGGGTCAGTGGACAGCCAGGGACACCCGATTGTCAGTGTGAACTCGCCGCCGCTCGTCTCGCACGGCGTTATCGTCACGCCACTCTCGATTTCGGATCAGCCGATTGCGCGCGAGCAAGTGCCGGGGTGGGTCCAGGGAGTCGACGCGCGAACCGGTGAAACCCGCTGGATGTTCAAGACGGTGCCGGAATCGGACGACTTCGGCGTCGACACCTGGGGAGGCGATTCCTGGCGGTACACCGGCGGCTCGAACGTCTGGTCCGCATTTGCGGCGGACGAGGAACTGGGCTTCGTCTACCTGCCGACCGGCACGCCGACGAACGACTACTACGGTGGCCACCGGCCGGGCGACAACCTCTTCGCCGAGAGCATCATCGCCCTCGACATCGAGACCGGCCAGCGGCAGTGGTACTTCCAGGCGGTGCACCATGGCGTCTGGGACTACGACTTTCCGACGCATCCGAATCTGGTGGACGTCACGGTGGATGGGCGCTCGGTAAAGGCGCTCGCGCAGGTGAGCAAACAGGGTTTCACCTACGTCTTCGATCGCGTCACGGGCGAGCCGGTCTGGCCAATCGAGGAGCGGCCGGTCGAGACGGATACCGATCTTCCCGGCGAGGTGCTCGCGCCGACGCAGCCGTTCCCGACGAAGCCGGCGCCGTTCGAGTACCAGGGCTCGTCGATCGACGACCTGGTCGACTTCACGCCGGAGCTGCGCGAGATGGCAGTCGAAGCGGTGCAGAATCACCGGCTCGGCGGATTGTTCTCGCCGCCCATGCTGTCGGTCGAAGAGGGATTGCAGGGAACGATTCAGCGTCCCCACATCGCGGGCGGCGCCAACTGGATGGGCTCGGCTGTCGATCCCGAGACCGGCATCCTCTACGTGCCGTCGCAGAACGCCTATTCCATCCTGAAGTACGTCACCCCCGAGGACGAAGGCGCCGACCTGAACTACACGCAGGGCGGGTTTCAGACGCCGTCACTAATGCCGCAGGGGCTCCCGCTCTTCAAGCCACCCTACTCGCGGATGACCGCCATCGACCTGAATACCGGCGACCACGCCTGGATGCAGCCGAACGGCAACGGTGACAGGTTCCGCAACCACCCGCGCCTGCGCGACCTCAACCTGCCGCCGCTCGGGGGCGACGGCCGGAGCGGCCCGGTCCTGACGAAGACGCTTCTGGTGAGCGCGCTTTCCGCCGGCGGCGCGAACAATAGCGACGGCCCCCGGCTGATCGCCCGCAATAAGGTGACCGGTGCAATCGTCGGCTCGATTGATCTCCCCGCCGGCGCCATCGGCACCCCGATGACCTACCTGTACCAGGGTCGCCAATACATCGCCGTCACCGTCGGCGGCGATACCCCCGAACTGATCGCCTTCGCCCTGCCTGAGTAAGCTGACGCCGCGGCTTGATCGCAAGCCCCTCCTGGTGGTCTTCCAGGCCGCCGGATGCCCGTGGTGAAACCCCGCGTAGCACCGAGAGCGGTGAGGCGCCCGGCTCACAAGGCGCGACGAGGGAGCATATTGGCCATATCTCGACCGCGGACTGACGCAGTCCGCGGACTGCCACAGTCCGAGGAGCAACGCCGTTCAGGCGGGATGCATCGCCGCTCGAATGTAGCGGGGGTTTCACCACGGGCTCCTACGTGTGCCGGGAGTAAGATGCGGGCACGTCAGGAAGAATGGAGCACGGACCATGAACTCAATCGAGACTCTGGCGACGTTTTTCGGCTGGTGCACGGTGATCAGTGTGGGGATCGGGTTGTTCTTTGTGTTGGCCTTCGGTCTTTTTCACGGCGTCTTCACCACGCTCTCCGCGAAGATGTTCGGTATCACCACGGAAGAAGCGGGGGTTACCTTTTTCCGCGTGTTTCAGCAGTACCGACTTGCGCTGGTCTTACTGAACTTCGTGCCCTATCTCGCTCTGAAGATGATGTCCTGATTCACATGCTCCCCCTCAGAACATCGCGATCGGGTTGACGGGACTACCGGTTCCCCGTGCGACGTTCAGCGGAAAGGCCTGGAACAGGAAAGACCACCGGTTCTCCTCGGCGCAGGCCTCGGCGATCGGCTCGAGCAGGGCGTTGTCGAGAAGGGCGACGCCGAAGTTGAAGAGGACCCCGTGGACCGGCCAGGGGAGGTTGCTCTCGGCGCGCGCGTCCATCAGATCCCAACCGAGCAACGCGACGTCGTGGTCGCGGATGAACTCGGCGCAGCTCGGGTGGAGGCCGGGGCTGCCACGACTACCGTCGTCGCCGCTCGCCATGTACGCGGTCCAGCCGCTGTGGACCAGCAGCGCGTCGCCCGGCTCGACCGTGACGTTCTCGGCGCGCGCGATCGCGTCAAGCTCTTCGCCCGTCACCGGCTGATCGACCGAGACGTGCGGCTCGCCCCGGTGGCGGGGAACGTCGATCAGCACCCCCTTGGTGATGATCCCTTCCTTCCAGTGGGTGATGTCTGCGAAGTGAGCCCCCTGTGTGTTGATCTCCACATCCGGGTCGCGTCCCTGCCACATCCCGTCGCCGTCCCAGATATGGCAGAGCGCGTCGATATGCGTGATCGTCGCACCGTGGTAGATGAAGCCGAGGTAGTCCATGACGTACCCGCCGCCCGAGCCGAGCCCGCTCTTCGTGATGAAGTGCTGCGGCGGCTCGAAGGTGCGACTCAGAGAAACGGTTCGCCCCGTCTGCACCAGTCCGGCCGCCGCGCGGCGCTTCTCGGCCGTGATCAGGTTGATCGCACCGACCTGATCGTTCGCCCCCCAGCGCCCCCAGTTGCGCCGGGCGCGGTACATGGCGGCATAGTCGGCCGCGCCGCCCGACTGCGCGGCTGCGCGCGCCGGCGACATTCCGGGACGTACTGCCAGCGCCGCGCCTCCGAACGCCGCCGCCTGCATCAGGAACCTGCGTCGTGAAGTTGCCATGGCCGCTCCTTGTCTCGAGACCGGGACTCGACCTGTAAACCGGGCTACTGCGACTCGGCTTCGTCGGCGCGGGCGCCGTTGAGGATATTGAGGAGCCCGTAGTTGCCTTCGTGGCAGGCGTACTCGAACATCGGCTGCGCGTTGCGGCGCATCGGCACCGCCACCGTGAAGGGCCGCGTGAAGATGGTCGGGTCGGCCACCGTGTACTCGTAGAGGAGCGTGTCCTCGTCGACGCGGGTGAAGCGCTCGGTCAGCGTCACCGTCAGTCCCGTACCGATCGACTGCGTGGCGGACGGGTCGAAGCTGCCGGTGTTCTCCGTCAGGTTCTTCGTCACCACGACCAGCGTGTCACCATCCCAGTGGCCGCGCGAGTCCCCCATCCACTGGCGGACCGACTCCGGCAGGTGCGGGCGGCCATCGAGCGGGATGATCCGCGCGTCGTTCACCATCTCGTTGAGGATGACGACGTGATCCCCTGTCTGGAACAACTGCATGTTGTTGTTGTAGCCGCTCGGCATCATCGGCGGTCCGCTGTTGAAGCCGAGCAGGCAACGCTCCGCCAGGCCGCGATCCTCGGGGTGATCGGCGCCGGTGCCGGCGCTCCGGACCCGGACCGGATGCTCGATTGGCAGATCTTCCGCGAGAGAACCGATCTGACGCAGGCGCTCACCCTCCGGCGTCAGCGGCGGCAGCCGGCCGTCGGACGGATCGACGATAAGCGATGTCCGGCGGTCTTCGATGATGTTCGTGCCGTAGTCGAGCCAGAAGTCGTTGTAGCCACCCACCCGCTGGCCGCGTTCCGCGCCGGTTCCACCCGCTGGCAGCGGCTCGGTCCGCACCTCGCTCGGCTCGAGCAGCGCCGCGCGGCGTGCGGTGGCTGCAGCCTCGGCCTCGGCCGCCTCCTCCTCCGTGAGGAAAGCGCTCGCCTGATCCTCCGGCCGCTGCAACGGCGTCATGGTGCGGAAGTCCCAGACCCCCTGCAGATCGGGTTGACCCTCCGGGGTGCGAAGCTGCGTCTGTCCCGCGACCGCCGTCGCGAAGATCATGGAAATCACCGCCGCAAACGCCACCGCGCGAAGCCGCATATACATGTCCAAGCCTCCCGTCGCCCGAATCCAGCGGTCCAACTCACCCGGTTAGCACGGATGACAAGCGTCCATGGTACCACCGGGCTCCTGGCCTGTCGCGCCTGCGAATCCGCGCCGCGCCGCGTTAACCGACCGTCCTGACGGCGCGTGGACCGGCTGGGACGATACCCCGTTGTCGTCAGGCCATCGATAGCCTATATTGGCCAAGAACCGCGGATTGGGAGCGCCGGGGTCGGCGCGCCACCCTTTTTCTGCAAGGGTTTATTTGCAGGTCAGCCAGCAGGAGCAGGCACATGGTGGAAAAGCAACAGATCGATCAGCGCGTCTTCGATCTCTACGACGAGTACTGCCACGGGCGGATGGACCGGCGCGAATTCCTTAGCCGCGCCGCCGCCATCACGATCGGGGGTGTCTCCGCGCTCTGGATGGCGCAGGCGCTGTTGCCACGGTATGCCGAGGCGCAGACGATCTCCTTCACCGATCCCCGGATGAGGGGAACCTACGTCGAGTACCCGTCGCCCGGTGGCACGTCGGGCACCATGCGCGGGTACCTCGTGCAGCCTACCGGCGACGGCCCGTTCCCGACCGTGCTGGTCATTCACGAGAACCGCGGCCTCAATCCCCACATCGAGGACGTAGCGCGGCGCGCCGCCGTGGCCGGATTCCTCGCGCTGGCCCCGGATGGACTGTCCCCAGTGGGCGGCTACCCCGGCAACGACGACGACGGCCGCACGCTGCAGCGGGAACTCGACCCCGCGCAACTGGATCAGGACATGATAAACAGCGCGCGGTACCTGAAGGCTCATGCGCTATCCAGCGGCCGGCTCGGCGCTACGGGCTTCTGCTGGGGCGGCGGGATGACCAACCGGCTCGCGGTGGAGCTCGGCAGCGATCTCGACGCGGGCGTGCCGTTCTACGGCGCCTCAGCCGCCACCGCGGGCGTGCCCGGTATCGAAGCCTCCCTGATGGTCCTCTACGCGGAATCGGACCCGCGCATCAACGCCATGTGGCCCGAGTACGAGACGGCGCTGCAGGCGAACGGCGTCGACTACGAGATGCACATGTTTCCGGGGACGCTGCACGGCTTCCACAACAACTCGACGCCCCGTTACAACGAGGCTGCCGCGGCGCTGGCGTGGAATCGAACCGTCGGCTTCTTCCGGAAGCATCTCACCGCGTAAGGCACGTGCATCAGGCAGGCGCGACAGATTCACCCGTGTAGAACGCAGCCGTGCGCCTTGCCGCTACCTGTGCGGCGTGGGGATCCGTCCCGTCGGCGACGGCCGCTTGCCTCCATCCCTCGCTGCTGCCTCTGATGAGCGCCTTGCCTTCCGGTGAAGTGACGAAAGCGACTTCGTCCGGCTTCGGCGTGGTCGGTTGCGCGAGATGGATGGCGAGTCCCACGAGCCCCAACTCCCAGCCGACGCCGACCGCGCCCGGCCCGTAAGTGGCCCAGTGTTCCGACAGGTGCGCGGTATGCGTGAGCGCCAGCCGCGCCCGGCCGGCTCCATCGTCCGAGAGATGTACCCCCACCCAACTGACGTCCTCGCCGAACTCCCATGTGAGCGCGAGATGGGACGGTCGCTCGCACGCCATGATCACGCCACCTGCGTTGCCTTCCAACTGATAGCGACCGCCAAGTTCGAGCTCGCCGCTGATCGGCATGAACCAGCGCGGAATACGCTCGCCGTTCGTCACCACGTCCCACAGGTCCTCGACCGTCGTCGTGTAGCTGCGAGAAAGAGTGACCGCGCGAGCGGGTCGGCCATCGCGCTCCAGCGACGACACGACGCGTTCTACGGCGCCGAGATGACCCTCGACATCTAGACCCATGGTTCTCCTCCTGTCGCGGCGTGATTCTAGAACCGTCTGCCGGGGCGCGCCAACATCTTCGCGTGAGCCGCCCCGAACCTTGACAGGCGCTTCGCGCCGGTCATAATCGGGCCAAAGCGACACCTACCGGGGAGGCTTGAAGATGAGCCATCGAAATCTCGCGGCGGCATGCACGGCAATCACCATCCTGGCGCTGACGCCAGTCGGCGCGGCGGCGCAGGGCGCGGCGGAGCTGCCCCGGACGCCGTGGGGCACTCCGGATCTGCAGGGCGTCTGGGACTTCCGTTCCATCACGCCGATGGAGCGGCCCGATGACCTGGCGGACCAGGAGTTTCTGACCGCGGAAGAAGCGGCGCGCCTGGAACAGGAGACGCTCGAGCGGAACGAAGAGCTGCTGTCCCGGCCCGCCCAGCGAACCACAGCTAGCGGGAGCGTGGACACTGGGGAGAACGGAGCACCCGGCTTCTACAACAACTTCTGGCTGGACCGGGGCACGACTATCGTCGGCACCCGGCGCACGGCCCTCGTCGTGGACCCCTCGAACGGCAAGATGCCGCCGCTGACGCCGGAGGAAGAGGACAGGCGGGCGGAGGACGAGAAGCTCCGCGAAGGCATTGACAACCATTCGCCTACTCCCGGTGGCTGGGTCGAGGATCTGGGGGCCAACGGGCTGCAGCTGCGCTGCATCACCGGGTTCAACTCCGGACCGCCGATGACGCCTGGCGGATACAACAACAACGTGCAGGTGTTCCAGACGCCCGACTACGTGGCGCTGCTCAACGAGATGAACCACAACGCGCGCATTGTTCCGCTGGACGGACGGGCGCATGGCGATCTCCCGCAATGGACGGGGGATTCCCGCGGCCACTGGGAAGGCGACACGCTCGTCGTCGAGACGAGCCGCTTCCTGCGCGAAACGAGCTTCGTCTCCGGACGCACCGGGAAGAACCTGCGGCTCGTCGAGCGGTTCACCCGCGTCTCGCAGGACACGCTGATGTACCGGGCGACGGTGGACGATTCGACCGTGTGGTCGAGCCCCTGGACCTACGAGGTTCCGATGCAGTGGAACGACCAGCCGCTGTACGAGTACGCCTGTCACGAGGGAAACTACGGGCTCTACAACATTCTCGCCGGTGCGCGGGCCGAGGAAGCCGCGGCGGAAGCAGGGACCCGGTAGGCCAGACCGCCGTCGCGGCTACGACAGGCGCCGCACGGCCGCGTCTCCGAGAATCAACCGCGCCTGCTCTGCGGCACCCAGCCTCGCGATCCGGCTCCGGATGCCGGCCGCCAGAACCGCGCCGAGCGCCATCCACAGCAGCACGATGGCCCACTCCTCGGGCCAGACGAGCGCCGACGGGCTGCCCGGAAGATAGAGCAGGATGAAGAAGACGGTGGCCACCACCGCCAGCCAGCCGACCAGCCCCGGGGCCGCGACCCGATACGGACGGGGCAAGTCCGGATGCCGGCGCCGGATGATCAGGAAAGACGCGGCCACGAACAGGTAGGCAATCACCGTCGCGAACGAACCGGCGTCGACCAGCCACACCAGGGCGGGACGGCCGAAGAACGGGGCGACCGCCGTGATCCCGGTCAGCACCGCCACCACCGCAACCGGTGACCCATGGCGGGGATGCAGGCGGGCGAACACGGCGGGCAGCATTCCGCCGCGCGCCATCGCGAACAGCAGCCGGGAAGCACCCAGGAAGAACGCGTTCCAGCTCGTCAGGATCCCGAACGCCCCACCGATCACCAGAACCCGCCCCGCCCACGGACTGCCGTAGACGGCACTCATTGCATCTGCGGTAGGCAACGCCCGCTCGGCCAGCGTGGCGGGATCCAGTGACAGGCCGACCGTCCACTGCACAAGGCCGTACCAGCCGAGCGCCATCACGATCGACAGCACGATGATGCGGCCAATGGTCCGGAACGGAACGTCGATCTCCTCCGCGAGCTGCGGGATGACATCGAACCCGACATACAGGAACGGCGTCATGATGACGACCCGCAGCACCCCTTCCCAATTCGTGATCCAGGGGACGAGATTGGCGGTGTCGCCACCGAGCGTCCCGGGCACGAAGAACGCCAGCCCCACCAGCAGGAGACCGCCGACGGCGAGCTGCTGCGCGAAGGCGGCGAACCGGATACCGCGGTAGTTGACGGCGCCAATCACGCACGCGCCGGCGACGCCCGTAACGACCCAGCTCGCGTGGATCTCCCAGCCAGCCACGGTGTAGAGGCGGCCGGCCTCGAACCCGGGGAAGAGGTAGCTGACGACAGTGGGGAGAGCGACCGCCTCGAACGCGCAGACCGCCACGTAGGCAAGCACGAGCGTCCAGCCGCAGACGAAGGCGCCGGCAGATCCGAACGCGACAAAGGTGAAGCTGATCTCGCCGCCCGCGCGTGAGAGGGCGGACGACAGCTCCGCGTAGGTCAGTCCCACCAGCCAGACCATCACGGCGCCGGCGCCGAAGGCGAGGATCGAGCCGAGTGCGCCCGCCCGCACGATCATCTCGCCGGCGAGCACGACCCAACTCCAGCCAACCATCGCACCGAAGGCGATGGCCAGCACGTCACCCCGGCCGAGCAGCTTGCGGAGGTTGACCGGGGGGTCGGACACGAACCGCTACCGCTCGTGGACCACCCGGCCGCCCAGCACCGTCAGGTCGACCTCGGTGTCCATCGTGCGCGTCGGGTCTATGGTGAGCAGATCCTGGGACAGCACCACGAGGTCCGCCAGCTTTCCCACTTCCAGGCTCCCCTTGCGGTCCTCCTCGAACGTCAGGTACGCAGCCAGCCGGGTGTAGCCGACAATCGCCTCGGGCATCGTCAGCGCTTCGCCGTGTCCGACCACGGCGCCGCTCATCCCCCGTCGGGTGACGGCGGCCTGCAGTCCCACGAGCGGTCCGATCGGCAGGATGTCGCTGCCGAGCGCCACCACCACGCCATGCCGCATCGGCGAACGCAACGGGTTGTTCGTCTCGTAGCGCTCGCCGTCGAGGTGTTCCGCGTAGCGCCCCTCGAGCGTGTAGGTGAAGTTCGGTTGCTGCGCGACGTGGATATTCCAGGTCGCCATCTGCTGCATCGTCTCGGCCGGCGGCCGGACCGTGAAGTGATTCAGGTAGTGGCGATGGTCGGCGCGAGGCGACGCCTTCAGCACGCGCGACCAGACGTCCACCGTCATGGCGATAGCCGCGTCGCCGATGGTGTGGAACCCCATCTGCCAGCCCCGGTCGTGGGCCGCGCGGGAAATTTCCAGCAAGCCCGCCTCATCGATCAGCGGACCGCTGCCGTAGTAGTCGGGCTGCCCCTTATAGGGTTCCAGGGTCCAGGCCGCGGCGCCGGTATAGCCGCCATCGACGAAAAACTTCATCGGACCTACCCGCAGCCACTCGTCACCGTCACCCGTCCGGCGGCCGAAGCGGTCCAGCATGTCGATGGCCCGCGGCGGGTCCGGTGGAACCCGGAACTGCACCGCGGCGCGCGGCAACTCGCCGGCATGCTCGGCGTAGACCGACTCCCACTCGGCGAAGCCCGCGATGTTCACGCCTGCCTGGATGATGCTGGTGATGCCGAGCGGGAGCAGGTCGCGCAGATTCTGCACGAAGCTCGCCCGCAACTCGTCCGGCGTCGGATCCGGCACAAGCCGGCTGACGAGCCCCTGCGCCCCTTCGCGCAGGATGCCGTTCATCCTGCCCTCGTCATCCAACTCGATGATGCCGCCCGGGGGAGTCTCGGTCTCCGGTGTCAGCCCGACCGCCTCCAGGGCAAGCGAACTCGCGATCGAACTGTGCCCGCCGGCGCGGGTCAGGACCACCGGATTGGCCGGCGCCGCGTCATCCAGATCCCAGCGGAACGGCCGGCGCTGCTCCGCGAGCTCGTCCTCCGACCAGCCGTAGCCCGTGATCCACTCGCCCGACCCGATCTGCTCCGCCTTCCGGGTTACCCGCGCCTTCAGCTCGCCCAGGCTCTCGAGCCCCGACAGATCGACCCACCGCTCGGGGTTCCCGCGGATATGGATGTGCGTGTCGATGAATCCGGGCACCACCAACCGCCCGTCCAGGTCGATGGTGCGCGCCGCGCGGTAGCGGTCGGCCAGCTCGTCCCACCCGAGCGCCACGATGCGCCCGTCACGCACCGCCACCGCGGAGTACGTGGAGAGGAGGGCATCCGCGGTGAACACCTTGCCGTTGTGCAGCAGGAGGTCGACGGGCTCCTGCCCGTGCGCCGGCGCGGCCGCGACGCCCAGGGCGGCCACCGTAACGATCCACGCGCCGAATCGGATTCGTCTCATGTCGCAATATACGATAGCCGCATGCGGCGTATCTGCGCGCGGCCGGCCGCGCGTCATTGACTGGAGGATCCCCATGTCCGCTCGACAAGCAAGTCTCGTCGCCGTCGCCGCCGCGCTCGTCCTTGCGGGCCAGCCCGCCGCCGCGCAGCGCGGAGCTGCCGACGGAGAGTGGCGCAGCTACGCCGGGGATAACGGCAGCACCAAGTACTCGCCCCTTGATCAGATCGACGCGACCAACTTCAGCGACCTCGAGATCGCCTGGCGCTGGGACTCGGTCGACACCACGATCGACATCGAAGCGATTCAGCAGCGACTGATGGCGCAGGGCGCCGGCTCCAATACGAACGACGGCGCGCAACCGACCGACCCGCCACGGATCTCGATCCGCGGGCTGCAGGCGACGCCGCTGATGGTGGACGGCGTGCTGTACCTCTCGACCGCGCTCTTCCAGGTGGCGGCAATCGACGCCGGCACGGGAGAGACGATCTGGGTGTACAACCCGGAGTCCTACAACCGCGGCCGCCCGACGCACGCCTACCGCTCGCGCGGTCTCGCCTACTGGTCGGAGCCGGACGGCAGCGACGCGCGGATCTTCTGGGGGACCAACGAAGCGTACCTGCACGCGGTGGACGCAGAGACCGGAGAGCCGGTCCGCGACTTCGGCGACAACGGCCGCGTCGACCTGACGACCGACATCCCGCGCGCGGATCGCAACGACAAGAACTACCTGGGCCGCAACCTGATCGGCGTCGCCTCCCCACCGGTCGTCACAAACGACATCGTGGTCGCTCCCACCATCATCTCCGACTTCGTGGTCCGGAAGGAGGCGCCGCCCGGATGGATAAAGGGGATCGACGCGCGGACCGGCGACGTGCGCTGGACGTTCCGCACCGTCCCGCAGGGAGATGACTTCGGGGCCGACACCTGGTTGAACGAATCGTGGCGCTACTCGGGCAACGCCAATATCTGGCCGCCGTTCAGCGCCGATGACGAGCTGGGCATCTTCTACCTGCCGCTCGGAACGCCGACGAGCGACTACTACGGCGGCCACCGGCTGGGTGACAACCTGTTTGCGGAGACCCTCGTGGCCGTCGACGCCGAAACCGGCCAGCGGCTATGGCACTTCCAGGCAGTGCATCACGGTGTCTGGGACTACGACTTCCCAGCCGCACCCAACCTGATCGACATCACCGTGGACGGCCGTGAGATCAAGGCGGTGGCGCAGGTCAGCAAGCAGGGCTTCACCTACGTCTTCGATCGCGCGACGGGCGAGCCGGTCTGGCCGATCGAGGAACGCCCGGTGGAAACCGACAGCGACCTCGAAGGCGAAGTGCTGTCGCCGACACAACCCTTCCCGACGAAGCCACCGGCCTTCGAGTACCAGGGTCTGAGCATCGACGACCTGGTCGATTTCACACCGGAGATCCGTCAGTTGGCGGTGGAAGTAGTGAAGGACTTCCGCCTCGGCCCGCTGTTCACACCGCCGATGCTCAGCCACGAAGGGGGACTGCAGGGCACGATTCAGCGTCCCCATATCGCCGGCGGCGCAAGCTGGACCGGCGCGGCGGTCGATCCGGAAACCGGGATGCTCTATGTCCCGTCGGAGAACCGCTTCTCCGTCATCAAGTACTACACGCCCGACCCGGCCGAGGGAGGCAACCTCCGCTACACGCAGTCGGCGTTCGACAGCGGCATTCAACCCACCATGCCGCGCGGACTCCCGCTGCTCAAGCCGCCCTATTCGCGCATGACCGCCATTGACATGAACCGCGGCGAGCACGCCTGGATGCAACCGAACGGCGACGGCGACCGCTACCGCAACCATCCGATGCTGCGCGACCTGAACCTGCCTCCCCTGGGCGGCGAAGGCCATGCCGGACCGGTCCTGACCAGAACACTCCTGATCAGCGCCCTGAGCGCCGGCGGCTCCGACGGCGGCCCCCGCCTCGTCGCCCGAGACAAGGCCACCGGCGAGATTGTGGGATCCGTCGACCTGCCGGCCGGAGCCATCGGCACGCCGATGACCTACCTGCACGAGGGTCGCCAGTACATCGGCCTCACCATCGGCGGGGACGTCCCGCAACTGATCGCGCTGACGTTGCCCTGAGCCCTGATACTCTTGGCGCCGCGACCGCGTCCCCAAGGGAGACATGGCTCCTTGCCAGTTGGAGCGACGGGATAGTGCGATGACCGACACGAGACGTTACGTTGGGCAGGCTTGGCGGCGGCAACGGCTGGAGGAACGCTTCACGCGCGTCGGCCCGGAGACGATCAGTTACAGCGCGACGCTGACCGACCCGGAGACCTGGACGCGCCCCTGGACGTTCGCCATGCCGATGACCCGGACGGATCAGCCGACCTACGAGTACGCCTGCCACGAAGGGAACTACGGTCTCCGGAACATCCTCCACAACGCGCGCTACGCCGAGGATCCGGACTACCTCTCGAAGCTGCCGTCGCCGACAACGAAGTAGGACGCTACTGCCCTTCGTAGAGTAGCTGCACGACCATCGCGACCCGGTCCGCGGGCGCCTGGAAGTCACTGTACTGGCTTGGCAGCGTGTAGGCGGCCGCGGTCTCGGCGGCGCTCCGGCCGGCCGCCTTGCCCTGCTCCGCCTTGGCGACGAGGTCGTTGTAGAACGCGGAGTATTCGACGAGGTCGTCCCAAACCAGCGTCTCGTCGGCGTGCCCGGGGATGAGGGTGTCGACGTTGTCGACACCGGCGATCGCCTTCTCGAGCGTCCGGCCGAACTCGGTCGCGCTGCCGTTCGTGTTGGCCGAGTCGATGAACGGCAGGCCCTTGCGCGCCATCATGTCGCCCGTATGCATCGTGCGCGCCTCCCGGAAGACGACCCACGTGTCACCGTCGGTGTGGCCCCGCCCGAAGTAGTAGAGGTCGATCTGATCGGGACCGCTAAACAATGACGTCCGATTGGAGAACGTCGTCTTCGGGAGGTACTTGCTGTTCTCGCCGGTGAACGCCTCGCAGTTCTTGATCGACCCGCCCTCGAACCCGGCGCCGTCATCGCAGTCCCGGCTCGCCATGTGCCCCGCCGAATTCTCGTGGGCCACGAAGTTGACGGTGTCCGGGAACTCGGTGTTCGAGCCGCTGTGATCCCAGTGCGTGTGGGTGTTGATGATGGTGGTCACCGGCTTGTCGGTGATCCGGCGCACCTCGGCGAGGATGTCCTGACCGTAGCCCCGGATCTTGGTGTCGACGAGCACGACGCCCGAGTCGATCACGAAGACGGCCGTGTTCCCGCCGGTGCGCATCCCCTGCTCGGCTGGATCGGACGTGAGCACGTAGAGGTTGTCCGCCAGTTCCAGCGGGCGGATCCCGAAACGATCCTGTCGCGCTTCGTTGGCGACGACGGTCACCAGGACGCCGACTACGGTCAATGTTGCCAGACAGAATGTGCGCTTCATCTCGACCTCCCCGAAGACAGGTGCCTACTCTAGCACCAGCCACCATCGAAGGGCCCTGGTCCGTCCGCCGCCGCGTGCGGAACGGCCAGTCAGAAAGGGGGTCGATCCGCAGGCGGAGGGGTGATATCCTAACTGATCAAAGTCTCTTCGAGACTCTGGCGTAACTGCGCCCGACCGGGTCGCTCTGGCGGGAGGTGTTCGGTGAGTGATGGACTTCGCACAGGACTGCGTCTGGCAATTGCGGCAGCGTTGATCGTGCCGCTGGCCGTGACGGCGGTGGCCCAGGAGCCCGCCGGAGCAGGTAGCGGCACGGCGGAGGCCACCAGCGACTTCGAGGCGCCGCGCACGCCGTGGGGCGCGCCGGACCTGCAGGGGATCTGGGACTACCGGACGGCAACGCCGCTGCAGCGGCCGGAGGCGTTCGGTAACAAGGCGACGCTGACCGACGAGGAAGTCGCGGAGTACGAACGAACCAACTCCGAGCGTCTCGACGACTACGACCGTTCGCCCAGCGTCCACGCGAAGTGGTGGCTCGATGACGGTCGTGAGATGACCGCCGACCGCCGGACGTCACTCATTGTCGATCCGGCCAACGGTCGCATCCCGGCCACCACCGAAGCAGCCCGCTCGGCGGCGCGCGAGCGGAACGCGCGTCGCGACCTGACCAACGCGGTACAGGATCGGAGTCTCGGCGAGCGTTGCATTACTTTCGGTGTGCCGCGCCTGCCCGGCGCCTACAACAACAACTACCAGATCGTGCAGACGCCGACGCACGTCGCGATCATGCAGGAGATGATCCACGCCGTCCGCATCGTGCCCCTCGATCGCCGTCCGCATCTGACCGGCGCTATCCCGCAGTGGCACGGTTCGTATCGGGGTTACTACGACGGCGACACCCTCGTGGTCGAGAGCACCAACTTCGATCCGGACGGGGCCCCGCGCGGTGCGAGTGCGGAGATGCGGCTGACCGAGCGTTTCACGCGCATCGCGCCCGACGTCGTCGAGTACGAGGTGACATTCGACGACCCCGCCACCTGGGAACGGAACTGGACAGCCGTCATCCCGATGCGCAAGACGGATCAACCCCTCTTCGAGTACGCGTGCCACGAGGGGAACCGCGGCCTGGAAAACATCGTGCACAACTACCGCTACGCCGAGGATCCGGACTACCAGTCGAAGCTGCCGAAGATCGCACAGTAGTGACCCGGAGCATCAGCGAGGGAACGGAACGATGCGCATTCTGAAACTCACCGCCACCGCCGCCCGGACGCTCACCGTCGCAGCCGCCGCCCTGCTCATCGCGGGCCAGGGCTCGACCGCCGCTGCGCAGACCGGGCCGATCAACTTCACCGATCACATCCGCCCCATCATGGAGCGGAGCTGCTGGAACTGCCACGGCGAGGCGGCACAGCTCGCCGACCTCGACCTGAGCAGCCGTGACGGCGCGCTGGCGGGCGGCACGAAGGGTGCTGCGATCGTGCCGGGCGATGCCGAGAGCAGCCGGCTCTACCGGATGGTGGCAGGGCTCGATCAGCCGGCGATGCCGATGAGCGGCGACGCGCTGACGGACGCCGAACTTGCGGCGGTGCGCACCTGGATTGAGGAAGGCGCACACTGGGATGCGTCCGGCGCGACCGGCGCCGAAGCGGCCCTTGCCGCGCTGGAGAACAGCGAGCTTCCCGCCGGCGCGCGCGACTACTGGGCGTTCAAGCACCCGGAGCAGGCGCGGGTGCCGGCGGCGGACGTCTACACGCACCCGGTCGACCGGTTCCTCGAAGCGGCGCGGCAGGACGCTGGCGTCGAAGCAGCGCCGCGCGCCGACCAGTTGACACTTCTGCGGCGCGCGTACCTCGACCTCATCGGGCTGCCGCCTACGCCGGAGCAGATCGAGGCGTTTCTGGCCGACACGGAGCGGGGCGCGTGGGAGCGGCTGATCGAACAGTTGCTCGACTCTCCCCACTACGGCGAGCGCTGGGGCCGCCACTGGCTCGACGTTGCCCGCTACGCGGATACCGACGGCTTCGAACAGGACTACGTCCGGGCAAACGCCTGGCGCTACCGCGACTACGTCATCAACGCGTTCAACCGGGACAAGCCGTACAACCAGTTCCTGCGCGAGCAGATCGCGGGCGACGAACTGGACCACGTCACCGATGAGACACTCATCGCGACGGGCTTCCTCCGCTCCGGACCGCGCGTCAACTTCCGCGAGAAGGACAATCCGGAGCGGCGCCACGACTATCTGGACGACATGCTGGCGACGCTCGGCCGCGGCGTCCTCGGCATGACGGTCCACTGCGCCCGGTGCCACGACCACAAGTTCGATCCGATCCTGCAGAAGGACTACTACAGCATGCAGGCGGCGATCTTCGGCTACGTCGAGATCGATCAGCCGCTGCTCGATCGCCCGGAGGCGGACGCCTGGCGCGCCGCGAACGCCGACATCGATCGCCAGCAGCAACCGCTGCGCGACGAGATCGACGCCATCGAGGAACCGTACAGCGCGGAACTCCGAGCGAACATGATCCGGGAGCGGTTCCCGGAGAACGTGCAGGAGGCGGCCTTCAAGCCGGAAGCGGAACGGACGCCGGGCGAACAGCTTCTCGCCGCGCAGGTGCTCTCCATCAATCCTCCGCGTGCACAGGTAGCCGAGGCGCTCAGCCCCGATGACGCGGTGCGGGTGGAGGAGCTCCGGGCGCAGGTCGCGGCGCTCGACGCCGAGCGGCCACCCGACCCGCCGATGGCGCACATCGTCACCGATGGCGACTACCGCTTCGCACCCAACGGCCCCGGCGACGAGGTGATCGGCTGTCCGGAATGCCGCACGGCGCCCGATGCCGAAGGGACCTACCTCTGGGAGGCCGACAATGGGCCATACAAGGCGCCGCCCAACTACTTCCTGATCCGGGGCGACCCGTTCAGCCCCGGTTCCGAGATGTCGCCCGGGTTCCTGACCGTCGCGACCTACGGCGACCCCGAGACCGAGATCTCGCGTCCCGACGGCCGCACCTCCGGACGGCGTCTTGCGCTCGCCGAATGGATCGCCTCGCGCGACAACCCGCTGACGGCTCGCGTCATCGTCAACCGCATCTGGCACCACCACTTCGGCCGGGGCATCGTCCGCACGCTCGACAACCTCGGCCGGATGGGCGACGCGCCGACGCACCCCGAGTTGCTCGACTGGCTTGCGGTCGAGTTCATGGACCGGGGCTGGAGCATCAAGGAGATGCACCGGCTGCTCATGACGTCGGAGGCCTACCGTATGGCGTCGTCGTTCACGCATGACGCGAGCACTGCGGCCGACGCCGAGAACAACCTGCTCTGGCGCTACCGGGGGCAGCGGCTCGAGGCGGAGATCCTGCGCGACGCGATCATGACCGTGAGCGGCGGCATCGTCCTGACGGTAGGTGGTCCGGCGATCTTCCCGCACATTCCGTCCGACATCCTGGTCCAGTCGGACGGCAAGGGGTTCTGGTGCGGCAGCCCGGACCCGGGGCGACGGATCACGGCGCCGGCAACCGGCATCTGGTGCGAGGAACCGGACCGCCCGGAGGTGTGGCGCCGCAGCGCCTACGTCTTCCGCCGCCGTTCACTCGGCTTCCCCTTCTTCGACACGTTCGACCTGCCCGATCAGAACCAGACCGCGGCGGCGCGCAACGTCTCGACCGTGTCGACGCAAGCCCTGACGCTGATGAACAACCCGTTCGTGCTGAACCAGGCGCAGTTGTTCACCGACCGGCTCGAGCGCGAGGCGCCGGGCGATATCGACCGGCAGATCGAACGCGCGTACCTCATCGCACTGACGCGGCAGCCGACCGACGCGGAGATGACGATTGCCCGAGACCTCATCGCCGATCAGTCGCTGGTCGACTTCACCCACGTCATGATGAACCTGAACGAGTTCCTGTACCAGCGGTAGCCGGCAGACACGACCCACTCCAAGACGAACGATAGAGGACAAGACCATGGCTGACCACCATCACCACTGCCGGAAGCGGACGTTCTGGTCGCGGCGCGACTTCCTGTTCCAGTCGGGCGGCGGCATCGCGGGGCTGGCACTGGCCGACATGCTCGGCCGGGAGGACCTGCTCGCGGCGGAGCAGTCCGACACCTGCGAGGCGCCGATTCCGGGCAACCCGTTCGCCCCGAGGCAGCCCCACTTCCCACCGCGCGCCAAGGCGGTCATCTCGCTCTTCATGAGCGGTGGCGTCAGCCAGGTCGACACGTTCGACCCGAAGCCGGCGCTGACGAAGTACGCCGGGCAGCCGATGGCCGAGTCGGTCGTCGTCCGTCAGGGGCACCCCGGCCCCCTGATGCCGAGCCCGTTCGAGTTCCACCGCCACGGCGAGAGTGGTATCGAGGTCTCGGAACTCTTCCCGAACATCGGCTCGAAGGTGGACGAGATCGCCTTCATCCGGTCGCTGTACGGCCGTTCCAACGACCACATCCAGGCCACCTACGAGATGCAGAGCGGCCAGATCCGGATGGGGTTCCCGAGCGTCGGTTCCTGGGTCACCTACGGACTCGGATCCGAGGCGGCCAGCCTGCCGGCGTACGTCGTGATGAACGACCACCGCGGCGGCCCGCTGGGCGGGCCGAACGACTGGAGCGCCGGCTTCATGCCTGCCACCTACCAGGGGACGTTGTTCCGCGCGGTGGGCGATCCGATCGTCGATCTGGCGCCGCCCGAGGGGATGACGGAGCCGCAGCAACGCGCACGGCTCGACACGCTGGCGAAGCTGAACGAGATCGACCTGACGCAGCATCCGGGCAACTCGGAACTGGCCGCGCGCATTTCGTCGTATGAGCTCGCCTACCGGATGCAGGGCTGTGCGCCCGAGGCGGTCGATACCACCGTCGAGTCGGCAGCGACCAAGAAGCTGTACGGGCTCGGCGATCCGATCACCGAGCCGTTCGGCCGGCAGTGCCTGATGGCGCGGCGCCTCGTCGAGCGGGGTGTCCGCTTCGTGCAGCTCTTCCATGGCGGCATCGGCCAGCAGAACACCGATACCTGGGATGCGCACAGCAACCTGGTGGAGAACCACACGCTGCATGCGAAGGAGACCGACGGACCGATCGCCGGTCTGCTGACGGACCTGAAGGCGCGTGGCATGCTCGACTCCACGCTGATCGTCTGGCACGCCGAGTTCGGCCGGATGCCGATCTCGCAGCGGGGCGTCGGCCGCGACCACAACCCGGGAACGATGACGGGCTGGATGGCGGGCGCCGGCATTCAGGGTGGCCAGGTGATCGGGGCGAGCGACGAGTTCGGCTACAAGGCGGCCGAGCAGCGCGTCTCGCCGCACGACCTCCACGCCACGATCCTGCACCTGCTGGGTATGGACCATGAGCAACTCACGTACCGCTACAACGGGCGTGACATGCGGCTGACCGACGTGCACGGCGTGCCGATTCCACAGATCATCGCGTAAGTAGTCACCCAGCCGACATCGACGCCAGCCGGTCGCCCTCCGGTCGAATCCCGGGAGGGCGCGCGTGTGCCATCCCCCCGACAGAACGGAGCCAACTCTCATCAGCATCGTGTTCAACGACATCCTGCGCGCCATGCGCACACTGCCGCCGATCCTGATGGCGGTTTGGCTAGTAGCCTCGCCACCGGTTGGTGCGGCGGCTGCGCAAGCAGCCACTCAAGACCAGCAGGAGGATCCCGACGACGACGAACCGCCGACGTTCACGGAGACTGTGGTCGTTGTCGGCACGCGCGCCGAGCCGCGGTCGGTGACGGAGTCGCCCGTTCCGGTCGACGCCATTCAGGCCTCCGAACTGTTGACCCAGGGCGCGGTGTCGCTGCAGGACCAGTTGCGGACGCTCGTTCCGTCATTCAATGTCAATATCCAGCCGATCAGCGACGCATCAACCGTGGTCCGGCCGGCGATGCTGCGGAACCTGGCGCCGGACCACACCCTGGTGCTGGTGAACGGCAAGCGGCGGCACCGCTCGTCGATTATCGACTGGCACGGCGGTAACGGCGTTGCGTTCGGATCGCAGGGCCCGGACCTTTCCGCGATCCCCGCAATCGCCCTGCGGCAGATCGAGGTGCTACGGGACGGCGCGGCCGCCCAGTATGGATCCGACGCCATCGCCGGCGTCATGAACTTCCTCCTGAAGGACGCCCGCGACGGCGGCAGCGTCGAGTTCACGACCGGTGCCTATGGCGAGCACTGGGACGGCCAGACGGCCACGTTCGCGGGCAATGTCGGCTTGCCGTTGGGACAGACCGGCTTCGCGAACCTGAGTCTCGAATACGGCGGCTCGGGCACCACTGACCGGAGCATCCGCCGGGCTGATGTCGAGACGCTCGTCGGCACCGGTGTCTTCAACGACATCCAGGAACCGGCACAGATCTGGGGCTCGCCGGACGTCGACAACGACCTGAAGGCCTTCGGCAATTTCGGTCATCTCTTCGCCAACGGCACGCAGTTCTACGCCCACACCAATTACGCAAGCAAGACGGTCGTCGGCGGCTTCTTCTTCCGGAACCCGAACACGCGCGGCGGTGTCTTCAGCGCGGACAGCGGGCGAACGCTGCTGATCGGCGACATGCTCGCGGCGCGGGGCATGGGATCCGCTAACTGCCCGGTGGTGGCGATCACCAATAATGTCCCGGACCAGACCGGGCTGGACGCGATCCGTGCGGACGAGAACTGCTTCTCGTTTCAGGAGCGGTTCCCCGGCGGCTTCACACCCAACTTCGGTGGCGATGCGCGCGACATGTCGGTCGTCGGTGGCATCCGCGGCTTCGGCGCCAGCGGCTTGACCTGGGACGCGAGCGCCAGCTTCGGCGCGCACCAGGCAGACCTCTTCATCCGCAATACCGTCAACGCCTCGCTCGGACCCCAGACACCGACGGAATTTGATCTGGGAAGCAACCGGCAGCAGGATCTGGCGTTCAACTTCGACGTTTCCTACCCGATGACGGACACGGTCAATTTCGCGTTCGGCGCAGAGTGGCGCGACGAGCAGTACCGAACCACCGAGGGTCAGCCGGAATCGTGGCAGGTCGGCGCGTACGCGCCGCAGGGGTTCAGCGCCGGATCGAACGGCTTCGGCGGCTACAGTCCACTCGCGGCCGGCGAATGGTCGCGCAACAACATCGCAGTGTACGGCGACCTCGAGGCAACGGGAACGGACGACCGGTGGATCCTTGGCGGCGCTGTCCGGCTGGAGCGGTTCGAGGACTTCGGCACGACGGCGAACGGCAAGGTGTCAGCCCGCATCGCGATGGGCGAGTACGCCTCGTTGCGCGGCAGCGTCAGCACCGGCTTCCGCGCGCCGACGCCGGGCCAGCAGAACGGCTTCAACGTCTCGACCACCTTCGACCCCATCCTCATGGACCTGACCGAGCGCGGCACAATTCCGTCGATCCATCCGGTCGCGGGGCTGCGTGGCGGCGCCCCGCTCGCCCCGGAGACATCGCGCAACTACGCGGTCGGCCTCGTTACCGACAATGGTCCGTTCATGCTGACCGTCGACTACTTCCGGATCGACCTCGACGACCGGCTCGCCGTCACGCGTGACTTCTCACTGACCGCTGATGAGATCGATGGGCTGCTCGCGGCGGGGGTCGAGAACGCGCGCGGATTGGCCAGCTTCCGCTTCTTCACGAACGAAATATCCACGACGACGCAAGGTGTCGACATCGTCTCGACCTACATCCCACCGGGGCTGAACGGCAATACGATGTTCAGTGCCATCTTCAACCACACCAACACCGAGGTGACGCACTTCGACGACAGTTTCCTGAACGTCGGCCGCCGGATCCGCGAACTGCAGGAGGCACTTCCGAAGAACCGCTGGAACTTCGCGATCAACCAGTCCGCCGGCCGGGTCAGCATCCTCGGCCGGGTCAACTACTACGGCGCCTGGTTCGACTGGGACAGCGCCCAGACCCTGTTCAACGGAAAGCCGGTGGTGGACGTCGAGGTGAGCATTCCCTTCGCCGACGGCACCACGCTGGCGATCGGCACCCAGAACGTCTTCAACACCTACCCGGACGAGAGCCCGAACGCGCGCAGTGTCGGCGAGCGCTACAGCGAATACACCCCCTGGGGCTTCAACGGCGCCTACTACTACGCCAGGATCCGCCACATATGGGGCAGCTAGCCTGATCGGCAAGCACAACCCACACCCGTGATATCATTGCGGCAACCCTGAGTGATATCATCTGGTCTTGAGCATGGCATCTTCCAGTGAACAGCCGAAGTCCGGCCGTTTCGTCCTGCGGATGCCGCCGGCGCTGCATGCCGCACTGGACGGCTCGGCTCGCGCAAGCGGACTGTCGCTTAACGCCTACTGCGTGCGGCAGCTCGCGGCGGCCGGTCTTGGCGTGGTAGCCAACGAAGACGTGACGTCACTGGTCGCGCGCGCACGGGAGGTGGCAGGGGAGGCGCTGTCGGCGGTGGCGCTTCACGGGTCCTGGGTGCGCGGCGAAGCAACGGCTACGTCGGATGTTGATTCCCTCATCGTCGTCGATTCGCGTCTCGCATTGAACCGCGCGTTGTACCGCGAGTGGGATGCCGAGCCGATCACCTGGCGGGGCCGCCGGGTGGATCCGCACTTCGTGCACCCCGCCGAAGAGGGGCAGTTCAGTGGCCTGTGGGCTGAGATGGCGCTCGACGGGATCGTGCTGTTCGAGCGCGACTGGAGGCTGTCGGCGCACCTGTCACGCATCCGCCTGGCGATCGCCGCCGGGCGGCTGGTCCGGCGCATCGTGCACGGACAGCCCTACTGGACGAAGACCGCCTGATGCGCAATCGCACCCTTGCCGCAGACTACGTCCGGCGAGCCGCCACCCGCCTTCGCGCGATAGACGTCCTGTACGAGGCGGGAAGCTGGGCCGACGTGGTTCGCGAGTCGCAGGAGGTTGTCGAGCTTGCCCTGAAGGGGCTGCTACGCGCCGCCGGCATTGATCCGCCACGCGTGCACGACGTCGCCGAGGTTCTGGAAGCCGAGCGGAGCCAGTTGCCCGCAAGCCTGGCCGGCGACATCGACCGGCTTGCCGCGGCCTCCCGCCTCCTGCGGCGCGACTGCGAGCTCGCCTTCTACGGCGCCGAGGACCTGACGCCCTCCGACTTCTACCGGGAACAGGATGCCGACGACGCGCGCGCCGCCGCCCGGCTCGTCGTCGAGCGCGTACGCCCGCACGTTCCGGCGTGGGATTCCGACTGAGTCAGGCGACGTTGCCCTGCCGGCCCGGCGCTCCTCCGCCCTACTCGCTGATCCGCCGCCACCGAATGGTGCTCTGCACCGTCCGGCCCTCGTCGTCGGTGCTCGGTGGCGGCCGGAGGAGGAGATGCGTGTCGCTCAACTCGAAGAAGCGCTGCGCATCGGTCCCGTCGCCGTTCGGGTTCTCGCTACCTATCCGGTGATGGACGAGGTACCCGTCCTCCTCGTTGACGGAGAAGGGCCCGAAGTAGCTCCCGTACGTGTCGGTCGCCATCAGCGCCTCCTCCGGCGTCGGCCGATCGCCGGCATACGGCGCGCGCCCCGGGCGCATCAGGTGTACCGACATGTGGCCGGACGGCGCGTACAGGATGTAGGCCACCTCGTACTGATCCGCCGGCACCTCCTGCCCGTCGCTGGTCTGGCGCTCGACCGACTCGACGCTGAAGACGCCGAACAACTGTCGATGCGTATCGGTCAGTTCCGACTCGGGAAGATCCGGTAACCGCGTCCAGGTTAGGAACGACTTCTCCCCCCGGTCGTTGGCGGGCGGCTGCAGCGTCAGCGTGTCGTCGCCGAACGTGTAGAACCGCTGATAGTCGGACCCGGCGCCACGCGGGTTCAGGCTTCCGACCAGATGATGGGTGACGTAGCCCTCCGCCTCGTTGACGGTGAACGCCCCGAAGTACGACGTGTAGGTGCCGAGCCGGTCCAGCGCCTCCTCCGCCGTCGGGGTGTCCCCGGCGTAAGGCTGTCGTTCCGGCCGCATCAACGTCACGCCCATCTGCCCGGATGCGGCGTAGATGAGGTAGCCGACCCGATCCGCGGTCGGCTCGCCGAGCAGCTCGCCCTCGGCATCCCGTCGCTCGACGCGCGTGAGCGACCACGCTCCGGCAAACCGCTCGTCCACCGAGGCATCGGCAACGGCCGCCGGCGGCGCGGCAGCCTCGGCCTCCGGTTCCGCCGGCGGCGGCTCCCCGCCGCAGCCGAACAGCGACCCGACGGCGACCAACGTGACCAGGACGAACAGCGGTGACACCAGCTTCCGCATCATCTCCTCCTGCCTTCCGGCCTCCGACTCCGTTCGAGTCACTCTATCCGATGTGACCGGCTAGGCCATCACTGCCCGCGGGTCACCCACTCCTCGAACTGCGACCACGGCCCCGGAACTCCGTGAATGGGGACGATCGTCTCCACGTCGAGCCCCAGGCGCTGCACGTTCCGATACAGGCTCCGGGCGCTGGCGTTCGGGCTGGCGGGCAGCGACCCGCCGGGACCTGGCGGCGTGAAGAGGTCGGCCTGCACGAGGATCCGCTCGTTCGGCAGGTAGGCCATCAGCATCCCGGCGGCGTGGGCCAGCCCCTGGACGTGGTGTATTTCGACCAGGCGGGTCGTGTCGCCGAGGATGTACTTCTCGCGCAGCGTCTCGAAGATGTAGCCCTCCGACCACTCCTCCGGCGGGAACAGCGAGAACCGGTCCGGCTCCAGCAGCCACGGCCGCGCCCGCAGCACCTCCTGGTAGTAGGGGCGGGTCCCCTCGTGGGTGACGACTGTCGCGCCCTCGTGCACGTAGGTGCGCAGGCCGCCCAGGTGGTCCCAGTGGTGATGCGTCGTCACGACCCAGCGGATCGGCTTGTTCGGGATCTGCCGCATGATCTCGTTGATCACGGCGAGCGACCGCGCCTCGTTCTGCGGCGCCTCGATCACCGCCACGTGGTCCGCGAACTCCACGGCGACGCTGTGGTGGGATCCGCCGGCCATCAGCCAGACGCCGTCGGCCACCTCTTCCGCCTCCACGCGGACGGGCGGCGCCGTCGCGGTCCGCGCCGCGTCGGGGACGGTCAGCGCGGCGTCGGCCACGTTCACCTGAACGTCGTCGATGGTCGTCAAGCCGAACGCGTGGTCGCCCCCGCTGACGTTCGGCTCATGGGCGCCGTCATCGAAGTCCTGGTGCTGATGCCAGTCCATCGGGAACATCATCCCGCCGCCGACGTCCTCGTAGCGCGTGTAGACGGTCTCGTAGTACATGTCGCCGACCACCGGGTTCGGCATCCAGGTCTGCACCCGCTCGATCACGTTATCCTCGGTGATGGTGCCGTTGATCCGGTACTTGCCGAGCGCGATGAACGAGACGACGGTCACCCGCCCGCCGTATTCGTTCCGCTCCACCGCGATCACGTCATCGGCGGCCATGGCCCCCTTCAGGAAGCCGTGCGGGGTGAGGTAGATCTCCAGCAGCCGGCGCTCGGCGTCCTGCGGCCGGGGGACGACCCGGTCGACCTCGCCGTTCCAGGCGTATTCGCCGCGGACCATCCACCGCCGCCGCCGTTCGCCCTGGATCGGCGCGCCGCCGCCACCCCGGCCGGGATAGTTCCCCTGCCGGATGACCATCTCCTCGATCGACGATTCCGTCTCGAAGTCGATGGTGCGCGCGTACTCCGACAGCTCGAAGCGCGGCCAGTCGTCGGCGGGGGCGAAGTTCTGGCCGGTGGCGCCGACCCAGCCGCTCCCGGTGTACCGGATGGACATCATGTCGGTGACGCCCATCGTGTCCGCGGCGGCCTGCAGAACGGCCTGCGCATCCTGCGCCGAGGCCGGCCCCGCCGCCAACAGTGCAACCGCAACCAACAGTCCGACTCGCTTGGCCATGATTCCCTCCACGTCGCTCCGCAATGACCTGCCCCGGCGTGCCGCGGGCGGGGTGATCCTATCCGCGCCTGCTCACGTTCCGGATTGCTCAGGGTAGTCCTCTTGCGGCGAAATGACCACCGAAATCCTGCCGCGAGCCTGGTTCTCCGCAACTCGCCGGTGGCCCTGGGCTCTACCGCACCGCGTCCGTGTACCAGCCCGACCAGGCCGCCTTCCAGCGGCGGAACAGCGCGATGAAGAGGGGATTGGTCCAGACCAGGATGCGCCACACGGGCCACGTGTCGAAGCGCCGGCAGGAAGGTTGCACGCGCGGCTGCCGTATGAGCCGGACCGTGCGGTGCTCTTTCTGTCCCAGCCTCTTGAGAGCCCGGTAGAAGTCGACGTCCTCGCCGATCCAGGCGGTCTCGTCGTAGCCGCCGAGCCGGTCGAAGGCGGACTTGCGACAGAACTGCGTCGCCCCCTGCACCATTCCCATGAGGCGGCCGAGCAGCCGCCAGGCGCGCAGGTAGAGCCGGACGGAGAGCCGCCGCGGCCGGTAGTCGACATCCACGCCGCCTCCGATGCACGCCGGATCGCGCATCGTCTCGTAGATCACGTGGAGCAGCGTGGGCGGCACCGTCACGTCCGCGTCGACAAAGACGAGCAGATCACCCGCCGCATGGCGCGCACCGGTGTTGCGCGCCCGCGCGATGTTCCGCACCGGTTCGTGAACCACTGTCGCGCCGTGCCGCCGGGCGACGGCGGCGGTCTCGTCCTGGCTGTCATTGTCGACGACGATCACCTCGACGTCAGCGTCGGAGCGCGTGCCCAGATAGTCCGTGGCGGCGCGGATCGAGTCCAGCGTCGGCGCGAGGGAGGCCTCTTCGTTGAAAGCGGGAACGACGATTGTCAGCTTCACGGCGAACGCTCACCCGTCTTGTCGGCAGGCGCCCTGGTCGCAGCCGGGCGTCGCGCGCGGCGGGACGGAAGCCGCGCCGCCTGCTGCAGCGCGCGCCGCAGGATGAAATCGATCTGGCCGTTGACGCTGCGCAACTCGTCGGCCGCCCAGCGCTGCAGGGCGTCGAGCACCTCCGGGTCGGTGCGCAACAGAAACGGTTTGCGTGCGGCCATCCGTAACAAGCGCCAGGGGCGGCTACTGGTGCAGGGTGCCGGTGTTGACGACCGGCTGTGTGCCCTTGTCGCCACACAGCACGACGAGCAGATTACTCACCATGGCGGCCTTCCGTTCCTCGTCAAGCTCGACGATCTGCCGACTGGACAGGCTGTCGAGAGCCATCTGCACCATGCTGACGGCGCCCTCGACGATCTGGGTGCGGGCCGCGATGATGGCGCCGGCCTGCTGCCGCTGCAGCATTGCCGAAGCAATCTCCGGCGCATAGGCCAAGTGCGTGATACGCGCCTCGAGCACCTCGACCCCAGCCTTGTGGAGGCGACCCTGGATCTCCGTCTGCAACTTCCCTGCGATTGCTTCCGTGTCGCCCCGCAGCGAGAGACGCCCCTCTTGCTGCGTGTCGTAGGGGTACTGCGTCGCCAGGTTCCGGACCGCCGACTCGCTCTGGACGTGCACGTAGTTCACGTAGTCGTCCACTTCGAACGTGGCCTCGGCGGTATCCACCACCTTCCAGACGACGACAGACGCCATCTCGATGGGATTCCCGTCCGTATCGTTGACCTTGGATCGCTCGGTCTCGAAGTTGCGGACGCGGAGGGAGATGCGCCGTTTCGTGTAGAACGGATTGGCCCAGCGCAGTCCCTGATCCCGGCAGGTGCCCACGTAGCGGCCGAAAAACTGCAGCACGCGTCCTTCGTTCGGGTTGACCACGAAGAGGCCGAATAGCAGAAACGCGATGAACGGAGCCAGCACGATGCCGGTGACGCTCACCCACGAGAGGCCGGCATTCCGCACGATATCGAGGACGACCACCGCGATGTCGATGACGAGCAGTGCGAGCAGCGCGAGCAACACGAGCAGGCCCGACGGAGCAGTGTGGCGCTTATCCTGAATCATGAACCCCCACCCCCTTGAAGTGATATCACAACTATATCACATAGATATCCCTTCGGGCGGACGAATAGCCGTGATGCGGCAGGACCGGCGCGGACGCCAGTTTGGCATCCAACGCCGGCCCTTCGATGCGATGTCGCGTGGCGGTCCCATGACCGGACCGCCACGGCGTGGTGTGAGCTACTGGCCGACCGACAGACCCGCCTCTGCTGCGATCTCGCCGATGCGGGTTGCCTGGTTCGGATTGTTGCCCATGACCTCGCGCAGTCGACGGACCACCTGGACCTGTTCCGCGTCCGACATCCCGCTGGCGCCGCTCGCCGCGCTCCTGACCGCCGCGTAGCAGTCGTCCTCATACGTAATCGAGCCGCACTGCGCGGTCAGTTCGGCGAGCAGCGCCGCGGCGCCGGAGCGCTCTACCGGGACACCCCCGCCGGTAGCGGCGAAGCGCTGGTTGGCCTGCTCGATCTCGGCCGACGCGCCGCGGCGGATGTTCGCCGCCTCGGTGCCCGCCTGGAAGCAGGTGAACGACGCCCGGTCGGCCCAACGCAGCGGCGCGCAGGCATGGATACCCGCGTCGATAGCGGCTTCGGACACCTCGGTGATCAGCGCCTCGTACTCCGCGTCGCCCTCGCCGAAGCCGGAGAAGTTCCCGAGGTCGCCGCTCGCCGCGAACAGTCCGTCCACGCCCGGAATCCGGGCGATCTCCCGCGACGCCTCCACGCCTTCCAGTGTCTCGATCATCAGGATCAGGACGACGTTGTCGTTCCAGGTCTGCCGGTAGCCACCGGGCACCTCGTTCCACAGCTCGCCGGAACCCTGGCCGCCGCCGGCGCTCCGCCGGCCGAGCGGCGGGAAGTAGGTCCAGTCGACGGCGGCCTGCGCCTCTTCGACGCTGTCGATGGTCGGCACGACTATGACCGCCGCCCCCATGTCGGTGGCGTGCTGGATCTCACGCTCGTTGGCATACGCCACGCGGACACCGGGGGCCGCCGGTCCCGGGCAAGTCCGCCACATGCGCGCGACCTGCTCCCACGAGATGGCCTCGTGCTGCATTTCCACCCAGATGAAGTCATAGCCGGCCGCGGCCATCGCGCAGTACGTGCGCGGGTCCGTCGACCGGACCGTGCCACCGATCATCGGGCCGCCAGCCACCAGCTTCCGCTTGGCTGGATTCCAGATCTCGGCCGCCTGCCCGTCCGGCATCTCGAAGCGCGATCCGTAGTCGAATTCCTCGGCCCGGAACTGGGCGGCCGCATCCCCGGCGGTCCAGGCGACCAGCACGCCGGCAGCGACGGCGACTCTGAGCAATGTGGTGAGTCTCATGACATCCTCGCTTGATTAGGCCCGTGTGGTGCGCGTCCATCGCGCGGCTATCGTTCCCGTGCGAGTCTACTCCGTGACCCGCTCCGCCATCCACCGGCAGTCTCTTCCAATGAGACATGAGCCTGAAGGGGGAGTTGTTTCCAACGACACATGAGCCTGAAGGGGAGCTGGGTGGTGGATCATCGGAGGATGATCGTGACACTCCAGACAGACCGCCTGCGGACCCTGCAACACGTTCGAGCGTTCCTTGACGGCAGCGGACTGATCGACCTGAATGTGTCGACGCGAGCGGACGCCTACGGGTTCATCGAGCGCACCTTGACACGGTTCGACTATGTCCACCAGGGGAAGGCTGAGAAGGGTCTGCTCCGGAGCTTGCTGGCCAAGGTGACCGGCCTGTCGCGCGCCCAACTCACCCGGCTCGTGACTCAACACCGGGCCACCGGGAGGATCGCCGACCGCCGCGGCGCACCCAGCCGACCATTCCCGCGCCGTTACAGCAGCACCGACATCGGCCTGCTCGCCGAGGTCGACCGGCTCCACGGCACGCTGTCCGGACCGGCCACCCGCACGCTCTGTGCGCGCGCCTACCATCGGTTCGACGACCATCGGTTCGAGCGCCTGGCCGGCATCTCGAACGGCCATCTCTACAACCTGCGGCACTCGATCACCTATCAACGGCGCCGCGGAACCACCCCCATGCCGACGCGCCCGGTGCAGGTGGCGATCGGCGAGCGCCGCCGGCCGGCACCGTTCGGGCGCCCCGGCTATGTCCGGGTCGATTCCGTCCATCAGGCTGACCTCGATGACGTTAAAGGCCTGTACCACGTGAACTTGGTGGATGAGGTCACCCAGTTCCAGTGCATCGGCTCGGTCGAGCATCTCCACGCCGCGTGCCTGGCCCCGGTCCTCAGCGCCCTGCTCCGCGCCTTCCCGTTCACCCTCCACGGCTTCCACTCCGACAACGGGTCGGAATACGTCAACCGCACCGTCGCCGCGCTGCTGCAAGCCCTCCACATCGACGAGTTCACCAAGTCCCGAGCCCGACACACCAACGACAACGCCCTCGTCGAGAGCAAGAACGGCTCGGTCGTCCGCAAGCACCTCGGCTACGGCCACATCCCCAGCCGCCACGCCCAACGCGTCAACGACTTCACCCAGAACGTCCTCTCGCCCTACCTCAACTTCCACCGCCCCTGCTTCTTTCCCAGCACGGTGGTCGACGCCAAGGGGCGCGTCCGCAAGCGCTACCGCGACGCCGACATCATGACGCCCTACGAGAAGCTCACGTCGCTCCCCGGGGCCACCGACTACCTCAACCCGGGGACCACCTTCGAACAGCTCGACGACATCGCCTTCGCCCTGAGCGACAATGACGCCGCGCGCGCCGTTGAGGAGGCGCGCACGCGGCTATTCCGGTCCATTGACCCGGCTGCCTGACATGTCTGGCTCATCGGCCCGCTTCAGGCTCATTTCTGGATTGGAAAGGACTCCGGCCGCGGGCGAAAACGCCCGGTGAGGAACCGGGCCGCGCCGCACGTGGTACGGTTCGGCATGATGTCTCTCCGAGCCACCGCGTTCCTCCTGTCGTTGCCGCTCGCCCTCGGTGCGCTCGTCGGCACGGCTGGCCCGGCCGCCGCACAACCCGATATCGCGCCGCAGAATGACGCCCCGAATCCGTATGTCACCATTCGCGGGTGGGCGAAGCTGCCGGGCCGCCGGGCGTGGGGATCCACCGGAGGCGTCGACATGGACCGGGACGGGCGCCACGTCTGGGTCGCGGAGCGCTGCGGCGGCAACTCCTGCGCCGGCCTCCCCCTGGACCCCGTGCTGAAATTCGACCCGGCGGGAAACCTCGTCGCCAGCTTCGGAGCCGGGCTCATGATTCAGCCGCACGGGTTGCACGTCGATCCCGACGGCAACGTCTGGGTCACCGACGCGCAGGGCCCGGACGGCACCGATCCCCACCGCGAGGGCAAGGGCCACGTGGCCATGAAGTTCAGCCCGGACGGCGAACTGCTGATGACGCTCGGCACACCCGGCGTCGGCGCGGCCGGGCGTGACACGCTCGACCAGCCGTGCGACGTGGTGGTTGCCCCCGACGGCACCATCTACGTCGCTGACGGCCACGGGGGGCAGCTGCCCGGCGCCGGTCCCCATACGACGGCGCGTGTCGTCAAGTTCGCACCCGATGGAAGCTATCTCGCGGAATGGGGCTCACACGGCAGCGGATCGGGCCAGTTCCGCACGCCGCATGCCATCGACCTCGACTCGCAGGGCCGGGTGGTGGTCGCCGACCGGGGCAACGACCGGCTCCAGGTGTTCGACCCGGACGGCATGTTCATCGAGGAGTTCCACCAGTACAGCCGGCCGAGCGGTCTCCATATCGCCAGCGACGACACGGTCTACGTCGCCGACTCCGCCTCCTCGCGCGGCGGACAGCACCCGGGCTGGGAGTACGGCATCCGCATAGGTAATCTCCGCGACGGATCGCTGGACGGGTTCATCGACGGGTCGAACCCCGAGGGGGTGACCGTCGCCGGCGACGGGACGGTCTACGGCGCTGTCGTGGCGTACGGCGGCGCCCTCCTCAAGTACGTCCGGTCGGACCCGCCCGACGGCGGTCGGTGAGCGTCGACCTGCCGGAGCCACCTGGGCTGCTAGGGCAGTGCGAACGTCAGCACGGTATTGGTCGCGATGACCGTCACGTACTGCTTGCCGTTCACCTGGTAGGTCATCGGGCTCGACCGGATCGCCCGCTGCGCCTGGTGCCGGAACAACGGCTCGCCCGTCTCCGCGTGGAACCCATAGAACGCACCGTCGTCCGCGCCCTGGAATACCAGGTCGCCCGCCGTCGCGAGATTGCCGCTGGCGCCGATATGCGTGAGGGCGGGGAATACCTGTTGCCACGCTTCTTCGCCACTGGCCGGCTCGTAGGCGGTCAGCGTGCTGGTCGGCGTGTAGTCGGGGATGCGGCTCAGTTCCTCGAAGTTGGCGCTGTGCCCGTCGCCGTGTGGTCCGGGCTCGAGGCTGTCGCCGAGCGGCGTGACGATCATCGAGACTGCCGCGTTCTTGCCGGTGACGTATAGCAGCCCGGTGCGCGGGCTGAACGCGGGCGAGCCGAAGCTCGATCCGCCGTGGGCGACGATCAGGTGCTCGTCGATCGAGTACGGCGTATATATCTGCCGGGTTTGCGCCTGCAGCTCCGGATCGTCGAGGTGCACGTAGGTCGCGCAGAACGGCATCATCGGCACGCCACGGGCGGTGTGAGGGATCGGCTGGGTCGGATAGACCACCTCTCCCGGGACGTTGGTCTCCGTCGGCACCCGCGTTTCGACCATCGGGTTGATCGGCTCGCCGGTCTCGCGATGCCAGAGATAGAGCAGGCAGTTCTTGCCCGCTGCGCCGACACCCTTGATCGTCTCACCGTCCCGCGTGACGTCGAAGAGCACCGGCCCGGTGACGTGATCCCAGTCCCACAGGTCGTGGTGAACGGCCTGGTAGTACCAGCGCAACGCGCCGGTCTCGAGGTCGAGGGCGATGGTGGCGTTGGTGAACAGGTTGGACCCTGGGCGCGCCGACCCGTCGTAGTCCGGTGACGGGTTGCCGGTGTTGAAGTAGATGAGCCCGAGGTCGAGGTCGATGGCGGGTTGCGTCCAGACCCCGCCCCCGACGCGTTGGCCGTCGCCCCATGTGTCTTGCGCGATCTCCCAGCCGTCGTCCTGCGGACGTTGCGGAATGGTGTTGAACACCCACTTGATGGCTCCCGTAGTGGCGTCTGTCGCAATGACCAGGCCGCCCGGGATATGCCCTTCGGAGAGCGCCGCGCCCGCGTAGAGCGTCCCGTCGTGGTACGCCGGCGCGGCGGTGATCCGATAGCCGAGTTCGTGCGGATCCAGCGTCGGCGGATACACGTCCGGATACTTGGCCTGCAGCGCCAGCCCGACCACCGGCAGGACGCCGCCGTCACCGTACGACTCGACGAGCTCACCGGTCTTCGCGTCAGCCGCAACCAGGTTCGGACCGTTGTAGGAGTAGATCTTCCCTTCCGCGTAAGTCGGCCCGCGGACGCGGTTGCGGCGCGCCTCGTCCAGCTCGAGGCTCCAGACTTCGGCTCCCGTTACCGCGTCGATGGCGATCACGCTGGCGGCGGCATGAAAGTACATCACGCCGTCGACCACCAGCGGCGTCACCTCACTGACGTCGATCCCCGGCTCCACTTCGTAGGACCACCGTTCAGCCAGTCCGCCGACCGTCTCCGTGTTGACTTCGTCGAGCTCCGAGTAGCGGCTGTTGTCGAGGTCGAGGTTGTGACTCGTCCAGTTGGTCTGCCCGCCCGCCGTGATGTTCGGAGGCTCACCCTGCCGGGTGGTCCGTCCTGGCTGCCCGGCGACCGTTGTCGCGCTGGCGACCACGGCGACCACGCTCACTACCGCTGCGGCCAATCGAGTCTGCGCACGGCTGGTTGAGATCATCTGCTGCTCCTTCGTCCCGGCATATCCGGCAGCCGGAAGCGGTTACGGTGTGACCGTTACCGTGACGTCGGCGTGGTTGTAGAGGTAGCCATCGTCCGCTATCCCTCTGAGCACATATGTGCCGGGCTCGCTGAACCTGACGGTCGTCACGATGCGGCGGTCCTCCGGGAGTTCGGGTGGTGTCCAGCCGGGCGTGTGGTCTTCCATGGGCGGGGTCCAGGGATCGAAGGTGACGTCGGCTGGGCCTCGGTGCTGGATCCAGGCGAGACGGAGGCCGAGGGCGTTCCGCCGGCCGGGCGGGCGGCTGTTCCGCGCGGGGCGCACTTCGGGAATGCCGTCGTCCGCGATCAGCGCCGCCAAAGCCAGCGGTTCGCCGACGCGGGCCGTCCGCTCCAGGCCTTCTTCGATCGCGATCGTCGGTGCGGCGTTGACGCTCTCCGGGGCGCCACCACCGCTCCGGTTCATGGCGATCACCTGCTCGTCGATGATCTGCTCCGGAACCAGCCACCCGACGGCACGGTCGGTCTGGCCGTAGGCGGTAACCGTCCAGACCAGTTCCTGGTCGCCCCAGTCGGCCGGAACACGGACGCGGAAGGTGATCCGATGGCGGCGCGGGTAGAAGTAGGCAGGTTGACCGTGATCGGCGGGGCCCGGTTCGAAGTAGTTGTCCGGGCCGACGGGGATGTTCAGGTGCTCCTCGTAGTTGCGGTTGAGGTAGCCGAACACCATGTTGAAGCTACCGTCGGGATTCTCCTCCCACCCCTCGAAGACCGGCTGCAGGTTCTGGCCGCTCCGGTAGGTCTGCGCGGCGGCGGTGGCCGCCGACGCGAGCAGCGCGGCAGTGGCGATGGCCGCGGAGAGCAGCCGGACGACGGCGAGCGCGTTGGCGCGCATCAGTTGTTGTTCGTCTGAAGCGCCCGCTCCTGCGTCCGACGGTCGAACTCCTCCTCCGACATGTGGAAGAAGCTCATCCAGCCGAAGCTCATGTCGTCGATGGAACGGTTACCGAAGCCGACCCAGTTCTTCGGGTCGGGGTTGTAACGGTTGGTCGCCGTGTTGTTGTGCCAGCCGATGACGTGGAGGATGGTGCCGGCCGGCAACAGCGGCGCCTCATGGTCGGCGTAGTTGTAGACGATGTGCCAGCCGAAGTTGTGCTTCGTGCAGCTCAGCGTCTCGATGGTTCCGTTCGGCTGGATCGCCTCGACGCACATCCGGTCGCCGCGGATATGCATATGCGGCTGGAATCCGGTCACCTGCGTCGGCTCGGGCAATACGTAGTAGCCGTCGCTCCGCGCGTTGCTCTCGCCGGCCCGGATGTCGAGCGTGTCGAAGCTGTCCCCGACGTGTCGGGAAATGAGGACCTGGTCCGGCACGTACCCCGGCGGATAGAACTGGAAGCCGACGCGCGTCCGGTCCCGGATCTCCTCGCCGACCGCGCTGTAGTGCATGTTGAAGCGAACCTGCGTCCCTGCCTTGATCAGCCGGCCGGTCCCCTCCGGGAAGATGTCGCCGTTCTTCCCCATCGCGTACTCGTTCAGGAAGCCGCCCCCTTCTTCACCGTCCTCCTCCTCCCAGGTCATGGAGGTAGCGACGTGGTGCACCACCCGGTAGGCGTCCGGCGATGGCTTGGTCTCGACCGCCTTGATGTAGCGATCCTCGGTCAGCCGGGAGTCGGCCCAGATGTCGAGCCAGCGGTCGGCGTCGACCGCGCCAACGACCACTTCCTCCGGCAACTCGACGATCCACTCCGGCGTTCCAATCCGCCACTCGTCGAGGTCCGCGAGTTCAGCCGGCGGTGGCGCGTCTGCGGGGTTGCCGCGCGGCGCACCCGCGTCTACCCAGCGGCCGATCATGGCGATCTCGTCGTCGGAAAGCGACGGATCTTCCTTGAAGGCCCGGACACCGACGTTCCGCTCGATGAACCAGGGCGGCATCTCTCGTTGCGCGGTCTTGTCGCGGATAGCGCGCGCCCAGGGGCGCACATCTTCATAGGTCAGCAACGACATCGGCGCGACCGATCCTGGCCGGTGACACTGCTGGCAGGCGCGCTGCAGAACCGGCAGCACGTCCTGGGTAAAGGTCGGCCCGGCCGGCGCCTGCGCCCCTTCGGCTACCGCAACGGCGACGACAAACATCGCCACCACCGCCACGATGACAATGAGCCAGGCGATCTGCACCGCCATGGCCAGCATCAACCCGCCGATGGCCAGTTTCCGGAGCCCCCGTTCGACGACGCCGAACGTGCGAGCGGCAAAACTGCAGCAAATGGGGTTCATCGTTCAGCCTTCCTCTCCGCGTCCCGAAACGGCTATCTCAGACTACAGAGGAGCCCGTGGTGAAACCACGGACTCCTAGTTCTCGGACACCTCATCGTAGAAGAGCTGAAGCGCCATGTCGCTCAACGGCCAGTCGAGGTCGTCCGTCTGTATGCGGCCCGGCACGTCGTCCCGGCTGACACCGCCGTCGACCGCCTCGCGCATCCGGTCCTGGAGCGTCTGCATCCGGTCACGGAAGATGCGCACCTCGTCCTTGGTCAGGACCGGGCCGTGGCCCGGGATGGCCGTGTCGAAATCGAGTTCGAGCACGCCGTCGAGCGTTCCCGTCCAGGCGAGTCCGCTGCCCCCGTTTCCATAATCCATGAATGGCGAGAGCGTGCTGCCGTCGGAACGCTGCCCCCAGATGAACAGGTCGCCGGTGTGGACGGTGCGCAGGTCAGGGAAATAGATGACGGCATCGCCGTTCGTGTGACCGCGGCCGAAGTAGTGCGCCTGCACCTCGACCCCGCCGATGAAGACGGACGTCTCGTCGCTGAAAACGACGCGCGGCGCGCCCGGCTGGTTGTTCCGGACCATGTTGCCGCGCGCGTTCTTGTGGGAGATCACTTCGCTCGCCGCCATGAAGTCGGCGTTGCTCCCGGCGTGGTCGCCATGGTGGTGCGTGTCAAGCACGTACCGGATCGGGAGCGACGTCACCTTGCGCACCTCGGTCGTGATCATCTCGTAGCTGTACGGGAACTTGTTGTCCACGAGGATGACGCCGTCGTTCGTGACGCGGACCGCGACGTTGCCGCCGGTGACGCCGCCGTCCAGGCCCGGGATGACGTACAGACCGTTCTTCCCCGGCACCGGCCGGATCGCGGTCAGTTCCGCGAGGCGTTCGGGCGTGATCTCCTGCTGTGCCGCCGGACTTTCGGCGGCCACCGCGGCATAGGCCGCCAAGGCTCCCACGAACAACGCCGCCATCAGTCTCGGTCTTTGCATCAGGGTTCTCCCGCCACCCTATTATGCGTCATCGTCCTCGATTCCCGCCTTCGTTTCGGCTACCACCAGATCGACGACCGACCGCAGAGCTTCCTCGTCGGAATCTCCCTCCAGGCGGCGCAGCCGGAAGTGATCAAGTTGCCGGTCGGCCCCGGAGCCGTCGCGAATAATCGTCAAGGCGTGGCGCACCTCATCCTCGCAGTCGAGGGCGCGGGCGTCATGCATCAGCTCCGCGACGAATTCCACCGCATAGTCGGCGATATCGATCCGTCCGGCCCGGGTCGGGTGGCCAAAGAATGCGAGCACGCCGCAGCGCTGCGCGAGCCAGCGGTTCTCCGCGATGATCTCCGTCGGCGGCTCCGGCAGAACTTCCCGGCGCGCCCATGGCGCAGCAGGCGGCGGACCAGCGAGGCGTACATCGCTGCGATGCAAATCGCGTCCTCGATCCGCGGACAGATGTCGCAGATGCGCACGTCGATCGTGGGGAAGTTGGGCGACGGACGAATATCCCACCACAGCTCGCTGCCATCCCTGATGAACTGCGCACGGCGGTAGTCCTCGACCAGTCGGTCGTACTCGGAGACCGAGCGGCGGGGACCCGGCAGACTCGTGCGCGGCAGGGCGCCCATCATGTTGAGCCGGTACGACTTGAACCCGGTAGTGCGGCCCGCGGTTCCGTTCGCAGGCCTCGAAGATGGCGGGATCCGGATCCGTCAGAAGGTCGCGCGTCTCGGGATCGATGAGAAAGAACTCTTCCTCGATACCGAGCGTTACCGTCAGATCTCCGACGGCGCCGGCCGTCGTCACGCCTGATTCCTCCGGGGGTGAAGTGCGCCGAATGCCGGTGCGGTAACCCGCCGACTAGTCGCCAGCCGGCTGAAGCTCGACGGCGGAGGCGAGAAAACTAACCTCGGTGGCCGTACCGTCCGGATTGCGCGTCAGGGAAACCCCTTCTTCGATCAGGTGATCGGCCTGTCGCTTCGAAAAGACGTTCGTCTCGAACACCCCTTCGATGCGTGCCGCATGGCCGGACGAGTCGGTCGGCACGAAGAAGGCATAGTCCTTGAACGTGACGCGGAGGCCCCGCGGCGCGCCATCCTGCACCAGCTCCATCCAGCACCCCTTGGCCTGGCACACGCGGTGAACCGATCCCTCCAGGATCACGCTGGTGTCCAGATACGCATGGATGGTGCTGAGCGCGTCGGCCAAGTCCACAACCGGGGAATTCCCGATCGCGTCCCCGCGGGTGATCAGCGATTCCTGCGCTCCCGCCGTGCCGGCGAAACCAAAGGCGACAAGCGCAAACACGATCAAGGTGCAACTGTACTGGCGCATCACGAACCCCCTGTCGCTAACGGTGGCGAGCATGATATCACCCCTCCCGAAATATGCTGCAACATGCTCATGCGCCTGATCGCGTTCGTCGTGTTCGTCGTCCTCCAGGTCCTCTTCCTTCCACTGCTGGTGCTGGGGGTCCTGATGGTCACGTACCGGCAGATGATCGTCAGCCGACGATTGGGCAGCTCGCAGACCGCCATCGAGATCTTCAACGGGCGTTGGACCATGGACTGGTTCGGCATGCGTCAGGACCCGGCGACGGTGCAACTCGCCTCTGTCCTGCCCAATACGTCAGTCCTGGGGTTGCGGCTTGTCCTGCTCCCGCTGTGGGTCAAGTACAAGTTGAGCGGCACCTGCTTCGGGTATCCCTGCCTGCCGCCGCCGGACGGGGCCGAGAACATCGCCAACTTTGTCATCGCCCGGACGCTCTACTTCGACCGGATACTCGAGCGGGCTCTGCCCGACGTCGAGCAGTTTGTGCTGCTGGGGGCCGGGTACGACACCCGAGCCTACGGCCCGCTCGTGCCGGACGGGGTGGCCTGCTTCGAGGTGGATCATCCGAGGGTCCAGGAACTGAAGCGGTCCAACCTGCGCGATGCGGGGATCGAGGCGCGGGGCGTCACATTCGTTCCGGTGGACTTCAGCCGGGACGATGCTTTCGAGAAGCTCGCCGCGAGCGGCTACGACCCGAGAAGGAAGACGGCGTTTCTCTGGGAGGGCGTGACGCTCTACCTGAGCGAGGACAACGTGCGGAAGACGCTGCGGGGCGTTCGCGAGCACGCCGCGCCGGGCAGCGTGCTGGTGGCGGACGTCTACGGGGAGCGGTTCTTGCGACTGGGCCGCGGGAAGGCTGCCAAGAAAACCCTCGATTACACGGACGAAGGGCTCGCCTTTGGCCTGTCTCTCGAGACGGACTGGGAGCAGACCCTGCGCGGTTTTATCGAGAGCGAGAAACTGACCCTGGGCGAGACGTATTTCATGGGCAGGACCCACGCCAAGGGACCGTTCATGATCGTGGCCGAGTTCATCACCTAACGGCCCGCTGCGAACGGCACCGCCGGCTCTCGAACGCCGGGGTGTCCCGCCTCCATCCGCTGCCGCGAGACCAGTGCCGCAGCTTCGACCGCAAGCGGCTCGTTGGCGCGCGCACCGGTGAGGAGGTTCAGCATCCCGTAATTGCCTTCGTGGCAGGCGTACTCGTAGATCGGGTCCTGATTCTCCCGCCACCGGAACGGAATCGCGACGGTGTACGGCTGCGTGTAGGTAGCCGGGTCCTCCACCGTGAACCGATAGTCGATCATCCCCGCGTCGACCCGGGTGAAGCGCTCCACGATCCGCAGCGTATCCCCCGGGCCACGGTGTCCGGTCTGCAGGATGTGCGAGGGCTGGTAGTCACCACCATCGAGCCGATCGTGGAAGTGAACCGTCTCCACCACCAGGGTGTCTCCCTCCCAGTGCCCGCGCGAATCGCCCAGCCACTGGCGGATCCGATCCGACGTATGGGGGCGGCCGTCGATCGGAATGATCCGCGTCTCGTGGATCATCTCGATCTGGATGACGACGTGGGTAGGCGTCTGGAGAATCTGGTAGTTGTTGTTGTACAGGTTGGGAATCATCTGGACCGGCAATGTCCGGGAGATACAGCGCTCCCAACTGTTCCGGTCGAGCCACGAGTCCCCTTCGCCCCGGCCCTCGCGTGCCTTCTCGCGCGCCACGAGCCGGGCGATCGCTTCCGGCCTCATCAAGATCCGCCCGTCCGGGGGATCGATAATCAGGGAGGGCTGCTCCAGCAGGCCGCCGGTCTCCGGCCACGCTGCCCCGGTACCGCGTGTCGCGGCAATGACCGGCGCACGGGCGTCGCGGTCACGTTCCCGCTCCGACTCGGTCAACTGCTCGAGCGGCGTCGTCGTGGAGTTGTTCCAGAGCCCCTGCAGATCGGGATCGCCCCACGCGGTACGCAGGGGCGCTTCGTCTCCGTTCTGCGCCGCCAGCGGCGACGCGCACAGCAGCGCGACGGCGCACGCTGCTCCCACACTGCTCATCCTGCGAAATACTGGCCTCGGCATCTGACCTCCTGTGGACGCCTCCGGGAACCGGCCCGCGCCCTGTGCGTATCCTAATGAGAAACCATGACCAAGTTCCTCCTCTGGTGCATCCTGCTGGTGATCTCCTGGCCGCTCGCCCTCCTGGCGCTGCTGCTCTACCCGATCGTCTGGCTTCTACTGCTACCGTTCCGGATGATCGGCATTGCGGTCAGCGGCGTGCTGAACTTTGTCGCGGCGGTGATCATGTTGCCGGCCCGGCTGCTCGGCGGCCGGCGTGTGGTGTAGCCGACCGCGCCGGCAGGGATCAGGGCTGCGTCGCTTCCCGCTCCTCGACCCGCGCGCCGCGCAGCAGATTCTCCATGCCGTAGTTCCCCTCGTGGCAGGCGTACTCGTAGAGCGGCAGATCGCTGCGATTCATCGGGAGCCGGCCGCTGAACGACCGCGTGAAGCTGGCCGGATCGTCGACGGTGAACTCGTAGAGCAGCGTGTCGCCATCCACGCGGGTGAACCGCTCTTCCAGGCGCAGCCCTTCGGCCGAGCCCAGCGCCAGGCTCGTCAGACTGAAGCTGGCCGTCTGGTCGGTGAAATTGCGAGTCTCGATCACCAGCGTGTTCCCCTCCCACCGGCCGCGGGAACTCCCCATCCACTGGCGGATGCCGTCGGTCAGCTCGGGGCGGCCGTCAAGAGGCACGAATCGCACGTCGTGATTCATCTCGATCAGCAGCGCCACGGCGTTGGGCGTCTGGAATATCTGCACGTTGTTGTTGTAGCCGCCGGGCAGCAGGGGCGGCCCGGTGCTGAAGCCGAGCAGGCAGCGCTCCGCCAGTCCGCGCTCTTCCGGCCCCGCCATCCCGAACCCGCCGACGCGGATCCGTACCGGCAGTCCGTCGCCGGCAAGCCGCTCGGCCTCGCGCGCTTCGGCCTCGTCCGTCAGCGGCGGGATCCGGCCGTCCGATGGATCGACGATGAGCGCCGTCTGCGTCAGCGCCGTCGGGCGGGCTCGGTCCGTCCAGACGGCCTGGCTGTACGCGCCGGGATCCCCGGGGGGCGCGGCCAGATCCCGGGCCAGGGCGGCCTCGTTCGCCTCCTGCGCCACCGCCGCCGCCTCTTCTACGGTCAGCGTGTCCCGGTCCGCGAGATCCTCTGGCCGCTCCAGGGGAGTGAACGTCCAGTAGTCCCACACCCCGCCGAGATCGGGATCACCCCACGGCGTGCGCGGAGCGTCCGACGTCTGGGCCAGCGCGAGGGCCGGGAACAATATCGCCAGCGCGACGATGACCCCCGACCGGAACAACGATTGCATCATGCCTTCCCGCATCGGTCTCCTCCTTCAGGCAACCGCACCCAACCGTGCACCGCCCCGCGAGTATAGTGCGGTCAGGAACCCGCTTCTATCAGTTCAATCGCCAGGCCGTCGAGGTCTTCGATCAGGACGGCGCGGATCTCGCCGAACGGGTAGGGCCCCTCGAGGATCGGGACGCCGAGGGACTCGAGGTGGGCGATCACCGGGTCAAGATCGGGGTAGGCGATCGCGACGTGGTCGACCACCTGGCCGCGGGAACGGGTGAGCGGCAGATCGAGCTCCGGGCCGCAGCGGCCGTCGCGGCACTGCCGCGTATACCACGCCCATCCCGCGTTCTCGAGGCGGACACTCGCAATCGGACGCCGGAGCTGTCCCATCGGCAGGAACGACGCGTAGCTGACGTCGCCGATCTCGACATCGCACGGGTCATACGCCGGGCGCGGCTCGAGCTCGCCGGTGTCGGCATCGCGCTGCGGCGGCAGAGCCATGCCGAGGGTCTCGACGTACCAGTTCGCGGCGCAGAACGGCTGCTCGTGCCAGAAGTGGGTGTGGCCGTAGAAGAGGTCTTCCGTCTCTGCGTTCCCGTTGAACTCCACGAGGATCCCGTCCGGATCGACCAGATAGCCGAAGTCCTGGCCGCTCACTCGGTCGGGCACGGGATTCGCCCCCTCCCGCGCGCGCCGCTCTTCCATTTCCGCCACCGTCAGCAGTTGGTCCCCGAACGGCGCCAGGCCCGAGTGCGGCACGCCGACCGTATCGTCCGGCCCGGTGAACACCGGCAGGAATCCGAACCGTTCCCCGTCCGGGTCAAGCTCCGTCAGCCGCTCGTACAGCGCCAACCCGTCCGTGCTTGGCCCGGTCGTCCAGAACGGACTCTGGGGAATCGACTGGCGCCGCTCCGGATCGAAGGCGCCGGGGGGCTGCTCTTCCACTTCCGTGTACAGCAGATAGATCCCGTCGGCGGAAAACGCCGGCATCCCGGCCAACGTCGTCCGCTCCCCGGCCGGCCAGAACGTCGACCACCAGTCGAGTGCCCGCTCCGGATCGACGGAGTTCACGTGAATGTGATGAAACGTGGGCTGTGGCAACGCCGAAGCGACTGTCTCCCGCGCTGGTTGATCTGCCGCTCCGTCCCCCGTACTGCTCGGATCGCCAGTGCATCCCCCAACGATGATGACGCCCAACAGTGCAGCCGCCAATCGCACCGGAACCCTCATCTATGTCCGTCCTTCATCCGTCCTTCGCGAAGCGTGGAGAGCGCCTCTCGGGAGTTCCTCGACAGTCACTCGCCCACGATCGCAATGCCCCAGGGTCGCTCGCCGACGGGGATCGTGGCGACGACCTGGTTCGACTCGGTGTCGACGACGCTGACGTCGTTGGAGGGGCCGTTGGCGGTATAGAGGTAGCGGCCATCCGGCGTAACCCCGATGCCCCAGGGGCGCTCACCCACTTCCACCGTCGCCATCGGCTGCCAGGTGGCGGCATCGATGGTGACGACGGTCCCGCCACGGCCCGTGGTGACGTAAATCCGCGTGCCGTCGGGAGACACGACGATTCCCATGGGACGGACGAGATCGCCGAGCCCGGAAAGCTCGATGGTGTGGAGGACTTCGTGCGTCTGCGTATTGACGACGTGGACGGTGCCGCTGTTCTCGGCGGTGACGTAGGCGCGGTTGCCATCCGGCGAGAATGTGCTCGCCCGCGGACGGGCGCCCACTTCGAATTGGGCGACGACTTCGTTCGCAGCCGTGTCGATGGCGGAAACCTGGTTCTCTTCTTCCGAGGTGACGTAGACGAGACTGCCGTCGGGACTGATGCGGACCCCTTCGGGCTCGCTGCCGACCGGCAGCTCGGCGACGATCTCACCGGTCGCGATATCCACGACAGTCGCCGCGCCGGCATCTTCGTTCGCGACATAGAGCCGCGCGCCGTCGCCGGTGACTGCCATCTGCTCCGGATCGGTGCCGGCACGGATCATGTTCACCACTTCCCCGGCAGCCAGGTCGACGATGCCGATGCCGTCGGCCGACCGGTCAGGCGGCGGGAGCGCGCTCTCGTCGGTGCCGGGAGGCGCGGGTGGCGAGCCGCTCAGTGCGACAAACAACTGCGTGCGGTCGGGCGATACCTTGATGCCGCGCGGCCGCTTGCCGAGCGGGATGGTGTTCACCACCTCGTTCGTCGCGCCGGCGATAACCGTCAGGTCGCCGGAGTACTCGTTGGTGACATAGACCGTGTACGACGGCGCAGGCGGTGCTTCGTCCATCGCCGCCGCATCCTCGGCCGGGGCGTCGACGCCGCCGCCACCACAGGCCACGGAAAACGCCGTCGCCACTGCCGCCGCGGCCGCAACCAACCAATGCTCTTTCACCTTCGTTTTCATCGTTCTCATGGCTCCACCACAATCTGTCCCATCGCCCACAGATGCTCGTCGCACTGATAGGTGAACGTCCCGGCGCGCTCCAGATGGCCAAAAAAGACGAAGGGGACAGCGGCGCGCGGCGCCTGCCCCCTTCGAACCGTCACGAACGAACCCGGCGCGCCCTACTTCGCGAGCGGGTCGGGACGAAGCTGGAAGTGCACCATCTTGCTCTTGGTGCCCTTGCCACCCTCGGTGTGCCAGATGTAGTTGGAGCCGTAGTTGGCCCAGAGGCCGCGGCCCTTCCACCCGGCGGTCGGGTCATCGATCCGGCCGTCGAGACCGCGGGAGTAGAACGCCATCGGGTACGGCACCCGCAGGACGGTCCACTCACCGGTGTCGGGGTCGAGCGCCAGCAGCGAATCGGATGTCGATCCGGTTGCGATCGGGACGTTCTCCCCAAGGCCGAGCGTGTTGTACTGATCGACCCAACTGTAGTAGTGGAAGTCGGCGCTCCCCGGCGTGTCGACCCCTTCCATCTGCGGGCCCGGCACCGTGTAGAGCTCCCAACCCTCGGCGCATTGCTGGCCGGTCGCGCTCGGACCGTTCATCGTGCCGCACTTCGTCCGGTCGAAGCTGGCCATCTGGCTGCTCCCCGAGAGCGCCGTCCAGATGACGCCGTTCCGGTCGACGTCGATGCCGCGCGGCGCGAAGCCGGTCTGACTCGCGTCGACGTTCGGGTTCTCGATGGAAGGCGGCTCGTAGACTTCCGCGAGGCAGGTCTCGGGCGGGTTGTCGCCCCGTTCGAGACGGACCAGGCGACCCGGGAACGGTCCGGTGCGGGTGATCCAGATCGAGTCATCCGTCGGGGACGCAATGATCCCATAACCGAAACCGACGATCCGCGTGTCGCGCGACGGGTCGCTCTCCACCTCGCCGCCGCGGTTCGGCTCGTTCCACGGCTTCGTGATCTTGCCGTCGCCGTTGGTGTCGATGACGGTCGGGCACCAGCCCTGCGAGAAGCGCTCGTCACCCGTCTCGTCGTACAGCTTGGTGTCGATCCAGCCGATGGCGTTGCCGTCGCCACTGAACCAGAGGGTGTCGTTGTCGTCCTCGCCGAACTGCAGGTGGTGCGTCCCGAAGCAGGTGTCGACGAGAACGAACTTCTCGGTCTCCGGGTCATAGAAGGACGCCTGCCGGCCGCTCTGGTTCAGCGGGAAGTACTCCGCGAACTTGTTGTCGGACCCCTCCTTGCACCAGTCGGGATTCGGCCGGGCACGGAGCGTCGACGTCATCCAGACACGGCCCTTCTGATCCATCATCGGGTTGTGCGGGTCGGACGAGTTCTCCTGCCCGTCCGGACCGCCGCGGCCCCAGAGGAGCTGGTCGCCCCAGTAGTACGACGACTGGAGTTGCTCCTGCGGGAAGCGCGACGGGACCGAATTCGGGTCCGCCGGCCGCACCGGGATCGGCAACTCGACCGACGAGTTCTCGACCGGGTCGACGATCGTCAGGCTGCCGTGGCCGGCCGACACGCCGTAGACCGGGCCGCCGCCATTGACGGTCGGGTTCCGCTTGTCGGTCGTGATCTCGTCATGGATGAAGGAGCTGTCGGTCCCCCAGTCCCAGAGCGTGACCACCAGGTTCTGCTCCACGCCATCCGGACGCGGCGGCCGCGGCGGCGTCTCGCCGGCGGCGATCCGGTCGGTCCAGTCGGCGAACATCCCGAGCGCGCGCTCGCGACCCATCCGGTTCATCGCGGCGCTCATCGAGGTGCCGCGCTGACCGGTCTGCACCCGGTGATCCCAAGCGGAGGCGGTAGAGTCGAAGTCGCTCACGTGTTCCACTACGCGGGTCGCCTCGTTGCCAAGCTGGTGGCAGAGCTGGCAACCCTGCTTCATCACGTCGACCCATTGCTGCTGCGTCCGCATGTTCGGCGAGATGCCATTCCCCTCCGGCCCCGTGCCGGGGAACTCGCTCGCCGGCGGCGGCTCGATGAGCGAGTACCAGTAGTTACCCGGGTAGTACTCTGCAGCGGCCTGCTCGTTCGGCGCGACAACCGCCGCGAGCGTGACGTCCTCGGTGGTGGGCGAAAGCTTCACCTTCTCGGAGTCGACCAGCCCGTAGCCACGGACCCAGATGTCGTAGGTAGCATCCGGAAGCTGCGGCATGACGAAGTGGCCGTCGTCGTCGGTGACGACAATCTTGGCGAACCTCGTCTCCAGCTCCTCCGTCTCGGCGATGACCCAGACGCCTCCCTCCGGGCCATTGCTGCTCTGGACGACGCCACTTATGTAGCCGTCAGCCTCCTGCGCAGCCTCCTCGGCCGTTGGCATTGCCCCGAAGACGGCGACGGCGCCGACGAGCGCCGCAACGACGGCTCCGAGCCGCAGCGTGCGCCATGACGTGTGTTTGCGCGCGTTCATGTCTGTCCTCCTGAGTCCGCGTCCGTATCGTCTCCCTGCGAGTCCGTCCAGTGTCGTAGTCCGTAGCGCGTGATTATTGATCGGTTTCGGGCGATTGTCTCGACTTCTTTACTGCTCCTGCTGCTCGGCTAGCGCCAGCCGCTCCGCCGGAGACAGATCCACCGGCCGCCGGTTGCCAATGTTCGGGTCGGCGCCCAGTTCGGCGAGCAACTCCACCAGTTCCGGATGCCGGTTGAACGTATTGGGATAGAAGACGCCCTGCGCGATGGAGAGGGGCGACCAGCCGTTCTCGTTCACGGCGTCAATGCTCGCACCCTTCTCAACCAGGAACCGGACGATGTTGTCCGCACCGCGGTGGATCGCGCCGTGAAGCGCCGTGTCGCCGTTCACATCGGCCGCGTTCACGTCGTTGCCCAACTCCCACGCGAGCCTGACGGCAGCGAGCGCTTCCTCGTTGGTGCCGGGGTTCTCGCCGATCTTCCAGATGCCGACGCCGGAGGCGGCCATCAACGGTGTCGCCCCCTCTTCCGTCGTGATGGAGGGATCGGCGCCCAGGTCGACCAGCAACTGCATCATCTCGACATCGGCCACCTTCGCAGCCTGCAGGAACGGCGTCGAGCCAAGCCGGTTCAGGACGTTGCGGTTGCCGTCGCGCGGCTCCTTCGTCTGGCGCACATCCAGATCCGCGCCAGCCGCGGCGAGGGCGCGCACCATGTCGAAGTCGTCGAGCTCACCCAGCGGCACCGGGAACGGCGGATTGCGGCCAAGATTCGGACGGCGCGTCCAGACCACCTGATGGAGTGCGGTCCAGCCGTTGCCAGAAGCGTTCGGGTCGGCACCCTGGTCGAGCAGGGCTTGCGCGAAATCGTACTGGGCGTTGTAGACCGCAAGCACGAGTGCGCTCATGCCGCGCTCCGGCAGCATGTCATCGACGTTCGCACCCGCGCGGACGAGCGGCGCGAGCAATTCGATATGGCCTTCGCGGGCCGCGAACAGGACCGGCGTGAAACCCCTCGCAGACCGGGCGTTCGGATCCGCGCCGGCTACGAGCAGCCGCTCGACCGCCGCTGCCTGATTCTGCGCCGCGGCCCACATCAGGGCCGTCTGGCCCCGCCAGGCCTCCACCGCATCCACGGTGGCGCCCTGCGCGAGCAGCGCGTCGATCGCGTCGCCGTTCCCGGTCCGCGCCGCGGTCATCAGCGGCGTCTCGCCCTCCGGATTGGCGCGGTTGGGATCGGCGTCCGCTTCGAGGAGGCGGGTGATCATCGGCGTGCTGCCGTTGAGCGAGGCGAGCGCGAGCGGCGTCACGTCGTAGCGGTTCGTCGCATCGACCGGCGCGCCGGCATCGAGTAGCTGCCGCGCAATGTCGAGATGGTCATGGTGGGCGGCCCAATGGAGGGCCGTCGTCCCGTCCGCCTCCGTCGTGTTGACCGCGACGCCGTCCGCCAGCAGTTCCCGCACCGCCTCCGCGTCGCCTGCCTTGACCGCGGTGACGAGCGGTGTGTCGGCCGCCCGCGCCGAGGCCGGAGTTCCCACTGCGAGCAGGGCGACGGCGACAATGGCGATGGTCAGGAGCGTGTTACGCATGGACGACATGCCGACGTGAACGTCAGCGTCCGGGCGGCCCAGAGTCATGGTCTAGACGTTCGCGAGGGTTTCCATCCCGAGACGGCCGGTGCTGTCGCCCAGATCGTCGACCGGAACGCCCGCCTTGTCGAGCATGCTGACGAGGAGGTTGGCCATCGGGGTCTCGCCCTCGTACTTCAGGTGACGCCCCCCCTGCAGCGCGCCGGCGCCGCCCCCGGCCAGAATCAGCGGCAGGTCCATGTGCGAGTGCTGATCGCCATCGCTGATGCCGCCGCCGTAGAGGATCATCGACTGATCGAGCAGCGTGCCGTCACCGTCCGGCGTCGCCGCGAGCTTCTCCAGGAAGCCGGCGAGCAGACTCACCTGATAGGTGTTGATCATGGCGTACTTCTCGAGCCGCTCGACGTCCATCTGGTGATGCGACATCGCGTGATGCGGGTCCGGAACGCCGATCTCCGGGAAGCTCTGCGCCGTCTGCTCGCGGCCGATGAGGAAGGTGAAGACCCGGGTGATGTCGGCCTGGAAGGCGAGTGCCTGCAGGTCGAACATCAGCCTCGCGTGCTCGTCGAACGACTCCGGGATGCCGACGGGACGCTCCAGGACTTCCGGAAGCGTGGCGTCCGTCTGCGCCTCGGCGCGCGAGATGCGACGCTCGATCTCCCGCACCGCCTCGAGGTACTGCGTAACGCGCGACCGGTCGGCAGTGCCGAGGCTGCGGTCGAGGCGCGCCATGTCCTCGCGGACCGCGTCGAGGATGCTGCGGTCGTCCTGCAAACGGGCGACACGCTGATCCTCGGTCCCGCCTTCGCCAAAGAGGCGCTCGAAGACGACGCGCGGGTTGTGCTCCATCGGGAGCGGCGTGGTGGGTGTCCGCCACGAGAACGTATTGGTATAGACGCAGGAGTAGCCGTTGTCGCAGTTGCCGACGACAAAGCTGTTCTCGAGCGCCAGTTCGAGCGACGGCAACGGCGTCTCCTGGCCGAGCGTGGCCGCGGCAATCTGGTCCGCCGTCGTGCCGGCACGGACGTCCGCGCCCTCGGTCCGCTTCGGGTGAACGCCGTTCAGCCAGACCGCGCTCGCGCGCGAGTGTTCGCCGTTTCCGTCGCCCCAGGCCTCCGCCTGCCGGTGATCCAGCCCGGTCGGGATGACGACCTGATCGCGCACGTTGGCGAGCGGCTGCAGGCTGCGCGACAACTCGAGCGATCCACCGTCGCCCGGTGGCGTCCACGCGGCCATGTTGGCGCCGTTGGGGATATAGATGAAGCCGAGGCGCGGCGACGGCTTCGCGGCCGTCCGCGCCAGCGCGGTGCCGGCCGGCACCATCGCGTCGAGCAGCGGCAACGCCAGCGTCGCACCCACCCCGCGCAGGAACGTCCGGCGGGGCAACGACATCTTCGTGATCATCATGACGACGTTCTCCTCATCTGGAACGGCATGCTCCGGACGATCCCCTTGATAAGTGTCGACAACCGGTAGTCGTCGTCGGCGGCTTCCCGGACAATCGCCCGCACCGTAGGGGCGTCATAGTACTCCACCCCACGCCCGAGGGCGTAGATGAGCAGCTTCTCGGTGACGGTCGTGACGAAGCGGTCGGGATGGCTCAGCAGCGCCGCTTTCAACTCCGCCGGCCCGTCGAACGTTGCGCCGTCGGGCAATTCGCCCGAGGCATCGATCGTCTGCTTCGTCTCGCTCCGGTCGCGCCAGCGTCCGATCGCGTCGAAGTTCTCCAGTGACAACCCGACCGGGTCCATGAGCTGGTGGCAACTCGCACAGACCGGGTTGGCCCGGTGCTGCGCCATCGCCTCACGCATCGAGAGCGCCTGCCCGCCCTCGGCGGTCGCCAACTCCGGCACGTTCGGCGGAGGGGGCGGCGGGGGCGTCCCGAGGATGTTCTCAAGCACCCACTTGCCGCGGTTCACCGGCGATGTCCGGTTGGCATACGAAGTGACGGTCAGGATGCTGCCATGGCCCAGCAGGCCGCCGCGCGCCGTCTCATCGAGCCCGACGCGGCGGAAGTGGCTCCCGCGGACCCCGGGAATGCCGTAGTGGCGCGCGAGCCGCTCGTTGACGAACGTGTAGTCCGCGGCGAGCAGGTCGAGAGTGCTCCGATTTTCGCTCAGCACGCTGTCGAAAAGCAGCTCCGTCTCGCGGCGGAACGCCCGGCGAAGCGCCTCGCCGAAGTCGGGGAAAATGTCCTCGTCCGGCTGCACCGCGGCGGCGTTCCGTAGCGTCAGCCACTGGCCGGCGAAGTTGCTGGTGAGCGCCTCCGAGCGGGGGTCGGCCAGCATTCGCTCGACCTGCCCGTCGAACGTGGTCGCGTCGCTCAGCTCGCCCCGCTCGGCCAGATCGAGGAGTTCCTCGTCCGGAATGCTGCTCCAGAGGAAGAATGACAGGCGCGACGCCAGTTCGAGATCGCTGACGCGGTAGCTGGCCCCCGCCGCCGCGCCGTCCGGGTCGCGCTCCACACGGAAGAGGAACTCGGGGCTGACCAGCAGCCGGCGGAGCGCCATCTCGATCCCGGTGTCGAAGCTGCCACCGGCGCGGCCTCGCTCGTAGAACACGAGCAGGCGGCCGATGTCCTCGTCGTCAACCGGCCGGCGGAACGCGCGCCGGGCGAGCGTCGAGAGGATCTCGTGCGCGCAGGCATTCTCGGCGTCGGCAGTCGCATCGGCGTCAGGCCGGCAGCGGAAGATCTGTTCACGGCTCGGCGTCTCATCAATGGGGCGCGAGCCGCTGGACTCGTACGGCCCGGCGATGGTCACGCTCTCGACGTACGGCTGGTAGCGTGAATCCCCGCCCGATCCCTCGCCGGTGAACGGCCGCAGGTACAGCTTGCGGAGCCCTTCCGGCTCGGCCGAGGTCTTGCGCAGGAACGCGATGCCCACTTCGTGCGGTCCCGCGGTCACCGGCACCCGCACCTCCAGGTCTTCGATCTCCGGCACGTAGAGGCCACGTGGATCGTCCTGGTCCGGCGACTTGCCGACCCTCAGCAACTCGATCCGTTCGCCGTCGATCGTGATCTCGAGATCGTGCGGCTCGATGCGCAGTGGACCGTCCGGCAGCACCTCAATGACGTACTCGGCGTCTTCGGGGAAGTTGTACTCGACCAACATGCCGCCTCGGGTGCCGAACGGGAGGCCCTCCATCCGCGCGTCCTGCCCCAGGTCGGAGGCGACGCGGAAGATCTCGGCGGTCGGAGACGGCACCGGCGACGCGACAGCGAGGCGGCTGATCTTGCGCCCGGCCGAAAGATAGCGATCCATGAGCGTTGGCGATACGCCCAGCACGCCGGCGATGTTGTCGAACCCGTAGCTGGTATCGTCCGCCGGCAGCAGGTCGTCGACGCTCACATCGAGCGCGAGCAGGTCCCGGACGGCGTTGCGGTACTCGGTGCGGCTAAGCCGGTGGAATGTCTCGGTCCGTCCCGGGTTGGGATCAGCGGTGGCAGCCGCGTCCAGTTCCCCTTCCAGCCAGGCGCGAAAGGCGCCGTACGTCGCATCGTCCGGGCGCGGCCGGGGACGCGGCGGCATGGCGCCGGCGCGCAGCTTGCGCACCACCTTCTCCCACTGCTCGGGATGCGCCGCCACCTCGGCGACGTCGAGGGAATCGAGTGAGAAGCCGCCGGTCTCCAGGCGGTCGTTGTGGCAACCGGCGCAGTAGCGGTCGATGAGCGCCTGCTGATCGAGCTCGGCCGAGGCGGCGGATCCACCGCCGGCCTGCGGGGAGGCTGTGGCTGGGGTGGTCGCCGCCAGAACGACAGCGACAACTCCCGCCGCCAACGCGAACGCGATGCGTGCGCTTCTCGGCATGCTGTAACACCGGACGATGCAGCGCAGCCGCGCGCAGACACCCGTCCCCTCTGGAAAACCAGTCCATTCTGAATCGAAGCGCCGAGGTGTGTCAATCGGTGTCCGAGTGGGGTAGCATGGGCGAAATCCGGGTTCGAGGAGGGATGCCATGGCTCCGACCAGAAGACGGTTCCTGACGACGATGGGGGCAGCGGCGGCCGGCGCGGGGGTGGCGCGGAGCGCCGCCGCAACCGGGGCGCTGCAGTCGGACGCCCGGATGCCGAGCCAGTCCGAAATGGAGGCGATCTACAACGATCGCCGCAACTGGGGACGCTGGGGCGACGACGACCAGAAGGGCGCCGTCAACCTGGTGACGGCGGAGAAGAGCGCCGCCGCGGCCCAGTTGGTCCGGAACGGCCGGCGCGTTTCGATGAGCCGCGTCTTCGAGCCGGAGCAGCACTTCATCCGCAAGAGCCCGCGCCCCAGCGGAGCCGGCGCCTGCGTCGATTACCTCGGCTTCATCTATCACGGCCAGACCGTCACCCACATCGACGCGCTGTGCCACATGTGGGATGTCGACGGGATGTGGGGCGGGCGCGATCCGGACGAGGGTGTTACGACCCAGGGCGCGCAGTGGGGCGCGATCGGCGCCTGGAAGGACGGCATCGTCACGAAAGGGGTCCTGCTCGATGTGCCGCGCCACCGCGGCGAGCCGTATGTGACGCCCGACCGGCCGGTGCATGGCTGGGAACTGGAGGAGATCGCCGAATCCGAAGGGGTGAACCTCGAGCCAGGCGACGCGCTGCTGATCTACAGCGGGAAGGATCCCTTCGTGCGGGCCGGTGGCGAGTACGCAGGGGGCGACCGTCCCGGATTGAGCGCAACCTGCGCCAAGTTCGTCCGGGACCATGACTTCTGCCTGCTCGGCTGGGACATGATGGATGCACGGCCCGACCCCTACAACCTCGCTTTCCCGATGCACGGCGTCCTGTTCAACTTCGGGGTTGCCCTGCTCGACAACGCCCTGCTCGAACCGCTCGCTGGCGCCTGCGCCGAGGAAGGCCGATACGAATTCATGTTCATGGGTCTGCCGCTCAACGTCGAGCGCGGCACCGGCAGCCCGGTGAACCCGATAGCGATGTTCTAGGAGCCCGTGAACGGCTCCCGCGATAGACGAGAGAGACGAGGAGAAAACCGATGAAGCGCATGATTACCGCCGCCCTGATCGCTGTCGTTGCCGCCGCCACGGGTGTTGGCATCGACGCCGGCTCGCGCATGGCCACCGTTGCGGCTGCCGCGCCGCTCGAGACAGGCGCCGCCGCCCTGACCGGCGAGCAATCCGCCGCCTGTGCGGACCTGATGTCGCTCGCGCTGCCGAACACGGAGATCACCGGCGCGGAGGCGGTCGCGGCAGGCGCCTTCACGCCTCCCGGCGGCGGCGGTCGCGCCGCCCAGATGTATGCCGCACTGCCCGCCTTCTGCCGGGTTCTGGCAACACTCACGCCGTCCTCCGATTCCGATATCAAGGTGGAAATCTGGCTTCACGCCGACACGGACGACTGGAACGGCAAGTACCAGGCGGTCGGCAACGGCGCATTCACCGGCTCGATCCGCCACGCCTCGCTGGCGCAGGCGCTCGCGCGCGGCTACGCCGGCAGTTCCACCGACACCGGCCACGAGGGCAACACGGCCAGCTTCGGCCTCGGTCATCCGGAGAAGGTGATCGACTTCGGCTGGCGCGCCGTGCACGAGATGTCCGTCGTCTCGAAGGCGGTGGTCGAGTCGTACTACGACGAGGGGCCTCGCTACTCGTACTGGGTCGGCTGCTCGGCCGGCGGCCGGCAGGCAATGAAGGCGGCGCAGCGCTTCCCCGATGACTTCGATGGCATCGTCGCCGGGGCGCCGGGTAACGCCTGGACCGACCGGGCGGCGGCGGCGCTCCGCGTGGCGAAGCCGCTCGAGGCCGACCCCGCGATGCAGTTGCCGGAAGCGACACGCCAACTGGTGCACGCCGCGGCGCTGGAGGCTTGCGACGCAAGCGACGGCGTCACCGATGGCGTAGTGGGCGACCCGGAGCGGTGCGACTTCGATCCGAGCGTGCTGGCCTGCCAGGGCTCGGGTGGCGCGGACTGTCTCACGCCGCCGCAGATGAACGCGGTCCGGATGCTCTACTCCTCGCCCGAGAATCCGGCGACCGGCCGGCCGATCACCGGCCTGCTGCCCGGCAGCGAGCTGGGCTGGACCGACCTGGGGTGGACCAACTCGGCCCGCTCCACCGGCCTGGAGCAGTTCCGCTACCTGACGTTCGCCGACCCGGAATGGACGATTGACCGGTTCAACTTCGAGACCGACATCGTCCGGGCCGAGGAAGAGGACAACGACACGCTGAACGCGCTCGACCCGAACCTGCAGCCGTTCTTCGATCGCGGCGGCAAGATGATCGGCTACCACGGCTGGAGCGACCCGCAGATCTCGCCCGCCAACGCCACCCAGTACTACGGCCGCGTTGCCGAACGGCTGGGCGGCCGCGACGCTGTCCATGACAACTACCGGCTCTTCATGGCCCCCGGCATGGGCCACTGCGCCGGCGGCAACGGTCCGAGCCGTTTCGACATGCTGACCGCGCTGGAAGCCTGGGTGGAAGAAGGCGAAGCTCCGGACCACGTCCTCGCTGCCCGCGAGCGCGAAGGCCGAGTCGACCGCACCCGGCCGCTCTGCCCCTACCCGGAGCAGGCGATCTATAGCGGCAATGGCAGTACCGACGACGCAGCCAACTTCAGTTGCCGGATGCAGTCCGAGTAGTCAGCGTCAGCGGTTGTCGCGCTGCTCGACAGCGTCCGGATCGCCCAGGGTCCAGTCGATCGTGTTGTCGGCGCCCACGGCGGTGGTGGGATCGGCGCCGAGTTCCAGCAGCAGCGCTTGCATCTCAGGCCAGCGCTTGCCGGTGTTGGAGTAGAAGACGCCCTTTGCGATGCGAAGGGGGGTCCAGCCTTTCTCGTTCGTCGCCTCGAGATCCGCCCCCTGATCCAGCAGCAACCGCACCAGCGGTTCGGAACCGCGGATGACGGCGCCGTGCAGGGCGGTGTCGCCGTTGTCGTCGACGGCGGCGACTTCGCCTCCCAGCTCCAGGGCGTACTGAGCCGCCTCCATCGCTTCCCCGTTGGTGCCGGGGCTCTCCCCGACGGCCCAGATGCCGACGCCGGCCGCGGCCATGAGCGGGGTGGTGCCGTCCTCGTTCGGGAGCAGTGGATCGGCGCCCAGTTCGACGAGGAGGCGCATCATCTCAACGTCGGCCGCCTTGGCGGCCAGCAAGAACGGGGTGGACCCGATCCGGTTCAGGACGTTGCGGTAGCGGTTGTTCGGCTCCTTCGTCATCCTGGCGTTCAGGTCGGCGCCATGCTCGGCCAGCTTCCGGATGAATTCCAGGTCGGTCATCGTCCCGGTGACGATGGGCGGCGGGTTGTTGAAGCCGAGGTTGGGGCGGCGGGTCCACTTGACCTCGTGGAGCGCGCTCCAGCCGTTGTCGTCGGCGTCCGGATCGGCGCCCGCGTCGAGCAGCATCGTACCCAGTGCGTAGTGGCCGTTCTTCGTCGCCAGAACCAGACCGCTGGTGCCGTCCTGCAACGTCTCTTCCGGACTCGCGCCGGCGTCGAGCAGCAGGCGCGCCATCTCGACATGGCCGGCCCGGACGGCGAACAGCAGCGGGCTGAAGGCGAGACGACCGGTGGAGCGCGCGTGGACGTTGGCGCCGGCCGCAATCAGCGCCTCCGCCGCGTCCAGACGGTTCTCGGTGGCCGCCCACATCAGCGCGGTCTGGCCCCGCCACGACTCAGTGCGATTCGGGTCGGCGCCCCGCTCGAGCAGCAGCCGCACCGCATCGGTCCGGCCGTTGCGGGCGACCATCATCAGGACGGTCTCACCGTCCGGCGTCGCCCAATCGGAATCGGCGCCGGCCTCGAGCAACAGTTCCAGGAACGGGGCACTCCCGTTCTCGGCTGCGAGCACAATCGGCGTGGCGTCGAAGCGGGTGGTGGCGCCGACGCGCGCGCCTGCGTCGATCAGGAGGCGGCCGATTGCCACATCGTCGTTCAGCGCCGCCCAGTGGAGTGCGGTCGCACCGTCGCCGTCCGCCGCATTGACGTCGACGTTGTCGCCAATCAGGGCGCGCACCCGATCGGCATCGCCCGCCCGCACCGCCTCTACCAGCGGCAGGTCAGCCGGCGCCGCCGCGCCAAGCGCGACAGACGTCCAGGCGACAGCAAGCACGATGCCGGCCGCCGCAACCCATCGCGAGGAATTAATTGACCACATAGGTGCTCATGAGCTTTGTCGTGCCAGCCCGCCGGTCCTGATTGATCCGACGGCTATACGTCGGCCAGCGCCGTCAGACGGCCGGTGCTGTCACCCAATTGCTCGGCCGGCAGGCCCGCCTTGGCGAGCATGCTGATGAGCAGGTTGGTCATCGGCGTGTCCTTCGGGTACTCGAGGTGGCGGCCACCGCGCATGCCGGCGGCACGGCCGCCCACCGTGAGGACCGGCAGGTCGTAGTGCAGGTGGTCGTTGCTGTCGCCCAGACCGGCGGCATAGAGCACCATCGAATGGTCGAGCAGCGACCCCTCCCCGTCCGGCGCTTCCGCGAAGCGGCCGAGCAGGTGGGTCAGGAGTTCGACGTGGTGCCGGTTGATCTGCGACAACTTCGCCAGCTTCTCCGGATCGTTCCGGTGGTGTGACAACCCGTGATGCGGATCGGGGATGCCGATCTGCGGGTAGGTCCGCCCCCCCAGCTCGCGGCCCAGCATGAACGTGAACACCCGCGTGATGTCCGCCTGGTAGGCAAGCGAGACCAGGTCGAACATCAGCTTGACGTGTTCCTCGTACGAATCGGGAATACCGGCCGGGCGCTCCAGTTCGTCCGGGAGCGCGGTGTCGGCCCCCTGCGCCTCCGATAGCTGGATGCGGCGCTCCACCGCGCGCACCGCATCGAGGTATTGATCGAGGCGGTGACGGTCGCTGGTGCCCAGACTCCGTTCGATGTGCGCGAGGTCGTCGCCCACCGAATCCAGGATGCTCCGGTCCTTGCGCAACTCCGCCAGCCGTTCGTCGCGGGTGCCGCCGTCGCCGAAAAGCCGCTCGAAGACAACGCGCGGGTTGTTTTCCATCGGCAACGGCGTCGTCGCGCTCCGCCACGCGACCGTGTTCATATAGACGCAGGAGTACCCGTTCTCGCAGTTGCCGACGAGGAAGTCGAGGTCGATGGCCAGCTCGAGCGACGGCAGCGGCGTGTCACGACCGATCTCGGCGGCAGCCACCTGATCCGCCGTGATCCCGGCGCGCACGTCGGCTCCCTCCGTCTGCTTCGGATGGACACCGTTCAGCCAGACGGAACTGGCGCGCGAATGCTCCCCGTTTCCGTCGCCGAGCGGCTCCGCCTGCCCGTGCGCCAGCCGGCTGTAGACAATCGTCTGATCGTGGAACGGCGCCAGCGGACTGAGCGTCGGTGAGAGGGTCAGCTCGGTGCCGCTGCTCTCGGGCGTCCAGGTCTGCATCACCGCCCCGTTCGGCAAATAGATGAAGCCGAGGCGCTTCACCGGCGCGGCGGCAGTCTTCGACAGCGCGGTCAGCGCCGGAGCCATCGCGTCGAGCAGCGGCAGCGCCACGGTTGCGCCGACCCCGCGGAGGAACGTGCGGCGCGGCAGGGCGAGCTTGGTGATGATCATGATGCGGATCTCCTCATCTGGAAGGGCACGCTCTTGACGATGCCCAGAACGATCGCCGAGAACGTCGTGCCGTCGTGCGCAGCGTCGCGGGTGATGCTGCGGACGGCGGGCGCGTCGTAGTGCTCGACACCGCGGCCGAGCCCGTACGTCATCAGTTTTTCCGTCAGCGTGGTGACGAACAGGTCCGGGCGCTGCAGCAGCGCTTCGCGCAAACCGGCGGCGCCCTGGAACTCCGTGCCGTCCGGCAGCATGCCGGAGGCGTCGATGGGCAGATTCGCCTCGTTGTGCGTCCGGTGCCTGCCGACCGCGTCGAACTCCTCGAGCGCGAAGCCGGGCGGATCCATCAACCGGTGGCAACTGGCGCAGACCGGGTTGGCGCGATGCTGCTCCATCGCCTCGCGCATCGACAGCGCTCGTCCTTCGCTGGTCGTCTCCTCGAGCGACGGCACGTTCGGCGGCGGAAGCGGCGGCGGCGTCCCGAGTAGATTCTCGAGCACCCACTTGCCGCGCAGCACCGGCGAGGTCCGAGTGGGATACGCGGTGGCGGCCAGGATGCTGCCGTGGCCGAGCAGGCCGCGGCGGGTCGCGTCGGACAGCGTCACGCGCCGGAAGTGGCTGCCGCTCACGCCCGCGATGCCGTAGTGGCGCGCGAGCCGCTCGTTGACGAACGTGTAGTCGGCGGTCAGCAGCTCCACCACGTTCCGGTCCTCGCGCACGATGCTCTCGAAGAAGAGCTCCGTCTCGCGCTGCATCGCCCGGCGGAGCCCCTCACCGAAGTCGGGATAGCGGTTCTCGTCCGGGATCAGCGCCGGGACGTTGCGGAGGTAGAGCCACTGGCCGGCGAAGTTCTCGACCAGCGCCCACGACCGTTGGTCCTCGAGCATCCGGCGGACCTGCGCTTCCAGGACGTCCGGATCGTGCAACCGTCCGTCGACCGCAAGATCGAGCAACTCTTCGTCCGGGATGCTGCTCCAGAGGAAGAACGAGAGCCGCGACGCCAGCTCCAGGTTGTTCAACCGGTAGTTCTCGCCCGGTCCGACGTCTTCCGGATCGCGCACGACACGGAAAAGGAACTCCGGGCTGACCAGCAGGCGACGGAGCGCCAGTTCGATGCCGCGCTCGAAGCCGCCCTCCCCCACACCGTCGTCGTAGAAGTCGAGCAGGGTGTCGAGATCGCGGTCGGTCACCGGCCGCCGGTAACCGCGCCGCGCCAGCGTCGACAGGATCTCTAGGGCGCAGGCGCGCGCTTCTGTTGCGTTCGCATCGTCCGCCGCACGGCAGGTGAAGATGCGCGCGCGGCTCGGGGTGTCGACGGCGGGCGGGGCGCCGCTCCCCTCGAACGGCCCGGTTATGACGACGCTCTCGAGGTACGGCTGGTAGCGAGTGTCTCCGCCGGTGGTGTTCGTGTAGGGGCGAAGGTACGGCTGCCGGAGCGTTTCCGGATAGGCGGAAGTCTTCTTCCGGAACGCAACGCGCAGTGTCCGCGGCCCGGCGCGCACCGGCAGGCGAATCACCCAGTCTTCATCGATTCGCCCCTGACGGAGGCGCCACTCCCGGTATTCCTCGCTCCGCCGGTCCTCCGGTGGCGTCTCCCCGCCGACCGTGAAGGTCTGGAGGCGCTCGCCGTCGAGGCTGACGTCCAGTTCATGCGCATCCGCGAACGTCTGGATGTTATCGGCCGTGTCGCGGCTCAACCGGATGCGTATCGTGTACTCCGCATCGGTCGGGAAGACGAACGGGACGGACATGCCGCCGCGCGAGCCGAACGGCAAACCGTCGATCCGATCGTCCTGCGGGTAGTCGGCCGCAAGCCGGTAGGTCATCGCGGTCGGTGTCAGGTCGGGATTGCCGACCGCGAGGCGGCTCACCTTCTTCGCGGCGGAGAGATAGCGCTCGAGCAGCGTCGGCGAGACACCCAGCACGCCGGCGATGTTGTCGAAGCCATAGCTGCCGTCGTCGGCCGGCAGCAGCTCCGCCACGTCGATGTCCAACACGAGCAGATCGCGGATGACGTTTCGGTACTCGGCGCGGTTCAAGCGGTGGAACGCCTCGGTCCGTCCCGGGTTCGGATCGGCAGCGGCGCCGGCGTCGAGCTCCGATTCGAGCCAGCCGATGAATTCCGCGTAGGTCGCCTCGTCCGGCCGGGCCCGGGGCGCCGGCGGCATGGCGCCCGCGCGCAGCTTCCGGACCACCTTCTCCCACAGCGCGGGGTCGGCCTCGACGTTGGTCACGTCGGCCGTGTCAAGCTGCAACTCGGCGGTCTGCAGACGCTCGTTGTGGCAGGTGACGCAGTAGCGGTCGAGCAACGCCCGGTGATCGAGTTCCTGCGCCACGGCCGGCGTCGCGACCAGAGTCACGAACACCGCAACCGAGAGCCGCAGAATTCCCCCGGCCAGTCGCATCATCCGGGCCCCCTCCCCGCGTCCTTGGGCTATACGCCGAGGCTATTTCACGCTTGGCGATTCTCTCCGATCCGGGGCAATCCTGCAACCACCGCAACGCCGTGCAGGCGGGATGCATCGCCGCTCGAATGTAGCGGGGGTTTCACCACGGGCTCCTAGGTCCCCAGAGTCTCGCGGAGCGGAATCTCGTCGAGGAAGAAAGCAAGGACGACGCAGAGGATGGTGATGGGTATCGTGACCACGAAGATCGTTTGAAGCGAGACCTCCAGGGCGGAGGCGACGGCGGTGGCGATTTCGGGCGGTAGGGCGCGAATGGCAGCCGGGCTCTGGAGGAGCTGCGCCACCTCACCTCCCAGCTCGGCAACCGTCGCGGCGGGGAGGCGGGCAGGCAGTTCCGTCGCGAGGCGCACGTTCATGATGGCGCCGAACACCGCAACGCCAAAGGAGCCGCCCATCAGGCGAAAGAACTGTACCGACGACGTGGCGACACCCAGATCACGGTGCTCGACCGCATTCTGCGTGGCGAGCAGCGTCGTCTGGAGGATCATGCCGAAGCCAAGACCAGCTACGAGCATCGTGCCCGAGATCACGAGGCTTGAGGTGCCGCTGCGCATCATGGCCATGAGCAACATGCCGATCACGGTGCAGATGCTGCCGACGATTGGATAGATGCGGTAGCGCCCCGTCGCGGCGATGAGGCGTCCCGAGCCGGCCGATCCGACCACGATCCCGGCCGTGAGCGGCAGCAACAGGAGGCCGGAGTTGGTGGCGGAAACTCCGGTCACCACCTGGAGGAAAAGCGGCAGGAAAACTACCGTTCCGAAGAAAGCGCTGCCCATCACCAAGCCGAGGGCGGAGCAAACCGAGAAGATGCGGGCGCGAAACATCCGAAGCGGCAGGAGCGGTTCCTCCGCCGCCGCCTCCCAACGGACGAACGCCGCGAGCAGCGCCGCGCTGGCGGCCGCCGATGCAAGAAACGGCAGCGTTCGCCATGCTGCCAGTCCACCCCGCTCGATCTGCAGGAGTGCGAGGAGGACAAGACTGACGCCGGACATCAACAACACGGCGCCGCCGATATCGAGCTTCGCGGGGCGGTGGGTTGGCGGCAGCTTCAACACGACGGCGATGACACCGAGCACCACGGCACCGATCGGCAAGTTGATGAGAAAGACCCAGCGCCAGGAAACAGTGTCCACGATGAAGCCGCCCAGCAGCGGGCCGACAACGCTGGCAACCGCCCAGACGGAGCCCATGTAGCCGATGTAGCGGCCGCGCTGCCGCGCCGGGACGATGTCGCCGATCACGGCGAATGCCAACGTCCCCATGCCGCCGGCGCCGACGCCCTGCACGCCGCGAGCGAGCACGAGTTCAATCATCCCGGGCGCCAGACCCGCCAGCAGCGATCCGAGCAGGAAGATCGCCACCGCCGCCTGAAACGTGATGCGCCGGCCGTAGATGTCACCCAGTTTGCCGAAGAGCGGCGGCGTGACGGTGCCGCAGAGCAGGTACGCGGTGACTACCCACGAGTAGTAGTCGAGGCCACCCAGTTCGCCGACGATGGTGGGGAGTGCGGTCGCCACGATCATCTGATCGAGCGCCGACAGGAACATCCCGGCCATGAGGCCGGAGTAGATGATGAGGATCTGCCGATGCGTGAAGGGGGCGGGAGCCGCCGTCATGGTCTGAGATCGGCAGGCCGTGACAGACGTCCGTAGATGCGCCGACTACCAGCCGTCAACGCGACGACTCCGCGCATTCCGAGTGCCGACCGCAGCCGGCGCACGACGGGCCGGTGTCTAGTGGGCGAGCTCCACCGAAACGGTTGCGAACTGGTTGTCCCAGTAGAAGTACATCTCGCCGCCTTGCTGGTTCATGTTGCGGAAGCCGACGATCAGCTGATCGGCGCGGTCGCTCATGGCCTCGATGTTCATGGTCGTCCGCATCACGTCCTTGCTGTCGTCGTAGCCGTAGGCGCCCCACAGTGCGTTCGGGTTGTCCTCCCGGAACTGCTGCTTGACACCCCACGTCGTGAAGATCAACTCCCAGGCGCCCGGGTTCGCGAGATCCGCAAACATCGTGTACTCGCCTGCCGCGAGACGCTGCCCTCCGATCAGGAGGTCTCTCTCCGTGGCAAAGGTCGTCGTCTGATCTGCACCCACGCGCCAGAGATCCGCGCCGGCATAGATGCCCTCGCCGAACTCGGCACCGGAACCGAAGATGCCGTCCCGGCCGCGCAGAATAGGCCGGCCATAGTGAATGTCGATCCAGGAACCGCCTTCGTAGCGTCCTTCGGTGTTGTAGCTGCCCCCCAACTGGGTGGCGGTGTGGCCCCGCGTGCTCGCCGGCCGGTTCTGGGCCTCCACCAGGCTTGCCATCATGCCTGCCGCCACGACCACCGCGACGACGCCAAAGATCTTCACGGCCCGCATGCTCCGTTGCCTCCTGGCGTGGACCGAATACCCGTGTCAGTTGCCGAGATTGAGATCGCTCATGTGCAAATCCAGCAGGTGCGTCACGCGCAGGCCGGCGATGCCGTCGCTATCGACCGCAGACCGCGGCTGCGTCGCCACTTCCGTGCCGTTGACGAGAAAGCGCACGGTGTCGCTACCAACTTCCACCGCCAACGTGTTCGTCGACCTGCCGTTCGCGTCGAGGTCGTTGATGGCGTCGTGAGCGGTCCACTCGGCCAGGATCGGCAAGTCGTCGCCCGCCCGCTTCCTGATCAGGTACTCGCCGCCCTGACGGAGCATGAAGTACGAGTACTGCTGGTTGTCCGCCTGCAGGTCGGAGCCGCCCCAGAACAAGCCGTACGCATTCGCGTGACCCGACTCCTGCGTCTGCGTGAACGCGGTGCTCACGGTGAAGTTTCCGGAATGCGTATCGCCCGAACGCCAGAAGATGGCGAACCCGCGGCCGCCGGTGGTCGCATGCACCCCGTCGCCCATCGTACGGAAGTGGAGCACGCTGTTGATGTCGCCCTCCGCATCGAGCCGGGCTTCCCAACCGGCGGCCTCGTTGCCGCCCTCCTGCGCGACAACGGCAGGAACCGCCATCGCCACCACACCCATCACCGCCGCTCCGATCAACAGATTCCGCATGACTGCCTCCCTCGGTAATCGCTAAAATGGTCTGCCGGACCCATCAGTCTTGATCGAACGTCGCTACTTGATCAACGTCGCCGGCTTCGTCGCCAGCAGTTCCGCGAAAAAGTCGTTGCCTTTGTCATCCGTGACGATGAAGGCGGGAAAATCGTTGACCTCGATGTTCCAGATCGCCTCCATCCCCAGCTCCGGGTACTCCAGCACCTCCACCTTCCGGATGCTGTGGTCGGCGAGGCGGGCGGCCGGGCCGCCGATCGAGCCCAGATAAAACCCGCCATGGCGCTTGCACGCGTCGGTCACCTGCGGCGAGCGGTTGCCCTTGGCGAGCATCACCATGCTGCCGCCGTGGGACTGGAACAGGTCGACGTAGGCGTCCATCCGGCCGGCGGTGGTCGGGCCGAATGATCCGGAGGGGCGGCCTTCCGGCTTCTTCGCGGGACCCGCGTAATAGACCATCCGTTCGCGCATGTAGTCGGGCAACTCCTCACCCGCGTCGAGCCGTTCCTTCAGCTTTGCATGGGCGATGTCGCGCGCCACCACCATCGGGCCGCTAAGCGACAGGCGCGTGGCTACCGGGTACCGGGTCAGATCGGCCAGGATTTCCTGCATCGGCCGGTTCAGGTCCACCTGTACGACGTCACTCGGCAACTCCTCGTCGGTCACATCCGGCAGGTACTTCGCCGGGTTCTCCTCGAGTTGCTCCAGGAAAATGCCGTCACGGGTGATCTTCGCGAGCGCCTGCCGGTCGGCGGAGCAGGAAACACCGAGGCCAACCGGGCACGACGCGCCGTGTCGCGGCAAACGGATGACCCGGACGTCGTGCGCGAAATACTTCCCGCCGAACTGCGCGCCGACGCCGATCTGCCGCGCGACCTCGAATATCTGCCGCTCCAGGTCGACGTCGCGGAACGCGCGGCCGTACGCGTTGCCGGCGGTGGGCAGGCGGTCGAGGTACTTCGTCGTCGCGAGCTTCAGTGTCTTGAGGGTGAACTCGGCGGAAGTGCCGCCTATCACCAGCGCCAGGTGGTACGGCGGACAGGCGGCGGTGCCGATAGTCTTCAGCTTCTCCTCGACGAACCTCAGAAGCGACGTCGGATTGAGCAGCGCCCTCGTTTCCTGGTAGAGGAAGCTCTTGTTCGCCGATCCGCCCCCCTTGGCGATGAACAGTAGCTCGTACTCGTCGCCGGGCTCCGCGTAGATCTCGATCTGCGCGGGCAGGTTCGAGCCGGTGTTCTTCTCCGTGTACATGTCGAGCGGCGCCATCTGCGAGTAACGGAGGTTCCGCTCGTTGTAGGCATCGTAGACGCCTTGCGAGAGGGCCACGCTGTCGTCGCCGAATGTGAGCACCTGCTCTCCCTTGTGCCCCATGATGATCGCGGTCCCGGTGTCCTGGCAGCCGGGCAGGACGCGGCCGGCGGCGATGTTCGCGTTGCGCAGGAGCTCGAGCGCGACGAACTTGTCGTTCGCCGAAGCCTCCGGGTCATCGAGGATCGAACGGAGTTGCACGAGGTGCGCCGGCCGCAGCAGGTGCGCCACGTCGTCGAACGCCTGCCGCGTCACGTTCCGCAGCACCTCCGCGTCTACGGTCAGCATCTCGCGGCCATTCATCGAGACCGTCGACACCCCGTCCGTGCCGAGGTGCTTGTACGGCGTCTCGTCCGGCCCGAACTCGAAGATCGGTTGATAATGGAAAGCGGTGCTCATCCTGAGGGATCTTACCGTTTCACGGTCCGTCCGCGTCGACAGATGGTGCGCCAGCGTCCGCGAATGGAGCGCTGGCGTCCAGGAATGGTGCGCCGGCGTCCACACCGGCTTTACTTACCCATGAACAGCTTCGCCCTCATCATCCTCGTCGCCCTGATCGGCGAGTACCTCCTCCGCCTGACCACCGGGATCCTGAACGCGCGCGCGTTCTCGCCGGCTTTGCCGGCCGAGTTCGCCGGCGTGTTCGACGATGCGAAGTACGCCACAGCCCAGCGCTACAACGCGACGCGAACCCGATTTGGATTGTTCCGCGGCGCGTTCGACCTCGCGGTAGTGCTCGCGTTCTGGTTCGCCGGCGGCTTCGAGTGGCTGGATCAGGTGCTCCGCGGACTGGATCGCGGCCCGATCGCCACCGGACTCCTCTACATCGGCGGGCTTGGTCTGGCGTCCACGCTGCTCGGCCTCCCGTTCCGCATCTACTCCACCTTCGTGATCGAAGCGCGGTACGGATTCAACCGAACGAAAGCCGGGACGTTCGTGGCCGATCTCCTCAAGGGAAGCCTGCTGGCCATCGTTCTCGGCGGCATCCTGCTGGCGATCATCCTCGGGTTCTTCGAGTGGGCGGGACCGCTCGCCTGGCTCTGGTGCTGGATCGCGGCGACCGCGTTCACGCTGGCCGTCCAGTTCGTTGCGCCGAACTGGATCATGCCGCTGTTCAATACCTTCACACCGCTCGAGGGCGGCGACCTGCACGATGCCATCCTCCAGTACGCCCGAGCGGCCCGATTTCCCTTGCGGGGCATCTTCGTAGTCGACGGATCACGCCGGTCTTCCAAGGCGAACGCCTTCTTCACCGGCTTCGGCAAGCACAAGCGGATCGGCCTGTTCGACACGCTCGTCGAGCAGCACACCGTTCCGGAACTCGTAGCGGTGGTGGCCCATGAGGTCGGTCACTACAAGAAACGGCATATCTGGCAGGGCATGGCGCTCTCGATCGCGCATCTCGGGGCGATGTTCTGGATCCTGTCGCTGTTCCTGGAACAGGAGGGACTGTTCGCCGCCTTCTACGTCAGCGACCCGTCGGTCTACGCCGGTCTCCTCTTCTTCGGCCTGCTCTTTACGCCGGTGGAGCTGGTCCTGTCCGTCCTCGTCAATCTGTTCTCCCGCCGCAACGAGTTCGAGGCCGACCGGTTCGCGGCGGAGACCACGGGGAACGGCGAGCCGCTGATCAGCGCCCTCAAGAAACTGTCGGCCGACAACCTGACCAACCTGACGCCCCACCCGTTTGCCGTATTCCTGGACTACTCGCACCCGCCGGTGCTGCAGCGGATCGCCGCACTGCGGACGCGGACCCGAAGCCTCGCGGGAAGCATCCTCCGCGAAACCGCGCAATAGACAGTTGCGGAAATCCGGCCGGAGCCCTAGTATCCAAGGTTGGAGGTGTGTCCATGGGGCAGGTGCCGTTCCGCGCATTGATTCCGCTCGCCGTCCTCGCGATCGGGTTCGGCGGTTACCTCTCAGGCCATCTCGGGGCCGCGTCGGCGCAAGAGCCGGCGGATCCGCTCGAGTTCAACCGTGACATTCGGCCGATTCTCACGGAGTCGTGCCTGGTCTGCCATGGCCCGAACGAGAACACACGGCAAGCCGACCTGCGGTTAGACACCGACGACTTCATCGGGTCTGCCGTCGTGCCGGGCGATCCCGAGGCAAGCACGCTGTACCAGCGGCTGACGACCGAGGATCGGGTCGAGCGTATGCCGCCGGTCTCCTCGGGCCAGTCGCTCACCGACGATCAGATCGACGCGGTGCGGCAGTGGATCGAGGGCGGCGCCGAGTGGGGGGCTGAACTCGCGGACGCGGACACCCCCGCGATCCCGGATCGGGTCGTCGACTTCGGCCGTGAGGTACGGCCGATTCTCTCGGAGACCTGCTTCACGTGCCACGGCCCGGACGAGGGGTCGCGGCAACGCGGCCTGCGGCTGGACGTGCAGGAAGGGCCGTTCGCCGACCGCGGGTCGTTCGGCGGTCCCGTCGTCATTCCCGGCAACGCCGGAGACAGCCTCCTTTTCCACCGGGTCACCACCAGCGACCTGCAGGTGCGGATGCCCTACCGCCGCGGCCTGGATACCGAAGTGATGCCGGGCGGCGACGAGGATGGGCTGTCCGCCGACGAGATCGATACCCTGCGGCTCTGGATCGATCAGGGGGCGGAATGGCAGTCGCACTGGGCATTTGTCCCACCCGAGCGCCCGTCGCTACCCCCGGTCGCCGACACCGAGTGGGGAAGGAACGCGATCGACAGCTTCGTTCTGTCCCGCCTCGAAGCCCAGGGTCTGGCGCCCGCATCCGAAGCCGATCGGACGACGCTACTCCGCCGCGCGACGCTGGACCTGACCGGCTTGCCGCCGTCGCAGGGTGATATCGCCGCTCTCCTCAACGACGACTCGCCGGACGCGTACGAGAAGGCGGTCGACCGGCTGCTCGGGTCCAGTGCCTACGGCGAGCGCATGTCCGTCGAGTGGCTGGACGGCGCCCGGTATGCCGACTCCAGTGGCTACCAAACCGACGCGCCGCGTGCCATGTGGCGCTACCGCGACTGGGTGATCGACGCCTACAACGGCAACATGCCGTTCGATCAGTTCACCATCGAGCAGCTCGCGGGCGACATGCTCCCGAACGCGACGCTGGACCAGCGCATCGCCACCGCGTTCAACCGGAACCACAGCCAGAACGGAGAGGGCGGCATCGTTCCCGAAGAGTTCCTGGTGGAGAACGTGGTGGACCGGGTGTCGACCACCGGAACGGTCTGGATGGGTCTCACCCTCGGCTGCGCCCGCTGCCACGACCACAAGTTCGACCCGCTTTCGCAGCAGGAGTTCTACGAGCTCTTCGCGTTCTTCAACAACGTGCCGGAACGCGGCAAGGCGTTCAAGTACGGCAACTCGCCGCCGATGCTCACGGCGCCGACCGGCGAGCAGTTCGCCGAGCTGGCCGAGCTTGACGAGGATCTCAACGCGGCGCGGGAAGCGTTCGCGAACCTCGAGACCGACGCAGCCGGCGCGCAGCAGGAGTGGGAAGCCTCCCTCGCGGCCGCCGGGAACGTCGATTGGGTGCTGCGCGACAAGCTCCTGGTTCACCATCCACTCGACGGTGACATCGCCGGGGTCTATACCTCGGAACCGGTCTTCATCTCGCCCTCGGTGACCGCCGAATTGCGGGGAAGCAACGAGCCGGAGCTCGCCGAGCTCCCCGTCAACGTCAAGCTGGTGGACGGCCAGCCCCATTTCGTTGCCGGCCGGATCGGCGAGGCGGCCAGCTTCGACGGCCAGCGCTTTATCGACGCGGGCGACATCGCCAACTTCACCTACAACGACCCGTTCAGCGTTGGCGCCTGGGTTCATCCCACCGCCGGGGACGGCGTGATCGTGTCGCGGGCACTCGCCGGCGACCAGGGGGAGAAGGGCTGGGGACTGTACCTCGCCGACGGGAAGCTGCAGGTGAACCTGTCCGAGCGCTGGGCGGACGACGGTGTACGGGTGGAAACGCAGGATGCCCTGCCCCTCGACGAATGGGTCCACCTGCTGGTGACCTACGACGGGAAGCGCTTGCCGGCAAGCTTCCACGTCTATGTCAACGGCGAGTCGCGGGAGCTCACGCCGCAGCTCGACGGGATCAACAACCCGATGCGAACCCGCGAGCCGCTCCGCATCGGGGCGAGCGGACCACCGCCCGAGGAATCCGGCGGTACGGACAGCGCGCCGCGTTTCCAGGGCCTGATTGACGACGTCCGGATCTACACGCAGGCTCTGACGCCGGCCCAGGCGACGGTGGTAGCGACCGCAGACTCGCTGACCGAGATCGCGAGCATTCCGGCGGCCGACCGCACGGCCGGGCAGGCCGAGAAGCTCCGTCTCGCTTTCCTCGACCAGTACGCTTCGGACGAGATCCAGGAGGCCTGGCGCCATGCCGAGGCTCTCGGGCGCGAGCGGGACGAGCTTTGGGACAGCTTCCAGACCGTCATGGTGATGGAAGAATTGGAGCCGCCGCGCGACACGTTCCTGCTGGTCCGCGGGGCGTATGACGTGCCGGGCGATCCGGTGAGCCCCGGAGTCCCTGCGGTGCTGCCGCCGCTGCCCGAGAGTTCGGAGAGGAACCGGCTGGCGTTCGCCCGCTGGCTCGTCGAGCCCGACCACCCGCTCACCGCGCGGGTCACCGTGAACCGCTTCTGGCAGATGCTGTTCGGAACCGGACTGGTCAAGACGGCCGAGAACTTCGGGCTGCAAGGCGAGTACCCCAGCCATCCGGAGCTGCTCGACTGGCTGGCGACCACCTTCATGGATTCCGGCTGGGACGTGAAGGCGGTCCTGCGGGAGATCGTCACCAGCGCCACCTACCGCCAGGAGTCCGCCGTGACGCCGGAGGAGCTCGAGTCCGACCCGGAAAACCGCATGCTCGCCCGCGGGCCGCGGATGCGGTTGCCGGCGCAGATGATCCGCGACCAGGCGCTCTCGATCGCCGGACTGCTCGTCGACAAGGTCGGCGGACCGTCGGTCAAGCCGTACCAGCCGGAGGGTCTGTGGGATCAGGCCAGCCAGGTCTACGAGCAGTCGGAGGGCGACGACCTGTTCCGGCGCAGCGTCTACACCTACTGGAAACGAACGCTGGCGCCGCCCTCGATGCTCGCGTTCGATTCCTCGACGCGCGAGACGTGCATCGTGCGCACCGACCGGACCAACACACCGCTCCAGGCCCTGAACCTGATGAACGACGTCACCTATGTCGAGGCGGCGCGGCGGCTGGCCGAGCGCATGATGACCGAGGGGGGCGCGACCCCGGAAGACCGGATCGCGTTTGCCTACCGCCTGACGACAGCACATCGGCCGCAGCCTGAAGCGCACGACGTGCTGTCGAGCGCGTTCCACGACTATCTGGACGGCTACCAGGCCGACCGGGCAGCGGCGCTGGGTCTCATCAGCGTGGGCGAGTCCCCGCGCGACGAGACACTGGACATCACGGAACTAGCCTCCTACACGATGGTCGCCAGCATGATCCTGAACCTCGATCGCACCATCACGAAGGACTGAAAGATGAAGCCGCAAACTCAACTGCAGCAGTTGCTCACGCGCCGCCGGTTTCTTGAACTCTCGGGCACCGGAATCGGTGCGGCCGCCCTGGCGACGCTGTTCAACGACGACCTGCTGGCCCAGGCGCCGCCGACGATTGGGGGGCTGCCTGGATTGCCCCACTTCGCCCCGAAAGCCAAGCGGCTCATCTACCTGTTCCAGGGAGGTGCCCCGTCGCAGCACGACCTGTGGGACCACAAGCCGCAGATCGCCGACCTGCGCGGGACAGAGCTGCCCGAGTCAATCCGGGAAGGGCACCGCCTGACCTCGATGACGGCGAACCAGGCCAGCTTTCCTGTCGTCCCGTCCACCTTCCAGTTCGAGCAGCACGGCGAGTCGCGGACGTGGGTCAGCGAGTTGATGCCCCATACCGCCAAGATCGTCGACGAGCTGTGCTTCATCCGGACGATGCACACGGAGGCGATCAACCACGACCCCGGTGTCACCTTCTTCCAGACCGGAGCCCAGTTGGCGGGCCGGCCCAGCGTCGGCGCGTGGCTTTCCTACGGTCTCGGCAGCATGAACCGCGACCTGCCGACTTTCGTCGCCATGGTCTCCAACCGGGGCGGAAACCCGATCTACGACCGGCTGTGGGGCAGCGGGTTCCTGCCCTCCCAGTACCAGGGCGTCAAGTTCCTCTCGACCGGCGACCCGGTCCTCTACCTGTCGAATCCGCCCGGCGTCACCCGGGACGCCCGGCGGCGGTTCCTCGACGACCTCGGGAAGCTCAACGAGTTGGATCACGCGGCGGCCGGCGACCCGGAGACGACCACCCGGATCGCCCAGTACGAGATGGCCTATCGCATGCAGGCTTCCGTGCCGGACCTGACCGACCTGTCGGACGAGCCGGACAGCGTTTTCGAGCGCTACGGGCCCGATTCGCGCACGCCGGGAACGTTCGCGGCCAACTGCCTGCTTGCCCGGCGGCTGGCGGAGCGCGATGTCCGGTTCATCCAGCTCTTCCACCGCGGGTGGGACATGCATACTCAGCTCCCCAAGCGCATCCAGGTGCAGGCCAAGGATGTCGACCAGCCGCAGGCGGCGCTCGTGATGGAATTGAAGGAGCGCGGACTGCTCGACGACACCCTGGTCGTCTGGGGCGGGGAGTTCGGCCGCACCATCTTCTGCCAGGGCCGGCTGACCGATGAAACCTACGGGCGTGACCACCATCCGCGGGCCTTCACCATCTGGATGGCGGGCGGCGGGATCAAGCCAGGCATCAGCTACGGAGAAACGGACGACTTCGGGTTCAACATCGTGAAGGATCCCGTACACGTCCATGACCTGCACGCCACGATGCTGCACCTGCTGGGCATCGACCACACGCGGCTGACGTACCGGTACCAGGGACGCAACTTCCGGCTGACGGACGTCCACGGACAGCTCGTCAACGGCCTCCTGGCGTAGCGGCGGGACGAGAGCGCTATTCGACCAGTATCACCGTGGACGTCAGACGTGTGCCCGCCAGGGCTCGCTGGAGCCGACCATCGAACGTCACCAGGCACCCACCACGGCGGGATGCGAGCGCCGCGAGATGGAAATCGGTCACTTGGCCGTGACCCTGCAAACGGTCGCCAATCTCATCGTCGAACGAAGTTCGCGGTGAGACATAATCGGCCCAGAAGCTGTGGCTGCCGGAGTCACAGAACCGCGCGAGTCGCTTCAACACGTCGTTGGGAGTAGCCGATACAGTCGGATACGCCGGGTTCGCCAACACGCGGATACACCCGGCCTCCATGATCGAGCATGTCGCCCAACTGGAGGAGAATTCGGCGCTGAACCAATGATGGGCGGCCTCGTGATTGACATGCCGCGGATCGAACAGCGCCACCAGGAAGTTGACGTCCAGTAGATGGCTCACGGTTCCTGGTCACGGAGTCGATTGACCAGTTCAATGTCGGGGGCCACCTCTTCGTCACCCGCATCCGCATGGGCGGCAAAGAGCGGCACGCCGTTGCGGATGCCCGGCACTCTCTCCGGTTCGAGTGCCTTGAGAATCAGTTCCGAAGCAATCGCGCCAAGCGTCTCGCCACGCTGCTGCGCAAGCTGGCGCACACTAGCCAGCGCGCCGGTGGAGAGGTTCATTGTTGTCCTCATGGCGGGATGCCCTTTGTTCAGGCTAACACCTCGTGATGCGTCGCATCAAGCATCACTCCCGCGGCTCGGCCGGTTGTTCTTCAGGAGGTTCTACCGGCGCGTACGCCGCAAGCGGGTACTGGCAGCTCACCTCCACCGCCTGGACGGCTGCAGCCAGCGCACGCAAGACAGCACTGGCCTGATCCACCTCGCCGATGTACCGCCTCTCCGTCTCCCGGGACGACTCCAACTGCAGGTTGCACCCGTCGCGCAGGACGGCCTCGGGGACGGGGCTCGTACCCGGACCGCGACGGTAGATCGCAAGACTCTGGGTGCATCGTGCGTAGGCGTCCTCCGCCTGGATCAGCGTCGTTTCGAGCGACGAGAGCTCGCTGCTCGCTTCACGCGCCTGCCCGGCCGCCTCGCCTAGCACCTCGAGATCGGCCACGCATTCCGGCCACTGCGCCTGTGCGGGTAGGGCAGACAGCCAGAGGCATGCCACGACAGGAACAATGATGCACACACGAAACGCCATGACACCTCCTATCCGGTATGGTTCAGGTACAACCGGTCGTTCTACCGCACGCCATCCATGAACCCGGCCCGCACCGTGTCGCGGTCGACCCGCTTGCCCCGCAGATAGACGTCAGCGATCCGGCGCGTGTTCGCGATATCGTCCAGCGGGTTCGCATCCAGCACCACGAACGACGCACGCTTGCCGACAACGACCGCGCCGAGATCGTCCAACTCGAGGATCTCCGCGTTGACTCGCGTCGCCGCTTCGAGAGCCTCCATCGGCGTCAGGCCGCAGCCCGCCATGTCGCGCAACTCGGTGTGCGTCGTCCAGGCGACGCTGACGCCCGAGTCGGTGCCCATGCCGATGATCATTCCGGCCTCGCGGTTGCGGGCCAGATTCCGGCACTGCAACTCGAAAGACTCGCCGGGTCCTTCCGCCTCCAGTCGCTCGGCCTGCGTGCGGAGGCTCTCGACCTCGAATGGCGGCAACGTCTCGCTTAACCACGGCAGGTCGTCGAGTGTCACCGGCGAGCCGGGCAGGTTCGGAATGGTCCAGACATCGGGATGCTCGCGGACCAGCGCCATGTACTCCTCGTCGATATCCCGGTCGCGCACGGTGTGGGCGAAGCCGTCGATCCCCGCCCGAAATAGGTCCTTCGCGTCGGCGAGGCCGCTCGTCGAGCCGAGATGCGAGGCCACCCGCATGCCCCGGGCATGGGCCTCGTCGATGATCGCCCGGTAGACCTCCGGCCCGAGCTTCGGGACCGTGCCGCCCCGGTCGTCGACCCAGATCTTGATGATGTCGACACCGTGCCCGTGCAGTTCTTCGACGGCTGCGCGCCCTTCCGCGTCGGTCTCCGCCCCGCGCGGGATCCCGAGGCGGTATTCCTGCTGGGGGCCGGCCATCGATGTGGCGGCGATGCCGCGGCCGGATGTCAGGAAACGCGCCGCGTTCGGGAGCACGACGTCCCGCAGATCGAACGCGAGTGCCTCGTCGAACTCGAGCCCCAGGCTCATCGTGACCGCGACGCCGTGATAGGCGGTGCGCTCCAGGTGCTCCACCAGGTTGGCCCGGGTGTAGTTCTCCTTGCGGTGCGAGCCTTCCTTCACGTTGGTGAGCCCGATGTGCTGGTGCGCGTCGATCAGGGCTGGGATTACCGTCTTGCCCGCCAGGTCCACGCGTTCCGCGCCCTCGGGAGCCTCCCTCTCGCCCTGTCGACCGACCCAGGCGAAGACACCGTCCTCGACGAGGAACGCCGACTGTTCCATGGGTGCGCCGCCGGTGCCGTCGATGAGCCGGGCGCCTTCGAACCAGGCCGCGCCGTCCCGGGACACCTCGGACGAGGCGCAGCCGGCGCTCACGACCGCGAGGAGACCGATCACCACCCAACGCTGGCTCACAGTCCCTCCATGGTATCCGTATCGGCGTGTTTTTCTAACCCTCCGGCGCCGGATTCGAGCGCGTTTCGACCCGGGCTCCTAGAATGGCGCACTGACATCGTCACAGGGTGTCAACTCCCGACCAGGTCCCCATGAACCAACCCTCGCGCGTCTCGCTCGTGGCCGCCTTCGCCGCCATCTATCTCATATGGGGCTCGACCTACCTCGCCATCCGCTGGGGTGTGGCGGAGATCCCCCCGTTCCTGATGGCTGGCGGGCGCTTCCTGAGCGCCGGAGCCGTCTTCGTCGCGCTTGCCGTCCGCCTGGGCGCAGGGCGCCCGCCCGCGTACTACTGGCTGACCACCGGGCTCATCGGCCTGCTGATGGCGGCCGGCGGCAACGGACTGGTCAGTTGGGCGCTGCAGCGCGTGCCCTCCGGGCTCGGCGCCCTGCTCGTCGGGATGGTCCCGTTCTGGGTGGCGCTGGCCGACTGGCTGCGCCCCCGCGGCGCCCGCCCGCCAGAACGCGTGATTCTCGGGCTCGCAATCGGGTTCACCGGGGTCGCACTGCTCATCAATCCGTCCGACATCGCTGGCGCGCGCTCACTTGACATCGTCGGCGCGGGCACGATCGTCGTGGCCAGCTTCCTCTGGGCGGCCGGCTCCGTCTATTCGCGCCACGCCCCGCAGCCCTCCTCGCATTGGCTATCGGCAGGCATGCAGATGCTGGGTGGGGGCGCCGTTCTGATGGCGATATCGGCCGCGTCCGGCGAGTGGGCGGGGCTCGACTGGTCTACCGTGTCAGCCACCGCCTTTGGGGCGTGGATCTACGTCGCGGCGTTCGGGTCGGTAGCCTACGGCTGCTACCTGTGGCTTCTGAAGGCGTCGACTCCTACCAAGGCGGCCACCTACGCCTATGTGAACCCGGTTATCGCGCTCATCCTCGGGTACCTGCTCGCGGGCGAGACGCTAACGGCGTGGTCCCTGGGCTGGGCTGGGGATTGTCCCGCCCGCTGTTGATCTTCGCGAGCGGCGGCTTGTGCTGTGATTCTATGCGACCCGCTCGGTGGCCTCCTCCGGCAGGGGCTCCAGGCTCCGTGCGTACTTCCGGGTGGAGATCCCACAGGCCACCGCGTTCACGGTCTGCGCATCCAGCGGGTCGCGCTGTGAGGCGAACGCGAAGCTGGGCAACTCGACCTCCTCCCCGGTCTGACTGCGGACGCGGGGGCGCGTCATCCGAATCCGCCGCCCCCCCAACGTCACCTCGCTCGACGTCGTGCCCGCGCGACCCGCCCGGCGCTCGGGGTCACGTTTCCAGCGCGGTCCGCACAACTCGGTGCGGTCCTGCTCCATCATCGCGTCCAGGACCTGCTGGCCCGCGCGGATGCACAACTCGAAATACGAACGTTCAATGCCGGCGAACGCGCCCAGCACCGGCAGCGGGATCTGCACCGTCGCGGCCGGCGGCCGCTCTACGGGTTGGAGACGCGGGGACTTCCTGGCATGCTTCGTCATGGCGGTGGCTCCTTCTTGGTTTAGGCACCCCCTCCGTATCACACGGAGGGTGAAGAAGCCGCCGCTCTTACATCAGAAGATCAACAGGTCTTGGGACAATCCCGCCATCGACGGCAAGGCCGTGACGACATTGGTGGTGTGTTGCGGGTCGAGCCGACCGAAGGGGGTGTCCATCACGATGGGACCGCGCAGCGGAGCATTCGCCTGGAGCGCACCCATCAGCGCAAGTGCTACGACCTGTTCGGCGCCGGCGGAGCGGTTGTCCTCGGTCCGGCCGTCCTTGTGGACGATCGTGAGGCCGTAGTGGTCGTTGATGGCTAGAGAGGCGTAGTCTTCTTTCTCCGTCGTCATCTGGAGGAACAACTCCGTTGCGCTGTTCTGTACACGACTACGCAGCGCGGCCTTGTAGCGGCCGACCGCGTTCTCGAAGACGGTCCGGACACGAGCCAGGAGCCTCTCGCGTTGCTGGAATTCCGCGAGTTCGGGAGTGCCGGCGGCCTCGAGACGCTTTGTGAGTCGGGCGATGGCGGTGTCCTGCTCTCCAACAAGTTTCTGCTCGGCGGCAATGGCGTCTTGTGCGGCACGCATCTTGCCGCCAAGCTCGGTGAGCGTCGTCTTGCGGCGACGGAGCTCGTCAGGATCTTCATCTTCCAAAATCTTGTTCGCGTCCACGATACGGCCCTGAGCGTCGGCTTCATCGAGACGTGCTTGCCGAATCGCCTCCCAAATGAGCCGTACTTGGGCGCGCACGTCCTTTTGCTTGAAGCCATCGAGATCGGACCTCCGCGCAAGCGCGGTAGTGCCGGCGTAGTCCCCAACGTTGGCCACCGTCGAATCCGCTGGTAGCAATGCCATCAAACGAGAGCGAACATCCTCTGAAATGTCCTGGTCGCAAGTACGGCAGTGGCGATTCTCGATGGCATCGACTCGCAGTGACGTCATGAGTAGCACAAAGGCTTCTTTGACGGCGTCCTGCGCTGCGACCTTGGCGCGAGCGACCGGCTCATCGAGTACCGTGCGCCAAGCGTCCCTCATAGCGACTTTCATCTCAGTCGCCTTGACCTCCCGGGCGTTCCGTGCCGTCTCTAGCCCGGATTATTCAGGAAGGGTCCGATTTCGGTAGAAAAACAAAGGCCTCCGCGTGGTATAAATGGCTTGCTCACAGACATTTACCCACCACGGAGGCCCTTACGTGACGATCAATACGATACCACAGACTGTCCTCTTTCCGGATCTCTTCGACAAGCCCCTCGTCGCGACGTTCGACCGCCAGCACGCGAGTTCCGATGGCGGCGCCGTCCTGCTCAAGGCGGCGGAGCGCGTGTATGGGTTGGTGGCGGGTTTCGCCCGGTGTCTGGTGGACCGACGGGAGCCCGGGAAGATCCGGCACACGCTGGCGGAGTTGCTCGGACAGCGGATCTTCGGCATTGCCTGCGGTCATCCCGATGGCAACGACGCCAACCATCTCGCCGACGACCCGATCCACAAGCTGCTGCTCGGGCGGGACCCGGTGGCGGGGGAGGCGTTGGCCTCGCAGCCGACGATCTCTCGGTTCGAGAACGGCGTCGACCGGTCCGCCCTCTACGAGCTGGCGCGCGAGCTGGCGATGCGGGTCATCGAGCGGCATCAGCGCCGGCTGGACGGGCGGGCGCGGCGCATCACGATCGACCTGGATCCGACCGACGACGCGACGCACGGCGCCCAGCAGCTCACCTTCTTCAACGGGCACTACGATCGCTGGTGCTACCTGCCGTTGCTGGCGTTTCTGACCTTCGACCAGGAACGCGAACAGTATCTGTGCGCGGCGGTGCTGCGGCCCGGCAATGTGCCGGCCACCCGCGGGACCGTGGGCGTGTTGTGCCGGCTGCTGCCCCTGCTGCGGCAGGCCTTTCCCCAGGCGCGGTTTCTCGTCCGGCTCGACGGGGGCTTTGCGACACCGGAGATCTTCGACTTCCTGGATGCCGAGCCACGGCTCGACTACGTGGTGGCGATGGCCAGGAACGCCGTGTTGCAGCGCCACGCCGAGCCCGCCCTGCTCGTGGCGCAGGCCCAGAGCGCGGCCAGCGGCCAGACCGCGCACGTCTACGCCGACACCCGCTATCGAGCCCGCACGTGGGACCGCGACCGCCGCGTCGTGATCAAGGCCGAGGTCGTCCGGCTCGGCGACCGCGCCCCGCGCGACAACCCGCGCTTCGTCGTGACCAATCTGCGCCAGACGCCGCGCTTCCTCTATGAACAGATCTACTGCGCCCGCGGCGACATCGAGAACCGCATCAAGGAACTGCTCGATGGCCTGCAGATCGACCGCACGAGCTGCTGTCGCTTCTGGGCCAATCAACTGCGCGTGCTCCTCACCGCCGCCGCCTACGTGCTGATGCAAGAACTCCGGCTGCGCGCGGCGCGCACCGCCTGTGCCCGCGCCCAGGTGACGTGGCTGCGCGACCGGCTCCTCAAATTGGGGGCGCACGTCGTCGGCTCGGTCCGCCGCGTGGTCCTGCACCTGCCGACCGCCACACCGGACCTCCACGCCTGGCGGCACATCGCGCTGGCACTCGGCGCCCGCCCCGGATAGACCCCAGACAGCGCCTGTCAGCCGCGCATACACGCATCCCAACGGCGCACCGAGCCCGCCCGCGTGGCGAAGCCGTCCCTGGACGGCCCCGTACCCAGGCCGTCCGCACCGACAATCAGTGTCCATCCCGCCAGCGCCCGACGGCAGCGACGCCCGGCGCGCCCGGTGCGCCCGGTGCGCCCGGTGCGCGACAATTACACCGTCCGCGCGGCCGACTTGGAGCCTTCACGAATAATGCAGGCTAGGTCCTTGCGCGCTCTGTCGAGGCGCTCAACAGCAGCCGCGTAAGCTTCCTGGTGGCGCAGTTCGGTCTCGATCGCTTCGCGCTCGGCCAGCAGGTCCTCGAGTTCCGCGGTCTTACGGTCACGCTCCTTCTCGTGGGCTTCCTTCACGTCGTTCGCGTTCTGAAGGGCATTCCCTAGCGCCTCGGTCTTTTGGTGCTTGGAGGCCTCCTTCGCTGAGGCACGGCTAGACATCGAAGCAAGCACCGTGAGGTGGTCGCGAGCATCCCGGAGTACCGGCACGCCGAGGATGTGTTCGATCGCCTCGCTAATGACCCGGCCGGCATCGCTCTCGCTGATGAGCAGTTCGGCGTACTGATCGAGGAGCTCGCCGTCAAACAAGAAGAACCGGGCGACGTCCTTCGGCAACATCGCACGGAGCAGCGCCGTTCTATCGGCGGGCCCAAGCACAACGCCACCGCGGCGTAGGGAAACGGTGGTCGCGAAGTCCTCGTTACTTTGCGGCGCAGCAACCTTCGGCGTGACTTCGCGCATCAGGTCGAAGTCGGCGCCCTCATAATGGAGTGACAGCCCGACAGTGAAACCGTACTTACCTGCGGCGACGAGGTCCCGGTTGCATGCGGACAAGATCCCGCGCGTGCGATCGCCGCGTCCTAACACCTCGCCGAAGAACGCATAGCGGATCGCGTTCATGAGACTCGTTTTGCCGCGCATGTTGTCGCCATACACGACCGTTACACCCCGCTGGTCGGGAAACGTGAAAACGGCTCGGTCAGCGAAGGGCCCGAAACCTTCGACCTCAAGTCCACGGAGGGTCAGCATCAGGCTCCGTCCTCCTCATCTTCGCCGTCACCGTTCACGTCGTTCTCGGTCGCCTCCGCTGCATCCACTTCTTGGACGTAACCGACACCGCGATTAGTGGCAGCAGTCAACGCGGCATCGATGGCGCGCATCGCCGCATCGCCGTCACCTGCGGAAGCGGTTTCCGCATCCAGGACAGCTTCCAGCAACTCGGTCTCAAGACCTGGGTCAATCTCGTCTCGGCTCGCCAACACAGCGTTCACCAGATCTTTGCCCTCAATGTTCTTCAAGATCTTCTTCTACTCCCACTTCAGTTAATGTTTCCCAGTCGATGCCGGCGTCGATGGCAATAGCCAAGAGGTCTGCGCGGGCCGCCGGGTTGTTCGCACTCTTTGCAAACTCGATGGCGCGGGCGAGCTCGCCCGAAGCGATTGGGTCAGGAGCCGAGTCATCGCCCTCCGCTCGGTCCGGCGGCATGACGATCGCGTCGTAAACAAACGCGAGCGACTTGCCCTTCGCGCGCCGGAGCACACGCCCGCGCCGCTGAACGAACTCCCGCGGGTTCTTGGACGAAGCGAGGATTAGCGCGTGAGTCACGGATGGGATATCCACGCCCTCGTCGAGGCACTTGATAGCGACGACGATTCCGCCGAACCGATCGAGCCAGCGCAGCGTCCCTGCGCGGTCGCCCTTCATGGCGGAGTGGAACGGCATCGCAGTGTGACGGGCGTTGGCGAGAGCATCCGTCACATCACCGAGTTGTGCTCTGTCGTCGCAGTAGATGATCCAGCGCTGCCCGCGCTCGTAGGTCTCGTTCACGATTTCGACGGCAAGATCAACCTTGGCCGCGGCCCGCTTGACGATGTTCGCCCGCGCAAAGAGGAGCCTCTCAACGCGCACGTCATCCTCCCCATTGTCGTCGATCTGAGTACGCAACTGGGCAATTCGGCGCGACAGCTGGTGCCACTCGGCCACTTCCGTTTCCAAGAGCGAGACCGTCTGGGGTCGATAGAAGTAGGGGGTAAGTACTCGGTCACGGACGGCATCAGCAAGCGTGTAGCGGGGCTCTAGAACACCACCAAAGTAGCCAAGGAGGGCAGATGTGCCAACCTCGTCACCAGCGCGCTCCGGGGTCGCGGAGAGGCCGAGCCGTGGGCCAAACAGCGTCTCATCGAGCAACGTGCGGTTCGCGGGAGAGCCAAGGCGATGGACCTCGTCAGCCACGAGGAACAGATGCGGACCGCGCGTGATACCGGTGCGGAACCCGCTGGAGCGTGCCGTTTGCATCGTTGCAAGCACGACCCGCCGCCCATCAGGTGCCGTCCAGTCGCCGAGAACGTCGCGCCAGGTATCGAAACCCGCACCCACCCTCAGAATGCGGGCGCCGAGCGGCCCGACCGCAGCTCGGAGCTCCTCAAACCACTGGGCGAACAAAGTCGTGTCAGGTACGACAACAAGCGGCACCTCATCGAACTTCGTGAGAGACTCTCCGATAGCGTCGAGGGCAGTGAAGGTCTTCCCGGCCCCGGTCGCAAATGCAAGGATGCCGCGGCGTGCGTTCGTACGCCACGCCGCGAGACCCGCGGCCTGATGGGGTTTGAGCGTCCGCCCCCTAGCATCCGCTCCCACCTCGTCCGGCGTCGACGACGCATCGGCGCGCTCGCGCAACAGGCGCTCAACCGTGTTCTCCCAATCGGCGTCTGCCTCGTGATCTTGCCTGGGAAAAGTGGACAGGTTGATTATGCTGCACGCTGAGCCTGCCGAGCGTGCCTCCTTTCACAGTTATTGGGGCTGACATACCCCAGCGACGAGTGCAGCCGGTAGGGATTGTAGAAGCCTTCGATGTACTCCGCCACGGCGTCTTTGGCCCCGCGCCGCGTCGGCCACGGCTGCCGGTGAATGAGCTCGGTCTTGAGCGTCGCGAAGAAGCTCTCCGTGATGGCGTTGTCCCAGCAGTCGCCCTTCCGACTCATGGAGCAGACGATCCCGTGGTCGCGCAGCACGCGCTGATACGCGTCGGCCGCATACTGGCAGCCCCGATCCGAGTGATGTAGCAAGCCGGCCTCCGGGACTCGGCGCCCCAGCGCCATGTGCAGCGCCTCGAGCGCCAACTCGACCCGCAGGTGCGGCTGGATAGCCCAGCCCACCACGCGCCGCGAGAACAGGTCTAGCACCACGGCCAGATACAGCCAGCCCTCCCACGTCCAGACGTACGTGATGTCGGTGCTCCAGCGCTCGTTGGGGTGTGCAGCGTCGAAGGCGCGGGCGAGGACGTTGGGCGCCACCGGACGCTGGTGGTCACTGTCCGTCGTGCACCGGTGCCGCTTGAGGGGCAGGCCGATCAGCCCCATGTCCTGCAGCAGTCGGGCGACCCGCGCCCGGCCAACTGGGACCCCGTCCTGCCTGAGCTGCTCGTGGATCCGCGGGCTGCCGTACGTTCCGCGGCTGGCGGTATGGATCGCCCGGATGCGTACCTTCAACCGGTCGTTGTCCCGTTGTTGCGCGCTCGGGCCCCGATGCGCCCAGGCGTAGTAACCGCTGGGCGTCACCTGTAGCACGCTGCACAAGCGCCGCACGGCGTGGTGGGCCTTCTCCCCGTGAACAAACGCGAACCTCATGCGTTTTCTTTCGCGAAGAAGGCCGCCGCTTTTTTTAGGATCTCGCGCTCCTCGCGCAACACCCGCACCTCACGCCGGAGCGTGCGTAGTTCCGTCTTCTCCTCCGTGGTGAGCGCACCGCTGGGATTCGGGCCGTGGTCGACCTCATACTGCTGCACCCACCTGCGCAGGGCCGACTCGGTCAGGTCGAGCTCCCGAGCGACCTGCCCGATGCTGCGGTCGTGCCGCAGGCAGAGCCGGACCGCCTCCTGCTTGAACGCCTCGGTGAACCGTCGTCGCTGCCGTTTGCCCATGAACACCCCCTGGCGCATTCTCGCGCCTTCTTCGGTGTCCACGAAACTCAGGCAAGATCATCGGACACCAGCGCTACCCGGGCAGTGTCAGGGAAAGAGCGGACATCGAGCCCGGGGTAGGTGTTGCTCCATAGCGCCTCAAAGTAGGCGGTCTCTTCGATCGTGCGCTCCTGGTCTCGTCCGCCGAGCCAAGAACACGCAACGTCGACGGATTCGAGGTTCCCGTCCGCTGCGAGTCCGGACCAAGTCTCGTTCATCGAGCCCTTGAAGATGACGACCGAGCCCTGCGCGTCGCGCAGGATACCGAGTTTGTCGTGGAAGATGCGCGTGGTCGCGGCGCCGGGCATCGGGCGGAGAATGGCGATCTTGAGCTCGACGACTTCGGTCGCCACGAGCGCTGCCAGCACCCTCGCAGGCATCGATATTGTCTCGTCCCCAAGGAGCGTGGCAACCTCGTCACAAAGCCGGGCCGCGAGTGTCTCGTCCACCCGTGCCGCATACCCTGCGTTGAGTGCATCGATGTCCTCGGCCGAGAGCACCTGCGAGCAGAGAATTCGGATGCGCCCGCCGTGTGCGACGAACTCGCGCAGCGCGGGCCAAGCGATGATAAATGCGGCGCTCCGAAAGTAACCGACCGCGCGGTCGTACTTGGTCGCGCGCCGCATAGCGGGCAGGTAGAAGTCGTTGGCGATGTCGTCTCGGCCCTTGTGATACGAGGTACTTAGAGCGAGAGTGGCGAGCCCGCTCACTCCGTTATCCCGCCTGTCCAAGTGACGCGGTCGGCGATTGCACGCGGCAGGGAACTCGACCGGCAGGCGAACACTATCTCCGTGATGCCGGAGCGCAACGAGCGGCGCTGCTCGGCCCAGCCGGTCGAGGCCGCCTGGGCAACGACCGTGTCCTTGACCTGCATGTTGCCGCCGTGCTTGAACTGCTCGTGGAGGCTCGCGTCCCACAACACGAACACGTCGAGGTCGTTGCGGTACGCGGCTAGCACGGCAAGCCGGCCACCGGAGTGGTCAAAGGTCCCGTACTCGCCCACGACCTGGCCCGGTACCCGGAGCACTGCCTTGAGCTCGCCCGGCCGGCTCTTACCCCCTACCACGAGCGAGTAGAGGTAGAGTCGGAGATGCTGCGGCAGTGGCAGGGCGAGATCCAAATCGAGAGGCTTTGTGTTCAGGTCGCCGTGCGCAACGACATTACCATCGAGAGCGTCGAGAAACGCGCGGTGCAAGCGCACTGTGATCGCGCTCATACCGATCCTCGATTGCGTCGGTCTCGCCTCTCCGCTGCTGGCTTACCCCGACCCACCCATACTACCTCGACAGAGCGGGAGTTGACGCGCGTCGTCTTGACGTCCGCTAGGGGAGTGAAGGGAAGCCAGTCCGCTCCTTCGTTTTCGCACACGATCACCTGCCCCAGCCGCGTCCGGCACCAGTCTCCCAACATCGCGAAGTCAACATCCTCGGGGCCGTGGTGGTAATGCTTCCCTTGATTCTGGTACGGCGGGTCGACGAACCAGGTGGCCTCACGGGAAAAGGGTAGATCCTCGTACGAGCAGTTGAACACCCGCCAGTGGCGGATGCGGTCGACCTGGGCAGCGATGGTCTGGCGTACCCGTTCGCCCCAGAAAGACCCGGGACGGATGCCATCGCGCATCCACGCCGACGGCCCGGTCCGCGGGCGTGAGGCTCCGCGGTTGAGCCAAAACCCGACGAGCCAGCGGGCCTCTTGGCAGATGGGAAGGTCCGCGACCGTCTGCCCAGATGCAAGGTCGGGGATAGCCAGTATGTCGTGTGCTGGAGCGCGGATGAGGTAGTCCCAGACGCCGAAGATGATGGCATCCTTCTCGCCAAGGACAACGTTGCGGTCGGCGTACCGGACCGAGTAGCCGGCAGAGCCCGCGAACGGTTCAACGATGGTGTCGTGTTCGGGGGCCGGGTAGTACTTGGGGGCATCGCGCCACTTGCCGCCATAGAACCCAAAAAACGGGCGCATCGTGGACGGTGCGCTACGCGACGCTCGGCCCCTCGCGGCTTCCCGACTCTCCTTCCCGAGGAGCGATCTCACTCAAGCCTCTGCGACATCTGCGGGTCTGGACTTCGCATAAGCTAGCGCGTGAGGTCAACTAGTTACGTGGCCAGCCTTCGCCACGCGCCAACTTCGGTGGTGATGCGACCTTCCTCGCACCGAGACAGGTGATTGTGCTCCCGGATCGAGGAGTGCTGGATGGGCTTGGCAACGGTGGCGGGCATGGAGTGTAGCCAATGGCATCTTGTCCATCGCCGGCCACGGCGCCCACTCCCTCTGGCAGGTGCTCTGACGCGCATCCGGTTGGGTTCGGCGCTGAGGGTCAGAAATGGGTCGTTGACATCATGAGGGACCCCTGTGTCGAGCGAGAATCCGGGGCCGCCATCTTGGCTGAAGACGACGAGGAATCCGTCAGTTTCGGCGATCTGATCGACGCCTATTGCGTCGCTAGCGTGTTGCCAAGTTCCCTGCGAGGGCTGGAGCCAGCCCGTCAGGCCGACTATCCCCATGCCAACGAGGGCACCCAGAACGAGGGTGAATCCGTGGCTCAGTAGCAGATTCCACAGCCAGTCCCGCAGTCGGTTGAGGGGATTGGTATCAGTCATCACGGGCGCAGAGCCTATCACGAAGCCTGCGGACGGGCCGGCGAAGCCGCGGGGATCGCGTCCGCCTGCCCTGCGTGTCCGTCATGGTCGACATCGTATGCCCCTTTCGGAAGATGTCCACCAAACCGGATCAAGCCCAGACGGCCGCTCACATCGGTCTGCTTTGGGGGAGGTATCGGCGCCCCTGTCAGTTGACGCATTCCTGCCAACTCCCGGAGGATGCCGTCCTGCACTGGCGCTATCGCATGACCGGAGTGAACGGACCAGTTGGCAGGTTGCCGGGCCCGCCCTCGTCCCCACGGTCCGCGGGGGACTCCAGCTCGAATGGCATCGGCAGGGAGTGGACATCGAAGTGGAAGTTGATCCGAATGGGTCGGTGTCATGGTGGGCTGAAGACCGACGGACCGGCGAGGAGTCCGAACAGAACTTGGCCGGTCATGAAGAAGAGATCCGCATGTGGGTGAGGCGGGCCTCGGACTGAGCTCGTGACGTCCCCAGACGAGTGCAGACAGAGGTTTCCCGATGATCCGCAGATAGCCGACGAGGCGCGTCTGTTGCGGAGAGTTTGTCAATGGCAACCGAAAACTGCACACTTTTGGGAACTGAAAACTGCACGCTTCGGGGAGATACATCTCGGGCGGAGCGGACGTTCTCCCGTTGATGCTCGTCGGGCGTTTTGGGCTGGACGCAGGGAGCGGAGCGACCGGAGTCCTGGCCAAAACGCGCCGCGAAGCTGCGCAGCCGGCGGTCACGTTGCGACTCCCTCACGCTGTTCGTCCGACGCTGTCCTCAGCCAGTGCTGATGCTCCCGCATCCGGTAGCTGTTGCCCCGGATGTTGACGATGTGGCAATGGTGCAGCAGCCGGTCGATGAGCGCCGCCGCCATGATCTCGTCGCCGAGCACGTGTCCCCATTCCTCGAAGCCCTTGTTCGAGGTCAGCACCGTCGACGCCCGCTCGTGCCGGGCGTTGATCAGCTGGAAGAAGAGCACGGCGCCGTCTTGGCTGACCGGCAGGTAGCCGATCTCGTCGACGACGAGCAGCGCGGGATGCGTCAGCACGCGCAGCCGCCGGGACAGCTCACCCGCGGCCCTGGCGTCCATGAGCGAGTCGATCAGGCCTGCCAACGTCCCGTAGTAGACGCGTCGGCCGGCCTCGGCGGCCGCGATCGCCAGACTGATCGCCAGATGCGTCTTGCCCACTCCAGGCGGGCCGAGCAGGATGACGTTCTCGGCGCGGTCGAGGAATCCCAGCTCGTGCAGGCTCTCGATCTGCTCGCGCTTGATGCTCGGCTGGAAGGTAAAGTCAAACTGCGCCAGCGTCTTGACGGCCGGCAGGCGCGAGGAGCGCATGGCGGCCTGCAGGCGACGGTTGTTGCGCAGCGCGATCTGGGCGTTGAGCACCAGCTCGATCGCTTCGCCCGCCGTCACCGCCCCGCTGTCGACCTGCGCCAGCACGCCGTCGACGGCTTCCAGGGCACCGGGCATCTTCAAGTCCGCCAGCATCGCCCGCAGCCGGTCGCGCCGGTCACTCGCGGTCGCCGTCATCCCGCCGCCTCCGCGTAGACCCGCAACGAGCGGCGCTCCACCGCGATGGTGTCGGGCACGCGCCGGTGGGCCGGCTCGGCACCGCGGTGGACGCCGAGACGCTGGTAGGGACGGCGTGCCAAGGGACGCAGCACCGCACGCTCGTCCCGCTCGAAGCGGTCCACTGGGCGCTCGCCCGTCGTACCGTGCCGACGCACGTTGGCCGTGCCCTCCAGCCAGCGCGACGCCTGCTCGTTGAGGTCCTCGTCGTTCGCGAACGCACGCCCGTAGAAGAAGCTGTCACGGATGTAGCGGATTGGCCGCTCCACCTTGCCCTTCGTCAAAGCTGCAGAATGCTCCCGGTGCTGTTGAAGCACCACAGATTCGGATTACCCACCCGTTCCATCCACTCCGGGGCGCCCGCTTCCCGTTCCTGGTGACCAAGTCCCTCTGGGGAGAAGACCGGGTCACGGTGCAACGGCCCGACGGCACGGTCTGGTCGATTCCCGTTGGCTGGACGGACTTTGCGCCACCGGATCCGGCGGTGGTGGCGGGACGCGGGCGTGCGCCATTTCGTCTTGAGGACCTGCTGCGGCTGGCCGAGATGGTGAGCGAGAGGGTCCGGACATGAGCGGCGGTGGCGTCACGGAGATTTCGTCCGTTGTGTCATATGGATTTCATCCACATGGAGTGGGCGACAAGGCACCATCGGTGCCCGCGTGTTGCACTATTAAGCATATAATACGGTGCTGTCTTTGGGTTCCAGGTCATAATCTTCTTGACGTCGTCCGGCATTGTAGTCATAATCTATCTGACATACGCGATGCGCCGTCCTCCAAAGCTGTCGCCGGACGCCAAGACGCAGGCCCTGCGCGAGGCAGGCGCCTTGCATCCGCACCCCGAGGCCATTCGCGACGATGCCTTTCGGAGCCATCCGTTCTTCGACCCGCGCGACCGCGTCCAGGTCAAGTACGAGATGGTGCGCCGCCACCAGGTCGATGGACGGCCGGTGACCGAGGTTGCCACGCGCTTCGGGGTCAGCCGCCAGACGTTCTACCAGACCGCGGCCGCGTTCGAGGCGCACGGGATCCCCGGGTTGGTGCCCAAGCGTCCGGGGCCGAAGCGGGCCCACAAGTGCACCGACGCGGTTGTCGACTACGTGGAGCGCTGGCGGGCGGGCGAAGACGTGCAACCGGACGAGTCGCTGACGGCGGCCGTGGCGCGGCGGTTCGGCGTTTCGATCCACGCGCGCTCGCTCGACCGGGCGGTGGCGCGCCGCAAAAAAAACCGCACCCGTAGGCGACCCCATCACAGCGTCGGGTCTCGATTCCAATCAGCTGTGCCGGCAGTACGAGGTCGTGCGGCAGGACGCCGCCACCGATATCGCGTTCGCTCGCCAAGGCTACGGGGTGGCGCTGTTGATGACCCGCGGTATGGCGGCGTGGTTGAAGGCCGTCTCGACCCTCTGCCTCCCGTCGGTCGGGCCGGTGCCGGCCGGCAGCGGTGACATCGAGCTGACGCCGCCCGTTCGTTCCGAGATGGCGCGTGTGTTGGCGAGCCTGGTACTCAGCCGCGTTGCGGAGGGCGTTTCCCCATGAGTCAATCGACCGCGGTCACGGCGGACCATCTGCGTCGCCTCGCCTGTCTCTACGTGCGGCAGTCCTCCTTGCAGCAGGTGCACGACCATCAGGAGAGCACTGCCCGACAGTACGCCCTGAAACGACGGGCATTGGCGCTCGGCTGGGCGGCCGACCGAATCGTGGTCATCGATGACGACCAGGGGATCTCGGGCGCCTCGGCGGCCGAGCGGACCGGCTTCCAACGGATCGTCGCCGACGTCGGCCTCGGTCGCGTCGGCATAGTCATGGGGCTGGAGGTCTCGCGGCTCGCCCGTAACTCGAGCGACTGGCATCGTCTGCTGGAGATCTGCGCGCTGAGCGAGACGCTCATTCTCGATGAAGACGGGCTCTACGACCCGGCCCACTTCAACGATCGCTTGCTGCTCGGTCTCAAGGGTACGATGAGCGAGGCGGAGTTGCATGTGCTGCGCGCGCGTCTGATCGGGGGGCAACTGAACAAGGCGCGCCGCGGCGAGCTGTGGATCCGCCCCCCGCTGGGTATGGTCTTCGACGCCGGTGGGAAGCTCATGCTCGATCCTGACGAGCAGGTGCAGGGCGCCGTCCGCCTCGTGTTCGACACCTTCCGCCGCGCCGGCTCGGCCGGCGCGGTGGTGCGCTACTTCCAGGAGCAGCAAGTCGCGTGGCCGCGGCGGGTCGTCAAGGGACCCCGTGCAGGTGCGCTCGTCTTCGGCGAGTTGGCGCGTGACCGTGTGCTCGGCATCCTGCACAATCCGCGCTACGCCGGCGCGTACGTCTTCGGGCGGACCCGGCAGCGCAAGGTCCGCCCCAGCGGCCAGGCGCGGTATCGACGACTTCCCCGCGAGGAGTGGAAGGTCTTTCTGCCTGACGCGCACCCCGGCTACATCACCTGGGAGCAATTCGAAGCGAATCAGGAGGCGTTGCGCGCAAGCGCCCAGTGCATTGGCGCAGACCGTCGGCGCAGCGCGCCACGCGAAGGCGTAGCCCTGCTGCAGGGGCTCGTCATCTGCGGTCGGTGCGGCAGCCGGATGACTGTCGCCTACGTCGTGTCTCACGGTCACCCGGAGCCGCTCTATCGCTGTCAGCGCCGGGGGATTCAACGGGCGGAGCCGGCGTGCCAGAGCCTGCCGGGCGCGGCGATCGACCGCGCGGTCAGCGAGCTCGTGCTCGAAACCGTCACCCCGGCGTCGATCGACGTTGCAGTCGAGGTGTTCGACGAGCTACGAGCCCGGGCCGCCGAGGTCGACCGCGCCAAGCGGGCGCAGATTGCCCGGCTTCGGGAGGATGCCGAGCTGGCGCAGCGGCAGTTTCTTCTCGTGCGGCCCGAGAATCGGCTCGTGGCCGACAGCCTCGAACGGCACTGGAACGAGGCGCTCCAGCGGTTGGCTGCGGCCGAAGAGGCGTACGCCGGTGCGGGCAAGACCCAGCTCCCGGCGGTCACTGCCGAGATGAAGGAGCGGGTGGCAGCATTGGTCGCCGACCTGCCGCGGGTCTGGCATGACCCGCGCACGCCGGCGCGCGACCGCAAGCGGATGCTGCGGCTTCTTGTCGAAGATGTCACCCTGCTCCGCGACGACGTGATCCGAGTGTCCATTCGCTGGAGGGGCGGCTCCACCCGCGAGATCGAGTGTCCACTGCCGCTCAGCGCACCGGATCTGCGTCGTACTCCGGCCGCGGTCGTCGAACAGGTCCGCGCCCTCGCTACCGAACAGACCGACGCGCAGATCGCCGAGACGCTCAACGGGCGGTGGCTACGCACCGGGACCGGTCTGCCATTCAGCCGCCTGCGCGTCCGCATGCTGCGCGAGGCGTACGACATCGAGAGCTACGCCGAACACCTGCTCGGGGCGCGCTGGCTGACCGTACCGCAGATGGCCGAGCTACTCGACGTGCATCCGGCCACCGCCAAGCGCTTCGCGCACCAAGGCGTGCTGCGCGCCGTGCGCGCCGACGACAAAGGCACGATACTCTTCAAACCGCCCACCGGACCCCTGCCCGTCAGCCATCCGGGAAAGCGGTTACGCGACCGGCGGCAGCACCCAAAGCTTGTATCGCATGTACAGGAAGGTGCGTAGTATGAAGCCTGAAACTTCGTCTGCGCCCGATACGGCCGGCACGCGCGCGGGTGGAATCCCCAGTGCGCGGCAAAGCGCAGAAACTCCGCGTTCAACACCAGCTCGCCGCCGCCCACGCGCTGGTCCGACAGCACGACCGCGCGCATCTGGTCAAACAAGAGCTCCTTCGGGACACCGCCGAACCGCGCGAACGCGCGCTCCAGCCCGTCGGTCAACACGGCCATCGTCTGCCGGCGGTAGAAACACAGCCACAGCAGCCGGGAGTGGCTCAGCACCACCACCAGGGCGTGCCGGCGGCCCCAGGGCAGGGTGAAGGTCGCGAAGTCCACCTGGCCCTGACGCCCCGCCGGCGTCTCGAACCGAACCACCGACTCGGTCGGCTCCCGTGGACGCACCGCGCGGACGTAGTCCCGCACCCGGCTGTAGCCACCGGGGTAGCCCGCCGCGCGGACCTCGTCAAACAGCCGCTGCGCCGACAGCCCGGGATACTCCTCGAGACGTGCATCGATGATCCCCGTGTAGGGATCCAGCTTGTGGGGCGCCGGTGGTCGCGGCGCGTAGCGCGAGCCACCTGACGACAGGTCCCGGTCCAACTGACCCGTCTCGACCCACTCGTGGATCGTCCGGCGACTCACCCCGAAGCGTCTCGACAACTCCGCCTTCGAGACGCCCCGTTCCAGGTAGTACTTCAGCAACATCCTCGTCTCCCATCCATGCATCGGTGCCCCGCTTCCTCGTTGTTGACGTCGTCAACATCGTGGAACGCAGGGCAGCTCCCGCCAACCACCAAGGTGTGCGGTTTTCGGTTGCCACAAATGGGAACTTTACGGTTGCCACCAACAGAGTTCCCCCGTTTCGTTTCGTTCGCGACGACAACGGTGGTTCTTTCCGGCCCTCGTCGGCGGCTTTCGTAGATGACAGGGACGGAGATCCCATGTCCGTCTACCGCCAGGACGTGATAGAGGTCGAAGGCGGCGAACCAAACCGAGTGCTCGCGAATCACCCAGGCTTCGGATTGGTGTCGATCTCGGCCAGTCACGTGCGCTCCAGAGACCAGACGGTAGGCTGTGTTACCGCGACACTACCAGCAATACCCCGACGACGACGACGGCGGAGCAGCCCAGCGGGATTGTCCCAAGACCTGTTGATCTTCTGATGTAAGAGCGGCGGCTTCTTCACCCTCCGTGTGATACGGAGGGGGTGCCTAAACCAAGAAGGAGCCACCGCCATGACGAAGCATGCCAGGAAGTCCCCGCGTCTCCAACCCGTAGAGCGGCCGCCGGCCGCGACGGTGCAGATCCCGCTGCCGGTGCTGGGCGCGTTCGCCGGCATTGAACGTTCGTATTTCGAGTTGTGCATCCGCGCGGGCCAGCAGGTCCTGGACGCGATGATGGAGCAGGACCGCACCGAGTTGTGCGGACCGCGCTGGAAACGTGACCCCGAGCGCCGGGCGGGTCGCGCGGGCACGACGTCGAGCGAGGTGACGTTGGGGGGGCGGCGGATTCGGATGACGCGCCCCCGCGTCCGCAGTCAGACCGGGGAGGAGGTCGAGTTGCCCAGCTTCGCGTTCGCCTCACAGCGCGACCCGCTGGATGCGCAGACCGTGAACGCGGTGGCCTGTGGGATCTCCACCCGGAAGTACGCACGGAGCCTGGAGCCCCTGCCGGAGGAGGTCACGGAGCGGGCGACATCGAAGAGCGCGGTCTCGCGCCGCTATGTCGCCCTGACGACGACGCAACTGACTCGCTGGCTCACCACGCCGCTCGGGGACCGCCAGTTCCCGATCGTGCTGATCGACGGGATCGTGCTGGGTGACCACACGGTCGTGATCGCGCTGGGCGTTGATACGGAGGGGAAGAAGCAGATTCTGGGCCTCCGGGAGGGCCACACCGAACATAGCCGCGTGGCCAAAGCGCTCCTGCGTGACCTCGTCGATCGCGGCCTGGACCCGGACCGGGCGCGCCTCTTTGTGATCGACGGTGCGAAGGCGCTCGCCTCGGCCATCCGCGCGGTGTGCGGCCCGCTCGCGGCCATCCAGCGCTGTCAGCTCCACAAACGGCGCAACATTCTGGGCCATCTCCCGGAGCATCTGCACGCGAATGTGACCGCGGTGCTGCGGGACGCGTGGGCGGCCGGTGATGCCGCCCTGGCGCAACGACAACTGGAGCGGCTGGCCGCTTCCCTCGAGACCGACCATCCGGGGGCCGCAGCCTCGGTGCGCGAGGGCCTCGCCGACACCCTCACGCTGCAACGCTTCGGCATTGCCGGGGCGTTATACACGAAATTGCGCACCACGAACGCCATCGAGAACTTCAATGGCAGCATTACCACCTACTCGCGCAACGTGAAGCGCTGGCGTAACGGCACGATGGTTGTACGTTGGGTGAGCGCAGCGATCGTCGAAGCCGAGAAGACGTTCCGCCGCGTGCACGGTTGGCGCGACATCACCAAGTTGGTCTCAGCCCTCGCCGTTCTCGAAGCCAAGGAGGAGGCGGCCACCGAGCGGGTCGCATAGAATCACAGCACAAGCCGCCGCTCGCGAAGATCAACAGCGGGCGGGACAATCCCTCGATGGCCGAACAGGTGGTCTTGTTTATTCAAGAAGGCGAGATCGATCGCGCGACTGTCCGCGAACTCCTTGGCGGCCACCTGCTCAGAGAGTACCAGCTCGACAAGCAGACGGCCCGCCGCACGATTGTGATAGAGGCTCGATGATGCCAGACGAAGACCGAAAGCAGATTGGACTTACGGAACACGGACAAGCAGCGGTTGCTCTGTTAACGGACGAACTCGGGTGGTTCGATGAAGCCCAGGCCGCAGGGCGGTTCGCATTCGCCTACGCCATCCGGGCGGGCATCGAGCCTGGCCAGACGGGGGCGCCAGTCGAGACACGTTGGTCGCCTGACCTGTTCGACCCCTCCGGCGAGATCCGGGCACTCCTTCGGGCCATGTACCCTGATACAAGCACGCCGGTAAGGGTGCTGGAGTATTTGATCGACGAGGGTCTGCGTCACATCGTAGCGAAGATCGATGATGGAGAAGTCGACCCGACGGCGTTACTGAGGTGAGTTCGCCAGTGTTAAAGCAAGGTGGCCTGCCAAAAGCAAGCGCCGACGGCGTCGTTATCACGGTTGGTTCACGGACCGGCGGCGGGTCGGAACGACAACTTGACGTCGACCCGACTGTCGCTGGAGCGGGAACTCAGGGATCGCCCGTCCGCCCGGGCCAGCGGGGACGCGCCACGCCACCCTCGACCTCATAGAAGCCAAGGTCTCGACCGGTGCGGGCCTTCGTGATCCAGATGGTCTGCCCGGTGTGCATCGCAAAGTGCTCCACGGCGTGGTAGAGGGCCCCGAAGCGCGTGACGGTGAAGCCCTGGATCTCCCCGCGCGTCTCGAGCGTGGCCAAGTCGAGCCGCGCGAGCTCCGCGGCGGCCTCGGTTACCGCGCGTGACAGGTCGGCGCGCAGGTCGGCCCTTGCCAGTGTGTTTTCCGGTGCGCACTCCAGGTGGCGCTGGCGTGAGGCCGAGGCCGCTGACGATCCACTGCCGGACGTTGTCGGCCAGATGCAGGAGCAGGTGGCCGACCGCGTTTGACGCCGGGTTCGGCCGCCACCAGGTACGCTTCCCCTGCTGCCGGACCATAGAATGTTGGACTTTCGGGCGCTCTGGAAGGAGTCGCCATGCGGAAGTGCAGCAGCTCTCCGATGCGTAGCTCGTCATCTACAACGAGCACCGGCCCCATGACGCGCTGGGTCGGGTACCGCCGCTCACGTACTTGGCGCGCGTCACAACGCGTTCAGAGTCCAACTATGCGTGGTTCACTTGACGGGGAAGCCTTCCCTGCCTCCTCTAGGTGAGTTATGTCACGGCACATCCACCTTGGCACATTGCGATGCCGTCGGGTGGAGGCGTCCACCCATCGACCTTGTTCTGGACGACGTGCGGCAGCGCCGCCTCGATGACCTCGCGCGGGTGGTCGGTCTCCTCAGCCTCCCAGTCTCGGAACGAGGACCGGCACCCGTGCGCCACGGCCTGGATCCGGAGGTGCTGGAGCATCTTGGAAAGCGTCGACATGGATATCGGCTTCCCCTTTTACAACGGGAATCAACGGGACCCTCGAAGCCGTGCGTGGACCGCCTTGTGCATCGTCTCACTGGAAGAGCCGCGCCACGAACCTGCTGGCGGGTGCGCGGCGTATCCCTGACGGCGTCCCACACTGCACGATTCGGCCCCGCCGCAGGACCGCGATCCGATTCGACGACCTCCAGTGCGTCGGCGGGATCGCGCGTCGCGTAGATCACTGTCCGGCGCCGCGGCATCGGGTGCAGGTCGCGGATGAACGCACACCGGTTAGCCGCGTCGCCGAACCGCAGTCTCGTCGACAGATCATCGACCAGCAGCAGGTCCTGCCGGTCCGGGTCGTTGGGAGCCGCGCCGTCCCAGCCGGTGTCACGCACCGTGCCATCCTTGGAGTAGATGGAGAAGAACACGTTGTCGGCTTCCTCGGACCAACCGTCGGGGGGCTCGCGGTCGGAGCCGTCCAGCGCCATGGTCGGAAACGCATAGCGCCGGATCCAGACGCCGCGCCATCGCTCCGAGCCCCACTCGGGTGGGAATGCGTCGTCTCCCATGCAGAACCGCCAGCCGCGGATCAGGCCCGGCTTCCGCCCGCTCTCGTCAGCTTCCGAACCGAGGAACACGCGGCCCTGTCCGTCCGAGCGCCTGCCTACGTAGCGGAGCAGCGTCGTCTTGCCCGCGTCGGCGGGGTCAACCACTGCGGCAATCTCTCCCAAGCGGACGAAGAGGGAGAGCCTGTTCAGGACAGGAGCCGGCGCACCGCGGTATCGAAAGGTGATCGCGTCGAGGAAGATGTACATCGGGCGTCAGTCGGGCGCCTCGCCCGGCTCGGTGCGACGCGGCCCGCGCTTCACGGCTGGCACGCTTCGTTGCCGCAGGCTTGCTCGTGGCCCACCGCCGTTGAGCGCGGTACAACGAGGGCATCGTGATTGCGAATAAGATGATAAGTATGTTAAGAAGAATAACTTGCATGGATTCCATGAAGAACGCACGGTTGTCGGCTCGAAGCTCCATCGTCAATGGCCCACTTCAGGACGGCGCGGGCGGTCTCAGCCTTGACGTGTCAGATCGGCGTGAGGATCTCCAGCACGTCGGCCGTGTTGACCTCGGAGACCGGCAAGCGGCCGATGCGCGGGAAGACGTAGCGTTCGAGGCTCCGCCACCAGTTCTGCGCATGCCAAGGGCCTGCTCGCGGACTTCGGCGAGCGAGACGAGCGCGGCGCACCGCGAGGGTTTATTCCCGCTCCGGCAGGGCAAACACCCAAACCACGCCGCTCCCTTACGGCAACGTGATATCCGTCAGCCGGGCGTACGAGGTGGCCTGGCCGATGCGGCCCCCGGCGCCTACCGCAAGCTACTGGCGGCCGTCGATTTCGAACGTCACCGGCGCGCCCGAGATGTTGCCGTTGAGGCGCGTCTCCCAGAGCACGTCGCCGTTGTCGGCGTCGAGCGCGAAGAATCGGCGGTCTGCGGTGCCACCGAAGACGATGCCGCCGGCGGTGGCGAGCGCCGAGGCGGTCATGGCCGCGCCGCTCTCCGGGCGGTACTCCCAGGCCCATTGACCGGTGACCGGATTGAACGCCACGAACTCCCCGATGTAGTCGTAGCCGGGAACCATCTTGACCCGGCTGCCGATGCCGCGAAACCCCTTCTTGACGCTGGAACGGGTTCGTGGCTCTCGGACCGCTCTCAGCGTTGCGCCCCCGCGGCGATCACGGCGCTGCGCGCCGCCGCGTTCGCCGCCGTCAGGCCGCCGTTCGCGCCGCCGAAGTTGAAGATCCGGTAGCCCTGCTCCATCCGCAGGGCGGCGTTGGCCGGAGTGACCGTGCCTCCGCAGGCGAGGTCGCGCTCCCGGCAGACCGCCAGGAGCCGCTCGAAGGCGGCCGCCACCTCGGGGTCGTCGGGGCTCTCCGCACCGTAGGACGAGCTGAGGTCGGCGCCCGCTCCCAGGTAGAAGCCCCCGACGCCGGGGACCTGGGCGATAGCGTCGGCGTTCTCCACTCCCTCCTTCGTCTCGATCATCGCCCAGAACAGCAGATCTCCCTGCGGATTGAGGGGCCAGAGGTCGGCGCGCCGCCGGCACTCGTCGCGCCCGATGCCCCAGAACGGGCACGTCACGGTGCCCCGCACGCCCGGCGGATTCGGGATGGCCGACGATCGGAGCTGCCGGGGACGGATCGTCCGAACGATGTTCTCCGCCTGCTCGGGGGTTTCGACGTTGTTGATGAGGATGCCCATCAGACCGATGTCGAGCGCGTGCTTGACCATCCACAGCGTCTGCTCGCGCCCGTAGGGCGGAAAGCGCGCGAACACCGGCGGATGCGCCTGCGCGTTTCCCCGCGCGACGATGCCGGCCTTGTCGCCGGCCACCAGAAACGCCACGAAGTGCTCCAACTGGTCGAATCGCAGCGGGTTGTGCTCCATGTCGACGTACACGTAGTCGATGCTCGGCTCGCTCGCCAGGGCTCGCGCGTTCTGGAGCGACAGATCGGCCGTGCTCACGCCGAACACGTGCCTGCCCTGCACGAGCTTCTCGACCACGGGGTTCAGGTGCAGGTAGGCCTCCTGGGCCGACGGAACGGAGACGAACAGGACCGCGATGACGATGCCTGCCGCGAGAAGCGGCCCGGCGGGACGGTGAAGAGGCGGGGGCGCCATTGGAGACCTCCTGCTGGGAGTCTGCGCCGCAGAAGTGCTGGCGCAGACGACGCCGACCTGGCGGCTGGCCAGGCACCGGCACAAGCGAATCGGCATCGAAGGCCCGGCAGCCCTACCGCGCGCCGTCGCTCGCGTCCGGAAGCGCGAACACGTACAGGGCGTTGCCGGTCTGCGGGTGGTGAATGTCGGGCGCCAGCGCGCGCGGGGCCGCCCTCGGGCTGCCGCCCCCGAGACCGGTCGACACGGCTATGTACTGCTTGCCCCCGACGGCGAACGAGATCGGAAAGCCCTGCACCGACGTGCCCAGACGGGACTGCCATAGCACCTCGCCCGTCCGCACGTCGAACGCCCGGAACCTCCGATCGAGGTCGCCGGCGAAGGCGAGGTCGCCGGCCGTCGACAGCACGCCGGTCAGGAACGGCGCCCGCTGCTCGACGCTCCAGACCTCCTCCAGGGTCTCGGCATCGAACGCCGCGAGCTTGCCGAGTCGGCCCTCCGTGTCCGGCATCTCGAAGAAGGGACGGGCGCTCATTCCCACGCCGCCCGATCCCTCCTCGAAGGCGACCTCGCGTCCCGCCAGCTCCATGCAGGTCTGCGCGAGCGGGAGGATGAGCAGCCCCGATTCGGGGTGGTAGCTCATCGGGTGCCAGTTCTTGCCGCCGGCGGTGCTGGGACACGCCTGGACGAGCTGCTCGAGCTGCGCGTCGGCGATGTCCTGGCGGTAGGTGACGGCCCCGGTCCGCGGGTCGATCCGGTCGAAGACGTTCTGGAAGACGGTCTCCTTGTAGCCGAGGAACTCGCCGGTCTCGCGATCGAGCTTCCACAGAATGCCGTGCTTGCCGGCGCTGAAGACCACGCGGCGATCCTCCAGGTCGACCAGCACGCGCTCGAAGACCTCGTCGAGGTCGAGGGTCTCGCCGGGGACGTGTTGGAAGTGCCAGGCGAGCTCGCCGTCGCCCGGCCGCAGGGCCACCGTCGAGCTCGTGTAGAGGGCCGCGTCGCGCACCGTCATTCCCCGGCTGGCCGCCACCCAGGGCTTGGCCTGGGCCACGCCGAAATAGACCAGGTCGAGGACGGGATCGTAGCTGCCGGTAATCCAGGTCTCGCCGCCCCCGCGCAGATAGTTGGGCAGGTTCGCCCAGGTGTTGCCCCCGGGCTCGTCCGAGCGGGCCACCGTATTGAACCGCCAGAGCTGCCGGCCGGTCGCCGCGTCGTAGGCGCTGATGAAGCAGCCTTCACGGGTATAGCGCCCGCAGCCGCCCAGCCCCTGCACCACCTTGCCGCCGACGACGACCGGCCCGCTGGTGTTGCGGAAGCCCTGGGCGTCGTCGGCGATCCGGGTGGTCCAGACCTCCGCCCCGGTGCGCGCGTCGAGCGCGATCAGCCGCGCGTCGGCCGTGGCCAGGAAGAGCTTGTCCTCGTAGATCGCGAGGTTCCGGCTGGAGCTGGAGAGCTGACCCGCCTCGACGCCCACCCGGTGCTCCCAGATCAGGTCGCCGGTGCGCGCGTCGAGCGCCTGCACCACGGGGCCGAACCCGGCGAGATAGAGCACGCCGTCGTGGGCGATCGGCGAGGGCGCGTTCCGTCCTCCCTCGTTCATGGCCCACATCCACACCAGCTCGAGCTCTCCGACGTTGTCGCGCGTGATCTCGGTGAGCGGGCTGTGGCTCCAGGCCTGGTAGTTCCGCCGGACCATCAGCCAGTCGCCCGGATCCGGATTGCGCAACCGCTCGTCGGTGACCGGCGTGTAGCGCTCCACCTCGCCGGCGACCGTCAGCCCGCCCGGCACGGTCTCCGTCGCGGTCCGCGTGACGGGCGTCGCCGCCCGCCCCTGGGCCTGCGCCGTTATCTCCTGGGCTGGTGCCGCTCGTCCCGCCACCGTGCCGATCGGCACCGCCGCGTCCGCCGTCAGCGCCTCGTCCCCGGCCGGGGCGCCGTTCGCCTGCAGCAGGTACGCGACGATGTCCAGGTAGGCTTGGTCCCCGAGCCGGCCCGGCCGGTCGGGGGGCATCGAATCCCTGATGCGTTCGAGCAGCTCGCGCGGGGTGCGGTCGCCCCAGTAGTTCAGGAAGTTGACGCCGGCCAGCGGCGGAGCCTCGAAGTTGCCCTGGAGATCGGTGCGATGACAGATGGCGCAGCTCCGGGTATAGACGGCGCGGCCGTTCTCGGCCTGATTCGCGGTATGGACGCCGATCCGAGCGGGCTGCTCGGCGGCGAACGTGCCCAGGCCGAGGAGACCGCCGGCAACGCCCAGCGTGGCCGTCGCCGCCGATAGGCGTCGGTGGAGGTCGTTCGCTGAGATCATCGCGCCGCTCCCTCTCTTGGCCGGAGTTCCCGTAGTCTACATGCCTGCCAGGAGTCTGCGCCGCAGGAGATACCGCGGCGTGAACTGGGTTGTCGGTCGACGACCTGAGTCATCAGCCTGATCACCGCGCCTAATCAATAGTTTCCAGAACTCGGCTACGCCGTATTTCCGGTTCTGTTTGCACAAGGTAACAGATACTGTTACCTTCAGCGAATGAAACCGGACTCTGGCCACCCCAAGGCGCGGCAATACCTCGAGAATCTGGCGGCTTCGAGCCGCTACACCTTTACGACCGGCGAAGCCCGAACTGCCCTGGGTCTGTCCCCACCAGCGCTGAAGGTGGCGCTCAACCGGCTGGCGCGTCGGCGCCTGATTGTATCGCCCGTGCGCGGGTTCCACGTCATCGTGCCTCCGGAGTACCGGTCGCTCGGGTCGCTCCCGGCCAACCAGTTCGTTCCCGCGCTGATGACCACGTTGACGCTTCCCTACTATGCCGGCTTGCTCACGGCTGCGGAGTATCACGGCGCCGCGCATCAGCGCCCCCAGGAATTCCAGGTTCTCGTCGAGAAGGCCCGGCGCCGTATCGAATGCGGCAAAGTGCGTGTCGGGTTCTTCGTCCGCAAGAACCTGCGCAGAGTGCCGACGCAGACCCTGAATACGCCACGCGGATTCATCGTGGTGTCAACGCCCGAGGCCACCGCGTTCGATCTTGTGGGTTACCACCATCGCGCCGGCGGCCTGAGCAATGTGGCCACGGTTCTCTCGGAACTTGCGGAGAAGATCGATCCAGAGCGACTCGTGAAGGCGGCGCCCGCCGCCCCGGTTCCGTGGGCGCAAAGGCTGGGCTACCTTCTGGAGCTGGCCGGAGCCGGTGGCAAGACGGAGCCGCTTCAGCAATACGTGCGCGCGCACGTGCACGAATCCGTCCTGCTCCGTCCGGGCGCGCCGCGCGGCAAGTCGGGCCGCCAGGACGCATGGAAGCTGTTTGTGAACGCGGAAGTGGAGATCGATCTGTGATTCCACGCGATCACATTCTCGAATGGAGGGCGCAGGCGCCGTGGCCGCAAGATTCGCAGGTCGAGCAGGATTTGGTCATCAGCCGCGCGCTGGTGGCGATCTTTTCGAACGACATCCTTCACGACGCGCTCGCGTTTCGCGGCGGCACGGCCCTCTACAAGCTTCATCTGCCCGCGGCGCGCTACTCTGAGGATATCGATCTCGTGCGAACCGGAACTGGGCCGGCGAAGCCGATGGTGGATGCGCTCCACGATGTCCTTAACCCGTGGCTGGGGCAACCGAGGACGACACAGAATCAAGGACGCATCACCTTCGTGTACCGCTTTGCATCCGAAGATGCGCCCCCGATCCTGTTGCGGCTGAAAGTCGAGACGAATACCCGCGAGCATTTTGCGGTCTACGGGTTCAAGGAACGGCCGTTCTCGATTTCGTCCAGATGGTTCGAGGGCGCGTGCAGCATTCACACATACGAGCTCGATGAGTTGCTGGGAACCAAGTTCAGAGCTCTTTATCAGCGCAAGCAGGGACGCGACCTCTTCGATCTCGCAACGGCGCTGGAGGCACCGGGCGTGAACCCGGAACGAATCATCAAGGCGTTCGAGAAATACATGGAGCACGCAGGCCATCCAGTCACACGGGCGGTGTTCGAGCAGAACTTCGCGGCCAAACGCGGCGACCCTGAATTCATGGGAGACATCGGACCGCTGCTGGCGGCGGGCTACGAATGGAATCCGGAAGCCGGGGCCAAGGCTGTTTCGTCGAAACTGATCGCACGCCTGCCGGGCGAGCCGTGGAAGGGTAACGCGCCGAAGGCGCAGCGGGCAGTGACGCCTCAGATCAATCTGAAAGGATCGGGCGCGTGATAACGCACCCGATGGATGCACATCTAACCCGGATTATGCGTGAAGGTGCGGTTGAGGGGAAGACACAGGAACCTCCGTGTGGTACACGAAGGAGCTGCCTGCCTGCTTGAACGGGTGCCAGTAGGCACAGAGGCGGTAGCCGCCCCCGGGCTCGCGCCGACCTTCTTCCCGAATGGCCCGACCGGGATCCCGGTCACGAACTTCGGGACGAACTGGAAGCGCAGCAGTTCCGGGACCTCGACCACGGATGATTCCGGCCGAGGAAGCTGCGCGGGCGGCGGGACCGGTGAGCTGGCGGACGCCGTCTGCGCAGCGGCAGTTGATGTGCCTGCGAGCCACAATCCACACGCGAAGGCGATGGCTCCGCGACTGACAACGCGTCTCTGCATCATTGTCTTCCTCCGTAGTCGAATGGACGCACTACCTGATCATCAGATGCCGCAGTCTGTACGCAAACCTCGTGCCGGCCTCGCGAGAGGAATCCAAGTCGTTTATGGAGAGTGGGTTGCGTTCCGGAGGCACGCATTGACGGCGCCGTGGCGTCGACCTGATAGGTAGACACTAGTGGACTGTCTTGGAGACGCGCTGTCCATGGGAAGGCTTCCCCTGGACCCGGCGCTTGTCGGCCAGTGGGTCTCCGCCGGACCGCGCCAGCTTGCGGTTGGCGAGGGCCAGCTCGCGGGCTTCGGCGAGCGAGACGAGCGCGGCGCGAGGGTTTATTCCCGCTCCGGCAGGGCGAACACCCACATCACACCGCTTCCCTGCGGCAGCGTGATATCGGTCAGCCGGGCGTACGAGGTAGTCTGGCCGATGCGGCCGCCGGCGCCGACCGCGAGATACTGGCGACCATCGATCTCGAAGGTGACCGGCGCGCCCGAGATGTCGCCATTGAGGCGCGTTTCCCAGAGCACGTCGCCGCTATCCGCGTCGAGCGCGAAGAACCGGCGGTCCGCAGTGCCGCCGAAGACGATGCCGCCGGCGGTGGCGAGCGCCGAGGCGGTCATCGGGGCTCCGCTCTCCGGGCGGTACTCCCAGGCCCGCGCGCCGGTAACCGGATTGAAAGCCACGAACTCCCCGATGTACTCGTAGCCGGGAACCATCTTCACTCGGCTGCCAATGCCGCGATAGACGCGGCCCGGCTCGTACTCCTCCGAGACGAACGTCACGTCCATGCAACTGTTGTTGATGCCGACGTAGTAGAGGCCGGTCTCGGGGCTGAAGCTGGGTGAATTCAGGTTCCGCGCGCCGTGGAAGTGGGGGCAGACCTCGAACACGCGGTCCGAGTCGACGTCGTCCAGCGTGGGGATCTGTTCCGGATTGAAGATGGGGCTGCCGGTATCGGTCCAGCCGGTGATGATGTTGTCGTAGCCGGTCCGGAACGCGTTGATGAAGCGGCCGGTCTCGCGGTCGAGCACCACACCCCAGCCGATCTTGCTCGTCTCGATCAGCGCTTTGCGCTCGACGCCGCCAATGACCAAGTCGATCAGCATGCTCTCGTGGGTCGCATCAAGGTCCCAGTTGTCCGACGGCACGACCTGGAAGTACCACTCAATCTCGCCGGTATCGATGTCCAGGGCGAGGATGCAGTTGGTGTAGAGCGCGTCTCCGGGCCCCCGCAGGGTCGACGCCCACGGGGTCGGCTGCCCCGTGCCGAGATAGATCAGGCCGAGTTCCGGGTCGTAGCTGATGGTGTTCCAGGTCAACCCGCCCAGCGGGGGGATCTCGCGCTCGGTCCAGGTTTCGTAGCCCGGCTCACCGGGCGCCGGCACGGTGTAGGTCGTCCAGATGTGCTCGCCGGTCTCGGCATCATGCGCCACTACCACGCCGCGCCCACTCCGGTCGCCGCCCGCGAAGCCGAGCACGACCTTCCCGTCGGCGATCAGCGCCGGGTGGCTGTGCCCCAGTCCCGTGCTGTAGTCGCCGGTGCTCACCTCCCAGCGCTGTTCTCCAGTCAAGGCATCGAGCGCGACCAGTGCGGCATCAGCCGTGCCGAAGTAGATCGTGTCGCCGTAGACCGAGACGCCGCGATGCCGGCCGAACGCCTGCGATTTCTCGATGTCCTCCGGGTAGCTCCGCGTGTGCACCCACGCGACGTCCCCCGAGACCACGTCGAAGGCCGTAACACGGCCACTCCCCTCGGAGACGTACATCAACCCGTTGGCGACGATCGGCGTCGGCACCCAGCGGCTGTTGTCCCGCACCGACCAGGCCCAGACCATACGCAGGTCCCCGACGTTGTCGCGGTTGATCTGGTCGAGCGGACTGAATCCGGTCACGTCGTAGGTCCGGCGGTAGCTCATCCAGTCGCCGTCTTCCGGGTTGAGCAGCCGATCCTCGGTGATCGGCTCCCATTGCGGCTCCTGCGACTGCCCGCGCGCCGCGCTCGCGGGGATCAGCAGGAATCCGACCAGGCAAACCAGCATGTACTGCCCGCTTCCACCGTCTCGCATGGTTGTCCCCTCGTTTCCCAGTAGCCCTGACCTGCAGCATCATCGCCGTTGAGTGCGATCAGTGCAACAGTCTGTCGACACTCTCATCAGAGGCTGGCGTTACAGCACTCGCCACCAGGGCACGGCGAGTACACGCTCCGTCATCCATTGCGTGTCGTGACCGCCGTGGAGCAGCAGGCCACCGACGAACCGTTCCGGGTACTCCCGACCAAACAGGCGCAGGCCGCGAGCGTCCGCCAATCCGGGATTCGTGGTGGCTTTTACCTCGACGGCGAGCAGCCGGTCGCCTGCTTCGACAACGAAGTCCACCTCGCGATCCGTCGTCGTCCGCCAGAAAAGCACGTTGGGAGTTGGCACCTGGCCGTCGCGCCACACGAGAAGAGCGGCCAGCACGAGATTCTCCAGATGTTCGCCCGAAGCGGCGGTCGCACCGCTTAACCAGAGCGCGAGCGCCGGGTCGCTCCAATAGAGCTTCGGACTCTTGACCAAGCGCTTGCTGCGGTTCACCCAGTACGGCGGTACACGCACCAGTTGAAAGGACGTCTCCAGCAGATTGAGATGGCGTTGCACCGTGGTGCGTGGCATGTGGAGATCGCGTCCGATGTCCGCCTGGTTGATCATGCCACCCAGCCGATGGCTCGCTACACGCATGAGCCGCCGGAAATCGACCAGATTGCCTACCGCTGCCAGGGACTGCAGATCGCGCTCCAGATAGGTGCGGATGTAGCCGTCGAACCAGAGCGACCGGGCATCGTCGGCACTGAGATCCACCGCTGGCGTAGGGTAACCGCTGGCACGAACTTCCGTTTGCCAATTTGCGGGCGCAGCGTCGCGCGACTCGACGAGATCCAGCCAGTCTCCAACGGGGTTGGCGAACAAATCGGACCAGATGCCCGGCTCTCCCAACCCCAGCCGTTCCCGGCGGCAGAGGGGCCAGAGGTTGACGTAAGTCGCCCGGCCGGCCAACGTCTCGGATACGCGTTGCATGAGCAACAGATTCGCCGAGCCGGTAAGCAGGAAGCGGCCATTGCGGCGCGGCCGGTCCTCATCCACCGCCCGCTTCACGGCAAGCAGCAGGTCGGGCTCGCGTTGCACCTCGTCCAGGGTCAGCCGCGCCGCGCTTCGGACCAAGTCCCGCGGAGCCAGGCGTGCCCGTTCTTGGGTTTCCGGATCGTCGAGGGAGAGGTAGAGGCGATCAGCCAGAAACGGCTCGGTCCGCGCGAGCGTGCTCTTACCCGTCTGGCGCGCACCCATCAGCACGACGACGGGGGCCGCGTCGAGGGCGCGCTCCACAAGCCGGGCCGCGTAACGGGGTAGATAGTGGGACATCGACCACAACAAGGGCGATTATCGCCCATACGGTGGGTAATAATCAAAACTCAGGCGCCGTGAGGCGGCCACGCGCTCGAACGCCGAGCCTCACGGCAGCCGCAGCGCCGCGAGCGATCCGGGCAGGCCCGGTCCGGCGACCTGCACCACGATGTACTGCTGGCCGTCGTGCAGGTAACCCATCATGCCGTACTGGCCTGAGGCGGGCAGCTCGACGGTGCCAAGCCGATCGCCGGTCCGCTTGTCGAGCGCGTGCAGGCGAGGCGTGCCGCCGGTCCCCTCGGCCGTAATGACCAGGCTCCGGGTGACCATGGTGATCGGGTGCGAGGTCCGCCCCGTGTTCGGCAGGTCGACCCCCTCGAGCGCGGGGTGGTTCCGGATGCGGTCCGGGGTATCGCCGTTCGGCGTTTCCCAGAGGTGCTCCCCGGTGTTCATGTCGATGGCGACGATGCGGCTGTAGGGCGGCTTGAAGATGGGCAGCCCCTGCGGCCCGCGGAAGTCGCCGCGGTTGACAACCGCGAAGTCGGCGATGGTCCGGCCAGTGGTCTTGATGTCCTCCGGCGCGTCGATGAGTTCGCCCGGCACGATGTTCTCCGAGCGGCAGCCGCGCAGCGTCGAAACATAGAGGATGCCGGTCTCGGGGTCGGCCGACGTCGGCCCGAAGATGTTCGAGGCGCCGCTCGGGCAACTGACGAACGAGCGTAGTCCCGACGGATGCCCCCGCTCGATGGGTGGGTTGAAGATCGGCCCGAGCCGGTAGTTCTGGACGATTTCGAGCGCCTCGGCCCGCAGTTCCGGTGTGAAGTCGATCAGATCATCCTCGGTGAGGCCCTGCATCTCATACGCCGGCGGCCGGGTCGGCATCGGCTGGGTCGGCGAGAGCCGTTCGCCCGGCACTTCGGACTGTGGCACCGGCCGTTCCTCGATCGGCCAGATCGGCTCGCCCGTCTCGCGATCGAACGTGTAGGCCCAACCTTGCTTGGTCGTCTGGACGACGATCTGCCGCGGGCGGCCGTCCACGGTCACGTCGAGCGCCACCGGCGCCGTCGGGTTGTCGAAGTTCCAGATGTCGTGGTGCACCGTCTGGAAGTGCCACGCCCGCATGCCGGTCTGGACATCGAGCGCAATTACGCTCGTCCCGAACAGGCCCGCGCCGGGGCGGAAGCCCCCGAAGAAGTCGATGGTCGGCGGATTCGTCGGCACGTAGACCAGGCCCCGCTCCGGATCGGCGGAGATCGGCGCCCAGGACGAAACATCGCCGGTCCATTGCCAGGCGTCGTTCTCCCAGGTCTCGTGGCCCAACTCGCCGGGGCGCGGAATGACGTGGAACTTCCACTTGTGCTCGCCGGTCCGGGCGTCGTAGCCGAGGATGTCGCCCGGCACGTTCTCGATACGGGTCTGGTTGTAGCCCTGCTCGGCCGAATTGCCGACGACCACCACGCCGTTGACGACGATCGGCGGCGAGGAGCTGGTGATGTGGCCGAGCTCGCGCGGGATGCCGAAGTCGGGATCGTAGGCGCCGTCCCAGCTCTCCCACGGTCCCCAGTCGGTGATCAGGTCAGGCAGCAGGTCGACCACGCCGGTCTGGGGAAAGCCGGGGAGCGGCACGGAACTGCCCCAATTCTCCAGCGGCCGACCGGTCTGCGCATCGAGCGCGTAGAGGAAGAAGGCGGGACTGATGATGTAGATGACGCCACGGCCATCCACCTCGGCGTAGGCCACGCCCTTCCCGTAGCCGTTCCGCATCCCGCGGTCGAAGCGTGTGGTGTGCGGCTCGCGGTAGGTCCAGAACGTCTCGCCGGTGGCGGGATCGATGGCGACCACGGTGCGGCGCTCGCCGGCGACGGTATAGAGCACGCCATCGACGTAGATCGGGGTCGCGCGCGACACCCCCAGCGTGCCGGCACCGTAGTTGTCGCCCCGCCAGACCCACGCCACCTCGAGATCCTCGAAGTTGTCGCCGGTAATCTGGTCGAGATCGGAATAACGGGTGTGCGCGGCATCGCCACCGATGTAGCGCCACTCGCCGGCGGGCGTCTCGCCCCCCTGGGCGATCGTGGCGGGCGCCGGCAGCAGGCCACCCGCGACGCCGAACCCGATCGCTGCCGCCACGAGAAGACCCATCGAAACCCGGGAGCCTCGAATCCTTGTCATGGAGCCTCCACAATTTCCATCGAACGCAACGCCGACACGCTGGTAGGGAGGTCAGCCTCCCCGGCGGGGTACCCGTTCAGTTGCAGCAGGTACGCTACGACGGCCGCGTACTCCGCGGGGCGGAGACTCCCCGGATCGCCTTCCGGCATCAGCGTCGAAATCGTGTCGAAGAGGTCGCCGGCGGTCTGGCCCACCCAGGTCAGGCGGAACCGGCCGCCGGAAAACTCGCCGGTGTCGTGGCAGGCGCCGCATACCTGCCGAAACGTCTGCTCTCCGCGCGACGCCTGGGCTTCGGTGAATACGCCGCCCGCCACCGAGCCGTCTTCCTGCGCGCCTGACACGCCCGCGCCAAACAGGCCAGCGAGCAACGCCGCCAGGATCACCGCGACGCGCGGGCGCCGCGCGCCAACTCCCCGCTTCATCCGCACCCCACCCGCAAAGCTCGCTTCCCGCTCCATGGGGTTTCCGTTACCGGGCCGGGAAGCGCGCGATCCGGTCGCCTTCAGCCACCTGGCCGACCCATATCTCGTCACCCACCTGAATCGCGGCGGTGCCGAGGATCAGCAGGTCGTTCGACGGGTAGTTGACGATTTCCTCCGCCGTGTTGTTGTCCAGGTTGATCCGGGAAACTCGCGACGAGACGCCATCGCACTGGCCTTCGCGGATGCAGACGCCGATCGCTTCGCGCGTCGGGCCGATGTGGCCGGCCGCGAGCAGCGTATTGCCCGGACCCCAGCGGACATTGTCAATGTGGAAGCCGACCGGGATCGGATGCTTCTCGGGCGGCGTGCGGTTGCGCGAGAGTCGGATCAGCGCCTGATCGCCATAGCCGCCGACGTAGTACCACTCGCCGTCGCGCGACAGCTCGATGCCGTTCGGGCCGATCTCCTCGCTGCCCGCCACGCGGGTCCAGCCGTCGCCCGACTGCCACTCCCACATGTCGCCGTTCCCGGGGCTGGTCGCCGTAAAGCCGCCGTCGGGAAGTGCGACGACGGAGTTGAGCCCGATCCCCTCGGGCGCCACCCCGCAGCCGACCCAGGTGAGCGCCGGAACCGCGCCGGACGCGTCCAGCTCGAACACCTCGATCGCTTCCCGCGCGCCATGGCCGACGACATAGAGCGTGTGGCGGCCGCCACTGCCCAGTCTGAGGTTGAGTCCGTGCGGGCGGATCGCGGATGTCACCGGGCCGGGGCAGTCGCCATACATCGCCCGGTCGTGCCGGGCGCCGGCCGCGGCCGGAAAGATGGTGACCGTGCTGTGGTCGCGCGTATCGACCGCCTGGATCGCCCCGTTGTCCACCATGTTGGGGACGATGACCCAGGGGGAATCGGGCACCGGCGCGAAGTCCTCCGGGCTGACGGGCCCGCAGATGAACTGCACGTCGCCGTCCGGCGCGCACTCCTGGGCCAATGCCGACGACGGCGTGCCGAACAGCAGGATGAAGGCGCATGCGGCGCCGATGAAGGTCAATCTGCTCATGGTGTGCCTCGCTTTTCCTATTCCGGCAACGCAAAGACGAAGAGGTTCGGGACCGTGCTCGGGCGCAGTTCGGGTGTCAGGTCCAGGAAGCGGCCAGTGCCCGTGCTGACCGCCACGTACTGCCTGCCATCCACCGCGAACGTGATCGGGAAGCCGGAGACGGGCGACCCGAGGTTGATCTCCCACAGGATTTCGCCCGTCTTGTCGTCGAAGGCCCGGAAGCGGCCGTTGACGTCGCCCCCGAAGACCAGGCCGCCGCCCGTCGCGGCCAGCGCCATTGTCGCGGCGCGCTGCTGGTAGTTCCAGACCACCTCGCCCGTCTCCGCCGAGATCGCCTGCACGCTCCCGACATCGGTGTAACCGGGGGCGAGCTGCGACTTCCAGGCGATGGCATACAGCCGGTTCGTCCGCTCATCCGGATCCTCCGCCATCATCTGTGCGCAGACGTTCCGGAGCGGCATGTACATCGTGTTCGTGAGTGGCGAGTATGCGCCCGCCTCCCAGTCCTTGCCGCCGCTTGCATGCGGGCAAGCCAGCACCTGCTGGCCGCTGGACGTGAAGATCAGCTCCGAGTTCTCCGTGACGTCGCCCGTCGCGCCGTCGATCCCGCTGACGACGTTCTGCGTGATGGTCGGCGTCGCCCAGAGGAACTCGCCGGTGGCGCGGTCCAGGGTGTAGACGATGCCGGTCTTGCCGGGGATGCCGGTGACCACGCGCCGCTCCTCGCCCGGCCGGATCCGCGGATTGATCCAACTCACCGCCGACGGGTTCGGGCGGACCGGGGTGTCGACCAGGAGCCGCTCGAACGGGTGGTCCAGATCCCAGTGATCGTTCATGTGCTGGTAGTGCCAGACGATCTCGCCGGTGTCGCCGTGCAGGGCGAGCGTCGAGTTGTGGTAGAGGTGCTGCAGGTCGACGCCGCCCAGCATGAACTTCGGCGCGGGCGACGTGACGGACGTGCCGACATAGACCAGGTTCAGCTCCGGGTCATAGCTCGGCACCATCCACGAGCCGACGTGTGCCCGCTCCTCGAACGGGACATCGCCCCACGACTCGTTGCCCGGCTCGCCCGGCGCCGGGATGAGCCTCCGGCGCCACAGCTCTTCCCCGGTCACCGCGTCGTGCGCGGTGATCACGCAGCCGTTCGGACCGCCTCGCGGATCGCAACTCCGCCCGGAGTACACCTTGCCGTTCGCGATGATCGGTCCGGAGGTCTGGTTCGCGGGGTTGACCTTGTAGTCGAGCACTTGCGTCTCCCACACCACCGCGCCGGTCTCGGCGTTCAGCGCGTAGATGTAGTCGTCCATGCTCGTGTTGATGATCAGTTCGCCGTGGATTGCGATGTTCCGGTTGGTGTCGATCAGGCTGCCGATCATGTAGTCGCCGAGGTCGTCCGGGCGGTTGCGGCGATATTCCCAGATCAGGTCGCCGCTAACCGCGTCGATCGCCTGGATGATGTCGCGCGGATTCGGCATGAACAGCACACCGTTGCGTACGAGCGGCGTTCCCTGCTGGCGTCCCGGCCCCAGGCCGCGCGACCAGACCATCCGGAGATCGCCGACGTTGCTGGGGTTGATTTGATCGAGCGGGCTGTAGCCCCAGCCGTTGAGCGTCCGGCGCCACATCAGCCATTCGTCGGGACTCGGGTCCTGCAGTTCGGCGTCGGTCACCGGCTGGATGCGATCGTGTTCCTGTGCGAACCCCACCAGCCCGGTCGCAACCGCCAGGGCAGTGAGGAGACCGGCGGCGACGACGACAGCGCGGAACCGGAACGACGGCCAGGCGGATGTGAGCATGACGCCTCCTCTCGGTTTCGGGATTCCCGCTGATTATGGCACTGTCGGTTGTCGGATAGCATGAGGCAGTAGCCGCGTACCGTCGCAGGAGGGACCATCATGAACAGAAAGACCGCGCTCCTCACCGCGGCGCTGCTCGCGCTCGTCGCCCCGCCCGCCCTCGGCGCCCAGCAGGACGACCCCGAAGCCGAGCCGTTCGCGGCTGAGGGCATCCCGGCCGTCCCGCTCCCGGACGGTCCGCGCGAATACGACACCGCAACGGGACAGCGGATCCGGGTGGTCGTCGTTACCGAGGGGCTGACCTATCCCTGGGGCCTGGCGTTCCTGCCGGACGGGAGCCTGCTCGTCACCGAGCGCCTCGGTACGCTGCGGCGGATCCGCAACGGCGCGCTCGACCCGAGTCCGATCGCGGGCGTGCCCGAGGTCTACGCCGAAGCTCCGCTCGCGGGGCTGATGGACGTAGCCGTGCACCCGGAGTTCACCGACAACGGATTCGTCTACCTGACCTACTCGAAGCCCGTCGAGGACGGGTCTCGGGTCGCGCTGGCCCGCGGGCGCTTCGAGGGTGGGGCGCTCTCCGAGGTCCGCGACCTGTTCGTGTCCGAAGGGACCACGGCGGGCGGCGCGGCGCGGCTCGTGTTCGCGCCGGACGGGATGCTCTACATGACGGTCGGGGGGGCGTTCGGCGGGATCCGGTCCAACGCCCAGGACGCGGCGAACCACGCCGGGAAGGTGCTGCGGCTGCGTGACGACGGAACCGCGCCCGACGACAACCCGTTCGTCGGACAGGAGGGGCTTGCGCCCGAGGTCTTCTCGCTCGGCCACCGCAACCCGATGGGCCTCGCGATCCACCCCGAGACCGGCGACCCCTGGGCGAGCGAGCACGGGGTGATGGGCGGCGACGAGGTCAACATCATCCTGCCGGGGCGCAACTACGGCTGGCCGGACGTCTCCTACTCGCGGGAGTACTTCGGCGTCCGCGTAGCGGAGCGGCCGTGGCAGGAGCAGTTCGAGCAGCCGGAATTCGTGTGGGTACCCTCCATCGCACCCTCCGGGCTCGTCTTCTATACCGGTGACCGGTTCCCCTCCTGGCGGGGCGACCTGTTCGTCGGCTCGCTGATGATCGGCCGCGTCGCCCGGACCGGCCACCTGGAGCGGATCGAGTTCAACCGGCAGGGCCTGGAGTCGCGCCGGGAGTGGCTGCTGGCCGACCTCCGGCAGCGCATCCGCGATATCGAGCAGGGCCCCGACGGTCTGCTGTACGTGCTGACGGGGGGCGCGTTCCTGACCAACGACCCGGACGGAGGCGGGGCGGCCCTGCTGCGCATCGAGCCGGTCGAGTAGACAGGCTCATGCTGGGGCCGTACACCCACCGGATCGATCCGATCCTGCTTGACGTCGGCGGCGTCCACCTCTGGTGGTACGGGCTAGGCTTCGCCCTGGGCTTCCTGGAGCTGCATCTGTTCCTCAAACGCGGCGGCGGGCGGCTGGGGCTGTCGCCCCGCGAGGTGTGGAGCCTGAGCCTATACATCACGGTCGGGGTCCTGGTCGGGGGGCGCGCGCTCGAGATCGCCTTCGACGAATGGCCCTTCTACCGCGAGCATCTGCACCTGCTCCCCGCCTGGTGGCTCGGCGGGATGGCGACGCACGGGTTACTGCTCGGGGGGGCGCTGGCCGCCGCGCTGTTCGCGCGCCGGCACGGGAAGCCGTTCCTGCTGGTGGCGGATGCGTTGGTGATTCCGGCCGCGTTCCTGATGGGCATGGGACGCATCGGGAACTTCATCGACGGGCAGATCGTGGGCGCGGTGACCGAAGTCCCGTGGGCGGTCGAGTTTCCCTACGCGGAGGGCTTCCGCCATCCCGTGGTGCTCTACGACGGGGCCAAGAACTTGCTGCTGATGGCCTATCTGCTGCACGTGCGGCGGACGAACTCGACGCCGGGCGCGGTCGCCGCCCGCTTCGTCTTCTGGTACGCATTCCCGCGGTTCTTCATCGACCTCTTCCGCGAGTACCCTACGCACCGGCTCGCCCTCGGCACGGGTCAGACCCTGAACATCGTCATGGCGGTGGTCGGCGCCGCAGCCCTCTACCGCTCGCGCCTGCGCCGACTGGGCCGGCTGAAGGGCAGCGCCGGCTGGGGACTCGGCACCGCCGTCGCCGCCGCCCGGCCGGAGAAGGCGCCGCCGCTCGTCTCACAGCGCCTTGCGTTCGCGGGCCTGCTGGCGTTCTGCCTGACGATTCCAAGCAACTGGACGCAGGACATCCCGGCCCGCTACGGCCCGCGGCATCCGGGGCTGGAGCACTCCTGGCTGTATCCGGCGATCGATACCGCGCCGCCAGCGCCTGGGAATGGGGGCGAGACCAACACTGCGGCGCCGAATGGAGACGCGAGGCGCGGGAGGTGACCACGCAAAGAGCGGCGCCCGCTTCGGCTAGCGGCTCCGGAAGAGATCGCTCCGCACGACCTCGTGAAGCATGGTCCGAATGGGATAGCCGTCGTCGCGCAGGCGCGCCAGGATGCCCTCCACCGCGTCGCGATCCGCGAACTCGATCTCCGCCCCGGTTGAGTAGACCAGGAACTGCGCGGTCAGATTGCGTGCCACCTGCTCGAGGTCGTTCCGCAGCATCAGGCGTTTGTACTCCTGGATGTCCGCGAAGGTGTCCCCCGACGGCGTGATGCCGCTCGAGTCTACCGGGAGACCGTCGGTGTAAGGCGCGGGCACCGTGAAATCGCCGAACGTGAGCTCGCCGCCGGTGGCGCGGTAGCGCGTCCGGAAGCCTCCGATGGGATCGAACGACTCCAGCGCGAAGCCGGGCGGGTCGATCACCCGGTGACAGCTCGCGCAGACCGGGTTCGACCGGTGGGCGTCGAGTTGCTCCCGGATCGTTGTCGTCCCGCGGGTATCCGGCTCCAGGCCCTCCACTCCGGCCGGCGAGCCGGACGGCACCGCTGTAGTCCCCATCCATCCGCCCTGTGCATCGTAGATCGCCGTCAGGTACACAGTTGCCGCGGACAGCCCTGCGAAGGACGCCGTGTCGCCGTTCTCCGCAACCGGGCTCCCCGCGATGGGCTGCACGCTCCCGTCCGGGGGAATGGTCGGCGTATCCCAGACCGCCAGCCAGACTGCGTTGTTCGGCCCGACCTCGCCGCTCCCCTGGTAGGTGACCGTCACCTGCAACGTCCCCCCCTGAGCGGCCCCCATCGAAGCCGTCATCACAATAGCGGCCAGCCCTAGGAGCCCGTGGTGAAACCCCCGCTACATTCGAGCGGCGATGCATCCCGCCTGAACGGCGTTGCTCCTCGGTCGAATATGGCCAATAAGCTCCCTCGTCGCGCCTTGTCAGCCGGGCGCCTCACCGCTCTCGGTGCTACGCGGGTTTCACCACGGGCTCCTAGTCCCAAGCCGAGCGTACGTGCTTTCGAAGACATCCTGTGAGTCTCTCCGCGGATACGCGTTGCCGCCGAAACCGCATAAGTGAGTGAATGCTCACTTTAGTCTGACGTTACCACATCGCGCGGTCCGGTTACTACTAAGGAGCCCGTGGTTCACTACAAGGCCGCCGACAGGCTTGACAAAGCCGCGCGGGCGTCCAAAATGGAGAGTCTGACTGGAGGGAAGCGCGTCTGTCCCGGGTGGACAGACCGCCGGACGGAGGAGATGCGACCTATGCCGACTCGACGCCACCGTTCCGCCGTACTCGCCGGCGCCGCGCTGGCGTTTCTTGTCAGCAGCCACGTCGCGGCGGCCAACCCGCAGGACTGGGATCCGGGACCCGCTTCCTGGACGGGGGACCTGACCGCCATCACTGCGGCGGACTGGAGCTACGACCGCGCCGAGCACCTGCTGGGTCGTGCGGGCTTCAGCGGCACTCCCGAGGAGATCCGGAAGCTGGCGGCGATGACGCCCGAGGAAACGGTCAGGGCCCTGGTCGACTACGACGACATTCCGAACGACCACCTGTCGCCGTTCGAGCACTCGGGCTTCTGGGACGAGGGGCTGTTGCAATTCCCGCCCAGCCGGCCCGCGGCGACCGAGCGGGCCATGGTGCGCGGCGGGAGCATGGGCATCCGGGTCAAGCCGGAGTTCGTCAACCGCCACATGCAGCCGGTCTCCGACCGCTTCTTCTACTGGCTGCGCGCGAGTGCGCTTGAGACTCGTCGCGTCGGCTACTGGTGGGCAGAGCGGATGCTCGACACCGACCGGCCGCTGCAGGAAAAGATGGCGCTGTTCTGGCACGGGCATTTCGCCACCGCCCAGAACAAGGTCCGCGACTACCGGAAGATGCTGCTGCAGATCGAGACTTTCGAGCGGCACGCGGCCGGGAACTTCGGCGAGCTGCTCGTCGCGATCGCGAAGGATCCGGGGATGCTGTACTACCTGGATGCCGGCGTGAACGTGAAGGGGGCCGCCAACGAGAACTTCGCCCGCGAGGTGATGGAGCTGTTCACGATGGGCGTGGGCCACTACGCCGAGAAGGACGTCCGGGAGGGGGCGCGGGCATTCACGGGCTGGAATTTCGTGAACCTCGACTTCGTCGTCAACGAGGAGCAGCACGACGACGGCCCCAAGACCTTTCTGGGGCGCACCGGCAACTTCGACGGCGTGGACGTGCTCGACATCATCCTTGAACAGCCGGCGACCGCCGAGTACATCGCGGCCAAGATCTACCGCTTCTTCGTCCGCGAGGATCCGTCGCCAGCGTTGCAGGCCGAGCTTGGCGCCATCCTGCGGGACAACCAGTACGAGCTCAAGCCGCTCCTGCGGACGATCTTCCTGTCGCGCGATTTCTACAGCGAGGCGAGCTACGGCGCCCACATCAAGGGGCCGGTAGAGCATTTGATCGCGATGCTTAAGCAGCTCGGCGCCCCGGACGTGCCGGGCGTGCCAGACTTCAACAGTACGGCCATCGCGCTGGGCCAGCACCTGCTGAACCCGCCTTCGGTGGCGGGCTGGGCGCAGGGCCGGTCCTGGATTACGCCCGCCCTCCTGCAGGAGCGGGGCAACGTCGCCTTCAACTACCTGTTCCCGGACGTCATCGACTTCAGGGATCCGAGTTTCCTCGCCCGGCGCGGGGACGGGATGGTGGGCGAGCGCCTGCGGAACGGCTACGACTTCGGCGCCGCCATCTCCATCGACGGCGACCCGAACCAGATGACGGCGTTCGACCTGTCCGCCCTGGAACGGGACGAGCTGTTCAACACGCGCGTCTCCGGCTACCGCGCGTGGGCCGAGGCGGTGCGCAAGCTGATTCCGACGCCGCGCGGCGCGGCCCGCTTCGACATGACCGACATGGTCCTGGATTCCGGCGCGGCGACCACGAGCGAGGCGGTTGACCACCTGCTGGCGCGGTTCCTGCGGGTGCCGGTGGCGGCCGACCTGCGGGACGCGCTGGTGGAGCTGCTGAGCGAAGAGCTCGGAACCTCGGATCTTCCTCGCGCCCGGACCTACATGGAAGACCCGCTGCGCTTGGTGACGCACATCATCATGAGCACGCCGGAGTATCAGATCGACTAGGGGAACCCGTCCACGAGAGGTGCATGACCATGACCCTGACCAGTCGCGGCAAGAAGCTGTGTGATTCCAGTGGCGTGTCCCGCCGCCAGGCGCTGAAGATCGGCGCCCGCGGCATCGGCCTCGGCCTGCTCGGCAGCGGGCTCGGCCCCCTGCCGCCGCTCTTCGGCGCGACGTCGGAGGCGCTGGCCGCCACCGAGGGCAAGATCATGGTGGTCTTCGAGTGGTTCGGCGGCTACGACGGCTTGAGCACCTTCGTCCCGTACGGGGACGACGAGCTGTACCGGCGCCGTCCGACCATCGGCGTCCGCGAGGATGACGTCATCAAGGTGGACGAGCACTTCGGCTTCCAGAAGTCGATGGTGGGCATGCACCGGTTGTGGGAAGAGGGCAACTGCGCCGTCATCCACGGCGCGGGCTACGAGCAGCCGTCGTTCTCCCACTTCGCCTCCAGCTCGTTCTGGCACACCGGCGCCCCCAACAGCGGGGAGGCCTACGGCTGGTACGGACGCACCGCCGACGCCCTGGATCCGACCGGTTCTCCCAATTTCCTGGTGAACATCTCGTCGGCGCAGTCGCTGGCCGTGCGGGCGCACGAGCACGTCCCGGTCGTCTTCGACGATCCGGGCGCGTTCCGCCGCGACTTCTTCCACCCGCAGAGCCCGTACATCGACAAGCTGGGCAACGGGCAGGCAGCGCGCACCGACATCCACAAGTTCCTGCTCGACGTCAACCAGAGCGCCCGCGAGGCGTCGGCCCTGGTCAGCCAGGCGTGGGAGAACTACACGAGCTCCCGCAACGGCGATGTGCGCCTGCTCGACCTCGACAAGGTCGTGGCCCTGATCGAGAACGACTTCCCGGCGCGGCTCTACTACGTGCGGCTCCGCAACAGCCTGTTCGACACCCACGTCAACCAGGAGAGCCCGCACAACCGCCAGGTGCAGTACTGCTCCGACGCAGTCTGGGGCTTCTTCGAGGAGATGAAGCGCCTTGGCAAGCAGGACGAGGTGTGCATCTTCATCCACAGCGAGTTCGGCCGGCGCGTGCCGGAGAACACCGGCCTCGGCACCGACCATGGGACCGCCAACGTCTCCTTCGTGCTCGGCGGCGGCGTCAAGGGCGGCCAGTACAGCACGCCTCCCAGCCTGACCGACCTCGTGCTCGGGGACAATCTGCAGTACACCACCGACTTCCGGCGCGTGTACGCTTCGCTCATCGAGGAGTACCTCGGCTACCGCAAGTCGGAAGACGTGCTGGGGGACAGGTTCGAGACGCTGGGGATGTTCGCGTAAAGGCGCTCCGTGCCTGGCGGGGGCGTGCTTCAGTCCAGCCGTTTGTGGATGTTGCGCGAACCGCCATGCAAGGCCGCGGCGACTCCACCGACAATCACGAATTCAACGTGACGGTCGTGTAGGGCATTCAGGATCTCAACTACGAGCTCCCCTATGGGTGGTATCGAAACCCCTACCTGTACCACGGTCGCGGCTATCTAAGCTACTCGATCCTTACCGGGCGCTATCGGCTGTTCCTGGACAACCAGGTGGAACTCGCCCTGGGGTTCGGCGCGCTGCTCAGCGCCGGCGAGAGCCTGCGACTCGACTACCGGTCGTGGCATCCCAACGGCGTGCTCTATTCCGAGCGAACGACGCGACAGGGTGGGGAATCGATCGACGAATCGCCGCGGGACCCGTGGGGACCCGGAATCGCGATCGAGACACTCGTCGGCCGGAAGGTCTCCGGCCGTATCGGGATCAGGGGCGGTCTGACGTTCATCATCGCAAGCAGGAACATCCTAATCCAGCCGGTCGTTCAAGCCGTGGTGTCCTTCTGAACATGAGGGGAGTGTGGAGCATGGTGCGATTGATAACGGTTTGCGCCCTGGTGATCGCGGTGTGGCCACCCGTCGCGGAAGCACAGGAAGCGTCGTCCTCGCTGGAGGCGCTCATCCGCGAGCGCGAGCTGCGACGCAATGTCTGGATCTACGTCACCGACGAGACCGGACAACGCATCAAGGGGAAGTTCAGCGACTTGTCCGCCACGTCACTGACCGTCGATACCCCGAACGGCGACAGAAGCTTCGAAGCCTCCGCGATCCGTCGAATCGAGCTTCAGGACTCGATAGAGAGCGGCATCTGGATCGGGGCCGGCCTCGCCGTTGCCGGAAGCTACGTCTCCTGCTACGCAGAGTCCCGATCCAACGAGTTCTGTTATGTAACGGCGTACGCCTTCCTACCCGCAGTGGGCGTGGCTGCGTTCGTCGGTGCCATCGTCGACGCCACCAGGCACAGGAAGCTCTACGAGGCGGCCGGCACCAAGCGGGTGACGGTGGCTCCCGCCGTATCGCGCGCGGGACTCAGCGTGCGGGCATCCATCGAATGGTGAGTCGATTCGAGAGCAAGAATCGGTTGCAGCCGGCGACCCGATTCCGCAGCGACGAGGAACGTTGGGCGTCGGTCGTGAACCGCGACCCTGCCGCCGCCGGCGAATTCACCGGTCATCTAAGGTGCATGCTGTCGATCCCGCCCCATTGCTCATCGAGATACTCCGCGACGAGCCGGCGATGGCAGTGGTCGAGCGTGTCCTCGCTGCATAGCAGGCAACCGTTCGCGAGCAGATCTCTCGACAGGGTCTGCTCGATGCGTCTCTGCCCCATGAGCGTGAGGAACCGGTTCTCGTATGTCGACCAGTCGCCGTTTCCCTTCTTGTAGGCGTCCAGCATCTCTCTGGTCGGCGCCAGTTCGGGCACGTGGATGTAGTCCATCCCGCAGAGCGCCTTCAGAAAGTAGGCGAGGTCGTTCTTCTTGGCGAAACCGGCGAGTTGCGACACGTTGTTGAGCCGGACATCCACGATCCGCCTGGCGCCCGATTCGTGCAGCAACCCGAAGAAACGGCGGGCAGACTTCTTGGTGAACCCAATGGTGAAGATCTTCATGGCTCTTGCTCAACATCTCGCCCGCCGGCCGGCGAGTCAGCGGTGGCCAGCGTTTCGTCCCGGTGTGCGAACCGTTTCGCCTGTCTGGCGATGGCTCTCTCGACCCGTTCGTCAGGCCGAACGAACAACGCGCCCTGCCGCGGATCGTCGTGCATCGCGAGCAGTCGGTCCATGGTGTCGGCGTGCGTTTCCAGCCGTCCGTCCGCCAGGATATGACCGACCGTGACACCCCGCGCCTCGAGCGCCGGCGCGACGAGCAGGGCGCGGTGGCACTCCAACGGCTCTTTCTCCGCGCACATGAGCGCGATGCGGTGACTGGCCGCCCCGCGTATCACGCGGTCCAGGCCCCGTTGAAACGACTGGGTTCCGCTGAGACGGTCGTAGCAGATGCGCCCTTTGTCGTAGAACGAGGGATCGTCCGAGCGGCCACCCAACTCCAGCCCGAGGAAAACGTACTCGACCCCGTGCGCGGCGAGGCTGTCAGCCAGCGGCTCGCGGTTGAACTGTGGATTGAAGCGGCTATACGGCGCCGCGCGGACATCCGCCACCGCGTCTGCGTGATGACGCTGCAGCAACGCGACGAACGCCTCCAGGGGATGCGTGGAATGGCCGATGGTCAGAGTGTTCCGGTCGATTGCGCGCATGCCCTTATCAGCGATCACCAGCGATGATCGCGGCGATCAATTTGTAGCATGCGTCACCGTAGGGTTCCCCGAGGCTGATGGTGAGGTAGCACTCACCCAGTTCGTAGGCCCCGTCGAGCTTCGCGAGATAGGTCCGCTCGAATCCTGGATCAGTGACCCACAGGGCATACTCCCGGCCCGAATGCTCGAATCGGCCCTGCACGCGCCGCTTGTTGTTGCCAAATGCCTCGCCGGGCCTGCACACGATAAGCTGCAGGCGGTCAACGTGGATCAACCTTAACGAATCGGCGACCGAACCGATCGCCCCGAGCGGGATCTTGTCGTTCTGGCCGTTGTACGTGCTATGTCCGTCGATCCAGAGCGGGGCAGCGGGATCCACGAGCGCCGGCAGATCGAACCACGACAGCCTGCCCGCCTTCTCCCAGTAGCAATCTGGATCGAGCAACCAGTTCTCGGACTGATAGTCCTTAGGCCGCGGTTCCAGCACCGGGATGTCGATGATGTCGAGCACCCGCGGATCGCTGCCGTCTTCGTACTGGCGCTCGTATTCCGACACTTCCTGGCCATCACGCGCGCTGACCGGTCGGAGCCAACGGCCGGGTCCGGTGTCGCGCCACTCTCGCCCCGCGATGCAGCGCCCCTGCAGCTTCCGGAAGTTCGCGAGACAAACGATACGCTTCATGTTCTGAATCGTTGACGCCCGTTCGTCACCATGTCATGCGTCCATATCCGCCGTCCAGATGACGAGACGGAGCTCGCTTTCGTCGATCGGCGTGTACTCGGGCAGGCGCCCCGACAGGTTCTGGCTTTCCTGAAGGATAATGGGTACGCCGTCGCCGCGCCGATCCATCAGGTTCACACGGCCGAGGCCGGTCGGTGCCGGACAGCGCGCCAGTAGCGACACGATCAACTCGTTGCGGTTGGCCTGCCGCAAATGCAGGCTGTCCGGTGTGAGGGTGTTCGCCAGTGCGCCCGGTACGTAGAGCTCGAGACGATCCCCGAACATGTGCAGGCGCACGCGGGCGCCCGCCACCGAGTAGTCCCGGTGCGCCACCGCGTTCACGAGCGCCTCGAATATCGCGCGTTCGCTGAACTGCGGGCGCTCTGTACGCGCTGTCGCTTTCGTCGCACGCACCAGCATGTTTCTCCGCACGAAGTGCAAGGCCTCGGCCACCTGCTCGTCGAGGGGGCCGCCGATATCGCGGGCGTCGGTCTGGTAATCGATGTCGGTTCGCTCGCCGGCGTAGCTGACCGCCTGCACATACGCGTGAGGCAGCCACTGTTGAGGCTCGCGCGTACACAGCAGAACGCCGGCCAGCGTGAGCCGCGCCGCGCCGTCGTCATCATCGGCCACGAGACGGAGTTTTCGCGCCGCCATCTCGGAGACGCCCTCCTCACTGGAATCCGCCCGCAGGAACCGGTGCGTCAGCGCATAGTCCAGATCGCCCAGTGCGGTGTGCGGCACCACGCTTTCGTCGAAACGGATCATCCGGCTCTGACTGCGCTCCTGAAACAGCCGCGCCAGAAGCTCGGGAGGCATTTCCCGCTTTGAACTGCCAAGCCTGCGGAAATAGCCGCCGGGACTCTTGTGAACGAACAGACTGCGTTCGACATCCACGCAGACCACAGGAACCAGGTCACCGGCCGCGTTCGGCAACTCGATTTTTCGAATCGCGGCATCGAGCGGGGGTTTCAGCACGTCATTGCAGATCTCGCGGATCCAGGCTTCAACTGTGTCCAGCGTTTCCAGCGGGATTCCCTCCACGTCGCGCGTCCTATCGTCCACGCCCAGAACCAGGACACCACCCCGGCCGTTGGCGAACGCTGCCAGCTCGTCGGCGAGGTCGTTCCGGCTCGGCCCGGTGATGCGGCCACCCGCAAGTGCTACGCGCTTGAGCTCGAGTGTGGAGTCTTCGCCCAAGCGGATGCGCCGGTTCAAGTCTGCCGGAGTCATGAATCAGATTAACTCAGATCGCGGGCGCACCTCGGCCAACACGGCAGCTTCATGCCTCGGCATCGAGAGCGTCCAGAAGATCACCGGACGCAGTGTCGGCGGGGGCGCGCTTCAGTCCAGCCGTTTCTGGATGTTGCGCAGCTCGGCGATATCCAGCAGGTCCTGTGGTCTGCCCGCGCGCTGTTTCATGGAGATGAGGTCGTCAATCGATGCCACGAAGAAAGTGCGTTGACCGACCGTCACCTCGACCGCCCGCTGCCTGAGTTCGTCGAACGCATCGCTCTCCCCGACCAACAGGTCGACCTCCATGCTGCCGTCCGTCGTACGGAAGTTCAGTGCCAACATGCCCTTCTCCCGCCGCCAGCGACGGACGTGCCCGATATCGCGAATCCGCTCTATAGGTTCCGGGATCCGGGGGCGGGCTCCGAGCGACCACAGCAGGTCGACCGCGGCCTGCCAGGAAGCGGGCGTCAGGCTGGGCACCAGGTCGAGATCGAACGTCACGCGCGAACCGCCATGCAGGGCCGCGGCGACTCCACCGACAATCACGAATTCAACGTGACGGTCGTGTAGGGCATTCAGGATCTCTAGGAAGCCGCTCTTCATGCGTCTGCTGCTCCGCCCGGGCCCTGCGAAGCAAGGTCAGGTCACGGACGCGCCCACTGAGCATCCGCAGCCGTGCTGGGAAAGACCGACTATCGAGTGGCCCGATGGGTGAGTCGTCGGGACGGACACCGGTCCAATCGATGCCGGGATTCCCCGGCGGTTGCATCACGGGCATTCTGCTGACGTTGACGTCGCAACGCAACTACGACGGGGTGGCCCTCGTCCGCACGTGCTGCCGCAGTATAGCCGGTCGCGGTCGGCGAGCCGCGCGCGTCGCGCCAGCGAGGCGTGGCGTCGAGCGAGCCCCTTGACAGCCTACCCGTAGCAGGCGCGGGCGTCGAGTCACCCGTGGGACCGACGGCATCCGACCGCCCTGCACCGGACTTCGCACGGCATGAGCCGAATTCCGACGCGATTTCGCACTTCCCAGTGACGGCGGGCTAGACGCCGAGACCGAATAACCGCGAAGGGAGCGATCGCAGACATGTCAGCAACCACACGCTACGCTGCAGCAATTGTCGCCCTGATCGCCGGATGTGGCGTGCAGCCGGCCTTGGCCGGGCCGGACGACCGCCTGGAACTGGCGGTCGGCGTGGGTTACCTGGCGCACCAGTACGGGGGCGACCCGGATTCGTCCGCGCTGGTGGGCGACATTGCAGTCTCGGTGTGGCTGAACGAGCACTGGGGACTGGCCGCGAGGTACTGGAGAACGGCCAACTACGAGCTCCCCTATGGGTGGTATCGAAACCCCTACCTGTACCACGGTCGCGGCTATCTAAGCTACTCGACCCTTACCGGGCGCTATCGGCTGTTCCTGGACAACCAGGTGGAACTCGCCCTGGGGTTCGGCGCGCTGCTCAGCGCCGGCCCGAACCTGCGACTTGACTACCGGTCGTGGCATCCCAACGGCGTGGTCTATTCCGAGCGATCGACGCGACAGGGTGGGGAATCGATCGACGAATCGCAGCGGGACCCTTGGGGTCCCGGAATCGCCATCGAGACGCTTGTGGGCCGGAAGGTCTCCCGCCGTGTCGGGATCAGGGGCGGTCTGACGTTCGTCACCGCAAGCAGGAACATCCTAATCCAGCCGTTCGTTCAAGCCGTGGTGTCCTTCTGACATGAGAGGAGTGTGGAGCATGATGCGACTGATAACGGTCTGCGTCCTGGTGATCGCGGCGTGGCCACCGGTGGCGGAAGCGCAGGAAGCGTCGTCTGCGCTTGAGGCGCTCCACCGCGCGCGCGAGCTGCGACGCAATGTCTGGATCTACGTCACCGACGAGACGGGACAACGCTTCAAGGGGAAGTTCAGACACCTGTCCGGCACTTCGCTGACGGTCGAGACCCAAGACGGCGACACGAGCATTACTACCTCCGCAATCCGTCGAATCGAGCTTCAGGACTCGATAGCGAACGGCATCTGGATCGGGGCCGGCCTCGCCGTTGCAGGAAGCTACTTATCAGGATTCGGTGTGGGGCACGAAGCACGCCAACCTGGCGGACTACGGCATCCAACTGAGCCGCAGCTTCCGCGCGTTGAAGATCTGGATGTCGATTCAGACCTTCGGGATGGCCGCGTTCCGCGCGGCAATCGAGAACGGGCTCGATCTGGCCGTCCGGGCCGCGGCCTACGCCGAAAACAGCCGCACGCTGGAGCTGGTGTCGGTGTCCCTCGGCATGGTGTGCTTCCGGGTCAACCCCGGCGGCGTCGGCGAGGACGCCCTGGCCAGCATGAACCGCGAGGTGCTGGCGCGCATGTTCTGGGGCGAGCAGGCGTTCCTGTCGTCCACAATGGTTAACAAGCGATTCGTCCTGCGGCTGTGCATCGTGAACCACAACACGACGTGGGATGACGTGCGGGCGACGCTTGAAGCAGTTGAGCGGTCGCTACCGAGGTGAGCGACCCGGGAATGCGGGCGAGACCGACGCCGCGCTACCGTTCCTCGGCCCGCGCCCCTCCCAGCATGTTGCGCATCGCCGTCCCATTCCCCTCGTGACAGGCGTATTCGTACATCACGTAGCTGTCATCCCGGGACAAGGTGATGCCTGCCTCCCAGGGAGAGACCCAGGTCTCGGGATCGTTGACGAACGCTTCGTACTCGAGAGTGTCCTCGTCGTGGAGCGTGAATCGCTCCGTCACGCGCAGGGCGTCGCTGTGGGCATGGCCCCGGATGGCGCTCTTGCCGGTGAAGTTCGACGTCTCCACGATCAGTGCGTTGCCCTCCCAGCGGCCGTGGGAGCTGCCCATCCAGAGCCGAATGCCCGGGTCGTCCGGCGCCTCCCCGTCCAGCGGAATGACCCGCACGTCGTGGATCATCTCGTAGCGGATGATCACGTGTCCCGGCACCTGCAGGATCTGGTAGGCGTTGTTGTAGAGCGACGGGAACGTCGAGGCCGGGACCCCGCGGGTAATGCACCGCACCCACGGATCCAGGTAGACGTACGAATCGAAGGTCCGCCGGCAGACCTCGTCGATGCGTCGATCGCCCGCCTCGGTCAGCGGCGGCAGCCGGCCGTCCGCCGGGTCCGCGATCAGGCTCGGACGGACGGACGGTCCGCCGTCGGCCGTCTCGAACCAGTGCTCCGGCGGCCCGATGCCCGCACCCTCCGGGTCCGGCAGCGGCTCGTCGGACGGGATGCAGGTGCCTGTCCCCCCCAGCAGGCGGGCCGGCCGCGTCCCGGGTGCTGGCGGGGCTTCCAGCGAGAACCCCTCGCCGAGATCGAAGTTCGTCCAGATCCCCTGCAGGTTGGGGTCGCCCCAGGGAGTGCGGGGCGCCGTCCACGCGCCGCCCGATTCCGCCGTCTGCGCCTGCGCCTCCGGCTGACCGCCGGCCAGGACAGCAACGCCCGCCATGCCGGCCGCCACCAGCGCCAGACCGCTACCGACCGTCACGAATCGCTTCGACATCAGAGCCTCCAGTCAAGGAAGGGCGAATACGAAGAGGTTGTTGCCCTGGCTGGGACGGAGCTCCGGGGTCAGGGCGGTGAAGGACCCCGACGTTCCCGAGAAACCCGTGCCGACCACTATGTACTGCCGGCCGTCGACCGCGTAGCTGATCGGGAAGCCGGTGACCGGCGAGCCGATGTTGATCTCCCAGAGGACCTCGCCGGTCTCGTCGTCGAAGGCGCGGAACCTCCCGTTGACGTCGCCGCCGAAGACCAGGCCGCCCGCGGTGGCCACGAGCGACATCGTCCCCGCGCGCTGCTCGTGGAGCCAGGCGGTCTTGCCGGTCTCGGCGGAGATCGCCCGCACGGTGCCCGCGAAGTCGGTGCCGGGGGCCAACTGGTGCCGGTAGGCGATCGCGTAGAACGGTGACCGGCTCTCCGTCCGGGCGACGGGCGTATCCTCCGGAAACGTCCTCGTCGCCATCATGCGCGCGCAGGTGTTCCGCAACGGCATGTACAGCATGTTGGTCAAGGGGCTATAGGCGCCGGCCTCCCAGTCCTTGCCGCCATGCCAGGTAGGACAGGCGAAGACCTCCTGTCCCTCCACGGTGAAGACCACCTCCGGGTTCTCGGTGACCAAGCCGGTGGCGCCGTCGATGCTGCTGATCACGTTCTGCGTGACGGTGGGTGTCGCCCAGAGGAACTCACCGGTCTCGCGATCCAGGGTATAGACCACACCGGTCTTGCCGGGGACGCCGGTCACCACCTTCCGCACCTCACCCGACCGGATACGCGGGTTGACCCAGCTCACCTCCGACGGATCGGGCGCCACGGCGGTGTCGACGAGGATGCGCTCGAAGGGATGGTCGAGGTCCCAGTGGTCGTTCAGATGCTGGTAGTGCCAGCGAATCTCCCCGGTGTCGACATCGAGGGCCAGGGTCGAGTTGTGGTAGAGGTGCCGGTTGTCGACGCCACCGAGCATGAACTTCGGGGCCGGCGCCGTCACCGAGGTGCCCTGGTAGATCAGGCGCAGCTCGTGGTCGTAGCTGGGGGGCATCCAGGTGCCGACGTGGAGACGCTCCTCGAACGGCACGCCGCCCCAGGTCTCGTCGCCCGGCTCCCCCGGCGCCGGCACCGTCCGGCGCCGCCACAGCTCCTCGCCGGTGCGGGCGTCGTGCGCCATGATGACGCATGACTCGGGCCGACCGCAGCTGCGCCCGGAGATCACCTTGCCGTCGGCGATGATCGGTCCGGAGCTGTGCAAGGCCGTCATCACCGTGTAGTCGAAGATCTGTGTCTCCCAGGCGATCTCGCCCGTCTCGACATCGAGTCCGAAGACGTACAGGTCGTCGCTGGTGTTGATGATGAAGCGGTCGTAGATGGCGATGTTCCGGTTGATGGCGGCGTTCGCTCCCACGCGGCTGTAGATGTCGTCGGGCAGGTCGCGGCGATGCTGCCACTTCACGTCGCCGGTCACCGCGTCGATCGCTTCGATTATGTCGTTCGCCTGCGGCATGTACAACACGCCGCCGTAGGCGAGCGGCGTCCCCTCCTGGCGCCCCGGCGCGAGCCCGCGCGACCAGACCATCCGGAGTTCGTGCACGTTGTCACGGTCGATCTGATCGAGCGGGCTGTAGCCCCAGCCATCCAGCGTCCGCCGCCACGTCAGCCAGTCTCCCGGCGCCGGGTCCTGGAGCATCGCGTCGGTGACGGGGACGAAGGTGTCGGAGGACTGCGCGGATACGATGACCAAGCCGAACGCCAGCGCCATCACGGCAGCGGCGATCCGGCGCACTGACGTTGACGCTCGAAACTGCACCTGCATCGTGCTACTCAGGCAGGGCGAAGATGAACAGGTTGTTGCCGGTGCTCGGACGCAGCTCCGGCGTCAGCTCCAGGAAGCGGCCGAAGCCGGTACTCACCGCGACGTACTGCCGGCCTTCGACCGCGTAGGTAACCGGGAAGCCGGAGACGGGCGATCCGAGGTTGACCTCCCAGAGGATCTCGCCCGTCCGGTCATCGAAAGCCCGGAAGCGTCCGTTGACGTCGCCGCCGAAGACGAGGCCGCCGCCGGTCGCGGCGAGCGCCATCGTGGCGGCCCGCTGCTGGTAGTTCCAGACGACCTGCCCGGTCTCGGCCGAGATTGCCTGGACGCTCCCTACCTGATCGGTTCCTGGCGCGATCTCGGGACGCCAGGCGATGGCGTAGAGCCGGCGGGCTTCGTCCACCTCGTCGGGCTCGGCCATCGCGCGCATCTGCGAGCAGACGTTGCGGAGCGGCATGTACATCGTGTTGGTCAAGGGGCTATAGGCGCCGGCCTCCCAGTCCTTTCCGCCACTGGCGTGCGGACAGGCCAGCACGGTCTGCCCCGGGGAGGTGAAGACCAGCTCCGCGTTCTCGGACACCACTCCAGTCGCACCGTCAATGCCGCTGACGACGTTCTGGACGATGGTCGGTGTGGCCCAGAGGAACTCCCCGGTTTCGCGGTCGAGGGTGTAGACGATGCCCGTCTTGCCCGGAATGCCCGTTACCACGCGGCGCTCCTCGCCCGGGTTCAGGCGCGGATTGATCCAGCTCACGGCAGACGGGTCCGGCCGCACCGCGGTATCGACGAGCAGCCGTTCGAACGGGTGATCGAGGTCCCAACTGTCGTTCAGGTGCTGGTAGTACCAGACAATCTCACCCGTGTCCCCATGCAGGGCCAGGGTCGAGTTGTGGTAGAGGTGCGTCTTGTCGGTGCCACCGAGCATGTACTTCGGCGCCGGCGATGTGACCGACGTGCCGACGTAGACCAGGTTCAGCTCCGGGTCGTAGCTCGGCACCATCCACGAACCGACGTGCGTACGCTGCTCGAACGGCACGTCGCCCCACGTCTCGTCGCCCGGCTCGCCGGGCGCCGGAATGAGCCGCCGCCGCCACAGTTCCTCCCCGCTTGCCGCATCATGCGCGGTGATCACGCAGCCATGCGGCCCGCCCCGCGGGTCGCAACTCCGCCCGGAGTACACCTTGCCGTTCGCGATAATCGGCCCGGACGTCTGGTTGGCCGGGTTCACCCGGTAGTCGAGGATCTCGGTGTCCCACACCACCTCGCCCGTCTCCGCGTTCAGCGCGAAGATGTGGTCGTCCATGCTGGTATCGATGATCAGCTCGCCGTGGATGGCGATGTTGCGGTTGGTGTCGATCAGCGTGCCGATCATGTAGTCGCCGAGATCGTCGGGGCGGTCCCGCCGGTGCTCCCAGATCAGGTCGCCCGTAACCGCGTCTATCGCCTGGATGATGTCGCGCGGGTTCGGCATGAACAGCACGCCGTCGCGCACCAGCGGCGTCCCCTGCTGACGACCCGGCTGGAGGGCGCGCGACCAGACCATCTGGAGGTCGGCGACGTTGTCCCGGTTCACTTGGTCGAGCGGGCTGTAACCCCAGCCGTCGAGCGTCCGGCGCCACATCAGCCAGTCGTCGGGACTCGGGTTCTCGAGCTCCGCGTCGGTGACGGGACGGATGCGATCGGCTTCCTGCGCGACAACCGGGGGATCGGTCCCCGCGGCTAGGAAGGCGGCGGCGATGCCGCAAGCAACGAACCCGAGGCGGAACCGGAACGAAGGCCAGCGGGATGCAGACATGACGCCTCCTCTGGATCGGGGACTATCGGCCACCATTGTATGCCTCAAGTGCGATCGCGCCCGCTTCGCGCTTTTGGATGTCGGACAGCAACCCAAACGGCGTCTGAGCCGCGGGACCGAAGACGAACAGGGACCGCTCGCCGTCCACTTCGTACCACCGGGCGCGGATCTCGTACGGCTGAGAACGGGGGGCACCACTGTCTTTCTTTTTGAAAACGTGGATGGTCTCCCACTCAGTTGTTGGCGCGAACTCGATGCGGCTGAGGTGGTCTCTTGCCACCGATAGCGCCACAACTTGCGGTCGCAGCGCCTTCAGTAACGCGTGCCAGAGCGGGCCGCCGTTTGCCTCGAGGGCCGCACGATCGGCCGGGGCACCGCTCGCTGGCTCCTGGGATTCGCTGGCAGACTGGGGTGTCGAGGACCCTGCGCGGGAACCGGCCGCGCGCTGCGCCTCGGCCGGAGTCGGCGGCGCGTGCGCGAAGCCGGCGACCGGGCAGACCGCGACGAAAGCGGCGAGCAACAGGACACGCGTCGACTCGTAAGCGAAAGGCACGCGTCTAGCCATGAACGGACTAATGGTATTCAATGTAAATGTGAACCGTGCCAGCGGTCCCGCCGCACTGCGGAGGATGAAGTGCGACTACGAACGCACGCCGGCTCCATGGCCGGGCACCGCGGCGCGGTAGTGCTTGGAGCCGCCGCGGCGCTGGCCGTGGCAGCCGCACTTGCCGTCCCAACGACGGGGGCCGGCGCCCCCGGTTCGACGGCCGAAGCGCGGCTGCTGTTCGCCGGGGACACCGGCTCGGGCGACCGGCGCGCCCGGGCGGTACGAGACGCCATCGTGGCAACGGTCACGGAAGCGGGAGCATCGCACCTGTTCCTGCTGGGAGACAACGTCTACGAAGACGGCGAGGCGCGACAGATTGCGCCGCGATTCGTCGACCTCTTCCGGCCCGTCATGCGTCTCGGCGTCACCGTCCACGCCGCGCTCGGCAACCACGACGTTCGGAAGTGCAAGGGGACGGCGAGGCGGCCGGTGCCCCGTGATGCGTCCGCCTACCTGGCGGGCCGGGAGTGCTGGGCGGCCGATCACCTGGCCACGCCGGAGTTCGGCTACGCCGACGGTGCCCGATATTACACGGTCACGATTCCTGGAGGCGCGGAACCACTGGTCGACGTGTTCGTCCTCGACTCCAACACGCTGGGCGAGGATCAGGTCCGGATCGATGCTGGGGCCGACGACGCGCAACTCGCGTGGCTCGACGCTGGGCTCTCGGCGTCCACCGCTCGCTGGCAAGTGATTGCCATGCACCATCCAATCTACTCGCCCGACCGCCGTCGGTTCTGGATCTTCGGACGGCGCGGTACTGATTCGCAGTTAAGGGTGCAACTCGAGCCGTTACTGGTCCGTGCTGGCGTCGACATGGTTTTTCAAGGTCATCAGCACCTGTACGCCCGCCTGCGGCCACAACGGGGGGTGCGTTACATCGTGACTGGCGGGGGCAGCCGGAGGCCCGACGCGTTCGAACCTGATGACCACACCACGCCGCGAAGCGACCGCGGCAGGTTCAACCATTTCGTCTATGTGCGCGCGACCGGCGACCGTTTCGAGTACTGCGCGATTGACCACGAACAGGTGGTTCGTGATGGCGGCTGGTTTGCGTCTGGCGATGCCACCGATACGCTGTTCCCAGCGGGAAGTTGCCCCGCGCTCGAGTGACCGCTATCAATCTGCCCGGGCTTATGAGCCTCGCCAACCCTGTCCTCGCAGTGACACGTACTGACACCCCCACGTGTTACGGTCTGGCCGCATGCGCTACGTCGACGGCCGGCTCGTGTTCTCCGCCACCGACCTCAGCTATCACCTGTCCTGCGGCCACCTGACCAACCTGCGCCGCGCCGACGCGCTTGGGGAGATCGGCTCGCCGACACCGTACGACGATCCGCGCGCCGAGGTGCTGAAACAGCGGGGAATCGAGCACGAGCAGCAGCTTCGGGAGCAGTACGCGGCGGACGGTCGGACCGTGGCAACCATCACCGCTACCGACACGCCGTACGCGCACCGGGACCCGGCGAGCGCAGCCGCGCGCACGCGCGAAGCGATGGAGAGCGGGATCGACGTCATCTACCAGGGGCGCCTGGAGAGCGACGACGGTCAATGGAGCGGCTATCCCGATTTTCTGCTCCGGGTGGAGGTGCCGAGCGCACTGGGCGAGTGGTCGTACGAGGTGGTAGACGCGAAGCTGGCGCGGGTAGCCAAGGGAACCGCCCTGCTGCAGCTCCTCCTGTACTCGGACCTGCTTAAGGAGTTGCAGGGACTCGAGCCCGAACGGATGCACCTTGCGCTCGGCGGGAGCGATGGCGGGGTCGATGCCCGCTTCCGGGTTGTGGAGTACTCGGCATACTACCGCGCCGTCCGTCGCCGCTTCGAGGCGCACGCCGCGGAGCCGCCGGAGACCTACCCGGAACCGGTCGATCACTGCGCGATCTGCGACTGGAAGCAGTCCTGCGTGGAACGGCGCCGAGCCGATGACCACCTTTCGCTCGTCGCCGGCATCACCCGCGGGCAGCGGCGGCACCTGGTCGCACAGGACGTGACGACGATGGCCGCCCTCGGTGCGCTGCAACGGACGGATGCCGGGATCGATGGCGTCAATCCGGTGGCCTTGGGCAGGATTCGCGAACAGGCCCGGGTGCAGGATCAGGCGCGGCGCGAACGCCGGCGCGTCCACGAGCTGATTACGCCGGTAGAACTCGACAAGGGCCTCGCTGCGCTCCCCGAACCGTCGGCCGGCGACCTCTTCTTCGATCTGGAAGGCGACGCCTTCGCGCGCGAGGGCGGCCTCGAGTATCTGTTCGGGGTGGCGGACCGGGAGGGCCATTACGAAGGACGCTGGGCGTTCGACCCGAAGAGCGAGAAACGCGAGTTCGAACACTTCATCGACGCCGTCATGGCACGCTGGGAAGAGCATCCGGGCTTCCACATCTACCACTACGCCGCCTACGAGACGACCGCCATCAAGCGGCTGATGAGCTGTTACGTCACGCGCGAGGAAGCGGTGGACCGGCTGCTGCGCGGTCGCGTGTTCGTTGACCTCCACCGCGTGGTGCGGCAGGGGTTGCGCGCTTCGGTCGAGAGCTACTCGATCAAGAAGCTGGAGCCGTTCTACGGCTTCGGGCGCGACGTGGAACTGAACGACGCGACGCGGTCGCTCATCGCGCTCGAAGTGGGGCTGGAATCCGGGAACGCGGCCGACCTGTCGGACGCGTTGCTTGCGCGGGTCGAGGGCTACAACCGGGACGACTGCCTCTCGACCCTGCGCCTCGCCGAATGGCTGGAGGGTTGCCGGGGCGATCTCGAGGCCCAGACCGGGGAAGCCGTGCCGCGGCCGGCGACCCGAGAAGAGAAACGTGAACAGGAACGGGAGTCGGCAGCCGAGATCCAGGCCGTCTTCGATGCGCTCGTCGCCGGCCTGCCGGCGGACGACGACGACCTCGACGACGAGCAGCGGGCGCGGCGGCTACTGGCGCACCTCCTGGAGTTCCACCGGCGGGAAGAGAAATCCGCGTGGTGGGAGTTCTTTCACCGCTGCGGCCTGGCGCCAGGCGAGTTGATCGAGAACCGGACGACGCTCGGTGGTCTCACCTACGAGGGCGAAGTCGAGCAGGTGAAACGCTCGGTGGTCCATCGCTATCGTTTCCCGGAACAGTCGCACGAGATCGAGGTCGGAGACTCGCCGAAGAACCCGGAGACGGCCGAATCCGAGGAATTCAAGTGGGGATCGTGCGGGACGGTGGTCGCGGTCGATGAAACAGCCGGCACGATCGATCTGAAGCGCGGCCGGAATTCACCGGTTCCTCATCCGGCGGCGGTGGTTCCGATGGACGTGATCAAGAGCAAAGTGCTGCAGGAGAGTCTCTTGCGGCTTGCGCAGGAGGTCACTTCCAGCGGCTTTGGGGCGAACAGCGCGCGCCGCGCACCGTTCGATCTGCTCCGACGCCAGCCGCCCCGAATCGGCGCGGGGGCATCGTCACCCGACGGGCGGAGCCTCGTCGCGCCCGGCGAGACGCCGCTGGACGCCGTCCGCCGGATCGCCCGGCAGCTTGACCACTCGGTCCTCCCGGTGCAGGGACCGCCCGGCAGCGGCAAGACCTACACCGGCGCGCGGATGATTCTCGATCTGGTGGCCGACGGGAAGCGCGTCGGCGTTACCGCCAACAGTCACAAGGTGATTTCCAACCTGCTCGGCGCGGTCTGCAGCGCGGCCGAGGTCTCATCGGCCGATGTGCGCGGGATCCAGAAGGCTAACGACGGCGACGGATGCCCGGATGAACGGATAGTGCAGACCAACACGAACGACGGCGTGGCTGCGCCGCTCGCGACGGGGGAAGCCAATCTCGCGGGCGGAACCGCGTGGCTATGGGCCCGAGAGGAGATGGCCGGCGCGGTGGACGTGCTCGTCATCGACGAGGCCGGACAGATGAGCCTGGCCAATACCCTCGCCGTCTGCCAGGCGGCGCGTAGCGTCGTCCTGCTCGGCGATCCGCGCCAGCTCGATCAGCCGATCCAGGGGGTCCACCCGCCGGGAGCCGATGTCTCGGCGCTCGGCCACCTCCTCGGCGAGTCGCCAACCATCGACCCGTCCTGCGGCGTCTTTCTCGACCGGACGTGGCGGATGCGCCCGGACGTCTGCGCGTTCACGACGGAGCAGTTCTACGAAGGACGGCTCGGCACCCGTCCGGAGCTGAGCCGGCAGACGGTCGTCGGACCGGGGCCGCTGGCCGGACACGGCCTGCGCTTCATCGCGGTGGAGCATGCCGGCAATACGAACGCATCGGACGAGGAAGCCGAACGCGTCGCGGCACTAATCCGCGAGCTGCTCGACGCCAGCGCCGCCTGGGTCGACAAGGAGGGCGAGCAGAAACCGCTGACCCTGCAGGACATCCTGATCGTGGCGCCCTACAACGCGCACGTCGCCACTTTGCGGGCGAGGCTCCCAGACGGCGCGCGGGTCGGAACCGTGGACAAGTTCCAGGGGCAGGAGGCGCCGGTCGTCATCTACTCGATGGCGACCTCAACCGGCGACGAGGCGCCGCGCGGCATGGAGTTCCTGTACAGCCTGCACCGCCTCAACGTCGCCACCTCGCGCGCCCGCTGCGTGGCGGCTATCGTCGCCAGCCCCGCACTCCTGGCCCCGGATTGCCGGACCCCGGAGCAGATGCATCTGGCCAACCCGTTCTGCCGCTTCCTGGAACTGGCGGAAACGACGCCACTGGTGCGGTGAGCGACGACAACTGTCCCATCCTGCACGTTCGCAACGCACGCAAACTGCTGTATTTATTGGCCTTTGCATAGCATGACCCGCTAAGGAAAGTCTTCTTTCCCTAGTTGATCTCGACCGCTGCTATCTTGGCCGCTGCGCCTCACGGATGGCCCGGAACTCGCTGGTCTCGCTCCATGCCGGCCAGATGTCGGTGTTGGCCAGACGGACGCCCATTTCGTACATGAACGTCAGGTCCTCGACGGCCCCTGACATATCCCAGTCCGGCTTCACCTCGTCGGACACCTTGTGGTAGTCGTTCGCGGTGTATTCGTTCCGTTTCTCCAGGCCATAGCCGGACGGCTTGTCGAGGTACTCGATGCCGGGATCGCCGTAGAACGCCGGGATGCCGACGCGGGCGAACGAGAAGTGATCGGAGCGGAAGTAGAACCCCTTTTCCGGCTCGGGATCCGGCACGAGCCGGCGGTTGAGACGAGCGGCTACCTCCGCCGCGACAGCGTCCAGTTCCGACTGGCCGTAGCCGACAATCGTCAGGTCGCTCGTCCGCCCCCACTGGTTGAGCACGTCCATGTTGATCGCGCCAACGGTCTGCGCAGCCGGGTAGAGCGGGTTCTCGCCATAGTGGCGCGAACCGAGCAGCCCCTGTTCCTCCGCCGTCACCGCGAGGAACAACACCGTCCGCCGCGGGGGCTCGGGCGCCGCTGCGAACGCCCGGGCGATCTCGATCAGCCCGGCCGTCCCGGTCGCGTTGTCCGCGGCGCCGTTATAGATCTGGTCTCCCTCCAGGCTCGCGTCGCGTCCGAGGTGATCCCAGTGCGCGGTGTAGATCACCACTTCATCCGGCGCCTCGCTGCCCACGAGCCTTGCGACGAAGTTCTGCGAATCGATCCGCCGCAACGTGTTCTGGATCCGCAGGCTGCCCGTGATGCCGAGCGGGACCGGCGCGAACTCACGCGTCGCCGCCTGCGCCTTCGCCGCCTCGAAATCGAGGCCCGCCATCTCGAAGAGCGACTCTGCAGTCGCCCGCTGCACCCATCCCTCGAACGTGGCGCGGCTCAGGTTGTCGTCGGCGGCTACCAGATCGAACGCCTCGGAGAAGGGGGAACTGCCGACCACTTCCCAGGGATAGCCGGCCGGTCCGGTCTCATGGATGACCAGCGACCCGGCCGCGCCCAGCTCGGCGGCGATCTCGTGCTTGTAGGTCCAGCGGCCGTAGTAGGTCATCGCGTCGCCGCCGAAGATGTCGTCCAGCGGCGGGTCGTTCACCAGAAAGAGGAGGATCTTGCCGCTCAGGTCAGCGTCACCGAAATCGTCCCAGTCGTACTCCGGCGCCCGCGCGCCGTAGCCGACGAAGACGAACTCCGCGTCGCTTACCTCCACGGCGTCAAGCACATGCTTCGTTGCGGCAACGTAGTCGACCGACGGCTCCAGCATCCGGGTCTCGCCGCCGCCGCTGACGGACAGCGTGTCGCCCGGCTGCGTCGTGATCCCGACCAGCGGGACGTCCTGCACCCAGGTACCGTCCGGGTTGCCCGGCTCGGCGCCGAGCGACGAGAACTGTTCCGTCAGATACGCGAGCGTCAATTCCTCGCCCGGTGATCCGGGCGCGCGCCCCTCGAACTCGTCGGAGGCTAGCCGCTCTGTCGCCGCCATCAGCGTGTCGGTCGAGATCCCGTCGGCAATCATCATGGGGGACGCCGCGGGAGTGTCCGCCTCCTCCGGCGTCTCGCCACCACCGCAGGCTCCCATTGCAGCCACCGTTGTCATTGTCACCACCCACACCCGGGTGTCGCGCGCCGTCATCCCATCCTCCCCGCCGCGTATGCCGCGTCTATTCCCGTCCCACCTGCCAGAGCAGGAAGCTGATCGTGTCGACCATCTCGTCGATCTGCTGGCTGACCGGCTGTCCCCCGGAGTGGCCCGCCTGCGTGTGGTAGCGGAGCAGAATCGGGTTGTTCGACCCGTTCTTCGCCTGCATCAGCGCCGCCATCTTCCGCGCGTGCAGTGGAGCGACGCGCGTATCGCCGTCGCCCGACAGGTACAGCGTCGCCGGATAGTCGCCGCCGTCGATCACATTGTGGTACGGCGAGTACGCCCGCAGCCATTCGAACTGTTCCGGGTCGTCGCTCGAGCCGTATTCGGGCACCCAGAAGCTGGCGACCAGGAACTGGTGGTAGCGCACCATGTCCAACAGCGGATAGACGCAGACGACGGCGCCGAACAGGTCGGGGCGCTGGTTCGCGACCGCGCCCACCAGCAGGCCGCCGTTGCTGCCGCCCCGGATCGCGAGGTGCTGACTGCTCGTATAGCCTTCGGCGATCAGGTGCTCGCCCGCGGCGATGAAATCGTCAAAGACGTTCTGCTTGTTGCCGAGCGTCCCCGCCTCGTGCCAAGCCTCGCCGAACTCGCTGCCGCCCCGGATGTTGGCGAGGGCGAAGACGCCGCCCGATTCGAGCCAGGTCGTTGCGAGCGCCGAGAACCGGGGTGTCTGAGCGTTGTTGAAGCCGCCGTAGCCGGCCAGGAGCGTCGGGTTCGCGCCGTCCCGCGCGACGCCGGGCGGGGCGACGACGAAGATCGGGACCTCGGTCCCGTCCTTCGAGTTGAACCACTCCTGCGTCACTGCGTAGGCGGCCGGGTCGACGGGGGTTTCCGCCGCCGCCCAGACGGAACGCTCGCCGGTTGCGATGTCGTACCGGTAGATGGTGCGGGGGACATGGAATGTTTCGAACGTGAAGAACGTTTCGTCGCTCTTCCAGCGGCCGGAGCCGCCGCCAACGGAGCCGACCGTGTCGAAGGCGAGATCGCGGACGTGCGTCCCGTCCATCTCGTGGATCGCAACCCGCAGCTGGACGTCCTGCAGGTACAACACCGCGAGTTTCCCGCCGAGCGGACGCGCGCCCTCGACCACAACGCCGTCCCGTTCCGGGATCACCTCGCGCCACTGATCGACACCCGGGCTCGCCGGGTCGGCCACCACCACCCGCTTGTTCGGCGCGTCCAGGTTGGTGACGATGACGAACCGCTCACCCGCGAATTCGCCCCATGACTCCGAGACGCCGTCGGCAATGGCGGTAACGAACGGCGTGTCGTTCTCGAGGTCCTTGATGTGGATCTCCGTCGGCCCGGACGATCCTTCGATCATGTGCACCGCCATCCAGCGGCCGTCGTCGGAGATCACCGTCGACGGAATCTGATGCCGCTCATACCCCTCGCCGAAGAGCTGCACATCCTCCGAAATCGCCGAACCGAACGCGTGGAAGATGACGCGGGGCGTCACGTTGCCGTACTGCTCGTAGTACAGGCCGCTCCCGTCGGCGGCCAGCAACACCGATCCGTAGCGCGCCGGCGGCAGCACATCCGGCAGATCCTCCCCGGTGTCGACGTTGCGGACGCGGATCGCCACCTCGTCGACGCCCCCTTCGCGTACCGCGTACACCGCGACCGTCCCGTCGTCCGACAGATCCCGGAGATCAACCGTCGTCGTGTGGTCCGGGCTCATCGGGTGCGGATCGATCAGCACCTGATCCGCGCCCTCCGCCCCGTCGCGCCAGTAGAGGATCGCCAGGTCCTGATCAGCTCGGCGGTGGCTGAAGAAGTAGCGGCCGCCCCGCTCGTTCGGGAGCCCCGCGGCGTCGCGCTCCAGAACCGCCGCCGCCCGGGCGCGCAGCTCGTCCCGGCCGGGAAGGCCGCCCAGCACACCGTCCGTGTGGGCGTTCTGCGCGTCGATCCAGGCGCGGGTCTCGGGCGCTTCCTGATCCTCGAGCCAACGGTACGGGTCGGAAATGTCCACGCCATGCAGCGTGTCGACTACTTCGCGCACGTCGGTCGGTGGCGGCGGCGGCACCTCGATGCCTCGATCGGTTCCGGTTTCCCCGACGGCACAGGCCGCCATCAGCGCCGCACCGGCGATCCCCGCGATTCGTCGCGATCCGGCCATGTTGTCCCCCGAGCGTCGAGACGTTCAGCCTAACGCATCTTGCGGGATCGGCGTCGATGCGAGGCTCGGACCACTACTTGTGGCACCATAGGAGCCCGTGGTGAAAGCCCCGCTACATTCGAGCGGCGATGCATCCCGCCTGAACGGCGTTGCTCCTCCGTCGAATATGGCCAATATGCTCCCTCGTCGCGCCTTGTCAGCCGGGCGCCTCACCGCTCTCGGTGCTACGCTGGGTTTCACCACGGGCTCCTAGGGCATCAATGCTGCACCGATTGCCGAAATGACCTCTCGAACTCTTGCGATAGCGATGTTCCTGCTGGCGCTCGCCGCGCCGACCACCGCGGCGGCGGATGGCGTCGTGGTCGGGGGCGCGATGCGCTTCGCCGCCGACGAGGCCGCCTTCATCGGCGGGTTCGGTGGCGTGGCGGTCGAGGTCTGGGGTATGGAGCCGTACGGGTATCTGAGCCACGATGCGGACGTCTGGGCCATCCAGGCCGGCATTGCGATACCGGTGATCCGTCTGGACGTAGCGCGCGTCCTTCTCCGGTTCGGCACCAGCACGCCGGTGAGTGGTCCGGCGGTAGAGCCGGACATCAATGCGACCGTCGGCGCTGGCGTGCGGATCGGGAGACGATTCGGCTTTGTGGCCTCCGTCGACCACGCGCGGGCGTTCACGCAGTCCCGCGCGGGCTTGTTCGTTGGCTGGTGATAGTCTGAAAACCCGGAGCGAGAGCGGGGGACACCATGCGGAGTGCGCACTACTACAGCCGTCGTGAATGGTTGACCACGGTCGGTGCCGCGACCGGCGCCGCGGCGCTGCTGCCCTCCCTTCCGTTGCGGGCAGCGGAGGCGAAGCCGATGCGGGGGGCGTTCATGATTCTGAGCACCCCCTACACCGACGCCAACGCGGTGGACTACGAAGATCTCGGCCACCAGGTGGACTTCTGTGACCGGTGCGGCATTCACGGCCTGGTCTGGCCGCAGAACTCAAGCGAGCAGAGACACCTCTCGAAACAGGAACGGCTGCGCGGCTTCGACGTGCTCGCCCAGGCCGCGAAGGGCAAGCGGCCGGCACTCGTCTTCGGCGTGCAGGGGGACGACACGAAGGGCATGCTGGAGTACGCCCGCCACGCCGAAGCTCTCGATCCTGATGGCATGATCGCCATCCCGCCGACCGAGGCGACAACCCTCCAGGAGTTCCGTGACTACTACGCCGCGTTGTGCGACGTCACCGATCGTCCCATCTTCTTCCAGACCAGCGGCGGCGCCCCGGATGTCGTCCCGACCGTCGAGTTCATGGTCGACATGGCCCGGGAGTTCCCGAATCTCGCCTACGTGAAGGAAGAGCGCGAGCCGGTCCACGAGCGGATGCTCGCGCTGAAGCAGCACCGCCCCGACCCCGTCAAGGCGATCTTCGGCGCCGCCTTCGGCCGGCAGTGGCTCTACGAAATGCGGCTCGGCATGGACGGCGTGATGACCGGCGGCGTGATGTACGCCGACATCTACGCCCGTCTCTGGGAACTGCACGAAGCCGGCAAGGACGATGAACTGCGCGATCTGTTCAGCAAGCTGCTGCTGATGTTGAACCTCGATCGATCAATCCCCGGCGTCCGCCTCTACGTCCTGAAGAAGCGTGGCATCTTCAAGACGATGCAGTCACGCCGCGGTGACTACAGCTTCACGCCGGATCAGATGGCCGAGATCGACTACCGCCTGGAAGGGCTCAAGCCCTACTTCCGCGCGTAGACGCGCGTTGGTGCGCCGGCGTCCCATACGCGATGCTACGCCGCCATGGACGCGGCGCCCACGAGGCCGAGGATGCTGGCAACGCCCAGGAGTATCAGCAGGCCCCCGAGCAGAAGGAACGGCAACCAGGCCAGCAGCAACGTCAGGAGGGCGAAGCCAACCGGCATCCGAGCGACGCGAGAAATGGCCCCGACCTGGGCCGCCGCGCAGTAGACGGGCGCGACGAGCCACCCCAGAAGCGGTATGAGACCGATCGCGAGCGGCGCCTGGGCGAAGCCCAGCGCTCGATACCACTCCCCGAAGGAGGCGACGCGACTACCGAACAGCCGCGCGACAATCATCACCAGGAACGCGTGAACCGCGACGAAGAAGAGAGCCCCCGGCACGATGACAAAGAAGAGAAAGAGCGTCGTCAGACTGCCGCTGAGCATCGAAGCGATGGCGATGACGGCAACCGCCTGCAGCGTGTCGGGCGCGGCGGCAACTTCCTCGTAGACGCTCGTGTCAAACGAGAAGACGCGACCGACCCGGGCCCCGAAGCCGGCAGCCGCGCCGGCCGGCGCACCGGTCGGCACGCCGGGTGCAGGTCCGGTTGAAGACGGACTGGAGGCTGAATCGACGTCTTGGGTGCTCATGAGACATCCCTTTCCTGTACCGAGTTCCTGCTGCTACGCCAGTACGCGCGTCAACCACAATCCGACATCCCGAACCTCCTGCATGCAGAGGGTGTGCGCCATCGGGTACTCGCGGTAGTCCACCTGGTACCCGCTCCCGGTCAACAGGTCCCGCGTCCCCTGCGCCAGCCCCACTCCCACCATCGGGTCTTCCGTCCCGTGCCCCTGAAAGACCGGCACGCCCCGGTTCGCCTCCGACGCCTCCGCCTCGAGTGTCTCGTGCAGCACCATGTACCCCGACAGACACATGACCCCGGCCAGCGCCGCCGGATGCCGCAAACCGGTGAAGAGCGCCATCGCACCCCCTTGCGAGAACCCTGCCAGCACGATACGCCGCTCCGGCACGCCGCGCTCCACCTCGCGCGAGATCAACTGGCGTAGCCGCTCCGCCGACGCCCGGATCCCCGTCTCGTCCTGGTCCCGCGCCCCGAAGCCCCGGACGTCGTACCACGCCGGCATCACCCACCCCTGATTGATGGTCACCGGCATGCGCGGCGCGTTCGGAAATACGTAGCGGATGTTGAGTTCCGGCGGCAGTCCCAGCTCCGGCGGGATCTCGTAGAAGTCGCGCGCGTCCGCCCCGAGCCCATGCATCCAGATGATGGACGCGCCAGCCGGACCAGGCGGGTCGATTTCGAGCGTCCCGAGAAGCGGCGTGTCAGGCAGCGCGTCCGCCCGTCGTCAGTTCGTCATCGCGTGGACGACGGTGTTGATCCCAACCGCATATGCCTTGACCGAGAAGCGGTAGAAGAACTCATAGTCCTCCCCCTCCCGCTCCCAGCCGTCGGCGATGTCCGTGTTGTGGCTCATCAGCACCATCAGCCGGCCGTCGGTGTCGGCGATGCCCCGGAAATGCACCTCGTCACTCCGCATGCCGCGCTCCGAAGTCGTTGCCCCGCCGCTCCGGCGCCAGTGCTGAATAGAGGGAATCTGCGGAATCTCGTCCACGTGGTACTGCACGCTAAGGATCGGGTGGTCGTTCGGTATGTCGAAGATCGGGTGGCTGCCGGGCGGCAGCACCTTGCCAATCTCGCCGAGCCATTGCTCCCAGGCGTACGGCCCCCAGAAGTCGTCCACCCAGAGGAAGCCGCCTTTCAGCAGATACTGCCGCAGGCGTTCCGTCTCGAGTTCGCTCAGAACTATCGTGCCGACGTCCGACATGAAGATGAACGGGTAATTGAACAGCTCGTCGTCCGTCAGCCGGACCACAACGTGGTCCGGTTCGTCGCGCTGATCGAAACCGACAGGCGTCGTCGTCATTTCCGACAGCCGGATCATCAGGTTCTGATCGGCGAACGGGTAATCCGTGTGCCAGCCCTGTCCGCCAGGCTCACGGCGATCGCTGTCGTACTGGACGCGCGAGAAGGTGAACCCGCGGTGCGTGGGTGAGGCAGCCGGGAACTTCGGCGGCATCCTGTACGAGCCGCCCCGCCAACTGCGTTGCGCGAGGGCGTCCGGCCCACCGACGACCGCGAGCGCGATCGCCGCGAGTCCCAACGCAGCCGCCAGCCTCCAGCGCATGTGGGGTCCTCCGTGACGTCCCCGCATCATAGCGCAGCCGTGTCCGTCGGATGCAACCTCTTCGCTGCACGTGGCATACCATGAGATATTGCATGCGGGGACTGCAGCTATGAAGTCAGGGCCGGAGTATCGCGGCATCGCGAAAGTGTTGTGGAACGGGCGCCAAGCCGTTCGGCTGCGTCCGCGAGGCAAGGACTGGCATGCGTACTTCGCGGCCCCATCGCGTGGCGACCTGCCCGCGCGCGAAGATCTGCCGCTCGAGGCGCCGCACACGCCCGAAGTCTCGACGTCTCAGCGTTCCCCTGTCGCGCTGTCGAGATAGCGGCGGCCGTTGACCACCGACGTCCGCGCGGTTACGCGGTAACTCCCGTCGGCGGTCTCCGCCGCGACCTCCTCCGACTGCGGTTCCTCTGTCGCGCCAGGTCCGTCGCGAAACGCCTCGGCCAGCGGCCGTCCCTCCATCGTCGGCGCCGCTTCCAACCCGAGCAGGGCGAGGAACGTCGGCGCGAAGTCGACGTTGGATGAAGGAAGCGTCACCTCCACGCCCGACGCTACATCGGGACCGGCTGCGACAAGCGTGTTGTGTATGTCGAACGGGCTGCTGCTGCCATGGCCGGCGGTGCCGTACGACGCCGCGGTTCCGCGATAGCCGAACTCGTTCTCGCCATCGGTCCAGGCGGGCGAGAAGAGGATGTCGGCCGCGCGTGGATGGTCCCACCGTGCGACTTCGAACGACAGCGTTCCCGGCACCTGCCCGCCGCGCGTGAAGATTGCCCCGACCTGCTCCGAGGCCTGCAGCGCCTCGACAATCGCCGATACTTTCCCGGCGTCTCCGTCGCGGACGTAGATCGCGTCCGCCCCGGCAACGATGCTGGGCGATCCGTCCGCCAGCGTCCCTGAGAACGGCTCCAGCAACGCCTGAAGGTCAACGTAGCCGGTGTGCGTCGAGAACCCATGGTCCGACGTCACCCAGATGTTGAAGTCGTCGAGCTGCCCGGACGCCTCCAGCGCGTCTTGCAGCCGGCCCAGCTCAGCGTCCACGGCGCGGATCGACTCCATCGACGTCGGATGTCCGACGCCCTGCACATGGGCGGTCGTGTCGGGGTCGGTCAGCCACATGAAGGTAACCGCCGGATCAACCGCATCCAGCCCCACCTCGAGGAACGCGTCGACGATGTACCGGTTCCGTTCGCCGCTGGGCGACTCGAGCGTCGGTGGCGGTCCGAGCTCTTCCGCCACACGCGTGCCCAGCGACTCGGGCAGGACGTATTCGTAGTGAATGACCCCGCCGCCCGCCACCGTGTGGTTCAGCAGGAAGGACGAACCGCTCGACCCGGCGCTCGCCACCAGCAGCCGCTCGCCCGACTCCTGCAGGATCTCCCCCAGCGTCGGCGCCGTCAGCAGCCGGTCCCCTTCGGCCTCTTCGACCTGCAGCAGGTTGTCGCGCAAGGACGTGCTGAGAAACCGCGTCGGATCGACGTCCGGAAAGAAGATCGCGTTTCCCATCAGCCCATGCGTCTCGGGATATGCGCCGGTCGAGATCGACGACGCATTGACCCGCGTCACCGTCGGATAGACGGCATGGTGATCGATGAAGACGGCGCCCCGTTGCCCGAGTGCGTACAGATTGGGCATCGCCTCCGGCGTGACGTAGTCCGGCCGGAGTCCGTCCAGGACTATCAGCAGATGCCGGTGCGGCTCGGCCGCGGAAGGTTCAGAGTCGGTGTCGCTCCCGGGCGGTTGCCCGCACCCGACAACGAAGGCGGCGAACAAACAGGCGGTGATGATGCGCTGCAATGGCTGCATTCCCCCTCCCCGTGATGATAGTCAAGTCAGCATCCAGCATCGAGCAAGGAACCTTCGCGCGCGCTCGCTCGTCCAAGAAAACATTGGTGGCGCCGGAGGAGGGAAGAGCGATGCCGTGGATCTCCAGAGCTATCTTCGTCGGTTTCGTCGCGGCCGTCGCGGCCGGCTGTTCCGGGGCGACGGTCGTGATACCGGCCGTCAGTGCACAGGAGGCGGCCTCCGCGGAGCCTTTCGCATGGGAGGGCAAGCTCACTCCAGGACAGCAGGTGGAAATCATCGGGCGGAACGGCCGGATTACGGCCGGGCCGTCGACGGATGGCAACGTGGAAGTACGCGGCGTAAGGCACGGCTACAACGCGGACGAGATCCGGATCGAGGTGACCGAACACGCTGGCGGCGTCACGATCGAGACGGTCTATCCGGAGCGCGGCTGGTGGTCGTGGTGGGGAGGGTCGCGGCGGATCGACTTCTCGGTTGCCGTCCCGGACGACGTTGACTTCGTGGCTCGAAACCGGAACGGCCACGTTGACGCGAACGGCCTCGGTGGCAATGTGGAGGTCGTGACCCGCAACGGAGGGATCACGGTGATTGCCGACGGCAGCGTCGACGTCCAGACGCGCAACGGTCGCGTCCAGGTAGAGGCCGGCGGCTATGCTCGCGCCCATTCGCGCAACGGCAGCGTCCGTGCCACCCTCCGCAAGGCCGACTGGACGGGCGACGCCACGTTCGAAACGCGCAACGGCAGCCTGACCCTCCATGTGCCGGAGACGGTCAACGCCGATGTATCGATGCACACCCGGCGCGGCTCCATCCATACCGACCTGGCGGTCGACGCCGATATCGACGAACGCCGTCATCTCGCAGGCCGGATCGGCGACGGAGGGCGCAATCTCCGCCTGAAGACCCGAAACGGGTCCATCCGCCTTCTGGTGGGGAATGACGGGATGACTGGCGCAAGCGGCTAGCTGCGCGCGGCGAAACCCGGGCCGCTAGCGAGCTACTGATTCTGCGACAGAGAGCGGAAGTACTCCTCGACGAGGTCGCGGAAGGCGTCCGGCATTTCCTCGTTACCCGCGAGGAAGAGTTCCTCGTTCTCCTCGGTGATCTCGCGGCGGAGGCGGTACTCGAAGCGCTTCAGTTCTTCGAGGACGAACGCCTGCAGCTTCGCGATGGTTTCGGGATCCTGGTAGCGGCGCAGGTCGTCCAGGTCGCGCATCCGCTGGATGATCTGGTCCAGATCGCCCACCTCGAACTGTTCCGAGTCCAGCAGTCGGCGCAAGTTCTCCGCTTCGCCGGCACGCTGCGTGTACTCGCGGCTCCACTGGCGAACGTCGCCCGGCTCCCAGACCGTCGAACCCGGCCGGCGGTCGCCCCAGCCGTAGCCGCCCCAGGCACCGCCGTTGGTGTTCCCGCCGCCGGGCTGACCATCGGCACCGCCCGCCTGCTGGCTCGGGTTGTCACCCTGGCCCGGCTGGCCACCCTGCTGGCCCTGCTGGCCTGCCTGTTCGCCCTGCTGACCTTCCTGGCCCTCGCCGGGCTGCATCGCCTGCTCGCCGTCTTCCGACTGCTGGCCTTCCTGCCACATCCGGTGGTCGAGCGACTCCAGGCTCCGCATCAGGTCGCGGGTCTGCTCCAGCGCCTGCGTCATCCGATCACCCTCGGAGCGGCCGACCGACGAAGCGGCCTCTGCCAGCAACTCCGCCAGCTCCTCGATGTCGCCGCCGATCTCCGACTCGAACGCATTCGCGGTCTCGCCCGGACGGCTCCGGACCAGGCCGCGCGAGTACCGGATCTTCTCCTTCAGCTTGTTGTCGCGGATGCTCGCCGCCGCTTCCTGCAGCTCGCGTGACGCATCCCGCTCCTCGCGGCGGAACTCGGCAGAGGTAGAGTCGATCGACCGTTCCAGGTCCGCCACCTCCTGCTCCATACCCGTCTTCTCTTCCAGCATCCCGCGGAGCGCATCCGCCCTGTCCTCGTCCGGGAGACCGGGGAACTCCGCCACCTCCCCCGCCATCTCGCGCTGCTGATCGGCCAAGCGGTTGGCGCGCTGCAACTGCTCCTGGATGTCCCGCTCCAGGCGGCCGCGCTGCTCGGACCCCAGCCGCTCCTCAACCTCGCGGAGGCGGTCGAGCGCCGTGCCGGCTTCGCTGAAGCCGAGGTTGTCATCGTTGGCGGCGGCCCGCCGCATCGCGTCGGCCGCTTCCTGGAGTCGTCGCGCAGCGACCATCATCTGCGGCGAGTTCTGCTCGCGAGCGAGCCGCTCAAGCCGCCGCGCCGCTTCCTCCGCCTCCTCGGCCAACGCGCGCTGGCCGCCGCCGCCACCCTGCGTCGATTGCTGTCCGCGGGCGCGGCGGCGCTGACGCTCCGTTTCGCGCTCCTGCCGGCGAGCAAGCTCCCGGAGCCGCTCCATCAACTCGTCGATGGTTTCGTCCGCCTGCTGCTGCTGGCCGCGCTGCAATGTCTCGTACTGGTTGCGCATCTTGTCGAGCTCGAGCTCGAACAGGTCGGCGAGATCCTCGGCAGCCTGCGCGTTACCGCCGCCGCCGCCACCTCCACCGCCACCCATGGTGACCATCACCTCTTCGTACGCTTCCTCGGCGCGCTGCAGGAACTGCAGCGAACGCTGCTCGTGCGGCAGCGCGGCGTCGGCATCCTGCTCCTGCAGCTCGTTCTCCGCCTCGCCCATTGCTTCGGCCGCCTGCGGAAGGAGCTCCTGAATGGTGCGGAAGGCCGGGTCGGCCGGCATGACGCGGCTGTTCATCCGGCGGATGAGCGTCTCCACCTGCTCGCGCAGCCGTCCCTGCGCCAGGGTCAGGAAGACGACGTTCTCCTGGAATTCCTCGTCGCTGTACCCCTCCCGGTCGCGGATCAGGTTGAACGTGGCGGAAATGATCTCCCGCTGCGCCTTCGACAACTCGCGCGCATCGGCGTCGCCGCCCCCCATGCCGCCGCCGCCGCCCTGCGACTGCTGCTGGCGGAAGTCGGTGCTGTAACGACGGATCTGAATGAAGTACAGGTCCGACTTGACGTCGTCGTTCTCCTGCAGCAGGTTCCGGTCGGTCGCCCGCGCGTAGTAGCTCAGGAAGTCACCCGGCTCGAGTTCGAGCTCTTCCAGGAAGAAGGTGTGACCGGCGGAAACTTCCTTCAGCGCGTTGTCGCCGGCGCCCCCGCTGTTGAACAGGTTGACCGACTCCTCCGCTACCCCGTTCACCGAGTAGACCAGGTCGAGCGAGTGGAGGCCGAAATCATCATCGGCGCGGGCCTCGATGAATACCTCCTCGATCGCGGTCGCGGTGGTATCGCGGCCCGGACGGATGAACATGGCGGAGGGGGGCTGATCGGTCAGCACGTCGATCGTGTACTGCGGCGACGCGGCGACCAGGTCCCCGGCCGGCGCGGCCAGGTCGATCCGGTAGAAGCCTTCCTCCTCGACCAGGAAGCTGCCCGTGAGCGAGCCATCCTCCGCGACGGTCAGGTCGATCGTCTTCGCGTCGTCGTCATCGAAGGTCAGCAGGCCGCCGGTTGTCCCCATCGTCGGGATGGCGCGCAGGCGCACCTCGGTTCCCTCCAGGACGGCTATGTCGCCCCCCTGCTCCACGAGGCGCGGCTCCAGGCCGGTGTAGGAGGGGAAGTGGTACTCCAGTTCAAGCCGCTCGACGTACGGCAACTCGATAACGTCGAGCGTGTAGGTGGACGACTCGACGCCGGTCGATTCGACCAGGTAGTCCACCGCGTCCTGGAGATCGAACAGCAGGACTTCGTACGTCCCGGCAACCATCTCGCCCGCGTCGTCCTCCAACGGAATCAGCGGCAGGCGCTCGAACGTATCGCCCGCCCCGGCGGTACGCATCAGAAGATTGACTTCTTCCGCCTCGAACCCGACCAGGCGCGCGGTGATGGTCTGATCGGCCCCGCGCGCGACGGTGGCGTCACCCGGCAGCACCTCGATCTGGTACGGGCTGGATGCCTCGACGTCCGCCATCGGGGTGAGGAGCGCGGACAGCCCGTGGCGCAGGTAGGCGGGACCGAAGACGAACAGCAGGACCGCAGCCAGACCGGCGGCGATCAGCAGGCCGGATGACCGCTGCAACTGCTGTTGCTCGACGGTACGTCCCATGTCGACGTCGCGGATTCGCTCGACTGCGGATTCAATCAGCCCTTGGACCAGTTCAGGCGAGTGATCCGCGGCGCGCTCCCGTTTTCCCTTGCGAGCCTCTTCGACCGCGCTCAGTACCGCCGCCTGCAGGGACGGCTCGTTCTCCTCGAGGTAGAGCGCCACCTGTTCGTCGGAGACACGGCGCGAGATCGGACGGATGAAGAACCACCAGCCGGCGGCCAGCAGCGCGAGATAGGTGACGATCCGGAAGCCGATGATGGCGCCCGGCGAGAACTTCATCACCTCCAGGCCGTACGACGACGCCAGCAGCGTGCCGAGCGCGGCCGCCACGAGCACCGCAACGCTCCGAAGCGCAACACGAAGACGCCAGCGGTTCCGGACATGGCGGATCGCACGCAGGATCTCGTCCCGTTCGCCGGTCAGCAGTGGCTCGTTCAGCATCGTCTCCGCCTTCCGTTCCCACCCCGTCGTCCGTCCCTCCGAACCTGTAGACCCGGAGAAAGTTCATCTTACTCCCGTTTTGTCCAGGAGCCGCGCCGGCCGCGCCCGCGCGCCAGGGGGGCGCGCCTACTCCGCGCTCAACTGTGTCCGGGAGAGCCGGTTCGAGACCAGTGTCTCGCTCAGAAACAGCAGTGCGGCCGCGAGCAGCAGATACCACCAGACGGACTGCTGCCGCTCCAGGTCCTCCGCCGGTATGACCCGTTCCGGCCCCGCCGCGCCATCCTCCCGGGTTCCGCCCGCGCGTCCCGTCACCATGCTCGCCAGCTCCTCCGGATCGACCGGGGTGAGGTCCGACTCCGCCAGGTCGACGTTCACGGCCAGCGAGAGCGGAACTGCGTCCGGCGAGTTCCCGTCGTGCACCTCGTAGAGGCCCTGCTCGGTCAGGTCGATGTAGCCGGCCCGCCCGCCGACATCGACTGGCATCCGCTGGCCGGTGGGGGATATCACGATGTAGTCCGCGGCCCCCGCCCCGCCGTCGCCGAGCGAGACATCCTGCTCCGCAAGATTCAGCACCTGACCGGAAGAGAACCAGGGGGTCGGCGGCGAATAGGACGCCAGATACTCGACCACCCGGTGCACCCACGGCAGATAGACCGGCTTCTTCGCGAAATCGTTCCAGAAGGTGTCGATGGTCGACGCCCAGAGCAGCGCCGCGCCGTTGCCGATACGCCGCTCTATCAGCGCCGGGTTGCCATCGTCGAACCGCGCCAGCACGGTCGCGTCCCCGGTCGGCTCGACCGGGCGGAACCGGAAGAACCGGGTCGTCGTCACGTCGCCGCTACGGGGCGCGCCGAACACCTCGAAGACCGGATGGGTGTAGTCGACGAAGCCGAGGGAGCCGCCGCGGCCGTCACGGTCCGCGGGGGGACCGAGCGCCCCCGGAAGCAGGTCGGGGGCGCCGGAGGGCCACGCGCTCCGCTCGCCCGAGACGATGAACAGCCCGCCTCCGTCTTCGACGAACGTCCTGAGCGCGGTGCCGGGCGCGCCCGTTGGCGGCCGCGCATCGTTCAGGATCACCACCTCCCTGTCCGCCAGGTCGGATGCCGTAAGCGCGTCGATGTTGACGGTCTGGACATCGAACGCCGGTTCGGATCCGATGCCGAGCGCGCGGGTCAGGAAGAGGTTCGAATCGTCGCCGGCACGGCCGTTCTCCACCAGGAGCACGGTCACCACCTGGCCGGGCGAGACGACGAACCAGAAGACATCGTCTGCCGGCAGGGCGTCGGCCGCGATGCGGACTGCGCCATTCATCGGCTCGTCACCCAACGTGACCGGGGCGAAGTCGACCGTCACGGATCCGCTTTCCGGCAAGTCGGCGGATAGCGATTCCACCTCCCGGCCTTCCACTTCGAGCATCACATCCAGACCGCTCACCGGCGTGGAGTTCCGGTTCGTCAACCGTGCTGCCACCTGAATTCGCTCGCGGCCGGAAAAGTACTCCCGCTGAAACAGGACCCCGGCGACGCTGACGTTCGTGACATCCACCTCGTCGCCCCCCACCTGGATCGGCGTCAGCACCGTCCCCGTCGGGAAGCGGACACCGGAGGCGCTCTCGACGCCGCTCCGCTGGAAGTCACTGATCAGCACTGCTTCCAGGCGCGGCAAATCCGAAGCTTCGAAGATCCCCTCGGCCAGCTTCAGCGCCGGCCCGTAGCGGGTGACGCCCGATCCAATGTCGGCATTCGTCACGAGGCTGCGCAGGCTCGCCCGGTCGATGGTGGAGCGGGGGCCCGATTCCGCGCCGCTGTCGAACAGGATGACGGTCGCCTGATCATCCGCCGCCAGATCGTCCAGCACGTCCGTCGCCGCGGCCTGTGCAGATGCCCACCGATCCCCGAAGCCCATGCTCCACGAACGGTCGACCAGCACCACGACCTCGCGTGCGCCATCGGTGACGGCAGCCAACGCCGCGGCACGGAAGAAGGGACGCGTGAAAGCGAACAGGAGCAGCAGCAACGCCGCGCACCGAAGCAGCAGCAGGAACCAGTTGCGGACCCGTTGGCGCCGGAACGAATGGAACGGAATCTTCTTGACGAACATCAGGGAGGGGAACTCCACCTCCTCCTTCCGTTCGCGTTGAATCATGTGGATGATGATCGGAACGGCGATCATCACCGCCCCGAGCAGGAACAACGGCGCCAGCAAGCCCATTCAGTCCACCCCTCGTCCGCGTCAGCGCACGCGGTTCAGCTTCTCGCGCATCGCGAGGAACCTGAACAGCCCATGATCCATCGGCTGTGATGTGTCGAAGAAGGCGTAGTCGATCCGGTTTTCGGCACAGAGCTTCGACAGCGTGGTGATGTGCTCCTGCACCAGCGCACGATACTGCTCGCGCAGCTTCTCCGGCACCACCGGCATGCGGCGCCCCGTCTCGATGTCCTTGAAGTTCGTGGCATCGTCGTACGGGAAGTTCACCTCCGCCGGGTCGAGCACATGAAAGATCATCAGGTCTTTGCCGCCATAGCTGAGCGGCTTCAGCGAGTTCACGATTGCATCCGGCTCTTCATAGAAGTCCGAGATCACCAGCAGGATGCCGCGGCGCTTGAAGAACTCGGTCGCGCGGAACAGCGGCTTCACGAACGAGCCGGGGTTGCCCGCCTCGATCCGGTCGAGCGTGTGGAGCACGATGTCGAGATGCTTCGCCGACGGCGGGACCCGGGTGACGATGTCGTCGTCGAACGTGACGATACCGACACGATCCCGCTGGGTCGTCGCGAAGTAGGTGAGGCAGGCGGCCAGGTAGCGTCCGTAGTCCAGCTTCGAGATCCCGCCGCTCGAGAAGCTCATCGACTTCGAGACGTCGAACAGCACCGAGAAGTTGGCGTTGGTATCCGCGTCGAACTGCTTCACGTAAAAGCGGTCGGTCCGGGCGAACACCCGCCAGTCGATGAAGCGGATATCGTCACCCGGCATGTAGCCCCGGTGCTCGGCGAAGTCGACCGACACGCCGAGGTACGGGGCCTTGTGCAGACCGTTGATGAAGCCGTCCACCACGTTGCGCGCCAGTAGTTTCAGGTTGCCAATCCGGGCGAGCACCTGCGGATCGACGAACCGGGCGCCAGGACTGATCGGGCTGGTCGTGGTCGGCACGCGCTGCTTCCTTGTCCTCTAGTCCTCTTCCTCTAACGGGTGTCTGCCCGGGTCGCGCGGCCGGCTGCTACATCCGCGACGCTGGCGTGGGCACCGCCTCGAGGAGCTGATCGACGATCTGATCCGACGTGATCCCCTCCGACTCCGCATGGAAGTTGAGGAGCAGACGGTGCCGGAGCACCGGAGGGGCGAGCGCGCGGATGTCGTCGAAGTTGACGTGGTAGCGCCCCTGCGTCAGCGCCCGCGCCTTGCCGCCCAGGATCAGGTACTGCGCGGCGCGAACGCTGGCGCCGTACTGGACCCACTTCGTGACGAACTCCGGCCCGCTGTCGTCCTTCAGCCGGCTGGTGCGAACCAGGTTGAGCGCGTAGCGCATCACCGGCTCGGAGACCGGCACCTTCCGGACCAGCTCCTGGAACGCGACGAGGTCGGCCCCGCTCACCGCGTGCCTGTACTCCGGGTTGTTGGTGATGGTCGTGGTCCGGACCACTTCCATCTCCTCGTGCTCGGGTGGATGCTCGATCACGATGTGGAACATGAACCGGTCGAGCTGCGCTTCCGGCAGCGGATACGTCCCCTCGAGCTCGATCGGGTTCTGCGTCGCAAAGACGTAGAACGGCTCGTCGAGCTGGTAGGTCCGGCCCTGCACTGTCACGCGGTGTTCCTGCATGGCCTCGAGCAGCGCCGACTGCGTCTTCGGCGGGGTCCGGTTGATCTCGTCCGCCAGCAGGATGTTGGTGAAGACCGGGCCGGGCGCGAAGACCATCGCACGCCCGCCGGTCTCCGGGTCGTCCTGAATGATGTCGGTGCCGGTAATGTCGGACGGCATCAGGTCGGGCGTGAACTGAATGCGCGCGAACTTGAGATCCAGCACCTGCGCCATCGTCTGAATCAGCAGCGTCTTCGCCAATCCCGGCACGCCGACGATCAGGCTGTTGCCGCCGACGAAAAGCGTAAGCAGCGTCTGGTTGATGATCTCGTCCTGGCCGATGATCTTCTTATGAAGCTCGATGAGAATCTGCTCGC